>NZ_JBMHMI010000001.1:0-3057500 GCF_049179015.1 Micromonospora sp. WMMD736
CCCGCCCACCCGCCACTTCGGCCGGTCGGCCGCGACACATCCTCCCCGGCACCCACGTCCCACCTGCACCACCCCGGCGCCACTGCGCCAGCCCTGCCACACAGGCAGCATCGCCTCGACGCGCTCGCGTCACCGCGCTCGGGATCCCCGCCCGCCGCAGCTTTCACCGGCGTCAGTCCCGCGATCCCGCACCTCACCACTCTGTCCGTCGACGCTGTCGCCTGCCCGCGCGCTCTCGCGCGATCGCACCTCGGCCGTGTCTCCGCACCCTTCCTGGAGGAGCCCATGTCCGCACGTCCTGTCGTGCACACCATCGTGGTTTGCCTGCCCACCGACGCCACACCCCAGTCCATGCCAGCCCTCGCGGCAACCCGCCTCGTCGCGCAACAGCTCCGTCCCGCCGGCCCTGTTGGCCACTTCGCCGCCCGCCACCGTCATACCCGACAACTGCTGCACCGCTACCAGGGCTACGCCGCCGGCGGCCCGGTCCGTCACCTTGACCTGGCCGGCATGCGTGCCCGCGCCGCCACCAGCGCTGTCTGGCTCTGGCAACGATGGCGAGACGTCGTCGACGGCACGCGCGACGCCCAACCGTTGTCGGTCTTCGTCGACCGCCATCGCGACGACCCGGAACGCTGGCCGCTCAGCCGGGCCCAACAGGCATACCTCGCCCAACCTCGGGTGCTCGCGATGACCACCTACAACGCCGCCTACCGGCAGCAACCTATTCCCATCGCGGACATCGAGGCCCTTCAAGCCGGCCTCAACAGCTACCGAACACTCGCGGCACTCGCGGCCGTGCCCGGCGATGCCCTGGCCGCCGACGCCGCCAACTGGCTCACGCCCAGATCGGGCCGGCTGGCCGACCAGCTGGACTATCTGTACGCCGCCAACGACCACATCGACCGGCTGCGCCCGAACGAGCAACTGCTCGCGATGGCCGCTTGGCCCCTCGCCTAGAAACCGCCCAGCCTGCGGCGCAACATTCCGGGCCGGGCGTACCAGCAACGCCCACGACAAGCCGCAATCGACTCGGACCAGTGCAGCGACGGGAGACCCCGCCCTGCCAACTGGCCCGGCTGACTTGCCAACCGCCGTACCTCCCGGCCGGATCAGGCACTCGCCTGACCGGCCGTTTGCGTGCCCAGGGGGTCCCCGACCCCACGACAGCAGAGGAGAAGAAGATGACCATCACCGCGATGCGGCCGCCACTCGACATCCGCAAGTCGGTGCCCGCGCCGGCACAACAGGCCACCTACCTGATGGTCGGTCCGTCCGGACGGCTGACCGTCCTTGAGGCCCCTGCCGATGACGGCGGGCTTCGGCTCGGCCGACGTATCACCACCGGCGCCGCCTACCGAGTCCAGCTCGATGAATGCACCGTCATGTGGCTCGAGGACGACCAGCAGGGCAGGGGAGTCCCCAACTGGACGGCCACCCAGATGGCCCTCGAGACCACCGGCCGTCCATACCTCGGCCCGTGGGACGCGCCCTACCTGTGCGGGCCGGTCATCTTCACCGGCGCCGGTCGTCACGCGGAACCGATCGGGCTCACCGACCGGCAGTTCGCGCTGCTCGTGGACGCCCACGCCGCAACGGAGCTGTGTTGATGAGGTCAACGACGGCGCTCTTCGACGAGTTCACTGCACGTCGGTCCAGGGATCTCTCACCACGACCTGGCGTCAGTCTGGCTGCCGACAGCCACCTCGGCACCCCCGTCGGACGGGGGAGAGCATGAGGCGAAGCACCGTTGCGGACGCTGTCCGAGCATTTCAACGACTGCGTAGCGTCAACGCCGGAAGTCTGGTTGGGGTCGCCCTGGCGGACAGGTACCGCACCTCACCACCACTAAAGGTCGACACACTGCCACCGGCGCAGGCTGCGGTGCTGGGCGCCTCGATAAGGGCTCGGACCGCTGGGGTCATAGACGGGGAAACCCCTGTGTACCTGGTCTACTCCGGCGATCTTCCGGTGGCGTGGTGCACGGTCCGCGCCAGCGTCGTCACTCCTGATCTCGTACTCGACGGAACGCCGGCCCGGCACCAGCGGTTGGCGGTGCAGGCATTGTCCAACCTTGCCCGATGGGTGCTGGTCGCGCTCGCCGATGCCCGGGCGGAGAGCGAGGACGCCGTCGTCCAGTCGGTGATGAGCCAGGTGGGGGCCGTCCGTATCGCGCCCGCCGACGATCTGACCTCGTCCGCAGCCGTCCTCCTCGACGGCGACCTCACCGTAGCCCGGGCCAGCATCGCGAAGGTGCTTCCGGTCAATGCCGCAGCGGAGGTGGTAGTCCTCGACGCGCACGGCTTTGGCCGGTACGGCCGCGACTCACACCGGCTGCCGCTTCCGGTGCTGTGCGCGATGCGTCGGATCGCCTCAACCCATCAGCTGCCGTTGGCTGCGGTCGGCGACTGGCTCGCGTCGAGTGGCGGCGTCGACGCAGACGTACCCGGTGAGGAACTACCGGCGATTTTCACCGCCGACTTCGTCGGCCTCTTCCCGCACCGCTCGGACTACGCCGAGAAGCACCTGGTCGATCGCGGCTGGGCCGCGGCGCTGGAACGTCTCGGAATGCCCCGGCGCTACATCGACCTCGAAGCCCTGGAGCGGGATCTGTTCGACAACGACGTCCGGGCCGTCGCTACCACCGATGCGACCGGTGGCCAGGCTGTCGCTGTGTTCCGTCGTCCGTTGCCGTCCTGGCCTCAGACACCGACCTCTATCTCCATTCCTGCCCCTACCTCAGCGCGGGCGTCGACGAAGGGAAGGCACCCATGACCGAAGCGTTCTCCGGGGACATCGGGCGGCTCAGCTGCACGGCTGCCCAGGCATGGCGGGAGGTTACCGGCGAGTCGATGCCCGATGACCTGCTGACCGCCTTCCTCGCTGCGGCCAGCAGCCCCGCCAGCGACGGATCCGTCGCCGCTTGCAAGCACGACCACACCAACGGCGATGACCGCAGCGTCTGTCACGCCCGGTTGATCGAGGATCTGCTTCAGGCCCGAGCACGGGCCGACCGCGCACGCCACGAGGCGGTCGAGCACCGCACCGGCCTGCGTCGGCTGCAACTCGGCGTACGTACAGCCGGGCTCGGCACTCTCGGCGAGAACCCCGACTTCGAGGAGAGCCTCAGCGAGGCGTTGGCCGACTGGGGCCTGCCGCCGATCCCCTCGGACCACGTGGTCACCCTTCGCGTGCCGATCACCTTCTGCATCTCCGCGGTCGACGACGACGAGGCAGTCCGCCTGGCCGTCAGCGAACTCAGCGAGGAGTTGCCCCGGCTGCCCCGCCGGCCACTCTTCAGCGCTGACGAGGTGGAGGTCGTCTCCGTCACCAATGAGTGACCGCGATCGCCGTCCCGACCAACCGAACGATTCGTCGCCGTCCCAACAGGGGCGGCGTTCTTTGTCTCAGCCAGAGGAGGTAACACGATCATGACCGACACCGTCGAGCTGCTCGACGCCCAGAACCCCGCAACCTCGGCTGCTGCAGATCCGGAGAGCGGGCCGGCCGCCACCGACCTGATGATCCACACCGCCGTCATCGAGGAGATGCTCGCTGCGGCCTGGCAAGCAACGAATGGGTCTGCCGACACACCGGCGTGGCTGAGCAGGGTCGCGGCCCTCCTCGCCGCCGGCTACGGGCCGATGCCCGCCACGCCCACCGACGAGACGGCCCACCACCTACTCACCGCGGCGGTCGCCACCGCCAGGACGACTGCCGAGGCCGCCGCGGCCGAGGCCATCGCCAGGCAACACGCTCGCGACGAGTTCAGCAATGACGTACGCCGTAGGGCGGCCCGTGCCGTCAACAACCGTGAGATCTGCCTGTCGGGCACGAACTACGCCCTGGAACGGCTGGGGATCACCACCCTTCCCGTGGAGTACAGCGTCGAGCTACTCGTCCCGGTCACCGTCCGGGTACGCGCGACCGGCGAGGAAGACGCCTACGACCGTGCTGAGGACGAGCTGCGCGCCAACCTGTGTGGCGGGGACCTGGACTTCGACGAGTACGACCTGCGCCGCGAAGGTGCCCAGGTCAGCGACGAGGACATCGACCTCGACGACCTCGACTGACAGCGGCGGCCGACATCCGGTCACGAGACTGCCCAATGCTCTCGCACCTGCAGCAGCGGTCGCAGGTGCGGGCACGCCGCGCGGCACCCTGAGCGGCGGATCTTCCGAGCTGGCCTCCGTCAGGCAAGGCCCACCAAGGGCTGGTACCCACCCCAAAGGCCCGGGGGCGGGCCTCGCCTACGACAGCGGCCCGCCCCCGGAGCTCCTCGATGAAGGAGCCAATCTATGTCTAAATCCGATGCGGGATCCACCGACAGAGGTGATCTGCTTCGCACGACGGCCACGATCACCATCGTCGCGATCCTCGCGACCGCGCCAGTTGCCGTCCTGGCGGCGTACGGCCATCTCGCGCTGGCGGTGCTCATCGCCATGCAGAGCTGGATTCCGGTTGGCATCATCGCGACGACCCGGCTCATCCGGCAACATCGGAGACTCGCTGCGGCCCAAGCCCGCGAGGAAGAACTGGAAGGCCGAATTGCCGCTGGTGCCGCTCTTGAGGAGCAGCTGCGGCGAGAACTCCTCGCGGCCCAAACCGACCCGCTCACGGGACTACCCAACCGGGCCCTCGCCGAGCGGGCCATCGCCGCCGCCACCGCGGTGGCGGCACCGCTGACCATCGCCTTCGCCGACGCCGACGGCCTCCACACAGTCAACGCCAACGGCGGGCACGCCGCCGGCGACCAATACCTGAAGGCCATCGCCGTCCGCCTGCTCCACGCCGCCGCCTCCGTCAGCGCTGGAGCGCAGGTTTCTCGTACCGGAGGCGACGAATTCATGATCCTCGTGCCTCGCGGGGACGCCACGGCGCTGCGCGACGCGATCCGCGTGGCCCTTGTTAGACCAGTGGTCGTCGCAGGACGGCGGATGCAACTTCGGGTCAGCGTCGGCATCGCCCTTAGCGGCGGTGGTAACGCCCGGTATGCCCTGGCCCAGGCCGACGCCGCCATGTTCACCGCCAAGCGCGCGGGCAACCAGACGCTCATCTACAACGCCGACCGCGACGGCGTGCCGGGGTTGGACGGCACCCGACCTCAGGTGCGCCGCCGGGATGTCGAGCCCGACCGCGACACGGCGGCCCGGGCGACCGACGGCACCGCCCCGACGACGAGGCTGGTCTGCTCGCTCGACGAGGCGGCCACCATCGCGAACGCCCTCTGGCTCGCCTACGACCGGTGGGCGGCCGTGCTTCAGGCCGAGCCGAGCGATTCCGCGGCATCCACTGCACCCGCCGAGACGATCGACGTCACACCCACCGCCGAAGGACTCGACCGTACGGCTGCTTTCGCGGAAGCAGAGATGGCCAAGTACGCGGAACTGGCTCGGCGCATATCAGCAGCCATCGACGCCGCCAGCGAGCAGTCGTGAACGGACAGGAGAGCCGGGCACTCCCGTGGCTCCGAGTGCCACGGGAGCCAGCTCCGGAGCTGGATCGCCGCCCGCCCGTCAACGAACCGAACTACGGACCGTCCCGCTTCGGACGTAGGTGTCCGTGACCCAGACCTTCCCAGTCGCGTTTCGTCCGCAAGCGCGGCCAGCTGAGAGGAATCTGCTGATGCCCAAGCACATCGCCCCCGAGACCAAGAGCGGCTTCCTGCGGCGTTGTCTGCGCCGTGGATTGCATCCCGCAGTCCACGTCCTTGCCCTGGTCAGCCTCCACGTCGTTGCCCTGGTCGTCATCTCCGCGACCGGTCTCGGCTCGCTCGGGGGCCACTGACACCGACCGCTTCGCGCAGGGCGACCGTGCCACTCGCGCCGATAGCCGTACAGGGGCCTCGCCGCCACACTCCCGCGACCGAGCGCCCTCGAAGGGCAGCCACTTCCGCAGGTTGAGCTCGCGCTGATTCCGCCTGCCGCCTCTGACGATGCTGCTCACCTCGACCCAGACCTCCCGCCGGCCGTACCTCCGGCGGTCCCGACATGACCGCGCCTGGGCGCGGCGAAGTGCCGCGCCCAGGCCCAACAACTTCCATCCGGAACGCGTGGCCTGGCATCGCCAGCCCACGCATCCCCTGACCCGGAAGGAGACAGAAGCTGACATGAGCACCATCGACGACCCAAGAATCGCCCGCGCTGTCCTGGCCCGGCTGACCATTGTCGGTGACCGACTCGTCTACACCATGATTCACGATGAGGGCCCGGAAGCGGTCCTCCACCGGTTGATCGCCGGCCACCTGCCGCAGGCTGAGGCACGTTCCGCAGCTGCCGAACAGTTGGGTGCAGCCGGTCTGCGGCAGGTCGCCACCAGGATCGTTGTCGACACCGAACGGATCGGTGCGCGGATCGTCATCCCGCAGGACGCAGAGTGGCCCACGGCGCTGGAGGACCTGAACCAGCATCGCGACGCCACCGACGACGATGTCCGGCTGCCCGCCCCACCGCCGTGTCTGTGGGTTCGCGGCGCACAGCCCCTCGTAGAAACGCTGCACCGGTCTGTTGCGGTAATCGGAGCCCGCGCGGCCACCAGCTACGGGCAGCATGTCGCCGCAGAACTCGGCCACGGCCTCGCCGAGAACGGTTGGACCATCTTCAACACCGGTGGGTACGGCGTCGACGCCGCAGCGCTTCGCGGCGCACTGACGGCTGGCCACCTGGCCGTCGCGATCAATCCCGCTGGACTCGACCGTCCCCACCCGCAGGGTAATTCAGCGCTATTCGAGCGGGTCTTTCTCATCAGCGCCTGGCCGCCCGGCAGCGCACCGTACCGAAGCCGCGTCGCCGTCAACGGGGCCTATCTGGCGGCGATGTCCGGCGGTTGCGTGCTCGTGGAGGCCGCCCTCCGCCGCGGCGCCCGGACCGTTCTTGCGCAGGCCGATGCCCTCGGCCGACCTGTGATGGCGGTGCCTGGTCCGGTGACCTCCGCCCTTTCCGTCGGCTGTCACGAGGCGCTGCGCGAGACGCCTCGGGTGCGTCTGGTCCGTGACATCACCGACGTCGTCGGACACCTGGCCGAGCGACGCTCACCCGAGCGAACGACGACATGAACGCCTTCCCGAACTGGCTCGACCTGCTCGAGTTCGTCAGGGAAGCGGGCGAGATCAATGCCAGGAACGGCACCCCGCTGCCCTCCGACGACGAACTGTGGGCGGCCGCCCGACGTAGCCAGAGGGTCGTGCTGCCGGAGCAAGTCGACAACGGCCTGCTCCCCGAACTACGCGACGCCTTCAATGACGGGCAGCAGCCCACCCGCTTCGACATGCAGGCCGTGGTCGTCGAGATCGCAAGGCACGGCCATCACGCACACATCGACCACTCGGGCGGCAATACCGCCACCATCTACGCCGGAAGCCAACACACCGACCAGAACGGGGATGCCCGCTGGGCGGTCACCGCCGGCCCCGGCTGGTTCGCAAAACCCGATCACCGGGAGCCGGTCGCCGACACGAGCGAGTTCCAGATTGGACCGGACGACGACGCCTGGACCATCGCGGTGCCGGACCACACCAGCCCGACGGAGGTCGCCGCCCTGATCGTCGCGGTCATCGAGCAGGTCGCCGAAGGGCGGGGTCACCTTCATGACTGACATCGCCTGCTCGCGGTGCCAGACCCTCAGCAGATTGCGGCGCCACGGCCTGCCGTGGTGCGAAGCCTGCGAGACGTACCTCGTCATCGATGCCGAGTCGGGCACCCGGGTCAGCTTCGCCGATCACGAACATCGTCGGCGCGCGGCGGAGAACGAGCGGGACATTGCCCAGTCCGTCGACCTCGTCAACGAGCATCTGCCAGAGGCGCAACGGCTCGTTCCCGAAGGGTGGGCCGCCCGCCGCCATCAGACCGACAGTGCCCGGTGCGTCGTCGCCATCGATGCACCGGCTGTCAACGCCACCAGCTACCTGTCCCCACCCAACGGCAAATTCGGCTGGTACGTACGCGTCCACAACCGCATCACCGGGGTCGACTTCCCGCTCTACATCGACGGCGGGGCGCGCGCTGCATCGTTCGACACGCTCGAGGCGGCAGTCACCGCCGCCGTGGAAGCGCTCCGCCTAGAGAGCGCCAAGGAAGTCAGGCGTCGTTGACGGCCTGAAACACCCGCAGCAGGCGCCGCGAGCCGAACACCCAAGACCTACTGAGCACCTCGCGAAACCCCCCCCCACTGGCTCAACCGAATGCCGCCCCGGTTGCGCCATCGCACTACCAGGCGCTGCCATCCGGCCAGGGGCGGTGCTGGCCAGCACAACTAGCCGACCTCGCAGCCCGGGATCGCCGCTCGCGGTCCCGGGCCGCTCGCTCTGAAAGGACCAACCTCGATGACTGACGAAGCCTCTGGCGGTAACGAGGACTACCCGTACATCCGTGCCTGGGGCCGCCTGCGCGGCTCTGCCCCCGACTACCTGGCCTACCTGCTCGACCTGGCCCGGGCACAGAACGCGCCCGCCGACGCTGTGGAGTTCCGACACCGCGACGGTCACTGGATCACCACCGACGAAATCTGGGCCGCCGACAGCCGTCGCCACCTGGGTCTGGACCCGATTCCGCCGATCGCGCCCGACCTCGATCTGGTCGTCGCGGAGATCGGCAATGCGATGCGCTGCTCACGCTGGATGACCGACCGCAACGGACTTCGAGAAATTCAGCGCCTGGACATGAACCGACTCCGGATGACCTTCGCCACCGGCTTCACCGGTGACCTGCACGTGGAAATCATTCCGCCCCGGCCGTGATTCCGCTCGTGCCGACGGGCGGCGCGCCGCAGGCGTGCGCACCTGGCTTCGTCCGGCGAAAAGACATCTCTCTGCGCGCAGCCGTCACCGCGCACCTTTGTCCGTACCCGGACCTGAACACACGCCCGCGCTCGCGCGCGCTCCCGGCGGAGCCATACGCGCACGCCAACACCTGACCGAACTCGATCAGGCCGCGCAATCCCACACCAGTCCACCCGCTCTCGCGCGGTGGATCCGAATCGGAAGGAAACATGATGACCAGCCCCGATAACTCCATCCTGCCGGTGCGTTCGGCCGCAGAGATGCTCGCTGCCGTGCCGCACCTGGTCGGATTCCACCCGACGAACAGCATCGTCCTGATCGCGATCGCCGGGACGAAGGTCGCCCTTGTCACCCGGGGAGATCTGCCCGCTGGAGTGGACGACATCGCCCAGGCGTTGCCGGCCCTCGACCAGGTCCACGCGACCCATGTGGTGATTGCCGCCTACGGGCCGGAAGATCTCGCGACGCCGGCGGTCGATGCTGCCCGTGCGGTACTCACCGTCGCCGGCCTGCAGGTGTACGACGCCCTACGCGTCACCGATGACCGGTACTGGTCCTACCTGTGCGACAACCCGACGTGCTGCTCACCCGAGGGCACGCCGTTCGACGCGGTCGCCAGCCCGCTGTCGGTACGGGCTGTGGTATCCGGATCCAGCCCGTTCGCGGACCGCGCGAGCCTCGCGGCCTCCATCGCACCCGTAGGCGGTGCCCTCCGTGCCGCCATGACCGAAGCAACCGACCGTGCCCGCCGACGGCTGGTGGACCTACCGGCCAGTCTCAGCGCCGTCGAGGCCGAAGGACAGGCAGCGTTGACGGAGGCGGCCAACCGGTACCGGAGCGGCCAGCGGTGCACTGATGACGAGGTCGCCTGGCTCACCACGCTACTCAGCACCATCGCCGTTCGGGACCATGCCTGGCTGACCGCCAGCCGCGAGGAGTGGCACCTCGAACTGTGGCGGGACCTCACCCGGCGGGCCGACCCGGACCTGGTTGCGGCGCCAGCCAGTCTGCTGGCCTTCACCGCCTGGCTGCAGGGGAATGGTGCGCTGGCCGACATTGCGGCGCATCGCGCTCTGACGGCGGATCCGAGCTACGGGATGGCACTGCTCGTCCTCGACGGTCTCCGCGCGGGCATCCCCCCGTCCGTCCTCGAGGACTGGCAGACCTGGGCTGCCCAGCACACGGACCACCCATGATCCGCCGCGATCAGGAGGGGAGCAGCACCGTGATCAACCCACCGACTGACTCGGCCGCTGCCACCGTCATGCAGCAACACCGTTGGGGCGCCGAGGAGATCCTCGACCTGCTGTATGCCGGCTTCCAGCACTCCCGCACCGTCGCCCCCGATGTGGACGCAGTCCGCGCCGCCGCCGACCTCGTCGCCCAGCAGATGGTCCTCGTCCGGCAAGCTGACACCGATCTGATCGCCGCGCTTCGTGGCGCACTCACCCTGGCCGATCACGAGATCCGCGACAGCGGTGCGGCCATCGAGGAACGCTACCGGCAGTTCGTCGACCTGGTGCGGCGCTGGATCATCTTCGCGGTCAACACCGGAGCACTTATCGTTCCGGACGCGAACGATGCTCTGCGCTACCTGACCATGCCGCCGCCACTGCGGACCCACTTCGAAGCCACTGTTCACACCCCGCTTGCCATCGAGACCGACGCGGACAACAGCGACGAGGCCGTAGCTGCGGCGGAGCGTCTCCTCCGCGTCGAACTTCGTTGCCTACGGGACGCATCCGTCCACCCGACCAAACAGTGGCAGTTACGGCTGCGCGCGCTCGATGAGACGCCGCCGACCAGCAACGTCAGCGGCGAGCGAGGTTCCCGTTATCGGATCGTCTTCGTGGTGCCACTCGTCGTCGAAGTCAAGGCCCTCGATCCACGAGGTGCCATCTCCGTCGCGGTCGATGTCGTAGCGACCGACTTGGACCGCCTCGAGGTCGCACGCGCCCACACCGACAAGATCCGCGCGGTCGACGTGGTGCCCGTCCACCACCGCGAGTACGACTTCGGCACCGACTGACGACCGCGTTCTCCACGCCCGCACCCGGGGTGACGCACCACCGGGTGCGCCCCTGGGCGCCGGATCACACCGATGTGCGGTGCCGGCGCCCCTGGAGGCGCCGGCACCGCCCTTCTGGAAGGCGCAACCTGATGCGATTGAACACCCGAACGCGCGGCCAGCTCGTCGCCACCGTGCCCCGCCTGCCTAGCGCCGCGACCCCGTGTCGACACGTCGCCGGTCCGACCCCGGACCGCCCGGAGGACAGCGGCCCCGCAGCCGGCGCCGGGGGGTGGACGATGCCCTGGCAAGGATGTGTCACGACACCCGACACTCCGCGCCGCGGCGTCCGACCTACCCGTGAAACCAGGTTCCCACCGTCGCTACGACGGGCGGGCCGCTGATGGACATCCGACTCGTCCTCGTGGGCATCGCCGTCGCCGTCGCCGTCACGGCAATTGACGTCGTACTTCGGCGAACCGCCCGCCCGGTCGGACCGGGACGATCCCTGACCGACATCGTCATCACCACTGCAGCGACCCTCACCACCCTTGGACTGGCCGGTGTCGCCGGCGCGGTCAGCTACGACCACCTCCGCGAACTCGCCGAATCGCGCGGTGAGCACGGCTGGAAAGCGCACGCCTTCCCGCTTACGGTTGACGGCATCGAGGTCGTCGCCACCTTGGCGATCCTCGCCGACCGGCGGGCCGGCCGCCCCTCGGGCGCGTTCCCGTGGATCGCTCTCGCCGCCGGCGGTGTCGTCAGCCTCGGCGCGAACATCCTCATCGCTGAGGACGACGTCATCGCTCGGATCATCGCCGGCTGGCCCGCGGTCGCGCTCATCGCCGCGATCAAAATGCTGTCGCGGATGCTCGAACACCCCGCCGACTCGTTGCGACGTGAGGACCCGACTGAGCCGCAGACGAGCGACAAGCGACACCACTCCGAGCCGGAGATCGCCGGACGAGCACCGGACCACGACGACAACAGGCCGGACGACGTTTCGCGACACGATCCCGACGTGTCGCGGGATGACCCTGACGTGTCGCGGCCCGACGGCGATGACCAGGGGCCCGGCGAAGACCTCGAGCAGCCGTGGCCAGTCGACCTGATCCGCCGCATCCCCGTGAATGCCGACCGCTACCGTCGCTGGCAGGCCGTCTGGGCGGACATGAAGGACGGCGAGACCGACATGCGTGCCCTCGGGCAGCGACACAACTTCGATGTGCGCTCAGTCCAGGCGATCCGGCGCGCTGGCCAAGTCGGCATGCTCGACCACCCCGTCCCAATCGCCCGCCGGTTAGCCGAGCTGTCCTCCGACAACGGGAGCCATAAGAACCCGCCCGAAGTGCCGACGGCACCCTCGATTTCTGGGCACTGAGTGCCTAGGAGGGCCGGCTCCGCCTGACTATCCCGGTCGGTACCCCTCTGTCCCGGTGGTGGGGTCATCCCTACTTGCGTAGAGGGCAGAGGGGGCCGGCCCGGGCCGCACCTGGGCGGACCCAATTCTCGAGGTCGAAGAGCGACCCGCGCCTGGTCCTCGCGCCAATGGGCTCCCGCCCGATCCTGATCCGCCGAACCAATCCTGTTCACCCTGCCCGGGATCCGCGTCCGGCCTGTCCTCTCGCGGTCGATGCCCGCCCGCTCGAACCCGATTCGCACCTCCTGGTGCCGCATATGCGGCCCTTTTTGCGTTTGTAGACCTGCCTGTCTCAGCGTCAGACCCCTTCGACTCGCCGTACGCGCCGGGATCAGCTCCTGGGCGCCGCTGCGATTGCTCACCAGTGGAGGAAACATGACCATCAAGCCACGTCTCCGCACCACCAATCGACCTGAGTGCTGGAGTCGGCGGTGAGTCGTCAATCGCTCGCCACCCTGCTCGCCGCCGTCGTCACTGTGGTATTCGTCTGCCTCGCGGGTACCGGCCTCCTGCTGGGAGGCTCTGCCGCCGGCTGCGGCTCTGGTGCGACACCCGGTCGATCGCTCGCCCCAGCGCCGACCGGAGGATGGCCAGCTGTCGGCCGGTGGGATCGCAATCAGGTAGCCAACGCTGCCGTCATCGCCGCCGTCGGAGCCAGCAAGGGCGTGCCCACTCGGGGGTGGGTGATCGCCGTCGCCACCGCGATGCAGGAATCAACGCTACGGAACCTTCCCGGCGGCGACCGGGATTCCGTCGGACTGTTCCAGCAACGACCCAGCCAGGGATGGGGAACCGTCGCGCAACTTCTCGACCCGGCCTACGCCGCCGGTAGGTTCTACGCCAAGTTGATGACGATCCCCGGCTGGCAGACGATGGCGCTTACCGAGGCAGCCCAACGTGTGCAAGTCAGCGCCTATCCCGACGCGTACGCCAAGTGGGAGCCGGAAGCCACTCAACTTGTCGGCACGATCACCAGCGGGGGGAGTTCATTGCCAACTGGGCGGCTGGCCAGCTGCGGCGGCGCCAGCGGGCCCTGGACCCAGCCAGTTCTCGCGGCTGTCGGCTCGGGCTTCCGCACCGCAGGCCGGCCCGGTCATGACGGCGTGGACCTCAGCGCCGCACGCGGCACCGTGATCCGAGCCGCATCCGCCGGCATTGTCAGCCGGGTACGCTGCAACGCCATCGACAATCGCGACGGCAGCAACTGGGGCTGCGACCGCGACGGAGACCCAGGCCTCACCAGCGGCTGCGGCTGGTACGTAGACATCGATCATGACGGCGGGATCATCACCCGGTACTGCCATATGAACGAACCACCGCAGGTCGACGTCGGCGACCACGTCGTGGTCGGCCAACCCATCGGTGTCGTCGGGTCGACCGGCCACTCGTCCGGGCCGCACCTCCACTTCGAGGTCCACGCCAACGGTGATGCCAGTGCGGAAGCGGCCATAGATCCGGTCCTTTTCATGATCAACCTAGGCGCACCGTTGGGGTAGCTGGGCACTATGTCGGCCCCCATCATTGGTCGGTCCTCTCATGGACGTGGCAACCGGGTTGACGTCTCGCCCAACTCCACGAGGAACCCTTTCGCCCCCAGACGAAGCTGGCTGTTTCTCGACGATCCGCATGTTTGTCCGGTGTGGCGGCCGTATGGGTGCCGGGTTGACGTGTCGACCGCTGATTGTGACGTTACGTATCGACGGGAGGCGTGAACTGCACTGTTGCGTGCGCCTGCGCGGATCTGGCTCCCCTCTGTGTCAAGAGGCTGCGGCGAGGGTTGTTCTAGGCTGGGGTGTGGCGGGTCCGGGAAGTGACTTCTCCGAAGAGCTGGCATGGGGATGTGAGCTGGTCACACTGGAGTCAGTAGTCGTCTCCCGTTGTCCTCCCGGGCCCGTCGCCGTGGCCGTCGTGGCGTGGTCGGTCATCTGTCGGTAGACGATGTCGGACAGGCGTCGTTTCAGCGCACGCATCGCTTCCATCGATGTTTTCCCGGTAGCTTTTTTGCGGTCGAAGTAGGCGCGGCCTTCGGTGGGGTTGCGGAGCTGGACGGTGGCCATGATGTGCAGCAGCCGGTTGATCTGCCGGTCGCCTGTGCGGGAGAGCCGGTGGCGGACCCGTTCGCCGGAGGATGCGTCGATGGGGGCGGTGCCGTTCCAGGAGGCGAAGTGGGCCCGGTTGGGGAATCGGGTGATGTCGCCGACCTCGACCAGGAGTCGGGCGGCGCCGGAGGGTCCGATGCCGTGCAGGTCCATCAGCGTGGTGCCGGTGGACGCGATCATTTCTTTCAGTTCCTTGTCGGCTTCCTTGGAGCGCCGGTAGACGCGTTCGAGGTCACCGATCAGCTCCGCGGCGACCCGGCACCGGGCTTTGCCGACCGTGTCGCGGGGTCGGACCGTGGCCAGCAGTGCCTTGGCCTGGGCGGCGGACAGGCTCTTCTTCGCGCCACCCGGAATGAGTTCCAGCAGCAGTTGGTGTAGCTGGGACACCATCCGGGTGTGGTCCTCACCGAGGGAGCGGCGCCGGTCGACCAGGATCCGCAGCAGGGCGAGCTGTTCGTCGTTGACGACCGGGCGCAGTCCGGCCATGCGGGTGCCGACCAGCGCGATGGAGTGGGCGTCGGTGGCGTCGGTCTTGCGGCCCTGCCCGGTGGCGAACACCCGCGCCCTGGCGGACAGCTTCGGCGGGACGTCGACGACCTGTTCGCCGTCGGCGAGTAGCCGGGTGGCGATGTGCCGGCGGATGCCCTGGCAGCCCTCGATCGCCCAGACCCGGTCCGGCCACTGCTTGGCGTACTTCCTCATTACGGTGTAGCCGTCGCGGTCGGTGTCGAACCGGCCGCCGCCGACGATGGTCTCGTCGCCGGCCGTGACCTCGATCGTGGCAGAGCGCTTGTGCGGGTCCATCCCGATGACCACACGATCTGACGTGCCACTCACCGCGTCCTCCGATGCTCGATCCACCTGGGTTGTCGAGCCGGGAGGGCAACGCTACTTCGAGCCGAGCAAACCCCTGTTGAGCCTCTCCCCGCTCTGGGGCGACGCCCGGGCCGCGCAGGCCAAATGAGAGCCACAAGACCAGCGCGGGCAGCCGAAATGAGAGCGACAGCCCGGGCGCCTCGACCGAAGCCTGGCCGGGCCACGGTCGCAGGTCAATGAAACAAGTAGCCGATATGCGCGCACCTGACTTCGCCGGAATCATGACGACGGAGAGCCCAATGCGCGGCGATAAACCGGCTGAGCGTAGGTCGGCTCCGGGGTGGACGCTCCGCCGTGCCTCATGCCCGAAGCGTGCGGCGCCCCCGCAAGTCGCTACGGAACCGGGGGCTGTTCCAATCCGGTACGGATGTCGCTACTGTGGATCACGCATGCGAAAGCGCCGATCCCGACCACGTCGGCCGGGCACGACCACCACAGCGAAACCCGCTGAGATCCACGGTCAGTCGCAATCAACCGATCCTCTCCGTGTCGCAACATCCGTGGAACAGGCGACCGTAACCGCAAGAGGAGGCGACGCATGAGCCGGCGGAAGGTTGCGACGACTGCAACCTATTCACTGCTGCTTGCCACCCTCTTGGCAGCTGCGGTCAATATCGCAACCAGCGTTCTGCCGGAAGCCTGGAAGGGTTACACGTGGACCGCCATCCCGGCGATCCTCCTGCTCGTCGTCACGATCGCGCTCACCGGCTCGCAGTCCACGGACCAGGGCACGACGGATGAATATCTGCGAGTCTTGTCGCGGGAATTGCTGACCGATACATGGGAACGTGCCATCGACGACCACCGCGCCCGTCCGCTAGAGGTGCCGGGCCCGATCGTCATCTCCTGGACCGCGACGGACCGATTCGGGCCGAGACTGGAGAACTTCGGTTGGAACCCGCGCAGGACCGTCAACGGAAGGAACAAACGCGCCACGAAGATCCCCACCGTCGGCACGATCCTCTCTATCGATGATCTCTTTCTTCGAATCCCGGCGCGGCAGCTCATCGTGCTCGGGCCGCCCGGATCTGGCAAGACCGCGACGGCGATCGTCCTTTTTGAAGGCCTCTGCAGACGGTTCGAGGAGGCCTGCACCGTTCCCTACTTGACCTCGCTCGCTGAATGGGATCCAACGGTGGTTGACTTCCGGTCGTGGCTGAGCGATCGCCTCGTTCGTGACTATCCCGGCCTGAAAAACAAGGGCAAGTACGGCAAGGACGTCGCGCGGAAGCTCATCACACATGGGCTCATCACTCCGTTCCTGGACGGACTGGACGAGATGCCTGAACAGTTGCAGTCAGCGGCGATCCGTGAGCTCAAGCGAGCCACCGCGAACGGTCAGCCGTTCGTGCTCACCAGCCGTACGGAGTCTTTCGCGCGTACGGCGGAACGCGAAGCGACTGTCCTACCAGCCGCCTACGTCATCGAACTTCGAGCGGTTCAACCGGGCGACGCGATCCGTTACATTAACGACAGACTCCGCACCATCGACCATCGCTGGTTACCCGTCTTCGATGATCTCCGAAAAAGCTCCAGTGAGCTTTCCGAAGCACTGTCGAAGCCACTGATGATCTGGCTCGCCTTCGTGCACTACCAGGATCCGGCGACAAATCCCCGTGACCTGCTCGACAAGCGGCGATTCGCGACGGCGTCGGCCATCGCGAACTATCTCCTGAGCCAGCATCTTCGTTCGGTGTACCCGATGGCCGACGATGACCGGCGGCCGCCGCGGTCACGGTACTCGTTCGAAGAAGCCGACCGTTGGCTGCGTTACCTCGCGCGGCACATCGAACGGCGTGGCGGCCGCGACCTCGCGTGGTTCCACCTTGCCGGAGATCTGCCGCGGCGGGTTCGGTTCGCCGCCGGTGTCTTGCTGTGCATGGTCTTCGGGCTCCTCGGAGGGCTGGCATTCGGAGCGACGAAGGCCGTCGCGTTCGTCACCATGTTGACCCTCGTGACCGCGGTCACGATCGGAACCGCGTTCGCACACGCCGACCTGCCCACGTCCCCGATGCATCTCAGTTGGAGGATCTTCACCGATCCGTGGCCCACGCTCCGCAGAGCGATTCTCGGTCTCGCTGCCGGTGGTGCCGTTGGCATCGCGATGCTGCCCCTCTTCGGCACCAGGTTCGCTGTTTCTGTGCTCAGCCTGGGCGCGCTGCTCGGGGTGGGATTCACATTCGTCGGCAGACCGTACCCTCTTCGCGAGTCGAGCCCTCGTCGGCAGCTGGCCATCGATGGCTATGCGGGACTCGGGATTACCGGCTTGGGGATGGTCATCGGGGCTCTCGGCGCCATGTCCACCATCAGCACAGCCACCACGACGCCAACATGGGTGGCAGGCGGATTAACTGGCATTCTCGCCGGCGGGTTCGCTGGCGGCCACATCAACAGGTCCGCCAACGAGGTCCACAACCGACTGCTCGCCGTCACGGCTCGATCCGCTGCGGGCCTTGTCGGTGGGGCGCTTCTCGCCGGCAGTGTAGGTGTCGTGGTCGGCGTGCTGCTGCCCGGTCCGATCCTCGAAGGTCCTTCGACGGTGTCTACCGGCGCCCTTTTCGGTCTGTTCTTCGGGACGGTGGGCGCATTCGCATGGAACGCATCGGTCTGGTATCGCTTGATGCTCGCCTGGGCAGGCATTCGCCGGCGCCTGCCGTTTAACTTGATGGACTTCCTCGCGGATGCGGAGGACCGCGGCGTTCTCAGGCGTGTTGGAAGCGTGTACCAGTTCAGGCACATCAGCCTCCAGTACATGCTGGCCCGCACTCCCCAGCCGGACCGGCTGCCTTGACGACGAGATGATCCTGCCCGATCGCTATCGGCGGACAGTCACATACGAGAGGTCACCCCGCGGACGAAGCGTCACCGACGCCCTGGTGGGGAGCGTCGCCGACCGAGCTGCCACAAGCCTCCACGAACGCGAGATGCGTTCGACGATCAATCCGATCTCGTAGAACGCGAAGTCAGCACCGATGCAGACTCGTGCTCCTCCACCGAACGGATAGTAGCTACCCGGAGCGGTAGTCCAAAGACGCTGGTCTTCACTGCCGTCGAACTTGAGCCACCGTTGCGGCAGGAACCTATCCGGATCCGTCCAGATGGCTGGGTCACGCTGCACGACGTACGGACTCACAAGTAGCGTCGTACCCCCGGGAATCCGGGTTCCGGCAAGCACGGCGTCGTCTTGCGCCTGACGGACGAGTAACCAGATGGGCGGAAACAGCCGCAGCGCTTCGGCAACCACTGCATTCACGAAGTCTGTCGGCTGCATGACGGGGCACGAAGCGTCCAAGCGGACCACGCCAGCATCGCGAACCCGTTCATACAGGTGACCCTCGATATCAGGATGCAGGGAAAGTAGGTGGTACACCCATGTCAGCGCCGTGGTTACCGTCTCGAAGCCGGTCACCAGCAACGTCCGGATCTGGGACCGCACCTCCGGCGTGGCGAGGCTTCCCTCAGTCGCTCGGCCCCCATTCGCCCGGACCAGTCGATGGAGCGCCGTGTCCGCGTCCTGCTCATCGAGAGAAATACGTTCGACGGCTTGCACCACGACATCGTCAAGCTCGTCGAGGACCCTGCGCCGCCGATCTACTCGCAGCCGGCCGACACGCTTCAACAGAAGCATTGTCGTCGCGTCGAGAACGAGCCCTTCCATCAAACGTTTCAAAACGCCCTTGATCCGGTCTGTATCCGCAGCTGACAGTGGCACGCCGAGCAGTGACCTGGCCATCACCCGCAGTGTGATGGACGCGAAAACGTCCGCTAGGTCTACCGCCGCTCCATTCGTCCAGCCGCTCGTAACCGTATCGACCTCGTGATGGACAATGTCGGCATACGCGGGCAGGCGTTCCCGCGCGAACGCCGGCCGCAGCAGACGACGCTGCCGGCGATGGTCCGATCCGCGACTGGTCAGCAGCCCGTCGCCGAGAATGCTTCGGAGGGGCACCTCCTCCCTCCATGCGTGTCCCATGGATTGGTGGAAGCCCTTCCCGAAATGACGCTCGTCGGCGAGCACCTGGAGGGTCGGAGCAGCTCCGGACACGAATACGACACGGCCTCGACTGACATTCAGCTGTACGAGCGGGCCATGTCGGATGGCGAGCGTCCGCAGGTAACCGGGGGCATCGTGGATGAACTCAAGAAGCTGTGTCAGAGGCCGGTCACCGCACGTTGGTATGTTTGGAATCGGCAGCAGAGGACGCTTGGACAGTAGCCTTGGAATCAACGGCGTGCCCTTTCTGGCGCGAGCCGTGCAGGTTCGAACCCTTGAATGCGGGCGTAGACTGTCGCGCTCAGGATACCGGCGGCCGCGGCGGCCGCGCCGGCCACGACATCGATGAAGTAATGAACCTCTAGATAAACGGTGGCGAGCACGACTCCGATCCCCACCGGAAGGAAACTCCAGAAAAGCTTCCGATAGGTCCTGAACATGTACCAAAGAATCACGAAAACTACTGCGGCATGGACGCTCGGGAAAGCGTCTCTGGCGTCGCCCTGAATCACCGCTATCATCCTCAGTGCCGGCGCGTGAGATTCATTCGAAACCAGATTTACGCCTACTGGGCCACGGTACACATGTGGCCCGACCGCGGGCGAGACAAGATAGACGGCATAACTCGATAACATGCATGTTGTAACAGCAAGGACGACCTCACGAAAATGCTGGTAATGCGAGCGTAGGTAAAGAAGCGCCGTATATGCGGCTGGCACGATAGCCACGCTGAGATAGCAACCCGTGAGAATTGCTGTCGTCATATCGCTGCCCACCCTCCGCTGCAGCCACACCCCCGCGTCGCCTCCGAAGATGCTCCGGTCAAGGCTTGAGAGCCGCGGGTCCAGCAGCGGCCGGTCCAGATCGGGCGTCAGATGATGCAGCATCAGGTAGAAGGACAGACAGAAGACGGCCGGAGCCACCTCTCGTGCCGTCTTGCGGACCAGCCGCCGTCCGTGCGGTCGCCCGCCGCCATGTCGGCATCCATACCAGTACACCGGCACGGAGGCCGATCCCAAGACGACAACCACCGGCCACAGCCCGAGAAGGGAGTCAAGCAGGGACGGGACTTCGCGCGAGAGGACGCTGAGGGTAATCACCCCAATCAAGAGAACAAAGGCCAAGCAGTCCTCGGGCCGCACGGGGCACCAGCTCGGCGCTCCGGCCGAGTTCTGTTCAACGGATTCCACGACCACCCCACAGGTAACTCAGGTGACGGAGTCTGGCCTCTTGCGCGAGCAATAATGCAGGCGGTATCGTTGGCCATCAGTATGTCAAGCTCTTGCCTAGGAGTCAACAGTGAGGACCACTTGACTACCGATTTCGATGGACTAACATTCCGTGATGATCCTGTTGTTGCCGTGGTTATTCCGGCTCGCAACGAAAGTGCGACTGTGGCCGAGGTCGTCTCTTCATTTCGGGCAATATTGATGAGCGCCGGAATCGTGGCACTTGTGGTGGTGGTCGACGATCGCTCGTCCGACGACACTGCGGTTCGCGCGCGAGATGCCGGTGCTGATGTCGTCATCCCGTCTGGTGGCACCGGAGGTCTGGCACAGGCATTCCGAACGGGCGTGATCACAGCATTGACCTACGACGTGACGCACATTCTCCACGTCGACGCCGACGGCCAGTACTCACCTGCGGACGCCTTGGGGCTGCTTGACATCGTCCTCAACGGTGCCGATCTGGCGATCGGAAGCCGACTCTGGAACCGGCCGGCGTGCATGTCACGGCCGCGATACTTCGCGAACCGCTTGTTCTCTCGGGCGGTTGCGTGCCTGATCGGGATTCCCATCCTCGATGCCCAGAGCGGTTATCGCGTCTTCACCCGGGAGCTCGCGGACACCTGTCTGATCTCCGGCACCTACACGTACACGCAGGAGCAGGTCATTCGGGCCGCCCATCTAGGATATGTAGTCAGCTTCATGCCGATCAGTTTTCTCCCCCGCAGCTTCGGAAGAAGTCGGCTAATTGTGTCTGTCCCGACCTATGCGGCACATGTCCTGATCGCGGTATGGCGGCTGACGAACGCGTTGGGGATCGGCCACCTTCGACTACCTGTATGCCTGATCTACGCCTTCGTCATCGAATGCCGCGACCGCCATAAGCTCGAGGGATCGACACGGTGACACAACGCGACGCGACCGGCTCGATCAGACCCGGCTTTTCCATTCCGTCGCTGACCCGAGTGCTCGCAATCGACTGCGGGCTGCCTGTGGACGACAGCCTCTACCACAACTGGCAGGCGGTCACCGATTTCATGTGTCATCTCGACGACTGGTTCGACGACAACGCGTCGAGCGCCGGCGAGGTCGAGCGTTGCGCGGTATTCCTGGAACGTGGCGGATCTACTGAGGCCATCGCCTCGCTCAGCCCTCGACAGCGCACCTCGTTGCTCAACCTGCGCGACTGTCTGCCTACTACCGGCGCGCAGGCCGAACGAGCCGCCCAGGAGCTCGCCGGGCACGTCCGGGGCTGGGCAGCATACACTGCCGCTCTTCGACGGACCACATCGCTAAGAACCTTCCTCGCGCTACGTCGCCAGGAGAGTCGCCATCTCGCGGCTCTGATGACCGCCGTCGTCCCTTACTCGACGGAACGCCGCCGTCGGTTGAGCGCCGCGCTCGCCCAGATCACGATCGCCGCGCAGTTCATCGACAGCGTGGTCGATCTGGACGTCGACAGGGCCGAAGGGGCTGTCCAGCTGCGCGTTCGGCATGCACGGGTGACCCTGGCGACGGTCGCGGCATGGGAGTCGGTGAAATGTCTCCGCTACTGCCCAGGCCTCTTTCCGCGACTCGTGGTCAAGGGACTCTTGCTGGTCAAGAACCGCAACGGTCGCTGGAACGCACATCGCATCCACGCGTGACTGTTCACCGGCTTCGACCTTTCGGCGCATGGCTACCGGGGCGGAGCCGTCTCAGCCGCACTAGAACCTTGACCACGATGAGCACGGCGACCACGACGACCATGCCGGTCTGGTGCGCGACAATCCATGACAAAACGGGTGTGAGCATCCCCGCGGTGCGCATCGCCAGCGCGATGATCGCGGCAGAGGAGACAGCGCTTCCCGCGAACAGCAATGGCAGGTACACGCGGGGCGCAGTGCTTGCCGCGCCGAGCGTCACATCGACGACCGAGACAGGGTAGAGACACGTACCGACCAGCAGAGCTGATGATCGCAGATGCTGCGCCTTTGGCGCACGTCCGGTGAGCCATCGAACCGGACGGGCGCCGAAGTTCCGGCCGAGTTCGAAGTACGCATAGTGGATCAGACACCGGATCGGGTAGATGATCGCGAAGGTGAGCGAGGCTCCCACCAGAGGTGCTACAAGGATCACCATGTCGGGCGAGGTTCTGAGGAACAGAACCACCTCCGGCCGACTCTCGAGAAGGATCGACGAGAGCGCGAGCCCCGCGTAGGACAGGGTCGTCTGGACGCCCAGCAGGATCAGCCAGATCCAGCGTCGCCGCTGCGTCGAAGGTGAATCATCTGCCATGTCGCTCGCACCTCGCAATGCGTCGGCGGCACATAGGACGCAGGGACGTCCGATCCTTCGCGGGCACGCTAGCCGATGACCCAACAACTGGGCAGCCCGGCGAAGTGCGAACCGGTTGATCGCTGTCGGCGCCCGCCCACCAGGGATGGTCGATGTTCGGCGATCAAGCTGGACTCCGATCGCCTCGGCCCTTTGATCATCTGCTCGGATCTGCCGCTGATGGTGCTCACCAGATCCCCACCCACTTGCCGATGTGGTAGCGGCGTAGCGGCGTTACAACCACTGCTCATCAATGTTGCCGGCGTACAGGTAGGCGGTGCGGTAGGCCGGCCGCGCGAACAGCTCCGACTCACCCGAGTACACGGCAGCGAGCAGGCCCGGCCGGTACCACCAGCCGTTCGTGATGCCAGCAACCTCTGGGACCGGTTGCATGGCGGTCAGGTCGATCTGGTCGACGGCCGAGCCGGTCAGCCTGGTGACCGAATCCGCGACGTCCATCGCCGCATACGCCAGAGCCAGGGCCTCAACCCAGCCGTCGATGCTGCGATGCAACGGGACCCACTGCCCATCGTCGCCACCGGCGATACCGAATGTGCCGTCCGGACCGATCAGGAACGCATACGGCACAGCGGTGCGTTGCGGCCCGGCCTCGAAAAACCAACCCTGGGGAGCAAACGTGTCTTCCCACTCCGGCGTGTCCACGCTGAGCATCCGCGGGCCTGCGGCATCCTCGGGCATGCCCGGCGCGGACGGCAGGACAAGGCCACCCCACCGGGCCCGATACGCCTCGGCGCGGTCGATGACCTCGTCAGGAATCTGCGCCTCCTGCCACGCGCCTCGAAACTGACTCACCGGCGGCACGTCGAGCCAAACTCCGTGAACGCTGACGAACGAGCGGGCCCGTCTGCTCAAACCCGTCCGCGGCCGACGCAATCCCAACACATGCGCATGGTATCGAGCTATTGGATGCCCGCTCATAGCCGCGATCCGGTCGCTACGGGTAGCGCTTGTCTCGGGCGGCGTAGGCGTAGCGCCGAGGACCGCCGGCGCTGCTGACCACCCGTCGACCATATGATGGGAGGATGTCGGCCGGATCGCTCATGGCCCGTAATCGCGGATGTCCGGCATCATGACCGGCATGGACGTCGAGGAACTGATCGCGCGCCATCCGCGAGTCTTCCACACGATGTCGGCGGTCGCTTGGCCGTCGGTGCAACGGCACGGCTTGCTGTCCACGCAGCAACTGGTCGATCTGTTCGGCCTCGACGTCGGCGAGCGTGAGCGACTCCTGAATGCACCTCGCAAGCAGGCCACCGTTCTGCGCGCGTCCGGCCTGCCGCCGGCCGTGATCCGCGATCAGAAGCCGATGAAATTTGTCGCGGAGAAAATTGATCCTGACTCCTCGCTGGCCGAGTACCTCGTCGCCATCAACTCTCGGGTCTTCTTCTGGGCCAGTGCTGAGCGACTGGACCGGTTGCGTCAAGCGAAGGAGTATCGCACCGAGGGCCAGGTCGTCCTGCACGTCGACACTCGCGCCCTTGTCGAGCGATACGGCCCACGTATCGAACTCTGCCGGCTCAACTCTGGGGCGGTGACGCAGAAGAACCACCCCTTGCGAGGACATCGATCCTGGGTTCCGATCGCCGACTACTCCTACGAGGAGTACCGCCGCCGGTTTGGCCGCGATGGTGCCTTGGTCGAGGTCACCGTTTTGGACGCCGTCCCTGACATCCTCGACCTGATCGACAAGATCGAAGGTGCCACCGACTGAGTTCCACACCCTTTGCGGCCATGGGACTGCATTGCACTCCATCCGACAGGCCGATGCACGAACACGCGGCCGGGATCAGCCTTCGCCAACCCGCCGGTCCTTCCCGCGGCTTCCTCGTCCTCGACGACCCCCGTGGCCTACCAACGTCGGGACCGAGGACCGGCAGGACGGGCGTTTCATCAGTTCTACAAGCCCGGCCGCCACGGCGCGGACAGACTGAGCTAGAGTCCTCGATCGGTCTTGACGCGGGTGACCGGTGGGTGGCTACTGCTGGCAGCCCCGCGGAGGGTTTGTGGTCAGTCGGCGCAGGGCGGCGATGGTCGTACGGATACGACCGGTCAACAGTTCGTCAGCCCAGACGATGTCGTCGGCGAAGCTGGTGGCACCGAGGCGGTTGTCGCCTGCGGCGAGTTTCTCGAGACCGGGGATCGTCTCGACTGCGCGTAGCTCCAGGATCGTTGCCAGGCCATACCGGCCGGCGTAGTCGGTGACGCCGTGAAGCAGCGGCTCGGTCAGGTCTACGGTCGGTACGCCAAGCCGAGCAAGGGCGCGGGACGCCGCCACTCGGCTCCACCTGTCGTCGAGCCGGTTGCGCAGTAGCGGATCGAGGTCGGTCAGGGCGTCGCGGTGGGCCGGGGCCAGGTCTGCAACGAGGTCTGCGGCGGCGCGAGCCGGGGTGTGCCCACCGGCAAGCACCGCGCGCACGGTTGTCAAAATGGGCTGTACGCCGTCGATGACCGCGACTATCCGAGCAGCGAGGATCTGGGCCTCCCGCTGCGGGTGCGTCCCGGCCGCCGCACCGGTGAGCTGGTCGCGCGCCCTAGGCAGCAGTGGGCGCAGTTCCTCGCCCAACTCATCGACGAACATTTGCGGTCCCGGCCACAGTCGCCGCTCACCGGACAAGGCAGTGTCGAGGATGCCGAAGAGCGGCTGCACGTCGCCGGAGATCCGTCGAATGGCCAGGGCCGCCACCGGATCGCCGGCCTGCGTCGCCCTTGTACGTAGGTGCGGTACGGCGGCGGCGTCATCGTGTCCGATCTCCAGGAGCGCCCACGCCACCTGTGGTCCCTCGTACGGCAGGGCGGCAAGCAGCTCCGGCGCCGCCGCTGCGGCGCGCCACGCGCCGAGCACCCCGGCCAGCACGTCCGCACGGGCCGGTTCGTCGGCCAGGCGCTGGCGGACCGCAGCCAGCACCGCAGGCTCGAAGCGGGCGCCGTCGAGCAACCGCTGCGCACGGTGCCCAGCGGCTGCCGCCGCACACACCGGTTCGATCCAACGGGGATCACCGAGCCGGGCGAGGGCACTGACCGCCCGATACTCGGCGGTGAACCCGGGCGCCCCGGCCTCCTCCGCGAACCCGGCGGCGACGCTCGCCAGCAGGTCCGCGAATCGCCCGGCCGCCTCGCCAGCCCGGCTGAGCGTGTCGAGAGCACGATTCCGCACACCGGGATCCGGGTCGTGCAACGCAGTCGCGACCAGCGGAACGATCTGCGGCGGTGCCGAACGACTGGCGTCGCACCGTTCCGACGCCGCCCACAGGCCGAGCTCCCGGGTCTTCGGCTCGCGGGCCTGCAGTAGGTGGCTGAGTAGATCCAGTGCGACCGGCGCGGGCTGCGCCACCATCAGCTCATCGGACCAGTCACCGCCGTGCGCCCAGCAGTAGGTGACCGAAGCGCCGTCGTCGATCGCTGCGACCACCGCGGCGATCGTACCGTCCGGCCAGGGCACCCCGGCCCGCAGCAGCGCCACCGCCGCGGCCACCCGTACCAGCGGCGCTGCGTGCAAGACCAAGTCGGCGAGCACCGGTTCGGCGGCGGCCGGATCGATCAGGCCCAGCGCCAGAGCGAGCGATGCCTGAACCGGCTCAGTGGCTTCGACCCGCCAAGCTTGCCAAAGCGGTTCGGGGACTGTCCCGGCCTGAGCCGCCGCGTAGGCCGCAGCCTCCCGTACCTTGGGATCACCGTCTGCAAGCAGCGCTAGGAGGGCCGGAAGGTGCCCGACGACTGCTGCACGCACGTCCGGGAAGTCGTCGCCGTACGCGTGCCGTCGATCGGCCAGTTGTCCGAGCATCCAGGCAAGGTCGGCCCGGCCGTGCGGCGCGGCCAGGGCCAGCTCGGCCAGGAACGGTACGGCCGCCACCGTTGCCAGGTAGACGGTGCCCTGGTGGAAGATGCTGCCGTTTAGCTCGGAGACCGCCCCCTGAGCAGCTTCCTCGTCCGGCGAGGCCGCCTGCCGTAACAGGTTCGGCGTGTCGAGAGCCTCTCCGTACGCGTGGCTCAGCTCATTCCAGCCGACCTCGTCCAGTCCCTCCAGCACGGCCGCAGCATACGTCCCCGATCGACGCTACCGAGAGACCCACCGTCTACCCACTCAACCGGGCATCCGGTGCACCCGAGTCCACCAAAACGGTGCCAGCCGTTGATCGACGGCGGTCAGATCGAGGTGGGGCCTGACTGCGGCAGACCTCGGCGAGGCGGCTGAACTCAATCGCCACTGGCCGGCTATCAGCCTATCCGGCGATGGATGCGCAACCTGCTCAGTCGCACGCCCGGTCTGCTCGAGAGCGCTAAACGGTCCTCTCAGTCCGACGGGCCATCGGTATGCGGTAGGGACTTTTGGAATAGTCGACGTGCGAGTCGATGGGTTTCGTCGGAGACGTCCTCGTCGATTTCCTGAAGCGCTGACCTGAGTGCTGCCAGCCGCGCGTTGATGGCTGCGGTGTCATCAGTGGCGGCATGAGCGTTCATGGCGAGGCGAGCGACCTCCTCGTTGATCGGGTCGATGTCGCAGGCAGCGTCGAGGAGAGTCCGAGCTCGACCGGGGTCGGTGTCGGCGAGCAGAACCGCGAGTCGGGCGTGGATGTTGACGCCGACCTGCCTGCACCTGTGCTGTGGCCCGTCCATCCATTCGAAGCTGTCGTCGTAGAGTAGGCCGTTCCAGTTGCTGACTGCTTCGTCGAGCGCCGCTCGCTGGGCGTCTCGGTCGGTCGTCGCGCCGGCGCGGCTGACGGCGTCGAGGACGCGCCACCAGTCGACATCGAGCAGGGTCGGGTCGAGGTAGTAGCGCCCACCAGGGTTGACGACCGGTTTGAAGGTATCGCTGATCGCGCTGGGGTCGAGTCCGGTGGCGTGGGTCAGCCGATTGCGGAGGTTGGCGACGTTGGTGGACAGGCGGTCGCGGGCGCGGCGTGGGGTGGCATCCGGTGTCATCGCTACCTCGATGTCGGCGATGTCCGCACCTTGGCGGTGGACGGCGAGGTAGGTGAGGAGTTCGTAACTTGCTCGGCGGACGCCGGGGACGGGGTTGCCGTCGGCGCCGAAGATGATCGGCCGGCCGAGGACCTGGACGCGTACCCGTGACTGCCGCTTCTCGCTCGCTCGGGGAGGTTCGGCGGGTGGGGTAGGCCTGACTGGCGGTGCTGGGCTCGCGGTGGTCTCTGCGGTAGATGTGTTTCCGCCATTGCTCGTGGAGCCCGGCCCTTCGGGCGTCGGGTCGTTGGGCGGGGGAGATGGCGGCTCCCCGGTGTGAGCTTCGCGAATGACGGTGAGCAGCTGCAGGGTGGTGTCGGCGTCTAGGACCGACAGCTTGGGGGTCTGTCCCGGCTCGTTGCTTGTGGTGGTGCCGTCGCTCGCAACAGTGAGGGTGGTGCCGCGCGGCCAGTCGCCGGCGATGACTGCGCTGATGGCCAGGGGATGGCCCAGGTGTAGCGCGGTGGATAGCCGAGCCCGGATCGCGGTGTCGGGGATGTCGGCGATCAGTGTGATCGGCGGAAGTGGATCGTGGTGCGGGTCGGCGTCGTGGAGCGCGGCGACGTCGGTGACGTCGGCGTCGGTGACGGCACGTGTGCGGTGGATGATCTGTTCTTCGACGTAGGTCAGGGCATGGTCGAGTCCGGCGGTGACTCGCAGCCGAGGTATGGCACCGACCAGGTCGGTGATTGCGGTGCCGCCGAGCAGATCGGCGAGGACCGTCGCGGGGATCACCACCTGCCCGCGGGCGTCCGGGTCGTGGACACCGCCGGAGGAGAGCGTCGCCACGAGCATCGCGCGGACGGCGTCGGCACCGCCTGGTCCGGTAAGGCCGAGGCCTCCGCGTGGTTGGTCGGGTAGTCCGGCCAGTTGCGGTCCGGACGGCCCGATCGGTGCCAGCGGCGGCCGTTCGGCGCCCGCGGGGTTACGGACTGTGGGTTGTGGCGGCGGGGGTGCCAAGAGTTCGGGTGCCTGCTCACGGACGGCCCGGCGTAGCCGGCTGACCACGGCCGGCAGGGGCTGCAGGGTGGGATCGGTGGCCGGGTCGATGTCGGCGATGGGGTTGTAACGGGTGCGTCGGCGTAGCCACACGATCGACGAGGCGGCGGCCAGTGCAGCGGCCAGTCCGATGCTCACCCATCCGCCCGGTACGCCCACGCCGCGATCCTCACCGGGCGGCCGAACGGCATCGCTTTGGTCGGGCGTTGCCGCGCTGGTGCTGCTTGGGGTCGAGGCCGGACCCGATGACGCCGGCATGCGCGGTGCCGGCTCGACCACACCGTCCGGATCCTCAGCGGTTGAGGAAGACGGTGTCGATATGGGCGGGGCTGTCGACGTTGCCGGGCCCGGTGAAGTGGGCACCGGGCCGGCACCCGGCGGTCGGGCGGGTTTGGCGGGTGTCGGATCGGTGGCTGGTGGCGGGACAGCGTCATCTGGCATCCGTAGGTCCCAGCCGGGTTGGATCAGGCGGGGGGCCCGCAACGTGCCGCCGACCTCGAAATGTCGGCCGCGGTTGAGCTGCCAGATCTCGGGCCAACGGTTGCCGTCGTCGAGGCACTTCTCGGCGATGACCCAGAGGCTCTCGTTGCGTTGGACGACGTACACATAGCTGTTGCCTTTGATGAGAACGTTGTGTTCGCCAGCGCAGAGGATCGGCGGTTGCTGCTCGATACCGACCTTGGC
Source organism: Micromonospora sp. WMMD736 (assembly GCF_049179015.1). Lineage (NCBI taxonomy): Bacteria > Bacillati > Actinomycetota > Actinomycetes > Micromonosporales > Micromonosporaceae > Micromonospora > Micromonospora sp. WMMD736. The sequence goes on from NZ_JBMHMI010000001.1 coordinate 29,379, forward strand.
TGGGCCCGTCGCAGCGTTGCCGACAAGCACCACCGGGGTGGCGTGCGCCGCGGCCGGCACGACCGCGGGCAATGGCGGAGGAGTCGCCGTAGCCGGCGCGACGGTGGCGGTGGCGACGACCCCGGCCGTGAGTCCGGAGAGCAGCCAACCTGCCAGAGTCTGTACGGACGTAAAGCCGCGCAGTCTCGGCATGGGCAGGCCGCGAATCCCGGCGATCGCCTCGGCGAGGAGGCTGGCGGTGAACACGGCCCAGAGCAGCCACAGGGCGATGGCCAGCAGGTTGACCGCCATCGTGTCGGTGAAGCCGGCGGTGAGCCATGCCTGCCAGCCGGCGGTGTCCTGCGGGACGGCGCGGGGGAGGGGCCAACCGATGTGGGCGGCGAGACCGTAGGGGATGCCGACGGTGATGGAGAGCAGCGCGGTGGCGCTGGCGAGGCGGGTGAGGAGCCGGCCGAGCGCCGCGGTGACGTTCATGGCACCCCCTTCACGGTGGTCTAGCTGGTCACGGGTTCGGCGCGTTCGGTGGTCGAGACGGTGACGGTGGTGATTCCGACGGCGGCGAGTAGCGGCGTGGGCCCGGTCTTGGTGACGGTGACCGTGACCAACGTCGTGGTGGCGGAGACGGTGCCGGTTGCTCCGACCTGGGCGAGGTACTCGGTCGCCGCGGCTTCGGCCAGGACCGGGTCGAGTTGTACGGTGCCGGCCGTGCGGAGCAGGAGTAGATCGATCCGGTCTGCTCCGGCCCGCGCGGCCTGTTGGGCGACGTGGCGAGCGTCGACGCGCATCGTCATCGCGGCGCCGCCGTCGATGATCAGTGCGGCTGCGAGCATGCCGACGAGGAACATTCCGGTTGCCCAGCCGGTGCCCGAGCCGCGGTCTTCGCGCAGCTGGCGGCGAACCGCCTCCAACCTTGGGCGGCTCACGGGACGACCTCCGAGTAGGTGTCCAGTGGGGCCCTGGCGGCCGCGGTCGTGTCGGCGCCGCCCGGGGCGCTGACGCCGATCAGGTCATCGGTGGAGACGTGGCACGTGATGGTGACGGTGACCGAGCCGCCACGGCCGAAGTCATCGAGGTCCGTGACAACGGTCAACGGGGTGCATCCGCGGGCCCGGCCGGCGAGGTCGCCGCGGGCGGCTTCCTCGGCGGCGGACTGCGCGGCAGCGGCGGTTCGCTGTTGGGATGCGGCGCGCGCGGCGGACGCGGCGGCGGCGTGTACGTCGAGGCGAGTGGCCGACAACCGCCATGCGCCGACGATCAGCATCGCCACGATCACCATGACCGGCAGGACGAGCCCGACTACCTCGACCGACACCGAGCCGCAATCGCCGGACGGACACCGCCGACGCAGTGATGCTCTACTGGGCTCTCTCATCGACGCCTCGCTCCTTCCGCCTGGTCTCAGCTGACGGGTGGGACATCTTCGGTGGGTGCCTGGACCTGGACCTCGATGGGCACGGTGAGCCCTGGCACGGGAACGACACGGTTCGCCGTGCCGGTGATCGTGACGGTTGTGGTGACTGGCCCACGCTCCACGGTGATCTGGACGTCGTCGATGCCGGCCGGGTTGGTCTCGGCCAGGACTTCAGCGGCTTCGCTGCGGCCGGATTCGGCCGTCGCCCCATAGACCCGCGCCGCCTGAAGTGCCTCCTTGGCGGCGTGCCGAGCCGACTGATCGGCCAACGACCAGACGGCGGCTTGCACGATCACGGTCAGAGCGAGCAGGAAGATGACGGTGTAGCCGACGGTCTCGGTCGTGACTGAGCCGCGGTCGCCGTGGAGTCTGCTGCGGAGGTGCTGCCTGGTCCTGCTCGGACTCCCCATGATCGTGACGGTCAGAAGCCGATGGTGATGACCAGGGAGTTCCAGTACTGCGTCACGGTGTCCCGGAAGAGCATGCCGATGCCGCCGACGACGACGATGAAGATGGCGATCCACATGATCGTGTCGACGGTCTCGGCTCCGTGTTCGGGATTCTCACGGATGGCCCTGAGCCCATAGGCGAAGTTGGCGCGTAGACGGCGGATCATGGTGATCAACTCCTTCGAGTAGCCGTAAGGATGCGGTTAGTCGGTAACACCGTGGGTTGTTCCATGGCTTACTTGCGGGATGCCGATCGAGGTCGAGGTGGCAGCGCCGGTCGCCTCGTGGAGCCACCGTTGACTGCTTGTCGAGATTCCCGACGCTTCTCTGATTCGGGGCGAGTGATCGAGACTCTCAAGGTGGCGGGTCGGTGAGTAACGCGGCGGCGCCGCACTCGCTGCCCTGATCGCGTTCCACGCGCTGCGATCCCACCAGGTCGTCGCCATGCAGCTGCATGAGATCCCTGACAGCCGCCTGCACCATGGCGCTCGCCGCCCCGGTCAGGCAGCGACTCACCGCGTGGCTCGACGAACGACAGCGGCGCTGGCCGAACACCGCCAACCCGCACCTGTTCCTCAACCACTACAACGCCACCCGCACCGCCCTGCCCAGCACCCACTGGATCACCAAGACGATCGGCTTCTCGGCCCAAGCGTTGCGGATGGGCCGCATCGTGCACGAAGCCATCACGTCCCCCGGAGACGTGCGCCGACTGACTGACATGTTCGGCGTGTCCGTTCCCACCGCCGAGCGGTACGCGTCCGGCGGCATCGAACCTGCCGAACCACGTACCAGACCGCCGCTGCCGTAGGGTGCCCGCATGGACATCCCCGGCCTTGGGACGGTCTTCGAGGACCTCGACGGGTGGTACCGCAGCGAGCCCGTCCACGTGCCAGCCTTGGGCGACCGCGTACTCAACGTGATGGTTAACGGATACGACGACGACCCGGCCAAGGAAGAGTTCCACACGGCCATCGCGGCGTTCCTCGACGTCGACGACTCCGTCCTCAAGGCCGCCGCACCAGCGATCTTCGACTACTACCAGGACGTCGTATCCGAGGCCACCGACGGCGCCGTGCCCGTAACGATCTCTAATCCTGACGAAGTCTGGGCACACATCCACCCCGTCGAGGCTGCCGTCGAGCGCGACAGCTTCCGCGACCAGCATGTGTACGTCACCGTGGAATGCAACTGCGACTGGGAGCCCGAACACGGACTCCAGATCGTTCTGCGAGACGGCCGAGCAGTGACCAAGGTTGGCCCATACGACGGCCACCTCACCAACGCAGCTGCCTTCAACCGCGACGACCTCGAAGGCGTCGTCTACCACCGGCTGAGGTAGCGCAACCGGCTGTGGTCGTCCGGCATCTACCGCCTTCGATCGATGAACGGCGATCACCCTGCAGGCAGTTCGTGAACCGACGGACTCGGATAGCCGCATAGCTGCGTACCTCCCTTCAGCTCCGGCGTAACGACACTTCGAAATTCGTGAGCTCTCGGACCCTTCAGAGACCGGCGCGGATGGCCGCGATGGCCGGGTATAGCAGGAACAGGCCGTAGCCGAGGGCGATGAGCATGACGGGCAGGGACATCCGGACGCCGGCCGAGCGGGCGGCGGATTCCATTGCGGCGGTTGTGCGAGCGCGCATCCCCGAGGCCCGGGCAGCGAGGGAAGCACGGACCCGGGCGCCTTCCGCGCCGGCCAACTGCATCGTGGCGGCCAACTCGGCCAACTCGTTCACTCCCGTATCGTGGCCCAGTTGGCCAAGGGGCCGCCACGGGGGCTGCCGAGTCAGCCGGGCGGTGCGTAGCGCGGCACGCAGTTGGTCGGCGGCCCAGCCGGTGCAGACGCTTGCCGCATCGTCGAGGGCCTGTTCGACGCCGGCGCCGCCGGCCAGGCTGATGGTGACCAGGTCGAGCATCACCGACAGGGTGTGGCGCAGATGGGCACGCCGCCTCTTCGCCTGAGCGCAGGCCCGGGTGACCGCCCATCGGTAGCCGATCAGTCCGCCCAGGCCGGCGAGCCACAGCGGCACCAGCCCGCCGACACCCCACAGTGCGGCCAGGACGGGCATCGCCAGTACCCCCAGGCCGATGGCTGCGGCCTGCTCGGCAAGGAACGTGGGAACGTCCTTCTGCAGCACTGCCAGGTCGCTGCGGGTGCGAGCGGTAGGCAGGCCCAGGCGTACGAGGGGCGCCCCCAGCACCTGATAGCGGCGTTGTCGGGCGGTCATCGGCGGCGGCGCCGGACGACGTAGGCCATCGAGCACGTCGACCAGGGCAGGTCGGTTGGGACGCAACCCCAGCAGGACCAGCGCAAGGCCGGTTCCGGTACCGGCCCCCAGCAGCAGCGCCTCCCGGATCACCGTGTCACCACCTGGGGTTGGGAGTTGGCGCCGGTCAGCACCCGCTCCTCACGGGCTATCCGGGACATCCGGCTGAGCCAGATGAATCCGACGGCGAACATCGCACCCACGATGGCGAGTACGACCTGCCCGGCCAGAGTGTCGTAGGGAGCGAGGAACGTGCGGTTGAGCAGTACCTGTCCGACGGCCATGACCAGGGTGATCGCGATGATGATCCGCACCGACGTGCGGGTGGTCGCCCACTCGGTCTGGATCCGCATCCGGGCTGCGGCCTGCTCCCGTGCGGTTGCCGCGAGCGCACCGAGCTGCTCGGCGAGGTTGCGAGCCTGCCTGGTGGCCGCCAGCAGCAACGACGCCACGACCATGTCCCCGGTCGGATGATTGAGATCAGCGGCGAACGCGCGCAGCGCGACCGGCAGGCGGACCCCAGCGTCGATCGCCTCCGCCAGCGCGATGACCTGCGGTCGGATAGCCGCTGGCGCCGTGCCGGCCGTCGCGGCGATCGCCTCCTCCAGCCCAGCTGCCGCGGCCAGCGTGTCGCGCAAGCTCTCCGTCCAGCCCGCGATCGCCTCCAACTGCTCCTGCTCACGCTGCTGAGTCCGGTTCCCGATCAGCACGGTGGGTAGGCTCCACGCTGCCAGGCCAGCCAAGATCGCGCCGACCAGCCAGCCGGTTACCAGCCCCGAGACCACCGCCGCGATGATCACCGTTACGGTCCGCACGGGAGTTACGGCCGCACGAGCTCGTCGTAGCAAGCCGTCCACTCGTGCAGGGCTGTCACGGTCGCGCCGCCGGAATCCGTCAACGACCAGCCACAGGCCAAGGCCGCTGAGTAGTCCGACAAGCAGCACGACCGGCATGGCCATCCGTGTCACCACCCGTCACGGTCGAGGGCAGCAGGATCCAGGCCAACATCGACGAGCCGGTCCATGGTCTCGTCCCGCAGCCGGGTCGCCGGCACTGCCTGGCGACCCGGACCAGGCCGGTATACCTCGTTGGACATGATCTGGTCCCCGTCGGTGCCGACGATCTCGCGAACGGAGGAAACCACTCGAAGGCCATTGGGAGTGCGGTCCAAGTGCACGACGATGTGCACGGCTTCGCCCAGCAGTGACGTCGCGGCACTTCGTGGATAGGATGCCGGCGGCTCCATCGCATAGGTGGTCATCCGCAGCAGTGCCTGCGAACTCGACGAGGCATGCACCGTCGCCATCGACCCGTCCACCCCGATCGACATCGCCTTGGCCATCTGCACGACCTCAGCCCCGCGAACCTCGCCGAGGATGACCCGATCCGGCGTCAACCGCAGGGCGGCACGGACGCACTGATCCAGGCTGAACTCGCCCACGCCCTCGATGTTTGCCTGCCGTGCCTGCATCGAGACCATGTCCGGGTGGACCTGCGGGTCCAGCGACAGCTCGCGAGAGTCCTCGATCACGATCAGGCGTTCCTGCGTGGGAATCGCAGAGGCGAGGGCTCGCAGGAATGTTGTTTTTCCCGCGGCGGGGCCGCCGCTGATGACGATGTTCCGGCGGGCCAACACCAGGCCGGTGAACAGATCCGCCATTGTCGGCGTCAGCTCGCCCATCCCCACCAGGTCATCCAGGCTCACCTTCACCATCGGGTGCCGGCGGATCGACACCGCGACTCGATCGCTGATCACCTGCATCGCGTGTAGACGCGCTCCGCCAGGCAACTGCATGGCGAGTTCGGGGGCGTCCGGGTCGAATCGGCGCTCATGGGCTCCGAGCCGGGCGCCCATGTCGCGCAACTGCTCGATCAGTTCGGTATCGGAGTTTGCGACCGCGGCCACCCGGGCGCGTCGGCCATCGCGGTACTGCACCTGCACGTTGTCGCAGCCGTTGATGTTGATGGTCTCGATCGCCTCGTCGTCGAGGAGCGGTTGCAGCCCGCCGGCGCCGACGAAGGAGTTGCGCAACGCTTGCCGAATCCGATTCTCGGCCATCTCACTCAGCGGGGGTTGCCCGCGGTGCAACGCCTCGCGCGCGTACTCGTCGAGAGCGTTGGATATCAACAGGTCGACGTCGCCCGCGTTGTCTGCTCCGCCGACGACCGACACCTGTAGCCGGACGGCGACAGTGGCTCGTAACGCATCGAGAACCTCTCGCTCACCAGTGGTCAGCGCGTGGGCGCCCCCCACGCCCATGCTGTTCCCCGGAGCGGAATGTCGAGCGTTCATCGGCCGCTCACCCCGGCGTGCTCCGTCACCGGCGCGATGGACGTCCCGGTACCGGCGTGCCGATCGAGGTCCAGTGCAAGGCCACGACAGGCCCGCAGCAGTGGCAGCCGCGTCCAGCCGGTCGACTGCCAACCGCGCCGCGGCACCATCCGTCCGGCCAGAATCCCGGCGCCGCGACGGTCGTTCGGGATGGTCGCGGCCAGCGGCAGCCCAAGGCTGCCGGCCACCTCCACTGCCGGCCACCCGTCGCCACCTACGGTCACCAGCTGTACGTCCCGGACCAATCCGGTCAGCTGCTCGACGTGTTCGTGTCCCTGGGTAAGGTCTCTACCTTTTGCTGATGGGATTGGTCGGCCCGTCGGGCCGTTCAGTCGCACATCCGCAACCCGAACCTCATCCTGTACGGGCCTCAGCACCACCAGTAGGACGTCCACTGCCGATAGCAGCGCGGACGTCGGCGAAGCTGGCTCCCACCGGCCCACGTCGAGCACGACCGCTGGCCGGCTGGCGGCCAGCATTCGCAGCATTCGAGGTCCTCGCGCAGCTAACGCCCGCAGGCTCGCCGCCGCGGCGCCAGGCTCCGCCAGGACCACGTCCACCCCGGACGGCAGCGGTTGTACCCACCGAGACGGATCCATCCGGACGCCGGCCCCGGATCGGGCATCGGCGGCCATCGACGCCAGCCCTGGCTCCCGCCCGTCATCGTGGTAGGTGCGACCGAACCGTGCCATCAGGTCGCCGCCCGCCGGATCCGCTTCCACGACAATGGCGCCTGGCTCGGGCCACCGCAGTGCCAGCCCCAGGGCGAGCGTCGTTGCGCCCGGCGAGCCCTTCGCGCTCGTCACCCCGATCAACACGGTGCTCAGCCGCCCGAGCCCTGAAGAATCAGGGATACGTCTCCCGAAGCTAGGCTGACCTGTAGTGCCGCGTCTGACGACAGCAGGAGCGACACGGCGGTCAGTCCAGCAGCGTCGGGGACCTCGATCGCTGACACCGATGCGGACGCCCGGACCGCCTGCCCAGCTGGAGATCCGTTGGCTGTCGGGGGCACCACCAGGACGGTCACCCGCGAACCCACAGTCATGCCGGCGGGCGCCTTGCCCGCCTTGACGCCGACGGCGATGACCGATTGGCCCACTGGCGGAAACGCCGAACCACCCATCTGGCCGGGCGACAACAGGCTCCCGGCCACCAGCGGCACCGCCGCCGTCCGACCGACCACCGTCTCGCGCTGCGACTCGCCTACCACCTGCACGGCGTCGCCGGGCACGATCCGTACGACCTTCAGGTCTGGGTCCCGGATCGTCTGGCCGGCTCCCACGTCGCGGGCCAATGCAAGGACCGGAGTCGCCGGATCGGTCCGCAACGTTGTGCCGGCGAAGAGCAGCGAGCACGCGATTGTAAGGACCAGCCCCAGCACCACGTTGCGCGGTGAGCGTCGGCGCACACCAACTGGCGGAGGTGTGGATGGCGACCGCCCGTTCGCCGCTGCGGCCGGTGACCTCGTCAATGACACAGCCATCGGTCAGCCCGCCCCGTTGAGCGCGGACGAGCGCTGCACCCGAAGCGGCACCGTGGCGGTCGTCGTCACTGGATCGACCGACCCCGACGTGCCACCGCCGACCCAGCCGATCTCCCAGGTCACCGTTGCTCGCACCTCGTACACCCCGCCCGGTTGGCCACTCGACGGCACCTTGTAGGTGTGGCTGCAGTTCGACGCTGCTGCCGGATCCATGCCCGCGCGCCACGGCATTCCCGCGCCCGAGCAGGTGAAGGACGCGCCGTCACCAGTCGACCACCGCACCTTGGTCGGCGAGGCCGTCGCCGTGACGCTCAGGCCGGGCACCGAAGCCGTCGCTGACCGTGCGCGATAAGAAGAGCCGTCCAACCACAGCCAGGTCGGCACGTTCAGCAGCTGAGCCGCCGGCGGAGCGGGATTGGCCCGGATCGCCGGTACAGGCAGATCCAGCCGGGAAATCGCGGACCGCGCCAAAACCGTCGGATCCGGCGACTGCGCATCCGCGATCCACACGGGCAACCTCTCCGAGCCCGCGCCATCGTTGATGCAGTGGCGTGAATACCACGCTCCAGGCTGAGGGGCACCCGCCGGCGGATCGTCCCGGCCGATCACGATGTAGCGGCAACCGTCCGCACCCTCGTGCTCACCTCCGGACCCGCCACCGGTGTTCGACCCGCCGCTGTGTTCGTCCCCGGAGTTCCCGTCGCCGGCCGAGGGCGGTGTACCCACCTCGACGGAACACTCAGGTACGCCAGGAGTAAGGCCGCAGTCCACCGGCTTCCACTTGTCGGCCTTGGCGGGGGACGCAGGCAACAGCAGAACCAGGCAACAGGCCGCAGGCATGACACCGGCCGCTGCCAGGAGGCGGAGCCTCAGCACGAGCCGACCCCCTGGACCCCGAAGGACGTCACCTTCCAGCTTCTGCCGACCATGCTCACAGTGGCGTTGACCAGCCGGCGCCCGCCGGGTGAGTCGGCGAACGGAGTGCCATTCGGAGTCGCTCTCACCCTGGTCGCGCCGGAGGTATCGGCGCAGTCTCGGACCTTCGCCTGGGTCGGCGCGGCCGCAGGCGTGAGGGACTGGATCGACGGGTTCACAACGACTTTGCCCTGCCCGACCAGCCCCTCGCGACGATCGGACTCCAGGCCGCTTCTCAAGACCTTCAACGCATCGCCGGCCGCGAACTTGGCCAGCTCAGGATTGTCCGGGTCGGACGTAAGCCCGGCGTCGTCGTAGGCGGCCCACATACCCCGGTACGCAGCCAGCGCGAGATCCTCAGGCGTAACCGGTTCGGCGGTCGAGGTGGATTGATTGCCGGGCGTCGGCGTTGCTGAGCCTTCATTGCCACCGTCACCACGTGTGCAACCTGCCCCGATTCCCACCAGGCCGATGAGCGCGAGCACGGCCACCACCCTCCCCCTACGGTGTGCCACCAGTTGCCTCCAACACGGTCAACATGTTCTGTCCTATCCCAGGATCAGAGCCTGCCGCTACGGCACGTGAGTGCGCTACAACCGCGCGCGCCAATCGTGCGTCCCAATCGTGCGCACCGCTGGTAGGGCCGCCTCGCGCCACCGCGACGGACTGTTCAGCGCCGCGCAGGGGCTGAACAGAGCGGAGCCATCGACAACCACTGCTCGTTACAGCTGGATTTCGTTTTCACCCAAAGCGGCTCTAACCGCCAGCTCTCCGTCAGGTCGATAAACGAGAGGCCTTGACACCGCTGCGACTACTCGGTGAAGTGAGTCCTTCGCGCAATGTCAGATTCACGACAGCTGACGTCTCGGGTCAGGCGTTGGGCACCTGTGCGGGGGAGACGGTGAACTGTGGCATTGATCCACTTTCGGATCTTGGAGCAGGTTTTCGGACACAGCTGGTGGGCTTCGATTTTGCTGACGCTCGCCGACCGACAACTGCGATACACGGAGCTCGCTGCCGCCCTCGTTGAGCGCTGGGGAGCGAGACCCGGCGACGGCCACCTGTCCAAGGCGCTCAGGCAGATGCGCCAGGCTGGGCTCGTCGACCAGATCGACGACGGACGCGGGTACCTGACCTGGACGCTGACAGCTGAGGCGCACGAAATGGCCGAGATGCTGGCAATGATCGAGAAGGCCCTCGAAGAAGGCCACATCAACAACGAGAGGAACTGATACGGACACGTCTTCCGTCTGACCTATCCGGCTCGATCGTCCGCCGGTCCGAGCAGAAGGTCCACGGCAGCTACGGTCACGATCGAAGACTCCACCGGCCGGCTCACCAAATACGGCGTCGCAGGTTCGAAGCCAGCCTCGATGCAGGATGGGCGAGCCTCAGGGGCCGCCAGGAGCGTCTCAAGCACGACTCGCTCTCGATGAGTCAGGCCTCGCGTCCATGTGAACAAATCGTTTCATCCACGACTGAAGTCAGATCCTAATAGGCCGCGGAGTGACCCGGCGGCGATGCGGACGAGCGGTGCGGCGTGACCTCCCGCAGATGCGCGGATGCTCGGGACGATGTCCATATGGCGGGCTGTCCGTGAGTTGGTCGTTAGTGGGGTCAGGAGTTGTCGCTGCTGGCGGCATGGGTATGGACGAGGAACAGGTGGTAGTCGTCGACCAAGGGGCCGGTTCGGTCGCTCCCGGGTGGTGGTGTGAGTGCGGCTCTTTCGTAGGCGAGTAGTTCGCCGGTGGTGGGGTTGAGGATCAGCAGGAAGCGGATGTCGTCGGCGGTGGCGCTGACGCCGATGCCGGTTCGGCCCGCCCGGTCGGTCACCGAGCCGTGGTACGTGATGCCGGGGGTGTCGCTCAGGACGGTGAGGACCGCGGTGCGGGCGGCTTGGTTGGGGGTACGCCAGCCGAGCAGGCTGACGAGGCCGCGAATGACGGCGGTGGGTCCGAGGAATCGGGGCTGGGTGGCGTCAATGTGCGCGGTGAGCGCCGCCGGGTCGGTGGAGATCGGCCCGACGGAACCGTCCAACTCGCCGGGGCGGTAGGCGCTGTCATCGGTGGGCCGCTGACCGGTGGGGTAGCGGCTGCGAATGACGCGGCCGGAGGCGTCGTCGGCGCGCCGGCGTTGCTCTTCGAACAGCGCGATCCGCGTGGTGGTGCTGTTGCCGGCGATGGTGGTGTCCGTGGCCCACTGGAGTAGGTGGACATAGGCGAACCGGCCCGGGATGGCGTCGCAGCCGGACGGCCCAACCGTGACCGCTTCCAGGGCCTGCTGCGCCGGGGTCGACGCCGGCAGATGCGTCGGCGATGGGTCGATTTTCTGCTGTGCGCGTGTCTTGAGCTGTGCCGCGGTGAGGGCGGCTGGTGACGGACACGGCGACACGGAAAGCCGGGACGCGGCGGTGGGGGAAGGCGAGGATTGGGATTGAGCCGGCCCGGCGGCGCCCGTCCAGTGCGGGATAGCTGTAGCGGTGCGAGGAGGCCGAGCGCGCAGGCGGCGGCAGTGACTTTTCCGGCTCGGCGGCCAACCGGATGGGGCGTATCGGTCGTGGGTCGCACGTAGGGCAGGTTGTTCACGGTCAGCTTTCTCGAGGTGAGGTGGATTGGGCTAGCGGTAGGCGGCGGTGGCAAGGTCCCCGACGGCGGCGTCCACGGCGGCGGTGATGTCGCGAACCGGCCGGTAGTGCTGCCCGGCGATGGCCTTCAAGCGAGCCGTCAGGGTGGTGATGTCGTCGTCGAGATAGAGGTGGCTGGCTAGGCCGAGGTCGGCGACGAGGCCGGCGAGAGCGGCGGTGTGGTTGTCGGGTTCTTCGCGGCCGGAGGCGAGGTAGCGCAGGCGCGAGCGGGCGATGACCGCCCATCTACTGTCGGTGGGCAGGTAGGTGTCGGCGCGTATGAGGCCGCCGAGGCGCCGTCGGGTGTGGTGGCGCAGGATCCCGCCGGCGACGAGGCCGGCGCGGGTGCGGTCATAGAGGTCGTCGGAGAACCCGCGCAGCCACCCCCGCAGGGGTGGGTGGGTGTGGCGGATGGTCGCGGTCGCGGCGTCGGCGATCAGGTCCCCGACCGGGCGGTCGATGTGCGGGTGGATCCGTTGGTGGCTGGCCGGGCGGGTGTCGTCGTTCGGGTCGAGGGTCACGCGCCCGGCCAGGTACAGGTCGATCAGGACCGCGCCCGCGAGCCCGAGGGCGAGGGTCTGCCGGTGCACGTGGGGGTGTCCGGTGTCGTCGTCGTGGCCGAGGAGGAACAGCTCGTCGCGCAGCGGCAGGCGCGGGATCGACGCGGTCATCGTCAGGGCTCCTACCGCAGCCCGGCGGTGAGCCGCCGCAGCCGCTCGTGTGCCCCGCCGTACGCGGGTCCGGGGGCGGGCAGCATCGTTTTGTCGATGGCGGCGAGGACGGTGTAGTTGGGGTCGCACACGTTGCCGATCGGCGCCCGCCCCGCCTGCGACAAGAGCTGGTAGGCGTCCAGGGTTTCCAGGCCCGTCAGGGCGCAGGCCCAGCCGACGAGGTCATGCTGGGCGATGCGGTAGGCGTCCTCCAGGGGCCTCGCGCACCCGATCGTCAGGATGTCCCGGTCGGTCTCCAACCGCGGCCACCGGGTGCTGACGCCTTTGATGACGTCGATGGCGAGGGTGGTGGTCGTGGCGATCTCCACGCCGACGCCGCAAGCCTCACCCTCGCCCTGGCGGGCGTGCCCGTCGCCGAGGGCCAGCATCGCCCCGTAGACGTTCACTCCGAGGTAGAGGGTGGTGCCGGCGCGCAGGTGCGGGGTGTCGAGATTCCCGCCGTGGGTGTCGGGCACGAGTGTGGAACGGGCTTCGAACCCGCCGGGGGCGACACCGATCGTGCCGATCATCGGGTCCAGCGGCAGGTCAACGCTGTGGTCGCTGCGGGTGGCCTCGAACCGTACGGTCCCGGCCTGCCGGTCGATGCCGTACACCCATACCCGCTCCTCCAGCGGAGGCTGCAGGGTGGCGGTGTGGGAGGTGGACGTCAGTGCCCCGAAGTGCGGAAAGGTCGAGGACACACCCCAGTCCCGGGCCGGGACGATGGCGGCGAGGTGCACGGCGAGGGTGTCGCCGGGCTCGGCGTCCTCGACGAAGAACGGCCCGGACACCGGATTGAGGTAGGGCATGTGGCACACCTGCGACGGCAGGTCGGCCGGCCCTCTCACGAGACCACCGAAGCAGTCCTCCGTCATGACGGTGAACATGTCACCGCCGCGCACGTGCGCGACCGGCATCCGACCGCCGAAGGTGTAGGCCAGCTCGTCTCGGGCGGGCCGGTAGGTGAACGTGTCCATGCCGGTCACACCCGCTCCACGTGACGCGCCTGCGGCTGCGCGGGTGCCAACCCCGACAGCGCTGGCCGGCGGCCAGACAGGTACAGGCCAGCCAGAACGACCATCCCGAGGGCGAGCCAGGCCAGGCCGAGGCGCTGGGCGGCGATGTTGGCGTTGACCACCACGTAGGCGAGGATCGCGTACCCGATAGCGGGCATGACCAGGTGAGCCCACCAGTTCCCGCTGCGCTGGCGGATGAGGTGGTGCACGATCACGGAGACGTGCAGGACCAGGAAGGCGACCATCGCCCCGAAGTTGATCAGCGACGACAGCAGAGTGATCCCATCCGCACGGGTCGCCATGTACAAGCCGAGCACCAGAGACACGGCGCCGGTGAGCAGCGTCGCGTTGATCGGCACGTTGCGCCGGATCGACACCTTCGCCAAAAACGCCGGAAGCTGCCGGTCGCGAGCCATCGCATACAGCAGCCGGGACGTGGCGACCTGGGCAACCATCGAGTTCGGCAGACCCCACGCGATCGCGGTCGCTACCGCGCACAGGGTGGCCAGCCATCCCCCGCCGGCTACGGCCGCAGCGTCGTAGAAGGCGGTGCCGTTCACGTCGCCCGCCGCGAGGAGGGTGCCGGGGTCGGGGATGAGCATCGCGGCCAGCCAGGTCTGGGCGATGAACAGCACGCCGGCCAGGATGAGCACGGCGGCCATGGCGCGGCCGATCTGACGGGAGCCGCCCTTGGTCTCCTCGGCCAACATCGAGATGCCGTCGAAACCCAGGAAGGACAGCACCGCGATCGACACCGCCCCCGCCACCACCGACCAGGTGAACGTGTCGGCGTTGTAGAACGCCGCCCAGCTGAACCGGCCCCTACCCGAGGCGAGGGCCCAGCCGGCGATGGCCAGGAATACCGCCAGCACGATCAGCTCGCCGATCAACATCACCCGGGTGACGGCCGCCGTCATGCGGATCCCCACCGAGTTGACGATCGTGTTGACCGCGACGAAACCGAGGAGCCACAGCCACACCGGCACCGCCGGGCCGGTGGCGTGCATCGCCACCGACGCCACCAGGTACAACAGCCCCGGCACGAGGACATAGTCGAGAAGGATCACCCAGCCGGCGAGGAACCCGACCGGCGGGCTGACGCCGCGCCCTGCGTAGTTGTAGACGCTGCCCGACATCGGGAACGCCTTCACCATCTGCGCGTACGAGAACGCCGTAAACACCAACGCCACCACACCGACCGCGTACGCCAGGGCCACCATCCCGCCCGAGCCGGCGTAAACGCTGCCGAAGATCGCCATCGGCGCGATCGGCACCATGTACACCAGCCCGTAGGCAAGTAGATCCCTGAACCGCAGTTGGCGGCTCAGCTCCTGCCGATATCCATATCGCGACAGGTCATTCTGGAGACTCATTAGACTCCTCAGGTATCTGAATCCTGGTTCGTAGCTGGTCCGTCAGCCATGACAACTACTCGTTGGCCCGAAAACCGCTGCTGATGATTTGCCTGGCATGCCGGGGGTATTTCAACGACGAGAATTGCGTACCGAGCCAGATGAGTCGATAGCGGTGATGCGGACAGGCGGTGTTGTCCGCATGCGACTGTCCGCGTAGCGTTCGAGCACGTACGGTGAGGTCCGTCCGACTGCGGCAGCGGTGGGCAAACGGCATCCAGGAGTACCGGTGGCGCAGGTTCCGCGACGACTGACCCCGCATCGATCAGTGCTGCACGGGTATGGCGCCGCGCTGCGACAGTGGCGCGAGTGCCGCGGGCTGTCCCAGCGCGCTCTAGGCAGGCTGGTGCACGTCAGCGGGGACCTCATCGGCAAGGTGGAAAAGGCCGAACGTTGGCCGTCCGCCCGCCTGGTCGAGTCGTGCGAGGCCGCGCTACAGACGGGTGGTGAGCTGGTCGCCTTCCTGTCGGACCTTGAACGTGAGCGTCGATTGACCGGCGTCGGCTACCGCCTCGCCGGCGGCGCGGACGGCCAGCTCGGGGTCGTCATGAATCATTCCGAGGAGACTGACCTGCTCCGCTCGTGGCACGAGCAGCTCGCCAGTCTCGCCACAGCCGGAAACCGCACCGGATATGCGGGGATGGCGTCCACCGCCCATGCGCAGATCAGTGCCGCAGCCACCATCGGGCGACGGAGCAGCTCAACCGACCGTCGAAGCGTGCTCATCGCCCAGGCCATGTGGGCCGAGTTCCTCAGTTGGATCGACGAGCAGAGCGATGCCGCCGAGGCGGACGCATGGCTGCGACGCGCCCAGCAGCACGCCGTCGAGGCCAATGCGCCGGCGCTGGCAAGCTACGTCCTGATGAGGCAGAGCCAACGCGCTCTCGAGCGATTCGACCCGCGTCAGGCCGCTGCCTTGGCGCAGCAGGCTCTGGACGAGGTCCGGTTACCGGGCCGCATTCGCGCTCTGCTGCTGGTTCGTCAGGCTCAGGCTTTCGCGATGGGCGGCGACCAGGTCTCCTGCGTTGCCAGCATCGACGAGGCGCATAGGGTCGCCGGCAGCGCCGACTGGGACTCGGAACTGCCGATCGATGTTGGCGTCCACTGCAACCCGGTGTACGTGACTGCCCATGAAGCGCAGTGCCGTCTACTCCTCGGCCAGCCGGCGGCGGCAGCGGATCTCTACGAGCAGCTACTTCAGGACTGGCCAAGTCAGTGGCGTGTCGACGAGGCCCTCTGGCGATCGGCCCTGTCCACCGCCTACGTCAACAGTGGCAACGTCGAACGCGCCGCGACCGAGGCCACCAACGCCCTGACCTTGGCCGCTGGTACCTCCTCCGGGCGGGCCCTGCGCTGGTTGAACCCCACGGCGGTTGCCCTTCGACAGCAGCCAGGCGTTCCTGAGGCGGTGGCCTTCGTGCTCGCCTATCGGCAGGCGACTCTCGAAGCGTGTAACCATTAGCCCGTGGACCTGATCACCACGGCAACGAGCACCGACGAGTCCGAGCGGGCGGCGTCCGTCGCGGTCCTCCCAGTCGGGAGTTTCGAACAGCACGGCGCCCACCTGCCGTTGCTGACGGACACCATCGTGGCATGCGCGATTGCGAAGGCGGTTGCTGAGCGCTACGACCTCTTTCTGCTACCGCCCGTGACGATCTCCTGCTCCCACGAGCACGCGGCGTGGCGTGGAACGGTCAGTATCAGCGCCACCACCCTCGCCGACGTAGTCGTCGACATCGCCACCTCCCTGCGTGAATCGGGCATCGATCAGCTCGCCGTGATCAACGGACACGGCGGGAACTATGCGCTTGCCAACGTCGTTCAGGAAGCCAATGTCGCCGGACCGCGGATGACTCTGTTCCCCGCTCGGGCCGACTGGGACGAGGCTCGACTGGCCGCCGGCCTGCACAGCACCGCCCACCAGGACATGCACGCTGGCGAGATTGAGGTTTCACTCCTCCTGCACGTCGCGCCGGAGGTCGTGCGTGATGGCTTCCAGCATGCCGACCACGTCGCGGACGACCGACGTCACCTCCTCACGCGGGGCATGGGTGGCTACACCACCAGCGGCGTCATCGGTCTGCCGTCTCACGCCACCGCCGCCAAGGGCAAAGCCGTACTCGAGGACCTTGTCCGCTCCTTCGCCGATCACTACGGCCTCCTGCCGGGGCCCAAGGCATGACCAGGAATTGACGCTGGCGGTCCGGGCGCTGCGTTTCCGGATCACTGACCGGACGACGGCTGGCATCGTCACTCCGATCGAGACCGTCATGCGGACAAGTGCTGTTGTCCGCATCCGGGTCACATCAATGGTGACGTCGATGGCTGTCTAATGGTCGACGGGAGGCGCTGACGACAGATCCATCGTCGTTCGAGAGGGCAGTGGTGCCCCGCATCAGCGCTGTAGGGCGCGGACCGATATCGAGGTTCGACGTCGAGCGAAAGGTCGTCATGCCCGAAAAGGTCCTCACACACAAGGCGCTCTGCTACATCGTGCGGAATGGGCTGCTGCTCGTCTTCCGGCACACGAATTACAGCTACGAAGAGGTGGGCATCCAGGTGCCGGGTGGCACCATCCGCCCCGGTGAGGCTCCGGAGGATGCCGCGCTGCGCGAAGCCCGCGAGGAGACCGGGCTCACGGACCTCACGGTCGTCCGCAAGCTGGGTGAGTCCAAGTACGACATCAGTCCGCTGCGGTTCGAGATCCAGCACCGACACATCTTCCTCCTGGAGCTCTTCGAGCCCACGCCCATGCGCTGGTCGAGCCAGGAAGACCACGACGGCACCCAACTGCCGACCCGGTTCGAGTGCTTCTGGGGGTGCCGTTGACGGCGGGGCACATCCTGCAATCCGGCCAGGGCGCGCTCCTGGGCCGGATCTTCGACTGACGGATCTGCCTCGGCGCTCGGAGTGCCTGCCAACTCCGAGCAGGACGCCGTGATCCCTGCTCGATTCAGCGCCAGCGTCAGCTTCGAGCCGGCGCAGCAAGCCTCGAATGTGAACCCGTCTGGACTCCGTAGCGCTGGGCGCTCGGACCTTCACAAAGGAGTTGGCATGACGGTGATCGAAACACGATCCGCTGCGCCCGTTGAGGTGGCAGGGGCAGACGTCGCCGCAGCGGTGGCCGCCGCTGAGCGGATGCTGGCCGCGCTCGGCGTCGACACACAGGTCGAGCACCTTCGGCGCACCGCGGAACGGATGGTGCTGTCGTACGGCGAGGTCCTGACGCCGGCGCCGTTCGAGGCGACGGACTTCGTCAACGACGCGAAGCATCAGGGCTTCGTGATCGTGCGGGACGTGGCGTTCGCCGCGATCTGCGCCCATCACCTGCTGCCGTTCGTCGGCTCGGCGACCGTGGGATATCTCCCGGGTGCGCGGTTGTTGGGGCTGTCGAAGCTGACGCGGCTGGTTGAGCACGCCACGCGAGGGTTGCAGGTCCAGGAGAACGTCACGCAACAGATCGCCGACGGACTGCAAAAGGTTGTCCCGGATAACGGCGGCATGGGGGTGATCGTCGAGGCGGAGCACCTGTGCATGACGCTGCGGGGGGCGAAGGCACGCGGCGCCTCGACGGTGACCTCGGCGTGGCGCGGCGCGCTGGAACGCGATGTCTCGGTGCGGTCGGAGTTCCTCAGCCTGGCGGGACGGGGGTGGCGGCCGTGAAAGCTGCCGTGCTGCCGGTGGTCGCTCCGGTACCCGCGCACGTCGTTGTCATCGTCTCCGGTGGCATGGACAGCACCGTGTTGGCGTACGCCCTGCACCGGGCCGGGTCGGCGGTGACGCTGCTGTCGTGCGACTACGGGCAGCGGCACCGCCGTGAGTTGGACTATGCGGCACGGACCGCCGAGGCCTTGCACGTGCCTCACGTGGTGGTCGACCTGACCGGCATCGTCGGTGTGCTGACGGGCTCGGCTCTTACCGATGCCCAGGTCGATGTGCCGGACGGGCACTACACCGATGCTTCGATGCGCGCCACGGTCGTACCGAACCGTAACGCGATCATGCTCGATGTTGCCGTCGCCCGCGCGGTCTCCGCTGGTGCGGACGCGGTGGCGTTCGGTGCCCACGCCGGTGACCACCCGATCTACCCGGACTGCCGACCAGCCTTTCTTACCGCGTACGAGTCGGCTGTCCGGCTGGCGAACGAGGGCTTCCTGCCCGCTGGCTTTCGGGTCGTCGCGCCGTTCATCGACTGCTCGAAGGCCGACATCGCCCGGCTCGGGGACACCATTGGCGTGCGGTTCGCCGACACCTGGTCCTGCTACAAGGGCGGCGAGCGGCATTGCGGGACCTGCGGCACGTGCGTCGAGCGGCGCGAGGCGTTCGCGATGGCGGGCGTGACGGACCCGACCGAGTACGCCACCGCCTCGGGGGTGAGCTAGGTGTTCCGCATCGGCAAGCAGTTCCGGTTCGAGGCCGCGCACTCGCTGCCCGACCTGCCCGAGGGCCACCAGTGCGCGCGCGTCCATGGCCACAGCTACACCGTCGAGGTGTACCTCGTCTCTGACGGCGAGCTGACCCGACCCGGGTTCGTCGTGGACTTCGCCGAACTCGGCCCGTTCAGCGCGCACATCCGCGACCACTTCGACCACCGCGACCTCAACACCGTGCTGGACGCACCACCGACGAGCGAGCACCTGGCCGCCTACTTCTACCAGTGGTGCCGCAACCATCTGCGACTACCGGAACCGGTTCGGGTGGAGAAGGTCCGGGTGTCGGAAACGGCGTCCACGTTCGCCGATTACGGGCCAGACCTGCCATGACCGCCCCGTCCATGCCCGCCGTACCGCCATTTCCAGCCAGCTCGCCTGCGGTGCCGGCGCGGCCGTTGCTGGTCGCGGAGACATTCGGCCCGACCCTGCAGGGCGAAGGACCGAGTACCGGCCAGCAGGCGTTGTTCCTACGGCTGTCGCGGTGCAACCTCTCCTGCCCACGCTGCGACACCCCATACACGTGGGATACCTCCCGGTTCGATCTCCGCGCGCACACGGCCTCCCGCTCGGCCGAGGAGATCATTCGGTGGGTGTTGACGCAGCCGACACGGCTGCTGGTCATCACCGGCGGTGAGCCGCTGTTGCAGCAGGACAGGCTGCTGCCCGTGGTGGACGCGGTCACCGACGCGGGGCGACGGGTAGAGATCGAGACCAACGGCACGGTCGTTCCCCTGCCGGCACTTGTCGCATCGGTGGGCGCGTTCAACGTGTCTCCGAAGTTGTCCGGCTTCGCCGGACCGAGGGACGGTCGGCGGCGGATCAACCCGGACGCGCTGTTGGCACTGGCCGGCTCGGGCCGGGCCGTGTTCAAGTTCGTGGCCGCCGACACAGCGAAGTTGGACGAGATCGCTCGGCTTCAGGAGCAGTTCGGGCTGGACCCGGTCTGGGTGATGCCCGAAGGCACCACCAGTGATGCGGTCCTGACCGGAATGCGGGACCTCGCGGACGCGGTCCTAGCCAGAGGCTGGCACCTGAGCAGCCGCCTGCACGTGTTGCTGTGGGAGGACACCCGTGGCCGCTGAATCACCGGACTCACGCAGGTCAGATGGGCTTGGACGGGGCCGTCGTTCCCGCCGCGACGGGCCGCGCGTGTGGGGGAGCGGCCCTGCGATCGTCGGTGGCGGGATCGTTCCTGCCGTCCAAGCGAAGCCCACGATAGCCCAACCCGCCCCACCTGTGCAGTCCCCGGCGCACTCCCTCATGCCGTACCTGGTGGACCTGCCGCATCTGGTGGCGGCGGCTCGGCTGTGCATGCGCCGTGCCGGCGCGCCGGGTGCTGACGGCGTTACCTGGGCCGGCTACCGCAGCGGGCTACGACCGCGCCTTGGTGAGCTGTCCGACCGGCTGCGGACAGGGACGTGGGAGCCGGGCCCGTTACGGCACGTGGAGATCACCTCCTACACGGGCAAGGTCTTCCCGGCGGTGATCCCGACGGTGGAGGACCGCATCGTGCAGCGGGCGATGCGTCGCGCAGTCGAGCCGGTCATCGAGCACCACGTCCTGGCGGACTGGGTATCGGCGTACCGGCCGCGCCGTAACCGGATCACCGCCCTGCGCCAGGCCGAGCAACACCTTGCGGCGGGCCGGCAGTGGGTCGCCGATGTCGACGTGGCTGGTGCCTCGGCGGGCGGCAGCGCCGACCAGTTCGTGGACTGGCTCGCCGTCCACGTGGCCGACGGCTCGTTCCTGCGGCTGTTCCGCCGCGTCGTCGAGGCGCTGCCGACGCCGCTCGTCCCGGGCAGCGGCCTGTGGCCGGTGCTGTTTCACCTGCGCCTGTCCCAGGTCGACGCCATGCTGGCCGGCTGGCCGGTCGTGCGGTTCGCGGACAACTACCTGATCTTCGCGACGGACGAGGCCCGCGCGGTCGCCGCGATCGACGCCCTCACCGCCGCCCTCGCCAACTGGCAGATGGAGCCGCACCCGCGCAAGAGCCGCGTCCGGGCACCGCACCAGGCCAACACCGAAGACCTCTTCCTCATCGACGGATAGGAGCCGACCGATGACCATCACGCACACCGGACCGCTCGTACGCCCCCGTAGCGTCCGCTGGATACATGTACCTGCTGGTACCTGCCTCTACGGCGACGCCCGCAAACCCCGTCCCGTGCCTGACCTCCTCGTCGCGGAGACGCCACTGACCGCCGCCCAAAGCGGTGCCGGCGACACTGACCTGCCGATCACCGGTATCAGCTTTGGCGACGCCGTCGGCCTCGCCGCCGAAGCAGGCGGGCGGCTGCCCACATCGGTGGAGTGGGAATGGATCGCCGCCGGACCGAGTCGCCGCCTCTACCCGTGGGGCGACGAACCGTGGACCCCCGACCGCGCCCTACTCACGGGAGCCGGACAGTCCCCACGTTCCGCCCAGCCGGTCGGCCGGTACCCATCAGGCGCCACGCCGCAGGGCGTGCTGGATCTGGCAGGCAACGTCTGGGAATGGACCGCCAGCACCGCGATGGGCCTGGGAAAGATCATCCGAGGCGGCTCGTACGCCTCCCCACCGCTGTATGCACACACCACCTTCCTCAACGCTGCCCCCGTCGAACGCCGCAGCCCCGGCATCTCCGTCAGGCCGGTGCGCACCCCATGAACCTCCCACGCCTGCGACTCGCCCATACCGCCCACGCCGAGCGGGCAGAGCTGGTCATCGTCGGCTGCTCGGCGGAGAAGACGCCCGCGACCACGCCGCTGCCTGCCCTCGACCTCTACGACGGTGGTTGTGTGCCGCACCTGCGTGCCCGGCTCGGTCACCTGCCGCACCAGCGCAGCCGGATCCGATTCCTGTCTGCCGAGCACGGCCTCGTCACCGCCGACACCCACCTGCACACCTACGACCGGCCCCTCGACCCGGCCCGCGCCGTCGCGCTGCGCCCGCGCGTCAGGGCTCAGCTGCAAGCCGACCTGCTCACAGACCACATCCCCGACGACATCCTCGTCATAGCCGAACCGCTCTACCTGGTGCTCCTCGCCGAACTCCTCGCCGATCCCCACCGGCCGCGTATCCACTGGATCGCTGACCACGACGCCGGTTGGCCCGAGGCAGCCAAGGTCCTCGACGCGTGGGGGTGGTGAGCGTGCCCACCACCCTCAGCGAGGTGCTAGCCGTCACCGCCAACGATTACCGCCACATCACCGCGACGTTCACCCGCCGCACCGGCCTGGACTGGCATGCCCCGACTCCGCCGCAGCTCGGAGCCGGCGCCCGGCTCAGCGTCGTCATTCCCGCCTGCGACACCGCCCATAGTCTGGCGGCGGTTCTCGACGCGCTCGCTGAGCAGCACACTGCGGCGACCGTCGAGGTGATCGCGGTCGACGACGCGTCCACCGATGCCACCACCGAGGTGCTCGCCGCGCACCCGCGCGTCGACCGGGCCGTCCGCCTTCACGCCCGCTCGGGCGCGGGAGCGGCCCGCAACGTCGGAGTCCACCTCGCCACCGGCGACACGATCGTGTTCCTCGACGCCGACATGGTCCTGCGGGACCACGTTCTGGCCGACGTCGCCGCCCGCGCCCGGCATCACACCGTCCTCGTCGGCTTCCGGAACAACATCCCCTACCTGCCCGACGCCAACGGCTACCCGGTCGTGCCGCCCGGTGAGCCCGACCTCGACGCGGACCATCGAGTGCGATGGTCCCCACCGGCAAATGTGCCAATGTTGTACACCGGCCAGGTCTACCCGACGCCGTTCGTCGGCAGGCCACTACAGGGCACCCGCGATTTCATCGACCTCGGTAACGGTCGCACCTACTACGACTGGGACCTGCCGCGCATGGCTGTGACCGCCCTCGTCGCGGTGCCCCGCCGGGTGGTGCTGGACGTCGGCGGCTTTCACCCCGCGTTCGGTGCCGAGGGCTGGGGCGCCGAAGACACCTACTTCGGTGCGGCCCTCATCGGCCACGGCTGCTTCGTCATCCCGCTGCGGCAAGCCCGAGGTTGGCACATCGATCCACCCGATCCCGCTGCTGCTTGGAAGGCCAAGCTCGCCGGTGTCGCACCCCGAATCGCCCTCTACCGCCAGCTTTGCGCGCAGCCGAAGCCCACCGGCCGCGCCGCGGACCTGGCCGAGCGCGCCGGCAATCTGCTGCGGAAGGCAGAGACCCTGCGATGATGCGAACTTTCGCCGCCCACGGCGACCTCATCCACGATCCCGCATCAGGGATGACACACCGCGCTCCCACCCCCATCGGGAGCGGCCGAGTCACCCTCGCCCAGGCAACGGTGACCGGCTGGCCACCCGTTGCGCCCGGTGACCTCGGGCGGTCTACCCCGGACAGCATCTGCTGGTCGCCGATCGTTCGATGCAACCTGCACTGCCCGCAGTGCCTCGACGACACCACGGTGCGAGAGGCGGACACCGCTGAACGGCACCGGGTTGCCCACGTCCTCGCCGATGCCAACGTCCTGGGGGTCGACATTTCAGGCGGTGAGCCGCTGCTACTGCGAGATCTGCCGAAGCTGCTGGACATCGTCCGGGGCGGGCGCCGCAGCGCGGTCTCCATCACCACCAACGGCTGGCACCTGGCCCGACGCGCCGCCGAGCTGGCCGAGCACACCGACGCCATCCGGGTCAGCCTCGACGGCCCCGACGTGGCCCGCCATGACGCCATCCGGGGATCGCTGAGCTTCGCCAGAGCCATCGAAGGCATCCAGACCGCGGTCGCGCTGCGCATCCCCGTACAGATCCAGACCGTGCTCATGCGCCGTACCGCTGGCTACCTGCAAGACATGGTGGACCTCGCGGCCGGACTCGGGGCCTGCGGGTTCAGCGCCCTGCAGATGCTGCCCATCGGTGCCGGCGCCGCTCTGCCCGACGAACTGCTCAGCGACGACGAAGCCCTGGCCCTGTTCACCGCACTGGACGTCCCCGAGCGGCTCAACATGCGGCTGCGTACCCGCGACGTCGCCGGCAACTTCACCGTCGTCCGCGCCGATGGCCGAGTTTGGCGCAACGACAGCACCGCCCTGAACATCGGCGGCCTGCACCCCCTTCGCAGCGCCACCGACCTCGTCCTCAGACCTCGGGAAGGCACCCCGTGAACACCCCACCGGCGCACCAACCACCTGCCCGCTCGCGCACGTTCCGCCACCAACGGATCCTCCGCATCCAGCTCGACGCATACGACCGGGCGATCGAGGCGCTGGCCGAAGCCGTCCGGCAGCGACAGTGGCCCATCACCGCCACCATCGGCATCGCCAACGGCGGCCTCGCCCCAGCACGGGGCATCAGCGAACTCCTGCACGTCCCGAGCTTCCACGTCGATGCCAAGCACAACCCGACCGACGCCACCTACACCGAAGCGACGGGCACCGTCACCTACGACCTCAGCCCTCTCACCACCCGACCGGCTAGGCGCAGCCTTGGCGGCACCGTCCTGGTCGTCGATGACATCTGCGGCACGGGTGCCACCTTCGCCACGCTGCTGCCCGAACTCGCCGTGTACCTCGGCCCTGACGTAGCCCTACGCACGGTGGCGTTGTGCCGCAACGCCGGCAGCACCATCGCCCCCGACCTGTGGATCTGGACTGTCGACGACTGGGTCTGGTTCCCGTGGGAACCAACACTCGCCGCCGAAACAACGATCGAGGACCTGCCTATCCCGAGCCAGGTGCGGAGCGCATGACCATCGCGTTCGTCCTCGCCTCTTGGCGGCCCGATGTCCCGGCCGGGATGGAACGATCGGTCATCGCGCACGCCGCAGGGCTTCAGCAGATCAACGCTGAAACCATCATCGTGACCGCCGACCCGGCGGCGCCACCGACCTACCGCAACGTACCCATCGAGCGGCTGCGCAGCCTCGACGTACAGTTCCCCTGCGACGACGCCACCCTGCGCACGGCGATCGACGAATCCGCCACCGCCATCGGCGAGGAGCTCGAGCGGCTGTTCCGGCGACGTCAGGTACGCGCCGCCGTCTACGTCGACGCCCTGTGGGGACTCGGCCGGATCATGCCGACCCACCCCGGCATCCGCACCGTCCTCGCCGCACACGTCATCGGCCACGACGTGGACCTTCAAGCAGCACTGGCCCGTCGCCCTGATGCCGTCATCGCGCCCTCAGCCACAGTGCTGACCGAAGCGGCAGCCCGCGGCTACGACAGCAGCAGTTGGAGCGTGGTGCCGAACACCCTGCTCACCGTGCCCGAGCCCCGACCTGGCAGTGACCGCGAGCATCTCCGGGCCCGCGCTCCCGTGCGCGTCCTTGCCCGGCTCGGACCGGAGAAGGGCGTCGCTGAACTGCTCGAACCGATCAGCGTCCTCGACCGGCCCATCGAGGTTGCGCTCGCCGACGCACCATTCGAGCTGGCCGCTGGCAGCCAGGAACAGGTACGCCTCAGGTGCCGCGCCCTGGTCGCACAGACACCCGGCGTGACCCTGCTGCCCGGCCTCGCCTGGCACGAGGTCCCGTCCTGGCTCGCCGACGCCAGCGTCGTCATCGTCCCGTCCCGGGCCGAAACGTTCGGCCTCGTCGCGTTGGAAGCCATGGCCGTCAGCACTCCGGTCGTTGCCTACGACGTCGGGAACCTGCCCCACCTGATCGGCGACGGTGGGGTCATCGTGTCGCACCGGTCCCGTCCCGACAGCCTGTGGCGCGCCGCCCAGCACCTGCTGGCCGACCCGATAAACTACGCCGCAGCATCACGGGCCGCGTACTACCGCTCGCGGGACTATTGGCCCGCCCTTGTCGCTAACCAACTCTTGAAGGTGGTGAGCTGATGGGCGGCTCTGTCCTGCCATCCGCACCCGAACCCTGTCCACTCCTGCTCGTCGACGGACACAACCTGCTCTGGGGCGCCACCTTCGGCTTCCCCGCCGAAATCCGCTCCCGTGACAAGACACGCCTTCTCACCGGCGTATTCGCGTTCTTCGCCCTGCTCCGCGTCGCCATCCGCGAAGACCTCAGCGACCAACCCGAGGTCATCGTCGTGTTCGACGGACAGTACGGCGGCAGTGACCGCAAAGAAGTCGATCCCACCTACAAGGCCCAACGGCCCACCGATCCGGCCGCACTGGCCCCGATCCAGTTCCTCCCGGACGTCAAGCGCGGCCTCGACCAGCACGGCATCGTCTGGACCGAACTCGACCACGCCGAAGCCGACGATGTCATCGCCACACTCGTCCGCACCACCGCGCCACCCCGCAAGGTCGTGATCATGTCCCGCGACCGCGACTACTACCAGCTCATCACCGACCGCGTCCACGTCCTCAACACCAAGATGCACCCTGGCAAGCGCCACATCGGTCCCGCCGACGTTTTCGCCCGCCACCAGGTCACACCCGCGCAGTGGGCAGACTTTCGCGCGCTCACCGGCGACCCCGCCGACAACATCCCCGGCATCCCCGGCATCGGCGCCAAGACCGCCGCCACCCTCCTCGCAGGCGGCCTCACCCTCGACGACCTGGCTTCCTCCGACCGTCTGGACACCGGACGGGGCCGCCTCGTCCGCGAACAGCTCGGCCTGGCCCGCAAATGGCGGGACATGATCCGCCTCAACCACGAGCTGGACGTTCCCGTCATCCCCGCCGGCCAGCGGAGTCAACTCCTGCCCGCACCGGCCGAAATCGTTGAGGGGCTGGGCCTGTGGTGACGCCCGACTGCATCCTGCTCACCCTCATGGCGCATCCGGACGACGCCGAACTCTGGGCGGGCGGAACCATCGCCCGCCAGGTCCGCCACGGAGGCACGGCCGTCATCGCCGTTCCCCACCACGATGCAGTCCGCGATGCCGAGGCCACAGTCGGCGCACGCCTGCTCGGGGCTGATCTCTACCTCATGGACCAGCTCTCTGTCTCGACCGTCGCCAACGTGCTGAGGGAAGTCCGCCCCGACGTACTGATCACCCACCCGACGAACGACATCCACCCCGAACACCGCCGATGCGCCGAGGCGGTCCTCAGCGCCCTGCCCGACGTCGTCATCACTACCGGGCACCCAACGCGGGTCTACCACTGCGACGGCTACAACAACCTCGACCAGCACGGCCGCCCAATCGACCTGCCGATCATCGTCGACGTCGGTGACCAATGGCCCACCAAGCTCGACGCCCTTCGGTCCCACACATCCCAGCCGATCCTCGATCACTTCGGGCCGATGGCCGAGGCGCTCGGGAAGCTGCACGGCAGGCGAATCAACGCAGCGTACGCGGAGGCGTTCCGCGCAGTGCCAATACTCGGCCGCTTACCAGCGGCCACCGGGCTTTGACTGCGCGATTCTTCGCTCAACGCCCACGACCAGCCTCTTTAGGCAATGGCCGCGCCCCTTGCCGGTGACAAATCGTAGTAACATCAGCGTTCGTCGACCTCTGCCGCCTCTGCACCTGGATGCAGTAGCTGCGACGCACTCGAAGGGGATGCGCCATGGGGCAGACGCCGCGGGCATTGGAGGCGTTCGCGTCGCAGCGCCACTTCTTCGGCGCCGAGCTCCGTCGCCTGCGCGAAGCGGCGCAGTGCTCGCAGGCGAAGCTCGGGGCGATGATCTGCTTCAGCGCGGACCTGGTGCGCCGGGTGGAAACAGCGGACCGGTTCCCATCCCGCAAGTTCGCTGAGGCGTGCGACGCGGCACTCTCGGCTGGCGGCGCTCTCACGCGGATGTGGCCGCTGATCGAGGAAGAGCGTCGCAGGACCCGAACGATTCCAGAAACGGCCAGGCCTTCTGCGGGCGGTACCCCCCCGCCACACGCAGGTTGGCGAACGCGCCGAGCTGGTCAGGCGGGTACCTTTTCAGCCCGGCGTCCTCGATCGCGCCGCATTGGAATGGCTGACCGCTGAAGTCGGCTCGCTGACGCAGAGGGTCGACGCTCCGGCCCGTTCGGGGTGGGTGTCGGAAGAAGATCTCCAGGCTGCGGAGACCTCGCTGGCGATGTTTCGCGAGCTGGACCACACCTTCGGGGCCGGCCGAGTCCACGCCCAGGTGCAGCACTACATCGAGGGCGAACTCAACCAGCTGCTGGCGGCCTCGCCCGCGAACGAGGCCGTCCGTGTCCACCTGCAAGGGCTCGCGGCGGGATTCTTTGAGCTGTGCGGGTACCAGGCGGTCGACACCGGCGCCTACGGTCTGGCCCAACGCCGCTATCTACGCGCCCTCCAGCTGGCCCAGTCCGCCGGTGACCGCGTGTACGGCGGATATCTGCTCGCGGTCAACATCGCTCATCTGTCCCTGCATTGCAACCACCCCGAGCCTGCGCTGCGGATGGCGCTCGCGGCGTTGACGGGCAGCGAGAGTCACGCCACCCCGGCCGTGCGGGCCGCGTTGCACGCGGTGGCCGCCCGCGCCCAGGCCCGCCTCGGGCGCGAGGCGGCGTGCGCCGTCCACCTCGGCGTCGCGGAACGGCAGCTTGCGCGTAGCCGGGCGGGCGAGGAGCCGCCGTGGATTCGTTACTTCACTGTCGCCTACCTGGCCGACGAACTCGCCCACTGCTTTCACGATCTCGGCCAGCCCCGGCAGGCGCAACGGCACCTCGGCACAGCCCTCGCCGGGCTTCGTCCGTCGCACGTGCGCCGGCTCGCGATCGACACCGCGCTCCTCGCTTCGTCATTGGCAACGGCCGGGCGGATCGACGAAGCCTGTGCCACAGCGCGCACTGCGGTCGACCACGCCGCCGCTACCCTGTCCCACCGCTGCGTGCAACGCATCGTCGACGTCCAGGTCGACCTCGATCCCTACCGAGGCGAGCCGGAAGTACAGGAACTCGGCGAGTACGTGCGGCACCGGCTACCGTCCGCAGTGGTATAGCCGTCAGCCGGACGCCACTGCGGCCATCGCCGAGCGGTAGTGGGCAAGCTCTGCTTCCAACGCCCGGGCAGCATGAGCTGAGGTGGCGACATAATGCCCAACACCGTCGAGCAGCATCAGCTCGTGCGGCACGCCCCGACCTTGCAACTCGTCGGCGAGTTCCCGCACGTCGTCGGCGGTCGCTACGTCGTCGGCGGTGCCATGGATCATCAGGACGGGTCGTCGGATGTCCTCTGCACGAACTCGCCCGGCGCCACCGCGCAGCCGGGCCGCGTGTGCGCGCTGGAATCGAGGCACGGTTTCCGCCCAACGCTCGGGATTGACGATCGCCGAAACCGCGGTCGCCGCGGCGAATGGACCGTCCTGTGCCACCGCATGTAACGCGGTATACCCGCCTGCGCTGGCTCCGCGAATGAACACCTCACCCGGGACCGCCCGGCCCTCGGTCAGCAGATATTCGGCGACAGCCCCGCAGTCCTTTACGTCGTCGATGCCCCAACGGCCGTAGAGAGCCTGCCGAAATGCCCGCCCGTACCCGGTGCTTCCGGTGTAGTCGACGTCGGCGACGGCGAACCCGCGGCTGGTGAAAAACTGCGCCTGCCAGTCCAGCCGTACCAGGCAGGAAGCCGTCGGCCCAGGGTGCGCCCGTACGATGACGGGCGCACACCAGTCCGGCGCCGCCCCGGTTGGCGGATATACCAGCGCCACCACCTCCCGGCTGCCCTCAACCGGGACGCGCAGCTCCACCGGCGTCGACACCGTCAGCCCGTCAAGCCCCGGATGCTCGGCCCGAGCCAACACCTCGACACGCGGTTCGTCGCCCAGGTGCACCAGCGCCACCTGAGGGGCCACCGCCGGTGACGATCCCACCAAGGCCACCGACGCGCCGCCCACCGCGAGGTACGGCTTGATCGACGTGTAGGGCAGCTTCACCGGCGTGACCGCTCCCGATCGATCAACGACGGCCAGGCAGTGGCGGGGCCCTTCCTGCACCACCATCACAATCCGGCCATCAACGAGGAAGCCGTACGAGGAGTAGCCCAGCTCCCAAGGCTCTGCCGCGCACTCGGCCGCCAACGGCGCCACCGGCGAGACCGATTCTCCATCCCAGCGATAGAGGTTCCACCAGCCGCTGCGATCCGACGCGAAGTACAGGGCGCCGTCTGGCCCCCACCGCGGCTCCACCACGGACTCCGTCGGCCCGCCTGCGAGCTTAACCGGATCGCCGAGCAACCCGTCGGCACCATAGGGCGCCACCCACAACTCGCTCGAGTCCCACGGCATGTCCCGCTCACTCCACCGCAACCAGGCCAGCATCCCCGGCCCGGGTTGCGGGGCCCCGAAGAAGCCCGAAGTCTCGGCAAGCACCCGCATCGCCGGGGCACCGACGAGTGGAACCGCCACCAGGGCGTCACCGTCGTCGGTTTCCCGTACGGCGAGTAGCTCGCCATTGCCGATCGTCAGGTCACCGAACGACGACGAGTCCTCCACTATCAGGCTGACGTTGCCTCCGGCTACCCGGTAGAGGCCGTTCGCGCCGGCGCACCACACCTCGTCGCTGCTCGGGGCGTACGTACCACCGCCGTAGGCGTGCACATTGCTGGTCACGGCGAAACGCGTTGGAGTTACGTCGGCCACGCCGTCGTCTGCCGACCACCGCACGAGGGTCGGGCCGCTCGCGCAGCTCGGACGGGACTCCAGCCAGTACAGCGCATCCCCGACCCTGCGTAGCTGGTCGAAGCCGATTGACGCGCGAACGGCGCTGGCTGCAGAGACGGCATCAGATTCTGGTGCCAACTCCACGGACTCCTCCTCGGGCGACGCCGCCAGCGATCCGTCGTGATGATTCATGGCGGTGAAACAGGATGCCATTGTCACCCACTTCCGGCCCGGCGGGCCGGACGCGGGCCAGCACGTGGGCGACCGCCCGAGTCTCCTCGCGAGTAGGGCCGGAGACCACGCAGAGGGTCATCTTGCCCGCTCCGCTCTCCCGGCCTGTAGTCGCGTGTTCCTTCGCAAGCGGGCGGCCTTCCGCACGGGCTCCGGCTCGGCGGCCAGCGAGTCGTGTTGGATACTCTTCCCGCTCATTCCGGCCGCTGCTGAGGTGGCCGGGATCGCCGCATCCGACGGCGCATGAAGCTACGGGAGGAGGAGGCGGTCGTGGCATCTCCAGTTCGAGACCATCGCGTGCAGGTCGTGCAGAAGTGGGGCTTCGGGATGGCCCCCGTCAAGCCCGAGGTCCAGCAGAAACGACGTCGGTCGGTAGCGGCCGTGCTGAGCTACCTGCAGAACGGCCCGATTGAGTCCAGCCCGTCACTGCTGGAGGCCCTGTCGGAAGTCAAGGGGCTCTACTCGCGCTGTCACAAGCAGGACCAGTGGGACTGGTTCACCGTGTGGCAACAGCTGGGCCGCCCCGGGCGTAAGCGCTGCCTACAAGCTGGTGATGCGCTCGGTCGCCTACGCACCGCAATCAGGGATGGCGACGATGTCACCGCTGCGAAGCAGCTCACGCTACTGACTGACGCGGACGTGCAGGTCCATCTGGCCGGATTCGTCGGGGAACAGCTGCTTGAACCGCGAGGAGCTGGCTACATCTACATGCTGTCGACTCGCGAGCTGCCCCGGATGCTCAAGATTGGCTACACCGAGCGGACCGTCGAGGAGCGGGTGAGGGAGATCAACCGGGCGACCGGCGTCGTTATCCCGTATGGCGTGCGCGCTTTATGGGTGGTCGCGGACGCTCCGTCAGTAGAGGCTGAGCTGCACGATCGATTGGCGCCTTACCGGGTGCGCAAGGATCGCGAGTTCTTCGACCTCGACTTCCGCGACGCGTCCGCCCTCATCCAGGGCTACATAGATGGTCTCCGACGCGAGGACTAGCGTGATCGCCCGTGGCGAGCAGCTGATGGAAGGCGACACGTTCTTCAATCAGGTCGACGGGCCGGCCCGCCAACTCGGCCAGGAGTTCCGGTAGGTGCCACGTCGTCAGGTGTGCGTAGCGGGCGTTGTAAACGCCGACGGCTTCGATGGCGAACTCGTCAGGAAAGTCCAGCAGTACGTAGCCGAGCAGCTGCATGATGGTCGGCGCTTCCAATGATGACCGCCGCGTCCCGTCGCGGCGCTTGCTGCCGAGGCCCGTCTTGAGTTCGAGCAGCAGGCCTGCGGCGATCAGGTCGGCGTCGGCGTTCATCAGCGATGATCCGGCGAAGGTCGGCCCGAGGGTCCAAGCACCATGCCGCGCCGACAGGGACGGCAGGAGGCTCCGCTCGGCGAAGGCGCGCAATGCCTGGAGCTCGTCGAGAGCCGCAGGTGGAGCGAGATCAAGTAGCTTCTCAGCGGTGATGGACCTTGGGGCCAGGGCCATCAACGGGGATCCGGGTGTGGGACCGGCCCGGTACAGGTCGGTGAGGAGCGCCAGCGCCCAGCAGGCCCGGGCAACGAGTTGATGGTCGGCTTCGCTGCCTGCGGCCGGCCCGGTGAACCGGGAGGTCCCCACGCTGTCGCCGCTTCGGGAGTAATTCAGCGTGCGCGCCAGTTCGTGGACCGCGTGCCGGAGTGGGGGAATGCGCGCGCCGAGCAGTGCCAAGCGCAGATCCGGTCTGGGATGCACCATGAAGCGCACCATCCAGTCGAAGGCTGAGCCGATGGTGCCAGGGTTCGCCTGGCTCCCAGGCACGACAAGGGAGCCCACGGATTCCCGATACCGTGCCTGCAGGTCCTGCCAGCGGCCGAACCGCTTCTGAATGAACAACCTCGCTGGCGAGGCTCTGTCGCTCATTGCCACGGTCAGCGCCGGCCAACCACTAATGATGGTCATGCTTCGACCACCAGGCGCCGACGTCGCTGCCCGCCACTGTCCATCATGGCCGGATGCTATCGAACGCCGCGGCATTCGAGCTGCCCGTCATCACCGGACCGAGGATGGACGATGTCCGGCGCGGCCGCTGTTGGCGATGTCGGGTACCCAACAGCAGCCGGCTGGACTGGCGATCAACGAGCGGTGGACAGGAATTCGGTCTGGGCCTGCCGGAGGCCGCTGAGGTCGTTGGGCACGGGCAGGACGCCGTAGCGGTCGAAAGCGTCGACGCTTGCCCCAAGCGACAGCGGCGAGTGCCGTTGCCACTCGGCCAGCGGCACGCTCGAAGCAGTCAGGCGTAGTGGCTCGGCGAGCCGGTCGAACTCCACCTGCTGCCACTCGCGCAGCTCGTTACCACGCCGTGCGGAGGCCATCAGCGAGGCGGCGACCTCGGTGGTCGTGGCCGTCTGCGGTTGGACCACGTCGCCGTTCATGATCGAGTGTCGGCCCAGCGGCAGTGCGGCGCGGTGGCCGTACCGTTCTCCGACGACCTGCGAGACGTGTCGGCAGGTCTCGCAGGCCAGCCACGACCACCGGGTTCGGGTGGTCACCGTGTCCCGGACGCACAACACACACAGGTCGAGGTCACCGGGAATGTCCTGGCCCTGCCACTGCTGCTCCCACTCCGGCGTACGGGGCTGGCAGCGGCACCGCTGTTCGCGCGGGGCACCGTCGCGGAGGTGCCCGCAGGTCAGGCAGACCGCGAAGGCGGCCAGGTCCAGCTCGTCGAACGGCACGGTGAACTCGCTCTCCGGTGCCATGAGGCACCCGCTCTTGCCGTACCGCAGCTTGCGGTCGGCCTGGTCTTCCCCCGGAGGCACCGTGCGCGGGTGGCGCGGTTGCCGGGTCAGCAAGCCGGGAGGCTTGACGCTGACCACTCTTGACGCCCAGGAAGCATAGAGATCATCGAGGCCGGGAGCAACTCCGCGGGGGAGACTTGAGCCCACGCTGGTGGCGGAACTATCCGTCGGCGGCGAGTCGGAGCCGGGCAAGCAGGTCGGCGACCTCCCGGGTCAGTTCATGGTCTGGGCCGTAGACAACGCAGAGGTCGTCGTGCAGCGGTTGCAGCTCGTCTGCGGCCTCGGCGGCCTTGTCTTCGGAGACCAGCAGTATGCCGATGTTGAAACGTAGGTCGAGAGCCGTGGGGGAGACGTCGCCGGAGGCGGCGCGCACGTGCGTCAGCACCTGCCGGAACTGGCGCAGGGCTGTGGTGGCCTGGCCGAGTTCCGCCCGGCAGTGCGCTGCCTGCCGCAGGCATTCCAACGCGTCCTCGCTGGTGGGGCCAGCGGTACGGGTGTACGCGGCGGCGAGGGCGTCGAACTCCGGCAGCGCGCGCCGGAAGTCCCCGCCGATGATGAGGATGGCGGCTCGCCGTGATCGCAGGCCCAGTACGCGGGGACTCTCAGCACCGAGCGCGTCGCTGGCGGGGCCGATGACGCTCTCGAGCACATCCGCGGCTTGGGCGAACCGCTCGTCGTCCAGCAGCTCGTCGGATTGGGTAACGGCAGCCTTGATCGCGTCTCGAACCTCGGTCTTCAGGATCGCCGCCGGATCGGCGCCCGACGTGCCGCTGCGAGGCGCCGGGACCACGGGGTCGGGTGCCGGCCGGTGCCGGGGCGCGTTGGGTCGGCGGTACACCAGCGTCGGGTCGGGCATCGTGCTGCTCGCGTGCTCGGAGGCGGGCGGTGCCGATCCAGGCAGGGGCAGGAAAGGCAGCAGCCGCTCGTAGACGTCGTAGGCGTCCGCCGGCCGGTCCTCGGGGGCCTTGGCCAGCAGATCGAGGACCAGCTCCTCGATCGCTGCAGGTACGTCGTGTCGGAGCGTCCGTAGCGGTGGTGGCGGCTCGGTGACGTGCTGGTGCCACAGTTTGAAGTCGCTGCCGCCGGCGAAGACCCGCTGCCCGGCGAGGAGTTCGTGCAGGACGCAGCCCAGGGCGTACAGGTCGCTCTGCGGCGTGACCTGTGCGTTCTGGATCTGCTCGGGCGGCATGTAGTGGTGAGTGCCGAGGGCGCTGCCGGTTGCGGTGAGGCGGGTGACGTCGGTGCGCAGGATGGCGGCGATGCCGAAGTCGAGGAGCTTGATCGCCCCATCCGCCGTGACCAGGACGTTGTCGGGTTTGAGGTCGCGGTGCACGACGGGGATGGCGTGGGCGTGGGAGAGGACGGTGCAGATCTGCGCGGCGATAGCGGCTGCCCAGGTAACCGGCAGCGGATGCTGTGGGTCGATGAAGGCCCGCAGGGCGGTGCCGCGAACGAACTCCATCACCAGGTAGAGCCGGTCGTATGAGCGATCGAGGACCGCGTCGTACACCTGGGGCACGCCGTGGTGTTGGATGCGTGCGGTGACGCGGGCCTCGCGGCGGAATCGCTTGGCGAACTCTTCCGCCTGCTGCGGGGTTTGCACGGCCTCGACGCGGATCAGCTTGATGGCGACCTCACGGTCGAGGACGCTGTCGTAGCCGCGCCAGACGTGCCCCATGCCGCCGGAGCCGATTTCCTCGACCCGCTCGTATCGACCGCCGATCGGCTCTGCCCGCACGTTGCCCCCACCCCTGCGACTGTCCCAGCCAGATGGTCAGTGTTGCGGTCGAACCGATCACCGTCCAGGGATGCCGCCGCGGCGTGTCACGTTGGCGCCGCGACGGCATCAGTGGGTCAGGCCGCCTCGTCGTCGACGACCCCCTCCTGCCGGCGGATCAGTCGCCAGGCGGCGCTGCGGGCGCTGCGGTTGAGCGAGCTACGGAAGTCGGTCTCCGGACCAAAGTAGCGGCGACCGAGGTCGGCGGCGGTCTCGAAGTGGTCCATCATCTTCTCCTCGAAGACCGGCCCGAAGACGTGGCCGAAGTTCTCCTCGTCGTTGGCGACTGCGGCCTGGCGGACCTTCGGGTCGGCCATCGCCTCGTTCAACGGCTTGACCACGTCATCGTCGGTGAAGCTGGTGCCGAACCGCTCGTTGAACCGGTCGACCAGCTCGGAGAGCAGGGACTTCTCCGGTTCCTTCGCCCCGCCGGAGCCGTCGCCGAACCCCTTCATCTCAGCGGCGCCCTCCGGGTTGAGGCTGACGTCGTGCTCGCCGGTCTTCTCCACCCGCAGGTGACTGAGGTCGACCTCGCCGACGTCAACGCCCCCGTCGCCCCGCCGACCCAGCCGGTTGAGCAGATGTCGGCCGTAGAGGTAGAGCCGTTCCAGCTCCGGGTCGGCGTAGGGGACGATCTGTGCGAGGAAGCCGTACTTGCGGACGTAGTCGGTGAGGTCGCCGCGGAACGTCTCAGCAGCCTCCCAGTCCGATTCGTCCTCGTGATTGAGTAGCACGTCGAAGCGGTCGACGGCGGGCTGGAGGTGCCGGTAGAGCTCGGCGTGCAGCTTTTCCCACTTCGCCCCGTTACCGGCGGCCTGCTCCTCGGCCGCCAGGTACGCCTCGACGAACTCCTGCATCTCCGCCTCGACCAGTAGCTGCGCGGACATCACCCGGCTCTGCGCGGTGTAGAGCAGGTTGGGGTCCGAGGGGAGGGTCTCGGCCTCTTCGAAATACGGCCGGAATGCCTCCTTGATCTCCTCGGCGTCGTTGACGAAGTCCAGCACCGCCAGGTCGCCCTGGCTCTTGCGGTCGGCGGTGCGGTTGAGCCGGGACAGCGTCTGCACGGCAGAGACACCGTGAAGCTTCTTGTTGACGTACATCGTGGTCAGCAGCGGTTGGTCGAAGCCGGTCTGATACTTCTCCGCGACCACCAGAATGCGGTATTCGCGCTGGCCGGCGGCGGTGCCGGCGCGGGCGGTCTTGTCGTCGGCCCGGGTGTACGCGAACACCTTTGGCAATGCAAGCTCCGCCAGTCCGCCGTTTTCCTTGACCTCACTGGTCTCCTCGCCCTCGTAGATGAGGGAGTTTGAGAAAGCCACCAGGACGCCCGGGTCGGGGTAGTCGCGGTCGGCGAGGTACCGCTTGATGGCCCGGGACATCTGTACGGCGCTCAGCCGGGATCCGGTGACGACCATCGCCTTGGCCCGGCCACCGAGCCGTCCGGCGGTGTGTGCCCGGAAGTGCTCGACGATGATCTGCGCGTGCTGGGCGACGGTGGAGTCGTGGGTCAGCGCGTACCGGGCGAGTTCCTTGTTCGCCTTGGACGAGTCGACTTCCCGCTCGTCCGGGTTCGCGTTGACCAGCTTCCAGTAGGTGTCGTAGGTGACGTAGTTGCGCAGCGGGTCGAGGATGAAGCCCTCCTCGATCGCCTGCCGCATGGAATAGACGTGGAACGGGTGGTACTTGCCGTCCTCGCCGAGGGTGCCAAAGAGCTCCAAGGTCTTGTGCTTCGGCGTGGCGGTGAAGGCAAAGTAGGAGAGGTTCGAGCTGCGCTGCCGCTTGCGGACGCTCGCCGCCAGCTTTTCCTCGGTGGTGCGCGGCCCGACGGCGCTGGTCGCGCCCGCGTCGTCGGAGTCGGCGTCCAGGCCGAGGTCGCGTAGCACCCGCCGCACATCGGTGGCCGCCTCACCCGCCTGCGAGGAGTGCGCCTCATCGACGATGATCGCGAAACGGCTACCGCGGATCTCGGCCGGATTGCGCTGGAGGTAATCCTTCAGGGCCGGGAACGTGGCCAGGGTGACAGTGACGATCTTGCCAGTCTCCTGGGAGAGCGCCTTGGCAAGCTGCTCGGACTTTGCGCCGTGCTTCTCGTCAATCTTCACGACGAGCCCGGCGGTCTGCTCGAAGCTGCCGACCGTGTCCCGGAGCTGAGAGTCCAGGTTCCGCCGGTCGGTGATGATGATGACCTTGTCGAAGACCGCGCTGCCCGGCTTGACGCCGGCCGCAAGCGCGTCCGGGTCGAGCGCGTCCTGGTCGCTCAAGGTGTGCAGCGACGAAAGCCGGTGGGCGAGCCAGGCGATGGCGTTCGACTTGCCGGAGCCGGCCGACGCCATCAGCAGGTAGTTGTGCCCGGCACCGTGCCGGGCTGCGTGCGCGGTCAGCTGCTTTACCGCATGCCACTGGTGATAGCGCGGGAAGACCAAGGTCTTTCGGGTACGTCCACCCGCAACCTTCTCCTGATGCAGGTGGACGAAGCGTTCCAGCAGGTCGAGCCAGTTGTCCCGCTGCCAGATCTCATCCCACAGGTAGGACGTGGCGTACTTCCCGTACTCGGTGGCCGGCGGGTTGCCCTTGCCGCCGGGACGCCCCGGACCCTCGCTGCCGGTGTTGAAGGGCAGGAATCGGGTCTGCGCCCCCCGCAGTTGGGTGGTAACGAAGACCAGGTCGGGATCGACGGCGAAGTTCGCGACCACCCGGCGGGAGAAGATCAGCTCGGTGGGGTCGCGGTCGGTCCGGTACTGCTCCTTGGCGTGCTCCACCCCGGAGCCGGTGATCGGGTTCTTCAGCTCGGCAGTGGCGACCGGGATGCCGTTGAGGAAGAGGGTCAGGTCGAGCCGGTGGCCCCGGTCGGCCTGCTTGGTCGCGTACGCCAACTCCCGGACCACGGTGAGTCGGTTCTGGCGGTAGTCGGCTAGGATCGCCTCAGACTCCACGAAGGACGGCTTGAAGTAAGCGAGCCGGATTCGCACCCCGTGGTCCTTGAACCCCTTCCGGAGCACGTCGAGCAGCCCGTCGGTGGCAATTGCCTGGTCGAGCCGCTTGGCGAACCCTCGCTGGGCTTCGGTTGGGTCCCCGCCGTAACGAGTTACCAGTTCTTCCCAATCCTCGGCCTGGGTCGCTCCGATGAAGGTGAAGAGCTGGCCGGTGTCGAGGCCGAGCTCGGGGCGGTAGTCAGCCTTGTCGCCCTCCGTCCAACCGTTGGCGAGGAGAGCGGCGACGATCCCATCACCGAACGCAGACTCGTGGTGAATTGCCATCAGGATCAGGCCTCCCGAATCCGGTTGACGGCCGGTGCTGTGGTTTCGACACCTGCTGTGGTGAGAAAGCAAGAGCTAGAACTCACGTTCTCCCCCGTTCCCGTTCCCGTTCCCGTTCCCGTCCTCGTTCTCGTCAATGTCGTCCTCGGATGCTGCCAGGGTCTCCTGCGCAAGCTTCCACAGCGAACCTTCACCTTCGACGAACCAACGAGAAGGTCCCTGGACCGAGACCGGTGCAGTGCTCCAACCAGCCAACTGCCACATCCGCTGCACGAGCGCGGTCGGCGAGTAGTATTTCCCATCAACGGCCCAGAGGACCGGTCGTACTCGCTGGTTGACCCATGTTGCGGCGCTCCGGCGGGGGTCCTCGGCCAACCATTCGGCCATTGCCTCTCGCTCGGGTCGAGTTCGGGTGTGGTATTGCAGCGGTGTTCCGTCAGCCAATCGCCCAGCGTCGATGAGCGTGGGGACGGCATTCGGCCTACGCTGCTTCGGAGCCCGTCGTGTGGGACGGTAGTCGTCCAGGAGGGTCGGCACTGGGTTACCGCCTTGCAGGTCCGCCAGCACGAGCCTCGCCAGGGTTCGGCAGCGAACGGTGTTGGCCAAGGTGCTCGCCACGATGGAAGCCTGCCCGTACTCGGAGTCCAGATGGTGGATCAGCCACGCTGTGGCACGCTCGACCGCCTCTGGTATCTGTCCCAGCACGGCATCCCAGTCGGCGTCGGGGTCGTCGATGCCATCGACGTCAAGGTGCTGGAAGACGAAATGCGCGATCAGCCGATTGCCGCGCTCCGCAATCGCTTCCGCCCGTGCTTGGCGATCCTTCGCCGTCCGGCTGAGCGCGTCATCAATCGCACGCAGCACGAGGACTGAGCGCCACACCTGGTATGCCGACGGCGGATCTTGAGAGTTGAACAGGAGTTGGTACGCGCCCTGCGGGCCATCCTCCCACAGCAGATCGGTGCCGCGCTTGGCGCGGATTGCAAGCTCGGGGTTTCTGTGGGCGCAGGCAAGTGCGATGGCCGCGCTGACCACCGAGCAGCCACTGTCCGGTGGTGGCTCCAGTTCCCCGCGCTTGACGACGTATGTCTTTTGCAGCGATAGCGTGAAGTCCTCCTTTATCGTCGTCTGCACCGGATCCAAGGCGACGAAGTCACGTCGCTCGACTCTGTTCTGGGTGTTCGTGGCGGTCGTGACAGCGTCCGCGAACCCCGGTTGGCAATTCTTCAGGGAGATCACCCGGACGCTCACGTAGCCGTCGGCGAATTCGATGCTGCTGTCAGATGCTCGGTGGATCGCGTGAACAGTCTGGGCGCCGTTGACCACGCTGGCGCCGGTAAGGCGAAGCTCTACGGGTGTCCGTGCGGAACGGCTGAAGTACACGGGATCCACCTCTTCGCAGAGGACGGTGATCCCGTTGTTGAAGTACCAGAAGTTGTGTGGCTCAACGGTCAGAGTGTCGATGAGTCCTTGATTTACCTGAGTGAGACCTAGTGGCTTACGGATGTTGCGATCGAACAAGCGATCGCCATGAGCGCTGTACCAATCCGCAACCTCGGCCACGGAAATGGTCCCCTGGAAAGCCTCGTACGGCTCCGTTATCCGAATCCAGTCTTGCATCTTGGCAGTGAGTCCAATTGGGGGTTCCCGGAAGTCGTTACGTACCACCTCCCATATATCACGGGCGAGGTAGATGCGGTGGTACAGCATGGTGCCCAGTTGGTTGAACTCGTCTTGCGCGTCGGTGAGCCGACGCACGACATCGTCCGACAGGCCGTCGGTTCTTATTAGAGCGGGCACCAGGGTGATCTGCGAGTGTGGATTCGTCAGAACGGCAGCGACCTGATCCGCGAGATTTCGGAACTTGATGTTGAATCGGTCGAACTGCCGAGTGTCGATATGGCGCAGCCCGTCAATGAACTTCAGCGCTTCCGCAACACCAAATCCGGCCCTTCCCGAATCGCTCCACTTGGACTGGATCAGCCATATGTGCGATGCACTCTCGTCCGTAGCCAC
Source organism: Micromonospora sp. WMMD736 (assembly GCF_049179015.1). Classification (NCBI taxonomy): domain Bacteria; kingdom Bacillati; phylum Actinomycetota; class Actinomycetes; order Micromonosporales; family Micromonosporaceae; genus Micromonospora; species Micromonospora sp. WMMD736. The sequence continues at coordinate 69,931 of NZ_JBMHMI010000001.1, forward strand.
GGCATCGATCCCGATGTCGTCTCTGCCGTCGATGACGGCGGCCGCTGCCGTCTTGCTGTCGCAGCCGGTCAGGTCCCGTACCACCAACGCAGCTAGCGCTCGTGACAGGAATGCCTGTTCACGGGCGGTTTGCGGCATCCTGGCGAGATCATCGACGTCGATCAAGCTGTCGAACTCGCGCTGGAGCGCATCCCGTACGTGCCGGATTTGTAGACGTAGCGTGGCTGCGTCCCGTGACGGGTCTGATGCCTTTTGCCTCGCGGTCTCTTGGTCGTTCAACCTCTTGATCCCTTCACCCGGTCCCGTTTAAGAGTCCCACGAAGATGAAGCTATGCATCGCCCCGCGTGCTAGCCGTTGACACATCAATCTGTCCGGTCGCTATCGCCGAAATCAAGGCCTGCCGCCGCTCGGCAAGAACCTCCAGTTGCCGGTCAACCTCCTTTTGTGCTCGTGCCACGGTGGCCAGCCGTTGGCGCAGCTCGCGAGCTAGTTCGCGCTGGCGAGATACGGCCGGTAGCGGAATCGGGAAGCTCAGAATCTTGCTGCTGCTGGTGGAGGCGAGATTTGTCGTCTTCGACCCCGTGCTTTCGAAATAGCAGCGGCCGTGCACGGTTTGTGTCATGAACGCGAGGTAGTCGGGATCTAGCTGGTTGGGATCGGGCCGAAGCGCGAATACATGGTTTTGATGCAGGCAATTGGGAAGCTGTCCATGCCACACCGTGCCGCGTCCCAGCTTGTCGAGGTCTCCGCCTTCCGTCATGAGGACATCGCCGGGCAGCAGGGTGCTCCGAGCTGCCATGGACCTCGGCACGGTAATCTCAGCCACCGACGACAGATCAACATGGCCGGCCTGGACGTTGGCGACTCGTAGGTAAGGGTGAGTGACGACATCGCCACTCATGTCGCGTCCACCGTCCACAGTGATGCCGCCCTGTAGCCCGCACACGTAGCCAAGCCGTACCAGGCCCATGTCTCTCGCCGTCGCTGGCAGCCACGTCCAAGGCCAGGTGCCTGCACGACGATGCGTTATACCGGGCATTAACGTCTCGGATATATCTGCGTAGAGGCGCTCATCGAGAGCAGCGCGCTGGCGCAAGCGTTTCGCAGCCAGCTGATCAATCCGGGCGGTTTCGGCGTCGAGGAAGTCGGCGATCTGCCGCTGCTCCGACTTCGGAGGCATAAGTATCGGGAGCAGGCGCAGCGTCTCCCATGGTGTATCGAACTGAGATGGCGGCATCCACTTCGAAATGCGTGTCAATTCCGCCAGGTATGGAGTAGAACGCAGAAGATAGTGCAGGAAGCGTGGCTCGACCGCAGCAGTTGGGCGGCATACGAAGTATGCAGGACTGACAATTCCCGAGTAATTGGAAACGCCGAGACCGCCCTGCCATGTTCGCAACTTGTTGAAGACAATATCCCCGGCTCGAACAACCAAATATCGTGAAAGATCTTCCCCAAGCTGATTGTGGTTGTCGCTTCGGCTGTCTCGCGGAACAACTCCTGCCTGCAAGAATACTGAGAGTGGGCGGCCTTCGGGTTGCCCAACTTCTTTAACTCGGGGCGCCACCGACCATAGCGACTTCCATGACCAATTTCCTGGGGCTGAAACTGCTTGCAAAGCTCCGGCGGTCACTTCGTGACCTCGCCCAGGAGCATTCGAATCTCGTCTTCGAGGACCTTGAGTTCGGCGTCGATTTCGGCGAGGGGCCTCGGGGGTTTGTAGACGTAGAAGTGTCGAGTGAACGGGATCTCGTACCCGATCTTGGTCTTGGTGTGGTCGATCCAGGCGTCGGGAACATGGGGGAGGACTTCGCGGCGCACATACTCTTCGACGTCCTCGTGTAACGGGACGTTCTCGTAGTCGCGTAGGTCCGGGTCGGGCTCGGGCTCGCCCTTGACGAGCTGCACCTCGCCCTCCGGGTCGCGCGCACCGATCAGTTCACGTAGCCCTTTCTGGAAGGGAGCACCGGTCGGCCAAAGCACGCCGCCCTCGGCCATCGCCGAGCGGACCGCGTCCCAGGCCGCCCGTTTGGTGTTCCACGAGCGGCCGACCAGTGGCTTGAGCGCGGCTTCGAAGGCGTCCACGTCAAGGGCCTTCTGGATCGGCTTCGACTCGCGCAGCTGAGTCAGGGTTTCCTCGGTAACCTCGAAGCGGAGCTTGAGCGGCCGTTCGACGGTGATCCGTCGGTAGCCGAAGTCCTCGTTGGCGAAGACCTTGACCTTCTGGTGCAGCGGGTGCTCGGGGTCGTCGGCGACGTGCAGTGCCTCGGTGTAGAGGCGGGTGATCTCGCCGATCTGCTCGCTGGTCAGGTACTTGCGCTTGTCGCCGAGTGACTTGCGCATCTTGGCGAACTGGTCGCGAGCGTCGAGCAGCACCACTTTCCCTGCGTGGTCGGGCGACTTGCGGTTGGTCAGGATCCAGAAGTACGTGGAGATGCCGGTGTTGTAGAAGAGCTGGTCGGGCAGGGCGACGATTCCCTCCAGCCAGTCGTTCTTGATGATCCACTGGCGGATCCGCGACTCGCCGGACTCGGCCGCCCCGGTGAACAGCGGCGAGCCGTTGAAGACGATGGCGATCCGGCTGCCGCCCTTGCCGTCGGCGGTGACCGGCTTCATCTTCGAGATCATGTGCTGGAGGAAGAGCAGCGAGCCGTCGTTGATCCGGGGCAGGCCAGCGCCGAACCGGCCGCTCTCGCCGAGCTTCTCGTACTCGGCCTCGATCTCGTCCTTGACCTTCTTCCACTCCACCCCGAACGGCGGGTTGGCGAGCAGGTAGTCGAAGTGCCCGCCGCGGTGGCCGTCGTCGCTGAACGAGTTGCCGAACTTGATGTTCTCCGGGTCCTGGCCCTTGATCATCATGTCGGAGCGGCAGATCGCCCAGGACTCGGGGTTCAACTCCTGCCCGAAGACCTCAACCGTCGCCGATGGGTTCAGCTTGGTGATGTGCTCCTCGGCCGCGCTCAACATGCCGCCGGTGCCGCAGGCTGGGTCCATCACGGTCCGTACCACGCCGGGGATGCTGAGCGCGTCGTCGTCGGGGGCGACCAGCAGGTTCACCATCAGCTCGATGACTTCGCGCGGGGTGAAGTGCTCACCGGCGGTCTCGTTGGATTGTTCCGCGAAGCGGCGGATCAGTTCCTCGAAGACGTACCCCATCTGGTGGTTGGAGACGACGACCTTGGGCTGTCCGCGCTCGTCCATGTCTACTTGGCCGTGCTCGTCAAGCTCGACCGGCCGCAGGTCTAGGTCTGCGAAGCGGCCAACCACCTGGTAGAGCAGGTTCGCGGCGTCGAGTCGTCGGATCTGCTGCGGGAACTCGTAGCGGTGCAGCACCTCCTGCGCGTTCTCGGAGAACGCCCCGATGTACGCGAGGAGGTGCTTGGCGGCCTGGCTGGAGTCGTTCGCGATCGACTTCAGGGTGTAGCGGCTGGTGTTGTAGAAGCTGTGGCCGGAGGCGCGGCGCAGGAAGCGGGCGACATCGACGTCCTGGCCGCCGAACTTCTCGTTTGTCTCCCGTACCTTCTCCCGCGTCGGCTCCAAGACGCACTCCAGCCGGCGCAGCACGGTGAAGGGCAGGATCACCTTGCCGTAGTCCGACTGCTTGTAGTCGCCGCGTAGGAGATCGGCGACCGACCAGGCGTGGTTCGCCAGTTCGGTGTGCTTGCTGCTGTTCAACGGGGTCCTTCCGAAGTGCCGGTGCTGTGGCGGCTGGGGGAGTTGGGTCAGTTTCAGGATGGCGTCTGATCGGCGCCGGGTGGTTGGAGCGCACCGCCGGCGAGCCCTGCCGCAAGGGTGCGGGCTGTCTCGTCCGCGAGGCGGCTGGCGATGTCGGCCGCGGTGCGCAAGGCGTTCAATTGGCGGAATGCCCTGCCATATCGCTGCTGCTCGAGGAGGGGCAGCAGCGGCACCCGCAGGCGGCGCGGGTCGAGGCGGATCACGGTGGAGCCGGACGACGCGGCGCTCAGATTCTCCTCGGCGGCCAGGAAGCCGGCCAGGAACCACGGGTCGAGGCGGGTGGGATCGGGTCGCAGCAGATGCAGGTGACGGCCGAGGCGCAGGCCGGCGTCGCGGGCGTCGGCGACCCGGGCGGTTCCAGCGCCGTTCTGCAGCAGTTCCGGAAGGATGACGTCACCCTCCCGGATCTCGATCTCGGTGCCTGAGGGCTCCTCCTCCGCAGGGCCGGAGGCGGGGCGGTGCGACATCACGTCTCGGGCGGTCAGGGTGGGCGGCGCGGACGGGTCTGTTGCGACGGAGGTTGAACTGCGGATCGCCGCTGGCATCCGCAGGAGCTCCAGCGCGTCGCCGCGCAGGAGGTCGGCGATGCTGGCAGTGCGCCACGACAGAGGAGCGGCGCCGACGGGCGGCCATGCCTCCCCGCCGCTCAAAGTGATCAACCCCGTGGCTGCCCGCCGTAGCCTGGCACGTAGCTCGTGGCCGATCGCGGCGAACTCGTCGGGCATCGTCGGCACCGGAGTGGCCCGGACGTGGCGGGCGGGCGTGAGGTCGACCGTCGCGTCGAGCAGGTCGATGATGGGCACGGCTTGAGCGACGCCCGGAACGGGATCGAAGTTGTCTGGATGCCGGTCGTAGTCGTTCCAGGCTTTGAGCACGTCGTCGCGCAGCGCGGGCCAGTCCACCGATTGGCGCTTGCTTGATGTCTGGTCAGGCCGGGAGACGTCGGTGTTGGTGTCCACCATGAGGATGTTCAGCGGCAACGTCGCCTGCGGGTGTGGGCGTTCGATCACCCACAGGTGCAGGCCGATGTGTAGGGGTTGCGCGACCCCTGGTGGTAGGGCGATGAGGGCCCGAAGCACGCCGGTGCGAAGGATCTCGGCTCTGATCCGGCGGCCCGATCCTCGCTCGGCGGTGGCTGGCGGCATGAGGAGAACGGCGCGTCCACCCTCTGCCAGGTGTGCGAAGCAGTGCTGGAGCCAGGCGAGCTCGGACTCGCTCTTCGCCGGTAGGCCGAACTCCCACCGTGCGTCATACGCCAACTCCTCGTGACCCCACTCGCGGTCACCGTAGGGCGGGGCGCAGAGCACGGCCTCGGCGGTCAGGGCAGGGAAGGCGTCGGCACGGATGCTGTCGCCGGCACGCACGCTCACCTGAGCGCTGCTCTCCGCAGGTTGAAGGGCGAGGCGTACGGCGGCCTGCGCGGCCTGCGCGGGGACGATGTCCTGGCCGTACAGCTTCCCTGCCCCGCAGGCTGCGGCCGCGAGAAGAAGGCCGCCGGCACCGCAGGCGGGGTCGAAGACAGCCTCCGGGTACGGCTCGCCCGGCTCCGCGAGCAGGTCGGCCATCAACGCGGCCACCGGAGCGGGGGTGTCGTACATGCCGCCAGCGTTGGTGGCGTCCAGGTCGCCTTCCGCGAGCACGTCCGCGGCCCGCAATGCTCCCTCGTCCGCGACGCACCGCAGCAGCGCCCGCAGCAGCGCCACGTCCTCCGCGTCGTAGGTCAGGTCGGCAATCCCGGGGATATCGGCGACGTGTGGCTGGACCGCCTGTAACGCTCGCTCGGGCAGTTGGCCGTCCGGGAGGTCGACGAGTTGCTTCAGGTCGCTGTCGGACATCTGGCCCGCGGCCAGGACCAGCGGTAGCAGTCTGGTCGGCGTGCCGGCACCCGACTGGGTGGACCGGATAGCGGTGCGTAGGTCGTCGGCGGGCGAGGTGGCTGGGAGTTGACCCCGCGCGGCAAGCCAGCCCTGGACCGCGTCCAGGTCGTAGGCCGGGCTGGTGTCCGTGCCGCCGGTCGGGGCCGGGAAGTCTGGATGACGCCGACGCCAGTTGCTGACGGTGGCGCGCGTGACCCCGGCCAGCCGGGAGATCTCGGCGGCGGTCACCTGGGCATGTCTGGGCATCGGTGTCCTGTCACTTCATGCATCGTCCTGCTCGCGGATCACTCTACACGACCCCTGGGGCGTGTAAACGGTTTGACACCGCTTTCAGTGCCGAGTGTGCTAGTGTCGTTTTCAGTGAGCGGGCCGAGGTTTGCCTCGGCTGCCGCCGATGCTTCCTGTCCGGGTGTCGACGCCCGGGCGCACCACCCTCATGTCCGGCCCAGCCCTTCTGGCCGGTCAGATTCCTCATGCCGACGCAGCGAATTGCCCCGCCTTCCGGCGCGGCCACTCGCCCCCCTCCCATGAGAGGAGGCACCACATGAGCATCGACCCTCAAGCCGACACCGTTGACCAGCTCATCCTCGACCACCTCGACCACTCCGACCTGACCGAGACCGCCAAGGACCTCGTCATCGCCGCCCTGCTCGGCGGCGACGAGCTCGCCTCGGTACTCGGCGGTGCGGCGCCGCGCCGACCGGCACCCCCGTCGCCCGACACCGCAAGCCCGGAACCGATCGGGACCTACCTCGCCAGCATCGAGGTGACCGGGTTCCGCGGCATCGGACCCACTGCCACGCTCAACCTCGTGCCGGGACCGGGGCTGACCATCGTGACCGGTCGCAACGGCTCGGGTAAGTCCAGCTTCGCCGAGGCCGCCGAGTTCGCCATGACCGGTGAGAACAAGCGGTGGGCTGGCCGCAGCTCGGTCTGGCAGGAGGGCTGGCGCAACCTGCACGCCACCGAAAGCCCTCGCATCCACGTACGACTCGGGGTCGAAGGCCACCGCAATGGTGCCACCGTTGAATGCGACTGGGAGCCTGAGGCAGGGCTCAGCGATGGCAAGACGTTCCTGCAGATCGCTGGTAAGCCCCGGCAGTCGGTTGCCGACCTCGGATGGGCGCAGCCGTTGGAGCTGTACCGTCCGTTCCTCTCCTACGCCGAACTCGGTGGGCTGCTCAGCGGCCGCCCCAGCGAGATGCACGACTCGCTGCACCGCATCCTCGGCCTCGGTCGCCTCGTCGAGATCGAGACCATGCTCAAGACCGCGCGTAAGGAGATGGACGACCGGCGCAAGCTGGCCGGCACCCAGCTGCCGCAGCTGCGGACCGCGCTCGCCGCCCACCCCGACCCGCGTGCCCGCCGTGCCGAGCAGGCGCTCACCGGCAAGGCCGCCGACCTCGACGCCCTTGCGGCGTTGGCCACCGCTGATGAGCCGACCAGTGACACGACCGTCGTGCCGCTGCGCCAGCTCGACGTACTCGACCTGCCCGAACGAGACGCCCTGGTACGCGAGCTGGAGCGACTCCGCGGGGCGCTGCAACAGATCGACGACCTGGCCGGCAGCCCCGTGGAGGAAGCTCGGGCGCTCGCCAAGCTGCTGAGCGATGCCCTGCGCCATCACCACAGCCACCCGGGCCAGCCCTGTCCAGTGTGCGGGGGTCGCACCCTGGACGAGGCGTGGGCCGAGCTGGCTCAGGCGCAGCTGCGACGACTCACCGAGCAGGCCGAGCGCCTCGACGAAGCCCACGACATCGAGCGGGGTTCGCGTCGCACGCTTGGGAGCTGGCTGCCCCAGCTCCCGCCCGTACTTGCCGTCGACCTCACCGCCGAGGGGGTGGACACCGACGACGCCCGGGCCGCATGGCAGCACTGGGACGAGCTGATCGGGTCGGCCGACTCGCACAAGATCGCCGAATCGGCGCTCGCTACCTTCGACGCGCTCACCACCGTCCTGCAGCCGGTCAAGGCGGCAGCACGGCAGGCGCTCGAACGCCGGCAGGCCGCCTGGCAGCCGCTCGCCGACCAGATCCGCGCCTGGATCGACACCGAGCAGGCCAGCCGTCAGTCCGTCCAGATGTTCACGGCGCTGAAGGCCGCCGTCACCTGGCTGCAGACGGTCAGCGGGAGCATCCGTAACGACAAGCTCGCACCGGTGGCCGCGGAAGCGACCGGGATCTGGAACACGCTGCGGCAGGAGAGCAACGTCGATCTCGGCGCGATCCAACTCGCGGGCACCGGCACGAGCCGGCGAGTGGATCTGAAGGTCAACGTCGACGGCGTACCCGGCGCGGCACTGGGGGTGATGAGCCAGGGGGAACTGCACTCGCTCGCCCTGGCGCTCTTCCTGCCCCGCGCCACGATGCCCGAGAGCCCGTTCCGGTTTCTCGTCATCGACGACCCGGTGCAGTCCATGGACCCGGCCAAGGTCTACGGGCTGGCCAGGGTCCTGGACCAGGTGGCGAAGCACCGGCAGGTCATCGTGTTCACCCACGACGACCGCCTTCCGGCCGCGGTGCGGCACCTGCAGCTCGACGCCCGGATTCGGATCGTCAGCAGGCTGGCGCAGTCCCAGGTCACCGTCACCGGTGACGCGCACGGCGACCCCGCCCGGCGCTACCTCGACGACGCGACGGCCATCGTTCGCGACAACGACATGGCCGACGAGGTGCGCCGCCCGGTCGTCTGCAACCTGATCCGCGACGCCCTCGAATTCACCTGCCACGAGCGGATCCGTACCCGTGACTTCCGGGCCGGGCGGCCGATCGCGGAGACCGAGGCGGCGATCAGCGAGGCGCACGGTCTGCGACCGACCCTGGCGCTGACGCTCCTGTCGGATCACCGGCGGGCCGGCAAAGAGTTGAACCAGCCGCTGGATCGGCTGCACCCCGCAGCCCGCCGGGTGGTCGCCTTCGCCAACCGTGGCGCGCACGGCGAGGGCTCCGGCGACCTGGCCGGGCTCGTGTCCGCCGCGCGTGCGGTGGTGGGGAGGTTGAGCCAGCCGTGAGCCCACACACGTATCTGAACGCTGCCAGCGTGCTGCTGCTGCACCCGCCGTCCAGCATGCGCCGCTGCTGGCAACGCGGATCCGCCTGCCTGACCCGCCTCGCCCTCGAACAAGGGCTGCGGCACTACTGGGACCGGGTCGCCCCGTCCGTCGTCGACCGACCCATGCGCAACCAACTGCTCGTCCTGCCCACCTTCGCCGGTGCCGAGGCAGCCTCGACGGCGCGCACCGCCTGGCACGGCCTGTCGCGCGCGATGCACCACCACAGCTACGAACTCGCACCCACGGTCGCGGAGCTCCGCGGTTGGCACCAGGACGTCACCGCGCTGCTACCCCAACTCGAGCTGGCGGGCCCCGCCGACCCGAAGGCGTCACGGCCTGACGCGCCTGCCATCCAGTGATCCGAGTGCCGGGCCGGCCACCTGCCCGCCAGGTGACCGGCCCGCCAGTCGGACGAAGTCAACGCCGCCACTTCGCACTCCCCTGAGTGGGGCGGCGTCCTATCCGACCTGTCCACCGCTGCAGCCGACTGGTTTCACCTCAGTGACCGATCGGGCACGGCGGACGCCGAGGCGATGCTTTGGTCTTGATCAAGCCTTGGCTTGCTTGCATAGTCGCCCTACCGCGCTGACCACCCCAATCCACAAGAGGGAGACCGTGTCACACGCATCCGAGGTACTTCGGCTCCGGGAAGCCGAGTGGGCGCCAGCCCTGCGCGCGGTGTCGCTGGTCGCCGAGATTGACACACCGGAGGACCACGCCAAAGAGGTCGTCCGCGCCCTGGGACGAGTCTTTTGGCTCAGTTCTCCCCTCGACCGGCAGCGGCTGCTCACCCGTCATTACCCCGCGTGTTTGGTCGTCGGCCTGGCCGGGATCGGTGCCGTGGGGTACGAGCACGGCGACTACTGGAGCGCCGTTCACAACGAGGCGCCGGGCCAGGTTGACCAAACGTTCTGGGGGAGGGCCTTCCGCCTCAACCTCGACCACTTCCGGCTGGCCCGGTTCCCTGGTCTGCCGCAGGTCTACGTCGGTGAGATCCTCATGCATGCCGGTGTTCCCGCGTACTGCCTCGGCGACCTGTTGAATCTCCTGCTGCAGCGCCAGGCCCGCGAGCCCGGACTCACCGGCGAGAACTTCCTCGCCTGGGCGCTCGCGCCCGGCCGCGAGTCGCGCCTGAAGGGGACGGACAAGCCGGTGCAGCGGTTCATCCAGCGCGGCGAGGACTACGCCGCGGACTTTGTCGACCGCTGCCTTGACCTGTTGGAGCGGCTACGGCAGCCGGGGTTTACCGCCGACGGACTCGGACTCTCCCCACACCTGATCGAGAAAGCTCAGGCGCTCGCGGAGACGAAGCAGCTCGACTGGACAGGCAGTTCAGAGCGCGGCGGGTCGGCCGCCCAGGCGGCGCCGCAGCGCCCTCACCTGGAGTTGGAGCCGTTCGGCCGAGGCCTGATGGTGTGGTTGCCACCGGTGCACGACGCACCGGACGGTCGCGTCATGTGGCAGTTGCGCTTCGACGGCGAGGCCCAGTCGGTCGTCAGCCAATCACGCTGGCCTGGCACCAGCGAGACGGCACCCGCATCGGTCGTAGCCATCGCCCGCCCTGCCCGCCAGGTGACGGTGGAGTTGGGCGGCTACGACCAGGAGTACGAGCTGGATGTTGTCGACCCGCGGGATCCTCTGTTGGTCTTCACCGAGGACGGCCGACGGGTGCCGGCAACCAGCGGCCTTCCGCCCGAGCCGGTTTGGCTGCTGTACCCGCACGAGAGCGACGGCGGCGGGCCGCTCGAACTGCAGGTGGACGGCGACCTGGTCGACACGTACGACGTGCCGGCCCCGTACGGCTGGCTCGGCTGGACGCTGCGCCGCGCCGACCTTCGCCAGGTGTCGCAGCTTCGGCTTGGTGGCGGAACACCGCGCCGTGTCAAGGGTGCCCGCCGCGCCCAACTGCAACTCGCCCAGCCACTGCCCGGAGTGAGCAGCCTCTCCGGCGCACCGGTGCTCGCGACGGCCCCACGACTGACCCTGCCGACCGAGCCCGGCGTGAGCACCGACTGGTCGATCCGGATCCGCCGACCCGACTCCGGTCAGCTCCTGCACACTGAGAGCCTCTCCTCCAACCACGACACAACGGTTGACCCGTGGCGGGACCTTGCCCGCCCCTTGGTCGGCGCCTACGAGATCACCGTTCGAGGTCCGCTCGGCCGCGGCCTGGCCCGCACGCTGGAGTTCGCCGAAGGGTTGTCCGTCATCTCCCACCCCGCCTGGCGAGAGATCACGGCGGACGGGCTGGAACCGGCCACCGTAGGAGCCCACCCCACCCTGCCCGACCTGTCGGTCACGCCCCCAATGACCCACCTGGGCCCCGCCGACACCGCTGTCGAACTGCAGCTCCACAGCCCGGGCGGCGCGACCACGGTACGGGTCACGCCCGCCCACATGGCGCTCCAACGGCTGGGCGGCGGCAGCCGCGGCGAGTGGTCCCTGCAGCCACTGCGTCTGGACACCGAAACGATCGGCGAGGGTGAACTGCTGGTGCGGCTGCCACGGGCGGTGGACGCACGGCTGATCGTCCGCTCCGGGGGTCGCGAGCTGCAAACCGTTCCGTCCGGAGAAACCTACGGGCAGCCGATGGCCCGGTTTGGGCTCGCGGCCATCGCCGACACGGTCGGCGCCCACGGGCTCGCCCAGCTCGACGTCCGCTTTGACGGGCAGGACTTCCCGGCAGCGCGCTGCGTACCCCGACGCCTCGCCAGCGCGGTGCACCTCGATGACGACCGGCTGGTGCTGGTCGACGGCGTGCGGGCCGAAGGGCTGACGGCCGCGCTGTACCAGGTGTACGCGCCGTGGGAACCGCCATACCTCGCGCGCCTCAGCGCGGACCTGGTCAGCGACCCGCTCCCCACGCGGGTCACCACGGCGGGGCCCCTCGTGGCGCTGTTGCGCATCGAGGATCCGTGGTTGCCGTCGGATTGGCCGGAGTGGCCCGGCCGCGACAACGCCTTCGACCTCGCCGAGCTGACGTGGCAACCGACCGGCCAGGACCCGGCGGGTGAGGCGGTCTCGGCGTACCTGGCCGGAGCAGCTGCCCTGCCCGACCTACCGGACATCGCGCCGCTGCTGTTCGACATTTACCCGCGCGCGGACGACCTCCGTACGCGAGGTGTCACGGCCAACATCCGGGGCGCCGCAGCGCTCCTGCGCCCGCATCCCGCCGCCGCGCTGGCCGCGCTCACCAAGCACCGCGCCTCGGCTGACCAGGTGGTCGCACCCTTGGTGCACTCCGGTCTGATCGCCCTGCCTCCCGACAGGTACGTCAGTGCGACCGACGAGGCGCGGCTCTGGACGGCGAGCCCGCTGGCCGCAATGCTCGCCTCAGCCCACCGGCTGCCTGACATCGCCTCGCACGCCGACCTGGGCGAACAGATCGCCGCCGTGTGCGGTGAGGTGGCAACGCACCTGCTCGCCGGCGGTCCCGATCCGTACGAGACGGTCGGCAGGTTCGACCAGTCGGCCGAGGTGTTCGCGTTGCTGCCGGCTGCGGAACGCGACCGGGTGTGGCGGGCGATGCGCGTCGTTCCCGGCGGCCTGCTCGACGCCGACGAACGGATGGTTGCGGCCCGCCACCTGTTCGAGGTACGGGTGCGGCCCGGCCTGGGACGGCTCTCCAGTAACGCGGAGGGTCTGCTGCGCGCTCTGCAGAAGCCCTTGGCCGAGTGCGGTGGGCCGCGGGCCGTGTCGGCGCTGCAGGCCCGCAACCCGACTCGAGGGTGGCTCGCTCTCCCCGCGCTGTCGCTGGCGTTCGCCTTTGTGGCGCGGTTGGCCGCCCGAGGGCACGCGGCCCCGGCCGAGCTACTGCCACGAATCCTTCCCCTGCACGCGACGCTCGCCCGCAGCGCGCCGCGTCTCGTCGCCATCGACCTTCTCCTCGCGGAGTTCCTCCTGACCGGAGCCGGAGCAGCCGAATGATCCTCGACCCCCTCGCCACCAGCGACGCGATCGTCTCCACCTACCGGCGCTACCTTCGTTCCCTCGTGGAGCCGAAGGATCCCCGGCTCGCGAGCGCGCTCGAAGCCGCGATCGGCGACGCGATCAACCAGGAGATCACCAAGGGACCCCTGCTCGAGGCGACCCCGCCCTACGTCACCAGCGCCACACCCCGGCAGCTCATCGACGCGGGCGTGCTCGATCCCGGCATCGCCAGCCTGGGCGCCGGGCTGGCCATGGACCGTCCGCTCTACCAACACCAGGAGCGGGCGATCCGGAAGGCCACCGCAGGGCGCAACATCGTCGTCGCCACCGGCACCGGATCCGGCAAGACCGAGAGCTTCCTCATCCCCATCCTGAACCGGCTGATGGCCGAACGCGCGGCGGGCACCCTCGGGCCCGGCGTGCGGGCGCTGCTGCTGTACCCGATGAACGCACTGGCCAACGATCAGATGAAGCGGCTGCGGGGCCTGCTGGCCGAGGCACCGGACATCACCTTTGGCCGCTACACAGGTGAGACCCGCCGCAGTCGCCGGGAGGCCGTGGAGGTCTTCGAGCAGCAGAACCCTGGCGAGCAGCCGCTGCCCAACGAACTGCTCAGCCGGGAGGAGATGCAGCAGCGACCGCCGCACCTCCTGCTGACCAACTACGCCATGCTCGAATACCTGCTGCTGCGGCCCTTGGACATGGACCTCTTCGAGGGGGAACACGCCGGGCACTGGCAGTTCATCGTCGTCGACGAGGCGCACGTCTACGACGGGGCTCGCGGGGCCGAGCTCGCGATGCTGCTGCGCCGACTCGCCGACCGAGTGGATTCGGGCCGACCGGTGCAGTGCATCGCGACGAGCGCGACCGTCGGCAGCGACATGTCCGCCGTGGTCGACTTCGCTGCCTCCCTCTTCCCCGTCCCCTTCGAGTACGACCCCGCCGATGAGGCGAGGCAGGACGTCATCACCGCCGACCGGGTCCAGCTGCCACCCGGGCCCGAGTGGGGACCCCTGCCCGCCACGGCGTACGAAAAGCTGCTCAACACGCCGGACCCCGCCGGCGCCGTCGTGGCCCTCGCCCGCGAGCACGGGTACGCCGGGGACGACCCCGCCGAGGCGCTGGCGTACGAGCAGCGCGTTCGCCGGCTCAAGGCGCTGCTCGCCCACGGGCCGATACCGCTGCACGAGGTCGCCCAGGCCCTGTTCCCCGGTAGCGGCGCGTCCGAGACCGCGTCGATGGTCGCTCTCGCCAACAGCATCCACGATGAGGCCGGCACCCCGGTGCTCTCCGCCCGCTACCACCTCTTCGCCCGCGCGACGGAAGGGGCTTTCGCCTGCCTCGGAGCCAACGGGCCGCACGTCAGTCTGACCCGGCACGAGCGCTGCGGACGGTGCGGCGACGCCGCCTTCGAGTTCGGCACCTGCCGCCGCTGCGGCACCGTCTACCTGATGGGCACGCTGGAGCGGGTCGGCACCTTCACCGTGTTCCGGTCCCGCCGCTCCCGCGACGAGCAGCAGGTGTGGATGGCGCTGGTGGACGACGTGGCGACCGACGAGGACGAGGAGATGTTCAGCGGTGCTGCCCAGGTGGCCGGCGAGCTGGGCGCTCTGTGCACCCGGTGCGGGGTGTTCCAGATCGGTAAGGCGGCAAATTGCCCGCGCTGTCCGGACGGCGCCATGCGCGCCGTACGTTTCCTACGACAGCGCAGCGACGAGCTCACGGCATGCCTCTCGTGCGGAGGACGCGGAGCGGGCCTGATCCGACTCTTCGCCAGTGGCAACGAAGCCTCCGCCTCGGTCCTGGCTACCGCCCTCTATCAGAAGCTGCCAGTGGCCTCCGATCCCATTCAGCGGGGCCTACGAGGCGGCGGGCGCAAGCTGTTGCTGTTCAGCGACAGCCGGCAGTCGGCGGCGTACTTCGCGCCGTACCTCGAAGACTCCTACGAGCGGGTGCAGCGCCGGCGGCTGCTCCACGAGGGTGCCGTCGCCGCTGCGGCCGCCGACGACGAGGTTCGCCTCACTGACGTCGTCTACCACACCTCCCGAGTAGCCGACCGGTACGGCATCTTCGAACGGCGGCAGAGCCGACAGGCCCGGGAGAGGCAGGTCGCCCTCTGGGCACAAATCGAGGCCGTCGGCGTCGACGAACGCAACTCCCTGGAGGGCAGGGGACTGATCGCCTGGGACATGTCCCGCGACCCCGCCTGGCAAACACCCCAGCCGCTACTCGCCCTCGGCCTCAGCGACGCAGAGGCCTGGGCGTTGCTCTCCGAGTTGATCCGATCGATTCGGCTCCAGGGCGCCGTCGGTGCCCTCGACGGAGTGGACCCCCGCGACGAGGCGTTCCAGCCGCGGCTCGGCCCGATCTACGTACGCGGCACCGGCTCCGACGCGCGCCGCAAGGTCCTCAGCTGGCTGCCGACCAAGGGGACCAACCGGCGGGCCGACTTCGTGACCCGCGTGCTTGCTCGGCTCGACCGGCAGGCGGACCCGATCCAGCTGCTGGAGGGCGTGTGGCGCCTGCTGACCAAGGGGCCACAGGCCGAGTGGCTGATCGCCGGCACCGAAGCTGGCATCGGCCAGGTCCACCAGCTCGACTCCGCCCTGATCACCTGCACGCCGACGGCCGGCGGCCTGACCATGTGGCAGTGCAGCAGGTGCCGAAAGCTCACCCCCTTCAACGTGCGCGCCACATGCCCCACCATGGCCTGCACCGGTGACCTCGAACCATGGACGCCCCCTGCTGCGGACACCGACCCGGACCACTACCGCAACGTCTACCGGGACATGAACCCAGTGCCGCTGCGCGTTCTCGAACACACCGCCCAGTGGACCAGCGAGCGAGCCGCTGAAATCCAGCAGCAGTTCGTCCGCGGCGAAGTCAACGCCCTCTCCTGCTCCACCACATTCGAACTCGGCGTCGACGTCGGCGAGCTACAAGCCGTCATGCTGCGCAACATGCCTCCGACCACCGCGAACTACGTCCAGCGAGCGGGTCGGGCCGGCCGCCGAACCGATTCAGCCGCGCTCGTGCTCACCTATGCCCAGCGCCGCTCGCATGACCTGTCCCGTTTCGCCGAGCCCGACCGGATGATCGCCGGGGAGGTCCGGGCGCCGTACGTGC
The DNA here is from genome assembly GCF_049179015.1 of Micromonospora sp. WMMD736. Classification (NCBI taxonomy): domain Bacteria; kingdom Bacillati; phylum Actinomycetota; class Actinomycetes; order Micromonosporales; family Micromonosporaceae; genus Micromonospora; species Micromonospora sp. WMMD736. Next base: position 85,652 of record NZ_JBMHMI010000001.1, read on the forward strand.
CCCTGACCAACGTGCGCATCGATCGGCGGCACGCCTACTCCGTCGCGCTCGCTGCATTCTTTCGGGAGCAGTTTCGGCTCCGCGGCACCATCTGGCGTACGGCAGGGGAGTTCTTCCTGCCAGGTGACAACGGGATCGCCCCGGTCACGTTGGTCCGCGACTTCCTTAACCCGGTTCCTGGGCGGGTCAGCGAATCGCTGCGGCAGGTGCTGCCGGCCGAGGTGCTCGACATCATCGGCGTCGACTCCGAAGAGTGGGTCGAGCACCTGGTTGACCTGCTGGAGTCGGTCCGGGCCGAGCTGCAGCAGGATGTCGACACGTACGAGCAAAAGCGGCAGGAGGCCTTCACCGCCCGCCAGGACGACAAGGCCGCGCGGTACGGCCGGGTGATGAACACGATCACTCGCCGCGAACTGCTCGGGTTGCTCGCCAACCGAAACGTCCTGCCAAAGTACGGATTTCCCGTCGACACCGTCGAGCTGCGACTGGCGTTCGCGGACGCCCCCGTCGCCAAGCAACTGGAGCTTTCCCGAGACCTATCGTCGGCCATCTACGAGTACGCACCCGGTGCGGAGGTCGTCGCCGGGGGACTGGTTTGGCAGTCGGCCGGCCTGTACCGACTGCCCGGACGCGACCTTGAGCGACGCTACTACGCGGTGTGCGACGGATGCGGCCACTACCGCGACTCGATCGACCGCCTCGACCAGGAGTGCCCGGCCTGCGGCGCCGCCCTCGTCGGCGTACCCCGTCAGTACGCCATTCCCGTCTTCGGATTTGTCGCAGCACGCGGTACCGGCCGGCGACCCACCAGTGCGCCCCGCCGGGCCTGGCACGGCGCAACCCACGTCGTGTCGCCCGGTGCCGAGCTCTACGCGGACAAGTTGGACCTCGCCGGAGGCGCGATCACCGTCCGGGCCGGTGCACGGGGCGAGCTGGTGGCAATCAGCGACGGCGCGATGGGACGCGGCTTCCTGGTCTGCGCGACCTGTGGCTTCGCCGGCCGGGCCATCGACGGTCGGGTCGACCACCAGAGTCCACTCAGCGGCCGAGAGTGCCGTGGCCGCATGGAGAACCTGTCGCTGGCCCACAAATATCAGACGGACGTCCTGGACCTGAGCTTCGATGGTGCGGTCGTGGTCGGAGTGGAGGACAACGCCTGGCGATCGGTCGCGTACGCGCTGGTCGAGGGTGCGGTACGCGCGCTTGAGATCTCCCGCGACGACATCGATGCGACGGTCTACCGAACCGAAGCCGGCCGCAGCGTGATCATGCTCTACGACACCGTGCCCGGAGGAGCTGGCCACGTCCGGCGCATCGCTGAGCGACTGCGGGACGTACTCGACCAGGCGCTACAGCGGGTCCGCGACTGTGAGTGCGGCCCAGAGACCAGCTGCTACCGCTGCCTGCGGGTGTTCCGCAACGAGCGCTACCACGAGCAGCTACGTCGTGGCGTGGCGGCGGACGTGCTCAGCCGCCTCCTCGGCAAGCACGACCAGGCGCCCGTCGGGGCGCTGCGGGTCTCGCTCTCGGACGTCGGGCCCGCTCTTACCGCGACTCGCCGATTCCTGGTGACGGAGGCGCCCGGCGAGGTCTTCGAGCCCGTAACCTCCGGACAACTCGACCTCTACGAAGGCCGTGTCGTCCTCGCCCGCCGTGACGGCGACGCCGCGGTGGGGCGGCTATGGCTTCGGCGCGATGCCGACGGTGTGGTCGGGGCGGGCCTGCAGCCGATAGCCGGGGCGCCGCTGGATGACGGTGCAGACGATCTCATGCTGATTGGTGTTGCCGTGTGGTGATGTCGAGCTGACCTCGGTCTCACATGCCCTTTATGGTCGCCGCCATGGGCAGTGACACAGGTTGAGCATGATGACTTCGATAGTCGGCATCCGTCTATCTCCGTTCGAAGAAGTGGCCGAGTCCGGGCGGCGTTGGGTAGCTGTCAAGCACATGGTTGGTAGGTCGGCTGGTTGCCCCTCTCGTCGGATGGTGTCTGGTGTGGTCGTGACTGCGAGGCCTGATCGCGCGCTCCGTCAAGGGCTCGGTTTCGATTGCGATATCCCCATCAGGCCGTCTAGCGACGGATCAGTTGGTCGGTGTCCTCGTCAGCTTCCGTCTCCCATTTCTCGCCGTCACCGAAGGGTTGGTAGGCCAGCTTCGCCGGCCGGCCCCGGGACCCCTGGGTGACACCGTCGATGACCGAGACCTGCCACTCGCCCCGGCCCTTGCCGGGTCGGGCCGTCATCCACGGGCCGATCGGGATCCAGGAGTCGAGGCCGGCCCGGTGTAGGCCGACCGAGTTCTCCGCGAGAGGAATGCTGCTGGCCAACTCGGCACTTGGCAGAACCGGACCAGTGCCGGTCATCCGGAACGCGGAAACCGTATATCGCTTCGAATCGAATCGCAGGGTCTCAGCGATCATCACGGTGCGGCCCGGGATGTGACGCAGGGCTGCGGCGAACTGCTCCAACAGTGGGTCGACCTCGTCGAGCATGCGAGTCACCTCTTTGTTGGGGCGCTCAGAGCGGTGACTGACCACGTTACGGCTTGTCTTCACCACGGCGAGCGCGTCCAGGTCGAGACTGCGGATGACCTGTCCCGCATACGAGTCCTGCGTTAGCCGGGTGCCGAGCGCCTTCAGCAGATCAACCCACTTACCCAGCATCATGTGTGGCGCCAGCACCGGCCGAGGCACCCGCGCCTCCGGGTCGCCGCGCAAGAGTTCGCCGAGCCCGACCGCGCCGATGAACCGGAGGGCGTCTTCCAAGGCAGCATGGCCGGCCCGCACTCGCAGGTTGGCGACCATCTCCGACTCGTAACGCTGCAGGCCGAGCGCCACCGGCAGTGGTAGATCCTGCAGATCACGACGGCTTCGCCGGCTCAGATCAGCCAGAACCTTCTCGACAGTAGTGACCAGTTCCTCGGCGGCGTCCGCCTTGGTCACGTACTTGACGTCGCCCGCGTTGAAAGCCACTCTCGCTTGGTCAAAACCTCCCTCGCCGGAGAGCACTACCACCGGCACCCGGTGACCCTCCTCCCGCATGCGCCTCAGCAGCCACAGCCCACCCCAGGGCTCGGGCGGCATCTGTAGATCGGTGACCACGACGTCGTAATGTCCGGTACCAAGCCTGGTCAGCGCGCCCTCGCCGTCGTGAGCGATCTCGATCTGGGCGGTAATCGGCTCGAGGTGTCCGGCCATCGTACGGGCGACGTTGTCTTGGTCGTCCACGAGCAACACCCGGACTTTGCGTCGGGGACCCGTCCCCACCAGTGACACCGGGGTCGGTTTGCGGTCGGGCGCATCGGAATCTGTCACGTCCTCGCAAGGCAGGTCGATGATCCAGCGCTGGCCGTCCGCTCCAGGGTCATCGGAGATCGTGGCACCCAGCCGGCGCAGGTCCGTGCGTACCAGCCACAACCCCATGCCCGAGCCATGCACCTTGGTGCTCGTCACAGTCTCGTCCCGCCAGAACCTCTCGCGAATATCGTCGGACAGCCCTGGGCCGTCGTCGTGCACGACGAGGAACAGATGGCCTGGCTCGGTGTACCAGTCGACGATGATCCGGCCGCCGTTCGGCATCGCCTCGACAGCGTTCTTGATGAGGTTGTCCAGAACTCCCCGCAGCAGCGACGGCGAGAGGGTGACCTCACAATGGCCGGAATCGGCGGGCGCGATCAGGCGTATGTTCTCCATCTCTTTGATCTCTAGGACCTTGGCGGCGCAGTACTCATCGATCCAGCGGCCGAACTGGACCGCCTCTTTGTCGGCATCCGCCAGCCCGCGGTTGGTGTGGTCCAGATGGTCGGCCAGACGGACTGCCGCCTCGTGGTGCCGGGCGGCATCGGCGAGCCGGTGTAAGCGCGTCACCCGGTCGCGGGCCAGCGCCGCCTTCTGCGCGACGTCCTCCATGCCGATCAACTCGTTCTTGAGCCGGTGTAGGACGTTCGCCAAGATCTCGAAGCCGTCCTGGTCCCGGGGGCCGTGAAATGCGAGCCGGCCGGCCGCAGTAAAGGATCGGTCGGCAAGGTCGGGGGAGTAGGGGGCGCTCAGTGTCTGCGTGCCCCCCGCTCCGGCGAAGACCCCAAGGCCCGGTGCAATCTCCGCGAGCAGGTCGATCAGGGTGCGAAGGCGATCGGCTGTGCCCGTGGCCGTGCTGGTGCATTCAACCCGGACCCCGCTGGGAAGCCGTCGGAAACGGACCGTTCTGGCGGACCGGACAGGCATTTCCCGGAGCAATTCACCGATGGCGGCGGCGTCGACGGCGAAGAGGAGTGACGTCGAATCGGGGCCTGAGACCGGCCAGGAGTTGGCGAGCTCGTCCACCGCCTTCTGTTCTCTGGCGGCGCCGGCCCGTAATGCGCCGGCTACCGCCAAAAGGAGGTGCCAGTGGGGTGCCTTCCGAACTACGACGCTGCCTTCCGGGTCGATAGCCCGCACCCAGGCCGCCAGATCCCTCAACGCCTGCTCCAGCTTCGGCCGCGGCCGCGCCTTCACAGCGTTGCCGTAGGCGGTCACCAGATGGTCGAAGAGGTCGTCGTCCAGCGGGCCGGTCAGCGAGTCAACCTCCTCCGCCCACGCGAGGAAGTCGTCGGGCTCGTCACCCGAGGTGGCCAGCAGACCCAGCCCTAGAACCCCGTCCTCGATACAACGCCGGAGATCGCGGCCGCGCAGCACCGGCAGACGCCGAGCCAGGCACCGCAGGAGCAGCATGCTCTCTTCCCGCTCTGCGGCTGTCCCGACGGCGGCCCGGAATTCCGGTCCCAGGGTGAAGAGTTGGTACAACCGCTCTGCGGCCAGTCGGGTGCTCTCCTTCTTCCCCCGCGTTGGAGGGCCGGTCCGCACGAGTTCAAGCTCGCCGATACGGACGGTAAGGGTGGCCGTGGAACGGGAATCGTGCGCAGGCCCGGTAGAGGTAGAGGTAGAGGACGCCTCGCCACCGAAGGTCGCACAAAGGCGCTCCAGCCGGCTCAACTCGTCGAGCCCCTGTGCAAGGGTCTCCCGAAGTATCCAGCCTCGCAGCGTCGCCGGCAGGCCGGCTTCGCCGAACTGCCACGCAACCGAGACGATCGCCTTTAAGACATCAGCCTTCATGCGAGGCTTGCACTCGGCCTCACCCTGACCGCGGAGCACGGCCGACTCCGGCACGAGCCTGTCGAACATGTCGACGTAACAGCGCTCTGGCAGCGAATGGATCGCCGCCTCCTCGGCTTCGGGCTTGAGCGTCCGGGATAGCAGGTCGCGGGTGAACTCCGCCGCCGACACCGCCCTGATGGTGTACGACCCGTGGTTCGCCAGTAGTTCATGGTCGTCTTGTCTGGCCTGGCGGACCAGCGACTGGTTCTCGTAAGCCCATGACTTGTGGGTGAGAGCTTGCTGCAGATAAGCCCGGCGATCTTGAGTGATCCGGAGCGCTGCGGCGAGTTCGGCGACTGTGCGGTCTGCCGCGCCATGCCCCGGTGGGTAGCTGAGGGGCTCCGCCGTGAGCCGCGAGAGCGAGCGTCCGCCGAGGCGCGTAACGACCTCACGGTAGAGGCCAGCGTTGCGTAGGTAGTCGAGGGCCGCCAGATCCTTTGCGCCGGATCGTTTCGGGGACTCACCGTGCCCCCGCCGTCCCCGGTCGTCAACGATCTCCCAAATGAAGGTCCGCTGATGGTCAGGGCCCGTTGCATGGTCCTGACAACTGAGCTGCTGAATCGGGACGGAGCGAGTCAGTTCAGCCCACCAATTGACGCCGTCCATGAGCACCTGCTGGAGTGTCTGCTCGTAGACATCCGCCACCAGCCGCTTGACAGTGGAGTAACCACCGAGGAGTACCACCACACCAAGGACCTGGTGCATGACGTCCTCAGCCAAGCGCGACGTACTCCGCCGGTTTGGCTCCTCACCCTTGCCCAGGTTCATTGACTCGACGACGGTCAGGTTGCCCGCGACCCGCCGAGCGACGCGTCCGGGCATGTGTGCAATGAGCTGATTCTGCTTGCTGACCTTGTCCGGACGGGTGCGCCCCACGACCAGGTCGGCCACCGCGAGCGTCAGATGGGTGGCGCCCACCTTGCCCAGTGCCGCCAGCGCAGCGGCTGAGATCGGCGCCCGGCCAAACTCGTACAAGAATGTGGAGTGACACGCCGCGAGCCTCAACCAGCGCATCCGCAGCGGGTCGTCGCCGGCCCGCCAACCCTGTTTGCCGAGTTCGGCGACTAGGGAGTCACTGAGCGGCACATCATCCGCCGCCAGGGCCGGGTCGGGAAGAGAGACGAGGGCGGTTCGGGACATGCCTGCGGTGTCCTCCAGGTATCGCAAGGGTCGGGCAACTTTACCCCGTTTGCTCCGGCCGACCCGTTCCGCGATCTTGCGGCCCCTTTGGCCACTGCCGGACGGCGTAGGCCCGAGGTGCCTTAAGGCTTCCGGCCGGTGAAAGAGCTCTCCTGCCGGCTCCGCTGAAAACCGACCACGTGGTTTCCGGCTCACAGCAAGATGGGTCGGAGGGTGGACGATCGGCGACGTGTGCTCCGCTCGTGTCAGCGGCTCACTGTCAGGCCAAGCCCTGCCTGATGTGGGATCCAGAAAAGTCATCGAGTTTGATCTCCGCCGAGGAATTGCGCTAGGGCCAGCAATAGCGCGACAGTGCCGCCGAAGGCACCGCCGCCAGCGATGATCGCTAGGGGCACCGACATCCCGCCGGCGACTGACAACAAACCGGTGGCGGAGCCGACGGGTATCGCGGCGAGCAGGATGATGGCGGTCCAGATGGCGCGCGACGGGTCGGGAGGCCCGGACCGCTGTGTGGGCGGCGTAGAGACGACTGGAAATGCCTGAGTCGGCCGGGGCGAGGTTGTTTTACTCGACACACGGCCAACGTTTACCGATCTCAAGCGATGGGGCAACGTTGGTGGACGTGTTTCGGCCCCATATCGCGTCCGAGCGGCTGACCAGCGAGAACTCGAGATTTCCCAGTCAGGGAAAACCTGACAACATCAGAGCATGGCGCGAACGTACAGAAATACCTTGAAGGCGCACGCGTATGCGCTGTCCTGCCTCGGTGGAGCGTTGACCGATCTTGCTCACGAGCACCGAGTCGCTGCGAGTGCGATGGAGCGGCAGCCGTCACAGGGCCCACGGGGAGACAGCGATTTCGCCGACTGGATCGCTACCGCAGCCGAAGTTTCGGCTGCGGCCGAGCGGTTACTTGAGTTGGAGGTCGAGTTGGCCCGCCACCATGGCATGACCTGGGAACAGGTTGCCGATGCCCTCGGGGTCAGTCGCCAGTCCGCCTGGGAACGGTTCCGCACCCACTCGCGATGGGATCGTACCCACCGGCTTTCGCGGCTGCGGCGTGTACGCCGTGCCGCGATGTTCCGGCGGATGGCGCTCGGCCAGAGCGAGGAGTTCGTAGCCGCCGTGCGACAGATGATGCGGGACGGTCACGCCTCATCCGAGCGCCGGCCGCCCTATGCCGATCGGTGACGCCGGAACTTCGGGCATCGGCAAATTGAGCACCGCGGCAATCGGTACTCGGTCGTGCGGATGATGTCGGAGGTCGACGCCCAGGGTCGTCATTGGACATCGGTCCTCAAGCCACCGACTGGGCACACGTCGCCGCTGCGTTGGTGGCCGGGCTCACCGCCCTGTGTGCGCGCGATTCCCCGATCACTCAACCCCGTGCCGATAGCCATCCGCGTCCGCGACGCACGGATGCCACCGCAGTCGGGCACGCTCGTTCCCGGACAGCCCAGCCAGCAGCTTCGAGTGTGAGCCGACGATCTCAACGACGCCGCGTACTAGAGACCCGCCGCCAACAGACTGCGCAGCAACCGCGCTCCGGCCCGAACGCGATCTTCGGTGTCCACCTTGCGGCCGCCGCGGAGCCGTTGCGGGATCGCCAGGTTCAGCCGCTCATCGACGCCGAAGTCCGTGCAGAACCGTCGAAAAGCATCGAGGAACTCCTCCTGCGGTGGAGGCCTCAGGATGAAACCGTGCGGTGCGTTTCGCAGCGCGGTGCCGCTCTTGGGCAGAGTCAGCCATCGGTAGCTCTCGGGGTAGCCGCCAATGAAGACGGGCTCCGAAACACCGAAAGCCTGGGCCTCCCGTACCAGAGCGGTGAGATATGGGTCGCGGTGGCGGCCGTTCATCTGGGTCTTGTTGAGCATGCAAATCTGGTAGCCCATCGCGCCGCCGACGCTTGCGTAGATGCCTGACGGGCCCTCGCGCATTGCGGCGTACCGCACGAGGTGGTAACGCCAGTCGAAGTTCTCCTCCTGCGCTCTGGCTTCCACGAATGCCTCACGGATCTCTCTTAGCGAGACGTCCACCGAAGTCCCGGCGGCGACGGCGTCCAGGACGGTGCCGAGGGCCTTGGCGGTGTTCGCGAGGTTCGCGCGGGTCGTCCCAGTGAGCAGGTTCCGCCATGGCTCTCCGTTCGATGGAGAGCCGAACTGGAGATCGCGATCGTTGCGATGCCTCGCGTAATCGCCTGCGGCGAGGAGTGACCCGGTGAGGTCGCGCCAGTGAGCCGACGAGGCCATGAGCGTCTCGAACGCGGCTGCACGGTGCTCGAACGTTTCCGCGTCGAGTTCGAAGGCCTGCAGCGAGCCACGGAGCAGGTAGTGGTCCTCAAGCCGAAAGAGTGCCGTCGCCAGCGCGGGATGCCGGTCCAGGAAGGCCCATTTGACCTGCTCATCCTCGGCTTGCGCTCGGTTGAATCCCTTGATCTCGTCAAGTGATCCGTCGACAATGATGCGCTGCACGTCCGCGACGAGCGCGGGTAGTCGATTCGGGCGGAACTCGCTCTCCGATGCCTCGATCAGGTTGCGCAGAACCCGGAGGCGACGAGGGAACCCGTCCGCCGGGTTGGCCCGGTTGAGCAGTATCGCCAGCAGGAACAGCGTTCGACCATAGTTGAAGCGGGCCTTCGAGTTGGTGTCGTAGTTGCGGCAACACGCGTCGAAGAGGTCCACGTTCCTGTCGGTGCCGAAGAGAAGCAGGGGTTGATCCTCAGCGGCTGCGGCGGTGTGCGTGAATGTGAAGAGCCTGCGGAATTCCTCGTTGATGTCGGCATCGGCCCAGGTGTCGAACGCGTGGAAGAGGAAGGACAGGCTCGCGGTCGCATCGGCGCCCTCAGCTCCGAACAGCCGCAGCGCGCGGTTCTCGGAGGAGTCGGCGTTCGGTATCCGGCCCAGACGCCATTCGCAGACGTCGGTGATGAAGGCGAGGTATCGCATGAACGCGTCATCGACGATGTTGTCGTTGCCACGGTAGCGCCAGAGGATGTCCGACCACGGCCCGTCGACCCGGTGGTCGAAGGCGGTGGCCTGCTCGCCGGCCCACGAGATCTCGCGCTCGAAGCGCGCCTTGAAGTTCTCGAACGCGGTGAGCGGTTTACCCCGCGAGTTCATCTTGATGTAGAGCTCTTCCCCGGAGCCCATCTCATCGATCGGCAGGAGCTGGAAGGAGATGGCCGGGTCGTCGGCCGAGACAAGACGCTCCCAGGCGACAAGCGCGTTGCAGTCGCGAAAACGCTCATGGATCGCGTTAATCATGACGAGCATCGCCTGGATGGTCGGGTCGTGGTTCCATACGTACAGGTACCAGGACTGATCGACGATCCATTCGGCGGGATCCGTCACGTCGGGCGGCGGGGCCGCCATCGCGAGCCGTCGGCAGAACAGGCGTGCGCTGGGCCTGGTGGCGTACGAGAAGCTCATCCAAGGTTGCCGGTCGTTGATCTGCTCGGCCCGGTGCCCCAGATACCAGTGCAGCAGGAACAGGGTGGTCAGTCGCTGCTGGCCGTCCAGTGGGCGCAGCGTCCCACCCTCGACATCGCCGTAGACGAAGTCCAACCCTACCTTCGTGCCGCTGGTGAGCGCGTCGTGAAGGACGTCGAGAAAGCGCGCCCGGATGTCAGGCACGCGACCGTCGGTACGTCCTTGGGCATAGTCCCGTTGGATGAGGGGGATCTCGATACTTGTTACCGGCGGGACGTCCGCGTCGTGCGGGGCGAACAGCCCGACATAGGAGGTCAGGTAGCCCGCCATCAGAGCGCGTCCTCCTTCAGCAGGTACGGCGCGATGTGCTCCGTCATGGCCGCGAGATAGCCCTCTCGATCGTGCGTGCCCCAGAAGTGGATCTGCTGCCCCTCCGCCTCCGTGTAGTACTTGAGGAAGACGTTGCGGGTGCAGACCGGAATGTAGGAGCCGGCCCGGTCCCGCTCCAGGACGTGTCGTCGTTTGACCTCGAAGACCGAATTGCTGAGCGCGCTGTTGTCCCCGTTCGATAACAGGGCGAGGTTGGAGATCACATTGATATCCTCGCCCTCGCCGGCGCGGCTGAAGAGCGCGCTGACCTCCTGTTCAAGAGGCACGAACACCTCGGCGGAAACGTTGGCCATGGCGGCGTCAATCCGTGTGGTGAGATCGGCCCGCTGCATCTCCTCGATCGTGGGAAGGCTCGCCAGAGCGTCGCGGTGCAGGCGAAGCCACTCCCGCCACTGCACCGCGCGGTTTAGCTGCTCGGCGTTCTGCGCGTGAATGTGCTCGATGCTCCACCTCCGCGCCGCGTGCTCGCGGAAGGAGAAGCGCTCGGAGGACAACTGCATACGCCGTACGGTCTCGACGTTCATCAGCAGCAGGACCGCCTCCGCCTTCCGGTTGCCGTAGCGGAGTTCGGCGATGTCGGATGGACGCAGATTCAGGTCGTCACGGATCCGCGCGTCGAGCCTCGCCTCGAACTCGTGCTTGGTGCAGTCCTGCGACAGCGTCACCAGATCGGCGAAGCGCCGACCGCGGGCTATGAGATAGCCGATCTTGTGGAACAGGTCGCGGCTGTCGTACCAGCCCATGACCAGTGAGTGGAGGTCGATCACCTGGTCCCAGAGGTCCTGAGCATCGTTGACCTCGATCTGTGCGCGGAGCGTCTCGAAGGTGTGAAACAGCGGACGCGGGCCTGATTTCGGCTCACCGGCGAGCGTGTCGAGCAGAAGCGTGATGTGCGTCGCCTCCAGGCTGGACCGGCCGGTGACGAACGCCCAGACCTCGGGGATGCGCAGGTCGCGCTCGATGCTGTCCCACTGCGCGGCGATCTCGTGATCGCGCTTGAGCGTGCGGCTGCGGGCCAGGACAAGCGCCTTGACGAGTTCGGCGTCGGTGAGCGGAATCCGCCCGATGTTGAGTCGGGTGAAAAGCGTCGTCGACTCGACTTTCGGCGGCGCTTCGTACCAGATGACGTACACCGATTCGGAGAAGTACTTGTAGAAGTTGATCGCTTCGAGCGTCGGGTTGCCCCGCGCGTCGAACCACTCCCGGATGCACTCGAAGGCACCGAAGATGTGGAAGAAGTCGATGTTGTCCCGACTCTCCTCGAACGTCGGATGTTGCAGGTACTTGGCGCTGGCCGGTCGAGTCTCATACTCCAGCTCGTACTTCAGCGTCGCCGTCGGGAGGTGCTGTCGGATGTATAGGAGAATCAGCAACAAGGTCGTTAAGCGTTGCTGGCCGTCAACGAGTTCCCACTTCCCGTCGTGCCTACGCTTCACCACCACCGGCTGCAAGAAGTACTTTTTGCCCGCGCTCTCGTGGACGTCATTGAGAAGCCGGACAACCTCATCGCGCCCCCAGCGATAGCCGCGCTGGTAGCTCGGTACGAAGAACTCGCCGGCGATGTTCCCTACCAGCACCGGCCGCAGATCGGTCATGATCTCCTCATCCGTCACCGGCTGATACTACTTTCTGGCCGCAGGGTCTGGCGGGCGTCGTACGGGGCGGTTGTGGCAGTGGGGCACCATGCCATGCGTGGAACCGTACCCGGAGGACAGCGATCGGCAGCCAACTACCGCCGCATCCGCTTCGGCGATGCCGCCGGGCCTGCGCGTCGTACCGTCGCCACATACTGTCGCGGTGACCGAATCTGTTGCGCAGCCTGGGGATCTTCCCGCTTACCTTCGCCGCTACCCCAATCCTTGGGGGGCTGGACCACCGCCGGGAAAAGGGCCTGAAGGACCTCGGGGCCACAGTGGCTCGGTGCCGGTACGGCTACGCCGGATTCTCGTTCGATGGGTTGTTGGATGCTGTTCGCCGGCTTGACGAGCAACGGCGTGACGGTCCGACCCTCCTGGTAGGGGAGATCATCGATCGCCTTGCCATGCTCGCATCCGACGACATCGAGCGACTCGTCGACGCGCTGTATGACGTCCACCAGCGAAAGGTGCCCGGCTGGTGTCGTCTTGAGGTCGATCACGCGCTGCAACGCATGCTGTTTTTGTTGACCGTCTCCGGTGCTCACGACCTCGCCTTTGCATGTGTCTGCAGCGAGCGGACGCTCCGGCGCTGGGCGGCGTACAAGTTCTACAGCGAGAATGGGCTCGACGACCAGGCAAGACGGCTGCTGGCTCTGCGAGCCACTGAGGGAGACCTCGAGGAACCGGCGAACGCGCCACACACGTACTCCCCGGGGGCACTGATTTCGAAGTATTGCACCCTGGTGAATGAGCTGGGCGGCTGTGCTCGCGGTTGCGCCGACGACTCAGTTGCGGAAGGAGGCGATTGAGGCCGCGATGCGCATGTTGTCGCCGGCGACGGTTGCAGCGATCTGCGAAGACTACCCGCAGGAACTGGTGTGGGCCGTCCGAGTCCAGGGCCGCTCTGACTACCTCCGGATCATCATGGACATGGTTGATGACTACCGCGAGGACCCGCTCCTCCTTCACCGGGTGGTTGACTGCATTGCCCGCATCGGTGGCCCCGCTGAATTGGAGTACGCCCTGCACGTCGCGTCGATGGTTCTCGACTCCGCCTTTCCAGAGCAATAGGCCGAACTCGCCGCCGCCCACGATTCGGTCCGTCCCCCTCAGCGCAGGGCGCCGGACGGCCGTGCCAGCACTCGTGCGGGTGGCGTGACGAGTTTGCCGGCGGCCTGCGCGACGCGGATGATGATCGGCTTCGCCGATGTGAAGACGGCTGCCGCCCTGGCTGACGCCGGGATCCTGGCCGGACAACGACCGTCGGCCCACGGCTCTTGGGCCAAGGCACACCGCTCGTCGCCAGCGTCAGTGTCATGCTTGGCGCCTAGCTGGCGCTCTACACGCTGGCACCGCGGCGGCAGCTAACGACCGCATGGTCGCTCCACTACTACGATCACGTCACCCGCCGGTATGGCGACGGCCCGGAAGCCTTCATCGATGCGTGGGTGATAGCGGCAGCCGGCGAGGACGCGTTCGAACAGGAGGTCGTGGGTCAGATCTGGGATGCGAACCTCGGTGACTACATCCGATGGCGCAACCAGCACGCCCGGCCAAATCCGAGTTCGCGATCAACTCCAAGATCCGCCACCCGGATTACCCGTTCAAGGCTGCATGACGAGGCATTAGCTCCGTCGGATACGACAGGCGCTGCCGGCACCAAATCATTCGGGGCCGGCAGGGACCGTACGGCCGCAGGCAGCGCAGCCGCCTGTCTCACGAGGGCAGCGGTGCGCCCGCCGGCGAGGGCGACACCTCCTCGGGGCCCTGATAGTGCAGCACGATCCCAGTACCGACGGGCATGCGCCGGGCACGCAGCACCCCGTGCCGCTGCTGGGCGAGGCGAACTGTCGCCTCGCCCAGCAGGTCGAAACCCGTCGACCAGATGTCGATCTTTCCTGGGTCCGTGTCGGTCACCCGTAGCCACGTTTCGGGATCCGGTGCCGCCGCGTGCCAGACGACATCGGGGACGACCACGGTCTGCCGGCGCCACCGGCGTGTGCGGCGGGTCCGTGCGGGGTTCGTGAACGCCTCCCACGCCGACCGCGACTCGGGTGTCGGCCACTGAGGGCTCAGCGTGTGGGCGGGGTCGAGGTTGTCGATCCAGTGATGCATACCGGCCACCGTCTCGAAGGCGGCGCCAGTGCTGGTCACCGCCGAAATGGCGGCGAGGCGATAGTCGAATCCGGAGCGGATGAGGACCGAGGCCGGCAGGTGAAAGGTGCCCGTCTCGATCGCGGCGACCGCAGTGCCCAGCAGGGCGGTGGCGTCGGCGTCGTCCTGGGCGGTCTCATAGACACGGGCTGCCTCGATTCCCCACACCAGCCGGTAGATGACGTCGGCTTCGATGAACTGCGCGATCTGGACCCTGTCGCCCGGCACCTCGCTGAGGGCCAGCCCATGAACCCAGTGCCGCAGCACCGTGTCGCGGTTGTCGACCGGGTTCTCCGGTGCGAACGCCGGCACTGCGAACACGACGTCGGCGATCTGGATGATCAGGTCGCCGGCTTGCTCGTGGTCGTCGCCGAGGAGTGCCGTTTCGGCCTGGCCGGCCAACGCGACGATGTGCCCCGAGACCTGCGCGAGTTCGGATCCTGCTTGCGCGCCCAGTCCGGCCAGATACCAGCCGCGGCGCTGCGAGGCCGTCGACGTGCGCCACAGGTGCCGGGTCCGGCTGAAGACGACTTCGCGCAGGACGGCCTGGGCGGTGTCGTTATAACGGCGCAGCTGACGCTCGAACAATGAGTCGCGCAGCGCATCGGTGAGGAACTGCGTCGCCGCGTCCGTGACGAGGTCCTGGTCGCCGTCACCGACGATGCTCAGGATGCCGATGTCGAGCAGCGCGAGGTTCGACCGCCAGCCCGCCGCTGCGGCGGCCTGTTCGTCAGCGGTGCCGGCGGACAGCACGGGCAGCGACCAGTCCAGGCCGCCGGTGAGATAGGCGAGCACCGGTTCGACCGAGGTCAGCCCGTAGGCGGTGAGCAGCTGCCGGACCAGAGCGACGCCGACGCCGATGAGTCCGGACTGCAGCGGGCGACCACCGTCGCCCTGAGTCAGCTTGAGCCATTCCTGGCGCCGCCAGGCACCGGTCTCGAAGATCGGATAGAGGACGAGACCTTCGGTGTCGACGAACGCCCGGCCGGCCCGCCCGATCACGTTAGCGAACTCGGATCCCTTGAGCAGTTCCCCGCTGCGGCGCAGCCCGTGAAAGAGCACGGCCGAGGCGGACAGGTTAAGCCCCTGGGCCAGTGTCGGCGAGGCGATGGTGACCTTCAGACTCCCGCGTTGCAGCAGCCGTTCCACCTCGCGGCGGAACGGTCCCGGCAGCGCTCCGTGGTGGATGGCCACGCCGAGCTCAAGACAGCGCAGGATGGGGTGGTCGGCACCGAACCACTCCGCTCCGACGGTCAGCGCGTCGCTGAGATCGACGCCGTCCGGCAGCACGGACGGGACCAGTCCGCGGCCGTGCAGGTCGATGATCTTCCGGGCGTAGGGCTCGACCGAGTTGCGTTGCGGGCAGAACACAAGGACGGTTTGGCCCTCCTCGACCAGCCGCCACCCGGTGGCGATGACGTGCTCGCGCTGGTCGGCCGGGAACAGCTTGCGGCGCCGCCCGCTGGGTTTCTTGGCCTCGAAGTAGCGGGGAATGAACGACTGTTCCGGTCCGAGCGTGATCGTCAGCCGGGCGTGGTCGTCGCGCCACTCGACTAGCCCGAACCGCTGCCCGGTCGGGCGCCAGCCTTCGCGATGCAGGCCGTCCGGCTCATCGTCGGTGATCCATGCGACGAAGTCGTCAAGGTCATCGCCGGAGGGAAACACCGCCGAGAGGCACAGGATGCGCCGGGTCGCGGCGTCGGAGCGGCGCAGCAGGCGCTGGATCTGGGCTTCGTAGCGGACCTCCCGCTCGGAGGCGCCGATCATGTGTCCCTCGTCGAGCACGATCAGGCCGACGTCGTCGAGCACGGACGGATCGGAGCGCAGCGCGAAGTCCAGCTTTTCCGGGGTGGCGACGACGACCTCACCGGAGCGCAGGGTGTCCTCGTCCACGTCGCTGGTGCCCATGCTGCCGTACAACGACGAGACCCGGATGCCCAGCGGGGCGAAGGTCCGGGTTAGAACGTGCTCGGTCTGCGCGGACAGGGCCCGTAACGGGGTGACGTACACCGTCCGGCGGCCTAGGGCGAGGCACGCCAGGATCGCCAGTTCGGCGATGCGGGTCTTGCCGGCGCTGGTCGGCAGCGCGACGACGAGATCCCGCGAGTCCTGGAAGATCCGGTAGACGACATGCAACTGTGACGGCCACAGGTCAATCTCGGCGCGCTCGCGGGCCAGGAGCGACGCGACGAAGGTCTCCCGAAGTTCGCGCCACCGGCCGGCACGGTCAGCTGCGGCTCCGAGCGGTGGGGGCTGCGGAATCGTCGTCTGCAGGCTGGTGTCGAACAGCTCGCCGAGCAGGTGCCGGGTCAGGCGGTACACCCACCATGGCCCGGGCGCGTTGACGTCCGAAGAAGCCTGTTCCCCGAGCTGCAGGTCTTGCAGCGCGGCGTCGAGCAGGGCGCGGCTGCCAATCTCGATGGCGAACAGGGCGGCCGAAACCGCGGAGAGGTAGTTCTCGCTGAGCAGCAGCATGACGGGCCCGACCTGATCAGCTGCGTATTCCAGGTCGTTCAGGACATCCGGGTCGTCCGGGTCGACGTCGGGTGCGGTGAAGGCGGACAGCATGGCCTCGTCGGAGACCTCAGGTGACGACCGCAGCCGCAGGGTCCGCTGGTCGATAGCGGACAAGTCGCGCATGAGCAAGTCCGCGAGGGTGTGCTCCATCGGCGTGAGCCGGCCCGACCCGCGGCTCGCCTGTATCAGCGAGTACGCGCGGGCGGCGTAGCCGGCGAGGTGGCTGGCCGCCCCGGCGACGAGGTTATGAAACGCCAGATCGGGTCTGGGGGCTGCGTTGCGGGTGGCAGCCTCGATGGCGTACGAGCTCTGGATGAAGCCTTCCCGGGTGAGGGTCAGCTGGTCCGTCGTGTTGTCCTCGGCCGCCTCCAGCAAGCCGAGGCTGGTCGACAGCAAAGCGTATCCGTAGTTGAGCAGGTCGGCGTCGAGGAAGGCGCTGAACGTGGGTGCACCCACAGGCAGGACCCCTTCGCGGCGAATCATCGATTGGGCCTGCCCACGGGCCAGGAGCCGGCCGCGGAAGCCGGCGTCAGTGGCCACCGTCAGCAGCTGTGCCAGGCGCTGCGCTTCACGAGCCATCGGTGACCACCAGCTCGTAGGCGTCGGTGATGAACTTCTTGTGGCCGTGTACCCGCAGCGTGATGGTTAGCTGCGCGACGGCGCCTGTGTACCCCTGCAGGTCAGCGGTCACGTGTTTGCCGGGGTCGTTGCTAGTGAATAGGAACATCAGGTGCCTCACCCGGTTGGCACGGACCTCGTCGAGTAGCTGCAGCATCAGCACGGCTTCGCCGACCTCGGCATCGGCTGTCGACAGCAGCCGCTCAGCGAACTGGGTGAGCGAGTGTGCCGAGGGCATCTCCATTTCCCGCGCCAGACCGTTGCGGGCCTCCGTGACGGTGGCTTTGGCGAGGGTGACGCGGCTCTTGGCCTCCGCCTTGATGATCACCGCCTTGCCCGCGGTGTCGAGCTTCGCGCCCAGCACGTCGTCGCCGCGCATCGCCCACTGCTGATGGTCGCGTTGGATGAGCCGACTCGGTCCGACCACCCATCCGTGCTCTTCGTGCAGGTACGCCGTCGCAAGGATCTCGCCCATGTCCCCGGACCGTGCAGATGCCTTGGTCGGCAGCTTGTTGCTGAGGAACTTGGCCACCCCGTCCTTGCCAAGCCGGCGGGCGATGAGGGCGAGGGACCCGGAGTCGGCGTACGCGCCGGGCAGCGCAGCGGCGAGGGTAGCGATGCCAGTGGCGTCGTCGAATGACTCGATGACGCCAGCGTGGTGGGTGCCGATGGACACGAGTGCACCCAGGGTGCACCAGTTCCGGAAGTCAACGGTGTCCAACCGCGCACGTGTCCTTCCGTGGGCAACATTTTCGGTGGAGGAACTGTACCGAGTCAGGAACCAGGCTGGGTCCCTGTCGACGGCGATGAGCCCGGCCGTGGATACTCCCCTGCACCCATTCGGTCGAGACAGGCGTAGGGCCATCATGGGATGACTCCACCGGCCGGTCGGTTGAAAACGTGCCGACCGCGCGGATTGCGCTGCGCAGCGGATTACCGGACGGCCGTCAGGGTCGGGAGCCGGACCGGCGTGAGCGGGACTGACGGGTGGGGACCGGCACGTGGCTCGGCCGGGACACGATGACGACGTCGGTGATGTTAGGCCGTTCCAATAGTGCACGGCGGGTGGTGCCGTACTCCTGGACGGAGCCGGACTCGTCGTAAATGAACACGGCCAGCTTGCGGTAGGGGCCGTTGCCGGTCAGGTAGGCGACGTAGTCAATGAAGATCTGCTGCTCGAACTCCTTGAAGTCGCCGGCCTTCCGGGCGTACTTGACCTCGATCAGCAGGCCGAGCGACGGGATGCCGAAGTCGGCCCGGTACGTGCTGTGCCCGATCTTGCGGAGGGTCTCCTCGTCGACGAGGTCGGGGAAGACCGGCCGCAGCATCATCCAGAGGATGTCCTGGACCTCGCGTTCGGAGGTGATCGGCCATCGGATGGGTCGCTCGCCGGTGGTGTCGTAGCGCCAGTGGCGCATCGCGTCCTCGAACCGGCTCAGCAGCACGCCGACGTAGTTGAGGCTGAGTAGCTGATCATCGATGCTACTGGCGACGATGCGAGTGGTGGCCTCGATCAACAGCGCTGACCGCCACGCGGCGACCGGACGCGGCCCGCCGAGCAGGATCGCGTTGATCAGACGGGAATGCAGCAGGCGCAGCTGGTTGGGGTCGCCGGCCGCGGGGCGGGGCGGCAGGGTCAGGACCCAGTGCAGCGCGGCCAGCTCGACCGGGTCGTCGATGCCGTCCAGGGCCGGCCGGGCCGCCGGGTCCAGGTCGAGCAGATGGCGAGCGTACTCCTGGAACAGCTGGAGCAGCAGGGTCGGCGGGCGTAGCCGGGCGTCCTGCAGCACTGTTCTCAGCCAGGTGCGGACCTGGGGTGCCTCGCCGGCCACGGCGTTGGCCGCCAGGGCCAGGCCGACGAGCTGGCCGGGGTCGTTGATGAAGGTCACCCCATCGCTCTGGAAGGGGCTGCGGCGCATCACTTCGGCGATGCCGTCGATCAGCAGTTCCTGGGCCGCCGGGCTCTGCTCGCCCGGGAACGCAGTCAGGCCGTAGCCGAGCACGGCCAGACCCGCGGCTTGGATGAACCGGTGCGTGTTATCGCGCAGCCACGCCGGCGTCAGCGGATCGACGTTCCAGCGGAATCCGAGGTGACGCCCGCCCAGCAGGTGATGGGCGAGCAGTCCGTCGAGGTTGCCGGGCAGGTTGGCCCGCAGCAGCGGCTCCTGCAGGGCCCGGAGCTGATCGCCGAGCAGGGAGCCCACCGGCACAAGCGCGCCGGGGTCCGGGGCGGTCACAGGAACCACCGGCTGCCGCGCAGGCGGGTGACGATCGCGTCAGCGTTCCAGTTCTTCACGTGCCGCAACTGGCCGAGCAGCTCGGCGATCAGATCGGAGTATTGGATGGTCACCGGCAGCCGCGAGGGGTACATCGTGCGCCATGACATGCTGGTGAACCGGTAGGCCTGCCGGGCGAGGTATTCGATGTCGGTGAACGTCGACTCGGCGTGCAGCTTGAGCAGCAGCGGCTTGGGGATCGCGTGGGTGGCGCTCTTGAGATCGTAGGGGCCACCGACGGCCAGCAGCATCTCGCGCCGTCCGATCGCGACGGCGTGCCCGCGCTCCGGGACGAACCGGCCCTTAACCGAGCCGCCATGGGTGGCGATGCCGGCGCTCACCCGGTCGAACATCACCAGCTCGTGATCGTTGCTGACGTGGACGAACGCGAACTCGACCGACGCGTAGTCGCGGGTGAGCCGTTCCACCAACTGCTTGACCGCGATCGCCTCGACATCCTTGAGTGGCTTGAACACGTGGAAGATCAGGCGCAGGCCGTCGCCGCGCTGCCAGGCGTTGCGGTTCTTGATGTCCTCGATGCACTCGGTGAGCGAGCGCAGCAGCTCTCGCGGGTAGTCGGCGTAGTCGGCCTCTCGGGAGGCGTTCGACAGCAGGTAGGTGCCGTCGGCGGAGAAAACGGTGGTGATACCCACGACCCGCTCCGGCTCGGTGAGCCGGCTGGCCTTCACGTGGGCGCTGCCGATTCCGATGACCAGCTCCTGCGCCAGCGCGCGGGGCGCGGCGATCACGAACGGGATCCCGCCCAGCTTGGCGTAGCAGGCCAGCGCGATGCTGTTGAGCGGGACGGCGAGCTTCGGCAGCCGCACCGTCTCGATCTTGACCTCCTGGACCGGCACGCCGTGCCCCATGAAGGTGGACTTCGCCACCAGGTACGGACTGTCGTCGCCGGCCAGGTGGGTCTGCGCCTCGCTGGTGATCACGATGGCCAGGTCGACGGCGCCGGCCTGCAGCGCTGCCCGGCAGGCGTGCCGGTAGGCGCCGGCGTCTAGCGGGCCGCCATCGAAAGGGTGCACTGAGACGTCGCAGCTGGCCAGGTGGTACTTGCGGATGAAACCCTGGCTGAACGGGTTCTGCCCGGGTACGCCGTGCAGCAGCTGGTTGATGAAGTTCTCGACGACGCCCTTGTGCTCGCGCGGTGTGATCACCGCGATCCGGGGTCGTTTGTTCGCGAAGAATTCGACGTCGAACGGTCCATTCGTGGTCAGGCCACGCTCCAGCTTGTAGTCGGTTTTGTCGCCGGCCTGGTCGAACCGGAACGTCGGCGACTGGTACCGCACACTGTGTACCGAGCGCCCGTTGCTCGAACCGACCGGCTGCTCGATGGTGGCGGCCAGCCCGTTGGCCAGCAGCAGCGGCCCGTGCTTACCGAGTCGGGTGGCGATGTCGATCGTCTTCTCGTAGCGGCCAAAGGCGCCTAGCAACTCGAAGGCCGCCTGGTCGAGTTCCCGCTGGATGCGGGCGCCGTCGGCGCCGGCCAGCGTGCGCAGGACGTCCTGGAAGGTCTCCAGCCTGCTCTCGAGCCACGCCTGGCTCGCGTCCACGGTGTCCGCACCGGGGGCGTCGCGCAGGATCAGGTCGCTGCCGTGCACCCGCTCCACCGCCCCGGCCGCGCGCCGGTACGCCCACGGATCCATGTCCGGCTCCGTGACCATCTTGCCAGGATCGGCGAGCACGTATTGACCGAGCACACCGACCCCCAGCTCGAGCAGCTCCGCGACGGTCAGGTCGATCTCGCGGCGGGTCTTGACGCCGACGATCACACCCGGCCGGTCGGACGGGCCCATCGTCCGGGCATCCAAGATGAACTGGGGGTAGACGTGCAACCGGCCGAGCGCCTGCGGGCGGTGCTCACCCACGAGCGGCTCGAGCAGATCCTTACCGGCGAACCGGGACACGAACGTGACTGGCTGCCGTTTGCGCAGCTGGTACCCCCAGCCGCGGACCGCACGCAGCAGCGCCTGCTCCGCCAGCCGCATCGTCAGCGGCTTGTGCTCCCGCAGGTGATACGTCGTCGGGGTGCCGTACGGGTCAGCGCCGTCAACGATCGGGATGCACTTGATCGAGTCCCGGATCCTGGTGACGACGTGACTGTCGACGAGCTTGACGCGCAGTGCGGACAATTGCTCGGGTGAGGTATAGGGCACCTCGCCGCCGTCGAACGTGGCCGCGGTGAAAGTGACGGGTAGGAAGTTGAATGCCAGCTGTGGCGGGCCGGGCCGCGGACTCAAGAGCAACACCTCGTCGAAGGACAGGGCCGTGGGGTGTGCCGTCGACCGTCGCGCCGACGACCACCCATCGTCGCATCGAGGTACGACAAAAACGCCGCGGTGCCGGCGGCAGGAACCGGCCGCCCAGCGTCTCGGGCGACTATTCGAGTCGCCGGTGCCTTGGGCGCCGCCGACTCGGATCAGATCAGCACGCTGCTGCGCGCCCAGTGTGTGACTTCCGCGGACGACTCGGCCGGTGGCCCGCCCGCGGCACCGAGCCGCCAGCTGGCCCACAATGCAAACCGGCCAGCGACCTCACTGTCCGCCGAGGAAACCATCAGACCGTCACCGCCCGGGGCATCGAAGACCACGGAGCCGGAGAAGTGACCGGAGAACGCACCGTCGAAGGCGATCGTCAGCTCGTCGTTCGCACGGCTGAAGTCGATCTCGTCGATGGTCAGGTCGAGGTCGTCGCACTGCGGTTCTTCGGCGTTCACCGGACCGTTCGGCAGATCCACGCCCTCGATGGAACCACGGGCCTGCTCGGCGACCGCGCCAACCAAAGCGTGCACCCCGCTGCGCAGGGCGTCGACCAATGGGCACCCGATGATCTCGGTCAGCACCGTCATGGCAGTGCGGCCCCGCTGGTTGAGGGTCAGCGCGACCGGGACCGCAAGGTACTCCAGGTCGACGTGCAGGTGGTCAGCGGTGAAGAAGTCGACGCCGACCGGGTCGGTGAGGGCCAGTTTCTGCACGATCGCTGGCGCATGGCGCAGGAAGGCGGTCCGGGCCGAGCTGTCGTGCAGGCTGTCGGCGTTGACGCGGCGCAGGTAGCTGCCAATCCGGTTGCCGGCGGCGAAGCCGCGGACGGCGGCGTCCACCCGGGGCTCGAGCTTGCGGGCCTTGCCCAAATGCATGCCGAGGATCAGCGTGATCGTCGGGGCGTGGTGGTTGCTCTTCTTACGGTTGCAGTCGCCGCAGATCGGGGCCAGGTTCGCCGACCGGTCGAGGTCGAACTTGGGCGGCAGTCCGTAGCCGTGCAGCACGGTGGCGCGGTTGGCGGGGGTCAGGTTCCGCGCGATGAGGTGGTCGATCTGGACGTCGGTGAAATCTTTGGGTTTTCCGCAGGCGTAGCACCGGTAACCCCACAGCCGGTGCAGCACGTCGCGCAGCACCGTGTTGTCGGCGTTCGGCTGATACCGCACCGGGGCGGTGCCCACGGTCACCGTGCGCTGCCGGACAGGTAATGCGCCAAGGCGAGTAGCAGCGCGACGGTGCCGGTAAGGATGGCGGTGGGCATGTCGGTGCCGCCGGCGACGGCGAGCAGCCCGGCCACCGCGCCGACCGCCGCGGCGGCGAGGACGAAGACGGCCAGCCACAGCGGCCGGAACGACGAGGTGGGTGCCGTCGAGGTCATGCGTCGGGGCCTTTCACTGCGGCGCCGCAGTGCGCCGGGACGGACAGGACGATGAGTAGCTGGGTCTAACGGGCCTCGACGCTGTCGGCGCGGGCGTCGGCCGCCGCGGCACTGATCCGGGCTTCGCCGAGCCGGGTGTTGAGGTCGGTGTTCTTCGTACAAAGGGCCGCGATTACCGTCTCCAGACCGCGTTCGCGGGCGGCGGCTTCCTGCTGATACGCGGTCAGATTGGCCAGCCTACCCCAGCTCAGGGTCTTTACCTCACCGTCGGCGTCGTGCAGCCGCAACGGCCAGGACGTCCGCTGATGCGGTGCTCGGCGCCCAGGCATGAGGCGGGGGAGTGGTGCGATGACTCCTTTACTCGGCTGGTTTACACTTCACGCGACCTGGGAGAACGTGCCTGAGCACGCCGCTGGACCACCGGACTACTGGGGGTCAAGGGGTCGTCGGTTCGAATCCGGCCGTCCCGACGCAGGTCAGAGGGCTGATCCGAATATCGGGTCGGCCCTTTCGCCGTTTTGGGGACCAACGTCAGTCACGTTGGAGCTGGCCTGGCGCTGCTTGGCCGAGCTTTCTGCCTCTGCCTGACCCACCGGGCCCTTGCCTGCATGATCTTCGTCCGCTGGAACTGAAGGTGTCCGTACGCTTGCTTGCGTGGCAGAGGACGAGGTGGTCTTGCGGCTCAGCCGCGACGAGGCGCTGGTTCTGTTCGAGTGGCTGTATCGCACCGACGAGACCACCAACGACTTCGCTGACCTTGTCGAGGATCAGGCGGAGCAACGGGCGCTGTGGAATCTCACCTGCCTGCTGGAACGGGAGCTGGTCGAGCCGTTCTCGCCGCAGTACGTCGAGCTGGTCGAGCAGGCACGAGCCCGGTTGCGGGATGAGGGTTCATGACGATGGGACTTCCGCCGTGTCCACACTTCCTGGTCCGTACGCTGGCGGCCCCCACCCGTGTCAGCGTCCCGGGGACCAAGTGGGGACCACACGGCCTGCGCGGTGGTGCGCGGCATGACGTTGACCCGGCTGAGTCGATCGGCAATGGGCACGGTGGTGACAACTGGACCCGCATCATCGACAGCATCCGGGACCACGGGACAAGCCGCGTCGTCTCGTCAGCTGACAACGGGTGCGGCGCGGCAGGTGTAACCGGCGCCGCGAGCGCGCTCGACCTCGTTGTGCGGGTAGCGTCCTGCGCGCGCGTAGGTGAACAGCTTGCTTGAGGTGTGCGGTGGTCAGCCACAGGCCGGGACCGCCGCAGTCACGTGCACCTGAAGCGCTCCGTGGCCGAGATGCGTGAGCGCTGTCGCTGTGACGTCCGGGATCGCTGGGCGGTCGGCCTGCGGCAGCCCGGTGACCTGCGCTCGGTCACATGTTCGGCCCTACGACCATTGGCCGACAGCCGGCGACGTGACGGTTGCCGTGCGGCGGTTGGCTCGCCGCAGCATGGCGAGTTCGTCGGGGGTGAACGGAGGTGCGTCCAGCGGCGGGTGGGTGGGCCCGGTGCGCAGCGCATTGAGCACGCGCGGTTCCAGCAGGCTGCTCGCCGGGGCCGCCAGCGTGGCGACGTCGAAGAGCGCCGACGCGAGCGTCGGTTGCCGGGCGGCTGTCATCCCGATCGCGTCCGTCATCTCCCTCCGCGCGGCGGCCTGCTGCGGGGCGAGGCGGATGTCGCGACTGGTCACACGGCAGTTGGGATAGCAGATGTCCTGCGAGGTGGCGAAAGCCCATGCGTCGTCGACGACGTCGGCGAGGCCTCGCATGACCCGTCGGATCGTGGCCGGACCGGCGTCGCCCGCTTCCAGTTCGCGGTCCAGGACCGCTGCGCTGCGGGCAGCCGTCACCATGCCGTGCCCGTATGCCGGATTGAACGAGGCCATCGCGTCGCCCAGCACGAGCAGGCCGGCCGGCCAGTCATCGGCGCGCTCGAGGTACAGGCGGCGGTTGGCGGTGCTCCGCGACCGGTGGACCCGGGTGAGTGCCTCCGCGCCGGCGATCAGCTCCGCGATGATCGGGTGGCGCAGGTTGCCGGCGAACTCGGTGAAGGCATCGTCGTCTGCCGACGGCTCGCCGCCGCGCGTGCCGGACAGGGTGACGATCCACCGATCACCCTCGATTGGCAGGAGATACCCGGTCTGACCGGGCCGCCGTGCGTGATGGTCCGCCTGCACGCTCACTCCGGGGAAGCCGCCGTCCACCCAGTCGGGCACCCGGAACAGCCGGGTGGCGTACGTGATGCCGCTGTCGACAACGTCCTCCTCGACCGGCGGCATCCCCAACTCCGCGAGCCATCGCCGGCTCGCGGATGCGCGACCGGTGGCGTCGACGACCAGGTCGGCGGCCAGCTCGGTGGTCTCGCCGTCGACCACCGGACGTACGGCGGCGCCGGTGACCGCCTCGGCCGAGCCGAGCAGGCCGACCGCCTCCGTGTTACTTCGTACGGTGATCCTCGGGTTAGCCAGCACCCGCTCGCGAACTGTCCAGTCCAACAGGTCACGACTGCACGAGAGCATGAACTGCGCTTCGGGAAAGCGGTGCTGCCAACCGTACGCGCTGAGCAGCACGTTGCCGGTGGGGATACCGACGCGCTGCGCCCCGGCCTGGAGTAGCTGTTGCGTCAGGCCGGGGAGCAGGGCGTCGAGCACTCGAGCGCCGCTCGACCACAGCTGATGCAGGTGCCGGGCCTGTGGGAGCCCGGTGCGTCGTTGTGGACCGGGCGTGTGCAGCTCGTCCCGGTCCACGACGTCGACGGCGCTGAAGTGCCGCGCCAGCACGTGCGCCGTGAGCATGCCGACGAGTCCACCGCCGAGGACGACGGCACGTCGCCGCCCGGCCCTCACATCGTCCCCTGTGGTTTCGCGGCCACCACGCCGGGCGCGTATCGGACCGCGTGGGCGGTGGGGTAGGCGGTGTCTGTCATGGGACGTCCTTCCACAGTAGAAAGTCGACCTAGCGGGGATGCGGCGCGCGGACCGTGCCGGAGCTCGTGGAGACTGCCGGGACCGGTCCGCGGCCGGCGCGCGCCGTCGCCTCGTCGCTGGCCGCACCGGCCAACGCGTGGTAGAGGCGGCAGTACGCGCCGTCGGCGGCGAGCAGCTCGGGCTCGGTGCCCTGCTCGACGACGCATCCGTCCTCCATCACGAGGATCAGATCGGCGTCGCGGATGGTCGACAGGCGGTGGGCGATGACGAAGGTCGTCCGTCCCGTCCGTAGCGCCGCCATCGCGCGTTGGACCAGCACTTCGGTACGTGAGTCGACCGAGGTGGTCGCCTCGTCCAGGATCAGCAGGGGCGGGTCGGCGAGAAACGCCCGGGCGATGGTGACCAGCTGTTTCTCGCCGGCGCTGATGTTGCCACCGATCTCGTCGATGCCGGTTTCGTATCCGTGCGGAAGGCCGCGTACGAAACGGTCGACGTAGGTCGCGCGCGCCGCCGCGAGGATCTCGTCCTCGGTCGCGCCCAACCGGCCGTAGGCGATGTTGTCTCGAATCGTGCCGCCGAACAGCCAGGCGTCCTGGAGGACCATACCGATCATGCCGCGCAGCTGCGCCCGGGGCAGCTGGGCGATGTCCACGCCGTCGAGGGTGATCCGCCCGCCGTCCAGCTCGTAGAACCGCATGACGAGGTTGACCAGGGTGGTCTTTCCGGCACCCGTGGGACCGACGATGGCCACGGTCTGGCCTGGCTCGACCACGAGGGACAGGTCTTTCATCAACGGCACGCCGGCGGCGTAGCCGAAGGTGACCTGATCGAAGACCACCCTACCGGCACCCGACGGGGCCGGTCGGACGGTCGTGCCCACCATGGCCGGCTCCGGGCACTCCTCCTCGGCGTCGAGGAGGTCGAACACCCGCTCGGCGCAGGCTACGCCGGACTGCACCAGGGTCGCCGTCGACGCCACCTGGGCCAGCGGCTGGCTGAACTGCTGCGAGTAGTGGATGAACGCCTGCACGTCACCGAGCGAGATGGCACCCGTCGCCACCCTGATCGCGCCGACCACCGCGATGCCGACGTAGCTCAGGTTTCCGATGAGGATCATCAGGGGCAGGATGATCCCGGACATGAACTGGGCATGGAAGTTGGCCTCGTACAACTGGTCGTTCGTCGCCGCGAGCGACGCCTGCACCTCGCGCCGGCGGCCGAACACCCGGACCAGCTCGTGTCCGCTGAACGCCTCTTCGATCTTGCCGGTGAGCGTGCCGTTGTGAGCCCACTGCGCGGTGAAGTGTCGCCGCGACCGCTTCGCGATCTGGCGGGTGACCAGCGCGGACAGCGGTAACGCGACAAGCGCGATGACGGCCAGCAGCGGCGACACCACGAGCATCATGACGAGCACGCCGATGACCGTGAGCAGTGAGGTCAGCAGTTGGCTGAGTGTCTGTTGCAGGCTCTGCGCGATGTTCTCGACATCGCTGGTGGCCCGGCTGAGCAGCTCACCCCGGGGTTGCTTGTCGAAGTACGACAGCGGCAGCCGGTTGAGCTTCGCCTCGACCTCGCTACGTAGTTGCCGCACCGCGCGTTGCACGACCCCGGCGAGCAGGTACCCCTGTAGCCAGCTGAGCACGCCGGCGCCCACGAACAGGCACAGGGCCAGCAGTAGCACCTGACCCAGCCGGGTGAAGTCGACACCGACGCCGGGCACCGGCTGCACGCGTTGCAGCATGTCGGCCAGACCCTGGTCGCCGTCCGACCGCGCGTCGGCGACGATCTGGTCGAGGCTCTGCCCGGCGTCGAGGCGCCGGCCCACCACACCGGCGAAGATGATGTCGGTGGCGTGCCCGAGGACCTTCGGGCCGAGGACATACAGCACCACGCTGACCACGGCGAGCCCGACGAGCGACAGCAGCCGCAGGCGCTCGCCCGCCAACCGCCGGAGGAGCCGGGCGGCGGACGGCCCGAACGCTCTCGGCTTGGCCGTCGGCGTGGCCGCCGACGACGTGCCGGCCGTACCTTGCGTGCCGCTCATGCGACGGCCATCGACTGCGACTCGGCGATCTCGACGTACGTGGGGCAGGTCCGCAACAGGTCGGTGTGCGTCCCGAGGCCCACCGTCCGGCCGCCGTCGAGGACCACGATCAGGTCGGCCTCGACAATGGCAGACACGCGTTGCGCCACGACGACGACCGCCATCCGCCGGGTGGCGGCGCGCAGGGCGGCGCGGAGCCGGCTCTCCGTACCCAGGTCGAGCGCGGAGAACGGATCGTCCAGCAGCAGCACGTCGGGCCGTTTGACCAACGCCCGCGCGATGGACAGCCGTTGCCGCTGCCCCCCGGAGAGGTTGGTGCCGCCCTGCGTGACCGCAGCGTCGAGGCCCCCGGGCATCCGCGCCACGAAGTCCCGAGCCTGGGCGATGTCGAGGGCGGCCCACAACTCCTCGTCCGTGGCGGCCGGGTCACCGTAGCGCAGGTTGCTCGCGACGGTGCCGGAGAACAGGTAGGGCCTCTGCGGTACCAGCGCAACCCGGTGCCACACCTCCTCGACATCCAACTCGCGGACGTCGACTCCGCCGATCCGCACCGCACCAGCGGTCGGATCGAGCAGCCTCGACGCCAGCGACAGCAGCGTCGTCTTGCCAGCCCCGATGCTGCCGACGACGGCGATGGTATGCCCCGCCGAGGCCCGGAAGCTGACCTCGGACAGCACCGGCTCGGCGGCGCCCGGGTACCGAAACCGGACCGCGTCCAACTCCAGGTCAGCGTGCGCGAGCGGCGGAGCGACCGGATGGGCGGCGGCAACCACCGAGGAAGCGGTGTTCAGCACGTCCAGGACCCGCCCGGCGCCCACCGTGGCCCGGGGAACCATCATCAGGATGAAGGTCGCCATCAGCACCGAGATGAGGATCAGCATCAGGTAGCTCAACAGGGCGGTGAGCGAACCGATCTCCACCAGACCCGCGTCGGCCCGCCGGCCGCCGTACCACAGCACGGCCACGCCCGTCAGGTTGCTCACCAGCGTCACCGTGGGCAACACGAGGGCCAGCAGCCGGCCCGCCCGGATGGCGGTGGCGGTGAGGTCGGTGTTGGCGCGGTCGAAGCGGGACGTCTCGTGCGCCTCCCGGACGAACGCCCGCACCACGCGTACGCCGGCGATCTGCTCGCGCAGCATCGCGTTGATGATGTCGATCCTCGTCTGCATCGACCGGTACTGCGGCACCAACCGGCGTGCCATCAGGCCGATGGCCACCGCCAGCACCGGCACGCTCAGGATCATCAGCCAGGACAGGCCCGAGTCCTCGCGGATCGCCATGACCAGTCCGCCGCCGCACATGATGGGCGCGGTGACCAGCATGGTCAGTGACAGCATGAGCAGCAGCTGGAGATGCTGTACGTCGTTCGTGCACCGGACGGTCAGCGACGACGGCCCGAAGCGGGCGATCTCGCGACTGGAGAATTCGCCGACCTGCTCGAAGATGGCTCGCCGTAGGTCCCGGCCCACACCCATCGCCGTTTGGGCGCTCAGGTACGCCACCGCGATCAGGCAACCGACCTGAACCGCCGTGACGCCCAGCATGCGGAGCCCGGTCCGCAGGATGAAGCCGGTGTCGCCGGTCGCGATGCCCCGGTCGACGATGTCGGCGTACAGGCTGGGCAGGTAGAGCGCTGCCAGCGTGCCGACCAGTTGCCACAGCACCACGTACGTCACCTGCCGCCGGTAAGCGGGCAGGAACCTGAGCAGTAGCCGGATCAACACAGCGCGAGGCTATCCGGGGGTGGGCACGTTCCAGAATGCGGTTTCGCTGGCAGAAACGGCGTCGGCGTCAGGCGGGTGCGTGCCCGCCCCGCAGCAGATCCGCGAGGCGGGCTGCCTGGCGGTCCCAGTGCCACTCGGCCTCGACCCAGCGACGGCCGGCGTCACCGAGCCGCTTGGCGAGCGAACGGTCGGTCAGGAGAGTGACCAGGCGCTCGGCGACCGCGTTCGGGTCACGGCCGTCCACCACGTAACCGGTCTCTCCCTCGCGTACCGCATCCGGTGCGCCACCCGAGTTGCCGGCCACCACGGGCAGACCGGTCGCGGATGCCTCGAGATAGACGATTCCGAGGCCCTCGATGTCCTGCCCGGCGCGTCGTGTCCGGCACGGCATCGCGAACACGTCGCCGGCGGCGTAGTGAGCAGGCAGCTGCTCAGACTCGACCGCGCCGGTGAACACCACGGCGTCGCCCAGGCCCGCCTCGTTCGCCTGCTTCTCCAGACGTACGCGGTCCGGGCCGTCGCCGACGATCAGCAGGCTGGCGTCGGGCACGGAACGGCGTACCAGCGGCAGCGAGCGCAGCAGTACGTCCTGGCCCTTGCGGGGGACCAGCCGGGAAACGCACACCACGACGGGACGTCCGGTCAGGCCGTACCGGTCGCGCACCGGGGAGCCGTCAACGCCTGGGTGGTACCGCTCGGTGTCGACACCCGGCGCGAGCTGCCTCAGATTGGACAGCGCCCTGGCCAGGCGGCGCCGCGTGTACTCCCCGAGGTAGGTCACGACATCGACGTCGCGGCCGATGCGGCGCAGTGCCGACCGCGCTCCGGGCAGGGTGGCCCAGGCGATGTCGTGCCCGTGGGTCTGCCCGAGAATCCGGCGGACACCGGCCTGCCTCCGCAGGTCGGCCGCCAGTAGTCCGAGCGGCGCCGCGGTGCCGAACCATACCTGGTCGCAGCTGTTGGACCGCGCGATGTCCACCGCGCGGCGGCGCACAGCGGGCACGGGCAGCAACAGGCGCGTGTTCTCGCGGATCACCTCGAACGGCTGCTGCGCGTCAAAGGTCTTCGCGTCGGGTGCGGTGACGGTGTAGACGACGACGGAGTCGGCTGGCTGACGGATCGCGAGGTTGTGCAGGAACGACTGGATGCCGCCGATCCGTGGCGGGAAGTCGGTGGTGATGAGCAGGGTGCGCGAAGTCACGAGCGGCATGGTAGCCAGAGTCGCGGCTCCTGCGGACCCCGTGCGCTGCCGATCTCGCCGACGTTTCCGCCTGGTGCCGTCCCCTCGGTGTGGGGTACCACGGCCGCCGCGTGCGGGCGGCAGACAGCGAGTGCGGGCTCGGTCGGGCGGACCGCCCGTCAGGGCGAACGACGGAAAGCGCATCCGCATCTGCCGGTGCCCTCGCCACTCGTACCACTGTTTCTGCCTGGTCTCGGAGGCGTCCGAGATCGACCATGTCCAGTAACGGAAGATGCTCCGACAGAGCGTGGCCGGCTGCCGCAGCGGGGACCGGTTTCGACCAGCGCCCCCGAGGACGCTCCGCTGGGACTGATTCGTGTCGGTCGGTGCCTCGCCCGGTGGTCACGCCCACGCGGCGCCACGTCCCAGCCCGCCCGGCAGGCCGGAGCCGCACGCGCGCTTCGGGGGTCGGCGGTGCGGTTCCTCGTCGTGGTGGATCCGGCACCACCGGATCCATGTCTGCCGGCGGCCGGCGCTTCCGGGCCCGGCCGTCAGGTCCCGGCCCCTCGTCCGCGGGCCAATGCCCGCAACGTGCCCCACCGCCCAGCGTGACGGCCGCCTCGCCCGCGAGCGCAGACCGTTGAGCACGGGAGACCCGGCCTGCGGCGACGATCGGCCACCTGTACAAAAAGGTCAGAGTTGAATCTAACCGGACCCAACGCTACTTCCGTGGGAACCCATAGAACGCCGACACTCCGGAAATCTCGTGTAATTCGGCATTACCGTCCAAGACGGGACCGCTGATGAACTTTTTAAACTCGCTGCGGCCTTCGGGTTGCCATGCCTTCGTGCGTTCGGATATAAAGATCACCATAGATGCCGCGAGACACGGGAGGCGCGCGGTAGCCTGGGGGATGGCCGACGCTTGACAATTTTCGGCGAAGTACAAGAGACTCGACCAAGTTCTGCTGATCTTTAACCGATCGCCATCTTCGGTAATGTCCTTGCCTGGGCGGTGCGCCCACAACGTGGACGATTTCGCATTTACAAGTGTGAAGAATGGCGAATTGCGCGTCTCCCTCAGGTGGTCTAACGATAGCGGGGGGAAAGAAATAAAATTGGAAGCACCGAAGGTTTTGGACAATGCTGCCGAGGTGGATTTTCCACTGTTGCTACGAACTTTGCGGACGCGGGCCTGCCTGACCCAGGAGGAATTGGCGGAGCGCTCGGGACTGAGCATTCGGGCGATTTCCGACCTCGAGCGCGGGCGGACCAACAATCCGCACCGCCGCTCGGTGACGCTCCTGGCGCAGGCGCTTCGGGTGGAGGAGCACCTTCTCGAGCACTTCCGCCGGTCCGCTCGGCAACGGCCGGGCACCCGCCCGGCCGCGGTGCCGTCCGGTGCGGGAAGGCCGGTGCCACCGACTCCTGTTCCAGCTGCTCAGCAGCAGTGCGGAGGGCTGTCCGCGCTGATCGAGTGGATGCGTCAGGTGCTCGTGGAGGAACCGGCCGGGCGGCACCAGGCGGGAACGGTCGGCCGCGACGCGGTGCGACTGGTGGAACTCGTCGGCGCGCAGGGGCCCGCCAAGACGGCGGTCGTCGTTCAGGCTGCGGCACGGTTCCGGCGCCATTTTCCGGACGGTCAGTTCTACCTCAGTGCGGACACGCGCCAACTTGACAGGGCGGTATTGACCAATCGCATTTCCTGGCTCCTGGGCATCGATCCGAGCGATGGCGACACGCCGGATGAGAAGGCTCGACGGGTGCGGCTGGCACTCCGCTCACGGCGGGCGTTGCTGGTTCTGGAGAATGTGACCGATGCCACCCACATTCGTCCGCTGCTGCCCAGTGGCGGCCTGAGCGCGATCATTGTCACAGCGCCTCGGACACTCGCCGCATTCGAGGGCGTCTGGACCATCGACATTCCTCCGAGCGCACCTGTGCACGCCGGGCATGGATTATCCGCTCCGTCACTCATGCCGGTCTGACAAATGCGCAGGTAGGGCGTTTCTGCATGCCGTTTCTGCATGTAAAACCGCCGCCTAAATCGCCTGGACCCTGCCGGTGCCGGTCTAGATGATTTCGGTTGATCCATCGGATAGATCGCCGCCCGGAAGATCATGGGGGGACCGCGCGATGACGGACGACCAGAAGTATCTCGGCTACCTGCGGCGGGCCACTGCCGAGATCCAGGACCTGCGGCGGAGACTCCACGAAGCGGAGAGCCGCGGCCAGGAGCCCGTCGCGATCGTCGGAATGGCGTGCCGGTACCCCGGGGGTGTCGAGTCGCCCGAGGGGCTGTGGCGGCTGGTCGCCGAGGGCCGCGACGCGGTGACCGAGTTCCCCCGCGACCGTGGCTGGGACGTATCCGCCCTGTACGACCCCGATCCGGAGGCCGCCGGCAAGAGCTACACCCGGCAGGGCGGTTTCCTGCTGGACGCCGCCCTGTTCGACGCCGACCACTTCGGCATCAGCCCGCGCGAGGCGGCCGCCATGGACCCCCAGCACCGCCTGCTGCTGGAGTGCTCCGCTGAGGCGTTCGAGCAGGCCGGGTTGGCGGCCGAGGACCTGCGGGGCACGCGGACCGGCGTGTTCAGCGGGGTGATGCCGAACTCCTCGTCCGGCCAGACGGGCAGCCTTGCCTCCGGGCGCGTCGCGTACGCCTTCGGTCTGGAAGGGCCGGCCGTCACGGTCGACACCGCCTGCTCCTCGTCTCTGGTCGCCCTCCACCTGGCGTGCCAGGCCCTCGCCGCCAATGAGTGCACCCTGGCGCTGGCCGGAGGCGCCACGGTGATGACCGCCCCTGACCTGTTCGTCGACTTCAGCCGGCAGCGCGGACTGTCGGTCGACGGCCGGTGCCGGTCCTTCGCCCGAGGAGCCGACGGAACCGGGTTCGCCGAGGGAGCTGGGGTTCTGCTGCTGGAACGGCTCGCGGACGCCGTCCGTCTCGGGCATCCCGTGCTGGCGCTGGTGCGGGGCACCGCCGTCAACCAGGACGGTAGGTCGAACGGGCTGACCGCGCCCAACGGACCGTCCCAGCGTCGGGTGATCCGCCAGGCGTTGGCCAAGGCACGCGTATCCGCGTCGGAGGTCGACGTCGTCGAGGCGCACGGAACGGGGACCACCCTCGGCGACCCGATCGAGGCGCAGGCACTGATTGCCACCTACGGTCAGGACCGTCCGGCGGACCGGCCGCTGCTGCTCGGCTCGATCAAGTCGAACATCGGGCACACCCAGGCAGCCGCCGGGGTGGCCGGAGTGATCAAGATGGTCGAGGCGATGCGGCGCGGCGTCGTGCCGCCCACCCTGCACGTGGACGAGCCGTCGCCCCAGGTTGACTGGAGCGAGGGCGCGGTCGAGCTGGTGAGCGGGCCGGTGTCCTGGCCGGTGGTCGACCGTCCCCGGCGGGCCGCCGTGTCGTCGTTCGGGCTCAGCGGCACCAACGCCCACGTCGTCCTCGAACAGGCGCCCGAGCCGGCCGACGCGCCGCCGCTCGCCGGGCCGTTGCCGTGGCTGCTGTCCGCGCGCAGTGAGCAGACGCTGCGGGATCAGGCGGCGCGGCTGCGGGCGTACGTCCAGGAACGGCCCGATCTCGACGCGGCCGAGGTGGCGGTGGCGCTGACCCGGCGTCCGGCCATGGCCCACCGGGCGGCCGTGCTCGCGGCTGACCGGTCCGACCTGCTGCGCTGCCTGGACGCGCTTGCCGCCGGCACGTCCGAATCCCAGCTGGTACGGGGGAAGGCAGACCGGGGTCGGCTCGCCGTCGTGTTCACCGGCCAGGGCTCCCAGCGGGCCCAGATGGGACGTGAGCTGCATGCCGCGTTCCCGGCGTTCGCCGCCGCCTTCGACCAGGTCTGCGCCGAAGTGGACCCTCACCTCGACCGTCCGCTGCGTACCGTTGTCTTCGCCCGGCCGGACACCGCCGAGGCGCAGCTGCTCGACCGTACCGACTACACCCAGGTGGCGACGTTCGCCTTGGAGGTGGCGCTGTACCGGCTCCTGGAGAGCTGGGGCGTACGACCGTCGCACCTGATCGGCCACTCCGTGGGCGAACTGGCCGCCGCACACGTGGCCGGGGTGTTCGATCTGACCGATGCCGCCCGGATCGTGGCCCATCGCGGCCGGTTGATGCGTGAGCTGCCCGGCGGTGGCGCGATGGTCGCCGTCGCCACCACCGAGGAGTGGATGCGCGGCCGGCTCGTCGAGTTCGACGCCGATGTCGGTCTTGCGGCGGTGAACGGTCCCCGCGCGGTCGTCATCTCCGGTGACGAGCCTGCGGTCCGGAAGATCGCTGCCGAGTGCCGTGCGGAGGGCGTCCGCACCCGGCCGCTACGGGTGTCACATGCCTTCCACTCGTCCCGCATGGAGCCCATGCTGGCCGACTTCGCCGAGGTGCTCGCCACGGTGGCGTTCCGCCCGCCGCAGATCCCCGTGGTGTCGAACGTGACGGGCGCGTTGCTCACCGACACGCAGGCCTGCTCGGTCGACTACTGGACGGCACACGTGCGGGAGACAGTCCGCTTCGCCGACGGTGTCCGGTGGCTGCGCGGCGCGGACGTGACCCGCTTCGTCGAGGTGGGTCCGGACGGCGCGCTGACCGTCGCCGCCCAGGACGTCCTGGCCGAGCTGCCCGGTACCGGGGTCGAGGTCTTCGCCGCCCTGCTCCGGCGAGGCCGCCCCGAACTCACGACGATCACCGAGGCGATGGCCCGGTTGCACACGGCCGGCGAGCCGGTCGACTGGTCCGCCGTCTACGCGCAGCGTCCCGCACGAGCCATGGACCTGCCCACCTACGCCTTTCAGCGGCAGCGGTACCGGCTCGACCCGGTCGCCGCGTCCGCCGACGTGGGCCGGGCCGGCCTGCGGCCGCTCGACCACCCGGTGCTGGGGGCGGTGGCCGACGTGCCGGGTGGTGAGGTGGTGCTGACCGGGCGGCTCTGCCTGGACAGCGACCGCTGGCTGGCCGAGCACGCCGTGTGGAACACACCCCTGCTGCCCGGTACGGCCTTCGTCGAGCTGGCTGCCACTGCGGGTGGGCTCGTCGGCCTACCCGGCGTGCGCGAGCTGGTGCTGCACGCACCCCTGATCATCGGCGACCGCACGGCCGTGCACCTGCGGGTCGTGGTCGAGGCGCGACAGGAGCACGGCGACCGCGCCCTCGGGGTGTACTCGCGGCCAGAGGGCGGCGACCTCGACGAGCCGTGGCAGCGGCACGCCAGCGGTGTGCTCACCGCCGACTCGGCGGAGGTGACGCCCCAGGTGCCCGCCGAGTGGCCACCCATGGGGGCCGCCGCGGTGGACATCACCGACACGTACGAGCGGCTGGCGCTGCACGGGCACGACTACGGCGAGACGTTCCGCGGGCTGCGCGCGGTGTGGCGCCGCGGCGACGAGGTCTTCGCCGAGGTGGGACTTCCCGACGCCGGGCACGTCGACGCCGACCGCTTCCTGCTGCATCCCGCGTTGCTCGACGCGGCGGTGCAGGCGCTGGCCGCCGCAGGGTTCGGCGACGACGGGGACATGACGCAGGCCCGGCTGCCGTACAGCTGGCGCGACGTCACGGTGCACGCCACCGGCGCCCGTACCCTGCGGGTCGCAGTGGTACCGGTCGGCGACGACGAGGTCACGCTCGCCGCAGCCGATCCCGCCGGCGCCGCGGTGATCAGCGTCGCCAGCCTCGGCCTGCGGAGCGTGGCGGTCGACCAACTCGTCGCCCGGGAGGTGGCCGACGACAGCCTGTTCCACATCGACTGGGTGCCCGTCGAGGAGCCACCGAGCGACCGCTCCGCCGAGCTGACCAGCGGCTGGACGGTGGTAGGTCCGGACGACGTCCGGCTCTCCGCGGCGCTGCGCCCCTCCTGGGGCGACGGATACTGGCACGCGAACCTGGATTCGCTCACGGCAGCCCTCGACGCTGGCGTCCCGGCACCCGCCGTCGGGGTGCTCTACTGCGGGGGGCCGCCCCCCGGCGATGTGCCGGGGGGCGTCCTCGACGTGACCGCCCGGACCCTCACCGCCGTACGCGCCTGGCTCGCCGACGCCCGGCTGGCCTCCTCCCGGCTGGTCGTCGTGACCCGTGACGCCGCACCCGGCGCAGGCCGGGACGGCCTGGCCGGCGCGGCCGTCTGGGGGCTGCTGCGCGCCGCGCAGACCGAACACCCCGGCCGGTTTCTCGTAGTCGATCTCGACGATGCCGACGCCTCCGCGCGAGTGTTTCCGGCGGTCGTCGGCCTGACCGAGCCGCAGATCGCGGTACGCGACGGTGACCTGCGGGCGCCCCGGCTGGCCCGCCGCCCGGCGTCGCCGCCGGCCGTCGTGCCGTTCGGTCCGGACGGTACGGTGCTGGTCACCGGTGGCACGGGCGCGCTCGGCCGCGAGGTCGCCCGGCACCTGGTCGCGATCCATGGTGTCCGGCACCTCGTCCTGCTGAGCCGTACCGGCCAGGCCGACGCCGACCTGGACGCCGAGCTGACCGCGCTCGGTGCGAAGGTCACCACGGTCGCCTGCGACGCTGCTGACCGGCAAGCGCTGGCCCGCGTGCTCGCGGAGGTGCCGGCCGAACATCCCCTGACCGGAGTCGTGCACGCGGCCGGCGTGGTCGACGACGGGGTACTCGAGACGATGACCCCCCAGCGGCTGGCCGCGGTGTTCCGGCCAAAGGTCGACGCCGCCTGGCACCTGCACGAGCTGACCCAGGACGCGAAGCTGACCGCGTTCGTCCTGTTCTCGTCCCTTTCCGGGACGCTCGGCGGAGCGGGCCAGGCGAACTACGCGGCGGCCAACGCCTTCCTCGACGCCCTCGCCGCGCACCGGACGGCCGCGGGTCTGCCCGCGGTCTCGGTGGCCTGGGGCAGCTGGGCTGGTGACGGCATGGCCGGGCGGAGCGCCGACATGGACCGGGGTACCCGGATGGGAATGGCCCCGATGCGCCCGCAGGACGGTCTGGCGCTCTTCGACCGGGCCGTCGGAGCGGACACCGCGCTGGTGGTCGCCGCGCGGCTGGACATCCCGGTCATGCGGCAGGCCTTCGGCACGTACGACCGGGTGCCGCCGGTGCTGCGCGGCCTGGTCCGACTGCCCCGCCCACGGTCCGCCGTCGCCGGTGGACAGACCGAGGCGCTGCGGGCCCGGCTGGTCGACCTGCCCGCCGCCGGCCGGTCACGCGAACTCCTGAACCTGGTGTCTGAGCAGGTGGCCGCCGTCGTGGGCCACGCGACACCCGCCGCGGTGGACACCGGCCAGGGCTTCCTCGACATGGGCTTCGACTCGCTGATGGCGGTCGAACTGCGCAAGCGCCTCGACGCGGTCACCGGGCTGCGGCTGCCCTCGACCGTGAGCTTCGACTATCCGAATCCGCAGGCGCTCGCCGAGCACCTCCTGTCGAGGTTGCTGCCCGACGACGCGGACGTTACGCCCGCCGTGGCCGACGACCGCACCATCCAGCGACGCGTCGCGTCTGTTCCGGTGGCCCGGCTGCGCGCCGCCGGCCTCCTCGACCAGGTGCTCGCACTCGCCGCCGTCGGTGACGGCACCGCCGAGACCGGCACCCGACCCAGCGACGCCGCACCACCCGAGAACGCGATCAGGGGCATGGACGCCCAGGAACTGATCCACCTCGCGCTCGGCCGCGTCGACACCTGACACACGACTGACCGAGAACCACCTTTCCCGGCCGCCGTCACGGGGGACCGGGGTACCGAAGGGGCGATGCCATCGTGCGGAGCGACGCCGAGCCGCTGTTGTGGGGACTGTCCGGAGCCAGCGCTGGTTCGCTGCAAGCGCAGGCCGGGCTGCTGCTCGACGAACTGGACCGCCGGCCCGACTGGCGGCCGGCGGACGTCGGCTGGTCGCTGTCCCGCCAGATCACCGCCGACGACTGGCGGGCCGCCGTGACGGCGCAGGACACCGACGGATTCCGCCGGGCGCTGCGCGCCCTCGCCCAGGGGCGCGGTGCGCCCGGGCTGACCGAAGGCGCGCCGCGTCCCGGCGGGGTGGTGTTCGTGTTCCCCGGCCAGGGCTCGCAGTGGCCGGGGATGGCCGCCGGCCTGATGGCCACCGCCCCCGTGTTCGAGGCCCGGATGCGGGAGTGCGCCGACGCCTTCGCGCCGTTCCTCGACTGGTCGCTGCTGGACGTCGTCGGCGAGGTGCCCGGTGCGCCGTCGCTGGAGCGGACCGACGTGGTGCAGCCGGTGCTCTTCGCCGTGATGGTGTCGCTCGCCGCCCTCTGGCAGTCGTACGGGGTCGAACCGTCGGCTGTGCTCGGCCACAGCCTGGGCGAGGTGGTCAGCGCGGTGGTCGCGGATGCGCTGTCGCTCGAGGACGGTGCGCGGGTCGCCGCACTGTGGAGCCAGGCACAGGCCACCCTGGCCGGCGACGGGGCGATGGTCGCCGTGCCGCTGCCGCTCGACGAGGCGCGCCGGTGGCTCGCCGGATACCGGGGGCGGCTGGACGTGGCGGCGGTCAACGGGCCAGGGGCGGTGATCGTCTCCGGTGACGCCGACGCTGCCGCGACGCTGCTCGACGCGCTGGTCGCGGACGGGGTGAAGGCGCGTCCGATCGGTGTCGACCTGGCTGCCCATTCCGCGCACATCGACCGCATCGTGCCCCGACTGCGGAAGGTTCTGGCCCCGCTGCGCCCGCGCCCACCCCGAATGCCCTTCTACTCCTCAGTGGACGGGCATGTCCTCCCCGACGACGTGCCGCTCGACGCGGAGTACTGGTGCCGCAACCTGCGCAGCACCATCGAGTTCGAGCGGGCCACACGGTCCGCTCTCGCCGACGGCGCGGGCGTGCTGCTGGAAGTCAGCCCACACCCCGTCCTCACCGCGGCCCTCCAGTCCACCGTCGAGGCGGCCGGGGTGCGGGCGAGCGTCCGCGCCACAGTCCGGCGCGGGCAGGCGGGCCTCGGGAAGTTCGTTCGTACCCTGGGTGAGCTCTACGTCGACGGCGTCGCCCCTGACTGGACCGCCGTCTTCGCCGGCCACCACCCGGTAGCGGTGGCACTACCCGACGCGTCCGACGGCGTCCAGGCCCGGCCGGAGTCCCCGCTGCGTGCCCGGTTGGTCGGCCTGGATGTGCCGCAACAGCGGGCCCTCCTGATCGATCTGGTCTGCCAGGAGATCGCCGCGCTGCTCGGCACCACCGAGCCGGTTGCGCCGCACCTGGCGTTCCGCGAGCTGGGTTTCGACTCGGTCACCGCCCTGGAGATCCGGGCGCGGATCGGCGCGGCGGCAGGCACCACGCTGCCCGCGACCGTCGTCTTCGACCACCCCACTCCAGCCGAGCTGGCCGAGCAACTCCGGGTGACGCTTACCGGCGACGCGTCGACGGACGACGACGCCCTGCCCGCAGCGTCTGCGGACGACGGCGACCCGGTGGTGATCGTGGGCGTCGGCTGCCGCTACCCGGGAGGCGTGACGGGGCCGGCGGAGCTGTGGCGCCTGCTCGCCGCCGGTGGCGACGCGGTCTCCGCGTTTCCCGACAACCGGGGTTACGACTTCGCCGCGTCGTACGACGGTGACTCCCGTCCCGCTGGCACGTTCTACCAGAGCGAGGCCGGCTTCCTGCACGACGCCGACCTGTTCGACCCGGGCTTCTTCGGCATCAGCCCTCGTGAGGCCGCGGCGATGGACCCGCAGCAGCGGTTGCTGTTGGAAACCTCGTGGGAGGCGTTCGAGCGGGCCGGAATCGTCCCGGGCACGCTGCGGAACAGCCGCACGGGCGTCTTCGTCGGCGCGATGACGATGGACTACGGGCCCCGGATGGACGAGGGCTCCGACGTCGAGGGCTACGTCTTCACCGGCAACACGGGCAGCGTGATGTCCGGCCGGCTGGCTTACCTCTACGGGTTCGAGGGGCCAGCGGTGACCGTCGACACCGCCTGCTCGTCGTCGCTGGTGGCCCTGCACCTGGCCGTGCAGTCCGTCCGCCGGGGCGAGTGCGATCTCGCGGTGGCCGCAGGGGTGACGGTGATGTCGGGTACCGGCATGTTCGTCGAGTTCTCCCGGCAGGGTGGGCTGGCTTCCGACGGGCGGAGCAAGGCGTTCTCCGACAGCGCCGATGGCTTCGGGTTGGCCGAGGGCGTGGGCGTCCTGCTCGTGGAGCGCCTCTCGGCGGCCCGACGGCACGGACACCAGGTGCTGGCCGTCGTTCGAGGCACGGCGGTCAATCAGGACGGCGCGTCCAACGGCATGACCGCGCCGAGCGGCCGCGCGCAGCGGCGGGTGATCCGGGCGGCCCTCGCGGACGCGGGCCTCACCCCGGCCGACGTGGACGCGGTGGAGGCACACGGTACGGGAACCCGCCTGGGTGATCCGATAGAGGCGCAGGCGCTGCTGGCGACGTATGGGCAGGACCGGGAGCGTCCGCTGCTGCTCGGCTCGTTGAAGTCGAACATCGGCCACGCCCAGGCCGCCGCCGGCGTCGGCGGCGTGATCAAGATGATCGAGGCGATTCGGCACGGCGTGCTGCCCCGCACCCTGCACGTGACCCGGCCCACCACGCACGTGGACTGGTCGGCGGGGGCGGTATCGCTGCTCACCGAGGAGACGCCGTGGCCCGAGGTGGATCGGCCCCGGCGCGCCGGTGTCTCCTCGTTCGGCGTCAGCGGCACCAACGCGCACGTCGTGCTGGAGCAGGCCCCGGAGGTCGACCCGGCAC
This sequence comes from Micromonospora sp. WMMD736, assembly GCF_049179015.1. Taxonomy (NCBI): domain Bacteria; kingdom Bacillati; phylum Actinomycetota; class Actinomycetes; order Micromonosporales; family Micromonosporaceae; genus Micromonospora; species Micromonospora sp. WMMD736. Next base: position 127,116 of record NZ_JBMHMI010000001.1, read on the forward strand.
CCGTGCCGACCGCCACCGTGGTAGGACCCGTACCAGTCGTACTGTCGGCGCGCGACGCCGCGGCGCTGCGCGGGCAGGCCGGTCGGCTGCACGCGTACCTCACCGCCCGGCCCGCCGCGGCATTGCCGGACGTGGCCGCCACCCTGGCCGGACGGACCCTGATGGAACACCGCGCGGTCGTGCTCGGCGCCGGTCGGGACGAGCTGCTCACCGGGCTCACCGCGCTGGTCGGGCAGGCCCCGGCACCTGGCGTGGTGACCGGCGTGGCCCGTCCCGCCGGTGCGGTCTTCGTCTTTCCCGGGCAGGGTTCGCAGTGGACCGGAATGGCCCTGGAACTGATGGAGAGCGCCCCCGTCTTCGCCGCCCGGATGCGGGAGTGTGCCACCGCACTGGCCGCGTACGCCGACTGGAACCTACTGGACGTCCTCGACGACGACGACGCACTTCGCCGGGTGGACGTCGTCCAACCGACCCTGTTCGCGGTGATGGTGTCGCTGGCGCAGCTGTGGCGCGCGTACGGCGTCGAGCCGACCGCGGTCATCGGTCACTCCCAGGGCGAGATCGCCGCGGCCTGCGTCGCGGGGGCGCTCTCCCTCGACGAGGCGGCGCGGGTGACGGTGCTGCGCAGCCGCCTGATCCGTGAGGTGCTGGCCGGTCACGGTGGGATGGTGTCGGTGCCGCTGCCGGTGGCCGAGGTTCGCCCGGCGCTGGCCGGATGGCACGGGCGGATATCGGTGGCGGCCGTGAACGGCCCCACGTCGACCGTGGTGTCGGGTGATCCGGAGTCGCTGGACGAGGTGCTGGCGCGGTGGGACCGGGCCAAGCGGATCCCGGTCGACTACGCGTCCCACTCCGCCCAGGTGGAGGCGATTCGGGACGACCTGCTGACTGCGCTGAACGGCCTCGACCCGCAGCCCGTGCGGGTGCCCTTCCGCTCGACGGTGACCGGCGAGTTCGTCGAGGGCCCGGAGCTGGACGCGACGTACTGGTACGAGAACCTGCGTGGCACCGTACGGTTCGACGAGGCGACGCGGGCCCTCGACGGGCACGTCTTCGTCGAGTGCAGCCCACATCCGGTGCTCGTTCAGGGCCTGGAAGGACCGGCGGTGGGCTCGCTGCGCCGCGGCGAGGGCGACCTCGCCCGGTTCCGCCACTCGGTCGCCGAGGCGCACGTCGCGGGTGTGGCGGTGGACTGGCACACCGTGGTCCAGGGCGGTCCGGTGGACCTGCCCACGTACGCCTTCCAGCGGCAGCGGTACTGGTTGGACTCCACCGTCTCGGCCACGCTCGACGCGACCGGCCTGGGGCTGTTCGCCGCCGAGCACCCGTTGCTCGGCGCCGCCGTGGCACTGCCCGAGTCCGGCGGGTACCTCTTCACCTCACGGATATCCCTGATCACCCACCCATGGCTGGCCGACCACGCCGTACACGATGCGGTTCTGCTGCCCGGCACCGCCTTCCTGGACATCGCCCTGCGGGCCGGAGCGCGGGTTGACGCCGAGTCGGTCGAAGAGCTGGTGCTGGCAGCGCCCCTCGTGCTTCCCGCCGATGGTGCCGGCCTGCGGCTGCAGGTGACGGTCGGAACCGCGGACGACGCCGGCCGCCGCCGGCTCACCGTGCACTCGCAGGAGGGGCGGGAGGGCGAGGACGCCGACTGGGCGCTGCACGCCACCGCCGTGCTGGCCCCCGGGCGGCCGGCGGCCGTCGCGGCGATGTCGTGGCCGCCGGCCGGCGACGAGGTCGACCTGACCAGCGCGTACGAGACGCTGCACGACAAGGGCTACCAGTACGGACCGGTGTTCCAGGGGCTGCGCCGTGTCTGGCGGCACGGCAGCGAGATCCACGCCGAGGTGAGCCTGTCCGAGGCGCACACCGCCGAGGGCTTCGGCATCCACCCCGCACTGCTCGACGCGGCCCTGCACGCGGCGGTGCTCGATGCCGACGGCCTCCCGTTCAGCTGGCACGACGTCACGCTGCACCGGACCGGTGCGACGGCCCTGCGGGTCCGGCTTGCGCCAACCCCGGTCGGGCTCTCCGTGCACGTGGCCGCCGAGGACGGCCGACCGGTGCTCACCGCCGCCGCGATGGTGCTGCGACCGGTACCCGAGGGGTTGGTGCAGCGGCGCACCGGGGTGCTCCTCGAGATGGCGCCGGTCGCCGTGCCGCGTGCGTCCGACGCGGCGCCGGTGCCGGTGACCCTCGTCGACGACGTCCCCGACCTCGCCGGCGTCCCCTCCTCCGCCGGCGCCGTGCTGCTGCGCCAGGCCCCGGTCGAGCGGGTACTGCGGGTCGTCCAGACGTGGATCGGCGAGGAACGGCCCACAGGGGCGCGGCTGTTGGTGGTTACCCGGGAGGCCGACAGCGACCTCGGCCAGGCGGCCGTGCGCGGCCTGGTGCGCTCGGCGATCTCCGAGCACCCCGACCGGATCGTCCTGGTCGACGTCGACGACCCGGAGACCGTCCCGTCGCATGTCCCGGAGATCCTGGCCGCTGGCGAGCCCGAGGTGTGGCTGCGGGCGGGTGTGCTCACCGCACCCCGTCTACGTGCCGTCACCGGCACGGTCGGTCCTGCCCCCTGGCGCTCGGACGACCGCGTCCTGATCACCGGCGGCACCGGCACGATCGGGGCGGCGGTGGCCCGCCACCTGTCGCAGACGCACGGCGTAGGCGGCTTTGTCCTGCTGTCGCGGCAGGGGCCCGCCGCTCCCGGCGCGGCGGAGCTCTGCGCGGAACTGGGGTCCGGTGCCATCGCCGTGGCGTGCGACGTGACCGACCGGGAGGCCCTCGGCGCGGTCCTCGCCGCGCACCCCGTCACCGCGGTGGTGCACGCCGCCGCGGTCCTCGACGACGCAGTGGTGGAGTCGCTGACCCCACAGCGGCTGGCAGCCGTGCACGGGCCGAAGGTCGCTGCCGCCGTCCACCTGCACGAGCTGACGCGTGACCACGACCTCACCGCGTTCGTGCTGTTCTCCTCGATCGCCGGCGTGCTGGGCACCGCTGGCCAGGGCAACTACGCGGCGGCGAACGCGGCCGTCGACGCGCTCGCCGCCGCACGGCGGGCCGCGGGGTTGCCGGCGACTTCGGTCGCCTGGGGACTGTGGGACGAGACCAGCACCATGACCGGCGAGCTGACCGCCACCGACCGGGCGCGACTGGCGCGCTCCGGAATCCTCGGCATGCCGACAGTGGACGCCCTCGCGCTCTTCGACGCCGCCGTCGCCGGTTCCTCGGCCACGGCGACCGCCGTGCGACTGGACCACGCCATGCTGCGCTCGCAGGCGGCCGCGGGAACCCTCCCCGCGGCGCTGCGCGGCCTGGTCCGGGTGCCGGTGCGGCGGGCCGTCGTGGGCGAGGTCGCCGGCGGCCGGCCGGACCTCGCGGCGCTGCCGGCCCAGGAGCGCTTCGACGTCGTTCTCCAGCTGGTACGTGATCAGGTCGCGGCCGTGCTGGGGCACGGCTCCGGTGACGCCGTCGACGCGGAGCGGGCATTCAAGGAGATGGGGTTCGACTCGCTGACCGCCGTCGAGCTCCGCAACCGGATGAACGCTGTGCTCGACGCACGGCTGCCGGCCACGCTGGTCTTCGACCACCCGACGCCGCGGGCGGTGGCCACCTTCCTGATCGCCGAGTTGGCTGGCGCCCAGCCGGCCGCGGCGGCCCCGATGGCGATCCGCGACCGCGCCGACGAGCCCATCGCCGTGGTCGGCATGAGCTGCCGTTACCCGGGCGGGGTCCGCTCGCCGGAGGAGCTGTGGCGGCTGGTCGAGTCCGGCGGGGATGCCATCGGTGACTTCCCGACCGACCGAGGCTGGGATCTGACCAACCTGTTCGACGCAGACCCGGAGCGCTCAGGTCGCAGTTACGTCCGGCAGGGCGGCTTCCTTCTGGACGCGGGCGAGTTCGATCCGGTCTTCTTCGGGATCTCCCACCGGGAGGCCACCGCCATGGACCCCCAGCAGCGGCTGCTGTTGGAAATCTCCTGGGAGGCGTTCGAGCGGGCCGGAATCGCCCCGGACACCGTCCAGGGGGAACCGGTCGGGGTGTTCGCCGGGGTGATGAACGGCGGGTACGGCGCGCAGCAGATGGCCGCGCCGGAAGGCTCCGGCGAGTTCGAGGGCTACCTGGCCAGCGGCACCGCCGTGAGCGTCGCCTCCGGTCGCGTCGCGTACACGCTGGGCCTGCAGGGGCCGGCCCTGACCGTCGACACCGCCTGCTCCTCGTCGTTGGTGGCGCTGCACCTGGCCGCCCAGGCGCTGCGTCGCGGCGAGTGCACGATGGCGCTCGCCGGCGGCGTCACCGTGATGTCCTCCCCGTCGCTGTTCGTGGAATTCAGCCGGCAGCGCGGCCTGGCACCCGACGGCCGGTGCCGGTCGTTCGCCAACGCCGCCGGCGGCACCGGCTGGGCCGAGGGTGCTGGAATGCTGCTGCTGGAGCGACTCTCCGACGCCCGGCGCAACGGCCACCGTGTGCTCGCCCTGGTCCGTGGCACCGCCGTCAACCAGGACGGTGCCTCGAACGGGCTCACCTCCCCGAACGGCCCGGCACAACAGCGGGTCATCCGGGCGGCGCTCGCCGACGCCGGTCTGGCACCGGTGGACGTGGACGCGGTGGAGGCGCACGGCACGGGGACCACGCTGGGTGATCCGATCGAGGCGCAGGCCCTGATCGCCACGTACGGAAAGGACCGGGAGCGTCCGCTGCTGCTCGGTTCGCTCAAGTCGAACATCGGTCACGCCCAGGCGGCCGCCGGTGTCGGTGGCGTGATCAAGATGATCGAGGCGATGCGGCACGGCGTCCTGCCGCGAACGCTGCACGTCGACGAGCCGACGCCACGGGTCGACTGGTCCTCAGGTGCCGTGTCCCTGCTCACCGAGCAGGTGGACTGGCCCGACGTCGGCCGGCCGCGCCGGGCCGGTGTCTCCTCCTTCGGGGTCAGCGGGACCAACGCCCACGTGGTGATCGAGCAGGCCGAGCCGGAGCTGGAGAGCGCCCCGGAAACGGACCGGAACCCGCCGTCGGTCGTGCCGTGGGTGCTCTCCGCCCGAACCGCCCCGGCGCTCGCCGCGCAGCTGGACCAGCTCACCCGGTTCGTCGCGGCGCACCCCGCCCTGGACCCGGCCGACGTCGGATACTCCCTGGTCACCAGCCGGGCGCGGATGCCGCACCGGGCGGTGGTGCTCGGCGCCGACCGGGCCGAGCTGCTCGCTGGCGTCGACGTCGTACGCGGCGACGGCGGCGCACAGCGGCGGGTGGCCTTCGTCTTCCCCGGCCAAGGCTCGCAATGGGTGGGGATGGCCCGTGAACTGGTCGACACCTCGCCGGTCTTCGCCGCCCGGATGGCGGAATGCGCCGACGCCCTCGGCGAACACGTCGACTGGGACCTGTTCGAGGTGCTCGACGACGAGGAGGCCCTGGGGCGGGTCGACGTCGTGCAGCCCGTCCTCTTTGCCGCGATGGTGTCCCTGGCCGCCCTGTGGCAGTCGTACGGGGTCGAGCCGGCCGCCGTGGTCGGCCATTCGCAGGGCGAGATCGCTGCCGCCTGCGTGGCGGGGGCACTCAGCCTGGCCGACGCCGCCCGGGTGGTGGCGCTGCGCAGTCGCGCGATCCGGCGCTCGCTCGCCGGTCACGGCGGCATGGTTTCCGTGGCGCTGCCCGTGGAGACGGCCCGCGAGCTGGTCGCACCATTCGCCGGCCGTATCGACATCGCCGCCGTCAACGGTCCTACCGCGACCGTCGTCTCGGGAGACGCCGACGTGCTGCGCGAGTTCCTGGCGCACAACGAGGGCCGGGTCATCCCGGTCGACTACGCGTCGCACTCGGCGCACGTCCAAGCCATCGAGGACGACCTGCGCGAACTCCTCGCCCCGATCACTCCGCGCCCGTCGACCGTCCCGTTCCACTCGGCGGTCACCGGCGCCCGACTGGACACCACCACCCTCGACGCCGGCTACTGGTACCGCAACCTGCGCCAGCCGGTCCGCTTCGACCTCGCCACCCGCAGCCTGCTCGACCAGGGGATCACCGCCTTCATCGAGACCAGCACCCATCCCGTGCTCACCGCCGCGGTGGCGGGCACCGCAGAGGCCGGCGAGCAGGACGTCGTGGTACTCGGCTCGCTGCGCCGCGACGAGGGCGGACTGCGCCGCTTCCTGCGTTCGGTCGCCGAGGCGTACACCCAGGGCGTGCCGGTGCGGTGGGACGACGCGTTCCCCGCGCGTGCCCACCGGGTCGACCTACCCACGTACGCGTTCCAACGCACCCACCTCTGGCTCGACGCTCCGGAGCCACCCGCCGGCAGGTCCGGGCCGGACACCTGGCGCTACCGGATCGACTGGCGGCCCATCCCGGCGACTCCCACGCCGATGCTGTCCGGCACCTGGCTGATCGTCCACGCCGACGCGGTCGCCGCGGCGTCGGTAGCCGCCGCGCTCACCGCGGTCGGCGCGTCGCCGGTCGCGGTGAGCGTCGAATCCCTCGCCGAGACCGCGGCCGCGATCCCGGACATTGCCGGGGTGCTGTCCCTGGTCGCCCTCACCGCCCCGGACCCGGTCGCGGCGACGCTCGCTCTGATCCAGGCTGACCTCCCGGCGCCGCTGTGGGTGGCGACGCGCGAAGCGGTGCACTGCGCCGAGCCGGTGGCCGACCAGGCGGCCGTGTGGGGCCTTGGCCGAGCGGCCGCGCTGGAGGCGCCGACCCGCTGGGGTGGCCTGGTCGACCTGCCCACGGAGACCAACGAGGAGTCGTACCGGCAGCTCGCCGGAGTACTCGCCGCAGGCGGCGCCGAGGACCAGGTGGCGCTGCGCGACCACCGGGTGTTCGGCCGGCGGCTCGTGCACGCCCCGCCCGCCGTTCGGGGAGAGGAGAGCTGGCGGCCCGCCGGCACCGTCCTGATCACCGGCGGTACCGGGGCGATCGGCGCGCACGTGGCCCGCCGTTTCGCGGCCCGTGGCGCAGAACACCTGGTGTTGACCGGCCGACGCGGCCCGGACGCACCCGGCGCCGCCGCATTGGCCGAAGAGTTGACTGCCCTGGGCACCCGGGTGACGATCGTGGCCTGCGACGTCGCGGACGCCGAGTCCCTGGCCGCCCTGGTCGCCTCCGTCGAGGCGGACGGCCCGATCGGCACCGTGATTCACGCGGCCGGCGTTCCGCACTGGGGTGACCTGCGGGACCTGACCCCGGCCGAGGTGGCCGAGGCGGTGGCCGGAAAGGCGGTCGGCGCGGCCAACCTGGACGCGCTCTTCGACCGCGATCTGGACGCGTTCGTCCTGATGTCGTCCAACGCCGGTGTCTGGGGCGGCAGCGGCCAGGGCGCGTACGGCGCCGGCAACGCCATGCTCGACGCACTCGCCGTACGTCGTCGCGCCCGCGGCCGGCGCGCCCTCTCGATTGCCTGGGGATCCTGGGCAGGCGACGGGATGGCGGCGGGCGAAACGGGTTCGCGGTTCGCCCGGCTGGGGTTGCGGCTGATGCGTCCCGAGGACGCCCTGAGCGCCCTGGAAGGGGCCCTCACCGACGACGAGACCTTCGTCGCCGTGGCAGACGTCGACTGGGGGCGGTTCGCCGCCACCTTCACCGTGGCACGGCCCAGCGCGTTGATCTCGGAGCTGCCCGAGGTGCGCCGGGCGCTGGCCGCGGCACCCGCCGCCCCGAGCGGGCTGGCCGCCGTGGCCGAAGCCGACCGGGGCAGGACGATGCGCGATCTGGTGCGCACGGCGGTGGCCGGGGTCCTCGGGCACGACCGGTCCACCGACATCGCCGGGCGGACGTTCAAGGACATGGGCTTCGACTCGCTGACCGCGGTCGACATCCGTACCCGGCTCTCGACGGCGACCGGGCTGAAACTGCCGAGCAGCCTGATCTTCGACCACCCCACTCCGGAGGCGCTCACCACGCACCTACTCGAACGGGTCTACGGCACCTCGGCCCGCTCCGCGGTGCTGCCGGCGGCCCGTACCTGGCAGGTCGACGAGCCGATCGCGATCGTCGGCATGAGCTGCCGCTACCCGGGTGGCGTCAGCTCCCCCGAGGACCTGTGGCGGCTGGTGGAGCAGGAGGTCGACGCCGTAGTCGACTTCCCGAGCGACCGTGGTTGGGACGTCGAGGCGCTGTACCACCCGGATCCGGACCACCCCGGCACCACCTACACCCGCCAGGGTGGCTTCCTCGCCGACGTGGCCGACTTCGACGCCGCCTTCTTCCGGATCTCGCCGCGCGAGGCGCTGGCCATGGACCCGCAGCAGCGGCTGGTCCTGGAAACCTCGTGGGAGGCGTTCGAGCGGGCCGGCCTGGACCCGACCAGGCTGCGCGGCACCGACACCGGTGTGTTCATCGGATCGAGCAGTCAGGACTACGGTCCCCGGCTGCACGAGGCGCCCGCCGGGCTCGAGGGGCACTTCCTCACCGGCAGCCTCGACGCCGTGATCTCCGGGCGGGTGGCGTACGAGCTGGGTCTGGAGGGACCCGCCATGACCATCGACACGGCGTGTTCGTCGTCGCTGGTGGCGTTGCACCTGGCGGTGCAGGCGCTGCACCGGGGCGAGTGCTCGCTTGCACTGGCCGGTGGCGTGGCGGTGCTCTCCACTCCGGGTGTCTTCCTGGAGTTCAGCCGCCAGCGCGGGCTGTCCGAGGACGGCCGTTGCCGGTCGTTCGCCGCCTCCGCTGCCGGCACGGGCTGGGCCGAAGGCGCGGGCATGGTCGTCCTTGAGCGGTTGTCGGATGCGCGGCGTAATGGGCATCAGGTGCTTGCGGTGGTGCGGGGTTCGGCGGTGAATCAGGACGGGGCGTCGAATGGTTTGACGGCGCCGAATGGTCCGGCGCAGCAGCGGGTGATTCGGGCGGCGTTGGCTGATGCGGGTGTGGCCGCGGTGGATGTGGACGCGGTGGAGGCGCATGGTACGGGGACGCGGTTGGGTGATCCGATCGAGGCGCAGGCGCTGATCGCCACGTACGGGCAGGACCGCGAGCGGCCGCTACTGCTCGGGTCACTCAAGTCCAACATCGGCCACGCCCAGGCGGCGTCCGGCGTTGGTGGTGTAATCAAGATGGTGCAGGCGATGCGCCATGGGGTGTTGCCGCGCACCCTGCACGTCGACGAGCCCACCCCGCACGTGGACTGGTCCGCCGGGGCCGTCTCCCTGCTGACCGAACGCGTGGACTGGCCGGAGCGGGAGGGCCCGCGCCGGGCTGGCGTGTCCGCGTTCGGTGTCAGCGGCACCAACGCCCACGTGATCCTCGAACACGTCCCGGTCGACGTACCGGCCGCACCCGTCACCGACGAGCCGGAGCCCGAGCTGGTGCCGGTGCCGATCTCCGCCCGTGGCGAGAAGGGCCTTCGCGCCCAGGCCGCGCAGCTGCACGACTTCGTCACCGGAAACCCCGACGTGTCCCTGTCGTCGCTCGCACTCTCCCTCGGTCTCGGCCGCTCCGGCCTGGAGGACCGGGCGGTGGTGTTGGCGGGTGGGCGTGCGGGTTTGTTGCGGGGTTTGGGTGTGGTGGCCTCGGGTGGTTCGGGGTTTGAGGTGGTCTCTGGTGCGGCGGTTGTGGGGTCGCGTTGGGCGATGGTGTTTACGGGTCAGGGTTCTCAGCGGGTGGGGATGGGTTTGCAGTTGGTGGCTGCTTTCCCGGTGTTCGCGCGGGTTTTTGAGGAGGTGGTGGCGCAGTTTGATGGGTTGTTGCCGGGTGTGTTGGGTGAGGTGATCGCGGGGGATGCGGAGGCGTTGGATCGGACGGGGTTCGCGCAGCCGGCGTTGTTCGCGGTTGAGGTGGCGTTGTTCCGGTTGTTGGAGTCGTGGGGGTTGCGGCCGGATTTTGTGGTGGGGCATTCGATTGGTGAGGTGGCGGCGGCGCATGTGGCTGGGGTGTTGTCGTTGCGTGATGCGGTGTTGTTGGTGGCGGCGCGTGCGGGGTTGATGCAGGACCTGCCGTCGGGTGGGTTGATGGTGGCGGTGCGGGCGTCGGTGGAGCAGGTGGTGCCGCTGTTGTCCGAGGGTGTGGATGTCGCGGCGGTGAATGGGCCGGAGTCGGTGGTGATTTCCGGTGATGAGGCTGCGGTGTTGGCGGTGGCGCAGCGGTGTGGTCGGTGGCGTCGGGTGCGGGCGTCGCATGCGTTTCATTCGTCGCGGATGGATCCGATGTTGGTCGGGTTCGGTGAGGTGGTGGGGGGTCTTGAGTTCCGGGCGCCGGTGATTCCGTTGGTGTCGACGGTGTTGGGGCGGTTGGTGTCGGGTTCGGAGGTGTGTGCGCCGGAGTACTGGGTGCGGCAGGTGCGGGAGACGGTGCGGTTTGCCGACGCGGTGTCGTGGCTGGTGGATGAGGGTGTGTCGGCGTTTGTGGAGGTGGGTCCGGACGGGGTGTTGTCGGCGTTGGTGTCGGCGGCGGTGTCGGTGCCGACGTTGCGTCGGGATCGTCCGGAGGTGCAGTCGTTGTTGGCGGCGGTCGCGGCGTTGCATGTGCACGGGGTGTCGCCGGACTGGTCGGTGATGTTCCCTGACGCGCCGCGGGTGGATCTGCCGACGTACGCGTTCCAACGCCACCACTACTGGCTCGACGGCAGCTGGACCGGGCAGGGAATGCTCGAAGCTCCCACCCGGCTGGCCGACTCCGACGGTGTGGTCTTCACCGGCCGGCTCTCGACTCGTCGTCTGCCGTGGATCGCCGACCACCGGGTGGCCGGGGCGGTCCTGCTGCCCGGCACTGCCTTCGTCGAGCTGGCCGTACGGGCGGCCGACGAGGTCGGCTGCACCCTGGTCGAGGAGTTGATGCTCGAGGCTCCGCTCGTCTTCCCGGGCTCCGGAACCATCGAGGTCCAGGTCACCGCAGGTGCTCCAGATGCCTCCGGTCGCCGCGTCCTCGCCGTCCACTCCCGAACCAAGGACGCGACCGGTTGGACCCGGCACGCCACCGGCGTGCTCGCCGACGACGACCGCACGCCTGCCGAGCCGATGCCCTGGCCGCCGGTGGACGCCACCGCGCTCGATCTGACGGAGATACAGGCGACCCTCACCGCCCGCGGCTACGAGTACGGCCCAGCCTTCGACGGCCTTGAGGCGGCCTGGCGCCGAGGTGACGAGTGGTACGCCGAGGTGAGCCTTCCCGCTGGCGTCACGGCGGACGGTTACGTGCTGCACCCCGCCCTGCTGGACACCGCGCTCCAGCCGCTGGTGCTCGACATGACCGGTCGTGCGCGGTTGCCCTTCGCCTGGCAGCGCGTGTCCGTCCGGACGGCGGGCGCCACCACGTTGCGGGCCCGACTCGTCCACGGCGAGGACGGCGTCTTCTCAGTCGAGGTCGCCGATGGCAACGGGCAGTCGGTGCTGACGGCCGAGTCGGTGATCATGCGGCCGCTACCCGAACACCTTGGATCGGCCAATCCGCTGCATGAGGTGGTGCCGGTGTCGGTGGTGGTGCCGGTGGTGGGTGGTGTGTCGGTGGGTGTGTGGCCGGTGCCGGGGGGTGTGGTGCCGGATGTGGTGGTGGTGTGGGCGGTTGATGTGTCGGGTGTGTTGGGGGTGTTGCGGGGTTGGTTGGTTGATGAGCGGTGTGTGGGTTCGCGTTTGGTGGTGGTGACGCGGGGTGCGTCTGTGGTGGCGGGTCAGGGTGCGGTTGCGGGTTTGGTGCGTTCGGCGGTGTCGGAGCATCCGGGTCGGTTCGTGTTGGTGGATGTGGATGCGGACGCGGATGCGGGTTCGGTGGATGTGGGTTCGTTGGCGCCGGGTTTGGTGTCGTTGGGTGAGTCGGAGTTTTGGGTTCGTGGTGGGCGGGTGTGTGTTCCGCGGTTGAGGCCGGTGGGTGCTGCGGTGGGTGCTGCGGTGTGGTCGGCGGGTGACTGTGTGTTGGTCACTGGTGGTACGGGTGCGTTGGGTGCGGTGGTGGCGCGGCATTTGGTGTTGACGCATGGGGTGTCGCGGGTGGTGTTGGTGTCGCGTCGGGGTGTGGGTGCTGATGGTGCGGCGGATGTGGTGGGGCAGTTGGGTGCGGATCGGGTGTCGGTGGTTGCGGGTGATGTGACGGATCCGGTGGTGGTGCGGGGGTTGTTGTCGCGGTTCCCGGTGTCGGCGGTGGTGCATGCCGCGGGGGTGCTGGATGACGGTGTGGTGCAGGGGTTGTCGGCGGATCGGTTGGCTTCGGTGTGGGGGCCGAAGGTGGTTGGTGCGCAGGTGTTGGATGAGTTGACGCGTGAGCGGGGGTTGTCGGCGTTTGTGGTGTTCTCGTCGGTGGCGGGGGTGCTGGGGACGGCGGGTCAGGGTGCGTATGCGGCGGCGAACGCGGGGTTGGACGCGGTGGTGCGGGCGCGTCGGGCGGCGGGTTTCCCGGCGGTGTCGGTGGCGTGGGGGTTGTGGGCTGAGTCGTCGGGGATGACGCGGTCGTTGTCGCAGCGGGATGTGGCGCGGTTGTCTCGTTCGGGGTTGGCGGTGTTGGACACGTCCGACGCTCTCACCATGCTCGACGCCGCCGTGGCGGGTCCGGGTGGTGTCTTCGTCGGTGCCCGTGTGGACCCCACCGCGCTGCGGGACCGGGAGGTTCCGCCGATCCTGCGCGACCTGGTTCGTACGCCGGTACGGCGCGCCGTGAGCACACCTGCCTCCACCGACGGGGCCGCCGTCGGTCGGTTCATCGGGCTGCCGGCCGACGAGCTGGCGGAGACGGTACTGCGGCTCGTCCGCGAGCAGGTGGCCTACGTGCTCGGGCACGAGGACGTACGGGCCGTCGATGTCACCAAGGCATTCCAGGATCTCGGCTTCGATTCGCTCACCGCCGTCGAGCTGCGCAACAAGCTCAACGGCGTGTTGGAGCTGCGGCTGCCAGCGACGCTGATCTTCGACTACCCCACGCCTGTTGCGCTCGCCGATTTTCTCCTGACCGAACTCTCCGGCCAGGGCCGGCCGACGACCGGGCCGGCGGTGCCCGCCACCCGTACTGATGAGCCGATCGCGATCGTGGGCATGGCCTGCCGCTACCCGGGTGGCGTCAGTTCGCCGGAGGAGCTGTGGCAGCTGCTGACCGAGGGCCGCGAGGGCATCACTCCCTTCCCGGACGACCGGGGCTGGGATCTGGCCAACCTCTTCGACGACGACCCGGGAAGCCACGGACACAGCTACGCGCGTACGGGCGGCTTCCTGCACGACGCCGGCTGGTTCGACGCCGGGTTCTTCGGTATCTCGCCTCGGGAGGCGTTGGCGATCGACCCGCAGCAGCGGCTGCTGTTGGAGGCGAGTTGGGAGGCGGTCGAGCGGGCGGGCCTGGATCCGGCCGCTCTGCGTGGCAGCCAGACCGGTGTCTTCACGGGCGTGATGTACGGCGACTACGGATCGCGTGTCCGGCAGGTGCCTCGTGACGTGGAGGGTTACCTGGGCAATGGCAGCGCGGGCAGCGTCGCCTCGGGCCGGGTGTCGTACACCTTCGGGTTCGAGGGTCCGGCGATGACGGTGGACACGGCGTGTTCGTCGTCGCTGGTGGCCATCCACCTGGCGGCACAGGCGCTACGTCGCGGCGAGTGCTCGCTGGCGCTGGCCGGCGGTGTGACCGTGATGCCGACGCCAGCGGTGTTCGTCGAGTTCAGCCGGCAGCGCGGCCTGGCCACCGACGGCCGGTGCAAGTCCTTCGCCGCCGCCGCTGACGGCACCAGTTGGGGCGAGGGTGTCGGCATCGTGTTGTTGGAGCGGTTGTCGGATGCGCGGCGTAATGGGCATCAGGTGCTTGCGGTGGTGCGGGGTTCGGCGGTGAATCAGGACGGGGCGTCGAATGGTTTGACGGCGCCGAATGGTCCGGCGCAGCAGCGGGTGATTCGGGCGGCGTTGGCTGATGCGGGTGTGGCCGCGGTGGATGTGGACGTGGTGGAGGCGCATGGTACGGGGACGCGGTTGGGTGATCCGATCGAGGCGCAGGCGCTGATCGCGGCGTATGGGCAGGGTCGGGAGCGGCCGCTTTATCTGGGGTCGTTGAAGTCGAATGTTGGTCACACGCAGGCTGCGGCTGGTGTGGGTGGTGTGATCAAGATGGTGCAGGCGATGCGTCATGGGGTGTTGCCGCGCACCTTGCACATTGATGAGCCGACTCCTGAGGTGGATTGGTCCGCGGGGTCGGTCGAGTTGCTCACCGAGCAGATGCCGTGGCCCGAGGTGGGCCGGCCCCGCCGCGCCGGCGTCTCCTCCTTCGGAGTCAGCGGCACCAACGCACACGTCGTGGTGGAGCAGGCACCGGAGCCGGAACCGGTCGGTGCCGCCGACTGGCCGGACACCGTCCCGGTGGTGCTCTCCGCCCGAGGGCCCGCCGCGCTGGCAGACCAGGCCGCGCGCCTGCGGTCCTTCGTGGAGTCGCACCCCGACCTGTCCCTCACCGACCTCGCCGGCGCGGCTGCCCGGTACCGGGCAGCGCTGGAGGACCGGGCGGTGGTGTTGGCGGGTGGGCGTGCGGGTTTGTTGCGGGGTTTGGGTGTGGTGGCCTCGGGTGGTTCGGGGTTTGAGGTGGTCTCTGGTGCGGCGGTTGTGGGGTCGCGTTGGGCGATGGTGTTTACGGGTCAGGGTTCTCAGCGGGTGGGGATGGGTTTGCAGTTGGTGGCTGCTTTCCCGGTGTTCGCGCGGGTTTTTGAGGAGGTGGTGGCGCAGTTTGATGGGTTGTTGCCGGGTGTGTTGGGTGAGGTGATCGCGGGGGATGCGGAGGCGTTGGATCGGACGGGGTTCGCGCAGCCGGCGTTGTTCGCGGTTGAGGTGGCGTTGTTCCGGTTGTTGGAGTCGTGGGGGTTGCGGCCGGATTTTGTGGTGGGGCATTCGATTGGTGAGGTGGCGGCGGCGCATGTGGCTGGGGTGTTGTCGTTGCGTGATGCGGTGTTGTTGGTGGCGGCGCGTGCGGGGTTGATGCAGGACCTGCCGTCGGGTGGGTTGATGGTGGCGGTGCGGGCGTCGGTGGAGCAGGTGGTGCCGCTGTTGTCCGAGGGTGTGGATGTCGCGGCGGTGAATGGGCCGGAGTCGGTGGTGATTTCCGGTGATGAGGCTGCGGTGTTGGCGGTGGCGCAGCGGTGTGGTCGGTGGCGTCGGGTGCGGGCGTCGCATGCGTTTCATTCGTCGCGGATGGATCCGATGTTGGTCGGGTTCGGTGAGGTGGTGGGGGGTCTTGAGTTCCGGGCGCCGGTGATTCCGTTGGTGTCGACGGTGTTGGGGCGGTTGGTGTCGGGTTCGGAGGTGTGTGCGCCGGAGTACTGGGTGCGGCAGGTGCGGGAGACGGTGCGGTTTGCCGACGCGGTGTCGTGGCTGGTGGATGAGGGTGTGTCGGCGTTTGTGGAGGTGGGTCCGGACGGGGTGTTGTCGGCGTTGGTGTCGGCGGCGGTGTCGGTGCCGACGTTGCGTCGGGATCGTCCGGAGGTGCAGTCGTTGTTGGCGGCGGTCGCGGCGTTGCATGTGCACGGGGTGTCGCCGGACTGGTCGGTGATGTTCCCTGACGCGCCGCGGGTGGATCTGCCGACGTACGCGTTCCAACGCCACCACTACTGGCTCGACGCGGGAGCGCCCGCCGCCAGCGACGCGGCCGGGTTCGGCCTCACCTCGACCGAGCACCCGATGCTCGGTGCGGCGGTGGCCCTTCCCGACACCGGTGGGCTGCTCTACACCTCGCGCCTCTCGCTGACGGCGCACCCGTGGCTGGCCGACCACGCCGTTGGCGGAGATGTCCTGCTGCCCGGCGCAGCCCTCGTCGAGTTGGCGATCCGCGCTGGTGACGACGTCGGATGTGGCCTGCTCGCCGACCTCACCCTGGAGGCGCCGCTGGTCGTACCGGCCACCGGCGGTGTGCGGACGCGGGTCACCGTGAGCGAGGCCGACAGCTCCGGCGCCCGCCGGGTCGCCGTCTACTCCGTCGAGGAACAGATGTCCGGCGAGGCGGCGTCGGTCCTGCACGCCAGCGGCACCTTGCGCCCGGACGCCCCGGTGGGCAGCGCCGTCGCACGGCCGTGGCAGCCGGCCGACTCCGCCGAAGTCGACGTCACCGACCTGTACGACCGGTTGGCCGGCGTCGGGCTCCACTACGGCCCCGCCTTCCATGGCGTACGGCGGGCCTGGCGGGACGGTGCCGACGTCCTGGCCGAGGTCGTGCTCGCCGAGGAGGCGTCGGGGGACGGCTACGGCATCCACCCCGCGCTGCTCGACGCGGCGCTACACACCGCCGCCTTCACCACGGACGTGACCGCTCCGAAGGTGCCGTTCACCTGGTCCGACGTGACCCTGCACGCGACCGGCGCGAGCACCGTCCGGGTCCGGCTGTCCCCGGCCGGCACGGACACCTTCTCCATGGAGGTGACCGACGCCGAGGGGCAACCCGTGCTCACCGTCGGTGAACTCGTCCTGCGGCCGGTGCCGCAACCGCCGTCCACCACGCGTACCGCCGCCCTGCATGAGGTGGTGCCGGTGTCGGTGGTGGTGCCGGTGGTGGGTGGTGTGTCGGTGGGTGTGTGGCCGGTGCCGGGGGGTGTGGTGCCGGATGTGGTGGTGGTGTGGGCGGTTGATGTGTCGGGTGTGTTGGGGGTGTTGCGGGGTTGGTTGGTTGATGAGCGGTGTGTGGGTTCGCGTTTGGTGGTGGTGACGCGGGGTGCGTCTGTGGTGGCGGGTCAGGGTGCGGTTGCGGGTTTGGTGCGTTCGGCGGTGTCGGAGCATCCGGGTCGGTTCGTGTTGGTGGATGTGGATGCGGACGCGGATGCGGGTTCGGTGGATGTGGGTTCGTTGGCGCCGGGTTTGGTGTCGTTGGGTGAGTCGGAGTTTTGGGTTCGTGGTGGGCGGGTGTGTGTTCCGCGGTTGAGGCCGGTGGGTGCTGCGGTGGGTGCTGCGGTGTGGTCGGCGGGTGACTGTGTGTTGGTCACTGGTGGTACGGGTGCGTTGGGTGCGGTGGTGGCGCGGCATTTGGTGTTGACGCATGGGGTGTCGCGGGTGGTGTTGGTGTCGCGTCGGGGTGTGGGTGCTGATGGTGCGGCGGATGTGGTGGGGCAGTTGGGTGCGGATCGGGTGTCGGTGGTTGCGGGTGATGTGACGGATCCGGTGGTGGTGCGGGGGTTGTTGTCGCGGTTCCCGGTGTCGGCGGTGGTGCATGCCGCGGGGGTGCTGGATGACGGTGTGGTGCAGGGGTTGTCGGCGGATCGGTTGGCTTCGGTGTGGGGGCCGAAGGTGGTTGGTGCGCAGGTGTTGGATGAGTTGACGCGTGAGCGGGGGTTGTCGGCGTTTGTGGTGTTCTCGTCGGTGGCGGGGGTGCTGGGGACGGCGGGTCAGGGTGCGTATGCGGCGGCGAACGCGGGGTTGGACGCGGTGGTGCGGGCGCGTCGGGCGGCGGGTTTCCCGGCGGTGTCGGTGGCGTGGGGGTTGTGGGCTGAGTCGTCGGGGATGACGCGGTCGTTGTCGCAGCGGGATGTGGCGCGGTTGTCTCGTTCGGGGTTGGCGGTGTTGGACACGTCCGACGCTCTCACCATGCTCGACGCCGCAACCTGCGTCGACGCCCCCGCCGTGGTGGCGGTTGCTCTGGACGCCGCGGCACTGAAGGAGCGGGCCACCGCTGGAACCCTCCACCCGGTGCTGCGTGACCTGGTGCGCGTACCGGTTCGACGGGCGGCTGTGCAGGCTGCCGTCGATGCCGATCGGACGTTCGCCGCGCGGCTGGCCGCACTGCCCGCCGCCGAGCGGCGCGACGCGGTCACGCAGGTCGTGCTGGAACAGGTGGCCGAAGTCCTCGGTCACGAGTCGACCCGTACGGTCGGGGCCGAGCGCGCCTTCAGGGACCTCGGCTTCGATTCGCTCACGGCCGTCGAGCTGCGCAACAAGCTCAACGGCGTGTTGGGGCTGCGGCTGCCAGCGACGCTGATCTTCGACTACCCGACCCCGGACGAGCTGGTCGGCATGCTGACGACCGAGTTGTTCGGCACCGACGAGAGCGTCGATGCCACCGAGCCGAGGGCCGTGCGCGCCGACGAGCCGATCGCCATCGTCGGAATGAGCTGCCGTTACCCGGGCGGGGTCAGTTCGCCAGAGGAGCTGTGGCGGCTGCTGGCTGAGGGGCGGGACGGCATCAAGCCGTTCCCCGACGACCGTGGCTGGGACGTCGAGGCGCTGTACCACCCGGACCCGGCCCACCCGGGTACGACGTACAGCACCAGCGGTGGATTCCTCGACCGGGTGGGCGATTTCGACGCCGGGTTCTTCGGTATCTCGCCCCGGGAGGCGCTGACCATCGACCCGCAGCAGCGGCTGCTGTTGGAGGCCAGTTGGGAGGCGGTCGAGCGGGCGGGCCTGGATCCGGCCAGTCTGCGCGGCAGCCAGACCGGTGTCTTCACGGGCGTGATGTACAACGACTACGGATCCCGCGTCCGGCAGGTGCCTCGTGACGTGGAGGGTTACCTGGGCAACGGCAGCGCGGGCAGCGTCGCCTCGGGCCGGGTGTCGTACACCTTCGGGTTCGAGGGTCCGGCGATGACGGTGGACACGGCGTGTTCGTCGTCGCTGGTGGCCATCCACCTGGCGGCACAGGCGCTACGTCGCGGCGAGTGCTCGCTGGCATTGGCCGGTGGCGTGACCGTGCTGGCCACCCCGCAGGTCTTCGTCGAATTCAGCCGCCAGCGGGCCGTCGCGGCGGACGGCCGCTGCAAGTCCTTCTCGGCGAACGCGGACGGGGCCGGCTGGTCTGAGGGTGTCGGCATCGTGTTGTTGGAGCGGTTGTCGGATGCGCGGCGTAATGGGCATCAGGTGCTTGCGGTGGTGCGGGGTTCGGCGGTGAATCAGGACGGGGCGTCGAATGGTTTGACGGCGCCGAATGGTCCGGCGCAGCAGCGGGTGATTCGGGCGGCGTTGGCTGATGCGGGTGTGGCCGCGGTGGATGTGGACGTGGTGGAGGCGCATGGTACGGGGACGCGGTTGGGTGATCCGATCGAGGCGCAGGCGCTGATCGCGGCGTATGGGCAGGGTCGGGAGCGGCCGCTTTATCTGGGGTCGTTGAAGTCGAATGTTGGTCACACGCAGGCTGCGGCTGGTGTGGGTGGTGTGATCAAGATGGTGCAGGCGATGCGTCATGGGGTGTTGCCGCGCACCTTGCACATTGATGAGCCGACTCCTGAGGTGGATTGGTCCGCGGGGTCGGTCGAGTTGCTCACCGAGCAGATGCCGTGGCCCGAGGTGGGCCGGCCCCGCCGCGCCGGCGTCTCCTCCTTCGGAGTCAGCGGCACCAACGCCCACGTGATCCTCGAGGAGGTCGTCGAGGAGCCGGCGTCGGAGCCGGTGCCCGACGCCACCGGGCCGGTCCCGCTGGTGCTCTCCGGGCGCGACGCCGAGGCGTTGCGCGGACAGGCGGAACGGCTGCTGTCACACCTCACCGCGCGGCCGGAGGCCAACCTGGGCGATGTCGCGCACTCGCTTGTCGGCCGCTCCGCGATGGAGCACCGGGCCGTGGTGCTGGGTGCTGATCGTGACGAGTTGATGGATGGGCTTGCGGCGCTGGTGGGGCAGACCCCGTCGGTCGGGCTGGTCGTCGGTGCGGCGCGGCCGGTTCGTGCGGTGTTCGTCTTTCCTGGACAGGGGTCGCAGTGGGTGGGAATGACCCAGGAGTTGCTGGAGGGTGATGCGGTTTTCGCAGCGCGGATGGCGGAGTGCGCCGCGGCGTTGAGCGGGTTGGTCGAGTGGGATCTGTTCGAAGTTCTCAGCGATGAGGCGGCGCTGCGGCGGGTGGACGTCGTGCAGCCCGTCTTGTTCGCGGTGATGGTGTCGTTGGCGGCGGTGTGGCGTGCGCGCGGTGTCGAGCCGGCGGGTGTCGTGGGGCATTCGCAGGGTGAGATCGCCGCGGCATGTGTGGCGGGTGTGTTGTCGCTGGGTGACGCGACGCGGGTGGTGGTTCTGCGGAGCCGGTTGATCGGTGAGGTGTTGGCCGGGCATGGCGGCATGGTGTCGGTGCCCTTGCCGGTGGCCGAGGTCGACGCGGTGGTGGGCCGGTGGAATGGTCGGGTGTCGGTAGCGGCGGTGAATGGGCCGGCGTCGACGGTGGTGTCCGGTGATGCGCGGGCGTTGGATGAGGTTTTGGCGTGGTGGGAGCGGGCCAAGCGGATTCCGGTTGATTACGCTTCGCATTCCGCCCAGGTGGAGTCGCTGCGTGACGATCTGGTGGCGGCGTTGGTGGATATCGTGCCGCGGGCTGCCGGAGTGCCCTTCTTCTCCACGGTGACTGGTGAGTTTGTCGATGGCACCGGTCTGGGTGCCGAGTATTGGTACGAGAACCTGCGTCGGCCGGTCCGATTCGATGAGGCGGTCAGTGCCTTCGATGGGAATGTGTTTGTCGAGTGCAGTCCGCATCCGGTGCTTGTTCCGGGGTTGGACGGGCCGGCGGTGGGTTCGTTGCGTCGAGGTGAGGGCGGTCTGATCCGGTTCCGTCATTCGCTGGCGGAGGCATGGGTCGCGGGTGTTGGTGTGGACTGGCACACGGTGGTGCGGGGCCGGCGAGTGGAACTACCGACGTACGCCTTCCAACGCCGCCGCTACTGGCTCGACGCCGGGGATTCCCTCGACGTCTCCACCGCGGGCCTGGACGCCGTGGAGCACGCCATGCTGGGTGCGGCTGTCCCGCTGGCCGGCTCCGACGGTCACGTGTTCACCGCACGGATCTCCACCCGGAGTCACCCGTGGCTCGCCGACCACAGGGTGCGCGACACGGTCCTGGTGCCCGGTACCGCGTTCGTCGAGTGGGCGGTCCGGGCCGGCGATGAGACCGGATGCCCGCTGGTGGAGGAGCTGACGATCGTGGCGCCGTTGGCGCTGACCGGGTCGGGGACGGCGCAGGTGCAGGTCGCGGTCGCGGCCGCCGATCCGTCCGGCCGCCGGTCTCTGACCGCCCACGCCCGGTTGGGGGGCGGCGACGACTGGGTCCTGCACGCCACCGGCACCCTCGCGCCGCTGGCCGAGACGCCGAGTGACGCGCTCACCGAGTGGCCGCCGGTCGGTGCCGAACCGGTGGACGTCACCGACCTGTACGACCGTCTCGCCGCCTCCGGGCTCGACTACGGACCCACCTTCCAGGGCGTACGGGCGGCGTGGCGGCGCGACGGCGAGGTCTTCGCCGAGATCGCGCCGGCGGGCGAACTGACGGTGGGCGGCTACGGCCTGCACCCGGCGCTGCTCGACGCGGCGGTGCACGCCGCGGCGCTCGGTGCGGAGCTGGGCGAGCCGAAACTGCCCTTCACCTGGAGCGGCGCTGCTCTGCACTCCACCGGCGCCACCACCTTGCGGGTGCGGATCACACCGGTCGGTGAGGACTCGTTCGCCATTCTTGCCGCCGACGCGCTCGGCGCGCCGGTCGCCACGGTCGACGCGCTGCTGGTGCGCACGATGACCGTTCCGGTGGACAGTCCGGACGAGCATCTCTACCGGCTGACGTGGTCGCAGTTGCCGGAGGTTGCCGCGACCTCCGCGCCCTCCTGGGTGTCGATCGGAGGAAGCGGTCCGGGCAACGTCGCCGACCTGACGGAGCTGGTCGCAGCGCTCGACGCGGGCGTTCCGGTACCGGCGTTGGTGTTCGCCCCGCTCGTCGGCGGGGCCGGGCCGGACCTGGCCCGCATCGCCCGGCACACCGCCGGACTGGCCCTCGACCTGGTCCAGGGCTGGCTCGCCGAGGATCGCTTCTCCGACGCTCGCCTGGTCGTGCTCACCAGGGGCGCCACCGGTGAGCGGATAGCGGACCCGGCGGCGGCCGCCGCGTGGGGTCTGGTCCGGGCGGCACAGTCGGAACACCCCGGGCGTTTCGTCCTGATGGACATCGACGCCGACCACCCGTACGACCAACTCGCCGACTCGGTGGCCGGTCACGACGAGCCGCAACTGGCCCTGCGAGGTGGGGTGACGTACGCGCCACGGCTGCTTCGGGCGACTCTCCCGGCCAACGGCGAGGGCCCGGCCTGGCAACCGGACGCGACGGTGCTGGTCACCGGCGGCACCGGCACGTTGGGTGGTGTGGTCGCTCGGCACCTGGCCGGAGTCCACGGCGTACGCCGATTCGTGCTGGCCAGCCGGCGCGGACCCGCCGCTCCCGGTGCGCACGACCTGGTGGCGGAGCTGGCGGCGCAGGGCGCCGAGGCGGTGGTGGTGGCCGCCGACCTCGGTGACCGGGACGCGGTGGCGGCGCTGCTCGACGCGTACCCGGTCGACGTGGTGGTGCACACCGCCGGCGTGCTCGACGACGGCCTCATCGGCTCGCTCGACCAGGACCGGATCGACGGCGTCTTCCGTCCCAAGGTGGACGCCGCCGTGCACCTGCACGAGCTGACCCGGGAGCGGGACCTGCGGGCGTTCGTACTCTTCTCCTCGGCGGCCGGGGTCTTCGGCACGGCGGGGCAAGGCAACTACGCCGCGGCGAACACCTTCCTCGACGCGCTGGCGGCGCACCGCCGGGCCGAGGGCCTGCCGGCGACCTCGCTGGCGTGGGGGCTGTGGCAGGAGACCAGCGACCTGACGGGTGGCCTCGCCGACCGGGACCGCAACCGGCTCGCCGGGGCGGGAGTGGTCGCCATGACCTCGACGCAGGGCCTCGCCCTGCTCGACGCCGCGGTGGCACTCGACGAACCGGCCCTGGTGCCGGTCCACCTGGACCGCGCCGCGTTGCGTAACCGGGCCCAGGCCGGCGCACTGCCGGCCCCGTTGCGAGCGCTGGTGCAGGTCAGCGCTCGGCGAGCCGCAACCGCGGAGGCAGCCCGGCACAGCCTGGTGCAGCGGATCGAGCGGCTGCCGGCCGCCCAGCGGCACCAGGTGCTCGTCTCGGCGGTGCTCGCGGAGACCGCGGCGGTACTCGGGCACCATCCGGGTGACACGGTCAAGGCCGGGCGCGACTTCAAGGAACTGGGCTTCGACTCGCTCACCGCGTTGGAGTTGCGCAACCGGTTGAACGGGGTCACCGGCCTGCGGCTGCCGGCCAGCCTGGTCTTCGACTACCCGAACCCGCGGGCGCTGGCCGAGCACCTGCTTGCCGAACTGGCGCCGGCAACGCCGGCGGCGCAGGCCGACGGCGACACCGACGTTCGGGCGACGCTGGCCAGCATCCCCCTGCAGGCGCTGCGCGACAGCGGGCTGCTCAACCAGTTGCTGAAGCTCGCCGGTCGCCAGGCGGGCGACGAGCAGCAATCCGACGACAACATCGACTCGATGGATGCGGACGCCCTGGTCGCGATGGCGCTCGGCACCGATTCCTGACGACGCCCCAGCGGAGGAACACAATGACCGATCCGGACAACCGGGTTCTCGAGGCCCTCAGGGTGTCGCTGAAGGAGACGGAACGGCTGCGGCGGCAGGTCGAAGCCAGCCGGGAGCCGATCGCCATCGTGGCGATGAGCTGCCGTTACCCGGGCGGCGTCAGCTCACCCGAGGACCTGTGGCAGCTCGTGTCGGCGGGTACGGACGCCATCGGCGACTTCCCCGACGACCGGGGCTGGGACCTGCACAACCTCTTCGACGACGACCCGGAGCGTACGGGTCGCAGCTACGTACGACAGGCCGGGTTGCTGCCGCGGGTCGCCGAGTTCGACGCGGGTTTCTTCGGTATCTCGCCGCGCGAGGCGGTGACCATCGACCCGCAGCAGCGGCTGCTACTGGAGACCGCCTGGGAGGCGTTCGAGCGTGCCGGTGTCGATCCGGTGTCGGTGCGCGGCAGCCAGACCGGGGTCTTCACCGGCGTCATGGCCGGCGGGTACGGCGTCCGGCAGATGTTGTCGCCCGGCGCGGCGGGGGAGTACGAGGGCTACCTGGCCAACGGCAACGCGGTGGCTGTCGCGGCCGGACGGGTGGCGTACACCTTCGGCCTGGAGGGCCCGGCGATGACGGTGGACACGGCGTGTTCGTCGTCGCTGGTGGCGATCCACCTGGCGGTGCAGGCGCTGCGTCGTGGCGAGTGTTCGCTGGCGCTGGCCGGCGGCGTGACCGTCATGTCGAGCCCGTCGTTCTTCATCGAGTTCAGCCGGCAGCGTGGCCTCGCACCGGACGGGCGGGTCAAGCCGTTCAGTGCCGACGCTGACGGCACCGCCGGGGCAGAGGGTGTCGGGCTGCTGTTGTTGGAGCGGTTGTCGGATGCGCGGCGTAATGGGCATCAGGTGCTTGCGGTGGTGCGGGGTTCGGCGGTGAATCAGGACGGGGCGTCGAATGGTTTGACGGCGCCGAATGGTCCGGCGCAGCAGCGGGTGATTCGGGCGGCGTTGGCTGATGCGGGTGTGGCCGCGGTGGATGTGGACGCGGTGGAGGCGCATGGTACGGGGACGCGGTTGGGTGATCCGATCGAGGCGCAGGCGCTGATCGCGGCGTATGGGCAGGACCGCGAGCGGCCGCTTTATCTGGGGTCGTTGAAGTCGAATGTTGGTCACACGCAGGCTGCGGCTGGTGTGGGTGGTGTGATCAAGATGGTGCAGGCGATGCGTCATGGGGTGTTGCCGCGCACCTTGCACATTGATGAGCCGACTCCTGAGGTGGATTGGTCCGCGGGGTCGGTCGAGTTGCTCACCGAGCAGATGCCGTGGCCCGAGGTGGGCCGGCCCCGCCGCGCCGGCGTCTCCTCCTTCGGGCTCAGCGGCACCAACGCACACGTCGTGGTGGAGCAGGCCCCTGAGGAAGAGCCGGTCGCCCGGCCGACCGACGCACCAGCCCCGGCCATGGTCCCCTGGCCGGTCTCGGCCCGCGACGAGACCGGGCTGCGCGGCCAGGCCGAAGGGCTGAACGCGTTCCTGGCCGGCTCCGACGCCGCGCCGGCCGACCTCGGCTGGTCACTGGCCACCACCCGGGCTGCTCTGGACCATCGCGCCGTGGTGCTCGGCGTCGATCGGGACGAACTCCTCGCCGGCCTCACCGCGTTGGCCGAGGGGACGCCGGATCCCTTCGTCGTGCAGGGCGGTGTGGTCGACGGCGGGGTGGTCTTCGTCTTCCCCGGCCACGGCTCGCAGTGGACCGGCATGGCGGAGAGCCTGATGCGGCATCCGGTCTTCCTGGCGAAGGCACAGGAGTGTGCCGCGGCGTTCGCGCCGTACCTCGACTTCTCTCTCCTCGACGTGCTGCTCGACCGACCGGGAGCCCGGAGTCTGGACGACCTGGAGGTGGCTCAGCCGGCGCTGTTCACCGTCATGGTGTCGCTCGCGGCGCTCTGGCGGTCGTACGGGGTGCACCCGGCCGGCGTCATCGGCCACTCGCAGGGCGAGTTGGCCGCCGCACACGTGGCCGGCGGCCTGCCGCTCGCTGACGCCGCCCGGGTGGTCGCCCTGCGCAGCCAGTTGATCGTCGCCGAGCTGAAGGGCGCGATGGCCTCCGTGATGCTCCCCGTCGAGCAGGTGAGGGGGCGGATCGCGCGCTGGGGCGAGGCGCTCACGGTGGCCGGGATGAACGGACCGAAGGCCACCACCGTCGCGGGCGACCTCGCCACCGTGGAGGAGTTCGTCGCCTCGTGCGTGGCCGACGACATACGCGCCCGGGTGGTCTCCGCGACGGCGGCGACGCACTGCGCGGAGGTCGACGGCATCCGCGATGCCCTGATCGAGCGGCTCGACCGGCTCTCCCCAGGTTCGTCCGAGGTCCCGTTCTACTCGACGGTCACCGCGCGGCAGCGTGATACCGCCGAGCTCGATGCCGAGTACTGGTTCGACAACTGTCGGCAACCGGTGGACTTCGCCGGTGGCGTCGAGGCCCTGCTCGCCGACGGCTTCCGCATCTTCGTGGAGTGCAGCCCGCACCCGGTGCTCACCATGGCGCTGCAGGGCATCGTGGACGAGGCGGGCGTTGACGCCGCGGTGCTCGGCTCACTACGCCGCGACGAGGGGGACCGCTTCCCGATCTCGCTGGCTGAGGCGTACGTCCGGGGCGTCGACCTCGACTGGACGGCCGTGTACGGCGGTGCCCGCCAGCGGGTGGAGTTGCCGACGTACGCGTTCCAGCGGCGCCGCTTCTGGCTCGAGGTGGTCGGGCCTCCGGAGCAGGATGCCGCGGCCCTCGGGCTGGCCGCACCCGGGCACCCGCTGCTCGGTGCAGCCGTGGCGCTGCCCGACTCCGACGGCTTCCTGTTCACCACGCGGCTGTCCCTGCGCACCCACCCGTGGCTGGCCGACCACGCGGTGAACGACGTCGCGATCCTGCCCGGCACGGCCTTCGTGGAGCTGGCGCTGCACGCCGGCGACCAGGTCGGCTGCGATCTGGTCGAGGAGCTGACCATCCAGGCGCTGCTTCCCCTGCCCGCCCAGGGTGGGGTGCGGCTCCAACTGGTCGTCGGACCGCCGGAGGAGGACGGTCGCCGCCCGCTGACCGTGTACGGCCAGCCCGACACCGCGCCCGCGGGCGCCGGGTGGACACCGCACGCCGTCGGCACCCTGGTCCGTGCTGCCGGATCCGACGCCGTCTCGCTGACCCGCTGGCCCCCGCCCGCGACCGAGGTGGACCTCGACGACGCGTACGACCGGTTGGCGGAGAGTGGATTCCAGTACGGCCCCGCGTTCCGGGGTCTGCGCCGGCTCTGGCGTGCCGACGGTGAGGTCTACGCCGAGGTGGCCCTGTCGGAGGGACTCGACCCGGACGGCTACGGCCTGCACCCCGCCCTGTTCGACGCGGCACTCCAGGCGGCGGTGGTGGCCGACCTGGCCGCCGGGTCGGGATCGCTCGCTCTGCCGTTCTCCTGGAACCGGGTCGCCCTGCACGCGGTGCGGGCGTCGGCCCTGCGGGTTCGGATCGCTCCGGCCGGCCCGGACGGGCGTCGGGTCGACGTGTACGACGCCGATGGCGCACCGGTCGCATCGGTGGCCGCCATCGTTGCCCGGCCGTTGACCGGCGACCAACTCGTCGCCACCCACCTCGACACCACCCAGGACGTCGTCGACAGGTCGCTGTTCGCACTGGAGTGGGTGCCGCTGCCGGATCAGCCGGCCACGGAGGTGCTGATCGTCGACGACCTGGCCGACCTGCCGGCCGACCTGCCGGACGTCGTCGCGATGGCCCTGCCCGCGCTGGACGCCCGACCGCCACACGAGGCCGCCCGGGCGTACGCCGCTTGGGTGCTCGCCCTGCTCACCGGCTGGTTGGCCAACGAACAGACCGAAGCGTCCATGCTCGCGGTGGTCACCAGCCGCGCGGACGCGGACCCCGCTCAGTCGGCCCTGCGCGGTGTGGTCCGGGCGGCGCAGGCGGAGCATCCGGACCGGTTCGTCCTGGTCGATCTGGACGTGCCGGGCGACACCGCGCTCCTCGGCGCGGCCCTGGCGACCCACGAGCCTGAGGTGGCCGTCCGCGACGGGCGGCTGTACGCGCCCCGGCTCTCCCGCGCCACCGCCGCTCCCGCGTCCGGCCGGATTCCCGACCCGGAGGGAACGGTGCTGATCACCGGCGGGGGCGGTGGGATCGGTCAGCTGCTGACCCGGCACCTGGTCACCGAGCACGGCATGCGTCACCTGGTGCTGGCCTGCCGCCGGGGTGCGGACACCCCGGGTGCGACGGAACTCGTCGAGGAACTCGGGCGGGCTGGCGCGAACGTGCGGTTCGAGGCTTGCGACGTGTCCGATCGGGACGCGCTGGCCGGCCTGCTGGCGCGGCTCGATCGGCCGCTGACCGCCGTGGTGCACGCCGCCGGAGTGCTGGATGACGGTCTGCTGGCCGCGCAGACCCCGGAGCGGTTCGACACCGTCTTCGGCCCGAAGGCGGACGCGGCGACGTACCTCGACGAGCTGACCCGCGACGCCGACCTGAGCGCCTTCGTGCTCTTCTCTTCGGCATCGGGCACGTTCGGAGCCCCGGGTCAGGCCAACTACGGTGCGGCAAACGCCTTCCTCGACGCCCTTGCCGTCCGGCGGAGGGCCGCCGGGCTCCCGGCAACCTCGCTGGTCTGGGGTCTGTGGGGGGAGCACAGCGACATGGCCGAGCACCTCGACCCGGAGGAGCGGCGCCGCCAGATGGCCCGCAGCGGCATCCGCCCGTTCTCCGCCGCAGAGGGGCTCGCGTTGTTCGATGCGGCGATGCTGCGCGACGAGCCGGTCCTCCTGCCGGTCCGGCTGGACCTGGAGAGGATGTCGTCCGCGCTGCTGCGCGGCCTGTCCGGCACCCGCCGACGGACTGCCGCCGCAGCCGGTGACGGCGGGACGCTGGCCGAACGGCTCGCGGCGATGCCGGCGGCGCGCCGCGAGCAGAGCCTGGCCGACCTCGTGTACACCCAGGTTGCCACGGTGCTCGGTCACCAGTCGGGGGAGACGCTCGACCCGGTCCGGCCGTTCCGCGACTTGGGCATCGACTCGCTGACCGCGGTGGAGCTGCGCAACCGGCTCAGCGCCGCCACCGGGCTGCGGCTCTCCGCGACCATGGTGTTCGACCACCCCACTCCGGCCGAACTGCTGGCCTTCCTGCGCGGTGAACTGATCGGCGCCGAACCGACGCCGGCCGAGCGGCTGCACGCCGAGCTGGACCGGTTGGACGAGGCGCTCGGCGCGCTCGACGCGCCCGACGCCGACCGGTCCGCGCTCGTCACCAGGCTGCGCACCCTCCTGGCCCGGCACAGCGGCGACGGTCCCCGGCAGGAGGGGCTCGTGACCGCCACCGACGACGAGATGTTCGCGCTCATCGACCGCGAGATCGGCGTCGGATGACCCGCCCCGACCACCTGCCGGCCCGAGGAGACTGATCCCCCTTGCGTGTCCTTTTCACATCGTTCGCCATGGAGACCCACTTCCTCAGCATGGTGCCGTTGGCCTGGGCCATGCGTACCGCCGGGCACGAGGTGCGGGTGGCGAGCCAGCCGGGGCTGACCCGGGCCATCACCGCCGCGGGGCTGACCGCCGTGCCGGTCGGCGAAGACCACAGCTTGCTCGACGTGGTGGCCGGCGTCAGTGACGGGGCCGACGGCAGTTGGAACTCCGTCGACCTCGACCCGGCCCGGCCCGAGGCGCACAGCTGGACATTCCTCAAGGCGATCAACGACATCCTGCCGGAACGCTTCTTCGCTCAGGCGAACAACGACTCGATGGTCGACGGGATCGTCGAGTTCGCCCGGTCGTGGCGTCCGGACCTGGTGGTGTGGGAGCCGTTCACGGTGGCGGGTGCGATCGCGGCGCGAGCCGTCGGCGCGGCCCACGCCCGGCTGCTGTGGGGGGCCGACCTACTGGTCGATCTGCGGGCGCGGTTTCTGAGCCAACGTGCCGAACGGCCGTCCGGCGCTGCCGACGACGTTCTCGCCGGCTGGCTCGGCGGACTCCTCGGCCGGTACGACCTCACCTTCGACGAGACGATCGTCCGGGGACAGTGGACGATCGACACGCTTCCGGCGAGCATCCGGATGTCGTTGGGTGAGCCGACCGTGCCGATGCGGTACGTGCCGTACAACGGGACGGCGGTGGTGCCCGACTGGCTCCGGGTGCCCCCGACGCGTACCCGCGTCTGCCTGACCCTCGGACTCACCGCACGCGGCGCCGGTGCCGACTATCTGCTCGGCCCCCTCGACGGGCTCTTCGACGCGGTGGGCGACCTGGATGTCGAAATCGTCGCCACCCTCGACGCGGCGCAGCGGGAGCAGGTCTCCCGGCTCCCCGACAACGTGCGGGTCGTGGACTTCGTACCGATGCACGCGCTGCTGCCGACCTGCGCGGCCGTGGCCCATCACTGCGGCGCCGGCACCTGGTCCACCGCGGCGTACCACGGAGTGCCGCAGCTGATCTCGCCAATGGTCTTCGAGAACTCGTACCGGGCGCGGCGCACCGCCGAGGTGGGCGCGGCGCTGGTGATCCCGCAGTCGGAGCTGACACCGCAGGCGTTGCGGGCCGGCCTGCTGCGAGTGCTGACCGAGTCGCGCTTCGCCGAGGGGGCCGACCGGCTCCGCAACGAGTCGATGAGTGATCCGACACCGAACGACGTGGTCCCCGTACTGGAGAAGCTGACGCTCCAGCACCGGGATCTCGACGCCTGACAGCTGTGCTTCACCTGAACGGGGAGATGCCATGAGAGTGCTCGTTGTCGCACTGGGAACGATGGGGGATGTCGCCCCCTACACAGGGTTGTTGCCCCGGTTGCGCGAGGCGGGTCACGAGGTGGCCATTGCCGCGTACCCGCGCTTCGCCGCACTGGTCCGGGCCGCCGGGGCCGAGTTCCGGGAGATCCCCGGCGATCCGGCGGTGGTGGGCGAGTGGACACAGGCGGAGAACTCGTCGCAGGCGCTGCGCGGGATCACGGCGAAGACTCTGGAGCTCGGTGAGTCGATTCTTGCCGCGGCCAAGGGCGGCGCCGACGTCCTGTTGCTGTCGATGCCGGCCCAGCAGGGCGTACACGTCGCCGAGAGCCTGGGCATCCCCAGCATGGGTCTGTTCCTCCAGCCGGTCTTTCCGACCGCCGAGCACCCGCCGTCATTCATCGGTACCGGCGGCTCGCTGGGCCGCTGGGGCAACCGGGCCAGCGGGCACCTGGTGCTTGGCGTGATGGGACGTCTCGTCTCGGGCGCCACCCGGGAGCTGCGTTCACGGCTGGGCCTGCGGGCCCTGAGTCGCCGGGAACTGGGCGCGCAGATGGATGCCTGGCCGGTCCTGCACGGCTACAGCCCCAGCGTGCTGCCCCGACCAGCGGACTGGCGTCCAGAGCTGGAGGTGTCCGGCTACCTCTGGCCGACTGTCCCGGCGGGTTGGGAACCGTCGGCGGAACTCGTCGACTTCCTCGACGCCGGACCGCCACCGGTGTACGTGGGCTTCGGCAGCCGAAAGGTCTCCGATGCGGCGCGTATCGCCGAGCTCGTGGACGAGGCGTTGCGTCGGGCCGGCGCGCGTGGGGTGATCCACGCCGGGTGGGGCGAGCTGGCCGGTCGCTCGGACAGCACGATCACGATCGGGGAGACCCCGCACGAGTGGCTCTTTCCGCAGATGGCCGCCGTGGTGCATCACTGCGGTGCCGGCACCACCGCCGCCGGGCTGCGGGCGGGCGTGCCGACCGTCGGCGTGCCGATCCTCGGTGACCAGCCCTTCTGGGCCGGGCGGGTGGCCGCGCTGGGTGCCGGACCGGCCCCGGTGCCCTACGCCAAGCTCTCCGTCGACCGTCTCACCAAGGCCGTTTCGGCCGCGCTCGGTGACCCGTCGTACCGGGTGGCGGCCGCCGGGTTGCGGGACCGCATCGCCACCGAGGACGGCGCCGGGAACGTGCTCGCCGCTCTGGACCGGCTCCACCGACTGCCCTGAGACCCGAGACCGAAAGGACCGCGCATGTACGTGGCACGAGTGGGAATTGTCGGCTGCGGCACCATGGGTGCTGGTATTGCCGAGATCAGCGCCCGGGCCGGTGTCGACGTCCGGGTGGTCGTCTCCCGCCAGACCTCCGCCGACCGGGGACGCGCTCGGCTCCTCGGTTCGCTGGGCCGTCTGGTCGCCAAGGGCCGGTTGACCGAGGCGGACCGCGACGCGACGCTCGGACGGATCAGCTTCGTGACCGACCTCGACGCGCTCGCCGACCGGCAACTCGTGATCGAGAGCATCACCGAGGACGAGTCGGTCAAGCTTGCCCTCTTCAAGGAGCTGGACCGGGCGCTGCCGCAGCCGGACGCGGTCATCGCCTCCAACACCTCGTCCATCCCGATCCACCGGCTGGCAGAGGTAACCAGCCGGCCCGAGCGGGTCGCCGGCATCCATTTCTTCAACCCCGTGCAGATACTGCCCTTGGTGGAGCTGGTGGCCGCCGAGGCCACCGGCGAGCACGCCCGCCGCACCGTGCACGAGTTCGCCGCGGAGCAACTCGGCAAGCAGGTGGTCTGGTCGCCGGACCGGGTCGGGTTCACGGTCAACGGGCTGCTCATCCCGTACCTGTTGAGTGCTGTCCGGATGGTCGAGTCCGGGCTGTCCACGGCGGAGTCGGTGGACCGCGCCATGAAGCTCGGGTGCAGTCATCCGCTCGGGCCGCTGGAGCTGGCCGACCTGATCGGGCTGGATGTCGTGGCCTCGACCGCCGAGGCGCTGTACCAGGAGTTCCGCGAGCCCCTGTACGCCCCGCCGGACCTGCTGCGGCGCCTGGTGGCGGAGGGGGCGGTCGGTCGCAAGACAGGGCGCGGCTTCCACACCTACCCACGCTGAGCCTACGAGACAACGAGGAGAATCCATGCGGGCACTGATCGTCGGTGGCGGGGTGGCGGGCGCCGCTGCGGCCATCACCCTGCGGAGGATCGGCTGGGATCCGGTCGTATTCGAGGCGTACCGGAGGACGGCTCACGACGTGGGCGCCTACCTCTTCATCGCCTCGAACGGGCTCGACGCGCTGGACTCCTTCGGGATGAAGGCGGCGATCCTGCGGCGCGGCCTGGACATGAGGTCGGTCGTGGCGCACTCGCACACCGGCCGTCGGCTCGGCTCGTCGCCCTTCGGGCGGCACCGCGCCGATGCGACACCCACGCAGATGATCGACCGTTCGGACCTGTACGGCGCCCTGCTGGAGGAGGCGGAGCGGCAGGGCGTGCCGATCGAGCACGGCAAGCGGTTCGTCGGCCTCGAGGAAACCGACGACGGCGTACGCGTCTTCTTCGACGACGGCGGCTCGGCCGAGGGGGATCTCGTCATCGGTGCCGACGGGCTCTGGTCGAAGGTCCGGGCGGCGGTCGACCCGGACGGCCCTGCGTTGGAGCCGACCGCCATCGTCGGGGTCGGTGGCCGAACCGGCCGGCTCGACGTGCCGGGAGCGCCGGGCGACTTCCAGACGTTCTTCGGTTCGAAGGCCTTCTTCGGCTACGTCCGGCAGCCTGACGGTACGGTCCAGTGGCTGGCCACGCCGGATATCGACACCCCGGAGGCCGCCGTGGAACTGGCCGCCCTGCCCGCCGAGCAGTGGCGCGCGGAGCTGTGTCGGATGCTGGAGGTCGACCGGACCCCGGCTTCGCGGATCGTGGCGGCCACGGTCAATTCCTACCCCCCGAGCGTTGCCCACGCGTTGCCGGACGGACGGCCGTGGTTCACCGACCGCGTCGTGCTGATCGGGGACTCCGCTCACCTGGTGCGCCCATCGGTCGGTCAGGGCGCGTCGATGGCCCTGGAGGACGCGGCCACCCTGGCACGTTGCCTGCGTGACATCCCGGACCTACGCGGCGCGTTCGAACGGTACGACCGCATCCGGCGCGAGCGGATCGAGCGGGTGATCAAGATCGGCACCGAGATGGACACGCGGATGCGTGCAGGCAGCCGCACGGAGGCGTTCGTCCGCAACCTGGCAGTTTCGGTCGCGCTCTGGCACGAGGGTCGAACCATCCGGCGCAAGGGCCAACTGTCCGACGGCGAGATGGCCCGCCTGTGGGGGCATCACATCGACTGGAACCAGCCGGTCGCGGCCTGACCGCCGGGAAGGCGGCAGCACGGAAGCCGTTTCCACCGCCGGTTCTGCCTGGTTCTTCCCCCAGCCGGTGCCGATGATTTTGGAAGAACCGCGCGTCCGCCGACCACGAGTCCCGGGCGCGCCGGGAGACGCCCGGCGACTGCCGGGCGTCCGCGTCGGAGTCACGAACCCCAACGCGCCGAACCGGCGGAATCCGGCAGAACCGGGTTCCGCCGGCGCGGCCGGTGGCGAACGGCCGCAGTGCGACCGGATGCCGATGCCGCGACCGGCTTGACCGTCGACCAGTGAGCGGAGAGACATGAGTGGACCCATGCACGTCGCGGTGGCCTTCGACCTCGCCTTCGTCCGGTGGACGGTGGCGACGATGAAATCGGTCGCGGCGACCGGGATCCCGCCGGGCGGCGTCGTGACCTGGTGGCTGATGCCGGGCGCCGACGTCCCTGCGGCCGCGCTCGCTGCCGTCGTCGAGGAGGCTGGGCGCTCGGGCGAATCCCAGGTGCTGCGGGTCCCCAGCGAACTGGACGATCTGCCGCTGTCGTCGTGGCGGATGATGTCGTCGCGGATCTCCAACGCCGCCTACTACCGGCTGCTCCTGCCCGATCTGGTGCCCGACGTCGTGGACCGGATGCTGTGGCTGGATTCCGACGTGATGTGCACGGGCGACCTGACCGAGCTGTGGCACGCGGATCTGCAGGGCGCGCTGCTCGGTGCCGCGATCGACATCGGCTCCCCGACCATCGGCGCGGCGACCGGCGTTCCCGGCTTCGACCCGAATGCTGGCCGGCTCACGAAGCGCAGCGACTACTTCAACTCCGGGGTGCTCCTGATGGACCTGCCCCGGTGTCGCCAGGCAGAGCTGTCCACGCGGTCGTTGGACTACATCCGGGCGAACTCCGGCAAGCTCCGGTTCGCGGTCCAGGATGCGATGAACATCGCCGTGGACGACCGTTGGCTGCGCCTCGACGAGCGGTGGAACGACATGGACTTCACCCGCTTCGAGCAGGATCTCAGCGCGATCGACTCGACCCGGATCGTCCACTTCGCCGGCAAGAAGAAGCCGTGGCAGGACTCCTTCCCGGAGGGTCCCCTCAAGGACCTCTACCTGACCTACCTCCCGCGGACAACGGACCTGACCGCAGCCCGGTAGCAGAGCCGCGCTCCGCCCTGACACCCGGAGAGACCAGTGAACAGAGCAACCTGGTACTACGACGTCGACGCCCTCCGGGCACAGTTTCCCGCCCTCAAGGCCGGGTCCGCCCACTTCGACGGGCCGGGCGGGACGCAGATTCCGCAGCCGGTCATCGACGCGATGGCCGAGGCGATGTCCAACCCGGTCTCGAACCGCGGCGCCCACACGGCAGGCGAACGTAATGCCGATGCCATCGTCGTGCAGGCTCGCCGTGCTCTCGCCGACCTGCTCGGTGCGACGCCGGAGGGGATCGTCTTCGGTCGCAGTGCCACCCAGGTCACCTACGACATCTCCCGGGCGCTGTCCCGGAGCTGGGGGCCTGGCGACGAGGTGGTGGTCACCCGGCTCGACCACGAGGCCAACGTCCGACCCTGGGTGCTTGCGGCGGAGCGCTCCGGCGCCACGGTCCGCTGGGCGGACTTCGACCCCGACACCGGCGAGCTGACGTCCGAGCACCTCGCCGCCGAGCTGTCCGATCGAACGCGCCTGGTCGCCGTTACCGCCGCGTCGAACCTGATCGGTACGCGACCGGACGTCGCCGCGCTCTCCCGCCTGGTCCATCAGGTGGGCGCCCTGTTCTACGTGGACGCGGCCCACTACAGCGCCCACGCCAGCGTCGACCTGGACGCCTTCGGCGCGGACCTGCTCTCCTGCTCCTGCTACAAGTTCCTCGGTCCGCACCTGGGCGTCCTCGCTGCCCGCCCTGACCTACTGCACGGCCTGCAGCCGGACAAGCTGGTGTCCGCCACCGACGACGTGCCGGAGCGGTTCGAGCTGGGCATCCTGCCGTACGAGGTGCTCGCGGGTGCCCGAGCAACCGTGGACTTCCTCGCCGGGCTGGGCCCGTTGCGCGACGGTGACCGGCGGGCGCGGCTCGCCTCGGCGTTCGATGCCATCGAGGAGCACGAGGACTCGCTACGGGCACGGGCCGAACGTGGGCTGGCCGAGCTGCCGGGGGTCACCGTGCACTCCCGGGCCGCCCGGCGTACGCCGACCCTGCTCCTGAGTTTCACCGCCCACCACCCTCGCGACGTGCACCGCCACCTCGCCGGCCAGGGCATCGACGTGGGCTCCGGCACGTTCTACGCGGTCGAGGCGTCCCGGCGGCTCGGCCTGGGCGAGGTCGGCGGCGTCCGGGTGGGGCTGGCGCCCTACACGACGGCGGAGGACATCGACCGCCTCCTGGAGGGCCTGGCCGACTATCTGGGTGGGAGCCGGTGACCCGGTCCGAGGTGCGGCGGCGATGAGCGGCCGGCTGCTCGCGATCAGCGACCTGCACGTCGGTTACGCGGAGAACCGGCAATTGGTGGCGGGCCTCACACCGCACCATCCGGACGACTGGCTGATCGTCGCCGGTGACGTGGGCGAGGTCTTCGCCGACATCGAGTGGGCGCTGACGCTGCTCGCCGGCCGGTTCGCCCGGGTGGTGTGGGTGCCCGGCAACCACGAGTTGTGGACGCCGCGCCAGGACCCGGTGCAGAGCCGGGGTGAGCACCGGTACCGCGAGCTGATCGCGATGTGCCGGCGGCTCGGGGTCGTCACTCCGGAGGATCCGTACCCGGTCTGGCGGGGGGCTGGGGGTCCCGTCACGGTCGCTCCGCTGTTCCTGCTCTACGACTACACGTTCCGGGTACCCGGGGTGGACAGCAAGGAGGCGGCGTTGGCCCGCGCACACGAGTCGGGGGTGGTCTGCTCCGACGAGTACCTGCTGCACCCCGATCCCCACCCGTCCCGCGACGCGTGGTGCCGCAGCCGAGTGACAGCGACCGAACGGCGTCTCGTCGAGTGCGACCCGGAGATCCCGACCGTGCTGGTCAACCACTGGCCGCTGATCCGCCAGCCCACCCGTCTGCTGCGCTACCAGGATTTCGCCCAGTGGTGCGGAACGGTGCTCACCGGGGATTGGCACCAGCGGTTCCGGGCAACCGCGGTGGTCTACGGGCACCTGCACATTCCGCGTACGACCTGGCACGACGGCGTCCGCTTCGAGGAGGTCTCGGTGGGCTACCCGCGGGAGTGGCGGCAGCGCCCCGGAGTTCCGGGGCGGCTCCGCCCGGTGCTGACCGAATCTGCCGCCGTCCCCACCTGAGCCCCGGCACTCGTGCCGGACCCATCCTCGACGAATGGAGTCCGTGATGACCAAGTCCATGGTGGACGGAGCGTGGATCCGTCGCTTTCACCCCGGCCCGGAGGGCGGGCCGACGCTCGTCTGCTTCCCACACGCCGGTGGGTCGGCGAGCTACTTCACCTCGTTCTCGTACGAGCTGCGCTCGGCCGTCCAGGTGCTCGCCGTGCAGTACCCCGGCCGGCAGGACCGGCTCCGCGACCGCTGCCTCAGCAGCATCTTCGAGTTGGCCGAGGAGTCGTACGCGGCGCTGCGGCCACTGCTGGACCGACCAGTGGCGTTCTTCGGCCACAGCATGGGGGCGATGATCGCCTTCGAGGTGGCGAACCTGATGCGGGAACGGCTGGACGCGGCGCCCGCCACTCTCTTCGTCTCCGGCCGCCGGGCCCCCTCCCGGTTCCGTGACGAGAGCGTCCACCTGCGCGACGACGCCGGCCTGGTGGCCGAGCTGAAGAACCTCAGCGGCACCGACAGCCGGATCCTCGACGATGAGGACGTGCTACGGATGATCCTGCCCTCGATGCGGAGCGACTATCGCGCGGTGGAGAGCTACCGGTACCGGCCTGGGCCGCCGCTGACCTGCCCGATCACGACCCTTGTCGGCGAGGACGACGACAAGGTCGACCTCGACGAGGCTCGGTCCTGGGCCGACCACACCACCGGTGGCTTCCGCCTGCACGTCTTCCCCGGCGGCCACTTCTATCTCGCCGAGCAGCGACGCGCCGTCGCCGACCTGGTCGTCCGCCAGCTGCTCACCCCGGCGTGACCACGCCTGCCGGCCCACTGGACGGGTTGGTACCGGGCGGCGTGGTCCTGGTCGAGGCGTTCGGGCACCGAGACGACTTCGCGCTCCTGCCCGAGGAGGAGACGGCGATCGCCCATGCCGTGGACAAGCGGCGCCGTGAGTTCGCCACCGCGCGGTTCTGCGCACGATCGGCACTGGGTCGCCTCGGCATCGATCCGGTGCCGATCCTCCCCGGCCCGCGGGGCGCGCCAGTGTGGCCCGGCGGGGTGGTCGGCAGCATCACCCACTGTGCGGGCTACTGCGCAAGCGGGGTGGCCCTGCGCCGGGAGGTGGCCGCACTCGGCATCGATGCCGAGCCGGCCGCTCCGCTGCCCGCGGGGGTGTTGGAGGCCGTCGCCCTGCCCGAGGAGGAACTGGCCTTGCGGCGGCTCGCCGTCGCCCATCCGGAGATTCCCTGGGACCGGCTGCTGTTCAGTGCCAAGGAAGCGGTGTACAAGACGTGGTTCCCAGTGACCGGTCTGTGGCTGGACTTCCACGAGGCGCGGATCGACCTGGACCCCTCGGGCACCTTCACCGCCGCCCTCCTCAGGCCGGTGCCGACCGGCATCGACGTACCGCTAGCTCACCTGGACGGGCGATGGCGGATCCGGGCTGGTTACGCCGGGACCGCCATCGCCGTACCCAGTTGAGCGGCCGGGGTCTGTTCAGCCCCCGGTCACCGCGTCGGCCTGACCCCGTGCCCCCGCGTTCGGATCCGGCTGCTTCGCTGCGGCGGGACGGCTGTCGTTCCGCCCCTGATCCGGTACCTGTGCGGCGATGTCGTCGTCGGCGGCGGCCAGGGGGACCGCGACCAGCGCGACGGTGCCGTCATCGGATATCCGGGGCGGGGTGACCGAGCCACCGACCGCCATCGCTCGCAACGCCGGCAGCCGCCCGTCAAGCGCGCCGGGCCGGGACCGGGATCACGGCACCGACGGCGGGTTGGGGATCACCTCCGCCGCGGGCGCGTCCGCGCCGCGCCCCGGTTCGAGTCCGAGCCCGTTGCCTCCGGCGAGCATGTCGTTGCAGACCCGGTGGAAGTGGGTGAGCAGACACTCCCGGTCGCTGAGCACGTTGCGCCGGTACGCCGACGACCGGCGCGTGGCGGAGACCTCGGTCCACTGGTCGACGTCCTCCTGGATGACGCCCTTGAAGAGGGCCCAGAACAGATCGACCGTCTCCTGGTACTCCTCGTTGTCGGAGTGGTACTGAAGTTCCCACGCCTCGAAGCGGGTCTTGTCGACGGTGAGCGGTACCGCGCGGAAGATCTGGGTGTGCATGCGGTTGGCGTTGACCACCACGGTCGGGAAGAGCAGGTAGTTGCAGATCGCCAGGTTGGTGTGATCGAGGGTGCGCTGCAACTCGTCGAGCACCCCCATCAGTGGCACCACCATCATGCCGTTGCGCCCGAAGACGTCCATCGTGCTGTGCCGGGCGTCCCGGGCCTCCTTGGGCGGGATGTTGTGCAGCGCCTGGGCGTGGTAGTACTCGCTGAAAGCGTCGACGCACACCTTCCAGTTGACGTCGACCTCCCACTCGAGCTTCTCGACCAGCTTCATGTCCTGCATGCGGTACGCGCCGAGGTCAGCGGCGATCTCCGAGCCGATCCAGTCGAGCAGTGGGCCGGCGACTCCGGGCCCGGCCAGCACCGCCCACACCCAGCCACCCCACTCGTCCAGGTCCAGAGCCGGGGAGCAGAGACCTGCGAGTACGTTCTGGTCGAAGTCCTGGCGATCGAGGACGTCGGTCACCCTGCCCTCGATGTCGTACGACCAGTTGTGCCACCGGCAGGTGAAGCGCCGGGCGCCGGTGCCGCTCGCCGTCACGATGCGTGCGCCCCGGTGCTGGCAGACGTTGTGGAAGCCGGCCAGACCACCGTCCGCGCGGCGAGTGATGACGACGCTCTCGCCGTGCCCCTCCCAGACGTGGTGATCGCCAGGGTTGGGGATCTGCTCCGAGCGGCAGATGATCTGCCAGCTCCGGTTGAGGATGCGCACCCGCTCCCGCTCGTACCTCTCCGGGTCGCGGTAGACCTCGGCGTCGAGTGTCGAGGGCCCGATCGGCGGTACTGCGGGCACGTTGTGCCCGAAGCGTACGGGCAGTTCACCACGGGTGGGATTGAAAACCACGATCGACCTCCGGGTTTCGGCGCGCGCCGTAGACCGCTGACGCGGGCCTGACTGGCGGAAAGCGGGCCCGGGCGATCGGCGCGAGCTACCGCCCTGGCGAGCGAATAATCGGTGCGGGGCGGGCACCGGGTCCAGGCAGAACCGGCGGCGACTTAGGTAAGCGGCCGTTCAGGTGGTCTTGGATCACCCGCACCGGCATCACGGGCGGCGTGCCGGGAAGCGCCGACGGCGCCGGGTATCGCCTCTGACCAGTCATCGTGGCCCGACCATGGTTCTGGGAGCACCCCAGGGTTCGATGCCCGGCCGGCGATCTGCCGCCGATTCTGCCTGGACCGGGTGCGTCGTCTCTACCAATCATTCGCAGGTGGAGACGTGGTTGCGAGTCCCGGCCGACAACCGTCGAGCCGCTGGCGTCCGACCCGCCGGCCGCCGCGTCCGGACGTCGACCGTCACGGTCGGCGACAGGGGGGAGATGTCCGGTGAGCGGTGAGGAGAAGCTCCGCGGTTACCTGAGGCGGGTCACCGCCGAACTGCTGGAGGCCCGGCAGCGACTGGCGGCGGCGAGCGGCACCGAGCCGATCGCGATCGTCGGCATGGCCTGCCGGTTCCCGGGTGGCGTGCGGTCACCGGAGGACTTGTGGCGGCTGATGGAGAGCGGCGGCAGCGGTATCGGCGCCCTGCCCGACAACCGGGACTGGGATCTGACCGAGTTCGACACCGACGAGACGCAGCCGCCCACCCCCCGTGCGGGTGGTTTCCTGCACGACGCCGCCGATTTCGACGCTGACCTGTTCGAGATCTCGCCCCGCGAGGCGGTGGCGATGGACCCGCAGCACCGCCTGCTGCTGGAGCTCGCCTGGGAGAGCCTGGAACGGGCGGGCATCCCGGCGGACGCACTGCGCGGCACACCCACCGGTGTCTACGTCGGCATGATCCACAACGACTACGGCACCTGGCTCACCGGATCGGCGCAGGCCACATCTGCCTTCGGCGGCTTCTTCCTCAACGGCAACAGCAGCGCGGTGGCTTCTGGTCGGATCGCGTACGCGCTCGGTCTGCACGGGCCGGCCGTCACCATCGACACCGCGTGCTCGTCGGCGCTGGTGGCGATCCACGACGCCTGCCACGCGCTGCGCCAGGGTGACTGTTCCACGGCCCTGGTCGGCGGGGCGGCGGTGATGACCACGCCGAGGTTGCTGGTGGAGTTCAGCCGCCAGGGTGGCCTCGCCCCGGACGGGCGCTGCAAGCCGTTCGCCGCGGCAGCGGACGGAACCTCCTTCTCCGAGGGCGTCGCCATGCTCGTCCTGGAGCGGCTCTCGGACGCCGAGCGCAGCGGGCACGAGGTGCTGGCCGTCGTCCGCGGCTCGGCGCTCAATCAGGATGGGGCGTCCAACGGATTGACCGCCCCGAACGGCATGGCCCAGCAGCAGGTGATCCGGCAGGCGCTCGCCAACGCCGGGCTCACTCCGGACCAGGTGGACGCCGTGGAGGCGCATGGGACCGGCACCACCCTCGGTGACCCCATCGAGGGCAAGGCGCTGCTCGCCACCTACGGCAGCAGACGCGCCGGGGGACGGCCCCTGCTGCTCGGCTCGGTCAAGTCGAACCTGGGGCACACCCAGGCCGCCGCCGGCCTGGCCGGCGTGATCAAGATGGTGCTGTCGATGCGGCACGGGGTGCTGCCGGCGAGCCTGCACATCGACGAGCCCACCCCGCACATCGACTGGTCGGCCGGTCAGATCCAGCTCCTGACCACGGCGACTCCGTGGCCGCGTACCGGCGAGCCCCGGCGAGCGGGGATCTCCTCGTTCAGCTTCAGCGGCACCAACGCCCACGTGATCCTCGAACAGGCCCCGGTCGCGCAGGAGGTCCCCACCGAGGAGCCGGTACGGACGCTGCCCGCCCTGCCGTGGGTGCTGTCGGCGAAGACCGCGCCAGCACTGCGAGCACAGGCCGGACGGCTGCTCGCCCACCTCGATGCCGAACGCGCGACGTCGGACGCCGACATCGGTCTGTCGCTCGCCGCGGGCCGGACCGTCCTGCGCCATCGGGCGGTGGTCATCGGCCACGACCGGCACGCCATGCGGGCCGGGCTCGCCGCGCTGGCCGCGAGCGAGCCGGCGGAGAACCTGGTCCAGGGTGCAGCGACCGGAGCTTCCGCCCCGGGCGCGGTGTTCGTCTTCCCCGGGCAGGGCTCACAGTGGGTCGGGATGGCCCGCGAGCTGATCGACGCGGAGCCGGTGTTCGCCGGCCGCGCCCAGGAATGCGTTGAGGCCTTCGCCCCGTACCTCGACTGGTCCCTGACCGACGTGTTGCGGGGCGCGCCCGGGGCGCGCGGCCTCGACGATGTCGAGGTCGTGCAGACCAGCCTGTTCACGGTGATGGTGTCGCTGGCCGCGCTCTGGGAGGCCCGCGGGGTCCGGCCGGTCGCAGTGGTCGGGCACAGCCAGGGCGAACTTGCCGCCGCCGTGGTGGCCGGCGCGCTGACGTTGCCGGACGCCGCCCGCGCCGTGGCCCTGCGCTGCCGCGCCATCCGTAGCACCCTGGCCGGCCACGGTGGGATGGTGTCGGTCGCGCTGCCGGTGGCCAGGGTGGAGCAGCTACTCGACCACAGCCGGCTCTTCGTCGCCGCTGTCAACGGTCCCGGCTCGACCGTGGTGTCCGGAGACCCGCAGGCACTCACCGCGCTTCTCGACTCCTGCGCGTCCGACGGCGTCCGCGCCCAGCGGGTCCTGGTCGACTACTCCTCGCACTCACCCCAGGTCGACGCCGTCGAGACCGAGCTGCGGGCGGTGCTGGCCGGCATCCGGCCCAGTGACACCCGGCTGCCCTTCTACTCCGCCGTCACCGCTGGCCCACTCGAGGGTGCCGAGTTGACCGGCGACTACTGGTTCGTGAACCTGCGCCGTCGGGTGAACTTCGTCGGCGCGGTCGACGCGCTCCTGACCGACGGCCACCGCACCTTCGTCGAGTGCAGCCCGCATCCGGTGCTGGCACTCGGCATCGAGGAACTGGCCGAGCAGCGGGGCTTCGAAGTGGTCGTGGCTGGATCACTGCGACGCGACGACGGCGGCCCCGCGCGGTTCCTGACCTCTCTGGCCCAGTTGCACGTCCAAGGCGGCCGGGTCGAGTGGGACGGCATCTTCGCCGGCACTGGCGCCAAGCGGGTACCGCTGCCGACGTACGCCTTCCAGCACCGCCGATTCTGGCTGGACAAGCCGGCCCGCGCGAAGGGGGACGTCCGCGCCGCCGGCCTGATCCCGATGGATCACCCTCTCCTCGGCGCGGCGGTCGAGCTGGCTGGCGGTGCCGGGGCCGTCTTCACCGGCCGGCTGTCCATGGCCGAACACGGCTGGGTCACCGACCACGCTGCCGGCGGCACCCTGCTCGTACCCGGCACGGTCTGCGTCGAACTAGCCGGCCAGGTGGCGGCGCGAGCCGGCCTGGGCAGCGTCGAGGAGTTGACCATCGAGGTGCCGATGGTCGTGCCCGACGAGGGTGAACTGGCCCTCCAGGTGACCGCGGGCGACCCGGACGAGAGCGGCCGGCGGCCGTTCGCCCTGTACTCCCGACCGGCCGGCGTGGCGGTCGACGCGCCGTGGGCTCGGCATGCCGGTGGTGTCCTGCGGGCCGACCTGCCTGAGGCGGACCCGGCGGCCTGGTCCGCCCTGCGCGGCGCGTGGCCGCCCGTCGGCGCCGAACCGGTCGACGTGTCCGGGGTGTACGACCGGCTCGCGGGCCTCGGTTACCAGTACGGTCCCGCCTTCCAGGGCCTGCGCGGGGTGTGGCGGCGTGACGGGGAACTCTTCGCCGAGGTGGCGCTGCCCGACGGCGTAACGCCTGCGGGATTCGGGCTGCATCCAGCGCTGTTCGACGCGGCGATGCACGCCGTTCTGGTCGACCGTGCCGACGGCGCACCCGGTGAAGGGCGGCTGAGCCTTCCGTTCGCCTGGCACGATGTGACGGTCCACCGTGGTGGTGCGGACGCCCTGCGGGTCCGGCTCGCGTACCGCGATGAGGACGACGTCACCATGGCGGCGGTCGACCCCAGCGGCGCACCGGTGGTCTCGGTCGGCTCGTTGGCCACGCGCCCGGTGACGCTCGAACAACTACGGGCTGCCCGAGGAGCCCTGCGCGACGCCTGGTTCCGCGTGGACTGGCCGCTCGCCACGCAGACCGCAGGGGCGTCCGTTCCGCCGGAGTTCGCGCTACTCGGCGACGTCGCAGGCGTCCCGGCCGCGTCCCGGTACGCCGACCTGAAGGCACTGGCCGCGGCTCTGGACGCGGGCGAGCCCGCGCCCGACGTGGTCGTCACGGCCGCCCCGCCGGCCGTGCCGGGGTCCGCCACGGCGCAGGCGGTGCGAGCGGCGCTCGACAGCACGCTCGCGCTGCTGCGAGCCTGGCTCGCCGACGACCGGTTGCAGGCGACCAGGCTGGCGATCGTCACCCGGGGCGCGGTGGCCGTGGACGGTGACGAGGCGCCCCGCCTCGACGGTGCGGCGGTGTGGGGTCTCGTGCGCTCGGCTCAGTCCGAGCACCCGGGGCGCTTCCTGCTCATCGATACCGACGGCACCCCGACCTCCGGCGCGGTCGTTCCCACCGTGTTCGCCGGGCAGGAGCCGCAGTGCGTGCTGCGGGCCGGGTCGGTGCGGGTGGCCCGTCTCGTCCGGGCCCTCGCCCCCACCGCCGAGCCGGGGCCGGTCGCCGACGGAACGGTGCTCATCACCGGCGGCCTGGGCACGGTGGGTGCGGTGGTGGCCCGGCACCTGGTGGCCGAGCGGGGCGCCCGGCACCTGCTCCTGGTGGGACGCCGGGGCGCGGACACCCCCGGGGCGGACCGGCTCGTGGCAGAGTTGACCGCGCTCGGCGCGTCGGTCACGGTGGCCCGTTGCGACGTGGCGGACCGGGCCGCTGCCGCGCGGCTGTTGGCCTCGCTCCCGGCGGAGCATCCCCTGACCACCGTCGTGCACGCCGCCGGCGTGGTCGACGACGGTCTGGTCGACGCGCTCACCCCCGACCGGTTGGAGCGGGTGCTGCGGCCCAAGGTGGACGCGGCCATCAACCTGCACGAACTGACCCGGAGTGACAACCTCGGCGAGTTCATCCTCTTCTCGTCGCTCGCCGGTGTGCTGGGTGGCGCGGGGCAGGCCAACTACGCCGCGG
The DNA here is from genome assembly GCF_049179015.1 of Micromonospora sp. WMMD736. NCBI lineage: Bacteria > Bacillati > Actinomycetota > Actinomycetes > Micromonosporales > Micromonosporaceae > Micromonospora > Micromonospora sp. WMMD736. The sequence continues at coordinate 171,790 of NZ_JBMHMI010000001.1, forward strand.
CGAACGCCTTCCTGGACGCCCTCGCCCAGCACCGCCGTCACCTCGGGCTCCCCGGCCTGTCGTTGGCCTGGGGGCACTGGGCGCAGACCAGTGGACTCACCGGCGAGTTGGCCGAGAAGGATCTGCGCCGGCTCGCCGCGGCCGGAATCGTGCCGATGCCGTCGGAGGAGGCGTTGGCGCTCCTCGACGCCGGTCGGGCGTCCGACGAGTCCGCCGTGGTCCCCGCGCGGCTGGACCTGGCCGCGTTACGCAGGGCAGCGGGAGCCGGCCTACTGCCGTCGGTGTTGACGTCCCTGGTGCGCGCCCCGGCAGCCACGTACCGGCCGGACGGCGCGGCGGAAACGTCGGCCGGGGACGCCGCGACGTGGCGGCGGGAACTGGTGGCGCTGCCGACGGAGGAACAACTCGTCCGGCTGACCGATCTGGTCCGATCCCGGGTGGCCACGGTCCTCGGGCATCCGCCGGCCGCCGCCGCCACGATCGACGCGGACCGTGCCTTCAAGGAGCTCGGGTTCGACTCGCTCACCGCCGTGGAACTTCGCAACCGGCTTGGCGTGGCGACCGGGCTCCGGCTGCCCGCGACGCTGGTCTTCGATCATCCCACCCCGTCCGCGCTGGCGACGTTCCTCCGCGCCCAGCTGGTGGGCGACGAGCCCGACCGGGCCGAGGGGATCGATCCGGTGACCGCCGCCGTCGAGCACCTGCGCGCCGTGGTCGCCGCACAGCCGCCGGGCGACCCGGGCCGGGCAGGCCTGACCGCCCGCCTCAGGGACCTGGTGCGTGAGCTGGACGCGGGCCCGCAGGAGCCGACGGTCGAAGTGGAGTCCGCATCGGCCGACGAGCTCTTCGATCTCTTGGACGAGCAATTCGAAACCTTCTGACCGGGCCGACCGCCAGCTGTCACCCGACACATCCAGCTAGGGGTACCAGTAATGGAGAACACTTCCGATTCGTTGGTCGAGGCGCTCCGCGCGTCTCTGATCGAGAACGAGCGGCTGCGGCGGCAGACCCAGGAGATGGCGGACGCAGCCCGCGAGCCCCTGGCCGTCGTGGGCATGGCCTGTCGACTGCCCGGTGACGTCAGCACCCCCGAGGATCTGTGGCGACTCGTCACCGACGGCGAGGACGCGGTCGGACCGTTCCCCGCCGACCGGGGGTGGGACATCGACGCGATCTACGACCCGGAGCCGGGTCGGCCACGCCGCTCCTACGTGCGAGAGGGTGGGTTCCTCCACGACGCCGCGGATTTCGACGCCGCCTTCTTCGGCATATCCCCGCGCGAGGCGCTGACCATGGATCCTCAGCAGCGGCTGCTGCTGGAGTGTTCCTGGGAGGCGCTGGAACGCGCCGGAATCGATCCCAAATCCCTGGCCGGGAGCCGTACCGGCGTCTTCGTCGGGCTGATGTACCACGACTACCTGGGCAACACCAGCTCCGGCAGCGTCGCCTCGGGCCGGATCTCGTACACCCTGGGCCTGGAAGGCCCGGCGATGACGGTCGACACCGCGTGCTCGTCCTCGCTGGTGGCCCTGCACGCGGCGGGGACGGCGTTGCGCCAGGGCGAATGCGCGTTGGCGCTGGTCGGTGGCGCGACGGTGATGGCCACTCCGCAGGTCTTCGTCGAGACCTCGCAACAGCGGATGCTGGCGCCCGACGGTCGCTGCAAGTCGTACGCGGCAGCGGCCGACGGGGTCGGCTGGGCCGAGGGCGCGGGCGTGGTGGTCGTGGAGCGACTCTCCGAGGCGCGGCGGCTGGGGCACCGGGTACTCGGCGTGATCCGCGGGTCGGCGATCAACCAGGACGGGGCGAGCAGCGGACTGACCGCGCCGAACGGCCCCGCACAACAGCGGCTGATCCGCCAGGCGCTGGCCAACGCGGGCCTCACGACGGCCGACGTGGACGTGGTGGAGGGACACGGCACCGGTACCACCCTCGGCGACCCGATCGAGGCGCAGGCGTTGCTCGCCACGTATGGCGCGGACCGGCCGACCGATCGGCCGCTGTTGCTCGGCGCGCTGAAGTCCAACATCGGGCACACCCAGGCCGCGGCGGGCATCGCCGGTCTGATCAAGATGGTGCTGGCCATGCGCCGTGGCATCGTGCCGAGCACCCTGCACCTGGACGCCCCGAGCCCACAGGTCGACTGGACGGCGGGCGCCGTCGAGTTGGTGACGAAGACCCGACCGTGGCCAGACACCGACCGTCCGCGCCGGGCTGCCGTCTCCTCGTTCGGCCTGAGCGGCACCAACGCTCACGTCATCCTCGAACAGGCACCCGAGCCGCCGGCGGTCGAGCAGCCGCCGGCCGTGCCGGGGGTGGCGACGCCGTGGGTGGTTTCCGCTCGGTCGGCCGTCGCGCTGCGCGCCCAGGCAGCCCGGCTGCTGTCGTACGTGGCGTCGGACCCGGAGCTACGCACCCCGGACCTGGCCCGCGCCTTGGTCAGGCGCACACCCTTCGAGCACCGCGCGGTGGTCGTCGGCCGTCGGCCGGACGACCTCATCGCCGGGTTGCAGGCGGTGGCCCGGGGGGTGGATGCGGCCGGCGTGGCCCGGGGCACCGGCCGGGCCGGCCGTCGGGTGGTCTTCGTCTTCCCCGGACACGGGTCACAGTGGGCGCGGATGGCCGTGGACCTGCTGGCCACCGAGCCGGTCTTCGCGCGCCAGATGGCCGCCTGTGACGCGGCCCTGCGGGAGCACCTGGACTGGTCGGTCATCGACGTGTTGGGTGAGGCACCCGGCGCCCCGGAGCTCGCCGGGGTGGACGTCGTTCAGCCGGCGCTCTTCGCCGTGATGGTGTCGCTCGCCGCCCTGTGGCGCTCGTACGGCGTGGAGCCGGACGCGGTGCTGGGGCACAGCCAGGGCGAGATCGCCGCCGCCTGCGTGGCCGGCGCGCTCAGCCTCCCCGACGCCGCTCGAGTGGCGGCACTGCGTAGCCGGGCCATCGCCCGGGTGATGGAGGGCCACGGTGGGATGGCCGTGGTCTCCGATACCGAGGAGGCGGTCACCGAGCTTCTCGGCCGCTGGTCCGGACGGCTCGTGGTGGCCTCGGTGAACGGACCGTCCTCGATCCTGGTGTCGGGCGATGCCGATGCGATCGACGAACTGGTCGCCGCCGACGGTGTCGACGGACCACGGGTTCGCCGGGTCGCTGCCGCGTACGCGCCGCACTCGCCGCACGTGGACGGCATCCGCGCCGCCCTCCTGGCCGACCTGGCTGAGGTCCGCCCTGGGCGGGCGACGGTGCCGGTCTTCTCGTCGGTCACCGGAGAGTGGCTCGACACCACCGTCATGGACGCCGAGTACTGGTTCCGGGTACTGCGCGGCCCGGTCCGGCTGACGTCGGCCGCGACCGCCCTGCGCAAGCAGGGCTTCGACACGTTCATCGAGGTCAGTCCCCACCCGGTGCTCGCCACCGAGGTGCAGGAGACGCTGGAGGCGGTCGGTGACCCGTTCGCCGCGCTCGGCACGCTCCGGCGCGGCCAGGGCGACCGTGACCGGTTGCTGACGTCATTGGGGGAAGCGTTCGTCGCGGGCGTGCGGCTGGACTGGGAAAGCGTCCTGCCCGCCGGTGACGGCGCAGCCGTCGACCTACCGACGTACGCCTTCCAGCGGCAGAGGTTCTGGATCGACACCGTCGCGCCGGGCGTCGCACCCGGCGACGAGGATCCGTTCGCCGGCCTTCCGGCAGCGGACGAGGCCAACGCCGACACCCGCGAGCTCCTGCTCACCGGCGACGAACAGGCCCGGCGAACAGCGGCCAGGGGCCTGGTCGTCGGAGTGGTGGCCAGCGTGCTCGGCTACCGGTCGCCGGAGGAGATCGGACCGGACGACGGCTTCCTCGGCCTCGGGATCGACTCGCTGACCGCCCTGGAGGTCCGCAACCGGCTCAACCGGGCGATCGGGCTCACGCTGCCGGTGAGCATGGTCTTCGATCAGGCCACGCCGGCCGCGCTCGCCGACTTCGTACTCGCGCAGCTCGCCACGTCCGACGGGGGTGACGACGAGGGCGCGGAGCTGCTCCGTATCGCCCGGCGACGGCGGGAGGCGGCGGACCCGGACGAGCAGATCGTCCTCTCCTTCGCCCAGCAGCGGCTCTGGACGCTCGACCAGCTGGTACCGGACAGCCACGCGTACAACGCCGCCTTCGCACTGACGCTGGACGGTCCGATCCGGCCAGATGCCGTCGAGCTGGCCGTCAACGAGATCGTCCGGCGGCACGAGGTGCTGCGGACCACGTTCCCCAGCCGGGACGGTCAACCCTGGCAGCGCATCACGCCGCACCTCACCGTGCCGGTGCCGGTGGTCGATCTCGCCGGCCTGCCGCCCGGCGAACGGGAGACCGAGTGCGAGCGCCTGATCAGGGTGGAGTCGCGCAAGACGTTCGACCTGGCCGAGGGGCCGCTCCTGCGGGTCGTCCTGTACCGGCTCGGCCCCACCGAGCACCGGATGCTCGTCACCGTGCACCACATCGTGGTGGACGTGTGGTCCGGCGGCATATTCGCCCGGGAACTGGCGATCGCCTACGACGCGTTCGTCGACGGCCGCCGCCCGGTGCTGCCGGAGCTGACGGTTCAGTACGCCGACTACGCGATCTGGGAACGACGTCGGCTCGGCGGTGACCGGCTCGGTGCCCGGCTGGCGCAGTGGCGTGAGCTGCTCGGCGGGTCGGCCGGGGTGGAGCTGCTGACCGACCGGCCCCGACCCGCGGTGCAGCAGTTCAGCGGCGGCAGCCTCAGCTTCGACCTCGACGCCGTCACCTCGGCGGCGCTGCGCGGATTCAGCGCCGAGCGCGGCGTGACGCTGTTCACCACGCTGCTGGCCGCGCTGAAGGCGGCGCTCTACCGGTACGCAGGCGACATGCAGGGCGCTGACGACGTGCTGATCGGCACCGCGATGGCCAACCGGCAGCACGACGCGGTGCAGAACGTCGTCGGTTTCTTCGTCAACACGGTGGTGCTGAAGACCGCGCTGGGCGACAACCCCACCGTCGCGGATCTGCTCGACCGGGTCGATCAAGCGGTCAAGCGGGCCTACGACGAGCAGGACCTTCCGTTCGAGGCCCTGCTCGCCGAGCTGGCCCCCGATCGGGGGCCCACGGCGAACCCGCTGTTCCAGGTCGTCTTCGACATGAAGCGGTACAGCGGTGACCTCCGCCCCGATGGTGCGGCCATGGACGTCGTCGAGGTGCACACCGACACCAGCAAGTTCGACATCGAGATCTCGGTCACCGAGCAGACCGACACCCTGCTGGTGGACGTCGAATACAACAGCGAGATCTTCGACCACGCAACGGTGGAGCGCCTGCTCGACGTCTACCGGACGCTGCTCGGGGCGTTCGCCGGCCCGCTCGATCGCCGGGTCTCGGACCTGCCGGTGCTGCCGCCAGCGATGGAGCGGCAGCTCCTGGTGGAGTGGAACGACACCGATGTGGCGTACCCGCTCGACCGCGCTCTGCACACGCTGATCGAGGACGCCACCGACCAGTGGCCGGACGTGGTCGCGGTGACCTTCGAGGGTACGGAGGTGACGTACGCCGAGCTGGATCGCCGGGCGAACCGCGTGGCGCACCGACTGCGCCGGATGGGCGTCGGACCGGACCAGCCCGTCGGCATCTGCGTCGAACGCTCGGTGGAGATGGTCGTCGGTCTGCTGGGCATCCTGAAGGCCGGTGGTGCCTACGTCCCGATCGACCCGACGTATCCGGCGCAGCGGGTGGCTTTCATGCTCGCCGACGCGGCACCGGGCCTGCTGCTGGTCCAGGAACGACTCGTCGACCGGTTGCCGGAACACGGCGCGGTGACGCTGCCGCTGGACCGGCCGGGGGAGTTCGACGACGAGCCGGACACCCGTCCGGACAACGTCGCCGGCATGGACGACCTCGCCTACATGATCTACACCTCCGGGTCGACGGGCCGGCCGAAGGCCGCCATGATCACACATCGTGGTGTGGTGAACCGGCTCCTGTGGATGCAGGACGCGTTCGGCCTGACCCTCGACGACCGGGTCCTGCAGAAGACCCCGTTCAGCTTCGACGTCTCGGTGTGGGAGTTCTTCTGGCCGCTGCTGACCGGTGCCCGGATGGTGGTGGCCCGGCCGGAGGGACACAAGGACCCCGAATACCTGAGCAACCTGATCCAGGAGCACGGCATCACGACGCTGCACTTCGTACCGTCGATGCTCCGGGTGTTCCTCCAGCATCCCGGCATCGAGCGGTGCACCAGCGTCGTGCGGGTGATGGCCAGCGGCGAGGCTCTGCCCCCGGCGTCGATCCGCGCGCTGTACCAGCGCTGGCCGGGCGCGACCATCCATAATCTGTGGGGTGCCACCGAGTGCTCGGTGGACAGCACCTGTTGGGAGTGCCCCCGCGATCCGAGCGTGGTGTCGCTCGGGCCGCCGATCGCCAACACCCAGACCTACATTCTCGACCGGCACCTGAACCCGGTGCCGATCGGCACACCCGGCGAGGCGTACATCGGCGGCATCGGCGTCGCCCGAGGCTACTACCGCCGGCCTGAACTGACCGAACAGCGCTTCCTGCCGGACCCGTTCCGCCCTGACCTCGCCACCCCCCTCTACAAGACCGGCGATCTGGCCCGGTTCCTGCCCGACGGCACGATGGTGTTCCTCGGCCGGACGGACTTCCAGGTCAAGGTACGCGGAATGCGAATCGAGCTGGAGGAGATCGAGACGGCGCTGGCCGGGCACCCGGCCGTCGACGAAGTGGTGGTGCTGGCCCGGGAGCTGCCACACGACGCCGAGGACAAGCAGCTCGTGGCGTACGTCATCCCGGCCGAGGGGGCCACCGCGCCGGAGGCGTCCGCCGAGGATCGGGTGGCGCAGTGGCAGAACCTGTTCGACCAGAGCTACGGACGCGACACCGCCGTCGCCGAAACCGACTTCAACATCGTCGGGTGGACCAGCAGCTACACGGACGAACCGATTCCCGAAGCGGAGATGCGGATCTGGCTGGACTCGACGATCGACCGCATCCTCTCCCTGACGCCGCGCCGGGTCCTGGAGATCGGCTGCGGCACGGGCATGCTGCTCGCCCGGATCGCGCCGCACGCCGAGGCGTACCGAGGCACTGACATCTCGGGCACCGTGCTCGACTACGTCCGTCAGAATCTGGTGCCCGGCCTTTCCGCAGGGGCCGACATCCAGCTGTTGCAGCGGGACGCCAACGACTTCACCGGTCTGACGGACGAGCGGTTCGACGTGGTCGTGGTGAACTCCGTGGCCCAGTACTTTCCCGACCCCGGCTATCTGCGTGAGGTGATCGGCCAGGCGGTGACCCGGGTCCGCCCGGGTGGGGCGGTCTTCCTGGGGGACCTGCGGCACCTGCCGACCCTGGAGGCCTTCCACGTCGAGGTCGAGCTGGCGCGCGCCGAGCCGGGTCTGACCCTCGGCCGCCTTCGCGGTCGGGTGCAACAGCGCACCCAGCACGAGCGAGAGCTCGTGGTGGCACCCGAGTACTTCACCGCGCTACGAGAAGAGGTGCCCGGCATCTCAAGGGTCGAGCTGATGCTCAAGCGCGGCGATCACCACAACGAGCTGACCCGTTACCGCTACGACGTGGTCCTGCACGTCGGGGATCCGGCCGCAGGGTCCGTCGAGCCGCGACGTACGACGTGGACGTCGGTTGATCAGGTCCGCCGGCTGCTCACCGGGGAGAGGCCCGAGGCGTTGCGGGTGGAGGACGTCCCGAACGCCCGGCTTGCCGACATCAACGGCCTCCGGGAGGCCGTGCGGGACGCTGCCGACGACCGGCTGGTGTCCGATCTGCGGCATGAGCCGGCCGACGGGGTGGAGCCCGAGACGTGGTGGGCACTCGCCGACGAGCTGGGCTACCTGGCCGACATCGCCTGGGTCGGCGGTGCCGACGACGGCCGCTACCGGGTGACGTTCCGGCGGCCCGGGTCGGCGTACGTCGCTGACTGGGCCGACCCGGTGGCGCCCGGACGCACGTCGCGGCATTACACCAACAACCCCCGACTGCTCGAACTGAGCCGGTGGTTGAGCGTCGACATTCCGCGCTTCGTCCGGGACAGCCTGCCCGACTACATGCTGCCGTCGGCCGTCGTCGCCGTCGCGGAGTTCCCGACCGACGCCAACGGCAAACTCGACCGGCGTGCGCTACCGATGCCGGTGCGGGCCCTGCACGGCGCCGGTGAGGTGGTGCGACCGCGTACGGAGGTGGAGCAGCAACTCGCCGCGATCTGGGGCGACGTGCTCGGCCTGGAGGAGGTGAGTGTCGACAGCGGTTTCTTCGCTCTTGGCGGCGATTCCCTGCTCGGAATCCAGATGGTCAGCCGGGCCAACGCCCGGGGGATGGCGCTCAGCCCGCAGGACGTGTTCCAGAGCCCCACCATCGCGGAGTTGGCGGAGATCGTCGGCCGCCGTGAGTCGGTGCCGACGGAGGCGGTCGTCGATCGGGACCCGGCGCTGATCGAGTGGGCCCAGGCCCACTTCCCGGACGCGGAGGACGCCTACCCGACCACCGGCACGCAGCAGCGCATGCTGGAAACCTCCCGGCGGTACCCGAACCTCGGGTTGAACATCACCCATCAGCGGTTCCGGTTCAGCGACGCGAACCTCGACCCGGACGCGCTGCAGCGGGCCTGGCAGCACACCATCGACCGTTTTCAGTCGATGCGGGCCAGTTACGAGCGGCACGACAGCGGCCGCTGGATCCAGGTAGTCCATCGAGACGTCCGACTGCCGATCGAACGGTTCGACCTGCGCGGCATCTCCGAGACCGAGCAGCACCGGCGGATCGAGACGTACGTGGAGGCGCTGCGACGGCGTGGATTCGACGGGTCGCCCCCGCAGATGCGGCTGGCGCTGTTCCGCCTCGAGGACGACGTCTGGGAGCACATCCACATGTTCAGCCTCCCGGCGCAGGACGGCTGGAGCTACCAGATCATGGTCGTCAACCTGTTGGACGCGTACGGCGCGATACTGGCGGGCCGCGAGCCTGTCGCGTTGCCCGTCTCCCGGGTGTACGGCGACTTCTGCACGGAGCAGGCGCAGCGGGACACCGCGTCCGTCGATGCCTTCTGGCGGCGTGAACTCGCTGCCGTACCGTTCCCGCTGGCCCCCGCCACGCTGCCTCCGGCCGAGCGGGACACCGAGCTGGTGCCGACGCTGCTACAGGACACGGTGCATGTCAGCACCGAGGTGTCGCAGCGGCTGAGCGGGTTGGCCGCCGAATCCGGAATCAGCCTGAACACCGTGCTGCACGGTGCCTGGACGCTCATGCTCAGCGTCATCACGGCGTCCGCGGACGTCGTGTGCGGCGCGGTCTACTCCGGCCGCAGCACCACCTCGGTCGACGTCGAGCAGGCGGTCGGCCTGATGTTCAACGTTCTTCCGGTGCGGGCCCGGGTGGAGCGATCGATGCCGCTGCTGGCCTGGCTGAACGATCTCCACCAGCGGATCTCGACCCTCAGCGACCACGAGTACGTGACACCGGCCGCGTTGCACGAGATCACCGGTGTTCCCGTCGAGCAGCCGCTCTTCGAAAGTTACTTCGTCAGCGAGACGCTGCCGGGCTTCGGCACCAACCTGGGTCGGTTCATGTCCGTACTGGGTGCGGCGCCGGTGCAGGTCCTCGCCCAGACCGAGCACCCGCTGCGGGTCGAGGCGGCGGTGGCGTACGACAACATCTTCATCTCGATCAACCACCGGTCGGGTTTCTTCCCGCAGGGCGCGGTCGCCCGCTGGAGCCGAGCCTTCGAGAGGCTCTTGGCGGCCATCGCCGCAGATCCGGAGCGCCCGGTGGGTGACCTCCTTCCCAACCTCGCCGAACCGCAGGAGTAGACCGATGGACCCACTGGGTGAAGCCGTGATCGCCGGAGCCTCGCCGGAGACGTTGGCTGCGGTGCCGGTACCGGACCGCTATCTCGCCGCGCACCTGCGCGTCGAGGACGTCGACATGTTCACCGGCGTCGAGGACAAGGACGTCCGCAAGTCCCTGCGGGTCGGCGAGGTGCCGATGCCGGAGTTGGCTCCGGACGAGGTGCTGGTTGCCGTGCTGGCCAGCTCGATCAACTACAACACCGTGTGGTCGGCGATGTTCGAGCCGCTGCCGTCGTTCGGTTTCCTCAAGCGGTTCGCCGCCACCGGCGGCTTCGCCCAACGCCACGACCAGCCGTACCAGGTGGTCGGCTCGGACGGCGCCGGGGTCGTGGTGCGCGTCGGCGTCGGGGTACGACACTGGCGGGTCGGCGACCACGTGGTGATCAGCCCCGCCTACGTCGATGACCAGGAACCCGCCACCCACGCGGACGGGATGATGGGCACGGAACAGCGGGCGTGGGGCTTCGAGACCAACTTTGGAGGGCTCGCCCACTACACCGTCGTCCGGGCCACCCAGCTGCTGCCCAAGCCCGCCCACCTCACCTGGGAGGAAGCCGCCTCGGTGACGTTGTGTGCCGGCACCGCGTACCGGATGCTGGTGAGCCGGCAGGGCGCGGCCATGAAGCAGGGCGACATCGTGCTGATCTGGGGTGCCACCGGCGGCCTCGGAGCATATGCGGTGCAGATGGTGAAGAACGGCGGCGGCATTCCGGTCGGAGTGGTCAGTTCCCCGGCGAAGGCCGAGCTGCTCGGCCGGCTCGGCTGCGACATCGTCGTCGACCGCGAGGAGCTGGGCCTGGGCCGGGCGGAGAGCGGGCCGACGGAGTTGGTTGCCGCCGGCAAGCGCCTCGGCCGGATCATCCGGGAGAGGGCGGGCGGTGACCCGCACATCGTGTTCGACTACGTGGGCAGAGCGACCTTCGGCCTGTCGGTGTTCCTGGTCCGTCGCGGCGGGGTCGTGGTGACCTGCGGCTCCAGCACCGGCTATCAACACCAGTACGACAACCGTTACCTGTGGATGAACCTGAAACGGGTGATCGGCAGCCACGTGGCCAACCTCCAAGAGAACGCGGAGTGCATCCGCCTGTTCGACCGGGGTCATTTGTCGCCGGCGCTCTCCCGCTCATACCGCCTCTCCGAGGTGGGAGAGGCTGCTCGGCTGGTGCAGACCAACTCGCACCTCGGCAAGGTGGGCGTGCTGTGCCTCGCGCCCGAGCCGGGCCTCGGTGTCACCGACCGGGCGGCCCGGGAGCGGATCGGCGACGAGCGGCTCAACCCGCTGCGCCTCGTGGCCACCTCGGAGGCGTCGTGAAGGCCGTCGGCACGGGCATCCTCGGCACGGGGTCGTACCTGCCGAAGCAGGAGGTGACCAGCGTCGAGCTGGCCGAGCGGGTGGGGGTCGACCCGGAATGGATCGAGCGCAAGACGCAGATCGGCTCGCGGCGATACGCTGCCCCGGACGAGGCCACCTCGGACCTGGCGGTACGGGCCGCCGAGCGGGCGCTGACGCAGAGCGGGTTGTCGGCGGACCGGGTGGACTACGTCATCGTCTCCACCTCGACCGGTGACTCGCCCCAGCCGCCCACCTCGTACATCGTGCAGGACGCGCTCGGCGCCACGCGGGCCGCGTGCTTCGACGTCAACGTGGTGTGCAGCGGCTTCGTCTACGCGTTGGCGCTCGCGCACAGCCTGCTGGCGTCGGGCGGGGGCCGGTACGCGCTGGTGATCGGGGCGGACGTGTACTCCCGGTCGCTGGACTTCGACGACCGCCGTACCGCCGTCCTGCTCGGTGACGGGGCGGGCGCGGCGGTGGTGGGTCCCGCACCCGAGGGGACCGGCTTCCTCGCGTTCGACCTGTCCAGCTTCGGGTCCGCACAGGGCCTGATCAAGGTGGTGGCCGGCGGCAGCCGGCTGCCGGCGTCGGCGGAGACGGTGGCCGACGGTGGCCACTTCTTCCGGATGGATGGCCGCGGGGTGCGCGACTTCGTCTTCGAGCATGTCCCGCCCGCCCTGCGGGGCCTGGCCGAGCGGGCCGGCGTCGGCCTGCACGACGTCGACCACTTCGTGCCGCATCAGCCGAACGGGGTCCTGCTCAGCGAACTGGTTCAGCGGTGCGGCCTGGCCGGGGCGCACACCTGCCGGACCCTGGAGCGGTACGGCAACGTGGGCAGCGCGTCGGTCCCGGTGACGCTGGACGATGCCAACCGCGCGGGTCGGCTGCGCCCGGGTGACCTTGTCCTGCTCGCGGGCTTCGGTGGCGGAATGAGCCTCGGGGCGAGCCTGCTTCGATGGGGTCCAGTGTCGACGTGAGCGCACCGCAGGCAAAATCCGTAACGGCGCAATGCGCTGCCTGAGCGACGACTGTGATCGGTGTGCCCGCCACCGGACCGCTGCCCTGAATCACGCTTCCCAGAAGCGGATCTCGCCGATCAGCAGGCTGCTAAGCCGCAGCAGGAGAAGCAGATTTTCGATCTCGCTAGTGGGCCAGGTCTGGTCGTCGCCCACAGCGTCGACGGCGATGACGAGGTGTAGAGCGTTGCTGACGACGGCCAGCCGCTCGATGTCACGCCAGGGAACGGATGATGTCGCTCCGTGCCAGAGGTGCTCGCTGTCGATCTGGACGGGACCGAAATCCAATCTCGCCCCGTCTCGGACCATCGCCCGGCACACGGGCAGCCACAGGGTCGTGAACACCTCCTCGACGACAGCGCCCAGCTGGTCCAGTTGGAGCAGGTGCGGGGGCAGAGTTGCAGTCGAGCCGTCGGCAAGCCGCAGCTCGTACCGGTGCCTCGACAGCGAGTCCCGACGGTGCCGGGTGCGGTCGCAAATGCGAATGCCGGTGATATCCCCCCAGGCGACCGTTGCGGACGCACCGCGACGGCCGCCGATGATGAGGAAATCCTCATACACCACGACGTATTCGTAGCTTCGGGACACGCAGCGCAGGAGAAGGCGCACGCCCGCCAACGTGAGTACCGCGCCCACAAGGGCGAACAGAGTGAAGGCCAGGATGTTCCCGTCTCTCTCCCACGGTCCATCCGTGAAGTACGGGCTGCCGCTTCGCGTCGGGACGCTGACGAGCCAGGCGAAGAAGCAGAACACACATGCGAGGAAGAAGAGGGTCAGCGCACCCCAGAGGTCCGCCGAGAGGTAGACGTCGTAGCGCACCACTTGTTCAGAGGATCGGCTCGGATCGCTGTTGTCCGCGTTGGAAGACGATTCGGCGGGCTCTCCCGGGGGTGGCTTGAGTCCGGCGAGAATGGAGGCCGCCAGGTGATGAACGACCGAGGAGCCGCCGTGGTCAATGCGGGACGGACCGTCGGCGGCGACCGGAGGGCGTTCGACCCGGGTGTGATTGGCCCACCCCGCGGTGACCCTCTCCCAGGGGTCGGCATCCGGCTCTGACGCCGGTTCGCTAGCCGTGGTGGGTTCGTGAGGCGTGGTCGACGGAGTGTGCGCGCTGTCTGGTTCTTGGGCCGGGCCGCTGTGACTGTCGGATCGGGGCGGACCTTCGTCCTGTCGGTGCCGGTCGTAGTCGTCCCGGCAGGTCGTGAGGACGTGCAGCGCATAGCTGAGCAGCTTGGCGTGCTCCTCGACGCCGCCCACGTCGGGGTGCGCGGTGCGCATCGCGGTTCGGTACGCCCGGCGGATCTGCTCGAGCGGCGCGTCGGGAGGTACGCCGAGCAACTTGTAAGGATCCTGACCGTCGAGGAGGGCGAACCGATGTGCCCCGGTCATCGTCCGATGCGGCGGGTGACGCTGGCCCGCCCACAGGTCAGCGACCAGTGTGCGGTGTGTTCGTTGTGACCCACGGGGATGACCCGGGTGCCGGTGGCCATTGTGACGTGGCGGGCACCGGCGAGGACAATGGCGAAGAAGTCGAGTTGGTGGTCGCTGCCCTCGTAGTGGAAGGTGCCACGTAGCACCGGATGATCGCGGGTGAACGGGGCCCTCAGCAGCAGCTGGGCCTCGGGCGGAAGGTTGCCCAACCGGTCGGCCGTCCACGCGTCCAGCCCTGGGACGTCCACCTGTGGCGGCGGCGGGGCAGGCTGGCGGGCCCCGGGGAAAGCTACACCGGCGGCTTCGGGCCTGTGCACCACGGCCACCTGCCGCAACGAACCGCTGTCGAGCTGGTAGCAGCTCACCGAGTAGACCGGCTTGTAGGCGGCATCGAGTCGGGGATCGGCGAAGCAGACGCCCGCAGCGCCGAGCAGCACCGCGGCCGGCCGGTTGTCATCCGGTCCGCCGGTGTCGCCCGTACCCCTGCAGAAGGCCCACCATTCGATCCGGTCGCCGGCTAGCTCGATCATGCGGTCGGCGACGCGGCGGGGCAGGCGACGCCAGCACTCCTGGCGCGACGGGCCAGGCCCGAACCTGAGCCCGGTGACGACCTGACGGATCGACGACGCCGGTCCGGTTCGTCGGGTCGGCAGCCGATTGCTGTGACTCTCCACCGCCCGACCGCCGTCGGCCGCTACGGGCAGCGGGCTGGCGACTGGCAGCGGGCCGGTCAGGTCTGAGGAAGGATTCATGTCATCTCCGGCGGACTCGTGCTCGGTACGGGCTGTGGGCCAACGGCACGGAGCTGGTGCAGCAGATCGGCGGCCTCCAGCGGACGTCCGCAAGCGATGAGGATCTCGTGATACGTCGTGTACGTCTGCCGCAATTCCTCTGCCGCGGCTGGACTGCCGTTCGCCGCGACGGCCTCGTACACCTCAACGGCGTCCCGGATGGCGTCGATAGCTGCCGACTCCTGCCCCTGTTCGGCGTGCAGGGTGGCAACGATCAGCAGGCTTTGCGCGAGACACACGCGCTCGGCGGGAGGCATGGCGATCGCTAGTTTCCGTTCCAGCCCCAATGCCTCTAGGGCCGGGGGCAGCGCTTCCCAAGGGCGACGCAGAGACGCCGACCGTATGGCCACGTTCCGCAACGCTTTGGCCAGGGAAGGCTGGTGGGTCTTCGGGCTGCGCCCGGCCAGTTGTCGACGGATCTCGACGACCTCGCGCATCGTGGCTAGGGCCCGTTCCTGGTCGCCGCAGGCGGCCTGCCGGAGGCTGAGGTTGTTGAGGGCGATGGAGAGCCTGGGCAGGTAAGCGTCCGGCTCCAGTCGCACCAACGCGCGGTCGATGACCACCGCCTCCTCGGCGGAGCGCAGGGCGTGCGCAGTGAGACCGAGAGCGGCCTGCTGGGATGACAGCGTGTCCAGCGAGCCGCTGAGGCCGGGTCGGGCCGCCGGGGTGTGGGGACCCAGCAGGCGGTTGATGGCGACGGCCTCCTCAGCGTGGCTAAGGGCCTCATCGGTCCGGCCGAGGTCGCCCAGATGAGTAGCGAGACAGTCGAGCGCGTGGGCGAGGTTGATCTGGTGGACGTCGGGCAGCACGGCGACGAGCTGACGGAACAGCTGGACGGCTTCGTCGGTGTACGCCACCGCGCGCGCCGGATCTCCCATGGAACTGGCCAACGAACCCACGTTGATCAGGGTCTGTGCTAGGCCGGACTGGTACAGGCGCGGATTGGCCGGCGCGAGACGCCGGAAGATTCCCAACGCCTCATGCAGACAGGCCATGGCCTCCGGCCGCTCTGATGAGACCGACAACAGGTTACCGAGGTTGTTCAGCGAGGCAACGAGGTGCAGCAGGTACGCGTCTGGGTTGACGGCGACCAAGCGCCGGAATACGGCGGTGGCCTCCTGGGCGCAGGCGAGGGCGATGTCGCGCCGGTCGTTGTTCCACGCCCCGACGGCTTGCCCATGCAGCGTCACGGCCAGATTGGCCAGGTGGCTTCCCGACCGGTCGGCGGCGAGCCGGCGGTAGATTTCCAGCGCTTCGGCGACGGACGCTGACGCCTCCTGGTGTCGGCCCAACGCCGACAGTTGGACGCCATAGTTGACCAGCGTCTGGGCAAGTCCGGCCTCGTGTTCGGTGGCACCCCCGGTCAGCATCCGACGCCACAGGGCCACCGCCTCCTGCGAGCGGGCAGCCGCATCCGCGCTGCGTCCGACCTCGCCGTAACAGTGGGCCAGGACGTGCACCGCGTGCGCGAGAGTGGGCAGGATGTCCTCGCGGCTCGAACTGGGCACCGCTTGCCCGGTGGCAACCGACTCCTCGGCGGCGACGACTGCCTCCGGCAGCCGACCTGACTTGTTCAGGGTGACGGCGAGGTTCGAGAGTGCCACCAGCAGCGCCGGCAGATACTCGTCCGGGGCGGTGCGGGCCAGGTTCCGCAGAGTGGTGATGATCTCCCGGATGTGGCCAACAGCCTCCTCGATGCGGCCTGCGCCACTCAGCCGCCAGGCGTGCACCCTGAGGACGTCGGCCCGCAGAGTGGGCTCTGTGGCCGAGGTGAGGCGGTACGGCAGTAGCGCCGTGCTGATCGCGGCGGCGCCGGCATCGACGTCGGGGTGCCGTTCCCGTGGCAGTGCCGCGTCGACGAGGTCCAGGATGGCCGGGTCGACCTGCGGAATCGCGGCGATCTTCAGCAGCACCGCGCTGCCGGCCTGCCCGGCGAGCCAAGGACTCTCGCGCAGCAGCGGGTACAGGTGGCCCTCGCGTACATGGGGCCACCGCTCGGCGGCGGCGGCGAGGAAGGTCAGCCCGCGGGTGAGGAAGGTGGGCGCTCGGGCGAGGGCTGGGGCCGACCGATGTTCGTCTGGCCAGCCGGTGAGGATGGTGGTGGCGGTGTCCGGCGCCCACGCCTGGGCCGGGTAGTCGGCAGTGTGTCCGGGCAGGGTCAGGGCCAGGAAGTCCTCGGCGAGCCGATCCGGGTAGAGCGGCTCCAGAGCCGTTTCAGAGACCTGGTCGGCGGCCGGATAGCAGTACGCGTGGTCGGACACTATCCGCTCACCGTCGTCGGCGAGGGCGAGCAGGCCTAGGACGGCGGCGGCATCTGTGCGGACGATCGGCCCGGTCAGCGCGGCGGTGAACACCGTCCGGTTCATCACCGCAGGCTTGGTCTGGAACTGGTGTTCGCCGGAGGCGAACAGCCGGGCCCAATGCAGGTGTTCCCGATCTAGCAGGTAAATCGTCAGGGCTTGGACGTCGGCGGGTGGCGGCTGCCGATCGGGGCCGCCCATCGCCCACGCGTCTACCGCCACGAGAGCCGCCATGTGTACGGACAGCGTCAGCCCCATCTCTGCGGCCACGAGCGACACGGTTGGTCGGATGTGCTCTGCCCTGGCGATCCCGTACCTGCTCGCGAAGCTATCGCGCGCGACCCGAAACATCTCGGCGCGACCGTCGCCCTGCTCCGGCAAAGGAGCCAGATACTGGCTGCTCACGGCGGTCGGAGAGTTCGCTAGGGTGGCGCGCACCGACGGCCAGCTGTCGGCGCTGCGGGCCAGTAGCAGCACCCGGGCCACGACGCCGACCTGGTGCAGGAGGGCGTTGCTCAGCAGCCAGGTCAGGTGCGACAGGGGCCACTGGTCGGCGTAGTCCACCACGAGCAGGACTCCGGCAGTACCGTCCAGCCGCAGGTCCTCGCTTCCCGGTAGCGGCAGGACCGCCGCTGCGGCGTGACGGGCGATGACGCAGCGCCAGCCCAGGGCTACGGAGTCGGCAGCCAGGTGGTCGGCCAGGCGGCTCTTGCCCTGCCCGCCGGCACCGTGCAACCAGCGGACGGCAATGGGTGACTCGTCATCGCGCCACCGCCGCAGCTGCTCGATCTCGGCGTGGCGCCCGGTGAAGTCGACGACCTGCAGGCGGGCGTTGAGCATCCGGCTGGGCAGGGCACGCAGCCATGTCGAGTCGGGGTTCGGTGGTGGCCGCCAACGCTGCAGTAGGTAGACGGGACTGCCGTCGCCGAACACGTGTAGGTCAGCGCCGATCACTCCGTACGCGAAGCCCGCTGTAGCGCTGACCCGCTGGACGGCGCCGGGGTCGATGCTCATTCCCGGGGTCCGGTTGGCGGGTCGAGGGCCCCGAAGTGGTTGACGACATTGCCGAACATCGAGACGTACGCCCGCGAGTTCGGGCCGGACGCAGTAACCCGCTGCACCCACCGCTGCTGCAGCGCCGGCAATTGCCCGGCTACCTCATCAGTCAAGGCCTGCAATTGCTTGCCGACCGTCGGATCCTCCTCCAACAGGTCGGTCAACCTGGTGCACCATTGCCGTTGCAGCTGTTGTCTGACCTGCTCCCGCTCCTGCGGCGCGGCCTGCTCAACGGCGGCGGCCGTGGCTGCCAGCCGCCGGGCCAACACCTGCTCCCGGACCGGGTCACCCCTGCTCAGCACGCGCTGGAAGCCGTCGCGAGTGCTCAGCCACAAGTCCGTGGCGGCTGCCCCCACCAGAGCGGCGCTGCCCGAAGTCGCCAGGTTGAACAACCATTCTGCTTCCAAACCGACCTCCCCCAGCTGCGCCCAAGTAATTCTCTGTTACATCAGGCTTACTGAAGGTTAGCGTCTTCTGGTCCTCAGAAATCGGCGTGTTCCTGCCGGTGTCAAAAAGCCGTCCCTCTCGTGTCGACGCCAATCGAACGTTCGGGTCTGCTGTGTGTCGCGCTCTCCAGTCTCACGCTTGATGGGGACCTCCGGGCGGCGCTCTGACCTTCCAGCGTCCGGACTCAGATCCGGTCGGAGGTAGCGCTGGGCAGGTTCACTTGATCAGAGCTTCTGATCTTGCTGGTTCAGCGGGACGGTTGTTCCGTCGCGTGCAATGCGGACGGTGGCGGATCGCGAGCAGATATCCCGTGGCGTGGCCGAGTGCCTGGAGTGCAAGCGAACATCGGTGTATTGGCCCACGGGATCCGTTGGTGGTGTTGCGGGAGGCCGAGCGGCGTCGTGGCCGGCCGCCGCAGGTGGGAGCTCAGCCTACGGTGAAACCCCCGTGGTGGACGGTCTGTCTCAGCCAGTCAAGCCAGGCCACCCACAGGTCATTCTCCTCCAACTCCGCGCGCAAGCTCGGCGACGAAGCCTGATAGCAGTCGAGCGCTTCGTCGATTTCCCTCGCTCCCACCAGCCAGGGGCCGTTGCTCGTCAGCTTGAACTCTGGGATTCCGAGCATTCCGGGGATCGTCTGGGCCGATGCCGCCCGTTCGGCCGCGATGTACGCGTCGCGCCGACTCTGATCAGCAGACTGCCAGTCGTTGAAGCCCTGGAAGGGCCAGTCGGGAAAGGGCTGCGAGGCGGCGTGGTAGATCATGCCGGTGCGGCGCATACCGTCGCGGCAGTTGGCCATGCCAGCAATGTTCAGGTGGAACCGATAGGCGGCCGTGAGCGTCTCGTACTCGTTGAGGCATTGAGGAACGTGCACGCACCGGTCCCCCAGATCAGAGCACGCTTCGAAGCGCGAGCGGGCAGTGGCAGCAGGTTCGGGCAGATCAGCCCACTCAAGTTCGTAGCTCATGAGACCCCCTTCGCTGTCGCTCAACCGCCGACGCCTGGCGCCATGACATCCGGCTGAGCAGTAGTAGTCCTACGATGATGTCCATGCCCCACTGGTCGGAGAGGGTGCGCCTCGCCGAGGAGCGCGGTGACTATGACGGGGCGATCGTGGTCCTCAGCGCTGTTGCGGAGTGTTACAGCGCCGACTACGAACGCCACAACGCGCACCTTTGGCACATGGACCTGCTTGCCCGGGCTGGACGTCATGTCGAGTTGAGGGCCCTCGGCCGCCACGACGTCCATGCGCGTAGGCGGCTCAACCGGCTGTCGACGGAGGACGGACGAGTCGAGGGCCCCACCCCGGATAGTGCGCGCTCAACCCGGCCGCAGTAGCCGCCAATTCGGGTGCGGCTGAAGCGCCGTGGACCGCAAACGCGCGTGGAGCACAGCTCGGCGCTATTCCCGTTGCGACGCAGCGGACATCATCGTGATCATGGTTGCATGACCAGAACGGCGGCGGTGTCGGCGAACGGGCGAAGCTTCTGGGCCTACGACGTGAGCATCTCCTTCCTTGCGTACGAGATGCTTGTGGTGGGTCGCGAGGGCGCTCCCGGGGCGTGGTTCGACCACCTGGCCGATTCACTCGCCGCGGTGGCGACTGTCGGCGGCGATGCGGGCCTGAACCTTGAGCCAGTGGTCGAGGCCGACGCGGTGGAGCCGTTCGCGGCGATCGCGTCGGAGGCAGCCGTCCGGCTGGGCGCGCTTCGGGCGGTGACGAAGGCGGACGCTGAGCTACGGCGAATCGAAGGATGGCCGGCGATCTGGCGTGACCTCCATGGCCCATCCATGCCCACCGCCCCGATGGTGGATCTGGCGAATGCGATGATCGAACTGCTACGCGGCACGCTGCCACTACCGCCACCTGGTACCTGGTGGTATCTCGGACTGCCAGACGGTCCCAGCATGATCAGGATGAACGGCGGAGCCGCCGTGTGAGCGACCACGACGAAGCCCCGGGCCGCTGTCGGCGGCGGGTCCGGGGCTAGCAGGCCGTGTCGTGCTCGGGCAGGTGCCCGTGCACCAGGTACGCGGTGACCGTGCCGGTCAGGCAGGCGTTGGCCTGGCCGCTGAGCAGGGGCACGTGTGTCTGTTTGTCCACGGTGACCAGCCGTGAGCCGGTGATGGACCGGGCGGTCGCGATCGAGTTGGCCAGCGGCACCGAGGCGTCGCGCAGTGCGGCGACGACGAGCGCCGCCGGTGCCCGGTTACTGGCGAGCGGCGGGGTGTTGTCCTGGCTGACCGGCCAGAAGGCGCAGGGGTTGAGGTTGGCGATCGACGGGCCGAAGACCGGATAGCGGGTGCCGAGGCGAGCCACATCGTGGCGGTAGGTCGCCAGGTCGCGCGGCCACGCGTTGTCGCCGCAGCGGAAGGCCATGTTGACCGCGGTGTGGTTGTCCGCCGGCACGTCCGGGGTTCCGGGCAGGGGGGCCGGTCTCGGGTCGAGGGGGATCGGCGGCGGTGTGCGGGCGACGATGGCGGCCAGGTTGGTCGCGACCACCGGCCACAACTGCTCGAAGTACGTCGCGATGACCGTCAGGGAGCCCAGCTCGCCGGTGGTCCAGGCGTGGTCCCCGGCCACGATCGGCTCGATCGCCGCCGCTGCGAACGTTCGGCTCAGGGTTTCCGCGACCTGGGCCGGCGTGGCACCGAGCCCGAACGCCGCGCTGTTGTCGGCAAGGTAGCCGGTGAAGGCGGCGTAGTTCTCCTCGAAGGCCGGGATCCGCTTCAGCTCGTAGGGGCGCCAGGCGAAGTCGTAGTTGACCGGGCTGTCCAGGACGAAGCGGTCCACCCGACGCGGAAAGAGCGTGCCGTACGCGACGCCGAGCATCGCCGCGTACGAGCCCCCGAGGAAGGAGAGCTTCCGCTCGCCCAGGCGTGCCCGGATGACGTCCATGTCGCGGGCGGCCTGTGCGGTCGTGGCGAACGGCAGCGCCCAGCCGGCGTGCCGGGCGCAGGCGTGCGCGTAGTCGCGGGCCTCGGCGGCGGTGTCCTGCAGGGACTGATAGGTGGCTGTGCGCACCCAGTAGCCGCCCGGCTCCTCCTCCGGCTGGCCACAGGTGATCGGAGTACTGCGTTCGACGAAGCGCATGTCGAACCCGACGATGTCGTACCGGGCGAGCACTGCGGGGTCGACGGTGGCGGCGAGGTTCAGCGGCTCGGGGACACCGGCACCACCCGGGCCGCCGCCCGTGGTGAACAGCACACGGCGGCGCAGCGCCGGGTCGGCCGCGGGGAGCCGGGAGATCATGATGTCGATCGTCGGGCCGGATGGGCGCGCATGGTCGAGCGGCACCTGGACCGTGGCGCAGCGTAGGCGGGTGTCATCGACGCCTGGGCAGGCCCGCCACGTGAGTGTCGCTCCGCTGGCCGCCGAGGCTGGGGCGACGACCATGGTGAGGCAAACGGCAACGACAGCGGCCAACGCGCGCATCCACGTCCCCCAACCATTGACTTACGTGTATCTGTGCCCACACACGCTAGGGCGCGTGTCCCCGTACCGCAACGCGGCTCGTCGGCGCCGGCGTCATCATCGGTGTGGGCGACGGGATCGGAGTCCGGTTGCTCTCGGCGGCGCCTCGTACGCTGCCACCGAAACGCTCGCATCGAAGCCGGTAACGTTGCCCCAGGCGACCCAGGCGGCGATCCGGGACGGCCATCGGGTGGTCGATGCGGGTGCTGGCGATCACCGAGACATGCTGCACCAGCGCGGAGGGAAATTGTTCCAGCGTATCGTGAAGTGGACGGAAGGTTACCCGTGGGAAAGCAATCCCGCGGGCAAGTATGTCGGGGGAAGTAAGTCTGAGGGACGCGTCAACGACTTGGACCACGGCGCTGTGTTCACGCTCGACCTGCGGGCGGACTCGCTCGCCGGGTCGCACCCCGATCTTCTTCAGGCGTTGAGCCGACAGGGTCAAGTGGGGCGAATAGTTTCCCATTGCCACGAAGTGGTCA
This sequence comes from Micromonospora sp. WMMD736, assembly GCF_049179015.1. Lineage (NCBI taxonomy): Bacteria > Bacillati > Actinomycetota > Actinomycetes > Micromonosporales > Micromonosporaceae > Micromonospora > Micromonospora sp. WMMD736. The sequence continues at coordinate 193,977 of NZ_JBMHMI010000001.1, forward strand.
GCAGTCACCGGATCTGGACCTTCGTGGTTGAGTTCGACGCTTAGTGGTCGCGAGGCCGTTGGCCTTCATGGGTCCTACCAGAACAGGCCAGCAGTCCGTGGTGCTGTGCAGGGCGATGTTCACCGAGTACTTCTTCGCAGGTAGGAGCTGATTGCGGAGCACCGGCGGGGCAGCGTTCAGGTGCGCAACAGCGGCAGCAGCTGCTCGCCCTGACGCCTGATCTCGCCCAGGTAGGGCGTGTCGGAGAGCACGAAGTGGCTGACGCCGAGCCGCTGGTACTTGCGCAGCGAGTTCGCCACGTCCTCGGCGGAGCCGACGAGCCAGGTGGTGCCCGCTCCGCCGCCACCGAACCTGCCGGGGGTGGTGTAGAGGTTGTCGTCGAGGACCTCGCCGCGTGCGGTGAGGTCGAGCAGGCGGCGTTGACCGACGGCCGTTTGCCAGATGTGGCCGTGGGCGGCGCCGGTGCCCTTGGCCATGGCGGCGACCTTGGCTTCGGCGTCGGCCCAGGCCTGTTCGGTGGTGTCGCGCACCAGTGTGGTGACCCGTAGGCCGAATTCCAGCGGAGCGTGTTCGCGTCCCAGCTTCTCGCTGAGCTGCTTGAGTCGCTCGATCCGCTCGGCCACGCCGTCGAGTGGCTCGCCCCAGAAGAGCTGGACGTCGGCTTCGGTGGCGGCCACCTCTTCGGCGGCGGGGGATGCGCCACCGAAGTAGAGCCGGGGGTGTTCACGCCCGCCCCGGGCGACCGGTCGCAGTGCCAGGGTGGAGCCGGTGACGGTGAAGTGCTCACCCTGGTAGGTGACGCTCTCCTGGGTCCACAGCTTGCGCACGATCTGCAGGAATTCCTTGGTACGGGCGTAGCGGTGGGCCGGGTCGCTCTCGCCGTCGCCGTACGCGGCCAGGTCGTCCTTGCCCGAGACGATGTTGATCAGTGTGCGGCCCTGGCAGAGGTGGTCGAGGGTCGCGGCGGCGGAGGCGAAGTTGGCGGGCCGCCAGTAACCGGGTCGGATCGCGATCAGCGGCTGGAACGTGGTCGTCCGGGCGGCGAGCGCGGTGGCCACGGTGAAGGTGTCGGGCCGGCCCCAGCCGGTCCCGAGGAGCGCTCCACCCCACCCGTGCTCCTCAAGAGCCCTGGCATGCTGAGTGAGGGTCTCCAGGCTGTTGTGGTTGTCGGTCACGTCGTCGCCGCGGTGGCCGGGCTGGACCTGGTTCGGGATGTACCAGAGGAACTCGAGGCTCATCAGAGGGTCTCCGGCGCTTCGGGGGCGGGGCGGCGACGGCCGCCCCGCCCCGATGGGTTCGGTCGGTCAGCGGAACAGCTGTGGTGCGTTGCGCAGCGTGTGCGCGGCCACGTCGCGGCCGAGTCGGACGCCGGCCTCGTCGGCGGTACGGGTGTGGATGCCCGACCACACCCGGGCGTCGACGTTCTCCCTGGTAGGTCGCCGCCAGTCGCGGTAGGTCCGGGTGGCGCCGGGCTGGCTCGGGCTGGTGATGGTGTACGGCTCCCGGGCCTGCGGCCCCAGCAGGGCGGTGAGCACCTGCTCGGCGGCGCCGGAGTAGGTGTTGTGCCCGCTCGGGTAGTCCGGGTGCGACGGCGTGGTGTGCAGCGGTGTCCAGGCCGGATCGCCGCCCGCGTCGGCCCGGATGGCGGTGACCGGTCGCCAGCTGAGGTAGGCGTACTTGGCGTCGGAGGTCGCGATCTGGGTGTCGACGAGCGCGACGTGGAAGATGGCCACGAGGCTCGCCCGCCCGGCGACCGACCCGGTGGACTGCGCGAGCGCGGCGCGCAGGATCCCGGTGTAGAGGGTCAGTGAGGAGCCGAGCCAGAAGGTCGCGGTGTCGGTCTGCGCCGGTGTGCGTACGGCGCTGTCCACCGCCCCGTACGCCCGGACCTCGGCGAGGTCCGCCCGGTAGCGCTCCGAGTTCAGGGCGGGCGGTGGACCGGGCCGGTACCGGTCCGCTCGGTCGAGCAGGAACGGCCGGGCGAAGCGGGTGCCGGCCTGCTGGGCGGGGGAGAAGTCTGGTGGGGTGGGCTGCCAGCGACCCGGGCCCGGTTCGGGGTTGGGGTACGCCGGGTTGACGGAGGCCGGGTCGAGCCCGTCGTCCGTCCGCTGGGTCAGCAGCCGGCGTGCTTCGGCGCGGCCGGTGGCCGTGCCCCGGTCCTTGGCCCGGCCGTCCGGGATCCGGCCCAGGGTGGTCCGCAGCGCCGTGTCGAGCGCGGCAGCACTGTCGGGGAGCAGGGTGCTCAGCGCGGTGTGGACGGCGGACGCGAGTGCGGCGTCCCGGTAGTGGCGGGGGTTTCCGGTGGACGTGGTGCCGGTGGCGCGGGCGGCGGCGAGCCAGCTGATCGCCCACGCGCGGCTGTTGGTGACCTGCGCACGGGTGCCGGTCGCGACGGCGGCAGCGGTGGCGTCGTACCACTCAAGGGCGGTGTCGGTCGTGGTGGTGGCGGCGGCCGGTACGGCGGGCAGGCCGGTGACCAGGACGGCGGCGGCGATCGTCGCCAGACCGCGGCGCCAGCCGTGGTGGCTCGACAGGGTCATGATGCGGTGGCTCCTCGGGCGGGATGGGTGCGGCGGGAGGAAGGCGGCGTGCCGGGGCTGCTCATCGGACCGGTCCGGCGGCGCGTGGCGTCGTCCCGCCGCGTCGGCGGTTGGCCGGATCGGTCAGCGACGGTGGCTGGTAGCCGGTGTCGGCGGGGTTCAGGGTGGTGCCGGGCGGGACGATGGCGTCGATGCGGTCCAGCACGTCCTCGGACAGGGTCACCTTGGCGGCGCCGAGCTGTGACTCCAGGTGCGCCAGGGTGCGTGGGCCGATGATCGCCGACGTGACCGCGGGGTGTTCGAGGACGAAGGCGATCGCGAGGTGGATGAGGGAGAGTCCGGCCTCGTCGGCGAGCGTGGCCAGTTCGTCGACGGCGGTCAGCTTGGCGGCGTTCGCGGGCAGGGTCGGATCGAAGCGGGCCGGGAGCCGCTCGGCGCGTCCGGAGATCGGCGCTGTCAGGCCGGAGTGGTAGCGGCCGGAGAGCCAGCCGCCGGCGAGCGGGCTCCAGGGGATGACCGCCAGCCCGTACCGCTGGGCCACCGGTAGCACCTCGCGTTCGATGCCGCGGGCCAGGATCGAGTACGGCGGCTGCTCGCTGACGACCCGCTCCCGGCCGCGCCGCTCGGCGATCCACTGTCCCTCGACGATCGCCGACGGCTCGAAGGTGGACGTGCCGATGTACCGGATCTTGCCCTGGCGTACCAGGTCGGTGAGCGCCCCGAGGGTCTCGTCGAAGTCGGTCTCCGGCTCCGGCCGGTGTGCCTGGTAGAGGTCGATCCAGTCGGTGCCCAGCCGGCGCAGGCTGTTCTCCACGGATCGGACGATCCAGCGGCGGGAGTTGCCGCGGTGCTGCGGGTTGTCGCCGACCTGGCCGTGGAACTTGGTGGCCAGGAAGACGTCGTCGCGTCGTCCGCCCGCGAGGGCCTTGCCGACGATCTCCTCCGACTCGCCGTGGGAGTAGACGTCCGCGGTGTCGATGGCGGTGATGCCCTCGTCGAGGGCCCGGTGGATGATCCGGATGCCGTCCTCGTGGTCCGGGTTGCCCCGCCGTCCGAAGTTCATCGCGCCCAGGGTCAGGGAGCTGATGCGGACGCCGGTGCGCCCGAAGGGCCGTTGGTCGACCATGATTCTCCTTCGCGGTGGGTCAGCGGGACGCGGTGGTGAGTTGCCGCGTGAACTGGTTGGTCGGTCGGGGCAGCCCGTAGTGCTCGCGCAGGGTGGTCCCGGTGTACTCGGTGCGGAACAGCTTGCGGCGCTGCAGGATCGGCACGACGTGGTCGACGAACGTCTCCAACCCGGACGGCAGCACGGGAGGCATGATGTTGAAGCCGTCCGCCGCGCCGCTGTGGTACCACTGCTCGATGGCGTCGGCGACCTGCTCCGGCGTACCCGCGAAGGTGCGGTGCCCGCGACCGCCGCCGAGCCGGCCGATGAGCTGGCGTACGGTCAGGCGTTCGCGCCGGGCCAGCGTGACGATCAGCGTGTACCGGCTCTTGGCGCCCTCGATCTCGTCCTCGCTCGGCAGGTCGGCGGGGAGTTCCCGGTCCAGGTCGAGGTCTTCCGGGGCGACCCGCAACGTCGTGGCGAGCTGTTGCCGGGCGTACTCCGGTTTGATCAGCCGATCCAGCTCCTCCTCCAGCGCGCGGGCCTCGGCCTCGGTGGACCCGATGGCCGGCACGATGCCCGGCAGGATCTTGATGGTGTCCGGGTCGCGGCCGACCTGCGCGGCACGCCACTTGAGGTCGCGGTAGAACGCCTGCGCCTCGCCGAGCGTCTGCTGGGCGGTGAAGACCGCCTCCGCGTAGCGGGCGGCTAGGTCCTTGCCGTCCTCGGACGACCCGGCCTGCACCAGCAGCGGGTAGCCCTGGGGTGAGCGGGGAACGTTGAGTGGGCCGGCCACCTTGAAGTACCGCCCGGTGTGCTCCGGTGGATAGAGCAGCGCGTCGTCGCCCCACCGCCCGGCGTCCTTGTCGCCGAGTGGCGCGGCGTCGTCCCAGCTGTCCCAGAGCTTCTGGGACACCTCGATGAACTCGGCTGCCCGCTCGTACCGGTCCCGGTGCGCGGGCAGGTCGTCCAGGTTGAAGTTCCGGGCGGCCTTCTCGCCGGCGGTGGTGACGATGTTCCAGCCGGCCCGCCCGCCGCTGACGTGGTCCAGCGAGGCGAAACGGCGGGCCAGGTTGAACGGCTCGTTGTACGTCGTCGACGCGGTCGCGATGAGCCCGATGTGACTCGTCACGCCCGCGAGGGCGGTGAGCAGCACGGTGGGCTCCAGGGTGCCACCCGGCCGTCGACCGATGCTGTTCCACAGCACCGGGCTGTCGGCGAGGAACAGCGAGTCGAGCTTGCCGCGCTCGGCGATGCGGGCCAGGCGGGTGAAGTGTGCGACGTCGGTCTGCGCGAACGGGTCGCTGTCGGGCAGGCGCCAGGCGGCCTCGTGGTGGCCGACGCCCATCAGGAACGCGTTGAGGTGCAGCATGGTCATCCTTCGGTCTGGTCGACGCCGAGCGCGCGCAGCAGGGTCTCGCGGTACGCGAGGAACTGCGGCTGTCGGTACGACCTCGGGGCGGGCAGGTCGATGGCGAGGTCGACGGCGATTCGCCCGCTGTCCAGCAGCAGCACGCGATCGGCCAGCGTGATGGCCTCGTCGACGTCGTGGGTGACGAGCAGCACCGTGGGTCGGTGCCGGGCGTGCAGCACGCGCAGGAGGCCGTGCATGCGCAGTCGGGTCAGCGCGTCCAGCGCGCCGAACGGCTCGTCGGCGAGCAGCAGGTCCGGTTCGGACACCAGCGCCCGGGCCAGCGCCACGCGTTGCTGCTCGCCGCCGGACAGCTCGCTGGGCCAGGCCCGTTCCCTGCCGGCCAGGCCGACCTCGGCGAGCGCGGCCCGGCCGCGATCGGTGGCGTCCGAGCCGCGCAGGCCGAGGACGACGTTGTCCAGCACGCGCTGCCACGGCAGCAGCCGAGCATCCTGGAAGACGACGGACGATCTTTCCGGTACGTCGATCAGGCCTGAGCCGGTGGCGTCACCGTCCAGCCTGGCGAGCGCACGCAGCATGGTGCTCTTGCCCGAGCCGCTGCGTCCCAGTAGCGCGACGAACTCGCCTGCGGCGATCTCCAGGTCGAATCCGTCGAGGATCACCCGATCCCCGAATCCCCGCGCCAGGCGGTGCACGCGCACCGCGCGGGACGCGGTCAGTCCGCCAGCGTGCGTCGCCACGACAACGCCCTCCTCTGCGCGAGCCGGACGACGCCGTCGGACAGCAGCCCGAGCAGTCCGTACAGCACGAGTCCGACGATGATCACGTCGGTCTGGCCGTACTCCCGGGCCAGCTCCATCATGTAGCCGATGCCGCTGGTGGAGTTGATCTGCTCGACCACCACCAGGGACAGCCACGCCCCGACGACCGCGAACCGCATGCCGAGCAGGAAGCCGGGCAGGGCGCCGGGCAGCACGATCCGGCGGATGAAGGCGGTGCGCCGCAGCCGGAGCGACTCGCCCAGCTCGACGTACCGGCTGTCGATGGTGCGCAGCCCGTTGTGGGTATGGATGTAGACGGGCACGAACACGCCCAGCGTGATGGTGATGACCTTCATCTGCTCGCCGATGCCGAACCAGAGGACGAGCAGCGGGATCAGCGCGAGGGCCGGGATGGCCCGCTTGATCTGGATCGGGCCGTCGAGGATGGCCTCGCCCCAGCGGCTCAGACCGGCGAACACGGCCAGCACCGTGCCGACGGCGGTGCCGATGGCCAGGCCCAGGCCGGCCCGTTGCGCCGAGATGACCAGGTTGTCCTGCAACCGGCCGTCGGCGACGAGGTCGCCCGCCGTGGTCAGCACGGTCCAGGGCGCCGACAGGGTACGGGGGTCGATCCAGCCGGCCGCCGAGCCGGCCGCCCACACCGCCAGCAGCAGGGTCGGGCCGATCGCCGCCCCGAACGGGATGGGGCGGCCCGGCGTGAGCCGGCGTCGTGGCCGGCCGACCGCAGCGGTGGCGTTCGACCGGGGTCTGGTCAGGGTCGAGGCGGTCACCGGGCACCTCCGGCGGTCAAGGCCTGCGCGCCCACCGACTCGTACCGTCGGTCGTACAGGTCCTCCGCCTTCAGGGGCTTGTTGCGGGTCTCCTTCGCGAGCAGGTCGATGGTCTCCTGGTGCCGGGATATGGCCTCGGACCAACTCGCCGGGATGTCGGCCACCCCGCCGTTCTCGACCAACCACCTGCCGTCGTCGGCGGTCAGCCCCTGGTCCTTGACGTAGTACCGCTCGATCCACTCGTCCGGGTTGGCCTCGCGCCACCGCCAGGCCCGCGCCCACGCCTGCACGTACTCGCGGATCGCGGCCGCCTTGGCCGGATCACCGAGCACGGTGACGGGCGCGTACAGGTGACCGGGGTCGTCGCGCAGTCCGTGCGCGAGCGTCGTCGCGCCGTCGCGGCTGTACTTGGTCTCGTACCGTTTGATCTGCACGCCGCCGATCGGTGCGACCTCGACCTGGCGGCTGGCGAGTGCCGTCGCGTAGACATCACCGGTGCTGGGCAGCTCGACCAGCTTGACGTCCTTCTTGGTGAGGCCGGCCTTGTGCAGTACCCGCAGGACCAGTGCTCCCTGTGCCTGTCCCGGGCTGTACGCGATCTTCTTCCCGCCCAGGTCGGCGAGGGTGGCGACGGTGACACCGGGTGCGATGCCGAGCCGGTAGATGGCGTGGTTGAGCGGGTCCTGGCGGAACTTCGAGGCCACGATCTTCGTGGGGATGCCCGTCCAGTGCGAGTGGATCGGCGGGATGTCCGCCACCGCCCCGACGTCCAGCGCCTTGGCGCGGAACGCCTCCAGGGTCTGCGGGCCGCCGCTGATGTTCGCCCACTCCACCTCGAAGCTGAACCTGTCGGCCTCGCCGGAGAACTCGATCGCCTTCTGGTGCTCCTTGTCGCCGACGACGAGCTTGGTGCCCTTCGGTACGGCCTGCGGCAGCGGAGCGCCCGCGGCCAATGCCGCGAGGGGTGTGTCGTCACCGGCGCAGGCGGTCAGGCTCAGGGTGACCGCGCCGAGGGTCGCGGACAGGAACGCCCGACGGTCCAGGAGGGATGGTGAGGTCACGTGCAACTCCTTCGTCGCTGGTTGCGGGGGTGCGTAGCGCCCCAGGTGGGAGAGCAGCGGCGCGCCGTCGCGGTGGCTGGTGACCAGCGCTGCCACGGGTACGCAAGGACGGAGGGCGGTTAACAGCAACCGCCGACCGGTACGAGGAATCGGCTGCCGGTCATCGTCGAGCCGGCGGCGCGAGTGGAAACAGAGCGGATCGCGGGCTCAGCGGCAGCAGCCGCAGGCAGCGGTCCAGCCACGGCAGCATCCCCGCGACACCGCGATGGCGGTGCCCTGGAGCAGGGTGTGTTGGCTGGTCACGGATACGACGCTAACCCACATCTCCTATGTGTCAAGTAGGATTTCAGGCCCTGGGACGCGCGGCGGTGCCGGGAGTCCTCGTACTCTTAAGATTCTTTGAAGTTCTTCCGCGCTGCTTGATTGTCTGCAAACCGGCTCACTAGCCTCATGCCGTCCGGATCACCCTCAGCTTCACGATCCGGGCGAACCATCCCCTGAGGAAAGTTGCTGCCGTCATGAGGCTCTCCCGCCGTACCCTGCTCGGCTCCGCGATGGCCGGCACCGCGGCCGCCGTCACCGGCGTCTCGATCGACGCCGTTACGGCCGGTCCCGCCGTTGCCGCGGTCAGCCCGCCCGGCGACGTGGTCGGAAAGATCACCGTCGGCTACCAGGGGTGGTTCACCGGGGCCGGCGACGGAAGCCCGTTGTCGGGCTGGTGGCACTACGGCCAGGACTGGCAGAAGACCCCCTCGCCGGTCAACGAGGCGCTCAAGTCGTGGCCGGACGTGCGTGACTACGAACGGGTGTACAAGACCGGATACCAGAACCTGGGCAACGGGCAGCCCGCCTCACTGTTCTCGTCCTACGACCAGCAGACCGTCGACACCCACTTCCGCTGGATGCGGGAGAACGGGTTGGACACCGCCGCGCTGCAACGCTTCAACCCGGTCGGCGGAGAGGGACCCATCCGCGACGCCGTCACGATCAAGGTCCGCAACGCGGCCGAGGCGTTCGACCGCAAGTTCTACATCATGTACGACGTCAGCGGCTGGACGGACATGCAGCAGCAGATCAAGGACGACTGGACGAACAAGATGAAGGCGTACACGGTGTCCCCGGCGTACGCGAGGCAGAACGGCAAGCCCGTCGTCGGCATCTGGGGATTCGGCTTCAACGACAGCAACCATCCGTGGAGCGCCCCGGTCTGCCTGGACGTCATCAACTGGTTCAAGGCGCAGGGCGTGTACGTCATGGGCGGTACGCCGACGCACTGGCGCAGCGGCGACAGCAACGGCGACTCGCGGCCCGGCTTCTCCGACGTCTACCACGCGTACGACATGATCTCGCCGTGGATGGTGGGCCGGATCGGCGACGTGGCCGGAGCGGACTGGTTCTACACCAACGTCACGCTCCCCGACGTGCAGGACTGTGTGGCACACGGCATCGACTACCAACCGTGCGTGCTGCCCGGTGACCTCCAGGAGCGCCAGCGTGCGCACGGCGACTTCATGTGGCGGCAGTTCTACAACGTGATCAGGGCCGGCGCACCGGCGATCTACATCTCCATGTTCGACGAGTACAACGAGGGAAACCAGATCGCCAAGACGGCCGAGACGGCCGCGTTCGTCCCGGCCGGCTCGAAGTTCCTGGCGTTGGACGAGGACGGCACGAACTGTTCGGCGGACTACTACCTGCGGCTCAGCGGTGACGGTGGTCGGATGCTCAAGGGCCAGATCGCGTTGACCGCCACCCGGCCGACCGCGCCGGTGCTCGGCTCCACTCCGACCCCACCCGCCGCCGTCGGCATCCGGTCCCGGGCCAACGGCCGTTTCGTCGGGGGCTCCCCGTTGGTCGCCTCGCTGACCTCGCCGTCGGAGACGTTCAGCGTCGTCGACGCCGGAGCCGGCCTGGTGGCTCTCCGATCCAACCGGACCGGCAAGTACGTCTGCGCGGAGCAGGCCGGCGCGGCGGCGCTGGTGGCCGACCGCGACGCGATCGGCGGCTGGGAGACGTTCACGAAGGTGACGAACCCGGACGGCAGTGTCAGCTTCCGCAGCGCGGCGAACGGCAGGTACGTCTGCGCCGAGGACGCCGGCGCCGGGGCGCTGATCGCGAACCGTACGGCGATCGGCCCGTGGGAGTCCTTCGACCTCGTCTAGGGCCGGCTCCGCCAGTCGATCGGTGCTCGTCAGAGTCGGTGCAGACCGCTTCTGAGCTGGTGGATGACGTCCCACTGTGCTTCGTCTCCGGTGGGCCGGGGGAAGCCGCCGTGCGGGAAGGTCCAGTTCAGGTAGTCCACCAGGGGGCATGCCGACCTCGCCCACGAAGTGCGTGTCAGCGGGCGCGTCGGGAAGGATGTTCCTGTGTCACGAAGCGTGCACCCCGCAGCCGAGATGCAGGCGTGGCGGCCGAGACTGGCGGGCGTCACCGAGGTGCTCCACGCCCACCTCACCGATCATGCCTACCCGATGCACGCCCATGACACCTGGACGCTCCTCATCGTCGACGAGGGCGCGGTGCGCTACGACGTGCACCGGCACGAGCGCTACGCGTTCGGTGAGGTGGTGACCCTCCTACCTCCGCACGTCCCGCACAACGGTCGCTCGGCCGGTCCGGAGGGTTTTCGGAAGCGGGTGATCTATCTTGACGTGAGCCATCTGTCGGCCGATCTCGCCGGTCGATCGGTCGGCATTTCCAGCTTCCCCGATCCGTGGCTCCGCGGCGCGGTGTCGGCGTTGCACGGCGCGTGTCTGCGGCCCGGTGACGAACTACGGGCGGAGACGCTGCTGACGCTGCTCACCGACAGCGTGCGCGCCCGCCTGGGGGAGCGGATCGTGATGCCGCGCGCCGATCCCACGGCGGCCTACCTGCTGCGCGACCTGATCGAGCAGCACGTTGCCGATGGGCTCTCGCTGTACGAGGCCGGTCGGCTGCTGCACTTCGACCCCTCGTACCTGGTCCGGGTGTTCAGCCGGGAGTTCGGCATGTCGCCGCACCGCTACCTGACCTCCCGGCGGGTCGACGAGGCCCGACGCCTGATCCTGGCCGGGCACCCCCTGGACCGGGTCGCCACGAGCAGCGGCTTCTACGACCAGTCGCATCTGGCCCGCCACTTCAAGCGGATCCTCGGCGTCAGCCCGGGCGTCTTCGCGCGGTGACCGCCGCGGTGCCGTGCTCCCGGCAGGTCAACTTCGTACAAGACCGCGAACAGGCCCGCGCCACATGATCGAGCCATGCGACCTCAACCAGCGCCCGTGCGCTTCGACACGAAGATCGCCGTGTTACTCCGCGACGACGTGCTTGCCTGGCAGCGCCTGAACATCACGGCGTTCCTGGTCAGTGGAGTGGGCACGGTGGTGCCCGAGGTGATCGGCGAGCCGTACGAGGACGCCGACGGCGTGCGGTACCTGCCCATGTTCCGTCAGCCCGTCCTGGTGTTCCGGGGCGACCGGGACGTGCTGCGGCTGGCGCACCAACGGGCCCTCAGCCGGAGCCTGCCCATGTCGGTGTTCACGTCCGAGCTGTTCGGCACGGCCAACGACCGGGACAACCGGTCCGCCGTGCGGGCGGTACCCAGCGAGAAGCTCGACCTCGTCGGGTTGGCGGTCTACGGCCCGCGCAACGCGGTGGACCGGGTGCTGAAAGGCGCCGACATGCACCCCTGAGCGATGCTCGTCGGTGCAGGGGTCAGGCGCTAGATCATGCGACGCCGTACCCGCCATACCACCACCCCGATCAGGACCGCCGCGACCGCGACGAAGAGGGCCGCCTCGATGAGCTGGAACGTCCAGAACCGGTCGGCCGGGTGGTAGACCCGGAACTGCTGGATGCCCCGCGCGTGTAGGAACTGGTTGAGGTTGGTGCCGGCCCGGTCGGCGGCGCCCTCCAGTTCGTAGTACTCGGTCGAGCTGAGCCTGCGCCCGGTGGTGTCCGCGTAGCCGCGTTCCACCACCCAGTCGGCGAAGCCGGGCGCGGCCCGTTGGCCCGCCTGCGAGCCGCCGACGGGCACCGGCGTCACGGTGGTGAGCGGGGTGGCGTACGCGGGACGGGCCAGCAGCGCCACCGACATCCGGGCGGCGAGGAACGCCCCGAACGCGACGCCGAACGCGGGCAGGCTGCGCCGCAGGATCGCCCCGGCGGCGGTGGCGGCACCGAACGCGAACAGCGCGTACGCCACCGGGACAAGCCCCTCCAGGTCGAAGGCGTCGTACTGGAACCGCCCCTCCCACGCGTCGAACGGCTGCCGGAACCAGGTGAGCACCGCCGTGAACATCCCGGTGAGCGTGACGGTGACGCCGGCCAGTGCCACGAGCTTGGCCGCCAGCCAGCGCATCCGTGGCACGGCCTGCGTCCAGGCGAGCTGCCAGGTGCCGTCCTCCAGCTCGCGGGCGAGCAGCGGCGCGCCGAGGAACGCGCCGATGACGACGGGGACCAGGTAGAAGGCCGCCAGCAGGTTCTCGACGTACCCGTACCCGTCGTCGAGCCGGCGGAAGGACGCCACGCATGCCTCGTCGAGACCGGCGTCTCCCGCACAGCGGGCGGGACCGCCGGGGAACAGGTCGTGGGCCTGCGTCCCGAGCACGAGCAGGGTGATGCCGAACAGGCCGACGAGCAGGCCCAGGACGCAGACCTCGGTCCGGTGCTGCCGCCAGATCAACCACGTCACGCCGCCACCCCCGGGGTGACCGTGGCGCTCGGGGCGGATGGCCGGCGCAGGTACGCCAGCACCAGGTTCTCCAGAGCGACCGGCTGGGCCTGCCATCCCGGCGCGGCCGGGAGCCCGCCGTCGCGTACCAGCAGGGTGCTGTGCCGGTCGCTGTGGACGGCCTCCACGACGGTGCCGGCCCGGTCGAGGTCGGTGGCCGTGCGCGGGCCGACGAGCAGCCGGTGCTCGGCCAGGAGGGTGTCGATGTCGCCGGTCAGCGTGACCCGGCCCTGGTTGAGGACGACCAGGTGGTCGCAGACGCGTTCCAGCTCGTGCACGACGTGGGAGGAGAACAGCACGGTCACTCCGCCGTCGGCCACCGCGCCCATCAGCATCTGGAGGAACTCGTGCCGGGCCAGCGGGTCGAGGCTGGCCACCGGTTCGTCGAGGACGAGCAGGTCGGGCCGCTTCGCCAGGGCCAGTGCCAGCGCGACCTGGGCCTGCTGCCCACCGGAGAGCGAACCGGCCCGGCGGTCGAGCGGGATGCCCAGCTTCGCCAACCGGCGCTCGGCCAGCCCCTGGTCGAACCGCAGGTTGCAGGCCCGGCCGAAGCGGAGCATCTCGGCGACGGTGAAGCGCTTGTACAGCGGGTGGTCCTGGGCCAGGAACCCGATCCGGGACAGGGTCTGCGGGGTGCTGGCGGTGACGTCCTGACCGAGGACATCCACCGTGCCGGTGGTCGGTGCCAGCAACCCGACGGCCAGGCGCAGCAGGGTGGTCTTGCCCGCGCCGTTCGGCCCGACCAGGGCGATCACGCCGCCGGCCGGCAGGGTCAGCGTGCAGTCGCGCAGCGCCCAGCCCTTGCGGTACCGCTTGCCCACACCGTCGGTGCGGAGCGCGAACTCGGTCGCTGTCACGCCACGTCCTCGTTCCTGGTCTGCTGGTGGACGGAGGTGAACAGCGCGTCGACCGCCTGCTCGTCGAGGCCGGCCGCGTAGGCGCGGCGCAGCCAGGTCGCCAGGCCGCGCCGCAGCGACGTGTACGTCGATGCCGACATCACCGCCGACTGCTGTGCGGTGACGAACGTGCCCTGGCCGGGTCGGCCGGTGACCAGGTCCTCCTGCTCCATCTGCCGGTACGCCTTGGCGACGGTGTTCGGATTGATCGCCAGGTCCTCGACCACCTCGCGGATGAGCGGAAGGCGGTCACCGGGTTGGAGGAATCCCAGCAGCACCGCCTGGCGGACCTGCTGGACGAGTTGCAGGTACGGCGGCACGCCGGAGTGGGTGTCGAGCCGGAAGACGAACACGGAAAGCCCCTTACTTCTTTACTAGTGCCATAGTAAAGCAGCGGGCCGCCGGACGTGCCACATGGCCGCTAGGACGGTGTCGAGGTCCTCCACTGGACCGAGGACCTCGACATGCGCCCTAGCGTCGTTCGGCCATGCTGCGGCCGACCACGGCGGGGGCGAGCACCGATTCGCACCACTGGCGGAAGGTCGTCCCGACGCCTCCGGCGCGGGCGGGCGGGTAGACGCCCGCCGTCTGCGCCTCGGCCATCTCGATCAAGCCGTCGACGACCGCCGGGCTCGCTCCGGACGACGCGTACCGGGCGCGGTGGTCGGCGAGGGTGGCCTGCTGGTAGGCGACCGGCCGGTCCAGGGTCTCAGAGATGATCCGCGCCATCTCGCGCGGGGTGTGGTCGACGGGTTCGCGCACCGGCACGTCCTGCTGGCCGGTCCAGGTGGTGTCGGTGAGCAGGTCGGTGGCCGTGCGGGCGATGTCGGTGGTGGCCACCGCCGCGAGCGGCGCGTCGGGGTCGGCGGTGAGCACGAACATCCCCTGGCTCTTGATCAGGTCGACCTGGTGCAGCAGGTTCTCCATGAAGAACGCCGCCTGGAGCGAACGGTAGGCCGCGCCGCTGGACTCCAGCGTGTCGTCCATCGCCCAGGCCGCCGAGAGCAGCCCGGCCGGGCCGTCGAACCCGCGGCCCAGCGAGGAGACGGCCACGACGCGGGGTACGGCGTGCGCACGCACCGCCTCCGCGATGGGGCGCGCGAAGCCGAGGTAGTGCTCAGTCACGTCCGGGGCACCGAAGTTCGGCGGTACGAGCACGAAGAGCGCCGTGGCGTCGGTCAGCGCGGTGGTGAGCACGGCGGGGTCGGCGTGCGAGCCGACGATGACGTCGGCGTACTCGCGAAGGGTCTCGGGCAGGCGGGAGGGGTCGCGGGCGATCAGGCGCAGCGGCGCTCCGGCGGCGCGCAGGGACTCGGCGACGGCGGCGCCGATCGTGCCCGTGGGAGTCGTGATGACGATCATGCTCCCATCGTGGCGCGGGGGATCGCGGGCCAGAAGGACCAGTTCGGGCGGCATTATTATCCTCAGGTTATGAATCCCGTGGAGTCCCGGCCGCTGCGTTACTTCGTGGCCGTCGCCGAGGAACTCAACTTCACCCGGGCCGCCGAGCGGCTCGGCATCGCGTCACCGGCCCTGTCGCGCGCCATCTCCGGACTCGAGGCGGACCTCGGTGTCCGTCTTCTCGACCGCACCACCCGCAGCGTCGCCCTCACCGAGGCGGGCGCGGCGCTCCTCGCCGACGCGCGGACGGCGCTCGTCGCGCTCGACGCCGCCACCCGGCGGGCCCGACGGGCCGCGGGTGTGCCCGGAGGCAGGCTCGTGGTCGCGGTGAAGGCCGACGTCGAGGGTGGCCTGCTCGAGGACGTGCTCGCGGCGTACCAGGCGGAGCACGCCGCCGTACCGATCGAGGTCCTGTTCACCGGCTGGCGCGAGCAGCCGGCCCTGCTGCGCGCGGGCGAGGCCGACGTGGCGATCGTCATCGAGCCGTTCGACGCCGATGGCCTGGACGTCGAGCCGCTGCTGCGCGAGCCGCAGGCGCTGGCGCTACCGGCCGGGCACCCGCTCGCCGGACGGCCCCGACTCCGGATGGCCGACGTCGAGGCCGGGCATCAGCAGGTCGTTCCCGGCGCGCACGTCTACGTACGACACGGCGAGCAGGCGCCGCCGTTCGGGGACATGGTGCAGATGCTGCGTCAGATCGAACTCGGGCGGATGCTCGCGCTGCTCCCGGCCTCGCTCGCCGCGCGCAACGCCCGACCACAGCTCACCTGGCGAGGTGTCGACGACGCGCCGGAGGCCGCCTTCTCGGTGGCGTGGCCGCAGAACTCGCACTCGCTCGCGGTCGCCGCGTTCGTCCGGATCGCCACCGCGATCTCGGCCCGCCGCAGCCGGCCGGCGGACGCTGCCGAGACCGCCTGACGGTGCTGACCGGCCCTAGCGGCGGCGACGGGCATCGGCCTCGGCGTCGAGCAGGCTGTTGAGGGTCAGCGCCGTGTTGATCAGCGACAGGTGGCTGAAGGCCTGGGGGTAGTTGCCGATCTGTTCACCCGTCGCGGCGATCTCCTCGGCGTAGAGGCCGAGGTGGTTGCTGAAGGTGAACATCTTCTCGAACGTGAGTCGGGCGTCGTCGAGGCGGCCGGAGCGGGCCAACGCCTCGACGTACCAGAAGGTGCACATGTTGAAGGTGCCCTCGTGACCCGGGAGGCCGTCGGGGGAGTGGACCGGGTCGTACCGGTGGACGAGGCTGTCGGAGACGAGTTCGCGTTCGATCGCGTTCAGGGTGGACAGCCACAGCGGGTCGCTCGGCGTGACGAAACCGACCGCGGGCATGGCCAGCAGCGCGGCGTCGAGCACGTTCTCGTCGTACGCCTGCACGAAACTGCCGAGTTCATGGTGGTATCCGCGGGCCATGACCTGGTTGTAGATGCGGTTCCGCTGTTCGGTCCAGCAGGTCAGGTCACCCGGGCGGCCGGTGCGGTTGGCCAGGCGGATGGCCCGATCCAGCGCCACCCACGACATCACCCGCCCGAACGTGTAGTTGCGGGGGTGGTGCCGGCTCTCCCAGATGCCGGCGTCGCGCTGGTCCCAGTTGTGACAGAGCCAGTCGACGAGCCGGACGGTGCTCTTCCAGACCTGGTGTGAGACACGGATGCCCTGCTCGTCGGCGAGGTGCATGGCGTAGAGCGCCTCGCCGTGGATGTCGAGCTGGAGCTGGTCGGCGGCCCCGTTGCCGATGCGTACGGGCCGGGAGCCGCGGTAGCCCTCCAGGTGGTCGAGCACCTCCTCGTGCAGGTCGGAGGAGCCGTCCACCCGGTACATGATCTTCAGTGGGTCCTGGTGGTCGCTGGCCGTGCGGATGCGCTCGTCCAGCCAGTCCATGTAGCGGCTGACCTCCTCGGTGAAGCCGAGGCCGAGCAGCGCGTGCACCGAGAACGACGTGTCGCGTACCCAGGTGTAGCGGTAGTCCCAGTTGCGGGTGCCGCCGACCAGCTCGGGCAGCGCGGCGGTGGGCGCGGCGATCATCGCGCCGGTCGGCGCGTACGTCATGAGTTTCAGGGTGATGGCGGAGCGCTCGACCATCTCCCGCCAGCGGCCGGTGTAGCTGGAGCGTTCCAGCCAGCGCCGCCAGTAGTCCCGCGTCCACTCGAACATGCCCTGGATCTCCTCCGGCGGAAAGATCCGTGGCTCGGTGTCGCCCGTCTCCAGGACCACGCCGCCGACGTCGCCCTCGTTCAGGGTGCCGTACGCGACGAGGTCGCCGTCCTCGATGCGGACGTCGCCGCGTTCGTGGATCAGCCGCCGGATGGGGTCGACGGGGTTGAACGTCAGCGTCGCGGACCGGCCGCGGAAGAGGTAGCCGTTGGGGTGGCGCTCCAGTTGGTGCTCTTCCCGGGCGTAGTCGAAGCGGGGCCGGCACTCCACCCGGAAGCGCATGCTGCCGCGGACCATGGTGACGATGCGGACCAACCGGTGCGCGTCGGTGGCCCGCTCGCCCGTGACCGGCATGAAGTCCATGACCTCGGCCACCCCGTCCGCGCTGATGAACCGGGTGATCAGGATGGGTGTGCCGGGGAGGTAGAGCTGTTTGGTCACGTACCGCACGTCGTCGGGCGCGATCCGGAAGTAGCCGCCCTTCTCCTTGTCGAGCAGCGCGGCGAAGATGCTCGGCGAGTCGAAGCGCGGTGCACAGAACCAGTCGACGGTGCCGTCACAGGTCACCAACGCAGCGGTCTGCAGGTCGCCAATGAGTCCGTGATCTTCGATCGCCGGATAGCTGTCCACGTTTCTCCCCGGTTCGGCCGCGTCCTGCGCATCGAACTTAGGGGGGATTTGTCGAAGTTAGGGGACATTCACGGTGAACCACCCTGTCGCGTACCCCCGGCGGGCACGTCCCCTCGGCGAGCCGGTCGTTGGTGCGACGAGGGTGGACGGAGGGGACGATGTCGGGGAAGCGCGGTGCGGACCTCCTGCGTCCTCCGGAGAGCGCGGGCCGCGCCACGTTCCTGGAGCTCTTCTTCGACCTCGCCTTCGTGGTGGCACTCACGCGGGTCTCGCAGCGCTTCGTCGAGCTCAACGGCGACACGGGATGGGAACTCGTCGGTGGGCTCGGCCGTACCCTGCTGCTGTTCCTGGCGCTCTGGCTCATCTGGTCGCACACCACCTGGATCACCAGTCGCTACGAGCCGGAGAGTGCGGTCATCCAGGCCGTCGTGGTCGGCACGATGTTCGCCGGCCTGGTCATGGCGGTCACGCTGCCCCGGGCGACCCAGGAGCGGGCGGTACCGTTCGTGCTCGCGTACCTGCTGGTGATGGTAGTGCGGCCGCTGGTGATCGCGGTCGCGCTGCGGGGCCATCCGAGGCGGCTGGTCGCGTTCCGGCTCTTTGCGTGGGCGGCACTGAGCGCGCCGATCTGGCTGGTCGGCGCGCTCGGCCCGGAGCGACTGCGCCTGCCGCTGTGGGCCGTCGCCGTCGGCGTCGACTACCTCGCCTGGGTTCTGGGGTGGCCGCTGCCGCGGCTGGGGGCCGCGGCGGTGGCGCGCTGGCGGATCGCCGGTACCCACCTCGCGGACCGCTACCAGCAGATGTTCCTCATCGCGCTCGGCGAGTCGATCCTGGTGATCGGCGTCGTGTTCAGTGGCCGGGACTACTCGGCGGAGCGCGCTGCCGCCTTCACGGTCGCCTTCGTCACCAGCGCGCTGATCTGGCGGATCTACTTCCACCGGGCGGGTCTGCTGCTGCCCGAGGTGCTGGGCGCGGCGGGCCAGCCCGCCCGCCTGGGTACGGCGTCGGAGCGGACGCACCTGCTCATCGTGCTCAGCGTGCTCCTCACGTCGGTCAGTTACGAACTGGTGATCGACGATCCGTTCGGCGCGCCACGGCCGATGTGGCTGCTGTTCGTGGTGGGTGGGCCGGCGCTCTTCCTCGTCGCGCGGTCGCGGCTGGAGCACGAGGTGTTCGGCTGGATCTCCCGATCACGACTGGTCGGTCTGGTGATCCTGCTGCTGGTCACGCCGGTGTTGATCCGGTGGCCGCCGATGGTCGGCCTGTGTGCGGTGGCCGGAGTGCTGACCCTGGTCGCGGTCCTCGACGCGCTCGGCAGTCGGCGGTACGCGACGCAGGTGCCCACCCCGCCAGCCGGGCGGGAGACGCCCGGCGGCAGCGACTTCGAGGCGTGACGGCAGGCCGTACGGTCGTGGCCCGTACCGCGACGACGACCCAGGGTGAGTGACCCGGAGGCGGGCGGTCGGCTCGACCGCCCGCCGGGTGTCGTCAGCTCAAGCTGAAGGTCACGTCGTCGACGTCGAAGGCCGTGACGCCGTTGCCGGCCGTCTCGCTGCTCAGGAAGCTCGCCGTCGCGGTGCGCTCGACCGCGGCCGTTCCGCTCGCCATGCTGTACTGCCGCCACTGCGCCCCGCCGTCGAAGGCCAGCGAGAACCTCGTCTTCGGAGGGATGCCGGTGACCGCCAGCCCGACGTTCAGGTAGTCGCCCCGGGTGGTCTCCGTGGTGATGGTACGGACCCAGAAGCGGACCGTCAGGTCGCAGTTGGCCGGCACGGTGACGGTGGTGCGCAGCAGGTCGCTACGCGTCACGTCCAGCCCGGCGAACGTGGCGTACGCGCGACCGGTGTGTGCGGGCCGGGTCTCGTCACCGAGCACGACCATGCGCGGGCCGGCGGTCCAGCCGGTGGCTCCGCGCTCGAACGACGGGTTGGGGTGGATCTGCCCGGCGCAGGGCGCGTCGGGTGCCGGGGGTGCGGGGGAGGTGGCCCCCGTGAGCAGGAGCAGCAGGGCTGCGGCGGTGGTGGCGACTGCCTTCATCGGTCCTCCTCGAACAATCGAAGGTTGCCGATATCTGACCTTGCGTGACGGGGGCCGCCACGTCAAGCGGTTCCCGACCCCGGCGCCAGCCGGCCGCCGGTCAGTGCGGGCCGAGTTGGCTGATCTCGTACCCCTGGGGGTAGGTCCGGGCCCGGATGCCGTCGGCGAACAGCGGCGTGGCCCGGGGCGCGCCGAACCACCGCTGCCACCGCGCGCGGCTCCGCAACGCGAGGCGCAGCCCGGCCCGGACCGGCCAGGGGGGCGTGTCGACCCGTGTCGCGCGCCGCAGCGGTTCGTCGTACATGGCGCTGACCAGCGCGTTGCCCAGCGGCGCGAGCGTGCGGGGAAGGCGGCCGAGCATCAGCGTGCGGGTGGCCCGCTCGATGGCCGCCGCGTCGTCGTTGGGCAGCAGGTGGGTCGCGTCGTGGGCCTCGAACCAGGTCTCGAACTCCTCGAACGACCCGGGGATGTCGGTGATGCCCATCCGTCGGCCCAACTCCCGGTAGAACAGGTAGGTGGCCCGCCGCTCGTGGCAGCAGGGCGGACGCCAGCCGTAGGCGCGCAGCCACCGGGTGGGAATTACGACGAGGCAGCCCAGGACGTAGCGGAAGTCGTCGTTGCCGATGTCGTACGGACGGTGGATCTGGTTGACCCGCCGGAGGGCGTCCCGGCCCCGGGGCTGGTCGAAGCCGTTGAGGACCATCTCGTACATCAGCAGGCCGGTGTCGTCGATGCGCTTCTGGGTGCGCTCGGTCAGCTCGCCGGTGGCGGTGTGCACGGCCGCGATGGCCGGGACGGAGAACGACCTGTTGAACGCCAGGTTGAGGCCCAGCTTCATGTCCCAGGGGAACTCGTAGCGCAGCATCGTCTGGTAGATGTCCAGGTAGTCGCGCTGCGGGTCCAGCGTGCGGATCCGCTTCAGGTTGTCGTAGCGGCCCCTCATCGGCGTGCCTCTCCCGCCGTCGGTTGCCCGGTGGCGGCGGCGAGCGTCCGGGCCACCACGGGCGATCGGGCGTAGGCGTCGGTGACGAGCGTCAGCCACGTCACCTCGCCGGCATAGCCACCGTCCGGGCGGTGCAGCTCGTCGGCGGGCTGCGGGGCCGCGGCCAGCTGGCCGGACCGATGCCGCCGCAGCGCGCAGGCCAGGTGCGCGGCCTCGATCGCCGCCTGCCGCTCGGTGGCGCCGAGGCCGGCGCCCTCGGCGAACCGGTCGGCCAGCGCCGTCACACCCAGATCGGTGTACGGGCGCAGCGCCAGGCGGCCGTCGCGGATCTCGGCGACCCGACGGGTGAGCGCGTAGTCGGTGTCGCGCAGGGCCGCGAACCGGC
The DNA here is from genome assembly GCF_049179015.1 of Micromonospora sp. WMMD736. Taxonomy (NCBI): domain Bacteria; kingdom Bacillati; phylum Actinomycetota; class Actinomycetes; order Micromonosporales; family Micromonosporaceae; genus Micromonospora; species Micromonospora sp. WMMD736. Next base: position 214,758 of record NZ_JBMHMI010000001.1, read on the forward strand.
GGCGCAGGGTGGGGTCGAGTTCCAGTTCGGGCAGGGCCGCGACGAGGTCGCGCCAGAGCGGTTCGAGTCGCCGGTAGGACTGGAAGTCCGCCCACCGTTGGCCGATCTTGAGCGTGGGACCCCACGCCGGCATGGTGAGGCCGATTGTGATGAGCAACGCGCCGATGGTCACCAGCACCGCCGCGATCTGCCGCTCGCCGGTCGGCCGGTAGCCGGCCCAGTAGGCGACCAGGTAGACGATCTTGTTGGTGCTGTAGAGCAGCGCGAAGGCGGCGCCCACCGCGGTGATCCGCAGGCCGCGGCGCAGCCAGGGGCGTCCGCAGATCTTCGCGAAGCCCCAGCACAGCCGGGTGATGTCGACGCAGTAGGCGAAGAACCCGAGCAGCAGGAAGATCAGCAGGTAGGCGGTGACGACAGGGTCGGTCGCGTACTCGACCGTCAGGCGCACCGGCTCGTCGTACGTGAGGGTGACGGCGAACAGGCCGACCATGACGAGGAACGCGCCCGCGGTGGCCCAGACCCAGCGGCGGGCACGGATGGCGGCCGTCGCCGGTGGCAGCGCGAAGTGCAGCAGCATGATCTCGGCGTTCGCCGAGATGGTCAGGGCGCCCGCGTGCGCCAGCACCTTCGCGAGGTTGGGCAGGCCCGACACCTCGTCGATCGTGCTCGCGACGGGCGGGATGGCGACCGTGATCCCGGCGGCGAACGCCCCGAGGCCCGCGCAGATCGCGCGGCGGGCCCGGCTCGGATGCCGGCGCTGCAACCGCACCATGTAGGCGAACGCCACCCAGCCGGATGCCGCGCACACGGCGTAGAGGACGGTGTCCATCGCTGCGCTACCAGTGGGGGTGTTCGAGGGAGTGCCGCAGCCGGCCGTACAGCTCGGCGTCCTGCCCGTCGACAGGCGCCCCGTCCGCGTCACTCCGCCCGCTGCGGACCCGACGTAGCAGCAGTGAGCCGATCATCTCGGCCTCGCGCTCCTCGGTCGCGGCGTAGTTGCTGCGGCCGAGACTGCGCCGCACGAGTTGCGGGTCGAGGTCGGGCAGCAGCAGCCGGGAAGCGTCCGCGTCCAGCACCTCGGTGGCCTGGTGCCCGGCGAGCAGGTGACCCAGCTCGTGGCCGATGATCAGCAGTTGGTGCAGCGGCGAGGTGTCCTGCTCGTAGAAGATCGCGTCGAAGTCGTTTGTCGGCACGCACATCCCGCACACCGTCTGCGCCGGCAGCGCGATCGGTACCAGGTGGATGGGCCGACCGCGCCGCTCACCGAGGACGTCGCACAGTTTCCGGACGTCGAAGGGGTCCGGCATCTCCAGCTCGGCGACGATGCGTTCGCAGCGTCGGCGTAGGCGATGCAACCTCACGTCGGTGTTCTCCCACTCGTCGGTGTGTTCCCACCGCAGGATCTGCACGGCCATCGGCTACCGACGATCGTCGGACGGGGTCGTGCCGGTGCCCTCTGCCACGGCCCGTAGCCGGGCCACCATCTGTTCGACGAGCCGCGTGTCGGTCGCGGAGAGGCCGTTGTCGGCGAGCACCTGCCGTAGCGCCACCCGGGTGACGTCCATCCGCCGCAGCTCGCCGAGCAACGTGATCTGGTCCTGGATCCGTCGGGCCGCCGCGTCGTCCACGAAGTAGCCCGAGTTGACCCCGAAGGCGGTGGCCAGCGCGCGTACGTGCGAGGTGCGGGGATCGCGCGCCACGCCACGACGCAGCTCGCCGATGTAGGCGGCGCTGATCGTCACGCCCGTCTCGGCCGCCGCGCCGTTGATCTTGTCGGCGATCTCCCGATTGGTGTACCTGCGCCCGGGCTCGTCGGAGTCGCCGAGTTCGTCGGGAGTGGGACGGATCTTGTCGAACAGGTACTCCAGCCGTGCTGCCAATGTGTCGAGGGGCGGCAACTCCCGCTCCGCGCGCCGAACGTCCACCATGCTCTTCACCCTCCGGCGACCTGAACGACAGTGTCGCAGATGTGCCCCGCCGCGAAACAGACGTTGACACGCGCACGGAACGTGAGCGTAAGCTCGCTCCTGTTCGGAGCAACACGCGTTGAGCGTGAACCCGTCGCGCTCAACGCATGTTGCGCGACGGGTCCGATCAGGCCCGGCCGGGCCGAACCTGGGGGGCGAGCGGGGAGGAATCCGCTCCGCGAGGAGCACAACGGGGGATTCCTCCCACGGCCAGCCCGGGTCGCGCCGGCCTTCTCGTCAGCCCGCCACCACCGACGTCAGTACGGGTACCCCGGGACGTTGAGCCGGACGCTGTACAGGCCGGAGTCGTTCCGTGGACCCGAGGTGACGAACAGGGTCTGCCGGTCGGACCCGCCGAAGGCGACGTTCGTCGTGCCGGTGAAGCCGGACCGGATCGTGCCCAACTGGACGCCCGCGGGGGAGTAGACGTGGACGAGGGAGTCCCCGCCCGAGGTCCAGTACACGTTGCCGGCGCAGTCGATGGTGCCGCCGTCCGGGCCGCCGATGTAGTTCACGAAGACGCTGCGCGCGCCGGTGCTGCCATCGGGCTGGACGGCGTACTTGTAGATCTTGTTCTCGGAGTAGGCGCCCACGTACAGCGTGCTCCCGTCCGGCGACAGCGAGATGCCGTTCGGCTGACGCAGCTGGTCGTCCACCAGCGACACCTGCCCGTTGACCACCCGGAAGACGCTGGTGCGCCCGTTCATCTGGTCCGGGCGGTTGCCGCGCTGGAAGTTGGGGTCGGTGAAGTAGACGACGCCGTCCGAGCGGACCGCCACATCGTTTGGCGAGTTGAACGCCCGACCCTGGTAGTTCGCCGCGACGGTGCTGCGGGACCGGTCGCTCAGCCGGTACGCGGACACGTTGCGCTGGTCGTGGGTGGCCGCCACGAGCTGCTGGCCGTCCGCGCTGAGCGCGATACCGTTGCTGCCGGCGTTGGAGATGAACGTGTCGAAGGTCGACGGCGGCGTGAACCTGCGGATCGTCGACGGCTGCACGTTGTACGGCCCGGTGCCGGCGGCCATGTCGGAGAAGAGCAGGTAGCCGCCGTCGGCGACCCAGACCGGCCCTTCGAGGAACGAGAACCCGCCCTGGATGCGGGACGCCGTCACGGAGCTGGCCGGCAGCGGCGAGCCGTAGCTGGCCCCCGTCGGGCAGGCGCCGGGCGGCGTCCCGGGCGGGCCGGCGAGCCTGGCGTACGCGCCTGCCTGGGCGGTCGCCGACGGTCGAGCGGCGGCGGGAACGGGTGCCGCGCTGACCGCGAGGCAGAGTCCGGCCAGGAGGGCGATGGTGGGACGCCGGTTCATCGGGTGCTCCAATCGGCGTCGGCGGGTCGCGCGGACCGGCCGACGGTGTCGAGGGCGCGTGCGGGCGCGGGGCGGCCCGCCCGCCTGGGCTATTCCAGGTGGAAGGTGGCGGAGCTGCGCTCGGCGCTCGTGGCGACCGCTTCCACGTACAGCAGGCCGTCGCGGTGGCGCACGTAGCGGCCCGGGTAGTTCTGGGACTCCAGCGAGACACCGGCGCTGTCGGCCAGGCCGGGCCGGCGTTGGAAACTCGCGTCGCTGGCGAAGATCGACGACCCGTCGTTCGGTGCGATGGACAGGGCGAAACCGTAGTGGCGCAGGTAGTAGCCCGGGAAGTTCGTCGACTCCAACGACACGCTCCCGCCGCCGGCCAGGCCGTTGACGATGCGGAACTGGGAGTCGGCCAGGTTGGTCACGTTCGGCTCGACCCGCGCCCGGTAGTCGTAGTGCCGGACGTAGCTGGTCGTCAGGTCGTGTGACCGCAGCCGGACCGGGGTGACGCCGTCGGGCACCGGGATGCCGAAGTTGGGGGTGCCGTCGGCGTTCCAGTACACCTTCTGGAGGCGGGTCCGCCGGTTGGGATCGTTGAGGGGGTCGCCGCTGATGTCGCGGTAGTTCCGGTCGTGGTAGACCAGGATGTCGCTCTGGCCGTCCTCGGAGACGGTGAACGAGTTGTGGCCGGGGCCGTACTGGCCGGTGGCCGCGCTGGTGGCGAAGACCGGGTTGGGGCTCTTGCTCCAGGAGGCCGCGTCGAGCAGGTTCGCGGTGGCGGAGGCGCTGAGCATCCCGAGGCAGTAGTTGGCGTCGGTGGCGCTGGCCGAGTAGGTCAGGAAGAGCCGGCCGTTGCGCTGGATCACCGCCGGTCCCTCGGCGACCCGGTAGCCGCGGGTCTCCCAGGCGTACGTGGGTACGACGAGCCGGGTCACGGTGCCGGTGATCCGCCAGGGGTTGGCGCCCATCCGGGCGAGGTAGACGTTCGAGTTGGTGGAGATGCCGGGCTCCTGCTGCGCCCAGGTCAGGTAGCGCACCCCGTTGGCGACGAAGGTCGAGGCGTCCAGGCTGAAGGTGTCCCAGGGCGTGCTGATCCGGCCGCGTTCGGTCCATCCTCCGGTGAGCGGGTTCGCGTTGGCGGTTTCCAGCACGTACATCCGGATGCGCCACACGTCGTCGGTCCGGCCGGCGGCGAAGTAGACGTACCAGCGGTTGTTGATGAAGTGGATCTCCGGGGCCCAGATGTGGGCGCCCATCTCGCCGCTGGTGTGCCGGCTCCAGATGGTGGTCTCCGCCGCCGTGGCCAGTCCCTGCAGGGTGGTCGCGCGGCGCAGGACGATCCGGTCGTACTGCGGCACGGTCGCGGTCAGGTAGTAGTAGCCGTCGGTGTGCCGGAAGATGTGCGGGTCGGCCCGTTGGTTGACCAGCGGGTTGGTGTAGTTCACGGCGGGCGCGGCGTGCGCGGGCCCCGCCGGGGGCAGCCCGGCCGACACGGCGAGCACCGCCAGCAGCGCGGCCAGGATCGACCGGCGGCGGCGCAGGACGCCGGGACCTGCGGTCCTCTGGTCACGTGGCAGCGGCATGTGTCCTCCGTGAGCTGTGTGCACGGGCGCTGGTCGACGCTGCTGCGCCGGCCTCCCGCAGCACCCACCAGGGGCAGGATGTGTGACGGGAGTGTTGCGCCCCGGTAACGGGCTCAGTGTTGGCGCTAACATCGACGAGTGTCAAGGTCTTCCGGTAGCTCCCGGGGCTGGCCGTGCGTCGAGCCGACGCGCCCAGACGTGTGCGGCGACCGGTCGGGGCGGATGTTTCGCCCTCGTGGGACGGGTACTCAGGCGCACCGGCACGGCCGGGTCAGGACCAGCGTCACGAGCGAGGGAGCGCCTGTCATGCCCGATGCGGAGCCCACCGTCGTCCTGGTGCACGGGGCGTTCGCCGAGTCGGCCAGTTGGAACGGCGTGATCGAGCGGCTCGGTGCCGCGTACAACGTCGTGGCCGCCGCCAACCCGCTGCGGAGCGTGGCGGGCGACGCCTCGTACCTGCGGGACGTGGTACGGGGGATCGGCGGGCCGGTCGTGCTCGTCGGCCACTCGTACGGCGGCATGGTGATCACGCAGGCCGCGGCGGGCGACACGTCGGTGCGGGCCCTCGTGTACGTCAACGCGTTCGCGCCCGACACCGGCGAGTCGGCGCTGTCGCTGTCGGGACAGTTCCCCGGCAGCACGCTCGCCGACACCCTCGTGCAGTACCCGGTGTCGACCGGCGGCAACGAGGTGGCGATCGGCCAGGATGCGTACCACGCCCAGTTCTGCGCCGACGTCTCGGACGACCTCGCCTCGTTGATGGCCCGCACCCAGCGACCCATCACCGAGCAGGCCCTGGGCGACGGTCTCACCGGTGAGCCTGCCTGGCGATCTCTGCCGAGCTGGTTCGTCTTCGGTGACGCCGACAAGAACATCCCGGTCGCCGCGCACCGGTTCATGGCCGAGCGGGCCGCGCCGCGCGGCCAGCGCGAGGTGACGGGCGGGTCGCACGCGATGGCGGCGGCCCCGCAGGCCGCGAGCGAGGTCGCCGAGACGATCATCGAGGCCGTCCGCGCCACCTGACCGCGTAGGCCGGCAGCTCGACGCAAGGGCCGGATCGCGCCCGCGTAGCCTGGCGGTCGTGCGGGACCGGGCGCTTCGGCCGGCGTCGACGGCGGACGTCTTCATGGTGCGCGAACCGACCCGGGGCGGGCCGGCTGACTGATCAACCGCGGCCGGCCGTCTCGCGGTACGCCGCGGCTATTCCGGCCAGGCCGCGTCCCAGTTCCGGGCCGCGTACCCCGGCGTAGCCGAGGACCAGTGCCGGCGGACGGTCGTCCGCCCGGAGGGCGTAGAAGCGTCCACCGCGGACCAGCACCGAGCGACGCCGGGCCGCGTGCACCAGGGACTCCTCCGGGTGCCGGGCCGGCAGCAGCAGGTACGCCTGGAGTCCGCCGTTCGCGCCGAAGAGGGTGAGGTCGGGCAGGTGCCCGGCGACGAAGTCGCGGACCGTCTGACGGCGTTTCTGTACGTCCGCCCCGAGTCGGCGCAGGTGCCGGTCGAAGGCGCCGGTGTCGATCAGCCGGGCGAAGGCGAGCTGTTCCAGACCGGAGCAGCCGATGTCCCAACTGGCCCGGATCCGCTCGACCGGGGCGGTCAGGTCGGCGGGGGTGGCCAGCCAGCCGAGGCGCACCGCCGGCGTGAGGACCTTGCTGGCGCTGCCGGCGTAGACCACCCGGTCGGGTGCGAGGCTCTGCACCGCGGGCATCCGCTGGGCGGGGGCGACGAGGGCGGCGTCGAAGTCGTCCTCGATGACGTAGCCATCGACCTCTCTGGCCCAGGCCACCAGCTGTGCCCGGCGTCGCGCGGTCAGCGTGACCCCGGTGGGGAACTGGCTGGCCGGGGTGACCAACACGGCACGGACCCCGCTCGCGTGCAGCGCGTCCACCCGGATGCCGTCGGAGTCCACCGGGATGCCCACCGGACGCAGGCCCGCCTCGGCGACGAACTCCCACTCGCCCGGGTGCCCCGGGTCCTCCACCCCGAGCGAGTCGTGGCCACGGTCGCGCAGCACGCGGCAGAGCAGCGCGAGCCCCTGCGCGAAGCCGGACGTCACCATGAGGCGCTCGGGCCGGGTTCGCACCCCGCGCACCCGGCCCAGGTAGCCGGCGAGGGTGTGCCGCACGACCGGCAGGCCGGACGGCGGGGCGTAGCCCAGCTCGCGGCGGCCGGCCGAGGTGACCACTGCGCTGACCGCCCGGATCCAGTCCTGGCGGGGGAACGTCGAGTCGTGCGGACTGCCGGTGCGCAGGTCGCAGACCGCCGGCTCGGACGCGTGGTCGTCCGGGGTGAGCGCCGAGGAGACGTCCGCACGCGCCGTCGCCGCCACCGAGGTGCCCGAGCCGTGGTGGGAGACGAGATACCCCTCGGCGCAGAGTTGTTCGTACGCCTCGACGACCACACTGCGGGACACTCCGAGGTCGGCGGCGAGTTGCCGGCTCGACGGCACCCGGGTGCCGGGGCGCAGCGCGCCCTCCTCGATCTGCGTACGGATTGCGTTACGGAGCTGCACTGCCAGCGTTCCACGCGATTGACCATCTATTGACAGACTTAGATCAAGGGACAAGTGGTCCGCTCCGAGATAGTCGAAGTGGTATGGACAGTGTGATCCGTGCCTGTGGAAAGTGTTCGTCGGGTGCGCAACCGCCCGGTGGCCGGTCAATCAGGGCGTACGTTCCGAGCGTGTCCAATGCAGACGCCCCGTCGCCGGCGCCGGGGTGGTCGTGCGAAGTCCTTTCGCCTGGGGGAAGGGTCCGACCTGCCGTGTCGTCGGCGGGGCCAGTGCCAACGGTGGCGCGGAATCGGGCTGTTCAGAGGGGGTTCCGCAAGTGTCCCAATTGTCAACCGAACGCGCCGCCTGGTCGATCCGAACACAATCGTCGACCGATACACGTACACCATTGACGGACTCAATTCCGGTGAAAGTGACATCGGTCACACTGCCGTCGATCGATCCGTTGTCGCTCTACACGACGCTCACCGACAGTCTTTCCCACGACGACCTGTATCTGTTCGAAAGCCTGGACGGTCCCGTTCGGGACCGGTATGCCGCAGCCGTCGGTTGGGGTCTTCTCGCCGAGGTGCGACTCATCGCCGACCGCCTCGAGCTGACCGCCGACGGTCCGCTCGGCGACGCCCTGGCCGCCGTGTTCACCGCCGTCCTGGGCGAGCCGGGCGCCACGGCGCGGGTCTGGCCGGTCGCCGGTCCGACCGAGCTGTGGGCCGCCGTCCGAGCGGCGCAGGGCGCGTTCGCCGTGCGCACGACCGTCCCCACCGACACCTTCGCCTTCGGTTTCCTCACCACCCTGGCGTACGAGGCCGCGCGGGACATGGACGAGCTCGGGACCGACCGGGTGGTCGACGACATCCCCCGCTGCACCCTCGCGCTGTTCCAGCACACCGTCTGGTGGGATCTGCGCGCCGACACGGTTCGGCGGCTCGACGCCAGCGGCCCGCACCTGCCCTCGGACGACGCCGCCCGACTGCCGGACCTGCCCGCACGGCCGAGCACCGATCACCCGCACGTGCCGGCCGCCCCGCCGCCCCGCTCGATCCGGGACACCGTCGACGAGGAGACGTTCGCCGCCCGGGTGAAGCAGTGCCTGCGGCACATCGAGATCGGGGACAGCTACCAGATCCAGATCGGCCACCGGATCGACGTGGCGACGACACTGACACCGTTGGAGGTCTACCGGCGGCTGCGTCACCGCAACCCGTCGCCGTACATGTACCTCACGCCATGGGCGGGCCGGACCGTCATCGGAGCGAGCCCGGAGCTGTTCCTGCGCATCGAGGACGGCCGGCTCTCGATGCGCCCGATCGCCGGAACGGCCCGCCGCGCCGCCGACCCCGAAGCCGACCGACGGCGGGTGGCCGAGCTGGCGACGAGCGAGAAGGAACGGGCCGAGCACGTCATGCTCGTCGACCTGTGCCGCAACGACATCGGCCGGGTCTGCGTGCCGGGGACGCTCAGCGTCGACAGCATGTTCGACGTCGAGCCGTTCGCGTACGTGCACCACCTGGTCTCGACCGTATCGGGTCAGCTCGCCGACGACGCCGACGTCTGGGCGGCGATCTGCGCGACATTCCCGGCCGGCACCATGACCGGCGCCCCGAAACTGCGGGCCATGGAGATCATCGACGGTCTGGAGGACGAGCCCCGGGGCGTCTACGCCGGCGCCGTCGGGCTGGTCGACGTCCGCGGGTACGCGGTGCTCGCCCTCTGCATCCGTACCGCCGTCTACGACGGCCGGCACTACCGGACCCAGGCGTCGGCCGGGGTCGTGGCCGATTCCACCCCGGGTGACGAGTGGCGCGAGACGCTGGCCAAGATGAACGCCACCTACTGGGCCCTGACCGGTAGGGAGCTGCTGTCGTGAAGGTCCTGCTCGTCGACGCGTACGACAGCTTCACCCACATCATCGACCAGTACCTGCGGACCCTCGGCGCGCGGACCGTGGTGGTCCGCTCCCGGGCGGCGACCAGCGACCAGCTCGTGGCCCTGCGGCCCGACGCGGTGCTGCTCGGCCCCGGGCCCGGCCACCCCGCCGAGTCCGGGCACGTGGAGCTGGTGCACGCCTTCGCCGGTCGGGTTCCGCTGCTCGGGGTCTGCCTCGGCCACCAGGCGATCGGCCTCGCCTACGGCGGGACGGTCGCGGTCGCCCGCCACCTCATGCACGGCAAGACCAGCGTGGTCACCCACGACGGCCGGGGCGTCTTCGAGGGCACGCCCGCGCCGCTCACCGTCACCCGCTACCACTCGCTGATCGTCGCGGACCCGGTGCCCCCGGCCCTGCGGGTCACCGCCCGCTCGTCCGACGACGGCTACGTGATGGGGGTACGACACCACACGCTCGCGGTGCAGGGGGTGCAGTTCCACCCGGAGAGCGTGCTCACCGAGGCCGGCCTGCGGTTGTTCGACAACTTCCTGCGCCACGCGTCGGCGACCTCGGCGCCGCCACCCGGATTGGCCTCACCGGATCACCCCGGATTGGCCACAACCGGTGGTCGTCCCGCTGCGTACGGTCGGGCGGACAATCGGACCCGACTCTCACGAGGACCACGATGACCCAGCTCAGCGACGGTGCGGCCACTCTCACCGTCCGCATCGACGACCGGGTGCTGACCGCGGTGCCGGACTACGTGCTCGGCGTGCTCGCCGTGGCGCCGGTCGAGGTCGTGCCGGCGCCGCCCGCCGTGTCGGCGTTGCTGACCGCCGCCGAGGACGCGCTGCACGGCGCGGGCCTGGACAAGGCCGGCGTGGCCGACCTGCCCGGCATCGCGGCCTGGCGCGAGGCGTACCGGGCGGTGGGGGTGAACCCGAACCGGTTCCCCTGCGCCGCCGAATCGATCAGCCGCCGGGTGGCCAAGGGTGACCGGCTGCCCCGGATCAACGCCCTGGTCGACCTCTGCAACGCCGTCTCGCTCGGCGTGGCGCTGCCGGTGGCCTCCTGCGCGGTCGACGGCCTCACCGATCTCACGGTACGGCCGGCCGACGGCACCGAGACGTACCTGCCGCTGGGCGTCCCCGACGCGCCCGAGCATCCCGAGCCGGGTGAGGTCGTCTACGCCGACGCCGACGGGCGGGCCCACTCGCGGCGCTGGAACTGGCGGCAGGGCCACCTGATCCGTACCGACCTGGGTCCGCACGCGTTGCTGCTCACCGTCGAGTCGGCCCACCCCGGCGGACGCGCGGAGGTGGTGGACGCGTTGGCCCGCCTCGGCGACGTCCTCGCCGACATGTCCGCCAGCCCGCGGCAGGAGGCGGTGCTCGACCGCGACGCGACGAGCGCGGTGCTGCGTACCGCGGGACCGCTGAGCCCGGCGGGCAGCAACGGTCGGGGCCGGTCGTGACCGGCGCGATCCTGGTGATCTACCGCCCGGCGGCCGGTCGGTACGCCGCCCAGTTCCGCGCCGTGGTCGCCGCCGCCGCCGAGCGGGGCGTGGCGGCCGTCGCGCTGCTGCCGACCGGGCAGCCGTCCGCCGACACCGCCGGCCTGCCGTGCTACCACGCCGACCTGGACGACCGCGAGGCCGTCCGGGCGGTCGTCGCGACGATCGTCGCCGAGCACCCGGTGCGGCGCATCTTCCCGCTCTTCGAGGGCGACGTGCTGACCGCCGCGCACTGCCGACGGGACCACGGCATCGACGGGCTCGACCCGGAGGGAGCGCTGACCTTCCGGGACAAAAACGTCATGCACCGCCGGGCTGTCGAGCTGGGGGTGCCGGTGGCCCGTTCGTGTCGCCCCGAGACCGTCGGGGCCGTCGCCGAGTTCGCCGCCGAGGTCGGCTGGCCGGTGGTCGTCAAGCCGTACGCGGGCTGGGCCTGCGGCGACACGCACCGGGTGGACTCCGCCGAGGACCTGGCCCGGGTGTGGCCGCTGATCGCCGACGACCGGCACGACTACCGGGTGGAGGAGTACGTCCGGGGGGCCGAATACCACGTCGACTCGTTGCTGCGCGACGGCGAGGTGGTCTTCGAGCAGCTGTCCCGCTACACGTACTCCGTCCTGGAGTTCCGCGACGAGCCCGGCGGCACGGTCTCCCGCAAACACGACCTGACCGACGCCGAGCGGCGCATCCTGGCCGCCAGCGCCACCGTGTTGCGTGGCTTCGGGATGCGGACCGGCGTGGCGCACGTCGAGTTCTTCCTCCGCGACGACGGCGAGGTGGTCTTCGGCGAGGCGGCCGCCCGGGCCGGCGGCGGCTCGATCGTCCCCGCCATCGAGGCCGGGCGGGGGATCAACCTGGCCGGGGAGTGGTGCCGCCTCGAACTGGACCCGGCGCACGTGCCGGCGACCACGCTCGGGCCGGAGATCGGCACCGAGTACCTGTGCTCCGACCGGTACGGGCGGATCACCGCGATCACCTCGGCCCAGGAGTTGCGGGCGCTCGACGCGGTACGCGACGCGGACGTGTGGAAGAGCGTCGGTGACGTGCTCGCCGTGCCGACCGCCTCGAACGACGTGCTCGGCTGGTACGTCTGCGAGGGCCGCGACTTCGACGACGTCCGCGCCCGGTTCAAAGTCATCCGCGACTCCTTCGAGGTGCGCACCGAACCGGTGGGGGAGTCATGATGTGGCTGAGCCGGTTCCGGGCCCTGCCCCGACCGCTGCGGATGCTGGTCTACGCGTCCTTCATCAACCGGGCCGGCATGTTCGTCTTCCCCCTGCTCGCGGTCTACCTGGTGCAGAGCCGGCACCTCAGCACCGGCGAGGCGGGCGTGCTGATCTCCGTGGGCAGCACCGGTCTGCTCGCCGGTAGCCTGCTCAGCGGGCCGGTCTGCGCCCGCGCCGGCCGCCGTGCCGCGCTGGTGGCGAGCCTGCTGCTCAACGCCGCCGGCTACCTGGGCCTGGCCCTGGTCGACGGTCCGGTGTGGACCTACGCGGTGCTGCTGTTCGTCGCCCTGGTCGGCATGGGCATGTTCTCCCCGGCGGCGAACACGTTGATCGCCGATCTGACCGAGCCGGGCGAGCGGCCCTTCGCGTACACCGTCAGCTACCTCGCCAACAACCTCGGCATGGGGGTCGGCCCGCTGCTCGGCGGGTTCGCGGCGGCCCTGTCGTACCAGCTGATGTTCGCCGGGAACATCCTGCTCGGCCTGCTCGCGGCGGCCACCATCTGGCTGTTCGTACCCGCCGAGACCCGCCGTGCCCCGACGGCCGCGCCGGTCGTCACCACCCGGTGGGCCGGCCTGCGCCGGGACATCGACGTGGCGCTGCTGGTGCTGGTCTCCTTCTGTTACGTCGCGCCGCTGATCGGCCTGGAATACACGCTGCCCCTGGCGGTCACCACCGTGCTGCACTCCTCGGTGGCGGTGGTCGGCGCGGTCTACACCATCAACAGCATCGTCGTGGTCAGCGCCAGCCTGCTGATCGAGAAGCGGATCAAGGCGTACTCGACCCGGGTGCTGCTGATCGTGGCCGGCCTGCTCTGGTCGGCCGGCATGGCCGTCCTGGTCTTCGCCTTCTCGCTGCCCGCCGTGCTGCTCTCCACGGTGGTCTGGACCCTCGGGGAGATCATCGCTTCGGTGGTGGTGCCCACCTACATCGCCGACCACGTCGAGGAACGGCGGGTCAGCAGTTTCATGGCCCTGAACGCCTTCGTGCTCAGCTCCGCCCGGTTGGTCGTGCCGATGGGTCTCGGCTTCGTCTGGCAAACCCAGGGGCACGGGCCCGTGCTCCTGATCCTCCTGCTGACCCCGGTGGTCGGTGTGGTCGCGTTCGCGGCGCTGCGAATCCGACCGGCCGTCCGGCCCGTGCCGGCGTACGCCGAACCGGCCACCACCAGTTCCTGACACCCACCCACCCCTCATCGGAAGGCGCCATGACGACGTCGAAGTTCGTGCTGCCCGAGAGCGACATCCCGACGACCTGGTACAACGTGGTTCCCGACCTGCCCAAGGGGCTGCCACCGATGCTGCACCCCGGCACCCGGGAACCCCTCACCCCGGCGGACCTCGAACCGCTCTTCGCCACCGGCATGATCGAGCAGGAATTCAGCACCGAACGGGACGTGGACATCCCCGGACCGGTGCTGGACATCTACCGCCAGTGGCGGCCCAGCCCGCTCGTCCGCGCCCACCGGCTGGAGAAGGCCCTCGACACCCCGGCCCGGATCTACTTCAAGTACGAGGGGGTCAGCCCGTCCGGCAGCCACAAGCCGAACACGGCCGTGCCGCAGGCGTACTACAGCAAGCTCGACGGCGTGCAGCGGCTCACCACGGAGACCGGCGCCGGCCAGTGGGGCAGCTCGCTCTCGATGGCCTGTACGTACTTCGGCCTCGACTGTGAGGTCTTCATGGTGCGGGTCAGCTACGACCAGAAGCCGTACCGGCGGGGGCTGATGGAGACGTTCGGCGCGTCGGTCACGGCGAGTCCGAGCGACCGTACCGAGGCGGGCCGGGCCGCGCTCGCCGCCGACCCGAACTCCACCGGCAGCCTCGGCCTGGCCATCTCCGAGGCTGTGGAGGCCGCGATGGTCAGCGGCGGCGCCGCCAAGTACGCCCTCGGCTCGGTGCTCAACCTGGTGCTGATGCACCAGACGATCATCGGTCAGGAGGCGCTGCTCCAACTCGCCATGGCCGACGACTACCCGGACGTCGTGGTCGGCGCGGCCGGTGGTGGCTCCAACTTCGCCGGGCTGGCCCTGCCGTTCCTGCGCCGCCAACTGGGCGGCGGTCCGGCCGTACGGTTCGTCGCGGTCGAGCCGTCCTCCTGCCCGTCGCTGACCCAGGGCACCTACGACTACGACTTCGGCGACACCGCCGGTCTCACCCCGTTGACCAAGATGCACACCCTGGGCCACGAGTTCCGCCCACCGGCCATCCACGCCGGCGGCCTGCGCTACCACGGCATGGCACCGATCATCAGTGCGCTGCGGGACATCGACCTGATCGAGGCGCGTGCCGTGCCGCAGACCGCCTGCTTCGAGGCGGGCGTGCTCTTCGCCCGCAGCGAGGGGATCGTGCCGGCACCGGAGTCCACCCACGCCGTCCGGGTGGCGGTCGACGAGGCGCTGCGCTGCCGGGAGACGGGCGAGTCGCAGGCGATCGTCTTCTCCCTCTCGGGGCACGGCCACTTCGACATGCAGGCCTACATCGACTACTTCGCCGGAAAGCTGACGGACTGACCTCGCTGGGGGTGGGCGTCGTGGCGTCCGCCCCCGTACCGAGCACCGGGGGTGCCCTTGCACAGCGAAGCAGTGACCATCCTCGCCATCAACGGATCGGAACGGGCCGGCGGCAACACCGACCACGCCATCGCGCACGCGGGCCGGTTGATCGCCGAGCGCGGCGCGACCCTGCGCACCATCGTGCTCCGCGAGCACCGCATCTCGCCGTGCAGCCCGTGCGGCGACTGCAACAGCCGTACCCTGCCCTGCGCTCTCGACGACGACGTGCCGGCCCTGGTGGAGCAGATGGCCGCCGCCGACGGACTCATCTACGCGGCCCCGGTGCACGGCTTCGGGCTCGCCCACCTCATGCAGGTCTTCATCGAGCGGGCAGGCGTCGGCTACCTGCGGTTCAACCGGCCGCTGGCCGACAAGGTCGGCGGCATCATCGTCACCGGGCGTCGGTACAGCGACTCCTCCGTGCACAACCAGATCGTCAACAACCTGCTGCTCAACAGGATGATCCTGGTGGGCAGCGGATTTCCCGTCCTGTTGCGCAACACCACCGGCAGCCCCGGGCTGACCGACGCCGAGGGCGTCGACGCGCTCGAGCGGATGGTGCACCGGATGCTCGACATGGTGCAGCTGCTCAAGCGGCACCAGCGGGTCGACGGTGGCCCGGTCCTGCCGCGCCGGGACCGCAACGAACGCGTCCCGCGGCCCCGCCGCGCCGAGACCATCCAGAGCAGAGGAGATATCGAGAATGTCCACTGAGCAGGTCGCCACCCCGGTCGGCATCGACTTCCCGGCCACCGAGTGGGAGCGGTGGGACAAGCCGGGCGCCGAGGGCCGGGTCAAGATGACGTACGTGGGCGGTCAGCGGCTGCGCCTGTTGGAGCTGCCCCCCGGCTTCGACGAGCACCACTGGTGCCTGCGTGGGCACACCGGCTACGTGCTCCAGGGCGAGTTCACCATCCACTTCCGGGACCGGTCGGTGCCGTGCCGCCCCGGCATGGGGTTCGTCATCCCCGACGACGAGGAGCACCGGTCCCAGGGCAGCGACGCCGAACCCACCGTCGTCTTCGTGGTCGACGAGGTTCCGCAGCCGTGAGCGACCAGCAGAGTGTGGCGTCGCCGGCCGGGTCGGCGTCGGCCGGCGACGCCCACGGGCCGGCCCGGATCGCCGAGCTGCGGGTCGCCATCGACGGGCTCGACCGGCAGATCATCGCCCTGCTGGCCGAGCGCACCCGGGTGGTGCAGGAGTTGACCGTGCACAAGACGGACGAGGCGACCGTCCGCTCCCCGGAGCGGGTGCGGCAGGTCCTCGACCGTGTCCACGGCCTGGCGGTCGGGCACGGCATGCCGCCCGAGGTGGCCGTCGGCACGTACCGCGCCCTCATCGAGGAGTTGACCCTGATGCAGCTCGACATGCTGGCGGCCCGTCGCGCCGCCGCGTCGGCGGACACCAGATGAGTCACCGTCCGCCGGTCGACCTGCGGCACGCCCTGGCCAGCCTCGACCCGCTCCCGGGCGAGCTGGTGCGGGTCGCCACCGAGCTGCCCGCCCGCTACGGCGTGTCCGCCCACTACGCCCGGTGGGCGGGCGCGCCGGCCGCGCCGCCCACCGGCGCCGGCCCGGCGGTGCTCTTCGACCGGGTACGCCCCGACGACGGACCCACCCGGGCGGTGCTGATGGGTCTCTACGGCACCCGTCGACGTGCCGCCGGCCTGCTCGGCTGCACGCCCGCCGAGCTGCCGCACCGGCTGCTCGACGCGGTGGCCGCCCCCCGCCCGGCGGTGGCGGCCGTCGACGCGTCCCGCTGGCCGCGCGAATCGTTGCCGCTGGACCTGACCGCGCTGCCGGTGCCGGTCCTCACCGACGAGGACGCCGGGCCCTACCTGACCCTCGGCGCGGTGCTCGCCACCGACCCGGACACCGGGGTCCGCAACCTGTCCGTGCACCGCATGTGCGTGCAGGGACCCGACACGTTGACCATCTGGATGGTGCCGGGGCGCGACCTGGAACTCGCGTACCAGGCCGCCCTGCGCCGGGACCGCCCACTGCCGGTGGCGATCCACCTCGGCCTGAGCCCGGCGGTGCTGCTCTCGTCCTGCTGCCCGACCTCGCTGGTCCCGTCCGACCTCGACGAGCTGGCGGTGGCCGGCGCGCTCGCCGGCCAGCCGGTGGAGCTGCTGCCCTGCGCCACGGTGGACGCCGAGTTCATCGCCCACGCCGAGTACGTCATCGAGGGTGAGCTGCTGGCCGACCACGCCCCGGAGAGCGCGCACGGCACGGTCGCCACCCCGGAGTTCCTCGGCTACCAGGGCCGCGCGCATCCGTCGCTGCCGCTGATCCGGGCCACGGCGATCACCGTCCGGGAGAGTCCGATCCTGCAGGCGGTCTCCGGGCCCGGGCACGAGCAGTCGATCCTGCTCGGCTTCGGGATGGAGGCCGCCGTGCTGGACGTGCTGCGACGGCGGGGGACACCGGCGCTCGCGGCGCACTGCCACACCGCCGGCGGCGGTCAGCTCATGGTGGTGCTCCAGTGGCCGGCCAAGCGTGGCCCCGAGGACGACCTCGCGGTGCGGGCCGCCGCCGAGGCGGTGCTGGAGCAGTTCCGGATGGCCAAGCTGGTGCTGTGCGTGGGCGAGGACGTCGACATCGAGTCCGACCAGGACCTGTGGTGGGCGATGGTCACCCGGTTCCAGGCCGACCAGGACCTGGTCGTGCTGCCCGACCGGGAGGGCTTTCCCCTCGACCCGAGCCAGCACACCGGCTACTCGTCGTCGCTCTCGGCCGACGGGCGCACCGCCAAGGCCGTGTTCGACTGCACCGTCCCGTACGCGCAGAGCGCGCGGTTCCGCCGGCCCCGCTTCACCGAGCCGTCACGTCCCGCACCGCGGCGGCCAGTAGCGCCACTCCCTCGGTGATCCGGGCGGTGGGTAACGCCGCGTACCCGATCAGGAAGGTCGGCTCGGTCGGCGGCCGGCTGACGAAGTAGCCCGAGGCGGGGTAGACCCGTACGCCCCGGGCGGCGGCGGCGCGCACGATCTCGGCCTCATCGACGTCGTGCGCGCCGCCCAGGGTCACGAGCACGTGCAGCCCGGCCGCCGTGCCGGAGATCCGGACTCCCGCGCCGAAGTGCTCGTACAGCGCCTCCAGGAGCCGGGCGCGACGCTGGCGGTAGAGGCGGTCCATCCGGCCGATGTGCCGGGCGTACGCGCCGGAGGAGATGAACTCGGCCAACGCCTCCTGGGTCACCGTCGGGGTCAGCCGGTCGGTGATCCACTTGATGCCCAGGAACGACCGGACGAGGTGCGGCGGCAGCACCGCGTATCCGATGCGCAGCGACGGGAAGAGGGTCTTGCTGAAGCTGCCGACGTAGACCACGTCCGCGTCCTGCGGGTCGGCGGCCAGTGATGCGAGCCGCTGGTCGGCGAAGGTGAACTCGTTGTGGTAGTCGTCCTCCAGCACCGTCGCCGCGTGGTCGCGGGCCCACCGCAGCAACGCCCGTCGTCGCCGGTCGGACATGATGAACCCGGTCGGGAACTGGTGCGACGGGGTGACGTAGACGAGGCGTACCCGGGCCGGGTCGAGGCCGTGCGCGCGGACCCGGCAGTCGATCTCGTCGACCCGCAGGCCCTCCTCGTCGACCGGGACCGGCACCACCGCGGCCCGCGAGTACCCGAAGATCTGCCGCAGCACGGTGTGGCTCGGATCCTCGATGACCACCACGTCGTCCGGGCCGACGAGCAGCCGGACCAGGATGTCCATGGCCTGGGTCGCGCCGCTGGTCACGACCGTGTTCTCGCGCCGGGCGTCCAGCGCCCGGCTGCGTCGCAGCAGCGCGGTGATCTGGGTACGCAACGACGGGGAGCCCTCGGCCGGCCCGTAGCCCAACGCCACCGCGTCGGCCCGGCTCACCGCGTCGGCGAGCGACTGTCGCCACCGGGTGGCCGGGAAGCTGGCCAGCGCCGGGGTGCCGTGCCGGAAGTCGTACGTGCCGTCCGGTCGGTGCATCGGCGCCGGTTCCCAGGGCTTCCAGAGGGGACTGCCGGCGTCGGTGGGCAGCGGGGGTTCGGGTCGCAGGTGCGCGCGGGCGGCGTGGGGGACGCGCGGTGGTGCGGCGGGTGCGGCAGTGCTGACCCGGGTGCCGGAGCCACGTCGTGACGTGAGCACCCCGTTGGCCCGCAGCAATTCGTAGGCGCGGGTCACCACCGTCCGGGAGACCCCGAGCTGGTGTGCCAGTTCGCGGCTGGGCGGCACCGCGTCGCCGGGGCGGAGCCGGCCGGCGCGTACGGAGGAGCTGATCTGGTCGCAGAGTTGCTGCTGCAACGGCACCGCACTGGCGCGGTCCAGCGTGACGAGGAGCTGGTCCGAACTCACCTGGGCATGCTCCCCGTTCGAGGTCAGGCTGCTCGGGAGGATCGCCTGCGGGCGGGACGGTCGGTCTGCACGAAGGTCGCCAGTCGGCCGTTCACCAGCCGACCGAGCACGTCCAGGAAGATCGCGCGGTCGCGCGACGGGACCGTGGCGAGGATGTCGCCCTGTAGCTTCGCGACGATCTGCCGCGCCTCGGCGACCAGCCGCTCGCCGTCCTGCGTGACGGTGACGATGCGGGCGCGTCGGTCGGTCGTCGAGGTGCGACGCCCGACCAGGCCGGCACGTTCCAGCTCGTCGAGGGTGACGACCATGGTCGTCTTGTCGATGCCGCACATCTCGCCGAGCTGGCTCTGGGTGAACTCGCCGGTGAGACCGCGATCGAGCACGCAGTAGGCACGCGTCGAGATGCTCAGGCCGGAGAGGGCGGCGGCGTGCTCCTGAGCCAGCGCGTGGGTGGCCCAGGACATCAGGAACATCAGGTCTGGTGTCGCGGCATCGGGCCCGGAGGTTCCGGTGGTCATGGCAGCAGCCTAGCAACTGGTTCGTGATTCGAACTATCTCGCAGCGGAGCATCGCCGACGGCAAACAAGTTAAAGACAAGATAGTAAAGAACGGAACCTTCTGATACGGTTCGATCTCGACAACGCGTCCCCTCCACTGAGGAGTCACCTCTGATGTCTGCGCAAGCCTCTGTTCCCCGTACCGTCGACGGCACCGCGCGACCGCGCGACCGCGCCATCGCCGTCGTGGTCGCGGTGCTCGCCGCCGTGGCCGTGTGGTCGGTCGCGACCCTCGCCGACGCGCAGCTCACCGTCGACCAGGGCGCCGGCCCGCGGGAGGTCACGGTGCTCGCCGTCGTCCTGAACGCCGCTATCGCGGCGCTGCTCGGCTGGGGCCTGCTCGCGGCGCTCGAGCGCTTCACGGCGCGCGCCACGACGATCTGGACGGGGATCGCTCTCGCCGTCCTCGTGCTGTCACTCGTACCGGCATCCCTGGTCGGCGCCTCGGTCGGCACTCGGGTCGCCCTCGTCCTGATGCACCTGGTGGTGGGCGCGGTCGTGATCGTGGGCTTCCGCAGGGGCGCGCGGCGCGCCTGACGGCCGCTGCCCGTCGCCTCTCCTGCACCCCCGTGGAGCAGGAGAGGCGACACCGTTTCAGGCGCGGACGCGGCGCAGCGCCAGACCACCGAGGACCAGCGCGGCGGACCCCACCACCAGGGCCACGTACGCCCCGCCCCGACCGTTGCCGGTGCCGATCCCGCTGTCGGAGGCGGCCACCACCAGCGCGCCGAGGGCGACGCCGATCAGCCCGGCGGCCAGGGCCACGGTCGCGCCGAGCGGCCCTCGGCCGGTGCCGACGCGACTGGTGGGCCGGGTCAGGGCCAGCGCGCCGACGATCACCCCCGTCAGGCCCAGCAGGCCGCCCACGCTCGCCCCGAGCCGACCGGCGCTCATGGTGGTGACGGTGGCCGCCAACGGCTGTTCCGGGGCGGCGAACCCCTCGAGCAGGGCGGACGTGGCAGCGGTGAACACCGACATGTGTTTCTCCTTCTCGTACGTCTGGTGTGTCGTTCGATCGTGTCGCCGCGCCGGCCGCCGGTCGTCCGGCAGCAGGAGGCTCTTCGCCCTGCCGCGCCGGGCGCAGGCGGCTGCCGCGTACGACGCGCGCGCCGGGCGACTACCGCGGACGCGGTAGTCGCCGGTCGTCCGCGCGCAGGAGTCGCCCGGTGTGCGCCCCGGGCTAGGGTGCGCGCATGAGCACAGGACGTGCCGTTGTCCGGGACTGGGTGATCGCCGTCGGGGTGGCGGTGGTGCTGCTGGTCGCCGGTTGGTCCGTGGACCCCGCCACGATCGATCTCGGCCCGCTGGGCTATGCGCTGCTGGCCGCCGGTGGTCTGGCGTTGGCGGCGCGGCGCCGCGCGCCGATCGCCGTCCTGGCCGTCACCGGGCTGTGCGCGGTGGGCTACCAGGCGGTCGGCTTCGACGTGCCGGCCGTCGCCTTCCTGTTCGCGGTGTACACCGGTGTGCGGGCGGGCCACCGGGTCGTCACGGTCGTCGCCGCGATGCTGATGCTCGTCGTGCTGCCACTCACCGCGCTCGCCCCACCGCAGGACCTGTCGCTGGGCGACGCGCTCGCCCGGGCCCGGGGCGCTCTGGAGGTGGCGTGGCTGATCGCGGCCGGCGCGGCGGGGGAGGCGTTGCGGCAGGCCGAGCGGCGGGCCGACGAGGCCGAGCGCACCCGGGAGGAGACCGCGCGCCGACGGGCCGACGAGGAGCGGCTGCACATCGCGCGGGAGCTGCACGACTCGCTGACCCACCAGATCTCGATCATCAAGGTGCAGGCCGAGGTGGCCGTCCACGTGGCCCAGCGGCGTGGCGAGGCGGTGCCGGAGACGTTGCTGGCGATCCGGGAGGCCGGCCGGGAGGCCAGCCGCGAGTTGCGCGCGACCCTGGAGGCGCTACGTGATGACAGCAGGAACCCGCCGCGGGGTCTCGACCACCTGCCGGAGCTGGTGCAGCGCGCCCGGATGGCCGGGCTGGACGCGACGTTGACGGTGCGGGGTCGGCGACAGGCCGTGCCGGTGGCCGTGGACCGGACCGCCTACCGCATCGTCCAGGAGTCCCTCACCAACGTCGCCCGGCACGCCGCCGCGGCCACCGCGTCGGTCCACGTCGACTACCGGCCGGACGCTCTCGCGATCCGGGTCGACGACGACGGGGCCGCCACGCCGGCCGCCGCCCCGCCGCCCGGGGTCGGACTGCTGGGCATGCGTGAGCGGGTCACCGCCCTGGGTGGACACCTGCACGCCGCGCCCCGCGACGAGGGCGGCTTCACCGTCCACGCCGAGCTCCCCGTCGGACCGTCCGCGTGATCCGCGTCCTGTTGGTCGACGATCAGGCGTTGCTGCGCAGCGGCTTCCGCGCGCTCCTCGACCTCGAGGACGACATCGAGGTGGTGGCCGAGGCCGCCGACGGGCGGGAGGGGGTGGCCCTCGCCCGGCGGCACCTGCCCGACATCGCACTGATCGACATCCAGATGCCGGTGCTGGACGGCATCGAGGCGACCCGGCTCATCGCCGCCGACCCGGCGCTGGCCGGAGTGCACGTCGTCATCCTGACCAACTACGGCCTCGACGAACACGTCTTTCACGCCCTGCGCGCCGGTGCCGCCGGTTTCCTCGTCAAGGACATCGAGCCGGAGGACTTCCTGCACGCCGTACGCGTCGCCGCCCGGGGTGACGCGCTGCTCGCGCCGTCGATCACCCGTCGCCTCATCGACCGGTACGTCGCCGAGCCGCGTCACCTCCGCGCCCCGACGGGCCTCGACGAGTTGACCAGCCGCGAACGCGAGGCCGTGGCCCTGGTCGCCCAGGGGCTGTCCAACGACGAGGTCGCGGCGCGCATGGTGATCAGCCCGTCGACCGCCAAGACCCACGTCAACCGGGCCATGGCCAAGTTACGCGTCCGCGACCGCGCCCAACTCGTCGTCGTCGCGTACGAGTCCGGGCTGGTGGCCCCGCGTCAGCACTGAGGCCGGCGGACCAGGGACGGCGTCCAGGCTCGCCGCGCGGCGCCCCGGTCGACCCGTGCCATGATTGCGCCCATGGGCAAGCAGCAGCACGTCGGCGGGACCGACCGGCACAGCGGGTCGAACACCACGGCCGACCGTCGGACCGACGGCGGGTCGGACGCGCGACTCGCCCTCGCGCAGGACCCCGCGACGTCGCAGATGACCCTCATCGACCTGGCGTCGGATGCGTCGGTCACGGTGCGCAAGGCGGTCGCGGCGCGGCCGGACGCGCCCGCGCAGGCCCTGCGGACGTTGACCCGCGACCACGATCGTCAGGTCCGGGAGGCGGTGGCGCGCAACGCCGCCACGTCGGTCGGCAACCTCCTGCGTCTCGTCAAGGACGCCGACCGGTGGGTCCGGTGGGCCGTCGCCGGCAACCCGGCCTGCGACGAGTCGGTCCGCCGGGCGATGGTCGCCGCGCCCGACAAGGAGCTTCGGGGCCTGCTCGCCGAGAGCCGCGAGTTGGAGCCCGACCTCGCCGCCCAGCTGGTCGAGGACGCCTCACCCGAGGTACGCGAACGGCTCGCCACCCACACCCACGACCCCGAGGTCGTCGTCGCCCTGTTGGCCGACCGCACCGTCCGCGTCCGCAAGGGGCTCGCCCGCAACCCGCGGACCACCGCCGCGCAGCGCAGCGCCCTGGCCAGGGACCCGGCGGTGGACGTGCGGGCGGCCCTGGTCCGCGCGTTGGAGCTGGCTGAGGAGGATCTGGCCGGTCTGGTCGACGATCGTGCCGTGCAGGTACGCCTGGCCATGGCCACGTCCGAGCTCACCCCGTCGCACGTGCGGCAGGCGCTCGAGAAGGACCCCGACGACATGGTGGCCGCCGCGGCGCGCGACTATCGCCCCGGTCCCAGCAGTTCGCCGGTGGTGCGGGCACCCCGAATCGGGTCCCGACGCTCCGACGGCGGCTCTCGCCGGCAGGGACGCGCTGCCACCTGACGTCGGCGGGCCCCTACGGCGTCCGCGCGCTCGGCTCACCGGCGCGATGGTCCCACCCGCGACGGGGCCGATGGGTGATCCCGGCACCGGCCGCTGACGCCGCCCCGACCGGCAGGTCCCGGCCGGCGAGGCGACGGAGGAGGTCACGGATCTGCCGCTTGTCCGCGGCCGACACGGTGTCGTCGAGCAACCGTCGGCGGATGGTGCCCATGTCCGCCTCGACCTCTGCCAGCACCCGTGACGTCACGGCCGCGTTCGGCATCGCGAGCGGCCGGATCGCGGCGGCAATGGAGAGGCCGAGGGTGGCGCAGAGACTCCGGACCTTGGCCAGCTCCGGGTAGCGCTGCCAGTCTCCGGCGAGCCAGCGAAACAGCGTCGAGCGGCTCACCCCGGTGTGGTGCGCGATGTCGCCGACGGTCCAGCCATGCTCATCGCGGGCGTCGTCGACGGCCTGGCGGACGAACTGCGCGAAGGCCATCTGAGGTGTCGTGGGGTAGGCGTCCATCGTCAGGTCCTGCCCTCCGATCCGGGTTGATCTGCCCTGCGGTGACGGCGGTACCACTGATCGTCCATCAGCTTCCGGGGTGGCGCAGCGGCGCTCGGGGCGCTGGCCTACTCCTTCGGGGTGCT
The DNA here is from genome assembly GCF_049179015.1 of Micromonospora sp. WMMD736. NCBI lineage: Bacteria > Bacillati > Actinomycetota > Actinomycetes > Micromonosporales > Micromonosporaceae > Micromonospora > Micromonospora sp. WMMD736. Next base: position 238,740 of record NZ_JBMHMI010000001.1, read on the forward strand.
GCGGATACTCAAATGCCGGCCGTCGGGGCGGACCGGCAGCCGCTGACGCGCGGCCCGCCAGGGCAGACGGGTGTTTCTTGGCCGGATCGTCGTCCCATTCCGGGCCGCCTGTCCCGTTCACTGACTGTGACGGTCGCCGCAGCACCGCGGCTACACCGCGTGACCTGAGTTACCGTTCCTCGCGTCAGGTACCGTCCCCTGTCACACCGACTTCGTACCAATCTGACTGCCCCTCACAAGGGGGAGTCGAACCGGAGGGACACACTCGTGAGGGTCCGTAGCGCAGTCCGTCAGGCCGGCCTCGTCGTGGCGATCGCCGCTCTGGCGGTGACCGCAGGGTGTGCCAAGAAGGACGACAGCGAGGTCCAGGCCAGCGGAGTCAAGCTGGTCGAGGGCGGCAAGCTGACCGTCTGCACCCACCTGCCGTACGCGCCGTTCCAGTCCAAGGACGCCAGCGGCAAGGTCACCGGGTTCGACGTCGACGTGATGGACCTCGTGGCCAAGGAGCTGGGCGTCGAGCAGACGATCATCGATACCCCCTTCGAGGGCATCAAGTCCGGCCAGGACCTGAACACCGGCAAGTGCGACGCGGCCGCCGCCGGCATGACCATCACCGCCGAGCGGCAGAAGGTGATGGACTTCTCCGACCCGTACTTCGACGCCACGCAGGCGCTGCTGGTCAAGACCGGGAAGCCGTACAAGTCGCTCGACGACCTGCGGGGCAAGAAGCTCGGCGTGCAGGCGGCCACCACCGGTCGTGACTACGCCCGCAAGTTCGAGAAGGAGAAGGGCCTCCAGCTCGTCGAGTTCGAGGATCTCGCCGCCCTGCAGCAGGCCGTCGCGAACGGTCAGGTCGAGGCGGCCGTCAACGACCTGCCGGTGTGGTCCGAGTACCTGCGCAAGAACCCGGGTGGGTTCGCGGTGACCGCCGAGTTCGACACGGGCGAGCAGTACGGGTTCTCGGTGAAGAAGGACGGCAACCCGGAGCTCCTCAAGAAGATCAACGAGACGTTGGCCAAGGCCAAGCAGGACGGCTCGTACGACACGATCTACGAAAAGTGGATCGGCAAGAAGCCGAACGCCTGATCGACGCTCCTCAAGGGGTAGGGCACGCGGACCGCGCGCCCTACCCCGTCGGCACAATCCGGGAAGGCAACGAGCCAACGTGAAGCTGCGCCGCCGCCAGCGGGAACGACTGTCCCTCGGTATCCAGTACCTGGTCTTCGTCGCGATCATCGCCGCGGTGCTCCTCGCCGCAGACTGGGGTCGACTGGCCGACGCGTTCTTCCGCGTCGACATCATCGAGTCGATGTTCCCGACGATCATCACCGTGGCGCTGCGCAACACGATCCTCTACACGTTGGGCGCGTTCGCCTTCGGCCTCGTCTTCGGCACCGTCCTCGCGCTCATGCGGCTGTCCCGGGTGGCGCCGTACCGCTGGTTGGCGACGGCGTACATCGAGCTGTTCCGCGGGCTGCCGGCGCTGCTGGTGCTCTTCCTCGTCGGGTACGGCATCCCCATCGCCTTTCCGGAGCGGGAGATCCCCGGCGGCGTGTTCGGCTCGATCGCCATCGGTCTCGGGTTGACCGCCGCGGCGTACATGGCCGAGACCATCCGCGCCGGCATCCAGGCGGTGCCGAAGGGGCAGATGGAGGCCGCCCGTACCCTCGGCATGTCGCACTTCACGGCCATGCGCACGATCGTCATCCCGCAGGCGTTCCGGATCGTCATCCCGCCGCTGACGAACGAGCTCATCCTGCTCACCAAGGACTCGTCGCTGGCGTACGTGCTGGGTGTGACGGCACAGACCATCGAGGTCACCAAGTTCGGCCGGGACATGCTCAACGACCGGGTGAACGCCACCCCGTTGCTGGTGGCCGGTCTCGCCTACCTGGTCATCACCCTGCCGCTGTCCCAGGTGGTACGCCGCCTCGAACTCCGCTACGCCAAGGCCCGGTGACCCGCATGACGACCAGCGCTTCCCGTCCCGCCGTACAGATCCGCGACCTGCACAAGTCGTTCGGGCCGATCGAGGTGCTCAAGGGCATCGACTTCGAGGTCGGCCAGGGCGAGGTCGTCTGCGTGATCGGGCCGTCCGGGTCCGGCAAGTCGACCCTGCTGCGCTGTGTCGACCTGTTGGAGGAGCCGACCGCCGGCTCGATCTGGGTGAACGGCGTCGAGATGACCGACCCGGACGTCGAGATCGACGCCGTCCGGCGGGGCATCGGCATGGTGTTCCAGTCGTTCAACCTGTTCCCGCACCTGACCGTGCTCCGCAACCTCACCGTCGCGCAGCGCAAGGTGCTGCGGCGCTCCCGCGCCGAGGCCGAGCGGGTCGCGCGGGCCAACCTGGAGCGGGTCGGCCTCACCGACAAGGCCGACGCGTTCCCCGCGCAGCTCTCCGGCGGCCAGCAGCAGCGGGTGGCGATCGCCCGGTCGCTCTCGATGGACCCGAAGCTGATGCTCTTCGACGAGCCGACCTCGGCCCTCGACCCGGAGTTGGTCGGTGACGTGCTCACCGTCATGCGCGGGCTGGCCGAGGACGGCATGACGATGATGGTGGTCACCCACGAGATGGCCTTCGCCCGGGACGTCGCCGACCGCGTCGTGTTCATGGACGGTGGCGTCGTCGTCGAGCAGGGGCCGCCGCAGGAGGTGCTGGGCGCGCCGAAGCACGAACGGACCCGCGCGTTCCTCTCCCGGGTCCTCGACCCGACCCACGCGCGGCTCGATCAGCCCGAGCAGTCGCCCGCGCCGCTGGAAACCCCCAGCCTGCCGGCCGACGACCGGCACGGTCTCTGACACCACCGGTTCCGGCCGATCGACGGCCGTCGTGATGTAGCGGTAATCTTCCTGCAATCAGACCCTGTACTTTCGTCGATGGATTACATAAGTTGGGTCCATCCATCGAAAGTTGTGAGTCTTCCGGGCAAAGTTCGCGACGAGCCTCACCTCGGTCGTGCTGCCGCCCCCGTGCTCGGCGGTCGCCGCACCCTGCCCTCGTCGCGTTCCCGCCCGGTCGGGAACGGAGACCCATGGACGATCACGCCGTTGGCTCCCACCGCCACCTGTCCCGCCGATCACTGATCGCCACCGGTGCGCTCGCCGCTTCAGCGTTGGGCGCGTCCGCCCCCACGCTCGGGAGCGCGTTCGGCGGCAGCCCCGCACAGGCCGCCGCCGGGGTGACCAGGAAGGTCACCATCTACGCCGAGCAGTTGCCCGGCGGACTGTACGGCTACGGCCTCGCACCCGGCCAGGCCACCGTGCCCGGGCCGGTGCTGGAGATCTACGAGGGTGACACCCTGGAGATCACCCTGGTCAACACCACCGACCAACGGCTGTCGATCCACCCGCACGGGGTGGACTACAGCACCGACTCGGACGGCAGTCCGTTCAACGACTCCTTCAACGATCCCGGCGAGACCCGGACGTACGTGTGGCGCTCGCACGAGATGGTCGCCGCGTCGGGTCGCCGCTACATGCCGGGCAGCGCCGGCTACTGGCACTACCACGACCACGCCATGGGCACCGACCACGGCACCGCCGGCGTCGCGAAGGGACTCTACGGCGCGCTGATCGTCCGTCGCCGGGGCGACATCCTGCCGGAGAAGCAGTTCACGGTCGTGTTCCACGACATGACGATCAACAACCGGATGGCCCCGAACACGCCCATCTTCGAGGCGAACCTCGGCCAGCGGGTGGAGTGGCTCGCCATCGGGCACGGCAACCTGTTCCACACCTTCCACCTGCACGCCCACCGCTGGGCGGACAACCGCACCGGGATGCTCGAAGGGCCGGCCGACCCGAGCCTGGTCGTCGACAACAAGGACCTCAACCCGGGCAGCTCGTTCGGGTTCCAGGTGCTGGCCGGGGAGGGCGTCGGGCCCGGCGCGTGGATGTACCACTGCCACGTGCAGAACCACTCCGACGGCGGCATGGCCGGGATCTTCCTGGTGCGCAACGCCGACGGCAGCATGCCCCCCGGCGCCGAGGAGGCGATCCACCGGTTCCAGGGCCACACCCACACGCACGGAAGCTGACCGAAAGGTGGGGACGGGGATGAGAAGAGACGTACGACGAGCCCTCGCCGCGATGGCGGCCTTCGCCACGCTGATCCCGGCGACGGCATCGGCGGCGGCCGCCGCGCCGCGAGCGGTGACCGCGGCACCGGCGCAGACCCAGCAGAGCGGCACGGCCGTGCTCGTGTTCCACGGACCGGTCGCCCAGCAGCAGGACCCGGTGGCGCGCGCGGTGGACACCATCCGACAACTTGCGGCCAGTCATGACATCGATGTCATGGCTACCACCGACCCGGCTGTCTTCACTCCGACGAAGCTGTCCGCGTACCGGAGCGTGGTGTTCCTCTCCGCGACGGGCGCCGCGCTGAACCGCGACCAGGAGTCGGCGCTCCAGGCCTACCTGAAGGCCGGCGGCGGTTTCGTCGGCATCGCCGACGCCGCCCGCGCGCAGGTCGACTCGACCTGGTTCACCGGCCTGATCGGCGCCCGCCCGGCCGGCGCGATCCCGGTGGCCGAACCGGTGGCCCGGGTGACCGCCAGCGGCGAGAACCCGCCCAGCGAGACCAAGGAGAAGCTGACCGACGGCGACGCCAACACCAAGTGGCTGGTCCGCACCCCCACGGCCTGGGTGAGCTACGAACTGGCCGCGCCGAAGCGGATCACCGGGTACGCGCTGACCTCGGCCAACGACTTCGTCGGGCGGGACCCGAAGGACTGGACCCTGCAGGGCTCCACGGACGGCCAGAACTGGTCCGACCTGGACACCCGCACCAACCAGACCTTCGCCGAGCGGTTCCAGACCCGGCGGTTCGACATCGCCACGCCGCAGGAGTTCAGCCGCTATCGGCTGAACATCACCGCCAACAGCGGGGAGCCGCTGATCCAACTCGCCGACCTGCGCCTGTTCACCGGCACGGCCACCGCGCCGCCGCCGACCCCGGTGAACCGGGCGGTGGTCGACATCCTGGACCGCAACCACCCGGCAACCGCGTCGCTGCCGCTGACCCTCACCCGGTCGGACCGCTGGGACAACTGGGAGACGAACCCGATCGGCACGGTGCACACCCTCGCCCAGGTCGAGGAGCGGCACTACGACCCGGGCCCGGGTGCCAACGGGCCGTTCCACCCGGTGTCCTGGTGCCGGGACTACGACGGCGGCCGGTCGTTCTACACCGGCATGGGCCACACCGAGGGCAGCTACGGCGAGGAGGCGTTCCGCGCCCACCTGACCGGGGCGCTGAACTGGACCACCGGCCGGGTACGCGGTGACTGTCAGGCGACCATCGCCGCGAACTACAAGATCGAGCGGCTCACCGCCGCCAACCAGACCGGGCAGCTCGACCAGATCGGCGAGCCGCACGGGCTGACCATCGCTCCCGACGGCACCGTCTTCTACGTCGGCAAGGCGGCCTGCCCGAGCGGCCCGATCGCCGACTGGAACGATCCGAACGTCGGCCTGGGCTGCGGCACCATCCACTCCTTCGACCCGCGCAGCAAGCAGGTCAAACTGCTCACCACCCTGCGGGTGATGGGCAACCGGGGCAGCGGCTCGGAGTTGGTGAAGAACGAGGAGGGTCTGCTCGGCATCGTGCCGGACCCGAAGTTCGCCGAGAACGGCTGGCTCTACGTCTACTGGATGCCGCACGAGTCGATCGACCGGGTCAAGCGGGTCGGGCAGCGGACCATCTCCCGCTTCACCTACGACCGGGCGACCCAGACCATCGACCAGGGCACCCGCAAGGACCTGTTGCAGTTCCCGGTGCAGATCCACAGCTGCTGCCACGCCGGTGGCGGCATGGCCTTCGACGCCAAGGGCAACCTCTACGTCGGCTCGGGCGACAACAACTCCTCCGAGGGGTCGCAGGGTTACTCCGGCAACAACTGGACCGAGGAGTACCAGGGCATCTCGTTCCAGGACGCCCGCCGTACGTCGGGTAACACCAATGACCTCGCCGGAAAGATCATCCGGATCCACCCGGAGGCGGACGGCACGTACACCATTCCCGAGGGGAACCTCTTCCCGCCGGGCACCGAGAAGACCCGGCCGGAGATCTACGTGATGGGCGTGCGCAACATCGCCCGACTCCAGATCGACCCGGTGCACCAGTGGCTGACCGCCGGCTGGGTCGGCCCGGACGCCTCGTCGCCCAGCCCCACCCTCGGCCCGGCCAAGTACGAGACGGCCACCATCATCACCTCGGCCGGCAACCAGGGCTGGCCGTACTGCATGGGTAACCGGCAGCCGTACCGGGACCGCAGCAACACCGACGCCAGCGTGCTCACCGGCTGGTACGACTGCGACAACCTGAAGAACACCTCGCCGCGCAACACCGGCCTGGTGGACATCCCCGCCGCCCGGGACAACATGATCTGGTACTCGCCGGACGGCGGCGGCCCGGTCTTCCCGAAGCGGACCGACGGCAGCGGCCTGCCGACCTACGTCGCGGCCGACGCCACCTACACGCAGCCGTACCTGCGCGGCGGCGGGCAGGCCATCATGTCCGGCCCCACCTACCACCGCAGCCTCGTCGACACCGACAGCGGCGTCGCGTGGCCGGAGCACTGGGACGGCAAGTGGCTCATCGGCGACCAGTCGAACCCGGTCAACCGGGTCGCGGTCACCGTCGACGAGGCCGGCGTGCCGCAGGCCGCCCCGCCGGTGTACGCCGAGTCGCTGCGGGCCATCATCCCCAGCGGCAACGGTGACAACCGGTTGCAGAGCTGGATGGACGCCAAGTTCGGCCCGGACGGCGCGCTCTACCTGCTCGACTACGGAGGCGGCTTCTTCAGCCTCAACCCCAACCAGAAGCTGATCCGGGTCACCTACACCGGTGGCGCTCCCACCCCGGTGCCCGCGGCGACCTCGGTGGCCGTGCAGAACAAGCCGCTGACGATCGCCTTCACCGGCTCGAAGTCCGGCGGCGTGAGCCACCGGTGGGAGTTCGGCGACGGTGCCACGTCGACCGAGGCGGACCCCCGACACACGTACGCCAAGGTGGGCACCTACACCGCGAAGCTCACCGTCACGTACGCCGACGGCGAGACGGCCACCGTACGGACCACCGTGACGGTCGGGTGCGCCGTGCCGGACGCCCGGGCGACGGTGTGGCTCGGCGACACCGACACCGGTGTGCCCAGTCGGACGGTCGGGCAGGGCTGCACGATCAACGACCTGATCGACGACGAGAGCACCTGGCCCGACCACAACGCCTTCGTCCGGCACGTCACCGCGGTGACCCGTGGGTTGCAGGACGACGGCCTGCTCAACGCCCGTGAGGCGGGCACGCTCACCCGCCTGGCCGCCGCGTCCGACATCGGCCGGGACGGTCGCACCGGGTACGAGCCGCTCTACGACGGCACCGCCGAGTCGCTGCGCGGCTGGGAACAGGCGCCGACGGGCTCGTTCAGCATCCAGCCCGACGGGGCGCTGCGCTCCAGCGGTGGTCTCGGCATGCTCTGGCACACCAGGGAGTTGGGCGACTTCTCGCTGAAGGTGCAGTTCAAGGACATCGCGCCGGGCACCAACCGGGCCAACACCGGTGTCTTCATCCGCTTCCCGGACCTGCGGGTGCCGCTGGAGCAGCGGCCAGCGGGCAGCTGCGGCACCATCGGGTCGGCCCGAACCTCGACCGCCTGGATGGCGATCTACTGCGGACACGAGATCCAGATCTACGACGGCGAGAGCGGCGAGCCGCAGAAGACCGGCTCGGTCTACAACTTCGACCCGGTGCCGCTCGCCCAGGCCGGCGTCACTCCGAAGAACCAGTGGAACGACTACGAGATCCGGGTGGTCGGGCAGCACTACACGATGATCCGCAACGGCGTGGTGATCAACGAGTTCGACAACACGCCGGGCAAGCAGTCCTCCCGGGCCGGCGACCCGCCGACCGACCTGCGGCAGTTCCTGCGCGGCTTCATCGGCCTGCAGAACCACGGTGACAACGACCTGACCGAGTTCCGCAACATCCGCGTGCGCGAGCTCTAGGAGAGACGATGATCCGACGACTCACGGCCGCGTTGGCGGCGGTCCTGCTCACGGTCGCGCCATTGGCCGCGCCACCGGCCTCCGCCGCACCGCGTGCCGTCGCGGACCAGGTGCTGACCTGGACCGCCGACGACAACACCACCCGCTACAAGTCCGTACCCACCACCGCGGTGGCCGGCGCGACGACGATCGTCTGGGAGAACAGCGCGGCCACCGGCAACACCACCGGGATGCCGCACACGCTGACCTTCGACACGTCCACCGAGGGTTACAACCACGACGTCACCATCAACATCCTGGCCAGTCCGTTCGACGCCACCAACGGCCGCCACGAGGCGACCGTCACGTTGACCCCGGGCCGGTACCGCTACTTCTGCGCCATTCCCGGCCACAGCCAGATGGTCGGCGAGCTGGTGGTCACCGACGGCGGGGGAGGCGGCGACACCACGGCACCGACCGTCACCGCCGCCGTGTCCGGTGACCGCGACGGCGACGGCAACTACGTCGGCGCGGCGACGGTGACCGTCACGGCCACCGACGCCGACTCCGGCGTGGACACCGTCGAGTACCAGGTCGACGACACCAGCTTCCAGCCGTACAGCCAGCCGGTGCAGGTCAGCGCGGTCGGCGACCACTCGGTGCAGTTCCGCGCCACCGACCAGGCCGGCAACACCAGCGCGGTCGGCTCGGTGTCGTTCCGGGTCGTCGAACCGACCGAGGAGGACACCACCGCGCCGGTGGTCACGGCCGCGCTGGCCGGCGACCGCGACGGCGACGGCAACTACGTGGGTACGGTCACCGCCACGCTGACCGCCACCGACGCCGGGTCGGGGGTCGCCACCATCGAGTACGCCCTCGACGGGGCCGCGTTCACCGCGTACACGAGCCCGGTCGTGGTGACCGCCACCGGGATGCACATGCTGCACTACCGGGCCACCGACGTCGCGGGCAACACCTCGGCCGAGCAGATGGCCCACTTCACCGTCGTCGCGCCGCCGGCCGAGGACACCACCCCACCCACCGTGACGGCCACGGTGGCCGGTGACCGGAACGACGACGGCGCGTACGTCGGCGGCGCGACCGTGACCGTCACGGCCACCGACGCCGACTCGGGCGTCGCGAAGATCGAGTACGCCCTCGACACCGGCGCGTGGACCGCGTACGCCACCCCGGTCGTCGTCCGTACCGTCGGGGCGCACACCCTGCGCTACCGGGCGACGGACACCGCCGGCAACACCGCCGCCGAGCAGTCGGCCACGTTCACCGTCGTGGCCGACGGCACCGACGCCTGCCCCGCCTCCGACACGCGGGACACGGTGATCGTCGGCGGCGTCGACACCGGCGTGGCCAACGTCGACACCGGGAACGGCTGCACCATCAACGACCTGATCGACGAGGACGCCGACTATCCCGGTCACGCCGACTTCGTCCGGCACGTCGAGGCGGTCACCACCGCGCTGGTGACCGCCGGCACGCTGACCAAGCGCCAGCAGGGCGCCATCGTCCGGGCCGCGGCCCGATCGGACGTCGGCGCATGAGCCCCCGCATCCCATCGAGAGGGAGAACCACGATGCCCGGACGTACCGCCGCCAAGCTGGCCACCGTGAGCGCCGTCATCGCCGCCTCGGTGCTGGCCGTGGCGCCCACCGCCCACGCCGACCTGGTCACCCACTGCATCGGCACCGGCGGTGCGGTGACCGTGCCCAACGACCTGCTCGTGCCGGCCGGTGAGTCCTGCGCGTTGACCGGCACCACCATCACCGGCAACGTCACCGTCGCCGCCGGCGCCAACCTGGTGGTCACCGGCGGCCGGGTCAGCGGCGAGGTACGGGTCGCCGCCGACGGCTACCTCGACGCCACCGAGACGACCGTGGACGGCCAGGTCGTGCTGGCCGCCGGAGGGTACGGCGTATACCTGTCCGACGCCTCCACGGGCGCGTTGACCGTCCGGCCGAAGGGCTCGGCGACCATCGACAGCTTCCTGTTCGCCGAGGCGTCCACGATCAGCGGGAACGTCACCGTCGGCGCCGGTGAGGTACGGCTCGACGGGGGCACGCAGGTGACGCGCAACCTCAGCAGCACCGGCACGTACTACACCGACGTGCACGACTCGTTCGTCGACGGCACCCTGTCGGTGCTCAACAGCGCCACCGGCAGTGTCGTGTGCGGCAGCGCCGTCCGGGGCCGGGCCACCTTCGCCGGTAACCTCGGCGGCGTCCAGCTCGGCCCGAACGGCACCCTCGACAGTTGCGCCTCCGGCGGCTACTGGGGCGCGGACGTCAGCGTCACCAACACCACCGGTGGCGTCACCGTCGACGACAACATCATCAACGGTCAGTTGACCGTGACGGGCAACGACCCGGCCGCCCAGGTGGCGGCGAACAACCGGATCCGGGGCGGCGTGACGGGCGACCAGGCCGCGCAGACCGCCAACCGGGCGGCCCGGATGACCGCCCCGGACCGCGAAGAGGCGGGCGACCAGCGGGCCGAGGTCCGGCGTACCTCGGCGGTGCAGGACGCCACCGAGGCGGGCGCCGCGAAGCTCTAGCCCGACAGCCGGGGCCGCCGTGCGGCCCGACCTCGTCGATCATGGGGTTGTGGTGCCCGACGTGGGGGACGACGTCTGGTTCGTCCCCACCACAACTCCATGATCGACGCGTACGGGGGCCGGTCACTCTAGGTGATCGGCCATCGCCGTCGTGCCGGGTCGGGCCCGCGGCGGCGGTCTCCGCGTGGTTGATGCGGCGTCGGAAGCATCCCGGATCGTGTCAGAGGTCGCCGTTCAGAGCCTGGTGCGGACGGCCGGTGTCGGCTGGTCCGCCGACTGTGGCGGGGGTGTGAGCCAGGCGAGTGGTTGTCCGGCGAGAGCGGCTTCGGCGAGGCGAAGGGCGCTGGCGGTCTTGAGCGCCGCTCGTGAGCTGTCGATCCAGCGCTGCACGTTGTCGATGCCCTGGTGGCGGTACTCGACGGCTTGCACGAGGCATTCCAACTTGTCGGCGTCGCGGGCGACGATGGCTTCACGTGTCTCGCCGGCTTCGTATTCGGCGACTGCGGCGGTGATGACGTCGGCGACGGCCGGTGGGCAGGCGGCAACCTGGTCGGCGGTGACGGCGGTGTTGGGTACGGCGGTGAGGTAGCGCTTGGCGATGTGGGGAATGTCGGTGATTCGGGTTTCCTGAGTGTCGTGCAGGGTGCAGAGCATCGACACGCGGCCTGGGTCAGCGCTCTCCATGGCGGCGAGCATCATTCCGATGAGCGCGGTCCGGAACGAGTGTTCGGCGATGGACTCGGGTTGCTTGACGCCTGCGAACCACCAGCCGGTGCGCGCGGCGCGTTTGAGAACGCCGGCTTCGAAGATGAAGCGCATCGCTGCGGCGGCGTCATGGTCGTCGGTCATCTGCCCGTCCCTGTGCCGGTGAGTCCGTCCGCCCGCAGGCGATAGACGATTGAGGTTAGTTCCTGCCGCGACTGCGCGGAGAACGCGAGGGGCCAGGGTTGTGATGCCGGCGCGGGAGGCGGTGCGCGGCGTGTGAGGGTTATGAGGCGGTGTATAAGCCGGTAGCGTTGGGTGGGCACGGCGGCCGGGTGTCGACGGTACGTCCGCGCTACGAGGAGGTTCGGGATGGATTCCCTGCCGGAACTGACCTTCGGGCAGCGGCTGAAGGCCTACCGCGAGCGGTCCGGCAAGACCCGCGCGGTGCTTGGCGGGCTGGTCGGCCGCAGTGCTGAGTGGGTCAAGGCAGTGGAGACCGATCGCATCCTGCCGCCGCGCATTCACATGCTGGATCGCATCGCACGTGCTCTCAAGGTTGAGGTGTCTGCCTTGGCCGGGGAGCTGAGCACACGCTCTGCTGTGGTCAACGGACCGGAACATCCGGCGCTGGCGTCAGTCCGGGACGCGGTGAACCGCTTCGCAATTTCCCACGAGGCATCCCTGGGGTCGTTGACGAGCCTGCGAGAGCGGCTCGCGATGGCATGGCGGGCGCGCCATCAGGCGTCGGATCACCGCACGGTGCTGGGCGGGTTGTTGCCGGGACTGCTGCGCGACGTGCAGCGCGCCGCGTTGGCGTACGAGGGTGCCGAGCGTCGGCGGGCTCAGGCCCTGTTGGCGGAGACGTTCGGGCTGACGCAGATGTTCCTCGCCTATCAGCCCGCGGCCGAGTTGTTGTGGCGGGTTGCGGACCGCGCGATGGTGGCGGCGCAGGAGTCCGGCGACCCGGAGGCGGTGGCCTGCGCGGGATGGTTCCTGTGCCAGGTGCACCGGGATGCCGGGGACTGGGACACCGCGATGGCGGTGACGCTGGACCTCCTGTCGGCGCTGGAGCCACGCACGGCCGACGGGAACACGAATCTGTTGGCGCTGTGGGGTGCACTGAACTTCGAGGCTGCCTACACCGCCGCCCGTGCTGGTGAGGAAGGTAGGGCCTGGCGGTACTGGGATCGTGCGGATCGCGTGGCGCAGCGCCTGCCAGCGGGGTTCTATCAGCCGCAGACATCGTTCTCGAAGGTCATCATGGGCGCTCATGCGGTAACCGTGGCGGTGGAGTTGCAGAAGTCCGGTGAGGCGGTGAGACAGGCGCGCCGTCATGACCTCGCGGCGATCCCGTCGAGGCCGCGCCGGGCACGCCATCTCATCGAGGTCGCGCGGGCGCACCACGGCAAGAACGACAAGGAAGCGGCTGTGTCGATCCTCCGCCAGGCGTACGAGTCGGCACCGGAGACCATCCGCTTCAACGGGTACGCCCGCCAGATCACCGTGGACCTGCTCGACGGCCCACGTTCCACTCGTGACGACGCCCGTGACCTCGCAGTCAAGGTCGGGCTTATCTCGTGATCCAGGGGTAGGAACTTAACCCGGGGTGTACGGTGACCGCCCACGGACCGATCATGCCGATCTGGAGCTGCGGTGGCTGCGGCCTGCCCTGGCCCTGCACGACCCGTAAGCGCGAGTTGCGCGCGGAGTACGCGGATGCTCCGGTGTCGTTGGCCCTCTATCTCGGGTGCTACCTCGTGCAGGCGACCGAGGACATGCACTGGACGCTGGCCGGTGCGCTGCACCGCCGATTCCTCGGTTGGACCGGGGATGTCCGCGCTTGCGCGCCGCTGCTGGCGTCGGAAGAATTCCCGGCCATGTCGGAAGATCATCAGCCGGAGCACGGCGAGGACGAGACGGACATCGAGGAACACGTCGCCAGCTGCCCCATTGGCGGGGAGTTGGTCGGTCAGCTCATCGGGTTGGCCGACCTGCCCTGGCACGATCCGGCCGTCACCAGTCGGGCGATGCGGAGCCTCGGTTGGTCCACCGACGGGATGCCGACCGATGAGGCGCGTTTCGTCACCCCGGCCGGTCACGCCGTCTACACCGACTACGGCCTCTACCTGCCCTTCGTCCACTACTACGTGGTGGGCGGGGAGTTGTGGCCGGATGACTTCTGGGGTTCGCAGCCCGGTTGGTCGAGCGAGCGGGGCGCCGGACGCGTGGAGTTCGAGGCGTACCTTGACGCGGCGATCGACCGGTTCTCCGAACGGCTCGGCCCGCCGGAGTGTGACGTCCGGACCGAGGGCAGGTACCTCGCCATCGGTCACTACTCCTGGCGGTACGCCGCCTGGCGACGGGGCGGCACCATCATCGTGCTTGGTCCCGCCCTGGACGGTTACTCCTACGGTCAGGACGAGGAGGCCGTCGTCTACATCGGCGAGTTCGCCCCGGACCGGGCGTTCCCGACGGCAGCCGACTTCCGGGGTCTGCTGCGCAAGTAGGTGACGACGCACAGTCTCCGGCATCGGGCTCGGCTCGGTCGCCGAACCGTCCACCGGAGACCGCGCGGGTCAGGTCAGCTCAGAAGTTGCCGGCGGAGTTGCACTTCACGCCCTGGTCGAGACAGTTGCGGACCCGTGCGGCCAGCGCCTCGTCCTTCCAGGCGTTGAAGAAGTCCGCGTGCATCGAGAACGAGGTGCCGGACGCGAGCGTGATGCCGTCCGTGTTCGCGCTCAACGGGTACGAGATCACGAAGGACACCGACGGGACGGGCACCGGGTGACTCTTCGGGCAGGCTCCGGTGTGGTCACCGTTGGCCATGTGCGCCTTGTGGTCGGGGCTGTCCAGGTGCTTGCCGTCCCAGCAGTCCGGGAAGGTGATCTGCCGGACGACGTGCGCGGTCTTGGCGCAGACCGGGAAGGTCTTGTCGGCGCTGCGGCCGATCTCGCCGCCGATGCCGGCGCACCAGAAATGGTTGCCCTGCTTGTCCGGGGTGTCCACCTGGTTCTTGGCGTTGCCGGTGATCATCCGCAGGCCGAACGGGAAGGGCTGGGTCTTGCTCGGATCCTTCAGGCGGGAGCCGTAGTAGACGGTCACCTCGGTGGGGTCGACGACCTTGCCATTCTGGTACATCGTCGGCACCCAGTAGGCGGACTGGTCGTCGGGCGAGTTGCAGGTGGTCGCCTTCGCCGACCGCAGTGAATCCGCCGTCGAGTTGGCGTCGGTCGACCTGTTGCCCCAGAAGGTGTGGTTGTGCGAGGCGCCGACCAGCTTGGGCAGGACGATCGGGTCGTCACTGTTGTGGTGGCTGACCGTGCAGCCGACGTTGAACTCCGGAACCTTCACCGGGTTGCCGGTCACCGGCTTCGGCTTGCGCGCGAAGAACGCCTTCGTCGCGGCGGCCTGCGCGGCGGCGTCGACGGTGATCCAACCACCCGACGTGGTCGGCGCAGCGGCGCTCGTGGTGGACGAGGTGCCCGGCTTGGCCGGAGCGGGCGGGCTGGTCGAGGTGCCCGAGGCGCTCGGCGTGGTCGCCGGGGTGGTCGTCGGCGTCGCCGGGCTGGGCGAGCCGATGCCGCTGTCGCTGGACGGGCCGGACGCGCCGGGCGTACCCGGAGACTCCTTGCATCCGCCGGTGAATGCCAGGCCCACCACCAGCAGGGCGGTCAGGGCGTGGCGGTGTCGAGGGGTGGGTCGCAGATATGTCAACGAGGGTGCACCTTTCTTCCGAGAAGAAAGAGTACGAGTCGACCCCCTTCGCCGATCGGTTGCGCCGATTAAATATGCCTTAAGTATCGCTCCGGGATTGCCCGGTGGGCTCTGCGCGACGATCGGCCGTGTCGATTGCGTATCGAATCTCGAAAAAATGTAATCGGCCGCTGTGTCGACGGTCTATCTCGTTGCTTCGCTGGTGGCGGTCATGTCCACAGCATCGCACGGAGTCGTCCGCCTCGGTCGACATCAATCATTTGCTTCGTGCTTGCCGAACCCGCGCGAGGTCCAGCCGACGCGCGCGCTCATGCGGGAGCGACAAATGTGCGGGCGGGGTCCTGTCCCTGTCGAAGAGCGCGTGTGCTTGCGGGGCGGCTCTACCGTCCAGGTCATGACGTACGAGCCGATAATGGTGCCCGCCTCGCCGCCCCGGACGGCTCGTCGGGTGTTGCTCGTGCTCGCCGGTCTGCTGGCGGTCTGCTGTGTCGTGGGCGATGACGTGCGGGCCGGCGACTATCCGGGCGCGTACGGGCGGCTGTGCGAGCGGGTGCGCACGGCCATGACCCAGGAGGACTTCTCCCGGGTCCAGGCCGCGCAACTGGAGATCAGCAGTTACGAGATCACCGGCGTGTACGTCAACAACTACAACGGGCGGCTGACCGCCACCGCCACCGTCACCATGGTCCAGGAGTCCACCGGCGCTCAGGCCACCCAGACGATGGGCCTGGTCAAGGAGGACGACGAGTGGCGCGTCTGCCAGTGAGCGGCGCCAGGCGTCCGGCCGGCTATGTCGCGGCGATGCCGTAGAAGGCGCTCGGGTCGTTCGCGAGGGACGCCTTGACGTGGCGGCTCCACCCGTCGGCGAGGACCTCGATCCGGCCGGCCTCGATGCTGTCGAGCGCGAGGCGGACGACGTCGGCCGGGTCCATCTTGTCGCCGTCGTAGCCGGCCATCATGTCGGTGTCGGCGGCGCCCAGGTGCAGTCCGGTCACCAGCGTGCCCTGCCCGGCCAGTTCGAGCCGGACGCCGTTGGTCAGGCTCCACTCGGCGGCCTTGGCGGCGGCGTAGGCGTTCGCCCCCTCAGTGGAGAACCACGACAACGCCGACAGGACGTTGAGCAGGGCACCCCCGCCGTTGCCGCCCAGGATCGGCGCGAACGCGCGCACCATGTCCAGGGTGCCGTAGAAGTGGGTGTCCATCTCCAACTTGATGGTGCTCAGGTCACCGGTGACGAGGTTGGTTCCGGTGGTGATCCCGGCGTTGTTGACCAGCAGGGTCACATCGGGGGCGGCCGCTGCGGCCGCCCGCACCGACTGCGGGTCGGTGATGTCGAGGCGGAGCCGCTCGACGCCGGGAATGTCGATCTTTTCGGGCTGCCGGGCCGTGGCGTACACCCTGGCCGCGCCGCGTTCGACGAGCTGGCGGGCGAAGGCCCGGCCGATGCCCCGGTTGGCGCCGGTGACCAGCGCTATCGAGCCTGAGATCCGCATGGTGTCCTCCGTGGGAGTCCGATTGGGCGGTGACGTGAACGCGGCCTACGCTAAAACCTGACGTTGACGTGAGAGACAAGGCTGTGTGGCGACCGTCACCGGCCACGGGGGAGGGGTCGTGCGGATCGGGGAACTGGCGTCCCACACGGGCGTGTCGGTGCGCGCCCTGCGCTACTACGAGGAGCAGTCGCTGCTGATCCCCGAGCGCAGCGGCGGTGGTCAGCGCCACTACGGCGAGAGGGCGATAGACCGGGTCCAGCTCATCCAGACGCTGTACGCGGCGGGCCTGTCCAGCCGGACGATCCTGGATCTGCTGCCCTGCGTCGACGCGCAGGTCAACACCCCGCAGTCCCGTGCCCTGCTGAACGCCGAACGGGACCGCATCACGCACCAGATCGACCAGCTCGTCCAGGTCCGGGATCGGCTCGACGCGGTGATCAGCGCCAGCGAGGACCCGGCCGGCGGCTGCGGCTACGCCGACGAGACCCCGCGGTAGTCGCCCGTGGGCCGGTGCTGTCGCAGCATCGTGGGTGGGACGCCGGTGGTGAGGTCCGGGATGCCGTAGAGCTGGTCGAGGACCTGCATCGCGGCCCCGGCGGCGATCACGTCCGCGCCGAGGCTGGACAGGGTCACGGTCGGGACCAGCCAGTCCGCGCGTCGTACGTCGGTACGCACGGCCCGTTCGACGGCGGCGCGGTAGACCTCCGCGTGGCGCAGCAGGTCCGCGCCGGCCAGGACCACGTGGGCGAGGTCGAGGGTCTGGAGCAGGTTGACGACCCCGATCGCCAGCACCCGGGCGGCGCGCGGGATGTCCCCGGCTTCGGTGGCGCGCAGGTGGACGACCTCCAGGCAGCCGTGGCGTCCGCAGACGCAGGCGGGCCCGTCCAGGTCGACGACCGTGTGCCCGAACTCGCCGGCGTTGGTGTGCGCGCCCCGGTGGGCCGCGCCGCCCAGCCAGAAACCGGCCCCGATGCCGGATTCGACCATGATGAGCGCCGCGTCGCCGAACGTCGTGCCGTGCCGCCACGCCTCGGCGGTGACCCCGGCGGTCACGTCCTTGTCCAGGTGCACCGGCAGGCCCAGGCGCGTCTCGGCCAACTCGCGCAGCGGTACGTCGTGCCAGTGCCGTAGGCCGTGCGCGTCCCGAACGAGGCCGTTGGCGTGGTCCAGGGGGCCGATCATGCCGAGGCCCACGCCCGTCAGCCGGTCCCGCGGCGCGGGGTCCGCGGTGATCGTCTCGATGCCGACACACAGGGCGTCGAGGAGCTGCTCCGGGGTGAAGTCGGCGGGCAGCGGTCGGACCGTCGAGTGACGCACGGCACCGGCCAGGTCGACCAGGACCAGCCGCAGCGTGCGCCGGGCGACGTGCGCGCCGATCGCGTACCGGCTGTCGGGGACCAGCTCGTAGACGACCGCGGGTTTGCCGATGCTCGGGCGGCGGACACCGGCGGAGCGGATCAGGCCGTCGGCGCTCAGGCGCGCGATGACCTTGGAGACGGCCTGCGGGGTCAGGCCGGTGGCGGTGACGACCGTCGAACGTTCGAACGTCGGTGCCGTACGTCCCACGGCCAACACCTGCGCCTGGTTGTACCCGCGCAGGAACGTCACGTCCGCTGTGGTCCGCGTCATCTCGCCACTCTATTACGCAACGCTGTTGCTAAATTCGCTCGGTGAACGCACTGAGCAGAGGTCAGCGCCTCGCGGCGCTGGTCGCCCTGGCACTGGGCGGCGTGGCGGTCGGCCTGACGGAGTTCGTGGCGATGGGCCTGCTGCCCGAGATGGCACGCGACCTGCTCGCCCAGGACTACGCACGCTCCTCGTCGGACGCCGTCGCCCGGGCCGGCTGGATGATCACGGCGTACGCGCTGGGCGTCGTCGTGGGCGCTCCACTGATCGCCGCGCTCAGCGCCCGCCTGCCCCGCCGCCGGCTCGTGCTCGGGCTGCTCGTCCTCTTCGCCGCCGGCACGGTCGCCTCGGCGACCGCCCCGAACTTCGAGCTGGTGCTCGTCGCGCGGTTCGTCGCCGCGCTGCCGCACGGCGCGTACTTCGGCGCGGCCGGCCTGCTCGCGGCGACCCTGATGGGCCCCGGCAACGAGGCCCGGGGCTTCGCCACCGTGCTCGGTGGCCTGACCGTGAGCAACGTGGTGGGCGTACCGCTGATCACCCGGCTCGGGCAGGCGGCCGGCTGGCGGACGGCGTACCTGGTCATCGCCGGTGTCTTCCTGCTCACGCTGCTGGCCGTGCTGGCCGTCGTGCCGGAGGTGGCCGCGGCGGCGGACGGCTCGCCGGCCGCCGAGCTGCGGGCCCTGCGGACCTCGCAGGTCTGGCTGGTCGCGGCCACCGGGGCGATCGGCTTCGCCGGTTTCTTCGCGGTCGACTCGTACATCGCGCCGGTCACCACCGACGTCGCCGGACTCTCCGCCGCGACGGTGCCGTGGGTGCTGGTCGCGGTGGGCCTCGGCATGACCGTCGGCAACGCCCTGGGCGGCTGGCTCGCCGACCGGGACCTGCGTCGCAGCCAGATGATCGGCTTCGTGGCGATGATCGCCAGCATCGGCGTGTTCAGTCTCGTCGCGTCGCACCCCGTCGGTCTCTTCGTCGGCGCGTTCCTGGTCGGCGCGACGAGCCTCTACCTCGGTCCGGTCCTGCAGGCACGCCTCATCACGGTCGCCCCCGGCGCGCAGTTGATGGGCGCGGCGCTCAACCAGTCCGCCATGAACATCGCGAACAGCCTGGGCGCGGCGCTGGGCAGTGTCGGCATCGCCGCCGGGCTCGGCTACCTCGCACCGGCCCGGGTGGGCCTGGTCCTGGCGGTCGTCGGGCTGGGCCTCGGCATCGTCAGCTACGCGGGGCGTCGCCGGGACCGGGAACCGGCCACCGTGGCAGGCTGACCGCCACCGGCGTCGGTCAGTCGACCGACGCCGCGAGCAGGTCGCCGACGGCCGCGCGGACCGGATCGGGATTCGCCCAGGACCAGTTCGGGTGAGCCCGGTTCGTGAGCAGGGCGAGGACCAGCTTGCGGCCCGGGTCGACCAGCAGCGAGGGACCGGCGAACCCGGTGTGGCCGAAGGTGCGGCTCGACGCCAACCGGCCCATCAACCACTGCTGGTTGAGCACGACGCCGAGACCGTGGGCGGCCGTACGATGCGGACGATCCGGGTCGACGGCCGGCTTGCCCGCGTTGTGGTTGGTCAGCATCCGGCGCACGGTATCGGCGGCGAGGTGGTTGGCGACGTCGTCGTGCACGATGCCCCGAAGCAGACCGCGCGACGAGCGAGCATCGGTGGCGACCATTCGGGCCGCCCGCTCGCTGGCCGACAGCCACGTCATGGGGGCGAAGCCGGTGGAGGCGGGCAGGTGTCGCCGCAGCAACGCCGTCACGTCCGCCGCGTACCGGGCCTGGTTGCCCGGCGCGCCCGCGCCGGCCGTGGGGGAGGTGCTCGGCGTACCCGACGAAGGGGCTGTGGGCTTACCGGCCGCGCCGAATCCCACCCTGTTCCCCGCCGCGTCGGTGGCGGTCACCGTGCCGCCCGGGTCGGCGCCGCCCGCCGACGCACCGCCGCGGTCGCCGCAGCCGGTGAGGGCGGAGGTCGCAGCGGCCAGGTCAACCCCGAGCACGGTACGACGGGCGACGGGCATGCCGGTGATGCTGACAGATCCGGACGGCGTGCGCCAAGCCCCGTCAGCCGTACGCGGACCCCTCCCGCGATGTGGCCGGTTTCCGACACCCGTGCGGGCCGTACGGGCATCCGACACTCCCTGTGCAACTATCGTCAGGCATCCTGTCGAACGGCCGGCGCCGCCGGTCTGTCCGTGCGACAGACCCGGGGGAGAGGTGCCCTGCCTCGTACTCCTTTGGAGAGCACCATGTCCCTCTCCCCGGTTCGGGTCTTCGCCGCGTTGAACGCCGTGCGACCTCCCGAGCAGCCGAACCCGGTCCTGGGCAAGGCGGTGGTGGTCGGCGGCAGCGTCGCCGGCCTGCTGGCCGCCCGGGTCCTGTCCGACCACGCCGAGAGCGTGATCCTCATCGATCGGGACGACCCGCAGGTCAGCGGCGCACGGCCCGGCGTACCCCAGGGCACCCAACTGCACGCGCTGCTGCCCGGCGGCCTTCTGCAACTGGAGCAGATGTTCCCCGGGTTCCGCCAGCAGGCGCTCGCCCACGGCGCGGTCGAGGCGCCACCCGCCACCCGACGCAGCTACCTCGACGGTCGACGCAAGGTCGTCGTACCCGACGACGACGACAGCCTCGCCGGCAGTCGTCCGCTGCTGGAGGGGCTGATCCGCCAGCAGGTGCTCCGGCTCCCCAACGTCAAGACCCTCACCGCCCGCGCCACCGGGCTCGTCGTCGAGGGCGACGCGGTCACCGGCGTACGCTGCGAGGTCAACGGGGTGGCCGGCGTCGAGGGCGGCGACCTGGTGGTGGACGCCATGGGCCGGTCCAGCCGGCTCTCCGACTGGCTGGAGCAGGCCGGTTGGGAGCGGCCCGCCACCCGCCGGATGCCGGTGCACCTCAACTACGCCACCGCGCTGTTCCGACGCCCCGAACAGACCCCGCAGACGCGCGTCGTCATGGCCCTGCACACCCCAGGGACCATGACGGACGTCGCCGGTGCCGCCGTCTTCGCCATCGAGGACGGCCGGTGGATGGCCATGATGGCCGGCTACGGCGACGACCGGCCCGGACGCACCGCGCAGGACTTCGTCCGACGGCTGCGCGAACAGTTCCCGCCCGAGTTCGGCGAGGTCGCCGACCAGGAGATGCTCGGTGACGTGCAGACCTACCACCACGCCGACAGCCGGCGCCGGGACTTCCACGCGCTGCGGCGCTTCCCGGCCCGGCTCGTCAGCGTGGGCGACGCCGTCGCGTCGTTCAACCCGGTGTACGGGCAGGGGATGACGGCCGCCGCCCTGCACGCGGCCTGCCTGTCGGCGTACCTACGCGGCGGCCCGGACCTGAGCGTGCCGGCCCGCCACTTCCTCGACCTGCAGAAGGTGGTGGTCGACGCCGCGTGGTCGACGTCGACCTCCGCCGATCTGGCGTTGCCGCACGTCGACGGTCCCTACCCGCGCGGCTACCGGATCTCCAGCTGGGTGAGCCGGCAGATCCTCACGGCGACCGTCACGGACGTGGCGACCGCGCGTCGGTTCAACGAGGTCGTCTCCATGCGCGCGCACCCGCTGTCGCTGGCCAAGCCCGGCGTGATCCTGGGCGCCGTGCGCGCCAACCGTCGGGCCGGCTGAACGGACACACCCCGCCGCCCGTCCGACGTCGGACGGGCGGCGGGTTCGCCGGACTACTGCGCCGCTGACCGCAGGATGTCGACGACGAAGCGGTGGTCGTCCAACTGCGGAAGTCCCGAGACGCCCATCCAGCCCACCACGCCGGTGCCGCGCACCCGCAGCGGCAGCGCGCCCCCGGCGGCGGCGTACCGGTCGGCCGGCAGGCCGTAGCGCTCGGCCAGCGTCACGTTCTTGTCCCGGCAGAGCCGGGCCACGTACAGCGACGAGTGCTCGAACCGCATCACCACCCGGCCCTTGCGGCGCAGCCAGGCGTCGTTGTCCTGCGTCGAGCCGGGCAGGCCACAGTGGAACAGCTGACGCCCGGCCCGCCACACGCCCACCGCCACCGGCAGCGCCCGCTCGCGCGCGGCGGCCACCGCGCGCATGCCCAGCTCGTACGCGTCGATCTCGGACAGACCGGTACGCTCCAGCTCCGCCTCCTCGCGCAGCAACTCGTCCAGCGTCGGCCAGGAATCGTGGTCGGATGGCATGGGTGTCTCCTCGTCGTTCACCAGGCGCACGGCGCGTAGTCCTTCAGGAAGCAGCCGTACAGGTCCTCGCCCTGCTCGCCGCGGACGATCGGGTCGTACACCCGGGCCGCGCCGTCCACCAGGTCCAACGGGGCGTGGAAACCCTCGTCGGCCAGGCGCATCTTCGTCGGGTGCGGCCGCTCGTCGGTGATCCAACCCGTGTCGACGCTGGTCATCAGGATGCCGTCGGTCAGCATCTCCTGGGCGCTGGTGCGGGTCAGCATGTTCAACGCGGCCTTGGCCATGTTGGTGTGCGGGTGCCCCGGCCCCTTGTAGCCGCGACCGAACTGACCCTCCATCGCCGAGACGTTCACCACGTACTTGCGGCGTGCCGGCGCGGCGGCCATCGCCGGACGTAGCCGGCTGACCAGCACGAACGGCGCGGTCACGTTGCACAACTGCACTTCCAGCAGCTCGACCGGGTCGACCTCCTGCACCCGCTGCACCCAGCTGTTGACCGGGTCGAGGTCCGGCACGAGGCCACCGGCGTCGATGGCGGTGGACGCCGCGATCCGCTCCGGCGAGGCCGATCCGCTGGTCAACGCCAGCGCGGTGAGCGCGTGCGGGGTGAGGGCCGGCGACTCGGACCCGCTGGTGAGCGCGCCGCCCGCGCCGGCCGGCTTGGTGAACGTGATCAGCTCTGGCAGGGGACCGTCCGGCAGGGCCGCGGCCTCCGCGGCGACGAGCTGGGCGTACGCACCGGGTGAGCGGCGGACCGTCTGCGCCGCGTTGTTGATCAGGATGTCCAGGGGGCCCTGGCTGCTGACCGAGTCGGCCAGGGCGATCACCTGCGCGGGGTCGCGCAGGTCGATGCCGACGATCCGCAGCCGGTGCAGCCAGTCCGCGCTGTCCGGCATCGCGGCGAACCGGCGGACCGCGTCGTGCGGGAACCGGGTCGTCACCGTCGTGTGCGCGCCGTCGCGTAGCAGCCGCAGCGCGATGTACATGCCGATCTTCGCCCGCCCGCCGGTGAGCAGCGCGCGCCGACCGGTCAGGTCGGTACGGGCGTCCCGCCGCTCCCGGTTCAGCTTGGCGCAGGACGGGCAGAGCTGGTGGTAGAAGGCGTCCACCTCGCGGTAGCGCTGCTTGCAGACGTAGCAACCGCGCGGATTGTGCAGGAATCCCGCCGTCGCACCGGCGGTGGGCGAGGCGAGCGGGATGCCCTGGGTCTCGTCGTCGATCCGCCCCGGGGCGCCGGTGGCCGTGGCCTCCGTCACCGCGCGGTCCGCCGCCAGGATGGCGTCCCGCCGCTCCTCACGTCGCCGCTGCTTGATGACCTTGTAGAGCCTCGCGGTGGCCCGCTGCACCCGCACCACGTCGGGGTGGTCGGGAGGAAGGGCCTCCAACGCCTCGAACACGCTCAGGCAGGTCTCCAGCCGGTGCCGGTCGATGCCGTCCTGAGCGTTGTCGGGAATGTTGTCCACCGTCATGCGTCGTTGTCTCGTCCCGTTTCCTGTGCCGGTTTGCCCGGCCCACCCCAAGTCCGACCCGAAACTGTACGCACCACGGTGCGGGGACCGCACCCCACGCCGTCGGGCACCCTGCTCGGTCCGGTGGTGCGGGTGGGGGATGCTGGTCCCGTGCAGATCACGATCCTCGGTCCCCTCGCCGTCGACGGCCGGCCGGTCCGGGGCGAGCGGCTGGCCGCCGTGCTCCGCACGCTCGTCGACGCGCGCGGGCGGGCGGTCTCCACCAGCCTGCTCGTGGACGCGGTGTGGGACGGCGCCCCGCCGGACGACGCGACCGGAGCCGTGCAGGCGCTCGTGTCCCGCGTCCGCCGTCTCGGGCTGCCCGTGGTGGCCGTGCCGGGGGGATACCGCCTGCCGGCCGAGGAGGTCACCGTCGACGCGGTCGAGGCGCGGGCGCTCGTCGAGGGCGGTCGGCTCGCCCTGCGGGCCGGCGACGCGCGCGCGGCCCGTGACGCGGCCGACCGGGCCCGCGCCCTGTTCCCCGAGGTGCCGGAGATCGTCGGCGCGGACGACGCGCGCCTGTTCGCCGCCGTCGCCGCGCTGCGCGCCGAGGCGGCGCTCGCCGGCGTGGGCCCGTACGACGAGGCCGACCTGCGCCGGCTGGCCGCGCGGACGCCGCCGGACGAGCCGTCCGCTGCCCTGCTGGTACGGGTGCTCGCCGCCCAGGGACGGGAGGCGGAGGCGTTGGAGGTGGTCGAACGTCTCCGTGACGACCTCGCCGACCGCTACGGCACCGACCCGTCCCCGGTGGTCACCCAGGCCCACCTGGCGCTGCTGCGCGGCGAACTGACCGCGCCGACCGTCGTCGCGCCACCCCGACCACCGGCGCGGGTCGTCCTGCCGGCCGCGTGGCGCCGGCCGATGACCGCGCTCGTGGGCCGCGAGCGGGACGTCGAGGCCCTGGTGTCGGCACTCGACGAGTCGGCCCTCGTGACGATCGTGGCGACCGGCGGCGCGGGCAAGACCCGCCTCGCGGCCGAGGTGACCCGGCGCACGGCAGCGTCCGGGCGGGCGGTGCGGGTGGTCGAGCTGGCCGGCCTGCGCTCGCCCGACGAGGTGCTGCCCACCGTGCTCGCGGCGCTCGGCGGCGCGGACACCTCCTCCACCGGCGGCAACCTGGGCCTCGAACGCCGGGTGCTCAGCCCCGAGGAGCGGTTGCGCGCCGTCGCGCCGGACCTCGACGGGCTGGTCGTGCTGGACAACTGCGAGCACGTCCTCGACGCGGTCGCCACCGTCGTCGCCGACCTGCTCGCGGTGGCCTCCCCGGAGGTGGCGGTGCTCGCCACCAGTCGCGCCCCGCTGGGCTTGGCGGGCGAGCGGGTCCACCGGCTGACCGCCCTGCCGGACCCCGACGCGCTCGGGCTGGTCGAGTCCCGGGCCCGGGCCGGTGGCGCGGTGCCGACCTGGGACACCGCGCGGGCTCTCGCGCTGTGCAACCGGCTGGACAACCTGCCGTTGGCCCTCGAACTGGCCGCCGCGCGGCTGCGGCACATGCCGATCGACGACGTGCTCGCCGGCCTGGCCGACCGGTTCGCCCTGCTCGACGACGCGCTGCGTGGGCTGCCGGAACGCCACGCGAGCCTGTGGGCGATGGTCGACTGGAGCCGCGAACTGCTCGCCCCCGACGACCGGGCGCTGCTGGAACGGGTCGCGGTCATCCCCGCGCCGTTCACCGCCGACCTCGCCGCGGCGGTCGCCGGGACGCCGGACGTCCGTCGTGGCCTGGCCACCCTCGTCGAACAGTCTCTACTGACCCTGGTCGAAGCCGACGGGCCACCGCGCTACCGGATGCTGGAGACCGTCCGCGAGTACGGCGAGGCCCGGCTCGGCGCGTCCGGCGAGCGGGACGCGGCGATGACCGGCCTCACCGGTTGGGCCCGGCGCGAGGCGGTGACGATCGCCGGCCGGTTCATCGGGCCCGGCCAGGTCGAGGCGCTCGACCGCTGCGCCGCCGAGCAGGAGAACCTGGTGGCGGGCCTGCGATGGGCGCTCGCGGCGGACGACGAGCCGGCCGCCGTGGACGTGGCCGCCGCGCTGCTGCACCTCTGGACGGTGCGCGGCCTGCACCTCGAAGTGCTGGCCTGGTCACGCTCACTGCTGCACGCCGACGACCCGGGGCGGCGCCGCCGGTCGGCGATCGTCGGGGGCCGGGTCAGCGGCCGACCACTGCCCGACGGTGACCGGCTCGCCTGGACGTGCCTGCTGATCGGCGTGAACGCCGGCATCAGCGCCGACTTCCGCCCGGCCGTGCTCGCCCGGCGGGCCCTGCGCACCCTCCTGGGCGAACGGCCCGCCGAGGTCTCCCCGAGGATGACCGCGCTCGCGTCGGCGTTGCCCGGCTTCGACACGTCCGACGTCGAGGAGAGTCTGAAGAGCGCGGACGAACTGATCGCCCACCCGGACCCGTACGTGCAGGGGCTCGGGCTGTTCGCGCGCGCGGCGGTACGGGAGAACGGCGGCCTGCCGGAGTCGTCGATCGAGGACGCCGAGCAGGCGTACCACCGCTTCGAGGCCGCCGGTGACCACTGGGGCATGGCGATGGCGGCGGGCGCCGTGGGGCAGTTCCTGCTGCCCGGACGGGAGGAACGCTCGGCCGAGTGGCTGACGCGCAGCGTCCGGCACATGGAGATGGTCGGCGCCCAGCAGGACGCGCGGTCGGTGCGGGTACGCCTCGACGTGCACCTCGCCCTCACCGGCGAGGAGGAGGCGGAGCGGCGGCTGGCGGAGTTGGTCGGCTCGGGTCAGGCCGAGCAGGTGGACGTGGCGCAGGCGCTGCTCGGCCTGGCCCAGCTCGCCTGGCGGCGCGAGCGGTACGACGAGGCGCTCGCCCGCGCCGACGAGGTGAGCCGCATCCTCGTGGACTGGACCGGACCGCCGCCGCAGCCGCGGGTGATGCTGCGGACCGCGGCGGCGGTGCTCTACCTGCGGGTGGCCCACGCCCGGGGGGACACCGGCGGCGAGGCCGATGCCCGTGCCGCCGCGCTGCTGTCGTTCGCCCGCGACGACGCGCTCACGTCGCGGGACCTGCCGGTGATCGGCGCGTGGGCGTCGGGCGGGGCGGAACTCGCCGCGCACCGGGATGACGTGGAGACCGCCCGGGAACTGACCGCGATCGCCCGGCGGATCGGCACCCACATGGAGATGTTCCTGCCGACCGGTCAGGGCGAACGGCTCAACGCCGCTCTCGGGGACGAGAGTCGGCGTGAGCCGTTGCTGGCCGCGTGGCGCGAGCGCCCGGTCGCCGTCGCGGTCGCCCGCATCCGCGAACTGATGGACGACCTGCTCTAGCTAGACCTTCCTGCGGTAGGCGCGCAGCGCCATCGGCATGAACACCGCGACGAAGCCGGCGCACCAGGCGAGGGTCCACCACACGTGCGCGTCGAGCGGCGTGCCGAGGAACAGGCCGCGTACCGAGGCCACCAGGTGGGTCATCGGGTTGACCTTCACGAAGGCCTGCATCCAGCCGGGCAGGGTGTCGGTGCCCACGAACACGTTCGACCCGAAGCTCAACGGCATGATCAGGGCGAACATCAGGCCCTGCACGGCGCCCGGGGTGCGCACCTTCATCGACACCCAGACCGGCAGCCAGCTCAGGCAGAGCGCGAACAGCACCGCGAGCGCGCAGCCGGCGATCGCCCGGAACGGGTCGGTCTCGATCCGGAAGCCCATCAGGTAGCCGATCGCCAGGGTCGAGACCGTCACGATGACGTACCGGACGACGTCGCCGAGGACCGCGCCGACCAGCGGTGCGGAGCGGGGGACCGGCAGGGATCGGAACCGGTCGAAGATGCCCTTGGCGATGTCGGTGTTGAGGTTCACGCCGATCGCGATCGCCCCGGTCGCGATGGTCTGCGCCAGGATGCCGGGCAGCAGGAACTGCAGGTAGTCATGGGTGGAGCCGGCGACCGCGCCACCGAAGATGTAGACGAAGATGACCAGGAACAGCACCGGTTGCAGCGTGACGTCGATCAGCGCCTCGGGCGTACGCCAGGTCTTGATGAGGCTGCGCTTGGCGAGCGCCAGCGAGTGCCGCACCAGCGGGAACGGTCGCCGGTGTGCCGGTGCCGTCGACAGCGCCGGGCCCGTCGTGGGTGGTGCGCCCAACAGGGTGCTCATGCCGCTACCTCCGTACGGGAAGTGGAGTCGTCCTCGGCTGCCGTACGTCCGGTGAGGGTGAAGAACACCTCGTCGAGGCTCGGCAGGTGCAGGGAGAGTTCGGTGACGGCGATGCCGGCGGAGGCCAGCCGCGCGACGCTCTCGGTCAGCGCCGTGTCGTCGGCGACCGGCACGGCGAGGACCCCCTTGCGGATCTCGTCGGCCTGCCCGCCCGAGCCGACCTCGGTCAGGATCGCCGCGGTCCGGGGCAGCTGCCCCGGGTCGGACGGCCGGACCTCGAGGGTCTGCCCGCCGACGATCCGCTTCAGCCCGTCGGGCGTGTCGTGCGCGATGACCCGGCCGTGGTCGATCACCGTGATCGCGTCGGCCAGCGCGTCGGCTTCCTCCAGGTACTGCGTGGTGAGCAGCACCGTCGAGCCGTTCGTCACCAGCGACCGGACCACGTCCCACATGTCCTCGCGCTTGGCCGGGTCCAGCCCGGTCGTCGGCTCGTCCAGGAAGATCACCTCGGGGGAGCCGACCAGGCTGGCGGCCAGGTCGAGCCGCCGCCGCATACCCCCGGAGTACGTCTTGGCGGGCCGGTTGGCGGCGTCGGTCAGGTCGAACCATTCGAGCAGTTCGGTGGCCCGCCGCCGGGCCCCGACGCGACCGAGGTCCAGCAGCGTGCCGAACAGCTCCAGGTTCTGCCGCCCGGTCAGGTCCTCGTCGACCGAGGCGTACTGGCCGGTGAGGCCGATCCGCTGCCGGACCCGCCCGGCGTCGCGGACGACGTCGAAGCCGCCGATACGGGCGCTTCCGGCGTCCGGCGCCAGCAGGGTCGAGAGGATGCGGACGGCCGTGGTCTTGCCGGCGCCGTTGGGGCCGAGCACCCCGAGCACCGTCCCCCGGGGTACGGCGAGGTCGACGCCCTGCAGCGCCCTCGTCTTCCCGAAGGTCTTGACGAGGCCCTCGGCCTCGATCACCAGATCGGTTGTCATGCCGACCAGCGTGCGCGGCGCACCTGACACGGCTCCGACACGCCGCCGACAGCACCGCCGACGTCCGCTGACACGGTGCCGTCGCGAGGGCGGCCGGGTGCGTGCCGGTCGCGATATGCTGGGTGCGGCAGAGCGCCTGCCCGCGCCCGATGTGGTGGCCCACGCCCGACCACATGCCCGGGGCCAAGAGTCGCCGACTCCGCGCGGTCGTGTCGATTCTCGGCGTGCCGGTCACGCCGCCCGCTCCGTGGAGCGCGTGGGGCTGCACCGGAGGCGTCGATGTCCGATCACCCGTCCCGCCGTACCCCCGTTGCGGGCCGCGCCCGCAGGCGCGCCATCCGGGAGCAGGCGGCTCGCAGTGGCGTCAGCTACTCGGCGGCCGCCCGGCACCTGGAATCGGTCGGTCTGGCACCCGGGGAGACCCTCGCCACGTACGGCCGGACGATCTATCCGACCGGCGTCGACCCGTACCGTCAGGCCCTCGTCGACCACCGCGAACGGCGCTCGTTCGGCGAACGGGTGGCGGACACGCGCCGCGCGGCGACCCTGCCGGAAGGGCGCGCCGCGCACCTCGTCGGACGTTTCCCGCCCAGCCGCGGGTCGGCCGGCTCCGGCGTCGGTCGGCTCTACCACGGTGAGGGTCGGCAGGAGTTGCTCGCCATGCTGTACCTCGTGGTCGCCGCCGAGTCGCCGGGGCTGCTGCCCGAGGTGGGGGACGTCGCCTGGATCGCGGAGCTGGGCGAGGACACGGCGGTCGACACGGCCTGCGCCGACGTCGACCGGGAGGCCCGCCGGCTGCTCGACCGGACGCCGACGCGGCTCTGGTCGGCGATCGAGGAAGCGTTGGTCGTCGTCGGGGCCGGCGTCGACGGGCAGCTCCGCCACGCGGCGGTCCGCCAGGCCGCGCTGCTGCGCACGATGATGACGCCGCACCTGGGGTCCGCGGACGAGCCGTACGTGCCGGGACTGCCGACCGTCGGCGTGGGACAGATCCTCGACGCGTTGCTCATCGTCGCCGACGACGGGCACGCTCCGGGCACCCGGGTACGACGTGTCGCCGGGGCGGACGACGCCGGACTGGCCACGATCGTCGGGGCGCGGTGGGGATCGGCGGGTCCTCCGGTGGGTTACCTGGTCTGGCCCGACGGTGCGACGGCGTCCGTGTCCGTTGCGGCCGACGACCTGGTGGTGCTGGCTGGGCAGGAGTCGGTGCCCCGGTGAGTCGACCGGGTCCACGGCCCGCGGGCGACGTCCAGCGATCCATAACCCAGGGGTACGACCCAGAGAGGATGAGCCGCAACATCCATTTTCATCAATACGATGGCCGCTATCGATCAGGTGCGCTCACGAGGCGTGCCGTACCGAAGCGGAGGATTGCATGGTTCGCTGGCGTACCCTCACCGGCCTGGTGGCCGCCGCGCTGGCCGCGGCCAGCCTCACCCTCACGGCGCCCGCCGCCGCGGCCGACAACCCCGTCACGCCGAACGTGGTCGGCGGCACCCGCGCCGCCCAGGGCGAGTTCCCGTTCATGGTGCGGCTCTCGATGGGCTGCGGCGGCGCCCTCTACAGCTCCCGGCTGGTGCTCACCGCCGCCCACTGCGTGGGCGCGACCGGCACCAACACCAGCATCACCGCGACCCTCGGGGTGGTGGACCTCCAGTCGTCCAGCCGGATCACCGTCCGGTCCAACTACGTCTACCGGGCGCCCGGCTACAACGGCAACGGCAAGGACTGGGCGCTCATCCGGTTGGCCACCCCCGTCACCGGGCTGAGCACCTTGAAGATCGCCACCACGACCGCGTACGACAACGGCACCTTCACCGTCGCCGGCTGGGGCGCGGCGCGCGAGGGTGGCAGCCAGCAGCGGTACCTGCTCAAGGCGACCGTCCCGTTCGTCAGCGACTCCATCTGCAACGCCAACTACGGTGGCGACCTGATCCCGGCCGAGGAGATCTGCGCCGGCTACGCCAGCGGCGGCACCGACACCTGCCAGGGCGACTCGGGTGGTCCGATGTTCCGCCGCGACGCCACCAACGCCTGGATCCAGGTCGGCATCGTCAGCTGGGGCAACGGGTGCGCGCGACCCAACTACCCGGGCGTCTACACCCAGGTGAGCTACTTCGCCTCGTCGATCGCCTCGGCCGCGGCGAGCCTCGGCGGCTGACCGTACGACCCCTCGGGCGGCCCGGACCACGACGGTCCGGGCCGCCCGCCCGTGCCGATCGACCGTCGGGCGCGGTCGGCGTGGCGGCGACAGTGGGCCAGTCGACAGAATCGGTGGGCCGCGCGTCCCGTGCCGCCGCCGACGGCCATGATGGTTTCGTGCAGATCCTGTCCATCCAGTCGTCGGTCGCCTACGGCCACGTCGGCAACTCCGCGGCCGTGTTCCCCCTGCAGCGTCTCGGGCACGAGGTGTGGCCGGTACTGACGGTCCACTTCTCCAACCACACCGGGTACGGCGCGTGGCGTGGCCCGTTGCTGGCCGCCGAGGACGTGGCCGAGGTGATCGCGGGCATCGCCGACCGGGGCGTTCTCGGCAGCGCCGACGCGGTGCTCTCCGGCTACCAGGGCGACCCGGCGATGGGCGCGGTGATCCTGGACGCGGTGGCGCAGGTGAAGGCCGCCAACCCGGCCGCCGTCTACTGCTGCGACCCCGTGATGGGTGACGTCGGGCGCGGGATGTTCGTCCGGCCCGGCATCCCGGAGTACCTGCGCGACACCGTCGTGCCGCGCGCCGACATCATCACCCCGAACCACTTCGAGCTGGACTTCCTCGCCGGCCGGACGACCACCACCCTCGCGCAGGTGCTGGCGGCGGTCGACGTCGTCCGGGCCACCGGGCCGAGGCACGTCCTGGTGACCAGCGTGCTGCACGACGACGCGCCGGACGGCTCGCTGGAGGTGGTGGCGGTCTCCGACGAGGGCGCCTGGGCGGTGACCACCCCGCTGCTGCCGATCAACCCGAACGGCGGCGGCGACATCACCGCGGCGCTGTACCTGGCGCACCTGTCGACCACCGGATCACCGGCCACCGCGCTGGAGCGTACCGTCTCCTCCGTCTTCACCGTCCTGGAAGCGACCCTGACGGCGGGCACCCGGGAGATCCAACTGGTCGCGGCGCAGGACGCGATCGCCGAGCCACCGGCCCGGTTCACGGCCCGCCGACTGCGCTGACGACGACCGGCGGCGC
Organism: Micromonospora sp. WMMD736; assembly: GCF_049179015.1. Lineage (NCBI taxonomy): Bacteria > Bacillati > Actinomycetota > Actinomycetes > Micromonosporales > Micromonosporaceae > Micromonospora > Micromonospora sp. WMMD736. The sequence goes on from NZ_JBMHMI010000001.1 coordinate 270,769, forward strand.
GCCCGGTCTCAGCGCAACGCGTCGTCGCGGAGCACCGCGTGCGCGCCGACGGTCTGGTTGACGATCTGGGTCACCCGTACGTCGACGACGACGCTGGCCAGCGCCACCGCGTCCGGCCGGCTGAGACCGTGCAACCGTTGCAGCAGGGTCATCATCTCCGCCAGGGCCCGGAACGTCGCCTCGTCGAGGGACGCCCCCACGCCCAGCGTCAGCCAGGCGTCGGCGGTACGGGCCACCGGGCCGGTGATCGGGAAGTCGTCGCGGACGTCGAAGGTCAGCGTCACCTCGTCCATCGGGCACTCGATCGCCGTGCCGCCCACCTCGCCGTCGCCCTGCGCCGCGTGCCCGTCCCCGACCGAGAACAAGGCTCCGTCGACCGGGATCGGCAGCAGCAGCGTGCTGCCGGCGGTCAGGTCCTTGCAGTCCAGGTTGCCGCCGCACTCGCGCGGCGGGGTGGTGGAGTGCCGTCCGGGTTCGGCCGGCGGCATGCCGAGCACCCCCATGAAGGGGCGCAACGCCACGGTGTGGCCATGCTGGTTGCGACCGGTCATCGTCGCCGGGTCCAGCTCCCAGGCGTGTACCACCTGTGTCGACTCGACGTCGTAGCGCTCGTTGAAGACACTCGGCCACCCGCCCGCCACCGTCGTACCCCAGCTGCCCGGGACGATCGCGTCGATGCGTACCGCGAGGGTCTGGCCGGCGCGAGCGCCGCGGACCGCGACCGGCCCGACGAGCGCGTGCCCGTCCTCCGGCCGCCGCTGCGCGACCCGGGGGCGGTCCCGGTTCGCGCCGCCGGGGTACGGGCCGGCCGACCACCAGCAGTCCAGGGTGCGGTAGGTGACGGTGTCGCCGGAGTCGATGGTGAGCACCGGCGCGAGGTCGGGGGAGAAGTGGCCGTGCAGGGTCCTGTCGTCAGGTGCGAGGGTGTGTCGCATCTGCGCAGGCTACGTGTCGGCCCGGCGTGGCGCGTCCGCCGGTGGGGGTGGGTGCGCGGCCGAACGGGTCGGCCCCGCAGTGTCCGACAGGCTCGCGACACCGCGCTTGTATCGACATCCGTCGAATGTAATGCTGTGGTTCGGCCGTGCTCGGGAGCCGGCGCGGTCGACCTCTGCTCCGGAGTCGGGGACGCGCGCGGTGGTCCCACCACCCGCGCCTGGGCAGTCCCCGTCAGCGGCCGCATGCCGATCGCCGTCGGGCGGCCGCCGCGCAGGTCCGGGCCCGTACGGTCGGCCGCCCACCCGTGGCCGCGACGGCGACGGCTTCTCGGAGGTACCGATGCGTCGCATCTTCCTGGCTCTCACCACCATCGCCCTGACCATCGCCATGACCGGCTGGGCGGCGACGACCGGCGTCGCCCAGGCGGCGTCGACGCCCACGGCGTCGGTCACGGCAGCGCCGACACCCACACCCACACCCACGCCCACGCCCGCCTGCCCGCCGGCACTGCCCATCGGCGGTCGGGTGTCCGCGGCCACCACCACCAGCCTGACCGTCGCCTACTTCATCGTGATGGGCCCCCCGTGCGGCTACCGGCCGCCGATCACGGTGGGACTCTTCGCCAGCCGCGAGGACGCCTACGCGTGGCGGAACCCGGTCGCGCAGGCGGTCTCCGGCCCCGAGCAGAACGGCAGCGTCACCTTCGACCGGCTGACGCCCGACACCGAGTACTGGTACGGGTTCCGTGACTCCGACGGCCGGTGGGAGCCGTACTTCGGTGGGTCCGGCCGGACCGCCCCGCTGGCGTCCTGCCGGGCGACCGCCACCATCGACTCCCGCTGGGGTAGCGGCTTCGTCGCCACGGTGACCGTCCGCAACGTCGACACACAACCGTTGGACCAGTGGCGCGTCTCGTGGCGCTGGGCCGGCGACGAGCGGATCCAGGCGGTGTGGGGTGGCGTCGTCGACCCGGCCGGCGCCGATGTGGTGGTGCGCAACGCACCGTACAACGGGACGCTGGCGCCGGACGGGGTGACGACGTTCGGTCTGCTCGTGACGACCAGTGCGCCGCCGGCCGGGCTGACCCTGGCCTGCGCGCGCTGAAACCGGGCGACGTACCGGGGGTCGACGCCGCCTCAGGGCTTGCGGGCCACCGCGCCGTAGGCGTCGATACCCCGGGCGTCGACCTCGTCCGGACGCCACAGCGGGATCGGCACGAGACCGGGCTCCACCAGCGTCAGCCCGGAGAAGCAGCCGGCGAGATCGGCCGGGCTGCGCAGGATGTACGGCACACCGCCGTTCTCGGCCAGCCGCTGCGCCCCGGAGACCACCTCCGGGCTGGTGTTGGTGCCGTCCCACAGGACCAGGTAGCTGCCGGACGCGGTCGCGTCCATCGTCCGTGCCACGATCGAGCGCAGCACCTCCAGGTCCGGCTCGTACCCGAGCACGCCCATGAACATCACGGCGATCGGCTGGTCGAAGTCGAGCGTCCGCGCCGCCTCGGCGAGGATGGTCTCCGGGTCGTGGTAGTCGGCCGGCACGTACGTCGTGACGCCCTGGACGGTCGTGCTGGCCAGCAGCGCGCGGGCGTGCACGAGGACCATCGGGTCGTTGTCGACGTAGACGATCCGCGCGTCGGGCGTGATGCCCTGGGCGACCGCGTGGGTGTTCTGCATGGTCGGCAGGCCGGTGCCGATGTCCAGGAACTGTCGGATGCCGGCCTCGGCAGCCAGGTACCGGACCGCCCGGACCAGGAAGCGGCGGGAGTGCTGCGCCATCAGGACGATCTCGGGGTAGACCTCGGTGACCGCGTCACCGGCCGCCCGGTCGGACTGGAAGTTGTCCTTGCCGCCCATCCAGTAGTTCCAGATCCGCGCCGCGTGCGGCACGTCGGGCTGAAGCGTCGCGGTGAGTTCGGAATCCGGGTCGGCCATGCCAGGCTCCTGTCGAGGGGTCCGTCGGGGTGAACCGGATTGTCCACTATCGACCTGGGGCGCCCCGATCGGGTCGCCCGCCGTACGACGGGCGACCCGGCGACCCGTCACGGCGCGTCGACGACCTCCCGGCCCAGCGGCCAGAAGGCGGCCGGGACGAGCTTGAAGTTGGCGATGCCGAAGGGGATCCCGATGATCGTCACGCAGAGCGCGATGCCGGCGAGGATGTGCGACAGGGCGAGCCACCAACCGGCCAGCACCACCCAGAGCACGTTCGCCAGCCCGGAGCCGACGCCCGCGCCCGGCTTGGGCACCAGCGTGCGGCCGAAGGGCCACAGCGAGTAGACGGCGAGGCGCAGCGCGGCGACGCCGAACGGGATGGTGACGACCAGCAGGAAGCAGATCAGCGCGGCGAAGCCGTAGCCGATCGCCAGCACGAGGCCACCGCCGAAGATGAGCCACAGGACGTTCAGGACGAAGCGAATCACCCTTCCAGCATGAGCGACGCCCGCCACCGGGGGCCCGGCGGTCAGCCCGTCAGGCCGCCGCAGGCGACCCCGTCGATCGTGCACGCCGTCGGCGTCGCGCCGACCGCCGCGCCGTTGACCCGGAAGCTCACCCGCGTCGAGGCGCTGCCCGCCACCTGCCCCGCGTCGCCGTCCGGCACGAACGTCCACACCGCGCCGTCCTGGGTGGCCCGCGCGCCCTCGACCGCGCTGACCCGCAGCGACTCCCGGGGCAGCGTGATGGTCAGCGTCCATCGCGTCGCCGGCACCGACCCCGGATTGTTGATCGTCACGGTCGCGCCGTAGCTGAGCAGCGCCTTGTCCTCGATGACGAAGTCGGCGGCGAGGGCGACCGGGCTCGGCGGGGCCGACGAGGGGGTCGTGGCCGGCGCGCTGGCCGGCGGCTCGACGGGTGGCGGCGCGGCGCTGGCCGAGGGCGACCCCACGGTGGTCGGGGTGGTGGCGGCCGGACGTGCCTGCCCCCGGGGCGTACCCGGGCCCGGCGTGCCCAACTGCTCCACCGACGGGGGCGCGTCGAGGGTCACCGGCGCGAGCTGCTCCGGGGTACGCGCCACGCCGACGATCGAGACCACCGTCGCCACCACCACCCCGAGCGCCGCGAACACGGCGACCCAGGTGGCCCGCGACACGTCGGCGCGACCGGTGACCACCCGTCGTACGGCGGCGGCCGCGGCCACGATCCGGTCCAGCAGGATGATCGCCACAGTACGCCGTGGCTGCGGCGGTGTTGCCGGCACTGCCTGTCTCCCCTTCACTTCGTCACCGGACGTCCGCCCGCTGGGTCGCGCTGGCACCCGAGCGGTCACAGGGCGCGCAGCCCGACGAGTATCGACTCGAGCAGCGCCTGCGACGGCAGCTCCGACAGCGACGGCGGTTCGTGCGTCTCGACCAACCCCGCCCCGAACAGGTCACCGAGGAGGACCCGGACGGTGCCCAGGGGCAGATCCAGCTCGGCGCTGACCTCAGCCACCGACACTGGATGGTGACACAGCTCGACGATCCGCGCCTGTTCGGGGAAGAGCGACGTGGGCGACGTCGCCGACCGCCGTGCGACGACCAGTGAGATCAGGTCGAACCGGCCGCGCTCGGGCGTCGTACGTCCACCGGTCATCGTGTACGGACGGGCGACCGGGCCGGCGTCGTCGTCGTACCACGCCTCGTCAGCGGCGTCGGCGCTGGGCACCGGAATCTCCGCTCCTCGCCGCGGCGGCGGTCGCCAGGCGGATCGGCAGGTGTCGTTCGGCCTGCCCGACGAAGAGCGCCACCTCGTACGCCATGTCGCCCACCTCGACCTCGTCGCCGGAGATCCGTACGGTCAGGATGGTCCCGTTCGAGATGGTGGCGACGAACAGGAACGCCCGCGACATCTGCACCACGATCTGGCGCAGCCCGCCCGCGTCGCAGGTGCGGGTGGCGGCCAGTCCCAGCGCCAACAGGCCGGCGACGATCCCGGAGATCTCTTCGGCCAGCTTCGCCTGCACCTGCCGGGAACCGCCGAGCGGTAGCCCGTCCGGGGAGAGCACCACGGCGAACTCCGCACCGCGTACCCGGTCGACCAGGCGGTCCAGCGCGCCGGTCAGGCTGTCCTCGGTGACCACTGCGTGCGTCATCGATGTCTCCTCGTTGTTTTCGTGATCGGCAGCTCGACGGTCTCGGGGCCGGCGTTGCCGGGGCCGGGCACGGCCGGCCCGGATTGGCGGATCCGCATCGGCAGCCCGTCGCCACTGCCCGTCGGCCCCGCGTCGGGCACCTCGACCGCCCCGGGCATCGACCGGTACGCGGACACCGGGGACGTCGCCGCCGGGCCGCCGGTCACGGTGACCAGCTCCGCCGGCAGGTGCACGATGGCGGCCGTCCCGCCGCGCCGGCTGGGCCGCAGGATGACCCGGGCACCGCACCGGGCGGCCAACCGGGCGACCGCCCACAGCCCGCCGGCGTCGCTCGGCGGGTCGTCCGGCGGGCTGGCGAGCAGGCGGTTCGCCTCGTCGAGGGCGGTGGCGTCGAGGCCGGGACCGTCGTCGACCACCACGATCGCGCAGCCGTGCGGCCGGTGCTCGCCGGTGACCCGGACCGTGGTGTCGGTGGCCGAGAAGGCCAGGGCGTTCTCGATCAGCTCGGCCAGCAGGTGCACGACGTCCGTGACGGCGGGGCCGGCGAGCGACCACGGCCAGTGTGGCGCCACCAGGACCCGGTGGTACTCCGGCACCTCGGCGACCGCCCCGCGTGTCACGTCGAGCAGGGGGACCGGGCGTCGCCAGCGGCGCGCGGGCCGCGCCCCGGCGAGGGTGATCAATTTCTCCACGTTGCGGCGGATGCGGGTGGTGAGATGGTCGAGCTGGAACATCTCGTCGGCCGCCGCGGCGTCGTGTTCCCGCCGCTGCATCGCGTCGAGCAGGTCGAGCTGGTCGCGCAGCAGGACCTGGTTGCGCCGGGTGATCCGTAGGAACAACCCCCCGGTACGACGATCCGGCCCATCGCCAGCGCCGCCGCTCTCGGCGTCCAACGGCAGGGCATCGACGGGCGCGGCCGGCGGCTCCGACTGCCGCGGGTCGGTGCCCGGCACGGCTTCGTGCGCCGAAGCGCGGCGTACGGCGCTGGCCCAGCCGAGCAGGACCGCGAGTACGGCGATCAGCCCGAGGCCCACCACCACTCCGGTCCGCCCCACGATCACCGCGGCACCGGGGGTGGCCCGTTCGACGCTCGCACGGGCGGTGCTCGTCACCAGCTCGTGCAGCGCGCCGAGAGCGGCGTCGGCCGCCGCGCGCCACTGCTGCGCGTCGACGCCGCGCAGCGCGTCGGCCCGGTCGGTGCGCAGCAGCGTGTCCTCCACGGCGAGCAGGCCCGCGAACTCGGGGCCCGCCACGAGCCGCTGGTGCGCGCCCTGGCCGCCGGCCGGCAGGTCGGCCGTCGCCTCGGACCGCGCGTACCGCTGCACGGCCACCAGCTCGACCAACCGGCGGCGCTCCTCGACGCTCAGCCGGCCGCTCAGGACGGCCGCCGTGACCATGGTGTCCTCCCGGGCCAGCAGCTCACGGGCCCGGGCCAGCGCGATCACCGCCCGGGTGTCGACGGCCAGCCTGCTCTCATACGCGCCCCACTCCGGCCCGTACACGTCGAAGGCGGCGTCGACGAGCTGGTCGTACCCGTCGAGCACGCCCGCCTGGTCGAGCTGCCCGTCGTCCACCCGGGACCGGATCGCCCCCAGGCCGTTCAACCTCCGGATCAGCGTCTCGGCCCGGTCGCGGACCGCCCCCGCGCTGAGCAGGCGCAGGTCGTGTCCGTCCCCGAACGCCCGGACCTGCGCCGCCGCCACGTCGGTCGCCGCCCGCGCCCCGGCCAGCGTGGCCCGCGCGGGCGCGGCGCCGGCCAGCGTCTCGGCGGTCGCCCGGCGCTCGGTCTGCAGACTCAGCACCAGCCGGTCGATGGGCTGACCCAGGGTGTCGGCCAGGGCCCGCACCCGCAGCAGGTCGACGGCGTCCTGACCGGTCAGATAGGCCGCGTACGACCACAGCGTGAGCAGCACCGCCGCCGCCGCGACGAGCCGCATCCCGAGTCGTGGTGCGCGCGTCACGTGGCGCTCCATCCGGTGCGCCGGCTCATCGGGCCGACCGCTGCGGCCACGGCTGCCCGGTGGTGTCGCTGGCCCGGTCGGCGACCATGGTGCGCAGCAACGCCAGCAGCTCCGCCCGGTTGGCGCAGTGCAGCCGGTTGCGCATGCGCGCCACGTGGTGCTCCACGGTCTTGGCCGAGATGAAGAGCCGGTCACCGATCTCCCGGTACGTCAGTCCGGCCAGCACCAGCTCGGCGACCTCGTACTCGCGGTCGCTCAGTCCCTGCTGGGTGGGGCCGGCGGCGGCGACCGGCGTGGCGGTCGCTCCGTCGCTCGGGCGCTGCCCACCGGTCGCGCCGGCCGGCCGACCCTGTAGCACCCGGGCGCATTCGAGCAGGGTGGTCATCGCCCGCCGGTCCGCGGTGCGGATCGCGGCCTGCCCGGCGAGGCGGGCGCCGTCCCAGCACAGTCCGGTGTCGTGCAGGCCCCGGGCAGCGGCCTCGACCCGCACCGGGTCGACGACGCCCCGCAGCACCTCGACCCAGCTCTCGGCCGCCGCGGCGACCACACCGGCGTAGCGGCTGTGCTCGGCGGCGGCGAGCAGGGCGGCGACGTGGTCGTCGGCGGTCGTCGGCTCCCCGGTCAGGATGGCGGCGTGCAGGCCGCTCCAGTGCAGCGGCACGCTCCACAGGGTCGGTGTGCCGAGTCGGTCGAGCAGCGCGGCGCCCTCGCGCAGGTACGGCGTCAACCGGGCCACGTCACCGAGCCGCGCGCCCGCGATGGCGAGCTCGCCCAGCGGCAGCAGCGTGAACAGGTCGACCCCGTGCCGGACCACCGCCTCCAGCGCCTGGCCCCACCCCCGCTTGAGCGCGCCGAGGTCGCTGGTCCGGCGGGCGATGCCCATCCGCAGCGCGGCGGCGAACAGCAGGTCGCGGGACTCCAACGGCCGGTCGTCGGCGGTGACCGTGGCCAGGCGTTCAGCGGCCGCGAGCGCCTGACCCCGGACCATGAGGATCCAGGCCTGCAACAGGCGGTGCCGGCGGGCCATCAGCGGGCCCCCGACCCCGCTGGCCTCCGCGCGGTGCAGGACCCGCTCGGCGATGTCCAGCTCGCCACAGTGCACGGCGGTCAGCGCGGCCAGCGCGGCCGGGCTGTCCGGCAGGAGGGCCGCCCGACCGTCCGGCTCCAGCAGGGCGGCGGATTGCACGAGCGCGGAGAGCGCCGCGCTCGGCGTGCCGGTGACGCTCTCGCGTACCCCGTCGGCCATCAGCCGGGCGGCGCTGGCGTGCAGGGTGGGCGGCGTGCCGCCGGGCTCGTCCACGGGCGGTGCGGCGGCGGTCAGGTCGCCGATGGCGAGCGCGCCCACGGCGGCGAACGCCACCGACGAGGCGGTGCCCGACCACCGGTACAGCTCGACGCTGCGGCCGGCGTGGCCCCGGTGCGCCAGCGCGGTCGCGGCCACCACCGCCGCCTCCGCGCGGTCCGCCGGTTCGCCGGTGGTCAGCAGTCGGTCCGCCAGGCGCAGCGCGTCGTCGAGGTCGCCGGCGAGCGCGGCCGCGAGGGCCTGCCGGGCGCCTGTCGGGTGCCCGGCCGTGGTGGCGGCGGCGAACAGGTCGGCGGCGAAGGCCGGCTCGTCGGCAAGCACCTCCTGCGCCGCCGCGGCGAGTGTCGGGGCCGGACAGTCGCCGAGGACGCCCACCGCGAGCAGGGAACGGACCAGCGGCAGCACCGGGCCGCCCCGGGCGAGCTGCAACTCGGTGAGGCGACGCCAGAGGGCGCTGCGCTCGGTGGCCGGGCTGAGCGTGGTGACGGCCCGGCGGACCAGCGGGGTGAGCCGCCCGTCCGCGCCGATCAGGCCGGCCGCCCGGGTCGTGGCGATCAGCACGTCGACCGCCTCCGGCTGCTGATCCAGGAGCGGACCGAGCATTGCCACCGGCAGCGGTACACCGGCCGCGACCGCGAGCAGCAGCCGTCGTACGGGGGCGGGCTGGATCTCCAGCTCCGGCGCGAATTCCAGCACGACGGAGCGGGGCGGCTCGGTCGGCACGGTGTGCAGACTCGGTGCCGCGCGTAGGCCGCGGGTGAGCCGCTCGACGTCGCGGGGGACGCCACCGGTCTGCGTGTGCACGAAGTCGACGAGTTCGGCGCGCGTGGTCAACTCGGGGACGGCGGCGACGCAGGCCCCGGTCTGCTCGCGGGTGAACGGCCCGAGCAGCACGGCCTGCCCTTCGCGGCGCAGCGTGTCGACCAGCTCGGTGAGGGCCGCCGACCGGGGCCAGGGGCGGTGGGCGACGACCAGCCGGTGCCGGCGGGCGGCGACCAGCCGTAGCAGCACGCCGATGCGCTCGTCGTCGAGCAGGTGCGCGTCGTCGACCAGGAGCAGGTCGTCCGGGTCGACAGGCTCGTTGGGCCCGGGAACGCCCGTGCGTACGGTGCCGCCGGCCCGCTGCTGGATGCGCGTCAGCTCGGCGAGCAGGGCGGTCTTGCCGTGCCCGGCGGGGCCGGCCAGGCCGACGGTGAGCGGCGCGACCGGATCGTCGGCGATCCGGTCCAGCAGGGCCCTGGGCGCGCGGCCCAACACCAGTCGGGAGTCGACGAGGTCGTTCATGATCATTGTGGTCATCCTTCGCGTCCCCGGCTGAGCGTCAGTGCCAGGCGGGACGCCTTCGGCAGGTCGAGGGGCAGGATCCGGACCGGCGGTCGGGGTGGCGGGTCGCCCGGATCGGTGGCGTGGTCCCGGGGCCGTCGCAGGGCCGGGACGCTCGCCCGGTTGCCACCCGCTGCCGGCGCCGGATCGCGGACCGGGGCCGGCGGCCGGGGGCGCGGCCGGGGTGACACCACCTGGCAGGCGGCGCTCGCCGCTCCGGTGGCGGCGGTGAGCTGCGCGTCCGGCTCCACCTCGACCGGCACACCGAGCGCCGTGCCGATCAGCTCGGTGACCAGCGGGATGCGGGTCGAGCCGCCGGCCAACAAGACGCCGTCGAGCTGTGTCGGCGTCAGGCCGGCACCGTGCACGGTGCGCAGCAGGAGGTCCACGGTGGCCTGCACCGTGGGGCGGATCATCGCCTCGAACTGCGCGCGGGTGACCGGTATCCGCGCCGGACCGGTCGGCAGGTTCAACACCACGTCGGCGGTCGGCTCGACGGTCAGCGCCCGCTTGACCCGGTCACACTCGGCCGGCAGGCCGCGCAGGGCGGCGTGGTGGTCCCGCCGCCCGATGGCGGCCAGCTCCCGGGACAGCACGGTACGGACGTGGCTGGCCAACAGCTCGTCGAAGTCGGCCCCGCCGATCGGGTCGAGACCCTGTGGCGTGCCGAAGCCCTCGTAGGTGCCGCGCGGGGTGCGCCGCACCAGGGCCGCCTCGAAACTGGCGCCGCCCAGCGCGTAGACGGCCGCCGTGGTGCCCGCGAAGCCACGCGCTGCGTGACTCTCCGCGACCGTTACCGTGCGGGGCAGCAGCGTCACCGGGCGCAGCCCGAGGTCGACGAGCGCCCGCCGGAGCAGCTCCCGTCGGTACGGTCGCCAGCTGGCCGGGTGGCTGAGTACCACCGCCTCGGCCGGGCCGCCCTCCGCGGCGTGCACCTGCTCCACCACCCAGGCCGCCAACTCCGCCGTGAGGGTCTGCGGCGCGCACGCCTCGCCGCCCAGCAGCAGGGGCACGTCGTCACCGATCCGGCGGACGAAATCCCTGGTGGTGCGACTGCCGTCGTCGGTGGCGGGCCCGCCGATGTGCAGCGCGCCGTCCTCGGCCAGGTGCAGCACCGATGGTACGAGCGGCGAGCCGGCGTTGAGGGGGACAGCCTCCGGACGCGTCCAGGTGCGGCCGTCCCGCCGAGCGACGGCGGCGGCGGTGTTGGTGCTTCCGATGTCTATCCCCAGGACGTACGGCATCCGTCTCTTCTCTTTCCGCGACTGGCCGGCTGATGGCGATGGCGTCGGCGCTGTCCGGCGACCCACCCCCGGCGAAACCCGCGGGCCCCTACGTTCGTACCAGAGATCACTGCGTGGTCGGCACCCTAATCTGACCGGGACGGTTTCCCCCAGTCCCCCTAACGGAGGAGCCGGCGAAGGCCCTAACGCGGCGTGATCGATTGCGGGCGCAGCCCCGATGTCCGGGGCCGACCCCTGCCCTAGCGTTCCTCTCGACGAACGACGGTCGCCGCTGCCAATCCGAGGAGAACCGGCACATGGACTCGCAACAGACCCTCCACGACTTCGTGCTCGACCTGCTGACCAACCCCGACGCGCGGTCGGCGTTCGACCTCGATCCGGAGGGCGCGCTGCACGCCGCGGGGCTCAGTGACATCACCGCCGCCGACGTGCAGGACGTGGTGCCGCTCGTGGTCGACTACGCGCCGGGGCAGGGCCTCGCGCCGCTGGCCCCGGTGGTCGGGCAGCTCGGGTTCGACCCGCTGGTCACCGATGCCACCGACGTGGTCGGCCAGTTGCAGAGCGTGGCGCAGCAGATCAGCGTCGCCAGTTCACCCTCCGGTGTGGACGTCAAGGCCGGTGTGCTCGGTGCCATCGCCGTCGACCCGTCCACCGTCGCCGCCGGGGTCAGCGTGCTGCCGGGCGTCGGTCTGGGCGTGGGCCCGAGCGGCCTCGACACCGACCTGACCGGTGTGGCCGACGTGGCGCACACGCTCGACGCGGACGTGGTGCAGCCGGTCGACGGCATCGCCGACCCGGTGCTCGGCGGCGCGACCGGCACGGTCGGGGACCCGACCGGAGTGCTCGGCGTCACCGACCCGGTGCTCGGCGGGGACGTGACCGGTGGTGTCCTCTCCGGTGTGCACGGTCAGGTCGACGGCATCGTCGGCGGCCTCGGTGTCCACGACACCCTGGGTGGCCTGGGCCTCGGTGGGGGCCACGTCGGCGGCGTGGTGCCGCCGGTGGACGTGCCCTCCGTGGTGGGCGGTGTCACGCACCACGTGGACAGTCTCCTTCCCGGGGTCACCGGCACGGTCGGTGACGTGACGGGTGGGCTCACCGACGGGGTGACCGGCGACTCGCACGACGGGGGGCCCGCCTCGTCGGACCACGGGTTGCTGGGCATCACCGGCGGTCTGCTCTGACGGGATCGTCCGTCGGGAGCGGGGGGGTCGGGTCGCGTCGAGCGGCCCGGCCCTTTGCCGGTTTCCGTCCGGTGCCTCTTGCTAATTGAACCGAAATCAGCACACTTGGTGCGGTGATGGCGGGGATCTGGCTGGACGTACTGGACGAGATCGCCCGGACGTGCACCACACACGGCCGCGGCGATCTGCTGCACACGGTCCGGCAGAAGCGTGCCCAACTGCTCGACCCGACGTTGCGGGTGCTGGTCGTCGGCGAGCCGAACCAGGGCAAGAGCCAGCTCATCAACGCGATCATCAACGCGCCGGCCTGCCCGGTCGGTGACGGTCGTACCACCGTGCTGCCGACCGTGGTGCAGCACGCCGACGCGGCCTGCGCCGCGATGGTCCAGGCGCCGGCGCCACCGGCCGGACGGCCCGCGACGGCCTCGGCGGCGACGCTCGCCGAGCGCACCCCGTTGGCGCTCGACCAGGTCGCGGCCGGGGTGTCCGGCGCTGTCGGGCGTCGGCCGGGCGGCGGTCCGGCGTACGTCGAGGTCGGCGTGCCCCGCGCGCTGCTCGCCGCCGGACTGGTGCTGGTGGACACCCCGGGCACCGACCAGGTCGCCGCGCTCGGCGCGGTCGCGGAGGTGGCCGCATCCGCCCGCGCGGACGCCGTGCTGCTGGTCTCCGACTCCACCCGGGAACTGTCGGTGGCGGAGCTGAACATGCTGCTGCACGTCATGCGCTCGCAACCCAACGTGGTCGTGGTGCAGAGCAAGACCGACCTGGTGGCGCAGTGGCGGACGGTCGCCGAGCGCAACCGGCAACACCTCGCCGAGGCCGGCGTCGCGGCGCCGTTGATTCCGGTGTCGGCGACGCTGCGGCTGCGTGCGGCGGCGGCCGACGATCGTGGTCTCAACGCCGAGTCGGGCTTTCCGGCGCTGATCGCCCGCCTACAACGGGATCTGACCGGCAAGGCCGATCACCTGGCGCGCGCGTCGGTGCAGGCGGTGGCCCGTACGGTGGTGGAGCAACTGGCCGCGCCGCTGCGCGCCGAGTTGGCGACGCAGGAGGCCGAGGAGCAGTCCGGACCGATCTCCCGGCTGCACGCGGCCCAGCGGGAGGTCGACGAGCTGCGCCGCTGCTCGACCCGTTGGCAGAACACCCTCACCGACGAGATGGCCGACCTGCTCTCCGACATCGAGTACGACCTGCGGGACCGCACCCGTCAGATCCTGCGGGCGGTGGACGAGGCGTTCGACGAGGCCGACCCGCTCGTCGCCTGGGACACGTTCGAACAGTGGTTGTCGCGCAGTCTCACCGAGGCCGCGGAGGCCAACCACGAGTGGCTGGTCCAGCGCTGTGACTGGATCGCCCGTCGGGTGGCCGCGCACTTCAACAGGTACGGCTACGACGTGCTGCCGCCCTGGTCGATGACGATGCCGGAGGATCTCGGCGACCGGCTGCCGGACCTGGAACGGCCGCGGGTCGACCGGTTCACGACGGGGCAGAAGCTGTTCACCGGCATGAAGGGCTCGTACGGCGGGATGCTGATGTTCGGTCTCGCGACCACCCTGGCCGGGATGCCGATGATCAACCCGGTCTCGGTCGGCATCGGCGCGCTCTTCGGCGGCAAGAGCATCCGCGACGAGAGCAAGCAGATGCTGCGCCGCCGGCAGGCGACCGTGAAGACGGCCATCCAGCGGCACGTCGACGAGTTCTTCGTCCGGATGGTCCGGGACTGCCGGGACGCCGCCCGACAGGTGCAACGCATGCTGCGCGACCACTTCACGGGCCTGACCGAGGAGTTGCAGGAGGCCATCGTGCAGTCGTTCCGCAGCGCGAAGCAGGAGGCCGACACCGATGTCGCCCTGCGCGAGCAACGGCAGCGGGAGATCCGGTCGAAGATGACCCGCCTCGCCGCGCTCTACGAGCAGTCCCAGCAGCTCACCGCCACCCGGGCGACGCCGGTGCTGCTGGAGCCCGGGGCATGACGGTCGGGGTGCGGCTGGACGAGGCGGCCTGGGGGCTCCTGCACCAGGCGTTGGAGGTCTACCAGCACGACGCGCGGGCGGTCGGACGGTTGCGCCGGCAGATCGCGCGGTTGGAGGAGCCGTTGCGGATCGCGGTCGTCGGGCCGTGGCGTGCGGGCAAGTCGACGGTGCTCAACGCGCTGATGGGGGAGGAGGTCGCGCCGGTCGAGGGCGCCGACGGCGCGTTCACCTGGTACGAGGACGGCGCGTCCCCGGGGGCCACCGCCTATCCGGTGGGGCAACCCGCGCAGGAGTTGGCGGTGGTCAAGTCGGCGACGGGCATGCGGGTGGATCTCGGCTGGCGGGCCGGGGTGGTACGCGACATCGTGGTGCGGTGGCCGACTCGGGCGCTGCGGCAGGTGACGCTCGTCGACACCCCGGCGCTCGGCCCGGTCGACGAGCAGGGGCACGCGCCGGTGCTGGATCGCGTGCTGGCCGACGCGGACGCGGTGTTGTTCCTGACCCGGGACGGTCGCGACAGCGATCTGCGGGTGCTGGAGTCCGGTCGGGACAGTGCCGTCGGGCAGGCCGCCCCGGTCAACGTGATCATGGTGTTGTCCCGGGCGGACGAGGTCGGCGGTGGCCGGATCGACGGGCTGCTCACGGCCCGACAGTTGGCCCGCCGGCAGCACCGGGATCCCCGGGTGGGTGCGTTGGCCGTCACCGTGGTGGCGTGCAGTGGAGCTGTCGGCCTCGCGGGTCGGCTGCTCAGCGAGTCCGACTTCGCCGCGTTGGCGACGCTGGCCGGGGTTCCGCGCGGCGAGTTGGAGCCCCACCTGCTCTCCGCCGACCGCTTCGTCCGTGGCGACCTGCCGGTACGCCTCGATCCCGAGGTGCGCGCGGGCCTGCTGGACCGACTCGGCCTCTTCGGTATCCGGCTGGCGACGACCCTGGTACGCGGTGGCTTCGACACCCGGGTGGCGATGTCGGCGGAGCTGATCCGGCGCAGTGGACTCACCGAGCTGCGCGAGTCGATGACCCGCTGTTTCGTCGATCGGCGCGACGCGCTCAAGGCCCGCTCGGCGCTGGTCGCGGTGGAGTCCCTGGTGCGGGCCGAGCCGGTCCGGGGCAGCGAAGAGTTGGTCGGCGCCATCGAGCAGATCCTGGCGGGCGCGCACGAGTTCCGTGAGTTACGCCTGCTGGTGGCCCTGCGCAACGCCCGTCTCGGTTTCGACGCCGAGTTGGCCGCCGAGGCGCAACGGCTGGTCGGCGGCGACGGCGTCTCCCTGGCCGCCCGGCTCGGCGTCGAGCACGGGGCGACCGCCCAACGGCTCTGGGAGACCGCCGCGGACGCCCAGTGGCGGTGGCGGGACCGGGCGGAGGATCCACTGCTCCCACTGACCCAGCGGCGTGGTGCGGAGGTGGTCGTGCGCAGCTGCGAGGGGATGCTGGCCGAGCTGGCCGCGGGCGGTCGCTGAGCGGCCGCGAGTCCACCTGGGACGCTACGAGGGTGTTTCCTGGCGATCAACCCATTGACACGGCCGTGGTTGCCCGGCAGCATCTGCCCAACATCCACCGGATCTGCCCTCGCTTGTCAGGCACGCCCCATGACAACGATGTCAGACCCGGCCCACCGTCCACCCCCCCCACGTCCCCTTGCTCAGACGCTCGACGTACTCGACCGGATCGAGGCGAAAGGTCCCACCCCCATGCCGTATCTCCCCCGTGCGCGCACCGTCTCCCTGCGGATAGCCGTCGCGACAACCGCCGCCCTGCTTCCCCTGGGGATGGTCGTCGCCGCGCCGCTGGCCAACGCCGCACCCAGCGCGCCGCCGCCGGGCGCATTCCGTTCCTCGTTCGAATCGGCCGACCCGCAGCCCGCCGCCAGCACCGTCGAGGTCGACCGCTCGGGTCGGCCCGTCCAGGGCAACCTCAGCGGGTCGAGCGACGCGAACCTGCCCGGCAGCCTGCTCGGCCAGGTCGAGGCCGCCACCGCGAGCGCCCAGAACCCGCCGAACGAGACTGCGGCGAACCTCACCGACGGGAACCCGTCGACCAAGTGGCTGGCGTTCGAACCGACCGCCTGGCTGACGTACCAGCTGGCGAAGCCCGCGGTCGTCAAGCGGTACGCGCTCACCTCGGCCGACGACGAGCCGGGCCGCGACCCCCGCGACTTCACCCTGCAGGGGTCCACCGACGGCAGCACCTGGGTCGACCTGGACCGCCAGACGAAGCAGCGGTTCGCCAAGCGCTTCGCCACCAACAGGTACGGCGTCGCCAACACGACGGCATACGGCTGGTACCGGCTGGCGATCTCCGCGAACTCCGGCGAATCCCTCACCCAGCTCGCGGGCTGGGACATCAGCGACGGCTCGGACGTCCGACCGCCGGCCACCCCCATGGTCACCGAGCTCGGCCCCGGGCCGGTCGGCGGCTACACCACGAAGCCGGGCGTCGGCTTCACCGGGCTGGCCGCGCTGCGCTACCGCGGTGGTGCCCAGGCCGGCGGCCGCTCGTACGCGACGAACAAGCTGTTCGACGTCGACATCCCGGTCGGGCCGAACACCCGCCTGTCGTACCGGATCTTCCCCGAGTTCACCGGCCAGGACGCCCGCTACCCGTCCACCTACGCGTCGGTCGACCTGCGCTTCACCGACGGCAGCTACCTCAGTGGACGCTCGGCCGTCGACCAGCACGGCAACCCGCTGACGCCGGCCGGTCAGGGCGCGTCCAAGGTGCTCTTCGCCGACCAGTGGAACGCGGTCAGCGCCGACATCGGCACCGTCGCGCGCGGCAAGACGATCGACCGCATCCTGCTCGCGTACGACGACCCGCAGGCCACCGAGGATTCCCTGTTCCAGGGGTGGCTCGACGACGTGGAGCTGACCGGTAGCCCGGCCACGATCGACGGCTCCCGGCTGACGAACTACGTCGACACCCGCCGTGGCACCAACTCCACCAGCGGGTTCTCGCGCGGCAACAACCTGCCGATCACCGCCGTACCCAACGGGTTCAACTTTTTCACCCCGGTGACCGACGCGACCTCGGACTCCTGGGAGTACGACTACCACCGCGCCAACAACGCCGCCAACCTGCCCACCCTGCAGGGCCTCGCGATCTCCCACGAGCCCAGCCCGTGGATGGGCGACCGTAACCAGATGTCGGTGATGCCGGTGGCCGGCGACGGACCGCTCACCGGGTCACCCGCCAGCCGGGCGCTGGCCTTCCGCCACGAGGACGAGACGGCACGGCCGGACCTCTACCGGGTCGCGCTGCAGAACGGCCTGGTCGCCGAGATGACGCCGACCGACCACGCCGGCATCATGCGGTTCACCTTCGGGCCGGGACCGTCCACCGGAAGTCTCGTCTTCGCCAAGGGCACCTTCACCATCGGGACCGACGGCACGTTCACCGGCTGGGTCGACAACGGAAGCGGTCTCTCGGCCGGGCGTAGCCGGATGTTCGTGTCCGGCACGTTCGACCGGGCGCCGACGGCGGTGACCGCGACGTCCGCGACCTTCGACGTCGCCGCGAACCGGCAGGTCACGATGCGGATCGCGACCTCGTTCCTCTCCGTCGACCAGGCCCGGCGCAACCTCGACCTGGAGGTGACCGGCCGCAGCTTCGACGCGATCCGCGACGCCGCCACCGCCGCCTGGAAGGACCGCCTCGGCCGGGTCGAGCTGCGGGGCGCGACCGAGACGCAGCTGGTCACCATGTACTCCAACCTGTACCGGCTGAACCTCTACCCGAACTCGCAGTCGGAGAACACCGGCACCGCCGCCGCCCCCCACTGGCAGTACGCCAGCCCGGTGTCCGCGCCGACCGGCACGTCGACCGCCACCCGCACCGGCGCGAAGGTCGTCGACGGGCAGATCTACGTCAACAACGGGTTCTGGGACACCTACCGCACGGTGTGGCCCGCGTACTCGCTGCTCTACCCGGACGTCGCCGCGAAGATCTCGGACGGGTTCGTCCAGCACTACCGTGACGGCGGCTGGATCGCCCGCTGGTCGTCGCCCGGCTATGCCGACCTGATGACCGGCACCAGCGCGAACGTGGCCCTGGCGCAGGCGTACCTCACCGGGGTCAAGCTGCCCGATCCGCTGGCGGCGTACGACGCGGCCGTCAAGGACGCGACGGTCGCCTCCGGGCGCGGCGCGGTCGGCCGCAAGGGCATCGAGACGTCGCTGTTCCTCGGCTACACGCCGACCTCGACCGGCGAGTCGGTGTCGTGGGCGCTGGAGGGCTACATCAACGACTACGGCATCGGCAACATGGCCGCCGCGCTGGGCAAGGACCCGGCGACGCCGAAGTCCCGGCGCGACCAGCTCAAGGAGGAGTCCCGGTACTTCCTGGAGCGGGCCCGCAACTACGTCCACCTCTTCGACCCCACGACGAAGCTCTTCCAGGGCCGCGACGCGTCCGGCACGTTCCTCGCCGGTGACCCGCTGGACTGGGGTGGCGTGTACACCGAGACCAACGGCTGGAACTTCGCGTTCACCGCGCAGCAGGACCCCCGGGGCCTGATCAACCTGTACGGCGGGCAGCAGGCGTTGCGCGACAAGCTCGACACCTTCTTCGCCACGCCCGAGAACGCCGACCGTCCCGGCGGCTACGGCGGCATCATCCACGAGATGGTCGAGGCCCGCGCGGTGCGGATGGGCCAGCTCGGCATGAGCAACCAGCCGTCGCACCACATCCCGTACCTGTACGACGTCGCCGGTGCTCCCGCCAAGACGCAGGCGGCGGTGCGCGAGATCCTGCGGCGTCTCTACGTGGGCAGCGAGATCGGCCAGGGCTACCTGGGCGACGAGGACAACGGCGAGATGTCGGCCTGGTACGTGCTCAGCTCGCTGGGCATCTACCCGTTGCAGGCGGGCTCGACCCACTGGGCGATCGGCTCGCCGCAGTTCACCCGGATGACCGTGCACCGCCCGACCGGCGACATCGTGGTCAACGCCGCGAACAACGACAACCGCAACGTGTACGTGCAGAGCGTGAAGGTCAACGGCAAGAAGCAACGCACCGTCTCCGTCGACGTGTCCGCGCTCGCCAAGGGCGGCACGATCGACTTCCAGATGGGACCGAACCCGTCCTCGTGGGGCACCGGTCCGGACGCCGCGCCCCCGTCGCTGACCAAGGGCAACGCGGTACCGCAGCCGTTGCAGGACGTCACGGGGCCGGGCCTGGGCACCGCCACCATCGGTACGGGTCAGGACGCGTCGACGCTCTTCGACGACTCGTCCACCACCCAGTTGACCGCGTCGTCGGGTACCCCGCAGATCGGCTGGACGACCCGTGGCGGCCGGCAGCAGCCGACGTACTACACCATCACCTCCGGCGCGGCCGCGGGTGACCCGGCCGACTGGCGGTTGCAGGGTTCCACCGACGGCCTCACCTGGAACACCCTGGACTCGCGGACGGGTGAGGTGTTCCGCTGGCGCAACCAGACCCGGCCGTTCCGGATCGACAAGCCCGGGCGGTACTCCCAGTTCCGCCTGGTCGTGACGAAGACCGTCGGCGCGGCGCAGCCGAACCTGGCCGAGATCGAACTGCTCGCCGGCGGCGACCTCGACCTGGGCGGCGGCGACATCACGGTGACCGCCACCGACGACGTGCACGCCCGCTCCGGCGCGCCCGCCACGCTGGCCCTGGCCACGGTCACCGGTGGCGTCGCCGACGACTACCGCGCCACGATCGACTGGGGCGACGGTTCACCGGCCACCGAGGGCACCCTGACGCTGAGTTCCCGGGAGGTCTACCGGGTCAGCGGCGAGCACACCTACGCCACGCCCGGTTACCACCAGGCGAGCGTCACGGTGACCGACGGCGCCGGTCAGGGCTCGGTGACGGTCGGCGTCGACGTCGCGTACGCGGCGAAGTCCAGCCTCACCGCGGCGTTCGACACGGTCTGCGTCGGCGACGAGGGCACCCTGGCGGCGGACTGTGACGCGAAGTCGTGGGCCTACTCGCGGGCCGCGCTGGCGGCGGCCGGTGTGACCCAGGGGCAGCGGCACCAGGTGCCGGGCACCGCGCTGGGCTTCACCCTGCCGCAGGTCCCGGCCGGGCAGCCGGACAACGCCACCGGTAACGGCGCGACGATCGCCCTGCGCCTGCCGGACGACGCCCGGAACATCTCGTTCATCGGCGCCGGTACGCAGGGCAACCAGGACACCACCGGAACGGTGACCTTCAGCGACGGCAGCACCGACAGCGTTCCGATCCGGTTCAGTGACTGGACGCTGGGCGGCAACGCCAACGGCACGCCGTCGTACGGCAACGTCGTGGTCGCGAAGTCCGCGTACCGGCTCAGTGGCACGAGCCGCGACGGTGCCCAGCCGTTCCTGTTCGCCACCACGCCGTACCAGATCCCGGCGGGCAAGACGCTGGTGTCGGTGACCCTGCCGACGCAGACCGGCGACCCGCGCTCGGCGGGCCGGATCCACGTGTTCGCCGTGGCCGACGACGGCACTCCGGCTGCTGCCCTGGTGACCACCGCCCCGGGCGACCAGAGCGTCGACGTCGGGCAGGTTCTCACGGCGGACCTCGGGTCGGTGACCGGCGGTGTCCCCGACACCACCGGCTACCGGGCCCGCGTGCAGTGGGGCGACGGCACGGTTCCGGACGACGCCACGGTCGGCGCGGACGGCGCGCTCAGTGGTCGGCACACCTACGCCGCTGTGGGCACCTACCCGGTGCGCGTCACCGTGTGGGACACGGTGTCCAGCAGCACCGCTACCTTCACCGTGACGGTCCGGCCGGCTGGGGCGGCCACCACCCTCGCGGTGTCCGGCGCGCAGTCGGTCGCCGCTGGCGACGCGGTCACGGTCGTCGGCAGTGGGTTCGCCGCCGGCGAGCGGGTGACGGTGGGCCTCGCGGCCGGCACGACCCGCGAGGTGACGGTCCCGGCGTCCGCGACGGGCACGGTCCGTGCGACCGTCGCGACCCCCGGGGACACGCCACCGGGTCGGTACGCCGTCCGCGCCACCGGCGCGTCCTCGGCGAACCCGGCGACGGCGACCGTGCAGGTGATCGTGGGTTCGGCGGAGCCGGCCTACCAGCCGCGCCTGTCGTTGCCCACGCCGACCGCGCCGCGCGGCACGGCGATCACCGTCGACGGCACCGGCTTCGCGCCGAACGAGACGATCACGGTCAGCCTCGGCGACGGCCGTCGGGTCGGCACGGTGCGCGCGAACGGTGACGGCATCGTCGCCGGTGGGACCGTCGGCGTCCCGGATTCGATGGAGCCCGGAGTCACCAGCGTGACGCTGGCCGGGTCCCGGTCGAAGGCGACGGTGTCCCGACCGTTCACGATCACCGCTACGAAGTAGGCCGGAAGCACATCAGTCGGGCGGGCCGTACTCCACGGCCCGCCCGACATCCGTTGCGGGTCCGCCGATCCCGGCCCCGAACGGCGGGTCGCGGGACCGCTCGCCTCGCCCGACCGATCGCCGCTCCTGCCAGCCGACCTCGCTGCCCCGAATCTGGGGCAGCTCGACAGGGGTCGTGGTAGACCCTCGTCACCCCTCCGCCGGTGCTGGTGCCGCGTCCAGGCGGAGCTGCCAGTGTGGGCCGTGGCCAGTGAGCCGGACGACCGCCAGCGGCGCGACGTCGAACAGCCGGTACGTCGCCAACGGCAGATCCAGGGCGTGCACGAGCGCGACCCGGATCACGAGCGGGTGGGTGACGGCGGTGACCCGTCGGCCGCCGCCGCGCTGCGCGTCCAGCCACCGACCGACGCGCCGGCGCACGGCGACGATCGACTCACCACCGTGCGGCGCGGCGTCCGGATCGGACAGCCACTCGCGCAGCGCGTCGGGCCGTTCCGCCGCGATCTCGGCCAGGGCCCGGCCGGACCAGTCGCCGTAATCGCAGTCGGCCAGGCCTGCCTCGACGCTGGGCGCGAGGCCGAGAACCTCGGCGGTCTCGACGGCCGCCGTCTCCGGGCTGGACAGGCAGGCGTCGGGCGGACGCCGGCAAGGCAGGGCGGGGGACAGGGCGAGGGCGGCACGTCGGCCGCCCTCGTCCAGACCGTCGTCTCCGCCGAACCGGGCCTGCCGCAGGGCGGCGGTGTGACCGTGGGCGACCAGCCGCAGGCTGGTGGCGCTCACCCGGCCAGTGGTGCGTCGGCGGCCGCGCGCTGGCGGTGCATCAGGGCGGCGAAGAGCAGGCCGATCCCGGTCCACAGCACCGTCTGGGTGCCGAGTGAGGCGAGTCGGAAGTTCCACAGCAGTGTCGCGGGGAAGTCGGCGGGGACCTCCTGGAACGACGGCAGCACCACATAGGACACGACGGTGACCAGCAGGAAGCCGCCGACCGCGGCGCTGGCCCGCAGCCACACGGGCGCGTGTTCACTCACCGACCGGTAGCCCAGCGAACCGGACCAGACCGCGACCAGGCCGAGCACCACCATCAGCAGGTAGGTGACCGTGCGCTGGTCGATGGTGGCGGGGTCGCCGACGGCCGGCGGATTCGGCGGGTACTTGAGGAACGGCACGAGCACCGCGCCGAGCAGCGCGCCGCCGGCGAGCAACAGCCCGGACCGTCCGTCGTCGGCGGTCTGCCGCCTACGGGCCAGCAGGACGTACGCGCTGGCCAACAGGCCGCCCATGGCGACACCGAACAGGCCGGTGGCCAGGAAGAGGCCGCCGCGCTGGCCGTCCCGGCCGATCAGGGCCTCCTCGCCGTGCTGGTGCCCGTCGGCGGTAGGCCCGGCGTGCGTGGCCGCCTCCTCGATGGCGATGGCCGCCTCGACGTGTGGTTCGCCGACGACGTAGGCGAACGTCCCGGCGAGCAGGCCGGCCACCAGGCCGGCGAGCAGCCCGCGCAGCAGGACCGTGACGAACGTGGGTGCGGTTCCGGTGCCGCTCAGTGGCACGGGACACCGAGCAGGTGCCGGCCGTCGTGCATCAGCTCGTGCAGGTACATCCCGCTGCGCGAGACCGCCCCCTGGTCGAAGGCGACGAGGTAGGCCAGCAGGGCGAGCACGGCGACGGTGGCCAGGACCGTCCACAGGAGACGGATCGGGACAGCGGGGTGCGCCAGCGGCTGGCTGGACGTGGAGCTGGACATGCGTGAACGAACCTCCTCGGGGATGACGCGTCCCCATCGCAAGGCTGCGGACGACCGAGCGTCCTGGCTCGCGACCCCCGGGCTGGGGGCCGCTCACAGTGGCGCGACCGCGCCGGATTCTCACCGGCTTCCCTCGCGTCGCCGCAGATAGTGGGTCGACCGTATCGGTGCCGGTTCCGCTCGGTCAAGCCGACGACGACTGTCGGGGTGCCGCCGCCCGCCACCCGGCCCGGGTCGATCGACGAGGACCGTCACGTCGACCGCGACACGCCCGAGACCGACATGTGGGGTGTGACAAACGTGCCCGCCCCTATATATGGTGTCGACCGCAGCTGGTTCGGCCAATCCTGGTGACTGGTCGAGGCAAGAGGGAACCCGGTGGAAATCCGGGACTGTCCCGCAGCGGTGAGTGGGAACGACCGCCGTCATCAGCACTGGGCCATCGGCCTGGGAAGCGACGGCCAGTAGGTGACCGGGCAGGCCCGGTCGCGCCCGCGAGTCCGAAGACCTGCCAGCGCGCCGCGTACCCGAACCTCGGGTGCGCGGCGGTCCGAGGCCGCGTGGTACGGCTGACGCCACCTGACCCATGCCCGCGCGGGCTTGGCGTCCGATGGTCTCCGCCTCCTCGCGTCCGAGGGCCCTTGAGGTCTCGAACTCCCGAGGAGTGAGTGGTGACAGTCACCGAGGTGGTCCCGGTCAGCGGTGAGGCCGTGCGGCGGACCCCGATGCAGGTGCGCAAGCGCGACGGCGGCACCGAGGCCGTGGACGTGAACAAGATCGTCCGGGCGGTCGAGCGGTGGGCCGACGACCTGACCGACGTCGACCCGATGCGGGTGGCCACCCGTACGATCAGCGGCCTCTACGACGGCGCGACGACGGCCGAGCTGGACCGGCTGTCCATCCAGACGGCGGCCGAGATGATCGGCACGGAGCCGCAGTACTCGCGCCTGGCCGCGCGGCTGTTGGCCGGCTACGTCGACAAGGAGGTGCGGCGTCAGGGCATCACCTCGTTCAGCGCGGCGATCCGGGCCGGCCACGCCGAGGGTCTGATCGGCGACGAGACCGCCGCGTTCGTCGCCGCGCACGCGGAGACGTTCGACAACGCCGTCGACGCCGACGGCGACCGCCGCTTCGAGTACTTCGGCCTGCGCACCGTCTACGACCGGTACCTGCTGCGTCACCCCACCACCCGGCTGGTGCTGGAGACCCCGCAGTACTGGCTGCTGCGGGTGGCCTGCGGCCTGTCCCGTACGCCGGACGAGGCGGTCGACTTCTACCGGCTGATGTCCAGCCTCGCCTATCTGCCCAGCTCACCGACCCTGTTCAACTCCGGCACCCGACACACCCAGATGTCCTCGTGCTATCTCGTGGACTCGCCGCGCGACGAACTGGACTCGATCTACGCGCGCTACGCCCAGGTCGCCAACCTGTCCAAGTTCGCCGGTGGCATCGGCATCGCGTTCTCCCGGGTCCGGTCCCGCGGCGCGCTGATCCGGGGTACGAACGGGCAGTCCAACGGGATCGTGCCGTGGCTGCGCACGTTGGACGCGAGCGTCGCGGCGGTCAACCAGGGCGGCCGGCGCAAGGGTGCGGCCTGCGTCTACCTGGAGCCGTGGCACCCGGACATCGAGGAGTTCCTCCAGCTCCGGGACAACACGGGCGAGGACGCCCGGCGTACCCACAACCTCAACCTGGCCAACTGGATCCCGGACGAGTTCATGCGCCGGGTCGAGGCCGACGAGATGTGGTCGCTGTTCGACCCCGACGAGGTGCCCGAACTGCCGGACCTGTGGGGGGAGCGGTTCGACGCCGCGTACCGGGCCGCCGAGGAGCAGGGCCGCTACGTGCGGCAGCTGCCCGCCCGCGAGCTGTACGGGAAGATGATGCGGGCCCTGGCCCAGACCGGCAACGGCTGGATGACCTTCAAGGACGCGGCCAACCGGCTCTGCAACCAGACGGCCGAGCCGGGCAACGTGGTCCACCTCTCCAACCTCTGCACCGAGATCATCGAGGTGTCCAGCGACGACGAGACCGCCGTGTGCAACCTCGGCTCGGTGAACGTCGCCGCCCACCTGACCGACGACGGCATCGACTGGGAACGACTGCGCGCCACGGTCCGGACGGCGGTGACCTTCCTCGACCGGGTCATCGACATCAACTACTACCCGACCCCGCAGGCGGCGGCGAGCAACCCTCGTTGGCGGCCGGTCGGGCTCGGGCTGATGGGGTTGCAGGACGTGTTCTTCGCGCTGCGGCTGCCGTTCGACGCGCCGGCCGCGCGGGAGCTGTCCACCCGGATCAGCGAGGAGCTGTACCTGACCGCCCTGGAGACCTCCGCCGACCTGGCGCGGGAGTTCGGCGCCCACCCGACGTACCCGCAGACCCGGGCCGCCCGGGGCCAGCTTCAACCCGACCTCTGGGGCGTCGAGGGTACGCAGACCGCCCGCTGGGACGCGCTGCGGGAGCGGGTCGCCGCGCACGGGCTGCGCAACTCGCTGCTGGTGGCGGTCGCGCCCACCGCGACGATCGCCTCGATCGCCGGCTGTTACGAGTGCGTCGAGCCGCAGGTGTCCAACCTGTTCAAGCGCGAGACGCTGTCGGGGGAGTTCCTCCAGGTCAACACCGCTCTGGTACGCGAGTTGAAGGCCCGCGGCCTGTGGACCGAGCAGATCCGGTCGGCGATCAAGCGGGCCGAGGGCTCGGTGCAGTCCGTCGCGGAGCTGCCGGCCGACGTGCGGGAGCTGTTCCGCACCGCGTGGGAGCTGCCGCAGCGCGCGCTGATCGACCTGGCCGCCGCCCGCGCGCCGTTCATCGACCAGTCCCAGTCGCTGAACCTGTTCCTGGCCTCGCCCACCATCGGCAAGCTCTCCTCGATGTACCTGTACGCCTGGAAGACCGGTCTGAAGACCACCTACTACCTGCGGTCCCGGCCGGCCACCCGGATCCAGCAGGCCACCGTCAGCGCGGTGACGCCCGTCGTCCCCGTCGCTGTCGACGCCGACGCGCTGGCCTGCTCGCTGGAGAACCCGGAGTCCTGCGAGGCGTGCCAGTGACCACCGCCGACACCACCACCGACGCGAGGACCACACACATGCTGCTCGACCCCGGGATGGACCTGACTCTCCGCCCGATGCGCTACCCGCACTTCTTCGACCGCTTCCGGGACGCCATCCGCAACACGTGGACGGTCGAGGAGGTCGACCTGCACGCCGACCTCGCCGACCTGGACCGGCTGTCGCCGGCCGAGCGGCATCTGGTCAGCCGCCTCGTCGCGTTCTTCGCCACCGGCGACACGATCGTCGCCAACAACCTCGTGCTCAACCTGTACCAGCACGTCAACAGCCCCGAAGGCCGGCTCTACCTGTCGCGGCAACTGTTCGAGGAGGCCGTGCACGTCCAGTTCTACCTGAACCTGCTCGACACGTACGTGCCCGACGAGACCGAGCGGTTCGAGGCCTTCGCCGCCATCGAGAACATTCCGTCGATCCGTCGCAAGGCCGAGTTCTGCTTCCGCTGGATCGACTCGCTGGGCGACCTGCGGGAGTTGCGTACCCGCGAGGACCGGCGGGCCTTCCTGCTCAACCTGATCTGCTTCGCCGCCTGCATCGAGGGGTTGTTCTTCTACGGCGCGTTCGCGTACGTCTACTTCCTGCGCTCCCGTGGCCTGCTGCACGGCCTCGCCTCCGGCACCAACTGGGTGTTCCGCGACGAGTCCATGCACATGGCGTTCGCGTTCGACGTCGTCGACACCGTCCGCGCCGAGGAGCCCGATCTGTTCGACGACGACCTGGCCGACCAGGTCCGCCGGATGCTCACCGAGGCGGTCGAGTGCGAGGTCCAGTTCGCCGAGGACCTGGTGGGCCAGGGGGTGCCCGGTCTCACGTTGACCGACATGCGCCAGTACCTCCAGCACGTCGCCGATCGCCGGCTCGCCCAGCTCGGGATCGCGCCGCACTACGGGTCGGCCAACCCGTTCGCCTTCATGGAGCTGCAGGACGTGCAGGAGCTGTCCAACTTCTTCGAGCGGCGGGTGTCGGCGTACCAGGTCGGGGTGACCGGCACGGTCGCCTTCGACGACGACTTCTAGAACCCCCACCCCACCCCCGGCCCCGCCCCGTCGATCATGAAGTCGTTGCGCCCCTATCGGCGTGTCGGGGGCATTGACTCCATGATCGACGTCGGCGGCGGACGGGTGTGGGGATGGGGTGGGGGTGTTCTTGGGGGTGGGGGACGGGGGAGTCAGGCGGGGGTGCAGGTGGGGGTGGTGGTGGGCGGACTCGACGAGGTGATGGAGCTGAGGTAGCCGGCGGTGGTCGTCGCGCCCGGCGCGAGTTGGCCGTTGTACGCGGCGTTCGCGACGGTGACCTGACTACCCGACTGGGTGAGGGTGCCGTTCCAGACCTGGGACACCGTCTGCCCGCTGGCGAGCGTCCAGGTGACCCGCCAGCCGTTGAGCGCCGACGATCCGGAGTTGGTGACCGTGAGCCGCCCCTCGAACCCGCCCTGCCAGGTGTTCACCACGGTGTTGGTGACCGCGCAGGACGTCCCCGCCGGGCCTGTCGGCGTCGGCGTGGGGGTGGTCGTGGGCGTCGGAACGGGCGTGGGCGTCGCGTCCACGGGCGGGCTCGGCGTCGGGGTCGGGGTGGGCGTCGTGCCGTTGGCTTGGAACTGCCACCAGTTGAGGTTGAACAGCGTGCCGCTGCCGCCGGTGAACCGCAGGTACAGATCCTGGGTACCGGTGGCGCCGGAGACCGGGCAGGAGACGGTCTGCCAGGTCTGCCACCCACCGGTGCCGGGTACCGCGCAGCTGCCCACCCGGGTGCCGGTGGGACTGCCGAGGCGCAGTTCGACGGTGCCGCCGGACGTCGCCGAGGCTACCCGCGCGGAGAAGGAGGTCGCGCCCGTACCGAAGCCGACGCCCTTGACCTTGATGTAGTCCCCGTTCTCGATCCACCCGACGTTCATCCCGCCCTCGCTGGCCGGCTCGGTCTCGATGCCGGAGCCCCAGGCGATGGTCTCGGCCTCCTGCCGCACGTACGGGTTCAGCGTGCCGATCTGTGGCGCGCCCGTCGTGGTCATGTTGATCGTCGGGATGGTGCCGTTGGTGTTGTACGTGAACTTCTCCACGGCCACCGAACGGGTGTAACCGCCACCGCCCGGCAGCGCCCCGTTGTGGTAGAAGAAGTACGAGCCGCCGTTGAAGTCGATGACTCCCGGGTGGTTGGTGAAGCTCGCGCCCTGGCGGGGCATGACCGTGCCGCGGTAGGTCCACGGGCCGGTCGGCCCGGTGGCGGTCGAGTATCCGATGAACTCGGAGCAGCACTCCGCCGCGAACACGTTGTAGTAGATGCCGTTGCGCTTGTAGACCCAGGGGCCTTCCTCGTAGAGGGTGGGTCGGCTCGCGTTGCCGCTGCGGGCGCCGAAACCGGCGGTGGTGAGCGGGATCTTGGTGGCGCTGCCGCTGTAGGAGATCATGTCGGCGTTCAGCCGGACGTACCACAGGTTCGGGTTGCCCCAGTACAGGTACGCCTGACCGTCGTCGTCGACGAAGACCGTGGGATCGATCTCGCCGTTGCCCACCAGGGGGCGGCCGATGGCGTCCCGGAACGGCCCGGTGGGGCTGTCGGAGACCGCGACGCCGATGGCCATCGAGTTGGTGGCCCGGGCGGTGACCGGCACGTACCAGTAGAACTTGCCGTTACGGGCCACGACCTGACCGGCCCACGCGTTGGCGCTGGCCCAACTGAAGGTGGCCACGCTCAACGGTGAGCCGTGGTCGGTCCAGTTGACCATGTCGGCCGACGACCACACCCGCCAGTCCTTCATGGTGAAGTACGT
The DNA here is from genome assembly GCF_049179015.1 of Micromonospora sp. WMMD736. Taxonomy (NCBI): domain Bacteria; kingdom Bacillati; phylum Actinomycetota; class Actinomycetes; order Micromonosporales; family Micromonosporaceae; genus Micromonospora; species Micromonospora sp. WMMD736. The sequence goes on from NZ_JBMHMI010000001.1 coordinate 299,656, forward strand.
GGAGCCGTCCTCGTCGTGGCCGGTGTAGAGGTAGACCCGTCCGTTGTGGACCAGGGGCGCCGGGTCGGCCGTGTAGATGTGCTGGACGATGGGGTTGTCCGCGCGGGCGGCCGTGGCCGGCATCAGCGTCGAGACGAGTAGCAGGCTCGCGAGCCAGGCGAGGCCGCGCCGGAGCCGGGTCTTGGTCCGCGGTGGCGGTGTGTGGCGCATCGGTACCTCCAGGGTGGGTCACGACGGGCGGGCGGCCCGCCGCGTGCGCTGGCGGCGTGTCGCGGGTGTCGTCGCGGGTCGCTCGGGTGGGGCTGCGGCGGTGCCGCGAGCACGGCAGGAGGAGATCGGGTGTCCACCCGTGGCTCCCGCGTGCGGCGGCCCGCCGTACGTCGACGGCGGTGGTCAACGTCCCTGAGGGGAGGCCCGGTCACCCGCCAGTGGGCGTTGGTCATGCACGGCTCCATCGATCTTGATGGATCGAGTGGAGCGGTGAAGCGTGCCCTTCGCCTCTGCGGCCCGAGGGTAGTCTGTTATCGCTAACATTCTCAAGCGATGGACGGAAATGGATTTACCGGCGATGGCACGGGCGGGTCGGCGCAGGGTCGTACGCAGCGGTCGACGAGCTGCTCAGCGCTGTAGTCGGGTCGGGTTTCCCGGCCCGCTGCGGCGCACGAGCCACGCCTCCGTGATGTGCGTGAACATCGCCTGTGCGGCACCGTCGGGGTCGTGGGCGGCGATGCGCTCGTAGATGCGCCGGTGCCCCTGGTTCGACGCCACGCACATGGCCCGCTCGGGCTGGCCCATGTACCGGGCGGTGTTGACGACCTGACTCTCCAGGGACCGGACGACGCCCCGGGCGATGCGGTTGCCGGACGCCTGCATGATCGTGTCGTGGAAGGCGCGGTCGTGCTCCTGGTAGGTGACGTGGTCGTCGACCAGCTCGTCCATGCGGTCCACCAGGGCGCGCAGCCGGTCGATCGTCGCCTCGTCGGCGAGGCGGGCGGCCACGTTCGCCATGTCGGACTCCAGCACCCGGCGGGTGACCACCAGGTCGTCCAGGATCGCCAGGGTGTCGTCCTCGGCGATGGTCGCCGCGAGGACGAGTTCGTCGAGCATGTCCCACGACGAGGGCGGGGTGACGAGCGTCCCGCTGCCCTGGCGGACCTGCACGAGCCCCTTCTCCTGAAGGATCTTCACCGCTTCCCGGATGACGGTGCGGCTCACCGAGAAGGCCTCGCAGAGCACCGGCTCGGGGGGTAGTGGCGTGCCCGAGGGATGTGCTCCCTGGACGATACGGGTCACCAACTCTGCCGTGATCGCCTGAGCCAGATTCGTCGGGCGACGCGTCCAGTTCGGTGTCGCCGCGCCATTGACGGCCGACTGGTTCGATGTTGTCACGTTCACCTCCGCGTAGCCGCGGGAGCGGGCCCACGAGTCCGCCCCAGTGTACGGGCAACCGTTGACGTCAGACGTCATACGAGTTACGTTCTCGTCAATCTTGCATCGACGGCCGTTCCCTGGCCACTCCCCATATGAAGGTGAGCAACGATGAAGCAACGAGCAGTGTGGTCCGCGGTCCTCGTTGCGGGACTGGCCCTGACAGGCTGTGGAAGCGCGACAGGTTCGGGTTCGTCGTCCGGAGGCTCGGACAAGAAGCTGGTCGTCTGGGACTGGAAGTCGGGCGAGGCCAGCTCCGCCCAGTACGTGGAGAAGGCCAAGGCCGACTTCGCCAAGAAGCACAAGGACGTCGAGGTCGAGTTCGTCGCCCAGCCATTCGAGGAGTACTACACGCTGCTCGGCGCGGCCATCCAGGCGGGCAAGGGGCCGGACGTCATCCTGTTCAACGGTGGCGGCCAGATCCGCGACCGGGTGGCCTCGCTCCAGCCGTTGGACGAGTACGTGGGTGAGGACCGGCAGCGGCTGGCCGGCTGGGAGGCGTTCGCCAAGGACGGCAAGACCTACGCCGCTCCGGTGACGCTCCAGGGTCATCCGATCTACTACAACAAGACGCTCTACGAGAAGGCCGGCCTCGACCCGGCCAAGCCCGCGACGACGTGGCAGGAGTTCGTCGCCAACTGCGGTGTCATCACCAAGCAGACCGGCGCCAAGTGCTTCTCCGTCGGCAACAAGGAGGGCTACGGCATCCAGTTCTTCATGTCGGCCATGGCGTCGGGCGTCCTGACGCCGCAGGAGTACGACAACTGGATCGCCGGTAAGCGTGACTGGAACTCGCCGAACGTCAAGCGCCTCTTCGAGCTGTGGAAGGAGACCGGCGCCACCAAGCTGAACAACGACGGCGCCAACTCCACCGCCCTGTTCAACGACGCGTTCGCCGTCTTCCAGTCCGGCAAGGCCGCCCACATGATCGGCCTCATGTCGGACATCGGGCACTGGAAGGACTTCAACGAGTTCATCACGCCGGAGAAGCTGGGCGTGATGATGGCCCCGACGGTGACCAGCGGCGTGACCCCCAGCCTGCCGTACGACGGTGGCATCGGTTACGCGGTCGCCAAGTGGACCAAGGACCCGAAGGTGGCCGCCGACCTGGTGCGCTCGCTGACCTCCACCGAAGCGCTGAAGGCGTTCTACGCCAACGCGGGCGCGATCACCGCCGACACCACCATCGACGTGTCCGCGGCTGGTCCGGCCGTCACCACGATCGTCGGCGCGCTCAAGACCGGCAAGCCGGCGGCGCACGTGGCGCTCTCCTCGAAGTCGCTCGACCTGATGGGCCGCCTCTCGCAGCAGCTGCTCAGCGGCTCGATCAGCGTGGACGAGGTCGTGAAGCAGATGGCCGCCTCGGACACGGCGGGCTGATCTCGTGACGATCGGCAACTCGCTCCCGTCGGTCCGCTCGGCCTCGGCCGGGCGGGCCGGCGGGGTGCCGCCCTCCGCTCCGCCGCCGCGCGACCGCGCCGCTTCCCGGCGCGCCGCCGGCGGCCGTCGTGCCGAACAACTGGCGCCCTTCGTGCTGGTCGCACCGGCCGTCCTGATCCTCGTGCTGCTGCGGCTGTACCCGTTGGCGCTGGGCGTCAACTTCTCGTTCACCGGCGACGGCGACCGTGACGGGGCGATGGTCGGCTTCGACAACTACACCGAGCTGCTCCACGACCCGCTGTTCCAGCAGGCGCTGCGTAACGTGGGCCTGCTGGTCCTGCTCCTGCCGGTGGCGGTGGCCATCCCGGGTCTGCTGGCCACGTTCATCTACCTGCGCGTGCCCGGGCACCGGTTCTATCGCAGCGTCTACTTCTTCCCGGCCGTGCTGTCCCCGGTCATCGTCGGCGCGATCTTCAACCTGCTGCTGTCGTTCGACGGTCCTGTCAACGTTGTCCTGTCCACGGTCGGCATCGGGCCGGTGGACTGGCTCGGTGATCCGGACGTCGCCATGTTCGCGGTCGTCGGCGTCCACGTGTGGGCGACCTTCGGGATGGCTCTGGTCGTGTTCCTCGCCGGCTTCGCGACCCTGGACGCCGCCCTGCTGGACGCCGCGCGGGTGGACGGCGCGTCCCTGGCCCAGGTGATCTGGCACGTGATCATTCCCAGCCTGTCCCGCACCATCCAGTTCGTCTTCGTGACCACGATGATCGGGATGCTGACCTCCATGTTCGGCCTGCTCTACGTCATGACCAGTGGTGGTCCGGAGGGCTCGACCTACCTGCCCGAGTACTACATCTGGATCCAGCAGGGGCGGATGAACCGCCCGGCGCTCGCGTCGGCCGCCTCCACCGTCCTGTTCGTCATCATGCTCGTCGTCGGGCTCGTGCAGCTCAAGCTGCTGCGACGCGCGGGAAGGGAGGACTGATGTCCCGCGTCCGGCTCGGTAGATGGTTGCTCGTCATCCCGATGGGGCTGCTGGCGCTCGCGACGATCTACCCGCTGCTGTTCACGGCCAACGTGGCCATGAAGACCCGACGGGAGTACATCCTCGACCGCTTCACGCTGGCCGACTCGCTGCGCTTCGAGAACATCACCACGGCGTGGACCAGCGTCGGCATGGGCCGGTACACCGTCAACTCGATCATCATCGTCGGCTGCTCGGTGTTCCTGCTGCTGCTGTTCGGGTCGATGGCCGGCTTCGCGCTGAGCCAACTGCGCTTCCGGGGTTCGACGGCGCTGTTCATCGGTTGTCTCGCGGCACTCTTCATCCCCTTCCAGGTGATCATGGTGCCGCTGGCCCGGGTGATGGCCGACAGCGGTCTGGTCGACACGTACCCGGGGCTGATCCTGGCGTACGTCGCGCAGTTCCTGCCCTTCACGGTCTTCCTCATGACCAGCTACTACCGGACCATCCCGGCGGAGATCGTCGACGCGGCCCGGATCGACGGCAACACCGTGTACGGCGTCTACCGCCGGATCATGCTGCCGCTGGGCGCTCCGGCGCTGCTGTCCGTGGGCATCCTCAACACGCTGTTCTGCTGGAACGACGTGCTCATCTCGCTGCTGCTGATGCCCTCGGCCGATCACCGGACCCTCATGGTCGGGGTGACCTCGCTGCGGGGGCAGTACTCCGAGGACATTCCCACCTTCGCCTCCGGGGTGCTCATCGCGGCGATCCCGGTCCTGGCGATCTACCTGTTCCTTCAGCGCCAGATCGCCGACGGCGTCGCCGCTGGTTCCACGAAAGGCTGACATGCGCATCACCGGGTATCGAACCCTGACGACGGTCCAGGAGTGGGGCCGACCCGTCGGCGACGCCAACGGCGTGTTCCCCGACGGCGTCACGACGTTGCCGATCACCATCGTCGAGACGGACGAGGGGATCGACGGCATCGGCCTCGGGCCGCACGTGGAGATCGACAAGATCTTCCCGGCCATCGAAGGGGAAGATCCCCGCGCGGTGTCCACCCTGTACGACCGGATGCTGCGGCAGACGTTCAAGGCCGGGCACGCCGGCCTGGTGTTCGGGACGATCGGCGCGCTGGACACCGCCCTGTGGGACATCAAGGCGAAGATGGCCGGTGAGCCGCTGTGGCGGCTGCTCGGCGGGCGGGACCGGCGCGTACCCGCGTACGCGTCCGGTCTCGACATCGGGTTGACCGACGACGAGTTGGTCGCCGAGTACGAGGTCTACGCCGGGTACGGTCTGCGGGCCGCCAAGCTCAAGGGCGGCCTCGACATCGAGCGCGACCGGCACCGGCTCGGCCTGGTCCGGGAGGTGCTGACCGAGGCCGGGCACGGCCGACGGCCGGGCCTGATGCTCGACGTCAACGAGGCGTGGTCGCGCAAGCAGGCCGTCCGACACGTGGCCGAGCTGGAACGCACCCTCGATCTGATCTGGATCGAGGAGCCGGTCCGCCGCTGGGACGCCGAGGGCCTGGCCGCCGTGGGTCGGGGCGTACGGGCAGCGATCGCCACCGGTGAGAACCTCACCGGACTGGAGCAGTACCGGCCGCTGATCGCGGCGGGCGCGGTCGACATCGTGCAGACGGCCGCCGTCTGGGGGGTGACCCACTTCCTGCGGGTGGCCGCCCTGGCGCACGCCCACGACCTGCCGGTCAGCCCCATCGGCAACATCCCCGTCGGGCTCCTGCACGCCGCGACCTCGGTGCCCAACCACCTGGTCAGCGAGTTGCAGGATCTGCGGCCACCGACGGGTATCGACCTCGACCTGCACGTCGAGGACGGCGCGTTCGTCCTGGGCGAGGCACCGGGCCTCGGCGTCCGGGTGGACGAGGCGGCGATCGCGACCGCCGGACACCGTCCGGGCACTCCGGCCGCCGACAGCCCGAACGTCCGTCCGGAACGGGCGGGCAAGCGTCTGCTGGCGGTGGCCGAGCGCCCGGTCGCCGCCGTGCCGGCCGGGGTCGAGGCCCTGCTCGTCGACGCGGTCACCGCCCCGAACGACGTGGCGCCGCTGCGGCACTGAGCCGGTACGCACCGTATCCGCACTGGACCACAATTGGTCGGATGATTACCGTGTCCGTGGCGCCGACACCGCGGACGCGGCTGCGGCCGCCCTGTCCCACGCACCGTACGTACCAACCACGTCGAGACGGAGCAGCAGTGAAGGCAGTTGTCTACAAGGGAGCACGGCACCTCGGGGTCGAGGACCGCGCGCCGGAACCGCCGGGCCCAGGCCAGGTACGGATCGCGGTGGCGTACACCGGGATCTGCGGTACGGACCTGCACATCTTCCACGGCGACATGGACGCCCGGGTCGGCGCGTCGGCGGTCCTGGGGCACGAGATGTCGGGGCACGTCGCCGCGGTCGGCGACGGCGTGACCGACCTGCGGGTCGGACAGCCCGTCACCGTGATGCCGACCCGCGCCTGCGGGCGGTGCCCGGCGTGCCGTCGTGGCCACTCGCACATCTGTCACGCGATGGACTTCCTCGGCATCGACTCACCCGGCGCGATGCAGTCGTCCTGGACGGTGCCGGCCGATCTGGTGCTGCCACTCCCCGATGACCTGCCGTTGGACCGGGCCGCGCTCGTCGAGCCCGTCGCCGTGGCGGTGCACGACGTCGGCCGGGCGCAGGTGGCGTCCGGTGAGCACGTGGTCGTCGTCGGCGGGGGTCCGGTGGGCGTCCTCATCGCTGCCGTCGCCCGTGAGCGGGGCGCCCAGGTCCTGCTCGTCGAACCGGACGGTTTCCGGCGCGGAGTCGCGGCGGGCATCGGCATCGAGGCCGTCGACCCGGGGCCGACGGACGTGGTGGGGCTGGTCAACGAACGGACCGACGGTGCGGGCGCGGACGTCGCGTTCGAGGTGTCCGGTTCGGCCGCCGGCGTCGGTACGGCGGTGGACGTGCTGACCACCCGGGGCCGGCTGGTGATGGTGGCCATCCACCCGCAGCCGCGTCCGGTGAACCTGCACCGCTTCTTCTGGCGGGAGCTGGAGTTGCTGGGCGCGCGGCTGTACCGGCGCGAGGACGTCGTCGAGGCGATCCGGCTGGTGGCGGCGGGCGTCATCCCGGCCCAGGAGCTGATCTCCCGGGTGCTCCCGGTGGCCGGCGTCACGGACGCGTTCGAGGCCCTGGAGTCCGGCGGCGGTGTCATGAAGGTGCTGCTCGACTGGCGGGAGGAGGAGCGATGAGCGTCCTGTTCGACCTGACCGGACGGACCGCCCTGGTGACCGGGGCCCGGCGGGGGATCGGCCTGGCGATGGCCGAGGCCCTGGCATTGGCCGGCGCGGACATCATCGGGGTGTCGGCGCAGTTGGAGCTGGAGGGCAGCGAGGTCCAACGGCGCGTCGAGGCCGCCGGTCGCCGCTTCACCGGCATCCGGACCGACCTGGGCGACCGGGCCGCGGTGTACCGGCTGGCCGACGAGGCCGAGGCGGTGGCGCCGGTGGACATCCTGGTGAACAACGGCGGCACGATCGCCCGGGCACCGGCCGCGGAGCACCCCGACGAGATGTGGGACCGGGTGGTGCAGGTGAACCTGTCCAGCCAGTTCGTGCTGACCCGGGAGATTGGACGACGGATGGTCGACCGGGGCCGCGGCAAGGTCATCTTCACCGCCTCGCTGCTGAGCTTCCAGGGCGGCATCAACGTGGCGAGCTACACGGCGGCCAAGTCGGGCCTGGCCGGGCTGACCAAGGCCCTGTCCAACGAGTGGGCCGGCCACAGGGTGAACGTCAACGCCATCGCGCCCGGGTACATCGCCACCGACAACACCCAGGCGCTGCGCGACGATCCGGTACGCAACGACGCCATCCTGGGCCGGATCCCGGCCGGCCGGTGGGGACGCGCCGACGACCTGGCCGGTGCCACCGTGTTCCTGGCCGCCAGCGCGTCGGACTACGTGCACGGCACCGTCCTGCCCGTCGACGGCGGATGGTTGGGCCGATGACCGGGCCCACGCCGACCGGGCGTCCCGGCATCGTCGACGCGCACCACCACCTCTGGGTCCGTGCCCGGCATCCGCAGCCGTGGATCGACCCGGACACGATGGCGGCGATCGACAACGACTTCACCCCGGCGGATCTCGCTCCGGTGGCGCGGGCCGCCGGGGTCACCGAGACCGTCGTCGTGCAGTCCATCGCCTCCGTGGCGGAGACCGAACACCTGCTGGGCATCGCGGCCGACGACCCCCTCATCGGCGGTGTCGTCGGCTGGGTCGACCTCACCGCCGACGACATCGACGAGCGCCTCGACCGGTTGCGCACCGCCCGCGGCGGGTCGCGGCTGGTCGCCATCCGCCACCTGGTCCAGTCCGAGCCCGACCCGGCGTACCTGGATCGGCCCGACGTCCGGCGGGGCATCGCGGCCGTCGGCGCCGCCGGCCTCGCCTACGACCTGCTGGTCCGCGACCACCAACTGCCGGCGGCGACCCGGCTCGTCCGGGACCTGTCCGAGGTGTCGTTCGTCCTGGACCACCTCGCCAAGCCGTCGCTCGGCAGTGCAGACCTGGGCGACTGGCCCGCCAACCTGCGGGCCCTCGCCGCCGAGTCGAACGTCACCGCGAAGCTCTCCGGCCTGGTGACCGAGGTGGACGGCTCGTCCTGGTCCGCGGCCGACCTGCGCCCCGCCGTCGACCACGCCCTCGACGCGTTCGGACCGCACCGGCTCATGTTCGGCTCCGACTGGCCGGTGTGCCTGCTCGCCAGCTCCTACACCCGGTGGGTCGCCGTCCTCGCCGACCTGCTGGAGCCGCTGGCCGACGAGGAGCAGGCGTCGATCTGGCGGGAGACCGCCTCCCGCGCGTACGGGTTGGGGACGTCGTGACCGGCCGGGAACTGCCCCGGCGGCCAGGGGTACGCCTCACCGCGCTGGGCTTCGGCGCGGCGCAGGGTGGCAACCTGTACCGGGCGACGTCGGACGAGGAGTTCGACGCGGCCGTCGCTGCCGCCTGGGACGCCGGCATCCGGTACTTCGACACCGCGCCGCACTACGGCCTCGGCCTGTCCGAGCGGCGGCTGGGGGCGGCGCTGCGGTCCCGACCCCGCGACGAGTACGTGGTGTCGACGAAGGTCGGGCGGCTGCTCGTACCCTCGCCCGAGGGCGTGCGGGACCGCGACCCGGAGGGGTTCGACGTGCCGGCCGACCACCGGCGGGTCTGGGACTTCAGCCGCGACGGTGTCCTGCGGTCGTTGGAGGCCAGCCTGGACCGCACCGGCCTGGACCGCGTCGACGTCGTCTACCTGCACGATCCGGACGAGCACTGGGAGCAGGCCGCGACCGAGGCGGTACCGGCCCTGGTCGAGCTGCGTGACCAGGGGGTCGTCGGGGCGATCGGCGCCGGCATGAACCAGTCGGCGATGCTGGCCCGGTTCGTGCGGGAGACCGACATCGACGTGGTGATGTGCGCCGGCCGCTACACCCTTCTCGAACAGGGCGCGCTCGACGACCTGTTGCCGGCGGCACAGGCCGCCGGGGTGGGCGTGGTGATCGCCGGGGTCTACAACTCGGGACTGCTGGCCCGCGACCAGCCACCCGCCGACGCCACCTACAACTACCAGCAGGCGCCGTCCGAGCTGATCGATCGGGCCCGGCGGATCGCGGCGGTCTGCCAGGAGTACGGCGTCACGCTGCCCCAGGCGGCGCTGGCGTTCGTCCGCCGGCACCCGGTGGTGGTCTCGACGGTGGTGGGCCTGCGGGACGAGGCACAGGTGACCGAGACCCTGCGTCGCGTCGACGCGGACGTCCCGGAGCAGCTCTGGGTGGCGCTGCGCGACGCCGGACTGCTCCGCTGACGGCACGCCGCCGAAAAGCCGGAGCGCCGGCCACCCGTCGTCAGGAGCGGGTGGCCGGCGCTTCGTTCTGCGCTACACCTGGGTGAACCGCCACTGCTGGTTGGCGGCGCTGTGGCAGCCCCACTGCAGCAGCCGGGCCCCGTCGGCGGTCGAGGCACCGTTGACGTCCACGCAGAGCCCGCTCAGCGCGCTCTTGACCGTGTAGACACCGGTGGTGCTGGTCGCCGTCACGGTGAACTTCTGTTGGTTGGAGTTGTTGCAGGTGGTGTGCTGCAGGAAGGCGCCCTGCGCGGTCGAGCCTCCGACGACGTCGAGGCACTTACCGCTGTGCACCGCCTTGAGGTAGACGGCGCCGTTGCCGGCGTCCACCGCCTGCCACTTCTGGTTGTTGCCGCCGGTGGCCGCCCACTGCACCACCTGGGCGCCGTCGGCCGTGGAGACACCGCTGACGTCCATCAGCTTGCCGCTGTGCTGGGCCGTGAGCGTCCAGGTCTTCCCGGCCACGCCGGTACCGGTGCCGGGATCGCTGCCGGGGACCCCCACGCCGTTGCCGCCGAAAGTGAACGCGTCGAGGTCGAACCAGTTGGACGAGCTGCCCTTGAACACCATGTAGAGGGTGTGCGTCCCGGACAGGGCCGCGACGTTCGTCGCCGCCGTGGACTGGTAGTTGTCCCAGCCGCCGGTGCTCGGTACGGCCGTGGTGGCCAGCAGGGTGCCGGTCGGCGAGTCGGCCCGCAGCTCGATGCTTCCGCCGCCGCTGGGCGACGACAGCCGGTAGCTGACGGTGCTGATGCCCGACAGGCTCATCGGGTTGAACGCCACCCAGTCGTTGTTGGAGATGTCGCCGACGCGCTTACCGCTCTCCGCGGCACTCTGGTCGACGACCCGGATGCCCGACTGGCTGCTGAAGTACTCGGCCTGCTTGTGCTTCGGTTGCAGGATCGCCGTCGCGTAGCCGGTCAGCGGCGCCGCGCCACCCGAGCCACCGTTGTCGGTGTAGCGGGCGTTGAGCACGTAGTACAGGTTCGCGCCCTCGGGGTGTCCACCGAGCAGGTCCGTGGAGATGGTGCCCGAACAGCCCGGGTACTCGGTGGTCTCGTGGGCGTGGTCGTCGTGGCCGAGGGCCGGGTTGACGAACACCTTGGTGCAGTCGATGGCCGCGCCGCCCGGGTCGGAGACACTGACCGTGTACGAGACCTTGTCGCCGAAGTTCAGCATGCCACCGTTGGGCGGCACGGTGATGGTGACCACCGGGGCGGTGTTGCCGACCGTGATCTGCACGTTGGCGAAGCCGGTCTTGCCGGTGTTGTCGGTGACCTTCAGCTGCGCGGTGTAGTTGCCGTTGGTCGTGTAGGTGTACGTCGGGTTCGCGGACGTCGACGTGCCACCGTCACCGAACGTCCACTGGTAGCTCAGCGTGTTGCCGGGGTCGGGGTCCATGGTGCCGGCGCTGCTGAACTGGACGGTCAGCGGGGCGGTGCCACTGGTCGGCGTGCCGACGGCCTTCGCGATCGGTGACCGGCCGCCCTGGATGTAGTCGATCCGGTAGAGCCCGGAGTCGTTGTTGCCGCCGCCGAAGTTCGAGCCCCACTCCAGCAGGTACAGCGAACCGTCCGGGCCGAACTCCATGTCCATGGGCTTGTTGAAGTTGCCGCCGGGCAGGAACGGGTTCGTCCGGGTGACCGCCGTCGAGGAGTCGAAGTGGACCTCCTTGACGTAGTTGCGCGCCCACTCGTAGAAGAAGTGCACGCCGTCGTAGTACGGCGGGAACTTCGTCGCCGACGGGTTGTTCGCGTCGTACCGGTACACCGGGCCGCCCATCGGGGCCGACCCGCCGGAGCCCAGCTCGGGGAAGGTCGTCGAAGCCGGGTAGCCGTACCAGATGTTCGGCGAGACGACCGGCTTGAGGTTGACCAGGCCGGTGTTGTTCGGCGAGTTGTTGACCGGCGCGCTGCAGTTGAACTTCGCCCCGACGACGCCGGTGTCCGGGTTGAACGGCGCGTACGGCTGGTTGTTGCCGTGGCAGAACGGCCAGCCGTAGTTACCGGCCGCCTTGATCACGTTCAGCTCGACGAGACCCTCCGGACCGCGGTTGGTCGTCGGCGGGTTGCGGTCCGGCCCGTAGTCCGCCAGGTAGACCCAGCCGGTGGCCGGGTCGATCGAGAAGCGGAACGGGTTGCGGAAGCCCATGGCGTACACCTCGGGCTTGGTCTGCGCGGTGCCCTGGGGGTAGAGGTTGCCGGACGGGATGGTGTACCCGCCGCTGGCCGAGGGCTTGATGCGCAGCAGCTTGCCGCGCAGGTCGTTGGTGTTGCCGGCGGAGCGGGCGGCGTCCAGGTTGGACTTGCCGGACCGCCAGTCCAGCGGTGCGTAACCCTGCCAGTTGGGGTCGAGGTTGGGCGGGGTGTCGTCGCCGGTTCCGATGTAGAGGTTGCCGTCCGGGCCGAACTCGATGTAGCCGCCGGTGTGCCCGGGCTCGGCGAAGGTCCGGTCCCGGTACGCGGGGATGTCGATGATCCGGGCCTCGGTGGACAGGTTGAGGGTGTCACCGGAGAGCGTGTAGCGGGACACCCGGTTGACGTCGGTCGAGCTGCTCGCCGGTGAGTGGTACAGGTAGACGTACCCGTTGCTGGCGAACGCCGGGTCGATCGCGACGCCGGTGAGGCCGTCCTCACCGCCGGTGTAGACGCTCAGCGTGGCGGCGGTGACGGTGCTGTTGGTGCTCGGCTTGAAGATCTTCACCTGGCCGCCGCGCTGGACGTAGAGCACCCGCTTGTCGGGCAGTACGGCCAGCGCCATCGGGTCGGCGGTGTTGTCGTCCAGGGTGCGCTTCTCGAAGTTGCCCCAGACGGTGCCGCCGCAGTCGCCGGGCACGTTGCCGGCGGCCCACTTGACGCCGCCGAGGACGTGGTTGCGGAAGTTCGTCTCGCTGTACGACTCGATGGCGTGGCCCATCGCGGTGGCCCACACCCGGCCGCCGCCGGTGTTGCGGCACCACGAGATCGGGTGGTCCGGGCCCATCGCCCGTGAACCCGGGTTGTACGTGCGCTCGTCGGCCGTCACCAGGACGTGCACGTTGCCGCGCGGGTTGGAGTCGAAGTTGTACCACTCCTCGCTGCGGTTCCAGCGGTCCGGCAGGCCGACCGTCGACGGGTGCTGCTTGTCGGCGACGATGGCGGTGCCGGGGAGCACTCCGGGGGAGTGCTCGGGCATGTGGGCGCCGCCGTTCATCATCTGGTCCCACCACGGGTACTCGGCTTCGATACCCATGTCGGTGGCGTTGTGCACGCCGACGATGCCCTTGCCGCTGGCGAGGTAGCCCTCGATGGCCTGGCGCTGGGCGGCCGAGGTCCAGACCATGCCGGAGGTCTGGAACATGATGACGACGTCGAAGGTGGCGAGGTTGGCGGCCGTGAAGACGCTCGAGTCCTCGGTCGCCACCAGCTCGAAGTTGTTCGCGGCGGCCTGCTGCTGGAACATCGAGATGCCGGCGGGGATCGAGTCGTGCCGGTAGCCGGCGGTCTTGGTGAACAACAGGGCGCGGAACGCCGGGGCGGCCGACGCTGGCGGGGCCAGGCCGAGGGCCACCAACAGTCCGACGATCAATCCGATGATCATTGTGGGGCGACGCATGCCGTCTCCTTGGTCTGGGCGGGCAACTCCGATTGCGCGCACGGGCCGACAGCGCGCCAGGTCGTGCCTGGGCGCGCGAGAGCCACGGGTGTGCTGGTCGCGGTCGTCGTGCCGTCCGCCGAAACGGCAGTCAGCCCCGCTGGATGTCACACAGCGTGATGTGGGCTGTGATCTCGTCCATGGTCTGCGAGGTCAGGATGGGGGATCAATCGAAGACTGTCAATGCAACATCGAGCGTCTGATGTTACCCCTCGGTAGGGGCGGTCGGGTCTGACTCGTCCGGGACGACACTCGTGCCGATCGAGTGCCGGGCCTGGCAGTCGCCGCAGATCGAGGATTGCGGACCCGCATCCAAACATCTATCTTCATACGTGTGATGTTTCCTCGATGTCAAGGAAATGTTTGCACCATAAAAACGCAAGTTCTGCAGCAGCCTGCGAAAGTGCGTCGCTCAGCGCGTCGGCCGGCCTACCAGCCGTTGTGTCGACCCCGTCGTTGACTACTATCTGTAAGGGCTATCGGGATGTCAGATCCACCACCGGCACCGCTGCTGGCGCTGCGGGGCATCGGTAAGTCCTTCCTCGGCGTGCGCGTTCTCGGCGATGTCGACCTCGACGTCGCACCGGGTGAGGTGCACGCCGTCGTCGGCGAGAACGGCGCCGGGAAGTCGACGCTCATGAAGATCGTCTCGGGCGGGTACGCCCCGGACGAGGGCACCGTCGAGTTCGCCGGTCAACCGCGCACGTTCCACGGCCCGCGCGACGCGCAGCGCGCCGGCGTCGGCATCATCCACCAGGAGTTCAACCTCCTGCCCGAGCGCACCGTCGCGGAGAACGTCTACCTGGGCCACGAACCCCTCCGGCGTGGGTTGGTCGACCGCCGCGCGATGCTCGACCGCACCCGCGAACTCCTCACCTCGATCGGCGAGACCGCCCTGCCGGCCGACGCCCGGGTCGGGCGGCTCGGCGTCGCCCAGCAGCAGGTCGTCGAGATCGCCAAGGCGCTCGCCCTGGACGCGCGACTGCTCATCATGGACGAACCGACGGCGGCGCTGGCCGACCAGGAGGTCGAGCTGCTCTACGGGCTGGTACGTCGGCTCCAGGAACGCGGTATCGGACTGCTGTACGTCTCGCACCGGCTCACCGAGGTCTTCGACCTGTCCAGCCGGATCACGGTCCTCAAGGACGGTCGCCGGGTGACCACCGTGGACACGGCGGGCACGACCGCCGACGAGCTGGTCCGGCACATGGTCGGCCGCGAACTGTCCAGCTACTACCCCGACCGGGCCGGCCCCGACGACCGTGGGCCGGTACGACTCACCGTCCGCGGCGGGGGCAACCGCAAGCTGCGGGGAGTGGACCTCGAGCTGCGTGCCGGCGAGGTGCTCGGCGTCGGCGGCCTACAGGGCTCCGGACGATCCGCGCTCGCCCGGGCGCTCTTCGGCGTGGCGCCGTTCACGACCGGCGTCGTCGAGCTGGACGGCGAACCGGTGCGGCTGCGCTCACCGCGCGCCGCCATGCGGGCCGGCATCGCGTACGTCACCGAGGACCGCAAGGGCGAGGGCATCGTGGCACGGCAGTCGGTGCTCGACAACGCGCTGCTGGCCAGTCGGGCCGCCTTCGCGACGCGGTCCGGCCGGGCCGCCCGCACCGCACGGGTACGCGAGCTGCTCGCCGCCGTGGAGGTCCGCGCGGCCGGCGACGATCAGGAGATCCGCTTCCTGTCCGGCGGCAACCAGCAGAAGGTCGTGCTGGCCCGGTGGCTCGCGCTGAAACCACGGATCCTGATCTTCGACGAGCCGACCCGGGGCATCGACGTGGGGGCGAAGTCCGCCATCCACGACCTCGTCCGCCGCCTCGCCAGCGACGGCGCGGCAGTCCTGATGATCTCGTCGGAGCTGCCCGAGCTGCTCGGCATGAGCGACCGGATCGTCGTCCTGCGCGACGGCCGGATCGCTGGCGAGCTGCCCGCCGCCGCGAGCGAAGAGGACGTCGTCGCCCTGGCCGTCGGCACCGCCGTCCCGGAGGTCGTCTCATGACCGCCCTGTCGCTGCGTCCGGCCCGCCGTGCCGTGCCGGGCGTGTACGTGGCCCTCGCCCTCACCCTCGTCGTCGGCTGGCTGATCGTCACGCTCGACGGCGGTCAGCTCTTCAACCAGTCGACGACGGTCAGTCTGCTGCACGTCGCCGCCGGCCTCGGGCTCGTCGCCGTCGGGCAGACGCTGGTCATCCTCGGTGGGTCCCTCGACCTCTCCGTGGCGTACGTGATCAGCCTCAGCACCCTGGTGGCGGCCGAGGCGATGAACGGCAGCGACGGCGCCCTGCTTCCGGCGATCGGGCTGGCGCTCGCGGTCAGCGCCGGCGTGGGACTGCTCAACGGGCTGCTGGTCACCAAGCTGCGGATCAACGCGTTCATCGCGACCCTCGGTGTCGGACTGCTGCTCAAGGGATACCTCGACAACGGCTACGACGGCCCGGCCGGCGAGAGCGCCCCCGCCCTCGTCCAGACCCTCGGCTACCAGCGGGTCGGTCCGGTGCCGGTGTCGTTCCTGCTGCTGCTCGCCGTGACCGCGGCGGCCTGGTTCGCGCTCTCGCGTACCCGGTTCGGCCACCACCTGGTCGCCGTCGGCGGTGATCCGGAGGTCGCCCGGCTCTCCGGCGTCCGCAACGACCGGGTCCTCGTCACCGCCCACGTGCTGTGCTCCCTCGGTGCCGGGCTGGCCGGCGTCTACCTGGCCAGCCGACTCGGCTCCGGCGCCCCACGGGTCGGCACCGAGGGGCTCTACGACCTGGAGTCCATCGCCGCGGTGGTCCTCGGCGGCACCGCCCTCGCGGGCGGGCGCGGGGGCGTGCTCGGCACGATCGGCGGCGTGCTGCTGCTCGCCAGCATCGACGCGGTCTTCAACCAGCTCGAGGTCGACGCGTTCTTCAAGCAGGTGATCCGTGGCGTGATCATCATCGCCGCGGTCGCCGTCTACGCCCGACGGGCCATGCGAAAGGCGGGATCCTGACCATGCGGGTCGCCGAGCGCCGTCCGCTCACCCTCCGGATCCGCCCCGACGGGATCGCGCCGATCGCCGCGCTCCTGGCGGTGCTGCTGATCATCATCGCGTTCGTCCAACCCGACTTCCTGGCCCCCGGGTCGCTGATGTCGTTCCTGGGTCGCTCCGCGCCGATCATCCTGCTCGCCGCGGGTCAGTACTTCGTGATCGTCAGCGGGGAGTTCGACCTCTCGGTGGGCTCCCTGGTCACGGCGCAGGTCGTCGTCGCCGCCCGCCTCATCGACAGTGACCCGTCGCGCACCTGGCCGGTGGTCGCGTTGCTGCTCGTCGGCGGCGCGTTCGTCGGGCTGGTCAACGGTCTGGTCACCACCGTGCTGCGGGTGCCGTCCTTCATCACCACCCTCGGCATGTTCCTGATCCTCGTCGGCGCCGTCTACCTGTGGTCCGACGGTGCGCCGAAGGGCGGCCTCTCGGAGGAGTTCCGCCGGTTCGGCCGACGGGCCATCGAGGACGTGCCGCTGCTCGGCCGGATCCCGTACGCGCTGCTCGTGCTGGTGGTCGTCGCCGCGATCGCCGTCGTGCTGACGCGCTCGGACTTCGGCCGCACGCTCGTCGCCGTCGGGGACAATCCGCGCACCGCCGAGTTGAGCGGCGTACGCGTCGGTCTCACCAAGACGCTCGCGTTCGTGCTCAGCGGTGTCGCGGCGGCGGTCGCGGCGATCCTGCTCGGCGGGTACAGCGGGGTGTCCTTCCAGGCCGGCGTCGGCCTGGAGTTCGCCGCGATCACCGCGGTCGTGCTCGGCGGGGTCGCCCTCGGCGGCGGTCGCGGTTCGGTCGTCGGGGCGATGCTCGGCGCGCTGACCCTCGAGACGCTCTTCGCGCTGATGAACTTCACCGGCGTCTCCGGTGCCCTCAGATCGACCGTCCAAGGCGTGATCATCCTGCTCGCCGTGGCGGTCTCGGCTTCGCGTTCCTCCTCCTCAAGATAAAGGTGATTCGATGAGAAGATCCATGACCGCCCTGGCCGCGGCCGGTGTGCTGACGCTGGCAGTCGCCGGGTGCGCCACGGACGAGCCGACCGCGTCCCCGTCCGGCAGCGCGTCCGCCGCCGCCGGGTCCGGCACCGGCGAGCAGTCCAAGTTCTTCGTGCAGGCCGATTACGACAATGAACTCGCGCTGCTGGACGCCGCCCCGACGGGCCCGGCCGACAAGCCGTGGGAGCAGGTGCTCAACCCGAAGATGGTGGACACCGCGAAGTTCAAGAAGGCCGGTCCGCACAAGATCTGCTTCTCCAACGCGGCGCTGAACAACCCGTGGCGGCAGGTCGGGTTCAAGACCATGCAGGCCGAGGTCGAGGCGCAGAAGTCCCGCATCAGCGAGTTCGTGCACGTCGACGCCGAGGGCAAGGACCAGAAGCAGATCGCCGACATCAACGATCTGCTCGGCAAGAGCTGCGACGCGCTCATCGTGTCGCCGAACACCACCGCCACGCTCACCCCGGCCGTCGAGGCGGCCTGCAAGGCCGGTCTGCCGGTGGTCGTCTTCGACCGGGGCGTCAACACCACGTGCCCGGTGACGTTCATCAACCCGGTGGGTGGCTACGGTTTCGGCCACGTCGGCGCGGAGTTCGTCAGCCAGAAGATGAAGCCCGGCGGCAAGCTGCTGGCGCTGCGCATCCTGCCCGGCGTCGACGTCCTGGAAACCCGCTGGTCGGCCGCGAAGATCGCGCTGGACAAGGCGAAGGTCGACGTCGTCGGCGTCGAGTTCACCGACGGCGACCCCGCCAAGACCAAGAAGATCGTGAACGACTACATCCAGCGGTACGGCACGATCGACGGGGTCTGGATGGACGCCGGGGCGGTCGCCGTGGCGGCGGTCGAGGCGTTCCAGGACGCCGGCAAGCCCGTACCGCCGATGAACGGCGAGGACCAGCTCGACTTCCTCAAGCTCTGGAAGGACAAGAAGCTCACCGCCATCGCGCCGACCTACCCGACGTACCAGTGGCGGACGCCGATCATCGCGGCGCTGAGCATTCTCGACGGCACCCAGGTCTCCAACCCGTGGAAGCTGCCGCAGCCCACGATCACCCAGGACAACCTGGACCAGTACCTCGACGCGAGCATGCCGCCGCTGCACTACGCGATGTGCGGCTGCCGTGACCTGCCCGGCTATCCCCAGCGCTGGAAGTAGGTTGCGGTGTACGCCATTGGCGTCAACCCCTGGGTGTGGGCCTCGCCGGTCGACGACGAGGCCCTCGCCCGGTTGATCCCGCGGATCGCCGCGTTCGGGTTCGACGCGGTCGAACTGCCGATCGAGCAGCCGGGCGACTGGGATCCGGTCCGCACGCGGGACCTGCTCGCCGAGCACGGCCTCGTCGCTGCCGGGGTCTGCGCGGTCACCCCGCCCGGGCGGGACCTGGTGGATGCCACGCCGGCCGTCGTCGACGCGACCGTCGCGTACCTCATGGGGTGTGTGGCGAGCGCGGCGGCGGTCGGCGCGCCCTGCGTCGGCGGACCGGTGTACGCGTCCGTCGGGCGCACCTGGCGGATGTCGGCGGCGGCCCGCGCGGCCTGCTACGCCGACTTCCGGCGGGCGCTCGCGCCGGTCGCCGACCGGGCCGGGGAGTGTGGCGTGAGCATCGGTGTCGAGGCGTTGAACCGCTACGAGACGAGCGTGGTCAACACCATCGAGCAGACGATAGCGGCGATCGACGGTCTGCCCCCGAGCGTCGGCATCATGATCGATACGTACCACATGAACATCGAGGAGGCCGACCCCTACGGGGCCCTCGCGCTGGCCGGCCCGCACATCAAGCACGTCCAGGTCAGCGGCACCGACCGGGGTGCGCCCGGCGCTGACCACTTCGACTGGCCCCGCTTCTTCGCCGTCCTGCGGGGTACCGGCTACCGGGGCGCGGTCTGCATCGAGTCCTTCACTGCCGAGAACGAGACCATCGCCACCGCGGCGTCGATCTGGCGGCCCCTGGCCCCCTCACAGGACCGCCTCGCCGTCGACGGCCTGCACCACCTCCGCAAGGTCGTCGCCTGACCGGGCGTCGGCAGGTCCACCGTGTTAGCGCTAACCACCACCCCCACACCCCAGGAGACCGTCCCGTGTCCGTCTCATCCATCGCCGTGGCGCGTCGGCTCCTCGCCGGCGCCGCCACGGCGGCACTGACCGCACTGGTCGCCGTCACCGCCTCGGCCACCCCGGCCGCCGCGGCGACCACCACCCTCTACGCGTCCCCGTCCGGCGGCGGCAGCACCTGCTCCGCCAGCCAGCCGTGCTCCCTGGCCGGCGCCCAGGCGGCGGTACGCACGCTCAACAGCTCGATGTCCGGGGACATCGTCGTGGAGTTGGCCGACGGCGTGTACCGGCTCACCTCGCCGCTGCGGCTGACCGCGGCCGACTCCGGCTCAGGCGGCTACCAGGTGATCTGGCGGGCGGCCCCCTCGGCCCGTCCGACGATCAGCGGTGCGCGGGCGGTCACCGGCTGGTCGCTCGTCGACTCGGCGAAGAACATCTGGCGGGCCAGCGTGCCCGCCGGGTTGGACAGCCGGCAGCTCTACGTCAACGGCGCCATCGCCACCCGGGCGCGTACCGCCGTCAATCGCGCCGACTTCACCTTCACCACCAGCGGCATGCGGTTCAGCAACAGCGCGTTGAGCTACCTGAACAACGTCGGTAACCAGAACCGGGTCGAGGTGGAGAGCGTCGGTTCGTTCACCGACCGGTACTCGCCCGTGCAGAGCATCAGCGGAAACTTCCTGACGATGCAGCAGCCGGCCTGGAACAACAACACGTTCGGCTTCGACACCCTGTCCCGTCCGCACCGGGCCGGCCCGTTCTACCTGGCCAACGCGTACGAGTTCCTCGACTCGGCGGGGGAGTGGTATCTCAACCCGGGCAGCGGGCAGCTCAACTACATCCCGCTCGCGGGGCAGAACATGAACAGTGTGAGCGTGGAGCTGCCGCAGCTCCAGTCCCTGGTCAACGTGGGCGGCACGTACGACGCGCCCGCGCATCACATCTCGTTCAGCGGCATCACCTTCACCGGCACGAGCTGGCTCGGCCCGAGCAGCAGCAACGGCTTCGCCGACCAGCAGACCGGCGCGCACATCGTCGGCACCTGGGCCCGCCCGTCCGACGCCTTGACCTCCTGCCAGGAGGGCTGCCCGCTGTTCGAGGCCACCCGGCCGAGCTGGGCCCAGATGCCCGCGGCCGTGCAGGTCTCGGCCGCCAACACCATCTCGTTCAGCGACTCCCAGTTCGTCAACCTGGGTCAGACGGCCATCGGCATCGGCAACGACGCCAACGCCCACGCCAGCGGCGTCGGCCTGGGCACCAGCAACATCACGGTCACCCGCTCCGAGATCGCCCGCAACTCGGCCGGCGGCATCGTGGTCGGCGGCGTACGCGCCGACGCCCACCACCCCGCTGACCAGCGGATGGTCAACCGGAACGTCACCATCAGCAACAACCGCGTGCACGACCTGGGCATGGAGTACCGGGGTGTGGTGTCGATCCTGACCACCTACGTGAGCACCTCGCTGGTCTCGCACAACGAGGTCTACAACATGCCGTACACCGGACTGTCGGTCGGCTACGGCTGGGGCGCCAACGACGCCGGTGGCAGCCAGCACTACGCCAACCGGGGCCTCTACAACTACCAGCCGCGCTACTCCACGGCCACCACCGCGTCGAACAACCAGGTCATCGGCAACTACGTGCACGACGTGATGCAGCAGATGACCGACGGTGGGTGCATCTACACGCTCTCGGCGAACCCGGGCGGGACCATCAACCAGAACTACTGCCTGCGGACCAACGGCTGGTTCGGGCTCTACTTCGACGAGGGCTCGCGCTACTACACCGCCCGCAACAACGTGTTCTCCTCCACCGGCACCTGGGCCACCGCGAACTACTACTACGCGGAGAACATGGGCAACTTCACCGTCACCAACAACTGGTCCACCAATGGCAGCACCAACGTGACGAACGGCGACCGGGGCAACGTGGTCAACAGCAACGTCACGGTCTCCAACGGGAACTGGCCGTCGGGCGCGCAGTCCGTGATCGCGACGGCCGGCGTGGAGAGCGGCGGCAGTACCAACCCGCAGAGCGGGCAGCTCGTGGGCGTCCAGTCGGGCCGCTGCGCGGAGATCGGCGGATCGGTCACGACCAACGGCACCCAGGCCCAGCTCTGGGACTGCATCAGCGGGGCCGCCAACCAGCGGTGGACGGTCACCGCCAGCCGGCAGCTGATGGTCTACGGCAACAAGTGCCTGGACGCTTCCGGCGCGGGCACCGCCAACGGCACCAAGGTGGTGATCTGGGACTGCAACGGCCAGGCCAACCAGCAGTGGAACATCAACGCCAACGGCACCATCACCGGCGTGCAGTCGGGCCTCTGCCTGGACGCGAACGGCGCCGCCACGGCGAACGGCACGAAGCTCATCCTATGGTCATGCAACGGCGGCACGAACCAGCAGTGGCAGTTGCGCGGCTGACCCTGGGCTCGCCCCGGCCGGCCGCACGCCGGCCGGGGCTCCCAGCGGGCGACCGCGCCATCGGGGTGCGCTCCGACCAGCGCCAGGTCGTCCGCCCGTCGAGCAGCAGCCCGCCGTTCGCCGGTAGACGTGGCGAGGTGCGGCGGTTCATCGGGCAGTTCCAGGCGGGCGCTCCCGTCGGTCGACCGTGACCGGCGGGGCTGCCCCGTGGCCGCTCCCCGACGGTCGGCGATTGCGCCAAGACATGGAAGTAGTTGAATTCGTTGAAACGGCTCCGTAATATGACCGGCGTCTGCTGTTAACGCTAACAGTGGTCGCGCACACGACGGTGCCCGCCTCATCCGGGTTGCCGTCCCCCGTGGATGGCACTATCGAAAGGACGCTCCCGAATGAAGCGAATCCGAGCCCGCAACTGGGGGCGGGCAGCGGCGGCTGGGCTCCTCGTCGCCGCCGCCCTCGTGGGCCTGCGGGCCCCCGGGGCGCAGGCGCTGGAGAACGGCGTCGCCCGGACACCCCCGATGGGGTGGAACAGTTGGAACTCCTTCGGTTGCAACATCAACGAAGGGCTGATCCGGCAGACGGCGGACGCGATCGTCAGCAGCGGAATGCGCGATCTCGGCTACCAGTACGTCGTCGTCGACGACTGCTGGTTCAACCCGAACCGCGACAGCTCCGGGAACCTCCAGGGTGACCCGACCCGCTTCCCGAGCGGGATGAAGGCGCTCGGTGACTACCTGCACGACCGTGGGCTGAAGTTCGGTCTCTACCAGGTGCCGGTGGACAAGACCTGCGCCCAGTACTTCAACAGCTACCCCGGTGCGACCGGCAGCCGGGGACACGAGGCGCAGGACGCCCGGCAGTTCGCCGCCTGGGGCGTCGATTTCCTCAAGTACGACTGGTGCTCGCCGGAGGGCAGCATCAACGACCAGGTCACCACGTTCGCCAAGATGCGGGACGCGCTGGCCGCCACCGGCCGGCCGATCGTCTACAGCATCAACTCGAACAGCATCCACGCCAAGACCGGCCCGCAGCGCAACTGGGGCGACGTGGCCAACATGTGGCGCACCACCGAGGACATCACCAACGCGTGGGACACCGGGCAGACCAACGGCTACCCGATGGGCATCCAGAACATCATCAACGTGACCGTGCCGCTGGCCTCGTACGCCCGTCCCGGTGGCTTCAACGACCCGGACATGATGGAGGTCGGCCGGGGCGGTATGAACGACACCGAGATGCGCAGCCACTTCGCGATGTGGGCCATCATGGCGTCGCCGTTGATCGCCGGCAACGACGTCCGCAACATGAACGCGGCCACGCAGACGATCCTCAAGAACGCCAATCTGATCGCCATCAACCAGGACGCCCTCGGGTTGCAGGGGAGCCAGGTGTCGTTCGACGGCACCCGTCGCGTGCTCGCCAAGCGGCTGGCCAACGGTGACGTCGCCGTCGCGCTGTTCAACCAGGGCGGCTCGACCACGACGATCTCCACCACGGCCGCCGCGGTCGGCAAGTCCGGCAGCTCCTTCACCCTGCTGGACGCGTGGAACAACACCACCAGCACGAGCACCGGCACCATCTCCGCCAGCGTGCCGGCGCACGGCACGGTGGTGTACCGGGTCAGTGGCGGCGACACCAGCACCCCGCCGCCGACCACGCCGCCGCCGACCACCACGCCGCCGCCGACCTCCTCCTTCGCGCTGGCGAGCGTCGCCTCCGGCCGCTGCCTCGACGTCCCGCAGAGCAACACCACCAACGGCACCCAGCCGGTGATCTGGGACTGCAACGGGGCCGCCAACCAGCGGTGGACGGTCAACGGGCAGACCCTCCAGGCGCTCGGCAAGTGCCTGGACGCGCCCACCAACGCCAGCGCCGGCAGCAAGGTCCAGATCTGGGACTGCAACGGCGGCGCCAACCAACGGTGGACGTTCAACTCGAACGGCACGATCAGCGTCGCGTCGTCGGGCCTCTGTCTCGACGTCAACAACAACGCGACCGCCAACGGCACCACGGTGATCCTCTGGAACTGCACCGGTGCCTCCAACCAACGCTGGACCCGGCGCTGACCACATCGCGCTGACAGCTCGGCAGGTCCGGTCCGGGGCGGCACGGCCCCGGACCGGACCTGTCGTCGTCCGGCCCGTCGAGCCGGTCGCATACGGGTACCGGCGGTCAGCTCACCGCGTCCGTCTCCGTCGGGTGCAGGGTCAGCCCGGTCGACGGGTGGTAGCGCACCGGAATCGGGTCGCTGAGCGCGCCGACGAACACCCCGTCGACATGGTCGAGGAAGCCGATGAGGGACCAGCCGTCCGCCGGTCCCGGGACGAGCCGCGGCGCGTACAGGTGTGGGTGGCTGACCGGTCGGGCGTCGGCGACGTCCCACGGGCCGCGTACGCCCGGCCCGGTCGCCACCCAGATGCGGTGGTCGCCGCGCCGGGCACCGGTGGTCGCGTCGGTGCAGAACAGCAGCAGCGGCTGCCCGTCCACGACCGCGACCTGGGGCACCTCCAGGTGGCCGAAGTCGACCGGCGTCGACAGCGGCGGCCGGACGGTCCAGGTGAGCAGGTCGGGGGAGGTGGCATGGCCGACCACGCCCCGCGTGCCCGCCGGACCGGTGGCGGCGCGTGCGGTGACGAGCATGTGCCAGCCGTCGCCGTCCGGGTCCGGGAACACCCACGGGTCGCGCCACGCCTGCTCGTACCACAGGTCGGTGTCGAGCAGCTCGTACCACGTCGGGTCGGCCTGCACCACCGGCTGGTCGCCGTGTCGGTGCCAGGTGGTCAGGTCGTCGGAGACGGCCAGGCCGATCCGTTGGACGAGCCCGTCCTCGGCCCGGGAGACCCCGGTGTAGTAGAGGTACCACCGCCCGTCCGGGCCGCGCACCGTGCACCCGGTCCAGGTCGCCAGGTCGTCCCACGCCGGTCCGTCCGCGGGGACGACGGCGTCGGCGACCAGTTGCCAGGTGCGCAGGTCGGTCGAGACGGCGTGACCGATGCTGGCGCGGCGGTGCCGGCGGTGCGGGTCGTGCAGGGCGCGGGACGCGCGCAGGAAGTACGCGTGCCAGCGCTCGTCGTCGTCGCGGGCGTACCAGCTGTCCCACACCCAGTGGTCGGCGAGCTGAAGCATGAGGGGGAACCTAGCACTAAACCGGTTTAGCGTTCCCCGGCAGGGGCGCGACCGGATCAGTGGGCGGGCGGCGCGAGGGACCGTCGGCGGCGCAGCGGCATCGCGACGAGCGACGGTTCGGCGGCCCCGCCGTCGAGGAGCAGTTCGACCGCGCGCCGCCCCATCTGCTCGTGCGGGAGCGCGGTGGTCGCGAGACTGGGGCGGAGCCAGGCGGCGATCGGGTCGTCGTCGAACGAGATCACCGAGATGTCGTCCGGCACGGTCAGGCCCGCCTCGCCGAGTGCCTGGTAGGCGCCGAACGCCAGCCGGTCGTTCATGCAGATGATGGCGCTGGGCCGTTGGGGCCGGTTCAGCAGAGCGCGGGTGGCGGCGTAGCCGTGCTCGGGCAGCCACTCGGTGCAGAAGGACTCCGCGAGGAGGGAGACGCCCGCGTCGCCCAGCGTCTGCCGGATCCCGTGCAGCCGGGCCCGGGCGGCGAGGGAGATCTCCGGGTCGCCCTCCTTGAGCCGGTTGCGGCCGATGAGCGCGATGGCGTCGCGGTGGCCGTACTCCAGCAGGGCGGTGGCGACGGCGCGACCGGCCCGGTCGTCGTCGGGCAGCACGCAGGGCAGGCTGTCCGAGCTGGTGGCGTTGAGCAGCACCACCGGGCCACCGAGGATGGCCGGGGGCACCGTCAGTCGGCGGGTGGCCATCGCCGCGTAGATCACCCCGTCGACCTGCCGATCGAGCATCGCCTCGATGGCGTACTGCTCGAAGGTGGCGTCGCCCTGCGTCTCGGTGATGAGCAGCACGTGGTCGCGTTCCCGGGCCGCGTCGAGCGCGCCGCGGATGAGGCCGCCGGCGAAGCGGGTGGTGGCGACGATGTCGGAGACGAACGCGATGGTCCCGGTCTTGCGGGTACGCAGGCTGCGCGCCGCGAGGTTGGGTCGGTAGCCCAGTTCCTCGGCGGCGGCGAACACGCGCTGGTGCGCCTCGGCCGAGAGTCGGGTGCCCTCCCTGCCGTTGAGCACCATCGACGCGGCGGTCTTGGACAGCCCGGCTCGCCGCGCGACGTCGGCCAGGGTTGCTCTGTTGCGGCCCATCAGTCCTCCGAATCAGGCGCGGCGTTACGGGCTCCACTCCTGCCCATCATGATGCGTCGGTGCCCGGAGTCCGCCCCCGGTCGGGGTCGGGCGCGGTGTGAACCCGATGTTTCCAGACCGTTGCCGGCTTCTCCTTGACAGCTTTCCGTGTCACGCGCATGCTCTGCTAAATCAGTTTAGCGACCACTTTTGGCGCGTCGGGAGACGCCGCCGGTCGCGCTGCTGAGTCGGTACGCGAGCGCGACGGCGCGCGGCGGTCACGGCGTACGTGTCGTGGCCGCTCGCCCGTGGCGAAGGTCCCGGTGGAGCCGTCGCGCGGCCATGGGTCGTGGGACGCGCGGAGGAACATAGGAGTCATGACATGGCACAAACGCTGATGACATTCCCGCGACGCGGCGCGCTGGTCCTCGCGCCGCTACTGGCGCTCGGGCTCGCCGCCACGGCGTGCAGCGCGCCGGGCGCCGACCGGTCGTCGACCGGCGGCTCGGACGCCGCCGTCAAGACCGAGCTGGGCACCGAGCCGGTCACCCTCCAGATGTACGCGGAGACCGGCTTCCCGCTGGCCAAGGCGCTGGCCGACGAGTTCTCCAAGCAGCACCCGAACGTCACGTTCAACATCCGCGAGGACCAGTTCACGGTCATCGTGGAGAACGCGCCGCGGGTGATGGCCTCGGACAACGCACCCGACATCATCCGGCTCCCCACGATGGTCGACCTCGTGAAGGACGACCTGCTCAAGAACCTCGACCCGTACGTCACCGCGTACGGCTGGGACAAGTTCCCCGCCTCGCAGCTCGTGCAGTTGCGCGTGGGCGAGGGCACCCGGGGCGCCGGTTCGCTCTACGGCATGGGGCTCGGCTACAGCGTCACCGGAGTCTTCTACAACAAGAAGCTGGCCAGCCAGGTCGGCATGACCCAGCCGCCGGCCACGGTCGCGGAGTTCGAGCAGTTGCTGGCGAAGGCGAAGAGCAGCGGCATCCAGCCGATCATGCAGTTCAACAAGAACACCGCGGGCATCAACTTCCCGCACCAGGCGCTGCAGAACCAGTTCGGCGACCCGGCCCAGGTGGCCGACTGGATCTTCCAGAAGCCGGGGGCCACCTTCGACACGCCGGCCGCGCTCAAGGCCACCCAGACAATCCAGAAGTGGGCCCAGGCCGGCTACTTCACCAAGGACGCCAACGCCCTGGACTACGCGGGCATGGTCGGGCAGTTCCAGAAGGGCAACGGCCTGTTCATGTTCAACGGCGACTGGGAGTCGGCGAACCTCGACAAGTCGATGCCGGGCAACGTGGGCTTCTTCCTGTTCCCCGGCGAGGCCGCCGACGCCAAGCACGTCGCGATGTCCGCGCCCAACACCTTCGGCGTCTCCGCCAAGGCCAAGAACCCGGACGCCGCCGCGTTCTTCCTGAACTGGGTCCACACCAACGCCAAGGCGCGGGAGATCGCCGTGACGGTCGGCGGCTCCAGCCCGGGCGGCCCGAGCGACCTTCCGGTGCCGGCCGCCGCCCCGAACACCGTGCTGGCCGAGACCCTCAAGGCGGCGCAGCAGCTCGGGGCCGAGAACGGCGCGGTCGACTTCACCGCGAACGCGACGGGTGGCATCTT
Source organism: Micromonospora sp. WMMD736 (assembly GCF_049179015.1). Taxonomy (NCBI): domain Bacteria; kingdom Bacillati; phylum Actinomycetota; class Actinomycetes; order Micromonosporales; family Micromonosporaceae; genus Micromonospora; species Micromonospora sp. WMMD736. Next base: position 327,239 of record NZ_JBMHMI010000001.1, read on the forward strand.
CGCCGCCGCGATCACGCCCGAGATGCAGAAGCTGATCGCCGGCCAGCAGACGCCCGAGGGGTACGTCAAGGCGGTCCAGGCCGAGTACGAGAAGGAACTGTCCCGATGACGTCTGCCCTCGGCAGCGCACCACCCGGGCGGGACGGCCAGGCGTCGTCCGTGGGTCGTCCCGCCCGTCCCGCGTCCGCGCGGGCCCACCGACGCCGGTGGGCCCGCGCGGCCGGGACCGGCTGGTTGTTCGTCCTGCCCGCCTTCGTGATGTACGCGGTCTTCGTCCTGCGCCCCCTCGCCCTGACCGTCCAGTACTCGCTCTACGACTGGAACGGGATCGGGGTCGCCCGCTGGGCGGGTCTGGACAACTACGTCACGGTGTTCACCGACAGCGACCTACTGAAGATCATCGCCAACGCGATCATCCTGATCGTCTTCTTCAGCCTCATCCCGGTCGCGCTCGGGCTGCTGGTGGCGAGCATGGTCCGCCGGATCACCACCGGTGCGTTCGGCACCGTGGTCCGGACGGTCCTGTTCCTGCCCCAGGTCATCCCCCTGGTGGCGGCCGGCATCGCGTGGAGTTGGCTGCTGTCCACCAACGGGCTGGTCAACCAGGTGCTGCGCGCCATCGGGCTGGGTGGCCTGGCCCGCGCGTGGCTGGGCGACTTCGACACCGCGCTGCCCGCCGTCGGGGTGATCGGGGCATGGGTCCTGCTCGGCCTCTGCACGATCCTGCTGGTGACCGGCATGAGCAAGATCGATCCCGCGCTCTACGAGGCGGCCCGGCTGGACGGCGCGGGACCGGTCCGCGAGTTCCTCGCGGTGACCCTGCCCAGCCTGCGCCAGGAGATCGGGGTCTGCCTCACGGTGACCATCATCGCGGCGCTGGCCAGCTTCGACATCGTCTACATCTCCACCAGTGGTGGTCCGGGCCTGCAGACCACCGTCCCCGGCCTGGAGATCTACCGGCTCGCCTTCTCGCAGCGTCAGGTGGGGTTGGCCTCGGCGCTCGCCGTCGTGCTGATGCTCCTGGTGTTGGCGTTCGTGCTGCCGATCCAGCGACTGACCCGGGGGGAGAAGCCGTGAACCTGAGCCGACGTGAGCAACTGACCGGACGGGTCTTCCTGGTCGCCCTGATCCTGGTGACCCTGCTGCCGTTCGTGAGCATGCTCTCGGCCGCCCTGCAACCGCGCGGCACCGTGCCAGACGGTCTCGCCTGGCCGTCGGACCCGCAGTGGGGGAACTTCGCCGACGCCTTCACCGCCGCCAACATGGGCGCCCTGCTGCGCTCCAGCCTGCTCATCGTGGCCGGCGTCGTACCGGTGTCCGTACTCATCGCCACCATGGCCGGCTTCGGGCTGGGCCAGTTGCGGGTGCCCGGCGGGCGACTCGTCTTCGGTCTGCTGCTGCTCGGCCTCACGCTGCCCTTCGAGGCCGTCGTCACCCCGCTCTACTACCAGATGCAGGACCTCGGCCTGCTCAACACCCGGTGGGCGATCATCCTGCCGCTGATCGGCCTCTACATGCCGTTCGCCGTGTTCTGGATGCGCGCCCACTTCACCAACGTGCCGGTCGAGCTCTCCGAGGCCGCCCGGGTGGACGGCAGCAGCACCTGGCAGCTGTTCTGGCGGGTCCAGGTGCCGCTGGCCCGTCCGGCCATCGCCTCGCTGACGATCCTGATGTTCCTCTGGACGTGGAACCAGTTCCTGCTCGCGATCGTGCTCGTCGACGACGCCACCAAACGCACGATGGCCGGAGCGCTCGGCGCGTTCCAGGGCCAGTGGGGCACCGACCTGGTGCTGCTGTGCGCCGGCTCGCTGCTGATCCTCACCCCTACCCTCATCGTGTTCCTGATTTTCCAGCGACAGTTCATCAAGGCCCTGATCCAGGGCTCACTGAAGGGATAGGCAGTGGCCACGCAGCCGCAGATCCACGGCGACGTCGACGAGCGCTACGGGCGCGTCGCCGACGCGTTCCGCGACAACTTCACCTCCCGCGGTGAGGTCGGCGCCGCGGTCACCCTCTACGTCCGGGGCCGCAGGGTCGTCGACCTGTACGGCGGCCTGGCCGACACCCGCACCGGGCGGCCCTGGACGGCGCACACGCCGGCCGTCGTCTTCTCGTGCACCAAGGGGATCCTGGCGATCTGCGCGTACCTGCTGGTGCAGCAGGGTCGCCTCGACCTCGACGCGCCCGTGACGCGCTACTGGCCGGAGTTCGGTCAGCACGGCAAGGCCGACATCCCGGTGCGATGGCTGTTCACGCACCAGTCCGGCCTACCGGCGCTGGACCGGCCGCTGACCCTCGACGAGGTGCTCGCGTGGGACCCGGTCGTCGCGGCGATCGAGGCGCAGACCCCACTGTGGGAGCCGGGTACGGCGCACAGCTACCACTCGATGACGTACGGGTGGCTCGTCGGTGAGGTCATCCACCGCGTCACCGGTCAGCTCCCCGGCGCGTACCTCCACGACACCCTGGCCCGCCCGCTGGGGCTGCGTACCTGGCTCGGGCTGCCCGCCGCCGAGCGGGACACCGTCGCCTGGGACCTGGCCCCACCGCCGGACGCCGATCCGTTCGTCGACCGGGTCGCCGAGCGGGGGATCACGATGGGTGGCGCGTTCGCCTTCCCCGCCGACGGCGACGGTCTGGTCAGCTTCAACGACCCGGCCATCCAGGCCGCCGGTGTCCCGGGCGCGGGCGCGGTGAGCACCGCGGACGGCCTCGCGCGCCTCTACGCGGCCTGCGTGTCCGACGTGGGCGGTGGCCCCCTGCTCACCGCGGCATCGGTCGACGACGCGGTGGTCGTCCGCTCGCGGGGCCAGCAACGGCACGGCCCGCCCGACACCGGCCAGCGCTGGGGTACCGGTTTCCTGCTGCACTCCGAGCCGGCCCGGCCGTTGCTGGGGGAGCGCAGCTTCGGTCACGACGGGGCCGGCGGCAACCTCGCCTTCGCCGACGCGGACCACGAGGTGGGGTTCGGCTACGTGGTCAACCAGATGTACGGCGCGGGCGACGAGCGCGCCAACCGGCTCACCGCCGCCGTCCGCGCCTGCCTCGACGCCTGACGCGGGTCCCGAGCCCGGATACGGCGAACACCCCCGGGGCAGCGCGGTGGTCCGCGACGCCCCGGGGGTGCCCAGGGGGTGAGCTGAGCGGGGACGGATCAGCTCGCGGTGCAGGTGGGGGTGCCGGAGGGACCGCTGCCGGTGCCCTGGAAACCGAACTCGGTGCTGCCGCCCGCGCCGACCTGGCCGTTGTAGTCGACGTTGCGGAAGTCCACCGCGCCCGAGGAGCCGCTGGCCTGCGCGCTCCACGTGTTGGTGACGGCGGCGCCCGAGGGCAGGGTGATCCGGACCGTCCAGCCGCGCAGGGCGGTCGAGCCGGCGTTGACCTTGACCGTCGCGACGAAGCCACCGTTCCAGGAGTTCAGCGACACCGAGGCGGTGCAACCGCTACCGGTGGGCGGAGGGGTGGTCGGCGGAGGGGTGGTCGGCGGCGGCGTCGTGGGCGGGGGAGTGGTCGGCGGCGGCGTGGTGGGCGGCGGCGTGGTCGGCGTGCCGGTGCCCGCGTTGAGGGCGTTGAGCACGGAGGTGTACGCCGCCTTCTTGTTGCCCGACCGGTCGAACAGCAACGGGTTGTCGTTACTGCGCCACGAGTCGCTGTCCCGTACGCCCCACACCGTGATGCCGGTGCAGCGCGGGATGGCCATGCAGGCCCGGGTGACCTGGGCGTACGCGTTGGCCTGGTTGGAGCCCTGGGCGATGTCCAGTTCGGTGATCTGGACGTCGACGCCGAGGTCGGCGAAGCGCTGCAGGTTGGCCTGGTAGTCACCCGGCACCGTGGTGCCGAGGTGGGACTGGAAGCCGACGCAGTCGATGGGTACGCCGCGGGACTTGAAGTCGCGCACCATGTTGTAGATGCCGGTGGACTTCGCGTTGATGCCGTCGGTGTTGTAGTCGTTGTAGCAGAGCTTGGCGCCCGGGTCCGCGGCGCGGGCGGCGCGGAACGCCGCTTCGATCCAGTCGTTGCCGGTGCGCTGCAGGTTCGAGTCGCGCCGGCCGCCGCTGCCGCCGTCGGCGAACGCCTCGTTCACCACGTCCCAGGCGTAGATCTTGCCCCGGTAGTGGGTGGCGACCTGGGTGACGTGGTTGATCGCGGCGTTGCGCAGCGCGGTGCCGGACATGCCCTGCGCCCAACCCGGCTGCTGCTGGTACCAGAGCAGCGTGTGGCCGCGGACGATCATGCCGTGCGACTGGGCGTGGGCGACGATCTGGTCGCCGCCGCTGTAGTTGAACCGACCCTGCTGCGGCTCGGTGGCGTCCCACTTCATCTCGTTCTCGGGAGTGAGCTGGTTGAACTCCCGGTTCACGATGCCAGCGAACTGGCTGTCGGACAGCTTGAAGGCGGGTACCGCGGCACCGTAGTAGCGGCCCTTCTCGGCCGCCGAGGCGCCCAGCGTGGTGCCGGCGTTGGCGGTGGAGGTCACCGCCACCGTCGCGGCGACCGCCGCGAGGGTGGCCGCGAGCGGCACCAGCACCCGACGGCCCCGGAACCGGGGTCGCCGTGCGCGTTCGTCGGGGATCTTGTCCATGGTCCTGCCTTTCGACAAATGGTGGCGGCGGAGTCGAGGTCGGGCTGCCCGACCGGCGAGGGGTGCCGGGGGCCGTACGGGCGGGATTCGGCGGTGCCCGGGACGGTCCGACGGGTCGACAACGGTGCTGCCTGCGGGGCAAACGTCACGGTGGACAGCCGCGTACGGGGACGCGGGAATGACGTACGCCAGACAGGTGTGGCTCGGACAACTCACCAGCCGTCGACCGGGTCGTGGGACCCGATGCCCTTCGAGGTGCCGGTGGTTCCGAACGGGAGGGACGTGCCCTCGACTCCTTGGCGGAACATAGCATGTTATCGATAACATGCTCAAGGTGACCGCTGGCCGGGCGGCAGACCCCGCCGCGCTGACCACGTCGGCGGCCGTGCGGATCAACGGTTTTTTGGTCGGACGTATCGCGCCTGAAGCGCGAATAACGATGCCACAACATGGCGGTAAGACCTTGGCAACACGAGTGTGACCATGGCAAGGTAACGCCTGATCATTGCAAACATCTGATCTATCGTGCGGGCGCTGCGGGGGGTTCCCCGTGCGTGACTTCCTGGGGAGGTCCGGTTGCGAGCGAGAGCGTCAATCACCGACGGCGGCGCGTGCCGAGCCGGGAAAGACACAGTGGACGACGGTCGGGTCCGGCGATGAGTACCGTCGAGGCGACCGATCAGGCCCACGGCGGCGCGCTCAACGACTGGCTGCGCGAGCGGATCTCCCACGCGCTGTCCGAGTTCACCGCCGCGACCGCGCTCATCGTCCTGTTCGTCGCGCTGAGCTTCGCCAGTCCCTACTTCCTGACGGCGGACAACCTCTTCAACATCGGCGCGCAGACCGCGGTGATCGCCATCATCGCCACCGCGCAGACGATGGTCATCATCACCAAGGGCATCGACCTGTCGGTCGGCTCGGTCGCCGCTCTCGCCGGCGTGGCGGGCGCGATGGTCGTTCGGGACCTGGGCTTTCCGCTCCTGGCGGCGACGGCGGTCGCGATCGGCGTCGGCGCGCTGGCGGGACTCCTCAACGGGTTGCTGATCACCGTCGCCCGGATCCCCCCGTTCATCGCGACGCTGGGCACGATGTCGGTCGGCCGGGGCCTGGTCTTCATCATCACCGGCGCGGTCGGCGTCTACGGGCTGCCCCGGTCGTTCCAGTTGCTCGGCAACGGGGAGATCGTCGGCATTCCGTTCGCCGTCGTGATCACCGCCGTGGTCGCCGTCGGGGTCGCCTTCCTGCTCTCGCAGACCCGCTTCGGGCAGTACACCTACGCGATGGGCTCCAACCTGGAGGCGGCCCGCCGCTCCGGCATCGCGGTGGGCCGTCACCTGACCTACGTGTACGTCCTGGCGGGCGTCCTGGTCGGCCTCGGCGGCATGATCGCCGCCTCCCGGGTCAACTCGGGGCAGCCGAACTACGGCATCTCGCTGGAACTCGACGTCATCGCCGCCGCGGTCATCGGCGGCGCCAGCCTGTTCGGCGGGCAGGGCCGCATCGTCGGGACCATCATCGGCGCCTTCCTCATCGCCCTGGTCCGCAACGGCGCCGTCCTGCTCGACATCAGCATCCACTACCAGCAGGTGATCGTCGGCCTGATCATCTGGGCTGCCGTCTACTTCGACCAGTACCGCCGCCGGCGGCTGGAGTCACGGGGCTGACCTGCCGTTCCCTGAGCTCACCAGAGGAAGGACGAACACCATGGCACACACCACCACCAGCCGACGTCCACGAGGTCGCCTCCTGCGCGCGCAGGCCATCCTCGCCGCCGCCGCGGCGACCGCGCTGCTCAGCGCCTGCGGCGGAGTCGAGGTCCGGGACGGGGGCGACGGCGCGACCAAGGACGCGTCCGGGCCGCTGAAGCTCGCCGTCGTGCCCAAGGCCGTCGGGGCCGACTACTGGAACACGGTGAAGGCGGGTGCCGAGTGCGCCGCGCAGCGCGCCGGCAACGTCACGGTCCAGTGGGACGGGGTGACCACCGAGACCGACGTCGAGGGTCAGGTCAACCTGATCCAGAACTTCGTCACCAAGAAGGTCGACGGCATCGTCTACGCGGCCACCGACTCCCGCGCGTTGGCGCCGGCCACCGACCAGGCGATCGGCGCGAACATCCCGGTCGCGATGATCGACTCGGGCACCAGCCCACAGCCGTCGAGCGTGCCGCTCTTCGCCACCGACAACAAGGCGTCGGCCGTCGAGGCGGCGAAGCTGCTCGCCACCGAGCTGGGCCCCGGCGACCACGACGTGGCGCTGGTGGAGTTCCAGCCCGGCTCGCAGACCAACACCGAGCGGGTCGACGGCTTCAAGGAAGGCCTGAAGCAGTTCCCGAACCTCAAGCTCGTCGGCCAGCAGCCCAGCCGCAGCGACGTCAACGAGGCGCGGCGGGTCACCGAGAACATCCTCACCGCGAACCCCAACCTCGCGGGCATCTTCGCCGCCAACGAGCCGAGCGTGCTCGGCGCCGCGCAGGCCATCCAGGCGGCGGGCAAGTCCGGCAAGGTGGTCATCATCGGTTGGGACGCCGCACCGGACGAGATCGCCGGACTGCGCAACGGTCAGATCTCGGCGCTGGTCGTGCAGAACCCCTTCAAGATGGGCTACTTCGGCGTCGACAAGATGGTCAAGCACCTCCGGGACAAGGCGCCGTTGGCGTCGGCGGACACCGGGGTCACCTTCGTCACCAAGAAGAACATCGACTCGCCGGAGATCAAGGCGGTGCTCGAGCCCAGCTGCGCCAACCCCCCGGTGCAGTGATGGCCACCACCTCCGCGCCGACGACCGACAACGACCAGCGGCGCTCCCCCGAGGAGCCGCCGGTGCTCGAAGCCCGGGGGATCGTCAAGCGGTTCGGCCACGTCGAGGCGCTGCGCGGCGCCGACTTCACGGTCCACCGGGGCGAGGTCGTCGCCCTCATCGGTGACAACGGCGCCGGCAAGAGCACGCTGGTCAAGACGCTCTCCGGCGTGCACGCGCCGGACGAGGGCGAGATCCGGGTCGGTGGCCGCCTGGTCCACTTCGCGACTCCGGTGGACGCCCGGCGCGCGGGGGTGGAGACCGTCTACCAGGATCTCGCGGTGGCCGACGATCTCAGCGTCGCCGCCAACCTCTACCTCGGGCGCGAGATCCTGCGGTCCGGGCCGCTCGGTCGGCTGGGGCTGCTCGACAAGCGGGCCATGCGCCAGGGCGCCGCCGCGGCCCTCGATGAATTGGGCGTACGGATCCCACGGGTCACCACGCCGATCGCGATGCTGTCCGGCGGGCAGCGGCAGTGCGTCGCGGTGGCGCGGGCGATCATCTGGGCGACGAACGTGGTCATCCTCGACGAGCCCACCGCGGCACTGGGCGTGGTGCAGACCGAGCGGGTGCTCGACGTCGTCCGGCGGGCCCGCGAGGCGGGCATGTCGGTGGTGCTGGTGAGCCACAACATGCCGCAGGTGTTGGAGATCGCGGACCGGGTCGAGGTGCTGCGGCTCGGCCGGCGGGCCGCCCGGCTGCGCGCCGACGAGGTCAGCACGGACGACCTGGTCGCGGCGATGACCGGTAGCAAGGCCTCGGAGCGGGACGAGCGGTGACGGCGATCGCCCGCCCGTGAGCGCGCGGTGGACCGGCGACGGTGCCACCGAGGCGCGCACGGGCGGGCGATCACACGCCGACGCCTGTCACCCCTCGTCGGGCAGCCCTTGGAGCGACTCCTCCACACCGATCAGATGGTTGGCCATCCGGGTGCGAGCCCGCTCGGGGTCGCGCGCCCGCAGGGCCTTCAGGATCGCCACGTGCTCGTCGTGGGTACGCCGGTCCGCGCCCTCCTCGTGCAGGCTCCGCCAGAGCCGCCCGCGCAGGGTGCGCCCGGCGAACGCCTCGATCAAGCCGATGAGCACCGGATTGTCGGCGTGCGCGGCGATGATCCGGTGGAACGCGATGTCGATTTCCATGATGCGTTCGTGGTCCTGCGGCGACCGGCCGGCGATCCGGGCCGCCTCGTCGAGCAGTTCGTCGGCCTGGGCGAGGGCCTCGTCGGTGATCCTGGTCGCCGCCAACCGGGCGGCCTCGCACTCGAGCAGGCGGCGGACGGTGTGGATGTGTCGTCCGTCGCCCTGCCCCTGGAAGTCGACCACGAAGCCCATCGGGGCCAGCAGTTGCGGCGCGTCGAGGTTGGTGACGTAGGTGCCGTCACCCTGGCGGATGTTCACGATGCCGAGGATCGACAGCGCCGACATGCCCTCGCGCAGCGAACCCCGTGAGACGCCGAGGGATTCGGCGAGGTCCTTCTCGATGGGCAGCCGGTCCCCGGGCTTGAACGTCCCTTCCAGGATCATCCGCTTGATGCCGTTCACCACCTCGTCGGTGCGGGACATGACACCTCCTAGCGGCCGGCGGGGGTGGCCGTTCCACCCGCGATCACGTACGGCTCCGGAGATGACACGGTAGCCGTCTCGGTCGAGGCCCAGTAGCGGCCGTCCGGGAACCGGTACCGTTCGATCGACTCGGGGTGCATGCGGGTGGAGTAGCCGGGCGTGTCGGGCAGCACGTATCCGCTGCCCCAACCGGTGTCCCGGATGACGCACGGATCGGTGAAGTGCTCGTGCAGGTGGTCGACGAACTCGGTGACGCGGCCGGTGAGGTCCCCCGAGACCGCGACGTAGTCGAGCACCGACACGTGTTGGACCATCTCGCAGAGCCCGACGCCGCCGGCGTGCGGGCATACCGGGACGCCGAACTTCGCGGCGAGCAGCAGCACCGCGACGATCTCGTTGATGCTGGCCAGCCGGCCGGTGTCCAACTGGCAGAAGTCGATGGCCTCGGCCTGGAACAACTGCTTGAACATCACCCGGTTGTGGCAGTGCTCGCCGGTCGCGACGCCGACGGGCGCCACGGCGCGACGCACGGCCGCGTGCCCCAGGATGTCGTCCGGGCTGGTCGGCTCCTCGATCCACAGTGGCGCGAAACGGGCCAGCGCGTTGACCCACTCGATGGCCTGGTCGACGTCCCACACCTGGTTGGCGTCGAGCATCAGGTTGCGGTCCGGACCGAGGATCTCCCGGGCGATGGTGCACCGACGGATGTCGTCGTCGAGGTCGGCGCCCACCTTGAGCTTGACGTACCCGTAGCCGGAGTCGACGGCCTCCTGGCACAGTCGGCGCAGCTTGTCGTCGCCGTACCCGAGCCAGCCCGCCGAGGTGGTGTAGGCCGGGTAACCGGTGCGGGCCAGCTCGGCGAGGCGGTCGGCCTTCGTGCTCTGCTGTGCCCGCAGGATGGCCAGCGCCTCGTCCCGGGTCAGCGCGTCGGACAGGTAACGCAGGTCCGCGATGTCGACGAGTTCTTCGGGAGACATGTCGGTGAGCAGCCGCCACAGCGGCTTGTCGGCCAGTCGCGCGACCAGATCCCAGGCCGCGTTCAGCACGGCCGCCAGGGACAGGTGGACGACGCCCTTCTCCGGACCGAGCCAGCGCAGCTGGGTGTCGGAGGTGAGCAGGCGGTAGACCGCGCCCATGTCGGCGGCCATCGTGGCGACGTCCAGACCCACCAGGCGGTGGGCCTGATGGGCCGCCGCCGCCACCACGATGTCGTTGCCCCGACCGATGGTGAAGGTGAGGCCGTGCCCGGCCAGCGGTACGCCGGCGCTGTCGACGCCGTCGGTGTGCAGGATGACGTAGGCCGCCGAGTAGTCGCCGTCCTTGTTCATGGCGTCGGACCCGTCAGCGGTCAGCGAGGTGGGAAAGCGGACGTCCTCGACGGTGACGCCAGTGATCTGCGGCATGCGCTCCTCGCCCGGCTCGGCTAAAGATCAGATGATCATTCGGAGTATACGGAGGGCGCTTTGGCTGCGTCAACGACGCCAGGGCGCCGATACGCATAGACGTCTAACGTTTCGTCGCGCTCTCCGCAGTGGACGACGATGGTCACTCACGACGGCTCACGCCGTTGCGGCCCGGTTGTGGTAAGGAGACCTGCGAGTCGCGGGGAAGGTTCGACGTTCCCATTCGCGGCCAGTCGAGCCGACCCGGCGTGTCAGCGCCGTCGAATCGATACATCACATCTTTCAGGCAGCGGACGCCGGACGTGCGGAATGTCCGTGAGCGCGGCGTGGAGCCGGTTCCCCCGCACGGTACAACTGTCGGGGACGACAGAACCGCGACACCGTCGAGCGCACGTGCCCGACACACAGATCGGAGCCTGACCGTGGCCGAGACGACCCTGCGACCGATGAGCCCCGGCGACGCGGACCGCGTCCTGGCGATCTACCAGCTCGGCCTCGACGGCGGGGACGCCAGCTTCGAGGTCACCGCACCCACCTGGGCGGCGTTCGACGCCAGCCGGATCGCCGCGCACCGGTTCGTGGCCGTGGCCGACGGCCTCGTCCTCGGCTGGGTCGCCGTCACGCCGACGTCGAGCCGACCGGTCTACGCCGGCGTCGTCGAGCACTCCGTCTACGTCGACCCGGCGGCTCAGGGGCGCGGAGTCGGCCGGCTGTTGCTCGACGCGCTGATCACCTCGACCGAGGGTGCCGGCATCTGGACGATCCAGTCCGGCATCTTCCCCGAGAACACCGCCAGCCTGGCCCTGCACCGCCGGGCCGGCTTCCGGGTCATCGGCGTGCGCGAGCGGATCGGCCGTCACCACGACCGCTGGCGTGACGTCGTCCTGCTGGAACGCCGCAGTTCCACCGTCGTCTGACCCGAGCCCGTCCGCGTGCGGACACCCCCGCGGCGTCCGCCGGGCACCGGGTCCGCGCGCGCCGCCACCGTCACCGTCGGCTGGCGCAGGCGACGCAGGTACGCGCCGACGGGCGGGCGGCGAGCCGTTCGGCGGGGATCGGCCGGGAGCACCGTTCGCAGGTGCCGTAGGTGCCCGCCGCGACGCGGCTCAGCGCCTCGTCCAGGTCGGCGAGGCGGCGACGTGCGGCGTCGAGGACAGCGCTGAGCTGTGCGCGCTCGAACGCGATGGTGCTGCCCTCGGGGTCGTGTTCGTCGTCGGCGTTCGAGGACCGCGACGCCTCGAACAGGCTCCGCAGGTCGGCTTCGAGCGCGGTGATCTCGGCGGTGGTCTCGTCGCGCCGCCGTAGCAGATCCGCACGGATCGCGGTGTGTTCGGTGTCCATGGCGGTTCCACGCTACGCGCGGGGAACGATCGCGGGGTCAGCGTTCGGAGCGGACCTGGGCGCGATGCGGCCGGCCGTGCGTGTCATCCCGGTCGATCCGCAGCTCCCGCTCCAACTCGCCGATGACCGCGCGCAGGTCGTCCAGCCGCTGGGTGAGCGCGATGCGGTCCACCTCGTCGGGTACGCCGTCACCGTCCTCGTCGTAGCCGGGGGCCAACCGCTCGGTCATCTCCAGACGACGGGCCTCCTCCATGGAGTTCACGATGACCGCGATGAGGATGTTGAGCAGCAGGTTGACGGTGATCACCACGTAGCTGACGTAGTAGAGCAGCGTCCACGGCGAGATGGCCAGCCCCTGCTCGATCAGGTCCGGCAGCGTCTCCAGCGACAACAGCACGAACAGCGTCAGCAACGACCTGCCGATGTCGCCGTACTCGTCGGGATACCGGTCGCCGAAGATCAGCCAGCCGGCCATCCCGTACACGTAGAGCGTCACCACGGCCAGCGCGAGGAATCCGGTGACGCCGGGCAGACTGCGCCACAGCGCGGAGACGATGGTCCGCAGGCCCGGCGAGAACCGCACCAGCCGGACCATCCGGGCGACCCGCACCACGCGCAGCAGCGCCGCGTCGCCGTGCAGGCCCGGGACGAAGATGGCGGCGATCACGAGGAAGTCGAAGACGTTCCAGCCGTGCCGGAAGAAGTCCTGCGGACGCCGGCCGTACGCGGCCAACCGAATGCCGATCTCGACGGTGAAGACGGTGCGGAAGAACAGCTCCAGCCCGTGCAGCGCGCCGGTCGCGGGGAACGACCCCTCGTACGTCTCCAGACCGAGGACGATCCCGTTGGCGAGGATGACGACGACCATACCGATCTCGAAGGGCCGCGAGCGGGCGAGCCGTGCGCACGCGTCGGCCACCCCGGGTCGACGACCCTCGGGACGTGACCGGCCCCCTCGCTGAGCGGGAGCGGACGTCCCGCTCACCGGGCGATCGATCCGTCGATGTGTGCCGAGGTCGCCGCGCGGGCCCACCTCCGGTCGTCGTGGCGGCGCGCAAGCATGGCGACCACCCTAGTGCCTCGGGTAAGGAGCGACCGGCCGTGCGGCACCTGAGCGGCCAACCCCGTCACCGGCTCTAGAGTGACGTGGTGACCGACGCAGCGGGGAGGTCCGGCGACCGCGAGGCCGGCCGGCAGCCGATCTGGGCCCGACCCGAACGGGGCACCCGTGGCCCCGCGCCGACGCACAGCCGGGAGGCGATCGTCGCGGCGGCGATCACCCTTGCCGACACCGAAGGGCTCGCCGCGGTGTCGATGCGCGCCGTCGCGGGCGCGCTCGGCACCGGCGCCGGATCGCTCTACCGGTACCTGTCGTCCCGCGACGACCTGCTCGACCTGATGACCGACCGCGTCGTGGGAGAGCTGCGGCCGTACCCGCCGGAGCGGGACGACTGGCGGGACGAGATGCTGCTGGTGGCCCGCCAGCAGTTGGCCCTGTTCCGCGCCCATCCGTGGCTGGTGGACGTGATCCAACGGCCGTCGGGCGTCGGCCCGGAGAGCCTGGCCTGGTTCGACAACTGCATCCGGATCCTGGAACCCGTGCCCTGTGCCGTCACCGCCAAGTTCGAGGCGATCGCCGTGCTGACCGGTGTGGTGATCCTGTTCGCCCGCAGCGAGGCCGCGGCCGGGTCACCCAGCTTCGCGGGCATCGACCTCGGGGCGTACCCCCATCTCGTCGCGGCCCTCGGCCGGGTCGGGCCGCCGACGCCCCCGACGGACCTCTTCGACCGGACGCTGCGCAGCCTGCTGGCCGGTCTGCTGACACCGCCGTCCGCGGGTTGAGCGGGCGGGCGGCGGAGGGGGTGCCCCCGTCGCCCGCCAGCACCACGAACCCGGGCCCGAGTCAGGCGCGGGCGGCGCGGATGGCGTCGCGGAGCCCGGTCGTGGGTCGACCGATCAACCGGCTGAGGTCGTCGCTGTCGGTGGCCAACTCGCCGATGGCGATCGAGTGGTCGAGGGCGGCCACGAACCCGGCGGTGCCGGCGTCGAGCCCGACGTTCTGCAGCGCGGAGGCCAGGTCGGCGGTCGACATGTCCCGGTGCACGACGGTGGTGCCGGTGACCTCGGTGACGGCGTCGGCCAGCTCGTCGAAGGTGAACGCGGTGCCGCCCAGCTCGTAGACGGCGTTGCCGTCCTCGTCCCGGGTCAGCGCCGCCGCCGCGGCGGCCGCGTAGTCGGTTCGGGGAGCGGCCGAGACCTTGCTGCCGCCGGTGGCGCCGAGGATGGTGCCGCTCGACAGGTACTGCGGGAGCTGGTCGGTGTAGTTCTCGGTGTACCAGCCGTTGCGCAGCACCGTGTACGACAGGCCGGACGCGGCCAGCACCTCCTCGGTGGCCTTGTGCTCGGGGGCGAGCGGGTTCGTGGTCGTGTCGGCCTTCAGGATGCTGGTGTAGACCAGGCGCTCTACTCCGGCGAGCCGGGCGGCGTCGATGACCGCGGTGTGCTGGGGCACCCGCTGACCCGGGGTGTCCCCGGAGATGAGCAGGAGGCGGCGTACGCCGGCCACGGCGCCGGGCAGCGTCGACGGGTCGTCGTAGTCGGCCTGGCGGATCTCGACGCCCCGCGCGGCCAGGTCGGCGGCCTTCTGTGGGCTACGGACGACGGCGGCGATCTCGGCGGCGGGCACGCCGCTGTCGAGCAGGTGTCCGATCACCAGCCGGCCGAGACGGCCGGTGGCGCCGGTGACGGCATAGGTGGGCATGGCGACCTCCGATGAGCGGTTACTTTTGGTAAGCGCTTACGAATCTACAGCACAAGTCGTTGAGTAAGCGTCGGGTAGGCTGGTGACGTGACCGACATGCCGGCCCAGGACCCGGCGGGGCCTACCCAGGAATTCGTCAGCGATGTCTTCGCGCGCGACTGCACCTCCCGTGCCGCCTTCGAGGACGTCACCTCGAAGTGGGCCTCGCTCGCCCTGCTCGCGCTCGGCGAGGGCAGCTACCGGTTCAACGCGCTGCGGCGGCGCATCGAGGGGGTCAGCGAGCGGATGCTCTCCCAGACCCTGCAGACCCTGGAGCGCGACGGGATGCTCACCCGCGAGGTGCTCACCGCGATCCCACCGCGCGTCGAATACACGCTCACCCCGCTCGGTGCCCGGGTCGCCGAGCAGCTCCGTGGCCTCGCCGACCTGCTGGAAGCCTCGGTACCCGAGGTGCGGGCCGCCCGCGAGCGGGCCTGAGCCCGTTGGTGTCCGGGCGCAGCTGAGGGACTCAGGCGTTGAGCGTCTCGCGGGGTGGCACCCCGTAACTGGCGTGGTACCGGGCGGTGAACCGGCTGTGGCTGACGAACCCCCAGCGACTGGCGATGGCCGACACGGTCTCCCGTCGCGGGTCGGCCCGGATCAGGTCGTGGTGCGCCCGGTCGAGGCGGATCCGGCGCAGGTACGCCATCGGGGTGGTGCCGAGGTGACGGCGGAACGCGAGCTGCACCGCGCGCAGGGAGACGGCCGCCGCGTTGGCGATGTCGGCGGCGCCGATGTCCCGGTCGGCGTTCTCCTCCATGAAGGCGACGGCGCGACGCACGGTCGCGGTGGTGGCGTCGTGGCGGTCCCCGGCGGTCTCGTCGGTGAACGCCGTGTTGGGAAAGGTGGCGAGCGCCGCCGCGGCGAGCATGCGGGCGGCACTGCCGATCACCAGCGGCTGGACGCTGGTGGTCGGATTGTTCAGGACGACGTCGTTCACGTACCTGGTGGTCCGCCGCCACTGCCGGGCGAGGGCCGCGTCGACGGGGCCGAGGTCGGTGAACCGGATCGGGCCGGGCCGCCGGGCCGGCGCGGCGGTCGCCACCTGGGTGAGCACCCCGAGGTCCAGGACGCAGAGCTCCACCTCGCCGGGCTCCCAGCGCAGGGCGAACGGCTCACCCGGTCGGTTGGTGAGAAAGACGTCACCGGGTCTCAGTCGGTGGGCCGCTCCCTGGGAGGTGCGGTTGATCCGGGCGCTGCGGGTACGACAGACGACCAGCCCGTCGATGTCGTCCACCTCGATGTCGAGATGGGCGCTCTGGCCGGTCGTGGCGAGGGCGAACGGCCCGGCATCGACGCGTCGGTGGACGAGGTGGTAGCCGCTCTCGCCCGCGCGGATGCGCAGGCCGGCGGTGTACGTGCTGGCCAGGAAGCGGTGGATGGCTTCGGGGTCGTGACTGTCGAATCTCCGGGTCTGCACTGGTGACGTCATCCGCTGACTCCGTCCGGGAAGGAGACCGCCGGGTGGGGACCAGTGCCGGCGGTGTGTCGGGACGTGGCTGGGCGCACGCGCCGGTGATCGCGGCGCGATGCCGACCGGGTTCTGCGGTGATGGCATCCAGGAGCGTTGGTGAAGCGCGGTGCGAAGAATTCCCGTGAACTCAGATATCCATTAATGGGAATTCCACCATACGGCAGTCGGCCACGCATCGCTGTCGATCGGCGACATTGTCCCGTCGACTTCGCTTTCCGGCTATCGCCCGGGGCGATCCTGCGCCCGCTGTCCTAGTCGCCCCCCGGCGCGGCAGCGAAATCTTGTTCATGATCTCCCGGGCGTCCCCGGCGTCCGGGCCACAGCCGGAGATCCGGCCGACAGGCGGGGGTGAGTCGTTGGACGGTACCGATCCGGACCGCGTCGTACGACTGGCGGTGGCCGAGGCGTTGGCGCGGGTGGCGGACGAGGACAGCCTGGGACTGGGCGAGGGTGACGCGCTGATGAGCCTCGGCGTCGCGCTGCGGGAGGTGCTGCGCCGCGCGCTCGACAACCGCGTCCCGCTGACCACGCCCGAATTCGTCGACCTCTGCCGCGACCTGCGGCTGAATCGCGACTCGTTCGACCTGCTGGGGCACTACCTGCTCACGGCGTTGCTGGCCCACCAGGTGGGGCCGGACGCCCTGGTCCGCGTCGGGGCGCTGCTGGGCACCGTCCGGCGCTACCTGCCCGCCGCCCGACCGCCCGCGCCACGCAACGAGGGGCCCGAGCGCCGGCGACGCGACGTCCGCGCGGACAACAGCGTCGTGGGCCGTTACCGACGCGCCAAGCTGCCCGAGCACCTGCCCAATCCACCGAGCTGGACGTGCACCGGGTGCGGCCGGGAGTGGCCCTGCGCGACCAAACAGAGCCAACTGCTCGCCGAGTTCGGCGGGGCGCGCGCCTCCCTGGCCGTCTACCTCGGCTCGTGCCTCGTCGCCGCCGCCCAGGACCTGCCGACGCTGCCCCTGCCCAACGCACGACACCGTTTCCTGGGCTGGCTACCGCGCGCCCGGATCTGACGACGACGCGCCGCCGTGGGCGCTGGGCAAACAGACATCGATGCGATGGAATGTCCTGGACGCGTCGCACCCGGAGGGACACCGATGCCGACCGCCCGAACCCGCGCACGGATCGCCGCCGCCCTGGCCGGCCTGCTGGTCGCGGCGCTCGCCGCCGCGCCCGCGACCGCCGCTCCGACCGACCGGCACCGTCCGACCCCACCCCACGTCGTCGGCACCGGTACGGTTCCCGCCTACTCCTACGCCAGGGCGATCCGGGAGAGCGTCTGGGTCGAGACCCGTACCGACAGCGACGGCGACGGCGCACCCGACCGGGTCGCGGTGGACGTCGTCCGACCCCGCGAGGCCGCCGCCGCGGGGATCCGGGTACCGGTCATCATGGAGGCGTCGCCGTACTACCTCTGCTGTGGCCGGGGCAACGAGAGCGAGTTCAAGGCGTACGACGCGTCCGGCGTCATCGCCTCGGTGCCCCTCTTCTACGACAACTACTTCGTCCCGCGCGGGTACGCCTTCCTCGCCGTGGACCTCGCCGGCACCGCCCGCTCGACCGGGTGTGGGGACGTCGGAGGCCCGGTGGAGGTGGGCAGCGCCAGGGCGGTAGTGGACTGGCTCAACGGCCGGGCGCGGGCGTACACGGCCGACGGGCGGCCGGTCGACGCCGGCTGGAGCACCGGCCGGGTCGGCATGATCGGCAAGTCCTGGGACGGGTCGGTCGCGAACGGGGTCGCCGCCACGGGCGTCCCGGGCCTGGCCACCATCGTGCCCATCTCGGCCATCTCCAGCTGGTACGACTACATGCGCTACCAGGGGACGCTGGTGTCGACCGACTATCCCGGCTGGCTGCACACGGACGTCAGCAGCCGCCCCGAGGCCGCCTGCTCGACGATGCTCGCCCGGTTGCGGACCGACAGCGCGGAGCAGACCGGCGACTACAACGGGTTCTGGGCGCAGCGCGACTACCGACCGTCAGCCGACCGGGTGCGGGCCAGCGTCTTCATGGTGCACGGCCTCAACGACCTGAACGTCACCACGAACCAGTTCGCCCGCTGGTGGCAGGAGTTGGCCGAGCGGGGCGTACCCCGCAAGCTGTGGCTCTCCCAGGCCGGCCACCAGGATCCGTTCGACGTGCGACGCGCCGAGTGGGTGGCGGCCCTGCACCGCTGGTTCGACCACTGGTTGCAGGGACTGCCGAACGGGGTGATGGACGAACCACCTGTCGACCTGGAGACCGCGCCCGGCAGGTGGACGACGCAGCGCGACTGGCCCGCGCCCGGCACCCGGGACGTGCGGGTTCCCCTCGGGCTCGGCGACGGTGTGACCGGCACCCTCGGCGGCCGCGGTGCGCGTCCGGGCCAGGAACGGGCGTACGTCGACGGGTCGCTGACCGAGGACGAGGTGGTGGCCGAGCCGACCAGCGCGACCGCCGGCCGGCTGGTCTTCCTCTCCGGCCCGCTGGACGCCGCGCTGCGGATCTCGGGCAGTGCGTCGGTACGACTGCGCGTCCAGGTGGACCGGCCGACCACCGAGCTGAGCGCCCGCCTGGTCGACTACGGCACCGCCGAGCGGAGCTGGTTCGGTGCGGTGCGGACGCTGGACACCGAGTCGTGCTGGGGACAGTCCATCGAGGTCGACGACGCCTGCTACCGCGACACCGAGGAGATCACCGAGGTCACCGACCACGCCGTGCTGGCCCGGGGCTGGCTCGACGCCGCGCACCATCGCTCGCTGCGGTTCACCACGCCGCTGCGCGCGGACCGGTGGTACACGGTGACCGTGCCGCTGAACGCGTACGACGCGGTGGTGCCGGCCGGGCACGTCCTCGGCCTGGTGCTCGGTCAAAGCGACCCGGAGTTCACGATGACCGACGACCGGGACGCGACCGTCCACGTCGACCTCGGACGCAGCGAACTGGTCCTGCCGATCGCCGGTCGGGTCGGGTTGCCCGCCGTCGACGTCGCGCCGACGGTGGTCACCGCGCCCCTCGCGCCGTCGACGGCCGGGCCGGCGCGCGTCGAGCGGGGGCGCCAACGACCCTGATCCTGCCGCCCCGCTGTCGGGTCGTCACCCACCGCCGCCCGCCGCCGCGCCCTTCAACGGGCTCGGCCAGGGAGTTCACCGGGTACCCGTCCGGCGTACGGCGGACGTTCACCGACCTCTCCGAGGCTCCTTGATCAAAGAGCATTCGCGTGATCGAGGAGAGGCTCTGACGTGAGAGACAAGCAAGCCGAAGAGGTCGAGCGCGCGCAGTTGTCGCGACGCAAGCTGGTCAAGTACGCGGGTGTCGGCGCGACGCTGGCCGCCGCGAGCCCCCTGGTGGGCGGCGGCGCGGCGTGGGCCGACGAGGAGCGCCGGCCCGGCGACGACGAGGGCGACCGGGGCGGCGTCAAGAACCGGTCGTGGCGTGCGGGCGACCACCACGTCCACTCCGAGTACAGCGGCGAGTTCGACACCACCCGGAGCCCGATCGTCTTCCACAAGGGCGCGGACGCGGTCTACCCGATCGTCACCAACGCCATCATGGCCAAGAACTTCGGCCTGACCTGGGCGATGTGCACCGACCACGGTGGACCGACGCATTCGAAGGTCAACATCGAGCAGGCGTACCCCGACCTGCTGCGCTCCCGCAAGCTCGTCCCCGAGGTGCTCCAGTTCTGGGGCATGGAGTTCGACGCGCCCTCGCTGGACCACCACACGCTGATGATCCCGCGCCACGACGACGAGGCTAAGCAGCTCTTCGAGCTGGAGAGTCGCTTCGCCAAGTACGACGCGTTCCCCACCGACCCGGCCCGCGACACCGAGGCCAAGATGGTGGAGTTCCTCAAGGTCGCCCGCGGTATGCCGCACAAGCCGCTGGTGATCGCCCACCACGCCTCCCGTTCGGCGCCCGGCCTCGGCGTCTACGGCCAGGACACCCCGCGCGAGTTCCGCAACGGCAACAACGCCGCGCCCGACGTCTACATCGGGTTCGAGGGCGCGCCCGGCCACCAGGCCGGTCCGCTCAACGGCGGCAAGCGCGGCGGGTACGGCAACCACCCCACCTACGGCGGCTTCGACCAGATGACCGCGCGGGTCGGCGGACTCTGGGACTCCCTCCTCGGCGAGGGGCGGCGCTGGTGGATCACCGCGACGTCCGACTCGCACGTGCACTGGACGCGCGGCGGCTCGGACTTCTGGCCGGGGGAGTACAGCAAGACCTACGTGTACGCCCGCCAGGACTACGGCGACATCATGGACGGTCTGCGCAACGGCCGGATCTGGGTGACCACCGGCGACCTGATCCGCAGCCTCGACGTCACCGCCACCTCCCAGGGGCGCACGGCCGAGGTCGGCGAGACCATCACGGTCAACCGTCGCAGCCGCACCGACGTCGAGATCGAGATCCGGTTCCGCCCGCTGGACGGCGTGAACGCCAACGGTGACCGTCCCGAGGTCCGGCGCGTCGACCTGATCGTCGGCCAGATCACCGGACCGAGCGCCAACCTGGACGCCGACACCAACCCCAGTACCAAGGTGGTGGCCCGGTTCGGCCCGCGCGACTGGCGTCGCCAGGGTCACGACTACGTCATCCGGCACACCCTGCGCAACGTCGAGGCCGACACGTACGCCCGGGTTCGCGGCACCAGCACCGACGAGGCCGAGCCCCTCGCGGACGGGCTGGAGAGCCCGTGGGACGACCTGTGGTTCTACTCGAACCCGGTCTTCGTCCACGTCCGCTGACCCCGCCCGCCCCGCGCTGTTGATCAAGAGGTTCGCGTCAGGATCCCGGCCTGCGGTGACGCGAACCTCTTGATCAACGCTGTTCCCGGGGCGGATCGGGTCGTGCCTCGGTCACCGCCTCGCAGAGGTTGCGCAGGGGGTCGGTGGCCTGGGTGGAGCAGGCCGCCTTCTGCAGCAGGGTCCGTAGGGTCGCCGACTCCTGTGGCGTGAGCGAGCCCAGTAGGTGCGCCTCCACCCGTCGGAGTGCCTCGCGCCGCTGCTCCCAGGCCGCCCGTCCGGCGTCGGTGACGTCCACCAGTCGGCTGCGCCGGTCGGACGGGTCGGCCCGCCGGGCCACGAACCCGGGTCGTTCGAGGTCGTCGATCAGGTACGTCAGCACCGTGCGGTCGATCCCCAACTCCTCGGCGATCGCGCCCTGATTGCGACCCGGTCCGGTGAGCGAGGCGGCGAGCACCTGGTAACCGCGCGGGCCGCCGGGAAAATCGGTCAGCACGTGCTCGGCCGCCCGGACGTAGCCCCGGAAGACGATCCCCAGCATCCAGCCCAGATCGTCGTCGAGTGGATCGGGCCGTTCCGGCCGGTCGGTGGCACCCGTCATACCCCGACGATAGCCGAAGTCACAGATCTTGTTGGCAGCAGATGTTCTGTCTGACATAAGGTCTAGGTCTGCGCGCATCGCGCGACGCGGTGCGTACGACAGGAGGCTCGCACATGAGCGACTACGGCCACGACCTGGTCTTCGGCTCGTTCACCACGCCCGGCAACGACGATCCGGACCGCGCCGTCGGGCTCGCCGTCCTGGCCGAGCAGGTCGGCCTGGACCTGGTCACCTTCCAGGACCACCCCTACCAACCACGGTTCCTGGACACCTGGACGCTGCTGAGCTTCGTCGCCGCCCGGACCGACCGGGTGCACCTGTCCGCGAACGTCACCAACCTGCCGCTGCGCCCACCCGCGGTGCTCGCCCGCAGCGTCGCCAGCCTGGACCTGCTCACCGGGGGCCGGGTCGCGCTGGGCCTCGGCGCGGGCGCGTTCTGGGACGCCATCGAGGCCATGGGCGGGCGGCGGCTGACCCCCGGGCAGGGCGTCCGGGCGTTGGCGGAGGGCATCGACGTCCTCCGGCAGATGTGGGACGCCGAGGCGCGCGGCGGTGTACGCGTCGACGGCGAGTTCCACCGGGTGGTCGGCGCGAAACGCGGCCCCGCCCCCGCCCACCCGGTACCGATCTGGCTCGGGGCGTACAAGCCGCGCATGCTCGCGCTCACCGGTCGTCGGGCCGACGGTTGGCTGCCGTCGCTCGACTACCTCGAACCCGGTGACCTGGCCCGGGGCAACGCGATCATCGACGACGCCGCCCAGGAGGCCGGCCGCTCACCCGCCGACGTCCGCCGGCTGCTCAACATCTCCGGCACCTTCTCCACGGTGGGCCGTGGCCCGCTGCACGGGCCCGTCGAGCAGTGGGTACGGGAGCTGACCGAGTTGGCGCTGGGGGACGGGATCGGCACGTTCATCCTGGCCAGCGACGACCCCGACGACCTGCGCCGGTTCGCCGGTGAGGTGGCACCCGCCGTCCGCGAACTCGTCGCGGCCGAGCGTGACCGGGGTGCCGCGGCGGTGCGTACCCCCGCCGAGGTTCTTGCGGACACGCAGCCGGCGGCGGTCGTGGCGCCCACCGCGCCGCCGGCTCGGGCGCGGGTGAGCGCCGGCGCCTTCGCGGTGGTGCCGACACCCGACGACGGCCGCCGACTCAGCGACCGGCAGGTCTGGGACGAGGCGGCCCGTCCCACCGGGCCGACGCCCGATCCCAGCCGCACCTACACCGCGCACGAGCAGGCCACCGGCCAGCACCTGGTGCAGGTGCACGACGGGCTGCGCGCCGAGTTGGCGCAGATCCACGACCTGATCGAACAGGTGGCGGCCGGCGAGATCGACGCCGGCGCGGCGCGGTCGCAGATCAACACGATGACCATGCGGCAGAACCGGTGGACGTTGGGCGCGTACTGCGAGTCCTACTGCCGCATCGTCACCACCCACCACACGATCGAGGACCAGGCGCTCTTTCCGCGTCTGCGGCAGGCCGACCCCCGGCTGCGCCCGGTGGTCGACCGGCTGGAGCAGGAGCACCACGTGATCCACGAGGTGTTGGAGGGCGTCGACAAGGCGCTGGTGGCGTACGTGGGCGCGCCGGACGGGCTGGCCGAGCTGCGCGCCGCGGTGAACCTGCTGACCGACGCGCTGCTGTCGCACCTGAGCTACGAGGAACGCGAGCTGGTCGAGCCGCTGGCTCGCCTGGGGGTGCTCTGACCGGTTGCCCGACGAGACCTGAGAGACTACTTTCGAAACATGTCTCTCAAGAACCCGTACGGGGATTTCGAGATCACCGAGCCGCAGGCCCTGCGGGCGCTGGCGCACCCCGTCCGCCTGGCCATCCTCGACCGGCTTCAACGACACGGCCCGTCCACCGCCACCGGCCTGTCGCCGCACGTCGGGGCCACGCCGTCGGTGGTGAGCTGGCACCTGCGCCACCTCGCGACGTTCGGCCTGGTCGCCGACGCCGACGGGAGCACCAGCAAGCGGGAGCGCTGGTGGCAGGCGACCGCCCGGGGATTCCGCTTCAGTCCGTCGGACGACGCCGAGGGGCAGGCCGCGGCGCGGCAGCTCCGCGGTGAGATGTTCGCCCGGTACGCCGACGCGCCCCAGCAGTGGCTGTTGCAGGCGGAGTCCCGGCTGGACGACACGTGGCGCGGGCTCGCCGGGGTGTCCGATACCCGGTTCGTCGCCACCCCGGACGAGCTGCGCCAGCTCGAAGAGGCGATCGAGGAACTGCTCGCCCCGTACGTGCGGCGCAAGGTCGACGAGACACCCCCGGCCGGCGCGCAGGTCGTACGGATGCTGCGTTACCTGCTGCCCGAGGCCGCCGACGATCCGTCCGCGTCATGACCGCCGTCGACGCGCCGGCCGCACCGGCCCCGCACCGCGACCGGCGCTTCCGTACCTTCTGGATCGGTCAGACGATCACGGCGTTCGGCGACCGGATCAGCGAGCTGGCCCTGCCCCTGATCGCCGTCGCCCTGCTGGCCGCCACGCCCGGGCAGGTCAGCGTCCTCACCGCACTGATCTGGCTGCCCAACCTGCTGGGCCTGTTCCTCGGCGCGTGGGTGGACCAACGCACCCACAAACGCCGCCTCCTGATCATCGCGGACCTGGTCCGCGCCGTCGTGCTGCTCAGCCTCCCGGTGGCGTACCTGTTCGACGCCGTCACCCTGACCCAGCTCTACTTGGTGGCGCTGCTCACCGGCGCCGGGGCGGTGTTGTTCGCCCTGGGGCAGCAGGCGTTCTTCGTCGCCCTGGTGCCGCGCACGGCCTACGTGGACGCGAACAGCAAGCTCAGTGTCAGCCGGTCTCTGTCGTTCATCATCGGTCCGGCCGTCGGCGGCGGGCTCGTCCAGGCGCTCAGCGCGCCGGTGGCGATCCTCGTCGACGCGGTGTCCTTCCTTCTCTCCGCGCTGCTGCTGCGTCGAATCCCGGTTACCGAACCCCCGCCACCGCCACGGCGGACGTCCACCCTCGGCATGGTCCGCGAGGGCATGACGCTGGTGCTGCGCCACCCGGTGCTGCGCGCCGCGCTCGGCTGCACCAGCACCGTCAACTTCTTCACCTTCATCGCCTCCGCGCTGCTGGTGCTCTACGCCAACCGTGAACTTGGCCTGTCGGCCGGCGCGATCGGCCTCGCGTTCGGCGTGGGCGCGCTCGGCGGCCTGGCCGGCGCGGCCCTGGCCCCCCGCATCTCGCGCGCCATCGGGCTCGGCCGGACGGCGATGATCGGCGCGGTGGTGTTCCCCGCCCCGCTGGCGCTGACGGCGCTGATCGACGGCCCGACCTGGGCGAAGATCGCCATGCTGGCGGCCATCGAGTTGGTGTCCAGCGTCGGCGTGATGCTGATGGACGTCAACCTCAACGCCCTGCTGACCGCCGTCACCCCGGACGACGCACGGGGTCGTCGAGCCGGCGCGTACAGCGCCGTCAACTACGGCATCCGGCCGCTCGGCGCGCTGGTCGGCGGCGCGCTCGGCACCACCCTCGGGCTACGGCCGACCCTGGTCGTCGCCGGACTGGGCGGTGTCCTCGCCGTGCTGTGGCTGCTCGCGTCCCCCGTACGCCACATCAGGAACCTCGACACCGTCACACCGTGACCGGCTGGGCCTGGCCTGGCCTGGCCTGGCCTGGCTGGGCCTGGCCTCTCGTGCCGCTCGTGCCGCTCCCGGCCGGAGGCACCTGCCCCGTGAAGCGTGATGCCGGTGAGTCATCAAGATGACCCACCGGCACCACGCTCGTCGCACCATCCGCCCCTCTACATCTCGTGCCGTCGGCTCGGGCGCGGGTCAGCCCGCCTCCGTCGCGAGCAACGCGGCCAGCTCGGCGGGCTGGGAGAACATCGGCCAGTGGCCGGTGGCCATCGTGACGAGCCGCCACCGTTCGCTGTCGAGCAGCGTCGCCACGACGTCGTTGGGCTCGGGCCCGTCGAGCAGGCACTTGACGTACGTCGTCGGCAACTCGCCCAGGGAACCGGTCAGTACGGCCGGCTCGGTCAGCGTGCGCCCCGGATGCGTCGTAGCGCCCTTGACCAGCCGCGCGATCTGCTCGTCGGTGAGGCCCTGACCGTCGAACTCGGTTGGGGCGAGCGGCGACCAGTCACCGCCGTTGTCGGCGAGCACGGACTCGAACGCCGCCTGACCCTGCCACCAACCGGAGGCGAACGACCCGCCGTCGACCGGCACCTCCGCGTCGAGGTAGACCACCCGGGTCAACCGGTCGCCGATCCGCTCGGCGGCCTGCCCCACCGGGATGCCCGAGTAGCTGTGCCCGACCAGCACCACCTCGCGCAGGTCGCGGCGTTCGATCTCGTCGACGATGTCCTGTACGTGGGTCTGCTGGCCGGCCGGCACGCCGTGGCGCTCGGCGAGACCGGAGAGGGTCAGCGGAAGGGGCCGGTGCCCGGCCGTCCGCAGGTGCGGCACCACCTCGTCCCACGCCCAGGATCCCAGCCACGCACCTGCCACCAACACCAGATCAGCCATGGCCGGACCCTACTGCGGCCCTGCGACAGGCCCGGCCGTCACGGCCAGGTCCGAGCCTGGGCGTCGAACACCTCGGGTGGGCTCTCGACCGGCAGGACGCAGAGCAGGTGCCCACCGGGCGCCCGCAGGACGCGGCACTCCAACCACCGCGTCACCTCGGTCGCGCCCAGGCCGACCAGCCGCGCGGTCTCGGCCGCCACGTCGTCGGTCTCGATGTCGAGGTGGTAGCGCGGCGCGTCGTCGACGGCCTGGACGGCGGTGACCAGGCCGGGCAGCGCCTGGTGCAGACCCACGAACTGCGGCTCGTCCGGGTGCGCCCGGGTGTCGACGCCGAGGGCCGCCGACCAGAACTCCGCCGCCCGCGCGGCCTCCGCCTCGGGCGCGTCGATGAGCAACGCGTACACACGGCTTCGATGCATGCGAGGCAGGATATCGAGGGCTCCCGCTATCTGCCCGCCGCGCCAAGGCGAGTGGCGATCCGGTCCGCTAGCGGATAGGGCGTCGCGGCGAGATGTCGACGTCTACGGCACGCTGCAGAAGTAGAGCACCGCCGTCAGCATGCCGACCGAACCGCTGACCTGTGTCGACGTCCAGCCACCGGGGCCGTTCGCCACCAGACGGAAGGTGCCGCTTCCGATGCCCAACAGAGCACCGGGGATGGTGACCGACGTGGCCGTGGGGCCGAGGGTTCCGCCGCCGGAGAAGCCGCCCGTCAGCGACCACGTGAAGCCGTTGCGGGTCAGACCCCCGACCGGCAGGGTCCACGTGAAGGTCGGCGGAGTGAGCGCGCCCGCGCTGCATTGCAGATTGGTCGGAGGGTTGACCGTGCCGGCCTGGAGCGAGCCTCTGCCGTACTCGGTGTCGGTCCATGAGGCCAACGTCGACGACGGCGGTCCCAGCGCGACGACCGTGCCGGCGAGCAGCAGGGCGAGGAGGCTCGCGACCCAACGCCTGCGGGCGACGCCGGTCCGCTTCCGCTGAGCCGGAGCTGGACTCCACGAGCCCCTCACGGCCGCGAGACCCTGATCCGGCGTCTGCGCGCGACGAGCATCAGCAGCAGGCCGAGCAGGAGCGCGCCGGTGCCGGCGAGCAGCGGGGTCCGCAGGTTCGTTCCGGTCCGTGGAAGCGGCCCGACCCTGCCGTCCGCCGAGGCCCGGTCGCCGAAACCGGTTGCCGTGACGATCAGGTCCGCCGACCCCGAGGCGGTGGTGTTGGCCAGCAGGCTCGCGGTGACGAGCACCCAACGCTGCTGGTCGGCGGACATCGAGCCGAGGGTGATCGGGCGCGCGGACAGCCTGGTGGCGGGACCGTCGGCGAGAACCTGTTCCTGCCGGCCGTCGGGGCAGGCGCCCCGGACCCACCGCATGGCGCAGATGGCGGCCATCACCCGCAGTCCGTCCGGACGGGCCGCGAGGGGTCCCCGCGCCGACAGCGAGATGCTCACCGTGCCGGGCTGCCTGGTCTGCGCCAGGACCCCCACCTGCCACGGCACCGGCTCCTCCGGCGTCATGTTCGACATGCGATCGCGGTCGCCGATCGAGATCAGGGTGAGATGCCGGCTACGCGTGACGTCCTCGGCGGTGGTCGCCCGTGCCGGATCCGGAGTCGCCAGCACCGCGCCGGCAGCGACGCCCGGCAGCAGTGCCAGCACGAGGAACAGGCGCCGCGCGGTCGCCTCACCGCGGCGCGGCACGCCACTCGGCGGGAGGCGCAGCTCGGGGCCCGGCCCGGGCTGGTCCGAACCTGACGGTCCGGGTCGCCGACGGCGGGTCCGCCGTTCGGGATCACGGGGCCAGAACGCCCAGGTCACGATCACGGCTGTCCCGATCGTGATCGCGCTCATCGCGTACACGTTCGACACCGCGCGCACCGCGTACCCGAGCCGGGGCGCCGACCACTCGACCAGCCGGACTCTGGTCACCGGGTAGGGCGCGGCGTCGTTCGACTCGTTCGCGTCGCCGCGCAGGGTGAGCAGCCGCGACGCGCCCTCGCCGTCGCCGACGTCGACGACCCGGTGGGTGATCGGTGGCAGCGGCGTGCGGTCGACGGTGACGACGTCGCCCACCCGTACCTGCGACGCGGGGATCTCCCGCACCACCGCCAGCGATCCCGCGGGAATGGTCGGGCTCATCGACCCGGTCTTGAACAGGATGAGGGAGATGTCGAAGAAGAACGCCAGCGGGACGAGGACGACGCACACCGTGCCGCCGGCGGCGAGCACGGTCAGCGCCAGGTCACCGACCCGGGCGAGGAGACTCTGCTGTCGGCCCGCTCGTCCCATCATGTGCAGACCCCTTACGTAGATGTGGCAGTGAACAGCCAGGTGACGGCGCCGCTCGTGCCCTGGTACGCGTTGCTGGCACCGGACTGGATCCGTACCTCGAAGCAGAACCGCAACTGCGGGGTTGCGCCGCTCGGGACGGTGATGCTGGACGGGACCGGCGTGCCGGGCACGGAGGTGACTGCCAGGTAGCCGGGCCCGACGATCCACGTCGGCGTACCGGTGAAGGCGGCGGCAGCGCAGGTGGTGCTGGTGGTGGCGGTCCGCACAGCGCGGTACTCGAGCGCGGGCAGGAGGGCGCCCGCGTCGTTCGACGAACTCGTCAGCGCGACGGCACCGCCGACGGTCGTCGTCGATGTCGTACGGATGTCGACGAAGGCGTAGACGGAGACCGTCGGGGACATCGCTGTCGCGTTGAACACCAGCGTCGCGGCATTCGCCGCCGGAGTGTGACTCGCCCAGGCGCTCGACGCGGTCTGCGATTCGGTGCCGAAGACGCTCGCGGCGAACGACCCGGTGCCGTACTCGCCATCGGTCCACGCGGCGAGCGTGGACGTCGCTCCCAGACCGAGAACGAGGGCGCCGGCGAGTACGGCACGGGTGCGACGGAGCCGTGGTCGTCCGGTCGAGTTCCGACGGCTGACCACGGCCGCCACCTATACGGACGTCGCCAGGAGTTGCCAGGTCTGCGTCACCGACGTGCCCTGCACCAGGGTGCCCCCTGCCGTCACGACGAAGCACAGGAAGGCCGGAGCGCCGGGTGTCGTGGGAGGGGTGCCCTGCGTCAGGTTGAACGAGACCGCGCCGGTCACCGAGTTGAGCGCCGTGCCCTGCGGGACGATCCAGGTCGGGCTCGTGGGCGTCGCGCTGCAGTTTGCGAAGGCTGGCACGGTCGCGATTCCGTAGGTGAGGCCGACGAAGCCCGGCGGGGCGGGGGTGGCCGACGCCACCGAGACCGTCGCGCCGTACGTCGTGGCGGCGGTCAGGCGTACGGCGAACGGCGCTGCGACCACGGAACCCGGGCTCATGCTGTCGAAGCCGGTGCTGAAGGTCAACGCGGCCGCGGTGCCGGCGGTGGGGTGCTCAGCGTAGGTGGTGCCGTTCGTGCTGCCCTCCATGCTGAACGTACCGGCCGTGAACGTGCCCGTGGCGTACTCGGAGTCGTTCCAGGCCGCGAGGGTGATCGTCGCCCCGAGGCCCAGGGCGATGCCTCCAGCCAGGATGGCCTTGAGTTTGCGACGGCCTCCTCGACTGCGCACCGCACTCATCGCCATCCCTGTCGGTCCACTCAACTCGTCCTCCTCGGTACAACGCGGGTTGGTTGTCTTGACCGGCGGGAGGGGCGCAGCGGTGATCAGACCAGCTGCGCCATCCTCGAACCGAACAAAAGCGACAAAACGGTGGTTGTCGCGCAAGGAGACGGTAAAGGAAGAAATCAGGCAAGTAAGCGCAAAAGCGAGAATTGCCGCCGCAGTGTGGGTCAGTGAGCCGGGTGCACGGGCGGTGGTTCAGGCGTGGTCGGGCGAGGGCGGGCCGGCGTCGACCGGCATCCGGTAGACGTGCACCGGGTAGGCGACGGCCGGGTGCCCGCCGTTGAACCCGGCCGTCAGGTGCAGCTGGGCCGCCGGCAGCCAGAGGTGCCCCTCGGTGTCGAGACACATCGCGTCCACCCAGTTCAAGCGGGGGTCGGCGACGAGCGTACGCACGCTGCGGTCCGGTCCGACCGCGAGGATGCGGCGGCGCTCGATGTCGCTGACGTAGATGGTGCCCAGTGCGTCGATGGCCGTACCACCGGTGCTCGGCGTGTCCGCCCAGGGCTCGACCCGCCGGGCCAACTCCTCGGCGGACAGCGTCGGGTCGTCCAGCCACCGGGTGCCGATCCGGGACATCCCACCCGAGGCCGGCTGGTAGTACAGCCACCGCCCGTCCGGTGACACCTCCAACTGGTCGGCGTGCAGGCATACCCGCGCCCCGCCGGGATCGCGCAGCGCCCGACCGTCGGCGATCACCGGGCCGCCCACCGTGCTCGGGTGGCCGTCCAACACCCGCCGGCACCGACCCGAATCCAGGTCCACCACGATCAGGCCGGGCGCGCCCGACGTCGCCGTGCCCGTCGATGGTCCGCCACCGCTGGCGCGGTATCCCCGTGTCGGCCCCGGCGAAACGCCGGCCGCCTCAGCCGGACCGGTCGACCCGGGCGGCGAGCCGCTTGGGCGCCTGCACGCAGTAGCTCTCGGTGAGCAGCTCACCCACCTCGTCCCAGTCGGTGTCCGCGTCCAGCACCATGCCCATAACGGTCGGGCTCCAGTCCGGCTTGTAGAAGGGAGGCCCGACGCTCAGCAGACCGGCGATCTCGTCGAGCGGGGCGCGGAACACCAACAGGCAGGCCGGACGGTCGAGCGCGGCGGCGCGCGCGTGCACCGCCTGACGGTCGGGATCGACGGTGAGCACATGGGCGAAGGTGCGCGTGCGGATCCGCCACCGGGTGCCCACCCAGGCCGGCTCCTCGTAGGCCTCCGGCAATCCACGGCAGATCGGGCGCAGCCTGTCGAGGATCTCGGGCTCGACGTCGCCGGGTGCGGTCACAGGCAGGGACGCTAGTCGGCGGGTACGACAACGACGCCCGCCGAGGGGCGGCGGTGGTGCGCTCCCGGCACATCGGTCAGGATGGGGCGGGACCGACGCCGGCCGCCCCGATCAGACCCGACACATCCGAGCCCCGCCGAGGAGTTTCGTGCCCTCCACCCTGCTCTCCCGCCGTGACCTGGACTTCCTGCTGCACGACTGGCTGCGGGTGGCGCACCTCGTCGAGCGTCCCCGCTACGCCGAGCACTCCCGGGAGACCTTCGGCGACGCCCTGGACCTCGCCGAACGGGTGGCAACCGACCAGTTCGCCCCGCACAACCGGGCCGCCGACCTCGCCGAGCCCACCGTCGACGGGGACCGGGTGCGGACGATCCCGCAGATCGCGACGGCGTTGCGGAGTTTCGCCGACACGGGTCTGCTCACCGCCGCGATGGACGACGCCGTCGGCGGGCTGCAACTGCCGCACGCCGTCGCCGCCGCCTGCTTCGCCTGGTTCCAGGCGGCCAACGTGGCGACCTCCGCGTACCCGCTGCTGACCCTGGGCAACGCCAACCTGCTGCTGGCGCACGGCAGCGCCGAGCAGGTCGACACCTACGTGATGCCGATGCTCCAGGGGCGGTTCTTCGGCACCATGTGCCTGTCCGAGCCGCACGCCGGCAGCTCACTGGCCGACATCGTCACCCGGGCCGAGCCGCAGCCGGACGGCACGTACCGGCTGTTCGGCACCAAGATGTGGATCTCCGGGGGTGACCACGAGCTGGCGGAGAACATCGTCCACCTGGTGCTGGCGCGGATCCCCGGCGGCCCGCCTGGAGTGAAGGGCATCTCGCTGTTCGTCGTACCCAAGGTGCTGGTCGGCCCGGACGGCACGCTCGGCGAGCGCAACGACGTGGCGCTGGTCGGGCTCAACCACAAGATGGGCTTCCGAGGCACCACCAACGCGCTGCTCAGCTTCGGCGACGGCGGCCACACCCCGGACGGTCGACCTGGCGCGGTGGGCCACCTGGTCGGCGCGCCCCACCAGGGGCTGGCCCAGATGTTCCACATGATGAACGAGGCTCGGATCGGCGTCGGAGCCGGCGCAACCGCGCTGGGCTACACCGGCTACCTCAAGAGCCTGGCGTACGCCCGGGAACGGCCGCAGGGCCGCCCGGTCGGCGCGAAGGACCCGGCCACGCCGCAGGTGCCGATCATCGACCACCCCGACGTACGACGCATGCTGCTGGCGCAGAAGAGCTACGTGGAGGGGGCGCTCGCCCTGGTGCTCTACTGCGCCCGGCTGCTCGACGAGGAGAAGACCGCGCCGGTCGATGCCGACCGGGAACGGGCGCACCTGCTGTTGGACGTGCTCACCCCGATCGCCAAGAGCTGGCCGTCGCAGTGGTGCCTGGCGGCGAACGACCTGGCCATCCAGGTCCTCGGCGGTGCCGGCTACACGCGCGACCACGACGTGGAGCAGCACTACCGCGACAACCGGCTCAACCCGATCCACGAGGGCACTCACGGGATCCAGGCGTTGGACCTGCTGGGTCGCAAGATGACCATGCACGACGGCGCGGGGCTGCTCCTGCTGACCGAGACGATGGGGGGCACCGTCACGCGGGCGCGAGAGACCGGCGGCGAGGCCGCCGAGCTGGCCGACCGGCTGGACCCGGCGGTGCGACGGATCACCACCGTCACCCGGCGGCTGTGGGCCGGCGGCGATCCGGTGCTCGCCCTGGCCAACGCCAGCGCGTACCTCGAGGCGGTCGGGCACGTGGTGATCGCCTGGATGTGGCTCGAACAGGTGCTGGCGCTGCCGCCCGCCGAGAGCGGCGATTCCTTCCACGCCGGTAAGCGACAGGCGGCCCGCTACTTCTTCAGCGTCGAACTGCCCCGCACGGGACCCCAGTTCGACCTGCTGGACAGCCTCGACCGCACTGCGCTCGACATGCGCGCCGACTGGTTCTGACCGTCACCGTCGACTTCTCTGGTGGTGCATGGCCTGCCGGCCCTTGACCACGCCCAGGACGATCACGATCACCAGCGCGATCAGACCGATGATGATCAGCCAGCGGACCGCCTCGAGGATCAGCCCGAGCAGAATCAGCACGCCAGCGACCACGCCGACGACCCAGAGCAGGGCACGCATCACAACCTCCCGACCGGCCGCAACGCGAGATGCGGCGACCCCGGGGCCGCGCCTTCCCACCCCCACCACACCCAAACACGCCTACCCCCGCACGATCTTGCACTTTCTGTGCCGGGCAAAAGGGACCTGAGCCCCGAATTCGCCAACAGAATCTGCAAGATCGGCGGGGTGGAGGCGGGGCGGGGGCGGGGTGGGGGTGGGGGGAGTTAGCGGCGGGCTACGTAGACGGTGTTGGCGGACTGGGCGCCGGTCAGCGGGTTGGCGAACGGCACGACGTGCGCCCGGGCGGTGGTGAAGACCTCCGCCAGTGTCGCGGTGAAGCCGTCGTCCGGTGGGTCGTCCGACCAGAGCGCGAAGACGCCCTCCGGACGCAGCAGCGCGGCGAGCCGACGGAGCCCGTCCGGCGTGTAGAACGGCGCGTGGCTCGGGTGCAGGACGTTGCGCGGCGAGTGGTCGACGTCGAGGAGGACCGCGTCGAAGAGCCGCCCGGGCGCTTCGACGTCGAACCCGTCGTCGCCCGCCACGGCGGCGAAGAAGTCGGCCCGCACGAACCGGGTCCGCGGGTCCTCGGCCAGCCCGGTCGCGAAGGGCAGCAGCCCTCGCCGGTGCCAGTCGATGACGTCCTCGATGGCCTCCACCACCAGCAGCGCCCGTACCCGTGGATCGGCCAGCGCGGTGCACGCCGTATAGCCCAGTCCGAGGCCGCCGACCACCACGTCGAGTGTGTCACCGGCCAGTTCGGCGAGGCCGAGACGGGCCAGCTCGATCTCGGCGACGGGGAAGAGGCTGGACATCAGGTACTCGTCGTCGAGCTTGACCTCGTACACCTCGACCTGGAGCGCCGGGTCGCGACGCCGCCGCAGGCTGATCGCGCCGATCGGTGTCTCCCGCCAGGCCAGTTCCTCGAAACGCGCGCCCACGGTGCCCTCTCGCCGCCGGATTCGTCCCCGAATGGTACCGACCGGGTCCCGCCCCGCCACGCAGGGTCCACGGGACATCGACGCAGCGCATATCCTGTGCCCGGTCGAACCAGCGGAAGGGACCCCATGCCGTCGCGGCAGGATCAGCTGCACTCCTACCAGTTCAGCGTCCAGCGGGCGGTCGCCGCGCTGGTGATGCGGGAGACCGACCCGGCCCAGTCGCCGTTCCGGCGGCTGGCGGGCGCGGGCCTGGCCAGCGTTCTGGTCGCGGTGATCGGGCTCGGGGGTGCGGCGCTGTACGGCCTGTTCGCCGGTGGTGGCAAGGGCTGGCGGGACCCGGGCGCGGTCATCGTGGAGAAGGAGTCCGGCGCCCGTTTCGTGTACCGCGAGCAGAAGCTGCACCCGGTGCTCAACTACGCCTCGGCGTTGCTGATCGTCGGCGCGGACCGGTCGAAGACCGTACTGGTCTCCCGACGCTCGATCGATGGCGTGCCGCGCGGGCTGCCACTGGGCATCGCCGACGCGCCGGATTCGTTGCCCGCGCCGGGTCGGCTCGCGACGTCGCCCTGGACGGTCTGCTCGACGACGGCCGGCGTGGACTCCCGTTCGGCGCTGCTCATCGGCGTCGACCCCGACGGCGGCCGACCACTCGGCGACGACGCGCTGCTGCTCCGCCACCCGGACGGCGACCTGCACCTCGTGTGGCACCAGCGTCGGTACCTGATCCGCGATCCCAACCGGGTGCTGGCCGCGCTGGCGACCACCCGGACGCGGGCGGTGCCCGTCGCGCCAGCCCTGCTCAACGCCCTCCCCGCCGGTGTCGACCTGGCCCCGCCGACGCTGCCCGGCGAAGGTCGACCCTCCGCCCGGGTGCCGGGGGCCACCATCGGGCAGGTCTACCTGATACGCAACTCCGGCGGCGGTCGGCAGTACGCGGTGGCGCTCGACGACGGGCTGGCCGGGATCACCGAGTTGCAGGCCGGACTGCTGTTGGCCCGTACCGGGCAGGGGGAGTCGGAGCCGATGACGTTGGGTCGGTTCGCGGCGCTGCCCACGATGCCCGATCTTGCCCCGAGCGGCCCGACCGCTCCGCCGCCCGCCCCGCCCCGGCTCGCCGCCACCGACGAGGCGGCGATCTGCACCCGGGTCGGCGACGACGACGCGGGGGAGGTGCGCTGGGGCGTACGCCTGCCCGACCTGGCGGCCGTGCCGCGGACCGCGCCGTCCGGTGGCACGGCGCTGGCCGACCACGTGGTGGTGCAGCCGGGTGGCGGCGCGGTTGTCGAGGCCGCCGCGGCGCCCGGCGCGTCCGGAGGGGCGGTGTCCGTGGTCACCGACCTGGGCCGGCGGTACGTGCTGGCCGACCGGGAGGTGCTGCCGATGCTCGGTTACCGGGACGTGCGACCGGTGCGGCTGCCCGCCGGTCTGGTCAGTCTCGTGCCGGCGGGGGCGACCCTCGACCCGGCCGCGGCCCGGGCCGTCGCGGCACCGTCCTGACGCGCCCGGCCCGGCGCGGCGTCGTCCTTCCCCGGCCGTCGTTCCGACGCCGTCCGGGCGTCAGGTTGCCGGACGGCGCAGGATGCTGACCGCGAAGGGCGCGTCGTCACGCCACGGGCGCAGGTCCCAGGTGGCGAAGCGGTGTTCCAGGCGCAGCCCGGCGGCGACCGCGTCGGCGTCGAACGCGGTCAGCGGGTAACCGCGTTCGGTGCCGAAACCCACTGCCAGGACGCCGTCCGGACGCAGGTGCCCGGCGAGCCGGCGCAGCACCTCCGGCTCGGTGCCGATGGCGACGAACGCGAGCACGTTGCCGGCGAGCACGGCGGCGTCGAA
The DNA here is from genome assembly GCF_049179015.1 of Micromonospora sp. WMMD736. Taxonomy (NCBI): domain Bacteria; kingdom Bacillati; phylum Actinomycetota; class Actinomycetes; order Micromonosporales; family Micromonosporaceae; genus Micromonospora; species Micromonospora sp. WMMD736. The sequence goes on from NZ_JBMHMI010000001.1 coordinate 362,759, forward strand.
CGGCTCGCTCTCGCCCATCGCCGGCAGGTCCAGGTCGGCCAGGTCGGCGACCAGCCAGCGCGGACCGGGATGATCGGCGCGGGCGGCCTCCACGAGGACGGGGTCGGCGTCCACCCCGACGACGGTGTGCCCGCGCTCGGCCAGGGCCGCGCCGACCCGACCGGTGCCACTGCCGGCGTCGAGGATCCGTGACCCGGGCTCGACGAGGGTGTCCACCAGCCGGGCCTCGCCGGCCAGGTCGGCGCCCTCGGCGGCGAGTTTGCGGAACCGGTCGACGTACCACTGCGAGTGCTCCGGGCCGGTGTCGGTTGCCCAGCGGGTCGGGTTGGCCATACGCCTCACGGTAACCGGGCCGGCCGGGGCCGGGCCGGCGGGTGCGCCGATCGGTGGCGGTTCAGCGGTGCCGGGGTCGGCGTGTCGTACCGCTGGGCTGCCACCGATCGCGCGGCTCGCTCAGCCCTTCTCCGCGCCGCTGGTCAGACCCTCGGTCAGCAGCCGTTCGCTGGCGAAGAAGAGGATCACGATGGGCAGCGTGAGGACGACCGACCCGGCCATCAGCACCGTCTTGGGCACCTCCACGCCGTCGGCGAGCAGGGACAACCCCAGCGACACCGTCCAGCGGTCGGGCTTGTCGACCAGGAACAACAGGGCGAACAGGAACTCGTTCCAGGCGATCATGAAGTCGTAGAGCGCGACCGCCATGATCGACGGCATCGCGAGGGGCAGGCTGACCCGGCGGATGATGCCGAGCCGACCGGCGCCGTCGATGGCGGCGGACTCCTCCAGACTGACCGGGATGGTCTCGAAGTAGTTCTTCAGCATGTAGACCGACACCGGCAGGGTCTGCGAGACGTAGACCAGCACCAGCCCGAACAGCGAACCGCGCAGCCCGGCGAGGCTGAACACCACGAACAGCGGGATCGCGATGACGATCGAGGGGAACAGGTAGACCGCCAGGAACAGGAAGTCGACCTGCCGCCGGCCGAAGAACCGCAGCCGGGCCACCGCGTACGCGCCGGGGATCGCGACGAGCAGCGTGAGGACGGTCGCCGCGACCGCCACCAGGGCACTGTTGCCGATGAAGGTGAGGAATCCCTGGCCGCCGTCGTCGGTGGCCTTGAGGACCTCGGCGTACGTGGCCACGGTCAGCTCACCGAAGCCGACCACCAGCGAGCCCGGGTCGAGCAGCAGCCGCTCGATGGGGCGTACCGAGAGCACCAGCATGTAGTAGAAGGGGAAGACGGTGACCACCAGGAACGCGGCGATCACCAGGCGGCGCAGCCAGCGCAGGCTCACCGTCTCGACCATGTCCCGGTCCATCAGCCGACCCTCCGTCCGAAGAAGCGCAGGTAGATCAGCACGAACACGATGAGCACCACGGCCAGCACGACGGCCTGCGCGGCGGCCGCCCCGACGTCGGTACGGGCGGTGAGGAACTCGTAGACCCGGACGCTGACCACCTCCGTGCCGGCGGCACCGCCGGTGAGCAGGTAGACGTCGTCGAACTTGTTGAACGTCATGATGAAGCGCAGCACGCCCAGCAGGGCGATCACCGGCAGGAGTTGCGGTAGCAGGATGTGCCGGAACCGCTGGGTGGGAGTGGCCCCGTCGACGCGGGCGGCCTCCTCCAACTCGCCGGGCACCGCCTGGAGACGGGCCAGCAGGAACAGGAACGCGAACGGGAAGTACCGCCACGCCTCGAAGGTGACGACCGTGGCCAGCGCGGTCGACTCCTGGGTGAGGAACGGCACCGGCGCGTCCCAGCCCAACAGGCGCTGCCCCCAGTGGTTCACGATGCCGAGCTGCGGGTCGAGCATCACCTGCCAGACGAAGGTCACCGCGACCACCGGCGCCACGTACGGCAGCAGCATGGAGGCCCGTACCAGGGTGCGACCGCGGAACGGCCGGCGGACGACGAGCGCGGCGACCAGGCCGAGCACGATCGACCCGACGGTGCCACCCACGCTGTAGAGCAGGGTGACCCACAGGGTGTCGGCGAAGCCGGGGGTGTGCAGCACCCGGTCGATGTTGTCCAGGGTGAACTCGCCGAAGAGGCCGGTCTTGCGCAGGGTGGCGAGCCGGACCCGCTGGAAGGCGAGCACCACGGTCCAGACGATCGGGACGCCGATGATGACGATGGTGACGAGCAGGGTCGGCGCGACCAACGCCAGGCCGGCGCGGGACTCTCGGCGGCGCAGCGTCAGCGGTCGACGACGCGCCCGCTCCGGCCGCCCTTCGGTGGGGGAGCGGCCGGGCGCGGTGGTGGTCAATTGACGCCTGCCTTGATCGCCTCGACGTCCTTGCGGGCCCGGCCGGCGGCCCCCGCCGCGTCGGACTTGCCGGTGGTGAGGTCGCCCAGCACCTTGGGTACCGGAAGCTCACCGAGCATCGCGCCGACCAGCTTTCCCTGGCCCTGGCCGAGCCCCCAGCGGCCGAACGTGTCCGGGCTGCGCCGCAGGGTGGCGAGCACGTCGTCGCCGTACACGTCGGTGAGGGGCTTCTTGGTGTCCACGCCGGCCGGGCTGGTGGTCCAGGCGGTCAGGAACGCCTCCGGCTCGGTCGGGGTGCCCGTGCGCACCGGGAAGCGGCCCTCGGGGGACATGCCGAACCAGCGCGGGTAGCCGTCGCCGAGCAGGTACTTCACGAAGGACTTGGCCGGTTCGGTCACCGCGCCGTCCAGCACGGCCCACGAGCTGATCTCGCCGTACTGGGCGGGCTCGGTGCCGTTGGGGCCCTTGATCGCGGTGACGAAGCCGCTGTTCTTGGCGAGGAACGCCGGGTCGGCCTGGCACTGCGGGCAGGTGGGCTTGGCGTCGTCCCGCAGCCCGGCCAACTCGTCGAGGATGAACGGTGACCAGATCACCATGGCCGCCTTACCCGCGAAGTAGGTGGCCCGGGTGGTGTCGACGTCCTGCGCGCCCTTGACGGAGCTGGTGCGGATCAGGTCGCCGTAGAAGCGGAACGCCTCGACGCACTGCGGCGAGTCGAGGGTGACGGCGCCGGAGTCGTCGGTGAGCTGGCAGCCGTTGGCCAGTGCCAGGTGCTCGAAGGTCTGTTGGGTGAAGACGTCGCTCGCCGAGGTGGCGGCGGTGATGCCGGCGACCCCGCCGGTGTTCAGCTTCGCCGCGGCGGTGGCGATCCGCTCGTACGTGTCGGGGGCGGGCAGGCCGGCGGCGTCGAACAGGTCCTTGCGGTAGACGAGCAGTTGCCCCCACCCGTCGCTGGGCACGGAGAGCTGCTTGCCGTCGTCCGAGGTGAGTTCCAACGCCCGGGGGGAGAAGGTCTGCCGGCCCAGCTCGTCGACGACCTCCGCGTTCGCCGAGGCGTGCAGCAGTTCGTTGCCCGCGAGCGTACGGACGCCGGCCAGGGAGACCGACCCGACCACGTCGGGCAGCTCGCCGGCGGCGGCGTTTGCGGCGATCAGCGAGGGGAACTGGTCCTCGTTGACGGTCACGAGGTCGACCTGGATCCCGGTCGTGGCGGTGAAGTCCGCGATGATCGCCTTGGTAGCGGTGACGCGGTCGGCGACGTCCTCCAGGCTCCACACGGTGATCTTCTTGCTGTTGCTGTCGGACCCGTCGTCTCCGCAGGCCAGCAGGGTCGACGCGGTCATGGCCAGGACCAGGGTGGTGGCGAGTATCCGCCTCGGAGGTGCTGACATCGGTGGCACTCCTCTCGAAGGGTACAAGACGGATCCAACACCTTCGATTGATCAATAGCAAGACATATGGCTATTTTTTGGCTATCCTGGAGCCCAGTGCTACCGGGATGTGACACATGGGCAACTGGGTGGTCTCCCTCGCCGGGCCTCGACAGATCAGTCTCGAGCCCTGCCCGCCAGATCCGCTCGGTCCCGGCCAGGTCCGGGTCCGCACCTGCTACTCGGGCATCTCCGCCGGCACCGAGCTGACGCTCTACCGGGGCAGCAATCCCCGGCTCCGCAAGGACTGGGACGACACCGCCCGGATGTTCGTCCCCCGCCAGGCCCCCGTGCCGTACCCGTTGGTCGGCTTCGGTTACGAGGAGGTCGGCGAGGTCGTCGAGGTGGCCGCGGAGGTCACCGACCGGCATCCGGGCCAGCTCGTGTGGGGCATCTGGGGGCACCGCGCCGAGGCCGTGCTCCCCGCCGACGCCGTCCGTCCCCTGCCCGTCGGGCTGGACCCGCTCGCCGCGGTCTTCGCCCGGCCCGGCGCCATCGCGCTGACCGCCGTGCTCGCCGGCGACCTGCACCTGGGGGACTGGGTCGGTGTCTTCGGGCAGGGCGTCATCGGGCTGCTCGCCACCCGCCTCGCGGCCCTCTCCGGCGCCCGCGTGGTGGCCGTCGACCGGGTGCCCGGCCGGCTGTCCCACGCCACCAGCTACGGCGCGCGGTCCACGGTGGACGCCGAGGTCCAGTCCGCCGCCCGCGTGCTGCGCGAGGCCACCGGCGGTCGGGGCGCGGACGTCTGCCTGGAGCTGTCCGGGGCGTACCCGGCGCTGCACGAGGCGATCCGCTCCACCGCACACGCCGGCCGGGTCGTGGCCGCCGGCTTCTACCAGGGCCAGGCCGACGGGCTCGGCCTCGGCGAGGAGTTCCACCACAACCGCATCCAGTTGGTGGCCGCCCAGGTCTCCGGGCCCACCCCCGCGCCCGGCATGGCCGGCCGGTGGACCGGTGACCGGGTGGCGCAGACCTTCATGGAGCTGGTGGCCGACCGCAGCGTCGACCCGCTGCCGCTGGTCAGCCACATCGTCGACGCCAGCGCGGTCGCCGACGCCCTCGCGCTGCTCGACCGCGGCGCCGGTGACGTCCTCCAAGTGGTGCTGAGGTTCTAGATGACCACCATCGCGCTCGCCTGCCAGGAACAACTCCTGCCGGGCACCGACCTGATCCAGAAGTACGCCCTCGCCACCGCGCTCGGCTACCAGGGCATCGAGCTGCGCGGTCGCGGTGACCTCGCGTTCGCCCGCCGCCTGCCCGAGCTGCGCCGGGCCCGCGCCGCCGGCGTGGTGATGCCCACCGTCTGCGTCGAGATGACCCACTTTATCGGCGACTTCGACCCCGACCGGTCCGCCGACGCCGTGGCCAACCTGCGCTCCCAACTCTCGGTCATCGCCGAACTGGGCGGCATCGGGGTGCTGACCCCCGCCGCGTGGGGGATGTTCTCCCGGCGCCTGCCGCCGTTCGAGCCGCCACGCCCGCCGGCCGGCGACCGGCAGGTGCTCCTGGACACCCTCGGCGAGTTGGGCGAACACGCCCGGGCCGAGGGGGTCGCCCTGTTCCTCGAACCCCTCAACCGGTACGAGGATCACATGGTCAACCGCCTCGACGAGGCGGTCGCCCTCTGCGCCGCGCTCGGGCTGCCCTCGGTCCGGGTGGTCGCCGACACCTTCCACATGAACATCGAGGAGGACGACCTGCACCGGGCGCTGCGCGCCGCCGCGCCCTACCTCGGACACGTGCAGGTCAGCGACTCCAACCGGTACCAGCCCGGCGCCGGGCACCTCGACTGGACCGGGCTCGTACGGACCCTGCTGGAGCTGGACTACCGGGGCTGGCTGGCCCTGGAGTGCCGGCTACGCGGCGATCCCGTCCGCGCCCTCGGTGCGGCCGTCACCGTGCTGCGGCACGCGCTGCCCCGCCGGGCCGCCGCATGACCGCCGACGCCGTACCGGCCCGCATCGGTGGTACGGCCGAGCCGGCCGGGCTGAGCCGGCTGGCCATCGCCACCCTCGACGCGAACTGGGAGCACGACCACACGGTGCCCTCGCGCACGCTGTACCCGCACCAGTGGAGCTGGGACTCGGCGTTCATCGCGATCGGGCTGGCCCACGTCCGGCCCGGGCGGGCCTGGCGGGAGCTGGCGAGTCTGTTCCGGGCGCAGTGGGCCGACGGACGGGTGCCGCACATCGTGTTCAACCCGGCGCTGCGGGTCGGCGCGTACTTCCCCGGCCCGGAGCTGTGGCGCTCGGCCGATGTGCCGGGTACCCCCGGCGTGGACACCTCCGGCCTGGTCCAGCCGCCGGTGCACGCGCTCGCCGCGCTGTTGGCCTATCGGCGCGCGCCCGACCAGAGCGGCCTGGCCGCGCTGCGCCGGCTCTACCCGGCGCTGGTCGCCCAGCAGCGCTATCTGGCCGAGCGGCGCGATGTGGCCGGCGACGGGCTGGTGTGCGTCGTCCACCCGTGGGAGTCCGGTCTGGACAACAGCCCCGCCTGGGACGAGCCGATGGCCGCGGTCGACGCCGAGGCGGCCGTCATGCGCGCGTACCGTCGGCACGACACCACGCACGCCGACGCCGCGCACCGCCCCACGGACCTGGACTACGCGCGCTACCTGGCGATCGTCGCGGCCTACCGCGACCACGGCTACGCCGACCGCGACCTGGCCGACGATCATCCGTTCCTGGTGGAGTGCCCGCTGTTCAACGCCGCGTTCGGCTCGGCCGAGCACGCGCTGGCCGACATCGCCAGGCTGATCGGCGTGGACCCGGGCCCACACCGGGTCCGCGCGGACCGTGTCACCGAGGCGTTGGTACGACGGCTGTACGACCCGCACACCGGCACGTTCCAGCCCCGCGACCTGCGCACCGGCCGGCTCGTCGGCGCGCGTACCGTGCTCGGGCTCGCGCCGTTGCTCCTGCCCGAACTGCCTGCCCGGCAGGTCGACGCGCTCGTCGCCGAGGCGACGTCGCCGCGCTTCGGGGTGGCCCGGCGGATGGATCGGCCGCTGCCCAGCTACGACCGCACCGCGCCGGACTTCGAACCGCTGCGCTACTGGCGCGGCCCGAGCTGGCTGAACATCGGCTGGCTGGTACGGCGCGGCCTGACCACCCACGGACGCCTGGAGCTGGCCGCCGGTCTACGCCGTTCGATGATCGATCTGGTGGCCGGCGCGGGCTGCCACGAGTACTTCCACCCCGACACCGGCGCCGGGTTGGGCTCACCGGCGTTCAGTTGGACCGCCGCGCTCCTGCTCGACCTGCTCGCACGTGACTGATCTCGCGGGCTCCGCCTGGTAACGTGCCCGCTCTCACCGGGGCGGGAGGCGGCGTGCGCGAGATCGACAAGGTGGCGTGGATCCTCATCGAGGACGGGCGGGTGCTGAGCACCCGGTCGCAGGGCAAGGACGTGTGGTATCTGCCCGGCGGCAAGCGCGAGCCCGGGGAGAGCGACCTGGAGACCCTGCGCCGGGAGATCGGTGAGGAGTTGAGCGTCGAGGTGGACCTGCGCGGGGCGCGGCACCTGGGCACGTTCACCGCGCAGGCGCACGGGCACGCGGCCGGCGTCGCCGTGCGCATGACCTGCTACCAGGCCGGATACCGGGGACGGTTGCGGCCGGCCAGCGAGATCGCCGAGATGGCCTGGCTCGGGTACGTCGACCGGCACCGCACCTCCCCGGTCGACCAGCTCATCTTCGACCACCTGCTGGCCGCCGACCTGCTGCGCTGACGGTCGCCGGGGCTGTTTGCCCCGGTCGGGCGCGGGTAACCGCCCCGGCGTGACCGACAGCGCGGGCGGCGACGGGTTTCCGCTGTTCATCGACGCGGTGTCCCGGCGCTCCGGCCTACCGACCGGGCAGGCTGCCGCTGTCGCCCGGGCGGTGCTCACCACGATGGCGGAACGCGTCACCGGTGCCGCGCCCGACCCCGCCGGGCACCTCCCCGACCAGGTCGACGGCTACCTGTACGACTTCGCCCCGGACGCCCACCCGACCGACCCGGCCCCGATCGACCCGGCCCCGGCCGTGACGACCGGCGGTGACGGGCTCGACACCGGTGTGGGCCTCGACGTCGGGCCGTCCACGCCGCCGCCGATGGACGCCGGACCGGTGGACTTCCTGCGCCGGGTGAGCCAGCGTGCCGGAGTGGACGCGGCGACCGCACGGGTCGGCACGGGCGCCGTCTTCGCCACCCTGCGCGAGGCGGTGACCGTCCGGGAGTTCCACGAGATGGTGGCCCGACTGTCCCGTGACCCGAGCCCGCCCGATCCGGCGTGACCGACAGCCGTCCGTGACCTCCCGCCCCGCCGCGTCGGCACCGCGTGGCGGGCTTTTCCTGCTGACCGACTTCAGGACGTCATCACCGGCGTACCGGCGCGTGCGGAGTCCGTCACCTCGCCGATCTGGCCAATAATGGCTGCTTTCGGGGCAATCGTGATCATTAAATAAAGCGGGGTCGCTGAAGGGTTCGAGACCTGCTAGCTTCAGCGCCACCTCGATCTCCTTCCGAAGGGGACGACGCCTCATCAGCAAAGGAGGTTGCGTTGTCCCTGTTCCAACAAGGACTTCGACGCACCGTCAATGGCGCCATTGCCCTGTCCCTGGCGGTTGGCGCACTAATTGCCATGCCAACGCGTGCGGAAGCAGTGGCGGCTTTGCCCACAGGGGGCATGTCGGCCGCAGCGTTGAACGCCATGTTCACCCAGTACGGGAACGCCGGGAGTCACTGGACCGGCGGTGACCGGACATTTTCCGTCCTCCTGCCGGACGGCAGACTGGCGTGGCTCTTCTCCGACACGTTTCTCGGCTCGGTGAATTCTGACGGGTCACGCCCGGTCAATTCTCCGATGGTGCACAACACGCTCGTGGTGCAGGAGGGATCCGCGCTCACCGCGACCCTGCACGGCGGGACGTCGAGCGCTCCCAAGTCTCTCATGTGCGACGACAGCGTCGGCCTCGGTTGCTGGGTCGCGGGTGCCGTCGTCACCGGCAACAACCTCGAGGTTCTCGTCAACAGGTACGAGGCCACCGGCCCGGGGAACCTGGACGTCGCGCCGACCGGAAACGCGCTCGTCACACTGAGCCTGCCGGCGCTCACGGTCACCCAGGTACGAGAGCTGCCGTACAGCCCCCGGATCACCTGGGGGCAGTCGGTGGTGAACGACAACGGATACACCTACGTGTACGGATCGGAACACACCGCGGATTTCAAGTTCGCTCACGTGGCCCGGGTCCCGATCGGCGGATTGGCCGGGCAATGGCAGTTTTGGAATGGTGCTGCCTGGTCCACGGACGAAAACGCCTCGGCGCGAATCGTCAGTGGAGTGGGTACGGCGTTCACGGTGAGCAAGCTGGACGGGCGTTACGTCATGACGACGGTGGACACCCATCTGGTCTTCAACAACGTGATTGTCGCCTATTTCGCGGACTCGCCCACCGGGCCGTTCAGTGGGCCGACGGAGTTGGCGCGGGCGCCGGAGGCGGGAAATGCCCCTCCCACCATCGTCTACGACACGTCCGTACACCAGGCTCTGGCGCGACCCGGCAAGCTACTTCTGTCGTATAACGTCAACGCCCTCAACACGGAAGACTCCATCGCCGACGTTTCCATCTACCGGCCGCGCTTCATCGAAATCGATTGGCCCCGAGCGGTGCCGGACCCGACGCGGCTGCCGGCGGCGCCCACCAACCTCAGCGCGACCGCGGACGCGGTCGGTGGCGTCCATGTCGCCTGGCAGGGGCCGACCGGGCAGGGGCTCAAGTACTGGATCTACCAGCGGGACACGACCGCCGAACAGATCCAGTGGGTCCGACTTCCTGCCTCGACGGGTGCGACCAGCATCGACCTCACCCTGCTGCGAGACGAGCATCTCTACGAGTACAAGGTCACCGCCGAGAACGAGGTCGGCGAAGGGCAGGCCTCGAATACGGCGTCGGCGACGGTTCGGGTGGAGCCTCCTCCCGCACCCACCGGCCTGACCGCCACCCCGAAGACAACGGGGGACATCGTGCTGAACTGGCAGCCGGCGGAACGGGCCTGGTACTACCAGGTCGAACGCCTGGACATCACTGCGGGCAAGACCGAGTGGCTGCCACTCGCGCACCCGGACGGATCCGCCACCACCCTCACCGTCAGCCTGCTCGACCACCAAGCCGAATACGAGTTCCGCGTACGATCCGTCGGCGGCGGCGGGGAGGGGCCGTGGTCGTCGACGGCTCGGGCCACCGCCAGCTACGCGGTGCCGGCAGCGCCCAGCGGCCTCGTGGCGACAGCGCGATCGAACGGGGACGTGGCACTCTCCTGGACCGCGCCGCCGGGCAGGGTGTGGCATCGGGTCTACCAACGGGACGTCACCGCGGGGGAGACCACCTTCACGGCCTGGCCGCTGCCGGTCGTGGACATGACCACCGCGACAGCCACCTACCTGCTGCACGGTCACGAGTACGAATTCAAGGTGGCCGCCACCAACCAGGGCGGGGAGTCGGCCCATTCCAACACCGCCCGCGCGACCGCCACTTTCCCCCTACCCGGTGCGCCGACGTCCCTGACGGCCACTCGCGGCGACGGGCAGGCGACTCTCAGCTGGCAGGCTCCCGGCCCGAACGTGTGGTACCGCGTCTACCAACGCGACGTGACCGCCGACGAGGCGGCTTTCACGCCGTGGCCCTACCCGGTGACCGAAGGCACCACCGCGAAGGCGCTCTATCTCGCCAATGGACACCAGTACGAGTTCAAGGTCTCCGCGACGAACGGCGCCGGTGAGGGACCGGCGAGCAACGTCGCGGCGGTGACTCCCGCGCCGGCACTGCCGGCCGCGCCAGCGAGCCTGTCCGCCGTGGCGAAGTCCGACGGGACCATCCAGCTCTCCTGGCAGGCGGTCAGCACCAACGTCTGGTACCGCGTCTACCAACGCGACGTGACGGCGGGCGAGTCCGCGTTCAAGGCGTGGCCCTACCCGGTCACCGAGGGCACCGCGGCGACCGCCCAGTACCTGACCCACGGGCATCGCTACGAGTTCAAGGTCGCGGCCACGAACGCGGCCGGCGAGGGACCGAGCAGTACGGCCGCGAGCGCCACCTCGTCGTACGCGCTCCCGGGCGCTCCGACCAACCTTCGCGCCGCGGCGATGGGCGAAGGAAAGATCGAACTGAACTGGGACACGCCGGTGGCCGGCGCGTACTCCGCCATCTACTGGCGAGACGTCACCGCTGGTCAGAGCACCTTCACCCGGCTTGAGTACCTCAGCAGCGAGACCTCGATCACGATGGAGTATCTCCTCCACGCGCACGTCTACGAGTACCGGGTCGCCGCGATGAACGTTGCCGGCGAGGGGCCGAAGTCGTCGTCGGTCCAGGCCACCGCCTACTACAGTCTGCCGTCGCCGCCGTCGAACCTCTCGGCCCAGGCGGGCGATGGCAAGGTCACCCTGTCCTGGTCCCGGTCCGCGACCCCCAACGCCCAGTACTTCGTCTACTCCCGGGACACCACCGCTGGGCAGTCGTGGCAGCGGACCCCGTTGCCGATCGACGGCAACTCGATCACGATGCAGTTCCTGGAGAACGGGCACTGGTACGACTTCAGGGTCACGGCGACGAATGCGGGCGGACAAAGCCCGGCGTCCAACACCGTCTCGGCCAAGCCCCTACCCCCGCTTCCCGCGCCCCCGTCGAATCTGACCGCGAGGGCGGGTGACGGCGAGGCCACCCTCAGTTGGACCGCGAGCACGTTCCCCAACGCCTACTACCTCATCGAGTATCGGGACGTCACCGCGGGACAGAGTTGGCGACGGGCCGAGTATCCCGTCCCGGGTGGCACCAGCATCACCATGGGCTTCCTGAGCAACGGGCATGTCTACGAATACCGCGTCCGCGCCAGCAACGTCGCGGGTGAGAGCAGCCCGTCCAATGTGGTGAGCGTACGACCGATGCCGCCCATACCGCAGGCGCCCTCCGGCCTCAAGGTGACATCGGTCGGCTGCGGCAGCGTCACGCTGAGCTGGACGCCGAGTGCCACGAAGAACGTCTATCACTGGATCGAGTACCGGGACGCGACGTCCGGCCAGAACTGGACGCGCGGGATCTATCCCATCGTCGGCGTGTCGGCCATCAAGATGGACATCCTCATCAACACGCACACCTACCAGTTCCGGATGTTGGCCGACAACATCAGCGGGGAGAGCCCGCTCAGCAACACCGTCAGCGCCAAGCCGGTGGCTCCGACCCCAGGGCCGGCGCGGTCGTTCTATGCCACCCCTGGTGATGCTCGGGTGGACCTGAAGTGGTCACGGTCCACCACGACCGATTGTGGCGTGCCCTACTACCAGGTCCAGCTCCGTAACAAGTGGGAGCGGCGGGACTGGACGGCCGTCTACAACACCACGGACACGGCGTTCACCTGGTACACCGACAACAGCCGTGACGTCTACGAGTTCCGGGTGGTCGCGATCAACGAGTCCGCCTCGTCGTACAGCGCGGTGGCCAGCGAGGTGCCGTTCTGGGTCCCGTCGGCCTCGACGGTGGTCCGCTCCGCGAATACCTGGAACCAGAGTAACGCTGCGGCATTGACGTGGGCGGCGGCTCATGGATCGTCATGCTTCAAGGATCTGTGGCAGAAGGTCTGCTTCGGCGAAACGCCGCCGATAGGCGACCAGCCGCAGACGACCGGCGACTATTTCTTCTTCAAGGGGCGCGACAGGTTCAAGGAGCGGCTTCGATACGAAGCCAGGAGTCGCGTATGCCTCCAGGACAAGTACGGTCGGGCGGTGGCCGAGAGCAGTGGACCGGACCTCATGCGCCACGAGGCGTTCCACGCTCAGCAGTGGACCACCTACAAGATCGGGGCGCCCGCCTTCTTCCTCAAGGATTACGGCGCGGCGGTAGGGTACTCCAAACTGCACTACCACAATCCGTGGGAGGGCAACTACTTCGAGATAACCGCCAATTTGCGCAACGGCGGATATGGGGATCCCTACGACGATAGTTGCGACTTCGACCCCAACAACTGAGTGACCGGGCGCTGACGGGTGTCGGCCGGCTGGACTGCCGGCATCCGTCAGCGCCCGGTGTCGATCCCGTCCACGTCCGTCGGCTCGGCGACCCACGCGGAGCAGACCGGCACCCCGTGCCACGGCCCGGTGGTCCCGTCGGCCCTGCTGTCGGTGGCGACGGCCACCACGGCGTACGGGTGGCCGAAGCGCAGCTCGGCGGTCCGGGCGACCCCCTCCGGGGGCAGGCTGACCGTGCCGAACATCCCGGTCACCGCCGCCGCCTCGAACCCGTACCGGCCGTACCGGGCCATCGCCACCTGTCGCGCCTCGAAACCCTGGACCGGTTGGTCGAGTGCCCGGGCCAGTGTCACGGTGGCGGCCTCGAAGCCCAGCGTCTCGGCGGTGAGATCGTGCTCGTTCCGCGCCGACCAGCAGGGGAGCACCGCCTGGTGCCGCTCCTCGCGGCCGTCGCGGGCGTGGGTGCGTACCCGCTCCTCGCGCAGCGTCCAGAGGGGCGTCTCGCCGAGCGGCAGGTCGAACAGTGAGCGCCGACCCGCCGGTTGCGCGCCGTCGGCAGCGCCGACGCTGAGCCGGTACGCTGCGGCGAGCACGTCGGCGGCCGGGACGTGCGGCGCGGCGGCCACCGAGAGGACCACCAGCCCCGCGCCCTCGCTCGGCTGGGCGCGGGCGGCGTGCACGATCACGTCCCCGGCCCGCTCGGTCGCGACGATGGCGCCCCGGTGCCCGTGGCTCGGGCTGCGCAGCACCTGTCGCAGGTCGTCCCTCCACGCGCTGTCGGGGCCGAGCGCGCGGGCATCGGTGACGTCGAACGGCTCGGCCCAGGAGATCCGGGTGGCCAGCGCGCTGGCCAGCGCGAACACCACGTCCTGGCTGACCTTCAGGGGGAACGTCTCGATCAGGCCGTCGGTGTGCTCGCGCGCCCAGGCGTCCAGGCCGGCCTGGTCGGGGAGCGCGCCGACCTCGGTCGTCGCGGGCAACGTGGCCCGCCATCCGGCCGGCTCGTCGACTCCTCGACCCGCTCGGAGCCACAACGCCGTGGCGGACGCGACCAGCGGATGCGGCGCGTCCAGCAGCGTGCGGGCCACCTCCGCCGCGCTCACCAGGTCGGTGCCGAGCGCCGCCACCAGGGCCGCAGCCGTCGCGTCCGGACCGGCCGTCGCGTCGGGGGCGGCGGTGTCCGAGCCGGTCGCCCGGTCGGCTTCGGTCGTGGCGGCGCTGAGGGCCAGCAGCAGCCAGGCGCCGAGCGGGGAGGCGACGTGGTGCCGATCGCCGATGGTGGCGTGCAGCCTTTCGGCGTACGCGGACAGCGGGCCGTGCAGGTCGGTCGTCATGCCTCCACTCTGCCCGGCGCGGCCCGCTACGGCATCCGCACCGGCCCGGTCACGACCACAGCTCGAACGGCTCGTCGATCCGCTCGCCGGCCAGGAAGGGCACGATCAGCCGGGGCAGCTGACCGGGGTAGAAGCGTTCGCCGCTGGCCACCACGTCGGCCAGCGGCCACCAGCGGAAGCCGAAGTAGTCCTCCCGCTCGTAGTCGAGCCGGTCCGTCTCGTCCACGTCCGGGCCGGGACCGGCCAGTCGTACGGCGACGACCACCTCGTCCTGGACGTGCCGCAGCTGGCGGTGCAGGAAGCTGGCCCGTCGCCGCCAGGTCGGCGCGCCCATCTGGTCGGCGGTGACGATGATGCCGGTCTCCTCGCGCAGCTCCCGCACGGCGGTCTCGCGGTACGTCTCGCCCGGGTCCATGCCGCCGCCGGGCAGCTCCCACCAGGTGCCCAGCCGGGGGTGGTCCGGGTCGCGGGTGTGGAACAGCAGCACCCGGTCGGAGTCGTCGGTGACGACCACACGCACCGCGCGTCGTTGGAGGATCGGCAGGTCGTCCGGCACCTCGTCCATCGGCCCAGTCTGCCGCAGCGCTCCGGCTCGGGGGGTCCGCCCGGGGGCCGGTAGGCTGCCCGCCGTGGCTGGTCTGTTGAGGAACGTGGCGCAACGCATCTCCCGGGTGGGCGCGGTCATTCCGTCGCCCCGACGCACCGGGCCCGCTCCGGCGCGGGTGGCCCGCCCTCGCCAGGTGAACGCGTTGCAGCGGCGCGAGCTGAGCTATGCGCCGGAGGTCGACGGCCAGGCCGACCCGGGTGAGATCGTGTGGACCTGGGTGCCGTACGAGGACGACCCCCGCCAGGGCAAGGACCGGCCCGTGCTGGTGGTCGGGCGACACAGCCGGACGCTGTTCGGGCTGATGCTGTCCAGCCAGAGCGAGCGCGACGGGCAACGGCACTGGTTCGCGCTCGGCCCCGGCGAGTGGGACCGGGACAAGCGGCCGAGCTGGGTCCGGCTGGACCGGGTGCTCACCATGCGCGAGGACAGCATTCGCCGTGAGGGCGCCGTGCTGGATCGGTCCCGGTTCGACCGGGTCGGGCAGGCGCTGCGCGCCGGCTACGGCTGGCGCTGACCGTACCCCCTCGGCAGCCGACGGCCGGACGGACCGTCAGGCCGGCTCGCGGCTCGGACCGACCGCGGCGCCCTGCGCCTCCGGCGGCGGGTACGGCTGCTCGGCGAGCAGCCGCGCCAGGTGGGCGCTGTTGAGCGCGAGGGCCTTGGTGGTGCGGCCGGTGGTGTCCGGCTTGGGGCCGGCGTCGCGGTAGTCCACCGTGTGCAGCGCCTCGCCGACCCAGTAGGTCGCGCCGGCGGCGGCGACGGTGAAGCCCACCTCGTTGAGCGCCCCCTGCACCTCGGCGATGGTGTGGTGCGCGCCGTCCTCGTTGCCGACGACCGCGACGCCGGCCACCTTGCCGTAGGTGAGCAGTCGTCCCTCGTCGTCGGTCTCGGACAGCTCGGCGTCGAGGCGTTCGAGGACCATCTTGGTGACGCTCGCGGGCTGGCCGAGCCAGATCGGGGTGGCGATGATCAGGATCTGGGCGGCGAGCAGCTTGGCGCGGATGGCGGGCCAACCGTCGCCGTCGCCCTCGTCGGTCGACACCCCGAAGCGCACGTTGTGGTCGACCACCCGGACGATGTCGCCGTCCACGCCCTGCCGGGCCAGTTCGGCCAGCACCTCCCGGCCCAGCTGCTCGGAGCTGGAGGGGGCGGGCGACGGCTTGAGGGTGCAGTTGAGCACGAGCGCACGAATACTCGGCACGAGGGGTTCCTCTCGTCGACGAACTGGGCCACCCCTGCGCGTACCCGAATCATCCCCGCCCACGCCCCCACCCGGCACGCGTGATCAAGAGGTTTGCGTCAGAATCCGGGCCGACAGTGACGCGAACTTCTTGATCACCGCCAGTTGGCGGGGGTGGGGTGGGGTTGGTGGACGTGGTGGGGTGGGTTCGGGACGAGTTCGCGCTGGAGTTGTCCGAGGTGGACGAGGTTCCGTACGGGGCTGATCTGCGGGCTCGGCTGTGGCGGGGTGCGACGGGCGACGGCGCTCGGTATGCCGTCAAGCTCAGCGGAGGCGGTACGCCGGCCGGCCTGATCGTTAGCGCGTACCTGGCCGAGCGGGGCGTGCCCGGTATCGCGGCGCCGGTGCGCACCCGCGACGGACTGCTGTTCGCCGAGCGGGACGGCTACCGCCTCTCCGTCGTGCCGTGGGCCTCCGACTGGCGGGCGCTGGACGGCCCGATGACCGAGGCGCACTGGCGTGCCTACGGGGAACTGCTGGCCGCCGTGCACGCGGTGCCGGTGACCGACGAGCTGGAACGGCTGCTACCGGGCGGCGGTGACGCGTACCCCTCGATCGTGGCCGCCACCCGCGACGTGGCCGGACGGCTGCGCGACCGGGCCGACCACGGCGATCCGCTGGTCGCCGAACTGGTCGCGACCTGGGCGGCGCACGGCGACCGGGTGTCCACGCTGCTCGGTGGGGTCGAGCGACTCGCCGCCGACCGGTCGGGGCCGGCGGTGGTCTGCCACGGTGATCCCCACCTGGGCAACCTGCTGCTCGGCCCGGACGGCCAGGTCTGGTTGATCGACTGGGACGACGCCGTGCTCGCCCCGCGCGAGTGTGACCTGATGTTCGTGGTGGGCGGGGTGCTCGCGTTCGCGCCGATCACTGCCGAACAGGAGAAGGCCGCGCTCGCCGGGTACGGCACGGTCGACATCGACGCCGTGCGGCTGGCCTGGTTCCTCGCGGTACGCGCGCTCGACGACCTCAGCGACTGGACCCGCCAGGCGTTGGACCCCTCCGGCAGCCCCGACGATCGCGCGCGGGCCGCCCGCATCGTTCGTGGGCTCGTGTCGCCGGTCGGCCTGATCACCCTCGCCGACATCGCACTGCGTGACCTCGACGGGCGTCGCTGAGCGGCCCGGAAACGCGAAACGGCAGGGAGATCCGTCTCCCTGCCACCTCTAACGTATATCGCACCCGGGGTCTTGCGGCAAGACCCCCGTCGTGCCGCAGAATCGTCACCCGAAGCCCAAACCTGGGAAAATCGGGGGAATCGTGATCGATGTCATCATTGCCGGCGGCGGACCGACCGGTCTGATGCTCGCCAGTGAGTTGCGGCTGCACGACGTACGCGTCGTGGTGCTGGAGAGGGATGCCGAGCCGACCCGCTTCGTCCGTTCACTCGGTCTGCACGCGCGCAGTATCGAGATCATGGACCAGCGCGGCCTGCTGGAGCGTTTCCTCGCCGTGGGCACGCGGCATCCGCTCGGCGGCTACTTCGCGGCGATCCCCAAGCCGCCGCCGAGCGGCCTCGACAGTGCCCACGCGTACGTCCTGGGCATCCCGCAGACCACCACGGACCGGCTGCTCGAAGAGCACGCCGTCGAGGTCGGCGTCGAGGTCCGGCGCGGCAGCGCGGTGGTCGGGTTGCACCAGGACGACGACGGGGTGACGGTGGAGCTGGCCGACGGGACGCGATTGCGGTCGCGCTTCGTCGTCGGCTGCGACGGCGGTCGGAGCACCGTCCGTCGGCTGCTCGGCGTCGGCTTCCCCGGTGAACCCAGCCGGGTCGACTCGCTGCTCGGCGAGATGGAGGTGGGCGTACCCCCGCAGACGGTGGCGGACGTGGTCGCCGAGGTGCGCCGGACCCACCTCCGCTTCGGCCTCGGGCCACTCGGCGACGGCGTGTACCGGGTCCTCGTGCCCGCCGAGGGAGTGGCCGAGGACCGCGACGTCCCGCCGACCATCGAGGAGTTCCAACAACAACTGCGGGCGTACGCGGGCACCGACTTCGGCGTGCACTCGCCGCGCTGGCTGTCCCGCTTCGGCGACGCCACCCGGTTGGCCGACCGTTACCGGATCGGCCGGGTGCTGCTGGCCGGCGACGCCGCGCACATCCACCCACCGACCGGCGGGCAGGGCCTCAACCTCGGCATCCAGGACGCGGTCAACCTCGGTTGGAAACTGGCCGCCGAGGTCGCCGGCTGGGCGCCCGACGGGCTGCTGGACAGCTACCACGCCGAGCGGCACCCGGTGGCCGCCGACGTCCTCGTCAACACCCGTGCGCAGATGTTCCTGCTGTCACCGGACCCGGGGCCGCAGGCGGTACGTCACCTGTTGGCGGAGCTGATGGACTTCGAGGAGGTGAACCGGTACCTGATCGAGAAGGTCACCGCGATCGGGGTCCGCTACGACTTCGGCGCGGGTCACGAGTTGCTCGGTCGACACCTGCGGGACGTCCGGTTGACCCGGGGGCGTCTCTACGAACTGATGCGCGCCGGACGTGGGCTGCTGCTCGACGCGACGGGTCGCCTCTCGGCCGTCGGGTGGGCGGACCGGGTCGACCACGTCGTCGACGTCGGAGACGGGCTCGACGTACCCGGTGTGCTGTTGCGTCCGGACGGCCATGTGGCGTGGGTCGGCGACGACCAGGCCAGCCTGGTGTGGGAGTTGCGTCGCTGGTTCGGCGCGAGCTAGTCCAGAAAGCGGGCGCTGTCGACGAGCTGTCGCGGCGCCCGCGGGCCGGAGAGGCTCTTCGCCTGGTACATGGCCGCGTCGGCGCGGCTGAGCGCGTCGGTGAGCTGGGTCGGGCAGGTCACCGGGGCGAGCCCCACCGAGGCGGTGACCCGGACGCTGCACCCGGTCAGCCGGATCGGCGCGGCGACGGTCTCGCTGAGGCGTCGGGTGGCGTGCTCGATCCAGCGTCGGTCGACGGTCGGGCTGGCGAGCAGCCCCGCGAACTCGTCGCCGCCGAGGCGCGCCACGAGGTTGTCGCCCGCGAACCCGGCCAGCCGTTCCGCGACGCTGATCAGCACCTGGTCGCCGGCGGCGTGTCCGAACCGGTCGTTGATCTGCTTGAAGTCGTCGAGGTCGAGGACGATGGCGATCAGTGGCTGGCCGTCGGCGTTGGTGAGCAGGGCGGCCGCGAGACGGTAGAAGGCGCGGCGGTTGGGCAGCCCGGTCAGCGGGTCGTGGCTGGCGGCGTGGCGTTCGGCGGCCAGCTCGGCCTGGAGGTGCTCGATCTCGGCCTCGGCGCGTACGGCGCGGCGGCGCAGTTGCCAGGAGGAGAGCAGGGCACCCGCCGCACAGACGCCGGAGGCAACGCTCATCGGATCCGGCAGGAGACCTCCCATCGCCGCGACCGCCTCCCGCCTTCGGTCTGCGCGGCGCACCTGCCGCGTCGGGGCCAGTTTTGCCTGGTCGTCACCCCGCTCGGGGTAACGCAAAGTGAACGGATAAGCACCGATCACGTGCGTTATCATGCTCGCCATCCGGTGCAGATGCAATAGCAGATGCACGTGCATAACGGCCCGACCCCGATACCGCACCTCGCCGCGTCACCGCTCCTCCCACGGGCACCGGCGGGCTCGTGAGCAGAAAGACGCCTTTCATGCAGCAGCCACCCAATGGTGTTCCGATCCCTCAGTTGCCCCCTTTGAGCTGGCAGAAGAGCCGCCGTAGCAACCCGAGCGGCAACTGCGTCGAACTCGCCGAACTGCCCGGCGGGGCCGGCATCGCCGTCCGCAACTCGCGTCATCCGGAGGGGCCGGCGCTGATCTACACAGTGGACGAGATCGCCGCCTTCGTGCTCGGTGCCCGCGACGGGGACTTCGACCATCTGATCAACTGACCGGCCGCGCAGGGCGGTCCCAGCGATGGGACTGAATCGCCGGTCCGGAGGAGTTCACCTCACTGTCGGTCCATGGCATGCTTACACGTCGGTCGGGCTCGGTGCCCGATCACGTGGTCGGTATCCGGAGGTCCGCACGTGACGATGGTTCCCGCCGAGGGTGGCCCGACAACCGGGCCAACCGTGCTGCGCATGCTGCTCGGCGCCCAGCTCCGTCGGCTGCGGGAGTCCAGCGGGGTGACCCGGGAGGGTGCCGGGTGGGAGATCCGCTCCTCCGAGTCGAAGATCAGCCGGATGGAGCTGGGCCGGGTCGGCTTCAAGGAACGTGACGTCTCCGACCTGCTCACCCTGTACGGCGTCAGCGACGAGGGGGAGCGCGAGGCGCTGCTCAAGCTCGCGCGGGACGCCAACAGCCCGGGTTGGTGGCACCGTTACGGCGACGTGCTGCCGAGTTGGTTCCAGTCCTACCTGGGCCTGGAGGCGGCGGCGGCGCTGATCCGCAGCTACGAGGTGCAGTTCGTCCCCGGCCTGCTACAGACCCGGGAGTACGCCCGGGCGGTCGTGCTGCTCGGGCACGGCGGCGCCGGTGTCGCCGAGATCGACCGCCGGGTCGATCTGCGGATGCAGCGTCAGCAACTGCTGCACCGGGACAAGCCGCCGCTGCTCTGGGCCGTGGTGGACGAGGCGGCGCTGCGCCGCCCGATCGGCGGTCCCGAGGTGATGCGGGGCCAGCTCACCGCGCTCATCGAGGCGACCAAGTCGCCCACCGTCCGACTTCAGGTCATCCCCTTCGCCGCGGGTGGTCACGCGGCGGCCGGTGGCGCCTTCACCATCCTGCGCTTCGGTGACCAGGAGCTGCCCGACATCGTCTACATCGAACAGTTGACCAGCGCCCTCTACCTGGACAAGCGCGACGACCTCGACTACTACGCCGTGGCCATGGAGCGGCTCTGCGTCGAGGCGGAGCCGCCGGAGCGTACGCCGGAGATCCTGGGCCGGTTGTTGGAGGAGACCTACCCGCAGTGACGGTGCCCTGAGGGCGCGCGGGTTCGCTCGCATTGACCGTTGCCAACATGTCGAGCTAGTCTCTGTATCGATCCAGTCTGAATCGATACAGAAGGGCGTCGAGTGAAGCCGACACTGCAAGCCGTGGCGGACGCCGTCGGTGTCTCCCGCAGCACCGTGTCCAATGCCTACAGTCGCCCCGACCAGCTCTCCTCGGCCCTGCGCGAGCGGATCCTCGACGCCGCGCGCCAGCTCGGCTACCCGGGACCCAACCCGACCGCCCGCTCCCTGCGCCGTGGCTTCGTCGGCTCGATCGGGGTGCTGTTCACCTCCCAGCTGTCGTACGCCTTCACCGACCCCTTCGCCGTCCGCTTCCTCGCCGGGGTGGGCGCCGCGACCGAGCGACACGGCACCAGCATGCTGCTCGTGCCCCTGCCACCGGCGCAGGCCGACGCCCGGCGGGCCGTGGAGAACGCCGCCGTCGACGGCTTCTGCGTGTACTGCGTCGCCGACGAGGAGTGGGCGCTGGACGTCATCCGGGCACGCGGCCTGCCGTACGTCAGCACGGCGGTCCGCGACGACGCCGCCGCTGACGAGCGGTTCGTCGGCATCGACGAGCGGGCTGCCGCGCGCAGCGTCGCCGCGCACGTGGCCGGTCTCGGCCACCGGCGGGTCGCCCTGCTCGTGGACTCCGTCCTGCCCGACGCCCCCGCCGGCCCGGTGACCCTGTCCGGGTTCGACCGGGCCCCGCACCCCACGACCCGTGGCCGGCTTGCCGGCTTCGCCGACGCGTTCGCCGAGGTCGGCGTCGCCTGGCCGGAGCTGACACTGCTCAACGCCCCCGGCAACAGCGGCCACGCCGCGGCGGCCGCCGTCGCCGGGCTGTTCGACCGGCCCGAGCCGCCCACCGCAGTGCTGGCCGGCTCCGACGTACTCGCCCTCGGCGTGCTCGACGCCCTTACCCGGCGGCCGGGCGGCACCCACCCGCCCGTCTCGGTGACGGGGTTCGACGACGTCCCCGAGGCGGCGGCGGCCGGCCTCACCACCGTCCGGCAGCCGGCGCAGGAGAAGGGCCGGATCGCCGCCGAACTGCTGCTCGACCCGCCCGCGGACGCCGCCGCCGGCCACGTGCTGCTACCCACCGAACTCGTCGTCCGGACCTCCACCGGACCTCACCTGAGGAGTTGACCATGGAATTCCCGACCGGGTACGTCACCGCCCTCGACGCGATGAACCGCCACGTCACCTCGGCCCGACCGGACGCGCCGGTCGTCGTCGAGCGGGCCCGCCAGCCGCTCTTCGCCCCGACCCGGCGGGTGACCGCCGTCGCCCTGCGCCGGCTCGCCGACCGGATCCAGCCCCGACCGGTGCCCCGCTGCTCCTGATCGCCGCCCATTGCGGCACTCCGGGGACGAACAGTGCCGGTCCGGACACGTAGGGTGGTCGATCGCGCACTCGCCGGGCAGACTGGTCTGGCCATGTCACCCTTCACGCCCACCCTCCGCCTCCACGACCGCTACGTCCTGCACGAGCGGATCGGGCTCGGCGGCATGTCCGAGGTGTGGCGGGCCGACGACGAGGTGCTCGGCCGGCCGGTGGCGATCAAGGTGCTCGCCGGCCAGCTCGCCGCCGACCCGCACCTGCGGGCCACCATCCAGCGCGAGGCCCGCGCGGCCGCCCGGCTGACCCACCCGCACGTCACCCAGGTGTACGACTACGCCGAGGCGACCCTGACCGATGGCGTCGTCGTCCCGTACCTGGTGATGGAGCTGGTCGAGGGCCACAACCTGGCCGACCGGCTGCGCTCCGGCCCGCTGCCCTGGCCGGAGGCGGTGCGGGTGGCCGGGCACATCGCCGCCGCGCTGGCCGCCGCGCACCGCATCGGCGTGGTGCACCGCGACGTGAAGCCGGGCAACGTCATGCTCACCGACACCGGGGCCAAGGTGCTCGACTTCGGCATCGCCGCGCTCGGTGGGCTCGACAGCCAGTCCGGCGAGCCGGTGATGGGCACACCCGCGTACTTCGCCCCGGAACGCCTCGCCGCCGGCCCTCCCGACCCGGCCAGTGACGTGTATGCCCTCGGGGCGCTGCTCTACCGCATGCTCACCGGGGAGGCGCCCCTGCCCGTGCAGAGCTGGGAGGACGCCATCGAGGTGCACCGGCGCGGCACACCGGTGCCGCCGCTGCGCGTGCCCGGCCTACCCGCCGACATCGCCGCACTGACCCTGGCCTGCCTCGCCGCCGACCCGGCCCGTCGGCCCAGCGCCGCACAGCTCGCCCGCCGGTTCGGCGCCGGCCAGCCGGTCGAGCCTCCCACCGAGCTGCTCCGGATCGTCCCGGCGGCGCACCCGCCCACCCTGATCGACCGCTCGGCCGCCCGGCCCACGCCGGTCGTACCCCGGCCGGTCCGACGCCGGTCGCGCCGGCCCCTGGCGCTCGCCGTCGCGGCCGGTCTCGCCGTGCTGGTCGGCCTCGGCGCGCTGCTCACCCAGGGTTTCGGCGCGCCCGGCACGTCCGGCACGCCCGGCCCCGGACCGGTGGCCGCCCCGTCGTCGCCCGTCACCACGGCACCCTCGCCCCGGACCCAGTCGCCGAAGCCGACGACGTCGGCCTCCCCGTCGCCCCGGGCCAGCAGCGCCGTGCCGTCGACCGTCGGGCAGCAGCTACCGGTCAGCTTCCGCCAGCTCAGCGACGAGTTCGCGCAGGTGCTCGCCGTGGCCGTGGCCCGTGGCGACGTCGACCGCAAGACCGCCGAGGAGCTGCGCGACGACCTCGCCGACGTGAACCGACGGACCCGGGACCGCGAGCGGCGCATCGCCGACCTGCGGGACACCATCGCCGAGTTGGTGGACCGGGGCCGGCTGCCCCGGCAGACCGCCGTCCAGCTCGACACGCTGCTGGCCCAGACCCGTGAGCTGCCCGCCGGCCGCGCCGACTGAGTAGTCTCACCGGCATGCCGACGAAGCAGACGCACCGCCTCGCCGTGCCCGGCGCCGACCTGGTGTACGACGTCCGAGGACCACTGCCGCCGACCGGCGGGCGTCGTCCGTTGCTCATGATCGGCCAGCCGATGACGGCGGAGGGTTTCGACGCCCTCGCCCCGCACTTCACCGACCGGACCGTCGTCACCTACGACCCGCGCGGCCTCGGTCGCAGCACCCGCAGCGACGGTCGCCGCGACAACACGCCCCAGCAGCAGGCGGCCGACCTGCACCTGCTCGTCGCGGCGCTCGGTGCCGGCCCGGTGGACGTCTTCGCCAGCAGCGGCGGCGCGGTGACCGCGCTCGAACTCGTCGCGACCCATTCCGGCGACGTCGGCACGCTGGTGGCGCACGAGCCGCCGATCAACGCGGTGCTCCCCGACGCCGCAGCGGCCGAGCGCGCCCGGAACGCCTTCTACGAGGCGTACCAGGCGAAGGGGTTCGGCGCCGGCATGGCCGCGTTCATCGCGATGACGTCGTGGCAGGGCGAGTTCACCGACGCCTACTTCGCCCAGCCCGCGCCCGACCCCGCGATGGTCGGCATGCCCACCGAGGACGACGGCGGCCGCGACAACCCGCTGCTGTCGAAGGACTCGTGGGCGATCACCGACTACCGCCCCGACGCGAGCGTCCTCACGGCGGCCTCGACCCGGATCGTGATCGCGGTCGGCGATGAGTCGGCGGGCACGTACACCGCGCGTACCGCCCTCGGCACGGCGGCGCTGCTCGGCCAGGAAGCGACGGTGTTCCCGAGCCACCACGGCGGCTTCCTCGGCGGCGAGTTCGGGTACGCGGGCAAGCCCGAGGAGTTCGCCGCGCGGCTGCGCGAGGTGCTGGACGGCGAGTGACGCCGTCGTCGGTCCGGACGGCTGATCCATCCGCCGGCGTCGCTGGCATGATGGGCCGATGCGAACACGGCTGATCTTCGTGCGTCACGGTGAGTCGGTCCACCAGGTCGACGGGATCGTGGGCGGCCCGCACGGGTGCCGCGGGCTGACGTCGCTCGGCCACGACCAGGCCCACCGGCTGGCCCAGCGACTCGTCGACGACTACGCCGTCGAGGGGCCGGTGTCGGTGTACTCGTCGGTGCTGCGTCGCGCCGTCGAGACCGCGCAGCCCATCGCCGCGGCGTTCGGCGTCCGACCGCTGGCCGACTGCGGCCTCTGCACCTGGCACACCCCGCCGTACGCCGACGGGCTGCCGGTCACCCGTTTCCGTACCGAGCACGCGGTGCCCGGCGGGGGAGTGTTCCGGCCGTTCGAGGACGGTAACGAGAGCTGGGCCGAGTTGGTGGTCCGCGTCAGCCGCGCCGTCATGGAGATCGCCCACCGGCACCGGGGCGGCACCGTCGTCCTGGCCGGCCACAGTGAGACCGTGGAGGGCGCCTTCCACGCGCTCGCCGCGCAGCCGATCTTCCGGGCGTTCGACCTGGACGTGCCCCCGGCGTCGATCAGCGAGTGGGTCACCGACCACGACACCGGCGGCTGGCCGCCGGCCCGCTGGACCCTGCGCCGCTTCGGGGACACCGTCCAGGTCGGCTAGCGCGCTGCGGCGCTCTCCTCGCTGCGGATCTGCTCGCGCAGGATCTCCGCGTGCCCGCAGTGCTGCGCCAGCTCCCGCAGGACGTGCAGGTACACCCAGCGCAGTGGCAGCGGACCGCGCCGGTTGCCGCGCAGCACGTCGTCCAGACCCAGCGACGCCGTCGCGCGGCGGGACGCCTCGCACGCCTCGCGGTGGGCCTGCTGGACGCTGGCGATGGTGTCGCCCTCGTCGAGGATGAACGACTCGTCAGGCGTCGCCGGGATGCCGATCTCGGCCCGCGACCGGCAGGTGACCGCCTCGTCGAACCAGACCTTCTCCACGAAGGCCGCGTGCTTCACCAGGCCCAGCAGGGTCGTCCGCGACGGCACCAGCGAGCGTCGTGCCTGCTCCTCGGTCAGCCCGTCCAGGGCCTCGTTGAGCGCGCGGCGGTGCTCGTCGATGAAGGTCTCGATCTGCGTCTGCGCGGGCTGGTCGATGACGTCGTCGGCGAAGGTGGGCGGGAAGATGGTCATGGACCGCAGCATGTCAAAGGCCGTGGCCCGGGATCAACCACGGCTCACCCGCCGAACGAGACGAGTGCGCCGCGTTCGTCGAAGACCGCCGAACCCGCCCAGGCGATCTCCCACCGGTTGCCCTCCGGGTCGGCGACGTACGCCGAGCGGCCACCCCACGAACGGTCGGTCGGCGCTGCCACAACCGTCGCCCCCGCCGCGGCAGCCGCCGCGAAGGCCGCGTCGACCTCGGCGCGGTCGTCGACGTTGCAGGCCAGCGTCACGCCGGACCAGCCACCGGCCGGATCGGCGAGACCCGGTGCCGCCTCGGCCGCCAGGTCGGGCAGCGGGTAGAGGGCGAGCAGTACGCCACCGAGCAGGAACGCCGACCAGCCGTCGTCACTGGCCGGCAGTTCCGGCCAACCCAGGGACCGGTAGAAGGAGCGCAGCCGGCCCAGGTCACGGGCGCCGAGGGTGATCACGGACAGTCGGGCGGGGATCGCGCTCATCGCCCGATCGTGCCGCATCGGTACGACAGGACACCTCGGCGTCCTCAGTGGATGGAGGCCCCCGCCCACTCACCCGGCGTCGTGCCGGCGCGGGCAGCCACGTCGCCCTGCGGCGTCCAGATGGCCGAACGGCCGGCGGCCTCGGTGTAACCGCCGCCGGTCGACCCGGCGAAGCTCGCCATCGCCACCCAGACCCGGTGTGCCGCAACGATCCGTTCTGCCCGCTCGTCCGGCACGGCGGCGTCCCGGACCGACTCCAGCACGCCCGCCGCGTACACGTCGATCCCCAGCGCCGCCGTCGCCTGCGCGTGCGCGACGACGCCGGTGTCCTTGCAGACGGCCAGCCCGATCCGCCATCCGTCCACGTCGAGCACGGCCGGTGCCTCGCCCGGCCGGAACCGCTGCGCCTCCGCGCCGCCCAGCCACATCTTCCGGTACGCCACGCTCACCCCGTCGCCGGTCACCGCCAGCACGGCGATGTGGTCACCGGCGATCGGCGCGCCGGCCAGCGCCAGCGTGTCCACCTCGGCGCAGGCGTCGACAAGTGGCGTCAACCGCCGGTCGCCCATCGGCACGGTCGGCCCCGACAACTCGTACCCCGTCAGGGACAGCTCCGGAAAGACCACCACCCGGGCGCGCGCCGCGCGGACCGCGTCGGCGTGCGCCCGCGCGTTCTCCGCGACATCCAGGGGTACGCACGGCGGCTGCGCCACCGCGAGCCGCAGCGGGGTGCGGTTTTCCGCACCCCCACCGGTGCGGGTGACCCGCGGCGTCGGATGGTCCGCCTCATGGTCGATTCTCAGGATCGGTTCGTAGCGTGGGGACATGATTCGAACGTCGCACGCCGTCCTCGCCACCGGAACCCCCGCCGCCGCGGCCGAACCGCCGCAGGGCGGGATCGTCGGGTACGTCAGCGATCTGGTGGAACGGCTCGGCGGGCCGGGCGCCGGTCTGGCGGTGGCGCTGGAGAACCTGTTCCCGCCGATCCCCAGTGAGGTCATCCTGCCGCTGGCCGGCTTCGTGGCCGCGCAGGGTCGGATCAGCCTGGTCGGCGCGATCTTCTGGACCACCCTGGGTTCGGTGGTCGGCGCACTGGCGCTCTACCTGATCGGCGCCTCCCTGGGCCGCGACCGGATGCGTGCCATCGTGGCCCGACTGCCGCTGGTGAAGCTCAGCGACGTCGACCGGACCGAGGCGTGGTTCCTGCGGCACGGCGTGAAGGCGGTGTTCTTCGGCCGGATGATCCCGATCTTCCGGAGCCTGATCTCCATCCCGGCCGGGGTCGAGCGGATGCCCGTGCGGACCTTCCTGCTCTACACCACGCTGGGCAGCCTGATCTGGAACAGCGCCTTCGTGCTCGCCGGCTATCTGCTCGGGGACAACTGGCACCTCGTCGAGGGCTACGTCGGCACGCTCCAGAATGTGGTGATCGTCGCCTGCGTCGCGGCTGTCGCCTGGTTCGTCGGGTCGCGGGTGCTGAAGGCCCGCCGCGCCGCCCGAGACCCCGAATCGGACCCGGCTCTCTCTCGCCGTGGTGAACCCTCGTCGGGAACGCCGGATCCCGACGGTCGGGGCACCCTCTATCGGGGCGCCTCCTGGGCCTCGGACGAGCGCTAGCCCGTCGCCTCCGCGACATGTGTCCGGTGCAGCGGAACGAAGGGGATGCCAGGTGAGAGGGGAACGGCGGACCAGCCGGTGGTGGGCTCGCCTGCGGTTGCCGGTGGGCGTCGCCGCCGGGAGCGCCACCGCCGTCGTCGAGCTCGGCTTCCTGGCCGTCGCGGCGGTCGCGCTCGCCGCGTCCGCGCTCGTGCCCGGCCGCCGGACCGTGGAGCTGACCAGACGGTACGCCGGACAGCTCGTACGCCTGGAACGTCGGCGCCTCGCCGGCCTGCTCGCCGCGGACGAGCCGCCCGCGGCGCCTGGAGTGTCCACCCGGCGGCAGGTCGGCTACCTGGCCGCCCGGCTCCTGCCCGGCGCGCTCGGCCTGCTGGCGTACGCCGTGCTGGGCATCGGCCTGGTGCTGGCGGCGATCGTGCTGCGGGCGGCGGTACGCGGCGAGCTGAGCGTGCTCGACGCGCTGTCCCAGGTCGCCGTGGGGGCGGTGCTGCTCCTGCTCAACGTCCAGGCCCTCGCCAGCATCGCCGCGCTGGACGTCCGGCTGGCCCGGCGGCTGCTGCGCCCCGGGCGTCGGGCGGAGCTGAGCCGGCGGGTGCAGGAGCTGACCAGCAGCCGGGCAGCGGTCATCGCGGCGGTCGACGCCGAACGGCAGCGCATCGAACGCGACCTGCACGACGGCCTCCAGCAGCGGCTGGTCGCCCTCGGCATGCTGCTCGGCAGGGCCCGCCGCGCCCGGGACGCCGACCGTGCCCGCGCTCTGGTCGCCCAGGCGCACGAGGACGTGCAGCGGGCCGTCGCGGAGTTGCGGGAGGTGGCGTGGCGGGTCTATCCGTCGGCGCTGGACGCCAGCGATCTGGGTGAGGTGCTGGCCATGGTCGCCCGTGGCTCCGAGGTGCCGGTGCGGATCCGCTGCGACCTGCCGCTGCGGCCCGCACGACAGATCGAGACGGTGCTCTACTTCGTGGCCTGCGAGTCGCTCACCAACGCCGCGAAACACGCCGCCGCTACCCTGGTCACGGTCGAGATCGGGGTACGGGAAGGGTGGATCCGCATGCGGGTGCACGACGACGGCGTCGGCGGCGCGGATCTCACCGGGCGCGGGCTGTCCGGGTTGGCCCGACGGGTCGCCGCGCTGGACGGCCGCCTGGGCGTGACGAGCCCGGCTGGCGGTCCGACCACCGTGCTCGCGGAACTGCCGTGCGCCTAGTTCTCGCCGAAGACTCGACCCTGCTCCGGGAGGGCCTCACCCGGCTGCTCGCCGAGGAGGACCACGAGGTGGCGGCTGCCGTCGGCACCGCCGAGGAGCTTGTCGAGGCAGTCGGCCGGTGCCGTCCCGACGTGGTCGTCACGGACGTCCGGATGCCGCCCACCCACACCGACGACGGGTTGCGTGCCGCGTTGGAGATCCGCGAACGCTGGCCCGACACCGGCGTCCTCGTGCTCTCGCAGTACGTCGAGCGGCGCTACGCCGCCCGGCTGCTCGCGGACCGTCCCGAGGGAGTCGGTTACCTGCTCAAGGACCGGGTCGCCCAGGTGGACGACTTCCTCGACGCCCTCGACCGGGTCGCTGCCCGGGGCACGGCGCTCGACCCGGAGGTGGTTCGCCAGGTGGTGGCCGGATCGGAACGACCCGATCCGTTCGGGCGACTCACCCCACGCGAACGGGACGTCCTGCACGAGATGGCCCAGGGGCACACCAACGCCGCGGTCGCCCAGCGGCTGCACGTGTCGCAGAGCGCGGTGGAGAAGCACGTGAACGCCATCTTCGACAAGCTCGGCCTCGCCCACACGACGGGTTACAGCCGCCGAATCCTCGCGGTGCTGCGGTACCTGGGTACGCCCTAGGCCTGTCGCTCGGGCTTGATCGACACGACTTCACCGATATGGGGGTGTCGACCGGTCCCGGATACCCCGAGTTCGGCGATCTCGAGTCGATCACCGGGTCGGATCGGCTCGGGTGGGCGCGATGTCCGGTTGTGGGGCCCGTGTGATGACCGGCTGCACTCGTGGGCTGGAATCGTGGCGGGCCGGGGGTCGTTACACACCCTGACGATCGCAGGAGCACGGGTCAGACACCCCTACGTGCCGCCCGCTGGCGGGAATGGCCCCGGCCCCCGGGTCGTTGTACCCGGTCCGCGGCGCCCGAGCCCCCCGGCTCGTAGGCCGCCGCCCCCCAGACTTTGCAAGCGCCGGACGAGGTGCTGACACCCCGCATCACCGATCCCCCGAAATGGTGGCGTGTGGGTGTTTCCTACCCCCGAAGGAGCAACCCTCATGAACACGATCTTCCGTAAGAGCATGCTGTCCGTTGCGGGTCTCGCCTTCGCCGGTGGCGTCTTCGCCGGCCCGATCGCCCATGTCGCCGCCCCGAGCACCGACTCGCGGCCGGTCGCCGTGGTGCAGGCCGACAATCCCGACACCAGCAAGCTGATCCCGCACGGCACCCAGGGCGAGCAGTCGCACATCGACCTGAACGACGAGCAGATCGGCAACGCCAAGGCCATCATCGCGGCCACGAAGAAGGCCGGCCTGCCGGAGCGCGCTGCGGTCATCTCGATCGCGACGAGCCTGCAGGAGTCAAAGCTGGAGAACCTGGGCCACCTGGGTGACATGAACGACCACGACTCGCTGGGTCTGTTCCAGCAGCGCCCGTCCAGTGGTTGGGGCACGCCGGAGCAGATCACCGATCCGGAGTACTCCACGACGGCGTTCCTCAAGGGCCTGCGTCAGGTCGACGGTTGGCAGGACATGCCGCTGACCGTGGCCGCGCAGACCGTGCAGGTCTCGGCGTACCCGGACGCGTACGCCCAGTGGGAGCAGCAGGCCGCCGACCTGGTCGGCCAGTACTGGAACAGCTGACCCACCGCACGACCCGATCGATGGCCGGCACCCCCCGGGGTGCCGGCCATCGGTGTCTCCGCCCGGCGGATCATCGCTCCCTGACGACCTCGCCGGAGCGGGAACATCGGGCGGCGTCGGCTGGTTGTGAACCAGTGTCGGTGTGACTCAGTGTCCCCGGGCCTCACCTACATAGCCCTCGCGGAATACCGTTTGGCTGGAGCCGCGTCGCGCCACTCGCCGAGAGGCGACCTGCACACCGACACCGGTGCCGCCCCCGACCATCTGGTCGGGGGCGGCGCTTTCTTCCGGCACAATGTGCCGGTGGACGCCGCGCAGACCTGGTCGGAGCAACCCGGTGTGCTCGTACTGCCCAGCGGGGCGCGGGTACGCGGACGTCGCCTCGCCGCGACCGCGTCGCCGGCCGACTTCGCGCTGCTGCTGGCACCCGGTCCGGAGCCGGCCTGGCCGTACCGCCGGATCCGCTGGCCCGACTTCTGGGTGCCGGTCGACCGCGCGGACGCGCTCGACGCGCTGCGTGCGGCGCTGCGACGGGCGCACGACGGCGAACGCGTCGAGGTGGCCTGCCGGGGCGGGATCGGCCGCACCGGCACCGCCCTGGCCGCGCTGGCGATCCTCGACGGCCTGCCGGCCGAGCGGGCGGTGCCCTGGGTTCGGGCGGGCTACCACCCGAAGGCGGTCGAGACGCCCTGGCAGCGGCGCTGGCTGCGCCGCGTCGCCTGACCACGGCGCCGCGAGCCGCCCGGACGGCACCTCGCCTACCGCGCCGGGCGGCGGCAGAGCGTCAACCGCCCGCGCAGGGCGATCTTGTTGACTAGGGTCGGGCTCATGAGAGCTGCGCTGCTGGCGGTCACGGCGTCCGCCGTCCTGCTCGCACCCGCGCCCGTCATGGCCGCGCCGGGAGCGACCACCGGCAGGCTGACCGCCGCCACAGCGGCGGCGGCGAGCGCGCCGACCGTCGCCACCGGTACCGCCGCCCCGCCGGTCGTGCGGTGCCCGCGGGCGTCGGCACCGACGGTGTCCCGGCCGCCGCGCCCGTCGCCCCCGCCCGCCGTGCCGCAGGAGCGGGTGGTCGGCGGCGTCGAACTGGCCACCAGCGGCCTGGTCGTGCCGGCCGGCGTGGACGCGCCACCGGCGATCACGGCCACGTCGTGGCTGGTCGCGGACCTCGACTCCGGCCGGGTGCTCGGCGGCTGCGGCCCGCACGAGTACGGCACCCCGGCCAGCGTCCAGAAGCTGTTGCTGGCGGCCACGATGATGCCCCGACTCGACCCCGCCCAGACGGTGACCGTCACTGCGGCGGACATGAACATCGAACCCGGCTCGTCCGCCGTCGGCCTGGTCGAGGGTGGCCGCTACACGATCGAGACGATCTGGCTGGGGCTGCTGCTGAACTCCGGCAACGAGGCGGCGAACGCCCTTGCCCGCCTCGGTGGCGGCCCGGACGGGGCGGCTGGGGGAGTGCGCGCCATGAACGAGCAGGCGCACCACCTCGGCGCGCTCCAGACGCACGCCGTCACCCCGTCCGGCCTAGACGGCAAGGGCCAGTTCACCAGCGCGTACGACCTGGCGCTGATCGCCCGGGCCTGCTTCGCGCAGCCGACGTTCCGCCGGTACGCGCGCACCGATCTGGCGACGATCCCCGCGCAGCCGGCGCAGCGGACGAAGGGTTTCCAGATCCAGAACGAGAACCAGCTCATCTACCGGTACCCGGGCGCGCTGGGCGGCAAGACGGGATTCACCGACCTGGCACGGCACACGTACGTCGGCGCGGCCCAGCGCGACGGTCGCCGGCTGGTGGTGACGCTGCTGGGTGCCGAGCCGACGCCGAAGCGGGGTTGGGAGCAGGGGGCGGCCCTGTTGGACTGGGGTTTCTCGCTGCCCCGCGACGTCGGCGTCGGTCGCCTGGTCGAGCCCGGCGAGCTGACCGCCACACCGTCGGCGACCCCGTCCGTGCTGGCCGCGCCCGGCCCGGCCCGCCCGGCGGCGGCCAGCGGTCCGGCGCACACCGGTTCCGGCTGGCTCTGGTCGGTGGTCGCGCTCAGTGGCGCGGGGGTGCTGGTGCTGCTGGGCGGGCTGCTGTGGCACCGCCGCCGCCGGTTGTCCTGACGGGTCGGCAACCGGTCGCGGCGATCGACAACCGGCTTTGGCGTCCATAGACTCCGGTCTTTCTGGCAGCGCGAGTCCCAGGAGGATCCCTGTGTCGAGTGAACGCGAAACGCCCTCCGGCGCGGCGGCACCCCGCCCGTCGGTGCGTGCGCTGACCCGCCTCGCGGGCGTGACGGCGATCGCCGCGGCGCTGGTCGTCGGCGCGTCGGCTACCGCGGTGGCCGCCCCGGGCACGACCGTCGA
This sequence comes from Micromonospora sp. WMMD736, assembly GCF_049179015.1. NCBI lineage: Bacteria > Bacillati > Actinomycetota > Actinomycetes > Micromonosporales > Micromonosporaceae > Micromonospora > Micromonospora sp. WMMD736. The sequence goes on from NZ_JBMHMI010000001.1 coordinate 395,834, forward strand.
CGCGTCCGGCGGAGCCCGGGCGGTGGCCGCCCCGCCCGCCGATCCCCGCCCGCCGCGCACCACGCACGGTCCGTGCGCGTACACCGAGACGCCCGACGAGCCGGCTGCTCGGCCGGTCCCGCTGCCACCCGACCCACGACGGACCCCGGACCGGGGCAGCGTCCGGGTGACGCTCTCCACCAACCAGGGCCCGATCGGGCTGACGCTGGACCGGGCGGCCGCGCCGTGCACGGTGCAGAGCTTCCTGCACCTGGTCGGCAAGCGGTTCTACGACCGCACCCCGTGTCACCGGCTCACCGCGTACCCCACGCTGAGCGTGTTGCAGTGCGGCGACCCGTCCGGCACCGGCGAGGGCGGACCGGGCTACCGGTACCGCGACGAGCTGCCCACCAACCTGCCGCCCGCGCCCACCGATCCGACCGGCGTACGCCGGCTATACGCGCGGGGCGTGCTGGCGATGGCGAACGCCGGGCCGGACACCAACGGCAGCCAGTTCTTCCTGGTGTACGCCGACTCGGCGCTGCGGCCCAACTACACGATCTTCGGGACGGTCGACGCTGCCGGGCTGGACACGCTGGACCGGATCGCCGCCGGGGGCGTCGCGCCGACGGCCGAGGACCCCGCGCCGGTCGACGGCACGCCCGCCCTGCCGGTGACCATCTGTCGGGCCGTACGCGCACACCACTGATCCGCTGGGCGCGGTGGGCGGCGGAGGCCGCTCACCGCGCGCCGGTCGCCGGAATTTCCGGGAGCCCGACCGGTACTGACGGGACCAGGTGTCCGACCCGGTTCAGGCCGTCGGAACGACGGGGGTCAGCCGGTCGACCGCGCGGCGGTGCTGTCCCGGACGACCAGTTCGGTGGCCAGCTCCACCCGGGGGGAGTCGATGCCCTCACCCTGGGCCAGTCGCAGTACCGTCCGCGCCGCGAGGCGGCCCATCTCGACCAGGGGCTGGCGGACGGTGGTCAGCGGCGGGGACGCCCAGCGGGCCTCCGGCAGGTCGTCGAATCCCACCACGCTGACGTCGTCGGGGACCCGCAGCCCCCGGCGGCGGATGGCCTCGTAGACGCCGAACGCCATCTGGTCGCTGGCCGCGAAGATGCCGGTCGGCGGATCGGCCAGGTCGAGCAGCGCCGTGCCGCCCGCGAAACCGGAGGCGTGGTAGAAGTCGCCCGGGTAGATCAGCGCGTCGTCCACCGGCACCCCGGCGGCCTCCAAACCGGCCCGGTAGCCGTCGAGTCGGGCCCGACTGCACAGCAGATGTGTCGGGCCGGCCACGAAGCCGATCCGGCGGTGGCCGACCGCCAGCAGGTGCTCGGTGGCGGCGAGCCCGCCCGCCCAGTTGGTGGCGCCGATGGTCGGCACGTCCATGGCCGGCACGCCGGCCGGGTCGACGACCACCACCGGCACGTTGAGGCGGCGTAGCTGTGCGTGCAGCGGCGGGCTCAGGTGCGACGTCACGAAGATGACCCCGTCGGTGGCCCGGGTGCGCAGGTTCTGCAACCACTGTCGGGCCGCGGTGGGCTGCCGGTGGATCGCGGAGACGACGGTGCCGACACCCGCGCCGTGCCCGACGTCCTCGACGCCTCGGATGATCTCCACGGCCCAGGGGCTGTCCAGGTCGTTGAAGACCAGGTCGACGAGGCCCGCGCGGCGGACGCTGCGGCTGCTGCGGCGTCGGTAGCCGTGGTGGCGCAACAGCTCCTCGACGCGTTCCCGGGTGTCGGGGGCCACATCGGACCGGCCGTTGAGCACCCGTGACACGGTCGGCACCGAGACGCCGGCCTCCCGTGCGATCGCGGTGATGGTCACCCTGCGTCCGTCGTCCGCGTCCACCCGTGTCTCCTTCACCGCTCCGGGAGGGGCCGCCGCATGCGTCGCCCGTCCCGTGTCCCGGAACGGCGCGCCCGCTCCTCGGGTCATCTTGCCTCACCGAGGGGGGTTGACGACACGCCAGGTCGGTCATAGCGTTCGGCAGAGTTGCGGAAATGTTCCGGTAATTTGTCGGATGCGGCTCGGCGTACCGTCCCGCGCACCAGACAAGGACGCCATGTACACGGACCTGCCCGAGGAACAGCTGCGCGCGTACCGCGGCGTGGTGAGCGAGCCCGCCGACTTCGACGACTTCTGGGCGCACACCCTGGCCCAGGCGCGCGAGGCCGCGTGGCCGGTCCGGCTCGAACCCGTGGTGACCGGTCTGACCGCCATCGACGTGTACGACGTGACGTTCCCCGGCTTCGCCGGACAGCCCGTACGGGCCTGGCTCCGGGTTCCGCACGGCACCGGCACCGCGCTGCCGACCGTCGTGCAGTACGTGGGCTACGGCGGCGGGCGCGGGCACCCGCTGGAGAACCTGCTCTGGGCCACCGCCGGGTTCACCCACCTGCAAATGGACACCCGGGGGCAGGGCTCGGGCTGGAGCCGGGGCGACACCGCGGACCTGGGCGCGACCGGCGCGCAGGCGCCCGGCGTGGCGACGCGGGGCATCGCCGATCCGCGCACGTACTACTACCGACGGCTGATCACCGACGCCGTACGGGCCGTGGACGCCGCCCGTACCCTGCCCATGGTCGACCCGACCCGACTGGCGGTGCTGGGGCACAGCCAGGGCGGGGCGATGGCGCTCGCGGCCGGCGCGTTGGCGCCCGGTGTGCGGGCGGTGGTGGCCCTGGTGCCGTTCCTGTGCGACATTCCGCGCGCGGTGGTGGTCACCGACGCCCACCCGTACCGGGAAATCCGCGACTACCTGGCGATCCACCGGGACGCCGAGGAGCGGACGCTGACCACCCTGTCGTACGTCGACGGCGTCAACTTCGCGCGGCGCTGCCGCCGGCCCACCCGGTACTCGGTGGCGCTGATGGACGACATCGTGCCGCCCTCGGGTGTCTACGCCGCCCACAACTCCCACGCCGGGCCGACGGAGCTGTCGGTGTGGCGCTACAACGGCCACGAGGCCGGCGGGATCGACGACGACGAGGCGGCCCTGCGCTTCCTCGGCGCGCAACTGGCCGAGGAGCCCGGGGCGACGAAGGCCGCCGCCCAGCCGGTTCCGCTGACGCCCGGCGCGTGAGCGGGCCCGACCGATCCGCCGCGCACCGCCGACGGCCTTTGGTAGACAGGACCTGTGCGCAGGTCAGGACGGTTGGCTGCCATCACCGCGCTCGCCGTGGCGCTCGGCGGCTGCTCCTCGCCGCCACGCCCCACGCCGACGGTCGCCACCCCGGCCTCGACGAGCCCACGACCGACGCCTGACGGCCCCACCGCACGGCCGGGCGCGACCCCGCCGGGCGCGGGCGGGTTGCCGGGCTTCGTGGTGCTGACCGACGTCGACCCCCGCATCCACGCCGACATCCGCTACGCCACGGCACACAACTTCGTGGGCCGGCCGATCACCGGCTACCGCGAACCGCTGTGCCTGCTCACCCGGCAGGCGGCCGAGGCGCTACGCCGGGTCCAGGACGCCGCGCTCGCCGGGGGGCACCGCCTCAAGGTGTACGACTGCTACCGCCCGCAGCCGGCGGTGGACGACTTCGTCGCCTGGTCGAAGCGTCCCGGTGAGCAGCAGACCAAGGCCGAGTTCTACCCGGACGTGCCGAAGGACCGGCTCTTCGCCGACGGCTACATCGGCGCGCCGACCGCGCACAGCCGGGGCAGCACGATGGACCTGACCCTCGTCGACGAGCCCGCCGCCAGCCAACCTCCGTACCGGCCCGGCCAGTCGCTGGTGGCCTGCACCGCGCCCCGGGCGCAACGCTTCCCGGACAACAGCATCGACATGGGTACGGGCTTCGACTGCTTCGACGCCCGAGCGCACACCGACGACCCCCGGATCACCGGGGCCGCCCGGGACAACCGGCGGTTGCTGCGCCGGCTGATGACCGACGCCGGATTCGTGAACTACGACCGGGAGTGGTGGCACTACCGCCTACGCGACGAGCCGTACCCGGACACGTTCTTCTCCGCGCCGGTCGCCCGTTCGTCGGTCGGCTGAGAACCGGCGCTCAGGTCCAGTAGAGGACGCGGCAGGCGGGTATCCGCGCGGCCAACTCGTCGGTGAACCACCGTCGCAGCTCGGCCATCGTGTCCCGGGGGTAGACGTACTTCACCGCGCCGAATTTGCCGTGCTTGCGGCTGCGCGCCGACACGTCCATCTCCAGTCGGGTGCGCGGGTACCAGCCGAGCAGCACCTCCCGGCTGCCGGGCGTGAACCGGTGCGTGATCAGCTCGGCGGTCAGGTCCAGCTCCGGTACCCCGTCGACCGCCGCGCGGACCTGCTCCAGCAGGTCGCCGTACGCCTCGCGCCAGTCGGGCAGCGCGATGATTGGCGCGATGGTCAGCCCGACGGGATAGCCGTCGAGCGCGAGCCGGCGCAGGGCGGCGAGCCGGTCCGGTACGCGGGCGGTGCCGCCCTCGAACCGTTGGCTGACCGGTGCGCAGTTGACGCTGAACCGGACCCGGGTGCGGCCGTGGTGGGGCAGGCCGACGAAGCTGTCCACGTCGGCGTACTTGGTGGTCCAGCGCAACTGCACGGGGGCGTCCCAGTCGGCGAAGTGCCGCACCGCCCGTTGCCAACTGCCGGTCAGGTGCTCCAGCGCCAGGGGGTCGGTGTAGCAGGACGCCTCGAACGTGGTGCCCTCATCGGCGCGACGCGCGTCGCGGCTGGTCACCGTGCCGCGTCCGGCGTACGGAGTCAGCCCGGCCAGGATGTCGTCGAGATCGGCGTACACCCGGGTCACCGGCGGTCCGGAGAGCGAGCCGGCCAGGTAGCAGTACTGGCAGTGCGCGGGGCAGCCCTCGGCGAGGTCGACGCGCCAGTCGGCGCTCGGCGCGATGGGTTGCAGGTCGCGCCGGGATGGCGGGCTGACCACGATCGCCATGGTCGCCTTGGCGCGCGCGTACGTCTCGCGGTCGGTCTGCCCGCGTACCCCGGTGAGCCGGTTGGCCCGGAGCCGTTCCACCTCGATGCCGAGCGCCTGGACCCGGTCGACGATCCGCTGTCCGTGCGGGTGGTCCAGGGCGGCGGGGGTGACCACCACCCGGTTCGGGGTCCAGCGACGCGCGGGTCGCGCCGCCGGGGCGAGGCCGGCAAGGTCACGGGTCGGCACCCACTCGCCGCTGGCGTCGTGCGGCGCGGCGGGCACGTCCACGGCCAGCGGCGTGTCGACGTCGACGGCGTCCGGGCTGGTCATCGGGTCGGACTACCCGCTGCCGTAGGAATCCCACCCGATTGCCGCTGTGCGATTGACGCCGTAGGTCGGAAACGCATAACCTTTCGTCTATCTGTAAACCTTGTGAACAGATTTACGTCGACGCGGCGGCGCGCGTCCCGACCGAAGGGACGATCAGGTGATCGCAGAACTCTCCTCTCGTACCAGAAGGATCCTGTCCGTGTTCGTCGCCCTCGTCGTGGCCGTGAGCGCCGGCGTCGGCCTCGGCGTCACGCGCAGCGCGCAGGCCGCGCCCACGTTCAAGGTCCTGGCCTTCTACAACGGCACCTGGGACGACGCGCACATCGACTTCGTCAAGGACGCGCGTGCCTGGTTCCCGCAGGCGGCCGCCCAGTACGGCTTCTCCTGGGAGGCCACCAACAACTGGAGCCTGCTGAACACCGCCAACCTGGCCCAGTACAAGGTCGTCATGTTCCTGGACGACGCCCCGCCGACCGCCCAGCGGGCAGCGTTCCAGCAGTACATGCAGAACGGCGGGGCGTGGATGGGCTTCCACGTGAGCGCCTGGACCGACAACCCGTCGAGCTGGAGCTGGTACTACAACACGTTCCTCGGCTCCGGCGCGTTCCGGACCAACACCTGGTCGCCGACCCGGGTCACCATGCGCGTCGACAACCGCACCCACGCGGCCACCCGGAACCTCCCGGCGACGTTCTCGTCGTCGTTCAGCGAGTGGTACTCGTGGAGCAACGACCTGCGGCAGAACTCCAACATCGACATCCTGGCCTCGGTCGACCCGTCGAGCTTCCCGGTCGGCACCGACCCCAACCAGTCCTGGTACAGCGGCTACTACCCGCTGGTCTGGAGCAACCGCCAGTACAAGATGATCTACGCCAACTTCGGGCACAACCGGATGGACTACGGCACCAAGACCGGCCTGTCGTCCACCTTCGACAGCGCCCAGCAGAACAAGCTGCTGATCGACGGGCTGCACTGGCTCGCGGGCATCGGCACGGCACCCACCCCGACGCCGACGCCGACCGGCAGCGCCGGCCCGATCTCGCCCACCGCCTGGCACACCGTGGTCAACCGGGGCAGCGGCAAGTGCGTGGACGCGCGGGCCGCCGCCAGCGCGAACGGCACCGCCATCCAGCAGTACGCCTGCAACAACAGCACCGCCCAGCAGTACCAGTTCGCCCCGACCAGCGACGGCTACCTGCGGGTCAACAACCGCAACAACAGCGCCCAGGTGCTCGACGTGACCGACCGGTCGACCGCCGACTCGGCCCCCATCCAGCTCTGGTCCTACAGCGGCGGCACCAACCAGCAGTGGCGCGCGGAGTCCGAGGGCGGCGGCTACTACCGCATCGTCAACCGCAGCAGTGGCAAGTGCCTGGACGTGCCCGGAGCGTCCACGGCGGACAGCGTCCAGCTCATCCAGTACACCTGCAACGGCACCGCGGCGCAGTCGTTCCGGCTGGTGGCCGTGTCGTAGGGCGGCTCTAGCCTGCCGGTCATGGCGATTCGGCTCCGTCACCGCCACCCTCACCGACGGTGCCGGAGCCGAAGACGACTGGTACCGGCACAAGCGGTGGTACGCGGTGCTGCACCGGTTCGACGCCGACGGCGCGCGCACCGACTCGGACATCTGGTTCGCCGGCACCAGCGAGCGCGTCTGGACGACCTGGTCGAGCGGTGCGGTGCCCCTGTCGAGCTGCCCCATGAATGGGGCGCGCTCGGCGCGGTCGAGCGGCGCCCGCCTCGGTGGCCGGCGCTGGCCTGGAGGGCGGGCCTCGCTCTCGGTGGCAGGCCCTGTTCTGGGTGTCCGCGCCGGTCGCTGGGTGGCGGACCCTGTTCCGTGTGCGCGCCGGTCGCTGCGTGGCGGGGCCGGTCGCCCGCTGCCGCCCCACATCTGGGGCAGCTCGACAGGACGTGTGGGTGACAGGTCCTCCGGGTCCGGCAGCGCCGCGCCGACGGAGATATCCATTGCGGACGCGCCGCAGCCCTCCTACTGTCACCGGTGCAAGGTCGAGAGCAACCACGAGGGGAGTACGCCGTGTCGCGACGCGTCCGCACCGACGCCGCCCGGCGGCTGCCTCCTGCCGGCGGTTATCTGCTCAGCCCTTCCACGACCATCACCTGTAACCCTTTGCGGGGCACCGGGCCGAGGTGGCGCGACTGACGCTGACGCGTCCGCCGGCCGCCCTCCCCACCGGGATCGGGCGGCCATTTCGTATCCGCGTAAGGAGACCATCATGGGATTCACTCCGCTCGCCGGCACCCGGGCGCCGGTCCGGGTCTGGACCGACCCGTACGCCATCGAGCCGCAGGCCGCGAAGCAGCTGCGCAACATCGGCGCGCTGCCCTGGGTGCAGGGTGTCGCCGTCATGCCCGACGTGCACTTCGGCAAGGGCGCGACGGTCGGCTCGGTGATCGCCATGCGGCAGGCCGTCTCGCCGGCCGCGGTCGGCGTCGACATCGGCTGCGGCATGTCGGCGGTGCGCACCTCGCTGACCGCCGCCGACCTGCCGGACGACCTGGGCGGGCTGCGGTCCGCGATCGAGGCCACCATCCCGGTCGGCTTCGCCCAGCGGACCGAAGCGGTCAACCCGCGTCGGGTCCGCGGGCTGGAGCAGGGCGGCTGGGGCGACTTCTGGGCTCGCTTCGCCGGGCTGGACCGGCGGGTGGCGCAGCTCGAGACGCGGGCGCAGCGGCAGCTCGGGACGCTCGGCGGCGGCAACCACTTCATCGAGGTCTGCCTGGAGCAGGGCGGCGACGACGAGGGCCGGGTCTGGCTGATGCTGCACTCGGGGTCCCGCAACATCGGCAAGGAACTGGCCGAGCGGCACATCGGGGTGGCCCGGCGGCTGCCGCACAACGCCGACCTGCCCGACCGGGACCTGGCCGTGTTCCTCGCCGGCACGCCGGAGATGGACGCGTACCGGCGGGACCTGTGGTGGGCGCAGGAGTACGCGCGGCGCAACCGGGCCGTCATGCTGGCACTGCTCTGCAACGTGGTGCGCGAGCAGTTTCCGCAGGTCGGCTACGACGAGCCCATCTCCTGCCACCACAACTACGTCTCCGAGGAGAGCTACGACGGCGTCGAGGTGCTGGTCACCCGCAAGGGCGCGATCCGGGCCGGCCGGGGTGACCTGGGCATCATCCCGGGGTCGATGGGCACCGGGTCGTACATCGTGCGGGGTCGGGGCAACCCGGACGCGTACTGCTCCGCGTCGCACGGTGCCGGGCGGCGGATGTCGCGGGCGCAGGCGAAGCGGACGTTCAGCACCGCCGACCTGGCGGCGCAGACCGCGGGCGTGGAGTGCCGCAAGGACGCCGGGGTGGTCGACGAGATCCCCGGCGCGTACAAGGACATCACCGCCGTGATGGCCCAGCAGGACGACCTGGTGGAGGTGGTCGCGCACCTCAAGCAGGTCGTCTGCGTCAAGGGCTGACGAGGGTACGCGCGGGCCGGGAGCACCGGCCCGCGCGATGCCCTCAGAAGCCGACGAAGACCCGACGCAGGTCCTCCAGGGTCACCGGGCCGTTCACCTGCACACCGTCCGGCGTGTAGCGGGTCCCGAGCCGGCCGACCACCAGCCGCAGCCACGCCTCGGCCGGCAGGGACAGCTCGCCGTCCGGCTGCTCCGGCGCGTCGGTGAGCATGATCGGCTCGCCCAGCCGCAGCCCGAACGTCCGCTCGGGGTCCCGCAGCCGCACCAGCAGGGTCGCCTCGCGGCCGGCCAGCTCCGTGGGCCGGCTGGTCCAGCTCAGCATGCCGCCGATCTGGTCGAGGAGCAGCGGCACCGCCTCCGGCGTCACCGCCGCGAACGGGTTGAACGCCACCTCGGCGTCCCACTGGTGCAGAGCGAACTCGCTGAGCCGGAACCGGGCGGCGGTGGCCACGTCGACCGGCTCGGGCAGGAAGCCGAGGTTGATCCGCAGCGACTGGCGGGTCTCGGCGTCCAGCGCCTCGTACGCCTCGACCAGACGCTCGTTGGACGCCAGGAAGCCGGCGGCGTGCTCCTCGGGGGACATGGCGTCCCAGCGCTGCCACACGCCACGGTTGAAGTCGCCGTCCGGGGCGGGTGTGCCCTCGATGGAGGCGTTCAGGCCCGCGAGGCCGATCTCGGCGCCGCTGCCCAGGTGGCTGAGCACCTGGGAGACCTGCCATTCGCTGGCCCCGGAGGGCTGGCGCAGGTCGTCGTCCTTCAGGTCGCGCACGAGCGCGGCGAGCTCCTCGTGGCCCGCCCGTAACGCGTGGATGATCTGGTCGGCAGCCGTGGACATGTGTCTCCTCAACGGATCTTCGACGATGGTCGGGACGCTACCCGGTTTCAGCCCATGTGCACGGCATTGCCGGCCGGGATGTCCTCCTTGCGCACCTTTATCAGGACCAGCGTGACCAGCCCGGCGAGCACGATCAGCACCGCGCCCCAGGCGAACGCGACGCGGTACCCGTGCACCAGCGCCTCCACCTGCGTCGCCGGGTTCGGCGCCCTGCCGACCAGGTACGCGGTGACCGCGCTGGTGTAGAAGGTGTTCAGCAGCGCCGTGCCGAGCGAGCCGCCGACCTGCTGGGTGGCGTTGAGCGTCGCGCTGGCCGCGCCGGCGTCGTGCTCCGGCACCCCGACCAGCGCGAGGCTGGACAGCGGGACGAAGGTGAAGCCGAGCCCCAGGCCCAGGATGACCTGGGCGGGCAGCAGGTGGGTGAGGAACGGGGTGTCGACGTCGATCTGGGTCAGCACCAGCATGCCCACGGCGGCGAGCACCGCACCGGCGACCATCAGCGGCTTGGCGCCCAGTCGCGGCATGAGCTGGCTGGCGCCACCCGCGGCGATCAGCACACCGGCGGTGACCGGCAGCGACGCCAGGCCGGCCTCCAGCGGCTTGTACTGCAGAACCACCTGGAAGTAGAAGGTCAGGAAGAGGAACGCCCCGAACAGGCCCGCGCCGATCAGCGTCGAGGTGAGGTACGCCCCGCCCCGGTTGCGGTCCAGGATGATCCGCAGCGGCAGCAGCGGGTGGTTGGTGCGCAGCTCGATCACCACGAAGGCGGCCAGCAGCACCACACCGGCGGCGATGAAGCCGAGCGTGGCGGTCGCGTCCCAGCCGTCCTCGGCCGCCTTGGTGAAGCCGTAGACGAGGGAGACCAGACCGGCGGTGACGACGACCGCGCCGGGCACGTCGTAGCGGGTATTGCCGTGCGCCCGGCTCTCCGGCACGAGCGGGAGGGCGAAGGCGATCGCCACGGCGGCGACCGGGATGTTGACCAGTAGGCACCAGCGCCAGTCGGCGTATTCGGTCAGCACCCCGCCGAGCAGCAGCCCGACCGCGGAGCCGCCACCGGCGATCGCGCCGTACACGGCGAACGCCTTGGCCCGCTCGGTGGCCTCGGTGAACAGCACCGTGAGCAGTGCCAGGGCGGCCGGCGCGAGGAGCGCGCCGAACGCGCCCTGCAACGCGCGGGCGGCGAAGAGCATCCCACCGGTGGTGGCGAGACCACCCAGCGCGGAGGCCAGCGCGAAGCCGGTCATGCCGACCAGGAAGGTGCGCTTGCGCCCCCAGTAGTCGGCGATCCGGCCGCCGAGCAGGAGCAGACCGCCGAAGGCCAGCGTGTAGGCGGTGATCACCCACTGCCGGTTCGCGTCGGTGATGCCCAGGTCGGCCTGGGCCTGCGGGAGCGCGATGTTCACGATGGTGGCGTCGAGGACGACCATCAGCTGCGAGACCGCGATGACCGCCAGGGCGATCCAGCGCCGCGGGTGCGGGGCGCCTGTCGACGTCCCGGCGCCAGGTGCGCCGGGGGCGGTCGAGGTGGTTCCGGGCATGGTGAAGCCTTCCGTGGTGCGGATGTTGATGGATCAGGCCTGGGACGGGCGGTCGTGGCGGTAGGTCAGGACCGGGATCAGCACCTGGTCGACGACCTGGGTGAGGAACGCGTCGTCGGCGGGCAGGCCGTGCGCGACCAGGCGGGACATGAGGAGCGCGGGCGCCAGGTCGTGGAACAGGTCCCGTTCGCCGGCCTCCGGGGGGATCTCCCCACGGGCGGCGGCCCGGACGAGGACGGCGGTGCTGGCCACCCGGCCGGCGGGCAGCACCTGGTGGCGCACCAGACGTTCCAGCTCTGGACTGGTGCGCATGGCGAAGGTCAGCGCCTGCATCAGGTCGCAGTCGGCGACGCAGATGGCGGCGGTGGCGCGGAGCAGCTCGAGCAGGTCACCCCGCAACGAGCCGGTGTCGGGTGGGTTGAGCACGCCGACCTGGCGGTCGCTCAGGGCGGCGACGACCAGCTCGGCCTTACCGTCCCACCGCCGGTAGATGGTGGCCTTGCTGACGTGGGCGCGCGCGGCCACGGCGTCGATGGTCATCCGGTCGTAGCCGACCTCGCGCAGCAGGTCGATCACGACGCTGAACAGGTCGGTGCCCGTGCACCGGGCCGACCGCGCGGCCGGCACGCCGACGCCCGTGCTCACCTGCTGACCCTCCCGCACCCGCACCCCCCGTGAAACGATGTCGTACTGACCCTAGTTCGCTCGGGGGCCTTCGTGCAGGTTTTTATGAGGTGCGTCGCATCCAGCGAGCGAAACGGTCACGTTTCGCACTCAGCCGTCGGGTGGCGCGAGGAGCACCGGCACGGCCACGGTGTTGAGGCGTGTGCCGTCCCGGGCCGACACCTCGTACACCTCGATCGTGCCGTGCTGCTGCCTGGTCGTCCGCCAGGTCACCACCACCCGGTAGTCGCCCCGGCAGCCACTGCCGCAGCTCGCCGTGCCGAAGGCGGTGGCCACCTGGCGGCCGGCGTCGTCGAGCACCCGGACGCTCACCGTGGCCTCGAACACGTCTGCCGTGCCGGTGACGGCGCGCGGGGCGGTGACCCTCTCGCCGACGCTCGGCCCGGTGACCACGATCGGCGCGAGCAGGCCCGGATAGTCGGCCCGACCGACCGGTGCGCCACCGGAAAAGCGGACCCGCCGGACGGTGGGGAACTGGGTGAGCGTCCAGACCACCTGCGCCTCGCGCAGCCGACGGTCCGCCGGGTCGTCGGCGGACGGAACCGGACCGAGGGTCGCCAACCCGTCGGCGATCCGGGTGACCTCGACGCCGGCCGGCAGCAGGGTCACCATCCCCGTGGCGGCCTCGGCCGGCGTCGGTCCGGCGGTCAGCTCACTGAGGGCGAGCCGGGACGTGGCGACGGTGGCCGGTCGGGTGCGCCGGGTGGGCACGAGCCGACCGGAGCGGACGTACCACAGCTCGATCGTCACCAGGTCCGGCCGGCGGGTCCCGGTGACCGTCGGTGTCGGCGGACGCGGCGGGGTGCCGGTGGCCGGCGGCGTCGGCGGCACCGCAGCGGCCGGTGGGGTCGTGGCCGGCGCGACGGCCGACGGGGCAGGGGTGGGCGAAGGTGCGGTCGGCACCGCGCCCAGGTCGCCGGAGCGCGGGGTGCCGCAGCCGCCGACGGCGAGCGCGGCGACGAGCGCCGCGACGCCGGCCGCGCGCCCCAGGTCACGGCAGCTCATCCCGCACCCCCTCCCGCGCGCCACCGTCGGGACCCCGCGCGGGCAGCTCCAGACGAAACAGCGTGCCGACGCCCGGCGCGCTACGCACGGTCATCACACCGCCCACCACCGCCGCGTGTTCCCGGGCAATCGCCAGACCGAGGCCGCTGCCCGAGGTCGAGCGCGTGGCGTCGACCTTGTGGAACCGGTCGAACACCAGCGGCAGGTGCGCGACCGGGATCCCCGGCCCCTGGTCGGCCACCTCGAACACGACGCCGCCACCCGCCTCGCGCACGCTCGCGGAGATCTCGCCGCCGCCGTGCTCGACCGCGTTGGCGACCAGGTTGGCCAGGACACGTTCCAGGTGGCGAGGGTCCGTGCGCAGCGTGACGGGATCGCCGGCGACCAGCACCCGGTCCGACCAGCCCCGCGCCGCGACGATCGCGCGTAACAGCGCCAGCGCGTCCACCGGTTCGGCGCTCGGGCGGTCCTGCCCGGCGTCCAGCCGCGAGATCTCCATCAGGTCCTCGACCAGGCGGCGCAGCCGGACCACGTCCCCGACCAGCAGCCGTGCGGCCGGCCGGGCGTCGTCGGGCATCCGGTCCAGCTGCTCGCGCAGCAGCGAGGCCGCCGCCACCAGGGCGGTCACCGGGGTACGCAGCTCGTGCGCGACGTCGGCGGTGAACCGCCGCTCCCGGGCCTGCGCGGCCGACAGGGCGGCGATCTTCGCCTCCAGCGCCTCGGCCATCTCGTTGAACGACGCCGCCCACGCGCTGAACTCGTCCCGCCCGCGTACCGGCAGACGGGTGGCGAGCAGCCCTTCGGTGAGCGCACGGGCGGCGCGACTGGCCCGGCCCACCGGCTCCAGGGTGCGGCGGGCCAGGAGGTTGCCCACCCCGGCGGCGACGAGGACGACGACCACCCAGCCGGCCAGCAGCGCGGCGTACACCTGGTTCAGGCCGGCCGCGACGTCGTCCTCCACGGTGATCACGTACAGCTCCGCGGTCGAACCTGGAATCCGCCCACCCACCACCAGCAGACGGGGTCGCTGCGCCGCCGTCGACCGTTGGAAGGCGAGCTGCCCGTCCGCGACCGACGCCCGCAGGGCCGCGCCCAGGGCGGGGGCGTACCCGGGGTGAGAGGGGCGGGTGACGCCGTCGACGAGGACGACGTGCCGGCCGCTGCCCTCGAAGCTGGTGAGCAGCTCGGCGTCGCGCTGCTCGGTCAACGGCACGAACTGTCCGGCGAGCACGAGCTGGTAACGGGCGTCGGCGGCGGCCTGGCGCAGCGACGCGTCCCACCAGGACTGCCGCAGCAACAGCCCGGTCCCGCCGGCGAGCAGACCGGCGGACACCCCGGCGACCAGCACGAACGCGATCGTCAGTCGGCGACGCAGCCGGCCGGGCGGCACCGCGCGTACGGCCATCGCCGACCTCCCGTCAGCCGCCGGAGAGTTTGTAGCCCGCGCCGCGTACGGTGCGGATGCGCCGGGGGTGCGCCGGATCGTCCTCGACCTTCGCGCGCAGCCTCTGCACCGCCACGTCGACGAGCCGTGAGTCACCCAGGAAGCGGTGGTTCCAGACCAGGTCCAGCAACAGTTCCCGGGTGAAGACCTGGCCGGGACGTCGGGCCAGCTCCAGCAGGAGCCGGAACTCGGTCGCGGTCAGCTCCACCTCCCGGCCGTCGCGGCGTACCACGAAGGCGCCCGGGTCGATCTCCAGGTCGCCGACGGCGATGGTGCGCGACGGCGTCGGCGCGCTCACCCGCCGCAGCACCGAGCGGACCCGGGCCACCAGCTCCGGCAGGTCGAAGGGCTTGCGCAGGTAGTCGTCCGCGCCGCACTCCAGACCGACCACCACGTCGAGGGTGTCGGTGCGCGCGGTCAGCATGAGGATCGGCACCTGGCTCGTCCGCCGGATCTCCCGGCACACCTCCAGTCCGTCCAGCTCGGGCAGCATGACGTCGAGCACGATCAGGTCGACCGGGTGCGCTCGCCAGGTCACCAGTGCCGCTCGTCCGTCGGCGGCGGTGTCGACCCGGAAGCCGGCACGGCGCAGACCGAGGGCGGTGACCTCCCGGATGAAGACGTCGTCCTCGACCACCAGTACGCGGCCGTCCATCAGTCGAGGGTAGACCTGTGACCACTGTGCGTAACCCTGGCGGAACGGCCGTCATCGGCGGCCGGTCGGGTCCTCATCTGAGCACCGTCCACCCGCTACGGTCAGGTGCCTCCGGGCATCCCCCTCACACGAAAGGGCACGACGTGCAACGTCATGGCTGCGTGATCCGACTCCGCCCCGAGCAGCGGGAGACCTACCTGCGGTTACACGCCGCCGTCTGGCCGAGCGTCGAGCAGACGCTGCGCGAGGCGAACTTCCGCAACTACACGATCTTCCTCCACGACGACCTGCTCTTCGGCTACTACGAGTACGTCGGCGACGACTACGAGGCCGACCTGCGGTTGATCGCCGCGGACCCGCAGACCCAGGAGTGGTGGAAGTTGACCGACCCGTGCCAGGAGTCGCTGGCCGAGCCCGGCTCGGGCGACTGGTGGGCGCCGATGCGCGAGGTCTGGCACCTGGCCGACGAGGCCCCGCAGGACTCCCGAGGTTAGGTCGACGTCGGCCGGCTCCCGCCGGGAGCCGGCCGACGCTCCGGGTCACTCCGCGATCTTGATGATCGTCTTTCCCGGCGTACGACGGTGACGGGCGAACGCCGAGGCCGTCTCGTCGAGCGGCCGCACGTCGCCCACCACGGGCCTGAGGCGTCCGGTGCGGAGGCGCTCGGCGAGGTCGACCAGCCGGGCCCGGTCGGGTTCGACCACGAAGAAGACGGCTCGCCCGTTCCTGGGCTGGACGTCGGGCGGCGCGGTGATCGTCACCGCGGTGCCGCCCGGGCGGACCAGCTCGGTCGACCGGCGCAGGATGTCGCCGCCGATGACGTCGAACACCACGTCCACCTCGCCGACCTGCCGCAGGTCGTCGGCGTCCAGATCGACGAAGGTCTGCGCGCCGAGCGAGAGCGCGAGGTCGCGGTCGGCGGCGCGACCGGTGCCGATCACCTGGGCGCCCACCTCCCGCGCGAGTTGGACGGCGATCGAGCCGACACCGCCGGCCGCGCCGTGCACGAGGACGGTCTGGCCGCTCGTGAGGTGGGCGTGGTCGAACAGCCCCTGCCAGGCCGTCAGTCCGGAGATCGGCAGCGCCGCAGCCACGGTGTGCTCGACGTCGGCCGCCAGCGGGGCGAGGTTCCGCGCCTCCACCGCCGTGTACTCGGCGAGGGAACCGTCGCGGGCCCAGTCGGTCAGGCCGAACACCCGCTGACCCACCGTCAGGCCGGTGGTGCCGTAGCCGAGTTCGGCCACCACGCCCGAGAGTTCGTGGCCGGGGATGGTGGGCGTCCGGTCCCGGCCCGCGCGGTCGGTCCACGTCGTCGGCCAGTCGAGTTCCCCGGGCGTGAAGCCGGCCGCGTGGACGCGCACGATGACGTCGTTCTCCGCGGCGTGCGGGTACGGCATGTCGGTCAGGGTGAGCCCCGGCACCCCGGCGTTCCGGTCGCGTACGGTGATGGCTCTCATGTTCGTGGCCTTTCAGCTCGGCCAGGGTGAGCCGACGATGCGCTCGACCGTCGTCACACGCTGGAAGCCGGGAACGAAGTGTTCGAGATAGTCGGAGTTGACGGTGCCGATCGTGGTCTCGGGTCGATTCTTCAGCCCGTCGACGGTGGTGCGCAGGAATTCGTTCTTGAAATCCCCGCGCGGATGGACGGCGAGGATTTCCGCCAACTGGTCGGTGTCGAGCCCGTCCAGGCCGAGGCCGAGGACGTCGGTCAACACCCCGAGGTAGGTGGTCGCGATCTCCGGGCCCATCCGATCGGGAATACCCGGCGTGGTGTGCAGGGCGATCGCCGTCCAGACGGTCTCCGCGGCGGCCGCGGGAAACCCCCGGTCCAGCAGGAACCTGCGGGCGTGGTCGGCGCCGTCGACCTCGAAGCGCTGCTGGAGGTCCGAGTACGGCGTCACGAGCCCGGCGTCGTGGAACATGGCCGCCAGGTAGAGCAGTTCCGGGTCCGGCTCGACGCCCAGCCGCCGGGCGTGGATCAGGCCGAAGAGGAAGACCCGCCGCGAATGGTGGTAGATGAGCGGTCCGGTCGTCTCCTGAATGTGCCGGGTCGCCTCGGCGACCGCCGTTGTTCGCGGAATCTCGAATCCCGCGATGACCTCTGCCATTTCCATTGCCTTTCCGACGAGGTGAGCCGACTGCCGACGACCCCATCGTGCCCACCGGCCGTCGTGGCCCGCCGCCCTCGTCGAGCCAGGAACCCCTCATATCCGGACAGAGACTGGCCGCTACGCTGAGTGATGGAGACCTCGTTCGTTCCCGCTGGCGACGTGCTACCAATGCATCGTGTCCACGCCGCCCGTCCAGCACCCCGATGATCATCGACCCCCGCACCGCGTCGCGGTCCTCGTGTACGACGGGGTGACCCTGCTGGACGTCGCGGGTCCGGCCGAGGTGTTCAAGGAGGCGAACCGCTTCGGCGCGGACTACCGGATCGTGCTGCTCTCGCCGACCGGTGCGGACGTCACGTCGAGCCTCGGCGTCCGGCTGGCGGTCGACGGCGCCGTCACCGCCGCACCCGACGTCGACACGCTGCTGGTGGCCGGGTCCGACCGGTATCCGCGCGCACTCGTCCCCGCCGACCTGGCGGACGCCGTACGCGCGCCGGCCGGCACGGCCGCACGGGTCGCGTCGATCTGCACCGGAGCGTTCGTCCTCGCCGCCGCCGGCCTCCTCGACGGCAAGCGCGCCACCACCCACTGGCAGGTCGCGCACGAGCTGACCACCAGGTGTCCCACCTGCCACGTCGAACCCGACGCGATCTACGTGCGCGACGGTACGACCTACACCTCGGCGGGCGTGACCGCCGGCATCGACCTGGCGCTCGCCCTCATCGAGGAGGACCACGGGCCCGACCTGGCGCGCGAGGTGGCCCGCGCCCTGGTGGTGTACATGCAGCGCGCCGGCGGTCAGTCCCAGTTCTCCGCGCCGTTGCAGGGGCCCCCGCCCCGGTCGCCGGCCCTGCGCCGGATCGCCGACCTGGTGGCGGCGAACCCCGGCGCCGACCACTCGCTCACCGAACTCGCGAAACACCTCAACGTGAGCACCCGACAGCTGACCCGGCTGTTCCACGACGAGCTGTCCACGACACCCGCCCGCTACGTGGAGAACATTCGATTCGACCTGGCCCGGGCGCTGCTGGACCAGAACCACAGCGCGACGCAGGCCGCGACGCTCGCCGGATTTCCCAGCTACGAGAGCATGCGACGGGTCTTCGCCCGCAAGCTGTCGATCAGCCCCGCCGCCTACCAACGGCGGTTCCGGACGACCCGTCGCGCCCAGGCGGACGAGGCTCCGACACGACCCTGAGGCCCGGCCGCCCGGGTACGGCGCTGGTCACCACTGGTGGGCGACGTCGAGCACGATCCGGCTGTGGGTGCCCGGACCGGCCAGCACGACGGCGCGGAACGGCAACCGGGCCCGCACGCCGACGGCGAAGGTGCTGTAGCCCTCGAAGCTGCCGCCGAAGACCACGTCGCGCAGCGTCGGGTAGCGCAGCAGGTTCGTGACGTGGCCACCGACCGGGTACGGGACCGTACCGAGGTGGTCGGCGTCGTACGCCGGGGCCCGCAGGGAGACCCGCAGCAGCGCGCCTCCGGCGGTGTACGGCGACAGCGCCAGCCCTTCGCCCTCGGTCCAGGTCTCGCCGTAGCCGATCGTGTACCCGTCGACCGGACCGCCGAACTCGAACACCACCCGGTCGTAGCAGTCGTGCCGGCCCGTCCGGACGTCGACCAGGGGCGCGTCGCTCAGCGCGCCGGCCGACTTCTCCCCGCTGCCCCAGGTGATCCCGCAGTACGCCGCCTCGGTCGCGGCACGTGCCGGGCCGTTGCCCGTCGCGCTGCTGGTGCCCGCCGCGCTGCTGCCCGCCGTGGCGAGCACTCCGGCGAGGACGACCGCCGTCGCGGTCGACGCGCTCCTGATCCTCATCGTGGTTCTCCGTTCGGTGTCCCGGGGTCACGTCGCGGCGGCCCTGCCGGTGACCCTCGCCGCCACCGTCGTCCCGCATCGACACGGGCACCTCGCCGTGGCGTAACCGCTGGGTAACAGCGGTCGACGCGTCGCTATGGGCGTCAGCTGCGCCGTGGCGTGGCGTGGCACCCCACGGCGTCCCACATTGCGGTACGGTGCCTCGCATCGGCACATCGGAGGTGGATGGATGCCTGCCGTCGTCGTCCTCGCGCTGACCCTCGCCCTCGCGCCCACGCCCACGCCCACGGTGTCCCCTACGCCGGGCCCGATCGGCGAACTGGTGGGCGGTGTCGGCCGGATCGTGGGCGACCTGCTGGGCGGCGGCGGTACGCCCACACCGACCCCGACGCCGAGCGGCACCCGCGCCCCGACCGCCGGGCCGAGCCGGCCACCAGCGACCGTGCCGTCCGGCCCGGCGAAGCCCGGCGCGACATCCGCGCCCGCCGGCTCGTCGGCCGGTGACCGGGCGACGGTCAAGCCCGACCGTCCCGACGGGAGCGCCGGCACCAACGGACGCGACACGGCCGTGCCCCCGCGCGGCGGCGACACCCCGGCGCCGATCGTCGCGCCAGCCATCGCCGACCCCGTCCGCGATGGCTGGCCGCCCGTGTCCTACCTCCTGGTGGCGGCGGTCCTGGTCGGGCTGGCGGTGCTGCTGCTGCGCCGCCGTGGCAGTGCCGGTCCTCCGGCCGTTCCCGCACCTACTCCCGACCCGACGCCAACTCCCGATCCCGACCCTGGGCCGGACAACGTCCGCCGCCTGCCGACCAGCCTCAACGCCATCTACGAGCTGGGTCGGCTGGACGAGCGACTCGAGCAGGAGCGCCGTCGCCAACCCTGACCGGCGGTCTCAGTGCTTCGGGTACGCGCCCTCGCGCCGGGGGATCGCGTCGTCGTACGCCCCGGACGGGCCGTGGTAGCGGGTCCCGCCGTTCGGGTACGGCCACGCGTTGGCACGGCAGCCGTGCAGGCCCAACGTCTGCTGCTGCATGACCGGCGCCGGCCGGCCCGCTCCCGGGCAGCGTTCGTGGCCGAACCCGAGCCGGTGCCCCACCTCGTGGTTGACCATGTACTGCCGGTAGACGGTCAGGCTCGCGCCGAAGTTCGGCACGCCCGACACCCAGCGCGCCACGTTCAGCACCACCTTGTTGCCGTTGCGGCAGGACGTGTAGCCGTCCGGCACGTCCTGGCAGAGGGTGTCGCGGGTGCCGGGGGTCGCCAGGTAGATGGTGAAATCCGCCGCATCGTCGGCGCCCACCCGCCGCAGCCGCCAGTTCCCGCCCGCCGTCCATCCGCGCGGGTCGTTCAACGTCGCGGTGATCGCGGTGGCGATGTCACCCGCCGCGAGACCCCTGATGTCGCGTTCCACGGCGACCCGGTAGCGCAGCAGCGTGCCGCCTTCCGCGCCGCCACGCGTCGTCTCGGCCGCGGCGGTCGTCCAACTGTTGCCGCCGGTGGCGGGATAGCTGACCGGGCGGTCGGGCGTGCTGCGGGTGCCGAGGATGCCGACGCCGGTCGGCCGGCTCGAGGCCTGGCCACCGGGTCGCGCGGTGGCGGGGTCACCGCCGGGCTGCCCGGCCGCTGGTCCCGTGCACCCGGTGAGCAGCGCCACCGCCAACAGTGACGCCGCCGAGGCCAGATGCCACCGGCGGGTACCCTTCGTCGACATGTCTCTCCCCTCGCGCACCGCCTGGAGGCGCGCGCACAGGAGAAGACGGGTCCTGGCGACGAAAAGTTGAAGTGATCCGGATCTCAACCTTTCGGCGGTCGTACCCGTCTGAGGTGATGTGACACGGGGGAGGGTGCGCGGTGGCGCGGGGTGACGCGGAGTTCGTCGAGTTCGCGCGGGCGGCGTCCGCGCGGCTGGTGCACGCCGCGTTCCTGATGACCGGCGACCACCACCAGGCCGAGGATGCCGCGCAGACCGCGCTGGTCCGCACGTACGCGTCATGGTCACGGATCCACGACGACGACGCCTACGGGTACGCGCGGCGCACGTTGGTCAACCACCTGGTGGACCGGTGGCGACGGCCGCTGCGGGAGTACCCGACCGACGAGGTGCCGGAGCAGCGACACGGTGACGTGGCCGACGACGTGGCCACCCGGCGCTGGTTGGTCGCCATCCTCGGCGCGCTGAGCCCTCGGGAGCGGGCCATCGTCGTGCTGCGTTACTACTTCGACCTGCCGGAGGCGCAGGTGGCCCGAGAACTCGCCGTTTCCGTGGGCACCGTCAAGAGCACAAGCTCACGGGCTCTGGAGAAGTTGCGCACCGCCGCGCCGCGTACCACCGACGAGGGGGCGCGCCGATGAGCGAGCTGGATCGGCTCCGGGACGCCATGCGGGCGACCGAACGCCCCGACGCAGTGATCGACCTGGCCCGGGTGATGCGGGACGGCCGGCGGCTGCGGACCCGTCGGCGGGTGACCGGGGCCGCGGCGGCGACGCTCGCGGCCGGGCTGGTCGCCGTCACCGCGGTGACGGTGGACCCGAGCGGGTCGCGCGATCCCGCGCCGGCCGAGCCCGCGTCTCCGGTCACCGTGGCCTCGCCCCCGGCCGGTGTCGCGCCGACGACGGCGGTGATGTCGGACGAGTCGACGCCACCGCCCACGAAGGCTCGTGGCGTTCCGGATCCGAAGCCCCTGGGTCAGGTGATCGACTCCGGAACAGGGAGCGGCACCGACCGGCGGGTCTACTTCGTGGTCGCGGTGACGGTCCCGGGTGCGCCCAAGGTGACCATCGGGTTGGCCGCCGGTCGCCGTGCCGCGGACGGAACGGTGCGCACGGACATCCTGGTCAACGACATCGACGGCGCCGACCGTAGCCCCGGCTTCCACCAGATCGGGTACGACGAGAGCGAGTCGGTCTTCCCGGTGCCCACCTTCGGCTACTTCGTCGGCCCGGCGGCCCGGATCACCGGCACGGTCGACGGTCGGCAGGTCGACGCCACGCTGGCGCGCTGGAGTCTCGACAAGCAGGTCGTGATCTTCTGGTTCGATCCGGCCACCCTCGCGCCGGGGGAGCGGTTGGACGGCATCGTCGCCCGCGACGGCGCGGGTCGCCGGCTCTAATCCCGGGACAGCGGTGACACGAGCTGGTGAGCGCGGCTGACGTGGAGAAGGCGTGGGATGCCTTGAGCCCCGACGCGCGCCGTACGGTAGTCCGCCTCCTCCTGACGGCGTAAGAGCGCCGCGAATAGCCTCGCCGCGCTCAAGTCGATCCGCGCTGCGCGCCCGGACGGGGCGCCGATCTACGTCATCCTGGACAACCTGTCCGCCCATAAAGGCCGCAAGATCCGAGCATGGGCGGCCCGGAACAAGGTCGAACTGTGCTTCACCCCGACCTACGCCTCTTGGGCCAACCCGATCGAGGCCCAGTTCGGGCCGCTGCGTACCTTCGTCATCGCCGGCTCGAACCACCCCAACCACCCGGCGCTGCCCCGACGGTTGCAGGCCTGCCTGCGGTGGCGCACGCCATCGCCCGCCACCCCGACGTCCTGGCCGCGAAACGGCGTGAACGTGCCCGCATCCGGAGTGAGAAGGGCATTCGCTGGGGTGGACGACCCCTCGCTGCCGCGGCCTGACCTATCGCGCGGCCCGCAACGCGGCCGCGACCTGGACGACATCCAGGTCGACGACGACGTCCTCACCATCGCGTACGCCGCGCTCACCGATCGCCAGACCGATCAAGGCCAGTTCGGCGGCATCGTCACGCAGTTCGTACTCTTCGCGGCTCTCCTCGCCGATCCCGCCCAGCTCTTCGCGATTCCAGGCGGCGACGGCTGACTCGGCCAGCGACCGAGGCAACCGCACACTGAGCCGACTGACTTCGGGATCGAGACGAGCACCGATCGCCGCAAGCACGGTTCGGTCCTGCTGATATTGCAGGTACTGTTCGCGATCCTCCACGCGCCGAGGCTACTCGAGCCCAAGCGAGCCACCGGTCCCCAGCCGGTGAACGTTAGTGGTCAGGGCACTAGCCGCGCTCTACGTGGTGGTGGGCCTGCTCCCTGACTCCGGGAAGCCCTTACCTGCGGCACCCTCGCCGATGCATCCTCTCGCCAGCCAGCTCAACCGGATGCTGACGGAGACCACCTCCCAGCTTTCCGCTGAGGACCGGAGAGAGCTAGAGGTGGTCCTACGCCGGGTCATGTTGGCGTTCAAGCTCACGCCCGGCAAGGGGTGAGTTTTCCCGGCGCGCAGTGAGGTCTGTCAACGCTCCAAGCCGTAATCAGGACTGGCCGGGCGTAGGTGTCGCGTACCGCTCCAGGCGGTCCCGGGCCCAGTCCAGCGACCGGCACCCGCTCGGCCGACACCGGGGACAGCGGGCCTCCTGGTGCTCAGCGACGGTCCACGCGGCCAGCCGGGGAACCCAGACCTCCCGGGGGACCTCCCGCTCCATCACGGTCTGGGGGTGGCGGCCAGGCGGTGGGCCTTCACCACACCAATGGCCCAACTCAGCATGTCGCAACCAGCGTCCCAGCACTGGGCGCACGTCCCGGTGGCGCGGTAAGGGTTGGCCGTCTCTGCGTGCTGGGTGATCACCCGTTTGGCGGTCCAGAGGACCAGCGCGGGGGTCACGGGGCCTTCGTCCATCGGCACGGCTCCACCTCCTGAAATGGCAGGTCCGGGCACGGAGCCCCGCTCACGTACCCGGACCGCTACCCGGTGTGTTGCCCGTCCAGGGGACCCGATACCGCTGCCCCTGTCAAGTATGTAAGTGGCCTGTCTATGTATTAAAGACTGCACTGAGCAGCGCTTACAGGTGACCTAACGGGGGCTTTCACATTCGGAAGGGGGTGTCGTGGTGATGCTCAGGAGATGGCCTGGCAGCGGCGGTTGTACGGGAGCGCGGAGCTTCAGGAGCGCCTGGGCGTCTCGCGCGTCCGCGTAGTCCAGCTCACCACCCGACCCGACTTCCCGGAGCCCTTCGATCACCTAGCCGGCGGGACCGTCTGGCTGGTGGAGGACGTGGAGCGCTGGATCAGCGATCACCAGCCGTGGAAAGCCAGGGGAGCGGACGAACCACCGCCGCCGGAGAGCTGAGCGGCCAGGAAAGCAGACACGGAACGGCCCGGACCGCCTGGTCCGGGCCGTAGTCCGTACGGGGTCACTGCTTGGCGATCTTCTCCAGGTACTCGGCCGCGTGCCTTACGTGGGTCCCGACTCCGTGCCCGTCCTGGTCCTCCAGCGCGTCTTCGATCCCACCGATGGCCTCCCGAAGCTTCCTCAGCTCCCATGCCACGGCCAGGTTGGCGAGAGCCTGCCCGTACCGGAGGTAGTAGTCCGCATCGGGATCCCGGATCTTCTCAGTCATCCGGACTGCCGCGTCTAGGTAGTCCGAAGCAAGCTTGGTGTAGTCCTTCGGCATGTCTGTCCCTCCGTAGTGCGACCGTTACGCGATCCTGTCCGGCCAGGAGCGGGCCGCATGAGGAGTGTCGGGTGGACGACGCGGAACGGCCCACCCTGTAGACCAGAGGGCGGGCCGTAGTCCGTACAGGGCTCAGGCGGCGGCCTTCACCCTCCTGGCCGCCTTCGCCACCGGCTCCGTGGCGTAGCGGGACAGCGGAGCCAGCGTCTCCGCCACCTTTTCCCGGACCGCCCGCGTGGCGGCCCGCGAGGCGTTCACCTGACCGGAGAGCGTGGAGCCCTGGGCGAAGAACCTGTCGGGCGTGGAAGGGCTGCTCCACGTTGGCCCGCATCGTGTCCAAGGCCACCAGATCACTCAGTGCGGCGTCCAGTGCGGCCAGGGCGGCGTCCAGCCGGCCCAGCGCGGCCCGCCCCTGGCCGCCCAGGTACGCCAGCCACTCCGCCCGGTTGGCGGTCACCGCCTGGATCAGCGCGGCCTGGGTCGCCTCCAGGGAGTCCTCCGTGCCCTGGGGTACCGCCTTCGCGGCCTCCGCCTCAAGCTCCAGGTCTCGGATGGACTGGGCGGCCTTCGCGGCGTCCGTGGCGCGGCCAGAGATGGCGGCCTGAGCGGCTTCCCGGCGGAGATCACGCGGAACGTTGGCGGCCCGGTCCTGGGACTCCCTGGCCTCCCGGTCCAGCTCCACCGCTTTTAGCGACAGGTCCCGGTATGCGGCCAGGGCGGACTGGACGGCGGGGTGAACGTGGCGACCGGGGACGCTGACGTGCAGGCCCGCCGCGCTGAAGCGGACCGGCTCCGGCTCCCAGACCTCCGGGGCCTTCTCACCGTCCGCCAGCGGCTGAAGCGGGCCGGCTCCGGCGGGGAAGGCCGCGGTGAGATTCCACAACTCTGTGAGGCCGCCGCGCTCCACCAGCTCCTTCGCCCGGTGCTTACCGTCCACGTTGCGGAGCGGACACGTCCGGCCCTGGTGCTCCTGGCCGGTCCCGGGGGCCACCGCCACTTGCCCGCCGTGCCAATGACCATGAGCCGGATGTCCGCGCCCCGGGTCTGGGCCACGGGGTGGGCGTGCGGCGACGTGGGGACCCTGCGCTCAGGGCCGTCCCAGTACTGGTCCCCGGGGTCCCACGTGCAACCCTCCAGGCCGCTTCCTGTCTCCCTGGCCTGGAACAGGGACCAGCCCAGGATTTTCTCCGCCTGAGCGGGGGACACGGCGGTCATCCCCTCATGTTCACAGTCCAGACGCCCAGCTCCGGGGAGTATCGGACCCGCCCATCCTTGATCATCAGTTGCTCTCCTTCAGTCCGAGCATGGCCCGACGGCGTGCGCTGGGCGTTGGGAACAGATCGTTACCAAGGGCCCTCAGTGCCTCATTGAGCGGAGGGATGCCGCCCCCTCCTGGCCGGTCTCCTGAGTGGTGCCAGCGCCGAAGCCCTCCGGCTCCTGGGTGGGCTCCTCCTGGCCGCCGGTCAGCATCAGCCGGCGGCAGCCTTCGCGGCCTCTTCGTTGCGGGTCACCAGGCCTCATCCTCTCCACGGAGGCGGGCCATGGCGGCCAGGGCGGCCCCTTGGACGCACTCCGGACAGCGGGCCTGCCGGTCGGTCACCGGGCGGACCCGGGAAAGGACCTGAGGACCCCGTGGGTCTTCAGCCAGTCGGGCGGCGGCATCTTCGACCAGACGGAGGACCGCCGCGCGCTCACCGGGGACCTCCTGGACCCGGGAGGGACCCAGCGGGACCCAGCGGGACCCGGCGGGTCCTACAGCGGTCCTAGGCGTGGCCCGGACCCAGGAGGCGGGAGGCCCCGGACCCAGGTCCCAGCTTCAGAGGGCTCATCGCTGGACCCCCGGTCTACCCGGACCCATCAGGTCCTGGGTCCCAGGACCCAGCTCATGCTGGACCACCACGGCGGAGGGGAGTCGGAGGCCGTAAAGCTGGACCCTCTCCCGCTCCAGGGACAGGAGAAGACCCAGGACCTTCACCGTGTCCTGGATGGACAGGTCCTCCGCCGACAGGAGGACATCGGCCCGGCGCATCCAGCCGTTGAAGCGCGCTTCCGACTGGCGGCGGAGTGTGTCCGCCTCCTGGGCGGGGATGCGCTGGAGACTCTTATGTGCGGCCGGGCTGGGGGTGGTCATCGTCGGTGACTACGGCACCGGCAAGACGCACTTTGTGCAGACCGTTGGCGAACAACGGGCAGGTACTGAAGAACCGATGTGGCGCGCAACACGACCGCCGGGGAGAGTCAGTGCTGCCCTCCGTGCAGACCGGCAGCAACTTCGGGCGTAGCGCCACTGCACGGCGACGACGTCTCCGCATGGATGCCGCCTGGTCGCGGGTCGCCCCGTACCGGAGCACCTACCTGAACCTGAAAAAGAAGGTCTTCGGGCGGGGCCACAGGGTGGCCTTCCTGCCCGACCAGCGTGTTCAACCTCTTCTGTGAGGACTCGCGCGGCCCGGCCTACACAACGCGTACGCGTATGCGCAGAAGGAGGTCTCCGACAAAAACCAACCTTCGGCACCCTCACGGAAGCGGTGGATCTGAGGCACGGTTCCGGTCGCCGGGAAGGCGGGTCCGCCAGCTACCGCGACATCCTCGGCAAGCACTTCAAGCGGCCTGAGCAGCCAGAACGCACGCCGTTGAGCAGGGTGGATGTCTTGTGGCGGGTGCCCAACTGCACCGATCGAGGCGGCCCAGGCGGAACGACGGTCGGCGCGGACGGTGGAGCCGCCGATTTACCGCCGATACAGTCCTCCGAGAACAGCCGGACTGAGCAAGTTGGGCAGCCTGGGGTTGTGGATGGCTGTGGGCAGGTCCGTGGGCCCACAGTGCACGAGCCGCACAGTCCCGAATTGTCCTGTCGCACATATACAGTCCTGCGAAAGCAACCAGCCTGGGCCCCAGGTCAAGGCGGCGGGTCCCCTGGGCTGCAACCCAGGGGCCGCCTTGAACGGTCGCATCCACCACGTCCTGGCAGGGACTTACATGAAGGAGAACGACACCAGGTGACCACGGTAACGAGAGGGTCCCGGCAGCGCCAGACCGGGGAGACCGGCGGCGGCGTGGAACACGTCCTGATCGGCGCGCTTGTGCTGATCGCGGCGCTGTCCATCGGCGCGCTGGTTTACATCGTCCAGCTCAGCGGGCCGGACTTGGGCGGCATTGCCCAGGTGGCCATCACCACGATCGGCGGGGTTGCCCTGGCGGCCATCAGTGCCATCGCGGTGGTGCTCCGCAAGCGGCCCGCCCGGCGCCGCAGCTAGCACGGAGCCGGGGCCGGAGTTCATCTCCGGCCCCGGCTTCACCCACAACTTCATCCTGCAACACCACCACTTCCTGTAGATCCTTCCTCCGGGTCCGTTGGCCTTATCTCCGGGGGCAACCGGGGCAACCAGGCGAAGATGCCCCATGGTCTGGGGATTCCGTTGCCCCGTGGGGCAACCAGGGGTAACCAGGTCTGACACCGAGGAGCCCCCGCTACGGCGGGGGCTCCTTCCTGCTGGCTCAGCTATGGCGGCCAGGGAGGGCAGCGGTCCGCTGGCCGGCGGAGCCGGCGGCGGTAGCGAAGATGGCGCGCAGCTTTGCGGCCTGCTCAGGTCAGCTCCGGGGCCTGCTCCACCACGGCGGCCACGCAGGACGCCAGGTGGGCCTTGCGGGCGCGCTCCTTGCGCCATTCCGGCGTGGTGCGCTGGGTGAGGGTGCGCGCGGCGCGCTTGGCTGCGGTCTCAGTGGACACGACAACGCTCCAGGATCTTGGAGTGTTGCGCGTGCCTCCGGCTGGCTAACCGGCGCGCGGGATGGGGCCAAAAGTGCCTCCGGCCCCCGGGTGCCATCCGGTTTTCTGCGTGGGACCGGCGAGCATCGCTCGCGTGTCTCACCCTAGCCGCTTCTGGGTCTAGCCGCTAGTCTGATGATCTATGTTTCCCCAGCTCAGGCCCCATATCCAGTCCTCATATGGACTGATTGGACAGTCTTCCCAGGTCAGCGCCGGAAGATTTATACCCGCCTTAGTTGCGTGGTGACACACGCCGAACCGGTCGCCCGGTTTCAGCTCAGTCGGCGTTCGATGGTCACGGTCGTTCCCTCGCCGGTGGAGACGAGTCGTACGTCGCCGTAGGCGTTCATCAGCAGCGCGCCGCGCCCCCGGTCCATGGCCGGTCGACGGTCCCGCCAGGTGCCGAAGTCGCGTACCGAGATCCGGACCAGCGCGTCGCCCACCTGGAGCCGGACCCGCACCTCGGGGCGGCTGGGTCGTTGCGCGTGCTCGACGGCGTTGTTCATCGCCTCGGAGGCGGCGAGCAGCAGATCCTCCGCCACCTCCCCGTCGACGTCCAGGTCGTCCAACGCCACCCGGACGTCCTTGCGCATGGCGGCCGCCGAGGTGGGCACCGACGGGTACGTCCACTGCTCGTCCAGCCGTTCGCCGAGCCTGGCGTCATCGGACGTGTCGGCCGCCGACGTGCCGGCCGGATCGCCGGTCACGGGCTCGGCGACGCGATCCACGAGAGGCACGCTCGGACCGGGCTGGACCTCGATCGCCGTGGGCCGGGCAGGGGCGGGCCCGTCGTCGCCGGGGACCTCGGTGCGCGCGCGGCGGATGGCGGTCCGGATCCGGGCGATCAGCTCGGCGGCGGCGAACGGCTTCACCAGGTAGTCGTCGGCCCCCAGGCTCAGACCGGCGACGCTGGCCTCCTCGCCCGCCCGCGCGGAGAGCACGAGCACCGGAAGCGACCGGGTCGCGGGGTCGGCGCGCAAACGGCGGACCAGGTCGAAGCCGTCCAGCCCGGGCATCATCACGTCGGTGAGCACCAGGTCCGGCGGCTCCCGGTGGATCGCGTCGAGGGCCTGGCGGCCGTCGGTGACCGACCGCACCCGCCAGCCCTGCGCGGCGAGCAGCCGGCTCAGGTACGCGCGCATGTCGCTGTTGTCGTCGGCCAGCAGGATCCGTGCCCCGGCCAGCTCGTCGGCGGCCGGGCCGGGCGCCGGGGCGGGCTCGGCGACGCCCTCGCCCGGGTCGGTCAACCAGCCCGCCGCCTCCTGGACGGCGGCGCGTGCCGAATCGCCCAGCCCCTCGGGGGACGGACCGGTCGTCGCCGTGCGCCGTGCCGCCGACCAGGGCAGGGCCACGGTGAAGGTGGTGCCGACGCCCACCCGGCTCGCCACCCGGACCTCGCCGCCCTCCAGCCGGGCCAGTTCGTTCACCAGGGCCAGGCCGATCCCGGTGCCCTCGTGGCTGCGCGAGCGTGCGCCCTGCACCCGGTGGAAGCGCTCGAAGAGCTTCGGCAGGTCCGCCTCTGCGATCCCGATGCCGGTGTCGGCGACGGTCAGGCGTACCTCGTCGTGGTCGGCGTCCACGGCGACACGGATGCCACCGATGAACGTGTACTTCAGGGCGTTCGACAGCAGGTTGGTGACGATGCGTTCCCAGTTGACCGGGTCGACGGTGACCGGGAGGGCCAGCGCCGGGCAGCCGACCTCCAGGGTCAGCCCGGCCCGCTCGACGGCGGCCCGGAAGACGCTGGTCAGCTCGGCGGTGAGCGCGGGCAGGTCGACCTCGTGGGCGTCGCTGCGAGCCCGGCCGGCCTCCAGGCTGGAGAAGGTGAGCAGGCTGTTGACAAGCGTCAACAGGCGGGTCGCGCTGCGCCAGGCAGTCTCGACCCGCTCCCGCTGCGGGGACGCCAGCGGCGCGGCGGTGTCGGCGAGGGCGTCGGCGAGCGGTCCGAGCATCAGGGTCAATGGCGTACGGAACTCGTGGCTGACGTTGGTGAAGAAGGCGGTCTTC
The DNA here is from genome assembly GCF_049179015.1 of Micromonospora sp. WMMD736. Classification (NCBI taxonomy): domain Bacteria; kingdom Bacillati; phylum Actinomycetota; class Actinomycetes; order Micromonosporales; family Micromonosporaceae; genus Micromonospora; species Micromonospora sp. WMMD736. The sequence continues at coordinate 425,736 of NZ_JBMHMI010000001.1, forward strand.
ACCCGGTCCAGCTCGGCCAGGGTCTCGGCCCGGCGGCGCTCGCGCTCGTACTCCTGGGCGTTGCGCACCGCCGCCGAGACCTGCTGCGTCAGCAGTTGGTAGAAGGAGCGGTACGCCTCGTCCAACGCCCGGCTGGGGCTGACGCCGACCAGCAGGACGCCGAGCGGCTGGTCCTCGGCGACCGAGGGCAACGGCAGGGCCAGCGCGGCGCGGGCGGGGTCACCCCACGGGCCGGCGGGCAGCGACAGCCGCTCGTCGAGGCCGGTCACGTCGGTGGGTCGACCCGACGCCGCGTCCGGTAGCGCCCACGCGCGGGCCGTCGGGGCCGGGTCGGCCAGGTCGACGACGGCCGGCAGCGCCCCGGCGACGGTGGTCTGGCCCGGGTCGCCGCCCGCGCTGGCGATCCGCCGCAGGGTCGCGCCGTCGCGCAGGTAGATCGCGGCGAACGGCACGTCCAGCGAGTGGCCGCCGATCGCGTCGATCAGCCGCGCGCAGGTCGCGTCCACGTCGACGGTGCGTCCGTCGCCGCGCAGCGACAGGTCCCGCAGCAGCCGCAGTCGCCGTTCGCCGACGACCTGTTCGGTGACCTCGCTGCACACCGTCAGTACGCCGACCGTGCGGCCGTCGTCGTCGCGGGCCGGGGCGTGCGAGACGCTGAAGTAGGCCTCCTCGCGGTAGCCGGCGCGCTCCAGCAGAAGCTGGAGGGCGGGTACCCAACTGGCCACCCCGGTCGCCATGGCCTGCTCGATCAGGGGGGCGAGGACGTCCCAGCCCTCGGCCAGGGTCACCCGCACGTCGTCGCCCAGCGCACCGGGGTGCTTGTCGCCGATCAGCGCCGAGTACGCGTCGTTGTAGAGCTGCGAGAACCGGTCGCCCCAGAGCAGCAGCATCGGGTAGCGGGAGGAGAGCACCACCCGTACGGCGGAGCGCAGGCTCTGTGGCCAGTCGGTCACCGCGCCGAGCGGTGTGTCGGCCCAGTCCAGCTCCGCCATCAGCCGCCCGGTGGCCCCGCCGTTGTCGAACAGGTCGGTGCGGGGTCGTGTCACGCTCGACCCGGCCTCATCGCTAGCCCCCCGTTCCGGGCCCGACGACCCCTGCTGGCGTTACCTACCCATCCTGGCACCTCTACTCACCTGTGCTGACGCCGGTACCCACCGTCTAACGGGCGGGGGTTCGGGACGAACGACCGATGTCACAGACATAGATCTCTGTAAGTGTCTCGGTTATCTCTCCAACCCCCGAGGAGCCCCCATGAGAGGCAGAACGCTGAGCGCGGGAATCGCGCTCGCCGTGTTCACCGGGATGACGGTGACGCTGGCCGCCCAGCCGGCGACCGCGTCACCGTCCGCCGCGACGACAGCGGCCCGGCCGATCGCCGCGTCCGCCGCCGTCCTGGCGGCGCCGGACATCTCCGTCAGCAACGTCCAGGCGCACCTGACCCAGTTCAACTCCATCGCCAGCAGCAACGGCGGTAACCGGCGGGCCGGATCGGCCGGCTACACCGCCTCGCTCAGCTACGTCAAGGGCAAGCTCCAGGCGGCCGGCTACACGGTCACCGAGCAGTACTGCTCCAGCTGCACGTACCCCTCGAACAACCTGATCGCCGAGTGGCCCGGCGGTCCGACCGACCAGGTGGTCATGTTCGGCGCCCACCTGGACGGCGTCTCGGCCGGTCCGGGCATCAACGACAACGGCTCCGGCTCGGCCACCCTGTTGGAGAACGCCCTGGTCCTCGCCGCGCAGAACCCGACCATGACGAAGAAGGTCCGGTTCGCCTGGTGGACCGACGAGGAGCAGGGGCTCAACGGCTCCCGCTTCTACGTCAACTCGCTCAACTCCACCCAGCGTGGCTACATCAAGGGCTACTACAACTTCGACATGGTCGGCTCCACCAACGGCGGCTACTTCATCAACCGGGTCAGCTCCACCACGGCGGCGCCGCTGAAGGCGTACTGGGACTCGCTGGGGCTGCAACCGGAGGAGAACGTCGAGGGTCAGGGCCGCTCCGACGACTACTACTTCCAGCAGGCCGGCATCCCCACCTCCGGGTACGCGGCGGGCGCGAGCGCCCGCAAGACCAGCAGCCAGGCGGCCAAGTGGGGCGGCACCGCCAACGCGGCGTACGACCCGTGCTACCACCGGTCCTGCGACACCACCGCCAACGTCAGCGCCACCGTGCTGAACCGGGCCGCGGACGGCGTCGCGTACGCGCTGTGGCAGCTCGCCGTGGGCGGTGGCACCCCGACCAACGACTTCTCGCTCGCGGTCAGCCCCACCGCGATCACCGTGGCCCGCGGCGCCAGCGCCAGCGCCACGGTCAGCACCGCGACCACCTCCGGCTCAGCGCAGACGGTCAGCCTCAGCGCGTCCGGGGCGCCCAGCGGGGTGAGCGTGGCGTTCAGCCCGTCGTCGGTGACCTCCGGCGGGTCGGCCACGGTGACGCTGACCGCCTCGTCCAGCGCCGCCACCGGCACCGTCACCGTCACGGTGACCGGCACCGGTTCGGTCACCCGGACCGCCAGCCTCACCCTGACGGTGACCGGTACCGGGGGCTGTGCCGGCGGGCAGGTGGTCGGCAACGGCGGCTTCGAGAGCGGCACTACGCCGTGGACCGCCTCCTCCGGCGTGATCACCAACTCCAGCGGACAGCCGGCCCGGACCGGGTCGTACAAGGCGTGGCTCGACGGGTACGGCAGCACCCACACCGACACCCTGTCCCAGTCGGTGACCGTGCCGGCCGGTTGCGCCAGCTACACGCTGTCGTTCTGGCTGCACATCGACACCGCCGAGACGACCAGCTCCACGGCGTACGACAAGCTCACCGTGCAGGTGGGCTCGACCACCCTGGCGACGTACTCGAACCTGAACGCCGCCTCGGGCTACACCCAGCGCACGTTCAACGTGGCCGGGTTCGCCGGGCAGACGGTGACCCTGAAGTTCACCGGCACCGAGGACTCGTCGTTGCAGACCAGCTTCGTGATCGACGACGTGACGTTGCAGGCCAGCTGACACCGTACCCGATCAGGGGCCGCCGCCGGTGTTTCCGGCGGCGGCCCGTCGCGTTCGGCGGTGGGGGAGCGGTCAGGGAAGCTGCGGGTAGAGCGCGGCGACGCCGCCCGCGAACCCGGCCTGCACCTTCCGGCTGATGTCGTCGGTGACGATCTCGTACGCGTCGGCCTCGATGCCGTCGACGCCGATCCGGGCGATCTCCGCCGGGTCGGACTTCGGGCCGGTGACCTGCGCGGCCATGTCGGTGTCCATGTAGCCGACGTGCAGGCCGGCGACCCGGACGCCCCGCTCGGCGAGCTGGAGGCGCAGCGCGTTGGTCATCGCCCACTCGGCCGACTTCGCCGCGCCGTACGCGCCGTGCAGGGGGAAATTCACCCAGGACAGCACGGAGAGCACGTTGAGGATGGTTCCGCCGCCGTTGCCGGCGATGACCGGCGCGAAGGACCGGATCATCGACAGGTTGCCGACGTAGTGGGTCTCCAGTTCCAGCCGGATCAGGTCGAGATCACCCTCCAGCAGGTCCACCCGGCTGTCGATGCCGGCGTTGTTGACCAGCAGGTTCACGTCGCCGGCCAGCGTCGCGGCGGCGGCCACCGAGGCGGGGTCGGTGATGTCCAGCCGGACCGGCGTCACGCCGGGCAGGTCGACGCTGTCCGGGTTGCGCGCGCCGGCGTAGACCGTCGCCCCACGCGCGACGAGCTCGGCGGCCAGGTGTCGGCCGAAGCCCCGGTTGGCGCCGGTGACGAGGGCGGTGCTTCCAGCGATCTTCATGGGACTGCTCCAGGGGTCGTGGCGACGTGTCGACGGAAACGCTATCCGGCTGACTTCTGTCAAGCAAAGTCAGGTAACTCACGCGACGGGCGGAGGGGAATCGGGAATACGACCCGGAGGCGCACACACCCCCACCGGTGACGACTCGTATCCTTTGCGCGAACCCCCACGAGCCGAGAAGGGAGACGGTGTGAGCAACCAGGCCGAGACGTTGGAGTTCCAGGCCGAGGCGCGTCAGCTCCTGCAGCTGGTCGTCCACTCGATCTACTCGAACAAGGACGTCTTCCTGCGGGAACTGATCTCGAACGCGTCCGACGCCCTGGACAAGCTGCGGCTGGCGACGCTCGTCGACAAGGATCTCGTCGCCGACACCGACGACCTGCACGTCGCCATCGAGGTCGACCGGGACGCCCGCACGCTGACCGTCCGGGACAACGGCATCGGGATGACCCGCGACGAGGTGGTCCGGCTGATCGGCACGATCGCCAAGTCCGGCACCGCCGAGCTGCTGCGTCAGCTGCGCGAATCCGCCGACGCCCGCGCCTCGCAGGAGCTGATCGGGCAGTTCGGCGTCGGCTTCTACGCCGCGTTCATGGTCGCCGACCGGGTCACCCTGCTGACCCGCAAGGCCGGCGAGACCGGCGGCACCCGCTGGGAGTCCACCGGCGAGGGCACCTACTCGATCGAGTCCGTCGAGGAGGCACCGGCGGGCACCTCGGTGACCCTGCACCTCAAGCCGGCCGACACCGAGGACAACCTGCACGACTACACCGCCGAGTGGACGATCCGCGAGATCGTCAAGCGCTACTCCGACTTCATCGCGTGGCCGATCCGGATGACCGTCGAGCGCTCGGGTGCCGAGGGCGAGCCGCCCACCAGCGAGGTGCAGACCCTCAACTCGATGAAGGCGCTCTGGGCACGTCCCCGCGACGAGGTCGACGCCGCCGAGTACAACGAGTTCTACAAGCACGTCAGCCACGACTGGGCCGACCCGCTCGAGGTCGTGCACATGAAGGGCGAGGGCACCTTCGAGTACGAGGCGCTGCTCTTCCTGCCCAGCCACGCGCCGCTGGACATGTTCTCCCCGCAGGGCCGCCGCGGCGTACAGCTCTACGTCAAGCGCGTGTTCATCATGGACGACTGCGAGGCGCTGGTCCCCACCTACCTGCGCTTCGTCAAGGGCGTCGTCGACGCCCACGACCTGTCGCTGAACATCTCCCGCGAGATCCTCCAGCAGGACCGGCAGATCCAGATCGTCCGCCGCCGCCTGGTCAAGAAGATCCTCGCCACCGTCAAGGACCTCAAGGCCAACCACGCCGAGCGTTACCGCACCTTCTGGACCGAGTTCGGCGCGGTGGTCAAGGAAGGGCTGATCGACGACACCGACAACCGCGACACCCTGCTGGAGATCCTGTCGGTCGCGTCCACCCACGACGCGGCGGAACCCACCGACCTGGCCGGCTACGTCTCGCGGATGAAGGACGGCCAGAGCGACATCTGGTACGCCACCGGCGAGTCCCGGGCCACCATCGAGAACTCCCCGCACCTGGAGGCGTTCCGGGCCAAGGGGCACGAGGTGCTGCTGCTCACCGACCCGGTCGACGAGGTGTGGGTCGAGCGCGTCGGCGAGTACGACGGCCGACCGTTGCGCTCGATCGCCAAGGGTCAGGTCGACCTGGACACCGACGAGGAGAAGCAGCAGGCCGAGGCCGAGCGTGAGCAGCAGCGGCAGGAGTTCGCCGCGCTTGTCGACTGGCTGGGCACGACCCTGGCCGACAGCGTCCGGGAGGTCCGCCTGTCGTCGCGGCTGACCACCTCACCGGCCTGTGTGGTCGGTGACGCGCACGACCTCACGCCGACGCTGGAGAAGATGTACCGGGCGATGGGGCACGAGGTCCCCTCGACCAAGCGGATCCTGGAGATCAATCCAGGTCACCCGCTGGTCGCCGGGCTGCGCAAGGCCCACGAGCAGGGCGACTCCGGTCCGGCCCTGACCGAGACCGCCGAGCTGCTGTACGGCCTGGCGGTCCTCGCCGAGGGCGGCGAGCTGGCCGACCCGGCCAAGTTCACCCGTACGCTGGCCGACCGGCTGGCGCGCACCCTGTAACCGCTCGACCCTCCCGGCCGGCGGGCCGCCCGCTCAGCGGGCCCCGCCGGCCGGGCCGGGTGTGTCGACGTCCGCCAGCCGTCGGCGGACCGCCGCGGCGTCCGGGTGGCCGAGCTCCTCCAGGATGCCCAGCGCGGTCCGCCAACTCCGCGCCGCTTCCGCCGGCTCGCCCGCGTCGACCTGCGCCTCGGCCAGATGCCCCAACGTGTCGGCCTCGTAGTAGCGGTCCTGGAACTCCCGGTACAGCGCCAGCGCGTGCCGGTAGGCGACGACCGCCTCCGCGGGACGTCCGGCGCGGTGCTGCGCGTAGCCGAGGGTGTCCCAGGTGGGCGCCTGGCCCTGCCGGTCGTCGAACTCACGCAGCAGCTCCAACGCCTGCTGGCACGCCTCGACCGCGGTGTCGTGCGCGCCGAGTTGGGCCCGGTACCAGCCGACCGCGTTCAACGCCATCGCCTGCCCGTAGCGGTGGCCCGCCTCGCGGTACAGCGCCAACGCCGCCTCGGCCTGCTGGACCACCTCGGCACGCCGGCCCTCCCGGTCGGCCACCTCGGCCAGGTCGAGGCAGGTGTGCGCCTGGTTGGCCAGGTCGCCCAGCTCGCGGAAGAGCTCCAGCGCCCGCTCCAGCTGACCGGGCGCCTCGTCGAGCCGGCCCAGGCGGGCCTGCGCCCGCGCCAGGCTGCGGTGGGCGTGCGCCTGCCCGACCACCGCCCCGCCGCGTCGCGCCGCCGCCAACGCCGTACGCTGCACCGCCAGCTGGTCGTGCCAGCCACCCTGACGGTCCAGGAAACTCGTCAGGCTCCAGGCGAGCTGCCAGGCGTGCCGGTCGGCCCCGCTGGCGGCGCACCGTTCCACGAGCGCGATCAGCACGTCGCGCTCGCGGGTGAACCACGCCACCGCCTCGTCATGGTCGCCGAACTTCTCCGGCCGTACGCCCGCCACGGCCGGTGCGAGGGTGATCGGATCCCAGTGCGGATGCAGCAGCACGGCCGCCGCGTGCGCGCTGTGCAGGTAGTGGTCGAAGAGCCGGCCGCGCGCCTCGGCCCGGTCGCCGGCCGGATCGTGTTCGGCGGACAGCTCGGCCGCGAATGCCCGCAACAGGTCGTGCATGGCGTACCGGTCCGGGGCGCGCTCCAGCATCAGGTGCGCGTCCGCCAGCTCGGCGAACGCCGCCTGGACGGCCCGCCGGCCGGCACCGACGAGACTGACGCCGGCCGCCGTACTCACCGTCACGTCCGTGCTGCCCCCGACCAGCCGGAACAGCCGCGCGGTGGGCGCCGACAGCAGCCGGTACGACCAGGACAGCGCCGCCCGCACGCTGCTGTCGTGATCGCCCGTGTCGAGCCCGTCCAGCCGACCGCCGGCCCGGAGCTGCGCGCCCAACTCGGCCAACGGCAGCTGCGGCCGGACCACCGCCCGGGCCGCCACCACGACCAGCGCCAGCGGTAGCCGGTCACAGAGTCGGACCAGCTCGTCGACGGCGGCCAGCTCCGCCCTCGCCCGCGCCCCGATCCGCGCGTACAGCAGGGCCTGGGCGTCCTCGGCGCTGAGCAGGTCCAGTACGACCGCTTCGGCGCCCTCGGTGGCCACCAGACCGGTGAGCCGGTCCCGGCTGGTCACCAGCACCAGGCAGCTCGCCGTGCCCGGCAGCAGCGGCCGTACCTGCGCGGCGTCCCGGGCGTTGTCGAGCAGCACCAGCACCCGCCGACCGGCGAGCAGACTGCGGTACAACGCGGTCTGCGCCTGCTCGTCCGCCGGCACCTCGCGCGGCGGCACGCCGAGCGCGGCCAGGAAACCCCGGACGACCTGTTCGGCGCTTCGGACGACGCCGCTGTGGCCGTAGCCCTCCAGGTTGGCGTAGAGCTGCCCGTCCGGGAAGTGCCCGGCGACCCGGTGCGCCCAGTGCACGGCGAGGGCCGTCTTGCCGACCCCGCCCGCTCCGGAGAGCACGGCCAGCGGGACGGCCCCGGGCCGATCCTCGGCGGACGCCCGCAACGCGTCCAGGCGGGCCAGCTCCACACGTCGCCCGGCGAAGCCGCGGACATCCGACGGCAACTGCGCGGGGATCGGGCGGTCCGGCCGCGACGGGGCGACGATGCCCACGACGGCCGGGACGGGGGACACCTCCGGCTTCGGTACGGTGATCTCCCCGCGCAGGATGGCCTGGTGCAGCTGGCGAAGCTCGACGCCCGGGTCCACGCCGAGCGCGTCGGCGAGCCGGTCCCGCAGCTGGGCGTAGTACGTCAGTGCCTGCGCGCCCCGACCGGCCGCGGCCAGCGCGTGCAGCAGCACGGCGGCGACCGGTTCGTCCAGCGGGTGGTCCTCGGCGAGCCGGGTCAGCGGATCGATCGCCGCATCCGGCCCGCCCCCTCGCAACAGTCCACGGGCCCACTGCACCGTGGTGTCGACGTGCCGGCGGCGCCAGTCCTGCCGGACCCGGGCCGCCCACTCGCCGGGCAGCCCGGCCAGCGGCTCGCCGCGCCACAGCTCAAGCGCCCGGCGTAGCAGTTCCACCCGTTCCGGGTTCCCATCGGGCAGCCCGTCGGCACGCTGCCGCAGCGCGTCGAAGTGCGGGCCGTCCACTGTCTCCGGTGGCACGTCCAGCAGGTAGCCGCCCGACCGTCGCGCCAGCACGTCCGGTGCGCCCGCATCGGCCAGCACGCGGCGCAGCCGGGCGAGGTAGACGTGCAGGTTGTGGCGAACCCTCGGCGGCGACGCGTCGCCCCAGACCCGGTCCACGAGAGCGTCCAGGTGCACCGGTCGGCCCACGTCGACCGCCAGCGCGGCCAGGACGGCGCGCTGGCGGGCCGCCCCGGCCTCGACCGGACGGCCGTCCGCCCAGACCTCGACCGGCCCGAGGATCCGAATCTCCATGATCCGCCATCCGCTGTACCGCCGGTCGCCCCACCGGCACCCCCGCGACAGCCGGATTGAGGTTCCGGCAGGAATTCGTCGACCTTCCGCGCAGATCATCGTTGGCACAAGGACATCGATCAACGTGATGTCAGCAACTCGACTCACGGCCGGTTCCGGTCGTGACGACACCGGAGGTCATCATCGTGCGAACTGCTCTGCGAAGGCTCACGTCGGCGCTGCTCGGCGTGGTCGCCGTCGGCGCCACACTCGGCGTCGCCCCGAGCCCGGCCCAAGCCAACTACGCCTGCCCGTCGGGTCTGCTCTGCCTGTACTCCGGGGCCAACTTCAGCGGCGACATCTTCCTGCTCGACGGGCCGTACAACTGGTGTAAGGACGTCACGCTGCCCTCGTACTTCCGCAACCAGACTCAGTCGATCATCAACAACCGGCCGTCCGGCACCGTCTCCACCTTCTGGGACAACGCCAACGCCACCGGCCTGCTCGGCTACCAGCACGCCTACGGCTACCGGGCGAACCTGGCGTACGACTCGGCCGCGATCGGGGGGACCTGGAACAAGCGGATCGAGGCGGTCCGGGTCTGCTGATCCGTCGGCTGCGCTGGACGGGGCTCACCAGCGCAGCCGCACCCGTGGGGGCACCGCGGCGCCGGCCGGAGTCACGGGGACTCCGGCCGGCGCCGTGGCTGGCGTTCAGCCCGGGTAGTAGCAGACGTTGGGGATGACCGGGCCGCCGTTGACCCCGAAGATCGCGAAGCCCATGTACGCGCGGGTCTGCGGGCCGTACTCGCCGTCCTCGGCGATGTTCGCGTACACGATGTCTTCGTTGATCTTGTGCTGGGCGTACCGGACGGCCTCGCGGGTCTTCGACCCGTAGTTGCCGTCGAGGGTGAGCGACCGCGAGTAGCAGTTGTTCAGCGCCTCCTGCAACACCAGCACTGCCGAGTTCGAGTGGCCGTAGCTGAGGTAGCAGCTCTTGTTCCCGGTCTGCCAGCCGACGGTCGGCACGTGCATATCCGCCCCGCCCGGGTAGCCGCCGACCCGGTAGAAGGTCAGGCTGGTGCACGGGCTGGCCGCCTGTGCGGCGGCCGGCGTGGACAGGGTCAGGCCCACGCCGGCCAGTACGGCGACGAGGGTGGCCGCGGCGCGGCGGCGGCCGGTGCGACTCTGCTGGAGTGCCATGGGTTCCTCCTGGGTGCGGGGTCCGGGATGGACCCGATGCGCTCTAGAGCATCGCGACCGGCTGTCTACGGTTTCCTGCCCGAACGTCAATTCCACCCGTGGCGGCCGACCTGATCGGAAACGGTCCATCATGGTCGGTGCACAGGTTGGCGTCGTCCGCAACCGCTGGTCGGAGCGCCCCGCGTGAGCCGGTGAACAACTTCACAAGCGGTGGGCGACCGTCCGTGACCGTGCCTACCGTCGGTCGGGTCCGCCACCGTGGACGCCGCGACCGGCAACGCCAAATCCTGCCCCCGGTCGTCGGAAACAGAACCCGGGCAGGAGCGGGGGACCCAGGTTCCTCGGTGCATGTCACCTCGGGGTGAAGCCGCCAACGCGCGGCCGGGCTCCTCGGCCCGAACCCGACAGCTCACCTCGTCGGCGTGGAGGAACGATCCATGACGTCTGCGTACACCCCCCGTCATCGACGGGTCACCACCCGCCGCGTCGCCGTCGGCACCCTGGCGGTCGGCGCGGTCACCGGCGCCGTCGCCCTCTTCGGCCCGGCTGCCCCGGCCCAGGCCGGTGTTAACTGGGACGCGATCGCCCAGTGCGAGTCCGGCGGCAACTGGAAGATCAACACCGGGAACGGCTACTACGGCGGGTTGCAGTTCTCCCAGGGCACCTGGGCCGGCTACGGCGGCACGAAGTACGCCGCCCGCGCGGATCTGGCCAGCCGTGGCGAGCAGATCGCGATCGCCGAGAAGGTGCTCGACGGGCAGGGCATCGGCGCATGGCCGACCTGCGGCCGCAAGGGCGGGTCGTCGGGCGGTTCCTCGACGAAGTCCACCGGGAAGTCGTCGACCACGTCGAGCTCCAAGTCGACGTCCACCTCCAGCAAGGACCGGTCGTCGCACGGCGACCAGCCGGCTACCCGCAGTCATGAGCGGACCACCCCGGCAGCCAGCGGCGACACGTACGTGGTCGCGCCGGGGGACACCCTGTCGGAGATCGCCGAGCGGCACCCCCGCAGCGGCGGCTGGCAGGCCCTGTACGAGCGCAACCGTCAGCTGATTGGCGCGGACCCGGGCCTGATCTTCCCGGGGCAGCGGCTCGCTCTCTGACAGATGCACAGACGAACGCTCGGCCGGGTCACCGGCCGAGCGTTCGTTCGTCTGGCGCTGTGCTCGTCTGACGGGTCACGCCGCCGAGGCGGCCGTCCGCCCCTCGCGGCGGGCCATCGGGTCGCTGTTCCAGCCCCAGCGCTGCGCCGGCGCGGCCGCCTCGGCCGGCCAACCGGTGCCGGCCCCGCCACCGTCGATGGTCATCTCGACCGAGTCGGGGGTGCTGCGGGCCAGTCGCACCGACTGCTCGGCGGTCGTACGCGCCGCACACGGCCAGGACTGGCCGGCACACTGGAGGTTGCGGCAGCGACCCTCGTCGTCGGCCTCGTGGGCGTCGAGCACGTCGACCGCGAGCTGCCAGAGCAGCGGGTCGGTCACGTCGTCCGGGCGTTCGGCGCGACGGCTCGGTCGGTTGCTGGTCTCGTCGGACATGGGCCCCCCTCGTCAGGCTTTCCCCTCAAGACTTCACCTGCGTGCGGTCGGCTAAACCGCCGACCTGCTGTGATGTGTCTCCGGTCGCAGCAACCGGGACGCTCTAGTCCGGCAATAGTGGCATCTCGACCCCGGGAGCGCGGCCGAGCAGCACCGCCCGGGTCAGCGCCGTCGAGCCGAAGCGGTCGCGGACCGCGTCCACGGCGGCGTCCAGGTCGGCCCCGGTGTCGGCCTGGAACGGCAGCTCCGGCTGCACCGGGTTGTCGTCCAGGTTGCCCACCGAGACGCCGAGCAGGGTGACACCACGTCGTTCGATCTCCGGCAGGGCGGCCCGCAGCAGCGTCCGGGCGGCGGCGAGCAGCCCGGTGGTGTCCGCGGTCGCCTTGCGTACGGTGTGCGAGCGGGTGACGCGGGTGTAGTCGCCGAAGCGTAGCCGCAGCACCACGGTGCGTCCGGATCGTCCGGCCGCCCGCATCCGTCGGGTGACCCGGTCGACCAGGCTGGCCAGGATGGCGTCCAACTCCTCCGGTGCATGGGGGGTACGCCCCAACGCGTGCTGCGCGCCCATCGAGCCCCGGCGACGGCCCACCTGCACCGCCCGGGGATCGCGGTTGTGGGCGAGAGCGTGCAGGTGCCGGCCGGCGCCCGCTCCGAGCAGGGACACCAGCGCGGCCTCGCCGAGCCGGGCCACGTCCGCGACGGTACGGATCCGGCGTTCCCGCAGCTTCGCGGCGGTGACCGGACCGACCCCCCAGAGCCGGCTGGCCTGCGTGTACGCCGACATCCGGGGCGGCACCACGATGGCGTCCGGGCAGAGCCGTCGGGCCTGCTGACCGCCCATGGCGCTGCGCACACCCCGCGCCTTCGCCTCGTAGCTGGCGGCCAGCACCACGCCACCGCCGACGATCACCGGCCGCCCGCGCAGGCGCGGGTCGTCACGCTGCTCGACCGACGCGTAGAAGGCGTCCAGGTCGGCGTGCAGGATGTGGGCGCCGTACGACACGTACACATGTTCGCATGGCGGCCGATCGTAACGGCAGTGAGCTGGGAGAACGCCCGCTCAGTCGAGGCAGAACTCGTTGCCCTCCGGGTCTGCCATCACGAGGTGGCCGGCGCCGAGCGGGGGAGCGGGCTCGTGTCGGGCGAGCCGCGTGGCACCCCGGGCGACGAGTCGGTCGGCCTCCGCCTCCAGGGCCGCCATCCGGTCGTCGCCGGTCAGCCCGGGCGCGGCCCGCACGTCGAGGTGGACGCGATTCTTCGCCTGCTTGCCCTCCGGCACGCGCTGGAAGAACAGACGTGGCCCCTCCCCGGCAGGGTCGACCACCGCCGACGCGTCGTTGCGGCGCTCCGGCGGCACACCCATCGCGTCCAACGCGGCCTCCCACGAGTCGAAGCCGCCCGGCGGTCCCTGCAACTCGTAGCCGAGGGTGTCGGCCCAGAACGCCGACAGGGCGGCCGGGTCGGCGGCGTCGAACGTTATCTGCACCTCACGGGCCATGGCCGTCTCCTCGTTTCCGGTCTGGTCGGTCATGTCGCCATCCTCTCGCGATGGACCGACAGGATCGGGTCACAGGTCGTCGAAGGGGCGGGCGTAGCGGAACTCGCCCCGGATGGACTCGTGCCACGCGGTCAGCGGGCGGGCCATGAAGTACTGCGGGCCCCACGGCTGCGGCGGGGTGACCCCCAGTTCGACCGCCGGCCGGAACCCGAAACGCGGGTAGTACCCGGGATGCCCGAGCAACACCACGAGCGGTTCGTCGCGGGCGTCGGCGGCACCGAGGACCGCGTGCATCAGGGCGCTGCCGACGCCGCGCCGCTGCCAGCCGGGCAGCACGCCGAGCGGCCCAAGTCCCAACGCCACCGGCGCACCCGCCACGCGGGCGCGGGTGGCCACCACATGACCCACCACCAGGCCGTCGGCATCGGTCGCCACCAGGGAGTACGCGGGCAGCCACCCGTCGTCCGCACGCAGCGCGTCGACCAGCGTGGCCTCGACCGGCAAGCGACCGTCGCGACCGCCGTCGCTGCTCTCGGCGGAGTCGGTGCGGGGCCCGTGCTCCGAACGGTGGCCCGTCTCGGCGCCGGGGTCGTGGTCCGACCCGTGGTCCGTCTCGTGGTCCGGATCGCGGCCCGGATCGCGGCCCGGATCGCGGCCCGGATCGCGGCCCGGATCGTGGTCCGGTTCGTCGGCAGGGCCGTGGTCGGCGGCGGCGAAGGCCGCGGCGTGCACGGCACGGATGGCGTCGACATCGGCGGACGTCTCGCGTCTGATCAGCATCGCGACACCATAGGCACGTCGGGCGCGTGGCTCCACGAGTTATTCGCACGCCAGCGGACGACCGGGCGGGGACCCGCTCCTCCGGGCGGCGTCGGACGGCACCGCAGCGGGCTCGGGACGGACCCACCACGAAGAGCTTGATGCCTGTGAGTCATCTTGATGACTCACAGGCATCAAGCTCTTTGAGCTGTGTGCGGGCGGGCGGCGGGGCGGTGGGCCCTTTGGGGGTGGGCCGTGGCGCTGGCGGCGGGCCGTGGGTCCTGGACGGTGGCGGTGGGCTGCGGGCTGCGGGCGGTGGGGCCGCGCGGCGGTGGGGCCGCGCGGCGGTGGGGCCGCGCGGCGGTGGGGCCGCGCGTCGGTGGGTCGTGGCGGCGGGCGGTGGGTCGTGGGCGGGATCAGCCGACGGCGGTGGGTGACGGCGGGGCGCTGCCGCCCTGGGGCGCCTCCGGGGTCATCAGCCGGATGATCTCCTGCTGGTCGGCGGGGGAGGGCAGGCCCCAGTGTGGCTGGTACCCGTACACCTCGTGCAGTGGGGTGGAGCCGGTGCGGCCGTCCAGGATCTCCACGGCGTCCGTGCCGATCAGGCCGGGGTGTTCCACGCCGCAGGCCTCGGCGACCTTGGTCAGGTCGCGACGCAGGGTCGCCAGGTAGTTGGCCGCCCGGACGGACTTGAGCGTCGGGTCGAGGCCCCGGGCCAGCCACGCGTTCTGTGTCGCCACACCGGTGGGACAGGTGTCGGTGTGGCACTTCTGCGCCTGGATGCAGCCGATCGACAGCATCGCCTCCCGGCCCACGTTGACCATGTCGCAGCCGAGGGCGAACGCCACCACGGCGTTGTCCGGCAGCCCGAGCTTGCCGCTGCCGACGAACACCACCCGCTCGTGCAGGTCGTGCTCCGCGAAGACCTTGTAGACCCGGGAGAAGCCCTGTTGGAAGGGGAGCGACACCGAATCGGTGAAGATCAGCGGCGCGGCGCCGGTGCCGCCTTCGCCGCCGTCGACCGTCACGAAGTCGACGCCCCGGCCCGTGTCGCGCATCAGGCCGGCCAGCTCCTGCCAGAAGCCCAGGTCGCCGACCGCCGACTTGATGCCCACCGGCAGGCCCGTCTCCGCGGCCAGCAGCTCCACCCAGTCCAGCAGGCTGTCGCAGTCGGAGAACTCGGCATGCCGCGAAGGGCTCACGCAGTCCCGCCCGGCCGGGATGCCCCTGGTCGCCGCGATCTCGGCGGACACCTTCGCTCCGGGGAGCAGGCCGCCGAGGCTCGGCTTCGCCCCCTGGCTCAGCTTGATCTCCAAGGCGCGCACGGGAGCGCCGGCCACGAGGTCCTTGAGCCGGTCGAGGCTGAACCGGCCGTGTTCGTCGCGGCAGCCGAAGTACGCCGTACCGAGCTGGAAGACCAGCTCACCGCCGTTGCGGTGGTACGGCGACAGGCCTCCCTCGCCGGTGTTCTGCAGGCATCCGGCGAGGGCGGCGCCCTTGTTCAACGCGGTGATGGCATTGCCGGAGAGCGAGCCGAAGCTCATCCCGGAGATGTTGACCACCGAACCCGGCCGGAACGCGCGTGCCCGACCCCGGGCCGCGCCGAGCACCTTCGCGCACGGCAGTCGGACGTCGTGCCCGGCCGTCGGCGACGACGGAGGCACGGCCCGGCCGAACGTGCGGTGCTTGATGATCGGGTACCCGGGCGTGAACTCGATGTCGTTGTCCGTACCGAAGCCGAAGTAATTGTTCTCCTGCTTGGCGGACGCGTACACCCAGCGGCGCTGGTCCCGGGTGAACGGGCGCTCCTCGTTGTTGCCCGCCACGATGTACTGCCGCAACTCCGGCCCGATCGCCTCCAGCAGGTACCGGGCGCGGCCCAGCACCGGGAAGTTGCGCAGCAGCGCGTGGTCGCGCTGGATCAGGTCGCGCGCGGCGAGGGCCGCGACAGCGGCGGCAACGGTGGGTACGGCTCGACGGGCCCAGGTCATGCCCGCAATCTTTCCGCACGGACGGTCGGCCAAACCGGAGGCGGCGCGGGCTGACCCGGGCCGCCTCCGGGCCGCACATCAGTGGCGTTTGAACGACTGGCGGACCATGCCGCCGACGAGCACGCACCAGGTGCTCGTGCTGAGCTTGCCGTCGCGGGGCAGCCCGTGCAGCGCCTGTACGTCCTGCACCGCCCGGCGGGTGGCGTGGTCGTACGCCCCGGTGGCGGTGACGGCGTACCCCTTGGTCGCGAGGATCTCCTGGACGGCCGTGACGGGCGCGCCGACGGCGTGCTGGTCCAACTCCGGCGCCAGGGTCTCCCAGGTGGGCGTCGTCAGTGTGGCGTCCACGTCCACGGCGATGCCGTTGCGGGCCTGCCAGTCCTGCACGGCGGCCACCGTCGCGGCGTCGAACGTGCCGCTGACCGTCACGGCGTAGCCGCGGAAGGCCAACAGGTGCTGCACCACCCGGACCGACGGCGAGTTGACGAACCGCCACAGGTCGGGCCAGCGGCGGGCCGGCACGTCACCGAGCGGGGTGCCGAGGGTGGCGTGCACGCGCCGCCGCAGCTCCGGGAACTGCCGGTAGAAGGCCGCGCCCGGGCAGTCGGTCGTGCGGAAGTCCCAGTGGCCGAAGATGTCGTACGCGTGCAGGCCGTACTGTCGGCAGATCGCCACGCAGAGCTTGACCAGCGAGTCGGTCAGCGCCTGCGGCGGGGTCTCGGTGACGTAGGTGCCCTCGTTCTCGATGCCGATGGCCCGACCGTTCTCACCCGGGCAGTGGGCCGCGGTCATCTGCCGGTCGCCGGCCTCGAGGCGGTCCAGGCTGCCCCGGCGGCCCTCCAGCACGTAGCCGCCCCGGCTCACCGTGAAGTGCTGGCCGGTGTCGGACCAGCCGTTGCCGTCCATGTGCAGGTCCTGGCAGTCGTGGGCCAGCTTGACCGCCTGCTCCCGGGAGTAGTCGGTGACGTTCGGGAACGCCATGTGGTGCACGATGATCTTGTTGGTGGCGATGGCGCTGACCGACAGCGGGTCCGCCGGTGGGCGGGCACCCCACTCGTCACAGCTGATGATCCAGTCCAGGTCCGTGCCGGGGGCGGCCTGTGCCGCGCCCGAGAAGGCGAGTTCGCTTCCGACGACGGCGACCGTGGCCGCGCCGAGACCGGCGCGCAGCAGTGTCCGGCGGTCCACTTCGGAATGCTCGACGTGCATGACAACTCCCTCTGCGGCCGACGGCGGGGGGTGAAAAGTAGCTCCAATGGCCGCACGCATCACGGAGAATATTGCCAGAACTGCTCGTGCGCCAGAGCCGGACGCGTTTCCGTGTCCGCTGGTGGGGGTAGGTCGGGGCGGAACATCCCGCTGCCCCATAAGGAATGACCATATGAGTGACAACGTCAGCGACGCGGTGGGTGACGCCCTCCGCTCGGTGATGCTCTTCCTGCCCAAGGCCGTCGCCTTCGTGGCGATCCTGGTGGCCGGATGGCTCATCGCCAAGGCCGTGTTGAAGATCGTGGAGAAGGTCCTCGAACGGGTCGGCTTCGACCGGGCCGTCGAGCGCGGCGGCATCCGCCGGGCCCTCAACCGCTCCCGGTACGACGCCAGCGACATCGTCGCGAAGCTCGTGTACTACGCGGTGCTGCTACTCACCCTCCAGCTCGCCTTCGGCATCTGGGGGCCCAACCCGATCTCCGACCTCATCACCGCCGTGGTCGCCTGGTTGCCCCGCGCCTTCGTCGCGATCGTCATCGTCGTGGTCGCCGCCGCCATCGCCAACGCCGTCAAGGACATCATCGGCGGCGCGCTCGGTGGACTGTCGTACGGTCGGGCGCTGGCCGGTATCACCTCGGTGTTCATCCTCGCCCTGGGCGTCATCGCCGCGCTGAACCAGATCGGCGTGGCCACCGCGGTCACCACCCCGGTGCTGATCGCCGTGCTGGCCACCGTCGGCGGCATCCTCGTGGTCGGAGTCGGTGGTGGCCTCATCCGTCCGATGCAGAGCCGCTGGGAGTCGTGGCTGACCCGCGCCGAGCAGGAGTCGCACCTGATCGCCACCCACGCCCGTGCCTACCGCGCCTCCCGCGCCGAGGCCGAAGCCGAAGCCGCCCGAGCTGAGGCCAAAGCGGCCCGGTCGGCCGCCGCCCGCGCCGACGCGGACCGCACGTCGGCCGTGGGCCACCCCTTCGAGTCGGGTAACACGTCGGTGACGACCCTTTCGTCGGATGCGGACACCACGCAGGTGACCCCCCGCCAGTCCGACCCCGACGCCACGCAGGTCGTGACCCGCCCGTCCGACGCGGACGTCACGCAGGTGACCCCCCGCCAGTCCGACCCCGAGGTGACGCAGGTGGTCACCCGGCCGTCCGACGCGGACACGACGCAGGTGGTGGGTCCCCACCGGGACGCCGACACGACCCAGGTGATCAGCGGTGGCGCGGTGCCCGGCCAGCGCACCAGCGACGACAGTGCGGCCACGACGGTCATCCCGCCGGTGGACCCCGAGCGGCGCTGAGCCGGGTCGGGCCGAGCGACGGGTCAGCGGGGCGGGATCGATCGGGATCCCGCCCCGCGCCGCATTAGGCCCGGCCGTCGCGAGGCCCGGCCGTCGAAAAGCCTGGCCGGTATCGGCGCAGCCGGTCTAGCATCGCCGACATGACCTGGCGACATTGATCCCGCCCCGTAGGCCGCATCCGTGGGCCGCCACGGGCACCGCACGTCCGGTGTCCGTCTCCACTCCCACGGGAAGGCCTCATGATCCATCTCGCCTCGCGCGTGCCCGACCCGGCGGTGCGCCGCCTCTCGGCGACCCTCTACGGGTACGCGTTCCTCAGTGACCTCGTGCTGCTCTATCCGCTGTACGTGGTGCTCTTCGCCGACACCGGCCTGTCGGTGGGGCAGATCTCGTCGCTGTTCGTTCTCTGGTCGGCCGCCGGCATCCTGTTCGAGGTGCCGTCCGGCGCGTGGGCCGACGTGGTGTCCCGACGGCTGCTGCTGTGCCTCGCCCCACTGGTGACCGCCGCCGGCTTCGCGCTCTGGGTGCTGCTCCCGTCATACCCGGCCTTCGCGGTCGGGTTCCTGCTCTGGGGCGCGGGTGGGGCGTTGGTCTCCGGCGCGCTGGAGGCGCTGGTCTGGACCGAGCTGGCCCGCCTCGACGCCAGCGACCGGTACGCCCGCGTGCTCGGCCGCGCGCGTACGGCGGGTGTGCTCGGCGTGGTGGTCACCGGGGTCCTCGCCGGCCCGGTGTTCGCCGTGGGTGGGTACCCGGCGGTCGGTGCGGGCAGCGTACTCGCCTGCCTGCTCGCCGCGACCGTCGCCACCCGGTTCCCCGAGCACCGCCGGCCGCCCGTCACGCCACCGCTCGTCACGCCGTCCGCCGCGTCGCCGGACGACGCCGCGTCGCCTGTCGCGCCGTCCAGCCCGGACGACCAGGACGATCAGCACGACCACGACGACGAGCTGACCTGGTCAGAGACACTGCGGGCCGGTGTGCGGCAGGTTCGCACCCGGCCACCGGTGCGAGCCGCCGTGCTGCTGGTCGCCGTGGTGGCCGCCGACTGGGGGGCGCTGGACGAGTACACGCCGCTGCTGGCCCTGGACACCGGCGTCGGCGCGCGGGCGGTGCCACTGCTGCTCCTGCTGCTGTGGGCCGGCGTGACCGTGGGTGGGCTGCTCGCCCCGGTGGGCGAACGGCTCGGCCGTCGCGGCTACGCCGCGCTGCTGGCGCTGGTCGCGGTAGCCCTGGCCGGGGGCGCACTCGTCCGGCATCCGGCCGGTTTCGTGCTGCTCGCGGTGGCGTTCGCCGCCGCGCAACTGGCCACCGTGCTCGCCGACGCGCGCCTACAGGCCCGGATCACCGGCGGCAGCCGGGCCACCGTCACCTCGCTGGCCGGGATGCTCACCGACGTGCTGATCATCGGGACGTACGCCGGGTACGGGCTGGTCGCCACGGTGGCCGGCAACGCGGTCGCGTTCGCGGTGGCCGGCGGGGCGTACCTCGTCATGGCGCTGCTGCTGATCCGCCGTCGGCGCGCCGCGGCCGTGCGTGGTGGTGTCGCCGCGGCGGCCGCCCGCGGCCCGGGCTGAGGGCGCGGCCCGACGGCGGGTGGGTGCGCTCCCGCCGTCGAGGCGTCCGCTCAATCCGCGAAGTGCAGGAACGACCACTGGTGGCCGTCCGGGTCCCGGAAACCGCGCATGTACATCGGGCCGTTCGCGAACCCCGGGCCCAGCGACTCGCCCCCGGCGGCCACCGCCCGGTCGACCAGGTCGTCGACCTGCTCCCGGCTCTGCGCCGACAACCCCACGATGACCTCCCGGCTGGCCGTCGTGTCCGTTGCGGCGACCCCGGTGTACGCCTCGAAGGCCGCGCGTGCGTGCAGCACGAGCCGGGTGCCGTCGGAGACGCTGAGCGTCCTGCTGTCCCCGGCCGACCCGGCCGGGTCGGTGCCGAAACCGAGCGCCCGGTAGAACTCGGCGGCGCTGCTCAGGTCGCGCACCGGCAGGTTGACGAACGTGATGGTCATCGGGCGTCTCCGTTCGACTCGAGCAGCACCTTCAACGCGGTGAGCCGTTCGCGCCAGTACGCCTTGAACTCGGCGGCCTGCTCGGCTCCGGTCAATTTCTCGTGCACGACGTTGATCCGGGTCTTCGACTCGCCGACCGCGTCGAAGCCGACGACGATCCGGGTGGGTCCGCCGGCCCAGTCGGCCCGGAAGCTGCGCGGCGCGGTGGCGGTGCGGACGCGCACCTCGACGTCGGGTAGCCAACGGGCGCGTACCGTCTCGTCGGCGACAGCCTCGAACAACCGCGCCGCCGGCACCGCCACCGTCCGGCTGGCGCTGGCCTCGAAGCCGCCGCCGCGCCGTTGGCCTGGCGAACGCAGGCCGCGGGCCTGCTCGTACCCGACGGTGATGGTCTGCGCCCACCATCCCGGCACCTCGTACTCGGCTACCAGCAGGCGGGCGATCTCGGTGTGGGTCCGCTCGGCGGCGGACGCGGTGTCGAGCACGGCGAACCAGTCCGCCCAGCCCTGGCCGGTCCGGTCGCGAAGGAGATCGTCGGCGATCCGCTCGGTCTGTGTGGCGGCGGGCGACGCAGGTGCGTCGGAAGCCCGTTCGGTCGGTGCCGCGGCGGACGCCGGAGAGGGGGCCGGTGCGGCGGCCCGATCGATCAGGTGCCGGCGGGCGGTGGTGTAGCTCTCGCCGGTCTTCGCCATCCGGGCGCGGACCCGGGTCTTGAACGATTTCTGCTCGGTCATCACATGCTCCCGGTCAACGGCACGGTCACCGGGACTCACGCTCCCGCCGACCCCGCCGGAGTGGGGCATGTGGCACCACGTCCCGAGGGCGCCGGGCCCCCTTTGCCTCCGCTTGGCCGGCGGCGTGAGCGCCGGGAGGGAGGTGCGGCGTAGGACTACGCCACCGTCATCGTACGCCCCCATCGACCGTCCGCGCAGTCGTCAGAGCTGGTCGCCGTCGACGTACACCCAGCGGCCGTCCTCGCGGACGAAGCGGCTGCGTTCGGTCAGCGTGCCCGGTCGACCGGCCGACCGGTAGTGGGCGTGGAACGTCACGGTGCCGGCGGCGTCGAGCAGGCCGCCTCGTTCGGTCTCGACGATCTCCAGCCGCGTCCACCGTTGGGTCGGGTCCAGCTCCAGCCGCTCCGGCCGGGTCGACGAGTGCCAACTGTGCAGCAGGTACGCGGTGTCGCCCCGCGCGAAGGCGCTGAACCGGGAGCGCATCAACGCCTCGGCGGTCGACGCCTCGGTCGTGCCGCCGTGCACCGGGGCGCAGCAGTCGGCGTACGCCCGACCGGTGCCGCACGGGCAGAGCCCGCCGCTCGTCGCGTTCGCCCGCCGGCCTCGTCCCGCTTTGCCCATCAGGTCATCCTTGCGCACCACCCGGCGGCCCCGGCGAGCGGCCGCCCGGTCGTCGACGGGTAGTGACGGTTGACGACCGTCCCTAGACTCCCCGGCATGACGCGTTCCCCGGCGGTGTCGCTCGCCCCGAACGTCTGGCGCATCCCCACCGTGGGACGCTCGGCCGTCAACTCGTACGCCTTCGTGGACGACGACGGCAGCGTGACGCTCGTCGACTGCGGGCTGGCCAAGGCCCCGGCCCGGATCGTGGCCGGGCTGGCCGCGATGGGCAAGACGCCGGCGGACGTCACCCGCATCGTGCTCACCCACGCGCACCCCGACCACGCGGGCGGGGCGGCCGAGATGTCCCGCCGTACCGGCGCGCCGGTCGCCGCGCACGCCGCCGACGTCCCGTACGCCGAGGGCGGCCACAACCCGCCCGTCGACCCGGCGGTGACCGGCGGCCGGTTCTTCACCCGGGTGGCCGGCGGTAAGTTTCCGGCCGTACGGGTGGCGCAACCGCTCGCCGACGGGGACGTGCTCGACGTCGGCGGTGGCCTGCGGGTGGTGCACACCCCCGGGCACTCGCCCGGTCACGTGTCGCTGCTGCACGAGCCGACCCGACTGCTGATCACCGGCGACGCGCTGTTCAACGTGCTCGGCGTGCGCTGGGCCCCGAAGCTGTTGTGCAGCGACTACCGCATGACGCGGCAGACCGCCCACGTGTTCGGGGAGCTGGAGTACGACATCGCGGCGTTCACCCACGGCCCGGAGCTGACCGAACGTCCCCGCGAACGGATCCGCGCCTTCCTGGCCCGCCGTTGATCCGCTGCCCCTCTCCAGTCGGCTCACCTCAGGCGGTGCGGGTGGCGAAGACGACGATGTTGTCCACGTAGTTGCCGGTCGCGTCGTCGAAGCGTCCGCCGCAGGTGATCAGGCGTAGCCCGGCGACGTTCGCCGGACCGTAGACCAGGCCGCTGGGGAAGCGGTCCTTGGGGTACGCGTGGACACCGTCCACGGTGAACGTGGCGACCCGCGCGTCGGCCCGGGTGACCCGGATCTCCTGGCCGGCGCGCAGGCGTCCGAGGTCGAAGAAGACCGCCGGGCCGGCCGGGGAGTCGACGTGTCCCACCAGGACCGCGTTGCCGGTCTCGCCGGGGCTCACCCCGTGCCGGTACCAGCCGGCGAGGGTGGGCTTGTCCAGCGGGGGAACCTCCAGCACCCCGGCGGTGTCCGCGCCGACGGGGACGATCTCGGCGCGTACGTCGATGGCGGGTATCTGCACCCGGACGGGCGCGGCGCGGGGCAGCGGCGCCAGGTCCGGCGCGGGCCGGGTGCGGGTCGGCGCGTCAGCCGATGGCCCGGGTGGCCGTGCCGGGTCGGCGGTGAGGCCGACGGTGATCAGACCGAGACCGGACACGCCGAGCAGGGCGACCACCGCCACCAGGGTTCGCCGCCGCCACCACACGTGTTCACCTCCGTACGCCGATGGTCGGGTGCCCGTGCCGGTGTCGCCGGTACGGGCACCCGTCCTCAAGGGATGGAGCGGTCGCCGGTCAGGCGACGGTCGACACCGGGCGGCGTCGGCGTACCAGCAGCGCGGCGCCCGCAGCGGCCGTGCCGAGCAGGGTGCCCCCGGCGGCGAGCGCCCCCGTGTCGCGTCCGTTCCGGCTGTCGCCGCCGGAGCCGGCCGGGGCACCTCCGATCGGGGTGACGGTGAAGGTGGCGCTGCCCGCCGAGCTGCCGTCGCCGCAGGTCGCGGCCACCGTGTACGTGCCCAGGGTGAACCCGGCGGTGAACAGTTCGGCGCTGAGCCCGCCGCCCGCGGCGGCCGTGGTGGATCGGACGTTCTGGTCGCGGTTGGGTCCGGTGACCCGGAAGATGACGTCACCCGACTTCGGGTTGCAGGTCGTCGCGGTGAGCACGACGGTTCCTCCGACCGGGGTGGTGGCCGGCGACACGACGGTGTCGGCCAGTGCGGCACCCGGCAGCAGAAGCGTGCCGAGACCCACGCCAAGCGCCGCCGAGCAGAGTGCTGTTGAGACCTTCATACGCGTCTTCCCTCACTTTTCGTCCGCTGACTGCGTGGGACGTCGTTCGGGTGGCCAACTCCGTGACTAGCACCGGTGTGCCCAACACTAGGTGGGTTGGCACCCCGATCAGGTGAAAATGAGAAACCTTCGTTGCCGTCACGTGTCCACCCGAAGGCGGGTCCTGGTGCGGGCCGACAAGATTGCGCCGATCTTGCACTTTCGGTCGCCGAGACGTGTGCCATGCCCTGTATGTCGCCGCAGCAACTGCAAGATCGCGGTGCGAGGGATGCCGTGGCGGGGAGGTGTGGCAGCGTGGTGCGGGTGAGCCACCTCGAGGTTGATCTTGTGCTGGTGGGGGGCGGGGGCGCTGCTTCGTTGGTGCTCGCCGCGCTCGACCGGCACGACGTCCGCGATCTGCGGATCGCCGTCGTCGACCCGGTTCGTCGGCGCGGCCAGGACCGCACCTGGGCGTTCTGGGGCCACCCCGACAGCGACCTCGACCCGCTGCTCAGCGCGAGCTGGCACCAGGTCGAGGTGGTCACGCCCGCGCGGCGTCGCGTCCTGGACCTGACCCCCCTGCGGTACGCCATGCTCCGCTCCGGCCCGGTCTACGACCGGGCTGCCGAGGCCGAGCGCCGGCTGGACGCGACGCGGATCGCGGCACCCGCCCACGTGGTCCGCGACGACGGGACCGGGGTGATCGTGCGCACCGGCGACGGGCGCGAGATCCGGGCCGGCTGGGCGCTCGACTCCCGCCCCCGGCCACCGGCCCGCGCGGGGCGGACGACCTGGTTGCAGCACTTCCGTGGCTGGTGGCTGGAGGCCGACCGGCCGGTGTTCGACCCGCGCCGGGCGGTCCTCATGGACTTCCGTACCCGGCAGCCGGCCCGGGGCGTCTCCTTCGGCTACGTGCTCCCGGTGAGCGACCGGTACGCCCTGGTCGAGTACACCGAGTTCTCGCCCGACCTGCTCACCGACGCCGGGTACGACACGGCACTGGCCGGCTACCGCGACCTGCTCGGGCTCGACCCGGACGGGCTGCGCGTCCGCGAGGTCGAGAACGGGGTGATCCCGATGACCGACGCGCCGTTCCCGGCCCGGCCCTCGTCCCGCGTCGTCCGCCTCGGCACGGCCGGCGGGGCGACCCGACCCTCGACCGGCTTCACCTTCTCGGCGATGCACCGACAGGCCGACCAGGTCGCCCGCGCGCTCGCCGCCGGCCGTCCTCCCGTTCCGGCGCCCGCCTACCCGGCCCGGCACCGCTGGATGGACGCGGTGGCGCTGCGGGCGCTGGACAGCGGCGGCGTCGGCGGTCCCGACTTCTTCGACCGCCTCTTCGACCGCAACGCCGCCGAGCGGGTGCTGCGGTTCCTCGACGGCGTCACCACCCCGGCCGAGGAGATCGCGATCATGAACTCGACCCGGCTCGGGCCGATGATGGCGGCCACCGTCGGCGACGCGGCGCACCGCGTCCGCGACCGCCTGCGACCCGCCCGACCCGCGCCGACCATCCCGGCGGCCGTGGTGGGCGGCCCGCCCCGGCCCTGTGCCGACCCCGAAACCTGAGCCGGGCCCCCGGTCAGCGCCGGGCCGACACCGTGTCGCGGATCAGCACCCGCAGGTCCTCCATCGGGTCGCCGTCACCGGCCCCCAGCAGGGTCTTCGTCGCCGCGACCGTCAGTCCCAGCTCCGGGTACGCGTAGGCGAGGCTGCCGCCGCTGCCGGCCGCGCCGAACGAGCCGTCGTCGTCCAGCGAGTACCCGAGGCCCCACGTCGTCTCCTGCCCGAACACCCACTCCGGCCCCGGCGGCCCGTCCGGCGTCGTCGCCTCCCGCACCCGTGCCGGCGAGATGAGCCGTACGCCGTCCACCTCGCCGATCAGCGCGGCGAGCATCCGCGCCGCCGCGCGGGCGGTCATGGTGCCGGTCGCCGGCACCTCGGCGGTGAGGACGTCGGCCCGGCTGCCGACCTGCGCGCCCGGCCGGACCCCGGGCGGGGCGACCCGGTCGAAGTGCGGCAGGTTGGCGCTCGCGTAGTCGAACAGCGCCGCCAGGTTGCGGTCCTCGACCCGGGCCAGCCGGTCCAGGTCGGCGGCCGGCACGGCGAGGTACAGCTCGTCGGCCACCCCGAGGGGCCCGGCCACGTCCTCGGCGAGCACCTGCGAAACGTGCCGGCCGGTCACCCGACGGACCACCTCACCCACGAGCCAACCGAAGGTCCACGCGTGGTACGCCTTCACCGCGCCGGGCGGAGCGATCGGCTCGGCGTCGGCCACGATCGCGCACATCCGGTCCCAGTCGGCGAAGTCCTCCGGTGTCACGTCCGCCGGTAGGACGGGGACACCGGCGGTGTGGGTGAGCGCGTGCCGCAGGGTGATCCGCTCCTTGCCGTGCGCGCCGAACTCCGGCCACACCTCGGCGATCCGCAGGTCGTAGGTCAGCTCGCCCCGCTCGGCCAGCACGTGCACCACGGTCGCGGTGAGGGCCTTGCCGGTGGAGACGCTCCAGATCGGCGTGTCACCGCCGAGTGCCCGGCCGGTGGCCCGGTCGGCGCTCCCCACGTGCACGTCCAGGATCGGCGACCCGTGCAGGTACGCGGCGACCTGCACCCCGGATTCCCGCCCGCTGGCGATCAGGCCTTCGGTCGTGCGCCGTACGTCGGCCCGCAGGCCCTCCCAGTTGCCGTTCACGGCGAACGACTCTGACAGATCGGACCGCGCAGGGCGCGCGATTTTCCTCAGTGGGTGAGGAGGCGCTCACGCAGCCGGTCGGTCAACGCCTCGTCCACCCCGAGCCGGTCGGTGGCGTAGCCGACCACCGACCCGTACGCGGCGCTCAGGTCGGCCAGGACGTGCCGGATGACGGCCTCGGGCGCGCGACCGTACCCGGGCCAGAGCAGCTCACGGTCCGGATTGAGGGCCCGCCAGTCGGCGATGAGACGCTCGGTGGCCAGCTCGGTGCGTGCGAAGTCGGCGGCGATCTGGTCCTCGTCGACGCCCAGCAGGGCCAGCAACAGCGCGGCCAGCAGGCCGGTGCGGTCCTTGCCGGACGCGCAGTGGAAGAGCAGCGGAGCGTCGGCGGCGGCGATCACCTCCAACGCCTGCCGCAGCTCGACGACCCCGTCCTCGGCCACCTCGGCGTACCGGTCGGCGAGGTAGCGCCACGGATCGAGCTCCGGGTCGATCGTCGCCTGGTCGTAGGGGCGGTGCTCGATGCTCAGGTTGTGCCAGGCCAGGCCGTCGATCTGGGGCGCTCGCCCCCGTGCGGCGATCTCCCACGGATACCGCAGGTCGATCACGGTGCCGACACCGAGGGTGTGGAACCGGTCCAGGTCGGCGCCCGCCAGCTTGCCGAGCGAGTCCGAGCGGTAGAGCAGCCGCCAGCGGACCGTACGCCCGTCGTCGGCGCGGTAACCACCGAGGTCGCGGAAGTTGTGCAGACGGTCGAACGCGACGTGCCGGTCCATCCGGCAGACCCTAGCGCCTCCGGTCCCGGCGTGGCGGCCCCCGACAGCTCGTCGCGTGGTCGTCGCCCGGTAGGTTGCCTGCCATGGCGGAGGGCAGGGGCGTGCAGATCTGGACCGACGGGGCGTGCAGCGGCAACCCCGGGCCGGGCGGCTGGGGGGCGTTGCTGCGTTACGGCGACCACGAGCGCGAGTTGTGCGGCGGGGAGGCCACGCCGACGACCAACAACCGGATGGAGCTGATGGCGGCCATCCAGGCGTTGGAGAGCCTGAACCGGCCGGTCACCGTCGAGTTGCACACCGACAGCACGTACGTGCGCAACGGCATCACGAGCTGGCTGGCGTCGTGGAAGCGCAACGGCTGGCGTACCGCCGCCAAGCAGCCGGTGAAGAACGCCGACCTGTGGCAGCGGTTGGAGGCCGCCTGCGAGCGCCACGAGGTCACCTGGCTGTGGGTCAAGGGGCACAACGGTCACCCCGAGAACGAGCGCGCGGACGGTCTGGCCAACAAGGGCATGACCGAGGCCCGCGCGGCGCTGACGACCCGCTAGCCCCGGCGGGTCGCGTCGGGGTGCCCCGGCAGGCTCGACCCGCCGCCACTGCTGCCGGACGACCCGCCGGCGACACCCGAGTTGTCGCCCTCGGTCACGATGTCCGGCCGTTCGTCGGTGTCGGCCGGCGCGGGAACCTCGGTGTCCGCCTCGACCTGTACCAACGGCACCTGGCCGGCCTCGTCCTCGCTGTGCTGCGGGTCGCCCGGCAGCTCACCGTCGCGCTTTCGGTAGCCCACGCCGTGCCTCCCGTCGCTGCCGGTCCGCGTCGGCGGTGGCTACCCGGCGTCGTCACCTGCGAAACCTCGTCCGGCGGCAGCCGCCGGTCGGGCGACCGGGCCGACCGTGGCGTTCGGCAGCCGCGTGGTCCGCCGGTCGACGCCGGACCCGTACCGTCGTCAGCGTCGCCGACCCCGGCGGCCCGCGGCGGGGGCGCGCACCGGTGTGAGCGCGAGCGTCGTCCAGTGCGCCGGCCTGGTCAGCGTCGCCGGCAGGACCGTGCGAGCGTCGCCGCGCGCGGCGTCGAGCTGCGCCTGGTGCAGGAACAGCGTCTCGCGTAGGTCGGCCCCACGCAGGTCGGCGCCGCGCAGGTCCGCACCCGTGACGTCGGCCAGGGCGAGGTCCACGCCGCGCAGGTCGGCGCCGATCAGCAGCGCGCCGCGCAGGTTGGCCCGGCGCAGGTCCGTCCGGCGCATGTCGACGCCGAGGAGGTGAACGCCCCGCCGGTCGAGGCCTCCGGGAGCGCGCGCCGCGTCGCTGGCGCGCGACAGCAGCGGGTTGACCCGGGCCCGGTGCGCGTCGACGTCCACGGTCCGCAGACGCGTCAGCTCTCCCTCGGTGAGCCCGGTGACCTCGTCGCGGGCGCGGTCCAGCTCGGCGCGCAGCTCGGCCGACGGGCCCAGCGACAGCGCCTCGGTGAGGTACCAGAGCAGTTCGTGCAACGGGCGCAGCACCCGGAACGCCTCGGCCATCGCCGGCAGGGTCTCCGGGGCGTCCCGCCAGTCCCGCCCACCGAAGGTGACCTGCGCGACCTGCTGGCCGGCGCCGAAGCAGTCGAAGACGGTGCAGCCCGCGAACCCGCGCTCCCGCAGCTCGGTGTGGATGCCGCAGCGGTGGTCCGGGCGCAGGTTCGGGCAGGCGCGGCCGGCGGGCTTGTCGATGGCGAAGTCCGCCGACGCGGCGAAGGCCGGAACCACGCAGCACAACCCGAAGCAGCGCGCACAGTCGGCGCGCAGCGGCGTCGGCCCGGGGCTGGGCGGCACGGCCGGTACTCCCTCTGGTCGTGGTACGCGGTGGTCACCAGTGTCCCGCGCGGCACCCCGAGGGGCCGACGCGGGGTCACCCTCCGTGCGGGTCGCCGGCCGCCGCGGCGCGCGGAACGGGGGTACGCGGACCGTCCGGCGCGGGCACCAGCCGGCGTACCGCCCGCTGCCCGTCGCCGTGCCCGTACTTCTGGTCGAAGTGCCGGGCCACGACGGTAGCCGGCGTGGGGTCCCCTTCGGCCGGCTCGGCCAGCGCGAACACCGCGGGCGTCGCGCCCGGGCGGGGCGGCAGTACGGCGCGTACGGTCAGCGGGCCGGTCACCCGGAACGCCCGGCAGTCGACGTAGTGCTGCCCCTGGACCGTCACGTAGGGCACCTGCACCTCGACCACGTCGGAGTCCTCGTGGCGCAGCGTCACGGTCACCGACCAGTACTGGTCCAGGTTCGAGGTCTCCCGCTGGTGCTCCCACAACTCCTCGAACCGGGCGTGTACGAAACCGCCCCACGGGCTGTCCATGTCCACCTCCAGCTGGGGCACGTTGAACGACAGCTTCCCGATCGGGAAGAACGAGATCAGCGCCCGGCTGTCCCACTGGTAGAGCTGGATCGACGGGGACGCGTCGTAGAGCCGTACCTGCAACCGGTGCCGCACCGCCGGATCGAGGGTGTCGGCGAACGCGGCCAGGTGCCGCAGGTTGGTACGGATCTGGCGCGGCACGTCCACCCGCTGCCGTTCCAACTCCTCGGAGCGTTGCTGCGCGGCGGTGCAGTCGGGGTCGAGCAGGAGCAGCTGGACGTGGGCGCCGTTGCCGAGCGCCGCGCGTACGGCGTCGAAGGTCTCCTCGCGGTGCCGCTGCTCCAGCAGGATCGTCCAGGTGTCGAGAATGCGGACCCGCCGCGTGCAGCGGCGCAGCCGGGTCACGAACGCCGCCTGGTCGAAGCTCAGGTGTTCCTGCACCCGGGCCCTGCGGGCCTCTTCGAACAGCGGGTCGAAAATGACGTACGAGATCGCCGCGAGCACGACGCTGGAGCCGAGGTTGAGCAGCAGGTCGCTGAGGAAGCCGGTGCTGCGCCAGGCGGCCAGCAGCATCACGAGCGCGATACCGAGCAACGGCCCACCGACCACGACGGCGCGTCGCTGTCGGCCGCGACCTCCGCTCCGCCCCGCCCACTCGGGCATCCGGTCCCCTTCCGTCATGGCCCACCGAGATGCGGAGGATACGGGCCGGCTTTGCCGCTCGCTGTCCCGTTCGTGACCGTCCGGTTTCGTCGGTCGGGGCCGTCGTGCCACTCGTAGGGTGACGGTATCGGAGTCAGGCGAGCGCGGAAGGTGACGGGGTGGACGACGCGGAACGCGAGAAGGCGCTGTTGAGTGTCCTGAACACCGAGCACTACGCGCTGCAGACGTCCCGAGCCGGCACGATCGACGAGGCCACCGGCCGCGCCACCATCTTCCTGTCCGTGCTGTCGGCGGCC
This sequence comes from Micromonospora sp. WMMD736, assembly GCF_049179015.1. Taxonomy (NCBI): domain Bacteria; kingdom Bacillati; phylum Actinomycetota; class Actinomycetes; order Micromonosporales; family Micromonosporaceae; genus Micromonospora; species Micromonospora sp. WMMD736. The sequence goes on from NZ_JBMHMI010000001.1 coordinate 456,093, forward strand.
CTGATCGGTCTCGGCTTCGCCGCCGGCAACGACCGGGTGGTCCGGCCCTATCTGGGCGCGGTGCTGCCGATCCTGGTGATCATCGGGTTGCTGACCTTCCTGCGGCTGGTGGAGACCACCGTGGAGAACTCGCTGGACATGAAGCGGATCCAGCGCATCCGTGCCTACTACCACCACCGTCTCGCCAGCGAGCACGACTTCTTCGCCGACGCGGTGGCGTCCGAGGACAGCGCGGAGGCGGCCCGGATGCTGGTGGGCATCCGGTCGGGGCGCTGGGAGTTCCTGCTCACCACGGCCGCGCTCGTGGGCGCGGTCAACGCGGCGCTGGTCGGGTCGGCCGTCGCTCTGGTGCTCGGCATGGTCGGCGGCTGGCACTGGCTGATGGTCGTCGCCGGGGTGGCGGTCGCGCTCGCGGCGTTCGGAGCGCAGTTCCTCTACATCGTCGGCATGTCGAGGGGCCGTAACACCAGATCCGGCGCCGGTCGTCGCCGGTGAGCGAGGGTACCGTCACCGGATGCGGATCACCCGGTTCACGCACTCCTGCGTCCGACTCGAGCACGACGGCGCGGTGCTGGTGATCGACCCGGGCACCTGGAGCGAACCGCGCGCGCTGGCCGGCGCGGACGCCGTCCTGGTCACCCACGAGCACACCGACCACGTCGACGTGCTGCGCCTCGCCGGGCTCGGCGTGCCGGTGTACGCCCCCGAGGACGCCCTGCTGCCCGACCTCGCCCCGCTGCCGGTCACCCGGGTACGCCCAGGGCAGCGCTTCACCGCCGCCGGCATTCCGGTCAGCGCCCACGGTGGCCGGCACGCCGTGATCCACGAGGGTCAGCCCGACTGTGCCAACCTCGGTTACCTGATCGGTAACGGGCTCTACCACCCGGGCGACTCGGTGCACGTGCCGGACGAGCCGGTGCGCACCCTGCTCGTGCCCGCCCACGGGTCGTGGCTCCGCCTCGACGAGGCGATCCGCTTCGCCCGCGCGGTGGGCGCCGAGGCCACGTACCCCATCCACGACGCGCAGCTCAATGATCGTGGTCTGGCCAGTGTGGCCGGCTGGTTCGCCGAGACCATCCCCGGCTACCGCCACCTCGCCCCGGGCGACACCGCCTGAGCGACGCTGCGGTCGTGGGTGGTCGGGGCACACAACGGCATCGACAAGCGTGTCGATCGCGCTCATGTCGGGTGTGGTCCACGTCACGGTAGCTTCGGCGCGCGCCGACGCCCCCACCGGCGCTGCCGAGGAGAGCGTCCATGACCACACCGCGTAGAGCCACCACCGCCCTGACCGCCGTCCTGCTGCTGATCCTGACCGTCGCGGCCCCCGCCCGGGCCGCCACCCCCGCCACCAGACCGCCGGTGGCCGGGGCGCTGGGCACCTACAACATCTCCGGGGTGTACGTCGCCGGAGTGTCCTCCGGTGGCTACATGGCCACCCAGCTGCACGTCGCCTACTCGTCCCGGATCCGGGGCGCGGCCGTCTTCGCCGCCGGCCCGTACTACTGCTCCCAGAACACCGTCGCCCAGGCGCTGTACGGCTGCGGTGACAACATCTACCCGACGAACGTGTCGACGCTGGAGACGTACACCCGCACCTGGGCGTCGTACGGCTGGGTCGACCCGGTCGGCAACCTCTCCGGTGATCCGGTGTACGTGTTCCACGGCACCAACGACACCGCCGTCAAGAAGTCCGTCACCGACGACCTGGTCCGCTACTACCAGCGCTTCGGTGCCAGCGTGCAGTACGACAGCGGCTCGGCCGCCGGCCACGCGTGGGTCACCCCGTACGGCACGCTGGGATGTACGGCGACCGCGTCGCCCTACCTGAACGACTGCGGCACCGACCCGCAGAACGCCCTGCTGCGCAAACTGCTCGGCGGGGTCAACGCGCGCAACACGGGTGCGTTGGGCGGCACGCTGGTGCGCTTCGACCAGAACACGTTCGCCGTCAACGGGTGGGCCAACGGACTGAGCATGGACGCCAACGGCTACGCCTACGTCCCGTCGGCGTGCGCGGCCGGCCAGTCGTGCCGGCTGCTCGTCGCGCTGCACGGCTGTGTGCAGGGGGCCGGGTCGGTGGGCACGGCGTTCGTCGACCGGGCCAACCTCAACCAGTACGCGGACACCAACAACCTGGTCGTGCTCTATCCGCAGGCCGGGACGGCGCTGACCAACCCCAACGGCTGCTGGGACTGGTGGGGCTACCTGGGCGCGACCAACTTCCCGATCAAGGGCGGCGCCCAGCTCGAAACGATCATGAACATGGTCCGGCGCCTGGGCGGCTGACCACGCCGGTCCTCAGCCCAGGAACAGCTGGAGCAGGACGACCACGGCGAGCAGCGCCGGCCCCCGGGCACCCTGCCGCAGCAGGTCGACCGGGACCATTCCGAACGGCGTGTTGACCGTCGCGCCGCCGTAGTCGAGCGGTGGGCGGGTGCCGGCCCGGAAGGCGGCGGCCACCACCCCGAGTGCCAGCGTCGGCGCGAGCCAGGTCGGGCCGGTGTCGACGCCGGGCAGGCTCGGCAGGGTCAGCAGCCACCACAGGCCCGCGCCGACCGCCGGCACCACCACGTGCACGCCGCGCAGCAGGGCGTCGCTGCCACCGAGCGTCCGGCGTAGCCCGGCCGACCGGCTGACCGCGCGCAGCCCACCGGTGAGCCGGCTGACGGCCAGGTACGCGAACACCACCTGTGCGACCCCGGCCAGACCGGGCAGCGCGAGCGCGGCCGCGTACTGGACGCCGACGAGCCCCGCCCAGATCAGCACGGCGCTGGGGTGGCGGCGCAGCCGTCGCACGTCCGCCTGGAGCAGCGCCCACCAGCCCGCACCGGGCAGGAACCGGCTGCTGCGGACCCGACCGACGCGCCGCCAACGACGGCTCTCCACCAGGCCGGCCAGCAGGCTCGGGTCGAGCAGGACGGTGGCCGTGGCGGCGGCGTTGGCGAACTGCGCGCCGGTGGTCAGGGTGGCCCGGTCCACCCGGGGCAGCGCGCGTACCGCCAGCACCGTCGCGACGAGCGCGAGCGGCACGGCGACGGCGACCAGCGCGATCGTCGGCGTCGCCGACGGTCGGGGCAATCCGTCGCCGAGGCGGCCGGTGAGCACCACGACGGCGGTGACGACGGCCGCGGCCACCATCGGGACCGCGCCGGCCAGCGTCGGCCACCGCCGTCCCGCCTGGCTGCCCTGGGCGACGACGCTGAGCGCCAACGCGGCGACACCCCATCCCGCGCCGGCGGCGGCCGCCCAGCCCAGGGCCGCCGCATCGGTGACCCCGCCGAGTGCCGCCACGGCCACCCCGAGCGCGGCCGTGCCCACCGCGGCGCCGGTCAGCAGGACCGCGAGGCGCGGCGCCAACCAGGCCCGCCGGTCGATCGGCGCGCTGGTCACCCAGCTCTGCGTGGCCGGGGTGACCAGCAGCGGGCCGAACGCACGCAGGCCGCGCCAGACCAGCCCGGCGCCGGCGAGCAGCGCGGCGAGGGCCAGCCACCACCGCACGCCCGGCTCGGCCTGCCCCACGGAGGGGGAGTCCAGCAGGTCGCGGCTGGCGCTGATCGCGAACCAGCCGTACATGCCCACGAACAGCACCACGACGTACGCGCTGCCCAACACGTCGCCCAGGGAATGGTCGTGGTGCCGGCGACGGGCGCGGCGCAGGTGCGTACGGACCTGGCGGGCCGTGGGCAGCCCAGGGGGCGCTTCGGCGATCGTGGTCGGCGCGGCCGTCACCGCCCGATCTCGATCCGCTCGTCGACGACGGCATCGATCAGCTCCGGGTCGTGCGAGGCCATCAGCACGGTGGTGCCGGCGTCGCGTTCGCGTCGCAGCCGGTCGGCGAGCCACTGCCGTCCGGCGACGTCGAGGCGCTGCTCCGGCTCGTCGAGGATCAGCACCCGGCGCGGCCGGACGAAGCAGGACGCCAGCGCGAGCCGGCGGCGTTGCCCGCTGGACAGGGTGACCGGGAGTTGGTCACGGGCCGCTTCCAGGCCCAGCTCGGTGAGCACCTCCTCGACCGGCTCGGCGCTGCCCCCGTGGGCGTACGCGACCAGCTCCAGGTGCTCGACCACGGACAGGTCGGGGAAGAAGTCGATGTCGTCCAGGGCGGCGGCCACCAGCGAACGCACCTGCGGGTCGGTCTCGTCGGCCCGGTACCCGTGCACCCGGACCTCACCCGCGTCCGGCCGGTCGGCGCCCACCACGCAGCGCAGCAGGGTGGTCTTGCCGCTGCCGTTGGGGCCCAGCACCACCGCGATCCGGCCGGGCGGCAGCGTGAAGGTCACGTCGTCGAGCACGACCAGGTTGCCGAAGTTGCGGCTGAGTCCCCGCACCGAGAGAGCGTCCACGGTCACACACTCTCCCAGACCCGCGCCACCGACCACGACGAGCGATCGACATCACGCCGACCTCGGGGGACACACCGCTCAGGGGGTGGCCGGTGGCGCTTCGACGTCGCGTACCAGGCGTTCGTCGGCGGCGGCCAGCGCCCGGTCGTCGCCGACCTCCTCGGCCACCGTCGCCGCGTCCGCCCACAGCCGGTGCGCGTCGGCCTGGTCGCCCAGCGCGGCGGCGGCGTCGCCCAGGTAGAGCAGGGTACGCCCCAGTCCCGCTGTGGGCCGGACGTCCGCGCGCAGCCGTCGACTCTCGGCCAGCAGCTCGTACGCCGTCCGCGCCTGCCCCGGCGCGCTGGTCAGCAGCGTCGCGCCCGCGTTGAGCAGCGCCGCGGCACGGCTGGTCGGGTCGTTGACCGACTCGTACTCGCGCAGTGCCGCCCGCCAGGCCTGCGCCGCGTCCAGGTGCTCGCCGAGGCTGGCGTGCAGCAGCACCAGGTTGGTGAGCGCGGCGGCGTAACCGCGCGCGTCGCCCACCGACCGGAACGTGTTCGCCGCCCGCACCAGATGGTGGTGTGCGGCGTCCAGCTCGCCCCGGGCCAGCTGCGCCGCGCCGAGGCCCAGGTGGGTGAGGGCGTGCCCGGCCCGGTCCGCGGACGAGCGGTGCCGGCGGGACAGCTCCAGGTGCTCCACCGCGTCGTCGAGCTGCCCCAGGTCGAGCAGGGCGAGGCCGAGGTTCATCCGCGCCTGGGCGGTGCCCCGCCGGCCGCGTTCGGCCACCGCGAGGGTGAGCGCCGCCGCCGCGCCCTGCGGGTCGTGCCGGCGTCGGCGCAGCACGCCCAGCTCGTTGTGCGCCCAGCCGGCGATCTCCGGTCGGTCGTCGGCCGTCGGGGTGGCCAGGACCGTGCGGCACACCTGCTCCCACTCGTCGAGCCGCTCGACGTGCGCGAGCCAGCCGCACAGCGCCACGGCCAGCCGGAACCACCACCGGCGTACCCGCCGGGGCAGCGTCTCGGCCGCCCCGGCGGGCACCCGGACGACCGCGAGCAGCAACTCCTGGTGCAGGTCGAACCAGCCGTACGGATCGTCGTCAAGCGGCAGCGACCACTCCCGGTCCGGTGGGGAGCCCAGCACGGTCAGGTTGGCGGCGTGCCGTTCCGCCCGCCGGGCCAGATGTCGGGTGAGGCGGGCCTGCGCGGCGACCCGGGCCCGCGCCGGATCGGCGTCGCGCAGGTGCAGGCGAGCGTTCGCGGCGAGCAGCGGACGGACCTCGTACCGGTCGCCGGGAGCGCCGACCACGAACGCGGCGGCGGCCAACTGGTCCAGCAGCCCGGTGATCCGCTCGGGATGCCGGCGGGCCAGCGCGGCGATGGTCGGCCGGTCCACCGGGGCGGGCGCCAGCGACATCAGCCGGTACAGCCGCCGCGCCTCGCGGGTCAACGCCCGGTAGGCGGTGTCCCGTTCGGTGACGAGCTGGGCCGCCGGCGAGACGGCGACCCGCTGGTGCGGCGGGGTGCGCACCGCTCGACGCAACGCGTCCAGGACGTCGGCGTGCCGCCAGCCGTGCTGGGCCGTGCGGTAGCCGAGCGCGCGGACGGTGCGCGGCTGCCGGCCGCACAGGTCGACGATCTCGCGCACGGCGGGGTCGGTACGGGGGTCGGCGCGGCGGACCCGGGCGGCCGGCGCGGCGCCGCCAGCAGCGGCGAACAGTTCGACCGCCTCGGCCGGGCCGGGCTCGGCGATCCAGTGCTCCACCACTCCGCTCAACCCGCTGAGCGCCGGACCGCCGGCCAGCAGCAGCCGGCAGGTGCGCGCGGTCGGTGGCAGCAGCGCGCGAACCTGCTCCGGCCGGTCGACGTTGTCCAGCACCAGCAGGATCTTGCGCCCGTCGATCTTGCGGCGGATCGCGGCAGCCGCGTCCGCGAGGGCGTCCGGCCGACCGGATGCCGGCGGCGTGCTGCCCAGGACCAACGCCAACGCGGTGAGCACCTGCCGGGGCGACCGGCGTCGACCACCCCGGCGCAGGTCGAAGTGGTACTGCCCGTCCGGGAAGTCCGCCCGGCACAGGTTCGCCGCCTGGATGGCGCAGGCCGACGTGCCCACCGCCCGCCGGCCCAGCACCGCCACGGCGTGCTCGCGTGCCAGCAGGTCCAGCACCGCCTGGACATGCTCGTCGCGGCCGGTGAACCCCGCCGTGTACGGCAGGGTCGGCACGTCCTCGACCGGCGTGCTCACCACCTCGGTGGGCTCCGGACCGGTTCCTTGCCGAGCCCGGCGTTGATGCGCGTACACCGCGAAACCGATGGCGCCGACGAACCCGATCACGATGCTCGCCGGGCCGAGCAGTTCGGCGGCCGGGCCGAGCGCGCTGCTCACCAGCTCGGAGAGGAGGTTGATGCCCACGTTGCCGAGCACGCCACCCAGCAGCGAGACGACGGCGGCGAGCAACGGCCATCTCGGCCCGCGGCCGGACGCCCCGCCGGGGCGGGTCACCGAACGCCCCCGGAGACCAGGCCGGCGACGAGTTGCCGCCGGGCGAGCACCATGAGCGCCACCGGCAGCACCGAGGCGAGCACCGACCCGGCGGCCAGCACCCCGCTGTTGGACACGAAGCCGCGGCTCTGCCCGGCCAGGAACAATCCGAGCGGAGTGGCCTCCGGGCCGCTGAACAGCAGGCCCACCGCCAGGTCGTTCCAGACCTGGACGAACTCCAGCACGGAGACGGCGACCACGGCGGGCAGGTTGTGCCGGGCGAGCCGGCGCAGCGTTCCCCACCACCGTCGGCCGCCCAGCCGTGCGCCGCGCACCTGCTCGGCCGGCAGGTCGGCGAACGCGTTACGCAGCACCAGCACCGCGAACGGCACCCCCAGCGCCACGTGCACCAGCGCCAACCCGCGAGCGGTGCCGGAGGAGAGCACCAGGCCGAGCACCTCGTTGACCGGCCCGGCGATCACCTGCACCGGGACGACGGTGGCGGCCATCAGCAGCAGACCGGTCGCCTGCGCGGCCGGCCCGGTCAGCCAGGCCAGCGGGTACGCGGCCAGCAGCGCGACGACGAGGACCGTGGCGGTGACGACGGTGGCCAGCAGCAGGGTGAAGCCCAGCGCCCGCCACAGCTCGCCGCCGCCGAGCAGGGCGGCGTAGGAGCCCGTGCCGGGCGGGGTCGACCACCAGCCCTGCGCGGCGGCGTCGACCTGCCCGTGCGCGGAGGTCGCCAGCAGCACCACGAGCGGAAAGAGCCAGGCCACTGCGGCGGCGGCGGCGACCACCCGGAACAGCCGGCGCGGCGGCGTCACCGGAGTCGGGTCGGGCACCGGCTCGACGCGCGGCGGGGGCCACGCCTGACGGACGAAGAACGCCGCCACCAGCATGCCGGCGGCCACCGCCGCCAGCCAGATGACGCCGAGCGCCGCGCCCTGTCCGGTGGTGGTGCCGCCCGAGGTCTGCCAGACCCGCAGGGCGAGCACCGCCGCGTCGTCGCGGACCGACCCGGGCGTCATCACCAGGATCAGGTCGAAGGTCCGGCTCGTGCCGAGCGCCACCAGGGCGAAGACCACCGCGACGGTACGCAACAACAGCGGTCGCCACTGCGCGTCCCACAGGACGTGTCGTCGGCCACCGCCGTAGGCGCGCACCGCGTCGGCCAGGCTCGGCGGTACGCGGTCCAGCGCGGCCCGGAAGACCAGCACGGCCAGCCCCACCCACGCCCAGACGAACGCCGACATCAACGCCACCGTCACCAGGCCCGGCCCGAGCAGCTGCGGGGCGTCCTCGACGGAGCGCCCGGTCACCCGCGCCGCGAGCAGGGTCACCAGGCCACGGGTCGGGTCGGGGTCGTACATGAGCCGGAAGGTCACCCCGGTGACGACCAGCGGCAACGCCACCGGCACCAGCAGGATCAGGCGGACCAGGCCACCCTCCTGGGAGCGGCGCGACACGACGGCGAACAGGTAGCCCAGCGCCGTCACCACGGCCGGCACCAGCACCGCCCACAGCACCGTACGGCCGACCACCGCGCCGGTGTGCGGGGCGTCGAGGGCGGCCCGGAAGTGCTCCGCGCCGACCCAGCGGCCGTTGGTGGTGACGCTGGCGTGCAGCGTACGCAGCACCGGCCACAGCACCAGCGCCCCGAGCAGCAGCGCGGCCGGCAGCAGCAGCGCGGAGGTCGCACCGGCCGCCGGGTAGGCCCGGCCCCGGCGCGGTGGGCCGACGTCGTCGAGCACCGCCAGTTCGCCGAGCACCCGGGTCTCGCTCACCGGTCACCGCCCGCGTCGCGGGCCGCCGCGGCGAGCTGCCCGGTGGCGTCGTCGATCGCCCGGCGGGCCGGCACGCCGTCGGTGACGTCGGCGAAGAAGTCCTGCATGATGCGCCAGATGCCGACGCCGTCGGAGCCGGTGAACGCCCCCGGCAGCTGATCGGAGAGGTCGAAGTGCAGGGTGTCCGGACCGCGCATCTCGCGGGCCAGTTGCCGGCGGACCGGGTCGGCGTACTCGGTCAGCGAGATGGTGGTGTTCGGCGACAGGTAGCCGCCGGCCCGCAGCCAGGGACCGAACGAGTCGGCCCGGGTCAACCACTCGACCAGCTCCAGGCCGCCCCGGTCGTGGTCGAACGCCACCGCGACGTCGCCGCCGACGATCAGCGCGCCGCCGCCCGCCCCGGCGCTCGGGAAGCGGAAGGTGACCGGCTCCTCGGTGCCGCTGCGGAACCGGCCCACCACCTCGGCGGTGAAATCGGCCTCGAAGACCATCACCGCCCGTCGTGAGCGCACCACCTGGATCACCGACTCCTCGTACTGGGTGAGTAGGGCACGTCGGCCACCGCCGGGGAACGCGCCCTTGATGCTCCACAGCTCGGCGAGCCGGTCCAGGGTGTCGCGCACCGCCCGGCCCTGCCAGTCACCCTCGGACGCGGCGAGAGCGTCGTAGGCGGTGGGCGCGAGGTCGGCCAGCACGTTCTCGAACCAGTCGGTGAGGACCCAGCCGTCCGCCGCGCCGATGGCCAGGGGCGCCGGGCCGCCGTCGCGGGCGAGCGCGCCGAGGCGGCGGGTCAGCGACACCAGTTCGTCCCAGCTCGTCGGCGGCTCGGGCAGCATCGAGGGCAGATGCCACACCAGGGACTTGTGCGCGGCCTTGACCCAGAGGCCGTAGCGCTGCCCCTCGGCCAGCAGCAGGTCACCGAGGCCGATCGGCACCGCGTACTCGGTCGACGGTCGCACCGGACGCAGCCAGCCCCGCGCGGCGTACTCGGTGACCAGGCCGGGACGCGACAGGATCGCCACGTCCGGCGAGGTGCCCGCGAGGTGCCGGGCGCGCAGGAACGCGTCGATGTCGTTGCCGGCGCTGACCACCCGCACCGGAGCGGGGTACGCGGCCACGACCTCGCGGAAGCGGTCCAACTCGCCGCCGCTCCAGACCACGGCCACCTGTACCGAGCGGGTGCCGCCGCCGCACCCGGCCGCGGTCGCCGCCGCGCCGACCGCGGCGGCGCGCAGCAGCGTACGGCGGGTGAGGCCGCCGGCCGGCGTCACCGGGGAACCTCGTCGGGCTCGGTGACCAGGTCGTGCCGCGTCGGGATCTCGGCCAGGGTGGACGGATCGGCGGTGCACACGAGCGTGGCGACCCCCGGCGCGGCCGACGGGGCGAGTCGGGGCAGCAGGTCGCCGAGGCGGCTGCCGCCGGCGGGGTCGGCGGGCAGGTCGACGACGAGCACCTCGGGCAGGCAGACGGCGGCCCGGGCCAGCGCGACCCGGAACCGCTGCGCGTCGGAGAGCACGTGCGGTAGCAGGTCGAGCGTCGGCGCCAACTCCAGCCGCTCCACCACCTTCGTCGTCCAGTCCTCGGCCATCTCGTGCACCCGTTCACGTTTGCGTTGGCCGTACTCGATGTTGCGGCGGACGGTGAGCTGCGGCAACAGCGCACCGCCCGCCGGCACGTAGCCGATCTGCCGGCGCGGCGGCGGCAGGGCCGTGACGTCCCGCTCGCCCACCATGATCCGACCGGTGACCGGGGCGGCCAGGCCGGCCAGCACCCGGGCCACGGCCGTGCCGAAGCGGGGCGGCGCGACCAGCGCCGCCGTCTCGCCGGCCGCGACGTCGAGGGTGACCGGCCCGGTGCCGGGGACGGCGACCAGCGCGCGTAGTCGTAACGTTGCCCTCACCTCCGGTGACAGCTGGTGACCGTCCCAGGGTGGCACACGTGGCCGACAGTCGATGTCCCGTCGATCTTCCATCGTGGAAGACGGCGGCACCTACCGGGAGCCGTAGAGGGCAGCCAGGCCGGCGGCCGTGGCGGCCAGGAGTTCGCGGAGCGCGACCGGGGTCAGCACCTCCACGTCGGCGCCGAGGCGCAGCAGATCGCCGTGGGCATGGGTCAACGACTCGATCGGCAGCACGGCGGTGACCCAACCCTGGGCGTCGACGGGACCCGCGCTGGCGTCCACGGCGGCCACCACCGCATCGCTGCCGATCTCGCGCAGCCGCTGCCGACCGGCGGGGGACAGGCGTACGGTGGCCTCGTCCTGGTGCAGCTGGGCCCGGAACCGCACCACGTGCTCCCGCCACCAGACCGGCAGGTCGAAGTCGACCGGCCGGTCGAACTCCTCGGCCAGCGGGGTCAGCGCGAGGATCTGGTTGACCCGGTAGGTCGCCGGCTCGACCCGGCCCGGTTGCGTGGCCACCACGTACCATCGGCCGCCCTTGAGCACCAGGCCGTACGGCTCCAGCACCCGGGTCACCTCACCCCGCCAACCGCGGTAGCGCACCCGTACGCGCTGCTGCCGCCAGACGGCCTCGGCCGTACGGGCCAGTTCGGGGGAGGCGTCGCCGTCCGCGTACCAACCGGGTGCGTCCAGGTGGAAGCGCTGCTGGAGCTGGGTGGCCCGGTCGCGCAACGGCGTCGGCAGCGCCTCCTGCAGCTTGAGTCGCAGCGCCGCCACCACGTCGCCGTAGCCCAACTCGTCGGCGGGGCCGGGCAGCCCGGCCAGGAAGAGCCGCTCGGCCTCCGCGGCGGTCAGACCGGTCAGCCGGGTCCGCCAGCCGTCGACGAGCTGGTAACCCCCGGCGTGCCCGGCCTCGCCGTAGAGCGGGATGCCAGCGGCGTGCAGCGACTCCACGTCGCGGTAGATGGTGCGTGGCGAAACGGAGAGCCGCTCGGCGAGCTGGGCGGCGGTCAGCCGGCCGTGCGACTGGAGCAGCAGCAGGACGGAGACGAGTCGACTGGCCCGCACTCCACTGACACTAGCTGTCAGCGAAGTGCCCCTACCGTCCCGGCATGCCATTTCACGACAAGGAACTACGGACGCCGACGCCGATCGTGGTGGACGGTTGGCAGCTCAAGCGCTACCACGTCGACCAGCCGCAGCGGCCGATCGAGCCGGCGGTCCAGGAGGCCGCGTACGACGTACTGCCCGCGCTGCTGGCCCGCGCGGTGCGCGACGGCACGCCGGCCGCCGGGTGGGTGGTGCTGCACCGGGGCGCGGACACGGGCGCCTATCTGTTGGCGTACACCTGGGTGTGGGACAACGCGGTGCAGGTGCACATCGCGGTGGCCGGTCAGCCGGCGCTGGACTGCCCGGACGACGACCCGACCCACTTCGTCGAGTTGGGTCGGCGCGAGGTCGGCTGCGTCTGGGAGCTGGCGGTGCTGGAGCACGAGCGGGCCGCCTGGGTCCGGCACCTGCTGGCCCCGGAGACCCCCGATCTGGCCGGTTATCTGCGTGACACCCGAGCGGAAGGGCCGGTGGGCCTCTGATGGGCGACTTCGACTTCTACGTGGGCACCTGGAACGTGGTCAACCGGCGGCTCCGCGAACGGCTGACCGGCTGCGACGAGTGGGACGAGTTCCCCGGTGTGTCGGTGGCGCGCAGCTTCTTCGGCGGGGGTGGCAACTTCGACGAGATCACCTTCCCGACCAGGGGTTTCTCCGGTGCCACGATCAGGATCTTCGACCCGGCGAGCGAGCAGTGGTCGATCTACTGGATGAACAGCGGTCGCGGCGAGTTGGAGCAGCCGCCGGTGGTCGGTCGCTTCGTCGACCGGGTCGGCCGCTTCTACGCCGACGACCAGCACGAGGGGCGTCCGGTCCGGTGCCGGTTCATCTGGTCCGGGATCACCGCGACGACGGCCCGCTGGGAGCAGGCGTTCTCGGTCGACGGCGAACGCACCTGGGAGACGAACTGGATCATGGAGATGACGCGAGCGTCCGTGCACTAGCCTGCGGGCCATGCGCAGATGGCGGCGGATGGATCCGTGGGGCTTCCGGCAGGTGTTCACCGGATTCATGGTGCTTGCTGGGTCGACGATGGCGGCGGTTGTGGTGGTCTTTGCCGGGCGTGGCTTGGCTGCGGGCACCGTCCACGGGCGCGACGGCCTGACCATGGCTGGCGCGTTGCCCATCCTCGGGGTGTGGCTGACGTTCGCGTTCCGGATGCACCTGACCGGGATCTACGTCAACGACGAGGGCCTACGGCTGCGGCACATCGTCCGCACGCGGACGTTCCGGTGGTCGGAGGTCAACGGGTTCGAGGCGCGTCCCGCGCTGTTCCTCGGTGAGCCCACCGTGCGCGACGCCTGCTGGGTGCGCACAACCGGCGGCGCGTTCGAGTCGGCGGTGCAGCGGCGTTCCCGGGAGATGGGTTGGCGCAAGGACGTCGGGCCGGTGCTCGCCCCGGACGACTTCGCGCGGATGCTCGCCCGGCTCGACGCCGAGCGGGCCTCCCGCCACGACGGCCCGCAGGTGGTCCGGCGCTAGTTAACGGCCGTTCGGTCGCGGTGTTAGGGTCCGAACACCGCCCCGGATGGAGGAAGCCATGCCCTCCGACCACGTCGACGTGCTCATCGTCGGCGCCGGCCTGTCCGGCGTCGGCGCGGCCTGCCACCTGCGCCGCGACTGCCCCGACAAGACGTACGCGGTGCTGGAGGCGCGCGACGCCGTCGGCGGCACCTGGGACCTGTTCCGCTACCCGGGCGTCCGATCCGACTCGGACATGTTCACCCTGGGCTACTCGTTCCGGCCGTGGGCCGACGCGCGGTCGATCGCCGACGGCGCGAGCATCCGCGAGTACGTGCGCGAGACGGCCCGGGAGTACGACGTGCAGCGGCACATCCGCTTCTCCCACCTGGTGACGCGCGCCGAGTGGGACAGCGCCACCGCCCGCTGGACGGTGTACGCCGAGCGCACCGACACCGCCGAGACGGTGGTGCTGACCTGCTCGTTCCTGTTCGCCTGCACCGGCTACTACCGGTACGACGAGGGCTACACGCCCGCCCTGCCGGGCGTCGACGCGTACGCCGGGCGGTTGGTGCACCCGCAACACTGGCCGGACGACCTCGACCACGCCGGCAAGCGGGTGGTGGTGATCGGTAGCGGGGCGACCGCGGTGACGTTGGTGCCGGCCCTGGCGGAGCGGGCCGCGCATGTGACGATGCTGCAACGCTCACCGTCGTACGTCATCGCCCTGGCCTCGCGCGACCGGCTGGCCGACGCGCTGCGGCGTCGGCTGCCGGCGGGCGTCGCGTATCCGGTGGTGCGGTGGAAGAACGTGCTGCTGTCAACGGCCACGTTCCAGCTCAGCCGGCGTGCGCCGGGGCTGGTACGACGGCTGCTGCGCCGGGCCGCGACGCGCCTGCTGCCGGTCGGGTACGACGTCGACCGGCACTTCTCGCCCCGCTACGACCCGTGGGACCAGCGGCTGTGCGTGGTGCCCGACGGCGATCTCTTCGCCGCCGTGTCGCAGGGCCGGGCGTCGGTGGTGACCGACACCATCGACACGTTCACCGCCGACGGCGTCCGGTTGGCCTCGGGCGACGAGATGCGCGCCGACATCGTGGTCACCGCGACCGGCCTCAACCTGCTCGCCCTCGGCGGCCTGACGCTGCGCGTCGACGGGGCCGACGTCGACCTGGCCGACACCGTCGCCTACAAGGGCATGATGCTCTCCGGGGTGCCGAACTTCGCGCTGACCATCGGCTACACCAACGCGTCGTGGACCCTCAAGGCCGACCTGGTCGCCGACTACGTCTGCCGGCTGCTGCGCCACCTGGACCGTACCGGCCAGCAGGTCGTCACCCCGCTGCCGCCACCCGGCGACGAGCGGGTGCCGCTGATCGACCTGCGTTCCTCGTACGTGCTGCGGGGCGTCGACGCGTTGCCGCGCCAGGGCGCGCGGCCGCCGTGGCGGCTGCACCAGAACTACGTCCGCGACGTGCTGCTGATGCGGCACGGCCGGCTCGCCGACGAGGGTGTGCGGTTCTCCCGCCGCGCCCGCCAGGGAAGGAGCACCGATCGTGCGGAGGTTTGAGTTCGTCGGCGCGACGGCCGTGGTGACCGGCGCGGCCAGCGGCATCGGGGCGGCGCTGGCGCACGGGCTGGCCGACCGCGGCGCCGACCTGGTGCTCCTGGACCGGGACGCGGAACGGTTGGACGCCGTCGTCGCCGCAATCGGCGACGCGCACCCGGACCGGCGCGTGCACACGTACCGGGTGGATCTCGCCGACCCGGCGGCCACCGCGCGGGTCGCGGCGGAGATCGGCCAGCGTCATGAGCGGATCCGGCTGCTGGTGAACAACGCCGGGGTCGGCCTCGGCGGTCGGTTCGACCAGGTCACGTTCGACGAGTTCAGCTGGGTCATCGAGATCAACTTCCGGGCGGTGGCGCAGCTGACGCACGCGCTGCTGCCCGCGCTCAAGGCCGAACCGGGTGCGCACCTGGTCAACATCTCCAGCCTGTTCGGGCTGATCGCGCCGGCCGGGCAGGTCGCGTACGCGGCGAGCAAGTTCGCCGTCCGGGGCCTGACCGAGGCGCTGCGACACGAGCTGGTCGACGACGGCATCGGCGTGACGTCGGTGCATCCGGGCGGGATCCGGACCCGGATCACCGCGAACGCCCGCGTCGGCAGCGGCGTGCCGGCCGAGGAGTACGCCGCCGGTCGGGCGCAGTTCGAGAAGCTGCTCACCATCGCTCCGGAGCGGGCCGCCGAGGTGATCCTGCGGGGCGTCGAGCGGCGTCGGGGCCGGGTGCTCATCGGCTGGTCGGCGAAGGTGCCCGACCTGCTGGCCCGGATCATGCCGGCGTCGTACCACCGGGTGCTGATGGTCGGCCTGAACCGGGGCGTGACCCGGCCCGCGCCGGTTCCACCGCCGGTCGCCGACCCCACCTGATCAGGGCGGGCTGCCGCCGCGCTTCTCCTCCTGGGCCAGCACCGCGTCCCGGTGCTCGGGCTCGTCGCGGCGGGCCAGTTCGGCGGCGAGCCGCGGGTCGGCCACCAACCGCTCCCGGTTGCGGTGCAGGAAGCTCTCGAAACCCCCGGTGTACGGACAGGCCAGCTCGCCGAGTGCCCGCTCCGGCGCGTACCGGCAGCCGGCGCAGTAATCGCTGATCTCGTCGATGTCGGTGCCGTCCACCGCGTACGGGCGGGTGTCCACCCTGGCCAGGTCGGCGTACTGGCTCATGCCGAGCACGGTCGCGTTCATCACCCAGTCGGTGCCGTCGACGAAGCAGCGCTGGAACCAGTCCGCCACCTCGGCGGGCCGCCAGCCGCGCTGCAACGCGTAGTTGCCCAGCACCAGCAGTCGGGGGTTCTGGTGCGTCCAGGCCCGGTCCCGGACGGCGGCGAGCACGTCGGCGAGGCAGCGCGCCTCCACCGCGTCGGCGTCCAGGTCGGCGAACCACTGCGGCATCGGCTCGGTCGCGGCCAGCCAGTTCGCGCCCTCGAAGCGCGGCTCGTGGTACCAGTACAACTGCCAGAGGAACTCCCGCCAGCCGAGCAGCCCGCGGATGAACGGCTCCACGGCCGTGCGGGGCGCGGCACCGGACCGCCACGCCTGCTCGGCGGCGCGGACCGCCGGCTCGGGGTGCAGCAGCCCCAGGTTGAACGACGACGAGAGCGTCGAGTGCGCGAACAGCGGGTCGTCGGCGCTCATCACGTCGGCGTAGCGGCCGAACCCGGGCAGCCGGTACGCGAGGAAGTGCGCCAACCGGGCCTGCGCCTCGTCGTGCGTGGCCGGGTGCCGCCGAGGGCCGTCCCGACCGACGAACCGCACCCCGTCGGCCGCCCACCCGTCGAGGTCGCGGCGGACCTGCGCGTCGATGTCGTCCTCGACGACGGGCGGCGGTGGCGGCGGCGAGGCGGGTACGGCGGCGGCCTCACCGCGCGGGCGGCGCGGCGTCGGGGCGGTGCCGGGAATCCGGGCCGGACCGGTCAGCACCTCGTGCCGGCGGCGGGCCTGCCGGTAGTAGTCGGCCATCCGCAGCGGACCGCGCCGGGTACGGTCCGCCCAGGCCGCGAAGTCGGACTGGCTGGTGATGAAGCCGCGCGGCGGCAGCACGGTCAGGCCGGGCACCGAACGGGCGAACTCCAGCGCGGCCCGGGAGTGCGGGTGGCACACCTCGACCGGCTCGGTGACCTGCGTCAGCGCCTCGCGGAACGTGTCGGTGCGCAACAGCAGCGCCCGGTCGCCCAACTCGGCGGCGCGGTGGCGCAGGGCGGAGAGGATCAGGTGCGCCTTCTGCCGGTGCATCGGGCGGCGGCGGAACAGCTCCCGGATCTCCACCAGGAGGACCGGTTGATCGGGGTCGTCGAGGAAATGTGGCCCGAGTTGGTCGGCCAGCAACCATCGGCGGCGTGACATCCCGCAATTCTGCCCATTTTCCGGCCGTCCCGCGCGCCGGCAAGCCGGATGATCGATGTCTGATTCCGATCAATGCCAGGCGGCGCTGCTCGTGGCGGCCCCGGCGTCACGTCCGCGCAGCACCACCGTCAGGGCCACGAGGACGACCAGCAGCACGGCGAGCACCGGCACCGGGGCTGGTCCGAGCGGCACGAGCAGCGCCACCCCGGCGACGACCGGATAGGCGACCACCACCGCGCCGTGCTGCTGACGGCGAACGTGCAACACCCATACGGTGAGCAGGAAGACGGCCAACGGTACGGCCACCGCGTACGCGGCGGTCGTACCGGTGACGTGCGCGAGGTGCCGTTCGTGGTCCACCACCACCGGCAGGCCGGCCCCGACGGCGGCGATCGCGGCGAAGATGAGGTAGTGGCCGTAGCCCCAGACCAGGGAGTACGGCAGCCGGTCCGGCGCCTCGACCGGGCGGTCGAAATAGAGCCACCAGAGCGCGTACACGATGACCGCGCCGGCCGCCGCGAGCGCCCAGAGACCGTGGTCGCCCGCGTCCAGCCCGGTCTGGATCGCCACCGAGATCGCCAGCACCGCCTCACCGAGCACGATCAGCGTGAACAGCCCGTACCGCTCGCCGATGTGCCCGGGGTGCCACGGGGTCATGCCGGGCCGTTCGGCCACCGCCGGCACCAGCAGGTCGGCGAGCGCCAGCAGCACGAACGTCGCCATGCCCCAGCCGTCGGGCAACACCAGCCGCAGCAGCCAGCCGAGCTGCACGACCGTCACACCGATCGCGTACCGGCGCGCAGCGGCCCGGTGTGCCGGATCGCCGGCCGCGGCCCGGCTCCACTGCACGACGGCGGCCAGCCGCATGACCACGTACCCGTAGGTGATGACGGTGAAGTCGCCCTGGGCGAACGCGCGCGGCACCCCGGCCGCGAGGATCAACGCGCCGGTGATCTGCACCAGCGTGGTGATCCGGTAGACGTCGTCGTCGGTGTCGTACGCCGAGGCGAACCAGGTGAAGTTCATCCACGACCACCAGATCGCGAAGAACACCATCAGGTAGCTGCGCAGCGCGTGGTCGAGGTGCCCCTCGGCGACGTCGTGGTGCAGGGCGGAGGCCGCCTGCGCCACGGCCACCACGAAACACAGGTCGAAGAAGAGCTCCAGCGGGGTCGCCGCACGGTGTGGCTCGTCCCGGCGACGGGGCCGCATGGGCCGGTAGAACGGCCGCACCGAACGACTGTGGGTCACCGCAGCTCCTCAGGCCGACCGTCGGCGTCGGCCACACGATAGCGGGTGCCGGCGGCGCGGCTCGCCGGATCAGCCGCGCCGACGGCGGTGGGTCAGCCCTTCCAGCACGAGCGTCAGACCGGCGCCGACCAGCCACACGTCCTTGGCCAGCCCGGCGCCCTGCTGGCTCGGCCGGATGCTGCCGGGCCGCCGCATCCCCGGCGTCTTCAGGTAGAGCTGCACGAGACCCGCGCCGAACGCGGTCAGGCCGAGCCCCACCAGCGGCGTCGGCACGAACGGCGCGAGCAGCGCCGCCCCGAGGGCGATCTCCGAGTACGACAGCAGCTTGGCGAACCGCGGTGGGTCCAACTGGCCGAGCTGCGGCAGCGCGGCCACCGCCATCCCGTGCATGGCCTCGGCGGCCTCGCCCTCCAGGTTGCGCTTGCCGAGGCCCGAGTCGAGGAAGTACGCGCCGATGCTGGCCCGCAGCGGCAGGTGCGCGAATTTCATGGTCACTCCCGGTGGCCGTGGTCCGAATCGTGGCCCGCGTACCCCGCGTGACCCGCGATAACCCGCCTCCCGGCCGACTGGGCCGGCCGTGGTGATCGCGGTAGGTTCGCCCCGGGGCCCACCGCCGAGCCCGCTCCACCGCCCGGTCCCGGGTCCCGCCACCGACCACCACCAGGAGGCGCAGTGAGCCAGGAAGTCCGGGGAGTCATCTCCCGCAGCAAGGGCGCACCGGTCGAGGTCACCACCATCGTGGTGCCCGACCCCGGTCCGGGTGAGGCGATCGTCCGGATCCAGTCCTGCGGCGTCTGCCACACCGACCTGCACTACCGCGACGGCGGCATCAACGACGACTACCCGTTCCTGCTCGGCCACGAGGCCGCCGGCATCGTCGAGCAGGTGGGGGAGGGCGTCACCGACGTGGCCCCGGGCGACTTCGTGGTGCTCAACTGGCGGGCGGTGTGCGGCGACTGCCGGGCCTGCCGTCGCGGCCGGCCCTGGTACTGCTTCGACACGCACAACGCGAAGCAGCGGATGACCCTCACCGACGGCACCGAACTCACCCCGGCGCTCGGCATCGGCGCGTTCGCCGAGAAGACGCTGGTGCACGCCGGGCAGTGCACGAAGGTGGACCCGGCCGCGCGGCCCGCCGCGGTGGGCCTGCTCGGCTGCGGTGTGATGGCCGGCCTCGGCGCGGCCATGAACACGGGCAACGTGACCCGTGGCGACTCGGTCGCGGTGATCGGCTGCGGCGGCGTCGGGGACGCGGCGGTGGCCGGCGCGGCCCTCGCCGGCGCGACGACGATCGTGGCCGTGGACACCGACAGCCGCAAGCTGGACTGGGCGAGGAAGTTCGGCGCCACGCACACCGTGAACGCCTCCGACACCGACCCGGTCGAGGCGATCCGCGCCGCCACCGGCGGTTTCGGCGCGGACGTGGTCATCGACGCGGTGGGCCGACCGGAGACCTGGCAGCAGGCGTTCTACGCCCGGGACCTGGCCGGTACGGTCGTGCTGGTCGGCGTACCGACCCCGCAGATGCGGATCGAGCTGCCCCTGCTGGACGTCTTCGGGCGCGGCGGCGCGCTCAAGTCCAGCTGGTACGGCGACTGCCTGCCCAGCCGGGACTTCCCGATGCTCACCGAACTGTACCTGCAGGGCCGTCTCGACCTGGACGCCTTCGTCACCGAGGAGATCGCCCTCGACCAGGTCGAGAACGCGTTCGAGCGGATGCACCACGGCGACGTGCTGCGTTCGGTGGTGGTGTTCTGATGAGCGTCCGGGTCGACCACGCGGTCACCGCCGGCACGTTCTCGCTCGACGGGCAGACCTTCGACGTGGACAACAACGTGTGGGTGATCGGCGACGACCACGAGTGCGTCGTCCTCGACGCGCCGCACGACGTGGCCGCGATCCTCGCGCTGGTGGGCGAGCGTCGGGTGCGGGCCATCCTCGCCACCCACGCGCACGACGACCACGTACGGGTCGCTCCCGAACTCGCCGAGGCCACCGGCGCGCCGATCCTGCTGCACGCCGACGACCGGGTGCTCTGGGACCTGGTCCACCCCCGCCTGCCACCGCACGGCGAGCTGCGCGACGGCCAGAGCGTCGAGGTGGCCGGCACCGAGCTGCGGGTGCTGCACACCCCGGGGCACAGTCCCGGCGCGTGCAGCTTCCACGCCCCGGAGCTGGGCGTGGTGTTCACCGGCGACACCCTGTTCCACGGCGGGCCGGGCGCCACTGGACGGTCGTACAGCGACTTCGACACCATCGTCGAGTCGATCCGTACCCGGCTGTTGACCCTGCCACCGGACACGGTCGTGCACACCGGCCACGGCGACGACACCACCATCGGCGCGGAGGCGCCGCACCTACCGGAGTGGCTGGCCCGGGGGCACTGACCCCGCCCGGGCTCAGCGTTCGTCGACCGGGCCCAGCACCGGTTTGACGTCCAGCACCGGGGTGCCGTCGAGGGCTTCCAGTTCGGCGACCTCGACGCGCAGCCCGTCCACCGCCCGCACCCGCACCCGGTGCAGCCCGATCGGGTTGGGCCGGTGCGGGGAGCGGGTGCTGAACACCCCCGTCAGCGGGCGGCTCTCGTCCCGACGGGGATGCACCGTCAGGACGTCCCGGCGGGCCCGGTCCAACCAGGTCAGCACCAGCAGTTCCGCGCCGACGTGCAGGTCACGCAGGGCGGGCTCGACCTGTGGCTCGAACACCAGCCAGGCCGGTGGGGCGCCCTCGTCGCCCTGTCGTGGGGCGCTCGCCGCGTCGGTCAGCGGCGAGGCGACCCGGCCGACCGGGCGCAGCAGGAATGTGTCGACCATGCTCGTTCCCCTCGGGACAGTGTCGGCACCAGCCTAGAGCGCGGGTCGGCGTCCTCGGTCCGATCGAGGACGCCGACACGCGTCGGTGGGCGCTACGATCCGGCGCATGGTCGCCGAGCAGCCCGTACCCGTCGTCCGTCAGCTCCGCCTCGTGGTGGAGGCGGCCGATCACGAGGCCGCCGTGGCGTTCTTCCGGGATGCCCTCGGCCTGCCCGTGGAGGCCGAGTTCACCAGCGACGGGGATGCGCGGGTGGTCATCCTGGACGCCGGCCGGGCCACCCTGGAGATCGCCAACCCGGCGCAGAAGCGGCTGATCGACGAGGTCGAGGTGGGCCGTCAGGTCGCCCCGCGCATCCGGGTGGCCTTCGAGGTGGACGACGCCGCCGCGACCACGACCCGGCTGGTCGCCGCTGGTGCGAGCGAGGTCGCGCCGCCGACGCTGACGCCGTGGCAATCCCTCAACGCGCGCCTCGACGTCCCCGCCGACCTGCACATCACCGTCTTCGAGGAACTGGAGACGAAGCCGGACGCGCCGTGACGACGACCTCCACGAGCGGTGGGTCGCCGGCCGGCACTCTCACGCCCGCGCAGGCGGCCGCTCTCGCGTACGTGCGGGCGGCGGCGACGGCCGAGCGTTCCGCGGCGCTCGCCACGATCGCCCGGCACCTCGCCGACGCCGACGTCGGCCACCGGTCGGAGCAGTTGATCGCAGCCGTCGAGCGCGCTCGGATCACCGTCAACTTCCACCCGGATCGACTGTGCGCCGACGGGCGTGCCGTGGCGGCCGCCCTGGCCGAGGACGGGGTGTACCGCAGCCAGTTCGTCACCGGGATCTCCGCTGGCGGGCTCACCGCGTACCCCGGTGGCGACCGCGACCGCTGGGAGCGGCGGATGTTCGGCGGCGCGTACCAACAGACCGGGGTGACCCCGGCGGACCGCCCGATCTACGGCGGCTTGAACCTGCTCGACCACGCCGACGGCGCGTGCCCCCGCTTCGGCTCCTGCCATCTTCGACTGCGCCCGGAGGTGCTGGCGCGGGTGACCTTCTGCGTCGGCGACAGCTATCTCGGCCCCGACGTGCTGGGGACGATCGACGCCTTCGAGGTGGTCCTCGCCGGGCTCCTGGCCGAGGTCGCCCGTACCGGCGTGTGCCTGGGCCGCGCCGAGACGGACGTCGCCTGCCTGACGCGGACGCTCCTGGACGTGTCGCGCCCGGCCGCGACGGTCGGTCGTGCGCTCGACGACTACGTGGAGACCCAGGTCCACGGCACCCTCGACCTCGCGTCCGACGTTGAGGAGTTGGTGGTGGACCCGTCCTTCGCCGGCACGGCGACCGGCACGACGCTGGAATTCGTCGCGCGGCGGTACGGTTTTTCCCTGCGCTGGCACCCCGGCTTCGTGTTGCCCGTCGACGAGGTCGACGCCGAGTTCCGGGGTCCCGCGATTCCGGTGCTCGCGGCACGCCTGCACCGGGAGTTCGGGCGGCCGGACGCGCCGGTGGACGCGGCGCTGATCGGCCGGGGCGCGGTCTCGCTGGTCACCGAGCCGCAGCGGTGGGCGGATCGCGGGCCGACCGCCGACACTCTCCAGCACCTCAAGCAGCTCTGGCACGTGCTCGTCCGGTTCGGCACGGCGTATCCGGGCTGACCCGCGCGCGTCGAAAGTCCGGTTCCGCCCGCCTGTTGCCCGGCCACGACGGCCATCCGAATTCCCCGGAGTGACTGGCGACCCAGCTCGGGGTGACTCCGGCATTTCCGGAATGACCGACTCGTCAACCCGGTTGTGTCCCCCGTACCGCCGGAGCCCAAACCCCTTTTCCGCGGTCACTCCCGAGGGGCGTTCACCCCGGAGCGCTCCGCACGATCGAAAGGAACCATCGTGAAGGCCGACTTCACTCGATGGCTCCCCGCCATCGCCAAGGACTCGTACCGCAAGACCGCGCTCAGCGTGGTGGGTGTGGCCGCCCTCGGCGGTCTGGCGCTCGCGCCGACCGCGACCGCCGCCCCGGTCACCTCCGGGCCGCACCAGGGCGCCGTCGCCGCCATCGACCTCGCCACCGGCAAGGCCGCCACCGCTGCGCACCAGGAGCAGCCCGTCGAATCCGGGCTGACCACCGGCTCCCCGACCGGCGAGCCGCCGGCCGGCAAGCCGAGCCGCGACGAGCTGATCCCGCACGGCATCGAGGGCGCGCAGTCGCGCATCCCGCTCGACAAGGCGCAGCTCGACAACGCGCGGGCGATCGTCGACGCGGCCAAGAAGACCGGCGTCGGCGACCGTGGCGCGGTGATCGGTGTCGCCACCTCGTTGCAGGAGTCGAAGCTCTACAACCTCGGCCACCTCGGCGCGTACAACGACCACGACTCGCAGGGCCTGTTCCAGCAGCGTCCGTCGTCCGGTTGGGGCTCGCCCGAGCAGATCACCGACCCGGAGTACGCCGCCACGGCGTTCTTCGACGCGCTCAAGAACGTCGGCGGCTGGCAGGACCTGCCGCTGACCACCGCCGCGCAGACCGTCCAGGTCTCCGCCTTCCCGTACGCGTACGCGCAGTGGGAGGAGCAGGCGGCGGACATCGTCCAGCAGCTCTGGTAAGCCACTCGACGCCGGCCGGTTCCCGTCACGGGGGCCGGCCGGCGTCGTTGCGTCAGCAGGGGGCGTAGAGGCGGCGGGTGCCATCCCCGGCGGCGTACGCCTCCCGGTCGCTGAACCGGCAGCCGTAGTCCGGTCGGGCCACCACCGCCGGATCGGTCACGGTGTCGCCCGCCGGGCGCTTGCCGGTGCGTACCCAGGACACCAGGTCGTCCCAGGCGGCGCCGGCCTCGGCCGGGCTGAACTCGCAGTGCTGCGCGGCCCGGATGGCCCGCTGCACCACCAGCCGGCTGCGACCGTGCCGTGCCACGTCGCTGGCGTACGTCTGCTCCATGCTGAACGGTACGAACAGGTCACCGAGGTCGTGCAGGCTGACCACCGGCGCACTGGGACGGCCGGCGATGCGCGGCACCTCGGTCAGCGTCGGCAGGAGCCGCTGCCGGACGTTCTCCGGCGCGACCCGCTGCACGGCCGAGTTCAGGTCGACCGGACCGTTCGGGCGGTAGCGGGTGAGGAGGTTGGTGGCGAGCTGCCCCGGCCGCTGGGCGGGGGAATCGCCGCCGTCGGTCACCATGATCGAGAACAGGAAGTCCTTCCACACCGCGAACGCCGCCTCCGCACCGGGACGGGGCCCGCCCGAGTGGTTCACCGTCACGGCCCGCAACTGTTTGCCCCGCTCGTTCGTCGTGTCCGGGCCGGTCGGCGTGAGCCCGGCCAGGCCCAGCGCCGCCTGGATGCGCGGCACGGCGTTGCTCAGGTAGTCGGCCGGCGTGGGATAGGCCGGCACCCCGGCGAGCGCCTGCGCGACCAGGTTGTAGTCCAGGTAGAAGTCGAGCAGCGTCTGGTCGCCGAGCACCCCGCACATGGGCAGGGCACCGTCGTAGTAGCCGGGATACTGCTCCAGCGAGCGACCGATGACGTACCCGCCCATCGACACCCCGGCGAGGTAGGTGCGGTGCGGTCGGCGCACCGTCCGTCCGAAGTGGTCCGCGAGATCCTTCGTGCCCAGCACCCCGGAGCGGATGTCGAAGCCGTTCCGGTCGTACGACGACGACGCCCACGCGTACCCCTGGGACAGCATCCGCTGCCGCAGCTCGAAGCCCGGCGGCTCCGGCGAGAGCACCGTGCCCTGACCCCGGTAGCCGTGCGCCCACAGCACCAGGTCGCCGTTCCACCGGGCCGGAACCTCGATGATGTACGCGGCGTGCCGGTGCACGCCCTGACGTACCGTCGTCGGTCTGCCCGCCACCGTCAGCGGCGTCAGCGGCGGGTTCTGGAAGGTGTAACCGGGCAGCGGCTGGTCGCCGCCGGGCGTGGTGCCCGCCGCCGCGGCGCTGGGTGCGGGACCGAGTAGTCCGACGGCCAGGGTCAGTGTCGCGGTGGCGGCGACGAGGCGGCGCAGGGTGCGAACGGGTACGGACAGCATCGATGCTCCCCATCGGACGGATGTCGCCTGCGGGGCGACCAGGCGGGACGGTTGCCTACCGGCCGGTAGCGCCCTGAACCTAGGACCGCCGTCGACCGGAGTCAATGGCTCTGCTGACCGGCCGGTCAGGTCCCGACGGACCCCGTACCCCTGCGTCCTCGACGACGGGTGTGCCGGCCGTCGGTTGGTCCGGTTCGATGCGGTTGACTGTCGTCGTGGAAGACTCGATCTGGGCGGCGGCCCGAGCTGCGCGGAGCTGGCTGGACACCGCGAACGGCACCGGGGAGACCGAACTGACCTGCCGCATCCTCAAGCTGACCGAGGAGGCGGGCGAGGCGTCCGCCGCCTGGATCGGTCTGCTCGGGCAGAATCCGCGCAAGGGTGTCACCCACACGCGCGAGGACGTGGCGGCCGAGCTGGCCGACGTGGTGTTCACCGCGCTGGTGGCGATCGAGAGCCTGGGACTCGACGCGCAGACCGCCCTGGAGTCCTGCGCGAACAAGGTCCGGTCCCGCCTGGGAGAGTGAGGCCGCCGCCCTGCCGGCGCCGCGTGTCACACGGTGCCGTGCGGGCGTGCGGCGTGTGGTGCCGTGCGGCGTGCGGTGCCGTGGCGGGTGCGCGGTGCAGTGCGGCGCGCGGTGTCACGCGGTGCCGTGCGGTGTCGTGATCGACACGAGTTCGCCGATGTGGGGCCATCGACGGGTCCCGGATACCCCGACTTCGGCGATGTCGAGTCGATCACCGCGCGGATCGCACCTCGACTGGGTGGTATGTCCGGTCCTGGGGTGTCTGTGGTGACCGGCTGCACCCGCCGGCCGGAATCCTGCCGGGCCGGAGGTCGTTACACACCCCGACGATCACAGGAGCACGGGTCAGACGCCCCCCACGGGCCGCCGCCTGCGGGAATGGCCCCGACCCCGCCGAGCCCCCGGGAATGGCCCCGGCCCGCCGGTCGTTACACCCGGACCGGCCGCGCCGCGAACCCCCCGCTCGCAGGCCGCCCCCTCAAGACTTTTGCAAGCGCCCGGACGAGGTGCTGACATCCCCGGCGTCTCCGATCCCCCCGAATGGGTGACGCGGGGGTGTTTCCTACCCCCGAAGGAGCAACCCTGATGAACACGATCTTCCGCAAGAGCATGCTGTCCGTTGCTGGTCTCGCGTTCGCCGGTGGCGTCTTCGCCGGCCCCATCGCCGCCCACGCCGCCACCCCGGCCGTGGACACCAAGCCCGTCGCCGCCGCCGTGCACACCGCCGCGCCGAAGCCGCAGGGCGACCAGTCGCACATCACCCTGAACGACGAGCAGACCGCCAACGCCAAGGCCATCATCGCCGCCACGAAGAAGGCGGGCCTGCCCGAGCGGGCCGCGGTCATCTCGATCGCGACGAGCCTGCAGGAGTCCAAGCTGGAGAACCTGGGCCACCTCGGCGACGCCAACGACCACGACTCCCTCGGCCTGTTCCAGCAGCGCCCCTCCTCCGGTTGGGGCACGCCGGAGCAGATCACCAACCCGGAGTACTCGACGACGGCGTTCCTCAAGGGCCTGCGTCAGGTTGACGGCTGGCAGGACATGCCGCTGACCGACGCCGCGCAGACCGTGCAGGTCTCGGCCTACCCGGACGCGTATGCCCAGTGGGAGCAGCAGGCCACCGACCTCGTCGCCCACTACTGGAACAGCTGACACACGATCGATGGCCGGTACCCCGTGAACGGGGTGCCGGCCATCGGCGCATTTTCCGGACCTCGGTCACTTCCCGGGTTGGCAGCTGACCTTCGGGCATCACGCTTGCCGCCGGGGCGGCCCCGAGGCAGGCCCGCCGCTGGAGGCGTGATGCCTGTGGGTCATCAAGATGACGCTGAGGCATCACGCTCATTGGGGTGCTGTCGGGTGGTGGCGCGGGGGCCTCGAGGCGGGCGGGCCGCCGGAGGCGTGATGCCCGCGAGTCATCAGGAGGGCGGAAGCTGCCCGGCATCTCGCGAGGCGACGTTCCGCAGCGGTGTTGTCGGCGCGCAGTGATCCGATCCGCGGTCGCGTCCGTACCCTCCCGCGGGGACCGGCGGAGGGACAGGGCATGGCCGTGGTGGGTGACGGCAACGAATCTCAAGGCGAGCATCGAAGCGAGCATCAGGCGACACGGCGACCTGCGCAGACGACGACGGCGGCGGCTCGGACGGCTGCCGCGCACCTGCCGGCCGACGACCCGGCGACGGGCCAACCGGAGCCTGCGCCGGCCAGCCGGGGCCGGGCGACCACCACAGCGGAACCGCCACCCGAGACAGAGCCGCGCCCCGCCCAGGCGGCGGGGCCGCTGGAAGCGGGGGTCGCATCGGGACGCTTGTCGGTCGGTGCGCGAGTGCTGTTGACCGCCGCTGCCGTCGTGCTGGTACTCGGGGCCATGGCGGTCACGGTGATCGTGAGTGACCCCTACCGCCTCGGTCAGACCTACAGCGACACCGGTGCGCAGGACACGAGGCAGGACGCGGCGGCGGCCTCCGACCAGACGATGACCGCGCCGTTGGCGGGCCGGCGGAAGGCCATCTTCGTACTCGTCGACGGGTTGACGTCGTTCGACCTGCGGGTGACGGACCTGGGCGACGAGCTCTACCGGATCAGCAGTCCGTCCGGCACCGGCGTGGCCGCGCGGCCGGTGCTCGACGGCGAGACCGTCCGGCTCGGCGTGGTGGCTGCCGGCGCGTCCGAGGGGCGGGCCGTACGGGTGTCGCTCAGCGACCGGGTCGCCTGGCGTCTGCGCCTGGAGGGCGGGGTGAGCGACCAGGTGCTGGATCTGACGCGGGCGCGTCTGCTGGGAGTGGACCTTGTCGGCGGGTCCGCCCGCACCGATCTCATCCTGCCGCCCGTGGATCGCGGCGTGCTGACGGTGCGATCGACCGGCGGGAGCAGCCGCCTCTCCGTCCGGGTGCCGGGCACGCCGCCGGTGCGGGTGCGGGCGGGCGCTGGCGCCGGTTCGGTGGTGGTCCGCGACCAGCGGTGGAACGGGGTGGCCGCCGGGGATCTGGTGAGCACGCCGGGATGGGACCGCTCGCCCAACCGGATCTTTCTGGACCTGGTCGCGGGCGTCGACGCGGTGACGGTGACCGAGGCCCGGTGACCGCAGGCCGGCCTCGGTGGCCGGGGGTGACTCCGGGCGAGGCCCCGGGTGACGGAGGCGCCGAGGATCAGCGCGAACGAGGTGGATCGGGGCGTCGGTTCGAAGGCCCCGCGCGGCTGAGGTGGCGGTCACCCCGAATCGGAAGCGTCGCTGTCGGGGGAGCGCGCGAGCGTACAGTCGGGCGGTGGAGCGTACCGAATCGATGCTGGCGCAGACCCGACCGCCCGGCGTGGCCGACGTCGATCCCGGCAGTGTGCTGCTGCCGGGCCACGACGTGCCGCTGGGTCGGTACACGACGGTGCGGCGTCTGCTGCCGCAGCGGCCCCGACGGATGGTCGGCGCGTGGTGTTTCGTGGACCATTTCGGCCCGGACGATGTGGCGCAGCGACCCGGCATGGAGGTCCCGCCGCACCCGCACACGGGGCTGCAGACGGTGACGTGGCTGCTCGACGGCGAGATCATCCACCGGGACAGCCTCGGCAACGTCCAGGCGATCCGACCCGGCCAGTTGAACGTGATGACCTCCGGGCACGGCATCGCCCACTCGGAGCGGTCGCCGGCAACGCACCCACCGGTGATGCACGGCGTGCAGCTCTGGGTGGCGCTGCCGGACCCGGCGCGGGCCGGCGCGGCCGACTTCGCGCACCACGCCGACCTGCCACGCTGGCGCGACGGCGAGGTCGACGCGACCCTGCTGGTGGGCGAGTTCGCCGGGCAGCGCTCGCCGGCCGTGGTGCACACCCCGCTGGTGGGCGTGCAGCTCGAGCTGGGCGGGTCGGCGCCGACGACGCTGCCGTTGCGGCCCGACTTCGAGTACGCCCTGATGGCGATGTCCGGCGCGGCCGAGGCCGCCGGAGTGGGCTTCGAGCCAGGAGCGCTGCTCTACCTGGGCACGGGTCGCAGTGAGCTGACCGTGCGCGGCGGGGCGGGGGCGCGGCTGTTGCTGCTGGGCGGGACGCCGTTCGAGGAGCCGCTGGTCATGTGGTGGAACTTCGTGGGCCGCTCGCACGAGGAGATCGCCACGGCCCGGGAGGACTGGATGGCCGGTCGGCGTTTCGGGGTGGTGGCCGACGACGCGGCGTCGCCGCTGCCCGCGCCCGCCCTGCCCACCACCCGGCTCAAGGCCCGCGACCGCACCGGCGGCCTGCACGGCTGATGCTGGCGTGTGACCGCCGGTCGCTCGGGTAGTCGCCGCCCATGGCGACCACTCTGATCACGCCCATGGAGGATCGCAAGCGCCTGGCCCGTCGCCTCGCCGGCACTGGCCGGGGCTTCGCCGAGCAGTACGGCTTCCGGGTGACAAACAACCCGGCGAGCCTGTTCCAGGTGTTGTGCCTCGCGGTACTGCTCGCCCGACGGGGCGACTTCCGGCGCGCGGTGGACGGCGCGCGGGCACTGCGCGACGCGGGCTGGGACAGCGCCGCCCGGCTGGCCCGTTCCCTGCACGCGGATCGGGTCCGGGTGTTGCGGGACAGTGGTCAGCGGGGTGATGTCGACGCGGTGGCCGACGTGCTGGGTGACCTGGCACGGACGGTCGTCGACAGGTACCGGGGCGACCTGCGTCGCCTGCGCGCCGCCGCCCACCACCACCCGGCAGCCGAGCGTGCCCTCCTGGCCGACCTGCCCGGCGTGGACGCCCAGGTCGTCGACCTGTTCCTGCGGGAGGCGCAGGCGCTGTGGCGGGAGGTGACCCCGGTCGCGGACCGGCGGGCGTTGGCGGCGGCCCGCCGGCTCGGGCTGGGCCGCTCGGCGGACGATCTCGCCGGGCTGGCCGGCGGTGAGTCGGAACGGCTGGCATGGCTGGTGGGGGCCCTGGCGCGGGTCGAGCTGGAGCACCGGTACGCGGACGTGACCGACCGACCGTGACGTGCCCTGGCCCACAGTTCCGCAAAAACTGACCGTATGGAGGATGTTCTGTCGTATGGTTGTACCCGGCAGTGCTGACCGCTCGGTTCGGGCGGGCATCCACCGCCTGGTGACCGCGACCGGTTCGGACGTGGTTCACCGCCTGGGCAGGTTTGCGTGGCGCCCCCGGTCGCGGTTCGTGGCCAAGGGGCGCCCGCCTGTCCCGGCGAGCGTCCGCCAGCTCCGGCACGACCGTCGAGCAGCCGGGCAGAGCAGCAAGGCACCCCTCAGCGTGCCAGCCCCGCCAGCAGGTTCACCGTGACGGCGATGACGAACGCGCCGAACAGGTACGACACCATCGAGTGCCGTAGCACCGTCCGGCGCATCTCGTTGCTCGTCAGGTTGGTGTCGGAGACCTGGAACGTCGCCCCGACGGTGAACGCCACGTACGCGAAGTCCGAGTAGCGGGGCGGTTCGCTCTGGTTGAAGTTCACCCCGCCGTCCGGGCCCGTGTAGTAGATCCGCGCATAGCGGGCGGCGAAGACGGTGTGCACGACCAGCCAGGACAGCACCACGCTGAGGACGCCGAGGACGCCGTACAGGTCGCGGCGCGTTCCGGGTGGCGCCGCGTGTGCGCTGGCGAGGACCAGCCCGATGGCCAGCAGGCTGGCGAGGCAGGCGATCAGCAGCAGCACGTCCCGGATGGCTCGGTTCGGGTCCTCGTGCACGGCGAGTTCGGCGGTGCGGGTGGCGTCCATCGGCCAGAGTTTGTGCCACACCAGCACCAGCCAGCTCAGCGCGGCGACGTCCCAGCCGGCCAGCGGGGCGAGCGCGGGCGACAGCGTCAGGGCGAAGACGCCGCCCACGATGACGCCGACCACCCCCACGATCACGAGCTGCGCCGCCGCGGGGATGTGCCCGTCCGGCGGGGGCGACGGTGGGCTGGCGCCGGTCATCCGCGACGCCGGCTCGCCACGGCGGAACCCCCCCACCGCCGAGGTCAGATGCCGCGCAGGTGCTGCGACACCCGGTTGTGCTTCTTGTCCCGGGCCTGGGTCGCGCGTTGCGCCGGGCCCACCTCGGGGGCGGCCTCGATGCCGGCCGAGCGGGCCACCTCGGTGCCGTTGGCGTAGTCCACCGGAGGCAGCGCGCGCAGCGCCTTGAGCACGTCCGGCGGGGCGCCTTCGCGTTCGGCCTCGCGGACCACGTCGTCCTTCTCGGCCGGGTAGTCCAGGCTCGACAGGTACTGCAGGACGTCCGCGTAGCTCGCCATGTCTTCAGGCTCCCTCGGGGCATGGATTGGTCGCGTCCGGCGGCGGTTACCCGTCAGCCGGCAGGTCACGCCCGGGTCGGTCCGGGAAATCCGGCGTCGTTTCCACCACGGCGCCGCGGGTACCCGCAGGCGCCGCAGACACCGTTCGAGGGAGTACGCGATGAACTACGACACCTTCGTCGACCAGGTTTCCCAGCGCACCCGTACGTCGTCGGAGCAGGCCGTCCAGCTGACCCGGGCGGTGCTGGAGACGTTCGCCGAGCGGCTGACCGGTGGCGAGGTGCTGGACCTGGCGGCGCAGTTGCCGCAGCCGCTGCAACTGGTGCTCAAGCCGAGCCCGAGCACCGAGCAGGCGGACCGGTTCGGGGCGGCCGAGTTCGTGGCGCGCGTGGCGTTGCGGGCGCGGGTCGAGGAGCCGGCGGCGCGGGACGCCGTCCGGGCGGTGTTCACCACCCTGCGCGAGGCGATCACGGGCGGGGAGTTCGACGACGTGGCGACGCAGTTGCCGCGCGACTACCGGGACCTCGTGGAGCAGGCGATGGCCCCCGGCGCGACGCTGCGTCGCGCTTGAGTACGGCTCACACAGCGGTTGGCCAGGGCAACCATCGACGTCCGGCTTGGCGTGTCGATCAGGCCTGGCCTAACCTGGTCGTGGCGAGGGGAGTACTTCCCACGAACCATTCCGGTCAGTACGGCACGCCCGGCGTGCCTCGGGTGGTTGCCCATCGGGTGATGGGTGAAGGAGACCTCGAACATGACACGGTGTTCGAGGAGACCCCATGACCGAACTGTCCCCCTTGGCCGCGGCGAGTGACCTGTCCTCGGTCGGCACGCCCACCCTCTGGGCGCTGACGATCGCCGGCGTGGTGCTCCTGCTGGTGCTGGACTTCCTGGTGACGCGCAAGCCGCACGAGGTGTCCATGCGCGAGGCGATCGGCTGGTCGACCTTCTACATCGCCCTGCCGCTGGCCTTCGGCGGCTGGCTCTGGGCCCGCTACGGCTCGCAGCAGGGCATCGAATACCTCACCGGTTACCTCGTCGAGAAGTCGCTCTCGGTCGACAACCTCTTCGTCTTCATGCTGCTGCTGGCCGCGTTCGCGGTCCCGGCGGTGCTGGCCCAGCGGGTGCTGCTCTACGGCATCGCGGGCGCGCTGGTGCTGCGGGCGGTCTTCATCGCCCTGGGCGCGGCGGCCCTGCAGACCCTCGACTTCGCTTTCCTGCTCTTCGCGATCATCCTCATCGCCACCGCGGTGAAGCTGCTGCGCGACGCCCTCTCCGGGCACGAGCAGGAGGTCGACATCAACAAGATGCGCTCGGTCAAGCTGCTGCGCAAGGTCATGCCGGTGGTCGACGACTACCACGGCACCCGGATGACCGTCCGGGAGGGCACGCGGCGGGCGCTCACCCCGTTCGCCCTGGTGGTCGTCGCGGTGCTGGCCACCGACGTGGTCTTCGCCGTCGACTCGGTGCCGGCGGTCTACGGCATCACCGAGGACCCGTACCTGGTCTTCGCCACCAACGCCTTCGCCCTGCTCGGCCTGCGGGCGCTCTACTTCGTCCTGCACGCGGCGCTGAGCCGGCTGGTGCACCTCAGCTACGGTCTGGCGATCATCCTGGCGTTCATCGGGCTCAAGCTGGGCCTGCACTGGGCGCACGGCATCTGGGAGAGCGTTCCGCAGATCCCCACCCTCGCCTCGCTCGGCGTGATCATCGGGGTGCTGGTGGTGGTCACCCTCACCAGCCTGCGCGCCACCCGGGGCGGCACGCCCGCCGAGCGCGAGGTCGTGACCGACCGGCACTGACCCGCGCCGCGCCGGGCCGGCAAGGGGGTACGCGGGAAAGCTCCCGCCCCGGCCGGCCCGGGTGGTACGACTGTGCAATGGGAATCGTGTCACCGGGCTTCCAGGGCCGGCCCCGCTCACAGGAGCCCGCGCTGCCGCCCGGTCAGTACCTGACCGAGGACTTCCCGGTGCTCTCGGCCGGCCCGACTCCCCGGGTCTCCCTGGACACCTGGGAGTTCGTCATCGCCGCCGAGAACGGCGCCGAGTACCGGTGGT
The DNA here is from genome assembly GCF_049179015.1 of Micromonospora sp. WMMD736. Taxonomy (NCBI): domain Bacteria; kingdom Bacillati; phylum Actinomycetota; class Actinomycetes; order Micromonosporales; family Micromonosporaceae; genus Micromonospora; species Micromonospora sp. WMMD736. The sequence goes on from NZ_JBMHMI010000001.1 coordinate 489,408, forward strand.
CGTGGCAGGAGTTGATGGCGCTTCCGCAGGAGACGCCGACCGTCGACATCCACTGCGTGACCCACTGGTCGAAGCTCGGCACCACCTGGACGGGCGTCTCCCTGGACACCCTGCTCGACGGGGTGGACACTGGCGCGCACTTCGCGCTGGCGCACTCGTACGGCGGGTACACCACCAACCTGCCCCTGGACGACCTGCGCGGCGGCCGGGCCTGGGTGGCGCACACCTTCGACGGCGCACCACTGCCGGCCGAGCACGGCGGTCCGGCCCGGCTGCTGGTGCCCCACCTGTACTTCTGGAAGTCCGCCAAGTGGGTGCGCGGCATCCGGCTCAAGACCATGGACGAGCCGGGTTTCTGGGAGACCGCCGGTTACCACGACTACGGCGACCCGTGGCGCGAGCAGCGGTACCAGGGTGACTGAGCGGGCCGTGGCGACGGGCACCCCGGCCCGCGCGCCGATCAGGTGGCAGGTGGCCCGGCTGGTGGAGCGCCGGGTGGAGACGCCGTCCGCGCAGACGCTGGTCCTGGAGGTGCCCGACTGGCCGGGGCACCTGCCCGGCCAGCACGTCGACGTGCGGTTGACCGCCCCGGACGGCTACCAGGCGGCCCGGTCGTACTCGATCGCCGGGCCGGTCGTCGACGGGCCCGGCGGCCCGCGCATCGAGGTGACCGTCCAGCGGGTGCACGACGGCGAGGTGTCGCCGTACCTGATCGATGTCTTCGCCGCCGGCGACCCGGTGGAGATCCGCGGACCGCTCGGTGGCTGGTTCATCTGGCGGCCCGAGCAGACCGAGCCGGTGCAGCTGGTGGCCGGCGGCTCCGGGATCGTGCCGCTGATGGCGATGATCCGCGCGCGGCGGGCGGTCGGCAGCAAGGTGCCGTTCCGGCTGATCTACTCGGTCCGGACGCCGCAGGACCTGATCTACGCCGACGAGCTGCGCCGCCGGGGCCGCGACGACTTCGGCCTGGACGTGGCGTACGTCTACACGCGCGAGGCCCCCGACGGGTGGCGCGGCGAGCCGCACCGGCTCGGCCTGGCCGACGTCAACACCCACGGCTGGCCGCCGGATCTGCAACCGCTCACCTACGTCTGCGGTCCGACCGGGTTCGTGGAGGCCGTGGCCGACCTGCTGGTGGGACTCGGCCATCCGTCCCGGCGGATCAGGACCGAACGCTTCGGCCCCACCGGCTGACAGCGCGCCCGCCGCTCACCGTCTCGTCGAGGAGATCCGATGACCAACATGTCCTACCTGGACGGCAACATGCTCGACGGTCCGCTGCGCGAGCTGTTCGCCGTCGACCTGAGCACCGCTCAGGGCCGCTGCGAGAACTGCGGCATGACTGGCTCGATGGCCAGCCTGCACGTCTACTCGCACGCTCCGGGTCTGGTCGGCCGCTGCCCGTCCTGCGAGTCGGTGATGGTGCGGCTGGTGCGCGGGCCGGACCGGGCCTGGCTGGACATGCGTGGCGTCACCTACCTCCAGGTGCCGATGCCGATGGAGCAGGCGCTGCCCGAGCCGCTGTGACTGGGGCCGGCGGGTCCAGCCGGTTCACGTATGCCGAGATGGTGGTGTGCGCTTCCGGTCCTTGACACGGGGATGGCGGGGCCGGAAGCGTCGGCGGCAGACTGACCGAATGAGCACCGGTCGGTGGCACGGCGTTCCCCTGCGGGTTCGGCTGGTCGTGGCGGCGGCCGTGCTGGTCTTCGCGTACGGCGGTGTGGTGCACGTACTCCAGCTGTTCGTCCCCGGTCTCCGGCCGCAGCTCGCGCTGCCCGGCTGGCTCGCGGTCTACTTCGCGTCCCTGACCCTGTGGGATCCCATGGCGGCGCTGCTGCTGGCGGCCCGCCGTCCGGCGGGGCTCGCGCTCGGCTGCGCCGTGCTGGTGACGGATGCCGCCGCCAACGGGTACGCCAACTACGTGCTCGACCCGGCCGGCGGCGTCACCCCGGGGCGGATCGGGCAGGCCGTCATCACCGCCCTCGCCCTCGCGTTCGTCGCGCTCGCCCCATGGCTGGCCCGCTGGTTCGTTCGCTGAGCCGGCCACCGCCCGCCTGGTCCAGGCCGAGAGGATGCGATCCGGCGGCCAACACCCGCCCGACAAGCTAGGGCTCGAGGGTGGCGGGCATGCTGAAGGCGGCGACGTGACGGGCACCGATGAAGGCGTTGCTCTCTACGATCTTTCCGTTCTCGATCCGGAGTACGTCGACGACCAACGCCTCGTAGTGCGGGCTGCCGGGCCGGCGGAGATAGTTGATCAGTGCCGGGCGCCCGTTGGCAGAGGTGGGGAACGTACGCCAGTCGAGCGGTCGGCCGAGGAACTCCACCGCCGCATCGATCCCGACGACCGGGGGCTCGGGCGGCATCGTGATCCGTACGTCCTCGGCGAGCAGTTCCCGGATCGTCTCCGGGTCCTTAGCGTTGGCGTAGCGGCGCAGGATCTCTTCGTCCTCCCTGGTGAGCTGCGGGCGGCGCCAGTCCTTCGGGTCCGACGGTGCTTGCCCCCGCAGGGTGTGGCGGGCCCGCTGGAGAAGGCTGTTGACGGCCGCTACGGCGGTGTCGAGCGCGGCGGCGATCTCCTGCGGCGTCCAGCCGTAGACGTCGCGCAGCACGAAGGCTGCCCGCTGTCGCGGCGGCAGGTACATGAGCGCTGCGATCACGGCCAGCTCGACGGTCTCCCGGGCGGCGAGACCGCTCTGCGGATCGTCGGCCAGCAGGGCGTCGGGATAAGGACCGAGTTCGGTGGACCACTCCAGCGGATCACCGTACGGTACCGTCCGATGACCAGCCGCCTTGCGGCTGTCGAGGAAGACGTTCGTGGCGATCCGGTAGAACCAGGTACGCGCCGACGCCCGACCCTCGAAGCGGTCGCGAGCCCGCCAGGCACGCAGGAAGGTCTCCTGCACCAGGTCATCCGCGTCGGTGACGTTCCCGGCGAGGCGGTAGCAGTGGACGTGTAGCTCACGCCGGTGCTCGTCGAAGGCGCGCTGCAGCCAGACCGCCTGCTCATCGGACGAGTCGGACATCTGGTTTCCCCGGGGCTGAGTGGTCTTCACCACCGTACTGACGACTGCGGACCCATTCGTCATCGGTCACCGATGACGATCGTCGACTCGGTCGTCTGTACCTCTGACCGACCCCCACTCCACGAAGGAGAGAGCCATGACGGCAACCCCCACGTCCAGCGCGGCCGCGCCCCCGGTCGTCGACCGGGAGACCTGGCTGCGCGAGCGCGACGAACTGCTGGTCCGGGAGAAGGCCCATACCCGCGAAGGAGACGCGATCGCAGCCGCTCGTCGTCGACTGCCGATGACCTTGATGCCAACGGTGACGGTACGGGGCACTGGCGGGGACACCCCCCTGATGGAGGTGTTCGAGGGCCGCCGGATGCTCATCGCCTACTTCCACATGTGGCACGACGGCAAGCCGCACGAGCACCAGTGTGAGGGGTGCACCTTCTCGACCTGTCACATGCAGATGCTGGACTACCTACACGCTCGGGACGTCACCTACGCCGTGTTCTGCCAGGGTCCCTACGAGGAAAGCGCCCCGTTCGCGGAGTTCATGGGCTACCCGTTCCCCTGGTATTCGGCGAAAGACTCCGACCCGGCCCTGGCCGACGGTCGTGACTTCGGGTTCATCGCGTGCTACCTACGCGACGGCGACAAGGTCTACGAGACCTACTGGACCACCGGGCGGGGCGTGGAGGCCTTGATGACCACCTACCATGCCCTGGACCTCACGGTGTACGGCCGGCAGGAGAACTGGGAAAACTCGCCTGAGGGCTGGCCGCGGGTTACCGGGCACCCGTGGCGTCTCAACGGCCGTCCCACCGCGCAATGGTCACGTCCCGGCGTCGCACCGCGATGACGTCATGATCGAGGTGATCATGCTCGGGTCGGCCGCGGTGTCGGCCTGCTGCTGCGTCGTGCTGGGGCCGTGCTCATGGCGCTCGCCGTGCTGATGCATCAACACGGGGGGTCGATGACTGCCCACCACATGACCGCCGGGCCTCGGACGGACCACGGCACCGTCACCGGCCATGACGCGGCGCTCGTGTTGCTACGCGCCGCGACGGCGGTTTACCTCTGCTGGATGGCGACCGCGCTCGTCCGGCTGCGCAATCGACCGATCACGGACCTGCTCCGTTGGGAGCACCTGGCCATGGGGGCAAGCCTCACGGCCATGAATCTTCTTCACGGCACTAGGCGTGCTGCTACGGTGCTCTCCGGTCGGCCTCGGCGACGACGGCGAATACGGCGTCGACCACCGCCTTGGGCTGGTCCTTGTGGATGTAGTGGCCGCTGTCGGGCACCGCGTGGTGGACGCCACGTGGGAAGAGCGCGGCCGTCCGGTCGGCCAGCTCGCGGGAGCGCTGGTGCAGGGCGGCCGGCTTGCCCCGCGTCGACGTCAGGATGCGCATCGGCACGTCGGGCACCGCCGACGCCGCACGCGCGGCACGGACCTCCCGGGCGCAGGAGTTGGCGAGGCGGTTCTCCGCGCGGATGGTCGCGACCTGGCCGTACGTGCCATAGCTGGCCAGGTACGCCGCGGTGACCAGATCCTGGGTACCGGGGTCGTCGGTGCAGCGTCGCGCGAGTTCGCCGCCCATGTTCACGGCGATCCGGTTGAAGAGCCCGATCGCCTTGAGCAGCGGAAGGGCGTTGAGGACGAGGTTCGACGAGACCCGCAGAGCCAACGGCACCTCGGTCGTGGTGTCCTCGTGGAACGCATCGACGAGAACCACGCCTCGGGTCCGGTCGGGCCGGGCAAGCGCCGCCAGTTCCGCGAGCAGTCCGCCCCAACTGTGCCCGACCAGCACGGCGGGCCCGACGTGATCCAGGAGGGCCACGAGGTCACGTACCTGGGAGTCCAGGGTCAGGCGCGCGACGGGGTCGCTGGCGCCCAGGCCGGCGCGGTCGTAGGCGACGACGCGCGTCCTCTCGGCCAGTGCCGGCAGGATGACGGCCCAGTCCAGTCCCACCTCACCGGCCCCGGACACCAGGATGACGGCGGGTTCGGCGCGGCCGGTCTCCACCCACCCCAGTCGCCGGCCGGACTCGCGGCTCAGGTGGCGACCGGCGACAGCACCGGGCACCAGGCGCGACAGGGCTCTGATGACCGGATCCTGCGCTTCCGTGTCCACCAGACCTCCCCGTCGCCGTCCGGCTCTGGACAGTACAAAGCCGTCACAACGTCGACGGTCCTCAGGAGGCCTCGGTGGTTCAGTCCGGCGCGATCTGGCGCAAGAGCACCCGCAGCAGCGGCAACTCCGGCGACTGCGTGGAGGTCGCGGACAACCTGCCGGGCCTGGTGGGCGTCCGCGACAGCAAGGACCCGAGCGGCCCGGCGCTGGTCGTCACCCCGGCGGCCTGGCGGGCCTTCGTCACCTTCGTCACGCGCCACTGATCCCCACGCCGGCTTGGCCGGCTACGTGATCGACTCCGTTTCGGCGATGTCGGGGTGTCCGAGCGCCCGGGACACCCCGACATCGGCGATGTCGAGTGGATCACCCCGGCATCGGTCTCGGCCGGCGTCGAAAACTCGGATGCGGGCGGGCGTGCTCATCCCTAGGCTTCCGCTCCGCGGTGGACCGCGCCCCATTCGGATCGGAGATGAGCAGACCGATGACCTCTCACCTGTTCGCGATCAGCTTCGACGCGCTCGAACCTCTGCGTCTGGCGCAGTTCTGGTCCGGGATCCTCGGCTGGGAGATCGTCGAAGATCCGCGCGAGGGGGTGGGGCTCGTGCCCACCGACGGCACCGGGTTCCGACTGCGCTTCGCACCGACCGAGCAGCCGAAGGTCGTCCAGAACCTCATGCACTTCGACCTGACGAGCACCTCGCCGCAGGATCAGGAGCGGACGGTCGCCAGGGCGATCGAGCTGGGTGGACGGCACATCGACATCGGTCAGGGCCCGGACGTCGACCACGTGGTGCTGGCCGACCCGGAGGGCAACGAGTTCGACGTCATTCCGCCGGGCAACAACTTCCTCGCCGGCTGCGGGTTCGTCGGCGCGCTGGCCTGCGACGGTTCGCAGGAAGTCGGGTACTTCTGGGCCGAGGCGCTCGGTTGGCCGCTGGTCTGGGACCAGGACCAGGAGACCGCGATCCAGTCGCCGCGTGGCGGCACGAAGATCACGTGGGGTGGGCCGCCCTACATGTCGCGCGAGGGCGAGGGCCGGGTGCGCCTCGATCTCGCGCCACCCGTCGACGGTGACCAGCAGGCGGAGGTGGACCGTCTGCTCGCCCTCGGCGCGACCCGGGTAGGCACCGACCCGGCCGGTCGAGTCGTGTTGGCCGATCCCGACGGCAACGAGTTCTCCGTGCTGACGCCCCGCTAGGCCGTGTATCAAAGCCCCTGGCCGGCCTGCGGAGGCCGAGAGGACCGGCCGTTTCGGCCATTGGTGAACCGCCGCTCGCGGGCCGTGGTCCGGCCGGGTCGGAGCCGCCCGCTCCATTGAGAGTGATGCCTGTGGGTCATCAAGATGACTCACAGGCATCACTCTCAATGTGGTGTCCGCCGTCCGCGCCTCGGCTCGACCGAGGACCTTGACACACGGCCTAGTCGGTTGGACAACCGCCCCGTTGGTCGGTCAGAGTGGTCCGCCGTGAGATACCTGCGCAGTGGTGGTCCCGCCGCGATCCGGCGACCCCGACCGACCGACGTCGACGAGTTCGTGGCGGCCGTGCGGCGGAGCCGGGGCCTGCACCACCCGTGGCTGGCCGCGCCGGAAACGCCCGAGGAGTACGACCGTTACCTCGCCCGGATCCGGCGTCGCGACAGCGCCGGCTACCTGATCTGCGACCGGGCCAGCGGAGACATCGCCGGTTACGTGAACATCAGCGGCATCGTGCTGGGCGCGCTGCGCGGCGGGTACCTCGGGTACGCGGCGTTCGAGCCGTACAGCGGCACCGGCCACGCCTCGGCGGGCATCGCCCTGGTCATCGACCACGCGTTCACGAGCGTGGGGTTGCACCGGCTGGAGGCGAACATCCAGCCCGGCAACGAGCCGTCCCGGCGGGTCGCCCGCAAGCTCGGCTTCCGCCTGGAGGGCTTTTCCCCGGACTACCTCTTCATCGACGGCGCCTGGCGCGACCACGAACGCTGGGCCATAACAGCCCCCACCCCACCTCCCGCCCCCACCTCTCTCACCCCACCTCCCGCGTGATCATGAAGTTAGTGTCACGACACGCCGAGGCGGGTGACAATAACTTCATGATCAACGGGGCGAGGGCGGGGCGGGCGGGGCGGGGGCGGGGTCGAGAAGGGGTCAGGCTCCGGGGCGGGGGAAGGCTACCGGGCTGCGGAGGCCGGCGCGGTTGACGGCGCGGATGCCGAAGAAGACGTTGTCCTTGGACAGGTCGATGCTGACCTCCGTTACGTCACCGACCCCGATCACCCGCTGCCACTCGGCGGCCGTGGTCTCGCGCCACACCACCTCGTAGCCAACCAGGTCCGGCTCGTCGCCGTGCTGCCAGCGCAGCGTGGTGTTGTTGGTCAGGTCGGTGGTCACGATGATGGCGCCCTTGGGCGTACCGGGAGCCTGGGCCAGGGACCACAGCGCCGCGCCGTTGACCCGTGCCACCCGGGCGATGTACCCGAAGTCGCAGAACTCCGGCAGGTCACCGAACTGCTTGCCGTCCTGCACGCGGACGTCCTGGTGCTGGTGGGCGAAGTCCTCGTTCGGCTCGGTGAACCGGGCCGCCGGCCAGCCCTCGCGCAGGAACGAGATGTGGTCGCTGCCGCGCAGGTAGCGGTCCCGCCGGTAGATCACCCTTACCCGCATGCCGGTCGCGTCGTTGTCCGCCACGTCCCGGACGAACCGGGCGAGCTGGCGCGACGGCGAGTCGTTCTCACCGCCGACGGACTGGCGGGTGGTGGCCTCCGCCGGCGTCTCCGCGGTCGGCACGCCCTCGGCGAACAGCCGCACCGAGTACGGGTCGCGGACACCGTCGTCGGCGGTGCTGCTGCCCACGATGTCGTCGCTGAACATGCCCTGCACGTCCGCGCCGGCCGCCTTGAGCTGCGCGGCCAGGTACGCCGAGCCGTACAGGCCCTGTTCCTCGGCGGCCACCGCGGCGAACACGATGGTGGCGGCTGTCGGCCGGGTGGCCATCAGGCGGGCCAGCTCCAGCACCACGGCCACGCCTGAGGCGTCGTCGTCGGCTCCAGGGGCGTCGCTGACGGCGTCCATCACATCGGTGACCCGGGAGTCGTAGTGGCCCGTCACCACGTAGGTGCGGTTCGGTGACGTGACGCCGCGCAGGGTGGCGACCACGTTGGTGATCAGGGTGGCGGTGGGGATCCGGGACGCGGGCTGCTGGACGTACGACTGCAGCTCGACCGTCATCCGGCCACCGGAGGTGGCCGCGTACTCCTGCAGTCGGGCGTGGATCCAGTCCCGGGCGGCGCCGATGCCCCGCTCGGGGTCGTCCTGGCTGGAGAGGGTGTGCCGGGTGCCGAACGCGGCGAGCCGGCGCACGATCGCCTCGATCCGGCGTGGGTCCACCTGGCGCAGCAGCTCGCGCAGCTCGCGGCCGGGCCGCTGCGGGTGAGCTGCGTGTCCAGGGCCGGCGGGGCCGGCGTCAGCGGCGGCGGGCGCGGCCAGGGCCGGCAGCGCGACGGTGACGGCGGTCGCCGCGGTGGCGGCAGAGGCGGACAGGAAGGTGCGGCGGGTGGGCCTCGTGGGCGATCCGCCGATGTCGTCTGATCCCATTGGGGCATCCTGCCCATCGATGGTGGTGTCTGTCCATATCGTTCGAGGTGGATGGATGACGGAGTCGCCGCCGGAACCGACGTTTGTCCTGGGCTGCGACGGGAAACGGCCGGCAATGACGAAACCTCGTGTGGTGATCGTGGGGGCCGGGTTCGCCGGTTACCACGCGGCGAAGACGTTGAGCCGGATCGCCCGGGACCGGGCCGAGATCGTGCTGCTGAACTCCACCGACTACTTCCTGTACCTGCCGCTGCTGCCCGAGGTGGCCGCCGGGGTGGTCGAGCCCTCGCGCATTGCCGTCCCGCTCACCGGCACCCTCAAGGGCGTCCGGGTGGTCATCGGCGAGGCGGACCACGTCGACCTCCAGAACCGCTGGGTCGGCTTCACCCAGCCCGAGGGGGAGAAGAACCGCCTGGCGTACGACCGGCTGGTGCTCGCCGTGGGCAGCGTCAACAAGCTGCTGCCGATCCCGGGCGTCACCGAGTACGCGCACGGCTTCCGCGGCCTGCCCGAGGCCGTCTACCTGCACGACCACATCGTCCGCCAGGTGGAGTTGGCCGAGCAGGCCGAGGACCCGGCGGAGCAGCAGGCCCGCTCCACCTTCGTGGTGGTCGGCGCGGGTTACACCGGCACCGAGGTCGCCGCGCACGGCCAACTGTTCACCGACGCCCTGCACGCCCAGCGACCCCGGCTGACCGTCCGGCCCCGCTGGATGCTGCTCGACGTCGCTCCTCGGGTACTGCCGGAGCTGGACAAGAGGATGTCCGACACCTCGCACAAGGTGCTCGACAAGCGCGGCGTGGACGTGCGGATGGGCACGTCGGTGGCCGAGGCGACCTGCGACGGGGTCAAGCTCACCGACGGCGAGTACGTCCCCACCTGCACGCTGGTGTGGTGCGTGGGCGTACGCCCCGACCCGTTCGTCAACGAGCTGGGCCTGCGCACCGAGCGCGGCCGGCTGGTCACCGACGAGTACCTGAACGTCCCGGGCTATCCGGAGGTCTTCGCCTGCGGCGACGCGGCGGCCGTGCCCGACCTGGTGAACCCGGGGCAGATCTGCGGCATGACGGCGCAGCATGCCCAGCGGCAGGGCAAGCGGGTGGCGCACAACATCGCCGCGTCGTACGGCTTCGGCAAGCGCCGGCCGTACAAGCACCACGACCTGGGCTGGGTGGTCGACCTGGGCGGCAAGGACGCCGCCGCGAACCCGTTGCACGTCAACCTCGGCGGGCTGGTGGCCAAGGCGGTGACCCGGGCGTACCACCTGATGGCGATGCCGGGTAACCGTACCCGCGTGGGGGCCGACTGGGCGCTCGACGCCGCGCTCACCCGTTCCGCGGTGCAGTTGGGGCTGGTGCCGGCGAACGCGGTGCCACTGGAGAGCACGTCACCCGAGGTCGCGGCGCGCGGTCGCTGAGCGGGACGGGTCCGCCCGACGTGGCCCGTACTCGCGCAGCAGGATCTGGACGATGCCGGCGGCGGGGATCGCCAGCAGCGCGCCGAGCAACCCGGCCAACTCCGCCGCGAGCAGCAGGCTCAGCAGCACGGTCAGCGGGTTGAGCCGGACCGCGCGGGCGAGGATGAGCGGTTGCAGCACGTGGTTCTCCACCTGCTGGTAGACGACGAAGAAGACGAGGACGACGATGCCGGCGGTGGGGGAGTGCAGGAATCCCGCCCCGGCGGCGAGCACCGCGCCGATCGTCGCGCCCACCAGCGGTATCAGGTCGGCCACCGCGACCAGCAGCGCGATCACCCCGGCGAACGGCACCCCCGTGAGGCTCAACACCAGAAAGGTCAACGCACCACAGATCACGCTGATCACCAGGTTGCCGGTGAGGTAGCCGGTGACCGTCCGGGACACCTCCCGGCCGACGCGGCGCAACCGCTCGCCCTGACCGTCCCCGGCCAGCGCGAGCACGCCGCGGGTGATCCGCGGCGATTCCAACACCATGAGGTACGCCAGCACGACGACCGTGACCAGCCCCGCGACTCCCTCCACCACGCCGCGCAGCACCCCGACGGCGGGTTGCCGCAGCCTGGTGCCGAGGTCGCGCAGCTCGTCGGCGTGCGCGCTGGCGTAGCGCCGTACCCCGGTGCGGTCCAGGAACCCACCCAGCGGGCCCCGTCCGGCGCGCGCGTCGCGCAGCAGCTCGGGCCCCCGCTCGGCGAACCGGCCCACCTCGTCCAGCAGCGGCACCAGGATCACCGTGGCGAGGACCGCCAGCACGACGAACGCGGCGAGGAAGACGAGCAGCGTGGCGAGTGCCCGGCGGCGGACGAACCGGCGTTGCAGCCGGTCCACGGCCGGTTTGAGCGCGACCGCGAAGAAGGCGGCCACCACCGCCCAGACAAGCACCCGGCGGGTCGCGTACCCGAAGGCCAGCGCGAGCGCGGTGGCCAGCACCAGCCCGATCACGATCAGGGTCCGGCGGGCGGTGGTCCGGTCGTCGGCGTTGCTCACCCGCCGCGCCTTCCCCGCCCAGACGGCAGGAAACCCGGCATCAGGGACGGTACCGCCGGTCGGCCCGCCCGGGTCGGGCGGGTCAGCGGCCGGCGTCGTCGCTGTCGGCCAGCGGGTGGGCGCCGGCCACGAAGGTGTCCAGGGCGGCGGCGTGCAGCAGCCCACCCGGGATCGGGTCGCGCAGCGCGGCCACGGCCAGCCGACCGACCGGCAGCCCGCCGGGACGGTGCGTCGCGGCGAGCACCAGGTTGCCGTAGCGCCGGCCACGCAGCATCCGGCGGTCGCCGAACACGCAGACGTCCCCGAAGACCGCCCGCAGCGTCGCCACCTGCACCCGGGTGCCGACCAGCGGTGGCAGGTCCGTGACGTTGACCAGGTAGAGCCCGCCGGGCCGCAGGACCCGGGCCACCTCGGCGGCGAACTCCACGGTGCGGACGTGCCGGGGCATCCGGGCGGCCCGGTAGATGTCGGCGATCACCAGGTCGTACTCGTCCGCCCCGGTGGCGGAGACCGCCTCCCGGGCGTCGGCGACCTCCACCCGCACCTCGGGTGGCAGCGGCGGCAGCTCCCGCGCCACCAGGTCGACCACCGCGCGGTCCCGCTCCACGACCAGCTGCCGGGAGCCGGGCCGGGTGGCGGCCAGCCAGCGGGGCAGCGTCAACGCGCCGCCGCCGAGGTGGAGCACGTCCAGGGGTACGCCCGCCGGTGCCGCCAGATCCACGGCCGACGCGATCCGGCGGACGTACTCGAAGTGCAGGTGACGCGGATCCTCGACGTCCACGTACGACTGCTCGACGCCGGCGGAGAGCAGCGTCCGTCCGGTCTTGCGGACCGGATCGGCGACCAGTTCCAACCGGTCGGCGGCACGGTTCATGACGGCACGCTAGCCGAGCGGCCGACGGGCCGGCGGCGCGGGAGCACCCGCGTCCGCCGGCCCGGGTACGTCACGACGGCGGTCAGCCGCTGGCCATTCCGGCGCCCACCTCGTCGATCGCGTCGTCGATCACGTGGGCGAGGTCCACGTCGAGCGCGGTCACCCCGTCCGCCTGGTTGGTGCGGACGGTCAGCACGGCCGCCGTGTCGCCGGGACGCCCGATGCTCGGACCGCGTCCGTTCTCCGCACGCAGTTGGTCGAGCCGGGCGAGCACCCGGTCGAGGTTGTCCGGCGGCAGCGCGACCACCCGGTACAGGCCGGTGGTGTCGCCGGCCCAGTACGGCAGGTCGTCAAGTGCCGCCTGGACCTGCTCCTCGTCCAGGGTGGGCGTGGTGGTGGACGCCCCGACGATGCCGCCGCCGGCCGCTGGCGGGTTCAGCAGCTCCCGCAGGCCGTCGGGGACGTGCAGGGACTCGATCAGGTCGCCGTCCTGCTCGGCGAGCGCGGCGATCGTCGCCTCCGCCTGGTAGCGGGCCTGCTCCGGCGTACGTCCGCTGATCCGGCCCACCTCGGCCAGGAAGCCGGGCAGATCCCGGTGCCGCTCGATGCCGTCCACGGGCACCACGTCGTGCAGCGAGTTCGGCACGGCGGCGAGCAGTCGTTGCCGCTCCGCCGCGTCGAGCGCGACGGCGAGCACCAGCACGGTCGCCTCGGCACCCACCTTCGCCGTCGGGAAGTCGACCCCGGACCGGCGTCCGACGTCCTCGACCAGATCCCGGTAGCCCATGCTGGTCACGCCGGCCGCGCCACCGGGCGGCGGCTGCGGTCGCGGGTTGTCCGGGGTACCCCTGGACGGCGGTGCCGGTCCACCACGCGTGGTGTCCGCCTTGTGCCGTCCGGCCGGCGGCGGGCCGGCCCGTCTGCTCTGGTCCAGACTGGTGAGCTGCTTGGAGGCGCTCAGGCTGGCGCCGTACTCGCTGGGCTGGCCGCCCTGTTCGCGGGCCTGCCGGGCCAACGCCCGGCGGCGCTGGTTGTCGCCCTCCATCTGCTTGCGCATGGTGACGCCCCTTCCGCTGGGGATCGATCCTGCGACGGTCGCGTTCCCGCCGTGCCGGGAGCCGAAACGGACGCTGCCGGCCGAGTAGGGCTGCGCGTCGGCCGGGCTTCATCCGCCCGGGGTGAGGGGCGCTCACCCGTGCGGCCCGCAGGATCGGGGCAGGAGGCAGTTCTTCCGAGGTACGCGGAAGGAAGGTCGTCATGAAACGGATCGTCGAGATCGTTCCCGCTCGACCCGGCTGGTACGCCCGCTGGCAGCTCACGCCCGACGCCACCCGGTGCTACCCGGTGAGCCTGTGGGCGCTGCTGGAGGAGGCCGACGGAACCGGTCGGGAAGTGGTCGGGATGGACTGCATCGGCCAGTGGCCGGGTGCGGACGACAACGAGGCGGGTGGGGAGTTTGTCCGCTACCTGTACCAGACGCCCGACTCGGGGGAACCCGACGACATCGAACCTCCGTCGACCGTCGAACTGCGCGACGGCGGGCCCCGCCTCCAGCCGATGACCGCGCCCTAGGCATTTCTCCGGCCCCCGGCCCCAGGTCCCAGGGTCGGGGGCCACCCCCCTCGTGCGGGGGTGGTTGCTCGGTGCGTCCGTCAGCCGGTGGCGCGCAGGTCGTCGTCGCTCTGCACGCTCAGCAGCTCGGTGAGGCCGGTGCGGTCCAGTAACTGCTGGATCTGCGGGCTGACCCCGATGAGCCGGATCGCCCCGACGCCGCGACGCACGATCAGCAGGGCGCTGAGCCCGGACGAGTCGCAGAGGCCGACGCCGCTCAGGTCGATCGTCACCTGCTGCTCACCGTGCAGACCGGCCGCGGCGGCCACCAGCTCGGGCGCGGTGTCGTAGTCGAGTTCGCCGATCAGCCGGAGCCGGACGTGACCGGCGTCGGGCCGGCTCACCTCGATGGTCAACAGCTGGTGGGGCATTCCACCATGTTCCCAGTCCCGGCGCGGAACGCAAATCCCGGGGCCGCGCCTCGCCGGATCACGCGGTGGCGGCGGACGCCTCGGCGTCGGGCCCGCCCTCCGCGCGAGCGGAGGGCAACGGCCGACCGATGAGCGTCGCCACCCCGGTGATGTCCAGGATCGTCGCCAGGAAGCGGGGGACCGAGCGCAGCCGCAGCCCGGCGCCGACCGCCTGGCCCTCCCGCCAGGCGTGCACGATCACGGCGAGCCCGGTGCTGTCGATGAAGGCCAGGTCGGCGAAGTCCAGCACGATCGCGCGGGGCGCGTCGGCGAGGATCCGGTCGATCTCGGCGTGCAGGGGCGCCGAGGTCGCGTACGCCAGCTCGCCGCCCACGCGGATCAGCGGCAGGTCGGGCTCGGACCGGTCGACGGACATGATCAGTGGCTTCGCGTCGGCCCTACGCCCTTCCGACAGCACGATCACGCCCTCCCGCCCGCCGGTTCCCCGGCCGTTCCGAGGGGATCGTAACAACCGCGGACCGGGTCCGCTCGCTACGCGAACCGCGGCCCGACCTGCTGTCAGATGCCGGTCACGGCATACCGGCGTAGGGTGGGTGGACAGGGACACGTTCGGGTGGACGACAAGGAGTGAGGCTCAGCTGGTGACTGCTTCCGACGTCAGGGACTGGGACCCGGGCGACGGACGGATCTCCACGCCGAGTACCACACGGGCCCCGGCGTGGTCCGCCGACGCACCGACCTGGCCCAGGCCCGCGCTGCCGCCGCTGGCCCCCGACCGCGACCAGGCCACTCCGGACTGGTCCGAGGTCGTCGAACACTTCCGCGAGGGCCTGGTGGTCTGCGACGCGGACGGTGTCGTCCGGCACGTGAGCCCGGTGGCCGAGCGGCTGTTGCCCGAGGTGGTACCCGGGGAACCGCTGGCGGCGTCCGGGGTGCCGGGATTGGGCGAAGGCGTGCCCGGGAACGTCACCCATCACGGCCGTCGGCTCGCCGCCCGCCAGGTGCCGCTGTCCGGCGGTCGCTGCTGCTGGTACGTCGAGGACGTCACCGAGAGCGTCAGCCGTGCCGACGCGTTGCTCGCCGAGCGGGCCCGGTCGGCCTTCCTGGCCGCGGTGGGCGACAAGCTGGGCAACCCGCTGCACCCCGACCGGGCGGCCGCCGCGGTCGTCCGGCTGGCCGTGCCGACCCTGGCCGAGGTGGCGGTGCTGGTGCTCGCGCCCCGCGCGGGGCGGGCCCGGTGGTGGCGGGCGACCCGCGCCGACGACGAGGCACCGATGGTCGACAGCGGCGTCCTGACCGGTGCGACCCTTCCTGCGGCCATCGCCGACGGGCTGACCGGTGTCGAGCCGCACACGGTCGACTGGCTGGTGGAGCAGGCGGTCGACGCCGGCTGGCTGCCCGGCCTCACGGGCGTCGACAGCACCGCCCGGGTCGTCCCGCTGCCGGGCCGCGACACCCCCGTCGGGGTGCTGTTGGTCGCCCGCCGCTCCAGCCGCTGGTACGACGAGGACGACGTCGAGTTGATCCGGGCGTTCGCGGCCCGGGCGGGCGCGGCGTTGACCACCGCCCAGCTGTACCGCGACCAGGCGGAGGTCGCCGACACGTTGCAGGCCAGCCTGCTGCCGGTCGAGCCGACCGAGACCGCGGGCGTGCAGTGGGGCACCGCGTACCGTCCGGCGCAGGCGGGACTGCGCATCGGCGGCGACTTCTACGGCTCGCACCGGCTCGTCGACGGCGGTTCCGTCTTCTTCCTCGGTGACGTCTCCGGCAAGGGTGTCGAGGCGGCAGTGTTCACCGGTCAGCTTCGTCAGTGCCTGCAGGCGCTGCACCGGGTGGAGTCCCACCCGGGCCGACTGTTGCGGCTGCTCAACGACGCCCTACTCGAGACGACCCAGGCCAACGGCCAGGGCCGCTTCGCCACCATCGTGCTGGGCGTGTCCCGTCCGCAGCGCGACGGCGGCGTCACCCTGACCATGGCCGGAGGCGGGCACCTGCCGCCGCTGGTGCTGCGCAACTCTGGCGAGGTCGAGACGGTGCCGCTGCGCGGCATGCTGATCGGGGTGGTCCCCGACCCGCGCGTCGGCGAGGTGACCGTACGGCTGGCACCGGGCGAGACCTGCCTGCTCTACAGCGACGGCGTCACCGAGGCGCGTGGGGGTCGTCGCGGCGACGAGCAGTTCGGCGCGGAGCGGCTGGTGACGACCGTGACGGGTTGCCAGCGCATGCCGGCGCCGGCCCTGGCCGAGCGGGTCGAGCAGGTGACCTGTGACTGGCTGGGGCACGGTGACCACGACGACATCGCCGTCCTGGCGCTGCGCGCGGTCAGCCCCGGCGGTCGTGGCGCGCGACACCTGCACGCCGTTCCCCCGCCGACGATCGCCGACGAGCAGAGGATGAGCCCCGCGTGACCGCCACCGCCCCCGCCGCGGCGACCGACCCGACCGACGCCTATCCCGGCTATCTGGCCTGCCTGGCCGACGCCGACGAGTTCGCCGCGATCGACGTGGCGATCGGCCTGCTGGAGGCGGGCGTGCCGCCGGAGCGGGTGCTGCTCGACCTGGTCGCTCCGGCGCAGGCCGAGGTGGGTGATCGGTGGGCCCGCAACGAGTGGAGCGTGGCGCAGGAGCACGCCGCCACCCACATCAGCGAGCGGGTGGTGGCCGCCGTGGCGGCGTACGCCAACCCGCGTCCGACCGGCGGTCATGTCGTGGTGGCGTGCATGGACGGCGAGTGGCACGCCCTGCCGCCCCGACTGGTGGCCGAGGTGCTGCGGCTGCGCGGTTGGCAGGTGACCTTCCTGGGCGCCAGCGTGCCGGCGGCGCACCTCGTTTCGTACCTGCACCGGCACGACGCGCAGGCGGTCGCGTTGGCCTGTGCGCTGCCGATGCGGCTGCCGCACGCCCACCGGATGATCGAGGCGTGCCGACGCTCGGACGTGCCGGTCGTGGTGGGCGGGCGGGGCTTCGGCGCGGATGGCCGGTGGGCGGCCCGGCTCGGCGCGGCGTGGGCGCCGAGTGCGCCGTCGGCTGCCGAGTTGATCGCCGACGAGCGGGCGCTGCGGCGGGTGCCGCCGGCGCAGCTCGCGCACCTGGCCGACGACGAGTACGCCAGTCTGGTCCGCCGCCGTGGCGAGTTGATCGACAGCGCGCTGACCGAGCTGCGCGAAAAGGCGCCCGCGACGCGCGAGTACACGGCTGCCCAGCTCGACTCGACGGTGAGCGACCTGGGTCACATCCTGGACTCGCTGGCCGCCGCGTTGTACGTCGACGACGCCTCGCTCTTCACCGAGTTCGTCGACTGGCTCGCGGAGATCCTGACGAGCCGTCGGGTGCCGGCCAGCGCCGTCGCGCTGACCCTGGAGCACTTCGCCGCCGAGCTGCGGGACTATCCCCGGGCAGCGCACGCGCTGGCCCTGGGGTGCGCCGGGCTGGCCGCCGCGTCCCGTTCCGCCGGCTGACCAGGGTCGGCCAAACGATCACCACGCGCTGCGGAGCGTCGTACCCCCCTGCGTATACTTGCCGCACTGCAAATGTCCCACCCGTCGGTGGGGCGAGCGAGGGGGAGACGGTGACGTTCAGTGTCAGCGACGCCGAGCGCGACGGCGGTGTCGCCTGCCTGCGGCTCGCCGGTGAGCTGGATCTGAGCACCGCCGACGTGCTGGCCGCCGCCATCGACCGGCTCAGCGCCGCCGGTGAGCGGCGGGTGCTGCTCGACCTCACCGACCTGACCTTCTGTGACTCCACCGGCATGGCGGTGTTCGTCCGGGGCGACAACCGGGCCGCCGAGGATGGTGGCTGGCTGAGGCTCACCGGCGCCAACGGTCGGGTCGAGCGCGTGTTGCGGGTCACCGGTCTGGCCGACGTGCTCCGCTACGTTCCGGACGCGGCAGACCCGGCGTCCCACAGCGCCCCCTGATGGGCTAGATTTCCCCGCCAGCATGGTGACCGTCCGGTTGCCATTCTCCGTCGACCCGAGGCAGGTAGTGATGGGCGACAGCCCGCAGCCGGTACGCATCCTGGTGGTCGACGACGATCCCGGCGACGTGCTGATGATCGAGGAGGCGTTGGCCGACTCCGACGTCGAGAAGATCATCGACGTGGTGAGCGACGGCGAGGAGGCGATGGAGTTCCTCCGGGCCGAGGGTCGCCACGCCGAGGCCCGTCGACCGGACGTGATCCTGCTCGACCTCAACATGCCGCGGATGGACGGGCGTCAGGTGCTCGGGGCGGTCAAGCAGGACGAGGATCTGCGGACCATTCCGATCGTGGTGCTGACCACCTCGAACGCCGACACCGACATCGTCGGCAGCTACACGTTGCAGGCCAACGCGTACGTCACCAAGCCGATCGACCTGGACGACTTCAACGACGTGGTGCGCCGCATCGACGAGTTCTTCGGCCGCGTGGTCGTGCTACCCAAGCGCCCCTGATCCGTCCGTCCCGCGCATGCTGAACATTTTTCCCGAACCGCCTCGGTAGGTGTCGTCGCGCCCGAGGATCCAGGTGGGGAAGTAACAGCGGCTGCCTGGGGGCGACAGTATGAGGTTCTCCGTCGTGAAGACCGGCTACGACCAGCGACAGGTGGATGCCTGCCTGGATGAGCTGGGGATCAGGTTGTCCCGGCTCGCGGCGCGGGCGGAGGGCGCGGCCGGCGTGACCCGGGAGTGGGACGAGATCCGCCAGGAGGCGACCTGGCTCAGTGGGCTGCTTGAGCGACTGGACCTGGGCGACGCCGCGACCGCCCGCCGGGACGGCGACGCGGTGCGTCAGGAGGCGGACGAGATCCTGGCGCAGGCCCGCCGCGCGCTGGACGAGGCCCGCGAGGAGGCCCGTCGGGTCCGGGAGCAGGCGTACGAGGATGCCGTGCAGGCCCGACGTGAGTTCGAGGAAGCGCTGCACGCGCGCCGCCGCCGCGAGGCCCTGGTGGACGAGATCCTCATCGGCGTGACGGCTGAGCCGGTGCCGGCCGACACGCCCACGGCGGCCGCCGGCACGGGCGTACCCGCGACCCGGGTGGCGGCCGCCGGCCGGGACAGCGGGGCGCAGCCGCCCACGGGGCGTACGTCCCGCTGAGGCAGCCTCAGGCGAGCAGCGCCGCCGCCACCGTGGTGGCCCGCTCCTCGTGCGGCGCGTACGCGTCGGGGTACGCGGAGACCTGCACGGCCTGGGCGGCGGCGGTGAGGCTCATGTCCTGCCAGCCGGGGATCTCGGCGAGGGCGGTGTAGAAGGCGCGGGCGGCGTACGAGGGGCGCATCAGCTCGGCGACCGTGCCCCACCCGCTGCTGGGCCGCTGCTGGAACAGCCCGACCGAGTCGTGGTCGGAGCCGCTGCCCTGGTGCGGGTACTCGCTCGACTCCGGCAGCACGTCGCTGGCCAGGTTGTAGAGGTTGCTCTCCTGCATCGCGGTCGCGAGCGCCACCACCAGGGCGCGACGCGGCATCTTCAGCTCCAGGCCGACGTCCACGATGATCTTCGCGTTGTCCATCTGTTGCTGGTCGAGCCCGGCGACCGGGCGTGGTCGGCGAGGCTTGACCGGCTTCTTGGGGGCCTTGCGGGTGACGGTGGGCCGGGGGGTGGGCGAGGCCGTCGGGGTGGGGATGACCCGGGCCGGGGCGATGTCGCGGTCCAGCGACCGGGAGGCGCGCTCGTCGGCGATGGCGGCACGGTCGGCCAGCGCGTCGGCGATCGGTCGTACGGGCTGCGGGGCTTCCTGCCCGTCTCGGGTGGCGGCGAACGCGCCCAGGCCGAGGCAGCAGGTGACGCCGGTGGCCAGGGCTACCCGGACCGGGGTGGCGCCGAGCAGGGTGCGGCGCGGCGGCTCGGGGGCCCGGTGACGGCCGATCGTCCGTTCGGTTGATGCGGCGTCCCTCGGGTGGGTGGTCGAGGGCGCGTCGGTCAGCTTCTGGGCGGTGGGGTCGTCGGGATGCACCCGCCGAGGCTAGATAGTCGGTTGCCCGCTGCCATCGGCCCCAAGAGTGGCATGCGCCACAATTTGCCCGAATCCGCGACGGAGTATTGGGCGAAAGCCGGTTATGCCGGCAAAACCTCGCTGATCAGGCGAGCCGGGTATTCCCGATTTACCCGGTGAAGGCGGTCATCGTGCCGCGCGGAGAAGCGGCTTCCCGCAGGGTTGCGGCCATCCCCCGGTCGACCGATGGTGGGTTCCACCGAACGCCCGACCACGATGCCGGCGGCCGGTGGATGAGCCATCCCGGTCCGGGGCCGTCCAGTGGACGAGCGTGATGACTCCCAGGCATCAAGATGCCCCAGAGTCATCAGGCTCACCGGGAGGATGCCGGCCGCCGAGCACGCCGCCTGTCGCCGTCCGCGTTCAGTGCCGGCCGTTCTCCGCCGGTGTGACGGTCAGCCGGTGCCGGGTGCTGTCGCTGCTGGAGAAGGGCCAGAGCCGGTCGGCGTACTCGACCAGGTCGGCCAGCTGCGCCCGGCTCAGACCCGCCGACGAGATCGAGGCGTGCACGTCGGCCCGGTAGCGGCCGTCGTCGTCGCGCCCCAGCTTCGCCTCGGCGCGCACCTGGACCGTGTGCGCCTCGTCGGTGATCTCCCCGGCCGCCTCCACCGCCGCGTGGTGCAGGCAGGAGGCGAAGGCCGCCGCCAGCAACTGCTCCGGTCTCAGGCCGGTGCAGTGCGCCGCCAGCGGCGACGCGAGCGGCGTGGAAAGCCCGCCGTCATCGGTTCGGACATGGCCACCCTCGGCGGTGGCGGTGGCCTCATGCAGCCAGGAACTCGGACTCGGCATCGCGTTCCTCCCGTCGCTCACCCGCCCGGCTACCCGGCCGGGGGCGGGCGAAACGCTCAGGTCAGCCCCCGTCGACGACCGACAGCGCCTCGGTGGCCTGCGCCGCCGCCCGCTCCGTCCACGGCGACGCCGACGCCGAGGGTGGCCGTTGGGTGGGAATCACCAGCGGCACGTACACCCGGGCGTCCACCACCTCGGCCAGCAGCAGCGCAGCGACCAGACTGGTCGGCCGCTCCTCGGGATCGTCGGCCAGGCAGGAGCGGCACAGCTCGGACACCTCGGACGGGAGCCCGTCTACCTCCGGCAGCGGCTCCGGCGGCCGGGACCGGCGCGCGGCCAGCAGCTCGGCCGGCGTCTGCGCCCGGTACGGCAGGCGACCGGTGAGGCAGTAGTAGAGCAGCACACCGAGGGCGTACATGTCGGCGGCCGGCGTGGCGGGCGCGCCGTCGAGCTGTTCGGGCGCCAGGTACGCCGGGGTGCCGAGCAGCATGCCGTCGGGCATCGGGTCCGCCGTGCCGGTCGGGGTGGCGATGCCGAAGTCGAGGACCTTCACCCCCGCCGGGGTGAGGATGACGTTCGCCGGTTTGACGTCGCGGTGCACGATGCCGCTCGCGTGCGCGGCGGAGAGCGCGGCGGCGACCTCCGCGCAGACCCGCACCGAGATGCGCCAGTCCAGCGGGCCCGCCCGCAGGTGCGCGGCGAGCGTCTCACCCTCGGCCAGCTCCATGACGATGTAGGGGACCCGGCGGCCGGGAAGCGTCGAGGAGGTGCCGAAGTCGTGCACGCTCGCGACGTTCGGATGCACCAGCCGGGCCGCCGAGCGGGCCTCCGTGCGGATCCGGTCCACCGTGTCGTGGTGGCCGTCCGGGCCGGGCGCGATCAGCTTCACCGCGACCGGTCGGTCCAGCACCCGGTCGTGGGCCCGCCACACCTCGGACATCCCGCCGACGCCGATGCGCTGTTCGAGCTGGTACCGCCCGTCCAGCGTCCGCATCGACAACTCCTCGTCCTCGTCCCCGCCCGGTGGTGGAGCCTGGGGATCGCGGTACCCGGGGGTCGAGCTGGGCAAACCGTGGCGGCCGCCGATCAGGCGTACCGCAGCCGGGGTCGCCGCCGGGTGCGGTAGCTTGCGACCCAGGGCCGTACGCACCGAGCGTGTCGGCACCGTCACGCGAGGGAGCTGTGATGGGCGAGGTCACCGTACGCTTCGTCGGCGGTCCCGCGGACGGCCTGGTGCGCGCGGTGCCGGCCGAGCCGGACGGCGGCCCGCCGCAGCGGTGGATCATGCGGCATCCCGGTGGCACCGGCCCGACTCAGCCCGGCCCCGACCACCTCTACGAGCGCGACCAGCCCGACGGCCACGGCGGGTGGAGCATGCGCTTCGTCCGGACCGACGCGTACGGGGTGTCCGAGTGACCACGGTCGGAGGTTGAGCGGTGGCCCGGCGACCCGGCCGCACAGCTGGCACACAGGCGGCGCAGAGGCGCGACCCAGCGGAGGAGTCCACGATGGGTGGCATGGTCATCGAGGGACAGACCGTGCCGGGCCGGATCGAGTTGCGTCGCCCGGACGGCGAACCGGTCCGGGTGCTGGTGGTGGACGACGAGGCGACGTTGACCGATCTGCTCTCGATGGCGCTGCGCTACGAGGGTTGGCAGGTGCGCAGCGCCGGCAACGGCATGGCGGCGTTGAGCGCCGCGCGGCAGTTCCAGCCGGACGCCGTCGTCCTCGACGTCATGCTGCCCGACCTCGACGGCTTCCAGGTGCTGCGCCGGCTGCGCGAGCACGCCCCGACCGTGCCGGTGCTCTTCCTGACCGCCCGGGACGCCGTCGAGGAGCGTATCGCCGGGCTGACCGTGGGCGGCGACGACTACGTGACCAAGCCGTTCAGCCTGGAGGAGGTGATCGCCCGGCTCCGCGCGCTGCTGCGCCGCTCGGGCTTCGCGGTCGCCGCCCACGAGGAGGCGCTGCTGACCGTCGGTGACCTCAGCCTCGACGAGGACAGCCACGAGGTGCGCCGCGCCGGCCAGCTCGTCACGTTGACCGCGACCGAGTTCGAGTTGCTGCGTTATCTGATGCGCAACCCGCGCCGGGTGCTCAGCAAGGCGCAGATCCTCGACCGGGTGTGGAACTACGACTTCGGCGGCCAGGCCAACGTGGTGGAGCTGTACATCTCGTACCTGCGCAAGAAGATCGACGCCGGGCGACCGCCGATGATCCACACGTTGCGCGGCGCGGGCTATGTCCTCAAACCCGCCGACTAGGGCGCTCGCCCGGCTGCGGCGCTGGTGGGCCGGCCGGCCGTTGCGGACCCGGCTGGTGCTCGCCCTGGTCGCGCTGCTCGCCCTGGTCAGCGTCGCGATCGGCGGGCTCACCACGCTGGCCCTGCGGCACGTGCTGGTCGCCCAGGTCGACAGCCAGTTGACGATGGGGGACCGGCCGCGCGACGTGCCGCCGTGGTTCCGCCAGGGCGGCGGCGACCCGCCGCGGCCCGTTCCACGGCCGGGCGTGGCCGCGCCGTCCCCGCCGGAGCCTCCGCGCGGGTTCCCGCCGGGCTCGGTCGCCGTACGCCGCGCCGACGGCGTCACCACGGCGACGCGGAGCACCGCGAGTGGCAGCCTCGCCGACGTGCCCGCCGCCGACGCCGCACGCCTGACCGCGCTGCCCACCGACGGTCGGCCCCGCACGGTCGCCCTCGACGACGGGGACGCCCGGGCGGTGGCCCGGCAACTGCCCAACGGAACGGTGGTCGCGGTGGCGATTCCGCTCAGCGGCGTACAGGACACCGTCTGGGCGCTGGTCGCCGCGCAGGCCGGGGTCGTCGGCCTCGGCCTGCTCCTGGCCGGTGGCGCGGGCGCGCTGATCGTGCGGGCCACGCTGCGACCGCTGAACCGGGTGGCCGCGACCGCCGCCCGGGTCACCGAGCTGCCGCTGGACCGGGGCGAGGTGGCGCTCCCCGTCCGGGTGCCGGCCGCCGACACCGACCCGCGCACCGAGGTCGGCCAGGTGGGCGCGGCGTTGAACCGGATGCTGGGCCACGTCGCCGACGCGCTGGCCGCGCGGCAGGCCAGCGAGACCCGGGTACGTCAGTTCGTCGCCGACGCCAGCCACGAACTGCGCACCCCGCTCGCGGCGATCCGCGGGTACGCCGAGGTGGCCCGGCGGGGCCGCGACGAGGTGCCCGCCGACGTGGCACACGCGCTGCGCCGCGTCGAGTCCGAGAGCACCCGGATGACCAGTCTCGTCGACGACCTGCTGCTGCTGGCCCGGCTCGACGCCGGCCGCCCGCTCGCGGCCGACCCGGTCGACCTGTCCGCCCTCGTCGTCGACGCGGTCAGCGACGCGCACGTCGCCGGCCCCGAGCACCACTGGCGGCTCGACCTGCCCGAGGTGGTCATCCGGGTGCCCGGCGACGCCGCCCGCCTGCACCAGGTGGTGGCGAACCTGCTGGCCAACGCCCGCGTGCACACCCCGCCCGGCACGACGGTCACCACCACCCTCACCGTCGAGGCGGGCACCGCCGTGCTCACCGTCGCCGACGACGGGCCGGGCGTACCGGTCCAGGTGCGACCGGAGATGTTCGAGCGATTCGCCCGGGGCGACAGCTCACGCTCCCGGGCGCACGGCAGCACCGGCCTCGGCCTGGCGATCGTGGCGGCCGTCGTGGAGGCACACCACGGCACGGTCGACGTCGACAGCCGTCCGGGCCGGACGGTGTTCGCCGTCCGCCTGCCGGATCCCACAGCTGACGCATAGGCGGCGCACGGGGTCCCGCCAGTTCGGCCGCCGAGGCTGATGGCGTGGACCAAACAGACATCCTGTCGACGACGCCCGCCGAACCGGTCGGGCCGCCCGACCCGAGCACTCGCCCCGAGGAGCACCCGCCTCCCGAAGGCCGTGCGGCGGCCTGGACCCGGCCGGCTCTGCTGGCCCTGCTCCTGGGCACCGGCCTGCTGTACCTCTGGGGCTTGGGCGCCTCCGGCTGGGCCAACTCGTTCTACGCGGCCGCCGTGCAGGCCGGCTCGGTGAGCGGCAAGGCGTTCTTCTACGGCTCGTCCGACGCGGCCAACTCGATCACCGTGGACAAGACGCCGGCCTCGCTGTGGCTGATGGCCCTGTCGGTGCGGATCTTCGGGTTGAACAGCTGGGCGATGCTCGTCCCGCAGGCGCTGTGCGGGGTCGCCTCCGTCGGCGTGCTGTACGCGAGCGTGAAGCGCTGGTACGGGCCGGTCGCCGGCCTGATCGCCGGAGCGGTCCTGGCCGTCACCCCGGTGGCGACGCTCATGTTCCGCTTCAACAACCCCGACGCCCTGCTCGTGCTCCTGCTGCTCGGCGGCGCGTACGCCACCGTGCGCGCGGTGGAGACGGCCGGCACCCGGTGGATCGTGCTGGCCGGCGTGCTGGTCGGCTTCGGCTTCCTGACCAAGATGCTCCAGGCGTTCCTGCTGGTGCCGGTGTTCGCCGGTGTCTACCTGCTGGCCGCCCCGACCGGGCTGTGGCGGCGGGTGTGGCAACTCCTGCTGGCCGGCCTCGCGGTGGTGGTGTCCGCCGGCTGGTGGGTGGCCGTCGTCGAACTCGTACCGGCCAGCGCGCGTCCGTACGTGGGCGGGTCGCAGCACAACAGCATCCTGGAGCTGACCCTCGGCTACAACGGGCTCGGCCGGATCACCGGCGACGAGGTGGGCAGCGTCGGCGGCGTCGCCGGGCGGATGGGCGGTGGTGGTGGGCCGTTCTCGGGGCGGACGGGCCTGCTGCGGATGTTCGACGGCGAGGTCGGCGGCCAGATCTCCTGGCTGCTGCCGGCCGCGTTGATCCTGCTGGTCGCGGGCCTGCTGGTGGCCGGTCGGGCCGCCCGTACCGACCGCACCCGGGCCGGTCTGCTGCTGTGGGGCGGCTGGCTGCTGGTCACCGGACTGATCTTCAGCTTCATGTCCGGGATCTTCCACGCCTATTACACCGTGGCGCTCGCGCCGGCCGTCGGCGCGCTGGTCGGCATCGGTGTCACCCTGCTCTGGCGGCAGCGCCGACCGCGGCCCGCCCCGGCCGCCGGGGCGCACGAGGAGCCGGTGGTGGTGTCCCGGTGGCAACGGTGGCGTCCGCTGGCCGCCACGGCGACGCTCGCCGCCACCCTCGCGATCACCGTCTGGTGGGCGTGGACGCTGCTCGGGCGCAGCCCCGACTGGTACCCGTGGCTGCGTTGGGCGGTCCTGGTCGCCGGTCTGCTCGGCGCGGCCCTGCTCCTGTCGACCGTCCGACTGCCCCGGTGGCTGGGGGCCGTGGCACTGGGCGTCGGTGCGGCGGCGGCCCTCGCGGGGCCGGCGGCGTACGCGGCGCAGACCGCCGCGACCCCGCACACCGGCTCGATCCCGAGCGCCGGCCCGGCGGTGGCGGGCGGCTTCGGCCGAGGTGGCTTCCCCGGCGGACGACCGCCCGGCGGGATGGCGTTTCCCGGTGGCGGGCAGTTCCCCGGCGACGGCCGCAACGGCGCTCAGCCGCCCTGCGGCGACGGCCGCGACGGCAACCAGGACGGCGGACGGTCCCCGGGCTTCCCTGGTGGCGGGCAGGTCCCGGGTGCTCGCGGTGGCGGGCAGGCGCCGGGCTTCCCGGGTGGCGGTCAACTACCCGGCTTCCCCGGTGGTGGCCGGGAGGGCGGCGGGATGGGCGGGCTGCTCGACGCCCGCGAGCCCAGCGCCGCGCTGCGCGAGCTGTTGAAGCGCGACAGCGACGACTACACCTGGGTGGCGGCCACCATCGGCTCGAACAACGCCTCCGGCTATCAGCTCGCCACCGGCGACCCGGTGATGCCGATCGGCGGGTTCAACGGCAGCGACCCGTCACCGACTCTCGCGCAGTTCCAGCGCTACGTCGCCGAGCGCAAGATCCACTACTTCGTGGGTGGCGGTGGCTTCCGTGCCAACGGTGGCAGCTCGGCCTCGCAGGAGATCTCCACCTGGGTCGCGGAGACCTTCCCGACGCAGACCGTGGACGGGGTCACCGTCTACGACCTGAGCACCGGCGCGGACGAGTCGTGACCGCGCTCAGCGGTCCGCGTGCCGCCGTCCGGACCCGGTCCACCACCACCGGGGCGGTGCTGGACGTGGTGATCCCCGTCCACAACGAGGAGATCGACCTCGGGCCGTGCGTACGCCGACTGCACGCGCACCTCACCGAGCACTTCCCGTACCCGTTCCGGATCACCGTCGCCGACAACGCCAGCGTGGACGGCACCCTGGCGGTCGCCAACGGGCTCTGCGGTGAACTCCCGGGCGTCGAGGTGCTGCACCTGGACGCCAAGGGGCGGGGGCGGGCGTTGTCCGCCGCGTGGTCGGCGTCGTCCGCGCCGGTGCTGGCGTACATGGACGTGGACCTGTCCACCGATCTCGCGGCGCTGCTGCCGCTGGTCGCGCCGCTCATCTCCGGCCACTCCGACCTGGCGATCGGCACCCGGCTGGCGCGTACGTCCCGGGTGGTGCGCGGCGCCAAACGGGAGGTCATCTCCCGGGCCTACAACCTGCTGCTGCGCGGCGCGCTGTTCGCGCGGTTCTCCGACGCGCAGTGCGGGTTCAAGGCGATCCGCGCGGACGTGGCCGCTGAGCTGCTGCCCCTCGTGCGGGACACCGGCTGGTTCTTCGACACCGAGCTACTGGTGCTGGCCCAGCGCGCCGGGCTGCGCATCCACGAGGTGCCGGTGGACTGGGTCGACGACCCGGACAGCCGCGTCGACATCGTCGCCACCGCCCTAGCCGACCTGCGGGGGATCGGCCGGCTCGGGCGGGCCCTGCTGACCGGTGCGCTGCCGGTGGCCGAGCTGCGCGCGCAGCTCGGTCGGGCACCGCTGGCCGCGCCACCCGCGCAGGTCCCGGTCGGGCTGCCCGGGCAGCTGGTCCGGTTCGCCGCCGTCGGGGTGGCCAGCACGCTGGCGTACCTGCTGCTGTTCGTGGCCACCCGGGGCGCGCTCGGCGCGCAGCCGGCGAACCTGCTGGCGCTGTTCCTGACGGCGGTGGCGAACACGGCCGCGAACCGCCGGCTGACGTTCGGGATCACCGGTAGCCGGCATGTCGGTCGGCACCACGCGCAGGGGCTGCTGGCGTTCGGCCTCGGCCTGGCGTTGACCAGTGGGGCGCTGGCGGTGCTGCACGCGGCCGTCGCCGCACCCGCCCGGTCGGTGGAGCTGGCCGTGCTGGTGGTCGCGAACCTGGTCGCCACCGTGCTGCGCTTCGTGCTGCTGCGCCTGGGCATGCACCACCGGCGCAGCTAGGCCGGTCAGCCGGTCAGGATCTGCGCGAGGACCTCGACGACACGGCGGCTGTGCCACCCGTCGGGGTCCTCGTCCGGGTTCAGGTCGGTCACGCTCATCCCGAGCAGCCGGTCGGCGCGGGCCAACGGCGTGACCAGGGCGACGAGGTCCGCCCACCGTGGGCCGTCCGGCTCCGGGTAGGTCACCGCCGGCAGGTCCCGTGGGTCCACCACGTCCAGATCGAGGTGCAGCCAGGCCGGCCCGTCGCCGTCGGCGGCCAGGCCCGCCCCGACCACCCCGGCACCGGCACGGAGCAGGTCGGGGGCGGGCACCTGGTGGATCGCCGGGTCGATCCGGGCCGCCTCGACGCGACTGTCGTCGTCGGTGGGCGGGCGGTGGCCGAGCAGGTGCACCCGGGCGGGGTCGAGCAGCGCGTCGTCGACCCCGATCGCGGCGGCCGGGCCGTGCCCGGTGATCACCGACAGGTCCATGTCGGCGGCCTCACCGGTCGGCGACGTCGCGCCGTCGAGGAAGTCGGGATGCGCGTCGACGAACCACAGCTCGGTCGAGCGGGGCAGCGCGCGGCAGATGCCGGGCAGGATCGCGCAGTCGCCGCCGAGCACCAGCGGCCGGTGACCGTCCGCGATCAGCCCGCCGATCCGGGCGCTGATCGCGGCGCCCGCCCGGACGAGGCCGGCGGCGTCGATCACCCCGCTCGCCGGCTCCCGGTGCGGGTCCCGCAGCCGGGCCTCGTCGATCTGCCCGTCGTCGTCGGCGGCCAGGGCGTCCAGCAGGCCGGCCCGGCGCAGGGCGGCCGGCGCCCGCTCCTCGCCGCGCCGGGCGCCGGAGGAATCCAGCGGCGCGTCCACGACCATCCAGCGCACGCTTCGCAGCCTACCGACGCGAACCGCTTCCTGTGGCCGGGCTGGGAGTCCTCGGATGTGGGCGCGGTGGCACGGACGGGCAGCGTACGGTGTTGGACAAGTCCGGCTTTCTGGGTTAAAAGCCTCATCGCTGTCGCCCTGGGACGCCGGTGTCGAGACGGGCGAGGGGAAGGAGCGGTCGGTGATCCATCTGGCCTACCTGGACGCGGGATCGGGCAGCCTGATCGTGCAGGCCGTCGTCGGCGGGGTGGCCGGCGTCGCGGTCGCCGCCAAGCTCTACTGGCGGCGGCTCATCGACCGGTTCCGTCGGCAACCCACCGACCAGCGGTAGCGGTCGCGGCGACCATGACGAGCACACCCACCGGGGTACGCCCCGAGCCCGCCTCCTTCCGCGACCCCGCCAACCGGGTCTTCCACGTCGGCGACGAGGTGCTGCGCGGGCTCGACGCCCAGGCCGCCGCGCACTGGCGCACCCTCGCGGCCAGCCCGTTCTTCCCCACGCTCGTCTCGGCGGGCAAGGTCTGCGCCACCGAGGACGCTCCGGCGACCCTCGCGCCCGCCGACGCCGGCTGGGCGGCGGTGCTGCGTCACGAACGCATCCCGTTCGTCTCCCACCCGTACGAGTGGTCCTTCGCCATGCTGCGTGACGCCGCGCTGCTGCACCTGGAGATCCTGCGTACCGCCCTCGCCGACGGCTTCACCACCAAGGACGGCTCCGCCTACAACCTCCAGTGGCGCGGCGCGAAGCCCGTCTTCATCGACATCGGCTCCTTCGAGCCGGTCCGCGACGGCGAACCATGGGCCGGCTACCGCCAGTTCTGCCAGACCCTGCTCTACCCGCTGCTGCTCACCGCGCACCTGGGCGTGGACTTCCAACCCTGGCTGCGCGCCCAGGTGGACGGCATCGAGGCGGAGCAGCTGCGCCCCCTCTTCGGCGGAGCCCGCCGGCTGCGCCCCGGCGTCCTGACCCACCTGCACCTGCATGGCGCCATGCAGCAGCGCAACGCCGCCGCCAGCACCACCGACGTCCGGGCCCAGCTCCGGGCCGCCGGTTACTCGCGCCAGTTGCAGGCGGCCACCGTACGCGGCATCGAGAAGCTGGTCCGCCGCCTGGAACACCGCCCCTCCGGCAGCCACTGGTCGGACTACCAGCGCACCTGCGGCTACTCGGCCCGCGACCGGGTGGCCAAGGAGCAGTTCGTGGTCGCCGCCGTGGCCGCCGCCGGTCGTCCCCGCCTGGTGCTCGACCTCGGGGCCAACGACGGCCGGTACTCCCGACTGGCCGCCGGGCACGCCGACTACGTGGTCGCCGTCGAGCAGGACCCGGCGGTGGTCGACGAGCTGTACCGGGCGCTGCGCTCCGAGGGGCAGCAACGGATCCTGCCGCTGGTGGTCGACCTGGCCGACCCGTCCCCGGGCGGCGGCTGGCGTGGCGTCGAGCGCGCCGGCTTCGCGCAGCGGGCGTCGGCGGACGTCGTGCTCGCCCTGGCCCTCGCGCACCACCTGGCGATCGGCCGCAACGTGCCGCTGCCGGAGGTCGTCGACTGGCTGACCGGGCTGACCGCGCCCGGCGGGGCCGTGGTGGTGGAGTTCGTCCACCCGGACGACCCGATGGCCGCCCGGCTGCTGGCCAACAAGCCCGACGGGCTCTTCCCCGACTACCGGCGGGACACCTTCGAGCGGCTCCTCGCCGCCCGGGGCCGGGTCACCGACCGGCTGGAACTGCCCTCGGGCACCCGCACGCTCTACCGGACGGTGATGGGTGGCTGACCCGCCCGCCGAGTCCCCACCCGAACGCGGACGGTGGGAGCGGGGCTGGCGTGGCGAGCTGGGCCGGCTGCTGGAGATCGTCGCGCTGGTCGGGCTGGTCGTCACCCAGCCGCTGCTGGACGTGCTCGGCCGCAGCCCCGACTTCTTCCTGTTCCACCGCGCCGACACCGGCCAGATCCTGCTGCTGGTCGCGCTGGTGGCGCTCGTACCCAGCGGGGCCGTGGCGGCGCTGGGCGCGCTCAGTCGACTGGCCGGCCGGACCGCCCGCGCGCTCACCCACACCCTGCTGGTCGGCCTGCTGGTCGCCGCCCTCGCCGTGCAGGTGGGCCGGCACGCGACGACGCTTCGGGGCGTACCCCTGCTGGCTCTTGCCGGTCTGGCCGGTGCGGCCGGTGCGGCGGCGCACCGGCGGTGGCGGGCCCCGGGCCGCGCGCTGCGACTGGCCGCCGCCGGGCCGGTGGCGTTCGTGGCGCTGTTCCTGTTCGTGTCGCCGACCTCGGCGGTCGTGCTGCCGCGCGGCGACGGCGGCGCGGTCGGCACCGCGCAGGGCACGGCCGTGCACCCGCCGGTGGTCATGCTGATCCTCGACGAGCTGCCGCTGGTCAGCCTGCTCGGCGGCGACGGCCGGATCGACGCCGCCCGGTTCCCGCACTTCGCCGAGCTGGCCGGGGCCTCGACCTGGTACCGCAACGCCACCGGGGTCAGCGGCTGGACGCCCAACGCGCTGCCGGCGATGCTCACCGGCCGCTACCCGGCGCGGTCGGTCGCGCCGCACTACTCGCAGTACCCGGACAACCTCTTCACCGCCTTCGGCGGCCTGTACGACATCGAGGCCGAGGAGAGCATCACCCGGCTCTGCCCACCCAGCCGCTGCGAACAGCCGGTCGCCCCCGAACAGGGCCTCGGCGTGCTGGTGCAGGAGACCGGCAAGCTGCTCGGCCGGATCGCCGGGCCGACGGAGAGCGCCGTCGACCCGGAGGACTCGTACCGGGAGCGGACGCGCGCCGAGGCCGGTCTGGACGCCGCCGAGCCGGTGCCGGCCGACCCCAAGTTCCGCTGGGACAGCCTCGACGACAACCAGCCCGCCCGTTTCACCAGCTTCCTGGCCGGGCTGAAGCCGCAGCCCCGGCCCGCCCTGCACTTCCTGCACCTGCTGATGCCGCACTCCCCGTGGGCGTACCTGCCGTCGGGCGCCCGGT
This sequence comes from Micromonospora sp. WMMD736, assembly GCF_049179015.1. Taxonomy (NCBI): domain Bacteria; kingdom Bacillati; phylum Actinomycetota; class Actinomycetes; order Micromonosporales; family Micromonosporaceae; genus Micromonospora; species Micromonospora sp. WMMD736. The sequence continues at coordinate 521,291 of NZ_JBMHMI010000001.1, forward strand.
ACGACGCCCCCGAGGACCTGCCCAACGACGGCGCCGGTTGGATCGACCTGGCCCGTCAACGTCACCTCGCCCAACTCGGCTACACCGACCGGCTGATCGGCGAGACGCTGCGTACGCTGCGCGCCAGCGGCCTCTACGACCAGGCCCTCGTCGTCGTCACCGCCGACCACGGGGTGAGCTTCACGCCGGGCGCGCAGGGCCGGGGGATGGACGCCATCAGGGCCGCCGCCGACGAGGTCGCCTGGGTGCCGATGTTCGTCAAGGAACCGCGCCAGCAGACCGGCCGGGTGGACGACCGCAACTGGGAACACGTGGACCTGCTGCCCACCGTCGCCGACGAGGCGGGCATCCGCCTGCCCTGGCGGGTCGACGGCCGCTCTGCCCGCGAGGCCCCGCGCACCGACGGCACCAAACACTTCTACGACACCCCCGGCCAGGCGGTCACCTTCCCCGGCGGGGTGCCCACCCCACCGCCGCTGCCGACACCGCACCCGCTGGTCGGCACCGAGGTAGGCGCCGGCCCCAGCGGCGGCAGCGCCCGCGTCGCCGACCTCGCCGCGTTCCGGACCACCGACCCGGACACCGGCACCCTCCCGGCGCTCGTCTGGGGTGACGTGCCCGCCGCCGTGCCGGACGGCACGCTGCTGGCCGTCGCCGTCAACGGCCGGGTCGGCGCGGTCGTCCCGGTGGTGCCGACCGACCCGGGCGGGCGTCGCTTCGCCGCGCTGCTCACCGACGACCGGCTGTTCCACGCCGGCACCAACCAGCTCGACGTCTACCAGATCGCGGCGACAGGTACGCTGCGCCGCCTGACGCTGTCCTGAGCGGGCTGTCCGTCGGACTGGGAGTTTGCGGCTTTCGTGGGCTTCCCGCCTGCCGGGATTGCGGGTTTCCCGGCCTGCTGGTCGGGAATCGGGTGACGCATACCTCACCGCCGAACCACGGCGGGCAGTGTCCCCCGAGCCGCAATTACGGTAGAAGCGAAGGCAATTCAACGTAGATCTGCCGGCGAAGCGAGGAACCACATGACGGAAGTCAAGCTCGACCACCCCGGCGGGCAGCTGTCGATGCCGGTGCATTCCGCGGTCGAAGGCCCCGCTGGCATCGGGGTGAGCAAGCTGTTGAAGGAAACCGGGATGACCACGTACGACCCGGGTTTCGTCAACACCGCCGCTGCCTCATCCGCGATCACCTACATCGACGGCGACGCGGGGATCCTGCGTTACCGGGGGTACCCGATCGAGCAGCTGGCCGAGAAGTCCTCCTTCCTGGAGGTCTCGTACCTGCTCATCTACGGTGAGCTGCCCACCGAGCAGCAGCTGACCGAGTTCACCGAGTGGATCCGGCGGCACTCGCTGCTGCACGAGGAGATGCGTCGCTTCTTCGACGGCTTCCCCCGGGACGCCCACCCGATGGCGGTGCTGTCGTCCGCAGTGAGCGCGCTGTCGACCTTCTACCAGGACAGCCTGGACCCGTTCGACTCCGAGCACGTGGAGATCTCCACGGTCCGGCTGATGGCGAAGGTCCCGACCATCGCCTCGTACGCGTACAAGAAGTCCATCGGGCAGCCGCTGCTCTACCCGGACAACTCTCTCGGGTACGTGGACAACCTGCTGCGCATGACGTTCGGCGTGCCTGCGGAGCCGTACGAGGTCGACCCGGTCATGTCGAAGGTGCTGGACATGCTCTTCGTCCTGCACGCCGACCACGAGCAGAACTGCTCCACGTCGACCGTCCGGCTGGTCGGCTCCAGCAACGCCAACCTGTTCGCCTCCGTCTCGGCGGGTGTGAACGCGCTGTTCGGCCCGCTGCACGGTGGCGCCAACCAGGCGGTGCTGGAGATGCTCCAGCAGATCCACTCCGGTGGCGACGACGTCCGGTCCTTCGTCCGCAAGGTCAAGGCCAAGGAGGACGGCGTCAAGCTGATGGGCTTCGGCCACCGGGTCTACAAGAACTACGACCCGCGGGCGGCGATCGTCAAGAAGGCCGCGCAGGACGTGCTGGGCCGGATGGCCAAGCCGGACCCGCTGCTGGACATCGCCATGGAGCTGGAGGAGATCGCCCTCGCCGACGACTTCTTCGTCTCCCGGCGGCTCTACCCGAACGTGGACTTCTACACCGGCCTGATCTACAAGGCCATGGGCTTCCCCACGAAGATGTTCACGGTGCTGTTCGCGCTCGGCCGGCTCCCCGGCTGGATCGCCCAGTGGCGCGAGATGATCAGCGACCCGGAGACCAAGATCGGCCGTCCGCGGCAGGTCTACGTCGGTGCCGCCGAGCGGGACTACGTCCCCTTCAACGAGCGCTGACCTCCGCTCCTCGCGCAACCCGAACGAGCACGACCGCAGGCCGTCGACCCTTATCCGGGTCGGCGGCCTGCGCCGTGTACGCCGTGTGCGGTCGGCCTTGATCGACTCGGCTTCCGTGAAACCGGGCTGTTACCGTCCCCAGGACGGCCCGGTTTCCGTGAAGTCGAGTCGACCATGTGCCGGCCCGGCGGCCCGGCGGCAGCGCAGCCGCGGCAGCGGCGAGGCGATGGCCGGGTGGTGCCGGCCCCGGCTGTCTCTTTCGGTTCCTGTCGAGCTGCCCCAGATATGGGGCGCAGGCGTGGTGGCTGTGCCGGTACGCCTGTGCCGGGGCGCCTGTGCCGGGGCGCCTGTGCCGGTACGCCTGTGCCGGTACGCCTGTGCCGGTACGCCTGCGCCGGTACGCCTGCGCCGGTACGCCCGCGCCGGCACGCCCGCGCCGGTACGCCCGCGCCGGTACGCCCGCGCCCCTGCCCCGCTCTTGCTGCCGCGCCGTCGCTTGACCCTGACGGCCGGTCGCGCCGCGATCGCCAATGATCGACTCCAGTTCGCCGATACCGCGGTATCCAGCTCAGCGGGACCCCCCGATATTGGCGAAGCGGAGTGGATCAAAGGGTTTCCGGTCCGCTTGGGGACTCCCGACCTTGCGACAGGGATGACCGTCGTGGCCAAGCCTCTGACGGCCGCCGCCCGCCGCCGCCCGCCGCTGCCGGCCGCCCGCCTGGCGACCGCGTCAGGTCTGGCGGCGGACTCACGGGAGTCGCCCCACATCTGGGGCAGGTCGACAGGAGCCGAATCAGACAGCCGGGGTCGAGACCCGAGCGCCGCTCCGCTGTCCGGCCGGGGCCGGTGCAGCGGTCGGCGCACCTGGGGCTCAGAAGGCGGAGATGTCGCGGGCTCGCTCGCTGCGGCTGAGCGCGCCGATCAGCGCGGACTGACCGTGGCGGCGGACGGCCAGGCGGACCAGCAGGTCGCGGACCGGGTCGAAGACCTCCGCCGGGAATTCCGGCGTGGGCACGCCGACGCTGACCGCCAGGTCGTCGGAGTGCACCACGATCTCCAACTGGCGGGTGAGCAGGAAGTCGGCGCGGCGCAGGGCCCAGCCCTGCCACGGGATGGGTACGACGTCCTGGGCCGCACCACGCCCGAGCAGGTCGCCCGCCTCCTTCAGCGCGTTGGCGGACGTGGTGTGCAGGTCTTCCGGACCTCGGGCCGCGTCCTCTTCGTCGTTGCTCGCGGCGACCGAGGCCGCGTCCGGGGTGCCCTCGCTGACCCAGGCGGCCCGCTCGTAGTGGTTGTCGGCCGACTCCAGGACCGGCAGGTCACTCGGCGTCGGCAGCAACTCCGCCGCACGGACCGCCTGCCGTCCGAGGTGGCACGCGAGGCCGCCGACGGACAGGTGCGGCAGGGCGCTCGGGCGCGACCACTGCTCCGACACCTCGGGGCGGCGGATCAGGTCCAGCGCGATCGAGGCGGCGACCGGAAAGGCGGAATCCAGGGCGTCAACGGAACGGAACATCCGCACATTCTGGCAGGACCGGCCGACAGGCTCCGGGCGACGGGGCCCGCCCCGACGGGCACCACACCCGCCGCGCCCAGCGTGATCGACTCGGTTTTCAGGAAGTCGGGGCGTCCCCGGCACTGGGACACCCCGACTTCAAGGAAGCCGAGTCGATCAGGGAGTGCGGAGGCGGGTCAGCGCAGGCCGGCGGCGGCGAGCAGGTTGCCCTCGGGCAGCGCCGGCAGGGCCGGGCCCTGGGACATGCGCTGTTCGGCGCGCTCGGTCGTGAACGCGGCGTCGGTGGCGATCGCCGCGCCGTAGCTGGCGGCGGTGCGCTGGGCGATCGAGGTCCAGCCGTACTGCTCGGTGACCATCCGACGGGCACGCCGGGCCATGGCGCGGGCGCGTTCGCGGTCGGACAGCAGCGCGTCGACGGCGTCGGCGAGGCTGTCCGGGTCGTGCGGGCGGAACGTCATCCCGGTCGCTCCCGGCTCGACGATCTCGGCGAGGCCACCGGTGGCGGCGACGGCCAGAGGCGCTCCGGCGGCGGCCCCTTCGAGGGCGACCATGCCGAACGGCTCGTAGATGCTCGGCACGGCGAAGCAGTCCGACGCGGCCATCAGCGCCGGCAGGTCGGTGCCGCCCAGGAAGCCCGGCATGGTGACCATGCCGCCCAGGCCACGGCGGTGCACCTCGGCCTCCAGTTCGGCGCGGTACGGGCCGTCACCGGCGATCACGGCACGCAGCCCGGGGTGCCGCTCGCGGAGCCGGGGGAGGGCGGCGACGAGGTGCTGCACGCCCTTCTCGTACACCAGGCGGCCGGCGAAGGTGACCAGCGGGCCGTCCCCGGCGAACCGGGCGCGCGCCGCGGCCACGTCGCGTGCCGGCACCGTCCAGCGGTACGACTCGACGCCGTTGGCGACCACGTCGACCCGGCTGGCCGGTACGTCGAAGAGGGCGTTGACCTCGTCGCGCATGTAGCCGGAGCAGACGATGATCCGATTGGACTCGCTGGCGAGCCACTGCTCGACGCCGTGGATGGTGCGGTTCATCTCCTCGGGCAGCCAGCCCTGGTGCCGCCCCGCCTCGGTGGCGTGGATCGTGCTGACGAGGGGGATGTCCAGGTGGTCGCGCAGCGTCATCGCGGTGTGCGCGACGAGCCAGTCGTGGGCGTGGATGACGTCGTACGCGCCGGCCTGGGTGGCGCGCAGGGCGGTGCGGGTGAGGGTGTGGTTGAACGCCATCGTCCACGCCAGCAGTGAGCCGGTGGCCAGGGGGAACGCGACGGGGTCTTCGGGGGCGCGCAGGATGCGCACGCCGTCGGCGTACTCCTCAAGGGGTGCGCCCTCGGCGTGCCGGGTGACGACGGTGACCTCGTGCCCGGCGGCGGCCAGGGCCACGGACAGGGCGTGGACGTGGCGGCCGAGGCCACCGACGAGCACCGGCGGGTACTCCCACGACAGCATGAGGATGCGACGGGTCTGCGGCGGCACACCGGGTTCGCGCTGCGCGGGCACGGCGGAGCCGGGCTGCGCGGACGGACCGGGCGGGGTCGAAGGCTGGGGCCGGGAGGTCACGGTGGGTCGGTGGGTCCGGTCCTTGGTGGCAGCGAGCTGCTCGTCGACCCGCAGGGTCGTCACATCTGTCTCCGTCCAGGCATGGTGGGGCGCGCCGGCGTCAGTGGCGGCGGAGAGGGTGGAAAAAGGGTGGCCGAGGGCCGAGCGGGGCGCGCGGGTGTGCGTGTCCCCCGACAAGCAAAGGCCATCGGGCGCGGGTTCGCATCTCGAAATCGGCCATGGTGACGGAAGACACCTGAGGGTGTAGCGCACATCAGACGGGTGGATTCCGGTCACCGCCTGAAAGGATGGATTGGCGCGCACGGAGCGGGGGCACTACCCGCTTGCGCGCGGGCGGCTCAGCCGGCGCGCACATCACCATGGCTTGAGGGAGCGACATGCAGGTCTGGCCGGGCGAGCGGTATCCCCTGGGCGCCACCTACGACGGGATGGGCACCAACTTCGCCATCTTCTCCGAGGTGGCCGAGCGGATCGAGCTGTGCCTGTTCGACGAGTGGGACACCGGCGCGGAGCGCCGTGTGGAGCTGCGTGAGGTCGACGCGTACGTCTGGCACGCGTACCTGCCGGGCATCGAGCCGGGGCAGCGCTACGGCTACCGGGTGCACGGGCCGTACGACCCGGCGAACGGGTTGCGCTGCAACCCGCACAAGCTGCTGCTCGACCCGTACGCCAAGGCCATCGACGGTGACGTCACCTGGGACCCGGCGGTGTACGACTACGAGCTGGGCGACCCGGAGCGGATGAACGAAACCGACTCGGCGCCGTTCATGCCCAAGTCGGTCGTGGTGAACCCGTACTTCGACTGGGGCAACGACAAGCCGCCGCGCACCCCGTACCACCACTCGGTGATCTACGAGGCGCACGTGCGCGGGCTGACCATGCGGCACCCGGACATCCCGGAGGAGCTGCGCGGCACGTACGCGGGGATCGCCTCTCCGCCGATGATCGAGCACCTGACCCGGCTCGGGGTGACGGCGATCGAGCTGATGCCGGTGCACCAGTTCGTGCACGACCACCGGCTGCACGACCTGGGCCTGCGCAACTACTGGGGTTACAACACGATCGGCTTCTTCGCCCCGCACCACGGCTACTCGGCGCTGGGCCGCCTGGGCCAGCAGGTGCAGGAGTTCCGGGGCATGGTCAAGGCGCTGCACGCGGCGGGCATCGAGGTCATCCTCGACGTGGTCTACAACCACACCGCCGAGGGCAACCACCTCGGGCCGACGTTGAGCTTCAAGGGCGTGGACGCGCCGAGCTACTACCGGCTCAGCGAGGAGGACCGCCGCTACTTCGTCGACTACACCGGCACCGGCAACAGCCTGAACGTGCGCTCCCCGCACTCGCTGCAACTGATCATGGATTCGTTGCGGTACTGGGTGACCGAGATGCACGTCGACGGGTTCCGCTTCGACCTGGCGGCCACCCTGGCGCGCGAGTTCTACGAGGTGGACCGGCTCTCCACGTTCTTCGAGGTGGTGCAGCAGGACCCGGTGGTCAGCCAGGTGAAGCTGATCGCCGAGCCGTGGGACGTCGGTCCGGGCGGCTACCAGGTGGGCAACTTCCCGCCGCTGTGGACGGAGTGGAACGGCAAGTACCGGGACACCGTCCGGGACTTCTGGCGCGGTGAGCCGGCGACCCTGGCCGAGTTCGCGTCGCGCATCTCCGGCTCGGCCGACCTGTACCAGGACGACGGCCGTCGCCCGTTCCACAGCATCAACTTCGTGACCGTGCACGACGGGTTCACGCTCAACGACCTGGTGTCGTACAACGACAAGCACAACGAGGCCAACGGCGAGGACAACCGGGACGGCGAGAGCCACAACCGGTCGTGGAACTGTGGCGTGGAGGGCGACACCGACGACGAGGCGGTGCTCGCCCTGCGGGCCAAGCAGCGGCGCAACTTCCTGGCCACGATGATGCTGTCGCAGGGCGTGCCGATGATCGGCCACGGCGACGAGTTGGGGCGTACCCAGCACGGCAACAACAACGCCTACTGCCAGGACAGCGAGCTGGCCTGGATCGACTGGGACAACGCCGACGAGCAGTTGCTGGACTTCGTGCGGATGCTCACCGACTTCCGCAAACGCCACCAGGTGTTCCGCCGCCGCCGCTTCTTCACCGGCCTGCCGGTGGGCGGGCGGGACGTCGACGAGCCGCTGCCCGATCTGGCCTGGCACACCCCGGACGGGCGGGAGATGACCGGCGAGGACTGGGGCAACGACTTCGGCCGCTCGGTGGCGCTGTTCGTCAACGGCGAGGGCATCCGCGAGCGCGGCCAGTACGGCCAGCGGCACCACGACGCCTCGTTCCTGCTGTGCTTCAACGCCCACGACGCGCCGCTGGACTTCACGATGCCCGGCAGCGAGTACGGGCAGAAGTGGGAACGGGTCATCAGCACCGCCGATCCCGACCCGGACGACGCCACGGTGATCAGCGCGGGCGGCACCATCCGGGTGCCGGACCGGTCCCTCGTCGTGTTGGAGAGGATGATCTGACATGCCGGCCACCCCTCCCAAGGCCACCTACCGCGTCCAGGTCCGCCCCGGGTTCGACCTGGACGCCACCGCCGCGATCCTCGACTACCTGCACGACCTCGGCGTCAGCCACCTCTACACCGCCCCGCTGCTGGCCGCCACGCCCGGCTCCCAGCACGGCTACGACGTCGTCGACCACCGCGTCGTCAACCCGGAGCTGGGCGGGGAGGCGGCCCGGCAGCGGCTGATCCGCGCCCTGCGCGACAAGCAGCTCGGCCTGGTCGTCGACATCGTGCCGAACCACGCCGGGGTCGCCGTACCGCCGGCCAACCCGGCCTGGTGGGACGTGCTGCGCCGGGGGCGCGACTCGTCGTACGCGAGCTGGTTCGACATCGACTGGGACCGGGGCCGGCTGCTGCTGCCGGTCCTCGCCGACGACCCGGCCGCCCTGGACGACCTCAAGATCGTCGACGGTGAGTTGCGCTACCACGAGCACCGCTTCCCGATCGCCGACGGCACGGGTGACGGCACCGCCCGCGAGGTGCACGACCGGCAGCGCTACGAGCTGGTCTCCTGGCGGCGCGGGGACGCCGAGCTGACGTACCGCCGGTTCTTCGCCATCGCGGGCCTGGCGGGCCTGCGGGTGGAGGACCCGGCGGTGTTCGCGGCCGTGCACGAGCTGATCCTGCGCTGGGTCGCCGACGGCGAGGTCCACGGCATCCGCGTCGACCACCCGGACGGCCTACGCGACCCGGCCGGCTACCTCGCGCGGCTGCGCGAGGCCGCGCCGGACGCCTGGCTCGTGGTGGAGAAGATCCTGGAGTACGGCGAGGAGCTGCCGGACTGGCCGGTGGACGGTACGACCGGCTACGACGCCCTGGCCATGGTCGGTGGGCTGTTCATCGACATCGACGCCGAGGGCGACTTCACCGCGCTGGACAACCGGGTCACCGGGCGGCGCACCTCCTGGGAGGATCTGACCCACACCACCAAGCTGGCCGCCGCCACCCAACTGCTCTCCGCCGAGCTGACCCGGCTCGCGGCCCTCGCGCCCGAGGTGCCCACCGAGCAGGCCCGCGCGGCGCTCGCCGAGCTGGCCGCCGCGTTCGACGTCTACCGCGGGTACCCGCCGCACGGCGCCCGGCACCTCGCCGCCGCCCGCTCCGAGGCCGGCCGCCGCCGCCCCGACCTGGTCGGCGCCCTGGACGCGATCACCCGCCGACTGCGCGAACCGGACGACGAGCTGGGCATGCGGTTCCCGCAGCTCACCGGCGCGGTGATGGCCAAGGGCGTCGAGGACACCGCCTTCTACCGGTGGACGCGTTTCGTGGCGCTCAACGAGGTCGGCGACAGCCCCACCCGCTTCGGGGTGCCACCGGCGGAGTTCCACCGCTTCGCCGCCGCCCAACAGATCCGCTGGCCGGATAGCATGACCACCCTCTCCACCCACGACACGAAGCGAAGCGAGGACGTCCGCGCCCGCCTCGCCGTGCTCAGCGAGCTGCCGGGTCAGTGGGCCGACCAGGTCAAGGCCTGGATGGAGTACGCGCCACTGCCCGACCCGGCGTTCGCCCACCTGCTCTGGCAGACGGCCGTCGGCGCGTGGCCGATCGAGCGGGAGCGGCTGCACGCGTACGCCGAGAAGGCCGCCCGGGAGGCCGGGGCGTCGACCAGCTGGGCGGACCCGGACCCGGCCTTCGAGCAGGCGCTGCACGCGCTCGTCGACCTGATGTACGACGACCCGAGCCTGCACGACGAGCTGACCGAACTCGCCGCCGCGATCACCCCGGCCGGCTGGTGCAACTCCCTCGGGCAGAAGCTGATCCAGCTCACCATGCCCGGCGTGCCGGACACCTACCAGGGCACCGAGCTGTGGGACAACTCCCTGGTCGACCCGGACAATCGCCGGCCGGTCGACTTCGACGTACGCCGGGAATTGCTGGCACGGCTCGACGACGGCTGGCGTCCCCCGGTCGACACCGACGGCGCGGCGAAGCTGCTCGTCGTGTCGCGGACGCTGCGCCTGCGGCGGGCGCACCCGGAGCTGTTCACCACCTACCGGCCGGTGCCGGCACACGGCCCGGCCGGCCGGCACGTGGTGGCGTTCGACCGGGGTGGCGTGATCGCCGTGGCGACCCGCCTGCCGCTCGGCCTGGCCCGGGCCGGGGGCTGGTGTGACACAGCCCTGTCGCTCGGCGTTAACGAAGTGAAGGACCTGTTCACCGGCCGGGTCTACAGTGGCGGGGAGGTCCCGTTGGACAATCTCCTCGCGGACTACCCCGTTGCTCTGCTGGCTCCTCCCACCGCTGCCGAGGAGGCCTCGTCATGACCGAATTCTCCGTCTGGGCGCCGGACGCCAGCCGGGTGCGCCTGCGCCTGGCCGGCGACACCGACCACGACATGCGCGCCACCACCGACGGCTGGTGGACGGTCGACGTGCCCGACGCCGGCCTCGACTACTCCTTTCTGCTGAACGACGACGAAACCCCGCTGCCCGACCCCCGCTCCCCGTGGCAGCCTGCGGGTGTGCACGGGCCGAGCCGCCGTTACGACCACAGCGCCTTCGCGTGGTCCGACACCGCGTGGACGGGCCGCCAGCTGCCCGGCAGCGTCCTCTACGAGCTGCACATCGGCACCTTCACCCCGGAGGGCACCTTCGACGCGGCCATCGACCGCCTCGACCACCTGGTCGACCTCGGCGTCGACCTGATCGAACTGCTCCCGGTCAACGCCTTCAACGGCGAACACAACTGGGGGTACGACGGCGTCTGCTGGTACGCCCCACACGAGCCCTACGGCGGCCCCGACGGCCTGAAACGGTTCGTCGACGCCGCCCACTCGCGCGGGTTGGGGGTGATCCTCGACGTCGTCTACAACCATTTCGGGCCCTCCGGGGCCTACGCGCCGCGGTTCGGCCCCTACCTCGCAGAGCAGAGCAACAGTTGGGGCCGCTCGATCAACCTCGACGGCCCGCACTCGGACGAGGTACGCCGTTACATCATCGACAGCGTGCTCATGTGGCTGCGCGACTACCACGTCGACGGCCTGCGGCTCGACGCGGTGCACGCGCTGCCGGACACCCGTGCGGTGCCTCTGCTTGAGGAGTTGGCCGTCGAGGTCGAGTCGCTGTCGACCCACCTGGGCCGGCCGTTGTCGCTGATCGCGGAGTCCGACCTCAACGACCCCCGGCTCATCACGCCCCGGGAGGCGGGCGGGTTCGGCCTGCACGCCCAGTGGAACGACGACGCCCACCACGCCCTGCACACGCTGCTGACGGGGGAGCGGCAGGGCTACTACGGGGACTTCGGCTCCCTGGAGACGCTGTCGGACGTGCTGACGGGTGGCTTCTTCCACGCGGGGACCTGGTCGAGCTTCCGGAACCGGCACCACGGGCGGCCCCTGGACTCCCGCGTCCCCGGGCACCGGCTCGTCGCCTACTTGCAGAACCACGACCAGATCGGCAACCGGGCCACCGGGGATCGGATCTCGGCCTCCCTGTCGTCGGCTCTGGTGCGGGTCGGCGCGATGCTGCTGCTGACGGCGCCGTTCACGCCGATGCTGTTCATGGGGGAGGAGTGGGCGGCGTCCACGCCGTGGCAGTTCTTCACGTCGCACCCAGAGCCGGAGTTGGCGTCTGCCGTGCGGACCGGGCGGCGGCGGGAGTTCGCGTCGCACGGGTGGCCGGAAGGGGACGTGCCTGATCCGCAGGACCCGGAGACCTTTACTCGGTCGCGGTTGGACTGGGCCGAGCTGGACAAGCCTGAGCATGCTTCGATGCTGGCCTTTTATCAGCGGCTGATCGCGTTGCGGCGGTCGGTGGCTGATCTGTCCGATCCTCGGATGCACGCGGTTTCTGTGCAGCACGGGGATCAGTTCCTGCTGATGCGGCGGGGGGACACGTTGGTCGTGGCGAACTTTGCTGGGCGGGGGCAGGGTGTGTCGCTGCCGGGGGTGGCTCGGCGGGTGTTGCTGGCTACGGGGGAGGGGGTCACGGTGATGCGGGACCGGATCGAGCTACCAGCGGAGACTGCGGCGATCGTGGCGCTCTGAACCCCGTACTACGAGGGCCACTTGTCCTGGCCAGGTCCCAGCTTATGTGGCAGGTCCGACGGCAGCGCTTGAACATCGACAATCAGGATATTGCAATTGCCTTGTGGACTTGCTCGACTGCCGCCGCTACCGCGCCGATAACGGGCACTGCTTCTAGGGCTCCCTTAAGGAGAGCCTTCGCGATCGTCGGCTTTGGCTTGTCCGATCGCATTTCCGCGCTAAAGCTTTCGAACAATTCCTTCGCTTCAGCGTTTCCTGTGTCGATTATGGCTCGTTCAATTACGAGCAAGGCCTGCAGGGTGGCATCATCGTATTTCCCTTCAAGCTCATTGAACGAATTGAAGTTGGTGCTGCGATTGACCACTCGACCATTGGGTGCATTGATATAGTCACCGTTCACGTTAATTTCTCCGGTAAGGACTAGTCGTTGAAAATGGGAGAGGCCCGCCTGGGTAATCTTGATCTGTTCATGGCGTTCTGGCCGGCGGCGGGGGTCGGGCATGGGTAGGCTTGAGGAGGTGTCCTGGTTCTTCTCGACTATCTCCGAGAAGCCGTGGTATATCAGCCTGTGCGTTGCTAGGCAGGTATCCTCGTATGGCTGCTCAATGGCGTCACTCAGGGCGGCGACGGTGACAGCCTGCCCGTGGTCTCGGTGCAGTCTGCTCAAAATCTTCCGCTCGAGATCAAGCCGTTGCTGATCGGTCATATTCTCTGAGCGGCGGAGCGCCTCTGCGAAGCGCTCTTTACTCTTGGCTGATGAGGAAATGCCGACCCAGATCGCAATTGCGACGCTTACGGCTACTAGCGTTAGGCAGAGCGTGCTACCTGCTTGATCTGGCGGAGTCCCGCCGGGGGAGATGGTGGGTGAGGGCGCCGCGTAAAGCCACATGGGGGTAGCGCCTCCAAGATTCGCCTCCTCGATCTTGCGGCGCATAGCCTTCCTTTCAATCTTGATGGAGTCAACTCTTCTGTCGTCGACCCGTCAGAAGACAAGGTCCGAGCCGTCAGTACACCTGGCTGGCCTATTTCATCGCTGTCGATTCAAGCGGTTCTGCTAAGCTGCGGGGAAGTCGCCATCACGCGAGACTGACCCAACTTTGCATGCGTAGGGCGATGCCTGGGCTGAACTGCAAAGGCGCGGCACCGCTAATTGGAAGGTTGCCAACGATCCGCAACGCGAGTTAGATCGATGAGCGGGTGGGGCTGTTCCCGGTAGACGCCGGACGGTTCCGGGGTGCGTTGTCCGGACGAAAACTGGGCGGTCTATGTTTTTCTCTACCGCCCCGTCGTCAATCGTCAGGAAAGGTTAGACCGCCTGCGAAGTACGTCGGAGCGCGTTGGTTGCGGGCATGCATCGCCGCACCTACCCGGGTGACGACGTTGTCTGGGAGGCGGCGCTCAGCCTCATAGCGCGAGAAGAAGGCGGCGTCCTCCAACTCCACTTCTGGCAAGGTGAAGGCGTCCAGGCCAGCAACGGACCCGCAGTCAAAGGTGAAACTGACGAGCGCGCGGGGACGCTGTCCGGTGGGGGGTGCCCAGTCGACTACTAGCAGAGCGCCCACCATCAGCGCGACGCCCAACTCTTCTCGAATCTCACGGGCGCAGGCGTCATGCGGGTACTCGCCCTCGTCTACGTAACCTCCTGGGAAGGCCCAGTGGTCGCGGTACGTGGGTTTGACGAGCAGGACGTTCTCCGCTGGGTCGGTGATGAAAGCCGCAGCGGCAGCGTAGAAGGAAGCCAGGTTGGCATACCAGGTGGCAGGCTCCGTCCAGGTCACCCCGGTGACGGTAGCGGACATGCCTAAGAACGCTTTCGCTCTACGTAGCTGCTGGTGTGGCTGCGAGAGCAAGCAGGGCTTCGTTGAGCTGGGGCGATGCCCGGTACATGCGGAGATTGGTGGTGAGTTCGCGGAGTCGCTGACGAACGCGCACCGACTGGACGGCCGCAGCGTCCTGCACCAGCGTCCGGCTCCAGGCACAGGCCGCATCGGTGTCACCAGCGCGGGCATAAGTCAGAGCGACGAGGGTCGTGTGCAGGGCACGGGTTCGGGTGTTCTGACTGCCGAGGGCAAGCGCGGCGGGTGCATGTCGTAGGGCCTGCGGGTACAGGCGCAGGTCGCCTAGGCATCTCAGCGCGGCCCCGGCCAGGTGAGCCGGGGTGAAGTAGCCGACCCAGCGTGGGCCAAGTTCGGTGTCCGCTTGGCCAAGAAAGCGCTCAGCCTTCTTGAGGGAGAGTTGGGAGGCACGCCGCTCACCAGCCTGACCATAGGCAGTGGCGGCGGTGGCGTATAACCGCGCGAGGACCGTGGCGGGTGCACGGCCAGCTCCGTCAATGGCAGCTTCCGCGAGCCGAGCAGCCTCCCGAGCGTGACCAAGAAACACGGCCTGGGTGGCAAGGTTCGCCAGTAGGTGAGCGCCGTAGAGGCGGTCGTTGCCGGCCTTGGCAAGCCGCAGACCGAGGGTCACGTGATGTTGCGCCATGGCGTGTTCGCCCGCGTCATAGGACATGAAGGCGAGTTGACCGGCGAGCGTTGCCGCCGCGCGCATGAGGTCGCGTCCCACCGGATCGGTGTAGGTGCCCCGCAACATCGGCCCGACCTGACGACCAAGAAGGTCGGCCATGACGGCACGGGTATGCGGAGAACCGCTGCCGTGACGTCGGTCCAGGTCCGTGAAATGGTCCACCAGCGCGTACAGCGACTGGACGTCCGTGGAGGTCACCTGCTGCCGGCCGCGCCGACTGACCGCCTGATCGGGCAGGTCGTACCGCCAGCCGAGCGCCGCCTGTAGGGCTTTACCGCTGTCGAAGCTCCCGTCTACCTGCCGCTGCAGGTGCTTCGTGAGCGTGACCCAGATCTGCTCGACGGCATCTATCGCCGCATCGACGGAAGCCGGGTAAACGCATGTTCCGATGCTGTGGGAAGCGCCGAATCCCAGCTCCGAGGCAGAGACGGTACGCCCGAGTTTGCGAGTGAGTGTTTCGGCCATCGCCTCCTGGACGTGCTCCCCAGGCCGGCGACCGCGCAACCACCAGTAGACGCTGGCCGCGTCGTACCGCCAGGCGCCCTGCTCTCGGCCGGCGTGATTGAGCTGGCGCGCGAATGCGGCGTGTGCGTTCCCGTAGCCAGCGGCAGTCAACAGCCCGTCGAACGCCGCATTCGTCACCGGTCGCACCACGTTCAGCCTCCAGCCATCACACAACTACCAACAGTGATGAGCCTATGAGTTTCCGTCGTCCGATGGGGACCCGCGCAACCCCGCGCAAGCCACGTCCTGACCAGCGCAACCGAGCACATCGTTCGCCATCTGGCCCGTCGGCCGGCAGCCCGCTTGCCTGGTTGCAGGGAGTTCCCGGGTGGCGGCAGAGGCTCAGTGTCCCGCCCCGTTTGACGGAGGTGGAGATGGGCAGCGATAGGCAACCGAGCAAGGGTGAACAGGCTGAAGCGGCCGAGCAGGAGGCTGCCAAGCAGCGCATCCTGGCCCAGGCCGAGGCGGAACGCGTACCCGTGGACGACACGACCCGCGCGGTCCCGGACCGGCGGTGGCGGCGTGAGCAGCGATGACCTCCCCATCGGACGACGGGTGGCCGGTTGGCGGGTGCGGCGGTCGATGACCCAGCAGATGCTGGCCGATCGGCTACGCAGGTCGAAGAGCTGGGTGGACAAAATCGAGCGCGGCGTCCGACCCCTGGACCGGTACTCGGTGATCCAGGAGCTCTCCCGCGTCCTGCGGGTCGACCCGGAGGTGCTGCTCGGCCAGCCACCCAGCACCCCGACGAGCACTCCGCCCGGGGTGGACGACATCAGAGCCGCGCTCGCCCGCTACGACACCCCGCCGACCCCACCACACCTGCACGAGCTGAGGCGGCAGGTCGGGCACGCCTGGTTGACCTACCAGCACGCGCACTACCCGGAGCTGCTGCGTGTGGTGCCGGGTCTGCTCGACGCTGCCCAGGGTGCGCGGTCGCCGGAGGTGCTGGTGCAGGCGTATCGGATCACCGCTCTGCTGTTGGTCAAGCTCGGTGAGGCCGACCTCGCCTGGCTGGCCGCCGACCGGGCGATCGGCACCGCCGCCGACGATCCGTGCCTCGCAGCGACGGCGGCAATCGCGGTTGCCCAGGCCCTACGCGCGTCGGGCCGCGACCGCCTGGCCTTGACCGCGGCGCTCGCCGCCGCGCACCGCATCGGGCCGCAGCGGTCGGCGGGGGAGTGGGCCGTGGGCGGCACGCTGCTGCTCCAGGCTGCCCTCGCCGCAGCCGGCTGCGGCGAGCACCACCGCGCCGACGAGCTGACCGACCGGGCCGCGGGGGTCGCCAGAAACCTTCGGGGGTACGACGACCAGCATCACACCAGCTTCGGGCGGACGCCCGTCGAGCTGGTACGGGTGCTGCTGGAGGCCTCGCGGGACAATGCCGTCGAGGCGCTACGCCGGCACTCGATCGTGGTGCGGCGGGAGGGGTGGCAGAGGTTGCCGGCCGAGCATCGGGGCGCGTACCTGGTGGATGTCGCGCGGGCGTACCTGCACATGGGTGACCTGCGCGGGGCGGCGCGGGCGCTTGTGGACGCGGACAGTGTCGCGCCGGCTGAGGTTCGGTGCCGGCCTCTGACGCGTACTCTCATCGCCGACGTTGCTCGCGCACAGCCGGCGCCGGCCGGCGTGGCGCGTCTGGCGACTCTGGTCGGCCTCACCCGATGAGGGGAGTGCTGCTAGGCGTGTCCGTCGCTGCCGGTCCGCGCGAGAAGGCCACGAACGGCACCGGCATGTGGATCTCCGAGGGGATCGAGGATCTGTAGTGCCTGTAGCCAGCAGCGTTGCGCGTCTTCGTGCTGGCCGGCGGCGTGGTGGGTGTCGCCGAGGGCGGCCAGCGTGAGTCCTTCGCAGCGTCGGTCGTCGAACCTGCGGAACAGCTCAAGGGCGTGCGTGTGCCGTTCCAGGGCCTCGTCGAGTCGTCCGAGCTGCTGATATGCCAGGCCGAGGGGATAGGAGGCCCAAGCGACGCTCCAGTGATCGTCGATGCTGCCGAGGATGGCGACGGCTTCCTGGTAGTGGGCGATGGCCGTGTCGAGGTGTCCTCGTGCGCGGTGCCCGTTGCCGAGGCTGAGCAACGACATGCCCTCACCTCGGGTGATGCCATTGCGGCGGAAGACCTCCCGCGCCTGGCTGTAAAGTTCCATGGCTTTGTCGGTCTGCCCAAGCTCCTCGTGGATGAGGCCCAGGCCGCGAAGACAAAATCCTTCCACCCAGTGGTCGTCGACCTCACGGCTCGCGGCGACGCCTTGCTGGTAGCAGTCGAGCGCGGCGTCGCGCTCCCCCGAGCGCCAGTAGGCGTCGCCGAGGCAGCGGAGGTTGGCGGCTTCGCCGAGACGCGATCCTGCCGAGCGTGCCGCGCGTAGGCCGGTGAGGTGGATGTCGCGCCAGTCGGCCCAGTACGACTTCAGTTCGAAGAAACCGTCACTGACCACCGGCAGTTGCCAGGCGATGTCGAGTTCTCCCAGATCGTCGGCCTGCCGGATGGTGTCCAGAAGGTTCAGCCGCTCATGCTCGAACCATGCCATCGCCTCGGCCACCGTGCGTGGAGGAGCGAGGGTGACGCCAGGTTCGCCCGGAGGTAGAGCGACGGCATGCGAGTACGGGAGGATGACCTTGCGGCCCTCCTCGGCCATGAGGAGGTACCAGGAGTAGACGCGGCGGCGCGATTGGCGCTGCTGCTCGGGCGTCTCCTCGGCCTGTGCTCGTTCCAGCGCGTAGGCGCGGAGGAGATCGTGGAACAGGTACCGGTCGCGGGCAGGGTTCTGCACGAGGTGCGCGGCGGTGAGCTGGTCGAGCAGACTGCGGGCTCGGGGCAGACTCAGGCCAGCGAGGGCCGCCGCTGCCGCCGCTGAGATGTCGGAGCCGGCGTGTAAGCCGAGTAGTCGAAAGAACCGTGCCGTGTCGTCGGGCAACGTCTGGTAGGACCACGAGAACACCGCGCGTACGTCGGAAAGCTCGTCATCGTCGACCGCGAGGGCGTCAAGCTGATGCTCGGCCAGGGCGAGGTCCGCGACGAACTCCGAGAGGGTGACATGGGGAGAGTTGGCGATGCGCTCCCCGATGATCCGCAGAGCGAGGGGGAGGTAGGCGCAGCGGCGAGCAAGTTCGGCGGCGGCCTGCGGCTCTGCGCTGACCCGACCGCCGCCGATGTTGTCGCTGAGCAGCGCGATTGCCTCGTCCGGAGACAGAACGTCCAAGGTCATCCGCGACGCTCCTTCCCGTGCCACAAGGCCGGAAAGTCGGCTGCGGCTGGTGACGATCGCCATGCAGGTCGGTGTGGCCGGGAGTAGCGGCCGGACTTGACCGACGGTGGACACATTGTCCACCACGATCAGGACGCGCTTGCCGTTCAGGACGGACCTGAACAGGGCGGCACGTCCGTCAGTGTCCGTGGGGATCTGCTCGGCCGGTACGTGCAGAGCGCGGAGGAACGTGTCCAGTGCCTGGCCGACATCGAGGGCTGGCCCAGGACCGTAGCCGCGCATGTCGACGTAGAGGTCACCGTCGGTGAACCATCTGCGTACTCGGTGGGCCCAGTGCACGGCCAGAGCTGTCTTGCCAACACCGGGGGCGCCCGCGATGGCAGCCGCGGTCGGGAAGCCCGCAGCCGCGTGGTTCCCATCGGTCGGCAGTGCCGCGTCAAGGCGGGTGAGGGTCTGCTCACGGTTGACGAAGCCGGTCGCATTGAGGGGAAGCTGACGTGGCGGCTGTAGACCTCCTCGCTGCCACGCCGACGACGAGCGACCGGTCATGGGGTCTTGGTCTGGAGCTGGTCTGTGATCTTCCGGTAGGGGACCGATGCCGCGACGGCCGCGTCACGCCACAGATTGGCCTGCACGATCTGCTCCGGCTCGCTGATCAACTCCCCGGATACGAAGCGCCCTTCGTCGTCGTAGTACATGGCCACCAGCCGTGCCGAGTCGAACAACCAGTAGTCATAGTGCGGTAACGCGGCCGGCCAGTCGTCGCCGGAGACCACGATGAGGCGGACGTCCTCGCCTGCCTCAACGGTGTGCTCGTAGGCCCAACCGCACTCGAACCGCACGTAATCCGACAGCGGCTCGGAGACGACATGGACCCGGTGCATACGCTTGCCCGCCGACACCGCCGCCCGCACGGTCTCGCACCAAGCCGCGATCCCCGGAAACTCGCCTCGGGTCTCACCCGCAAGGAACCGCGCGAACTCGTCCTGCTCGTACGACACGTCGTATCGCTGAAGCGTCTCCAGCCGGTATGCCGTGTAACGGAAGTCGCGAAACAGTTGGTTGAACTCGTCGTCATCCAGGGACGTGAACGACCGGGTCAACGCTCGATCACCGCTGCTCGGACTGGCGGTAGCGCTCGATGGCACCGAGCAGGACCTCGGCGGGAATCCGCACCGCGCCCTCGCCAGGAAGAACGTTCTCCAGCTCGCTGACGGTGTCCTCGTCGATGAGGCTCCCCTGAACGACAAGCTCCCCGCTCTCTCCGAGGTAGACCGTCGGGCACCCGTTGCCACCCGAGCCAGGATCCTTGTAGAGCTTGGTCAACTTCATCGTGACCTCCACCAGAGACGGACGGCTGGCAAGTGCTGTCGGTCAGGAGAGTAGTGCGCAGCGTAGTGGCCCAACAAGTCGATACCGTGCGTCTGGCCCGTTGGCGCGTACCCTCATCGCCGATTGTGCGCGGGCGCGGCCGGCGCCGGCCGGCGTGGCGCGACTGGCGACGCTGGTCGGCCTCACCCGCTGAATCGGTACGCCCCGCCGAGCTGATCGGCCTCAAGATCCGCGCAACATCAGGGAAACTGCTGTCTCCCGCGCGCCCGAGGCAGCAGTTTCGGTGAAGTTGTGCGGGTGCTCGCATCGATGCCTTCGCCCGGCGTGCGGGTGTGGGTGCTGCGCGGCGGTGACGACACGCCTGGTCGGCGGGTCGGTCGCACCAGGGCGTGCCGGCGGGTACTCCGATGAGGCTGATGACTCAGCGGCATTGTGATGCCTCAGAGTCATCAGCCTCAATCGCACCTTGCCTCGGGCACCGCGACACGGCGACGGTCACCCAGCCGGCACCCGCGCGGGACGCGAATCTCGGGGTCGGCGAGCCGCCCGCGCATGTGGTCTCCTGTTCCTGACGGGTCGTGCGGCCGGGGGAGGTGCGCGCAGTGGGCAGATGGTTCAACCGCAGCCGCAAACGCGACGACGAGCCGCCGCGCGAAACGGAGTCGACCGTCCCGGTCATCGAGATCACTCTCAACCATGACGGCCGCTCGATCAGCGAGACGATCGGCGGTCCGACGGCCTTCGGGTTGCAGTATCACGCCTTCCACGACCAGTACGGCGCGACCGACCCGCGGACGTTGGCGGCGGGCACCCGGTACGCGCAGGAGTTGATGCGCACTAACGACATCGCCGAGGCCGTGGCCGTCTATCAGCAGATCGTCGGGTTGCGCAGTTCGGCGCTCGGGCCGGAGCATCCCGACACCCTGCGCAGCAAGCACAGCCTGGGCTTCGCGCTCTGGCAGCTCGGCGCGCACGCCGAGGCGGAACCGGTGCAGCGGGACGTCTACGAGGCGCGCCGTCGGGTGCTGGGTGACGACGACGCCGAGACGTTGCGCAGTGGCAACAACCTGGGCTGGTTGCTGATCGAGCTGCGTCGGATGGACGAGGCCGAGCCGCTGCTGCGGCGGGTCGCCGACGGTATGGCGCGGACGCTGGGCAGGGACGACGCGGACACCCTGGCCTGCCAGATGAAACTGGCCAGCCTGCAACACCTGCGGGGCGACAGCCGGCAGGCCGAGCGGGCGATGCGGGACGTGGTCCGGCGGATGACCAGGACGTTGGGGCCCACCAACCCGGTGACGCTCCAGGCGCGCAGCAACCTGCTGGTCGTCCTGCTCGACGCCGGCCGGGCGGCCGAGGCGGTCGAGGCGGCCCGGGCGCTCGCCGACGACGCCGGGCGCGTGCTCGGCACCACCGACGGGGTACGTCTGCACGCCCGGCACTCCCTGGCCAGAGCGCTCGCCGGGACGGGGCGGCGGGCCGAGGCGATCCGGCTGCTGGCCGACACGCTGCCGGACAGTGAACGGGGCCGGGGCGTCGACCATCCCGGCACCCTGGAGATGCGGACGCTCTTCGCCCAACTGCTGATCGAGGCGGGTGACCGGCGGGCGGGCGGTGTGGCGCGGGCCGCGCTGGCCGGGTGCGAACGCGTACACGGCCCGGGTCATCCCGACACGGAGCGGGCCCGGGCGCTGGTCCTGCGTACCCGCTGATCTCAGCCTCCGTTGTGGACGTGCGCGGCCCACAGCGTCGGCGCGAGGGGGTAGCGGTCCCGCAGCCCCCGTACGGCCGAGTGCAGCGCGTACGCCGCCGACCCGGTCGGGTCGCCGTGCGCGTAAAAGGCGGTGGTCAGGTCGAGGGAGATCGCGTCGTCGACCTCCCACAGGGTGCCGATGACGTTCCGGAACCCGGCGAGCTGGAACGCGCCGGTGATGTGCAGCGACTCGTCGACGAGGGTCGGCGGGGCCTGGGTGGTCGCGCAGGCCGACAGGAACGCGAACTCCGCGTCCAGGTCAAGCCGGGACACGTCGGCGACGGTGAGCGGGTTGTCCTGGTGGTCGTGCACGAGCAGCCGGCCCTGCGCCGGATCGTGCGGATCAGCCACCGCGTGGCACGCGAAGTGCGCGTACGCCGAGTCGGCCAACCGGTCCAGGACCTGGTCGCGGGTGGCCTGCGCGTCCAGCCCGGTCCACGCTCCGGGCAGCGCCCGCGCCGCCGACGCGGCCTCACGTTCCGCGCTGGGCAGGCCGGCCGGGCCGCCGGGGGTGGCGCGCATCGCCACCACGCAGGACCGGGCGTCCGGCCGGGGCTGGCGCGACCCGGTGCGTTTGCGGGCGAGCGCGGTCACGGTCGGGGTGTAGGAGGAGACCACCCGGTCGAGGGCGGCCCCGGCGGCACCGGCCTGCGCGGCGTGCAGGGGAAAGAACGCCAGCGGACCCACCGGACACCACCAGACGCGCGGCAGCTCGCCGCCGGTCCCGGGCGCGTCGATCCGCTCCAGCACCGGCCCGACGAGGGCAGACCACAACCATTCGAGTACGCCGGTGAGCACCGACTGGGCGCGCAGGCGGCTCCGTGCGTCCGCCGTCGGATCGGGCGCCGTGGTGGTGGCCTCCTGGAGCAGCCGCAGCTGCGTCACCGCGTCGGCCAGCGACAGGTCCGGCAGCGGGAGCACCGTCACTCGGTGCTGCCTCAGGATGAGCGCGTCGCAGCGCAACCCGCTCACGATCGGCACGACCACGGTCCCGTCGACCTGGTCGAGGAGTTGCCGGGCGCTGGGCGTACGCAGGAAGTCACCCAGGCCGGGCAGCTCCCGGATCGTGGCCAGCAGCACGTTCCACTCGGTCTCCCGGTCCCGGCCGAAGGTGGTGGGTCGGGGCGATTCGGGGGCGGGCGCTTCGAAGTCCCGGCGCATCCGCTGGAAGTCGGCCGCCAGACGCCCGTCGACGCGTTGCAGCGCCGCCCACTCGCCATCCGCCGTCAACCGTTGGTGCAGCAGCAGGCCCCGGCCACGCTCCAGCAGCTCCAAGGCCCGCTCCGGCTGCCCCGCGCCGATCGCGCAGGAGGCGGCAGTCGCCGCCAGCCCGGCCGTCGAGCCGAGGTCGGCGTACTGGTCGTGTCGGGTACGCCCCCGCGACGCCAACCGGGGCAGCAGCGCGATGGCCTCCTCGAAGGCATCCGCCGCCTCCTCCCACCGGTCCAGCGTGGTCAGCGAGTAGGCCGCCTTGTCGAAGGCCTGGATCCGGACCGGTACGGCGCCGGACTCGATGCGGCCGGCGGCGAGCGCCCGTTCGGCCGCCTCGGTGAGCAGGGTCTTCTCACTGGTACGCAGGTAGGTCGCCCGCAACGCCTGGGCGATGGACAAGCCGGTCTCGACGCGCTGCGGATGGCGCGGGGGCAGGGACTCCAGCGCCTGGCGCAGCAGGACGAGCGACTCTTCCAGGTAGGCGGGCTCCCCGGTGGCGTCGTAGAGCAGCCGCAGGCTGTAGCCCAACTGGTCCAGGTACAAGGCGTGGTTGGGCTCCCCGCGTACGGACAGCGCGAGCGCCCGGCGCAGCAGGCCGATCGCCGTCTCCAGGGCGGAGACGTCGCCCGTCAGCCGGTGCGTCTTCATGCCGACGGTGGACAGGCTGGCGAGCGCCATCCGATGATGCGGATGGCGCTCTCCGACGGTGGTCAACGCGCCGGCGAACTCCTCCCAGGCCTGGCCGAGCAGGTCGGCCCGGCCGGTGCGGTCGACAAGGGTGAGCAGCGTCTGACCGAGCAGGAAACGCGCGTCGATGCTCTGCGGGGTGTGGTCCCGCAGCACCGCGACGGCCCGTTCGACATCGGCGGTGTGGGTGGTCCCGGCCGCCCTGGCCAGCAGGCACCGGGCGCGCAGCATGACGATCTGGTCCTGGTTGGGCCCGACGGTGTCCACCGACGACAGCAGGTCCAGCGCCTCGTCGACGTAGTCCTCCACACCGGTGAGCTGGTAGGCGCGTAACAGCGCCTCCGCGTGGATGCCCCGCAGCGCGGCCCGGTTCTCCTCGCTGATCCAGTTCTCGGCCATCTTGGCGATGGCGGTGAGCCGGTAGAGCGTGTCGACCGAGCCGTCGAAGTCGTGCCGGACCCGGTAGACCTGGCACTTCTTGAGCATCAGCATCGCGCTGTTGCCCAGGTCGGCCGAGGCGTCCTCCGCGAACTGCAGATACTGCTCGGCGACGTCCAGGAGTTGCGGCTCACCCTCGATCCGGGCCCTGGCCAACAGCACATCGGTGTACGTGACCAGCGCGAGCAGACCGTGCGTCGTACCCAACTCTTCGGCCAGAAAGGAGTCGGCCATCGTGCGGATCGCGGCCTCCAGCACGACGGTGGCCTCGATCAGGTCCTGCCGCGCCCGGTCCGCGTGATAGCGGTCGAGCAGCGCGGCCCCCAGCTCCACCTGGGCCTCGGCCCAGCGCCGGTCGCCGCGCCGCTGGCCGGCCGCGACACGACGCCAGTCGTTCACGGCGTCCCTCGTATTGCGACCCATCGGCGCACCTTCCCGTCGCGGATGCTCCCCAGCCTGCCAGCCGTGCGCCACATCGACAGGAGATAATCAGCCGATGAGCCAATCGGCGCCGGACAGGCGACTCGACGACGACCGGGCGGCTCGACTGGCCCGGGTCTGCGCGGACATCGCGCAGGTGGGCGACCTGCTCGGGCCGGAACCGGCCCGCGCCCTGACGCGACTGCGGGATCGGTCACTGACCGACCAGGGCGTGGACGCGGTGCTCGCCGAGGTGACCGAGTTGATGCGTGTCGGTGGCCTGGTCGGAGGTGACACCACCGTCCGGGGAGATCGTTACCTGCCGTTGGCCGGCATCCACGGCCGCCGCCCCGAGGTCGTCCAGGTGTGCCCCGGGGACCTGTGCGACCGGGTCGAGATCCCCCGGCCGGACGCCGAAGCGCCACACTGCGCCGTGTGGGACTGCCCACTGTCGACGTTCCGGATGGACCGGTGAACGCGCTCATCGCCTCGCTCGGCGGGAAGCTGGCAGAGCGGTGGCTCGCCGGACTGGCGCTGCCCGGTGTGGTGTTCGTGGCGATGGTCGCCGTGGCGGTGCGACTCGGCCACACCCACTGGTGGGACCTGCGGCTGCTGCGGCAGGAGGTGGACCGCCTCGCCCTCGGAGCACCGGCCCGGAGCACCGGGTCTGCCCTGCTGATCGTCCTCGGTGTCGTGCTGGGCGGTGTCGTCGCCGCGATGGCCGCGCAGAGCCTGGAGCGCCTGGTCGTGGCCCTGTGGACCCAGCACTGGGGCCGGGTCGGCGACGCGTTGACCCGCCGACGGCGACGCCGATGGAACACCGCCATGGACCGCTACGAAAACGCCCTTCGGGACAAGGCACGCCGGTTGCGCTCCGCCGACGGCGACGCCGGACCACTGCCGGACACCCAGGCGCTCGCCCGCGCCTGCGACCGCATCGCGGTGACCGAGCCGGACCGCCCGACCTGGATCGGTGACCGGATGCAGGCCACCGCGGTACGGGTGCGGGCCTGCTACGGCCTGGACCTGGCCGCCGCCTGGCCCCGGCTGTGGTTGCTGCTGCCCGAGGAGACCAGGGGACCGCTCGCCCTCGCACAGGCCGACTTCGCCGCCGCCGCCCGACGGGTGGGCTGGGGGCTGCTGTATGTGGTGCTCGGCCTGCTGTGGTGGCCCGCGGCGATCGTCGGCCTCGGGCTGTGCGTGGCGGGCTGGCGACAGGGCCGTGGCACGGTGTCCGTGCTGGCCGACCTGGTGGAGGCGGTGGTCGACCTGCACGCGCGCACCCTCGGTGCCGCGCTGGGACATCCCATCGATGGCACCTTCGGCCCGGCCGACGGCGAGGCGGTGACCCTCCTGCTGCGCAAGGACCGGTGAGTTCCGGGTCAGCTGCCGGCGGTCGGGACGGGTCTCCGTCGTCAGATGGCGGAACGGGAGGATCGTCGAGCAGGGTTCCCTACGCCGCCGACCTGATGCCGGCTGGCGACACTGGTCGGCCTCACCCAGTGACCGAACCGCCTCCACCACCGACGGCAGAAGCGGCAGGTGTCTCGCCAGGTCCTAGCGGATCACCGCGAGGCCGACCTGTTCCAGACCGAGGAACTCGATCAACTGGACCAGTTCGGCGTGGTCGGACCGATCGTCGTCGATGTCATGCGAGTCGAAGAAGACGTAGTAGCCGTCGGTCGGGTCGACGTGGCCGGAGTCCAGGCTCTGCCGCGCTGGTTCGTCCCTGATCGTGTACGCCCCGCGAGGCTGGTGGAGCAGGTGACATCCCCGCGGCCCCGATCGGGCCGGGGTTTCCGCGAACGTGAGATCCGGGCATGTATCCCGGTACTGCGGGAAGGGGAGAAGACAGCAATGTTGGTAACCGGTTATCTCGGCGCGGTGCTCATCGGCGCACTGGTCGGCCTGCTCGGCCGGCTCATCCTGCCGGGGCGGCAGCGGATCGGCATCTTCGCCACGTTCGTTCTCGGTGTCGGCTCGGCGGTGCTCGGCACCGTGGTCGCCAAGGCGCTGCACGTCGACGACGACGCCGGCGTGAAGGTGTGGGTGTTGCGCTGGGACTGGATCGTGCTCGCGATCCAGGTCGGCCTCGCGATCGTCGCCGTCGCGTTGGCGAACATGCTGACCTTCACTCGGCTGGCCGGCGGCGACGACACCCCTCGTCGGCGGCCCCGGCGCGCGAAGGCCAAGCGCGAGTCGTGACCGTGCCGTCGCGGGGCATCACGGACGGTGTCGCCTCGCTAGGCTCTGCGTCCATGCGTACCCTTCGGACGGTCCGTGCTCTCGTGGCGGTCACCGGCGTGACCACGATGCTCCTGATGCCCGTGCCCGCCTCGGCGGCCGAGGCCGGGGCGCTCACTCAGGTCGATGTGGCACCCGACGGCACCCCTGGCAACGGCGGTGTCGGTGGCTCCGACATCTCCGACGACGGCCGGTACGTCGCCTTCGCCTCCACCTCGGACAATCTCGTTCCGGGCGACACCAACGACAGCGCGGACGTCTTCGTCCGCGACACGCAGACCGGTGTCACCACCCTGGTCAGCGGCGGCCTGAACGGTCAGCCGGCCAACGACGGGATCGAGTACACGGCGGCGATCTCCGGCAACGGCCGGTACGTGGCCTTCACGTCGTACGCGTCGAACCTCGTGCCCGGTGACACCAACAACGAGCGTGACGTCTTCGTGCACGACCGCGAGACCGCGTCCACGACCCGGGTCAGCACGTTCGCGGGCGGGCGGCAGATCCGGGGCATCAGCAGCGGTGCCACCATCTCCGACAACGGTCGTTTCACCACTTTCATCGTCACCTCCTACAGCGGCGACCTGGACGACCAGGGTCGCTGGCTCTACGGGCAGGTGGCGTATGTGCACGACTCGGTGCTCGGCAGGACCACCCGGGTCACGGTGCAGGCCGACGGCGGCTCGGATCTCTCGGTGTACGAGGCCGTCGTGTCGGGCAACGGGCGGCGGGTGGTGTTCAGCGGGTCCGGCGGCTGGGTCGGTGACGGCGGGACGAGCACCGGCATCTTCGTCCACGACCTCTCGTCCGGTGCGACGGTCCGGGCCGACCTGCCCGCCACCGGCGAGGGCGGGTCCCCCGGCGGGGTGAACCCGAGCATCAGCAAGGACGGCACGAAGGTGTCGTGGGAGTCGTACGGGCCGTACGTGGCGGCGGACACCAACACGGCCACCGACATCTACGTCCGTGACCTGATCGCCGACACCACCGTCCTGGTCAGTGCCAACCGCGCAGGCACGGACGCCGGCGACAACCACAGCATGTCCGGCCAACTGGCCGCCGGCGGTCGTTACGTGTCCTTCTACTCCTGGGCCTCTGACCTGGCTCCACGCGACGGCAACGGCCTCTTGAGCGACGTCTTCGTACGGGACCTCAACACCGGCCGGACGACGGCGGTGAGCACCACCGCCGCCGGGGCGACCGGCAACGGCGAGAGCTTCGACGGCGTCACCTCGGCCAACGGGAGCCGGATCGTCTTCAGGTCCAACGCGACGGACCTGGGAGTCGACCCGGGCGACGGCCACCAACACCTTTTCGTGCGCTGCCTGCGCAACTGCTGACCGACGACGCCCACGGCCCGGCTTCGCGGCGGTGCCCGTTCGCCACGGACGAAGGGACCACTCGCCCGAGTGATCGCTTCGCTCTCCTGTGGGCTCAGGGCATCGTCGTCGGGTCGAGGAACAGCGTCGTGGCGTCGATGACGTCGTCGAAGTGCCCACCGTCGCCGGGGTAGTGGAACCCGTGTGTGGCGTCCTCGTACTCCAGGAGGGCGCACTCGTTGCCCGCGCGCGTCATCGCGTCGCGGAAGCGTCGCGCGGAGTCGACCGGCTCGACCTCGTCGCGGGTGCCGTGGTGGATCTGCGTCGGCGGACTGCCCGGCCGGACCCACTCGATCAGCGAATACTCGATCAGCCGGCCCGCGTCGAGGCCAACCTGCCGTTCCAGGCGGCGCTGCGCCTCGGGCGGGAGGACACCCAGGTCGAGTCCCGCCGGGTTGAGGGCGACCACGGCCGTGACGCCGGGCTCCGGTGTCGTGCGGGACGGCGCCAGGGCCGCCAGCATCGCCAGGTGAGCGCCGGCCGAGCTGCCGCCCGAGGCCAGTCGCGACGCGTCGAGCCCGCACGACGCGGCCAGCCGGCCGAACCGCGCGACCGCGCGCCGGACGTCGGCGAGGCAGTCGTCGATGCTGGTCGCGCCCCGGTCGAGCAGCCGGTACCCGGCCGACACCGCGAGGATTCCCCGCGACGCGAGTGCCCGGCAGTGCGGGGCGAGGCCGTCGGGCGATCCGCGGCGCAGGGCACCGCCGTGGAAGAGGACGATGCCGGCGCGTGGCGGTGTGCCCTCGGCCGGCTCGAAGACCAGCAGAGGCAGCTCGCTGCCATCGGCGGCTTGGTACGAGGTCGAGGAGCTACGACAGGTCCCCGGCATGACGGCATCCGATCTCGGCCGCATGCCCTAGGCGTCCGCGATGGCCCTGAGCGCCGCGTCGAGCGCCTGGTCGGCCGGCACGGGTACGTCGGGAACCACTCCGACGCCCTCCCAGTTGGTGCCGGTGACGCTGTTGATGGTCCGGGCGGTCGGGACCGTCACCAGGATGTGCTCGGTGACCGCGTGACGGTCCGTCGGATGCGCGCCGCCCCGGGTCGTCTCCCCGATGACGACGGCCCGACCGTGCGCCTGGAGGGTGTACGCGACGTCCTCACCCCCGGAGAACGTCGACGCGCTGGTGAGCACGAAGACCGGACGGTCCAGGTAGCGCGGCGCGGGAAGGTGCGCGGCGGTCCAGAACTGTCGGGTGGCGCCGGTGGACCGCTCGTAGAAGTCGTTGAGGTGCACCTGGTCGTCGCGGAAGAAGTAGCTGCACCACATCGCGGCTCCCTCCGGCGCTCCGCCGGAGCACGCGCGCAGGTCCAGGATGAGCGCCGAGCTGAGGGCGACCAGCTGCATGGCCGCGCCGATGGCGCTGGCCCCCTCGTCGGCGTACGCGATGCGCCGCACGTCGATGAGCCCGACGGTGGCGTCCACCTGCTCGACCCGGCGGATGCCCTGGTTCTCCGTCCGGAGCAGCGCGAGGAACGCCGCCTTGCCCCCGTCCTCGTCGGCGGGATCCAGCGACTGTGGCTGCTCCGACCACAGCAGCCGCAGATGCTTGTCCGGGCACGCCTGCTGCAGGTGAGCGGTCACCGCCGCGCAGAGTGCAGGCCCGTCCAGGTCGTCGTACTCACCGGCCGCGAGGCGACGCCGGATCGTGGCGTCGATGTCCGCGACCTTCGCCGGAAAGACGTACCCTGCCTCGATCCGATCCAGGGCCCGTCTGATGATCTCTTCGTTGGACAGCACGGCGGGCCACGATAGACGGCGGGCCGGTCGTTGGCGAGCGGGTTTCGCGCCGGACCAGGTTCCGCACGGGCTCAGGGGCGCGGCAGGATGCCCACGAGCTGCGTGATGATCGCGATGCGCAGGGCTGTCGGCGGGTCGATGTGGTAGATCGCGAGCGCCGGCTCGGACTCGTAGACGGCGAGCAGGCTCGGCGGCGGCGTGCTGTAGGCGGAGAACGCGCCGGCCACGAGGAGGACCTGAAGGCAGAAGAGGTCGGCGCGGTCGCCGACCTCGGGCAGGTGCCGCCGGATGAGGCCGGCCATCACCGCGAGGTTGGCCAGTGACGCCCGCTTGTGTCGGCGGGCCGCCTCGACCGAGACGTTGTGTTCGAGCACCCCACCCTGCGCGCCGAAGAGATCGCAGAGCACCGTCTGGGCGGCGAGCGATCGACTGAGCACGTCGGCCACCTGCTCGGCCCGCTCCGGTGCGGACCCGCTCGGGTCGATGCCCTGGGCCAGTTCCTGGTCCAGTTCGGCCAGCCACGTGGTCGTCCGGTCGTCCAGGAGGTCGAGCAGTACCGCCTCGCGGGACTCGAAATAGCGCAGCACCGCTGTCTTGGCCAGGCCGACCCGCCGGCTCAGCTCGTTGAGGGTCACGTCGGCCACCGGCATCTCGTCGAGCATTGCCGAGGTCGTCTCCAGGATCGCCTGGCGACGGACCGCGCGCTGCTCCTCGCTGCGCGCCCGTTGGAAGGTCATGCGTCAACCCTAACTTAGGTACCGGCGGTCCCTTGACAGGGTACCGCCGGTACATTAGCGTTCCCGACATAACTTACCGGCGGTACCTTGGGAGCCTGAGATGAAGTGGACCGAGCAGCAGATTCCGCGCCAGGACGGCCGGGTGGCCGTGATCACCGGTGCCAACACCGGCCTGGGCTTCGAAACCGCCCGACTCCTCGCCGAGCGGGGGGCCTCGGTCGTGCTGGCCGTGCGCGACACCGAGAAGGGCAAGCGCGCCGCCGCCCGGATGAGCGGCGACGTCTCCGTACAGGAACTGGATCTGACCTCGCTGGATTCGGTGCGCGCCGCCGCCGCCGGGCTGCGCGCCAGCCATCCCCGGATCGACCTGCTGATCAACAACGCCGGCGTCATGTACACGCCGAAGCAGACCACCCGCGACGGCTTCGAGATGCAGTTCGGCACCAACCACCTGGGCCACTTCGCGTTCACCGGCCTGCTGCTCGACCTGCTGCTGCCGGTGCCCGGCTCCCGGGTGGTCACGGTCAGCAGCGTCGGGCACCGCATCCGCGCCGCCATCGGATTCGACGACCTGCAGTGGGAACGGTCGTACAACCGGGTCGCCGCCTACGGCCAGTCGAAGCTCGCCAACCTGATGTTCACCTACGAGTTGCAGCGCCGGCTCGCCCCACACGGCACCACCGTCGCGGTGGCCGCGCACCCCGGCGTCTCCGACACCGAACTGGCGCGCAACTCCCCGGCGTTCGTCCGCGTGCCGCTCACCGTGCTCGCCCCGGTACTCACCCAGCCCGCCGCGGCGGGCGCTCTGCCCAGCCTGCGCGCCGCCACCGACCCGTCCGTCCTCGGCGGGCAGTACTACGGCCCCGACGGCCTGGGCGAGGTGCGCGGCAACCCGAAGTTGGTCACGTCGAGCCCTGAGTCGTACGACCTGGCCGTGCAGCAACGCCTCTGGGCCGTCTCGGAAGACCTCACCGGTGTGCGGTTTCCGGTCGGCCGGTCGGCCGCCGCAGCCTGACCGTGTCGAACGGCAGGTGAGCTCGTCGCGGCACGCCAGTCCTCGGGTCTCTGCCCTGGCGACGTCAGCGTGCCGTGACGCTCGTTCCTCGGCCGAGCTGCCACGACGCCGCAGGCCAGGCCGTGATGAAACCGGCGATCAACCCGATCTGGCCGGCGAACCAGAACGTGGGGTTGTCGAGCCGCAGGTGCGGTTCCGGGAAGACCATGTGGTGCGCCAGCGTCAGCCACGCGAACAGTGCCACCTCGAACGCGGTGATGGTCACCAGTTCCACCTTCACGACGGTCGCCAGCGCGCGCCAGACCTGCGCGAGGCTGCGACGAGGGCCCTCGAATAGCCGGAAGAGAACAGCGATCGTCACCGCCATCAGGTAGTCGCCGACGTAGTCGATCCACAGCGCGCTGCGGGGAAGGTCGAATCCGTACAGGGCGACCTCGGCGACGACGAAGCCGAGAGCGCAGTGCGCGCCACAGCGGGACACCTGGGTCACGATGGTGCCGCGGTGGGGCCGATCCCTCTGCGGCGGAGGCGCGAGCGACTCGGGCCTACCCCAGTTCCAGTAGAGGCGGACGGCCACCGGGCCGACGTACAGCACGGTGACCAGCCAGACGATCTCCATGACCCTGGCTGGCTGACGGTGCCCGTAGACGTAGGTGTCGACGAGGACGATCACGAAGCTGACGACACCGACCGCGAGCGAGACCCAGGCGAGCGTCGAGAGCCAGGTCGGCTGCATTCTCGGCCCCTTCCAACCGACGCCTCGGCGCTTCGCGGCGGAACGTGAAGGGGGTCAACTGACTGCCGACGGCAGCTCACAGTCTCCCATCTCGCACCCACCCGTACCGGTGGATCGGGGCTCTCGTCGCGCGGGCCGCGCCCCCGGTCACGGGGGATTCGGCTCACTCTGCGCGGGGATCCGCCGGGCACGCCGGCAGCGCAGCGTGGGAGAAGAAGAAGCCACCGCATCGATGCGGAGTGATGACCGTGAACCAGAGCGCCGAAGCATCGCAGCCACCACCGGCGTGGGCGCGCCGAGCCGGTCACGTGGCGTGGATCGCGCCCGTGCTGGGCTTCATCCCGCTGCACGTCCCCTGGATCCTCGGCATTCCGCTGTTCGCACACGCCGAACCGTTCGAGGAGTGGTACCACGGTCGCGGGCCGGGCGTCGGGGATCATCCCGTCGACGGGTTCCTCGGCCTGCCGGCGGGCGCGTTCTACCTGGGCCTGCTGTGCGTCCTCGCCGCGCTCGGGGGAGTGCTGGCGCTCGGTCTGATCAGCGACTGGGGGCGTACCTTTCCGCGGTGGGTGCCGTGGTTGCGCGGCCGCCGGGTGCCGCCGTGGGTGCCGCTCACGCCGACGGTGCTGGGCTCCGCCCTTATGATCGGCTACGCGGTGACCCTGCCCTGGCAGTTCGCCGCCGACCTCTCCGAAACCAGCGAGCAGGACATCTTCACCCCGACGGGTGTCCTGATCGGCCTTCCGCTGCTCCTGGCCTGGGCGATCGCGTTGCCGCTGGCCGGGTGGTCCTACTACCGGCGTACGCGGGCGCCCCGCTGACGGTCCGGGGCGTCAGCTGCTGAAGTCGACGGCGGCGAGCGTGGCGCGGCGGTGCGTGGCGAGGTGTTCGGCCTGCACGGCGATGGCGTCGCGCGTGCCGGCCGACATTTTGCCCCAGGGCTGGACCGCGACCGTGAACGCCCTGCCGGACTTGCGGGGACGCCAGGTGCCGACGATCTCGCCGTCGACGAGGACCGCGCCGGGCCGACCCAGCACCGGCCACAGCTCCTTGACCCGGGCGGCGTCCGGTGCGAGCGTCGCGCGGTCCTTCGCCTGAAGGAACAGGTCGAACGGGCCGAGCAGGCGGGTCGCGCGGACCTCGGCCGACGTCAGGGCCTCCTCGTCGGCGGCCAGCAGCGAGCGTGTCTCGCCGTCGACCGTCACGTCGACCACATCGTCGGGCCAGCGGGCCTTCACGTCCTTGACCGGGGCGTCGAGATAGTCGGCCACCTGTTTCGGAGTGGCCGGGCCGAGCAGCCGAAGGTACGCGCGGACGAGGTCGAACCGGTCACCAGGGGCGGACGCCTTGCGGAACCCGGTGATGCGCCGCAGCACCGGAGGTGAGGTGTCGAGCTGCAACTCCAGACCGGCCCGCGCGGCGGCCAGCCGGAAGGGCATCTCGTAGAGGTGCGTGGCGTCGCACGGCCGGCAGAACCGCAGGTACGGCTCGGGCAGCATGGTCGCCAAACGGCCGGAGACGTCCCCCTTGACCGTCGGGCCGGTGACGATCGCCCGCATGCCGGCGGCCACCTCGTCGAGGGCGGCGAGGTTGCCGATGCCGGCGGCCTTCAACGGCTTCGCCGCGTCGTAGACGCGCTTGCCGGCGTCGGCGTCGGAGAACGGCTCGACGGCGGCCACGACGTGCCCGACGTCGGCCCGGCGATAGAGGTGCGGAGCACCTCGTACCGTCCACAGCAGGACCACGTCGGCGTCGGACAGGGCGGTCACGTCGACGCCACGGACGGCCAGGGCCCAGCGGGCGCCGTCCGGTCCGGTGTTCTGCACGCCGATGTCCAGGACGGCGGTGTCGGCGAGCGTGCCCGTGTCGCGGTCCAGCTGCTGCGCGCGGGCGCGGAACGTCATCACCTGGCGACGATCGACCATGAGTGCACCTTAGTGGTGGCCCGGCGGGCCAGACGCCGCTCGATTCACCGCGAGCAACCCTTGGCTCAACAGCGCGGCCAGGCGTCGACGCATGAATCACACTTCCTCGCGGCAGCAGGAAACCTCTGGGGCACTACGGATCTAACGAGTGGTCATCGGCGGGCGGCACGGTGGTGCCCGGCGCGGGGGCGTGGCTGCTGCGCGGGCGCGCCTCGAATTCGACCTACGTCCGTGGCCTGCGATGGTCGGTAGGGCCGCCGACGCTCCGGCCACCATGCTCCGGGGCGTCGGCGGGTCGGTGTGTCAGCGGTCCGTGCCGTCGAGGGCGGCGACCTCGCGTACGGCCTGGGCGACGGTCGCGAAGTCCTTCTTGAGGATGGCGCCGTGGTTGCTGGCGACCTTTGCGTAGACTCGGATGTTCGGGTTGCGCGCGGTCACCGCGTCGAGGCTGGCCCGGATGCGTTCCTGCTCGTCGCCCTTGCTGCCGAGGGACGTTCCCGAGGCGACCACGTACCGCACCGGGACGGTGATGCCGTCCAGCACCGGACCCAGTTCGCGTTCCCGGGAGAGCCGGCCCAGCTCGATGTTGCTCTCCGCCTGCTGGTCGGCGCTCATGCGCGGGGTCAGGCCGGTCGGCCGCAGCAGCGGCGTGAACCAGCCCATGCGCCGGAACAGCTTGCGGATCCGCTGCTCCATGGCGTCGTCCAGCCAGTCGTGCGGGTACGCGCCGTCGACCAGCACCGCGCCGATGGTGCGGTCGGGGTTGCGGTGAGCCCAGTGGGCGGCGACGACGGCCCCGTACGACCAGCCGACGAGCAGAGCCCGCTGGACGCCCCGGGCCGCGAGGACGGCGTCGACGTCCCGCACGGCCGCCTCGAAGGAGTAGTCCGCCGAGCGTCCCGACTTCCTGCCGCGCGCCCGCTCGTCGTAGGTGATGTGCCGCCATCGGGTGCCCAGGTCGGCGAGGACCTGCCGCCAGTACCCCTGGGTGGCGAACTGGCCGTTGAGGTAGAGCACCGGCACGCCGGTGCCGCCGGTGTCGGTGACGGCCAGGGCGGTGTCGTCGACCGGCACCATGCCGGTCCACAGCGAAGGGGTGGGGGAGGGGTTGGGCGTCGTCACGGTCGTACTCCTTGTGGGGTTGGGGTATCAGAGGCTGCGGGCGGTGATGTCGCCGCGCGCGGTGGTGGCGTGGATGTCGAGGTCGGCGCTGCCGTGGTTGACCAGGGCGTTGCTGACCCGCCCGTGCGTGGTGCCGGCGTCCAGGGCGGCCGAGACGCCGCTGGCGGCGGCGACCGAGATGTCGCCGGACTGGGTACGCAGCACGACCCGGCCGCGCGTTGCCTGCGCGACGAGGATGTCGCCCCGCGTGGTGCTGATCTCGGCGGGGCCGTTGAGCCGACCGACCTCGACGGTGCCGTCGACCGCGGTGAGGCGCATGCTCGCCGCCTCGTCGACCTTGATGTGGCGGTACGCGCCGTCCACGGTGACGTCGCCGAGGCGGCCCACGCCGCGCAGCTCGGCGCTGGCGGCCCTGACCTCGACCCGCGAGTCGGTGGGCAGTTGGACGGTGACCTCCAGCGAGCCGGTGGCGCCCAGGAGTTGGTTGGCGGGGGGCGCGGTGGTGACCCGCAGGACGCCGTCGGCGTACCCGATGGTGGTCTGCTCGGCGGCCCGGATGTCGCCGCTGCGGCCGGCGTCGGCGGGCCGGACCTCGACGGTGGTGTCGGCGCGGTCGGCGGCGATGACCTGGACGCGCCCGGCGGGGATGTCCAGGACGGCGGCGATGGGGGCGGGGGTGGCGAAGCTCTGCACGGCGTTCTCCGATGCTCGTTCCGGTCTTTCTGACATCGGAAACGCTACGTTGCTTTCAAAATCAAGGCAACAAACAAGTTGCATTAAAAACGAGTAATGGCTGCTCAAGCGCCTAAAAGAGTTGCAACGATCCTGCTGATAAAGCAACGATGGTGGGTGGCGTCATTGCAATAGACTGACGGTGAACGCTATGGTGGCGGGGTCGCGCAGGATGACCATCACCGAGGAGACCACCGTGCCGGGAGGCAGGCTCACCCAGCAGGAACGTCAGCAGATCGCGTCGGGCTTGGCCGACAGCCTCCCGTACGCCGAGATCGCCCGGCGTCTCGACCGTCCGACCTCGACCGTCACCCGCGAGGTGCTGCGCAACGGCGGCCCGAACGGCTACCGCGCCGACCTCGCCCACCGTGCCACCGAACGCCGCGCCCGCCGGCGCACGCCCGCCGCCACCCGGACCGGTGAGTCGGTCCCGCAGCCGCACGGCCGCGATGCCGAGGCCGTCGCCGAGTACGAGGAGGTGTTCACCACCGTCCTCATGGCATCCGGCCTGAACAAGATGGGGGCCCGGGTGCTGACCTGCCTGTTCACCACCGACACGGGCAGCCTCACCGCGGCGGAGCTGGCCCGGCGCCTGCACGTCAGCCCGGCGTCCATCTCCAAGGCGATCAGCTTCCTGGAGGGTCAGAGCCTCGTGCGCCGGGAGCGCGACGAGCGCCGCCGTGACCGCTACGTCGTCGACACCGAACTGTTCTACCAGGCGACGATCGCCAGCGCCCGGGCGAACGACCAGCTCTCCGCGACGGCACGCCAGGGCGTCGCCGTCCTCGGCCCGCACACCCCGGCCGCCGCCCGCCTGGAGAACGTCGCCCGCTTCCTCGACTTCATGAGCGAGAGCATCACCCGTGCCGCCGAACAGGCCCGCGCCGTCCTGCACACGAACTAGTTCCGGTCCGGGCGGTGCCGGGCGTACGCGTCGACGCGTCCCCAGCGTCCGGGGATGTCCAAGAGCGCGATCCGGTCGAAGGCGGACGGCAGCGCGGGATTCACCGCCAGGTGTTCCTCGTGCGGGTCGAGGCCGAGCAGGGTGCGCAGCAGCAGCATCGGCGCTCCGCTGGACCACGCCTGCGGACTGCCGGCGGTGGGATACCGGACCGGGTACCGGGTGGTGCTGCGGTCGAAGCCGCCGAACGCCTCGGGCAGCCGCCCCTGGAAGTAGGTCGCCGCCGACAGGATGCCCTCGGCGATCCGGCCCGCCTCGGTGGGGAACCCGTAACGGCGCAGGCCCCACGCGATGAACGAGTTGTCGAACGGCCAGACGGTGCCGTTGTGGTAGCCGAGTGGGTTGTAGCGGCTCTGCCCGGCGGCGAAGGTCCGCACGCCCCAGCCCGAGAAGAGCGCCGGACCCATCAGGTGCTCGACCACCCGTGCGGCCCGGTCGGGCGCCACGATGCCACTCCACAGCAGATGCCCGATGTTCGAGGAGAGGCTGTCCACGGGCGTGCCGTCGTGGTCGAGCGCGAGGGCGTAGTAGCCGCGGTCCTCCAGCCAGAAGTCCCGGTTGAAGCGCTCGTACAGCGCCGCCGCCTCCCGTTCCAGCCGCTCGGCGTAGGCCGGGTCGCCCCAGAAGGCACGCGCCAGCCGAGCCCCGCGGAGCTTGGCGTCGTAGGCGTACCCCTGGACCTCGCACGTTGCCCTCGGGAACCCGGGCAGCCGGCCGTCGGCGTAGGAGATGCTGTCCCAGGAGTCCTTCCAGCACTGGTTGTCCAGGCCGGTGGCCCGGTTGCGGCGTTGGTACCAGACGTAGCCGGTCGAGGTCAGGTCCGCGTACGCGTCGATCCAGTTCAAGGCCGCGCGGGCCTCCTGCTCCAACTCCATCACCAACGCGGTGTCGCCGCTCCACCGCTCGTACTCGTCGAGCAACACCACGAACAGCGGCGACGCGTCGACCGTCCCGTAGTAGGGGGAGTGCGGCTGCTCCTCGAACGCGGCCGACTCCCCGTAGCGCAGCTCGTGCAGGATCCGGCCGGGATCCTCCTCCAGCACGTCGTCGGTCCGGGCACCCTGGAGCGAACCGAGGATCCGCAGTGTCGGCGGGGCCAACGACGGTGTGACGGGCAGGGTCTGTAGGCAGGTCAGCAGGCTGTCGCGACCGAACAGGGTCATGAACCAGGGCAGCCCGGCCGCGGGTACGGCAGCGCCGCTGAGCGACAGCGGCGCGAAGCGCAGCGCCGCGAGGTCCACCAGGCTGCGGTGGTACACCTGTTGGAGGGTGGCGCTCTCGGTATCCAGCGTCGGCGCCTGCGCCACCCACTCGCGCACGCTGTCCGGCAACGTCGACTCGCTCGGGCGCTGGGCCCGCAGGGCGGCGCGCAGGTCGACGCCGTCCGGTCGCAGCGCCCGCATGACCACCCGCAACCGGGTGTCCCACTGCTCCCCGGGTCGCAGCCGCACCGCGAACCGCAGGCCGCGCGCGTCGATGGTGGCCGACTCGCTCGTCGACACGACGACCTCACGCCGGTACGTCCCGCGCCGATAGCCCACCCGCAACTCGTTCGGCTCGACGTCGGTGTAGTAGCTGCCCGCCTTGTCCTGGATGTCGAACTTGATCTCGAAGATGTCGGCGAAGTCCGCCTCCACCTCCAGTCGTACGTCGAGGTCGACCATGCTCTGGCCGTAGTTGAAGATCGTCAGGGTCTCGGTCAGGTCCGGGCCGATGCGTCGCCGCCGGATCGCGGACACGTCCGCCTCCACGTAGTCGACAGCCCCGCCCGGCACCACGAAGAACGTGACCTCGTAGTACTGGCTGTCGTCCACCGACAGGGCGGCCAACCGTTCGCCGTTGACGGTGAGCACCCAGCGGGACAGGAAGCGCGTGTCGGCGGCGAACAGCCCCACCGGTGTGGCGGGCGAGGACTCCACGTCGCCACTGGCGTCCGACACGATGAAGGTGTTGCCGTCGATGCACGACACCGTGCCCGGGATGTCCCTCACGGCGCACTGGTCGCCGTCGGTCGATCCGCCTCCGAGTCCCCCTCGGCCGCGCGGGGAAACAGCCGCCCGAGACGCAGCGCCAGGGAGAGGTCGCCGTCGACCAGGATCTCCCCGCGCTCGATCGCCGCAAGCCCGTTCACCTCGCCGCGCGCCATCGCCTCGGCCACCTGCGCCGACACCCGGATGACGGTGCTGGCCGGGTCTCCGCTCTGCGACACCTGGAGCTTGCCGTGGTCGATGACCAGGAGCCACTGCTCCAGCTCGTCCCCGTCGGAGATGTCGAAGCGCACGCTTCCGCACACCTTGCTGAATCGCGGATCCTGGCACGCGCCGGCCAGCCGCGCGAAGAAGTCGCTGGTCGCCGTCGTCATCTCACCTCCCTGGCAAAAGCGGACGACGGCTACCCGCTGCGAAGCGTCGCTAACGCTCCGGCCGGCGGAATTGACGTATCGCCACGGCGGGCGTACCGCTTACGGGAACGCCTGGCGGCGTCTGCGGGCGTTGCGCCTGCCCGCCGACCCGAGCGGCAGACTCGGGCCGGCGGCGGGCGCGCGCTTCGCCCGGTTGCTGGAGCAGGCCGGGCGGGACGAGCCCGTCACCTGGACCGATGACGGGCCACGTCCCGAGGAGCCGAGTTCGTGGCGGGACGGGTTGGGCTGCCTGGCGGCGGCGGTGATCGGCGTGGTGCTGGTGGCGCTGTGCGTGGTCGGCCTGGTCACCGTGCTCCGGTGGGTTCTCTAGTCCAGGTCGAAGTCGACCACGACCGGCGTGCGCCGGACCCGCAGCGGGGTCGCGGCGTCGAAGCCGGCGGCGTCGCGGTGCCACACCGGCTGGGCGTACGAGCAGTCGCAGCGCAGCTTCACCCGCTGCCCGGGGAGCAGGCGCAGGGCGTACCCGCTGCCCACGTCCACGACGCCGGCCAGGTCCCCGGTCGCCGCGTCGAACGCGAGCACCTGCGCGTAGGTGAGCAGTTCGTCGACGCGTACCGCCCCGCTGACCGGGGTGCCGGCGGGCAGCGCCTGGTTGAGGGTAACCGTCTGGTGCGCACGCACCCGCACGCCGCGCGCCTGCGCCCGGGTGCCCACCCCACCGGACCAGACGGTGGCGAACCCGCCCGCGGCGAACTGCACCGGCCACTCGTACGGTCCGAGTCCCGTGATCGTGTAGCGGCCGTTCTCGTCGGTGGTGGGCCCGTGGTCGTCGTACTTGGGGTCCGGCACGTACGGCACCACCATCACCAGCGCTCGCGGTAGCGGCGCGCCCGTCGCCGCGTTGGTCACCACCCCGACGATCGTGCCCGGCGGATCGAGCCGGATGGCGGGTGCGCTGGTCACCGTGCCGGCCCGGACCCGGACCACGGACGCGCGCTCGCGCTCACCGGTGCCGCCGTGCCGCCCGACCCACTGCCAACCGTGCCGCGTGGTGTCGTAGGGGCGCACGAGCAGCCGGTACTCCCCGGGGGCGACGTTGTCGGCCACCAGGTTGCCCTGCTCGTCGGCACAGCCGCCGTACCGGCCGAGTTGGTCCTGGCCGAGGGTGACCGCCGCCAGCGCCGCGGCGTCGGTGGGCACGAGCGCCGCGCAGGCCCGGGGCACCGGCGCGCCGGTGGCCGCGTCGCGCACGACGGCGCGGACGCCGCCGGGCGCGGGCGCGGGATCGGGGGTACGCGCCACCGCGGGATCGGCGGCCGTCACGACGAGCAGCGCGATGGCGGTGGTGGTGGTCAGTTGGCGCAGGAGGTTACGGCTCACGGGCATGCTCCTCGCGGCGACGGGACGTGGGGTGAGCCGACCGTAACGGTCCGCACTTGATCTAAATCGGTCAATGTCGTGATGCTGACTGAAGGTGGTGGGCGTACTGCGGGTTCCGGGGTTCTGCCCGAACCGGGCGCACAGCCCACAACGAGCGCATACCGTCACCAGGGTGGATGCCGCTGCCCGCCGGAGCGGCGGCGACGCCTACCGGAAGGGACCGGACATGAGCCGTGTCGAGACCGTGCTCCTGCCCGAACTGGACGAGCCGGCGTCGCCGGTCCTGCCGCGCGCCCTCGGCCTGCTGAGCCTGGCCCTGGGCGTGGGCGCGCTGGCCGCGCCCCGACCGCTCGCGCGACTGACCGGGGTGGACGACTCCCCGGCGGCGCAGGCGGTCATCGGGGCCGTCGGCGCACGCGAACTGGTACACGCCGTCGGCCTGCTCTCCGGTCGCCGGCCCACCGGCTGGACGTGGACGCGGGTGGCCGGTGACGCGCTCGACCTCACCCTGCTGGGCCGGGCGATGGTCGACCGGCGCGGTGAGCGACGCCGCCGCCTGGCGTTGACCACCGCCGCGATCGCCGGCATCGCCGCCCTGGACGTCGGCGCCGCGATCGCCGCCGGTCGGGCCCACCGCGCCCGTGCTCGGATGATCCGGATGGAGATCGCCGTGACGGTCAACCGGTCGCC
This sequence comes from Micromonospora sp. WMMD736, assembly GCF_049179015.1. Classification (NCBI taxonomy): domain Bacteria; kingdom Bacillati; phylum Actinomycetota; class Actinomycetes; order Micromonosporales; family Micromonosporaceae; genus Micromonospora; species Micromonospora sp. WMMD736. The sequence goes on from NZ_JBMHMI010000001.1 coordinate 562,295, forward strand.
CGCCGAGGCGTACCGGTTCTGGCGGGACATGGAGAACCTGCCCCGGTTCATGGCGCACCTGGAGTCCGTACGCGCCGACGACCTGCGCATCTCGCACTGGGTCGCCCGTGCACCGGCCGGTCGCCGCGTCGAATGGGACGCCGAGATCATCGACGATCAGCCGAACAGGTCGATCACCTGGCGGTCGCTGCCCGGTAGTCGGGTGGCGAACGCCGGTCGGGTCGCGTTCGTACCCGCGCCGGGTGACCGCGGCACCGAGGTCCGGGTGCAACTGCGCTACGCGCCACCGGCGGGCGCGCTCGGCCGGGCCGTGGCGAAGCTCTTCGGCGAGGAGCCCGAGCAGCAGGTCCGCGACGACCTGCGCCGGTTCAAGCAGCTGCTGGAGGCGGGCGAGGTGGTCCGCTCCGAGGGCAGCCCGAACGGCATCTCCGTACGCCAGCAGGCCATGCAGCGGCCCGCGCAGCCGCTGCCGACGTCCCGTCGTTGACCGCTTCTTGAAGGGGCGAAGGAATGAAGGCCACCGCCTGGATGGGCACCGACACCGTCAAGGTGATCGACGTACCCGATCCGACGATCATGAATGCCCGGGACGCCATCGTACGGGTCAGCACCACCGCGATCTGCGGCTCCGACCTGCACCTCTACCACGGCTACATCCCCGCCATGCGCAAGGGCGACATCCTCGGCCACGAGTTCATGGGCGAGGTGGTCGAGGTCGGTCCGCAGGTCCGCAACCTCAAGCCCGGCGACCGGGTGGTGGTGCCGTTCCCGATCGCCTGCGGGCACTGCTCCTCCTGCCAACGCGGCCTCTACTCGGTGTGCGAGAACTCCAACCCGAACGCCGGCATCGCCGAGAAGGTCATGGGTCACTCGCCGGCCGGCATCTTCGGCTACTCCCACCTGCTCGGCGGGTACGCCGGCGGCCAGGCCGAGTACGCGCGGGTGCCGTTCGCCGACGTCGGCCCGCTCAAGGTGCCCGACGAGATCCCCGACGACCAGGCCGTCATGCTCGCCGATGTCTTCCCGACCGGTTACATGGGCGCCGAGATGTGCGACATCAAGCCCGGACAGGTCATCGCGATCTGGGGCGCGGGGCCGGTGGGCCTGCTCGCCGCGGCCAGCGCCCGGCTGCTCGGCGCGGAGCGGGTGATCGTCATCGACCGGTACCCGTACCGGCTGCGGCTCGCCGCCGAACACGCCGACGCCGAGACGATCAACTACGAGGACGTCGACGTGCTGGACACCCTCAACGAGATGACCGCCGGTCGGGGCCCCGACGCGTGCATCGACGCGGTCGGTCTGGAGGGCCACCACGGCAACTCCGCGATGTACGCGTACGACCGGGCCAAGCAGGCCACCCGGACCGAGACGGAACGGCCGTTCGCGTTGCGCGAGGCGATCCTGGCCTGCCGATCCGGGGGAGTGGTGTCGGTCGTCGGCGCGTACGGCGGCTTCGTCGACAAGTTCCCAATGGGCGCCTTCATGAACCGCTCACTGATCATGCGGACCGGCCAGTGTCACGTGCAGCGCTACACGCGCCCGCTGCTGGAGCGCATCCAACGCGGCGAGATCGACCCGAGCTTCATCGTCAGCCACCGCATGCCGCTGCGCGACGCCCCCAAGGGCTACAAGACCTTCCAGAAGAAACAAGACAACTGCACCAAGGTCCTCCTCACGGTCTGACCGCCCTCCAGCCCCCGCGCTCGCCCCGCCCCGCTCCGGTCCCCGCGATCTTGCACTTTCGATGACGACGAAGGTGGCATATCAACCCAAATCGGCAACCAAGAGTGCAAGATCGGCGGCGGGAGGGGGGTGTGTTTGCGGTCCGTGGGCTCGGGAAGGCGGGTCGTTCGTTCCGGAGACGGGAGGGAGCGGGTCAATGGAGTACGAGCAGATGATCGCGACCGTACGACAACGCGGAGGACTCGGGGAGAACGAGGCCGTGCGCTCGGTGCAGGCCGTCCTGTCGGTGCTCGGCGAACGACTCGCCGGACAGGAGGCCGACAACCTGGCGGCACAGTTGCCCGACCGGTTGAACGCGTCCGTCACCCGGAACCCGCAGGGCCGCCGGTGGGACGTCGGCGACTTCCTGAAGCACGTGGGTGACCGGGAGCAGGTCGCGAACGCGGACCAGGTGCGCGAACACGCCCGGGTCGTGCTGAGCACCGTCGCCGACGCGCTCGACGACGACGACCGTAACGACCTGCTGGCCCAGTTGCCCGGCGGCATCACCGACCTGTTCGGCGTACCCACCCCGCGCGGCTGAGCGTCGCGGCGCGCTGCCAGCGGCCGGCGGGCGCGGGCAGGCCGACCCGGCGCAACTCGGTCAGGGGATCGGCCACTCGTGTACCGGCCGGTTGCTGTGCATCAGCTCCACGTAGTGCCGTACCACCTCGCGTAGCGCCTCCGGCCGGTCCAGATGGTCGGCGGACTCCAGCCGGTGCAGCGTCGCCACCTGCCAGGTGGCGCCGTTGCGGTTGGTCAGGCAGCGCTGCTCGATGACGCCCAGCAGGCGGTCCCGTTCGGCCGGGTCGAGGCCCCAGCGGTCCAGGCCGTGGTGCGCCATCGGCAGCAGCCGGCGCAGCACCAGCTCGGTGACCGGCAGGTAGCCCAGGCCGGGCCAGAAGACCTGTGCGTCGATGCCGTGCCGGGCGCAACTGGTGAAGTTCTCCTCGGCGGCGCTGAACGACATCTGCGACCACAACGGCCGGTCCGACTCGGCCAGGGCGCGGACCAGTCCGAAGTAGAACGCGCCGTTGGCGATGGTGTCCAGCACGGTCGGCCCGGCCGGCAGCACCCGGTTCTCCACACGCAGGTGCGGCCGGCCGCGCGACACGTCGTACACCGGGCGGTTCCAGCGGTAGATCGTGCCGTTGTGCAGCCGCAGCTCGGCGAGGTTGGGCACCTCGCCGGCCGCCAGGGTCTGCGCCGGGTCCTGCGGGTCGCAGACCGGCAGCAGCGCCGGGAAGTAGCGGACGTTCTCCTCGAACAGGTCGAAGACGCTGGTGATCCAGCGTTCGCCGAACCAGACTCTGGGGCGTACCCCCTGGGCCTTTATCTCTTCCGGCCGGGTGTCGGTGGCCTGCTGGAACAGCGGGATCCGGGTCTCGCGCCACAGCTCCCGACCGAACAGCAGCGGCGCGTTCGCGCCGAGCGCCACCTGGATGCCGGCGACCGCCTGGGCGGCGTTCCAGTAGTCGGCGAACTGCGCCGGGCTGACCTGGAGGTGGAACTGGGTGCTGGTGCAGGCCGCCTCCGGGGTGATCGTGTCGGCGGTGACCGCCAGGCGCTCCACCCCGGAGATGGCGATCGGCAGGTCCTCGCCGCGTGCCGCGAAGATCTGCTCGTTGAGCAGCTTGTAACGCGGGTTGGCCGAGAGCGTCTCGGCGGTGAGGTGCTCGGGACGCAACGTCGGCAGGATGCCGATCATGACCATGTGCGCGCCGACCGTGCGGGCCTTCTGCTCGGCGGCGTTGAGGCTGGCCCGCACGTGCTCCTCGAAGCCGGCGGTGCCGGTGCCGGTCAACCGGCGCGGCGGCACGTTGATCTCGATGTTGAACTGGCCCAGCTCGGTCTGGAAACTCGGATCCTCGATGGCCGCCAACACGTCCGCGTTGCGCATGGCCGGATTCGACGCCTCGTCCACCAGGTTCAGCTCGATCTCCAGCCCCGTCATCGGCCGGTCGATGTCGAACCGCGACTCCCGCAGCATCTCTGCGAAGACATCCAGGCAGTTGCGCACCTTTTCCCGGTAGCGGGCCCGATCCTCCCGACTGAAGGTCCGTACGCCGACGTCTTCGCCCATGGTCACCGCCCTGTCACCGCTGGTTCCCCCTAACCTCGCACGCGGCCGTGCGGGCGGGGAAGACCCGAGGGTCCTTTCCTACCCAGTGGCGGGCTCCGTGACCCCTGTCGCACGGTGCGTGGTCGGCGAGGGCGCGAACCGCCGGCACCGCTAGCATTGCCGGATGCGCGAGAAGGTGACCCGGCTGTTCGTCGTGGCGGCGATCGCCGAGGCCTGCTCCTGGCTGGCCCTGCTGGCCGGGATGGCCGTCAAGTACGGTCCGCCCGGCAACGAGCTGGGCGTCAAGATCTTCGGCCCGATTCACGGCGGCCTGTTCATCGCGTACGGGCTGCTGGTGCTCGCGGTGGCCCGGCTGCGCCGCTGGCGCCTGCCGGTGACCGTCGTGGCGCTGGCCTGCGCCGTGCCGCCGTTCGCCACCCTGATCTTCGAACGCTGGGCACAGCGCCGGGGCATGCTCGGCACCGCCGACCAGCCGACCCGCGAGCCCACCCCGGTCGGCTGACCCGCGCTCAGGTCAGCGCGGAGCAGGCCACGACGCCGGCCAGCAGCAGAGCGCCGATCATCGCCTGCAACAGCAGCGGCGGTCCCAGGTGCGACCAGAGGGTCGCGGTGCGTGGGGTGAGCAACTGGCCGGTGGTCAGGTTGACGATCCGCTCGATCCGCGGCGGCAGCTCCGGGTCGCGCTGCGGGCGGAGGGTGAGCTGCACCTGGTCGGCCGGGTGCAGGGCGCTCTGCGGCAGGTGCCCGTGCAGCTCGACCTCGCAGAGCTGACCGGCGGTGTTCCGCAGGCGAACCGGGGTGACCAGGTACTCCGGGCCCTGCTTCAGCTCCTTCCAGCGGCGACGGGTGCCACCGCCGCCGAAGGAGAACAACGCGCGCAGCAGCAGGGCCGGCAGCCGGGCGAACGCGGCCGCGGCGAGCACCGCGACCAGCACCGGCTGACCGACGCGTATCTCGCGGGTGTAGCCGTCGAGCAGGCGGATGAGCCGTCCGGTGACGATTCGCTCCGTCGGGTGCACGATCCGCCGGGTATCGAGTCCGCTGTCCATGGCCACCACCGAGAGTCCGCTTGTGTTCACTGATCGTATCGATGTCCCCGGTTGAACGACGTGAATGAAATCTGGTCACGGGCTCACGCCCGCCAGGTGACAACCCGGGCGAGGAGGGTAAGCGGGCGGTCGAGCTGGAAAGGGGTCGAGCATGCAGCTGTCCTTCCTGCGCCCGCTCTACGACCGACCCGGGCCGTGGTGCTCGGTGTACCTGGACGCCTCGGCGGACACCGAGGACGCCCACCCGGCGCTGGACCTGCGCTGGCGTGCCCTGGAACGCCGCCTGGCCGAACAGGGGGCGGACGAGGCGAGCGTCGCCGCGCTGGACCGGGTGGTCCGGGGTCACGACCCGATGGCCGGGGACTACGGACTGGCGGTCTTCGCCAGCCACGGCCGGGTGGTGCTCTCCGAGTACCTGTCCGCGCCGCCGCTGCGCGACCTGGCGAGTTTCGGGCCGTTGCCGCACGTCATGCCGCTGCTCGCCCAGCGCGGCGAACAGGTGGCGTGGGTTCGGGTGGTGGCCGACCGTACCGGGGGCGACGCCGTCGCGGTCAGCGCGGGCGGGGTACCCCGGCGGGCGCACGTCGCCGGCCGGGAGAGCTTCCCGCTGCGTCGGGTCCAGCCCGGCGGCTGGTCGCAGTCGCGCTACCAGCGGGCCGCCATGGAGGCGTGGCACCAGAACGCCGGCGACGTCACCGCCGCGACCGTGGAGCTGGCCGACCGGGTCGGCGCGGACGTCGTCGTGGTGGCCGGTGACGTCCGGGCCACCGGGATGATCGCCGCGCAGATGCCGCCGCGCTGGCAGGACCTGGTCGTCCGCACGGACGCGGGCTCCCGGGCCGGCGGAGCCGACCAGAGCATGCTGGACGACCTCACGGTGCAGACCATCGCCGAGGTCGCCGACCAGCGGATCAGCGCCGCGCTGGACAAGTTCGGCGTGCAGGAGGACGTCGGCGCCGGACTCGACGCGGTCGTGTCGGCCCTGCAACGCAATCAGGTCGACACCATGCTCATCGTCGACGACCCGTCGGCGAGCGGCGAGCTGTGGATCGGCCCCGAGCCCACCGAGATCGCCGTCGACCCGGCCCAGTTGAGCGCGATGTCGGTCGACGACCCGCAGCGGGTCCGCGCCGACGCGGCGCTGGTCCGGGCGCTGGTGGGCACCGACGCGGCGTTGACGGTGCTCGGCGCGGACGAGGCGCCGCAGCTCACCGACGGCGTCGGGGCGGTCCTGCGCTACGTCGACGAGGGCACCCCGGGACGCGGCAATGGCTGAGCGCCGGATCGCGGACCTGGTGGTCGAGCGGCTGCGGGCGTGGCGGGTCCCGCGCGCCTTCGGCTACCCCGGCGCGGCGATCACCCCGCTGGTCGAGGCGCTGGAACGCGCCGGGGGCGACCCGGCATTCGTCCCGGCCCGGCACGAGGAGACCGCCTCGTTCATGGCCACCGGGCACGCCAAGTTCACCGGCGGCATCGGAGTCTGCCTGGCCACCCAGGGACCGAGCGCGGTGCAACTGCTCAACGGCCTGTACGACGCCAAGCTGGACAGCAAGCCGGTCGTGGCGATCGTCGGCGAGGACGTCACCGGGCCGCTGGGCGGCGCGCACCAGCAGATCGGGTTGAGCCGGCTCTTCGGCGACGTGTGCAACCAGTTCGTCCAGTACGGCCGCAGCCCCGCGTCCGTACCCGCGCTGCTGGATCAGGCGTTCCGCACCGCGGCGGCGACGCGCAGCCCGACGTGCGTGGTGTTGCCCCGGTACCTGCAGGAGGCCCTGGTGCCCGACCTGGGGACGCACGCGGCGGGCGTGATCACGGCGACCCCGGGTGAGCCGTTGGCCCGGGTGCTGCCGCACGAGGTGGACCTCGACGCGGCCGCGCAGGTGCTCGGCAACGGCCAGCGCACCGCGATCCTGGTCGGTCAGGGTGGCCGGGGCGCCGCCGCCGAGATCGTCGAGCTGGCCGACCGGCTCGGCGCGGGGGTGGCGACGTCCCTGCTGGGCAAACCGATCCTGGACGAGCGCCTGCCCTTTCACGCCGGGGTGCTCGGGGAGGTCGGCACACCGGCCGCGGCCGAACTGATGGGCGGCTGCGACACGCTGCTGCTGGTCGGCACGAACGACCCGTGGACCGACTACTTCCCGATGCCCGACCAGGCCCGAACGGTGCAGATCGACATCGACGGCACCCGCATCGGCAGCCGCTACCCGGCCGACGTTCCGCTGGTCGGTGACGCCACCGAGACGCTGCGGGCACTGCTGGAACGGGTGCCCGCCCGGCCGCACCAACAGTGGCGCGCGACGGTGGAGAGCACCGTCGACCGCTGGCGTGCGACCGCCGCCGACCGGGCCGCCGCGCCGGCCGAACCGATCAACCCGCAGCTCGTCCTCCAGGAACTGTCCACGCGGGTGCCGCACACCGGGTCGGTGGCGGTCGACGTCGGCTCGGTCCTCTACTGGTACGCCCGGCACCTCGTCCTGCCCCCCGGGGTGAACGCGCAGCTCTGCGGCACCCTTGGCTCGATGGGCTGCGCCCTGCCGTACGCGGTGGCCGCCAAGCTCGCGGCCCCCGACGCGCCGGTCGTCGCGCTGCTCGGCGACGGGGCCATGCAACTCAACGGTCTCGCCGAGATGATCACGGTGTCGCACCACTGGCAGGACTGGGCCGACCCACGGTTGGTGGTGCTCGTGCTCAACAACCGCGACCACAACGGCATGGGCGGCGGACGGGAGTCGTCCGGGGACCTGACGAGCCGTCGTCCTGACGTCCCGTACGCGGGCTGGGCCCGGCTGCTCGGGCTGCACGGCGTCCGGGTGGACCGTCCGGAGCTGGTCGGCGCGGCCTGGGACGAGGCGCTCGCCGCGGACCGGCCCTGCGTCCTGGAGGCCGTGGTCGACGCGACGGTCCCGCTGGCGCCACCGGAACCGGCCTTCGCCGACCTGCGCGGCCTGTACGCGGAGGGGGAGCCGGCCCGACGCGTCCGCGAACAGGTGGAGCAGGCCGTGGCCGTCGAGGATCTCGTTTAGGCGCAACCCGCCAGGGCATCAGTAGCGGCCCGACGACCCCTGGAGGTCCCATGCCGGAGTCCGCCGACCGCCGTTACGGTCCCGCGTCCCTGCCGCAGCCGCGCGGCCCGCTGTCGACGGCGGTGACCGACGCGCTGCGCCGGGCGCCGTACGATCTGCCGGCGGACCTCGGCGTCGACCTCGATCCGGCGGATCCGCTGACCGACGAGGACCTGCAACTGACCCTGTTCCTCTGCTACGAGCTGCACTACCGGGGCTGGCAGGGCGTCGACGAGGGTTGGGAGTGGCAGCCCACCCTGCTGGCCCTGCGGGCCCGTGCCGAACGCCCCTTCGAGGCGGCGCTGCGCCGGCTGGCCGGCGTACCGGTGGTGCCCGCCGAGGGCGTCGCTGCCGGGCTTGCCGAGCTGGTGGCGGCCGACGACGGGCCGGCGCTGGCCGCCGCGCTCCAACGGCGTGCCGACCTCACCCAGTTCCGCGAGTTCGTCGCCCACCGCTCGGTCTACCACCTGCGCGAGGCGGATCCGCACAGCTGGGCGTTGCCGCGCCTCGGCGGCCCCGCCAAGGCCGCCCTCGTGGAGATCCAGACCGACGAGTACGGCAACGGGCGGCTGGACCGGATGCACGCCGAACTGTTCCGACGCACCCTCGACCGGCTGGGTCTGGACACCGGCTACGGCGCTCATCTGGACGTGGTGCCCGCCGTGACCCTGGCGACCAACAACCTGATGTCCCTGTTCGGGCTGCACCGGCGGCTGCGCGGGGCGCTGCTCGGGCACCTGGCGGCCTTCGAGATGACCTCGTCCCTGCCAAACCGCCGCTACGGCAACGGGCTGCGCCGCCTCGGCCTGGACGAGGCGGCGACCCGCTTCTACGACGAGCACGTGGAGGCGGACGCCGTACACGAGCAGATCGCCGCGCACGACCTGTGCGGCGGCCTGGTCCGGACCGAGCCGGCGCTCGCCGCGGACGTGCTCTTCGGCGCGGCGGCGGCGCTCGCGGTGGACCGGCTCTTCGCGGCGCACCTGCTGGAGAGTTGGGCGGCCGGCCGCAGTTCGCTGCGCGCACCCGCGTTGCCGTCCCCGCCGCCGACCGTCCCGCTCGTCGGGTCGACACCGGTGACCAGCGCGGTGCCGGTCGTCCCGCTGGCGCCGAGCGTGTTCGTCTGACCCCGCCCGGACCCGCTGGCGGCGTGCCTTTCCGGGTGGCGGCGTGGCTTCCCTGGTGGCGGTCTCCTGGGTGGCGGCATGGCCAGGGGTCCGCCTGGTCCATGTTCTCCCTTTGCTCTGCTTCAGCCGAGGCAACGGTTGCGGGGCGTTTGTGTCGCGTCCGTGTAAGCAGAGCAAAGGGGCCGAGCGACAGAGTCGAGCGACGGGGCCGGGCGACGCGGGCTCGATCAAGGGGCCGAGCAACGCGGGCTCGAACGAGCGACGGGGGCGGGAGTCACCCCTCGCGGGTGGTGCCCGCCCGGAAGTTGACCATCTTGTGGGTGCCGTCGCAGAACGGCTTGAGCGCCGACTTGCCGCAGCGGCACAGCGCCACCGTGCCCCGGCGGGCGTCGATCCGCTCGCCGTCCGGGGTCACCAGCGCGAAGTCGCCACGGACGAGCAGTGGACCGTCCTCGTACGGCGTGATCGTGGCGGCGGCGGGCTCGCTGGTGTCGTCGGTACGCATGGGCCCCGATGTGCCCACCCCAGCCCCGGTGAAACCTGCGCGGCCGATCGCCGGTGATGACCGGCGCACCCCGCTGACCAGCGGATTGTGGCCGCCGGGTGGGTGATGCCCCGTTTGAACCGCATCGGGACGGGAAGCCGGGCCGCGTGGTGAGCGAACGAGGCAAGGTGGGGCCGGTGCACAAGGTGCACAAGGGGCTCACGGCCGATGGCGCCGGTTTGGCCGGCGACCGGGTCGTGGCCCAGGGCAGCGCCGCCCGGGTGCTGGTCGCCGCCACCGCCCGGGCGCTGCGGGGCGCGGACTGCGCCGACCTCGGGCACACCGGGCCGACCTCGCGGTTCCCGACGGCGCCGGAGCCGGTACGCCGGGCCGCGGCGACCCGGGCCGCCGGGCGGGTCGCCCTCACGGTCGACCAGATCGGTGAGGTGGACGCGGCCCGGGTGGCACGGTGGTTCGTCGACCAGTACCCCCGCCGCAGCTACCCGGGGGTGCTCATCGGGTCGCCGCACGGCGCGGCCGCCCACCTGGCGGTCGCTCTCGGCGTGCCGTGGCTGCCCGCCGGCTTCGAGATGACCGCGCACTGGACCGACGGTGCGGTGGATCGTCCCTGCGAGGCGTTGGCGCACGGGGGCGCGCTCGCCGAGCGGCTGCTCGGTGGCAACCCCGACGTGCACGTGCGTCAGGTGCACTGCCCGGCCAGCCGGGGAACCCTCACCGGCGTCACCGTCTCGCTGGCCGCCCGCTGGCGGTCGCTGCCGGTCGCGTACGCGCAGTTCCTGGCCGACCGGCTGAGCGCCGACGCCCCGGTGCTGCTGGTGCGGGACGCGCGCACGTGGCCGGTGCTGGAACGCGGGCCCGGCCACAGCTTCCAGGTCGGCTGCCCGGCGAGCGGACTGGACCCGGTCGACTTCCACCCCGACAGCCACGCCCTGCGGCAGGTCCTGCGGGCGGTCGGCGGCGACGCTGCCCGGTGGGCGCCGCCGGAGGTGTCGGTGCCGGCGGGCGACGCCGAGTACGGCATGGACCCCGGGTTCGAGCTGGCGGCACGGGACTTCGCGGGCCGCCACGGACGCCCGCTGCACCGGGTGCTGGTGCCCCGGCCGGGAGCGTTGAGCGCCGGGGTGGCCGACCTCTACCGGCGGTGGTTGCGGGCCGCCGGCAAGACCGGTGACCGGTTGGTAGTGGAATGCGGTCGGCTGCTCGATCCGTGGCAGGTGGTGCGGGCGGGGCTGGTGCCGTACTGGTGCGAGAACGCCACCCGCCGCAGCGTGGACGAGGCCGAGTGGTGGCTGGCCGGCAGCGAGGAGTTCAGCTCGGTGGACGTCCTGCCCGAGCCGCCGGGTATGCGCTCGCCCGCCCTGGCCGGGCTCCCGCAGTGGTTGGCGGTCGCGGGCTTCGGCCGTCGGCGCAGGGCGCTGGACCGTACCTCCGCGCGGGGCTATCCCGTGACGTCCGTGCCGACGCGCCGGGCCACCGAGGTCATGCGTGCCCAGCCGTACGACCTGCCCGTCCCGCCCCCGCTGGGGGTCGCAGAGGCCCTGTCGGTGCTGCGTGACACCGGCGGCCACCAGGGGTTGCTCGTCTCCTGAAGGGGAGGACGCCGAAACTTCCTCGCGAACCCGGGGTCCCGTGATTGAGTACCTGAGGAGCGGGAACATCGCTCGCTGCGACGACCTGATCGCGCTGCGTAGAGATGTTGTCGCCCGCTGGCATCCAGTCACAGACCCACTTTCCGGCCCGGTGCGTGGCTCGACCACGCGCACGACCGGTTTCCCGATCCGGGCGGGGGACCTTCCTGAGGGAGGCGCGGATGTTCGGACAGACGAGCACGACCACGACCACACCACCACCCACCGAGCGTGGGCTGGAGGACCTCGACGCGGCGGCGCTGGCGTACGCGGCCCGGATCGAAGGGCTGCCGCCGGAGCGGCGACAGGAGGCGCGGGACGACCTGGTCCGCTTCGCGCTGCCGTTCGCCGGCCGGCTGGCCCGCCGGTACCGGGGGCGGGGCGAACCGCTGGAGGACCTGGAGCAGGTGGCCCGCCTGGGGCTGGTCAACGCCGTCGACCGGTACGACCCGGAACGGGGTTCGTTCACGGCGTACGCGGCGATCACCATCGTGGGCGAGATCAAGCGCCACTTCCGGGATCGCACCTGGGGCGTGCACGTGCCCCGCCGGCTGCGTGACCTGATCCTCGAGGTGGGGCAGGCAACCGCCGCGCTGACCAGCGAGTTGTCCCGCGCGCCGTCGGTGGCCGAGCTGTCGGCCCGGCTGGAGACGCCGGAGGAGGAGATCCTCGCGGCGTTGGAGTCGGCGGCTGGCTACAGTCCGGCGTCGCTGAACGCGCCGGTCGGCGGGGAGAGCTCCGCGGAGTTCGGCGACCTGGTCGGCGAGTCGGACAACGCCCTCGAGTCGGTCGACGACCGGGTGACGGTGAGCGGCCTGCTGCACCGGCTGCCCTGGCGTGAGCGCCGCATCCTCGCCATGCGCTTCTACGGCAACCAGACCCAGGCGGAGATCGCCGCCCGGTTCGGCATCTCGCAGATGCACGTGTCCCGGCTGCTGTCGCGGGCGCTGACCTGGCTGCGGCAGGCCATGCTCGCCGACGCCCCACCGCCCTGGCAGAACGGCGCCGCCGAGCCGGATCCGGGCAAGACCCGCATCTCGGTACGGCAGAACGGCGACCGGGTGGTCGTCGAGGTCGGCGGCGAGGTCGACCGCGACGGCGCGGACCAGCTCCGCCGGGCGATGTTGGAGGCCGTCACCGGTCAGCCGAGCGAGGTCGTGGTCGACCTGGTCGGGGCGGGCGGGTTCGACGCCGGCGGGATCGCCGCGCTGGTGGCGGGTCGGGAGGCAGCCGAGCGTACCGGCGTGCCGTTGCGGCTGACCCGGGTGCAGCCGGCGGTGCGCCGCTCGCTCACCGCCGCCGGGTTGCCGCCCGCTCGGGACTGACCCACCGACGACAGACAGCGCAAGGGCCCGACACCGGACAGGTGTCGGGCCCTTGCGGGCGTACCGGAATCTCAGCGGTCCTGGTTCTCGCCGTCGCTGTGCGGGTGCCGCCAGCGTTCGTGCGGCTTCGGCGCGTCCTGTGCGTCCTGCGGCGCGTCGCTCTGCTCGAAGCTCGGCCGGCGTACGCCCTCGGGCTCGGGTACGTCCACCGGGCGGGCGCCGGACTCCGGTGCCGGCTGGTAGCGGGCCGCTTCCGCCGCGCCGTGCGCGCCCTCGGGTGCGGGCGACTCCGGCGCGTGGTGCTCGAGGTGAATCTCGTCGCCGAACTGCTGGGGCGGCTTCGTGGTGCGCTGCGGCAGATCCCGGCCCAGGTCGGCGACGAGCGGGCCGTACTTCAGGTCGAACGCCGGGCGCTCGGAGCGGATGCGGGGCATCTTGTCGAAGTTGCGCAGCGGCGGCGGGCAGGTGGTCGCCCACTCCAACGAGTTGCCGAAGCCCCACGGGTCGTCCACCGTCACCATCGCCCCGTAGCGCCAGGACTTCCAGGCGTTGTAGATGAAGAAGAGCGTGGACAGGCCGAGGATGAACGCGAAGATGGTGGAGATGGTGTTCAGCGTGGTGAAGCCGTCGGTGGGCAGGTAATCGGCGTACCGGCGGGGCATGCCCTCGGCGCCCAGCCAGTGGTGCACCAGGAAGGTGCCGTGGAAGCCGATGAACATGGTCCAGAAGTGCGCCTTGCCGAGCCGCTCGTCGAGCAGCCGCCCGGTCATCTTCGGCCACCAGAAGTAGTAGCCACCGAAGAGCGCGAAGACCACCGTGCCGAACACGACGTAGTGGAAGTGCGCCACCACGAAGTAGCTGTCGTGGGTGTGGAAGTCCGCCGGCGGGCTGGCCAGCAGCACCCCGGTGAGGCCGCCCAGCAGGAAGGTCACCAGGAAGCCGATGGCGAACAGCATCGGCGTCTCGAAGGTGAGCTGCCCCTTCCACATGGTGCCGATCCAGTTGAAGAACTTCACTCCGGTGGGCACCGCGATCAGGTAGCTCAGGATGCTGAAGAACGGGAGGAGCACCTGCCCGGTGGCGAACATGTGGTGCGCCCACACGGTCATGGAGAGCACGGTGATCGCGATGGTCGCCAGCACGAGGCCGGTGTAACCGAAGATCGGCTTGCGGGAGAACACCGGGATGATCTCGGTGATGATGCCGAAGAACGGCAGCGCGATGATGTAGACCTCGGGATGGCCGAAGAACCAGAACAGATGCTGCCAGAGCATCGGTCCGCCGGTCGCCGGGTCGTACACGTGCGCGTTGAGCAGCCGGTCGGCCGAGAGCGCCAGCAGCGCGGCGGCCAGCAGCGGGAACACCAGGACCACCAGCAGGCTGGTGAACAGCATGTTCCAGGTGAAGATCGGCATCCGGAACATGGTCATGCCGGGCGCGCGCAGGGTCAGGATCGTGGTGATCAGATTGACCGCGCCGAGGATGGTGCCCAGGCCGGAGACGACCAGGCCGAGCACCCACATGTTCGCGCCCACGCCGGGGCTGTGGTCGACGTCGCTCAGCGGGCTGTACGCGGTCCAGCCGAAGTCCGCCGAGCCGCCCGGGGTGATGAAACCGCCGATCACCATGAGGCCGCCGAACAGGTACAGCCAGTACGCCAGCGCGTTGAGCCGGGGGAACGACACGTCCGGCGCGCCGATCTGGATCGGCACGATGAAGTTGGCGAATCCGAAGGCGGCGGGCGTGGCGAACAGCAGCAGCATCACCGCGCCGTGCGAGGTGAAGAGCTGGTTGTACTGCTCGGAGGAGAGGAACTGCAGGCCCGGCCGGGCCAGCTCGGCGCGCATCACCATCGCCTGGAGGCCCGCGACCAGGAAGAACCCGAAGGAGGTCAGCAGATAGAGCACACCGATCTGCTTGTGGTCGGTGGTGGCGAGGAACTTGATCAGGGAGTTGCCGGGGACCGGCGTCCGCAGCGCCCCGGGAAAGCCCCCGAAGCGGGCCGGTGCCAGGATCGCCGGGCCCCGATCGCGAACGGGTTCCGTGGTTACCCGCTTGGCCATGGCTGCTCACCCCGTCGTGACGGCAGAAAGGACGGGCGTGCCTACCCGACCCTCGCACCATGTAACCAGGCTTAAGCGGTGAATTCGGTCAGATCGCCGGTACCGGTCGAAGTGCCCCCTGGGACTCAGGTCGCCGGCAGCATCGCCCAGACGGCCTTGCCCTGACCCGCCGGCACGCTGCCCCACCGCTGCGCCAGCTCGCGCACCAGCAGCAGCCCGCGGCCACCCTCGGCGCGCAGGTCCAGGCCGGCGGGTTGGGCCGCCGCCGGGCTGCCGTCCACCACGGCCAGGTGCAGGTACGGCCGACGCAGCGTCACGGTCACCTGCATGGGGGTGCCCACGTGCCGGACCACGTTGCCGACCAGCTCGGTGAGCACCAGCGCGGCCGGGCCGGCCGCGTCGGGCAGGTTCCACCGGGCGCACGCGTCGCCGACCAGCTCCCGGGCTCGCCGGCAGGCCTCCGCCACCGGCTCCAACCGGGCCCGGATCCGCAGCGCTCCCTGCGCGCCGGCCACCCTCGTCGCCTCCGCGCAGTCCCGCGAGACCGGGACCACCCGGCACGTCGTCGACTCGGACAGCCACCGGGCGGCGGCCGGCGGCGGGGCGCAGAGCACCACCGGCACGGCCGGCCACTCCTCGGCACGCCGGGCCGTCGCCGCGAAGACCGACAGCGCCAGCCGGTCCCGTACGGTCACCCGGGCGAGGTCGACCACCAGCGCCTCCGGCTGGGCGGCCAGCGCCCCGTCCAGCGCCTGGTGCACCGAGCGCATGGTGCCCAGGTCCAGGGCGCCGGAGAGCTGGACGACCGCCACCGGTGCGCTGTCGCGCACCTCGCAGGTGATCCGGCTGGCCATCGGGACGCCCTCGATTCGCTGGTCGGTCGGGATCTGCCCACTACCCGGGGTTCCGGGCCACCAAACCGCAGCGATCGGCCAGGGCGACGCGGCTCACGGTCGCCGAGGCCGCGCGGTCAGCAGACCCAGCGCGATCAGGCCGAGGCCCAGGCCGAGATGCAGCCAACCGTCGGCGGCGTTGACCGGCAGGACGTTCGCGGCGGTGTCGTGGTCCACCGCCAGCCCGTAGAGCCAGAGCACCAGGTAGACCGCACCGCCGCCGACCAGAAAGGTCCGCGCGCCGCCGACCGTCCGCGCCAGCGCGAGGCCGACCACCCCGAACAGCAGGTGTACGAGGTTGTGCAGTACCGACACCTGGAAGGCGCCGAACAGGAACGCGCCCGAGGTGTGCCCGGCGAAGCGCAGGTTCTCCGTACCGCTGGTGATCCCCGGCACGAAGCCGAGCACACCGACCAGCAGGAACAGCACGGACGCGGCGTTCGCCGCGCGGCGTACCGGCGGCCTGCCGTCGGCCGGGTTGGCCCGCGCCCGGGAATGCGCCATCGGTCCGACCATCACCGGCTCCCTCGCTGCGCGGCAGGCGTACGGGTGCGCCTACCCGTCGCCACCGGGGGCAAACGCCCCGGCGGCTCAGACCGGTTGCAGGCGGGGCACGGTCGCCAGCTCGCGGACCCGCTGGTACAGCTCGACGTAGCGCTGGGCCATCACCGCGGGCGTGAACCGCCGGGCCGCGACCCGGCGGCACTCGTCCGGGTCGAGCAGGTCAGCGGCCAGCACCAGATCGGCCAGCTCGTCCTCCTCGTCGGTGAGCAGGCCGGTGCGTCCGTGCTCGATCAACTCGGGCAGGCAGCCCCGGGCGGTG
Organism: Micromonospora sp. WMMD736; assembly: GCF_049179015.1. Classification (NCBI taxonomy): domain Bacteria; kingdom Bacillati; phylum Actinomycetota; class Actinomycetes; order Micromonosporales; family Micromonosporaceae; genus Micromonospora; species Micromonospora sp. WMMD736. The sequence goes on from NZ_JBMHMI010000001.1 coordinate 578,575, forward strand.
GCCACCACGGGCGTGCCCAGGGCCAACGACTCGACCACGGCCGTGCCGCCCGGCTCCTCCCAGCGCAGCGGGAACAGCGACGCGCGGGCGCTGGCCAGCAGGTCGTCGCGCTCCTGCCCGGCCACGGTGCCGAGCCAGCGCACCATGTCGCCGTCGACGTGCGGCGCCACCTCGTCGAGGAAGAACCGCACGTCCGGGTTCTGTCGGGCCTCGTCGCCGGCCGCCGCCAGGTCCGCCGGGCGGTGGTACGGCCCCACCGGACCGGCCAGCACCAGCGGTACGCCGATCCGCCGCGCGAGCCGTGCGCCCACGTCCTGTCCCTTGCCGGGGTTGATCCGACCGAGGATGAGCAGGTGCTCACCCTTGGCCGGGCCGGGCCGACGGTCGGCGTCCACGGCCAGCGGCGTGGACAGGTGCACGTGGCCCACCGAGTGTTCCCGCAGCGCCAGTGGCGCCCGGGCCAACTGCGACGCCGAGACGCCGTTGACCCGGACCCGGTCGCCGCCGTCCAGACTGCCGTAGAGCGCGGGGTGCTTGGCCAGGTCCCAGTGCAGGGTGTGCAGCACCGGTGGCCCGGACGGTCCCATCGCGGTGAGCGTGGCCAGCCCGACCGCCTCCACGTGGTCGTGCACCAGGTCGATGTCGTCGCGGGAGTGCAGCTCGCGGACCACCCCGGCCAGGTGCGCCTGCGCGATGCCACAGACCTGGTTGTAGGGCCGTTGCAGCGCTCCGAACTGCCCGTCGGCAAAGACCGACACCTTCTCGTCCACCGGCAGACCACTGGACTCCACCGAGGCGAGCACCACGCGTACGCCGAGTCGCCGCAGCTCCGGCACCAGGGTTGCGATCACGTTCTCGATGCCCCCGTACCCGGGTGGGGGCACCGACAGCCACGGGCCGGCGTTCATCAGCACGGTGAGGCTCATCGGCGGTCCTTTCCTACCCGGACGGTGGTCGGCCGACGAACCGGGGCGCTCACGCGGCCGCCACCGGTCGCCGGGGGAGCCGGTGGCGCAACTCGGCCAGCGGCGGACGCTCCTCGATGGACACATCGCTGACGACGACCTGCCGGTCCAGGTTGGGCAGGGTGTCGGAGCCGCCCCGGCGGAACTGGGTCAGCAACGCCTCCGGCATCAGACCGGGGGCCGCCCAACCGCGTCGTTGCAGCCGGGACCACGCGGTCAGCATGATCTGCGCGGACATCCGGCCCAGCGCGGCCGTGTCCTGGTGACGGTGTTTGCGTTCGCCGAGGTCGACCTGCGCCAGCGCGTCCAGACCGACCAGGTCCAGCAGGTCGATCATCATGGCGGTCTCGACGCCGTACCCGGAGACGAACGGTACCCGGGCCAGCACGTCGCGGCGGCCGGCGTACTCACCGGCGAGCGGCTGCACGAAGCCGGCCAGTTCGGGCCAGAACAGGTTGAGCAGCGGCCGGGCCATCAACTCGGTCACCCGCCCGCCGCCGTCCTGTTCCACCGTGGCGGACCCGACGAGCGGACGGTGGTAGAAGCCCTTCACGAAGTCCACCGACGGGTCGGTGAGCAGCGGCCCGAGCAGGCCGGTGACGAAGTGCGGCCGGAACTCCCGCAGGTCGGCGTCGACGAACGCCACCACGTCACCCTCGGCGGCGGCCAGCCCCGCCCAGAGTGCGTCGCCCTTTCCGGTGAGCCGGGGCAGGCCGCGGGTCATCGCGTCCTGGCTGACCACCTCCGCGCCGGCGGCCCGGGCCACCTGGGCGGTGCGGTCGGTCGACCGTGAATCCACCACGATCAGCTCGTCGACGAGCGCGACCCGGTCCATCAGATGCTCCCGGATGGTCGACACGATCGCGCCGACCGTCGCCTCCTCGTTGCGTGCCGGCAGCACCACGCTGACCCGGCTCTCGCCCTTGGCACGAAGCAACCGGCGTGCCGGCCAGTCCGCCGCCGACGTGGTCCGGTACGTGGCCCACGCCTCCACTACCGGTGACACGGTCGTTTCCTGCACGGGCACCCCCTCTTTCGTGCGTGGAACAAGCAGGGCTCTATTTCCCACCTGCCGCCTCGCGCTAACCGTTTCCAGGGCAACAGCTTGATCACGACGTGGCATCGGCGCGTTCCCGGGGGATGAACGTTTGATTGCGCACACGCCAGGGGACTGCTCCCGGCGGGGCCGAAACGTTCTCGGAAGAGGTTGTCGAATGGTCAGCTGTCGGGTGGGTCTGGTCGGTGCCGGGGGAGTGGCGCAGCGTCACGCGCGGGTGCTGTCCGGATTCGAGGACGTCGAGATCGTCGGGGTCACCGACGTGGTTTCGGAGGCGGCGGTCGCGCTGGCCGCGCGGCACGACGCGCGGACCTTCACCGACGTGGCCGAACTGCTGGCCGCCGGCCCCGACGCGGTGTACGTCTGTGTGCCGCCCTTCGCGCACGGCCCCGTCGAGGAGGCGGTCGTCGACGCCGGGGTGCCGATGTTCGTGGAGAAGCCCGTCGCCGTCGACCTGGGCACCGCCGAGCGGATCGCCGACCTCGTCGCCCGGCGCGGACTGCGGACCGCCGTCGGGCACCACTGGCGTTACCTGAGCGTGCTCGACACGGCCCGTGAGCTGCTCGCCGACCGTCCGGTGCGGATGGTCAGCGGCGCCTGGCTGGACAAGGTTCCGCCGGTCGCCTGGTGGTCGCGGCGGGACCGGTCCGGCGGCCCGGTCGTCGAACAGGCCGCCCACGTGCTGGACCTGATCCGGGTGCTGGCCGGCGAGGTCACCGAGGTCACCGCGTACGGCGACGGCACGCCACCGCCCGTGGACGGCGCGGACATCGACTCGGTGACCACCGCCACGCTGCGCTTCGCCACCGGCGCGGTCGGCACGCTCAGCGCCGCCTGCGTGCTGGGCTGGAAGCACCGTGCCGGCCTGGAGATCCTCGCTGACGGGCTGGCCCTGTCGCTGACCGAGGACGGTCTGCTGATCCGTGACGCCGACGGCGAGCGGCACGTGCCGGCCGATCCGGAGGCCGCCCGGGTGGCGGTGGACCGCGCGTTCGTCGACGCGGTCCGCGGTGCGGGCGACGACGTGCGTGTCCCGTACGCCGAGGCGCTGAACACGCAGCGGCTGGCCCTCGCGGTGGCCGACTCGGCCCGCAGCGGCCGGGCGGTGCGGCTCGGCACGTCCGTCGGGACGGTCGTGCCGGCGACCGGGGTGACCGTCGATGCGTGATCGGGTCGTCGCGGTCACCGCCCCCGGCCGGGTGGAGATCGTCGAGCAGGAGGCCGCGCCACTGCGGCCCGGCACGTTCCGCGTCGAGACGCTGTTCAGCGGCGTCTCCGCCGGTACCGAGCTGAGCTACGTCAAGGGCACGAACCCCTACCTGAACGTCACCTGGAACGCCGACCTCGGGCTCTTCCAGCCCGGCGCGGCCAGCACCCCGTACCCGGTGACCCGGCTGGGTTACATGCAGGTGGGCCGGGTGGTGGAGAGCGCGACCCCGGCGGTCGCGGTGGGCGCGGTCGGTGCGATGACGTACGGGCACCGCACCGGCTGGCTGGCCGACCCGGTCGCCGAACGGTTCGTGCCGCTGCCCGACGACCTGGACCCGATGCTCGGCGTCTACGTCGCGCACATGGGCCCGATCTGCGCGAACGGTCTGCTGCACGCCGCCGCCGACCTGCACGGCGCGCAGGTCCGTGCGCTCGGCGACGGGGTACGCGGTCGGCGGGTCGCGGTGGTCGGCGCCGGCGTGGTGGGTCTGCTGACCGCCCTGCTGGCCCGCCGGCACGGCGCCGCGTCGGTGGTGGTGCTCGACCCGACCCCGCAGCGACGTCAGGTCGCCGAGGCGCTCGGCCTGGAGTCGCTCGACCCGGAGGTGGACGACCCGGGCGTGGTGCTGAAGACCCGGTGGCCGCACGTCGCCGGCGACCGGGGCGCCGACGTGGTGTTCCAGTGCCGGGGGCAGGCGTGGGCGTTGCACCTCGCGCTGCGGTTGTTGCGCCCGCAGGGCACCGTGATCGACCTGGCCTTCTACCAGGGCGGCGCGGACGCGGTCCGGCTCGGCGAGGAGTTCCACCACAACGGCCTGGCCCTGCGCTGCGCGCAGATCGGACGGGTACCGCGCGGGCTCGCGCCCACCTGGGACCGGGAGCGGCTCTCCGCCGAGACCGTCGACCTGCTGCGGGCGTACGGGGACGTCGTGCGCAAGCACCTGGTCTCGGCGGTGGTCCCGTTTGACGAGGCGCCCACCCTGCTCACCGATCTGGCCGAGCGCCGCCGCCAGGAGCTCCAGGTGGTCCTGGCCGGCTGAGGCGCCGGCACGGGGTGAAGGGGCCGGCTACCGTTCGCCCCATGAGCACCCCGACGGCCCCGCCGGTCGACAGCCCGCCCGAGAACCGACCGGTCGGCCTGCGCTCCCTGCTGCCGTACCTGCGCGAGCACCGGGGCACCCTCGTCGTGGTGGGCGTGCTGTCGCTGGCCGGTTCGGCGGCGTCGCTGGCCCAGCCGCTGCTCACCCGGTCGGTGCTCGACCGGATCGGCCGCGAACACCCGGTCTGGTCGCTGGTGGCGGTGCTGGTGGGGCTCGTGGTGCTCGGCGCGGCGATCGGCGGCCTGCGCGACTACCTGCTGCAACGCACCGCCGAAGGACTGGTGCTCGGCACCCGGCGACGGCTGGCGGCCCACCTGCTGCGGCTGCCCATCGCCGAGTACGACCAGCGGCGTACCGGCGACCTGCTCTCCCGGGTGGGCTCGGACACCACCCTGCTGCGGGCGGTGGTCACCTCCGGGCTGTTCGAGACGGTCACCGGGGCGGTGATGGTGGTCGGGGCGGGCACCGCGATGGTGCTGCTCGACCCGCTGCTGTTCGGTGTCACCCTGCTCGGGGTGGGTCTCGGGCTGGGCTTCGCGGCGACCTTCGCCCGGCGGGTCCGGGCGCTGGCGCGGGCCGCCCAGGAGCGGGTCGGCGAAATGACCTCGGCGGTGGAGCGGGCCATCTCGGCGGCCCGGACCATCCGGGCCAGCCGGGCCGAGGCACGGGAGGCGGACACCGTCGCCGGCAGCGCCCGCGAGGCGTACGGGGCGGGGCTGCGGGTGGCCCGGGTGCAGGCGCTGATCGGCCCGATCGGCTCGGTCACCGTGCAGGGGGCGTTCCTGCTGGTGCTCGGCATCGGCGGAGCGCGGGTCGCCGCCGGGGCGATCTCCGTCGGCGACCTGGTCGCCTTCGTCATGTACCTGTTCCTCCTGGCGTTGCCGCTGGGTCAGGTGTTGCGCGCCTACACCCAGTTGCAGTCCGGTCTGGGCGCGTTGCAGCGGATCGAGGAGATCCTGGCCGTGCCGACGGAGGACGCGGCGGACACGCCGATCGCCGCGACCGCGACGACGACCCCGCGTCGGCCCGCACCCATGATCGAGTTCGACCGGGTCGGCTTCGGCTACCCGGGCGCCGGGCCGGTGCTGCACGACGTCAGCTTCGCGGTGCCGACCGGCACCCGTACCGCCCTGGTCGGCCCGTCGGGTGCCGGCAAGTCGACGCTGCTGGCCCTGGTCGAACGCTTCTACGAGGTGAGCGCCGGCGCGGTCCGGGTGGACGGCGTCGACGTGCGCGAGCTGCCCCGCGACGCGCTACGGGCGCGGCTCGGCTACGTGGAGCAGGAGGCGCCGGTCCTCGCCGGCACGCTGCGCGAGAACCTGCTGATCACCGCCCCCGACGCGACGGACGACCGGCTGCGCGAGGTCCTCGACGAGGTCAACCTCGCCCACCTGGCCCAGCGCACCCCGCAGGGACTCGACGTGCAGGTGGGGGAGGGCGGGGTGCTGCTCTCCGGGGGCGAGCGGCAACGGCTGGCCATCGGGCGGGCCCTGCTGGCCGGCCCGCCGGTGTTGCTGCTCGACGAGCCGACCAGCAACCTGGACGCGCGCAACGAGGCCGCGCTGCGTCGCGCCATCGACGCGGTGGCCGTGCGCCGCACGCTGTTGATCGTGGCGCACCGGCTCGCCACCGTGGTGGACGCCGACCAGATCGTCGTGCTCGACGGCGGCCGGGTAGTGGCCGTGGGCACCCACGCCGAGCTGACCGCCACCGACCCGCTCTACCGGGAGTTGGCCACCCACCAACTGCTGGTCGCCTGATCGGGTCAACTTGCCGGGCGGCCGGGCCGCCCGTGTCGCTCAGAATCGCGTACCGTTGCCGCTCATGGGTGTGTCGCAACGGTTCAAGAGCAAGTTCCGGCGTTTCCTCCAGCGCCCGGGATCAACCGTGGATCTTGCTCCGCTGGAGAAGCTGCTGCCGGCGATCGCGGCGCGCGAGGACGACCTCGCCGCGCTCGACGACGCCGAGTTGACCGAGGCCGCCGGCACCGCCGTCGGCTACGAGGAGATCTGCGCGGTCGGCCGCGAGGCCGCCCGCCGGGGCCTCGACCAGCGACCGTACGACGTGCAGCTGCTCGGCGCGATGGCGCTGCTCTCCGGCAAGGTCGCCGAGATGGCCACCGGTGAGGGCAAGACGCTGACCGCCACCATCGCCGCGTACGGGCACGTCCGGCTGGGCAACGGGCCGGTGCACGTGCTCACCGTCAACGACTATCTGGCCCGCCGTGACGCCCAGTGGATGGAGCCCGTCTACCGGCTGCTCGGGCTCACCGTCGGCTGGGTCAACGAGGCGTCCACGCCCCAGGAGCGGCGTGACGCGTACTCCTGCGACGTCACCTACATCTCGGTGAGCGAGGCGGGCTTCGACTACCTGCGCGACCAGCTCGTCACCGACGTCGAAGACCGCGTGCAGCCGGTGCTGACCACGGCGATCATCGACGAGGCCGACTCGATCATGATCGACGAGGCCCGGGTGCCGATGGTGCTCGCCGGCGCGGTGCCGGGCGAGCAGGACCCGGTGCACGCCGCCGCCGCGCTGGTGCGCGGCCTGCGCAAGGGCCGGCACTACACGATCGCCGAGGACGGGCGCAGCGTGGCGTTCACCTCCGCCGGCCTGGCCGCCGTCGAGGCCAAGCTCGGCATCGACCTGTACGACGAGGAGCACGTCGAGCAGCTCTCCGCGGTCCACGTGGCGCTGCACGCCCAGACCCTGCTGCACCGTGACGTGGATTACATCGTCCGGGACGGCTCGGTCGAGCTGATCGACGAGATGCGCGGCCGGGTGGCCCAGCGCCGCCGCTGGCCCGACGGGCTCCAGGCGGCGGTCGAGGCCAAGGAAGGGCTGGACGCCACCGCCGAGGGCGAGGTGCTCGGCACCATCGCCGTACAGGCGTTCATCGCGCTCTACCCGAAGGTGTGCGGCATGACCGCCACCGCGGTGCTGGTCGGCGACCAGTTGCGGGAGTTCTTCGACCTCGAGGTGGCGGTGATCCCGCCGAACACGCCGTGCGTCCGCGAGGACGAGCCGGACCGGATCTACGCCACCCGCGCCGAGAAGGACGAGGCGCTGATCGACGAGATCCGTCGCTGCCACGACGCCGGGCGGCCGGTGCTCGTCGGCACCCTGGACGTCAAGGAGTCCGAGGCGCTCGCCGCCGGGCTCAACGCGGCCGGCGTGTCCTGCGTGGTGCTGAACGCCAAGAACGACGACGAGGAAGCGGCGATCATCGCCGAGGCCGGCGCGTACGGCGCGGTGACGGTCTCCACCCAGATGGCCGGCCGGGGCGTCGACATCCGCCTCGGCGGCAGCGACCAGGCCGACCGGGACCGGGTGGCCGAGCTGGGCGGCCTCTACGTGATCGGCAGCGGCCGGCACGACAGCCGCCGCGTCGACGACCAGTTGCGGGGCCGCGCCGGCCGGCAGGGCGACCCCGGTGGCTCGGTCTTCTTCGTCAGCCTGGAGGACGACCTGGTCGTCCGGCACGCCGCCGACGCGGTGCCCCCCTCGCCGCGGATGAACGCGGACGGCCTGGTCACCGACGAGCAGGTCGACTACGCGGTGGAGCACGCCCAGCGGGTCGCCGAGGGCGTCAACCACGAGATCCACCGCAACACCTGGCGCTACAGCGTGGTGATCGAGCAGCAGCGCAAGGCCCTGGCCGCCCGCCGCGAGCGCCTGCTGACCAGCGACGTGGCCGCGCTGATGCTGCTGGACAAGGAGCCCGAGAAGGCCGGCGAGATGGACGAGGACCTGCTCGCCCGGGCGGCCCGGTCGATCGCCCTGTTCCACCTGGACCGGCTCTGGGCCGCGCACCTGGCCGAGCTGTCCGAGGTCCGCGAGGGCGTACACCTGCGTGCCCTGGGCCGGCTCGACCCGCTTGACGAGTTCCACCGGGCGGCGGTGCCGGCGTTCAACAACCTCGTCCCGGAGATCGAGGCGCGCACCATCGCCACGTTCAACGAGACCGAATTCGATGAGGACTGGACGCCCGACGACGGCACGCTGGTCCGGCCGACCGCCACCTGGACGTACCTGGTGCACGACAACCCGTTCGGCTCCGAGCTCGACCGGCTGATCGCCTCGATCGGGCGGCGGCTCAGCGGCGCGTCGCGCTGACCTGACTCGCGGGGCCTCTGCCGTACCTCCGGGTAGGGCAGAGGCCCCTACCTGCGCCGTTTCGATCCCGGTTTGCGAGGGTAGTAGGGCGGGTCGGCCAAGGCGGAAGAGAGCAGACGATGGCACACGTGACGATGACGTCCGGATGCGCGCGAGGGCACACGAGGGCAGTGCGACGGTGAACCTGGACACGCAGGAACCGGTGGTCGAACGACTGGGCGTGCTGGAGACGGCCGCGCTGCTGCGGGAGCTGACCGCCGGCCTGATCGGCCTGACCGATTTCGATGAGGCGCTGCTGGCGCTGGTCCGGGTCACCCGGGACGCGGTGGCCGGGGTGCGCTGGTGCGGCTTCACCGCGCTGCGCGCCGGCGAGCCGGCCGGTGTCGCCGCCTCCGACGACCGGATGGCCGGCCTTGACGACCTGCGTCACGGGCCCGACACGCCGGCCATGAGCGCGATCCGGCGCCGCGAGATGATCCTCGCGGTCGACCTGGCCGGCGAGCCTCGGTGGCCGGCCTGGACGCCGCGCGCCCGTGACCTCGGGGTCCAGGGGGTGATCTCCGCGCCGGTGGACATCGACGACCAGGTGATCGGGGCGATCAATCTCTACGCCGCCGCGCCCGACGTGCTCACCCCACAGCACCAACTCACCGCGATGCTGCTCGCCGAACACGCCGGTCTGTTGCTGGCCGCCGTCCGGGACCGGGGCCGCCAGCAGGCGCTCACCGGTGAGCGGGACGCCTCGCTCCTGCACGAGGGCGTCGTCGGGCAGGCCATCGGGGTGATCATGACGCAGCGGGGGTGCCCGGCTGCCGAGGCCCTGGACGTGCTGCGTACCGCCGCCACGTCGCTGGACATACCGCTGCGCGAGGTGGCCGAACGCCTCGTCCGGACGGTCTCCCGCCCCCGCGAGAGCTGACCGTCGACCGGCACGGGTGGATGCCCGTTCTCCCGGTCCCCGGCGAGTCGGGCGGCGTCGTTTCACCTCTCGGACGCTCGGGTAGCAGTCTGGTACCGATGGACTGCGCCTGACCCTGGGGAGGACCGATGCAGAGCCGGCTGCGGGTGCAGGGGCACCCCATCCAACCGATGTTGGTGACGTTCCCGCTCGGGCTCTTCGTCAGCGCCACGGTCTTCGACCTCACCGACGTCGTCGGCGGGCCCGTCTTCCTCGGCGAGGTCGGCTACTGGACCGGCGTCGCCGCCCTGTTCGCCGCCGCCATGACGGCGATCGCGGGCATGGTCGACCTGTGGGACGTGCCGGTCGACGGCACCCGCCGTACCGCCATCGCCTTCAACCTGGTGAACGCGGCCATGGCGGGTCTGTTCCTGATCACCAGCCTGGTCCGCGCCCACTCGCCGGATCGTGGCGCGACGGCCGCGATCCTGTGCACCGAACTGGTGGCGCTGGCGGCCGGCGGCGTCGGCGTGTACCTGGGCGCGCGGCTGATGCGCCAGTTCGACGGGGGTCGCGTCGAGACCGGCAGCCTGGACACCCTCGCCGGTGGCACCGTCGAAGTCGTCCGCCCCCGCCCGTGATGGGGGCTGTGCCGCGTCGCCGTCTCCGGTTCGGTTCGCGTGATCGACTCGGCTTCCTGGATCTCGGGGCGTCGGAGGCTCGGTGACAGGACGGCTTCCAGGAACGCGAGTCGATCAAGCGCTGGGTAAATGGATTGCCGCTCGGGTGGCGGGCCGGCGAGGCTGAGCGCCGTGACTGACGCGCGTACCGCCGAGGAGCTGATCGCGGAGGCCGCCGTCGCGCCCGTCGACGGCTGGGGGTTCGACTGGCTGGCCGGCCGGGCCACCGAGGAACGCCCACCCTGGGGCTACGCCCGGCTCGTCGCCGAGCGGATGGGCCGCGCCCACGCCGCGCTGGACGTGGACACCGGCGGCGGTGAGGTGTTGGCGGAGGTGCCGCGATCGCCGAAGGTGCTGGTGGCCACCGAGGCGTGGCCGCCGAACATTCTGGTGGCACGGCGGAACCTGGGCCCGCTCGGCGCGACGGTGGTGGCCGTCGCGCCCGACTCGGCGCTGCCGTTCCGGGACGACGCCTTCGACCTGGTGGTGAGCCGGCACCCGGTACGCACCGACTGGGCGGAGACGGCCCGGGTGCTGCGCCCCGGCGGGACGTACCTGTCGCAGCAGATCGGGCCAGGCACCATGCGGGAGCTGAGCGAGGCGATCCTCGGCCCACTGCCCCCGCCGGACAGCCGGCACCCCGAGGACGCGGTCGCCGCCGCCGAGGCCGCCGGCCTGACGGTGGTCGACCTGCGCCGGGCCACGCTCCGCGCGACGTTCCACGACATCGGCGCGGTGGTTTGGTTCCTGCGCAAGGTGGTCTGGACAGTTCCCGGGTTCACCGTGGACCGCCACCGCCCCGCCCTGCTAGCCCTACACCGCCGCATCACCGAACACGGCCCCTTCGTAGCCCACGCCCAACGCTTCCTCCTAGAAGCAACCCACCCCTAACCACCCCCCGCCCCGCCCGCGCCCCGCCCGCCCCTTCCCGCACCCGCCCTCGCCCTCCCGGCCCCGCTCTCCCGCCGATCTTGCACTTGCTGTTGGCGTTATGCCCCATCGACACCTTTAGTCACCACAGAGGGTCTGTGGATCTAACGGTGTTTCCGGCCTGACCTGCCGGGCGTTGTGCCTGGTGAGGAGGGTGCCGTGATGACCGCGACACTGAACGACCAGACCGGACGTAGGAAGCGGCCCGAGCCGTCGGCGGAGGCGAAGGCGGCCGCTGAGCTGGTTCGGGCCGCGAAGGAACAGGGGCTGTCGTTGACCGGCCCGGACGGGCTGCTCAAGCAGTTGACCAAGACGGTCCTGGAGACCGCGTTGAACGAGGAGATGACCGAGCACCTCGGCTATGAGAAACACGATCAGGTCGGTGCCGGGTCGGGCAACGTCCGTAACGGCACCAGGGCGAAGACGGTGCTGACCGACAGCACCGGTCCGGTGCAGATCGACGTGCCCCGGGACCGGGCCGGCACGTTCGAGCCGCAGATCGTCCGCAAGCGGCAGCGCCGGCTCTCCGGAGTCGACGAGGTCGTGTTGTCGTTGTATGCCAAAGGGCTCACGACTGGGGAGATCTCGGCGCATTTCGCGGAGATCTATGGCGCCTCGGTGTCCAAGGAGACGATCTCGCGGATCACCGACAAGGTGATCGAGGAGATGACCGACTGGTCGCACCGCCCGTTGGATGAGATTTACGCGGCGGTGTTCATCGACGCGATCGTGGTCAAGGTCCGCGATGGGCAGGTCGCGAACCGGCCGTTCTATGCCGCGATCGGCGTCACGCTCGACGGTGAGAAGGACATCCTCGGGTTGTGGGCCGGCACCGGTGGTGAGGGCGCGAAGTTCTGGATGAGCGTGCTGACCGACCTGCGCAACCGCGGTGTGAAGGACGTGTTCTTCCTCGTCTGCGACGGCCTCAAAGGGCTGCCTGAGGTGGTGACGAACGTGTGGCCCCGCACGATCGTGCAGACGTGCATCATCCATCTGATCCGCAACACGTTCCGGCTCACCTCCCGCAAGTACTGGGACGCGCTCAAGCACGACATCAAGCCGATCTACACCGCCGTGAACGCCCAGGCGGCCCGGGCGGCGTTCGATGACTTGGCCGAGAAGTGGGGCAGCCGGTATCCGGCGGTGATCCGGTTGTGGGACAACGCCTGGGCAGAGTTCATCCCGTTCCTCGACTACGACGTCGAAATCCGGCGGGTGATCTGCTCGACCAACGCGATCGAGTCGCTCAACGCCCGCTACCGGCGGGCCGTCAAAGCCCGCGGCCACTTCCCCAACGAGCAGGCCGCGTTGAAGTGTCTGTACCTGGTAACCCGATCCCTGGACCCCACCGGGGCAGGCCGAACCCGATGGACGATGCGCTGGAAACCCGCCCTGAACGCCTTTGCCATCACCTTCAGCGACCGCTTCCCAGCCGCTGAAACTTACTAACCAAGATCGCCGGAAACACCTTTAGCGAGACAGGCCCACCACAGAAACCGCAAGATCGACGGGGGCGGGGCGGGGCGGGGCGAGAGCGCGGGCGGGGCGGGGCGGGGACGGGGGAGAAGAGGTGGACAGTTAGTGGGGGTGGGTTTTGTGGTGGGTGGCTAGGAGGTCGGCGCCGAAGTCGCTGGCGGGGCGGCGGAGAACGGTGTGCGCGTGGTTGCCGTCGTCGCTCGTGTTGTCGTACTCGATCAGCAGGTCGTCGCCCTGCACCCGGTAGTAGTGGCGCTGCCCGGGGTTGGTCGGCCCGGCCCAGGCGAAGTGCAGTGGACCGCCGGCCAGGCGGGTTGCCTCGCGTACGGCCAGTTCGGGAGGTAGCCGGTCCAGGTAGAGCGCGACGACCTGGTCGAGCAGCGCCCGGCCGGTGGGGCCGAGCCGGTCGGCCGGTACGCCGAGGGGTTCCAGTGGCCCGTCGACGCGGGGGCGGGTCGCGCTGATGATGTCCGTCGGCGCGTCGTCGGCGATGATCGCGGCGGCCCGTCCGGCGGGGCCCAGGGCGTCGAGCAGGGCGCGGCCCAGGTCCTCCTCGACGCCGAGCGGTCGGGAGACGGGCCTTCCGGCGTAGCGCACCGCGGCCGGGTTGGCGCCGAAGAAGATCGGCGCGGGGGAGACCTCGTCGTCCACCACGGTCATGGTCACCGACAGGTGGTGCCCTTCGATCCGCCATGCCCAGCGGTCGTCGCGCGTCGGGTCGCCGAACACGGCGATCCAGTAGTCGCCGCTGTGCCGGCCGCGACGCCACCCTTCGGCCCGGTCCAGGACCTCTTCGAGGGCGATGATCGCCATGGCCTGGGCGTACGCCGATGGGCTGAGGGCGGTGGCCAGGAGTCGGTGCGCGGCCTTGCGCCCGGCGATGTCCAGCGCGGCGAGGCAGACGCCGGGGCGCGGGCGTGGCCGGTACTCCAGCCAGCGTCGGGCCGGCTCGTCGTCGAACGGGTACGTCGCGTCGACGCGGGTCGCGGGGTCGAGCGCGGTCAGCAGTGCGTTGCCGGCGGCGCGCATCTGTTCGGGCAGCGGATCTTCCACCGCCTCTGTATACCGTCAGTCGGCCTGTAGCAGCCGCACCATCTCCGGCAGGTCGAAGAACTGCGCGGTCTCCAGGGCGGAGGGATTGCCGTACGCCGGGTCGGCCCCGGCCGCGAGGAGCGCGCGGACCCCGTCGGCGCTGCTGCGAAAGACCGCGGCGGCCAGGGCGCTCTGACCTCGATCGTTGGTGCGCGTGTGGTCCGCGCCCCGGGCCAGCAGGGCGGCCACCGTGTCGGGGTGGGAGTGGTAGGCGGCCAGGATCAGCAGGGTGTCGCCCTTGTCGTTGGTGAGGTTGACCGGCAGGCCGGCGTCGACCTGGGCGGCCAGTTCCTCGGTGGCGCCCGCGCGGGCCAGGTCGAACATCCGGTGCGCGAACGCCAGGGTCTCGGCGTCGAGGTCGTCGGTCACCGGTCCAGGCTAGGGCGCGGCGGTGGACTCCGCATCCGCACCGGGGCATCCCGGCATCTGGAATTACCTACTAAACCTATAGGCTTTGCCGGCTAGAGTACGGGGGCACCCCACGCACCGACCCGCGAGGAACCACCGATGACCCACGACCGCCCGGCCACCGACCTGCTCGCCGTCGCCGCCCGCTGGGCCGACCCGGCCGGCTGGCCGGTGGCGCTGCGCTTCGATCCCGGCGAACGCTGGTACGCCCGGCTCGCCACCGCCGACGACCACGAGGTGTGGGCGCTGAGTTGGCTGCCCGGCCAGGGCACCGACCTGCACGACCACGGCGGCTCTGCCGGCGCGTTCCGGGTGGTGGCCGGCGCCCTCACCGAGCAGACGGTCAGCCGGGGACGACTGCTGCCCCGTGTGCTGCCCGCCGGCACCGGCCGTCGATTCGGCGCCCGCCACGTCCACCAGGTCACCAACCGCGGCGCGGACCCCGCGGTCAGCGTGCACGTCTACCGGCCGGCGCTGCGCCGGATGACCCGCTACGACCTGCACGACGGTCGGCTGCGCGCCGCCGAGGTCGCCGAGGCCGGCCGGTCCTGGTGAATCGACCCGACCCTCTCGTATCCGGAAGGAACCGATAATGCAGCTCACCGCCGAGCAGTGTCCGGTGCCCGTGCCCCCGCCGGGCTCCCGGGGCATCGACGAGATCCTGGCCGCCGCCCGTGCCCGGCTCGACCGGCTGGACCCGGAGCGGGCGCACCTCGCCTACCGGGCCGGGGCGCTGCTGGTCGACATCCGGCCGGCGGCCCAACGCGCCGCGCACGGTGTCGTGCCCGGCGCGCTCACGGTCGAGCGCAACGTGCTCGAGTGGCGTTTCGACCCGCGCTGCCCGGCCCGGCTGCCCGAGGCCGTCGACTACGACGTGCCGGTGGTGATCCTCTGCCAGGAGGGTTACACCTCGTCACTGGCCGCCGCCGCGTTGCAGGACATCGGCCTGCACCGGGCCACCGACGTCGACGGCGGGTTCGCCGCCTGGCGCATCGCCGGTCTGCCGGCGCTCGGCCCGACCCCCCTGCACCGCGCAACCCCCCTCGCGCCCCCGGTCACCGCCGGCTGGGCGCGCCGCTGACCCCCACGCCGCACCGGGCGTGGCGGGCGTACCGCCATCAGGAGGCACGATGTCCGTCGTCGCGATCCCCACCCGTCCCTACTCGCCGGGCCACCCGGGACGGGCCGTCGGCCGTCCGCGCACCGGACCCACCCTGACCGTCACCCTCGACCTGGCCCCCGGGCCGATGAGCCCCCGGCTGGCCCGACTGGTGCAGCTGCTCGGCGAGCTGGCCGAGGCCGGCGACGACCGACTCGGCCCCGCCGACGACGTACCGCAGACGCCGCGACCGCTGCCGCGGCCCGCTGCCGTCGCGACGTCCGTGGTCACCGACGCCGCCGACGTTCACATCCTGGCCGGCTCACGGACCGTCCGTCACGGCGACCGGGTGGTCGCCCTCACCCGCATCGAGTACGACCTGCTGCTCTTTCTCGCCGAGCGTCCGCACCGGGTCTTCACCCGCCTCCAGCTGCTGTCGAACGTCTGGGGCTACGAGCACGCGGTGGCCCGGACCGTGGACGTGCACGTGCGGCGGCTGCGCGCCAAGCTCGCCGGCGCGGAGGTCGTCACCACCGTCTACGGAGTGGGTTACCGCCTCGGCGACGAGGCGCGGATCAGCGTGGACCACACCCGCTGAACGGGCCGGGTGGCCGGGCCGGGACGGCGGCGGCATCCGCATGCTGAACAGGACGGGGACCCCCGTAACGGGGCATCGGGGCGGCTCTGCTGTAATCATCTGACTTCGTACGCAGAGCGAGCGTCCGGCTCCGATGCGTCCGTCAATTGTCACATTCATGCAACGCGGCCGCCTCTTGACCCTCACCCGGACGCCGGGAAGCATCGATGAAGCGGCGTCCCGGGCCGTGGGGAGATACCCGGACCAGCCCAAGGAGGACCATGTCGGTCAGCCCCGCCTCGTCGCGCGCCGGATGGCATACGTCCCAACCTGCGGTGCCCGGTCGACCTCCCGGCGGTCAACGCCGCCCGGCGAACACCGCCGCGCCCGTGCTCACCGTGACGCTGTCCATCCCGCTGACCTGCGAGGAGTCGCTGACGCCGCCGGCCCAGCGGCTGCTCGAAGCCGCGCGTGAGCTGCTCGAACGGGGCGAAGGCGTGGTGACCACCTCCGTGCCGGCCGAGCGCCGCGCCGACGGTGTGCCGGCCAACCGGTCACCCGTGCGCGCGCTCACCCCGACGATCCCCTCCCTGCACATCCTCGCGTCGTCCCGGTCGGTGCTGCGCGACGACGAGCCGCTGCCCCTGACCCGGTTGGAGTTCGACCTGCTGCTGCACCTGGTCGCCCACCCCCGTCGCGTCTTCACCCGGCTGCAACTGCTCAACGCCGTGTGGGGCTACGAGCACGCCGGGGTGCGCACCGTCGACGTGCACGTGCGCCGGCTGCGCGGCAAGGTCGGCGTCGACGTGCCGCTGGTCACCACCGTCTACGGCGTGGGCTACCGGTTGGCCGACGACGCGCGCGTCACCGTCGACCGCACCGGCTGACCGCCACCAGCGCCCGCTGGTTCCCGGCGGGGCAGGATGGACCGGTGCGCATCCGTCCCATCTCGCCCGACCTGCTCGTCGCCGAACTGACCGGCCGCCTCGCCGACGCCTCGGCCACCGTCGAGCCCGCCCGGCTGCGCGTCGCCGTCGACGGCGCTCCCGCCGCCGGCCCGGACGAACTGGCCGCCGCGCTGGTCGACCCGCTGCGCGCCCGGGGCCGTCCGGTCCTGCACGTACGCGCCGACGACTTCCTCCGACCCGCGTCGCTGCGCTTCGAACTCGGCCGCACCAACCCGGACGCCTACTACGAGGGTTGGCTCGACGAGGCCGGCCTGCGCCGTGAGGTGCTCGACCCGGCCGGTCCCGGCGGCGACGGGAGGGTGCTGCCGTCGCTGTGGGACCCGGTCGCCGACCGGGCCAGCCGTGCCGCGTACCTCGACCTGCCGCCGGGCGGCGTGGTGCTGGTCAGCGGCGCGCTCCTGCTCGGCGGCGCGCTGCCGTTCGACGTGACCGTCCACCTTCAGGTGTCCACGGCGGCGCTGCGCCGCCGCACCGATCCCGACCGGGGGTGGACCCTGCCGGCCTTCGACCGCTACGCCGACGAGGTGGTTCCCGCCAGCTTCGCCGACGTGGTCGTACGCGCCGACGACCCCCGCCATCCCGCGCTCGTCGAGGCCACCGACGCGGGCTGAAATTGGCTCGTTTGCGGGCCGCTTCCGGCGGGTACTCGCCCGGCTCACAGAGCGCGGGTGATCGCCCGCGTACCGCATGCGACCGCTACCGGGGCTCCACGCCGCCGGACCCGGTTCACGTGAACCACAGGCCAGGAAAGGCAGGCAGCGATGCTCGTCCACGACACGGTCGACACCGGCCGCTCCCAGACGGAGATCGACCAGATCCGGCAGTCCCTACAGGCGCGCTACGACGAGTTGACCGCCGAGTACGACCAGGCCGTCCTGCAGAGCCAGGTGCTGCGGCTGGTGGAGGTCGGCGACACCGCCGGCGACGACCAGGCCGACAGCGGCACCAAGACGGCCGAGCGGGATACCGCCCAGTCCCTGCTG
Source organism: Micromonospora sp. WMMD736 (assembly GCF_049179015.1). Taxonomy (NCBI): domain Bacteria; kingdom Bacillati; phylum Actinomycetota; class Actinomycetes; order Micromonosporales; family Micromonosporaceae; genus Micromonospora; species Micromonospora sp. WMMD736. Next base: position 596,133 of record NZ_JBMHMI010000001.1, read on the forward strand.
CGGACGATCCTCGACCGACGCGCCCAGTACGAGCACGCCCTGGGCCGCCTCGCCGAGGGCACGTACGGCTGGTGCGAGGGCTGCAAGGCGGCCATCCCGGTCGAGCGGCTGGAGATCTTCCCGGCCGCCACCACCTGTGTCACCTGCAAGCAGACCCGCGAACGGCGGGCGGCCTGAGCGAGAAGCAGCGGTTGCCGGTCGGTCCGCGACACGATGGACTCCACTCATGGGTGACATCCTGGTGGGCACCGCGTCCTGGACCGACCGCACGCTGCTCGACTCGGGCTGGTATCCGCAGACCGCGGACAACCCCGAGAAACGCCTCGCGTACTACGCCCGGCAGTTCCCGCTGGTCGAGGTGGACGCGACCTACTACTCGCCGCCGGCCGAGTCGACCGCGCGACTGTGGGTCGACCGCACGCCGGCCGGGTTCACCTTCAACATCAAGGCGTTCAGCCTGCTGACCGGCCACCCCACGAAGGTCAGCGCGCTCTACAAGGACCTGCGGCCGGAGACGGACAAGAAGAACGTCTACCCCGACGACCTGCCCGCGCAGGCCTACGAGGAGGTGTGGACGCGCTTCCTCTCCGCGCTGGACCCGCTCGTGGCGGCGGGCAAGCTGGGCGCGCTGCTGTTCCAGTTCCCGCCCTGGTTCACCATCAAGCGGGCCAACAAGCAGTACCTGCTGGAGGTGGCGAAGCGCTGCGCGCCGTTGCGTCCGGTCTACGAGTTCCGACACGCGTCCTGGTTCGACGGCGACAACGCCGACGAGACGCTGACGTTCCTGCGCGAGCACGACCTGTCGTACGTCTGCGTGGACATGCCGCAGGGTCACCGCTCCTCGGTGCCCCCGGTCCTGGCCGCCACCGGTGACCTGGCCGTGATGCGCTTTCACGGCCACAGTGACAAGTGGACCAGCAAGGACATCCACGAGAAGTTCGGCTACCACTACTCCAAGCGGGAGCTGAAGGACTGGGCACCGAAGCTGCGCGAGCTTGCCGACTCCGCCGGCCAGACCCACGTCCTCATGAACAACTGCTACCGCGACTACGCGCAACAGAACGGCCAGCAGTTGCAGGCCCTCCTGGGCGGTTGAACGCGGAGAGGGCGGCGGGATCGGGAGTGGTGTGGGCCGGATAGTGCCGATGGCTTCGGGTGCGGCAGCGGCCCGCCCTGGAAGGGCGACGGCTAAGGCGTGTTCGGTTCGGACGTGATTCGCAGCCAGCGAGACCGGTGGAAGATCGGGTCCTCGGCGAGGACCATGCATTCCCAGCTGCCGTCGCGTCGTCCGGAGCGGCGGTCTGGTCCGTTGAACTGGCTGAGCCCGGTGGGCCCCCCATATCGGTGAATGTCCTCGTTGGTGGCGACCTCGTTGCCGCACCACGTCAGCTCGTCACCGGCCTCGTGCAGGGCGGTGGAGGTGCCTGACATCACCAGCGTGTGGGCATGTTCGGCTACGAACAATGCCTGCAGCGCCGGGTTGTATGTCCGGCCGACCGGCGAGCGCGGAGCCGGTGCCGACATTGTCGCGGGGGCCCCGGGGCCACGGCGTAGCGTCGCACGGATCGTCGGCCAGGCCGACGGTCGTAGCGGCACATCGCGGCGCACGATGAGGAGGTCGGCCAATCCCTGGCTGTCACGCCAGGACGCGGCGGTATCGCTGGGTTCGTTCATCCGCAACGGCAGAAACACCGCACTGTGTGGGCTGACCGCCGCCAGCCGGAACAGCGCCCCGAGGCGAAGTAGATCCGCGCGGGAGCTGATAAGAGCGCCGGTGTGCTGCCACAGCACATTGGTGATGTGGGTGTTGCGAAGTGGAGCCGCCATCGTGATCACCCGCCGTAGCTGGGTGCTACGGGACACGTGGTGAACGCGTAAGCGGAGGCGCATCCGCGCCGCGTCCGGAGGGCTGGTCACTGAGGCACGGTAGACCGGGTGCCTGTTCAGGCCAATCGTGAATTCCCACGACGTGGTCGGGGAATCCGCCTAAGCGATTACGGCGCGGCGTCGGCCTCATCCACTGAGCGAGAGGTCGGCCGCTGGGCAGATGCCCGTGCGCAGGTGATCCGCGACCTACGGCTCAAGTTCGGTGCACCCGACGAGGAGCACTACCCGAAGGCACCTGATCGCGTACCCGACAGCCTGGTCTGACCCTCGCGTCTGCGGCCGTGACGACCCGCGCGCCTCTCACCCGATCCGGGTGGGGCCGGCTCACCCGGTCGCCGGGCAGGGTGGGCACGGCGGGTACGGCCGCCCGACGGCCGGAGACGACACGGAGGTGACGGGGGATGACGGTTCGACTGGTGACGGATCGACGGCGCGGAGCCGTCCTGCACGTGGTCGGCGCGGCGGACAACGCCCGACGTGCCCCGCAGGGCAGTCCGGTACGCGCCCGGCGCGGTCCGGTGGGACCGCCGCGACGTACGGACGAGCGACGCTGGGAGGCCACGGATCGGGGGTCGACCGATGCCTGACTCGATGATCTCCGCGTTCGAGAGTTCGCTGGACAAGACCAACCTGATCCTCAAGGACATCGAGGACGCCTACGGGTGGCCGAAGGAGCGGCGCAACCAGTCGTACGCGGCGCTGCGCACGGTGCTGCACCTGCTGCGGGACCGGTTGGCGGTCAACGAGAGCGTCGAGTTCGCCCAGCAGTTGCCCGTGCTGGTCCGCGGGATCTACTTCGACGGCTGGAACCCGTCCGACGTGCCGATCAAGCTCAACCGCGACGACTTCCTGTACGAGGTCCGCCAGGGCTTCCCGTACGACGCCGAGGGCGGCGCGGAGCGGGTGACGCAGGTGGTGCTGGACACCCTGCGTCGGCACGTCACCCAGGGCGAGTGGCAGGACGTGAAGGACACCATGCCCAAGGACCTCGCCATGATGCTGCCCTGAGGCCGGCCTACCGAGTGGCGCTGTCCGGCGGGGACGGCACCCGGGACACCGGGTGGCCGGCCCCGCAGGCCAGCGCCGCGAACGCGACGGCGTCGGTGACCGCCGCGCCGCCGGGGTCGTTGTTGAAATAGACGTACGCCGGCTCGTCCGCGTCGAACGCGTCGGTGAGCCGACGGACCCACGAGCCGAGCGCGGTACGCCCGTAGTGCGGCCACGGCCGGGCCCGCCCCTCGTGCAGCCGCAGGTAGCCGAAGTCGGTGGTCCGCCAGCGCGGCGCCACCGGCCGACCGAGGCGATCCGCCCAGACCAGCGCCGCCCGCCGCCGTTCCAGGACGGCCCGGGTGGCGTCGGTCCACCACGACGGGTGCCGGGGCTCGACCGCCACCCGCACCTCCTGCGGGAACAGCCGAAGTGTCGTGTCGAGCGCGTCGACGTCCGCCCGCAGGTTCGGTGGCAGTTGCAGCAGCACCGGGCCGAGCCGGTCACCGAGGGCGGTGGCCCGGCCGAGGAACCGGGCCACCGGCTCGGCCGGCTCCCGCAGACGCTTGATGTGGGTGAGGTAGCGGCTCATCTTGACCGCCACGCAGAAGTCCGCCGGGGTGCGTTCCCGCCACGCCGCGAACGTCCCGCGCTCCGGCAGCCGGTAGAACGCGTTGTTGACCTCGACGGTGGCGAAGCCCGCCGCGAAGTGCTCCAACCACAGTCGCTGTGGCAGCTCCTGCGGGTAGAAGCGGCCCCGCCAGTCCCGGTACTGCCAGCCCGACGTGCCCACCAGGATCACCGCCCCATCCTGGCACTCTCCGCCGCCGCCCGCGAACCGACCGTGTCGTCCCGGTTCGGCGTCTACGGTGTGGGTTAGAGAAGATCGCGCGTGGGGTACCACCCGCAGCACGACGGACCCCGGCGTACGGCGGGGCGGCACACCCGAGGGAGTACCGATGGCACTCAACGACGACGACATGCAGACCATGGGCGGCGGCGGCCTGGAAGGCCCGGCCGACGGCGGTGCGACCCCGGGTCACCAGGACGGTGGCGCCGATGGTGGCGCGGAGGGTCCGGCCGACGGTGGCGCGACCCCGGGTCACCAGGACGGTGGCGCCGATGGTGGCGCGGAGGGTCCGGCCGACGGTGGCGCGACCCCGGGTCACCAGGACGGTGGCGCGGACGGTGGCGCGGAGGGTCCGGCCGACGGTGGCGCGACCCCGGGTCACCAGGACGGTGGCGCCGACGGCAGCGCCCGGTAGCGGCACGTCATGACGTACCTCGACCCGCCGGGCGGCCACGGCCGCCCGGCGGTTCCGTCCGTGGCTTCCGACGACGTGCCCGCGGCGGCGGCCGCCGCGCTGGCCCGCTGCGTGTCGGTCGAGCCCGCGAAGTTCGCCGCCGCGCACTGGGGCCACACCCCGCTGCTCTCCCGCGCCGCCGAGCTGCCCGACCCGGCCGGCTTCACCGACCTGTTCAGCCCGGACGACGCCGACGAACTGCTCAGCCGGCGCGGTCTGCGTACCCCCTTCCTGCGTGTCGCCAAGGACGGACAGCTCGTGCCGGCGGCCCGCTGGACCGGCGGCGGCGGAGCCGGCGCCGAGATCGGCGACCAGGTGCTCGACGAGCGGATCCTGGAGCAGTACGCCGGTGGCGCCACCCTCGTGGTGCAGGGCCTGCACCGGATCTGGCCGCCGCTGGTGGACTTCGCCCGCGACCTGGGCCTCGCGCTGCGCCAGCCGTTGCAGGTCAACGCCTACCTCACCCCGGCGGGCAGCCAGGGCTTCGCCACCCACTACGACACCCACGACGTGTTCGTGCTCCAGGTGGACGGTCGCAAGCACTGGCGGATCCACCCGCCGGTCCTGCCGGACCCGCTGGAGAAGCAGCCCTGGGGCGGCCGCGCCGACGAGGTCGGCGCCACCGCCCAGGGCCCCGCCGCGCTGGACGTGGTGCTCGCACCCGGCGACGCCCTCTACCTGCCACGCGGGTGGCTGCACAGCGCCCAGGCACAGGAGGCCAGCTCGCTGCACCTGACCGTGGGCATCCGCGCGCTGACCCGCTACGCGCTCGTCGAGGAACTGCTCGCGCTGGCGGCCGAGGACCAGCGGCTACGGGCCAGCCTGCCGTTCGGCACCGACGTCGCCGACCCGGACGCCATCGAGCCGGAGCTGACCGAGACCGTGGAGGCGCTGCGCGACTGGCTGCTGCGGGCCGACCCGGGCAAGGTCGCGGCGCGGCTGCGCCAGCGTGCCTGGCCGGCGGCCCGACCGGCGCCGATCCGCCCGCTCGCCCAGGCCGGCGCGCTGGCCGCGCTGGACGCCGACGCCCGGCTCGTCCTGCGGCCGGGCCTGCGCTGGCAGCTCACGCCGCACGGAGACGGCCAGGTGGCGCTGCGGCTGTTCGACCGTACGATCACGCTGCCCGCCGACTGCGAGCCGGCCACCCGCGCGCTGCTCGGCGGCACCGCCACCCGGGTCGGCGACCTGCCGGGCCTGCCCGACGACGCCGACCGCGTCACGCTGGCCCGCCGCCTGCTCCGCGAGGCCGTGGTCGTGCCGGCCTGAGCGCGACTGCGGGTGATCGACTCGGTTTCCCGGAAGTCGCGCTCTCCCGGCGGCGCGGAAGGCCCGGTTTCCGGGAGGCCGAGTCGATCATGCAGCCGGCACCGGCCGCGCGGGCCGAGGCGTCGAGCGGCGCGGTCAGCGGCCGAGGGCCAGCAGCAGCACCATCGTGACCAGCCCGGCGCCGAGCACCACCATGATCGGTCGGGGGCCGAGCATCGCGTGCCGGCGGTCGGCCAGCACCCGGGCCGGCGCGAGCCCCATCAGCGGCCCGAGCAGCGTCACCACCAGCGCCAGCACCGGCATCCCGACCGCCAGGTCGCCGCCGTACCCGACGCCGAGCGCCCGCGCGGCGACGCCCAGCGCGTACCCGAGCACCGCCCCGCCCACCCCGCACAACGCCAGCAACGGGTTGACCGAGCCCGGCAGCTCACCCGGCTGCCCGGCCCGGTTGAGCAGGTCACGGACCCGGCCGAGGAGCACCGCCGGGTCGCCGGGGACACCGCCGTTGGCCGGCACGGGCGGCCCGCCGAGACGACGGGCGCCGAGGCGGGCACGGGCCTGCTGCCACAGGTGCGCCACCTCGGCGTCGACGAGTTCCTGCTCCTCGCGGGCGTCGACCAGCTCCTGCTCGGCACGTCGCACCTCGGCGACGGCCTCGTCGACAGCGCGGTCGGCCGCCGCGCACTGCCGCTCGTACCAGGTGTGCGCCTCGGCGCGCTGTTCGCGTACCCGCGCGGTCAGCTCGGCGAGCCGTCGTAGCTGCGCCGTGTACGTCTCACTGGCCACCGGTTCGTTCATCTCGACGGTCCGTAGGGAATGATCACGTGACCGGTGCGGTGCACGGCCCGGTCGAAGAAGAGCCCGCGCCACGGGCGGGGATACCAGTCCGGGCCGCCGGTGCCCGGATAGAGCGACGCGCCCAACTCGCCGCCGTGCGCGTCCAACGCCACCCAGGCTCCGATCTGGTCGGTGCGGGCGGCCGGACCACCCAGGTCGGCGCGCATCCGTGCCACCCCCCGCCACCAGGCCAGCACGTGGGTGCGCCGCTCCGGACCGTCGTGCAGGATCCGGCGCAGCTGCTCCAGGCCGGTGCGCCGGCCCGTCCGCGCCGCGAGGGCCCCGGCCGCCGCGTCGACCGCGAACAGCAGCAGGTAGTGCGGGCTGCCCGCGCTGGACAACCCGTCGGCTGTCTCGGCCATCAGCTCGCCCACGGTCTCCTCGTCGTACCAGGCGGCGTCGTCGGCCAGGTCGTCGTAGAGCGCGCGGGCGATGCTGTCGGCGTCCGGGTCGAGGCAGGCGATGGAGAATCGGGCCGTGCCCGGCGGGTGCTGGCGGGCCAGTGACCGGGCCGCCGCGTCCAGCACCGCGCACGCCTCGTCCACCCGCGTGCCGAGCACCGCCAGGTTGCGTCCGGGCGCGCGGGGCAGCCGCAGCGCCGCCGAACGCGCCTGCACGTCGATGATCTCGCCGAGCAGGGCCACCGGATTGCGCGGCGCACGACCGTCCCTCGGGGCTTCGAGGGCCCGGAAGTCGGGGGCGTCGGTGAGTCGTGGGATCGCGTCACCGTCGAAGAGCCGGGCCGGTGCCGCGTCCGTCGGGCGCATCCGCCACAGGCGGTGTTGCAGGTCGTTCCACGTCTCCCAGTCGCTGGCGGCCGGGATCCGGGCGACCTCGTTGCCCTCGACCATGCCCGACTCGGCGTTGACCACCGCGTGCCAGCGTGGCAGTGACTGCGCCGCGTCGTTGCGTTCGGCGAGGATCCGCAGCGCCTTGGGCAGCGCGATCCGCAGGGCGAACTGCGCCACCAGCGCGGGACGCCCCCACAACGCCTCGATGCCGCGAACGTCCTGGGAGGCGAGCACCAGGTGGATGCCCTGCGAACGGCCGCGGCGGGCCAGGTCCTCCAGCAGGTCGGCGGCCTCCCGGGCCACCACGTCCCGGCCGGCCAGCAACATCTGGAACTCGTCGACCACCGCGACGATCCGCGGCCAGTGGCCGGTCGGGTCCACCGCGCGCAGCTCGGCGAGCTTGGTGACCTCGTGCTTCTTGGCCGCGTCGGCCCGCCGTCGCAGCTCCTCGGCGAGGAAGCGCAGCAGCGCCAGCCCGAACTCCCGGTCGGTGTTGACGTTGATGCCGACCAGGCGCATGTGCGGCAGCCAGCTCGGGTCACGCCGACCCTGTGCGAACCGGGCGAAGGACACGCCCTCCTTGAAGTCCAGCAGATAGAACTCCAGCTCGGCGGGGGAGTAGCGGGCCGCCAGCGCGCCGATCCACGCGAAGATCAGATTCGTCTTACCGGTGCCGGACGGCCCTCCGATGAGAGCGTGCGGCGGATAGTCGGCGAGCGTCAGGCGTACCGGCCGGCCCTGTGGTCCCTCGCCGATCGGCACGGTCAGGCCCTCCGCCGAGTTCTCCCGCCACATCAGATCCGGTGGCGGCAACAGGTCGGCGAACGGCGTCGGCGGCGGGCCGGCGTTCACCTGGGCGGCGACCTCGCGGCAGGTCTCGGTGACCAGCGTCGCCGGTGGGGGCGGGTCCAGCCGGACCAACAGGCCCGACGGGCCGCCGATCCGTGCGCCCGACGCGTCCGCCACCACCCGGGTCACCGTCGGATCGTCGGGCAGCGACACGCCACGGACCACCAGGTGCACCCCGCAGGCCGCGCCGGCACGAACCACCCGGTCGAGCTGCCCGCGCTCGTGCCGGTTCAACTCGTCGCCGCCGAGCAGCACCGCCACCCGCCACGGCTCGGGTCGGCGGCCGGTCGCCGAGGCCAGCTCCCGCAGGGACCCGTACTCGCCGGCCAGCACGGTCTCGTTGATCCGCCGGATCTGCTCGACCAGGTCGTCCAGGAGTGGGCCCAGTCCGCCGGGGCCGACGAAGGTGAGCAGCCCCGCCGTGCCCAGGGGCGCGAACCCGGCCAGGCCGCCGCCGAGGTGCTCCGGGTCGTACCCGATCAGTCGTACCCCACCGGGGTCGGCGCGGCCGACGGCCCGCAGCAGCAGCGCGGACACCACGGCGTCGCAGCCGGCGCGGTCGTCGCCGGACAGGTGGACGTGCCCGGCGTCGAGCAGCGGCACCAGCGCGGGGACCGGCTCGACGTCGTCGAGCCGGACCGTGCCGACCCGCAGCGCGCCGGGCGGCTCGGCCCGGCGCAGGGGGGTGGGGGTCCAGCCCGGCCAGTCGGCGCCGACGCAGCCGGGCGCCTCCCGGCGGGCGGCGTCGGCGGCGTGGCGGGCCAGTTCCGCGATGCGGGTGGCGTGCCGGGCGTCAATCTCGGCGAGCCGGCGGTCGCGCTGCCCGCCCACCCGCTCGGGTACGGCGGCGGCGGCCCGGCGGACCCGGGCCAGCCGCTCGCGCCCGGCGCTCAGGTCGGCCTGCGCCGCCGACAGCCGGGTGCGGGTCGCGCCCAGCGCCTCGGCGAGGGAGTCCCGGACGCGGCTGGCGAGCTGCCCCCGCCGGTCAGCCATCGGAGCCCCGGCGAGCCGGCGCGTCCCGCCACGGGCTGCCCGTGCGCGGCGGTACGACCCCGCCCGACGCCTGACCGCCCGCCTCGCCGGAACGGGGACCGGTGGCGCGCGGGACGTTCGGTCGTGGACTCGCGCCGCCTGGGCGCGGGACGCCGACGCGCTCGTCGTCGCGGCGCGGCGTCGGGGTCGCGCCGGACGGCTCCGGCCCGGCGGTGGCCTGCGGCGTTCCGGTGGGCAGGTCCCGGCCCAGCCGGGCGAGCAGCAGTCCGGCCGTCACCCCGGCGGCCACCGCCGAGTCGGCGGCGTGCGGCGGCTCCCCGGACGACCGGGGTGGCGGCATCCGGCACACCCGGGTCAGCAGCGTCTCCAGCACCGGCGGCGGCAGTCCGGGCAGCAGATCCCGCACCCGGCCGTCCAGCTCCCCGCGCAGCCGGCCCAGGTCGGCGGCGCGGGGCGGATGCCCGAGCAGCTCACCGGCCAGCTCGCGCAGCAACGGTGGCGCGAGCGCCGCCATGCCGAGGCCCACGTCGGCCGACGCCCGGCGCAGCTCGGTCCGCAGCCGGTCCCGGTCACCGGCGCGGACGCCGCCCACGACCCGGCGCAGCAACTCCTGCGAGTCGCGCAGCCCTTCGTCGGGCTCGTCCGCGCCGGCGTCGCGCCCGCCGGTCAGCTCCGTCACCCGTACGGACCACCAACGACGCATCCGTACCTGCTCGGGTCGCTCCGGCGCCACGGTGGTGGGCGCGTTCGGCGGCGCTTCGTCGTGACGCTGGTCGCGCTGCTGTGGCCGGGGCGGTGGGGCGCCGTCGGCGGCCAACCCGATCGCGGCCAGGTACGCCGACAGCTGCTCCTGAGCCACCCGCAGCGCGTAGTTCGCACTCTCGGCGTGCTCGGTGGCGGCGGACAGCTCGGGCACCCCCATCGGGTTGGCCGACTCCTGGCGTACCCAGCGCAGCCGCTCGGCGGCCAGGCCGAACTTCTCCAAAGCCTGAGCGAGCAGACCCACCGGGAACTCCTCGCTGGCCGCGCGGACCTGACCGCCGATGTCCTCGATGATGGACACGTCGGCCTACAGGGTGGAGACGTAGAGCTGGGCCTGCTCCACCGCGACCAGTGTCGCGGCGAGACACTCCTCCAACTCCTGGCTGGCCTGTGTCAGCGACGCCTGGGCCGCCTCGACCGTCTCGTGCCCGCTGCCCTCCAGCGCGCCGGCCAACGTCTGTTGCGCCTCGGCCAGCTTCTCGCCGGCCGCCTGGACGGCTGTCTGCCCGTCACCGATCTGTTGGAGGGCGACATCGATGGCAGCCTTCAGCTCGGCGACGCTCGCCACGGCGGAACCTCCTGGGGGCGGGGAGATCTCCATTAGAGCCTATCGGCGTCCCCGGGAGAACATCCGCCCTGGCGGTGTTGATGCCCACCTGACCGTTAATCCCCGTGAAGTGCCGGGAGTCCGTTCTGCGGGAGTCCCAGTGCGAGAGACTTTCAGTTATCGCGGAGCCAGCGGGGGCCGTACACCTCGGCGCCCAGGGCGGTGACCCGCTCGCGCAGCTCCCGGTCGGCGGTGACCACCAGCCGGCGGCGCTGCGGAGCCGCCTGCACCAGCTCCACCACCGTGTCGTCCCCCGAGCCGGGGGCGGAGACCACGCGCACCTCGTCGATGCCCGGCACGTCCCGCGCCGCGCCCTCGACCACGAGCACCACCTCGACCGGTGCCGGCAACCGGGCGGGCAGCCCTTCGGCGGCCACCGGCGCGAGGGCGTCCCGCAGCCGGGCGGCGGCCCCGGCCCGGTCCCGCCACCACCCGTCGGGGCGGGAGCCCACCACGTTGGCGCCGTCCACGATCAGCAGCGGGTTCTCCGTCATGCCGCCAGCCTGCCATCACCTGTCCGAACCGGCCGGACGCCACTCCACAGCGAGGTGCGCCACCGGCTGCGGCGTTTGTCGGGCCGGGTGCCGGGTAGCCCCTGCCGACCGTGCCGCGCCCTACTGCGGAGGAGAGACATGATGGGACCCGGTGATCTCGGCTCCGACCCGTGGGACGAATTCCTGGCCCGGTACTTCGGCCGGGGTGAGGGAGGACGCCGACCGCCGCACCGGGTCGACATCACCCGACTGATGACCGCCGACGCGCGGGAGATGCTGGCCGACGCCGCCCGTCGGGCCGCGCAGCGGCAGAGCAACGACCTGGACACCGACCACCTGCTCTGGGCCGCGCTGCAACGCGAACCTCTGCGCGACCTGGTCCGCCGGGCCGGCGCCGACCCGGAAACCCTGCTCAACGCGCTCGGTGGCAAGGGCGACGGCGCGCCGCGCGGCGAGGTGCCGCCCAACCTGTCGCTGACCCCGGCGGCCAAGCGGGCGTTGCTCGACGCCCACCAGCTGTCGCGGGCGATGGGCGCCAACTACATCGGTCCCGAGCACATCCTGATGGCCCTGCCGCTCAACCCCGAGTCGCCCGCCGGACGGATGCTGGCCGCCGGCCGGATCCAGCCCGAGTCGTTGCAGGCCGCCAACGCCGAGCGCGGCCCGATGACCGGACCGAAGCCCGACCGGGGTACGCCCACCCTCGACCAGTACGGCCAGGACCTCACCGACCTGGCCCGCAACGACCAGATCGATCCGGTGATCGGCCGGGCCGACGAGATCGAGCAGGCCGTGGAGATCCTGTCCCGGCGGACCAAGAACAACCCGGTGCTCATCGGCGAGGCCGGTGTCGGCAAGACCGCCATCGTCGAGGGGTTGGCCGAGCGGATCTGCGACGGCGACGTGCCGCAGACCCTGCTCGGCAAACGGGTCGTCCAACTCGACCTCGCCGGCCTGGTCGCCGGCACCCGCTACCGGGGTGACTTCGAGGAGCGCCTCAAGAAGGTCATCGACGAGATCCGGGCGCACCGCGACGAGCTGATCATCTTCCTGGACGAGATCCACACCCTGGTCGGCGCGGGTGGCGCGGGCAGCGAGGGCGGAATGGACGCGTCGAACATGCTCAAGCCCGCCCTGGCCCGGGGCGAGCTGCGGGTGATCGGCGCGACCACGCTCGACGAGTACCGCAAGAGCATCGAGAAGGACGCGGCGCTGGCCCGCCGCTTCCAGCCCGTGCTGGTGCCCGAGCCGAGCATCGACGACACGATCGCGATCCTGCGCGGGCTGCGGGACCGGTACGAGGCGCACCACCAGGTGCGTTTCACCGACGAGGCGCTGGTCACCGCCGCCGAGCTGTCCGACCGGTACGTCACCGACCGGTTCCTGCCGGACAAGGCCATCGACCTGATCGACCAGGCCGGCGCGCGCGTGCGGTTGCGCACCCGCACCCCGGCGTCCGACGTGCGGGAGCTGGAACAGGAGCTCGACGACGTACGCCGGGACAAGGAGCAGGCCGTCACCGACGAGCAGTACGAGCGGGCGTCGGCGCTGCGTGACCGGATCGCCGAGCTGGAGGGGCAGATCCGGCGTGCCAACGGCGAGGACGGCGCCTCGTCCTCGCAGGTGCCCGAGGTGGGTCCGCAGGAGATCGCCGAGGTGGTCTCCCGGGCCACCGGTATCCCGGTCAGCCAGTTGACCGAGGAGGAGCGCGACCGGCTGCTGCGTCTGGAGGGTCACCTGCACGAGAAGGTGGTCGGTCAGGACGACGCGGTCACCGCGGTGGCCGAGGCGGTCCGCCGCTCCCGCGCCGGGCTGGCCGACCCGGACCGCCCGATGGGCAGCTTCCTGTTCCTCGGCCCCACCGGCGTCGGCAAGACCGAGCTGGCCCGCGCCCTGGCCGAGGCGCTGTTCGGCGAGGCCGACCGGATGGTCCGGGTCGACATGAGCGAGTTCCAGGAACGGCACACGGTCAGCCGGCTGGTCGGTGCCCCACCCGGGTACGTCGGCTACGAGGAGGCCGGCCAGCTCACCGAGGCGGTGCGTCGCCGCCCGTACGCGGTGGTGCTGCTCGACGAGATCGAGAAGGCGCACCCGGACGTGTTCAACATCCTGCTCCAGGTGCTCGACGACGGGCGGCTCACCGACAGCCAGGGCCGTACGGTGAACTTCAAGAACACCGTTCTGATCATGACGAGCAACCTAGGCTCCGAGCTGATCACCGGCGCCCAGCGTGCCGTCGGTTTCGGCACTGGCGCCGTCGGCAGCGAGCAGGAGAACGACGAGCTGCGCGAGCGGCTGATGCGCCGCCTGCAGGAGAACTTCCGTCCGGAGTTCCTCAACCGCATCGACGAGATCATCATCTTCCGCCGGCTGGAGGCCGAACAGTTGCGCGACATCACCGCGCTGCTGCTGGAGGAGACCCGCCGTCGGATGCACGCCCAGGACATCCAGGTGGAGGTCACCACCGCCGGGGTGGACTGGCTCGCCGAGCACGGCTACCAGCCGGAGTTCGGCGCCCGTCCGCTGCGCCGGGTGATCCAGCGCGAGGTGGACAACCACCTGTCCCGGATGCTGCTGGAATCGGCGATCTCACCCGGGCAGAAGGTCGTCGTGGACGCCCGCGACGGGCAACTCACCTTCGAGGTGACCGCAGGCGAGCGGGGCTACACCGCCGCCACGACAACACACCCACGATGAGCGGGCCGGCGGGACGCGAGGACCACGACGAGCCGCACGAGGACGCGGACGAGCATCCCGACCCGATCCTGGCGCCCCCGACCGCGAACCCACGCCGGACCCGGGTACCAGCCGAAGGCCTGCATCCCAAGACCGACCAGGACGACCAGGAGACGCGAGAGGAGACGTGATGGTACGCGACACGCGGCTCGACCCCGAGGTGGAAGTGCTCTGGGAGGACTTCCACGCCGAGGTCAACGTCCCGTCGGAGCAGCTGCGCACCTGGCTGTTGACCCGGGGCTCGGGCGAGGAGTCGTTCAGTCCCAACCCGGACCTGGATCTGCCCCAGCCGGGGCGGGAGATCCTCAAGGTGCTCAACAAGCGCAAGGTCGACCTCACGCCGGAGGACATCGAGGTGATGCGCGAGGCGGTCGAGCGGATCCGCGAGCTGATGGACGCCAAGCCCCGGCGCGGCAACGCCGACGACGAGTGGCGGCACTCGCTGCTCGACCTCGGGCACGATCCGCTCGTGGAACGCTGAGGACGGCCGTACGTGACGGCGCCGGCCCGTTACCGGGGCGGCGCCGTCGTCGCGCGCCCTACTGGCCCTGGTCGGGCTCCAGGCTGCCGATGGTCAGCCCCGCGGCGTCGGCGGCGGCGTCGCGCTCGCCCCGGGTCTGGTCCTCGCGGGTGAGCAGGTTGGCGTACTCGGTGACGTCGGCCGGGTCGGGCACCTCCGGGAGCCGGCGCAGGAACGCCTCCACCTGACGGGTGGCGGCGGTGTGCGCGGCGGCGGCCTGGCGGAGCAGTTCGCGGTCGTCGGCGGGCGGGTAGAGATCGGTCATGTCCGCCAGATACCCGGACAGCGGCGGTTCGCACCGGCGGCGGGCCTCGTCTCGCCTCATCGGCCGGCGATGCCGTCCAGCAGGGTGGTCAGGTTGTGGTCGAAGGTCTCCTCGGGGTCGAGGTGCGCGCCGTCGACGACGAGCCGGGCGATCGTGGGGTAGCGGCCCGTGTCGAGCATGCGCGTCAGGTAGGGGCCGAGACCGGCCTGCCAGGCGCTCAACTCGGTGCCGGTGGCACGGGCGGTACGGCGCTCGGTGACCTCCCGCCGCAGCGCCCCGATGACGAAGGCGTTCAAGGCGCCCAGGGCCCGCTGCAGGTCGTCGATGCCGCGTACGCCGGGGGCCTGGCTGAGCGCCGCGGCGGTCGACTCGCCCACCGCGAGCGCGTGCGGTCCCAGCTGGGGTCGCCCGCCGAGCAGGTTGGAGAACCACTCGTGGTCGAGGGCGGCGACGCGGGTCCGTCGCACGATGGCCAGCACCGTGGCACGCCACCCGGACTGCGGGTCGCCCCCGGCGATCTCGGCGTAGACCGCGTCGACCATCAGGTCGAGCAGCTCTGACCGGTTGGTCACGTAGTCGTAGAGCCGCATCGGGCCGACGCCGAGCTCCTTGGCGAGCCGGCGGATCGACAGTCCGTCCAGGCCGTGCGTGTCGGCGAGCCGGATCGCCGTCTCGGCGATCTTCGCGCGGCTCAGCGGCACCGGCGTCGCCCGGGGGCGGGGCTCGGGCCGTTCCCACACGGGCACCACTTCGCTACCGTACGGTGTATCCACGTAATACAGCGTACGGTAAGGAGCATGGCGATGCGACTGGCGATCGTGGGCGGCGGCCTCGGCGGGCTGACGCTGGCACGGATCCTGCACCTGCACGGCATCGAGGCGGTGGTCCACGAGCGCGAGGCGGACCGGTCCGCGCGCTCGCAGGGCGGCATGCTCGACCTGCATCCGGAGTCCGGGCAGCACGCCCTCGCCGAGGCGGGCCTCGGCGAGGTGTTCCGGTCCTCGGCGCGGCCCGAGGGCGAGGAGCACCGCATCCTCGACCCGGCCGGGCGTACCCTCGTGCACCACACGCCGCGCCCCGGCTCGTTCGACGGACGCCCGGAGATCGACCGCACCGTCCTGCGTGACCTTCTGCTCGACGCGCTCGGACCCGACGCGGTCGTCTGGGGGCGCCGCCTCGTCGCGGCGACGCCGCGGCCCGCCGGGGGTTTCCTGCTGACCTTCGACGGCGGCGACCGGGCCGAGTGCGACATCCTCGTCGGCGCGGACGGCGCGCGCTCGGTCGTCCGACCGCTGCTCATCGACGCGCCACTGACCTACGTCTCCACCCACGTGGACCTCACCATCGGCGACGCCGACCGACGCCACCCGGATCTCGCCGAGCTGGTCGGCCCCGGGAACCTGTGGTGCGTCGGCGGCAACCAGATCCTCGCCGCGCAGCGCCTCGGCGACGGCAGCATCCGGGTCGGGATCTCGCTGCGCGCCGAGGGTCGCGACCTGGACGCCTACCGCAGCAAGGACGCGCTACGGGCCCTCTTCGCCGGCTGGGACCCGCGCCTGGTCGCCCTCATCGACGCCGGCGACGACGCGCCGACGCCACGCCGGGTCGAGGCCATGCCGGTCGGCGCGCGCTGGGTCCACCAGCCGGGAGTCACTCTGCTCGGTGACGCCGCGCACCTCATGCCCCCGGTCGGCGAGGGCGCCAACCAGGCCATGCTGGACGCCGCCGAACTCGCCCGTGAACTCGTCGCCAACCCGACCGACCCGGACGCGGCGATCCGGGCGTACGAGGCGGCGATGTTCGCCCGGATCCAGCCGATCGCCGAGATGTGCGCGCGGGTCCAGGCGATGATGCTGTCCCCGACGGCGGCCGACGACGTCGTCCGCTTCTTCACGCCGCGGCCCGCCGAACCCGTCGGGCAGTAGGCCCTCACACCCCGCTGGGCTGCCGGACGCCGAAGGCCGGGTTGCGCACCAGCCAGTCCAGGTAGGTGGGGTGCGACGCCAGCGAGTCCGTGTACGCCGCCTTCGCCGTGGCCAGCAGCAGCTCCGCGTCCCGGGCGGCCGGCGACTCCGGATGCCATCCCAGCAGCAGTCGCCAGCGCAGCGGGACACCGGCCAACCGCCGGGTGACCAGACCAGCCACCGGCCGGAACGTCGCCTGGCACAGGGCCACCGCCACGCCCGCGTCCACCAGGTCGACGCAGCCGCGGATGTCGGTCTCGTACACCTTGCGCGGGGTGAAGCCGGCGCGGGCGCAGGCGGCGGCGAAACAGTCGCCGAAGCAGCCGTCGCCGGGGGCCGCAACCCACTGCTCGTGGCGCAGGTCGGCCAGGCGTACCTCGTCCCGGTCGGCCAGCGGGTGGCTCGCCGGCAGCAGGACCAGCACCGGATCGACGGCCACCTCCCGCCACCGCAACCCGAACTCGGCCGACGGGGTGGCGTCGCCGCAGACGCCGGTGAGGGCGAAGTCCAACCGGCCACCGGCCACCAACTGCGCCAACTCGTCCACCGACCACGAGGCGTACGTGGTGATCTGGGCCGGCGGCTCCTCGGCGGCCAGACGATGCACCAACCGGCCCAGGATCGGGCTGTTCACCCCACCGAGCCGGTAGCAGCGTGGCGCCGTTCCGCCGCCGGCCAGTCGGGCCGCCTCGTCCTGTAGGCCCTTCATGGCCGGCAGCAGCACCCGGGCCCGGGCGAGCACCAGCTCACCGAGCGCGGTGGGGCGGGCGCCGCGCCGGTCCCGCTCGAACAGTGGCCCACCCAGCGTCCGTTCGATCCGCTGGAGCTGGGCGGTCAGCGCCGGCTGGGCGAGCCCGAGGGCCGACGCCGCCTTGGTCACACTCCCTGTCTCCGCGATCGCGCAGACCACCCGCAGGTGCCGCAGCTCCAGGTTCATACGGTGACGGTAGGACCACGTCGCAGCCTGCGGAAGGGGCCAAGTGGATCGGTGACATTGAATGCATTCTGTGGTGCGGCCCGCGCCTTCAGTCGCGCGGCGGCTCCGGCAGGTCCTTGAGGTACGTCGGCCGCCGGGTCACCGCGTCCATCACCTTGTCCACCACGCCCACCGCCGGCTCGACGATCCGGTTCCACGGCGGCGTGGCCGGGGTGCCCGGGTGCGGCCGGGTCGGCGCGGCCTCCTCGGCGATCTCCAACCGGTTGCCCAGTCGGATCAGCTCCTCCCGGGTCGCCACCGCGCGCAGCCCGGCGACGAGCGCGTCCACCCCGTCGACGTGGCGGCGGACCCGCTCGGCGACCTCGGTCACGGTCTCGTCGTTCAGCCCCTTGAGGGCGGCCAGCAGCGCCGCGTCCGCGTCGATCTCCGCGTCCACCCGGCCGGCCTCGGCCGGCAACGCCGCCCGTACCGCCGGCAGCAGGTACTGCTCCTCGGCGGAGATGTGCCGCGACAGCGCGGCGGTGAGCACCGCCAGTGCCTCGTTCGGCGTGGCGTCCGGGCCGCTGAGCTGGTCCACGAGGGCCAGCAACTGCCGGTGCTCGCGGTCCACGATGTCGGCGACGCTACGACCGCCGGGCCGGTAACCCTCCTCGGGTGCGGGCGCGGGCGGCAACGGGGGCAGGGGAACGGCGGACATGATGCCCTCCTCGACTGGCGGGCGGAAGCTCCGGCAGGGGATGTGCGGTCGTGGGCGGCGGTACCCGAACGCGACCGCCGCGAAACCGTCGACCGATTCGTCGGCCTGGATGCCCGGCCGCGTCCCGTCGGTGCGCCGGTCCGCCGGTAACTCCGGGCTGGTATGAAGGGGCGATGACGAGCGACGCCGCCTCCGCCCGACCGGACCCCACCGCGGAGGTCGTGGACCTCTGCCGCGACCTGCTGCGCATCGACACCACCAACACCGGTGACAACGACACCAGCGTCGGCGAACGCCGCGCGGCCGAGTACGTGGCGGAGAAGCTCGCCGAGGTGGGCATCGAGCCGGTCCTGCACGAGTCGGCCCCCGGGCGGGCGAACGTGGTGGCCCGCATCCCCGGCGCCGACCCGAGCCGGGAAGCCCTGCTGGTGCACGGCCACCTGGACGTGGTGCCCGCCGACGCCGACGAGTGGTCGGTACACCCGTTCTCCGGCGAGCAGCGCGACGGCTACCTGTGGGGTCGCGGCGCCATCGACATGAAGGACTTCGACGCGATGGTGCTCGCCGTGGTGCGGCACTGGCAGCGCACCGGCGTCCGGCCCCCGCGCGACATCGTCCTCGCGTACACCGCCGACGAGGAGGCGGGCAGCGACTACGGCGCGCGCTTCCTGGTCGAGAACCACCGCGACCTCTTCGACGGCTGCACCGAGGCGATCGGCGAGGTCGGCGGGTTCTCGTACTCGGTCAACGACAGCCAGCGCCTCTACCTGATCGAGACCGCCGAGAAGGGCATCGACTGGCTGCGGCTGCACGCCAAGGGTCGGCCCGGCCACGGGTCGATGGTGCACGACGACAACGCGGTCACCGCCCTCGCCGAGGCCGTGGCCCGCATCGGCCGGCACCGCTTCCCGGTGGTGGTCACCGACACCGTACGGGCGTTCCTGACCGAGGTCTCCGACCTGCTCGGCATCGAGCTGGACCCGGAGGACCCGGAGGTCGCCATCGCCAAGCTCGGCCCGATCGCCAACATCATCGGGGCGACCATCCGTAACACGGCCAACCCGACCCGCCTCGCCGCCGGTTACAAGGACAACGTCATCCCGGGCCGCGCCACCGCCACCATCGACTGCCGCAGCCTCCCCGGCCAGTCCGAGCTGCTGGAGCGGCAGCTGCGCGAGCTGATCGGCCCGGACATCGACATCGAGTACATCCAGCGGCAGCCCGCGTTGGAGACGACCTTCGACGGCGACCTCGTCGCGGCCATGTCGGCGGCGCTGCGCGCCGAGGACCCGGGCGCGCGGCCGGTGCCGTACATGCTCTCCGGTGGCACCGACGCGAAGGCGTTCTCGACGCTCGGCATCCGCTGCTTCGGGTTCGCGCCGCTGCGGCTGCCCGCCGACCTGAACTTCTCCGCGTTGTTCCACGGCATCGACGAGCGCGTTCCGGTCGACGGACTACAGTTCGGCGTGCGGGTTCTCGACCGGTTCCTCCGCACCTGCTAGCAGTGTCCGCGTTACCTCCCCATCGTGAAGGGACTGCCCCACATGACCGACCAGCACGGTGAGCTGGACGCCGCACTCGAGCGGGTGATCGAAGCGGCCCGCCACCACCTGGCCGCCGTACGCGCCGCGCAGGGCCGCGTCGACGACGACGACGTCTGGCAGGCGTACGTGGCGTTGAACAACGCCTCCTTCGCCTACGACGAGCAGCTCCTCGACGCCTTCGGTGAGGTCACGCCGTGGGACGTCGACTCGATCGACCCGGACGAGGCCGACGAGCGCTTCGGCGCGGAGGGCGTCGAGGCCAGCGACCCGCACCCGCGCGTGATCTCGGTGCGGCAGCGCCGCGACTACCGGGTGCCGAGCATCTCCGCGCTGCTGCGGGCGGCCGAGGCGGCCCGCCGCGAGGGCACTCCCGAGGACGACGAGCCGGCGCCGGTGGAGGGTGTCGGTGAGGCGGTGCTGGAGCTGCTACAGAGCGGCGACGGCTCGCTCGGCGCGCTGGACGTCCCGGAGCTGGAACCGCTCGACGGGGTGGTCATGGTCAGCGAGGTGGGCACTCCGGTCGACCTGGAGTCGTTCGACGACGACGACGCGGTCGGCCCGTTCCAGCCGGCCGCCGACGACCGGCTCGTCGGTCGGCTCGACGAGCACCCGTTCCTGGAGCTCGACGACGACCACGACCACGACCACGCCGGGCACCAGCACTAGCTCGCCTCCCGGGCCGTACGACGCCCGGGGCCCGACCGAGCGTGGTCCGGGTCCCGGGCGTTTCGTCGCGGTGTCGCGGCCGGTGTCAGTACGACAGGCCCGGCTGCGGCTGGTTGACCCGCCGACGGCGCAGCATGACCTGCCGCGTGCCGTCCCGGAACAGCCGTACCCGGGCCAACTCCCATCCGGAGAACTCCGCCTGGATCGCCAACTGCGCCGCAGCGGTCAACCGGTCGACGTTCGGCGGTAGCCGCAGCGGCGCGTACTCGTAGTCCATGGCATCCATGCTGCCCAGCCCGGCGGCCGTCCGCCACCCCCTCCCGAGTGACCAACAACGCCGTGTCGGCCGGCCACCCTCGGTTGATCATGGATCTTTGGTGCCCGTTTCAGAGTTGAAACAGCACTTGTGTGACCGGCTGGGGTGGGGCGTCACGCGGTGGGGAGGTTGGCGGGCAGCAGGGCGGCGAGCGCTGGCGCGGTCAGCGTCAACGCCCGCGTGCTGCCCGGGTCGACCGCCAGCCCCCAGGACGGATCCGGCCAGTCCTCGAACAACTCGACGCACGGCAGCGCGATGAACGGCACCCCGTCGCCGCTGAACGCGGCGAGCGCCTCGGGCGTGGTGAAGACCGGCAGCAGTGGCGCACCGGTCGCGTCGCCGAGGACCGCCCACGGGAAGTCGGCATCCGGCGTCGGCTCCCCGGCCAACGGGACGCACACCGTGGCACCGGCCAGCACGGCGAGATAGCCGGGGAGGTCACGCCGGTCCGCCGCCGCCGCGAGTACCGCCGCCACCGGCTCACCCGCCCCGGCGGGGGTCGCTTCCCTTGGCGTCGTCGGAGCGGGTGTCGCCTCCGACTGGATCACCGGGACCGGCGCGGACCCGACCGGTGCCGGTCGGGCGGCCGCCGACCGCAGCGCCGGGCCCGGGCGGGCGGCCGGCGGCACCGTCCGGCAGGAGAGCGCGCCGGGCTCGTCGGTCAGCACCTCGGCGGCGGTACGGATCACGAAGACACTGAGCCGTTCCAACTCCTGCGGGGTGCGCGGCGCCTCGTACCACCAGCCCTCGTCGCCGCTCGGGCGGTGCCAGCCGAGAGCGGCCAGGCGTGCCTCGTCGTACCCGGGGCAGACGACCCGCACCACCTGGCGGCGCACCAGCAGCCGGATCCCGCGCGGACCGGCGCTGAGCTCCAGGTCGGTGTCCCGGTCGCAGCGGGCGACGGTGTCCCGCAGCCGGGCGGCGATGTCCGGCCAGCTCGGCGACGTCACGCCGGTGCGCCCGGAAGGCGGTCGTCCAGCCGTCCGAGCCGGGCCATGGTCTCCTCCAGCCGGCCCAGCGCGGAGAAGTCCCCCGGAGTGCCGAACAGCTCGCCCAGCCCTGCGCCGAGTGCGACGTCCAACCCCTCGGTGCGCTCGTCGACGTGCGCGGAGGCGACCTCGCGAGCCCGCCGGTACGCGTCGAGCACCAACTCGGCGACGCCCTCCGTCCCGGCACGCAGGGCGGCGGGCGCGAGGGTGAGGCCGGTCAGCGCGCCGGTGGCGTCGACGGTCGCCGAGACCAGCCCGCTCTCGTCGGCGGCGGTGCCGGACAGATCGGCAAGGTCGCCGCTGAGGCCCGCGAACCGGCGCTCGATGTCGGCGATCCGCCCGGCTAGCGCGTCGAACGCCGACGTCGGGTCCGTCATGAGATTCCTCCCCGTGGATCGTGCGACCGGGTGGTGCCCGGCGGCCGGGAGATCGTATCGTCGGTGCGCTCGACTCATGGGGGAGGAACGGCATGGCACCGGACATCGATGTGGACGTGCTGGCGGTCCGTCGACTGGAGACAGCCGCCAAGCAGGTCGCCAACTCGCTCGCCGCGCTGGAGAGTCAGATCGTCTCGGCCGGCGACGTACCCTCGGACGCGTTCGGTCACCTGCCGTTCGCCAGCGACATGCTCCGCGACAAGTACGCCGAGCAGGTCACCGGCGGCAAGGAGCTGTTCGCCGCCGCGAACGCCGCGTTCGATCGGGTCGCCAAGGCGCTGGCCGACACGGTGGAGACGTACGAGGACAACGAACGGGAGCTCGACGCCGGGTTCAAGGCCATCCAGGCGGGACTGCCCGGATGAGCGGCCCGGCCGGTAGCGCCGTTCAACTCTGGAACGGCCTCGACAACGCGCTCTCCGGTGTGGAGGACGCCGTCAACAGTGTCTGCCGTACCCTGGCCTGGCCGCTCATCCAACTCGTCGACCTGGTCGACGGCGAGCCGGCCATGCTGCGCGCGAAGGCCGCCGAGTGGGACGCGCTGGCCACCCAGGTGCGCGATCTGGCGCAGGGCCACCGCGCGACCCGGGAGTCCGCGCAGGTCGGGTGGCGTTCACCCGCCGGCCTGGCGTACGGGCAGCGACTGGCCGAGGTGGAGCAGCAACTTCTCGACGTCGCCGAGCAGTTCGCCGCGACCGCCGAGTACCTGCGCGGTGTCGCCGACGGCCTGCAGACGGTGCACGACGTGCTCGTGGACCTTTGCGTGGAGTTCATCAACTTCCTCCTGGTGACGCTGGTGACGGCGTTGCTGATGGCCCCGGTCACGATGGGGGCGTCCTGGGTGACCGGCGTGGGCGTGGCCGTCACCAGGGGCCTGGTCGTGTTCACCCGAGCCCTGAAGGTCATCCGGCCGCTGGCGGCGCATCTGCAGAAGGTCATCCGCCTGTTGCAGCGGGTCATGCTGTACCTGCGCAAGCTCCAGGCACACCTCGACAAGCTGGTCAAGATGCAGAACAAGCTGCGTGCCGGCAAGAAGTACGCCGACAAGCGGCACGCCGCCGGCAAGGCCGACAAGTGGTTCCACAAGGTCCTCGACCCCACGAAGGGCACGTACAAGCTGGGCAAGTCCGGCTCCCCGTTCGACATGGGCACCCTCGACCGGGCTCGCGCGCTGCGCACGCACGGCGTCGTCGACGGCGCCCAGGTGATCGCCCGGGACTTCGCGACGAAGCTGCCGTGGAACGTGCCGAACTCGGTCGTGCACGGTGTCACCTGGGGGACCGTCGCGTTGACCAGCGGTCTCTCCGCTCCGGGCAGCGAGCAGGTCGGCGACCAGATCAACCAGGCGGTGCAGGGCGGGGCGGACTGGATCGACCAGAATGTCTTCGGGCAACCGCCGGCCGGCCAGCCGACGGGCCGCTAGGGGAGGAAAGCCTGATGTCAGAGGAGCGAGGCCGGTTCGGTCGATTCACCGACGCGGTGCTCGGCGGCGCGCGGGCTGCCCGGGACAAGGCCCGTGAGCTGCGCGAGGAGTTCCGTACCAGCGACGAACCCGAACGCGCCCTCGTCGCGCCACTGCTGCCCGGCCAGGAGCTGCGCTACGTGGGGCTCGGCCCGGTCCGCGTCCCGGCGACCCACAAGGCCGGTCGGCAGCTCGCCACTGTGATGGCCGACGAGTTCGTCGACTCGCTCGACCCGAAGGTGTTGTTCGGGCTGCTCAACATCGTCAACCCGGTGGTCTGGGTGGACGCCGTGTTGACGCCGGTGCGGATGGCCGCGGGCGTGCTGCTGCTGCCCGGCAAGGCCGGGGCCGTCGCCGCCGGTGTGCCGGAGCTGGCCGCGCCGGAGCCGGCGTCGCCCCAGCAACCCGTCCAGCGCGAGCCGATCCCGCTCAGCACGGAGCAGGAGGCGTTCCGCGCCCTGTTCCGGCTCAGCCTGTACCGCCCGCTGGCCGACCAGCTCGTCGAGATCGCCTACAAGCGCCGGTACGTCTTCAGCGGCGACCTCGCCACCCTCGCCGGCAGCCTGCTGCTCTTCCTGGAGCGTTACAACGGCACCCCGCTGGCGGTGACCGGCACCCACCTGCACCTGCTGCGGATGGGCCCCCGCCCGGACGCCGATCGGCCCGACCGGCGTCAACCACGGGTGCTGTGGAGCGTGCCGCGCGACCGGGTGGTCCGCGTCGACTCGGAGGGGGGCACGGCCGGTCTGACACGTTTCCCGTCCACCATCTTCTTCGACGACGGCTCGTGGATCCGGATCGTCAACCCCGCGACCCGTGACGACCAGTCCCGGTTCCTGACCGCGATCCGCGAGCTGCCCGGCAACCGCCCGGCACCGTGACCGGGCCGGTGTCCGGCGCGGCGACCGACCGGCGGGTCAGCCGTCGCGTTCGGGGTAGCCGACCGGCACCCCGGACACGTCCTCCAACGCGGTGGTGATCTCCTCGGGCAGCGTGATGCGCTCGACCTGCAACGCGCCGAGCAGTTGCCCGACGGTCCGGGCGCCCAGGATCGGCGCGGTCACCCCGGGCCGGTCCCGGATCCAGGCCAGCGCCACCTCCAGCGGCGACACCCCCAGCCCGCCGGCCGCGGTCGCCACCGCCTCCACGATGCTGGAGCAGCGCGGCTCCAGGTAGGTGGAGACGAAGCGCTCGAAGTGTGGGGAGGCGGCCCGCGAGTCCGCCGGCCGCCCGTGCCGGTACTTGCCGGTGAGCACCCCCCGACCCAACGGCGACCAGGGCAGCACGCCGAGGCCCAGCGCGTCGGCGGCCGGCAGGACCTCCCGCTCGACCCCCCGCTCCAGCAGCGAGTACTCCACCTGGGTGGCGACCACCGGCGCCCGGCCCGGCCAGGCCGTCTGCCAGGCGGCGGCCCGCGCGGTCTGCCAGCCGGAGAAGTTCGACACACCCACGTAACGGACCTTCCCGCTGGCCACCGCGTGGTCCAGCGCCGCGAGGGTCTCCTCCAGGGGGGTGTCCGGGTCGTACCCGTGCACCTGGAAAAGGTCGACGTGGTCGGTGCCGAGCCGACGCAGCGACGCCTCCAGGGTGCGCAGCAGATGACCCCGCGAGCCGTCGCGCCGCCGGGCGCTGCCCGGACGCAACCCCGCCTTCGTGGCGATCAGCAGCTCGTCGCGCGGGACGAGCGTGCCCAGCAGCGACCCGATCACCGACTCGGCGTCGCCGTCGCCGTACACGTCGGCGGTGTCGATCAGGTTGCCGCCCGCGTCCAGGAAACTCTTCAACTGGGCGGCCGCATCGTCGGCGTCGGTGTCCCGGCCCCAGGTCATGGTGCCGAGCGCGAGCCGCGAAACCGCCAGCCCGCTTCGGCCGAGCGGTCGCTGTTGCATGGGTGAACCTTATTTCGAACCCGCCGCCACGGATATCCTCGCTCCCGTCATCTCTGCCGGTTCTGCCGGTTCCGCCTCCGGAAGGCACCGCGACGGACGGGGGATCATTGGCGGTGAGCCGGTGATCGGGTCCGTTTTCGGCATTGCGTAACCTGGTGCGACCTGTGCCACGGATGGGGGAGGACCAGTGCGACTCGGGCTCAGCCTCGGATACCAGACAGCGTGGAGTACACCGGCCGACCACCTGGCGCTGGCCCAGGAGGCGGACCGCCTCGGCTACTCGGTGGTGTGGGCTGCGGAGGCGTACGGCTCCGACTCGCCCAGCATGCTCGCCTGGATGGCCGGCCAGACGCAACGGATCGACGTGGGCGCGGCGGTGATGCAGATCCCCGCCCGTACGCCCGCGGCCACCGCCATGACGGCCGCCACCATCGACGCCCTCTCCGGCGGCCGGTTCCGGCTCGGCCTCGGCGTCTCCGGCCCGCAGGTCTCCGAGGGCTGGCACGGGGTGCGGTTCGCCAAGCCCCTGGGCCGCACCCGCGAGTTCGTCGACATCGTCAAGTTGGCCATCGCCCGCAAGGAGGTGGCGTACGACGGCGAGCACTACACGCTGCCGCTGCCCGACGGTCCCGGCAAGGCGCTGCGGCTGGGTTTCCACCCGCCCCGCGAGCACATCCCGATCTACCTGGCGGCGGTCGGCCCGAAGAACCTGGAGCTGGCCGGCGAGATCGCCGACGGCTGGCTCGCCGTGTTCTACGCCCCGGAGTTCGCCGACGAACACCTCGCCGCCGTCTCCGCCGGTCGCGCCAAGGCCGGCAAGGAACTGGCTGGTTTCGACGTGGTGCCGTCCGTGCCGGTCGTCGTCGGCGACGACGTCGCCTCCTGCGCCGAGCTGGTCCGCTGGTACGCCGCGCTCTACGTCGGCGGGATGGGCAGCCGGCAGCAGAACTTCTACAACCAGCTCGCCACCCGGATGGGCTACGGCGACGCCGCCCGCGAGGTCCAGGACCTGTACCTGGCCAAGCGCCAACGCGACGCCGCCGCCGCCGTACCGATGGAGTTCATCGACCGTACGTCGCTGCTCGGCCCGAAGGAGCGCATCGCGGAAAGAATGCGCGAGTACGCCGCCTCCGGCGTCACGACGCTGTCGGTGACCCTGTTCGTGGCCGATCGGGACAGCGGTGTGCAGACCCTGCGGACCGTCGCCGAGGCTCTCGAGCTCTCGGGAGTCGGCGAGTGACCTGGGTTGAGGCCATCGTCCTGGGCATCGTCCAGGGGCTGACCGAGTTCCTGCCGGTCAGCTCGTCGGGGCATCTGCGGATCACCTCGGCGATCTTCTTCGACCGCGACGCGGGCGCGTCGTTCACCGCGGTCACCCAGCTCGGCACCGAGGCGGCCGTGCTGATCTACTTCGCGAAGGACATCTGGCGGATCACCCGTACCTGGCTGGTCGGGCTCAAGGACAAATCCGTGCGCTCCAGCCTCGACTACCGGATGGGCTGGTACGTGATCGTCGGCTCGATCCCCATCGGGCTGTTCGGGTTCCTCTTCAAGGACCAGATCAAGACGGCCGGGCGCAACCTCTGGGTGGTGTCGACCACGCTCATCGTGTTCGCGTTCGTGTTGGCCTTCGCCGAGTACTGGGGTCGGCAGACGCGCACGCTGGAGAACTTCCGGATGAAGGACGGCATCGTGATGGGCTTCGCCCAGGCGATGGCGCTGGTCCCTGGCGTCTCCCGCTCCGGGGGGACGCTCACCGCCGGCCTGCTGCTCAACCTGACCCGGGAGGCGGCGGCGCGCTACTCGTTCCTGCTGGCCATCCCGGCGGTGGTGATGTCCGGGGTGTTCAGCCTCGGAGACGTCTTCGAACCGTCCGCCCCGGGCACGTCCGCGCCCTCGGTAGCCCAGATGATCGTGGCCACCGCCATCGCGTTCGGCATCGGCTACGCGGCGATCGCCTGGCTGCTGCGCTACGTCGCCCACCACACCCTGTACGTCTTCGTCCTGTACCGGGTCGCGCTGGGCACCCTGGTCCTGGCCCTGCTGTTGACCGGCACGATCAGCGCCACCTGATCTTTCCGCAGGTACGCCGATGGCCGGCGCCCCGTTGTGGAGTGCCGGCCATCGGTGTGTTGTCAGCTGTTCCAGCGGTGGGCGACGAGGTCGGTGGCCTGCTGCTCCCACTGGGCGTACGCGTCCGGGTAGGCCGAGACCTGCACGGTCTGCGCGGCGTCGGTCAGGGGCATGTCCTGCCAGCCGTCGACCTGCTTGAGGCCCTTGAGGAACGCGGTGGTGGAGTACTCCGGGTTGGTGATCTGCTCCGGCGTGCCCCAACCGGAGGAGGGGCGCTGCTGGAACAGGCCCAGGGAGTCGTGGTCGTTGGCGTCGCCGAGGTGACCCAGGTTCTCCAGCTTGGACTCCTGCAGGCTGGTCGCGATGGAGATGACCGCGGCGCGCTCGGGCAGGCCGGCCTTCTTCGTGGCGGCGATGATGGCCTTGGCGTTGGCGGTCTGCTCGTCGTTGAGGTCGATGTGGGACTGGGCGCCCTGCGGCTTCGGCGCGGCGGTGTGCACGGCGGCGGCGACGGGCTTGGTGTCCACGGCCGGGTTGGCGTGGGCGGCGATGGGGCCGGCGAAGACGCCACCGGCGAACGCGAGACCAGCAACGGACAGCATGCTCTTGCGGAAGATCGTGTTCATCAGGGTTGCTCCTTCGGGGGTAGGAAACACCCACGCGTCACCCATTCGGGGGGATCGGTGACGCCGGGGATGTCAGCACCTCGTCCGGGCGCTCGTGCGAAGTCTTGAGGGGGCGGCCTGCGAGCGGGGGGCTCGTGGCGGCCGGTCGGTGTGTAACGACCGGCGGGCCGGGGCCATTCCCGGGGGCGTGGCGGCCTGCAAGCCGGAGGGCTCGCGAGCGGCCGGTCCGGGTGTAACGACCCAGGGGTCGGGGTCACTCCCGCAGTCGGGGCGGCCCGTGGGGCGCCTGACCCCTGCTCCTGCGATCGTCGGGGTGTGTAACGACCCCCGGCCCGCCGCGATTCCGGCCCACGGGTGCAGCCGCTCACCGCAGACACCCCACGACCGGACATACCACCCAGCCGAGGTGCGATCCGCGCGGTGATCGACTCGACATCGCCGAAGTCGGGGTATCCGGGCGCCTTGGGCTCAAGTGGTTGTTGCAACGGGGTGGATTCTCGTCAGGATGAGGGGTCATGCCGGGGCAGAGGTTGTCGTCCGCGGAGCGGGCGCAGATTGAGGTGTTGTTCGGTCAGGGGTTGACGTTCCCGCAGATCGCGGAGGTGATTGGGCGGCATCGCTCGACGGTTTGGCGGGAGTTGTCGCGGAATCACTGTGGCACCGGGGGTCGGGTGCCGGCGGGTCAGCGGCATCCGTTCGGGCCTGACCCGGGTTATGTGGCCGGGGTGGGCTATCCGAAGGGATGGGGTGGGGCGTACCGGTGGAAGTACTCTCACCGCAACGCTCAGGACAAGGCGGATGCGCGGGCGCGGCGTCCTCGTGAGGGCAAGTTGCGTCCGAGGTGGGGGCGGGCGTGGCCGCCGTTGTGGCAGACGGTCAAGGATCGTCTGTGTCAGCGGCACTCGCCGCAGCAGATCGCTCGGTCGCTGCGGCGGGAGTTCCCCGACAGGCCGGAGATGTGGGTGTCACACGAGACGATCTACCAAGCGATCTACTTCCAGGCCCGAGGTGGAATGCGCCAGGAACTCGCCCGGCAAGTCGCGCTGCGCTCGGGACGCGCTGGCCGACGGCCCCAGTCGCGCCAGGCCGGCGCGCTGCGGGGACGCCCGTGGGTGCGTGACTTCCACATCTCAACCCGCCCGGCCGAGGTCGAAGACCGGGCCGTGCCCGGGCACTGGGAAGGTGACCTGGTCATCGGCGCCCGAGGCTCCAGCGCGATCATCACCTTGGTCGAGCGGGCCACCCGATACGTGATGCTTGGCGCTCTGCCCGAATCGCGGGTCAGTGAACAGGTCATCGACACCCTCACCGGTCTCATGCGCCGGCTGCCGGCCGAGCTGCGCAAGACCCTGACCTGGGACCAGGGCATCGAGATGATCTACCACCCGGTGTTCACCCTGGCCACCGACTGCAAGGTCTACTTCTGCGACCCCCACAGCCCATGGCAACGCGGCAGCAACGAGAACACCAACGGTCTCCTGCGCCAGTACTTCCCCCGCTCCAGCACCGACTTTCGCACCTGGACCCAGGACGACCTCGACGCCGTGGCCCGAGAACTCAACGGACGACCACGCCAAACCCTCGACTGGCAGAATCCAGCCGAGGTACTCCACAAACACCTGGTTGCAACCACCACTTGAAACCGCCACCCGTCGATGGCCCGACATCGGCGAAGTCGAGTCGATCACGTCGATCACGTCGATCGGGGCGGCGTGGTCGGAGCCCGTGGCACTCGGGAGGTACCGGGGAGGCCTCAGGCCCACCGTCCGGACTCCGCCTCGGCTCGACCGCCCTATGAAAACCGCCCTTGTGAGACAGGCCTTAGGGTGATCGTGTGGCGACCCTTCTGCTTCTGCGACACGGCCGTACCACCGCGAACGCCGACGGCGGCCTGGCCGGCCGGCAGCCGGTCGAGCTGGACGACACCGGGCGCGCCCAAGCCACCGCGGTCGGCGAACGGTTGCGGGCGGTGCCCCTCGCGGCGGTCGTCACCAGTCCGCTGATCCGCTGCCGGCAGACCCTGGAGCTGGCGTTGCCCCAGGTCACACCGGTGGTGGAGGAGGGGCTGATCGAGTGCGACTACGGCAGCTGGGAGGGGCAGCCGCTGAAGAAGCTCGCCAAGGAGCCGCTCTGGCCGGTGGTCCAGCAGCACCCCAGCGCGGCGGTCTTCCCACAGGGCGAGGCGATGGCGGCGATGGCGGCCCGCGCCGTGGCGGCCGTGCGCGACTGGGATGCCCGGGTGAACGCCGAGCACGGGCCCGAGGCGGTCTGGCTGGCGTGCAGCCACGGCGATGTGATCAAGGCCATCGTGGCGGACGCTCTCGGCGTACACCTGGATGCCTTTCAGCGGATCGTGGCCGACCCGGCGTCGGTGACCGCGATCCGCTTCACGCCGCTGCGGCCCTTCCTGGTCCGGCTCAACGACACGGGCGGTGACCTCGCCGCGCTGGTCCCGCCGCCGCGCAAGCGGCGTCGGCGGACCGCGCGGGCGGCCGACTCGGACGCCGCCGTGGGCGGCGGGGCGGGCGCGACCCGGTGACGACCCCACCGCCGGACGTCGCCACGCCCGGGTGTGGCCGCCGCTACACCGGGCGCGTTGCCCCTGCGGCGATTCGGGTCGGTGGGGTGCGCGATGCCATGGTGGGCCGGATAGGGTCGTGGGTATGACCCACCAGGTGCACGCCTTCGAACCGCCGGAGCGGTTCGTCGCCGGGACTGTCGGGCCGCCGGGGGAGCGCACGTTCTTCCTGCAGGCCCGCGGCGGCGGCAGGCTGGTCAGCGTCGCGCTGGAGAAGGTCCAGGTGTCTTTGCTGGCCGAGAAGCTGGAGGAACTGCTCACCGAGGCGCAGCGCCGCTTCGGGGTGGAGTTGCCCGAGCTGGCGCCGGTGACCGGCGACAACGAGCCGTTGGACACCCCGGTCGACGAGGAGTTCCGGGTCGGGACGCTCGGGCTGGCCTTCGACGTCGACACCGCGACCGTGGTGATCGAGGCGATCGCCGCCGGCGAGGTGGAGCCCGAGGTCGAGCTGGGCGACGAGGACGACGACGAGGACGACGAGGACGAGGAACCGGACGAGGACCTGGACCGGCTGCGCGTGCGGCTCACCCCGCAGGCCACCCGCCAGTTCATCGAGCGGGCCCGGCGCGTGGTCAACGCGGGCCGGCCGCCGTGCCCGCTGTGCGGCCAGCCGTTGGACCCCGCCGGGCACCTGTGCCCGCGGCACAACGGTTACCACCGGTGACCTTGTCCGGCCTCCAACCTCTGCGCGACGGTGACGCCGCGCTGCGGCTGCTCCGCGACGGGACCCTCGACCTGGAGGGTCGGTTGGTCGACGCGTCGAACACCACCCTGCGGGGCATCCTGACCCTCGACGGCGTCACGGCCCGCTGTGTCTACAAGCCGGTACGCGGGGAACGCCCGCTGTGGGACTTCCCGGACGGCACCCTCGCCGGCCGGGAGGTGTCCGCGTACCTGGTCTCCGACGCCACCGGCTGGGGTCTGGTCCCGCCGACCGTGCTGCGTGACGGGCCGTTCGGTCCCGGCTCCTGCCAACTCTGGATCGACGAGCCGGAGGACGCGGAGCCGCTGGTCGGGTTCGTGCCGGCCGAGGAGGTGCCGCCGCGCTGGTTCCCGATCGCGGCGGCCCGGGACGACGACGGCGCCGCGTACGCCCTCGCGCACGCCGACGATCCCCGACTGGCCCGCCTCGCCGTCCTCGACGCCGTCATCAACAATGCGGACCGCAAGGGCGGGCACGTGCTCGTCGGCGCCGACGACCGGATCTACGGCGTCGACCACGGGGTGAGTTTCCACGTCGAGGACAAGCTCCGTACGGTGCTCTGGGGTTGGGCCGGCAAGCAGGTTCCGCCGGACGCCATGGAGATGCTCGACGGGCTCGCCGCGCAGGTCGCCGGGGCGCTCGGCGAGGAGCTGGCCGACCACCTGACGATCAGGGAGATCGCCGAACTGGCCGCCCGCGTCGAGAGGCTGCGCGAGACCGGCCGCTTCCCGCAGCCGCCGGAGGACTGGCCGGCGATACCCTGGCCACCCATGTGACCCCGCTGTCATCTTGATCACCCGTGGGGCGTCCCGGTGTCGCCTGAGGGCTGGTTAGGCTGAGGTCATGGAGTCTTGGGCGGGACACGAGGTGCCACGGCTGCCGGGTCGGGGCGAGCCGTTGGCGTTGTACGACTCGGCGCGGCAGGGTGTCCACCCCAGCGACCCAGCCGACGCGGCGAGCATGTACGTCTGCGGCATCACCCCGTACGATGCCACCCACCTCGGTCACGCCGCCACCATGATCACGTTCGACCTGGTGCAGCGGATGTGGCGCGACGCCGGTCATCCGGTGCGGTACGTGCAGAACGTCACCGACATCGACGACCCCCTGCTGGAGCGGGCCGCCCGCGACGGCGAGGACTGGGTGGTCCTGGCGATGCGCGAGACCGCGCTGTTCCGGGAGGACATGGAGGCGCTGCGGATCATCCCGCCGGCGCACTACGTGGGTGCCGTCGAGTCGATCCCGGACATCGCCGACAAGGTCCAGATGCTGCTCAAGGACGGCGCCGCCTACCGACTCGACGATGGCACCGGCGACGTCTACTTCGACGTGTCCGCCACCGGCCGGTTCGGCTACGAGTCGAACCTGACCCGCGAGCAGATGCTGGAGATCTTCCCCGAGCGCGGCGGCGACCCCGACCGGGCCGGCAAGCGCGACCCCCTCGACCCGCTGCTGTGGCGGGGTGCACGCGAGGGCGAGCCGTCCTGGCCGGGCGGGGAGCTGGGCGCGGGCCGTCCCGGCTGGCACATCGAGTGCGCGGTCATCGCGCTGAACCTGCTCGGCGACCGAATCGACGTGCAGGGCGGCGGCAACGACCTGCTGTTTCCGCACCACGAGGCCTCCGCCGCGCACGCCGAACGACTCACCGGGCAGGCGCCGTTCGCCGCACACTACGTGCACGCCGGGATGATCGGTCTGGACGGCGAGAAGATGTCCAAGTCCCGCGGCAACCTGGTCTTCGTCTCCCGGCTGCGCGCCGACAAGGTCGACCCGATGGCGATCCGGCTCGCGTTGATCTCCGGGCACTACCGCGGCGACCGAACCTGGACCGACGAGCTGCTCACGGCCGCGCAGGGGCGGCTGGACCGCTGGCGGCGGGCCGCCGCCGCGCCCGCCGGGCCGTCCGGAGCCGAGCTGCTCTCCGGGGTACGCGCCAGACTGGCCGACGACCTCGACACCCCCGGCGTCCTGGCGGTGGCCGACCGTTGGGCCGACGCGGCTCTCTCCGGCGCCACGGACGACCCGGAAGCCCCGACCCTCTTCGCCAAGACGGTAGACGCCCTCCTCGGCATCCGCCTCTAGCCGCTCGGCCGCGACCCAGAGCTCCCCGCGCAGCCTGACGCCCCGTTGGGTTTTCGTGCTCGCCTGGCGGGTCTTCGCGCTCGCGTGGCGGGTGTTCGTGCTCGCCCCGGCGGCCCCGCAGTCGCCGACCGGTGTCGATCATGGACTTGTGCTGGCCGATATGAGGTGCTGTGCCCCATAAGTGAGGCACCACAACTCCATGATCGACGCGAGCGCCCCGTCCTCGCGTCGATCTTGCGCTTTCTGCGGTAACAGAAGTTGCCAATCGGGGCAAACCGGCGACACAAAGTGCAAGATCGGCGGGGGCGGGGGCGGGGGCGGGGGCGGGGGCGGGGGCGGGGGCGAGGGCGAGGGCGAGGGCAGGGGTGGGGTTAGCCGAGGACCAGGCCGGGGTCGGGGTCGGGGTCGGGGGTGGGGGCGGGGATCTTGTACTCCTCGGTGAGGGTGGTCATCGGGCCGGGCCAGGTCGCCTGGGACACCTCGATCGGCTTGCGGTGACTGTCGTACGCGATGTGCAGCAGGTGCAGCACCGGTGTGTCGGGCCGGATCTGGAGGGTCTCGGCCTCCTCCCGGCTGGGCTGGCGGGCGCTGATCGTGTCGGTGGCCGAGGCGTACCGGCGGCCGGTGGCCTCCTCGGCCTCCTGGTAGAGCGGTCGGCCGAACGCCTCGGCGCGCTCCAGCGAGGTGCCGTCGGTGTCGCGGGGGAGGAACCAGGAGGCG
The DNA here is from genome assembly GCF_049179015.1 of Micromonospora sp. WMMD736. NCBI lineage: Bacteria > Bacillati > Actinomycetota > Actinomycetes > Micromonosporales > Micromonosporaceae > Micromonospora > Micromonospora sp. WMMD736. The sequence goes on from NZ_JBMHMI010000001.1 coordinate 630,114, forward strand.
CCGACCTCGACGGGGGAGTCGTCGGTGCGGACGAGGTGGCGCCGGCAGAGCAGGTTGGTGCCGTCGGAGACGCCGAACGCGTCGGCGACCTCGGCGGGCGCGGGGGCGAGGCCGACGGAGACGAGCTGTTGGCGGTATCGGGCGGCGAGGTCGGTGTGGTAGCCGCGGAAACCGCCGTACCGGCCCCGGGAGAGGCGGTTCAGTCGACGCCGGGTGCCTCGGACGTACGTACCGGAGCCGGGTTTGGTGATCAGGATGCCCTCGACCCGCAGCTGGTCGACGGCGCGTTGGACGGTCTGCTTGGCGACGCCGAACATCTCGGCGATGGCCGGGATGGACGGCAGCCGTTCGCCGGGGCCCCAGTCGCCGCGGCGGACCTGGGCCTTGAGCTGCGCGGCGATCTGCCGGTGGGGGAACTCGGCGGCGCCGGGATTGATCTGCACACCCGCCTCCTTGATCACATCTAGGTTCCTAGGATGCCCTAGCGGGTGTGACGGCGCTACCCCGGACACGCGGAACGGGCCCCGAACATAGAGGCGGGCCCTCGAAACCAGAGAAGGTCCGAGGGCCCGTGCGAAAAGGGTGCTACCAGGAGCCGGCGGTGGGGCCGGCCGAACCGCCCCGACGCCGCAGGTACTTCTCGAACTCCTGGGCGATCTCGTCACCGGTCAACGGGGTGATGCCCTCGTCGCCGACGCGTTCCTCCAGCTCGCGGACGTACTCGCCAAGCTCGGCGTCCTGCTCGGCGGCGCTGCGGACCCGCTGCTCCCACTCGGCGGACTCCTCGGCCAGGTCGGCCATCGGCACCGGCAGGTCGACGACCTCCTCGACCCGGTGCAGCAGGGCGAGGGTGGCCTTGGGGCAGGGCGGGTTGTTGGCGTAGTGCGGCACGTGCACCCAGAACGACACGGCGTCGACCTCCGCGCGGGCGCACGCGTCGTGCAGCACGCCGACGATGCCGGTCGGCCCGTCGTAACGGGTGGGCGTGAGCTGGTAGCGCTCGGCGGCCTGCGCGTCCGAGGCGCTGCCGCTGATCGGCAACGGCCGGGTGTACGGCACGTCGGCCAGCAACGCGCCGAGCAGCACGACCCGCTCCACCTCCAGGCTGTGGCAGATCTCCAACACCTGCTCGCAGAACGTCCGCCAGCGCATGCTCGGCTCGATGCCCCGGATCAGCACCACGTCACGGTCGGTGCCCTCGGGACTGGCCACCATGAACCGGGTCGTCGGCCACTCCACGCGGCGGGTCTCCCCGTCGGCCATGGTGATGGTGGGCCGGCTCACCTGGAAGTCGTAGAAGTCCTCCGGGTCCAGCTCGGTGATCTGCCGGGCGTTCCAGACCTGTTCCAGGTGCTCGACGGCCGCGGTGGACGCGTCGGCGGCGTCGTTCCAGCCCTCGAACGCGGCGATGGCCACGGGGGACCGCAGGACCGGCAGTCCGTCGAACTCGGTCACGCCGTCACCTCACCCTGCTCGTCGCGGCCGGCACCGGGACCGCGCCCGGTTGTCGGACCGTGGTGCACGATGGCGTCCCTGTTCTCCTTCACGTCCGTCAGCCTACGTGCCGGGCAGGGATGCGGCCCGTCGGCCGCGCCGGTCCACCCGCTCCGCCACCGGGCATACGGCGGCGAACCGGACAGCGTGATCCGCCCGACACAATATGGGATCGGGCGTGGACGGGGCTCGGGTTCGCCAGGGGCCGCACTAACCTGAACGGGTGCGGACTTCGTTGCTGGATGTGCTGGCCGATCGGATCCTCATCGCCGACGGGGCGATGGGGACCATGTTGCAGGCCGCCGACCTCACGCTCGACGACTTCGACGGCCTCGAAGGGTGCAACGAGATCCTCAACGTCACCCGCCCCGACGTGGTGCGGGGGGTGCACGACGCGTACCTGGCCGCCGGCGCGGACTGCGTGGAGACCAACACCTTCGGCGCGAACCTGGCGAACCTCGGCGAGTACGACATCCCGCACCGGATCCGCGAGTTGGCCGAGGCGGGCGCGCGGATCGCCCGGGAGGCCGCCGACGCGGCGAGCACTCCGGAGCGGCCCCGCTTCGTGTTGGGCTCGATCGGTCCGGGCACCAAGCTGCCCACCCTCGGGCACGCCGGCTACGCGACCCTGCGCGACGCGTACCAGGAGAACGCCGCCGGCCTGATCGCCGGTGGCGCGGACGCGCTGATCATCGAGACCTGCCAGGACCTGTTGCAGGTCAAGGCGGCCGTCGTCGGGTCGAAGCGGGCGATGGCCGAGCTGGGCCAGCAGGTCCCGATCATCTGTCACGTGGCCGTGGAGACCACCGGCACGATGCTGGTGGGCAGCGAGATCGGCGCGGCCCTCGCGGCCATCGAGCCACTCGGGGTGGACCTGATCGGGTTGAACTGCTCCACCGGCCCGGCCGAGATGAGCGAGCACCTGCGCTACCTGTCGCAGCACTCCCGGATCCCCCTGTCGGTGATGCCGAACGCCGGCCTGCCGGTGCTGACGGCCGACGGCGCGTACTTTCCGCTGACTCCCGTGGAGCTGGCCGAGGCCCTGGAACGGTTCATTACCGAGTACGGCGTGGGGCTCGTCGGCGGCTGCTGCGGCACCACGCCGGAGCACATCCGGGTGCTGTCCGAGCGGCTGCACGGCGTCACCGCCCCGGCACGTGAGCCCCGGCACGAGGCGGGTGTGTCGTCGGTCTACCACCCGGTGCCGTTCGCGCAGGACGCCTCGGTGCTGATGGTGGGGGAGCGGACCAACGCCAACGGCTCCAAGGCGTTCCGCGAGGCCATGCTCGCCGCCGACTGGCGGGCCTGCGTCGAGATCGCCCGCAGTCAGGCCCGCGACGGCTCGCACCTGCTCGACCTGTGCGTCGACTACGTCGGCCGCGACGGCACGCGGGACATGCGCGAGCTGGCCGGCCGGTTCGCCACCGCGTCGACGCTGCCGATCATGCTGGACTCCACCGAGCCGGCCGTCGTCGAGGCCGGGCTGGAGATGCTCGGTGGCCGCTGCGTGGTCAACTCGGTGAACTTCGAGGACGGCGACGGCCCCGACTCCCGGTACGCGCGGGTCATGCCCGTCGTGCGCGAGCACGGCGCGGCGGTGGTGGCGCTGCTGATCGACGAGGAGGGGCAGGCGCGCACGAAGGAGTGGAAGGTCCGGGTCGCCGCGCGGCTGATCGACGACCTCACCGGCCGGTGGGGGATGGACCGGCCCGACATCCTGATCGACGCGCTGACCTTCCCGATCGCCACCGGGCAGGAGGAGACCCGCCGCGACGGCCTCGAGACGATCGAGGCGATCCGGGAGATCGCCGCCCGTTACCCGGGGGTCAACTTCACCCTGGGCATCTCGAACATCTCCTTCGGCCTCAACCCGGCCGCCCGGCAGGTGCTCAACTCGGTGTTCCTGCACGAGTGCGTGCAGGCCGGTCTCACCTCGGCCATCGTGCACGCCAGCAAGATCCTGCCGATGTCGAAGATCCCCGACGAGCAGCGCGAGGTCGCGCTCGACCTGGTCTACGACCGGCGGCGCGACGGGTACGACCCGGTGCAGCGGTTCCTGGAGCTGTTCGAGGGCGTCGACGTGACCAGCGCGCGGGCCACCCGCGCCCAGGAGTTGGCGGCGCTGCCGCTGGACGAGCGGCTCAAGCGGCGCATCATCGACGGTGAGCGCAACGGCCTGGAGGCCGACCTGGACGAGGCGATGGCCGGCGGCCGGTCCCCGTTGTCGATCATCAATGACATCCTGCTGGACGGCATGAAGGTCGTCGGCGAGCTGTTCGGCTCCGGGCAGATGCAGTTGCCGTTCGTGCTCCAGTCCGCCGAGGTGATGAAGACCGCCGTGGCGTACCTCGAACCGCACATGGAGACCAGCGAGGACGGCGGCAAGGGCCGCATCGTGCTGGCCACCGTGCGCGGCGACGTGCACGACATCGGCAAGAACCTCGTCGACATCATCCTGTCCAACAACGGCTACGAGGTCGTCAACATCGGCATCAAGCAGCCGATCAGCGCGATCCTCGACGCCGCCGAGCAGCACCGCGCCGACGCGATCGGCATGTCCGGGCTGCTGGTCAAGAGCACCGTCATCATGAAGGAGAACCTGGCCGAGATGGCCACCCGCGGGGTCGCCGAGCGCTGGCCGGTCCTGCTGGGTGGGGCGGCGCTGACCCGGTCGTACGTCGAGGACGACCTGCGTTCGATGTACCCCGGGCAGGTGCACTACGCGCGCGACGCGTTCGAGGGGCTGTCCCTCATGGACCGGGTGATGACCGCCAAGCGTGGCGGCGCCCCGGTCGTCGACCCGGAGCGCGAGGCGGCGCTCGCCACCCGTCGGGCCCGCCGCGAGCGGCAGCGTGCGGTGGTCACCGAGTCGCTGCCGGAGTTGCACGACTCCTCGGTCCGCTCCAACGTGGCCCTCGACGTGGAGGTGCCCACTCCGCCGTTCTTCGGTACGCGCGTCGTCAAGGGCGTGCCGATGGCCGACTATGCGGCGCTGCTCGACGAGCGGGCCACGTTCCGTGGGCAGTGGGGGCTCAACGGTGCCCGCGGCGGTAACGGGCCGTCGTACGACGAGCTGGTGGAGACCGAAGGTCGACCGCGGCTGCGGTACTGGCTGGACCGGCTGATCGCCGACCAGGTCCTGGAGGCAGCCGTGGTGTACGGCTACTTCCCCGCGTACTCCGAGGGAAATGACCTGGTGGTGCTCGACGAGAACGGGCACGCGGAGCGCGCCCGGTTCTCGTTCCCCCGCCAACGGCAGGAGCGACGGCTCTGCCTCGCGGACTTCTTCCGGCCCAAGGGCGACCAGCTCGATGTGGTCGCGCTGCAACTGGTCACCGTCGGGCAACCCGTCAGTGAGTACGCGGCGAAGCTGTTCGCCCGCAACGAGTACCGCGACTACCTGGAGGTGCACGGGCTGTCCGTGCAGCTCACCGAGGCCCTCGCCGAGTACTGGCACCGACGCGTACGCGCCGAGCTGACCCTGCCCGACGGGCGTCCGCTGGGCCACGACGACCCGACGGACCTGGCCGGCATCCTGCGCAACGACTACCGGGGCTGCCGGTACGCGTTCGGCTACCCGGCCTGCCCCGACCTGGAGGACCGGGCGAAGATCGTGGACCTGTTGGGCGCGGAGCGGATCGGCGTCGAGCTGTCGGAGGAGTTCCAGCTCATGCCGGAGCAGGCCACCGACGCCATCGTGGTCCACCACCCGGAGGCGAGCTACTTCAACGCCAAGTGACGGACGGCGCCGGACTCATCGATCATCACGTCGCCGGATGGCAGCGAGGTTCGTCCCGTCGGTGGTCTTGGCAATGAGTTCCGCGAACCGGACCGGGTCGGCTTCGGCGATAGCGCGGGCCTGGGCCACCCTGCGGTGCAGGTTCGACGGGTAGAAGGACTCGTCCAGAATGAAGCCTTTGGCCAGCCATTCACGCGTGGTGTGGTGGTCGCACTCGACGAAGGCGGTGAGACAGGCTGCGCGATACCACGCGCGCAGGTCGGCAACCTCATCATCGTGGTTTTGGCTGACCGTCGTCGGCCGTCTGCTGTGCAGCGACTCAGTCGACTCGTACACGAGCACGGCCTGCGACCAATACCAGGCCCGGACTGCGCAGACGCGTTGCAGTAGCGGCCCGGAGGTGACGACCGAGATCAGGTACTCCTGGACCCTGCGAACTCCCACGGCCGCCGACAGCGGTTCGATGAGTTGACGATTGGCGGCCACATCCTCGTCGCAGACCACAGCGGCCAGGACTCGGTCGGCCAGGGCCGCCGCCAGGTCAGGACGTTCTCGAAGAACGCAGGCAAGCTGCCAGCGCTTGCCATTCCTCCGGTGATAGCGACGGAACGACTCGTCAGTCGCGAACCTCGGCGGTAGATCGGGCTCGACCCAGACCGAGTTCAGCTCAGCCAGGAGGTCATCAAGCTGTCGCTCGAACTCGCCGGCCAGGTCGCCGTCTACCCATGCGTCCATGCCGACATCATCTCCGTCGACCCACTCCGTCATCGACTGGCCGGACAGATCGTCTACAGGACGTGGTGGGACGCGAGTGTCAAGCCTGTCCCGTGACGGGCCATGGCGGGCCGCCGGCTGTGGACTGGTCGCTCTGCCTTCGGGCAGGGGCCATCCCGCCGTGGGTCCACCCCGATGTCGTGAGCGAGTCAGCGCCCCGGCCCCGGCGGCATCGACGGTCGTATTCGGCCGGCGGTCGTAGGAGGATGGGGGCATGCCTGAAGCCTTCGTCGCCGAGCCGCCGTGCGCGGTGTGTGGGCGACCGGCGACCCGCGTAGAACTTGTCGCACCGGACGGCCAGCCGGTCGAATGGCAGCGCTGGTCACCGGCGCAGCGCGACGCCTACACCGCCGCGCGGGAGCGCCACACCGGCCAGCGGTGGTGGCTGCTGTATTCCGGGATCGCGGCGGGTAACGGGCTCGGCCGACCGGCGGACCCGGCAGAGGCGCAGCGCATCGTCGACGCCTTCACCCCGCCGTACCGGCACGCCGCCGTCACGACGGCGGGCTTCTACGACGACGCGGGATTCTGTGCGCGGTGCAACGTACCGTACTGCTCCCAGCACTGGAACGTGTCCCGCACCGGGTACGGACGGTGCCCCCAGGGGCACGGCAAGAGCCTCGACCCGCACTGGTCGCCCTAGTGCCCTGATACGCCGGGCAGTTCCTGCGGTGACTCGCGGTGGCCGAGGCTGCTCAGCCGTGATCATGCCGTCTCCGGGGCGGTATGAAGGTGCCCTCGAGGTAGCTGAAAGCTGCGGCACCTCACGCCTCTGTTGGAATCTTTCGCTGGTGTCCGCAGGTCGGGCAGGTGCTGTCGAGCGCGCGTCGCCGTACGGTGCGGTGTCGCGCGGCCTGACCCGCGACGGCGATTGTCAGCAGCGCCGCGCCTGAGAGGAGGATCGACGCGGTGGTGACGGCGAAAGCCGCCGAGGTGGGTTCGCCGCCCTGGCTTCCCCAGACTCCCTGGCTGAGCTGGTTGGCGCCGAACAGGCCGGCCGGTGTGACGAGCAGCAGGGCCGCCCAGAGACCGCTGTCGTCGGCGCGCAGGGCGCGACCGAGGGCGACGAGCAGGACCAGTGCGATCATCAGTCCGCCGGCCATCGCCAGCAGTTCGGGGGTCGAGCTGTACGAGGTGAACATGTTGGCGCCTCTCTCGCCGTAGCTGAGCGTCACCGATGCGGCCGTCACGCATGCGGCCGAGAGCGGCGGCAGGCTCCGTGAGACCCAGCCGGGATGAGCTGGCAGCGCCAGGGCGGCCACGCCAAGTGCGACGGCGGGAAGCAGCACGAACAGCGGCGGCCCGGGTTGTCCGATGAGGGCTGCCGCGGGTGGTACGACGATGGTCAGCAGGAGACCAACGGCCGCGCCACGGCGGGCCCAAACCCCCGGCAGCGCGGTGGCGGCGAGGCCGACGACCAGCCAGCCCAGCCAGATGACGGCACCAAGGGTCTGGATCGGACCGACCGGGTCCAGCCGGGCGAAGCGGGGATCTTCGAATTCGACCTGCACAAGCAGGAAGGCCGCCACCGCGACGAGAGTGCTGAGCGCGGCCGTCGCGGCCAACGGGAGAGCGGCGACCAGCCCGGAAGCACCGTACCCGCGCAGCCGTTCCCGAAGCCCGGCGCTGAGCAGGTCGACGGCGTCGTTCAGGGAGGGCCAGCGCCGCCCCGGTCCGACCGTGTCAAGGTACGTCCCGACGATCTCGTCGCCGCGCTCGGCCTGGTAGTCGCCCGGATAGACCCGTAGCAGTCGCCGGTAGCGGGACTCCAGCGGTGATCCGGACTGTCCCGGCGTGGGGTTGGGCTGGTTCATGCCAGGCCTCCGGCCGGTCGAAGCATTGGGGCGGTGGTCGTGGCAGGAAAGTGGAGAGGGTTGCGTGCGGTGACGCCGACGGCGGGGGTGCGGGGGTGCTGGGTCCGTAGCCGCTCGCTGGCGGCCTCGACGTTGCGGCGCAGTCGTTCGGTTTCGGCGGTGAGCACGGACCGGCCCGCCTCGGTGAGTCGGTAGTAGCGGCGCAGCCGTCCCTCGACGACCTCGTCGTGGTCCCGTTCGACCAACCCTTCGTCGGTGAGCCGGTCGAGTGCGCCGTAGAGGGTGCCGGGCCGCAACGCCAGCCGCCCACCGGACAGGGCCGCGACGTCGCTGACGATGCCGTAGCCGTGCATGGGCTCGCGCGCGAGCGCGGTGAGGATCAGGAACGTCGGCTCTCGAAGCGGTGGAGGTGAGACCATGGGCTCAATATAACGGAGACAAAGCTATATCGGTGGCAAAGCAATAAGGACAGTGCGCCGTGACGGTGTGTGCATCGGTGTGGTACTGATCGAGGTCGCTGGTAGCTGGCTCGGAGGGTGAGGGCTGATGGATCCGGATGTGACTTCACTGGCCGGTGCGGTGGTGCCGTACGTGGCGGCGGCTGCGGGAGCGTACGGGGCGGGTGTGGTGGCGCGGGTGCAGGAGGTGGCGGCGGACGCGACGGTGGGCCTCGGTGGACGGCTGTTGCGCCGGTTGCTGGGACGGGAGGAGTCCGGGCCGTCGGTGGAGGCAGCGGTGCTGGATGTGGCCGAGGACCCGGCCGACGAGGATCGGTTGGCGGCGTTGCGGTGGCAGATCCGCAAGGCGGTTGCTGCCGATGCGCGGTTGGCCGCCGAGCTGTCGGAGATGCTGGCGTCGGCGGGGGTGACGATCACGGCATCGGGTGAGCGCTCTGTCGCCGGCCACACGATCAGCGGGGTGGTGATCACCGGGGATGGTGGCCAGGTGACGCGATGAGCGACCGGGATGCCCCCGGCGCCGGGGAGTCCGGTGGGGTGGGCGCCGACGGGCGGCGGTCGATTGCGGCGCGGGAGATCAGCGGGCTCGCCATCACGGGGGACGACGCGAAGGTCGACGCGCGGCGCATCGAGCTGCATCGGGCGTCGACGGCGCCCGACACGGGGAAGCGGTTGCACAACCTGCCCAAGCCGGCGACGCGGTTGTTCGTCGGTCGTCAGGACGAGCTGGCGGCACTGGAGGCGGTGATGTCCGCCGGTAGCGGGGTGATCTGTCAGGCGGTGCATGGCCTGGGTGGGGTGGGCAAGACCGAGTTGGCGTTGCAGTACGCCCATCAGCGGCGTGAGCGGTATCCGGTGCGGTGGTGGGTGACCGCTGACAGCCCGGCGGCGATCGAGAACGGCTTGGCCGCCTTGACGGCCCGGATGAACCCGGAATTGATGTTGACGGCGACGGCCGCGGAGGCCGCGAGTTGGGCCGTCGGTTGGTTGCAGAACCAGTCGGGCTGGTTGCTCGTGCTGGACAACGTCGAGCAGCGTTCGGATGTCGAACCCCTGTTGGCGCAGCTCGACACGGGGCATCTGTTGATCACGACGCGTCGCGACGTGAACTGGGAGACGCTTGTCGACGGGTGTCTGCGTCTCGACATGCTGGATCGTGAGTCCGCGGTGCGGCTGTTGCTGGAGCCGGGAGAGCAGCGGGATGTGTTGGCGGCGGCGGTGCTGGCCGACGAGTTGGGGTACCTGCCGTTGGCGTTGCAGCAGGCGGCCGGCTATCTGAGACAGACCCGCCTGCCGGTGTCGGTCTACCTGGATCGGCTGCGGGCGCAGCCTGCCGAGGCGTTGAACACGATCCCGGAGGGTGGCCAGGCGGAGCGTGCGGTCGCCCAGGTGTGGCTTCTCACCCTCGACCGGCTACGCGAGGTCCGGCCGACGGCCATCGCCCTGCTACGGATACTGTCGTGCTACGCCCCGGACGACGTTCCACGTTCGATCCTGACCAGTGACGCCGACCAGGCCGTTGCGGTAGACCAGGCGTTGGCGGCGTTGGCGTCGTACAACCTGGTCACGCTCACGGAGACGACCGTCAGCATGCACCGACTACTGCAGACGGTGGTGCGGGGGCAGGCGCAAGAGCAGTCCGAGGCCGACCGACACGACGAGCGCAGCGAACCACCCGGGTCGTTGTGGCAGCAGGTCCTTGACCGGGCGCTGGCTCTGCTCGACCAGGCATGTCCGGGCGGTAACCCCTCGAGAGACGTGGACACGTGGCCGCAGTGGAGAAAGTTCGTCCCACATGTCGAGGCGCTCGGTCAACAGATGCCTGCAGACACCGTGGATCTGACCTTCGCGTTCCTGCTGGGTCAGGTTGGTTTTTATTACTACACGCAAGCAGCGTACGGCCAGGCCCGCCAGGCTGAAGAGCGGGTCTTGGCGATTACCGAGGCGGCCTTGCCGTCGGGGCATCCGGACATCGCGCTCCGCTTGGACAACCTCGCGGGCACGTTGTCGGACATGGGTCGCGCCGGGGAGGCGTTGCCGTTACGGCGGCGGGCGTTGGAGATCAGTAAGGCGGCCCTGCCGGCGGATGACCTCGATATCGCGCTTCGGTTGGACAACCTCGGGTCCACGCTCGGAGCGCTGGGACTTGCGGAGGAGGCGTTGCCGCTGCGGCGGCGGGCGTTGGAGATCAGTGAGGCGGCCTTGCCGGCGGGACACCCCACCATCGCGCTTCGGTTGAGCAACCTGGCGTACACGTTGGGGGCTCTGGGGCGGGCGGGGGAGGCGTTGCCGTTGCAGCGGCGCGCGTTGGAGATCAGTGAGGCGGCTTTGCCGGCGGGACACCCCACCATCGCGCTCCGGTTGAACAACCTGGCCTACACGTTGGGGGACCTGGGGCAGGCGGAGGAGGCGTTGCCGTTGCAGCGGCGCGCGTTGGAGATCAGTGAGGCGGCCTTGCCGGCGGGGCATCCGGACGTCGCGCTTCGGTTGGACAATCTGGCGGGCACGTTGGGGGATCTGGGGCACGTGGAGGAGGCGCTGTCGTTGCGGCGGCGGGCGTTGGAGATCAGTGAGGCGGCGTTGCCGGCGGGGCATCCGGACATCGCCACCAGACTGAACAATCTGGCCTCCACACTGGTGGATATCGGTCTGGTGGAGGAGGCGCTGCCGTTGCGGCGGCGAGCGTTGGAGATCAGCGAGGCTGCGTTGCCGGCGGGACATCCCGACATCGCGCTTCGGTTGGAGAACCTGGCGTACACGTTGGTGGATCTGGGGCTGGCCACGGAGGCGCTGCCGTTGCAGCGGCGCGCGGCCGAGATCAACGCGGAGATTCAGCGGAGGAGATCCAGTGCGGACGATGCCGTCGGGTGACGATCATGGTGCGTTCTGTCGAAGAATGCCGACGTCGAGGGATCGTGCTGCCTGCCGCTAGAGTTCGCGCCGGGAATCTCGTGATCGATGAGAGCAGCCGCCAGGTACGCGAGTTCGTGTGCCGGTGCTGTGCCACGCAGGCGGACCGGACCTGGGCCAACATCTACGAGGGCGACACCGCCTTCGCTGTCTACTTCGCGAGCAGTGACCAGCGTCGACGGTCAGGGGTTCGCGCTGACCGACGGGTCGGCGTCGGCCGAGGAGCGGTCGGCGAGCGGGGCAACCATCGTGTCGGCGTCGTCGAACGACTCGACCGTGTGGAAGCCCTCGCTGGCGTAGAGCTTCGCGGCGAAGTTGGCCCGCTCCACGCTCAACGACACCGCCGGTAGGCCACGCTCCCGCGCCGCGTGCAGAACCGCGCGCAGGAGCGCCCGGCCCACGCCGCGATGGCGCCACGAGTCCACCACGCCGAGGGTCAGCTCCGGCACGTCGTCGCTCACGTACCCGTAGCCCGGGTCGGCGGCCGTCAGATGTCGGCACCAGGCCGCGCCGATCGGCCGGTCAGCCGGGTCCACGGCGACGAGCCCGAAGTCTCCCGGTCGCATCCACCCGGCGACGTAGTGGGCCAGCTCGGGCTTCGTCAGGATCTCCTCGCGTGACCAGTTGCGCTCGGGCAGCCAGTTGACGGCCTGCACGAGCATGTCGACCAGGAAGCCCTCGTCGGTGGCGGTGGCGGTACGAATGCTGAACGTCGTCACCGCCGCAGCCTCCCACGCGGCGCGGCGAACGACTCGCCTCAGGCGCGGAACGCTCTGATCGCGAGCGCGGCGAATCGTCGGGACGCGGCGACCCGAGCGTCCGTCGAGGTCGCGTGCAGGCCGCCGTTGGCCGTCAGGATGAGGATGAGGTCGTCCAGGACGAAGTCCGCTCGCAGATAGCCGCTGTTCTTAGCCCGGAGCGTGAGGTCGGCGAGTGAGGCCAGGGCCACTTCGCGTTTCGCGGCGAGATCCACGGCACGCGGGAAGGCGGTGATGAACGCCGTGGTGTAACCCCGGTCGCGGGCGTGTAGCTCACAGAGCTTCTCGATCACCAGGCACAGGCCATGCCACGGGTCGGGGTTGGCGAGCCCTTCGTCGACGATGTCCTGGCAGGCGTCCATCTGCTCGGCGAATGCCTCGGTGGCCAGTGCCTCCTTGGTGGGGAAGCGCCGGTACAGGGTGGCGGGGCCCACCCCGGCCCTGCGGGCGATCTCGCGCATCGGCACGTCCATACCGGCGGTGGCGAACATCGTCCGGGCGGCTTCGAGGATCCGCTGGCGGTTGTCCCGTGCGTCCGACCGCAGGTTTCGAGTCAACTGCTCGGTCACCCTCTCACTTTAGCTAAACGGACGCCGTCGTCCACTACCGTTCGCGCTGATCACAGGGCGGTCCCGGCTTGAGAAGAGGCACATGTGAAAGCAGTCATGATCAGGGAATTCGGCGATCCTCGGGGCTTGGCGGTGACCGACATCCCTGACCCGGTTCCGGCTCCGGGGCAGCTGACGATCACCATCGAGGCGGTCGGTGTTTCGGGCGCCGACGTCATGATCCGAAGCGGTGCCCTCGCCGCCTACGGCTTCCGAAAGGGCCACATCCTCGGCGGCGAAGTGGCGGGGACGGTGGCCGGCGTCGGCGAGGGTGTCGACCCTGCGTGGATCGGGCAGCGCGTGTGGGCGTTCACCGGCACCGGCGGCGGGTACGCCGAGCGTGCTGTCGCCTCGATCTCGGAGGTGCTGCCCATCCCCGCTGGCCTCTCCGTCGTCGATGCCGTGACGCTCGGCAGCTCCGGGGTCGTGGCCCACTTCGGTCTCGCCCACGCGCACCTCGCCGAAGGGGAGACCGTCCTGGTGCGCGGTGCCGCCGGCAGCATCGGGATCATGACGGTCCAACTGGCGACGCGCCGTGGCGCCAGCGCCGTCGCGGTCACCACCTCGTCACCCGAGCGCGGTCGTCGGCTGCATGGCCTTGGCGCAACCCACGTGCTTGACCGCTCCGGAGCAGGAGGATCGGACGCTCCTCGCGGCTACGATGTGATCATCGACGTTGTCGCAGGCGACCGCATGCCCTCGTTCTTCGACCGGCTCAATCCCAATGGCCGCCTCGTGCTGGTCGGCGCGGTCGGGGGTCAGCCGCCGGCAGACTTCGGCGCGACGGTGATGGCCGCCTTTCAGAAGTCCCTGTCCTTCGCCACGTTCAGCGCCGCGACGGTGCCGGAACCAGCTCGCCAGGCCGTGCGGCGAGACCAGCTCGCCGCGGCGGCCCGTGGCGAGCTGGTCTCCGTGGTGCACGAGGTGCTGCCGCTGGAGCAGGCGGTGGTCGCCCACCAGGAGATGGACGCCGGCCAGGTCTTCGGGCGGATCGTCCTCATCCCCTAGGGCACGGGCGGCGCGGGGCCGCAGCGTACGGGTCTCAGGCGAGCAGGGTGCCGCCGTCCACGGTGACCAGCGTGCCGGTGGCGTACGTCGACCGCAGGAGGTAGACGAACGCCTCGGCGGCCTCCTCGGGCTCGCCCACGCGGCCGAGCGGCAGTGACGCGCTGAGATGGGCGTACATCTGCTCTCGGGTGTCGTCGGGCAGTGTGTCCCACAGCGGCGAGCGGATGACGCCGGCGGAGACGGCGTTGACCCGGATCGGTGCCAGTTCGACGGCGAGCGAGCGGACCAGCGCGTCGATGGCTCCGGTGATGCCGGCGACCACCGACCAGCCCGCCTGCGGCCGGTGACCGGCGGTGCCGGTGGTGAGGGTGATCGACCCGCCGGGCCGCAGGTGCGGGAGCGCCGCGTGGACCGCCGCCAGCGAACCGAAGTAGCGCAGGTTGAAGGCGGTACGGGCGGCGGCGAGGTCGAGGGCGTCGACGGACATCAGCGCGAGCGGTTCGCCGGCGGTGTAGACGAGGTGGTCGAACGGGCCGAGCCCCTGGAACAGGCGGGTCACGTCGTCCGGGTCGGCGAGGTCGGCGACGTACCCCTGGGTGCCGGCCGGCAGGGCGGCGAGGGCGCGGTCCACGCTGCGCCGATTGCGGGAGGCGACCACGACCTGGGCGCCCTCCTGGGCGGCCCGGGCGGCGGTCGCGAGCCCGATACCCGAGGTGCCGCCGAGGACGACGACGCGCTGGTCGGTGAGGGTCATGATGGTCCTTCCGGATCGTGTTCGGCTGACGCACACCACGGTGCGTCAGCGCTGCTGCCCTCGTCCAAGACCTCTTCGAGCTGCTGTGATACCCGGCGGGTATTTTGGGTGCCCGGGTGCGTGCGAGTCGGACGGGAGGGTCGGATGGACATCGATCTGCGTAAGCTCCGCTACTTCGTGGCCGTTGCCGAGGAGCTGCACTTCGGCCGGGCCGCCGCGCGGCTGCACATCGCCCAGCCGGTCCTGTCGCGGCAGATCCGGGCATTCGAGCGCGAGCTCCGCGCCGAACTCTTCGTTCGGGATCGCCGCTCCACCGTGCTGACCGAGGCTGGTCGTCAACTGTTGGCTGACGCCGGTCCGCTGCTGGCCTCGGCCGAGGCCCTGCGTCGGCGGGTGCAGCGGGCGGCGCACGGCCGTCAGACGTTCACCATCGCGTTCATGCCGGGCATCATCGTCACGGCCGAGGCCCGTGCCATCGCTCAGCTGCACCCCGAACTGGCGGTCGGCGTCCTCCGTACCTCCCGGGACGACCAGGCCGAGGTGCTACGCGAGGGGCGCGCCGACGTCGGCTACGTACGGCTTCCGGTCGATCAGCGGGGCCTGCGCCTCCGTCCGCTGTTCACCGAGCCCTGTGTCGTGGTCCTGCCCGTCGAACACCGTCTGGCGGGCAAGGAGTCGGTCGACCTCGCCGAGCTGGCCGAGGAGCGGCTGCTCCAGGACCCGGAGGCGGTGCCGGAGTGGCGGGACCTGCCGAATCGACCGACCGACCCGGAGCCCCGCCCCCGGCCGGTGCTGACCTCCGTCGAGGAGAAGCTGGAGCACGTCGCCGCAGAGGCCGGGGTGGTGATCCTGCCGCTGTCGATCGCGAGGTTCTACACCAGGCCGGACGTCGTCCACGTGCCCGTCGGCGACCTCGTCGACAACCAGGTGTGCCTGGCCTGGGCCGAGGACAACCGGTCACCGCTGGTGCGGGAGTTCGTCGACATCGCCGCGCGGCAGGCCGGCGACGTCGCTCCCGGCGACCGCACCTAGAGACGGCCACCGCCCCTGCGGGGCTTGCGGTGCCCTAGCGTCTATGGGTGCCGCGCGTACGTCCACCGCTTCGTGTTCCGCAACCGGCAGAAGATGACGCTGTGGCAACCGGCGACGGTGGGACGGGTCAGCGGCTGGGTTTGCCGGCGGGTTCCATCATGGGCAGGTGACGCGACGCGAGCGGCTGTTCCGGAACACCGCCAAGGTGCGGCGCAGAAGGATCACCTACGGTGTGTTTGGCGCGTTTGTCGTGTGGGCCGCAAGTGCGGCAGCAGCCAACCCCGGCCACCGCTTCCACAACATGGCCCCGCTGTACGGGGTCGTGGGTGTGGTCATCGTCGTCCTTTCCCTCGTGGGTCTGCTTGCTCTGCTGTGGTCCTTCCAGATCGAGGTGGACGCGAACGGGCTGACGCTTCGCCTGCGCGGGCGTACGACATGTCTGGCGTGGGAAGCTGTGGAGTCGCTCGCGGTGGTGAAGACCGGGGAGAGCGGGCTCCTGGAGATTCGCCTGGCTCCCGGCGTGCGGCTCCCCGGACGCTCGGCCCCTGAGCAGGACGGACGGCGGCGGTACTCGCTGTTGGCCGTCGACGACTTCACTGTCGACGCCGATGAGGTGATCACGGTCCTGTCCCGGTATGCCGGTGGCCGGCTCGACGCCCTGGAGTATCTCCAACACCAGGCCGCCCGGCGGACCGTCGCTCGTTACCTGCGGGGCGAGGCGATCGAGGTCGATCCCCAGCTGGCCGCGTACCTGGCCCGGCAGCGCCGCAGCGCGGACGAGGAGACCATCCCGCTCGAGGGACCGGGCGGCTGAGGGGTGCCGGGTGTCGAGAACGGCCGGGCAGCTCCGTCCCAGGGGAGAATGCGGCGACCGGGACCGCACCAGAGCAGGGGGAACCAGCATGGCGATCCAGCGGATGGACAACGTCCTCATCGTGGTTGACGACCTCGACGCGGTCATCGCGTTCTTCGTCGAACTCGGGATGGAGCTGGAGGGCCGGGGACCGGTCGAGGGCCGGTGGGTGGAGCGTGTCATCGGCATCGACGACGTGCGGCAGGAGGTCGCGATGCTGCGGACCCCGGACGGTCACGGCAAGGTCGAGCTGGCGATGTTCCACGCGCCGAAGGCGACTCGCCACGAGCCGACGGACACCCCGGCGAACACCCTCGGCATCCGCCGGATCATGTTCGCGGTCGACGACGTCGAGGACACCGTCGCCCGGCTGCGCGGCCACGGGGCGGAGCTGGTCGGGCAGGTGCAGCGGTACGAGGACGTCTTTCTGCTCTGCTACGTCCGCGGCCCGGAGGGCATCGTCGTCGGGCTGGCCGAGGAGCTGCGCTGAGTGTCGGCATGGCCGCCGCTGTCGGTCGGGCGTTGCAACATCAGGGATGTTGTGGCCTCGCGGCCCCACGGAGACCACAACATCCCTGAAGCTGTGCGGATCTTGCGGCCCGCGCCCGTGCCGCCGCCGCCCGCGCCCGTGCCGCCCGCGGCCGTGCGGCCCGCGCCTGCGCGGCCCGCGCGGGCCTGCTCCGCTGTGTGGCGGAGCAGGCCCGCACATCGTGCGTCAGGCCGTCGCCACCCCGAACAGGTGGATGACGCCGCCCTCGGCGGTGGTGGGCAGCGTCAGGCTCGCGAGCCGCTTGCCCGGCTGTAGGTCGATCGGGGCGGTCGCGAAGACGTACGTCGCCACCGGGTCGATGCCCGACCCCATCTTGTCGCGGTACGCGGTGTGCACCGCCGTCACGTTGCCGAACGACGGCTGATCGGACCCGCCGCCCAGCGTCCAGTCGCTGAAGCCGATCGTCGCCTGCTGCGTCGTGCCGTCGGTGTACGTCAGCGTCACCGTGCCGCTGGTCGCACCGAACGCGGCGCTGCCCAGCAGGCTCAGCTTCGTGTCGCCCTCGGCCGCCGGCACGCTGAGCACCTGACCGCCGCCGCCGACCAGGATGTTGTCCGGGTCGCCCGGGGCCACGTTCGGCCAGGTGAAGTCGAACCCGTTGGCTGACACGGTGGATCCCGGCCGCACGCCGGTGGCCGCGAGCGCCGTGGCGGAGTAGCTCCAGCCGCCGGTGTCGAAGTTGGCTTGCGGGTCGGTGTCGTCGGCCGAGATGCCGTTGTTGTTGAGGTTCCACAGCACGCTGTCCCGCACGGCCACCGTCACGGGGATCGTCACGGTGGGCAGTGCCGTACCGGAGGTGGTGGTGGCGGTCACCGTCACGGCGTAGGCGCCGGGCTTGACGTCGGCTGGCGCCGAGACGGTGAGGTCCTTGCTGCCCGATCCGTCGCCGGCCAGCCGGAACTCACCCTGCGCGGGGGTGACGGTCAGGCCGGCGGGCGTGCTGACCGTCCAACGCGCGGTGGTGGTCGCCTCGGTCAGTGCCTGGATCTTGTACGTCGTCACCGCGGTGCTGCCCGGCTCGACCTTCAGCGTCTGCGGGCTCGCGCCCGTCAGGTACGGCTGCCGGCCGTCGCCGTACGAGGGCGGGGCGTCGGCGGGAGCGCTGCCCCACGTCGTGTTCGGCTTGGCGCCGAGTGCGAAGTCGACGGTGCCACCCTTGTTGACCAGGGTGTCGGAGATCCAGCTCCGGTTCGACTTCTTGCCGTTGACCTTGACCGACTGGATGTACTTGTTCTTTGCCGAGGCGTCCGGGGCGTTGACGGTGATCGTGCGGCCGGGGCCGGCGTCGATCACGGCGCGGGTGAACAACGGTGCGGAGAGCACCAGGTCGGCCCGGCTCGGGTTCTGCGGGTACATGCCCAGCGCGGAGAAGACGTACCACGACGACATGGTGCCGGCGTCGTCGTTGCCCGGGATGCCGCCGGGGGTGTTGCCCCACAGCTGGTCCAGCACCGCGCGGACCGTCTCCTGGGTCTTGTACGGCGCACCGAAGTAGTTGTAGAGGTACGGCGCGTTCATGTCCGGCTCGTTGGTGGGGTCGTACCGGGTGAGGTCACGGGCGGAGAAGTCGAAGTTGCCGGCCGGGGTCCGGAAGAAGGCGTCGAGGCGCTGCTCGGCGACCTTGTTGCCGCCCATGGCGCGGGCCAGGCCGGCGACGTCGGAGTAGACCATCCACGTGTAGCGGGCACTGCTGCCCTCGACGAACCCGTTCTCGGTCGCCGGGTGGAAGGCGCGCTCGGCCCAGGTGCCGTCGGCCTTGCGGGAGCGCGGGTAACCGCCCTGCGCGGTGGCGGTCAGGTCGAAGACGTTGCTCCAGGCGCCCGACCGCTTGGCGAAGGCCCGCTGGTTCGCACGGTCGCCGACCTGCCCGGCGAGCTCGGCGAGCGCTGCGTCGGCGACCGCGTCCTCCATCGTCTCGGCCGCGCCGCCCCAGCAGGAGCAGCCGTCGGCGGGGACGTAACCCAGCTCCAGGTACTTGTCGAGGGCGGGACGCTGGCCGACGCACGCCACGTTGCAGCCGGCGCTGTCGGAGTCGTTGGCGTTCGGCACCGTCGCGGCGGTGATCAGCGACCGGAGTGCGCCCTTGACGTCGAAGTCCCGCCCACCGAAGGCGTGGATGCCGGCGACCGCCGGGGCCGACGGGTCGCCGGACATGACGCTGGTCTTGCCGTGCTGGAGCAGCCAGCGGTCCCACTCGCCGCCGCGCTGGGTGGCGTAGTTGAACAACGACTGCGCATAGTCGCTGCCCGCCTTCGGGTTGACGAGCGTCATCAGCTGCACCTGGGCGCGGTACTGGTCCCAGCCGGAGAAGGTGCCGTACTGCGCGTCCTGGCCCTTGGTGAGCCGGTGCGGTCTACCGTCGGCGCCGAGGTAGCGGCCGTCCACGTCGCTGGTGAGGGTGGGTTCGAGCATCGAGTGGTACAGCGCCGTGTAGAAGGCGCTGAGCTGGTCGTCGGTGCCGCCACCGACCTTGATCTTGCCCAGCTCGCGCTGCCAGGCCGCCGTGGCCTCCGACCGGACGGCGTCGAAGCTCCTCTGCCGCGGGTTCTCCGCCCGCAGGTTGGCCTCGGCGTTGTCCAGGCTGACGTAGGAGATGGCGACCTTCACACCGACGGTCGTGGTGCCCTGGGCGAAGGTGACGTACGCGCCGGAGCCCTTGCCCGGCACGGGGTTGCCCGCGTCGAGGCCGGTGCCACCGGACGCCGTCGTGGCGTCCGGCGTCACGGTGGCGTCCTGCCACGCGCCGACCTTGGCGAACGGCTGGTCGAAGTGGGCGGTGAAGTGCAGCGTGTACAGGGACTTGCGGTTGTTGTCGCTGTGCGGGCCGCAGAAGTTGCCCGCGGTGACCGAGCCGGTGACGGTGCGGGCCGCGGCGTCCACCCGGACGGCGGCGTCGGTGCTGCCGGTCTCCGAGTTGGCGGTGCGGAACAGCATGCTGGCGGGCTGGTCGGCCGGGAAGCCGAACCGGCCCGAGCCGGTGCGGGGGGTGGTGGTCAGTTCCGCCGACGCGCCACTGTCGAGGCCCACCCGGTAGTAACCGGCCCGCGCGGTCTCGTTCTGGTGGGAGAAGCTGCTCGCGTACGTCGCGTCGGAGGTGTCGGCGGACGGCGAGGAGTGGACGTCACCCACGAACGGCATGATCGGGATGTCGCCCGCGCCGCCGTTGCAGCCGACCCCGTTGAGGTGGGTGAGGCTGAAGCCGCGGATCCGGGTCGCGCCGTACTCGTAGCCACCGGGTGCCGGGGTCGATGTCTGCCGGCCGGTACTGGTCTGCGGGCTCCAGGCCAGCATGCCGAAGGGGCGGACCGCTCCGGGGTAGGTGTTGCCGAGGTTCGTGGAACCGATCAGCGGGTTGACGTACCCGGCGGGGTTGGTGACCAGGCGGACAGGCGCGGCGGCCGCGGCGGGTGTGCCCGCGGAGACCGCCGCCAGCGCCGCCACGGCCACGGCGGTGGCGGCGGCGAGGGTTCGGCGTGTGGCGGTGTACGCCAGGCTCGCCGTTGTGTCTGACACAGTGTTAGCCCTTCGGTTGGCACCGTCTGCACGAAGCTCGGCGGGGCGACCCGTCACGCTTCCTCCGTCTGTGCCGGAGTCGCACGCGGTACTGACAACGTTGTCTAATCCACGAGGGATGCTTCCCCTCCGTCGCAGGACTGTCAAGATCCGGAGCCGGGTCCGGTGTGGAGCGGGGGCGCGGCGCGCGGTCAGCCGTACCGGCGCAGCGGGCCCGGCGCCCGGCTAGGCAGGGAAGGTCTCGCGCAGGGACGGTTCCAGCGCACGGCCCGTCGTCGGCTCGATGAACAACTCGGCGAGCAGGAGGTCGGCCAGGAAGCTCGGGTTGATCCCGGACTCCTTGCGACCGAGCGCCTGCGCCGCACCGCCCAGTCGCAGCGCCGTCCGCGCCGCCCCGGCCGGCAGCCGGCCGACCCGGCGGCGTCGGCCGACCGCCTCGGCAATGCGCGCGAGCATGTCGTGCCAGGTGAGGTTCTCGTCGGCGACCGGGATGTCCGCGCCGCTGGCCGCCGCAAGGGCGTCGGCCGCGACCTCGGCCACGCTGCGCGCCGAGGCCGCGGCGCTCCCGCCGGTGGGGGCAACCAGAGGGGTACGAGAGCGCGCCCACCGGTCCAGCGGACCGGCCCAGTTCGGCAGTCGGTCGCCGACGCGCCCGAAGACGAAGGGCAGCTCGAGTACGGCGACCGGCAGGCCCGGACCGGCGGCGACGCGTCCCTCGCGGGCCTGCTCCAGCCGGCACCGGATGTACGTGTGCCGCTCCCCGAGCCGCCACTGCGGACGCAGCCGGTCGAAGTACGTGTAGTACGAGCCCATGACCACCCCACGGGTGAGCCCCTCGTCGCGGGCGGCGGTGAACAGGCGTACCACCGGGTCGACGTTCTCGCGCCGGAACTGCGGATAGATCGGTTTCGGCAACGGGCGCTGCTCGTCGGTCCGGGTGGCGTACACGACGCCGTCGTGCCCGGCCAGCACCGACCGCAGCTCGTCGACCGAGGCGGACCCCACATCGAGCAGGTGCTCGACCCCCGGCTGGGTGGAACGCGCCACCGAGGTCGTGGCGTGACCACGCTCGCGCAGCACCTCCACGACGTGCGCGCCGATCAGGCCACTGCCACCCACCACGAGAATCCGCACGCTGAATCGTCCACTGTCCAGCGGGGTGCGTGTCAAGTGCGGTGCCGCTGCGGATGCGACGGCGGTCCGGTACGGCCAGAATGGCGTCCGGAGGTGATCGAGGATGGTCGACCAGGAGAGTGTTCCCCGGCTGACGTCGGTGGTGCTCGACGGCACCGACGCGCGGACGTTGGCGGAGTTCTACCGGCAGCTCATGGGCTTCGTGTACCGGCCCGGCGACGAGCCACCGGCGGACGGCCGGCCCGACGAGCGCGGTCGTGACTGGTTGGTGCTCAGGTCCCCCTCCGGTGGCGTGCAGATCGCGTTCCAGCAGGTCGACAGCCTGCCCGAGACGACGTGGCCGACGAACGACGTGCCACAACAGCTCCACCTGGACCTGACCGTGGACTCGGTCGACGAGCTGCTGGTCCAGCACGAGCGGGTGCTGCGCCTCGGCGGCCGGCTGCGCTACGACCGGATCGAGGACCCGGACGAGCCGCTGCGCGTGTACGCCGACCCGGCCGGCCACCCGTTCTGCATCATGGTGGGATAGTGGCGTCCGTATCCGTGCGTGACCGACGCGTGACCGTGGCGGGCGCGATCGTCGAGAACGGGGTCGAGGATGCCGGAACCGCGCGCCTTCTGGCTGGACGAGCAGTTCGACCGTGAGCACGGCGTCGACGGCCGCGGCCGGTACGAGGCCGAGGTGCTTCGCCGGATCGCTGACTTCGCCGAGACCTGGGGGGACTTCGCGCCGGTCGCGTTCGCCGCGACGGCGTGGCGGGTGGCCAGCGAACTGTCGCCCGGCTTCGTCCGGTGGCACCGGCGGATCATCTCGGCGACCTGCGAACGCAGCCCGTGGGACGGCAGCATGGTCTGCGCGGTCACCGTGGCCTCCCGCTGGCCCGCCGAGCTGACCTGGAGCAAGCAGTGGCAGCGCGACCGTGGGTGGCATGACTGGCCGCAGCTGTTCGGCCAGTTCACCACCCCCACCGAGCAGGACCAGACGCGCCGCCCGTATCTGCGGGCGCTGCTCCAGGTCCAGGCCCCGCTGCCGCTCGACGGCCTGCCGCCGACACCCGACGGTCCGGACGACGACGTCCCCACCGCGGCGCGGCGGGCGGTCGTGGTGCTGGCCCGGGAACTCAACGACCTGTTGGCGCCGGTGATCGGGCAACTCGACAGCGGGGTCCCCGCCGACTCCTGACGGCGGGGACCCCTTGTCGACGCGGCGCGTCGGTAGTCGATGGTGCGGTGGGCCCGGCCCGGTCACCGAACGGGCCGGGCCCACCACGTGTCAGCCGGTGGTCAGGTAGAACTTCTCCCACGCCCCGGCGGACGTGCGGTTGGCGATCAGCGAACCGGCCCCGGAATTCTCCGCGCACACGAACTGGTTGTTGATCGTGGCACGCAGACTGACCGTCCCGTCCGAGTTGTTGACGACCTGGAAGGTCTGCGCCGCCCCGATCGACGACCCGGTGGCGACCAACGGTGCGGTATTGCTCGCGGCCGTGACGTACAGCCCGTTGGAGCGCGACTTCAGCGCGATGTTGCCGTTGCCGGCGTCCACCCGGTCGAACTGTTCGGTGCTGCCGACGCTGGCCTTGTTGGCGATCAGCGCGGTGGTGCCGACCGCCGACACGTACTGGTTGTTGATCTGCGCCCGCAGCGTGGTCACCGGAGTGGTGCCACCGGTGCCGGTGGTGAAGGTGAACGCGTCCACGTCGAACAGGTAGCCCGACCCGCCCTTGAACACCAGGTACAGCGTGGTCGACGCGCTGGGCGGGTTGCTGATCGTGCCGGACACCTCGGTGAAGGTCTCCCAGTTACCGGTCACCGGCACCGTGACGGTGCCCAGCAGGGTGCCGGTGGCCGAGCCGGCCCGCACCTCGATGGTGCCGCCGGCCCCGGCCGACGACGCCCGCACGGTGATGCGGTTCGCACCGGTCAGGTTGTACGGCTGGTACGAGATCCAGTCGTTGTTCTCGATGAACCCGGCGGTGCGGCCACCCTCGGCGCTGGTGTGGTCGGTGGCCTGCACGCCCGACTGGGCGCCGAAGTGCTCACCCTGGCGGTGCTTCGGTTGCAGGGTTTTGATGCTGTGCGTGGTCAGCCCGCCGTTGTCGGTGTAGGCGGCGTCGAAGACCCCGTAGATGTTCGCCGCGGAGTCGTGCTCACCGTCGGTCGGCAGGGTGATCGAGCCGCTGCACCCGTTCTTCGAGGTGATCTGGTGGGCGTGACTGTCGTGGCCCAGCGCGTACGTCAGGCTCACCTTGGTGCAGTCGATGGTGCCGTCCTGCGGGTCGCTCACACTGATCTGGTAGGACACGGTGTCACCGAAGCTGAACAGCTGGCCGTCGGCGGGCGTGGTCAGCGTCACCGTCGGTGCCGTGTTCCCCACGGTGATGACCAGGCTCGCCGTACCGGTCAGCCCAGTCGGGTCGGTGACCTTCAACGTCGGGGAGTACGTGCCGTTGGTGGTGTACGTCTTGGTGGGGTTCGCCGCCGTCGACGTGGTGCCGTCACCGAACGTCCACAGGTAGCTCAGCGCCCCGCCCTCGGGGTCGGAGCTGCCCGCCGAGGAGAAGTTCACCGTCAACGGGTTCGCCCCGGACGTGGGGTTGGCCGAGGCGACCGCGATGGGGTTGCGGTTGCCGCCGCCGATGTACTCGATCCGGAACAGCGCCTGGTTGTTCGAGCCCGTGCCGTAGTCCAGCACGTACAGCGCGCCGTCCGGGCCGAAGGCCATGTCCATCACCTGGGTGCCGGACCACGGGAAGCTGGAGATCTCGCCACGGGAGCCGTCGGCGTTGATGGCGATGGGCTTGATCCAGCGGCGGCCGTACTCACCGGCGAAGAACAGGCCGTTCAGCGACTGCGGGAACTTGACGCTGGAGTTGAGCGAGGCGTCGTACCGGTACACCGGTCCGGCCATCGGCGACTCGGAGCCGCTGCCGAACTCCGACGGTGAGCCGGAGTCGCCGGCGTACTTGATCCAGGCCGGCTTCGCCGCAGGCAGGGTCTGCAGCCCGGTGTTGCGGAACGAGTTGTTCGTCGGCCCACCGGTGCAGTTGTACTTCGACTGCGACGGCCCGGACGGGAAGGTGTATTCGTTGTATGTTTCGTTGCTGGTGTTGCTGCCGGTGCAGTACGGCCAGCCGTAGTTGCCCGGCGCCGTGATCCGGTTGAACTCGACCTGACCCTGCGGGCCCCGGCTGGAGTTGGTGCTTCCCGCGTCCGGGCCGTAGTCGCCGACGTAGACGACGCCGGTCGCCTTGTCCACGCTCATCCGGAACGGGTTGCGCATACCCATCGCGTAGATCTCGGGACGGGTGTTGGCCGTGCCGGGCGCGAACAGGTTGCCCGACGGGATGGTGTACGTCCCGTCCGCCTGCGGCGTGATCCGCAGCACCTTGCCCCGCAGGTCGTTCGTGTTGCCAGCGGAGCGCTGGGCGTCGAACTGCGGGTTGCGGTTGGTCCGCTCGTCCAGCGGCGCGTAGCCCGAGGACTCGAACGGGTTCGTGTCGTCGCCGGTGGTCAGGTACAGGTTGCCGGCGGCGTCGAAGTCCAGGTCACCACCGACGTGGCAGCACTGCCCACGGTCGTTGGCCACCTGGAGCACGATCTTCTCGCTGCTCATGTTGAGCGTGTCGTCGCTGTTGAGGGTGAACCGGGACAGCCGCAGGTGCCCCTTCCACCGGTCCCAGTCGGACTGCGAGCCGGTGGTGGGCGCGTCCCCGGACGGGGTGCTCAGCGTCGGCGAGTAGTACAGGTAGATCCACCGGTTGCTGGCGAAGTTGGGGTCGACGGCGACGCCCTGCAACCCCTCCTCGTCGTGCGTGTAGACCGAGAGGGTGCCGGAGACCTTGGTGTTGCCGGCCACGTCGGTGACCCGCAGGACGCCGTTGCGGGCGGTGTGCAGCACCGAACGGTTGGGCAGGACGGCCAGCGACATGGCCTCGCCCAGCTCGGCGGAGCCGGTGGCGAGTTTGATCTGCTGATAGTCACTTGCCGGAATCACCACCGCCTGCGCGGCGGGGGAGTTGGCGGCCACGGCCAGGGTCACACTCGCGACGGTGGTTACCGCCGCGACGAGTGCCCGGGACCAGCGCCGGGATTTCGAAAGCATGATCGTCCTTCCTCGACGACCAGGGCCGGGGCGTGCTGGGGCGCACCACGACCAGGTGTGGGTGGCGGGGTGTGGGTCGTGGTGCGGTCAGTTGGTGGTGACGAGGTCGAACTTCTCCCACTGACCGATGGAGGTCCGGTTGGCGATCAGCGGGGAGGAGCCTCCGTTGTCGGCGGCCACGTACCGGCTGTTCACCGTGGCCCGCAGGCTCACCGTGCCGTCGGAGTTGCGGATCAGCTGGAACGTCTCCCACGAGCCGGCGGTGGCCCGGTTGGCGATCAGCGCGGAGGCCCCGGCGTTCTCCGCCGCGACGAACTGCCCGTTGCTCTTGGCCTTCAGCGCGACGTTGCCGTTGGCGAGGTTGACCACCTCGAACCGCTCGCTGGTGCCGACGGAGGTCTTGTTGGCGATCAGCGGGGTGCTGGCGTTGGGCGCGCTGACGTACTGGTTGTTGGCGCGGGCCCGCAGGGTGGAACCGGCGACGGCCGGCGGCGGGGTGGTCGGCGGGGCCGTGGTCGGCGGCGCGGTCGTCGGCGGAGGAGTGGTCGGCGGGGCCGTGGTGGGCGGCGGGGTGGTCGGGTTGGTCCCCGGCGAGCAGTTGGCGCTCACCGAACCCGCGGCGACCTGCAGGCCACCGAGCAGCATCCGGGTGAAGTTCGGGTCGGTGTACGACGCCTCGGTGTGCCCGAGACCCGTGTACCAGGCACGTCCGCCGCCGTACGCCTTGCACCAGGTGATCGGGTGGTCGCCGTTCATGTTGCCGCCGCTGTAGGACGACTCGTCGAGGCTGGCCAGGACCCGCGCGCTGGACCGGGGGTTGGTGCGGTAGTTGTACCACTCGTCGGAGCGGACCCAGGTGGCGCCGAGGTGCGCCGTCGACGGGTTGCTCCGGTCCTCGATCTTCACGGTCGCGGTCTGGATCGCCGGGTGCGAGTCGAACCACGCGCCGACCAACTGCCCGTAGAACGGCCAGCTGTACTCGGTGTCCGCGGCGGCGTGCACGCCGACGTACCCGCCGCCGGCGGCGATGTACTGCTCGAAGGCCGTCTGCTGGCTGGAGTTGAGGACGTCGCCGGTCGTCGACATGAAGACCACCGCCTGGTACTGGGCCAGGTTGGAGGTGGTGAACTGGTTCGCGTCCTCGGTGGAGGTCACGCTGAAGCCGTTGGCAGCGCCGAGCTGCTGGATGGCCGCGATGCCGTTGGGGATGGACGAGTGCCGGAAGCCGGCGGTCTTGCTGAACACCAGGACCTTGGTCAGTGGCGCGGCAGAGGCGGTGGTCGGCAGTGCGACCAGGCCGGCCATCAACACGGCCACCCCGGTGACGAGTGCCAACAGGCGGGGACGGGAACGCATGGTGATGCTCCTTAGCTGAGCGTCGACCCCGGAGAGTGCGCGAGAGCACGCCCGGGGCCATGGTGGCGGTGGTGCGGAAGCCGGGCCGCCGATGCTCGGCTGAGGTGATGTGGAGCGGTGATGGTGGTGCCGTGCTGCGGTACACGAGCCAGCCGACGACTCCGACCGACCAGTGTGGACGGACGGATGGTATCGACTGGTGTCGTTGAGGCAGTAAACCTCCGATGTCTGCGCCCGTCAACCCCACCCGCTCCCGCGGTCCCGCCCCCACCCGTGGGCGGTCGACCACCGCTCGGGGGTGGAACTCGATGCGAACGCCGGTTCGGCGTCGGGGCGTACGGCAGGATTGGTCTGGTGGACGCGGACGTGTCACCGCCGTGGCGGCCGCCGACCCGCCAGGAGGTCGCGGCGGCGGCCGGTCGCGGCCTGGTGGATGTGATCGGCCCCGGCCTGCGGGTGCTGTTCTGTGGCTTCAACCCCGGGCTCTATTCGGCGGCGGTGGGGGAGCACTTCGCCCGGCGGGGCAGCCGCTTCTGGCCGGCGCTGCACGGCGCGGGCTTCACCGACCGGGAACTGCGCCCGTGGGAGCGCGCCGAGCTGCTGCGGCAGGGGTTGGGGATCACCAGCCTCAGCAACCGGGCCACGGCCCGCGCGGACGAGCTGACGGCCGACGAACTGGTGGCCGGGGTGACCGGGCTGGCGGTCAAGGTCGAGCGGCACCGGCCGCGGTGGGTGGCGGTGCTCGGGGTGACCGCGTACCGGATCGCGTTCGTCCGGCCCACGGCCACGCTGGGACCGCAGCCGGAGGGGTTGGGCCCGGCCCGGGTCTGGGTGCTGCCCAACCCCAGCGGCCTGAACGCCCACTTCCCGCTGCCGGCGTTGACCGCCGAGTTCGCCCGCCTGCGCCGGCAGGTCGGCCCTCAGACCCCCTCGGCCAGCGCCTCGTAGTAGGGCCGCATGGCCGGGTGGTACTCGTCGAACTCCGGTCGGGGCGTGCCGTCCCGGGAGGCGACCAGCATGTCGAGGTAGTACTCCCAGCCGGCGCCCACCTCGGCGACGCCGTCGAGGCTGCTGAGGTGCTGGGTGAAGCGCAGCTCGGTCACGCCGTCGGTCTCGGTCAGCGCGAACCCCAGCAGCCAGTCGCCGTGGTCGTCGACCATCGACACGACCAGGCGACGAGGCGCTTCGCACTCCTCGACGCGGACGTCGCACCAGGGCTGCTGCTCCTCGTACGCCATCTGGACCCGGATGGTGTTGCCGGGCCGGGCGTCGCCCTGCCACGGGCCGAACCAGCGGGCCGTGCGCTCCGACTCGGTCAGGCTCGCCCACACGTCGGTCGCCGGGGCGCGGAAGGTGCGGGTGAGGACGAGGTCGTGGCCGGTGGCGGTGCGGAACAGGCGGCCAGCGGGGGTACGGGTCATGCGGTGTGCTCCGTTCGGTGGGCGGCCGGGCCGCGAGCGCGGCGTTCCCGGCGGGTGCGATAGACCTCGGTCTCCAGGGCGTCCAGGCGCTGCTCCCACCCGGCGGGCACGACGAGCCCGCCGAGCCAGTCGACGAGGGGGGCGAGCGGGCCGGGGTCGAGGCGGTAGATCCGCGTGCGGCCGACCAGCTCGTCGCGGACCAGCCCGCTCGCGCGCAGCACCCGCAGGTGGCGGCTGATCGCCGGGCGGCTGATGGCGAACCGGTTGGCGATCTCACCCGCGGCCAGCGGCGCGTCGCGCAGCATGCTCAGGATCCGCCGGCGTACCGGGTCCGCGATCGCCACAGCCACCTCGTCCACGCCAAAAAGCGTAACCCACAGGTTACGGGTTATCCGACGCGGTGCGTCGATGGTGGGCACATGATCACGTGACCTGGCACTCTTGACGCATGCCAGCCCAGCTTCGATCCCGCCTGCTCGATTGGACCGTCGCCGTACCCGTGCTCGCGGTGCTGGTGTTGCTCGTGACGTGGGGGCGAGATCTCCCCGGCCCGGTCGTCGTGGTGGTCGCCGCGCTGCTGGGCGGCGCGGTGCTCGCGGCCGTACACCACGCCGAGGTGGTGGCGCACCGCGTGGGGGAGCCGTACGGCTCGCTGGTGCTCGCCGTCGCGGTCACCGTCATCGAGGTGGCCCTCATCGTCACCCTGATGATCAGCGGCCCGGAGAAGACCCAGTCGCTCGCCCGCGACACCGTCTTCGCCGCCGTCATGATCACGTGTAACGGCATACTGGGCCTGTCCCTGCTGCTCGGGGCGCTGCGCAGGCGGGTCGCCGTGTTCAACCCGGAGGGCACCGGGGGTGCCCTGGCGACCGTGGTCACCCTGGCCACGCTGAGTCTGGTCATTCCGACCTTCACCACGGCCCGTCCCGGCCCGGAGTTCAGCCCGGCCCAGCTCACCTTCGCCGCCGTCGCCTCGCTCGCGCTGTACGGGCTGTTCGTGCTCGTGCAGACCGGCCGACACCGCGACTACTTCCTGCCCGTCGACAGCAAAGGGCAGGTCATAGACGCCGAGGAGCACGCCAAGCCGCCCACCACCCGCGCCGCCCTGGTCAGCCTCGTCCTGCTGCTGGTGGCGCTGGTCGCGGTGGTCGGCGACGCCAAGACCGTCTCGCCGACCATCGAGGCCGGGGTGGCGGCGGCGAACCTGCCGCACGCGTTCGTCGGCGTGATCATCGCGCTGCTGGTGCTGCTCCCGGAGACCCTCGCCGCCGCGCGCGCCGCCCGCCGCGACCGTGTACAGATCAGCCTCAATCTCGCCCTCGGCTCCGCGATGGCCAGCATCGGTCTGACCATTCCGGTCATCGCCATCGCCTCGATCTGGCTGGAGGGCCCACTGCTGCTCGGTCTCGGCGGCACCCAGCTCGCGCTGCTGGCCCTCACCGCGGTGACAGCGGTGCTGACCGTCGTACCCGGGCGGGCCAACGTGTTGCAGGGCGGCGTCCACCTCGTGCTGCTGGCCGCGTTCGTCTTCCTGGCCGCCAGCCCCTGACCGGCCGCTCAGCCCGGTCGGCGGTCGCGTCGCCCGGTCATCCGCCGGTCACGTCGTCCGACAGGGCCTCCGCGCGGGCGTTGAGGTAGCGCTGCTGCGCCAGGTTCGTCGAGCGTGCGGCCGCCATCCGGTACGCCTCGCGCGCCGCGGCCCGCTCACCGGTCAGCTCCCACAGGTGGGCGCGGGCGGCCGGCAGCCGCGGATCGTCGGCCAACCGGGCGTCGCCGTCCAGGTCGGCCAGCAGCGCCAGGCCGGCCGACGCGCCCCGGGTCATCGCCACCGCCACGGCGTGGTTGAGCGCCACTACCGGGTTGTCGGCGAGGCCGAGCAGGACCTCGTACAGGGCGGTGATCTGCGCCCAGTCGGTCACCGCCGCGCTCGGCGCCTCGTCGTGCACGGCCGCGATGGCCGCCTGGAGCTGGTACGGCCCGACGGGCCCGCGCGGCAGCGCCGCGCTGACCAGCGCGACGCCCTCGACGATCTGGTCGGCCCGCCACCGGCTCCGGTCCTGCTCGGCCATTGGCACCAGCTCGCCGTGTGCGCCGATCCGCGCGGGCGCGCGGGCGTCGGTGAGCAGCATCAACGCGAGCAGTCCCGTGACCTCGGGGTCGTCGGGTAGCAGCCGGCGCACCAGCCGCGTCAGCCGGATCGCCTCTGCGGTCAGGTCGGCGCGCAGCAGTCCCGGCCCGGTGGTGCGCGCGTACCCCTCGGTGAACACCAGGTAGAGCACGTGCAGTACCGCGGCGACCCGATCGGCGCGCTCCGCCGCCGTCGGTGGGGCGAACCGGAGACCACTGTCGCGGATCCGCTGCTTTCCCCGGCTGATCCGCCGCGTCATGGTCGCCTCCGGCACCAGGAACGCGCGGGCCACCTCGGCCGTGCTCAGCCCACCGACCGCGCGCAGCGTCAGCGCGATCTGCGACGCCGGGGTGAGTGCCGGATGGCAGCACAGGAACAGCAGGATCAGCGTGTCGTCCGCGTCCGCCGGCCGGTCGGCGGCCGGCACGAGCCACTGCTCCGGGAGCATCCACCGCGCCGCCGTCACCTCCCGCCGCGCCCGCGCCTGGTCGCGTCGCAGCAGGTCGGTGAGCCGCCGGGATGCCACGGTGATCAACCACGCCCGGGGACTGTCCGGTACGCCGTCGCGCGGCCAGGTGTCCGCCGCCGCGATCAGCGCTTCCTGCACCGCGTCCTCGGCCGTGTCGAAGTGCCCGAAACGGCGGACGAGCGCGCCGAGGACCTGCGGCGCCAACTCGCGCAGCAGGTCCTCGGTCGGTGCCTCGGACACGTGCTCAGCCGGCCAGGTCCTCGACGCCGTCCAGCACCGGCCGCACGTCCACGTACGCCCCGGGGGTGTCCGGGTCGACCAGGCCCGCGGCGATCTCGGTGGCCCGGTCGAAGCTGGCGCACTCCACGATCGTGTACCCCGCCAGGACCTCCTGCGTCTCCGCGTACGGGCCGTCGGTGACCACGGGCGCCCGATCACGCACCTGTACGCGCCGCGCGTGCACCGGCTCGCTGAGGCCCCGCGCGTCGACGAGTTCCCCGGACTCGGCGAGCGCCTGGTGGAACGTCTCCATGTGCTGGTGCATGGCCGCCACCTGCTCGGCCGACATGGCCGGTCGGTCGGAGGGTCGCCCCGACAGGGCGTCGTAGTCCTGCTGCGACCCGTAAAGCATGATCATGTATTTCACGGTGACCCTCCTGTTTCGGGCGCCGCCCTCGGTGCCCCTCACCAGAAACGTCGAACCCACCCGCCCGCACCGGACA
The DNA here is from genome assembly GCF_049179015.1 of Micromonospora sp. WMMD736. Classification (NCBI taxonomy): domain Bacteria; kingdom Bacillati; phylum Actinomycetota; class Actinomycetes; order Micromonosporales; family Micromonosporaceae; genus Micromonospora; species Micromonospora sp. WMMD736. The sequence goes on from NZ_JBMHMI010000001.1 coordinate 661,717, forward strand.
CCCGCACCCGGCCCTCCTCCGCCCCCGGTGATCATGAAGTTATCGCCATCGATGTCGGCGTGTCGGCACAATAACTTCATGATCAACGCGCCGGGTGGACGGACGGGTGGGGGTGGGGGTGGGGGTGGGGGTTACTGGCCGTAGGAGAGGCGGAGGCGGTTGTTGATCAGGTAGTTGAGGCGGTGGCGGAGGTAGCCGAGGGTGCTCTCGCTGGGCAGGTCGGCGTGAGGGGTGGACAGGGTCCAGCGCAGCGCACAGTCGCCGCCGGGCAGTCCTCCCGAGATGTCGAAACGGATCTCGTCCCGGGGCCGGTGCGGCCACAGCGACGACCACACCAGCAGCACCGGGGCGTAGCCCGCCACCACCCGTGGCGGCACCTCGTCGTCGCGCAACTCGAGCCAGGCACGGCTCCCGGCCTCGTACGGGTCACGGAGCGAGCGCCACACGACATGCGCCGGGGCCGGCTGGCTCCGTCGACGGCTGCCCAACACGTGCACGCGCCCTCCCGACCGGACGGCCACCTCCGCCCAACCCCATTCTGGCGACCCACCCCCCACCACGGAACCGGCACCCCTCCCGCCCGCACCCGTCGATCAAGAGGTTCGCGTCACGACACGCCGGACGGGCTGACGCCAACCTCTCGATCACCGGGCCGGGAGACGGGGGCGGGCGTGAACCGTCCGGTCCGGTCGTGCGTGAATCCGGTGGCGGGCGTGGTGGTCGTACCGTCGGGGTATGGCGTGGTGCGAGCACCGAGGTCTGGGGAGGCACAGTGGGGGCATGGTCGGGACGCGTCGCGCGGGGACCTCTCGTGGGCCTGGTGGCCGTCGCGCTGGTGTCGCTCGCCTGCGCGGGCGGTGGACTGGCCGAACCGGAGGGCGAACGCCCGGGGGCGAACCCGCCGGCCGTCTCGCCCGAGCCGAACACCACCCGCGCCGACAGCACCACCAGCGTGGCCGAGTTCAAACAGGACGTGGCCGACGCGCAGGCGGTCGCGGAGCGCTACTGGGCGGCCCAGTTCAAGGCGTCCGGGCAGCGCTTCACGCCCATCCGGCGGGTCACCCCGTACCAGCGGGCCGGTGAGGTCTCCTGCGGCGGCCAGCCACTACCGCGCAACAACGCGGTCTACTGCTCGCAGGGCGACTTCATCGCGTACGACGTGGCCTGGTCGGTGGCGGCGTTCCGCGAGGTCGGTGACGCGTTCGTGTTCTACCTGCTCGGTCACGAGTACGCCCACGGCATCCAGGTGCGCCTGGGCATCAACTACAGCTTCACCATTCAGCAGGAGTTGCAGGCCGACTGCATGGCCGGGGCGTACCTCGGCGACTCGGTGCGCGCCGGCGACCTCACCCTCGCCGAGGGCGACCTGGACGAGTTCCGGGAGGGCGTGGCGGCGGTCGGCGACGACCCGGACCAGCCGTGGTTCGCCGAGGGCGCGCACGGCTCCCCCGAGCAGCGCACCGACATGTTCTTCCGTGGGTACGAAGGCTCGCTCAAGGAGTGCGACCTGAGCTGAGCGGGGTTGCCCCGGTCACCCTCGCAGCCGTTGCCGCCACCGGCGGCGGGCCCGGCTGGCAGGATCGCCGGTGTCGGTCACGACCCCAGGAGGATCCGCTGAGCAGCCAACACCCCGCCGCCGTGCTCTTCGACATGGACGGCACGCTGGTCGACAGCGAGAAGCTGTGGGACGTCGCGTTGCAGGAGCTGGCCCGTGAGTACGGCGGGGAGCTGTCCGCCGACGCCCGTCGGTCGATCATCGGCACCGCCATGGCCGAGTCGATGCGCATCCTGCACGACGACCTGGGCCAGCCCGAGCGTGATCCGGAGATCAGCGCGGCGTGGATCAACGCCCGGATCCTGGAGCTGTTCCGGGCCGGTCTGCCCTGGCGGCCGGGCGCGTTCGAGCTGCTGCACGCGGTCCGCGCAGCGGGGATCCCCACCGCCCTGGTCACCTCCAGTCCCCGGGCGCTGGTCGAGATCGCCCTGGACACCCTCGGGCGGGACAGCTTCGACGTGGTGGTCGCCGGTGACGAGGTGGTCGCGGCCAAGCCGCACCCCGAGCCGTACCTGACCGCCGCCCGGCGCCTCGGCGCCCCGATCGAGCGGTGTGTGGCGATCGAGGACTCACCGACCGGGGTGGCGAGCGCGCTCGCCTCCGGCGCGGCCGTGCTGGCCGTACCCGCCGAAGTGCCGCTGCCGCCCATCGAGGGCGTACACCAGGTGCCGAGCCTGACCGGCGTGGACCTGGAGGCGCTCGCGGCCCTGGCGGCTGAGCGGGCCGGCGCGACCGGCTGAGCTCGGCCGGCGCGGTTCAGGGGCGCTCGGCGAAGACCGCCGCGACCACCTGGTAGCCGTCGAACGCCCGCGCGGCCCCGGCGTAGGCCGCGAGGTGGATGAACAGTTCGACGAGTTCCTCCTTGGTCACCCCCGACTGCAGGGCGATGCGGAGTTGACCGCGCAGCGGTTCGTGGGTGCCGAGGGCAGCGGCGATCGCCACCGACACCAGGCTGCGGCTGCGGAGGTCCAGACCGGTGCGGGGCCATGCCTCGCCGAAGGTCTGCAGGGTGGCCAGGCGGCGGAAGTCCTCGCCCACCGGGGGCTCGCCGTCGCCGAGGGGCAGCACGAGCGGTTGGCCGAGCAATCGTTCGGCAGTGGCGAGAGCCCGCTGGTAGGGGTCCTGGTCGGTCATGTCATCCGCCCCGGTCTCGGCCGCCGCAGGCCGCGGGCGGGCCGACGCCATGCCGGCCCGACCAGCCTGGCAGCCGCCCGCCGAATCGTGCGGACGAATCGACCAGGACCAACGTCCGAGGCCCCCGACCGCGCAACGGCGGTCGGGGGCCTCGGTGAGCCGGTCAGTCGTGGGCGATCGCGCCCAGGACGTTGATCCGGGCCGCCCGCACGGCGGGGAGCACCGCGGCCACCACCCCGATGAGCGCGGCGAAACCGAGGTAGACAACCATCTGGATCCAGGGCAGGTTCAGCTCGGTGATGCCCTCGTCCTTGAGCGCCTCGACCACCGCCGCGCCGAGGCCGGTGCCGACCGCCACGCCCAGCAGCGCGCCGAACACGGAGATCACCACCGCCTCCACGGTGATCATGCCCATCGTCTGGCCCCGGCGCAGCCCGATCGCCCGCAGGAGACCCAGCTCCCGCGTGCGCTCCAGCACCGACAGCGCCAGGGTGTTGACGACGCCGAGCCCGGCGATGATGATTGCCAGCCCCAACAGGATCTTGATCATCGTGAGTAGCCCGTCGAGCGAACTCGTCTGCTGCTTGATGAACGCGTCCCGGTCGGCCACCGACACCTCGGGGCTGTCCGCGAGCAACGTCTCCACCTGCGGTTGCACGTCGGCCACCCGGGCCCCGGGCGCGAGCTGGATGAAGCCCTGGATGGGCTGCGGGATCGCGAAGTCCTTCGCCGCCGTCGCCGGCAACGTCACCGGGTTGGTCAGCTGCGACGACTCGTAGATACCGCTGATCGTGTACGTGCGGGCCTCGCCCCGGGTCAGCTGCACGCTCGCGGTCGAGCCGACCGACCAGCCCCGGGACGTGGCGGTGTCGGAGCTGACGAGCATCTGCGTCGGCGAGAGCCGGTCGATGTCACCCGCGGTGGCCTTCGCGCCGAAGATCTGCCGCAGTGATGCGACCTCGCTGCTGGCCGCCACCCACGTGCTCTTGCCGTCGATGCGCCCCATGTCGCCGTACTCGCCGTCGACCATCCGCACACCGGGCAGCGCCTTCACCTGGTCCAGCACGCTCGGGTCGAAGCTCGGCGGACGCGGGCCGCCCTGCTGACCGGCGATCACCAGCTCGGCCTTGATGCTGTCCTGGGCGAGCGCGCTGATGCTGCTCTTGGCCGAGTCGAGGACGACCGTGATGCCGATGACCAGCGCGATGCCGACCATCAGCGCGGCGGCCGTGATGGCGGTACGGCGCGGGTTGCGCCCGGAGTTGAGCTGGCCCAGCTTGCCCGGCACGGACCAGGAGAAGATCGCGCCGAGCAGGTTCACCACCGGCCGACTGATCAGCGGGGTCAGCAGCGCCACGCCGATGAAGGCGAACAGCACGCCGCCCAGGATGGTGACGAGCGTCTGGCCGCCCGCGTTGCCGCTGAGTCCCAGGAACAGCAGCACCGCGCCGATGCCGGTGACCACCGATCCGGCCACGGTGATCTTGGTCAACGGCCGGTCCGGCGTGGCCACGTCCTGCATGGCGGCGATCGGCGGGATCCGCGACGCCCGCAGCGCCGGCAGCAGCGCCGCTACCACGGTGATCACCAGGCCGACGGCGAACGACCCGATCACGGCGGCCGCCGGCACGCCGATACCGGCCAGGGTCAGGCCACCGGCCAGCTTGCCGAACAGGAACGCCAGTAGCGCCCCCACCCCGATGCCGGCGGCGAGACCGATAACCGAGGCGAGCAGACCGACCGTGATGGCCTCCAGCACCACCGAGCCGATGATCTGCCGCCCGCTCGCCCCGATGGCGCGCATCAGCGCCAGCTCCCGGGTGCGCTGCGCCACGATGATCGAGAAGGTGTTGAGGATCAGGAACGTGGCGACCAGCACCGCCACCGCGCCGAAGCCCAGCAGGATCTTGTTGAAGAACGACAGGCCCTCTTTCAGGCTGGACGCGGCGTCCTCGGCCACCTGCTCACCGGTCTTCACGTCGAAATCCGCGCCCAGGGTGCGGGCCACGTCGTCGCGCAGCGCCTCGTCCGAGACGCCGCCGGCGGCGGTCACCGTGATGCTGCTGAACACCCCGGGCTCGCCCAGCATCAGCCGCTGCGCGACCGGGGTGGTGAAGAAGACCTCGTTGACGCCGCCGATCGAGTCCCGGTCACCGCTGTAACCGGCGATGCCGACGAGGGTGAAGTCCCGCTTTTTCGACTCGAACGCGGTCAGCACGCCGACCTTCTCGCCGACGCGCACCTTCGCGGTCGTGGCCAGCGACTTGTTGATCACGATCTCGTCGTCGGCCTGCGGCGCGCGCCCCTCGCGCAGTTGCAGCAGGTCACTCTCGCCGACCCAGTTCTCACCGAGCTGAGGCGGACCGAACGACGTGACGACCTTGCCGTGGCTGCCGATCATCCGCGCGCCGTCGGCGTTGACGACACCGGTCGCCGAGGCCACCCCCGGCACCTGCTTGACCCGGTCCACCACCGCGGCCGGCAGCGGAGCGGCGGTCTGCTCGCCCTCCAACTCGCTGACCTCGACCTTGGGCTTCGCCGCGACGTTCACGTCGATCTCGGAGAAGCCGTCGGCGAACACCGAGTCGAACGAGCGACCCAGCGTGTCGGTCAGCACGAACGCGCCGGAGACGAACATGACCCCGAGCACCACCGCCAGACCGGACAGGATCAGCCGGACCTTGCGGGCCAGCAGACTCTTGAATGTCGCCCGGAACATCAGTTGCCCACCTCGGCCGGAGTGTCCAACTTCTTCATGGTGTCCAGCACGGTGTCGGCGGTCGGCTCGATCAGCTCCGACACGATCTGCCCGTCGGCCAGGAAGACGACCCGGTCGGCGTACGCGGCGGCGGTCGGGTCGTGGGTCACCATCACGATGGTCTGACCGTGCTCGCGCACCGAGTCGCGCAGGAAGCTGAGCACCTCCGCGCCGGAGCGCGAGTCCAGGTTGCCGGTCGGCTCGTCCGCGAAGATCACTTCGGGGCGGGCGACCAGCGCCCGCGCGCACGCCACCCGCTGCTGCTGACCGCCGGAGAGCTGCGCCGGCCGGTGGTCCAGCCGGTCCTGCAGGCCCACCGTCCTGATCACCGTGTCGTACCAGGCCTGGTCGGGCTTGCGGCCGGCGATCGACATCGGCAGCAGGATGTTCTCCTTCGCGGTGAGCGTCGGCAGCAGGTTGAACTGCTGGAAGATGAAGCCCACCTTGTCCCGGCGCAGCTTCGTCAGCCCCGAGTCGCCCAGGCCGGTGACCGTCGTCTCACCGATCGACACCGTGCCCCGGGTCACCGAGTCCAGACCGGCGAGGCAGTGCATCAGCGTGGACTTGCCGGAACCCGACGGGCCCATGATCGCGGTGAAGCGGCCACGTTCGAACTCCGCGCTGACCCCCCGCAGCGCGATGACCTGAGCCTCGCCGCTGCCGTACACCTTCCACACGTCGTTCGCCCGGGCCGCGGCCTGCGCCTGCTGGCCTACCGTCGCGGTCACGTCATCTACCTCTTCCATCTGCTTCGACAATGCACGCCGCCCCCCGATGGTCCGGCGTGCCGTTCAATCATCGGCGCTGCGCGCGCCCATCCCGTCCGCCCCTGGGGGGACGCGCAGCGGATTTCCCGCTGCGGGTGCACCCCCATGCCGCATCAGGGTTGCCCCTGACCCGACGGCCGGTCGACCGGTTTTGCACACTTCCCCCTCACGTCACAGGAGGGTCAACCGCGCGACGCCGTCTCCGGTCACGGTAGGTGACGACGGCAACCCGGCCGTCCCTCCACGGGGGGATCTTCGGGTACGCCGGGTGAGGTAGCCGCCGCGCGGCGGCTACGCCCGTGGACGGACCAGACCCGACTCGTACGCCAGCACGACGGCCTGCACACGGTCGCGCAGCCGCAGCTTGGTCAGCAGGTGCCCGACGTGGGTCTTGACGGTGGTCTCGCTGACCGACAACACCGCCGCGATCTCGGCGTTGGACAGCCCGCGGGCCACTTGCACCAGCACCTCACGTTCCCGATCGGTGAGCGCGTTGAGCGCCGCCGAGGGGGTCGCCGCCGGGTCGGGCAACAGGTCGGCGAAGCGCTCCAGCAGCCGCCGCAGGATCCGTGGCGCGACCACCGCGTCCCCGCCGGCCACCGTGCGGATCGCCGCGATCAGCTCCTCGGCGGGTACGTCCTTGGCCAGGAATCCGCTCGCGCCCGCGCGCAGCGCCCCCACCACGTACTCGTCGAGGTCGAACGTGGTCAGCACCAGCACCCGCACCGGCAGGCGGGAGTCGACGATGGCCCGGGTCGCCGCCACCCCGTCCATCCGGGGCATCCGGATGTCCATCAGCACGACGTCGGGCAGCAGCCGTCGGGACAGCTCCACGGCCTCCACGCCGTCACCGGCCTCCGCCACCACGTCCAGGTCGCCCTCGGCGCCCAGCACCATCCGGAAGCCCGTCCGCAGCAGCGGCTGGTCGTCGGCGAGCAGGATCCGTACCGGCCGCGCCGGGGCCACCCGATCGCTCATCTCGTCTCCCGTCCCGCATCGCCGGCCTGTGCGTCGCGGACAACGGTAGAGGCAGTCCGAGGGCCTGTCCCGACCCGGACGGCACCGCTGAAGTCGGGCGGTGCCGGGGCGCGGCCCTCCCGACACCGTCGATCTTGCACTTCCTGCTGCGAAAGATGGTGCGAATCAGATGAAATCGACATCCGAAAGTGCAAGATTGCCGGGGTGGGGCGGGGCGGGGTGCGGGGGGTGGGGTTACTCGTCGGCGCCGGGGGGTGTGGGGGTGGTGGTGCGGGCGTCGCGGAGGGGGTCGGCGGTTGTCGCCGTGACGGGGAACGGTGGTGGCGTGCCGCCGAACGTGGGGCAGAGCGCCTGGTGACTGCACCAGTCGCACAGCTTGCTCGGCCGGGGGCGGAAGTCCTGCCGTGCGGTGGCCTGCTCGATCGCCCGCCACAGCGCCACCACGGTGCGCTCGAAGCGGACCAGCTCGTCGGCGTCGGGCGTGTAGTCCAACACCTCGGCGTCGCGCAGGTAGAGCAGGCGGAGCACCCGCGGCACCACGCCCCGGGTGCGCCACAGCACCAGCGCGTAGAACTTCAGCTGGAACAGCGCCCGCGCCTCGAACGCCTCCCGGGGGGCGCCACCGGTCTTGTAGTCGACCACCCGCAGCGCACCGTCCGGGGCCACGTCGAGCCGGTCGAGATAGCCCCGGATCAGCAGCTCCTCGTCGACCACCGCCGAGATCAGGCTCTCTCGCTCGGCCGGCTCCAGGCGGGTCGGATCCTCCACGGCGAAGTAGCCCTCCAGCAGCCCCGCCGCGGAGCGCAGGAACTCCGCCGGGTCGGCCGGCGCGGCGTCGTCGAAGATCGCGGCCAGCTCCGGCTGCTCGGTGACCAGCCGGTCCCACTGGGGGGCCACCAGGTCACCGGCCGCAGCCGGTGTGCGGCTCGACGCGGGCAGGTCGAACAGTCGCTCCAGCACCGCGTGCACCAGCGTGCCCCGGGCCTGCTCGAGCGTCGTCCGCTCGGGCAGCCGGTCGATGCTGCGGAACCGGTAGAGCAGCGGGCAGGTCTTGAAATCCGCCGCCCGCGACGGCGACAGCGAGGCCCGCACCGTCGGCGGCGTCTGCGCCGGGGGAGAGGACTGGGGGGTGGTGACCGTTTCCGCCGTCATGTGCGCAAAGGTTAGGGCACCGGTGTGACACCGCCCGCCGCCCGCCCCACAGGTGACCGGTCCGTAGCATCGGTGCGATGGAGCAGACCTCCCGGCCGCCGCGCCGGTCCGACCGGCGACCCGGTCTGAGCGTGGGCCGGGTGTTCGGGGTGCCCCTGCACCTCAACGCGTCGATGCTCCTGCTCGCCGTGCTGGTCGCCGTGCTCTACGCCGAGTTCGCCCGCCGACAACTGGACCTGCCGCAGCTCAGCGGCTACCTGATCGGCTTCGGATTCGTGGTCTCCCTGCTCGGCTCGGTGCTGCTGCACGAGCTGGGCCACGCGCTCACCGCCCGCCGCTACGGCATCGGTGTGCGGGGAATCACCCTCGAACTGCTCGGCGGGTACACCGAAATGGAGCGGGACGCCCCGACGCCCCGGATCGACCTGCTGGTCTCGCTGGCCGGTCCGGCGGTGTCCGCGGTGCTGGGCGCCCTCGCGGTCGCCGCCACCCTCGCCATGCCGGCGGGCACCGTCGGCCACCAGCTCGCCTTCCAGCTCGCGCTGAGCAACGTCATCGTCGCGGTGTTCAACATCCTGCCCGGACTGCCGCTGGACGGCGGCCGGGCGCTGCGCGCCGCCGTGTGGGGTCTCACCCGCGACCGGCACCGTGGCACCGAGGTCGCCGGCTGGGCCGGGCGGGTCGTCGCCGTCGGCACCGCCGCCCTGGTCGGGTTGCTGACCGCTACCGACCACCTGGCCCCGGTGGCGCTGCCGCTGATGCTGCTGGTCGCCGTCACCCTCTGGCGCGGCGCCGGGCAGTCGATCCGCGCCGCGCGGGTCAGCCGGCGGTTCCCGCTGATCGACCTGACCCAACTGGCGCGGCCGATCTGGCCGGTGACCACCGGCACGCCGCTGGCCGAGGCACAGCGCCGCCGCGCCGAGGGCGGCCAGCCCGCCGCCGCGCTGCTGGTCACCGACTCCACCGGCCACCCGGTGGCGGTGGTCGACCCGGCCGCCGCCGCGGCCGTACCCGCCGAGCGTCGCGCCTGGCTGGCCGTGGACTCCGTCGCCCGGCCGCTCACCGCGCTCCCCACCCTGACGCTCGGACTCGACGGCGAACGAGTGATGGAGGCCGTGCAGACCCACCCGGGCGCGCAGTACGTGGTGACGTCAGGCGAAGATGTCGTCGGCATTCTGCACATCGGGGACCTGGCACAGCTCCTCGAACCCAACCGGAAGATGACACCGTGACCGCAACTGACTCCACCGTCGGAGCCGACACCGCCACCCGGACGCTGACACCCGTGCACCGAGGCCCGTTCCGGCCCGGCGACCGGGTACAGCTGACCGACCCCAAGGGGCGGATGCACACCGTCACGCTGGAGCACGGCAAGGAGTTCCACACCCACCGCGGCATCCTGGCGCACGACACGCTGATCGGGCTGCCCGACGGCAGCGTGGTGACCACCGCCGGCGGCGGCACCGCGTTCCTGGCGCTGCGTCCGCTGCTGTCGGACTACGTGCTCTCCATGCCGCGCGGAGCACAGGTGATCTACCCGAAGGACTCGGCGCAGATCGTCGCGATGGGCGACATCTTCCCCGGCGCCAAGGTCCTCGAGGCCGGCGCCGGCTCCGGCGCGCTGAGCTGCTCCCTGCTGCGCGCCGTCGGCACCGAGGGCGAACTGCACTCCTTCGAGGTCCGCGACGACTTCGCCCAGATCGCCAGGCGCAACGTCGAGGCGTTCTTCAACGGGCCGCACCCGTCGTGGAACCTGCACGTCGGTGACGTCGCGCAGTGCCAGGAGACCGGCTTCGACCGCATCATCCTGGACATGCTCACTCCCTGGGAGACCCTCGACATGGTCGAGCGGGCGTTGGTGCCCGGCGGCGTGTTCATCGGCTACGTCGCCACCACCCCACAGCTCTCCGAGCTGGTCGAGGCGCTGCGCGAGCGCGGCGGCTGGACCGAGCCGCGCGCCTGGGAGTCGCTGGTGCGCGACTGGCACGCCGAGGGCCTCGCCGTCCGCCCCGACCACCGCATGATCGCGCACACGGCGTTCCTGGTCTCCGCGCGCAAGCTCGCCCCGGGCGTCACCGCGCCACCGCGTCGCCGCAAACCCAGCAAGGGCACCGAGGCGTACGCGCAGCGCCGCGAGGACCTGCGCGCGGCCGAGGCGGCCCGACAGGCCGCCGCCGCCCAGGCCGCTGCCGCCCAGCCCGACGCGACGGGGGAGATGGACAGGCCGTGACCATCGGTGAGCGGGGGGAGGCGGCCCGATGAGCCGACCGGGCTACGGCGGCGGAGACCTGCCCGCCGTGTTTCCGGACTGGTCGCCCTACCAGGACCTGGAGTCGGCGGCACGCGCCTATCTGCGGGACCCGGACGTCGCTCTGGAGGCCCTCGGCGGGGTGCTGCGCGGCGCCTCGGTGCTCGGCTTCACCCTGGAACGCTTCGTCAACGAGGTCAACGGCGTGTGGCAGGAGGTCGTCGTCTGCGACGGCAGCCGCCTGATCCTCTGGCACGGCGAGGACGTACCGCCGGGGGAGGGGCCGCCGGGTTCGATGACGTCGTCGCTGCGGGTGGTGCCCGTCTCCACGGTCACCGAGGTGGGCTGCCGGCGGCGACTCAACCGCTCCGACAGCGGTGAGATCCGGGTCGACAGCATCGACGTCTACCTGCTGCTCACCTCGCTGGACGAGGCACCGCCGAGCGAGGAGATGGCCGGTACGCCCCGGCACGACGCGCTGCGGTTCGGCAAGACCCTCGACGACGGTGGGGCCGGGCAGATCGCCCGGTTGGAGGAGTTCGCGCGGCTGGTCGCCTCGGTGGTCGGCCGCCCGATGCTCTGAGGCGTACCCGGTTCGGGTCGGCGTCGCGCGGAGCGGGCGGCGCCGACTCAGTCGTCCTCGGCGTCCGGGCCGGCGACCTCGACGCCGTCGGCGCGCACCACGTGGATGCAGTCGCCCGGGCATTCCTTCGCCGAGTCGATCACTTCGAGTCGCAGGTGCTCGGGCACGTCGACGCGGCTGCCCGGGGCCAACTTCAGCTCACCGTCGGCGCCCTTGACGTACGCCAGGCCGTCGATGTCGAACTCGAACACCTCCGGCGCGTACTGCACGCAGAGCCCATCGCCCGTGCAGAGATCCTGGTCCACCCAGACCTGCAACTGGTCGGTCGCGACCTCGGCCACCGGTGCACCCCCCATGTTCTCCCGTACCAGCCTCCGACGGTACCCGAACGTCGTTAACGACCCCGCAGACCACCCCTTGGCGATCAAGGTTCAGTGACGAGGGTGTTGCGTGGGACCGAATCGGGCTCATAGCGGCTAGTGTTAGCTCAGAACGTTCAAGCCCCCCGGGGAGGTGGGACGTGGCAGCACGCAGCGACGACGCGGACTCGCGCGCCGCACGGTGGGAGAAGGAAGCCCACGATCTCTCCACGCAGGTCGCGTTCCTTCAGGAGGAACTCGCCCTGGTGCGGCGCAAGTTGACCGAAAGCCCCCGACACGTCCGGCAGCTCGAAGAGCGGCTGGCGGCCACCCAGGCACAGTTGGCGCGGCTGACCGAGAACAACGACCGGCTGGTGAGCACCCTGAAGGAGGCTCGCACGCAGATCGTCACGCTCAAGGAGGAGATCGACCGGCTCGCACAGCCGCCGAGTGGCTACGGAGTCTTCCTGGCCAAGCACGACGACGGCACCGTGGACGTGTTCACCGGCGGCCGCAAACTGCGGGTCGCCGTCTCGCCCTCGCTGGACGTGGCCGAGCTGCGGCGCGGCCAGGAGGTCCTGCTCAACGACGCGCTCAACATCGTCGACGCGTTCGGGTACGAGCGGGTCGGCGAGGTGGTCATGCTCAAGGAGGTGCTGGAGGGGCCGAACGGCGGGCCGGGCGACCGGGCGCTGGTGGTCTCCCACTCCGACGAGGAGCGCATCGTGCACCTCGCCGAGACGCTCATCGGCTCGGCGATCCGGGCCGGCGACTCGCTCATGATCGAGCCCCGCTCGGCGTACGCGTACGAGCGGATCCCGAAGAGTGAGGTCGAGGAGCTGGTCCTGGAGGAGGTGCCGGACGTCGACTACTCCGACATCGGTGGCCTCCAGTCCCAGATCGAGCAGATCCGCGACGCGGTGGAGCTGCCGTTCCTGCACGCGGACCTGTTCCGTGAGCACCAGCTCCGCCCGCCCAAGGGCATCCTGCTCTACGGGCCGCCCGGCTGCGGCAAGACGCTCATCGCCAAGGCGGTGGCGAACTCCCTGGCCAAGAAGATCGCCGAGCGGCAGGGCAAGGAGAAGCACACCAGCTTCTTCCTGAACATCAAGGGCCCGGAGCTGCTCAACAAGTACGTCGGCGAGACCGAGCGGCACATCCGGCTGATCTTCCAGCGGGCTCGGGAGAAGGCCGGTGAGGGCACCCCGGTGATCGTGTTCTTCGACGAGATGGACTCGATCTTCCGGACCCGTGGTTCCGGCGTCTCGTCCGACGTCGAGAACACCATCGTCCCGCAGCTGCTCAGCGAGATCGACGGCGTGGAGGGGCTGGAGAACGTCATCGTCATCGGCGCCTCCAACCGGGAAGACATGATCGACCCGGCGATCCTGCGCCCCGGTCGGCTCGACGTGAAGATCAAGATCGAGCGACCGGACGCCGAGGCAGCCAAGGACATCTTCTCCAAGTACATCCTCTCCGGGCTGCCCCTACACCCGGACGACCTCGCCGAACACGGCACCGACGCGCAGGCCACGGTGGCCGCGATGATCGACGCCGTGGTTCTGCGGATGTACTCGGAGACCGAGGAGAACCGCTTCCTCGAAGTCACCTACGCCAACGGTGACAAGGAAGTCCTCTACTTCAAGGACTTCAACTCCGGCGCGATGATCCAGAACATCGTCGACCGGAGCAAGAAGATGGCCATCAAGGAGTTCCTCACCTCCGGTCGCAAGGGCCTGCGCCTACAGCACCTCCTCGACGCCTGCGTCGACGAGTTCCGCGAGAACGAGGACCTGCCCAACACCACCAACCCCGACGACTGGGCCCGCATCTCCGGCAAGAAGGGCGAACGGATCGTCTACATCCGTACGCTCGTCTCCGGCGGCAAGGGCACCGAGGCCGGCCGGTCCATCGAGACCGCCAGCAACACCGGCCAGTACCTGTAGGCAGGCGCTGACACGAGCGGGGCCCGGAACGCGTCGCGTCCCGGGCCCCGCTCGTCACACCGGCCCGCACCCGCCCACCCAACCCGGTACGCTGTGGCGCTTCCAACCCTGCGAAACGTCGAGGATCCGCGTGCCGTCCGAACTCACCGTCACCGACCCGCCGGCACGCCCTGCGGTCGACCCGCAGACCTCGCCGCCCGCCCGCCCGTACCGCGCGCTGCTCGCCGCGCTGGCGGCCGCCTGGCTGGTACCCGCGGTGGCGTACCCCCTGCACCTGGCCTGGCTGCTGCCCCCGCTCGTGCTGCTGGCCACGGCCAGCCTGCTGCGCGGTGGCCGCACCCTGCTCGACCGGCTGGTGCTCGCCATGCTGCTGCTCGTCGGCGCCACCACCGCCGCCGGGCTGCTCTTCACCGTCTGGCCCTGGGGGCTGCACCCCGTCGCGGTCAGCGGCACCGCGCTCACCGTCCTCGCTCTCCTCGCCGTGGTAACCCGGCGACGTCCCACCCTGCCCCGGCCCGGCTGGACCGACCTGCTGCCGGTCGTCACCACCGTCGCCGTCGTCGGCTACCTCGCGTCGCCCTGGCTGCGGGCCGGCACCCTCGTCGGCCGCCTCAGCCTGCTCGCTCTCGGCGAGGACAACTTCCGCCACGTCGCCCTCGTCGACGCCATCGGCCGACTCGGCGGATACGTCTTCCTCGACCCGTCGGCCGCCCGCGACGACATCGTCTCCCTGCTCGCCCGCTACCCGCAGGGTTGGCACCTCACCACCGCCGTGCTCGACGCGCACCTGCGCTCCGCCACCGGCACCCCGAGCGGGGCCAGCAGCCTCAGCCACTACGAGTGGTGGTGCCTGGCCACCTTCGGCCTGCTCGTGCTCACCCTCTTCTGGGCCGCCCAACGGCTACCCGGCCCGCTGCACCCGCTGCACCGGGTCGTCCTGGCCGTCGTCGTCGGCGCCCTCGTCCTCGGCAGCCAACTGCCCCGGCTACTGATCGCCGGCTACCCCAGCGAGGTGCTCGGGCTTGCGCTCGCCGTCGCGCTGACCGCACTCGTCGTACGCCCGCTCGCCGGCAACCGGGAACAACTCGTCCTGCTCGGCGCGCTGCTGCTCGGCATCGGCTTCACCTACTACCTGTTCCTCCCCCCGGCCGGACTGCTGGTGCTCGGCTGGCTCGTCGCACACCGCCGGGAGTTGCTCCGCATCCGCCGGACCGTGCTCGCCATCGGTCTGGTCACCGCCCTGCTCGCCCCGTTGCCCCTGCTGCTGGGCGTGTTCGCCGCAGGTCAGACCGAAGCCCTCGACGCCAAGGCCGGCCTGGAACTCGCCGAGGCCTGGCGGGCCCTGCTGGGCCTTACTCCGATCGTCCTCATCGGCCTGGTGATCCAGGCCCGTCGCGCCGACCGTGCCTGGCGTCGGCACCTCGCCGCCGTGCTGGTGGCCGTCGGCTTCGCCCTCGCCATCGCCCTGGCCAACATCCTCACCGGCGTCCAACCCGCCTACTACTTCATGAAGGGCGTGCACCTCGCCACCGTCGGGCTCATCGTCGGCACCGCCGCCCTGGTCGTGCTGCTGCCCGTACCGACCGCCGACGCAGGTGCCAGCCGGGCCCGTGCCGCCGCCGTCCCCGCGCTCGCCGCCGCCCTGGCCGTGCTCACCGTCGTGATCCTCTGCGGGCTCACCGGTTGGAGTCGGAGTCTGCTCGTGGTGGACAAGCAGAGCTGGACCCAAGTCTGGGTCCAGCACCGCGTCGACAAGCCGTCGAGGGCCGCCCAGGTCTGCGCCACGGCCTACCGCCGCTTCCCCCACCAGCCGGGCACCGTCACCGTCGTGCTCGACCGGGGCGGCTACCGCGGCTACCTCGAATCGATCTGCCTCTCCGCCCTGCAGGGCACCACCGCACAGACCGAGCGGGCCATCTACCTGCCCGTGTTCGACGAACCCGAGCGCACCCGCAAGATGCTGCGCGGGGCACGCGGCCCGATCCGCCTGGTGATCAGCGACCCCGCCGCGCAACGACGCGTCGACAAGCTGCTGACCAGGTACCCGGAGCTGCGCGATCGGGTCACCACCGTACGGATGATCGTCAAGTACTGACCGTGGCGGGCGGGACGCGGGGCGACATCCGTGACCCGCCCGCACCGGCGCACCCCCGACCCCGAACAGTCGGACTACGCTCGACATGACGGGGACCGGGTCGGGCGAGCGAAGCGGGTAGGTCGATGAGCGTAAGACGGATCATGGGCACCGAGGTCGAGTACGGCATCTCCGTGCCCGGCCAGGCCGGAGCCAACCCGATGGTCACCTCGTCCCAGGTGGTCAACGCCTACGGGGCCCGGCCCGAACTCAACCGGGGCGGCCGCGCCCGCTGGGACTACGAGGAGGAGTCGCCGCTGCGCGACGCCCGCGGCTTCACCTACTCCGGGGCCGCCTACGACCCCGCGGAAGCCCTCGCCGACGAGGACCTGGGCCTGGCCAACGTGATACTCACCAACGGCGCACGCCTCTACGTGGACCACGCGCACCCCGAATACTCCACCCCCGAGGTCACCACCCCCCGCGACATCGTGCGCTGGGACAAGGCCGGCGAGCGGGTGATGGCCGAGGCGTCCCGCCGGGCCGCCACCATCCCCGGCAGCCAGCCCATCCACCTCTACAAGAACAACACCGACAACAAGGGCGCGAGCTACGGCGCCCACGAGAACTACCTGATGCGCCGGCAGACCCCGTTCGCCGACATCGTGGCGTACCTGACGCCCTTCTTCGTGACCCGCCAGATCGTCTGCGGCGCCGGCCGGGTCGGCATCGGACAGGACGGCGGGCAGAGCGGCTTCCAGATCTCCCAACGCGCGGACTTCTTCGAGGTCGAGGTCGGCCTCGAGACCACCCTCAAGCGTCCGATCATCAACACCCGCGACGAGCCGCACGCCGACGCCGACAAGTACCGCCGGCTGCACGTCATCATCGGCGACGCCAACCTCTCCGAGATCTCCACCTACCTCAAGGTGGGCACCACCGCGCTGATCCTCACCATGATCGAGGAGAAGGCGCTCGGCGCCGACCTCGGCATCGCCGACCCGGTCAGCGAACTGCGCGCGGTCAGCCACGACCCGTCTCTCACACACCTCATGCGGCTGCGCGACGGCCGTCGGCTGACCGCCCTCGACGTGCAGTGGGCGTACCTCGAACGGGTGCGGTCCTTTGTCGACGACCGCTACGGCACCGACGTCGACGAGCAGACCGCCGACGTGCTGGACCGGTGGGAGGGCGTCCTGGACCGGCTCGGCCGCGACCCGATGCTCTGCGTGGACGAGTTGGACTGGGTGGCCAAGCTGCGGCTGCTGGAGGGCTACCGGGAGCGGGAGAAGCTCGGCTGGGGCTCCCACAAGCTCCAGCTCGTCGACCTGCAGTACTCCGACGTACGCCCGGAGAAGGGCCTCTACAACCGGCTCGTCTCCCGTGGCGCGATGAAGACGCTGCTCACCGACGAAGAGGTCCGCAGCGCGATGACCGAGCCCCCGGAGGACACCCGGGCCTACTTCCGAGGCCGCTGCCTCGCGCAGTACGCCTCCGAGGTGGTCGCCGCGAGCTGGGACTCCGTGATCTTCGACGTGGGCCGGGAGTCGCTGGTCCGGGTGCCGATGATGGAGCCGGAGCGGGGCACCCGTGCCCACGTGGGGGCCCTGTTCGACCGCTGCGCCAGCGCCAAGGACCTGCTGGAGACGCTGACCGGCGGCTGACCGCGTCAACCGAATGCCCGCTGTGTGCCGCAAGCCGGCGCGCGGCGGGCTTTTCGTCGCCCCAGCGAGGTAAGTTCATCGCAGACGATCGTGGAGGAGGCAGCAATGGCCACTCATGACAGCGGCGGCCAGTCGCAGTCCGGCAAGTCCCGCCAGGGCGAGGAGATCGAGGACGTCACCACCGAGGCCAACCCCGAGGTGGCCGAGCGGCACGCCGAGATCACCGAGGACGTCGACGACCTGCTCGACGAGATCGACTCCGTCCTGGAAGAGAACGCCGAGGAATTTGTCAGGGGCTATGTCCAAAAAGGGGGCGAATAGGGCATAGCAGGGCAAATCGGACATGCCTTCGATCGACCGGGGTGGCCACCGTCGCTGCCGCGACTGCGGCGAGTGGCTCCCCCTTGATCAATTCTGCGCGAACAGCAAGCGACCGGAGGGTCGGGGTAGCTACTGCAAGCCCTGCTTCAACGCTAGGTCCAAGGCGAGCTATGCCAAGCGCGTGAAGGAGCAGCAAGGCAGGGATGTGCGGCAGTTGCCCGCCGTGCTGGAGGGGCATCGGCGGTGCCCGGACTGCGATGTCACGAAGCCCCTCGACGACTTTCCGCGTAACCGCTCCGCTCGCAGCGGCTACGGTCGATACTGCAAGCCCTGCCACAACGAAAAGGGCAAGGAGAGCAGGCTCCGACTGCACGGCGGCAGTCGCGAATACCACCTGCGGCAGCGCTATGGCATCGGGGAGAAGGACTTTCAGGAGCTCCTGGCCGAGCAGGGCGGGGTCTGCGCGATCTGTGGCGGCGCGGACCCGCAACATCTGGACCACGATCATCGCACCGGATGGGTGCGCGGGATACTCTGCTTCAACTGCAACGGTGGTCTTGGCCAGTTCCGTGACAGTCCTACGAGGCTGGCCAGGGCGATCACGTACCTGAGAGGAACCACGTGGCAGCGGGCTTTGATCCATCCGGGCGTCTACCAGATGTGTTCACCAACGCGGGGACGTCCTCCTTCACCACGTTTCTGAGCCGGGTGGCCCCCGAGATGCTGCCCGGTCGTCGGCCGCTCCCGCCGGGCATGGCCGCGGACCTAGCGCCGCACGCGACCACCATCGTGGCCATCTCGGCCGCCGGTGGCGTGGTGATGGCCGGCGACCGGCGGGCCACCATGGGCAACCTGATCGCCCAGCGCGACATCGAGAAGGTGCACCCCGCCGACGCGTACTCGCTGGTCGGCATCGCGGGCACCGCGGGCATCGGCATCGAGCTGATGCGACTGTTCCAGGTGGAGCTGGAGCACTACGAGAAGATCGAGGGCGCGATGCTCTCGCTCGACGGCAAGGCCAACCGGTTGGCGTCGATGATCCGGGGCAACCTGGGCGCGGCCATGCAGGGCCTCGCCGTGGTGCCGCTGTTCGCGGGCTTCGACCTGGCCGCCAGTGACCCCACGCGCGCCGGGCGGATCTTCAGCTTCGATGTGACCGGTGGCCCGTACGAGGAGACCGGGTACGACGCCATCGGCTCCGGCTCGCTCTTCGCCAAGTCGGCGCTCAAGAAGCGTTTCCGGACCGGCCTGTCGCTCGAGGACGCGACCCGGCTCGCGGTCGAGGCGCTCTACGACGCGGCCGACGACGACACCGCGACCGGCGGGCCGGACCTGACCCGCCGGATCTATCCGGTGGTGATGACCGCTACCGCCGAGGGCACCCGCCGGTTGACCGACACCGAGACGGCGGCGATCGCCGAGGGTGTGGTCGCCGGTCGGATGGAGAACCCGGGCGGATGAGCGCCGTCCACCCCCACCAGTCAGCAGTCGTCAGCACAGCGCCGTAAGGAGAACCGCCGCCGTGGCCATGCAGTTCTACGCCTCGCCCGAACAGATCATGCGCGACCGCTCCGAGCTGGCCCGCAAGGGCATCGCCCGGGGTCGCAGCGCGGTGGTCCTGAGCTACTCCGGCGGGGTGCTCTTCGTCGCGGAGAACCTCTCCAGCGCCCTGCACAAGGTCAGTGAGATCTACGACCGGATCGGCTTCGCCGCGGTCGGCCGGTACAACGAGTTCGAGAACCTGCGCCGGGCGGGTGTGCGGATGGCCGACCTGAACGGCCTCAGCTACGACCGGCGTGACGTGACCGGGCGGGCCCTGGCGAACGCGTTCGCGCAGACGCTCGGCGCGATCTTCACGGAGCAGTCGAAGCCCTTCGAGGTGGAGATCTGTGTGGCGGAGGTCGGGGCCACCTCCGACGATGACGAGCTGTACCGGCTCACGTACGACGGGTCGGTCAACGACGAGCCGGGCCGGATGGCGATGGGCGGCCAGGCCGAGGCGATCACCGGCGTGTTGAAGTCGCAGCACCGGGCGGACATGTCCCTCGGTGAGGCGGTCCGGGTGGCGGTGCAGGCGTTGAGCACCGCGGGCGGTGAGGGTGGCGCGGCCCGTACGATCGCCGCGAACCAGCTTGAGGTGGCGGTGCTGGACCGGCAGCGGGTGGGGCGTACGTTCCGGCGGATCACGGGGGCGGCGCTGACGGCGCTGCTCGACGGTGACGTCGCGGCGGCGGAGCAGCCGGCCGACGCGGGTGGGCCGGACACGCCGGCGCAGCCGACCACTGAGGCGCACAAGCCGACGACGTCGGCGGGCTCGGCCGACCTGGAGGACAAGCCCGCAGACGGCAAGTAGAACCCAGCGACAACGGCGGGCGGCCCCTTCGGGGCCGCCCGCCGCGTGCGTTCGACGCCCTGCCCGCCCCGCCCCCGCCTCGCCGATCTTGCACTTTCGGCTGCCTGGACGCACCTTTTGCGGGCATTGGTGCCGACAGAAAGTGCAAGATCGACGGGGTGGGGGCGGGGGCGTCACGCGGCTTCGGGCTTGAGGGCGGGTCCGAGGAGTAGTCCGCCGTCGACGACGTGCTCGGTGCCGGTGATGAAGGCGGCGTCAGGCGAGGCGAGGAACAGCAGCATCGCGGTGATGTCGGCGGGCTGTCCGAGCCGGGGGACGGCGAACGGTTCGGGGGTGTAGAAGTCGGCGATCGGGGCGTCCGCGCCCGCCGCCGGCTCGGTGATGAACGCGGTGGCGACGACGCCGGGGTGGATGGTGTTGACGCGGATGTTGTCGCGACCCAGTTCGAGAGCGGCGGTCTGGGTGAGCCCGCGGATGGCCCACTTGCTGGCGACGTAGGGCGCGTAGTGGGCGGTGCCTCCGGTGCCCATGACGGAGGCGATGTTGATGATCACTCCACCGCCGGCTCGGCGCAGCGCTGGTGCGGCGGTCTTGATGCCGAGGAACGTGCCGGTGAGGTTGACGTCGAGGATGCGCGCCCAGGTGGCCTGGTCGGTGGACTCGATGAGGGCCGGCGGGTTCTGTACTCCGGCGTTGTTGACCAGGATGGTGAGCGCGCCGAACGCTTCCTCGGTCGCCGCGACGGCGTCGGCCCACGACTTCTCGTCGGAGACGTCGAGGCGTACGAAGAGGGCTCTGTTCCCGAGTTCGGCGGCGAGGGCGGTGCCGCGCTCGGCGTCGATGGCTCCGATGACGACGTTGGCGCCCTCGGCGTGGAAGGCGCGTACGTGGTTGGCGCCCTGCCCGCCGGTGCCGCCGGTGACGAGAACGGTGTGGGTGGTGAAGCGGGACATGCGGTCCTCCGTTGACGAGCCTAAGGTGAGTCATGCGACTCACCATGACGACGGTACGTCGCCGGCAGGTAGTGAGTCAACCCACTCACCTCGCTATGATGACCGCATGACGACCTATCACCAGCGGGTGGCTCAGCAGAAGCGCGCGCTGATCGTGCGGGCCGCCACGCAGCTGTTCCTGGAACTGGGCTACGACCGGGCGTCGCTGGCGCGCATCGCCGAGGAGGCCGGGGTGTCGAAGGCGACCTTGTTCAAGCAGTTCCCGACGAAGGCGGCACTCTTCGACGCCATCGTCATCGACTCCTGGACGGGCGAGGATGACGCCGAGGTGCCGTCCGTGGGTGACCTGAGAGCCGGCCTGACCGTGCTCGGCCGGCACTATGCGGCGCTGCTGGGCCGGCCGGGGATGGTGGATCTGTTCCGCATCGTCATCGCCGAGTTGCCGCGCTTTCCTGAGCTGGCCAGGGCGCACTTCGCGGAGGGGAAGCTGCCGTACTTCGAGGTGGTTCGGACCTACCTCGTGGCCGAGCGCGACGCGGGGACGGCGGACATCGCCGACCCGCAGATGGCCGCCACGCAGTTCCTCGGGATGATCTCCAACTACCTGTTCTGGCCGAGCCTGCTGGTCCCCCGATGGACGGTGACCCCCGAGCGCGCCGACGCTGTGGTGGACGACGCCGTCCGCACGATGGTCGCGCGGTACGACCGGCACGCGAGCCGGTAGCACCGGGGTTCAGGTCATCGCGCAGCCGACCGGGCCGCGCGCACGTGACCACGCACGCCACAGCACACCCTGACCTACCCGGGTCCCCCGGGGGTGGTCCGGGTAGGTCGTCAGGGGGCGCTGGTCACCCCGGGCGCGACCGCCTCGCGGGCGGCGGGCACGGGCACCGGGCCGCTGGTGCGGGCGCGTAGCAGGGCGGCCATGGTGGCCGCGACCACGACGGAGCCGATGGCGTACCCGAGTTCGACCCGCAGCGCGGTCGCGACCGGGGCCAGGGTGGCGACGACCAGCGCGGCCACGCCGACCGCCCAGGCGACGGCCTGGGCCCGGTGCCGGTCGAGAGCGAGCAGCGCCTGACCGAGGACCATCGCCCAGAGGTAGGCGAGGGTGGCCGCCGCGAGCCAGGCGAAGTCGCCGTGGCCGAGGACGTCGGGCGCGTCGAAGAGGGTCTGCACCAGCCACGGGCCGAGCAGGACGGCGAGTACGGCGCCGGTGAGGCCGAGCGCGGTGACGATGCCCAGGGCCCGCCGCAGGAGGCTGTTGAAGGCCGTGCGGTCGCCGGTCGCGGCGGAGGTGGCGAGGCCGGGTAGCAGGGACGCCTGGAGCGAGGCGAAGACGAACAGCGGGATCCGGACCAGCACCAGCGCGGAGAGCAGCGCGCCGGCGGTGGCCACGTCGGACGGGTCCAGCACCTTGACGTTGATCACGCCGATGTTGACCACGACCTGGGACAGCAGGCTGGACGTGATGAGCAGGCCGAGGCCGCGCAGGAACGCGGCCCAGGCGACGGGGACGCCGCCGCCGATGGCCCGCAGCACCGGGCCGGCGGTGACCGCCACGCCGATCAGCGGCGCGACGATGAGCACCGCGCCGAACCAGACGGGGGAGGTGACGCCGGTCAGGCCGAGCAGGGCGACGAGGGCGATGCGCAGGCCGCCGTCGACGCCGAGTTGGGTGCCGTACCAGGGGAACAGTTGCAGGCCGGAGAGCACGCCGCGGGTGGTGTGCGCGACGGCGAGCGCGGCGAGCGACCCGATGAGGACGGCGACCATGGTGTCGTCGCCGGCGAAGAACCGGTCGGCGAGCGGGCCTCGGGCGACGATGACCAGCGCGACGATGGCGACGAGCAGACCGA
Source organism: Micromonospora sp. WMMD736 (assembly GCF_049179015.1). Taxonomy (NCBI): domain Bacteria; kingdom Bacillati; phylum Actinomycetota; class Actinomycetes; order Micromonosporales; family Micromonosporaceae; genus Micromonospora; species Micromonospora sp. WMMD736. The sequence continues at coordinate 684,421 of NZ_JBMHMI010000001.1, forward strand.
GGGCCAGAGCGGCCCCCCGGGCCAGCACGGGCCCGGGGGTGAGGCCCTGGCTGTGCCGGCCGGCGACGAGGCGGGCGACCTCCTGCTCGACGGGCATGAACAGGCCGATGCCGAGCGTGAAGACGATCGTCCAGAGCACCGACAGGGAGCCGTAGTCCGCCACGGTGAGGCTGTGCCCGGCGACGGCCAGGTGGACGTAGGAGGCGAGCCCCAGCAGGGCCAGGCCGGCGCCGACGGCGATGGTGCCCGGTGGGACGAGACTCAGGAGCCGGCGGATCACCGGCGAATGAGCGCCAACGTGAGGACGGCGAAGGCCCGACCGAGGTAGATCATGGCCTTGGCCGGGGAGTGGCTGGGCGTGCCCGCCATCCGCTTGCGCATGGCCACCGGCACCTGGCGGATGGTGTAGCCCCGCCGAGCGGTGTGCACAAGCGTCTCGACCGTGTCGCCGAGGTACTCCACCGGGTACCAGGTGGCGAACATGTCGATCACCCGGCGGTTGGCCGCCCGGAACCCGGAGGTGGTGTCGGTGAGCTTGGTGCGGGCGACGCGGGAGAGGACGCCGGAGAGCATGACCATGGCCCAGCGGCGGGGGCCCCGGACGCTGTAGTCGCCCTCGCCGGCGAACCGCGCGCCGATCACCAGGTCGGTCTCGTCGAGCAGGTCGACGAGCTTCGGCACGTACCGGGGGTCGTGCTGGCCGTCCGCGTCGATCTGGATGGCCACGTCGTAGTCGTGGTCGCGGGCGTACCGGTAGCCGAGGCGCATGGCGCCGCCGACGCCGAGGTTGTACGGCAGCTTGGCGACCCGGGCGCCGGCAGCCGCCGCGACGGCGGCGGTGCGGTCGGTGGAGCCGTCGTCGACGACGAGCACGTCGACGCCGGGGAGTTCGCCGCGGACCTCGCCGACGACGTCGGCGATGGAGCCGGACTCGTTGAGCGCGGGAATGATGATCAGGACCCGCTTGCCGTTAACCATCGTGCGACACCAGTTCGTCTCGGGCCGCCCGGTCCGCGTCGATCTCGGCGCGGAGCAGGGCGAAGTCTTCTGCCAGGGTGCGGGTCTCTTCCTCCAGGGCGCTGACCTCCCAGCTGAGGTGCACGCAGACCAGCAGCAGGAAGACGATGCCGAGGAAGAGCACGAGGCTCACGCCGGACTGGACGCCGAGCAGTTCGGCGACGTTGTCCAGCAGGCGGGGGAAGAGCGACAGCGGAATGACGATCACCAGGACGCAGAGCCAGAGCATGCCGTACTTCTCGCGGAGCTGCCGGCGGCGCAGCAGCTCGACGATCGTGGCCAGCAGTATCAGGCCGGTCAGGCCGGTGACGAGGGTGAGCTTCATGCGACCTTCCACGGGGCGGGTGGAGCGGCGGAGGCGTACGCGGCGGCCGGGGTGGTGCGCGCGCCCTGACGGGGTGGCACACCAGCGGCGGCCCAACGGCCGTTCCCTAGCAGACTGTACGCCGATCGGGGGGCGGAACGGGGGGACCGAACGTTGGGGATCGCTCGGGTCATGCGGTCGGCGCCGCCTTGAGCGGCTCCCACCAGGCGCGGTTGTCGCGGTACCACCGCACGGTCTGCGCCAGACCGTCGGCGAGGTCGATGCTCGGGGCGTACCCCAGCTCTTGGTTGATCTTGGTGATGTCCAGCGAGTAGCGGCGGTCGTGGCCCTTGCGGTCGGCGACCGGGACGACCCGGTCCCAGCCGGCGCCGCAGGCCTCCAGCAGCAGGCCGGTCAGCTCCTTGTTGGTGAGCTCGGTGCCGCCGCCGATGTTGTAGACCTCGCCGGCGCGGCCCTTCTGCTGCACCATCGCGATGCCCCGGCAGTGGTCGTGCACGTGCAGCCAGTCGCGGATGTTGCCGCCGTCGCCGTAGAGCGGGACGGTGCCGCCGTCGAGTAGGTTGGAGACGAAGAGCGGGATGACCTTCTCGGGGAACTGGTACGGCCCGTAGTTGTTGGAGCAGCGGGTGACCACCACGTCCATGCCGTGGGTGCGGTGGTAGGCCAGCGCGAGCAGGTCGGAGCCGGCCTTCGAGGCCGAGTAGGGCGAGTTGGGGGCGAGCGGCCAGGTCTCCGTCCAGGAGCCCTCGTCGATCGAGCCGTACACCTCGTCGGTGGAGACGTGCACGAAGCGCCCGGTGCCGTGGCGCAGCGCCGCGTCGAGCAGGGTCTGCGTGCCGAGCACGTTGGTGGTGACGAACGGCGCGGCGCCGGCGATCGAGCGGTCGACGTGCGACTCCGCCGCGAAGTGCACGATCACGTCGTGCCCGGCGACCACCTCGTCGACGACGGTCGGGTCGCAGATGTCGCCCTGCACGAACCGCAGCCGCGGGTCGTCGCGCACCGGGTCGAGGTTCGCCAGGTTGCCCGAGTAGGTGAGCTTGTCGAGCACGGTCACGCCGGCCGGGTCGAGCGCCGGCACCCCCGCGGCCGTGCCACCTGGCACGCCCAGCAGCATGCGGACGTACTCCGAACCGATGAATCCGGCACCGCCGGTGACGAGGATCCTCACGGGTCCAGGAGTGTACGCGAAGGCGTACGCGGGCATGTCGGCGGCGACCTGCGACATGCCGGCGGGCTGGTTGCGGCTAAGCTCCCCAGGTGCGCGGAATTCTACTCGCCGGCGGTACCGGTTCCCGGCTCTGGCCGATCACCCGGGCAGTGTCCAAGCAGCTGCTGCCGGTCTTCGACAAGCCGATGATCTACTACCCTCTCTCCACCCTGATGATCTCCGGGGTGCGGGAGATCCTGGTGATCACCACTCCGGAGGACCAGGACCAGTTCCGCCGGTTGCTCGGTGACGGCAGCCAGTTCGGGCTGCGGCTGGAGTACGCGACGCAGGACCGCCCGGAGGGCATCGCCCAGGCGTTCCTGCTGGGCGCGGACTTCATCGGCGCCGAGTCGGTGGCCCTGATCCTCGGCGACAACATCTTCCACGGCGTCGGTCTGGGTCGGCAGCTCGCCGCCCACAGCGAGGTCGTCGGCGGCCGGATGTTCGCCTACCCGGTGGCCAACCCGCAGGAGTACGGCGTGGTGGAGTTCGACGACCAGGGGCGGGTGCTCTCGATCGAGGAGAAGCCGGCCCGGCCGAAGTCCCGCTACGCGGTGCCCGGGCTCTACTTCTACGACAACCGGGTGGTCGACATCGCCGGCAAGCTCACCCCCAGCGCGCGGGGCGAGCTGGAGATCACGGCGGTCAACGAGGTGTACCGGGAGACCGGGGAGCTGTCCGTCACCCTGCTCGACCGGGGCACCGCCTGGCTGGACACCGGCACGCACGCCTCGATGATGCAGGCCGGCGAGTTCGTCCGGGTCATCGAGGAGCGGCAGGGCCTCAAGATCGGTTGCGTCGAGGAGGTGGCCTGGCGGGCCGGCCTCATCGACGACGACCAGCTGCGCGCGCTCGCCGAGCCACTGGTCAAGAGCGGGTACGGCGAGTACCTGTTCGGGCTGCTGGCCGAGAAGAACGAGGGGCGCGTGGGCCGGTGAAGATCCGCGAGCTGAGCATCGAGGGCGCCTGGGAGATCAGCCCCCAGCAGCACGGCGACCCGCGCGGCATGTTCATGGAGTGGTACCGCTTCGACAAGCTCGCCGAGGCGGTCGGGCACCCGCTGCGCCTCGCCCAGGGCAACCTGTCGGTCTCCGCGCGCGGCGTGGTGCGGGGCATCCACTTCGCCGACGTACCCCCCGGGCAGGCCAAGTACGTGACCTGCGTGCGCGGCGCGGTCCTCGACGTGATCGTCGACCTGCGGGTCGGCTCGCCGACCTTCGGCCGTTGGGAGGGCGTCCGGTTGGACGACACCGACCGGCGGGCCGTCTACCTCAGCGAGGGGCTCGGGCACGGGTTCTGCGCGCTGACCGACGACGCCACGCTCAGCTACCTCTGCTCGGCCACGTACAACCCGACCGGCGAGCACGCGGTGCATCCGCTCGACGAGGAGCTGGGCATCGAGTGGCCCGCCGACACGCCGCTGCTGTCCGCCCGCGACGACGCCGCGCCGACCCTCGCGCAGGCCCGCGAGAGCGGCCTGCTGCCGGAGTACGACGCCTGCCGGCGGTTCGTGGCCAGCCTCGGGCCGGACGGAATGTCGCACTCAGCCCGTATGTGACCACTCCTCGGGCACGACCTGTGGTGTGACAGTGACGAACCGGGCCTCCGGGCGGCTAATGTCTCATCATGGAGCGGCGAATCTTCGGCCTCGAGACCGAGTACGGCGTCACCTGCACCTATCGCGGGCAGCGGCGGCTGTCCCCGGACGAGGTCGCCCGGTATCTGTTCCGGCGCGTCGTGTCCTGGGGTCGGTCGAGCAACGTGTTCCTGCGCAATGGAGCCCGGCTCTACCTGGACGTCGGGTCACACCCGGAGTACGCGACACCGGAGTGCGACTCGGTGACCGACCTGGTGGCCCACGACCGGGCCGGCGAGCGGATCCTGGAAGGGCTGCTCGTCGACGCGGAGAAGCGGCTGCACGACGAGGGCATCGCGGGTGAGATCTACCTGTTCAAGAACAACACCGACTCGGCCGGCAACTCGTACGGCTGCCACGAGAACTACCTGGTCTCCCGGCACGGAGAGTTCGGCCGGCTCGCCGACGTGCTCATCCCGTTCCTGGTGACCCGGCAGTTGATCTGCGGGGCGGGCAAGGTGTTGCAGACCCCGCGCGGCGCGGTCTACTGCCTCTCGCAGCGGGCCGAGCACATCTGGGAGGGCGTCTCCTCGGCGACCACCCGCAGTCGCCCGATCATCAACACCCGCGACGAGCCGCACGCCGACGCCGAGCGTTACCGGCGCCTGCACGTGATCGTCGGCGACTCGAACATGAACGAGGTCACCACGCTGCTCAAGGTCGGCACGGCCGACATCGTGCTGCGGATGATCGAGGCCGGCGTGGTCATGCGGGACCTGTCGCTGGAGAACCCGATCCGGGCGATCCGCGAGGTGTCGCACGACATCACCGGTCGCCGCAAGGTGCGCCTGGCCTCCGGCAAGGAGGTCAGCGCGCTGGACATCCAGCAGGAGTACCTGGCCAAGGCCACCGAGTTCGTCGAGCGGCGCGGCGGCGACCAGGCCGCCAAGCGGGTGGTCGAGCTGTGGGGCCGGGTGCTCAACGCGGTGGAGACCGGTGACCTGGAGCCGGTCTCGCGGGAGATCGACTGGGTCAGCAAGCTGCGGCTCATCGAGCGGTACCAGCGCAAGCACGACCTGCCGCTGTCGCACCCCCGGGTGGCGCAGATGGACCTGGCGTACCACGACGTGCGCCGTGGCCGGGGCCTCTACGGGCTGTTGGAGCGCCGCGGCGAGGTGGACCGGGTCGCCACCGACCCGGAGATCTTCGAGGCCAAGGAGACCCCACCGCAGACGACCCGCGCGCGGCTGCGCGGCGAGTTCATCCGGCACGCCCAGGAGAAGCGGCGCGACTTCACCGTCGACTGGGTGCACCTGAAGCTCAACGACCAGGCGCAGCGCACCGTGCTCTGCAAGGACCCCTTCCGGGCGTACGACGAGCGGGTGGAGCGACTGATCGCCAGCATGTGACGGGTCCGCCGGCCCCGACGGTGGGGTACGCCGACGGGGCCGGCGCAACCGGTAGGCTGAGCGCGCCATGACGACTTCTGGACCATCCGACCCCTCCGAGCGCGGCGGCGCGCGGCAGAACTGGGTCGAGCGTCGGCGGGAGAAGATCCGCGCCGAGATCGAGCGCAACCGGCGCGGTGAGTACACCGTGCCGACCTGGGTGCTGGCCGTGGCGCTGGTGCTCATCGTGGGCGGCTGGCTCGCCCTGATCTTCCTCTCCTGATCCCGCCCCGCGCTGTCCGACGCTGACCCGTCGGGGCCAGGGGTTGGCCCGGTCGGGTCGCCCCGGCGGGTATCCGCTGGCCGTCGCCGTCGCGGGTCGTCCTGGCGCCCGGTGTGCCGGCGGCGTCAGGACGCGACGACGCGGGAGGCGATCATGAACGATCCGACGGTGCCCCAGCCGGAACGCGACGGTGGGGGCTGGGTCGATCCCGGGCCACGCGACGTGGTCCGCGACCGGCAGAACCCCGACCTGTTGACCCCGCCGAGCACGGACGCGGGCACGCTGCCGAACCTGCGGTTCTCCTTCTCGGACGCGCACACCCGGGTGCAGCGCGGCGGATGGACCCGGGAGGTGACCGTACGGGAGCTGCCCATCGCCACGGAACTGTGCGGCGTGGACATGGCGCTGGAACCGGGCGGGTACCGGGAGATGCACTGGCACAAGCAGTCCGAGTGGGCGTACGTGTCGCGCGGCAGCGCCCGGATCAGCGCCGTCGACCAGGAGGGCCGCAACTTCCTCGACGACGTACGCGCCGGTGACCTGTGGTTCTTTCCGCAGGGGGTGCCGCACCACATCCAGGCGCTCGACGAGGGTGTGGAGTTCCTGCTGGTCTTCGACGACGGCGCGTTCACCGAGAACGGCACATTCCTGATCAGCGACTTCTTCGCGCACACCCCGAAGGAGGTGCTGGCCAAGAACTTCGGGTGGCGGCTCGACCAGCTCGACTCGATCCCGGAGCGGGAGAAGTACATCTTCGCCGGGCAGGTGCCGCCGCCGCTGGAGGCGGACCGGGTCGTCAGCCCGACCGGGGACGTGCCCCGCAGCCTCAGCCACCGGTTGCTCGCGCAGCAGCCGCAGCGGTTCCCGGGTGGGCAGGTCCGCATCGCCGACGTCACCCAGTTCGCCGCGTCGACCACGATCTGCGCCGCGCTGGTCGAGGTGGATCCGGGCGGGATGCGGGAGCTGCACTGGCACCCCACCGACGACGAGTGGCAGTACTACCTGTCCGGCCACGGTCGGATGGGCGTGTTCGCCAGCTCCGGCGTGGCCGGCACCTTCGACATGCGCTCCGGTGACGTCGGATACGTGCCGTTCGCGTACGGCCACTACATCGAGAACCTCGGCACCGAGCCGCTGGTGTTCCTGGAGATGTTCCGCAAGCCCCGCTTCGAGTCCGTGTCACTGACCCAGTGGATGGCGAACACCCCGCCCGAGGTCAGCGCCGACACCCTCAACCTGCCGAGAGAACTGATCGAAGCCCTACCCCGAGACCAACGCCCGGTGATCCGCTGACCCCACCGACCTCTCCGCGCCGGCCTCGGCCGGGTTGATCATGAAGTTATTGCCGCGACACGCCGACGAGGCGCGCAATAACTTCATGATCACCGGGGTCAGGGTCAGGGTCAGGGTCAGGGCCGGGGTCAGGGTCAGGGCCGGGGCCGGGGCCGGGTGGGGTTAGGGGAGGTGGGTGGTGGCGTGGCGGCCGGCGGCTGCTGCTGCCAGGAAGTAGGCGTGGTCGGCGTCCAGGGGGCGGCCCATGGTGGACAGGGGGACGGGGCTGGCGCGTAGTGCGGCGTCCAGGCCGGCCGTGGGCACCCGCACGATCCGGTGCCGGGCCGCCAGCGGGGCCAGGGCGGCGTCCACCTCGGCCGCCAGGGCCGGGTCCAGGTCGTCGGGCACCACCAGCTCCGCCGGGGCGAGCGCCACCCGGCCGTACGCGGTGAGGCTGTGGTGCGACACGCCGTTGTGCCGGGGGCGGGAGTCGGCGTCGGAGATCCGCAGCGAGCCGACCGGACGGCCGCCGAGCGTGGCGACCGCGTTGACCGCCTCGCCGACGGCGACGCCGGAGAAGCCCCACCGGGTGCCGGTGCCCAGGTTGCCCGGCCCTTGGGCCACGATGGCCACGTCGGCGTGCAGCACGTGGCGGGCGGCGAGCAGACCGCCGTGCAGGGTGGTGGCCTCCAGGTCGCCGCCGAACGCCTGCCCGACGCTGATCGTCCCCACCAGCTCGTCGCGTAGCCCGGCGAGGGTACGGGAGAACCAGGCCGGCAGCGCCCCACCGTCGGTGAGTAGGTACGCGACCCGCGCCCGCGGGGCGTCGGCCCGGATGCCGGCCAGGATCGCCGGCAGCGCCGAGTGCAGGTCGGCGGTGACCACCGGCAGGCCACCCAGGTCGTCGGCGTCGGCCAGCACGGCGCGGTGCGGGGACGCCTCCTCGTCGACCCCGAGCAGGATCGGCTGCAACGGGGTGTAGCGGGCCTTGACGAGGTGCCCGGCGTCGCGGGTGTCGACGGCCTCCGGCGGGTCCGGCGGCAGCCGGTCCGGCACCGCCACCACGAGGGCGTACCCGCCGGTGCCCAGGCCCATCAGCAGCGCGCCGGCGTTGAGCAGCACCCGGTCGCCGGGCTCGGGCGTGCCGACCAGCTCCGGATAGGCCAGCGCCCGCATGCGCGTGCCGTCGGGCAGGTCGACGTCGAGTTCCACCGCCCCGGTCCACTGCCGCCGCAGCGCCGCCACCGTCCCTGTACGCCATCGCACCATGACGGGCACGCTAGCCGCGCGGGCGCGGCGGACCGCGACCGGGTGCGATCAGGCCGGCGAGTCGCCGGGGTCCACGGCCTGGGTGTGCCGGGCGGTTCCGGTGGCGCCGGGCTGCGAGCGGGTCGGGTCGAGGAAGACGAACCGGATTTCCTGATAGCGCTCGGTGAGTCGCCGCTCGGCCTCGTCGGCGGTGGCCTCGATCTGCGCGCCGGTCGCCTCGTCCCGGAAGTCGACCTTCGCGGCGACGAGGATGTCGTCCGGGCCGAGCTGCATGGTCAGCAGGGTGTCGATCCGCTCCACCTCGGGCAGGCCGGCCAACTCCTGCTCGATCTCGCGGCGCAGTCGCTCCGGGACGGCCCGGCCGACCAGCAGCGACAGGTTGTTGCCGGCGAGGATCCCGGCGACGGTCAGCAGCAGCAGGCCGATCAGGATCGACGCGACGCCGTCCCACACCTCGTCGCCGGTGGCGTGCGACAGGCCGACGCCCAGCCCGGCGAGCACCAGGCCGATCAGCGCCGCGCTGTCCTCCAGGAAGACGGCCTTGACGGTGGTGTCGGCGGTGAGCCGCAGGAACCGCCGCGGCGTCGTCTGCCAGCGCTCGGACTCGCGCCGGACCTGTCGGACGGCCCGCGCCAGCGAGATCGACTCGATGACGAACGACACCGCCAGCACGATGTACGAGACGAGGTAGTCGCCGCTGTGCTCGTGCACGAGGATGGTGGTGACGCCGTGGGTGACGGCGAAACCGGCGCCGGCCACGAAGGTGAACATCGCGGCGAAGAACGCCCAGACGTAGCTCTCCTTGCCGTACCCGAAGGGGTGCCGTTTGTCGGCCGGCCGGGCTCCCCGGCGCAGCGCCTGAAACAGCAGCACCTCGGTGGTGGTGTCGGCGACCGAGTGCGCCGCCTCGGACAGCATCGCGGCCGAGCCGGAGATCAGGCCGGCGATCAGCTTGGCGACCGCGATGGCGAGGTTGGCGACGCCCGCGACGACCACGGTGCCGACGCTCTCGCTCTCGGTCTTCATCCCGGCTTGCGACATGAGGGCAACCCTATGACCGCGAGCGGCGGCGCGCCGGGGGAGGACCCGATCCGAACAAGTGTGCGGCACGCCCGCGTGGATGCACGATGCGGGCGCGTCGGCTGCTAGCGTCTACCGCGTGTCGCGGACCCGCACCGAACGCCTGGTCAACCTGGTGATCTGCCTGCTGTCCACGCGACGGTTCCTGACCGCCGCGCAGATCGCCGCGACCGTGCCCGGCTACGAGCACGATCCCGACGACGCGCGCGACCACGAAGCGTTCCAACGCAAGTTCGAGCGGGACAAGGCCGAGCTGCGCGAGTTGGGCGTCCCGCTGGAGACCGGTACGGCCAGCGTCTTCGACGCCGAGCCCGGCTACCGCATCGCCCACCGCGAGTACGCGCTGCCCGACATCCCCCTCGAACCGGACGAGGCCGCCGCCGTCGGCATCGCCGCCCGCCTGTGGCAGCACGCCGGGCTGGCCGCCGCCGCGTCCTCCGGGCTGGCCAAGCTGCGCGCCGCCGGGGTGGACGTCGACCCGCAGGCCACCCTCGGCCTGGAGCCGATGGTCACCGTCGACCCGGCGTTCGCGCCGCTGACCGCCGCCGCCCGGGACCGCCGGGAGGTGGGCTTCGACTACCGGGTACCCGACCGGGACGCCCCCAGCCGCCGCCGGCTCCAACCGTGGGGCGTGGTCTGCTGGCGCGGCCGGTGGTACGTGGTCGGCCACGACCTGGACCGGGACGCCACCCGCTGTTTCCGCCTCTCCCGGGTGGTCGGCGTGGTCCGGGTGACCGGTGCGCCCGGCGCGTACCAGCCGCCGGTGGGAGAAGACCTGATCAGTCACGTGGCCCGCTGGTCCGGGCCGGTGGAGCGCACCGGCCGGGCGACCGTGCTGGCCGCGCCGGGCCGGGCCGCCGGCCTGCGCCGCTGGGCGGTCGAGGTGACCGCCGGGCCGGACGGGGACCGCCTGGTCCTGCCCTACGCCGACCCGGACGGTCTGGCCGGCCACCTCGTCGGGTACGGGCCGGACGTCCGCGTGCTCGACCCGCCGGAGGTCCGCGAGGCGGTCATCCAGCGGCTCAAGGAGATCGCGGTACGCCACGACGAGCTGGCGGTCTCCGGGGGCACCCGGTGACCCGCCCGGCCACCGCCCGTGGCGGCTCCCGGGCCTCGGCCGACCGGTTGGCGCGCCTGCTCAACCTGGTGCCCTACCTGCTGGCCCGACCGGGCATCGAGATCGCCGAGGCGGCCGGTGACCTGGGTGTCACCGAACGGCAGCTCCGGGAGGACCTGGAGCTGCTGTGGGTGTGCGGGCTGCCCGGCTACGGCCCCGGTGACCTGATCGACATGGCGTTCGACGGCGACCGGGTGACCATCACCTACGACGCCGGCATCGACCGGCCGCTGCGGCTCACCCCCGACGAGGCCCTCGCGCTCGTGGTGGCGCTGCGGATGCTCGCCGAGACCCCCGGCGTCGCCAACCGGGACGCCATCGAACGGGCCCTCGCCAAGATCGAGGACGCCGCCGGCGACCTGGTGGGTGCCCCGGTCGCGGTCCGGCTGCCCGGGGACACCCGGCGGGTCGAGGCGCTGCGTGCCGCCGTCGAGGGCGGCCGGGCGTTGCGGATCACCTACTACACGGCGGCCCGGGACGAGACCACCGAGCGGGTGGTCGATCCGCTGCGGATGTTGATGGTCGGCGGCCGGGCGTACGTGGAGGCGTGGTGCCGACGCGCGGAGGCGGTGCGGCTGTTCCGCGCCGACCGGATCGACGCGATCACCGAGTTGGACGAGCCGGCCGCCGTTCCGCCGCAGGCCGTCCCGCACGACCGCACCGAGGGGGTCTTCCGGCCGTCGCCCGACCTGCCGCTGATCACCCTGCGGATCGGGCGCGGCGAGCGGTGGATCACCGAGTACTACCCGTGCGAGCGGGTCGAGGCCGGCGACGGCGACCAGTGGCTCGTCTCGCTGCGCGTGACCGACCTGGGGTGGGCGCGACGCTTCGTGCTCGGCCTCGGTCCGGACGTCACCGTGGTCGCCCCCGTCGAACTGGCCGAGCAGGTCCGGGCGACCGCGTCCGCCGCGCTCGACGCGTACGCGGTGCCCGCGCCGGTGACGCGGCTGCCCGGCGACGATCAGGTGGCCCTGGCACCCGGCGCGCCGTCGGGCGATCCGGCGGGGGCCGGCCGCACCCAGTAGGCTGGCCGGCGTGCTGATCTGGATCGTGCTCGCGCTGGTGCTGCTCCCACTCGTGGCGCTCGCGCTGGCCGTGCGCCCGGTGCTGGCCCGGCTGCCAAAGCTGCGCCGCGCCGCCGAGGCGTTGCAGCGCCGGGCCGGTGAGGCGGAGGCGCTGCGGGAGAGCGCGGAGGCGTTGCAGCAGCGCACCGAGGGCGTCCAGCGCCAGCTCTACACGGCCCAGCAGCGCCTCGAGCTGATCAAGGCCAAGCGCGGCTGACCGCGCCGTCGGCCCATGTGGTTGACGGATCATCGCGCGTTGGTCAAGACTTCACCGGCCGGGCCGGACGATCACCACCCGGCGGGTGGCATCCGCCCGATCCGCACGTACGATGGGCTGCGTACCACCCCCCGGACACAGAGCGACTGGAGCTTCTCATGGGTGCCCTCAAGCCGTGGCACATCGCCGTTCTCGTGGTTGTGCTGATCCTGCTCTTCGGTGCGAAGCGGCTCCCCGACGCGGCCCGCTCGCTGGGGCGCTCGCTGCGGATCATCAAGGCCGAGACCAAGAGCCTGCAGGACGACGACCGCGACCTGGCCGAGAAGGCCGACGCGCAGGCCGGCTACCAGCCGCTGCCGCCGCACGCCGGGCAGCAGGCGCCGTACGCCGGGCAGCCGCAGCAGCCGCCGTACCAGCAGGCGCCGGCGCAGCAGCCGGTCGTCGACCCGGTGCACCGCGTCCGCGACAACTGACCGAAGGGCCTTCGCACCGTGGCCTTCGCCCTGCGTAAGCGCGGCCCGAGCACGTTCGAGCGGGCCGCCGACGGCTCGATGACGCTCATCGAGCACGTCCGCGAGCTGCGCAACCGTCTCTTCCGCGCCTCGCTGGCGATCATGATCGGCTTCGGCTTCGGCATCTGGCTGGCGGAGCCGGTCCGGGTGTTGCTGTCGAAGCCGTACTGCGATCTGCCCGGGTCGGTCGACCCGGAAACCCAGAAGTGCCTGTTCGTCCAGCTCGGTCCGGCGGACGTCTTCCTGCTGAACCTGAAGATCGGCCTGTGGGTGGGCCTGATCATCGCGGCGCCGATCTGGCTCTACCAGCTCTGGGCGTTCATCGCGCCCGGGCTGCACCGGCACGAGCGGCGCTACGCGTACGCGTTCACGGCCCTGGCGGCGCCGCTGTTCGCGGCCGGCGCGGTGTTGGCCTTCTTCGTCACCGCCAAGGGCCTCGAGTTCCTGATGAACGTGTCCGGCGACGACATCTCGACCACGCTGGAAGTCACCCGGTACATCTCGTTCGTCACCAATCTGATCCTGCTGTTCGGGGTGGCGTTCGAGTTCCCGCTGATCGTGCTGATGCTCAACTTCGTCGGCCTGGCCAGCGCCAAGCGGTTGCTGAGCTGGTGGCGGGTGGCGATCTTCGTGTTCTTCGCCTTCTCCGCCGTTGTCACGCCCACCCCCGACCCGTTCGGGATGACCGCTCTGGCGATCTGCCTCTCCGCGCTCTACTTCGGCGCGGTGGGCGTCGCGTTCATCAACGACCGGCGGCGGGGGCGCGGCAAGGAGGTCTACGCCGGTCTCGACGACGACGAGGTCTCGCCGCTGGAGTTCGACACCGACCCGGTCGTGGCCGGGCAGCGGGTCGACGCGACCGCGCCGATCGGCGCTCCCGAGCCGATCGCGAAGCCGGCACCGATCGAACGCCGCTACGACGACATGACCTGACGGCCCCGCGCCGCCGGAGTTCGCCGACGCCGCCCCCGCCGAGCGGGGGCGGCGTCGCCGTGTCCGGCGTCGACCGAATCGAGCCGCGCGGTGGGTTGGGAGCGCTACCTCCGCACGATGAACATCAGATGTACGACGAGTACGGTGCTGGCCGTGACCGTGAAAGAGTTTCGGCCCGGACCGGCCGAGGACGCCGCTTCGGCCGCTGGCCCGGTGGCCGTGCTCGCCAATCCGACGGCCGGCCGGGGACGGCGTCGGGCCCTGCTGCCCCGGCTGCTGGACGGGCTGTCCGCCGCCGGCCGCCCGGTGACGGTGCTGTCGGCGACCACTCCGGGTGAGGCGGAGACGGCCTGTCGGATGGCGGTCGCCGAGGGCGCGGGCGCGCTGGTCGCGATCGGTGGGGACGGCACCGTGCACCGGGCGTTGCAGGCGGTGGCCGGCACCGACGTCCCGTTCGGACCGGTGCCCGCCGGCACCGGCAACGACTTCGCGATCGACACCGGTTTTCCCGCCGATCCCGTCGCCGCCGTGGCGGTGATCGCCGAGGCGCTGCGCGCCGGCCGGAGCAGCGAGGTCGACCTGGCCCGGATGACCGGCGTCGACGGCGCGGAACGCTGGTACGGGGCGGTCCTCGCGGCGGGCTTCGACGCGATCGTCAACGAGCGGGCCAACCGGATGCGGTGGCCGCGTGGCCCCCGCCGGTACGACCTGGCGATCCTCGTCGAGATGGCCCGCCTGCGGCCCCGGCGCTACACGATGCGCCTCGACGGGGTGCCGCACGAGATGGACTCGGTGCTGGTGGCGGTGGGCAACTGCCCGTCGTACGGCGGCGGGATGCGGATCTGCCCGGACGCCGACCCGACCGACGGGCTGCTGGACGTGGTGGTGGCCGGCCGGGCGGACCGGCGCACCATGATCCGGGTGAAGCCGCACATCTACCAGGGCACCCACGTCGAGCACCCGGTGGTGAGCAGCTACCGGGCCCGTACGGTGGAGTTGGCCGCCGACGGGATCGTGACGTACGCCGACGGGGAACGCTCGCTCAGCCTCCCGGTGACGATCACCGCGGTCCCGGGGGCCCTGCGACTGCTGCGCTGACCCGTACCGCGCCGATGCTGGCGGCGATGACCAGCACGATGGCGACGCATTCCGACACGGTCAGCGCCTGGCGCAGCACCAGCCAGCCGGCGAGGGTGGCGACGGCCGGGCCGAGACTCATCAGCACCGCGAACGTCGAGGTGGACATTCGGCGCAGCGCCAGCAGTTCCAGGGTGTACGGCAGGCCGGAGGCGAGCACCGCGAGGGCCGCGCCGTACGCCAGCACCTGCGGGTCGAGCAGCACCATGCCGCCGTCGACGATGCCCAGCGGCAGGGTGACCAGCGCGGCCAGGGTGAGCGCGAGGGCGAGCCCGTCCGCGCCGGGGAACCGGCCGCCGACCCGGGCGCTGAGCACGATGTACGCGGCCCACATCGTGCCCGCGCCGAACGCGAACGCCACCCCGGCCGGGTTGAGCCGGTCGAAGCCGCCCTGCCCGAGCAGTGCCACCCCGGCCAGCGCGAGCCCCGCCCAGCACCAGCTCGCCAGCCGGCGGGCGGTGAACACCGACAGGGCGAGCGGGCCGAGCACCTCCAGCGTCACCGTCGGTCCGAGCGGGATGCGTTCGATGGCCTGGTAGAACAGCGAGTTCATGCCGGCCAGGGCCAGCCCGAACGCGCCGACGGCGAGCCAGGCCGAGCGGTCGTGCCCGCGCAGTCGCGGCCGGCACACGACGAGCAGCAACACCGCCGAGATCGTCAGCCGCAGGGTGACCGCCCCGGCCACCCCGGTACGCGGGAACAGCAGCGCGGCGACGGCGGAGCCGAACTGGACCGACAGCGCCCCGCCGAGCACCAGCCCCACGGCGAGGACACCACCGTGCCGCTGTGGGGGCGCGTCGGTCGGTGTCGACGCAGGCAGGAGGGTGTCCGTCACGCCCCTGACGCTAGGCGGTCGGCTCCCTGGGCCAGCGGGCGGCCTTCCCGCGGCTCAGGACGGCAGGGCCAGGTCCAGGACCGCGCCCAGCCCGTTCTCCCGGCCCGGCTCGGCGGCCGGCAGCACCAGCACCGCGCAGCCGGCGGCCACCGCACCCGCGTCGGCCGGGGTGTCGCCGACCATCAGCGTCTGCTCGGGGTCGACGCCCAGCATGCCGCAGGCCCGCCAGAAGATGGCGGGGTCGGGCTTGCAGCGCCCCACCTCGTACGACAGCACGAACGCGTCGACCAGGTCGGTCAACCCCCAGGCGTCGAAGTGCGGGCGCAGGTCGAAACCGATGTTGCTGACCACCGCGACCCGCACCCCGGCGTCGCGCAGCGCGGCCAGCGTGGGGGCCGTGTCCGGGTAGGGCACCCAGCCCTCGGCGAGGAGCAGCCGCTCGTAGAGCGCGTCGGCGAAGCCCTCGATGCCGGCGTCCACGGTCTCGGCCAGACCCGTGTACGCGCCCCGATGGGCGTGCGCGTAGAGGTCGCGGTCGGCCCACAGCTCGGCCAGCCGGGGCGGCACCCGGGCGGGTAGCGGGCCGCCCGCGCGACCGGCGGTCAGCAGGCGGTCGGCCAGCGAGGTGGCGCGGACCCGGTCGAGGGTGACCCCGCACGCCGCCGCGGCCTCCAGCACCCACTGCCGAGGCTCCTCCACCTGGGCGAGGGTGCCGTGGAAGTCGAACAGCACCGCCTTCACGGGCCGTCGGGACGTCCGGCGGGCGGCGGCGCTGCCCGGCGGAGTGGTCTGAGGCGGTTCGGCATGGTCCGGCACGCCGTGCACCCTACCGACCCTCGCCGACAGCTCCGCCGGACGGCCTTGTGGGGTGCACTGTGCCGGCACGCACTAATCTTGGTGCCATGTCGAGCCCCGCCGAGCGGTACGCCGCGGCGCGCCGCCGGGCCGCGCAGGCCTCCGAGTTTCCGGCGCTGGACGAGTTCGCCCTTGACCTGGGGTTCGACCTCGACGATTTCCAGCGCGAGGCGTGTCAGTCGTTGGAGCGGGGCAGCGGTGTGCTGGTCTGCGCCCCGACCGGCGCCGGTAAGACCGTGGTCGGCGAGTTCGCCGTACACCTGGCTCTGCGGGGGCGGCCCGACGACCCGGCGGCGGCCGGCGGCGCCACGCCGCCCACGGCCCGGCGCAAGTGCTTCTACACGACGCCGATCAAGGCGCTGTCCAACCAGAAGTACCACGACCTCGTCGACCGGTACGGCGCCGAGCAGGTCGGCCTGCTGACCGGCGACAACGCGATCAACGGCGACGCGCCCGTGGTGGTGATGACCACCGAGGTGCTGCGCAACATGCTCTACGCGGGCTCCAGCACGTTGCAGGGGCTCGCCTACGTGGTCATGGACGAGGTGCACTACCTCGCCGACCGGTTCCGTGGCGGCGTGTGGGAAGAGGTGATCATCCACCTGCCGGAGTCGGTCACCCTGGTCTCGCTGTCGGCGACCGTGTCGAACGCCGAGGAGTTCGCCGACTGGCTGGTCACCGTGCGCGGCGAGACCGCCGTGGTGGTCAGCGAGCACCGGCCGGTGCCGCTGTGGCAGCACATGCTGGTCGGCAAGCGGATGTTCGACCTGTTCCACGACGCCGACGCCGCCCGCAAGCACGACGTGCACCCGGAGCTGCTGCGCTACACCCGCGACACGATGCGCCGGCTGGAGTTGGGCGAGGGGCGCAGCGCCGGCCCGGGCGCCGGTCGTCGTGGTCCCCGCTGGCGTGGCCCGATCCGCCCGGACATCGTGGACCGGCTGGACCGGGAGGGTCTGCTGCCGGCCATCCTGTTCATCTTCAGCCGCGCGGGCTGCGCCGCCGCCGTGCAGCAGTGCCTGGCCGCCGGGCTGCGGCTCACCTCGCCCGAGGAACGCGCCGAGATCCGCCGGGTGGTCGAGTCCCGGGTCACCGCCATCCCCGGTGAGGACCTGACGGTACTGGGCTACTGGGAATGGCTGGACGGCCTGGAGCGGGGCCTCGCCGCCCACCACGCCGGCATGCTGCCGGTGTTCAAGGAGGTCGTCGAGGAGCTGTTCGTCCGGGGCCTGGTCAAGGCGGTCTTCGCCACCGAGACCCTCGCCCTGGGCATCAACATGCCGGCGCGCTGCGTGGTGCTGGAACGCCTCGTCAAGTACAACGGCGAGGCGCACGTCGATCTCACCCCGGGGGAGTACACCCAGCTCACCGGCCGCGCCGGCCGGCGGGGCATCGACGTCGAGGGGCACGCCGTGGTGGTGTGGTCCCCGGAGACCGACCCGCGCCATGTGGCCGGGCTCGCCTCCACCCGCACCTATCCGCTGCGGTCCAGCTTCCGGCCGTCGTACAACATGGCGGTGAACCTGGTCGGCTCGGTCGGCGCGGAACCCGCCCGGGCGCTGCTGGAGTCCTCGTTCGCCCAGTTCCAGGCCGACCGGTCGGTGGTCGGCCTGGCGCGGCAGGTCCAGCGCAACACCGAGACCATCGAGGCGTACGGCGCGGAGGCCGCCTGCCACCACGGCGACTTCGACGAGTACTTCGCGCTGCGGGTGGCGATCGCCGACCGGGAGAAGGCGATCGCCCGGCAGGGGCAGACCCAGCGCAAGGCCGCGGCCGTGGCGTCGCTGGAGCGGCTGCGTGTCGGCGACGTGATCCGCGTGCCGTCGGGCCGTCGGGCCGGTCTGGCGGTCGTGCTGGACCCGGCGACCGGCGGTTTCGGCGAACCCCGTCCGCTGGTGCTCACCCAGGACCGTTGGGCGGGCCGGGTCAGCCCGGGCGACTTCACCACGCCCGCCGAGGTGCTGGCCCGCATCCGGGTGCCCAAGCACTTCAACCACCGCTCGCCGGCGGCCCGGCGGGACCTGGCCGCCGAGGTCAGCGGCACCGGCCTGGACCGGCACGGTGGCCGCCGCGGTGGCCGTTCCCGGCAGACGCCCGGCGAGGACCACCGGCTCAGCCAGCTCCGCACCGAGCTGCGTAACCACCCCTGCCACGCCTGCCCGGAACGGGAGGAGCACGCCCGCTGGGCGGAGCGCCGCCGCCGTCTCGAACGGGACACCGACGAGCTGCGCCAGCGGGTGTCCGGGCGTACCGGGTCCCTCGCCCGGACGTTCGACCGGATCGTCGCGCTGCTGACCGAGCGTGGTTACCTCGGTCGCGACGGCGCGGTCACCGACGCCGGTCGGATGCTCGGCCGGATCTGGACCGAGGCGGATCTGCTGGTCGCCGAGTGTCTGCGTCGACGCGTGTGGGACGGGCTCTCCCCGGCCGAGCTGGCCGCCGCGGTGTCCGTGGTGGTCTTCGAGGCGCGGCGCGACGTCGACGAGCGGGCGTCCCTGCCACGCGGCCCGGTCTCCGACGCGGTGGACGAGACGCTGAAGCTGTGGGGCGAGATCGAGGCCGACGAGGCCGCCCGTGGGCTGACCGCGACCCGCGAGCCGGATCTGGGCTTCGCCTGGCCGGTCTACCGGTGGGCGCGGGGCGAGGCGCTGGCGAAGGTGCTCGGCAGCGGGCACGAGATCGACGGCGAGATGCCGGCCGGCGATTTCGTCCGGTGGGCGCGGCAGGTGGTCGACCTTCTTGGTCAACTTTCCGACTCTGGCGGCGCGTCGCCGGAGCTGCGTTCCACGGCCCGGCAGGCGATAGCGGCCATCAACCGGGGAGTGCTGGCGTACCACACCTCAGCCTGATGATCACTTTCGGTCAACCGTGCCGGCGAATCGACGCATCGGACGGTTACCACGACGGCACCCCACGAATAGCCCGGGGGTGCTATTGCGCCTGCTCGGAGCACCCCTGATCATTGCCCGGGCGCTGTGCGTACGCGCCGGTAACGAGTGGGGAGAAACATCGCCGTGGCGGACATCAATCACTTTGAGTACGGGTGGATCACGCCCGCGCTGAGCTACGCGCTGTCGGTGCTCGGATCGGTCCTCGGGCTTGTCTGCGCCGGCCGTATCCGCACGGCCCGCACCGGCCGCCAGCGCGCCTGGTGGGGCCTCCTGGCCGCCTGGGCGCTCGGCGGCACCGCCATCTGGGCGATGCACTTCATGGCCATGCTCGGCTTCGCCGTCGACGGCACGCGCATCCGGTACGACGTGCCCCTCACCGCCGCCAGCACCGCCATCGCGGTGTTCGCCGTCGGCATCGGCCTGGCCATCGTCGGCACCGGACGGCTGAACCCGGTACGCCTGATCGCCGGCGGCGTGTTCACCGGCGCCGGGGTCGCCGCCATGCACTACACCGGCATGGCGGCGATGCGCCTCAACGGCAGCCTCGGCTACGACACCCTCCGTGTCGTCCTCTCGGTGGTCATCGCGGTCGTTGCCGCGACGGTGGCCCTGTGGCTCGCGATGACCGTCCGGCGCGGTCTGGCGATCTTCGCCTCCGCCCTGGTCATGGGCGTCGCGGTGAACGGCATGCACTTCACCGGCATGAGCGCGCTCTCGGTGCACCTGCACGAACGCTCGGGCGGGGTGACCGGCACCGGCGTGAGCGCCCTCCTGGTGCCGATCATCCTGGCGGTGATCTTCGGCGTGGTCGGGCTGCTCTACGCCCTACTGGCCGCTCCCACCGACGACGACCTGGCCGCCGCCGCGTACCTGGACGCGCGCCGGACCCCGACGCCCGCCCCGGCCGATCCGACGCCCGCCCCGGACCCGGTCGGGTTGCGGGCCCGATCGACCCTCGGTCAGCCCGGCACCCCGTTCCCGTCCCGCCGGGACACCCCGCAGCGCTGAGGCTCCTCGGCGCCACCTCATCGGTGATGCGCCCGCAGATCTTGGACAGTTTCCGTCATCTGATAACGGAAACTGTCCAAGATCTCAACCGCCGTCGTCAGGCCGTCGCGGTTACGCAGGGCGCGCTCGCCCGTGCGCGACGGCCGCGTCTCATCCCGCTGACCGAGCTGATCCCGCCGTGCGGGCGGCGCGGTGTGTCGGTGTTGAATGCGGGGGTGTCCGCCACCCGCCGCTCAGACCGGACACAGAGGAGAGTGAGATGAACTTCCAGCGCCTCGGCCCCAGCGGCCAGGAGATCCCGGTCGTCCAGCGCGACGGCACGACCTTCGACCTGCGGCCGCTCACCGCCGACCTGGACGGGGCGTTCTGGGCGTCGGACGGGATCGCGCGGACGCGGGTCGCGCTCGATCGCGGCGAGCTGGCCGAGCTGCCCGACGCGGACGGCCTGCGGGTGGGTGCTCCCGTCGCCCGACCCCACAAGATCGTCTGCATCGGACTCAACTACCGCGACCACGCCGAGGAGACCGGCGCGGCGCTGCCCGCCGAGCCGGTCGTCTTCATGAAGGACCCGATGACGATCGTCGGGCCGTACGACGACGTGCTCGTCCCGCGTGGCTCGACCAAGACCGACTGGGAGGTCGAACTCGCGGTCGTCGTCGGGACGACCCTCCGGTACGCCGACTCCCCGCAGGAGGCCCTACGCCACGTCGCCGGGTACGCGGTGTCGCACGACGTCTCCGAGCGCGCCTTCCAGCTGGAGCGCGGCGGCCAGTGGGACAAGGGCAAGAGCTGCGAGACCTTCAACCCGCTGGGGCCGAGTCTCGTGCCGGCCGACGAGGTCGACGACCCGCAGTCGCTCGCGCTTCGCCTGTGGGTCAACGGCGTGCTCCGCCAGGACGGGTCCACCGCCAACATGATCTTCCCGGTGGCGCACGTGCTCTGGTACCTGAGCCAGTTCATGGTCCTGTACCCGGGCGACGTCATCAACACGGGAACACCGGCCGGGGTGGCGCTGGGTCTTCCGGATCACCCGTACCTGCGCGCCGGCGACGTCGTGGAGCTGGAGGTGACCGGTCTGGGCCGGGCACGCCAGACGCTGGCGGCGGCATGACCGGGGAGTTCGCCGGGCTGGCCGCGATCGTCACGGGCGGCTCGTCCGGCATCGGACGCGCCACCGCCGTGGAGTTGAGCGCCCGGGGCGCCCGGGTGGCCGTCCTCGACCTCGACCCGAGCGGGCTCGACGACGGCATCGCCGGCATCACCGCCGACGTGTCGAGCCGGTCGTCGGTGGACGCGGCGGTCGCCGAGGCGGCCACCGTGCTCGGCGGCCTCGACGTGGTGGTCAACAACGCCGGCATCGGCGCGACCGGAACCGTCGCGGAACAGGGCGACGACGAGTGGCACCGGGTGCTCGACGTCAACGTGGTCGGCATGGCCCGGGTGGTCAGCGCCGCGCTGCCCTGGCTGCGCCGCTCGGAGCACGCCTCCGTCGTCAACATCTCGTCCATCGCGGCGCTCAACGGCCTGCCGGGCCGGGCGCTCTACTCGGCCAGCAAGGGCGCCGTGCTGTCGCTGACCCTCGCCATGGCCACCGACCACGTCCGCGAGGGCATCCGGTTCAACTGCGTCTGCCCCGGCACGGCGGACACCCCCTGGGTGCAGCGGCTGCTGGCGCAGGCGGACGACCCGACGGCCGAGCGGGCAGCGCTGCGGGCCCGCCAGCCCATCGGACGGCTGGTCACCCCGGAGGAGGTCGCCAACGCGATCCTCTACCTCGCGTCACCCCGGTCGGCGTCGACCACGGGTACCGTGTTGGACGTCGACGGTGGGGTCACCCACCTGCGGGTCCGACCGTGACGACGGGCGGGGGTGTGCCGTGCGGATCGCGCTCTTCGTGACCTGCCTGGCCGACACCATGTTCCCGCAGGCCGCCACGGCGACCGTGCGGCTGTTGGAACGGCTCGGCCACCAGGTCGTCTTTCCGACCGAGCAGACCTGCTGCGGGCAGATGCACGTCAACACCGGCTACCGGCGCGAGGCCGTGCCGCTGGTACGCCGGCACGTGCGGACCTTCGACAGGTACGACGTGATCGTCGCGCCGTCGGGCTCCTGCGTCGGGTCGGTGCGGCACCAGCACGCGATGGTGGCCCGGCACGCGGGCGACGAGGGTCTGGCCGACCGGGCCGAGTCGGTGGCCGAGCGGACGTACGAGTTGTCGGAACTGCTCGTGGACGTGCTCGGCGTGACGGACGTGGGCGCGTACTACCCGCACCGGGTCACCTACCACCCGACCTGCCACTCGCTGCGGATGCTAAGGGTCGGCGACCGGCCGCGACAGCTGTTGCGCGAGGTGCGCGGCCTCGACCTGGTCGAGTTGCCGGCGGCGGAGCAGTGCTGCGGCTTCGGCGGCACGTTCGCCGTGAAGAACCCGGAGACCTCCACGGCGATGCTGGCGGACAAGATGCGCCACGTGCTGGACACCGGCGCCGACGTGTGCGCGGCCGGTGACGTCTCCTGCCTGATGCACATCGGTGGTGGGCTGTCCCGGCTGCGCACCGGGGTGCGGACCGTGCACCTCGCCGAGATCCTCGCCTCGACCGAGACGAGCGGCGCGTCGGCGGCCCGGTCGTGAGCCGCAGGACGTTCCTCGGCATGCCGGCGACCGCCCCGGGCGGGGTGGGGCACCTGCGCGGCGACGAGCCGTTCCCGGCCGCCGCGCGGCGCAGCCTGGCCGACCCGCAACTGCGGCGGAACCTGCGGCACGCGACGACCACGATTCGCACCAAGTCCGGTTCGGTGATCGCCGAGCAGACGGACTGGGAGCAGCTGCGCGCGGCCGGCGCGGCCATCAAGGCCGACACCCTGCACCGCCTGCCCGAGCTGCTCGAACAACTCGAGACGAAGGTCGCGGCGGCCGGCGGTGTGGTGCACTGGGCGGCGGACGCGATCGAGGCCAACCGCATCGTCACCGACCTCGTCACGGCGACCGGCGAGGACCGCGTCATCAAGGTCAAGTCGATGGCGACCCAGGAGATCGGCCTCAACGAAGCCCTGGAGGCGGCCGGGATCACCGCCGTCGAGACCGACCTCGCGGAGCTGATCGTGCAGCTCGGCGACGACCGGCCGAGCCACATCCTGGTACCCGCGATCCACCGCAACCGCGCCGAGATCCGCGAGATCTTCCTGCGTGAGATGCCCGGCGTCGACCCCGCGCTCACGGACGACCCGACGGCCCTGGCGGCCGCCGCGCGCCGGTTCCTGCGCCACACCTTCCTGAGTACGCCGGTGGCGATCTCCGGCGCGAACTTCGCCGTCGCCGAGACCGGCACCCTGGCGGTGGTGGAGTCCGAGGGGAACGGTCGGATGTGTCTCACCCTGCCGCAGACCCTCATCACCGTGATGGGCGTGGAGAAGGTAGTGCCCACCTGGCGTGACCTGGAGGTCTTCCTCCAACTCCTGCCACGGGCGTCGACGGGGGAGCGGATGAACCCGTACACCTCGATGTGGACGGGCGTCACCCCGGGCGACGGGCCGCAGGCGTTCCACCTGGTGCTGCTCGACAACGGGCGCAGCGCGGTGCTCGCCGACGAGGTGGGCCGGCAGGCGTTGCGGTGCATCCGCTGCTCGGCCTGCCTCAACGTGTGCCCGGTCTACGAGCGCGCCGGCGGGCACGCGTACGGGTCGGTGTATCCCGGGCCCATCGGGGCGGTGCTGTCGCCGCAGCTCACCGGCATCGAGGACAATGCGTCCCTGCCGTACGCGTCGACGCTCTGCGGGGCCTGCTACGACGCGTGCCCGGTGAAAATCAACATCCCGGAGCTGTTGGTGCACCTGCGCGCCGAGGCCGTCGAGTCGCGGCAGCGGCCCACCGCCGAGTCGATCGCCATGGCCGCCGCCGCGTACACGATGGACCGACCCCGGCTGTACGCGGCCGGGCAGGGCGCCGCCCGGCTGAGCCGGCTCGCCGGTCGGCGGGGCCGGGGCCTGCCCTCGCCGCTGAACGGCTGGACCGCCAGCCGCGACCTGCCCGAGCCGCCAGCGCAGACGTTCCGCGAATGGTGGGCCGATCGGTGACCTCCCGCGATCTCGTCCTCGGCCGGCTGCGCGCCGCGCTCGCCGCCGGTAGTCCCGCCGATCCGGTGCCGGTGCCGCGCGACTATCGCCGGGCCGCCGACGCGGACCTCGACCAGTTGGCGCAGCGGCTGACCGACTACCGGGCGCACGTGCACCGGGTCACGGAGGTGGGCGTCGCCGACACGATCGCCGGCATCGTGCCGGCGGGCGGCACGGTCGTCGTACCCCCGGGGCTGGCACCGGCCTGGCTGCCCCCGACGGTGACCGCGCTGCCGGACGACGGCCTCGACCACGGGCGGATCGGCGCGGCGGACGGCGTCGTCACCGCCGCGGCCGTCGCCATCGCCCAGACCGGGACCGTCGTCCTCGACGGCTCACCCGACCAGGGACGCCGTGTGCTCAGCCTGCTGCCGGACCTGCACGTCTGCGTGGTCCGCGCCGACCAGGTGGTGGCCACCGTGCCCGAGGCCATCGCGCGGCTGACGCCGCAGCGCCCGCTGACCTGGATCAGCGGGCCGTCGGCCACCAGCGACATCGAGCTGATCCGCGTGGAGGGCGTGCACGGTCCACGCCGCCTGCACATCCTCCTGCTGCCCTGACCCAGCTTTTCTCGATGACCCGTCATGGACGCCCCCGGATAGGCATCGTTGGAGGCATCAGGTACGACGACTGCGAGGGAGCGCCATGCGCGCGGTAGTGCTCAGCGAATTCGGGGGTCCGCTCGTCGTCCAGGAGGTCGACACGCCGGTCCCCGGCCCGGGGCAGGTGCTCGTCCGGGTCGCGGCCAGTGGTGTCAACCCCCTGGACGCCAAGATCCGCGAGGGTAAGGCCCCGCACGCCCGAAACCATCCGCCCGTCGTCCTCGGCCTGGACCTGGCGGGAGTCGTGGCGGAGGTCGGCCCGGGCGTCGTCGGCTTCGCCGAGGGTGACGAGGTGTACGGGCTCACCGGCGGAGTCGGTGACGTTCAGGGGTCGCTCGCCGAGTACGCGGCCGTCGACGCCCGGCTGCTGGCCCGCACGGCGGCGTCGTTGAGCCTGCGCGAGGCGGCGGCGCTGCCGCTGGCCGTCATCACCAGTTGGGAGGCGCTGGTGCACCGGGCACAGGTGCGGGCGGGCCAGCGGGTGCTGGTGCACGGCGGGGCCGGCGGCGTCGGGCAGGCCGCCATCCAGATCGCCAGGGCCCGGGGCGCGGAGGTCTTCGCCACCGGTTCACCCCGGAACCTGGAGACCATCGCCCGACTCGGCGCGACCCCGATCGACTACAACGCCACCGAGGTCGTGGACTACGTGGCCGCGCACACCGGCGGCGAGGGCTTCGACGTCGTCTTCGACACCGTCGGCGGGGCCACCCTGGACAAGTCCTTCACCGCCGTACGCACCTACACCGGCCACGTCGTGAGCGCGCTCGGTTGGGGTACGCACAGCCTCGCGCCGCTGTCGTTCCGGGGCGCCACCTACTCCGGCGTCTTCACCCTGTTGCCACTGTTGACCGGTCAGGGGCGCGAGGCGCACGGCGAGATCCTGCGCGAGGCCAGCGCCCTCGCCGACGCCGGGGCGCTGCGGCCGATCGTCGACCCCCGGCGGTTCACGCTGGACACCGTCGCGGACGCCCACGCCGTCGTGGAGGCCGGCACCAGCACCGGCAAGATCGTCATCGACGTGCCCTGAGTTGGCCGTGCTTGCTACTCGGGGTTAGCCAGCCTCGGCCACGTAGACACCCTTACCGGGATGTCCCTCGACCAATCCGCGGTCTTTGAGGATTGTCATGACGCGGTTGATCGTGGAAATGTGCACGCCGTGCTGTTCGGCCAGTTCCCGCGTGGACGGTAGCTTCTCGCCCGGCGCAAGCTCCCCGGACTTGATCTTCTCGGCGATCTCGTTGGCAATGCGCCGGTAGTCCACTCGCTCGGTCGGCATGAGTCGATCTCCGTGGGTCCCCTGGTTTCGGCGCTCCAATTCGATCACGGAAGGACCTGTTCCAACAAGTTTCATGATCTGCCAATGATCCTGGCTTGACCTACTCCTACAAGTTGGAAAAGGTTGGTTCCTGGGTCGGGTTCCCTGGTTTCGGCAAACTCCTGGGTCCTGGCCGTACGCCCGCCTGAGGGGCACAACGCCCTCAGGCGGGACCCCACAGATCGTTGGGAAGGTGCTCACCGTGCCGATCGACGAACCGGTGTCCAGGGCGACCGAGCTGTTCATGGCGAAGCGGTTACTCGACGCGCACTGGACCCGGGCGCTCGTCCAGCCGTGGCGGGTGGGTGGTTGCCTGGAATGCAGAGGCCGCGACGACTGTCCGCAGCTTGATTGGGCGATCGCACTGACAGCAGAGCTCGCAGCCGTGATGTTCCAGAAGCGCTGATCCCTATCTGTTCTCGTAGGGTCGGAGTTGGCTCAGGACGGTGGGGTCGGTGATGCGGTCGTCGGCGGCCAGCATGATCGCCTTGGACAGGATCGTGGCGAGCATGGGGTCGTCGTCGAACGGCAGGTGCAGGCGGCCGGTCTGGCTGCGCGCGGCGACGATGCACAAATACCTGTCGTCGGGCTCCATCATGATGTTGCCCGATCCGAGGTGGATGCGGTACGCGCGCAGGTTGCCCCGTACCCGCAGGTACCGCTCGGCGAGGTCGACCCGGTCGGCGATGGCCATCCGGGGCAGCAGCCGGGCGAGCGCGTCCCGGCGTACCAGCCCGGACGGGGTCAGCTCGGCCACCGCCGTGCGGTGCCAGTAGGCGGCGAAGCGGTCCTCGCCACGGTCGGCCCACTGCGGGTCGGTGGCGATCGAGGTGACGCCGACGAACAGGTCCACGTCGCGCATGGCCTCGCTGAACACCAGCGGCGGCACGTCGATCATCGGCGCCGGATGCCACGTCGTGCCGTCCAGCCGGGCGAAGCGCACCTGGTCGGTCGAGCAGTACTCGACGTCGTAGCGGCGCTCCTCCGGGTCGTCGACGAGCTCGTGGTGGAAGGACGCCCGCCACGCGCCGCCGCCGAAGACCTTGGTGGCTTCGCTGTCGTACCCGCCGTCCCACGTGCCCAGGTAGCCGGCCTGCCAGCCGCGGGCCCGCAGCAGGGCGTTGGCCTGCCGGTAGCGCAGGATGTGCGCGGCGAACCGGTTGGAGTAGGTCTCCGTCTTCTCCTCAGCCGGTGTGCGCAGGTAGACCTCCCGGAACGCCTGCTTGAACGGCTGCGCCAGGCCGGCGGCGACCAGGTGCGCGCGCCAGGCGAGCACCTCGGCCGTGCTCGCGCGGACCGGATGCCACAACCGGACCGTCCCGTGGTCGAGGGCATGGCCGTCCCGGTCGACGAGCGTCCACCCGTCGCCGTCGCGCTGGGGCAGACCGGCGCTCCAGCGCCGGCCGTCGGCGCTGGTCTCCCAGAGCAGTCGCCGCGCGTAGGTCGCGGTGACCGGGTGGTCGAGCAGGCGCGACGACCAGTCCGGGTACGACCAGACGCGCTCCTCGGACAGCAGCCCCTCCACCCGCTGGCGCTCGCTGACCAGCGTCGCACCGATCTGCTTGACCAGGCCCCGCAGGTCGGCGAGGTCGTCCGCGTGGGACTGCTTCACCTGCGCCGGAACGCTCTTGAGGGCGACCCCGTCGCGGGCGAACGCCAGCCGCGCCCGCTCGCCCACGATCTCGACCGTCGCCTGGTACGGGCCGACCGCCCGGCACAGCCGCCCGTCCGGCCCGAGCCCGTGGTCGTCGACGGCCAACTCCATGACCTCGCCGAGCGACCACCCGCGCCGCGCCCCGAGCTGGGTCAGCGCGGCCTGGACCCGGCTGCGCACCGCCTTGTTGCGGACCGTCACGGCGAGGCGGGCCAGCGTACGCAGCGGCACGTCACCGTCGCGCTCGGCCAGGAGTGGTACCGCCGCGATCGCCGTCCGCGAGGCGTACGGGAAGCCGGCGGCCTGGCGGGGTGCGGACGCCGCGCTCGTGGTGGCCCGGGCCAGCAGCTCGGTCGCCCGTTCGTCGCCCTCGCGGGACAGCGCCCAGACCAGCCCGCGCAGGAGGCGGTCCGTGTCGTCGTGCACGGTCCGCCCGTGGGCGGTGAACGCGTCGAGGAGCCGGCGGACGACCTGCCGGCCGCCGGGTGCGGCGGCGAGGAGTTCGTCGAGGCGGCGCAGCCACTTCGCGGTGGCCGCCGGCTTGTTCAGCGCGGCGCAGTGTTGCAGCAGCTCCGGAACGCCGGTTGCGGCGAGGTCGGCGTCCAGGTCGGCGCGGACGACGGGCCCGAAGGTGTCGCCGTGGTGCAGCAGCGACGACGGCAGGCGGCTGCCGGTGGCGCGGTCGATGGCATGGCCGAACATCGTGACGGCGCGTCGTCGGGGTGCCGCCGCGAGGTAGTAGTCGTCGACCAGCTTGCTGCTCAGGGCGCGCAGCGCCGGCACCAGGTCGGTCAGCTCGGCGGCCGTCAGGCGCGGCGCGATCATCGCGGGCAGTTCCAGGTGGGCGCCATTGTCGAAGCAGTGGCCCTCGGCGGCGACGTGCAGGCACCAGAGCAGGTCCGCCCAGGTGAAGGGGGCATCGTCGGTGGCGAGAGCACGGACCACGTCGTTCAGCGCGGTCGGAGTCGAGGCGGATGCCGACTCCCGGTGCATGGCCAGGGCGGCCCGGCGGCGCTCCTCGGCCGACCAAGAGTCCACGGTGGACCACTCGGGCACGCTCGTCACCGACGACCCCCAGTAGCCTGCGCTGGCGATGCGCAGCACCGCGCGGATCCGTTCGTCGGCCTCGGCGAGACCGGTCTCCACCTGCCGCCGGTCCGCGTCGCTGAGGCGGGGGAGCAGCGCCGTCCAGTCAGCCACGTCAGCCACCCACCAAGGCGACGAGCCGGACGAACGCCACGGCGGGGTCGGTCCGCAGGTCGATCTCCTCGTCGAGGTCGTCGATCTGGTGGTCGTCTACCAGCAGCAGGAAACCGTTGTGGGCGAACGCGGCGCAGGCCTTGTCCGCCTGGGCCTCCCAGTCGAGCCGCCGGCCCGGGGCGACCCGGTAGCCGTTCAGCGTGGCCTCCGTGTCGGTCGGCTGCACCAGGCCCCGGAAGTGCCGCGGCCGCGCGGCGTTGAACCGCGCCACCTCCTCGCGGACCCGCAGCCGGACCAGCTCCCGGGCGGAGATGCGCTCCGGCAGGCCCGGCAACGGCCAACTGTCGACGGCCCTGCCGGTTGCCGTCTCGTCCCGAACGATCACCGTGACCATGCGTTGTGCTCCTCGCCCTCAGGTGAGCGGCAGCATGGCACGACCGTCCGACGAAAACGTGCCCCCCAGCGCGTCAGGTCAGCCGCTAGTGTGCAGCCGACCGGATCATGGGAGAGGGCGGTTGTGAGCTACACCTTCCACGTCGACCTGCGCGGCATCGTCGACCTGCTCAGTCACCACCTGTACGCCAGCCCGCGCGTCTATGTCCGCGAGCTGATGCAGAACGCGGTCGACGCGATCACGGCCCGTCGGGTGGGCGACCCCGATGCGGTCGGGGCGATCCGCATCTACCCGCCGGAGTCCACCGGGGACGGTACGCTGCGCGTCGAGGACACCGGCGTGGGTCTGACCGAGGCGCAGGTGCACGAGCTGCTCGCCACGATCGGCCGCAGCTCCAAGCGGGACGACCTGGGGTTCGCCCGGCACGAGTTCCTCGGCCAGTTCGGTATCGGGCTGCTCTCCTGCTTCCTGGTCGCCGACGAGATCCGGGTGTCCACCCGGGCCGCCGACGCGCCGACGATCGAGTGGATCGGCTACGGCGACGGACGCTACGAGCTGCACGTCGCCCCGGCCGAGCGGGAACGCCCCGAGCAGGGCACCACCGTGACCCTGGTGCCCCGGCGCGGTGCCGAGCACTGGCTGCGCCGGGACGCCGTCGTCGAGATCGCCTCGCTGTACGGGTCGCTGCTGCCGATCGGCGTCCACGTCGACCAGGAGGCCATCACCGGCGGCCGCGCCCCCTGGGAGAACGACCCGGCCGAACCGGCGGCCGCACGGCGGGAGCGCCTCGACGCGTACGCCGAGGAGGTCTTCGGTTTTCCGCCCTTCGACGTGATCGACCTGGCGGTGCCCGCGGCGGGCCTGCGCGGGGTGGCGTTCGTGCTGCCCATGCCGGCCAACCCGACGTCGCGGGTGGCCCACCGGGTGTATCTCAAGCAGATGCTCCTCTCCGAGGACATCGAACGGCTGCTGCCCGAGTGGGCCTTCTTCGTCCGGTGCGTGGTCGACACCACCGAGTTGCGCCCGACCGCGAGTCGGGAGGCGCTCTACGAGGACGCGCTGCTCGACGAGGTCCGCGACGCGCTCGGTGACACCCTGCGCGGCTGGATGACCCGGCTCGGACGCACCGACCCACGTCGCCTCCAGGCCTTCCTGCGGGTGCACCACCTGGGCGTCAAGGCCCTGGCGGTGCACGACGACGAGATGCTGCGCCTGGTGGAGCAGTGGTGGCCGTTCGAGACGAACATGGGTCCGCTGACGCTCGCCGACTTCCGGGAACGGTACGGCGTGGTGCGGTACACGCCGTCGGTGGACGAGTTCCGGCAGCTCGCCGCCGTCGCCGCCGCCCAGGGGATCGCCGTGGTCAACGCGGGCTACGTCTACGACGCCGAGCTGATGCGTCGACTGCCCGACGTGGACGGTGGCGTCGTCACCGAGATCCTCACCGCGGGCGACCTGGCGACCCGGCTGGAACCGCTCGACCCGGACGTCGAGCTGGCCGTGCGGCCCTTCCTCGTGCTGGCGCAACGGACCCTCGACCGGCTCGGCGTGCAGGTGCTGGTGCGTGCCTTCGAGCCGGCCAGCATGCCGGCGCTGCACCTGCTCGACGGGGACACCGCCCTGGCGGTGGATCTGCGTCAGGGGCAGCAGCAGGCCGACGAGCTGTGGTCGTCGATCCTCGGCACCTTCACCCAGGGCCGCGACGAACGACCGCAACTCGTGTTCAACCACCGCAACCCCCTCGTCCGGCAGGCCATCGCCACCGGTGACGACGAGCTGACCACGCTCGCGATCGAGGGCCTGTACGTGCAGGCGCTGCTGCTGGGCCACCAGCCGCTGCGGCCCGCCGACACGGCCGCCCTGAACCAGTCGTTCCTCGGTCTGCTCGCCCGCGCCATGGAGGGAACCCGATGACCACCTCGGCGCAGGAGCTACAGGAACGGCTCCACCAGGCGTACGCGCTGCCGCGCGGCCCGGCCCGGTTCGCGGCGCTGGACGCGGTCTTCCGGCACGCCGACGCGGCCGGCGACGTGCCGTTCGCCTTCTCGGCCCGGATGAACGCGATCAGCGACTTCCACCACGGCGGTGATCCGACCCGGGCGTTCCTCGCCTTCTCCTGGTGCCTGGCGACGTTCGACCGTCAGCCGGAGGTGGCCCACCCGCACCACGCCCGCTCGCTGCTCTGGGACTTCAAGTGGATCGTCTGGGCGTTGCCCCAGTTCCCGGAGATCCCGCTGGAACGCACCATGGCGGTGCTCGACGACATGCAGCGCCGCTACCAGCTCGCCGGGCACAGCCTGCACGCCGTCCACCAGCACCGCTGGCTGGTGGCGCACCACGTCGGGGACATGGCGGCCGCCCAGGAGGCGTACGACCGGATGGTCACCGCCAAGCGGGACTCGCTCTCCGACTGCCAGGCGTGCGTACCGTCCGGGCAGGTCCGGCACCTCACGTCGCTCGGCAGGTTCGACGAGGCCATCACCATCGGCGAGCCGTACAAGCGCGGCGGCTGCTCCGAACAGCCACAGTGGATGCTCAGCGAGCTGCTCACGCCGTACCTGCGCACGGGCCGGTTCGACGAGGCCGTCGAGGCGCACCGGGACGGCTACCGACGCATCCGCGACGATCGTCACCACCTCGACGACCTCGCCCAGCACGTGCTGTTCTGCGGGCTGACCGGCAACGAGGCGCGGGGTCTGGAGCTTCTCGAGCGGCACCTGAGCTGGCTGGAGCGCCCGTCGTCGCCGTACGCGGCGATGGAGTTCGCCGCCTCCGCCGCGCTGGTGCTCGGCCGGCTGCGCGCGGCGGGTCACGCCAACCTGACGCTGCCCCGCCGCTCGGACGACGGCACCCGCCGCTGGGGGGCGACGGTCGCCGAGGTCCACGACGAGCTGGCCGCGCAGGCCCGCGCCATCGCCGCCCGGTTCGACACCCGCAACGGCAACCGGCACCAGAGCGAGCGAGTCGAGGCGCGCATGGCGGCGACGCCGGTGGCGCAGCACGTACCGCTCACCGTCCTCGCCGGTCGGGTCACCACGTCCGAGCGGGGCGCCGACCCGGCGCTGGCCGCGCTCGTCGAACGGGTCGCCGCGCTCACCGCGGCGGGCGACCAGGCCGGCGCCGCGCGGGCCCGGCTGGACGTGGCGCACACCCTGCGCAACGCGGGCCGACCGGAGGACGCGATCGAGGCCGCCGAGGAGGCGGTCCGCAGCCTGGACCGGGCCGGTCTGCGCGACGACGCGGTCCGCTGCCGCCACCTGCTGTGGGAGTTGTACCGCCAGCGCTACCACCACCGCGACGCCGCGCAGGTGGTGCTGGCCGAGCTGATCCGGGCCGGGGACCTGCCCGACGGGCTACCACCGCTGGAGGCCGTCCTGGAGGACGCCGCCGACCTGCTGCACGGTACGGAGGGAGTCAGCTACCTGGTCACGGCCGCCGACCGGCGCCGGGCCAACGGTGACGCCGACGGCGAGCTGCGGGTGCTGCGCAAGGCGTTGGGTCGGCTCGCCAACCAGCCGCCGGGCGACGTCGCCTGGGCGGTGCTGGCGCGCGTCGACGCCCTCGGTGCGGCAGCGGAGTCCACCTCCGCCGAGCTGACGGGCAGGGACCAGGTGGCCGCCGCGCAGGTGCTGCACCGCGCCGGCCGGACCGCCGAGGCGCTCGACCGGCTCGACGCGGCCGTCACCCGGTTCGACGGCGACGAGCTGGCGGACGAGCGTCGCTCGGCCCGGCTGCACCGGGCGCGGTTGCGGCTGCGGCTGGGCGAGCCGGCCCGGGCCGAGGCGGAGGCCCGGGAGGTGCTGGCCGAGGACCCCGACGAGCACGGGTACGAGGCCACCGCCGTGCTGGCGTTTGCGCTGCGGGCGCAGGGCCGCGCCGCCGAGGCCGAGAAGGCGTTGGCGGCGCAGGACATGGACGCGGAGGACCTCGACTACTACGAGCAGGACCTCGAACCGGACGACGACGAGGACTGACGGGCCGGCGTTGACACGGGCCGTGCGGGGAGGGTGGACCCCGCACGACCCGTGCCGGTTCAGCGGTGCGGCCGAGGTGCGACGCGCGGCAGGACGTACGGCGGGCCGGCGAAGATCAGATCCGACTTCAGTTCCTGGTACGCCCGCTTGGGCTGGTAGTTCTCGTCGTAGATGGTGGCCAGGCCCTCGGGCGGGTCGTTGAACCAGTCCGGCACCCACGAGTACTTGTCGCTGAAACCCCAGACGGTGTACGACAGGCAGTCGCGTACGGCGAGGCAGGCCTTCATCAGCACGCTGAAGTTGGCGGCCGACGCCTGCAACCGGGGGTTGATCTCCTCGGAGTTGCCGGCCTGGACGCCAGCGGTCATCTGGCTACGGACGTCGACCTCGGTGAACGCGGTGGCCAGACCGAGCGCGGAGAAGCGCTTGAGGGCGGCGGTCACCTGCAGGGTGTCAAAGTTGCCGTACTGGGTGCCCAGGTGGCCCTGCGAGCCGACGCCGTCGATCGGTACGCCCTTGGCGCGCAGCCCCTTGGCCATGTCGTAGACGAACTGCGTCTTGTCGTCGGCCGGGTTGCCCGAGCCGAACGCCTCGATGTTGTAGTCGTTGTAGAACAGCAGCGCCTTCGGGTCGGCGGCGCGGGCCCAGCGGAACGCGTCGGCGATGTAGTCCGGGCCCAGGTTCTGCGCCCAGAAGCCCTTGTAGTGCAGCGTCGACGGGGTGTCCCAGGGGTCGCTGACCGCCTCGTTGACGACGTCCCACTGCCAGATCTTGCCCTTGTAGCGGCTCACGACGGCGGTGATGTGCTTGCGCAGCAGCTCGCGCAGCTCCGCCTTGCTGATGGTGCCGTCGGCGACGCCGCTGGTGAGCCAGGCCGGCAGTTGGTTGTGCCAGACCAGCACGTGGCCCCGGACGCTCTGGTGGTTGCGCTGGGCGAACTGGATGAGCTGGTCGGCGGCCGTCCAGTCGTAGGTGCCCCGGGTCGGCTCCAGGCTCTCCCACTTCATCGCGTTCTCGGCGGTGACCGAGGAGAACTCCGAGGCGGCGAGCTGGCGGTAGCGCGGGTCGGTGGCGTCGTTGAGGGCGTCCGCGTTGACCGCGGTGCCGATCTTCAGGCCGTGGCGCTGGCCGAGGGCCGCGAGCGTCTGGGCGGTCGGGTCGTACGGCCGGCTCGCGGTGGCCGGAAGCGCGTTCAACGCCGCAGCGGTCGCGACGGCGACGACGCCGGCGCTGATCCACCGTCTTGGCTTCATCTGCCTACCTCTCGATTGATGATCGACAAGTGTCGATCTTTGAAGGAAGGGTGCGGCCCGGGACGAAAGGGCGCGGGGGCGTGGCTTCGAAGGACCGGAAACTCGTTCGAAACATTATGGCCGTCTATGGGCCTCGTCAACTCTGAAAACTTCCGGAAAAGAGTCCGGTGAGCTGCGCGACTGTGGATAGTCATCGGATGAAAGTTTCGCCGCTGAGCGGCGCGGCCGGCCCACCAACGACAGTGGGGACGGCACCGACTCGATCAGTCGGCGCCGTCCCCACGATGCGGGTGGGCGGCGGATCAGGAGTTCAGCCGCGCCTCGATCGCCTCGATGACGCGCGGGCGCAGCTCCGCGGCGCGGATGACGGCGTCCACCGAGCCGACCTCGACGGCCCGCTGGATGTTGTGCACCCGGTCGAACTCGGTAGCCACCTCGCCGAGCTTCTCCGCCCGCACCGACGACCGCAGCTCGTCGAGCTCGGCCGTCAACGCGGCGCGTTCGGTGCCGGACGCGGCGGCGACGCGGGCCTCCAGGGCGCGTACCCGCTCGTCGGCGGCCGTGCGGGCGTTGACGTCGGCGGAGAACACCACCGCCGCGGCGGGAGCGCCACCCAGCACCGAGGCGAACGACCCCTCCAACGCGAGCACCGTCATGCTCGGGTTCAGCGCCTTCGAGAAC
Organism: Micromonospora sp. WMMD736; assembly: GCF_049179015.1. NCBI lineage: Bacteria > Bacillati > Actinomycetota > Actinomycetes > Micromonosporales > Micromonosporaceae > Micromonospora > Micromonospora sp. WMMD736. Next base: position 719,596 of record NZ_JBMHMI010000001.1, read on the forward strand.
ACCACGAACGCGCCGCCGTGGTACCGCGAGATCACGCAGAACACGATCGGACCCTGGAAGTTGACGATCGCCCGGCCGATCTCCGCGCCGTACTCCAGTTGCAGCTTGCGCATCGACTCGGGCGAGCCGTCGAAGCCGGACAGGTTGGCCAGCACGACCAGCGGCCGGTTGCCACTGGCCGCGTTGATGGCCCGCGCGGCCTTCTTCGACGAGCGGGGGAACAGCGTCCCCGCCGTGTAGGTGTCCGGGCCGTCGGTGGGCGGGAAGCCCCGACGCGGCACCGACCGGGACTCGATACCGAGCAGGCACACCGGGATGCCGCCCAGGTGGGCGTCCTGCACGACGGCCGTGTCGGCGTCGGCCATGCCCGCCCACCGCTCCAGCACCGGGCGGTCCTGGTCGGCGAGGGCCCGCAGCACCGTCCGGATGTCGAACGGCTTCTTGCGGTCCGGGTTGGCCTCGGCGGAGAAGATCTCGCCCACCGTGCGGAACGGGCTGCCCGCCACGTCGTGCGGGAACTCCGAGATGTCCCGGTCCACCGGGTCGGTGGTGGTCACCCGCCGCGGAGCGTCCTCGCCGGGCGCGACGTACGTGTGGTCGTAGTGGGCCATCAGCACGTCCCGCGCGGCGGTCAGGTTCGGCGCCCAGTACTGCGCCTGCCCGTTCGGGCCCATCACCCGGTCGTACCCGCCGATGCCGAAGTTGTCCTCGGCGGAGACGCCGCCGGAGAAGTCCAACGACTGCTTGCCGGTGAGCACCATCGCCGAGTCCGGGGTCATCACCAGGACGCCCTTGGTGTGCATGAGCATCGTGGCCTCGGCGTTCCAGTACGGCTGCGCGCCCACGTTGATGCCCGCGACCACGATGTTGATCTCACCGCCGGCCTGGGTGAACTCGACGATGCGCTTGAGCGCCGCCGCGACCCAGTCCATGTTCTCCGTACCCGAGGTCATCGAGATCCTGGCCCCGGCGGACAGTGCCCACCACTCCACCGGCACCCGCATCCGCTCGGCCAGGTCCAGCGCGGCGATCACCCGCCGGCACTCCGGCTCGGACAGCGCCCCCAACGACTTGGTCGGGTCGCCGAGCAGCACGACCCGGGTCACGCCCTGCGGGTGCCGCGCGGTGGTGGCGGTGACGACACCGGCGACGATGGCGGCGCGGTTGCGCCCCTTCGGCCGGTCCACCGGCACCAGCGCGTACGCGTCGTCGAGGTCGTGCTCGACGAACTCACCGAGCCGACCGGTCAGCTCGTACGGGTACACCGTGTTGCGGCTGCTGGCCCGCAGCACCTTGAGCCGGTACTCGTCCAGCGGCTCGACCGGCTCGGCCGGCGGCTCGCCCACGGTCAGCTCCGCGCCGCCCTGGGCGTCGAACGAGATCCGTACGGCGATCTTGGTCAGCTCGCCGGTGCGGCGGTCGCGCTGCCGCGCGATGAACAGGATCTCCTCCAGGCCGGCGCCCACCGTCGTCGGGCGCACCCGCCCGGCGATCATCTCCATCTCCTCGCGGGTCAGCTCACTCGGCGGCCACACGTAGATGACGATCCGGTTGGTGGTGAAGCGCGTCTTCGACGGCCGGCGCGACTGGGCCCGGCGGATCGAGTCGAGGCAGGCCGCCACCGCGTCCTCGGCGGTGGGCAGCGCCACCAGCCGACCGTCCTGCTCGCGCAGCTCGGTCAGGTCACGGACCTGGGCGAACGCCACCAGGCGCTCGTCGGCCGGGTTCTCCCGCGCCACGCACTGGAAGAGGTAGACCTCCTCGTCCGCCGACGGCAGCCGAGTCAGGTCGAACTTGTGCAGCCGCTCCAACTGCATCCGCTGCGCGATGTACGGGTGCAGACCGCGGATCAGCCGGTCCTCGACCATCCCCGCCTCCGACGGGCGGAAGGTGAAGTGGTGGTGCATGACCGCCCCGCCGCGACCCGCGACGGTGGCGGTGAGCCGACGGACCTGCGGCGGCAGCGGGTGGGCGGCGAGCACGTCGCGCAGCGCGGCGGCCATCGTGTCGAAGTCCTCCGGCTGGTTCTCCCAGCCGAGGTAGATGTCGGCGTCGACGGAGTCCTCGGCGCCGGCCAGCTCGGCGAGCCCGCGCAGCGCGTCGCCCAGCCCGTCGAAGCGTACGGCCGCGGAGACCACACTGGAGTCCGCGCGCTCGGCGACCACGAAGGTGCAGTCGGCGACGTCGCTGGTCCGCACCCGGGTCAGCGCCTTGTTGCCGTAGTAGCGGCGGGTGAGCACCTCCAGCATGACCGTGTTGTCGAGGTGGTGCCGCACGAGGCGCTGGCCCAGCAGCCGGACCAGCGGCTCGGTGCTACGGACCATCTCGGCGACGCGCTCGGCGCGGTCGGGCGAGTCCGGGTGGGCGTCCAGGTGTCGCAGGTGGGCCCGCACCTGCGCGTAGACGCGGGCGCGGTTGCGGCGCAGCAGCGGCTGCGCGAACCAGGCGAACACCACACCCCGGGCCAGGTCGGCGATGGCGGGGAAACGCACCTGCGTCGCGGCCACCAGCCGCTCCAACGCCAGACCGGCAGGCTCGCGCAGCGACTCGTCCGGCGGCGTCTCGCGCAGCCACTCGCGCAGCAGTGACGCCACGACGGTGGCGTCGACGGACGCGCGCTGCTGGGCCAGGAAGATCCGGAACACGGCGGCTTCCAGGCCGGGGGAGCGCTCCAGGTCGGTCACGCCGTAGTGGCCGAGCGCCTTGGCGAGCTTGGCCTGGAAGGCGTCCGGCAGCCCGGCCCGCTCCACGTCGAGGCTCTGCAGGTAGGTGTGCAGGTACTCCCGGTCGCTGCGGGCGTGCGCCCCGCCGTCCTCGCCGGTCGGCCGGTTGCGGCTCAGCTCGGCCAGGTCGGCGAACACGTCGACGAGGTCCACCTCGGCGGCCAGCGGCCGGTGCCCGTCCTCGGCCGCCAACCGGCGTACGACGAGATAGTCGTCGAGCACCCGACGGTCGTCGTGCGGGTCGACGTCGAAGCCGAGCAGCAGGCCGCGCAGGTCCTCCTGACCGCGCCGGCTGCGCTCGTACGCCGACCGGCCGGGGTCGGCGGCGGGCAGGTCCAGCTCGACGGTGGGGCCACTCGGAGCGGCCGCGGTGTCGGAGGCCTCGTCGGCGACCGGCTCCAGCCGCAGCAGCGGCGCACCGGCCTCCACCTGGCTGCCCACCGAGACGGCGCACTCCTTGAGCCGGGCCTTGAACGGCGCGCGCAGCACCGTCTCCATCTTCATGGCCTCCAGCACCAGCACCGGCGCGCCCGCCTCGACCTCGGCGCCCACCTCCAGCGGGGTGGCGACGACCAGCGCGGGCATGGGGGAGCGCAGGACGCCACCCTCGTCGCGGCTGACCCGGTGCGTCACACCGTCCACCTCGACCAGGTGGGTCGGGCCGTGGGTGCCCGTGAGCAGGCGGTACCGGACGCCGTTGACGGCGATCTGACCGGTGTGCCGGTCGAAGCGGTCCAGCTCGACGTCGGCCGTGCGGACGTCGCCGCCCACCTCGATGCCCACCCGGAACCGGTGCGCGCCGATCCGTGCCACGCGCAGCCGGTAGGTGACGCCCCGCAGCTTGAGGTCCAGCGGTCGGCCGCTGGCGTGCTGCACCTGCGGACGCCCACCGGCGGCGGTCGACAGCAGCCGCTGACGCTCGGCGCGCTCCTCCTCCTCGTACGACTCGATCGCGGCGGCGGCCAGGGCGACCGCGGAGTGCCGGTGCGTGACGAGCCGGCCCTGGCCCCGGACCCGGTCGATCCAGCCGGTGTCGGCGCTGGCGTCGATGACCTCCGGCTGGTCGAGCAGCTCGAGCACGAAGCTCTTGTTCGTCGCGCCGCCGTCGATGATCACGGTGGTGTCGGCCATCGCCCGCCGCAGCTTGCCCAGCGCCTCGTCCCGGTTCCGCCCGTACGCGATGATCTTCGCGATCATCGAGTCGAAGTCGGCCGGGATGGTGTCGCCCTCGCTGACGCCGGTGTCCACCCGGATGCCCGGCCCGGCCGGCAGGTCGAGCCGCGCGATCCGCCCCGGCGACGGCGCGAAGTCGCGGTCGGGGTCCTCGGCGTTGAGTCGGGCCTCGATGGCGTGCCCGCGCTCGACCGGCGGGTCACCCACCAGCCGGCCGCCCGACGCGACGTGCAGCTGCGCCTTGACCAGGTCGAACCCGGTGGTCAGCTCGGTGATCGGGTGCTCGACCTGGAGGCGGGTGTTGACCTCCAGGAACGCGAACAGCCGGTCGCCGGGGTGGTAGAGGAACTCGACGGTCGCCGCGCCCCGGTAGCCGACCGCCACGGCGAGCCGCTCCGCCGACGTCTTCAGCTCGGCGGCCTGCGCCTTGTCGAGCACCGGCGAGGCGGACTCCTCGATGACCTTCTGGTTGCGCCGCTGCACCGAGCAGTCCCGTACGCCAAGCGCCCACGCCGTGCCCTGGCCGTCGGCGATCACCTGGACCTCGACGTGCCGGGCGCCGGTGACCAGGCGCTCCAGGAACACGATGCCGCTGCCGAAGGCCCGCGCCGCCTCCTGGCTGGTGCGCTCGTACGCGTCGGCGAGTTCGGCGTCGCTGGTGACCACGCGGATGCCGCGCCCGCCGCCGCCCGCCGTCGCCTTGAGCATCAGCGGGTAGCCGATCTCGGCCGCTGCCGCCGTCGCGGCCTCCAGGCTCTCGACGGCGCCGCGGCTCCACGGCGCGACCGGCACGCCGACCTCCTCGGCGATCAGCTTCGCGCCGATCTTGTCGCCGAGCTGGCGCATGGCCTCCGGGCTCGGTCCGACGAAGGTGACCCCGATCTTCTCGCACAGCTCCGCGAAGGCCGGATCCTCGGCGACGAAACCCCAGCCGACCCACGCGGCGTCGGCGCCGGTCTCGGTCAGGGCGCGCTCGAGTGTCGCGAGGTTCAGGTACGGACGGGCCGACGCCGGCCCGAGGTCGTAGGCGATGTCGGCCTCACGCACGAAGGTGGCCGTGCGGTCGACGTCGGTGTGGAGGGCGACCGTCTCGATCCGGCTGCCCGTCTCCGCGGCCAGCTCCCGGACCGCGTGGATGAGCCGCATGGCAGCCTCACCACGGTTGACGATGGCGACACGGTTGAACACCCGACTGACCCCTTTGGTAGACCATGATGTACGTGCCGAGACACGACGGCTCCCGGCAGTGATCACTTTTCCGGCTCGGAGCGGACGGCGCCATGGTGCAACGGCCGAACCAACCGCCGCTGAATTGTAGGGACCCCACAAAACTTTTTGGCTGTCAGCCGCCGAGTGCCGGATAGATGTCCCCTCTTCGCGATGAACGCCCCGACATCATCTTTCGGCTGCTTCATCCCATTGCGCCCATCCTGGGCGCCGACCACGCCAGCGCCGGCATCGCCGCCCCGGTCGACCCCGGGCAGCGAAACGGCCCGCGCCCTGAACGGGCGCGGGCCGGGCGAGGTGTCCCCGTCCTACTTGGACGGCTCGGGCAGCTTGCAGTCGATCTTGGGGTTGGCTCCGATGTAGTTCAGCGGTCCGGCCACGATCGTGACCAGGATCGTGCCCGCCTCGGCGCAGTTGGTGTCGTCGCCGCTGTAGTAGCCCCGCTGGCCGGCGGCGACCGCGCCGATCACCAGCCAGATCACGACGATGACTCCGAGTATCGAACTGCCGCGCATCGCTGCCTCCTGAAGGAATTTGTGGTGGAGCTGAGGTGCACGCGTTGTACCCAATCGCGTCGCGCCGCTAACGGCGCGCGCGTCGTACCCCCGCCGCATCGTCCGTCCGGCCGATGCCGACATCGGCCGTCCGCACGACGTGTCCCCGTGCGGCTATCGGATCGCCGACCGACCCGGCCGCCGCGCGGGGCATCGGACGTAGAACTGCCTGACGGCCCGCCGAGGAGGACCCATGGACGTCCCGACACCACCGCTCTACGTCGACCGCCCCCAGGACGTCGCGGTCGCCGCCCGCGCGCTCGCCGGAGGCGCGGTCGTCGCGGTGGCGTTCGCCAACGTCTACGCCCTCGTCGCCCGCCCGGATCCGGCCACCGTACGGCGGGTGAACCTCGCCAAGGGTCGGGCCGTCGACCAGGTCGGCAGCATCACCACCGCGATCGGACGTATCCCGGGGATGTTCGACTGGTCCCGCATCTCGCCCCGGCTGCCGGTCGGCCGGGTGCGGGCCCTGATGGACGCCCTCTACGGGGCCGGACCGTTCGGCTTCCGGGGTCCGGCCGCAGACCGGTTGCCCGACCACCTCACGCAGGTCGACAGCGGACTACGGACCGCCCAGGTCATCGCTCCCGGCCTCACCTGCCCGTCCAACACGTTCTTCGAGCGGGCGCTCGCCGAGACCGGCACCGACCACCTCTACATCACGTCGGCGAACCGGTCCCGGCACCACACCGGGGCCGCCGACGAGCCGGCCCACTGGAAGGCCGGTGCGCTCGCTGCCGACTTCGCCCACCTGCGTGACCTGGTGGTGCTCGCCCACCCGGACGAGGCGGTGGCCCGCGCCGCCTACCCGGGCTACCTCACCACCTCGGTGACCCTGCTCTCCTTCCACGCGCCGGTCGGCGAGCTGGAGGAGCCGCCGGTGCTGACCGTCGACCGGCACGGCTCGCTGCACGTCGACGACGTACGCCGGGCCGCCGTCCCGCTGGGCCTTCAGGTGCGCCTCGGCCACACCGCAGGCCAGCGGCTACGGGCCCGGGGGTACGCGGGCGCGCTGGTGTGACCCACCACCGCGTCAGTGCGGCGGCGCGGGGGACTCCGGCGGTTTGCCGCGGCTGCGGCGGTGGTCCGCGTAGGCGACCCCGGCCAGCACCAACAGCGCGCCGAACGAGGTGGCCAGCGGTGGCAGGTACATCGCCGCGGGCGCGATCGTCAGCAACGCGAGGAGCCCGCCGGGGCGGGACGGTGACACCCGACTGAACACCTCGTACTCGAACGAGGAGCGGCCGAGCAGGAACAACGCCGGGCCGCCGAGGATCACCGCCACCCAGGCCGGCGGCGTACGACCCGGGTGCTCGTGCAGCACCAGGTCGAACCCGGCGGCCGTGGTCACCACCCCGGCGATCATCAGCAGGTGGGTGTACGGGGCGGTGAACAGGAACTTGGCCGGCGCCCCGGACATCTTGATGGCCGTCGGCAACAGCTGGCCGGACTTGTGGACGTAGATCCGCCAGAGCAGCAGGGTGGTCATGAACGCCACCGTGAACGAGGCGATGGTCTGGGCCTCGGTGTGCGCCAGCTTGAACATGGTGCCGATGGTCAGGATGGCGTCGCCGAGCGCGATGATGAAGAACTGCTGGTACCGCTCGGAGAGGTGCTCGGCCGTGACGTTGCGCTGCGGCTCCGGGACCACCCCGAGCCCCGGCACCGGGTACGCGAGCCGGAAGCCGGTGTAGTCGATGGCCAGCGCGATGGCCCAGCACGCCAGCCGGGCGTCACCGGCGACGAACGCGCCGATGATCCAGGGGATCGCCGAGACGGCGAACCAGGTGAAGATGCGCAACGCCCGACGCTGGGTCTGTGGTTGGCGACGCACGGCCGGCATCAGGAACAGACCGCGCCCGAGATGGATGGCCACGTACGTGCCGGCGAAGACGATGCCGCGCGCGTTGAACGCCTCCGGAATCGCGGTGGTCATCAGCAGCGCGCCGAACATGACCGCGGCGATCAGCAGCTTGATCTCGGTGCGTTCCGGGTCGTACAGGTCGGTGACGAGGGTGGTGATCGCCCACGTCCACCAGACGGCGGCCAGCAGGATCAACGCCTGCCCGGCGCGGTGCCAGTCGAGCTGTTCGACCATTCCGCGCGAGATGAGCGCGAGCGCGACCACGTACACCAGGTCGAAGAAGAGTTCGAGCAGCGTCACCCGGCGGGGGGAGTCCGGGTCGCGTACCGGTGGCCGCGTCCGGCCCGGCCCGGGCTCCGGCGCGGAGAAGTGCACGCTCGCTCCTGCGGTGCCGGTCGACTCGGGGGACCGTCCGGCCCACCTCGACCGACGCTAGCCAGTGGCCGACCCCGCCCGCGCACGATTCGTCCCACCGTCCCCCGACCGGGCGGTTGATCGACCGCGTCCCAGCCTCCGTCGAAATGCCCGGAACGAGCGAACCCCCGAACGTCCGCGCGGACGTTCGGGGGTTCCCGGTGGTGCGTCAGCCCTGGTCGCCGCCGGGCAGGACGGCGCTCGCCTCGTCGCCGGCGCCGGCCAGCACCCGGGCCTGCTGCGGCCAGGTGGCCAACGCGGGCGCGGCGCGCAGACCGGCGGCCCGGATCAGGTCGCGCAGCGCCGGCTCGTCCAGCTCGCCGAGCTGGCGGTAGGTGCGCACGCCGGCCGCCTGCAACGCGGCCGCCATCTTCGGCCCCACACCCTGGATCCGGCGGAAGTCGTCCGCCGGGCCCGTCGGGTCGGTGGCCGCCGGGATCGGCGGGGCGTCGGCCGCGCGGACCGGCGGCGTGGCCCGCGCCGGCTCGGCCTCGTCGACGTCCGCCAGGCCGGCCGCGACCGCCGGGGTCGTGTCGGCCGGCGTCGTCCCGGTGTACGCGCTCCCGGCGGTAACGGCGTCGGCCTGCTCGACCGGCGCGGTCGGGACAGCCTCGACCGGGACAGCCTCGGCCGGCGTGGCGTCGGTGGCGGTCGGGTCGGTGTCGGCCTGCTCGGCTGGCGTGGTGTCGGCTGGCGTGGTGTCGGCCGGTGCCGCCTCGATCGGGTCTGCGGCGGTGGGCTCGTCCGATGCGGAGGTGCTGTCGTCGAGCGGCTGGCGCGGGGCGACCACCGTCGCCGGGGCCGGCTGCTCGTCGACCCTTTCCGGCTCGTCGACCGCGTCGGTCCGCTCGACGGGCGCGACGGCCGGTGGGGTTTCGGTGAGGGCCATGTCGCCGGGGTCGACGGCGTTCGGCGCCGGATCGTCAGACGCGGTCACGGTGGCCGGCGCGCTGACCGTGTCCACCGGGGTCGGTTCGTCGGCGACCGCAACGGGAGCGGGGTCGATGGTCGCCGCCGGCCGGGCCTCGTCGGTCGTGGCCGGTGGCTCCGGGTTGCTGACCACGGCCAGGCCGGCGACCGGGTCACCGTCCACGATGGGCCGGGTGGCCCCCGCGCCCTGCCGGCCGCGCAGCAACCATCCGGCGGCCAGGCCCAGCAGCACCGCCACGACCACTATCAGCGAGTGTCCGATAGACCACTCCACGGCGAACCTCCCTCACACCTCGTCGAGAAAGTCACGAAAAAAACTCGCCGCAGCTTCGCACACGCGCTCGGACGACGACAGACAGGACCGGCGGTACGGCGCGTGCCGCCGACCACCACCTCGCGGGGTGCCCGACGGGTGACGCAGTGTCGCGCCCACCTGCCCGTCCACCAGCCCCGGAGACGAAAGCGACCCGGGTACGACGTGTGCACGTCGTACCCGGGTCGCTGGTGCCGCGGTCAGTCCTCGTCGCCCTCGTAGGTGTGGAAGTCGTCGACGAAACGGCGACGCAGTGGGGGCACCCGACTGGTCACTCCGAAGTAGCCGCGTGCGCCGAGCAGGGCGAGACGGCCCACCACCGGCCGGTACATCCGGTCGTCGCCGTTGGTGCCGCTGCGGTTGAGCGATTCGGCGACCCGCGCGAAGCCGTAGGGCACCATGGCGGCCTCGTAGTCCGCCACGGCCTGCACGAGCGTCTTGTCCCCGGCGGCGGCGCTGGTGAGGTGCTGGCAGAGCAGACGCGCGTCGCGCAGCGCGGTGTTCGCCCCCACCCCGCGACCGGGGGTCATCGTGTGGATGGCGTCGCCGAGCAGGGTGACGGTGCTGGCCTTCCAGGGCGGCGTCGGCTCGGAGGTGCTCACCCTGATCGGCAGGACGCTGCCGGGATCGCTGAGCCGCAACAGTTCCCGCAGGTGTGGGTGCCAGTTGGGGGTCAGGTCCAGCGCGACCCGTTTCAGGTCCTCACCCCGGCGTTGCAGGACGTCGGACGGGAACCGGCGGGCGGTGCTCCAGATGATCAGGTTGATGTAGTCGGCGCTGGTGTGCTCCGACAGGCCGGACCAGCCCCGCAGCAGGGCGGCGTCGTCGTCGCCGACGCCGGGCTTGATCGCCCCGTCCGGGTCCCACTTGAACTCCATCACGTGCAGCACGCCCATCGTGCCGCCGGCGCCGAAGATCAGCGAGATGCCCCTGCCGACGCGCTCGGGCACGAGGCTGCGGGTCTGCGCGGTCAGCGGGACGCGCGTGGCGATGTTGATGGTCCCGGCGTCCCGGATCACCGCGTGCGGAAGGTACTGGCGGCGTACCGCCGAGTGTGTGCCGTCCGCCGCCACCAGCAGGTCGCCGGTGGCGGTGGTTCCGTCGGCAAAGTGGGCGGTGACCGTGCCGTCGTCGTGCTGCTCGTACCGGACGAAGGTCTTGTCGAAGTGCACCACGTCGGCCAGGCCGGTCAACAGCACCTGGCGCAGCACCATCCGGGCCACCGAGTGTTCGGTGTGCACGGGGTCGACGGCCGGCCGCAGCGTGAACGACGCGGTCTCGTGCAGCCGCTGCGTGACGACGTTGAAGTAGCTCGGTGGCCGGGCGCAGGTGGCCAGGAACGTGGCGAACAACTGCGGTGGCAGGCAGTCGCGCAGCGCCCGGCTGCCGGTGGGACCGATCCCCACCCGGTATCCGAGCAGCCCTTCGCCGCTGTGCCGGTGCCGCTCGTAGACGGCGACGCTGATGCCGGCGCGGCGCAGCCCGTGCGCCAGGCACAGGCCGCCGGTGCCGGCGCCGATGATCAGGACGTGCGGTCCGGTGGTGGACATGTCAGCCGGCCGGGTGAGGCGCCGCCGCGTCGGCCGCGTCCCAGCGGTAGAAGCACTCGGCGATGGCGTCCTTGGGGGAGCGCCAGGTCGACAGGTACGGCGAGGTGTGCGCGGCGAGCCGCTCGTTGACCTGCTGGAACAGCGGGTGGTTACGGGCGGCGGCGAGGGCGCCCGGATTCACGTCCGAGGTCTCGATGAGGTGCACGAACACGTCGTGCAATCCGTACAGGGACCGGTGCGTGACACCGGTGAGGCCGGGCAGTTCGGTGGCGTCGGACTCGGCGAAGATCTGGGCGACCCGCCCCTCCGCGCCCGGGATGATCCGGCTGACGATCAGTAGACGACTCATGGGACCCCTTCCGCCGGTGGCCGATCCCGACCCGCGGGCCGGTGGTCACGTGCTCGATGCGGTCACCGTGCCGCAGGCTGTGTCACGTCACCGTCACGTGCGCCGCCCGGCCCGTGACGGCCGAGCGTCGGTGCCCCGGCCGGCGGCTGCGGACGGCTGGCCGCCCGGATCGGGGCGAGCGTGTCGTCGAGCAGGGCGCTCATCGCCGGGCTGGGTTCGAGACGCAGCTCGCGGCGCAGCAGGTCGCGGTAGACGTAGAAGGCGTGCACGGCCTCGAAGGCGTTGCCCTCGGCGAGGTGGATCCGCACCACCAGCCGGTGCGGCGTCTCGCGCAGCGGCTCGGCGGCCATCGCCTCCAACGCCGCCTCCAACGCCTCGCCGTGCCGACCGGCGGCGAGGTGCTGGGCGGACACCTGCTCCAGCATGTGCAGACGCAGTTGCCGCAGCCGCTCCCGGTCCAGCAGCACCCAGTCGTCGTACCAGCCGGGCAGCAGGTCGTGCCGGCCGGCGGCGAGCGCCCCGGCGGTGCTCCGCGGGTCGTCGCCGTTGCGTACCCGGGCGGCCGTACCGACGAGGTCGTCCACGTCGAGGCGGACGGCAGGGGCCAGTCGGACGGTGTCGCCGGCCACGATCATCGGGCAGCACGGGTCCTGCCGCAGCCGCCACAGCGCGGTCCGCAGCGACGACAGCGCCCGCTCCTCGGACACGTCGGGCCAGAGCAGGCCGGCGAGCTGGCTGCGGGTGGCGCCGGGGCGCAGCCCGATCAGCGCGATGACCCGTTGCAGCCCGCGCGGCACCACGATGTGCGCGGTGGCGTGCAGGAGGCGGAAGCCGCCGAGCAGGTGCAGCGCGAGGTCACCCGGGTCGGGACCTGCGGCGCTCGGCACGGACGAATCAGCGGCCACGGCGGCACCCCCTGCGGAACGCTCGTCCCGACTGTCTGCTGTGTCCCGGATCGACTGCCCGCGTCACCACCGTCGGCTCCGTCGATGGAATCCGACCACGGCTGTCCAGGCGCGGCACCACCCGCCGGAGCCGCCGGGCTGACCACCGTGAAGATTATCAATTACGGTCACGGTGAGTCAACGCCCATATTGGTCCCATCTCACCCATGAAATCGGTTCTGAACTGGTAAAACGTCGATCCTTTGTGGCGGGCTGCACAAGGGACGCATAGCTCATACACAGGTTGCGTCAACGCAGCGTCACCATTGGGCGTCCTCGGCCGGCCCGTCGCGGTGACGCCGCCGTGACGACGACTGCCGCATCGTGGCGGCAGTCGTCCAGCGCGTCCGAGGCCCACCCGGCCGACCGGACGCCGTGGGGGGAGGCCCAGCCATGGACCGATCGCTGATCATCGCGAAGGTCGTACCGACCGCGCAGGAGCAGGTCGCCGAGATCTTCGCCGAGTCGGACGCGACCGAGCTGCCGCACCTGGTCGGCGTCCGGCACCGCGCACTGTACCGGCTGCACGACCTCTACGTGCACCTGCTCGAGACCGAGCAACCGGCGCAGCCGGCGGTGGAGGCCGCCCGGGGGCACCCCGAGTTCGTCCGGGTCAGCGACCGGCTCCGACCGTACGTCTCGCCGTACCTGCCGACCTGGCGTTCTCCACGCGACGCGATGGCGCACTGCTTCTACCGGTTCGACGCCCCGGACGCCGGAGGGCGCTCGTGACCGCCGCCGCGGGGCAGGAGGAGCAACTCTGGTCCCGCTGCGCCGGCTGCGCGAGCCTGCTCTACCGCAAGCGGCTGCGCCGCAACCTGGACGTCTGCCCCGAGTGCGGGGAGCACTCCCGCCTCGGCGCTCCGGAGCGGCTGCGGCAGCTCGTCGACCCGGGCTCCCTGCGCCTGCTGCCCGACCGGCTGCCCGAGGCGGACCCGCTGGACTTCGTCGACGTGCTGCCGTACCCGCACCGGCTCACCGCCGCGCGGGCCGCCACCGGTCTGCCCGAGGCTGTCGTCTGTGGCGTCGCCACCATCGGTGAGCACCCGGCCGCCCTGGCGGTGATGGACTTCCGCTTCCTCGGCGGCAGCCTCGGCACCGCCGTGGGCGAGCTGATCACCCGCACCGCCGAGCGGGCGCTCGACGACCGGGTGCCGCTCATCCTCGTCACCGCGTCCGGCGGCGCACGGATGCAGGAGGGCGCCCTGTCGCTGATGCAGATGGCCACGGTCAGCCAGGCCATCGCCGCCCTGCGCGAGGCGGGCCTGCTCACCGTCAGTGTGCTCACCGACCCGACCTACGGCGGCGTGGCGGCGTCCTTCGCCACCAACACCGACCTGGTACTCGCCGAGAGCGGCGCCCGGATGGGCTTCGCCGGTCCACGGGTGATCCGTCAGGTCACCGGTCGGGCCCTGCCGGAGGGGTTCCAGACCGCCGACTTCCTGCTGCGCCACGGGCAGGTCGACATGGTGGTGCAGCGCCGGTCACTGCGCGGTCGGCTGGCGGCCCTGCTGGCCGCGGCCCGCGCCGGCCGTCCGGCGCGGACACCCGTACCCCGTCAGGAGCCGGCGCGGGACCACGAGCGCCTGGCCGACGCGGTCCCGCCGGCGGCGGCCGACGGCGGCCCGCCGCCGGAGGTGGTCGACGCCTGGGACACCGTGCGCACGGCCCGCCACCCCGGCCGACCCACCACCCTGGACTACCTGGACTCGGTCTTCGACGGGTTCGTCGAGTTGCACGGCGACCGCCTCGGCGGGGACTGCCCGGCCATCGTGGGCGGGATCGCCCGGCTGGCCGGGCGGCACGTGATGGTGATCGGCCACCAGAAGGGACACACCACCGCCGACCTGGTCGCCCGCAACTTCGGCATGGCCAGCCCGGCCGGGCACCGCAAGGCGCTGCGGCTGATGCGCCTCGCCGCACGACTCGGCCTGCCGGTGGTCACCCTCGTCGACACGCCCGGCGCGGACCCGGGGATCAGCGCCGAGGAGCAGGGGCAGGCGGCGGCGATCGCGGAGAACATCCTCACCCTCACCGTGCTGCCGATCCCCGTCGTCACGGTGATCACCGGCGAGGGTGGCAGCGGCGGCGCGCTGGCCCTCGGCGTCGCCGACCGGGTGCTGATGCTCCAACACGCCGTCTACTCGGTGATCAGTCCGGAGGGCTGCGCCGCCATCCTCTGGCCGGATCGCTCCGCCGCCCCGCAGGCGGCCCGCGCGCTGCGGCTGACCGCGCCCGACCTGTGTCGCCTCGGCGTCGTCGACGAGATCGTTCCCGAGCCGGCGGCGGCCGCCCACGACGACCCGGCCGAGACCGCCCGGCGACTGCGCGCCGCGCTGCTGACCAATCTGGTGCCACTGCTGGACGTGCCGCCTGCGATGCTGGTCCGCCTGCGCCGGCAGCGCTTCCGTCGGTTCGGCGCCACCCGCGCCGGCAGCACCCAGGTGGGTGCCCGATGACGGCCGGCGCGACGGTGTCCACCGCCGACGGCCCGAACGGCCGGGCGGACGTCGACGGCCGCCCTCCGGTGGACGGGTCCCCGGGGCCCGACACGGACGGTGAGGAGGTGCTGGCCGGGCTCCGCCGACAGGCCCGGCACCTGCTCGCCGAGCTGGCCGGGCCGGTACGCCGGATCCGGCTGCGCAGCGGGGCGACCGTGCTGGAGGTCGAGTGGCATCCGGACGAGGTGACGGGCGGCGCTGCCGTACCCCCGGATCCGCCGTCGGTCGTGCCGACGCCGACGCCGACCGCGGCCGCGTCCGGTCCGCCGGCCGCGCTGATCCGCCCCCCGGTCCCCGGACGTACGGCGGTCCGGGCGCCGATCGTCGGCACCTTCTACCGCGCGTCGGAGCCGGGCGCGCGGCCGTTCGTCGCCGTCGGCGACCTGGTCCGCCCCGGTCAGCCGGTGGCGATCGTCGAGGCCATGAAGCTGATGAACGAGGTGAGCGCCGACCGGGCCGGCCGGGTCGTCGCGATCCTCGTCGAGGACGGTCAACCGGTGGAGTACGACCAGCCGCTGGTCGAGCTGGATCCGGCCTGACGGCGGGGGTGGCCATGTTCGAGACCGTCCTGATCGCCAACCGCGGCGAGATCGCCCTGCGGGTGCTGCGGGCCTGCCGGGAACTCGGCGTCCGTACGGCGGTGGTCTACTCCGCCGCCGACTCGGACTCCGCGGCCGTCCGCCTCGCCGACCAGGCCATCCGGATCGGACCGGCGTCCAGCCGGCGCAGCTACCTCAACGCCGCCGCGATCGTGGAGGCCGCCCGCCAGGTGGGCGCGCAGGCCGTCCACCCCGGATACGGGTTCCTCTCCGAGGACGCCGACTTCGCCGAGATCTGCGCGGACAACGGCCTGACGTTCATCGGCCCACCGCCGGCGGTGATGGCGGCGCTGGCCGACAAGTCCTCGGCCCGGGCCCTGATGAGCCGGGCCGGGCTGCCGCTGCCGGCGGGCAGCGTCGCGCCGGTGGCGACCGCCGCGGCGGCGGCCGAGGTCGCCGACGCCGTCGGCTACCCGGTGATCGTCAAGGCCGCCGCCGGGGGCGGCGGCCGGGGGATGACCGTGGTGCGCCGTCCGGCCGAGCTGGCCCGGGCGTACGCGCGGACGCGGGCCGCCGCCCAGGCCGCCTTCGGCGACGACCGGGTGTACGTCGAGCGCTACCTCACCGAGGCCCGGCACGTCGAGGTGCAGGTGCTCTGCGACGCGCACGGCAACGGCGTACACCTGGGCACCCGCGACTGCTCGGTGCAGCGCCGGCACCAGAAGCTCGTCGAGGAGGCCCCCGCCCCCGCGCTGTCCACCGCGACGCTCGACGCCATCGCCGAGACCGCCCTGCGGGGCGCGCTGGAGGTGGGCTTCGTCGGCGCCGGCACGCTGGAGTTCCTGGTCGACGCCGAGGAACACTTCCACTTCCTGGAGATCAACTGTCGGATCCAGGTGGAGCACCCCGTCACCGAGATGGTCACCGGGATCGACCTGGTGCACGAGCAACTGCACATCGCGGCCGGTGTGCCGCTGCGGTGGCGGCAGGAGGAGATCCGCCTGCGCGGCGTCTCGGTGGAGTGCCGGGTGAACACCGAGGACCCGGCGCGCGGGTTCGCACCCACCCCCGGACGGCTGGAGCGGTTCACCCCGCCGGGCGGCCCGTTCACCCGGGTGGACACCCACGCCCGCGTCGGCTACCTGGTCGGCCCCTGGTACGACTCCCTGCTGGCCAAGGTCGTGGTCTGGGCGCCCGACCGGGAGTCGGCGCTCAACCGGCTGGAACGCGCCCTGGACGAGTTCGACATCGCCGGTCCGGGGGTGCACACCACCATCGGATTCGTCCGGCGGGTGCTCGACGACGCCGGGTTCCGCAAGGGCCGGTACACCACCGGCCTCGTCGACCGCCTGCTCGCCGCGCCCGCGTCGCGGTCGGCGGCCACCCCGACACCCCGCGCCGCGCCCGCCGCGGAGCCCGACGTAACCCACAGGAGGACCCGATGACCGTCACCCATGGTCGCCCGATGACCGCCGAGATCACCGACATCCTGGTGGCGCACTGCGGCCTGGACGCCGAGGCCGCGGCCCGTACGCCCGCCGCGTCGCTGGAGGAACTGGGCATGGACTCGCTCGCCCTGCTGGAACTCTCGGCGGTCGTCGCCGACCGGTGGCAGGTGAGCATCCCCGAGGAAGCCGGGCAACTGAGCATCGCGGCGGTGGCCGACCTGGTCGCCCGCCGAACCGACCCGCCCGGGCACACCGAGAACACCGTGGTCATCGACGCGCCACTCGCGCTGGTCTGGGACGTCACCAACGACGTGGCGAACTGGACCGAGCTGTTCACCGAGTACGCCGTGGTCGAGATCCTGCACCGCGACGGGCTCACCGTACGGTTTCGGCTCACCATGTACCCGGACGAGAACGGGGTGGCGTGGAGCTGGGTCAGCGAGCGTACGGCCGACCCGGTGAGCCGTCAGGTGCGGGCACACCGGGTGGAGACCGGGCCGTTCGAGTACATGCGGATCCACTGGCGCTACACCGAGGAGGCCGGCGGCACCCGGATGACCTGGACGCAGGACTTCGCCATGAAGCCGACCGCCCCCGTCGACAACGCCGCCATGACCGAGCGGATCAACACCAACAGCGTCATCCAACTCGCGGTCATCAAGGACCGCGTGGAGCGGATCGCCCGGGAACGCGCCGGCCAGGACGGCCCGGTCGGCGGCCTCGTCACGACGGAGGCCGGCGATGAGTGACCTGGGCACCCGGCTGATCGCGGCGTCGGACGTACCGGCGGACCGGCGACGCGGCGGCGAGCTGCGGGTGCTGTTGGGCCCGCGCACCGTCGGCAGCACCTCCGGCTTCCTCGGGGTGGCGACCCTCGCGCCCGGGGAGCGGATCGCCGAGCACTACCACCCCTACAGCGAGGAGTTCCTCTACGTGTCGCGCGGCACGATCACGGTCGACCTGGACGACCAGCCGACCGAGGTGGCCACCGGCGAGGCGCTGTTCGTACCCGTCAACGTGCGGCACCGGCTGCGCAACACCGGCACGGAGCCGGCCGAGGTGGTCTTCCACCTGGGCCCCCTGGCCCCGCGCCCGGAGTTGGGCCACGTGGACACCGAACTCGTCGAACAGCGGGGTGGATCGTGAGCGCGAGGAGTGAGCCGGGTTTGCGAGCCCCGCAGTCGCGAACAGAGGTGGCGCGGTGACCGGGCGTCGCACGGTGGTGACCGGGGTGGGCGTCGTCGCCCCCGGCGGCGCCAGCCGGGACCGGTTCTGGAAGACCATCACCGAGGGGCGTACGGCCACCCGGCGGATCAGCTTCTTCGACCCGTCGCCGTTCCGCTCGCAGATCGCCGCCGAGTGTGACTTCGACCCGGTCGCCGCCGGGCTCACCGACGCCGAGCGGCGTCGCGCCGACCGCTACGTGCAGTTCGCGCTGGCCTGCTCCACCGAGGCCATCGCCGACGCCGGCCTGGTGCTCGACGACGCCGAGCGGGACCGCGCCGGGGTGGTGCTCGGCACCGCCGTGGGCGGCACGATGGCCCTCGAAGAGGAGTACGTGCGGGTCAGCGAGCACGGTCAGCGGTGGCTGGTCGACGCCGCGCTCGGCGGCCCGTACCTGTACCAGGCGCTGGTGCCCAGCAGCCTGGCCGCCGACGTGGCCTGCCGGCACGGCCTGCACGGCCCGGCGCAGGTCGTCTCCACCGGCTGCACGTCCGGTATCGACGCCATCGGCTACGCCCACCAGATGATCGTGGACGGCGAGGCGGACATCGTGCTGGCCGGCGCGGCCGACTCGCCGATCTCACCGGTCACCGTCGCGTCGTTCGACGCCATCAAGGCGACCAGTCCCGACAACGACGACCCGGCGCACGCCTCCCGCCCGTTCGACGCGGACCGGCACGGGTTCGTGCTGGCCGAGGGCGCGGCCGTGCTGGTGCTGGAGGAGGCCGAGCACGCCCGACGGCGGGGCGCCCACGTCTACTGTGAGGTCGCGGGTTACGCCAGCCGCAGCAACGGCTTCCACATGACCGGGCTGCGGCCCGACGGGCTGGAGATGGGCCTCGCCGTCAGCGACGCGCTGCGGCAGGGCCGGATCATCCCCGAGCAGGTCTCCTACATCAGCGCACACGGCTCGGGCACGCGGCAGAACGACCGGCATGAGACGGCCGCGTTCAAGCGGGCACTGGGCGAGGCCGCGTACCGGGTGCCGATCAGCTCCATCAAGTCGATGGTCGGACACTCGCTCGGAGCGATCGGGTCGATCGAGATGGCGGCCTGCGCCCTCGCGATCGAGTTCGGGGTGGTGCCGCCGACGGCGAACTGGAGCACCCGCGACCCCGAGTGCGACCTGGACTACGTACCCAACGAGGCGCGGGAGGTGCCGGTGAACGTGGCCCTGTCGGTGGGCAGCGGGTTCGGTGGCTTCCAGTCGGCGATGGTGTTCCGCCGGCTTCCGGCGGCGGCGTGAGCACCGCCCGGGCGGTCGTCACCGGCATCGGTGTGGTCGCGCCCAGTGGCGTCGGTGCGGACGCGCACTGGCGTACCGTCCTGGCCGGCACCCGGCGCACCGGGCCGATCACCCTCTTCGACCCGGCCGGCTACCCCACCCGCCTCGGCGGCGAGGTACCCGACTTCGCGGCCGAGTCCTACGCCGAGAGTCGGCAACTGGTGCAGACCGACAGGTGGACACACCTCGGCTTCGCCGCCACCCGCCTCGCGCTGGCCGACGCCGGGCTGCCCGACCGGGCGCCCGACCCGTACGGCTACGCGGTGACCCTGGCCAGCTCGTCCGGGGGCAACCTGTTCGGCCAGCGGGAACTGCAACGGCTCTGGGGCGGGCCGTCGCGCACCGTCGGCGCGTACCAGTCGATCGCCTGGTTCTACGCGGCGAGCGTCGGGCAGCTCTCCATCCATCACCAGTTCAAGGGGCCGAGCGGGGTGCTGGTCGCGGAGGCGGCCGGCGGGCTGGACAGCCTCGCGCACGCCGCCCGCGCGGTGCGCCGGGGCACGCCGGTGGTCATCGCCGGGGCGACCGAGTGTCCACTGAGCCCGTACGCCCTGGCCTGCCAGTTGCGCTCCGGGCTGCTCAGCGACGTCGCCGACCCGGAGCGGGCGTACCGGCCGTTCGACGCGACGGCCAGCGGCTACCTGCCGGCCGAGGGCGGCGCGGTGTTCGTGGTGGAGGAGTTGGGACACGCGCTGGCCCGGGGCGCCCGGATCTACGGCGAGGTCAGCGGCTGGGGGGCCACCCACGACGCCGCGCACACCACGGCCGACAGCGTCGGCGACCCGATCCAGTACGCGCGGGCGATGCGGCTCGCCCTGGACCGGGCCGGCGTCACCTCGACCGGAATCGACGTGGTGCTGCCCGACGCCCTCGGCGTGCCCCGCTACGACCGGAGCGAGGCCGCGGCACTGCGCGCCGTCTTCGCCGACCGGCCGCCCCCGGTCACCACGCAGAAGCCGCTGACCGGCCGGGCCCACCAGGGCGGCTCGGCACTGGACGTGGCCACCGCCCTGCTCGCGTTCGCGCACGACACGCTGCCCGCCTCGGCTGGCCCCGACGAGGTCGCCGACGGGTGTGAGCTGGACTTCCTGCGTGAGCACCGCCGGCCGCGCAGCCGGCTGGCGCTGGTCTGCGCGCGGGGCTTCGACGGGTTCAACAGCGCGCTGGTCCTGCGGGGCGCCGCGCCGACGGAAGGAGAGACGCCATGAGCGAACAGCGGGCCCGAGTGGTCTTCCTGGTCCGGGTGCCGGCCCCACGCACGGAGGCGTTCCTCGCCGCGTACGAGCAGATCCGGCACCTGGTCGCCGACGGCGTGCCGGGGCACCTGGTCGACCAGGTCTGCCGCTCGTCGACCGACCCGGAGCAGTGGCTGATCACCAGCGAGTGGGCCAGCCTGGCCGACTTCGAGAGGTGGGAGCGCACCGAGGAGCACCGCGACCTGGTGCGGCCGATGCGGGAGTGCTTCACCGACGCCCGCTCGCTGCGTTTCCACATCCACGCCCAGACCCCGGACGAGGCCCGTCTCGCAGCCGCCACCGGGCTCTGATCCACTTCAGGTCGCCGAGGTGGGGGTGTCCGGGCGTGGGGACGCCCCCACCTCGGCGACCTGAAGAACTCTTTAGTCCAGTGGCCAACTCGTCAGTTTCAGCGGATTGAGCATCAGCCACACGTTCGTGACTCGTTCAGCGCTGACGTCAAAGGTGGCGATCCCGTAACGGCGCTCCCCATCCGTCAGC
This sequence comes from Micromonospora sp. WMMD736, assembly GCF_049179015.1. Classification (NCBI taxonomy): domain Bacteria; kingdom Bacillati; phylum Actinomycetota; class Actinomycetes; order Micromonosporales; family Micromonosporaceae; genus Micromonospora; species Micromonospora sp. WMMD736. The sequence goes on from NZ_JBMHMI010000001.1 coordinate 740,370, forward strand.
ATGTATCCGAGACCGTCGGCGGTGTCGCGTCGCTCAAAACGGAGCGCGGGTTGCTTGCGCATCACTCCCATGAGCCACCGCGCTACATGGTCCCCACCACGGATGACCCGGGGTGCGGCATTGACGAATCCGCCGCCATCTACTCGCAGTTCGACATCTGGGGCCAATACGCGCAACAGCTCTTCGATGCTTCCGCCAACCGTTGCGTCGCGGAATGCCCGAACAACCTCACCGTGCTGTCGCGGGGAAACCTGCGCTCGCCTCTCCTCTTGAACGTGCCGACGTGCGGACGTCGCCAACTGCCTGACGGCACCGGGTGAACGGCCTACCACACCGGCAATCTCGCCGAACGGCACGCCGAACACGTCGTGCAGCACGAACGTCACCCGCTCCGCTGGGGTCATGGACTCGAGGACCGTCAGCAGAGCCATGCTGACCGTTTCGTCGAGGGAAACGCGATCGAGCGGATCGGCGGCGACATGACTGGAGCTCGTCGGCCCCGTCGCCGCATCAGCAAAGAGGTCAGCCGGGACCGGCTCCGGTAGCCACTGTCCGACGTACGTCTCCCGTCGTGCCCGCGCGGAGCCCAGCATGTCGAGTGAGATCCGGCCCGCCACTCGCATCAACCAGGCAGCGGGCGTGACAATCGCATCGCGTTCCTCGGCATCCAGGCGGTACCACCTGACGTACGTCTCCTGCACCACATCCTCAGCGTCGGCCAGGGTGCCCATCATGCGAAAAGCCAGCGACATCAAATGGCGTCGTTCGGCGGCGACGGAATCGAAGGCCCGCGATTCGTCGCACTCGGCCTCCCCAGACCCTGCGGATTCGATGGGAAAATCCTCCGACATTGGGCGCCCTTTTCAGACGATGGGGATCCCCGAAATGGGGTACCGCACAGTGCCTACCCGGTAGGCGCCACGTGGAACCATGGCATCGGGTGCCCCTTCCGCGTCCACGGTCACGACCTCGCGGTCGTCTCCGCGATCAGCCAGGGTGGCACGGAAGAGGTCATCGTGGTAGAAGCGGTCGGGCCCAGCGATCTCGACCTCGCTTCCCGGTTCCCACGTCGTGGCGGCTGCGGCGAGCAGTTCGATGACCTCGTCCAGCTCGACAGGCTGGATGAACGACCGGGGAGCGACAACCTTGCCGTCCACGGTGTGCTGGTCGATGAGGGTCGGAATGTAACTCTGGAATTGCGTGGCTCGGATGATGGTTGCGGGAATCGAGCCAGATCGTACGGCCTTCTCCTGCGCCACCTTGCCGAGGTAGTACCCGATGTCAGACGCGTCTCCCTGTCCGACGCCGACGATGGAGAGCAGGACGTGATGACGCACACCTGCCCGCTTGCCCTCCGCGTCCAGATTGTTGATCGATCCCTCGAAGAACGAAATCGCGCCCTCCGCATCGAAGCGGGGGGTGTTCAGGACGTTCACGATGGTGTCGACCCCGACGAGGGCCTCGGCGAGCCCCTCGCCAGAGATCACGTCGATCCCGTCATCGAGTCCTCCCGACACCACCTCGACGCCCCTGGCCTCCAGCTTGGCGGCAAGGGGGGAGCCGACACGGCCGCGCCCACCAGCGATGAAAACCTTCACTTCCCACTCCGTCCCGGGCCACCGGTCGCCGCCCTCACCAATATGACGACGCAGGCCAGGGATATGTCAGGCTTTGCGGCGGATTTTCTCCCGGAGCCCCTCAGTCGCGGTGACCGGCGAGGCAACCGGGGCGGACCGCACCGACGACTGGCCCCTGCTAGCTGACGTGCGCACCGCCGTGACCCATCGGGAGCGCGTAGGGTCCCAGAGCCATGAACGTACTGATCTCCGTCGACCTGGAAGGCGTCTCCGGGATCGTGCATCCCACCGAGACGAACCCCGATCGGTACGACTACGAGCGAGGCCGGAGCGCGATGACCGCCGAGGCGAACGCGGTCATCGCTGGCGTTCTCGATGCCGCACCGGACGCCGTGGTGTGGGTCGCCGACGCGCACGGGTCGTTCCGCAACATCCTCCCGGAGGACCTCGACCGCCGTGCTCACCTCGTGCGCGGCAGACCCCGCCCGCTGGGCATGCTGGCCGGGCTGGACGAGCACACGGATGCAGTCATGTTCATCGGCTATCACGCTCGTGCCGGTGCCGGCCCTGCCGTGCTGGCCCACACGATGAGTGACGCGATCCTCGACGTACGCGTCGCGGGGCGGTCGCTGGGCGAGATCGGTCTCAACGCAGCGCTGGCGGGACATGTGGGGGCTCCGGTGGTTCTGCTCAGCGGGGACGACGCGGCCTGCGCCGAGTTCGGTGAGCTGGTGCCCTCGGCGGTCGCCGTCGCCGTCAAGCAGACCCTGGGCCAGGCCGCCGCGGTGGCCCTACATCCGCGGGTCGCGCGTGAGCGGCTGCGTCGCGCTGCCGCCGATGCCATCACCCGACGCTCCTCGATTCCCCCGTGGACGATGGCCGGGCCGTTGGACGTCGAGGTCGACCTGTACGGCCCCTACATGGTCGACCTCGCCGTACTGGTGCCGGGTGTGGCCCGGCTCGACGGCGGCCGGACGGTCGCCTTCCGCGCCGCCGACGCCGCCGAGGCGTACCGACTGATTCACCTGCTCGTTCAGCTCGCCAGCATCAAGCCCGGCTAGGGCGTAGCCCCGAGACGGGGCTACGGAGAGGGATTCATGTTGGGTAGTGTCTGCGTCGCTACTGCCCGTGCAGAACACCGGCGTCCCTCGCCGCGCAGTCGACCGGAAGGACGGCATGGCCAGCATCGAGCAAGTCAAAGCCGCGCTCGCCCAGGCAGCCGAGCAGAGCGTCACGACAACCGGCCAGATCCGCGCCGCCATCGACGGCACCGACCAGGTGCTCGCTCGGCTCCGCGCGGTATCCGCAGGCACCGGCCACCCCGCCATCGCTGAAGCGATCGCCCGAGCCGAGCAGAGCAAGCAACGTCTGATCGAGGCAGCCACGACCCTCCAGGGCAGCACGGCGGCGGCCCGGCAGTACATCAACATCCTTGGCTGACCGTGAGCGTCGGCGAGGTCAAGACGGCACTCGACGAGGCGCGTCACCTTCTCGACCAGGGCAGGACCACGATCGAGAGCATCGGCGCGTCCCTGGACGAGGTCGCCGGGACGATGCTTCCCACCATGCACGACAGCCGACGGGAAGAGGCCGAGAAGGCCCGCAGGGCTGTCTCCGAGGCGATCCGCGAGGTGACGCTGACCCTGCGGGTCATCACCGCCGCGCAGGAGAGCGCTGACGAGTTCCGCAGGGCGCTGGGATGAGCGACCTGCTCGGTCAGGTCGTGACCCAACTTCGGTCCACGATCGACCGCCTCGACGCGATCGCGGTGCAGGCGACCCGCGCCGCATCGGACGTCACCGAGGGGCACACCCGGTACGTCACGGTCGGGACGGGCACGGATCATCCCAGGCTGCGTTCGGCGGTGAGCCGAAGCCGCATCGCCTCGGACAAGGCCCACCGGCTCGCTCGGTTGAGCAGCGACGCCGCCCGTAACGTCGCCGACTTCCTGAACGCCATCGCACCCGGCTCGGCACCGCGACCGGGGCAGGCCGCCTCCGGGCCACCGGCGGGTGAGGAGCTTCTGGCTGACAGCGATCGACGGGACCTTGCCCGCGACAAGGCGCGGGCATGGGTCACTCGCTCGTTGCGGAAGGCCGACGATCTCAAGGAGCACGCGACCAGCGCCACCGACAAGACCCAGAAGTTGATCAAAGTTTTTACTGACCCGAAGGGGCCATCAGGGACACAATCAACGGGCACGGGTACCCCCCCAGTCCCGGCCTCGACACCACGAGCAAAGATCGATGGTGCGGAGGCCGCAGGGCATCTCGTCGTAGTCGGTCTGTTGGCAGGCGTGGCGGCAGACCGGCTCGCTGCGGCGACCGGCAGACTGATAGCGAGGTTTTGGAGACGTGGACGGTAGCGCGCTCAGCGATCTGATCAGGGCGTTGGCCCGAGCTGACTGGGATGCCGCCGATGCCCTGGTGGGGGAGATCGGCGCGAGTGGCTGGGTCGGTGGGCTCCAAGTCGTTGGAGCAGCGTTCGCCCTCGCCGTCCACCAGCGCTTTGCACCCGATGCTACCCCGACCGAGGTGGCTGGCTGGGTCGCCGCGACCCGTGCTCAATACGAGGACGGAGGCACTTTGCCGGCCCTCGAAATGGAGGGCCTCATCCGCGCCGCTCTGGGCGAGGAGGAACTGGCCGACAACATCCCCGCGGAAACCATGATCGCAGCCGAAGTCTTCGTTCTCGGGCAGCTCCTTCTGGAGGCGAAGTTGTCGCCGTCCGAGCTCGACGAGTTCGTGAGCGAAGCGGAGGAGGTCGCAGCCGAGTACCTGTAGGCAGTGGACGTCGCATCGGGCCGCGCGTCCGCGTCACCGTGGAATGCAGGTACACCGAACGCGCCCACATTGACGTCGTCGAGGTTTACCCGCCCCGCTATCTGCTTCGTCGAATCGCCAGCAGCAAACCGGGGCTAGCGCGGGAAGCGTCCGTAACTGGGGGAGTTGAGGAAGGATGCAGCTCTCTGGTCGAGTTGCCGAGCGAACGTGGGCAGTCGAGGGCCAAGACTGCTGAGGCGAGTGCGCATGTTCCGTATCGCCTGAGTGGCTCGCCCAGACTGAACACCGGACATCGCGTCCAGTGCCTGCCCCCAGTTTTCGCTCGCGTCGCGCAGCCGCCCTCGGGCGCACTGAACATCGGCGAGATTGGCGAGCGTCAGGGTGTGAATTCGTCGGTACGACTCGGTGTTCCGGGTGGCGACAGACCGCCGGAGTTCCGTTTCGGCGGCGGCGAGGTCGCCCAGATCGCGAAGCGCCTGACCGGCCTGGCTGGCGAGGGATGTTTCGGTGAAGCCGCTGGTCCGGATCCAGGTCGGCTCGTCGCCCGGGGAGGCGCTCGCGAGGTGAGCTTCGGCCGCGGCGATCGCGGTCGAGGCCCTGGTGGTGTCACCGGTCGCGGCGTAGCCGCGCGCGGCGAGGATCGTGAACAAAGCGGTCGCCGCGGGCGTTGCCCTGCCCTTCGACCATTCCAGCGCGGAGTTGGCGAGTTGCAGAGCTTGCTGGCCATGGCCGAGGTCAACAGCCTGGTGTGCCATGGCGCGTAGCGTGAACCCGGCGAGGGCGCGATCGTCTGCCTCGTTAGCCAGTCGCAGCGACTGGAGGTAGTAGCGCTGGGCTAGCCCGTGCAGGGATGAGTCGAATGCCTTCCAGCCGGCGAGATAGGCCAATTCGGCAGCCACGCTGAACATGTCCCGACGATCGCGGTCCGACGCGAAGCGTCCTTGCAGGTAGGCGGCGACGTCGGAGGTGAGGTACTGGACCACGGCGAGGCGGGCATGACCACCTCCGAACTGCTCGTCGGCCGTGCCGAACACGGTGAGCATATCCCGCACCGTGTCGATCTCCCGGCGGCCAACTGCGGCACCTCCGCCTCGTGCCTGCCGCCCCCGGTCGGCGATGTCCTGCCAGGAGTCGAGGGGGACCGCGAGTGCGGCCAGCGAATACAGGGCGGATAGGCCGAACGCTCGTCGCTCCAAGTCGGCTCTCCCGAGCGTCAGGAGATCAGTGGCAGCATCGCGCTCGCACCGATCCGGGCCGTCCAGGTCAGTCTCCAGGCTACCGCCGCCGGCAAGCCCGAGATCGGTTGGATTAACCACCCGGCCGACCCTGCGGGAGATCGCCTCGGCCAGATAGCGGCAGGTCTTCTCGCCTGGCTTTACTCCGGCAACCCAGTGCCCTACATGGGAGCGGTCGCAAGACGGTAGGGCGTGGCCGTTCTCCTGAGCAACGACGCGCACGGCGGTGGCGCAGGCGCTGTAGGACCACTGGCATTCCCTGATGAAGGCCAGTAGTGCTTCGTTCCGCTTCCGTGCTGCCCGTGCCATCGGTCGGCTCCATGGTGGATAGGCGTTCCACGCGTTCAACAGGTGCGGTGCCCCGCGTGGCTTCCGGATGGCACAGCGACTCCGTTTACTGCGAGTAGACCCTATGGGACTCGCGGTGATCGGGCCAATGGGTCCGGGGTGTTCGGCGGTGCGTCGGAAAGCGAGAGTGCGCGTGGTTTCCGGAGTCGTGGTGATGGTGTTCGGTGGTCTGGTGCCGGGGTTCCTGCTCGGGCTGTGGGCGTTTCGGGTGAAGGCGAGGTGGTGTCCGCAGTGTGGTCGGCCCACCCAACCGCTGCCGCAGGGACGCGACCGGTGACGCGGTCGTCGGCTGAGCGAGACGAGCCGATCGGGCGGCGGGTGGCCCGGTGGCGGGCGCGTCGCCGGATGACCCAGCAGATGCTCGCCGACCGGCTCGGCAAGTCGAAGAGTTGGGTCGACAAGGTCGAGCGCGGTGTACGCCGCCTGGACCGCTATCCGGTCGTGCGGGAGATCGCCGAGGTGCTGCGCGTCGACCCGGCAGTCCTGCTCGACCCCTGTCAACCATCGCCTGTGGTGGCCAAGGGACTGGACGGCGTGGACGGGGTACGCGGCGCGTTGGCTCACTACCACCAGCGGCCGGCCCGTGCCGTCGCTGCCGACGAGGTGCGGCGGTACGTCGCGCACGCGTGGCTCACCTACGAGCATGCCCACTATGCCCAGCTGCTGCGGGCGCTGCCCGCCCTGCTCGACGCCGCTCACCCCACACCCGCCTTGCTGGTCTGCGCGTACCGGATCACCGCCGGCGTGCTCGTCAAACTCGACGAGCCGGACCTGGCGTGGCTCGCCGCCGACCGGGCCGTCGCCGCCAGCGGTGACCCCGTCGGTGTCGGGGCTGCCGCCATCAACGTGGCGCAGGCGTTGCGTGCCCTGGGCCGTGACCGCCTCGCCCGCATCGCGGCGGTCGCCGCCGCGGGCACCGCCGCCGATGTTCGGGTACGCGGAACTCTGCTGCTCCAGGCCGCGATGGCGGCTGCCGGCTGCGGCGATCACCGGCGTGCCGGCGACCTGCTCGGCCACGCCGATGCCCTGGCCGACCGCCGGGTGGGCGGCGACGATCCGCACCACACCGCGTTTGGCCCCACCGTTGTGCTGCACGCCCGCTTCCTCGTCGCGTTGCGCCTCGGCGACACCGACCTGGCCCTGCGCCACCATCGGACCGCCGTTCGCCGCGACGACTGGTCCCGGCTGCCCGCCGAGCAGCGGGCGGCGCACCTTGTCGACGTTGCCCGCGCCCACCTCGACAGCGGCGACTTCACCGGGGGTGGGCGCGCGCTGGCCGACGCCCACGTCATCGCACCCGGCGAGATCCGCTGTCGCCCTGCCGCCCGTACCCTCGTCGCCGAGATCGTCAATCGTGGCCCGGCGGCTGCCGGCGTGGCCCGGCTGGCCGACCTCATCGGCCTCTCCCGTGCCTGATCGACTCGGGGTCCCGGAAACTGCGGTGTCCGATCGCGGGGGACAGCCCGGCTTGCCGGAAGTCGAGTCGATCATGAGTTGGAGCGGTATGCGGCAATCGGTCCGGGCGCTCAATTTGATCTAGCCATTTGCATCTAGCGATGCCCATCGCGGCTGTCGTAGGGTTCCGACAGCACCTCGAAAGATGCCAGGAATTGGCTCCTATGCCCTACTTTGCGCTGCGCGTCGAATGGTGGGGGCAATGAATGATCTCGCCGCAAACCTTACGGTAGCTGACCCGGGCTGGGTGGACGAAGTCCTGTTCGCCGGCCGTCCGACCGATGTTTGTCTCCGCCTGCCGGAACCGATCGACCGGGCCACCCTGCACCGGTTGGTGACCGCCGCGCAGGACCGGCTGACCGCTGCCGGACTGCGTCCCGGTGGCGCCGCCGCGCTGCGGTTGCCGCCGTCGCTGGCGTACGTCGTCAACCTGCTCGCCACCTGGCGGGCGGGGGCGCAGGCCATCCTGCTGGACCACCGGCTGACCGACCACGAGGTGGACAGGGCGCTGACCCGGCTCACCCCGCAGGTGGTCGTCGCGCCGCTGCGGACCGGCGGGAGCGCGTTGAAGGTGTTCGTCGACGTCACCGAGAGCGTCACCCGGTACGCCGACCGTCCCGCGGTCAGCGACCACGCCGTGGTCCAGCTCAGCTCCGGCTCGACCGGCCCGTCCAAGGTGATCGGCCGCACCGCCGCCGACCTGGTCGCCGAGGTGCGCCGCTACACCCGGATCGACGGTGTGGCGCTGCCCGGCGAGCGGATCATCCTGCTGCCCTCCATGGTGCACGTGCTCGGCCTGGTCGGGGGCCTGCTCTACGGGTTGCACGCCGGTGTGGAGCTGGTGCCGCCGCAGCGGCTCAGCGGCGACGCCGTACTGGCCGCCATCGCCGCCCAGACCACCCCGGCCACGGTGCTGGGCGTGCCGTTCCACATCGGTCTGCTCGCCTCCAGCCGGCCGACCGACCCGCTGCCGCAGTTCCGGCGGATGACCACCGGCGGTGAGCTGGTACCGACGGCGGTGGCCCGGGCGTTCACCGACCGCTACGGGGTGCCGCTGGGCAACATGTACGGGATGACCGAGGTCGGGGTCATCGGCACCGATCTGTACGGCGCACACCGCCCGTCGATCGCCCCCGCGCCCGGTATCGAGGTCCGCGAGTCCGGCGGTGAGCTGTGGGTGTCCTGCCCGGCGTCGCCGTACGTCGGGCTGAGCGACCCCACCCGCTGGGCCGACGGCTGGCTGCACACCCGCGACGCCGGCACCGTCGACGCCGACACCGGCCTGGTCACCGTGCGGGGCCGCCTCGACTCGCAGGTCTCCGTGGGCGGGATGAAGGTCGACCTCACCGAGGTGGAGGCGGCCGTCGCCGAGCTGCCCGGCGTGGCCGCCGCCGTGGTGGTGTGGGACGACGGCATCACCGCCTACGTCCAGCCCGACGGCCCGCTGTCCGAGGAGATGCTGGACAAGCTCCTCGCCGAGCGGTTGGCCGGCTACAAGCGACCCCGGGTGTTGCGCCTGCTCGACGCGCTGCCCCGCACCACCACCGGCAAGCTGGTCCGCGCCACCGACGCGTTGCGGTCGGCGGTGACGTCGTGACCGGCCCGCTGCGCCACCTCGACGCCGACACCCGCGTCGGCACCCGCGCCGCCAGCCGCGTCGGCATTCGCGCGCGGCGACCGTACGGCGGGACCCGGCCGACCGCCGGTGTCCCGACCGAACCAGACCCATTCGGTGTCCCGATCGGACACCGTCACGTGGCTTACGCAGAGAGGGTATCCATGAGAGCCGAGGTCCGCGCCTTCGTCGTCGAACAGCTCGTCGACATGAACTACGACGTCGAGGGGCTCGACGACGACACCACGCTCGGCCCGTCCGGCGTCGACCTGGAGTCGCTGGCCCTGTCCGACCTGGCCGTCCGCGTCGAGGACCAGTTCGGTCTGACGTTCGCCGACGACGAGTCGGAGAAGCTCGCGCTGATGACGGTCGGCGAGTTCACCACGATGGTCGCCGACCGCGTCGCCGAGGCGAAGCGCGACGACGCCTGATGACCGGTCAGCCCGACCTGGGGCGAGCTGACCTTCTCACCATGCTCGCCGAACTCACCGCGAAACCCGCCGACGAGGTCCCGGAACGGGTCGGCTCGATGGAACTGGCCTGGCTCGTGCACCTCGTCGAGCAGCGCTACCAGCGTCAGCTCGACCTCACCGACGACGACCTGGCCGGCATCCGTACCGTCGACGACGCTCTGGCGGTCCTGCGGGCGTCGTTGACCGCTCCCGCAGATGGCTGAGCCGCCTGTCGTCCAGCTCACCGGTGTGCACGCGGTCAGCGCCCTGGGGCGGGGCGCCGAGGCGCAGCTCGCCTCCGCGCCGGCCTTCGGTCCGGTCCGCCGCTTCGACACGACCGCCCGCCGGGTCACCGTGGCGGCCACCCTTCCCGAGGTCGGTACCCTCCCGGACGAGCTGGCCGACGCGATCGACGCGGCCTGCCGGTCGGCCGGCCTGGACCGCGCCCGGCGTTCGGGGTGCGCGCTGCTGCTCGCCGTGCACGGCGGCCCGGCCTCCGGCGTGGAGCCGGTCCCGTCCGCGCTCGCCGGCCAGCTCGCCGCCCGATGTGGGCTCTCCGGACACACCCGCGTCTACACCAGCGCGTGCGTGTCGGCGAGCACGGCGGTGGCCGATGCCGCCACCCTGATCAGCCGCGGTGACCTGGCCCGGGTGGTGGTGGCCGCCGGTTATCTCGTCGAGCCGGACCAGTTCGCGCTCTTCGACGCCGGCCGCGCCCTCGCCGACGACGGCGCGGTACGCCCGTTCAGCGCCGGCCGCCGTGGGCTGCTGCTCGGTGACGGCGTGGCCGCCGTGGTGATCGAGTCCCGCGCCGACGCGCGGCGGGGCGCGGAGCCGGTGGCGACCGTCGCGGGCTGGGGACGCTCCGGGGACGCGTACCACCCGTGCCAGCCGGACCCGACCGGCGCCGGGCTGGCCCGCGCGGCCAGCGCCGCGCTGCGCCGGGCCGGGCTGCCGCCGCAGTCGGTCGGGTACGTCAACGCCAACGCCACCGGTACCGCCCAGAGCGACGCCGCCGAGGCCGCGGCGCTGCTGCGGGCCCTCGACGGGTACGCCAGCGAGGTGCCGGTCAGCTCCACGAAGGGGTTGCACGGGCACGCGCTGGAGGCGTCCGGGCTGCTCGAACTGGTGGTCACGGCGATGGCGCTGCGGGCCGGCGAGTTGCCGGTCAACGCCGGCTGGCGGGCCCCCGACGAGGCATGCCCCGTCAACGTCATCACGACGGCACCGCCCCGCGCGACGCTGGCTTACGCACTGACTCTCAACTCCGCGTTCGGCGGAGCCAACACCGCGCTCCTGGTCGGTGCGCCATGACCATCCCACCCACCCCTACCTCCCCGCGATCTTGCACTTTCTGTGGTGACGAATCCGGCGAAGAACGCGAATCCACAACAGAAACCGCAAGATCGCGGGAGGTCGGGGTGCGGGAGATGGCGCGGGCTTGCTGGCCGGAGCCGGGGGACGGGGTGGTGCCGGGGATTCCCGGCTTTGTTCTCTCGACGTTCGCGCCGACGGTCGTGGCGGTCGGCGAGCGGTGCCTGCGGCGGCGCTACGGCACCCAGCCGGTGCCCGACGAGGTGCGCACGGCGATCGTGCTGGTCAGCGCCAGTGGTGACCGGGCCAGCGCCGACCACGTACGCGCGACGGTCGGGGCCGGCGGCCGGATCGGGCCGCTGTTCTTCTACCAGTCCGTGCCGAACAGCGTCGCCGGGCACCTCGCGGCCCGTTGGGGGCTGCGCGGCCCGGTGGTCTGCCTGAGCCCGACCGGCGACCCGTACGCCGAGGGCACCGCGCAGGCGGCCCTGCTGCACGACGACGGCGACGCCGACGAGGTGTTGCTGATCCTGATCGAACAGTCGCCCGACCTGTCCACCGAGGCGGTCGCGGTGCTGCTGGGGGGAGGAGCACGATCATGAGGACGAAGGGACTACGCGGTCTGCTGGCCGCCGACACCGAGCTGGGCGCGGGCAACATGCTGGCCCGCGTACTGGCGCACGGCGCCGATCCGGACGGGCCGGCGCTGACCTTCGACACCGCCGTCGACGGGCACCCGGCCGAGGTGCCACTGACGTTGGGCCAGCTCGACGAGCGGGTCGCCGCCCGCGCCGCGTGGCTGCACGAGCAGGGGGTACGCCCCCGCGACCCGGTTGCCGTCTGGGCCACCGCCGCCGCCGACATGGTGCTGAGCTTCCTGGCGCTGGCCCGGCTCGGCGCGATCCCGGCGCTGATGAACGGAAAGCTCCGCCCGGAGATCGCCGCCGAGTACATCCGTCGGCTGCGCGGCGTCGGTGTGCTCGCCGACGACGCGCACACCGCGCTGCTGGCCGGGCACGAGCTGGGCGTACCGGTGCTGGGCACGCCCGCGCGGGCCGGCACCGGCGACCCGGCCGCGGCCCCGCCGCACTACCGGCACCACCCGGACGACCCGATCGTGATCACCCACACCTCCGGTACGACCGGGGTGCCCAAGGCGGTGCTGCACTCCCACGCCAGCCTCTTCGCCGCCACCCGGCACCTGCTGAGCATGCCGCAGGCGCAGGGCACCAGCCGGATCCTCAACGCGCTGCCCGCGCCGCACACCGCAACCGTGCTGATGGTCAACCAGGCGTTGGGCAACCGCGCCCAGATGTTCCTCCTCTCCGAGCAGGGTGGCGAGCGGGTCCTCGACGCGATCCAACGCTGGCGCCCCGACGGGGTCTTCGGTTTCTCGGTGACCTGGGCCGAGCTGGCCCGGTTCGACCTGTCCGGGTACGACCTGGACTCGGTGCGGCTCTGGTTCAACACCGGCGACTGCTCGCACGAGCCGCACATCCGCCGGCTCGTCGCGGTCGGCTGGCACGACACCGTCACCCGTGACGGGGTGGCGCGGGTGCCCGGTTCGCTGTTCATCGACGGGCTCGGCTCCAGCGAGATGGGGCACTCGATGTTCCACATCACCCACCGCGCCGACACCGACCGGTACGGCCGCTGCATCGGCCGGCCGTACCAGTTCACCAAGGTCGCGGTGCTGGACGCCGACGGCGAGCCGGTGCCGGTCGGCGAGGTGGGTTTCCTGGGCATCGACTCGCCGTCGCTGTTCCGGGGCTACTGGAACGACTCGGCGACCACCTACCGGTTCCGCCAGCGCGGTTGGTACCTGACCGGCGACCTGGTCCGCGCCGACGCCGAGGGCCGGTACTACCACCTGGACCGCGCGGTCGACTCGGTGGACGCCGGGGACGGGCGGCGGTTCTTCACCGCACTGTCCGAGGAGCGGATCCTTGCCACCTGCCCGGACGTCACCGACTGCACCGTCGTCATCGTCGCCGAGGGCGGGCGGGTGGTGACCGACGTGCTGTTGGAGCTGGCCGCCGGGTCGGACGAGGCCGAGGACCGTACCGAACGGGTCCGCGCCGCTCTCGGCCCGGACGTCGGCGCCACGCTGCGCCGGGTCGTGCCGGTACGTTCCGACGATATCCCGGTGACCGTGACCGGCAAGGTCCGCAAGGTGGCCCTGCGGGAGCGCTATCTCACCGAGGCCGCGTCGTGAGCGGGCGGGCCGGAGCGCCGGCGTGAGCGCGCTGATCACCGGGATGGGCCTGTTCAGTCCGGTCGGGCGGGGCGTCGAGGAGACCTTCGACGCGCTGACCACCGGGCGGTCCGGGCTGACCCGTCCACCCGAGGGCCATCCGGCGGCGGGCTCGCTGGACGTCGCCGGTCTGCTGCCCGACATCGACCCGCGCAGCGTCCTGCCCGGGCCGGAGAGTCGGGTGCTGGACCGGACCGTGGTCCTGGCGCTGCTCACCGCCGCCGACGCGCTCGCCGACGCCGGCATCGAGGTGGGCCGCGACGTCGACCCCGCCCGGATCGGTGTGATCGTGGGCGGTGTCGGCGGGATGGCCACCCTGGAGTCGCAGGTGCTGGCCCGCGCGGCACGGGGGCGGTCGGCGGTCAGCCCGTACCTGCTCACCGGCATCCTGCCGAACATGCCGGCGGCGCGGATCGCCATCGCGTACGGCATGCGGGGTTACAGCTCGTCGGTCGGCACGGCCTGCGCCTCCGGGGCCCAGGCGGTGGCCGACGCGGTCCGGCTGATCCGCTGCGGGGAGGTCGACGTGGTGGTCTGCGGGGCCAGCGAGGCGCCGCTCTTCCCGACCTTCACCGACACGTTCGGCAACGCGCGGGCGCTGGCCCGTGGCGGTGCCGATCCGAGCCGGGCGAGCCGGCCCTTCGACACGGCCCGCAGTGGGTTCGTGCTGGCCGAGGGGGCGGCGCTGCTGGTCCTCGAACGCGCCGAGCACGCCGCCGCGCGTGGCGCCCGGGGGTACGCCGAGGTGGCCGGCTACGGCGCGACCACCGACGCGTACCACCCGACCGCCCCACGCCCGGACGGCGCGGGCGCGGCGGCGTGCATCCGGGGCGCGCTGCGCAGCTCGGGAGTGCCGGCGGCGGCGGTCGGCTACGTCAACGCGCACGGGACCGGCACGAAACTCGGCGACATCGCGGAGACCACCGCCCTCGCGGACGTCTTCGGCGACGGGGGCGTGCCGGTCAGCTCCACCAAGGCGCTCACCGGGCACCTGCTCGGCGCGTCCGGGGTGTTGGAGACGGCGGCGACCGCGCTGGCGCTCGGTCGAGGGCTGCTGCCGCCGACGTACCACCTCGACGACCTGGACCCGGCCTGCCCGGGCGACCACATCCGGGGGGCGCCCCGGCGGGCCGACGCGGAGTACGCGCTGACCAACTCGTTCGGGTTCGGTGGCCAGAACGTGAGCCTGGTGCTCGCGCGGGTCGCCGAGCCGAGGAGGTGAGCGACGCGCATCCCGGGCTGGGGGCGTCCGGACGGCAACACGGGCGAAGCAGGGGAAGGGCACTCAAGGACATGGACATCCGTGGTATCGACCACATCGAACTCTACGTAGGCGACGCCCGACAGGCGGCGTTCTGGTTCAGCACCGCCGTCGGTTTCCAGCTCTGCGGGCAGGGTGGCCCGGAGACCGGGCTGACCGGGCAGCGCTCGCTGCTACTTCGGCACGGCGACATCCGGCTGCTGCTCACCTCCGGACTGGACGCCGATCATCCAGCGGCCCGGTACGTGCACCGGCACGGTGACGGGATCGCGGTCGTCGCGGTCGAGGTCGACGACGTCGTGGGCGCGTACGCCGAGCTGTTGGCCCGTGGTGCGACGGGCGTGACGCCACCGACCACCGTCACCGGCGCGGACGCCGAGGTGGTGACCGCCGAGGTGCGGGGCTTCGCCGACGTGCGGCACCGCCTGGTGCAGCGCCGGGGCGACCGGGACGACTTCCTGCCCGGTCTGATCATGCCCGCCCGGTCGACGGCGGACGACGCCGACCCGGTCCTCGTCGAGGTCGACCACCTGGCGGTGTGCGTGCCGCCCGGCGAACTCGACGGGACCGTCCGGCACTTCGAGGAGCTGTTCGGCTTCGCGCAGATCTTCGAGGAGCACGTCGAGGTCGCCGGGCAGGGGATGAACTCGAAGGTGGTGCAGAGCCCGTCCGGCGGCGTCACGGTGGTGCTGCTGGAGCCGGACCGGACCCGCCGGCCCGGGCAGATCGACGCATTCCTCGACCAGCACGCCGGTGGGGGAGTGCAACACCTGGGGCTGCGCACCGACGACATCGTGACGGCCGTGGAGTCCCTCGGGCGGCGCGGGGTGCGGTTCGCCGGGACCCCCGGCGCCTACTACGACACCCTCGAAGCGCGGGTGGGGCGGGTGGACGCGCCCCTGGACCGGCTGCGCGAGCTGGGGGTGCTCGTCGACTCCGACCATGGTGGACAGTTGTTGCAGATCTTCGCCGAGTCGATGCACGTGCGCCGCACACTGTTCCTGGAGCTGATCGAGCGGCGGGGCGCGAGCGGCTTCGGCAGCGGGAACATCAAGGCGCTCTACGAGGCCAAGGAACGCGAACTCGCCACGTTGCAGGGGGTGGGGGCGTGAGCCTGACCGCCGCGGAGCAGGCGTTGCTGCCCTCCGACGAGGACGTGCGGCACTACGCCGAGCACGGCTGGTACCTGTCGAAGAAGCTCTTCACCGACGACGAGGTGGACGCGCTGACCGCCGCCGCGCAGCGCTACTACGACGGCGAGCGGGACCGCCGCCTGCCGGTCCGCCCACCGAAGCTCGCCTACTGGGAGCCGTCGCACGGGCCGGTGCAGCGGCACAACGACTACGTCCACCACGAACACGACGGCCTCGGCGCGATCCTGCGCAAGCCGCTGCTCGGCGCGGTGGCCGCCCGCCTGGCGCAGGCCGACGAGATCCGTGTCTTCCAGTCCACCCTGATCCTCAAGCCACCGATCTCCGGCGAGCCGAGCAACATCGTGCCCTGGCACTTCGACAAGCACTACTGGGCGTCCTCGTCGTCGGAGAAGATGCTCACCGCGTTCATCCCCTTTCACGACTGCGGCCAGGAGATGGGCACCATCACCATGGTCGACGGTTCGCACCTGTGGAAGGAGATCGGCGCGGACGACACCGTGGTGCGGCACTTCGCCGACCGGGACCGCAGCCAGCTGGAGCAGATGCTGGCCGAGAACGCCGCGTACAACGGCGCGGAGATCCGCAAGATCCCGATGGTGATCCCCAGGGGACACGTGAGCTTCCACCACTGCCGCACCTACCACGGCAGCGGCCCCAACGTCAGCCCTCGCCCCCGACAGGCGGTCTCGCTGCACCTGCAGGACGGTGACAACGCCTGGCGGGAGTATCCCCTCTCGGACGGCACGCTCGCCGCGTACAACCACGACGTGCTGGTCCGCCGCACCCACGAGGGACGGCCGGACTACGCGGACCCCGACTACTGCCCGGTCATCTGGCGCGACCGCGCCCAGCAGGGAGGTTGACAATGTCACGGTACGACTGGGGTAGGACGCACCCGGGCATCGAGCGGTTGGAGGCGGCGGTGACCGAGCGTCGCGACGCCGTGGTCAAGCACCCGCTCTACGCCAACCTGGACACCCACGAGGCGCTCGTCACCTTCATGGAGCACCACGTCTTCGCGGTCTGGGACTTCATGTCGCTGTTGAAGTCGTTGCAGCGGCAGCTGACCTGCGTGACCGTGCCGTGGATCCCGACCGGGCCGACCGGCAGCCGCCGGCTCATCAACGACATCGTCATGGTCGAGGAGAGCGACGAGCTGGGCGAGGGCTACATCAGCCACTTCGAGCTGTACGTGCGGGGCATGGCCGAGGCCGGCGCGGACACCACCGCCGTGAACGCCCTCGTCGACCTGCTGCGCGCGGGCCGGCCGGTGACCGAGGCGCTCACCGAGGCCGGGGCGCCGGACGCGTCCGCCCGGTTCGCCGCGACCACCTGGCAGATCATCGAGTCGACCCCGGTGCACTGCCAGGCGGCGGCGTTCGCGTTCGGCCGGGAGGACCTGATCCCCGACATGTTCACCCAGGTCGTCAGCGTCAACGAGCGCAGCAACCGGCTGCACACGTTCGTCGACTACCTGGAACGGCACATCGAGGTCGACGGGGAGCAGCACACCCCGATGGCCATGCAGATGCTCGCCGACCTGTGCGGCGACGACGACGCCAGGTGGCAGGAGTGCGCCGACACGGTCAACACCGCCCTCGCCGCCCGCGCCCGGCTCTGGGACGACATCCTCGCCGCCATCAAGGGCCCCGCGTGAGCGACGCCGACCCGGTCCGGCTCTACCGCACGGTCCGGCTGATCCGCCGGTTCGAGGAGCGGGCGGTGGAGCTGGTCCACGGCGGGCAGATCGCCGGCGGCATCCACCCGTACCTCGGTCAGGAGGGGATCGCCGCCGGTGTCTGCGCCGCCCTGGGCGTCGACGACGTGCTCGCCGGCACCCACCGCGGGCACGGGCACGTCCTGGCCCGGGGCGCGGACCCGGCGCGGATGCTCGCCGAGCTGTGCGGCCGGGTCACCGGCCTCAACGCCGGCCGGGGCGGTTCGATGCACGCCGCCGACCTGAGCATTGGCGTGCTCGGCGCCAACGCGATCGTCGGCGCGTCCGGGGCGATCATCACCGGTGCGGTCTGGGCCCGCCGCCGGCAGGGCCGGGACACCGTCGGGGTGAGCTTCTTCGGCGACGGCGCGGTCAACGAGGGAATGCTGCTGGAGGCGTTCAACCTGGCCGCGCTCTGGCGGGTGCCCGTGCTGTTCGTCTGCGAGAACAACGGCTACGCCACCACCATGCCGGTCAGCGGCGCGGTCGCCGGCAGCATCGCCGGTCGCGCCGCCGCCTTCGACATCCAGGCGGTCGAGGTCGACGGCCAGGACCCCGAGACGGTACGCACCGCCGCCTGCGCCGCCGTCGCGCGCCTGCGCGCCGGCGGCGGCCCCGAGCTGATCGAGGCCCGTACCTACCGCTTCGACGTCCACCACACCTTCGAACACGGGGTACGCCTCGACTACCGGCCGCCCGACGAGGTGTCCCGGGGTCGGTCCCGGGACCCGGTGGAGATCCAGGGCGCACGGCTCACCGACGCCGACCGGGCAGCCGTGGACGCCGAGGTCGAGGCGACCCTCGACGCGGCGGTCGACTTCGCCCTGTCCAGTGCGCATCCCGACCCGGCCGACGCCCTCGCCCACCTGTACGCCAGCGGCCTGACCGTCCGCGCCGGAGGTGGCTGAATGACCGTCCCCACCGGAGGTGGCTGAGATGCCCCGACTGTCGTACCGGCGGGCCTTGACGCGGGCCCTCGCCGACGAGCTGGCCCGCGACGAGACGGTGTTCCTGCTCGGCGAGGACGTCCAGGTCGGCGCGTCGCTGGTCACCACCGGACTCGCCAAGCGGTTCGGCACCGACCGGGTCCGCGACACACCGCTGTCCGAGCAGGCGTTCACCAGCTTCGCCACCGGGGCGGCGCTGGCCGGGCTCCGGCCGGTCATCGAGTTCCAGATCCCGTCGCTGCTGTTCCTCGTCTTCGAGCAGATCGTCAACCACGCGCACAAGTTCCCGCTGATGACCGGCGGGCAGTGCGCCGTCCCGGTCACCTACCTGGTGCCCGGCTCCGGGTCGCGCACCGGCTGGGCCGGGCAGCACTCGGACCACCCGTACAGCCTCTTCGCCCACGTCGGGGTGGTCACCGCCGTACCGGCCACCCCGGCCGACGCGTACGGGCTGCTGGTCACCGCGATCCGGCACGACGACCCGGTGGTCGTGTTCGCGCCGGCCGGTGCGATGGACGTCCGCACCGACGTCGCCGAGTTGGAACCGGTGCCGCTGGGTCGGGGCCGGGTGCACCGGCACGGCGACGACGTCACGGTGGTCGCGGTCGGGCACCTCGTGCACGACGCGCTCGCCGTCGCCGAGGAGCTGGCCGCCGAGGTGTCGGTGGAGGTCTTCGACCCGCGCACCCTCTATCCGTTCGACATCGACGGGCTCACCGACTCGGTGGCGCGTACCGGCCGCCTCGTCGTCCTCGACGACGCCAACCGCTCCTGCGGCATCGCCGCCGAGATCATCGCCTCGGTCGTGGAGCGGGTCCGGCTGCTCGCCCCGCCGCGCCGGGTGACCCGACCCGACGGCGCGGTGCTGCCGTTCGCCCCCGCCCTGGACCGGGCCGTGCAGCCCGGCCGGGAGCAGCTCACCACCGCCATCCGCCTGACCATGAAGGACGGCTCATGATCGACCCGAACTACGCCTGGCCGTCGGCCGACAAGGCCTGGACCGACCTGCCCGAGCCGGCCCGCCGGGCCATGGTGGCCACCGGCGCCGCCGCCTGGGAACGCGTCTTCCACGGCCGCGCCACGTACAACAAGCAGTGGCGGCTGGCCCGGCCCCCGGTGCTGGCCGCCGACGCCTGGCGGGAGCTGAACGACGTCTGCGACCGGCTGGCCCAACTCATCCTGGACGCCTGCCGCCGCCGGGTGGACACCGCCGGTGAGCTGCGTCGGCTGCTCGGCGTCCCGGCGGGGGAGACCCGCCTGTTGGACGAGTCGGAGCCACTGACCGAGGCGCTGCTGGCCGCGTACCGGCCGGATGTGATCTTCACCGACGGCGTGCCGAAGTTCGTCGAGTACAACATCGACAGCAGCCTCGGAGGAGGGTTCGACGCCGACACCGTCATCCAGCGGTTCGCGCAGCTCTACACCGAGCACGGCCTCCTCGACGACCTGCCGCTACGGGCCGCGCCGTCCCTGCTGGACCAGCGGTTCGTGGCGATCCGCGACGAACTCGGCCTGCCCGACGGGGCCCGGCTGGCCCTGTTGATGGACTTCGACGCCGACTACCCGGGCCTGGACGACCCGGAGACGTTCATCCGGATCCTCAGCCCGCTCGCCGACCGGGCCCGGGACTTCGGCATCGACCTGGTCATCGCGCCGCTGTCCACCGCCACCCTGGACACCGACGACCGCCTCGTCGTGGCCGGCGCCCCGGTCGACGCGCTGTTCCGGCTGTTCGTGCCCAACCGGGTCACGCCGACCGCCGGCCTGGACGCGGTGGCCGGCGCACTCGCCGCCGGCACGCTGCTCATGTACGTGTCGACGGCGGCCTGGCTGCTCGGCAACAAGACCACCTTCGCCTGGCTGTGGGAGGACGTCGACACCCTCCCGGCCGACGACCGGACGCTGATCCGCCGACACGTGCCGTACACGGTGCCGTTGACCGTCGCGGTGCTCGACCGGGCGATCGCCGAGCAGGCCTCGCTGGTGGCGAAGCCGGCGGACGGCTCGGCCGGGCACGGCGTGCTGATCGGCCCCGAGTTGAGCCCGTCGGACTGGACCGAGGGACTGCGTGCTGCCGTCGACCGGGGCGGGGCGATCCTGCAGCAGTACCTGCCGGCGGACCGGGTGCCGATGGACTTCGTGCAGATCGAGACCGGCGAGACGGTCACCGCCGACGTCCCGTACTCGCTGGCCCCGTACCTGTTCGGCCGAACGGCCTCCGGCGGCCTGGCGCGGGTCGGCTACCCCGGCGGCGACGGCATCCTCAACCTGGCCCACGGAGTCCTCCTAACCGGAATCCTCCTGCACAACTGACCAGCCCTTCTCCGCGTCGATCATGAAGTTATCGTCCCGACACGCCGATGACGGTGACGATAACTTCATGATCGACGGGGCGACTCGGCCAGGTGGCGGGACAGGGCGCGGAGGGTTTCGGCCGTCGCTATCGCGTCGCTGCGGGCGCTGCCGTGGCGGCCGTCGGTGCTGTAGAGGGTCGCGTCGGCCGTGAGCGGGTGGTCGGTGAGGTGCACGTGGACCGTTCCCAGGCGTGCGGCCAGCCGCCCGGTGTGGGCGGAGAGGCGGCGCATCCGCTCCCCGAGGCCGGCCCGCAGGTGCTCGGGCACGGCCGGGCTGTGCGACACGTCGAACATGCCCACGGTGACCACGTCCGCGCCCGCGTCCCGTAGCGCGCCGATCATCGCGGTCAGCTCGCCGTCGACCGCCTCCGCGTCGTACGCCGGATGAAAGGCGTCGTTGCCGCCGCAGACCACCAGCGCGAGGTCCGGTTCGGCGGCGAGCGCCGGGGCGAGCTGGCCGGCCCGCACCTGGTGCGCGCGCAGACCGCGTCGGCCCAGATTCAGGTACGCCAACTCGGGGCGTACCGCCCGTAGTTCGGCGGCCAACCGGTCGACCCACTGCACGTCCGGGTAGCCTGGCGTCGGCTCGCACATGCCCTCCACGACGCTGTCGCCGAGCGCCACGAACCGTCGCCACGGGTGCGCGCGCAGCAGTTCGGTGGCCTCGCCGGGACGCAGACAGTACGGGTCCGTCGATTCGCTCAGCGTCGATGGCATGCCGGCACGCTAGCCGACCACCGCCTCCTCGGCCAGGCTCACCTCGGCCAGGTACACGCAGGTCCGCTCCTCGTGTGAGGAGTAGTAGCTGACCCACAGCCGGTCGTCGTGCCACACCAGACCGGGGTAGCTGGTGTCGCCGCCGGAGGGCAGCGTGACCAGTTCGGTCAGCGTGCCGCGCTCGGGGTCGACGACGCAGATCGCGGTCCGCACGTCGCCGTCGAGCAGGCGTACCCCGGCGACCAGCCGCCCGTCGGGCAGCCGCCGCAGCGCCGGGCCGCCCACCCGTACGCCCAGGTCGGTCCAGGCCCACTCGCGGTACGGCGGGTGCGCCCGGCCGAGCTGGGCGGTGGCGTCGTCGCCGTCGCGGCGCAGCAGACAGTGCGCGGTGCCGTCCGGGGCGAAGACCAACCCGGACTCGTTGGGGTAGCCGCCCTCGAACAGCGTTGGCACCCACGGCCGCAGGTCGAGCCCGTCCACGCTGCGGTAGAGCCGGGTGAAACGGGGACCCCGGGTGGCGTAGCCGACGCCGTACATGGCGTCGTCGTGCCAGGCGGCCTGCCACACCCACACGTCCGGCTCGCCGACCGGCGTCGGGTCGCCCCAGGCGTGGCCGTCGCCGGAGAGCCAGGCCACCGTCGTGAACGTCCCGGTCCGGGCCGCGGCCAGCAGTTGCAGCCGCCCGTCGGGGCGGGACACGAAGCGTGGGTCACGCAGGTCGACGCCGGCCGTTCGCAGGACCGCCGCGGACCGCCACGCCCGTCCGTCCGTCGAGGTCGACACCCGGATCACGCCGTCGTCGGAGAGGTGGCTGTCGGCCTCGCGGAAGGCACAGAACCAGGTCCCGGCGTGCCGGACGAGGTCGGTGAACGCGCTGTGCGGCGCGCTGTCGCCGATCCGGTGTACGGCGACGACCTCGGCAATGGTGCGGCGGGTGGGTGACGACGTCATGCGCGACGGGCCTCCTGGCGCTGGTGGGCGGGACGTCCCCGGGACGACGGCCGACGGTAGCCGCCGCTGCCGACGTCCGGACGGCCGCGCGGCGAACGGAGGGCGAACTCGTTCGCTGCGGCGTCGACGGTGCCCGCGCCGCCATACCGGACAGACGACCCCGGTGGCCCACCGCTGACGGCTCAGCGGAGGTCGTGCAGCAGTTCGTCGATCACGCGCCGGGAACCGGCGGGGTCGGGACCGTCCAGGGTGATCAGCGCCTTCCACAGGGCCCAGCCGCGCCCGCGCGCCCAGGTGCCGGCGTCGACGTCGAGCGCGTCGCGGTACGCGGCCCGGCTGTCGCCGTGCAGCAGGGTCCAGGCGATCACCGTGTCGCAGGCGGGATCGCCGACGCCGCAGCAGCCGAAGTCGATGACGGCGGCGAGCCGGCCGTCGCGCACCAGCAGGTTGGCGTACGCGACGTCGCCGTGGAACCACACCGGCGGCCCCGCCCAGGTCGCGTCGAGCGCGTCCTGCCAGATGGCGGTGACCGCGTCGACGTCGAGCCGGGCGCGGTGTGTCTCGATCGCCTCCCGGGTCTCGGCGTCGTAGGTGGACAGCGGTCCTCCCCGCCAGAAGCTGTGCGGGCCGGCCGCCGGACCGCCGGTGGCGTCGACGGCGCGTAGAGCCCGCAGGAAGGCAGCGAGATCCGTCGCGAACCGGATCAGGTCGTCGATCCGCTCGGCGCGCGCGGTCTGCCCGTCGATCCAGCGGTACACCGACCAGGGGTACGGGTAGCCCGCCCCCGGTCGGCCCTGGGCCAGCGGCACGGGGATCTCCAGCGGCAGGACCGCGCCGAGCAGCGGCAGCCACCGCTGCTCCTTGGCCACCTGGGCCATGTAGCCCTCACCGCTGGGCAGCCGCACGGTCATCTCGTCGCCCAGGTGGAAGGTGCGGTTGTCCCAGCCGCCCACCTCGACGGGACGGACCGGCAGGTCGGCCCAGCCCGGGAACTGCTCGGCGACCAGTCGGCGGACCAGGTCCACGTCGATGCGCCGGGCCGTCGTCTCGTCGGTGTGCGGCAGGTCGGGTGCGGGTTGTGCGCTCATCCGCCCGAGCCTGCGGGCTCCGCCGACCGGACCGCAACCGATTTGCGTCCAGTGGGGACCGGCCGGGCCAACGCTCGGGACAGGTGTCCGGGCGGTACGGGCCTGGCCCTACCTCAACTACCCCCTTTGCTCTGCTTCAACCGAGGCAACACCGATGCCCCGAAAGTGTTGCGTGGGTTGAAGCAGAGCAAAGGGGGCGCACCAGGTGGTGGCGAGCCGCTGGGCAGCAGGACATCAGGCGGCGGCAGGTGTCGGCCGTGTCGGCGCCTTCGGGCTGGCCCCCGTGGTCACCAGCGAGAAAGCGGTGACGAGCAGGCAGGCCGCCGCCATGAGCAGCAGCGCCGGGGTGAGGCCGAACGCGTCCACCGACCAGCCACCGAGGAGCGCGCCGACCGGCAGGCCGACGAAGGCCAGCGAACCGGCGATGCCGAGCACCCGGGTCTGCAGGTCCGGCGGCACCCGCTCGTAGAGCGCCACCCCGAGCAGCGGGTTGACCGCCGCGATGCCGATCCCGGACAGGAAGGTCACCACGAGCACGATCGGCAGTTCGTCGCTGACCGCCAGGGCGACCAGTCGGGGTGTGCCGGCGACCGTCGCCCCGATCAGGAAGGTCAGCCGGCCGGGCAGCCGGGGCCCGAGCGCGGTGAACGCCACGTTGCCCAGCAGCGCGCCCGCCGAGAACGCCGCCAGCACGAGGCCGAGCCCGCTCGGACCGTGCAGCTCCCGGGCGACCCAGAACGGGATGTAGACGGCCACGCTCGCGTTGGCCACCATGTTCAGCGCCGAGACGACCACCAGCATGCCGAGCAGCGGCCGGTCCCGACCGAGGTAGCCGAAGCCGTCCCGCAGCGCGCGCAGGTAGCCGACCGGCGCGGCGGGCGTCGCCGGGGCGGCCGGCGGGCGAACCAGGAGGCCGATGAGCAGCGCGCAGACCGCGAAGCTGGCCGCGTCGATGAGGATCGCCTGGGTCACCCCGAACGCGGCGATCAGCACACCACCCACGGCCGCGCCGAACAGGGTCACCACGCGGCTCAACCCGTCGTACGCCGAGGTGAGGCGGATCAGGGGTACCCCGGCGGCCTCGGCGACGGGCCGGAACATGACGTGCTTGACCCGGTCCCCGATGCCGCGCAACGCCCCGGCGACCGCGACCAGCGCCACCAGGGGAGCGAAGCCCAGCCACGGGGTGAGCGCGACGACGACCATCGCCAGCGCGCTGCCCGCGTCGCAGAGGATCGACGTCCGACGCAGGCCGATCCGGTCCGCCCAGGGCGTGCCGAGGGCACTGGACAGCAGGTACGGCAGGGTCTCGGCGAACGCGACCAGACCCATCTTGGTCGGGCTGCCGGTGGTGACCAGCACCAGCCAGGGGATGGTCACCACCGAGATGCGGGTGCCCAGGTTGGAGATCAGGTCCGCACCGACCAGGACGACCAACTGCCGGCGGGGGTTCACGCCCCGACCGCCGCCGCCCGCCGCGCCGCGTACCCGGCGCGCAACGCCCGCTTGTCGACCTTGACCGACCGGGTCACCGGCAACCGGTCGACGAACTCCACCCCGACCGGCGCCCACATCTCGTTCAGCTCGGCGGTCACCAGGTCGATCAGCTCCGCCGCGGTGACCGTCGCGTCCGGCGCGGGCACCACGTACGCGTACGGGGCCTCGCCGACCTCGTCGTCCGGCACGCCGATCACGGCGGCCGCCCGTACCTGCGGGTGCCCGGCCAGCACGTCCTCGATGGGGCGGCAGAAGATCGCCCAGTTCCGTCGGTGCGTGACGATCATGTCGTGCGCCCGGTCGACCAGGTAGAGGTAGCCGTCCTCGTCGAGGTGGCCGATGTCGCGGGTACGGACCCAGCCGTCGACGAGCGTCTGCGCGGTCAGCTCGGGCTGCCCGTGGTAGCCGGCGAAGCTCAGCCGGCTCCGCACCCACACCTCGCCGTCGTGGCCCGGCGGGAGCACCACGCCGTCGTCGTCCCGGATCTCGATCCGTACGTCGCCGTAGGGCCGCCCGCAGGAGCGCAGCCGCTCCGGGTGCTCCGGGTCGTCGGTCAGCCCGGGCAGCGCGGTGATCACGACGGCCTCGCTGAGGCCGTACACGATGCGCAGCACCGGGCCGAACCGCGCGATGGCCTGGCGCAGCCGGGCGGGCGCGGCAGGCCCGGCGCCCACGTTGAACATGAACATGGCCGAGAAGTCGGCGCCCACCAGCGCCGGATGGTCCAGCAACTCGTAGAGCATCGGCGGGGTCACGAAGGTGGAGTTGATCCGCTCCCGCTGCACGGTGGCCACGAACGCCGTCGGGTCCCAGTCGTCGCGCAGGAACAGCACGCCGCCGGTGAACAGGTTGAACAGGGTGGTGATCTGGCCGCTGGCCAGCCACATGGGCGAGTGCGACAGGTGCCGCAGCAGCGGAAACCCGGCGGCACGGAAGTCGGCCGCGAGGGTGAGGATCTGGGCGTAGAAGCTCTCGGTGTGGTGCACCAGCTTCGGCGCTCCGGTGGTGCCGCTGGTCTGTAGGAACGACTCCGGGGCGGGGACCGTCGCCGGCAGCGGCACCGCGCCCGCCGGGTCCGCCGTGAGGTCCGGGCCGGCGCCGCCGGGGCCCAGGCAGAGCACCGGTACGCCGGGCAGCGCGGCGGCCAGCTCCGGTCCCAGGCTGGCCGGGTCGCGGGCGTCGTAGACCAGGGCGTCGGGGCGGGCCAGCCGGACGAACTCGTCGACCTCCCGGCGGGCGGTCACCGGGGCGACCCACATCGTCCGGCAGCCGAGCAGGTGCAGCGCGAGCTGGAGCAGCGGACCCTCCACGGCGTTGGCCATGGTGACCAGCACCGCCGCGCCGGGTCGTACGCCGTGCCGAGTCAGCGTCGCGGCCATCGCGCGGACCCGCGCGGCGGCCTCGGTGTAGGTCAGGCGGTGACCACCGCCGACCAGCGCCTCCCGATCGCCGAACTCGGCGAACAGGTCCAGTGCCCTGTCCACATAGGTCGCATGCCCGGGTCCGTCAGTCATCCGGCAAACCCCCATCGCAGGAAAGCGGCGGTCTCCGGGTCGGTTTCCCGGCGACGTCGCGGGCGGTGGGCGCGCAGTCGGCGACCGCACCGCCGCCGCCTGCGAGCCTAGGCCCGCGTGGGCGCGGCGGGACCGGGCCGAAGGGCGAAACCGCAGGCCCGGCGGACATTTGATCGCGTCGATCAGTTGATTGACGCCCGTCATCGGCGGCGGCTAGGTTTCTGGACCATCGTCCAGCGGGAGCCGTCAGCGGACGGCCCTGGGCTGCCACACGATGGAGGTTCAATGTCGACCCCGAAGAGATGGCATGTCGTCACCGCCCTCGCGGCGTTACTGGTCACCGCAACACCCGCCGTCGTCGCCACCGCCGGCGGATCGGCCACCGTCGCCGGCCGCCCGGACCGGGGCGAGTGGGCGGGCAGTTGGGCCGCGGCGGTCACCCGGGGCAACTCGGTCGGCCTGACCAACACCGGCCTGAACGACCAGAGCGTCCGGATGGTCGTGCACGTCTCGGTGGGTGGCCCGGCGCTGCGGGTACGGCTGAGCAACCTCTACGGCGAGCAGGCGGTCCGGGTGGGACGCGCCACCGTGGCCCGGCCGAACACGGCGACCGCCGACGACGTCTCCGACATCGACCCGGCCTCGCTGCGCCCGCTGACCTTCACCGGCGCGGCCTCGGCGACCATGAACCGGGGCGCCGAGCTGCTCAGCGATCCGCTGAGCTTCGCCGTCGCGGACGACAGCGACCTGGTGATCACCCTGCACTTCCCGACGCCGACCGGGCCGACCACCTTCCACGGGCAGTCCCAGCAGACGAACTTCATCGGCGCGGGCGACCTCACCGGGGCGGCGGACGGCGCCGGTTTCACCATCCGACCGAACTGCTGCTGGTTCTTCCTGTCCGGCGTCGACGTGCAGCGCAAGGGCACCCCCGGCGCGCTGGTGGTGCTCGGCGACTCCATCGGCGACGGCAACGGCAGCACCGTCAACGCCAATCGGCGCTGGCCCGACCTGCTCGCCGACCGGCTGCTCGCCGACCGGCCCGACAAGCGCACCCCGGGCGTGCTCAACCTGAGCCTGGCCGGCAACCGCCTCAACCACGAGGGCACCGAGCCGGGTGCCGGCGACTACCCCGGCTACTTCCAGCTCGGCCCGAACGCGGCGGCCCGCCTCAACGAGGACGTCTTCCCCCAGACCGGGGTGCGGACCGTCGTCACCCACCTGGGCATCAACGACATCTGGATGTCCAACGACTCGTCCGAGGCCATCATCGCGACCCTGCGGCAGATCAACCAGCAGCTCCAGCAGCGCGGGCTGACCAGCCTGGTGGCCACCCTCACGCCGTACGAGGGGCACGGCGCGCCGGGTGTGTGGACGCCGGAGAAGGAGGCCACCCGGCAGGCCGTGAACGCGTACCTGCGCGGCAGCCGGGAGTTCGACGGGCTGCTCGACTTCGACCGGGTGCTGCGGGACCCGGCCAGGCCCAGCCAGTTGCTGCCCGCGTACGACTCGGGGGACCACATCCACCCGAACGACGCCGGCAACAAGGCGATGGCCGACGCCGTGCCGTTACGGCTGCTCGGCCTGTGACACCGCCGGGGGCGGCGGGCCACCCCGCCGCCCCCGGAGCACCGACATCCTGGGGAGGAGTACGTCGTGACGGTGCAGGACCTGCTCACCGGCCTCTACAGCGAAGAGGGCCGGCAGAATCCGTACCCGTGGTATGCCCGCCTGCACCGGCTCGGGCCGGTCAGCGCGGTGCCGCCGCGTGCCGAGCACCGCACCGTGGCGGCGGTGGCGGTCGGCTACGACCTGATCGATCAGATGCTGCGCGATCCACGGTGGACCAAACAGCCGCCGCCCGGCTGGGAGGAGCACGAGATCCTGCGCACCTTCCAGACCTCGATGATGTTCATCAACCCGCCCGACCACACCCGGATGCGCCACGTCTTCTCGCGTACCTTCACCCCGCGCCGGCTCGGGGCCCTGGAGCCGGTGATCCTGCGTGTGGTCGACGAGCTGCTGGACAAGATGGCGGACGCCGGTGACAGCGTCGTCGACTTCGTGGCCGACTTCGCGTACCCCATTCCGGCGCTGGTGATGGCCGAGTTCATCGGCATCCCGGCGGGGGAGTTGCCCTGGTACCGGGAGCGGGTGGAGCGCATCGACGAGTTCCTGGACGTCGCCGGGAAGACCCCGCAGCGCCTCGCCGCCGCGAACACCGCCGCTCAGGAGCTGCGGGTGTTCTACCGGGAGCTGCTGGCCCACCGCCGTCGTACGCCCGGCGAGGACCTGATCAGCGCCCTGGTCGAGGCGGTCGGCGCGGGCGAGGTGGAGCTGACCGAGGAGGAGCTGATCAGCAATCTGATCGTTCTCTTCAACGCCAGCTTCGTCACCACCGTCTACATGTTCAGCAACGGCCTGCCGCTGCTGCTGGCCCACCCGGGCGCGGTCGCGGCGCTGCCCACCGACGACGCCCTCGCCGTCGGGTGCGTCGACGAGGTGCTGCGCCTGCAGAGCCCGGTGCACTTCCTCGCCCGGGCGGCGCCGGAGGACACCGCGCTGGCCGGGGTGCCGGTCGCCGAGGGCGACAACGTGCTCATCATCATCGGCGCGGCCAACCGGGACCCGGCGCGGTTCCCCGACCCGGACGTCTTCGACCCCACCCGTACCGGCCCGTCGTCCCTGGCCTTCGGGGTGGGCCTGCACTTCTGCCTGGGCGCGGCGGTGTCCCGGCTGGAGGGACGCCTCGCGCTGCCCCGCCTGTTCGTCCGGTTCCCCCAGCTCACGGTCACCGAGACCCCGACGTACAGCGGCAGCCTCTTCCTGCGCGGCATCGACAAGTTGCTGGTCAGCACCGGCGGATAGGAGATCAGCATGGCCCTGCACCCGGAGGTGGCGGCCTACCGCGCCGCCCGCGCCGCGGCGGGCACACCGCCGCTGTACACGCAGACCCTCGCCGAGGCGCGCGCCGCCGACCTGGCCGCGATCCGCGCCGGCGGCGGCGCGGTCGAGCAGGTCGCCGAGGTACGCGACGAGCACGTCCCCGGTCCGGACGGTGACCTGCCCATCCGGGTGTACCGGCCGGCCGGGTCGGGTCCGCTGCCCACCCTGCTGTACTTCTTCGGCGGCGGCTGGACCCTCGGCAGCATCGACACCGCCGACGGGATCTGCCGTCGACTGGCCAACGCGGTGCCCTGCCAGGTGGTGACCGTCGGCTACCGGCTCGCCCCGGAGCACCCCTTCCCGGCCGCCGTGCACGACTGCCACGCCGCGACCGTCTGGATCGCCGAGAACGCCGACCGGTTCGGTGTGGACCCGTCGCGGCTGGCGGTGGGCGGGGACAGCGCGGGTGGGAACCTCGCCGCCGCGGTGAGCCTGCTCTGCCGGGCGGACGGGCCGACGCTCGCCGGGCAACTGCTGGTCTACCCGAACACCGACATCGGCGGCGAGCCGTCCGGCCCGGTCGACGACGACCCGACCCTGTTCAACCGTCACTCGGTGGCCTGGTACCGCACGCACTACCTCACCGACGAGGCGCAGGCGCGGGACCCGCTGGCGTCGCCGCTGCGCGCCGACGACCTGTCCGGCCTGCCGGCGGCCCTGGTGATCACCGCCGAGCTGGATCCGCTCTGCGCCGAGGGTCAGCGCTACGCCGAGCGACTCAGCGCCGCCGGGGTGCCCGCCCGCGTCGACCACTACCCGGGCATGATCCACGGGTTCTTCGCCATGCCCGGCGTGTTCACCGACGGCCGGCGCGCACAGGACAGCGCCGCCGCGTTCCTGCGGGACCGCTTCGGGCTGCCAACGGATCGGGAGGCGACGCCGGTCGGACCGGAGGGCACGGCGGTCCGCGGTGGTTGAGCGGGTGCTGGCCGACCGGCCGGTGACGTTCGCCGAGTACGGGGAACGGGCGCGGGAGGTGCTGGCCCCGGACGTGTGGGACTACGTCGCGGGCGGTGGCGCGGCCGAGGTGACCCTCGCCGCCAACCGGACCGCGCTGGACCGGGTCGCCGTGCTGCCCCGGGTGCTGCGCGGCCCGGATGTGGTGGACACCGGCGCACGGCTGCTCGGTGAGTCGTACGCGCTGCCGGTCGGGGTGGCGCCGATGGCCTACCAGCGGCTCGTGCACCCGGACGGCGAGGCCGGCCTCGCGGCGGCGGCCGGCGCGGCCGGCGTGCCGTTCGTGGCGAGCACGCTGAGCAGCACGCCGATCGAACAGATCACCGCGACCGGCGCCCACGTCTGGTTCCAGCTCTACTGGCTGCGCGAGCGGGCTCTGGTCCGCGATCTGCTGGCCCGGATCGTGACGGCGGGCTGCCGTGCCCTGGTCGTCACCGTGGACGTCCCGGTGCTCGGCCGACGCCCCCGCGACCTGCGCAACGCGTTCCGGCTGCCGGTCGACGTGGTCGCCGCGAACCTGCCGTACGGCCGGGACACCCTCGCCCACACCGGCGTCCCCGGTGAATCGGCGATCGCCGCGCACACCGACGCCTCGTTCGAGTCGGCCCTGCGCTGGGCGGACCTGGCGTGGCTGCGCGAGCACGTCGACCTGCCGCTGGTCGTCAAGGGGGTGCTGGACCCCCGTGACGCGGTCGAGGCGGTCCGGATCGGTGCGGACGCGGTGGTGGTGTCGAATCACGGAGGCCGGCAGTTGGACGGCGCCCCGGCCAGCGTCACCATGTTGCCGGAGGTCGTCGACGCGGTCGGCGACGGGTGTCAGGTGCTGCTGGACAGCGGCATCCGGGGCGGCACCGACGTGCTGCGGGCGCTGGCACTGGGCGCGGCGGGCGTCCTGGTCGGCCGGCCACTGCTCTGGGCGTTGGCCGTCGGGGGGCGGTGCGGCGCGCAGGAGGCGTTGGCGCTGCTCGCCGCCGAGGTGCGGGACGCGCTCACCCTCGCGGGCTGCGCCGACCCGGCCGCGGCGGCCGGGCTGCGGACCCTGCGGACGGACTGAGCCGGTGGACGGCACCGAACCGGCCGACCTCGCCGTCGCCGATCTGCACCCCGCGCTCGGTGACCCGGCGCTGACCTCGATGAACTTCCTCAACGAGGTTTCCGAACGGTATCCGGAGGCGGTGTCGCTCGCCGCCGGCCGCCCGTACGAGGAGTTCCTGGACGTCGCCGCGGTGCACCGGCACCTGGACACGTTCCACCGGCACCTCGTCGACGAGCGGGGGCACTCGCCCGAGCAGGCGCGCCGGCTGCTGTTGCAGTACGGCCGGACCAAGGGCATCGTGCACCACCTCGTCGCCCGCAACCTCGCCCTCGACGAGGGGATCACGGTCGACCCGGAGGCCGTGGTGGTGACCGTCGGCTGCCAGGAGGCCATGTTCCTGGTGCTGCGGGCGTTGCGGACCGGCCCGACGGACGTGCTGCTGGCGGTCGCGCCGACCTACGTCGGGCTGACCGGTGCAGCCCGACTGGTGGACCTGCCGGTGTGGCCGGTCGCCGACGGACCCTCCGGAGTGGACCTCGCGGACCTGCGGGCCCAGGTCCACCGGGCCCGGGAGGCGGGCCTGCGGCCCCGTGCCTGCTACGTGATGCCGGACTTCGCCAACCCGTCCGGGGCCAGCATCGACGTGCCCGACCGGCAGCGGCTGCTGGCGCTGGCCGCCGAGGAGGACCTGCTGCTGCTGGAGGACAACCCGTACGGGCTGTTCGCCGTCGCCGACGGGCCGCGTCCGCCCACCCTGAAGGCGCTGGACACCGATCGGCGGGTGGTCTACCTCGGCTCCTTCGCCAAGACGGTGCTGCCCGGGGCGCGGGTCGGCTACGTGGTCGCCGACCAGCGGGTGGCCGGCCCGGACGGCCGGGTCGGGCCGCTCGCCGACCAGCTCGCCATGATCAAGAGCATGGTCACCGTGAACACCTCACCGCTCGCGCAGGCGGTGATCGGTGGGCGGCTGTTGGAGCACGGGTGCAGCCTGGTGCCGGCGAACACCCGGGAGCGGGCCGCGTACGCCCGCAACCTGCGCCACCTGGTGGCCGGCCTGGCCCGGCGTTTCGCGGACCGGCCGCAGGTGCGCTGGACGGTGCCGGCCGGCGGGTTCTTCGTGGTGGTGACCGTGCCGTTCGTCGTCGACGACGTGTTGCTGGACATCTCGGGGCGGGACTACGGCGTGCTGTGGACGCCGATGGCGCACTTCTACGACGACACCGCGCCGGTGCGCGCGCTGCGGCTGTCGGTCAGCGCGGTGACGCCGGAGCAGATCGACGTCGGGTTGGATCGACTCGCCGCCCTCGTCCGCGACGTGCTCCTGGATGGACGGTCATAATGGGCCGCATGGTTGCCTGGGAGTACGCCCTGCTCGTTCGTCGCTATCAGGGACAGGGTCGCAATTTCACCGTCTCGTTCGTCTGGTACGGCCCGGACGGGTCCCGTAAGGACATCACCGCCTACGGCGACACGGCCATCGCGCACCTCAACCGCGCCGGCCGCGAGGGCTGGGAGCTGGTGTCGGCGGCCGAGGACGTCAACAACGTCCAGGGCAGCACCGAGGTCCACCGCTACCACCTCAAACGCCCCCTGAACTAACCCCGCCCCCCATCCGCGTCGATCATGAAGTTGTGGTGGTGGACAACTGTCGCCACCCGCCCCGAACCGGGCACCACAACTCCATGATCGACGCGAACCTACGCGCGGGCGACCGGTCAGGTCAGGTCGACGGCGGGGTAGAGCGGGTGCGGGGCCAGCAGGTCGGCGGCCTGGCGGGAGATCTTGTCGGCCAGGTCGGCGTCGAGCGTGTACTTCGCCTTCGACGGGGTGCCGTCGGCGTTCGCGCCGGCCGTGGTCTGGGTCAGCACGGTGTGGATCAGCTCGGCCGTCTGGTCCATCTCGGCGGTGCCCAGCCCACGGGTGGTCAGCGCCGGGGTGCCGATCCGGATGCCGGAGGTGTACCAGGCGCCGTTCGGGTCCTGCGGCACCGAGTTGCGGTTGGTGACGATGCCCGAGTCGAGCAGGGCCTGCTCGGCCTGCCGACCGGTGAGCCCGTACCCGGACACGTCGATCAGCACGAGGTGGTTGTCGGTGCCGCCGGTGACGAGCTTCGCGCCCCGCCGCAGCAGCCCTTCGGCGAGGGCCTGCGAGTTGTCCACGATCCGCTGGGCGTAGTCGGCGAACTCGGGGCGGCGGGCCTCGGCCAGGGCGACCGCCTTGGCGGCCATCACGTGCGGCAGCGGACCGCCGAGCACCATCGGGCAGCCCCGGTCCACCTGGTCGGCCAGCTCCGGCTGGCAGAGCACCATGCCGCCGCGCGGGCCGCGCAGCGACTTGTGGGTGGTGGTGGTGACGATGTGCGCGTGCGGTACCGGGTCGAAGTCGCCGGTGAACACCTTGCCGGCCACCAGGCCGGCGAAGTGGGCCATGTCGACCATGAAGGTCGCGCCGACCGAGTCGGCGATCTCCCGCAGGATCCGGAAGTTCACCTTCCGGGGGTACGCCGAGTAGCCGCCCACCAGGATCAGCGGCTTGAACTCACGGGCCGCCTCGGCCACCCGGTCGTAGTCGATCAGGCCGGTCTCCGGGTCGGTGCCGTAGCTGCGCTGGTCGAACATCTTGCCGGAGATGTTCGGCCGGAAGCCGTGGGTGAGGTGGCCGCCGGCGTCCAGCGACATACCGAGCATCCGCTGGTTGCCCAGCTCGCGGCGCAGCGCGAACCAGTCCGCCTCGGTGAGGTCGTTGACCTGGCGTACCTGGGCCTTGCGCAGGGCGGGGGACTCCACCCGGTCGGCCAGGATCGCCCAGAAGGCGACCAGGTTGGCGTCGATGCCAGAGTGCGGCTGCACGTACGCGTGCGCTGCCCCGAACAGCTCGCGGGCGTGCTCGGCGGCGAGCGCCTCGACGGTGTCGACGTTCTGGCAGCCGGCGTAGAAGCGGCGGCCGACGGTGCCCTCGGCGTACTTGTCGCTGAACCAGTTGCCCATGGCCAGCAACGTCGCCGGGGAGGCGTAGTTCTCGCTGGCGATGAGCTTGAGCGACTCCCGCTGGTCGGTCAGCTCGGCGCCGATGGCGTCGGCCACCCGCGGCTCGACAGCCCGGATCACCTCGAGGGCGCTCCGGAATGCGGTGGACTCGGCGTTGCGCGACATGCGACCTCCTACGAACGTGCGGAAGGCCCAGGCGCTCGGCAAACGTCCTCGTGACGGGGCCGCTCCCCGATGGTTCTCCATCCCAACGCGCCAGTAACGGCCCGCGCCGATCCTACCGGGCCGGCCCCGGCCGGCCCGGCCGACCTCCCGACGGGTGGTTGAACCGACCCCACCCGGGCATGGGATCAGGGGGCGTCGCGCCGGCACGGGCGCGATGGTCCCGTCCACGAGAGGAGTCGACTCCCATGACCACACCGACCACCGGCCGGCCGTTCGCACTGGTGACCGGGGCGTCCAGCGGAATCGGTTACGAGCTGGCCGGGCAGTTCGCCGCGCACGGCTTCGACCTGGTCGTCGCCGCCGAGGACGACGGCATCACCGCGGCCGCCGACAAGCTGCGCCGCGACGGCGGCGCCGAGATCCATCCGGTACGCGTCGACCTCTCCACCGAGCAGGGCGTCGAGGAACTGGCCAGCGCCGTCGCCGCTACCGGGCGCCCCCTGGACGCGCTGGCGCTCAACGCCGGCCGGGGCGCCGGCGGCGCGTTCGTCGGCGGTACCGACCTGCGCGACGAGCTGGAGATCGTCGACCTCAACGTACGCTCGACGGTGCACCTGGCCAAGCGGCTGCTGCCGGGCATGGTCGAGCGGGGCGCGGGCCGGGTGCTGTTCACCTCGTCCATCGCCTCGACGATGCCGGGCCCGTTCCAGGCGGTCTACAACGCGTCGAAGTCGTTCGTACAGTCCTTCGCCGAGGCGCTGCGCAACGAGCTGAAGGACACCGGCGTCACGGTGACCGCGCTCATGCCCGGGCCGACCGACACGGCCTTCTTCGACCGGGCCGAGATGCGGGACACCCGGGTGGGTTCCGGCAAGAAGGACGACCCGGCCGAGGTCGCGGCGCAGGGCTTCGCGGCGATGATGAAGGGTGACCAGACCGTCACGGCGGGTTCGCTGATCAACAAGGTGCAGACGGCCGCCGGGAAGATCATCCCGGACAAGCTCAAGTCCGAGCAGCACCGCCGGATGGCCGAGCCGGGCTCGGGCGACTGACCCCCGGAACCGACGAAGGGCCCGGCGATGTGCCGGGCCCTCTCGGTGCGTACGCCCCGCCTCAGGCGGTCACCGCGTCGAGCGCCTTCTTGATCGCCTTGGGCTGGGTGGGGGTACGCGGCGCGTCCGCGCGCAACGCGATCATCTTCTCGCCGATCTCCTGGAGCTGCTTACGGCCCAACGCCTCGCGGACCTTGGGGAACCACTCCTGCTCTTCCTCCTCCACGTGGTGCGTGACGTTCTCGATCAGCACCGTCGTCTTGGCGACGAAGCGCTCGTCGTCGGCGTCCATGCTGGCCAGTTCGGCGCAGAGCACGTC
This sequence comes from Micromonospora sp. WMMD736, assembly GCF_049179015.1. NCBI lineage: Bacteria > Bacillati > Actinomycetota > Actinomycetes > Micromonosporales > Micromonosporaceae > Micromonospora > Micromonospora sp. WMMD736. The sequence continues at coordinate 776,065 of NZ_JBMHMI010000001.1, forward strand.
AGCCACGTGGTGCTCCTCGTACGACTCGAGGATGTCGTCCTCGAGGTCGGGCAGGAGCCGACGGACCTCGGGGTACATCACCTCGTTCTCCAGGTAGGTGTGCACCGTCAGGGCTTCCAGGATCTGGTTGACCAGCTTCTGCCGCTGGGCCGCCGGCCCCTCCTCGGCGTCCTGGAAGGCCTTGAACAGACGGCGCATCTCCTTGTGGTCCTCTTTGAGCAGGACGATGGCATCGGTCGACACCGGTGTGCCCCCTTGGTCGGTAGCTCGGCTGGTGTCGATCCGGTACCCCGAGCCGGAGTGGCGAAACAGCCGAATCCGGCTCACATCGCCTGGTCAGACGGTGGCCAGGGTGCGCGGGATCTCGTCGAGCAGTTCCCGCGCCAGGAAACCGATCCGCCCGTACCGGGGAATCAACCGCTGGCCGCTCACGGCGTGCGCGAACGCACCCCAACAGGCGGCCTGCGCCGGGTCGGCGCCCCGGGACAGCAGCCCGGCCAGCAGGCCCGCGAGCACGTCCCCGCTGCCGGACGTCCCGAGGCCGGCGTCGCCGCTCTCCTCCCGCCACCCGCGCCCGTCCGGGGCGGCCACGTGCCCGTAGAGCGAGACCACGGCGTCGTACCGGTGCGCCAGTTCGGCGGCCTCCGCGCTCAGGTCGTCACCGGGGTCACGGCCCAGCAGGTGGCCGGCCTCGGTGACGTTGGGGGTGAGCACCACCGGGCGACCGGAGCCGACCAGCAGCTTCGGCTCGTGGCTGAGCGCGCCCAGCGCGTACGCGTCCAGGACCAGCGGGGTGTGCGGCCCGGCCGCTTCCAGGACGAGGTCGAGCAGTCGGCCGGTCTCGTCGATGCCGGTCAACCCCGGACCCAGGGCCACCACGTCGGCCGCGGTGACCAACTCGCCGAGCTGGCCGGCCCGGTCGGCGGCGACCGCGCCGTCGGACGTCTCCGGCAGCCCCACCACCAGTGCCTCGGGCACCTGGATGCTCAGCGTCGCGGCGGTCGACTCGGCGAGGGCGAGCTGCAGCACCCCGGCGCCGGCGCGCAGCGCGGCCACCCCGGCGAGCAGGACCGCCCCGGGGGTGAAGCGGGAGCCGCCGATCACCAGTACGGTGCCCCGGCTCTCCTTGCCCCCGGCCGGCACCGGCAGCGCCCAGTCCCGCAGCAACGCCGGCGTGATCACCTGCACCTCAGACCGGTTCGGCATGGATCTCGTCCTCCCTGGTCGCCTCGGCGCCCTGCCGGTGCAGGTGGCCGACCTCGTTGAAACCGCCCAGCCGCAGCCGGCCCTGCCCGTCGGCCGACCAGTCGGTGACCGAGCAGTTGGCGATGACGTGTTCGCGGGTCAACGCCATCAGCTCCGGCTCGGTCAACCCCTCGATGAGGTAGCGCAGCAGGAAGACCAGCGCGTCGTGGCCGAACAGCAGGACCCGCTGGCCCTCGTGGTCGCGGCGCAGGTCACCGAGGAGCGTCCGCAGGCGCAGCGCCACGTCGGTCCAGGCCTCACCGCCGGGCGGCCGGTAGTAGAACTTGCCCAGCCGGTCACGGCGCTCCGCCTCGTCGGGAAAACGGCGGCGCACCCCGTGCCCGGTCAGTCCGTCCAGGATGCCCAGCTCCCGGTCCCGCAGCCGCTCGTCGCGGCTCACCGGCACTCCGGTGCCGTGCAGCGCCAGCTCGGCCGTGGACACCGCCCGCAGGTACGGCGACACCACCGCGACGTCCGGCCGTCGGTCCTCGGGCAGACCCGCGAGCCAGCGTCCGGTCGCCCGCGCCTGCTCCTCGCCGGTGTCCGAGAGCGGTACGTCGGCGTCGCGGTGGCTCAGCGCGATCACGTCCGCGCCGGTCTCCTCGGCCCGGGTGGCCGCCACGTTCGCGGTGCTCTCCCCGTGCCGGATGATCCAGAGCGTCGCCAGTTCCGCCATGCCGACCCCCTACCCGGGCGCGGCACGGGGTAACCGTGCCGCGCCGGGTCGGGCGTCGACTCAGCCGCGCCGTTGCAGCAGGGCCACGGTCAGCCCGGTCACGTGCGTGACGCGGACCACCTCGTACCGCTCGGCGAGCGCGGCGGCCTGCTTCTTCGGCAGGCCGGTCAGCGGCGCGTCGGTGACGGTGGGCAGCAGCACCCACACCCGCGGCTCGTCCCGCAGACAGCGGGCCGGCGTGGGGCAGTCCGCGCCGAACAACTCGTCGCGCTGGGCGGCCGACCGCTGCTGGAAGACGTTGCGCGGCGAGATGTCGGCGGGGAGGTAGTAGCGCACCCCGGGCTCGTGCATCCACCACCACGGTCCACCCGCGACCAGGCCGTCACCGGGCTGGTAGCCGGCCTCGATGACCCGCGCCGCCTGCGAGTAGGACAGCGGCGCGAACGCGCGCTTCTGTGGGTACGTGTACCAGCCGTGCGAGTACTCGCCGCGCAGCGCGAGCTGACCGGGCACGCTGAGGGCGGCCAGCGCCACCACCCCCACCGCGACCAGTGGCGCGCGGCGCAACGCGGCGACGGCACCGCCGGCGAGCACCGCCCATGCCGGCACCAGGAAGAGCAGGTACTTGGAGAAGAAGTAGTTGATGTCGCCGGTGGAGGCCACCAGGATCACCGGCAGCGGCAGCGCGGCGATCACCGCGGCGGCGGCCGTCCGGGCGGCCGCGTCGCGGCGCAGGTGGGTCAGCACCCCGACCACGGCCAGCGCGGTGATCGCGGCGGCGAGCAGCACCGAGCCGAAGACCTGTTCCCAGACCGTCCACGGCGCGCTGTCCGGGATCCAGCTGATCTGCCGTCCCGCCTGCTTCATACCGCGCAGGATCACCGGGGCGGCGATGCCCACCCCGGCGGCGGTGGCGAGCGCGAACCAGGCCAGCGACCACCAGCGGCGCTCCCGCCAGGAGTGGATGAGGACGGCCACCCCGTGCCCGAGCAGCAGCGTGAGCGCCACCACGTTCACCAGGCCGATGCCCGCCACGGCGAGCGCGTACGCGATCCAGCGCAGCCATCCCGGGCGCTCCAGCGCCCGCAGCAGGAACAGCGTGGCCGCCGCCGCGGCGAGAACCACGAAGGCGTACGACCGGGTCTCCTGCCCGAAGCGGGTGACGGTGGGCACGAGGGCGAAGACGAACCCGGCGGCGACACCCGCCGTCCGGTCGAAGATCCGGCGTCCGACCAGCGCTACGCACGTGGTCGCCAGGACCATCGCCAGCGCCGACGGCAGCCGTACGACGGCCGGGCCGGTGCCGAACAGGCTCGTCCAGACGTGCATGAAGAGGTAGTAGGCCCCGTGCACGGCGTCGACGTTCGCCAGCATCCCCAGGATCTGCCCGGTCGAGCGGGTCGCCACGTCGACGGTGACCAGCTCGTCGTGCCACATCTCCGGGCTGCCGAGACGCCAGCCGACCGCGAGGGCCGCGAACGCCGTGGGCCAGAACCAGACACTGAGCACGAGTCGGCGGGCGAGGGGGAGTCGCCGTTCCTCCGACCCGGTGGCGGGCGGGGGCGGCCCCGCGTCGGTAGGCGCGGGAGGCGCGTCCGTGGTGACGGCGCGGTCTGGCATCGGCGTCCGATCGGGGCGAGCGGGGAGTGGGCGCGACGATGATAGCCGTCGGCGTGGTCGCCGGAGGACCCGTCGTCCGGTCACCGCCGGTGGTGGCGCGGCGAGCCCCGGGGCCGGATCGCCGGTACTGGATTCGGACGCCATGCCTGATAATGTGGCCCGCGCCCGTCGCGCACATCCACCACGCAGAGTAAGGCCCGGGGAACCGATGATTGTCGACATCATGTTGCCGTACTACGGGAGTGTGCCGCTCATGCAGGCGGCGGTGCGCAGCGTGATGGCACAGAGTGATCCGGGCTGGCGTCTGACGGTGGTCGACGACGGCACCGAGCCGGGCGTGCCGGAGTGGTTCGCGCAGATCACCGACGAGCGGGTCCGCTACCAGCGCAACGAGCGCAACCTCGGCATCACCGGCAACTACCGCAAGTGCGTCGGCCTCGCCGAGCACGAGTACCTGGTGATGATGGGCACGGACGACATCATGCACCCCAACTACGTCGCGACCGTGCGATCGGTGATCGAGCAGTACCCGGGCGTCGGGATGGTGCAGCCGGGGGTCGAGATCATCGACGCCGAGGGCACCGTGGTCAACACCATCGTCGACGAGGCGAAGCGTCGCCTCTACGCCCCGCGCGTGGAGTCCCGGACGCTGATGGGTGGCGAGGACCTGGCGGCCAGCCTGCTGCGCGGCTGCTGGTTCTACTTCCCGTCGATCTGCTGGCGGACGGACGCCCTGAAGGCTGTCGACTTCCGCGAGGAGTTCCAGGTCATCCAGGACCTCGCACTGGTGATCGACCTGATCCAACGCGGCGAGCAGATGGCCATCGACACCACCCTGTGCTTCCAGTACCGGCGGCACGCGGTGAGCAAGTCCGCCGCCGACGCGATCACCGGCACCCGGTTCACCGAGGCGCGGGCGTACTTCGTGCAGGTCGCCCGGCGGATGGACGAGCAGGGCTGGCCTCGGGCGGCACGGGCGGCCCGTCGCTACATGTCGTCCCGGCTGCACGCCATCACGCTGCTGCCGACGGCCGTCCTCGCCGGCCGGATGACCGGTGTGAAGAGCCTGTCGCGGCACGCGTTCGGGCCGGGCCGTTGAGCGACCACAGCCAGGGAGGCGCCATGATCATCGAGCAGCGGAAGCCGACGCCGGAGGCCGCCCGGCGGCGGGTGGTGGTGCTCGGCGGCACCGGTTTCCTGGGCCGCCCGATCTGCCGGGCGCTGGCCGACGCGGGGCACACCGTCATCGCCGTGGCCCGTACGCCGCGCGAGATCGGGCCGGGTGTCGACGTGCGCGCCCTGGACCTGGCGGCCGCCGACGTGGACGAGATCACCGCGCTGCTGCGCGACCTCGAACCGGACGTGGTGGTCAACTCCGCGGGCGGGATGTGGGGGCTCAACGACGCGCAGATGCTCGCCGTCAACGTGACCCTGGTCGAGCGGCTGATCGAGGCCGCCGGCCGGCTGCCCGGACGGGTCCGGGTGGTCCAGTTGGGCAGCGTGCACGAGTACGGGCTGGTGCCGGTCGAGGAGTCGATGCCCGAAGGGCTGCGACCCGCGCCGGTGATGGCGTACGGCGAGTTCAAGCTGCGCTGCACCACGGCGGTCGCCGAGGCCCACCGGGCAGGCCTGATCGAGGGCGTCACGCTGCGGGTCGGCAACGTGATCGGCGCCGGCCAGCCCGGGCACAGCCTGCTCGGCGTGGTCGCGGGTCGGCTGCGCGACGCCCAGCGCGCCGGCGAGCGGGCCCGGCTGGAGCTGGCCCCGCTGGGCTCGCGGCGGGACTTCGTGGGTTTGAGCGACGTGGTCGCCGCCGTACTGCTGGCCACGACCCGGCCCGCAGCGGCCGGTCACGTGATCAACATCGGTCGCGGAGTCGCCGCCAGCGCCCGTGATATGGTCCAGCTCCTCATCGACGTCAGTGGGGTGCCGACCGATCTGGTCGAGGCCGAGCACACCGGCCCGGCCGAGACGAGCTGGCAGCGGCTGGACGTCGGGCTCGCCGCCGAGGTGCTCGGCTGGTCGCCGAGCGATGATCTGCACACCGAAATGAAGCACTTGTGGGAGCACGCCGGCGCCGAGGTGCCCGCCTGATGGTCGAGAGGTCCTGACCGCATGACTACCCCCGCCCTCGTCCGCTCCCGTGGCACGCTCGCCGATCTGCTCTCCGGCCGCAGCAACGGCATCGGGCTCATCCGGCTCTGCCTCGCGATCGGCGTGGTGTTGTCGCACTCCAAGCCGCTCGGCTTCGGTGCCAACGACCTCGGCTACCACCTGACCGGCCGGCAGACCAACGTCGGCACCATGGCGGTGTATGGCTTCTTCGTGCTCTCCGGTCTGCTGATCACCCGCAGCGCCAGGCGTACCGGCATCATCCGCTACGCCTGGCACCGCGCGCTGCGCATCTTCCCCGGCCTCTGGGTGTGCCTGCTGATCACCGCGTTGGTGGTCGCCCCGCTGGTCGCCCTGCGCGAGCACGGCACCACGGCCGGCTTCTTCGACAACGCCTGGGACCGGGGCGGCCCGCTGGCCTACCTGCAGGCCAACTGGTGGACCGGCGTGCGCCAGTACGGCATCGGGGACCTGCTGCGCGAGAGCACCCCGTGGGGTGAGAAGAGTAATTCCAGCGTCTTCAACGGCGCCCTGTGGTCGCTCAAGTACGAGATGTTCTGCTACGTCGTGGTGGGCGTCCTGGCGATCACCGCGGTGCTGCGCAACGCCCGCCGGTTCGTGCTCTTCCTGACGGTCGCGCTCTACCTGAGCATCCTGCAGGACTGGGTGAGCTCCGGGCGGCTCAGCGGGCCGGCGTCCACGGCGAGCTGGACCTTCGACTCGCCCCTGGTGGGCGTGATGAGCTTCCACTACATCGTCTACCTGGGCTTCCTGTTCGCGTTCGGCGCGACCCTGGACCTCTACCGGGAGCGGGTGCCGATCAACGACGCGCTGGGTATCGGCTCGGCCGTGGCCCTGGGGCTGTCCCTGCTCTTCGGCGGCTTCTTCGTCATCGGGTTGCCGGCGTTCGCGTACCTGCTGGTGTGGCTGTCGGTGCGGATGCCCCGCCAGCTGCACTGGGTGGGCCGCAAGAACGACTACTCGTACGGCATCTACATCTACGGGTTCGTCGGCCAGCAGGTGATGGCGAGTCTGGGGTGGAGCCGCTGGGGGTACGTCCCGTTCGCCGCGATGTCGCTCGCGGTCGCCTTCGTCGCCGCGTTCGTCTCGTGGAAGCTCGTCGAGCGGCCGGCGCTGCGGTTGAAGGACTGGACGCCGGGCTTCGTGGCCCGCCGGTCGACGCAGCCGGTGCCGGCGGAGCAGCAGACCGCCGTGGCCGAGGAGCCGCCGGGGACGTCGCAGCCGGCCTCGGTCGGCGGCCCGACCGAGGAGCTGCCGCAGCAGCACGCCACGCTGGTGACCGGGCGGTAGCCCACCGGGTCCGCCCCCACGTCGTACCCTCGGGGGCGTGGCCACGGCGGCGGAGGAGATCCGGGTGGGGGAGCGGCTGGTCCGTGTCTCCAGCCCCGACAAGCCGTACTTCCCGGAACGTGGGCTGACCAAGCTGGACGTGGTCCGCTACTTCCTGGCGGTCGGCGACGGCATCCTGCGGGCGCTGCGCGACCGGCCGACCATGTTGGAACGCTGGCCGCGCGGCGTCTTCGAGGGCGCGACGATCGCGACCCGGCAGACCAACCGCGGCGATGCCTTCTACCAGAAACGGTTGCCGGCGGGCGCGCCCGAGTGGGTGCGCACCGCGCACATCACGTTCCCGAGCGGCCGGACCGCCGACGAGGTCGCGCCGAGCGAGCTGGCCGTGGTGATCTGGGCGGCCAACCTGGGCACCCTGCGATTTCATCCGTGGCCGGTGTCCGCCCGCGACGTGGAGCGCCCCGACCAGTTGCGCATCGACCTCGACCCGCTGCCCGGCATCGGCTTCGAGCAGGTGGTGCCGGTGGCCCGGGAGGTGCGGGCGTTCCTCGCCGAGTTGGGCATGACCGGTTACCCGAAGACGACCGGCGGGCGGGGCCTGCACGTGTACCTGTCGATCGAGCCACGGTGGAGTTTCGGCGAGTGCCGCCGGGCGGTGCTCGCGCTGGGGCGCGAGATGCAGCGTCGACTGCCCGAGCTGGTCACCACCACCTGGTGGCGGGATCAGCGGGACCGGCCGGTCTTCGTCGACTACAACCAGATGTCCCGCGACCACACCATGGCGTCGGCCTACTCGATCCGGCCCACGCCCCGGGCGCTGGTGTCGGCGCCGCTGGACTGGGCGGAGCTGGACGACGCCCGTCCGGAGGACTTCGACGTGCTCACCATGCCGGCCCGGTTCGCCGGGCGTGGCGACCCGCACGCCGGCCTGGACGGCGACCGGCACTCGCTGGAGCCGCTGCTGGAACTGGCCGACCGCGAGGGCCTGGAGGCGCCGCCCGAGCGGTGACCTACTGCCAGGGGCTCTGCGTGCCCTCGAACTCCTCGAAGACCAGCCACGACCGTGTCGACAGCACCCCGGCGATGCGCTGCACCCGGTCGAGTACGACGTCCCGCAGGGCGGCGTTGTCCGGCGCCCGGACCAGGGCCAGCACGTCGTGCTCGCCGCTGAGTAGCGCGACGTGCTCGACGTAGCGCACCTGGGCCAGCTCGGCCGACACCTCCCGCCAGGTGTTCTGCTCGATCGTCAACGCCATGTACGCCGAGGTGCCCAGCCCGGCCGCCTCGGGCGCGACCTGGGCGCGGAATCCCGTGATCACGCCGTCGCGCACCAGGCGCTCGACCCGGGCGTACGCGTTGGTGCGCGAGATGTGGATCCGCTCGGCCAGGGTGCGCACCGACGTACGCCCGTCGCGGACCAGTTCGTCCACGATCCGCCGGTCGACCTCGTCCAGGGCTCGGGCCGATCGTCCCGCTCCGGTCGCCCGGCCCGCTTCGTCTTCGGTCTGCTGGCTCACCGGTCTGCCTCTCGCATGCCAAACGTCCCGCCTTCGTCGTGGATCTTGAGTCAATCATCCGTCAGGCGGAAGCATAGGCTCACCACACGTCCCAGGAGGTCCCGCCGTGACGACCACACCCCAGGCGGTCCGCAGGGCATCCCCGCGCGCCCGTCGGACGGTCACCCCGCCCGACCCGGCGCGTCCGCTGCTGCCGGACGCCGAACCGGTCCGCCTGCTCGATCAGACCGGCACGCCGCTGCCGGCCCGCACCGACTACCCGGAGCCGCCCGTCGAGGCGCTGCGGGAGCTGTACCGCCGGATGGTGCTCGGCCGCCGGTTCGACACCCAGGCGACCGCGCTGACCAAGCAGGGCCGCCTCGCCGTCTACCCGTCGTCCCGGGGCCAGGAGGCGTGCCAGGTGGCCGCCACGCTGGCCGTCCGCGACACCGACTGGGTGTTCCCCACCTACCGCGAATCGATGGCGCTGGTTGCCCGAGGCATCGACCCGGTCGAGGTGCTCACCCTGCTGCGCGGCGACTGGCACTGCGGCTACGACCCGACCCAGGTACGCACCGCACCGCAGTGCACCCCCCTCGCGACCCAGTGCGTGCACGCCGCCGGCCTCGCCCACGGTGAGGCCTACCAGGGGCGTGACACCGTCGCGCTGGCCTTCATCGGCGACGGCGCGACCAGCGAGGGCGACTTCCACGAGGGCATCAACTTCGCCGCCGTGTTCAAAGCGCCGGTCGTCTACTTCGTGCAGAACAACAGGTACGCCATCAGCGTCCCGCTGTCCCGGCAGACCGCCGCGCCGTCGCTGGCGTACAAGGGCGTCGGCTACGGCGTACCCAGCGAGCAGGTCGACGGCAACGACCCGGTCGCCGTGCTCGCCGTGCTGACCCGCGCGGTCGCGCACGCCCGCGCCGGCAACGGGCCGTTCCTGGTGGAGGCGCACACCTACCGGATGGAACCGCACACCAACGCCGACGACGCCAGCCGCTACCGCGACGGCGCCGAGGTCGACGCCTGGCGCGACAGGGACCCGGTCGCCCGCCTCGAGACCTACCTGCGCGCCCGCGGGGTGCTCGACGACGCGGCGGTCGCCGAGATCGCCGAGCAGGCCGAGGCGTACGCGGCGGACCTGCGGACCCGGATGAACGAGCAGCCCACGGTCGACCCGCTGAGCCTGTTCGACCACGTCTACGCCGAGCCCACCCCGCAGCTCGTCGAGCAGCGCGAGCAGGTCCGCGCCGAGCTGGCCGCCGCGACCGACGAGGACGGTGCCGCCTGATGGCCACCACCATGGCGAAGGCCCTCAACACCGCGCTCGCCGACGCGCTCGCCGCCGACGAGAAGGTCGTCGTCTTCGGCGAGGACGTCGGGCAGCTCGGTGGCGTCTTCCGCATCACCGACGGCCTCCAGGCCCGCTTCGGCGAGGACCGCTGCTTCGACACCCCGCTCGCCGAGGCCGGCATCGTCGGCTTCGCCGTCGGCCTGGCCATGTCCGGGCTGCGGCCGGTCGTCGAGATGCAGTTCGACGCGTTCGCGTACCCGGCGTTCGAGCAGATCGCCTCGCACGTGGCGAAGCTGCGCAACCGCACGCGGGGCGCGCTCAGCGTGCCCATCGTCATCCGGGTGCCGTACGCGGGCGGGATCGGCGGGGTCGAGCACCACTGCGACTCGTCCGAGGCGTACTACGCGCACACCCCGGGCCTCAAGGTCGTCACCCCGGCGACCGTCGACGACGCGTACTCCCTGCTGCGCGAGGCGATCGACGACCCCGACCCGGTGGTCTTCATGGAGCCCAAGAAGCTCTACTTCGCCAGCGCCGACGCGGACCTGCCGACGCGGACCGCGCCGTTCGGCCGGGCTGTCGTGCGCCGGCCGGGCCGCGACGCCACCCTGGTGGCGTACGGGCCGGCGGTGCCGGTCGCCCTGGAGGCCGCCGAGGCCGCCCGCGAGGAGGGCTGGGACCTGGAGGTCGTCGACGTACGCACCATCGTGCCGTTCGACGACGCCACCGTCACCGCCTCGGTCCGGCGCACCGGCCGGTGCGTGGTCATCCAGGAGGCCCCCGGTTTCGCGGGCGTCGGCGCCGAGATCGCCGCCCGGGTACAGGAGCGCTGCTTCCACGCGCTGCACGCCCCGGTGCTGCGCGTGGCCGGGCTGGACATCCCCTACCCGGCGCCGATGCTGGAGCACACCCACCTGCCCGGCGTGGACCGCGTCCTCGACGCCGTCGCCTGCCTCCAGTGGGACGACCAGCCGGACGCGCGCTGGGCGGCGGCATGACCACCGTCGAGCGGACCCAGGTCTTTCTCCTGCCCGACCTGGGCGAGGGGCTGAGCGAGGCCGAGATCGTCGAGTGGCGGGTCGCCGTCGGTGACGTCGTCGAGGTGGACCAGAGCGTGGTCGAGGTGGAGACCGCCAAGGCGGTCGTCGACGTGCCCTGCCCGTACGCCGGACGGGTCGTGACCCTGCACGGCGCGGCCGGCGAGGTACGCCCGGTCGGCCAGCCGTTGATCACCATCGCGCCGCTAGACGGCGACGGTGGCGAGCCCGCCGGGCACGCCACCTACCGCGAGGAGGAGCGGGCCGGCTCCGGCAACGTCCTGATCGGGTACGGCACCGGCCACGGCGGGGCCACCCGGCGTCGACGTCGGCCCCGGCTGGCCCTCGCCCCGGACCCGGCCGACGTCGGCCCGGCGGACGCCACCGCGTCCGACGCGACCGGGCCTGCCACCTCCCGGTCCGACGCTCCCGGGTCCGACGGTGGCCCGACGGTCGGCCGTACCCCCGACGGAGAGGCCGCATCCGGCGGCCCGGCGCGGCCGACGGGCGCCCTGGTCATCTCGCCGATCGTGCGCCGGTTGGCCCGCGAGCGCGGCGTCGACCTCGCCACGGTGCACGGCACCGGACCCGGCGGGGTGATCCGCCGCGCCGACGTGGAGGCCGCGCTCACCGCGCCCGCCGCCCGGCTCGCCGCCGTGCCGGACCCGCACGTCGCCCCGGCCCCGGTCGGGGACGGCGACGTCGTCGTGCCGCTCACCGGCGTCCGCAAGGTCATCGCCGACAAGCTCTCCCGCAGCCGGCGGGAGATTCCCGAGGTGACCATCTGGGTCGACGTGGACGCCACCGGGCTGCTGGAGACCCGGGCGGCGATCAACGCGGCGACGCCCGACGCCCCGGTGAGCATCCTGGCCCTGCTGGCCCGGATCTGCCTCAGCGGCCTGCGCCGGTACCCGCAGCTCAACGCCCGTGTCGACACCGAGGGTCAGCGGATCGTCCAGTCCGCCGGCGTGCACCTGGGTATCGCCGCGCAGACGGACCGGGGCCTGCTGGTGCCGGTGCTGCGGGACGCCCAGCGGCTCACCACCGCCGAACTGGCCGCCGCGCTGGCCGAGACCACGGCCGCGGCCCGGGCCGGTACGCTCGCGCCGGCCCGGCTCACCGGCGGCACCTTCACCCTCAACAACTACGGGGTGTTCGGCGTGGACGGCTCCACGCCGATCATCAACCATCCCGAGGCGGCGCTGCTCGGAGTGGGGCGGATCGTGGACAAGCCGTGGGTGGTCGACGGGCAGTTGGCCGTCCGCAAGGTCACCCAGTTGAGCCTCACGTTCGACCACCGGGTCTGCGACGGCGGGGTGGCCGGTGGCTTCCTGCGGCACGTCGCCGACTGCGTGGAGCGCCCGGCGCTGCTGATCGCCGCCGTCTGACGCGTACCCCTGGGGCCCCGACGCCGCCTGCGCGGCGTCGGGGCCGCCGCTTCCCGGGGTTTCCCGGCCGTGTCACCGGGAAGTCGGCCCCGCCGGACGCGTCGAAGGGAGCCGACAGGTGGGCGTGGCGAACGAGCTGCTACTCAACTCGATCCGGGTACGGCGGCCCGCCGCTGCCGGCGCGCCGCTCTACTGCGACGCCCAGGAGTACGGCCTGACCGGTGACGGCGCGACCAACGACCAGCCGGCGCTGGCCGCCCTCGTGGACCGACTCGGTGAGGGGTACGCCTCGGACGGCCGGGCCCGCGTCATCTACTGCCCGCCGGGCATCTACTCGATCCGCGACGCCGGAACGGTGTGGCGCAGTGGCGTCTCGCTGATCGGCGCCGGCCCGGCGGCGACCCGGTTCATGCTCAGCAACGAGGGCAACCGCGCCGACCCGACCCCGCTGGCCTTCTGGACCACCGTGCAGCACGGCGCGGACCGGGACCGCCACATCGCCGACTGCACCTTCGCCGACTTCCAGATCGACGGCTCCGGCGTCGCGATGGCCGAGTACAACTACCTCGCCAAGGGACTGGGCCTGCAGTACGTCGTGCGCGGCGTGTTCCGCAACCTCTACATCCACCACACCGCCGCCACCGGGCTGGGCTGCGACTTCCTCCAGGACTCGCTGATCGACGGCGTGGTCGTGGTCGGCTGCGGCCGACTGGACAACGGCGAGCAGATCGGTGGCGCCGGGATCGGCGTGGGCATCGGTGGGTGGGGCGCGGTGGAGCGCCTGACCATCGCCAACTGCACCACCCTCGCCAACGGCACCAACGGTATCTTCCTCGAACTGCAGAAGGACTACTGGACGCCGCCACGTGGCTACCGCATCGTCGGCTGCCACAGCCAGGGCAACCGGTTCGGCATCTCCGACTGGGGCGCCGACGGTCTCATCGTCTCCGCCTGCACGATGACCGGCAACCTGGAGACCGGCTTCGACATCTCCGCCATGGGCACCGCCGGGGTGGCCGGGCGCGGTGGTCTCGTCGCCGACTGCGTCATCGACGGCAACATCCGCGACGGGGTCAGCGTCGGCAACACCCCCGGCCCGTACACCATCCGGGGCAACCGGATCAGCGGCAACGGTCAGCACGGCTACCACGCGCACGACCTCGGCCGGGGCTACCAGGGCCCGGTGCGGGACGTGGTGATCGAGAGCAACGACTTCTGGGGCAACGGGCTGGACGCCATCCGGATCGACCACCAGATGACCGACGCGGTGCTGCTCAACAACCGGATCCGCAACAACGGCCGGCAGTACGCGCAGGCCGCCAGCGGCAGCGGCGAGACCGTCCGCTACGCCGAACGATCGGTGGTGGACCGCTCCGCGAACTGGCCGCACGACGGTCACCGGGGCAAGGTCCTGCGGGTGGGACGGGCCGTGGCCATGGTCGCCGCGAACACCGGCGACGAGCTCACCCTCGCCCCGGCGCGTCCCGACGGCATCAGCGCGTGGAGCGGGGACATACCGCCCCCGGGCTGCGGGTACGAGCTGTCCGCCGCCCCCGAGCGACGAGCCGGCATCACCATCGACGCGGCGGTCGACTCGGCCACCATCCGCGGTAACCGGATCTGGGACAACCACGAGGACCCGACCCAGACCCACGGCTTGTGGATCACCGGGCGGGGGAGCTGCGTGGACTGCCGGGTCGAGGACAACGACCTGGCCGGCAACGTCGACGACGGGATGCGCCTGGACACCCCGCCGGTGGGCGGACGCTGGCGTGACAACCACGTCGACAACGACTGGAGCTGACCTGCCGCAGCCGCAACGCGAGGCGGCGGCGACCGGAACGTCCTCCGGTCACCGCCGCCGTCACTTCTCGACAGGTCAGCCGGCCAGGCCGGCGACCGGGGTGGGATCGAGCACGACCGTCGCGGAGGCGGTCTGCGGCGGCACACCGGGCTCCGTCGGCGCGTCGGTGTACTCCGCGACGAACACCGCGGTCAGGTTGTCCGCCCCGCTGTGCCCACCGTCCAGGAACGTGGGGATGGTGCCGGAGCAGCCCGTCGCCGTGGAGAGCGGGTGCCCGTGCTCGTCGTGGCCGAGCACGTAGGTGACCTTCACCCGCGAGCAGTCCACCGGCAGGTCGTCGGTGACCTTGATCTCGTACGCCACCGTCTGCCCGAACTGGAAGGGCTGCCCGGCCACCGGAGCGACGAACTCGATGACCGGCGCGGTCGGCCCGACCACCAACGGCAGGGTCGCCGAGGCCGAGCGTCCGGTGCGGTCGGTCACCTTCAGCGTCGGCGTGTACGAGCCGTTCTCCTGGAACGTCCACGTCGGATTCGGATCGGTGCTGTCCACCGAGCCGTCCGCGTTGAAGTCCCACGCGTAGCTCAGCTTGTCACCGTCCGGGTCGGTGGTGCCGGCGCTGGAGAAGGCCACGGTCAGCGGGGCCTGCCCGACCGTCGGCGTACCGCTGATCTTCGGGATCGGCGTCCGGTTGCCCCGGACGAAGTCGATCCGCGACAACTGGGCGTCCGGGTTCTCGGCGAAGTAGCCGTCGCCGTACTCCAGCACGTAGAGCGCGCCGTCCGGACCGAACTCCATGTCCATCGGGTTGTCCACCACCAGCGACGGCGCCACCGGACGGATGTCCTGCACGTCGCCGTCGGAGTCGAGGCGGAACTCCTTGATGTAGTCCCGGGTCCACTCGTAGAACAGCGGCACCCCGTCGTAGTAGGCCGGCCACCGCGTACGCGACGTGCTGGTCCCGTCGTAGTCGTACGCCGGGCCGCCCATCGGGGCGATACCGCCGGTGCCCAGCTGCGGGAACTCGGCCGAGGGAGCTGCCGCGTACCAGACCTCCGGCTGCTCGACCGGCGGCAGCACGCGCTTGCCCGTGTTGTGTGGTGAGTCGTTGACCGGGCGCTTGCAGTTGAACTTCGGCCCGGACTCGCCGGTGGCGAAGTCGTAGTCGCGGTAGGCGATGGTCGGCGTCACGCAGTACGGCCAGCCGTAGTTCGCCGGCTTGTCGATGCGCATCCACCGACCGTGCCCGGCCGGGCCGCGCTCCGGATTCGCCGTGGAGGCGTCGGGGGAGTAGTCGCCCACGTACACGTTGTCGGTGCGCCTGTCGACCGCGAACCGGAACGCGTTGCGCAGCCCCATCGCGTAGATCTCCGGGCGGGTCTTCTCCGTGCCCGGCTTGAACAGGTTGCCAGCCGGCACCGTGTACCCGCCGCCCGCCTTCACCTTGATCCGCAGCAGCTTGCCGCGCAGGTCGTTGGTGTTGGCCGCGGTGCGCTGTGCGTCGTACGCCGGGTTCCGGTCGGCCCGCTCGTCGATCGGGACGTACCCGTCGGAGGCGAACGGGTTGGTGTCGTCACCGGTCGACAGGTACAGGTTGCCCTTGCTGTCGAAGTCGATCTGACCGCCCACGTGGCAGCAGATCCCCCGGTCGGTCGGCACGTCGATGATCTGCTGCTCGCTGGCGAGGTCGAGCTTCATCCCGTTGAGCTTGAACCGGGACAGCCGCAGCGCGCCCCGGAACCGCTGCCAGTCCGCCGCGGTGCCGACCTCCGGCGCGTCCCCCTCGTTGACGTCCGGCGTGGCCGGGTCGTCCACCGGGGTGTCCATCGGCGGTGAGTAGTACAGGTACACCCACTTGTTCTGAGCGAAGTTCGGGTCGATCGCGATGCCCTGCAACCCCTCCTCGTCGTGCTGGTACACGTCGATGTCGGCGGCGAGGGTGTTCAGCCCGGTGCGCGGGTCGTGGATGCGCACCTCGCCCGTCCGGGAGGTGTGCAGCACCCGCAGGTCGGGCAGCACGGCGAGGCTCATCGGCTCGCCCGGGAAGTCGTTCAGCGTCACCTTCTGGAAGCTGCTGTCGGGTGGCGGGGCCGGCGCGGCGGTCGCCGCCGTCGGCACGGCCAGCCCGGCGGTCACCAGCAGCAGGGCGGACGCGAGTGCGGTTCGATGCATCTGGTAGCCCTTCACGGTGCTCAGTACCGGAGTGCGGCGAGGTAGTCGAAGCCGACCCGGGCGGTGTCGATGGCGTCGGCGGGCACCCGCGGCGAGGTGCCCGCGTCGTCGCGCTCCACGATGTACTCCTCGATGCCCGCCTCGCGCTCGTGGGCGAAGATGCGGCCGAAGTCGATGACACCGTCGCCGAGGTCGGCGAAGCCACCCTCGACGTCCAGGTCCTTGACGTGCACCTGGCGGATCCGTCCCCGGTTCTCCCGGATCACGTCGACCGGGTCGTGCGCGCCACGCCAGGTCCAGTACAGGTCCAGCTCGAAGTGGACCAGCCGAGGGTCGGTCTGCTTGGTGAGAATGTCGAAGCCGGTCGAGCCGTCGGTCAGCGGCACGAACTCCAACTGGTGGTTGTGGTAGCCGAAGTCGAGACCAGCCCGCTCGGCGAGCCGGCCGGCCTGGTTGAGGTCCCGGGCCAGGGCACGGTAGATGGCCGGGTCCCGGTACGGGCGGCCCTCGGCGTCCCGCCCGAAGTACGGGTGCACGATCTTCTTGCAGCCCAGCGTGTTGGCGTCGGCGAGGGCGCGTTCCCAGGTGGCGGCGTCGAACGGCTGCGGGATACCGGTGTGCCCGGAGGTGGCACGCAACCCTGCGGCGTCGAGCGCGGCGCGGAACCCCGCCGCCGTACGCCCGACGAAGCCGGCGTGCTCGACCCGCCGGTAGCCGATGCGGCGCAGCGCGGCGAGGGTGCCCGGCAGGTCGGCGGCGAGCTGGTCACGCAGGGTGTAGAGCTGGATGCTGATGCGGTCCACCGGCACCCGACGCCGACCGTGGGACTGGCCCGCGGCGGCGGTGTCACCGGCGGGTGCCGCGCTGGCCGGGCCGGCGAGAATCCCGGCGGCGCCAACGGCGGCGGCGGAGACCGTCGCGGCGCGGAGCAGCCCGCGCCGGCTGACCGGCTCGGAGGTCACAGTCGACTCCGAGCGGTTGGCCTGGTGATCCATGGTGGTGGTTCCTTCCTGACGGATGGCGTGCCGTCGGCAGCGGTCAACCGGCTGCCCGCACCGGGACGCGCCGAACCGACCGGAGATGCGCTCCGGCATGGACGGTGTGGACGACGCGTTATCCGCGGTCGGCGACCCTGTGGGCGGACCGCGGCCCCCAGCAGGGGCGGCAGGTTGGCTGATCGACGAATGGGCAACCCTCTATCTGAAACGCGACCCTACCCTTGACTCCGGACAAAGGCAAAGCTCCCTCACGATCGGCAGAAGTTTCGCTCCACCTGACAAAAGTCCGCCCACCAGGTGCGCAACCCAGAATCCCCGCCCCTCTCCGTGCCGCGCCTCTCCGCGCCGCGCCTCTCCGCGCCGCGCCTCTCCGCGCCGCGCCTCTCCGTGCCGATCTTGCGCTTTCTGCGGCGACATACCGGGCATCCCACTCCTACCGACCGCCGAAAGCGCAAGATCGGCGCGGGGGGTCCGGCGGGCGCGGGCGCGGGGTGAGCCCAAGACGTCTCGAAGCCACTGCATCCTGGATCGAGCGCGATCTTGAGGCGTGTGGGGTGGTCGCCTCGTCCCTCGCGCAGGCTCAACCGCTCCTCGCGGGTTGCGAGCTTGCCAAGATCCTCGCAACATCGGGGATCTTGCTGCCTCCCATACGGCGGAGGCAGCAACATCGGGGAAGTTGTGCGGATCTTGCCCCGCCCAGCCCGGCCCCGCCCGGCCCCGCCCGGCCCCGCCCCGCCCGGCCCCGCCCGGCCTCGCCCAGTCCCGCCCCGCCCGGCCCCGCCCGGCCCCGCCCCGCCCAGTCCCGCCCAGCCCAGTCCCGCCCCGCCCGGCCGCCCCGCCCCGCCTGGCTGAGTGTCGCTTCGGTGCTCGCTGCGTCAGTCGGGCCGCTGGGGTGATAGGCGGGTCGGACCGGACGTTGCGGGTCGGTGGGTATGGGGGTGGCCGGAGAGTGCCCACAACCGGCAGTGGTGCGCTTTCTCGGCAAGTGGCGCAGTGGAGGAAAATGCGCCGATAAATGCGCTCGCGATTATCTCCGAATGCCGTGAATGCTCGTGTCGAGGCGGCCAGAATGTGAGCGAGGGAAGCCGAAAACGGGGGGACTGAACATGACGTCTAGGCGGCGATTGACGCTGTTGGCGGTAACTGTCGCGGCCGCACCGCTCGTGCTGGGCGGGTGCACCATCGGTCGGGACCCGGTGGCCGGGCCGGCCAAGGGGCACGCCGCGCCGCCGGAACTCACCGTCACGCCGGGCGACAAGACCCGCGAGGTCCCGGTCAGCGCCGAGGTCGGCACGGTGGTCAAGGGTGGACGGGTCACCGCCGTCCGCCTCACCGACGACAAGGGTGCGCAGGTCAAGGCGGAACCGCGTGAGGATGGCTCGGGTTGGGTGCCGAGCGCGCCGCTGCAACCTCGGCGCACGTACACCGCTGAGGTGACGGCGACCGGCGACTCGGGTGCGACGACCACCCGGACCACCACGTTCACCACGATGGCCCCGTCCACGAAGCCGCAGGTGACCAGCACGCTCTATTTTGTCGGCAACCGGACGTACGGTACTGCCATGCCGGTAACCGTGGCGTTCGACCCGGCAATTCCGAAAGAGGCCAGGGCGGATGTGCAGCGCCGGTTGTTCGTGAAGACGAATCCGCCGCAGCCGGGCACCTGGTCGTGGCTGGACGACGGCAGTCAGGTCTATTACCGGGCACTCGATTTTTGGAAGCCGGGCACGACGATCAGCGTCCGGGCTGGCCTCCAGGGGCTGCCGATCGGTAAGAAGCTGGTGGGGGACTCCGAGCGGACCGCGACGTCGAAGATCGGCAAGCAGGTCTCGTTGGAGATCGACAACGCCACGAAGCAGATGTCGGTGCTGCGCGACGGCAAGCTCATCAGACGTATCCCGGTCAGCCTGGGCAAGCCGAGCACGCCGAGTTCCAGCGGCAAGATGGTGATCATGGAGAAGCACGAGCGGACCACCTTCGACACCCGGGGTGAGCCGAACGGCGGCTACGTGGTCGACGTCGACGATGCCCAGCGGCTCACCTGGGGCGGCGAGTTCATCCACTCGGCACCGTGGTCGGAGGGTGATCAGGGCTCCACCAACGTCTCGCACGGCTGCGCGAACGTCTCCGCCACGGCAGCGGACTGGCTGATGGGGGTGACCCAGGTCGGCGACCTGGTCACCGTCAAGGGCACCGAGGTCGAGTTGCAGCCCGGCAACGGCTGGACGGCGTGGAACGTGAGCTGGGACGAGTTCGTCAAGGGCAGCGCGCTGCCGGTGCCGCCGGGGCTCAAACCCGCGCCGGTCGCCCCGGCGCACCCGGGCGCGGTCGCCGGTGGGTCGCCCGCTCCGGCGCCCTCGGTGAGCGGCCGCTGACACACACCCTCCGGGCCGGTCCACCCATGCGGTGGGCCGGCCCGCTCGCCTTCGCGGGGGACCCGCCCGCGTCGGGGTCGGCCGCCGCCCGGGGGCGCGACGCGCGGGCCAGGCTCTTCACCCCAGGGGTACGCGTGCCACGCCGGACCCGGTGAGGCTGCCCAGCCAGAGGTGGTCGCCGTGCTGTCGTACCCCGGTGATCATCCAGTAGTGCCCGGTCGGGCCGTGCAGCGTACGGCGGACCGTGCCCTCGCCGTCGACCAGCGCGACCAGCCCGTAGCGGCGTGGCTGCGGTTGCATGGCGTCGGGCAGCAGCGCGGCGAGCTGGCGCAGCCGGGGGTGCGGCAGCAGCCGTTCGGCGATCGGCACGCGAGGGCTGGGCAGGGCGATCCAGTACGTGCCGTCACCCACGGCGCAGAGATTGTCCGGGTAGGCGGGCAGGTCGGCGAGGACCCGCACCCCGCCGCCCAGCTCGACGCGGAGCAGCCGGTGGGTGGTCGTCTCCACCAGCATCAGCGCCGACTCGTCGGGCGTCAGCGCGATGCCGTTCGGGAAGTACAGCCCTTCGGCCGCGACCTCGGTACGCCCACTGCCCGGGTGGTGAGCCAGCACCCGGCCGTTGGGGCGGTGCTCCAGCAGGTCCCGTTTCCAGTGCGACACCGGAAACCGGTCCGACGAGTCGGTGAAGTAGACGGTGCCGTCGCGGGCCACCGTCGCGTTGTTGGCCAGGTGCACGGGCGGCTCCGTCCCGGTCAGCTCGCGGACCGTTCCGTCCGGCGTGACCCGCAGCAACCCCCGGTACGCGTCGCAGACCACCAGGGCCTCGGACGACGGGTCCAGTTCGATGCCGAGCGGCCGGCCGCCGGTCTCGGCCAGCAGCCGGCCTCGGGTCCCGGCTGGCGCGTCGACCGGCCACCACCAGAGGTTGCCGTCCTCGTCGCCGCTGACGACCCGGCCGGTCGGGTCGACGAGCACGTCCTCGGGCCCGACGGCGCCCTCGGGAAGGGGCAGCAGGTCGACCTGGTCGAGGCGGCGGTCGGTGGCCGCCCACACGCCGTGCAGCGGAGGCGGGACGGTGGCCGGTTCGCGGACGGGCCGGATCAGCCGTGGCGGCCGGGGTCGGGGGATCACCATCGGTTCATTCTCCGACGCCGATGCGGGGGCGCGGTCGAGGCGCGCCACCTGGCCGTTCGGCCGAGCCCGGCAGCCGGTGGCCCCCCTGCGGGCGGATGAGGGGAACCCTCGGGGATGACCCTGGACGTACCCGGAATCACTCCGCGCAGGGGCGAAACTGTCGGTGGTGGGGGCTAGATTTCAGGGCATGGAAGAGCGCAGCGACCGGATCGACGTGCAGGTCAGCGTGGGTGACCAGGTGGTCCAGGTGCGGGTGACCGGTGAGGTCGACATCGCGACCGTAGCCGCGTTCCGGTCCGCGCTGTGGTCCGCACCGGCGCGTCCGGTCGTCCAGCTCGAATTGTCCGGGCTGCGACTGCTGTCCGCCGCCGGGGTGCGGGCTCTGCTGGCGGCGCATCTGCGCGTCCGGGCGCGGGGCGGCGAGCTGGTCGTGGTCGATCCGACGCCGGTGGTGGCCCGTGTGCTGCGCGCCACCGGCCTGCACCGGGTGATGCCGATCCTCGAACCCGCCCGGGTGGTCGAGGCGGCCCGTCGCGGGGCGTCCGCCGATCTGGTCGCGCCCGTCCGCCGTCCGCCGGCCGCGCCCGGTGACCTGGTGCTGGCGGCCTGACCCGGCAGGGCGGTCCGACGTCGATTCAGACACCCGTAGGGGCCGTCCGGCGCGATGCCGGACGGCCCCTACGACGTGTCGGTCAGCGCACGCCGAGCAGGTCGACGATGAAGATCAGCGTCTCGCCCGGCTTGATGACGCCGCCGGCGCCACGGTCGCCGTAGCCCAGGTGCGGCGGGATGGTGAGACGGCGGCGGCCGCCGACGCGCATGCCGGCCACGCCCCGGTCCCAGCCGGCGATGACCTGACCGCCGCCGAGCGGGAACTCGAACGCCTCGCCCCGGTTCCAGGACGAGTCGAACTCGCCGCCGGTGGAGTGCGACACGCCGACGTAGTGGACGCTCACCAACTGGCCGGGCTCGGCCTGCGGGCCGTCGCCGACAGTGATGTCCTCGATCACGAGGTCGGCCGGCGGCGCACCCTCGATCGGACCCACCTCGGGCTTGCCCGATCGGGCGCCTGCTGCCTGGTTCATGCGGGATCTCCTGCCGTGTCGCGGTGATGTCTCCGGTCACCGTCGATCCTGCCGGATCGCCGAGGACCGATGGCGGGACACCCCGAACCCGGCCCGGACGACGGCGGCGGACGTCACCCGGAGGTGACGTCCGCCGCGCGGGGGATCCTCACCGCAGCCAGGGCGCCTGTTGGACGATCGGCAGCCTCGCCCAGGCCTTCCCGAGGCCCCAGGTGTCACCGGCGTCGACCAGGGCCAGGACGGCGAGCACCGCGGCGTAGATCAGGTGGTCGTCCATGAAGAGGTTGTTCTCCGGAGGCAGGACGGCGGTCCACATGAGGACCAGCAGCAGCCCGCCGGTGACGACCGCGACCCGCACGCCGACCCCGAGCAGGAGCGCGATGCCGATCCCGGCGAGGCCGACCATGAACAGCCAGTCCGCCCAGGCGGCGCCGGCGATGCCCGTGTACGCGTCCTTGAACGGGCCGGCGACCCCGAAGGTGAGGAAGCCCTTGGTGGGGCTGCCCCCGTTGATCCAGGCGTTCTTCGACTCGGTCTCGTGGCCGAGGCCGAACAGCTTGTCGAGGAACGCCCAGAGGAAGATCCAGCCGAGCGCCATCCGGATGCCCGCCAGGACGTACCGGGCGGCCCTCTCTCGGGTGGTGTCGGCGGCCGGAGCGGTGGTCCCGGCGGTGGTCCGCTCGATCGTCGCGGCCATGGTGTCCACGTCCCTTCTCAGCCTCGCACCGCGCTTCCCGGTGGCATCTCCAGTGGACGCTCACGGCGGGCCCGGCGGCAGGGCCGACCGGACTCCACCGGCCCGGGACCTTCGACCCCACCTGGCCCGGCCCACGGACCCCTGACCACGGCCGCCGTCCGGCCGTAGCGTGGGTGCGGTCGAGGACCGCCCCTCACCGTCGTCGCGAACCCAACCGGGAGGACTCCCGTTTCCGCCGCCGCCGGACCGGGCCGGCGCGGACAGCGGGGTCGTGACCGTGGTTTTGGCGACCGGCCGGGAGCCGCTCACATAGGCTCGGGGAGCACCGTCCGGCCGAGAGCGGGCGGTGCGCCGTGGTCGATGCGGGGGGCACCGGTGGCGGAGGCGACGGTCGCGGTGCCGCCGTGGGCGTGGACGGCGGTCGCCGGGTTACTCGTCGTGCTGCTCACCGTCGACGTGCTGGCCCACCGCGACAACCACGTCATCGGGCTGCGTGAGGCGCTGTTCTGGAGCGCGGTCTGGGTCGGCGCGGGCCTGCTGTTCGGGTTGGTCGTCTGGTGGACCCTCGGCGGCGACCCGGCCATCGCGTACTTCTCCGGCTATCTGCTGGAAAAGGCGCTCTCGGTGGACAACGTGTTCGTCTTCGCCCTGCTCTTCGGCTATTTCCGGGTGCCGCCGGGCTACCAGCACAAGGTGCTGTTCTGGGGTGTCGTCGGGGCGCTGACCTTCCGGCTGCTGTTCATCCTCGCGGGCGTGGAGCTGCTGGCCCGGCTCACCTGGGCCGGGTTCGTGCTCGGCGCGTTCCTGGTGTGGACCGGCTGGCGGCTCGCCGTACGCGGCAAACCCGACGTGGACCCGGAGCGCAATCTGGTGGTCCGGCTGTTCCGTCGGGTGGTGCCGACCGACGCCCGGTACCACCGTGACCGCTTCACGGCCCGGGTCGGCGGGCGGCGCGTGGCGACGCTGCTGCTGGTGGCGCTGGTCGCCATCGAGGCCACCGACGTGGTCTTCGCCATCGACTCGGTGGCGGCGATCCTCGCCATCACCACCACGACGTTCCTCGTCTGGACGGCCACCGCGTTCGCCGTGCTCGGGCTGCGGAGCCTCTACTTCTGCCTGGCCGGGCTGCTGCGGCATTTCGGTCACCTGCGGTACGGGCTGGCGCTGCTGCTCGCGTTCGCGGGGGTGAAGCTGATCCTGGCCGAGACGCCGGTGGGCAAGCTGCCGGTGTGGTTGACGCTCGCCGTGGTGGTGCTGACCGTCGCGGTCTCCATCTCGTCGAGCGTGGTGGCCGCCCGGCGTGCCGGGCGCTGACAGCTGCGGACGCTCGGCTCACGGCCGGTCCGGCTCGATCCGGGCCGTCATGTCGAGGTGCGCCGGCCGGCAGTCGGCCGTCGTGGCGAACCGGCGCACGGCGGCGTGGACGTGCGCGCGGACCGTCGCGGCGTGGGCGTCGCCGGCCAGGTCCACGTGCACCCACACGTCGGGTCGTGGTGGCGGACCGGTGAGCACCACTCGGGCCCGGCGCACGCCGGCCGCGCCGACCAGGTCACGTTCCAGGGCGCGGACGAGCACGTCGCTGGCGAGGCGGGTGCGCCCGGGTCGGACGCCCGGTCGGGTCAGCATGCCTCGCAGGGCCGGGTCGGGCCGGCGTACCGACCGGTGCAGCAGGCGCTGGCCGGCGACGGCGGTCAGCAGCCCGGCGACCGCCGCCGCCAGGGTGCTCCACGGTGTCGCGAGCCGCCACGCGTCGAGCAGTCCGGCGCCGAGCAGGACCGGGTCGGCGTCGACCGCCAGGGCGGTCGCCCCACCGACCACCAGCAGCAGCCCGATGACCGTCCACAGCAGGCGGTGTGCGGCGTCGGTCATGCCGGCGGCCCACCGGGTAGCAGCCGGAGATCGACGCGGTCGACGCCCGGTGCGGCGAGGTGGCGCAGCTCCTGCCGCACGGCGAACTCGACCTCGGCGCGGGCCGCCGGGTCGCCGGTGGTGCGCAGCCGGGGTCGCCACCGGTCGCCGTCGCGACGGACGCGCACCCTCGTCCGGCGTACGCCGGGCACGGTGTCCACGGCGTCGGTCAGTCGACGTTCCACGCACCGCCGGTACAGGTGCCAGCCGTCACGCTTGTCGACGCGCAGGCGCACCGGCGTCCAGCGCCGGAGTTGCGTGGCCAGGACGACGAGGCCCAGTCCGACGGCCAGGCCGGCGGCCGTCCGGACGCTCGGATCGTGCCAGCGGGTGGTGGTCAGCGTGTCGTACCAGCCGGAACGCAGGAGCAGCGACGTCGGGCGGCCCACCGCGGCCAGCAGTGCCTGCGCGGCCAGCAGGACGCCGCCGACCAGCAGCGCGACGGCCAGCAGCGCCGACGCCACCCGGTTGACGGTCGCCGTGGTCACCTCTCGTGGCGCGGGGGCGGGACGCGGGGCGTCCGAACCCGAGCCGGGCAGCACGAGATCCCGCACCGTGATCGTCACCGCGGCCACGGCGTGCCCGGTGTCGGCGTGCACCTGCCTGGCGACGGCCCGGCGGACGGCGTCGGCCACGGCGGGCACGCGGAGGCCGTACTCGGTGACGAGGTCGAGGTCGAGGCCCACCGACCGGTCGTCCAGGCGGACAGTGACCGGGCGGACGTCGCGGACGCCCGGCACCCGGCGGGCCGCGTCGGCCGCGATCCGCCCGAGCTGTTGACGCGACATGCTCCGACCTCCCCGCCGGTCCGCCATCCGACCTCGCTGGATACACCCGGGCAGGTCCCCTGGAACCCGAACGAGCTGTGATCCAGCTCACACGCTTTGCCTGGATGCTGGTCCCGTGCCGCCCCTGGCGGGTCTCTGCAACGTTGTAGAGGGCGGCTCCGGCCTTGACGCCCGACGTCGGCCGGGCCACGATTCCAGTGACGAATATCGATGACGGGGGTCGTTGATGAGGAATCGGGTCATCCCGCTGGCCGCCGTGGCGCTCGTCGCCGTCACCGGTGCTCTCGCCGTGGTCCTCCCGGCCTCCGCCGCCAGCGGGTGCGCGGCGCAGCTCCTGGTCAACTCCAGGTACCCGTCGATGCTGCGCGGCGAAATCCGGGTGCACAGTGTCGGTCAGCCGCTCGCGGAGTGGACGCTGCGGTTCCCGCTGCGCTACCCGACCGAGCAGATCAAGAACGTCGACGGCGTGCGCTGGGAGCAACACGGCGGGGAGGTCACGATCCGTAACCTGCCCGGTGTCACGCTGCCGGCCGACCAGACGGTGCCCTTTAGGTACGTCATGACGCACGGGGTCCGGACCGGCGAGCCACAGGACTTCACGCTCAACGGCGTCACCTGCTCGCCCGTCGCGCCCGCGCCACCGCCCCCGTCGACCCCACCGCCGACGTCGCCGAGTCCGCAGCCGACCGGGCCGCCCAGCCCCACCCCCGACCCGAACCGACCGTCCGTGCGGATCACCACCCCGCAGAATGGTGACCACTACTTCGCCCCGGCCACCGTCAGCGTGGCCGCCGCCGCCACGGCCGCACCCGGGCGACAGATCACCCGCGTCGAGTTCTTCGGCCGGAGCGCCGGGTCGGACACCATCTCGCTCGGCACCGACACGACCGCGCCGTACACCGCCCAGTGGCGTGACCTACCGGCCGGCTCCTACACCGTGTACGCCCAGGCGTACGACGACCAGGGCGCTACGCGGACCAGCAACGAGAGCATCTCGGTACGCGTGTTGACACCGGGCGAGGAGCGGCAGGCCCCGTACGTCAGCGTGGTGCGCGACCAGCTCTGGGGCATCTCCCCGGTCATCGACACGGCGGCGCCCCGACGCCTGACGCCGCTCGTGCGCACCGGCGCGGAGGCCCGTTGCGTGCAGGGGCGCGGCATCTGGGACGGCCCCGTCGACGCCAGCGCCGTGGCGGGACTGGTCGCCCGCGGCGTCCGGGCGGCGTACCTTCCGCTCAACGAGGCCTGCTGGCTCGGCCTGCCGTACGTCGATGCCCGCTACGGCGGCGAGCGGTACCGGCAGGCGGTCGTGGCGTACACGCAACGCCTGACGGCCGCCGGCATCACCCCCATCGTCGCGCTGGCCTGGAGCCACGGCCGCTACACCGGGCCGGGGGCGGCCTGCCGGGACGAACGTGCCGTCTGCGCCAAGCCGATGCCCGACGCCGCGTACGCCCTCGACTTCTGGCGGAGCGTCGGTCTGACCCTCGGCACCGAGGCGGTGGTGTACGACCTGTTCGCGGCCCCGTACCCGGATCGGGTCATCGCCGACCCGGAGCTGGCCTGGACGTGCTGGCGCTGGGGTGACCAGTCGTGCGCCGCGCTCGGCTATCCGACGGTCGGTACGCAGCTGCTGCTGGCCGCGCTCCGGACCGGATCCCCCGGTGTGGCGCTCGTCAGTGGCCTGGGCGGCGGCACCGACCTGTCCCGGTGGGCCGAGTACCAGCCGGAGGACATGGTCCACAACGTCGCGGCGGCCTGGCGGCCGGCCGTACCCGGGGACTGTCGCCCGCCGAGCCTGGCGCAGGCCCCGGTCGTCGCCACGGCGGTCTGCCGGTAGCGGCCCGGCAGCGGCACTCCGGCGGCCGAGCGGGCCGCGCCACCGGGGCGGGTGATCGACCGCCTAGACTCGGCGCGGTTCGACCGACCGGCGGATGGATCAGGCAGATGACGAGCAGCGACGACCGTGGCTGGCTGCGGGCGTTGCCCGCCGATGGTGGACGCGACGCGCTGTTCAGCCGCGCCGGCCACCGGGTGTACGGGCCGCGTCGGCTCAGCGAGCTGGTGCAGGGACGCCCGCCCGGGGTCACCGGCAGCCAGTGGGGCTCGGCCAGCCGGACCGCGTTCGACCTGGTGGTCTGCGCACCCGACACGCACCGGCCGCTGGTCGCCGTGACCATCGGACCGGTTCCGCTGCCCGGGTCGGCCGAGCAGCGTGCCGAGCGGCTCACCGACGCGGTGGGCGCGGCCGTCGGCCTGCCCATGCTCCGCGTCGGGTCGCCGACGCTGCGGGCCGCCGAGCACGGCCGCCGTCTGATCGAGTACGTGCTGGACGCGCGCGCCTACGCGGCGGGCGGCACCGGGGACGAGCCCGCCCCGGTGGGGTTCCGCGACATCCTCGGCCGGCTCCCGGACGGGCGGACCGGCCCGGTGAACGACCTCGGCGCGTTGGCGCGGGCCGCGGCCGTCGAGGCGTACGTGGCCGGGCAGCTCGCCGACCCGATCGTGCGCGGGCTGCACGTGCGCTGGATCGAGGGTCCGGCGCAGGGGTGGAGCTGGGTCCAGCCACGCCTGGACAGCTGCCTCGTCGAACGGGTGTCGATCACCGCTCAGCGCTTCTCCTGCGGTGTCGACGAGGCCCGCCTGGCCGAGGACCTCGCGACCGTCGCGGTCGGTGAACGGCTGCGCGCCGGCCGCTCGGACGGCGCGGATCTGCTCGCGCGCGCGGACCTCACCGTGGAGATCGCCGAGCTGAGTCGCCGCCGCGACGAGCTGGTGGGTGCTTTCGCCTTTGACCACCTCTGCGTGGACTGACCGGCGACTTTCCGCTGCTGAACCCCGCTCCGTCCCCGATCCGTTCGGGTGCGGAGCATTTTTCTGTGTGTCGGTTGAACCTTCGCCGCCGCCGTCCCGTACTCCTGCGCGAATGAAGAGGATCTCCCCAACCGCGTCGACCGGGCGCGGGCGACGGTGCGGAAAGGGCATCGTCGGCCATCGACACGTTACCGGGTAGGTCGCGGTGGCCGCCGCCATGGCGTGCCATCTCACATCCGTCGGTCCGCCGAGGGCAGGAATCCACTACCGGATCGAGAAGGAGAGCAATTCGATGCGCAGGTCCACTCGGGCGCGCCGGTCACCCGGCATCGCGCGGAGCAAGCGTCTGCTGGCCGTTGTCGGCACGCTGGTGGTCTTCGGTGGAGTAGTCGCCGTCACCCAGATTTCGTCGGCCCAGGACCGGCGGACGAACAAGCCGCGGCCCGCCGCAGGGCAATGCGTGGAACCGAGCCCCGGCTCGACCGCGCCGAGCGGCACCTCGACCAGCCGTACGTGGCAGAACGGTCGGTGGGTGCGTAACCACTGGGGTGATGGTCAGGAGTCGGTCGCGGAGTGCGAGGACGGCAAGGACGGCACGGTCGGCACCGGCTCGGCCATCGCCTGTCCGGATGTGGCGTCCAAGCTGCCGCAGGTGCCGGAGCGGGCGCGTGCCGAGGTCGACCGTAACCTCGCCCAGTTGCAGAGCCAGATCGCCGAGGCCGACCGCCGGCTCGCGGCCGAGGGCAACAAGGGTCAGGGGTTCATCAACAACGCGATTCTGCGGCCGTTGGCCGACAAGCGTAAGGCGGTCCTGGACCGCATCACGACCGCCATCGACCGGGTCGGACCGCGTCCACAGGGTCTGGCGCAACTCGCCCAGTGCCAGGTGCAGCCGACCGGCAGCAACAACGGTGGCGGCAACAATGGCGGGAACACCGGCGGTGGCAACAACAACGGTGGCGGCAACAACAACGGCGGGAACAACGGCGGTAACGCCCCCGGCGCGGGCCTCGGCGTCCTGGCCAACAACTGTGACGAGAGCAGGTTGGAGCCGCACAACGGTTTCCAGCTCGGCAACCGCTGTGTGAGCACCGAGTTCGGTGAGGTCGGCGCCGCCGCCAACAACCCGTCGCTGCTGATCACCCAGTTCCCGCAGCAGGTCGGCCGTAACCAGCCCTTCACTCTGCGGGTCAGCACCAAGAACCTGGTCCGGGACCGGTTCCTGGCAGCCGGCCAGGGGGGCTACTACGTGGAGAGCTCGCTGCTCAACGACCAGGGCCTGGTCCGGGGTCACTTCCACACCGCCTGCCGGATGCTGGACAGCCTGACCGCGCCGCCCGAGCCGCAGGAGGTGCCGGCGTTCTTCGTCGCCACCGAGGACGGTCGCGGTGGCGCCCAGCCGGACGACGTGACCATCCAGATCCCGGGTCTGCCGGAGTCGGGCACCGCGCAGTGCTCGGTCTGGGCCGGTGACGGTTCGCACCGTCTGCCCATGATGGAGCGGGCGAACCAGACCCCGGCGTTCGACTCGATCCGCGTCACCGTCAACTGACCGGTCGACCGCGCACACAGCGACGGGGTCCCGCCGTTCTGGCGGGACCCCGTCGCTGTGCCGCGTGTCAGCGGTTCTTGTACGCCTCGACGACCTCGACCGGGATCCGGCCCCGCTCGGAAATCTTGTAGCCGTTCTTGACGGCCCATTCCCGGATCGCGCGGTTCTGCTCGCGGTCCATTCCGGCGCCGGTCGGTCGCCCCGGCCGCCGAACTGTCCGGGTGTTCTCCGCCGGCCCTCGGCCGATCCGCCGACCCGCATTGATGTATGGGTCCAGGGCCTTACGCAGGACACCCGCATTCTCGTCCGAGACGTCGATGGTGTACGCGACGCCGTCCAGACTGAACTCGACCGTCCGATCGGCCTTCCCGCCGTCGAGGTCGTCGGTCAGCACCGTGATTACTTTTCTCGCCATTGCCGATTACTCCCTGTGTGTGGCGGGATGTGTCCAAAGTCTGACCCACCACCCGGGGAATCCGCAACAATATGCGTCCCATTCATTTCGGCGCGTCGCGATTGAGCGCCGCACAAAACAGCGAACCGGCTGTAATCGCAGGTGTCGGTGCGGTGTCAATCGGTGAGCAGGCCGGCGCACCCGGCCACCGCCGCCGCCTCCGCCCGGTTGGTCACCCGCAGCTTGCGGAGCAGCGCGGCGGTCATTCGTTTCACCGTCCGTTCCGACACGTGCAGTTCCTCGGCGATGTCGACGGTGCTGCGCCCGGCGGCGATGGCCCGCAGCAGGCGGCGCTCCTCGGTGTCGAGGTCGACGGACGCCGTCCGGGCGGGTCCGAGCAGGGCGCGCAGCAGTTCCGCCGGCAGGACCGCCCAGCCGTCGAGGATGGCCAGCAGCGGCGGTAGCAGCTCCTCCGGCTCACTGGTCTTCGGCAGGAACCCCTCCGCGCCGGCCCGCAGCGCCTCCAGGGCGGGCGTCGGGTCGGTCGAGCCGGACATGGCGACCACCCGTACCCGGGGCGTGGTCCGCCGGATGGCGGCCACCGCCCGGATCCCGCCGGGTGCTGGCATGTGCAGGTCCACCAGCGCGAGGTCGGGATGGCAACGGCTGATCATGCTGGCCGCCGCGGCGGCGTCCCCGGTCGAGCCGACCACCTCTGCGCGTCCGTCGGTGGTCACCGGAAGCAGCAGCTCCAGGCCACGGACGAACAGGGGATGGTCGTCCACGACGGCGAGTCTGAGGTTGGGGGCGTCCGGCATGTCTGGGCCGTTCCCGAGCGGGTACCGATCATGCGGCTATGCACCGATCGGGGGGAGTCGGATGGATGCGCGTACGCCAGGGGTGGCAGGGCTTGTTGCGAGGATTGCGGCGGACCGGACCCGGATCGGGCAGCCCACCGCCTCCGGCTGTCGACGCCGACCTGCTGCTGCGGGTGTTGTGTCACGAGTTCCGTACCCCGGTCAGTTCGTTGACCTCGCTGACGCGGGCGCTGGCCGATGATCACCGGCCGCTGACCGGCGCGGACCGGCGGGCGGTCAGCGCGTTGGCCCGCGACCAGGCCGTCCACCTGCAGGGCCTGCTGCGCGACGCGACGACCGGCGCCGGCGCGCTGACGCCGGCCGCCGGACCGGAGGCGACCGTGCCCCTGGCGGGCCTCCTGCGCGAGGCCGCCGCGCTGGTGCCGGCCGGTCGGCGGCGGGTGCGTGCCACCCGACGGGCGGCCGCCTGGCCGGTACCGGCCGGTCGCACCCGGCAGGTGCTGGTGAACCTGGTGGAGAACGCGCTGCGGCACGGGCCGGCCGGTGGGCACGTCGGGCTCTACGCCGCGCTGAGCGGCCCCGGCGTGAGCATCGTGGTCACCGACGAGGGGCGGGTGGACGAGGGTCTGCTGGTGGCGCTGCGCCGTCCGGCGCCGGTGGTCGGGATGTCCGGGCTGGGGCTGTGGATCGTGCGGCACCTGGTGGCAGTGGACGGGGGAGCACTGCGGGCGCACCGGTTGCGCCCGCGCGGCGTGGCGCTGGAGGTGCTGCTGCCGGTGGTCCGCCCGCTGCGCTGACCCGCGCGGGACACGGGTTGGCCCGGCCGGGTCAGGCGGATGGGAATCGTCCTTGGTGCCAGCATCCCGGTACCGAGGAGGTCGCATGTTCAGCCACGTCAAGGACCTGCAGTTCGAGGC
Organism: Micromonospora sp. WMMD736; assembly: GCF_049179015.1. Lineage (NCBI taxonomy): Bacteria > Bacillati > Actinomycetota > Actinomycetes > Micromonosporales > Micromonosporaceae > Micromonospora > Micromonospora sp. WMMD736. Next base: position 807,703 of record NZ_JBMHMI010000001.1, read on the forward strand.
GAAGCCGGACGCCCCGGACGCCGCGTTCGCCCGCCGTCTGCAGGAGGTGCTGGGCGGCAAGTGGGGCGAGATGACCGTCGCCAACCAGTACCTCTTCCAGGGCTGGAACTGCCGACTCCCCGGCAAGTACAAGGACCTGCTGCTCGACGTCGGCACCGAGGAGGTCGGCCACGTCGAGATGATCGTCACGATGATCACCCGGCTGTTGGACAACGCGCCGCTGGCGCTGTCGGAGGCCATCGCGGACAACCCCGGTGGCGGGGCGGTCTACGCCGGATCCAACCCGGCGCACTTCATCCACGGCGGGGGCGGGGCGCTGCCCGTCGACGCCAGCGGGGTGCCCTGGAACGGCTCGTACCTCACCGCGAGCGGCAACCTCCTGGCCGACTTCCAACTCAACGTCACCGCCGAGGCGCAGGGCCGGTTGCAGGTCGCCCGGCTGTTCAACATGACCGACGACCCCGGGGTCAAGCAGATGCTGCGCTTCCTGCTGGCCCGCGACACCATGCACCAGAACATGTGGCTGGCGGCCATCGAGCAGCTCAAGGAGGACGGCCTGGAGGACATGCCGGTGCCGGACGCCTTCCCGGACTCGGCGGAGTTCACCGACGAGTTCGGCTACACCTACCTGGGCTTCTCCTCGGGCACCGACGCCGCCCAGGGGCGTTGGGCGTCCGGGCCCGCGCCGGACGGCAGGGGCGAGTTCCGGTACGACGACAACCCGCGCGCGAACGCACCGGAGCCGGTGCTGCCGCCCGGTGACCCGCGGCTGTACGGCACCAATCCGGGCCTGGCCGGCGGTGTCGTGAACACCGTCAAGAGCAAGCTCACCTGAGGTCGTCCCGTCGGGCCGCACCGTCCCGCACGGGCGGCCCGACGAGATGGCCCACCCAGGAAGCGAGGAGAAGCGCATGTCTGTCGTCACGCCCGACAGCGAGTCCGCAGCGGTCCCGCTGTCGCGTACCCGGGTGAAGTTGGTCGTCTGCACGGTGCTGGCCGCGCTCGCCGTGGGGGTCGGGTTGCCCGCCCGGGTGGTGCTCGCACTGGCACTGACCAGCCTGGCCATCCCCGTCGCCGTGGCGCTGGCCGGGGGCGGCCGGGCGGCGCGGGAGCTGCTGCTGCCGGCTCACCGCCGGGCTCCGGGCAGTGGCCTGGGTCACACGCCGGAACAAGGGGAACGCGTTGTTACTTGAGTCAGACACGCTCAACTCAACGCGATAGCAGGTGTTCGATGGCAACTCTTCCGGTACTTCCCCTGACCGACGCCGTGCTGCTGCCCGGCATGGTCATCCCGGTGACCCTCGACCCGACCACCCAGGCCGCCATCGACGCGGCGCGGGCAACCGGCGACCGCAAGCTGCTGGCCGTCCCGCGTATCGACGGCGAGTACGGTCCGATCGGCGTGGTCGCCACCATCGAGAAGGTCGGCCGGCTCCCCGACGGTGAGCCCGCCGCCGTCGTCCGTGGCCTGTCCCGCGCACGCATCGGCTCCGGCGTTCCCGGTCCCGGTGCCGCGCTCTGGGTCGAGGCGACCGAACTCGACGAGCCCGCTCCCGCCGGCCGCGCCCGGGAACTCGCCCGCGAGTACCGCGCCCTGGTGACCTCCGTGCTCCAGCAGCGGGGCGCCTGGCAGGTCATCGACGCCGTGGAGCGGATGACCGACCTCTCCGAGCTGGCCGACTCGGCCGGCTACGCGCCCTGGCTGACGCTGGAGCAGAAGACCGAACTGCTCGCCGCCCCGGACGTCACCGCCCGGCTGGAGCTGCTGGTCGGCTGGGTGAAGGACTACCTGGCCGAGCAGGAGGTCACCGAGCAGATCAACAGCGATGTCCGCGAGGGCCTGGAGAAGTCGCAGCGGGAGTTCCTGCTGCGCCAGCAACTCGCCGCGATCCGCAAGGAGCTGGGCGAGGACGAGCCGGACGGCTCCGCCGACTACCGCTCCCGGGTGGAGAGCGCCGAACTGCCGGACAAGGTCCGTGAGGCGGCCCTGCGCGAGGTCGGCAAGCTCGAGCGGGCCAGTGACGCCTCCCCGGAGGCGGGCTGGATCCGTACCTGGCTGGACACCGTGCTCGAGATGCCGTGGAGCACGCGTACCCAGGACAACACCGACCTGGCCGCCGCCCGGGCGGTGCTCGACGCCGACCACGCCGGCCTGGCCGACGTGAAGGACCGCATCCTGGAGTACCTGGCCGTGCGCAACCGGCGGGCCGAGCGCAACCTCGGCGTGGTCGGCGGGCGCGGCTCCGGCGCGGTGCTCGCCCTCGCCGGCCCTCCCGGGGTCGGCAAGACCAGCCTCGGCGAGTCCGTCGCCCGGGCGCTCGGGCGCAACTTCGTCCGGGTGTCGCTCGGCGGCGTCCGCGACGAGGCGGAGATCCGCGGTCACCGGCGCACCTACGTGGGCGCGCTGCCCGGCCGGATCGTCCGCGCCCTGCGCGAGGCCGGCTCGATGAACCCGGTCGTGCTCCTCGACGAGGTGGACAAGCTGGCCGCCGGCTACGCCGGTGACCCGGCCGCCGCCCTGCTGGAGGTGCTCGACCCGGCCCAGAACCACACCTTCCGGGACCACTACCTGGAGGTCGACCTGGACCTGTCCGACGTGCTGTTCCTCGCCACCGCGAACGTGGTGGAGTCCATCCCCGGCCCGCTGCTGGACCGGATGGAGCTGGTCATGCTGGACGGGTACACCGAGGACGAGAAGGTCTCCATCGCCCGCGACCACCTGCTGCCCCGGCAGCGGGAGCGGGCCGGGTTGACCGCCGACGAGGTGACCGTCGCCGACGAGGCGCTCGCGCTGATCGCGGGGGAGTACACCCGCGAGGCCGGTGTCCGGCAGCTCGAACGGGCCCTGGCCAAGATCCTGCGCAAGGTGACGGTGACGCTGGCGACCGACCCGTCGTCGGTACGCGTCGACACCGACAACCTCGCCGGCTACCTGGGGCGGCCGAAGTTCACCCCGGAGTCGGCCGAGCGTACGGCGGTTCCCGGTGTCGCCACCGGGCTCGCGGTGACCGGCGCCGGCGGCGACGTCCTCTTCATCGAGGCGACGAGCATGGAGGGCGAGCCGGGGCTGACCCTGACCGGCCAGCTCGGCGACGTGATGAAGGAGTCGGCGCAGATCGCGCTGTCGTACCTGCGCTCCAACGGGCGACGGCTCGGCATCGACCCGAACGCCCTGGCCGGACGGCGGATCCACGTCCACTTCCCGGCGGGCGCGGTGCCCAAGGACGGCCCGAGCGCCGGCATCACCATGGTGACGGCCCTGGCGTCGCTGGTCACCGGCCGCCCGGTGCGTCCCGAGTTCGGGATGACCGGTGAGGTGACCCTCTCCGGTCGGGTGCTGCCGATCGGCGGGGTGAAGCAGAAGCTGCTCGCCGCCCACCGGGCCGGCCTCACCGAGGTGATCATCCCGGCGCGCAACGAGCCGGACCTGGACGACCTGCCGGCCGAGGTGCGCGAGGCGCTGACCGTGCACACCCTGGCCGACGTGGCCGACGTGCTCGCCCTGGCGCTGCGCCCGGCCGACGTCCCGGCGCTGGACGGACCGGCGCTCTTCACGGTCTGACGCTCCACATCGATGACCCCCGCCGTCCCCGTGACGGCGGGGGTCATCGACGTCCGTACTGTCTCGCGGTGACGCTCCCGCGCACCCTCCGCCGCGAGGCGGTTCCCCCGGAGGTAACCCGTGAACCTGCTGCTCTGGGTCATCCAGATCCTGCTCGCCGTCGTCTTCGCCGGCGCCGGCCTGGCGAAGCTGACCCAACCCAAGGACAAGCTGCGCGACATGATGCGGTGGGTGGACCCGGTCCCGCCGTCACAGGTCAAGGCCCTCGGCGCGGTCGAGCTGGCGGCCGCCCTCGGGCTCGTGCTGCCCCCGCTCACCGGCATCGCCGCCGTGCTCACGCCGCTGGCGGCGGTCGGGCTGGTCATCGTCATGATCGGCGGCATCCTCGTGCACCTGCGCGACCGGAAGAGGCGCGACACGGCGGCCGAGCGTCGGCTGGAGATCCAGGGCGCGATCACCTGCGCGGTGCTGCTCGTCCTCGCCGCCGTGGTGGCGTGGGGACGCTTCGGCCCGTACTCCTTCTGAAAGGCCCGTCGGCGACCGCCGTAACCCGGCGGTCGCCGACGGCTCAGCTCAGCGCTCGTCGCGTCCGCGGTCGCGGCGCACGGTCGCCTTGCGGCCCTTGATGGTGCTCTGCCGCAGCCCGGAAATCACCTCGTCGGCGACGCCCTGCGGCACCTCGACCAGGGAGAACCGGTCGGCGATCTCGATCGAGCCGATGTCCCGGCCACGGATGCCGGTCTCGCCGGTGATGGCACCGACCAGGTCCTGGGGGCGTACGCCCGCCCGCCGGCCCAGGCCGACGAAGACCTGGACGGTGTTGCCGCCGCCGGAGCGCGGCCGGCCGCCACCGCGTCGGTCGCCGCCCCGCCCGCCGAAATCCGGCCGACCCTCGCGCGGGGCACGGACCGGAACCTGCGGGATCTCCTCCTCGTCGTCGGAGCCCGGCGACGTCACCTCGTGGGCCAGCTTCACCGCGGCGAGGGCGACCTCCATCAGGTCGAACTCGTCGGTCAGCGTCTCCACGATCACCCGGTACGGGTCGAGGTCGTCCTCCAGCAGACTCTCGCGCAGCGCCGCCTGGGTCAGCTCCAACCGGCGGGTCCGCATGTCCGCCACGGTCGGGATCTTGTCGATGGTGATCCGCTGGCCGGTCACCCGTTCGATGGTCTTGAGCATCCGGTGCTCGCGCGGCTCGGCGAGGGTGATCGCCACGCCCTCGCGTCCGGCCCGGCCCACCCGGCCGATGCGGTGCACGTACGACTCGGGCGCCGACGGCACGTCGTAGTTGACGACGTGGGTGAGCTGTTCGACGTCCAGCCCACGGGCCGCCACGTCGGTCGCCACCAGCAGATCCGCCGTGCCGGCGCGCAGCCGGCCCATCACCCGGTCCCGCTGTTCCTGGCTCATCCCGCCGTGCAGCGCCTCGGAGCGGTAACCCCGGCCGTTCATCGTCTCGGTGAGCCGGTCCACCTCCTCGCGGCTGCGGCAGAACACGATCGCCGCCGTGGGCGACTCCACGTCCAGGACCCGGCCCAGCGCGGCCGGCTTGTGCGCGCGGGTCACGATGTACGCGCTCTGCCGCACCCGGGGCGCCTCGCCCGCCACCGGCTGCTCGCGGCCGATCTCGATGCGCACCGGCTCGGTCAGGTGCTGGCGGGCCATCCCGTCGATCCGCGACGGCATGGTGGCCGAGAAGAGCACCGTCTGCCGCTCGGCGGGCGCGTGCTCCAGGATCGCCTCGATGTCCTCGGCGAAGCCCATGTCGAGCATCTCGTCGGCCTCGTCCAGCACCACGGTGGCCAGGCCGCTCAGCCGCAGGGTGCCCCGGGCGATGTGGTCCAGCGCGCGCCCGGGGGTGGCCACCACCACGTCGACGCCGCTGTCCAGCGCCCGTAACTGTCGGCCGATCGGCTGCCCGCCGTAGATCGGCAGCACCCGCGCGCCCAGGTCCTTGCCGTAGCGGTGGAACGCCTCGGACACCTGCACCGCCAACTCCCGGGTCGGCACCAGCACCAGCGCCACCGGGTCCCCGCCGTCGCGGTGCGCCGGCATCCGGTGCAGCAGCGGCAGCGCGAACGCCGCCGTCTTGCCGGTGCCGGTGGCGGCCTGACCCAGCAGGTCCCGACCCTCGATCAGCGGTGGGATGGCCTCCCGCTGGATGGGGGTCGGCTCCTCGTAACCGAGGGCGGACAACGCGCCCAGCAGTTCGGCGCGCAGCCCCAGGTCCGTGAACGCGGTCACCTCGGGGTCGCTGGCGGTCGGTGCGTCGTGCTGTGCAGGTGCGGAACTCATGTGCCAAGCCTTTCATCACCCCGTCGGGGCCGCTGCGCCGACCGGCACAACACCGCACGCGACCATCCAGGCGCCCTGGTGATCGAGAGGTTCGGGTCAGGAATCGTGGTCATCCTGACGCGAACCTCTTGATCACCTCCGGTCGGGCGGTCGCTCGGCGGGGGCGGCGGTCGTCGGGCTAGCGTTTCTGGGTGCGTACGGTGGAACTGGTCTGCTCGCCCGGGTTGGACGCCGCGATCCGGACGGCCTGGACGCGGTTGGCCGCCGCCGGGTTGCCGAGCCTGGCCCGCAACATCCATCCGACGAACCGGCCCCACCTGACGCTGGCGGCCGTGGACGAGTTTCCGTCCGGTGTCGAGCGGCAACTGGCCGACCTGTTCGACGCCGCGTTGCCGCTGCCGGTCACCCTCGACCGGGTCGTCGTCCTGGACGGCAGCGCCCCGCTGGTCTGGCTCGTCCGACCCACGCCGGCGTTGACGGCGCTGCACGCGGCCGTCTGGGAGGCCCTGGACCGGGCCGACGGGCATCGTCCCTGGCACGCCCCGGGAGCGTGGGTGCCGCACCTCAGCCTGGCGCTGCGGTTCCGCGACGCGGACCTGCGGATGGCCCGTGCCGTGACCGGTGGGCAGCGCCCGACCGGCGCGTTCGAGGGGGCACGCAGCTACGACGGTACGGATCGGACCGTCACCCCGCTCCGATGACGTCATCGGCGCTGTCGAAGCTGCTTCCGCGATCCGTGGCTGCTGTTCCGGGCCGCGCTGGGGTCCCGCCGACCCCCGATGGGTCGTCGCGTCCGTTCGGGGGTAAATCGGAAGATAGTTCGGTCTGCGCCGGTCTCGGTGATTACGGTGTTTTCAGGGCGATTCACTCAGCGCCGTGACCGGAGAAGGGACCCCGTCATGCGAGTGCCCAGCCGTAGTCCGGGGCAGCAGCCCTCGCCCACCGCGCCACCTCGCCGCCGACCCTCCGGCATCGCCGCACGCCGCCTGCCCAGCACCGCCCCCGACCTCGTCGCCTACCGGGCGGCCGTGGCCGACCTGCTCGTCGAGGTGGGGGCCCTGGCCGATGCCACCAGCACCCGGGCACGTCAGGTACTGATCGACGAGCGGCTGCGCGAACCGGCCCTGGCCGCCGTGCTCGACGCCACCCCGCAGGGCCTGCTCGGCGCGCGCGAGACGCTGCTGCTGGAGATGGCCCGCTACCAGCCGAACGAGCGCACCTCGGCCCGCGACCTCACCGCGCTGGTCCGGATCTACCTGCTCTCCCGCATCGACGTGCTGTGGTGGCAGGACGCCCCCGTGTTCCGCACCGACGAGCAGGTCAACGGCAGCGCCGAACTCGTCGACCTGGAGTGGCTGCGCCGCCGGGACCTGCTGCGCTTCCGGTACCAGGAGCAACCGGCGACCGTGCTGGGCCGGGCCGCGCGCGGCCTGCGCCGGCGGCTGCGCCCCGACGCGACCCCGCACACCGCCGGGCTGCTGTTCCGGCGCGCCCGCCGCGAGGTCGTCGCGCTCCTCAACGAACTGGGCCGGGAGTTCGCCGCCGCCGCGCCCGCGGGCACTCCGCCGCTCTGGGTGACGAGCCTCGTCCGCAGCATGGAGCACCAGTACCGGCTGCGCCGCCTGGGCTACGCGGCGATGCTGCCCAGCGGCCACTGCCTCGGCTACTCGGTCGACGTCGAGCTGGCCTGGTTCACCCGGTTCGGTGCGCGCGACGCTCTCGCGGAGCTGCTGCTGGCCCGGCAGGAGGCCGGCGACCTGAACGTGATCGACGAGGGGCAGGCCTGGCACCTGTGCCTCGCGCCCACCGCCCGACGTCGCCTGCGCCGGGCGTACGAAGCCGAGATGGGGGTCTGAGCCCGTGTGCGGCATCGCGCTCAGCCTCGGCCCCGAGGCCGACCCGGCGACGTTCCGGCGGATGCTCGCCGTCCTCGCCCCACGCGGCGAGGTCACCGAGACCCGCTGCGAGACGGGACTGCTCGCCGGCACCCGCCGGCTGCGCGTCGTCGACCGGGACCGGGCCGTGCAGCCCTGGACGTCGACCGACGAGCGGTGGCTGCTCTGCTTCAACGGCGAGATCTTCAACCACCGGGAGCTGCGCGCCCAGCTCACCCGCCTCGGACAGGTGTTCCGCACCGACAGCGACACCGAGGTGCTGTTGGCGGCCTTCCAGCAGTGGGGCGAGTCGGCGGTGACGCGGCTGCGCGGCGAGTACGCCTTCGCGGTCGTCGAACGCGCCACCGGCCGGGCGTACCTGGCCCGCGACCCGCTCGGGGTGAAACCGCTGTACTGGTCCCGGCGGCCGGACTGCCTGCACCTCGCCTCCGAGGTCAAGGCGCTCGTCGGGCACCACGCCCCGGTCAGCGAGGTGCCTCCCGGTCACCACGGCTGGGCGGAGGCGGACGGCCCCGTGCGGCTGCGCCCGTACGTCGACCTGCTCACCATCGGCGAGGGCCTGCCGGTCATCGACGACCCGGACGAGGCCACCCTGCTCGTCCGGGCCGCCCTGACCGACGCCATCCGGATGCGGGTGGAGACCGATCTGACCGTGGGCGTCGTCCTCTCCGGCGGACTGGACAGCTCGTTGACGCTGCGGCAGGTACGCGACATCCACCCGGACTGCGTGGCGGTGACGGTCGGCGTGCCGGACAGCCCCGACGTCGCGTACGCCCGCCGGCTCGCCGCCGACCTCGACGTGCCGCACGTCGTGGTCGAGCTACGCCCGCGCGACATCCGGCTGGCCGACGTCCGCGAGGCCATCCGGATCTCGGAGCTGACCGAGTACGGCGACATCATCAACGCCGTCGTCTCCGTGCCGATCTTCCGGCGGCTGCGGGATCTGGGCGTCAAGGTGGTGCTCACCGGTGACGGCTCCGACGAGCTGTTCGGCGGGTACCCGATGTACCGGCAGGTCGACCCGGTCGCGTCCCGCCGGCTGTTCCTGCACCGGATCCGCAACCTGTGCCGTACCGAGTTGCAGCGGGTGGACCGGACCGCCATGGGGCACGGCGTGGAGGCGCGGGTGCCGTTCCTCGACCTCAGCGTCGTGGAGCTGGCGATGCGCCTGCCCCTGGATCTGAAGGTGCGCGACGGCCAGGAGAAGTGGGTCGTACGGCGGGCGTTCGCCGACCTGCTGCCCGACTACGTCCTGCGGCGGCCGAAGCACCCCATGTCGTACTCCTCCGGGCTGCACGAGCGGGTCCGGCTCTACAAGCCGCTGTTCGCCCGGATGCACCGGTCGTTCGGGTACGACCTGCTGGAGCCGGTCCGGCGCGACTTCGACACCGTGCTGAGCCGGTGCGGCAACGACCTGGACCGGGCCATCGCCGACGGGATGAACCGGCCCGACTACACGGTCCTGGAACACGCCCGCGACCTGGTCGGGGCGGCGAAGTGGAACGCCGCGCCGATGGTCCGCCGGCTCGTCGGACCCCGCCCCTCCCGCCGCTCACCGGTGGGTTGATCCCGCTCGACGCTTGACTCTGACACCGTGTCAGGGACCAGCGTGAGGGGATCATGTTCACCATCGGAGACTTCGCTCGACTGGCCCGCGTGTCGGTGCGGATGCTGCGCCACTACGACAGCATCGGCCTGCTGCACCCGGCAAGCGTCGACCCGCACACCGGCTACCGCTTCTACCGGGCCGAGCAGTTGCGTCGGCTCAACCGGGTGATCGCCCTGAAGGACCTGGGGCTCACCCTGGAGCAGGTGCGGGCGATCGTGGACGAGTCCGTCGACACCGCCGAGCTGCGCGGCATGCTGCGGCTGCGCCGCAGCGAGCTGGCCGCCCGGCTGGCCGCCGACACGGCCCGGCTCGCGGCGGTCGAAGCGAGGCTCCGGATGATCGAAGCGGAGGGTCGGATGACCAACCAGGACGTCGTAATCAAGCAGATCCCGCCGGTACGTGTGGCGGAGCTGACCGCCGTCGCGGCCAGCTACGAGGGCCAGGACATCGGCCCGGTGATCCAGCCGCTCTACCCGGAGCTGTTCGGCCGGCTCGACGCCGCCGGGATCACCCCGTCCGGCCCGAGCATCGCCTGGTACGAACCGGCCGACGACGAGGGCGAGGCCGTGGTGGTGCACGCCGGGGTGAGCGTCGGCGGTGGCGTCGCGGCTGTTCCCGGTGTGACGGTGCGGGACCTGCCGGCGGTCGGGACGGCCGCGACGATCGTGCACCACGGCTCGATGGACGACGCCGACCGGAGCGTCCAGGCGCTGGCCCGATGGATCGAGGACAACGGGTACCGCCCGGACGGGTTCGCCCGCGAGGTCTACCTGGAGTACTGCCAGGACGCCCCGGAGCGCGGCGTGACCGAACTCCAGCTCGCCGTCGAACGAGGCTGATCCTCGCGGCGGTCGGCGCTCAGCTCACCAAGAGCAGCGCGCCGACCGCCGCGAGCGTGCCGACGACGGCGAGCAGGCTGCTGGTCAGCACGAACCGCTTCACCGGCACCGTCACACCGGCAGCCCGGCAGCGTTCGAACCACAGCAGGGTGGCCAGCGACGCCCAGGGCGCGGCCAGCGGGCCGACGTTGGTGCCGATCAGCAGGGCCAGCAGGCGGGTGTGGTCGGCGGGCGGCAGCACCGACTCGCCGGCCAGGTACGCCGGCAGGTTGTTGACCGCGTTCGCCAGCAGCGCGCCGGTGCCGCCGGCCCGCACCGCACCGGCCGCCCCGCCGTCGGCGCCCACCAGGCGGGCCACCAGGTCGTCCAGCCCGTGCCGGCCGAGGGTCTGCACCACCAGGAAGAGGCCGACCACGAAGAGCAGCAGCCGTACCGGCACCAGGGCGGGCCGCAACGTCGCGGGGGAGCGGACCACGAAGCCGACCAGCACCAGCGCGAGGGCGACGCTGGAGGCGAGCCCGATCTCCACCCCGGCGAGGATGCCGGCGACGAAGAGCAGGCAGCCGGCGAGCGCGGTGCGGTGCAGCACCGGATCGGCCGGCACCTGCGGGGCCGGTGGGACGAAGCGTCCGCCGTCCGGTCGTTCCCGCCGCCACCAGGCGTACCAGAGCAGTGCCATGGTGACCGTCACGGCGGCGAGCTGCGGCAGCGCCATGCGCTCGGCGTACGCCAGGGGGGTGAGGCCGACCCGGTCGGCGGCCAGCAGGTTCGTCAGGTTCGACACCGGCAGCAGCAGGCTGGCGGTGTTCGCCAGCCAGACCGTGGTGACCGCGAGCGGCCCGGCCGGGACGCGCAGGCTGCGGGCCAGGGCGAGCAGTACCGGGGTGAGCAGCACGGCGGTGGTGTCGAGGTTGAGTACGAGGGTGGTCACCGTGGCCAGGCCGCCGCAGAGCAGGAACAGCGCGGCCCAGCGGCCCCGGGAGGCGATGGCCAGCCGGCTGGCGAGCACGTCGAAGACGCCCGCGACGGCGGTCAGCTCGGCCAGCACGATCACGGTGCCGAGGAAGAGCAGCAGCGGCAGGATGCGGTGCAGGGTGGCCGTGGTCTCGGCGCGGGGCAGCAGCCCGGTCAGCGCGCAGACCGCGCCGGCCACCGCGAGGACGACCGCCACCAGGTCGAGCGGGTGGGGACGCCAGCGCGCGGTCGGCTCGGGCGGGGCCGGCGGTGCGCCGGCGGCGGACTTCACAGGTGACCACGTTGACACAGCGTGCGGTCCGGCGCGCGTCAACCCCCTGCCCGGGTGACCAGGCCCACCGGACGCGGCCGGGCCCGGCCCCCTGAACGGGGGCCGGGCCCGGGTCGAGCGTCGTTCTACCAGCTCAGGTAGCCGGGCTGGGTCTGCACGTTCAGCTCGGGGAACCGGGTCAGGTGCGCCGACCAGGTCCGCCAGTCGTTCAGCTCCAGGACGTCCAGACCCTTCTGGATGTCGTTGGAGTAGATGTTGCCGTTGTAGTAGTACGTCGACCAGGCGCCGCCGGTGAGGGCCTGGGTGGTGGACAGCGGGCCGCGCTCCCAGTAGGCGATCTCCTTGGGGTGGCGCGAGTCGGTGAAGTCCCAGACCGAGATGCCGCCCTGGTACCAGGCCTGCACCATGATGTCCCGCCCGAGCACCGGGATCAGCGAGCCGTTGTGTGCCACGCAGTTCTCGGTGTCGCCGTTGGTCCGGGGGATCTTGTAGTAGCTGCGGAACTCCAGCTTCCGGGCGTTGCCGCGGCCGGTGATGTCGTAGACGGCGTCCGCCCCGCGGTCGGGACCGACGGTCTCGTTGCAGGTGGCCGCGCCGCCGCCGCCCAGCTCGTCGGTGAAGACGACCTTGGTGCCGGCGTTGTTGAAGGTGGCCGAGTGCCAGAACGCGAAGTTCACCGTGTCCCGGACCCGCGTGATCACCTTGGGCGCTTCGCGGTTCTTGATGTCGAGCAGGATGCCGTCACCCATGCAGGCGCCGGCGGCGATGTCCTTCGCCGGGTACGCGGTGATGTCGTGGCAGCCGGTGGTCGCCGAGCCGGTCTCGCTGCCCGGGAAACCACCGTCCGGGAAGAGGTTCGGCGTCGAGATGACGGCGGCCTGGGTCGGCTTCTTCACCGGCACCTTGACGATGGAGATGGAGTCGTGCGGCGGCTGGCAGTCGGGGAACTCGGCCCGCGGGCTGTACGACGAGACGTACAGGTAGACGTTCTTGCGGTCCTTGCCCGGCACCAGCGTGTGGGTGTGCGACCCGCAGGCGGTCTCGACGGACTTGATGTAGCGCGGGTTGGCCTTGTCGCTGATGTCGAAGACCTTGATGCCCTCCCACGACTCCTTCACCGAGGCCGGCTGCGCGACGCTGGCGCACGAGTCGTCGCTGCGGGACGAGTCGGTGGAGAGGAACAGCAGGTCGCCGTAGACGGAGATGTCGTTCTGCGAGCCCGGGCAGTTGACCTGCGCCTTGATCGTGGGCGCGCTGGGCCGGGAGATGTCGTAGATGACGAACCCGTTGTAGTTGCCGGCGAAGGCGTACCTGCCCTGGAACGCCATGTCGCTGTTGAGCGCGGCCGTCGTGTCGAACGGCGCCTGCTTGGGGAGGTTGGCGATCTGCCGCAGGTTGGGGCTGCTGCGGATCTCGTCGACGCCCGGAATGTCGCTGGCGGCGGCCGCTGGTGCCGCAGCGGGTGCGGCCTCCTGCGCGCTGCTCGGCGTCGCCAGGGCGACGCTGGTCAGCAGCAGGCCGGTCGCGGCCAGACTGACGATGCGGAGTTGTCGGAGCCGTGCGGTGGCCAACTTGATCATTGGCGGCGCCCTTCGAAAGGGGGGATGACGTTGTCGGTACCTTACCGAGCCTCGGAGATCATCGATGTGAGCTGGGTCACATATGTGCGGACTCTTCAATGGATAGGATCGCTGCGACCTCGACCTCAGGGGAGTGTGGCATGACTGTCCGACGTGGTCGGTTACTCGCCGTCGTCATAGCGGCGGCCATCGTCGCGGCAATGGTGGTGCTGGCCGTCCGCGCCGCCGGTGAACCCGACCGGCCGGCCGCCGCACCCGCATCGGCGGCGCCCACGCCGACGGCGACCGGCCCGACCGGTCCACCACCGCCGCCGGTCCTCGTGCCCGGCCGCCCGGGGGAGCCGGCCGTCGCCCGGTCCGCGCACGAGCTGCGCGACGACAGCCCACCCCGCTACAACGGACTGGACACCGTCTACGTCCAGATGATGATCCCGCACCACCAGCAGGCGCTGGAGATGAGCGCCCTCGCGGTGGACCACGCGGCCGATCCCCGGATCCGCGCGTACGCCGACCGGATCCGCGCCGGTCAGGGCCCGGAGATCAAGGTATTGCGCGGCTGGCTCTCCACCCGGGGGCTGCCCGAGACGACGCCCGGCCACGACCACGCCGGCATGCGCGGCATGCAGTCCCCCGAGGCGATGCGGCGACTGGGCGCGGCCCGGGGCGTCGAGTTCGACCGGCTCTTCATCACGATGATGACCGACCACCACCAGGGCGCCGTGACCATGGCCACCGACCTGCTGTCGGTCGGGCTCGACGCGACCCTCAACGAACTCGCCACCTCACTCGCCACCGAGCAGGCCATCGAGATCAACCGCCTGCGCGAGCTGACGCCGCCCTGACCGTCGCCGACCCGTACGCTGGGTGACCGTGAGACGCACGCTGTTCGGCCGCCCCCTGCGCGGCGTCGCCTTCGACGTGGCCGTCTCCGCTGTGGTGGCGTTCGTCGGTTTCACCGCGGCGGTGTCCCACCCCGGCGGCTGGGCCGCCACCGGCGTCGGCCTGGGCATGGCGGTGGCGCTGCTGTTCCGCCGTACCCACCCGAGCGCGGTGACCGTCGTCGTGGCGGCGCTCGCCCTGGTCCAGGTGATCGCCCGGTGGGGTCCGCTCGCCTTCGACGTCGCCGTCCTGATCGCGCTCTACAGCGTCGTGAAGTACGGTCGGCGGCTGCGCGACGGCGTACTGGCCGGCGCGGTCGCCGCCGTGGGCGTGCTGCTCGCCGCCGCGCAGACCCCGGGCGTCGTCATGTGGTGGGTGACCGCGCTCTGGTACGCGCTGGTCACCGGTGCGGTCTGGCTCGTCGCGCTGAACGTGCGGACCCGCCGCCTCTACGTGCTGAGCCTCGAGGAGCGCGCCGCCACCCTCGAACGGGAGCGGGAAGCCGAGTCCCGGGCGGCGGTCGCCGAGGAGCGCACCCGGATCGCCCGCGAGCTGCACGACGTCGTGGCGCACAGCATGGCGGTGATGATCGTCCAGGCGGACGGGGCCCGCTTCATGCTCGACCGTGACCCCGAGCAGGCGCGCGCCGCCGTGAAGGTGGTCGCCGACACCGGCCGCTCCGCGCTGGAGGAGATGCGCCGGCTCGTCGGGGTCCTGCGCGACGCGGGCCCCGCCGGGGCGGACGTCGTGGCCGCCGACCCGGAGCACCGCCGGTTGGCCCTGGCCGAGCTGCCCGACCTGCTGGCCCGCTTCCGCGACGCCGGGCTGCGCGTTCGGGACACCGTCACCGGCGAGCCACCCGCCCTGCCGCCGGGCCTGGAGCTGACCGTCTACCGCGTGGTGCAGGAGGCGCTGACCAACGCGCTCAAGCACGCCGGCGTCGGCGCCACCGTGGACGCGCGGATGACGTACGCCGCCGACGCCGTCGAGGTCCGGGTCGTCGACGACGGCCGAGGCCGCCCGGTGGTCAGCCCGGCGCCATCCGGCGGTCACGGTCTGCTGGGCATGCGCGAGCGCGTGACGGTGTACGACGGCAGCCTCACCGCCGGTCCCCGGCCGACCGGGGGCTGGCAGGTGGTGGTACGGCTCCCGCTACCGTCGGAGCCCTCAGCGGAGGTGATCGCGGCATGACTGTCCGGGTGGTGATCGTGGACGACCAGGCGCTGGTGCGCGCCGGGTTCAGGATGGTGCTGGACTCGCAGCCCGACCTGGCGGTGGTCGGGGAGGCCATCGACGGCGCGGACGCCCTGCGGGTGCTGGCCCGCACCGAGGCGGACGTGGTGGTGATGGACATCCGGATGCCGACCATGGACGGGGTGGAGGCCACCCGTCGGATCTGCGCCGACCGGCCGTCCGGTCCGCCCCGGGTGCTGGTGCTGACCACCTTCGACACCGAGGCCGACGCGTTCGCCGCGCTGCGGGCCGGCGCGAGCGGCTTCCTGCTCAAGAACGTGCCACCGGAGGAACTGCTGGACGCGATCCGCGTGGTCGCGCGGGGCGACTCGGTGGTCGCCCCGTCGATCACGCGGCGGCTGCTGGACCGCTTCGCCGGCCAGCTCGGCGTCACCCCGACCGCCGACCCCCGGCTGGCGCAGCTCACCGAGCGGGAGCGGGAGGTCCTGTTGCTGGTCGCCCAGGGGCTGTCCAACGCCGAGATCGCCGCCAAGGCGCACGTGGCCGAGGCGACGGTGAAGACCCACGTCGGACGGATCCTGGCGAAGCTGCACCTGCGCGACCGGGTGCAGGCGGTCGTGCTGGCGTACGAGAGCGGCCTGGTCACACCCGGGCGCTGACCCGCCGTACGACCTCGGTCGTACGGCCGGCGCGTCCGTGCGCCACCTGCGGCGTACCCCGGTCGAGAGCGCAGGTGGAGATCGATCCGGCCGGACCGGCCATAGCGTTCCAGGGGTCCGATCCGCGCCGGCACCGGGAGCCCGCACATGATCCGCCTGACCCTGCGTACGCTGCGCGCCGAGGCGCTGCGCATGCTGCTCTCCACGCTCGCCGTCGTGCTCGGTGTCGCCTTCGTCGCCGGCACGCTGATCGTCGTGGACGGCATGCGCGCGGGCGCGTACCAGCGGGCCGGCGCCTTCGACCGACACACCGACCTCGGCGTCTATCCCGACGGCCACAAGCCGCTCCCGGCGAGGCTGGTCGACGACGTCCGGAGGGTCGACGGGGTGGCCGCCGCGGCCGGTGAGCTGCTCGGCGCCGGTGGACTCCTCGGCGCTGACGGGCGGCCGGTGCTCGGCTACGCCGTGCTCGCCGCCATCCCCACCGAGTCGGCCCTGCGCTCGTACGACGTGGTCGCCGGTCGGCTCCCCGACCGCACGGGCGAGGTGGTGCTCGACGCGCCCACCGTGGCGAAGGAGGGCTTCACCCTCGGCGCTGAAGTCCTCGTCGGCGGGACCGACGGGCCGGCCCGCCCGTACACCCTGGTCGGCACGGTCGACGTGGCGGGCGGCGTCCGCGACGTCGGCGGTCCGTTCATCGGCCTGGTCGGCGCGGACGCGCTCGCGCTCACCGGCGGGCGTGGTTACGACCGGATCATGGTGGCGGCCCGGCCGGGAACGGCCCAGGCGGCGCTGGCCGAGCGGCTGCGTGCCGCCGTCGGGAACACCGACGCCGAGGTGAAGGGCCGGCAGCAGATCCTCGACGAGGCCGTCGAGGACTCCGTGCGTAACCTGAACCAGTTCCTGATGCTGCTGCTCATCTTCGTCGGCGTCGCGGTGGTGGTGGCCGGCTTCGTGATCGCCAACACCTTCGCGATCGTGCTGGCCCAGCGCACCCGACGGACCGCGCTGCTGCGCCTGGTGGGCGCGACCCGGGGGCAGGTCTTCCGGGCCGCGTTGCTGGAGTCGGCGGTGCTCGGTTTCGTCGCGTCGATGCTCGGGGTGCTGCTCGGGGCGGCCCTCGCCGCCGGTATGCGCCTCCTGATGTCCCGACTGGAGGTGCCGCTCGCCGGCGGGTTGACCGTCGCCGGCTCGACCGTGCTGACCAGCCTGCTGCTCGGTACCGGGCTCACCGTGGCCGCCGCGCTGCTACCGGCCTGGCGGGGCACCCGCGTCGCCCCGGTGGCCGCGCTGACCGATGCCGCCGTGCAGCCCGCCCGGGGAGCGGGCCGGGCGCGGTTGGCCCTCGGCGCGGTGGTGCTGGGCGCGGGGGTCGCGGCGCTGGCCGGCGCGGCCAGCGCCGGCCAGGTGCTCCTCGTGGCGGTGGGCGGTGTGTTGGCCTTCTTCGGCATCGTGCTGTTCGGCCCGCTGCTCGTCCCGGCGCTGGTCCGGCTGATCGGCTGGCCGGCCCGCCGGGTGTTCGGTATGACCGTCGGCCTGGCGGTGGCGAACGCGGTCCGCAACCCGCGTCGGATCGCCGCGACGGCGACCGCCCTGGTCATCGGGATCGGCTTGGTGTCGGCGTTCGTGGTGGGCGCGCGCAGCACCAAGGACGGCATCGAACGCAGTGTCGACGCCGAGATCGGGACGGACTTCGTGGTCAGCGGCATCGGCCAGAATCTGCCCGCCGCGCTCAGCGGTGAGCTGGCCGCGCGCCCCGAACTGGGCGTGGTGCACGAGCAGCGCAGCGTCGTCACCGGCGACATCGAGGTCCGGGCCGCCCACCCGGCGCTGGTCGGTCGGACGTTGTCCGGCGTGGTGGCCGGCGACGTCGACCGGCTCGGTCCCGGACAGGTGCTGGTGCACCAGGAGTTGGCGCGGGCGCACGGCTGGCAGGTCGGTTCCGCCGTCACCATCGAGGGACGGTCGTTCCGGGTGGCCGCGGTGGTCGCCGACGACACACCGGCCATGGTCGGGAGTGCGGCGGCCGAGGGACACGTCATCGAGCTCGACGACCGGGACTTCGCCGTCCTCTTTCCCCGCGAACGGGGTTTCCTGGCCGAGATCGACCCGGCCAGCGGCGTACGCGACGACCGGGCCCGCGCCGCGATCGAGGCCGTGCTCGCCCGCTACCCGACGGCGAACCTCATGGACCAGGGCGCGTACAAGAAGATGCTCACCGGCACGGTGGACATGCTGCTGGCCTCCGTCACCGCGCTGCTCGGCCTGGCCATCGTGATCGCCCTCGTCGGCGTGGCCAACACGCTGAGCCTGTCGGTGGTCGAGCGCACCCGGGAGAACGGTGTCCTGCGGGCGGTCGGGCTGACCCGCAACCGGATGCGGGCCATGCTCGCGGTCGAGGCGATCCTGATGACGCTCGTGGGCGCGGTCCTCGGCATCGGGCTGGGTACCGGCGTCAGCGCCGCCGGCATGGCGCTGCTGGCCCGCCTCGGCGGGGACTTCCACGTGGTGCTGCCACTCGGCCAGCTCTCCTCGATCCTCGGCGTGGCGGTGCTGGCCGCCCTGCTCGCCTCGGTGCTTCCGGCCCGCCGGGCGCTGTCGCGGCCCGTCGTCGAGGCGCTCGCCGACTAGGTGCGTCCGACAGCGACATCCGCCGGCCGGTCCCGCCGTCTTCCCCGGCGGCGGGACCGGCCAGCGGTGCCGGGTCTGTGCTGCCCTACAGACGCTCCACCATCTCGCCGGAGCACCGGTTGCGGGTGTCGAAGATGTAGCGGGCGTGCCGGACCACGAGGTCGTAGTCGAAGCAGTCGTGGTCGGTGACCACCACGACCGCGTCCGCGGCCCGTACCTCCCGCTCGGTGAGCCCGACGACCGCGACCCCGGCGGGAATCTGGTGCGCCTCCGCGTACGGCTCGACCGCGTGCACCTCGGCGCCGAGTGCCTGCAGACGGCGGGCCACGTCGACGGCGGGGGAGTCCCGCATGTCACCGGTGTTCCGCTTGTACGCGAGCCCGAGCAGCAGCAGTCGCGCGCCGCTGACCGCCCGGCCGGCGCGATTCAGCCCTGCCATGATCCGCTGGGTGACGTGTTCGGGCATCTCGTGGTTGATGTCGTTGGCCAGCTCGATGAACCGGAACTGCCGGCCGAGGCGTCGCTTGACCTGCCAGGACAGGTAGCACGGATCGATCGGCAGGCAGTGCCCGCCGACGCCCGGACCGGGCCGGAACGGCAGGAACCCGAACGGCTTGGTCGCGGCGGCGTCGATCGCCTGCCAGACGTCGATGTCGAGGTGGTGCGAGAGCATCGTGAGCTCGTTGATCAGCGCGATGTTGACCTGGCGGAACGTGTTCTCGATCAGCTTGGTCAGCTCGGCCACCCGGGTGGAGTCGACGGCGACGGTGCGCTCCACGAGCCGCTGGTAGAACCCCTGCACCCGGTCCAGCGACGCCGCGTCGATCCCGGAGACCACCTTCGGGGTGTTCTCCAGCCGCCACGTCGGGTTGCCGGGGTCGATCCGCTCCGGGCTGTAGCCGAGGTGGAAGTCGCCGGGGCTGGTGAGCCCGCTGGCCGACTCCAACAGCGGCCGGAGCAGCTCCTCGGTGGTGCCGGGATAGGTGGTCGACTCCAGGATCACCGTGCAGCCCGGCCGCACGTACGGGCCGATACCGACACCGGCCTGCTCGACGAAGCTCAGATCCGGGGTGCCGTCGCGCAGCGGGGTGGGCACGGTGATGACGCAGACGTCGAAACCCTCGGCGTCGGTGTACTCGGTGCTGGGGCGGTACCGGCCGCTGCCCAGCGCCCGGCCAAGCCGGTCGGTGGGAATGTCCTCGACGAACGACTCACCCGACGCGAGCCGCTTCACCCGGTCGGCGTCGACGTCCAGGCCGACGACGTCCAGGCCCGCCTCGACGGCGCGCATCGCCAGCGGCAGTCCGACGTACCCCTGGCCGATCACGACCAGCTTCTCAGCGCTCACCCAGGCTCCCGCAGACGGTGGAAATGACCTGCGGAGAGCCTAGAGCGGTTTTCGGCGGCGTAAGTCCGTTTTGGGGATATCGGTGCTGGTGGGGCGGCTGATCAGCCGCCCTGGGTGTCTCCGGAGCCGGTCGATGGATCGGTGGAGGGGCTCGTGTCGCCCGCCGGCGAGTTGCTCGGCGACACCGGGGTCTTCGGCGGGTCACTCGGCGGCGGCGGCGCGGTGGTCGCGCTCGGCGTCGGCGAGGGCGAGGTGGCCGACTGGCTGGGCTGCACGCTCGGCGTGGCGCTGACCGACGCGGACGTCGTGCTGTCCGGAACGGTCGGCCGGTTCGGTCGACCCGGGTCGTTGGTCATCTGCTCGTTCGCCGCCGGCAGCTCCACCTGCTCGGTCGGCCCCTGGGTCGGCCCGATCGTGGGCAGCTTGACGGCCGGATCGTCGCCGGTGTTGCGCGCCGCCCCCAGGGCCGCGCCCAGGCCGACCAGGGCGACGAGCATGGCCACCGCCGCACCGACCAGCGGCCCGCGGCGTCGCGGGCGTGCCGCGTCGGTCGTGCCGGCCACCGCCGCGCCGACCGGAACGTCGGTACGGGTGCCCGGGCCGGCGTCGCGCAGCGGCACCGCCGACGCCAGCGCCGTCGGTGGTTCGCCGCCGGTCACCGCGGTGCGGGCCGCCTCCGCCATCGCCGAGCCGCTCGTGAAGCGGTCCAGCGGATCCTTCGCGAGGGCCCGCGACACCAGGGCGCGGACCGCCTCCGGGATGTCGTGCGGCAGCTCCGGCGGCTCGTCGTCGAGGTGCCGGACGGCGACCTGGAGGGGGTTGTCACCGGTGAACGGCGGGCCGCCGGTGAGGCAGCAGTACGCGACCGCGCCCAGGGCGTAGATGTCGGTGGCGCCGCTGACCGGCCGGCCGGCGGCCTGCTCGGGCGCCATGTAGAGGGCGGTGCCGGGCACCGCGTTGGTGCTGGTGATGCTGGTCACGTTGGTGGAGCGGGCGACGCCGAAGTCGACCAGGACGACCGTGCCGTCCTCCTGCACCAGCAGGTTGCTGGGCTTGACGTCCCGGTGCACGATGCCGCCCCGGTGCGCCGCGCCCAACGCGTGCCCCGCCTGGGCCACGATCGACATCGTCTCGGCCACGTCGAGACGACCGGCGGCCTCGATCCGCTTGGACAGCGGTTCGCCCTCGACGAACTCCATGACCAGATAGTCGGCCCGGCCGCCGTCGGGCAGGTCGTCCTCCCCGCAGTCGTACACCTGCACGATGCCGGGGTGCCGCAACGCCGCCATGATGCGCGCCTCGGCACGGAAGCGGGCGATGAAGTCAGGGTCGGAGACCAGCGCCGGCAGCAGGACCTTGACCGCGACCTGTCGGCCGAGGACGAGGTCGGAGGCACGCCAGACGTCGCCCATGCCGCCCGTGGCGACACGTTCGTCCAGGCGGTACCGACCGCTGAGCACGACCTCCGATGACAACACAGCATTACCGTACCCAGAGTGGCGCTCAACGGCTCGCTGCGGTGGACCCGGCGCGGGACCGCGCTCGTCGGTCCGTCGGGGGCGAGCTTCGCCGGTCGGGTCGGTGTGTGACGTCCCGATGACGTCACGTCACAAAAGCCGACACATTCCGGCGTACGTCGGCCCGGTTGCCGCGCAGGACGCTCACCTGAGCGGGGGAGCGCCCGAGGGGCGTCGTCCGTTACGGCGGCACGCCGGTCGAACAGCTTGATAATTGTCACTCTTCTGTAATGCGATCCCAACTTGTCGCATGAAACGTCCCCTCCTACCGTTAGCCCGGCTCGGGCCGCCGACGGCCAGCGCGTCGGGTCGACGTACCGGGTGTGAACACCCCGGCCGGGCGCGGGGCCCGAATCGAATTCGGCGGGGGGCGGTGCGGGTGCGGGAGCTGGTGGGGCTGACGGTTCGCCGCGCGCGCACGACACCGGCGGGTGTCGCGTCGCTCCGCTCCGGGCGGCCCGTGGGCCGCCGATGACCGGCGAACTGTCCGACGCGGTCACCGCCGCGCAGTCCGGGGACGAGGACGCCTTCCGCTTCCTGTACCGCAGCCTCCAGCCGGGGCTGCTGCGGTACCTGACCGCCCTGGTCGGCGCGGACGCCGAGGACGTCGCGTCGGAGACCTGGTTGCAGATCTCCCGGGACCTGCCCACCTTCACCGGCGGCGAGTTCCGGGCCTGGACGGTCACCATCGCCCGCAATCGCGCGATGGACCACCTGCGGCGGCTGCGGCGACGACCGTCGCTGCCGGTGCCCGTGCAGGCGCTCACCGAGCTGGCCGGCGACGGCGACACCGCCGAACGCGCCGACGAGACGATCAGCACCGAGGCGGCGTTGGCGCTGATCGCCACGCTGCCACCCCGCGAGGCCGAGGCGGTGCTGCTGCGGGCGGTGATCGGGCTCGACGCGGAGTCCGCCGGCCGGGTGCTCGGCCGGCGGGCCGGCGCCGTCCGGACCGCCGCCCACCGCGGTCTGCGCCGGCTCGCCACCCTGCTGGACCGGCCGGCCGTACCGACACCGTCGGTGGACGCTGACGCCGCCGCGCCCAGCCCCCGGCACACGGTGTCCGGGCCGGACGCGCAGCGCCCGCCGGCCGGCGGTGAGGTGGTCCCGACCCCTCGTCGACGGATCGGGCGGTCCCGGCGGACCTCACCTGCCGAGCAGGCGGACGGCTGACGTGAAGGGATTCCGGATGAACCCGTACCGGCCGGACCGGCACGCCGGCCGCGCCGAGACCGAACGGCTGCTCGACGCCGCCCGCGTCGACGACAAGGCCACCCCGGACGCGACCAGCGCCGACCCGGCTGCGCCCGCGGCCCCGGGGGTGTCCGGGACCGACCCGCTGGCCCGGCTGCTCTCCGCGGCCGCCGGCCCGACTCGGCCGGGGGAGTTGGCGGGTGAAAAGGCCGCGCTGGCCGCCTTCCGGGCCGCCCGGGCCGCTCCGGCGACCGCCGTGACCCGTCGGCCACGCCGGCACCGGCTCACCACCGGAGCGCTGGCGTGGATCGGCGCGCTGGCCGCCACGGCCACCGCCGGGGTGGCGTTCGCCGCGGCCGGTCTGGAGCAGGCACCCGAGCCGCCGCCCGCGCCCAGCGTCGCGCCACCGCACACCACGGGTCCGGCGGCGACCGCCTCGACCGCGCCGAGCGCGTCGACTCCGCCCGGCCGTCCCTCGGCGTCCGTCCCGCCGTCGAGCGCAGCGCCGCCCGACGGTCAGCTGCACGGTCTGTGCCGCGCGTGGCGGGCCGAGAAGCCCGAGCAGCGGGAGAAGAAGCTGCGGACGCCGGCCTTCGAACGGTTGGTGGCGGCCGCCGGTGGGATCGCCGCCGTCGAGGAGTACTGCCAGCGACTGGTGCCCGAGGCGAAGCCGTCCACCCCGCCGTCGACGGCGCCCTCCGCCCCGGCGCGACCGACGCCACCCGCCGAACCGTCCCCGGCGGCGACGCCATCCGGTCAGGCGAAGGTCAAGCCCTCGCACCCGGCCCGGCCGGCCGGCGACTGAGCGTACGGGTACGCGGTTCGTTCTGCCCTGCACCGGGAAACGCGTCTGTTAGACAGGGATTGGTGGTCCCGTCGACGCTCGCGGGGAGTGTCGGTGGCCGGGTCTACGGTGGTGCCCGTGCTCCGGAGCTGACGCACGGCGCACGCGGTCGTCGTACGACGAGGGAGGCTGCACCGATGGTGACGTCGCCGGAGCTGGACCAGAGTGAGATCCTGCGCGAGTCCGCCGCCGCGGGCCGGCACCTCGCGCGCATCTGCTTCAAGACCGGCCCTCCGACGTACACCGGTGTCGAACTGGAATGGACCGTGCACGACGCCGCCGACCCCGCCCTTGCGGTCGACCCGGCGCGGCTGCGGACGGCGCTGGGGCGGCACAGCCCCGTCACGCTGGATCCGACGAGCCCCGCCGAGCCGCTGCGACACGGCGGCACGGTGACCCTCGAACCGGGCGGCCAGCTGGAGATCTCCACCCCGCCGAGCACCTCGACCGGCGCGTTGATCCAGGCCACCGAGGCGGACATCGCCCAGGTCACGGGCCTGCTGGCCGCCGTCGGACTGACCCTCGGGGGCAGCGGCATCGACCCACACCGTCGGCCCCGCCCGGTGTTGGACACTCCCCGCTACCGCGCCATGCGCCGGGTGTTCGACCGGCGCGGCCCGGCCGGCCGGACGATGATGTACAGCACCGCCGGCCTCCAGGTGTGCCTCGACGTCGGCGAACCGGACCAGGTCGCCCCACGCTGGGCGGCGGCGCACGCCGTCGGCCCAGCGCTGCTCGCGGCGTTCGCCTCGGCCAGCCGGCACGCCGGCCGGCGCACCGGTTGGGCATCCGCGCGGATGGCCGCCTGGCTGGCGATCGATCCGGCGCGGACCCGCCCGGTGTGGGCGCCCGATGACGCGGACGACGATCCGCCGGCCGCCTGGGCGCGCTACGTACTCGCCGCGCCGCTGCTCTGCCTGCGGCGGCCCGGTCCGGACTGGGCCCCGCCGCCGGGGGTCACCTTCGCCGACTGGCTGGACGGCGCGCTGCCCCGCCCGCCCACCACCGACGACCTCGACTACCACGTCAGCACCCTGTTCCCGCCGGTGCGCCCGCGCGGCTACCTCGAGCTGCGGTATCTGGACGCCCAGCCGGACCGGGACTGGCGGTTGCCGCTCGCGGTGCTGAGCGCGCTCTTCGCCGACCCGGGCACCGTCCGCGCGGCGTGCGCGATCGGCGCCCCGGTGGCGCACCGCTGGTCGGTCGCCGCCCGGCGCGGCCTCGCCGACCCGGCGCTGGCCGCCGCGGCGGCCGCGCTGTTCGACCTGGCCCTGGCCGCCCTGCCCCGCCTCGGGCTGCCGGCCGACACCGACGACGACATCCGCGCGGGTCTACGGCGACGACTGGCCGCCATTCGCAGAGCTGACCGGGGAGCGTCGGAGTGAGCCCCGAACGAAAGGTGCAGCGGTGAGCGCGAGGAGTGAGCCGGGTTTGCGAGCCCCGCAGTCGCGAACGAAAGGTGCAGCGGTGAGCGCGAGGAGTGAGCCGGGTTTGCGAGCCCCGCAGTCGCGAACGAAAGGTGCAGCGGTGAGCGCGAGTACGACGGACCATCCCGACGGTGAGCTGTTGCGGGGGCGGATCGCACAGGAGTTGGCGCGGGCCCGGTCCCGCACGGCCCTGCTGACCGAGGCGGTTGACGACGACGACCTCGTGCGCCAGCACTCTCCGCTGATGTCGCCACTGGTCTGGGACCTGGCACACGTCGGCAACCAGGAGGAGCTGTGGCTGGTGCGCGACGTGGGCGGTCGCGAGCCGGTCCGCTGCGACATCGACGACCTGTACGACGCGTTCAAGCAGCCGCGCCGGGACCGTCCGCGGCTACCCCTGTTGCCACCGGCGGAGGCGCGCGCCTACGTGGGCACGGTCCGCGACAAGGTGTACGACCTGCTCGACGCGGTGAGCTTCGCCGACCGGCCGTTGGTCGCCGACGGGTTCGCCTTCGGCATGATCGTGCAGCACGAGCAGCAGCACGACGAGACGATGCTCGCGACCCACCAGCTGCGCGCGGGCGCGGCGGTTCTGCACGCCCCGCCGCCGCCCGAGCCGGCCGTCCGGGCCGGCGGGGAGGTGCTGGTGCCGGCCGGAGAGTTCACCATGGGCACCGACACCGATCCCTGGGCCCTGGACAACGAACGGCCCGCGCACCAGGTCCACCTGCCCGCGTACGTCATCGACGCCGCACCGGTCACCAACGGCGCGTACGAGGCGTTCATCGCCGACGGCGGCTACTCCGACCGGCGGTGGTGGAGCGCGGCGGGCTGGGAGCACCGGGTGCGCGAGCAACTCGTCGCGCCGCTGCACTGGCGTCGCGACGGTGACGGCTGGGCGTACCGGCGTTTCGGCCGCTGGGACCGGGTACGCCCCGACGAGCCGGTGGTGCACGTGTGTTTCCACGAGGCGCAGGCGTACGCGACGTGGGCCGGTAAGCGTCTGCCGACCGAGGCGGAGTGGGAGAAGGCGGCGCGGTGGGACCCGGCGACCGGGCGGTCCCGCCGTTACCCGTGGGGTGACGACGATCCGACCGCGGCGCACGCCAACCTCGACCAACGTCACCTGTGGCCGGCGCCGGTGGGCGCGTACCCGGCCGGCGCCTCGCCGCTCGGTGTGCACCAGCTCATCGGGGACGTCTGGGAGTGGACGTCGACGACGTTCACCGGTCATCCCGGCTTCACCGCGTTCCCGTACCGCGAGTACTCGGAGGTGTTCTTCGGCGACGACTACCGGGTGCTGCGCGGCGGCTCGTTCGGCACCGACCGGTCGGCATGCCGGGGGACGTTCCGCAACTGGGACTATCCGATCCGGCGGCAGATATTCAGTGGCTTCCGCTGCGCCCGCGACGCCGGTCCGGACGAGTCGCCGCGGTGAGGCACCCGACGCCACGCGGGGTGCGCTGATGTGTCGTCACCTGGTCTACCTCGGCGCTCCGGTCACGTTGGCCGAGTTGCTGTTCGAGCCGGCGTACGCGCTGGTCCGTCAGTCCTGGGCGCCCCGTGACATGCGCGGCGGCGGCACGATCAACGCCGACGGGTTCGGCGTGGGCTGGTACCCGGACGACGGCCCTCCGGTGCGGTACCGGCGTGCCCAGCCGATCTGGAGCGACCCGACGCTCGCCGAGCTGGCGGCGGTGACACGTACCGGCGCGGTGCTCGCCGCGGTCCGGTCGGCCACCGTGGGGATGGCGGTGGTCGACGGCGCGGCGGCGCCGTTCGCGGAGGGCCGGTGGCTGTTCAGCCACAACGGTGTGATCCGCGGCTGGCCCGATTCGATGGTGCCGCTCGCCGCCGGTCTGCCGGTGCGTGACCTGTTGACCCTGGACGCGGCCACCGACTCGGCGTTGCTGTGGGCGTTGGTGCGGCACCGGCTGCGCGCGGGCGACGACCCGGCGGACGCGGTCGGCCGGACGGTGGTCGAGGTCGCCGCGGCCGCCCCGGGCTCGCGGCTGAATCTGCTGCTCACCGACGGGCGGTGGGCGGTGGCCACCGCGGTCGGTCACGCGCTGTCGGTGCGCGCGGGCGCGGACTCGGTGGTGGTGGCTTCCGAGCCACACGACGACGACGCCGGGTGGCGGCCGGTGCCGCAGCAACGCCTGGTCACCGCCACGGCCGAGGAGGTGCGGGTGTGTGGACTGCCGGCCGGATGAGTGTCGCCGGCCGGGCTGGGCGGGGTGTCTGACGACCACGAAAGAGGCGGGGGCGATGAGTGCGGAACCGTTGGAGATCTACCTTGAGCCGCAGGACCTGGAGCGTGGTCTGCGGGCGGACGTCCGGGCGGGGTTGACCGCCGAGGCGAAGTGGCTGCCGCCGAAGTGGTTCTACGACTCGCGGGGCAGTGAGCTGTTCGAGGAGATCACCCGGCTGCCCGAGTACTACCCGACCCGGGCCGAGCGGGCGGTGCTCGCCGCGCACGCCGCCGACGTGGCGGCGCTGACCGGCGCGAAGACCCTGATCGAGCTGGGCTCCGGCTCGTCGGAGAAGACCCGGCTGCTGCTGGACGCGTTCACCCGCCGGGGCGGGCTGGGCACGTTCGTCCCGCTCGACGTCTCGGTCAGCGCTCTGCTCGGGTCGACGGCGCAGATCGCCGCCGACTATCCGGGGCTGCGGGTCCGGGGGATCGTGGGCGACTTCACCCGCCAGCTCGACCGGCTGCCGACCGGAGGGCGACGGCTGGTGGTGTTCCTGGGCGGCACGATCGGCAACCTGTTGCCGGCCGAGCGGGCCGAGTTCCTGACCGCGATGCGCGCCGCGCTGGAGGTCGGCGACTGGCTGCTGCTCGGCACGGACCTGGTGAAGGACCCGTCGGTGGTCGTGCCCGCGTACGACGACGCGGCCGGGGTCACGGCCGAGTTCAACCGCAATGTGCTGTACGTGATCAATCGTGAGTTGGGCGCCGACTTCGACCCGGAGGCGTTCGCGCACGTCGCCCGGTGGGACCCGGAGCGAGAGTGGATCGAGATGCGTCTGCGGGCGACGCGATCGATGCGGGTCCGGGTGCTGGACCTCTCGGTGGTGTTCGACGAGGGGGAGGAACTGCGCACGGAGGTGTCGGCGAAGTTCCGCCCGGAGGGGGTGGCCGCCGAACTGGGCGCGGCGGGTTTCGCGGCGTCGCACTTCTGGACGGACCCGGGCGGGCTGTTCGGGGTGACGCTGGCGCGGGCGCGGTGAGCCTGTTCACCCGCGCCGTCCGGCTCGCTCGGTGATCGGTTAGGCTGGTCGCGCGAAGGGGAGTAGCCCCCAATGTCGTGGTCGACATACTGGTGCGTTCGCGCATCCGGCCACGCGGCCCCGGTCTCCGGGGCGGGCGAGACCTTCGACTCAGGCTGTCGTAGCCGGGTCGAGGGCGCCCCCGTACCTCCTCCCGGCGTGAAACGGGAAGGATGTCATGGAGGGATTCCTCGCCGCGCTGGTCATCAGCTTCGGCGTCATCTTCGTCGCCGAGCTGGGAGACAAGTCCCAGTTGATGGCGCTGACGTTCGCCACGCGGTTCAAGCCGCTTCCGGTGTTGATCGGCATCACCGTCGCCACGGCGGTGGTGCACCTGGCGTCGGTCGCCATCGGTTCGGGTCTCGGCGCCGTGCTGCCCACCGAGTGGATCTCACTGGTGGCCGGCGTGGCCTTCCTCGGTTTCGGCGCGTGGACGCTGCGCGGTGACACGCTCACCGAGGAGGAGAAGCGTAAGGCCGAGAAGACCAGCAAGACCGCGATCGTGGCGGTGTCGGTGGCGTTCTTCCTGGCCGAGCTGGGCGACAAGACGATGCTCGCGACGATCACCCTGGCCACCAAGTACGGCTGGTTCGGCACCTGGCTCGGCTCGACGGTGGGCATGGTGGCCGCGGACGCGCTGGCCATCCTGGTCGGCCGGATGCTCGGCCGCCGGCTGCCGGAGAAGACCATCAAGTACGGCGCCGCGGTGCTCTTCGCCATCAGTGGCCTCTGGCTGATCCTGGAGGCCGTGAACGAGCTGACCTGAGCGCCCGGCCTAACCGCCCCGGTGGCGGGTAACGCCTGCGGGTGGAGCCGGCGGAGCTGCTGCGCCACGGCGACGAGGTCCTCGTCGCTGTGGTGGAGGCGGCCGGCGCCCTGGTGATCGTCGTGGGCGCGCTCTGGGCGGCGGTGCGGTTCGTGGCTGAAGGGCTGCGGCACCGCACCGCCGCCGTCTTCACCCCGATCCGCCTGTCGCTGGGCCGGTTCCTGACGCTCGGTCTGGAGTTCCAGCTCGCGGCCGACGTGTTGCGGACCGCGGTGTCGCCGTCGTTCACGCAGATCGGCCAGTTGGCGGCGATCGCCACGATCCGGACGGCGCTGAACTACTTCCTGGGCCGGGAGATCCGGCAGGAGCAACGGCAGGTCTCCGACGGGCAGCAGCGGACGTGATCACCGGACTGGTCGAGGCGGTGACCGCGCTGGCCCTGGTCGTCGGAGTCGTCACGGCGGTGTGCGTCGGCGACGTGCGGGTCGCGGTACGCGTGCTGTTGGACCTGCTGACGGCGGCCGGTCTGCTGCGTCTCGCCGGGGATCCGGCCTGGGGTGGCCTGGCCTCCACCGCCGCGATCGTGGCGTTGCGTCAACTGCTCGCGGCGGCGTTGAGTCTGCCGCCGCCGTGGTCGCGACGACAATTCCGGCCGCGCTGCGGGGGCGACGATCACCGCTTACCGTGGGCGGTACCAGAGGAACAGGGAAAAGCGGGAGGATGATCACATGAGCCGGCACGACGAACCGAACGAGTACGGGTACGCCGGCGGCGCCACCGCTCCCGAGCCGCAGCCTGGCGGTAAGCCCGATGAGCAGGACCTCGCGGAGGAGGTGGCGGTGCCCGCCGACGATCTCACCGGGCCTACGGCCGACGCCCTCGCGGACGAGACCGAGGAGCGGGCACCCCACGACCGCCGCCACTGACCACGGCGCGTCGTCGCCCGGCCCGGTCAGTCCCGCCCGGGCCGCTGGTAGACGTCGGGCACCCCGTCGCCGTCTGCGTCGAGGCGTTCCTTCTCGGCCACCCGCCGGTACGCGGCGTTGCGGCGGGCCAGCACGGCGGCGGCGAGCGCCGCGGAGATCACCGAGCCGGTGAGCACGGCCGCCTTGACCCGCTCGTCGGCCGTGCTGCCGGCGCCGAACGCCAGATCGCCGATGAGCAGGGAGACGGTGAACCCGACCCCGGCCAGCAGGGCGATGCCGAACAGGTCGGACCAGGTGATGTCCTCGTCCAACTCGGCGCGGGTGAACCGGGCCAGCAGGTAGGTCGAGCCGAAGATCCCGATGCTCTTGCCGAGCACCAGGCCGGCCACCACGGCAATCACCAGCGGGTCGGTCAGCAGGGCGCCGAGATCGGTGCCACGGAGTGTGACGCCGGCCGCGAAGAGGGCGAACACCGGTACGGCGAAGCCGGCGGACACGGGCCGCCAGCGGTGTTCCAGGTGCGCGGCGAGCCCGCCCGCGTCCGCGCCGCCCGACTGCGCCCGGTCGGCCGTCGCCGCGGTGCCGCCAGGGGCGCGGGTCAGCACCGGCACGGTGAAGCCGAGCAGCACGCCCGCGACCGTGGCGTGCACACCGGAGGCGTGCACCAGCGCCCAGGTGGTGACCGCGAGCGGGACGAGGGCCCACCACCAGGTCCGGCCCCGGCGCACCAGCCAGGCGAAGAGCCCGATCGGGGCGAGCGCGGCGAGCAGCGGCAGCGGGTGGAAGTCGGCGGTGTAGAAGACCGCGATGATGGTGATGGCGAACAGGTCGTCGACCACGGCCAGGGTGAGCAGGAAGGCGCGCAGGCCCTGGGGCAGGTGTGAGCTGACCACCGCGAGGACGGCCAGCGCGAAGGCGATGTCGGTGGCGGTCGGGATGGCCCAGCCCCGTAGTCCCTCGCCGCCTGTGCCGAGGAGCACGGCCACGTAGATCAACGCTGGCAGCGCCATGCCCCCCAGGGCCGCGACCACCGGCAGTGCCGCGCGTCGCGGGTCGCGCAGGTCTCCGGCGACGAACTCGCGCTTGAGTTCCAGGCCCACCACGAAGAAGAAGATGGCGAGCAGGCCGTCGGCTGCCCAGGTGGCGAGGCTCAGGTCGAGGTGGAGTCGCTCGCCGCCCGGCCAGGGCACCCAGGCCCCGAGCCGGACGTACGCCGCGCTCCACGGCGAGTTCGCCCAGGCCAGCGCGAGGACGGCCCCGAGTAGCAGCAGGGCGCCGCCGACCGTTTCGGTGCGCAGCACGTCGGCCAGGTGCCGGGCCTCCGGCCAGGACGATCGCGAGAAGAGTCGGTCGCGGTGGGGGGTGCGGCCGGTCATGAAGGTGCTCACCTCTGGTGTCGGGACGGCAGGGATCCAATCGCCGACCAGACTTCCCGGCACACCGCTGTCGACCCTATCCGGTCGGCGTCGGTACGCCGTGCTCGTGGAGGCGTGACAGCGCGATCGAGACCGGCGCGGGGAATCGGTCGCCGACTTTTCCGGGCGTCGCCGCTGCCGAATGGCCCTTTGTCGGGTTGGTCATGCCGGGGACGCACTGGGCCGACCACGAAAATGCATAACTCCGGACATAAGACCTATGAGGGGCTTTAATGGTTTCACGAGTTGACAGACGACCTTGGGGGTTTTCGTGAAGTTCTTTGGCGTAACCGGACCCGTCCGGAGGCAAGCCTGATGGACCTGCTGCGCCAATTGCGCCACGTGCGTCGGCACTGGTGGGTCGTGCTGGTCACGATCATGGTGGCCCTGGGGGTCTCGGCGTTCCTGACCGTACGGGCCCAGCCCCGGTACGTCGCCTCGGTGACCTTCTTCGTCACCACCCCCAACCAGGGCGTCACCGATGCCTACCAGGGCGGGCTGTTCCTCCAGCAGCGCGTCAAGTCGTACGCCGACCTGCTCAGCAGCGACCGTCTTGCACAGAGCGTCGCGGCCGAGACGCCGGTCGGGCTCACTGCGGACGAGGTGCAGCGCCGGGTGACCACCTCCACCGAGACGGGCACCGTCCTGCTGCGCGCCTCGGTCACCGACACCGACCAGGCCCGCGCGCTGCGGGTGAGCGAGACCCTCGCCGCGAAGTTCGTCGAACTCGTGCAGAAGGTCGAGACGCCACCCGAGGGCAAGGCCCCCATCAAGATCGAGGTCGTCAGCGGCCCCCGGGTCAGCACGAGCCCCGTCTCGCCCAAGCCGCTGCGCAACTTCGTACTCGGCGGTCTGCTCGGCCTCGTCCTCGGCGTCGGCCTGGCGATCCTGCGCGGCGTCGCCGACGTCCGTCTGCGCGACGCCGCCGGCCTGCAACGCGCCACCGGAAGCCCGCTGCTCGGCGAGATCCCGTTCGAGGGCGCCGCCCGCACGTCCCCGCTGATCGTCGGCGACGCCGCGACGTCGGCCCGTGCCGAGGCGGTCCGCAAGCTCCGGACCAACCTGCGTTTCGTGGACGTGCACGAGCCGGCCCGGGTCATCGCCGTGACCAGCGCGTTGCAGGGCGAGGGCAAGACGACGATGTCGTGCAATCTGGCCATCGCGCTGGCCGAGGCGGGCTGGCGGGTGCTGCTGGTCGACGCCGACCTGCGCCGCCCGAAGGTCGACGACTACCTGGGCCTGGACGCCGGCGTCGGCCTCACCGACGTGTTGGTCGGCGACGTTCAGGTCGGTGACGTGGTGCAGCGCTGGGGCGACAAGTCCCTGCTGGTGCTGCCCAGCGGCTCCGCGCCGCCCAACCCGAGTGAGTTGCTCGGCTCCAAGGCGATGGCGGACCTGCTGCTCGCGTTGCGGGAATCCGCGGACATCGTGATCATCGACACCGCGCCGCTGCTCGCGGTGACCGACGGCGTCGTGGTGGCCGTACAGGCCGATGGCGCGCTGCTGGTGAGCCAGCAGGGGCGTACGTCGCGGACCCAGGTGGCCGCGGCGGCACGTGCGCTGCACTCGGTCTCGGTGCGGCTGCTCGGCTGCGTGCTCAACATGGCCAAGGTGGCCAAGGCCGAGGCGTACCAGTACGAGGCCTACCGGGTGGTCGCCTCGACCGCCACGCCGTCGGTCCCGACCGGCCGGGCCACCACCGCCCGGCACAGCGAGGACGCCGGGGTCAACGGCGTCAGCGACCGTACCCAGGAACTCACCCGGCTGCCCCGATGAGCGCGGCGAGGGGTCGTAGCGAGCGTTCGATCTCCTCGGCGCAGCGACGGAAGTCGGCGACCGTACCGCCGATCGGGTCCCGCAGGTCGTCCGCGTCCGGGGCGGCGGGTTGCAGCCGCCCCCGGGCGCGGGCGGCGGCGGCGATGGCGGCCCCCAGCGGATCGTCGGTCGATCCGACCGGCGGCTCGGCCGCCGCCGCCAGCCGGCCGAACTGGCGCAGGGTGAACGTCCGGTGTAGCGCGCTGGGCGCGAGCGAGGTGCACACCGACCGCTGCCGCCGCGTGGCGGTCAGCACGAGCGTCGCGTCGGTCAGCTGTTCGGCACGCAGCGTACGGCTGCTGAACGGCGCCGGGTCGCCGCCCTCCTCGGCCACGACCTCCGCCGCGTACGGGTGCATGGCCAACCCGTCCATCGCGTCGGTGCCCGCGCTGGACACCAGCACGGGACGGTCGGCCAGCAGCCGTCGGGCCAGGTACTCGGCCATCGGCGAACGACACAGGTTGGCGTGGCAGACGAACAGCACGCGGTCGACCATCGGGAGCCCTCTCGTGGATGCCGACACGGGTCGCCACACCGCGAGGGTGGTGCGTCGACGCCGCTGGGCGCGCGGGGAAGGGTTGCCAGCATCGTACGCGGGCCGCCCCGTCGGACGCGGTGCCGCGCCGGCCGAGCCCGATCCACGCCCACCGGCGGTGCCGCGGTGAAGATCGGCATCCTGTCGTACCACTTCCCGCCCGAGCCGGCGTTCATCCCGGGCAGCCTCGCCGAGGAGTTGGCCGCACGCGGGCACGAGGTCCGCGTGCTCACCGGATTCCCCGACTACCCGGGCGGGCACGTCTATCCGGGGTGGCGTCAGCGGTGGCACCACGAGACGCACAGCGAGCGGCTGTCGGTCCGCCGGGTGCCACGGGTCTCTGGCGGGGCCACCACCACCGCGGCGCGGATGGCCAGCTACCTGTCGTTCGCCGGGAGCGCGTCGTTGGCGGCCCGCCGGTTCCTGGGCGACGTGGACGCGCTCTACGTCTTCCAACTGCCGGCCACCACCTTCGCCACCGCCGCCGTCCTGCGGCTCCTCGCGAGGGTGCCGACCGTGCTGCACGTACAGGATGTCTGGGCTCGCGACGGCGTCGACGCGTCCGGCGGCGGCCGGTGGTTGGCGCGGATGGATGCCGCGATGACCCGCATCTACCGCTCGGCCGCGCGGGTCGCCGTGGCCGCGCCGTCGATGCGCGACCTGGTGGTCGCGGCCGGCGCCGACCCGGGGCGGGTTCGTCTGGTCCTCAACTGGACCGACGAGCGCATCTTCTACCCGGCGACACCCGGCGCGGCGGCCCGGCAGCTGGTCCGCCGGGACCGCCGGTGCGTGGTCATGCACGCCGGGACGATCGGACCGCGCCAGGGCCTGGAGACGGCGGTACGGGCTGCGGCGGCGCTGGACCAGACGATGGACCTGGTCCTGGTCGGCTCGGGTGCGGACGAGCGGCGGGTGCGGGGGCTCGCCGCCGACCTCAAGGCGGAGAACGTCCGCTTCCTCGAACGGCGGTCGCCTGTCGACATGCCCGAGCTGTACGCCGCCGCCGACTATCAGTTGATCATGCTGCGCGATCTGCCCGAGCTTCGCGGCATGGTGCCGGGCAAGTTGCAGGCCGCGCTGTCGTGCGCCGCGCCGGTCGTCGCATCCGCTGGTGGGGACACCGTCGAGCTGGTCGAACGCGCCCGAGCCGGGCTGTCCTGCCCTGCCGAGGACTGGGCCGCGTTGGCCGACCGGTTCTGGCTGGCCGCCACCATCCCGCCCCCCGCGCGCACCGAGATGGGTCGTCGGGGGCGGCAGACGTACCTGCGGGAGATGTCGCTGCCGGCCGGCGTCGACCGGATCGAACGGCTGCTGCACGAGGCCGCCGGCCGCGTCCCGCAGGGAGCGACGACGCCGCGAGGAAACCTCGCGTAAGGGATGAGAATCGCCATAACGGTACGAGACTCCTCGTAACG
The DNA here is from genome assembly GCF_049179015.1 of Micromonospora sp. WMMD736. NCBI lineage: Bacteria > Bacillati > Actinomycetota > Actinomycetes > Micromonosporales > Micromonosporaceae > Micromonospora > Micromonospora sp. WMMD736. Next base: position 842,567 of record NZ_JBMHMI010000001.1, read on the forward strand.
TGTTAAGAACGTCAGGGAATTCGGCAAACTGTCCGATTCCTGGATCGGGAGTGTGGTGTGACGGAGAGCGAACGACCTCGTCGACGACGTAGCCGGTCCCGGCGTCGTCGGCGCGCGCGACTGCGCCGGGCCCTGCTCGGCGCGCTCGTGGTCGGGTCGCTGGTGCTCGCCGGGGGTGGGTGGATCGGTTTCCGTGGTTGGCAGGCGCGCGCGCACCTGCTCAACGCCGCCGGCCTGGCCCGGGAGCTGAGCGCCCAGGTCGTCGGCGGGGACACCGACCGTGCCCTGCGTACCCTCTCCGCCCTGCAGGAGCAGTCCGGCGCGGCCCGGGCCGCCACGTCCGACCCGAGCTGGAAGCTCGGTCGGCACACCCCGATGGCCGGTGACGACCTCGACGCGGTCCGGCTGATCGCCGTCGCCATCGACGACCTGGCCCGGCAGGCGTTCCCCAGCCTGCTGCGCACGGACCTGACCAGCCTCGTGCCGGCCGGCGGCCGGTTGGACCTGGCCCGGTTCACGTCGGTCTCCGCCGAGTTGACCCGGGTCAACGACTCGGTGCAGGGCACCCGTCGAGACCTGGCCACCGTGCCGGCCGACAAGCTGGTCAGCCAGGTCCGCCAGGCGCTGACCGACCTCCGGGCCGAGATCGACCGGCTGGCCAGCCTCACCGCCGCGGCCGACCAGGGCGCTCGGCTGTTGCCGCCGCTGCTCGGCGTCAGCGGCCCTCGGCGTTACCTGCTCGTCTCGCAGAACCTGGCCGAGCTGCGCGCGACCGGCGGCATGTTCGGCGCGTACGCGATGATCGAGGCCGAGAGCGGGCAGGTCCGGATGGGCCAGCAGGGCAGCAGCGGGTCCCTGGGCCGGTTCACCCCGGCGTTGAAGCTGCCCGCCGAGACCCGGGCGATCTGGACCGACCTGCCGGGCATCTACCCCGCCGACGTGAACCTGACCCCTAACTTCCCGACCGCCGCCGGCCTGTACCGGGAGATGTACCGGCGCAAGACCGGCATCACTGTCGACGGTGTGCTGGCCGTGGACCCGGTGGTGTTGTCCTACCTGCTCAAGGCGACCGGCCCGGTGCTGGTGCCCGGTGGGGTTCCGCTGGCCAGCGAGAAGGTCGTGCAGACCCTGCTCAACGAGACCTACCAGCGGCTGGACACCGCGCAGCAGGACGCGTACTTCGCGTCCTCGGCCGCCGCGGTGTTTGACGCCCTCTTCAAGAAGAATGTCGACCCACGGGTGTTGTTGTCCGCATTTGACCGTGCTATCACGGAACGCCGGATATTGTTCTGGAGTGCTCACCCGGAAGAACAGCGGACGCTCGGCGACAGCCGAATGGCCGGGACGCTCCCGGAACAGGACACCGTGCCGAAGGTCGGCGTGTTCCTCAACGACGGCAGCGGCGCGAAGCTCGGCTACTACCTGCGGCCGACGGCGAGCCTCACGGTCGGCGACTGCCGGCCCGACGGCCGCCGCGAGCTCCGGCTGCGGGTGACCCTGCGCTCGACGGCGCCGAAGTCAGGGCTCAGCAAGTCGATCCTTGGCCTCGGTCTGGCTGGCGACCCGTACACCGTCCGCACGCTGGTGTCGATCTACAGCCCGGCCGGCGGCTCCGTGCTCGACGCCCGGCTCGACGGGGCCGAGACGGCACTGGGCAGCGGCACCGAACGCCGCCGCCAGGTGGCGACGGCCAGCGTCGACATCGGCCCCGGCGTCGAGCGGGCGCTGGAGGTCACCGTCCTGACGGCCAAGACCGGCGTTGGGCAGGCCGAGCTGTGGCTGACCCCCACCGCCAGCCCCTGGACCACCCAAGTTCATTCCGCACCAAGCTGTGACCAGTAGGAGGGAACCAATCATGCGGCTATCCCGCATCATCATGGCGCTCACGGTCGGTCTGGCCGTGGTGGCCGTGCCGACGGCAGCGGGGGCGGCACAGCCGCAGCCGACGCCCAGCGCGCCCACCGGCACGCCCCAACCACCGCCGTACCCGCCGGCCGCCGCGTCCCTGACCGTCAACCGGCCGACGATCTTCCTGGGCGAGACGGTCGTGCTGACCGGCAACGGTTTCGGTCCGAATGAGACCGTCGACATCTCGGTGACGGTCACCCCCCTCGCTGCCCCGGCCGCCGGCAACGCGCCGGCCCGCCGCAGCGACGGCACCACCGTGGCCATGGCGCCGGTGGCGTACCAGGCGAGCGCGCCGCTCACCTTCACGGCGTACACCAACGCCCAGGGGCGCTTCACCAAGAGCTACAAGCCGTCGGTCACCGGTCTGCTGACCTTCACCGCCACGGGCCGCGAGTCCGGCCGGACCGCGAGCACCGAGCTGCGGGTGCTGCACCGCAAGCAGCCGCTGCCCGTCACCGGTGACAGCATCGGTACGCCCATGAAGCTCGGCGGCGGCCTCGTCGGCGCCGGCGCGATCATGCTGCTGCTGACCCTGGCCTGGCGTCGCCGCCAGCGCTTCGGCGGAGCCGCGCACTAACCGGCACCATCGACCGGGCAGTGCCCCGGACGTATCCCAGACTGGCGCCCGTCGGATGACCCGACGGGCGCCAGTCGTCACGAGCGGCATCGCGTCCGCCGTGCGGTGTCGTGATCGACACGAGTTCGCCGATGTGGGGCCATCGACGGGTCCCGGATACCCCGACTTCGGCGATCTCGAGTCGATCACCGCGCGGATCGCACCTCGACTGGGTGCTATGTCCGGTCGTGGGGTGTCTGCGGTGACCGGCTGCACCCGCCGGCCGGAATCGCGGCGAGCCGGAGGTCGTTACACACCCCGACGATCACAGGAGCACGGGTCGGACCACCCCCCATGGGCCGCCCCGACTGCGGGAATGACCCCGGAGCGCAGGTCGCTACACCCGGACCGACCGCCGCAAGCCCCCGCTCGCAGGCCGGCCACGCCCCGGGAATGGCCCCGGCCCGCCGGTCGTTACACCCGGACCGGCCGCGCCGCGAACCCCCCGGCTGGCAGGCCGCCCCCTCAAGACTTCGCATGAGCGCCCGGACGAGGTGCTGACATCCCCGGCGTCACCGATCCCCCCGAATGGGTGACGCGTGGGTGTTTCCTACCCCCGAAGGAGCAACGCTGATGAACACGATCTTCCGCAAGAGCATGCTGTCCGTTGCTGGTCTCGCGTTCGCCGGTGGCGTCTTCGCCGGCCCCATCGCCGCCCACGCCACCCCGGCCGTGGACGCCAAGCCCGTCGCCGCCGCCGTGCACACCGCCGCGCCGAAGCCGCAGGGCGACCAGTCCCACATCGACCTCAACGACGAGCAGACCGCCAACGCCAAGGCCATCATCGCGGCCACGAAGAAGGCGGGTCTGCCCGAGCGGGCCGCGGTCATCTCGATCGCGACGAGCCTGCAGGAGTCCAAGCTGGAGAACCTGGGTCACCTCGGCGACGCCAACGACCACGACTCCCTGGGCCTGTTCCAGCAGCGCCCCTCCTCCGGTTGGGGCACGCCCGAGCAGATCACCAACCCCGAGTACTCCACCACCGCGTTCCTCAAGGGCCTCAAGCAGGTCGACGGCTGGCAGGACATGCCCCTGACCGACGCCGCGCAGACCGTGCAGGTCTCCGCCTACCCGGACGCGTACGCCCAGTGGGAGCAGCAGGCCACCGACCTCGTCGCCCACCACTGGAACAGCTAAGACCTCACACCGATGGCCGGCACCCTGAACGGGTGCCGGCCATCGCCGTACCTCCAGATCTTGGACACTTCCCGTCATCAGTTGACGGAAAGTGTCCAAGATCTGAGGATTCGCGGGCCCTTCAATGGCGGTGGTTGCGCACGATGTCGATCAACGCCGCAATCAGCGCGAGCGCGATGATGCCCGTGGCGAGCAGCAGCGACTTCTCGAACGCCGCCGTCCAGTCGCCGTGGTTGTCGGCCAGCGAGGAGAAGAACATCGAGCCGACCGCGGCGATGCCGGCGGCGGCGCCGATCCGCTGGCCGGTCTGGAGCATGCCGGCCCCGCTGCCCGCCTGGGGCACCGGCACCTGGGCGAGGGTGAGTGTCTGGTTGGGTGCGATGACCAGGCCGCTGCCGATGCCGGCGACCAGCAGCGGCCCGGCGGTGACCCACGGTGCCGGGCTGTCCGGCGCGAGGTGCAGGGCGAGCACCGTGGCCAGCAACCCGATCACCACGGCGAGCAGACCGATCGCGACCAGGGGACGGCCGAACCGGTTGACGATGCGCCCGCCCAGCGCGGACGCGGCGGCGGACCCGAGCGCGAACGGCGTGATGGCGAGACCGGCGACGAGCGCGCTGTAGCCGAGCCCGTTCTGCAGGAACAGCGTGAAGATGAAGAAGATCGCGGTGAAGCCGCCGAAGTAGACCAGGGCGATGAGCGACCCGAGCGTGTACGACTGGAAGGTGAACAGGCGTAGGTCGAACAGCGGTTCGCGGTGTCGCGCGTACCACCGTTCCCACAGGCCGAAGGCGACCAGCACTACCAGGCCGGCCGGGATGAGCGCCCACTTCCACGGCGTACGCCACTGCTGCTCCTGCACGAGGGGTAGCAGGATCAGCACCACGCCGACGCCGAGCAGCAGCACACCGACCGGGTCGAGTCGACGGCGGCCGGGTTGTCCGTCGGGTCGACCGGGCAGTAGCCGCCAGCCCAGGATCACCGCGACGATGCCGACCGGCACGTTGACGAAGAAGACCCACCGCCAGCCGTGCTCCTCCCCGCCGAGGGCGATGAGCAGTCCGCCGAGCAGTGGCCCGACGGCGGTGGAGATGCCGATGGTCGCGCCGAGCAGCCCGAACGGCCGGGCCCGCTCCGGCCCCCGGAACAGCTGTTGGATCAGCCCGATCACCTGCGGGTTGACGATTCCGGCGGCGGCGCCCTGGAGCAGCCGGGCGACGACCAGCCAGGTGGGTGAGGTCGCCAGGCCGGCGAGCGCGCTGGTCAAAGTGAACAACGCGATCCCGAAGACGAACGCGTTACGCCGGCCCCGGAAGTCTCCGAAGCGTCCGGCCGGTACGAGCACCAGGCCGAAGGTGAGCGCGTACCCGGACAGGACCCACTGCAGGTCGCTCGGCGAGGCGTGCAGCGCGCGGTCGATGGACGGCACCGCGACGTTGACGATGCTCACGTCGAGCAGCGTCATGAACGCGGCGACCAGCCCGACGCCGACGGCCTGCCAGCGTCGGCGGTTCTCGGCCGCGTCGACCGGCTGCGGCTCGGACGCCGCGTTCATCGTGCCCCCCGTTGACGGTCGATCATGCATTCCTGACCGCTACCCCGACCACCGGGGGCCAACCGTCCAGGGTCACGCCATCTGGCGGGCGCAGAACCGGGGACCGAAGTCCAGCCCGGCCATCGGCGAGTCCTCGCGGTGCAGCAGACCCTTCTCGGTGAGCTCGTGCAGCGGCGCGTGCACCTGCTCCTCGGTGAGCCCGGACCCTTCGGCGATCAGGTCCGGATAGGGCACCTGGCCGCGTGCTTCGAGTGCGGTGACCGCCTCGTACACCCGCTGCTCGACCTCCGACAGCTCCATCCGCTGCATGATCTCCTCCTTCGACCACCCGCCGGACGCGGACGGTTGCGCCGCGTCGGTTACCCCCTGCCTGGGCGAAGATGCCCACCCGTTCGGGGGGTGGGGGGCGAGCACGCCCTACGCTGCAACGGTGATCGTCTGGGATCTGGTCGTCGTCGGAGCGGGCCCCGCCGGGCTCTCCGCGGCACACGCCGCGGCCCGCGCGGGCGTTCGTACGCTGGTTGTCGAGCGGGCCACGCACCCGCGCTACAAGACCTGCGGGGGCGGCCTCATCGGCACCTCGCTGGCCGCCGTACGGGATCGGATCGAGGTGCCGGCGCATGACCGGGTCGACCGGGTGACGTTCACCCGCGACGGCCGGCGGGAGTTCACCCGCCGCAACGGCAGCCCGGTGGTGACCATGGTGCGCCGGGAGGAGTTCGACGACCGCCTGCGCGCGGCGGCGGTCGCCGCCGGGGCGCAGCTGCGCGAGCAGGTCGCGGTCCGCGCCATCGAGCAGGACCCGGAGGGGGTACGCCTGCGACTGGCCGACGGTACGACGCTCACGGCCCGCACGGTGATCGGCGCGGACGGCTCGTCGGGGGTGACCGCCCGGCACGTGGGGGTGCGCTACCGCCAGGTGGATCTGGGGCTGGAGCTGGAGATCCCGGTGCCGCCCGCGGAGCAGGAGCGGTGGCGCGGGCGACTGTTGCTGGACTGGGGGGCGATGCCGGGCTCGTACGCCTGGGTGTTCCCGAAGGGTGACCGGTTGACGGTCGGTGTGATCGCGGGACGGGGCGCGGGGGAGGGGACACGTGCCTACCTGCGGCAGTTCGTCGACAGGTTGGGTCTGACCGGGCTGCCGGCGGCGCACGACTCGGGTCACCTGACCCGGTGTCGCGCCCAGGACTCGCCGTTGCGTAACGGTCGGGTGCTGGTGGTGGGGGACGCGGCCGGGCTGTTGGAGCCGTGGAGCCGCGAGGGCATCAGCTTCGCCCTGCGCTCCGGCGAGCTGGCCGGGGCGGCGGTGGCCGCCGGCGATCTGGCCGGGTACGAGCGGGCGGTCGCCGAGCGCCTGACGCCGGAGATGCAGGCCGGCTTCCGGTTGCTCGACCTGTTCACCCGTCGCCCGGAGGTGTTCCACGGGCTGTTGGCGACCCCGCCGGGCTGGCGGATGTTCGTGCGCTTCTGCCAGGGGCAGGCGAGCTTCGACGACATGCTGCGCCGCCGACCGATCCGGGCGGCACTAGCGGTGCTGGACCGCCTACCAACCCCCCGCCGCCCACCCGCCAACACCCCGTCCTAACCCGCCCCGCGAGCGCCCCGCCCCGAGAGCTCGCCGATCTTGCACTTTCTGCGGCGACAATTCACACGAACCTGAACACTTCACCAACCGCTAGTGCAAGATCGGCGAGAACTGACCACCCCCTACCCCAGGATCCTAGGATGGCTTAGGGAGTGTGTCGGTCAGCGGACCGATGTGCGCGGGACTCGTCGGTGGACAATGACGGGGGAGTAGGGGGTGCCGATGGCCGAGCAACCGTTCACCGACGACGAGTACGCGTTCCTGCGCCACATCCGGTTCGGGGAACTGCCGCCCGCCGTACGCCCGGAGGATCAGGTCGCGCTGACCGAGACCGATCCCGGGCGGGACCGGCCGGAAAAGGCCGAGGACCCGGTCCGCTGGAACGTGCAGGGCTGAGATGACGCGGACGGGCCGTGGGTGTCGTCACCCACGGCCCGCCGGCACGCCACCGTCAGAAAACCCGGCACGCCACGGTCAGAAGACCGGTACGCCCTCGCGGACGAGACGCCAGTTGGGCTGGAAGAAGTCGTCCGGGTTGATGGTCCCCTTGGCCTGGGCCCAGTCGATGAGCAGTTGGCGGATCTCCTGCTGCGCGTTGTAGACCTGGGTCTTCACGATGCCGGGGAAGTTGCCGCCGCCGCTGCGCCGGTAGTTGTTCACCGCCACCACGAACTGCGCGTCGTCCGACACCGGGGTGTCGGTGCCGGGCAGCACCAGTCGGGTGATGCGCTGGCCGACCGGCCGGGAGATGTCGATGTCGTAGTCGACGCCGGAGAAGACGTCGTAGTTGTAGTCCGGCACGGCCGGGTCGCTGATCTGCTCCGGGTCGACCGGGGCGCCCGGCGCGAGGGTGCGGAAGAACTTCGCCGAGTACTCCAGGTACGCGCGTACCTCGGCGCCGCTGAGCACGACGGCTTCGAGGGTGTTGTCGTACACGTACAGGCCGGCCACGTCGCGGATCTTGACGTCTCCGGCGGGGAAGACGGCGGTACGGCTGAACGGCGCCGCGATCGACAGCACCGGCAGGTCCGCGTACGCGGTGCCGGCCAGTGCCGCGCCCACCACCTCGGTCTGCACGTGGTTGATGAAGTCGAGGATCGGGGTGTCCTGGTAGCGGGACTCCGCGGCCGACAACTCCACGGTGGACGTGGCGACCACCTGGTTGACGTACGCCACGGTCGTGGCGTGCTGGGCCCGGACGGCGGCGAGGACCTTCGGGTCCTCGACGACCGTGTTGGTGTTCAGCATGGTGGCGGCCTTCTTGGTGATCGTCCACCGGCCGCGCTCGCGGGTGAGGGTGAAGTCCATCCGGGTGAGCCGCTGACCCCACTTCGAGGGCTCGGAGAGCAGCACCTGGGTGCCGGTCTGCTCGTTGGTGACGAACCGCTCGACCACCTCGTTGTGGGCGTGCCCGAAGAGGATCGCGTCGATCCCCGGCACCTGCTGGGCGATCAGCGCCACCGGGTTCTCGTTGGGCAGCTCCGGGCCGTAGCTGGAGGTGCCGCTGTCGCCGCCGTGGGCGGAGATCAGCACGAGGTCCGCGCCGCGGGCCCGCATGATCGGCACCCACTTCGCGGCGGTCGCGATCATGTCGTCGAAACGCAGCTTGCCCTCGACGTTGCCCCGGTCCCAGATGGCCACGCCCGGGTTGGTCAGGCCGAGGATGCCGACCCGCAGGGTCGGCGCGGCGAAGCCGAGGGAGACCTTCTTGATGACGTACGGCAGGAAGGCCGGCTTGCCGGTCTTGGCGTTGACCGCGTTGGCGGCCAGGGCCGGGAAGCCGAGCTGACGGATCCACAGGTCCAGCAGCGGCAGGCCGTAGTTGAACTCGTGGTTGCCCAGTGTGACGGCGTCGTAGTCGATGACGTTCATCGCGCGGGCCATCGGGTGCTTCTCGCCGGTGGCGGTGATGGGTTCCTGCTTGGCGTAGTACGTCGCCAGCGGGGTGCCCTGGATGGTGTCGCCCGCGTCGAGCACCAGGGTCGCCTTGCCGCGCCGTTCGCGGCGGATCTGGTTGATCAGGGTGGCCAGCTTCGCGACGCCGACGTCGTTGTGCTTGCTGTCGTCGTACTCGGCGTCCCGGTAGTAGTCCCAGTTGTAGACGTTGCCGTGGGTGTCCGACGTGCCGAGCAGCGTGAGGTCCCAGGTGCGCGGCCGGGCCGGGCCGGCCGCCTCGGCGGGAGCGGCGGCGATCAGCGGGGCGGTCGCCGCGGCGGCGGCGACCGCGAGCACCTGGCGACGCGACGGACCGGATCCAGAGGTCATGACGTGCCCTTCCAATGGGGGTTGACGCGCCTCGTGAGCGCCTCGCGCACCATAACGAGCCCCTGTCACTCCTGCCACGCCAGCCCCGGTTTCCGCAGGATGAGGTGGGGTAGGGCGGTACCGAAGCCCAGCGCGAGGAGATCCCGGTGAGCCAGGACCAGCACACGCAGCAGGACCCGACCAGCCAGTACGGCCAGCAGTCCGGTCAGCCCGGCCAGCAGCAGTCGCCGCCGGGTTCGACGGCGGGGATGACGCCGAGGCCGGACCACGGGGAGGAGTCGTACCGGGGCAGCGGCAAGCTCGACGGCAAGCGGGCGTTGATCACCGGCGGTGACTCGGGGATCGGCCGGGCCGTGGCGCTCGCGTTCGCCCGGGAGGGCGCCGACGTGCTCATCGCGTACCTCGGTGCGGAGGAGGACGCCGACGCCCGCGAGACCGTCCGGCTCGTCGAGGAGGCCGGCCGCAAGGGCGTCGCGGTACGCGGCGACGTCCGCGACGAGGCGCACTGTCAGGAACTCATCGACCGGACGGTGCGGGACCTGGGCGGGATCGACATCCTGGTGAACAACGCCGCGTACCAGATGTCGCAGGACAAGGGCATTCTCGGCATCAGCACCGAGCAGTTCGACCGGGTGCTCAAGACGAACCTGTACGCGATGTTCTGGCTCTGCAAGTTCGCGATCCCGCACCTGGCCGAGGGGTCGGCGATCATCAACACGGCGTCGATCCAGGCGTTCGACCCGTCGCCGCAGTTGCTGGACTACGCCACCACCAAGGCGGGGATCGCCAACTTCACCAAGGCGCTCGCGGCCGACCTGGCGGACCAGGGCATCCGGGTGAACGCGGTGGCGCCCGGCCCGGTCTGGACGCCGCTGATCCCGGCCACGATGCCGAAGGAGAAGGTCGAGCAGTTCGGCACGGACACCCCGGAGGGCCGGCCCGGGCAGCCGGCGGAGTTGGCCCCGGCGTACGTCTTCTTCGCGTCCCAGGAGTCCAGCTACGTCACGGGCGAGATTCTGGGGGTCACCGGCGGCCGACCGACCAAGTGACGCGCCGACCGCTCGGTCTCAGCGGGGCCAGGTGGCGAAGCGTCGGCGTACCCGCGCGACGTCGTCCGGGCGTAGGCCGTAGCGGCCGAACCGGGTGTCGTTCAGCCGGTCGAGGTAGCGTCCGGCGGCGCGGACGTCGTCCGGGTCGAGCGCGGGGTCGACCTGCCGGGCCAGCACCAGCAGCTGTGTCACGTCGTAGTGCTCGAGCGCCGCCGCGACGTCGATGAAGTCGCGGACCTCCCGCCGGTTGACCAGTGCCGCGATCTTGTTGGCGACCAGGTCGCGGACGTCCATCACGGGGCCGAGGTCCATCACCACCGGGCTCTGCTGTCGGTCGAGTCGGGCCAGGCTGAGTCGGATCTGCCGCCCGTCGCGGCTCACCACGAAGTCCTTCATGTCCCGGCCGTACCCGTCGAACAGGTCGGCGAGTTCGCTGTCCGGGTCGGCGTCGGTGACGGTGAAGCCGGCGCGTTCCAGCGCGGCGCGTACCCCGGCGGAGGCCGCGGCGGCGGCGCCTTCCACGTCGGCGAAGAGATCCACGTCCTCGGTGGGCCGGGCCACCAGGCCGTGCGCGGCCCAGGCCACCCCGCCGCCGAGCACGAACCGGTACGGCCGGGCGGCGCTCAGCGCCACCCGGGCCACCTCCCGGTAGAAGTCGTGCAGGTGTGGTGCGATCACGCTGCGCGCAGGCCGCGGTGCCGGCTCTCCCAGGCGAGGCGTACGCCCCGGGGGAGGTTGAGCAGCCGCCACACCCGGCGCAGGGTGCGCCCGTTGATGAGGGTGCGCAGGTCGTCGGCGCTGGCGGTCTCGCGCAGCACGTTCTCGTACATCCAGAGCAGCTGGTCGGGGTCGCCGAGGTCGAAGGTGCGCTCGGCGTTCCACATCAACCGCACCGGCAGCTCGACGATGCCCCGGGTCGGGCCGGCCAGCTCGGTGAGCGTTCGCGCCACGACGGCCGGGCGACCCGGGCGGGCCAGGAAGGCCACGCCGGTCGCGGGGGGCGAGACGGCCTGCATGGTGTCAGAGTAACGCCCGTCGGTGCGGGGTGTCGTCAAGGAGCGTCGGGCGCGGGTGATGAGTTCTCGGGCCCGGACCCGTCATAGCTGTGCCGGGACATGACGAGACGGGAGCAGGACATGACGGGTACGGACACGCGGAGCGAGGGGACGAGCGCTCTGGTCGGGGGCGACGAGAACGCCTTCGCGGGGCTGGCGCAGCGGCACCGGCGGGAGTTGCACGTGCACTGCTACCGGATGCTCGGGTCGTTCGAGGACGCCGAGGACGTCGTGCAGGAGACGTTCCTGCGGGCCTGGCGGCGGCGGGAGACGTTCGAGGGCCGGTCGACGGTGCGGGCCTGGCTGTACCGGATCGCCACGAACGCCTGCCTGGATCTGTTGGCCAGGTGCCGCCCGGAGCCGGCCCGGGGCGGTGAGGTGCGGTGGTTGCAGCCGTACCCGGACCGGCTGCTCGACGAGGTGCCGGCGGGCGACGCGGACGAGCCGGAGGCGGTCGCCCTCGCGCGGGAGACGATCGAGTTGGCGTACGTGGTGGCGGTGCAGCACCTCGCGCCCCGTCCCCGGGCCGTGTTGATCCTGCGGGATGTGCTCGGCTGGCCCGCGAAGGACGTCGCCGACCTGCTCGGGGACTCGGTCAACTCGGTGAACAGCGCGTTGCAGCGGGCTCGGGCCGGCATGCGGGAGCACCTGCCCGCCGAGCGGCAGGACTGGACCGGCGGCGAGCAGGACGCCGGTACGCGTGAGTTGGTGCGGCACTTCACCGAGGCGAGCGTCGCCACGGACATCGGCCGGCTCACCACGATGCTGCGCGACGACGTGCGTTGTTCGATGCCGCCCACCCCGGGTCTGCACCTGGGCCGGGACGCGGTGGTGGGGGACTGGATCGCGGACGGCTTCGACCGGATGACGGGCCTGCGCGGCGTCGCCACGTCGGTGAACCGGCAGCCCGCCGTGGCGTTCTACCACTGGCGGGAGGCCGAGGGCGCGTACCTGCCGTTGACCGTCGACGTCCTGCGCGTCACCGGCGGCGCGATCACCGAGATCGTCATCTTCCACGCCGACCAGTTTCCGCGGCTGGGGCTGCCGGAGCGCCTGCCGGCGGGCGGTGCGCGGTGAACGTGTCGGCCGGACCCGTCGCACCTGACCCGATGGGACCGTTCCCTCGATTAGCGAAGACTCCTCATCTGACCTATGTTCGGGGGGTCGCTCGCACGCGAGGGAGGTGTCGGGGATGGGTCTACGGACGTTCATCGAGGGTTGGCCGGTGTATCGCCAGCTCACCGGCACCGATCCGTTGGGTCGGGGCGCCGCGGCGAAGTCGGCGCGGTCCGCCGGGCTGACGGCGCGTACCGAGGAGGTCGACAGTGTCGCGCGGTCGGTGTGTCCGTACTGCGCGGTCGGTTGTGGTCAGCGGGTGTTCGTCACCGACGGGCAGGTCACGCAGATCGAGGGTGATCCGGACAGTCCGATCTCGCGGGGCCGCCTGTGTCCCAAGGGGGCGGCGAGCAAGAGCCTGGTGACGAGTCCGCTGCGTCAGACGACGGTCCGCTACCGCCGGCCGTACGGCACGGAGTGGGAGGACCTGGACCTCGAGACGGCCGTCGACATGATCGCCGACCGGATCCTCGCCGCGCGCGAGGAGACCTGGGAGGACCGCGACGCCGAGGGCCGGCCGCTCAACCGGACGTTGGGGATTTCCAGCCTCGGTGGGGCGACGCTGGACAACGAGGAGAACTACCTCATCAAGAAGTTGTTCACGGCGATGGGGGCGTTGCAGATCGAGAACCAGGCGCGTATTTGACACTCCGCCACCGTCCCCGGTCTGGGGGCCAGCTTCGGTCGTGGCGGTGCGACGGACTTCCAGCAGGACATCGCCAACGCTGACGTCATCGTCATCCAGGGTTCGAACATGGCCGAGGCGCACCCGGTCGGGTTCCAGTGGGTGATGGAGGCCAAGCGTCGGGGCGCCAAGGTGTTCCATGTGGACCCCCGGTTCACCCGGACCAGCGCGGTGGCGGACGCGTACCTGCCGATCCGGGCGGGGACGGACATCGCGCTGCTGGGTGGGGTGATCCGCTACATCCTCGACAACGAGCTGGACTTCCGCGAGTACGTCCTCGCCTACACCAACGCGGCGACGATCGTCAGCGACCGGTTCAGCGACACCGAGGACGGCGACGGCTTCTTCTCCGGCTTCGATCCCGAGACCGGCAGCTACGTGCAGGACAGCTGGCAGTACGCGGGGCACGAGGACTCCTCGGGCAGTGGACACACCGCGAAGGAGCGGGACACGGCCGCCGGGCTGGAGCACGAGTCGCACGGCGCGGAGGTGGGCGGGCAGACCCAGCGGGACGAGACGTTGCAGCACCCGCGCTGCGTCTACCAGATCCTGAAGCGGCACTACGCCCGCTACACCCCCGAGATGGTCGAGCGGGTCTGCGGCATCCCGCAGGAGAAGTTCCTGGAGCTGGCGCGGGCGTGGACCGAGAACTCGGGCCGGGAGCGCACCGGGATGCTCGTCTACTCGGTGGGGTGGACGCAGCACAGCGTCGGGGTGCAGTACATCCGGGCCGGGGCGATCATCCAGTTGCTGTTGGGCAACATGGGCCGCCCGGGTGGCGGGGTGATGGCGTTGCGCGGGCACGCCAGCATCCAGGGCTCCACGGACATCCCGACCCTGTTCAACCTGCTGCCGGGCTACCTGCCCATGCCCCACCACGCCGACCACCCGACCTTCGACGAGTGGGTGGACAGCATTCGGCACCCCGGGCAGAAGGGCTTCTGGGGCAATGCCCGGTCGTTCGCCGCCAGCCTGCTCAAGGCGTACTGGGGGGACGCCGCGACGCCGGAGAACGACTTCGGCTACGGCTACCTGCCCCGGCTGACCGGCGACCACGGCACCTACCAGCAGGTCCTCAACATGATCGACGGGAAGATTAAGGGGTACTTCCTGCTCGGGCAGAACCCGGCCGTCGGGTCCGCGCACGGCCGGGCGCAGCGCCTCGGGATGGCGAACCTCGACTGGCTCGTCGTGCGGGACCTGTTCATGATCGAGAGCGCGACCTTCTGGCAGAACGGTCCGGAAATCGAGACGGGCGAGATAGTGCCCGCGGAGTGCCGAACCGAGGTCTTCTTCCTCCCGGCCGCGTCGCACGTGGAGAAGGAGGGCACCTTCACCCAGACCCAGCGGCTGTTGCAGTGGCGGGAGAAAGCCGTCGAGCCACCGGGCGACGCCCGCTCCGAGCTGTGGTTCTTCTACCACCTCGGCCGCAAGCTGCGGGAGAAGCTGGCCGGCTCGTCGCTGCCGCGGGACCGGGCGCTGCTCGACCTCACCTGGGACTACCCCACGCACGGTCCGCACGCGGAGCCCAGCGCCGAGGCGGTGCTGCGCGAGATCAACGGGTACGACGTGACGACCGGCGCACCGCTGTCCAGTTTCGCCGAGGCCCGCGACGACGGCTCCACGGCCGTCGGCTGCTGGATCTACACGGGCGTGTACGCCGACGGCGTCAACCAGGCCGCCCGTCGCAAGTCCCGCCACGAGCAGGACTGGGTCGCCGCCGAGTGGGGTTGGGCGTGGCCGGCGAACCGGCGCATCCTCTACAACCGCGCCTCGGCCGACCCGGACGGCAACCCGTGGAGCGAACGCAAGCGCTACATCTGGTGGGACCCGGAGAAATCCGAGTGGACCGGCCACGACGTGCCGGACTTCGAGAAGACCAAGCCACCGTCGTACCGTCCGCCGGCCGGCGCGTCGGGCCCGGAGGGGATCGCCGGTGACGACCCGTTCGTCATGCAGGGCGACGGCAAGGGTTGGCTGTACGCGCCCAGCGGCGTGCTGGACGGGCCGCTGCCCACCCACTACGAGCCGGTCGAGTCGCCGGTGCGTAACCCGCTCTATCCCCAGCAGGCCAACCCGACCCGCAAGTCGTACGCGCACCCGGTGAACTCGGTCAACCCGAGCCCGCCGCAGGAGCACAGTCAGGTCTTCCCGTACGTGTTCACGGTCAGCCGGCTCACCGAGCACCACACCGCCGGCGGGATGAGCCGGACGGTACGGCCCCTGGCCGAGTTGCAGCCGGAGATGTTCGTGGAGGTGTCGCCGGAGCTGGCCGCCGAGACCGGGTTGGCGCACCTCGGGTGGGCGCACCTGGTCAGCGGTCGGGCGGTGATCGAGGCGAAGGTGCTGGTCACCGACCGGCTCACCCCGTTGCGGGTGGACGGTCGGGTCATCCACCAGGTGTGGCTGCCGTACCACTTCGGTTTCGAGGGCCTGGTCACCGGCGATTCGGCGAACGACCTGTTCGGCATCACCCTCGACCCGAACGTCCTCATCCAGGAGAGCAAGATCGGTACCTGCGACGTACGGCCGGGCCGGCGGCCCACCGGGCCTGCCCTGCTCGACCTGGTCGCCGACTACCAGCGGCGGGCCGGGATCACCCCGGGTGGGCACGCGCCGGCCGTCACCACCGACCAGGACGGGAAGGGCAGCGGTGATTCCTGACCCGAACAGCCTCTACGGGCCGCTGGATCCGGCGCCGGACGCGGGGTACGTGGACGCGCCGCAGCGGATGGGGTTCTTCACCGATACGAGTGTGTGTATCGGGTGTAAGGCGTGTGAGGTGGCGTGCAAGGAGTGGAACGGCGTTCCGGAGAGTGGTTTTGATCTGTTGGGGATGTCGTACGACAACACGGGGGCGTTGACGGCGAACTCGTGGCGGCACGTGGCGTTCGTCGAGCAGCCGCGCCCGGCGGGACACGGCAGTGCGGCGTTCGCGGGCACGCCCACCGGTACGACGGTCGGCGCGACGTCGGCGGCGGTCGCCGCCGGCACGCCCGGGTCGACCGGCACCGAACCGGGTCTGCCCCCTGGATCGCCCTCGGCCGCCGCGCGGATGGTCGACGGCGGCGCGCAGCCGCAGTTCCTGGGTATGCCGGGTGCCCGGCCGCCGGGGCGGGACACCGGGGTGGAGGGTCGCAGTGATTTCCGGTGGTTGATGATGTCGGATGTGTGTAAGCACTGCACGCATGCGGCTTGTTTGGATGTGTGTCCGACGGGGTCGTTGTTCCGGACGGAGTTCGGGACGGTGGTGGTGCAGGAGGACATCTGTAACGGGTGTGGGTACTGCATTTCGGCGTGTCCGTACGGGGTGATCGATCAGCGTCGGGGTGATGGTCGGGCGTGGAAGTGCACGCTGTGCTACGACCGGTTGGGTGCGGGGATGACTCCGGCGTGTGCGCAGGCGTGTCCGACCGAGTCGATCCAGTACGGGCCGCTTGACGAGTTGCGGGAGCGGGCCGCTCAGCGGGTGGCGACTCTGCACGGGCGGGGTGTGCCGCAGGCCCGGTTGTACGGGCACGACCCAAACGATGGTGTGGGTGGTGACGGGGCGTTCTTCCTGCTGTTGGACGAGCCGGAGGTGTACGGGCTGCCGCCGGACCCGGTGGTGACCACCCGGGACCTGCCGGCCATGTGGAAACGCGCCGGGCTTGCGGCGCTGGCGATGGCCGCTGCCACGGCGGTCGCGTTTCTCGGCAGGCGGCCATGACCGAAGCGACGCCACCGGTGGGCGACCGGTTCCGCCGGTTCCGGGACCGCCTGGCCGCCGCGAGCCTCGACCTGCCGGCCCAGCGGCAGGCGGACGACGACACCAACGTGGCCGTGCCGGCCAACGCCCAGGAGGATCGGACGCCGCAACCCCGCCAGGACGCGGCGCGGCGCTCCCGGCGCGGTCGTCGCGGTGGTGGGGAGGAGCTGCGGGTTCCCGAGGCCGAGTTCACCTCCTACTACGGTCGGCCCATCCTCAAGGCTCCGGTGTGGAAGTGGGACATCGCCGCGTACCTGTTCACCGGCGGTCTGGCGGCCGGCTCGTCGCTGCTGGCCGCCGGAGGTCAACTCACCCGCCGGCCGGCGCTACGCCGCGCCGGCCGGGTCACCGCGCTGGGCGCCGTCAGCGCCAGCGCGGTCTTCCTCATCAAGGACCTCGGCCGACCGGAGCGGTTCCACCACATGCTGCGGGTGGCGAAGCTGACCTCGCCCATGTCGGTGGGCACCTGGATCCTCAGCGCGTTCGGTCCGGCCGCCGGACTGGCGGCGATCGCCGAGACCGCCGGTTGGCTGCCCCGACGCGGCCCGCTCGGGTTGGTCGGTCGGGCACTGCCGCCCGCCGGGCACGCCGCCGGGCTGGTCGCCGCCGTCACCGCGCCCGCCCTGGCCACGTACACCGGGGTCCTGCTCGCCGACACGGCGGTGCCGTCGTGGCATGAGGCGTACCCCGAGCTGCCGGTCATCTTCGCGGGCAGCGCGCTGGCCAGCGGCGCGGGCGTCGGTCTGCTCGCCGCGCCGCCGGCGCAGGCCGGGCCGGCCCGCCGGATGGCGGTGGCCGGCGCGGCCCTGGAGCTGTACGGCGCGCACCGGGTGGAAACCCGGCTCGGGCTGCTCAGCGAGCCCTACCGGACGGGCCGGCCGGGTCGGCTGCTGCGCGCCGGTCGGCTGCTGACCGCCGCCGGAGTGGCCGGGGCGCTGCTGGGCCGGCGCAGTCGCGCCGTCGGGGCGCTGTCCGGGGCCGCGCTGCTCAGCGCGTCGGTCGCCACCCGGTTCGGCATCTTCTACGGCGGTGTGGCGTCCGCCCGCGACCCCCGCTACACCGTCGTGCCGCAACGCGAGCGGGTGAACGCCCGGCGGACCGAGGTGGATCCGGCGACTGACTGAGCGCTCGCACCGGCGTTGTGATCGAATGTGCGACGGAGGCGTTCAGGCGGCTGGTGCCCCTCCCGGTCTTCAAAACCGGTGTGGTCCGGGACCCGGGCCAGGCGGGTTCGATTCCCGTCCGTCTCCGCCAACGGCGGCAGGAGTGACGTGATGCGTGACGGCAGCGAGGACCCGCGGCGTCGGGTGCCCCGCACCGACACCCTCCTGGCCGATCCGCGGCTGGCGGCGGCCATCGCCACCCTCGGCCGCGACCGGGTCAAGGCCGCCGTCGTGCAGGCGCAGACGCGGGCCCGCCGTGGTGAGATCGCCCCCGACGAGGTACGGGACGCCTCCGTCGCCGGGCTGCCCGCGCCGGGTCCCCGGGCGGTGCTCAACGCCACCGGTGTCGTGCTGCACACCAACCTGGGTCGGGCGGCGCTGTCGCCAGCCGCCGTCGCGGCGGTCGTCGCCGCCGCCGGGCACACCGACGTCGAGCTGGACCTGAGCACCGGACGTCGGGCCCGCCGCGGCCGCGACGCCCTCGACGCGCTCGCCGCCGCCGTGCCGGACGCCGCGGCCGTGCACGTGGTCAACAACGGCGCCGCCGCGCTGGTGCTGGCGGCCACGGCGTTGGCCGCCGACCGGGAGATCGTGGTCAGCCGCGGCGAACTCGTCGAGATCGGCGACGGCTTCCGCCTGCCCGACCTGCTGGAGAGCACCGGCGCGCGGCTGCGCGAGGTGGGCACCACCAACCGCACGACGCTCGACGACTACGCCGCCGCCGTCGGCCCACGCACCGGGTTCGTGCTGAAGGTGCACCCGTCGAACTTCCAGGTCACCGGCTTCACCTCGGCCGTGCCGGTGCGCCACCTGGCCACCCTCGACGTGCCGGTGGTCGCCGACATAGGCTCCGGGCTCCTCACGGCCGACCCGCTGCTGCCCGACGAGCCGGACGCGGCCAGCACCCTGCGCGCCGGCGCGGCCCTGGTCACCGCGAGCGGCGACAAACTGCTCGGCGGCCCGCAGGCCGGCCTGCTGCTCGGCGACGCCGCGCTCGTCGAACGCCTACGCCGCCACCCCCTCGCTCGGGCGCTGCGCGTCGACAAGCTCACCCTGGCGGCGTTGGCCGCCACCCTGCACCGACCGGACACCCCGACCCGGACCGCGCTGCACGCCGACCCGGCCGCCCTACGCCGCCGGGTGGAGCTGCTGCGCGACCGGCTCGGCGCGGACGGACGCAAGGCGGAGGTCGTGGAGGCGGCCGCCGTGGTCGGCGGCGGCGGCGCTCCCGGCGTCGAACTGGACTCGTGGGCGCTGAGCCTGCCCGAGCGGTACGCCGGGCCGCTGCGCACCGGAGAGCAGCCGGTGCTGGGTCGGGTGGTGCGCGGCCGGCTCCTGCTCGACCTGCGGTGCGTGCCCCCCGACGCCGACGACGCGGTCCTGGCCGCCGTGCTGCGCGTCCCCGGGGACGACTGAGCATGTTCGTCGTCGCCACCGCCGGGCACGTCGACCACGGCAAGTCGACACTGGTCCGGGCGTTGACCGGGATGGAACCCGACCGGTGGGCCGAGGAACGCCGCCGGGGCATGACCATCGACCTGGGGTTCGCCTGGACGACGTTGCCGTCCGGCGGCACGATCGCCTTCGTCGACGTGCCCGGGCACGAGCGGTTCGTGCCGAACATGCTCGCGGGCATCGGCCCGGTGCCGGCCGCGCTGATCGTGGTCGCCGCCGACGAGGGGTGGATGCCCCAGTCCGCCGAGCACCTGGCCGCCCTCGACGCGCTCGGCGTCGGATACGGCCTGCTGGTGGTGACCCGCGCGGACCTCGCCGATCCGCGGCCGGCGGCGGAGCGTGCCCGAGCCGAGATCGCGGCGAGCAGCCTCGGCGCGGTGGAGACGGTCGCGGTCAGCGGGTTGACCGGCGCCGGGCTGCCCCGGTTGCGGGCCGCGCTGGACCGGCTCGTCGCGCGGCTGCCCGAGCCCGTGGCGGACGCACCCGTGCGCCTCTGGGTGGACCGCAGCTTCACCGTGCGGGGCAGCGGCACCGTCGTCACCGGAACACTGGGCGCCGGCCGGCTGCGCGTCGGCGACGTCCTCGAACTGGCCGGCGTCGACGAACCCGTCCGGGTCCGCGGCCTGCACCGGATGGGCGAGGCCCGACCGGAGGTGTCGGCCGTCGCCCGGGTCGCGGTCAACCTCCGGGGTACGCCCCGGGACCTGCTCGGCCGTGGCGACGCGCTGCTCACCCCGGGTCGGTTCCACCGCACTGACCTCGTCGACGTCCGGCTCACCGGCGACCCCGCCGCCGACCTGCCGGCCACCCTCACCCTGCACGTCGGGTCGGCGGCCGTGCCGGTGCGGGTCCGGCCGCTCGGCGTGGACACCGTCCGCCTCCGGCTGGCCCGCCCGCTGCCGCTGCTGGTCGGCGACCGGGCGCTGCTGCGCGATCCCGGCCGTCACCACGTTTGCGGTGGCGTACGGGTCCTCGACGTCGCGCCGCCGCCGCTGACCCGCCGGGGCGCGGCGGCCGCCCGCGCGGCGGTCCTCGCCGAGCTGGACGGCCGCCCCGATCTGGCTGGTGAGCTGCGCCGCCGACGCCTCGTCCGGGTCGGCGCGCTGCGGCGGATGGGTGTGCCGGTGCAGGCCACCCCGGTCGCCGGTGACTGGCTGGCCGACCCCGGGCACTGGCGGCGGCTCGGCGACCAGGTGACCGAGGAGGTCACCCGCTACACGCGGGAGCACCCGCTGGAGCCGGGCATGCCCGTCGACGCGCTGCGGCAACGGCTCGCCCTGCCCGACCGGGCGTTGGTCGAGGCGCTGGTGCGTCCGCCGCTGCGGGTGCACGCCGGTCGGATCGGCACGGCGGCCGTCGACACCCTGCCCGAGCCGGTGGCCCAGGCCGTGCGGCAGGTCCGCGCCGAGTACGCCGACCGGCCGTTCCGTGCCCCGGAGGCGGACCGCCTCGTCGAACTGGGCCTCGGGCCCCGGGAGATCGGCGCGGCCGTGCGGGCCGGCGCGCTGCTGCGGCTGGCCGACACCGTGGTGCTGCTGCCCGACGCGCTCGACGCGGCGGTCACCGTCCTCGCCGGGCTGCCCCAGCCGTTCACCCTGTCGGCGGCCCGGCAGGCGCTGGACACCACCCGGCGGGTGGCGGTGCCGCTGCTGGAGCTGCTGGACCGGCGTGGCGCGACCCGTCGGCTGCCCGACGACGCGCGGGTCGTCGTCAGCTGAGCGCCGGTCCGGACGCGTGCGTGCCGCAGGACCGGCCGTGGTTGCGGCGCTCATCGTGGTGTCCGGAGGGCTGACCTGTGCCGCGACCGTTCGTGACGCCGCAGAGGCAGGAGCCGGTCGTCACCCTGCGTGCTGCCCGCGGATCCTCGCTCGCCGACCTGCACCCTCTTTGCTCTGCTTCAACAGCGGAAACAGGCACGTAGGGTCACCTTGGTGAATCCTGGTTGTGAGATGCGCTCACCAGGTTGTTCCAGTCTGCGGCCGGTGCTGCCTCCGCTGAAGCAGAGCAAAGGGGCCGTAGAGGGGGTTGCGGGCTGGCTTGAGCCCGACGCTGCGAAGTGCCGCCCGGGCCAGGCCGACGGGATCGCGCCCGGCTGGCGCGTGCTCTGCTCGGCGTCGCCGTGGTGCCGGGCTAACCGGCCCCCGGATCGTCGGCGGTCACCTACGGTGACGCCATGGACCCTTCTGCGGTCTGGCGGGACCGGCAGCACCAGTGGCGGATCGAGGCGTACCGCGCCCCGGATCTGCGCTTCGCCATCTACGCGACGAACGGCCCCACCGAATCGGTGCCGCTGTGGCTGTTCGGCATGACGGCGCTGGCCCGGTGGTTGATGACCCACTCCATCTCGCTGGACGACCTGGAGGTCGACTAAACGCACCCGGAGCCGCCCGTGCTGCGGTTGAGTGACCTGAGGCGGTCGACGGGGGTGCGTGGTGGGCGGTCAGCTGGGGCAGTTGGCGCTGGTGGCCGTCCTGGTGCTGGTCAACGCCGCGCTGTCCGGCAGCGAGATGGCCCTCGTCACGCTGCGCGAGGGGCAGTTGCGGCGGTTGGGTCGGCGCAGCCGGGCCGGCGAGCGGCTGGTGCGGCTCTCCCGTGACCCGAACCGCTATCTGGCCACCATCCAGCTCGGCATCACCCTGGCCGGGTTCCTCGCCTCGGCGGCGGCCGCCGTGTCGCTCGCCCAGCCGTTGGTCGGCCCGCTGGGTTTCCTCGGCGCGGCCGCCCGCCCGGCCTCGGTGCTGCTGGTGACGGTGGCCCTGACCTTCGTCACGCTGGTGGTGGGCGAGCTGGCGCCCAAGCGGCTGGCCATGCAACGCGCCGAACGGTGGGCGCTGCTCAGCGCCGGCCCACTGGACCTGCTCGCCCGGGTGTCCCGCCCGGCGGTGTGGCTGCTCAGCTCGGCGACCGACGTGGTGGTCCGCCTGGCCGGCGGGAACCCGCGGGCCAGCCGCGAGGAGACCACCGAGGAGGAGTTGCGGGAGATGCTGGCCAGCCAGCGGGGACTGTCGGCGCAGCAGCGGGAGATCCTGACCGGCGCGTTCGACATCGCCGGTCGGACGCTGCGGGAGATCCTGGTGGCCCGGCGGGAGGTGACCACGCTGCCGGCCGATCTGCCCGCCCACGAGGGGGTCCGGCGACTCGGCGCCGCCGGCCGGTCCCGTGCTCCGGTGACCGGCCCGGGTGGCCTCGACGACGTGGTCGGTGTGGTGCACATTCGTGACCTGGTGCGGGCCGAGGCCGGCACGGCGGGGGAGCGGGCCCGGCCGCCGCTGCTGCTGCCGGTCACCCTGCCGGTCGCCGACGCGCTGCGCACCCTCCGGCAGGAGCACCAGCAGCTGGCCCTCGTCGTGGACGAGCGCGGCGGCATCGACGGCATCGTCACGCTGGAGGACCTGCTGGCCGAGGTCGTCGGCGAGCTGTACGACGAGACCGACCGTGACGTGCGTGGCGTGGTCCGGGAGTCGGACGGGTCGCTGCTGGTGCCCGGTGACTTCCCCCTGCACGACCTGCCCGACGTCGGGGTGCGGCTGAGCTTCCCCCTCTCCGGGGAGTACACGACGGTGGCCGGGCTGGTGTTGTCCCGGTTGCGGCACCTGCCGGGTTCTCCCGGCGAGACGGTGCGATTGCCCGGGTTGACCATCGAGGTGGTGGAGGTCGCCGACCGCGCGGTACGGCGGGTACGGCTACGCGGCTTCGTCGCCGAGCGATGACTGGACACCCCGAAAGAGGGACAATACCCGCAAAACGGCACCGGACGGTCGCGGCACGCCTACGGTGCGGTACGTGAAGGACCGAGGGTTGCGTACGTTCGTCACCGTCCTCGCCGGCCTCGCGGTGATCTACTTCGGCAGCACCGGCCGCAGCCCCGAGGAAGGCCGTGGCATCTCCGGCGGGGTCATCGTCCTGGCGCTGCTCGCCGCGCTGCTGGTGTGGCATTTGACCCGACCGGGGGACAAGACCGTCAAGTGAGCGACTCACCGGGCGGCGACGCGGGTGACCTCACCGGCGGACTCCTCGCCGAGCGCCACCCGTACCAGCGCCGAGGCGAGCCGACCGAACTCCGGTTCGTCGACCAGCGAGGCCAGCCGGTCCGGTGAGTTCGGCAGGCCGAGGCGCTTCGCGCCCGCGAGGGCCCGACGGTCGGCGTACGGGCGTACGTCGGACCAGACCGTCTGCGCCTCGCGCAGGTAGATGTCCGCGCCGGTGGGCCCGATGCCGGGGAACTCGGTGAGCCGTCGACGCAGGCCGGCCGGGTCGCCCTGGGCGTCGCGGTGCAGCCGACGCAGGTCGCCGTGCCACCGGTCCAGACACAGCCGGGCGCCGGTACCCAGCATGGTGGCGGTGCGTTCGTCGTAGCGGCGATAGTGACCACGCCCCAGCGCGTCGACCCGCTGCTGCCAGCTCGCCGCCTCCATCGCCTGCGGGGTGCGGTAGCCGGCCGCGAACAGCTCCCGCGCCGCGTCCACCGCGACGCACGCCCGGATGCGGGTGCTCAGCAGGGTGGTCAGCACCAGCAGCTGGTACAGCGGACCGGGACGGTCGGCGAGCCGGATGCCGGCCTCCTCGGCGTACGTGTCGCCCCGCCGGTCCAGCAGGACCCGCACCACCGCTCGATCGTCGCCCACACCACCGGGTACCCGCCCCACGGCCGGCTAGCCCTCCCGACGGCCGGCGGGCGAAGAATGCGGTCCGGCCCGGCGGGTATGCGGCCGGTGGAGGCGGTCGATGCCGCCTGCCGTACCGGGAGGGAGACGCTCGTGGTCAACCCGCAGCAGGAGGAGTTCCGGCGTAACGCCAAGGGAGCGACCAGCCAGGACAGCAAGGGGCCCGGACCGACCGGGCATCCGCTCAACCGTGGCTCGTCGCGCGGGGACGCCGGTCGGCCGGTGCCCAGGGGGCAGGTGTCGCCGTACGGCCCGGCGGGTGAGCCGGTCGCCGAGGACGACAGCGACACCCGCGCCTAACGACCGTGCCCTGACGGCCGTCGCAACCTGTTCCAGGTGGCGGCGGCCGTCAGCCCGTACGCCACGTGCGGGATGATGTCGGAGATCCAGTCCGAGCGCCGCCAGGTGCGGGGATCGCTGAGGCCCAGCGCCGTGATGGATCCGTCGGTCATCGCCATGACGCCGGCGCCGAGCACACCGGTGGCCATCGGCAACGGCTGCCGTCGGCCCCCGGCGTAGAGCGCGAACGCCATGCCGGCGGCGATGCCCAGCCCGTAACCGATCAGGGGCCCGAGCCCCGAGCGGCGGGTGGCCGCCCGGGGCTCCGGTCCCAGGTCCACGTGCGCGAGGTGGGCCAGCTTGTCGACGGTCTGCTCCGGCGTGCTGCTCGCCGGCCGCGCCCGCAGCGCGATGTCGAGGTAGCCGACCACGTTCAGCGCGGTGCTGCCGACCGCGCCGGCGATCGCGCCGTCGGCCAGGTCGACGCCCCTCACTTCGGGTCGCCCGGTTCGCGTTCGCTCTTGGGGCCGTACGTGCGCTCACCGCGGACGACGCCCCGTTGGCCGCGATCCTCCTGCAGGATCCGGTTGGCGACCTGGTTGGCCTTGCCGTCGGGTACCCGACGTCCGGAGTCGTCGATCGCGTTGCGCAGGCGCGCCCGCTGCTTGTCGTACGCGTTGCTGCCCGGCCGTGGTCCTGGCATCTGCTGCCTCCTTCGTCGCCGTTGGCGTACCGCGGCCGTCTACCCGTTGCGCGGCGGGCCAACCCCGGGGCGTCAGCGGGGGTCGCGTACCACCTCCACCGGGCAGCGCGCGTGGTGCAGCGCCGACTGGCTCACCGACCCCAGCAGCAACCCGGTCACCTCGCCGCGCCCCTGCCCCCCGACGACCAGCAGTTGGGCGTCACCGGACGCCTCGGCGAGCACGGCGCTGGCGCGTCCACGCGTCGCTCGACACGTCAGGCGTAACCCCGGATGACGGTCGGTCAGCCCGTGCAGCCAACCGGCGAGCAGCCGTTCCTGCTCGCCGTGCAACCGCGCCTCGTCGTACACCAGGGGTTGCATGTCGCCGGGACCGCTGCTGCCGGGGTGCCGGTAGGCGTGCACCGCGCGCAGCGGCACGCCGCGCGCCACCGCGGCCTCGGCGGCGGCGTCGGCGGCGAGCAGCGACCCCGGCGAGCCGTCCACCCCGACCACCACCGGACCGTCGGGGCGTTGCTCGCCGCGGGCGACCAGCACCGGGCAGTCGGCGTACGCGCTGACCTGCACCGCCACCGAGCCGACGACGAGCGCGGCGAAGCCGCCCAGTCCCCGGTCGCCGAGCACGATGAGCGCGGCGGTGGGGGACTCACCCACCAGCACGGCGGCGGCCTCGCCGTCGATGATCTCCCCGGAGACCGTCAGCCCGGGTGTGGTCGCCTCGGCCTCGGCCACGGCGGCGGCGACCAGTTCCTGTGCCTGTTCGCGCAGGCCGGCGCCCGGCGGCGCGTCGTGCGCGGGCGCGACGGGCACGCGCAGCAGCGGCCAGATGAAGCCGTGCACCACCCGCAGCGGCCGGTGCCGGCGGACCGCCTCGGCGGCGGCCAGGCGCACGGCGCGCAGGGACGGCTGCGAGCCGTCCACGCCGACCACCACCGCCGCGCTGTCCGCCGCGTTCACCGCCTCACCCCCGCCGGGCCAGTATCGCGGGCGTGGCGGCACGGCGGAGCGATACCGCCGTCCGGGCACCGGTCGGTACGCTGGCGGCGACTCCAGGGGAGGAGCGCCGTCGATGGGTGAACCGGACGAGCCGAGCACCGCTCGCATGATCGACTTCTGGCTCGGTGGGGAGCACCACTTCGGCGTCGACGTGGCCGCCGCGGCCGCCTTCGAGCAGGCGTACGGGCCGTGCGCGCCGGTCTTTCGGGAGCTGCGGGCGTTTCTCGGCCGGGCGGTCCGGGCCATGGTCGGGCAGGGCGTGGACGGGTTCCTGGTCTTCGGGGCGGGGGTGCCCACGATGGGCAACGTGCACGAGGTCGCTCCCGAGGCCACCGTGCTCTACACCGATGTCGACCCGGTGGCCATCCGGCTGGGCCAGCGGATCCTCGCCGGCAGCGACCGGGCGGGCTACGGCTACGGCGACGCGACCGACATCGGCACCATCGACCCGGCCCAGCTGCACCGCTTCGTACCCGGGTGGGGGCGACGGCCGGTGGGGGTGGTCTTCCTCGGGCTCGCCGCGTTCCTCGACGACGACACGCTCAGGCGCACCCTGGACGAGCTGTACGCCGCCGCGGCGCCGGGCAGCCTGCTGGCCGTGGACTTCGACACCGAGGAGTTGGCGGCCTACCCGCAGGCGTTGGCGATGATGGGGCCGACGTTCCGGATGCGGCCTCCGGCGGCGTTCGCGCCGCTGCTGGGCCGATGGACGCCGACCTCGGACGGAATCGTCCCGGTCAACCGCTGGCGACCCGCCGACGGGCCGGTCGACGTGCCGGACGCCTTCCACGGCGTCCTGGCGACGCGCGGCGCCGACTGACCCGCGCCGACGGTTGTCCGGGGGCCTCCGTATGATCCTTGCCCTGTAGCAAGCTTTTGGAGGGACGACCAAGCATGGTGGACGCGCCGGACGGGGTGTCGCGCGCGCTGCGCGAAGCCGCGCCCGACCAGCTGGCGGAGGCGGCGGACCGGGCGATCCGGGTGGCGTTGGGCGCGATGCGCACCGACGTGTTCGTCGCCGACTACCGGATCAGCGGGCTCTGGCCCGTGCTGGACCCGGACCTGCCGGCGGCCGGAGCCCTGGCCCGGCACACCGTGGCGCAGCGCTGCTTCTCCAGCCAGCAGCCGGTGCGCGACGGTCTGGAGGACGGCGCCTGTCGGCTCTACCTCCCCCTGACGGTGTGGGGGGAACGCCTCGGCGTGCTGCTCATCGAGCTGCCGACCGTGCCCGGCCCGGCGGTCACCGGCCGTGCCACCGACATCGCCGGTGACCTGGCGGTGGCGATGCGGGCCGCGGACCGGGAGACCGACCGGTACCGCCGGGCCCGCCGCCGGGAGCGGCTCAGCATGGCCGCCGAGATGCAGTGGGACCTGCTACCCGGACGCAGCGTCGCACACCGTTTCTTCCACCTGGCCGGGCAGCTGGAACCGGCGTACACCGTCGGAGGCGACCACTTCGACTGGTCGTTGGACGGTGAGCGGCTCACGTTGACGGTGCTCAACGGGGAGGGCAACGGCCTGGCCGCCGCACTGCTGACGGCGGTCACCGTGAACGCCATGCGCAACGCCCGACGCTCGGACGGCGGCCTCGTGGAGCAGGCGGAGCTGGCCTCGGACACGGTCTACTACCAGCACCGGGGCCGCCGACACGTGGCCACGTTGCTGCTGGAGCTGGACATCGCCACCGGGCGGGTACGGGCGGTCGACGCCGGTTCGCCGCACCTGCTGCGGATGCGCGGCGCGACCGTCGAGCCGATGACGCTGGATCAGCAGTTGCCGCTGGGCATGTTCGCCGAGACCCGCTACGAGGTGCAGGAGTTCCAGCTCGAGCCGGGTGACCGGGTCTTCGTGGTCAGTGACGGGGTGTGGGCGGCCGAGCCGGCGGGTCGGGAGCCGTACGGGCAGCGGATGATGGCTCGTTCGCTGCGCGCCACTCGCTTGCAGCCGGCGACCGAGGCGGTTGGTACGGTGATGCGCGAGCTACACGCCTACCACGCGGATTCCGATTTGCGCGACGACGCCGTCGTCGTCTGCCTCGACTGGCACGGGCCGCGTGGGCGGGATGGCGCATGAGAGTCGCCGCCGTCGTCCCGGGCGGGCACCAGCGCGACGACGGCAGGGGACATCGGGTGGAGCGACCGGCGGATCTCGCCGCGGCGATCAACACGGCCGCAGAGACGCTGATCGCCGTGCTCGACTCGGCGGCGGCGCGCCATCAGGTGCCGCCGACGCAGTTGCGGGTGCTGATGCTGATCAGTGGCCGCCCGGAGACCAATGTGAACGGGCTGGCGGAGTTGCTGGACGTGGTGCCCTCCTCGGCCAGCCGACTGTGCGACCGGTTGGAGGCGACCGGCCTGCTGCGTCGCGTGGCGGATCCGCGCGACCGGCGGGAGGTGCGGTTGGTGCCCACCGCCGCCGCGTTGACGCTGCTGCGGGAGTTGGCGGAGCGGCGGCAGCGCGCGGTGCAGGCGGTGTTGGACCGGATGGCGCCCCGGACGCAGCACGAACTGCTGGCGTCCCTGTTGGCGTTCGGCCGGGCGGCGACGCAGACGGTGCCGGAGCAGCAGACCGATCAGGCAGCGGTCCAGACCGCCTGACGTGTTCCACTAGTGTCCTAGGACGGTCTAGCGGTGGTGATCCACACCACAGCGCCACAGGACCGCGCCAACGACGCGCGACGCCCGGAACGCCGACGGGAGCCCGATATAGTGGCAGCGCACTTACCCGGCCCGCGATCTCGGTGATCGCGGGCCGTATCAGGGCAGAGGTCCCATCCCGGGGCCGCAGGGGAGCCGGTGGTTGCCGGCCCGACAGCGCGTACGACCTCCGCCGCGCCCGATCTCGGCCTGGCGTCGGGGCGTGCCGTGGAGGAGGTTCGGTGTCGCGTCGGCCGGCTCAGGCAGAGCACCCGCGGGACACCGGCGACCAGACGCCCGGCGACCAGGTGCTCACCCTGCCCAACCTGATCAGCTTCGGGCGGCTGCTGGGCGTACCCCTGTTCCTCTATCTCTTCCTGGTGGCCCGGGCGGACGTCGCGGCGGTGGTGGTGCTGGCCATCGGCGGCACCACCGACTGGGTCGACGGTTGGATCGCCCGCCGACTGCGGCAGGTGAGCCGGCTCGGCGAGCTGCTCGACCCCCTCGCCGACCGGCTCTACATCCTCGCCACGCTGCTCGCCTTCACCGCCCGCGAGGTGGTGCCGTGGCAGTTCACGGCGGCGCTGCTGGCCCGGGAGTTGCTGCTGCTCGGTTCGCTGGCGGTGCTGCGTCACTTCGGGTACGGGCCGCCGCCGGTGCACTACGTCGGCAAGACCGCCACCTTCCTGCTGCTCGCGGCGTTCCCGGTGCTGCTGCTGGCCACCGAGTGGAGCGCGGCGGCGACGGCCACGGCCGCGATCGGCTGGGGGTTGGCCTGGTGGGGGCTGGTGCTCTACTGGGTGGCCGGCGCGATGTACGTGGTGCAGGCGTCGCGGTTGGTGCGCGCGGCGCGGGGCCGGGGAGCGGCCGCGTGAGCGCGACGCCGCCGCCGCGGCCCCGCTCCGATCGGGTGTACGCGCCGGACTTCCTCACCGAGTTGTTCCGCAACCCGCTGGACCCGGGGTACGCGGACGCGGCCGCGGCGCGTCGGCGGGGCTCGTCCCCGGATGCGCCCCGGAGCTGGGCGGCGCGGTCGGTCGGCCTGGTCGTGGCGGTGCTGCTGGGTTTCCTGTTCGCGGTGGCGTACCGCCAGACGATGGCGGACGAGCCGGGGCGCGCTCAGGCGCGCTCGGGGCTGGTGGCGCAGATCAAGGAGCGGGAGAGTCAGACCGACCGGTTGTCGGCGCGGGCGGATCAGCTTCGCGAGGAGGTCAGCCGGCAGCGGGACGCGGCGTTGAGCGGTTCGGCCGCGGCGCGGCTGCGGGACCTGGAGGCGAGTACCGGGCTGGGTCGGGTGCGGGGTGACGGTGTCGTGGTGCGCCTGGCGGACGCTCCGGGGAACGCGGACGCGGTGACCGGTGCGGGCGCGGGGCCGCCGCGGGTGCTGTACAGCGATCTGCAGGGTGTGGCGAACGCGTTGTGGAGCGCCGGTGCGGAGGCGATCTCGATCAATGGGCAGCGGTTGACGTCGACGTCGACGATCCGTTCGGCGGGTGAGGCGATCCTGGTGGATTTCCGGCCGGTGACGGGGCCGTACGAGGTGTCGGCGACGGGTCCGGGGTCGATGCGGCGCAAGTTCGAGGACAGTCGGAACGCGGCGCTGATGCGGGAGGTCGCGCAGAAGACCGGGTTGTCGTTCGGTGTGCGGGAGGCGGAGGACCTCACCCTGCCGGCGGCTCCGGAGCCGCAGCTACGCTACGCCAAGCCGTCGGTCAGTCCGAGCCCTTCGGGGTCGGGTGGCCGGTCTGGCAGTCCTGGGTCGTCGGGTTCGCCGGGGACCGCTAGTCCTTCCGGAGGTGGCGGATGATCGCGGTGCTGGCGTTGCTCGCCGGTGTGGTGCTCGGGGTGTGGCTTGATCCCACGGTGCCGTCGGCGTTGCAGCCGTACCTGCCGATCGCGGTGGTTGCCGCGTTGGACGCGGTGTTCGGTGGGGTGCGGGCGAAGTTGGACCGCATCTTCGACGACAAGCAGTTCGTGGTGTCGTTCATCTCGAACGTGCTGGTGGCGGGCCTGATCGTGTATCTGGGTGACCAGTTGGGCGTGGGTGGGCAGTTGTCCACCGGTGTGGTGGTCGTGTTGGGTGTGCGGATCTTCGGAAATGTGGCGGCGATCCGCCGGCACCTGTTCCGGGCGTAGGTTTGACAGCGATGAGCCACGAGCAGGATGAGACGGGGACGGGTTGGCCGCAGCCGGCGGTGCCGGGGCGGTCTGGCGGGCCGGCGGGTGAGCCGGATCCGCGGCCGGACGCGCCGGATCCGGACGAGTTGAGTCCGTTGGCGCCGCGTGAGCCGGTCCGGGAGCCGCAGCCGGACGACGCGGAGCCGGGGGCGGTGCCGGTCGATGACGGGGCGACGGTGGACCTGCGCGGGGTGTCGCGGGCGGGGGAGTCGGCGTCGTCGTCGGACGAGCCCGCGGTGCCGTCGGCGGTGCCGGCGGTGGGCGGTCGGTCGCGGTGGAGCGCGGCCGGGGTGATGATCGCGGTGTTGTTGGCGTTGCTGGGCTTCACGCTGGTCGTGCAGTTGAAGACGACGTCGACGGATCCGACGTTGGGGGCGACGCGTCAGGAGGACCTGGTGCGGATCCTGTCGGATCTGGACGCGCGGGAGAGTCGCCTGCAGCAGGACATTCGGGCGTTGGAGGACAGTCAGCGGCAGTTGGCCTCGGGTGAGCAGGGTCGGCAGGCGGCGTTGGACGAGGCGACGCGTCGGGCGGACGAGCTGGGGATTCTGGCGGGTACGTTGCCGGCGGTGGGTCCGGGGTTGACGGTGCAGTTCTCCAGTGGGGTGAAGCCGATCACGGCGAACCGGGTGTTGGACGCGGTGCAGGAGTTGCGGGGCGCGGGTGCGGAGGCGATGCAGATCTCCGGTGGTGACCGGGCGACGGTGCGGGTGATCGCGTCGACGTACTTCCTGGATGGGGAGAACGGGTCGTTGATGGTGGAGGGGCGTCGGTTGACGGGGCCGTACACGATCACGGTGATCGGTGATCCGGCGACGATGCGTACGGCGTTGAACATTCCTGGTGGGGTGGTGGCGTCGGTCCGGGGTGACGGCGGTAACGTGACGTTTGGGGAGCGTGAGGTTGCCGAGGTTTCGGCGCTGCACGTGCCGACCAAGTAGGAAACACGCCCGTCCGGTCTCCTGACCGGCGCGGCCGCGCCGGGCCCGGGTGGTCCGGGGCACGATGGATGAGGACGCGTCTGGTGATTCCCGAGGATCTGCGATACACCGCTGAGCATGAGTGGGTGGCGGGTGACGGCACCGGTTTGATCCGGGTCGGCATCACGCACTTCGCGCAGGACGCGCTGGGTGACATCGTGTACGTGCAGTTGCCGGAGGCGGGTGCGGTCGTGGCGGCCGGTGACTCGTTGGGTGAGATCGAGTCGACCAAGAGCGTGTCGGAGATCTACGCGCCGGTCGCGGGTACGGTGTCGGCGCGGAACGAGGCGCTGGGTGACACCCCTGAGCTGATCAACACGGATCCGTACGGTGAGGGTTGGTTGGTGGAGATCACGCCGACTGATCCGACGGCGACCGACGGGTTGCTCACGGCGGGCGCGTATCAGAAGATCACCGAAGGCTGAGTGTGCTTGATCCGGCGTGCGGGATGTCTGCGCGCGTCCGGTTGCCCTGCATTTCGGCGCTGGCTAGGCTCGCCCAGTCGACCGAGAAGAACCCATTAGTTGTGCGTTGCGGAATTGCCTTCCCGGGCACGGGGAGCCAGCCGCCGGGTGTTGGAGTGCCCGGCGGCCAGACCCGCCATTACCCGACGCCGACCGAACAGATCCGTGAGGTGGTCCCATGACGCGCCCAGACGACGAGTTCCCCCCGCTCGACGTCACTTCGACGCTCAATCTCGGCTCGCTCGACGAAGTGCTGGAGGGGCCGGACACCGATGTGGTGCCGAGCCGGATGTCCGGTTCGTTGCCGCCGGGTATGGCGCTGCTGGTGGTTCGTCGCGGCCCGAATGCGGGTGCCCGGTTCCTGTTGGACCACGATGTGACGACCAGTGGCCGGCATCCGGACAGTGACATCTTCCTCGATGACGTGACGGTGTCGCGTCGGCACGCGGAGTTCCACCGCGATGGTGGGACGTTCACGGTGCGGGACGTGGGTAGCCTGAATGGCACGTACGTGAATCGTGAGCGGGTCGAGGCGGCCACGTTGAGCAATGGTGACGAGGTTCAGATCGGTAAGTTCCGGGTGGTGTTCATCGCCGGTCCGCGCCCGGAGGAGGAGGCCGGCCGGGGGTGAACGAGCCTGCGGCCTCCACGCCACCCGGGGCGGCCCGGTCCCAGCCGCTGATGAGCATCGGTGAGGTGCTGGGTCAGTTGCGGGTGGATTTCCCGGACACGACGATTTCGAAGTTGCGGTTCCTTGAGGCCGAAGGGCTGGTGGAGCCGCAGCGGACGGCGTCGGGTTACCGGAAGTACAGCTGGGACGATGTGGCGCGGTTGCGGTTTGTGTTGACCGCGCAGCGGGACAGGTACCTGCCGTTGCGGGTGATCCGTGAGCAGTTGGCCGAGTGGGATTCGTCCGGTGAGCAGCCGGAGCGGTCGCGGCCGGCGTTGGTGGCGGTGGGGCCTGATGGTGCGGTGCCGGGTCGGGAGTCGGCGGAGCCGGCCGAGTCGTCGCAGGTGCGGCTCGGCCGGGCTGAGTTGGTGGCCCGCAGTGGGATCGACGAGTCGACGCTGGTGGAGTTGGAGCGGCTCGGTGTGCTGGTGTCGGATCCGCCGGGTTGGTACGACGCGGATGCGTTGATCATCGCGTCGGCGGTGGCGGGTCTGGCGGCGTACGGGTTGGAGCCGCGGCATCTGCGGGGTTATCGGACTGCGGCCGATCGTGAGGTCGGTTTGTTCGCGCAGTTGGTGGCGCCGTTGGCGCGGCAGAGTGATCCGGCGGCGCGGGCGCGGGCGGCGGAGACGGCGCGGGAGTTGGTGGCGTTGTCGGAGCAGTTGCACGCGGCGTTGGTGCGGGTGGGGTTGCGGTCGACGTTGGGTCGGTGAGGTCCCCGGCAGGTGCGGCGGAGCGGAAAGATCTCTTCTCCGAAGCGTGCCGTAGGCTTGCCGGGGTAACCCCTTTCTGGCGCGGGCGTGGTGCTGTAGCGCATGGGACGGCCGTGTTGCGGTCCGTGTACCGTGCAGGGAAGGGCGCGGTGCGTAGGTTGACGACGACACGGAGGCGGCGGTGCGCGAGCTGAGCGTGGTCGGAGTTCGGGTGGAGCTGCCCAGCAACCAGCCGATCGTCCTGCTCAGGGAGGTCGAGGGCGACCGCTATCTGCCGATCTGGATCGGTGCGGTCGAGGCTACGGCTATCGCCTATGAGCAGCAGGGGGTCAAGCCGGCCCGTCCGTTGACGCATGATCTTCTGCGGGACGTGTTGGCGGCGTTGCAGGCGCCGTTGCAGGCGGTGGAGATCACCGAGCTCAAGGAGAACGTGTTCTACGCCGATTTGTTGATCGGTGACGGGGTGCGGGTGTCGGCGCGTCCGAGCGATTCGATCGCGTTGGCGTTGCGGGTTGGTGCGCCGATTCGTTGTGCTGAGCAGGTCCTCAGCGAGGCGGGGATCGTTATCCCTGACGAGCAGGAGGACGAGGTGGAGAAGTTCCGCGAGTTCCTGGAGCAGGTGCGTCCGGAGGATTTCGCGGGCTGAGCGGTTCGGGTTCCCGGCTGGTGTCACGGTGGGTGACGCTGGCGCGTGGTTGGTGATCTTTCTCGGTGGCTGCGCGGCGTGTCGCGTCGGTTCCTCCGCGGTAACCCCTGAAGGTGGCGTTAGGGTTGCCGTGTCGAGGGGTGCGTGTCGGAGGAAACGATGCGTTGCCGCACTGACGGGGAGGTTGTCCGGATGCACGAGCCGCAGGATCCCGATCCGGGTACACAGGTCAACGAGCCGGGTGCCTCGTCGCCGGGTGTGGCGACTGAGGGTGACGGCTCGGTGGGCTACCGAGGTGTGACGGCGTGCCACGCGGTGGGCATCAGTTATCGACAGTTGGATTACTGGGCTCGGACGACGTTGGTGGTGCCGAGCGTCCGGGACGCGTCGGGTTCGGGTACGCAGCGGTTGTACTCGTTCCGCGATCTGGTGGTGTTGAAGGTCGTGAAGCGGTTGTTGGATGCGGGGGTGTCCCTGCAGAACATCCGCAAGGCGATCGAGGCGTTGCGGTCGCGTGGTGTGGAGGATCTGGCGGGTATCACGCTGATCTCCGATGGGACGACGGTGTACGAGTGTCGGTCCCCGGAGGAAGTGGTCGACCTGTTGCAGGGTGGGCAGGGCGTGTTCGGGATCGCCATCGGTGGGGCTTTCAAGGAGATTCAGGGGTCGTTGTCGCATCTGCCGGCGGAGCCGGCGGCGAGCGGCCCGGCGGAGCCGGCGGTGGGGTCCTCGTCGGATCCGGTGGGTGACGAGTTGGCGGCGCGCAGGGCGCGGCGGCGCGCGGGTTGAGTAGCGCTGCGCGTCTGTCGGTGCGCAGTCCGTCGGTGTGGGTGACTTTTTTGGACGCGCCCGTCTGGTGACTGTGGGTCAGGGCGGTCGAGGTCGGGTGGCTGTTCCCCGGTCGGTGATTCCACGGTGGACACGTTCGGTGGCGTTGCGGTTGCGGCGGGTGAATTCTCGGGTCGACTGTGGTGACGGTGTGTGTCCGCCAGTTGTCGGGAATCGGATAGGGGGGCCCTGACCGGAGGTCGCGGGCACGCTATGGTCCGTCACGGTCCCCGCCGTGGTGCCCGTGGTGCCCGTGGCACGCGGGTGTCGCGTCGGTGGCCGTTACCCCTGCGCGTCACCGCGCGCGACCTTTCACCCCGGAAGGAACGACCGTGACGGTTACGGAAGAGACCGCTGCCGCCTCGCACTACGACCGCATCGGCGGCGCGAGTTCGGTGAAGGCGGCCGTCGAACTGTTCTACGACAAGGTCCTCGCCGATCCCGAGCTGGCGGGCTATTTCGCCACTGTGGACATGCCGACGCAGCGTCGGCACCTGGCATTGATGTTGACGGTGGTGTTGGGCGGCCCGAACGAGTACGCGGGTCGCGGTTTGGCCGAGGCGCACCAGCCGCTGGGCATTCCGGCGGAGCACTACGCGAAGGTGGGCGTGCATCTGATCACGACGCTGACGGAGCTGGGTGTGCCGGCCGACGTCCTGGACCATGTGCGTGTGGTGCTGGGGCAGGTGCAGGACCAGGTGGTGTCCACCGGAGAGCGTCCGGGCGTCTGAGCGTGGACGCGGCCCGACTCAAGCAGAGCTGGTCCCTGGTCGCCGCGCACGGCGACGAGGTGCCGCTCTACTTCTATTCGACGTTGTTCCTGGCCCATCCCGAGACGCGGCAGATGTTCCCGACGAACATGGCGGGGCAGCGGGATCGCCTCGTCACCGCGTTAGGGCACATCGTGTCGCATGTGGACCAGGTCGATCGGCTGGTGGGTTTTCTGCAGGACCTCGGCGCGGACCACCGCAAGTTCGCGGTGCGCGCGGAGCATTACCCGGCGGTCGCTGAGGCGCTGTTGGCGACGTTGCAGCATTTCCTGGCCGAGCAGTGGACCGACGAGTTGGCTCAGGACTGGGCGGCCGCGTACGGGTTGATCGCGCAGGTGATGACGGAGGCGGCGCAGGCCGCCGAGGCGGTGAATCCGCCGTGGTGGGTGGCGGAGATCGTGGCACACGAGCGGCGGGCGTTCGACGTCGCGGTGTTGACGGTGCGTCCGCAGTACCTGTTGCCGTTCACGCCGGGCCAGTCGATCGGGGTGTCGCATCCGTCGGTGCGGTCGTGGCGGTACTACTCGCCGGCGAACGCGCCGCGCGCGGACGGCACGTTGGAGTTGCATGTGCGGGCCGCGCCGGGTGGCGCGGTGTCGTCGCGGTTGGTGTACGGCTCGGCGGTGGGTGACCGCGTCAATCTGGCCGCGCCGGTGGGGGAGCGGTTGGCGTTGTGGGCGGCGGGTTCCAGTGACCTGTTGTTGTTGACGTCGGGCACGGGTTGGGCGCCGATCAAGGCGTTGGTGGAGCAGGTCGCCGCGGAGGGTTCCCGTCGTCGGGTGGACCTGTACGTGGGTGCGCGTTCGCGCAGCGAGTTCTACGACAGCGACGCGATCGACAAGATGGCGTCGTCGTTCCCGTGGTTGACGGTGACGTATGTGGTCGGCGCGGACGTGAACCGGCCGGGTGAGTTCGTGCACGCGGTGGACCGGGCGTTGGCCGATGGTGACTGGCGTTCGCGGCACGTGTACGTGTGCGGGTCGGACGAGATGGTGTCGCATGCGGCGCAGACGTTGGCGCGGGCGGGTTACCACGAGGGCCAGGTGCATCACGAGGGTCTGGGCAAGCAGTGGTACGGCTCGGCGTGGCGTACGGCGGTCCAGCAGTCGAGTGCAGGGGGTGACCAATGAGTGCGAACCCGATCAGCCGGTACGACGGGATCCAGGTGTCCGGCGGTGTGCAGGTGCGGATGACCTCCGACCGGGTTCGGCGGTGGGAGTTCGGTACGGCGCCGTTCGCGCGCCGGGGCTACGACCACGCGGACGTGGACCGGTTCCGGGTGCAGGTCGCCGACGAGTTGGATCTGTTGGCGACGCAGATCGCGCATCTGCGGGCGGAGAACGAGCGGCTGACCGATCGGGTGGAGTTGCACCGCCACGGGGTGATCCCGAGCGCGGGGGCGGCGGCGAAGGTGCCGGCGGCCAAGGAGGTGAACCTGCTGTCGGCGGCGCAGCGCGAGGCCGAGCAGATCATCGCGCAGGCACACGACTACGCGCGGCGGGTCGCGGAGTACGCCCGGGTGCAGTACGAGAGTTACATGCGGGCGGCGGCGGAGGAGGCGAAGCAGGAGGCCGAGCGTGCGGTGGCGGAGTACCGCAGTTCGGCCGGGTCGAGCTTCGACGACTCGGTGGCCACCCGGGAGGCGTTGCGGATCTTCGGC
This sequence comes from Micromonospora sp. WMMD736, assembly GCF_049179015.1. Taxonomy (NCBI): domain Bacteria; kingdom Bacillati; phylum Actinomycetota; class Actinomycetes; order Micromonosporales; family Micromonosporaceae; genus Micromonospora; species Micromonospora sp. WMMD736. The sequence goes on from NZ_JBMHMI010000001.1 coordinate 880,088, forward strand.
GAGATGATGGTGTCGCACATGCAGGCGGCGGCGCGGCATCTCGACGATGGCAGTGAGCAGTTGGTACGCACGATGGACCGGATCGCGAAGGAGACGCCGGGGGCGCCCTTCGTGGGTGGTGCGGCGGGGCAGACGGCGTTGCCGCGTCACCACCAGCGCTGAACGCCGGGCGGGTGGGGCCTTACTCGTAGGGCCCCACCTCCTGCGGTGGGGGGGTTCAGGTGGTGGCGGCGCGGACCGCGTCGGCGATCGGTGTGGGTCCGTCGACGAGTTCGAGGGTCGCCCCGGCGGTGCGGGGTTCGTCCAGGAGCGCGACGAGGACGAGGGCGACGTCGGCGCGGCTGATGGCGCCCCGGCCGGCGTGTGGGGTGAGGGTGACGTGCCCGGTGGGTTCGTCGTCGGTGAGGCGGCCGGGCCGCAGAACCGTCCAGGCCAGGTCGCGGGCGCGTAGGTCGTCCTCGGCGGCGCGTTTGGCGCGTAGGTAGGCGGCCCACACGTCGTCGGTGCCGGCGGCGGGTGGCCGGTCCACGCCCATCGAGGAGACGAGCAGGTAGCGGTGGACTCCGGCGCGGGTGGCGGCGTCGGCGAGCAGCGCGGCGGCGGCCCGGTCGACGGTGTCCTTGCGGGCGGCGCCGCTGCCGGGGCCGGCGCCGGCGGCGAAGATGACCGCGTCGGCGTCGTGCAGGTGCGCGGTGACCTCGTCGACGTCGGCGCGTTCCAGGTCGCACAGGACTCCGGTGGCGCCGGCGGCGCGCAGGTCGTCGACCTGGTCGGGGTTGCGGATCAGGCCGACGGCGGTGTCACCGCGCTCGGCGAGGAGCCGCTCCGTCCGCAGGGCGATCTTGCCGTGGCCTCCGGCGATGACGACACGCATGTGCCCAACCTACCGGCGGCGGGTGTTCGGCGTCGGGGGGTGCGCTGAGGCAGCATGAAGGGGTGACGACGAGTGTGCAGGAGCTGGCCGCGCTGGTGGCCGGCGGTCAGGTGGTCGTGCTCAGCGGGGCGGGCCTGTCCACCGAGTCGGGCATCCCGGACTATCGGGGGCCCTCCGGGGTGGCCCGCCGGCACACCCCGATGACGTACCAGGCGTTCACCCGTGATCCTCTCGCCCGGCGGCGGTACTGGGCGCGTAGCCACCTGGGGTGGCGGTTGATCGCGCGGGCGACGCCGAACGCGGGGCACCGGGCGGTGGCGCGGTTGCAGGAGGCCGGCCTGGTCGACGCGGTGATCACGCAGAACGTGGACGGGTTGCACGGCGCGGCGGGCAGCGACCCGGTGGTCGAGTTGCACGGGCGCCTGGACGAGGTGACGTGCCTGGACTGCGGCAACCTGACCTCCCGCGAGGAGGTGGACCGGCGGCTGCGTGAGGCGAACCCGGACTTCGTGGCCCGGGTCGCCGCGGTCAACCCGGACGGTGATGTTGATCTCCCGGACGAGCAGGTGGCGGGGTTCCGGCCGGTGGACTGCGGCATCTGTGGGACGGGGATGCTGAAACCGGACGTGGTGTTCTTCGGCGAGACGGTGCCGCCGCAGCGGGTGGCGCGGTGCTTCGCGCTGGTGGAGCAGGCCCGGGCGGTGGTGGTGCTGGGGTCGTCGTTGACGGTCATGTCGGGCCGGCGGTTCGTGATCCGGGCCGCGAAGCAGGGCATTCCGGTGGCGATCGTCAACCAGGGGCCCACCCGGGGTGACGGTTACGCCACGGTCCGCGTCGACGCGCCGCTGGGGGAGGTGCTGCCGGTGCTCGCCGAGCGGGCGACCGGCGCGTCGGCGGTGCCGGTGTGACAGCCGCCCCCGGGGTAGGACATCTGCTGGAAACACCGGCGCTGGTAGCGTTGACCATGCCGGTACCACCCACGTGGGAGAGACCGCCCCGACAGTAGGGGCGGCGCCGAAGGGGCAAATCCTCCCCGGAACCTCTCAGGCAAAAGGACCTCGTGGGCAGGCACTGTGGAGCGCCCTGTGGGGTGTGACAGAGGGGGAGGCCGACCCGTCGACCTCGCCCGGGAGCGCCCCTGATGTCCCTAGAGCAGTTCGCCACCCGTCACATCGGCCCCGGCCCCGACGACGAACGCCGCATGTTGGAGGTCGTCGGCCACGAATGCATCGACGAGCTGATGGACGCCGCGATCCCCGAGGTGATCCGCTGGCACGGCACCCTCGACCTGCCCGAGGCGGCCACCGAGGCCGAGGCCATCGCCGAGCTGCGGGCCCTGGCGGCCCGCAACACCGTCGCCGTGTCCATGATCGGTCTGGGTTACCACGGCACGCACACCCCGGCGGTGATCCGCCGTAACGTCCTGGAGGACCCGGCCTGGTACACGGCGTACACGCCGTACCAGCCGGAGATCAGCCAGGGGCGGCTGGAGGCGCTGCTGAACTTCCAGACGATGGTCACCGACCTGACCGGCCTGGCCACCGCGAACGCCTCGATGCTCGACGAGGGCACCGCCGCGGCGGAGGCCATGACCCTCGCGCGCCGCGCGTCCAAGAGCAAGAGCCGGGTGTACGTCGTCGACGCCGACGCCCTGCCGCAGACCATCGCGGTGATCACCAGCCGGGCGGTGCCGCTCGGCATCGACGTGCGGGTCGTCGACGTCGACCGTGACGAGTTGCCGGCGGAGTTCTTCGGCCTGCACCTGCAGTACCCGGGGGCGTCCGGTGCGGTGCGCGACCACGCCGCCCTGGTGGAGGCGGCACACACCGGCGGGGCCCTGGTCACGGTCGCGGCGGACCTGTTGGCGTTGACGTTGCTGCGGGCGCCGGGGGAGATCGGCGCGGACATCGCCGCCGGCACCACCCAGCGTTTCGGCGTACCCATGGGCTTCGGTGGGCCGCACGCCGGCTACCTGGCGGTGCGCTCCGGCCTGGAGCGGATGCTGCCCGGGCGCCTGGTGGGGGTGTCCCGTGACGCGGCCGGCAACCCGGCGTACCGGCTGGCGTTGCAGACCCGCGAGCAGCACATCCGGCGGGAGAAGGCCACCAGCAACATCTGCACCGCGCAGGTGCTCCTCGCGGTGATGGCCGGCATGTACGCCGTCTACCACGGTCCGGACGGGCTGCGGGACATCGCAGGGCGTACCCACGCCATGGCGGCGCGGCTCGCGGCCGGGCTGCGCGCCGGCGGCGTGGACGTCGCGGACGTCGCGTTCTTCGACACCGTCACCGCGACCGTGCCCGGCGGCGCGGCGCGGGTCGTCGCGGCCGCCGCCGAGCGGGGTGTGAACCTGCGCCTCGTCGACGCCGACCGGGTCGGGATGTCCTGCGACGAGACGACCACCGACGCGCACCTGCGCGAGGTGTGGGCGGCGTTCGGTGTGCCCGCGTTCGACGGCGACGTCGACGCGGCCCTGCCCGGTGACCTGGCGCGGACGACCGACTTCCTGACCCACCCGGTGTTCCGCAGCCACCACTCGGAGACGGCGATGCTGCGCTACCTGCGGCGGCTGTCGGACTTCGACTACGCCCTGGACCGGGGCATGATCCCGCTCGGTTCGTGCACGATGAAGCTGAACGCGACCACCGAGATGGAGCCGGTGAGCTGGGCGGAGTTCGCGCACATCCACCCGTTCGCGCCGGACGCGCAGACCGTCGGGTACCGGGAGATGATCGGCCAGTTGGAGTCGTGGCTGGCCGAGGTGACCGGCTACGACGCGGTCAGCGTGCAGCCCAACGCCGGGTCGCAGGGTGAGCTGGCGGGGCTGCTGGCGATCCGCTCGTACCACGCGTCGCGGGGCCAGGCGCACCGCGACGTGTGCCTGATCCCGTCGTCGGCGCACGGCACGAACGCCGCCAGCGCCGTGATGGCCGGCATGCGGGTGGTCGTGGTGGCCTGCGACGACGACGGCAACGTCGACCTCGTCGACCTCGACGCGAAGATCGACAAGCACCGGGACGCGCTCGCCGCGATCATGGTGACGTACCCGTCGACGCACGGCGTGTACGAGACGGGCATCGCGTCGTTGTGCGCGAAGGTCCACGACGCCGGCGGGCAGGTGTACGTCGACGGGGCGAACCTCAACGCCCTCGTCGGGTACGCCAAGCCCGGCAAGTTCGGCGCGGACGTGTCGCACCTGAACCTGCACAAGACGTTCTGCATCCCACACGGCGGCGGTGGCCCCGGCGTCGGCCCGGTGGCGGTGCGCGCGCACCTCGCGCCGTTCCTGCCCGGCGACCCCCTCGGTGCGCACGTCGACGCCACCCCGGCGATCTCGGCGGCGAAGTACGGGTCCGCGGGCATCCTGCCGATCCCGTGGGCGTACCTGCGGATGATGGGCGCCGAGGGGCTGACCCGGGCCACCGGCGTGGCGGTCCTCGCCGCGAACTACGTGGCGGCGCGGCTGCGCGAGCACTACCCGGTGCTGTACACGGGCAACAAGGGCCTGGTCGCGCACGAGTGCATCCTCGACCTGCGGCCGTTGACGAAGGCGACCGGTGTGAGCGTCGACGACGTGGCGAAGCGGCTCATCGACTACGGCTTCCACGCCCCGACGATGTCGTTCCCCGTCGCGGGGACGCTGATGGTGGAGCCGACCGAGAGCGAGGACCTGGCCGAGCTGGACCGGTTCTGCGACGCGATGATCGCGATCCGCGCGGAGATCGAGCAGGTCGGCTCGGGGCAGTGGCCGGCGGGGGACAACCCCCTGGCGAACGCGCCGCACACCGCGGCGATGGTCAGCGGCGACGAGTGGCCGCACCCGTACCCGCGGTCGGTGGGCGCGTACCCGGCCGGGGTGGACCGGGCCGGGAAGTACTGGCCTCCGGTGCGGCGGATCGACGGCGCGTACGGCGACCGGAACCTGGTCTGCTCGTGCCCGTCGCCGGAGGCGTTCGAGGACTGACGACGGGCGTGCCGGGGCGGGCGGTATCGGCCCGTCCCGGCGGCCGCTGCCCGGTTCGACAGCGACTCGTATGGTGACGCTGGGTGATCTTTCAGGCTACGAGGGCGTGGCGGGCGGGGCCGCGGTGGGGTGCGATGCTGCTGCCGTCGGGGAGCAGCTCACCGGTGTCCTCGAAGACGATCACACCGTTGCAGAGCAGGCTCCAGCCCTGCTCAGGGAAGCAGGCGAGGACCCGCGCGGCTTCCCGGTCGGTGGCTTCAGCGGAGGGGCAGGTCGGTTGGTGCTGGCACATCGGGTTCTCCGGACTGTGGGGGCACTGTGTCATGGTTCACATGACCAGTGACGCACAGTACCAAGCGAAAGTGTCCAACATCGAGCAGGCTTCGCCTTGGCGTGCCGGAAATCCACTGAACGGATGAGGAAGATCGGACCATACGGCGTGGAAACGCTCCCACAGGTGCTGGTCGATGCGCCCGCGGCACCACCCGGATGCCGCGACAACCTCGTCGAACGCGCCCGACTGCACTGGCACCGCGCCGACGGCGGCGACCCCGCCGTCCTCGCCGAGGAGTTCCTGGCCGCCCACGGCCTGGACCTGCGCGACCTGAACCGACCCGCCACGCACGGCCCACTGCGCTGCGGCGCCGCCCTCTACCTGTCCGCCGCCGCCGGGGCGCACCTGGCCGGCGTCCCCACCACCGCGCCCGAACCCGCGCCCACCCTGCCCGACCTCGCCGTCGTCGTCTACGACCACGGACCCACCCGCGCACCCACCGCCCCCGACCCCGCACCCTGGTGGCTCGGCCCCTGGACCGAGAGCTGGACACCCGCCCAACACGCCGCCGCCGTCGACGCCGTCCGCGCCGCCATCGGCCGCGGCGACGTCTACCAGACCAACCTCGTCGGCCACGCCGCCGCCCCCTACAGCGGCGACCCGCTACCCGCCCTGCGCCGCCTCGGCGCGCTCCCCGGCGCCCGCTACGGCGGCGTCCTCACCGGCGACGACTGGGCCATCGGCTGCGCCTCCCCGGAAACCCTCATTGAGGTCCACGACGGGCACCTCATCACCCGACCCATCAAGGGCACCCGCCCCGCCACCACCGCCGGCCGCGCCGAACTGCTCACCAGCGCCAAGGAACGCGCCGAACACATCATGATCGTCGACCTGGAACGCAACGACCTCGCCCGCATCGCCCGCACCGGCACCGTCACCGTCGACGACCTGTTCGCCGTACGCCGCTGGTGCGACCTGTGGCAGGCCGAATCCACCGTCCGCGCGCAGGCCGCCGACGGCCTCGGCCTCGCCGACCTACTGCGCGCCACCTGCCCCGGCGGCTCCGTCACCGGCGCGCCGAAACTCGCCGCCCTCACCCACATCGCCGCCGCGGAACCCGTCGGCCGAGGCGCCAGCATGGGCGCCCTCGGCTGGGTCGCCCCCGGCCGAATCGACCTCGGCCTGACCATCCGCACCGCGGCCGCCGACGGCGACGCCCTGCACACCTGGGCCGGCGGCGGCATCACCTGGGACAGCGACCCCACCGCCGAGGTCGCCGAGGCCGCCGCGAAGACCGCGCCCATACGCGCCACCCTCACCGGCACCCGAGCCCGATAGGCTGACCCCCATGACCATGCGGCCCATCCGGATCATCGGCGACCCCGTCCTGCGCACCGAGTGCGAGCCGGTCACCACCTTCGACGCCGAACTGCGCGCCCTGGTCACCGACCTGATGGACACCCTGCTCGGCGAGCCCGGCCGCGCCGGCGTCGCCGCACCCCAGATCGGCGTCGACGCCCAGGTGTTCGTCTACGACGCCGACGGCCACCGCGGCCACCTCATCAACCCCACCCTCGAACTGTCCGATGAAACGCAGGACGACGAGGAGGGCTGCCTGTCCATCCCCGGGCTGTACTTCCCGACCGTACGGGCCCTGCACGCCACCGCCCACGGCGTCGACCAGCACGGCGAACCCCTGACCATCAGCGGCAGCGGCTTCCTCGCCCGCGCCCTGCAACACGAGACCGACCACCTGCGCGGCACCCTCTACGTCGACACCCTGCGCGGCGACATCCGCCGCCGGGCCCTACGCGAGATCCGCGCCGGCCGCTTCGACTCACCCAGCCGCCGCTAGGGCGTGTGTCAAAGTCCTCGGTCGAGCCGAGGCGGAGTCCAGGCGGCGGTCCGGCAAGGCGGAGATGGGCTCGGATACCGGTGTTGTATCCGGGCCCATCTCCAACGCCGCCGGCCGTCGTGTGGGCCCGCCGCAGGCCGGCCAGGGGCTTTGACACACGCCCTAGCACCCGGCGTCTCACGCCACCCACTGGTCGTAACCCAGCTTCGCCACCAACGCCAGCACCACCACCAGCAACACCACCCGCACGAAGCCCGACCCGCGACGCAACGCCATCCGCGCACCCACCACCGCGCCCACGATGTTGCACACCGCCATCGCCGCGCCCAACCACCACCACACGTGCCCGGCCACCCCGAACACCACCAACGCACCCAGATTCGTCCCCGCGTTGACGACCTTCGCCATCGCCGACCCGTGCACGAAGTCCGCACCCACCAACGTCGTGAACGCCAACACCAGGAACGTGCCCGTACCCGGCCCGATCAACCCGTCGTACAGGGCGATACCCACCCCGGCCACACCGATCGCCGCCGCCACCCGCACCGGCGTCCGCCGGTGCGGCAGCGCCACCACTCCCAGCCGGGGACGCAGCAGCACGAACACCGCCACCGCCACCAACACCACCAGCACCACCGGCCGGTACGCCGACGCCGGCACCGCACCGGCCAACGCCGCACCCACCCCCGCGCTGAGCACCGCCACACCCGCCGCCGGACCCGCCACCCGCCAGTCGAGCTTGGTCCTGCGGGTGTACGTCGCCGCCGCCGTCGCCGTACCGAAGATCGCCGCCAACTTGTTCGTGCCCAACGCGGTGGCCACCGGCAACCCCGGAGCCGCCACCAACAACGCCGGCAGCAGCAGCAACCCGCCACCACCGACCACGGCATCGACCCACCCGGCCATCGCCGCGGCGGCCAACAGGGTAGTGAGCGATCCGGCGTCCATGGGTAGCCATTCTGTCCACCGGCACGGCGCTGACCGGCCCCGCAGTGGTCAGCCTCACCTCACCGGCCACGCCGACGCCGCAACCACACCCCCCACGCCCCGACCGCCACGAACACCAGCATCGAACACAGCAACACCTTCACCACCCGGCAACCCTGCCACGGGCACGTAAGGTGCAGGAGTGCGCCTGGCCACCTTCAACCTGCTGCACGGACGATCCCTCACCGACGGCCTCGTCGACGCCGACCGACTCGCCGCCGCCGTACACGCCCTCGACGCCGACGTCCTCGCCCTACAGGAAGTCGACCGCGACCAACACCGCAGCGGCAACCTCGACCTCACCGCCATCGCCGCCCGCGCCCTCGACGCCCCACACCACCGCTTCGCCGCCGCCGTCGTCGGCACCCCCGGCGAACGGTTCCGCCCCCTACGCCACGACGACGACGGCCACGGCGAACCCTGCTACGGCATCGGCCTCATCAGCCGCCACCCCGTCCGCAGCTGGCACATCACCCGACTCAAACCCGCGCCCGTACGCTCACCCATCTACGCCCCCGGCCCCGGCGGCGGCCTCATCCTCCTCGACGACGAACCCCGCGTCGTCCTCGCCGCCATCCTGGACACCCCCCACGGCCCCCTCACCGTCGCCGCGACCCACCTGTCCTTCGTACCCGGCTGGAACGCCCGCCAACTCCGCCAGAGCGTACGCGCCCTACGCGCCCTACCCGGCCCCCGCGTCCTGCTCGGCGACCTCAACCTCCCCGCCGGCCCGGCCCGCCTCGTGTCCCGCTGGCAGCCACTCGGCCGACGCCCCACCTACCCCGCCGGACAACCCCGCGTCCAACTCGACCACATCCTCGCCGACCGGCACGCCCTCGACGCCCTCCCACCCGTACGGGCCGTCACCACCCCGGCGTCCACCATCTCCGACCACCGACCCCTGCTCGTCGACCTCGGCTGAGCACGTGGCGGGCCCCCCAACCGGGCACCCCACAGCACACCGCGCACCCACTCCCGCGCCACCCTCTCCGCCACCGGCTCAGCGCCGCCCGTCACCCTCCGCCGACACCAGAGCAGCCAACACCCGATGGGTACGACTCGCGCGGATCGCCGCACGCTGCTGCCCGGCCGTCACCTCGATGTACGTCTGCGACGACGCCAACGAGGCGTGCCCCAACAACCGCATGATCTCCGCCGCGCCCGCGCCGTCCTCCGCCAGCCGCGTCGCGAACGTGTGCCGCAACGCGTGCAACCGGGCACCCTTCGGCACCCGGTCACCGATGCCCGCCCGCCGGTAACACGACTCGACCAGATACTGCAGACCACCCCGGCGCAACGGCTCACCCCGCCGGTCCACCAGCAACGCCGAGTCCGGGCGTACCGACCGCGACCCGAAACGCCGCGCCCGACTGGCCAGATAGTCCGCCAGCACCCGGTCGAGATCCGCCTCGATCGGCACCACCCGGGGCCGCCCACCCTTGCCCGCCACCTCCACCCGCCGCTCACCCGCACGCCCACCCAGCGACCCCACCCGCAACGCCAACAGCTCCGACAGGCGCAGCCCGGCGCAGAGCGCCACCGCCAACACCGCCACGTCCCGCTCCGGCCACGGATCCCGCTGCCGCGCGTCCTCACGCGCCACCGACGCCAGCAGCACCTCGGGCGTGTCCGCGCCGCGCAGCGGCTTCGGCTCGGGCAGGACGGCCCGGGGCCGGTCCACCGCCGGCATCGGGTTGCCCGCCACCACGCCGTCGGTCACCAGGAAGGTGAAGAAGCTGTTCCAGGTGGACCAGGCGCGGTGCACCGACGCGGGGGCCCGGGGAGCGGCGAACCGGGCGAACGCCGCCCGCAGCACGCGAGGGGACAGGTCGGTGATCGTCAGCTCGTCGAGGGGGAGGGGAGTGGCATCGCCGTCGGTCACCAGGGCGGCAACCGCGTACAGATCCCGTCGGTAGGCCGCCAGGGTGTGGGGGGAGGGCTTACGGGTGGCCCGGGCGGTCAGGAACTCCTCGATCAGCGCCTTGAGCGATTCGTCCTGTTTGTCATGCATAAGTCATATTATGCATGACTTTCGCGTTGCCCGGAAGTGAGGGGAGAGGGGGAGCGTGGGCGGCACGGGACTCGCCAACCCGGTCTCCGGGCGACCCGACAGGCCGGCAGGGCTGCTGCGCGCGCAGCAGCCCTGGGCGACGGTGCTGACGTTCGAGGGTGAGCCGCGGCAATGCTGCGCGGTACGCCCGAGGCGTGCCATCCGCCCGAAGCGGCGTGACCCGACACTCTCGATCCGCGAGATACGCCCATGATCGTGCTCGATCCAGGATCGAGTGGTCTCGGCACCCCGGCGGAGGCCACTACTTCACCGTTCGTACACGATCTCGACGGTGTGAGCCCGCTCCCGACGGTGTGAGCCCGCTCCCGACGGTCTGCGGCCACGGGCGTAGGTGGTCGGGGGCGGGCCCTCCAGGGTCCACTTTACATAATGTGCATTATCGAATGTGGAGCGGCACCCGGGGATTGACCCGGTGGGCTAGCGTGTCGTCGATCTACTGGGGAGATTCCCCGCAGCCTTGTAGGGAAAGAAGCAACTACGTGTCTTTGTGGAAGAAGACCGCGGTCGTCGCGGTTTCGGCGCTCACCGCACTCGCCGCCTCCGCCTGCGGCGTGGCGACCGGCTCGTCGGGCTCGTCCGACGCGCCGAAGCAGCCCAGCGTCCTGGAGCTGCTCGCCAGCGACCTCAAGGGGTCGCTGCAGAAGACGATGGACACCACCGACAAGAGCGATTCGGTGACTCTGACGATGACGGGCACCGCCGGTGGCCAGAAGATCTCGATGCAGGGTGTCCTGGACCTGGGCGACCCGGTCAAGGCCGAGATGACGATGGCGGACCCGACGGACGGCCCGACCGTCGTCCGGTTGATCGGGACCGCGTTCTACGTCGAGGTGCCGGCGAAGAACCGCGCCACCATGGGTGGTAAGCGCTGGCTGAAGATGGACATGGGCAGCATCGGCCAGCAGGCCGGGATGGACTTCGGCAAGCAGTTCGAGGACATCGACCCGACCAAGCAGGTCAAGACGCTGCTCGCGTCCGAGGGCGTGACGGTCGTCGGCGAGGAGACGGTCAACGGGGCGAAGACGGTCCACTACACCGTCACCACTCCGGTGGCGACGCAGTTGGCTCAGGTCGACGCCAAGCTGCGGGCCGGCGTCGAGAAGCAGTTCGCGGCGGCGGGCGTCAAGGAGGTCAAGATCGACCTCTGGGTCGACGAGCAGTACCGGCCGCGTCGGGCGGGCACGAAGATGGGCACGATGGGCGACGTGCTGGTCGACTACACCGACTACGGCAAGCCGGTCAGCATCGAGACGCCGCCGGCGGCGGAGACGACCGACTTCGCCGAGATGTTGCAGGGGCTGAAGGGCCTGGGCACCGACAACTGACTGTCGATGGTGTGGCTGCCCGGCCGGTGCGCAGACGCGCCGGCCGGGCAGCGTCGTTTGCGCCGCCCGCTCCCCCAGCTCGCTTGTCGACCTGATCGGCTGTCAGTGCGGCACGCCGGTTGGGAACTCCTCGACCCCCAACACGCGCAGCAGTTCGAGCTTCTCCCGGGCCTCCGCGTCGGCCGGGGTCAGCACCAGGAGCTGTTGGCCGAGGTCGGGGGTGACAAGGGTTTCGCAGTCCATGGTGAGGCGGCCCACGCGCGGATGGATGAACGTCTTGCGGTCGGCCCGGCGCACCGCCACCTCGTGCTCGGCCCACAGCCGCCGGAAGTCGTCGCTGGCAGCCAGCAGCCGTTCGATCAGGCCGGTCACCACGGGGTCGCCGGCCCGACGACCGGCGACCGCGCGCAGGTCGGCGACATGCTGGCGGGCGTGTCGCTGCCATTCGTCGGGGCCGTGGAGGTCGCGGATGCTCGGGTCGGTGAAGTAGCGGTAGGCGACGTAGCGGCGGTCGCCGGTCAGCCCGGAGTGGTCACCGCTGAGCAGGATCGACATGTGGTTCTGCGCCAGGATCTCGCCGAGGTCGGACAGGACCATGGCGGGGGTGTCGCCCACCAGGTCGAGCAGGCGGACCAGGCCGGCACGGGCCAGGCGGGCGGTGCCGTCGGCGGGCGGCGGCTGATGGCCGGCCAGGTGGAACAGATGGCTTCGCTCGTCGTCGGTCAGGCGCAGGGCCCGGGCCAGGGCGCCGAGGAGCTGGGTCGACGGCTGGCTGCTGCGGCCCTGCTCGAGGCGGACGACGTAGTCGACGGACATGCCGGCGAGCAGGGCGACCTCCTCGCGGCGCAGGCCGGCGGTGCGGCGGCGGGGGCCGCCGGTGATGCCGACCTCGGCGGGTCGGATGGCCTCGCGCCGGCGTCGTAGGAAGTCCGCGAGCTGCTCACGCTGCATGCCTCCATGCTGCCTCGGGGGCTGGGCGTCGAGCCAGGGAGCGGCGCTCCCACGATAAGCGCTCCGCTGCCGGTGGGCCGGAAAGGGTCGCAGGGTGGAGTCGAGATCGACCGACGAGGGAGGGTTTCGATGCAGACACGCACTCTGGGCAACGCGGGTCCCGTGGTTTCCGCGGTGGGGTTGGGGGCGATGAGCATGTCGGGCGCGTACGGCCCGGCCGATCGTGAGGAGAGCATCGCTACCGTACGGGCGGCGCTGGACGCGGGGGTGACGCTCGTCGACACCGGTGACTTCTACGGCATGGGGCACAACGAGCTGCTGCTGTCGGAGGCGTTGCGGGGGCGTGACCGGGACAGCTACCTGTTGAGCGTGAAGTTCGGGCAGCAGGTGGGGCCGGGTATGCGGTTCGCCGGTCAGGACTCCCGGCCGGATTCGGTGCGGAACTTCCTGAGCTACTCGTTGACGCGGCTCGGTGTCGACTACGTGGACATCTACCGGCCGGCTCGGCTCGACCGGTCGGTGCCGATCGAGGACACGATCGGCGCGATCAAGGAGATGATCGACGCCGGCTACGTGCGGTATGTGGGGCTCTCCGAGGTCGACGCGGAGACGGTCCGGCGGGCGCACGCCGTCCATCCGGTTGCTGACCTTCAGATCGAGTATTCGCTGCTGTCGCGGGCGGTCGAGGCCGAGGTGTTGCCCACGCTGCGGGAGTTGGGTGTCGGGCTGACCGCGTACGGCGTGTTGGGCCGTGGCCTGCTCTCGGGGAGCTGGGTGCCGGGGCGGGCGGACGATCCGCGTAACCGCAGTCCCCGCTTCTCGGCTGAGAACGCGTCGCACAACCTGGCCCTGGTGGAGGCGTTGCGCCGGGTCGCCGACGTGAAGGGGTGCACGGTGGCGCAGTTGGCGATCGCGTGGGTGGCGGCGCAGGACCCGTCCATCGTTGCGCTGGTCGGTGCGCGCACCCGGCAGCGGTTGGCCGAGGCGTTGCCGGCGTTGGACGTGCAGCTGTCGGTCGGGGATCTCGAGGAGATTGAGGCGGCTGTGCCCAAGGGTGCCGCGCGGGGTGATCGTTACCCGGCCGGGTTCATGTCGAGCCTCGGCGTCGGTAACTAGTGCCGCGTCGTGCCGTCTCGACCCGGTGGTGCGGGTGATCGAGGCGGGGTGGCTGCCCGGCCGGCGCGGGGACGCGGCGGCCGGGCAGCGCTTCTCCCCCGGGCTGGGTCAGTCGAACTGGTCGGCCAGCTTGCGCAGCTTGTCGACGTACGTCGGCCAGTCGTAGTCGGGGATGCTGGTGCCGTCCTGCCGCCACCCGACGGCCCCGTCGTGCTGTTCGCGCATGATGTCCAGTTGGCCGGCGTGCCGGGCGAGGTCGCCGGTGACGTGCATGATGATCCGGGCCAGTGTGACGTCCTGCCGGCCGGGTTGCCACCAGGACACCTGCCCGGGAGCGTCGAGTGGTAGTTGGTCGATCGTCTCGTCGGCGAACGCGCCGACGCGGCGGTACAGGTCGATGAGGCCGTCCTTGGTCTCGTCCGCGTACGCGTACCAGTCGGCTTGGGGGTCGTCGTCGAACGCGGTGAGTGGGACCAGTTCCTGCGGTGTGGGGAACTCGCGGCCGAAGGTGGGGCCGAAGTAGGCGGCCTCGACGTTGAGGCAGTGTTTGATGACGCCCAGCATGTTGTTGCCGGTGGTGGTGCGGGGCGTTCGGGCGTCGCGTTCGCCGATGCCGTCGAGTTTCCAGATGAGGTCGTCGCGGCTCCTGCGGAGGTAGTAGTGCATCGCGGCCTTGGTGTCGCCCAGGTCAGCCATGGCGGTCATTGTGGCGTACCGCTCTGACACTGTCCGGTTCTGCGGAGCCAGGCCCGGGTGTGTGTGCCGGGGGTGCGCCGTCGCTGTCGCCGACCTCACGTGGGCCGCTCGTGGGGAATTCCGTCGGTGGGACGCGCCGTTGTCCGTTCGGAAGATCAGGTCCACATGATCGGATGGAAGTGTCATGCGCGTGCGCTCAGACGCTGTTGTGCTGTTCGGCGTGACAGGTGATCTTGTCTCGAAGAAGCTGTTTCCGGCGCTGTACGAGTTGACGCGGCGGGGACGTCTCGACGTGCCGGTGATCGGGGTGGCCCGCTCCCGCTGGGATGACCAGCAGTTGGTGACGACGGCCCGCAAGTCGGTGGCGGAGGCGACCGACGAGGTGGACGACGGGACGTTCGACGCGTTGGCGGCCAACCTGTCGATGATCTCCGGGGATTACGCGGATCCGGCGACGTACGAGCGGCTGGCGGAGCGTCTGCGTGACGCGCAGCGGCCGATCTTCTATCTGGCGATTCCGCCGATGGTGTTCGGCTCGGTGGTGCGGGGCCTGGCGGCGGTCGGGTTGGCCGCTCGTGGTCGGGTGATCGTGGAGAAGCCGTTCGGGCGTGACCTGGCGTCGTCCGAGGAGTTGGATCGGACGTTGCGGGCGGCCTTCGACGCGAGTCGGGTGTTCCGGATCGACCACTATCTCGGCAAGGAGGCGGTGGAGGGTTTGTACGCGTTCCGGTTCGCCAACCGGCTGTTCGAGCCGTTGTGGAACCGTGAGCACATCGACAACGTGCAGGTGACCCTCGCGGAGGGTTTCGGTACGCAGGGTCGGGCCGGTTTCTACGACACGGTGGGTGCGACCCGGGACGTGTTGCAGAACCACATCTTGCAGGTCGTGGCGTTGATCGCGATGGACGCGCCGGCCGCTGACGACGTGGACTCGTTCCGCGAGGCGGAGGCGGCGGTGTTGCGGCAGGTCGCGCCGTTGTCGCCGGAGTCGACGGTGCGGGGGCAGTACGTGGGGTACCGGGACGAGCCGGGTGTGGCGCCGGGTTCGAACACGGAGACGTTCGTGGCGACGCGGTTGACGGTGGATTCGCCCCGGTGGGCGGGTGTGCCGTTCTATCTGCGCACGGGTAAGTCGTTGCCGGGGACGGCGACGGAGGTGGTGGTCGAGTTCAAGCGGCCGCAGCGGTCGTTGATCCCCGCCGAGGGTGGGGCGGTGCCGCCGGCGAACCTGTTGCGGTTCCGGTTGGGTCGTGGGGACGGCATCACGATGTCGATCCAGGCGAAGAGTCCGGGTGCGGAGGTGGCGAGTCGGCCGGTGGATCTGTCGGTGGACTTCGGTGCGGCGTTGGGTCGGCGTCAGGAGGCGTACGAGCGGTTGCTCGACGACGCGATGGACGGGCAGCACCTGCGGTTCGCGCGGGCGGAGACGATTCGGCAGGAGTGGCGGATCGTGGAGCCGATCCTGGATCTGGCGGCGCCGGTGCGGTCGTACGACAGGGGTAGTTGGGGTCCGGCGGACGCGGATGCCCTCGCCGGTGGCTGGCACGCGCCGGAGCTGCGGTAGTCGCGGGGTGGGCTGAGTGACCGCTCAGCTCACGGGAGGGACCGTCCGGCGACGGTGAGGTTTGCCGGTTGGGTGCGGGGTGGGCACGTTGTGGGCATGTTTCGTCCGCCTCGGAGAGGAAGCAGCGCATGCTGTCCGCACTCGATCGTCGGCACACCGTCGCGCCGCCCGGCTACAGCCGGTGGCTCATTCCCCCGGCGGCGTTGGCCATCCACCTGTGTATCGGTCAGGTCTACGCCACGAGCGTCTACAAGAATTCGTTGATCGCCCACTTCGACACGGGTCAGACCGCGATCGGGGTGATCTTCAGTATCGCGATCGTGATGCTGGGGTTGTCGGCCGCGGTGGCCGGGACGTGGGTGGAGGCGAACGGGCCGCGTAAGGCCATGTTCGTGTCGGCGTGCTTCTGGGCGGCGGGTTTCCTGGTGGGGTCGCTGGGCATCGCCACGAAGCAGTTGTGGCTGCTGTACCTGGGGTACGGCCTGCTCGGCGGCATCGGGCTGGGTATCGGCTACATCTCCCCCGTGTCGACGTTGATCAAGTGGTTCCCGGACCGGCCGGGTCTGGCGACCGGCCTGGCGATCATGGGATTCGGTGGTGGGGCGATGGTGGCCTCTCCCCTGTCGCGGCAGTTGCTGTCGTTCTACGACCCTGGTTACGACCCGTCGAACGCGGGTTCGACGGCGTCGGGCAGCGCGCTGGTGTGGCTGTTCGTGACGCTGGGCCTGGGCTACTTCGTGATCATGATGTTCGGGGTGGCGAACGTGCGGGTGCCGGCCGAGGGGTGGCGACCGGCGGGCTTCGACCCGGCGTCGGTGGAGGCGAAGCCGCTGGTCACCACGGCGAACGTGTCGGCGGCGAACGCGGTGAAAACCCGCTCGTTCTGGCTGTTGTGGGTGGTGTTGTTCTGCAACGTGACGGCCGGTATCGGCATCCTGGAGCAGGCCAGCCCGATGATCCAGGACTTCTTCCGGGACAACGGGACGTCGGCGGTGTCGGTGGCGGCGGCCGGCGGGTTCGTGGGTCTGCTGTCGCTGTTCAACATGGCGGGCCGGTTCGTGTGGTCGTCGACGTCGGACGTCATCGGCCGTAAGCCGATCTACCTGGTGTATCTCGGTGTGGGCATGGCGATGTACGCGCTGCTGGCGCTGTTCGGGCACACGGCGACGGCGTTGTTCGTGCTGTTCGCGTGCGTGATCCTGTCGTTCTACGGTGGTGGCTTCGCGACCGTGCCGGCGTACCTGCGGGACCTGTTCGGCACGTACCAGGTGGGGGCGATCCATGGCCGGTTGTTGACGGCCTGGTC
Organism: Micromonospora sp. WMMD736; assembly: GCF_049179015.1. Classification (NCBI taxonomy): domain Bacteria; kingdom Bacillati; phylum Actinomycetota; class Actinomycetes; order Micromonosporales; family Micromonosporaceae; genus Micromonospora; species Micromonospora sp. WMMD736. The sequence continues at coordinate 897,071 of NZ_JBMHMI010000001.1, forward strand.
GGCGGCGGGTGTCGCGGGTCCGCTGATCGTGAACGGGTTCCTCGACGCGCAGGGCAAGCCGGGCACGTTGACGGCGGCGGCGTACCGGCCGGCACTGTTGACGATGGTGGGTGTGCTCGCGGTGGGCTTCGTGGCGAACCTGCTGGTGCGACCGGTGCCGCAGCGCTACCACGAGCCGGCGGACGTGGACGAGCCGAAGACCGAGCTGAGGAGTGGTACGCGATGAGCGACGACGGTCGGCACGGGCAGCAGCAGGCCCGGTTGTGGATTTCCTGGCTGGTGGTGGCGGTGTTGCTCGGCTACGGGGTCGTGCAGACGGTGATCACCGCGGCGAAGCTGTTCACGCACTGACGGCGGTGAGCCGGGACGCGTCCCGTGTCCCGGCTCACAGGGCGCCGGAGACCCGCAGCACCGCGCCGGCGGCGTAGGAGGCCTCCGGGCTGAGCAGCCAGGCGATGGCGGCGGCGATCTCGTCGGGTTCGCCGGCACGGCCCAGGGGGACCCGGTGCGCCGCGCTGTCCGGGCGGTCGGGTACGCCGGAGTCGGCGTGGATGTCGGTGCGCACGAGGCCGGGGGCGACGCCGTTGACGCGGATGCCGCGCGGGGCGAGTTCCTTGGCCAGGCCGACGGTGAGGGTGTCGGTGGCGGCCTTGACGGCGGCGTAGTGCACGTACTCCCCCGGGCTGCCGAGGGTCGCGGCGGCGGAGGAGACGTTGACGATCGCCCCGCCGTCGGTGAGGCGGCGGGCGGCCTGTTGGGCGCAGAGGACGTACCCGATGAGGTTGACGTCGACGACGCGGCGCAGGTCGTCCACGCGCAGGTCGGTGAACGGGCCGATGAGGCTGGTGACGCCGGCGTTGTTGACCAGGCCGGTGAGGGGGCCGAGCTGCGCGGCGGCGTCGAAGAGGGCGGCGACCTGGTCGGGGTCGGTGGTGTCGGCGCGGACGGCGACGGCCTGGGCGCCGGTGGCGTGCAGGTCGGCCAGGACGGTCGCGGCGGCGGCGTCGTCACGGCGGTAGCACAGGGCGATGTGGTGGCCGGCTTTGGCGAGGCGGCGGGCGGTGGCCGCGCCGATGCCGCGACCGCCGCCGGTGATGACGGTGACGGGTGTCATGGCACCTCCACGAGGGTGTCGGTGGGGTTGCGCCGACGCTACCGTGACCGGCGCGCAGCCGTCGTCGTAAGGAGGGTCACACGCGGTGCTGGTGGCGCACGAGGTGCTGCGGGTGTGATCGCTTACGCTTCCCGCGCGGTCGGTCGGACTACGGAGGTGCGCGGTGGCGGGTGTGGGTGTCGGCGACGTGGTGGACGATTTCGAGTTGCCGGATGAGACGGGCACGCCGCGGCGGCTGTCGGAGTTCCTGGCGTCGGGGCCGGTGGTGCTGTTCTTCTATCCCGGGGCGATGACGCGGGGGTGCACGGCGGAGAGCTGTCACTTCCGGGACCTGGCGGCGGAGTTCACGGCGCTGGGCGCGTCGCGGGTGGGGATCAGCCGCGACGAGGTGGCCAAGCAGGCGGAGTTCTCCAAGCTGCACGGCTTCGACTATCCGCTGCTGTCCGATGTGGACGGGGCGGTCGCGCGGGCGTTCGGGGTTCGTCGGCGGGTGCCGTTGGGTGCGTTGAGCACGAAGCGGATGACGTTCGTGATCGGCACGGACCGGCGGGTCATCGAGGTGATTCACAGCGAGGTCAGCATGAACGACCACGCGGATCGGGCGTTGCGGGCCCTCGGCGGCTGAGCCCCGTGCGGCGGGTGTCGCAGTGAGCTGGTATCAAGACAGCAATCAAACAGGTGTACGGAAGAGGGTTGTGATGGATGCCGGCCAGGGTTTGTCCACTGACGAGGTGCGCAGCATCCGGGAGGCGTTGGCGGCCGGCCGTAAGCCGAGGGTGGTGTTCACCGCGTCGGCGGGGCAGATCGCCGGTCAGGTCGGCCAGGTGGTCGAGTTGACCGATCCGGACGTGTCCGACGAGTTCGTCGTGGTGCGCTTCGGCCGTGACGAGTTGCCGTTCTCCCCCGCCGATCTGGCGGTCGCGCCCAAGGGCGCGGGCCGGCGGGTGGCCGCCGAGCCGAAGGCGGAGCCGGAGTCGGAGGCGACGCCGGTGCCGGCCGCGCCGGAGTTCGTGTTGGACACGCCGCGGGTGCCCGCGCCGCGACAGGAGGAGCCGAAGGTGGAGCAGGCAGAGAAACCGCCGGCGCGGCGGGCGGTCAAGGCCGCGAAGCCCAAGGGGCCCGCGGGCCTGACGGTGACTCTGGCGTACGCCGACGGCGAGTGGACGGTCGCCGCGCAGCAGGGCAGCAAGGCCCTGGCGAAGCCGTACGTGGTGAAGCCGGCCGAGGCGTTGAAGATGGTGGCGCTGGTGGACGTGCCGGGTGTGCAGGAGGCGGTGGAGCAGATCCTGGGCGCGGAGCGGGCCGAGGCCGAGCAGCAGGCGGAGAAGCTGCGCGCCGAGCTGGCCGAGATCGAGGCTCGGTTGGCGGAGCTGCGCGAGGCGAGTTGAGGGTTGGTCGCGGCGGGTCTGCTCCCTGCTGGGGTGGGCCCGCCCGCGCTGGCGGGATCAGGAGCCGCCGTGGTGCTCGACCAGTCGGGTGAGCAGGCGGGTCAGCTGGTCGCGTTCGGCGCTCGTCAGGGGTGCGAGCAGGTCGTCCTGCACGTGGGCGACGGTGTCGGCCATCCGGTGGGCTTCGTCGGCGCCGGCCTCGGTGAGGCTGATGACGTTGCGGCGGCGGTCGGCCGGGTCGGGGGCGCGTACCACGAGTCCCCGACCGGCCAGGTCGTTGACGGTGGCCACGACGTCGCTGCGGTCGATGCCGCAGCGGCGGCCCAGGTCTGCCTGGCTCGCGGGGCCGTCCTCGGCCAGTGTGGCGAGCAGTCGGTAGTGGTATCCGCGCAGGCCGTGTGCGGCGAAGCCGGCGCTGATGAGCCGGCCGGCGTGGGTGGCGGCCTGGTTGAGCAGCCAGCTCGGGGTGGTACGCAGCCCGGCGGGTGACTGCGGGGCGGTGGCGTCCATGGCGGCAGTCTAACAGGAATCGTTGGGGTGACCCACAAACCATGCTACGTTGGCTCCACCAACGTTGGTCAAGCCAACGTTTTGAAGGAGGCATCGTGTCCACTCTCAACGGCCAGGTCATCGGCCAGGCCCACTTCGCCACCCGCGCCCTGCTCGACCGCGCCGTCGCGCCCCTGGGCGTCGACTTCGGCCAGGTCCTCGCGCTCAACGCCCTCACCGCCGGCCCCGTCGCCCGTACGCCTCTCGTGCGCCGCCTCGCGAACGCCCGCAAGGTCGACGAGTCGGCCGTGCACGAGGTGATCGACCACCTCGTCGACGCCGGCCTGGCGCGGCTCGACGACACCACCGAGGCGCAGGTGTCGCTCACCGACGCCGGACACGCCACGCAGGCCCGCGTCGCCGAGGCCGTCGCGGACATCACCGCCCGGCTGTACGGGGACATCCCGTCCGCCGAGGCCGACGTCGCCGCCCGCGTCCTCGCGCGCGTCACCGAGCGCGCCACCGACGAACTGGCGGGCGTCGCCTGACCCGACGACGGCTCAGGTGCCTCGGTTCACGGCCGCCTGGATCCGCAGCCAGGTCGGGTCGGCCTCGGAGGCGTCGGTGACCGCCGCCAGGTCGCCCGGCTGCCAGCTGCGGGTTCCGTCGGTCAGATCGAGCTGGTCCATGTCGACGACCGACGCCTCGACGGTGCTGGCGAGGAACTCGGTCACCGCGGCCCCGGACACCTCGTCCTGGCCGGCGGTGCCGACCGACAACAGCAGAAGCTCGTCGGTGCCGGCGACGACGAGCTCACCGGAGGCGGTGGCCGCCAGCGCGGTCACCGCCACCCCGGGCAGCACCTCGTGCTCGCTCACCCGAGCACCGTCGATGTCCAGCTCGATGACCGCGCCTTCGGGAGTGCCGACCCAGAGGGTCCGCGGCGACCGACCGAACGCGACGTTGTGGCGGGACCAGGCGTTCATTGCGTCCAACCACTCCTGCGGGTACGGGTACCCCGGGCTCGGCTCCCCCAACGTCACACGCAGGACGCGCCGCAGCGAGGGAAACTCGAACACCTCCAGCGAGTTGTCGTACGCGTTGCCCCGCACCGCGAAGTGCCGACCGTCCGAGCTGAAGATCGGTGCCTCGTACCCGTCGCAGTCCAGGACCAGCGCCCGGCGCAACGGCCGCAGCACCGGCCCGGTGTCCGCCGCGAAGAGCACCAGCGTGGCACCCTGGTCGCTCTGAAGGGTGCAGACCAGACCGCCCGCCGGATGCGCCACCACCCCGGTGTCCCACCGCGGGCCGCGCACGGTCGTTGCGGAGGCGAATTCGAGCGCGACCGAGTGCTCCCAGCCGTCCTGCCCCTCGGCGGGCGACAGCCAGAGCGTCCGACCGTCCGGACTGAACGCCACCTCCCGCTGGTACTCGGTGCGCGTCACGCCGTGGACCGGCGACGTGCCCGAGGGTGTCCAGGCCACGAGGCTCTCGGTGTCCGCCACCGCCAACAGTGGGTCGTCGGGGTGCCAGGCGGCCGACGGCGTCCGCTTCAACCGGTCGTAACCGACGTCCTGGGCGTAGCCGGTCGAACCCACGCCGACGGCTGCACACTCGCGCAGGTGTCCGTCGCCGTGCTCCCAGATCCGGATCGCCGGACGGTCGGCGTCCCAGGCCGCCACCAACGGAAGGCGCGGATGCGCCAGCAGCCGCTGCGTCGTCACTCCACAAGGGACACGAGCCAGGATTTCCACCGGCACACCCTACCGGCGAGGCGGACGACCATCCGTCAGAAGTAGTCGAGCAGTTGCGCCGGGCCGCCGGCGCCCAGCAGGTCCAGGGCATCCGGCGCGACGCCGACGGTGTGCAACAGGCCGGCCTGGGCCACCGAGCGGGCACGCGCCGCCCCGGCGTAGAGCAGCGCGAACCCGCGTACGTCCAGCCGCAGGTCCGCGTCGCCGTCGACCCGGGTCAGTTCGGCGGAGCCGTCGGCGACGACCAACCGCCAGCTGCCGGTGTTCCAGTCGGCGAGCCGGTCGCTGAGGTGGAAGTCGACCACACCTCGGGCGTGGTCGGGCCAGCCACGGTCGGCCACCGCCTTTACGACGTCGACCGGGCGGTGCATCCACAGGTCCCGCTCGTGGTCGCGGGCCGCCTCCAGCGGCAGGTGGGCGCTGACGGCGTCACCGTCGAGCGGGCACAGTCGCAGGGTCGGCGCGACGCTGGCCCAGCTCCCGAGGACCCCGACGAGTTCCCGGGCCGCGTCGGCGGTGGTGGCCAGGGCCTCGTCGACGGTCAACACCGAGTCGGCACCGTAGCCGCGGCCCCGCTCCCAGGCGGCGTAGCCGACCAGGTCGCCGTCGTCCTCGACGAGGGTGAGCCCGTCACCGGGCAGCTTCGCGTCGGCGGTGAAAAAGTCGAACAGCTTGCCCTGGCGCGTCAACATGCCGTTGCGGTGGCGGGCCACCCGCTCGTACAGGTCGGCGACGGCGGCCAGATCGGCGGGCGTGCCGGCGCGGACGGTCAGCTGCGACGCGGGCCGGTGCCGGGGCAGCGCGGCGGTGGCGAGGTTGACGGTGCGCAGCACACCGCCGGTCTCCCAGCCGCAGGCGCGGTAGGGGGCGGCGATGGTCGGGTACAGGGCGCTGATCGCCGCGCCGCGCTCGTGGGCCCCGGCCAGCAGGGCGGTGAGCAGGGCTCGAGCGACGCCCCGGCCCCGTGCCTCGGGGGCGACCGCCACCCCGGCGACGTCGGCCGCCGCGACGGCCCGCCCGGACCACCACTGCTCGTGGTGCAGGTCGACGGCCTTGCCGACGAGCCGGCCGGTGTCGTCAAACGCGCCCCAGCGCGTCATGCCCGGCACCTCGACGCGGGTGCTGGGGGCACGCTCCTGGGTGGAGCCGAACGCCAACCGGCCCAGCTCCCAGGCGTCGTCCAGGTCGTCGATGGTGAGTTCACGAACGCGCATCGGCACACCGTAGCGGGGCGCTCCGACACCGACCAGCCGATATACCGCCCCGGATGATCGCCGAGGGCCGGGGCGGGTCGGGGTCAGTGTTGGGGGATGTTGGCCACGCCGATGCGCTTGCGGAAGACCCAGTACGTCCACGCCTGGTAGGCCAGCACCACCGGGGTGAAGATCACCGCCACCCAAGTCATGATCTTCAGGGTGTACGGGGTGGAGGCCGCGTTGGTGGCCGTGAGCGTGCCCGCCGCGTCGAGGGTGGACGGCAGCACGTTCGGGAACAGCGCCGCGAACAGGGTCGCCACGGCCAGGCCGATCGCCACGGCCGTACCCGTGAAGGCCCAGCCCTCTCGTCGTACCCGGGCGGCGGCCAGGCCACCGAGCAGGGCGAGGGCCGCGCCGACGGCGAGCACGACGGCGGCCGCGCTGGAGCGGATGCTCAGGGTCCAGGTCAGGAAGCCGACCGCGAGCACGGCGGCCCCGACGCCCAGGCGCACCGCGAGCGCGCCCGCGCGCTCGCGGATGTCGCCGGTGGTCTTCAGGGCCAGGAACACCGCGCCGTGGGTCAGGAACAGCGCGAGGGTGGTCGCGCCGCCGAGCAGGGCGTACGGGTTGAGCAGGTCGACGAGGCCGCCGACGTACTCGTGGTCGGCGTCCAGCGGTACTCCGCGCAGGATGTTGGCGAAGGCGACGCCCCACAGGATCGCCGGCAGCAGCGAGCCGATGACGATGGCGGCGTCCCACCGACGCTTCCAGGACGCCTCGGGGCGCTTGTGCCGGTACTCGAAGGCCACGCCCCGGGCGATGAGGGCCAGCAGGATGAGCAGCAGCGGCAGGTAGAAGCCGGAGAAGAGGGTGGCGTACCACTCGGGGAAGGCGGCGAACATGGCCCCGCCGGCGGTGATCAGCCACACCTCGTTGCCGTCCCAGACCGGGCCGATGGTGTTGATCAGGACGCGGCGTTCCCGGTCGTCGCGGCCGAGTACCGGCAGCAGCATGCCGACGCCGAAATCGAAGCCCTCCAGGATGAAGTAGCCGGTGAACAGCACGGCGACGAGGAGAAACCAGATGGTGGTCAGGTCCACGATGGGCTCCGGGTTCAGTAGGCGAAGGCGAGCGGACGCTCGGCGTCGTCGGTGTCGTCGGCCGGGGGCTGTTCGCTGACGTCGGGTACGCCGGCCTTGGCGTAGCGCAGCAGCAACCTGACCTCGATCACGGCGAGGGTGGCGTAGATCAGCGTGAAGGCGGTGAACGAGGTGAGGACCTCGGTCAGCGAGACGCTGCGGGACACCCCGTTGCGGGTGAGCATCTCGCCGAAGACGATCCACGGCTGGCGGCCCATCTCGGTGAAGATCCAGCCGAAGGAGTTCGCCAGCAGCGGCAGCACCGGCATGGCCAGCCCGGCGCGCAGCAGCCACCTGCTGCGCGGGGTGCGGCCCCGGCGCTGGCTCCAGAGCACCAGCAGCGCGATCGCGCCGGCCGCCAGCCCGAAGCCGACCATGAAGCGGAAGCTCCAGTAGGTGACCGGGATGATCGGGGTGTAGCTGCCGGGGCCGTACTGGGTGGCGTACTGGGCCTGGAGGTCGTTGATGCCGTGCACGGTGCCGTTCGGGTCGCCGGTACCCAGGTACGACAGCAGGTACGGGATCTTCAGGGCGAACACCTCGCGGCTGCCGTCGAGGCTGCCGATGGTGAGCACGGAGAACGAGGCGGGGCTCTCGGTGGTGTAGAGACCCTCGGCGGCGGCCATCTTCATCGGCTGCACCTCGGTCATGATCTTGCCTTGGATGTCGCCGGTGAACAGCACGGCCGCCGAGGCGACCAGGACCACCCAGGAGCCGAACTTCGTGGCGAAGCGGTACGCGCCGGTGTCGGCGGAGTCGCGGTTGCGGATCACGTGCCACAGGCCGACCGCCACGATCAGCGACCCGGCGACCAGGAACGAGCCGGCCAGGGTGTGCGGGAAGGTGATCAGGGCGACCTTGTTGGTGAGCACGGCCGGAAAGTCGGTCAGCTCGGCACGTCCGCTGTCCGGGTTGATGCGGTAGCCGACGGGGTTCTGCATGAACGAGTTCGCGGCGAGGATGAAGTACGCGGACAGGTTCGTGCCGATCGCGGCGGCCCAGATGCTGGCCAGGTGCGCGCGCTTGGGTAGCCGGTCCCAGCCGAAGATCCACAGGCCGATGAAGGTGGATTCGAGGAAGAACGCCACGAGCGCCTCGATGGCCAGGGGTGCGCCGAAGATGTCGCCCACGAAGCGGGAGTAGTCGCTCCAGTTCATGCCGAATTGGAACTCCTGCACGATGCCGGTGACCACGCCCATGGCAAAGTTGATCAGGAACAGTTTGCCGTAGAACTTGGTGAGCTTGAGGTAGCGCTCGTTGCCGGTGCGGTGCCACATCGTCTGCAGGATCGCCACCAGCACGGACAGGCCGATGGTCAGCGGCACGAACAGGAAGTGGTAGACGGTCGTGACACCGAACTGCCACCGGGCGACGTCCAACGCGTCCACCTGGACCCCCAAACATGCGTACTACGAGACGTAGTAAATACTACCGCTCGTCGTAGAGAAAGGGGCAGGGCCGGGCGGCCCGAACCGGCCCGGGACCAATGACCCTGATCACTCCGGACGCTCGCCCTCGCGGACCCGTCGCCTCGTGCGAGGATGGCGCGCTGATGGACACGACGACCTGGCAGCCACCACTGCTCTGGCGGGCCGCCCTCCTGCTCGCGCGCGCCCTGGTGGGCCTGCTCGCCCGCCTCGAGGTCACCGGCGACGTCCCCGCGCACCTGCGCCGGGGACCGCTCGTGCTGGCCGCCAACCACATCAGCCCGTTCGACCCCCTGGTCATGATCGCCGCCTGCCGGGAGCGGGGCATCGCCCCACGGATCATGGCGACCGCCGGCCTGTTCCGCGCCCCCGTCCTCGGTGCCGCCATGCGGCACGTCGGACACATCCGGGTCGACCGGGGCACCAGCGCCGTCCACCAGGCCCTCGACGACGCGGCCGAGGCCGTCGCGGCCGGCTCGGTGATCCTCATCTACCCCGAGGGACGCATCGGCCTGGACCCCGGCATGTGGCCCGAGCGCGGCAAGACCGGCGTCGCCCGGCTCGCGCTGGCCTGCGGCGCTCCCGTCGTCCCGGTCGCCCAGTGGGGCGCGCACGAGGTGCTGCCCTACCGGGCGCCGAAGGGGATGCTGCGCGGCATCGCCCGCGCGCTGTGGCGTCGGCCGGTGATCCGGGTGCACTTCGGCGCACCCGTCGACCTCGGCGAGTCCAGCGCCAGCACGCCCGGCGCGGCCCGCCGGGCCACCAACCGGATCGTCGACGCCCTCACCGACACCCTCGCCCCGCTACGCCCCGACGAACCCGACCGCCCCCACCACGTCGACCCCGGCCGCCCCATCGACACCACCCGCACCCACCGCCGCACCCCCTGACCCCCAACGCCCCCGCCCCCGTGATCTTGCACTTTCTGCGGTGACATAACGGGTCAAGCGGCCATAGCGGCGACACAAAGTGCAAGATCGGCGCAAGCGGCGGGCGCCCCGCCTCGGCGCAGGCCGGGGGCTCCCTCGGGCGGGGGAGGCGGTTGGCTCGGCGTGGGGATCAACGCGGTCGGGACCGCGACGAGGCTGGACTCGTCACAGTCGCCGACGCGAGGGGTTTTCCATGGACAGGTACGCACGGGTCGTGACGGCAGCGGCGGCCACGGTCGCGCTGGTCGCGGCGGGCTCGTCGACGGCATGGGCGCAGCCCACCGCACCCACCGGCACGTCGCCGCCGAGCACGGCCGCCATGGTCGCCGGGGCGGGCCACTTCGTGTACGACGAGCCCAACACGGCAGGGCACCGGATCTGGTTCGGTGTCGCGGCGGTCACGACCGTCGACGGGTCGACGCGTGGCGAGTTCCGGTACCGGCACGCGCTGCCGGACGGCACCGAGGTCGCACGGGGACGGGCCGAAGTGACCTGTCTGCGCGTCGTCGGGAACGTCGCGGTGTTCACGGCGATCGTGCCCGACGGCGTCGGTCCGGTCCGCAACCACGGCTACTACGTGAAGATCATCGACGGTGGTCGACAGCCCGACGTGATCGTCGACGCCCAGGCGCAGAACGGGACCGAGCCGCCCCCCACCGGCTGCCTCGACCCCGAGACGGAGCTGCCCCCGGAGGTGCCCGCACGCCCCCGCTACCCGATCCTCGCCGGCGGGTACGTGGTGGCCGGCGGTCTCCGCCCGTAGGCCCCCTGGCGCTCCCGTCCCACGGGGGTGACGGGGGCGCCAGGGCCCCACGGGCAGGCCACCTGGGCTCCACGTGTGCGGGACTGTTCCGCACAGCTCGAAGCCTGTGCTACCGCACCAACCGCAGGTCAGGCTTACCGCCAGGTCGCCGCAGCCACCCCGTGACGAACGGCGGCGTCAGCACGGGCCCCGACGGATCGGGCCCAGCTATCGGCGGGAGGTCAGATGTATCGGAAGTTGCTCGAACGGGCGATCGCGATCGTGGGGTTGGGCGCGCTGGCGCTCACCTCGATGGTCGCGACACCCGCCCAGGCACAATCGGCGGCGCAGTGCACCCTGGACGACCACTGCTACGGGGTCGTGTATTGGCCGGTGGCCGACATTTCCGCCGTGGAATTCGAGCTCGGGGTCTATCAGATGCAGGTCAACAACCCCGGGAACAATTTCGCGACAGCGGAGGCCTGGGTCATATTCGACCCCGTCCCCTACGATCCGAACACCTACTGGGTCGAGATGGGGATCACTCGTGGGGCCAGCGTCTGCGGTACGGGGCTCGTCTGGTTCACCGCCAGTCTGCTCCCCGGCAAGGGATACGTGGAACGGTGCCACGGCGCGGCCGCGCTATCCAACACCAAGCACCTCGTACGGATTCAAGAAGCCACCAACGGCACGTGGGACATGTACCGCGATGGCGCCTCCGTGACCCGCTACACGGGCGCGCCCTCCACCACCGCGATCGCCGAGATCGGCATCGAATCCGCCGCCGACGGCAACGTCGTCAGCATGACGGGTGGAAAGCTGAGGTACCGTACGGCCGCAGCGAGCCCGGTCTGGAAGAACGGCTGGGCCAGCCCCAGCTACCCCAGCTACGACGACCCGGACAGCACCCCGTGCTACGCGTTGTGGGTCTCCCAGCCCAACGACATGCGGGCCCGCTGCAACCTGCCGCAGACCACCGCCGCGTCCACCGAGGCCGCGCCGGCCACCACGTCCGCCCTGCAGCAGGCGCAGCGGATCGCCACCCTCGCCGGAGACCCGTCGGCGAGCGTCGCCACGATGGCCGACAGCACCCCGAAGGCCGCCACCGCGCGACTCGGCACCGCCGTCGACAACGCCTCGACCGTCACGGTCGTCACGTTGACGGGGAACTTCACGGGCAGGGCATTCCCTCGGCCGCAGGGAACCGCGGCTCCGACCGGAAACGCGTTGACCGTCGTGCTCGACAAGCAGACCGGCACCGTCCTGACGACGCAGTTGACGACGAACCTCCCGGGCTGATCGCGGCGACACGGCGAGCCGTGGCCAGGCGATGACCCCGGTCGGTGTGGCGGACGAACGCCGCGCCGACCGGGGTCATCGCCACATTTCCGATCGCCGGGAGACGGGACCGCCCCACCAAGGGGCCTGATATTCGCCGGCAGGCCACCCAGGCTCTGCCGACGGCGGGCATACTGCGTCGCGTGCTCAACCGATGCGCCTACCTCGACGCGCCCGCGCCGCTGGCGTTCGCCCACCGCGGCGGGGCCGCCGAGGGCGACGAGAACACCACCACGGCGTTCGCCCGGGCCATCGGGCTCGGTTATCGGTACGTGGAGACCGACGTGCACGCCACCGCCGACGGCGTCCCGGTGATCTTCCACGACCCGACGCTCGCGCGGGTCACCGGCACCGCGGGGCGCATCGCCGACCTGAGCTGGGCCGACCTCACCTCGGTACGCGTCGGCGGCGCCGCCGTCGTACCCCGGCTCGACGAGGTGCTGGACGCCTGGCCGCAGGTCCGCTTCAACATCGACGTGAAGGCCGACGGCGGCGTCGCGCCGACGGTCGCCACCCTGACCCGGGTCGGCGCGGCCGACCGGGTGCTGCTCGCCTCGTTCAGCGACGCCCGACTGGCCCGGCTGCGGGCGCTCACCGAGGGACGCGTCGCCACCAGCCTCGGCATGCGGGCAGTCGCCCGGCTGCGGCTGGCCTCCCTGCACGGCCGCCCGCTGCGGCTGCCCCCGTCGGTGGTCGCCGCGCAGGTGCCGCCCCGCTACGGGCGGGTGCCGGTGGTGGACCGCCGGTTCGTCGACTACTGCCACCGGCTCGGCCTTCAGGTGCACGTCTGGACGATCGACGATGCGGACCAGATGCACGACTTACTGGATCGTGGCGTGGATGGCATCATGACCGATCACGTCGGCGTGCTGCGCGACGTCTACCGCAGCCGCGGCCACTGGACCGCCTGACCAGCACCGAAGGAACCCCCGATGGCCGAGACCGTGACCCCCACGGTGACCGACACCCCGCCCCCGGCGAGCACCCCCCGCGAGCGCCGCGGCTGGTACATCTACGACTGGGCGAACTCCGCGTTCCAGTCCACGGTGATCACCGTGTTCCTCGGCCCGTTCCTGACCACCGTCGCCGAGACCGCCGCCGGTTGTGAGCTGGGCGCGGACACCTGCGACGGGTACGTGCACCCGCTGGGCATCCGGGTCGCGGCCGGGTCGTACTACCCGTACCTGATCTCGCTGTCGGTGTTCCTGACCGTGTTCGCGCTGCCGGTCATCGGGGCGATCGCGGACCGGTCGGCGCACAAGAAGCGCCTGCTCGGCGGGGCCGCGTTCACCGGCGCGGGGGCGACCATCGCGATGGCCTTCGTCACCGGCGACCGGTACCTGCTCGGCGGTGCGTTGTTCCTGATCGCCAACATCTCCTTCGGCGCCGCGATCGTGGTCTACAACTCGTTCCTGCCGCAGCTCGGCGGCCCGGACGAGCGGGACGCCATCTCCAGCCGCGGTTGGGCGCTCGGCTACCTCGGCGGTGGCCTGCTGCTGGCGGTGAACCTGGCCACGGTCTCCCTGCTCAGTGAGGACGACAACCCGCAGCGCACCCTGGACCTGGCCCGCTGGTCGATCGTCTCCGCCGGAGTGTGGTGGGGGGTGTTCACGCTGGTGCCGCTGCGCTGGCTGCGCGACCGTCCCGTCACGGCGGCCGTGGCCGCGCGGGGCAACGTGCTCACCGACGGGTTCCGGCAGCTCGGGCACACCCTGCGCGAGATCCGGGCGTACCCGCTGACGTTGTTCTTCCTGCTCGCGTTCCTGGTCTTCAACGACGGCATCCAGACCGTCATCACGATGGCCAGCCAGTACGGCACCGAGGAGCTGCGGCTGGAGCAGAGCACGCTGATCGTCACGATCCTGCTGGTGCAGTTCCTCGCCTTCGGTGGCGCGTTGCTCCTCGGCGCGCTGGCCCGGCGCATCGGCGCACAGAAGACGGTGCTGATCAGCCTGGTGCTCTGGACCGCCGTGATCCTCGGCGTGTTCTGGCTGCCCCCCGAGGCGCCGCTGCCGTTCATGGCGCTCGGCGCCTGCATCGGCCTGGTCCTGGGTGGCAGTCAGGCGCTGAGCCGGTCCCTGTTCAGCCAGCTCATCCCCGCCGGCAAGGAGGGCGAGTACTACGGCTTCTACGAGATCAGCGACCGGGGCACGAGCTGGCTCGGCCCGCTCGCGTTCGGCATCGTGTTCCAACTCACCTCCTCCTACCGCGTGGGCCTGGTCTCACTGGTGGGCTTCTTCGTGGTCGGTTTCCTGCTGCTGTTGGCGGTGCCGATGCGCCGGGCCATCATCGCGGCCGGAAACACCCCGCCACGGGTGCTCTGAGCACGTGCGACGCACCTGACAGATCCGGGCCGGTCGATCGGCTAGGCTGCCCGACCGTGACCGACGACGCCGCTGCCATGCCGACCTGCCTGGCCCACCCGTTCCCCGGCCAGCCGCACGCCCCCGCCGGCTGCGCGGCCGCGCGTGGGCTCGACGGGCGGCCGGTGCACGCCGCGGCGTTGAAGTTCTTCTGGGGGCCGATGGACTGCGGTAAGTCCACGATGGCGTTGCAGATGAACTACAACCACGCCCGGCAGGGCCGCCGGGGCCTGGTCACCACCCGCATCGACCGGTCGCTGGGCCCGCAGGTCACCACCCGCATCGGCCTGGCCCACGAGGCCATCGAGGTCACCGACGACCTGGACCTGCGGGCGCTCGTGCGGGGTCGCTGGGCCGACGGGGTACGCGTCGACTACCTGATCTGCGACGAGGCGTGCTTCTACACCGTCGAGCACGTCGAGCAGATGGCCGAGCTGGTGGACAGCTACGACGTGGACGTGTTCGCGTTCGGCCTCGCCACCGACTTCCGGTCCTGCCTGTTCCCCGCCGCGCAGCGCCTGTTCGAGTTGGCCGACGAGGTGGCCCGCATCCAGGTCGAGGTGCTGTGCTGGTGCGGCCGGGAAGGGTTGCTCAACGCCCGGGTCGTCGACGACCGGGTGGTCCGCGAGGGCGAGCAGGTCGTCATCGGCGACACCGTGGAGACCGCCGACGTGCGCTACCAGGTGCTCTGCCGGCGGCACTACCGCAGCGGCGACCTCGGCCCCCGCGACTGAGACACCCGCCGGTCCGACACCCGATCGGCCACGATCACCGCGGCCGTGACCAGCAGCGCCGCCCCGGCGGTGACCGCGACCGGTGCGCCCAGCGCGACTGCCCCGGGGGTCAACGCGAGCAGCAGCAGCGTCGCCGTGACCCGGCCCGCCACCCCGGCGAAGCCGAGCACCAACTGGTACGCGGCGTGCCCGGCCAGGAACAGCGCCGGCCCGCCGAGGACGACGAGCGCGTCCGCCCACCCCACCGCGTGCCCGGGGGCGTGCAGCAGCCGCTCGTCGCCGACCGCGGTGACCACGATGCCGCCCACCATCACCGGGTGCAGGTAGTTGAACACCAGCCGGGACAGCCGGCCGGCCCGCTCACCCGCCTCGGCCAGGGCCCGCATGACCGTGTCCGCCCGGTCGAAGTACACCCACCACAGGGCCACCGACCCGGCGAAGGCGAGCAGGAACGCGAAGATGCCCGACCGGTCCAGGTGCTGCGTCAACGTCCCCCCGGTGACGAGGATCGACTCCCCCAGCGCGATGAGGACGAAGGCCTGGCACCGTTCGGCGAGGTGCCCACCCTCGACCTTCCACCGTTCGGGGGTGCTGCGGCCCAGACCGGGCACCGGGAACCCGGTCGCCAACCCGAGCGCGTCGACGGCGATCACACCGATCCAGATCACCTCCCGGGCCGGAGTGCCCACCAGGCCGCCGACGAGGGCCAACAGTCCGGTGCCGGCGATCCAGACGAGGCACTGGCGGAAGCTGTCACTGACGTACGGCTGGCCGCGGATGGCCCACATGGCGAAGACCGTCCGACCGATCTGCACCGCCGCGTACGCTCCGGCGAAGAGCAGACCGTCGCCGCCGAACGCGGTGGGCAACGCCGCCGCGAGCAGCAGACTGCCCAGCGTCACCACCAGCAGCGTGGTGCGTACCGGCGCCCGGTCCGGGCGCAGCCAGTTGCCCATCCACACGGTGTAGATCCAGACCAGCCAGACCATGCCCAGCAACACCGCGGTGCGCCCCACGCCCGGCCAGTCGAGGTTCCCGCTGAGGTAGTGGGACAACTGGGTGATCGTGAAGACGTAGACCAGGTCGAAGAAGAGTTCGGTGGACGTGGTCCGCTCCACGCCCCGACGCGGGCGCAGCAACTGTGGGTGGGCCGGGGCGGGTTCGGTCACGACGTGCCCCGCCGGGACCGGTCCGTCAGGATCACCGCGACGGTCACCGCCGTCGCCAGCGCCGCGCACGTCACCACCGTCGCGCCCCGCCCCACGCAGACCGGTACCAGCGCCAGCAGCACCACCACCGCGACGATCCGGCTGGTCGGCAACCCCCGCCACAGCACCGCCTGGTAGCCGGCGTGCCCGGCGAGGAACAGCGCCGGGCCGCCCAGGGTGAACAGGGCGGTGACCGTGGTGGCCGCCGCGCCCGGAGCGTGCAGCAGCCGTTCGTCGCCCGCCGAGGTGACGACGATGCCGGCCACCATCACCGGGTGCAGGTAGTTGAACGCGACCCGGCTCAGCGCCCCCGTACGCGTGCCCGCGCGGGCGACGACCGCCGCGGCGGCCGGCGCCGACCGCGCGAAGTACACCCACCACAGCGCCACCGAGCCGGCGAACGCCACACCGAACGCGCCGAGACGTACCAGGTCCACGTGTGCCGTCAGGGTGCTGCCGGTGACCAGGATCGACTCGCCGAGCGCGATGAGGACGAACGCCGCGCAGCGCTCCGCCAGGTGCCCACCCTCCACCATCCACCGCTCGGGGCGGCTGCGCTCGCGCCCCGGCAGTGGGTAACCGATCGACAGGCCGACCACCTCGAGCACGATCACCGCCGCCCACACCACCTCCCGGGCCGGGGTGTCGACCAGGCCACCGACCACCACGAGCACCGACGTGGCGGCGATCCAGGGCAACGACTTCTGGAACCCGTCGACGAGCCACGGGTTGCCCTGCGTCGCCCACAACGTGAACATGGTCCGGCCCACCTGCACGACCACGTAGACCACCGCGAAGAGCAGACCCGTCCCGGCGAACGCCTGTGGGATCGCCGCCGACAACAGCAGGCTGCCCAGCGTCACCCCGATCAGCATCGCCCGTACCGGGCCCTGGTCCGGTTGCAGCCAGTTGGTCACCCAGGTGGTGTAGACCCAGACGAACCAGACCAGCGCCAACAGCAGGGCGGTCCGGGCGGCGCCACGCGCGTCCGGGTGCGCGATCAGGTAGTGCGACACCTGGGTGATCGTGAAGATGAAGACCAGGTCGAAGAACAACTCGGTCGAGGTGGTCGGCTCGACGCCCTGACGCCGGCGCAGCAGCCGGGGGTGCGCCAACGCGACGGCCGGCGGCTCAGAAGGGGTCACCGCACACCCGCCAGTCGCCGCCCTCGCGGACCACCGGCAGGCGGCGTTCCTCGCTGATGCCGCCGGCGCGGGTCAACCGCACGGTGACGGTCCCGCGCGGGTGCCCACCCTTTGTCGCCACCGAGACGTCGGTGATTTCGTAGTCGGTCACCATGGGCGGGGTCCGCACCCAGCTGGTGAACCCGATCGCGCTCCACCGGGTCCGGGCGTCGGCGCACAGGCGTTCGTACGCGCGGTCGCTGTCGCCGAGGGACACCTCGCTGAGGAACCCGTCGGCGGTCTCCCGGATCGGGCCGGCGGCCTGCCGTACGGTCTGCAGGTTCCACGCTCCCAGTCCGGCGACTCCGACGCAGCACAGCGCCATGCCGAACCCGGCGAAGGCCAGCCCGGCACGCATCGGGCGGCGCCGCCGGGCCGGTCGGCTCCACGACTGGCCGGCACCCACGATTACCGACCGTAGAGAACACCGTCGCGGTGAGGCACGGCAAGCCGAAAACTGGGCCTTCTTTCGGCGCGGCCACCCATCGTCTACCGTCGGCGCACACCCCCGTAGCGCCTGGGAGCCGATCGATGAGCCGCTTCGTGCAGCCGGTACCACCCCCTGCCGACCCGTACGCCGGTGATGCCCTGCTGCGGTCCTGGCTGGAGCGTCACCTCGGCGCGGCCGGTCACGCCGCCGCGAAGGGCCGCCTCGCCGACCTGGCCGCCGACGTCACCGGGCCGCTGCGCGCGGCACACGCCGACGCCGAGGCGCACCCGCCGACGCTGGTCCGCTACGACCCGTGGGGCGCCCGCGTCGACCGCATCGAGGTGTCCGCCGGGTGGGAGACGCAGCGGGCCGCCGCCGCCCGGCACGCCGTGGTGGCGCTGCCCTACCTGCCCGAGGCGCGGGGCACGTGGGGCGCTGCCGCGCGGGTCGTGCAGCACGCGCTGCTGCACCTGTACGGGCCGGAGTCGGCCACGTTCTCCTGCCCGGTGGCGATGGCCGACGGCGCGGCGGCCCTGCTCAGCCTGCCCGACGTCGACGCCGGTGTCCGCGACGCGTGGCTGCCCCGGCTGCTCTCCACCGATCCGGACACGGCGATCACCAGCGGGCAGTGGATGACCGAGTCGCAGGGCGGCTCGGACCTGGGCCGGTCGAGCACGATCGGTCGGCCGGCGGCGGACGGTTCGTGGCGGCTGACCGGGGAGAAGTGGTTCTGCTCCGCCGCCGACGCGGCGATGGCGGTGGCGTTGGCCCGCCCCGAGGGCGCCGGGCGGGGCAGTCGGGTGCTCGCCCCGTTCCTGGTCCCCCGCTACGCGGTCGACTCGCCCCTGGCCACCGGCGCGGCACCGGACGCGCCCGCCCCCGGTGTCGTCGTGCACCGGCTCAAGGACAAGCTCGGCACCCGGGCGCTGCCGACCGCCGAGATCGGGCTGCGCGACGCGTACGCGGTGCCGCTGGGCGACCCGGCGGTGCCCGGCCTGGTCCGGGCCATGACCCTGGTCGTGGTGACCCGGGTGCACAACGCCGCCGCCGCTGCCGGCGGGATGCGCCGAGGGCTCGCCTACGCCCGCGCGTTCGCCGACGCGCGGCACGTCGCGGGCGGCCCGCTGTCGTCCTCGCCCCTGCACCGCGCCACGCTCGGCACGCTCGCGGTCGACGCGGCGGGCGCGTTCGCCCTCGCCGGGCACGCGTTCGCGCTGCTCGGGCGGGTGGAGGTCGGCGCCGACCCGGAGGCGGTCGCGGAGCTGCGCATCGTCGCGCCGCTGGCCAAGCTCGCCACCGGGCGGCTCGCCGTCAGCTCCGCCAGCGAGTACGTGGAGAGCTTCGGCGGCGCCGGGTACGTGGAGGACACCGGGGTGCCCCGGCTGCTGCGCGATGCGCAGGTGCTGCCGATCTGGGAGGGCACCACCAACGTGTTGTCCCTGGACGTGCTGCGTGCGTTGACCCGGGAGGACGCCGGGACGCCGCTACTGCGTCGGCTGACCGCTGCCGTCGACCTGGCCCGGCCGCTGTCGCCCGCGCTGGCCGACACCCTGGCCACCGTCGCCGGGCAACTCCGCGACACCATCGCCGTGGTGACCGCCGAACCGGGCGCGGCCAGCGTCGTCGCGGGCGCCCGTGCGCTGGCGCTGCGGCTGGCGTACGCGCTGACCGCCGCGCTGCTGGTGGAGCACGCCGCCTGGGGTGACGAGCAGGCGGAGGCGGCGGCCCGGCTGTGGGCACGGCGGTGGCTGCGGCACGAGGACATCGCCGAGGACGCCCACCATCACCTGGATCTGCTCTGCTGAGGAGGTCGACGGGGATTGTCGGGGGTGCCGGGCATAGTGCGGGCATGACGACAACTGCCGACCTCGCGATGGTCAATCTGGACAGCTCCGACCCGGCCGGGCAGGCCGCCTTCTATAACCGGGTGCTGGGCTGGGAGATCACCCACAGTCAAGCCGAGTACGCGATGATCAACGGCGGTGGCATGTCCATCGGGTTCGGCCTGGTCGAGGGCTACGCGCCGCCGGCCTGGCCGGACACGTCCGGGCAGAAGCGCTACCACCTCGACCTCTACGTCGACGACCTGGCTCAGGCCGAGAAGGAGTTCGTGGCCGCGGGCGCGTCGAAGCCGGAGTTCCAGCCCGGCGAGACGTGGGTGGTGCTCCTCGACCCGATCGGCCAGCCGTTCTGCCTCTGCCGCCGGCCGCAGGGCTGACGGCACGGCGAGTCGACCGGCTGACGCGCGCCGCGCGGCGGGCCGCCGGGGTCGCCGGCCCGGTGGCGGAGGCCGATCCACCGTCGGACTGACGCTCGGGCCGCTCAGCGCAGCGGGCCGCGGGCCACCGCGTCGCGCATCGCCGCCGGGTCGCCGACCGGGACGTACTCCAGCCACCAGGTCGCCCCGGCGGCGGTTAGCTCGCGGTGGTAGGCCCGTTCGGCGCGCTCGTCCGGGCGACGCCGCCGGCCGCCGATAGCTACGTCGAACGGCTGACCGTCGGCCCGCGTCGCCGGCAGCGCTGCGGCCAGCTCGTGGACCTCGTCGGGGGTGAAGTCGGCCCAGCCGTCGGTGTCGGTCAACTTGTACGGCACGATGCCGTCGGCGCGGGCCGCACGCCGTCGCACCGCCCCAGCCTGGGTGCTGCCGCCGACCCAGACCGGCACCCGGAGTGACTGCACGGGCGGTGGACGCAGCGCCACGTTCTCGGCCCGGTAGTGGACACCCCGATGCTCGACCCGCTCGCCACTGAGCAGGCCGGTCAGCAGGTCGAGGCCCTCGTCGAGCATCGCGGCGCGGACGGCCACCTCGGTCGGCTCACCGAACGCGGCCAGACCCCGGTCGCCCGGGTCGCCGACCCCCACCGCGACGGTGGCCCGGCCGGCGCTGAGCTGGTCGAGGGTGAGCACCTCGCGGGCCAGCTTCGCCGGGCGGCGTCGGGGCAGCGCGGTGACGGCCGTGCCCAGCCGGACCCGCTCGGTACGCCCGGCGATCGCCGTGAGCACCAGCCACGGGTCGTAGGTGGACGGGTCGTCGCCGTGGTAGTGGATGAGGTAGTCCTCCAGGAACACCCCGTCCCACCCGGCGTGCTCGGCCAGCTCACCCAGCTCGACGAGGGTGGCGACGGCGAGATGGTCGCCGCCGCAGGGGATCTCCAGACCGTGTCTCATCCGGCGACGGTAGGCCGGGGGTACGACGCTCAGGCGCGCCGACGGGACCGGGCGGCCCACACCGCGTACGCCGGGTCGCGGTCGAGGTTGTGCCGGTCCCGGTCGTAGCGGCGGGTGGTGCGCGGGTCGGCGTGCCCCATGGCGTCCTGCACGTCTTCGAGGGGAACGCCCTCGGAGCGGGCGGTGGTGGCGAACGCGTGTCGCAGCGAGTGCGGCGACAGTCTCGCCCAGGCCGGGATACCGGCGGCGCGGGCGAGGCGACGGACCATCCGGAACACGGAGTGCCGGTCGAGTCGCGCGCCGCTGGCGGTGACCAGCAGTGGCCCGCTCAGCTGCGTCACCGGCACGCCTTCGGCGGCGGCCCGCTGGGCCAGGTAGGCGTCGACCGCGTACGCGGTGCCCGGGGTGAGGGCGCGGCGGCGCTTCTTGCCGCCCTTGCCGACGAAGCGCACGCTGCGGTGCCCGCGCTCGGCGCCGAGGTCGGCCAGGTCCAGTGAGACCAGTTCGCCGACCCGCAGGCCCAGGTCGGCCAGCAGCGCGATGGCGGCCCGGCTGCGCGCCGCCGTCGGGCCGGTCTCGGCGTCGGCGGCAGCGAGTAGGGCGTCCACCTCCTCGGGGGTGAGCCCGATGGTGGCGGAGTGGTCGCGGTCGACGCGGGGCCGGTCCGCGCCGGAGACCGGGTTGGCGGGTACGCCGCCGAGTTTGACGAGGAAGTCGTACCAGCTCGACAGGGCGGAGAGCCGACGTGCGACGGTGGCCGGGGTCAATGGTCGGCCGCTGCGGGCCACGAGTGTGGATTCCAGCGCGCGGGCGTACTCGTTGACGTGCAGGAACGTCGCCCGCAGCGGATCCAGGTCGTGCTCGGCGCACCAGCCGAGGAACGCGGTGACGTCGCGTCGGTAGGCGTCGCGGGTGTGCTCGGAGAGCCGACGGTTGCGCAGCCACGCCTCGGTGACGTCCATCGGCGCGCTCGGCAGGGCCGGTCGGGCGGTGGGGCGGGCGAGCACGGGCGCGTCGGAGGACACCATGTGAAAAAGGTTCTCAGCAGCGAATGGGATTGCCACGCAGGCGCGCCGACGGCCGGCGTCCGCGGTGCGGGCGCCGACCGTCAAGGCGGTGCGTCAGGCGTTGATCTCGCACTTCCTGCGCCGACATAAGGGGCATTAAAGCCCATCACAGCAACCCAAAGCGCAAGATTGACGCCCCCGCCGGATCCCCCTGTCCTGCCTCCCGCCCCGCCCCCCTGGCCGCGCCGTCCGGGTCGCATCGATCATGAAGTTATTGCCACCTGGCTCGGCGTGTCGTGGCAATAACTTCATGATCGCCGGGGCGGGGCGGGGGGGCGGGGGGGGGTTAGGCGTTGATCTGGCGTCGGCCGTTGCCGTTGGCGGTGATGGTGACCCGGCGGGGCTTGGCCCGCTCGGCGACGGGGATGCGCAGCGTCAGCACCCCGTGCTCGTAGCCGGCCTCCAGCTTGTCGGTGTCGAGGGTGTCGCCGAGGAACAGTCGCCGGGTGAACGTGCCCATCGGACGTTCGGCGGCGACGAGTTCGACGCCGTCCCCGGACGGTCGACGGCGCTCGGCACGGACGGTGAGGACGTTGCGCTCGACGGTGCAGTCGATGGTGTCCGGGTCGACGCCGGGCAGATCGAACGCGGCGTAGAAGAAGTCGCCGTCGCGGTAGGCGTCGAGCTGCATCGTCGCCGGACGGGCTGCCGTACCGAAGAACTGCTCGGCGAGCCGGTCCACCTCGCGGAACGGGTCGGTGCGCATCAACATGGTCATGCCTCCTCGGTTCTCCCTGGCCGAAGGTTGTGGTTGAGTCGAGGTGACTCAACTTCCTCTTCTTATTTAACGCCTTGCGAGCCGGCCGTCAAGTCCTTCTCGAACCAGTGCTCGGCGTACGGGCCCTGCGTGTAGGCGGGGATCTCGCCATAGCCGTGTCGGGCATACAGCGCGCGGGCCTCGACCAGGTCGGAGCGGGTGTCCAGGCGGATCCGGTCCGCTCCGGCGGCCAGGGCGCGCGCCTCGACGGCGGCCAGCAGTGCGGCCCCTCCTCCCGTGCCGCGGTGCGCGGGCCGGACGTACACCCGGGTCAGCTCGGCGAACTCGGCATGCCACCGCAGTCCGGCGCAGCCGGCGAGATCCGCGCCGCGGTGGGCGAGCAGGAGCACACCGGTCGGGTACGCCAGGTCGTCGCTGGGCATCTCGGCCAGCGCGGCGTCGACCTCGCCGGGCCGGGCCGGGCGGTGGTAATAGCGCACCACCATCTCGGTCATGTACTCACGCAGCAGCAGTGCCGCGTCCGGATGGTCCGGCCGGACGGCGTCGGTCGACCACTGCGGCCGGACGGCCGTGGTCACGCCTCCTCCTCGGCTGCGGTGGTCCGCTGGTAGATGCCCTGCTCACGGGTGAGCAACCGCTCGTCCACCAGGTAGCGGCGCAGGGTGGCGTGGTCCGACGCGCCGCCGGCACACCACGGCTTGAGCGCGTCGTCGACGGCCCGCTCCGGATAACGGGTGCCCGGCGCGAACGACCGCTGCGCGATGTGTGTCAGCAGCGTTCGCCGCCGTCCGCGCTGCGCCGGCATGCCGACCAGCACCTCCCCGCGCAGGAACGTCCGCAGCACCGGATCCTCGGCCGGCTCGGTGTCGTCGGTCGGTCGACCCTCGCGCGCCGCCGCCCGCAGCGACGCCTCGTCGACCGCGAGCGCGCCGTCAGCGCCGGTGATGAGGCCCGCAGTGGCGAGCCGACCGAGCCCGGTGAGCACGACCCGCGTGGCCAAGCCGGAGCGCTGCACGACCTCGGGCACGCTTGTCGATCCCAACGCGACCGCCGCGAAGATCCGTCGCCGTCCGTCGTCGGCCAGGGCCCCGGCCAGAGCATGCGCAGTCATGCCGGTCACCCTCGCACCGGGGTACGCGTGCCGCCAGGCAATTTCCGGGGTACGCGCCGCCGGGCCCGGCCGCCCCGCAGCGCGTACGCCGAAACGATCCACATGGTGTCAGTCCCGACCAGATCGACGATACCTTTGTCGGCCTGAGTCAACGGCACGCGGAATCGAGGAGAACGTACAGAAAGGTCGCGAGGACGTTCAGTGGCACCGCGAGAATGCTGCCCAGCAGGAAAAAGATGATCTGCTCGCGTCGCAACAATCGGCTGATGTCGGCGGCGGTCGGCTGAACCGCGACTTCCGGCTCCTGTCGTGCCTCCATTGCCTCGGCGCCGGTGCCTGTCTGTTCGGTCGGCATTGGGGACCCCCTCGACGTTGCGTCTTGGTGGGATGCTCACACGGCCGTCAGCTGCCCCGAAAGCGCGCCCATTCGACGATGTGCGTCGATCCGAACCTTCTCGCCGAGGAGTGTGCGTGAGCCGCACATTGCGGCGCGAGTGGCCCGCTCTTTGTGCGGGCCGACCTACGATCAGTGCACTGGCGGAAGGTGTCGTTGATGAATGCGCATGAGCAACGGACGGCGGTCAAGGCGGTGCTCGATGTCGCCCGGCAGCGAAACTGGCCGACCGGTCAGATCGTCGCCGAGCTCAACAGCCGGTGCGGGATCAGTCTGTTGCGGGCACACCGGCTCGCCTCAGGCAGAACGCTGAACGAGGTCGCGCGAGCGATCCAGCAATTGATCATCGCTGAAGGTGAGCCGGCGCCAATGCTGGGACATCACCGCGTGTCCCGGTGGGAGACCGGCGTGGAGCGGCCATCGCCGCGCTACATGGACGCACTCTGCCGCCTCTACAAGGCCCGACCGGACCTGTTGGGCTTCGGCAGGGACTACCGAACGATGGTTCCAGAGAGCGAACCGGCCGGTCCAGAACCTGACCCGCAGCCCGCACCGGCCCCGGTACTACAGGCCGGCGTCACCGCGGCAGAGATGGTACGGCCTGGCACCAATGAGGAGAGTAGTGATCGTATGAAGCGGCGGGAGACCCTGCGGGCACTGCTGGGTATCACGGGTGGCGGGTTGGCGGGTCCGGCATTGCGGGCGCTCGACCTGACCCGGGAACACATGTCGAACACGCTGCAGCACCGCAGCGTCACCGAGACGACCGTGGACTGGTGGGAGGAGCAGGCTGCTCTGCACGGCAACTCCTATCGCACCAAGCCGGCGATCCAGCTTCTCGGCAGCGCGATCTTGGATTTTGACGACATCGAACAGCTTCTCGCCTACCGCCAGTCGTTGCAGAGTCAAATCCGGCTGACCACGGTCGCCGCGCAGCTGGCCGGGCTCATCGGCGTGCTCTGTGTCGACCTGGGCGAACCCGCGCAGGCGAGCCGCTGGTTCCAGGTGGGCAAACTGGCCGCCGAGGAAGTCCAGGACCGTGGTCTGCGGGCGTGGATCCGGACCCGGGAGGCTCTCCTTCTCCTCTACTACGCCGGGCCGGCTGACGCCGCGCGCGCCGCGCGATCGGCACGGCACTTGGCGAGCGGACTTCCTTCCGTCGCTGGCGCCATGGCGCCCGCTGTCGAGGCCCGTGCCCTGGCCATGATCGGCCGGGGCGCCGAGGCGCAGACGCTGATGGAACAGGCCAACCGGAATTTCGATCTCATCCCCCGGGACGTACGAAACGGAGGGCTCTTCGGCTTTCCCGAGCGCAAGTTCCGCTTCTACGAAGGCAACGTGCTGGCCCGCGTCGGCTCGTTCGAGGCGACCGCACGCTGCCACCAGCAGGCCCTGGCGCAGTATCCGTCACATGACGTCGTCGACCGGGCCCACATCGCGCTTGACGGTGCGGTGTCGCTGATACGTCGAGGCGAGCTGATCGAGGCGTGCAGGGCGACGACGCGGACGCTACTGGACCTGCCGGTCGACACCGGCATCGGCGCGGTCGTCGCGGAGGCCGATGAGATCCGATCACGCTGCGCCCGCATCGGACGAGACCATCGGGTACTGAGCGAGCTGGGTGAGGTGATCCGACTGCGCCGCGTGGGGCTGGCGGCGAACGCGGCCAGCCCGGCGTAGGTAGGGCGACCGCGAGGACGTGACGGCGCAGTGGCGAAGGCGTGACCGGCTGCCGCCGGGCGACGCGCTGACGCCGCCGATGCGTTCGGTACGCCCGTACCCCCGACCGTTTGTCGGCCCGCGAACCGCAACCGGCCGAACCCGGCGGCGTGCGCTGATCAGGCCGGATCGATCCGTCTTCGTGCGAGACGGCCGCCGCCGGCGCCGAGAGCGGCGACCGGGGTGGACGGTCAGCCGGCGGCGCGGGCCATCGCGACGAAGCCGCGCCAGGCGTCGGAGCGGAAGGTCAGCGTCGCACCGTCACGGTCCTTCGAGTCGCGGACCAGCACCACGCCCGGAAGGTTGTCGGCGACCTCGACGCAGTCGCCGCCGTTGCCACCGCTTCTCGTGCTCGTGCGCCACCGCGCCCCGGTCATGTCCATGATCCCGCCGCTTCTCTGAGAAGGTCCAGGGAACGTCCCCGGGGCAGCGCCTCGCCGCGAATCCGCTCCCACCGCCGCTCCAGGCTAACAAGCTCCGATGGAGCATCGAGGATCTGCGCCTGCGCGGCACTGTCGACGTGGGCGAGGCGCGAGCCGTCCGGCAGGTCGGCGATGGTGAACGGGCCGTCGAGCCCGGGGTAGCTGGGCGCGTCCGCCGGCACGATCTGAAGCTGGATCGTGTCCGACTCGACGTAGCCGAGCAGGCGGGTGAGCTGCGCGGCCATCAACGCCCGGTCGTCGCCGACCCGGCGGCGCAGCACGCCCTCGTCGAGCAGGGCGATGAGCAGCGGCCCCTCGGCGTCCCGGTCGAGAATGGACTGTCGATTCAGCCGCGCCTCGGTGAACTCGTCGACCGCGTCCGCCGTGAGGACACCGCCGGCCAGGGTCGCCCGGGCGTACGCCTCGGTCTGGAGCAGCCCCGGCACCCACGCCAACTGGAACGACCGCAGGGTCACCGCCTCGCGTTCGATGTCGACCCACGGCCGGAACCACACCGGCTCGCGGCGACGCAGGGCGTCCGGCCACAGTGCCTCGGCATCGCGGGCCAGCACCTCGGCGACGGTCGCCCGATGACGACTCTGCGGAACGTGACCCGGGTTCGCCCACCGGGCGACGGTCTTCGGGTGCACACCGATCCGATCGGCGAGGCTCTCGGCCGTGTGGCCCGCCTCGGCGAGCGCGGCGACAAAGGCGTGGTTCATACCGTTCCTTCCGGGGAGCAAAGGGGCTGCACCAAAGAGAACACGTAACGCTGTGTGCTTGTCCAGCGACTCCCGGGAAAGTGGGGTATCAGCGGCGCGGCCGGCAGGGACCCGAACCCGGCGGACGCGTTCGCAGCGGGGGTCGCTTCCGCAATCGGCAGCGACCCCCGCTTCCACCAGCCGATGAGGAGGACAGCTGTGCCGCACATCGAGGAGAAGGCCGCAAGACGTACGCACTCCCCGTTGCGCCCGTCGTGGCGCTGCCCGGTCTGCGGCATCCTCTGGCCGTGCTCGACGGCGAAGCTGCGCCTGCTCGGCCAGTACCGGGAGGACCGCCCGGGTCTGTTGACGCACCTGGCCGCGGTCCAGAAGGAGGCCGAGGCGGATCTCGCCGCGCTCAACCCGGATGTAGCGCTACCCGATCTGACCCCGCGCTTCGTTGGCTGGGCGCAGCCCCGATGAGCGGAGCGGCCCGTCGGTGCGCAGTCGTGCGTGCTGGTGCATGTCGTGCCAGCCGTCGGCGTGCCGCATCGACTGCCGTGCCACCCCCTCCACGGCGTAGCCGCCCCGGGTGGCGACCCGGCACGACGCCGCGTTGGCCGTCGAGTGGTTCAGCTCCAACCGGTGCAACCCCGCCCGCGTGAAGCTCCACCGCGTCAGCGTCTCCAGCGCCGCGGTGGCGATCCCCCTACCGCGCGCGTCGGGCAGCAGCCAGTACGACACCTGCGCCGACCCCTCGGTCAGCAGCACGTCCCGCAATCCCGTCTGGCCGACCGGCCGGTCATCGCCGTCGACGATCGCGAAGCTCACGGCCGTCTCGGCACGCCACCGACCGGTCCACTGTGCCGTCCACGCCCTGGCCTCGGCGTCGTCGTCGAGTCGCAGCACATGCCACCGCTGGATCGCCGGGCAGCCGAACGCCGCGCGGACGGCCGGGGCGTCGTCGTCGCGCCACGGCCGCAGCGCCAGCCCGGGGCGTACCTCAAGGTGTGGTTGTTCCTGGGCGGCGAGACTCCCGACGGCCAGGGCGGGGGTGACGAGCAGCGGCATCGGGCCATTATCGGCCGGGCGGTCTCACTCCCCCGTCGGGCCGCCTGCCAGCTCGGTGACCACGTCGAGGTGGCCGAGGTGGCGGGCGTACTCCTGCACCAGGTGGAACAGCACCCGTTCCAACGACGCCGGGTCCGCGCCGTCCCAGCGCGGGCCCGGCGCCCCGACCTCGGCCAGGTCGTGCCCGGACACCACGGCGGTGGTGTGCGCGCCCTGCGCCCGCAGCGCCGCCACCAGGTCGTCGCGGGTCACCTCGGGATCGACGTACCAGCGGTCGTTGCGATTGTCGCCCCACGGCTCGGCGACGTCCCGTCCCTGGAAACCCCACTCGATCCAGCGCAGCTCGACGTGGCGCAGGTGGCTGACCAGCTCCAGTGGGGTCCACCCGGACGGCAGTCGGCTGCCGCGCAGCTCCGCCTCGTCCAGCGCCGACACCTTCGCCACCACCGACTCGCGGAAGTAGTCCAGGTAGCGCAGGAAGACCTCGGTGCGGCTGCCGGCCGGCGCGGTCGGCTCGGGAAAGGGGATCACGGCAGCTCGCGCCCGCGCTGCCGGACCCCGGCCCCGCCGTACGGGTAGTCGCCTACCGGGGGCGCGCTCGCCTCGTCCAGCAGCCGCATCTGCTCGTCGCTGAGGACGAGGTCGGCGGCGGTCAGGTTGTCGTCGAGCTGGTCGGTGGTGCGCGCGCCGAGGATCACCGAGGTGACCGCCGGACGGGCCGCCAGCCAGGCCAGCGACACCGCCGACAGGGACGCGCCGAGGTCCTGCGCGACCTGGCCGACCGCGTCGAGCACCCGCCAGGTGCGCTCCTGCGCGTTGCGACCGGCGTACGCCTCGACACCGCGCTGCGGGTTCTCCCCGAGCCGGGTCGCACCGGTGGGGGTGGTGTCGCGCCGGTACTTGCCGGTCAGCCAGCCCCCACCCAGCGGCGACCACGGCAGGATGCCGATGCCCTCGTTCTCGCAGACCGGCACCAGCTCGAACTCGATCTCCCGGGCCAGCAGGTTGTACTGCGGTTGCAGCGTCACGATCGGGGTGAGGTTGAGGTGCTGGGTGAGCAGGGCGGCCTTCTGCAACTGCCAACCGGTGAAGTTGCTGACCCCCGCGTAGCGGATCTTCCCGGCGCGTACCGCGTCGTCGAAGAAGCGCAGCGTCTCGGGCAGCGGGGTCAGCGGGTCCCACGCGTGCGCCTGGTAGAGGTCGACGGCCTCGACGCCGAGCCGCCGCAGGCTCGCGTCCAGGGCGCGGGTGAGGTGTACCCGGGACAGGCCGGCGTCGTTCGCCCCGGGGCCCATCGGGAAGCGGCCCTTGGTGGCGATGACGAGGCGGTCCCGCACGTCGGGCCGGGCCCGCAGCCAGCGACCGACGATCTCCTCCGAGACGCCCCTGGAGTAGACGTCGGCGGTGTCGAGGAAGGTGCCACCGGCCTCGACGAACCGGTCGAGCTGCGCGAAGCTGCCCTCCTCGTCGGTCTCCGCGCCGAAGGTCATGGTGCCCAGACAGAGGGTCGACACCACCGTGCCGGTGGCGCCCAGAGTGCGGTATCGCATGTCGTCCTCTCGGTCGATGTCGCAAAACTGATCTTCGCACCTGCTCAGAGCGGGTGCACCCGGAGGCGTTGCGGGTACCCACGCGGCGGCGTCACGGGCGAGAATGAACCGGTGAGCGAGCCCGCCATCGACACCGATCGGCCGCGGACGCCGGCCCGGTCGTCCACACCGACCGAGCTGCCGCAGCCCGGTCCGCGTACCCGGGGCCCGTGGCTGGTGGCCGCCGCGACCAGCGTGACGCTGCTCCTGCTCGCCGGGCGGTACGGCTACCACCGCGACGAGCTGTACTTCCTGCTCTGCGGCCGGCACCTCGACTGGGGTTACGTCGACCAGGGTCCGCTGGTCCCCGTGCTGGCCCGCCTGCTCGACGAGATCGCGCCGGGCAACCTGGTGGTCCTGCGGACGCCGTCGGCGCTGCTGGCCGGGGGCGCGGTCCTGCTGGTCGCCGCCATCGCCCGGGAGTTGGGTGGTGGCCGGGGCGGGCAGAGCTTCGCGGCGGTGCTGGCCGCGATCTCCGGCATCGTGCTGGCCAGTGGGCATCTGCTCAGCACCACGACCGTCGACCTGCTGGTCTGGCTCGCCGTGGCGTGGTGCGCGGTGCGGTTGCTGCGCACCGGTGACACCAGGTGGGCCCTCCCGCTCGGGCTGGTGCTCGGTGTGGGCATGCTCAACAAGCTGTTGCCGGCGCTGCTGGCCGTGGGCCTGCTCGCCGGGGTGCTGATCGCGGGGCCGCGTCGGCTGCTGCGCGACCGCCGGGTGCTCGCCGCCGCCGCGATCGCCCTGGTGCTCGCCGCGCCGAACCTGATCTGGCAGGCGGCGCACGGCTTTCCGCAGCTCGGCGTGGCCGCGTCCATCGCCGACGGGGACAGCTCGTACAGTGGCCGCCTCGACGCGTTCACTCTCCAGTTCCTCATCATCAGCCCCTACGCCGTACCGATCTGGATCGCGGGTCTCGTCGCGTTGCTGCGCCGGCCGGCGTGGCGGTCGTACCGTGCGGTGGGTTGGGCCTGGGTGGTCGTGTTCGGCGTGGTCCTGATCGCCGGCGGCAAGGGCTACTACGACGCTCCCCTGTTGTTGGCGCTCGTCGCGGCGGGCACGGTGGTGACCGCCGCCTGGGCGTCGCGCGGCTCGGCATGGCTGCGCCGGGGGGTGCTCGCGGTCGGGGCGGTGCCGTTCCTGCTGCCCAGCATCGTGCTGCTGCTGCCCGTGCTGCCGGCCGACCGGCTGCCCGGCTTCGTGGTCGACGTCAACTACGACGCCGGGGAGACCATCGGCTGGCCGGCGTTCGCCGACTCGCTCGCCACCGTCCACAGTGGTCTGCCCGAGTCGGATCGCGCGCGGGCGGTCATCCTCACCGGCAACTACGGCGAGGCCGGGGCGGTCGCGCGCTACGGACCGGCACGGGGGCTGCCCCGGGCGTACTCCGGTCACAACAGCATGGTCGACTTTGGTCGTCCGCCCGCCGACGCGGACGTGGTGATCGCGGTCGGCTGGGAGCGCCCCGACGTGCTCAACGGTTGGTTCGAGCGGTGCGAGCTGGCCGGGCAGGTCGACCAGCGGGTCGAGGTGGCCAACGACGAGAACGGCGGCCCGATCCACGTGTGCCGGGGGCTGCGGCGTCCGTGGGCCGAGATCTGGGACACCGAGGTACGACGTACAGGGTGAGCACGCTCAGCCGGTGGGGTCGCCGGTGAGCCAGGCGCGGACGGTGGCCAGGGCCTCGGGGCCGGAGTCGACGTTTACGTCGCGGGCGAGGTCGGCGATCGTGATGCCGGCCAGGGCGTCGCGCCACGCCGTCTCGGCGGCCCACATGGCGCGGGCGATCGGGCACGCGCCGGTGCAGTCGCCGGGCGGGGTGGCCAGCGGGCCGCGCTGGCGGATCTCGGTGCACACGAAGGCCGGACCCGGCCCGTCGACGGCGTGGACGACGTCCAGCACGCTGATCGTCTCGGGCGCGCGGGTCAGCGCGTAGCCGCCGGACTTGCCCTGCACAGAGTGGATGAGCCCGGCGCGGGCCAGCGACTGGAGCTGCTTGGCGAGGTAGCTGCCGGAGACGTCGTGCAGCTCCGCGAGCCGGGCGGCCGGGACGGGCCGGCTGCTGGTGGTGAGCACGACACAGCAGTGCAGCGCCCACTCGACCCCGCCGGACATCTTCATGGCCTCACCCTAACCACCCCTGATACTCGGACCCAGCATGTCCGAGTATAGTTCTCGGACATAAGAGGTCCGAGTTTGCCGGCGCCACTGGGGAGCTGGGACGAACGGGACACGGAAGGTGAAACGACATGAAGATCGCTGTGATGGGCGGAACGGGCCTGATCGGCTCCCAGGTCGTGAAGATCCTGCGGACCGCCGGGCACGACGCGGTCGGGCACTCGCAGTCGACCGGCGTCGACCTCCTCACCGGGCAGGGCCTGCCCGAGGCGCTCAAGGACGCCCAGGTCGTCGTCAACCTCACCAACTCGCCGACCTTCGACGACGCCTCCCCCGCCTTCTTCCAGACCACCATGGACAACCTTCTGACCGCCTCCGAGCAGGCCGGCGTCGGACACGCCGTGATCCTGTCGATCGTCGGCGTCGACCAGGTGCCCGACCTGGCCTACTACCGGGCGAAGGTGCTCCAGGAGGACGTCCTCAAGGCCAGCGGGGTGCCCTACTCGATCGTCCGCGCCACCCAGTTCTTCGAGTTCATCGACGCGGTCATCTCCTGGACCGCCGACGAGACCGGCGTACGCCTGCCCAGCACGCCCGTACAGCCGATGGCCGCGGCCGACGTCGCCCAGGCCGTCGCCGACGTCAGCGTGGGCGCGCCGCTACAGGGCATCCGCAACATCGCCGGTCCCGACGTGTTCGGCCTCGACGAGCTGGGCCGGATCACCCTCGCCGCCCGGGGCGACCAGCGGACCGTCACCACCGACGACACCGCCGGCATGTTCGCGGCGGCCCCCGGTGACGTCCTCGTCGGCAAGCAGGACGCCGTCCTCGCCCCCACCTCGTACCGGGAGTGGCTGGCGCGCTGAGCTGCGGCCGGGGCGTCCCGGGATGCGGGGCGCCCGCCCGGTCGTGCCCACTAGGCTCTGACCATGGTCACGGCGGGTCTGCTCCTGGCGGCCGGCGCCGGCCGGCGGCTCGGCCACCCCAAGGCCCTCCTGCCGTACCGTGGCCGCCTGCTCGTGGAGCACGCCGCCGACCTCCTTACCGCCGCCGGCTGCCGACCGGTACTGGTGGTGCTCGGCGCGCAGGCCGACCAGGTCCGCGCCCGCACCCGGCTGCCCCGGGTGGTGGTGAACGGCCACTGGGCGTCGGGCATGGGCTCGTCGCTGCGGGCCGGGCTGGACGCCCTGACGTCCAGCCCGGCCGCCGCCGTCGTGGTCACCCTGGTCGACCAGCCCCACCTGACCCCCGAGGCGGTACGCCGCGTCGCCCGCGACGCCACCGCCACATCCCTCGCCATGGCCACCTACGGCGACGGGCGACGCGGACATCCGGTGCTGCTCGGACGCGACCACTGGCCCGGAATCGCCGCGGCGGCCACCGGCGACCGGGGCGCACGCGACTACCTCCGCGCCCACGAACCAGCCGTACGTCTGGTGGACTGCGCCGACGTCGCCGACGACACCGACGTCGACCTGCCCGACCAGGCCGCGCGCCTCCGCTAGGGTGACGCCGTGCTCAGCCAGGTCAAGGGGTTGTCCCGACACTTCACCGAGGCCAGTCTGCGCGAGCATCTCCTACGGCGTTCGGTACGGCAGGACGACGGCTGCCTCATCATCACCGGATACGGCACGCGGCGCGGCGTTCACCAGAAGGTCGCGGGCCGCGCCTGGGCGCACATCGCCGCGTACGTCGTCTTCGTCGGCGGGTACCACCCCGATCTGGAGGTCGACCACCTCTGCCCGGCGAAGGACTGCATCGAGCCCACCCACCTGCGGCAGGTCAGCCGCGCCGAGAACTGCCGCACCCGAGCGCAGGCTCCGACCTGCCGCAACGGGCACGACCGCGAAATCGACGAGTCCACGGGTCGATACCGCCGGACGTGCCGCGCCTGCAACCGGGACAGCCAACGCCGATGGCGCGAGCGCCAGGCCGCCGAGGTGCACCAGGCCCGCTCGGCGTACCTGCCGAACTGACGCACACGGTTCGCGCACACTCGCGCCGCCGCGCCCCCGCAACGGGCCCCGCGACTCCTCATGGGAGTCCCGGGGCCCGTTGCCGTGCCGTCCCAGCACGTAGACGCGCGACCCGTGCGACTCGGAATTCGAGAATGTCTCCGAATACAATGGAGAGGTTTCTTGAGAAAACCTTGAATCGCCTGGTCAGGCCAGGAGCGGCGACAGCGGGGGACGGTGTCGGTGAGGTTCACGCTGCTCGGCGAGGTCGAGGCGGAGATCGACGGCGAATGGGTCGATCTGGGCCACGCTCGGCAGCGCAGCGTCCTGGCGATCCTGCTCATCGAGGCGAACCGCGTCGTGCACGTCGACCAGTTCCTGGAACGCGTCTGGGCCGGCAATCGTCCGCAGCGCGCCGTGAATTCGCTGTACAGCTACCTGTCCCGCCTGCGGTCCTGCCTGGCCGGCACCGACGGCGTCGAGATCTCCCGCCGCTCGGGTGGCTACCTGCTCAGCGTGGACCCGGCCGCGGTCGATCTGCACCGGTTCCGCGCCCTGGTCGCCGAGGCGCGCGCCGTGCCCGACGACGAGGCGGCACTGGGGCGGTTCGACGAGGCCCTCGGCCTGTGGCGGGGCGAGCCCTTCACCCGGTTGGACACCCCGTGGCTCAACGAGACGCGTGAGGCGCTCACGCAGGAGCGACGGGCCGCCGAACGGGACCGCACGGATACCGCGCTCCGCCTGGGCCTGCACGCGTCCCTGCTGCCGGACCTCCTGCGGGACGCGCCGGCCCATCCGCTGGACGAGCGCCTCGCCGGGCAGCTCATGCGCGCCCTCTACCGCTGCGGTCGGCAGGCCGAGGCACTGGAGCACTACGACCGGCTGCGCCGGGTCCTCGCCGACGAGACCGGCGTCGACCCCGGCCCCGACCTGCAAGCGCTGCACCTGGGCATCCTCAACGGTGACCCGGCACTCGCCGCGCCGACGCCCGGCACGACGGCGGTGGCCCCGCCGGTCCCCCGGCAACTGCCGGCCCCACCGCCGTTGTTCACCGGCCGGGTCCGCGAACTGGCCACGCTGTCCCGCCTCGTGGAGGGTCACGCCGACGACGCGGACGCCGTCGCCGTCGCGGTGATCGGTGGCACCGGCGGCGTCGGCAAGACCTGGCTCGCCCTGCGCTGGGCGTACGACCACCTGGACCGTTTCCCCGACGGCCAGCTGTACGTGAACCTGCGCGGCTTCGACCCCGCCGCCGAACCGGTGCCGCCAGCGGTGGCCCTACGCGGCCTCCTCGACGCCCTGGCCGTACCGCCCAAGGCGATCCCGACCGGCGTGGACGCGCAGGCCGCCCTCTACCGCACCCTGCTCGCGGACCGGCGGATGCTGATCGTGCTGGACAACGCCCACGACACCGAGCAGGTCGCCACGCTGCTACCCGGCAGCCCCACCTGCACCGTCCTGGTGACCAGCCGTCGCCGCCTGGGCGGCCTCGTGGCGCAGGGCGCGCAGGGCTTCACCCTGAACGTGCTCACCGACGACGAGGCCCACCATCTGCTGTCCCGCCGGTTCGGGCCGCGGCTCCTCGCGGAGGAACCCGACAGCGTCGC
The DNA here is from genome assembly GCF_049179015.1 of Micromonospora sp. WMMD736. Lineage (NCBI taxonomy): Bacteria > Bacillati > Actinomycetota > Actinomycetes > Micromonosporales > Micromonosporaceae > Micromonospora > Micromonospora sp. WMMD736. The sequence goes on from NZ_JBMHMI010000001.1 coordinate 932,143, forward strand.
CGCGCTGTTGGCCCGATGCCACGGCCTGCCCCTGGCCCTGAGCATCGTCGCGGCCCGCGCGGCAATGCACCCTGATCTGCCGCTGCGGGCACTCGTCGAGGAGCTGTCCGAGGAGGCCACGCGGCTGGACGCGCTGACCACCGGCGACCTGAGTGCCGACCTGCGCGCGGTCTTCGCCTCCTCCACGCGCGCCCTGCAACCGGAGGCGGCCCGGATGTTCCGGCTGCTCGGGCTGACCCCCGGCCCCGAGGTCGGCCTGGGGGCCGCGGCGAGCCTCAACGGCCTCTCCCCGCAGCAGACCCGGCCGCTGCTGCACGACCTGCACGAGGCGCACCTGCTCCACCAACAGACGTCGACGCGGTACCGCCTGCACGACCTGGTCCGCCTGTACGCCGCCGAGCAGGTCGAGCGCGACGCCCCGGACAACCGGCAGGCCGCCCTCGTTCGCATGCTCGACCACTACCTGCACACCGCCCACGCGGCTGCGTGCCTGCTCGACCCGGCCCGCGAGCCGATCACGCTGCCGCCCGCACCGCCCCAGCTCACCCTCGATCCGGTAGCCGACCAGGCGCAGGCGCTGGCCTGGTTCCAGACCGAACACGCCGTGCTGCTCGGCATCCTGCGGCAGGCCGCCCGCGACGGGCTCGACGCGTACACCTGGCAGTTGGCCTGGACGATGGAGAGTCACCTCGACGAGCAGGGGCACTGGCGCGACTGGACCGCGACGCAGCTCGCGGCGTTGCGGGCCGCGCGGCGGCTCGGTGAGCGGCGCTGGCAGGCGTGCTCCCACCGCAGTCTGGGGGTGGCCCACACCCAGCTCGGGGAGCTGGACGAGGCACATCGGCACTACCAGGCGGCGCTGGCGCTGTTCGAGGAGTTGGGCGACCCGGTCAGCCAGGCGCACACTCACCGTGGGCTCGGCTGGGCCTTCAACCAGCAGGACCGCTGGTCCGACGCGCTGCGCCACAACGAGTTGGCCCTTGCGCTCTATCGCGACGCCGGGCACCGGGCCGGGGAGGCGCTGGCCGTCAACAACGTCGGGTGGCTCCACACCCAACTCGGTGACCATGGCGCGGCACTGGCGTACTGCGAGCGGGCGGTCGAACTCGACCAGGAGGTCGGCGACCAGCACGCCGAGGCGGGCTCCTGGGACAGCCTGGGCTACGTGTACCACCACCTGGGCCGCCACGCCGAGGCCAACGCCTGCTACCAGCGGGCTCTCAAGCTGGTCCGCAACTTCCGGGACCGGTACAACGAGGCGGAGATCCTGACGCATCTGGGGCAGAGCCACGCCGCCGCCGGCGAGGCGGAGCAGGCGCGCGAGTTCCTGCGGCAGGCGGCGACGATCCTTCGCGAACTCGACCATCCGAACGCCGAGACGGTGGCCACCGCGTTACGTGACCTCGGCGGCTGACCGCCTCCGTAACCATCGCCGAAGAGGAAAGTCATGACTTCCTCAAGGCCCGTCCAAGCCGGCACGCCGACGCTTTCTGACGTCCCCCTTCGTCAGTCAGAAAGCAGGAGAACCGATGAGACGGATCCGTATGGCGCTGGTCGCGGCGGTCGCCCTCGCGGCGTCGACCCTCAGCGTGGCCAGCCCGGCGTACGCCGCGGGCGACACCCAGCTCGGCATCGACGTCGGCAACATCGCGTGGGAGCAGTACACGTCCACCAACGCCGACGTCCAGGCACGACTGTCCGAGACGTCGACCGAAGACTGCAACTTCTACAGCGGCTTCTGGGCCGACCCGGCCAACGACCGCTACGACGGCACGGCGTCCACCTACGGCAAGTGCGGCAAGACCACCAACGGCTACATGTACCGCGACGGCACCAAGGCCTGGGGTCCGGTGGCGTGGCGCAAGCGGCCCTGGTGCGCGGACTTCGCGAAGTTCGCCTTCTACTGGGGCGGCGCGAAGTACACCGGTCTCACCGCGGCGGCCGGCAGCTTCCGGACGTACGGCATCAACAACGGCACCTGGCACGGACGCGGCAGCGGCTACGTCCCGCGCAAGGGTGACGCGGCCGTCTACGACTGGGACGGCAACGGCACCTACGACCACGTCGCGATCGTCACGTCGTACTACGACACCAGCACGGACGGCAACCACTACGTGGTCGGCGGCAACCAGTCGGACGGCGTGACCCACCCGCAGTACAGCAACTGGGCCTCGTCCATCGTCGGGTACGCCTCACCGGCCGCGAAGTAGACCGGCTGACGACACCGGCTCCGGGCCTTCGGGTCCGGGGCCGGTGTCGAACGCGACCAGCGCCCGAAAGGGCAGCCGTGCAGCGTGGAGCGGCGGCCGGTGCGTCTCTCTAGTGGGAAGCACTGACGGGAGCGGGCGTGTCGTTCGAGGATTTCGTGGCGGGGTACGGCCGGTCGCTGGTGCGTCTGGCGTTCGTCCTGAGCGGCGACCGAGCGGCCCGCCGACCTGCGCGCAGAAACCGGCGTCGCGGTGCCCGACCCGGCCGACGCGGTCGCCGCCCGCCGGGGGCGGGACGGGCGACGTCACGTCCGAGGATGGCCCTGCCTATCCGGTCGGCACCCGGTTGCTCGTGTCCGGCACGCCCCGCTGGGGTGGCGCGCCGCTCGCGGACTCGATCGCGTGGGGCTGTGGCTTCACCCGGTACTACAGCCCTTCGGCCCGTCCGTAGTTTCCAGACCAAAAACAACGCTAAGCAGTTGATCAAGGCCCACACCAGGGGCGGCTGCCCAGACATGGCGAGTCGCACGGGGAGCACTTCGCCGCTTTTCGTGGTCCCGGTAGGTGGGACGCGTCGTCAGTGTCGGTGCCGTCGGTGGTGCTCGTCGTTCTCGGCGGTGATGCGGGCGGAGGTCTCCTCGCCGAGCCGGACGTAGATGCCGAGGGTGGCCAGGTGTCGGTGGCGGGATTTGGCCTGCAACTCGGCGGCGCTACGTCCTTTGGCCGCGAGGTGGGTTAGCCCGGAGTGGCGCAGTTGGTGGAGGGTGTGCCCGGTGCCGTGCGGGTCATGAAGCTGGGATGCCTGCTTGAACAGGTACTCGGCGCGCGGGTAGGACAGCCGGCCACGCCCGGTGTCGGGGCAGACGTCGACCAGGGCCGGCGTGCGGCGCCCTGCTACGGGTGCGCGCCGGTCGGCGAGGAACACCGGCCCGGCGGCGCGGCCGGCCAGCAGCCGGGGTAGTAGGCGTGCGGTGGGGGTTTCCCAGTGCACGTAGGCGCGGTCGCCGCCTTTCTCGACAACCAGGGCGCGGCGGAACTCCATGTCGAGGTCGGTCACGTCCAGGCCGAGGATCTCCTGGGCGCGGGCGCAGGTCTCGTAGAGCATCCGCCACAGCACCCGCTCGCGTAGCGGGTTGCGGTCGTCGGTGAACAGTCGCTCCAGGCGGGCGCGCGGGATGGCCTTGTCCCGGGTGCGGGTGACCTTGCGGCGTTCCAGACGGCGGCCGGGGTCGGTTGGTCAGCCAGTCTTGGCGGCGGCAGTAGGCGGTGAACGAGGTCAGCGCGGACAGGTGTTTGTTCCAGGTGTTCGCGGCGCCGGAGTCCCAGCGGGTCATCGTCTGCTCGTACAGGTGCGGGGTGAGCGCGGCGATCGGCGTCTGGTCGCCGGCGGTCTCGCGGAGCCGGCGCAGGGTGTCGGTGTAGGCGGCGCGGGTGCCGGGGTCGTCGCGGAAGCGGTCGAGGAACGCGTCGACGGCGACCACGAGCGCGACCGGTCGGCGGGTGGTCGGCAGCGGGATCACGGACACCCTGGTTACCTCTCTCGCTGATGTGACACAGAATGTGGCCGAGTCGCCTCCACCTCCGTGATGGCGGGCCGCAGGCGGCGGTGGGTGGTTCGTCGGTGCTGTGACAGAGAATACGGAATTCTGTGTCACAGGGCAGTTAACGGCACCCCCACCTTCCGGCGTGCGTGACTCGGTGGTTGCATCGGAACGGCCCGAGAGCGTGATGCTGCTCTCGGGCCGTTCCGATGCTCGGCGCTAGGCCGACCTGCGCTCTTACTGGTCTGCTCCGGTGACGACGCAGTACACGCTCGCTTGGTGGTATTCGGTGCCTGATGAATCCACCTGGCCGTCGACGTCCACGTCAACCTGATTGCGCCAGGAGATCAGGGCGCCTGTCGAATCGCAGGTTCGGCGCGCGGTCGACCGGTTGTTACTCTCCGACTTGGGCTTGAGCTGCGTCGAACCCGAACATGCCTTACGGCGCCATGTGCCGTCCGTGTAGTACTCGTAGAGGCAGTTGGTGACGTGAGCGGTGGCTCCTGTGCAGTCGCCCTTGTTCCACTGCCCGTGCCCAGAGACGTCCGGAGATGACCAGTGAGGGTCGTCAGGCAGGGTGACGGGAGTGCACCCGATCGCCGCCGTCGTGTTTCCTGTTCGCCAAGGGATCGATCTCTCGGCCGTTCTCGTCGACGTACCGCGCCTGGTCTGCGAGGCCCGCAGGTGCGAGGCCCGGGACGGCATCGGCGTAGGAGACAACACCGTCGACCCGGGCTTGCGCGGCTGCCGGTACGGTGAGACTGACACCTCCAACCGCCACAATCGTCGCGACCGCGACCCGCACGGCCCCTGTTGCGTACCGTTTCACTATGCCTCCCCTGTGGTTGGTGGTTTACCGATAGGCAGGGAAACGCTCGGTGGGCATTGCCTGGACCACGTCGAGGCCGACGGTGTCCAGCAGCCTGTCGATGGCAGCCTGGTCAGCGCCTATCCCTGCCCAGTGGGGGTCGACGTCACTGGTGAAACACCACCGGCGATCGGCCGGCCAGACGAAGGCGGGGACCGGAGCGGAATCCCCGTCGAACGGTTCGGCGCGGCCTTCGAGGTAGTCCGCGAGCCGGCCGGTGAACAGGACGTACCGACGGTGCGGCAGGGTCACCAGCGGGCCCTGCCGCTCGGCCGCCGACAGGGCGCCTCCGGCTACGCCCTCCCAGACGCAGAAGAAGCACTGATCAGGCGTCGCCGTGAATGGTGCGAGGACGTGCAGCGCGCGTCGCGCCTGCGGCACCCACAATTCGCGGTCGACCGGAACATCGGCGTCGGTCTCGCGCTGATCGGGCGACGTCGGATCGGGGATGTACCGCAAGCGGGCATACGCCTCGTAGTCAGCAGGCCCGAACGTGATCAGATGCTGCGCCGGAGTCCGCGAACTCGCGAGCCAGGCCGCAGCGGCCGTGTCCGTCGAATGTCTCAGCACCATGTCTCTTGCGGCTCCCCGTCGTCGTTGACGTGTTCGTTCAACCGCCGCTCTCACGTTTCCGGAGCTGACGGAACCGTCCGTGCATGTCTGCCCACAATAGGTAATGACGGTGCCCCTCGGTCCGCAATCCGGACTTGATTTAACGCAGCGAGATCCTGGCCGTGCCAGCGGTGGGGATACATACACGTCAGCGGGCAGCCTCTGGTTCTAGAACGAGACGCCGCAGATCCTGGCCGACGTCGGCCAGGACCCGCGCGGCGAGGTCCGCCGACCCGTCGGCCGGCCGCCGTCGTGAACCTGCGGGCTGCGCCCGGCGGAGGACCGTCAGGCGCAGCCCGTGCTCAGCGGTTTGCCGCCGTGGCCTCGGCCAGACGCAGCGGCCGGTACCCGTCGGTGTCGAGCTGGGCGAGTTCACCGTCGATGTCGACCGAGTGGGTGCCGTAGAAGTGGACGTTCTCGTGGTGGGTCGGCCAGATGTGCGCCAGGACCTCGTCGTCGACCTGGCGGTCGTCGCGGCGTAGCGCGCCGACGGCGAGGCCGTGGTACTCGGTGGACCAGCAGACGATCGCGTTGGTGGCCAGGGTCAGGCACCACATCTGTTCGGTCTGCTGCTCGTGGTGGCGGCGGCGCAGCGCTCCCTCGCCGGCGTACGCGAGGGAGCGACGAAGGGCGTGCAGGTTCTCCCCCTTGTTCAGCTGCCGGGAGATCCGCCGCCGGTACGTTTCGTCGGCCAGGTAGCGGGCGGCGTATACCGTACGGCGCAGCGCCCCGTACTCCTTGATCGCGCTGGTCAGCGCGTTCTGCTGCCGCTTCGACGAGCACAGCTTCCCCACGACCAGCGCGGCGGTCGCGTGCCCGCCCTGCACCGAGGCGGCGACGCGCAGCAGGTCGTCCCAGGTGCTCGTTATCAGGTCGGTGTTCAGGCGACGGGTCAGCAGGCCGCCCGCGCGCGGGTAGCGGGCGAGGAAGTCAGCGTTCGGGCCGGTCCGGTGGAGGGTGATCTTCCCGAGGTCACGGATGCGCGGCGAGAGCTGCTTGCCGACCAGGTCGAACAACGCGAAGTTAGCCAGCGTCGCGCCGTGCGTGTCGGTGGCGTGCTCCAACACGGCCAGGTCGGTGGCGTTGCCCAGCAACCCGTCGAGCACGTAGTGCGACTCCGGCGCGGTCGCCACGATGACCTTCGTGTCGAAGGTCGAGTGCTGGTCAGAGACGTGGGTGTAGGTGGACACACCCTGCCCCCGGGCGAAGTACCGCGACAGGTGCCGCGCGGTGATGCTCTTGCCCTTGACCGGGAACCGCTGCCCGTCCGACGACGACAGGGTCCCCGATCCGAACGCCTGGGTCAGCGGGAGCCGGTGGTGGTAGTTCACCACCGCAGCGTTAGCCGCCTCCAGCGTCTCGGGGCGGAAGTACCACTCGGCGGTCCACGCCAGGACGTCGTACGGCACGCCGCAAGACTCGGCCATCGCGGACAGGCCCATGTTCGTCGCCTCCGCGATGATCACGTACAGCAGGTTGCGTTTCAGCTCCGCCGGCCGGCTCACCTTCCCGCCCGCGTGCACCAGGTGATCGGTGAACCCGGTCCGGGCGTCAACCTCCACCAGCACCGACGCGATCGGCACCCTCGGCAGCATCCCGGCCAGCTCCGCGCGCAGCGCGTCGGCCTCGGCGGGCACGTCCTCGGCGGTCAACGGCGGGATGATCAGCTCCCCGTCGTCGGTGAGCCGCACCTCGCCCGGGTTGCCCTTCGCCAACTGCGTCTCCAGATCGGCCAGGGCGGTGTGCAACTCGTCCTCGGCTTGGGCGAGCGCGTCAGCGGCCTCGATCGGTTTGCCGACCAGGTGGCAGAACTGCACCTTCTGCGGCGCCCACGCCTGCGGGGTGAGCAGGAACGACGCCGGATCGGCGTAGCGGCGCGATCCGGGCACGAACACGTCACCGGAGCGCAGGCCGTCGCGCAGCCCGACCAGCACGGCGATCTCCCAGTAGCGGCGGTACGCGGTGACGTCACCGGCCTGCTCCGTTGCCACGAGGTAGCCGGCCCACTTCGTCGGCACGAACCCGACCGGAGCGCCGGCCGGGACCTTCCGGGCGCCGGTGGCGTACAGCTCGGTTAGCACGCTCACCGCCTGGAGCAGCTGCTCGGTTCCGGGCCCGCCGGCGAACTGCACCACCGCCAGCACCGCCGGGGCGAACTGCCGCAGGTATGACATCGACGCGTCCAACATGCTGAGCTGGCCGTGGTCGCGTGGCAGCCGCTCACGGCGCTCGGCCCACGCCGCCCGCATCCGGTCCATCCCGATCCGACCGCGCAGCAGCGTGCCGATCTGCTCGTCGCCGATCCCGGTGTCGAGCACAATGGTCAAGATCTCGTCCAGCAGCGCCTGCCGGTTCTCCCCACCCTTCGCCCGCTCCGCCAGGGCCTCGGCCACCTTCTGCTTCGCCGCCGCCTCCCGACCGGAAATCGCCTGGTCGAACAGCAGCAACGTCTCATCCAGCACGTCGACCGCCGACTGCGCCAACAGGGTCAGCAGGATCGGATACCGGCGCTCCGGCTCACGCCGCTGCAACGCCTGCCCCGTCAACCGCCGCCCGACCCCGGCCAGAAACCGGCGCCGCTCCGCCGGCAGCATCGACAGATCCAAAGTGTGCGCGTCCAACCGGCGCAGGTAGGTCAGCTTCTCCAACTCCGCCTTCACCGCCGCCGGACTCGACGACGTCGGCCCCACACCCAGCCACGCCAGCGGCGTCCGGCCCAGGTAGGCGTGCGGGACCAGCAACAGGTCCAGCTCCGCGCACCGCCGATCGGTGAGCAGGTGCCGCACCCGCGACCACGTCTCACCCCGAGCGCGGGCCCGCGCCGCAGCCACCCGCCGCAACAGGAGGATCACCCCCGGCCGCACCACCCGCGACGACAGCAGATACTCGCAGGCCAGCCGGAACAGCAGCTTCGGCGAGTCGTGCTCCATCGCGCGGGCGAACAGGAACTCGTCGAGGTCCTTCCACTCGGCGGTGTCCATCGACCGCCAGCCGGCGTAGCCTGCCACCTCCCGCAGATGCCCCGTCCGGGTCTGCTCCCGCTCGCCGTACCCGCGCAGCTCACCCATCGCGATCCCGAGCCACTGCGACAACCGGCCCACCACGGCCGCCGGTGCCGCCGCGACGTCGTCGGGCACGAACCCGAGCCACGGCAGCGTGCACAACTGCACCGCCACACCCAACACGTTGCGGCCCGTACGGAACTGGCGCACGAACGCCTCGTCCGCACCGGTCAACGTGAAGTACCGGATCAGCTCCGCCCGGTTGATCTCCGGGAACCCCCGAAGCCGTGCCAGATCCTCCGCCGAGAACACGTCCTGAGTCGCCACAACCCCACCATCCGAGCATCGACCGTCACCGAACGGGACGGGACGCTACGGCCGGGCAGAGAGCTTGATCAACCCCCAGTTCTTAGCGTTGTTTTTGGTCTGGAAACTACGGACGGGCCCCTTCGGTGGCGGCCGACTGGGCCACCGCGACGCGATGAACGCCCGGAAAGCCGTCGTTACACCAGCGTAAGTGCTTACGCATCTTAACTGTCATTATGGTGCTCGTACGTTATGCCCTGTTTGTGGGGATGGATTAGCGGATTGTTGTTACCGACAATCCGATAACTTGCCCCTGGTTCGGTCGCCTAGGCTCAGGCACTGACGTCACAACAGTTCGGGGGCCCCATGGCGTTGCGCTTCGAGCATCGTCCGACCGAAACGGACGTGGCCATCGTCGACCGGGTGTGGCGCACCACCAGCGACGCCGAGGACACGATGACGTCCGTGGCGCGTACGTGCTGCCACCTGATCGTCACGCGGACGGCCGGGCAGCTCCTCGTCACGCTGCGCGGGCCGGAGACTAGGGCGACCACGGCACCGGTCCCGCCGGACGCCGAGTTCCTCGGGATCCGGCTCGCCCTCGGCGCCGTCGTCCGGCCACACCCCGCAGCCTCGATCGTCGACAGCCACGTGTCCTTCCCGGTGACGCGCTCGGGTCGGGTGATCATCGGCGGCGAGGACTGGGAGACGCCGACGTACGACAACGTCGAGCAGTTCGTCCGACGCCTGCGCGACGCCGGACTGGTGGTGCCGTCCCACCCAGCGCACGCGGAGCCCGACCGGCACCGGTCCACCCGCACCCTGCAGCGGCAACACCGGGCCGTCACCGGACTGTCGCAGACCGCCGTGACCCAGATCGACCGGGCGAACGCCGCGGCCACCATGCTGCGTGACGGCCTCGACTGGCGCACCGTCGTCGACACGCTCGGCTACTTCGACCAGGCTCACCTGGCGCACGCGCTGCGACGTTTCGTCGGACACACCGCTCGGGGGCTGGGGGCGGACGACGAACCGACGATGTCGTTCCTGTACAAGACCGACCCGCGGCCCGGCAGCTAACCTCCCTCGGCCGGCCGCCGGAGGCGGCCGGCCGAATTCGACCGACGGAGGAGAACCATGCTGCTCAGCGTCAACGTCTTCGTGAGTCTCGACGGCGTCGTGCAGGGACCGGGCGCCCCGGACGAGGACCGCTCGAACGGCTTCGACCGGGGCGGCTGGCTCGTCCCGCACATGTCCGCGCACACCAACGAGGTCGTCGAGGGCTGGTTCCGTGCGGCGGACGCCTTCCTCTTCGGCCGCACGAGCTACCACCTACTCGGCGGGTACTGGCCGAAGGTCACCGCCCCCGACGACCTGATCGCCACCAAGCTGAACACCCTGCCGAAGTACGTCGTCAGCCAGACCCTGGCCGACGCCGACGCCGACTGGAACCCGACGACCGTCCTGCGCACCGGCATCGTCGACGCGGTGCGCCGGCTCAAGGAACGCCCGGGCGGGGAACTCCAGGTGCACGGCAGTTGGCAGCTCGTACAGGCGCTGCACGAGGCCGGACTCGTCGACCTCTACCGGCTGCTGCAGTACCCGGTCGTCGTCGGAAGCGGGAAGCGCCTGTTCCCGGACGGGTCGACGCCCGCGACGTTCGCTACCGCCGACGACGGCGTCCGTGTGCTGCCCGGCGGCGTCGTCTCGCTGACCCTGACGCCGGTGGCCCTCGGCCACCTCTCGACGGGCGAGTACACGGTGGACGAGGGTCGCTCGGTGGCGGTCCTCGGCTGACACCGACTGACTCACTCGGCGGGCCCGCCGAACCAGCGCACCAGGTGGTCGTCCAGGTCCCGCTGGCCGTCGCCGATCCAGACGACATGACCGTCGGGACGCATCAGGACGCCCGGAGCGTCGAGGTCCGCGCTCGGATCCACGAGGTGGTCGACCCGGTCCGACCAGCCCCCGGCGGTCAGTCGCCCGGTGCGGTCGAGCAGCAGGCCACGGCCGCGATGCAGCAGACCGTAGAGGTTGCCCTGTCGCACGTCGACGTCGGGCAACCGGCGGCCGAGCAGGTCGGGGCCGTCGCCGACGTCGTAGCGGATGCCGGTTCCGGTGATCTTCTCCAGGAGATGGCGGTTCACCTCGTCGAAGTCCATCAGCTCGCTGAGCAGTCGGCGTACGGCCTGGGCGCCCGGCTCGTCGGACAGCAGGTGCGTCTGGGCGCGGGTGTTGTCCAGCACGTCTGCCGCGACCGGACGACGTTCGGCCTGGTAGGTGTCGAGCAGGGTGTGCGGGGCCCAGCCCCGCACCTGCGCGGCCAGCTTCCAGCCGAGGTTGACCGCGTCCTGGAGGCCCAGGTTGAGGCCCTGACCGCCGATTGGTGGATGGATGTGGGCGGCGTCGCCGGCCAGCAGGACCCGACCGACCCGATAGCGGTCGGCGAGCCGGGTGGCGTCGCCGAAGCGGGACATCCAGCGCGGCGAGTGCACACCGAAGTCGGTTCCGGCGACGGCCCGCAGTTGTCCTCGGAAGTCCTCGATGACGGGTGGTACCGCGCGGTCGCTGACGCCGGCCGCCGGGACGACGACGCTGTAGACCCCGACGCCCGCGGGACGGACCCAGAACCGGTGCCGGGGTCCGCCGAGCGCGGCGACGGTGGCGGCGATCTCCTCCGGTGGGACGCCCGCTTCCATCTCGCCCATCAGCGTCTCGGCCCGCGTGGGCTCGCCGGGGAAGCCGACGCCAAGGAGCTTGCGCACCGTGCTGCGGCCGCCGTCACAGCCGACGAGGTAGCGGGTGCGCAGCTGTTCGCCGTCGGACAGCTCGACGGTGACGCCCTCGTCGTCCTGCGCGAGACCGGTGACCGTCCGGCCGCGCCGGACCTGCGCGCCCAGGTCGGTCGCGTGTTCCGCGAGCAGGCGTTCGATGACCGGCTGGCGGATGCCCAGCAGGTAGGCGTACGGGGAGTCCAGCCCGGTGGGCGCGGGTTTGTCGATGGCCGCGAAGAAGCCGGCGGCCGGACGTCGCCGACCGTGCGCGAGCATGCGGTCCAGGAGTCCGCGCATCGCCAGCACCTCGAGGCTGCGGATGTGCAGACCGACGATGCGAACGGCCGACGGGGGTTCGGTCTCCTTCTCCAGCACGAGGACCCGCACGTCGTGCAGGCGTAGTTCGGCGGCGAGCATGGCGCCGGTCGGCCCGCAGCCGACGATGACCACGTCGAACGGGTGGGGCGGCGACGTCAGGAAGGGGTCGAGATCAGTGGAGGACACAGAAGCGGCCTTTCGGGAGTGCCTTGGTGAAAGGCGCTCCCGGCGACGATTACGTCAGTCGCCCAACCGTGACGGCGAGGGGAGCACCCACATCGAACCAGCGGTCATGGGTCTCACCTCCTCGGACGGTGTCGCGGTCGACTGCAAGCTACCGCCCGCGCGACGGCGCGTCCAACTCTTTTGCGCCGTTCACCGCAGCATCGCCCGGGTCATCCGGTGCGTGGCCACCCACATCGCGATCGAGCCGAACGCGACGAGGTAGAGCGCCGCGCTCAGCAGCCCCCAGCCGAGGTGACCCAGCGCCGGTTCCCGGACGAGCTCGATGCTGTGGTAGAGCGGCAGGGCCTGGATGAGGGGCCGCACCGCCTCCGGATAGACCGAGAGGGGGTAGAACGTCGTGGCGAACAGGTACATCGGCAGCATGAACAGTTGGATGTACTGGAAGTCGGGAAAGTCACGCAGGTACGTCGTGACGGCCAGCCCACCGGCCGCGAAGGCGTACGCGATCAACAGCGACGCCGGCAGGGCCAGCAGCGCCCCGGCCGAGGTGACCAGCCCACCGATCGCCATGACAGCCAGGAAGCCGACCGACGTCAGCAGGGCGTTGATCATCGCGCTGGCGACCTCGCCGACGGCGATGTCGGTGACCGAGAGGGGTGTCGGCAGGATCGCCTCGTAGGTCTTCTCGATCCGCATCCGGTGGAAGACGCCGAAGCTGGTCTGGTTGAACGCCGTGTTCATCGCCGTGGTGGCCAGGATCGCGGGGGCCACGTAGGCGGCGTACGGGACGTCGACCCCGGGGACGGTGCCGACGAGCAGCCCGACGCCGACGCCGATCGACAGCAGATAGAGGATCGGTTCGACGAGCGCGTTGAGCAGCGGAGTGATCGAGCGCCGGTAGATCATGACGTTGCGTTCGACGAGCGCGAGCATGCGGCGGCGGGTCCAGGCGGGTACTGCGACGCTGGTCATGGTCTCTCCACGAGGCTCGGGGTCGTCACGGGTGCAGCCGGCGGCGGTAGGTGACACGGGCGACGAGGAAGCCGCCGATCGCGAGCGCCAGCAGGTACGCGACGTGGACGCAGCTCGTGGCGATGGTGGCCGTGCCGAGGCTCACCGTGCGGCACAGTTCCACCCCGTGCCACAGCGGCAGCAGGTAGGACACCGGCCGGATCCACTCCGGTAGCTGGGCCACGGCGAAGAAGGTGCCGGAGAACATGTAGAGCGGCATGATGACGAACCGGAACACCGTGTCGATGTGGCGCAGCGTTCGTACGCCGACCGCCCACGCCGCGGCCGGCGCCGCGAACGCGAGCCCGGTCAGCGTCGCGCCGAGCAGCGCCCCGAGCGCCCACCGGGCCTCGATCAGCCCGAACGCGGCCATCACCGCGACGAACGCGCCGCTGGTGATGAGCAGCCGTACGGCGATGAAGAGCAGGTGCCCGGCGGCGAGCTGCTCCGGCTCGATCGGTGTCGGCGTCGCGCCCCGGTAGGCGCCGAAGCCGGCGGCGCGGGCGACTCCCCAGGACGCCTCCAGGAACGCGTTCTGCATCGCCGCGGCGGCGAGCATGCCCGGCGCGAAGAACGCCGCGTAGGACACGCCGGTGACCTGGGCGGGCGCGTTGTCGTCGACGAGGGCGCCCAGGCCGGCCCCGATACCGACGAGGAACAGCAACGGGTTCAGGACATTGGTGACGATCGTGCCGCGCCAGGTGCGGCGGTAACGGGTGAGCCAGTATCGAAAGGCGTGCAGCACGAGTGATCCCTCTGCTACTCGATGAGCGATCGGCCGGTGAGCGTGAGGAACACGTCCTCCAACGTCGCGCGGCGGACCAGGGCGGTGAGCGGGGTGAGCGAGAGGGCGTGCACCGTGGCGAGGGCGGACTCGCCCTCGGCGCAGTAGACGAGCGTCCGGTCCGCGAGCGGTTCGACGCGGCCGTCGGCGGTGGCCAGCGCCGAGGTCCGGAGTTTCTCCGCCGCGGTGTCCCGTTCCTCGGGGCGGAAGCGGAGTTCGAGGACCTCCCGGGTGGCGTATCGGGTGATCAGGTCCCGGGGCGAGCCCTGCGCGACGATCCGACCCTGGTCGACGACGATCAGGCGGTCGCAGAGCTGCTCGGCTTCGTCCATGTAGTGGGTGGTGAGGATGAGCGTGACGCCCTCCTGTTTGAGCTGGAAGAGCCGGTCCCACAGGATGTGTCGGGCCTGTGGGTCGAGGCCGGTGGTCGGCTCGTCGAGGAGCAGGATGTCGGGTTCGTTGATCAGGGCTCGGGCGATCGTCAGCCGCCGCCGCATGCCGCCCGACAGCGTCTCCACCTGGTCGCCGGCCTTCTCCCGAAGGTGGGCGAAGTCCAGCAGCCGGGTCGCCCGGTCCCGGATGACGGCCCGGGGCAGGCCGAAGTACCGCCCGTAGATGTGCAGGTTCTCCTGGACGGTGAGCTCGTTGTCCAGGTGGTCGTCCTGGGTGACGACGCCCAGCCGGGCGCGGATCTGCGGGCCCTGCGTCACCGGGTCCATGCCGAGGACGCGCAGGCTGCCGCCACTGATCGGCGATGTCGCGGCGATCATCCGCATGGTGGTGGACTTGCCGGCGCCGTTCGGCCCGAGAAGCCCGAACGCCTCCCCCCGTTGCAGCGCGAAGTCGATGCCGTCGACCGCGCGGAACTCCGCTGTGGACCCACGTCGCGGATAGATCTTGGCCAGGTTCCTCGCCTCGACGAGGGGTTGCTCGATCACCCGAGCAGCCTACGGAAAACAAACTGAGGCTTGCAAGATTAATACCGATCACTGAAAATTGCGGACTATCCGTGGTGTCGCCGTGGTTTGACCCTCGACCTGCTCGAGGCCCGAGCATCGGCGACATGACCGACCAGATGGCTCCCGACCCGACCATGACCCGCATCGTCGAGGCGGTGCAGCTCGGCCAGACCGGCAACACCGCCGAGGCCCGCGACCTGCTCAGCGCGCTGTGGGACGAGCTCGACCCCACCCGTGACGCACTGCACCGCTGCACCCTGGCCCACCACCTCGCCGACCTTCAGGACAGCCTCGACGCGGAGCTGCGGTGGGACGAACGTGCCCTGGCGGCGGTGTCCGAGGTGACCGACGAACGCGCCCGACGCCACCTGCCCTCACTCGACGTCCGGGCGCTCCTGCCGTCGCTGCACCTCAACCTCGCGGACTGCCACCGGCGACTGGGCAGTCCCGGCCCGGCTCGGGAGCACCTCGACCGAGCCCGGGAGCACCTCGACCAGCTACCGGACGACCCGTACGGCGAGATGATCCGCGCCGCCGTACGGGACTTCGACGCGGACGACCCGACCGAGCACCGGCGGCGGTAGCGGCTGCCGGCTCAGCGGTCCGGCGCCGTGTGGGCCGCCCGGTACGCCTGCGGTGCACGTCCGTAGCGGGCGCGAAAGAGACGGCTGAAGTGCGCCTTGTCCGGGAATCCCCAGCGGGCGGCGATGAGGTGCACCGGCTGTCGCGCGTGCACCGGGTTGCCCAGGTCCCGTCGGCACCGCTCCAGACGCTTGGCCCGGATGAGCTCGGCAGGTGTCGTCGACTCGCCTTCGAACAGGCGGTGCAGGGAACGCAGGGAGATGTGGTGGGCGGCGGCGACGCTGCGCGGGTTGAGTTCGGCGCTGCCGAGGTGGCGGTCGATGAAGTCGACGACGCGGGCGCGCAGCGCGGTCTGCCGTGTCTCCGGCGCCAGCACGCCCTCGATGTCGAGGCGCTGCGCGAGCATCGCGGCGAGCAGGTCCAACGCCATGCCGCCCAGCATCTCGGCCTGGTCCGACGCGTACTGCTCCGGGTGCGCCGCGATGCTGCGCAGGTGGTGGGCCAGGAGCCCGGCGACGCCGAGACGTGACGGCATCGGTGTGGCCAGCAGACGCCGCACGCGATCCGGCGGCAACGGCAGCGCCGCGTACGGGATCTGCACGGTGATCGTCGTGGCGAGACCCGGGCCGTCCGCCCGGTGCCGGGCGATGTGCGGACGGGCCGTGTCCAGCAGGGTGAAGTGACTGGCGGCGACGAGTGCCGTCTCGGTGCGATCCTGAACCAGGGTGCTGCGCCCGGTCAGGGGCAGCGTGAGCTGGTAGATGTCCGCTTCCTGCCGGCGGACCAGGCCCGCGGGTCGGGTGGCGTCCAACGAGGGGTACCGCAGCGAGGCCAACCGGATCCGGCCGAGGTCGATGGCCTGGACGTACGCGACGAAGTCGTCCAGCCGGGCGCTGGTGATGTGCACGGGCCCCGTCTCCTGGGCCACCAGGGCGTACCAGAACTCGAACCGGTCCGCCGGCGGCAGTACGGTCGTGTCGACTACCAGGTTGGGCAACATGGTGTCCGCCTCCCCCGATCACGAGGATGGATTCTTGCACGCATCGACGTACGCATGTCCGTGGTGACCGGCGCCGATGTCCGGGCGGCCGCCGACGAGATGACCCGGGTGCTGCACCCGCACCGTGACCGCGACTGGTCGGTGCCGGCCGGCTCGGTGACGTGGAGCTGTTGGACGACCGCCGCGCACGTCGCGCACGACCTGCTCGGGTACGCGGGTCAGGTCACCGGCCTGGCGCAGGACAGCTACCTGCCGTACGACCTGCGGGTCTCCCCCACGGCGGGCCCGGCGCGGGTGCTCGACGTGGTGCGTGCCTGCGCCGGGCTGCTCGCGGTCGCCGTCGAGTCCGCCGAGCCGACCGCGCGGGCCTGGCACTGGGGTCCCTGTGACCCGGCCGGGTTCGCCGCGATGGGGGTGGCCGAGACGGTGCTGCACACCCACGACATCACCCTCGGCCTCGGCGTGCCGTGGCAGCCGCCGCACCACCTGAGCGCGCTGGTGTTGCGGCGTCTCTTCCCGGACGCCCCACCCGGCGACGCGCCCGACGTGCTGCTGTGGATGACCGGCCGGGGCGAGCTGCCGGGCCGGGCGCGGCGGACGTCCTGGCGGTGGCAGGCCGCGCTGGACTGATCGCCCGCCGGGTCGGGCGGGTGATGCGCTGGTCGAGGGACCGACGATCAGCGCATCACCCGCGCCTGCTCTGTGGAACGCCGTCAGCGCCCGCGGGGATGCCGGCGGCGTGCCGGGTCACGGTCAGGTCCAGCTGATGCCACGCTCGCGAACGCCACGCATGCGCTTCTCCTTCCCCCTGAGGGCGGCCCCGTGTCCACCCGACGCCCTCAGCGTCGACCGCCGCCCACCTCGGCGGAAGGGCTCTCGGCGTTCGGAGTCGTTCGAGTCTGTACGAACCGGCCCCCGAACGGCGTCGACCGGGCCGCACGTCTCCAGAGTGGACCGAGCGCGAGCACTGCCACCACGCCCGACAGTCCGCTGAACCCGACCACCGTGGTGGCCGCCCACCGGTCGGCGGCCAGTCCCGCCAGCACCATCGCCGTCCCCTGCAGGCCACTGAGGCCGGTGACGGCGACGCCGAACGCGCGGCCCCGGTACACCGCCGGCACCGCCCGGCCGAACAGGGCGTTCAGCGGGACGGCGAACGCGCTCGCGGCCCCGGCCACCGCCAACAGCAGGAGCAGCACCCACAGCGGCGGAACGAGCCACGCGGCCGTCAGCACGCCGGTGGAGAGCGCGGCCAGGGGCAGGATCAGCCGCGGTCGGACCGCCGGTGGGCAGAACCGGGTCAGGGCGACCCCGCCGAGCGCCATACCCGTCGGCGCGGCGGCCAGCAGCACTCCCACCGTGGCGGCGTTCCCGCCGTACTGCCGGGCCAGGGGCGCCATCAGCCCTTCGGCGGCGTAGGTGAACGCGCTGGCCGTCCAGAGGACGAGCACGTAGGCGCGCAGCCGGGGGTCGGCGGCGAGTACCCGCAGTCCGTCCAGGCGACCGGCGTGGACCCGGTCCAGCGGCGCCGGGGGTGTCGGGCGGGCTTGGACGCCGCGCGCGATCAGCAGGGCGGAGACGAGGAACGTGCCGGCGTCCACCAGCAGCGCGCCCCGCAGCGACAGCAGCGCCACCAGGCTCCCGCCGACGGCGAAGCCGAGCACCTGCACGACCTGGGCGCAGATGTTGTCCACCCCGTTGGCCACCGCGTACCGGTCGCCGTCGAGCACGTCAGGCAGCAACGCCGCCCGCGCGGCCACGAACGGTGGCCGCATCAGGTTGACCGCGAAGAGCATCGCCACCAGGGCCGGCGCGGGCACGTCCGGCAGCGCCGCCACCGGAACGAGGGCCGCGCGGGCCAGGTCACACACGATCAGGACACGCCGCCGGGGATACCGGTCGGCCAGGCCGGACAGCAGCGGACCGCCGACGAGCCACGCCAGGTAGGAACTGGCGTACGCGGCGGCCGCCAGCGCCGCCGATCCGGTGCCGTCGTAGACGAGGTACGCCACCGTGACGGCCGTGAGCTGGTCGCCCGCCAGGGACAGCAGGTACGCGCCGAACAGGTGGCGATACTCGCGTACCGCGAACACCTCGGCGTACGTCGCGGCGCGCTCGCTCACGTCGCCCCCGTATCCCGCGCCTGCCGTCAGGCCGCCCGGTGCCGACCGTAGCGTCGGCGCAGCGGACGAGGCCGAAAGCGGGTGTTCGGGACCGTACGGACCTGTTCGGGGCAGCGGGGCGTCAGCGCCGGCGGCGCCAGCGCAGCCACCAACCCCGGCGGGTTCGGCGGGCCGGGGCGACGACGGTGGCCGGCTCGGTGGCGGCGGCGGTCACCTGCCGACGGGCGCGTTCGGCCCGCCAGCTAGCGACCACCTCGTCGACGTTCACCGGCCGGACCACGACCCGGGGCCCGTCGGGGTTGCGCAGCCAGGCCACGACCTGCGCGTTGAGCTGCCCCACGAAGGCCCGTACGGCCTGTTCGGTGGGCAGGTCGCGGACCTCGTCGGGGACCTGCTCGATGCGTCGACGCAGTTGCAGCGGGGTGGGCAGCAGCAGGTCACTGGGCAGCTTCTCGCGCTCCAGGAAATTCTTGATCCACCACGACTCGTCGTACGGCATCCCCCGCCCGGGGATGGGCTTGCCCATGCCGGGCAGGTTGTCGAACTCGCCGCGCTGCGCGGCGCCCCGGATCTGCGCCTCCACGGCCGCGTCCCATGCCTCGGTCACCCTGCGGCACCTCCTCCGGCCACCGTAACGTGCCGCCTCCGACCGGCGACACAGCCCGCAACAGGTCAGCACGGGCGGGCCGGCGACCATTCCCGCGCGCATCGCGGCAGGCCACCGCCTCGCAGGTGGCTCTGGGTCACCGGTCGCCGGCCAGCCTACCGTCGATCGGGGCGACGGCGAACGGGGGCGATGTCATGGTCGATGCGGGTGCGCTGCTGGGTATCGCGCTGGTGGCGTTGGGTCTCGTGCTCACGCCCGGCCCGAACATGGTCTACCTGGTCTCCCGGTCGGTGGCCCAGGGCCGCCGGGCAGGCTTGCTCTCGCTGCTCGGGGTGGCCGCCGGCTTCGGCGTCTACCTGGCCACGGCCGTGGCCGGTCTGGCCGCCGTGTTCGTCCTGGTCCCGGCGCTGTACATGGTGGTGAAACTGGCCGGCGCGGGCTACCTGCTGTGGCTGGCGTGGCGCACGGTGCGCCCGGGCGGCGGGTCTCCGTTCACGCCCACGCCGCTGCCACCAGACCGGCCATGGCGGCTGTTCACCATGGGCCTGGTCACCAACCTGCTCAACCCGAAGATCGCCATTTTGTACGTGTCGCTGCTACCGCAGTTCGTCGAGCCCGCGCGGGGGCAGGTGGCGGCGCAGAGCCTGCTGCTCGGCCTGACCCAGATCGCCGTCGCGCTCAGCGTCAACGCGCTGATCGTGCTCAGCGCGGGGGCGCTGGCCGGGTTCTTCGCCCGCCGGCCGATGTGGCTGCGCGTCCAGCGGTGGGTGACCGGTACGGCCCTCGCCGCGTTGGCCGTCCGTATCGCCGCCGACCGTTCCCGCGCCGCCGTCGCCGTACCCTGATCCGGTTTGTCCTCACCGCCCCCGGTGGCGGCGGACCATCCCGGCGGCCAGCGGCGCGGCGTCCAGGTCGCCGGCGGCGAGCCGCGCCGCGAGGGTACGGCGGACCATCCGGTCGGCCAGCGCGGGTGCGTGCCGGCCGACGGCCATCTCCAGCCGGCCGCGTCGGGTGGTCGCCACGTCCCGGGGTGCCCGCCGGGCGGTGGCGGCGCGCAGGATCGCGGCGACGACACCCTCGACGGGCTCCGGTCGGGACACTCCGCGCAGCGACAGGCCCGCCTCGGCGGTGCTGTCGTGGATCGGTGAGGCGACCATGCTGGGGTAGACGACGCTCACGCCGACGTGGGTGCCCACCTCGTGGCGCAGCGCGTCGGCGTACGCGACGAGGGCCCGTTTACTGACCCCGTACGCGGCGGCCAGGGGCAGCGGCAGCACCGCCATCCGGCTCGCCACGAAGATCACCCGCCCGCGCGCGTCGAGCAGGGCCGGCAGCGCGGCGGCGGTGGTGCGCCAGGCGGCCAGCAGGTTGACCTCCAACTGCTGGCGGACCACCTCGTCCGGTGGCAGCTCCGCCGGTGCGGGACCACCCACCCCGGCGTTGTTGATCAGCAGGTCGAGCCCGCCGAGCCGGGTGACGGCCTCCCGCACCACAGCGGGGACGGCGGCCGGGTCGGTCAGGTCGCAGCCGAGCACCGGCACGTCGTCGTCCTCGCGGGCGCGCAGGTCGAGCCCCACCACCCGGGCCCCGCCGGCGGTCAGCGCGGCACCGAGGTGTCGGCCGAAGGTGCCGCTCGCGCCGGTGAGGAGAACCCGCCGGCCGGCCAGCGCCGTCACCGGCGTGCTCCGGTCTTCAGTTCCCGGGTCAACTCGGCCAGGTACCCGTCGAAGTCCACCCGCATCGCCGGGCGACGGTGCCCCCACCGGGCCGTCGCCGCCCGCAGCTCGGCCCGGCAGGCGGCCCGCTGCCGGTCCGGATCGGGCAGGGCGTACCGGCCGGCGAGCTGCGCGGCGACCAGCTTGGCCTGCGCCTCGACCAGCGGGAACGCGGAGCCGGTGGACTGCATCAGTCCGACGAACGTCAGGCCGGGGGCCTCGGGGTGGAACACGTGCCGGTACAGCGCCAGGGTGTCGGCCCCGCCGCCCAGCAGCTCGGCCGGCAGGAACCCGATCTCCACCCGGTAGCCGGTGCACCACACGATCAGGTCGACCTGGTCGGCGCGGCCGTCGGTGAACTCGACCCGGTCGCCGTCGAGGGCGGCGACACCGGGGCGGGCCTCGACGTCGCCGTGGGTGAGCCGGGACAGCAGGCCGTCCGAGAGCGTCGGATGGTCCTGCAGGAAGCCGTGCGTCGGCGCGGGGAGCCCGTAGCGGGCGGGGTTGCCCACGGCGGCGGCGAGCATGGTCTGGGTGATCCGCTGGCGCAGCCGCCACGGCAGCCGGCGGGCCAGCGCCCCGTTGAGGGTGTCCGAGGGGCGACCCAGCAGGTACTTCGGTACCACCCAGACGCCCCGGCGCAACGACAACAGGGTCCGCTGCGCGGCGTACGAGGCGTCCACCGCGATGTCCATCGCCGAGTTGCCGCCACCGACGACCAGGACGCGCCGGCCGGCCAACTGCTCGGGGCCGCGGTAGTCGTGGCTGTGGATCTGCTCGGCGGTGCTGGTGCCGGGGTACGGCGGGTCGGGCAGGCGGGGCACCCGGTTGTGGCCGTTGGCGACGACCACGGCCTCGACGGTGACCTCGACCGGCCCGTCCGGCCCGCTGGCCGTGACCGTCCACGTGCCGTCCGCCCGACGGGTGACCCGCTCGACGGTGTGCCGCAGCCGGATGGCGTCGCGCAGCCCGAACCGGTCGGCGTAGTCGGCCAGGTAGCCGGCGACCCGGGTGTGGTCCGGGTAGTCGGGCCAGTCGGCGGGCATCGGGTGGTCGGCGAACTCGGTACGGCCCCGGCTGGTGTTCAGGTGCAGCGTGCGGTACGCGGGCGAGTCCGGCGCCCCGTACACCCAGAGGCCACCGACCTGGTCGGTGGCCTCGAAGCAGACCACGGGGACGGCGGCGTCGCGCAGCGCCTTGACGGCGGCGAGACCGGCCGCGCCCGCGCCGATGACCGCAACCCTGGGTTCTGCCCGCATCGCCGCTCCCCCGCCCTAATCCAACGTCCGATGGATAATCGTCGGGCGGCGGCGGCCCGTCAACCCGTCGGTCCGTACAGCGCGGTGAGCAAGCGGTGCACGAACGCCCGGAACTCGCGGCGTTCCCGGGCCGCCGGCACGCCCGCGGCCAACGCCACGACGTGTCCGTGGGTGGCCCAGACCAGGCTGCGTACGGTGACGTGTGGGGTCGGCTCGGCCAGCGCGCCGGCCGCCGCGGCGGCGGTCAGCAGGTCCGCCACCAGCCGGTAGAGCGGCGCGGCGTAGCGCTCGTCCAACTCGGCGTGCCGCTGCGGCTCCAACCAGCGGCGCAGCCACAGCGCGGTGGTCTCCGGGTGGTCCTGCAGGAAGTCCACGAACACGTCGACCAGGTCGTGCAACGCCCGCCGCGCCGCGTCCGGGCCCGCGTCGAGGGCCGTGCGGGCCCGCTCGGCGGCCTCGGTGAGGACCTGCCGCTCCACGGCGAACACCCGCGCGAAACACGCCTCGTAGAGCGCCGCCTTCGTACCCGTGTGGTGGGCGACCGTGGCGACGTCGACCCCGGCGGCGGCCGCGACCTCCCGCAGCCCGACGGCGTCGAAGCCCCGCTCGGCGAAGAGCGCGGTCGCGGCGGTGAGCACCACCTCGCGGGTCGGTCTTCTCTCGTCGCGCCGAGGTCGACCCGGACGGCGTCGGGGCATGGTCATGGCCGCCATTCTGCCCCTAGAATCCAGCAACTGTTGGATTGTGGGAAGGGTGCGGCGATGACCGGGCTCGACCGGCGGCCCCCGGCCGCCACCGACGCGACGCTGCCCCGCGGCCCCCTGGCCGGGTTCGCCGCGGGCTCGCTCGGTATGGGCATCTGGGTGACCGTACCCGGCCTGCTGCTGCTCTACTTCCTCACCGACGTGCTGGCCGTCGGGCCGTGGCTGGCCGGCCTGGCGCTGCTGCTGCCGAAGATCGCCGACGTGCTGCTGCACCCGTGGGTCGGGCACCGCGCCGACGTCGAACAGGCCCGCCGGGGTGACCGGCGACGGCTGCTGCTGCTCGGCTGCGCCCTGCCGGTCGCGTTCGCCGCGCTGTTCGCGGTGCCCGGCGGCCTGACCGGCGCGCCGGCCGCCGCCTGGGTGGCGGTGGCCTTCGTCGCCGGCAACCTGCTCTTCGCCGCCTACCAGGTCCCCTACCTGGCCACCCCGGCCGACCTACGCATCGGCTACGACGAACGCACCCGGCTGATGGCGTTCCGGATGGTCGTGCTGACCCTCGGCATCCTGGCCTCCGGCCTGCTGGCCCCGCTGCTGAGCGGCGGCGACGCCGCGACCCGGGGCGGTTACCAGCGGATGGGCGTGGTCCTGGCCGTCGGGATGCTGGCCGCCATGCTCGTCGGCGTGGCCGGCATCGCCCGGCTGCGCGGCGTCGCCTCGGACAGCACGGCGCCGAGTCACGGCGGGTGGCGGGCGCTGCGCACCGCCCTGCGCGACAAGCAGTTCCGCCCGCTGGTCGCCGCCTACCTCGCCATGTCCACCACCACCCACCTGGTCCTGGCCGGGGTGCCCTACTACGCGGAGTACGAACTGCGCGCCCCCGCCCTGACCACGGTGCTGGTGGCCGCGTTCGTCGCCCCGGCGCTGCTGGTCACCCCCGCCTGGCTGGCGCTGGCCCGCCGGATCGGCAAGCAGCGGGCGCTGCTCGGCGCGCAGGGCGCCTTCGCGGCCGGGTCGCTGGTGCTGGCGGTGGGCCGCCCGGCCGGCCTGCCGGTGCTGGTCGGCGCGGTGGCGGTGCTCGGGGTGGCGTTCGCCGGCATGCAACTGCTGCCGTTCTCGATGCTGCCGGACGTGATCCGCGCCGCCGGCACCACCGGAGCGGGCACCTACACCGGGGTGTGGACGGCCACCGAGGCGACCGGCGCGGCCCTGGGCCCCTACGCGTACGCCCTGTGCCTGGCAGCAGGCGGTTTCGTGGCGTCGACCGCCGGTGAGTCACCGGCGCAGCCGGACGCGGCGCTCGCGGCCGTCCGCTACGGCTTCGGGCTGCTGCCGGCGGCGGCGATGCTCGCCGCGGTGCTGCTGCAACGCCGCTACACCCTCGACGCCACGGCCCGAGCGGCGACCTGAGCGGCCGGCACTAGACTTCGCCCTCGATGGACGCCCCGCTCACCTCCGCCGAAACCCGCCCGTGCGCCCACTGTGGAGCGCCGGTTCCACAGCGTGTGGGCGCGGGCCGCCCGTTCCGTTACTGCCGCGACAACGACGGCGCCTGCCAACGCGCCTCGCGCAACAGCCGGATGCGCCACCGCAACGCCCCCGGCCTGCCCGGGCAGGTGGCCCGCACCTGGGAGGCGGTGGACCGGCTCGACCAGATCGTCGAGACGTTGACCGAGGCGCTGCACGCCGAACTGTCGCCGGTGGGCGTGCAGCGGCAGCTCGCCCAGGCCCGCGCGGAGGCCGCCACCGAGGTCGCTGCCGCGCAGACCGAACGCGACGAGGCCCGCGACGACGCCGAGACCGCCTCGGCCGACGCGGCACGCGCCCGCGAACAGGCCCGCACGGCCCGCGCCGAGGCGGACGACGCCGTACGGCGCGCCGAGGCCGCCGGGCACCGCGCCGACGCGGCCGACGAGCGCGCCCAGCGCGCCGAGGCCGCCCGGGACCAGGCCCGCCACGACGTCAGCGCCGCCGAGGCGCTGCGCGCGCAGGCCGAACGTGACCGCGACCAGGCCCGCGCCGAGGTCCGGGACCTGCGGGCCGAACGCGACACCGAACGCCAGCGCGCGATCGACGTGACCGTCGAGCGGGACGCGGCGCGCGCCGACGCCGAACGGGCCACCCGGGACGCCGCCGACGCGGGCGAGCGGGCCGCGCGGTGGCAGGCCGAGGCGCAGGACGTACGCCGTCAGATCGACCAGGCCCGTGCCGACGCCGCGCGGACCCGCGCCGAGGCCGCGGACGCCGCCCGGGCCCGGGAACAGGCCGAACGGGCCCGTGACCGCGCCCAGGCCATGGCCGCCGAGGCCGACGGCGCCCGGCAGGAGGCCGCCGAGCTGGCCGCCCGGCTCCGCGCGGAGTTGACCGCCGCGACCGGGCAGCGCGACACGCTCACCGCCGAGCTGACCGCCGCCCGGCAGGCCGCGGCCACCGCCGAGGGCCGGCTCACCGCCCTGACGGTACGGCTGGAGGCCGCCGAGGCCGACCGGGACGTGGCCCAGCGGCGTGTGGCGCAGCTCGGTGACCAGGTCAGCGACCTGGCGCTGGCGCTGGCCCGCCTCGGTGCGGCCGCTCCCGCCGCGGGCGCTTCCCACCCGGATGCGACGCCGCCGCAACCTTGACCGCGTCCGGGCGGTTAGGGCGTGTGTCATAGTCCTCGCACGCTCTAACATCCCCCGGTGGCGGTCACGACACGCCACCGCCGTGGCGTCCCGGTCGTGGCCGGCTACCCTTGGTCCCGGCCCACCCGTGGACGCCTCACGCCCTCGGGCGGGAATGGGGCGACGGGAACGCGCCGTTACACCCAGAAGACCAGCACCACGAACGAGGGGAAGTCGATCATGGGCGAGCGTATGCTGCGCGGAAGCCGGCTGGGCGCGGTCAGCTACGAATCCGACCGCAACACGGAGCTCGCGCCGCGTCAGACCCGCGAGTACCTCTGCGCCAAGGGCCACCAGTTCGAGGTGCCGTTCGCCGTCGACGCCGAGGTCCCGACGACCTGGGAATGCAAGTTCGACGGCAGCGTCGCCCGACTCGTCGACGGCAGCGAGCCGGAGCAGAAGAAGGCCAAGCCGCCGCGTACCCACTGGGACATGCTGCTGGAGCGGCGTTCGATCGCCGAGCTCGAGGACATCCTCGCCGAGCGGCTCCAGGAGGTTCGTACCCGCCGCGGCCGCGCCTGAGCCGCACCCGCACGACACGGCGCCCCCGGGGTTTCCCGGGGGCGCCGTCGTGTGCGTGGGCTCAGTGGTGACGCGGCTCGACGATCTCACCCTCGATGGCCCGGCCACCGTCGACGACCACCGGCTGCTCCGGCTGGGGCGGCGGCTGCGGCGCACCCTGACGCACCCTGACCGTACGCGGCCCGAACAGGTCACCGGCGACCATCGACGACACCCGCCGCTCGGCGGCGCGTTGCACCCCGGCGCGGGCCAACCGGCGCACCGGCGGCACCATCAGCAACAACCCGATCAGGCCGCTGACCAGGCCGGGTATCGCCAGCAGCAGCGCGCCGGCCAACCCGACAAGGCCGTCGGTCACCTGCCGTCCCGGCGGCTGCCCGGCCCGCGCGGCGGTGCGGAACCCCCGCCAGGCGCGCATCCCCTCGCGGCGCAACAGCACGAGCCCCAGCAGGGACGCGGCGAACACCAGCAACACCGCCGCGCCGAACCCCACCGCCCGGCCCACGACGACGAACACCGCAAGCTCCAGCACCACCGCCACCAGCAGGGCCAGCGGTATGAACCTCAGTCCTCGGCGCATCTCACCTCATCGCCATCCCGCGGCCCGACACGAACCGCCCATCCAGCATGACACGGCCGCGCTCACGGCCACCGCACCTGACCGGTGGGGGTGCCGTGCAGACTGCGGCGTACCGCCTGCCGCCGGTCCTGCACACCCCACGCGGTGATCCGCCACAACGCCTCGGCGACGATGCGCGGACTCATCTTGCTGTCGCCGCGCTCCCGCTCGGCGAACGTGATCGGCACCTCCACGATCCGCACCCCGGCGCGGTGCGCCAGCCGCGACAGCTCCACCTGGAACGAGTAGCCCTGCGAGGTCACCGACTCCAGGTCGATGGCGTCCAGGGCGCTCGTCCGGTACACCCGGTAGCCGCCGGTGGCGTCCGAGACGGGCATGCCCAGCGCGAGACGCGCGTACAGGTTGCCGCCGCGCGACAGCAGCAGCCGCCGCAGCGGCCAGTTCACCACCCGCGCCCCGCTGGTCCACCGCGACCCGATCACCACGTCGGCGTCCCGGGCGGCCTCCAGCAGCGCCGGCAGGTCCTCCGGGGCGTGCGAGCCGTCGGCGTCCATCTCCACCACCGCGTGGTAGCCGCGCTCGCGCGCCCACCCGAACCCGGCCAGGTACGCGGCGCCGAGCCCTTCCTTGCCCCTGCGGTGCAGCACCTGCACGTGCGGGTCGCCGTCGGCGAGGGCGTCGGCGATCGCGCCGGTGCCGTCGGGGCTGTTGTCGTCGGCGATGAGGATGCCCACGGTGGGGGCGGCCCGGCGGACCCGCCCCACGATCGCCGCCACGTTGTCGGCCTCGTTGTAGGTGGGGATCACCACGAGGACCCGACCCACGCCGGGCACCTCGTCGGGACGCCGGATCGTATCGGTCGCCTGGATCACGGTTCCTCCGCTCCCGCCGGCGTACCGGCTGCTGCTATCCGGGCACGACCCGCTGGCGGCGGCGCAGCACACCCGCGCCGACCAGGGCGGCCACCGCCAGCCCGGCCAGGGCCAGCTCCGGCCACCAGCCGAGGCGGGTGGCGAGGGTACGCCCGTCGTCGAGCCGTAGCTGCCGCACCACGACCTCCCGGGTGTTGAACCCGGTGGCATCGCTTACCCGCCCGTCGGGGGCGACGAACCCGGACACGCCGACCGTGGAGGCCATCAACGCCGGGCGGCCGTGTTCGACGGCCCGCAGCCGCACCATGGCCAACTGCTGGCGGGCCTCGGCCTCGTTGAAGGTGGCGTTGTTGGTCTGCACCACCAGCAGCTGCGCGCCGCCGGTGACGGTGTCACGGACCACCTCGTCGTACGCGACCTCGAAGCAGATCACGTCGCCGAGCGTCACCGGGCCGGCGCGTACCACGCCCGGGGTGCTGCCCGGCACGAAGTCGCTGCGGATCAGGTCGACCTTGTCGCTGACCTGGCGCGCGATGTCCCGCAACGGCACGTACTCGGCGAACGGCACGGGATGCCGTTTGGTGTAGAGCTGCGTCAGGTCCGCCCCGGTGCCGGGTCGCCACAGGATGCCCGCGTTGCGGACCTGCCCGGGGCCGGGGCCGAGCAGCACCGCGCCGACCAGGATCGGCGCGCGGATCGCGTCGGCGGCCTGGGCGATGCGGGCCCCGGCGGCCGGGTTGCGCAGCGGGTCGATGTCGCTGGAGTTCTCCGGCCAGATCACCAGGTCGGGTCGCCGCTCGAAGCCGGCGACGACCCGGGCGGCCAGCTCGATGGTGGCGTCGACGTGGTTGTTGAGCACGGCTTGGCGCTGGGCGTTGAAGTCCAGGCCGAGGCGCGGCACGTTGCCCTGCACGATGGCGACGGTCACGCTCTTGCCGTCGCCCGCAGCGGCGACGGGCACCAGCAGGCTCACCACGCCCACCGCCACGACGACGCCGGCCGGCACGCCCGCCGCCCGCCACCACTCGTGCCGGGCGTCGCGGCGCGCCGCCCAGCCTCGCCACCCGGCGGCGGCGAGCAGACCACCGGTGAGGGCCACGGCGAAGGTGACCAGCGGCGCGCCACCGAGGGCGGCCAGACGCAGCAGCGGCGAGTCGTCCTGGCTGAACGCGAGACGACCCCACGGGAAACCGCCGAACGGGGTGCGGTCGCGCAGCGCCTCCTGCCCCACCCACAGCAGCCCGGTCAGCGCCGGCCACTGCCAGGGCCCCCGGTCGGCCAGCGGTGACACCCAGGCGGTGGCGGCGCCGAGCAGCGCCAGGTAGCCAGCCTGCAGCAGCGACAGCAGCACCCACGGCAGGTAACCGGTGTGCAGGTTCGTCCAGGCCAGCATGGGCGCGAACAGCGCCACTCCGGTGAGGAAACCCAGGCCGGCGCCGGCGCGCAACCGTCGCCGGTGGGCGGCGGCGGCCAGCAGGGCCACCCCGACGGGCGCGAGCGGCCACACCCCGTACGGCGGGAACGCCAGCAGCAGGGCCAACCCGGCGGCCACGGCCATCGGCGCGGCCACGCGCAGCGGCAGCGGCCGACCGGCGGCGACCGGCACACTGGTCACCGTGGGGACGTGACTCTCGTCCCGGTCCAGGGTCGTCACCGCAGCTTCACCTCGATCACCCGCCGAAGGCTACCCGGCCGCCACCCTCGCCCCGCCCCTGCTCCGCGATCTTGCACTTGCTGCGCAGACGAATGGGACATCTCCCACCCAACCGACGACAGGAACCGCAAGATCGGCGAGTTGATGGGGGTGGCGACACACGAAATCGGGGCGCGGCTTGCGCCGCGCCCCGATGCTCCCAGGCCCTTCCCGGCCGGTGGGGCGAGGATGGGGCACGCCGACCTTCGGACCGACCAGGCGGTTGACTGGCTGCCCCCGCCGGGCCGTTGTCTACTGGCCGTGCACCTCACCCTGCCCGTACACCGGTAATCGCGGCCGGTTCGCGCCGCCCCGCCGACCCCCGCCCGCTGGACCTGGCCGCCGCGACGATGACGCTGAAAACATGTCGCTCGGCCAGCGGACGAAGGGACGAAGCGAACAACAGCCGCTTCCCGTGGTAGGACTCAAAGACGGTACGTGCTGCACCCCGCCTCCTGTCAACCCACCCCGGCCTGTCGTGTGTTGCGCCACGGCGTGTCGGATCGGTGTGTCTCACTGCGGGCACAGATGGTGGCGCAGCAGCGCCTGCGCCGCCGCCCGGTGCTCCTCGGCGAGCAGCCCACCGGCGGCCAACACGTAGTCGACGTCCACGACGGCGCGGGCGGCGCGCGGCACCGCCCACCCGCCCGCGTGGTCGGCCAGGACCGCCGCCAGCACCCGCCCCGACGCGTCGGCCGGCGCGTGCCGCAGCGCCCCACCGGAGCCCACCAACAGCCGTACGTCCCGCAGGTCCCGCCCGGCCCGCTCGCCGGTGGCGACACCACGGGCGTGCCGGCGCAGCGCCACCGTCGCCGCCAGGGTGGCGATCCGCGCGTCCACGGCCCGCTCGGCATCGTCGCCGGCCAGGAACGCCGGGTCGGCCGCCCGCCGGTCGGCGGCGGCGGTGAGGTCGCCGGCGTCGGTGAGCAGCCGCTCCTCGACGGCGGCGCGCACCACGCCCGGGGCGCTCCACCGCATGCCGAGATCACCCTCGACGGTGCGGGCACGCCACAGGCTGCCGGCGACCTCCCGGCCCGGCCCGGTGGCCCGCTCGTCGGGCGTGAGCACCGAGTACACGTCCGTGGTGGCCCCACCCACGTCGACGACGGCCAGGTCACCGCCGACGGTGTCGGCCAGCACCTCCACCCCGGTCAGGACCGCGTCGGGCGTGGCCGCGCGGACCAGCCGCGCGAAACGGGTGCCCCGGGACAGTCGTTTACCACCGATGACGTGTCGCAGGAACACCGCCCGGATCGCCGCCCGCGCCGACGCCGGCGCGAGGACCCCGATGCGCGGCAGCACATTGTCCGCGCCGCTCACCGGCACCCCGGCGTCCGCCAACAGCGCGGTCAGCTCGGCGCGGACGTCGGCGTTGCCCGCCAGCACCACGGGCGTGCGCCAGCGGGCGCGGGCCAGCCGGGTCGCGTTGTGCCGGATCGTGTCGGCGTCGCCGCCGTCGGTGCCACCCACCAGCAGCACCACGTCCGGGCGGGCCGCCCGCAGCGCGGTCAGGGCCGCCGCGTCGAGCCGCCCGGCGGCGGTGTGCACCACGTGCGCCCCGGCGGACAACCCGACCCGCCGGCCCGCCTGCGCGGTGACGAGGGCCTCGTAGCCGATCACGGCGAGTCGCAGCCCACCACCGGCGGACGAGCAGACGTACCACGGCACGTCGCGCAGCCCGAGCCCGGCGGTGGCCGCCGTGACCGCGGCGTCCAGGCCGCGCAGCACGTCGCTGCCCACCGTGGTGGGCGCGGCCGCCGCGCCGACCAGGACACCGGCGGCCAGGTCCACCACGGCCGCCTTGGTGTACGTGGAGCCGACGTCCGCGCAGACCGCGAAGGTCACGCGGGTACGACCACGGTGCCGGTCGCCGTGACCGCGACGATCGGCGGGTCGAGGACCTCGGCGGCGGACGCGGAACGGTCCGGGCGGCCCCGACAGACCACCGCGCAGCTCAACTCCAGGGTGCGGCTGCGACTGCCCACGCGGGACACCTGGGCGGTCACCTCCACCACGTCACCGGCGTGGATCGGCGCGGTGAACCGCACGTCGGAGTACCCGGCGAACAGGCCCTCGTCGCCGTCCGTACGGATGCACACCTCGGTGGCGACGTCACCGAACAGTCCCAGGGCGTACGCCCCGTCGACGAGGTTGCCGGCGTAGTGCGCGTGCGCGTACGGCACGTACCGCCGGTGCGTCACCGTCAGCCCCAGCCGCGGGTCGTCGCTCATGCGTTCGCCTTCCGTTGCGTGATCAGGGCGTGCACCAGGTAGCTGGCCACCTCGCCCGGAGTGGTGCCCCGACCGAAGATCCGGTCGACGCCCAACTCGTCGGTCATCGTCTCGTCGAAGCGGGGACCGCCGACGATCAGCAGCGGCCGCCTGCCCGCCGGCATGGCCTCCCGGAACGCCGCTGACATCTCCCGCGTGTTGTGCAGGTGCGCGTCGCGTTGGGTGACGACCTGCGACACGAGCACCGCGTCGGCCCGCTCGCGCCGGGCCGCCTCGACCAGCTCCGGGACGCTGACCTGCGCACCCAGGTTGGTGACCTTCAGCTCCCGGTAGTACTCCAGGCCCTTCTCCCCCGCGATGCCCTTGACGTTGAGGATCGCGTCGATGCCCACGGTGTGCGCGTCGGTGCCGATGCACGCCCCCACCACGGACAGCTTGCGCCGCAGCCGCTGCTTGACCACCGTGTTGACGTCCTTGGCCGACAGCAGCGGGAAGTCCCGCTCCACCACCTGCACCGCGTTCAGGTCGACGAGGTGGTTGACCCGCCCGTACACGACGAAGAACGTGAACCCGTCGCCCATCGGTTTGGCGTGCACCAGCATCGCCGGGTCGATGCCCATCTTGTTGGCCAACTGCACCGCCGCGCCCTCGGCCCGCTTGTCGTGCGGCACCGGCAGGGTGAACGACACCTGCACCATGCCGTCGCCGGTGGTGTCCCCGTACGGCCGAACGATCGCCTTACTCACGACCCGCCTCCAGGATCTCGGTGGCCGGGTTGTAGTAGTCGCCCTCGTGCGCGGCGACACCGTCGAGGCCCTTGCCCCGGTCCGCGGGCCGCTTCATGATCCCGAAGGTGCCCTCGGCGATCGCGGTGAGCAGCGTCTGCTCCCCGATGCGCTCCAGCAGGTCCAGGGCCTCACCGAGCACCTGGTTGGCGCGGCGACGGATGAACCCGCCCGCCGCCGGAACGAAGTCCTCGTGCAACCCACCGGCCGCGCCGAGGACGTACCGCACGTTCTGCAGGGCGATGTCCCGGTCGGACAGCCACGGCGTCACCACCGCCTCGGTCATCATCCCCACCAGCAGGATGCCCTGACCGGTCAGCGTCCCCGCCAGGTTGAAGAACCCGTCGAGCAGGTTGCCCCGGAACACGTCACCGGTCATGTGCTTGGTGGGCGGCATCCACTTCAGCGGCGCGTCCGGGAACAACTCCCGCGCCAGCAGGGCGTGCGCCAACTCCAGCCGGAACGACTCCGGCACCTCCGGGTTGATCTCGAACGCGTGCCCCAGCCCCAACTGCCAGTCCGCCAGGCCCGCCTCGTGGGCGAAGAACTCGTTGAGCAGCTGCGACACCGTCACCGTGTGCGCCTCGTCGACGGCGTCGGCGGTGGTCAGGTAGTTGTCCTCACCGGTGTTGATGATGATCCCCGCCCGCGCGTGCACCTGCCGGGAGAACCGCTGGTCGACGAACGTGCGCACCGGGTTGATGTCGCGGAACAGGATCCCGTACATCGAGTCGTTGAGCATCATGTCGAGGCGTTCCAGGCCGGCCAGGGTCGCCATCTCCGGCATGCACAACCCCGACGCGTAGTTCGTCAACCGCACGTAGCGGCCCAACTCCTTCGACGACGCGTCCAACGCCGCCCGCATCAGCCGGAAGTTCTCCTGCGTGGCGTACGTCCCGGCGAAACCCTCCCGGGTGGCGCCCTCGGGCACGTAGTCCAGCAACGACTGGCCCGTCGACCGGATCACCGCGATCACGTCCGCCCCGGCCCGCGCCGCCGCCTGCGCCTGCGGAATGTCCTCGTAGATGTCCCCGGTCGCCACGATCAGGTAGATCCAGGGCCGCTGCGCCGGGTCACCGTGCCGCTTCACGAGCCGGTCCCGCTCGGCACGCCGCCGGTCGATCCGCCGGATCCCCGCGCCCACGGCCTTGCGCGCCGCACTCCGGGCCGCCGTCGCCGCCCGCCCCGACGGCACACCGAACCGCACCGACCCCGCGGCGGCCTTCTGCGCCAGCAACGTCACGTCGGTGCTGCCCTCGCGCACCAGCGCGTCGAACACCGGCGCCGCCACCCCGTGCCCCAGACCGACGTCCGCGACGACCGCGTCGACGAGCCGGTTCACCCACGGAATGCCGTCCGGATCGGCGCCCGTCACCCCGGCCAGGCGCAGCACCGCCCGCTCCACCGACACCGTCGTGTGACTGCGCGCCAGGTCGACCACCGGCTGCCCGGCCCGACGCGCCAACTCCCGCGCCCGCGCCACCAACACCGGATCAAGATCAAGCTTCCCGGTCACGACGACCCTTCCTCGTAGATGACCTCACCGCGCAGCACCAGCCGCCGACACACCGGCAGCGGCGTCGGATCGTCCGGGCCCCGCAGATCCGGATCCTCGGCCAGCAGCACCGGCAGGCCCCGATCGACACCGGCCGGCGTCGACCACACCGCGAACGTCGCCGGCGCGCCCAGCGCCAGCACACCCTCGACGTCCAGGTGCACCGCCCGCCACCCGCCGCGGGTGTGCGCGGCGAACGCCGCCCGCACACTCATCCGCTGCGCCGGGTTGTGATGCGCCGCCGCCGCCCGCACCGACCCCCACGGGTCCAACGGCGTCACCGGCGAGTCCGAGCCGAACGCCAACGCCACACCCACCGAGTGCATCGCGCCCATCGGGTTCGACTCCAACGACCGCTCGAGACCCAACCGTGCCTCGTACATCCGACCCGCACCGCCCCACAACCGGTCGAACGCCGGCTGCATGCTCGCCACGATCCCGTACTCCACGAACCGCGCGATCATCCGCCGGCTCATGACCTCGGCGTGCTCGACGCGGTGCCGGGCCGCCCGCAGCCGCTCCACGCCCAGCGTCGCCGCCGCCGCCCCGAACCCGTCCAGGACCGTGCCGATCGCCGCGTCACCGATCGCGTGGAACCCGCCCTGCAGGCCGTGCGCCGCGCAGTCCACCAGATGATCACGCACCTGCTCGACCGTCAGGTACCCGTGCCCGCAGCCGTCACCGTCGCCGTACGGCTGCGACACGTGCGCGGTGCGCGACCCCAACGCCCCGTCGGCGAACAGGTCCCCGCCGGCGCCCACCGCACCCAACTCCCGGGCCCGCGCCGCGCCACCCAACTCACCCCAGTACCCGTACACCTCCGGCACCCCCGCGCCCGAGATGCCCAGCAGGCCGGTGAAATCCTCCTCGTCGGAGATCTCCGGACCGCCGCACTCGTGCACCGCGGCGATACCCAGCGACGCCGCGTGCCCGAGCGC
Source organism: Micromonospora sp. WMMD736 (assembly GCF_049179015.1). Lineage (NCBI taxonomy): Bacteria > Bacillati > Actinomycetota > Actinomycetes > Micromonosporales > Micromonosporaceae > Micromonospora > Micromonospora sp. WMMD736. The sequence goes on from NZ_JBMHMI010000001.1 coordinate 966,534, forward strand.
CACCCGCTGCGCCGCCACCCGCTGCGCCCGCGTCACCGACCCCTGCGCCGCCGCCCGCACCACATGGTGCGCATCGCGCCGCAGCCAACCCGACGGGTCGTAACCGGCCGCGTCCACCACCTGCGGACACGCCGCCAGCAACGCCGACGACACCAACGCCGAATGGATCGACGCCTGCGACAGATACACCCGCCGACCACCGGCCGCCCGGTCCAACGCCGCCGCGTCCGGCAGCGTCACGTCCGACCAACCCGACTCGTCCCAGCCGTGCCCCAGCACCACCGCGTCCGCCGGCAGACCCGCCGCGAACGCGGCCACCGCGTCCAGCACCTGCGCCGCCGAACGCGCCCCGGACAATTCCAGCCCGGACAGCGCCAACCCGGTGTCCGTGGCGTGCACGTGCGCGTCCACGAACGCCGGCGTCACCAGCGCCCCGCCCAGGTCCACCACCCGGTCCGCCGGCGGCGCGTCACCGTCCGTGCCCAACCAGGTGATCCGCCCACCGGACACCAACAGCGCGGTCGCGCTCGGATCCGCCGGACAGTGCAACACGCCGCCGCGGTACAACGTCGAGGGGTTCGTCATGACCTCAGTCTGCCGCGATCCGCGCCGCGAAAAGCCGGCGCACCCCCGGCTCGGCGCGCAGCAACCCCAACGCCAACTCCGCGTGCCCCGGCACGTACCCGTTGCCCACCAGCATCGTCACGTCCGCCGCCAGCCCCTCCGCGCCCAACGCCGCCGCCGAGAAGCTCGTCGCCATCGAGAAGAAGATCACCGTGCCGCCGTCCGCGGTCGACAGGATCGCCCCGTGCTCACACCCCGGCACGTCCACGCAGACCACCGTCACGTCCGCCGGCGCACCCAACGCCGTGGTCACCGCCGTGGACAGGCCCACCGGATCCCGCGCGTCCGCCACCGCCACCACCGACGCCAGCCCGGCCGCCGTCAGCGCGTCCCGCTCGGCCGCCACCGGAACCACACCGACGGTACGGGCCGCGCCCGAGCGGCGCGCCGCCGCGAGGGACAACGACCCGCTCTTGCCCGCACCACCGATCACCGCCACGCGCACCGGCGTCGGATCGCCGGCACGCCGCCGGTCCTCGACGTACCGCGACACCACCCGCGCCGTCAACGCCGGCGCCCCGCACACGTCCAGCACCGCGAGGGACAGCTGCGGATCCTCGTCCTCGGGCAGCACCGCCGCGATCGACCGGGCGAACAGGATCGCCCACCCGTCACACGGCACCTGCTCGCTGCGCCCGTCCCAGCGGGCCAACCCGTCGGTGACGACCAGCGGCGTGAGCGTCAACGACACCAGCGTGGCGACCCGCTCACCGGCCTTGAGCCCCAACGGGGAACGCCGACCGGCCTCCTCGACCGTGCCGATCAGCATCCCACCCGAACCGGTCACCGGGTTCTGCATCTTGCCCCGGGTGGAGATGATCTCCAGCACCTCGGCGCGCACCGCGTCACCGTTCCCGCCGTGCTTCTCCGACAACTGCCGGAAGCTCGCCGCGTCCAGGTTCAACCGCTGCACCCGGATCCGCACCTCGTTGGGCGCGATCGCCGCCGACGCGTCCAGGCGCCACGCCGCCTGCGGCAGCACCCCCGCCGGTTGCACGACGCGGTGCAGTCCCACCGGTGACGTCACGCCAACCTCCCCTGCGCAGCCGCCCGAAGCCCCGGCCAGGGCTCGCGTAACGGGAAAACTTACGGCAGACTAATTTCTTTGCCGAATATTTTCCAGTAGCCTTCGAGCTTCGAAGATCCACCGCCGCACCGAGGAGGGGCCGTGACCCAGACCATCCCCCAACCCCGTCACGCCCCGGTCGCCACCCCGACCGCCGGGCAGCCGTACGAATACCACCGCCGCCCCCTGGTCGAACCCGACTGGACCCGCTTCCCCGGCTGGCGACACGTCACCCGCGACCAGTGGGAAAGCGCCCAATGGCAACGGGTCAACTGCGTCAAGAACATCAAGCAGCTCCGCGCCGTCCTCGGCGACACCATCGACGACACCTTCTACGCCGACCTCGAAGCCGACCAGCAGGCACTGGCCACCATGTCCATGCTGGTGCCGCCACAAATGATCAACACGATGGTGCCGTTCGAGGCGATGACCACCGAAGCGCTGCTCGCCGACCCCATCCGCCGCTACATGATCCCCGTCGCCTCCGACCGGCGCACCGACTGGCCCTCACACCCCTACGCCAGCCGCGACAGCCTCCACGAGCACGACATGTGGGTCGCCGAAGGCCTCACCCACCGCTACCCCACCAAGGTCCTCGCCGAACTGCTCTCCACCTGCCCGCAGTACTGCGGACACTGCACCCGCATGGACCTCGTCGGCAACTCCACCCCCGCCGTCGACAAACTCAAACTCACCCTCAAGCCCGTCGACCGCTACGACGCCCACATCGCCTACCTCAAGGCCCACCCCGGCGTCCGCGACGTCGTCGTCTCCGGCGGCGACGTCGCCAACGTCCCCTGGCGCAACCTCGAGTCGTACCTCATGCGGCTCCTCGACATCGAAACCGTCCGCGACATCCGGCTCGCCACCAAGGCCCTCATGGGCCTCCCCCAACACTGGCTCCAGCCCGACGTCGTCGAAGGCCTCGAGCGGGTCGCCCGCACCGCCGCCCGACGCGGCGTCAACCTCGCCATCCACACCCACGTCAACCACGCCCAGTCGCTGACCCCACTGGTCGCCAAAGCCGCCCAGACCGCCCTCGACGTCGGCGTACGCGACGTCCGCAACCAGGGCGTCCTCATGCGTGGCGTCAACGCCACGAACGCCGACCTGCTCGACCTCTGCTTCGCCCTGCAAGGCGAAGCCGGCATCCTGCCGTACTACTTCTACATGTGCGACATGATCCCCAACGCCGAACACTGGCGGGTCCCGGTCTGGCACGCCCAACAACTCCAGCACGACATCATGGGCTACCTACCCGGCTACGCCACCCCCCGGATCGTCTGCGACGTCCCCTTCGTCGGCAAGCGCTGGGTCCACATGCTCACCGACTACGACCGCGAACGCGGCATCTCCTACTGGACCAAGAACTACCGCACCTCCATCGAGTCCGCCGACCTCGAAGCGCTCAACAAGCGCTACGCCTACTACGACCCCATCGACACCCTGCCCGCCGACGGCCAGCAGTGGTGGACCGACCACCGCGACGACTGACCCCCCCGACGGCGACACCCCCCGCCGGGGGGGTGTCGCCGTCGCCGTCACCGGCAGCCCAGGGCCGCCACGTACCCCGCCGGCAACGTCCCGGACACCACCGCGTCGGCGACCCCCCAGAACACCTCCGGCCAGTCACCGGCCCCGTCCATGTCCCGCAGCACCCGCCACCCGTGACTGCCCGCCAACGCCTCGACGGCCCGCCGCACCGCGTCCTGGTCCCCACCCGCCCGCGCCCGCCGCCACTGCTCGATCCACCCGCAACCCACCCGGGACGTCACCGCCACCCCGAACTGGTACGAATCGCTCACCCCGACAGTGTCGAACACGGCGACGTCGAACCCCGGCGGCAGCGGAACACCGACCAGCACCTCCGCCGCCCGCTCCCGCGCCGGCCGCACCATCTCCGCCGGAAGCATCGCCAACCACGTCCGCACATCAACCCGGACCACCGCGGCGAGCACCCGGTCCACCTCCTTGCGCGACCACACGCCGGACGTCCGCATCTCCACGTACACCCCGTCGCGCGGACGCACCATCACCGTGAAATCCCCGTTGAGACCCTGGAACAACTCAGCCGGCCCGCCATCGACCCGCACCGACCGCGCCGGCCCCTCCCCGCGCCGATCCGGATACCGCAGCGCGTACGCGTCGGCCGGATACCAGGTCATCTCCACCTCCTGCCCACCCCTGCGGAACGTCACACCGCCCTGCTCCTCGGCAAACCCGGACAGGTTGGTCACCCGCCACCCCGCCCGGTCGATCAACAACCGCGGATTGCGCTCCGCACCCGCCACCACCGCCGGCGAATACACCACCCCCGCGTCCGCCGTCACGATCGGCGACACCCCGCCCCCCTCGGACCGCCCCCGCACCACCATCGACACCGACAACACGCTCACCAGCACGGCAGCCGCCGTCACCACCCCCGCCACACCACGCACCCCCGACCACCGCCGAGACACCCCCGCCCGCCGACCGAACGACGACTCGGCCATGATCTCCACCAGCAGGGCCCGCTTCACCTCACCGACATCCCCCAGCACCCGACCCGGATCGGCATCCCGAACCAGCTCGTCCACACGCTCCACTGCGGTCATCAGTCCTCCTCGCGGGCAGACGCGGTCAGCACATCAAGCACATGTCCATCAGCCCCCGGCCCGTCACCGACCAACCGCCGCACCGCCGCCCGCGCCCGCGACAACCGCGTCCGCACCGCCGCCGGACGCACCCCCAGCACCGCGGCCACCTCATGCGGCCGCAACCCCTCCCACACGGTCAGCATCAACACCTCCCGGTCCAACTCCCCGAGCGACGCCAACGCCGCCCGAACAGCCAACCGCTCCGGCACCTCACTGCCCGGATCGACCACCGACACCGCGATCTGCTGACGTAACCGCTCACCGAGCCGCTGCCGACGAACACCGCCACGGTGATGGTTCGCCAACACCCGCCGGGCCACCCCGTACAGCCACAGTCGAGCCTCACCGACCACCGGCATGTCCCGCCGCCGACGCCACGCCACCAGGAAGGTCTCCGCGACGACATCCGCCGCGTCCTCCGGCTGCGCGACCCGCCGCAACGCGTACGCCAGCAACGCCTCGAAGTCCTCGGTGTAGGCCCGCCGGAAACGGTCCTCGTCATACTCTGCCCCGGAGCTCACACCCACTCCATGTCCGGCACGACCGCCACCGTGACAGGCACACCGCCCCGGCTCAGCCGCCGGCCAACACCTCCGACAACGGCGCCGGCGTCAACCCGCGCGTCCGCAACCCGGCCAGGATGTGCGGCAACGCCTCGTCGGTCATCGCCGCGTTCGCCTCGGTCACATGCATGATGACCACCGAGCCGGGGCGGACGTGGTCCAGCACGGCCCGCACCAGCGGCTTCCACGCCTTCGCGAACGGATCACCGCTGACCACGTCACCGTCCACCACCGTCACGCCCAACGGCGCCAACGCGTCCAACGCCGCCGCGTCGTGGCACAACCCCGGGAAGCGGAAGTACCGCGTCTGCCGACCCCCGTACGGCGCGATCACCTCGAACGTCTTCGCCACGTCGGCGGCCAGCTCGTCGACGGGCAGCCGGGGCAGGTCGTAACAGTCCGCCGTGAACGCGGCGTGCCCGTAGGTGTGGTTCGCCACCTCGAACCGCGGATTGCCGGCGATCCGCCGGGTCACCTCCGGATACCGCTGCACCCACTTGCCGGTCAGGAAGAACGTCGCCGGCACCTGCTCCCGCTCCAGCAGGTCGAGGATCCGCAGGTTCGCGTACGACCGCACCTTGCCACTGCGCAGATTGGCCAGCATCCCGTCGGTCATGTCCGCGTCGAACGTCAACGCGACCCGGTTGCCGGTCCGCGGCCCGTGGTCGACCACCGGCGCCCTGGTCCCCACCCTCGACGCCCCGGGAACGCTCGCAACACCCGGCGTCGGAGCCCCCGTCGCCGACGCGGCGGTGCTGCCCACGGGCGCAGCCGGCGACACGGAGGGACCAACGAACGTGGGCCGCTCCGGCGGCGGCACCCGAGACGCCGCGCACCCACCAACGCCGAGCAGAACCACCACAACCAGCACCGAGCGGAGCCAGGGTCCCATCACGCGCGCATCATCGCAGAAGCCCACCCGCCCCGCCCCGCCCACCTCCCGCCGATCTTGCACTTTCGGTCGTCGGAATGCCCGAGATACCCCGTACGCCACCACAGAAAGTGCAAGATCGGCGCGGCGGGGTGCTCCGTGATCCCCTGCCCGTCGATCATGGACTTGTGGTGCCTGGTTTGGGGTCTCGCGGGGGCCTTCGTCCCCGCCACGACTCCATGATCGGCGGGGGCGGGGGCGGGGCGGCGGGTGGGGGCGGGTGGGCTGGGGGTTAGAGGGACGGGGTGCGGGGGGCGTACATGATGATGGCTACGCCCAGTAGGCACAGGAGTGCGCCTGTCACGTCCCAGCGGTCCGGGCGGAAACCATCCACCACCATCGCCCAGCCCAGCGAGCCGGCCACGAACACGCCGCCGTACGCGGCCAGGATACGGCCGAAGTTCGCGTCCGGCTGGAACGTGGCCACGAAGCCGTAGCAGCCGAGGGCGACCACTCCGGCGGCTATCCACCACAGGCCGCGTTGCTCACGCCAACCCTGCCAGACCAGCCAGGCGCCGCCGATCTCGGTCAGGGCAGCCAGCAGGAACAGCAGCACGGAACGCAGCACGGTCACCCCGCGACCCTAACGGCCACGCACGCACGGGTCCCCGGGTGACGTGCGCACCCGGGGACCCGTGGACCACTCAGGTCACTTGGTGAAGGAGTCCTTCACGTTGCGGCCCGCGTCCTTCATGTTCTGACCGGCCTGCTTGGCGCGCGCGTCAGTCTGCTCACTGGCGCCCTCGCCACGCATCCGCTCGTTGTTGGTCATGTCGCCGACCCGCTCCTTCGCGGCGCCGGCCATCTGCTCGACCTTGTTCTTTGCCTTCTCGGTGAAGCTCATCGCGCCTCCTCGGTCTGGCGGTTGTCGCCGCTCGCTTGCCCGGTCTTCGGGTGCTGAAACCGGTGGTGCCGGTCCACACACCCGCTAAGGCATCCTAGGAAGATAGGTTGAGGGAGGGTGGCCCGGGCCATGCCGCCACGGTGGTTAACTGGCCGCATGGGAGAGCTCCTGCTGATCCGGCACGGCGAGACCACCTGGAGCGCCAGCCTGCGGCACACCTCGTACACCGACCTGGAGCTGACCCCCGACGGCGAGCGACAGGCGCGCACCCTCGCGGCGTTCCTCGCCGGCCGGCGCTTCGCGACCGTCCTGGCCAGCCCCCGCTCCCGGGCGCTGCGCACCGCGCAGCTCGCCGGGCTCACCGTCGACGCCGTCGACGAAAACCTCAGCGAGTGGAACTACGGCGAGTACGAGGGCCGCACCACCGTCGACATCCACGACGACGACCCGCACTGGAACATCTGGACCGACGGCTGCCCCGGCGGGGAGTCACCCGCCCAGGTGGGCGAGCGTCTCGACCGGGTGCTGGCCCGCGTCACCCCGTTGCTCGACCGCGGCACCGTGGCCCTGGTCGGCCACGCGCACAGCCTGCGGGTGCTCGGCGCCCGCTGGATCGGGCTACCGCCGTCGGCCGGCGGACGACTGCGGCTGGACACCGCGACGGTCAGCGCGCTCGGTCACGAGCACGGCCGGCAGGTCATCCTGCGGTGGAACCAGCCGGCTCCTCCGGCGCCCGGGACCGCGACCGACCAGGCGCCCCGGCACTGATCTTCGGCGGACGGTTCTCGTACGGCGTGGACAGCACCACCGTCGTCCGGGTCGTCACGTTCGCCGAGGTGCGGATCTCCTGCAACACCCGCTCCAGGTCCGTCGGGCTGGCCACCCGCACCAACAGCAGGTAGAAGTCCTCCCCCGCCACCGAGTAGCACGAGTCGATCTCGGGCAGGTGGGCGAGCCGCTCCGGCGCGTCGTCCGGCTGGGACGGGTCGAACGGCCGGATCGCCACGAACGCGGTCAACGGCAGGTCCAGCGCCTCGAAGGAGACCCGGGCCGCGTACCCCTTGACGACACCGCGTTGCTCCAGCCGCCGCACCCGCTGGTGCACGGCGGACACCGAGAGGCCCACCCGCTCGGCCAGGTCGGTGTACGACAGGCGGCCGTCAGCGGTCAGGGCGGCGACGATGGCGCGGTCGATCTCCTCCACGGCGAGCAACCTACCGGGAAATCGGCGCGACGGCGACGAGGATCCCCGCCGCGCCGCCCGGGGCCTGGTCAGCTCTTCGCGAGTGCCCGGGAGATCACCAACCGCTGGATCTGGTTGGTGCCCTCCACGATCTGCAGCACCTTCGCCTCGCGCATGTACCGCTCGACCGGGTGGTCGGCCACGTAGCCGGCACCGCCGAGCACCTGCACGGCGTCGGCGGTCACCCGCATCGCCATGTCGGTGGCGAACAGCTTCGCCTTCGCCGCCTCGATCGAGTACGGCCGCCCGGCGTCGCGCAGTCGCGCCGCCGCGAGCGTCAACGCACGGGCGGCGGAGATCTGGGTGGCCGCGTCGGCGAGCAGGAAGCCCAGACCCTGGAAGTCGATGATGGACCGACCGAACTGCTGGCGCTCCCGCGCGTAGCCGACGGCGTAGTCCAGCGCCCCCTGAGCGAGCCCGACCGCGCAGGCCGCGATGCCGAGCCGGCCCGAGTCCAGCGCGGACATCGCGATGGTGAAGCCCGCTCCCTCGCCGCCGACCAGCCGGTCGGCGGGCACCCGCGCCCCGTCGAAGACGATCTGTGCCACCGGCGAGGAGCGCAGCCCCATGGTCCGCTCCGCCGCCTGCGGCGCGATACCGGCCGTACCGGAGTCGGCCAGCAGGCAGGAGATGCCCTTCGGGCCGGGTCCGCCGGTGCGGCAGAAGACGTTGTAGAAGTCGGCGCTGTGCGCGTGGGTGATCCACGCCTTGGTGCCGGAGAGGACGTACGCGTCGCCGTCACGGACCGCCCGGGTGCTCAGCGCCGCCGCGTCCGAGCCACCCTGCGGCTCGGAGAGGCAGTACGCGCCGAGCAGCTCGCCGCCGAGCATGTCCGGCAGCAGCTTGCGCTGCTCGTCGGTGCCGAACGCGGCCACCGGGTAGCAGCTCAGGGTGTGCACGCTGACCGCCTCGGCGACCGCGAGCCAGCGGCTGGCCAGGATCTCCAGCACCTGGAGGTACACCTCGTACGGCTGCGCCGCGCCGCCGTGCTCCTCGGCGTACGGCAGGCCGAGCAGGCCGGCGCGGCCGATCGTGCGCAGCACCTCGCGGGGGAACTCGGCGCGTTCCTCGAAGCCGGCGGCCTTGGGCGCCAACTCGCGGTCGGCCAGCTCGGTAGCGAGGTCCAGCAGGTCGTGGGCCTCGTCGGTGGGGAGGATCCGGTCGACAGTCATAGCGCGATGAGCTCCGTGGGGGTGGTGTTGAGCCGTTGCACGCCGCCTGTCGTGCAGACGACGATGTCCTCGATGCGGGCGCCGTGCCGGCCCGCCAGGTAGACGCCCGGTTCGATGGAGAACGCCATGCCGGCCTCCAGCGGCCGGTCGTTCCCGGCCACCAGGTAGGGCTCCTCGTGACCGTCCAGGCCGATGCCGTGCCCGGTGCGGTGCAGGAACGCGTCACCGTATCCGGCGGCGGTGATGGGCGTCCGGGCCGCCGCGTCGGCCGCCGCCGCGGTGATGCCGGGCCGGACCGCCGCCACCGCCGCGCGCTGGGCGGCGTGCAGCACCGCGTAGTACTCCACGAACTCGGCCGGCGCGGGCCCGCCCGCCAGATAGGTGCGGGTGCAGTCCGAGCGGTAGCCCGACGGCATGGTGCCGCCGATGTCGACCACCACCGGCTCGCCGACGCCGATCGGCCGGTCCGAGGTGCCGTGGTGCGGGCTCGCCCCGTTGGGGCCGGCGGCCACGATGACGAAGTCGACGCTGACGTGCCCGGCGGCGCGGATCGCGGCGGCGATGTCGACGGCCACCTCGACCTCGGTGCGCCCGGGTCGCAGCCACTCGCCCATCCGCAGGTGCACCTCGTCGATGGCGGCGCCGGCCTGGGCGAGCGCCGCGATCTCCGCCGGGGACTTGCGGATCCGCAGCTCGCGCAGCACCTCCCCGGCGAGCCGCTGCGCGGCGCCGGGCAGTGCCGCGCGCAGGGCCAGGACCTGCTCGGCCCACATCCGGTCGGCGAGCCCGACCGCCGCCGCCGGGCCGTCGAGGGCCGCCACGACCAGGGGGTACGGATCAGCGCCGTCGGCGTGGTCGACGATGCGCAGACCGGTGGTGGCCGCCGCCTCGGCGGCCGGGCGTTCCAGTCGGGGCACGACGAGCGTGGGCTCGCCCTCGGCGGGCAGCACCAGGCAGGTCAGCCGCTCCCCCGCGTGGGCGTCGTAGCCGGTCAGGTAGCGCAGGTCGGAGCCGGGGGTGAGCAGCAGCGCGTCCAGGCCGGCAGCGGCGGTGGCGCGCTGCGCGGCGACCAGCCGGTCCGGCGGGTACAGCTCGTCGGTTCCCACCCCGTCAGCTTAACGGTCGTTTGGGGACTGCCGGCAGCCGCGTACGTCCCGCGACGGAAATCCACCGGCGTTGATTGACTCGGACAGTTAACACTCTTTAAGATTTGGCCACCTCGAGGCCCACCCGTTCCTGCGTCCCCGCACCTCCCGCCCGCGACACCCTGCGTGGGCGGGTGTCGTCCCCCGCCCACGGGAAGGCCCCCATGTCCTCACCACTGCGCCGCGCCGTCAGCGCCGGCCTGCTCGCCCTGGCCACCGCCGCCACCACCGTCGCCCTCGTCCCCACCGCCGCGCAGGCCGTGGTGCTGCCGAACGGTTTCAAGAGCGTCGGCTACATGCCCTCGTGGGCCGGCAACGTCAACACGATCCAGTACAACAAGCTCACCCACATCAACTACGCCTTCGTGCTGCCCAACAACGACGGCAGCCTGCGCGCCGTGGAGAACCCGAGCAAGCTCTCCTCGCTCGTCTCCCAGGCACACGCCAACAACGTCAAGGTCTCCATCGCCGTCGGCGGCTGGAACGACGGCAACGACTCGGCCTTCGAAGCCCTCGCGGCCAACTCCGGCAGCCGGACGGCGTTCGTCAACAACCTGGTCAACTTCGTCAACCAGTACAACCTCGACGGCGTCGACATGGACTGGGAGTACCCCGACCCGGGCGCCTCGGCCAACAACTACACCCAGCTCATGACCCAGCTCGGCAGCGCGATGCACAGCCGCGGCAAGCTGCTCACCGCCGCCGTCGTCTCCGAGGGCTACTACCTCGACGGCGTGCCGACCGCCGTGTTCAGCCAGGTCGACTGGCTCAACATCATGGCGTACGACGGCGGCAGCCCGCACTCCAACTACGACTGGTCGATCAACAGCATCAACCTGTGGAAGTCCCGTGGACTGCCGGCCAGCAAGGCCGTCCTCGGCATCCCCTTCTACAGCCGCCCCGGCTACTACACGTACTCGGCGCTCGTCGCCCTGGACCCGGCCAACGCCAACCGGGACTGCACCACGGCCGGCGGCGCGCAGCAGTGCTACAACGGCATCCCGACCGTCAAGCGCAAGACGCAGTGGGCCCTGGCCAACGCCGGCGGCGTGATGAACTGGGAGCTGTCGCAGGACACCACCGGCTCCACCTCGCTGGTGAGCGCCATGTACGACACCATCATGGGCGGCACCACCCCGCCGCCGTCGGGCCGTACCGGCCGGATCACCGGGCTCGGCGGCAAGTGCGTCGACGTGGCGGCCGCGAGCACCGCCAACGGCGCCGCCGTACAGCTCTACACCTGCAACGGCACCACCGCGCAGACCTGGACCGTGGCCACCGACGGCACGCTGCGCGCCCTGGGCAAGTGCGCCGACATCACCAGCGGCTCCACGGCGAACGGCGCGAAGGTGCAGCTCTACGACTGCAACGGCAGCGGCGCGCAGGTGTGGCAGGCGCAGTCCAACGGCACGCTGCGCAACCCGCAGTCCAACAAGTGCCTGGACGTCACCGACAACACCTCGGCCGACGGCACCCGCCTGCAGATCTGGGAGTGCTTCGCCGGCGCCAACCAGCGCTGGACGCTCCCGGCCTGACCCGACCCGTACGCCCGATCCCCGGTTGACGCCCCGCGTCAGCCGGGGATCGTCGTTCGGTCGCGGGCCAGGGCCAGCATCTCGTCGACCGACCCGGCCGGGTCGGTGACCGGGAACTGCACCGCCCGCACCACCGACGTCGGGTCGACCAACATCGTCAGTCGCTTGAACCGGGTCACCCCGCCGGCCCGGAAGGTGGGCAGCAGCAGACCGGCGGCGAGCCGGCCGTCCTGGTCGGACAGCAGCGGAAACGGCAAGCCGGCGTACGCGGTGAAGTCGGCGAGCTGGTCCGGCCGTTGGGTACTGACGCCGTACACCCGCACCCCCAGGTCCCGGAACCGCGGATACCGGTCGGCGTAGGTGGTCGACTCCAGGGTGCAGCCCCGCGCACCGGGGATGTCGGCCCAGCCGGGCGGATAGGCGTTCACGCCCGGCGCGTACGCGCCCGGGAAGAGGTAGAGGACGCACCACTCGTCCGGCGTGGACACGGGGACCGCCCGTCCGTCCGCCCCGGGCAGGACGATCTCGGGCAGCCGCCGTCCGACGAGGTGCTGCACCCGTCGCGCCTCGGCGGAGGCGTCGTCGGCGGTCGCGGTCAGTTCCCCGTCACCCATCAGGTGCCTCGTTCCCCAGTCCTGTAGGGCGATCAGCACCGGCAGCAGGCCCTCGCCCCTCGCGCTGAGCAGGTAGTCGTGCCGGGGCGGGTGCGCGGAGTACGGGCGACGTTCCAGTACGCCGTGCTCCACCAGCGCGGCCAGGCGTTCGGTCAACGCCCGTCGGCTGACGCCCAGCTCACGCTGGAGCGCGTCGAAGCGGGTCGTGCCGCCCGCGACGTCGCGCACGATGAGGAACGTCCACCAGTCCCCCAGCACCCCGAGCGCCTGCGCGATGCCGCAGTCCGCGTCGGCGAGGTCCTCACGTCGCACCCGCTTCCTCCCTCCGTCCTCATCTGACTATAGTCAGTTCCAGTTTGGAACGCACTGTGCAACCGAACGCACCGGCGCGACGAACGGGGGCCGACGACATGCACGTCGACGAACGGGCCGGGGTGTTCTGGCGCTGGTGGACCGCCGGCACGACCAGCCTGGTCGGGTCGGCGGTCGGCGCGGTGGCCCTGCCGCTGACCGCGCTGGTCGTCCTGGACGCCTCCGCCTGGCAGATGGGTCTGATCGCCGCCGCCAGCTACGTCGCCTGGATCGTGATCGGCCTACCCGCCGGTGTCATCGTGCAGCGCCTGCCGCTGCGCGGCGCCCAGGTCGGTGCGGACGTGGCCCGGGCCGTCGCCGTCGCGTCGATCCCCCTGGCCTGGTGGTGGGGGCAGCTCACGGTGGCCCACCTGGTGGTCACCGCGCTCGTCGTCAGCTTCGCCAACGTGTTGTTCGACGTGGCCAACTCGACCTTCCTGCCCAGCATCGTCGAGCGCGAACAGTTGCAGTCGCGCAACAGCCTCACCTCAGCCACCCACGCCGCGACCCTGCTCAGCGGCCCATCCCTCGGCGGGCTCGCGGTGCAGGCGCTCGGCGCGGTGCCCACCCTGCTCGTCGACTCGGCCAGCTACCTCGTCTCCGCGGCTCTCCTGCGTACGCTGCCCGCGCGCCGCGTCGACGCCCCCGAGCACTGGCCGCCGGTCGGAGAGCTGATCCGTGAGGGCTGGCGCTACGCCGCGTACCACCCGGTCATCGGGCCGTGCATGTGGGCCGCGACGGCGATGAACCTCGTCTGCGGCGCCCAGTTCGCGCTGCACCATTCCCGTGGGCACCGGTTGGGCCGCGTACGCCGCCTTCGCCGCCGGGAGCATCGTCTTCTCTCTCGGCACGGTCGTGCTCAGCGTGACCACCCGGACGTACCGGCAGATCGCCAGCCCACCCGAGCTGCTCTCCCGGGTGATGGCGACCGTGCGGTTCGTCTCCTGGGGCGCGATCCCGGTCGGCGGGCTGGTCGCCGGCGCGCTGGCCGGCCCGCTCGGCGCGCGCGCCACCTTGTTCGTCTTCGCGGCGACCCTGGTCGGTGCGCCCCTGGCGCTGCTGTTCTCCCCCGTCCGGCGCCTGCACGACCTCACCGACCACGACCGCGACCGCGACGAGAGCCGGCGTCCGGTCGTCACCACTGGTCGGTGAGCGCGTCCGACCACAGACCGTCCGCCACCCGGCGGGCCCTGGCCGCGTGGCCGAGCACGTCGACGCTGTGCACGTACTGGTCGACGGCACCCACCAGCGGTCGGTCGCGCACGGTCGGGTCGGTCACGGCGGCGCGGAGCGCGGCGGCGACGCGCTCGGCACGCAGCACCAGGAACGGCCGGCGGTGAAACGGGATGGCCCGGGCGTGTACCGGCTCGGCCAGGCCCGCGTCGTCGGTCCACCGGGCCATGGTCTCCAACGCCGCGACCAGACCGGCCTGGCGTCGGGTCCAGTCGGCCGGGCCGACCGCCTCGGCCAGCGCCGCGACCACCGGGGCCGCGTCGGGCAGTGCGGCGAAGGAAGTGCCGAGCCATTTGTCGTACGGCGGCCAGCGTCGACGCAGCAGCAGACCGAGCCGTAGCAGGTCCCTGGCGAGGCCCCCGGTGACGATCCGGCTCCCCAATTCGTCGCCGGCCTCGGCGCACCGGCCGGGCAGGTGCTCAGCCTGCGCGACCCGGGTCCACGTCGCGGCCAGGACGTACCGCCACACGTCCGGCGGATACCACCGCACCGCGTCCCGCCGGGCCGTCAACGCCCCGTCGAGAGAGTCGTGGAAGACCTCGCCGCCCGTCACCTCGGCGAGCCGCTGGGTGGGGCACGCCAGCCAGTCCGCCGTGCCGACCCCGGCCACCGGGTCGAACCCGAGCCGTCGACGCCACCACAGGGCCACCTCGTCGATCGTGATTCCGTGCCGCGTCCCGGCCGCGTCGGCGACGCCCAGCCGACCGTCGTCCTCGGCGAAACGCGTGGGCCAGCCGAGGAACTCCGTCGGCAGGTCGGCATCCAGCACGGCGCGCAGCCCCGGGATCGCGGCGACGTCGGCCGGCCCGACGAACACCTGCACCCGAGGACCCCAGTCGTGGTCGGTGGACCGGGCGGTGTCCAGGCCGAGCACCTCCGAGCCACCGTCGAGCAGCCCCGCCGCGTACCGCAGGCCAGGGAGGCGACCGCGCAGGATCGGCGCGACCACCTCGTCGTGGTACCGGCGGGCCAGCACCAGGCCGGGAAGGAACGCCACACCGGCAGTCTGCGCCCTCCCCGGGCCGGCCCGCACGCTGGTTTCCCCGGTAGGACCGGGGCGGGGGCCATAGCCTGGGATCGGGCCGTCCGCACGGTGGCTCCCGGGCGGGGAGGACGGACGTGGCATCGAACGACGCGAACCGGGCGGCGACCCGCCGTCGTCGGCAACTGTGGGCCGGCGTCCTCGCCCTCCTCGGCTTGGTCCTGCTCGTGATCGGCTTGACCGTGGCCGACGGCGTCGCCGCCTGGGTGGAGGTGGTGGCCGCGATCCTGCTGCTGGTGACCAGCTACCTCGTGCAGCACCTCGCCCGCCGTGACACCGTCTACCGGCGCGACGAGCCGCGCTGACGCCGCCGGCCGGCCGGGCGTACCGCTGATCGTCGGTGGGCTGTGCCAGGCTGTCGGGCGTGGCACACCGATCCCCGATCCTGCTGATCGACGCACCCAGCCTCTACTTCCGGGCCTACTTCGGCATCCCGGAGTCCGCCGCGCGCACCGAGGACGGTACGCCCGTCAACGCGGTACGCGGCTTCCTCGACATGCTCGCCACGCTCATCCGTGGTCGGGGCGCCGACCGGATGGTGTGCGCGCTGGACTACGACTGGCGGCCGGCGTGGCGGGTCGAGCTGCTGCCGTCGTACAAGGCGCACCGGGTGGCCCCGCAGGGCGGCGAGGTCGTCCCCGACACGCTCTCCCCCCAGGTGCCGATGATCCTGGAGGTCCTCGACGCGGTCGGCATCACCGCCGTGGGCGCGAACGGCTACGAGGCCGACGACGTGCTCGGCACCCTGTCGGTGACCCAGCCGGGCCCGGTCGAGGTGGTCTCCGGCGACCGGGACCTGTTCCAGCTCGTCGACGACGCCCGGGACGTACGCCTGCTCTACGTCGGGCGCGGCGTGGCCAAGCTCGACGACTGCGACGACGCGGCGGTGCGGGCCCGCTACGGCGTGCCGGCGGACCGGTACGCCGACTTCGCCGCCCTGCGCGGCGACCCCAGCGACGGGCTGCCCGGGGTGCCGGGCGTCGGCGAGAAGACCGCCGCAAGGTTGATCGAGCGGTACGGCAGCATCGACGGCATCCTGGCCGCCCTGGACGACTCCGACTCGTCCTTCGCGCCGGGCCTGCGCACCAAGCTGGCGGGCGCCCGCGACTACCTCACCGTCGCGCCGACGGTGGTCCGGGTGGCCCTGGACGTGGCCCTGCCGGAGCTGCCCACCGCGCTGCCGACGGCACCCGCCGACCCGGAGCGGCTGCTCGACCTGGCCGGCCGGTGGAACCTGGCCGGCTCGGCCCGCCGGCTCGTGGACGCCCTGGCGGCCCGCGTCGACGCGGCCTGAGCACCAGCGACCCAACGCGGCTTCGACCGGATCCGCATGCTGACGGACTTCAACGGCTGACGCGGTCCGGAACCAGGCGGCCTGCGGTCGGGCCACCGACCCTAGGGTCGCAGGTTCGCCGCCAGGTCGCCGATCGCGGCCATCGCGTACCGCTGCAGGCCCGGGCCGAACGTGATCCGGGTGGCGCCGTGGCGGGCCAACTCGGCCACCGACTCCCGGTTCGGCGCGGCGGCCATGTTGATCGGGCCGGTGATGCCCTCGCGCAGCACCGGAAGCACCTCGGTGGGGGCCAGCAGCGGGTACACGCAGTCGGCTCCCGCCGCCACGTAGAGCTTCGCACGGGCGATCGCGTCGGCCGGATCGCCCGTGCCGAACAGGAACGTGTCGACGCGCGCGTTGACGACGAGCGCGTCGCCGGCCGCCGCGCGCACCTCGGCCAGCCAGTCGGCGTGCCGCTGCGGGTCCTTGAGCGTGGCGTGCCCCTCGGAGTCCTCCAGGTTGCAGCCGACCGCGCCGGCCTCCAGCAGCCGCTCGACCAGTTCGGCGGGGGCCAGCCCGTACCCGTCCTCGACGTCGGCGGAGACCGGTACGGACACGGCCCGGACGATCCTCGCCACCGCGGCGAACATCTCGGCGGGTGGGGTCGAGCCGTCCTCGTAGCCGAGCGAGGCCGCCACGCCGGCGCTGGGCGTGGCGAGCGCGTCGAAGCCGGCGTCGGCGAAGACCCGGGCGCTGCCCGCGTCCCAGGCGTTCGGCAGGACGAGCGGGTCGCCGGCGGGGCGGTCGTGGTGCAGGGCGCGGAGGACGGAGGCAGTCATCGTTCAGGTCTCCCGGGGGGACGTGGCGGCACGACGGCGCGGGGCGGCCACCCTGGACCGTACCGTCAGCGCACACTCCGCGCCGGCCGCGCAACATGCAACGAAAGGTTGCACGTTGCCGCCGGGCCGTTGTACCGTGACGCAACCAAAGGTTGCGAGAGGGTGGTACGCATGGAGTACGGAGTGATCGAACGCGACATCGACATCGACGCCTCACCCGAGGTGGTCTTCGAGGTCATCAGCCAGCCCGAGCACGTACGCGAGTGGTGGCCCGACGACGCCCGGTTCGAGCCGGGCCCGGGCGCTCCCGGCGAGCTGGTGTGGCGCGACGCCGAGACCGGCGCGACGACGACCGTCGACCTCGCCGTCGTCGACGTGGACCCGCCGAGGCGGTTCTCCTTCCGGTGGTGCTTCACCGAGCCGGACCGGGGCGGGCAGTCGCTGCTGGTCACCTTCGATCTCGTTCCCACCGCGACGGGGACCCGGCTCCGCATGACGGAGACCGGCTTCCGCGAGATGGGCTGGGAGATCGCGGTGCTGGAGAAGCAGTACCAGGACCACGTCGGCGGATGGAACCACTACGTTCCGGCCCTCGGCGCGTACGTCGCCCGGCTGGTCGCCGCGTCATGACCACCGCGGTCGACGACGTCCTCTGGTCGGCGATCGGGGATCCCATCCGGCGCAGCATGATCGACCTGCTGCTCACCGGCGGGCCCGGCACCGCCACGTCACTGAGCGAACGGCTTCCCGTCACCCGCCAGGCCGTCTCGAAGCACCTGGCCGTCCTGGACCGGGTGGGCCTGATCTCCTCCGCGCCCGCCGGTCGGGAGCGGCACTACCGGGTCGACGAGGCGCAACTGGCCCGCGCGGTCGCCCAGTTGACGGCCGTCGGCGCGACCTGGGACGCCCGACTCCGCCGGATCAAGCGGATCGCCGAGACGATCGAACGTCACCGCACCCAGTAGCCGTCGCTACTTCACCTTGCGGGTCGACCGTACGACGATGTCCTCGTACTCGGGGTGCTTGACCAGCCACTCCGCGAGGAACGGGCAGATCGGCACCACGCTGCGGCCCTTGGCGCGCGCGTCGTCCATGACGGCGCGCGCCAGGGTCGAGCCGACGCCCCGGCCCTCGTACGCCGGGTCGACCTCGGTGTGGGTGTAGGCGATGATGGCGCCGGTCAGCTGGTAGGTGACGATCCCGGCGACCGTGCCCGCCTCGTCGCGCGCCTCGAACCGTTCCCGCGCTGGCACGTCTGTCACGGTGAAGTCCACCGGATCATCCAAGCACAGCGCCCGTGGCGACCGGTCGTCGCCACGGGCGTGCGGGGGCCTGCGGGCCCGAGGGAGCGGGACGTCAGGGGCGCCGCCGACCCAGCGCGGCGGCGGTGGCGGCCACCCCGATCGCGGCGAACACGACCTGCAGGAGCAGCTCGATCCAGTCGATGCCGGCGGTGTCGTCGACGCCGAGGGCGCCGGCGACGAGCGTGCCGAGGATCGCGGCGAGCACGCCGATCGCGAGGGTGAGCACGATCGAGATGTTCTGCTTGCCGGGAACCACCAGGCGGCCGAGGGCGCCGATGACCAGGCCGATGATGATCGCGGTGAAGAAGCCCTGGATTTCCACGGGGGCCGTCCCTTCCGAATGTGTTGTCGTCAGCGACGTCTGGTTGCCCCACGCCCGGCCCCGCCGAAACCGGCGATCGGCCGCCGGGCCGATTTGTCACACAGTTGTCATGTCCGCGGCGGAAGGAGACACGTCGCCGGTCCCGGCCGCAAGCGACCGGGACCGGCGACGTGTCGATCGTCAGGAGGCGGCGATGCCCTCCATGCCGATGCCGTCGGTGAACTTCGGCAGGCCCTCGACGGTGGTGACGAGGCGAAGGGAACCGTCGTCGTTCACCTCGTAGCCCTGCACGTTGCCGGCGGCGGCGTTCTGCACGTACAGGAAACCGTCGCTGGTGGTCATGTCGATCGCGCCTCCGCCGGTGTCGGCGGCAACGGCGTGGACGAGTTCGAGCTTGCCGTCGTCGTCGACCCGGTACGCGCTGATCGTGGAGCTGCCGGCGTTCGCGACGTAGAAGTAGTCGCCGACCCGCTGGATCCAGCAGGGCGCCTGCTGACCGTTCGGCACCGAGGGCCCGACCTGGTCGAGGGCGCCGTCCTCGTCGAGGTCGAACCGGCTGACCTCGTTGCTGCCCGACTCGGTGACCAGCACAGAGTCCTCGGTGTCGAAGGTGAAGCCGAACGGCGCGGACCCGGCGTCACTGATGACCGGGTGGCGGGACAGTTCGCCGTGGCGACCGATCTCGTAGCTGAACATGACGTTGGCCGCCTTGGTCGAGACCAGGACGAACTCGCGGTCCGGGTCGATCTTGACCTGCGCCGGGGCGGTCATGAACGCGGGCGGGTTGCCGTTGTGCAGGCCGAGCGAGCGGTTGGCGCCGTGGATCGGCGACAGACGCCCCTTGTCCAGCTCGAAGCCCTGCACCGAGCCTTCGCCACCGGCGTTGAGCACGTAGACGAGGTTGTCGCGGACCGCGACGCTGACCGGGAGCAGCCCTCCGGACCAGATCACCTGCCGCTTGTGCAGCCGGGTGCCGTCGACGTCGAAGACGGTCACGGTGTTGCTGCCGGCGTTCACGGCGAACAGCAGCCCACGGTGGTAGACCAACGAACCCTGTGACGCCAGCGCGTCGACCGGCGGGCCGATCGTGAAGCCGCCGAGGCCGCCGGTCTCGTACTCCCCCGCCTTGCTGAGCTGGCCGTCCTCGTCGCGCTCGTACACCTTGATGGTGTTGCCCTCGGCCTTGTTGGTCTGGACGAAGACCGCGCCCTCGCTGTCCCGGTGATGCCCGTGTCCTGCGCGATCATCGTGGCCACCCGCGGGCCCGCCATCCGCGAAGGCGGCGCCGGGAAGTGTTCCGGCGCTGGTCAGACCCACCAGGAGGGCCGCCGCTAGCGCTACGCTGCGCTTCATCACTGATCTCCTTAGCCGCAACTCACGACGAATGAGAGTTTTTCTCTCATTCGCAAGCTATCGGAGGAAGATCCCGCTTGGCGGCTGCTTACCCGTAAGTGGCAACGTCACGCTTAACGGGGGATTTGTGCTACAGGAGCGCACCGAGAGCCGTGACGGCCTCGCTGACCAGGCGTCGTCGGCGCGGTAACGGGAATCGCAGAGCGGCCACCAGTTCTCGGGGAGGAGACGTGACATGACCAACCCATCGCCGGGTCAGCCGTCGACGGCGACCGGCGGCGGTGTCGCCGTCGTCGAGCTGTTCACCTCCCAGGGCTGCAACAGCTGCCCGCCCGCCGAGGAGCTGCTCATCGAGATCGAGCGGGACGCCCGCACGCGTGGGGAGCCGGTCTTCGCCCTCGGGTTCCACGTCGACTACTGGGACGACCTGGGCTGGCCCGACCAGTTCGCGGACGCGGCACACACCGCGCGGCAGGAGGCGTACGCCCGCGCCTTCGGCTCCGGACGTCTCTACACCCCGCAGATGATCGTCAACGGCACCGTCGAGTTCGTCGGGTCCGACCGGGGCCGGGCGGCGAGCGCCATCGCGTCGGCGCTGGCGTCGGCCGTCGCCGCGCCTCTGACGGTGTCGGTCCCGCAGCTCGGCGGAGGCGGCACGCCGATGGTCCTGGACTACCGGGTCGAGCGGCCGCCGGAGCGCGCGGTGGTGAACGTGGCGGTCGTGCAGCGTGGGCTGGACAGCGCGATCGCGCGGGGCGAGAACGCCGGCCGGACGCTGCGGCAGGACAACGTGGTTCGCGCCTTCGCGTCGACACCACTGCACGCCGAGCGGGGGCGGGTGGAGCTGGCCGTGCCGCCGGACCTCGACCCGGCCCAGGCCTCGGTGATCGGTTACGTCCAGCGCGAGACCGACCGGGTCGTCGTGGGCGCCGCGGCCGTCGACCTGTCCGGCTGAGTCTGTCGGTCCCGATGCGTAGTCTCTGCGCATGCGGATGGCGCGCGATGTGCGGGGTCCCGGTGGCTGACGCGGACGACGTCCGCCGCCTGGCCCTGGCCCTGCCCCACACGGTCGAGATCGACAGCGAGGGCTTCGACTTCCGGGTGGCCGACAAGGGTTTCGTCTGGTCGTATCCGGAGCGCGTGCCGGGCCGGCCACGGGTGATCCGACTCGACATCGCCGTGCTGTTCGTCGGGGACGAGGCCGAGAAGCAGGCCCTGCTGCTCGGCGAACCCGAGATCTTCTTCACCACACCCGGGTACGACGGCCTGCCGCTGGTGCTGCTGCGCCTGGCGGCGGTCGACG
Source organism: Micromonospora sp. WMMD736 (assembly GCF_049179015.1). Lineage (NCBI taxonomy): Bacteria > Bacillati > Actinomycetota > Actinomycetes > Micromonosporales > Micromonosporaceae > Micromonospora > Micromonospora sp. WMMD736. Next base: position 987,927 of record NZ_JBMHMI010000001.1, read on the forward strand.
TCGACCGGCTCAGCGAGCTGGTGACCGACGCGTGGCGGATGCGCGCGCCGGAGGCGCTGCACGCCGAGCTGGACGGGGTCGGCTAGTTCGCGACATCCGCACGCAACCGGACGGACACATTGACGGGGATCTCGACGGTCGATTACCGTGCCGACTGAGAGAGCGCTCTCTCGATCGACGTTTTCCACAATTCAGACGCAAGGCGTCGGGGCGGCACCGTCCGCGCCCGGACGCGCGATGGAGGCACCATGAAACCTCCCGTCCCCCACCGCCGATGGGCGCTGGCCGCCGCCACCGCCCTGGCCCTGGTCGTCGGTGGCCTCACGATCCCCGTCACCCGCGCCGCCGAAGCCGCGCCCGTCGGCGCCGGCAGCTACACCACCACCCCGGTCGGCGCGCTCCCCACCGGCTGCGGACAGATGTCCAGCAACCCCCGGCAGTTCGCCACCGCCAACGCGCCCTCGGGCGCGGTGCCCACCAACGACTGGTGGTCCTCGCTGCTGTGGAAGCGCACCGACTGCGCCTTCAGCGAGCCGCTGCACGCCCACCCCACCTCGTACGACACGTTCACCGACGGGCTCGGCTTCTCGGCCAACTCCACACCCGCCATCAGCGGCACCGCGACCGGCGTCGGCGAGTACCACTACCCGTACGTGCAGGACATCCGCGTCGGCGTGGCCGGGCTCGCCGCGTCCCAGGTCAAGGTGGACGGCTGGACCGACTGGACGGTCAGCCCGTACTGGAGCGACGGTGCCCGCACCCTACGCGCCACCATCGGCCACGGCCTGCCGTTCGCCTACTTCCAGGCCAGCGGCGGCGACGCGGTGATCGGCACATCCGGCACCCCCGAGGTGTGGTCCAACAGCGGGACCACCATCGGCTTCCGGGTCAACGGCCACGACTACGCGGCGTACGCCCCGAGCGGCGCGAGCTGGACCGTCAGCGGTGGCCGCATCTCCTCCGCCCTGGCCGGTCGCGGCTACTTCTCGGTGGCCCTGCTGCCGCCGACGGGCAGCGCCAGCGAGCGCGCCGACCTGGCCACCACCTACGGCCGGTACGCGCACGCCCACGTCACCGGCACCCGGATCTCCTACTCCTACGACCCGTCGACCAACGGCCTGAGCACGACGTACGCCTTCACCACCACCGCCCGCGAGGGCAGCGCCACGCAGACCGTGGTGAGCCTCTACCCGCACCAGTGGAAGTCGCTGTCCGGCTCGACCCCGATCACGCCGACCTACCCGTCGGCGCGGGGCCGGATGAAGGTCCTCACCGGGATCAGCCAGTTCCGTACCGCCATGACGTTCCAGGGCGTCCTGCCGGAGTTGCCGGCCGTCGGCGACGGCAGCGGATCGGACCTGTCCACCCTGACCGGTCACCTGGCCGCGGCCCGGAGCAACCCGATGGACCAGCGCGGCACCGACACGTACTGGACCGGCAAGGGGCTCGGCCGGGCCGCCCGGATCGCCGAGATCGCCGACCTGGTCAACGACACCACCACCCGCGACAGCGCGCTGAACGCGATCCGCTCCACGCTCACCGACTGGTTCACCGCTTCCACGGGCAAGACCAGCAAGCTCTTCTACTACGACGCCAACTGGGGCACCCTGATCGGCTATCCGGCGTCGTACGGCTCCGACCAGGAACTCAACGACCACCACTTCCACTACGGCTACTTCATCGCCGCCGCCGCGACCCTGGCCAAATTCGACCCGTCGTGGGCCGCCAGCAGCCGCTACGGCGGGATGGTGGACCTGCTGATCCGCGACGCCAACAACTACCGTCGCGACGACACCCGCTTTCCGTACCTGCGGGACTTCGACATCTACGCGGGGCACGACTGGGCGTCCGGGCACGGCTCGTTCGGCTCCGGCAACAACCAGGAGTCGTCCTCGGAGGGGATGAACTTCGCCAACGCCCTCATCCAGTGGGGACAGGTCACCGGCGACACCGCCGTTCGCGACGCCGGCATCTTCCTCTACACGACGCAGGCCGCCGCGATCCAGGAGTACTGGTTCGACGTCAGCGACCAGAACTTCCCGGCCGCGTTCGGGCACTCCACCGTCGGCATGGTGTGGGGTGACGGCGGGGCGTACGCCACCTGGTTCAGCGCCGACCCCGAGATGATCCAGGGCATCAACCTGCTGCCGGTCACCGGCGGTCACCTGTACCTCGGCAACAACCCGGCGTACGTGCGCACCAACTACGCCGAACTGGTCCGCAACAACGGCGGGCCGCCTACAGTGTGGCAGGACATCCTGTGGCAGTTCCAGGCCCTCGGCGACCCTGACGCGGCCCTGGCCAACCTGCGCGCCAACCCGGGCTACACCCCGGAGGAGGGCGAGAGCAGGGCGCACACCTTCCACTGGATCCGTAACCTCGCGGCGCTGGGCACCGTCGACACGACGGTCAGCGCCAACCACCCGCTCAGCGCGGTCTTCTCCCGTAACGGCGCGCGCACCTACGTGGCGTCGAACCCGACCGCCAACCCCATCACCGTCACGTTCTCCAACGGCACGCGACTCACGGTGGGGGCCGGACGCACCGCCACCACCGGGGCGTACACCTGGAGCGGTGGCAACGCCTCCGGCGGCGTACCGCCGACCAGCGCGCCACCGACGACCGCACCGCCCACGACCGCGCCACCGACGACCGCACCGCCGACCACGCCGCCGCCCAGTTCGGGCTCGCCGACGCGGTACCTGCTCGCCGGTGGCGGGTTGGGCAACGCCGGCAGCGGGACCACGACCACGGTCGCGGCCGCCAACGGCAACCACGACGGTACGCCGACGAACGCCCAGGTCTTCACGGCGACCGGCCTGAACCTCGCCTACTCCGGGGCGCAGACCGCGTTCGACCTGTTCCTGGACGCCGGTACGGCCGTCGGCAACGGCACGCAGGTGCGGGTCTCCTACGACCTGACCGGCAACGGCAGTTGGGATCGGACGGAGACCTGGCGCTACTTCGCCACCGACCCGGTCCCCGGCTACGAGCACTACACCCAGAACGCCGGCCTGGCCTCGGCCACCGGCACGTTGGGCACGTTGAGCAACGGCACCGTCCGGGTGGAGGTCTGGTCGGCGATCGGCAACAACCTCACCACCCTGGGCATCGGCAACCAGTCGGTGCTCCGGCTTCCGTACTCCTGATCGGCCCAACCGCGCCCGTCGCCGACCGTGCCCCGGCCGGCGGCGGGCGCGGTGGCGTCACCCGCGGCCCAGGGCGGTCGTTGCCGGAAACGGAGACCGCGTCTGCGCTCTCCGGGCGGGCGGCGGACGCGGCTTGCGCGGGGCACGACCGGCGGGCAAGCACCCGACTGCAAGATGCAAGCGGCCACGGCCGACGTGGTTGTGCATTCCACAATTGACCGTTCCATAAATAGATAGACACCAATCTTGACTTGCGCATCGGAGCGGCGGACCGTGAGGAGCATGCGGCGGATGCCCACCATTGTCGGCCCGCCTCGCGCGACGGACGGAATGCGAGCGCCGCTGATTTCCTGCGGTGTGTCAGGAGGCATTCGATGCAGTTGAATCCGTACTCAGGAGCCTATCTCAGCGACCCGGCCGCCACCTGGCGGCGCATTCTCGACGATCCCGGCCGGGCGTTGTACGCCGAGGATCTGGGCCTCTGGTTGATCGGTCGGCACGCGGACGTCCGGCGTGCCCTCGCCGACGCCACGACGTTCGCCAACGCCCTCACCCTCGCCCCGGTCTACCAGGTGTGCCCGGCGGCCATGAGCGTCATCACGCAGATCGACGCACCGCCGACCACGGCCGCCGCCGACCCTCCGGTACACCCCCGTACCCGCCGCGCCCTGCGGGCGACCTTCGCCAACACCGCCGAACGGGCCGAGACGGAGTACGGCCGGATCGTCCGCCGCCGCGTCGGGGACCTGGTGTCCCGGCTCGTCGCCCGGCAGGGCCAGCGGGTGGATCTCGTCAGCGAGTTCACCACCGAGCTTCCGCTGCTGGTCATCCTGGACATCCTCGGGGTTCCCGACGCCGACGTCGAGGAGATCCGGCGGTGGGCGGACGGGCAGGTGGCCCTCATCTGGGGGCAGCCGACCCCGGACGAGCAGCTGCGCCTGGCCCGGGGCCTGCTGGACTTCTGGCGCTACTGCCAGGACCTGGTACGGCAGCGACTCGACAGCGGGGCCGACGGCGACGACTTCATCAGCCGCGCCCTGACCTACCGCGACGATGACGACGACGTGCTGACGGTGCCGGAGGTGGCGAGCCTGGCCTTCAACCTCCTGGTGGCCGGGCACGAGACGACCGCCGGGCTGCTCGCCCACGCGCTCGACGCGGCCCTGTCCCGCCCGCACCGGTGGCGGGCACTCGTCGACGACCCGCGATCCGTGCCCGACTTCGTGACCGAGACCCTGCGGTTCGCGCCCGCCATCGACGGCTGGCTGCGGGTGACCCGTCGGGACGTCACCCTGGGCGAGGTCACCATCCCGGCGGGCGCGCGGTGCCTGCTGATGATCGGGGCGGCCAACCGGGACCCCTCGGTGTTCGCCCGACCGGACCGGTTCGACCCGCACCGCACCGACGCCACCGACCACCTGTCATTCGGCCACGGACCGCATTTCTGCATCGGCGCGGCGTTGGCGCGACTGGAGGCCGACGTCGCTCTCACCCACCTCGCCGAGGCCATTCCCGGACTGAGCCTGTCCCCCGACCATCGCCGTTCCTTCGCACCCAACGTGTCATTCCGAGCGCACCACGCTCTGCTCGCGACAATCGACATCCGCACGCCCGCCGACACTGGGCAAGCAACCCCGGCCGAGGCACAGGCCGCCTGACGAGGCGGGCCACGGCGGTGCGGTGCGGCGCCCGGCCCGACACCTTCCGAGTCCTATCGGTGCGACGCCGCCGGCACCCGCGGACGAGTCACGGCCGGTGGATCTCTCGCGGATTGCGCGACAATTCATCGCCGCGCACGTCTTCACACCCATCGTGTCAAGGGTTAAGAATTGCCCCCTGTGAATGTCCAGCCCATCGGTCAATCTCGATCTGACACCCGCCGCTGATTCGCGGGCGCCCCGAAGGTGAGCGCATGGAGCACACGCCCGGGCCGAGTGCCGCATACTCCGCGGCCAGCCAACAGTTCCGGTGGGAGCTGCGCACCTGCCGGGTACGGCGGGGCCTGACCCAGCGGGCCCTGGCGGACCTGGTGCGGTTCAGCCGGGAGACGGTCGCGGCGGTGGAGGCGGGCCGCCGCTTCGGCAGCCAGGAGTTCGCGGTCCGCTGCGACGACGTGCTCGACACCGGCGGCCGGCTGGCCGCACTGTGGCCACAGGTCGCGGCCGAGCAGTTGGCGGCGGACGGACGACGGGGCCCACGATCGTCGGACCGTGCTCGCCTCGACCCACCGGCGTCGCGCCAGCGGGGTCGTCGCGACGCGCGCGACCCGGGCGCCGTGGTGGACGCCATCGACGAACTGCGCGAGTTGATCGGTCAGGTGCTCAGCAGCCGACCCGAGGCGGACGACGCCGCGTCACGGCGCGGGTCCGAGCACCTCGACGATCAGCGCTGAGCGCGTCCCACACCGGCCGGAGGCACCGCGCCACCGGCCGCTGACTCTGGGTACAGATGCTGGTACGGCCAGTTTGTACCACCGCGAGGTCTGGCCTCCGAGCGCGGGTTCCGGCCGAATGGGACTTGCATTCGGCAAGGTGCGGATAGACCGTCATCGACGAGTCGCGGGAGTCAATCTTGGCGTCGAGCACGAGGTCCCACGCGGCCAGACCCTACCCGACCCGCCAGCGCGGCTGGAAGATCGCCGGCCGGATGCGCCTCATCGTGGCGGCGCCACTGGTCGCCGTCATCGGGTTCGCCGGCCTCGCGCTGACCGAGAGCGCCCGCCAGACGGCCCGCGCCAGCGACCTGGAGGTGCTGGCACGCCTCGGCGCGGAGGCCGGTGACCTGGCGTACCGGCTGCAACGCGAACGGGTCGCGGCCGCCGACCTGCTCACCACCGCCGCCGCCGAACAGCAGGACGCCTTCGGCGCGGAGATGGTCGCCACCGACGCCTCCGTGGCGCGCTACCGCCGCCAGCGTGACCGGGTGCCCACCGACGCCAACGCCGGGCTCCTGCGCCGCGTCGACGCCGCGCTGGACGGCCTGGCACCGCTGCGCACCCAGGTCCGTACGGCGGAACACGCCTCGGTGTCCGCCATGACGTTCAGCTACCGCATCGCGATCGCCGACCTCATCACCTTCCGGGACAACGTCTCGCACGGCGTCGTCAACGCGCGGCTCGCCGACGGCATCCGCGCCTCGGCCGCGCTGTCGAAGACCGCCGAGGCGATCGGCCAGCAGCAGGTCGCCGTCCTGCGGGCGGTGGCGGCCGGCGAGCTGACCCCCGCCACCCAGCAGGACATCACCGCCGCCCGCACCAGCTACACCGAGTCCAGCCTGTCCTTCCTGGCCCTCGCCCCGGCCGAGTGGGGCCTCTGGTGGGAGCAGGCCGGCACCGGCAAGGAGGCGCTCGCCCTGCAACGGATGCAGGACGAGGTGAACCGCGCCCAGCCGGGATCGCCGCTGCGCCTGGCGACCGCCGACTGGGTCACCACGACGCAGCAGCGCGTCGCCCGCCTGGCCGACCTGCGGGGCCGCGTCGACGTGGCGGTGCTCGACGACGTGCGTGCCGCGTACGCCGACCAGCGCCGCCGGGCCGTGGCCGAGGCCGTCGGCGTACTGCTGGCGCTGGTGCTGACCGCCCTGGTCACCTGGGCCGTCGCCCGGCAGATCACCCGCCGGCTACGACGACTGCGCGACGCGGCCAACGCCGTCGCGTTCGAACAGCTCCCCGCCGTGGTAGCCCGCCTGCAACGCCCCGACAGCGCCAGCGTCGACCCCGACGAGCTGGCCCGCCAACAGTCCACGGCGGCCCTGGAGGCGTCCAGCGACGACGAGATCGGCGAACTCGGCCAGGCGTTCAGCGCGGTGCACCAGGCCGCCGTGCGGACCGCCGCCGAACAGGCCGTCATGCGCGCCAACACCGCCGACATCTTCATCCACCTCAGCCGACGCGAACAACGGCTCGTCGACGCCGTCCTCGCCCAGGTCGACCGGGTCGAACGGGACGAGACCGACCCCGACCGCCTGCACCAGCTCTACGCCCTGGACAACCTGGCCACCCGGATGGGCCGGATCAACGCCAGCCTCCTCGTGCTGGGCGGCGTCGGCGTCGGCCGGGTACGCCAACACGACGTCCCCCTGCAACAGGTGCTCCAGGCCGCCCAGTCCCAGATCGAGCACTACGCGCGGATCCGGCTCGGCATGGTCGACGGCGACGTCGCGGTGGCCGCCAAGTCCGTCGACGAGGTCGTGCACCTGCTCGCCGAACTCATGGACAACGCGACGGCGTACTCACCGCCGGGCAGCGAGACCTGGGTGAGCGGCCGCAGCCTCGGCGACCGGGTCATCGTCCAGATCAGCGACGAGGGCGTGGGCCTGCCCCCGCAGCGGTTGCAGCAACTCAACGAGCTGCTGGCCCGACCACCCGCCATCGACGTCGCCGCCGTCCGGGCCATGGGCCTGGTCGTCGTGGGTCAACTCGCCGCCCGCCTCGGCGCGAGCGTCCAACTGCGCCGTGGCCCCCGGCGCGGCACCCTCGCCGAGGCGACCCTGCCCGCGGCCATGATCCGATCGCTGCCGCCGGAGGAGTACCTGCTCGCGCCCGGCCGGCTGTCCCGGCGGGCCGCCCGCACGTCCGCCGCCCCGCCCCCGTACCGGCCGGGCGCGGAGCCAACCGCCGGGCACGCCCCCGCTCCCCGGCCGCTGCCGGCGGCACCCGTGTTCCGCCCGACGTCCCGGGTGGACCCCGCGGACGCGCCCACCGAGGAGCTGCTCATCTTCGAACAGGTCAACCACTGGTTCCATACCGACGTCGTGGACGCTCCGAACGGTCGCCAGTGGTCCAGCCCCGCCGACGACGCGTGGCGGACCGCCGCCCAGGCGCAGACGCCCGAGGTGGCCACGACCACCACCACCGGCCTGCCCAAACGACAACCGCAGCGGCATCTGGTGCCCGGCGGCGTCACCCCGCCCGCCCCGCAGCAACGCTCCGAGTACCGCGACCCGGCCCAGGTCGCCACCGCGATGGCCGCGTACGCGCGAGGCGTGGCGGCCCGGCGGCGTACCCCGATCAACCTCGGCAACTCGTGACCGACAGGGAGAGCACGTGACCGACCACCAGGACCTCGGCTGGCTGCTGGACAGCTTCGCCGAGCGCGCGATCGAGGTCAGCCATGCGATCGCCATCTCCAGTGACGGCCTGATGGTGGCCGCCACCCGCGACCTGCCACCGGACCGGGCGGACCAGCTCGCCGCCACCGGCAGTGGCCTGGTCAGCCTCCTGCGGGGCGCAGCGGCCTTCTTCGACGCCGGGGCGGTGATCTCCAACGTCACCCAGCTCGAGGGCGGCTTCATGTTCTCGATGGCCTTCAACGACGGCGCCTCGCTGCTCGTGCTCGCCGCGCCCGACTGCGACGTGGGCAAGGTGTCGTACGAGATGACGGAGCTGGCGAACCGGATCGGCGACGCGCTGACCCCCGCGGCCCGGGCGGCGCTCGCCCGCAGCCGCTGACCCACCGACCGACCCCCTCCTCCTCTTCCCCTGGAGACGACATGTCCCTCGATACCCCTGCGCGCAGCCGTGCCGTCGGCGCCGCGCTGCTCGCCCTCGTGCTGGCCGTGAGCACGGCCTGCGCCGACGACGAACCGGGCACGACCGGCGGCGGATCCATCAAGATCGGCCTCCTCGCGTCGCTGTCCGGGACGTACCAGTCCGTCGGCAAGGAGATCCGCGACGGCTTCGAGCTGTACCTGGACACCCACGACGGCAAGCTCGGCGGCCGGCAGGTCGACCTCGTCGTCGCCGACGAGGGCAACGGGGCCGCGACCGCCGTCCCGGCGGCGACCAAGCTCCTCAAGCAGGACCGCGTCGCCGCGCTCACCGGCATCGTCGGCGGCGGCTCGGTCGCCGGCGTCTACCCACTGCTACAGGAGACCAAGGTCCCGCTCGTCGGCTCCAACGGCCGGCCGGAGATCAAGGACGTCTCCCGGGTGTGGCACACCTCGTACCTCTCCGACGAGCCGGGCGCCGCGATCGCCCAGCACGTCAAGGACAACGTCAAGGGCTCGGTGTACGCCATCGGCCCGGACTACCAGGGCGGCTGGGACGAGCTGCGCGGCTTCACCGACGCGTTCACCAAGGCGGGCGGGACGCTCGCCAACCCCGACGGCAAGACCACCTTCACGCCGTTCCCGGCCACCACCAACTTCACGCCGTACTTCGCCCGGATCAAGGCCTCCGGCGCGCAGGCGGTCTACACCTTCTACGCCGGCAGCGCCGCCGTCGACTTCGTCAAGCAGTACGCGCAGTCCGAGATCAAGGACGTCCCGCTGTACGCGGCCGGGTTCCTCACCGAGGGCGGCGTGCTCAACGCCCAGGGCGAGGCGGCCCGGGACATCTACTCCGTACTCAACTACTCCCCCGACCTCGACAACGCCGAGAACCGCAACTTCGTCGCGGCGTGGAAGGCCAAGCACGACGGGTCGCCGACGACGTACGCCCTGGCGTCGTACGACGCGGCGGCGGTGCTCGACCGCGCCATCGGGGCCGCCGGCAGCGACCCGACACCGGAGGCCATCAACGCGCAGATCGGCAAGCTCGGCCAGATCGCCAGCCCGCGCGGCGCGTGGCAGTTCTCCACGGTCACCCACTCGCCCGTGCAGAAGTGGTACCTGCGTCAGGTCCGCCAGGACGGCCGGGCGCTGTCCAACACCGTCGTGGGTGACCTCGCGACCGTCGGCCGGTGAGCACCGTGGCGGCAGGCCCGAACCGGATCGACCCGTACCTCATCCCGGCGCTGGACGGGGTCGCCTACGGGCTGCTCGTCTTCGTCGCCGCGGCGGGCCTGGTCTTCTGCTTCGGCGTCGCCAACATCCTCAACCTGGCGCACGGCATGCTCTACGCGATCGGCGGCTACACCGCCGCGGCGGTGCTCGACGGCGGCTGGGCGAGTCTCGCGCTGGCGCTCGGCGTCGGTGTGTTGGCCGCCGCGACGGCCGGTGTGCTGCTCGCCGGGCTGCTCACGCCGGTCGCCACCGGCAACCACCTCACCCAGGCGCTGTTGACCTTCGGGGTGGCGCTGGCCGGCGGCAGCCTCCTCGTCGCCGGTTTCGGCCCCGACGATCCACAGGTACGGGTGCCGGCCGCCCTCGACGGGTCGGTGGCGGTCGCCGGGCACCGCTATGCCGCGTACCGGCTGGTCTTCATCGTGGTGGCGGCGGCGCTCGCCGCCGGTCTCTACCTGGTCGTGCGGCGGACCCGGGCCGGAATGCTGGTCCGCGCGGCCGTGGACGACCCGGAGATGGTCGCCTGCCTGGGCGTGAGCCCGGCGCGGATCCGCGTCGGCGTGCTCGCCGCCGGTGGCGCGCTGGCCGGCGCGGCCGGGGTGCTCGGCGCGCCCATCATCGGCCCCGGCGCGGACACCGCCGACACGGTACTGCTGCTGTCGCTCGTCGTCGTCGTCCTCGGTGGGCTCGGGTCCATGGTGGGCACCCTGCTGGCGGCCCTCGCAGTCGGCGAGATCCAGACCCTGGGCGTGGCGTTGCTGCCGTCCGCCGCACCGTTCCTGCTGTTCGCGGCCATGGCCGCCGTGCTCGCGGTGCGGGCGCGCGGCCTGGCCCTGCGGTGGGCGGCGACGTGAGGGACGGACTGCTCCGCCGGGCACGCGCCACCGTCGCGGCGCTCGTCGTCGCCGGCCTGGTCCTGGCCCCGTGGGTGGTCGACGACTACACCGCGGCGATCCTCGCCCGGACCCTCGCACTGGGCCTGGTCGGGGTGAGCGTGGCGCTGCTCACCGGCGTCGCCGGCCTGCCCACCCTGGGTCAGACCGCGCCGTACGCCGCCGGCGCGTACGCCAGCGCGGTGCTCGGCAGCCAGGTCTCCGACGTCGGCGTGGTGCAGGTAGCCGTGGCGGCGCTGGCCGGCGCGACCCTCGCCGCGGTGACGCTGCCGCTGGTCGTGCCGGCCCGGGGCGTCATCGTCCTGATGATCACCCTGGCGATCGGCGAGCTGGTCGTGACCGTCCTCGGACGGTGGCGGTCGGTGACCGGCGGCACGGACGGCCTGGCCGGAATCACCCCGGTCCGTCCGCTGTGGGGACTGCCGGTGCTGGCCTCCGACCGGGCCCGGTACGTCTACACCCTCATCGTCGTGGCGACGCTGGTCGGCGCGGTCCTGCTGCTGATGCGCACCCGCGGCGGGCTGCTGCTGCGGGCCGCGCGCGACGACGAGGCGCGGCTGCGGGCCAGCGGGCACCGGGTGCCGCTGTACCTGTCCGGCGCGCACCTCGCGGCCGGGGCGATCGCCGGTGCGGCCGGTTCCCTGCTCGTCGTCGCCCAGCAGTACGTCTCCCCCGCCGACTTCGGCTTCGACACGTCCGCGCTGCTGCTGCTCGGCGTCGTCATCGGCGGCACCGCGTCGGTCGGCGGCGCGCTGGTGGGCGCGGTCCTCGTCATCGCCGTCCGCGACTGGCTGTTCGGGGTGCTGCCCGGTCACGCGCCGCTGGTGCTGGGCGCGCTGTTCGTGGCGACGGTCTACCTGCTGCCCACCGGCGTCACGCGGGTCCGCCGGCAACGCGGCGGGTCGCGGCAACCCGTCCCCACGCTGGACCGCCCCGCCCCGGCAGCCGCCCGCGGACCGGAGCTGCGGGTATGACCTGCCTGCTCAGCGCCGAGAAGATCACCGTGCGGTACGGCTCGCTCGCCGCGCTCACCGACGTCGACCTGTGCGTGCACGACGGCCAGCGCCACGCCCTGATCGGGCCCAACGGGGCCGGCAAGACGACCCTGCTCAACGTGCTCGGCGCGACGACCCGCCCACAGCACGGCACGGTGCGTTTCGCCGGCAGCGACGTCAGCCGGCTCGGACCGGCCGCACGGGCCCGCCGCGGCATCGACCGGACACACCAACGGCCCGCCGTCTTCGCGACCCTCACCGTCAGCCAGAACATCGAGGTCGCCGCGCTGCCCCGAACGATCCGGCCACGTCGTTGCTGGCCCGCTGGAACCCGGGAGGCCGCCCGACGGCGCACGACCGCGCTGCTCGACCAGCTCGACCTGTCCGACCTCGCGACGGTGCCCGCCGGCCAGCTCGCACACGGGCAGCGCCGGCAGGTGGAGATCGCGATGGCCCTCGCCGGCCGCCCCCGCCTGCTGCTGCTCGACGAACCGGCCGCCGGACTGTCCGCCACCGAGGTCGGCCGGCTCGCCGAGCTGCTGGCGGCGCTGCCCCGGCAGATCGCCGTGCTGCTGGTCGAACACCACCTGGACCTGGTGTACGCCCTCTGCGACACCGTCACGGTGCTGCGCGACGGCCGGACGGTGGCCACCGGCACACCGGACGAGATCCGTACCTCGCCGCTGGTGCGGCGGGCCTACGCCGACGGGATGTCCTGATGCTGTACGTGGAGCGGCTCTGCGCCGGCTACGCCGGGGGGACCGTGCTGCACGACGTCGATCTGCGGGTGCCGCCCGGCACCATCCAGGCCGTGGTGGGTCGCAACGGCGCCGGCAAGAGCACCCTCGTGCACACCATCGCCGGGCTGGTACGCGCCGCGAGCGGACGCGTCGAGATCGGCGGTGTCCACGTGGCCGGACGGCAACCGCACCGCATCGCCCAGTGCGGCGTCGGCCTCGTACCGCAGGGCCGGCGGGTCTTCTCCCGGCTGACGGTGGCCGAGCACCTCGTCCTGGCGGCCGCGCCGTGGCGGGCCGCGACACCTGGCGGCGAGGGCTGGACGGTGGCCCGGATCCTCGACCTGCTGCCGCGCCTGGCGGTACGGCTGCGCCACCGCGGGTGCGAACTCTCCGGCGGCGAGCAGCAGATGCTGGCCATCGCCCGCGCGCTGCTCGGCCAGCCCCGGGTGCTGCTGCTCGACGAACCCTGTGAAGGACTCGCGCCCGACCTGGCCGCGCGGGTCCGCGACCTCGTCGGTAACCTCGCCGCGAACGGGTTGACCGTGCTGCTCGTCGAGCAGCAACTCCGCCACGCGATCGAGATCGCCGACCGGGTGGCGGTGCTGGAGTACGGCCGGGTGGTCTACGACCGGCCGACCGCCGAGGCGCGCAGGGATCCGGGCCGCCTGGAGGCGATGGTCGGCAGCGCCGTCACCCGCACACACCCGGGCACCGGAGCGAGCCGACAGCTCCGGGCCGACATCCCGTAGTCACCCGGTCCCCTGCGCGGGGCCGACACCCCGCAGTCACCCATCCGGAGAGGCAGACGATTGATGGCGACCCCGACCAGCGAGGCGACGTACACCTTCGACAACGGCGCACCGGACGCGGTACCGCAGATGCGGGCGCTGGAGTCCTTCCTGGACCCGATCACGATGCGCCGCCTGGGCCGTCCGGTGCTGCGTCTCGGGTCGACCTGCTGGGAGGTCGGGGCCGGTGGCGGCTCGATGGCCCGGCGGATCGCCCGCGCGGTCGGCGGGCACGGCAGCGTGCTGGCCACCGACATCGACCCCACGCACCTCGTGGCCGACGGCAACCTGCGCGTGCGCCGCCACGACGTGCGCGCCGATCCCCCGCCCGGGGACGCGTTCGACCTGATCCACGCCCGTCTGGTGCTGCTACACCTGCCCGAACGCCGGCGGGTCCTGCGTACCCTCGTCGGCGCGCTGGCCCCCGGCGGCTGGCTCGTCGTCGAGGAGTTCGACTGCACTACCCCGGTACGCGTGCTGACCGCGCCGAGCGACGACGCGGCGAAGCTGTTCGCGCAGGTGATGGACACCATGATGGGGGTGCTCCAGGACCACGGCGCCGACCTGGGGTGGGCGCAGGACGTGCACACCGAGATGACCCTCGCCGGCCTGGCCGACGTCGACACCGTCACCCACTCGCAGAGCTGGGCTGGCGGGTCGACCGGCACGTCGCTCTACGAGACGAACTCCCGCCAGTTGGAACCGGACCTGCTGGCGGCCGGCTTCTCGCCGCAGCAGCTCGCCGCCTTTCGTCGACTCGTGCGCGACCCGGCGTTCGCCGTCATGAGTTACCACTTCGTCTCCACCCGGGGCCGGCTCGGTGGCCCGGCCCACACCCCCTAAAGCGTCCTAGGACACCACCATTTCAGGCCAGCCCGGAATGACAGCGGGCCCGTTACCCCGGCACCGGGGGTAACGGGCCCGTCTGCGAACCGGTCTAGCCGAGACAGGTGACGACGGCCGTCAGGGTTTGAGCCGTGGTGCCCCGGTTGGAGCCGCGTACCGCCCAGCCGTTGCCGGACGCGAACGAGTCGGTGAGGAAGATGTCGAACGCGGATGTCTGTCCGCCTCCTCCGGTGACGATCGTGCCCGCTGGGCAGGTGGCGAAGGAGATGTTGTTCGCCCCCGCCACCACTGTTACGGGAGTCCCTGTCGTTTGCGACAGTGCACTCATCCCGGACGGCTTATTACTCGCGGCGGGACTGGTGTCAGCCGCGTTCGCCCCGCTCAGCGGAACGACCAGCAGAAGACCGCTGACCGATAGTGCCACTGCGCTGCTGATGAACAACTTCTTCTTCCGCACGCCTGGTTCTCCCCATCGATTGCTGAGCACGAGAGACATTCGACCGGACGGTCCGCAGCAGGCTACTAACAGCCAGTGATCAATTGCATCGATAGATGCAGATTTAAAGATGGACCAAAGTTCGACACCTGACCCCCGCCGGCAACAAAGACGTGACCGGTTTCGACCTTCCACCCACTCACCGGCTCGGGCACCGGTGCCGGATCGGCGCCAGCGACAGATCCCATGGGGCTGGTTTGTCGATCTTGCGGTCGGGAACCGACTGCCGTCAGGGCCGAGGACGGATCGGGGGCGCGCCAATGCAGATCGGCTACAAGCTGGCCTCGGAGGGTTTCGGGCCGCAGGAGATCATCCGCCAGGCCGTCCGGGCCGAGCAGGCCGGTTTCGACTTCGTCGAGATGAGCGACCACTACCACCCCTGGCTGGAGGCGCAGGGCCACTCGTCCTTCACCTGGAGCGTGCTGGGCGCGATCGCGGCGCGTACCAGCACCCTGCGCCTCGCCACCGGCGTCACCTGCCCGACGGTGCGCTACCACCCGGCGATCATCGCGCAGGCGGCGGCGACCATGGGGCTGATCTCCGACGGGCGGTTCACCCTCGGCGTCGGCGCCGGTGAACGACTCAACGAACACGTCGTGGGGCAGGGCTTTCCCAGCGTACGGGGACGGCACGAACGGCTCCGCGAGGCGTTGGAGATCATCCGCCTGCTCTGGCGGGGCGGCTACCAGTCGTACGAGGGGCGACACCTGCACCTGGAGGACGCCCAGGTCTTCGACCTGCCGGACACCCCGCCCGTGATCGCCGTGGCGGCCAGCGGCGAGGCGTCGGCCCGGCTCGCCGCCGAACTCGGCGACGGACTGTTCGCCACCGATCCGGACGCCTCGATCGTCGAGCACTACCGGCGCGCCGGCGGATCCGGTCCCCGCTACGCCGAGGTGCCGCTGGCCTGGGCCACCGACGAACGACAGGCGGTCGACGCGGTGTGGGAGAAGAGCCGGTGGATGGTCACCGGGTGGAAGGTGATGAGCGAACTGCCGAACCCGGTGAACTTCGACGCGGCGAGTGCGCACGTCGAGGAGAAGCACATCCGGGCGCTGTTCGCCGTCGGCCCCGACCCCGAGACGCACGTGGCGAAGGTCCGGTCGTACGTCGACGCCGGCTTCGACCACATCGTGTTGCAGAACGCCGGTCCGGACCCCGACGGCTTCCTCGACTTCTTCGCCGCCGACCTGTCCGGGCGGCTGCGCGCGCTGGGCTGAGCGGCCGCACTCGACACACGCGCCCGCCCGCCCGGACGGCTGTCCGGACGGGCGGGGGCGCTCAGGATGGATGGAGGACGGGAACTCAGCGGAAGCAGTGCGCGATCGGCACGGCGCTGCCCTCGCAGTTGGTCGGCTCGTTCTCGACGACCACGCTCTCGTCGTCGATCTTGACCTGGGCGTGTTCGGCGAAGATGCCGCCCGGCTTCACCGTGGCCGCGTTGTGGGTGACCTTGCTGGTGTAGAGCGCCACCGCGCCCGCGGTGGCGTAGATCCCGCCGCCCTTGGACGTCGCGCCGACCGCCTCGTTACCGGTCACGTCGCTGCCGCGCACCAGCAGGTTGGACTTCTCGGTGTAGATGCCAGCCCCGATGCCGTGCGTGGTGTTGCCGGCCACCACGCTGTCGTCGAGGGGCAGCAGCCCCTTGACGGTCGAGATGCCGCCGCCGTTGACGGTGGAGGTGTTGCCGCGGATGGTCATCTTGCGCATCACCAGCACCGCGTCCGAGTTGGCGGCCCCGCCGCCGACCTGCGCGGTGTTGTTCAACAACTCGGTGTCGTACACCTTGGTCCGGGCCGAGAAGCTGGCCAGGCCGCCGCCCTGTCCGGCGCTGTTCTGCGCGAAGCTGGTGCTCTCCACGTCGGCCGCGCCCCGGTAGTTGCCGAGCCCGCCGCCGTAGCCGTTGGCGCTGTTGTGGTGGAACTCCGAGCGCTTGAGCGTCAAGACCCCGCCGTTGAGCAGGCCCCCGCCCTTGCCCGCGGCGCCGGAGGCGCTGTTGCCGATGAACGTGGAGTCGGTGACCACCATGTTGCCGTCGTTGAAGATCCCACCGCCGCCGCCCTCGGGCGACAGCGACGTGCTCTGGGTGACGGTGACCCGTTCCACCACGGCCGTCGCGCCGTGCACGACGTGCACGCTGCCGCCCTCGATGAGCGAGCGGCCGTTGTGCAGCTCGACGTCGCGCAGGGTCAGCTCGCCGCCGTCGCGGACGGTGAAGAAGCGGAACGCCTCGGCCTGGGCGTCGCGGGCGATCGTCGCGCCGGCGCCGTCGATGGTGATGGGCTGGTAGATCACCGGTAGGCCGGCTGTGTCGTCGGCCGGGTTGTGCGGCGGGGCGTCGGCGTCCCCGGGGGTCTCCGCGGCGTCGGCCTGCTCCCGGGCGTCCCGGATCCCGCCGTCGTACTGGTCGGTCTCGTGGAACGCCTCGGTCAGCGTGTACCGGCACCGGGGCGCGAGCCGCAGCTCGCCGCCGCCCGCCGCGTTGGCGGACACCAGCGCCGCCACCAGCTTCGCCGCGTCGCACGGCACCTCGACCACGCCGCGCTTGCCGGTGCCCGGTGTCTGCGGCCGGGCCCGCTCGGCGTCGTCCCCGCCGCGCTCGGGGGTGGACCGGTCACCGGAGCGCCGGTCGTCGTCGCGGTCGGCGACGGTGAACCTGCCCAGGACTCCGAGGGAGAGATCACGGTCGGCGGCGGCGGCGACGCCGGCCACTCCGGCGGCGCCCACCACCAGGCTCCCCGCCAGGAGCCCGCCGGCTAAGAACCATCGGGACCGCCGTCGAGGTCGAGCTGGGCGGTCCCCTGGTTGGTACGTGGACATCCGGTGCCTGCCTTCCTGCGTACGTGCCGTGTCCGCGTCCCATTCGGGCGCGGGGGGCCGGACGTGCCGCCGACCACCAGAGGTCACGATATGACCGCAATACGGACAGGGAGGTGTGAACGTGAATAGTGCTGCCATTCATCTTTTTCGGTACCAGACGGCGCGCGTCCTCACCCGCCGACGTGGATACCGGGGCGGCGCAGCGGGTCCGGCTCGGTACGGCGGATGATCTCCCGCACCACCGGTGGGGTGTCCCCCCGGCCGAGGATCAGGTAGCGCAGCAGGTGTGCGATCGGGCTGCCCTCGGACCACTCGAAGTGCGCGTGCGGGCGGACCCCGGTCGCGTCCCGCAGCGCCAACAGGATCGCGGCGATCGCGTTCGGCGCGGCCGCGCTGCTGGCCCGCAGCACCCGAAAACCCCCCACCTCGACCCCGTGCACCCGCAGCACCTGGCTGAACCCCGACGGGTCCACCACGTCGATCTCCAGGAACAGCACGTCGGACGCGCCGGGCACCGGGTTCATGCCCCGCTGCGCCCGTTCCTTGACCGTGTACTCCTTCACCGACCCGCCCTGGCGCTTGTTCGCGATCAGGTGCAGCTGCCCGTCATGGGCCAGCGACTCGGTGATGAACCGTCGGGCCGGCTCGTCGAACTCGATCCGTTCGGCGCGCAGCTCGGTGGTGCGGGTGACCCGCGAGATCAGCGACACCGCGATGATGCCGAGGATGAACAGCGCCGAGATGGTGATCCCGTCCGGCTTCTCGATGACGTTCTCCACCAGGGCGTACACCAGCACCAGTGTCAGCACGGTGAAGCCGATGGCGCCGCCACGCTGGCGGCTCCGGACCGCCGAGATGGCCACCGCCACCGCGCCGGACACCATCATCGCCAGGATGCCGGTGGCGTACGCGCCGGCCTGGGCGTTGACGTCGGCGCGGAAGGCGATGGTGATGGCGACGCTGACGACGGTGTAGACGATCACCACCGGGCGTACGGCGCGCGCCCACTCCGGGGCCATCCCGTACGAGGGCAGATAACGGGGCACGATGTTGATCAGCCCGGCCATCGCCGACGCACCCGCGAACCAGAGGATGAGCACGCTGCTGAGGTCGTACACGGTGCCGAACGCCTCACCGAGGTAGGTGTGCGCCAGATAGGCCAGCGCCCGCCCGTTCGCCGCCCCACCCGGCCGGAACTCGGCGGCCGGCACGAGCGTGGTGGTCACGAACGTCGTCGAGATGAGGTACACCGACATGATCAGCGCGGCGGTGGTGAGCAGTCGCCGGGTGTTCCGGATCCGGGCGGCGAGCCGGGCCTCCCGGTCCGGCCCGTCGGCCGCCACCAGGGGCATCATGCTGACTCCGGTCTCGAAGCCGGACAGCCCCAGGACCAGCAGCGGGAAGGCCAACACGGCGGTGAGCAGCACACCGCCCGGGCCACCGCCGTCCGCCGTCAACGCCCCCGTCCAGTCCGACACGATGCCCGGATCGCCGACGATCCGGGTCACCGCGACCACCACGATCACCGCGTTGAGCACCAGGAACACGGCCACCAACGGGATGGCGACCACCACGGCCTCCCGGAAGCCGAGCAGGAACACCCCGCCGAGGACGAGCAGCAGCGCCACGGTGACCAGCACCGGCACCGCCGGGCCGTGCAGCGCGTCCGGCAGGTACGGGTTCTCCAGCAGGTGCACGGTGGCGTCCGCCGAGGAGAGGGTGATCGTGATGATCCACGAGGTGGCCACGAACCCGAGCAGCACGAGCACGAAGATCTTGCCCCGCCAGAACGGCAACAGGCGTTCCAACATCGCCACCGAACCCTGCCCGTGCGGGCTCTCCTGGGCGACCCGCCGGTACATGGGCAACATGCCGAACAGGGTCAGGGCGACGATCAGCAGGGTCGCCAGCGGTGACAGCGCGCCGGCGGCCACCGCCGCGATGCCCGGCAGGTACGACAGGGTGGAGAAGTAGTCCACGCCGGTCAGGCACATCACCTGCCACCAGGCGTGCCGGCGGTTCTGCCCCTCGCTCGTCTCCGGGCCCGGCGGCTGCACCCGGTGCTCGAAGAGCCACCGCCGCAGCGGGCTGGCCGGCGGCGTCGAGCGGACCGGACTGTCCACCCGCTCCGGCACCACGACACCATGTCGACCGCCCGGATGCGGCCGGGCCGGGTCGCGGGCCGCGCGCAGGGCCGGGTCCGGCCCGGTCGGCGTGTGGCGTCGTCCGCCCCAGCGTCGCGGTCTCGCCCGGTGCTCGTCAGCCATCGCCCGTCCCACCCTCGCAGGTCCTGCTCCGACCGTAGGTGCCAGCCGACGGCACGAGCGGCCGAACCGGGTAGGTAGCTGGCCTGCTCAGGGCAGGTCCGCTCCGGCGAGGAGCCGAGCCAGGGCCACCGGTTCCGCGACGGTGACCGTGGCAGCCGGGTGCCGGAGCCAGGCACCGGGCGCCAGGGCCGGCACCGGCACGCCGAAACGCACGCAGACCCCGGCCTGCGCGCTGCTGCCGAAACTCACGCCGCCGTCGGCCAGCGACAGGCGCGGGCCGAACACCCGCCACCACCGGTACGGCCCGCCGACCTCGGCGCCGAGCACGTTGTCCCGGCCGGTGCGCAGCCACCACGGCCCGTACCGGATCTCCAGGTGCCGGTCGTCGACCGCGACCCAGGCCGTCGCCGGGCGGACCCCCAGCAGCGCCAGCGGCGGACGGAACGCCGCGTCGAAGCGAAACGGAAACCGGGTCGGTACGTCGGTCATCGGGCACCCGGCCGGGCCGCCGGCCGGGAGACGGGGCCGCCCGGACGCAGCGGGCCGGGTCGCGCGGGACGAGGTCGGGCAGCGGGACGACGCCGGGCCAGGACGGTCATGGCGCGGGCGTACCCGGAACTCATCGGTCGACACCCCCCAGATTCACCGCAGCCGCCGCTCCCCCGTCGCCGGCCGACACCCCCCGGGCCGGCCGACGACGGCGGACGGTCGGCACCCCCCCGGGCCGACCGGCCGACTCCCCGGCCGCCGCCGACGGATGCCGACGGACCGCGCGGGTAGGTGGAGCGAGCGGGGCGGTTGCGCCCCCGCGCTCCGCCACCCCCACGGGCGGAGCGCGGGGACCCCCCGTCCCGGCTACTGCAGGAACGCCCCGAGGGGCGAGAGCAGCAACCGTCCAAGCGCAGCGGCGTTGTCGTCCAGCCGCAGACGCTCACACTCTCGGGCGTCCGGATCGTGCCGGCACCGCCAGATCTTCTGCGCGTTGCGCCACGCGACATCGCGGGTGTACTCGACCAGTTCCCCCTGGTACCAGTCGTCGATGTCGCCGTTGAGCATGTCGATGAGCAGCTGCCACCGCTCCAGGTAGCCCCGGCGCAGACCGGGGATCTTGTCGGCGAAGATGTTGTTGATCTGGAGGTAGTCGTGGTGCTGGTCGGTGCCGTCCACCGGCTCCGACTCGAGGTGGTCGAACGTCGTCACCAACGCGAACGGCAGGTCGAAGTTGATGTGCGCGTTCACACCGGCCGCCGCCGACGGCAACGGGCGGGCGTCGGGCCCCCGCATCCGCGAGAACAGACACGACCACGCCTTCGGCGTGCCCGGGCTCGAGTCGGTCCAGAGCCGCAGGGCGTCGAAGTAGCGGGCCGCGAACTCGACGTCCAGCCGGGAGAGGAAGACCGGATCGACGAAACGGTCGTCGTACAGGCCGTCCAGCACACTGCTGGTAATCGTCAGGTACAACTTGTTGAAGTCGGCGAGCGGGCAGCTCGCCTCCAACGGAGGCAACCGCACCAGCAGGTCCTGGAGCTTCGTGAGATGGTCCACCACCGCCGGCACGTCCGCCGGGTGATCGGCGAGCAGGTCGACGATGTCCCGGTGCACGGGCCCCCAGACCGGTTCGGTCATCTCTCCTCCATGATGGTCGGTGCGCCCCCGTGACGCCGTCGACGGGGCACAGCCTCTCAGCCGGCAACCGCCGCCGGGATCAGTAGAACGACGTATCCCCGGCGCACACGCGCACCGGGGATACGTAGTGGTGTGGTCAGCCGCGCGCGTTGCGCAGGTGGATCGCGCTGGCCTGTACGCGGGTGCGGACCTGGAGTTTGTCGAAGATATGTGACACGTGCACGCCGATGGTCCGCTCGCTGATGAACAGCCGCTGCCCGATCTCCCGGTTGGTCAACCCCTCGGCGACCAGCGCGAGCACCTCCCGCTCCCGCGCGGTGAGAGTCGCCAACTCGTCGTCGGCCGGCTCGACCGACCCGGTGGCACGCGCGCCGTCGGCGCTGTCCCGCTCCTCAAGGGACACCCGGGCCCGCCCGGCCAGCTCCCGGATCTCCGAGGTCAGCGGCACCGCGCCCAACCCCTGCGCCACCCGGTACGCCTCGCGCAACAGCTTGCCCGCGGTGGCGACCCGGCTCCGTCGGGCCAGCAGGGCCTCGGCCTGCCGCAACCGTGAGTACGCCGCCGGGTAGGGGTGGTTACGCCGGTCCCACTCGGCGACCGAAGCGGCCCACAGCTCCGGGTCGCTGCCGTCGAGGCGACTCACCTCGGCGGCGCACAGCGCCAGGAACCCGTCCACCACCGACCGCACCGGTCGGGCCGCCGACGCGCTCTTGCGCGCCACCCGCTCGGCCACGTCCCGCAACCGGCGGACCGCCGTCGGGTCCACGTCGACGGTGCGGCTGGCGTGCGCCTCCGCCTCGGCGCGCAACCCGTGCCAGACCAGCGCGGACAGGATCGTCACGTCGTCCGAGCGGCTCTCGGTCAGGCCCCGCTGCACGGCCTGCCGGGCCACGTCGTGCCGGCCCTCCCACATCGACAGCCCGGCGCGCAGCGTGAGCAGCGGGATGACGTGCCGGGCGCCGCCGCCGGCCAGCACCGTCGCCACGGCGTCGAGGTCCCGGTCGGCGGCGGCGATGTCGCCGTAGCCCACCGACAGCCGGCACCGGGCCAGCAGCAGCTCGACGGCGTCCGCTCCGGACGGTCGGTGCCGCAGCGCGGCCGCCACCACCTTCTCCGCCTCGGCCCACTGCCCCACCCGGAACAGCCCGTTGGTGGCGATGGCCAACAGGCGGGTTTCATAGGTACGCCCGAGGCCCAGCTCGGCCACCCGCTCGGCGCCCCGGCGGGCCACCACGACACCCTCTTCGAGGATGTTCAGCGGCCCGGTCAACAACTCCGCCAGGTGCAGGTACGCGCAGGCCACGTCCTCCGGCTGGCCGGAGCGCTCGGCCGTCTCCAGAGCCTGGCGCATGACCGCCAGCCCGGCGTCCGGGTCCTCCAGGTACGCGTCGCTGAAGCCGAGCGCCGAGCTGGCGAGCACCACCTCGGTGGTGGACCCCTCAACCTCGGCGGCCAACGCCAGCGCCTCCCGGGCGCGCTGGCCCGCGTCGGCGTACCGGCCCAGGTGCAGGAGCAGTTCGGCGAGTCGCGCGGCGGCGGCCGCCCGGTCCCGTGGCGAGCAGTCCGCCGCTTCGAGGGCCCGCTCGTACTCCTTCTCGGCGAGCGCGGAGCGGCCCGCGGCGGCGAGGTACCGCGCCCGGCGGATGTGCAGCGCGCAGCTCGGCGCGCCACCGCGCACCGCGACCAGTTCCTCCAGCAGCGCCAGGGCGCGGGCGTGCTCTCCGCAGTGGTGGGCCGCCTCGGCCGCGTTGCCGAGCAGCTCGACCCGGTCCACCTCCGGCGAGCCGGAGTCGCCGGCCAACTGCAACGCGGCCGTCCAGTGGCGGTGCGCCTCGGCGTAACCGTGCAGCCGCTCGGCCTCCTGCGCGGCGCCCACCGCGGCGGGCAACGCCCGGGCCGGCTCGCCGGCCAGCCGCCAGTGATGCGCCAACCGGGCCTGCCGCAGCTCGCCCGGCGCCGCGGTGAGCGCCTCGGCGTAGCGGCGGTGCAGCCCGGAGCGTTCGGCGGGCAGCAGCTCGTGCGCCAGTACCTCGGCGACGAGTCGGTGCCGCAGCCGGTAGCCGTCGTCGGCGCTGACCAGCAAGCGGTGTGCGACCGCGGCCCGCGCGGCCTCGATCAACTCGCCGTCGGGCAGGTGCAGCACCTCGGCCAGCAGCCAGTGCTGCACGGGCTCGACGCCGGCCGCCACGGCGTGCACCACGGCGTGCGCGTGCTGCGGCAGCGCGTCGACCCGGTCGAGGAAGATCTCACGCAGCGTCTCGGACAGCCCGTCCCGCCCGTCCCGCAGGTCGCGGGCCAGCTCCTCGATGACGAACGGGTTGCCGCCGCTGCGCTGCCAGACCTGCTCGGCCGCCTCGACGGGAAGCGGCCGGCCCACCACCGCGGCGGCCAGCTGTTCCGTGCCGGCACGGTCCAGCGGTGACAGATCGAGCACCCGTACCGTGCGCAGCCGGCGCAGCTCGGTCAGCACCCGACGCAGCGGGTGTGCGCCCTGCAACGATTCGGCGCGTACCGCGGCCAGCACCGACAGTTGCAGGTCACCCAGACCGGCCAACAGGTAGAGCAGGAGCTGCCGGGTGCTGCGGTCGACCCACTGCAGGTCGTCGAGGATCAGCACCAGCGGCCGTCCCTCGGCGATCAGGTGCAGACCCCGGGAGACCCGTTCCAGCAGGGTGCCCGCGCCGTCCGGGCCGCCGGTCTCGTCGGCGAACACCTGCAACAGCCCACGTACGGCCGAGGAGGTACGCGCCTGCGCGGCGGTCAGGTCGGCGTCGAAGCGCCGCAGCGCCTGGAGCAACGGGTGCAGTGGGGAGGCGTCGCCGATGTCCAGGCAACTGCCGGTCAACACCAGCGCGCCCGCCTCACGCAGCCGGACGCCGACCTCGCCGAGGATCCGGGTCTTGCCCACGCCGCTCTCGCCGGTAAGGAAGACGGCGGCCGTCTGTCCCTGTGCCACGTCACCGAGCAGCGCCGACCGAACCGTCTGTACCAGCTCGGTCCGGCCCACGAGCGGTGCGGTGTCCACATCGCTGGCCATGGCACGCAGCCTAATCACAGGCCCCCCGACCGTTCTACGGCCATCTGCCGCTTGTGGTACTCCTCGCGTCGACATTGCGACTAAAGGTTGCGGGTGGCCGACATACGTCGTTCTGCCGATCCCCCGTCGGCCCAGGGATGCCAATCTCCGAGGGTCGTCAGCCCACCACCTGGGGAAGGTCGGGTACGCCATCCATGATCACCATCGTCACCGACACGCCGCGGACCGACCGCCCACACTGGCCGGTGCCCGAGGAACGACGGACCGTCAGCGTCCTCTTCGCCGACATCGTCGGCTCCACCACGCTCGTCGACCAGCTCGACCCGGAGGACGTCCGCGCGCTGCAACGGGCCTACTTCGAACAGGTCGCCGGTGTGCTGCGCCGCTGGCACGGCGTGGTGGAGAAGTACGTCGGCGACGCGGTGATGGCGCTGTTCGGGGCGCGGCACTCCGACGGCTTCGACGCGTACCGGGCGGTGCGGGCAGGTCTGGAGATCCAGGCCGCGCTGGACCGCCGTCCGATCCTCGGCGACATCATCCTGCGGGTGCGCGTCGGCATCGCCACCGGCGAGGTGGTGGTCGACCTGGGCGACGCGGTGAGCGGCGGTCACGGCGTGGCCAGCGGCGCGGTGATCACCACCGCGGCCCGCCTACAGGGGTACGCGGCACCTGGCGGCGTCGCGTTGTGCGCGGTCACCGCGCGGGCCACCGCCGGCCTGATCGCCCAGCGTCAACTCGCGCCGATGACGGTGGCCGGCCGGTTGGCGCCGATGCCCGTGTGGCACGCCACCGGTCCGGCCCGTCCCGGCGCCGACCGGCACGACGGCCCACTCATCGGGCGTCGCCGCGAACTGACCGGCATCGGCGAGCAGGTGAGCGCGGCACTGCGGACGCGCGAACCGCGCTGGATCTCCCTCGTCGGCCCGAGCGGCAGCGGCCGCAGCCGGCTGCTGCACGAGCTGAGCCGGACGCTGCGCACGGTGGACGGGATGCCGGTGCGCTGGTGCGTGGTGGGGTGCCCGCCGTACCCCGATCAGGTGCTCGCGCCGGTCGCCGAACTGGTCCGTGTCCTGGCCGGTACCCGCCCCGGCGACGGCCCGGCAGCCGTCCGCGCACGCCTGACCGACGCCCTGACTCCGCTCTACCCGCCGGACCGCGTCGCGGTGGCGGTGCCGGCGCTGCACCGGCTGCTGACCAGCCCGGACGCCTCGGCCGAGGCGCAGGCCGCCGCGGCGATCTGCCGCGACGCCCTGCTGCGGCTGGCCGCCCATCGGCCGCTGGTCGTGGCCGTGGACGATGTGGACCGTGCCGCGCCGGCCGTGAGTCGCTTCCTGCACGACCTGTTCACCGCGGCCACGGTGCGTGGCGTGCCGCTGGCCGTGCTCACCGTGCACCAGCCGCAGTGGGCCGACACCCGGCCGAGCCCTGCCCGGCGGGTGCCGATCCGACCGTTGGCCGCCGTCCAGTCCGGCCGTCTCCTGCGCCACCTGCTGACCCGCGCCGGGCAGCCGGTGGACCTGGTCGGCCGGCTGCTGCCGCTGGTCGGTGGCCGGCCCGGGCACGCCGCCGCGTACGTCACCTCGATCGCGGCGGGCGGCGACCCGACGACGCTGCCCGAGCCGGTACGTCGCAGCACCGGCGCCGAGCTGGACCGGTTCGGCGGTGACGGCCGGGCGGTGCTGATGGCCGCCGGCACCCTCACCGGCATGCTCTCCGGACCGACCCTCGACCGGGCGCTGGGTTGGACGCCGGGGCGGTCCGCTCCCCTGCTGCGCGCCCTGGTCCGCGCCGGACTGCTGCGCGACGACCACACCCGCGGGTACGCGTTCGTCGCCCCGGCGCTGCGTCAGGTCGCCGCCGAGCGTCTTCCCCACGCTTTGCGCGCCGTGCTCACCCGGCGGGCCGCCGCGGGTCCGGCATCCGACAGCGTGAGCGGCCCGGCGACGCTGCCGCGCACCGGCCAGCAACGGCGCGTGCCCACCCTGGCGGCGCCGACGCCCGACCCCGCGCGGATTCTCCGACCGCTCCGCACCACGCCGGAGACGCCCACACCGGTCGGGCCGACGCCCCCGGTCGACCGCGCGCCGGTCCGCCGCCGACTGCGCGCGGTCCCGGCGGACGTGCCGTCGGCCGGCGCGAGCCGCCGTGGTGCCCCGTGGCGCGCGGATGTCGCGTCGCTGGCCGTAGCCCCGGGGGTGCCCACCCCCGTCGGCCGTGCCCGGACGGCGCTGCGCCCCGGCCGCGCCCGGGCCGGCTTCCGATTACCGGTGACGCCCCCGCTGCGCGACCTGGCCGCCGCGGCCTGACCGTGGCGACCCGGGCATGGCTCCCGTGCTACGGCACGGCGGCCGACGCCAACAGCGCGGCGGTGGGCAGGGCGAGCAGACCGTCCGCCCCCCGGTAGGCGGCGGTCAGGTCGTCGTAGGCGGCACGGATGCGAGCTGTCACGGCCGGCGGCTGGGCCTCCATCAACAGCCCCGGACCGCTGATGCCGTTCGCCGGGCCGCTCCACCAGGCCTCGGGGTCGGTGCGGTGCACCCAGGTGATCGTCTCGCAGCGCACGTCGACGAGGCCGGCCGCGTCGAGCAGACCGGCCAACCCTTCGACGGTACGGGGAAAGTTCCGGTCCGGGTCCACGGTCGGCGCGGGCGCGGCCGGCTCCACCCCGGCGGCGGCGAACACCTCGCCCCACAGCCGCTGCGCCCGTGGCGGTGGGTGCGGCCACGTCGTCACGGCGACCCGGCCCGCCGAGCGCACGACCCGCCGCAGTTCGGTGATCGCGGCGGCCGGGTCGCCCACATGGTTGATGACGAAGTTCGCCACCGCCGCGTCGAACCGCCCGGCGTCGAACGGAAGGCGCGGCAGGGCCGCGAGGCACACCTGCTCGGCGTGCGGGAGCCGACGGCGCGCCAGGTCCACCATGCTGGGCTCCGCGTCGACCGCCACCACGCTGGCGCCGCGTGCGCTCGCCAACCCGGCGACGGTCCCCGAGCCGGTGCCCACGTCGAGCAGCCGGGTGCCGACGCCCACGGTCGCGGCGTCCAGCAGCGAGTCGGCGGGATGCGCGCACAGCAGCGCGAAACTGCCGTCGAAGGCCGCCGCCCGCCCGGCCCAACGTCGCCGCTCGTGCTCGTCGAAGGCGGTGGTCACCACAGCCGTACCCCCATGGATCGTGACGGTGCCGCCACCGTAGCGGAGGCCGACGGTTCGGTGGGTACGGCGGGCCGCCCCACGCCGTTGACTAGGATTGCCGCAGTCATGCTGCTACGGGTGCTCGGACCGCTCGAGGTCGAGGTCGACACCGGCGGACCGACCGACCTCGGCGGCCCCCGTCAGCGCGCCGTGCTCGCGCTGCTGTTGGCTGCCCGCGGCGAGGTCGTCTCCGTCGGTCGGATGATCGAGTTGCTGTGGCGGGGGGACGCGCCACCACGGGCGATCGTCTCGCTCCAGGCGTACGTCTCGCACCTGCGCCGTGTGGTGGAGCCGACCCGCGAGCGCCGCGCGCCGGCGCGGGTCCTGGTCACCGTGCCACCCGGGTACGCCCTACGGGTGCCGGCCGAGGCCGTCGACGCCGGCCGGTTCGAGTCGCTGCTGGCCGAGGCCCGCGCGGTCAGCCCCACCGACCCGGAACGCGCACGTCGGCTGCTCCGCGCCGGGCTCGACCTGTGGCGCGGACCCGCGTACGCCGAATTCGTCGGCGAGCCGTGGGCGCAGCCGGAGGTGCTGCGGCTGGAGGAGCTGCGACTGGGCGCCCGGGAGCTGCTGGTCGACGTGACCACGCGCGGCGGTGACCCCGCCGAGGCGGTGCCGGAGGCGGAGCTGCTGACCCGCGAGGTGCCGCTGCGGGAGGAGGCGTGGCGGCTGCTGGCGTTGGCGTTGTGGCGTACCGGCCGGCAGGGGGACGCGCTCGCCGCGCTGCGGCGGGCCCGGGCGACCCTGGTGGACCAGCTCGGCCTGGATCCCGGCCCGGCGCTGGTCGAGGTCGAGTCGGCGATCCTGGGCCAACGTCTGGACCTGCTCCCGCCGGTCGCCGTGACGACGGCCGTCGAGGCCGAGCAGCCGGAGGAGATGTTCGTCGGCCGGGAGGCCGAGCTGGCGGCTCTCGGCCAGGCAGCCGCCGAGGCGCGGACACGTGGCCCGCGCGTCGCGCTGGTCAGCGGTGAGGCCGGCGCGGGCAAGACGCGTCTGCTCAGCCGGTTCGTCGAGGACCTGACCGCCACCGGCTGGCTGGTCGCCCACGGCCGCTGCCCCGAGGTCGAGGGCGCCCCACCGGCCTGGGCGTGGGTCGAGGCGCTCCGGGACCTCGCGCTCCAGGCGCCGCCCGGCGGTCTCGCCCCGGCGCTCGCACCGCTGCTCGACGAGGGCGACGGGGAGGTCGGCGGGGACGTCACCGCCGGCCGGTTCCGGCTGCACCGCGCCGTGGCCGCCTGGTTGGACGCCGCGGCCGTCGGCCGACCGGTCGCCGTCGTGCTCGACGACCTGCACGCCGCGGACGCCGAGACGCTGCTGCTGTTGACCAGCGTCACCGGGACGACGACGGGCGCGGTGCTGTTCGTCGCGGCGTTACGGCCCGCCGACAACGCCGAACGACTCGCCGACACCATGGCCGTCCTGGCCCGCCGGTCTCCCCACCGGATAGCGCTGGGCGGACTGGCGACGCCGGAGGTCGAACGGCTGCTCGGCGCGCTGGCCCGGACCACCGTCGATCCGGAGACCGTCGCCGCGCTGGCCGAACGCACCGGCGGCAACCCCTTCTACGTCCGGGAGTCGGCCCGGTTGCTCGCGGCCGAGGGCACCCTCGTCGCCACCTCCGACGTGCCCGAGGGCGTACGCGACGTGCTGCGTCGGCGTCTCGCCCACCTGCCGTCGGCGGCGGTGTCGGTGCTGCGCCTCACCGCGACCGTGGGGCGGGAGGCGGACGTGCGGACCCTCGTCGACGCCTCCGGCACCGACGAGGGCACCGTCCTGGGCGGGCTGGAAGCCGGGCTGAGCGCCGGTCTGCTCACCGAGCCGGCGCCCGGACGGGTCCGCTTCGTCCACGGTCTGGTCCACGACACCATCTACCGCGACCTGCCGCAGCTACGCCGCACCCGGCTGCACGCCCGGATCGCCGCCGTCACCCGCCGGCTGGACCCGGACGACTATCCGGCCCTGGCGTACCACTACTCGCGGGCCGCGTCGACGGCCACCGCGCCCCTCGCCGTCGAGTACGCCGTCCGCGCCGCCGAGCTGGCCGAACGTCGGTACGCGTACGACACCGCCATCGAACTGCTCGGCAACGCCGTCGACGCCGCCGCGTCGGTGCCCGGGGACCGGGACGCGCTCCGCGTCGACCTGCTGGGCCGGCTGCTGCGCGCCCAGGCCCGGGCCGGCGCGGTGGCCGCCGCACAGCAGACGCGGGGGCGGGCCGTCGACATCGCCATCGCGGCCGGTCGCGACGAGCTGCTCGTCGCGGCCTTCACCGCGTGGACCGTGCCGAGCCCCTGGCTACGACACGAGTACGGCGGCGTGGACCACACCGCCGTCGAGTTGCTCACGCGTTTGTTGCGCACTAACCAGCTGGATCCGGAAACCCGGTGCCGGCTGCTCGACGCGCTCGCCACCGAGCTGGACGGTGAGGCGGACCCGCGGGGCGTGGCGGCCGGCCGGGAGGCCCTGGCGATCGCCCGGCGGCGGGACGACCCCGAGCTGCGCGCCCTCGCGCTGGCCGCCCGGGCCCGCACCATGAACTACGAGTTGGAGGCGTCGCAGCGCCTGGAGGTGGCCCGGGAGCTGCGGGACCTCGCCGACGAGCACGGCCTCGTGACCTGGCGGTGGGTCGCCGAGCAGGTGGTCGGTCACTGCGCCGCCGCGCTCAACGATCCGCAGCGGTTGCGTGCCAGCGTCGCCCGGCAGGGGCAGTTGGCCGAGACGTACCAGCTCAAGGAGGCACAGGTGCTGCACCTGTGCTCGCTTGCGGTGCTCGCGCACGTCGCCGGGGACTTCGTGACCGCCCGACGGCACTACGACGAGGTCGCCGAGCAGATGCGTCGGCAGGGATCCCTGCACGCCGAGGCCTTCCACTACTTCGCCGTGGCGACCCTGCTGATGAGCCAGGGCCGTTTCGGCGAGCACGTGGAGGCGACCCGCCGGATGCGGCCGGTGCTCGGGCCGATCGTGGACGACCTGCTGGCGTTGGCGTTGATCGGCAGCGGTCGGGTTGACGAGGCGCGGGCCATGCCGATCGGCCGGCACACCTATCGGCCCGACTACTTCGAGTCGTCCCTGCTCAGCGTACGGGCGATGGTGATCGTGGCCCTGGATCGGCGGGACCTGGCACAGCCGGTGATCGACGCGCTGCTCCCGTTCCGTGAGCAACTGGCCGGGCTCGCCACCACGGCGGCCGTGGTACGGCCGGTCGCGCTGACCCTCGGGGAGCTGTTCCGGCTGACCGGTCGTATCGAGGAGGCGGCGGACCACTTCCGGTTGGCGGCGACCCTGGCCCGCCGGTGGGAGTCGCCGCACTGGCTGGCCCGAGCGACGGCGGCGCTGGCCGACTGACTCCTGGCCCGTTCCAAGTGGCTTCCAAGTGGCGGCGCGAATGATCGTCGTGTTCGACCCATTGAATCCTTGGAAAGGGCACCGTGAACCAGACCCATCAGGAAGCGATGGCCGACGTCCGCGACATGTACATGGTGCACATCATGTTCCGCCGCGAGCTCGGTCTGCTCCCGCAACTCGTCCGCGGCGTACGGTCCGGTGACGCGAAGCGCGCGGACGTCGTCGGCGCCCACGCCGCGCTCCTGTGCCAGCAGTTGCACCTGCACCACGAGGGCGAGGACCTCTTCCTGTGGCCGCTGCTCGCCGAGCGCGGTGGCGCGGAGGCGGCCGCCATCGTTCCCGCGATGCAGGCCCAGCACCACGGCATCGAGCAGGCCTACGAGACGGTCGTCGCCCTGCTCCCCGCTTGGCGTCGGACCGGACAGGACGGTGCGGCGGTGGCCGACGCCCTGGAGCAGCTGCGGACCGTCGCCGCCGAGCACATGGCCCTGGAGGAGGCCGAGATCCTGCCGCTGGCGCAGCGGTACGTCACCGCGGCCGAGTGGGCGAAGCTCGGTGAGCACGGCCTCAACGACACCCCGAAGAAGGACCTGCCGCTGATCATGGGCATGGCCATGTACGAGGGCGACCCGGCGGTGATCAAGGCCGTGCTCGCGCACGCCCCGCTGCCGGCGCGACTGCTCATGCCGGTCGTCGGGCCCCGCCTCTACCGCTCGTACGCCAAGCGCGTCCACGGCACCGCCACGCCCCCGCGCATCGGCGCGAACGCGAGCTGACCGATCGGCTCCTGCTGAGATCTTGGACAGTTCCCGTCATCTGATGACGGGAACTGTCCAAGATCTCGTCATATCGGCCGCGCCGACGAGGGGGTGGCGCGGTCGACCGTCGCCGGCGAATGGGGGCGCCGGCGACGGAGGGCTCCGCGCGGGGTGGCCTGGCGACCAGGACGCCACGGCGCGCCGCGGGTGGGCCGGGGCAAAGACCCCGCGCCACGGGTGAGCCGGGCCGGGGCAAAGACCCCGCGCCACGGGTGAGCCGGGCCGGGGCAAAGACCCCGCGCCACGGGTGGCACGGATGCGGCAGGCCGATGCCTGACCGCGCGCAGATGGGCGGTCAGGAGTCGGCCAGGAAGGTCAGCACCCGGGGCCAGGCCGCCGTGGCGGCGTCCGGGGCGTACTCGGTCAGGGCCGGATCGGTGAACAGGTGACCCACGCCCGGGTAGCGGAACACCGTCAGGTCGGCGCCGGCGGCGGTCATCGCCCGCTGCCACTCGTCGACCTCGTCCGGCGCGTCGTACGGGTCCGGGTCGGCGACGTGCAACTGCACGGGCAGGCCGGGCCGGACCACCTCCGGCGCGCCGCCGGTGCCGTGCAGCAGGAGCAGGCCAGCGGCGTCGGGGCGTTCGGCGAGCAGCGCCCCGGCCACCCCCGCGCCCATCGAGAAGCCGGCGAGGATCGTCTGCGGCGGCAGGTCGTGCAGCGCGGCGCGGGCCCGGTCCAGCACCACCTCGTGGCCGATCTTGTCGAGCAGCGCGAAGCCCTCCTCGACGGTGTCGACGGCGGGGACGCCGTACAGGTCAGGGGTCGTGACCTGGTGCCCGGCGGCGCGCAACCGGTCGGCGGCGGCGCGGACGGCGGGCCGCAGCCCGTACACGGAGTGGAACAGCACGACGTGGCGCATCCGGTCATCTTGCCGCCGCCGGGCCGCCGACCGACGGGGACACGCGGGGGGTGGGCTCAGCCCAGCGCCGCCAACCGGGCGACCAGGGCCGACGGCGGTGGCATCGCGGCGATCTCCTGGCTGACCTGCGCGGCGGCGGTCCGCAGGCGCTCGTCGGTGAGCAGCCGGGTGAGCGTGTGCGCGGTGATGTCGGCGGGGCGCGCGGCCAGACCGGCGCCCCGGTGGGCCACCAGCTCGGCGTTGTGCCGCCGGTCTCCCGGGCCGACGGTGGCCAGTTGCGGCAGGCCGGCGGCGAGGGCGCCGAGCGCGCTGCCCGCGCCGCCGTGGTGGACCAGCGCCGCGCTCGCCGGCAACGCCTCGTCGAGCGGGATCCAGTCGACCACGCGGACGTTGGCCGGCAACGGACGGGCCGTCGTACGCCGGTCGGGTCGGACCAGCACGATCTCGGCGTCCACGTCGGGCGCGGCCGCGACCACGGCGTGCATCGGGCCTTGGTCGCCGGGGCCGGTGAGGGTGCTGCGGGTGACCAGGATGCGGGGTCGGTCGCCCGGCTCGCGCAGCCAGGCCGGCAGCTCACCGCCGCCCACGTAGGAGGCGTGGCGCATGGGCCAGCCGTCCTGGGTCGCGACGCTGGGCGGCGCGACGGCGAGGGCGGCGGCCGGGGCGGGCAGCTCGGTCAGGCCGTGTCGGCGCAGCGCCGCGTCGAGGTGGGCGACGGTGGCCCGGACCAGTTCGCGGCCGTCGAAGAGGCTGTTCTCCTGGCGTACGGCCGGCACGCCCAGCAGTGCGGCGGCCACCGCCCCGGCGACCGCGAACGGCTCGTGCAGCACCAGGTCCGGTCGCCATCGCTCGGCCAGCGTGACGACCGGGTCGGTGAGCTGGTCGTTGAGCGCGCCGAAGAGCAGACCCGCGCCGCGGGTGCCGGCGGTGCCGGCCAGCTCGGCGCGGGCGATCAGCGGGTGCCGGAGGAGGACCCGCAGCGCGATCCGGCCGAAGTCGAACCCCGGTGCGATGTCGTGTACGGCCAGTCCGGCGTCGGCGGCGGCCAGGCCACCGCCGCCCGTGGCCAGCAGCACCTCGTGGCCGGCGTCGCGCAGCGCGACCGCCAGCGGCACCAGCGGGAAGGCGTGCCCGACCAGCGGGGCGGAGACCACCAGCACGCGCATGGCCGCGATCCTATGTCGACAGCCGCGGACCCGTTGTCCCGCTGACCGGGCGGGGTCAGCGGGCCCGGCGCTGGTCGACGATGCGCCGCATCTTGCCCATCGACCGCTCCACCGCGTCCGGGGCGAGCACGTCGACGGTCACGCTCACCCCGATCGTGTTCTTCACCAGCTCCACCAGCGCGACACCCGCCCGCTCGGCGGCGTCGGCGGCCACGTCGGCGCGCCGCTCGACCCGGACCGTCAGGGTGTCCAGCCGGCCC
This sequence comes from Micromonospora sp. WMMD736, assembly GCF_049179015.1. Lineage (NCBI taxonomy): Bacteria > Bacillati > Actinomycetota > Actinomycetes > Micromonosporales > Micromonosporaceae > Micromonospora > Micromonospora sp. WMMD736. Next base: position 1,021,953 of record NZ_JBMHMI010000001.1, read on the forward strand.
TGCCGGTCCAGGACGCACTGGAAGTGCGGCGACAGCTGGGGCGTCCGCAGGATCAGCTCCTCGATCTGCGTGGGGAAGACGTTCACGCCCCGCACGATCATCATGTCGTCCGTCCGGCCGGTGATCTTCTCGATCCGGCGCATGGGGCGCGCGGTGCCGGGCAACAGCCGGGTGAGGTCGCGGGTGCGGTAGCGCACCACCGGCATCGCCTGCTTGGTCAGCGAGGTGAGCACCAGCTCGCCCTGCTCGCCGTCGGGGAGCACCGCGCCGGTGACCGGGTCGATGATCTCCGGGTAGAAGTGGTCCTCCCAGAGGTGCAGCCCGTCCTTGGTCTCGACGCACTCGGTCGCCACGCCGGGGCCCATCACCTCGGAGAGCCCGTAGATGTCCAGCGCGTGGATGTCCAGGTGCTGCTCCATCTCGCGGCGCATGTCCTCGGTCCACGGCTCCGCGCCGAAGATCCCGACGCGCAGCGAGGTGGCGCGGGGGTCGACGCCCTGACGTCGCATCTCGTCGACGATGGCGAGCATGTAGCTGGGCGTCACCATGATGATCTCGGGCTCGAAGTCGCGGATCAGCATGACCTGCCGCTCGGTCATGCCGCCGGAGACCGGGATGACCGTGCACCCCAACTCCTCGGCGCCGTAGTGGGCGCCCAGGCCGCCCGTGAAGAGCCCGTAGCCGTACGCGACGTGCACCCGGTCGCCGGGGCGTCCCCCGGAGGCGCGGATGGACCGGGCCATCAACCGGGCCCAGGTGCGCAGGTCGTCCCGGGTGTAGCCGACCACCGTGGGTCGGCCGGTGGTGCCGGAGGAGGCGTGCAGTCGGGCGACCTGCTCCCGGGGTACGGCGAACATGCCGAACGGGTAGTTGTCGCGCAGCTCCGCCTTGCCGGTGAACGGGAACCGGGCCAGGTCGGCGAGGTCGTGGCAGTCGTCGGGGTGCGCGCCGACGGCGTCGAAGGCCCGGCGGTAGTGCGGCACGTTGTCGTACGCGTGCCGCACTGACCAGCGCAGCCGCTCGCGTTGCAGGGCGCGCAGCTCGTCGACGTCGGCGCGCTCGATGGGCTCCAGCTCCTCCGGTGACGGGGTGCGGTCCTGCATCGCGTGCCTCCTTGGTGCGGCGGTCCCGGTGGGGCTGCCGGTACCGTACGCCCGCCGTCGTCAGGCTGACCCGGCGGTCAGCGGACGGCCCGACGCGGAGCTGGCCGGGGGACGCCCCGACCGCCGACACGACGACGCCGGGTCAGGCGTCGGCCCGACCCGGCGTCGCTTCGATCATCGCTCTGCCATCTTCTCGCAATTGCAAATTATGTGCAACAAGGTCTGGACACCGCTTCGGAGACGTAACTAGCCTCTTTGCTATGAGTCCTTACATCACCGATCCGTGGGCGTGGCAGGAGAGCTGGGACCGCCAGCAGGAGGCGTACCTGCCGGACCGGGAACACCGGTTGACCGCCATGCTCGACACCGTCGACGCGATCGCCGACGGCCGGCCGCCGCGCGTGCTCGACCTGGCCGGCGGCACCGGGACCATCTCGCTGCGCACGCTGGCCCGCTTCCCCGACGCCGAGGTGACACTGGTGGACCTCGACCCGGCACTGCTCGCCATCGCCCACGCCTCCCTGGGCGACCGCGCCACCATCGTCACCGCCGACCTCGGCGCCGCCGGCTGGCACGCCGCGCTCCCCCACCGCGAGTACGACGCCGTCCTCACCGCCACCGCCCTGCACTGGCTGCCGGCCGACCGGCTCGGGCAGCTCTACGCCGAGCTGCGGGACGCGCTGCGCCCCGGCGGAGTCCTCGTCAACGCCGACCACATGCCCGACGACGCGCTGCCGGAGCTCACCAAGCGGCTCCTGGATCGGGCACGCGACCGGCGCAACGCCCGCTACGCCGCCGGCTCGACGCCGTCCTGGTCGGACTGGTGGGCCCGCGCGGGTGCCGACCCCGCGCTCGCCCCGCTGGTCGCCCAGCGACAGACGATCTATCCGAGTGGCCACAGCCCCGAGTGGAACCCGCCGGTCTCCTGGCACCTGACCACCCTCAGGGCGGCCGGCTTCGCCGAGGTCGGCACCCTCTGGCGGGGCGGCGCGGACGCCGCCGTCGTGGCCGTCCGTTGACGCCGCCAAGGGCTGCCGACGGTGGTCGTGCGCGGGTCGGCAGTACGCTGAGCACCCGTGGCAGAACCACTGGACCCGCGCACCGACCCCGACGTCGACCTGCGGGTTCCCGCCGACCGGGGTGAGCTGACCGCGCACCCGGCGACCGTCCTCGCCACGATCGCGGCGGGTGGCGTGCTCGGCGCGCTGGGCCGGGCCGGCCTGCAACACCTCGCTCCGCACACACCGACCGGCTTTCCGTGGGCGACCTTCGCCGTCAACACGTCCGGCTGCCTGCTGATCGGCGTGCTGATGGCGGTGCTCGGGCACCTCGGCGGCGGGCACCCCCTCGCGCGCCCGTTCCTCGGGGTCGGGATCCTCGGCGGCTTCACGACGTTCTCCACCTACGTGGTCGACATCCAGCAGGCGCTCGTCGCGGGCGCCCCTGGCACCGCGCTGGCCTACCTGGCCGCGACGCTGTTCGGGGCGCTCGTCGCCGTCGCGCTGGGCGACGCCGTCACCGCCCGACTGCTGAACGGCCGAGCGGCCCGATGACCGCCCTGCTCATCGCCCTGGGCGCGGCCGTCGGCGCTCCCCTGCGCTACCTCACCGACCGGGCCGTGCAGTCCCGGCACAGCTCGGCGTTCCCCTGGGGAACGTTGACCGTCAACGTGGTCGGCTCACTGCTGCTCGGCGCCCTCGTCGGCGTACCGGTGGGTCCGACGGTCGGCGCGCTCCTCGGCACCGGATTCTGCGGGGCGCTGACCACCTACTCGACGTTCAGCTACGAGACGCTGCGCCTGACCAGGGGCGGTCACCGGCTGCTCGCGCTGGCCAACGTGGCGGGCAGCGTCGCCGCGGGACTCGTCGCGGCCACCGTCGGTTACGCCCTGGCCCACGCCCTGACGGGCTGACCCCTCCCACCACACGCCTCCTCACCAGGGGCGATGACGAACACCCTGAGGATATATACGCGAGGTATACCCCCGGTGTATTCTCCTCGACATGAGCGTGCCACTGACCCTGCTCGGCCTCCTCGAACGAGAGCCCAGCCACGGCTATGACCTCAAGCGCGACTACGACGCCTTCTTCGGCCGGGGCAAGCCACTGCCGTTCGGCCAGGTCTACTCCACCCTCAGCCGCCTGGCCCGGGACGGCAAGGTCGTGATCAGCGACGTCGCGCCCGGTGCCGGCCCGGATCGCAAGCGCTACGTCATCACGGACCGGGGCGCGACCGAGGTCGAGCAGTGGCTGACCCAGCCCGTCGACCCGGAACCGCACCTCCAGACGGTCCTCTTCGCCAAGGTCGTGCTCGCGCTGATGACCGACCGTCCCGCCGACGAGTACCTCGACACCCAGCGCCGCGCGCACCTGAGCCGGATGCGCGAGCTGACCGAGATCAAGCGTTCCGGCAACCTGGTCGACGCGCTGCTCGCCGACCACGGGCTCTACCACCTGGAGGCCGACCTCCGGTGGATCGAGATGACCGGCGCCCGCCTGGACGCCCTGCGCAAGGAGGTACGGCCATGAGCGCCGTCATCGAGGCCCGCGACGTGACCTTCGCATTCGGACAGACACCCGCGCTGCGCGGCGCCAGCATCGCCGTGGACGCCGCCGAGATCGTCGCCGTCATGGGTCCCAGCGGCTCGGGCAAGTCCACCCTGCTGCACTGCCTGGCCGGCATCCTGGTGCCCGACGCCGGCGAGATCCTCTTCGACGGCATGCGGGTCGACACCCTCGCCGAGACCGCCCGCAGCAGCCTGCGCCGCGACCGCTTCGGCTTCGTCTTCCAGTTCGGCCAGCTCGTCCCCGAGCTCACCGCGGTCGAGAACGTGGCCCTGCCGCTGTTGCTCAGCGGTGTCCGCCGGACGTCGGCGCTGGCCAGTGCGCGATCCTGGTTCGCGCGCCTCGGCCTGGACGGGCTCCAGGAGCGGCGCTCGGGTGAGCTGTCCGGCGGGCAGGCGCAGCGTGTCGCCCTGGCCCGCGGTCTGGTCGCCGAGCCGCGGGTGCTCTTCGCCGACGAGCCGACCGGCGCGCTCGACTCCCTCACCGGCGAGCACGTCATGGACCTGCTCGTCGACGCGGCCCGGCAGCAGGGCACCACGGTCGTCCTGGTGACCCACGAACCCCGGATCGCCGCGTACGCCGACCGCGAGGTCATGGTCCGCGACGGGCGCGTGACCACGCCGGAACGGGTCGCGTCGTGATCGGCCTCGCGCTGCGCCTCGCCGTGGCGGGCGGCCGGGAGGCGCTCACCCGCCTGGTCGTCATCGCCGCCGCCGTCGCGGTCGGCAGCGGGCTGCTGCTGGCCACCCTGGCCGGGGTCAACGCCACCAATTCCCAGCTCACCCGGTACGCGTCGATCTACCCCAGCGAGGTGGGCGGCGGCGCCGCCGACCCGCTCTGGTGGTCCACCCGGGACGACTACTTCCAGGGCCGACAGATCATCCGGATCGACGTCGCCGCCACCGGGCCCAGCGCGCCCGTCCCGGCCGGCGTCCCGGGCACTCCCGGGCCGGGCGAGTTCTACGCCTCCCCCGTGCTGCGCGACCTGCTGGCCGCCCACCCCACCGCCGAACTGGCCGACCGTTACCCCGGACGTGACGTCGGCGTGGTCGGCCCGGCCGGGCTGACCTCACCGGACACCCTCCTGGCCATCGTGGGCAGCACGCCCGAGCAGGTTTCCGCACTGCCCAGCGCGCGGCAGGTCCGCAGCGTCGGCGACACGCCCGCGCTCCCCGAGACCACCGTGAACCTCATCCTGGGGGTAGCCGCCGGCGGGCTGCTCTTCCCGGTGCTGATCTTCATCGGCACCGCCACCCGGCTCAGCGCCGCCCGCCGGGAGCAACGCTTCGCCGCCATGCGTCTGGTGGGCGCGACGCCGAGGCAGATCGCCACGGTCGCCGCCGTGGAGTCGGCCGTCGCGGCCGTCGCCGGCACCGCCGTCGGCTTCGGCCTGTTCCTCGCCTTCCGGGGCCCACTAGCGGCCATCCCGTTCACCGGCATGCCGTTCTTCCCCGGCGACCTGTCGCTCGGGGTGTGGGACGTCCTGGCCGTGGCGGTGGGCGTACCGGCCGGCGCGGCGGTGGCGGCCCGGGTCTCGCTGCGCCGGGTCCGGATCTCGCCGCTGGGCGTCACCCGGCGGGTCACCCCACGGGCGCCGCGCGCGTACCGGCTGATCCCGGCCCTGGCCGGGGTGGCCGTGCTGGTGGCCGCCCTCGGCTACCGGCCCGCGACCGCCGACGGGCAGACGGCGGTCTTCCTACCCGGGCTGCTGCTCATCATGGCCGGCCTGGTCGTCGCCGGCCCGTGGCTGACGATGGTCGGCGCACGGATCATGGCCCGGCACGCCGACCGTCCAGCCACGCTCATCGCCGCCCGGCGGCTCGCGGACAACCCGAAGGCGGGCTTCCGGGCGATCAGCGGGATCATGCTCGCGCTGTTCGTCACGAGCGTCGCCGTCGGTGTGATCACCACGATCATCGACGAACGCGGCCCGGCCCCGGTCGGCTCCATCGACGCGAGCACGGTGACCACCGTCTTCGACGAGGAGACGGCCACGGTGCCGGGCACTCTCTTCGCCGACCTGAGGGCGATCAACGGCGTGCGGTCCGCGACCGCCATCCGGGAGAACCCGCAGGTGACGGCCTCCGGCGAGGTCGGAGTCATCGCCTGCGCCGACCTGCCGAGCGCGTACGGCCGGTGCGCCGACGGCGCGAGCGTCATCGAGGTGCCGTACGGCCTGAGCCGCTGGCGGGAGTCGGCGTCGTCCGCGACGGTCTGGCCGGCTGCGTCCCTCACCGTCGCCGACCTTCAACGGCTACCGGTGGGGGCGATGGTCGTCGGCACGGACGGCTCGGCCGCCGCCATCGAGCGGGTCCGCACCGTGTTGGAGGTCGCCTTCCCGACCTTCTGGGTGGGGCCGAACGTGCCCGGCGACTACGAGACGAACTTCTCCAACACGCTGCGCGGCTGGGAGCAGTTGGCGAACGTCGTCATCATCGCCAGCCTGGCGCTCGGCGGGTGCAGCCTCGCGGTCAGCGTGATCGGTGGCCTGACCGAACGGCGGCGGCCGTTCAGCCTGCTGCGCCTCAGCGGCGCACCGGTACGGATTCTGCGCCGGGTCGTCGCGCTGGAGAGCGCCGTACCGATGCTCGCCGTCACCGCCGTCGCCATCGGGACGGGTCTGCTCGCCGCGCACCTCTTCCTGCGGGCCCAGATGGGTTACACGCTCGTCGCGCCACCGCCGCGCTTCGCCGTGATCGTCGTCGTCGGCCTGGCTGCCTGCCTGGGCGTCATCGCCTCGACCATGCCGCTGCTGGAACGCGTCACCGGCCCGGAGACGGCCCGCAGCGAGTGAGGTCACGGCCCGGTGGCCACCGTCATCGCCGCCTGCCCATGGTGGTGGTGATGGTGGTGGCCGCCGACCGGGTCGTCGGGGTGGTCGTGCGGTTGCTGCGGCCGGCCCACCTTGTCGGCGAAGCCGGGCAGCAACACCCGGTAGGCGCAGGTGTCGCAGTTCATCCGGATGTCGCCGCCGAGCGCCTCGGCGTAGCGTTCGGACACCAGGTCGGCGAGGGCGTCGCAGTCGCCGATCACCTCGGCAACGCGGACGTCCAGGTCGGGGTGGGCGGTGGCGAACTCGGCCGACTGGGCGACGATCCGGTCCGGCAGCACCCCGGCGAACAGGAAGTACGGCGCGACGACGATCCGCCGCGCGCCGAGCCGGCGCAGCCGTTCCAGCACCGCCGGCACGGACGGCTCGGCGAGGGAGATGAACCCCGGTTCGACGCCCGCGTACCCGCGCCCCTCCCAGAGCAGCCGGGCCACCTTGGCCACCTCGGCGTTGGCGTCCGGGTCGGTGGACCCGCGCCCGATCAGCGCCACCCAGGTTCCGGCCCGGTCGACGCCGCCCGGGGAAGCGCCCGCCAGCACGGCGTCGATGCGCTCCTCGATGGCGGTGTGCAGCAGCGGGTGGGGGCCGAGCGGACGCCCGTACCGGTACGTCAAACCGGGGTGCCGCTGCTGCTCGCGGGCCATCGCGGCGGGGATGTCGCCCTTGCCGTGCCCGGCGGCGGTGAGCACCAGCGGCAGCGCGACGAGCGACCGGTGGCCGCGCGCGACGAGCGCGCCGACCGCGTCGGTCAGCGGCGGACGGGACAGCTCGATGAACCCGCCCTCGACGTCGCCGACGTCCCCACGACGGCGGACCCGCTCGACGAGCGCCGCGAACTGGTCGACCCCGGCCGCGCTGCGCGTGCCGTGCCCGACGATGACCAACCCGGTCATGACTTCTCCTCGCTGTAGAGCAGGGCATTGACGGCGGCGGCGGCGACCGCCGAACCGCCCTTCTCGCCCATGTTCGACACCCCGGGCAGGCCGCTGGCCCGCAGCGCCGCCTTCGACTCGGCGGCGCCCACGAAGCCGACCGGCAGGCCGACGATCAGCGCCGGCACGGCGTCCAGGGTGAGTAGTTCGACGAGGGCGGTCGGCGCGCAGCCGACCACCCAGACCGCGCCGGGGCCGACCCGGTCCAAGGCGATCCGTACGGCCGCCGCCGAGCGGGTGATGCCGGCCGCGCGGCCCAACTCGGCGGCGGCCGGCTCGGCGACCGGGCAGACCAGCTCCAGGCCGGCCCGGGTGATGCCGGCGGCGACCATCGCCACGTCCGTCACCACGGGTACGCCCGCGCGCAGCGCGGCCAACCCCGATTCGAGGGCCGCTTCGTCGCAGACCAGGTCGTCGACGTACGCGAGGTCGGCGCTGGCGTGCACCACCCGCTCGGTGACCGCGCGGCTCAACGGCGGCAGGTGCGACAGGTCGACGCGTTCGCGCAGGATGCGGTACGACTCGACCTCGATGGGATGCACCATCCGGCTCATCGGGCTCCTTCCCAGGGCTCGGTCACGCGGATCGCGTCGACCGGGCAGATCTCCAGGCACTCCAGGCAGCCGGTGCACCGGTCGGCGCGTACCGTGAGGCCGCCGGCGACCGGCCGGATCGCGTGGGTGGGGCAGGTGCGCAGGCACGCGCCGCAGCCCTGGCAGGCGTCGATGGTCACGAGCGCCACCGGTACCCCCGGGGTGTGACCATCCGCCCGGCGACCAGCCGGGTGTCGCTGTTGCCGACCACGACCACGCTGTACATGTCGACCACGGCCGGATCGAGCGTGGCCACCGTCGCCAGGTGCACGCGCTGGCCGGGGCGACTGGCGTTGCGCACCACCCCGACCGGTGTGTCCGGCGGCCGGTGCGCGCCGAGGATGCCGAGCGCCGTGCCGAGCTGCCAGTCGCGGGCACGGCTGCGCGGGTTGTAGAACACCGTCACGAAGTCACCCTCGGCGGCGGCGGTCACCCGCCGCTCGATGACCTCCCACGGGGTGTGCAGGTCGGACAGGCTGACGTAGGCGTGATCGTGGCCGAGCGGCGCGCCGAGCAGCGCCCCGGCGGCGAGCGCGGCGGTCACCCCGGGCACGCCCACCACGTCGATCCGCTCGTCGGCGTACTCCAGGGCGGGGCTCGCCATCGCGTACACCCCAGCGTCGCCGGACCCGACGAGCGCGACCGCGCGGCCGGCGGCGGCCTCGGCCACGGCGGCGCGGGCCCGCGCCTGTTCCGCTCCGAGTGAGCTGGCGAGCACCTGGGTGCCCGGTCGCAGCACGTCCCGGACCTGGTCGACGTACTGGTCCAGGCCCACCACCACCGCCGCGCGGCGCAGCTCCGCCACCGCCTGCGGGGTGCGCAGGTCGGCCGCGCCGGGCCCGAGGCCGACGACGGCGAGCCGGCCGCGCGGCGCGTGCCGCGCCACCGCCACGGTCGCCATCGCCGTCGCGGTCTTGCCCACCAGCAGCGTCGCGTCGTCGGTCCGGCCATCCGCGCCGAGCAGCGCCGCGGCCTCCGCGACGCTCGGCGTGCCGACCGCGGCGCGCACCACCTCGCTGGGGTGCGGCACGTCGACCGCCGCGAGGCGCGTCGCCGGCCAGGTCACCAGGGGTACGCCGAGCGCGTCGGCGGTGCTGCGGATGCCCGCCTCGTCGGCCTTGACGTCGGCGCTGGCCAGGCAGCGCAGGCTCGCCGGATCGAGGCCCGCCTCGGCCAGTACCCGGTGCAGCAGCTCGGCCACCTCGGCGGCCGGTACGCCCCGACTCGCCCCGACGCCGGCGACCAGCGACGGCGGTCGCAGCACGGCGGTCCGCGCGTCGATCGGCACCACCCGATCGGTGACCAACAGCCGGTAGCGGCCGTCGGCCGTGGCGTCGGGGTGGGCGGTGGTGTGCACGTTCGGGGGGAGGGCGGGTAGCGGCCAAGCGGCGTCGGCGACCAGCTCGACCGGCTCACCGTCCAGGATGGCCCGGGACACCGCGGCGACCGCGCCCCGCACCGGCCAGCCGAGGGTGTCCAGGCCGGGCAGCCCGACCGCGTCGGTGGCGGTGGTGACCACCGGTCGGGCGTCCAGCAGCACGCCGACCTGCTCGGCGAGGTCGTTGCCGCCGCCGGCGTGGCCGCCCAGCAGCGCCACCGCGTGCCGGGCCGCCTCGTCGACGACCACCACGGCCGGGTCGGTGCGCTTGTCGCCGAGCAGCGGCGCGAGGACGCGTACCACCGCGCCGGTGGCCAGGAACGCCACCACCGCGTCACAGCCCGCCCAGGCGGCGCGTAGCGCGTCGGCGACGCTGTCGCCCTCGACGAGCCGGGCGTGCGGCCAGGCGGCGGCCAGGGTGTCGGCGTGCCGGCGGCCGGCGGCGGTGGCCGCCACCAGGCCGATCCGGGCGGGGGTGGTGTCGTTCACGGGCGCTCCCCGGTGAGGACGACCACCGGGTTGGTGGCCGCGAGACGGATCGACCCGCCGGGCAGGTCGGCGAGGCGGGCGGCGGCGAGCTGGCTGCCCTCGACCGCGTAGCCGGCGGCGCGCAGCAGCCCCACCGCCGGCGCGACGCGGTCCAGCGCGGCCAGGGTGAGCACGATCCGCTCGGGGCGACGGGCCACCACGGCGGTGAGGACGTCGACGCCACCGCCGCCCACGAAGACCGCGTCCGGTTCGGGCAGTCCGTCCAGTGCCGCCGGGGCGCGCCCGACGACGATCCGGACGTCGACGGCGTGCGTGGCGGCGTTGTCCCGGATCGTCGCCGCGGACTCCGGGTCCTGCTCGACGGCGAGCACGGCCGCGCCGAGCAGCGCGCACTCGATGCCGACCGAACCGCTGCCCGCGCCGACGTCCCAGACGAGGCGGCCCAGCCGGGGACGCAGCCGCGCGACGACCAGGGCACGCACCTCCGACTTGGTGATCATCGAGTCGCGGTGGACGTACCGGCTCTCCGGCAGCGCCCAACCGCCGGCCGGCGCGGCGGCCGGCTGGTTGTCGACGCGCATCCCACCGACCACGGCGGGTCCGGGCGCGGCCCGCGCGGGCGCAGGCACGGACATGGCGGGCTCGGGCAGGGCAGGCGCGGAGTGGGCAGGCTCGGACACGGCGGTCGGCGGCTCGGCGATGCTGAGCAGGACGTGCGGGTCGGGCCAGGTGCCGGCGGCGGCCTGCGCGGGGGTCACCTCCCGCACCCGTTCGGCGTCGGTGCCGAGATGTTCGGCGACCAGCAGTCGACGGGGCCAGCCGACCAGACCCGCGCCCAGCTCGGCGGCCCCGGCGCCCGGCGCGGTGAGGACAGCGACCAGCGGCAGCGCCCGGCAGGCGTTCAGCGCCGGTCGGAGGTCACGGCCGTGCGCGGTGACCACGGCGGCGCCGTCCCAGGACAGTCCGGCACGGGCGAACGCGGCGGCCACACTGGACACCGCCGGCACCACCCGCAGCGGCAGCCCGGCCGCGCGCAGTCGCCGGACGATCCCGAACAGGCCGGGATCACCGCTGGCCAGCACGACGGCCGGCACCCGGGCGGCGACGGCGTCGGCCAGCCGGCGCAGCGCCGGGGCGAGCGGTCCGAGCACGACGGTCTGCGCGCCCGCCGGTACGGACACCGCAGCCAGGTGCCGGGCCGCCCCGACCACCAGTCCCGCGCCGGCCAGCGCGGGGGCGAGAGCGGGGTGCGGCGGAGCACCAGCGGCGTCCAGCCCGACGACGGTCACCAGCGCGTCCGACGCCAGCGGGCGTGCCAGCGCGTCGGGGCCTGCCCCGAACGGCCGGCTCATCGCGGCCACCGGCCGGACGAGGCGACGACCCGCGCTCCGGCGAAGTCGACCATCGCCACGTCCACGGTGACCGTCGGCCCGGCGAAGCGGCGCAGCACCGCCTGGACCCGCTGGCAGAGCAGGTCGCCGGCCGTGCCGAGCAACCCGGCGGCCTCCCACAGCTCGTACGCGTGCCGCCCGGTGTTCGCCTCGGTCACGGCGGCGACGAGCGCCGGGTCACCGCCGACGTCGGCGGTGATCGCGCCGAGCAGGGACAGGTCCACCTTCGAGCGGGTGTAGTGCGTCATCAGGATGCCGGCGGCGAGTTTGGCGAGCTTGCCGGCCATGCCGACGAAGACCACGCCGGTCATCGTGTCCTCGACGGCGGCGGTCACCGCCGCACCGGTGAAGTCACCGACCTCGACGAAGCACACCTCGGGCAGTTCGGGCAGCAGCGCGCGGGCGGCCCTCTCGGTACGCCCACCGGTGCACAGCACGACGGTCCGCTCCCCCTGGGCGGCCATCACGTGCACGGCCTGCACGACGCTGGCCCGCCAGGAGGCGGTGGAGAAGGGCCGCACGATCCCGGTGGTGCCGAGGATCGAGATGCCGCCGAGGATGCCGAGCCGCCGGTTGGTGGTCTTGCGGGCCATGATCTCGCCCCGGGGCACGCTGATCACCACGCGCACGCCGACCTCGGTGAGGTCGACGACCTCGGCCACCGCCGCGCCGATCATCCGGCGGGGCGTGTCGTTGATGGCCGGGCCGCCGACGGCGAGCCCGAGGCCCGGTTTGGTGACGGTGCCGACGCCGGGGCCGCCGGCCAACCGCAGCCCCGGGGCGTCGGTGAAGTCCACGGTCGCGGTCAGTTCGGCGCCGTGGGTGACGTCCGGGTCGTCACCGGCGTCCTTCACCACCACCGCCTCCGCGCGCACGGGCGGGGTGCCGGTCACCTCGCAGCGCTCCACCGGGAAACGCACCCGTCGCCCCGCCGGCAGGCCGATCTCCACCTCCGGCTGGACCTCGCCGGTGACCAGGGCGGTCACGGCGGCCTTGGCTGCGGCGGTGGCGCAGGCTCCGGTGGTCCAGCCGGTCCGCAGCGCGGTGGGCCGGACCTTCGCCGTACGCGGCAGGTCCGGTTCGCGCAGCGGCGGCTCGGCGTACGTCATGGGGTTCCGGTTTCTCCGGCGCGGGCGCGGCGCAGCTCGGCGCGGGCGGCCGGTTCGGCGCGACGGAAGGTGTGGAAGTGCCCCGGGTGGTAGAGGTGGGAGCGGGTGCCGGTCGCGGCGAGGGCCGGACCGACCAGGAACAGGGTGTGCTTCCACAGCTTGTGTTGCTTGACGGTGGCCTCCAGGGTGCCGACCGTGCAGGTCACGACCAGTTCGTCGGGCCAGGTGGCCTGGTACGCCACGACGGCCGGGGTGTCCGCCGGATAGCCGCCGGCCAGCAGTTCGGCCTGCACCTGCCCGGAGCGGGCGGCGGAGAGGAACAGCGCCATGGTGGTGCCGTGGCGGGCGAAGTCGCGGACCCGCTCGCCGGGCGGCATCGGCGTCTTGCCGCCTTCGAGCCGGGTGAGGATCACCGACTGGGCCACCTCGGGCACGGTCAGCTCCCGCCCGACGATCGCGGCCACGGCGGTGAACGACGACACCCCGGGGACGATCTCGACGGCCAGGTCGAGCGCCCGGCACAGGTCCAGCTGCTCCTGCACCGCGCCCCACAGCGCCGGGTCGCCGGAGTGGATGCGGGCCACGGTCAGCCCCTGCGCGGCGGCACGCTCGTAGAGCGGCAGCACCCCCTCGATGGGTAGCTGCGACGAGTCGACGATCTCCGCGTCGGGGCGGGCGTGGTCGAGCACGTCGGCGTGCACCAGGCTGGCCGCCCAGATCACGATGTCCGCCGTGGCGATCACGCGGGCGGCCCGCAGGGTCAGCAGGTCCGCCGCACCCGGGCCGGCACCGACGAACCAGACCTTGCCGTCGCTGCTCACAGCTTTCCTCCTCGGTGCGCGCGCCGGGCGGGGACCAGCAGCGTGGACAGGTACGGCAGGTCGGGCGCGACGTCGTCGACCGCGCCGATCCGCTCGCCGGGCAGGCCCAGGGCGCGTCCGAGCACCGCGTCGGGAAGCCGGCCCTGCCGACGCAGCTCGGCCAGCAGCTCGGGGTGCCGCCGCCAGCCCTTGTAGACGACCACGGTGCCCGGCCCGGCGAGGGCGTCGGCGAACAGCGCGAGGCCGGCGGTGGCCGGCAGCAGCGTGAGCGGTTCGCGTCCCTCGACGAGCGGAATGCCGCTGCGCGCGGCCAGTTCCTGCATGGCGGTCACGCCGGGCACCGTCGCCACCCGCACGGCCGGGCGCAGCGCGCGGACGCTCTGCGCCAGGTAGCCGAAGGTGGAGTAGACGTTGGGGTCGCCGATGGTGGCGAAGGCCAGCGACTCCGCGCCCGCGTCGATCGCCTCGACGACCGTCCGGGCCGCGTCGTCCCAGGCCGCCGCGCGGCGGGCGGTCACCCCGCCCCGGTCGTCGAGGGCGAACGGCAGCCGGCGCAGCCGGTCCGCCGGAACGTGTTCCCGCACGGTCGTCTCGGCCCGTCCGGCGTCCGCGCCGGGCCGGTCCGCCATCACGGGTACGAACACCACGTCGGCCTCGCGCAGGACCCGTACCGCCTTGACGGTGAGCAGTTCCGGGTCACCCGGGCCCACGCCGACCCCGGTCAACGTGGCGCTCACCGGGCCGCCTCGACCAGCCGGCGGGCCGCCCCGGGGTGCCCGGCCCAGTGGGTGTGCAGGTAGGAGGCGTGCACCCGGCCGTCGACGAAGCCGTGCGCGGTGCCGTTCCAGCGCCACGCCGGTGCCGCGCCGTGCCCGGGGTCGGTGGTGGTGCGGTGGAACTCGTGCCCGCGTACCGGTTCGCCGGCGGCGGCCACCGGGGATTCGGTGACGGCCACGGCCTCGCGATAGCCGAGGGTGAGTCGGCCGGTCATCCGGGCGGTCAGGTCCAGCCGGCCGCACATGGGTACGCCGTCCAGGGAACGCCCGAGGTAGAGCAGCCCCGCGCACTCGGCCACGATCGGCCCGTCGAAGTCGGCCAGCTCGGCGCGGAGCGTGCCGTTGCCGGCCAGCGCCTCCGCGTACGCCTCGGGGAAGCCGCCGCCGACGACGACCGCGCGGGTGCCGGCGGGCAGCGAGCGGTCGCGCAGCGGGTCGACGGTGACGACGTCCGCGCCGGCAGCGGTGAGCAGTTCGGCGGTCTCGGCGTACGAGAAGGTGAAGGCCGGACCACCGGCGAGGGCGACCCGTGGCCGCCCGACGCCGGCCGGCCCGCCGACGGCCTGGACCGGGTCCCACGCCGGGACGGTCAGCGGTCCGGCGCTGCGGGCCAGGTCGAGCACGGCATCGAGGTCCACGGTGGCCTCGACCAGTTCGGCCAGCGCGGTGACGATGGCGAGCGACTCGGGGGCCCGTTCGGCGACCGGCACCAGGCCGAGGTGCCGGGCCGGCGCGGCGACCTCGGCGGCGCGGGTCACCGCCCCGAGCACCGGTACGCCCACCTCGGCGAGCGCGTCGCGCAGCAGGGTCTCGTGCCGGGGCGAGCCGACCCGGTTGAGGATCACGCCGCCGATCCGCACGGCCGGGTCGAAGGCGGCCATGCCGAGGGTCAGCGCGGCGGCGGAGCGGCCCTGCGCGGTGGTGTCCAGCACCAGCAGCACGGGCGCGTCGACCAGCCGGGCGACGTGCGCGGTGGAGGCGAAGTCGCGGCGGCCCACCGCGCCGTCGTGCAGGCCCATGACGCCCTCCACCACGGCGACGTCGGCAGGCGTGGGCACGCTCGCGCCGCGCCGCAGCAGGCCCGCGATCCGCTCGGGCCCGACCAGGAACGGGTCGAGGTTGCGTCCGGGCCGACCGGCGGCGAGGGCGTGGTAGCCGGGGTCGATGTAGTCCGGGCCGACCTTGTGCGGGCTGACGGTCAGACCGCGTCGGCGCAGGGCGGCGAGCAGTCCGGTGGCGACCGTCGTCTTGCCGTGCCCGCTGGCCGGCGCGGCGACGACCACCCGGGGCAGCGACCAGGGCTCGGCGTTCACCACTCGATGCCCTTCTGGCCCTTCTGGCCGGCGTCCATCGGGTGCTTGACCTTGGTCAGCTCGGCCACCAGGTCGGCGGCGGCGACCAGGCGCGGGTCGGCGTCCCGACCGGTGATGACGACGTGCTGGAACCCGGGCCGGTCGGCCAGGGTGGCGACCACCTCGTCGACGTCCACCCAGCCCCATTTCATCGGGTAGGTGAACTCGTCCAGCACGTACAGCCCGTACCGCTCGGCGGCCAGGTCGCGCTGGATCTGCCGCCAGCCCTCCAGGGCGTCCGCGGCGTGGTCGGCGTCGCCGCCACGCTGGATCCAGGACCAGCCCTCGCCCATCTTGTGCCACGCCACCGGGGCGCCCTGGCCGGTGCGCTCGTGCACCTCGCCGAGCGCCCGGAACGCGTTCTCCTCGCCCACCCGCCACTTGGCGCTCTTGACGAACTGGAACACCCCGATCGGCAGGCCGGCCGTCCAGGCCCGCAGCGCCAGCCCGAAGGCGGCCGTCGACTTCCCCTTCATCTGTCCGGTATGGACGATCAGCAACGGCCGATTCCGCCGCTGCCGCGTCGTCAACCCGTCAGCAGGCACGTGGCTCGGCTGTCCCTGCGGCATCAGCGCGCCCCCCGTCCCGCGACCGTGCGTCCCGCGACCGTGGCTCCCGCGATCTTGCAGTTTCTGTTGACCATTTGCGTCCTTGAGTCCTTTATGCCGCGACAGAAACTGCAAGATCGCGGGGGTGGGTGAGGGTGTCCAGGGGGTGTCGGGGGGCGTTGAGCTGGGTTGCCAGGCGGGCGGCCAGGTGGAGACGGATTGGGCCGGACTCGCAGTCGACCACCACGCAGGGGGCACCTGTTGCCGCCAGGACTCTCGCCGCTGCTGCGGTGCGGTCCAGGGGGCGCGGGCCGGCGGTGGCTCGGCCGTCGGTGACCACCAGGACCAGGGGACGGCGCTTCGGGTCGCGCAGGCGTTCCAGCCGCAGCAGGTCGGCGGCGGCGAGCAGGCCCTCGGCCAGGGGCGTCCGCCCGCCCGTGGGCAACCCGGTGAGCCGGGTCGAGGCCGCCAGCACCGAGGAGGTGGCCGGCAGCAGCATCCGCGCTCCGGTGCCCCGGAAGGCGATCACGGCGACCTTGTCCCGTCGCTGGTACGCGTCGGTGAGCAGCGCCAACACGGCGTCCTTCACGGCGGTCATCCGCTGCCGGGCGCCCATCGACCCGCTGGCGTCCACCACGAACAGCACCAGGTTGCCCTCGCGCCCCTCCCGGACCGCCTCGCGCACGTCGTCCGGGCGCAGCAGCAGCGGACCCGCCAGCCTCCCGCGGGCCGCCTGGTGCGGCGCGGCGGCGCGAACCGTCGCCGGCAGGTGCAGCGCGCCGACCCGGCCCGCCGGCTTGCGAGCGCCGGTCGTCCGGCCACGCCCGGTCCGGGCGCGCGACCGTCGGCCGGGCACCCCGTCACCGACGCCGGGCGCGGTGAGCAGCCGGGCCCGCAGGCCACCCCGGGGTACGGCCACCGCGCCACCGTCCCAGTCCCGAGGGTTCTCGGTGCCGTTCGGCCCCGCGCCTTCGGTCCGTCGACGCTGCCGGCCCCTGCTGTCGGCCGGCGAGCGGTCGGAGGGTCCTTGCGCGCCCGCGTCGCCGACGTGCGGCTCGGGAACGTCGCCGCGCTCGCCTCTGCTGGCGCTGTTTCCGCCAGCGGAGCCGTCACGTTCGGGACCCTCCGGGATCGTCGGATCGACGGCGGCACCATCGGCGTCGCGGCCACGAGCGTCCGGGCCGTACCCATCGGAACGGTGCCCAGCGCCGCCCGGGCCACCCGCACCGCCCGGGCCACCGGCACTGCCGTCCGGACCGCTGCCGCCGCCCGGACCGTCGAGGTCGCCGGGGCCACCCGGGCCACCGCCGTCCGGATCGTCGGGGCGCGGGCCGCCGTCGTCCGGGTCGTCGTCGTCCGGGTCGTCGGGATGGGCGTCCTGGGCCCGTTGCAGGGCCTCGTCGAGGCGCTTCTCGTCCAGCCCCGGCGTGTCGAACGGGTCGCGGCGGCGACGGTGCGGCAGGGCCAGCCGAGCCGCCACCCGGACGTCGTCGCTGGTGACCCGGTCCCGGCCGTGCCAGGCGGCGTGCGCGAGCGCGGTTCGCGCGGTGACGATGTCGGCGCGCATCCCGTCCACGTCGAATGCCGCGCACACCTCGGCGATCTGCCGCAGCGCCGCGTCGGGCAGTCGTACCCCGGGAAGCCGGCGGCGGGCGGCGGCCACCTGGGCGGCGATCTCGGCGTCGGCGTCGGTCCAGCGGGCGGCGAACCCGGCCGGGTCTGCGTCGGCGGCGAGCCGCCGGCGGACCACCTCGACCCGGATCTCCGGGTCCCGGCTGGCGTTCACCTCGACGGTCAGCCCGAACCGGTCGAGCAGCTGCGGGCGCAACTCCCCTTCCTCCGGGTTCATGGTGCCGACCAGCAGGAACCGGGCCGCGTGGCTGACCGAGACGCCCTCACGCTCGACGTGGCTGCGGCCCATCGCGGCGGCGTCCAGCAGCAGGTCCACGAGGTG
The DNA here is from genome assembly GCF_049179015.1 of Micromonospora sp. WMMD736. NCBI lineage: Bacteria > Bacillati > Actinomycetota > Actinomycetes > Micromonosporales > Micromonosporaceae > Micromonospora > Micromonospora sp. WMMD736. The sequence continues at coordinate 1,039,793 of NZ_JBMHMI010000001.1, forward strand.
GTCGTGCAGCAGGTTGACCTCGTCGACGTAGAGGACGCCCCGGTGCGCGGCGGCGAGCAGGCCCGGTTCGAAGGCGCGGACGCCCTCGCCGAGGGCCTTCTCCAGGTCCAGCGACCCGACCACCCGGTCCTCGGCGGCGCCGACGGGCAGTTCGACCAGGCGCGCCGGGCCCGTCTCGGTCGCCGCCCCGAGCGGGTGCGGGCCGTCCGGGCAGGCCGGGTCGGGCTCGGCCGGGTCACAGCCGAAGCGGCAGCCGGCGACCCGGCGCACCGGGGGCAGCAGTGCGGCGAGGGCGCGGACGGCGGTGGACTTCGCGGTGCCCTTCTCGCCCCGCACGAGGACCCCGCCGATCGCCGGGGAGACGGCGTTGAGCAGCAGCGCCAGCCGCATGTCGGCCATGCCGAGCACGGCGCTGAACGGATAGGTGGTCATGCCCGGTCCTCCAGGTCACCCTCGCTGGCCAGGTACTCGTCGCGGAGCCGGTCGAGGGTGGCCGGCTCGGGCTTGGCCCACAGCCCCCGGTCGGCGGCCTCCAACAGCCGCTCGGTGATGCCGCGCAGCGCCCACGGGTTGGACTGCTGGAGGAACTCCCGGGTGGTGTCGTCGAAGAGGTACGCGGCGGCCAGGTGCTCGTACATCCAGTCGTCCACCACGCCGGCGGTGGCGTCGTAGCCGAACAGGTAGTCCACGGTGGCGGCCAGCTCGAACGCGCCCTTGTAGCCGTGCCGGCGCATCGCGGCGATCCACTTCGGGTTGACCACCCGGGCCCGGAACACCCGCCGGGTCTCCTCGCCCAGCGTGCGGGTCCGCACGTCGTGCGGCATGGCCGAGTCCCCCACGTACGCCGCCGGTGACGTGCCGGTGAGGTGGCGGACCATCGCCACCATTCCGCCGTGGTACTGGAAGTAGTCGTCGGAGTCGACGATGTCGTGTTCGCGGGTGTCCTGGTTCTTCACCGCGACGGAGATCCGCGCGAACGAGCGCTCCATGTCGGCGCGCGCCTCCCGCCCGTCCAGGCCCCGGCCGTACGCGTACCCACCCCAGACCGCGTACACCTCGGCCAGGTCGGCGTCGTCGCGCCACGTCCGGGCGTCGATCAGCGGCAGCAGTCCCGCCCCGTACGCGCCGGGTTTGGAGCCGAAGATGCGGGCGGTGGCCCGCCGCTCGTCGCCGTGCTCGGCCACGTCGGCGGTGACGTGCGCCCGCAGGTAGTTCGCCTCGTCTGGCTCGTTGAGGGCGGCGACCTGCCGGACGGCGTCGTCGAGCAGCGCCACCACGTGCGGGAACGCGTCGCGGAAGAAGCCGGAGATCCGCACCGTGACGTCGACGCGGGGCCGCCCCAGCTCGGCCGTCGGCACCACCTCGACGCCGGTGACCCGCCGGGACCGCTCGTCCCAGACCGGCCGACAGCCCAGCAGCGCGAGCACCTCGGCGATGTCGTCACCCTGGGTCCGCATCGCGCTGGTGCCCCACACGGTCAGACCCACCGAGCGGGGGTACGCGCCGGTGTCGGCGAGGTGCCGGGCCAGCAGCGAGTCGGCCAGGGCCACGCCGACGTCCCAGGCGTTGCGGCTGGGAATGGCCTTCGGGTCGACGGAGTAGAAGTTCCGGCCGGTGGGCAGCACGTTGACCAGGCCCCGGGTGGGTGAGCCGGACGGGCCGGGCGGCACGAACCGACCGTCGAGCGCGCCGAGGGTGTTGCGCAGCTCGTCCGTGGTGCGCTCCAGCCGGGGCACCAGCTCGGTCGCGGCGAAGCGCAGCACGGCGGCGGCATCCGGGATCGGCTGGCCGGTCACCTCGGCGACGACCGTCTCGGCCGCGTCGACGGCCCAGCCCAGGGTCTCCATCCCGATGACGAGCCGCCGGGCGAGGGCTTCGATCAGGTCGATGGCGTCGGCGGCGGTGCGGGCCGGCCCGTCCACCGCGTCGGTCAACGCGGCCGGCAGGGCGACCCGCTGGCCCGGCGTCGCGAGCAGCTCCTGCTCGTCGAGGGCGTACGCGGCGGCGAGGGCCTGCCGCAGGCCGGGCAGGGCGTGTGCGCCGCCCCAGATCTGCGGGGCGCGCAGCACCGCGAGGACCAGGTTGACCCGCGGCTCGCCGGTGGGCGCGTCGGCGAGGATGTGCAGGCCGTCGCGGATCTGCACGTCCTTGACCTCGCACAGGTAGCCGTCGAGGTGCAGCACGAAGTCGTCGAAGTCGTCCGGGTCGGGCATCGCCTCGGTGTGCAGGTCGTGGTGCAGCTCGGCGGCGCGGACCAGGTCCCAGATCTGCGCCCGGACGGTCGGCACCTTGGCCGGGTCGAGCGCCTGCACGGTGGCGTACTCGTCGAGCAGTTGCTCCAGTTTGGCCAGGTCGCCGTAGGTTTCGGCGCGGGCCATCGGCGGCACCAGGTGATCGACCACCACGGCGTGCGCCCGCCGCTTGGCCTGGGTGCCCTCGCCGGGGTCGTTGACGATGAACGGGTAGACCAGCGGCAGGTCCGCGAGGACGGCGTCGGGCGCGCAGTCGGCGGCCAACCCGAGTCCCTTGCCGGGCAGCCACTCCAGGGTGCCGTGCTTGCCCAGGTGCACCACGGCGTCCGCGCCGAAGCCGCCGTCCGCGACGGGCGCGGCGAGCCAGCGGTACGCGGCCAGGTAGTGGTGGCTCGGTGGCAGGTCCGGGTCGTGGTAGATGGCGATCGGGTTCTCCCCGAAGCCGCGCGGCGGCTGGATCAGCAGCGCCACGTTGCCGAAGCGCAGGCCGGCCAGCACGACGTCCCCGCCGTCGGTGTACAGCTCGCCTGGCGGGTCACCCCAGTGCTCCCGCATCCGCGCGCGCAGCTCGGTCGGGACCTGGTCGAACCACCGCCGGTACGTCTCCCCGGGGATCCGGGCCTCGGCGGCGGCCAACTGCTCCGGGGTGAGCCACTCCACGTCGTGCCCCCCGGCGGCGATCAGCGCGTGGATCAGCGCGTCACCGTCCGTGGGCGGCGGTGTGCCGCCGAGGTCGTAGCCCGCCTCGGCGAGCGCGGCGAACAGCCGGACCGCCGAGGCCGGCGTGTCCAGACCGACGGCGTTGCCGACCCGCGAGTGCTTGGTGGGGTACGAGCTGAGCACCACGGCGATCCGCTTGTCGGCGTTCGGCACGTCCCGCAGCCGGGCGTGCCGGACCGCGATGCCGGCGACGCGGGCGGCCCGCTCGGGGTCGGCGGCGTACACCGAGAGCCCGTCGGCGTCGACCTGCTTGAACGAGAACGGCACGGTGACGATCCGCCCGTCGAACTCCGGAATGGCCACCTGCATCGCCGCGTCCAACGGGGACAGTCCGGCGTCGCTGCCGGCCCACTGCTCGCGCGTGCTGGTCAGGCAGAGCGCCTGGATGACCGGCACGTCCAGGGCGGCCAGCGCGCCGACGTCCCAGGCGTCCTCGTCGCCGCCGGAGGAGGCGTCCGCCGCGACCGCGCCACCGGCCGCGAGCACGGTGACCAGCAACGCGTCGCAGCGGGCGAAGAGGCCGAGCGGGCCGGCACCGGCGGTCAGCCCGCGCAGCGAACCGCAGAAGATCGGCAGTGGGTTGCCGCCGGCCGCGCGGACCGCCTCCGCCAGCACGTCGACGAAGGCGGTGTTGCCGGCCAGGGCGTGCGCCCGGTAGAAGACGATCCCGATGGTGGGCCGATCCGGTTCGGGAGGGTACGCGCCGTGCACGCCGTACGCCGGGGTCGGCGTGGGCGCGGCGAACCCCTCGCCGGTGAGCAGGACCGTGTCGGAGAGGAACCGGGCCAGCTCCCCCAGGTTGTCCGGCCCACCCTCGACCAGGTACGCGAGGGCCTGGGCGACCACCCCGGCCGGCACCGTGGAGACCGCCATCAGCTCCGCGTCCGGCAGCGCCTCGCCGCCGAGCACGACCGTGGGTACGCCGCTGGCGAGCACCGCGGCGAGGCCGTCCGGCCACGCCTGCCGACCGCCGAGCAGGCGTACGACGGCGAGGTCGACCCCGTCGAGCAGGGCGGGCACCTCGTCGGCCGCCACCCGGGCGGGGTTGGCGAGCCGGTAGTCGGCGTCGCTGGCGCGGGCGGCCAGCAGGTCGGTGTCGGCGGTGGAGAGCAGCAGAATGCGCACGGCAGGCTCCGGACGGTAACGTCGACGCGCTCGCGGAGGCGACTCGGCGACGACGTGCGGGTGGGCGCGGGGTTCAGCGGGCACCGCGACCCGGACTCACCGGCGTGCAGCCGGTGGCGAAGGGTCGCGTGGCGCGGAACTCAGCGGTGAACGGAGTCGACGCCGGTCGCGGCGACAGCACGGCCGCGGTGCGGGCAACGGCAACGGCCGTCGATGATGGAGACGCCATGCGTCATCGGGTCCTCCTCGGGTGTCCACGCCCTGGGGTACGTCCCGACGGCCGAAGTATCCTGGCTTCCGGATCGACGCTCTCCCCCGGCCTTCCAACCGCAGACACACGGCCGTGACTCACGAGGGGGGATCGCTCCCCGGTGACAGTGGCGGGACCGCGTCGGATTCGCACCGACTTCCTTCACTGCCGTCAGGCCGCGAATGCTGCCACACCGCAGCGCCGCCGGTCAACGCCGACCCCGGCGTCGAGGGGCCAGGTTCACCACATTGACCTGCGAAGATATCGGAGCGGGTCACTCAGGCTTGAGCCGACGCGGCCGGCGAGTCATCGACAGCCAGCCGAGAAAACGCGCGTGCATCAGGGCAAGGTCGGGGCGACCGCCGAGACCGTACAAATCGCCGATGGCCTCGTTCATGCAGGACGTCAGGTAGAGGGCCAGCGCCAGCGAGTGGCCGTAGAACTCGGCGACGAGATCGAGCTGCGCACGGGAACATGGCCACGCGGCGGCACAGTTGCGGCACAACCAGGCGGGGCGCATGGGCAGGTGGGGGCGGGACCGGAGACTCACACCACGACCCTGCTCACCGCAACCACGGCGATCCATCACAGAAAGTGATTCCTCGATGGATAACTTCCATCCGCCCACCGGATGTCCTGCCGGTATGCCATCTGACTACTGGATAAGCTGGCCCTCGGCCCTCGAGCAGGAAGGGAGCCACCCGTGAGCGTCCGCACGACTGCCGCGCTTACCACTGAAGACCTGCTGTGGGACACCGCCGACATGCTCGATGCCTTGGCCGCTCGCGATGTCGCTCAGGTATTCCGCCTCGTCCAGCGAGCCACCCGAGCCAGCCAAACCACTCTCGGCGTCGCCACCGGCCTCAGCCAGGCTCAGATCAGCGAAATCACCAGCGGCGCCCGCCGGGTCAGCAGCATCGATGTCCTCACCCGCATCTGCACCGGCCTGTCCATGCCACGCCACGCACGCGTGACGCTCCTCCTTGGCGAACGCGAGCCGGCCCGTGACCTAGCAGGACACCAGGTCGGCAAGGCAGTGCCGGACCGGTGCGCTGATGTCAGCGCGATCTATTCCAGCCGATCAGACTTCATGGCGGAGCTGCCCCCGCGAGCCCTTTTCGACCATGCCACGGACATCCGAGCGTCCGGCCTGTCACTCAACCTCATCTGTCAGCAGTACGGCGACAATCGCCTCCTGAAACTCCTCGCCGCCGGCACCCGCCTCCGCTGCCTGTTCCTCGACCCGGCCGGCGAGGCCATCAGGCGGCAGGAGCGGGAGGAAGACTATCCCGACGGACACCTCAGCGCGCTCACCGACCTCAACATCCAGAACCTGGCGCGCCGCATTCGTGACCGGCTCCCCGCTGAAGCCCGAAACAACCTCGCCATCGGCGTCTACGACGAGTCCATTCGCGCCAACGTCCTTCTGATCGATGGTCGACTCTGCGTTGTCCAGCACTACCTCCCGCAGATGCGTGGTGTCGACTGCCCGACGATGGTCATCGAGCGCAGCGCCAATCCTTCCGGCCTCTACCCAATATTTGACGAGATGTTCAACTCGCTGTGGGAGCGCAGCCGCCAGCTATGACCGACTACGCGCACCTCCTCCCCCTTGCACAGGAGGCCGTCGACCTGGCACACGACCTGATGCGGAGGCTCCAGCCCGGCGCGCTGACCTTCAAGGGTGACCGCGACATGGCCTCGGAGGTGGATTACGCCATCGAACGAGCGGTTCGCGAGCACCTGGCCGCCAAGGTGCCTGACATCGGTTTCCTCGGTGAGGAGTACGGCAGCAGCGGCGACACCAGCGCACTGACCTGGGCGCTCGATCCAGTCGATGGCACCGTGAACTTCATCCACGGCTCGCCCCTGTGCGCCATCTCTCTCGGCCTCATCCACCGCACACACGCCGTCCTTGGTGTCATCGACCTTCCGTTCCTCGGCACCCGCTACCACGCTGTGCAGGGGCACGGCGCCTATGCCGACGACCGGCGCATCCGCGCCAGCCAGGTCACCGATCTTCGGGATGCCGTCGTCGCCATCGGCGACTATGCGGTCGGTGCCGACGCCAGCCGGAAGAACACCGACCGACTTGCCATCACCGAGCAGCTCAGCCGGCACGTCCAACGGATACGCATGCACGGGTCAGCCGCGATCGACCTCGCCTGGTTGGCGCACGGTCGGATCGACGCGTTCGTCATGCTCAACAACAATCCCTGGGACACCGTCGCGGGCGTCGTCATCGCCAAGGAGGCTGGCGCGCTGGTGGTCGACGTCGACGGCACGCCCCACAACGTGAACGCTGTCGCCACGATCGGTGGCGGCGAGCTGATCCTCTCACCCGTCCTCACGCTCATTCAGCGATCACTCAAACCGGTGAAACCCGCTTGAGCCCGCGCACGGCCTGACCGCCTCAGCGGGCGTGGCGCTCCGGGTGTGCCCGATTCCACACCCGCATCCGCTCCGGGTAGCCGGTGCGGGCCGCCTCGTACAGCGGCACCGCGTGCTTGCGGGCGATGTCACCCGCCGCCCGGGGTGTGCCGGTGCGGCGACGGATCCACTCACCGTCGTGGGCGATCGCGACCACGGTGGTGTCGGTGGCGGTCGTCTCCGGTTCCAGGTAGAACTCCACACCCCGCCGACTGGCGACGAACGCCTCGAGCGCGGCGAGGTCGTCCCGGGTGGCCTCACGGTCCAGCTTCGTCGGGGTCGCCTCGCCGCTGCGAGACCGCCGGTTGAACCAGCCCATGCCCAGCCCCTCTCCCTCGACGCCACTCCCAGTTCAGCACCGATTCCTGGCAATAGGCTGCACGGCGGGTGGGAGAAATCTGACTCCGCTGGGCAGGAACCCGACACGCGCGGGCGGTGTCATCAGTGCGAGTCCGACCGGAGGTTCCCCTGGACGACGACGTGCTCGTCACCCGCGCCCGAGCCGGTGACCTGGAGGCGTACGACCTCCTGGTCGCCCGGCACACCGCGTCCGCGTACCGGACGGCGGTGCTGCTCGGCGCGGGATCGGACTCCGAGGACGTCGTCCAGGAGTCGTTCGTGAAGGGCTACCGCAAGCTGTCCCGCTATCGGGGAGACTCGTCCTTCCGCTCCTGGTTGCTCGCGATCGTCGCCAACGAGACCCGCAACCTGCACCGGTCCCGCACCCGCCGGGACGGCCTGGTCCTGCGGGCGGCGGCGAGCCCCCCGCCCGAGATCGCCGAGGACGACGCGATGGACGCCGTCCTGGCCGGCGAGCGTCGGGCCGCGCTGGTGGCGGCCCTGCGGCAACTGCCGGTACGCGACCGCGAGGTGATCGTCTGCCGGTTCTTCCTCGACCTCGGCGAGCAGGAGACGAGCGTCATGTTGGGCTGGCCCCGGGGAACGGTGAAGTCGCGTACCTCACGGGCACTGACGAAGCTGCGCGCCCTGCTCGCCGACGAGGAGGTGCACCATGGATGACCTCGAGGCCGAGCTGCGGGAGTTGGGCGGATGGTTGGAGACGCCCGCCGCGCCGGACGTCACCGCACGGGTGCACGACCGGCTCGTCGGGCGCGTACCCGGATGGCGACGGTGGCGTGCGGTCGCCGCGGCGGCGCTCGTGGCCCTGGTGGTCGCGGTGCTGCCGCCGACGCGTGCCGCCGTCGCCGACGCCCTCGGCGAGGTGCTGCGCTTCGCCGGCGTCGGCATCGTCACGTCGTCCACGTCGTCGCCGCCCGGGGACGAGCCGTCACCCCTGCCGTCGCTGCGGACGGTGGGGCTCGACGAGGCGCGCCGGGCGGTGCGCTTCCCGGTCCGGGTGCCGGCCGCGCTCGGTCCGCCGGAGCGGGTGTCGGTCGCCGACCCCGACGGCACCGGCGCGTGCCGGGTCGCGACGCTGCTGTACGACGGTGGCAATCTGCGCCTGGACGCGTTCGACGGTCGCCTCGATCTGACCTTCCACAAGCGGACCAGCCGGCCGGGAGCGGAGTGGACGCAGGTCGACGGGGACTTCGCCGTCTGGGTCGACGGTCCGCACGTGCTGTCCTACGTCGACCGGTCGGGGCAGATCCGCCGGGAGACCGCCCGGCTCGCCGCGTCGACCCTCATCTGGGAGCAGGCCGGCGTGACCTACCGGCTGGAGGGGGCGCGCACCATGGCCGAGGCGCTGGAGATCGCCCAGTCGCTCCCCTAGGAACCCGTGCGGCCCGGACGGTGTCTCCCCGGTGCGGGACACGTCCGTGGGAGAGGGAGCGCAATGATCACTTGGGGCAGACTTCTGCTGGGATCGGTTCTGCTGCTGGCGGGCTGCGGCGCGACCGGCGACGGACCGGCACCGACTGCCGGCCATCCCGCTGCGGCGGCGACCGGCTGCGCGGCGCACGTCGAGACGGGGTCACTGCCCGACTGGGCGGACGAGGGTTTCCACGGGGACAGCCGCATGCCGCACGTCTTCGGCGCACGGGGCGAGATCGTGGCGGTGCTGTTCGGCCACCCGCTGGCGCAGGTCCGGCCGGACGCGTCGAGCAACAAGATCCTCTGGGTGGCCCGGCCCGCCACGACATCGCCGGCCGCGGGGGTGTCGACCACGCTGGAGATCATCGCGACGCTGGACGGCACCGACACGAGAGTGACCCACGAGGTCGCCGCAGGGCCGGGGCCGTCGATCATCGACATGCCCCGAGCGGGCTGCTGGCATCTCGACCTGCGCTGGGCCGGGCGCACCGACACGATGGATCTCGTCTACGCCGAGCGGAAGCCCTGACGACGGGGAACAACACCTCCCGCCATATCCAACATATACCGCATGGGGGGACTTGCGGCAAGGCCCCCGCCGTGCCGCAGAATGGCCCGTCCAAGGCCATGACCTGCGGAAACGGGAGCCATGAGTAGGAACGTGTCGTCGGCGGCGGCCAGTGTGTTCGACCTTCCCGAGAACCTCGCCGCCAAGGCCGACCCGGCGCTCGTCGCCCGGGACGAGCAGCACTTCGCCGCGATCGCGGCGAGCCTCCAGCGGTCCATCGCCGACCTGTCCGACCGCCTCGAAGCCGAGCGGCGGGCACCCGCCGGCAAGGGGCGACAGGCGGTCGTCCGGGACGAGGAGGTCCGCCGGCTGACCGCCCGCCTGCGTGCGCTGCGGCGGTTCGGTCTGGATCTGTGTCTCGGTCGCATCGTCCACGCGGACGATGTCGAGCCCGTCTACATCGGACGGTTCGGCCTCAGCGACGGCGACGGCCGCCGGCTGCTGCTCGACTGGCGCTCGCCGGCCGCCGCGCCGTTCTTCGGAGCGACCCACGCCAACCCGATGGGCCTGGCGAGCCGACGTCGGTACCGCTGGACCCGCGGCCGGATCAGCGACTACTGGGACGAGGTGTTCACCCCGGACGGGTTCGAGGGGCACGCCGCGCTGGACGACCAGTCGGCGTTCATCGCCAGCCTCGGCGGCAACCGGTCGGCCCGGATGCGCGACGTGCTCGGCACCATCCAGGCCGACCAGGACGCCATCATCCGGGCCGGATCACGCGGGGCGCTCGTCGTCGACGGCGGTCCGGGCACGGGCAAGACCGTCGTCGCCCTGCACCGCACCGCGTACCTGCTCTACTCCGACCCGCGCCTGCGCCAGGGGCGGGGCGGGGTGCTGTTCGTCGGACCGCACCAGCCCTACCTGGCGTACGTCGCCGACGTCCTGCCCAGCCTGGGCGAAGAGGACGTACAGACCTGCACCCTGCGGGACCTAGTACCCGAGGGCGCCTCGGCGGCCGTCGAGACCGACCCGGAGGTGGACCGCCTCAAGTCCTCGGCCGACCTGGTCGGGGCGATCGACGCGGCCGTGCGCTTCTACGAGGAGCCGCCGACGTCGTCGCTGACCGTCCCGGTCGGCGACACCGACATCCGGCTCAGCGCCGACGACTGGGCCCAGGCGTTCGAGGCGCCCGGACCGGGCACCCCGCACAACGAGGCCCGCGACGAGATCTGGGACGAGCTGCTGAGCATCCTGCTCGGCAGGTACGACGGCGACGAACCCGAGGACCTCGTCCGCGCGTCGCTGCGGCGCGACCCGGAACTCCGTACGACGGTGAACCGGGCCTGGCCGCTGCTCGACGCCGCCGACATCGTCGCGGACCTCTGGTCGGTCCCCGCCTACCTGCGCAGATGCGCCCCCTGGCTCGGTCCCGACGACATCCGTCGGCTCCAACGCGCCGACGCCCGCGCGTGGACGGTGTCCGACCTGCCGCTGCTGGACGCGGCGCGGCAGCGGCTCGGCGATGCCGAGGCGTCGCGGCGTACCCGCCGCCGCGAGGCCACGATCGCGGCCGAACGGGCCCGCATGGCGACGGTCGTCGACGAGCTGATCGAGGCGCACACCTACGACGACGGCGAGGGCGTGCTGTCGAGTCTGCGCCAACTGGACCTCCAGGACGCGCTCGTCGACGAGGCTGCGCTGCCCGGCGTCGCCGCGGATCTGCTGGCCGGCCCGTTCGCGCACATCGTCGTGGACGAGGCGCAGGAGCTGACCGACGCGCAGTGGCAGATGCTGCTGTCGCGGTGCCCGTCGCGCAGCTTCACGATCGTCGGGGACCGCGCCCAGGCCCGGCACGGGTTCACCGGCTCGTGGGCGGAACGACTCGCCCGCGTCGGACTCGACGGGGTGACCCTGGCCTCGTTGACCATCAACTACCGGACGCCCCGGGAGGTCATGGCGCAGGCCGAACCGGTCATTCGGGCCGTCCTCCCGGACGCGAACGTACCGACCTCGATCCGCGGCAACGGGATCCCGGTCGGGTACGCGTCGGTGGCCGACCGGGACGCGATCGTCGACGGCTGGCTCGCGGAGCACACCGAGGGGATCGCCTGCGTCATCGGTGACCCCACGTTCCGGCCGACGACGGATCGCGTGCGCTCGCTGAGCCCGGAGCTGTCCAAGGGGCTGGAGTTCGACCTGGTCGTCCTCGTCGACCCGGAGGCGTTCGGCGCGGGGATCCAGGGGGCGGTCGACAGGTACGTGGCGATGACGCGCGCGACCCAGCGACTCGTCGTGCTCACCGGTTAGGCTGCCGGGCGTGCCGGACGGGATGCGGGAGGCGGCGGCGCGCAACAACGCGCGATGGTGCGAGGCGGTGTGCGCCAGTCACGGGCTGGTCGGCCGGAGCGACGCCGACGCGTGGTCGGTTCCCCGCCGCTCCCCACAGTGGTATCCGGACGCGGTCACCCTGCGCCCCGGCGTCGACCCGGAAGCGCTGCTCGCGCGGATCGACGCCGGGGCGGGCGCGTCGGTGAAGGACAGCTTCGCCGACCTCGACCTGACGGCGTACGGGTTCCGGGTCCTCCTCGACGCGCAGTGGATCCACCGCCCGCCGGCCGATCCGCCGCCCGACCCGCCGCTGACCCCGGTCAGCACCGGGCAGCAGCTGGCGGCCTGGGCGAGCGCGCACGGCGGTGGGGAGCTGTTCCGCCCGGCGCTGCTGACCGACCCGCGAATCCGGGTGTTGGCCCGCCACGACGAGGACGGCACGGTCGTCGGCGGTGCGGTGCTCAGCGGCGACGATCCGTGCGGCGTCTCCAACGTGTTCGCGCACACCGCCGACCTGGACGAGATCTGGCGGGCAGTCGTCGCCACCCGGCCCGACGTGCCCCTGGTCGGCTACGAGTCCACGCCGGACCTCCCCCCGCCCCTGCGAGCCGGCTTCGTCCCCACGGGCCCGCTGCGCGTCTGGCTCCGGTGATCATGAAGTTATCGGCGCGACACGCCGGCATCGACGGCAATAACTTCATGATCACCGGGGCCAAGGTCGGTCAGCCCAGGCGGGTCAGGTCCTCCGGGGTCAGGCGGAGGGCGGCGGCGGCCGTGTTCTCCACCAGGTGTGCGGGGTTGCTGGTGCCGGGAATGGCGAGGACGTGGCGGCCCTGGTGCAGGGTCCAGGCCAGCCCTACCTGCGACGGGGTGACGCCGTGCTCGCGGGCGACCGCCTCGACGGCCGCGCCCGGCGCGGCGGTCGCGCCCTTCTCCCTCGACGTTCCGGCCAGCGCGAAGAACGGCACGTAGGCGATCCCCCGCTCGCCGCAGGCCCGGACGAAGGCGTCCTGCTCCCGGTAGGCGTCCACGCCGTAGTTGTTCTGCACGCAGACCACGGGCGCGATGCCGGCCACCTCGTCCAGTTGCTCGGGTCGCACGTTGGACAGCCCGAGGTGCCGGATCAGTCCGGCGTCGCGCAGCTCGGCCAGGGCGCCGAACCGCTCGGCCAGCGGCGCCGGGCCCGGCCCTCGACCGAGCCGCAGGTTCACCACGTCGAGCTGGTCGCGGCCGAGACGACGCAGGTTCTCCTCGACCTGCGCGCGCAGCTGCGCGGAAGTGACCGCCTCGTGGAACCCGTCCACCGGGTCGTACCCGAAGCCGACCTTGGTCACGATCACCAGATCCTCCGGGTACGGGGTGAGGGCGGCCCGGATCAGCTCGGTGGCGTACCGGGCGGGACCGGTGCCCACCCGCAGGGTTCCGCCGGGCGAGACGTAGAACGCGGCGGTGTCGATGTGGTTGACGCCCAGCTCCACGGCACGGCGCAGCAGCGCGATGGCGTGCTCGCGGTCGGGGTTCGCGGTGATCCGCATCGAGCCGAAGCCCATCCGGCGCACCGGACGGTCGCCCAGGGTCCAGGTGCCCGCCGCGGCGGCGGTGATCTCGTCGGTTGGCATCGGGCGACCGTAGCCAGCTCGGGCGCGCGGCGCACTCGGCCGCGCGCCCGATACCGGTACGCCCCGATCCGGGTTAGTTTTTCTGTGCTGCCGGAGCCTGCTCGGCGGGGCGCGGCGGGCGCAGCGCCGGCAGCAGGGCCAGCGTCGGCAGGAGCAGCAGCGGCACCACCAGCAGCGCCCGCAGGGTGCCGACGTGGTCGCCGAGCAGCCCCAGCAGCGGCGGGCCACCCAGGAAGGCCGTGTAGCCGATCACCGCGACGACGCTGACCCGTACCGCCGCGTGCGCCTCCTCGTCGGCCGCCGCGCTCATGCCGACGGGGAAGCCGAGTGACGCGCCGATCCCCCACAGCGCGACGCCGACGATGGCCACCGGTCCCGAGCCGGCCAACACGGCCAGCGTCGCGCCGACGGCGGCGAGCAGGATGGTGCCGGTGAGGACCGGCACCCGCCCCCAACGGTCCAGCGCGACCGTGCCGGCGGTGCGACCGAGGGTCATGCCGACGACGAACACGCCGAAGACCGCCGCCCCGGCCGCCTCGCTCAGGTCCCGGCCGTCCACGAACGCGACCGCCAGCCAGTCGTTGGCGCTGCCCTCGGCGAAGGCCGCCACCAGCACGAACAGCCCGATCAGCAGAGTGCGGGGCTCGCGCCAGGCGGCGAGCTGTGCCCGCCGACGGGCGGCCGGGCTGGTGTCGGTCGGCCCGTCGACCGCGTCCCCGACCGGCTGGGGCAGGTACGCCCGGGACGCGAAGAAGGTGCCGACCAGCACCACCACGGCCACCACGGCGAGGTGCGCGCCGACCGGCACGTCCAGGCGGGCCGCCCCGGCGCCGACGCCCGCGCCGGCCACCGACCCGAGGCTCCAGGCCGCGTGGAACCGGGGCATGACGGTACGCCCCAAGCGACGCTCCACCGCCGCACCCTCGACGTTCATCGCCACGTCACAGGCGCCGGAGCCGTAGCCGAAGGCGACCATCCCCAGGGCGACGACGACGGTCGACCCGGCGACCGTCGCGCCCAACCCGGCCACGACCAGGCCCACCGCGACCAGCACGGTGGAGAGGGTCACCGTGCGCGCCGAGCCGAGGCGCTGGGCGAGCAGCCCGGACGTCGGCATGGCGAGCAGCGCGCCGACGCTCAACGCCAGCAACAGCAGCCCGAGGCGTCCGGCGGACAGGTCCAGCGCCTCCCGGACGGCCGGTACCCGGGAGAACCAGCTACCGACGGCCAGGCCGTTGAGGGTGAAGGTGAGGGCGACGCCGTTGCGGGCGAGCCGGACGGCCCGCGCCGGCACGGTGTCGTCCGGAGCGACGGCGGAACTGGTGGGGGCGCTCAAGGGTGGTCCTCTTCCTGGGGGGTGATCTCCTGGCACGATCGCACACCTGAGAGCGCTTCCACCACAAGCGGGCCACCAGCCCTTACCGGGAGCCCGCAGGTCGGGGGATGATTCCTGGCAGGCGCGCGCCCGCGGGGGGCGGGCGTCGTCGGGGAGGACACGATGACGGCAGCGGCGCAGCGCCCGGCAACTCTCCAGGACGTCGCCCGGGCCGCCGGAGTCTCCCGGTCCACCGCCTCGCGGGTGATCGCCGGCACCGGGTTCGCCTCGCCGGCCGCCCGGGCCCGGGTGGCGACGGCCGCCGACCAACTCGGCTACGTACCCAACCCGGCCGCCCGCGCACTCGTCCGCGGCGGTGGCGTGCGGCTGGTGGTGGCCGCCCTCGGGACCAGCGCGGCCGTGCTGGACGACCCGTACGTGGACCGGGTGGTGGGCTCGGCGGCCCGGGTGTGCGCGCCGGCCGGCGTCGGGGTGGCCCTGCACTGGCTGGCGCTGGGCGACCCGCACGGCCTCGACCAGCTCGCCGCCGACCGCAGCGTGTGCGGGGTCGTGCTGGTCAACACCACCGAGGACCTGCTGGCGGCGGTCCCCCGGGCGCTGCACGGTCGGATCGCCTCGATCGGCATCGGCTCGGCCACGGTGCCGTCGTTCGACGTCGACAACACCACCGGCGCGGGCGCGGTGCTCCGCCACCTGTACGGAACGGGCCGCCGGAAGATCGCCATGGTGACCGGGCCGCGCTGGTTGCCGTGCGCGCAGCGGCCGGTGCGGGCGTACCGCCAGCTGATGCGCGAGGCCGGCCTGCCGGAGCGGGTGGTGTCGGGGGACTTCACGGCGGCGCGGGGCCGGGAGGCGGCCGGCGAGGCGCTACGTCGCTGGCCGGACGTCGACGCGATCTACGCGATCAGCGACGAGACGGCCCTCGGCGTGATCGCGGCGCTGCGCGAGGACGGCGTTCGGGTGCCCGGTGACGTCGCGGTGGCCGGCTTCGACGACATCCCGCTGGCCGGCATGACCGCGCCGGCGCTGACCACGGCGAGCCACCCGGTGGGCCGGATCGCCGCCGCGGCGGCCGCCGCCGTGCTGGCCGGCCGCCCGGGAGCGCCGGTGACGCTCTTCCCGTCCGACCTGGTGGCCCGCGACAGCGCCTGAGCGGCCGCCCGGTTAACGGGCGGCCGGCCGGGTAACCGCCTCGCACCTCTCGTCGACCGCGAGGAGTTGGTGGCCCGTGTCCGACCCCGCACCGCCGAGCCGGGCACCCGCACAGGGGCACCGGCACGGCCGGTTGACCACACGCCCGCACCCGCCGGTGGTGACCGGGCCGACCGGCATCGTCCCGCTGCCCGGCGGTGACGGGGGTCGGCCCGCGATGGCGTACGTGCCGGAGCCGGCCGCCGACGGTGCGGCGTACCGGCTGGTGGTGCTCCTGCACGGGGCGGGTGGCTCCGCCCGGCATGGCCTGGACCTGCTGCTGCCGGTCGCGGACGCGCACCGCCTGCTGCTGATCGCCCCGCAGTCGTCGGCGACCAGTTGGGACCTGATCGCCGGTGGCGTCGGGGTGGACGTCGGGCACATCGACGCGTTGCTGGCCAGCGCGTTCGACGGCTACCCCGTGCACGGTGTGACGCTTGGCGGTTTCTCCGACGGCGCGTCGTACGCGCTCTCGTTGGGCCTGGCCAACGGCGACCTGGTCGACGCGGTGCTGGCCTTCTCGCCCGGCTTCGCCGCGCCGCCGGTCGTCCGTGGGCGACCACGGATCTTCGTCTCGCACGGGGTGGACGACCCGGTGCTGCCCGTCGACGTGTGCAGCCGTCGCTTCGTGCCGCACCTGCGCGGCATCGGGTACGACGTCACCTACGCGGAGTTCCCCGGCGGCCACGATCTGCCGGCTGGAATCCGCGCGAGGGCCACCGAGTGGCTCACCGGGTGACCCGCTGCGTCGGTCAGACGGCGGGCAGGCCGAGGGCCGCGTCCACGCGGGCCAGGACGGCGACGTCGTCGTCGGGGTGCACGCCCCGCAGCAGGTCGATCGCCGTTGCCCGGACCTGGCCGATGATCATGGCGAGGGCCAGCGTCTGGGTCGACCCGAAGAGCTGCCCGGCGGTACGGACGGCGGCCAGCGCCGCCTCGTCCGCCCGTACGGCGTGCCGGTCGGCGACCTCCTCCTGCCCGTCCAGGTCGGCGGCGAGCGCCGCGCCGGCCTCCCGGACCGCCTCCACCAGGCAGCGCAGCGCGTCGCCCAGCTCGGGCGGGGTGGGGGTCCGCAGTCGACTCAGCGTCACGCCCGCGCGGGCCAGCACCCGGACGTTGCGGACCACGTAGTCGATCTGCCGGACCGACTCGTCCACCGACCGCAGTCGGCCGATGTGCCGACGTCGGCGCACGTTCAGCCGCAGCGCCTCGCCGGCGGCGAGCACGCCGTCGCGTAGCCCGTCGACCCGGGCGTCCATGCTCCGGGCGCGCGCCAGGGCGGCCACCGCCGCCGGCTCGTCGCGCCCGTCCAGCGCGTCGGCGATCTCGCCCAGCAGACCGGCCAGCTCGTCGAAGGTGCGCCGCACCTCGGCGACGAGCGGCGCGAGCGGGTGCCGGGCGTCGGCGAGCAGGCTGACGGCGAGCGCCACCGCGCCGCCGACCAGCGCGTCGACGAAGCGGAACGGCACCAGCGACCCGTCCGGCGGCGCGACCACCACCAGGTAGAGCGCGGAGACTGCGGCCTGCACGAGGGTGACGCCGGTGGCGCCGAAGGCGACCGCGAGCAGCACGGTGAGCAGGATGACCGTGCCGACCGTCCACGTGCTGCCGGGTCCCAGCGCCTGCACGACCAGGTCCGCGACGAGCACCCCGGCGGCCACCCCGAGCACGACCTCGACGGCCCGCCGGATGCGCTGCCCACGGGCCTGTCCGAGGACGATCAGCGCGGCGGCCGGCGCGAAGAACGGCTGCGGATGCCCGAGCAGGCGGGTGGCGAGCAGCCAGGCCACGGTCGCCGCCACGGTCGCCTCCAGCACCGGCCGCCACCCCTGGCGCAACCGACGGCCGGCGACCCGCAGGCCCGCGAACCACGCCATCGCCACCTCCCACCGGTCGACCGACGCGTTGTACGGCCGTCGGCGATCACCGCCGTCCGCCGGCTCGCCCTCCGTGATCGTCCACCATCGCGCGGCGCGGTCGCCTACCGGGCCGTCCGCCGGTCACCCGCCCTGCCGATCCCGGGCCGGTCCCGCCCGGGCGCGACGCTGCGGTCACCTCCCGGTCAGGGCGCGCAGCAGCGTACGGACGGCGTCCGCGAGATCGGCGCGGCTGGCCGGGGTGCCGGGGGTCGGGGCGGTGAGCGCTCCCGTGCCGACCAGCCGGTCGAAGAGCAGCCCGTCGACGTACGCGACGAACCGGTCGCCCTGGCGGTCGGGGTCGGTGGCGCCGGCGCGGGTCAGCAGGTCGCGGGACTGGACCCGGATGCCGGTGCCGTGTTGCAGGATGCCGCGCAGTTCGGGGCGGTGCACCGCCTCCAGCAGGCAGGCGTAGCGGGCCAGCGCACGACTGCGTCCGACGCCCAGCCAGCGGTCGAGCACCTCGGCCACCCCGGCGGCGAGCTGGTCGAGGGCGTCGCCGTCCAGGCGGGGACCCGGCTGCGCGGCGGGCGGCTCGGTCGGCAGGTCGTACGCGGCCAGGTCGACCCGGTCCCGCTCGACGAGGCGTTGCACCACCGCCTCGATCAGCGCCTGGCGGGTGCGCAGGTACGCCGAGGTGGTGCCGGGCGGCAGCTCGGCGCGGGCGTCCACGGCCCGATGGGTCAGCGCCCGCATGCCGCCGTCGGCGATCAGCTCGATGGCCGCGTCGGTCAACAGCGCGATCCGGTGGGCGCGGGCCGTCACAGGGGTCTCCTCCTTTGCGGGGTGCGGATGTAGTATCACCCTTCTACAGGTGTAGAAGGGCGGACGACATGAGCGACTCGCACGCGGTGGTGGTCGGCGGCGGCATCGGGGGGCTCAGCGCGGCGCTCGCCCTGCACCGGCGCGGCTGGCGGGTCACCGTGCTCGAACGCGCCCCGGAGCTGCGCGAGGTGGGCGCCGGCCTGACCCTGATGACCAACGCGATGCGCGCCCTCGACGCCCTCGACCTGGGCTCGACCCTGCGCTCCGGCGCTCACGGCGAGGCCCCGGGCGGGATCCGCGACCCGCGCGGCCGGTGGCTGTCCCGGGTGGACCCGGCCGACATGCTGCGGCAACTCGGCACCACCGCGCTCGGCGTGCACCGGGCCACCCTGCACCGCGTCCTGCGCGAGGCGCTGCCCACGTCGTCGCTCCGCACGGGGGCCACGGTCGAACACGTCGAGTCCGACACCGATCACGCCACGGTCCACTACCATGGCGCCGACGGCCCGCAGAGCCTCGACGCCGACCTGGTGGTCGGCGCCGACGGCCTGCGCAGTCGACTGCGCGCCCAGCTCTGGCCGGAGATCCCCGCCCCGGTCTACGCCGGCTCGACGGCCTGGCGGGCCGCCATCGCGTTCCCCGACCCGCTCCCCACGGCGATCACCTGGGGCCCCGGCGCCGAGTTCGGCATGGTGCCGATCGGCGAGGGCCAGGTCTACTGGTACGCGGCCCGCAACGCCCCGCCCGACGGCCACGCTCCGGACGAGTTGGCGGCCGTACGGGAGCACTTCGGCGGCTGGCACGACCCCATCCCCGCGCTGCTGGCGGCGACCCCACCCGGGGCGGTGCTGCGCAACGACATCCACCACCTGGCCACACCGCTGCCGTCGTACGTGCGGGGACGGGTGGCGCTGCTCGGCGACGCGGCGCACGCGATGACGCCGAACCTCGGGCAGGGCGCCTGCCAGGCCATCGAGGACGCCGTGGTGCTCGGCGCGGTCTGCGCCGACGGTGCGCGAGGGCTGCCCGGCGCCCTGGCTGCGTACGACGAGCAACGTCGTGGACGCACCCAGGCCGTCGCCCGCGCGTCCCTGCGCGCCGGCCGGTACGGCCAGCAGCTGCGCAACCCCCTCGCCCTCGCGGCGCGTACGGTCGCGCTGCGCCTCACACCGGGCAGCGCCGCACTGCGGAGCATGACCTGGTGCACCGACTGGCGACCCCCGACGGGCTGACGAACGGCAGCGCTCCGGCGGGCGTGGGCGCAAAGCTCCAGTCTATTCTTCGGGACCACTGTCGACCTCGGTCGGATACGACAGTGTGCCCGTACAATCGGCGACTGCCTTGTGACCGATCGCTGACTGCTCGTGGTGAATTGGATCACACACACTGAGCGAATGAACAGGAGCGTCAACCGCGGTAGGGCACTCCGCGTCGCGGTGTGCCTCCTCCTTCTCGCCGCGTTGAGCGGCTGCATGCAACTCAACATGGGACTCACCGTGAACGCCGACGACACGGTCGACGGGCAGTTGTTGCTGACCGCCCAGAAGTCCGTGCTGAGCTCCCAGAACAAGAACATTCCGGCCGCGTTCGCCGAGCTGCGGCAGAACATTCCGGCGCTGCCGCCCGGCGAGGAGACGACCTACGAGGACAGCAAGCTCTTCGGCGCACAGATCAATTATCGCAAGGCACCACTGGCGGGCTTCGACAGCGAGAGCGTCAAACTGGTCCGGGACGGCGACTTCTACCGTTTCACGTTACCGCTGGATCCGAAGAAATACGGCGGAAAAGCCGCCCAGCAGAATCCTCAACAGCAGCAGGCCTTCCTCAAGCTGATGTCGTTCGAGATCTCGGTGACCTTTCCCGGACGGGTGATCGACACCAATGGCACCGTCAACGGCCGGTCGGTCACCTGGAAGGTCGACGCCAACCAGGAAAAGCCGATGGAATTGCGCGCCGTCGCCGAGGCCCCGCCGCGCCCCTCGGCCTCGCCGGCAGCCGCCGAAACCGACTCGGGTGGTTTCCCGTGGCTGCTGGTCGTCGGCGGCGTACTCCTGCTGCTCGTCCTCACCGCTGTGGTCGTACTCCTGCTGCGTCGGCGGCGCTCGACGGCGCCGCCGGCAGCCGGTGCGACCGCGACCGACCCGACCGCGCCCGGCCCGACCCCGCCGGGGCCGCCCGCCGGCACGCCCGGGCCCGGCTGATCCATCCGGTGGCCGGCCCGCACCGGCCACGTCCCGGCCCCGGCCGCCCCGCGACGACGGCGACCGGCGTCGGCGCTCCCCGCTCGGAGCGCCGGCCTCACCACCACCACATCCCGGTCGCACCATCGCAGAAAAGGGGGGATCGCCGTGAACGATCTCTTCACCTGGGCAGCCCTGGGCAGTCTCGCCGGAGCGAGCGCCGCCACCCTGCTGGCCACCAACGTCATCGGCGGATTGATCGGTCCGAGCGGCGACAAGCTCCGCAAGTGGATCGCCATCGCCATCGCGCTACTGCTGTCCTACCTCTCGGCGGCGTTCGCCGACGAGGTCGGCGGCGAGAAGTGGGTCATCGCGTTCTTCAACGCGCTGGTCATCTTCTCCGCCGCGCTCGGTGTCAACCAGTTCCCGCCCGGCAACCGCCAGGCGACACCCACCCAGCTCGCGAGCGGTCGCGAGCCCCGAGTCTTCCGCTCCTGGGTCTGAGGGGTCGACGTCATGATCTTCGGAATCCTCAGCGCGGTCATCCAGATGGCCGTCGGCGCGGTCCTCGGCCTCCTGGCCGGCGGGCCGATCGGCCTGCTCGTCGGGGCCGTCGTGGGCCTGCTCGTCGGGGCGGTGTTCGGCTGGGCGGTCACCTCCGCCGGGGTGTACGCCCCGGACGCCCGGGGGATCGTCCTCTTCGTCGTCGATCACACGTGGAGCCTGCTCAACACGGTGGTCGGGGCCGTCTACCTGGTCGTGCACCTGGTCTTCGGGCACTCGTTGGACCGGCCCACGTCCGCCGCCAGCGGCCGGGTGTGCGTGGTGGAGGGGGTCTCCCCGCGCTACGCCACCACCATCGGCACCGTCTGCGCGGGTTCCAACTCCGGCATCCAACGCCACGAGGACGTGCACATCTTCCAGGCGCGGCTGCTCGGACCGCTCTACATCCCGCTGGTGCTGGCGAACTACGCGCTCTTCACCATCGCGCCGATCTGGCTGCTCTACCACGACCACACCAACGCGCCGATCAACCGGTTCACCCGCTACTTCGAGATCGGCGTCTACCCGCACGTCTGGAACGAGGCCATCGCTTACCGCATCCAGGGGACGCCGCCGCGATGACCACCGACGGGCGCGGACCGATCGAGACGGCCACCGCGGAACTGGTCGCATGGTTGACCGGCGCGGCGGGGGAACCCGTCCCGATCGGTCCACCCCGCGCGGCCGGTGACGCCGACGGGCTCACCCTGTGGCCCCTGGAACTGCGCCCGGCCCAGCAGACCCGCTCCAGCGGCGCGGTGCGCGAGCCGTACCGGTTCACGGTCCGCTACCTGCTCAGCGTGGCCGGTCCGGCCGGGCTCGCCGTGCTGGACCGGGTGCTCGCCGCCGCGACCCGGGACGGCCGCTATCCGGTGGTGCTGGAGGCCGGCGCGGCGACGCTGTGGCACGCGCTGGACGCCGCGCCCCGCCCGGCGCTGCTGATCGACGTACCGACCCAGGTGGAGCACCCGACGCCCGCCGCGCCGCCGGTCCTGCGACCGCTGCGGCTGCGTCAGGTCGCGGTGCGCGCGCTCGCCGGCCGGGTCGTCGGCCCGCAGGACCAGCCCCTCGCCGCCATGCGCGTCGAGGTGCCGGGCACGACGTCCGCGACCCGCACCGGGCCCGACGGCCGGTTCCTGATCGCCGGGGTCCCGCACGACCCCGAACACCCCCGCCCGGTACGGCTGCGGCTGAGTGGTCGCGGGCTCGTTCTCACCGCCGACGTGGACGCGGACGACGACGACATCGTCATCGTCTGCGCGCCACCGACCCACTGACGCCCACCCCGCACAGGAGGACCGATGCCCAGCTACTTCTCCCCCGGCATCTACGTCGAGGAGGTCCCCAGCGGCGCCCGACCGATCGGACCGGTGAGCACCAGCATCGCCGCGTTCGTCGGCGTCGCCCCGAACCGCGACGCCCACCTGGGCAAGGCCGTACCGGTCAACAACTGGACCGAGTTCCTGCGGCTCTTCGCCGACGGCGACCAGGTCGAGAGCACTCCCCTCGCGCGGGCGGTCTTCGGCTTCCTGGACAACGGGGGCGCGCGCTGCTGGGTGGTCAACGTCGGCGAGGGCGGCGCCATCACCGGCACCGGCAAGCAACGCGGCGGCCTGCAACTGCTGGAGGCCGTCGACGAGATCTCCATCATCGCCGCTCCGGGCTTCTCCGATCCGGTGTCCCACGAGGCGCTGATCAGCATGGCCGAACGGACCCGCACCATGGTGGCGATCTGCGACCCGGCCCCGGACATCGACGACATCTCCGCGCTGACCCGGGTCGCCACCCCGTCGTCCGGCAAGCCGCCGAAACCCGCCGAGGGCGCTGGTCCGGCGCAGCCGGGCGGCTCCGGCGGCGACGGGCCGGCGTACCGGCCCCGGCAGTCCGAGTTCGCCGCGTTCTACTACCCGTACCTGCAGGTCCGTGACCCGATCAGCGGCGAGTTGGAGCTCACCCCGCCGAGCGGGCACCTGGCCGGCATCTGGGCCCGCACCGACGCCCTGCGCGGCGTGCACAAGGCGCCGGCCAACGAACCGGTCCGGGGCGCGGTCGACCTCGGCTACCGGGTCACCCGCCCCGAGCACGACGTGCTCAACCCCAAGGGCGTCAACGTGATCCGCTACTTCGCCGGCGAGGGCATCCGCGTCTGGGGCGCCCGTACGCTCGCCGCCGAGGCCAGCGAGTGGCGCTACCTCAACGTCCGGCGACTCAGCATCGCCATCGAACAGGCCATCGCGAACGGCACCCGGTGGATGGTCTTCGAACCGAACGACTTCACCCTCTGGCGCTCGATCCGGCGCGACATCGGGGCGTTCCTCACCCGCGTGTGGCGCGACGGCGCGCTGCTCGGGCGCAGCCCCGAGGAGGCGTTCTTCGTCAAGTGCGACGAGGAGACCAACCCGCCGGACGTCCGTGACGCCGGCATGGTGATCGCCCACATCGGCATCGCCGTCGTCAAGCCCGCCGAATTCGTGGTGTTCAAGCTCAGCCAGTGGGCCGGCGGCACCGAGACCGAGACGATCGGAGGCTGACATGGCCACCCCCGCCACCCCGCAGCCCGGCGCGCCCGTCGACCCGTACCGGGCGTACAACTTCCGGCTGCTCATCAACGGCGTCACCAACGGCCACTTCACCGAGATGAGCGGACTGGAGGTGAACATCCCCGGGCAGCCGTACCGGGAGCACGGCCCCGGACCGACGCGGATCGTCCCCGGTCAGGCCGAGTACGAGCCGGTGACCCTGCACTTCGGCCTCACCGCGTCCCGCGAGCTGTGGGACTGGGTGAACGCCACCGCCAAGGGCACCCTGAACCGCCGGAACGTGTCCGTGGTGCTGCTCGACGCGGCGGGCACCGCCGAGGTGTTGCGCTGGAACCTGATCGACGCGTGGCCCACCCGGTGGCGCGGAGCGCACCTCAACACGGTCGGCCACGAGATCGCCATCGCGTCGCTGACACTGCGCTACGAGGGCCTCGAACTGGAGGCCGGCGGTGCCGCCGCGCCGACGCCCGCGTAGCTGGCTGGCCGGTCGCCTCCGCTCGGTGGCCGGCGCGGTGCAGCGCCTCGCCGAACGCGTCGACGACCCGGCCGCAGCGCCGGAGCGTCCGGTGGACCCGCCGCGTCGTCTCGGCGAGCCGCCGCAGCACTGGGTGGACCTGGTCGCCGCGCACGCCCCCGGCCTGCTCCGCGAACTGGACCTCGACCAGGTCGCGCCGACGCAGGACCAGACTCCGCCGGGCCCGGTGTCACCACGGCGGCCGGTCGGCCCGGCCGGCCACGCGCTGCGGCCGGCCGCCGATCTTGGTCGGGTTGGCGAGCTCGGCACCGCTCGGACCGACCGTCTGGCTGCCGCCGCTCAGGGCCGGTCCGGTGACCCGCACCGGCCGACCCGGCCGGGCGGCGATGGTGATCGTGCCCGCCATGGTGCCGAGGGCAGCGGTCCCGGTGACCCGCACGGCAGGTCCGACCAACGGGTCCCGGTCATTCGACCCGCGACCCCGATCGGCTCGGAGCCGGCGGGCGGGCGGTACGGCCTGGAGTCGGCGGGCGGGCGGGACGGCTCGGCGAGCGGTGGCACGCGGTTCGCCGCACAGGCCGGCGCCCATCTCCGGGAGACGACCTCGACACCCGGCCCGGCAGGCGAGATCCTTCCCAGATCTACTGCCGAACCGTCGGCGACGTCGCTCGGACGCCCCGACCGGAGCATGGGCGGACCGTCCCAGCCCGCCCTGCCGGACGAAGCGGATCGGCGGGTCCGGATCGGAGAGCACCCCACCGAAGCGCACCCCCCGCCGGATGACGCCCGACGCGCCGAGCGCCTCACTGGTCAGCTCCCCGGCCGCTCTCCCGAGCACCACTTTCCCGAGCGCCACGCCAGCTGGCTCGCCGAGCAGCAGCGGTCCGGCCGGTATCGCGGGCCGGCGGTCACCGCGCCGCGGCACGACCCGTACACCGCACGACGGCACGACCAGCAGTCGCGGCCAGACCGCGACCAGCACGCCGTTGTGCGGCACGGGCAGCGCGGCCGCGAGATCGGGCAGTGGGACGGTCCACCCGGGTACGGGACGGGCGTCGCCGAGGTCGACGGCGGCGGACGATGGCCGGCGAGCGCGGTGTTCGGGTCGACCGCCGTCGGTCCCGACGTGGACCCGTGGCCGGCGCTACCGGATGACGGACCGCTGTGGACGGTGTCCGGCGCGGCGCTCGACGCGGGCCACGAACGTCGGCTCGACCGGGAGCAGGCGGGCGGCTGATGGAACGCGTCGCCTTCCTCATCGACGCCACCGGGGAGCGGGTGGACTGCCTGCTCAACCCGGAGACCGTGCAGGTGACCCGGCTCGCCGGCGTACGTCATCGGGGTGCCGGCGGCGGGCAGCTCACCGGCGCCGGTCTGGCCGACGACCCGCTGGTCTTCACCGGCGGCGGCCGTACGGAGCTGGTGCTGGATCTGCTCTTCGACGTCGACTTCGTGCAGGCGCAGGTCCGCCCCACCGACGTACGGACGTTGACCCGGCCGTTGTGGATGCTGGCGGAGAACTCCGCCGCCGAGCACGGCTGGCTGCGTCCGCCGCTGGCCCGGGTGGTCTGGGGCAAGACGTGGAACGTGCCGGGTGTGATCGTGGCGGTGGCCGAGCGGTTCGACGCGTTCACCGGTACCGGCTCGCCCCGGCGCTCCTGGCTGCGGCTGAAGCTGGTCCGGACCGCCGAGAGCGCCGACCAGGCGCAGGCCGGCTTCGCCGAGGAGCTTGCCGCGGCGAGTACGCCGGTCGCCACGCCGGGCAGCGCCGTGGTCGCGGCCGGCGACGGCGCCACCGAGCCGGGCCACGCCGGTGTGCGTTTCGACCTGCTGGCCAACGATGCGCTCGGGTCGCCGCTGCGGTGGCGGCTGCTGGCCGAACACAACCGGATCACCGACCCGCTCGCGGTGCCGGCCGGCACCACCCTCGCGGTTCCCCCCGTCGCCTCGGGCGGTCCTGCGCCGGAGTCGACGCTCGGCGCGATGGCGCGGGCCGCCGGGTCGTTCGTGGACGCGTCGGTCGCCGCCGCCGGGAGTTGGGCCGCCTCGATCGCCGCGACCTGGCCCGGCCCGACCGGTACGACCGCCGCGAGCGGGACCGGGTCGACCGGGGGCACACCGGGCCCGGGGAGTGCGCCGTGACCAGCGTCGCGCCCCGGGCGCTGACCGTCCTGCTCGACGGCGTCGAGCTGGCCGCCGTGGCCCGCCAACGGATCCGCTCGCTGCGGGTGGCCGCCCGGCTCGACCAGCCGACCCAGGCGGAACTGGTGCTCGCCACCGCCCCCGGCAGCGCGGCGCTCGACCCCGCCGTGCGCCCCGGCTCGACCCTCGACGTACGGCTCGCCGACCACGCCGACGCGCTGTTCGTCGGGGAGGTGACCTGCGTGGAGGTCGAGTACGCCGCCGACGGCGCGGCCGTGCTGCGCCTGCGGGCGTACGACGCGCTGCACCGGCTGCGCAAGCGGCAGGACCTGCGTGTCTTCACCTCGGTGACGGCGGCGGAGCTGGCCCGGGACCTGTGCGGCGCGGTGGGGCTGACCGTGTCGGCCGAGGACGACGGCCCGCGGCTGGAACGGCTGGTCCAGCACCGGCACAGTGATCTGGAGCTGCTCTGCGAGGTGGCCGGGCGGGCCGGGCTGCACCTGGCCGCCGACGGCGACGGCGTACGGCTGGTCACCCTCGCCGGCTACGGCGAGCCGGTCCCGCTGACCCTCGGCGCGGGTGTGCACACCCTGCGGTTGTCCACGAACGCCGACCAGGCCAGCGGCGCGAGCGTCGCGTTGGGGTGGCACCCGCAGCGGGCCGAGCCGATCAGCCAGCGGGCGGACGAGGCGCGCTGTGGTCGGCCAGCCGGCGAGCGTCCGGACCCGGCCGACGTGGGGGCCGATGGCGTACGCACCGCCGTCGACCAGCCGGGACGCAGCGACGACGAGGTGGCCGCGCTGGCCCAGGCGCGGCTGGATCTGCGCGCGGCCGCGTTGTCCACCGCCGAGGGGGTCGCCGAGGGTGATCCGGCGCTGCGGGCGGGCCGGCGGATCGACCTGGCCGGGGTGCCCGACCCCCTCGCGGGGGCGTACGTGCTGACCGAGGTGGTGCACACAGTGGACGGCGACGGCCACCTCACCCGGTTCTCGACGGTGCCGCCGGCCACGGCGCCCACGGCGGCCGGCGGTGCGGTCGTCACCCTCGGCACGGTGACCGACGTGGCCGACCCGGACGGGTTGGGCCGGGTGCGGCTCACCCTGCCGGCGTACGGGGACCTGGACGCCGGTTGGCTCGGCGTGCTCTGCCCCGGCGCGGGGCGCGGCAAGGGTCTGGTGGCGCTGCCCGACCCGGACGACACCGTGCTGGTGGTGCTGCCCGGCGGCGAGCCGGCCTCGGGCGTCGTGCTGGGTTCGCTGTTCGGGGCGGTCGAGCCGTACGACGCGGGCATCGACGACGGTCGGGCCCGGCGCTGGACGCTGCGCACGGCGGGCGGGCAGTCGATCGTCGTGGACGACGTCCAGCGCAGCCTGCGGCTCGGCACCGAGGGCGGCAGTTGGCTGGAGCTCACCCCCGACCTGGCCACCCTGCACGCGGCGACCGACCTGGTGATCTCCGCACCGGGCCGGGCCATGGTGGTCCGCGCCCGCAGCGTGGACTTCCTGCACGCCGAGGCGACCGAGGACCCGGCCACGGCGGCGCGGCAGGCCCGTTCGCTCGCCCGCGCCCACCACGAAGGAGGCGGCTGATGCGGTGGATCCACCGCGACTCGGTGATCGCCTGTGACCACGACGGCCGGGTCGAGAACCAACCGTCGCAGCGCTGGGTGACGATCACCGCCGTACCGGTGCTGGTCGACGACGACCCGCAGGGGCGGAAGATCGTCGCCTGCCCGAACTACGGCCCGACCATCAAGCCGTGCGGCAAGACGATGACCGTCCACGTCGGCTACAGCGACTGGCTGCGCGTCGACGGGCACCGGGTGGTGCTGTCGCACCTGAAGGGCTTCACCGACGGCACCCCGCCGAACGCGGTCCACCACACCGTCCGCGACCCCCGGCAGCGCTTCCTGGAGGCGGACCGGTGAGGGCGTTCCGCTTCGTCGGGGCCGGCTTCGACGCCGGCCGGGGCGGCGGGTTGGCGCTCACCGCCGCCGGTGGGCTGGCCATGACCGAGGGCGACGAGAGCGTACGCCAGGCGTTGTTCCTGCTGTTGTCGACGACGCCGGGCGAGCGGCTGATGCGACCCGGGTACGGCTCCCGGCTGCACCGGCTGATCTTCGCGCCGAACGACGACACCACCGCCGGGCTGGCGATCCACTACGTCCGGCAGGCCATCGCCCGCTGGGAACCCCGGGTCGAGGTCGTCGACGTCGACGCCGGGCCCGACGTGGACGACGCGTGGCGGCTGGTGATCCGGCTGGACTACCGGGTGCGGGCCAGCCTGACGCCCGGCCAGTTGGTGTTCTCCGTGGACCTGCTCCCCGCCGACGACGAACCGGGAGAATCGTCATGACGCTGCCCGTGCCGCACCTGGACGACCGGGGGTTCCTCGACCTGGTCACCGAGGCCCGCGAGCGCATCCGCCAGTCCTGCCCCGCCTGGACCGACCTGTCGGCGCACGACCCGGGCATGGCGCTGGTCGAGGCGTTCGCGCACCTGACCGAGGTGATGATCTACCGGCTGAACCAGTTGCCGGAGAAGGCGTACGTGCAGTTCCTGAACCTGCTCGGGGTGGCCCGGCACGCGCCCACCGCGGCCTGGGCGGACGTGGTGTTCACCCGTACCGGCACGGACACCTCGGCGGTGCGGATCCCGGCCGGCTTGCGGGTCGCGGCGGCGCGCGGCGCCGATCCCCGGCCCGTCGTGTTCGTCACCACCGAGCCGGCGGCGCTGCCGGTCGGGGAGTCCTCGGTGACCGTCCGGATGCACCACTGCGAGCCGGTGGACGCGGAGCTGCTGGGTGTCGGCACCGGCCAGCCGGGGCAGGTGCTGCGCGCGGCCCGCGCCCCCCTGGCGCACACCGGCGAGCCGCTGGACCTGCTGCTCGGCGTGGAGGTGCCGACCGGCTCGGTGGAGCTGGGGGCGGCGGCCCGCGAGCACGACGGCCGCACGTTCGAGATCTGGCAGCCGGTGGACAGCTTCGCCGGACTCGGCCCGCAGGCCAAGGCGTACCTGGTGGACCGCTGCTCGGGCACCGTCACCTTCGCCCCGGCGCTGGACCTGCGACCGCCCACCGGCGGCCCCGCCGGGCCGACGCCGGTGGCGGCCGTGCCGCCGGCCGGGCGGCAGGTCCGCCTCTGGTACCGGGCCGGCGGCGGTCCGGCCGGCAACGTCGCCGCCGGCACCCTGACCACCCTGCGCGATCCACTGCCCGGGGTACGCGTCGACAACCCCGCCCGGGCGGCCGGCGGCCGGGAGATGGAGGCGTTGGAGTCGGTGCTGCTGCGCGGCCCGTACGAGTTCTTCGCCCAGCAGCGCGCGGTCACCGCCCGCGACTTCGAGGTGCTCGCCACCGGCTCCGGCGCGGTGGCGCGGGCCCGCGCGTTCACCCGCTCGGCGGTCTACAGCTTCGCCCGCCCGGGTGAGGTCGAGGTGGTGCTGGTGCCGTACGTGCCACCGGCGGCCCGACCGGGCGGCCGGCTGCCGGTGGCGGTGCTGCGCGAGTACGAGGTGCCCGAGGCCCGGCACCGTGTCGAGGCGGACCTGGAGCAGCGTCGGATGGTCGGCATCCGCTCGCGGGCGAGCTGGGCCCGGTTCAAGGCGGTGTCGGTACGGGCCCGCGTGGTGGTACGGCGCGAGGAGGACGTGGACGCCGTCCGGCGGCGTATCCACGACCGGCTGCACCAGACGCTCAGCCCGCTGCCCACCGCGCTCAATCCCAGCGGGTGGCCGTTCGGTGAGCCGCTGCGGGCGTCGAACGTGTACCGGTTGTTGGAGCAGGCCGAGCCGGGCGTGCGGTACGTCGAGTCGGTGCGCTTCGTGGTCGACGAGGCGCCCGACGCCGAGGTGCGCGCCCTCGCCGTCGACGCGTACCAGCCGCGCACCTGGTACGCCGGTCGTGGCCCGGTGCTGTTCCGGTCCAGCAACGCCGGCTCGGGTTGGGAGCCGGCCGGCCGGTTCGACGAGGAGACGGTACTGCGGGTGGCGCCCGCCCCCGCGCCGGTGCGGCCGGGCATCGTGGCGCGTCCCGGTTCGGTGGCCGCGGTGACGCTGCGCGCCTCCGGCGGGTCCCGGGTGCACCTGAGCACCGACCTGGGTGAGACCTGGTCGCTGCTGGCCGACCTGGACTCGCGGATCTCCGACGTGGCGTGGCTGGACCGCGACGGCGCGGGAGCGCTGCTGGTGGCGACCGACACCGGGCTGTACGAGGTGTCGCTGCTGCCCGGCGCGGTGCCGTTGCAGATCCTCGTCGACCCGTCCGACGCCGACCGCGGCTTCTACGCCGTCCGCACCTTCGTCTCCGAGCGCGGAGCGCCCGGTGTGGCGGTCGCGGCGCAGGCGAGCTTCGGGGTGTACCTGTCGACGGCCGGCGGTCGACCCGGCACGTTCACGCACGTCGGGCTCTCCAACGTGGACAACCGGGTCCTCGCCGTGCAGTACGACGGGCCGGCCACGCTGCTGTGGAGCGGTGCGGGCGAGCCGGACCCGAAGAAGCCCGGCCAGGGCTGTCACCGCAGCCGGTTGTTCGAGTCCGACGTCAAGTGGCAGTCGGTGCAGGCCGGCTGGGTCGGCGGCACCTGCCGGGATCTGGCGTTCGCCGGCCAGCAGGCGGTGGCGGCCACCCAGAGTGGCGGGGTGCTGCGACTGGACACCCTGGCCGCCCAGCCGCAGTGGCAACCGGTCTCGGTCAACTGCGGGCTGCCGCTGCGCGACCGGACGCGGTTCGTGCCGGTGGACGCCGTCGCCGTGAGCGGCCCGCCGACGCCTGCCGCTAATGCTCCAGCGACTGGTCCGACGGCGGACCGGCTGGTGCTGGCCGGCGGCGAGCGCGGCGTGTACCGCAGCGCCGACGCGGTCACCTGGACCGCCAGCGCCAACCAGGCCACCGCCGACGTGGTGACCGTCCCGGACACCTGGCTGCTCTGCTCCGGCGAGCACGACATCGAGGTGGTGCGCCAGGATGCGACGCTCGGCGATTGAGCGGCTGCTGCCCGCCGCGTACCAGCGGGCGTGCGTGCCGGGCAGCGTGCTCTGGGCGCTGCTGGACGTCATGGAGGGGCTACACGCCCCGGACGAGGCGATCCTCGCCGAGGTGGACGCCCTGTTCGACCCGTACCGGGCCCCCGACGACATGGTCGTACGCCTGACCCGCTGGGTGGCGATGGACCACGTGGTGGCGTCGCACCGACCGGACGCGCCGCTGCCCCTGCCGGTCGGGCGGCTCCGGGACCTGGTGGCCCACGGCGCGCTGCTGGCGCGGTGGCGCGGCACCCCGTACGGGATGCGCCGGGCCCTGGAGGTGGCCACCGGGGTGTCGGGCTTCGCCGTCGAGGAACCCGACGACAGGCCCTTCCACGTCGTGGTGCGGGTGCCGGCGGCCGCCGCCGACCACCTCGCCGTGATCACCCGCATCGTCGAGGCGGAGAAGCCCGCGGCGACCACCGCCGAGGTCGTCCTCGCCGCCTCGCCCCCACCGGATCAGCCGACCGCGGCACCGTCCGCCTAAGGAGTTTCAATGACCACCGAATGGGCCGTCGTCGCCGCCGCGTCGCAGTTCACCCTGGACGCCGCCAACCACGGCGAGCTGACCTTCACCGTCTCCAACCCCGGCCTCGCGCCGGACACCGTCGTCTTCGACGTGGCGCCCGGCGAGGGCAGCCAGCGGGCCTGGTTCACCGTCACCGAGCCGCAGCGGGCGGTACCCGGACAGGGGTCGGTCTCGTTCCTGGTCCGCCTCGCCGTGCCGGCCGGGACCGCGCCGCGCCGCTACGACATGACCGGGTTCGCGTACTCGGCGAACACCGCGCCCGAGGAGAGTTCGCGCTCCAGCGGCCGGGTGACGTACGAGGTCCGGGCGGTCGCCGCGCCGAAGCGGACGCCGTGGCCGTGGATCGCGGCCGCCGCGGCGCTGGTGCTCGTGGTCGCCGGGGTGGTCGGCTATCTGCTGACCCGCTCCGACGGCCCACCGACGCCGGGCACACCCCGGGTGGTGACGGTGGAGGCGGAGAGCCTGGTCGACGGGGCACGGGTGGAGTCCCCGGCGAAGACCGCCGCGGGCATCGACGCGCAGCCCAACTGCTGCGACGTGACCTGGTCGGGCGACGCGCAGCTGTTCTTCACCGGCCTGGCGCCCGGTGACCGGGTGAGCGTCACCGTCGACCTGCCGGCGGACGCCGTCTGGCGGTTCTCCACCACGCGTACCACGAGCTTCGACTACGCCAACACCATCTGGCAGGTCGACGGCGTGCAGCTCGGCAGCACCTTCTTCGGGTTCACCCCGAAGGTCGTCCGGCAGGACTTCACCGACGTGGGCACCGTCCGCCTCGGCGCGGGCCGGCACACCCTCACCCTGGTCGCGGTCGGCAAGACGCAGGGCTTCGACAGGTACTTCGCGGGGGTGGACCAGATCCGCTTCACCGAGGTGACCGGGGCGGTCGCGGGGCGATGAGCGGTCGGCAGAAGGTCGTCCTGGTGACCCTCGCCGTGCTGCTGGTGGCGTTCTTCGCGCTCGCCGTCGGTGTCGGCGGCGCGGGCCGGGGCCGGGCGGGCGATCGGCCGGGGTTCGTGCAGCGGTTGGGCGGGCTGGCCGGCGGGAGCGGCACGATCGACCCGGCGACCGTGCAGGCCGACTGCGACCGTACCGGCGACGTGCTCACCTTCGTCGGCGGCTGCGCGGTACGGGTCGCCGACCCGGGTGAGCTGCGGACGTTGGTGCTGCGCAGTGGCCGCCCGTTCGTGGTGAGCGCCCCCGCGCCCGGGGATGCCGACCTCACCGTGCGTTCGGAGGTCGAGCCGGACGACGGCGGCGAGGCGGTCGCCCGGATCGCCGTCGACAGCGCGACCACGGTGCTGCTGGGCTGCCCGGGAGGTGTCGGATGCACGGTCACCGTCGCCGCCGGGTGACAGCCGGCCCCGTCGGCGCGCCCCCTACCCGTACGGAGGCCCGCCGTGGGTGAGCTACGCAAGCCGTTCCTGCTGCTCGCGCTGGTCGCGATCGTGCTGGTGGTCCTCGTCGAGGTGGGATCGTCGCTGCTCACCGGCGGCGGCGACGCCACCGGCGCGCTGCTGGTCGGCGCGGCGGACCTCGGCGTGCAGGTGGACGCGGCCGGGGTCAGCGAACCATCCGGACGGGGCACCACCTACCTGGCGCTGATCGACGCGGTGGCGCTCTGGACCACCGGCCTGTTCTGCCTGGGCCTGGTGGTGCCCGAGCGGGTGCAGGGCCGGATCCAGGGCGTCGCGACGCTGGTCTTCTCGATCCTGCTCATCCTGGGTGCGCTCGTGCTGCTGGTCATCGCGTTCGTGGAACTGATGATCATGGTGTCGCTGTTCCTGGCCGTGCCGTTCGGCACCCTGGCGTACCTGGCGCTGTGGGGCTTCTTCCCGGTCGGCGACGCGGCGGTGCTGCTCGGGCTGGCGCTGCTGCTCAAGCTGGTCTGGGCGGGGCTGTTGCTGCTGGCCCAGCCCCGC
Organism: Micromonospora sp. WMMD736; assembly: GCF_049179015.1. Taxonomy (NCBI): domain Bacteria; kingdom Bacillati; phylum Actinomycetota; class Actinomycetes; order Micromonosporales; family Micromonosporaceae; genus Micromonospora; species Micromonospora sp. WMMD736. The sequence goes on from NZ_JBMHMI010000001.1 coordinate 1,073,358, forward strand.
TTCGCGCAGAACAAGGGCCTCGTCCTGCTGGCGCTCACCACGCTGCTCTGCACGGTCGTGCTGGAGTTCCTGCACAATCTGGTGCCGGTGATCCTGGTGAGCATCGTCGACGACATCGGTGCGCTGGTCTTCGCGATCATCGCCATCATCTGGGGCCTGGTCCTGCTGATCGGCTCCATCCCGGCGATCGTCAAGGCCATCCGGGTCACCGCCGCCGCCGTGCCCGCCGCCCTACCCGGTCGATCATGAAGTTGTTGTCACCGCGCCCGGCGTGTCGGGACAACAACTTCATGATCGACGGTCGCTGGCGAGGGTCGCGCAGCGGTCCGGAGGTAGGTGGCCGTCGCAGATCCACACCTGGTGGCGGCCGTGGCGGGTAGCGGCGGCGGGGACCTCTGCGGGGGTGTCGAAGGCGAAGGCCACGCAGACGCCGGGATACATCGCGGTCCGCACGAACCACCGGTCGCCGGGGCCGAGGCCCGCGAAGACCAGGGTGTACGCGCCACCGCCCGGCCCGGTGCCGGCCAGCGCCAGCCACGGGGCCGCGCTGCCGTTGACCTCCCCCTCCCCTGCCGCGTCGGCGGTGATCACCGTCGCCTCGCCGCCGACGGCGACGGCCCGCCAGAAGAACCCGCCGTAGCCGGCCCCGCCGGGGCGTCCGTTGGTGGCCGGGCTGCCCAGGCGCACGGCCCGGTCGGGCGGCGCGGTGAGCGCGGAGTCCAGGTCGAGCCGCCAGACGTCCGGCGTCACCGCCGACCCGGCCAGCTGACGCCGCTCGGTGAGCAGCACCCGTCCGTGCGGGTCGCGCCACTGGAGCTGATGCGCCAGCCGGTCGGCCGAGCGCCGCGTCCAGCCGGTGTGGACGATCCGTCCGTGGTCCTCGCGCCACGTGTAGCCGACGTCGCGCACGTAGGTGCGCCCGCCCCACAGGTTGACGCCGTCGACGTCCTGCACCGCGAGGGACGCCCCCAGGTGCCAGACATGGTCGGCGGGGAGCGCGTCGGTGACCACCGTGCCGCCGAGGGTGCGCACCGGGTGCAGGTACGGCCGGGGGCCGTGCCGCGCGTCCAGCACCGGGTCGACGACGTACCGGGCCACCTCGGTCCCGTCGACCAGCAGCCGCGCGGGCTGCTCGCCGGCCGGGGTGGGACCGGTGCTCACGGCAGCTCCGGCCGGGCGACGGCCGGCTCGCGGCTGCCGACGCCAATGCGGACCGGCATCCGGTTGGCGACGGCGTGCAGGGCCGCCAGGGTGTAGCCGGCGAGGATCGGCACGACCACCGGCGTGACCAGGATGGCGAGCAGCCCCGCCACCGCCGTCACGCCGGTGAGGGCGGCCCAACGGGCGGGCGCGTCGAGGCAGGCGCGGACGCTGGAGCGGGCCGCGACCCGCCACCGCCCGCCCCCGTTACGGCCTGCCTCGACGACGACCAGCCCGGCGTACCCGGCCAGCGCGGCGGCGACCAGCCCGATCACCGCCAGCACCGGCGCACCACCGGGCACCCGTCCGGCGGCCAGCGCCGCCAGGTCGGCGGCGAGCAGCCCGAGCACGGCGAGCGCGAGCAGGCTGACCGGCACGCCGGGCAGCACCGCGCGGCCGAACCGGCGCAGGGTCGTACGCGCCGACGGCCACCCGCCGGTACGCGTCCAGTCGTGCACCGCCGCGCTCGCCGTGCCGGCCGCCGCGGCGGCGGTGAGCAGCGGGGCTGCCGCGAGGGTCGCCAGGATGCCGAGCAGCGCCAGGTCGGCGGCGTCGCGGGCGACGTCGCGCCAGTCCCGCCGCCCGCCGACGTCGAGGGGTTCAGCCCTTGATGCCACTGGTGTTGATCCCCTCGACGAGCATCCGTTGGAACGCGACGAAGAACAGGAAGACCGGCAGCAGCGACAGCACCGACATGGCGAACATCGGCCCGACCGCGCTCTGGCTCGTCGAGTCGATGAAGAGGGTCAGCGCCACCGGCACCGTGTAGTCCTGGAGTTGGGACAGGAAGACCAGTTGGCGGAAGAAGTCGTTCCAGGTCCAGATGAACGAGAAGATCGCGGTGGTGACCAGCGCGGGGCGGCTCAGCGGCAGGATGATGTGCCGGAAGATGCCGTACGGGCCGGCGCCGTCGATCCGGGCCGCCTCGTCCAGCTCGCGCGGGACACCCCGCATGAACTGCACCATGAGGAAGACGAAGAACGCCTCGGTGGCCAGGAACTGCGGGATGAGCAACGGCAGGTACGGCCACTCACCGCCGACCAGGCCGAGGGTGCGGAACAGGATGTACTGCGGGACGATCAGCACGTGCTGGGGCAGCAGCAGCGTGCCGATCATGACGGCGAACCACATTCCCCGCAGCCGGAACCTCAGCCGGGCGAAGGCGTACGCTGCCAGCAGGCAGGAGATTCCGTTGCCGACGACGGTGAGCAGGCTGACCAGCGCGCTGTTGAGGAAGAACCGGCCGAAGCCGACGTCGAAGTTGGACCATCCGGCGGTGTAGTTGCCCGGCGTGAACCGCTCCGGGAGCAGCCCGACGTTGTTGACGATCTCCTCCTGGGACTTGACCGAGGTGCCGACCATCCAGATCAGCGGATAGAGCACCACGGCCACGATCGCCACCAGGATCAGCAGCCGCAGCACGGGCCGGCCGCCGGGCCGTCGTCCCGCCTCCGGCAGCGCCGCCGCCGTCGGAGTCGCTATCACCGGTCCTCCCCGTCGGAGTAGTGCACCCAGAACCGTCCGGTGCTGAAGAAGATCGCGGTGAGCACCGCGATGGCGAGCAGGAACACCCAGGCCATCGCCGAGGCGTAGCCCATCTCCAGGTCGGTGAAGCCGGTGATGTAGAGGTTCAGCGTGTACATCAGGGTGGAGTCGACCGGGCCGCCGGTGCCGTTGCTGAGCACGAACGCGGCGGTGAAGCCCTGGAAACCGTTGATCGTCTCCAGCACCAGGTTGAAGAAGATCACCGGGGAGAGCATCGGCAGCGTGACGTTGCGGAACTGCCGGAACCGCCCGGCCCCGTCGACGGACGCGGCCTCGTACAGCTCGGTGGGCACCTGCTTGAGCCCGGCCAGGAAGATCACCATCGGGGCGCCGAACTGCCAGATGGCCAGCACCATCAACGTCTCGAGGGCCCAGTCCGGGTCGTTGACCCAGGGCCGGCCCTCGATGCCGACGAGGCTCAGCAGCGAGTTGAACGCCCCGTCGCGGTTGAACATGTTGACCCACACGATGGCCAGCGCCACGCTGCCGCCGAGCAGCGAGGGCAGGTAGAACAGGCCGCGGAACAGCCCGACGCCACGCCACGCGCGGTTGAGCAGCAGCGCCACGCCGAGGGCGGCGGCCAGTTTCAGGGGTACGGCGACCAGCGCGAAGGTCAGGGTGACCCGCACCGCGTGCCAGTACGACGGGTCGGCGGTGAACATCCGCTCGTAGTTCGCCAGCCCCACCCACTGCGCCTCGGAGAACGGGGTGAGGATGTCGTAGTTGGTGAAGCTCAGGTAGAGCGACAGCAGCATGGGAACGGCCGTGACACCCATCAGGCCGATGAGCCACGGCGACAGGAAGACGTACCCCGCCAGACCCTCGCTGTGCCGGGTGGTGCCGGGCCCACGCCTCCTGGCGTGGGCCCGGCCGGATCCCGGGCCGCGTCGAGCCTTGACGGGCGCCGTGGTCAACGCCACGAGCAGCTCCTCTCCTCGCCCGCTGGGCGGGTCAGGCGATGGCGGCCTTGCACGCCTCGACGAACTGGGCGGCGGCCTGCGCGGGGGTGGCCCGGCCGTACTGGGCGCTCTCGGCGGCCTTGACCAGCTCGGACTTGACGGTGCTGTGTCCCTTGATCGGCACCTGCGGCGACGCGCCGAACTTCTGGGTCAGCTCCGCCTCGACGGCGATCGACTGCTTCATCGCGGGGTCGGTGGTGTCGTCGCTGACCACCCGGCGCAGGTCCAGGTTGGACGGCAGCCCACGGTCCGTGCCGAGGAGCTTGACGGCTTCCTGGTCGTTGGCCAGGAAGTTGATCACGTCGACCGCGACGTCCCGGTGCTTGCTGCCCTTGAACACCGACCAGTACATCGAGGCCCGGGCCCACTGGGCGCTGGGGTCACCGGGGTACGCCACCACCCCCAGGTCGTCCTTGGTGTTCTTCTTCAGGTCCGGCATCTGGTTGGCCCAGACCCAGGACGTCGCCGACTTGCCGGTGACCACCAACTGCTTGGTGACGTCGCTGGAGTTGCCCTCGTGGATGACGTCGGCGGTCGGGGTCGCCTTGCGGTCCCGGGCGCCCTTCCACAGGTCGAACCACGCGGTCACGTCCTCGGCGGTGAAGCCCAGTTCCTTGCCCTTGTAGAGGTCCTTGCCCTGCTGGCGCAGCCAGACCCAGAACGCCTTGTAGTCGGCGCTCGGGTCCTGGGTGCCGGGCACACCCGTCTTCTTCGACACCTCTTCCGCCCAGGCGATGTGCTGTTCCCAGCTCATCCCGGTGGTCGGCTCGGGTAGGTCGTGCTTGGTCAGCAGCGTCTTGTTGTAGACCAGGCCCTGGGTGTTCTCCCCGGCGGCGACTCCGGCGAGCTTGCCGTCGACCACCCCGTACTCCAGCAGGCTCTTGGGGAACTTGGACACGTCGAGCTTGCCGGAGTCCTGGTAGGTCTTCAGGTCGAGCGTGGTGTTGCGGGCCACGTACTCGGCGAGGTAGTTGTCGTCGATCTGGAACAGGTCCGGCGGGTTGCCACCGGCGGTGAGTGTGGCGAGCTTGTCGAAGTAGCCCTGGTTGGCCTGCCAGGTTTTCTCGAACGTCACGTTCGGGTGCTTCCTGGTGTAGAGGGCGAGGGCGTCCTCGGTCAGCTTGGCCCGGGCGTCACCGCCCCACCAGAAGATCGAGAGCTTGACCGGGGCGTTCGGATCGGCGGCGCCGTCGTCGTCGCCGCAGGCGGCGGCGCCGAACAGCAGCGGCGCGGCGACCGTCGCGGCGAGCAGGCCGCGCAGCAACCGTCGCCGGGGCAGCGGGGTACCGTGAGGACGCCCGACGGGCGTGCCGGTGGTGGGGGACGTTGCGGGGTGCATGTGCGCTCACTCCTCGGCTTTAGGAGGCGACGGCATCACCCGAGGCCGCGGTCGGGATGCCCGGGCCCGCAGGGCAGTGCGGGTCCGGGCCACGGGAAGCGGCCAGGGGACGTGCCGGCCGGGCGTGCGGGCCCGGACCGGTCGAGTCGCGGATGACCAGGTCGGTCTGGAGCATTACCTGTGCGGTGGTGCGCCGGACGCCGACCGCCGTGCCGGTACCGGGCCCTCGCGCACCGCGCGGTGACTCGATGTCCTGTTGCAGCAGCATGTCGACGGCCGTCCGGCCGGCGGCCCCGGTGGGTGTGGCCACCGTCGTCAGTTTGGGTCGGGTCAGCCGGCTCAGGGCGATGTCGTCGACCCCGACGACGCTCACCTGCTGCGGCACCCGGACCCCGAGCGCGTCCAGCCCCTCGATGAGGCCGATCGCCATCAGGTCGTTGTAGGCGAGCACGGCGGTGGCGCCGCTGCGCCGCACCTGCTCGGCCACGGCGGAGCCGCCGGTCTCGGTGGGCGCGTTGGGGCCGAGCACGGTCAACTCCCCGCCACCGGCCCGGACGGCCGTGGTGGCGGCACGGCGCATCTCCCGGTTGGTCCACGAGCTGCGCGGACCGCCGAGCAGGGCGATGTCGCGGTGACCGAGACCGATCAGGTGCTCCACGGCCGCCCGGGCACCCTGTCCGACGTCCATCAGCACACAGGGCAGGCCGGTCACCTGACGGTTCACCACGACCAGCGGCACCTCGCGGCTGAGCTGCTCGATCAGGCTGTTGCTCATCCGGGGGCTGCACAGCAGCACCCCGTCGACCTGCTTCGCGAGGGCGTGGACCAACTCCTCCTCGGCGGTCGGGTCCTCGTTGGTGTCGGCCACGAACACGTGGTAGTCGCGGTGGCGTGCCTGACTCTCCGCCGCCTTGATCAGCGGCGGGAAGAACGGGTTGGCGATGTCGGCGATGATCAGCCCGATGTTGTGGGTACGCCCGGTGATGAGGGCGCGGGCGGCGCGGTTCGGCCGGTAGCCCAGGTCCTCCGCGCAGGCCAGCACACGGACCCGGGTCTCGGGATTGACCAGGTGCGGGGCGGAGAAGGTACGGGACACGGTGGAGATGTGCACCCCGGAGGCGCGGGCGACGTCCCGGATGGTGACTGGCACGGCGGCCCCTTCGTCCGAGTACGGCGGTGGTCACGCGGGTGCCGCCAATTAATGCAAACGGTTGCTCCACTGTCAACGGTGAATGTTTGCAGCTCTGTTGCGTCGACGCACCCATTGGTGACCTTCAACCCCGCAAAAGCCCATAATTGCCACCGATTGTGCCGCTCTCGTTGACGTCGTCAGATCGATCGTGGTTACTTCACTGCAAACCTTTGCAGGGGGCATCCGGAGGGCGATCGCATGTCACCGAGATCCGGCGGGCGAGTCCGCTACGCCGTCGTGGGCACCGGCGCGCGAGCGGAGATGTTCGTCCGGGCCCTGGTGCTCGACCACGCCGACACCAGCGAACTGGTCGCCTTCGCCGACGTCAACCAGACCCGGATGGACGCGCACAACCGCTGGCTGGGCGAGCTGGGACACCGCCCGGTGCCCACGTACGCCGCCGGCGAGTTCGCCGCCATGCTGGAGAAGGAACGCGTCGACGTCGTCCTGGTGACCAGCGTGGACGTCACCCACGACGAGTACGTGGTGGCCGCGCTGCGCGCCGGCCGGGACGTCGTCACCGAGAAGCCGATGACCGTCGACGCCACCCGCTGCCGGCGCATCCTGGACGCGGTGACCGAGACCGGCCGGCGCGTCACGGTCGCCTTCAACTACCGCTACAACCCGCTGCACGAGCAGGTCCGCCGGCTGCTCGCCGAGGGCGCGGTCGGTGAGATCGGCTCGGTGCACTTCGAGTGGCTGCTCGACGTGCGCCACGGCGCCGACTACTTCCGCCGCTGGCACCGCGACAAGGCCACCTCCGGCGGCCTGCTGGTGCACAAGGCCAGCCACCACTTCGACCTGGTCAACTGGTGGCTGGCCGCCACCCCGGTCCAGGTGTACGCGGCCGGCCGACTCTTCTTCTACGGCGAGGACGGCCGCCGGCACGGCTACGCCCGCGACTACGACCGGGCGTACGGCGCGCCGGCCGCCGCCGACGACCCGTTCGCGCTGCGGCTCGACGCGCACCCCCGGCTGCGCGAGCTGTACCTCGACGCCGAGGCCGAGGACGGCTACCAGCGCGACCGCAACGTGTTCGCCCCCGGCGTGAGCATCGAGGACGACATGGCGGTGCTCGCCCGCTACTCCACCGGCGCGACCATGACCTACCACCTCACCGCGTACGCCCCCTGGGAGGGCTACCGGGTGATGGTGAACGGCAGTAGGGGCCGGCTGGAGCTGGAGGTGACCGAGAACGACTACGTCGACCGGGGCACCGCCGGCGCCGTCAAGGGCGCGGCCCTGCACGGCGTCGAGGCGCCCGCCGAAGGGGGCGATGCGACGCTGACGCTCCGCCCGTTCTGGGAGCCGCCCCGGCGGATCCCCGTCGAGGGTCGTACCCGGCACGGGCACGGCGGCGCGGACGCCCGGATGACCGCGGTGCTCCTCGGCGGCCAACCCGATCCGCTGGGCCGCGCCGCGACGGCCGAGGACGGCGCGTCGGCCCTGCTCACCGGCCTGGCCGCCAACCGGTCCCTGGAGACCGGCCGACCCGTGCGCGTCGCCGACCTGCTCACCCCCCGCTGAGAAGCAGACGAGGAGCCCCGTGCCGACGTCCGATTCCACCGACCTGCTCCTGCCGGCCGAGCCCGGCCAGCGCGCGCTGGCCCGGGAGCTGTACGCCCTCGCGGCGCGGCAACCGATCATCTCGCCGCACGGGCACGTCGACCCGGCCCTGCTCGCCGAGGACCGGCCCTTCCCCGACCCGGCGCGGCTGCTCATCGTGCCCGACCACTACCTGACCAGGATGCTGCTCAGTCAGGGCGTACCCCCGGCCGAGCTGGGGGTGCCCACCCGCGACGGTGGCCCGGTGGAGGCCGACGGGCGGGTGATCTGGCGGCGCTTCGCGGCGCACTGGCACCTGTTCCGGGGCACCCCGTCGCGGCTGTGGCTGGAGCAGACCTTCCGCACCGTCTTCGGGGTGCACACCCCGCTGCGTCCCGACACCGCCGACGCCGTCTACGACGAGATCGCCGCGCGGCTCGCCGAGCCGGAGTTCCGGCCCCGGGCCCTGTTCGAGCGCTTCGGAATCGAGGTCCTCGCCACCACCGAGTCGCCGCTGGACGACCTCGCGGCGCACGCCAAGCTCGCCGCCGACGGGTGGGGTGGACCGGGCGGCCGGGTGGTCACCACGTTCCGCCCGGACGACGTGGTGGACATGGAGTTCGACGGCTGGTCGGCGAACGTGGCGCGGCTCGGCGCGCTGGCCGGCGAGGACACCGGCACGTACCCCGGTTATCTGGCCGCCCTGCGGGCCCGCCGGGCGGCCTTCGTCGCGGCCGGGGCGACCTCGTCGGACCACGGGCACCCCACCGCGCGCACCCTGGACCTGACCCCGGCCGAGGCCGCCCGCCTCTACGACCGTGGGCTGCGCGGCGCGGCGGACGCCGCCGACGCCGAGGCGTTCCGGGCGCACATGCTGATGGAGTTCGCCCGCATGTCCCTCGACGACGGCCTGGTCCTGCAACTGCACCCCGGCGCGGTGCGCAACCACAACCGCTGGCTGTACGAGCGGCACGGCCGGGACGTCGGCGGCGACGTGCCGCAGGCCACCGAGTACGTGCACGCGCTCGCCCCGCTGCTGTCCCGCTACGGCAACGACCCCCGGCTGACGGTGGTGCTCTACACCCTCGACGAGGACACCTTCACCCGCGAGCTGGCCCCCCTCGCGGGCGGGTACGCCGCGCTGCTGCTCGGGGCGCCCTGGTGGTTCCTGGACTCCCCGGAGGCGCTGCGGCGGTTCCGGGAGACGGTCACCGAGAGCGCCGGCTTCTACAACACCACCGGTTTCGTCGACGACACCCGGGCGTTCTGCTCCATCCCGGTACGCCACGACGTGGCCCGCCGGGTCGACGCCGGCTTCCTGGCCCGGCTGGTCGCCGAGCACCGGCTCGACATGGACGAGGCCGCCGAGACGATCGTCGACCTGGCGTACCGGCTACCCAGACGGGTCTTCCACTTCGGAGGCGCTGACCAGTGACCACCACCATCACCTCCGTCGAGGTGCACGACGTACGCTTCCCCACCGCCGCCCGCGGCGACGGGTCCGACGCCATCAACCGGGGCGACTACTCGGCGACGTACGTCGAGTTGGGCACCGACGCCGGGCCGGTGGGCACCGGGTTCACCTTCACCAACGGGCGGGGCAACGAGATCACCTGCGCCGCCGTGCGGGCGCTGGCCCACCACGTGCAGGGTCGTACGGTCGAGGAGATCGCCGCCGAGCCGGTGGCATTCTGGCGCTCGCTCAGCGCCGACGTGCAGTTGCGCTGGTTGGGCCCGGAGAAGGGCGTCATCCACATGGCGACCGGGGCGCTGGTCAACGCCGTGTGGGACCTGCGGGCCAGGATCGCCGGCAAGCCGATGTGGCGGTTCCTCGCCGAGCTGCCCACCGACGACCTCGTCGCCAGCGTCGACTTCCATCACATCAGCGACGCGCTGACGCCCGACGAGGCGGCCGCCATCCTCGACAAGGGACGCGCCGGCCTGGCCGGCCGGTTGGCGACGCTGGAACGGGACGGTTTCCCCTCGTACACCACCTCGGTCGGCTGGCTCGGCTACCCGGACGACAAGGTGCGGGCGCTGACCCGGCAGGCGTACGACGACGGCTGGCGGGCGATGAAGATGAAGGTCGGCGGCCCGCTCGCCGACGACCTACGCCGGGCCCGGATCGTCCGCGCCGAGATCGGCCCGGACGCGCTGCTGATGATGGACGCCAACCAGGTGTGGGACGTCGACGAGGCGATCGCCGCGATGGCCGCCCTCGCGGAGGTGGACCCGTACTGGATCGAGGAGCCGACGCACGCCGACGACATCCTCGGTCACGCCCGGATCGCCCGCGCGGTGACCGAGCTGACCGGCGGCCGGTGCCGGGTGGCCACCGGCGAGGTGGCCGCCAACCGGGTCGTCTTCAAGCAGTTGCTCCAGGCCGAGGCGATCGGCGTGATGCAGGTCGACGCGTGCCGGGTCGGCGGCGTCGACGAGGTCCTGGCCGAACTGCTGCTGGCGGCGAAGTTCGGGGTGCCGGTCTGCCCGCACGCCGGGGGCGTCGGCCTCTGCGAGTACGTCCAACACCTGGCGATCTTCGACTACCTGCGGGTCGGCGCGAGCCTCGACGGCCGGATGATCGAGTACGTCGACCACCTGCACGAACACTTCGTCGACCCGGTCCGCACCCGTGGTGGCCGCTACCTGCTGCCGGACCGGCCCGGTTACAGCGCCACCATGAGACCCGCGTCGATCGCCGAGTTCCGGTTCCCGGACGGCCCGGCATGGCGGTGACCGTCGGCGCGTCCCGCCTTGGCCTGGGAGTGCTGCGCCACCTGCCCGTCGAGTCCCGTCCCCTCGTGCGGCCGGGCACCGTGCCGACCGGCGTCGTACACCTGGGGTTGGGCGCCTTCCACCGGGCGCACCAGGCGGTCTACACCGAGGCGGCGGTCGGCGCGGCGGGCGGCGATTGGGGCATCGTGGCCGTCGCCCCGCACAGCACCGCCGTGGTCGACGCGCTCGCCGCCCAGGACCATCTGTTCAGCGTGAGCGCCCTCTCCGCCACCGACGTCAGCACCCGGGTGGTGGGCGCGCTGAGCGGGGTCCGGCACGCGCCGAGCGACCCGGACGCCGTGGTGGCGTTGCTCGCCGATCCGGCGGTCCGGGTCGTGACGCTCACCGTCACCGAGAAGGCGTACCAACTCGACCCGGTGACCGGCCGGCTGTCGCCCGATGCCGCGCTCGCCGCCGACCTCGCCGGTCATCGGTCCCCGACGACCGTGCCGGGCCTGCTGCTGCGCGGCCTGGCCGCCCGCGCCGCCGCGGACGCCGGGCCGATCGCCCTGGTGAGCTGCGACAACCTGCCGGCCAACGGCCGACGGCTGCGCGGCCTGGTCGACCAGGGGATCGAGCGGGCCGCCGGGGTGCCGACCGGGTTGGTCGACTGGGTGGCCGCCAACGTGACCTGCCCGGGGACCATGGTGGACCGCATCGTGCCGGCCAGCACCCCGGAGACCATCGACACGGCCCGCCGGGCACTCGGCGTCACCGACCTGGCGGCGGTGGCCGCCGAGCCGTACGCGCAGTGGGTCATCGAGGACGACTTCCCCGGCGGGCGGCCGGGCTGGGAGCACGCCGGGGCGGTGCTGACCGACGACGCCGGGCCGTGGGAGCGGTTGAAGCTGCGCGCCCTCAACGGCGTGCACTCGGCCGTGGCGTACCTCGGCGCGCTGGCCGGTCGGGAGACCATCGCGGACGCGCTGGAGATTCCCCACCTGGCCGACGTGCTCCGCCGGCTGATCGCCGAGGACGTCGCGGCCAGCTTCACCCCGCCGGACGGGGTGCGGGTCGTCGACTACGGCGAACAGGTCCTGGCCCGGTTCGGCAACCCGGCGATCCGGCACCGCGCCCTCCAGGTCGCCCTCGACGGGTCGCAGAAGCTGCCGCAGCGCATCCTGCACACCATCGCCGACCTGCGCGCGTCCGGGCGGTCCGCGCGCTGGGGCGCGCTGGTCGTGGCGTCCTGGTTGCGCTTCGCGCTGGGGTACGCCGACGACGGCCGCCCGTTGCCGTTGCAGGATCCCCTCGCCGGGCCCATCCGGGCCGCCCTGGACGCCGGCGCGCAGAGCCCGGCCGGCGCGGTGGAGGCGGTCTTCGCGCTGCGCGAGATCGTCCCGGCCGAGGTCGCCGACGACGACGAGGTGCGCGCCCAGGTGACCGCCTGGCTCACCGCGCTCGGGCGACACGGCGTCGAGGCGACCCTGGCCGGTGCCCGGTGAGCCGGGCGACGGTCTTGGCCGACGCGGCGGCGGTGGCCGGCGGGCGCGCGGCCCCGGCGGCGGCATCGGCAGGTCTGGTGGCGGCGTTGGCGGACATGCCGTGAACGGGTGGCTGCCGCCCGCGACGGTGGCGCTGATCGGGGCGAACGGGCACGGACACTGGCACCGGCGGGTGATCGCTCCGCTGCACGCCGACGGCCGGCTGCGGCTCGTCGCCCTGGTCGACGTCGGACCGGTGCGGGACGAGCGGGAGGCGCCGGTTCCACCCGGCGTCGGGGTGTTCACCGACCACCGGGCGATGCTCGCCGCCACCCGGCCGGAGGTGGTGGTCATCTGCACCCCGCCGCACACCCACCTGCCGATCGCCCTGGACGCGGTGGCGGCCGGCGCGGACCTGCTGCTGGAGAAGCCGCCGGTGCTGTCGCTGGCCGAGCACCACGAGCTGACCGACGCGCTCGCGGCGGCCGGTCGGGTGGCCCAGGTCGGTTTCCAGGCGCTCGGCTCGGCGGCGCTGACCGCGCTGACCGACGAGCTGGCCGCCGGCCGCCTCGGCACGGTCACCGGCATCGCCACGGTCGCCGCCTGGCAGCGGCCGGACGCCTACTATGCCCGCGCCCCGTGGGCCGGCCGCCGTACGCTCGACGGCCGGCCCGTGCTGGACGGCGCGTTGGCCAACCCGTTCGCGCACGCGGTGATGCAGTGCCTGGCCGTCGCCGAGTCGCTGGGCGGGGCACCACCGTGGCCCGTCGCCATCGAGGTGGAGCGCTACCGGGTACGGCCGATCGAGGTCGAGGACACGGCAGTGCTGCGGATCCGGTTCCGCGCCGGCCCACCCGTGCTGGCAGCGGTCACCATGGCCGCGGCGCAGTTCGTGCCGGGCGAGGTCACGGTGACCGGTACGACCGGGCAGGCCGTGCTGGAGTACCCCACCGACCGGTTGCGCCTGCCCGGCGATCCGGTGGACCGTCCCGTTCCCGGTCGACAGGGCCTGCTGGAGAACCTGCTCGCCCACCGGATCGACCCGGCCGGGGTGCCGCTGATCGCGCCACTGGCCCGTACCGCGCCGTTCACCGCGCTGCTGGACGCGTTGCGGTCCGCACCCGAGCCCCGACTGCTCGACGGCGACCTGATCGACGTGGTGGGCGACGGTGACGAGCGGGTGGTGCGGATCCGTGGCGTGGTCGAGGTGCTGCGTCGGGCGGCCGCGCAGGGCGCCCTGCCCAGCGAGCAGGGCGTGCCGTGGGCCGTGCCGGCGTACCGCGCGGACCTGGCGTAGCGGTGGCGCCGTCCGGTGGCGAGGGTGCTGCGGTTGTCCTTTGCTCTGCTTCAACCGAGGCAACACTTTTGCCCCGCAGGTGTCGCCTGGGTTGAAGCAGAGCAAAGGAGGCGGCGGGCAGCCGCCCGCCGCCTCCTCCGGTACCTGGGGCAAGCACCCGACGTCAGGAGAGACGGCCCTCGGAGCGACTGTCCGTGCGATACTGTGCGTCCACATGGGCCGGCACCACTGCAACATTCCTGCAAACAATTTATATTGACCTATATAAAACCGCGAACCTACCGTTCCTGGTGAATGCCGAACCACCACCAGCGAATGGAAGAATTCAGTGCGCGCACCCCTCATCGGGGCGGCGGTGATCGCCGTCCTGGTCGGTGCCACACCGGCCGCCGCCGCCCCCCGCCCCGACACGTCCGCCGCCGACCGACTCTCCTGGTCGACCCGTCACCTCGGACGGCAGGCCCTGCCCGAGCGTGATGGCTGGGCGGCCGACGGCACCGGGACCACCGGCGGTTCGGCCGCGGCACCCGGGCGGACCCACGTGGTCCACAGTCGCGCCGAGTTGGTGGCCGCATTGGGCGGCGACAACGCCACCAACGCCGCCGACGCCACGCCGAAACTGATCTACGTGGACGGTGCCGTCGACGGCTTCGAAGGGGCCGACGGCACCCCGCTGACCTGCGCCGACCTGGCCGACCCGGGATACCGGCTCGCGGACTACCTGGCCGCGTACGACCCGGCGGTGTGGGGCCGGGTCGCACCGACCGGACCGCTGGAGGAGGCCCGGGTACGGTCGGTGGCGAACCAGACCCGGCAGACCCAGATCAACGTGGGGCCCAACACCACCATCATCGGGCTGCGCGGAGCGCGGCTGACCGGACTCACCCTCATGGTCGACCGGGCGTCGAACGTCATCGTCCGCAATCTGACCTTCGTCGATGCCCGGGACTGCTTCCCCGCCTGGTCACCCACGGACGGCGACGCGGGCAACTGGAACAGCCAGTTCGACCAGATCTCGGTCCGCCGCGGCGAGAACGTGTGGATCGACCACAACACCTTCACCGACGGCGACAACCCGGACAGCGCCCAACCGACCTACTTCGGACGGCCCTACCAGGTGCACGACGGGTCGCTTGACGTCACGCACACCGCCAGCCTGGTCACCGCGTCGTGGAACCGCTTCATCGGACGGGACAAGGTGCTGCTGATCGGCTCGTCCAACACGGTCGGTCCGGACGTGGGTCGGCTGAAGGTGACCCTGCACCACAACCTCTTCGACGGGGTTCTGCAACGGCTCCCCCGGGTGCGATTCGGCCAGGTCGACGTCTATAACAACCAGTACCGGCTCGGCGGGGACGACTTCGAGTACGCGCTCGGCGTCGGGGTGCAGTCGGCGCTGTACGCCGAGAACAACTTCTTCACCCTGGACCCGGCGGTCGACCCGGCCGACCTGCTCCACGACTGGGGCGGCACGGCGCTGACCGAGCGGGGCTCGTGGATTCGCCAGGGCGACGGGCCGGCACGACCGGCCGACCTGCTGGCGGCGTACAACGAGGCGCACGACCCCGACCTGGGCGGCGACGCGGGCTGGACACCCACCCTGCGCCGCGACCCGGTTCTGCCGGCTCCGCTGGTTCCCCTCGTGGTGGGACCGCTCGCCGGCGCCGGTCGCCTGCCGGTGTGACGCTCGGCGCGCGGAGGACTCGCGGTCGGGTGGGCGACCTACCGGCTCATCGACGTGGAGAAGATCGGCTATAAGTGACCCATGGACTTCCCGCCGCACCTGGGCAGCATGCCGATGCACGCGATCACCGAGATCCACGGCGAACCGGGCCTGCTGGAGCGCTTCCGCCTGGAGGTCCAGCAGTTCGACGACACCGACCGGGCGCGGTTGACCGCCGCGCTCGACCTGGCCGCCGAGCTGCACCGGGACGACCGGCGGGTGCGCGAGCCGTACCTCAACCACCTGCTGCGGGTGGCCATCCGGCTGATGCACCACTACCAGGTGCGCGACGTCGACGTGATCGTCGCCGGCCTGCTGCACGACTCGGTCGAGGACCACCCGGATGAGCTGGCCGCCGGGGGCGCCGACGCCGCGCTGGCCGCGCTCGCCGAGCGGTTCGGGCCGCGCGTCGCCGCGCTCGTCGCCGCCGTCACCAACCCGGTGTACGACCCGCAGCGCGACCGGAACGAGCAGTACCGCGAGCACCTCGCGGTCAGCCTGGAACGGGAACCCTGGGCACGGGTGATCAAGGTGTCGGACTTCACCGACAACGGCGTGGGGGTGATCCACACGATCGGCCCGAAGGTGGTGTCGTCGGCCCGCAAGTACCGTCCGCTGGTGCCGCTCTTCCGGGACCTGGTCGGCCGGCCGGACACCCCGCTGTCACCCGCGGTGAAGCGGCACATCTTCGACCAGCTCGATCTCGCCGAGGAGCGCTTCAGCGCGATCCTCGACCAGCCGGCCCCGAACTGACCCACCCACCCACGTCCTCGTCCACATTCTTTGCTCTGCTTCAGCGGAGGCAACAGTCATCGCACGTCACTGTTGCCTCGGTTGAAGCAGAGCAAAGGACGACCGACAGGTGGTCGGGTCGGCCGGTCCGGGGCGATCGGTGGCGGCGGGATCAGCGGGGTGACGGGGAGACGGCTGCTGCGGCCGGTGCCGGATACGGGACGGACGCGCCGGTCAGGCCGGCGCGGACGAGCTGCTCCAGCCACCGTGTCGGGGCGATGCCCAACTCCCGGCCCAGGTCGGCGCGGAACAGCTCGAACCGCCGTACCGCCTCGTTGAGATTGCGCTCGGCCAGGTGCACACCGATCAGCACGCGGGTGGCGCTCTCCCGCAGCGGCTCCAGGTGCACGGCGGTCAGCGCCACCTGCACCGCCTCGCTGAGCCGTCCCTGGGCGGTGAGCCGTTCCGCGAGGGCCTCCAACGCGTGCAGTTGGGTCTGGCGCAGCCGCTCCCGCTCGGTCAGCACCCAGTCGTCGTACCAGCCGGGCAGCAGCTCGCCGGTCGCCAGCGCGGGCACGCCGACGCCGACGCCGGCCGGCACACCGCCGGCCAGCAGCGCCGTGGCGGCCGCACCGAGGGTGGCCACGTCGCAGGTCACCCCGGTGGCCAGGGCAAGCCGGTCGTCCTCCTCGACCAGGGGCTCGGGGGTGGCCCGGTGCAGTCGCCAGAGCATGGTGCGCAGGTTCGCCCGGGCCCGCTCCTCGTGCGAGCCGGGCCAGAGGGTGCCGGCGGCCTCCCAGCGGGCGCACCGCTGACGTACGCCGAGGTAGGCGAGGAGCCGACGGGCGCCCTGCGGCACCGCGACGGACCGGCCGTCGCGTTCCAGCGCGAACCCGCCGAGCAGCCGCAGCGCGTAGCGTGCTGGTCGCGCCGACTCGGTCTCCTGCGCCCCGGAGCGGAGGTCCTGTGCCACCTCGTGAGCTGCCATCCGCGTGCCCTTCGTACCCGATCGCTCCGTGGGAGTCCCACGCTCGGGTGTGGAGGGTCGCTACGCCAGCGCAGTGTCGTCACACCGACCCGGCGAACGTCGCGGATCAACCGTTCGCCGGAGTCGTCGCCGGCCGTTCAGCGCAGCTTGCTCAGCGTCTGGGCGTACCCGGTCCACTCGGCGGCGTCGCCGGCCTCGGCGCGTACCCCGGCCTCCTTCATGATGCCCAGCACCCGTTCGGCCGGCGCCTCGGCGAGCTTGCCGAGCGTGCTGATCCCGGCGCGGGCCAGCGCGGCGCGGGCCTTGGTCGGCACCCCGGCGAGCATCGCGATGTCGGCGTCGGCGACGTTCTCCAGGCCCGCGTCGACGCCGAGCGCGGCGGAGACCGCCGACTGGGCCCCGACGGTGGTCCGGACGATGACGGCCTCGCGCTCGCTGACCTCGGCGATCATCGCGTCCAGGCTCGGGTAGCTGCTGTCGGCCGGCAGCACCTTGAGCACGTCGCGGATGCTCCGGCCGTCGGCCACCTCGTCCTCGCCGAAGTAACGGATGAACTCGACCAGCTTCACCTCGCGCGGGAAGCGTTGCCGCACGTCGCCGTGCTCGACGGCGTAACGGGCGACCTGGGCGGCGCCGCGCACCTTCGGGCCGACCACCACGTCCACGCCGAGGGTCTCCACGGCGGGCAGCACGATCGTGCCGGCCTTGGTCTGCCAGATGCTGACCTTCTTGTCCATGAACATCGTGGTGCCCATGTACTTGCCGAAGTCCAACGCGCCGATGTAGTTGGGGATCTGCTCGAAGGTGTACGGGCCGGACACGATCTTGTTCTCGTGCACCGTCGAGTGCAGCCGGTTGATCTCGGCGCGGATCTCGTCGAGCAGCCGTCGTAGGCTAACCCGCATCGCCGCCATGCAGGTGAACGCCTTGGCCAGGTCGGCGCCGAGGTGGTCCAGGTCGTGCTCGATGCGGTGGAACCGTTCGTTGAAGCCCTGCTCCCCCGGTGTCTGGCCGGCCTGCACGACGTCCTCACCGTCCACCCAGTCGGTGTGCGCGAAGGTACGGGCGAACGGCGGTGGCGCGCAGCCCGGCTCGACCGCAGGGAACGGCTCGGCGTAGCTGAACACCCGCTTCGCGGTGCCGACGTTCTCGTAGATCCAGGAGGAGACCAGCACGCTGGCGTCCGAGGCGGGGATGCCGCCACGGGTGAACGCCTCGTACAGCTCGGTGACGGTCACCCCGTCATAGTTGATCTCGTTCGCCATCGTGGTGTCCCTCTCAGAGCTGGTCGTACACGCCGCGGTGCCGGCGCTGCTGGAAGGTGCGGAAGGTCCGGGCGACGGCCGGGCGCAGCGGCTCGGCGGTCCCGTCGTCGTCGAGGTCGACGTGGTCACGCCGGATGCCGAAGGTGTTGATCTCCACGCCGAGCGGGCAGACCCTGGTCAGGGCGTTCATCAGCCGCTCGTACTGCTCCAGGGTCAACGTCACCCCGTCGGGCAGCTCGACCCGGAACTCGTACGGATCGGTCCGGCCGGTCCGCACGTAGGAGAGCGCCACCACGGCGACCAGCCCGGCGTGGGTGGGGCGCAGCGCGGTCCGCGCGCCGACCGCCTTGATCTCCGCCGTGCCGCCGCCGAGTCCCACGGTGTACCAGCGGAACCCGGTGGCCCGGCGCTCGCTCAGGTTCACTCCGGCCTGCGGCAGGCCGATGACGCTGCACACCAGCAGCACCCGGTTGCCGGTCTCGACCAGCGGCAGCGCGGCGGCGAGGTGCGCGTCGCGCAGCAGGCCGACCAGCCGGGCCAGCCGGTCGGCGGCGGCCGGCTGGCCGGCGACCAGCGCGGACGCCAGCGCGGCCGGCAGTTCGATGGTCTCCACCAGCTCGTCGGGCAGGCGGTTCAGCGCGGCCACCACCGGTGCCGGATCGCGCACCGCGGGCAGGCCGGCGGCGGCGAGCACGGCGTCGACGGGCTGCCCGGCCGGCCGGGTCGGCACGGCCGCCCACCGGGTCCGGGCCACCGCGTCGGTCAACGGGTTCCACGTCGGCTCCCCGGCGGCCACCCAGGCCGTGCGGGCCGCCGCCAGCCCGGCCAGCAACAGGGCGTTGCCGCCCGGGTCGCCCGGCGCGTGGAACTGCGCCTCGACCGGCGCGTCGACGCCCACCGCGGCGGTCAGCGGCGCGGTCACCGCCAGCCCCCGGGTGGGCAGGTGCGACAGGTACATCACGGTGGTGCTGAGCCGGTGCGTGGTCGGCACCCCGCACACCCGCCACAGCCAGGACAGCTCGCCGTCGGCCGCGACGGCGGGCACCCCGGCGGCGCGGGCGGCGACGATGAGCGCCTCGGCGGTCCGGTCGGCGGTCACCGCCCGGCCGGTGTCCAGCACCCGGTTACGCAGGTCGGTGGCCTGCGCCGGGGTCGGCCAGTTCACGTCGACGCCGAGACCCAGCTCGTAGCGGCTGCCACCGGCGTCGTCCTGGGCCCTGCTGACCTGCCACACGATCGTCGAGCCGAGCGCCCGGCAGACCCGCCCCGCCCGGTCCAGGGCGGCGGCCAGCGGGGGCGCGATGGCGTGCGCGCTGTCGAAGGCGTACGACTGGCGCAGGCTCGCCCGCAGGGCCGTGACCTCGGCCAGCCGGCTGACCGGCAGCGCCCGGGAAGCGTGCACGGTGTTGTTCGGCGGGGTGTTGGCGGGCAGCACCAGGCGGTCGCGGCGCAGTTGGGCGAGGAAGTTGGTGCGGTGCTGCGGGCCGCCGACGGCCACCAGCCGGACCGCCACCGCGAACTGGTCGTCGTCCTCGCGCAGGGTGAAGCGCGCGCCGCCGGGCAGGTCGGCGAAGAGGCCGGTGTTCGGGTCGGTGTCCGCGCCGGGACCGTTGAGCAGGCGGCGGACCGCGCCCGGGGTGGGCAGCAGGAACCGTCGGTACAGCCCGAGCCGGTGGGCGTACGCCGCGTCCGGCTCGCGGGCCGGCGGGGCCAGCCGGCGGGCGTACACCTCGCCGTTCGTCGGCTCGTGGACCAGCTCGTCGACGAAGCGGGCCACCCCGACGTCCGCGCCGATCCGGTCCAGGGCGTCGCGTCGGGCGTGGGCCAGGGTCCGGTACGCGTGCACCTCCCGGGCCGCGCGGCGCAGCCGGTGCTTCTCGTACGACACCAGATAGAGCAGGCGAC
The DNA here is from genome assembly GCF_049179015.1 of Micromonospora sp. WMMD736. NCBI lineage: Bacteria > Bacillati > Actinomycetota > Actinomycetes > Micromonosporales > Micromonosporaceae > Micromonospora > Micromonospora sp. WMMD736. The sequence continues at coordinate 1,093,247 of NZ_JBMHMI010000001.1, forward strand.
CCAGGTTGCCCTCGACCACGGCCAGCTCGACCAGCGCCGCAAGGGCCGTACCGGTGACCGCCGTGGCGGTCGCGCCCTCGTCGGCCCGCTCGACCGCCACGGCGACGGCGAACGGCGCGACCAGCGGCTCGTCGGCGGTGTCCGGCACGTACGCCGGCACCGACGCGCCGGCGGCGGACCAGGGCGCGAACACCATCGGTGGCAGCACCTGCTGCCCCGCACCGCCCGGGTCGACGGTGACCGTCACCCGGACGGTCTCCTCGGCCAGGTCGCGGCGCAGCACGACGGTGAGCAGCGGGTGTCGACTCGTCCAGTCCACGGCGGCGGCGCCGGACCCGGCGAGCGGCACCACGACCCGCCGGACGGTCCCCGGGTACGGGCCCTCCAGTTGGTCGACGAGGTTGCGTTCGACGGACGGGTCGACGCCGTCCACGGGTACCCGGATGTCGGTCATCGCGGCCCCCCGCTCAGACGATCCGGAACGGCCGGGGGTCGTCCCGGTCGACGTAGACGGGCACCTGGTTGGCGGCGAGCACCGCGTTGTCGCCGACCGGCAACCGTTGCACCCCGTCGCCGGTGGGCGCGCTGCCGGTCACCACCACCGCCGAGTCGGCCGGGAAGCGGACCAGCCGCAGGTCGCGCACGTCGGCCACGCCCGGCTCGTTCATCAGCGTCCAGATCACCTCGGCGGCGCGGACCGGCTCGCCGAAGGGCAGCTCGTCGACGTACCGGCGCAGTCGAGCGTGCAGCCGGGCACGCAGCTCGGTGGCGGCCGTGGAGGCGTTGATCGTCTCCTTCGAGCCGGTGGGCAGCGGCAGGCCCCGGATCACGAGGTCGGCCTCGACGCCGATGCCGACCTCGTCGGCGCGGTCCACCGAGGCGAAGATGCCCACCGGGCGCAGGTCCTCGATGACCGACTCGACGGCGGCGTGCAGGCCGTCCGGCCCGTCCCAGATGGCGGCGGCGGTCGGGGCGACGAGCACCGTCACGTAGTACGGGTTGCCCAGGTCGCGTTCGGTGCTGAAGACCCGCTCGATGAAGTTGAAGTTGCCGAAGATGGACTGGTTGAGGTCCAGCCCGCCCCGGCCGTCGAAGACCTGCACCTGACGTACGCCGGGCACGGTGGCCACGGCGAGGCCGATCGCCTCGGCCGTCCAGATGGAGCGGGGCGCGGCGAGCAGCAGTTGCCGGTAGCGGGTGTCGGAGACCTGCTGTTCGCCGCCGGTGAGCGCGACGGTGTGGGTGATCTCGATAAGTTCCTTGCCGGCGGCCTGCTCGGCGTCGTCCAGGTCGGCCAGCAGGGTGTCGGCGCGGTTCCAGCGGTCGATCTTCTGCTGGGGCTGGGTGGGGTCGAGGTTGTGTGCCGGGCCGGGATAGAAGGCGGCGACGGCCGGTTCGCGCTCGCCGACGGCGGCGGAGAGCACCACCGTCTCGTCCAGGGCCACGTGGTGCCCGCCGGGAGTGGACAGCCGGGCGCCCCGGGGCAGCGTGAGCTGTGGGTGGCCGGTCGGCAGCGCGGCCTTGAGCTTGAGCTTCACCGTCCCCCGGGCCGGCAGGTACGGCCGGGGTATGCCGAGTTCCTCGCCGAGGCGGGTGAGCGCGTCGGCGGTCGCGGACACCACGAAGGAGTTGTCGTAGACCGCGCCGATCGCGGCCCACATCCGGGCGTCCTCCAGGGCGGCGAGTTCGAGGACCTTGCGCAGCACCGCACCGCTGGTCAGGTCGACATCCTCGCCGAAGAGCAGTCGGGCGGTGGCCAGCTTCTCGGCGAGCAGCCGGGCGAAGGACTTGGGCACGAAGCCGGTCTCGACGATGCCGAAGCCCGTCGAGCCGGTGGCCCGCAGCGCGGCGGCGTCGACGGCGAGGACGTCGGCCAGCTCGGCCGGGAGGGTCGGGTCAGACACTGGGCAGCTCCCCGAGGCGCACCGAGAGCCGGTCGTCGGTGATGGTTTCGAACTGGACCTGGACCTGGAGGGTGCGCGAGGCACGCAGCGCGGCGGCCGACGCGTCGTCGACGCGACCCGCGCCGAGCCGGCCGTCGTCGAGGTTCACGTCGACGATCTTGCGGACCCGCGGGTCGCGGTCGAGCAGGGTGATGATGCCGATCCGGACCTGCTCCCGGATGAGGTTCGGCTCGATCTGCTCGGCGAGGGCGTTGAGCCCGTCGAAGCCGAACGTCGCGTCGAAGACGTTCGAGCCGCGCAGCGTGGTCAGCGCCACCGCGAGGCTCTGCGCCACGTTGCCGGTGCCCTCGACCAGGGCCAGCGCCCGGCCGTTCGGGCCGTCGTCGAAGACGATGTCCCGGGCCAGGTCGACGCCGGGCATGGTGGGTTCGAAGGCGAGCCCCCAGCCGAGGTAGCGGCGCTGGGCGGCCTGCCGTTCGCGCTCGGTACGGCCCACGTCAGGCTGCCTTCAGCTTGCTCTGGCCGGCGCTGGCGGACAGTCCCGGGCTGGACCCGTCGGTGGCGCCGCTGAGCGAGTCCAACGCCACGGCGACGGTGCCGACCTTCAGCTTGCCGGCCGCCCCGCTCGCGGACGTCACCGTGCTGCACTGCTTGGTGGAGTTGCTGGTGGTGATGGTGCAGCCGGACACCGACCTGCCGTTGATGCCGTCGAGGCGGACCACCGGCTTGTGGTCGACGGTCAGCTTGCCCTGCCCGGCCGGAGAGACCTTCCCCTGGTTGGGGCAGTGCACGTCGCTCGACGTGGTGAGCACGAAGGCCATGTCCCTCTCCTCAGTGGACGTTCATCGCGTTGCTGACCTGGACGTCGACGTCGTCGGCGGCGATGTTGACCGTGCCGCCGCTGATGTTCACCGCGCCGTTGCCGGCGTCCAGGTCGATCTGGGTGGCGGTGATGGTGATCGAGCCGTCCTGCTTCATGACGATCGAGGACCCGCCGGCGGCGTGCTCGATGGTGATGCTGTCGGCCTCGTCGGCGCGGGCCGGACGCTGGCCGCGACCGTTGAGCTGGGCCCGGCCCACCCGCACGGTCAGCTCGCCCACCTCGATGACCCGGTTGCCGTCGCCGTCGGTGAGGTCGTGCGTCACCTTGCCGTCGTGGTCGGCGGGGGTCACGGTGTCGGCGATGGACGAACGGCTGCCGCTGGCCACCCCGACCGGCAGGGACAGCCACCAGTCCCCCGGCTCGGACACCGGGGCGTGCCCGGTGGGCCAGAGCGCGCCGACCTCCACCGGGTCGTCCGGCGCGCCGTTGCGGTAGGCCAGAGCCACCCGGGTGCCCGGGTAGCGGGGCAGGATCAGCCCGCAACCGCCCCAGGCGAACGGGGTCAGGTAGGTCACCCCGGGCAGCGGCGCGGGCTGCTCCCGGCGTACCGGGAGGCGGCGGGCGGCGTTGGGCCGGCCGTCCGGGCGCACGAGTCCCTCCCACACCGTCTCGGTCTGCGCGGGCGGCTCGACCGCGCCGCTGGCGTTGGTGGCGACCGCGCGCACCTCGCCGATCTCCAGGCCGCGCGTCTCGCCCCGGGCGGCGCGGGCGGCCCGACGCACCGCCTCGGCGGCGGCCACCCCGGGCGACGACGCCGGACCGGCCGGCTCGGCGGTCCCCACCCCGGACGCGTCGCTCCAGGTGTCCCACGCGCTCGCGGCGGAGGCGACCTCGACGCCCTGCACCACCGTGACGAAGCCGGCGGTACGGGACAGGGTGTGCCGGGTGGCGCTGAGGTAGAGCAGCTTCGCGCCGGCACCCAGCTCCCCGGTGGACGGGGCGAACGGTGCGGCGAACGAGCCGAGCAGCGCCGCGCCGACGCTGCCCAGCGTGGTGGCCTCGTCGGTGGTGGGCGGGTCGAAGCGCACCAGGTCGCCGGGCTTGAGGTCGGGGCGGCCCTTGAGGGTCAGCGTCCACGCGCGGCGGCGCGGCGCGGCGGTGCCGCCGGTCTCGGTGGCCGCGTACGGGTCGGTCTCCTGGGTGCCGTTCTCGGTGCAGGCCAGCAGGCCGGTGGCGAGGGTCAGCGGCTTCGGCTCGCCGTCGGGGTACGGGACGGGACGCTTGCCGACGTGCACGGTGCCGTCGCGGATCAGCAGCATCCCCCGCCCGTACGCGTTGAGCGACTGCTGCACCGCGCCGCCGATCCGCTCCAGCGCGGCCCGGTAGAGCAGCCCGGCGCCGAAGGCGGCCCGTTCGTCGCCGGCCGCCTCGGTGGCGCCGGAGGTCATCGTGCCGTCCGGGTTGGCCCCCCAGGTGGTGATGTCCACTCCGGTCCGCTGGGCGATGGCCTGAACCGCGGCGCTGAAGGTGGCGGCCTCGAACCGTTGCGCGACCCGCTGCCCGAGCCGGGCGTACGCCTGCTCGACGAGGGTCAGCTCGGTGTCGTACGTCCGCTCGCCGGTGAGCCGTCGTACCTTGGTGACGCGCAGGACGGCGACCAGCGCCTGGGTCAGCTCGGCCGGGGTCGGTCCGGCGTTGACGCCGACCAGGTTGGTGAAGAACGCGCCGACGGAGGTGTTGGCGTCGCGCCAGTACAGGTGCAGCTTCGCCACCAGCGGCGGTTGTCCCTCGGCGGTGCGCAGCGCGGCGAAGTGTTCGTCGAGGAGTCCCTGCACGGTGACCGTGTACGCGCCGGGGCCCAGCCCGTCGGGCAGCGCGGCGTCGATGGCCGCGTAGTAGTCGGCGCTGGACAGGGTGAGCGTGGCGTCCGGGCTGATGCCGGTTGGGGTCTCCCGGTGGAAGGTGATGGTCCAGCCGGCGTCGTTGCCGACGGCGCCCTGACGTACCTGGCCGGTCTGGAACGGCGTGAGCGTCACCGCAGCACCCTCCGCATCTTCTTGTCGAGCAGGTAGCGGTAGCGCAGCCGGGCGGGACCGAGGTCGGACTCGACGCGCTGCGCGGGCGGCCGGCGACGCCAGACGAACTCGTTGATCGGTGGTGGCCCGAACTGGTCCACCGCGCGGTCGGTCCGCCGCCAGGCCACCGTCAGGTAGGAGCCGTAGTCGCCGGAGCCGCGGACCGTGCCGGCGTGCAGCAGCCAGGCCAGCACCAGCACCTCGACGGCGACCGGGGTGACGCCGGGCGCGGTGGGTGTGCCCGCGTCGGGGCAGACCCGGCGCAGGCCGGTGGCGAGCGGCACCGAGCCGAGGATGCGGGTGCCCTGGCGGACGACGAGGCGCAGCGGCACCCGACCGACCAGCGCCGGTGGCCGGGGCGTGACCGGCGGCGCGGGTCGGGGCGCGAGGTCGTCGGCGGAGCTGCCGACCACGGCGAGCGGGTCGGTGGTCAGCCACTGTCGGGCCAGGCCGGTGGGCAGGATCAGCACCGCGTGCACGCCCGCGCCCAGTTCGACGCGGTGCGGGAGGCCGGCGGTGAGACTCTGCCGCACCTCGGTGAACCCGTCGGGCACCTCGATCGGTGTCTCCGGCAGCAGGTAGCGGTCGATCGGGAACGGTGACATCAGTTGCCCAACCCGTCGGCGAGCGCGCCGACTCCGATGCTGGCCACGTCGAGCAGCTTGCCGAGCAGGCTGGGACGCGGCACGTGGACGAGGGTGATGGTGGTGTCCAGGACGTCGCGGCGGGTGGCCGAGGCGTTGAAGGTCAGGGACTGCACCTGCATGTCGGTGCGGATGGTCATGGAGGTGACCAGGATCAGCCCGCCGAACTTCCCCCCGGAGTACGCCGCCAGGGCGGTGCCGCGTTTGCTCGCCTCGGCCATCGTCTCCAGGGCGAACTTCCAGGCGTAGCGTTCCGCGCCGACCAGCACCCCGGTGAGCGTGATGGTGTCGTCGTGGGTGGCCACGATGGCCTTGTGCGCGGTGGAGCCGATCGGCGGCAGGTGGTACGTCTGGGCCAGGGAGATGGCGGTGACCGCCCACAGTGGGATCGGCAGCACACCGTCGCTGATGATCGCCGACGGCACCGTGCCGTACCGCATGAAGCTGCTGGTGATCGCCATGGTCAGCGTCCTCCGGTGGGTGGCAGCGGCACCGGCGTACCGGTGGGTTCGACGGCCAGGCCGAGGTCGCGCAGGGCCTGGGTGATCTCGCGGACCTCGCCCGCGGCGCTGGTGACGCGCAGCCGCAGCCGGCGCTCCGCCAGGGCCGCGCTGATCCGCGCGGGCCGGGTGGACGCCGAGCCACGGCGGTTGATCCGGTCGATCTCGGCGGCGGCGTCCTCCATCCGGGAGATCGCGTCGAGGATGCGCGGGTCGGGGGTGAACCCGGGGTCGTCGCGCTGGAGGCGGGCGATGGCGTCCCGGAAGTCGGCGGCGTCGCGGCGCAGGTTGACCACCAGGTTGTCGGTGAGCGCGTTGACCCCGCTGACGCTGGTGGCCCGGTGGGACTTGTCGTCGATCAACCACACCCAGCCGTCGTGCCCGATGCCGACGAGGTCGGTGCCGGCGACCTTGACGTTGGCGTCCGGTCCCTTGAGGAACAGCTCGATGCTGCTCAGCGAGAACGCCGCGCTGTACTCGCCGAGCACGCCCCGTCCGTAGGTGACCATGTCGTGGCGCAGGTAGGCGCGGAAGCCGGGGCCGTCGTCGGCGCGTCCGCCCCGGTCGCGGAAGCGCCGCCAGAGGGTGGCCAGCGCCTCCGGGTTGTGCACGGCGAGCTGCTGGGTGAGCCAGACGTCGCCGCCGGCCACCACCGCCCGCAGGTCCGGATCGCCGATGCGGGCGAGGGCCTCGGCGAGCCGGGCGTCACTCATCTGCAGGCCGCGCGAGCGGGCCCGACCGAGGTCGTCGACGGCGGTGCGCAGCCGGGCCAGCTCGTCGGGGGTGAGCCGGCCACCGAGGCGGGTTTCCAGGTCGGCGACGGCGGCCCGTTTGCCGGCCTCGCCCTCGGCGGCGACCGCGCGCCACAGCGCGGCCGGTTCCAACTCGGCGGCGCGGCGCAGCGCCGCCTGCCGGTCGGCCGGCATGGCCCGGAACGCGTCACCGACGAGCGCGGTCGGCTCGACGTGCCGGCCGGCCGCGCCGCCGCCGGCCTCGAACTCGCGCAGCAACGAGTCGGCGTACGCGCCCGCGTCGTCGGCCAGCCGCAGCGGCGCGTCGCCGACGATGCCCTCGCGCGGTCGGCTCAGCTCGCGCATCTCGGTGCTGAGCTGGTCGAAGTACTCGCCGAGGGTGGCCACCCGCACCCCCTCGGGCAGGGTGCCGCCCTCCAGGACGTGGTCGAGGATCGCGGCGATGTTGTCCCGCAGCACGGCGATGCGTTCGAGTCGGTTGAGCGCGTTACCCAGGTGCAGGTCGCCGACGTCGTCGACGATGCGGCGGATGAGGTGTTCCAGCAGCCGTCGGGAGCGCACCTCGCCGGCCTCGCTGTGCTCGGCGATGGTCCGCATGAAGCGCCGCAGCCTCGGGTTCGCGTCGGCGGCGGCGTGCACGGCGGCGGCGTCGAGGAACCGGCCGGCGCGGAACCGGCGGGGCCCGGTCATGGCCGCACCACCGGCACGCGCGGGCCGGCGGCGGCACCGCCGGACGGCGAGTCGAGCACCATGAGGATGAACCGGGCACCCTCCGGGCCACCGACCGCGCCGCTGAGCATCGCCTCGCGCTCCACGTACGCGAGGATCGGCTCCATCAGCTTCTGCACGACCCGTTCGAGGACCTCGTTGAGCAGGATCTCGGTGAGGAAGCCCTGGAGCAGGTCGCGGGACGCGGCCTCGACGATCTGCCGGGTGACCCGGCGTACCACGTACCCCCGGGCGGCCCGCAGCCCCGCGCGGACGCCGAAGCGCAGCGCGACCCGGCCGCCGCGCACGGCCGCGCCGCCGATGGTGCCGGCCTCCGGGATGAGTGACATCGCCAGCCCGAGGTACGCGGCGAACAGCTCGACCTCGACCTCGGTGCGGGTGAGCACCAGCTCCGGGTCCAGCATGGAGCCGTAGAGGCGCTCACGCTGGTGGGCGTGCACCACGTCGACGGCGGCGACGGCGACCCCGACCACGAAGCCCAGCGGCGGGCAGAGCAGCGACAGCGCGATGATCCCCACCATGATCCCGAACGCACTCAGGGCCTCCCGGCCCAGCTCCGTGCTGAACAGGTTGTCGACGCCGGTGGCGTAGTAGAGGTTGCCGCCGAAGAACTCACCGAGCTGCTGGTGGGTGACGAGGTGGATGCCCTGCAACGCGAACCGGCCGCCGGGAATGGTCGCCGACGGGATGTGTTCGCTGATCCGGCTGGAGCGGAAGGCGAAGTGCGCGTCGGTGCGGGCGCGGCCCAGCATCTCGGTGTTGTGGCGTCGCATGTCCTGCAACACCCGCCACAGCTCGTCGCGGATCGCCGACCGGTTCCCGGCGAAGCGGGCCAGCACGTCCGGCAGGTCGCTGATCTGCTTGACCAGTGGATCGATGCCCTCGGCCTCGCCGCGCTGGATGACCAGCGCCTGTTCGATCTCGGCGAGGGTCCAGAGCACCGCGTGCGAGTCGCGGACGCGGGCGACACCGTCACGTTCGACGATCTCGCCGGCCGCGCCGGGGCTGGTCAGGGCCGCCTCGGTGGCGAGAAACGCGCTGGAGACGGCGCGGGCGGCTCCGTACCAGGCGGTGGACGGGTTCACCATGCTCAGCGTGGCGACCGTGCCGCCGCCCAGGTCGGTGTGCTCCTGCGTCCACCGGGCCGCCTCGTGGCGGCGCAGGCGCTCGCGCAGCCCCTGCAACTCGGCGTAGTCGGTGAGCTGGGAGACGATCAACCGCTCGAAGATCGGCGCGTACGCCTCGAAGCGGGCGATCCGCGCCTCGATGCCGGTCCGGGAGCTGAGCAGGAGCTGCACCAGCATGGCCTGGCTGCCGACGACGAACAGCTCACCCACCGCCGCGTTCACGGCCGGGCTGAGCGCCTGCACGAAGTGCAGGTTCCAGGAGGCGGACGTGTCGATCCAGCCGCCCCGGATCCGCGCGAAGTGCTCGGGCTGGCGGTAGCGGCGCATGACGAGCTGGGCCAGGTGGTCCAGGCGCGGTACGACGCCGGCCAGGTGGCGCAGGAACTGTACGGCCGGCGAGGCGACCGGCCGGAAGTCCAGCGGGCCGAGCCGACCGCTGCCCTCGGGTACCGGCCGGGTGAACGCCTCCCGCTCGGCCGAGCCGACGAGCAGGCTGATGGCGGCGGCCCGGCCGCGCAGCACGGCGGCGGCCTGGAGGCAGAAGTTCGCGGGGTAGCGGCAGGGCTCGCCCATCTGCAACCGGAACGCGATGTCGTCCATCAGTCGGCGCAGCTCGTCGCCGTCCGGGCCGAGCGCGGCCAGCTCCGGCTCGCCGTTGAACGACGCGCAGGCGGGCATCGTGGAGTGCCCCGCCCCGACGGCGGGGAACCGGCGCCCCTCGGTGCCGGGCGGCGCGCTGGGGCTGCTCGGGTCGAAGACGAAACCGCCCCGCCGGCCGGCGGCGCCACCGTCGCCCGTGCCGCCGGCCCCGCCCCCGGGACCGGTGCCCGGCCCGCCGCTGCCCGGCCCGGTGCCACCCGGCCCGCCGCCACCCGGCCCTGTGCCACCCGGCCCGGTGCCACCCGGCCCAGCGCCACCCGGCCCAGCGCCACCCGCTCCGCCGCCGGGCGGCACGTTGGGGTCCGGCGGGGCGGCCGGACGCTGCTCGACGCTGATCGGCAACAGGTTCGCCGTACCGGTGAAGTGCAGCGTGGCGTCGGTCTCCTCGGTGCCGACCAGCAGCAGGGAGACGCCGCCGATGTCGACCACCACCAGGCTGGTCGGCGTGGCCCCGCCCACCGAGGCGAGGATCGCGTCGACCCGCCGCCGCACCTCGGCGTCGACGGCCCGCTCGATCTGCGCCTGGTACTCCTCGACGCTGGTGGTCTCGCCGCGCGGCGAGGCGATCCGCAGCCGCCGCCGGATGTCGCCGCTCAACTCCTCGTCCACCATGGCGACCAGGGCGTTGCGGTCGGCGACCGGCCGCCGTTGCACCGTCCCGGGTTGCGGGCTGGGCACCCGCTCCACGACCTCGAAGTGGGGTTGCGGGGTGGCCCGGAACACCGTTTCGCCGAACTGGTCGAAGGTGAGCACCGACAGTGGAGTGGTGGTCACCATGATCGCCCAGACCTGGCGCCCGTCGGGACCGATCACCCGGGCGATGATCCCCTGCGGGGTGCCCGACGGAAGGCCGCCGTGCTGGCGTACCGCCTCGCGGGCCAGCTCGGCGAAGTGACCGGCCAGGTAGGCGGCCGGGCGCAGCAGCCACTGGTAGGTCACCTGTGGCGGCTCGGGACCGTCCACCGGCACCTCGGCGGCGTCCCCACCGGCGTCGTAGGACGGCACCCGGTACACGGCGAGCAGGTGGCGCATCCGCTGCGGATCGAACAGCTCGGTGGCCGGTTCGCTCAGCGGCAGGGGCACCCCGGGCGGCAGGCCCGGGTCGAGCCGGGCGGCGGCGACCACCTCGTCGACGCGCTGGCGCAGCCGGGCCTCGAAGACGCGTCGCTCGTCCGGCGTCACGTGTTCCCGGGCCGCGCCGGTCCAGCGGATCTCCGGCGCGTCGGTGCGTACCTCGAGGTAGCCGCCGTGCGGCGCGACCACCTCCTCTCGGGAGCGTTCCAGGGCGCGGGCCAGGGCTGCGGCGAGGGCGTCGGTCACGGCCTCCGGCCGCTCGGTCACCGACCGGGCGTCCAGCCGGATCCGCACCGGCACGTGCACCGAGATGGCCACCGTCAGAACCGCCCGTCCAGGTGCTCGGCGAGCCGGGCCAGCGCGAGGTCCGCGAGCGCGTCCGCGTCGAACGCGCCGCCGGCCGCGACCACCTCGATCTCCACGGGGAAGTGGTACGCGATGACGGCGCGGTCGTCCTCGGCCACCTGCTCGGCCTCGGCCTCGCTGCCGGCCGCCGGCAACACCAGCTCACCCGCGTGCACCAGGGCCAGCCCGGTACGGGTGACCCGGGCGGCACGGCCAGCTCCGGTCGCCATCTGTTACCTCCGGTTGATCCTGATGGGGTTACGGCAGGACGGACGGGTCGCCGGTCTTCGGGTCGACCGAGGCCGCCAGGCTGAAGCCGCTGAAGGTCGCGGCCGGCGCGCCGGAGATGGTGGCGGTGGTCGGTGTGGCGCTGGTGATCAGGCAGTCCTGCAACACGAAGGACGAGAACGACCAGTCGTCGCCGGTGTGCTCCAGCAGCGCGATGTCGAACAGCTCGCCGTCGAGGGCCAGTTTGGTGAGCCGGCCGGCGACGTCCCCGATCGCCTTGACGGTCATCGTGAAGTTCATCGACACGGGCGCGTGGATGGCGCCCATGTGGGTCACCTCGCACGAGTGCAGCGCCTCGACGTTGAGCGAGAACGACGGGCTGAACGAGTCGATCGGGCTGATCAATACCGTCTCGGTGCCCTTGGTGTACTGCACCGCGAGGCGGGTCTTCCACTCCATGGTCTGGTTCCTCCGGTCAGAACTTGGCCACGAGCGTGACCAGCAGGCGGCTCACGGCCGGGCCGTACGTGACGGTGACGACGAGGTCGACGGTGCGATCGGCCCGGGCGGCGGTGACGATCGACGTGTCGGTGGCGGTACGGGCGACCTCGGGGATGGTGAGGATGTCGAGCACCGGGATCTCGATGCGGTAGTCGTCGATCACGGCCTGCCGCTTGAGCGGGCCGAGGATGCCGTCCACCTGGGTCTTGAGCAGGGTCATGCCCGGCTTGGTGATGCGGGCGTCGCCGACCAGGCCGATGAGCCCGGCGCGGAGCATGAACTCGATCTGATCGAGGGTGCGCACCAGGTCGACGTGCAGCAGGCTCGCGTCGGAGGTGAACAGCCGCCCGTCGGCGAAGTGCAGGCTCTCGCCGGTGATCAGCGTGGGGTCGATGATCGGGGTGAGGTTGGCCTCGGAGAGTCCCTTGATCTCGGCCGGGCTGTACTGCTTGGCGACCGGGATGGCGACCCCGCGGATCTTCTTCAACACGATGCTGTGGTGCACCGGCAACCCGGCCACGGCTGCCATCGCGGCGGTGGCCGCGTCGCCGTCCGCGCCTCGGGCGGCGATCATCACCATTCGGCTGGTGCTGCTCTTGAGCGGGTTCGCGGCGGTGGTGATGTCCCCGACGTAGCTGGGGCTCTTCTCGGTGGCCGGGTTGACCATGGCGAAGCCGATGCGTCGCTGGCCGGCGGCGGACATCGTCTCGACGTGCGCCTTGAGGGCGTGCAGCCCGGTGGGCGCGCCCGCGCCGGCGGGGTTGCCGACGGTCGACTCGTTGGCCAGCGACACCATGGTCACGTCGTCGGCGGCCTCCAGACCGCTGAGCGCGGCGGCGTAGTCGTCGCCGGCGACCTTCACGCCGTACACCTTGGCCGGGCGCGGATCCTGGAGGAACGCGAGTTCCAGGGAGTTGTAGAGGGCGTTGCGGACCACGTTGCCGGCCTGCCGGCGGGCGAAGTTGGTGACCGCGTCGTCGAGGGTCTCGATCCGGACCGGCGTGTTCGCCGGGGCGGAACCACCGTCGGCCGTGGACGGTGCCTTGCCAACCACGGCGATGACGCCCGGCGAACGCTGGGCCAGCGGCGCCGGCGGCGGCACGATCCGGACCTCGATGAACGGGAATGCTGCTGTCGGTGCCACGGGTCCTCCCGGACGAAGTTGCTGCTGGTCTGATCTCAGGTCGGCACGGCGGCGAGCCCGATGCCGCTGCGGGCGAGCCACTGGCCGGCGCGGGCGAACCGGGCGGCCCGCTTCTGCGCGGCGGTGCCGGTGTCGCCGCCGGGCCATCCGTCGTCGTCGAACGTCTCGACGGGCACCACCCACACGGCGACCACCCGGTGTCGCCGCCGGACGTCCTCGGGCGCGGGCACGTCCAGTCCCAACTCCTCGGCCCGGGTGCGGACCAGCCGCGTCTCGACGAGCAGGTCGGCCAGGGAGAAGCCCTTGTCCCGGACCAGCACGGCGGCGGCGAACGGCAGCGGGCGGGGTGTGGGCGGGGTGGCCGGCGGCGCGGCGTAGCGCAGCCGCACGGTCGCACCGGCGGCCTGCCCGCGCATCCGGTCCACCAGGTCACCGGCGTTTGCCGCGCCCACACCGGCGAGCAGCCGGTCCAGGTGCGCGTCGGTGAAGGCGGCCGGCTGGTGCAGGCCCGCCCGCAGCCGGGCCACCAGTCGGGTACGGCGTTCGGTCTCCAGCAGCGCCGGGTCGGCCGGCAACGCGCCCAGGTCGGCGATGATCTGCGGGTCGACGTCGAAGGCCGGCATCGCCACGTCGAGGTCCTCGACCCGGTCCCGGGCCGTGCTCGTGCGCACCACGAGACTCCCCCGCCAGAGCGCGTCGATACGCAGCGCCGGCCCGCCGAGGCCGTGCAGACGCACGCGCAGCTCGGTACGGGTGGTGCCGGCGTCGCCCAGCCACTCCCCCTCGGCGAGGGTCACCGGCGCGGCGGCGAAGCCGAGGGTCAGCTCGTCGAAGACGGCCGCGTACGGGGGCGCGACGGGCATCGCCTCGATGTCGTACGCGGCCTCGACCAGGTGGGCCAGCGAGGCGTCGTCGAAGAGCGCGGCGCGGGTGCCCGGGTCGGCCAACCGCACCAGCACACCGTCGACGAAGTCCACGCCGCCGCCTCCCCGCTGCCCCACGCCGGGGCACGCCGCCCGGCTCGGCACGAGGATGGCGAAGAGGCCGTCACCCGAGCGTCACCGCCACCGTCACCGCCCCGGTCGTCGGCCGGACTGTCGGCAGCCCGACCGAGACCTCAGGGACGCAGGATCACGCGCAGGGGGTGCGGGGCGCTGCTGGCCAGGTCGTCGAGCACGGTGCGCAGCAGGGCGTACTTATCAGCGGGCTCGTCGGCGAGGAGTTGGCCGGCGTCGGTGACCAGCAACGTCAGCGGGCCGGTGTCCAGTCGGTCCCGGAGCACGTCGGCGAGGGCGTCCCAGGTGTCGCCCAGGTACGCCGGCAGGTCCAGCGCCTCGGCCAGCGCGGCGAAGAGCGCGGGCCGGGTACGGGCTGCCGCCCCGGCCAGCACCACCGCAGCAGCCTGCTCAGCGTCGTCCATCCGCGTGCCTCCTGGACCGGCTGGTCACCGGGTCGGTCAGAGCCGGTAGAAGTCGGTGTAGTGGTTGGGCGAGAACCAGGTGACGCCCGTGCTGCGGTTCACCACGATCCGGTACGCGTCGCGGGCCGCGCCCTGGGTGCGGGGATACACGTCGTACTCGTAGTAGGTGGCATTGGTGGGCAGCTGACCCTCGTAGTTGTAGAACCGACCACCGGCGAAGTTGGACAGCCCGCCACTCCAGGAGTACCAGCCGCGGCTGGTCGGAAAGCCCTTGGCGGACCAGCCGGAGCGTGCGGTGCGCGCGTCCGCGCAGCGGCTGATGGTGCAGGAGCTGTAGACCGCCGCCGACGCGGAGTCCGTCAGCCGTGGGGTGACCACGGACGGGCCGACCAGCGTGGCGGCGACCAGGGCGAGGAGCAGGGCGAGGGTGGTGGTACGCCGGCGGATCGCGCCGAGCGTGGCCAGCGGGGACACGAGGGTGGACACAGGCTGCCTCCAGACCATCCGATCCATCGACCCGCGTCAGTGGCGGGTCGGGCTCAGTCTGGCCGCTGTCCGTGGTCGGCGACAGTCCTGTCAGCCCAATTGCTCCACAATGCCCGGTGAACCCCGGGCTACCGACATTGTGTCGCACATCGGCGCGGCGACGGGCATTTCGGTCATCCGTTGGTAGCGTGAGCTGCGGGCGCGTGGACCCGTGACCGTGAAGGGGTGCCATGTCGGACGCTCCCGAGCAGAGACCGAGGCCCGCGGATCTGTGGCGGCAGCGGGGCGTCCGCGCGCTGAGGATCACCCGGGACGGCAGCGTGCGCGCCTGGCGGTGGTGGAGGCGCACGTGGGACCGGCTGGTGGCCGCGCTCCAGGACGAGGCCCCCGCCGGCGGCGGCCCGTCCCCGCCCGGCCCACTGGTCGAGCAGCGCGACGCGCCCCGGCTGATCGCGGTGCCCGCGCAGGGGTACGTCTACTCGTTCTACGTCCGCGCCACCTTCGCCTGGTCGTCACCGGCGAGCCTGCGGGCGGAGGTGCTGAACTGGTACGTGGGGTACTTCCAGCCGAACGCCATCCAGCGACTGACCCGGCTCGCCGCCGACGCCGCCCGGGACCTGCCCCCGCACCGGGCCGCCGACCTGGAGGTGGCGTTGCAACGGGCGCTCGCCCAGGACCCGGAGTGGTCCTACCGGCGCGGCGACGTCCTGGTGACCTGCCGACCCGACGCCGCCGTACGCCTCGACGAGCGGATGATGCCCGCGCTGCGACCGCACGTCGACGCGATGGTGCGGATGGAGTACCAGTTCGACGAGCAACTGCGCCGGGCGACGTACGCCGAGGAGTTGAGCCGGCGGTGGGCGACGATCCTCGGCGACCACCTCGCCGCGGACGCGGACCAGGAGCTTGCGGACGCCCGCGAGCACCTGCTCGTCGCCCAGCGGGAGGCCGCCCGCTGGATCAACGAACTCCTCAGCCACCACCACGCCACTCCCGCACCCCACCACCACACACCCGCTCCAAGATCACATGATGGTGAGTAGTTGTTGACGGCTGCCGAGAACTACTCAGCATCAAGTGATCATGGGCGAATGCGGCGGCTGGCGAGAATGGCGAGGGTCTCCTGGCGGACCGCCACTGGATTCGTCATGAGGCGACGGTGGCTGAACCGGACGACGAGGATGCCAACGGTGGCGAGCAGTGCGTCGCGGCGGAGGTCGACCTCGCGTTCAGCCGGGTCGCCGTGGCTGGTCGCGCCGTCCAGCTCGACATTCACCCGTTCCGCCTCGGCGAACATGTCCAGATAGATCGCCCGGGCGCCCACTCGCACCCGCGCCTGCCGGGTGAACGTGGGCATTCCCGGGTCGGTGAAGACGTGATCGTGACCCCAGATCTCCAACGGGCTACGGCACCCGACGGCGAGTCGATCGACGAGCCCGCGTAGCGCTGAGCGGTCGGTCAACCTCGGCACCTCGGCAAGGGCGGCGACGAGGCGCTCCGGCGTGGTCAACCGGTCGTTGACCGCGCGGATGATGAGGCTCGGTCGGTCGACCGGTGGCAACAGCGGCCAAGAGTCCACCAGGGTCCGATCGAGCCGGGTGACCGGCAGCCCGCGCCGCATCACCACGTGCGGTGGCTCGATCGCGAAGCCGAGCCGGTGCCGCACCACGAGATGCGGCAGACTCCGCAGGCCCGATTCGGCGGTCACATCGAGGTGCACCGGCTCACCAGGTGGTTGACGCCGCAGGCCCCACACGTCAAGCGCGGTCAGGCGACTGAGCGCGCCACGCCCGCCCGAGTAGGCCAACGCAGCGCGGCGCGCCAACCCCGGCTCGATCCGCGCAAGAATCGGCAGCCCCGAGCGGGCATCCCGGACGAGTGCAGAGTCGACGTAGACCGCGGGCAGAATCCGAACCAGCCGACCGGCCCGACAGGCACCCTGGAGTGTCCACGGCGGTGCCACCCGGAGTACGTCCTGTCGGGTGGCCAGCCCGCCGCATCGGTCGAGCAGGGATTGCAGGCGCGCGTCCACGAGCCCACCCTGCCCTCAGCCGCTGCCCCGGCGAGGACCGCTGTGGACAGCGAAAGCACCTGTGGACGACCACCCGAAGCCCGGCCACATGTGCTAAGTGACCCCCGCGCTACGGCTCGCGCATCCAGGTCTTCGGGTCGGTCACGAAGATGCCCTTGCCCTGGTGCCGCCGGATGACCCGCAGCGCTTCCAGGCGGACGTAGACCATCTGGATCGTGGACGAGCTGACGTCGAAGCGGTTGGACATGTCAGCGATCGAGGGCAACTTGTCCCCTGGCTTGACCTTCCCGTTGCGCAGGTCTCCGATGATCTCTTCCGAGATCCGGATGTAGTCCGGTGTCTGTGGCATGGCACTCCTCGCGTGGCACGCCAATTTGATCACGACACGCACTGGCCAGACAACTAAGCGTTGCGACGACAGACTTAAGCATATATGTTTAAGAGCGGGTCGGTCCTCGCGTGGCAACGAGTGCGGCTCACTCCCCTCGGTCGGGGCGGGTGCGTGCACCCGTCCCGACCCCGCCTGCCCGCAGAGAGGACCGTCGTGGCTCAGGTGTACCGAGGAGGCCAACCGCAGCCGGCCGGCTACCCCGCCCGGCTGACGCCCTACGAGGTGCGGACCCGCGAGTTCGCCGCGCGCGGGCCCGGCGTCGACCCCGATGAGGTACGCGAGTTCCAGGCCCGCGTGGCCGACGAGCCGAGCACGCTGAACGACACGGTACGGCTGCTCAGTCAGGAGAACGGCCGGCTCGGACGGGCGCTGCGCGACTGGCAGACCATGCACGCTCGGGAGTGCCGGCCACCGCCCGAGCAACACCCCGACGCCCGCACCTGGTGACCGCGCGCCCCTCCCCCGGCGACCTGCTGATCATCGACGGGCGAGCGTCGGTGCAGTTCGCCGGGGAGCGTGCCCTGACCTTTCGCGTCGTCTCCGTGTCGGACCAGCCCACGTACGACGGGTGGGTCTGGTTGACGGGCTACGTCCTCGACCGTCGGGGCGACGCCACAGCCAGACGGGAGATATTCGTCCAACTCGCGGGGCTGACGCCGGCCGAGAATAAGCCCGACCGGCACCAGGTCAGAGTCGCGAGAGGATGTCGGCCTTCTTCGAGGTGAACTCCTCTTCGGTGAGAATTCCCGCATCCCGCAACTCGCCCAATTGCCGGAGCTGCGCGATCGGGTCGACCGCCGCCGCCTGAGGGGCCGGTGTCGCCTGGGGTGCCGGTGCCGGTGCCGGTGCCGGCGCCGTCGGCGGAAGTCCCGCGTAGTGATGGGTGTTCATGCGCTGCTGCTCGACGAGCCGAGCCGCCTGTGCCGTTTCATTGATGACGGAAACCGCCCGACGAGGGTCTGGCAGGTCCTCCAGGACGACCAACTCCAGACCGTTGGTCCGCTGCACCTTCACGATCACACTGCCGACGCCCCGCGCCTTCTGCGTGAGGGATTGCCGCAGATCGACATCGACCACATGGGCGATCGGCACCTGCTGCGCGTTCGTCGACAGCACTCCGCGTTCGAAGTACAGCATCGTCGCGGTCAACTTGTACCGTCCCGCACCGATACCGGTAAGCGGTTGACCGACGGCGGACCAGAGCACTCCGGGCTCTTCCGTCGGTGCTGTGTCGTGGGAGATGGGCGCGTTCTGCGCTGGACCGTCGGGCGTCTGCCGCAGGAGATGCGTCTCGACAACATTGGCGACCACCGTCCCCAGTGGTTGCCGAACGGCAGGCAAATTGGGGGAACCCGGCGACTGGGCGTCATCGATGAACAGCTGCCAGCCATCAGGCGGCGCAGGCCACGACGGATCAGGCTGCCAACCCGCCGGTGGCAGCCAGCCCTCCGGAGCAGTTGGCCAACCGGGCGGAGTATTGAAACGCATCACCATTCAGCGAGCCTTACCTACTAAATTGCCGCGCAATATTGCGGAGACTATACCGGCAGCAGGCGGACGTCCGTTCACCGGAAAGACCGTGAGAGGCCGTCCGAGTCGGCCCCCATTATTGGACGGATGTGGGTGGCGCCTCGGTTATCCGGTACCCGCCTGAGACTGCGGAACGTCAGACCCCAGAAACAGCCCTCCGGACCGCTGAACCAGGTCCCGCAGCCTCGCAAGCAGCCACCCGAGCCACTGTGGACGGCACGCCCACTGTGAAAAACCCCCACACGCGCCCGAGTTCTGCCAGCACTTCGATCGGTGACTGCTCAGCAACACCTCGCTCGACGTGTCATGTCGCCCACCAGCCAGCGATAAAAAGGCAACGGCTCACGCGGCCAGCGTCGCGTAGCGGCCCTGGCTGCTGAGCAGGGTGTCGTGGGTGCCCGTTTCGACGATGCGGCCGTGGTCGAGGACCGCGATCTGGTCGGCGTCGCGGACGGTGGAGAGCCGGTGGGCGATGGTGATCGTGGTCCGTCCCTGGGCGAGCACGTCGAACGCCCGCTGCACGGCGCGTTCGGTCTCGGTGTCCAGCGCGCTGGTGGCCTCGTCGAGGACGAGGATGCGCGGGTCGCGCAGCAGCGTACGGGCGATGGCGAGCCGTTGCTTCTCACCGCCGGAGAACCGGTGTCCACGCGAGCCGACCATCGTGTCGTACCCGTCGGGGAGCGCGGCGATGAGGTCGTGGATCTGGGCGGCGCGGGCGGCGGCCTCGATCTCGGCGTCGGTGGCGTCCGGACGGGCGTAGCGCAGGTTCTCGCGGACGGTGGTGTGCAGCAGGTACGTCTCCTGGCTGACCACGCCGACGATCGCGGCCAGGTCGGCCAGGCGCAGGTCACGCAGGTCGACGCCGTCGATGGTGACGCGGCCGGCGGTCGGGTCGTGCAGGCGGCTGACCAGGCCCGCGAGGGTGCTCTTGCCGGAGCCGGTCTCGCCGACGAGGGCGAGGCTGGTGCCGGCGGGCACGTCGAGGGTGATGCCGGCGAGGGCGGCGGTGTCGCTGCCCGGGTAGCCGAAGGTGACGTCCTCGAGGCGCAGGTGACCACGGACCCGGGCGGGGTCGAGGTGGACCGGTTTGGCCGGGTCGGCCACGTCGACCGGCAGGTCGAGGTATTCGAAGATCCGGGCGAACAGGGCCAGCGACGAGGTCAGCGACACGCCCACGTTGAGCAGGCCCATCAGCGGCCGGAACAGGCCGCCCTGGAGGGCGGTGAAGGCGACCAGGGTGCCGATGCTCAGCGTGCCGGCGGTGCCGGGCAGGCCGGCGGCGAGGTAGATGACGGCCGGTACGGCGGCGAAGATGATGCTCATCGAGGCCATCCGCCAGCGCCCGGCCAGCTCGCTGCGTAGCTCCAGGTCGACCAGCCGCTCGGAGGAGGCGGTGAACCGCTCGATGAGGGCGGGGCCGGTGCCCAGGGTCTTGGCGAGTTGGACGCCGCTGACCGACAGCCCCTCCTCGACGGTGACGTTGAGGTCGGCCAGTTCGCGTTGGCGCTGGGCGGTGATCTCGCGGCGCATCCGGGCGACCCGGCGGGTCAGCCAGATGGCCGGTGGCAGCACCACGAGTGAGACCAGGGAGAGCTGCCAGGAGAGCGCGACCATCGCGACGGCGGTGGCGACCACGGTGGTGAGGTTGGCCGCGACGGCGGTGGCGGTGGACGTGACCACCGACTGCATGCCGCCGATGTCGTTGGTGATCCGGGACTGCACCTCGCCGGTGCGGGTGCGGGTGAAGAAGCCCAACGACTGCCGCTGGAGGTGGCCGAACACGTCGGTGCGCAGCCGGTGCATGACCCGCTGGCCGACCTGGGTCGAGATCCAGGTCTGGACGACGCCGAGCGCGGCGGTCACGGCGGCGACGGCGACCATGCCGAGGACCAGCCAGACCAGCAGGGTCACGTCGCCCTGCGGGAGGGCCCGGTCGATGACGGTGCGCAGCAGGAACGGACTCGCCATCGAGACGATCGAGGAGAGCACGATGATCGCGGTGACGAGGACCAGCGCGGGTCGGTGGGGGGTGAAGAGGCGGCCGATGCGGCGCAGGGACACCTGGCGGGCCTGCTCCTTCTCCTCGGCGCTGACGGTGTGGTGGCCGCGGTCGCGGCCCATCGGGGTGCGTTCCAAGGGGTTCCTTCCGAAGGAGATATGCTGAGGTTACCTCAACATGAGGGAACAACAGCATCGGCTGCTACCGTATTCCGGTGACCGAGGACACCACCGACAGCGGCGACGAGAGCCTGGCCGAGACGTTCTGGGCGGTCGCGTCCCGTCTGCGCCGGCAGACCCGCGAGTCACTGGCCCCGTGGGACGTCACCCCCAGCCAGGCCCGGGCGCTCGGCGTGCTCGGCCGCCACGGCGAGGTACGCCCCGGCACCCTCGCCGAACACCTGCGCATCGCGCCCCGCTCGGCCACCGAGGTCGTCGACGACCTCCAGGCCCGGGGGCTCGTCGAGCGGCGGCCGGATCCGGCCGACCGGCGGGCCACCCTGGTCGCGCCGACCGCCGAGGGCGCCCGGGTCGGCGCCGCCATCCGGGCCGCCCGTCGCGCCGAGGCGGACCGCTTCTTCGGCCACCTCCCCGACGCCGACCGGGCCGAGCTGGCCCGCATCCTGCGCACCCTGCGCGGCTGAGACGGACACGGGGTTCACCCGCGGGTTTGCCGGTCCGCTGCGCGGGTAGCCAGCGCCCCCGTCTCACCGAGGGCCCCGCCACCACCAGTCGGGGAGACCTGACAGGAGGGGCCATGTCCGCCCTGAACCAGCACCATCCCGCCTGATGTGCGGGATCAGCGGGGAGGCGCGCTTCGACGGTCGGCCACCCGACCCGGCGGCGGTAACCCGGATGACCGAGGCGATGCGCTCCCGTGGACCGGACGCCGAGGGTCTGCTGACCGACGACTGGATAACCCTCGGGCACCGCCGGTTGACCATCATCGACCTGTCCGACGCCGGCGGCCAGCCGATGGTGCGCGACGACCTGGGCCTGGCGCTGGTCTTCAACGGCTGCGTCTACAACTATCCGGAGCTGCGCGAGGAGCTACGGAACGCCGGGTACACCTTCGGATCCACCAGCGACACCGAGGTGATCCTGGTGGCGTACGCGCACTGGGGGGAACGCTTCGTCGACCACCTGGTCGGCATGTTCGCGATCGGCCTGGTCGACCGGGTCCGACGGCGGCTCGTCCTGGCCCGGGACCGGCTCGGCATCAAACCGCTCTACCTCGCCGAGACACCTGGACGGCTCCGGTTCGCGTCCACCCTACCCGCCCTGCTGCGCGCCGGGGACGTCGACACCGGCATCGACCCGGTGGCGCTGCACCACTACCTGTCGTGGCACTCCATCGTGCCCGCGCCGCGGACCGTGCTGCGCGGCGTGCGCAAGCTGCCACCGGCCACCCTGCGGGTCGTCGAGGCCGACGGGCGCAGCCGGGAGCAGGTGTACTGGCAGCCCGACTACGTCCGGGAGCCCGCCGACGCCGGGATGGACGCCGCCGACTGGCGGGCCGCCGTCGGGGACGCGCTGCGCACGGCCGTACGCCGCCGGCTCGTGGCCGACGTCCCGGTCGGTGTGCTGCTCTCCGGTGGCCTGGACTCCAGCCTCATCGTGGCGCTGCTCGCCGAGGCCGGTCAGGAGCACCTGCGCACGTTCAGCATCGGCTTCGACAGTCGGGGCGACGAGTCCGGCGACGAGTTCCACTACTCCGACCTGGTGGCCCGCGCGTACGACACCGACCACCAGCGGATCCGGCTCGCCGACGACGACCTGGCGCCGGCCGTACGGCGGGCCGTGCAGGCCATGACCGAGCCGATGGGCAGTCACGACGTCGTCGCCTTCCACCTCCTCTGTGAACAGGTGGCGCGGCACGTGAAGGTGGCCCAGTCCGGGCAGGGCGCGGACGAGGTCTTCGCCGGCTACGGCTACCACCAGCCGCTCGTCGACGCGCCCCGGCACGGCGCCGCCGAGACGTTCGCGGCGGCGTTCTTCGACCGGGACCACGACGAGCTGCGCGCCATCGTCGGCCCGGCGTACGCGCTGGACCACGACGCCAGTCGGGACCTGCTCGCCGGGCACCTCGACGCGCCCGGGGCGCAGACCGCGCTGGACGCGGTGCTGCGCCTGGACACCCACCTGATGCTGCCCGACGACCCGGTCAAGCGGGTGGACAGCATGAGCATGGCGTGGGGGTTGGAGGTGCGCACCCCGTTCCTCGACCAGGACCTGGTCACCCTCGCCGCGCACTGCCCGCCGGAGCACAAGGTGGCCCACGGCGGCAAGGGCGTCCTCAAGGAGGTGGCCCGGGAGGTGCTGCCGGCCGAGGTGATCGACCGGCCCAAGGGTTACTTCCCGGTGCCGGCGCTGCGCAACGTGGACGGACCGGTGCGCGAGCTGGTCGCCCAGTCGTTGCAGGCCCCGGTGGCACGGGAGCGGGGCCTGTTCCGCCCCGAGTACGTGGCACGGCTGCTCGCCGAGCCGGACCGGGCCGAGGCGGCCGCCGGCAGCAACAAGCTGTGGCAACTCGGCCTGTTGGAGCTGTGGCTACAGAGCCACGACATCAGCTGAGCCACCGCCGCCGGCAGAGGACCGAGCCACCGCCGCCGCCACCTGAGGGACGACGAGGGCGAGCCCGTCAGCCGGCGGCGGTCTGGGTGGCGAGGTCGTCGATGACGGCACGCAGGTCGCCGGTCTCGTCGAGCACCCGGCGCTGTCGGGTCGCCCCGGTGCCGTCACGGCGCAGCCGGGCCAGTTGGGCCAGGACGTAGCCGAGGTCGCCGTGGCGCAGCAACGCCGGGGCGATCGTCGCCATCAGGTCGTCGACCAGGTCCCAGGCCGGGCGGGCGCCGCCGGCCCGCAGGTCGATCAGCTCGCCGTCGAGGCCGTCGTGGGCGGCCCGCCAGTGCGCGGCGGCGACGAGACAGTCACGCACCCCCGGGGCGGGCACACCGGCGCGTACGTCGTCGGCGACTGTCGCCACCAGGCTGCGGACCAGGGCGGCGACCAGCACCGCGTCGTCCACGGTCGGGCAGACGTCGCCGACGCGCACCTCGACCGTCGGGTACGCCGACGACGGCCGGGCATACCAGTAGACCATCGCCGCGTCGAGCATGATGCCGGTGGCGATCAGCTCGTCGACCGTGCGGTCGTAGTCGGCGGCCGAGTCGAAGTACGGAGTGGGGCCGATGCTGGGCCAGCGTTCCAACTGCATCGACCGCCAACTGGCGTGGCCGGTGTCGTACCCGTCGTGCAGTGGCGAGTTGACGGTGATCGCCTGCACCACCGGCAGCCACACCCGCAGGTGGTTGCAGACCTGCACGGCCAGTTCCCGGTCCGGCAGTCCGACGTGCACGTGACAGCCGCAGACGGCCGGATCGTGTGCCACCGGCCCGTACCGGCGGGACATGGCGTGGTAGCGCGGCTCGTCGGGCACCGTCCGGTGCGGCTCGGCCACCGGGGTCGCGCCGACGGCGACGAGCCGGGCCCCGGCCCCGGCGGCGGCCTCGACGGCCGAGCGCCGCAGCGCCACCAGGTGGGTACGCAGTTCGCCGAGGTCGGCGCAGACGGGGGTGACCATCTCGACCATGCTGTGCCGGAACTCCTGGCGACTCTGGTCGCGGGCCCGGCCGCGCAGCGCGGCCCGTACCTCGTCGGCGACCGGCAGGTTGCCGCCGCTGGCCGGGTCGAGCAGAAGGAACTCCTCCTCGACGCCGAGGGTGAGCGTGCCGAGGTCGGCAACGGCGTCGACGGTCGCCGCACGGTACGCCATCTCCGCCTCCATCCGCTGCTGCGGCCACGGCAGGCAGCCGGACCGACGGGCGGCTCGGTTTCCCGGCCGGGCCACCGGCAAACGCGCGGTCAGCCCGAGGCCAGCGCCGCCGCCCGTGCGGTGAGGAAGGCCCGTTCGGCCGCGTTGTCCGTCAACGTCACGGCCGTCCGGTACGCCTCGACGGCCTCGGCCTCGCGGCCGAGCCGGGCCAACAGGTCGGCGCGGACCACGTGCCGCACGTGATACCCGGGCAGGTCGAGCCGGTCCACCTCGGCCAGCGCCACCGCCGCGCCGGCCACCTCGGCGAGCACGACGGCCCGGTTCAGCGCCACCACCGGGCCCGGGGCGACGAGCGTCAGGTGGTCGTACAGGATGAGGATCTGTCCCCAGTCGGTGTCGGCGGCGCTCCTCGCGGCACTGTGCACCGCGGCGACCGCGGCCTGGATCTGGTACGGCCCCGGTCGGTCGCAGCGCAGGCAACGGCGCACCAGCGCCTGCCCCTCGGCGATCAACCCGGCGTCCCATCGGCTCCGGTCCTGCTCGGGCAGCGGCACCAGGTGACCGTCGGCGGTGGTGCGGGCGGCCCGGCGGGATTCGGTGAGCAGCATCAGCGCGAGCAGTCCCAGCGCCTCCGGCTCGTCCGGCATCAGCTCGACGAGCAGCCGGGCCAGCCGGATCGCCTCGGCGCACAGGTCGGCGCGGACCAGCTGCGGGCCGCCGCTCGCCGTGTACCCCTCGTTGAAGACCAGGTACAGCACCGCGAGGACGGCGTGCAGTCGCTCGGGCAGGTCGGCGTCGCTCGGCACCCGGTACGGGATACGCGCGTC
The DNA here is from genome assembly GCF_049179015.1 of Micromonospora sp. WMMD736. NCBI lineage: Bacteria > Bacillati > Actinomycetota > Actinomycetes > Micromonosporales > Micromonosporaceae > Micromonospora > Micromonospora sp. WMMD736. The sequence continues at coordinate 1,118,212 of NZ_JBMHMI010000001.1, forward strand.
GCGGATCTTCGACTTGGCGCGCACCAGGCGCTGCGCCATCGTCGCCTCCGGCACCAGGAACGCGCGGGCGATCTCGGCGGTCCGCAGGCCACCGAGCAGGCGCAGGGTGAGCGCGACCCGGGTGGCCGGCGCGAGCGCCGGATGGCAACAGGTGAACATCAGACGAAGCCGGTCGTCGCGCACGGGCCCCTCCTCGGCGGGTGGCTCGGGGGCGTACAGCAGGGCCGCCTGGGCGTGCCGGTCGGCCCGGGTCGCCTCGCGACGCAGTCGGTCGATGGCCTGGTTGCGCGCGGTGGTGATGATCCAACCGGCCGGGCTGGGTGGCGGGCCGCTGGTCGGCCACCGCCGCAGCGCGATCGTGAAGGCGTCCTGCACGGCCTCCTCGGCGAGGTCGATGTCGCCGAGGAGGCGCACCAGCACGGCGACGGCGCGGCCGTACTCGGCGCGGAACACCGCCGCCACGTCGGGCACGGTCAGCCGCCGACGCCGGACCGGAAGGGGCGGACCTCGATCGGCAGGGTGGTGGCCAGCGCGTAGCGGCGACCCCAGCGCAGGGCGGCGTCCAGGTCCGGAACGTCGATGATGGTGACGCCGCCCAGGTGTTCCTTGCCCTCCGCGAACGGCCCGTCGGTGACCAGGACGTCGCCGTCGCGGGGGCGCAGCACGGTGGCGGTCTCCGGCCCGTGCAGGCCCTGACCGAACACCCACGACCCGTCCGCGACGAGCTCGTCCCGCAGCTCACCGACCTCGCGCATGACCTGGGCCAGGAACTCCGGCTCCGGTGTCCCGCCGTCGGGCTGGTGGATGCTGAGCAGGTAGAGCGTCATCGTTCCTCCTCGCGGGCGGTGGTCGACACGACGCCGACCCCTCATCCTCCATACGAACGACGACCGCCCACATCGACAGGCCGGTGCCGGTATCGGCCCGCCGACGCCGCAGGGCCTCGGCGGTACGCCAGGTAACGGCACGGTGGCCAGCGCGTACGGGGTACGGTGTCGCGCCCTCGCGGGTCGGGTGCGATGGTGTAGAAAGGCGGAGTGAGCGCAGCGGTGACTCAGGTGCCGGTCTTCGGGCGAAGGACGGTCCACGGTGGCTGACCACGACCAGCCGGCCATCCCCCGCACCGTCGGCACCGCTCTGGTGCAGCTCGGCGACGTACCCCTGGCGGACCTGTTGGCCGGCGCCGGTGACGGCGTCCTGGCGCACGTACTGGGCACGCTCACCACCGAGGCTGAGCCGGGTCGGCCCGGCGACGTGTCGGCCTTCGAGTCGAGCTTCTGACCGTGCCGGCCGACGCCCCGCCGTCGGCCACCCGACACCGCCCTGCCGTGGCCGCGCCGCGCATCCGGCAGGTGGTGCTGAAAATGCACTCGCGGTGCAACCTGGCCTGCGACTACTGCTACGTCTACCGCCACGCCGACCAGGACTGGCGGTCCCGACCCCGGATCATGGCCCCGGGCACCGTACGCCGGGTCGCCGACCGCCTCGCCGCCCACCTGGCCCGGCACGGCACCGACCGCGTCCGGGTGGTGCTGCACGGCGGCGAGCCGCTGCTCGCCGGCGTCGCCGTGCTCGACCGCACGGTCCGCACGCTACGCGCCGCGCTGCCCACCGGCGTCACGCTCGACGTCGTGATGCAGACCAACGGGCTGCTGCTCGACGAGGCCGCGCTCGACCTGTGCCACACGCACGGCATCGACGTCGGCGTCAGCGTGGACGGTGACCGTACGGCCAACGACCGGCACCGCCGGCACGCCGACGGGCGCGGCAGCTACGCCGAGGTGGCCAGGGCGCTGCGCCTGCTGGCGCGCCCCGAACACCGCGCCCGCTACGCCGGCCTGCTCTGCACCGTTGACCTGGCCAACGATCCGATCGCCGTCTACGAGGGTCTGCGGGAGTTCGACCCGCCCCGGCTGGATCTGCTGCTGCCGCACGGCAACTGGAGCGCTCCCCCACCCGGGCGGCGCCCCGACGACCCCGGCACCCCGTACGCGGACTGGCTGATCGCCGTCTTCGACCGTTGGTACGACGAGCGACCCCGGCGGACCGGCATCCGGCTCTTCGAGTCGCTGATCGCGCTGCTGTTGGGCGGGCGCAGCGGCACGCAGGCGCTGGGCGGCACCGAGCCGGACGTCATGACGATCGAGACCGACGGCACCATCGAGGGCACCGACACGCTCAAGACCACCACCGCGGCGGCGATGCGGACCGGGTTCGACGTGTTCCGGCACAGCTTCGACGACGCGCTGCGGCACCCGTCGCTGGCCGGGCGTCCCGCCGGGATGGCGGCGCTCGCCTCGGCCTGCCGGGCCTGCCCGGTCGTCGGCGTCTGCGGCGGCGGCCTGTACGCGCACCGCTTCCGCGACGGCGACGGCTTCGCCCACCCGTCGGTCTACTGTGCCGACCTGTTCCGGCTGATCCGGCACGTGCAGGAGCGGGTGACCGCCGACCTGGCGGCGCTGCGCGATCGGAGCATGCCGGCGGTACGTCCGTGACGGGCCCGCTGACGGCGGGACAACTCGCCGGGCTGGCCGCCGGCCACGGTGACGCCGAGACCATCGCCGTGTTGCGCGGTGGGCAACTCGGTCGGCGCCGGGTGCTGACCGTGGCCGCGGCCCGCGCCTGCCGCGACGAGCCGCTGGTGCGGCAGAGTCTGGAACTGCTCACCCGGGCCGAGCACGCCGAACCGGCGACGGTCGCCGCGGTGCTGGCCCATCCGCCGGTGACCGGTTGGGCCCGCGCCGCGCTCGACGGCGCGGCCGGCCCCACCTACCTGGCGACGCTCGCCGCGACGGCGGCGGTCCGCGCCGGCCTGACGTTCACGCTGACGCTGCCCCGCCCGGCCGACGGTGTGCTGCCGCTGCCGACCATCGGGGCGGCGACGGGCCTGCGCGCCGACGGCGCGATCCGGCTGCACGGCGCGACCGGCACGCTGCGCATCGATGTCGGCGCGGGCGACGACGGGGTACGCGTCGACGCCCGCGCCGGTCGGCTGCTCGACGCGGGCGACGGCGGGATCGGGTGGCAGCCGGCACGCCGGACCGTGCCGTTCGAGCCGACCGGGGTGCTCGTCGACGACCAGGACCCGTGGCGCAACTGCTACCACCGGCCGTCCGCGCCACGGCTGGACGACGCGGGGGCCGCCCGGCTGGACCGTCTCGCCGCCGGGGCCGGGCAGTGGCTGCGCGAGCACCTGCCGGCGCACGTCGACGCGCTGTCCGGTCTGCTGCGCTCGCTCGTACCGCTGTGTCCGCCGCCCTCGGGAAACCCGGTGAGCGCCACCAGCAGGGACGCGCTGGGAGCCATCGCGCTCTCCGTGCCGGCCGACGCGCAGACCCTCGCGTTGCTGCTCGTGCACGAGGTGCAGCACACCAAACTCGGCGCGCTGCTCGACCTCGTCCCGCTGCACCACGCGGGTGGGCCGGTACGCTACCGGGCGCCGTGGCGGCTGGACCCACGCCCGGTCGGCGCGCTGCTCCAGGGCGCGTACGCCCACCTGGGGGTGGCCGAGGTGTGGCGCTGCCGGCGGCACGAGGGGGTGGCGGCCACCTTCGAGTACGCGTACTGGCGGGAGCAGACCATCCGCACGGTCCGGCAGCTCGCCGGGGCGACCGAGCTGACCGAGGCCGGCCGGTCGTTCGTGGCCGACATGGGCCGCACGTTGCACGGCTGGCGTGACCCGGTCGACGGCCCGGTCGAGGCCGCCGCGCGGGACGTCGCGGACGCTGGCGCGGTGCGCTGGGGCCTGGCCAACCTGCGGCCCGACCCGGACGCGGTGGCCCGCCTGGCGCACGCGTGGCGACACGGCGTGCCGCCGGCTCTTGAGCGCGCGCCGTCGACGGTCGTCCCCGCCCCGGCCCGGCCCGCTCTCACCGTCGCCAGTGGTCCCGAGGCCGCCGTCCGGCACCGGCTCCTGGGCGGCGGCGGGCCGCGCGGGTCGAGCCCGAGCGACCAGGCGTACGCGGCGGGCAACTCCGAGGACGCGTTGGCCGGGTATCGGCGACGTCTCGTGGCCGACCCGGGTGACGTCGACGCCTGGGTGGGGCTCGCCCTGACCGCCCACCACACCGGCCAACCGGCGGCGGCGCGGGTGCTGACCCACCGGCCCGAGCTGGTGCGGGCGCTGAGCCACGCGCTCCCCGACGCCGACCCGCTCGCGCTCGCGGCCTGGCTGGCACAGCCCGCCTGACCGGCCGGCTGCGAACAGTGACGCCGACGCCCCCGGATGCGACACCAGGGCCAGCCGTCCACGAAGCGCCAGGAACCCCGGCCGCTGGATGCGACACCAGGGGGTCTGCTTGTGTCCTTTGCTCTGCTTCAACTGGCGCAACACTCGCGGACCAGAAGTGTTGCGTGGAGTGAAGCAGAGCAAAGGGCGCACGATAGGTGGCCGAGGTGGCACCGCCACGCCACGGGGGCCGGCTGCGCGGGGCGGTGTCGGGCGGCGGGGCGGTGTCGGGCGGCGGGGCGGTGCGGTCAGAGCAGGGCGGGCTCGATGTAGGCGTTCGAACGTTCCCGCTGACGGGCCTGCACCACCCGGGGATTGTCACCGCCGAAGAGCTGCACGAGTTGACCGAACGCCTCGTCGTAGAGCGCCCGGCCGGCATCCGCCTCACTCTCGGTGGCCTGGCGGCTCAACGCGAGGTTGACCGACGCGGACAGCGTGTCCGGGTGCTCGGCGCCCAACGCCCGGGTCAGCTCCACGTACGCGGTGGTGTCCAGCAGCAACGCGTTCTCCGGGTCACCGAGGGCGAACAGGTCGTTTGCCAGGTTGAGGGTGGCCAGCAGGGTGTGCGGGTGCCGCTCGCCGAGGTTGGCCAGCAACTGGTCGCGGACCCGCTGGGACAGCTCCCGGGCCTGGGCGTGGTCGCCCTGCTTACGCAGCAGCACGCCGAGGTTGTTGAGGCAGGCCAGGGTGATGGCGTGCGACTCACCGAGCACGTCGTTGTAGCCGTCGCGCAGGCGGCGTGCCACCCGCAGGGCGGTCTGGTTGTCACCCACGGCCGACCAGGTGGTGGCCAGGGCCATCTCGGCCGAGAGCGTGTCGGCGTGGTCCGCGCCGAGCGTGCGCTGGTAGCGGACCACGGTCCGCTCGATCAGCCGGTGCGCGTCGGTGAAGCGCCCCAGTTGACGCAGCGTCAGCGCCAACTCCTTGGCCGTGCGCAGGGTTTCCGGGTGGTCCGGGCCGTTCACCTTCTGCTGGCTGGCGTACGTGCGTTGCAGGACGCTGTGCGACCGCCACAGCTCGCCGATGTCGCGCAGGCCCCGCCCGTAGTTGCTGGCCGACGCCAGGGTGGACGGGTCCTCCTCGCCGAAGCGGTCCCGTCGCCGCTCGTGGATGTCATGGTCGAGCGCGGCCGCGCCACGGAAGTCGCCGACCAGACGCAGCGAGACGGCGAGGTTGTTCTCGGCGGTCAGCGTACGGCCGCTGTCGTCGCCGAAGCTGCGGACGCTCAACTCCAGCGTGCGCCGGTCCTGCGCCTCCGCCTCGTGGTAGAGGCCCTGGGCGCGCAGGTCCGCGCCGAGGCTGCGGGCCGTCATCAGGGTGTAGAGGTGCTCCTCGCCGAAGATCCGCCGCTGCCGGTCGTAGACGTCCCGGTCGATCTCGTACGCCCGGTCGAAGTGGCTCTGCGCGCGCAGCACGTTCGCCAGGTGGAAGCGCATGCGCAGCCGGGTGGGGTCGTCCTCGTCGGTGTCGCGCCACCCGGTCAACGCCTCCTCGGCGAGGGTGCGGCTGGTGTCGTAGTCGCCCCGCCGGTAGAGGTAACGCACGATGTCCACGACGAGCTGACGCGCCTCGTCCAGGGTGGACAGGTGCAGGCCGCTGGGGCGTACGTGCGGCCACAGCTCGGCGTACTCGGGCCAGTTCACCGGCTTGTCGGGATCGCGGGGGTTGGCGGCGGCGAGCAGCAGTTGGGCTTCCCGGCGGGCCTCGTCCGGGTCGCTGAGCTGGTCCTGGATGACCAACTGGACCAGCCGGTGGATCCGTACCGTGTTGTTCTCGGCGTCGACCTGGGCCAGGCCGTAGCGGCCCAGTTCGGCGGTGACCAGGCCCTGCAGGATCGGGTCGGTGAGCGTCGGGTCGATCGGGGCCATGAAGCTGGCGAAGCGGTCACCGGTGAGCATGGCGACGGGAATCGGCTCCGGCGCGTAGAACGAGCACAGCTCCAGCAGCCGGGCGGCGGCCGGCTTCTCCTCCCGCAACTGGCCGAGGGTGAACAGCCAGGTGGCGGCGAGCGCCTTGGAGTACCCGGCGGACTGCCGGCCGTCGAGGATGCGCAGCAGGCCGGGCGTGTCCAGCGAGTTCAGGTACTTCTCGACCTGCATGGCGCTGGCCCGCAGGTAGGCCGCGCCCTGCTCGACCGCGAGCGGCAGGTCGCCGAGTTTCTCGGCCACCTGGGCGGCCTCGGCCTCGGTGAGCCCGCGGACCCGGTCCCGCAGCAGGTGGACGCTCTCGGCGCGGTCGAAGACGGTCAGCTCGGTCGCGGTGGCGTACTCGCTCCAGCTCTGGTCTCGGGTCGTGAGCAGGACGTGGCCGGGGCCCTGCGGCAGCAGCGCCCGGGTGGCGTGGGTGGGCTTGTCGACGTTGTCCAGGACGATCAGCCACCGCTGGTCGGGCCCGGCGCGGCGCAGCGCGTCGAGCACCCGACGGGCCGCCTCGGCGCCGCCGCCGGTGCCCAGCCCCATCGCCTGGCCGAGGTCGGCGAGGCCACCGCGGATGCGGTCCTCGCTGTCCGCCGGGATCCACCAGACCAGGTCGTAGTCGCGGCCGAAGCGCAGCGCGTACTCGGCGGCGAGCTGGGTCTTGCCCACACCGCCGAGGCCGTGCACGACCTGGGTGCCCGAGTTCGGCGAGGTGGTGAGCCGGTCGCGCAGGGCTTCGAGTTGGGCGGCGCGCCCGACGAACGGGGTGCCGTGCTGGCGGACGTTGGAGATGGCCGGGAACGGGCCGGGGAACCGGCCGACCGCGCGACCGCCGGCCGTGACCGTCGCTCCGGCCGCCTCCAGCAGCCGGGCTCGGGCGGTGGACGGGTCGACGTCGGTGAGGTCCACCGGGCTGTGGTCGCTGTACGGCATGGTCAGCCGCGACTCGTCGACGCGCAGCGGCACCAGCACGCCCGCTGCGCCGAGCTGGTCCCGGCCGGTGGCGTTCTTCCACACCTCGCCCGCGAGGGGCGTGCCGGCGTAGTGCCGGGTGAGGACGGCCAGCACCCGGCTCGCGCCGCTGACGGCCCGGTCGAACTCGGCCCGCCCGCCGGCGCGCACCGGCACGTCCAGCGCGCGAGGATCCACCCGCAGCCCGGCGTCCTCCAACTGGTCGGTGATCCACTCGGCCCAGAGCCGGTCGGCCGAGGCGTAGCTGAGCAGAACGGCCTGCTCGGCGCTGAGCCGGCTGCGCTCGAACTCGGCCAGCGAGCGGCGTCGGTCCGCCTCGCCGATCGACTGCAACCGGGCGACCCGCCCGTCGGTGATCACCGAGGTGAGTTGCTCGTACGCGGCCAGCAGGGTGCCGACCTGCTCGGGCCGGTCACCGAACGCGGCGAGGATCTCCTCGTACGCGTAGAAGGTGCGGTAGGGCACCTCGATGGTGTTCCAGTAGCGGGCGGCCTCCGCCTCCGAGAGGTGGTCGAGGAACGGGGCGAACTCGGCCCGTACCAGGTCGCGCCCGGTCTCCAGCTTGCGCAGCTCGGCGTCCTCGACGCGCATCGGCACCGGCAGCAGCTGCGGCGGGTCGTCCGGGCGTTGGTCGCGGATCGAGCGGGCCACCGCCGCCGCGCCCCGGATGCTCTGGGTGGACATGGTGAAGCAGTTGACCACCAGGTCGGGCAGTTGCACGGTGCAGATGCCGGCCACGTCGCTGAGGCCGGTGCGGCTGTCGATCAGCACCACGTCGTACTCGGCGCGCATCTGCGCCCGGACCGCGTCGATGAACGACGCGCCGCCCTGACGCTCGTAGAAGTTGGCCCAGTCGAACGTGCTCACCAGTCGGGAGTACGCCGAGTCCTGCTGGCCGGCGGACACGAAGTCGATCACACCGCCGTGGCTGAATTCCCAGTTCAGCGAGACCGCACGACGTTGGATCTTGGCGCGGCCGGTGAGGAGTTCCTGGGAGTCCTCGTCCCGGTTGCGCTGCATCGTGGCGATCGAGTAATCCCAGATCATCTCGATGACGCCGGGGGTGGCGCGCAGTTCTTTGTCCCGCAGGAACGGGTGGAAGTAGCGGTGCAGACCCGGAGACTCCAGGTCCCAGTCGACGACGAGCACCTGGAGGCCCTGACTCGCGAGGATCCAGGCCACGTTGGCCAGCGCCATCGTGCGGCCGGTGCCACCCTTGTACGAGTAGAAGGTCACGATCTGGCCGCGTGCCGTCTCGTTCAGCGCCATGGCGTGCCTCCCCTAGGGACCTTCGAGGATCGGGCGGGGACCGGAACCGTCGGAGGTCGGCTCCTGGTAGACCGTGCCCGTACGGTAGATCCGGCCCTGTTCGACCACCAGCACGTCCTCCAGTTCCTCCTGGAAACGCGCGGAGGTCGCGATCTCGGTGCGCCACACGTCGCGGTTGTTGTGCACCACGTGATGCGGGAGCACCCGGGCCAGGGTGTCCCACATCTTGCGGTTGCCGCCGGCGGCCGCGTCGTCGGCGGCCGTCCACGGCACCAGCACCGGCGACCGTGGCGAGTCCACGTCGCGGTCGTAGGTGATCAGGCTGACCTCGTAGCGCGGCAGGTCGGCGGACCAGACGTCGACCACCAGCACGACGATCTGGTTGTGCGCCCGTGCCCACTCCCGGATCGCCGCCAGTTCCCCGGCGTCCTCCACCGTCCAGCCGTAGCTCTTGGTGGTGGCGATGGCCCCGGCCCAACTGCCGATCGGCACCTCCAGCTCGGGCCGGTACGGCCGCCAGTCCCGCGAGACCGCGCCGTAGCGGTCCTCGGCGCCGGGCCGGCTGCCGGCCAGTTCGGCGGAGCTGCCGGCGACCAGCACGATGTGCACGTGTCGGGCGCTGGTGGCGCGCTGCACCGCCGACGACACGCTGTGGCCGTGGTGCGCCTGCGGTCGCAACGGCCCTCCGAAGGCACTTGTCACCTTGGACAGCACCGGGCGCTGCGCCGGGCGGTGCAGGGCGTGGTCGCGGGCGGTCTGCACGATGTGCCGGGCGAGCGCGTCGACGAAGTCCTTGTAGTCGTCCTCGTGCCGCTTGCGCTGCTTGAGGGTGAGCAGACCGTCCTGGGCGTAGGCCGTGCCGGTGTGGAAGTTGCGGTACTGGAAGCCGGTGACCGCCCCGGGCAGCCGGTCGCACGGGAGCCACTGCACCGGCACGATCGCGGGCGGGCGAATCTGGAACTGCCGCTCGTGCTCCTCGATCCGGTCGACGAAGACCTGGAATTCCCGACCGCAGTAGTCGCTGACGACGTACCGCGGCGAGGTGAGCGCGACGAGGCAGGCGCTGGTGGACAACGCGTCGGAGAGCGTGTCCGGCCAGGTGCTGCCGAGCGGGATGTGCCCGTCGATGAACCCCGCCTCGGTCCAGTGCAGGGCGGCCAGCCCGGCCACCGCCTCACTGAGGTCGACGAAGAACTCCTGGATCTGGCTGTTGCGGTTGTCCTCTTGGGCGTAACTCAGGAAAAAGAGTGGCACGCCCGCCTCCGCTCACGGGTTCCACGACCGGTAGGCACAGTATAGGACCGTCGATGCCAGCCCATCCTGGCCGCGATCATCGGCGCGGGCGCGCGGAGAGTCGTATGCCCGACGCTTGCGGGTGGCCGCGGTGCTGTCGTATGCGGACACGACCGTGGCCGGCCCGGTCTTCGGCGGGACCGGGCCGGCCTCGGCCCTGGGTACGATCCGCGCCGGCCCGGTCCGATGAGTCAACCGGATCGGCGCGGACGCCCCGGTCAGGGGTAGTTCGTCAGGTACACCGTCTGGTTGGCCGCGTTCGCGGTGCCACCGGCGTTGTTGATCACCCGGTTGATGGTGCCGACGCCACCGAGCGAGACGGTGACCATGTTGGTGAAGCGCACGTTCGGGTTGACGGGCACCTCGAAGGAGTGCTCCTCGACCACGGCGGGGTTGACGTTGAAGTAGCTGTAGCTGCCCAGCCCGTACGCTTGGTGGCTGGTCACCGAGTCGGCCACCTTGTAGGCGGCGTAGCCCCGGGTCGACCCGTTCATCCAGGCCGCCTGGTTGGGCACGTCGTACGGCAGTTCGTTCTGGTAGAAGTACGTCCGCCCACCGTTGCCGTTCCAGATGGTCTGGTACTTCTGGTAGTGCTCGACGAAGAGGCCGTACATGGTGACGTCGTCGCCGTTGACGGTGAGCCCGGTGTCGGCGGTGTTCAGCGTCCACCCGGTGGGCACGCCCTGTGCGGCGTGGTCGGCCCGCCACAGCCACATGTGGTCACCGATCACGTTGTCGCTGTTGACGGTCAGCGTGTTGGTGGCCTTGCCGACGAGCGGGCCGCCGATGCGGAAGAACACGTCGTGCAGCGAGGTCGGGTTGCTGGCGTGGCTCGCGGCCGAGCCGGACGGCCCGACCTCCATGAGCACCGGCGAGTTGGTGGTGCCGGCCTCGAACATGATGCCGGCGACCTTGACGCCGTCCACGTCGGCGACCCGCATGCCGACGCTGCCGTTGTCGGCCTGGATGGTGGCCAGGCCGAGGCCGAGGATCACCGTGTCGGCCCGGTTGACCTGGATCGGCTCGGTGACGTGGTGCACGCCCGGGGTGAAGAGCAGGTGCTTGCCCTGGGCGAGGGCGGCGTTGATGGTGGCCGCGCTGGTGCCGGGCTGGACGACGTAGAACTGCGACAGCGAGATCGACGAGCCGGCCGGGGTCTTGTTGTACCAGCTCGTGCCGGTGGAGTTGGTGCGCAGGGCGGGCACGAAGACCCGGTACTCACCGCTGCCCGTCACGTAGAGGAACGGCTTCTCGCGGACCTGCGGGGTCTGCGCGATGACGGTGTGCGACGGGTTGGGGAAGCTCGGCGGCGGAGCGCCGTTGACGCCCTGGAAGACCATGTTCCACACCGAGCCGGTCCAGCCGTTGCCGAACTCGCTGTTGCGCGAGTACCACTGCTGCTGCGAGCCGGAGACGACCAGGCCGTCGATGCGGGTGTCGGCGAGCAGGCCGCCGCTGGACCAGCCGTCGCCGCCGTTCCAGAGCTGGATCTGGTTCTGCGCGCCGCGCAGGTGCATCCGCCGGTACGGCGCGGCCTGCGACACCGCCCAGCGCTCCACGCTGACGCCGGCGGGCAGGGTCACCGAGAGGTTCTCCGCGGACCGCCAGAAGTTCTGGGTGGCGTTGCCGCCGAACCAGGTCGCCTCGGCCCGGACGTGCCCGTTGAGGTTGACGTCGTCGGGGCTCATGCCGAGGCCGGCGACCTGGGTGAAGAAGCCGAGGTTGACGTCGGCGGTGTAGGTGCCCGGCTTGAACAGCACGGCGTAGCGCTGCGCGCCGAACTGGTTGGTCTCCTGCTGGGTGAAGATGGTGTTCAGTCGACTCTGGATGGTCGAGGTCGGGGTGCTCGGGTCGAAGACGTACGTGTTCGCGCCGAGGTTGGGGTTGTACGGGTCGGTAGTGCCGACCGGGGGCTCGCTGGTGCCGCCGCCGGTCGTGTTGACCGCCACCTCCCACAGCGAGTAGCCGTAGGCGGTGCCCCGGGCGGTGCCGTACACGCGCAGGTAGCGTCCGGTGCCGGTGACGGTGAGGCTCTGCGTGCCACCGGTGGCCGTGGTGGTGGAATAGATCGTGGTCCAGGTGGAACCGTCGGCCGAGGTCTGGAGTTGGAAGGCCCGGGCGTACGCGGCCTCCCAGGTCAACGTGACCCGGCAGATGGTGCGGGTGCTGCCCAGGTCGACGCGCAGCCACTGCGGGTCGCTGGCGGCGCTGGCCCAGCGGGTGCCGGTGTTGCCGTCGACGGCGGCGGACGCGGGGGTGCCGGCGTTCTCGGTGGACGAGGCGGTCACCGGGCTGCCCTGCGCCACGTTGGCGCTGCCGCAGGTGGACGTGTCGCCGCCGGTCTCGCCGTAGACCTGGAACTCCCAGAGCGAGTAGCCGTAGGCGGTGCCCCGGGCGGTGCCGTACATCCGCACGTACCGGCCGGCGCCGGTCACGGTGAGGTTCTGCGTGCCGCCCGCGCCGGTGGTGGTCGAGTAGATCGTCGTCCAGGTGGCGGCGTCGTCGGAGGTCTGGATCTGGAAGGCGCGGCCGTAGGCGCCCTCCCAGAGCAGGTTCACCTGGCTGATCGTGGCCCGCGCGCCGAGGTCGACCTGGAGCCACTGCGGGTCGCTGAAGGCGCTGGCCCAGCGGGTGCCGGTGTTGCCGTCGACCGCGGCCGAGGCGGGGGTGCCGGCGTTCTCAGTCGACGACGCCGTGGCCGGGCGACCCTGCGAGAGCAGAGTCGGGGCGGCCTGCGCGGGCGCCGTGGCCACCGCCGGGGTCAGGGCCGCCACCAGGACCACCGCGACTCCGGTGAGAAGGTGCCGGACGGTCCGCCGCCGGGGACGCGGGCGTACGGATGTAGCACGAGATGTCATGACATCGCCTGTCGATAGGGCGTTACGGACGCCGTGCGGGTGGGGTCGGTCTTCGCCCGTGGTGCCGTGGGTGGTGCCGCCGATGCGACGCCGCGGGGAGAGGAGAGCGCTCTCGTAGGAGTGTTGCGGCGAGATTGCGGCGGCGTCAAGACATCGATCTATAACTTCGTTATTTATCCCGAGGATCAGTTTTTGTGTAATTCCACCCCCTCCCCCACGGTCAGGAGGGGCGGACGCCGCCGGCGGTGAGGAAACGGGCTATCGGGAGGGTGGCCGCGCCGAGGGCCACCGCGTCGACGCCCAGGCGGCACAGCTCGATCGACGCCTGCTCGTACGGCTGGCGCAGCGCCTGCCGGCCGGCGGCCTCGCGGACGGCCGGCAACAGGTCGCCCAGCGCCATCGCCGCCCATCCACCGAGGACCACCCGCTCCGGGTTGAACAGGTTGATCAGGTTGGCCACCCCCGCGCCCAGGTAACCGGCGGTGTCGTCCAGCACCCGGCGGGCGGTGGCCGAGCTGTCGGCGGCGGTGACCAGCGCGGCGAGCTGGGACTCCTCGTCCGCCCCGGGAACGGCGCGTCCCTGACGGGCCTCCCGGTACCGGTCGATGATCGCCTCCGCGCCCACGTACGCCTCCAGGCAGCCACGCGCGCCGCACCGGCAGGTGCGGCCGCCGTACACCAGGGTGGTGTGGCCCCACTCCCCCGCGCTGCTGGACGCGCCCCGGTAGGTGGCGCCGTTGGTCACCACGGCCGCGCCCACGCCCGAGCCGACCAGCGCGAAGACGGCGTGCCGGGCCCCGCGTCCGGCCCCGAACCACATCTCGGCCTGGCCGAGGGTCTTCGCGCCGTTGTCGATGTGCAGCGGCAGGTCGGTGCCGGCGGCGATGAGGCGCTCCAGCGGCACCCGGTCCCAGCCGAGGGCCTGGGCGTGCACGACCGCCTCGTCGCCCTGCTCGACCACGCCGGAGACGCCGATGCCGACGCCGAGTACGTCGGCGGTGGCCACGCCGGCCCGGCCGGTCACCACGTCGATGCCGGCCAGCACGTGCCCGGCGACCACGTCCGGCTCGGTACGCGCCGGGTCGAGCGGGTACTCGACGCTGGCGAGCAACGTCATCGCGAAGTCGAACAGCTCGACCCGGACCCGGGTCTCGCCGACGTCCACGCCGATCACGAAGGCGTACCGGGCGGCGACCCGCAGCAGCATGCTGGGTCGGCCGCCGTCGGACTCGGCGGCCCCGGCCTCGACGACGACGCCCTCGTCGATCAGGTCGGCCACCACGTTGCTCACCGCCGGCTGGCTCAGCCCGGTGCTGCGCACCAGGTCCTGCCGGGTGAGCGGGGCATCGAGGAAGAGCTTCGTCAGCAGGGCGGACCGGTTGCGCAGCCGGACGCTCCGGTTGGTGGCACGCGCCAGCTCCACTCGTCACCTCGTTCCCGTCGGCCGTAGGTGGCGACTGTAACCGCACCGTGCTTGACGACCCACCGGCCAACTACTTTAATGACGACATTCATTAAGCCGTGATGTAACTCCCGGGAAACGCCGAAGGACCTCCGACGGCGCGTCCGGAGAAACCCCGTCCGCAGCCGACCGCCGTCGCCTCACCCCTATCGACGACGACGGTCGGCGGACCCCCACCACGCACCGGAAGGGCTGACCGTGTCGAGACGACACCTCGGGATATTCGCTGCCGCCGTACTGGCCGCCGCATCGCTGACCGCCTGCGGCGGCTCCGGCGACGACTCCGCCGCATCGCCGAAGACCCTCACCTACTGGGCCAGCAACCAGGGCGCCAGCCTGGAGGCCGACAAGGCCACCCTCCAGCCCGAGCTGGACAAGTTCGAGAAGCAGACCGGCATCAAGGTCACCCTCGAGGTGGTCCCCTGGTCGGACCTGCTCAACCGGCTGCTCGCCGCCGCCACCTCGGGCAAGGGCCCGGACGTGGTGAACATCGGCAACACCTGGTCGGCGTCGCTGCAGGCCACCGGCGCGCTCGTCGAGTTCGACGACGCCACCCTGCAGGCCGTGGGCGGCAAGGACCGGATCGTGCCCGCCGCGCTCGCCGCCGCCGGTGCCCCCGGCAAGCCGCCGGCCGCCGTGCCGCTCTACTCCATGGCGTACAGCCTCTACTACAACAAGAAGATGTTCGCCGACGCGGGCATCACCGCCCCGCCGACGACCTGGGAGCAGGTCGTCGAGTACGGCAAGAAGCTGAGCACCGGTGGCAAGTGGGGCCTCGCGATCGAGGGCGCCAACCCGTCGGAGAACGCCCACCACGCCTTCACCTTCAGCCAGCAGTACGGCGGCGAGTGGTTCGACTCGGCCGGCAAGCCGACCTTCGACACCCCGCAGAACGTCTCGGCCATCAAGCGCTACATCGACTTCATGGCCGCTGACAAGATCACCAACCCGAGCAACGCCGAGTACGCGCAGAACCAGTCGGTCTCGGACTTCGCCAACGGCAAGGCCGCCATGCTGCTCTGGCAGTCCGCCGGCTCGAACCTCAAGACGCAGAACATGGCCGCCGACGCGTACGGCGTGGCCCCGGTGCCGTTCCTGGCCAACCCGCCGGCCGGCGGCAAGAAGGTCAACAGCATGGTGGCCGGCATCAACATGGCCGTCTTCAAGCACACCAAGAACAAGGACGGCGCGCTCAGCTTCGTCAAGTTCATGACCAGCGACGAGGAGCAGACGATCCTCAACAAGACGTACGGCTCGCTGCCGGCGGTGAAGACCGCCGCCGCCGACCCGGCGTTCAGCGCCCCGGAGCAGAAGAGCATCCAGGAGACGCTGGTCACCACCGCCGCCCCGCTGCCGCAGGTGCCCGACGAGAGCACCTTCGAGACCCTGGTCGGCACCGCGATGAAGGAGTTGTTCGCCGAGGCGGCGAGCGGCAAGCCGGTCACCGAGGAGTCGGTGAAGGCGAAGCTGACCGACGCGCAGCAGAAGATGCGCTGACCCACGCAGCGCCGGTGGCCGTGGTCGGGCGACGAGCCCGGCCACGGCCACCGCCTCCGAGAGGACCCCGATGGCAACCAGCACCACCGCGCCGGACGCCGACCGGCGCGTACCCCGGGCCGGGTCACCCGCCCGGGACGCCGCCCGCCGGCCGCGCGGCCCCCGCCGATCCCTCCTGCCGTACCTGCTGCTCGCGCCGGCCATCGTGCTGGAACTCGCCATCCACGTGATCCCGATGGTGGTCGGGGTCTGGATGAGCCTGCTGGAGCTGACCCAGTTCCACATCCGCGACTGGTCCACCGCGCCCTTCGTCGGCCTGGAGAACTACCGCGCCACGCTCGACCTCAACAGCGCCGCCGGCAGGGAACTGCTGCACTCGTTCTGGGTGACCCTGGTCTACAGCGTGCTCTCGGTCGGGTTCGCCTGGCTGCTCGGCATCGCGGCGGCCGTCGTGCTGCAGAAGCCGTTCCGTGGGCGGGCCATCCTGCGGGCGCTGTTCCTCACCCCGTACGCGCTGCCGGTCTACGCCGCCGTCATCACCTGGAGCTTCCTGCTCCAGCGCGACACCGGCCTGGTCAACCACGTGCTCGTCGACCAACTCGGACTACTGAACGAACGGCCGTTCTGGCTGATCGGCGACAACAGCTTCTGGTCGCTGCTGGTGGTGTCGGTGTGGCGTAACTGGCCGTTCGCCTTCCTCTGCCTGATGGCCGGCCTGCAGAACGTGCCCGGCGAGCTGTACGAGGCCGCCGCGATCGACGGCGCCGGGTTCTGGCGTCGGCTGCGCTCGGTCACCCTGCCCATGCTGCGGCCCGTGAACCTGGTGCTGCTGCTGGTGCTGTTCCTGTGGACGTTCAACGACTTCAACACGCCGTTCGTGCTCTTCGGCGGCTCCGCGCCCGCGCAGGCCGACCTGATCTCCATCCACATCTACCGCAGCTCCTTCAAGACCTGGGACTTCGGTTCGGGCTCGGCGATGTCGGTGGCGCTGTTGCTGTTCCTGCTCGTCGTCTCGGCCGCGTACCTGCTGATCACCAACCGCCGGAGGGACGACCATGCGTGAGACCGCCGGTGAGCGCTGGGGCCGACGCATCGTGCTGACCCTGCTCACCCTCTTCGTCGTCATCCCGCTCTACGTGATGGTGACCTCTGCGGCGAAGCCGCTGCGGGACGTGCAGAACGGGTTCACCTGGTGGCCCAGTCGACCCACGCTGCAACCGTTCGTCGACATGTGGAGCACCGTGCCGCTGGCCCGCTACCTGGTGAACAGCCTCGTGGTGTCGAGCGTCGCGGCGGTCTGCTCGGTCGCGATCGCCATCTTCGCCGCGTTCGCGGTCAGCCGGTACCGGTTCCGTGGCCGGAGCGTCTTCACGGTGACGGTGCTGTCCACGCAGATGTTCCCCGGCATCCTGTTCCTGCTGCCGCTGTTCCTCATCTACGTCAACCTGGGCAACACCACCGGCATCGAGCTGTACGCCAGCCGGACCGGCCTCATCATCACGTACCTGACCTTCTCGCTGCCGTTCTCGATCTGGATGCTGGTCGGTTACTTCGACTCGATCCCGCGCGGGTTGGACGAGGCGGCGCAGGTCGACGGCGCCGGGCCGCTCCGCACCCTGTTCCAGGTCATCCTGCCGACCGCCGTGCCCGGAGTGGTCGCGGTGACCGTGTACGCGTTCATGACCGCCTGGGGTGAGGTGC
Organism: Micromonospora sp. WMMD736; assembly: GCF_049179015.1. Classification (NCBI taxonomy): domain Bacteria; kingdom Bacillati; phylum Actinomycetota; class Actinomycetes; order Micromonosporales; family Micromonosporaceae; genus Micromonospora; species Micromonospora sp. WMMD736. The sequence continues at coordinate 1,135,408 of NZ_JBMHMI010000001.1, forward strand.
TGTTCGCCTCGGTGATGACCGACGAGGGCAGCCGCACCCTCGCCGTCGGCCTCCAGGGCTACTCGACCCAGTTCAACGTCTACTGGAACCAGATCATGGCCGCGTCGCTGGTGGTCAGCATCCCGGTCGTCGCCGGGTTCCTGGCCCTGCAGCGGTACTTCGTCGCCGGCCTCACCGCTGGCGCCGTCAAGTGAGTCACCCCAACCCAGAGGAGAGCCTTCCCGTGCCGGACCTGTCCAAGCTGCCACCCGACTTTCTCTGGGGCGTCGCCACGGCGGCGTACCAGATCGAGGGGGCCGTCGACGTCGACGGCCGGGCGCCGTCCATCTGGGACACCTTCTCGGCGACACCGGGCAAGGTCGACAACGGCGACACCGGGGCAGTGGCCTGCGACCACTACCACCGCTGGCCGGAGGACCTGGCGCTGCTGCGCCGCCTCGGCGTGGACGCGTACCGGTTCTCGGTGGCCTGGCCCCGGGTGATGCCCGCGGGCGTCGGCAGGGTCAACCCCGCCGGGCTGGACTTCTACGACCGGCTCGTCGACACGCTGCTCGCCGACGGGATCCGGCCGTTCGTCACGCTCTACCACTGGGACCTGCCGCAGGCCGTGCAGGACGCCGGTGGCTGGCCGGAGCGCGCCACCGCCGAGGCGTTCGCCGAGTACGCGGCGGTCGTCGCCGGTCGCCTCGGCGACCGGGTGGCCGACTGGTGCACCGTCAACGAGCCGCTCTGCGTGTGCTGGATCGGGCACCTGGAGGGCACCATGGCCCCCGGCGAGCGGGACCTCACCCGCGCGGTGCACGCCTCGCACCACGTGCTGCTCGGGCACGGCCTGGCCACCCAGGCGATCCGGGCGAACGCCGCCCGCCCCGCGTCGGTGGGCCTGGTGGTCAACCTCAGCCCGATCGAGCCGGCGACCGACCGGCCCGAGGACGTCGCGGCGGCGCGGCGGGCGGACGGGCACGTCAACCGCTGGTGGCTGGACCCGATCCACGGGCGGGGCTACCCCACCGACATGGTCGAGACGTACGGGGTCGAGCCGCCCGTACGCGGGAACGACCTCGCGGTGATCGCGACGCCCACCGACTTCCTCGGGGTGAACTACTACTTCCGGCAGTTGGTGGTCGACGACCCGACCGGCCCGGCGCCGTACGCGAAGCAGGTGCCGGTGCCCGGCTCGGTGGAGACCGCGATGGGCTGGGAGGTGCACCCGGCGGGCCTGGAGCGGCTGCTCGTCGACGTGCACGAGCAGTACGGGCCGGCGCGGATCATCGTCACCGAGAGCGGCTCGGCGTGGCACGACGAGGTCACCGCCGAGGGCACGGTGCAGGACAAGGAACGAACCGACCACCTGGAGCAGCACCTCGCGGCGTGCGCGTCGGCGGTGGCCCGGGGCGTCCCGCTGGACGGCTACTTCGTGTGGTCGCTGCTGGACAACTTCGAGTGGGCGTACGGCTACGACAAGCGCTTCGGGCTGGTGCACGTCGACTACGCCACCCAGCGGCGGACGGTCAAGGCCAGCGGTCTGCGCTACGCGGAGCTGATCCGCGCGCACCGGAACCTCGCCCGGGCCACTGCGGTGGCCTGACACGCCAGGCGGGGCGGACGGCCGCCCGGGTGTCGCTGCGGCGCGCACCCGGGCGGCCGTCGCCGTTCCTGGGGGGCGACCCGTACGACGAAGGACTTTTCGCGTTATTCGCCCGGATTTATTCCCCTGCACGGCTAATCTGGGGCGATGTCCGCAGGAGCAGAGAGTCAGCCGGTCGTCGACGCGCCGCACGCGTCGCGGGTGGCGTTCGACGTCAACGACACCCCGCGTGAGGTGACGCTCGACAACCGCACCACGCTGCTCGACGCGCTGCGCGAGCACCTCGGCCTGACCGGCGCCAAGAAGGGCTGCGACCACGGCCAGTGCGGTTCCTGCACGGTGCTGCTCGACGGTCGCCGGGTGAAGAGTTGCCTGCTCCTCGCGGTCACCCTGGATGGCCACTCGGTGGTCACGGTGGAAGGGCTGGCCGACGGGGAGGACCTGTCGCCGTTGCAGGCCGCCTTCATCGCGCACGACGCCTTCCAGTGTGGCTACTGCACACCCGGGCAGCTCTGCTCGGCGCGCGGGATGCTCGACGAGGTCGAGCGGGGTTGGCCCAGCGCGGTCACCGACGACCTCACCGCCGCGCCCGGCCTCACCGACGCCGAGATCCGCGAACGGATGGCCGGCAACCTGTGCCGCTGCGCCGCGTACCCACACATCGTGGCGGCCGTGCGCGAGACGGCGGCGGCGCGATGAGGCCGTTCCGCTACCACCGGCCGACCGACGTGGCCGACGCCGTCGCCGTGCTGGCCGCCGAGCCGCAGGCGGCGTACCTCGCCGGCGGGACCAACCTGGTGGACCTCATGAAACTCGGCGTGCAGCGCCCCGACGTGCTGGTGGACGTCAACCGGCTGCCTCTGGGCGCCGTCGAGGAGCTGCCCGACGGCGGACTGCGGATCGGCGCGACGGTCCGCAACAGCGACCTGGCCGCGCACCCGACGGTCCGCCGCGACTACCCGGTGCTGACCCGCGCCCTGCTCGCCGCCGCCTCGGGGCAACTGCGCAACATGGCCACCACGGGCGGCAACCTGTTGCAGCGCACCCGTTGCCCGTACTTCCAGGACACCGGCAAGGCGTGCAACAAGCGCGACCCGGGCAGCGGATGCGCCGCCCGGCACGGCGAGAACCGCGACCTCGCGGTGCTGGACTGGTCCGAGCAGTGCGTGGCCACCCACCCGTCGGACCTGGCCGTCGCCCTCGCCGCGCTGGACGCCGTGGTGGAGGTGCACGACGCCGACGGCGTCCGGGACGTACCCATGGTCGACCTGCACCGCTCGCCCGGCGCCCATCCGGAACGGGAGACCACCCTGGCCCGGGGGGCGCTGATCACGGCCGTCCGGCTGCCGGCGCTGCCGGCCGCGCGCCGCTCGACGTACCTCAAGGCGCGCGACCGGGCGTCGTTCGCCTTCGCGGCCGGCTCGGTGGCGGCGGTGCTGGACCTCGACGGCGGCGTCGTCCGCGACGTGCGGCTGGCCTACGGGGCGCTGGCCCACCGGCCGTGGCGCGCGTACCGGGCCGAGCAGGAGCTGCGCGGCCAGCCGTTCAGCCCCGACCTGGCGGCGCGGGCCGCCGACGCGGAGCTGGCCGAGGCCCGCCCGCTGCGCGACAACGGCTTCAAGCTGCCCCTGACCCGGTCCATCACCGTACGGGTGCTCAGCGAATTGGCGGCGTCGTGAGCACCGGGGCGATCGGTCGGGCGCACCCCCGGCTGGAGGGCCGGGAGAAGGTCACCGGCACGGCCCGGTACGCGGTGGAGTACCCGGTCGACGGCGTCACCTACGGCTGGGTGGTGCCCGCGACCGTGGTGCGCGGTCGGATCACCCGGATCGACACGACCGAGGCGCTGGCCTCCCCGGGCGTGCTGGCCGTCGTGCACCACGGCAACGCGCCCCGGCTGGCGACCTGCGTGGAGGCAAGCCTGTGGCTGCTTCAGGACCCGGTGGTGCACTACCGGGGGCAGTACATAGCGGTGGTGGTGGCCGCCAGCCTGGAGGCGGCCCGCGAGGGCGCCCGGCTGGTGCGCGTCGACTACGACGCAGGCCCGCACAGCACGGTGCTCACCGACGACCACCCCGGCCTGTACAAGCCGGACGAGGTCAATCCCCACTACCCGACCGACACCGCGGAGGGCGACTTCGATGCCGGGTACGCCGCCGCCCCGGTTCGGGTGGACGCCACCTACCGGACCCCGGCCTACCACAACAACCCGATGGAGCCGCACGCCACCACGGCCCAGTGGACCGACGGGCGGCTGCTCGTGCACGACTCCAACCAGGGCGCGTCATCGGTGCAGGCCACCCTGAGCGAGCTGTTCGACCTGCCCCGGGAGTCGGTCCGGGTGATCGCCGAGCACGTCGGTGGGGGCTTCGGCAGCAAGGGGTACGCCAAGGCCGCCGTGGTGTTGACCGCCCTGGCCGCCCGGCACGTGGACCGGCCGGTGAAACTGGCGCTGACCCGCCAGCAGATCTTCGGGCCGATCGGCTACCGCACTCCCACCATCCAGCGGGTCCGCCTCGCCGCCGACACCGACGGGCGACTCACCGCGATCAGCCACGACGCGATCAGCCAGACCTCCACGATCCACGAGTTCACCGAGCAGACCGCCGTCTACACCCGCAGCATGTACGCCGCGCCGCACCGCCGTACCACGCACCGAGTGACCCGCCTCGACGTGCCCACTCCGTTCTGGATGCGGGCGCCGGGCGAGTGCCCCGGCGCGTACGCCCTGGAGTCGGCGATGGACGAGTTGGCCGTGGCGGTCGGCATCGACCCGGTGGAGCTGCGCGTCCGCAACGACCCGCAGGTCGACCCCGATCTGGGCGTACCGTTCACCAGCCGCAACCTGGTGGCCTGCCTGCGCGAGGGCGCGCGGCGGTTCGGCTGGGCCGACCGGAATCCGACGCCCCGGTCCCGGCGCGAGGGGCGTTTCCTGGTCGGCTCCGGCGTGGCCGGCTCGGCCTACCCGACCCGGTCCCGCCCGTCCTCGGCGCGGGCCACCGCCCGTCCGGACGGCGGTTTCCTGGTCCAGATCAACGCCACCGACATCGGCACCGGGGCGCGGACGGCGCTCTGGCTGGTCGCCGCCGACGCCCTGGGGGTGCCGCCGGAACGGATCGAGATCAGGATCGGTGACAGCGACCTGCCCACCGCGCCGCTGGCCGGTGGCTCGATGGGCACCTCCAGTTGGAGCTGGGCGGTGATCCGGGCCTGTACGGCGCTGCGCGCCAAGCTGCCCGACGGCACGCCGCCGAACGCCGAGGTGAGCGCCGAGGCGGACACCTCCGACGAGATCGGCGAGCAGGCCACGCTCCCCCGGTACGCGTACGGGGCGCAGTTCGTCGAGGTCCGGGTGGACACCACCACCGGCGAGATCCGGCTCAACCGGATGCTCGGGGTGTTCGCGGCCGGCCGGATCGTCAACCCGACGACGGCGCGCAGCCAGCTCATCGGGGGCATGACGATGGGCCTGTCGATGGCGCTGCACGAGGGGGGTCTGCTCGACGAGCGCTACGGCGACTGGGTCAACCACGACCTGGCCCAGTACCACATCACGGCCTGCCCGGACGTGGAGTCCATCGAGGCGTACTGGGTGGACGAGCGCGACGACGAGTTGAACCTCGCCGGGGTGAAGGGCATCGGGGAGATCGGGATCGTGGGCGCGGCGGCGGCGGTCGCCAACGCGGTGTACCACGCCACCGGCGTACGGATCCGCGACCTGCCGATCCAGCTCGACAAGCTCATCGGAGCGTCAGAGTTGGCTTAAATAAGCCAGCAGTGATACAACTGTCGCCGTGCACGCCTTCGACGTGCTGGGCGATCCGGTCCGGCGCCGCATCCTGGAACTGCTCGCCGACGGCGAGCAGAGCGCGGGCGCGGTCAGCGCGGTCATCCGCGACGAGTTCGGCATCTCCCAGCCCGCCGTGTCCCAGCACCTCAAGGTGTTGCGGGACAACGGCTTCGCCACCGTGCGCCCGGACGGCACCCGACGGCTCTACGCGGTCGACCCACGCCCGCTGCGCGAGGTCGACGGCTGGTTGGAGCACTTCCGCCGGTTCTGGGCGCCACCCCTGGCGGCGCTCGCCACCGAACTGGCCCGGGGCCGACGCGAACGTCGCCTGCGCGGGCCCGCCGACCCACCCGACGAGAGGAACCTTTGATGTTCGACGCCACCGAGCAGATCAACGCCGTGCAGCGGCAGGTCGGCAGCCGCACCCTGGCCGCCGGTGAGGCCCGGGTCGCCACGCTCAGCCAGACCTACCAGGCGACGGCCGAGGACCTGTGGGACGCCTGCACCAACGCCGAGCGCATCCCCCGCTGGTTCCTGCCGATCAGCGGCGACCTGCGGCTGCACGGCACGTACCAGCTCGAGGGCAACGCGGGCGGCACCATCGAAACCTGCGAACCCCCGCACCGCTTCACCGCGACCTGGGAGATGGGCGGCGAGGTGAGCTGGATCGAGGTACGGGTCACGCCGGTCGGCGACGATCGGGCCCGCCTCGACCTGGATCACATCGCGCACGTCGACCAGGACCGGTGGGCCCAGTTCGGCCCGGGTGCCGTCGGTGTCGGCTGGGACCTGGGCCTGCTCGGCCTCGCCACGTACCTCTCCGGCGGCGTCGGCGTCCGCCCGGAGGAGAGCGCCGCGTGGGTCACCTCGGCCGAGGGACGACGGGCCATGGAGCTGAGCAGCCACCTGTGGTGCGAGGCGAGCATCGCCGCCGGCACCGACCCCGACGAGGCCAAGGCCGCCGCCGAGCGCACCACCGCGTTCTACACCGGCACGCCGATCGAGTGAGCGCAGCCGGCGGGTAACGTGCTGCGGCATGACCGGTACGCCGTACTCGCACTGCTCCTACTGCGGCGCCGCCTACCCGGCGACGGCCGGATGGCCGCGGGTCTGCGCGGCCTGCGGCGAGACCGTCTGGCGTAACCCGCTGCCCGTCGCGGTGGCGGTGCTCCCGGTCCGCACGGCCGCCGGCCGGGGCGTGGTGGTCGTCCGCCGGGCCATCGAGCCGGCCCTCGGGCTGCTCGCGCTGCCCGGCGGTTTCATCGAGTACGGCGAGGAGTGGTCCGACGCGCTCGTGCGTGAACTGTGGGAGGAGACCGGGCTGGTCGCGGACGCCCGCGACGCCCGGCTCCTCGCCGTGCGGGGCGCACCGCAGGGCGGCACCATGATGATCTTCGGGGTGTTGCCGGAGCGTGCCGTCGAGGATCTGCCACCGTCGCGGCCCACCGAGGAGGCGACCGAGTGGTTGGTCCTCACCGAGCCGGTCCAGCTGGCGTTCTCCACCCACACCCGCGTCCTGGCCGACGTCCTCACCCCACCCCAGCACGCCTGACCACCACCCCCGGGGCCCGGCCTCGGGCCCGGCCCCGGCGATCTTGCACTTTCTGTGGCGACATAGCGGGCGTTCCACAGAAGTCGACCACCGAAAGTGCAAGATCGCGGGGGTGAGCAGTGCGGGGTGGGGGTCAGGGGTGGTGGGCTTCGTCGGTGTGGGCGCGGTAGCCGCTGGCCTGTAGCTCGAACAGCTCGCGGTAGAGGCCGCCGGCCGCCATCAACTCGTCGTGGTTGCCCTGCTGGACGAGGCGGCCCTGGTCCATCACGAAGATCCGGTCGGCGTGCCGGACGTTGGCCAGCCGGTGGGTGATCAGGACGACCGCCCGGTCCGGCCGGCGACGCAGGTGCTGGAACAGGGCGTGTTCGGCGCGGGCGTCCAGAGCCGCCGACGGTTCGTCGCAGATCAGCAGGGCGGCGTCCCGGTAGAGGCCACGCGCGGCGACCAGCCGCTGCCACTGTCCGCCGGACAGCTCGTGGCCGTTCTTGAACTCCCGGTCGAGCAGGGTGTCGTAGCCGTGCGGCAGCCCCACGATCATGTCGTGGGCGGCGGCCGCGTCGGCCGCCTCCTGCACGCTGGGGCCGGGCCGGTCGGGCGTACGGTCGTGCCGGCCCACCCGGATGTTCTGCCCGGCGGTGAACGGGAACTTCCAGTACTCCTGCGTCATCACCGCGACCTGCGCGCCCAGCGCGCGCGGATCCAGTTCGGCGGCGTCGACGCCGTCCCAGCGGATGGTCCCACCGGTCGGCTGGTAGAGCCCGGCGATCAGCTTGGCCAGGGTGGTCTTGCCGGAGCCGTTCTCACCGACCAGCGCCACCACCTCGCCGCGTCTGATCGTCAGGCTGACCCGGTCCACCGCGGGCGCGTCGGTGTCGGGGTAGCGCAGGCTCACCTCGTGCAGGTCGATCGCCTCGACGCCGGCGGCCGTCCGGCTACCGCCGACGGGCACCCGGCCCTGCGCCCGGGTGAGGAAGTCCCGGTAGTCCTGGTAGTAGAGCGCGTCCTCGTACAGCGAGTTGGTGGCGACGACCGCGACGCCCAGGCTGGTCCGGGCGGACTGGAGGGCGAGCAGGGCGGTGGCCGCGGCGGCGAGGGCGACCATGCCGGCGAGCAGCAGGCCGCCGAGCACCGCGTACACGCCGAACGTGGCCAGGCCCGCCACGGTGGCGCCGGCGACGCGGGTGCCGGTCTGCGAGCGGACCAGCCGCAGTTGGGCACGGGTCTCGACGGCCATCACGCCCCGGTACTCGGCGAGCAGGAACTCGCGCATCTGGTAGGCGCGCACCTCGGCGGCGGTGTGCCGGTTGGCCATCAGGTGGGCGAGCATCCACATGCGCCGCCGACGGGTGATCCGGGCCAGCGTCGCCAGGTACTCCCGGCGGGCCATCCGTACGGCCGTGACCGCCTGGGGCACCGCCGCGAGCAGCAGGCACGGCAGCAGCAGCGGCTGGATGACGGTCACCGCGACGGCGGTGGCGAGCATCCCGACCACCCCGGTGACCAGGTTGACGGTGTGGTCGACGATCCACGCCGCCTCGCCCATCCCCCGGTCGCGGACGCGGTCCATCTCCTCGGCGAACCCGGCGTCGTCGAACGCGGCCAGGTCCACCGCCGTGGTGGCCTCGAACAGCCGTAGCTCCACCTGGTAGTTGATCTGTGGGGTGAGCCGGGCCTGGGCCCATCCGGCGGCGATCGTCAGGCCGCCGCGCGCCGAGACCGCCGTCGCGGCCACGATCAGCGCCGGCAGGGCGGCGCGTACCCGGTCCGGGGTGGGACCGGCGGCGAAGAGTTCCCGTAGTACGCCGGTCGTGGCGAGCAGGCCGAAGGTGGTCATCACCCCGGCGGCGACGTTCAGGCCGATCGAGGCGACCGTGTCCGCGCGGTTGGTGGCCCAGGCCAGGGCCACCGCCTCCCGGACCAGCCTCGGCAGCCGGCGGGCCACCGCCCAGAAGCTGGTGTGCGCGAAGGTGTGCGCGTGGTGCATCCAGACGGCGTCCTCCAGCTCCGGCAGCACCGAGCCGTCGTCGGGAGGGTCGTGCGGCTGGTCATCGTGGGTCGCGGTACGCGGGCGGGCGATCGAGTCCACGGACGCTCCTCGGGGGGCGGGAAGCACGGACGCCGCCCGACACTACTGCCCGCAACCACTCGATGTCTCCAGGTAGTCGGCGTGTCAGGGCAACGCCGCCGCTTCCTCCGTGATCGGCAGCAGGACCCGGAAGGTGGTCCGCCCGGGCTCGGTCTCCACCCGGATGTCGCCGTGGTGCTTGTTGACCACGATCCGGTACGAGATGTCCAACCCCAACCCGGTGCCCGCCCCGACCGGCTTCGTGGTGAAGAACGGTTCGAAGATGCGCGGGCGCACCTCCGGCGGGATGCCGGGACCGGTGTCGGTGATCTCCACCGCCAACAGGTCGCCGGCCCGTCCGGTGCGGACGGTCAGCACGCCCTTCTCCCCCATCGCGCCCAGCGCGTTGTCGACGAGGTTGGTCCACACCTGGTTCAGCTCCGCCGCGTACGCCGGGATCGGCGGCAGGCTCCGGTCGTACTCGCGGACCAGCTTGACCTCGGCGGGGATCTTGCCCTTGAACATGACCAGCGTGGCGTCGAGCAGGTCGTGTACGTCCACGACCCGGTGCGGCGCGCGGTCGATCTGGGAGTACTGCTTGGCCGCGCCCACCAGGCCCGAGATCCGGGTCACCGCGTCGCCGATCTCGCGCATCAACAGTTCGGTGTCGACCGTGTACGACAGCCACCGCACCGCGGCCTCCAGGTCCGCCGGGCCGACCGCCGCCTTCACCTGGGCGAGCCACGCCGCGTCCAGACCCCCGGCGACCAGGATGGGCGCCAGGTCCCACGCGCCGCCCACGCCGTGATCCTCCAGCCAGTCGCTGAGGGTGTCCTCGGCGTCGGCGGTAGCGACCGGGGTCAGCTTCGGCGCGGTCGCCACCCGGGCGACCGCCTCCTCCTGCAGAGCGACCAGGCCGTGCAGCGCCCGGCCGTCGAGCCGCCCGTCGGCGATCATGGCGAGCTTGTGCCGCATCCCCGCGACCCGGTCCCGCAGCACCGACGTGGCCCGCACCGCAGCGGCGGCCGGGTTGTTCAGCTCGTGGGTCAGGCCCGCCGAGAGCGAGCCGAGCGCCAGCAGCCGCTCCCGCTCGCCCACGATGGTCTGGCTGTCCCGCATGCCGAAGAACAACCCCTCCAACAGGTGCATCGGCATCGGGAACCAGGACCGCAGGGCGTGCGCGAAGTCCTCCGCCGGCAACACGAAGAAGTCCGCGTCGACGAGCGCGCGCAGGCTGTTGCGGTACGTCTGCTCGACCTGGTCGCCCAGGTACGCCTGGGTGGCCCCGCCGTACACGCCGCGCTGGTCGGTGCGGCTGACCTCGACGTCGTCGCCGCGGACCTGCCGGCTCAGCGCCACCGCGCCGCGCAGCAGCACGAAGAAGCAGGTGGCGGGCTCGCCCTCGCCGTACACGAGGGTGCCACCGGCACGCTGCTCCACCCGGCCGTGCTCGCTCAACCAGTCGAGCTGAGCGTCGTCGAGGGCCTCGAACAGGAACAGCTCACGTAGCTGGGCCGGCGTCAATCGCTCCGACGGGGTGGTCACAGATCCTCCTTTGTTCGCGACTGCGGGGCTCGCAAAACCGGCTCACTCCTCGCGCTCACTGAGCCTCCAGGTAGCGGTGCACGAGCGACACGGCCATCGCGCCCTCGCCGACGGCCGAGGCGACCCGCTTGACCGACTCGGCGCGCACGTCACCGGCGGCGAACACCCCCGGCACACTGGTCTCCAGGTGGTACGGGTCGCGGGACAACGACCAGCCGGCCGGGCGTCGCCCACCGGCCAGCAGGTCCGGGCCGGTGACGATGAAGCCGCGACCGTCCCGCACGAGCACCCCGTCCAGCCAGTCGGTGCGGGGTTCGGCGCCGATGAAGATGAACAGCCAGGAGGTGTCGACCGTGCGACTCTCCCCGGTGCGCGTGTCGCAGAGGGTGAGCCGTTCCAGGTGGTCGTCACCGGCCGCGCCGACCACGGCTGTGTGCGGGTGCACGGTGATCCGGTCGATGCGCGCCAACTGGTCGATCAGGTAGCTCGACATCGACGCGGTCAGGTCCGCGCCCCGGATCAGCAGGTGGACGCGGGCGGCGTACCGGGAGAAGTGCACGGCCGCCTGACCGGCCGAGTTCGCCCCACCCACGATGTAGACGTCCTGGTCGACACAGCTCGGCGCCTCGGTGGCGGCGGCACCGTAGAACACCCCCCGACCCGTGAAGTCGGCCAGCCCGGGGGCGTCGAGCACCCGGTAGGACACGCCCGTCGCCAGCACCACCGTGTGCGCGGCGATCTCGCTGCCGTCGCCGAAACGCAGCAGCCGCGCGCCGCCGGCCTCGCTCAGGCCGACGACCTCGCGGGCGCTGAGCAGCTCCGCGCCGAACTTCACCGCCTGCCGGCGGGCCCGGTCGGTCAACTGCGCGCCGGAGACGCCGTCCGGGAAGCCCAGGTAGTTCTCGATCCGGCTGCTCTGCCCGGCCTGCCCGCCGGTGGCCCGCCGCTCGACGAGCACGGTCCGCAACCCCTCGGACGCGCCGTACACCGCCGAGCCCAGGCCCGCCGGGCCGCCGCCGATCACCACGAGGTCGTAGAAGTCGGACGCCGGCACCACGGTCAGCCCGGCCAGCGCGGCCAGTTCGGCCTCGCCGGGGGCCACCAGCGCCTTACCGTCGGCGGTCACCACCAGGGGTACGTCCGCCTCGGTGGCCCCGGCCGCGTCGAGCAGCCGGGCGCCCTCCGGGTCGTCCGAGAGCAACCAGCGGTACGGCACGAGGTTGCGGGCCAGGAAGTCACGGACCTTGAACGACGGCGCCGACCAGCGGTGCCCGACCACGCGGATCTCGGCGCTCGTGGCGTCCGGGGTCACCGACCAGGCCTCCAGGAGCCCGTCGACGACCGGGTACAGCTTCTCCTCCGGCGGGTGCCACGGCTTGAGCAGGTAGTGGTCCAGGTCCACCACATTGATCGCCTCGATCGCCGCGTCGGTGTCCGCGTACGCGGTGAGCAGCACCCGGCGGGCCGCCGGGAAGATGTCCATGGCGGCCTCGAGGAACTCGACGCCGGTCATCTCCGGCATCCGGTGGTCGGCCAGCAGCAACGCCACCTGCTCACCGCGCAACTTGACCTCCCGCAGCGCGTCCAGCGCCTCCGGCCCGGAGGCGGCGCGCAGCACCCGGTAGCGGTCGCCGTAGCGGCGCCGGATGTCCCGGGCCACCGCCCGGGACACCGCGGGATCGTCGTCGACGGTCAGGATCACCGGGTTTGCCATGGCGCCAATAGAACCACCTCGCGGGGCGCCGCCGCACCACCGGTGGGCAGCGTCGCGAGGCGTGACACGGCTCGGGACGGGTAAGCGGCACCGCCGCGGGCGGCCGGCGCCGTCGACCGCTGGCTGTCACACACCTGCGGGGGGCCCATGCCGGACGCGTCGCCGACCGAACCGACGACGGGTCGGATCGTGGAGCTGCGGGTGCACGGTGTGTCAGGTGCGGGCGCCGACCGGGTGCTCAACCGGCCGTTCGTGCACCAGGTGGCCGGCGACCGCAGCGGCGGGTTCTACCGCCCCCGCCCGGGCTACCCGGACTCGACCGGCACGGACGGGGTGACGCTGGAGGCGTACCGCTGGAACGACCTGCCCTCCGGGACGGCCGTACGGACGCTGTCGCTGGTGTTCCTGTTGCCGTTCATGCTCTGCAACGTGGCGCTCTGGATGCGCCCGGGGAGCCCGTCCGCGAAACACGCCATCGTCGCCCTGTGTCGGATGCTGGCACTGACCCTCACGGCGCTCTACGTGCTCTCCATCGTCGGGGTGGCGGTGGACCTCATCGCCTGGCGCTGCATGGGCGACGCCGCCTGCGTGGCCGGCCGGAGCTGGCTGTCCTGGCTCGGCGGGCGTCCACCCGGCGTACGCCTGGGCGTGTTGGCCCTGGTGCCGGTCGCCGCCATCGGGATCGTGTGGTGGCTGGGCGCGCGGCCGAGCCACTCGTTCGACGCCTTTCGCACGGGCGCGGTGCAGGAGACCTCGGTGCAGCAGTTGAGCGCGGTCGGTCAGTGGGACGGCAGTCCGGTCGTGGGCCGTCTGCGCTCGGTGCACGTCGCGGCCGCGTTCGCCACGCTGGACGGCAGTCTGCTGGCCGCCTGGGACAGCGACAACTCCTCGTGGGTCCGGACGGCGCTGGCCGTGGCGACGGTCGTCGTGCTGGTCGCCTGTCTGGTCCTGCTGACCCAGGTGAGCGGCATGGACCGGACCAGCAGGGTGCCCCCGCTGGAGCGCATCACCCGGGGACTCCGCACGATCGCCTTCGGTCTCACGATCCTGGTGATCGCGTACACCATGGCCAGCGGCGAGCCGTGGCCGGAGAGCAGAATGCTGCCCGGGTACAGCGCCACCGTGGCGTGGTTGTTCGTCAGCCAGACCGTCCTGGTGGTGGCCCTCGCGGCGGTGGTCGTCTGGGCGCGCGGCGGCGGGCGACGCCCGGACGGACAACGGCTGCCGCGGCTGCGGGCGTTGGGCGCGCCGGTCTTCGTCACCATCGCCGCCGGGCTCGCGGTGGCGTTCTCGGCGGAGTTGGTCTACCGGGTGGCGGACGTGCTGGACCGCGACGGTGGGCGCGCGCAGAAGATGGCCTTCGACCCGCCGCTGGCGTACAAGTGGGCGATCTGCGGCTTCTTCCTGGCGGTGGTGCTGGCGGTGCTGGTGGGCGCGCTGGTCACGGTCGTGACCCGCCGGGGCCGGTGGCGGATCGCGCGGGCCATCGTGGCCGCCGACTTTCCGGACGCGCCGCCCGAGGCGGCGATGCGGCTGCGTCAGGTCCAGCAGGCGGTGGCACGGGCCCGGTTCACCGAACGACTGGAACCGCTCGCCGTGGTCTACGCCGGGCTCGCCGCCCTCGGGTTGGCCACCAGCCTGTTCGGCCTGTTGCAGATCTACCCCGGCGACGTGTCCGAGGAGTACCTCGGCGTGCCCGACAACTTCGTCAACTTCCTGATCGTGGCCGGCAGCTACGCCATCGGCGCGATCCTGGTCGGGCTCGTGATCGGCGGCATCTTCGCCTATCGCACGGCCGGGTTCCGCCGGTACGTGGGCGTCCTGTGGGATCTGGGCACCTACTGGCCCCGGGGGGCGCATCCCTTCGCGCCACCCTGCTACGCCGAGCGGGCGGTGCCCGAGCTGGCCAAGCGGATCACCTACCTGGCGGACCAGGGCGAGGGGGTGCTGCTGGCGGGGCACAGTCACGGTTCGGTGCTGCTCGCGGCCACGCTGCTGCAACTGCCGCGGCGGGTCACCGACCGGGTCGCCCTGCTCACCTACGGGTCGCCGCTGAGTCGGCTGTACTCACGGCTGTTTCCGGCCTACGTCGACAGGTCGGCGCTGCGGGAGATCGGCGACCGGGTCGGTTGGCGCTGGGTGAACCTGTGGCGCGACACCGACCCGATCGGTGGGTGGATCTTCGCCCCGCACCGGACCGGGGACACCGCGCCGCCGGCCGGGCCGGAGGCGGCGGTGGACCGCCGGTTGACCGACCCGCAGGGGCTGGTGCCCCCGCCCAGCGACAGCGTGCCGCCACCCATCCTCGGGCACTGGCCGTGCGAGTCGCAGGAGGAGTTCGCGCAGGCGGTACGGGACCTGGCCGCGCGGCTGCGCACCGAGCGCCGGACGGGACGCTGAGCCGGCGGCCCGATATCGTCGCCGGGTGAGCCCGTCCCGCAAGCCCGACCGCCGGCTGATCGCGTCGAACAAGAAGGCGCGGCACGAGTACACCGTGCTGCGCACGTACGAGGCGGGCATCGTGCTGGTGGGCACCGAGGTGAAGTCGCTGCGCGAGGGGCGGGCGTCGCTGGTGGACGCGTTCGCGCACGAGCGCGACGGCGAGATCATGCTGTACGGGCTGCACATCGCCGAGTACCGCTACGGCACGTGGACCAACCACGCGCCCCGCCGAAACCGCAAGCTGCTGCTGCACCGCTCCGAGATCGGCAAGATCCTCCAGGAGGTCCGCGAGGGCGGGGTGACGTTGGTGCCGCTGTCGATGTACTTCGACAACGGGTGGGCCAAGGTCGAACTGGCGCTGGCCAAGGGCAAGCGCACGTGGGACAAACGGCAGGCCCTCGCCGAGCGCGACGCCAACCGCGAGATCGCCCGGGAGCTGGGCCGACACCTCAAGGGCCACCCCCGCCACCCCTGACCGGGAGTTTCCGGCGCGCCACGCCGCGCCACCGTTGACGACATCCACACGACGTGGTGTGCTCACGTCGACGCCGTTAATGAAAACGGTAGTCATTTCGAGATGTGGAGGAGAATCATGTCGCTCACCGTCCCGCCCGCCCTGCTCGACGCCGCCGAGCGCGGGCCCGTCGAGGACGAGGCGTTCATCGCCTGCGTCCGCGAATCCCTGCCGTACGCCTGGGCCACCGTCAGCCGGATCGTCGCCGACCTCGAAGCCGGAGACACCGAACTGGCCGACAACGTCGTCCCGCCGCCCACCGACGCCGACCGGGGGCAACTGCTCCGGGCGCTGGCGAGCGACGCGATCCGCTCCGGCCTGGAACGCCACTTCGGGGTACGACTGGCCTTCCAGAACTGCCACCGGGTCGCCGCCTTCCGCCCGTCGGCGGTCCACGGCGAGCGTTACCGCCGCTTCGTCTCGACCCGGGGCCAACTCCTGAACCAGTCCCCCGAACTGCGCAACTGCTGACGACCTCGCTGGCCCGGCCGTGCGGTGGGGGTGTCGCGGCACGCGACGCCCCCACCGCATCGATCGCCGTCCGAGCAGGTGCGAACCCGTCGGACCGGCGGCGCCCCTCGGGCCCCGATCAACGGCGCGGTCAGCGGCCGATCGTGTCCAGCTCGACGAGGTCGTCGTCGGACAGGACGAGTGCCGCGCCCGTGATGTTCTCGCGCAGGTGTGCCACGGACGACGTGCCGGGGATCAGCAGGATGTTCGGCGACCGCCGCAGCAGCCAGGCGAGGGCGACGGACATCGGTGTCGCCCTCAGCCGCGTGGCGACGGCCGAGAGGACGGCCGACTGCAACGGGCTGAAGCCACCCAACGGAAAGAACGGCACGTAGGCGACGCCCTGGTCGGCGAGCGCGTCGATCATCTTGTCGTCCTGGCGGTGCGCGAGGTTGTACCTGTTCTGCACGCACACGATCGGCGCGATCGTCTGCGCCTCGGCGACCTGCTCCGGCGTCGCGTTGCTCACCCCGAGGTGCCGGATCAGGCCCTGCCGCTGGAGGTCCACGAGCACGTCCAGCGCCTCCGCCACCGGCTCGGGTTGGGGCCCCTCGGCGTTGCCGAGCCGCAGGTTCACCAGGTCAAGCACGTCGAGGCCGAGCGTCTGCAGGTTCGCGTGGACGGCCCGGCGCAGACTCTGCGGGTCGCGGGCCGGGGGCCATCCGCCCTGTTCGTCGCGGGTCGCGCCGACCTTGGTCACGATGTGCAGCGACTCGGGGTACGGGTGCAGCGCCTCCCGGATCAGCTCGTTGGTGACCTGCGGCCCGTACGCCTCGGAGGTGTCGATGTGGGTGACACCGCTGTCGACGGCCTCGCGGAGGACGGCGAGGGCGCCGTCCCGGTCGGCCGGCGGTCCCATGACCCAGGGGCCGGCGAGCTGCATGGCGCCGTAGCCGAACCGGGTGACGTCCAGGTCGCCCAGCCTCCAGGTGCCGCCGGGAAGAGAGGGGGAAGCCATCGTCGTACCTCTGACTTTCACATCGCACCGCCGTGGTGCCGGTGCCTCACTGTTACCGGAACCAACTATCAGCGAGTAACTTCCTAACGGAAAGTAGGCACCTCAAAGTGCGTAGCATTCCCCTCAGGAAGGAGCAAGGTGATGGCGACGGCGACAGCGGCCCAGAAGAGGGCGCAGGCCAAGTCGGAGTACGACGCGTTCCTGGCCCAGTGTCCGAGCCGCGAGCTGCTGGACCGGATCGCGGACAAGTGGGTGACTCTGGTGTTGGCCGCGCTCCGTGGCGGAGGCGCGCCGCAAGTCGGTGCCGACTGCGTCGGCGAACCCCGGCCGATGCGCTACTCCGAACTGTCGCGTCAGCTCGCCGGTGTCAGCCAGAAGATGCTCACGCAGACACTGCGCTCGCTGGAACGGGATGGCCTGATCACCCGCACCGTGAAGCCGACCGTGCCCGTCACGGTCACCTACGAGCTCACCGATCTGGGCCTCTCGCTGCACGAGGTGGTGCGGGTCCTGAAGGGCTGGGCCGAGACGCACATGGACGACGTGTTCGCCAACCGCGAGACGTACGACGCCCGGGCCTGAGCGGGGCTCGCAATTGCCACCGATAACGTCTCCTCGATACGCAGAATCGGCCTCGG
Source organism: Micromonospora sp. WMMD736 (assembly GCF_049179015.1). Lineage (NCBI taxonomy): Bacteria > Bacillati > Actinomycetota > Actinomycetes > Micromonosporales > Micromonosporaceae > Micromonospora > Micromonospora sp. WMMD736. Next base: position 1,152,724 of record NZ_JBMHMI010000001.1, read on the forward strand.
CCCGCCTTTCCTCCTCGCAGATGCGGCCGTTAGGGTGACCCGGTGACGACCTTCCGGATCGGCGCGGCGGCCGACCTGCTCGGCGTCAGCGCCGACACGATCCGCCGCTGGGTGGACGCCGGGCGGCTGCCCGCCGGGCGTGACGAGCACGGCCACCGGATCATCGACGGCGTCGACCTCGCGGCGTTCGCCCGGGCGCAGGCCGCCGACCCGGACGTGGGCGCCGAGTTCTCCTCGGCGCGCAACCGGCTGCGCGGCATCGTCGTCGACGTCCGCAAGGACACGGTGATGGCCCAGGTCGACATCCAGGCCGGCCCGTTCCGGGTGGTGTCGCTGATGAGCCGCGAGGCGGTCGACGACCTCGACCTGCGGGTCGGCTCGGTCGCCGTGGCCGTGATCAAGTCGACCACCGTGGTGGTGGAGCGCGCCGCGCCGACGACCCCGGCCGGAGCGAGGGGGAACGGATGAGGCGTCGGGTCCGACTCATCGCGGTGGCACTGGCGGTGGCCGTGTCGGCGGCGGCCGGCTGCGACCGCGCCGGCGACCCGGCGGCCGGGGGTGACGCCCGGGACGGTCGGGTCAGCGGCACGGTGACCGTGTTCGCCGCCGCCTCGCTCACCGAGTCGTTCACCCACATCGCCAGGGACTTCGAGGCCGCCAACCCGGGTGTCACCGTCACCCTCAACCTGGCCGGCAGCTCGGCCCTGGCCAACCAGATCACCCAGGGCGCACCGGCGGACGTCTTCGCCTCGGCCGCGCCGAAGAACATGGCGACCGTGACGGAGGCCGGCGACGCCGACGGCACGCCGTTCGTCTTCGCCCGCAACCAACTGGTGATCGCGGTGCCCAGTGGCAACCCGAAGGGCGTGACCGGCCTCGCCGACCTCGCCCGCCCGGGGACGAAGGTCGCGCTCTGCGCCGACCAGGTCCCCTGCGGCGCGGCGGCGCGTAACGCCCTGAGCGCGGCCGGCGTCGCGCTGACACCGGTCACCCTCGAGCAGGACGTCAAGGGCGCGCTGGCCAAGGTCAAGCTCGGCGAGGTCGACGCGGCCCTCGTCTACCGCACCGACGCCCGTGCCGCGAGCGCCGACGTGACGGGCGTCGAGTTCCCCGAGTCGGCACGGGCGATCAACGACTATCCGATCGTCGCGCTGAAGAACGCGCCGAATCGGGCGGGCGCGCGCGCCTTCGTCGCGTACGTCCGCTCCACGCCGGCACAGGCGGTCCTCGCCGAGGCGGGGTTCCAGGCGGCGTCGTGAGCCTGCTCCGCGAGCTCAGCACGTCGCGACGACGTCCACGGGTGCCGGCGGCGTTGCTGATCCCGGCCGGGCTGGGCCTGCTCTTTCTGGTCCTGCCACTGGCCGGGCTGGTGGTCCGGGCGCCGTGGACGACGCTGCCCCAGCGGCTCACCGCGCCGGGGGCGCTGACGGCGCTGCGCCTGTCGGTGCAGACCGCGACCCTGGCCACACTGCTCTGTCTCCTGCTCGGGGTACCCCTGGCGTGGCTGCTGGCCCGGGTCGACTTTCCCGGCCGCCGGCTGGTCCGCGCCCTGGTCACCGTGCCGCTGGTGCTGCCACCGGTGGTCGGCGGCGTGGCCCTGCTGCTGGTCTTCGGCCGGCGCGGATTGCTCGGTGGCTGGCTCGACGCCACGTTCGGCGTCACCCTGCCGTTCACGACCGCGGGCGTGGTGCTGGCCGAAGCGTTCGTCGCCATGCCGTTCCTCGTCATCGCCGTCGAGGGCGCGCTCCGCGCCGCCGACCACCGCTACGAGGAGGCCGCCGCGACACTGGGCGCCAGCCGGTGGACCACCTTCACCCATGTCACGTTGCCGCTGGTGGCACCCGGCCTCGCCGCTGGCGCGGTGCTGTGTTGGGCGCGGGCGCTCGGCGAGTTCGGCGCCACCATCACCTTCGCCGGCAACTATCCCGGGCGTACCCAGACGATGCCGTTGGCCGTCTACCTGGCGCTGGAGACCGACCTGGAGTCCGCCATCGTGCTCAGCCTGGTGCTGCTGATCGTCTCGGTGGGCATCCTGGCCGCGCTGCGCGACCGCTGGATGGCCAGCCCGTGACCGCGCCGCCGCCCGACGACCGGCCCGTGCCCGTGCTGCCGCCCCACCACCAGCCCGTGACCGCGCCGCTGGTGGATGCCCGGCTGGTCGTCGACCGGGGCGCCTTCCGGTTGGACGTACCGCTGCGGGTCGCGCCGGGTGAGGTCGTCGCGCTGCTGGGGCCCAACGGGGCCGGCAAGACCACCGCGCTGCGCGCCCTGGCCGGGCTGCACCCGCTCACCGACGGGCACGTCACCCTCGACGGCGTCGACCTGGACCGGCCGGCGACCCGGGCCTGGGTGCCCACCGAGCGCCGGCCGATCGGTGTGGTCTTCCAGGACTACCTGCTGTTTCCGCACCTCGACGCGTTGCACAACGTGGCGTTCGGGCCGCGCCGGCACGGCGTCGACCGGCGGGCGGCACGGGCCACCGCGCGGAGCTGGCTCGACCGGGTGGGCCTCGCCGACCAGGCACACCGCAAGCCCCGGCAACTCTCCGGCGGGCAGGCGCAGCGGGTGGCGCTGGCCCGCGCGCTGGCCGTCGGACCGTCACTGCTGCTGCTCGACGAGCCACTGGCCGCTCTGGACGCCCGTACCCGCCTGGAGACCCGCGCGCAGCTGCACCGTCACCTGGCCGCGCACCCGGGCGCGACGGTGCTGGTCACCCACGATCCGCTGGACGCGTTGGCGTTGGCCGACCGCCTGGTGATCGTCGAGGGCGGGCGCGTCGTCCAGGAGGGCGACGGTCCGAGCGTCACGGCCCGCCCGCGCACCGACTACGTGGCGCGGCTGGTCGGGCTGAACCTCTACCGGGGTCGCGCCGAGGGCCACGGCGTACGCGTCGCGCCGGAGTTGACCCTGAGCGTGGCCGACCGGCTCGACGGCGATGCGTTCGTGGCGTTCCGCCCGGCGGCGGTGGCCCTGCACCCGGCGCGGCCCGACGGCAGCCCACGCAACACGTGGGCGGGCACGGTGAGCGGCGTGCAGCGGCACGGCGACAACGTGCGGGTGCAGGTGGACGGGCCGATCGGCGTGGCCGCCGACGTCACGCCGGCCGCGGCGGCCCAGCTCCGGCTGATACCGGGCCAACGGATCTGGGTGGCGGTCAAGGCGACCGAGACCCACGCCTACCCCGCGACGAGCTGACGCCGCCGCACGGTGGGCAGGCCGACGCCGGACCGCACCCGCCTCTGCCGGCCCCGGTGTGCAGGGCGAGGCCGGACCGTGCACGGGCCGCCACCGGCCGCGGCGAGCGGCGGTCAGTCGGCCAGCAGGTCGGCGTGCGCGGCGCGCAGCCGGGCCAGCGTCGGATCGCTGCCCGGAACGACCCGGCGGTCCAGCTCGGCCCACACCTCGGCCAGCGCCGCGCGGACCGCACCCAGCTCGGCGGCGTGCCGCTGGCTGCTGCGGCGGTGCTGCTCGTCGAGGCGGCGGGCCCAGCCGGCGGTGACCGCGGCGAGCCGGTCGGCGTCCGCGCGGGCCTGGGCGGCGCTGCGGGCCGCGGCGGCGGGAACGATCGCGGCGACCGGGCGGGGATCGCCGTCGCGGGTGACGACGGTGACCGCGTCGGTCAGCTCGGCCAACGCGACGAGCTGGCTGAACCGGGTGCGCGCCTCGCGCAGCGGCACGGAGCGCGGCGGGTCGGGATGCGGGGTGAGCGCGGGGATGGCCATGGATGTATGCTGCCGCCCGGGTACGACAGAAATCCGCCGTCGTCAGTGGACGGTGGGTGACGGTGGCGCCGACGCGGCCCGCCACTCGTCGGCCAGCACCGACCAGATCTCCAGGTCGATGCGACCGTGTGGCCCCGGGTAGACCTGGCGCAGGGTGCCGTCGTGGCGCAACCCCAGCCGGCGGGCCAGGGCGATGCTGCGGACGTTGGCGGCGTTCGTCCGCCACTCGACGCGCTGGATGCCGCGCTCGCGCACCGCCCAGTCGACGATCCGCCGGACCGCGGCGGCGACGAAGCCCCTGCCCTGGGCGGACGGCTCGAGCCAGCAGCCGACCTCGCACAGGCCCAGCGTGACGTCGAACGACACGAACATCACGCCGCCGACAAGCGTGCCGCGCCACCACAGCCCCCAGATGCCGCCGGAGTCGGCCGCCCAGCGGTCGGCGTAGCGCTGCAACACGGCTCGGGCCGACGGCAGGTCGGTGGCGACGAAGGTCGGCGACACCCAGGGGCGGATGTGCTCGCGCGCCCGGTCCAGGTGGGCGAGGAACTCCTCGGCCCGCCAGGGGTCCAACGTGCGCAGCTCGACGTCCTCGGTCAGCGGCAGGGCGAACATCGGGCCTCCATTCGGGGGTACGACGGGTGGCGGGCTCGCCGGCTCTCAGGCTGGCAGATGTGTGCGGAGGGCGGCGAACTGGGCCACCGTCAGGTACGAGCCCGCATCACCCGGGCCCGGTAGCCAATCAAATGATCATGTGCGTCCAGTAGCTGAGCCAGAGCACGAACAGCGCGCCCTGCACGAGGGCGAGCGCCGCCGTGAGCCACACGTCGACGCTCGCGCGGCGGGCCCACCGGGCCAGCACCAGGGCCACCGGGAACGCGGCCAGTAGGTAGCGCAGCAGGCTCTTGTAGACCGCCGACCCCAGCGACAGCGGCACCACCACCATGAGCACGCCGTAGACCAGGTAGGGCAGTTCCCGTCGGCGGAACCCGGCGGCCAGGACGGCCAGCACGACCAGGGCGAACAGCACCCGGGCGGCGTCGCGCGGCTCGCCGGCGAGCCCGCCCAGCACCACCGGAACCGGGTTCTGCGCCTCGATGCCCCAGCCGACCTTCTGCGCGTGCTGGTAGGCGAACCAGTCCCCGCCCCGCCACTTGCAGAACGCCATGAAGGTGAACCATCCGGCGGGCAGCAGCAGCAACGGCCAGCCGGTCCGCAGGTAGCCGAGCAGGGTACGCGGCCCGAGCCGCCAGTCGTGCTGGCGCAGCAGCACCAGCGCCAACGGCAGGGCGACGAGCAGCCCGAGAGACCGGCTCATCGCCAGGAAGTAGCCGAGCACACCGACCAGCAGCCACCGGCGGCGCTCGGCGTGGTAGAAGGCGGCCAGCGCGAGGCAGACGAACAGCGACTCGGTCAGCGCGGCCTGGAACAGGAAGGCCGTCGGCAGGAGCACCAGGTAGCGGGTGAATCGACGAGCCGCGTCGCCGTCACCGAGCAGCAGCTCGGCCAGTCGGTAGCCGTACCCGAGGGCGCCCAGGAACGCGACATTGCTGATCAACAGCAGAGCGAGGGCGTTGTCGCCGCCCAGCAGCGCACCGACCGGCCGGGCGAGGAAGGGGTAGAGCAGCGGAAAGCCGAAGTCCCCCCACGGTCGCCCGGTCAGCGGCAACTCGCTGAGCCGCAGGTAGAGCAGCGCGTCCCAGGCGAACCAGAAGGAGATCCACCGGTGCCCGGAGATCTCCCGCTGCTGCGCCCACATCAGTGCCTCGTCCGGCGGCGGCGCGCCGGGGATGCCGTCCCAGGCGTGCAGGACCAGCAGGCCGAGCAGGGTCAGCAGCAGCTTCGCGCCGAGGAAGAGCCCGATCAGGTACGGCCAGGGCGGCGGCACCCGGTGGACCAGTCGCGCGCCCACCCCGGCCAGCGCCGCCACGCGCCGCCGGCCGCCTCGCCACCGGTGCATCCGCCCCGCTCCCCCGGTCCGCCGAACCGTCCGCCGCCCTCCCCGTTGTACGCCCCGGCGGACCCCGCCGGAGGAGAAACCCATCAGGACCCGCAGGTGACATCCCGGGCATAACGGGTAAGCGGGCCCCCTCGACCGGAACCAGGGAGTACGGCGACATGAGCGAGCAGCACGGCACGGTGGTCATCGGCGCGGGGCCGGCGGGGCTCACGGCGGCGTACGAGTTGCTCCGCCACGGGCGGCCGGTCCGGGTCTTCGAGGCCGACGAGGTGGTCGGCGGGATCAGCCGCACCGTGGAACGCGACGGGTGGCGCTTCGACATCGGCGGGCACCGGTTCTTCACCAAGGTCCCCCGGGTGGAGGCGTTCTGGCACGAGATCCTGCCGGACGAGGACTTCCTGACCCGGCCCCGGATGAGCCGGATCTTCTACCGGGGCGCCCTGTTCAACTATCCGCTGAGCGCGACGAACGCGCTGCGCAACCTGGGTCTACCGGAGGCGGTGCGGTGCCTCGCCTCGTACGCCCGGGCGCGGGTTCGCCCACCGCGCGACCAGTCCCACTTCGAGGGTTGGGTGTCGGCCCGGTTCGGCTGGCGGCTGTACTCGATCTTCTTCAAGACGTACACCGAGAAGGTCTGGGGTATGCCCGCGGACCGGCTGCGGGCCGACTGGGCCGCACAGCGGATCAAGAACCTGTCGCTGGCCACGGCGATCCGCAACGCGGTGCTGCCCGGACGCCGCCGCACCGACGTGACAAGCCTGATCGAGGAGTTCCAGTACCCGAAGTACGGGCCGGGCATGATGTGGGAACACTGCGCCGACCAGGTACGCCAGCGCGGCGGGGAGGTGTCCACCGGCACCTGGGTGACCGCCGTGCACCGCGACCCGAAACGACGTCGGGCGATCAGCGTGACGGTCAACGGCGTGGGCGGGCAGCGTACCGAGCCGGCCGACGACGTGATCTCGTCGATGCCGATCTCGGAGCTGGTCGCCGCGATCCGCCCACCCGCACCCCCGCAGGTGCTGGCCTGCGCCGCCGACCTGCGCTACCGCGACTTCCTGACCGTCGCGCTGGTGGTGCCGGCCGAGTTCTCGTTCCCCGACAACTGGATCTACGTGCACGATCCGGCGGTGCGGGTGGGCCGCATCCAGAACTTCGGCTCCTGGTCGCCGTACCTCGTCAAGGACGGACGCACCTGCCTGGGCCTGGAGTACTTCGTCTTCGAGGACGACGAGATGTGGCGTACCCCGGACACCGACCTGGTGGCCCTCGCCACCGCCGAGCTGGAGCGGTTGGGCCTGGTCCGCCCGGGAGTGGTCGAGGCCGGCCACGTCGTGCGCATGCCGAAGGCCTATCCGGTGTACGACGAGCGTTACCAGCACAACGTGGACGTGATCCGGGCGTGGCTGGCCGAGGCCGTGCCGAACGTGCACGCGGTGGGACGCAACGGCATGCACCGCTACAACAACCAGGACCACTCGATGCTCACCGCGATGTTGACCGTGGAGAACATCGTCACCGGCAGCGCCCACGACGTCTGGTCGGTCAACGTGGAGCAGGACTACCACGAACAGTCCGCCGACGGCGGCGCGCGGCCGGGCACGGGCCGGGACGCGCCGGTGCTGCCGAGCCGGATCGTCACCGCGCCGATCACCGCTCCCGACGGCGTGCGCACGGCCGGCGACGGCAGTCGATCCGCGCAGGCGCCGCTGGTCTGACGAGCCGGCTACGGAGTCGGCGTCAGTCGTGCGCTGAGGATCGGCGCCAGCCGGTCGGTGACGGCCTGGTGGCCCGCGTCGTTCGGGTGCACCGAATCGCTCAAACCGCCGGACGTCACCCAGCCGGTGGTGTCCACGTAGCACACCTTGACGTCACCCGCGGCGTTGCGTGCCCGCACCGCCGCCTCGGTCTCGGCGGCGTAACGACCGGCGAACGTGCGCATGACGAAGAGCGTGGCGTTCGGAAATTTGGCCCGGATCCTCGTGAGGAAGGTGATGTACGTCGCCTGGAAGTCGGCGGCGCTCACGCCGTGGGTCTTGTCGTTGGTCCCCAGGTTGATCACCACGCCGTCGGCGGTGTAGCGGGAGAAGTCCCACGGGTCGGTGCCGACCTGGCCACCGGAGGACATCCAGTAGCGGGTCGACTGCGCCCAACACCCGTCGGACGTCTCGGCCAGACACATGCCACCGATCGCGATCTGGGTGTGGTCGTAGCCGAGCCGCTCACCGACCTTGAAGCCGTAGTCCGTCACCGCGAGCTGACTGCTCGTGCCACCCGCGGTGATCGAGTCACCGACGAACTCGACCAGCTTGGGGCGGGCCGGCGGCATGAACGTGCCCGCGCCCGAATCCAGGATCAGCCCCTGGAAGACCGCGTCACCGCCGTAAGAGCCGTCCACCTGCCGGTAACTGACGATCAACGTGTGGCTGCCGGCAGCGAGGGCGGTCGGTGTCAGGTCGATGATGCCGGAGCCGGTGAAGGACGTGAACGGCCCACCGTCGATGCTGGCCCACAGCTGGATGGTGTTGCGCTGTCGGAGCTTCACCGTCCGGCCGGTGAACCCGACCCGCAGGTACGCGCCGGCCCAGTAGGGCACGTAGGCCGAGGGGTTCGTCCGGTTCCACCGGCCGACGAAGCTGATGTTCGAGTCGGTCGGTGTGCCGTCGCCGAGCGCAACAACCTCGTCGTCGCTGAGGGCCGGCAGAGCCGCGGCGAGCACTCCGGCGGCGACTGCGATGAGGGCCGCGGTACGCAGGAAACGAATCGTCGTCATCGGATGGGGTTCCAGCCGTCGTTGCCCGCCAGGTAGGCGGTGGGCGGGTACTAAGTGGCGGTGGCGGCGCTCAGCTCGGGCCGGTCGGCGTTGACGACCGCGCCAGCCCCGGCGCTACCGTACTCGGCGGACCGGACGGTCCGCCACGAAGGGCCGGGCATGTCGGTCCCGGAACGTTTCTTCCGGACGCAGCGGGCTCGGTGGCCACCGACCGTGCGGCACCGGCGAGCGCGAGGCGGGCGAGCCCGACAAGGCGTGATGCGGTGGCGGCACGGCCGCGACGCGCCGTCGCTGCCGGGTCAACCGGGGTACGGCGGAGCCACGCCCCAGCCCCGGCGCGGTACCGGCGCCCGCCGAACCGGGTCCGCGTCGGCTGACGAGCTCGGACTTGCCCGGTACGGCGTGGCTACCATCCTGGGGTGATCGAGGAATTGATGAGACGCGCCGCCACCGAGGACGACGACGCGATCGAGGAGTTGAGCGCGATCGCGGACGCCGACCCTCGCAGGCTGACCCCGCACCTGAGTCTCCTGCTCGACCTCGACGTGCTGTACCCGGCGAAGTTGTACCGCGCGGCGGACGCCGACGTGGTCCGTCGGATCATCGAGCAGGTCGACAGCGGCCGAACGCCCGACCGGCTCAACCACCTGCTCATGGTCCTGGCGCACAGTGCCCACCCGTCCGCCGAGAGCGCGCTGCGTCGCTGGACGACGCAGCCTCCACCGGGTTCGGACAAGCTGTACGTCGATGCGCTCAGCTACGCGCACGAGGGCGGCTGGGCGGTCGGCTCCGACGGTCGGCGACGTAACCTGTGCGGGGACACCGCGTACCGGTGGGTCATGCGGGCAACCGCGCCCGGCGGCGATCGGCCCAGCTGTCCCTGGTGCGCCTCGCCGCTGTGGGTCGCCGCGGACCTCGACACCGCGGACGCCGACATCGCCGCGGCGCTGGCCCACACGGGGTGGTCCGGGCGATTGGTGATCGAGACCTGCCAGTTCTGCGCCTGCTACACGACGCTGTACAGCCACGTCACTCCGACCGGTGACGTCACCTGGTGGGCCGGCAACTCCCGGCCGAGCTACCTCCCGGACGCCCCCGAACCGGAGGATCCCACGACACTGTCGCCGGTCCTCGGGCCGGCCCTGACGAGCCCGTACCAGGTCAGCGCCTGGAACCAGGGAGGATCGACGCTGGGCGGCCGGCCCGAGTGGATCCAGGACGCCGAGCACGCCGACTGCCCCGGTTGCGGCGAACTGATGGATTACGTGGGTCTGATCGCTGGCGCCGACCTGGACGAGTACGGCGAGGGCGCGTACTACCTGCACCTGCACCAACCGTGCGGCTTCGCCGCCGTGAACTATCAGCAGAGTTGACCCAGGGGTGGCGGTCACCTCAGGTACGCGGCGAGCGGGATGTTCTGCGCCCGCAGGGCGGTGGCGATCAGGCCGGCTATCTGTCGGGCCCCGGCGGCCTCGAAGTGGGTGTGGTCGTTGCAGAAGAACGCGCCGACCGCGCCCGTCGAGTAGTCACCGTTGTTCGGGCACAACCTCAGCGAGTTGTAGAGCGCCACGCTCTTCGCGTGCAGGTCGATGACGGGTACGCCGTTGGCGGTGGCCGCCGCCGTCGTTTCGGTGACGAACCCGCGATTGCCGACGGCGGTGTTGCCGCTACAGGTGATCGCCGCGACCGGGGTGACGAAGATCGGCTTCACGCCCCTGGCCTTGGCGGCCGTCGCCATCACGCCGAGCAGGTCCTTGAATCGATTGGTGCCCACGTGTCGCGGGCAGGCCGAGTCGCCGTCGTTGATGCCGAACTGGATGATCAGATAGTCGCCGGCCTTGAAGCCGCTGCCGGTGTCCAGCATCGCCGACCACCGCGCGCTGTAGGCGGTAGAGCTGAGCACGCACTCGCCGGCCGAGTTCTTGGTGGCGGTCACGTTGCCCTCGTACAGCCACGTCTGGATGCTGCGACCGCCGACGGCGCTGTTCTGCACGGTGACGTTCGAGGTGAGGTAGGACCCGAACTGGCTGCCCCAGCCGATCGGACAGGAACTGGCATTCATCATCGTGGAGTCGCCGGCCATCCACACCTTGATCGGCGCGGGTGTCGGTGACGGGGACGGGCTGACCGGCGGCGTGCTCGGGCCGGTGCAGGGTGTCGGCGCGGGCGACGGCGTCGATGTCGGCGACGGCGCGGTGGGCGACGGCGTCGGCGCGGTGGGCGTCACCGCCGGTGGACCGACACAGGTGGTGCCGTTGAACGAGAACGACGACGGCACGGGGTTGCTGCCGCTCCAGGTTCCGTTGAAGCCGAAGGCGACCGATGCGCCGGAGCCGACGGCACCGTTGTAGCCCACGTTGGTGGCGGTGGCCGCCGTGCCGCTGACCGTGACGGTGGCGTTCCACGCCTGCGTCACGCCCTGCCCGGGGGCGAGACTCCAACCCAGGGTCCAACCAGTCACGGCGTCACCGAAATTGGTGACGACGACATCGGCGCCGAACCCGCCGGTCCACTGGCTGGTGACCCGATAGGCGACCCCGCATGCCGGGGTGGCGGCCTGGGCGGTGGCGATGCCGAGCCCACCGGCCACGACGGTCGGGACCGTTGCCGCCAGGAGCACGAGACGCGATCGGCGAATCTTCATCGGGGCACTCCTGCCGTGGTCGGGACTCTCACCGTCAGCTGGCGGCGGCGCACGGGACGCCGTTGAGGGCGAAACCGGTCGCTCCGCCGAGTGGGCTGTCGGTGATGAATCCGAAGCTGGTCGAGCCGGCGGCCGGAAGCACCGCGTTCCAGGCGACGTTCGCCGCCGTGGCCGCCGCGCCGGACTGGGTGACGGTGGCGTTCCAGGACTGCGTGATCCGCTGAGCGCCCGGCAGGGACCAGGTCAGCGTCCACCCGTCGACGCCGACGGTGGAGGTGTTGGTGAGCGTCACGTCGAACTGGGCGCCCGTACCCCAGTCACCGCTCTTGCGGTAGGTGACCGCGCAGGCCGCGCCTGCAGAAGCGGTCGGCGCGGGCGTCGTCGGCGCGGGGCTCGTCGGTGGCGGGGTAGTGGGGGGCGGGGTGGTCGGGGCCGGGCTCGTGTTCAGTCGGGCGCTGAGGATCGGGGCCAGCCGGTCGGTGATGGCCTGGTGGCCCGCGTCGTTCGGGTGCACCGAGTCGCTGAGGCCGCCGGACGGCAGCCAGCCGGTCGTGTCGACGTAGTACACGTTGGCATCGCCCGCAGCGTTACGGGCCCGGACCGCCGCCTCCGTCTCCGTCGCGTAGCGACCGATGAACGTGCGCAGGGCGAAGAGCGTGGCGTTCGGGAACGTGGCCCGGATCCTCGTGAGGAAGGTGGTGTACGTCGCCTGGAAGGCCGTGCCGCTCACGCCGTGACTCTTGTCGTTGGTGCCCAGGTTGATCACGACGCCGTCGGCGGTGTAGCGGGAGAAGTCCCACGGGTCGGTGCCGACCTGGCCACCGGAGGACATCCAGTAGCGGGTCGACTGCGCCCAACACCCGTCGGACGTCTCGGCCAGACACATGCCACCGATCGCGATCTGGGTGTGGTCGTAGCCGAGCCGCTCACCGACCTTGAAGGCGTAGTCCGTCACGGCGAGTTGACTGCTGGTGGCCCCCGCGGTGATCGAGTCACCGACGAACTCGACCAGCTTGGGGCGGACCGGTGGCCGATACGTGGCCGCGCCGGAGTCGAGGAGCAGCCCCTGGAAGACCGCGTCACCGGTGTACGAGCCGGCCACCTGCCGGTAGCTGACGATCAGCGTGTGGTTGCCGGCAGCGAGGGCGGTCGGTGTCAGGTTGATCGTGCCGGAGCCGGTGAAGGACGTGAACGGCCCACCGTCGATGCTGGCCCACAGCTGGATGGTGTTGCGCTGTCGGAGCTTCACCGTCCGGCCGGTGAACCCGACCCGCAGGTACGCGCCGGCCCAGTAGGGCACGTAGGCCGAGGGGTTCGTCCGGTTCCACCGGCCGACGAAGCTGATGTTCGAGTCGGTCGGTGTGCCGTCGCCGGCCGCGGCCTCGGCGCTGAGCACCGGCAGACCGGCGGCGAGCACCCCGGCGGCGACCGCGACTACGGCCGCGGTGCGCAGCGTACGAATGGTCGTCATCGGATGGGGTTCCAGCCGTCGGTGCCCGCCAGGTAGGCGGTGGGTGTGTACTGGGTGGCGGTGGAGGCGCTCATCTGGGGCCGGTTGGCGTTGACGACCGCGCCAGGGCCGGTGCTGCCGTACTCGGCGAACCGGGCGTTCCGCCACGAGAAGCCGGACATGTCGGTCCAGGGGTCGGTACGGATGTGCGCGCCCATCGTGACGCCCCGGTAGAGCACCTGACCGCGGGCGTTCACGTCGCCGCTGGGGTGCCAGGGGCGGCCCAGATAGACGGTCCTCGCGGGCGCGTTGCTGGTGAGCGTGGTTCCCCAGAACAGGAAGCCGAACTTGTTGTTGATGTCGGTGGACGCGGCGGTGAGGTAGCCGTTGTTCGACGACGAGCCCCGGGTGAGCGAGTGCACGGTGCCGCTCTGGAAGACCATGGTGCCCCGGCCGAAGATGAAGTCGACGTCGCCCTCCACGTAGGAGTTCCGGACGTAGAGTCGCCGGACCGCGCTGACACTGGGCGCGTTGACCAGCAGGGTGTCCTGGTTGCCGAGGACGCGGACGTTGTCGAACTGCACCCGGTCGCCGGAGGTGTTGACCGCGACGGCCTGCTCGGCGTCGAGGGTGTTGGCGGCCTCGTCGAAGTCGTTCGACATGGTCAGGTTCCTGATGGTGGTGTCGTTGGCGTTGACGAAGACCGAGGCGCTGCCGGACGTGCCGTACGTACCGCCACCGGGCTTGGTCTGGCCGGAGGCGTGCCCTTCGACGATCACCACCTGGCTGGCGGAGCTGCCGGCGCCGACCAGGGTGAGGTAGGGCTTGTTGGCGGGAATCGTGACCACGCCCCGGTAGGTGCCGGGTTTGATGGAGATGGTGACCGGAACGCCATTGTTCGCCGGGACACTGTCGATCGCCGCCTGCACGGTCGGGTAGGTGCCACTGCCGTCGGCGGCCACCGTGATGGTCGTGGCCGCCGACGCGGCAGTCACCGGTGCGACCGTGGCGGCGAGCGCGCACACCGTCGTCACCGCCAGCGAGCGCACCTGACGAGCCCTGCCGGATGTGGTCATGAGCGTTCTCCGATCCCCGGGCCGCTGCCGACGCTGATGTCGGCCGGCAGACGACGACGTTACGTGAACGTTAACATCGACGATTGGGAATATAAAGCCGTCGGCCGGGCAGCAGGAGCGGCGTGGCGAGCAGGAGAACGCCGGAGCTGGTGATCGCCGCGAGCGGGCTGGTGAGGGTGGCGAGGAGGCCCCAGATCACCACCAGCGTCGCCTGGACGATTCTGCTGACGGCACTCCACGTGCTGAGGACCCGGGCGGCATGGCCGAGCGGGGTGCGATGCAGTCGTTCGGTCGCGTAGATCGGGTTGAAGACGCCCATGCAGGTGATCAACAGTCCTTCGACGACGATCACGGTGAGGAGCCCGGGAACGCCGGGCTGGACGAACGCGAGACCGAGTGGGAAGACCGAACGCAACCACCCGAAGACGATCATGACCTGGTGCCGGCCGTAACGGGCCACCAGGCGCGCCGACAGGCGGGCGCCCACCAGGCCGCCGAGCGCCGGGACGCCGAAGGCGAGACCGTACTGCCATGCCGGGAAGTGGTACTGACCGATCAGGAGCACGGCCAGCAGCGGCGCGGTCGCCATGATGAGGCCCCCGACCAGGACCGAGTTGAGGAACAACCCGCGCAGAACGCCGTCACCGATGATGATCCGCCAGCCGTGCCAAAGGTCGCCGGGCCGCAGCCCGCCAGTGCGGTCGCGGGGTGACGCGACATCGCTCCCCCGCACCCGCAGCACCGCGAACGCCGACAGCAGGTAGCTGACGGCGTCGACGCCGACGGTGGCGACCGGGCCGAGCAGCCCGACGAGCGCGCCGCCGAGCGGCGGCCCGGCCGCCGTCGCCGCCCAGGCCGTGCCCTCGAACCGGCCGTTGGCGGCCAGCAGGTCGTCGCCACGAAGAAGATGCTTGAGGTACGCGCCGGACGCCGCGGCGAACGCGATCCCCGCGCTCGCCGAGACGATCGACACCACCAGCAGGTGACCGTACGACAACAGATCGAGAACGTACGCGACCGGGACGCTGACCATCGCGATGAACCGGACGAGATCCATGGCGACCATCACCGGGCGCTTGGCGTGCTGCTCGACCCACGGCCCGAGTGAGAACGCCACGACCGCGGCGATGGCGGGACCGGCCGCCTCCAGCAGCGACACCGCGAACGCCGACGCGTCCAACACCCGGACCGCGATCAGCCCGAACGCGCCGAAGGCGAGCCAGGTGCCGTAGGTGCTCACGGCGTAGGCCGACCACAGCCACCCGAAGTCGGGCCCCAACCGCGCGCGCATGCGACTCCCTCGTGACAACCGATGTGCGGGTCCGGGGAAGAAGATCGTGGCGGCAGGCTCGGACGCAAACAACCGACCATCGACTCGCCACAACCAATGGTTGTGGGAGTGCATAATCAGCCGGTGGATACCGAGGCGGTGCGGTCGTTCGTGCGGGCAGCCGAGGTCGGGCAGTTGCAGCACGCGGCCGACGAGTTGGGCGTGACGCAGCAGGCGGTGTCGAAGCGGATCGCCGCCCTCGAACGCGCACTCGACGTCCGGTTGTTCAGGCGTACCCCCCGAGGGGTCGAGCTGACACTCGACGGCCAGGCGTTCCTCCCGCACGCCCGGGGCATCGTCGCCGGGGCCGACCGCGCGGTCGCCGCGATCAGACCGGGCTCGCGGACCCTGCGGATCGACGTTCTCGGCCTGCGCTCCGCGCAGGCTGTCGTCCTGCACGACTACTGGCGCTCCCATCCGGAGATCGACCTCGACGTCGTGACACTGCGGGTCAACGACCCGCGCGAGGCGGTCGCCGCCGTCCGGGCGGGCGACGTCGACGCCTCGTTCCGGTCCGTCACCGACCCGGCGACGCTGCCGCGCGAGGTGCGGATGGTGCACGCCTTCGACTCGGCGCTGGAGCTGCTCGTCGGCCCACGGCACCCGCTCGCCGCCGCGCGCACGCTGACGCCGGCCCACCTGCGGGGGCACCGGATCTGGGTGCCCGGCATCGCGCCGCGCAGTGAGTGGGCGGACTTCTACGACCAGCTCACCACCGCCTTCGACCTGCGGATCGACGCCGCCGGCCCGCACTTCGGCGACGAGGTGCTGCTCGACGTCCTCGCGGAATCCACCGACGTGGCGACCCTCGTCGGCGCGCGCGACCGCTACCTCTGGCCGACCGGCCACGACCTGCGCCGCATCCCGATCGCGCGCCCGACGCTGGCGTACCCGATCTCGCTCCTGCTGCGCCGCGCGAACCCGCACCCGGGCCTGCGCGCGGTGCTCGACCACTGCGCGGGCCTGACGCCGCTGCCCGCGACGACCTGGCACCCGAGTTGGGCGCCGCCGCACGAACCCATCGACGGCTGACGGTCAGCTCCCGTGGACGACCCGTGCGGCAGTCTGGTGGGGTGGACGGTGAGGACGTACGCGCACCCCGGGCCCAGGTCGGGTCCAGCCCGCAGCACCTGTTGGCGACCGTGCTCGGCGAGTATCTGGACTCGGCGGACGCCGATCTGCCGTCGGCGGCGGTCATCGCGATCCTGCGGGAGTTCGGCGTCAGCGAGTCCAGCGCCCGCGCCGCCCTGTCCCGGCTGGTCAAGCGGGGTCTGCTCGCCACGCGGGCGGGCCGACGGCCCCCGGTCTACCACCTGACGTCCGGGGCCATCGCCCGGCACCGGGCGCGGATGCGGCAGTTCCTGACCTTCGGCACCCACCCGAAACCGTGGACCGGCGACTGGGTGCTGGCCACCTTCTCGATCCCGAACTCCGGACAGGCGTCCCGGCACGCGGTGCGCCGGGCGCTGGGCGCGTTGCGCTTCGCGGGCCTGTACGACAGCGCGTGGATCCGCCCGGGCTCCGACACCGCGACGGCCAACGGCGTCCTGGGCGAGCTGCTGCGCCACGTCGAGGGCGCCCGGTGGTCGGTGATGCACGTCCGGTTCGACGAGGAGTCCGGACCACACGGGCCGGCCGCCGCGTACGACCTGACCGCGCTCGCGTCCGCGTACTCGACCTTCATCCAGCGGTACGCGCCCCTGCGGGTGGCCGTGCGCGGCAACGAGGTGGACCCCACCCAGGCGCTGGTGGCCCGGACCTCGGCCATGGACTCCTGGCGCAGGTTCGCCGACATCGACCCGGATCTGCCCGATCACCTGCTACCGACACCCTGGCCCCGACAGGAAGCCCGGGACACCTTCCTGGAGATCCATCGCGCGCTCGGCGCGCTCGCCCAGGAGCGGCTGGTCGAGGTGGCGACGCCGCACTGGCCGGACGCCGCCGCGTGGATCACGCACTTCGAGGCGGCGGACGACGTCCCGGCGGCCGGGTCGCCCGGCGGCCGACACCCCAGACATTGACACTTTTCGTTGCGGCAGTGATAGTAACTGCACACCGCTCCCATCGGATCGCCTGTGGGGACCCCGCCGGGTGGTCGACGCGTACCCATCGACCTGGCCCGTGGCCAGCGCCGACCCACCGGTCGCCGCGCGAACGTACAGCCGCCACCGCCGCCGCGGGGAGCCCCACGTGACATCCGTTGGAGGGGTGCATGAGAACAAGATCGAAGATCTATGCCGGGTTGGCGGCCGCCGTCGTCCCGCTCGCCTCGATGATCATCACGCTCGGCGCGACACCTGCCAATGCCGCCATCGGCGGATCCGGCCCCTATCCCGCCGACTACGAGACTTCGTCCAGCCTGGCCAACCACACCATCTTCCGGCCGCAGACGCTGCCGTCCGAGCGGCTGCCCATCTTCGTCTGGGGCAACGGCGGGTGCTCGGCCAACGGCCTCTCCCAGGGCAACTTCCTGCGCGAGATCGCCTCGCACGGCTTCCTCGCCATCGCCAACGGCGCCCCGAACGGCTCCGGCTCCACCAACTCCCAGATGCTCACCCAGTCCATCGACTGGGCCATCGCGGAGAACTCCCGGCAGGGCAGCAAGTACTACAACAAGATCGACACTACGAAGGTCGCGGTCGCCGGCTTCTCCTGCGGCGGGCTGGAGGCGTACGCCGTCTCCAACGACCCGCGCGTCACCACCACCGGCATCTTCAGCAGTGGCCTGTTGAACGACGCCGACGACTACCAACTCCGCAGGCTCACCAAGCCGATCGCCTACTTCGTCGGCGGGCCCAGCGACATCGCCTACCCGAACGCCATGGACGACTGGGGCAAGCTTCCGTCCACGCTGCCCGCCTTCATGGGCAACCTCAACGTCGGGCACGGTGGCACCTACGACCAGACCAACGGTGGTGAGTTCGGCCGTGTCGCGGTGCTCTACCTCAAGTGGCGGCTCAAGGGCGACACCACCGCCGGCGCCAACTTCGTCGGACCCAACTGCGGCCTGTGCCGCACCCAGTGGACGGTCCAACAGAAGAACCTGACGCTGGACCCCGGCACGCCGCCGACCACGCCCCCGCCGACGACTCCCCCGCCGACCACACCGCCGCCCACGACTCCCCCACCCACCACGCCGCCGCCGACCACGCCGCCGCCCACGGGCGCGTGCACCGCGACCTACGCCGTGCAGGACCAGTGGAACGGCGGCTTCGTCGCCAACGTCACCGTCACCGCCGGAGGTGCCGCCGTCAGCGGTTGGCGGGTCACCCTCAACCTGCCGAGCGGCGCCACGATCACCTCGCTGTGGAACGGCGTCGCGACCGGTAGCAGCGGCACCGTCACCGTCGCCAACCAAAGCTACAATGGACGGCTGAACGCGGGCCAGAGCACGAGTTTCGGGTTCCAGGGCACCGGAAACGGCGGCGGCGCCACCGCCAGCTGCACCGGCAGCTGACACCGAAGCACCTCGGCGGCCGGCGCGTGACGCGCCGGCCGCCGAGCACGTGCCACCGAACCGAGGAGACGACGATCGCCGAGAGTACGCTGGCCGACATCCTGCGAGCCGCGGCGAACGGGCACTTCCCCCCGGCGGACGGCGGGACCACCGTCGTACCGCAGCCGTGCCACCGCGACGCCGGCGTCATCGCGTTCACCGCGCACTCGGTGGTGTTCACCGACGAAGACCCCGAATGGGTACGTCGTACGCTGGCCACTCTCGACTGCGACGGTCTGGCGGCCACGATGAATCCGCGCTTCCTCGGCGCGCTGCTCGACCGCACCGGGCGTTCCACCGACACCATCGACCTCCTGACCGTCGCGAGTCCGCTACCCGGCCCGCCCCCGCTACCGCTGACCGAGGTCCCGGACGCCGGTCACGCCCGCGCGGGCCGGGCACGCCGCCGTCGCGACGACGTCCGGGTCTGGGCCGCCGACGGCGGGGTGATCGTGCTGGGCCGAGGCGTGGCGGGGCGCTGGGAGACGGCGATCGAGGTCGACGAGGACTGCCGCCACCGCGGCCTGGGACGGGCGCTGGCGACGGCCGCCCGGCACCTCGTACCCGACGGTCGACCCCTCTGGGCCCAGCAGGCCGCCGGCAACGCCCGCAGTGTGCGCGCCTTCCAGGCCGCCGGGTTCCGCCCGGTCGGCGCGGAGGCGCTGCTGCTGGCGACGGCCGGGGCGTAGCTCAGGCCCAGGGCGTGCTGGCGGGATCAGGACGACCGCCACACCTGAAACGTCTGCTGGAGTCGCCACTCCCCCTCGGGCTGCCGCGCCTCGTTGCGCCAGCGGAACTCGTCGGTACCGATGTCGGAGAAGGTCCACCGCAGGTCACCGCCGTCGAGCACGATCTCGTCGCCGACACGCGACGCCAGGAAGGTGTGCGTCCGTCGGCGGGCCGGGCCCACCCACGTCGAGCGCCACACCCCGGTACCCGCCGACGGGTCGGGGAACCGCACGCTGACGCCGTGTTCGACGCCCGGCAGGATCCAGACGTCGGTAGTCGCCCGGCCACCCAGCGCGTACCCGAAGTGCCACTCGCCCCGGCGCACCGTGGAGGACCCGTCGGGTTCGTACTCGGTGCAGTCCAGCACCCAGGAGCCCGCGAACTGCCCGAACAGGCTGAGGTCGACGCCGTCGGCCGGGCCATCCGCGAGAAAGGCCGCGCCGACGACGCCGGAGAGATCGATCGTCATGCCGGAGACGATAGCCAAACGTCCGGCGCCCTCGTGGGGGCCGTTCGTGAACGTACTGCTGGACGAGGGTGTGCTGCTCCAGTTCGCCGAGCCGCGTTCGACCAGGGCGGGTGGGCGAGCCATCATGCCGCCATCAGACCACGCGGAACCCGTCGCCGAAGGGGCACGGCGAGACGGCGTACCCCTACTCGTCGCCAACGACGGACCCCTGTGTGCCGTCTTCCTGCTCTGGACCTGCCGCCTGGTCCAGAGCAGCGATCAGCGTCCGCAGCGATTCTTCGTCGAGGACAGCGATGACCGCGCCGCGAAACTCGGGCTCGCCGAGCATCCGGCGGAGCTCACGGAGCCGGGCGAGGTTGAAGCCGGCTTGGGGAACGCCGATCCCGAGCCGTATCACGAGGGCCTGGCAGTGGAAGGTCACTGCCGCGCCGAGATCCCCCATCTCGCTACGCAGGGTCCCGAGCTGACTGATCGAGGTGGCCATATCGGCCTGGTTGCCCAGCCCTTCGTTGATCGCCCGAGACTGCTGGTAACGGCGTTCGGCCTCACGGTAGTCACCCCGAAGCTGAGCGAGGACGCCCAGCTGGTGGTAACTGGCCGCCATGCCAGACCGGTTCCCCAGCTCCTCCTTGATCGCCAGGGACTGCTGGTAGCGGCGTTCGGCCTCACCGTAGTCACCCCGCTCCTGCGCGAGGATGCCCAGCTGGTGGTAGTTGACAGCCATGCCGGACTGGTTGCCCAGCCCCTCGTTGATCGCCAGGGACTGCTGGTTACGGCGTTCGGCCTCAGCGTAGTCACCCCGGAGCTGGGCGAGGGTGCCGAGCTGACCGTAGCTGGCGGCCATGCCGGCCTGGTTGCCCAGCTCCTCCTCGATCGTCAGGGACTGCTGGTAACGACGCTCCGCCTCGGCATAGTCACCCCGATACTGGGCGAGGATGCCCAGCTGGTGGTAACCGGTAGCCAGGCCAGACCGATTCCCCAGCTCCTCCTTGATCGCCAGGGACTGCTGGTAGAGACGCTCCGCCTCGCCGTAGTCGCCCTGCTGCTGCGCGAGCATGCCCAGCTGGTGGTAGTTGGCGGCCATGCCGGACCGGCTGCCAAGACGTTCGCTGATCGCGAGGGACTGCCGGTAACGGCGTTCGGCCTCGGCATAGTCACCCCGAAGCTGGGCGAGGGTGCCGAGCTGACCATAGCTGGCGGCCACGCCGGCCTGGTGTCCCAGCTCCTCCTCGATGGTCAGGGACTGCTGGTAACGACGCTCCGCCTCGGCATAGTCACCCCGATACTGAGCGAGGATGCCCATCTGGTGATAGCTGCTGGCCATGCCGGACCGGTTGCCGAGCTCCTCCTCGATGGTCAGGGACTGCTGGTAACGACGCTCCGCCTCGGCATAGTCGCCGCGAAGCTGGGCGAGGATGCCGAGCTGCTGGTACCAGGCCGGCCGACGGGGTGAGTCTCCAGGAAGCCAGCGCAGGGTGTCGTGGATGAGGCTGGCCTCCCGGTCCCAGGCTCCCCACTCGTCGAGTTGGCTGCAGATGTGCTCGGTGATGGTTCCGGCGGTTTCCAGATCGCCGGCGGCCAGCAGGTGGTGCCGGCTCTCGCCGAGATCGTGGAGGTCGTCGAGCCGACCTTGCGGCCAGCTCTCCACGCGCCACTGCCAGTATGTCGCGGCGGCACGGTGGGCGACGGTGACCAGCCCGGGGCGGTAGTGCGGACCTTGGTCGCTGTTCCAGTGGCGATGCAGCTCGGTGGCGGTCCAGCGGTGCATCACCACCCGGCCGTCATCGACGATCGCGATCAGACTGGTCGTGGCGAGTCTCCGGACCAGCCCGGTCATGCCCGGCGGTGCGGTGAACGGGGGCTGCGGCGGTCGGCGTGCCTGCTCGAGAAGCCGGGCGAGACGTTCGCGGTCTGCCGGGGTCAGCGGACTGTCCTGCCGGATCGCCTCCGCCAACCTGGTGACGTCGAGCGCGTATCCCGACAGCAGGTCACGGATCTGGACGGCCGCCGCTGCCATGCCGCCCGGCCGCTGTTCCCGATCGGCATCCGGGTTCGCCAGTCCGATGTGGAACAGCAGGCCGTTGACCTCGACGGGCTCGCGGTAGACGCTGATCCCGGCCAGCAGCCGGACCGCGCCCTCGACGGCGTCGAGGCGGGTCAGGTGCTCGGTCAGCAGCACGTCGTCGGCGGCCAGCGTGACCGTGTCGGCCAGCGCCGCGTCCAAGGTCCGTTGTTGGGCCAGCCACGCCTCCGTGCCGGCGGTACCTAGCCGAGTTTCGACGGCCTGGCGTAGGCGGCGGGTGATGTCGGCGAAGCGGCCCTGTCCGGCAGGGTCGCCGCCGCTGCCGGGCAGCAGCGCGTCGAGGTACTCCAGGGCGCGGGGGTGTCCACCGACTGTCTGCCAGATCCGCTGCTGCGCGTCGAGGTCGACGGCGTGCCGGTCCAGGCGGGGCAGCGACCACAGGAGCTTGCGGGTTTCGGCCAGACTCAACGGAGGCACCTGATAGGGGTGCAGCCGTTCGGCGGCCGGTTCGGGTAGCCGGAACCGGTAACGGCTGGTGATCAGAAGCCGGCTCCGGCCGGGGCTGGTCAACCAGGCGGCCAGCAATCCCGCCAGACCGGGATCCCCGACCGACCAATCACCGTCGATGCCGCTGGCACGGATCAGGTTGTCCTCGAAGTTGTCGAGCACCACCAGCATCCTCGTGTCGGCCAGGACCTGGTCACGCAGCAGCGCGAACCGGTCGGCCCAGGGCAGGTCCACCCGGCCGGCCGCCTGCACCGCGACCACCGGCGGGCCGCTGAACCGATCGCGGAGCAGCAGCTCCCGGCGGGCCGCGTCGGCGACCGCGGTCAACAGCCCGTCGACGGTGACCGGCCCGGTCACCGTGACCAGACGCCAGTCCGACGACGTGTCCAGCAGACGGCGTACCACCTCGGCTGCCAGAGTGGTCTTCCCGACCCCACCGATACCGTGCAGCAGCACCGCCGTACCGGTGCCGTCGTTGAGTACAGCCGGCAGGGTGCGCTGGGCGTGCCGGCGACCGACGAACTGTCCGACCGGCCGGGCGAGGAGGCCACCCAGGTCCGGCACGGTCTCCGCGCGGGGCTCGGCCGGTGCGGTGCCGTCCGCGACGGCCACCGCGGGTGTGGCGGCCAGCACGCTGACCACGCTCCACTCGTCCATGCCCCCGACCGCCTGGGTCAACGGGTCCGGACCGGTGGCCAGGTCCCGTTGCACGCGCCGACGGGCCTGTGCCACCGCCGCGACCACATCCGGCTGCGCCGACGCCGCCAGCTCGGCGTAGACGGCGGCGAACAGCCTCGTGGCGTACACGTCGGTGACCGAGGTCTGCGTCGCGATCACCGCGCCCGCGCCCCGCCGGGCCAGCCTGGCGGCGAACGACCCCGCGCCGTCTTCGCCGTCGGCATCCGTGTAGCAGGCGGCCAGCGAGATCACCCGCGGCATCCGCCCCTCCGGGATCGCCTCCGCCATCAGGGTCTCCGGATCCACCGACCGTGGGAGACCCTGCTCGTCCTCCAGGTGCAGGATGCCCGGCGCACCGTGCGCGGACAGGTGCAGCACATGCGTGGTGTCCTCGGCCAGCACCGCACGGATGGCCGCCGTCGTGGCGAACGGCACGATCCGCACCACGGCCCGGCTGCGGTGCGCCCTGTGCACCGCGTCCAGGACACTGCTCAACTCCCGCTCGTAATCCAGCAGCGGACCACTGCCCGATTCCGGCGAGGCGATCGCCACCACGATCCGCAACGGGCCCGGCGCGGCAGCCGATCGGGAGCCGGCCGCATCCACCCTCCGATACAACGACACCAGCTCGTGCAGCACCACCGGACGGCCGGTCACCGGCTCCGGTAATGCCTCCCACGGCAGCCACCACCAGTCCGGCGCCTGCACCCCCACCCGCACCGGCAGGTACTCCCGCTGCGCACGGCGGATCACCCGGGCCAGCGCCTGCGCCACCGCGACCGGCAGAAATGATTCCGCCATCAGCTCGCCGGCCCGCCGCAACGACACCACGCCGGCGGCCTGGCCGCCGGCCGTGAGGTCACGTACCACCGCACGTAGGCGAGCGCGTTCCCGGCGTACGTCGTGCAACGCGTTCGCGAGGCCAGCTGAGACACCAGCATGCTCCGCCGTCACGTCCTGGCCACACCCCGACAGGCGCACCTCCGACTGCGACACCGTCAGCACCAGGTCCAGCAGACCATTGGCCGGTGTCGTCTCCTCGACGACGACCGACGCCACCCCGTCCAGCAGCGCGGACAGGTCTTCCACCCGCGACACCCACACGGCGCCGGCCAGCCAGCCGTCCTGCGAGTTGTAGCGGCCGGAGACCACGCCGATGACCGCCCGGTCGGACGCCCGCAGCACCGGCGCACCACTCATGCCGGGCATGACCGCGTCCGCCTGCAGTCGTGACCACAACACGCCGTCCCGCAGCGCCGGCCCGCGCCAGTGGCCTCCCGCGGTCAGCAGCTCGTACTCGTGCCCGTCGTCCTCGACCGTCGGGTAGCCGGCCGTCGTCACCGCCTCGTTGTCCCGCACCCCGTCCGAGACGACGAGGTGCGACGCCGACCCCGGAAGCGGCTGTTCAGCGCGCAGGACCGCCAGGTCGTGCACCTCGTCGACGCGTTCGACCGTCGCGTCCCATCCCGCGCCGACGCCGACGGGTCCGACCCGCACCACGCATCCCACCGCCGCCGCACCGATGTCCAGGAGAACGTGGTGGGCGGTGACCAGCACGCCCCGCTCGATCTGAAAACAGGTGCCGGCAGGTGACGCGCCGTCAGCGGCGACCCAGCCGAGAAAGTCGTAGCCGGCCACCCGCACCGCCATTACGCGCCGTCCTGCGGCGCCTCAGCGTCGGTGTCCGCGTCGTCCGGGGCCTCTTCGCCTGGCCCGCGATGCACCGGGTCGGCAGTCGGACCATAGGTGATCTTCACCTTCAGCGATGCCTCACCCGAGGCGCCCGCGACGATCACGTCACCCTTGGCCGACACCTTCAGCCCGAACTCGACCTCGACCGACTCCGGGCTACCGACCCGGCGCGCAACTCGGCCGACCGTGCGCGCCGTCGACACGGCGATCTCCTCCACCGCCGACTGCGCCCGCTCGAACGCGCCTGCCGCGTAGTCCACCGCCCGATCGACGCGTCCGCCCGTCGACGTCTGCTGAGAACCAGCCGCAGGCACGACCTCGACCAGCACCTCGACCGCACCCACCCGCACAGGAACCGTCTGCGCCACCCAGACTCCTTCGCCGAGAATTGGTAAGAACCGTCCGACCAGCACGTGGAGACACCAAAAGATCGGGCAAGGCCCGGCAGGGGTCAAAATAAAGCACAAACGAAGCGCCACCCGCCAGGTCCACCGCACCGAAATGCCCCAAACGAACGGGCGAAGTCAGGGATCCGACAACAGATTCCGGTACGCGACAAGATGGACTGACAACAGTCCGAAGAATGGACGGAGCACGCTCAAGAGAAGGCGTTGCGCGCTCTCATCGCCATCCGCACGAGGCCACAGTGGCATCGTCCGGAACCAGAGCGTCGGGGTCGCCGCTCGCCTCCGCCTCGAACTCACGGACACGCCGGATGACGCCGGACGGCCCGTCGGCGGTGAGTAGTTCCCGCACCCCCGGCCAGTCGGTCAGACCGTACGGGGTGACGATCCGGCTGGCGCCGTTGCTGAGCACCGCGATGCCGTTCAGCTCGTCGACGGCGACGCTCCCGGTCACCGCCTCCCACGCCGCCCGCGGATCGTCCTTGGCGATCCAGTAGCCGCCGGGCTGGTTGCGGCGGGCGCGCAGAGCCGCAGCGCACGAGGTGCGAACGTGTTCGTACTCCGGGGTGGCGGGTGTGACGCCGGCCAGCGGCGCCGAGCATTCCCGTCTGGCGACCACCTCGCGTTCGTCGGTCAGCACCCGCACGCCGCCGCCGGCCCGATCGAGGACGAGGTAGGACTCCGCGAGCAGGAGGTGCTCCAGCCGTCCCCGATGGGCGCGGGCCATCAGGACGGTCGCCTGCGGGCTGCGGGGATCGGCGATGTCGCAGGTGTGACGGTGGGCGGCGGCCGTGTCGCCGATGGCGTCGGCGAGGGTGGCCACGAGGCCACGTCCATCGGCGCGCGACAGGCCGCCCAGCAGCGCCCCGCCGAGCCGGTGGGTGTACCAGGCGACGCCGTGCGCGCAGAGCCCCTCGGTGCCCGGAATACCGGCGCCGTCCAGCAATACGACAGCGCCGGGACCGCCCCACGAAGTCCTCGTTCGGCCGGTCGGCCCTACCGGCGCTCGTCGCGAAACTGACCTGCACGGGTCGCTCCTTCGAAAGGGGTCACCGGTCAGCGTGCCGCATTCAGATAGCGCAGCACGGCGAGAACGCTCCGAGATGCCCTGACCGGCGGCGCCGCGCCGCTCACCACCACGCTGACCGCCACCGCGACCACGCCGTCCGGGCAGAGCACCACCGACCACGCGTGAGGTGGCGACAGATCAGGGATGATCTGCGGGCCGAGATCGCTGCGGGCATCCACCCCGCCGGAGACCCGCGCCTAAGCGGCCCGGTGCGCGCTAGCTCGACAGGTCCGCCGGTACGGGTACGTCGAGGTGCGCGAGGAGGGCGGCGACCTCGCGGTCGAGCTGCCGGCCCACCTCGTGGATCGCGTCCACTCCGAACGACCCGAACGTGCAACTGGGCTGCTCGATCACGAACCGCACTCCGCCGTCGGGCAGATCGCCGATCATCGTGCGCAACGGCGCGTACAGCATGGCGGTCGGGTCGTGCCGATACATCTTCTCGGCGATGGTGTGGTTGCCCATCAGGTACTCGACGGCGTTGCCGGCGTCACCCGCGAGGCTCATCATCGGTCGCAGCTCGCCGCTGCTCCAGTAGATGAGGAAGTCGTGGGGCGCACGCTCGCCCATCAGGGCGAGCACGTCGTCCCAGGAGGCGCGACGGGCCACCAGGGCGTCGAACGCCGCGGCGTCGTAGCGCGGCACCGCCTGCTCGTACTGCCGCCGGAACTCCTCGAACGGTCGATCGACACCGATCTCCAGACGTCGAGCCTGGTAGGTACGTTCGGTGTACCCCTGCGTCATCCCGCGTTCCCCGATCCCCGTGGAGTCATTGCACAAGCGTCACCACTTTATTCCGAAATGCACGTTGAGGACGCGTAACTGTCGGTTCACCCCCGGCACGGCGACAGTGATCGTTTCCGTCGGCCGGTCGCGGGGAACTGAGCAGATCGAGGTGAGGGGGAAACATGAGCCGGTACGTACTGTCGCCGACCACCCGAGCGCTGATCCTGCCGTTGCTGGGCACCGTCGCGTTGAGCACCGCCTGCACGGCTGGTGAAGGAGGGTCCGACCCGACGCCCTCGGCCGCGTCGACGACGACCTCGGCGGCCGCGTCGAGTCCGACCGACCAGCCGTCCGGGAGCGCCAGCGCGCCGACGACCATTCCGACGTCGGCCTTCGTGGAACTCCCGTCCGAGCTGCGCAAGTCCCCGCGCCGTCCGACGCGGGTCGCCGAGGCCCTGCCCACGCTGTGCGGCAACGAGTTCGGCACCGGGGGTCGACAGGTCACCGCGAGCGCGGCCATGACGCTGACCTACAAGGAGGCCGACGATGCCGACAGCAACACGCCGCAGGGCATGATCCACCAGACCATCTTCACCTTCGAGGGGGACGGCGCTTCGGACTACCTGCGACGCCTGCGCGCCGCGGTGCAGGCGTGCCCGTCGTACGACCAGGGTGGCAGCAAGGTCACGGTCGAGAGCAAGGCGGTGCCCGGCGTCGGTGACGAGGCGTTGCTGGTGACCCGGACGTGGGCCGCCACGAACCTGAACGGCGAGCGTACCGGCGGCGCGGGCTCCGCCCAGATCGCCGTGGCCCGGGTCGACGGTGTGGTGACGGTCCTCGACGACCAGGGCTGGGAGGGCAGCAGCGGCAACCCGGCCACCCTGGACCGGACCATGCGCGACGGGGTCCGCGCCATCGACGCCTGGCAGCGCTAGGACGAGCGGTGGGGCGGCGCACGACGGCGCCGCCCCACCGTTTCCGGTACGGCTACTCCTCCCAGGCGCTCTGCTGGGTGTTCACGAGGTTGCCGGGAACGACAGTGCCGTTGGTGCGGTACTCGGTGTACGCCCAGAAGTCGCCCTCGGGCAGTGGACGATTCGGCTTCAACGTGAAGTTGAGGCTCTTACCGCGCTCGGTCGTCGGCGGCAACGTCAGCGTGGCCGGCGCGTACGTGGCGTTGCGGCCGATGATGGCGTGGCTCAACTGGAAGTCCACGACCGGGCCACCGGGCACCTGCGCGAACACGTACGCCGTGTAGCGCCCCGGCTCGGGCAGGAACTTGTACGCCTGCTCCGCGCTGGTCCAGTACCTGTCACTGCTGTAGACGAGCTTGTCGCCCTTGTACAGGTACAGGTCGAGGTTGGTGTTCGGATCCTCGGTGTTGGCCTCGACGATGATGGCGGCGGAGTTCGCCGGCACCGTGAAGTCGACCTTCTTCACCCCGGACGCGCTCGGATCGAACACGCCGCCGTAGACGCCGGCCGGCATCGAGTACGACTCCCGGCGCATCGGCGTGTAGCCGGTGCTGCGACCGGTGAGCGGCCCGGTGAAGCCCGGCTGGGCGTAGCCGAACGAGCCGCTGGTCATCCGGCCGAACTCCTCGCCGTCGTCGGCGTACGGCCGAGGGGTGATTCCCCACGGGCGGGCGGCGACCGGGATGCGGGCACTGTGGACCTTGCCGCGCCAGGTGATCGACCCGGTGACGTACCGGTCCCAGGGGGCGCTGCCCCGGCGCACCGTGATGGTCACCGTGGCGGACTTGCCGGGCGCGAGCGTCACCGAGGCGGGCGACACCGTGACCGTCATGCCGGGCAGGCCGGTCACCGACGACCGGTAGGTCTCCCGCGTCGTGCCCACGTTGGTCAGGGTGCGCTTGATGGTCACCGGCCGGGTGCCGTCGTACTCGCGCAGCGAGATGGCCGGCAGGTTGAGTTCCTTGCCGTCCGGCTGGGCCGTCTGGCTGAACTCGACCAGGTCGGCCGCGGCCGGCTCGATGACCAGGCCCGGGTCCTTGGCGCCGGCCAGGTTGATGAAGCCGCTGCCCTGGTCCAGCGGGTTGGTGGTGCCCCGGGTGTCGGTGGCGGTGGTTCGTAGGGCCGAGGCGACCGTTCCGGGCGACCAGGTGGGGTGGGTGGCGCGCAGGATCGCCGCCGCGCCGGCCACGTACGGCGAGGCCATCGAGGTTCCGGAGTACGCGTCGTAGGCCCGACCGAAGTTGCCGGCCGGCGAGACCGCCGCGATGATGTCCGTTCCCGGCGCGACGAGGTCCGGCTTGAAGACGCCGAAAGTGGTCTTGTCCGGGCCGGTCGAGGAGTAGTCCGCCACGCTGGGGATCCCCGGGACGCTGGAGCCGTCGCCGCCGGTGCGCAGCGACACCGTGGCGTCGGTCGGGTGGCGCATCAGGTAGTTGAAGAGCGTGCCGGCCTGCTTCTCGGTGTTCAGGTAGACCACCGGGAAGTTGTAGACGGAGTTGACGCGGTAGTTGCCGACCGGGTCGAAAACCACCATCGCCGTACCGCCCTTCTCCTTCACCTCCAGCGCGGAGTTGAAGGGGGTCGACAGCGCGCAGGCGACCACCTTGCCCTTGATCTTGGCCGCGTCCAGGCTGCCCGGCTCGCAGTACGCCGAGCCCTGCTCCAGCGAGCCGGCCTGGTCACCGAAGACCATCGGCCGCGAGGCGTCGCCGGGCAGCGCGTCCAGTGAGCCGCCGACCAGCTTCGTGCCGTCGCCCAGCTTGACGGTCGCCTCGTTGCGGTTGGTCACCGCCGCGCCCACCGTGGTCACCCAGGGTGCCGCGTTGCTGATGGCGCCGCTCACGATGCCGGTGTTTCCGGCCGACGCCGCGACGAAGACCCCGGAGAGCGTGGCGTTGAGGAAGGCGACGCCGATGGGCGTGTTGGCCTCCCAGTCGCCGAGCTGGCTGCCGATGGAGAAGTTCAGCACCTGCACGCCGTCGGAGACGGCCGCGTCGATGCCGGCGATGATGTCGGCGTCGTAGCCCATCCCGCCCCAGAGCACCTTGTAGACGGCGATCTGCGCGTCCGGCGCGACACCGGCGACGGGACCGAAGGACCGACCGTCGATCGTGACGTCCCGCACCGGCAGACCGGCGGCGGTGGACGCGGTGTGTGTACCGTGTCCCGACATGTCGCGGGGGGACAGCACCTCACCCTCGGGTACGGAGCCGCCGCCGGCGAGCCAGGTGTCGGCGAAGTACCGGGCACCGACGATCTTGCCGTTGCAGTGCTCGGCCACGAAGGCCACGCCGGTCTGGCAGGTGCCGTGCCACGTCTTGGGTGCCGGCATCTTCTTGGCGAACGACGCGCTCTCCGGCCAGATGCCGGTGTCCAGGACGCCGACGACCATGCCCGCTCCGGTGGCCGGACCGGGCTTGGTCGGCCTGGCCGGGTTGGCGGCCGCGCCCGTCGTGGCCGCAGCGGCCAGGGAGGACGTCGGCGTAGCGGCGGTGGGGGCGGCGGCGTTGGCGAGCGGCGTCGCCGACCGGGTGCCCAGCGCCTGGGCGGCGGTGACGGCGCGGACGCGCTTGTCGGCCCGCAGCGCGGTCGCCTGCTTCGCGGTCAACGTCGCCGAGAAACCGTTGAAGGCGGCGGTGTAGGCGGTCTTGACCTGGACACCGGCCGCGGCGGTGACAGCGGATCGCTGCGCGTCGAGGTGCTGGCGGTAGGCCTGCGACGGCGCCGACGTCACGTCCAGCCGGTTGCCTGGCGCGGGGCGGGTCCGCGCGAGCCCGGACGTCCCGCCGGCGTAGGTGGTCAGCGGGGCCTCGGCCAGCTCGACGATGTAGACCCCCGAGCCGGTGACGTCCACTGCGGACTTCGGGCTGGTCTCCTCGGCGTCGGCGCGACGATCGGCGCCGTCGGTCAGAGTGGTGCGCTGGTCCGATCCCTTGGTGAAGTAACCGGGGCCGCCGCTGGCCGACCGGTCTGCGGGCGCTGCCGACGCCGTTCCCGCGACGCCGGTCGTGCCGGCGAACATCGCGACGACCAGCGTCGGTATCGCCAGTCTTCGCAGGTTTTTCCCGCTCGTGCGTGTGGACACGAGACTCCCTTCCATCGCCCCGGTGTGGGGCTTGCTCATCTGCTGCGACCCGCTTGGGAGCGCTCCCCCACCTAAGCCCTCGACGATTAATCGATGGTTCGAGCGGTGTTACGGATCATGACGCACATAAGATCATGATGTTTCAACCGTGCCTAGATCATGTTTTTCCGGCGTGGTTGAGGCAGAATGCCGGCCACGGCCGGCGTCACATCCCGGCCACGCAAGGCCGTCCACGGTCACGGCAGCCCTGATGGATCCGCGCGACGGATCGGCGTGCACGGCGCTACCGGGCCACCCGGAGCGCAGAACATCGGATCTTTCTACCGGTCATCGGCCCCGGCGATGAGCCTGGCCCTGGCGTTACCAGGAAAACCGGGAACCCGGCTGACGGCGACCAACCGGGTGACAGTGTTCTCGTCAGTGTGACGCGAGAGGAGACGACGACCATGACAGAGCGGATCGGTCTCGACGGCCACCCAGGCGGGCGTCCGACGACGGCCGTCGGTTTCATCGGGCTCGGCGACCAGGGCGCGCCGATGGCCCGCGCCGTGGGTGAGAGCGACCACGACCTGCACGTCTGGGCCCGTCGCCCAGAATCGCTGGCGGCGATCGAGGGGACGCCGTACACCGTGGCAGGGACCGTCGCGGAGCTGGCCGCACGGGTCGACGTCCTGCTGCTGTGCCTGCGCGACGACAGCGACATCGCCGACCTGCTGGACCATCGTCAGCTGCTGGACGGGCTGCGGCCCGGCACCGTGGTGGTCAATCACGGCACCGGCGATCCCACCGAGAACGTGGCGTTCGGGGAGCGCTTCGCCGCGCGCGGCGTGGCGTACCTGGACGCTCCGGTCAGCGGCGGCGGTCCGGGCGCCCGGGCCCGCACGCTGACCACCTTCGTGGGCGGCGACCGGGCGGTTTACGACCGCTGTGCGCCGATCTTCGACACGTTCTCCCGCCTGGTGGTGCACATGGGTCCGGTCGGCACCGGCCAGCTCACCAAGCTCCTGAACAACTCCATGACGATGAGCAACCTCAAGAACGCCGCCGACATGCTGCGTATCGCCGAGAAGTTGGACGTGGACGTTCCGGCGCTGATCACGGCGCTCTCGGTGAGCAGCGGGGCCAGCTTCATGCTGGGCGCGCTGAACACCGAGATCACCCCCGACCTCGCGCCGCACCTGCAGACGCTCATGCGCAAGGACATCGAGCACTTCGCCGACGCGGTCCGGGCGCGCGGGGTCGACCCGAGCGAGCTGCGCGACCGCGGGCTGGCCGGCGCGGACAGCCTCGTCGAGGCCGTCGCCATCGTCGCCGGACGCGCCGACGGCAGCTAGGGCGTCTCCGGTGCGGGCGCGTCGATCGGGAAGCGACCCTGACGCCACTGCCAGTGCCGGCCGGCCGTCAGGTGGTCGACGATCGCGCGTTGCAGAGCGGTGCGGCGCGGCAGCTCGTCGAGGGGCGTGCTCAGCGTACGGAAGACGAACCGCAGCACCTCGACGTCCGCGTCCAGCCCCTCCGGCTCCGCGTAGGGCTCCAGCTCGAACCGCCGCTGGAACCGGACGATGTTGGAGTCCTCGGGCAGGTACTCCCGCAACTGGGGATCGAGCAGCCAGGAGCCGCAGGAGAACGCCGCATAGCTCTCGTCGGGAAAGTGGCGCGCGAAGAAGGCGCGGCCCTGTCCGAGTGACGCCGATACCGCCTCCGGCGTCAGCGGACCCGTGTCGGGGATGTGCAGGCCGATGGCGCCGTCGCCGCGGTGGTGCTGCAACCGGCCCAACTCGTAGACGGCGCCACGGACGTGCAGCGTCAACCAGCTCTGCATCACCGGCCAGCCCTCGCCGCGCATCCGCCGGTCGACGGCGAGGTTGCGGCCCAGGTCGGCGAGCGTCGCCCAGGACACGGCGTCGGGAACGCCGTGGTCGCGGTGGTAGCTGCGGACGACCCCGACCAGCGCGAGGTACGCGTACACGTAGAGGTGCCGCCAGGCGAGACCACGATCGCGCGGTAGCTCCGGGCCGGGGACGAGCCAGGCGTACCCGCCGAGATCCGCGCGGACCAGCGCGATCGAGCGGTCGAGCAGCCAGCGCAGCTCCGGCGTCCACAGTGGTGACCCTTCGTCCGGCCAGCCTGTCATGATCTCGGTAGCGTCGTCCGACGGCACCGCGAGCCGGTCGAGGATCGCCGGCGCGTCGGCCTTGGCGGGCAGGGGGGCCGAGGGCTGGTCACCGGCCAGCCGGTGCACCCGCTCGACGGCCTCGACGGGCACCCCGAGCACGGCTGCGGTGTCCTCCAGATCCACGCCGACGACCCTACCGCCGGTCGGCGTTGCGCAGCGCCCCGCCGGTCAGACGACGTGGCGCAGGTAGCCGTCGATCGCGGCGTCCAGCACCTGCGCGCCCGGCCGCGCCCAGACCTCGGCGGAGAAGACCTCGACCTCGATCGGGCCGCGGTAGCCGGCCGCGTCCACCGCCTCGCGCAGCCGCCGCAGCTCGATGCACCCGTCGCCGGGCAGCGCCCGGCCGAGCAGCACCCCCTCCGGCAGCGGTGTCACCCAGTCGCAGACCTGGAACGCGGCGATCCGCGTGCCGGCCCGGGCGATCTGCGCGTAGACGCTGTCGTCCCACCACACGTGGTACGCGTCGACGACCACCCCGACCACCGCCGGATCGAACCGCTCGGCGATGTCGAGCGCCTGGCCGAGGGTGGCGATCACGCAGCGGTCGGCGGCGAACATCGGGTGCAGCGGTTCGATGGCCAGCCGTACGCCGGCTGCCGCCGCGTGCGGCACCAGCTCACCGATCGCGTCGGCGACCCGACGGCGGGCGCCGTCGACGTCCCGGCTGCCCGCCGGCAGTCCGCCGGAGACGAGCACCAGTTCAGCGGCGCCCAGCGTGGCCGCCTCCTCGATGGCCCGCAGGTTCTCCGCGCGCCAGTCGTCGGCGGTGAAGAAGCCGCCCCGGCACAGCGACGTGACGGTGAGGCCGGCGTCGCGGACCAGCTTCGCCGAGCGGGCCAGGCCGTACCCGGCCACCGGCTCCCGCCACAGTCCGATGCCCGGCACGCCGGCTGTCACACAACCGGCGACCACGTCGGGCAGCGCCCAGCGCTGGGCGGTGGCCTGGTTGAACGAGAACCGCGTCAGGCTTGCTGGGCCGGTTGTCGTTGGCGCCTGCGGGGCTCGCGAAACCGGCTCGCTCCTCACTGCACAACCCCCGCCACGGTGAAGAACGCCCGGGCGCGAGCGGCGGCCAACTCCGCGTCGGGCAGCAGCCCGGCCGCGTCGGCGAGGGTGAGCAGGGTCGCCAGGTGCGCCGGGGACCGGCCGGACTGCGCGCCGCCGACCATGGTGAAGTGGTCCTGGTGCCCGGTCAGCCACGCCAGGAACACGATGCCCGTCTTGTAGTGCCAGGTCGGCGCCGCGAACAGGTGCCGGGCCAGCGGCACGGTCGGCGCGAAGATCTCGTCGTACGACGGCAGGTCACCCCGGTCGAGAGCGGCCAACGCGGCAGCGGCGGCGGGTGCGATGGCCGCGAACACGCCGAGCAGCGCGTCGGAGTGGCTCACCTCGTCGCCCCGGATCAGCTCCGGGTAGTGGAAGTCGTCGCCGGTGTAGAGGCGTACGCCGGCCGGCAGTCGACGCCGTAGCGCCACCTCCCGGTCGGCGTCGAGCAGCGACACCTTGATGCCGTCGACCGTCGACTGGTGCGCCTTGACCAGCTCGACCACCGTGTCGGCGGCCAGGTCGAGGTCGGCGGACCCCCAGTAGCCGGTCAGCGCCGGGTCGAACATCGGGCCCAGCCAGTGCAGCACCACCGGCTCACCGGCGGCGGTCAGCAGGTCGTCGTACACCCGTAGGTAGTCCTCGGCGTCGCGGGCGGCGGCGGCGAGGTGCCGGCTGCACATCAGCACCGGCCGCGCGCCGCAGGCGCGGACGTCGTCGAGCTGCTGGCGGTACGCGGCGGTGATCTCGGCCAGGCTGGCCGGGCCGGCCTGGAGCTGATCGGTGCCGACACCGGCGACGATCCGCCCGCCCACGGCCCGGGCTTCGGCGGCGCTGCGCCGGACCAGCTCCCGGGTCGCCGGATAGTCCAGCCCCATCCCGCGCTGGGCGGTGTCCATCGCCTCGGCCACACCCAGCCCGTACGACCACAGGTGCCGCCGGAAGGCGAGCGTGGCGTCCCAGTCCACGGTCGCCGGGGCGCCGGGCACGTTCTCGGCGTCCGGGTCGGCGACCACGTGCGCGGCGGCGTACGCGATCCGGCTGGTCGCCGGTGCGGCCGGGCGGGCGAATCCGCCGGCCCCGGTGAGCCGGTGTCGCCGCCCGCCCGGCAGCACGATCTCGGCGGCCCTCACGGGTGCAGCTCCGGAACCTCGACGCGGACGCCCTCGCGGGCCGCGCGCAGCCCCAGTTCGGCGAGCTGCACGCCGCGCGCGCCGGCCAGGAAGTCCCACGGGAACGGCTCGCCGGCCACGACGTGCCGCAGGAACGCCTCCCACTGCAGCTTGAAGCCGTTGTCGAACTCCTCGTTGTCGGGCACCTCGGTCCACTGGGCGCGGAAGTCCTCGGTGACCGGCAGGTCCGGGTTCCACACGGGCTTCGGGGTGACCGCCCGGTGCTGCGCCCGGCAGCGGCGCAGCCCGGCGACCGCGCTGCCCTCGGTGCCGTCGACCTGGAACTCCACCAGCTCGTCGCGGTACACCCGCACAGCCCACGACGAGTTGATCTGCGCGATCACGCCGCCGTCGAGTTCGAAGATGGCGTACGCGGCGTCGTCGGCGGTGGCGGCGTAGGCACGGCCCTCCTCGTCGACCCGCTCGGGCACGTGGGTGGCGGTCACGCAGGTGACCGCGGTGACCCGGCCGAACAGCTCCTGGAGCAGGTAGTGCCAGTGCGGGAACATGTCGGAGGTGATGCCGCCGCCGGCCTCGGCGCGGTAGTTCCACGAGGGACGCTGGGCCGACTGCCAGTCGCCCTCGAAGACCCAGTAGCCGAACTCGCCGCGTACCGAGAGGATCCGGCCGAAGAAGCCGCCGTCGATGAGCCGCTTGAGTTTGCGCAGCCCGGGCAGGAACAGCTTGTCCTGCACGACGCCGGTACGGACACCGGCCGCGTCGGCGGCGCGGGCCAGGTCGAGCGCGGCGGCGGTGTCCTCGGCGAGCGGCTTCTCGGTGTAGACGTGCTTGCCGGCCTCGATCGCCTGGCGGATCGCCTTCTCCCGCTGTTGGGTGACCAGGGCGTCGAAGTAGATCTCGACGTCGTCGCGGGCCAGCGCGGAGCTCAGGTCGGTGGTCCAGTCGGTGAGGCCGTGCCGGCCGGCGAGTTCGCGGAGCTTGGTCTCGTTGCGCCCCACCAGGACCGGTTCCGGCCAGATGGTCGTGCCGTCGGCCATCGTCACGCCGCCGGAGTCGCGGATGGCCAGCAGGGACCGGACGAGGTGCTGGCGGTAGCCCATCCGTCCGGTCACGCCGTTGACGATGATGCCGATCGACCTGCGGGTCATGGTGATCCCCTTCGTTGAGCTCGGCTCGGGGACCGATGCGGCACCCGTGAGCCGGCCGGGCGGCGGGTCAGGCAAACGCTTTCCTGGGAGCGTAGGCCGCGCCCCGACAGCAGGCAAGGCCTTTCCTCGATCCATTCGACGCCCGCCGGACCGCCGGGTGAAGGACTCGGCCTACCGCAAACCGGGCCTTGACTGCTCCTCGGATACCGCGACATCCCCGAACCCGGTGTGGATCAGTGCGCCGACGCGATCCGACCTGGCCGGGCCGCCCTCCGGGAAAGGGCTTTCTCTGCGGTACGGTGACGCTAGCCGGCGCGGCGAAACGCCGTCGACAGACCGAGGGGGCGGGCCATGGCGACCCTGTCCGACGTGGCCCGGCGCGCGGGCGTCTCACCCGCCACGGCCTCGCGCGTCATCAACGGCAGCAGCAAACCGGTCACCGACGAGCTGCGCGAGCGGGTGCTCGCCGCCGTCGCCGAGTTGCAGTACGTGCCGAACGCGCACGCCCAACTGCTGGCCCGCTCGCACCGCAGCGCGGTCGGCGTGATCGTGCACGACGTCTCCGACCCGTACTTCGCCGAGATCACCCGCGGCCTGCAACGGGTCGCCACCGATCAGGGCCGGCTGCTGATGATCTGCAACAGCTACCGCGACCCGGACCGCGAGCTGGAGTACGTGGAGCTGCTGCGGGGTCACCAGGTGGCGGCGCTGATCCTGGCCGGCTCCGGCTACCACGACGAGGCCTTCACCCGGCAGCTCAACGAGAAGCTCGCCGCGTACGAGGCGACCGGCGGGCGGGTCGCGGTCATCGGTCGCCACGAGCACTCCGGCGACGCGGTCATGCCGGACAACCGGACCGGCGGTCACCTCGCCGGCCGGGAACTCTGCGCGCTGGGCCACCGGGCGATCGGCGTGGTCGCCGGCCCGCGCATCCTCACCACCACCACCGACCGGCTGGCCGGGCTCCGCCAGGCCCTGGCCGAGCACGGTCTCGACCTGCCCGAGCGGCGCATCCGGTACGCCGAGTTCGACCGGGACGGCGGCGCGGAGGCCGCCGCCCGGCTGCTCGACTCCGATCCGGAGCTGACCGCCATCGTGGCGCTCAACGACTCGATGGCCATCGGCGCGCTGGCCACCCTGCGGGCCCGCGCGCTCGCCGTGCCGGGACGGGTCTCCGTCGTGGGCTTCGACGACATGCCGATCGCCCGCGACGTCACCCCCGCGTTGACCACGGTGCGGCTCCCCCTCGTCGACATGGGAGTCCGGGCCATGTCGCTGGTGCTCGGCGCGGCGACGCCGACACCCCGGGTCGAGGTGCTGCCCGCCGAGCTGGTCCGCCGGGACACCGTCGGGCCGGCGTCCGGTCGACCACGCGCCACGACGACGCCGCGCGCCCGGGGCGCCGACGCCACCCCGTGACCGGCACGCAAACCCGTTGTCCCCGCCGGCTCCTCCTGCGTAGCCTGCGCCCGTGTTGATCCGTACGTTCACCGACCGGGACTGGTCGCAGGTGTGGCCGATCATCGAGGACGTGGTCCGGGCAGCGGAGACCTTCGCCTACGACCCGGAGATGACCGCCGAGGAGGCGTACGCCGTCTGGGTGGAGGCCCCGCCCGGGCGCACCGTGGTCGCGACCGACGGTGACCGGGTACTCGGTAGCGCGAAGATGGGGCCGAACCGCCCCGGGCCGGGCGCGCACGTCAGCACCGCCAGCTTCCTGGTGGCCGCCGACGCCCGTGGTCGGGGCGTGGGCACCGCGCTCTGCCGCGACGCCCTGACCTGGGCCCGCCGTGCGGGGTACGCCGGTATGCAGTTCAACGCCGTGGTGCAGACGAACCGGACGGCGGTCGAGCTGTACCGGCGGGAGGGCTTCGAGGTGGTCGGCACCGTGCCCGGCGCGTTCCGCCACCGGACCCTCGGCCGCGTCGGCCTGCACGTCATGTACCGGGAGTTCTGACCCGCACCTCAGCCGCCGGTCGTGCCCACGGCCGGGGCCGGCCCGAATCCGGGCGGGGCGGACGCCGGTTCGGCGCCCGCGCGGCGGATCGGGGTGAACAGCCCGCCGACCGCGACCAGCAGGCAGCCGACCCCGGCCACGAGCGCCACGGCCGGTACGCCGTACCGGCCGGCGGCCCAGGTCAGGATGGCCGCGCCGGCCGGACCGAGGGCGTAGTGGGTGCTCCAGAACGCCGAGGTGACCCGGCCGAGCAGATGGTCGGGGGTGATCTCCTGGCGCAGTGACATCGAGCAGATCCCGCCGACGCTCACGCAGCACAGGTACACGGCGGTCAGCGCGGTGACCGACGGCACGGTGGTCGCGAGGCCGACGCCCGCCACCGCGAACCCGCAGATGGCGTGCGCGCCGATCCAGGTGGGGCCGAAGCCGCGTCGCCGTCGCAGCGGAGCGACCAGCAGCGCCCCGGCGACCGTGCCCAGCGCCGCCAGGCCGAGCACCGTGCCGACGGTGCCCTCGGTGCCGCCGAGGTCGTGTGTCACGTGGTAGATCAGCACGTCGGTGAAGCCGTAGGTCAGGAAGATGAACACCGACAGCAGCACGGTCAACGCGCGCAGCACGGGCTGCCGCCACAGGAACCGCGCACCGGCCAGGAACTCCGCCAACGGGCGTTCCCGGGCCACCGGCGCGGCGTCGACGGCCCGGTCGCTGCGCAACCGGATCAGCCGCAGGCCGACGGCCGAGAGCGCGAAGCTCGCGGCGTTGACGGCGATGGCGACCTCCGGGCCGAAGCGGGCCGACACCACACCGGCGAGCAGCGGCCCGAGCACGGCGGTCACCGCGAACGTCGCCTGGAGCCGGCCGTTGGCCTCGGTGATCCGGTCGGTGTCGACGAGGTTGCGGACGGCGGTCACCGCGGCGACCTGGAACAGCATGCCGGCCGCCGCGCAGATCGGCAGCACGACGAAGAGCAGCCAGACCTGCGGGCCGGCGAGCCAGACGAGCGGCACCAGGCCGAAGAGGACCAACCGGACCAGGTCCGTAACGATCATCAGCCGGCGCCGGTCGTACCTGTCGACGAGCACCCCGCCGAAGACACCGGCGATCACCGATGCCACGCCCGCGACGGCGGTGAGCAGGCCCATCTGGGCCACCGATCCGGTCGCCTCGAGAACCAGCAGCGGCACGGCCAGGTAGGCGAACGCGTTGCCGGCCGCGGAGAGCGTCTGCGCGATCCAGTACGTGCCGAAGGAACGGTCCCGCCACAGCGGGGCCCGGCCCGTACGGGGCTCTGTGCTCATCCCGCCGAGGCTATCGTGTTCGCCCCCGGCGGTGGGTACGCGGACGGCCGCGGGAGTGACTCCCGCGGCCGTCCGAGGCGTACTCGAAGAGGGTCAGCTCTTGCGCAGCGGCGCGAGCGCGGCGCTCCAGGCCACGACCTGGTCGAGCGTGGTGGTCAGCGCCGGCAGGTGCTGGTCGCCGGGCTTGAAGGTGCTGAAGTTCTCGAAGTCGGTGAAGAGCGAGAGCGCGACCTGCGAACGCACGTCGGCCATCTGCAGCTCACCGGCGATCAGGCGCAGGTGCTCGACGGCGCGGGCGCCACCGAGGGAGCCGTAGCTGACGAACCCGACGGCCTTGTTGTTCCACTCGTTGTAGAGGAAGTCGATGGCGTTCTTCAGGGCGCCGGAGGTCGAGTGGTTGTACTCGGGCGTCACCATCACGAAACCGTCGAACGACGCGATGGTCTCGGCCCAGCGCAGCGTGTGCGGCTGGCTGTACTGGCCCATCGCCGGCGGCATCGCCTCGTCGAGGTGCGGCAGGTTGTAGTCGAGCAGGTCGATCAGCTCGAACTGCGCGTCGGTGCGCTGCTGGGCGTTCTCGAGGACCCAGCGGGCAACGGCCTCGCCGTTGCGCCCCGGGCGGGTGCTGCCGAGGATGATCCCGATCTTGGTCATGACTGCGCCTTTCAGTGATTCGAAGCTGGCCGCCGGAACGCTAACCGCTCCTTGCTTCGTCAAGCAAATGGCTGTGCCATGACCATGCTCACACGCTGGGTAAGCAATTGCTCAATCAAGCAACTATGCTAGGAGGATGGCCGATACCCGCGCAGAGGCACCGCGCCCCCTCGATCCCGACGAGGAGGCGCTGGTCCGTGCCCTGGGTCAGGTGATGTACGTGGTGCCGCGCACCATCGACGCCGACATGGTCGGCGACCGACAGCTCCCCCTGACCGAGTACACCGCGCTGATGAACCTCTCCGAGGCGCCCGAGCGGCGGATGCGGATGCACGAACTGGCGTCCGCCTGCTACCTCTCGCTGAGCGGGATGACCCGCACGATCATCCGGCTGGAGAGCCAGGGGCTGGTCAAGCGGGAGCGGTGCGAGGAGGACGCCCGGGGCTGGAACGCGGTGCTCACCGACGCGGGCTTCGCCCGCCTCGAGGAGTCCTGGCCCAGCCACCTGGCGGCCGTGCGCCGCCGGTTCCTGCGCCACTTCGAGGGCCTCGACCTGACCGAGCTGGCCCGCGCGTTCCGGCGCGCGGGAGCAGCTGACTAGGGCGAGACCCTCGACGGGCGGCGACGGGTCAGGCGTTGGCCACCAGCCGCCAGCGGTTGTCCGCGGTGCCGTTGTCCGAATCCTGCACGGCCTGCGCGCCCCGGGCGGTCGAGTTGTTCTGGATGCCGAGCAGCTTGCCGCTGTTGACGTTGCGGATCTTGTAGGTGCCGTCCCCGTTGTTGACCAGGGTCCACCGGTGGTCGGCGGTGCCGTTGTCGGACCACTGCAGGACGCGGGCGCCGTCGGCGGTGGACATGTTCTCCACGCCGAGGACCTTGCCGCTGTTGACGTTACGGAACCGGACGGCGTTGCCATCGGTGATCATGACCCAGTTGTGGTCGGCGGTGCCGCTGTCGTCCCACTGCAGGGCCAACCCACCGTCGGCGGTGGACATGTTCTGGATGCCCAGGACCATGCCGCTGCCCACGTTGACCAGCCGGTAACTGCCGCCGCCGCTGCTGGTGCTGGTGTTCCAGTACACCGTGTAGTTGTAGCCGTGGGCGTCCTGGAACGGCGCGAGGTTGACCGTGGAGCCGTTCGCCGTGGCGGTGAAGGCGAGCGAACTGGTGCTGGTCCGCGCGATCGACGAGACCACCAGCGACGGCAGCGAGTTGAGCGTGGTGTTGCCGTAGTTGCCGCAGAGCACGCTCGGGCCGTACGTGATGGCGGCGACATTGGGGTTGTCGTTGGCGGCCCGCATGACCACCCGCATGGGCAGCCGTACGGTGATGGTGTCGCCGGCGGCCCAGGTGCGGGTGACGGTGGCGTAGCTGCCCGGCGTCGTGCTGACCGACTCGGCCACCCCGTTGACGCTGATGCTCGCGCCGCTGGTCCACGCCGGGATGCGCACCCGGATGCTCCACGAGCCACTCATCGTGCCGGAGAGCGTGAGCGTGGTGGTGTCGCCCACCGGGTACGTGGTGTTCTGGGTGACCGTGATCCCCCGCTGCGACCAGTTCAGCTCGGACGGCACGAAGAGGTTCACCGTGAGCGTCGTGCCGCTGTAGAAGTAGACGGAGTCCATCAACTTCGTGTTGATCTCCAGGCCGGTGCCCTGGCAGCACCAGAACGAGTTGTAGTCGGTGCTCCAGGTGCCGCCACCCCACGCCGGGCCGACGCCCCGCCGCCCACCGGGCTTGAGCGGGGTGAAGTAGGTGATGTGGCCACGGCTGTCGGCCGGGTTCTGCGCGCCGATCAGGTGGTTGATCATCGCGCGCTCGTAGAAGTCGAAGTAGTCGGTCCGGTTCGGGTCGAGCAGCCACAGCTCGCGCGTCAGCTTGAGCATGTTGTAGGTGTTGCACTGCTCGCAGGTGTCGTTGCTCAGGTAACCGGCGATGGCGTTCGGCGCCCGGAAGTGCTCGGCCTGACTGTTGCCACCGATGGCGTACGAGTGCGCGTTCACGGTGATGTTCCACGCGTTGCTGGCGATGTCCCGGTAACGGGTGGTCCCGGTGGCCTTGAACTCGCGGGCCGCGCCGATCCACTTGGGCACCTGCGTGTTGGCGTGCAGGCCGTTGAGCTGGTCCTGGTTGTTGGCCAGCGGGTTGAACACCGCGGCGTGGTCGAACCGCTGGGCGGTGGTGAGCCACCGGCTGTCACCGGTCATCTGGTAGATGTCGGTCAGCACGTCGTTCATGCCGCCGAACTCGGTACCGAGCATCGACTGCATCTGGCTGGAGCTGAGCCGGGAGGTACGGG
The DNA here is from genome assembly GCF_049179015.1 of Micromonospora sp. WMMD736. Lineage (NCBI taxonomy): Bacteria > Bacillati > Actinomycetota > Actinomycetes > Micromonosporales > Micromonosporaceae > Micromonospora > Micromonospora sp. WMMD736. The sequence goes on from NZ_JBMHMI010000001.1 coordinate 1,195,240, forward strand.
TGTCGACCCAACCGGCGAGGGCCAGCAGCACCGTACGGGCCTGGGTGTTGCCGGTGTAGCGCCAGACGTCGAGCAGGCCGGCGAGGGTCTTGTGGATGCAGTAGTACGGCACGTTGCCGTTGGACAGGGTCCGCGCCTCGAGCGCGGAGAAGTCCGACTCCGGGAAGCCGGAGAGGTAGCCCGCGCCGAACCCGGCCGCGCCGTTGTTCGCCTGGCACTTGGCCATCTCGGCGACCATGTAGTTCGCCTTGTCCCGGCAGGTGGTGTCACCCAGCACCGCGTAGGCATGGGACCACGCGGTCAGGAAGTGCCCCTGCATGTGCGTACGGAACGGGAAGTTCGGCGCGTCCCACCCACCGTTGGTGGCGGCGCCGTTGGTGGACAGCCGGTGGTTGGCGCGGAAGTTGTAGAGCATCCGGTCGACGTCGACGAAGCGCAGGTAGTTCAGGGTGCGGTTCTGGTTGTCCAGCCAACGGCCGGTGGTCAGTCGCACCTGACCGGGGTCGAAGGCGTAGGCGCCGACGCCGATGTCCGCCCGTGCGGGCGGGACCACGGCAGCGGCGGCGGGGCCCGCGCCGAGCGTCGTGGCGCCGGTCGCGGAGAGCACGGCGGTGGCGCCGGCCGCCTGCAGAACGCGGCGTCGGCTGAGGGGCAGGGACGACATGGGACCTCCAGATGAGCGCTACCGGCGATGGGACGGCAACCGGGCGGGACGGGCTCGGTGGGATGCAGGGGTCCGAACGTTAACGTTCACATCCGTGTCCGGCATGCTACGGCCGGATGACTAAGGAATTCAAGGTTCTAACTATTACGGCTCGCTGTGCACCATCCCTGAGCTGCTAGATCAGGCGTGACGACACCGGTGCGGTAGGGGGTCTCACCTCGTGTTATCGATAACACCGGTGGATCTCTGCACGGTGCGGCCGCCGGCTACGCACCCGAAACGGGATGCGCGCCGACGGGTGTCGCTGGTGGAATCGCGAGATGGAGCACGATCTTGTTCGTCCGCCGAAGGCGCGTCCGGGCGACCGCATCGCGGTGGTGTCGCCGTCCTTCGCCGCCGCCGGCGCCTTTCCCGAGATCCACGAGCAGGCCATGCGCCGGCTCGCCGACGTGACCGGCCTCGTGCCGGTCGAGTACCCCACCACCCGTACGGTCGGCGCGAGCGCGCAGGCGCGCGCGGCCGACCTCAACGCCGCCTTCGCCGACCCTCGGGTACGCGCCATCCTCGCCGTCGTCGGCGGCGACGACCAGATCACCGTCGTCCCCCACCTGGACGCCGACCTGGCCCGCGCCGACCCGAAGCCGTTCCTGGGCACCAGCGACAACACCAACCTGCACCAGTGGCTGTGGGGGCTCGGCATCGCGAGCTTCTACGGCGGGTCGTCCCAGGTGCACCTCGGCCCCGGTCCCGCCGTGGACGACGTTCACGCCCGGTCGCTGCGCGCCGCGCTGCTCACCGGTGAGCGGTTGGAGATCACCGACCCGGGCGAGTCCGAGGACATCGGGCTCGCCTGGGACGACCCGCGGGCGTTGCAGTCGTTCGGGGAACGCGAGCCGACCGAGCCGTGGAGCTGGCACGGGCCGGCGCGCACGGTCACCGGCCCCACCTGGGGCGGGTGCCTGGAGGTCCTGCAGTGGATCCTCACGGCGGGACGCTTCCCGTTCCCGCCCGAGGTGCTGCGCGGCGGTGTGCTGATCATCGAGACGTCGGAGGAGCTCCTGCCCGCCCGCGAGGTCGGCTGGATCGTCCGCGCACTGGGTGAACGCGGTCTCCTGGCCGCCGCCGACGCGGTCCTGGTCGCCCGTCCCCCGGTCTCGGACTTCGACCGCCGACCCGACGCGCAGGAGCGGGCGCGGCTGCGCGAACAGCAGCGCGACACGGTCGTCGACCTGGTACACCGCTACAACCCCGAGGCGGTCGTCTGCGTCGGCGTCCCGTTCGGCCACACCAGACCGCAGTGGATCCTTCCGCACGGCGGCCCGGTCACCGTCGACGGCGTACAACGGCGGGTCTTCGCCGACTACCGGTAGCCGGGCGTCGCGCCGCGTCCCGGGCGGCGGCCGGGACGCGGCGCGGTGTCAGCGGGCCGGGGCGTGGGCGGCCAACGGATTGACGAGGGTGCCGACGAACTGGAGGGCGGCCGACGGGTCGGCCAGGTCGAGCATCTGCTGGTTGTCGCGCAGCTGAAGGCGGTTGAGGCAGGACAGCGCGAACTCGGGGGCGAACAGGTCGTAGTGGCGGACCCGCTCGGCCAGGTGCGGCACCCGCGCGAAGTAGTCGGCGGCGCAGGCCGCGACCGTGCCCCAGAAGGCGTCCTCGGTGAGCGCTCCCGCCTCGACCAGCACCGCGTTGAGGTGACGCAGGAAGCAGTCCACCACGTCGGTGAAGATGGTCAGCAACTTCGTGTCGTCGGGCACCTCGACCCGGATGCGCTCCACCTCGGCCGGCAGCTCGACGTCGGCGCTCAACACCGCGATCTCCTCGGCGATGTCCTTGAAGATCACCCGCTGGACGGTGTCGTGCTCGTCGAGGACCAGGATGACGTTCTCGCCGTGCGGCATGAAGGCCAGGTCGTGAGCGTAGAAGCTGTGCAGCAGCGGGGTCAGGTAGGCGTCCAGGTAGCGGCGCAGCCAGACCTCGGGCGCGAGGCCGGACCGCTCGATCAGCGCCGCCGCCAGCGAGCCGCCGTCGTCGTCGACGTGCAGCAGCGCGGCCATCGTGGACAGTCGCTCCCCCGGCGCCAGGCTCGGCACCGGGCTCTCCCGCCACAGGGCGGCGAGCATCTTGCGGTACGGGGAGGTCCGCTCGGTCGCCGCCTCGTACTGCCGGTGCCGGTAGCCGACCGCCGCGCGCTCGCGGATGACCGTCAGGCCCGTACCGGCCAGCACCTCGTCGGCGACGATCAGGGCGGCCAACCAGTCGTTGATGGCCGGGGTGGCGGCCATGTACGCGGCCGACAGCCCTCGCATGAAGCCCATGTTCAGCACCGACAGCGCGGTCTTGACGTAGTGCCGGCCCGGTTCGGAGACGTTGAAGAAGGTCCGGATGGACTGCTGCGCGAGGTACGCGTCCGGTCCGGGACCGAGGTGCACGAGCCGACGTTCGGCCAACTCCCCCGCGAACGTCACGGCCAGCTTGTTCCACCACTGCCAGGGGTGCGTCGGGATGAGGTGGTAGTCGGCGAGGTCGAGCCCCAGGTCGGCCATCGTGGCGGCGAACCGGGCCCGGGTCGATGCGTCCAACTCACCGGCGATGAGGGTGTCGTAGTCGAGGTCGGCCGCGCTGCTGAACGTCGCGTGGTCGCGGTGCGCGGCCAGCCACTCCAGGCGTACCGGGGTGGCGGTCTCCGGCGCGTAGCGGTGGTACTCGTCGACGCCGAAACCGAGCCGGCCGTTGTTGGCCACGAAGCAGGGGTGGCCCTCGGTCATGGACGTCTCGATGGTCTGGAAGTCCGCACCCGCCAGCTCGGCGGCGCTCGGTGCGCCCTGGGCCAGCTTGTACGCCGTACCGGCCAAGGTGGAGGTGATCTCCTCCAGGTAGACGGGCAGCACCCGCGCGGAGAGCCCCAGCGTGCCGCGCAGCTCGACGATCAGGTCCACCGCGTCGGGTGCCAGCGAGACTCCGGCGCGGTACCGGGTGATGCTGTCCGCGTCGATCTGCCAGTGGGCCAGGGCGAGCACCCGGGCGGCGAACCGGTAGGTGACCGTGCCGTCGTCGCTGCGGACCTCGTACCACTGGCGGTCGTCGGGGCCCGGCACGGGCGCCGGGGTGAGCAGCCGCTCGTGGGTGAACTCGGCGAGCGCCTTGCGGACCAGCATCCGGTTGGCCCGCGCCCAGCGCTGCGGGGTGAGGTGCGCGACCGGGTCGCCCGGGTCGGCGACGGTCGGTGGGGTGGCGATGGCGGTGGTGGTCACGCCAGGGCTCCTTCTCCTGCGGTGGCGGCGGCCGGCTCGGTGGCGGCCTGGAACTGGGCGCGGGTGCAGACGCTGAGCAGCGCCTCCTTCTCCGGCATGGTGATCGCGCCGACGACCTCGAACCCGACGGCGGCGTTCAGCGCGTGCACCGCCGTGTTGCGCACGTCCGGCTCGACCACCACGCGCACGGTCGCCGGGTCGGCGAAGAGCCAGGCCATGACGGTACGGATCACCGCGCGGGTGAAGCCGTGCACCGGCGTGCCGGGGGGCGCGCACAGGAAGTGCATGCCCACGTCGCCGGGCCGGTTCTCGTACCGGCCGACCAGATCCACGTGGGCCGGGTCGTAGCGCTCGGCCAGGAAGGCCGGGCGTCCGCGCCACAGACCGAGGTACGCGTCGTGGTGCGGGTGCGCGGCGATGCGCCGGTACTCCTCGACGACCTGCGCCTCGTCGGCGTCCTGCAGCAGCCAGAACGCCGACCTCGGGTGGGTCACCCAGCCGTGCAGCAGCGCGGCGTCGGCCTGCGGATCGAGGGTACGCAGGGCGAACTCCCCGAGCCGGTCGTCGACGCGGGTGAAGACCACACTCACGACACCACCCCGAACTCCTGGAAGGTGATGCTCTTTTCGATCGGGTAGTGCTCCCGGCCGAGCAGCTCCCGGATGATCCAGGAGTTGCGGTACGCGCCCATGCCCAGGTCGGGTGAGGTGATGCTGTGCGTGTGGGTGCCCGCGTTCTGCAGGAAGATGCCCCGCCCGTCGTGGTCGATGCTGTAGTTACGGGCCACGTCGAAGCGACCGTGCGCGTCCCAGCGGATCCGGTCGCGCACCGGTTCGAGGAACGTCGGCACCCGGTAGTGGTAGCCGGTGGCCAGGACCAGCCCCTCGGTGCGCAGGGTGACATCGCGCCCCTGCTCCACATGCCGCAGGCCGAGCGTGTACTCCCCGTCGTGGTGCGCGGCGTCCACCAGCTCGGTGTTGGTGATCAGCCGGGTGTTCACCGGCCCGTCGACGCTGTGCGCGTAGAGCAGGTCGAAGATGTCGTTGATCAGGTCGGAGTTGATCCCCTTGAACAGGCCCTTCTGCTCCGCTTCCAGCCGGTAGCGGGTCTGCTCCGGCAGCGCGTGGAAGTAGTCCACGTAGTCCGGTGAGGTCATCTCCAACGTCAGCTTCGTGTATTCGAGCGGGAAGAACCGGGGTGAGCGGGTGACCCAGTTGAGCTGGTAGCCGTACCGGCCGATGTCGCCGAGCAGGTCGTGGTAGATCTCGGCGGCGCTCTGCCCGCTGCCCACCACCGTGATGCTGCGCTTGGACCGCAGCGCGTCCCGGTGCTCCAGGTAGCGCGAGTTGTGCACGGCGTCCCCGGCGAGCCCGGCGACGGCGGCCGGCAGATGCGGCGGCGTGCCGGTGCCGAGCACCAGGTGCCGGGCGCGGTACTCGACGATCTCCGACCCGCCGGCGGTGGCCCGCACCACGTACCGCTCGTCGGCGTCGTCGTACTCCACGGCGGTCACCGTCTGACCGAAGCGCAGGTGCGGCAGCTTCGCCGCCGCCCACCGGCAGTACGCGTCGTACTCGCTGCGCAGCGGGTAGAAACTCTCCCGGATGTAGAACGGGTAGAGCCGGCCGATCTCCTTGAGGTAGTTGAGGAACGAGTACGGGGAGGTCGGGTCGGCGAGGCTGACCAGGTCGGCGATGAACGGGGTCTGCAACCGGGCCGACTCCAGCAGCATGCCGGGGTGCCAGGCGAGGCTGGGCCGGGCCTCCAGGAACACCCCGTCCAGCTCGTCGATCGGCGCGGTGAGACAGGCCAGGCCCAGGTTGTACGGACCGAGCCCGACGGCGACGAAGTCGTGGGTGGACATCTTCTTCTCCAGGCGGGGTTCGGGGTCAGCCGACGGGGCAGGTCAGGTCGGCCGCGACGGCGTCGCGCACGTACCGTCCGGCGTGTCCGGCGATCAGTTCGAGCACGTGGCCGACGTCGTCGACGGTGGTGGCCGGATTCAGCAGCGTGAACTTGAGGAAGTGCCGACCGTCGACCCGGGTGCCGGCGACCACGGCCAGGCCGGAGGCGGCCAGCGCCTCGCGGGCGTACAGGTTCGCGGCGTCGGCCAGCTCACGGCCCGGTCCGGTGGGTAGGTAGCGGAAGACCACGGTGCTCAACTGCGAGCGCGTCACCACCTCGAAACGGGGGTCCTCGCTGACGAGTTGCCAGGCGTCCGCCGCGGCGTCGACCACCTCGTCGAAGAGTTCACCGAGCGCGTCCGGGCCCATCACCCGCAGGGTCAGCCACAGCTTCAGCGCGTCGAAGCGGCGGGTGGTCTGCAGGCTCTTGTCGACCTGGTTGGGGATCTGCTGCTCCACCATCCGGGCCGGGTTGAGGTAGTCGGCGTGGTAGGTGGCGTGCCGCAGCATCCGCCGGTCGCGGACCAGCAGGGCACTCGAACTGACCGGCTGGAAGAACGACTTGTGGTAGTCGACGGTCACCGAGTCGGCGCGTTCGATGCCGTCGAGCAGGTGTCGGCGCGTCGGCGAGACGAGCAGTCCGCAGCCGTACGCGGCGTCGACGTGCAGCCAGACGCCGGTCGCCGCGCAGACCTCGGCGAGGTCGGCGAGCGGGTCGATGGAGCCGAAGTCGGTGGTGCCGGCGGTGCCGACGACGGCCATCGGGACCAGTCCGGCCGCCCGGCAGCGGGCGATCTCCTCGCGGACGGCGGCGGGCCGGATGCGTCGCCGCGCGTCGGTGGGCACCGCGATCACCGCGTCCGGGGCGAGGCCGAGGAGCTTGGCGGACTTCTGGACGCTGAAATGCCCGGCCACGGAGGTGAGCACGCGCAGGCGGGGCAGCAGGTCCAGGCGTGCCGCCGGGGTGGTCGCGGCGGCGCACGCCTCCTCCCGGGCCAGCAGCAGCGCCTGGAGGTTGGACTGGCTGCCCCCGCTGGTGAACACCCCGTCGGCGTCCGGACCGAGGCCGATCCGGGCGGCGGTCCAGTCGATCAGTCGGCGCTCGATGAGCGTGGCGCCGGCACTCTGGTCCCAGGTGTCCAGGGAGGAGTTGACCGCGCTGAGCACCGCCTCGCCGAGCAGCGCCGGGATGACCACGGGGCAGTTGAGGTGGGCCAGGTAGCGGGGGTGGTGAAACCAGACGGCGTCGCGCAGGTAGACGTCCTCCAGCTCGTCCAACGCCGCGCCGGCATCGCCCAGCGGCCGGTCCAGGTCGACGCCGTCGACGAGGGGGGCCAGTTCGGCCGGCGTGATTCCGGTGCTGGGCCGCTCCACCGCGGCGACCCGCCGGACGACCCGGTCGACGCCGTCGGCGATCGCGCGCCGGTACTGCTCGACGGACCCGTCGTGCAGCAGGTGGGCGCGGGCCCCGGTGGGCGCTCCGGCCGGTGGTGGAGCGCCCGGTGCGCTGCTCGGGTCGGTCTCGGCGGGGTACGTCGGCACGGTCACGGATGTCCTTCCACGTTCTGACGATGGGCAGCCGGAACCCTCCCCCGGCGCGTGCGCGCGCCGGGGGCCGTGCTGCCCTCTGGTGGGATCGCCGGTCAGGCGGTGGCGCCGGCCAGCGCCTCGGCGCGCACGTCCTCCTCGGACATGCCGCGCCGCCAGTAGCCGGCGAAGGTCACCCGTCGACGGTCGAAGCCGCGCTCGCCGACCAGGTGCCGGCGTAGCGCCCGCACCACGCCGGACTCGCCGGCGATCCAGGTGTACGGGTTGCCGGCCGGCAGCCGGGCGGCGCGCAGCGCGCTGACCAGCAGGTCACTTCCGGGGGCGGTGCTGCCGCGCACGATCCAGCGGATCTCCGCGTCGGCGTCGGTGGGCAGCTCGGTGATGTCCGCCGCGTCCGGGACCTCGATCCAGGCGCGGACCCGGGTGCCGGCGGGCAGCCAGGCCAGGATCCCGGCGGTGGCCGGCAGCGCGGTCTCGTCGGCGGCCAGCACCACGAGGTCGGTGTCGTCCGGCGGCCGGAAGCAGACGCTGCGGTTGTCGTACACGGCCGGGCCGAGCAGCAGCACCCGGTCACCGGCCACCGCCAGGCTGGCCCACCGCGAGGCGGGACCGGTGCCGCCGTGGCCGACGAAGTCGATGTCCACCTCGCCGACCGCCGGGCGGTGCTCCCGGATGGTGTACGAGCGCATGACCGCGCGGACGTCCGACGGAAGGGCACGCCAGGCGCCGAACCAGTCCTCGCCGCGCTCGACCGGGACGACCGGGGCGTCCTGACCCGGGTGCGGCAGGAACAGCGACACGCTCTGGTCCCGTCCGCCGCCGGCGAAGTCGACCAGCTCCGCGCCGCCGAAGGTGACCCGGATCAGCGAGGCCCCCACCTGACGGGCCCGCACGACGTGCGCGGCGAAGAAGCGGTACTGCAGGGCGACGGGTTCGACGGTGCTCGTGCTCATGGCGTCAGCCGACCTTCTTGGCGTTCCGGATGGCGGTGGCCAGGTTCTCCAGCAGCGGCGCGGCCCCGGCGTACGAGAAGCGGGGCACCGCGTCCCACGGCGTCACCTGGTTGGCCCGCACGGCGGGCAGCTGCGCCCAGGTCGGCTTGGCGGCGAGGTCCTTGGGCTGCAACGCGGTGCTGCGGTTGTCCAGCAGGATCAGGTCGGCGGGGAACTTGCCGGCGTTCTCCCAGCTCAACGCCTCGAAGTAGTCGCCGGCTTCGAGCTTGGTCGGCACCACGATGTCGACGCCCAGCTCGGCGAAGTACATCAGGTCGGTGCTGACCTTGGGGTTGGAGACGTAGAACAGGTCGGGGCTGCCCGAGCAGGCCATCACCCGGATGCCCGGGTTGGCCTTGACGGCCTGCCGGACGGCGTCGGCGGCGGCGTCGAAGCGGGTCTTCGCGTCGGTGACCTTCTTGGCGGTGAGGTCGGCGCCGAGCGACTCCGCGAGCGCCGCGTACCGCTCGATGGGCTTGGTCATCGGCACCCGCGCGGTGGTGATCGCCACGCTGGGCGCGAGCGGCAGGATCTTGTCCTTGCTCTCGTCCGGCACGTACCAGAGGGCGTCCGGGTCGTACATGTGCGTGACCAGCAGCTCGGGGCGCAGGGCGGCGTACTTCTCCAGGCTGAACTCGCCCCAGACGTTGCCGAGGATCTCGACGCCCTCGACGTTCAGGTCGCCGGCCTGCGGGTCCTTCGTGCCGTCGGCTCGCTTGGTCTCGCCGAACACGCCGACGAGCTGCTTGTCGAGACCGAAATCGACCAAGGCTGCCGCGACGCCCGTGAAGGCCACCACGCGCGCCGGACGGGCCCCCGCCTCGACCTTCTTGTTGCGATCGTCGGTGAACGACCAGGGGCCGGCGGCGTTGTCGCTGCCCGAAGATTTGGCGGTGTCGTCCGTGCCGCAGCCGGCGAGCAGCGCGGCCAGCGTGGCGGCGCCGCCAGCGGCCAGCAGACCACGACGGGAGAGGCGACGGGCGGACAGTGCATCGGGCATGGTGTCGTCTTTCGATCAAAGGAAGGCCGGGGTCGACCGGGACAGCGGGGTTAGGTTAGCCTAACCTCGCTCGTTGTCAACAGCGGTTCGCCGTGTCGCCACACCCCGGAGCCCACACTGGACGCCACACCCACCGTCACCGCCCCGACACCACCCGTGTCGAACGCGCCGACGGCCCCCGCACCGAAGCGACGCCGGGCGACCCGCGCCGCTGGCCTGCTCGCCGCCGTGGCGCTGCTCGGCGTGATCCTGGTGCTCAGCATCGCGGTCGGCGCGAAGTCGCTGCCGCTCGCCGACGTCTGGTCCGGGCTGCTGCACCGCGACGCCACCGAGTACGCCGTGGTGCACCGGATGCGGCTGCCCCGCACCCTGCTCGGGCTGCTCGCCGGCACGGCGCTCGGCGTGGCCGGCGCCGTGATGCAGGCGCTCACCCGCAACCCCCTGGCCGACCCCGGGCTGCTCGGCATCAACGCCGGGGCGTCCGCCGCCGTGGCCACCGCCGCCGCCTTCCTGGGCGTCACGGCCATCGGCGGGTACGTCTGGTTCGCGCTGCTCGGCGCGGCCCTGGTCACCGCGCTGGTCTACGCCGTCGGCGGCGGACGGGGCGCCACCCCGGCCCGCCTCGCGCTGGCCGGCGCGGCGCTCAACGCCACCCTCTACTCGTTCGTGAGCGCGGTCATGCTGCTGGACACCGCCTCCCTGGACCGGCTGCGGTTCTGGACGGTCGGCTCGCTGGCCAGCGCGGACGCCGCGACGGTGGCCCGGGTGACGCCGTTCATCCTGGTCGGCCTGCTGGTCGCCCTCGGCGCGGCCCGTCCGCTGAACGCCCTCGCGCTCGGCGACGACGCGGCCCGGGCGCTGGGCGCCCGACCGGCCCTGATCCGGGCCGCCGTGATCGTCGCGGTCACCCTGCTCTGCGGCGCGGCGACCGCCGCCTGCGGACCCATCGTCTTCGTCGGACTGCTCGTGCCCCACCTGGTCCGCGCGCTGACCGGACCCGACCTGCGCTGGCTGCTGCCGTACTGCGCGGTGCTCGCGCCGGTCCTGCTGCTCGGCGCCGACGTGCTGGGCCGGCTGCTCGGGCGACCCGGTGAACTCCAGGTCGGCATGGTCACCGCCGTGCTGGGCGGCCCGCTCTTCCTCTGGCTGGTCAGCCGCTCCCGGGTGGCCCACCCATGAGCGCGAGGAGTGAGCCGGGTTTGCGAGCCCCGCAGTCGCGAACTGAGGTAGCCCCATGAGCGCGGTCGTCCGTACCCCCGGGGGGTTGTCGGTGCGGTTCCGCCCCCGCGCCCTGGCCGTCGGTCTCGGCGCGACGCTGCTCGCCGCCGGGCTCTCGCTGGTCGCGATGGGCAGCGGCGACTACCCGATGGGCCCCGCCGACGTGCTGCGCGCCCTGACCGGCGGCGGCAGCGCGGCGGAGCAGTTCATCGTGACCGAGCTGCGCCTACCCCGGTTGGTCACCGCCCTGCTGGTCGGCGCCGCGCTGGCGCTGGGCGGCACGCTGTTCCAGTCACTGGTCCGCAACCCGCTGGGCAGCCCGGACATCCTGGGCTTCACCCAGGGGGCGTCGACCGGCGCGCTGGTGGTGGTCGTCGTGGGTGGCGGGAGCCTGGCCCTGGCCGGCGCGGCGGTCGTCGGCGGGCTCGTCACCGGCCTGGTCATCTACGCGCTCGCCTGGCGGCGGGGCGTGCACGGCTATCGCCTCGTCCTGGTCGGCATCGGCGTGGCCGCGATCCTCACCGGCGTCAACGGCTACCTGCTGACCCGCGCGCCGCTGATGGACGCCGCCCGCGCGGTGCTCTGGCTCACCGGCAGCCTGGACGGGCGGGGCTGGGCCAACGCCGGGCCGCTGCTGGCCGTCACCGCCGTGCTCGCGCCGCTGGTGCTCGTCGGCTGCGCCCCGGCGCTGCGGATGATGGAGCTGGGCGACGACACCGCCAGCGCGCTCGGCGTGCCGGTCCGCCGGGTACGCCTGGTGCTGCTCGCCGCGGCGGTGCTGCTCGTCTCGTTCGCGGCGGCGGCGGCCGGCCCGGTGTCGTTCGTGGCGCTCGTCGCGCCGCACGTCGCGAAGCGGCTGACCCGCGCGCCCGGACCGAACCTGCTGCCCTCGATGGCGGTCGGCGCGGCCCTGCTGGTCGGCGCCGACCTGGTGGCCCAACGCGCGTTCGCCGGGCACCAGCTTCCGGTCGGCGTGGTGACCGGCGTGCTCGGCGGCGGCTACCTGGTCTGGCTGCTGGCCGTCGAACGCCGGGCGGGCCGGCTGTGACCACCTCGGAACAAGGAGCACCCATGACCTCCCGCCTCGGCGGCAGCGCGCTGACCCTCGCCTACGACCGGCGCACCATCTCCGAGAACCTCACCGTCGCGGTGCCCGACGGGTCGTTCACGGTGATCATCGGCCCGAACGCGTGCGGCAAGTCGACGCTGCTGCGCGCGCTGTCCCGGATGCTGCGCCCGAGCGCGGGCGCGGTGCTGCTGGACGGCCGGGACATCCACCAGCAGAGCGCCCGCTCGGTCGCCCGCACCCTCGGCCTGCTACCCCAGACGTCCATCGCGCCGGACGGGATCGGCGTGGCCGAGCTGGTCGCCCGGGGTCGCTACCCGCACCAGGGGCTGCTGCGGCAGTGGTCGCGCGAGGACGAGCGGATCGTCGACGAGTCGATGGCCGCGACCGGGGTCGCCGACCTCGCCGACCGGCCGGTGGACGAGCTGTCCGGCGGCCAACGGCAGCGCGTCTGGATCGCGATGGCGCTGGCGCAGCAGACGCCGCTGCTGCTGCTCGACGAGCCGACCACCTACCTCGACATCGCCCACCAGATCGACATCCTCGACCTCTGCGCCCGGCTGCACGAGGAGCAGGGCCGTACGCTGGTCGCGGTGCTGCACGACCTCAACCACGCCGCCCGGTACGCCACCCACCTCATCGCCATGCGCGACGGTCGGGTGGTGGCCTCCGGTGACCCGCGCGAGGTGGTGACCGCCGACCTGGTCGCCGAGGTGTTCGGGCTGCCCTGCCGGGTGATCGACGACCCGGAGACCGGCACCCCGCTGGTCGTACCGGCCGCCCGCCGACGCGCGGCCGAGCCGGCATGACGGCCCGACGGTTCCGCGACCCGTGGGGCGTGCCGCACGTCCGCGCCGACGATCCGCTCGCCCTGGCCGCGGCGCAGGGCCGGGTGACCGCGTACGACCGGGCGTGGCAGATCGAGGTGGAGCGGCACCGGTCGCAGGGCACCAGCGCCGCCTTCCTCGGCGTCGACGCGCTGGGCTGGGACCGCTTCGCCCGGCAGGTCCGGCTGGACGACACCGCCCGCCGCTGCCACGCCAACCTGGACGCGGCAACCGCCGAGTGGGTGGGCGCGTACGTGGCCGGGGTGAACGCCGGCCTCGCCGCCGGGGCGGCCCGCGCGCCGGAGTTCGCCGCCGTCGGGCTCACCCCGGGCCGGTGGGAGCCGTGGACGCCGCTCGCGGTGTGGCTCGGGCACCACATCCTGTTCGCGGGGTTCCCGGGCAAGCTCTGGCGCGAACACGTCGCGCGGACCCTCGGCCCGGCGGCGGTCGACGCGTTCGCCACCGACGGGCCGGCCGTCGCCGGCAGCAACGGGTGGCTGCTCGCCGGTTCCCGCACCGCCAGCGGCGCGGCGCTGCTGGCCGGCGACCCGCACCGGATCCTGGAGGACCCGGGCGTCTACCAGCAGATCCGGCTGGCCTGCCCGGAGTACGACGTGGTCGGCCTGGCCGTGCCGGGCGTGCCGGGCATCGCGCACTTCGGCCACACCGGCCCGGTCGCCTGGGCGATCACCAACGCGATGGCCGACTACCAGGACGTCTACGTCGAGCGGCTGCGCCGGCACGACGGCGGCGTACGGGCACTCGGCCCGGACGGCTGGCGGGAGGCGTCCGTCCACGTCGAGACCGTCGAGGTGGCCGGCGCGGACCCGGTCGAGGTGGAGATCGTCGAGACCGACCGGGGCCCGGTGATCGCCGGCGGACCGGACGACGAGACGGCGCTGAGCCTGCGCTATCCGCCCCGGGTCACCGGTGAGCTGGGCTTCGCGGCGATACCGGAGCTGCTGCGGGCCCGCGACGTGTCCGATGTGGATGCCGCCCTGCGGCACTGGGTGGAGCCCGTCAACGTGGTGCAGGCGGCCGACACCGCCGGGGGCCTGCTGCACCGGGTCGCCGGTGCCGTGCCCGTGCGGCACCCGGACAACGGCCGGCGGCCCGTCCCGGCGTGGGAGACCGCGTACGCCTGGCAGGGCTGGTACGCGCCGATGCCCCGGGCCGAGGTGACCGGCCGGGCGGTGATGGCCAACGAGCGCGGGCTGTCCGCGCCGCTCGGCGTCGAGTTCGCGCCACCGCACCGGGCGCGGCGCATCGCCGACCTGCTGGACGCCGGCCGGGACCACACCGTCGACGACCTGGCCGCGATCCACACCGACACATACCTCGGGTCGGCCGGGGCACTGCTGGGGGTGCTCGACGCGGTGACCGGGCTCGGTGAGGCCGCCGCCGCGCTGCGCGACCGGCTGCGGCGCTGGGACCGGCGGATGGACGCCGACAGCGTCGACGCCGCCGACTTCGCCCTGCTGCGCGCCGCCGTCGTACGCCGGATCGCCGACCATCCGGCGCTGGCCGCGCTGGCCGCGCTGGCCGCGTACCCCGAGGTGTTCGCGCCCTGGTTGGCGCTGACGCCGCGGGTCGGTTACGCGCTGGAGCACCTGCTCGGCACGGCCCCGCTGCCCGGCGTGGACGTCGCGGCGGTGGTGCGCGCGGCGGCCGAGGAGGTCGCGGCCGCGACGGACGGCACGGTGCGCTGGGGTGACCTGCACCGGCTGACGGCCTGGCGGGCCCTGCCCGACCCGGACGCCCCGCCCGGGCCGCGCCTGCACGGCGACCACGACTGCGTGCTGGCCACGTCGAGCGTGCCGGGGGTCACCCACGGGTGCTTCCGGGGGCCGGCCGCGCGGTACGTCTGGGACCTGGCCCGGCGCCACGACAGCCGGTGGGTGGTCCCGTCCGGCGCGAGCGGGGTGCCCGGCGACGCGCACCACGACGACCAGCGGTCCGCGTGGCTGACCGGCGACCTGCTGCCGGTGACCACCGACTGGGACCGCCTCACCGAGGAGCCGGATGAGCACTGACCGACCGCACCACCGACGTGACGTGCCCGGGTTCGGCGTCGTCACCATCGCACCGGTACGCCCCGACGACGACGCCGACCTGCTGCACGGTTGGGTCACGATGGACCGGGCCCGGTTCTGGGGGATGCGCGGGGCCAGCCGCGAGCGGGTCCGCGAGATCTACGCGTACCTGGATTCACTGACCACCCACCACGCGTACCTGGTGCACCGCGACGGCGTGCCGGCGGCGCTGGCGCAGACGTACGAGCCCGGGGCCGACCCGGTCGGCGAGCACTACGAGGTGCGCCCGGGCGACATCGGCGTCCACCTGCTGGTGGCGCCCCCGGTGACCGCCGAGCCGGGCTTCACGGGCGCCCTGTTCGGCGCGATCCTGGCGTTCGTCCTCGCCGACCCGGGACGGCTGCGGATCGTCATGGAGCCGGACGTGCGCAACGACCGGATGCACCGGCGGCTGCTGCGCAGCGGCTTCCGGCCCGGCCCGGAGATCGAGCTGCCGGAGAAGCGGGCGCGGCTGTACTTCCTCGACCGGCCGGAGAGCGCCGGCCGCGCCACCGGCTGATTCCCGTGATCGCGACGGCCGCCGGTCGGGGTGCGCGCACCCCGACCGGCGGCCGATCGTTTCTAGCGCAGGCCGAACGCCCTCGTGATGCTCTGGCTCACGGTGTTGCCGGCCGCGTCGCGCGCGGTCGTCCGCAGGCTCACGAAACGGGCCTTCGTCGGCGCGTCCAGCGCGGTACGCCAGCCGTCACCGTGCCGGGTGAGGCGCGGCTTCTGCCAGGTCGTGCCGTCGTCGTAGGACACCTCGACGGTCACCGCGCCGACCGTGGCCGTGACACCGGGCAGCTGGGAGGCCACCACGGTGAGCGGCGCCCGCCGCGACGCCGTACCGTCGCGGTCGATGGCCACCCGGTAGTCGAGCTGGATCATGGGCAGCACCTCGGACGACTCCGCGCCGGTGGCCGCCGAGCTGAAGCCCCACTCGGTGCGGGTCTGCCGGGAGTACGGGTTGGTCCAGGCGGCCCGGTCGTTCTCCACCACCAGGCGGTACGGCAGGCGCTGCGCCGCCAGGCCGCCCACCTGGAGGTACTCGGCGTTGCCCCAGTTCAGCTCCCTCTCCCCCTGGTAGAGCGTGGTCCGGTTGACCATGTCGTAGTTGGCGTACGCCTCACCGATGTGCCCGTCGCCGTCACCCCACCCGGGCGCGGGCAGATACAGGGTGTCCAGGTAGCGCACGGGCACGTAGCTCCCGCCCATGCGGGGGCGTTGGATGGGCCCGAACCAGGTGACCGTGCTCGGCTTGTTCGCCGCGTAGGTGGCCACCGCCATCGGGTGCTGCCCGGTCTCCCCGGGGATGAACGCGTCGTCGAGCCAGCGCTGGTCGGCGCTCACCCAGTCGGTACGCCGACCCTGCGCCGGTGCGGGCTCCTGGTTGCCCGACGCCCAGCCCCGCCAGATGTCGTTACGGAACTCCAGCGCCCGGCCCTGCCGGTAGTTGCGGAACTCCACGTCCACCCGGGCCAGCTGCCGCTTCGTCACCCGGTAGGTGGGGTCGGCCGGCACCGCGCCGGACCAGTGGTGTGCCACGTCGTACAGGTAGGTCGTCTCCGGGTGCGACTCGACGGTCAGCCGCACCGGGCCGCGCTCCAGCGCGGCGACGAGCTGGTCACCCTCGTCGGCGGTGAGGGTCGCCACGGTCAGCGGGGCAGGGCTGTCCGGGCCCCACATCGGCTCGTCCCACGGCTGGAGCCGGCCGACGCCGTCGTTGACCACCAGCAGCAGCTTGGCCCCGGCCGCCGCGGCGGCCTGCGCCTGCGTGGCGACGTCCACGGTGTCGCTGCGCCGGACCACCACGGCCCGGTCCCGGACCGGCCGCTTCGCCAGCCCGGCCGCCGACGCGTCGGCGACGTAGACCGCGTCGAGCTGGCGACGCCCCGCCGGCAACGCCGGGGTCGAGCGCTTCACCCGCAGATCGTCGTACGACCGGCCGTCGGCCGCCACGGTCAGCACCGGCTGTTCCAGCCGCCACCGCGCGCCGAACTCGAACTCGCCGTCGGTCACCGCGGGGCTCGTCGGCAACGCCCACATGCTGTCGTACGAGTCGTCGGGCAGCACCTGACTCTCGGTGAGACTGTCGCCGGTGGAGCGGTGGATGTCCATCCGCAGCGAGGTGGCGGTCGCCTCCTGCGGCACCTCGGCCCGTACCTGCCGGGCCTTGCGCGCGTCCAGGGTGACCGTGCGGTCGGCGCTCAGGTCGACGTCGACGAAGCTGAGCATCGCCATGCCCTTGGAGCGCGGCCCGGTCACCCCGCGCACGTCGGCGGTGAGCCAACCGGACCAGCTCGCCACCGGCAGCCGCAGCGTCGCGGTGCCGCTCTCGGGCAGGTCGACGGCGGTGAACAGGCCGTCGGTGGTGAGCAGGACCTTGCCGGCGAGCGGCTTGCCGTCGCGGTCCTTCGCGACCAGCGTCAGGTTCTGCCGCTGACCCTCCTTGCCCGCTCCGATCAGGGTGCGACCGCGGACCGTACCGGCGTCGTCCGTCGCGACGATCACGCCGCTGACCTGCTTCTCCACCGGCAACTTGTCGTACGCGGCGGTGAGGGTGACGGTGGCGGTGCCGTTCGCGGGCACGGTGACCGTGTCGGCGGAGAGCGCGAACAGGCCGCCCGGTGCGCTCGGCGCGTCGATGGCCAGCTTCAGGGTGACCGGGGCGTTCCCGGTGTTGGTGTAGGTGACCGTCCGGTCGACTGTCCCGCCGGGCTGCTGCGGCCAGCCCTGGAAGCCGGAGTAGGCGCTCGGGGTGGCGAAGACCGTGGCGTGTACGGCGGCGACGGCGTCCACCCGCCCGGCCCCGGCCTGGTACGGGGTGTAGCCGGGGGTGGCCTTTACGGTGCTGACCAGCGCCTCCTTGATGCGCTGACCGGTCCAGTCCGGGTGCGCGGCGGCGACCAGCGCGGCCGTGCCGGCCACGTGCGGAGTCGCCATCGAGGTGCCGCTCATCAGCGTGTAGTCGCCGGAGCCGCCGCGCACCAGGTGCGAGCGGGCGGCCAGGATGTCCACGCCCGGCGCGGTGATCTCGGGCTTGAGCCCACCGTCGCCGGCGCGTGGGCCCTGGCTGGAGAAGTCGGCGAGGTGGTCGGTCGAGTCGACGGCGCCCACGGTGAGCGCGGAGTTCGCCGCGCCGGGGCTGCCGATGGTCGCCGGGCCGCTGTTGCCGGCGGCGATCACGAAGAGCGCGCCCGTCTCGGCGCTGAGCCGGTCCACGGCCTGGCTCATCGGGTCGCTGCCGTCGGTGGCCTCACCGCCCAGGCTCATGCTGATGACCCGGGCCTTCTGCTCCCGGGCCGCCCACTCCATGCCGGCGATGATCCACGAGTCCTGCCCGCTGCCCTCGCTGTTGAGCACCTTGCCGACGTGTAGCCGCGCGCCGGGGGCGACGCCCCGCTCGACGCCACCGGACGCGGCGCCGCTACCGGCGATCGTGGAGGCGACGTGCGTGCCGTGGCCCTTGTAGTCGAGGATGTCGGGCTCGCTCGGCACGAAGCTGCTGGACCCGGCGATCTGGCCGGCGAGGTCCGGGTGCTCGGCGTCCGCCCCCGAGTCGAGGACCGCGACGTCGACACCCGCGGCGGTGTTCCCCTCGGCCCACAGCTTCGGCGCGCCGATCTGCGCGGTGGACTCGGCGAGGTCACCGTGTACCCGGCCGTCCAGCCAGACCTTGGCGATGCCGCCCGCGAGGTTCGGTGTGTCGCCGGTCCGGCGGGCCGTTCCGCCGGTCAGTGCGCCCCAGAACTTCTCGGCGCTCTCGCGCGGGCGGTTCAGTGCCGCGCCCCGCACGCTGTCCAGGGGCCGCACCAGCTCGGACCCGTCCACGGTGGGACGGGTACGGGCGCGGGCCGCGGCGTCGGTGAGGGTGACGATCAGCGGCAGCCCGTTGACGTGCGCGTCGTCGTACCCGTCGGCGATCAGGTCGGTGACGTTGAACAGCCGGCGGTCCAACAGGCCACCGGTGACGTACGGCAGCGCGGCGTCCGGGTAGACGTAGGTGTCGCCGTCGAGCACCGTGCGGTGGAAGGTCGGCGTGCTGCCGTCGGGCCGGCGAACGGCCGAGACGGTGCTGCCGTCGGCGGCCGTGGTGACCGTGACGACGTCCCCGGTGATCAGGGTGACGGTCGACGCTCGACCCGGGGCGGCGGGCGGCTGGCCGGTCGGGCGGGTGGGGTTGCCGGGCGGGGCGGCGGACGCCCCCGTACCGGGTGGGGTGAACCCGGCGGTCAGAGCGAGGGCGGTACCGAGGGCGATCAGCCCGGATCGGCGACGCCTGGGAGACAGAGCCACGATGACCTCTTTGTGTCGAGGAGCGGTACGCAGCACAGCATCAAGGCAACGCCCGGCTGTCCCACCCCGCCCACCCCGGCGCGTTCACGCCATGGCACAAACCCGCCACCCCCAACCGCCACCCTCCTCCGGCGCCGATCTTGCACTTACTGTCGCCGATGCGCCCCGATTCACGACTTTCGTCGGGACAGAGACTGCAAGATCGCCGCGTGGAGGGCCGGGGGTCAGGGGTGGGTTGTCAGTTTGGCCAGGTGGTCCAGCTGGGTGGGGTCTGACAGAGCTGAGCCGACTGCTGCCACTCGGACGCCGGCGTCCAAGAAGGACTTGGCGTTGGTGGCGTCGAGGCCACCGGTGGCGACGAAGCTCAGTTGCGGGAAGGGGCCGGCCATGGCCTTGAACCAGGCCGGGCCGAGGGAGATCGCGGGGAACGCCTTGAGCCAGGTGAGTCCGTGCCGCAGCGCCGCCTGCGCCTCGGTGGGGGTGGCCACGCCGGGCAGGTGCGGCAGACCGCGCGCGGCGGCGGCGTCGGCCACCGCGAGGTCCAGGCCGGGCGCGACGGTGAACGCGGCGCCCGCGTCGGCGGCCGCCGTGACCGTCTCGTCGTCGAGGACCGTGCCGGCGCCGACGATCCGGCCCCGCGCGGCACCCGCCTCGACGGCGGCGCGCAGGGCGGGCACCGCGTCGGCGGTGGCGACCGGCACCTCCACCACCTCGATGCCGAGGTCCCAGGCACGCTCGGCGAGCCGGACCGTCTCGGCGACCGGCAGGCCGCGCAGGATCGCCATTACCCGGGCACCGCCGAAGATGTGCGCGAAGTCCGTTGTGGTCATGGGCCACTCCATCCGAGGTCGCGGGAGATCTGCTGGGTGGTGGCCAGCAGTCGGGGTAGTAGGGCGCGCAGGTCGGCGAGGGTGGCCACCACCGTCGGCGCGGTCACCGACACCGCGGCCGTGACCGCGCCGTCGGCCTGCCGGACCGGCGCGGCCACACAGGTGATCAGCGGCTCGAACTCGCCGTCGTCGGCGGCCCAGCCCCGCGCCACGACAGCCGCCAGTTCCGCGCGCAGCGCCGCCGGGTCGCAGATGGTGGCCGGGGTGTACGCCGGCAGCGCGCCGCCGTCGAGCAACAGGTCCACCCGGGACGCCGGACCGTACGCGAGCACCACCTTGCCCACCCCACTGGCGTGCAGCGGCGCGGTGCGGCCGATCCGGGAGTACATGCGTACCTGGCCCCGGGCCTCGATCTTGTCCACGTAGACGAGGTCGTCGTCGACCACCTGGGCGAGGTGGATGGTGTGCCCGCAGTCGCGGCCCAGCGCCGCCAGGTGGGGGCGGGCCACCGCGCGGACGTCCAGGGAGTCCAGGGCCTGCTGGGCGAGGTCGATCAGCCGCAGGCCCACCGTCCAGCCGCCGTCGGCGCGACGCGCGAAGCCACCCGCCTCGAGCGTCTGTAGCAGCCGCAGCGCGGTGGACTTGTGCACGCCCAGGTGGGTGGCCACGCCGCCGAGCTGCGCCGGCTCGCGGGCCAGGAGTTCGAGCACGCGCATCGCCCGGTCGACACCCTCGGACACCGCTCAGCCCTCTGCTCGCGCGGCGGTCAGGTCCGGGGGCGACCAGGGGCCGTCGAGCAGCCGCTCGAACCACGACCACGGTGGTACCGGCGCGCTGTCACCGGTGCTGCCCAGCGCCTGCGCGGCGACGAGGTGACCGAGGCGCAGCCGTCGCGTCGGGTCGAGGTCGCGCAGCAGCCCGGCCAGGTAGCCGGCGGCGAAGGCGTCACCGGCGCCCACCGGCTCCACCACCGACACGCGGGGGGCCGGTACGACGACCGGCTCGGCGTCGCGGACCAAGACTGTGGCGCAGACCGCGCCGTCCTTGACGACCACCGCCTGTGGACCGGGCAGCAGTCGGCGAACGGCGGCCGGGTCACTCGTGCCCCAGAGGGCGTACGCCTCGTCCTGCCCGACGAAGACCAGGTCGCTGCGGTCGGCCAGGTCGCGCAGCACGGGCGCGGCCCGGTCGGCGGGCCAGAGCCGGGCCCGGTGGTTGACGTCGAAGCTGACCAGCGCGCCCGGTAGCGGTCGGTCGGTCACCGCGCGCTCGACCAGCGCCCGGCAGGAGGCCGAGAGCGCCGGGGTGATGCCGGACAGGTGCAGCACCCGCGCGCCGGCCAGCCGCGGGTCGGCCACCGTGTCGCCGTCCATCCGGGACGCGGCCGAGCCGGCCCGGTAGTAGTGCACGGCGGTGGCCGTGGGGCCGGGGTCCTTGACGTAGAGGCCGGTGGGTGCGGCCGGGTCCACCGCCACCAGGTCGACGTCGACGCCGGTGTCGGCCACGTGCCGGACGACCAACCGGCCGAAGGGGTCGTCGCCGACCCGGCTCACCCAGGTCGCCCGGTGGCCGAGTCGGGCCAGGTAGCCGGCCACGTTGGACTCCGCGCCGCCGACGGAGACGGTGACGCGTTCGGCGTGCTCCAGCGGTTCACCGACGGGCGGGCAGAGCATCACCATGGTTTCGCCCACCGTGACCACCTCGGCCGGCGGCGGGCCGGTCGAGGTGGTCGCGGGGTCTGGTCGGGGCTCGCTCGGCATGGCGGCGCACGTCCTCGGGGAGGGGTCCGGGGTCCCGCCGAGCCTAGGCGCGTTGTGCCACGTGGGCAACCCGTTGCGGAGAGCGCAACGGCAATCAGGGCAGGGTCAGTCCGTACGCCGCCAACACCTCCGCGATCGGCTGGTAGTAGGTCGTCCCGCCGGAGGTGCAGTTGCCGCTGCCCCCGGACAGGATGCCGATGATCGTGCCGGTGGACGCCACGTACAGCGGCCCGCCGCTGTCCCCCGCCTCGGCGCAGATGTTGGTGCGAATCAGGCCGTACACCACGCCGGTGGCGTAGTTGACGGTCTGGTTGAGCGCGGTGACCGTGCCGCAGCGCACGCCGGTGGTGGAACCGCTGCGGCACACCGCCTGACCGACGTACGCGGTGCCGGGGCCGTTGATCGCCAGCAGCCCGGGATAGGTGTAGACGGCGCTCGGATGCGCGATCCGGCCCGTGTATCGGATCAGCCCGTAGTCGTTGCCCGGGTAGCTGGTGCCGGTACGGGTGCCCAGGACGGTGGTCTGCGCGCTGTCGGCGTACCAGGTGCCGACGGTCGCGGTGCAGTGCCCGGCGGTGACCACGTAGTACGTGCTGCCGCTGCGCACGTTCGCGCCCAGCGAGCAACGGCTGCCGCCGCCGTAGATGCCCTGGCCGGCGGCGATCAGGGTGCGCAGCGCGCCGGGCGTCCGACGCAGCAGCGCACCGGCGCGGTCGGTCACCGCCCGCAGCCTCGCCAGTTCGGCGGGCGCCACCGTGTCGTCGACGGTGACGGTCATCCGGCCGCTGGCCGGGTCGACACCCCAGGCGACGCCCGGTGTGCGTACCCCGGACAGGACGCCGGCCGCGTCGGGCGCGGCACGGTCGGAAAGGGCCGCCTGCGCCGCGCCCGGCGCGACGAGCAGGAGGGCGGTCAGGACGAGGGCGACGAGCGGCGTACGACGCATCCGAACCTCCGACGGAGATCGAAATATATGGATTGTCGACAAGCGTCGCCCGGGTACGACCGCGTGGCAACCTCCGGTCGCCCTCTTCCCCGGTCAGCGGGAATCGCCAATCCGGGGACGCGCCGCGCCCCCGCCGCCGATAATCCTCCAAGACACGGCGGGAGGCCGGGCATGACCACCGGAGGCACCGCGGCGCTGGTACGCCGGCCGGACGGGTCGACCCGGGCGACGCTGCTCGAACTGCTCTTCGACGTGGTCTTCGTGGCCGCGCTCGCGCAGACCTCGAAGCTGCTCGCCGACCAGCAGTCCTGGGCCCGCAGCGCGGGCGTGCTCCTGATGCTCACGGCCATCTGGTGGACCTGGTCGGTCACCACCACCACGACCGAGTTCTACGACCCACAACAGCGCCCGATCCAGGCGATCCTGATGGTCGCCATGGTCGGGTCGGTCGGGATGGCGGCATCGCTGCCGATGCTCACCATGGCGCAGGCGCTGACCTTCGCGTTCGCCTACGTCGGCACCCACGTGATACGCGGCATCGTCCTGGTCAGCGCGTTGTACCGGCAGCGGCACCCGGCAGCCATGGCGCGGGCCACCCGGTTCCTGTTCTGGTTCCTGGTGTCCGGCGTCCTCTGGATCGCCGGTGTGACGGCCGACAGGCAACGCTGGTGGATCTGGACCATCGCGATCGCGATCGACGTGCTCGCGGCCGCGGCGCGCTACCCCACCCCGTGGCTGGGCCGGGTGCCGCTCGGCCAGTACGACCGGACCACCGCGCACCTCGGGGAGCGGTACCAGCAGTTCGTCATCCTGGCCCTCGGCGACATCATCCTGGTGCCCACCCTGGAACTCAGCCGCAGCGAGTTCGACCGCTCCCGGATCATCGCGTTGCTCTGCGCGTTCGCCATCATGCTGCTGCTCTGGCAGATCTACGTCTTCCGGGCCGGCCAGTTGCTCGAGGCGGCGGCCGCCTCGGTACCCGGCCGATCCACCCGGATCGCCCCGTACACCCATCTCGTGCTGCTGGTCGGCGTGGCCCTCTCGGCGGCCTCCTTCGACCTGGTCGTCGACCGTCCGACCGGCACGACCCCGGTGCGGTGGCTGATGCTGATCGTCGGCGGGCCGCTGCTGTTCGTGCTCGGCCGAGCGCTGTTCGCCTATCTGCTGTCCGCCCGCGTGCCGTGGCGGCGGGTGGCGTCGCAACTGCTGCCCCTGCTGGTGCTGCCCTGGGCGGGCGGCTGGCCACCGGTGCTGGTCACCGCGATCGTGGCCGTCGCGCTGGCCGGGCACGTGGCGGCCCCCGGTGCCGGCGACCGGGAGACCACGCGAGGCCTCAGCCCTCGCAAGCGCGCCGGATGACCGGCACCGGTCAGGCGAGGTGTCGGCCCACCCACTCGGCCAGGTCGCGGGCACAGTCGTCCACCGACTCCCGCCACGTCCGGGCCGCGCCCTCCCCCGCCTCGTCACTGACCTGCTTGATGAGCCGACACGGCACCCCGGCCTGCGCGGCGGCCCAGGCCACCGCGTACCCCTCCATGTCCACCAGGTCGGCGCGCTGCGCCAGCCGGTCCCGCGCGTCGTCGTCGGCCACGAAGGTGTCGCCGGTGGCCAGCACCGCGCCCTCGGCGGCCAGCGCGAGCGGCGCGCCGTAGGTCTGACCGGTGAGGGTACGCAACAGAGCCGTGTCCAGGTCGTGCTGGAGCACGGTGGCGATCTCGTGGATACCCGTCCAGCCGGGGCGCAGCGCGCCGGCCGTACCCAGGTTGAGCAGCAGGCTGGGACGCGGCCCCGCGGCCAGCACCGCCGCGACCGCGCTGGCGGCGTTGACCTTGCCCATGCCGGTGAGCAGCACCGGCAGCTCGTCCGGTAGGTAGCGGGCCTCCTCCCCGACGGCGAGCACCACCAGCGGACGATCGGCGCGGACCGTACCCCGAAGAATCACCGGAGCATCGTACGGGTCGCCGCCGACCGACCTTCCCCGCGCCGTAAGAGAACCGCAAGGTCTGCCCCTCCGGGTCCGTCGGCGGCCCTGGCTAGGCTGGCCGCGGGGAGGTGACCGGTGGCGCAGCGGGTACTCGTGGTCGACGACGACCGGACGGTCAGCGACGTGGTCTGCCGCTACCTGGAACACGCCGGGTACGAGGTGAGCCACGTCGCGGACGGGCTGGCCGCCCTCGACGCCGTCCAGGACCGGCCGCCGCACCTGGTCGTCCTGGACCTGATGCTCCCCGGCCTGGACGGGTTGCAGGTGTGCCGGCGACTGCGGGAACGGCCGGACGGCGTACCCATCATCATGCTGACCGCCCGGGGCGACGAGGCGGACCGGGTGCTCGGGCTGCAACTGGGCGCCGACGACTACCTGGGCAAGCCGTTCTCGCCGCGCGAGCTGGTGCTGCGGGTCGGTTCGGTGCTGCGCCGGGCCGGCGAACCCGCCGCGCCAGCCGCCGAGCTGCTCAGCGACGCGGGGTTGGAGGTGTACACCGGCCCTCGGATCGCCCGCCTGCACGGCCGCGAAATGGCCCTGACGCTGCGCGAGTTCGACCTGCTGGCCCACCTGATGCGGCACCCGACGCGGGCGTTCAAGCGCGCCGAGCTGCTGGAACGCGTGTGGGGGTGGAACTTCGGCGACCAGTCCACGGTGACGGTGCACGTCCGCCGGTTGCGGGAGAAGATCGAGGACGACCCGGCCGAGCCACGACGGATCGTCACGGTGTGGGGCGTCGGCTACCGGTACGAGCCGTCCGATGCGTGACCTGGCACTGATCTTCGGGGCGGCGCTCGCGGCCGCGCTCGGCGTGGGCCTGTTCGGCGCGCTGACCCTGCGGTTGCTGCGACGCCGGTCGATCACGGTGCACGTGTGCGTCCTGCTCACCATCACCGTGGTCGCCGTGGTGGCGGGGGTGGTGGTCGTCGCCCAGGCGATGTTCCTGTCTCCGCACGACCTCCAGGTCGTCCTGCTCACGGTCGCCGCGGCGGCCGTGGTGAGCCTGGGGGTGGGCTGGTACTTCGGGCGTCGCCTGGCCGCGGCCGCGGTGTGGGCGGCCCAGGCCCGGGAGCGGGAACGCCGGGTCGAGAAGGGCCGCCGGGACCTGGTGGCCTGGGTGTCGCACGACCTGCGGACACCGCTGGCGGGCCTGCGGGCGATGGCCGAGGCGCTGGAGGACCGGGTGGTCGACGACCCGGCGACGGTCGCCGAGTACCACCGGCGGATCCGCGTGCAGACCGATCGGATGACCCGACTCGTCGACGACCTGTTCGAGCTCTCCCGGATCAACGCCGGCGCGCTGCGCCTGACCCTGTCGGCGGTGCCGCTGGGCGAGGTGGTCTCGGACGCCCTCGCCGGCACCGCGCCGCTGGCGAAGGCCCGGCGCATCCGATTGGAGGCCGCCGAGTCGGGCTGGCCCACCGTGCTGGCCAGCGAACCCGAGCTGGCCCGGGTGGTGGGCAACCTGCTGCTCAACGCGGTGCACTACACGCCGAGCGACGGCACGGTGCGGGTGGACGCCGGGTGTGAACGCGACGCCGCCTGGCTGGCCGTCGCCGACACCTGCGGCGGCATCCCCGAGGACGACCTGCCCCGACTGTTCGACGTGGCGTTCCGGGGCGAGCCGGCCCGGACGCCCCGCCCCGGTGGCGAGGGTTCCGGCGGTCTGGGACTGGCGATCGTGCGCGGGCTGGTCGAGGCGCACGGCGGTCGGGTGGACGTGCAGAACGTCGGGGGTGGCTGCCGGTTCGTGGTGCGCCTGCCGGCGGCCTGACGCCCCGCCTTCTCAGCGGTTCGCCCGCAGCTCACCGAACCAGCGCCGGCCCTGCCGGAACACGTCCTGAACCGCCAACCCGGCGGCGTCGGCGACCGCGGGCACGGCGCGCGCGTCCACCCGGGCCCAGCGGAACACCGGGCCCAGCAGCACGCGGCCGGCCCGCTGCTCGGCGGCCACCCGGGCCTGACCCTGCCACGACCCCGCGCCGGGCGGCTCCAGCTCGACCAGGACCGTGCCACCCGGTGCGAGCAGGTCCCGGCAGCGGCGCAGCAGCGCCACCGGCTCCCCGCCGATGCCGATGTTCCCGTCGATCAGGACCGCGTGCGCCCATCGGCCCTCGGCGGGCAGCGGCCCGAACACGTCGCCGTGCACCGCCACCGCGCCACGGGCCCGGGTGAGCCGCACCGCCGTCGGCGAGACGTCCACGCCGACCGCCGTCATGCCGGCCCGGGTCAGCGCCACGGTGAGCCGACCCGGCCCGCACCCGAGGTCGAGCGTCGGGCCGCCGCAGCGGGCGACGAGGCCGGCGACCGCCGACTCGGCCGTGCCGTGCCAGCGGTCCACCGGGAGCCGGCTACGGACACCGTCGCCGTGTACCAGCCACCGCCGCAGGGCCAGGCGGTCGGCGGCGAGCGCGGCGGCGAAGGGGTCGCCGGATCCGTCGTACCCCCGGGTCGGTGTCGGCGCGGACGGCGACCGGACCGGCGGCGCGGCCTGCACCGGGGCGGTGTCCACGGGGTTCACCGTCGGACCTCCGGCAGCAGGGTGAGGCGGACCGCCGCGACCTGTCGGGCGAAGCGGCCACCGGGAACCTCGACGGCCACCGCGAGGGCGTCGGACCACTCGTCGACGTCCCGCAGGACCGGCAGTGGCGCGGTCCGCAGGCCACGCCCGGTCAGGGCCGCCCAGGTGTCGCGTGCGGTGTCGGATGTCGACATGGGCACGTCCCGCAACACCCGGGCGTGCAGTGGGTCGCGCAGCCCCAACGACCACCAGCCGCCGTCGTGGGCCCGGCCGAGCACCGCGTCGGCGGCGCGCAGCCCCGCCACCGCCGCGGTCAGCCGGCCCGGCGTCACCTGCGGGGTGTCCATCCCGATCTGCACCACCGGCCGCCCGGGGTACGCGGCAGCGACATCGGCGTACGCGTTGGCGAGCCGCTCGCCGAGCCCGGTGCCGCGCTGCTCCAGTACCGACCAGCCGTGCAGCGCGGTGGTCAGGGCGTCGGCGTCCTCGGCCTCGGCCAGCCGACCCGACCAGGCCAGCACGGGAGTGACACCGGGGGTGGCGCGGACGGCGTCGAGGGTGTCGCGCAGCGCGGCGGCGGCGATCCGGGCCGCCTGGGCCGGCGTGACCGGTGGGCAGAGTCGCGTCTTCACCGCCCCCGCGACGGGCGCCTTGGCGACCACCAGCAGGACGGTCACCGAGAGCCGTCCACGGTCCGCAGCACACCGGCGAAGTCACGGGTGGCCCGCAGGGTGCCCCGCACCGATCCGGAGACCTTGGACCGGGTGCCGGCGGCCCGGGGCGCATAGCTGACGTCCCTCTCGTGGATGCGCCAGCCGGCGGCGGCGGCCCGGATCAGCAGTTCCAGGGGATAGCCGAAGGCCCGGTCGGTGACACCGAGGTCGAGCAGCGCCTGGCGGCGGGCCACCCGGATCGGGCTGAGGTCCCGCAGCGGTACGCCCCGACGGCGCAGCAGCGCGGCGACCAGCGCCGTGCCGGCACGGGCGTGCCACGGCCACACTCCCGCCCCGACCGGCCGACGCCGCCCCACGCTGAGGTCGGCCGTGCCGGCGGACACGGGTGCGACCAGGGCCGGCAGCTCGGCGGGGTCGAACGATCCGTCGGCGTCGAGGACGCACACCAGCTCGGCGTCGGCGGCCTCCAGACCGGCGTGCACCGCCGCGCCGTAGCCGCGCCGGGCTTCGTGCACCACCCGGGCGCCGTACCGGACGGCCACCTCGGGCGAGCCGTCCCGGGAGCCGTTGTCCACCACGATGGCCCGGTAGCCGGGCGGCAGCGCGGTGAGCACACCCGGCAGGGCGGCTGCCTCGTCCAGGCAGGGCAGCACCACGTCGATCTCAGTCGCCATACCGCCGACGCTAGGGCGACGTCCGCCCGGCGGAGGTCGGAATGTGCTTACCGAACCCTTACCGCCCGGGCATTTCTTACCGTCCGGTGACAGGCCGCCGATTGGCGAGCGCGGGGGTGGACTGTCCCCGTACCGTCCGGTGGTCATGGCCTCGACCACCGTTCACGCCGCCGCCCCCGGGCGGACCCCACCTCGCCGCCCCGCCGGAGACCTCCTCGTGCTGGGCCTGGAAGCGGCGCTGCTCGGCGTCGCCGTGCTGGTGGGGGCCCTGCTCAACGCGCGCGGCGTCGGCCTGCACGCGGACGCCGCTCCGCTGTACGCGACGTGGCGGCCACACGTGGGCTGGGGTAGCCCGGCCGCGCTGGTGGTGGCGGTCGCGGTGGTGGGCTGGGGAGTCCGGTGGGCCCGCACCGCCCGGTGGGGTCGCCTGCTGGCTGTCGCGTGGCTCACGGCGGTCGCCTGGACGGTGTCGTTGGCCCTGGTCGACGGCGCGTCGGCGGGGCTGACCCGACGGCTCACCCCGCAGGCCGAGTACCTGCACGAGGTTCCCGGGGTGACCGACATCCCGACCATGCTGGCCGGATTCACCAGCCGCATCGTGGACTTCCAACCCGACTCCTGGTCCACCCACACCGCCGGCCACCCGCCGGGCGCGCTGCTCGTCTTCGTCTGGCTGGACCGCGTCGGCCTCGGCGGAGGCACCGCCGCCGCGCTGGCCTGCGTCCTGCTCGGCGCCACGATCGCGGTGTCGGTGCCGGTGACCCTGCGCGCGCTCGGCGCACCCGACGCGGCCCGCGCGGTGGTGCCCTTCCTGGTGCTGCTGCCGGGGGCCGTCTGGGTGGGTGCCTCCGCCGACGGCATCTTCGCCGCCGTGGTCGCCGCCGGTCTGGCGCTGCTGGCCGTCCGGGGCCGCGTGGCCGCCCTGGCCGGGGGCGCGGTGCTCGGCTTCGCGCTGCACCTGTCGTACGGATTCCTGCTGGTGGGTGTACTCGCGCTGGCCGTGGTGGCGCTGCGCCGTACCCATCGACTGGGCGCGCTGCTCGCCGCCGCCATCGGCGTCGCGGCCGTGACGGCGGTGTTCGTCGCGGCGGGGTTCCACTGGTGGGACGGCTACCAGCTGGTGGTCCAGCGCTACTACCAGGGCTGGGCCGCCGACCGCCCGTACGCCTACTGGGTGTGGGCCAACCTGGCCGCGCTGCTGCTCAGCGCCGGCCCGGTCCTGGGGCCGGCGCTGCGCCGGGCGCTGGCGGCCGCGCCCGGCTGGCGGGCCGCCGGGCGGTTGGCCCTGCCTGCGGCAGCACGAGTACGCGCAGCCGGGCCCACGGTGCTGCTACCGCTGGCGGCCCTGGTGGCGGTCATCGGCGCGGACCTGTCCGGGCTGAGCAAGGCGGAGGTGGAACGGATCTGGCTGCCGTTCGTCGGCTGGCTACTGGTGGCCACCGCCCACCTGCCGGCCGCCTCGCGGCGCTGGTGGCTGGCCGCGCAGGCGCTCACCGCCCTGGCCGTCAACCACCTGCTCTGGACGGTCTCCTAGAACCGACGCTCGGTCGCGCGTGCGACGCACTCGCCGCACGGCACGGTGCGGGCGGCGATGTCCCGGCAACGCGGCGCGGCGCGGGGCGGCGCGGGGCGGGCAACGCGGCGCGGGGCGGCCCGGCGCGGGCAGCGCAGGCGCAGGCGCGCGGCGGTCATGCGGGTAGGGCCAGGGGCACGGTGTACGCGGACAGCCGGATGCCCGACCACCTCAATGAGCGTGATGACTGTGCGGCATCAAGATGCCGCACAGTCATCACGCTCGCAGGAGCGGCAACGCCTCCCCGGCGGCCAAGAACCCCTCCCCGGACGGCAGCGACGTAGAGAACCGCCAGCCCCGCGCTCCCCGCCCCTTGACGCGTCGATCTTGCGGTTTCGGTTGCCGATATGGACTGTGTGCCCACATCTGTCGCAGCAGAAAGTGCAAGATCGGCGCACGACCGGCCCGGCGGGGCGGGGCGGGGCGGGGCGGGGCGGTGCGGTCAGCCTGCTACGGCGGCTGGTTCGCGGAGCGGGTCGGTGGCGAAGCTGGCCACGCCGTCGGCGAAGCCGACCCGGGCGGTGTAGCCGAGCAGTTCCGTGGCCCGGCGCGGATCGGCGACCACATGGCGTACGTCGGCCGCGCGTGCGCCGCCCACCACCTGCGGGGCCGGTCCACCCATCGCCTCGGCCAGCGCGGCCGCCAGCTCGCCGACGGTGTGCGGCTCGCCCGAGCAGACGTTCACCGGCACCAGGGTGGCCGACGGCAGGTCACTGGTGAGCGCCAGCAGGTTGGCCCGCGCCACGTCGGTGACGTGCACGAAGTCCCGCCGTTGCCGGCCGTCCTCCAACACGCGGGGGGCCACGCCGGCCGCCAGCGCCGACCGGAAGATGGACGCCACTCCGGCGTACGGGGTGTCGCGGGGCATCCGAGGGCCGTAGACGTTGTGGTAGCGCAGCGCCCACACCGTCCCACCGGTCTGCCGGGCCCAGGCGGCGGCCAGGTGTTCCTGCGCGAGCTTGCTGGCGGCGTACGTGCTGCGCGGCTCCAGCGGCGCGTCCTCGGGCACGAGCACCGGTTCGAGTCCCCGACCACAGTGGGGGCACGTCGGGTCGTACCGGCCGGCCGCCACATCCTCGGTCCGCCGGGGCGCGGGGCGCACCGTGGCGTGCTCGGGGCAGGCGTAGCGCCCCTCGCCGTACACCACCATTGAGCTGGCCAGCACCAGACGGCCGATCCCGGCCCGGTGCAGGGCGGCCAGCAGCACGGCCGTGCCGTAGTCGTTGTGCGTGACGTAGTCCGGGCCGTCCGACGGGTCCAGGCCGTGGCCGACCATCGCCGCCTGGTGACAGACCGCGTCCACACCGGGCAGCAGGCGGTCCAGCAGAGGGCCGTCCCGGACGTCGCCGCGCACCACCTGGTGCTCACGGGACCAGGCGGGCAGCTCCCCGCCGTGCGCCTGGGGCAGGAGCGCGTCCAGCGCCACCACCTCGTGGCCCTGCCCGACGAGCAGGTCGACGACCTGCGACCCGATGAACCCGGCCGCGCCGGTGACCAGTACCCGCATGTCGGACACGGTAGGGCCGGTAGGGCCCCCGGCGGACCGGTTCGGCGCAGCCGTAAGGAGTTCGCAACAGCTCGACGGGCGGCGGGGCCCGGTAAGCGTTCGGTAATGCGTAAACCCCGTTCCGCCGTACCCCTGGGGTCTAACCTGCCGGCAGTGCCCGCCGCCCGACGGACCGGCGGCGGCAGGCGGGACGCGCGGAGGGAGCAGCGAGTGCCAGGAGGCAGGCCCGGTCCGGGCGGCAGCGGGGCCCGGACGGCGGAGGCGGACGGCTACGGCGCTCCGCGCCGGCTCTGGCGCGGGCTGGCCCGGCGTCGTCCGCCGGGTGTGGACGCGGCCGAACGCGCCTGGCGCAGCCCGTTGCGCGGCCCCTGGCTCACCGCCGTCTACGGGTCGGCGCTGCTGGTGGCGCTACCCCTGGTGATCGTCACGGGGCTGCTCGACTACGCCGCCTACGGCCCCCGTTTCGATCAGGCGTTCCCGCAGGACGTGGGGTGGCTGCGGCTGCCCGTCTTCGACTGGCCGACGCGGCCGTCCTGGCTGTTCCGGGTGACCCAGGGTCTGCACGTGACGCTCGGGATCGTGCTCGTGCCGGTGGTGCTGGGCAAGCTCTGGTCGGTGCTGCCGAAACTGTTCGACTGGCCGCCGGCCCGCTCGGTGGCGCAGGTGCTGGAACGGCTCACCCTGCTGCTGCTGGTCGGCGGCATCCTGTTCCAGATCGCCACCGGTCTGCTCAACATCCAGTACTCGTACGTGTTCGGCTTCGACTTCTACACCGCCCACTACTTCGGCGCGTGGATCTTCACGGCGGCCTTCGTGGCGCACGTGATCATCAAGTTTCCCCGGTTGGTGACCGCGCTGCGGTCCCGTCCGCTGGGCACGGAACTGCGCACCTCGCGTGCCGACACCCGACCGGAGCCGCCCGACCCGGACGGTCTGGTCGCGACCGAGCCCGGGCCGGCCACGGTCAGCCGGCGCGGGGCGGTGACCCTGGTGGGCGGCGGCGCGCTGCTGCTGGCCGTGCTGACCATCGGGCAGAGCCTGGACGGTCCACTGCGGCGTACCGCGCTGCTGCTGCCCCGGGGGCGACAGCCCGGCACCGGACCGAACGGCTTCCCGGTCAACCGCACCGTCGCCGCCGCCGGGGTACGCCCCGAGCAGACCGGCGCGAGCTGGCGACTGACCCTGCGCGGCGGTGGGCGAACGGTGACCCTGGACCGACCCGGCCTGCTGGCCCTGGCCCAGCACACCGCCGCGCTGCCCATCGCCTGTGTGGAGGGCTGGTCGACCCGGCAGCGGTGGACCGGCGTACGTCTTCGTGACCTGGCCGCGCTCGCCGGTGTGCCCGACCCGGCCTCGGCGCGGGTGTCGTCACTGGAGCAGGCCGGGCTGTTCCGTACCGCGGTGCTCGCGGCCAACCAGGTCCTCGATCCCGACTCGCTGCTGGCCCTGCGGGTCAACGGCGTCGACCTCTCCCCCGACCACGGCTACCCGGCCCGGGTCATCGTGCCCGCCCTGC
Organism: Micromonospora sp. WMMD736; assembly: GCF_049179015.1. Classification (NCBI taxonomy): domain Bacteria; kingdom Bacillati; phylum Actinomycetota; class Actinomycetes; order Micromonosporales; family Micromonosporaceae; genus Micromonospora; species Micromonospora sp. WMMD736. Next base: position 1,228,066 of record NZ_JBMHMI010000001.1, read on the forward strand.
CCGGCGTGCACTGCACCAAGTGGGTCGCCGAGATCGACTTCCGGGGGCGGACCGATGACTGAGCGGGTCGGGCCGAAGCCCGGGCCGACCAGCCGGCTGCGGGCGGCCTACGGCGCCGCTTCCTGGCATCTCGCCCTGGTGACGGTGGTGATCGTGCTCGCCGGCTGGGTGGCGCTCCGCCTCGCCGACGAGGCGACGTTCGGCCGGATGCTGCTCTGGTTCGTCGGCGCGGTCGTCGCGCACGACCTGGTGCTGTTCCCGGTGTACGCGAGCATCGACCGCGTGCTGCGCGCGGCGGCACGCGGTCGGGTCGCGCTGCTCAATCACGTGCGGGTGCCGGCGCTCGGCACGGCGCTGCTGTTCCTGGTCTACTCCCCCGGCATCCTGCGCTGGGGCGAGACGACCCACGAGGCGGCCACCGGCCAGACCCAGCGGCCGTACCTGCTGCGCTGGCTGGCGCTCAGCGGGGCGCTCTTCCTGCTCAGCGCGCTGACGTACGCGCTGCGGCGTCGTGGTCAGTCGTCGGGGCAGCGGTCGGAGAGCGCGTAGCGCAGCAGCACCACGTCGCCGATCTGGCGCGTCTCGGCCAGCCGGGCCCGGCGGCCCGGGTGCCAGGGGAAGCGGCCCTCGTCGACGAAGCGCGGCGCCCGACGGTCGCCGACGAAGAACGGGGCGACGACCAGGTGCAGCTCGTCGGCGAGGCCGGCGGTGAGGAATTGGGCGTGCACCGTCCCGCCACCTTCGACCATCAGGCGGCGTACACCCCGTGCCGCCAGGTCGGCCAGGACCCAGCCGAGGTCGACCGGCTCTCCCCCGTCGATGACGGTGGCCACCCCGCCGACCCGCTCCCGGGTCTTGTCCAGCGCGCCGGTGGCGCAGTAGACCAGCCGGGTGGAGTCGCCCGCGGTGAAGAACCGGGCGGTCGGGTCGAGGTCCCCGCGTGCGGTCAGTGTCACCTTGGCCGGCGAGGCAGGTCGGCCGCCCGCCACCCGTTCGGTCTGCCGGGCCGCCGATCGCACCAGCAGGCGGGGGTCGTCGCGGCGGACGGTGGCGGCCCCGACCAGGATCGCGTCACAGCCGGCCCGGACCGCGTCGACGCGGTCGAGGTCGTCCTCGTTGGACAGCAACAGACGGTGGTCGGAGGCGTCGTCGATGTACCCGTCGATGGAGGTGGCGCAGCTCAGCAGCACGTAGGGCCGTGGCGACGCCGGCCGGCAGCTCACCGGGCTACGGACCGGTCAGGGCCCGCCTGCGCCTCGGCCGCTGCCGCCTCCGCCGCCTCGACCTCGGCCGCCTTGGCGGCCTTCGCGGCCAGGTAGTCGGCGTTGGCCGGGGAGAGGAAGATGCTGGTGGGGACGCGTTCCACGACGTCGATGCCCAGCCGGGTCAACTGTTCGGCCTTGTCGGGGTTGCTGCTGAGCAGGCGTACGCGTGGCACGTCGAGCGTGGCCAGCATCTGCGCGGCGGCGGTGTAGTCGCGCTCGTCCTCGCCCCGGCCCAGCGCCACGTTGGCCTGGTAGGTGTCCAGGCCGGCGTCCTGGAGGGCGTACGCGTCGAGCTTCGCGTACAGGCCGATGCCCCGGCCCTCCTGGCGCAGGTAGAGCAGGAACCCGCCGGTCTCGGTGATCCGCTGCACCGCCTCGCGCAGTTGCGGCCCGCAGTCGCAGCGCTGGCTGCCGAACACGTCCCCGGTCAGGCACTCGCTGTGCGGGCGGACCAGCGGCGGTTCGCCACCGGCGGCGGCCCGGTCCAGCGCGCCCGCCCAGTCGCCGAGGCCGAGGGCGAGGTGTTCACGACCGTCCACCAGCCCCTTGAACGTGAACACCCGGACGGTGGTGGTGTAGCCGTCGGGGAACGCCAACGGCACCGTGACCTGCGTACGGACCGTGGCAACCGGCAGTGCTTCGGGCATGGGACTCCTTCGTCCGGCGCCGCGGGACGGCGGCGACGCGTACCGTTTCACCACTGAATCAACAGCCGCCAACCGAGGCGGCTTCCCGATCGGTGGTGGGTTCGCGGGCCCGCCGGGCGAGCAGCACGGCCGCACCGGGCAGGCTGGCCACCAGCACGAGCGCGCCGTAGACGGTGGCGGTGGCGACACCCTCGGAGGCGCTGAGACCCGCCGCGCCGAACACCCAGGCGGCCACCCCCTCGCGGGGGCCGAAGCCCGCGACGTTCAGGGGCAGGCCCATCGCCAGCAGGGCGAGCAGGGTCAGGGGCAGCAACCTCGTCAGCGGCGCGTCGGACCCGGCGGTCCGGGCCGCCACCAGGAAGGTGGCCAGGTGACCGGCGACCATCACGGCGGAGGCGACCAGCACGCCGAGCCAGGTCCGCCGGCCCAGCAGCCCGGCCCGCACGTCGGCGACGGCGGTCCGCACGCCACGCGCCCACCGGGACCGTCCGGTCCCGGGCGACAGCCGAGCCAGGAGTACGGCGGCCAGCCCGACCGCCACGAGCAGCGCGGCGGCGACCGGCAGGTACGGACGCACCGGGGACGGGAACGCCGCGAGCACGACCAGGGCGACGCCCACCAGGACCACCTGACCGGCGGTCCGTTCCCAGACGACCGCGCGGATGCCCCGGCTGACGTCGCCGGCGTCGCGGCCGTGGCGCACCGCCCGGTGCACGTCCCCGAGCATCCCGCCGGGCAGGGTCGCGTTGAGGAACACGGCCCGGTAGCAGTGCGCCACCGCGGTCGCGAGTGGCAGCCGCACGCCGAGGCCACCGGCGACGAGACTCCACCGCCACGCGGCGCAGACCGTGGTGAGCGCGCCGATGAGCAGGGCCGCGGCCAGCGCCGGGGCGTCGATCAGCCGTACGCCGACGAGGAACGCGCTGCCGCCCACCTGCCACAGCAGGACGGCGAGCAGGCCTACCCCGCCGACCACTCGTGCCCAGGCCCACACCATCGACGCCGGTCCTCCCTGATGATCGTCCACTCTCTTAGTGCACGTACCCAGGGTGTGGATGGTTCATCCGCCGGCCAGCAGGTCCCGGTGCTCGACCACTACTTCCAGCCGGCCGGCCGCCGCCTCGGCCAGCCGACGTTCGGCGTACGCGCCGGCCGGGCCGGCCAGGTCGGGCCGCTGCTCGCAGGCCGCGCCCAGCCAGCCCCGGAACCACTCGGCGGCCAGGTCGGCCTGTTGGGGGCCGAGCCGCCACGGCGTGGGCCGCTCGACCACGGGCACGCCCCGCCGGGCGAAGGCGGCGGCGGTGACGGCGGCGGCGTCCGGGCCGAGCAACGGGCGGCCGTCGACGGTACGCCGCTGGTGCGCGTTGAACGCCTCTTCGACTGCGGCGTCGAGCGGGTCCTCGGGGGTGAGCCGGACCCGCCCGGTCACCGAGATCGCGAACAGGGCGGGACGGCCGGCGTCGACGCAGGCCCTGACCACCCGTTCGACCTCCTCGGCGGTCAACATGTCCAGCAGCGCGGACGCGGTGACCAGCGCGCCGTCGGACAGGTCGGCGGCGCTCAGCCGGGTCAGGTCGCCGTGGCGGGTGTGGACGGTGACCGGTGCTCCGTCGGCGGCGGTCACCCCCGCCATGCTGTCGGCGGCCCGGGCCAGCAGGTCGGCGTCCCGGTCGTGCAGCACCCACCGCTGGGGGCCGGTCAGCCGGGCAGCGAGCCAGCGGCTCATCGAACCGGTGCCGCTGCCCAGGTCGTGGATCACGATCGGGTCGTGGCCGGCCAGCCGGGGGCGGACGGCGTCCACCAGGTCGGCGGCGCGGGCCGCCGCGTCGGCCGGCTCGCGCAGCCGCAGCCACTCGGCGAACGGCAGGGTCTCCTCGACGGTCACCCCGTCACCTCCTCCAGCACGGCGGCCAGGCGCGCGGTCGTCACCGGCCAGTCGGTCAGGGTGTCGCGGCGGGCGAGCGCGGCGCGTCGCAGCCGGGACCGCAGCTCCTCGTCGCCCAGCCACCGGCTCAGCGCGCCGGCCAGGGCGGCCGGATCGTCCGGTGGGACCAGCAGACCGGGCACGACGCCGTCGGGGGCGCGACCGAGCGCCTCGGGCAGGCCCCCCACGTCGGTGCCCAGCACCGGCACGCCCCGCGCGAGGGCCTCGGTGACGACCATCCCGTACGTCTCGCCCCGGGAGGGCAGAACCAGCAGGTCGGCGGCGGCGTACGCGGCGTCGAGCGCCGGGCCGGTCAGCGGGCCGGCCAGCCGGACCCGTTCCGCCAGGCCGGCACCGGCGAGCCGGTCGCGCAGCTGGCGCACCAGCTCGGGTTCCCGGGTCAGCGTGCCGGCACACACCAGCGTCCACGGCGTCTCGGCCAGCACGCACAGGGCGTCGACCAACAGGTCGTGACCCTTGTGGCGGGTGACCGCGGCGACGCAGAGCAACCGGTCACCGGTCGCGCTGCCGCCAGTCGTCACCGGCGCGGGCGTCACCCCGGGCGGTGCGACGTGGACACGCCCGGCGGGCACCGCGTGGCAGGCCAGCAGCCGTCGGCGGGTCCACTCGCTGGTGGTGACGACGGCTCGGGCGGTGGCCAGCGCGCGGCCCTCGGCCTCGTCGTCGAGCGGCATGTGCACCAGCGGAACCAGGCGCAGTCGCGTCGCGTGCGGGGCGAGCAGGTCCGGCACGGTCGAGGCGATCAGGCCGTCGACGAGCAGCACGGCGTCGTCCGACATGGTGGCGAGCAGCCGGGCCAGCGCGGCCCGGTCGGCCGGGTCGGGGTGCGGCCACGCGCCGGGTACCGGGTGCTCGTGCACGGCCCAGTCACGCTCGGCGAGCCCGGCGCAGACCCGCCGGTCGTACGTGTTGCCACCGCTGGGCGCGCCCGGGTCGTCGATGTCCCCGGGCAGAACGACGTGCACCGTACGTCCGCGCCGAGCGTCGGGGGCGTGGGCCGGCATCGGCCGGCCCGCGTCGATCACAGCGACCGCTCGTAGCTGGCCCAGGCGACGTGTGACTCGTGCAGGGTGACGGTGATGCCGGCCAGCTCCCGCGCGCCGGCCCCCAGGTCACCGGCGTGCACCCGCTCGGCCAGTCGGTCGGCCACGGTACGGGCCAGCACCTCGGTCGTGGTGTTCATTCCGGCGAACGCGGGCTCGTCGTCGAGATTGCGGTAGGACAACTCCCCGACCACGGCCCGGAGCTGCTCGGTGGCGAGCCCGATGTCCACCACGATGCCGTCGGCGTCCAGGTCGGGCCGGCGGAAGGTCGCGTCCACCACGAACGTCGCCCCGTGCAGGCGCTGGGCCGGGCCGAACACCTCGCCCCGGAAACTGTGGGCGATCATCATGTGATCCCGAACGGTCACGCTGAACATGGTCACTCCCCGTCGTCGTAGGTGATGAGGTGGCAGAGGGCGGGCAGGTCGCCCGAGCTCAGTCGGGCGAGTACGTCGGGCAGTTCCGGGAACCGGGACGCGCCGGTGATCAGCGCGTCGAACGCCGGGTCGTCGAGCAGGTCCAGGGCCAGCGCCAACCGGTCGGTGTAACTGCGGCGACCGCGCCGGGCGGGCGCGACCATGCCGACCTGGCTGCTGCGGACGGTGAGCCGTCCCGAGTGGAACGCCCCACCGAGGGACACCTGTACCTGGCGGTCGCCGTACCAGCTCAGCTCGATGACCTCGCCCTCGGGCGCGAGCAGGTCCAGCGCCTGTTGCAGGCCGGCGGAGGTGGCGCTGGCGTGCACGACCAGGTCCCGGTCGCCGGTCGCGTCGGCGGGTCGGGCGAACCGGACGCCGAGCGCACCGGCCACGCCCGCCCGGCGGGCGTCGGTGTCGACCAGCTCGACGTCCACACCGGGGAACCGCGCCAGCAGCGCCGCGACGCAGCAGCCCACCATGCCCGCGCCGATCACGCTGACCCGGTCGCCGACCAGGGGCGCGGCGTCCCACAGGGCGTTCACGGCGGTCTCCACCGTGCCGGCGAGCACGGCGCGGGCGGGTGGCACGTCGTCCGGCACCGGCACCACGGCGCTCGCCGGCACGACGTACGCGCTCTGGTGCGGGTGCAGGCAGAACACCGTGCGCCCGCGCAGGTCCGGCGGTCCCTGTTCGACCACGCCGACGCTGAGGTAGCCGTACTTCACCGGGCCGGGGAAGTCGCCCTCCTGGAACGGGGCGCGCATCGCCGCGTACTGGTCGGTGGGCACCCGACCGGCGAACACCAGCGTCTCGGTGCCCCGGCTGACCCCGGAGTAGCGCGCCCGGACCAGCACCTCGTCGGGGCCCGGGACGGGTAGCGACACCGGCCGGATCTCCGCCGCGCCGGGTTCGCGCACCCAGCAGGCGTACGCCTCGCGGTTCACCCTCGTACACCTCACCTTTTGTCCCGGTCGAACCGAACGGCCCTGATTTCCGTGTTCCCTGTCGGGGTCGTCGATCATAAACACGGAGGTACGGTGCCCACAGTTCGAAGCGGTCCGGTGATCGGGCTTACCGCACAGCTGGTCGTGCTGGCGACGCTGGCCGCCACCGTGGGTCTGGACCCGGCGGGTTGGCTGGCCGGCGTCGGCTACGCGGCGGTCACCTGCCTCGCGTTGAGTCGGGGCCTGCACCTGTCCGGCGCGTCCCGGCTCGGTCCCGCCGACCGGGTGACGTTGGCCCGGGGCGTCCTGGTCGGCGCGGTAACCGCGCTGGTGGTGGACTCGTTCGACCGCCCGACGCCGGTGGGGCTGCTGGTCGCGCTGAGCGCGGTGGCCCTGCTGCTGGACGCGGTGGACGGTCAGGTCGCCCGGCGTACCGGCACGGTCAGCGCCCTGGGGGCCCGCTTCGACATGGAGGTCGACGCGTTCCTCATCCTGGTCCTCAGCGTCTATGTCGCTCCGGCGGCCGGGAGTTGGGTGCTGGCCATCGGCGCGATGCGGTACGCCTTCGTCGCGGCCAGCGCGGTGCTGCCCTGGCTGCGGGGCACGTTGCCGCCACGATTCTGGCGCAAGGTGGTGGCCGCCGCCCAGGGAGTGCTGTTGACGGTGGCCGCCGCGGGGGCGCTGCCGGAGCCGTGGACCACGCTGGTGCTGGTGGTGGCGTTGGCGCTGCTGGTCGAGTCGTTCGGCCGGGACGTGGCCTGGTTGTGGCGTCGCCGGCCGGCGCCCCGGTCGGCTCGCGCCCTGCTGCCGGTGCCCGCGCCGACGCTGCCGGCGCCCACCGCGACGATGCCGGTGCGCACGACAGCGCTGCCGGTGCCCACGCCCGCGCTGGCGGCCCGCTTGGGCGGTACGGTCCACTCCGACTGGAGGCCCCGATGACACGTCCCGCTGGACGAGGCCGACTGACCGGCCGGCTGCCCGGGCGCTCCGCGTCGGCCGACGACGCCGGTGGCCGTACTCCGGTGGTGTCGCCCGCATCGCGCGGCCCGGCGCGGCGGGCGGTGCGGTGGGTGGGCACGGCGCTGGCGGTCCTGCTGGTGTACGCCGTCCTGGTCGGACCGGACCGCCTCGGTGAGCTGACGCCCGGCGCGTTCGTGCGCATCCCGCTGGAGGGTCTGCTGGTCGCCGCGCTGCTGCTGGCGCTGCCGCACCGCCCCCGGCGGGCGGTGGTGGCCGTGCTCGGGCCGCTGCTCGGCCTGCTGGCCATCGTGAAGCTCGCCGACCTGGGCTTCCGTACGGCCCTGGACCGGCCGTTCGACCTGGTGCTGGACTGGCTGTTGCTGGACGACGCGTTCGGCTTCGTCCGGGACTCGGCGGGGCGGGCCGGCGCGCTCGGCGCGGTCGTCGGCGTGCTGCTGCTGGTCGCAGCGCTGCTGCTCGTGGTGACCGTGGCACTGCGACGGCTGGCGTCACTGCTGGTCGACCACGAGCGGACGGCGACCCGGACGGTGGCCGCGCTGACGGTCGCCTGGGTGGTCTGCGCGGTCGCCGGGGCGCGGATCGTCCCGGGTGTGCCGGTGGCCGACGCCGGGACCACCGCGCTGGTGGGCGCGCACGCCGAGCAGGTGGACACGCGGCTGCACGACCGGAGGCGGTTCACGGCCCAGATCGACGACGACCCGTTCCAGGACGCCCCGGGCGAGCGGTTGCTGACCGGGCTGCGCGGCAAGGACGTGGTGCTGGCCTTCGTGGAGAGCTACGGGCGCGACGCCGTCGAGGACCCGGAGTTGGCACCGCAGGTCAACGCGGTGCTGGACGCCGGAACCGCGAGCCTGCGCGCGGCCGGGTACGGCTCCCGCAGCGGCTTTCTCACCTCCCCCACGTTCGGCGGGGGGAGTTGGTTGGCGCACGACACCCTGCTGTCGGGTCTGTGGACGGACAACGAACAGCGGCACCGGAGTCTGCTGGCGAGCGACCGGCTCACCCTCAACGGCGCGTTCCGCCGGGCCGGCTGGCAGACCGTCGGGGTGCTGCCGGCGGCGACCCAGCCCTGGCCGGAGAAGGCCTTCTTCTCGTACGACCGCTACTACGACGCCGAGGCGCTCGGCTACCGGGGGCCGAAGTTCAGCTACGCGCCGATGCCCGACCAGTACACGCTGTCCTTCTTCCAGCGGCAGGTCCGCGCCGACGCGGACCAGCCGATCATGGCGGAGATCCCGCTGATCTCCAGCCACTCCCCGTGGACGGCGGTGCCCCGCATGATCTCCTGGGACGCGGTGGGCGACGGGTCGGTCTACCACGATCAGGCCACGGTGGAGGACGGCGACCCGGGCGACGCCGGCCGGGCGCGCGCCGGCTACCGCCAGGCCATCGCCTACTCGTTGCAGGCGCTGATCTCCTACGTGCAGACCTACGGCGACGACGATCTGGTGCTGGTCTTTCTCGGCGATCACCAGCCGGCTCCGGTGGTGACCGGCGAGGGCGCGAGCCGGGACGTGCCGATCACGATCGTCGCCCGGGACCCGAAGGTCTTCGCCGGGATCGCGGGGTGGGGCTGGCAGGACGGGCTGCGTCCCGGCCCGCAGGCGCCGGTCTGGCCGATGGATTCCTTCCGCGACCGGTTCCTGACCGCGTTCGGGTCGACGTCGCCGCCGCTGGCCGCGCCGCGCTGAGCGTGTCGCCGCCGCTGGCCGTGCCCGGCTGAGCTATTCGGACAAAAGACCCATATAGTTACAACTGCCTCGTTACGCTTTCGCTCGCACAGGGAGCAACGGGGGCGTGATGAGAATTTTTACGTGGGGCAGCCGCGGATCGCGGACGACGGCGCTGCTGGCCGTCGGCGGAGTACTGGCGGTCACCGGCCTGCTGCCGGCGTCCGCCGCACCCACCCGGGTCAACCGGGTGCTCGCCGCGGTCGACGAGGCCATCGGGCCGGTGGACCCGGTCGCCGAGGCACTGAGCTTCGGGGTGATGACCGAGGGCGACGCCAACGTGGTCAACGACGAGAACGAGGGCACCCTCGCCGTCGGCGGTGACCTCACCTTCGGCAACTACCAGCTCGCCGGCGCGACCGCCGGCTCGTTCGTCGTACCGGGCGACGCCCGCCCGAGCGCCCTCGTCGTCGGCGGACGCGTGAACTTCGCCGGCAGCGTCGGCGGCACCCGCCTCCAGGTGCTCTCCAACGGGTACGCGAAGATCGGCAACCTGACCGGCACCGTCGTCCGCGACACCGACAACAACGGCGCCCAGGTCAACACCCGGATCCTGCCGACGAACAACTACGACGCGTTCCCCCGGGTCGAACTGGTCACCCGGCAGCCCGTCCCCAGCGTCGGGCCCACCTCGCCGATCAACTTCGGCGCGGCGTTCGCCGCCTTCCGCGACACCACCGCCGGCCTGGCCACCTGCGACAACACGGTGGTGCTCCGGACGCCGAACGGCGACGTGCTGCCCCGGCCGATCCCGCCGGGCAGCAACGCCGTGGTCACCCTCACCCCGGGTGTGACGAACGTGCTCAACCTGACCGCCACCGACCTGGCGAACATCGCCATCCTGACCTTCGCGAACCAGCCCACCGCCAGCACCCCGCTGCTGGTCAACGTGGACACCACCGGCGTCGGCAACACCTTCGCCTGGACCGCGCCGAACTTCGCCGGCATCGGCGGCGAGCAGGCGCGGTACGTCCTGTTCAACTTCCCAACCGCGACCGCGCTCACGCTCACCCCGCAGGCGGCCACGGTGGAGGGCACCATCTACGCCCCCAACGCCAGCCTCACCGACCTGTCGCCCAGCAACACCGAGGGCAGCGTCATCACCCGTACGCTGGACCATCGCGGCGGCGAGATCCACTACTTCCCGTTCGGCACCACGCTCTCCTGCGAGGGCGCCACCCCGGCCGACATCTCGCTGATCAAGGCGTCGACGACGACGTTGATCACCACCGTGGGCCAGCAGGTGCCGTACTCGTTCCACGTGGTCAACACCGGTGGCGTGCCGCTGACCGGCATCTCGGTGGCCGACACCCAGACGCCGCCGTCGTCGAACGCGAACCTCGGCCCGATCACCTGCGCCGCCACCTCGCTCGCGCCCGGAGAGCGCACCGCGTGCACCGCCACCTACACCGTCACCCAGGCCGACCTCGACAACGGCGGAGTGACCAACACGGCCACCGCCCGGGGCACCCCACCCGTCGGTCAGCCCGTCGTCTCCGACCCGGACAGCCTGACCATCCCGGCGCAGGTGCTCGCCGCCGCCGTCGCCGTGGTGAAGTCGTCCACCACCGCCTCGATCACCACGGTCGGGCAGCAGGTGCCCTACCGGTACCTGGTCACCAACACCGGCGGTCTGACGCTCACCGGCATCGCCGTCACCGACGTGCAGACCCCGCCGTCGTCGAACGCGAACCTCGGCCCGATCACCTGCCCACAGACCACCCTCGCACCCGGGCAGTCCACCACCTGCACCGCCACCTACACGGTCACGCAGGCCGACCTCGACAACGGGCGGGTCGCCGACACCGCCACCGCGCGGGGTACCCCACCGACCGGCGCGCCGGTGACCTCACCGCCGTCCACGCTGACCATCCCGGCGTCCGGGCTGACCTCGTCGATCGCGGTCACCAAGACCTCCACCGCCGCCTCGATCACCACCGTCGGCCAGCAGGTGCCGTACGCGTTCCACGTCGTCAACACCGGCGGTCTGACGCTGACCAACGTGAACGTCACCGACGTACAGACGCCACCCTCGTCCAACGACGACCTCGGCCCGATCACCTGCGCCGCCACCACCCTGGCCCCGGGGGCGCGGACGACGTGCACCGCCACCTACACGGTGACCCAGGCCGACCTGGACAACGACGGCGTGACCAACACCGCCACCGCGCACGGCACCCCGCCCGGCGGTACGCCGATCGACTCGCCACCGGCCACGCTGACCATCCCGGAGACCGGCCTGGTCGCCTCGATCACGGTCGTCAAGACGTCCACCACCGCGACGATCACGACCGTCGGCCAGCAGGTGCCGTACGTGTTCCACGTCGTCAACACCGGCGGACTCACCCTGACGAACGTCACCGTCACCGACGCGCAGACGCCACCGTCGTCCAACGCCAACCTCGGCCCGATCACCTGCCCACAGACCACCCTCGCCCCCGGGGCGCAGACGGACTGCACGGCCACCTACACGGTCACCCAGGCCGATCTGGACTTCGGCCGGATCAGCGACACCGCGACCGCGCGGGGCACCCCGCCCGGCAGGCCGCCGGTGCAGTCCCCGCCGTCGACGTTGACGATCCCCGGCGACGCGCCCGCCCCGGCCATCTCGCTGGTGAAGTCGTCCACCAGCGCGACCATCAGCTCGGTCGGCCAGCAGGTGCCCTACCGCTTCCTGGTCGCCAACACGGGCGGTGTCACGCTCACCAACGTCAACGTCACCGACGTGCAGACGCCACCGTCGTCGAACGCCAACCTCGGCCCGATCACCTGCCCGCAGACCACCCTCGCACCCGGCGAGACCACCACCTGCACGGCCACCTACACCGTCACCCAGGCCGACCTGGACAACGACGAGGTCACCGACGTCGCGACCGCGCACGGCACCCCGACCGGCACCGAGCAGCCCGTCGACTCGGACCCGTCCACGCTGACCATCCCGGCGGCCGACGTCACCCCGTCGATCGCGGTCATCAAGTCGTCGACCACGGTGGCGATCGACGCGGTCGGCCAGCAGGTGCCCTACCAGTTCCTCGTCACCAACACCGGCGGTGTCACGCTGACCAACGTCAACGTCACCGACGTGCAGACACCGCCCTCGTCCAACGCGAGCCTCGGCCCGATCACCTGCCCGGTGACCACCCTCGCACCGGGTGAGTCGACCACCTGCACCGCCACCTACACCGTGACCCAGGCCGACCTCGACAACAACGCGGTCGCCGACACCGCCACCGCGCACGGCACACCGCCGAACAGCGAGACGCCGGTGGACTCACCGCCGTCCACGCTGACGATCCCCGAGTCCGGGCTGGTGGCCGCGATCTCGGTGGTCAAGACCTCCGAGGTCACCACGATCGGCATGGTCGGCCAGCAGGTGCCGTACCGGTTCTTCGTGGTCAACACGGGCGGACTCACGCTGACCAACGTGAACGTCACCGACGTGCAGGCGCCGCCCTCGTCCAACGCGAACCTCGGCCCGATCACCTGCCCGGTGACCACCCTCGCACCGGGTGAGTCGACCACCTGCACCGCCACCTACACCGTCACCCAGGCCGACCTCGACAACGACGGGGTCACCGACACCGCCACCGCGCACGGCACGCCACCCCGGGGTACCCCGGTGGACTCGCCGCCCTCGACGCTGACCATTCCCCAGGCGGGTGTCGTCGCCGACATCGAGGTGATCAAGTCGTCGACCACGGTGGCGATCACCGCGCCGGGCCAGCAGGTGCCGTACACCTTCCTGGTGGTCAACACCGGCGGCCTCACCCTCACCGGGGTAACGGTGAACGACACCCTGCTGCCCCCGTCCCCCCGCGCCGAACTCGGTGAGATCACCTGCGGTCCGCAGAACATCCCGAACGGCCAGGTGACCCTGGAACCGGGCGGGTCGATCCAGTGCCGGGCGACCTACACGGTGACCGAGGAGGACTTCACCGGCTCGTCGCTGCGCAACGTCGCCACCGCCACCGGCACACCCCCGTACGGGCCGCCGCCGGTCTCGCCGCCGTCCCCGCTGGACATCCCGATCCCGCACCCGGCGATCACCATCACCAAGTCGGCGACACCCAATGTGGTCGCGACGGCCGGAGACGTGGTCACCTACCGGTTCGTGGTGAGCAACACCGGCAACACCCCACTCACCTCGGTGACCGTCGACGAGACGGAGTTCTCCGGAACCGGCACGCCCGGGGCGATCACCTGCGGCACCCCTCCCGTCGGAAACGGCAGCGTCACGTTGCCCGCCGGGGCGAGCACCACCTGCACCTCGACCTACACCGTCACGGCGGCGGACATCGCGGCCGGCCGGATCACCAACACGGCCGTGGCGGCCGGCACGCCGCCGACCATCCCGGGCCAGCAACCACCCGCACCGGTACGCTCCGAGCCCGTCACCGCCGAGGTCACCGCCACCCGGGGCGCGGCCATCACGGTGGTGAAGTCCAGCAGCACCGAGAAGATCTACCGGCCCGGTCAGCAGGTGCCGTTCCAGTTCGTCGTCACCAACACCGGGCAGGTGACGCTGACCGACGTCACGATCACCGACACCCTCACGGCGCCGGCCACACCGGCCAACCTCGGTCCGATCACCTGCGGACCGGACCGGACCCCCAACGGCGCGGTCACCCTGGCCGCGGGCGCGGCGGTGACCTGCACGGCGACGTACACGGTCAGCAAGGCCGACATCCACCACGGGTCGGTGCGTAACACCGCGACGGCGACGGGCACCCCGCCGGACGGCCCCGCGCCGGTCGCGCCCGAGTCGACGATCACCATTCCGGTGAAGGGCAAGCTGCCGGTGACCGGTACGGCGTTCCCGATCGGCGGCTGGATGGCCGTCGGGGTGCTGGCGGTGCTGCTCGGCGCGGCGCTGCTGGTGGTCGTCCGGCAGCGCAGACTCCGCGCCTAGCGGACGGAGGTCGCGGGGGTCGGACCGGAGGGGAACCGGTCCGGCCCTCGCGGTAGGTGGACCGTTCAGTCGGTCCGGTCGGACGCGATGGGGCGGGCGCGGACGTGCAGCCGCTCTCCCTGCGGCCCGAAGAGGCTGAGCGCCTCGGCGGTGCCGGGCCCGGGATTGAAGAAGAGGTGCGGGATGCGGGTGTCGAACTCGGCCACCTCCCCGGGCGTCAGGATCAGGTCACGGTCACCGAGCACCAGGCGCAGCCGGCCCGAGAGCACGTACAGCCACTCGTACCCCTCGTGGACCTGCGGACTCCGTCCCCCGGCGGTCGGGTCCGGCGGGAAGATCTGCTTGAACGCCTGTAGGCCGCCCGGGCGGCGGGTCAGCGGCAGGTGCGTCACGCCGTGTTTCACGATCGGCTTGGGGCGTACCCGGGGGTCGCCGGTGGCCGGGGCGTCCACCAACTCGTCCAGCGCGACCTGGTAGGCCCGGGCCAGCGGCAGCAGCAGCTCCAGGGTGGGTTTGCGGCTGCCGGACTCCAGCCGGGACAGGGTGCTCACCGAGATGCCGGTCAGGTCGGCGAGCTGGGTCAGCGTGGTGTCGCGCTGCTGGCGCAGGGCGCGCAGCCGGGGCCCGACGGCGGCCAGCGCGGCGGTGTCCTCGTTTGCCATAACGGCAACGATACTTGCCATCTCGGCGACGACGACGGATGGTGGGCTCAGCCGACTCAAGAGGGGGACTTTCCGGTGGACGAGACGTACGACGTGGTGGTCGTGGGCGGTGGCGCGGCCGGGCTCAGCGGCGCTCTGGCGCTGAGCCGGGCACGGCGCTCGGTCCTGGTGGTCGACTCGGGCGAGCCGCGCAACGCGCCCGCCGACCACGTACACAACTACCTGGGCCGGGAGGGGACCCCGCCGGCCGAACTGGTCGCCGCCGGACGCGCCGAGGTGGCCGGGTACGGCGGGCAGTTCCGCGCCGGCCGGGTCCGGACCGCGACAAGGGAGGACGACGGCTTCCGGCTCACCCTGGACGACGGCGACGCGGTGCGGGCCCGCCGCCTCCTGGTGGCCACCGGGCTCACCGACGAGCTGCCCGACGTGCCCGGGGTGGCGCAGCGGTGGGGCCGTGACGTGCTGCACTGCCCGTACTGCCACGGCTGGGAGGTACGGGACCGGCGGATCGGCATCCTGGCGACCGGACCGATGGCCGTGCACCAGGCCGAGATGTGGCGACAGTGGACATCCGAGGTGCTGCTCCTGCTGCACGACGCGCCGACCCCGGACGAGGAGACGGCCGAACGGCTCGCCGCCCGGGGCATCGCGGTGGTACCCGGCCCGATCGCCGCGCTGGAGGTGACCGGAGACGCCGTCAGCGGTGTCCGGCTCGCCGACGGCCGCGTCGTGGCGCTCGACGTCGTCGTGGTCGCCACCCGTACGTCGCCCCGCGCCGACCTGCTCGTGGGGCTGGGCCTCGCCCCCGAGGAGGTGACGATGGGCGGGCACGTCGTAGGCACCCAGATCCCCGCCGACGCCACCGGCGCGACGACCGTGCCGGGCGTCTGGGTGGCCGGCAACGTGGCCGACCTGCGTGGTCAGGTCATCACGTCCGCCGCCGCCGGGCTGATGGCCGGGGCCGCGATCAACGCCGACCTCATCGCCGAGGAGACCCGGGACGCGGTGACCGCGTACCGGCAGTTGGTCGCCACGACCTTCGAGGAACCGGCCTGGGAGGAGCGGTACCAGTCGAAGCCGGCGGTGTGGAGTGGCCGCCCGAACCCGCAGCTGGTCGCCGAGACCGCCGACCTCAGCCCCGGGCGGGCGCTGGACGTGGGCAGCGGTGAGGGCGCCGACGCGGTGTGGCTGGCCGAGCGGGGCTGGCAGGTCACGGCGGTGGACATCTCGACCACCGCCCTGGGCCGGGCCGCCGAGCACGCCGAGGCCGCCGGGGTCGGTCACCGGATCGAGTTCACCCACGCCGACCTGCGCGACAAGCCGCCCGCCGAGGAGGCGTACGACCTGGTGACGGCGCAGTACATGCACCTGCCCCCGGTGCAGCGGCGGAAGTTGTTCGCCCACCTCGCCGCCGCGGTGGCCCCGGGCGGCGTCCTGCTGATCGTGGGTCACCACCCGATGGACCTGTGGACGTCGAGTCACCGCCTGCACATGCCGGACATGATGTACACCGCCGAAGACGTCGCCGCCGACCTCGACCCCACCCACTGGGACGTGCAAACCACCGAAACCCGCCCCCGCCCCGGCCCTCACGGCGTCGAGCACCACGACGCGGTCCTGGTGGCCCGCCGCCGCTGAGCCGCACCGCACCGTCGATCATGGAGTCGTGGTGGGTGACAAGAGTCGCCAATCAGGGCCTTCCGGGCACCACGACTCCATGATCGGCGAATGAGGGGTGCGTGCCTTCGCACCGGGGTGGGCGCGGCGGTAGCGTTGCGCCACACTCACGGCCGCAGGGCGGTTGACCTTGCGCCCGACCGTACGGAGGATGGTGCATGTCCATCGGCGCTGAGCCGCTCGCGACACGCGACGATGCGGCCTCGCGGCCGAGCTTCGAGCTCGCCCTGCGCGGCTACGACAAACGCCAGGTGGACCGGCACCTGGAGCAGCTCGACGGGCAGATCGCCATGCTCAGCAGCGAGCACGGGCGGTCGGCGGTGCGGGTACGTGAGCTGACCGCCGAGGTGCAGCGGCTACGGGCCGAGCTGGCCGAGATGCACGAGCAGCCGGTGCAGGTGGACCGCGCCTCGTTCCAGGATCTGGGCCCGATGGTGGGCGAGATACTGACCCTCGCCGAGAAGCAGGCCGCTCTCATCACCGAGTCGGCCACCGATCGGGCCAACGAGTTGCGCACCGAGGCGGAGCGGATCCTCGCCGACACCCGTGAGCGGGCCGCGCAGGCGCGACAGGACCTCTCCGAGGAGTTGGCCACCCGACGCAGCGAGCAGGAGCAGGCGTACGAGGAGCGCCGCGCCGTGGCGGAGGCCGAGTTGACGGCGATCCGGGAACGCGCCGAGCAGCTGCGCGCCGACGGTGAGGCCGCGCACGAACGTGCCCAGCACGAGGCGAAGCGCATCACCGAGCAGAGCGCGCAGCAGCTCAACCAGACCCGGGTGGCCGCCGACGCGCTGATGAAGTCGGCGCGTACGCAGATCCAGCAGGAGGTCCAGGCGGCCCGCGCCAAGAACCAGCAGGAGATGGCGCAGTGGCAGGCCGGCGTGGAGCGCGAGATCGCCGAGCGGCGCACCGCCGCCGAGCAGGAGATCGCCGAGTTGCAGGCGGCCTCGCAGGAGGAGTTGGCCGAGCAGCGCAGCTCCACCGAGCAGCAGATCGCCGCGCTGCTCGCCGAGGCGCAGCAGCACGTGACCGAGCTGCGGAACCGGGCCGACGAGCAGGCCGCCAGCCACCAGGAGCAGTTGACCGCGCTCCAGCAGGAGATCGAGGAGCGCCGGGAGGAGTCGGCCCAACTGCACGCCGAGTTGGAGACCGCCCAGCAGCAGCTCGCCGAGGTCCGGCAGGAGGGTGAGACCCTGGAGAACGAGCTGTCCCGGATGCAGCAACGGCTGAGCGAGGTGCGCCGGGACCTGACCGCCGAGGCGACCCGGCTGGACGAGGCCCGACGGGCCGGCGACTCCGCCGAGCGGCACGCGAAGGAGGTCCGTGCCCGGGTGCAGCGGGAGGCGAAGCGGGTGGCCGACCTGGCCGCCGCCGCCGTGATGGCCGCCGCCGCCGGTGGCACCGAGACGGCCGAGTACCCGATGGTCGGTCCACGGTCGACCTCGTCCCGGGCCGGTGTCGAGGTGCTCTCCGTCGACCCGCCCGAGAGCGACAGCGTCGAGGCTGACGCCGACGAGCGCGCCGGTGGCACCGAACCCGCCGGGCAGGCGCGCGCCGACCGTGTCGACGCGGACCTGGACGGGGACGACGAGGCCGCTGCGGACCAGGCCGCACGCCGCGGGAACCATGCCGCCGCCCACGACGGGGGCCGCGCCGACGAGACGTACGCCGATGCCGCGCACCCCGATGGTGGCCGGGCCGAGGACGAGCGCCCGGAGGGGACGCCCGTGCGGTACCCGATCGCGCTGCCCGATCCGGCGGCCACGTCGGGGACGCCCACCCCGCAACCCGAGCCGATCTTCACCCGCCCCGACCCACCGACGCCCGTGCCGTTCCTGGCCTTCGGGCAACCGGTCAGCGACAACGGCACCGCCCGGCACTGATCCGGGCAGCTGTCGACCGGGCCCGGGGCGCGTGCGCCCCGGGCCCACCTTCACCGGATCCACGCACCGGCTGCACCACACGCCCACGATCCGGTGGTGAGATGGGCGGATGAGCCAGCTCACGAGTGTGGACCGGATCGCGTACCTGGACACGGCCGCCGCCACCCCGATCGGACGCGACTACAAGAGGCGTGCCGTCGACGCTCTCGACCTGCGGCCGGGGCACACCGTGGTGGACGTCGGCTGCGGGCCGGGCACCGACCTGGGGCGGTTGGCCGACGTGGTCCGGGCCGACGGCCTGGTGGTCGGCGTCGACCGTGACCCGATGATGCTCGCGGAGGCGGGCCGCCGGGCGGCCGACCGGCCGGGTATCGACCTGCGCCTGGGCGACGCCCACGCGCTCCCGTTGGACGACACCAGCGTGGACCGGGCCCGGATCGATCGCGTCCTGATGCACGTGCAGGATCCCGCGGCGGTGTTGGCGGAGGTTCGCCGGGTGCTGCGCCCCACGGGTGTGCTCGTGGCGACCGAGCCGGACTGGGACACCCTGGCCGTCGCCGACGAGGACGTGGCGACGAGCCGCCGCTTCGTCCGGTTCGTGGCGGGACGGGTCCGGCATCCGACCATCGGGCGGGAGCTGGTCCGGTTGTCGACGCGGGCGGGCCTGCGGGTCCGATCGGTCGAGGCGATCGCCGTCGTCTTCGAGGATTTCGACACGGCCGATCGGATCCTGGGGCTGCGGCGCAACTCCGCCCGTGCCGTGGCGGCCGGCGAGATGGCCGACCGGGAGGTCCGGCCGTGGCTTCGCCGTCTCACCGACGGTCCACTGCTGGCGAGCGTCACCCTCTACCTGGTCACGGCCGAGGCCTGAGACCAACGGTCGCCCTGGTACGCCACCTGCGTTCGCCGGGAACCGCCCCGGACGTCCCGTTGAAGCTGGCAGGCTGGGTTGGCCGACCCGCACCGACGACCGCCGGCCTCGCCGGCGACGAGCCCCCGTGGCCGCGAAGGAGCGCCCGTGACCGACCAACCGGAGGACTTCGACCTGCTCGTCGTGGGCGGCGGCAAGGCCGGCAAGACGCTGAGCATGGACCTGGCGCGCTCCGGACGCCGGGTGGCGATGGTGGAGCGCGGCATGATCGGCGGGAGCTGCATCAACGTCGCGTGCATCCCCACCAAGGCGCTGGTGACGAGCGCGCGGGCGGCACACCAGCTGAGGCAGGCCGCCGCGCTCGGCCTCGCGGTCGAGGGTGGCCGGGTCGACGTGGACCTGCTGCGGGCGCACAAGCAGGACGTCGTCGAGGGTATGGTCGCCGCGAACCGGCAGCAGTTCCTCGACTCGGGTCTGCACCTGGTGATCGGCTCGGCCCGGTTCGTGGCCGCCCGGACCGTACGGGTGGCGCTGGCCGACGGGGGTGAACGACTGCTGCGGGGCGCCGACGTGGTCATCAACACGGGTACCCGCCCGCACCTGCCGTCCGTGCCCGGGATGGCCGAGGCCGGGGTGCTGACCAGCAACGACCTGCTTCGGCTGGATCGACTGCCGGCACGGCTGGTGGTGCTCGGCGGCGGCACCGTCGGGGTCGAGTTCGCGCAGATGTTCGCCTCGTTCGGCAGCGCGGTGACGGTGATCG
The DNA here is from genome assembly GCF_049179015.1 of Micromonospora sp. WMMD736. NCBI lineage: Bacteria > Bacillati > Actinomycetota > Actinomycetes > Micromonosporales > Micromonosporaceae > Micromonospora > Micromonospora sp. WMMD736. The sequence continues at coordinate 1,247,805 of NZ_JBMHMI010000001.1, forward strand.
AGGGCGGCCCGCAACTGCTCAGCCGCGAGGACCCCGACGTGGCCGACGCGCTGATGCGGGTCTTCCTCGCCGACGGTATCGACGTGCGCGTCGGCGTGGCCGTCGCCCGGGTCGACCGCGACCCGGACGGGACGCTCCGGGTCGCCCTCGACGACGGCAGCGTGGTGACCGGTGACGAGGTCCTGGTGGCGGCCGGTCGGGCGCCGGTCACCGACGGGCTCGGGCTGGACGTGGTTGGTGTGCGGCTCGACGAGCGTGGCTTCGTGCAGGTCGACGAGTACCTGCGCACCAGCGCCGAGCGGACGTGGGCGGCCGGGGACGTCGCGGGTAGCCCGCAGTTCACGCACGTGTCGCTCGACGACTACCGGATCATCAGGGCGAACCTGGCCGGCGAGCGGCGCAGCACGTCGGGGCGGCTCATCCCGTACACCGTCTTCACCACCCCGGAGCTGGCGCGGGTCGGTCTCAGCGAGAGCGACGCGCGCCGCGCCGGATACGACGTCGAGGTGGCCCACCTGCCCGTCGCCGCGATCCCCCGCGCCCGCACCCTGCGCGAGACCCGGGGCATGTGGAAGGCGGTGATCGACACCCGCACCGACCTGATCCTGGGCGCGGCGCTGCTCGGCCCGGAGGCGGGTGAGGTGATCACCTCGGTGCAGTTGGCCATGCTCGCGCGGATGCCGTGGACCGCGCTGCGGGACGCGATCATCACGCATCCGACCATGGCCGAGGGCCTGAACCTGCTCTTCGCGTCGCTCCAGACCCGACCGGTGCGCTGAGCACGGGTCAGCCGGCGATCTCGGCGCGTACCCGTTGCTGGAAGGCGCGGGCCGCGGAGCCGGTGGGCGGTGGACCGCCGTGCCGGGCGGCGATCGCCCGGCGGACGACCTCGGCGGGATCGCCGGTGTCGACGAGCCGCTGACCGGCGGCCAGCTTGGACAGCCAGACGCCGTCGCGGTGCCGCACCAGCGACCGGCAGGCGCCGAGCACGGCGTCCTCGGCGCCGGGCGCGGGCCGGTCGTCCGGCGGCGTCGGCAGGGTCAGCCACCAGGTCAGCGCCTCGACCAGCAGGCGCCGCAGGTCGGCCGGGGTGAGGTCGGCGAAGACCTCGGACGCTGGCGGACCGAGCAACGCCAGTCCGCTCTGGCGCAGGATGCTGCGGTCCAGCCCGTACCAGAACCGACCGTCGGCGCTCGGGCGCTCGGCCGGGTCGAGAGTGCGGCGGAACGGCATGGCGCGGCCGGTGTTCAGCTCGACCTCGAACCCGGGTTCGGGGCTGCCGGCCGCGGCCACGGCCCGCTGGTAGACGACCAGTTCGAGCCCGCGCGCCGGACAGGGCAGGGCCTCGTGTCGCAGTCGCGCCACAAGCGTCCGCTTGACGGTGTCGGTGAGCGGGCCGGCGCAGACCAGCGCCACGTCCACGTCGCTGCGGCCGGCCTGGTACGCGCCGAGTCCCACCGAACCGGCCGCGTACGCGCCGACGAGTTCGTCGTCGAGCACGTTCCGGGCGGTGTCCACGAGATCGTCGAGGTAACGCTTCAGAGCGGAGTCCACGCCACCATCCTCGTCTGCGGGCGCGGACGGCGGACTGCCCGGCCGGCGGACACCACGTCGAGCGTGATGCCTGTGCGTCATCTTGATGACTCAGAGGCATCACGCTCAATGCAGCGGGCGGCTCCGGTCCGGCCGGAGCACGGGTCCGCGGGCGGCGGGCAACCAGCGACCGGCTTCGGGTTCTGTCAACGGCCTAACCGGCGTAGAGCAGCAGCAGGCCGGCGACGGTGTAGGCGACCATCAGCGCGAGCAGCGGAAGCTGACCGGCGACCGCCCGCGCCCGGGGGAACAGGTACAGGGCGCGGTCGTGGGCGAGCAGGGTGCCGAGCAGGTGCCCGACCACGATGACGGTGATCTGGAGGTTGGCCACCCCGGACGGGGTCACCAACGCGGTGTGCGGCTCCCAGCCGGCGGTGCCGAAGACGTCCGCGCCGGTGTGGCGGGGGTCGGACAGCAGGGCGAGGGTGCGCTGACCCTCCAGGACCAGCAGCGAGTAGTAGTGCGCCACCACGTAGCCCACCGCGATGGGCACGATCGAGTGCGCGATCTCGCCCGGCACCCGCCGCCCCGCGTCCGCGTCGCCGTCCGTCCGCCCGGTGCGGCCGACGCGGGCCGCGACGCCGGTGGCGGCGAGGTACGCCACCCCGACGGCCCCGATGACCAGGACCAGTCCCGCGCTGCCGGTGATCACCGACGGCAGCCCGTTCTCCTGGGCGAAGCGCAGCCAGGCCGGCGCGTTGGAGAGACTGTCGAACATCGTCGAGCCGAGTAGCACGACCACGACGGCGACCAGCCCGGGGCGGGGCCGCAGCCCGGCGATCCCGTCGAGCGGGTTGCGCCACACCAGCACACCGTCGGCGGCCCGGCCGACCGGAGCGAGGTGGCCGACGAGCGCGCTGTAGACCTCGAACGGGTCGGCCCGGTCGAACCAGCCCGCCCCGAACACCACGGCGCCGGCCAGCAGCACCACGGCGTACCCGACCAGCCACGCGGTGATGACCGGCAGGGTGGCCCGGTCCGGCGCGACCAGTTCGAGCCAGACGAACCCGAAGAGGGTGAGCGCGGCGGGCCAGAGGCCCAGACCGGCCGGCAGGTCACGGATGCCGCGCGCCGGGTCGCGCCGGGCCGCCAGCGCGCCGAGCAAATGCACGGTACGCAGCGGGTTGACCGCCCGCCACACCGGACCGAACAGCAGCGAGACGGGCACCAGGCCGACCCAGAGGAGCACGTAGAGCACTCCGGCCGTCGGGTTCTCCGGGGTGTCTGGCCCGGCGAGCAGGCCGACGCAGAACCAGCCGGTGGCGAACAGGCCCAGTGCGCGCAGGACCCACCGGAACGCGGGCGCGTCGACGAGTCGGGCCAGCCGGTCCGGCACCGGCCGACCACCTGAGGCGTCCCGGTCCAGGCGTGGCTCGCGCCAGAGCACGCCCAGCGCGACGAACGTGACGACCAGGGTGAGGGCGGCGGCCACGACGAGTTCGTTCAGCGTGATCGGAAGGTCCTGACGGCCGCCGACGCCGTGCGCCAGCAGCGTGGGTGCGGCGGACATCGGAGGTCAGCGGACGACGAGCTGGAACAGCACCAGCTCGGTCTCGTGCGTCTCGACCTCGAACAGCCCGGTCTTGTCGGCCCGGAACTCCACTGAGCCCGGGGTGCCGGCCGGGAGGCGGGCGCCCAGGTCGTAGCCGTGCACGTGCAGCTCGTCGGCCACGTCCGAGGTGACGGTGATCCGGACCGACTGGCCCTTGGTCACGGTCACCCGGCCGGTCGGCGGGGTGATCCGTCGCTTGGCGATGGTCACGGTGATCTCCCGGTCGACGGCGGGGGTGCTGGCCGCGGGGGTGGGAGTGGGGCTGTCGGCCGTGCTCGGCTCGGCCGAGGTGGTCGGCGCGGCGGCGGATGTCGGGGCCGCGGAGGGAGCGGCCACGGACGGGTCGTCGTCCTGGCCGCAGCCCGTGGCGAGCACGGCGGTGAGCAGACCGGTGACCAGCAGGACGGCGGAGCGGGCGGTGGGCGAACCGGGGACGGACACGGGTGGACTCCGAACGACGCGGGGGGACGGGGTGTCGAGGTGATCGTCGGAGGGTGAACTCTACGTCTTGTTCGGCGGCGGGGAAATGACCATGATGAACGAATGCGATCGAGGCTGGTCACTGTCGGTAATGTCGTGCGTCGCGCCCTGGCGGTGCTGGCCGCGCTGGTGGTCGCGTCGCTGGCGCTGCCCGCCGCCCCGGCGTCCGCGCACGGCCAGTTGGCGACCTCCACCCCGCTGACCGGCACCGTGGTACGCCAGCCCCTCGAGCGGGTCGGGCTGTACTTCACCGAGAAGCCGGCCACCAACGCGCACTTCACCCTCACCGGGCCAAACGGGTCGCGGGTGGACAGCGGCTGGTCGTACGGCGAGCCGAAACGCCTGGACAAGCCGGTCCAGGAGTACTTCATGGTCAACGGCACCTTCGAGCCGCGGCTGTACCACACGGGCTTCCCCGCGATGGTGGCCGTCGCGCACTGGCCGGCGAAGGGCCGCTACACCGCCAGTTACCTCACGGTCGCGTCGGACGGTGAGGCGGTACGCGGCACCGTCACCTTCGACTACCAGGGGCCGAGCACGGCGGCCCCGGCCGGTTGGACGGCGCCGACGAACGGCCCCGATCCCGCCCTGCTGGCCCAGGCCGAGGGCACCGCGTCCGCGTCCGCCGTGCCAGCCGCGACACTCGACCCGGCGGTCACGCCCCCCGCCGTGACGCCGGCCCCCGCGAAGGAAGGCGGGCTCCCGCCGTGGGTGGTCCCCGCCGTCATCGTCGCCGTCGTGGGCACACTGATCGTCGTGGCGGCCCGCCGTCGCCCGGCGGCACGGCCCGCGGCGGGTGCGGCCCGCCAACGCGGCGGCGCTCCCCGCCCGCGCAGCGGCACCGCGCAACCGCGTGGCGGAACGAACCGCCGTCCGGCTCGTCGCGGCCGCCGCTGACGCATCAGGCGCGTCGGTCAGGGGCCGTGCGGCAGCGGCTGCGCCAGGGCCCGCAGATCCGCCGGGAGTTGGGCCAGGGCGTCGGAGAACTCCCGGTGCCCGACCACCCGGTGCATCGTCTCCAGGACCGCCCGTACGCCCCGCTCGGCTTCGGCCCGGTTCGTGCCGGCGCGATCGGCGACGCGGCGCAGGAACTCGTCGTACCCGAATGTCTCGGGCGGTTCGGCGGCCTTGACCAGCAGCGGACTCAGCTCGTCGGCCACGTGTGGGGCGAGCGCGGTGGCCTCTCCCCCGCTGAGGCGCTCGGTGAGCGTCCGCAGCACGGCCTCGGTCAGCGGGCGTGCCTCGGCCGGCGGAATACCCGCCCGTGCCGCCACCTTGTCGACGAACGCCAGTTCGGCCATGGATCCGCCCCTTCCGTCGCCGGGACGCGTGGCTACCCGGGCCGGGCGGCGACAAACCCGCAGGGCGCCCCGGCGGCGGTTCTGCCGGTTGCGCCGCGCCCCACCCGCCGGGTCTCGTACCGTGAGGTCGGACCGGACCACGGTGGCCGCCCGACGGCGGCCCGGGCCGCAGGAGGAGCAGATGGCGGTCGAGCTGCCCGACGTGATCGACCGGTACTTCCAGGCCGTCGACGAGCGGGACGTGGACGCCTTCGTCGCCTGCTTCGCGGACACCGCGAGCGTGGCCGACGAGGACCGGCTGTACGACGGCCGACCGTCCATCCGCTCCTGGCGGGAGCGCACGATGGCGGAGTACGCGTACACCGCCGAACCGGTACGGGTCACGCCCCAGGCCGGCGACTCCTACCTGGTTCTCACGCGGGTGTCGGGCGACTTCGCGGGCAGTCCGGTCGAGCTGCGGTACCGGTTCACCCTGCGCGACGGTCTGATCGGCGCCCTGGACATCCGCCCGTAGCGACCGCGCCCACCCGTCAGGAGGAGATGTCGTGCCGCGAGTCTGGCTCGTCACCGGCTGTTCGCGAGGGCTCGGTCGGGCGCTCGCCGAGGCGGTGCTGGCCGACGCGGACCAGCTCGTCGCCACCGCCCGCAACCCCGCGCAGCTGGCCGACCTCATCGACCGGTACGGCGACCAGGTCCGGGCGATCGCGCTCGACGTCACCGATCCGGCCGCCGCCCGGGCGGCCGTACGCGCGGCGGTGGACGCGTTCGGCGCGCTGGACGTCCTGGTCAACAACGCCGGGTACGCCGACGTCGGCGCGATCGAGGACATGTCCGAGGACGCCTTCCGGGCGCAGATCGAGGCCAACTTCTTCGGGGTGGTCAACCTGACCCGCGCCGCCCTGCCGGTGCTGCGGGAGCAGGGGCGCGGGCACGTCGTGCAGATCTCCAGCGTGGGCGACCGGGTCGCCAGCACCGGCCTGGGCGCGTACCAGTCCGCCAAGTGGGCGGTAGCCGGCTTCTCGGCGGTGCTCGCCACCGAGGTCGCCTCGTTCGGAATCCGGATCACCACGGTCGAGCCGGGCGCGCTGCGCACCGACTGGGCGGGCACGTCGATGAGCATGTTGCCGACCACCGAGCCGTACCGGCCGGTGATCGAGCCGGTCGTCGAGCGGATGCGCCGCACCAGCGGCAACCAGCCGGGCGATCCCGCGAAGGCGGCGCGGGCGATCATCGAGATCACGCTCGTCGAGGACCCACCCGCACGGCTGCTCCTGGGCGCCGACGCCGTGGCGGCCGCCGCGACGGTCGCTCAGGCGCTCGCCGCGTCGGACGCGCGGTGGCGTGAGCTGAGCGAGTCCGTCGCGTTCGACACGGGGTCCTGACCCGTCCGCCCTCGCACAATGGACCGCGTCTTCTTGATCAACCGCCGAACGGAGGACACGGCCGAACGGCCACCGGGTGACATGATGTCCGGACAACGGCCGACGCGACGAGAAAGGGTGCTGCTGTCCGATGGCGCACTTCGAGGCCCGCACGTCCACGGCACCCGGGCGGATCGTGGTCACGCTGACCGGTGAGTGCGACCTGGCGGCCCAGCCGGAGCTGACGACCGTGCTGTCCGCGGCGGTACACGCCGCCAACGTGGTGGTGGTCGACGTCGGCGGGCTGCGGTTCCTCGACTCCACCGGCCTGCACGGCCTGGTGACCGCCCACCAGGCGGCCCGCGCCGACGGCCGGCACCTGTACGCGGTCAACGCCTCCGGCCCGGTCGCGGCCGTCCTCGACATCACCGGCGTGGGGACCCTGCTGCGTCCGCCCGCCGACGACCCGTGGTTGGCGGGCTGATGGCGGCCGACCGACCCAAGGCTCACGCCGTGGCCGAGGAGCCGCCGTCCGCCCCGCGCACCGACACGATGACGTACGAGGTGGCGGCCGACCTACGCGCGGTGCGCGCGTTCGTCTGCCAGGGCGGCACGGCGCGGGGCCTGCCGGCCGAGCGGGTGGAGTTGCTGGCGCTCGCGGTCAGCGAGCTGGCGACCAACACGTTGCAGCACACCACCGGCGGCGGCCGGATCCGCCTCTGGGCTGAGGGTGACCAGGTCTTCTGCGACGTCGTCGACCAGGGGCCGGCGCGGGCGCTCGGCCGGGAAATGCCCGCCGCGAACGCGGTACGCGGTCGTGGGTTGGCCATCGTCGAGCAGATCTGCGACGAGGTACGGGTGTTCTCCGCCGGTGCGGGCACGGTGGTCCGGATCCGGCTGTCGCGGTGAGCCGGGCGCGGGTCAGGGCAGCACGCGCACGGCCAGGGTGCACGTGTCGTCGTCCGGACTGGGGTGGTGCAGCAGATTCCGCAGCCGGGCGAGGGTCTGCTCCCCTGGCGTCGCGCTGAGCGCGGACAGGGTGGCGCGTACCTGCCGGAGCCGGTCCTGCTCGGGCTCCCGGCGCTCGACCAGACCGTCGGTGTAGAACAGCACGAGGTCGTCGGGGCGCAGTCGCGGGGTGAGCACCGGGTACGTCGAGTCGGCGACCGCGCCCAGCAGCAGACCCGGTGGGCATTCGAGCGGGTCGGTCCGACCGGCGCGGGCCAGCAGCGGGGCCATGTGCCCGGCCCGACCCCAGCAGAGCGCCCGGGTGGCGGGGTCGTACACGGCGACCACGGCGGTGGCGGTGATCGAGAGCTGGCCGCAGAGCCGGTTGAGGTGCCCGAGCAGCACCGACGGGTCCCCGATGCCGATCGACAGCCAGGACACCAGGGCGAAGCGCAGGTGGGCCATCCCGCTCGCCGCGTCCAGGCCGTGACCGGCGACGTCGCCGACGGCGAGCACGACCGTGCCGTCCGGCAGGGCCTGCGCGTGGTACCAGTCACCGCCGACCTGGGCCGTGCTCTCGGCCGGCAGGTAGTTGACCACCGCCTCGATGCCGGGCAGGGCGAACGTATCGCGGGGTACGGGCTGGATGAGGTTCTGCAACTGCCCGGCGAGCCGGTGCTCGGCCAGCGCGGTCATCTCCCGCGTCCGCAACTGGTCGTTGAGCCGTTCGATGGCCGTGCGCGAGTCGACCCGGGCGGTCACGTCCTGCACCACGGCGTGGATCTTCAACGGCACGCCGTCCGCGTCCCGGGACACGTCGGAGAGGATCCGCAGGTGCCGCACCCCGCCGGTGGTCTGGAACCGGACCGTCACGTCGGAGGACTCCCCGCCCTCCAATGTCTGCCACGCCGCCTCGCGCAGCATGTGGTCGTCGGGGAGCAGGGCGGCGGTCTGCTCGGCGCGGGACATCGGCCCGAGGGCGGGATCCCGCTCGAAGATGCGGTACATGCCGGGTGACCACTGGCTCACCCCGCTGGCCAGGTCGTACTCGGCCCAGCCGAGGCTGCCCAGCAGTTCGGTGCGGTCCAGGCGGCGGCGGTCCTCGTCGAGCCGCTGCCACGACACCAGCAGGCCGCCGAGGACGCGGTGCACCTCGACGTCGAACAGCGAGTCGGCGACCACGCCGGCGGTACGCTTCTCCGCGTACCGGAAGTCGGCCAGGCGGCCGGACGACCCGGTGCTGAAGACCCGTTCGTAGAGCTGCCAGAGCGGCCCGCCGACCATGCTGGGGTACAACTCGCTGAGGCAGGCGCCGACCCGGTCGACACCCCGACCGTAGATGTCGTGGCTCTGCCCGCTGGTCGCCGCGATCCGCCAGTCGGCGACGGCCCGCCGGTCGTCGGGCACCGGCACCAGCCAGGTGCACCCGGCCGGGACCACCGCGAGGATCTCCCGGACGACCGCTTCGACCGGTCGCCTCGCGTCGACGGCGTGCGTGCCCGGACGGTCCTGGTCCGCCATGGCACGAAGCCTAGTGGCAGCGCCCGCGGCTAGCCCATGGTGGCGCGGGCGGCGGTGTCGATGAGGTCGGCGACCGGGCCGGGTTGCGAGACCGCCACGGCGTGCGACGCGTCGACCTCGACCACTGTGGACCCGGCCCGCTGGGCCAGGAAGCGTTGCAGCTCCGGCGGGATGCCCTGGTCCTGGGTGCTGATCAGGGTCCACGACGGGATGCTCTTCCAGGCCGCCTTCTGCACGGACCCGGTCTGGGCCTGCTCGGAGGCCGGTCGCTGCGTGACCGCCATCAGCTCGGCGACCTCGGGGTCGACGTCGGCGGCGAACACGGCTGGGAACCGGTCCTGCTTGATGTACTGGTCCATGGCCGTTCCACCGCCGGGCAGCGGGAAGGGCACCATCTTCACGGACGTGACGAGCTGACTGCCGGGATACTTCGTGACCAGGTCGACCACGCTCTCGCCGACGTCCGGGCTGACGCTGGCGACGTACACCAGGGCCTTGACGTTCGCGGCACCGTCCGCGGCCTCGGTGATCACCAGTCCGCCGTACGAGTGCGCGACCATCACGACCGGACCGTCGACGCTGTCCACCACGGAGCGGGCGTAGGCCGCGTCCTCCTGCACACCGCGCAGCGGGTTGGCGACGGCGATGGCCGGGTAGCCCCGGCGCTTGAGGTTGGCGATCACCCCGTTCCAGCTCGACGAGTCGGCGAAGGCCCCGTGCACGAGCACCACGGTGGGCAGCCCGGCCTGCTGGCCGGGCGGGTCGGAAGCAGCGCTCATTCGACGTCACCGTCGAGATAGTCCGGCATAAGCCTATTATCCCTCGCAAGAAGACTTCCGTTGACGATTCGCGCGACAGTCAGGAGGACGGCACCATGCCGGACAGCGCACGTGAGGCGGAGCTGCTCGACGCCGAACGCACCCTGCAGGCCGCCCAGCGGGCCGGTGACGTCGCGGCCCTGGACCAGCTGCTGGTCGATCAACTGATCGCGATCGGCCCCGACGGCCGTAAGCACGCCAAGGCGGAGGACCTCGCCGCGCACCGGGAGCGGACCTCGGTCGTCGAGGACCTCGTCGAGGAGGAGTTGGACCTGCTCGTCGTCGGCACGACCGGCGTGACGTTCTGCCTGGCCCGGGTGGCCGGGGTGTTCGACGGCGCGCCGTTCACCGCCCGCCTGCGCTACACCCGCACCTGGGTGCACGACGACCCCCACGGGTGGCGCGTCCTCGCCGCGCACATCAGCCAGGTCTGAGCGCCGGTCAGCTCACGGTGGCGGTCAGCGGGCCGACGCGCAGCACCCCGTCGTGCAGGGGCGTGCAACGGACGCCGCCCGTGGTCCGCAGCGCCTTCCAGGCGCCCGGACCGACGGTGACGTCCATCCAGGCGCAGGGGCGCGCGGCCCGGTTCACCCGCAGGCCGACCGGGCCGTCGCCGGAGTCCAGGACCAGCACCCGGCCGATCAGCTCGTCCACCGCGAGGCCGGTGGTGAGGATGTTGCGACGCACCTGCGCCAGCCCGATGCCGGCCGGCAACGACTCCTGGGCGATCACCGTGACGCTGGCGTCGCGGTGCGCCGGCTTGCCGAAGTAGCGGTCGCCGACGATACCGAGACCGGCCCGGATCTCGACGGTGTCGACCAGCTCGCCGGGTGGCGCGGGCGCCGGGCCGTCGCTGGGTCGGCCCAGGAAACGGTGCACGGGCGAGGCCAGCAACTCGACGATCTGCGCCATGGCAGGGATTCTACGAACCGGAGCGTGCCGCCCGGCCACGCTCCGCCGAAGGTCACGTCAGACCGCCAGGGCCGCGCGCACCTCCCGCTCTGCCGTGACTCCCCCGTCGCCGTGCGAGGTGACCCGGCCGGATTCGAGAACGTGGTAGCGGTTCGCCACCCGCAGCGCGAACCCGAGGTGTTGCTCGACCAGCAGCACGCTGAAGCCGGACTGCCGGGTCAGCTCGACGATCCGCTCCTGGATCTCGGCGACCACCGACGGCTGGATGCCCTCGGTCGGCTCGTCGAGCATGAGCAGCCGCGGTCGGGTGATCAACGCGCGGGCGATGGCGAGCTGCTGGCGTTGGCCGCCGGAGAGCAGCCCCGCCCGCCGCCGCAGCAGCGGGCGCAGCGCCGGAAACAGATCCAGCACCTCCGCCGTGGCCACCGCGCCGTCACGCCGTCCGTCGGCGACCAGGCGCAGGTTCTCCGCCGCCGTCAGGTGCGGGAAGCACTGCTGACCCTGCGGCACGTACGCCATCCCGCGCGCCACCCGCTCGTGCGGCGCGAGCCGGGTGACGTCCTCGCCGTCCAGCTCGACCGTGCCGGCGGTCGGGCGCAGCAGGCCCGCCGCGACCCGCAGCAGGGTGCTCTTGCCGGCGCCGTTGTGCCCGAGCACCGCGGCCACCCCGTCGGGCGGGACGGCGAGGTCCACCCCGTGCAGCACCCGGGAACGTCCGTAACCGGCGTGCACCCCACGCAGGGTCAGCATCATGCCTCCAGACCGGTGGAGACCGACCCGGCGTCGACCGGGTGGCCAAGGTAGACCTCCTGCACGCGCGGGTCCGCCTGGACCTGCGCCACGGTGCCCTCGCTGAGCACCTTCCCCGCGTGCAGCACGGTGACGCTGCGCGCGAACCGACGCAGGAAGTCCATGTCGTGCTCGATCACCACGACCGTGCGGTCGCGGCTCACCGCCTCCAACAGGGCGCCGGTGGCGTCGCGCTCCTCGTGGCTCATCCCGGCGACCGGCTCGTCGAGCAGCAGTAGCCGCGCGTCCTGCACCAGCAGCATGCCGATCTCCAACCACTGCTTCTGACCGTGCGCGAGCGTGCCGGCGAGCTGGTCGGCCCGGCCGGTCAGCCCGATGGTGTCCAGCGCGGCGGCCACCTCGTCGGGGATGCCACGCCGACGCCGGGCCAGGGTGGCCCAGCTCCGCCGCGCGCCGGCCGCGATGTCGAGGTTCTGCACGACCGACAGCTCCTCGAAGATCGTCGACGTCTGGAACGTCCGTCCGACGCCGAGGCGGCTGATCCGGTGCACCGGGCGACCCAGCAGCTCCTGGTCGCCGAAGCGGACCGAGCCGGTGGCCCGCACCAGGCCGGTGATCGCGTCCACCAGGGTGGTCTTGCCCGCGCCGTTCGGCCCGATCAGGAATCGGATGTCCCCGGCGGGGACCTCCAGCGAGACGCCGTCGACCGCGGTGAAACCGTCGAAGCTGACCCGCACGTCACGGACGGACAACCCGTCCAGCCGGTCCTCACTCATGGAGCCGCCACCTCCGCCCGCTCCGCGCGTCGCCGACCCAGCGCCGACCACCAGCTCCGCCGCGCCGCGGGGTCCGCGTCGCGGCGGCGGGCCAGCGCCCACAGCGACGCCAGGCCGCCGGGCAGGAACGCCACCACCACCACGAAGAGCAACCCTTGCAGGTACGTCCAGGTGCCCGGGAAGCGTTCGGAGAGGGCGGTACGCGCCCAGGCCACCGCGACCGCGCCGAGTACCGGACCGAGCAGCGTGGCCCGGCCGCCCACCGCGACCCCGATGACGAACTCGATCGACGGCACGATGCCGATCAGGGCGGGCGAGATGATGCCCACCGCCGGCACGAACAGCGCGCCGGCCAGGCCCGCCATGCCGGCCGCGACCACGTAGGCGACGAGCTTGACCGACGCCGGGTCGTAGCCGAGGAAACGGACCCGCTCCTCGCTGTCGCGCACCGCCACCAGCAGCTCGCCGTAGCGGCTGTGCATGAGCTGGCGGGCCAGGGCGAGCAGCGCCAGCAGGACGCCGGCGATGATGAAGTAGACCATCCGCTGGTTGACCGGGTCGTCCAGGTCGTACCCGAAGAAGCCCTGGATGTCGGTGAGCCCGTTGGTGCCGCCCGTGGTCCCCTGCTGACCGATCAGCAGGATCACCATGGCGGCGGCGAGGGCCTGGCTGAGGATGGCGAAGTACGCGCCGCGCACGCGACGGCGGAACACCAGCGAGCCGAGTCCGAACGCGACGGCCATCGGCAGCAGCACCGTGGCGGGCAGCGCGAACCACGCGCTGGCGAACGGCCGCCACCACACGGGCAGTTCGTCGAGCTGCCCGTACAACTGCATGAAGTCGGGCATCCCACCGGGACCCGCGTCGGCGAGCTTGAGGTGCATGGCCATCGCGTAGCCGCCGAGGCCGAAGAAGACGCCCTGCCCGAGGGTGAGCATGCCGCCCCGACCCCAGGCGATGCCGATGCCGACGGCCACCATGGCGACGCAGAGGTACTTGGCGAGCAGGGCCAGCCGGAAGTCCGACAGCGCCAGCGGCGCGACGGCGAACAGCAGCGCCGCGCCGAACGCGAAGCCGGCCAGCGTACGCAGCCGCGAGCGACCACCGGGCCGCTTCGGTGGCGGGGCGTCGGCCGGGGCCGCTGTGCTGACGGTGCTCGGCGGCGCTGGTGTCACGGCGGTCATGCGAGGCTCCTGGTCCGCAGGGTGAACAGGCCCTGTGGCCGCCACTGGAGGAACGCGACGATCGCCACGAAGACGATCACCTTGGCGACGCTGAGGGTGGTGAGGTACTCCCCGGTGGCCTGGAGCACGCCGAGGGCGAAGGCGACGATCACACTGCCCTTGAGCTGGCCGATCCCGCCGACCACGACGACCAGGAAGGCGTCGATGATCAGGTTGGTGCCCATGGTCGGGCCGATCGGGCCGAGCAGGGTGAGCGCCACCCCGGCGAGCCCGGCCAGGCCGGAGCCGATGAAGAACGTCGTCCGGTCGACCCGGGCGGTGGGGATGCCGGACACCGCGGCGAGGTCGCGGTTCTGCACCACCGCGCGGATCCGACGCCCCAACGGGGTGAGCCGCAGCGCCAGGGTGAGCGCGGCGACAGCGGCCAGCGCCAGGGCCAGGATGAACAGCCGGTTGTTGGCGACGGTCAGCCCGCCGGGCAACGCCACGTTGCCGGTGAGCAGGTCCGGCGCGCGGGTCTGCACGTTGGGGCTGCCGAAGACGTCCCGGGCGAGCTGTTGCAGCATCAGGGACACGCCCCAGGTGACCAGCAGGGTGTCCAGCGGGCGGGCATAGAGCCGGCGGATCAGCAGGATCTCCAGCAGCACACCCATCGTGCCGGCGACCACGAACGCCACCGGCAACGCCACCAGCAGGGAGACTCCGGCGCCGGTGATGCTCTGTTGCAGCACGTACGTGGTGTAGGCGCCGGCCATGATGAACTCGCCGTGGGCCATGTTGATGACGTTCATCTGGCCGAAGGTCAGCGCGAGCCCGAGCGCGATGAGCAGCAGCACCGCGCCGATGCTGATGCCGGTGAAGAGTTGACCGAAGAGGACTGTCACGGTGGGTACTCCGTACTGCTGGTCGGGGGGCCCGGGCAGGGCGCGCGTCGTCGCGTCACCCGCCCGGGCCGGCGTCGTCAGCTCAGGCCGCTCGCCCACGGGTAGGTCTTGAGGTACGGGTCCGGTGCGACCGGCTTGCCGGAGTTCCACACCTCGGTGATCAGGCCGTCCGCGCCGATCTTGCCGATGCGGGCGGTCTTGGCGATGTGCTGGGTCTTGCCGTCGACGGTGACCAGGCCCTCCGGCGCGTCGAAGGTGATCCCGTCGGAGGCGGCGCGGACCTTCTCGACGTCGAACGCGCCGGCCTTCTCGACCATCGCCTTCCACAGGTAGACGCTGACGTAGGCGGCCTCCATCGGGTCGCTCGTCGGCTTGTCCGCGCCGTACTTCGCCTTGTACGCGGCCACGAACTTGCTGTTCGCCGCGCCGGGCGTGGTCTGGTAGTAGTTCCAGGCGGTGAGCTGACCCTCCAGGTACTGGGTGCCGATGCCCTTGACCTCCTCCTCGGCGATGGACACCGACACCACCGGCATGGCGGTGGCGGTCAGCCCGGCCGACTTGTACTCCTTGAAGAAGGCCACGTTGCTGTCACCGTTGAGGGTGTTGAAGACGGCCTTCGCACCGGAGGACTTGACCTTGTTGACGATCGTGCCGAATTCGGTGGACCCGAGCGGCGCGTAATCCTCGCCGACCACCGTCATCCCGTTCGCCGCCGCGTACGCCTTGATGATTTTGTTGGCCGTCCGGGGGAACACGTAGTCGCTGCCGACCAGGTAGACCGACTTCGTTCCCTGGGCCTTGAGGTAGTCGAGCCCGGGGACGATCTGCTGGTTGGTCGTCGCGCCCGTGTAGAAGATGTAGGGCGACTGTTCCAGCCCCTCGTACTGCACCGGATAGAACAGCAGCGCCTTGTTCTTCTCGAACACCGGCTTGACCGCCTTGCGGCTGGCCGACGTCCAGCAGCCGAAGACGGCGGCGACCCGGTCCTCGGAGATGAGCTTCTCGGCCTTCTCGGCGAAGGTGGGCCAGTCCGAGGCGCCGTCCTCCCCGACCGGCTGGATCTTCTTGCCGAGGACGCCACCGGCCGCGTTGATCTCCTCGACGGCGAGCATGATCGAGTCGCGGACGGTGACCTCGCTGATCGCCATGGTGCCGGAGAGCGAGTTGAGCAGTCCCACCTTGACGGTGTCGCCGGAGACGTCGGCGGTGACGCCGGCCGCGCCGCCCTCGTCACTGGTCTTGCTGCCGCACGCGGTCATGGCGGCCGCGGCGACGAGGGTCATGGCACCCGCCAGGATGCGGCGGCCCCAAAGAAGTGACATCTAATCTCCCTGCGGTGCACTCAAGTAGCGAAAGGACGGTCGGTGCGGTCCGGTGGAGCTGACGTGGGCGATGCCGAGGTCGACGGGTGGACGTCGCCGGTGGTCATCGCATCGGGTACGGGCACGCAAAGCGTCGACCGGCATGATTGCGTGAGTGTTTCCCAGTCCTTAATTGACTGTTTCCCGGCACGTGGAGATTGCGCACACCACAATGCCCGGCATCGCCTTCGCAGGAGGCTGCCGACAATGATTGAATCGACGCGGAAAAGGCCACCACAATGGTCGGCGGACAGATTTCCGCCGACGGTGGACACAGAATCGCGCGTACCCGGCCCGAGCCAGATCCTTCACGCAGGAAGTATCTTAGGACCGGGCCGGGTGGGCCTGTCAAGGGTCCGGACGGGCGGTCAGAGCTGGGCGAGCACGGTGAAGTCGAGGCCGTCCGCCTCGGCGAGGTAGATCCGCTGGCGCACGTGCCGCCGACGCAGCCGCAGCCGACCACGGGGCCCGTGGTACGCCACCGTGTCGGCCGCCGTCTCGATCGCCCGTACGTCGAGGGTGCGGGCCTGCGCGATCAGGGCGGCGAGCAGCATCACGCCCTCGTAGCAGGACTCCCCCAGGCTGCCCAGCGGCGGCGCCTCCACCCCGAACCGACGGGCGAACTCGCCGTGGAAGTCCAGGTTCTCCTGCGTCACCAGGCCGGCGAAGAAGCCCGCCGTGCTGTAGAGCCGCCGCGTCGCGCCCACGCCGCTGGCCAGCAGCATGTTCTCGTCCATCAGCGTGCTCAGCCGCAGGCAGCGCTGGTCCATCCCCGCACGCCCGAACGCCCGGTTGAACCGCACCGCGTCCGCGCCCACGAGCAGCATCACCACCGCGTCGGCCTCGCTGCGCTCGATCTGGCGCAGCACCTCGTCGAAGTCGTGCGTCTCCAACGGCAGGAACGCCTGCCCCACCACCCGACCGCCGCCGCGCAGCGCGTACCGCTGGGCCGCCCGCGCGGTGCGCCGGGGCCACACGTAGTCGTTGCCGACCACGAACCAGCGCCGGACGCCCTGCTCGCCCGCGAGCAGCCGCATGGCGGGCCACAACTGGGCGTCCGGCGTCTCGCTGGTCAGATAGACCCCCTCGGTACGCTCACCACCCTCGTACAGGGCGGTGTAGACGTACGGCACGCGGTGGGCGACCCGGGGTGCGAGCGCCTGCCGCACCGAGGAGATGTGCCAACCGGTGACGCCCTGCACGGCGCCCACCGACACCAGCGCCTCGACCTCGGCGGCCACCTCGGCGGGCGGGGCGCCACCGTCGACCGGCACCAGCCGTACCTCCCGGCCCAGCACCCCGCCGCAGGCGTTGATCTCCTCGACCGCGAGCTGCGCGCAGAGTTCGCAGGTCGGACCGAACATTCCCGCCGGCCCGCGCATCGGGTACACCAGCGCGATGCTGACCACGGCCCGATCGACGGTGAGCCACGGCGGTGCCGGCGCGGACATGAGCACATGATTGCCCGGCACAGGTCGGAAGACCAGACTTCACCACGGACCGGGACGACTCGCTACCATGACAGGGCCACCGGCCCAGGGAGTTCCATGTCACACGTGCCCGGGGCGCCAGCCGACCTGCTGCGCTCGCTCACCCGCGCCGAACGGCTGCTCTCCCGCCGGTTGGCCGCCGTACTGGCCGACGACGAGCTGACCCCCGAGGCGTGGCGGGTGCTCTGCCTGCTCGCCGACGGTCAGGGCCACCCGATGAGCGGGGTGTCCGCCGAGGCGTCGCTGCCGCCGGGCACCCTCACCAAGCTGGTCGACCAGCTCGTCGACCGTAACCTCGTGTTCCGGCGGATCGACGTGCTGGACCGGCGACGGATCCGGGCCTACCTGACGACGAGGGGCCGCCGTGAGCACGCCCGCATCGACGAGCGGGTCCGGGCCAGCCTCGCCGAGGCGGGCGTACCGGCCGACACCGCCCTGCTCGACGACCTCGCCGACCTGATCGCCCGGCTCGACCCGGCCGGTCGCCGCGACCACGCCGAAGCGGCCGGTCCGCGCCGCTGACGCCGGGCTCACTCCACCCTGGTGAGCAGCGGCTTGCCCTTCTCGACGACGTACGTGGCCAGCTCGACGGCCACCCCGTCGCCGACGTTGCGGGCCTGGTGGTGGACCCCGTACGGCACGGTCAGGGCGTCACCGACGTTGCACACCACCGGCGGCTGACCGTCGAGGGTGTACTCCAGTGACCCCTGGAGCACGCAGATGATCTCCTCGCCGGGGTGGAAGTGCTTGAACGGCGGCGAGTCCGGCGTGAACTCGACCCGGCTCTGCACGACCTCCCGGCCCTCGATGCTCAGGTCGTGCCGCTGAAGGTCGACACGCCACAGCCCGGGGGCACCCTCCACGGCTGTCGGGCTGATGCCCTCGGGTCGGTCCTTGCCACCCATCACGGCCTCCTCGTGAGCCATCCGGCGACCGGCGATCGCACGTTTTCCGAGGATAGGAGCGAAGCGAGCGCCGGGGCGCAGATTCCGCACAACGGTCCACGGCTCAGGCGGCGACCTCTTCACCCAGGTGGGCGCGGAGCGTGTGCGCGTCGGGCGCGGTGGCGCTGAACAGCGTCGCCGGAGCACCGCTCAGGGGCAGCCGCGCGAGCGTGCCCTCGACCATCGCGGGCTCGGCGGGGCGTGCCGGGTCCACCACCAGCAGCGACCCGGTGGCCGACGCGCCACCGAGCACCGCCGGCCCGGCCCAGCCGGGCGCACCCGGGCCGACCGCCAGCGACTGGCGCAGCAGCGGCCGGCCGTCGTAGTCGACCCGGGTGTGCACGACGGCGGCACCCGGCGTCTCGCCGTACCGGCCGCAGATCACCTCGTCCCGCCAGGTCAGCCTGGCGCCCGCGGCCAGCTCGACCCGGGACTCGGCGAGGTGCGCGCAGCCGGCCGCCGCGACCAGTTGCTCGGGCAGCCAGTGCAGTGCGCCGCCGTCGTGCACCACGGCGCGTACCGTCATCCGCGACACGGCGCCGGGCCGGCCGGGCAGGGCGACCGAGGCGGCGACGCTGTGCACCCGCACCGCCGCCCCCGGCCCCACGTCGATCTCCAGGCGCAGGTCGTCGCCGGCCAGCGGGCCGGCTGCCCCGCCCACCACGTACACGGTCGCGGCGCGACCGTCCCCGGGCGTCTGCCGCAGCAGCAGCGGCGTCTCGCCGCGCAGCTCGGCCAGGACCGTGCCGCCCCGGCCGTCGGCGCGGGCCACCACCCGGGCGAACGCGCGCATCAGGCCGGGCCGGCCGGCGCGGCGATCGGGTGCAGGGCCGCGTGGTGCGCCAGTTCGTGCCGGATCCAGTCGGCGACCCGACCCGCCGTCGGGTCACCGACGATCGACAGGAACACGGTCGGCAGGTCGCCACGCCGGGCCCGCGCGTCCCGGTCCATGACGGCCAGGTCCGCCCCGACCATGGGCGCCAGGTCGGTCTTGTTGATCACGAGCAGGTCGGCGGACGTGACCCCGGGGCCGCCCTTGCGGGGCACCTTGTCCCCGCCGGCCACGTCGACGACGAAGATCTGCCGGTCCACCAGGCCCCGGCTGAACGTGGCGGTCAGGTTGTCCCCGCCGCTCTCGACCAGCACCAGGTCCAGCGGGCCGACCGTCTCGGCCAGCTCGTCCACGGCGTCGAGGTTGGCCCCGATGTCGTCGCGGATGGCGGTGTGCGGGCAGCAGCCGGTCTCCACGGCGCGGATCCGGCTCGGGTCCAGCACGCCGGCCCGCTTGAGGAAGTCGGCGTCCTCGGTCGTGTAGATGTCGTTGGTGACCACGCCGAGTCGCAGCTCCCCGGCGAACGCCCGGCACAGCGCCGCCACCAGGGCGGTCTTGCCGGACCCGACCGGCCCACCGATGCCGACGCGCAGCGCCCGGCCGGCCCGCGCCAGCGGCGGATGCGGGTCCACCCCCGGCTCGGGGTGGGTGTGCGGAACGGTCTCGTCGTGCGGTTCGGCAGTGGGCACAGCGGTCGGCGAAACGGTGTCAGGACGCAAAGAGACGCACCTCCCAGGTGGCATGAGCTTCGGCGTAGATGTCGGCAAGGGGCGCGGCGGCCGCGGGCAGCCGCTCGGGTGGATCGTCGGCGGCCCGCGCCGCGTCGGCGGCGGTGCCGTCACACAGGTCGCTGAGACCGACCAGCAGGGCCTGCACCTGGTACGGGTCGAGACCGAGCAGGCGTACGCCGGCACTGGCCGCACCGGTCACCGTTCCGTAGGCGGCGACCGTGGCGGTGTCGACGCGGCTCAGGCCGGCGGCGGCGCAGAGCAGCCCGAGCACCAACGGCTGGTGCGCCCCCTGCGGTGTCGCGGGCAGGTCGTCGAACGGCCCGTCCGGCCAGATGGCCCGGCCGGCACGCAGCAGGGCCCGGCCCTGCCGGCGGGACACCCCCCGCAGCGCCGGCGACGCCGTCCGGGCGTCCAACTCCGCGTCGAGCCGCGCCAGCGCGGTCCGGCGCGGGCTGTCCTCGGCCGGCGCTTCCCCGCGTACGGCGGAGTCGGCCGGTGCTCTCCCGCGTACCCCCGGATCGGTCGGCGTGGTCGCGCGGCGCGCGGGATGGCCGAGGCCGACCGAGCGCCCGACGGGCGCGGCCGGCGTCACCGCCCGGTGGGCCGCCGCCGCGAAGGCCGCGCCGACCAGTCCGGCGGTGGCCAGCCGGCCGACGAGGAACGCCTCCAACGAGGCCAGGTCGGTCACCCGGCCGGCGGCTACGGCGGCCTCCAGGCCGCCGGAGTGCGCGTGCGCGCCGGCCGGGAAGCGACCGTCGGCGAGCAGCAGGAGCAGGCTCGACGTCGGCATCAGAACAGGAAGTACCGCTGGGCCATCGGCAGGCGGGGCACCGGGTCCGGTTCCACCACCTCCCCGTCGATCCGCACGGTGAAGGTGTCCGGGTCCACCTCGATCCGGGGCATCGCGTCGTTCTCCGGCAGGTCGGCCTTGCCCCGCGAGCGCACGTCGGCGACCGGCACCACCCGTCGCCGCACGTCCAGGCGCAGCCCGGCGTCGAGGGCGGCCGGCGCGACGAACGCCAGGCTGGTGGCCGCCGCCGCGACGCCGTACGCCCCGAACATCGGTCGCGGCAGCATCGGCTGCGGCGTCGGGATCGACGCGTTGGCGTCACCCATCTGGGCGTACGCGATCATGCCGCCCTTGATCACCAGGTGTGGTCGTACGCCGAAGAACGCCGGATCCCACAGCACCAGGTCGGCGAGCTTGCCCGGCTCGACCGAGCCGATCTCGCCGTCCAGCCCGTTCGCCATCGCCGCGCAGATGGTGTACTTCGCCACGTACCGCCGGGCCCGGTGGTTGTCGGCCGCGCCGTCGCCGGGCAGCGCGCCCACCCGCTCCTTCATGACGTGCGCGCTCTGCCAGGTCCGCAGGATCACCTCGCCCACCCGGCCCATCGCCTGCGCGTCGGAGCCGATGATGGAGATCGCGCCGAGGTCGTGCAGCAGGTCCTCGGCGGCCATCGTGGAGGGACGGATGCGGCTCTCGGCGAAGGCCAGGTCCTCGGGCACGGACGGGTTGAGATGGTGGCAGACCATCAGCATGTCCAGGTGCTCGGCGAGGGTGTTGGCGGTGTACGGCCGGGTCGGGTTGGTCGACGACGGCAGCACGTTGGGCTCGCTGGCCACCGTGATGATGTCCGGCGCGTGCCCGCCGCCCGCACCCTCGGTGTGGTACGAGTGGATGGCCCGGCCGCCGATCGCGCGCAGCGTGTCGGCCACGAAACCGGCCTCGTTGAGGGTGTCGGTATGGATCGACACCTGCACGCCGGAGGCGTCCGCCACCCGCAGGCAGGCGTCGATGGCCGCCGGGGTGGTGCCCCAGTCCTCGTGCAGCTTGAACCCGCCCGCGCCGGCCCGCAACTGCTCCCACAACGCCTCCTGCGAGACGGTGTTGCCCTTGCCGAGCAGCAGGACGTTGACCGGCAGCGTGTCCAGCGCCTCGTGCATGCGGGCCAGGTGCCAGGCGTTCGGGGTGACCGTGGTGGCCCGGGTGCCCTCGGCGGGGCCGGTGCCGCCGCCGACGAGCGTGGTGACGCCGCTGGCGAGCGCCTCGGTCACGATCTCCGGACAGATGAAGTGCACGTGGGTGTCGACGGCGCCGGCGGTGAGGATCCGGCCGTTGCCGGCGATCACCTCGGTGGCAGGGCCGATGACCAGGTCGGGGTGGACGCCGGGCATGGTGTCCGGGTTGCCGGCCCGACCGAGGGCGACGATCCGTCCGTCCCGCAGGCCCACGTCGGCCTTGACGACGCCCCAGTGGTCGAGCACCACCGCGCCGGTGATGACGGTGTCGAGGGCGCCTTCGGCGCGGGTGGCCCGGGACTGGCCCATCGACTCGCGAATCACCTTGCCACCGCCGAAGACTGCCTCGTCGCCGCCCACGCAGTGGTCGGTCTCCACCTCGATCAGCAGACTCGTGTCGGCCAGCCGGATGCGGTCACCGGTGGTGGGCCCGTACAGATCGATGTAGCGGTCCCGCCGCACGGCGCTCACCGCGCTGGCCCGTCGGTCGTCGGCGCGTCGGTCGTCGGCGCGGCCGGTGAGGCGGCGTCCAGCGGGCCGGCGCACTCGCCGCGCAGGCCCGGCACGACGCGCGCGCCGCCGAGCGGCACCAGGTCGACGCTGCGGCTCACGCCCGGTTCGAACCGGACCGAGGTGCCTGCCGGTACGGCCAGGCGCTGCCCCCAGGCGACGCCCCGGTCGAAGGCCAGGGCCGGATTCGCCTCGGCGAAGTGGTAGTGCGAGCCGACCTGCACCGGACGGTCGGCCGTGTTGACCACGACCAGGGTGGTTACCGGTCGACCCACGTTGATCTCCACCGGGCTGTCCGCCGGCAGGATCTCCCCCGGGATCACGGGATCGGGTGGTGCACCGTCACGAGCTTGGTGCCATCCGGGAACGTCGCCTCCACCTGCACCTCCCTCAGCAGCTCGGGGATGCCGTCCTGGACGTCGTCGCGGCCGAGCACGGTCCGGCCGGCCGACATGAGGTCGACCACCGAGCGCCCGTCCCGGGCCCCTTCGAGCAGGAAAGCGGTGATGATCGCGACGGCTTCGGGATAGTTGAGTCGCAGGCCGCGCTCGCGGCGGCGGCGGGCGACATCGGCCGCGACGTGGACGAGCAGACGGTCCTGCTCGTGCGGGCTGAGGAACACGGGATTCTCCGGTGGGGATCGGCGTGGCCGGCTCGCCGTCGGCTCCGCGCTGAGCCGCTCCGGGCAGCACCACCCGGAGGACGAACTGGGATCACACGACCGCCGAGACGACCGTCGACGAGGTGGCCCGGGACTCCACCATCCCGGCCCGCACGACGGGCACCCGGCGGTGTCGGTCGGATGCGGACCGCACCGCCCACCGCTTGAGCAGACCGTAGAGGATCGTTCCCGGCGGGGGCAACAGGGTGCCCGCGATGAGAGATCACGCCGCGCCGGCGTGGGGTCGGATAGCCGACTCGCCTCCGCGCCACCTCGCGGTTCGCGCCGGCCCGCTTGCGAGCGCCTCGATGGGATCATGACGGGGGCGGCCCGCCCATCGCCGCACATCCACATTGGAGGTTCGCGTTGGGAGACTCCCCCACCACCGACGGTCACAGCGACGACCGGCGGCTTCGGACCCTCTTCGTGATCGGTGCGGCGGCCAACGTCCTCGGTGTGGTGACCGCGGTGGAGAGCTGGCTCAAACGGGACGTGCTGTTGTTCGCCCTCACCCTGACGGCGGTCCTGCTGCTCGGCGGATTCTGGCTGTGGCGTCGGCAGACCCGCGTCGCGATCGCCCTGCTGGCAGTGGGCTGCGTGCTGCTCGGCGGTGTCCTGGCGACCCAGCTCCACCACCCGTCGACGCCGTCACCGGCCGCCGACGCACCGTCGACGTCGCCGTCCAGCGCCGGAGCACCGTCGACGTCGTCTCCCACCGCGGTCGCCGCATCCCCACCGGCCACCAGCCCCGCCGCGCCGCCCGCGAGCCAAGCCGCCTCTGGTTCGAACCCGGACGCGCCCCGCACCCTCGTCGTTCAAGACGTCGTGCTGCCCCGGGAGGCCGCCGTCGACGTCGACCGGCCGGATCAGCGGGTCGTCACGAACCACTCCGACGGCGCGACGGACGGGCTCGACCTCTACCACGACTGGGGCGATATCCGTTCCGACAACGTCCAGGTCGCCAACGCGCCGAACGTGTACCCGTACTCCGGCGGTAACCCTGGTCGGGCGTACGCGGACTGCGTCGCGTCGGCCACCGGCTCGGCACGGGCCTCCTTCACACCCGGCGCGAACTGGTGCTTCCGTACCTCGGAGGGACGCCTCGGGTTCGCCACCATCACCAACGACAGCCGCGCCGACAAGGCGTTCGTCGTGCACGTCGTCGTCTGGGACGCCACGGGTGCCTGACTCTGTGCCGGGTGGGCGTTCCCGCGCGCGGTCGCTGCGGGAGATGATCGCTCGATGACGGCGACGCGTACGGGCGCAGTGATCGGCGGGCTGTTCCTGGCGGTGGCCACCGTCGGGGTGTGGCTCGCCTGGCTGGGCTGGGACACCGGTTACACGGTCGACGCGCGGACCGGCGCGACGAGTGGCCCGTACGAGGCGTGGCAGGTGATCGGCTGCGTGCTGACGCTCGTGCTGCTGGCCGCGCTGGCCGCGTGGCGACTCAGCCCGTGGCTGGTGGCGCCCGTGATGACTGTCGCCTTCACCGCCGCCTGGTCCCGCCAGGCCGCGTCGCGCGACGACAGCGGGCTGTGGGTCGTCGGGGCGGTCCTGGTGCTGATCGGGATGGCGGTGGGCAGTACGACGGTCAGCCTCGTCGTCCGCCGGGCCGCCCGTTCCGACTAGCTCGAACCGGCTCGCCCATCGATGCAGGCGAGAATGCTGTGACGGCCGGTTGAGCCGACCATGATGGAGCGAGTTCAGACCAACACGACGCGCCGCAGGTAGAGGCGTGCCGCCCCTTTCCTCGCGGAGCCCGCTTCTGCGAGTTGCGTGCTCCCTGGCGAGGGCCTTGGGGTATGGCTAGGTTAGGGCTCATGACGACGACCATGGGTAGGTTTGCCGGCGTCACGATAGATTGCCAAGACCCACAGAAGCTGGCTGACTTCTGGTCCGCTGTGCTCGGCGGCCGGGTGATGGAATCCCTACCCGGCTGGCGGCGAGTCATCGTTACCGACGGCGGGCCGGTGTTGACGTTCCAACCGGTACCGGAGCCCAAGGTCGGCAAGGCGCGTCTGCACTTGGACATAACCGTCGCCGACGTCGGTCAAGCGGTGGACCGGATCGGGACGCTGGGCGGCCGCTGGACCGGCGAGCGACACGACTACCCGGAGGGCGCGGTCTTGGTGATGGCCGACCCGGAGAGCAACGAGTTCTGCGTCGTGCAGCATTACCAAAAATGACGTCCCGGCGGCACTTCCGGCGGAAGAACGAGCACATCTGCCACGATTCGGACGGCGGTCAGTCGGCCGCACGTTGCCATGGGCGCTCGATCCACGGATTGTCGTTGAGGTAGGCCGTCAGCCTGGGAAAGCGCTGTCTGGTGCGGGTCTCGTCGGTCAGGTCGACCGGAGTTCCGCGCGGTGTGTCGGGTCCGGCAGGACCGTCGATGGCGAAGGGCGCTCCGGTTGCGGCGATGTGGGCCTCGAGTGGGAGGCCGCAGAACCAGTCGATGCGGGCGTTGTGCCGGTCGAACGCCAACTCGACCAGGCTGTCAGGGTCGTCCTGGACGCGCCGCATGGTTCGCCGCCCGTGCGAAACGATCCAGTCTTGCACGGCAATGAATTCGTCATCATCGATGGGCCCGAGGAGCAGCGTCCCAGCGTCCCGGACCGGCCAGCGGTAGAGCTCATCCTGGGCCTGGAACCACAGTTGTTCGAACTGCTCGATCTCGTTCGGGGTCAACGCGCGAAGTCGACGAAGCAGCGCCTGAGCGACGAGTTCGGTGTCACTGCCCGCCTCAGCCCGGGCCCCTTCGACGAGGCGCCAGAAGACCGCCTGTTCCACTGCTGGACCGTACCGACTCGGTCGGGCACGTGTCGACGTGGGCGCGTCGGTCCTCGCTTGGCGCGATCCAGGATCAGGCACGCGGATCTGCCGCGGACCGCGCGTCGCGAAGCGTCACGATCGCTTGAGTCAGGTGCCGTCCGGTAGCGCTGGTCAGGAGTCAGAGGGATCGCCGAATGCGCTCGGATTTGCGGTCTGCCGGATGAACGACAGGACCCTCGGCAGGACGTAACAGAACTCGCCGCCACCCCACGAGTCCACGAGGCCACCGGCTCGTTCCATCGCATCCCACAATGGCTCAGTCGAGCGGATGATGTCCTGCGCCGTAGCCGGATCGGTGTCGACGGCAGCGCAGACAGCCGCCGTCAGCTCCGCGCGAGATGCGGCGGGCATGTCCTGCAACGGATCATGAGGCATCCGCAGAAGCTACCTCAGGCGACGTCCACGCTCATACCGCCGATAGTCGCCGATCCCGTCCCCGACCGGCGCGCTTCAGTAACGCTAGAGATCGTGGAGTTCGGCCACCTGGTCACGGGAGATCGCGACAGCTCGGATGATGTCATCGAGCGGGCCCGAGATCCGGGCATCAGGAATCGGACGGAAATCCTCGATGAACATGCCCTCGCCGACGAACGTCTCCGGATCGAAGCCGAACTCGCTGAGGTCGCTCCACCCCGCCTGGACCTCTGCGCTGACGCCGTCCGGCGAGGTGACCCTGAGCCAGGCGCTGCACTGGTCGGCGAAGTGGTACGGCAGCATGACCGCACCGCCCCCGGTAGTGCTCAGCCGGTGCAGGTGCGCGATCCACCGGTCCAGCATGTACATCCGGGTGCGGTGCCGCCCGCCGACGTCGAAGACCACCTCGTCCGGTTGCAGCACACACTCGTGCCGGCTGGTGCCGAGCAGCAGTACGAAGCGAGCAGGCTCCGATCGGCCGCCAGCCTCGATCGACAGACCGATCTGCCGCGCGGTCGTCAGGTAC
The DNA here is from genome assembly GCF_049179015.1 of Micromonospora sp. WMMD736. Taxonomy (NCBI): domain Bacteria; kingdom Bacillati; phylum Actinomycetota; class Actinomycetes; order Micromonosporales; family Micromonosporaceae; genus Micromonospora; species Micromonospora sp. WMMD736. Next base: position 1,274,208 of record NZ_JBMHMI010000001.1, read on the forward strand.
GCCTCGTCCACGTGTGTGTTCCCTCCCCGTCGTCGGGCCGCCAGCTCGGTGCGGCGCCGATCCGCCCCAGCGTTGTCGTCGCGCTCCTCTCAGGATGGCCCGCCGGTCCAGGGCGCGTCCGGACGGTACCCGTACTCGGATGGCAACTCCAGCCAGGCGGATGCGGACTGCGTCCCGTCGGCGACCGGCTCGGCGCGGGCCTCCGTCACACCCGGTGCGGGCTGTTCCTGGCCGTGGCCCGTGGCTGGTGGCACCCGTGATGACCCTCGCCTTCACCGCCGCCTGGTCCCACCAGACGGCATCGCGCGACGACAGCGGACTGTGGGTCGTCGGAGCGGTCCTGGCGCTGATCGGGATGGCGGTCGGCAGCACGACGGTCAGCCGCACCGTCTTGTGCCGGGTTGAGTGCGGCGTTCGTCACCGCAGTGCTGCTGCGAGTTGGGCGGCGTTGTCGAACGCCGATGCCGCCCTTTCGGATTCGTCTTCCCTGAGCGTGACGGACCGCGCGCGGGCCAGCATCTCCGCCGCAGTCTCTGGATCGTGCAGCACCATCGCGAGTTCGGCGCGGTAGACCAGGACCTCTACCTGCTCGACCGGGTCGTCGTCGGCTTGCGGGCGGGCCAACGCGCTGTTGAGGATCCGGACGGCCTGTTCGACACTTCCCCTGGAATCGGCCTGCACGACAGCATTCGCCAGCGCCTTCGCCAGCCGCCCGGCAGGCGTGGCGGCCGGTATGGGCGCGGCGGTGGCGTCCCGGAACACGCGGATCCAGTTGCCGCCCGGGTCGATGACGCTGAACCCGCCCAACCCATCGGCGTTCTTCCGCGCCCTGGGCCGCGTCATCCGCGGCGTTCCGGACACCAACACCTTGCCGTACGCGGCCCGCATGCCGGCTGCGAATGCCTGATGTAGTCCCTCGATGTCCGGGGTGATTACGAGACAGGAGCCATAGGACTGCTCCGGGTCGAATCCGGCGATCTCGAAGAACTGCAGATGCAGGTCTTCCCGCTGAACCCCCACACACGCGTTGGGCTTGCGTTGCTTGTACGTGGTGCGGAAACCGAGGACGCCGTAGAAGGCTTCGATGTCGTCGATGGACGCGCACGGCAGCAGGGGAACGGTCCGCTCGTTGGTCATGCCTCCTTCATAGGCGTCGCAGGGTGTCCGTCGCACATGGAAACAGCCGATCATCGCCTTCGGTCATCCGATCGGCTGATGACTAGAACGCAACGCGGGCCAGCCGAACCATCAGCGGCGCCTGGTCACGCTCCATGACGAGGTCCACCACCCACCAGACGAACGGCAGATCCTCGTGTGCGCGGGCCTCGGTCGCGGTGAGGTCCGGGCCGCCCTCGGGGACCCGTTCGAACGGCTCGTCGACGGGCGAGCAGGCGTAGCTGTCGTCGTCGTTGAAGATGATCGCGTGGAAGCTGCCGCCGGCGGCGGCACGTCGTCGGGTGCGGGCGCACGCCGCACGCCCGCACCCGGTGGCTGGTCAGCGGGCCGCCACGGGCTCCGGCGTCGGACGCGGTGTCGTCGTGCCGGCGAAGGGGATGTCCGCGAGGTCCGCCGGGGCCGGGTGGCCGTCGGGGTGTCGCCACAGACCGCGCTCGCGCAGGATCGGCAGTACGCCCTCGCCGAACCAGTACGCCTCCTCCAGGTGGGGGTAGCCGGAGAGGATGAACTCGTCGATGCCGAGCGCGTGGTACTCGGCGATCCGGTCGGCGATCTCGCGGTGGCTCCCCACCAGGGCGGTCCCGGCCCCACCCCGTACCAGGCCGACGCCGGCCCACAGGTTGGGTGCGACCTCCAGGCTGTCTCGGGAGCCGCCGTGCAGGTCGAGCATCCGGCGCTGCCCCTCGGACTCGCTGCGCCGCAGCCCTTCCTGCACGGCCCGGATGTCGGCCTCGGCGATGCCGTCGAGCAGCCGCCGAGCCTGCGCCCACGCCTCGTCGGCGGTGTCCCGGGCGATGACGTGCAGGCGGATGCCGAAGCGCAGCTCCCGACCGGCCTCGGCGGCGAGGGCCCGGACCCGGTCGAGTTTGTCGGCGACCTGGGCCGGTGGCTCACCCCAGGTGAGGTAGACGTCGCTGTGCCGCACGGCCACGGGCAGGGCGGCGGCGGACGAGCCACCGAAGTAGACCGGGGGCGTGGGGTCGGGCAGCCGGTGCAGTCGCGCCTGCTCGACGCGTAGGTGGTCGCCGACGTGGTCGACGGTCTCGCCCCGCCACAGCGCGCGGACGACGTGCAGGAACTCGTCCGTGCGCGCGTACCGGGCGTCCTTGTCGAGGAAGTCGCCGTACGCGCGCTGCTCGGTCGACTCGCCGCCGGTGACCACGTTGAGCAGGAGTCGGCCCCGGGACAGCCGCTGGAAGGTGGCGGCCATCTGCGCGGCCAGGGTGGGTGAGGTCAGGCCGGGCCGGAACGCCACCAGGAACTTGAGGCGTTCGGTGACCTCGGTGAGCATCGCGGTGGTGAGCCAGGCGTCCTCGCACCACGCGCCGGTCGGGGTGAGCGCGCCCACGAAGCCGAGTTGCTCGGCGGTGCGGGCGATCTGCCCCAGGTAGGCCACGCTCGGCGGGCGGGCGCCCCCGGCCGTGCCGGTGGGTACGCCGTGTCCACCGCCGACGACGTCCCGGCTGTCGCCGTTGGTGGGCAGGAACCAGTGGAAGGTGAGGGTCATCGGGGCTCTTTCCGTGTGTGCGCGGGGCGCTCTCCTGAGGGGTGGGACGAACCCGCCCACAGCCTACCCATAAAACCTATCGGGTTAGTAGGCTACCGCCCACGCCGGTCGACGCGGCCCGGCTCATCCGTTCATGTCAAGGAGCCGCCATGCGTACCCCCTCACCTGTTCGTCCCCCGCGTCGCCGCCTGCGCACGGCGGCGTTCACCGCCCTCGTCCTGCTCGCCGCGGGCGGCGTGAGCGCCTGCGGCGGGTCCGCCGACGCGGGCGACGACGGGGGCAAGCTGCGGATCGGCTACCAACGCTTCGGCGGGCTCAGCCTGGTCAAGGCGCGCGGCGCGGCCCCGGACGTCGAGTGGTCGCTGTTCGAGAGCGGGCCGGCGCTCACCGAGGCGCTCAAGGCCGGGTCGATCGACATCGGACAGGTGGGCGAGGCCCCACCGGTCTTCGCCGCCGCCGGCAAGATCCCGTTCTCCATCATCGGCACCTCGGCGCCGATCCCGCAGGGCGAGGCCGTGCTCGTCAAGGCGGACAGCGGCTACCGCAGCTTCGCCGACCTCAAGGGCCGGACGGTCGCCCTCAACAAGGGCTCCAATGTCCACTGGCTGCTGGTCCGGCTGCTGGAGGCCAACAAGATGACGCTGCGCGACATCAACGTCAAGTACCTCAAGCCGGCCGAGGGACGGCCCGCCTTCGACAGCGGCCAGGTCGACGCGTGGGTGATCTGGGACCCGTACTTCGCCCTGGCCGAGCAGCCCGGCGTGCGGGTACTCGCCGACGCGACCGGCCTGGCCAGCAACCGCGAGTACGTGCTGGCCGCGCCGGACACGGTCACCACGCGCACGGACGACGTCCGGACGTTCTTACAGAAGTACCGCGAGGTGACCGACTGGGGCATCGCCAACCCGCAGGAGCGGGCCCGCACGCTCGCGCCGGAGCTGAAGATCCCGGAGGACGTCACGAGCCGCGCACTGGACCGCAGCGCCAAGCCACTCGCCCCGGTCAGCCCGGCCATCGGCGACGAACTCCAGGCGATCACCGACAGCTTCGTCGCGCTGGACCTCATCCCGGGGCCGGTCGACATCAGGAGCCGGGTGGACGATCGTTTCAGCGCGGTGTTCCAATGAGTCGTACCCCGCTGCTCGAAACACCGCCGGAGGTCGCGGCGGAACCGACGCCCGCAGCCCGCCGCCCACGGCCGTCCCGGCGGTGGCGGCGGGTGGTCAGCCCGGTCGCGCTGGTGCTGGGCTGGGAGTTGGCGGCCCGGACCGGCGTGTTGGCACCGGAGAAGCTGCCCGCGCCCAGCGACGTCCTCGCGACCGGCTGGCGACTGTCCCGCGACGGCACGCTCGCCGTGCACCTGGTGGACTCGCTCACCCGGGCCGGCGCGGGGTTGCTCATCGGCGGCGTGCTGGCGCTCGTGCTGGGCGCGGTGGCCGGGTTGTTGCGCCTCGGCGACGACCTCGTCGACCCCCCGGTGCAGATGGGCCGCATGCTGCCGCACCTGGGCCTGGTACCCCTGCTGATCATCTGGGTCGGCATCGGCGAGTCGCTGAAGATCAGCCTGGTGGCGCTGGGCGCGTTCTTCCCCGTCTACTTCAACACGTACGCCGGCATCCGGGACATCGACGAGCGGCTGGTGGAGGCCGCCCGGGCCTGTGGGCTCGGGCCGGCCGCCCGGCTGCGGCACGTGGTGCTGCCGGGCGCGCTGCCGTCGCTCTTCCTCGGCCTGCGCCTCGCGATCGGCGCGGCCTGGCTGAGCCTCGTCGTCGGCGAGCAGGTCAACGCCCAGACCGGCATCGGCTTCCTGATGATGGAGGCCCGCGAGTTCAGCCAGACCGACGTGGTGGTCCTCGGCCTGCTCGTCTACGCGCTGCTCGGGCTGATATCCGACCTTGCCCTTCGCGTGGCGGAGAGGAGGATGTTGACATGGCGACGCGGACTGCGAGCCACCTGATCGGCGCGACCCCGGTGCTGACCGCCCACGCGATCCGCCGGTCCTTCGGGCCGACGGTCGTGCTGGCCGGGGTCGACCTGAGCATCGCGCGGGGCGAGGTCGTGGCCCTGCTCGGCGGCAGCGGTTCGGGCAAGAGCACCCTCCTGCGCATCCTCGCCGGGCTCGACGGCGAGGCGACCGGTGAGACCGTCGTGCACGGCACCGCCGCCGTGGTCTTCCAGGAGCACCGGTTGCTGCCGTGGAAGCGGGTGGCGGCGAACGTCGGGCTCGGCCTGTCCGGTCCGGACACCGCGGGCCGCATCGGGCGGGCGTTGACCGAGGTCGGGTTGGCCGAGCGACACCGGGCCTGGCCGGCCGAGCTGTCCGGCGGGCAGGCGCAGCGGGTGGCCGTCGCCCGGGCGTTGGTCCGCGAACCGGACCTGCTGCTGCTCGACGAGCCGTTCGGCGCCCTCGACGCGCTCACCCGGCTGCGGATGCAGGTGCTGCTGCGTCGGCTCCGCGCCGAACACGGCTTCGCCGCCCTGCTCGTCACCCACGACGTGGAGGAGGCGCTGCTGCTCGCCGACCGGATCCTGCTCCTCGACGACGGCCGCATCGCCGCGGACCTGCCCGTCGACCTGGCACCCACCCGCACGCCGGAGGACCCGGGCTTCGGCGCGCTGCGCCGGCTCCTGCTCGACCGACTCGGCGTTCCCACCACCTGAGTCCCACCACCTGACGAAGCGGAGATGCGATGACCCGCTGGACGCCCGACCCCACCTTCTACCCGTCACCCCGCGAGGCGGCCACCGCCCCGGCCGAGAAGCTCGCCTACGTGGCGGCCTTCGACCGTACGGCCAGCCGCCCGGACGCCATCGTGGTGCTCGACACCGACCCGGACTCCGCCGACTACGGCCGGGTGGTCGGCTGGACCGAACTGCCACACCTCGGCGACGAGCTGCACCACTTCGGCTGGAACGCGTGCAGCAGCGCGCTCTGCCCGACGGCCCCGCACCCGCACGTCGAGCGGCGCTACCTGATCGTGCCGGGCCTGCGCTCCTCGCGCATCCACGTCGTCGACACCCAGCCCGACCCGCGCCAGCCGCGGGTGGTCAAGGTGATCGGGCCGGAGGAGCTGGCGAAACGGGCCGGCTACTCCCGCCCGCACACCGTGCACTGTGGCCCGGACGGTATCTACCTGTCGGCGCTGGGCGGCGCGGACGGCGAGGAGGGTCCGGGCGGCGTCGCGATCCTCGACCACACCACCTTCGAGGTACGCGGGGCGTGGGAGGCCGACCGGGGGCCGCAGTTCCTCGCGTACGACGTGTGGTGGCACCTCAACCAGGACGTGCTGGTCACCAGCGAGTGGGGCACCCCGTCGATGATCGAGGACGGCATCATCGGGGAGCTGCTGCTGGGCCGCCGCTACGGCCACGCCATCCACTTCTGGGATCTCGCCAAGCGCCGGCACGTGCAGCGGGTCGACCTGGGCGATGCGTACCAGATGCCGCTGGAGCTGCGCCCGGCGCACGACCCGACGAAGTCGTACGGGTTCGTCGGGGTGGTGATCAGCGTCGAGGACCTGTCCGCCTCGGTGTGGCTGTGGCACCGCGACGGGGACGCCTGGGCGGTCACCAAGGTGATCGACATCCCGGCCGAGCCGGCCGACCCGGCGGACCTGCCCGACCTGCTCAAGCCGTTCGGGGCGGTGCCGCCACTGGTGACCGACATCGACCTGTCCGTCGACGACCGCTTCCTGTACGTGTCGTGCTGGGGCACCGGCGAGCTGCGCCAGTACGACGTCAGCGACCCGCTGCACCCGGTGCTCACCGGCTCGGTGCACCTCGGCGGGATCGTCCGTCGTACCGCCCACCCGTCCGCCCCGGACGAGGCACTGGCCGGTGGTCCGCAGATGGTGGAGGTGAGCCGGGACGGCCGGCGGGTCTACGTCAGCAACTCCCTCTACGGCGCGTGGGACGACCAGTTCTATCCCGACGGGGTGGGCGCGTGGCTGGCCAAGCTCGACGTGGACGTGGAGGCCGGCGGGCTCACCCCGGACGTGCGGTTCTTCCCGCACGGCGACGAGTTCCGGGGGTTGCGCGTGCACCAGACGCGCCTACAGGGCGGGGACGCGTCCTCCGACTCGTACTGCTTCCCGTGACCCTCGGAACCCTGGCGACGCTCGCCGCCCTCGGCGCGTTCCACGGCCTGAACCCGGCGATGGGCTGGCTGTTCGCGGTGGCCCGGGGCCTCCAGGAACGCCGCCGGGCGGCGCTGCTGCGCGCGTTGCCGCCGATCGCGGCAGGGCATCTCGCCTCGGTGGCGATCGTCGCCGCCCTGGTCACCGCGACCCGCTCGGTGACCGCGAGCACCGTACTGGCGGTGGTCGGCGGGGTGCTGCTGGTCGGCTTCGGACTGTGGCGGCTGCTCTCCGAGCGGCACTTCCGCTGGGCGGGCATGCGCCTGTCGGCGGCACAGCTCGCCGGCTGGTCGTTCCTCATGTCGTCGGCGCACGGCGCGGGGCTGATGCTGCTGCCGGTGCTGGTGGCCGAGCCGGTTCCCGGGGGCCATGCCGGGCATCTGGCGGCGGCGTCGGTGGGCGCGCTGCCCGGGTTGGCCGCCGCGGGCGTGCACACCGTGGCGATGTTCGGCACCGCGTTGGTCGTCGCGGTGCTGGTCTACGAGGTGCTCGGGGTGGGGGTGCTGCGCAAGGCCTGGTTCAACGTCGACCGGCTCTGGGCCGGCGTGCTGGTCGCGGCGGGGCTGGTGACGCTGATCCGGGCGTGACCACGCGAACGCCGACACCCGGCCCCGGTGCGAAACGCTGGGGCCGGGTGCCGGAGCGCCGTCACGGCGCTGGCGTCCGATCGGCTACCGGTACGGGTCAGGCGCGCGCCTTGGCCGGCTGCTTCATGAAGTCCATGATCGCCTTGTTGACCTCGTCGGCGTGCGTCCACGGGATACCGTGCGGCGCGCCCTTGAGCGTGACGAGCGTGCCGGTCGGCATCATCGGGCCGAGCCGCTGACCGGTCACCGGGTACGGCAGCACCCGGTCCTGGTCACCCTGCACGATCAACACCGGAATGTCGATCTTCGGCAGGTCCGGCCGGAAGTCCTCCTGCCAGGCGTCCACACTGTCGTGGGTGGCCTTGGCGGAGGCCATCGCGCCGATCTGCCAGTGCGCCCGGTACGCCTCTTCGCTGACCCGCTTGCCCATGTTCTGGTCCGGGTTGAAGAACGCGTCGCAGAACGACGTCAGATAGGCGAAGCGGTCCTTGATGATGGCGTCCTGGAAGCCCTTGAAGAGATTCCGGTCGACGCCCTCGGGGTTGTCGTCCGCCTTGGCCAGCATCGGCTCGAGCGGGCTGAGCAGCACCGCCTTGCTCACGCGTTGCGAGCCGTAGTTGCCCAGGTAACGCACGACCTCACCGGTGCCCATCGAGTGCCCCACGAGGGTGACGTCACTGAGGTCCAGCTCGGTCATCAACACGTCCAGGTCGGCCGCGAACGTGTTGTAGTCGTACCCGAACGCCGGCTGCGCCGAGTTTCCGAAGCCGCGCCGATCGTAGGTGATCGTCCGGTATCCGGCGTTCAGCAGCGCCCTGGTTTCCTTCTCCCAGGTCGCGCCGTTGAACGGGAAGCCGTGGATCAGCACCACCGGCTTACCGGACCCGTGGTCCTCGTAGTACAGGTCGATGGGCGCGGAGTTTTCCGTCCCCACGGTGATGAAAGGCATGTTTCGTCTCCTGCTCCGGTCTCGGGCTCTCGGACGCCCCGCGCTTTCCCGCCGGCTCAGCGGATATGCCGGCCGGCGGGCACGTCCCGTGGTAGCCATCGCAAGCGGAGCAGGACACGACCGAATCGGAGTATGCCGATCGGGCCGCCGACGCCTAGCCTCGACCCGTGAGCGCTTCCCCCCGGCTGCGGGCCGTCAGCGACCTGCACATCAGTTACGCGGAGAACCGCGCCTTCGTCGAAGAGCTGCGTCCGGACCACCCCGGCGACTGGCTGCTCGTGGCCGGCGACGTGGGCGAGAAGTTCGCCGACATCGAATGGGCACTCGATCTGCTGAGCAGCCGATTCGCCACCGTCGTCTGGGCGCCCGGCAACCACGAGCTGTGGACGCCGCCCGGCGACCCCGAGCACCTGCGCGGCGAAACCCGCTACCGCGAGCTGGTGGCGATGTGCCGCCGCCTGGGCGTCGTCACGCCCGAGGACCCGTACCCGGTATGGGACGGCGAGGGCGGCCCGGCCACCATCGCCCCGCTCTTCGTGCTCTACGACTACACGTTCCGGGTGCCCCAGGCGAGCACCAAACAGGAGTCCCTGGACATCGCGTACAAGGCCGGCGTGGTCTGCACCGACGAGGCGCTGCTGCACCCCGACCCGTACCCGAGCCGCGAAGCCTGGTGCGACGCCCGCGTCACCGAGACCGAACGCCGCCTCACCGAACGCGACCCGGACCTGCCGACCGTGCTGGTCAACCACTACCCGCTGGTGCGCGAACCCACCGACATCCTGTGGTTCCCGGAGTTCGCCCAGTGGTGCGGCACCGTCCGCACCCGCGACTGGCACCTGCGCTTCGGCGCGTCCACGATGGTCTACGGGCACCTGCACATCCCCCGCACGACCTTCTACGACGGCGTCCACTTCGAGGAGGTCTCACTGGGCTACCCCCGCGAGTGGCGGCGACGCGGCCCGGTCCCCAACCCCGTCCGCACCATCAACCCCGCCGACGACGTACGCCGCCGCACGTCGGTCACCGGGTAAGCCCGACGAGCGCCGCCAGCCGTGCGGCTGACCCGTTGTGCGTTCAGAGGTAATCGAAGAATCGGGTGAACCAGGTCGCCTCGTCCGTCGGGACGAACACCCAGCCGTTGGGCCCGTCGTAGGGCGTGGCGAGGATGTGCTCGGGGACGAGCAGGTACCCGAGACCGGTGAGGATCTCCTCGATCCGTGCGCCGTCGTCCGGGTGCAGGTGAGATGTGTGGCCCCACGGAGCGGAAGCGCCGTAGGTGGCGAGGCCCCCGAAGTTGCTCACGCTCACACCCAGCGACAGCGGGATTCGCGTACGTTTCGTGCGGCTGCGACTGGCCTCGGCGGGAATCTCGATGCCGCCGAAACATGCGGAATCCTGAGGGTGCCACGCGACGCACTGGCAACCGAAGGCCTCGCTCAATCGTTCCGTGAGCCGGTCGAACCGACCCTGGGTCGCCGCGAGGTCGAATTGCCGTGGCATCTCCAGATCGCCACCTGCGCCTGACTCCAGCCGCTCGTTCCATGCCGTCAGCACCGACTGCGGCACGGTGCCGTCCACCATGGCCCGCAGGATCGACTCCGGGCTGAGGCGGTGCTCCACCGGTGGGACCGGCTCGTCCAACTCCCGAAGCAGCGACCACCAGTCCGCGTCCGACATCGTCACGGGAGGCACGGTAACCAGGCGGCGCCAGAGCCGACACACAATTTGGGCCGGCTCGGGCGGCGCACCTAGCATCGTGGCCAGTCGGGGCGGCGGATCGGCGTACCTAGGTCTCAGCCGCGCTTCGAAGGATGGCGGGAGTGTGCGATTGAGCCTGGATATCGCGGTGTGGATACCGGACGACAACTCATACGCCGGCCGGCACGTCGTCGAGGATCCGCCGGACGTGAGCACGGCAGTGGGAGCTGAGGCCTTCCGTCATTCGCTGTGGGGTTCCGCGGCCGCTCGTCAGCTGGGCGCGACGTTCCTGCCGCAACTCGCCGACGTCACGGCCGAGAACCGGGGCCACCTCCAGGTCTCCCCCGGCCAGCTCGACGCCTTCGCTCAGGAGTGCGACCTGCTAACGGAGAACGTCGAGCTGCTGTCCGCCGCGACCGGCTACGACACCGATCGCATCCTCCGCTACCTGAGCAACGTGGGAGATGCCGTGCAACGCGCCAGGGCGGTACACGGCGGCATCATCATCTGGTAATCGGCGCACAGGTGGATGGGCGGCCGCCGCTCATCGGTCACCGGGTGAGCCCGACCAGCATCGCCAGTCGCGCCACGCCGGCCGGCGCCGGCCTGACACGGGCAACATCACCGATGAGGGTACGCGCCAGAGGCCGCCCCCGAACCTCACCCGGCGCGACGCTGTCCGCGTCGACCAACGCCCGCGCCGCCCCGCGCAGGTCACCAGCGCGCACGTAGATCCGCGCAGCGTCGAGCAGGTAGGCACCCCGATGCTCGGCCGGCAACCGCCGCCACACCTCCCTCCGCACGACGCCCACATGCCGAGTCAGTGCGCCGTCGGTGTCCCCGCGCTGCACGGCGAGCAGCACCCGCGCCATCTCCACGGTCACCGGCCCGAAGGTGCTGCCGTGCGGGTCGTACCCCCGAAGGTCGGCGGCGACGCCCGCGGCCCGGTCGATCAGCTCGGTGGCGCGGCGGTGCTCGCCGCACCCAGCGGCGGCAAGCGCGGCCTGCACGAGCAAGATCCCACCCACCGCCCACCCTCGACGATCACCCGGCCCGGCGTGCTCACCCCGTCCCCGTTGATCATGAAGTTGTTGTCGACTTTGATCTCCAAAAGTGCCGCTAACTTCATGATCACCGTGGTGGAGTGTCGGTAGAAGAGCGCGGTTGGCCGCCGTGAGGGTCGCCGACAGGGCCAGGCGGTCCCGGCCCGATGCGCGTAGGGCCTGGGCGACCGCGATTGCCGCCGTCGCCGCGAGGACGGGGTCGTCTTGGGCGGTGCCCATGGCGCGGTCGGCGGCCAGCCAGGCGAGGTCGGCCTCGCCGAGCTTGATCAGTAGTAGCGCGGTGATCCGGTATGCCTGCACCAGCACCTCCGGCGAACGCGCGCCCTGGGCGGCGTTGAGCAGGTTCGGCACCGCGCGCACCAACTGTGGGTAGTGCGCGTGCTGGTAGGCCATCCAGGCGTGCCCGACCTGTCGCCTCAGCTCGTGCAGGTGTGGCGGGGTCGGCGGGGTGTCGTAGCGGGCGAGCGCCGCTCGGATGTCGTCCACCCCGGTCGGCGCGCTCGCCGGGGTGCTGGGCGGCTGGCCGAGCAGCACCTCCGGATCGACCCGCAGGACGCGGGAGAGTTCTTGGATGACCGAGTACCGGTCCAGGGGGCGAACGCCGCGTTCGATCTTGTCCACCCAGCTCTTCGACCTGCGCAGCCGGTCGGCCAGCATCTGCTGCGTCATCGACCGCCGCACCCGCCAGCCGGCCACGCGTCGTCCGATGGGGAGGTCATCGCTGCTCACGCCGCCACCGCCGGTCCGGGATCGCGCGGGTCGTGTCCTCGACGGGCACGCGCTCCGCCTCGGCCTGAGCCAGGATGCGCTGCTTGGCAGCCTCCCGCTCGGCCGCCTCAACCTGTTCACCCTTGCTCGCCGTCTCGTCACCGCGCATGCACACCTCCGTCGGGCCGTGGGCGCGACGTAGGTCCCGGAACAGCTCAGATCGTCGTCACCCACAGTCATCGTCAATGTGACAGTGGGTCGCCGACCAGGCGAAACGCGTCCGTTATGGCGTAGCGGACAGCCGAAGCAGACGGACCGCCTCGGTGACCTTGCGTGCGAGATCGTGGGATGCGGTCGCTACGGCAATCGAGTCTGCCGCCGCCAACGTCTCGCGAGACGCGACGGTGTCTCCGGCCTGTGCCTGCGCGACGGCCAGGTGGATGAGGTTGTGTCCGTGCCACTCGGCGTTGCCGGCCTCCTCGTTGACGCCCGCCACACCGGCCGTCAGCAACTCCACCGCCCGGTCGTTGGCACGGCTGTCGGTTGCGCCAAGGTGCCGTAGAACGCTCCCCTGCTGGATGGCGAAGAACGACGGTGTGTACCAGTAGCCCCACGGAGACAAGGGTTCTTCGGCAGCCTGGGCTGACAGGTCCGATGCCTCGGAGAGACGGTCAGTGACGGCGGTCGCCTCAGCACCGGCCATGGCTAGACCTCGCGCCTCTTGCCCCGCGCAGTAAGCCCGCAGGGCGGCGTTCACCGACTGATCGCGTCTCGCCTCCTGAGAGAGCCGAATCATGGTCGGGAGTTCGTGGCGGCACTCGGCTTGATATCCCTGAAACGACAGCACGGTGGCGACGAGGTCGCCGTTACCGGCCTCCTCCGCCCACTGCAAGGCCCTCGCGTTCCAGGCAGTCGCTGCGCGCTCCTGACCTTGCGCAAGGCTGAGCCAGCCCGCGAACTGTGCCCACTGCCCGGCCAGATCGACCATGCGATGCCGTACGCCGTCCGGGGCATCCCTGAGCAGGCTGGTCACGGTGTCGAAGTGATCACGCACGGGTTGCGTGATCGCCGCTGCGCCGATGGCATCCTCCAAGCGGCGGTATCCGGCAAGGAGGCCAGCGAGCGCATCCACAGTGGCGCGGTCCACACGTCCCCGATGCGCCGTCACGTACGCCAGACGATCGTCACCCCGTGGCGTTTCGACGACCAGGGCCGCCAACGCGCCGTTTGCTTGCAACGCGTCATCGAGTCGGACCGCCACGTCCACCGTCGGCTTGGTCTGCCCTGCCTCAAGTTGGTGAAGGAGGCTCTTGCCGTGGCTGACGACGGCGGCAAGCTGCCGCAGCGAGAGTCCTCGCGCCTGGCGAAGGCGCCGCAGTTCAGCCGGGAACCGTGGATCAACGAGTGTGGTTGCGCGTGGGGGCATGGCTGCACTACTCCTACCTCACGACGGCGACGGTCGGCCATCCCGCAATCACCTAGGGTACTCCCCACCCATGTCCTGTATGGATTCTTAACGACGGTCACTGCCGGCTTGCCGTATCTGTGACGATGATCCTGTTGGAGCGGTCAGCAATCCGTAGCCCGGAACCCCGGCCTCTGGCAAGGGCCGGTTGCTGTCGGCCCCTCACCGCGACCCCGCTGGCCGCTCCAACCCGACCCGGCCTCAATCAATGGAACTGGCTCAGCTGGTGAGTCGCCCGTTCCAAACGTTCCACGAGGCGTGGCAAGACCTCGACGGCCGTGGTGACGGTGCGGTCGAGACTCTGCGACTCGAAGACCTCGGCAGCGTAGGCCGCAGCGCTAGCACTCTGATCGAAGGCGCTCGTGCCGAATACCTCAGCCGCATAGGCCAAGGCCCGAGCGGTCTGCCCGCTGACTCCGTCCCCGACCGACAAGGTCGCGATGATTCCCTTGAGTTCGGCGACGGTCTCAGAGTTGGCAGTGCCAGTCTCTTCCAACCGTTTGGTTACCGCCTCAAGCCGCTGCAACGGAGGTTCCGCGAGATCCGTCAGTATCTTGCCGAGCGTCTCAGCATCAGGCACACGCAGCCTCGCGAGCACCGCGCCGGCCTCACCTTCGTGGCGAGCCTTCCAGGACTTCAACACCTCAGGCGTATAACGGGTCTCGTCGCCATCCACCTCCTTGTGATGAGCGAGGCAGAGGAGGAGCAAATTGGCAAAGGTATCGCGTTCCTCCGCCGGCATTTCCCCCTGGAACCTGGCAGCCTTTGGCCGAACGCCGTAGATGTGCGCTACTTGTGAATTCTTCTGATACACGCCGGGACGAACCTCTAGCACTACCGGCATGGCGCAGTTCGGGGCGTAGCATTGTCCGTTGCTGACGGTCCAGAGGGCGGCCAGCATTGCGGGGTGGAGATCTTTGCGCTCGCCAGCGCCTTCGACGTGCGGCTTAGATGTGGTAGTCATCGTGACACCTTGTCATCGGTGTGCGACAGACGGCTACGGCCGGTGGCACAGATCCGCTGTCTTCCAACTGACACGTTTCCTGCCCGTTTCCCGTGACTCTCTAGCCATCCCGTCGGCTTCGTCCGCACATCGTGGAGGGGATGGGGCCTGCCTGGTCAAGGTGGAGCACCCCACTGGTCGAGTCTCAATGGCAGTTGTCAAGCGTGGGTTGCCGGCGGCCGGGGGCGGCGTGGGTATTGGAAGAAGATTGGGGATGGCTGGTCGCGGTACGGTGCCGCTGCTTGTTCCGGTCCACTGGTGTCGGTGTTGGTCCGCCCAGGCTCATGCACCCTTCGATGCAGCTCAGGGTCGACCACGGATTCGAGCGACGTCCGGTGCCCTACATCGGCTGAGCTGACAGGCGACGTTGGGTCCTGCCTACGGCGTCTCGGAGCATCGGCTCAGCTCGCAGCCAAAACCGCGTCACGACGTCGGGTCTGCTGCACCGATAGGTGACATCTGAGATGGCTTGCCCTGACGGCGAGCTGGAAGGATGTCGCTGTGCCCAAGCCCTACCCCCGAGAGTTCCGCGATGACGTCGTGCGGGTCGCTCGTGACCGCGAGCCAGGCGTGACGGTCGAGCAGATCGCCAAGGACTTCGGCGTGCACCCGATGACCTTGTTCAAGTGGCTGCGCCAGGCCGACGTCGACGCCGGCGCCACCCCTGGGACGTCCAGCAGCGAGTCGGCCGAGCTGCGCGAGGCGCGTAAGCGGATCAGGTTGTTGGAGCAGGAGAACGAGGTCCTGCGCCGGGCCGCAGCCTACTTGTCGCAGGCGCATCTGCCGGGAAAAGGCTCTACCCGCTCGTGAGCGAGCTGGCCGCCGACGGGATCCCCGTGGCGGTGACGTGCCGGGTATTGAACATCGCTCGTCAGCCCTACTACCGGTGGCGTGCCCACCGTGTCACCGACGCCGACCTGGTAGCGGCGTATCGGGCGGACGCGTTGTTCGACGCCCATCGCGACGACCCGGAGTTCGGCTACCGGTTCCTGGCCGACGAGGCCCGCGCTGCCGGCCAGCCGATGGTCGAGCGCACCGCCTGGAAGATCTGCTCCGGTATGGGCTGGTGGAGCGCGTTCAGCAAAAAGCGTCGGGGCAAGGGCGGCAAGGTCGGTCCACCGGTACACGACGACCTGGTCCAGCGGGACTTCACCGCCGACGGCCCGAACCGGTTGTGGCTGGCCGACATCACCGAGCACCGCACCGGCGAGGGAAAGCTCTACCTGTGCGCGATCAAGGACGTGTGGTCCAACCGGATCGTCGGCTACTCCATCGACTCACGGATGAAGTCGAGGCTGGCCGTCAACGCCCTGCACAACGCCGTAGCCCGCCGTGGTGACGTGGCCGGCTGCGTGCTGCACACCGACCGCGGGTCGCAATTCCGGAGCCGAAAGTTCGTCCACGCTCTCCACCAGCACCACGTGACCGGGTCGATGGGCAGGGTCGGCGCCGCCGGCGACAACGCTGCCATGGAGTCGTTCTTCGGCCTGCTGCAGAACAACGTCCTCGACCGCCGCACCTGGACCACCCGGCAGCAGTTGAGGACCGCGATCGTGACCTGGATCGAACGGACCTACCACCGCCGCCGACGCCAACGATCCCTGTCCCGGTTGACCCCCGTCGAGTACGAGACCATCATGACCCGACCGGCCAGTCAGGCCGCGTGACTGAAACTGTCACCTATCGGTGCAGCAGACCCACTTGCAGATGATGCTGTGCTGTTGCTGCGGCTAACCCGGAGGACGGATCCACGCGCAAAGTCTAAAATGAGCCTTTTCCAAGCCGCGCATGGGTTGGATCGTTGGCCGCGAGCCACGATGCGGCGCGAGCCTTGACAAACAGACGGCCGAGGCTGGAGGCCGCCGGGCGCATTTGGCCCCTGCCGGTCGCAGCGTGATGGCGGCTGCCCTTTGAGCTCTCGTCGTTGCAGGCCGGCGGACGCATTGTGTTGCGAATGGGGTTGCAGCGTCACGTAGGATTCCGATCATGAGTTGCGTCGCCGCTTGGCGCACCCGCCGCTGAGGGTCGGCTCGCCGCCGTCCCGGCCGCTGGCCGGCCATCTGATGCCCGATTTGTTGGCTTTCAGAACTCAGCTTGAGAGGCACTCACATGCGTATCCGCTCGTTCCTTCAGCATGACCTGGCTCGGCTCACCGAATTGACCATCGAGACGTTCGGGCCGTTCTACGAAGACTCATTCCGCCCTCTTGTGGGCGACGTCGTCTTCGCCAACCAGCACGGTAAGTGGCGCGACGACTACGTCAAGCAGGTTGTCGAGCTCCACGACCCAGCGCAGAACCGGTACGTCGCGGTCGGTGAGCACGAGGGTGTCATCGCCGGCTACGTGGCCTGGGCGGTCGAGCCCGAGCGGCGAAATGCCAGCGTCACGATCCTCGCCGTGGCCGCGGAGTACCGCCGGCTCGGTGCGGGCAGGGTGCTGTGCGAGCACGCGTTCTCCGCGATGCGGGACCTTGGCGCCGAGGTTGTCACGATCGGCACTGGCGGAGACAGATTCCATGCGCCGGCCCGAGCCCTGTATGAAGCTCTCGGCTGCACGCCGCTCCCGGTCGCCGTCTACTACCGAGAACTCTGACCCGATCCGGGGCAGGGGCGCCTCACGTCCCCTGCCCCGGGTTACACCAGTCCGTGCCAGCCTCTTGTGTCAGGCAGGCATCGCAGGTGGTGTCGCTTCTGCCTAGCGTTACGGCGACTTGTGATCACCGAACTTCTGTGAACGTCGACATGCACCGCTAGGGGCTGGGGTCGACGGGAGAAGCGGCCGCCGGTCGGCGTCCGGCGGCCGCCCCACGTCCGGTCAGCTCGCGTACACCTCCAGTGCCGCCAGCTGCCCGGCCGGCCACCCGGTGTTACCGGTAACGGTGATCCGCACGTAACGCGCCTGCGCGGCACCGAACGTCAACGACACCGAGTTCCCCGTCGAAGGATTGAACGTCCGCCCCGCCGAGCCAACGAGCATCCCGAAGCTCGAACCATCCGTGCTGCCGGTAACGGCGACCGTCTGCGTACGAGCACCCCACGCCGAGGACGGCGGCAGCTTGAGCACCACCCGTCCGACCGTGCGCGCAGCGCCCAGGTCGACCTGCACCCACTGGGGGAAGGCGTTGTTGGCGCTCTCCCAGTAGCTGTTGGCGTCGCCGTCGACCACGTTGCCCGAGCCGTAGCTCTGGACGTGGCTGCTCTCGCTGGTAGAGCGGCCGCGGGCGAGGTCGGAGTTGGCGGGGGCGTCGGTGGTCACGGTGACGGCGTTCGACGCGGCCGAGGTGTTGCCGCCCGCGTCGCGGGCGACGACGGTGAAGGTGTACGAGGTGGACGCGTTGAGCCCGCTCACGGTGGCGGTGGTGCCCGTGACCGTGGCGACGACCGTGCCGCCCTGGCGTACCTGGTAACCCGTGACGCCCTTGTCGTCGGTCGAGGCTGTCCAGGCCAGGGAGACGCTGCTCGACGTCTTGGCGGTCACCGCAAGATTGCTCGGGGCGGTCGGCGGGTTGTCCGTGGTGCCGCTGGAGCCGTACACCTCGACCTTGGCGAGTTGGCCCGCCGGCCAGCCGGTGTTTCCGGCGATGCTCAGCCGGATGTGGCGGGCCGTGGTGGTCGTCAGCGTGCGGCTGACGGTGTTGCCGGTCGCCGGGTCGAAGGCGAACGCCGAGGCCCCGGCGATGGTCGAGAAGGAGCTGCCGTCGACGCTGCCCTGCACGGTGATGGTCTGGGTACGCGCCTCCCAGCCGGCGGGTAGCCGCACCACGAGTCGGCTGACCTGTTGGCTGGCGCCGAGGTCGACCTGCCACCAGTGCGGGAACGCGCCGCCGCCGCTCTCCCAGTAGCTTCCGGCGTCGGAGTCCACCGCGTTCGCGGCGACGAACGATCCGTTCTGGCTGCTGGCCGAGGCGGACCGGCCGGCCGCGAGGTCGCCGCCGGTCGGGGGCGGGGTGCCGACCATGGGTGGGGTGGGTCGGGTCGCGGTGAGGGCGAGCTGTCCCTTGAGCATCCGGCCGCCGTCGGCGGTGATCCGCAGGTAGTAGTCGGCCGAGCAGGCCACGCCGTCCTCGTCGAGGGCGCGGATGTTCGCGCCGGCCGGGGTGGTGGCCTGCGTCTCGGAGGTCTTGGCGATCTGGTTGCCCTCGTTGTACTCGTCGAACATGGACACGTAGAGGCCCTGCGAGCCGAGTCTGACCATGTTGTAGATGTGCCGCCAGTAGAAGTCGCCGTGGCGGCGGTGGCCGCCGGCCAGGTCACCGGGCATCACGCAGGGCAGGTAGTCGATGCCGCGCGCCGCGCAGTCGGCCATGTCGCCGATGTTGACGTTGTTGTAGTACGAGTCGAGCCCTTCGAGGGTGTCGGTCCGGTAGACCATCCACGGCGAGATCGCGTTGAAGGCGTGGTAGACGTCGAGGAAGCCGGAGCGGGAGTCGTTGATCCCCTGCCGCCACCAGGTGGGCACACCGCCGATGACGTAGCAGCCCTGCGCCTTGAACCAGTTGATGACCTCCAGGCAGGGCCCGGGGGTGAAGGGCCGGCTCGGTTCGCTGAAGCCGAAGCCCCAGATGCAGACGACCGGCTTGCCGTTCTGGCGGGCGTACGCGCTGGACGCGGTGTGCGTCGACATCTTGTTCAGCCAGTCGGTCTTGATGTCCGCCTGCATGGTCAGCCAGTCGGTGACGTCGTACATGATGTAGAACTTGCGGTTGTAGCGCTCGGCCGCCGAGCGGACCTTGAGCGTCATGGCGTCGCGGGTCGGCCCCTCGTCGCCCGTCGGGTTGAAGCGTTGCAGGGCGGCGGTGTCGCAGCCGTACTCCTGCATCCAGCGGAAGTGGGTGTCCACGGTCTGCTGGTCGTACGAGGAGAAGAGGGTGGCCGGCGAGCCGTTGCCGAGGTTCGGGTACGCGGTGGGGTAGCTGCGCGTGTACTCGCGCATGTCCGGCCAGGACACGATGGTGGTGTTGCTGGGCGAGGGCGGCTGGAACCGGTCGCGGCTCCAGTGCCACCAACCGCCGATCGGCGCGGAGTCGCCGGGGGCGCTGAACCAGCCCTGGTAGCCGACGGTCACCTTGCCGACGACGTCGCCTACCGGGCTGGCGGCCTGGGCGGGGCTGGCGAGGAGCTTCGTGGTGGAGGCGGCGGCGAGGGCGGAACCCGCCAACACGGACGTGACGAACCTGCGGCGGGAGACCGCCATGAGGACCACTCCTTCGGGACGGAAGGCATTGACGGCCATCGTGGCAGTTCCGAATGGGGTTCAGCAAGAGTACGACTGATCGATGGAAAAAATCGTCAGGTCTCGGGAAGCAGTCCAGGCCTGTCCTGTTTCCTGCTCAAAAAGCCCGGCTTGGGCGTTATGTACGATTTACTCTATTTCGATGGAGACAGCAGCTCGTTGGTTGGTGACCGGAGCACACGGCATGCTGGGTCGCGACCTGGTCGACGCGCTCGCCCGCCACCCCGGGGCGTCCGTGACCGTCGCCGATCACGCCACGCTCGACGTCACCGACCCGGCGGCCGTCGCGCGCCTCGTGCCGGGCCACGACATCGTGGTCAACACGGCCGGCTGGACGGATGTGGACGCCGCGGAGGAGGCCGAGGACGACGCGACCGCCGTCAACGGCACGGCCGTCGCGCACCTGGCCCGAGCCTGCGCGGACTCCGGCGCCTGCCTGCTGCACATCTCGACCGACTACGTCTTCGGCGGGGCTGCCCGCCGCCCCTACCGGGAGCACGACCGCACCGGCCCGCTGAACGCGTACGGCCGGAGCAAACTCGTCGGCGAACAGGCGCTGCGGCGACTCCTGCCCGAGCAGGGCTACATCGTCCGTACCGCCTGGCTGTACGGCGAGCACGGGCGGAACTTCGTCGCCACCATGCTCGCCCAGGCCGCGAAGTCACGCGTGGTGCGGGCGGTGGCGGACCACACCGGCCAGCCGACCTGGAGCGGGGCGCTGGCCCGGCAGTTGGTGGAGCTGGGCCAGGCGGCCCACGCCGGGGTGGCGCCGCCGGGGATCTACCACGGCACCAGTGCCGGCCACGCCACCTGGTACGACCTGACGCGGGCGCTGTTCGACCTGGCCGGGCTGGACCCGGAGCGGGTCCAGCCGGTGCCGCACACGATGTTCCCCCGCCCCGCGCGGCGGCCCGCCTACGGGGTGCTGGGGCACGGGCGGTGGCGGGTGGCCGGGGTGAGCCCCCAGGCACCGTGGCGGGAGCAGCTCGGGGAGGCATTGCGGACGCCGGTGTTCGCCGCGCTCGCCGAGACCGCCCGCGCCCGCTCACCGCGCCTCGAGACGTCGGGGCGGTAACCCGCCGTTACTGGGTCGCCACCACCGGGTCGAGGTCGCGCGCCTGGGTGAGGACCTGACCGCCGTGGCGACGACGGGCGTCGCGTACCGTCATCCGCACACCCTCGGTGAGGCCGACCTTCGGGTACCAGCCGAGCAGCTCACGGGCCTTGCGGATGTCGAGCGCCATGGTGCGCACCTCGCCCGGCCAGGGCAGCGGCTCGTAGCGGGCCGGGGCCACGACGCCGCACGCGTCGCGGACGGCGTCGTACACCTCGTTGATGCTCGTCTGCCGGCCGGAGGCGATGTTGACCATTCCCGCGCCCGGGTGGTGGGAGGCGACGGCCACCGCCTCGGCGACGTCGCTGACGTGGATGAAGTCCCGGGTCTGCGCGCCGTCGTCGTAGATGACCACCTGCCGGCCCCGGACGAGGGCGTCGGCCATCAGGGACACGACGCCGCAATCGCCGCCCTCCTGGCGGGGGCCGTAGACATTGCCGAAGACCATCGAGGTGTACGCCAGGCCGTGCTGCCGCCCGTACCAGTCGAGGTAGTGCGCGGCGGCGGCCTTGCTGATGCCGTACGGGCTGACCGGCGCGATCGGATGGTCCTCACGGATCGGCAGCTCGTTGGCGGGGACCCGGCCGAAGATGGCGCTGCTGGCCGCGTTGATCACCAGTCGTACGCCGTTGCGGACACAGGCGTCGAGCACGTTGACGGTGCCGAACACGTTCACGTCGGCGTCGTACAGGGGTGAGCGGCGGGCCGCCGGGACGCTGGGCTGCGCGGCCAGGTGCACCACCACCTCGGGCTGCCACTGGTGCACGATCTCCAGCCCTTCCGGCGTACGGATGTCGCCGGTCACCACGTCGGCCTCGGTCAGCCCGCCGTACGCGGCATCGGCGAGGTTCTCCAGCCGCCCGGTGGAGAAGTTGTCGAGGACGCGGACCTCGCTGCCCATCAGCATCATCCGAGCGACCACGTGGCTGCCGATGAAGCCGGCGCCGCCGATCACCAGAACGCGCCGGGGCACCGGGACCGCCGTCGGTTCGGGACTGACAGCGATGTCGGACAGGACCATCTGGAACTCCTCGGTGCGACAGGGCCGTCGGCCAGCGCGGCAACCCGGGCTCGGGCCGTCGGCGCGGGCCTGGCACGCCCAAAAAGGGAACCTTTCCCCACCCAGGTTGACGCCATATCGGCATGCTCGTCCCCAGAATCCTTTTTTTGCCGTTTTGACCCTCTTGGGTCTTTTGTCCTTGACACTTGCTCCCGGGGTGTGCTGGCCGGCATGCCGTGCGAGTCCCTGACCGAGGAGGTCGACGCGTTGAGGAAGACCCGGGGTCCCATCCGTGCGGGCCACACTCCGGCGTCGCTCGACCGCGCCGACGTCCCGATCGGTCTCGGCACGGCGCCGACGTCCCGGGTGGGAGTCCGTCAGGTGTCCGTGCCCCACGCCGGACGGCGCGAGCGGACTCCGCGGTCGGAGGAGAACAACCGGCGGTTACGCGTGGTGGTCATCGAACCGGACGACGTCCCCCCGGTTCCCGACCGGCTCGACGAGGAGTTCGACGTCGCCGCCCGGCTTCCGATGTCGTCGCGCCCCGAGGACGTCGCGACGGTCCTCACCCGTGTCCGCCCCCGACTCCTGCTGCTCAAGCACTCCCTGGAGAGCATCGACGAGCGCCTCATGACCAGTTGCCTGAGCGCCGGAGTCGAGATCCTGGTGCTGGCCCGACCGGTCTACGGCCTGCTGCGAGCGCCGGCGATGGCCCGCTTCGGCGGGCTGCCCTGGATCCGCCTCGCCTCCGGCGCGGGCCGACCCCGGCACGAACGACTCAAGCGGGCCTTCGACCTCGCCGTCATCCTGCTCAGCGCCGCCGTGGTACTCCCGCTGATCGCGGTGATCGCCGTCGTGGTCTCGTTCACCGGTCCACCGTTCTACCTCCAGGAGCGGGTCGGCGCGGGCGGCCGGCTGTTCCGGCTGGTCAAGTTCCGGACCATGCGGGTCGGCGCGGAACAGGCCACCGGGCCCGTCCTCGCCCAGCCCGACGACGCCCGGATCACCCGGGTCGGACGCTGGCTCCGACGCTCCCGCCTCGACGAACTCCCCCAACTGTGGAACGTCGTACGCGGCGAGATGAGCCTCGTCGGCCCACGCCCCGAGCGGCCGGAGTTCATCGCCGGCTTCGAGCGCCTGCCGCACTACGACCTGCGGCACCTGATCCGCCCCGGCCTCACCGGCATCGCGCAACTCACCGGCGGCTACGCGGCCACCGTGGAGGACAAGCTCCGCTGCGACCTGCTCTACCTCAACTGCCGGTCGATGCGGGTCGACCTGGCCCTGCTGCTGCTGACCGTGGTGGAGCTGTTCCGGGGGTTTCCCCGTGGGTAGCGCCACCGACACGGTCGACACCCGGGTCACCCGCAACACGGCCAGCATGCTGGGCGCGCGGGTGGTCATGGCGCTGTCCGGGCTGGTCTCGGTGCCGGTCGTCTACCAGAGCCTCGGACCCCGGGAGTTCGGCGTCTGGATCGTGCTGACCGGTCTGCTGGCGATGGCCGCGCTGATCGATCTCGGACTCGGCTCCGCACTGGTGCGCGAGGTGGCCAGAGCCGTGAGCACGGCGGACCGTGACCTGGTGCGCCGGCTGCAAGGGCTGACGCTCGGCTGGGCCGTACTGCTCGGTCTGCTCACCCTGGGCGCGCTCGGCGTCTGCTGGCCGTGGATCACCGGCCTGCTGCGGCTGGGCGACCTCGCCGACCAGGCGTGGCACGCGACGATCTGGCTGGTTCTGGGCCTGGTCGCCAGCGCCGTCGAGCTGCCCTGGCGTGCCGTGCTCGAAGGCGGCCAGCGGTACGGGTCGCTCGCGGCGATCAGCGCCGGCACCGCCGTGCTCGGGGCCACGCTGGCGATCCTGGTGGTACGCCTCGGCGGCGGCCTGGCGGCGCTGGCCGCCTCCGCCGCCGCCACCGGCGTCATCCGTACGCTCCTACTCGCCGGGGCCACCCACCGGCAGCGCCCGGACCTGTCCCCGCGCTGGGGACGGCTCGGCCGGAGCGACGTCCGCCGGATCGGCGGGTACGGCATGCGGGTGCAGGTGTCCACCGGAGCCGGCATGGTCAACGTGGAACTCGACCGCCTCGTCCTCGGCGGTGTCTTCGGTCCCGCCGTCGCCGGTGACTTCGACCTGGGCACCCGCCTGCTCAACCTGCTGCGCCTGCCGCCGAGTCTCGCCCTGGTCGTGCTGTTTCCCGCCGCGGTCGCGCGCTCGGCGGCCCAGGGCGTCGGCTGGGCGGACCGGTTCCACCTCGCCGCGACCCGTTACCTGGCGCTGTTCCTCGCGCCGGCCGCCGCGGCGCTGATGGTCAGCGCCGACCCGCTGGTCCGGCTCTGGCTGGGACACCAGGTCACCTGGGCGACGGTGAACATCCTCGTGCTCACCCCCGCGTACGCCCTCAACCTGATCAGCGGGGCGACCACCGTGGTGGCCCGCGCCGAGGGCCGACCCGGCCTGGAGACCCGGTACGTGCTGCTCTCCGTCGTGCTCAACCTGGCCTTCACGGTGCCGCTGATCTGGCTCTGCGGCCCGCTGGGCGTACCCCTGTCGACCGCCCTGGCCGTGGTGCTCAGCACCGCGTACTTCCTGGTCCACTTCCACGCGGCGACGGCCCGGCGGCTGACCCCGCTGGCGCGGGCCATCTGGCCGCCGATCGCCGTGGCGGTCGCGGCCGGACTGGTCGCCAGCGCGGCGAGCCGATACCTGCCGGACGGCCCGGGGCGACTCGACGCCGCCCTCGCCGTCGGCAGCCGGGTGGGTCTGACCCTGCTCGTCGCCGCCGTGTTGTTGATCATCGGCGGACACGTCAGCGCGAGCGACCGGATGCGGCTGCACCGGCTGCTGCGCGCTCCCGCGGCCATCCTCGCGCCGACGGCGGGCGGTCCGCGATGAGCGTCGACCGCCACACCGCCCGGTGCCTCGTGTGTGGACCGCGGCAGGACCACTGGCCCGAACTCGGTGGGCTGCTGCGTCGCTGCGCGGCCTGCGGGTTCGCCTGGACCGCGCAGGAGCAGGCCGAGGCGGACGGCCGCTACGACGAGGACTACTTCGCCGACGGCGGCTACGACGACTACTTCCGGGAAGGGCCGCGCCGGTTCGAGGCGGGCCGCCGGCTGCGCTGGCTGCTCTCCACCGTCCGACCCACCACCCTCATCGAAGCCGGCTGCGCCGGAGGCTACTTCCTCGAAGCCGCCCACCACGCCGGCATCAACGCCAC
Organism: Micromonospora sp. WMMD736; assembly: GCF_049179015.1. Lineage (NCBI taxonomy): Bacteria > Bacillati > Actinomycetota > Actinomycetes > Micromonosporales > Micromonosporaceae > Micromonospora > Micromonospora sp. WMMD736. The sequence goes on from NZ_JBMHMI010000001.1 coordinate 1,299,068, forward strand.
CGGCATCGAAGTCAGCCACGCCGCCGCCACCTACGCCCGCGACCACCTCCACATGCCCGTACGACAGGGCTACTTCGAAACCATCGCACCCACCCTCACCGCCGACACCATCTGCGCCTTCCACGTCCTCGAACACGTCCAAGACCCCCGCGCCTTCCTGCACGCCGCCCACACCGCCCTCACCCCCGGCGGCTGGCTCGCCCTCGAAGTACCCAACATCGCCTCCGCCGCCGCCCGCCGACTCGGCACCGACTGGCCCGGTCTGCAACCGCGCTACCACCGCTGGCACTTCACGCCCGCCACACTGGTCCGTCTCGTCACCGACGCCGGCTTCGAGGTGGTCCGGCAGGACACCACCGTCTTCCGCTACTACATGCCGCTGCGGTACCGGCTGCGGCACGCGCGCCACCTCCTACCCGCCGACCTGATCGGGCTCCGCTCACCGCGGCTGACCCATCCGCACCTCGGCGACCTGCTCCGGGTGATCGCCCGGACGCCACAAAAACGACGGAGTACCCGATGAAACTGGATGGGATCGAGCTGGTCCGCTGCCGGCTCTGCGGCCGCGCGGGCGGACACAGGCCGACGCTCGGCGACCTGCTCTGGAGCTGCGCCGACTGCGGCTTCGTCTGGACGGCCGGCGACGCGCCGGACCCCGAGGAGCTGTACGACGAGGCCTACTACACCACCGACGGGTACCAGGAGTACTTCGCCTCGGCCGACCAACGCCGGTTCGAGGCGGCCCGCCGGCTGCGCTGGCTGCTCTCCACCGTCCGACCCACCACCCTCATCGAAGCCGGCTGCGCCGGAGGCTACTTCCTCGAAGCCGCCCACCACGCCGGCATCAACGCCACCGGCATCGAAGTCAGCCACGCCGCCGCCCAGTACGCCCGCGACCACCTCCACATGCCCGTACGACAGGGCTACTTCGAAACCATCGCACCCACCCTCACCGCCGACACCATCTGCGCCTTCCACGTCCTCGAACACGTCCAAGACCCCCGCGCCTTCCTGCACGCCGCCCACACCGCCCTCACCCCCGGCGGCTGGCTCGCCCTCGAAGTACCCAACATCGCCTCCGCCGCCGCCCGCCGACTCGGCACCGACTGGCCCGCCATCGCCCCGGCGTACCACCGGTGGCACTTCACCCCGGACACGCTCAGCCGGATGTTGGTGGAGACCGGCTTCCGGGTCATCGCCCACGACACGGTCTTCTCGCGGTTCTACTGGCGACCGGCGGCCCGGTGGCGCAACGCGCGCAACCTCCTGGTCGCCGACGTCGCCGCCAGCGGTTCACCCCGGGTGACGCACGCGCGGCAGGGCGACCTGCTGCGGATCTTCGCCCGCCGGGACGACCGGAGCGTGTCGTGATGGCCGCCCCACAGCTGTCGGTCCTGCTGATCAGCTGGAACACGCGCGAGCAGACCCGGCAGTGCCTGGAGTCGCTGGCCGCGACCGCCCCCGCCGACCTGGACTACGAGGTGGTGGCCGTCGACAACGCCTCCTCCGACGGCTCCGCCGACATGCTCGCCGACCAGCCGCGGGTCCGGCTGATCCGCAACAGCCACAACACCGGCTTCGCGGCCGCCGTGAACCAGGCGTACCGCCGCTCCACCGGGCCGTTGGTCCTGCTGCTCAACAGCGACGTCCGGTTCCACCCGGGCGCGCTGACCCGGATGATCGAGCACCTGCGGGAGCGGCCGGAGGTGGCCGGGGTCAGCCCGCTGTACCTCAACCCGGACGGCACGTTCCAGCAGCACTACGTCCAGCAGCCCAGCTTCGCGGCCACCATCGCCCTCGTCACCGCGCTGCGCCGCGTGCCCGGGTTCCGGCAGGCGCTGCACCGGTTCCAGATGCGCGGCGAGGACTTCAGTCGCCCCCGGCAACTCGCCTCCGGCAGCTGCATGCTGCTGCGCCGCGCGGTGCTCGGGCGGCAGACCATCTTCGACGAGACGTTCCCCGTCTACTGGAACGACGCCATCCTCGCCCGTCAACTCCAGCAGGCCGGCCACCAACTGTGGATGATCCCGGACGCCGTGGTCACCCACAGCCGGGGAGCGTCCTGCCGGCTGCTCGGGCCGACCATCCGCTTCCGACACCTCCTGGGCAGCCTGGTCGGCTACCTGCGCACGACCCAACCCCGGCACCGGATGGCGATCTTCCGGGCCGTCCTGCTCGTCGACCACCTGGTCAAGCGGCTGTTCGGCCGACCCGTCCAGCTGGGGATGGCCGACCTGCTCGCCGCGCTGCGCGGCGACGTCGGCCCGCTGCCCGACGGCGACACCCGCGACTGGCTGGTGCTGTTCCGCCGTACCAGGTGGTCCGTCGACGGACATTCGACCGTGCTGCGCCAGTTGACACCCGGGCAACGACTGCTCATCGTCGACCCGCCGGCCCGACGCCCGCGCTGGCGGTGCGAGGTGACCCCGATCGGCTCGGCGGCCTGGCACGCGAGCGCGCCCACCGCGCTGCCGTGGGGCGACGCACTGCCGCTGGTCAACTGGATCAACCGCCGGATCGCGGCCAACGCCGTGCGCGGCTGGCTGGACCGCCACGCCGGAGCGCGCCTGCTGCGCCTGGACGACGAACGCGCCCACCCGGTGCTCGGCCGGCTGGGTGAGGACGAGGTGCTGCCCCCCGGAGGGCCCCGACCGATGCAGCGGTCGAGCCGTGGCTGAGCGCACGCTTCGCCGACCAGTGCCGACCGTCGACGAGACGGTCACCGACGACCGGGACTGGGTGGTCGTCTTCAGCGGCACCCCGTGGGCCAACGGCGCCCACCGTCAGCACGCGCTGGCGCGCGAGCTGACCGTCGACCACCGGGTCCTCTTCGTCGACCCCGCCGGACACCTCCCCCGCTGGCGGGTGCGCGTCCGGCAGGTGGCCGACGGCCTGTGGCAGTGCGCCGGGCCCGCGCTGCTGCCGCTCGGCCGGCACGTGCCGCCGGTCAACCGGATCAACCGGTGGTTCGCCGCGCTGAAGCTCCGTCGCTGGTTCCGCCGGAACGCCGACTCGGTACGACTGCTGTGGCTGGACGAGGACCTGGCCGCGCCGGTCGCCGCCCGCCTGGACGCGTCCGCCGTGGTGTACGACGCCACCGACCTGGACTGGACGTTCACGAGACGCTGGAACCGTCGGCACCTGCGCCGAGCGTTGGACTCCGCCGTCGGCGCGGCCGACCTCGTGCTCGCCTCGTCCAGCGCGCTACCCGAACGGATGCCCGCCGTCGACCCCGCGCCGGTGGTCCTGGCCAACGGCTGCGACCCCGAGCACTTCTCGCCGGACGGCCCGGTCGCGCCCTGGCTGGCCGGGCTGCGCCGGCCACTGATCGGCTACAGCGGGGCGGTCGACACCCGCGCCTTCGACGGCGACCTGGTCGCCGAGGTCGCCCGGGCGCACCCCGAGTGGACGTTCGTGCTGATCGGACCGTCCACCCGTGCCGGACGGGCGCCGCTCGCGCACCTGTCCAACGTGCACATGGTGGACGCCGTCGGCTTCGCCGAGGTGCCGAACATCCTGCGGGCCTGCGACGTCACCGTCATCCCCTACCGGGTCGGCAGCCTCGTCGACTACGTGCACCCGAAGAAGTGCTACGAGTACCTCGCCCTCGGCAAGCCCGTCGTCGCGACACCGCTGCCCGCGCTGCGGGCGCTCGCCGACGTCATCGCCCTCGCCGACGACGCGGCCGGCTTCGCCGCCGCCATCGGCGCCGCGCTGGACGACGCCGACACGCCCGACCAGGTCGCCCGACGGCGGGCGGTCGCCGCCCGCAACAGCTGGTCCGTCCGGGGCATACGGCTGCGCTCACTGCTGGCGGGGTTGCCGCGATGAGAGTGCCGATCGTCGCACCGACCGTGCTCCTGGGCGGCGCCGGGCTGGGCGCCCTGGTCACCGTGGTCACCCTGCTGCCCGGACCGGTCGGCCTGGCCGCCGCCGCCGGTGTGCTCGCCGGTGGCGTGTTCCTGCTCTGGCCGTGGGCGGTGCTGCCGGTCGGCATCATCGGCGGCGCGGTCATCGGCGCCGTACTCAGCGGCGGTGACGTCCGGGGATTCATCGCGGTGAAGGTGCTGCTGCTGGCCGCCGGCGGCGCCGCGCTGGCCGTACGGCACTGGCTGCGGGTGGAGGGGCCGGCCCGGCGTACCCCCGCCGACGTGGGCATGCTGAGCCTCATCGGGTTGACCGCCGTGGCCGCGATCTACGGCCTGGCCGTCGGCAACGCCCCCGAGGAGGTCCTGGTCGCCGCGTACCAGATGGCCACCATCCCGGTGTACTTCTTCGTCGCGACCCACACCCTGACCACCGCCCGTCGGATCCTCGCGGCCGGAATCCTGTACGTGGTGCTGGCGGCCACCTTCACCGCCCTCTCGGTCACCACGCCGGGGCGGCACGGCGGACTCATCACCCTGATGGCGGTCCCGCCGCTGATCTGGGCCGCCGGTCGACTGCGGGGGTGGCGTCGCAACGGCGTCCTCCTGCTCGCCGGGTTCTTCGCCGTCGACGTCCTCCTGGCGTCGTACCGGGGAATCTGGCTCGCCGCCGTCCTGACCCTGCTGATCATGCTGGTCCGTGGTGGTCGGGCCGTCCGCACCGGGCTGGCCGCGACCGCCGCCGCCGGGGTCGCGGTGGCAGCGGTCCTCGCCCTGCAACCGGGGGTACGGGACCGGGCCGACGAGATCGCCAAGGGCCTGGCGCAGTCGGCCGGCTACCGGGGTGCGGAGTCGTCGGTGGGCCTGGGCGTCTTCGCCGACCAGCCGTTGGTCGGCGCCGGCCTCGGACAGAGCACGCCCGACGTCTACCTGTCCGGCTTCACCCTCACCGACGTCGGACCGGTCTACCACGCCTTCTACGTCACGGTGCTGGCGAACCTCGGGCTGGTCGGCATCCTGTTCGTCCTCTGGCCGATCGTGCGCAGCATCCGCGTCGGCCTGCGCGGACGGGACGGGATCACCCTGCCGTTCGCGGCGCTGTCCTGCGGCTTCCTGGCCGCCGCCGTCTTCGCCGCGCCGACCGACGGGCACTGGGAACTGGGCCTGCTGCCGGCGCTGACCCTGCTCACCGCAGCACACGAAGGTGCGCCGCTTCGACGGTTCGCAGGAGCGCCGCTCCTGCCCCGCCCGGTGCACCGGACAGGAGTCCCGGCATGAGAAACGCCGACGCCACCGCCGTGGTGGTGACCCACAACTCGCAGCGGCAGATCGTCGCCGCCCTGACCGCGCTACGGCAGGAGGGACTGCCGGTGCGGTTGGTGGACAACGCCTCCACCGACGGCACGGTCGCGCTCGTCCGCCGCCGCTTCCCGGAGGTGACGGTCCTCGTCAACACCACCAACACCGGCTTCGCCAGCGCGGTGAACCGGGCCGCCGCCGGGATCGACACCGACGTCGTACTCCTGGTCAACCCGGACTGCGTGGTCACCCCCGGGATGGCCGCGGAGCTGGTCCGGGTCATCAGGAGCCGGCCGTCGGTGGGCATCGCGGGGCCACGGCTCATCGACGCGCACGGCCGGATCGCGATCAGCGCGCACCGGTTCGAGTCCCTGGGCACGGTGCTGGCCAGCCGGTTCGGTGGGTCGCTGACGCCGGTCGCGCTGCGCCGGCTGCTCAGTGGCCGGCAGCGCCGGGCCGCCTACGACGCCTGCGTACGGGGATCACAGCCGGTCCCGGTGGACTGGGTCTCCGGGGCCTGCCTGGCGGTGCGCACCGACCTGTTCGAGGCGGTCGGCGGGCTCGACGAGGGCTACTTCCTCTACTACGAGGACGAGGAGCTGTGCCTCCAGGCCGCCCGACGCGGCGCCGAGGTGCTGTACGTGCCATCCGTGACCGCCCTGCACACCGGGGGCGCGAGCAGCTCGGACCCGGCCTGGATCTGGCCCCACCTGTACCGCAGCATGCTGCGGTACTTCGCCCGGCACCGAGCCGGCACCCTGCGCGCCGTACGCGGCGCCGTGCTGCTGCGCGCCCTGATCGGTATCGGTCTGGCCGGTGTGCGGATGCCCCTGCAACCCCGGGCCGGGACGGCGCGGCTGCGGGCCTGGACCCGCATCGGCCGGATCGCGGTCACCCGAGCAGAGACGGGAGGAGGAGCGTGATGCACGTCCTGATCACGGTCGTCGGCAAGCGCACCGAACACTGGACGGACCTGTTCGACGTGCTGTGTGAACAGCCCGACGTCAGTTTGACCGTCCTCGCCGCGGACGTGTCCCCGGTGACCCGACGCGAACTGGCCCGGCTCACCGGGCGACACCGCCGACTGCGGTACCACGTCGTACCGCACCTGCTCGGCGAGTCGCTGACCGGGCACATGGCCTCGGTGCTGTTCCGGCTCCCCGGCAACCACGGCGTGACCACCACCCGCCCCGACATCCTGCACGTCATCGGCGAGGCGGCCTACCTCACCACCTGGCAGGCCCTGCGGCTGCGGCAGCGCTGCTGGGCGGGAGTGCCCACCACCCTGTACGCCGCGCAGAACGTGGTGACCCGGTTCCCGGTGCCGTTTCCCCGGATCGAGCGACAGTCCTACCTGTCCGTCGACCACGCCTTCCCGATCACGCCCGCGGCGCTCAACGTACTGCGGGTCAAGGGCTACCGGGGTCCGGCCACGATCGTGCCGCTCGGTGTGGACACCCGGACCTTCCGTCCGCTGCCCACCGACCCGGCGATGCGGCCGTTCACGGTCGGATTCGTCGGACGGTTCGAGCCACACAAGGGCGTGACGGACCTGCTGCGCGCGGCCGAGCTGATCGACTGCGACGTGTCGCTGGTGGGGGACGGCAGCCTGGGCGGCGAGATCGACCGGGCGGCCGCGCGACGGCCCGGCCGGGTGCACCGGCACGGCTGGGCCGGGCACGCCGAGCTGCCCGCTCTGCTGAACCGGATGGACGCGGTGGCGATGCCGTCGGTCGAGGTGGTGCAGCGCAACACCCTGCCGTGGATCGGCATCCCGTTGCGCGAGCAGTTCGGCCGGGTGCTGGTCGAAGCCATGGCCTGCGGCGTACCGGTCGTGGGCAGCGACGTCGGCGAGATCCCCTACGTGGTGGGCGACGCCGGCCTGGTCTTTCCCGCCGGTGACGTGCCCGCGCTGGCGACCTGCCTCGCGCGGCTGCGCGACGATCCCCCACTCGCCGGCCGGCTGGCGAACCAGGGCCTGCGCCGAGCGCACGCCGAGTTCGACTGGGCACGCATCGCCGACACCCTCTGCGCCACCTGGCGCGGGCTGCGGTCCCCCACCCGCCCCTTTCGCACACCGCCCGCCGAGACCGGGCATCCAACAAGAGAGGCGATCGCCTGATGAGCGCGTCGATAGATGTCAAGGGCCTGCTCGGTGCCTCCTGGCGCCGCGTGGGCGTACCGCTGATCGGCCTGTGCGCGGGCCTGGCCGCCGCCCAGGGGGTCACCGAACTCCTCCCGGCCCGCTACGAGGCCGAGGCGTCCGTACTGGTCAGCGCCGAACAGACCGACGAGAGCCGACCCGCGGATCTGGCTCTCGCGCAGAACCTCACACCCACCATCGCCCGACTCGTCGGCTCCCGGGAGGTCGCGATCGAGACGGCGCGCACACTGCGACTGCCCGAGCACGCGGTGCTCGGGCACGTCAACGGTGAGTACGAACTCGGTCTACAGATCATCACCGTGCACGCGAGCGCCGGTTCCGGGGCCCAGGCCGCCGCGATCGCGAACGTGGCCTCCCGTGCCGCCAGCGAACGCCTGAGCAAACTGGAGATGGGCGGCTCGACCATCATCAGCGCCCGGGTGCTCGACACCGCGAGCCCGCCGGCCACCCCCGCCTTTCCCAAGCCGCTGCTGAACGGTGTGCTCGGTGCCCTGGCCGGACTGCTGGCCGGCTGGGGCGCGACGCTCCTGCGCGACCGGTTCGACAGCCGACTGCGTGACGTCGGGCAGGTCGAGACGCGCCTGGGCCTGCCGGTCCTCGGCGTGCTGCCGAAGCTGCCGCGCCGCTTCTCCCGCCACCACGCCAGTGCGCTCTACGCGCGCAGCGACGTCACCGACGCCGTACGTGCCACGATCTCGACGCTCAGCGTGCTCACCGCGCCGCTGCCGCGCCGGAGGCTGCTGGTCACCAGCGCCCACGACGACGACGGAAAGGCGCTGGTGACCGCGCTGCTGGGTCTCGGTCTGGCCGACGAGCACTGCCGGGCCACCCTGGTGGACGGAGCCGTACGGGATCCGGTGCTGTCCGGTCACTTCCCGGAGGCGCCGCACACCTGGCAACAGGTCCTCACGCAGAAGCGCTCCCCGGTGCGCCTGGTCGACTTCCCCACCCTGACCGTGCTGCCGGCCGAACCCCGCGAGGGTGCCGACACGCAGGCCCTGCACGACCTGGGCGGACTTCTCAACGCCCTGGGCGAGGACGAGGACTGCGTGCTCGTCCACGCGCCGCCGATCCTGGCGGGACGGGAGATCTCCGCCTTCGCCCAGCACGCGGACGGGGTGCTGCTGGTCATTCGCGCCGGCCGGACGAACCTCGACGACGGAACGCGGGCGGCCCGGCTCGTGCAGCGCCTCGGGCTTCCCCTGGCGGGTGTCGTGGTGATCGGCGCGGAGGCGCGTACGGACCACCGGGTGGCCGGTCAGCAACCGACTCCGACGCCGGACCCGACACACGACACCCTGTCGGTGCCGTCGTCGAGGTCGGGCGCCGTCATCCGGGAGCTGGTCAGCGCGCTCGTCGAGGACTCCTCCGGCAGCACGGGCGGGCGGCATCGCCGGCAGACCGGGGACTCGGGCGGTTCGCCTCGCCCGTCCGCGAGGACGGTCGAAGGCATCGCCGTCGAGCGGCCGACACCGACCGAGCGGGCGGTTCCGGTCGAGCGGGCGACGCCGGTCGAGCAGGCGACGCCGGTCGAGCAGGCGGCGGGCGACGCGAATGCCCGCCTCCCGCAGACGCCGGTCCGGGCGACCCGCGTCGAGGACGCCATCACCGAGCCCAACCCGGTGGTGACCGACGTTCCCCGCAGTCCCGAGCACGCGAATGGCTCGCCGACCCGCCACGGCGCTGCTGGGGTGAGCGTGCTCGGACGGCCACTGGCCCGGCCCGAGGCGACCTGGCGGTCGGCGACGGCCGAGCCCGTGACGCCGCCGTCGTCGGCGCAGACGCCCATCCCGGACCCGACGGGCCGGTGGTCGGCCTACGGGCAGGAGCTGCTGCCCGCCGGACGACCGGGTACGGAACGACTCTCTTCCACGTCCATCGTGCTGCGCCGCGCGGTCGCCGTCGGCGATGCCGACCGTTGGGGCTGACGAACGAGGGGGCGGCGCCCGCACGCCGAGGCGGGCCGCCAGTTGCCGATCAGAGACACCGACAAGGAGATTGCCGATGAGTGAGATGTTGGCGCCGAGCCAGTCGTCCGACCCGATGCTTGACGATCCCCGGGCGCTCTACTGCGACCTGCTCAAGAAGGCGTTGACCAGATACGTCTTCCGCGAGACGTGGATGCCCTACCAGCCACGTCGGGGTTCCCTGCACGGGAAGCTCTACCAGCGCGGCCGGCACCTGCTGCAACGCAAGGGGCTGGAGCTGGTGCTCCAGTTCCCGTTCGACGCGGAGGCACGGGCCAACGGCCGGGACTGGCCGCCGGAGGCCGACACGATGATCGGCCTGCGCCGGCTGGACAACCTGGAGCGGTGCATCGCGGACGTGCTGGACCGGGGCGTGCCCGGGGACCTGATCGAGACCGGGGTCTGGCGCGGCGGCGCGACCATCTTCATGCGCGGGATGCTGCGCGCCTACGGCGACCGGGACCGCACGGTGTGGGTCGCGGACTCGTTCCGCGGTCTGCCCAAGCCGGACCCCCGACGGGTCGAGGACGTCGAGGACGCGCTGTGGCAGGTGTCCTTCCTGGCCGTGTCGCAGGAGCAGGTGATGAAGAACTTCGAGCGGTACGGCCTCCTCGACGACCAGGTCCGCTTCCTCAAGGGCTGGTTCGCGGACACCCTGCCCACCGCGCCGATGGAACGCCTGGCGGTGATGCGTCTCGACGGGGACCTCTACGACTCCACGATGGTCGCGCTGCGCTCGCTCTACCCGAAGCTGTCGGTGGGCGGGTACGTGATCATCGACGACTACCACGCCGTACGCGGGTGCAAGCAGGCCGTCGACGACTTCCGTGCCGAGCACGGCATCGAGGACGAGCTACACCAGGTCGACTGGACGTGCCGCTACTGGCAGCGGACGCGCTGAACGAGGGCGCCGGCGCCGTTCGCTCGGCTCTCAGCGGGTCGATGTGCTGGTGAGCGGTATGCCGCAGAGGCATCAAGATGACTCTGCGGCATACCGCTCACGACCGTGTCCGCCTCCGCGTGTTCTCCCCGCACCTGACGACCTCACCACGAGCGGAGAAAGCTCCGGACGTCGTCATATCCGTCGAGAGCCCGAGCGTCGACGTCCCTGCACCAACACCTCAGCCACCACCTCGTGGGGCAGCGCCGGAGAGTTCTCGAAGCTCAGATGCGCGTGCGCCGGGTGAGACTACGTTCTCCGCGATCTGCGTCCGACCGCCAGGACCGGCGCGGCTCAGTTGGTCGGCGCCGTCTGCGGGTTGGCCGCGAGCCACTGCGCGACACGGTCCTCGCGGACGGCCGCGAAGAGTGCCGGGGCCTTCACCTCGTCCAGCCGTACTGCGGACCCGGCCGGGGTCTGGAGGTTGGCGTCGCTGAAGGGGGCGGTGACGAACTGGACGGTCTCGGGCCTGACCCGGCGCACCGCGAGGGCGAGGTCGGCCAGGTCGAGGTCACGGTCGACGACCAGCGACTCGGCCGCCGTGGTGAGCACCCGGTCGAGTCGGGTCGGGTTGGTGAGCAGACTCGTCGCGCTGATCCGTTCGACCAGGGCACGGACCACCAGCTGCTGGTCGTGGATGCGCCCGAAGTCGCCGCCGGGCACTCCGTGTCGCTGCCGCATCAGGTCGTCGGCCGCCCTGCCGTCCAGGTCGTGACAACCGGCGGTCCAGGTGACCTTCGTGTCCGAGGAGGTGACCGGGTAGGGCAGGCAGACGTTGATGGTGCCCACCGCGTCCACCAGCTTGCGGACGGCGGCGAAGTTGGCCACCAGCACCCCGTCCAGGGGTAGGCCGGTGAGCTTGGCGACCGTCTCGGCGGCCAGCGCGGCGCCGCCGAAGGCGAACGCAGCGTTGATCTTGTTGAGTCCGCCGGACCACACCCCACCGGCGGCGGGAACCTCGACGTAGCTGTCCCGGGGAATCGAGACGACGGTGGCCGCGTCCCGGGCGGCGTTGACGTGCACCAGCATGATGGTGTCCGAGCGCTGCCCGGGGTAGAGCGCCTGATCCGGCTCACCGTCGCGGGAGTCCGACCCGAGCAGCAGCAGGTTGAGGGGCCCCGACTTCCAGCGGCGCTCGTCGCGGGGACCGGTGCCCTGGCCGAGGATGTCCTCGCGCTGCACCCGGCTCTCGTACCGGTGCTTCAGACCGAAGCCGACCGTGACGACGCCCGCGCAGAGCACCGCGAAGACCAGGGTCAACGCGACCATGGCCTTCTGCCAGCCCGCCAGGGCCCGCCACCGGGACGTCGTCGGCGAGCCCGCCCTGCGGGGGGATCCGGTCACCATCTTGACCACCTCTGCACCACTCTCGGGACATCGAATCTGTTGCGGCGCAAGGGATGCCGCCCGACCATCGCGGCGCCACCCACACAAGGGGTATTTAATCACTCTTTAGGGCGTCTATGGGTTTTTATCCTGTTTGCCCGATTCTGCCGATGCCATCCTGACCTCCGAGTTCACGAGGGGGTTGGCCATGTACGGAAGACCTACCAAGGGTCCACACATCGGCGGAGGGCTGGCGGCCACCGGGGTCGCGATCCAGTCGTGGTTGCTAGTCGGCATCGGCCTGGTCGTGCTCGGCCTGGCGCTGTGGTTCGTCGCCATGCTGGGCCGTGAACGATGACAGGTTCCTCCACCTGGGGAGCGTGGCTGCGCGCGACGACGGGCATCCTGTTCGGCGTCGCCGTGGCCGCCGCGACCCTGTGGCGCTGGCACGACATCGCCAGCGGCGAGGCCTGGCTGAACGCCCGCCTGGTCGACACCGTCGGCCTGGCGCACGCCAGGTCGATCGGCGCGGCGGTCATCTTCCCGCTCGACGAGCGCTGGGTCGGCTTCATGGTCTCCAGTGGATGCTCGGTCGCCATGTTGCTGATACCGCCGATCGTGCTGGCCTCGACGCTCGTCGGGTTCCGGCGCATTTCGATGACCCGTGGACTCAACGCCCTGGGAATCGCCACCCTGCTGCTGATCACGGTGAACCAGGTGCGCCTCGCCGCGGTCGTCGTCTCGATGCAGACCTGGGGCTTCCGGCTCGGCTACGAGCGCAGCCACGTGCTGATCGGATCCGTGATCACGACGGCCGGCCTGATCGCCGTGGCGATCCTGTTCGTCGTCCTGGTCAGCCGCACCAAGCGCATGCGGGGGGCGGTCGCCGGTGTCCGCTGAGACCCAGACCCTCGCGCTGCTCAACACGGCGGCGTTCCTGCTGTGCGTCAGCTTCTGCGCGTACGTGCTGAGCATCCTGGTCTTCCACCTGAAGACCCGACGTAGCCGGGGCGGCAGCCCGGACGGCTTCGACTGGCACATCATCGTGCCGTGTCGCAACGAGGCGTCCGTCATCGGCGACACGCTGCGGCGGCTGCTCGGCGACTTCCCGCAGGTGGCCGTCTGGTGCGTCGACGACGCCTCCGACGACGGCACGCTCGCCGAACTGGCCGCGTTCGCCGATGAGCCCCGGGTGCACGTCGTCCGGCGTCAGCTACCGGACGCGCGGCAGGGCAAGGGCGCCGCGCTCAACGCCGCCTGGCGGTGTATCGAGCAGTCGCTGCCGGCCGGCGTCGACCGCAGCCGGGTGATCGTCGGGGTCCTGGACGCGGACAGCCGGCTCGACCCACAGGGCCCCGTCGCACTCTCGGGCCGGCAGTACTTCGGTACGGCGGACGTCGGCGCGGTCCAGGTGGAGGTGCGCATGCTCCAGTGCGCGCCGCGTCGGTACGCCCCGGCGACCGAGGTCAGCCGCTGGGGTCGGCTGCTGATCCGGCTACAGGACATGGAGTTCCGCGCGCCGATCGCCGCCATGCAGTCCCTGCGTCGACACACCGGCAGCGTGGCGATGGGCGGCAACGGGCAGTTCACCCGCCTGTCGTTGCTCAACGACATCGCCGCCGAACACGGCACACCGTGGCACGGCGCCCTGCTCGAGGACTTCGAGCTGGGCCTGCACATCCTGCTGGCCGGTGGACGCACCGAGTACTGCGCGGAGAGCTGGGTGGCCCAGGAGGCGCTGACCCGGATCGGACCACTGGTGCGGCAGCGGACCCGCTGGGCTCAGGGCTCGATGCAGTGTGGCCGCTATCTGGGCCGGGTGCTGCGCTCCCCCCGAATCAGGAACTCCGCCACGTTGGAAATCGCCCACTTCCTGGCCGCGCCGTGGACCCAGCTCCTGGGCACGCCGATCTATGCCGCCTGCCTGGCGGTGATGATCTGGTACGTCGACCGCACCGCCGGCGGATTGGCCGGCTGGTGGGACGGCGGCGGGTGGGGCGTGCCACCGCTGGTGCTGGTCTTCGGCGTCGGGCCGTTCGCCCTCTGGGGGATCGTCTACCGGGTTCGCTGTGAGCCGCAGTTGTCGGTGGGCAAGGCTCTGCTGCTCGGCGTCTGCCACTGGCTCTACAGCTACGCCCAGTCGCTCGCGGTCTGGCTGGCCTTCGCCCGCATGGTGACCGCCCGCACCGACTGGCAGAAGACCGCCCGGGCCGCCGACCCCAAGCCGCAGCCGGCGCCGGTCCGGGCCGTCGGTCGGGTGGCCGTGGCCGTACCGGCCCAGCCGCAGGCACGGCGGGCGCATCCGGCGCGTGGTTCGAGCCGGGTCGCCGGACCTCGCTCGATCAGGCCGCCACGGCACCTGGTCCACCTCACGCACCTCACCACCCCCACCACAGACCGCCCCACAACCGCCCACGTCAGAAAGTAGACATCTATGCCACGAGTCAGATCCGGTCTCGCCCGTACCGCTGCGGTGCTGGCCGGTGGCCTCGCCATGGCCGTCCTGGCGGCCTCCCCGGCGTTCGCCGACACCTCCCAGTCCTCGGCCTCCGCGCTGCAGATCAGCCTGCTCGGTGGAGGTCTCGCGAGCTCCGGCACCGCGTCGGCGACCAACGACGGCACCACCGAGTCGATCTCCGGTAACCAGAACCCGCCGCTGGCCGTCCTCGGCGGACAGACCGTCATCACCGCCGGGGTCCTGGCGCAGAACGTCCGCGCCTTCAACGACGGCACCTCGGCGGCCTGCGCCGGCGTGCTCGGCCCGGGTGGTGCGGTAACCATCGGCGTGGGTGGGTCGTGCCTCGTCACGCCCGGCGCGGCGGTGACGCTGAACCTCGGTACCAACGGTCTCGCCACGATCGCCCTGGTCGCCGATGCCATTTACTCGTCCTGCACCGCCACCAGCAGCCCGTCCGCGACCGGCACGACGACCCTCGTGAACGCCCGCATCACCTCCACCCTGCTGGGCATCGAGACGACGTTGCTCAACCTGCCGGCCAACCCCGCTCCGAACACGGGGCTGAGCGTGCCGGGGCTGATCGACCTCACGCTGAACAGCCAGAGCAGCTCGGGCGTCGGTCAGCTCAGCGTCACCGCGCTGAACCTCACGGCTCTCGGCGGGGCGCTGGCGGGCGTGACCATCGGCACGTCGAACTGCGGGGCCAACGCGGTCGCACCGCCCATCCCGGTGATCCCGCTCGCCGGGGCTCCGCTCGCACTCGGTATCGGCGCGCTCGCGGCCGGCACCACCGGCGGGTTCTCGCTCTACCGGCGTCGCCGCGCGGCCGTCAGGAGCTGACCCCCCATGTGTGCGAGCAGGTCGACGACACGAGAGGTCCTGATCCTCGCCGGCACCAGGCCGGAGGGGGTGAAGACCGCGCCTCTGATCCGCCGTCTCCTCGATGATCCGAGGTTCACGGTGCGGGTGGCGGACACCGGCCAACAACCGGGACGCGTCGCCGAGGCACTCCTCCCGTTCGGCCTCCGCCCCGAGGTGAGCCTGCGTCCACAACGGCGCACCGGCTCGCTCGCGGAGTTGGCGGCGGCCCTCATCACGGGGGTCGACGACCTGCTCGCACACCACCGTCCAGCGGCGGTCGTGGTGCAAGGAGACACCACGACCGCCCTGGCCGGCGGGACGGCCGCCTTCTGGCGGCGCATCCCGATCGTCCACCTGGAAGCCGGCCTGCGGACGAACGACCTGGAACGGCCGTTCCCGGAGGAGGCGAACCGCGCGATGCTCGCCCGGATCGCCGCGCTGCACCTCGCGCCCACCGAGGCCGCCAGGGCGAACCTCCTGGACGAGGGCATCGCCGCCGAGGCCATCGCGGTGACCGGCAACACCGTCGTGGACGCGCTGGAGGACCTCATCGAGCGCGGTGCGGCCCGACCGCCGGCCTGGGTCGAGCCGACCCGCCAGCTGGTGGTGGCGACCGCGCACCGCCGGGAGAATTGGGGCCAGGGAGTGGCGGCCACGATAGACGGGCTGCGCCGCCTGGCACGGCAACGTCCCGACGTCCAGGTGGTCATGGTCGCCCATCCGAATCCCCGGCTCAGCGCCGAGGTCAGCGCGGGCCTGGCGGGCATCGCGAACACGCGCGTCACCCCGCCGCTGGCCTACCCGCAGATGGTCGGGCTGCTGCGGATGGCAGACCTGGTCGTCACCGACTCCGGCGGTCTCCAGGAGGAGGCGGCCACCCTGGGCGTGCCGCTGCTGGTCACCAGGGACACCACCGAACGCCCGGAGGCCCTGGCAGCGGGTCGGGGCGAGCTGGTCGGCACCGATCCGGAGCTGCTGTTGTCGGCGGGCCTGCGGCACCTCGCCACACCGCGCGCGGCGGCGGTCGGATCGCCGTTCGGCGACGGACGGGCCGCCGAACGGTGCGTCGCCGCCATGGCGCGGCTCCTGGACGTGTCGGCCCGGCGCGTCGCGCAGGTGCGCCGGACGGTCGGTGCCGCCACCTGACACACCGGAATTCGGACAATTGTTAGAATTCTGGGACAAACCTCTTCCATCATCTGATAATTAACGAATCGATCGGCAGCGTTCCGAGCCGAGGTTCTCACTGATCAGTGATCGAAGGAGTCGTCAGGTGCAGGCGTTGGTCAACGGGCAGCAGTCCCCGACTCTGCAAAGCAGGTTCTCCGCCCAGCACAACGCCTTCGGCGTGCTTCGCCTGGCGATGGCCTGTGGCGTGATCATCGCGCACGCCGGGCCGCTGGGCTTCGGTCGCGCGAACATCGGCGCGGCGACGTTCGGCCGGCAGAGCGACCTCGGCACCATGTGCCTGTACGGCTTCTTCCTGATCTCCGGCTTCCTCATCACCGACAGCGCCCTGCGCTCCACACTGCGTCAGTACCTCCGCGCCCGGGCGCTGAGGGTCCTCCCCGGGTTGTGGGTCTGCCTGCTGGTCACCGCGTTCGTGTTCGCCCCGCTGGCGGCGCTGTACGAGAACGGCAACCTCGACGGGTTCTGGGGTCACCCGGAGGGCCCGTTCGACTACGTCGTGACCAACGTCCTCGCCTCGATGGAGCAGTTCCCCATCTCCGGGCTGCTGGCCGACACCCCGTACGGGCAGATCGTCGGTGGACCGAGTGCCTTCGACGGAGCACTGTGGACACTCCGATACGACCTGGCGCTCTACGCAGTCGTCGCCGTCCTCATGGTGACCTCGGTGCTGCACCGCGCCCCTCGCGCGGTGCTCGTGCTGGCCGGCGGTTCCTACGCCCTGATCCTGGCGGACTTCTTCGCGGCGCCCGACTGGAGCTCGCGGCCGCCCCAGCACGGCGCGGTCGGGCCGTTCCCGCTGATCGGGGCGTTCGCCGCGGACTGGACGTTGATGCTCGGCTTCCTGTTCCTGTTGGGAGCCGCCGCCCGCCTGTACGCACACCGGGTCCCCATGAACTCCCGGCTGGCCGCGCTGGCCGCCGTCACGCTTGTCGGCTCGCTGTGGCTGGGCGGATTCTTCGCGGTCGGTCTTCCGGCGTTCGCCTACCTGGTGCTGTTCGCGGCGGTCGCGCTGCCCCGGAAGTGGTCCCACGTCAGCCGCCGGAACGACTACACGTACGGGATCTACATCTACGGATTCCCGGTGCAGCAGATGATCGCCCTGCTCGGCGGCACCCGGTTCGGGATCGTCGGTTACATCGTGCTGAGCCTGCTCGGCAGCGTCCTGTGCGCCGCCCTCTCCTGGCACCTGGTGGAGCGTCCCGCGCTCGGGTTCAAGACCGGCAGCGGACGGGCCCGGCACCGGGTCGCCAAGCAGGCCGCCCGTCAGCGTCCGCAGCGCGCCGCCGCCCGGGTGGGCGTCGCGAGGGCCGAAACCCGCCCGTCGAGCGGCCGGCACCAGGCCGGTGCGCGGCACAGCCGCTCGACGCAACCGATTCCGAAGGCGGGAGCTACGCCGCGCCGCGCCAAGCGCTCTCGTACGCCGGACCTGACGTTCCTGGTCCCACCGAACCGGGCCACGACGGCGAGCGCGCCGGAGAGCACGATACCGGGCATCCCGGCCATGACCCCGCCGCCGGAGCGCGCGCAGACCGCCGCCACGACGTCGCCTGAGTGACACCGCCGGGCCCGGAGCCCGTGGCGCCGGCTCCGTCCGGCGCGGGGGGCCGGCACCGCACGACGGTGCCGGCCCCCCTTCTGGTACGCGCCGAAGCGTTACGAAGCCGGGTACTGCGCGAGGTAGACCGGCACGCCGACCTTAGTCATGTCGGCCGCGTCGCCGACACCGTTGACGACGTGGTCGATCGTGCCGGCGCTCAGGTTGACGGTCATGATGTGGTGCAGCCGCACACCCGGCCGGTTGGGCACCTCGAAGCCGTTCTCGGTGTGGATCGCCGGGTTGTTCTGGTTGAACACGTACACCCCGCCGCCGTAGAGGTCGTGGTGCCGTACCCGGTCGCCGACCTTGTAGCCGGCGTACCCCTCGACCGGGCCGTTCATCCAGTCGGCCTGCGTCGGCGGGTCGTACGGCAGCTCGTTCTGGTAGAGGACCGTGGTGCCGTGCTCGCCGTTCCACACGGTGTTGTAGCGCTGGAAGTGCTCGACGAACAGGCCGGTGGCGGTCACGTGGTCACCGTTGATGACCGCGCCGTACCGACCGGTGTTGGTGCGCCAGCGGTCGGTGTCGCCGTTGACGCCCTCGGTGAAGCCCTCCACACCGTGGTCGCCGCGCCACACCCAGGTGTGGTCGATGAGCACGTTGTCGCTGTTGACCTCCAGCGCGGTGTTCGTCCGGCCGATGTGCGGCCCGCCGACCCGGAAGTACACGTCGGACAGCGTGGTGGGGTTGGCCGCGCTGCTCGCGTCGTGCCCGTGCTGCCGGCCCACCCGCAGCAGCACCGGCGACTCGACCGTGCCGGCGTCGATCGTGACGCCCGCGACGATGACGCCCGGCACGTTGGCGACGTCCAGCGGGACGGCGCCGTTCACGGCGGTGAGGGTGGCGTGGCCGATGCCGAGCACCACCGTGTTGGCCCGCCGGATCTCGATGCTCCGGGCGATGTCGTAGACGCCGGGGGTGAGCAGCAGGTGCTTGCCGCGGGCGAGCTGCGCGTTGATCACGCGGACCGGATCGGACGGCTTCGCGACGAAGAAGTCGTCGATGCCGATGGTTCGCCCGGGGGTCATCCCGTCGGCCCACGAGACACCCCGGGTGTCGCGCTGCGCCGCCGGCACCCGCACGTTGTAGCGGCCCTTGCCGTCCACGAACAGGTACGGCTTCTCCCGGCTCACCGGGGTCGTGTCGAGGGTGGTGTACGGCGGGTCGGGGAAGGTCGCGTCGTCCGGTGCGCCCTCGACGCCCGCGAACACCTGGTTCCACACCGCGTTGGACCACCCGGCGACCTCGCTGTTGCGGGTCAGCCACTGCTGCTGCGAGCCGTTGGTGGTGGCCGGCAGCCGGGAGTCGGCGATGAAGCCGCCGCTGGCGTACTGCGGTCCGGCCGTGCAGTAGTCCATCAGGGACAGCCCGCCGCCGGTGATGTTGAGCCGGCGCATGGAGACCGCCTGGGACACCGCCCAGAAGTTCGCCGTCGAGCGGCAACCGTCCTGGCCGGCGGCGTCGACGGTGAGCGAGAGGTTCGACAGCGTGCGCCAGAAGTTGACGAGCGCGAGGCAGTTGCCGGTGCCGCCGTCGGCGAGGCAACGGTTGTAGACCTCGATCTTGCCGTTGACGGCGACGTCGGTGGGCGATCCGCCGAGGCCGGCGACCTCGGTGTAGTAGCCGACCTTGGCCTGCAACGGCTGCTCGGCCGTGCCGTAGCTGCCGGGCTTGAAGAGGTACGCGTGCCGCTCGGTGCCCATCTCGTTGTCGACCTGGCGGGCGTGTGCGGCGTCGAGGGTCTGCTGGATCTGGGCGACCGGCATGGACGGGTCGAAGATGGTCACGTTCGGCCCGAAATCGGGTGCGCGGCGCGTCGGGCGGCCGGCGCTGGCCGCGGTGCCGCTCACGGTGACGGCGGCGGTCACCAGCAGGGCAAGGGTGAGGGTACGTCGGGACGGGCTCGTCATGTGGTTCGTCCTATCGACTGGGCGGACCATGGGCGCACTCGACGGTGAGAGCGCTCTCTGACCCCGTTTCTACCCCCTCGACGCCCCGTACGCCATCGCCCGGTCGACGATGTCCACGGTGGAGGTGAGAATGGACCGGAATGCGGGGAGGCGCCCATGCGGATCGACTCGTTGCCCGAGGTGGACGAACACGCCGTCGTGATCGCGGCCGAACCGCAGGACGTCTGGCCGCACCTCCTGCACGTGGTGCAGGAGACGTTCGACGGGCCCGCCGTGAGCGCGTACGCCCGCCTCGTACGCGCCGCCGACCCCGTTGCGTCCGGGCCACGGCCCCTCGCCGAGGGCTCGACCCTCCCCGGTTTCCACGTGGCCACCGCGCACCCCGCCCGGGAGCTGACGCTGCGGGGCAGCCACCGGTTCTCCACGTACGCGCTGACGTTCCGCGTCGATCCGGTCGAGCCGGGACGGACCCGCCTGCGGGCGCAGACGCGGGCGGTCTTCCCCGGCCTGGCCGGCGGCCTCTACCGGCAACTGCTGCTCCGGTCCGGCGGCCACGTGCTCGGCGTACGCCGAATGCTGGCCAGCGTCCGCCGCCGCGCCACCCCCTAGTGCCGCGGCCAAGATCGTCGCAACTTCGGGGTTGTTGCTGCTTCCAGCGCGTCGGAGGCAGCAACATCCGCGAAGTTGCTGCCTGGGGGCTGAAGACCCAGGCGTCAGCCCAGGGTCAGGGGGCGCAGGCCGAGGTGGTGCAGGGCATGGCGGTCGGCGGTGGCGGGGGCGCGTCCGGTCGCCCTGCGGAGGAGGGTGATCGGGTCTCCGGTGGCGTCGACCGCGACCCGCCACTGTGGGCCGAAGAGCAGGCGCAGCAGGTGTTCGGTGGCGGCCGGGGTGAGCCACGGCTCGCGGGGCACCGCGTCGGCGACGTCGAGGCCGTGCAGGGCCACCTCGACGAGGCGGGTGGTCAGGAAGTCGGACAGCAGCATGGCGTCGCCGTGCCGGGTCCGGACCACCCGGTCCGCGGGCTCGTCGCGGCACACCTCGACGACGGTCCGCCCGGTGTCCGCGAGATCCCGCACGAGGGTCGTCGGGTCCGGGTCGGCCGCGCGACGCTGCGCCGTCCGTACCCGTTCGTCGTTCGTGTCGTCGCTGAACCGCCCGTCGGCGCGGTAGTACTGCGCCGCCGTGGTCCCGGCCCGCTCGGGAGCGGGCGCCGCCACCATGTCCGGCACCCGCGAGAGTACGACGACGACGTGCCCCACCACGTCGCGTACCCGCCACGGGTCGCAGCGCGTCGGCCGCTCCCACTCCGGCGCCGGCATCTCGGCCAGGGCACCGGTGAACGCGTCGATCTCGCCCGTCAGCACGGACAGAACATCACTAGCCATAACCCTCATCCTGCCCCACCCACCCCTCCTCCCCGCGATCTTGCACTTTGTGTCGACGTTGTGGGGCATTCACGCCTTATGCCGCCACAGAAAGTGCAAGATCGCGGGGAGGGGCTGGCACCGGGTCGTCGAGGAACTCGTCGATCATGGGGGCCAGCCAGTCGGCGCGGTGCGGGATCGTGGTGTGGGTGGTGCCGGGGAGGATGGCCAGGCGGCAGGCGGGCAGGCCGGTCAGGTCGCCGGGCACCGCGCCGCCGAGCAGCCGGAACATCCGTACCGCGTGTTCGGGCTGGACGATGTCCGCGTCGGCCAGCACCAGCATGGTGGGTACGGCCAGGGCCGCGATCTGCTCCGGCGTCCAGCGGGGCAGGTTCGCGTCCAGCACCTTCATCTTGGTGACCAGGTTGGCCCAGCCCGTCGGGTCCGGGGCGGTCCGCAGGTACTCGTCGTGGAACTCCGAACCGTGCAGGTGCTCCGGCCGCAGGTCCTGGATGCCGTCGAGCAGCCCGGGGTGCAGGCCGGCGTCGTCGAAGCTCACCGACGCGAGCACCAGCCGCCCCACCCGGTCGGCGTGGTCGGTGCCGAGGCGCAGCGCCACCGCCGCGCCCATGCTCCATCCGTACACGTCGGCCTGGCCGACACCGAGGCGGTCGAGCAGCTCGACCACGTCGGCGGCGAAGTGCTCGACGGTCAGCGGGCGGTCGACGTCCGGGGTGTGGCCGTGCGCCTGCAACTCCACGGCGATCACCCGTCGCGACCGGGCGAGGAGCGGCAGGATCGTGCCGAACGAGGTGCCGATGCCGGAGAGCGCGCCGTGGATGAGCACCAGCGGCCGGCCCTCGCCGTTGCCGTGAATCTCGTGGTAGATGTCCATGCCCACACGGTCCGCCGTCGCGCTTACGGTCCGCTTCAGGTCGACTTACCGGCGCGTTCGGAACTGTTCCGAAGACCGTGGACGTCGATCCACGCCATAGGATGACCGCCGTGCAGTTCGGGGTGCTCGGGCCGCTCGCCGTCACCACCGATGCCGGCGAGCCCGTGGTGGTGCCCGGCACCAAGGTCCGCGCCCTGCTGGCCGACCTGCTGACCAACCGCAACCAGGTCGTCTCCGCCGACCGGCTCATCGACGACCTGTGGGGCGACGACTCCCCCGCCAACCCCAGCGGGGCGCTCCAGGTGCGGGTGTCGCAGCTGCGCAAGGCGCTCAACGACGCCGAACCGGGCGCCCGCGACCTGGTCGAGTCCCGCGCTCCCGGCTACCTGTTGCGGGCCGGGACGGTCGACGCCGACCGGTTCGCCGAGCTGGCCCGGCACACCGACGTCGGCCGACTGACCGAGGCCCTGGCGCTGTGGCGGGGCGAGGCGTACGCCGACGTGGCCGACGCCGAGTTCGTCCGGGCCGAAGCGACCCGCCTCGCCGAGCAGCGGCTCGCCGTGCATGAGCGGCTGGCCGAGGCGCGGGTGGCCCGGGGCGAGCACGACCTGGCCGCCGCCGACCTGGCCGAGTTGGTGGCCCGCAATCCCCTGCACGAGGGGCTGCGGGCGGTGCAGCTGCGCGCGCTGTACGCGGCCGGTCGCCAGTCCGAGGCGCTGGACAGCTACACGGACCTGCGGGACCGGCTCGCCGACGAGTTGGGCCTCGACCCGGGCCCCGAACTGGTCGCCCTGCACCGCCGCATCCTCGAACAGGACGCCGGGCTGAGCGCGCCGCCGAAGGCCGCGATCATCCGCAACAGCCTGCCGGCGCAGCTCGACGAGCTGGTGGGCCGGGCCGAGGCGTTGACCGAGCTGCGGGCCCTGCTGCCCGGGCAGCGCCTGGTCACACTGGTCGGGCCGGGCGGCGTCGGCAAGACCCGGCTGGCCACCGAGGCCGCCCGTACGCAGTCCCCGCCGGACGGCGTCCTGCTGGTCGAGTTGGCGCCGCTGCGGGCCGGCGACCCGGGCGTCGCCGAGCAGGTGCTCGGCGCGCTGGACGTGCGCGAGGCCACCGGCGTCAGCCTGTCCCCCAGCGACCGGCTCGTCGCGGCGCTGCGCCAACGGCACCTGCTGCTGGTGCTGGACAACTGCGAACACGTCGTCGAGCCGGTCGCGGCGCTGGTCGCCCGGCTGCTGCGCGACGCGCCGGGGGTGCACGTGCTCGCCACCAGCCGGGAGCCGCTCGGCCTGACCGGCGAACTGCTCTGGGACGTACCCCCGCTGTCGTTGCCGTCGTCGGACGGCGACCCGGACGCGGTCCGGCGCTCGGCGGCGGCCCGGTTGTTCGCCGCCCGCGCCGCCGCCCAGCAGCGCGGGTTCCGCCTCGACGAACGTACCGCGCCAGCGGTGGCCCAGATCTGCCGTCGCCTGGACGGTCTGCCGCTGGCGCTGGAGCTGGCCGCCACCCGGGTCCGCGCCCTGGGCGTGCAGGGCGTGGTGGAGCGACTCGACGACCGGTTCCGGCTGCTCAGCACCGCGCAACGCGACGTGCCGCCACGCCAGCGGACGCTGACCGCGGTGATCGGCTGGAGTTGGGACCTGCTCGACGAGGCCGACCGGCGGGTGCTCGCGCGGCTCGCGGTGTTCCGCGACGGCGGCACACCGGAGGCCGCCGAGCAGGTCTGCCGTACCGACCTGGACGCCCTCGCCCGGCTGGTGGACCGGTCGCTTGTGGTGTTGGACGACTCGCCGGAAGGGCCGCGCTACCGGCTGCTCGAATCGGTCGCCGCGTTCTGCCTGGACCGCCTGGAGGACGCCGACGAGGTCCGGGCGCGGCACGCCGGCTACTACACCGAGCTGGCCGAGCGCGCCGACCCGGAGTTGCGCGGGCCCGCCCAGCGGCGGTGGCTGGCGCTGCTGGACGCCGAGACGGCGAACCTGCGCGCGGCGCTGGCCCACGGCGGCGGGTTGCGGCTGGCGGTGGCGCTGAGCTGGTACTGGTATCTGCGCGGCAGATTCACCGAGGCGAGCCGAGCCCTGGCCGTCACCGGCGACCCGGAGCAGGAGCGGACCGCTGCCCCCTGGCGGGTCGGCTTCGCGCTGCTGCGGGGTGCGGCGGTCGCGCCGACGGACGTCCGGGCGGCCATCGCCGGTGACCCGCACGGCCGGGGCGCGTGGTTCGCGGCGAACGCGCTGATCGAGCAGAGTGACCTGGCACTGGCCATGGAGCTGATGCCGGCAGACGCCGACACGTGGACCGAGGCGGCCGTGCTCGCCTCGCAGGCCAAGATCGCGCACGTGGCGGGTGACCAGGCGACCCTGGAGCGGACGGCGACCCGCAGCGCGGCGCTCTTCGCCGAGATCGGCGACCGGTGGGGCCGGCTCCAGGCCACCGAGTGGATGGGCGGGCTCGCCGAGATGCGCGGCGACCACGAACGCGCCGCCGCGCTGCACGCCGAAGGGCTGCGCTGGGCGCAGGAGTTACGGCTGTGGCCGCAGGTGTGCACCGAACTGTCCTGGCTGGCCTGGCTGGCGGTGCAGACCCGGGACTATCCGCAGGCCCGGGAGCTGGCCGAACGCGCCTACCAGCTGGCGGTGCAGCAGGACGCCCCGGGCGCGCTGGTCTTCGCCGAGCTGAGCCTCGGGTTGGCCGCCCGCCGCGACGGCAAGCTCGATTTGGCCGTCGCCCACCTCGGCAACCTCGCCGAGCGGGGTCGCGCCGAGGCACAGCCCGCGCTGTACCTGCCGCCGGTCCTGGTCGAGCTGGGGCACGCGATCGAGCAGGGTGACGACCCGGACGGCGCGCTGGCCCTGCACGTCGAGGCGTTCGAGGCCGCCGAGGCGATGGCCGCGCCCCGGGACGCGATCTTCGCGCTGGAGGGGATGGCATCGGCGGTACGCGTGCCGGAGGTCGCGGCCCGGCTGCTCGGCGCGGCGGCGGCCGCCCGACTGGCCAGCCGGGCGCCGTGCGCGCCGGCCGAACGTGACGAGGTCGACCGGGTGACCCGCCGGGTCCAGGCCGCCCTCGGCCCGGACCGCTTCGACGCGCTCGTCGACGAGGGCACGAAGCTGAGCCCGGGCGAGGCCCGGGCTCAGCTTTGAGCGGGACGGTCAGGCGGCGCTCTTCGGCCGGTACGTCGCGACGATCACGCCGCTCTTGTGCACCCGGGTGTCGACCAGGTCGAACGACGCCGTGAAGCCGTTCAGCGGGCTCGTCACGCTGGGGGCGCCCTGGAGCACCGGGTGGATCCAGAAGCGGACCTCGTCCACCAGGCCCGCGTCGACGAGCTGGGCGGTGACCGAGCCGAAGCCGTACTGGATGATGTTCCTGCCGTCCTGGGCCTTGAGCGTGCGGACCGCCTCGACCAGGTCGCCCTGGAGCACCTCCGTGTTGTTCCAGGTGGGGTCGGTGAGGGTGGTCGAGGCGACGTACTTCTTGACGTTGTTGAAGTAGGCCGCGCCGGTGGTCGGGTCGCTCTCGTCCTGCTGCGGCCAGGCGACGGACATGCCGTCGTAGGTGGCGCGGCCCATCAGCATCGCGTCGGCGGCGTCGGTCAGCTCGCCGGCGAGGCCGATGGCCTCCTCGTCGAAGTACGGCGCGGTCCACATCGGGTTCTCGATGACGCCGTCGAGGGTGATGTAGGTCGAGTTGACGAGCTTGCGCATCGGTATCTCCTGGGTGTCGGTCGTGTTCTCCGGTGACACCCAGGACACTGCCGGGCCCCGCTTACGATTCGCTTCAGGTGCCCTTGCGCGGGTCCGAAAGCGGGCCCGTCGGTGGGCCCGACAGTGGGCCCGACAGCGGCTCTACCAGCGGGATCGGCAGCGCCTGCGGGGCCGCCGTGCCGCCGCCGGCCGAGTGTGCCGGCGCGGGCCGGTCGCCGCCGCGGCTGTGCAGGCGTCCCCGCCCGGCCGGTCCGGGACGTCGGGTGACCTCGACGGTCACCATCGCCACCGGTGGTGGCGGGACGGTGAACCGGCCGACGCCCCAGCGCACCCAGATCGGGATCCGCCCGGCGTCCGCCTCCGCGGTCAGCTTCTGCACCGTACGGGCCCGGTCGGTGTGGTCGACCTCCACCACCACCGGCGGCCCGTCCGGGCGGGCGCACGCCACGTCGAGGACCGAGTGCCGCTGCTGCATCGGCGGCGGCAACGGCAGCACGCTCGGTGCCCGCCGGTAGACCCGCCAGCCCCGCGCCCGCGCCCAGCGCACCACCGCGTCGATCACCCGCGCGGTGACCTCGTCCGTGTCCAGGTCGACGAAGCTCAGCTCGGCGAGGGACCGGCCCAGGTCGGCGGCCAGCCGCTGACCCTGCGCCGTGACGTCCACCGGCGCAGGATAACGCCTCAGCCGAGGACGAACACCGTCGTGGCGAGGTGCCGGGTCAGCCAGGAGGTGGTGGCCGTACGCGCCGCCTCGGCGTTGTCGCGGGCCAGGAAGTCGTGCCCCTCACCGGCGAGCACCAGGTGCCCGTGCGGCACGTCCCGGGCGGCGAGCGCCTGCGCCACCTGCGCCGACTCCCCGGCCGGCACGTTGGTGTCGTTCGCGCCGTGGATGAGCAGCACCGGCACGTCGAGCTGGTCGATCCGGGTCATCGGCGACAGGTCCCGCAGCAGCTCCGCGTCGCGCACCGGATCGCCGTACTTGCTGACCGCGGCGGCGGCGATCCACGGCTCGGTGCCGGCGTAGAAGGTGCGGAAGTCGGAGATGCCGCACTCGGCCACCCCGGCGGCGAACAGGCCGGGGAAGTTCACCAGCACCGCGAGGACCAGATAGCCGCCGTAGGAGCGACCCAGGCAGCCGAGGTGGCCCGGGATCGCAATGCCGCTGTCGACGAGGTGCTCGGCGCACGCCGCCACGTCGGCGATGGCCCCGTACCGACCGGCGAGGTTGTCGGCGGTGACGAAGGAGCGGCCGAAGCCGGACGAGCCGCGCACGTTCGGCGCGAACACCGCGACGCCCTGCGCCACGAGGGCCTGGAACAGCGGGTTGTAGCCGGGCCGCTCCTGCGCCTCGGGACCGCCGTGCAGGCTGATCGCCGTCGGCCAGGGGCCGGGGCCGGCCGGGCGGTAGAGCCAACCGGACAGCGGCAACCCGTCGTGGGCACGCAGGTCGACCAACTGCGGCGCGACACCCGCGCCACCCGTGCGTTCGGCATCGGTGTCCGGCCGCAGTGGGCACGGGATACCGGTCGCCGGGTCGACCAGCCACACCTCCCGGGGCTGCACCGGCCCCTGCGCGGTGAGGCAGAGCAGGTCACCGTCGGCGGCGAAGACGGCGTCGTCGAGCACCTCGCCGGGGGCGGTCACGGACCGTTGGACGCCGCTGGCGAGATCGCACAGGCTCAGTTCGCTGCGCCCACCGTAGGTGTTCCACAGCAGCGCGGCCCGCTCCCGCCGGGTGTCGAGCGCGACGTGCTCCAGCTCCGCGTCCGGTCGCGCCGCGACGCGCGTCGGGGCCAGCGTCGGTCGCGCGAGGTCGACGCGCACCAGCGCCGCCAGCTCCGAGAACGCGTCGGTACGCGCCAGCACGCTCGTCCCGTCGGGGCCGAACCAGCCCTGGTCGGTGCTGCCCCGGCCGGTGTCCGGCAGCAGGCGTACCCGGTCGCCGGTGCCCACGTCGAGCAGTTCCAGCCAGCGGGCGTTACGGGGGCCACGCCGCAGCAGGGCGTAGCCGCCGTCGTCGGTGACGTCCAGGAGGGTGAGCAGGTCGTCCTCGGCGAGCACCCGCCGGTGCCCGGTCTCGGCGTCGATGACCACGGCGACGGCCCGCTCGGCGCTCTCGGTGACCGCCATCAGCGCACCGCCGGGCAGCCACCGGGACAGGCTCGCGCTGTGCCGGCCGAAGCCGGCGACCTGGCGGCGTTCCGTACCGTCCGGGCGCAGCACCCACAGCTCGGTGCGGGGGGCGCCGCCGGGCGCGACGACGCAGGCCAGCCACTGCCCGTCCGCGGACCAGCGCACCGACAGGACCGGCTCGTCGCCGCCGGGCAGCGCGACGGCCTCGACGGCGTCCACGTCCCGGACCCAGACGGTCGGGGTGCCGGACCGGTCCGAGACGTACGCCACCCGCCGGCCGTCCGGTGACGGCGCGGGCGCGAAGTCCTCGCCGGGCGGCAGGGTCATCGCCGGCCGGTTCCGCGCGGGGCGGGTCCGGCGCGGCACCTCGGTCCGTACGCTCATCTAAACCCCGATCCGCTGCAACCAGAGCTCCAGCAGCCCGAGCTGCCAGAGCGCGTTGGAACCCAACGTGGTCCGCTGGGCGTTCGGCATGTCCAGCAACTCCTCCAGGTAGTCCTTGCGGAACAGGCCGCGCTCGCGGGCCGGGCGGGCGGTCAGCGCGTCCCGGACGTCGTCCAGCAGCGGGCCGGAGAGGTGCCGGATCGCCGGCACCGGGAAATATCCCTTGGGCCGGTCGATGACCTCGTCGGGGACGATGCCCCGGCTCGCAGCCTTGAGCACGCCCTTGCCGCCCAGGGCCAGCTTGAGCGCCGGTGGGCAGGCGGCGGCCAGCTCGACCACCTCGTGGTCGAGGAACGGCACGCGGGCCTCCAACCCCCACGCCATCGTCATGTTGTCGACCCGCTTGACCGGGTCGTCGACGAGCATCACCAGGCTGTCCTGGCGCAACGCCGCGTCGAGCGCGGTGTCCGCGCCCGGCGCGCCGAAGTGGGCGGTGACGAACTCCCGGCTCGCGTCGTGGTCGAGCATCCACTCGGGCGCGAGGTGGCCGGCGAGGGCGTCGTGCCGACGATCGAAGAACACCCGGGCGTACGCCTCGACGGCGTCCGCGCGGGCGACGTTGGCCATCGGCGGATACCAGTCGTAGCCGGCGAAGATCTCGTCCGCGCCCTGGCCCGACTGGACCACGGTGATGCGCTTCGAGACCTCCTCGGAGAGCAGGTGGAACGCCACGCAGTCGTGGCTGACCATCGGCTCGCTCATCGCCGCGATGGCGTCGTGCACGGCCGGGGTGAAGCGGGCGGCGTCGATGCGGATCTGCTGGTGGTCGGTGTCGAAGTGGCGGGCGATCAGGTCGGAGTAGTGGAACTCGTCGCCGGTCTCCCCCGCCGCCGCCTCGAAGCCGATGCTGAAGGTGGCCAGCCCGGTCTGGCCCTGTTCGGCGAGCAGGGCGACGATCAGGCTGGAGTCGAGGCCCCCGGAGAGCAGCACGCCGACCGGCACGTCGGCGACCATCCGCCGTCGTACGGCGGTGCGCAGCGCCCCCATGATCCGTTCCTGCCACTCCTCGGCGGACATGGCCGGCGCGGCGGCGCGGGTGAACTCGGGCCGCCAGTACACGGTGTCGGTGCTGCGGCCGTCGGCGGTGACCACCCGCACGGTGGCGGGCGGGAGTTTGCGGACGCCGGCCAGGATGGTGCGCGGCGGCGGCACCACCGAGTGGAAGGTCATGTAGTGGTGCAGCGCCACCGGGTCCAGGTCGGTGTCCACGTCGCCGGCGGCGAGCAGCGCCGGCAGCGTCGACGCGAAGCGGATGCGGCCCGGCGTCTCGGCCAGGTAGAGGGGTTTGATGCCGAGCCGGTCGCGGGCCAGCACGAGGGTGTGCGTGGCCAGCTCGACCAGGGCGAACGCGAACATCCCGAACAGCCGCTGGACGCAGTCCGTTCCCCACCGGTGGTACGCCTTGAGGATCACCTCCGTGTCCGACGTGGAGCGGAAGGAGTAGCCGGCGGCGGTCAGCTCGTCGCGCAGCTCCCGGTAGTTGTAGATGCAGCCGTTGAAGACCAGGGCGAGGCCCAGTTCGGCGTCGACCATCGGCTGGGCGCCGGTGTCGGACAGGTCGATGATGCGCAGCCGGCGGTGCACCAGCGCCACCGGACCGTGCTGCCACCGCCCCTCACCGTCCGGACCGCGGGAGGACAGGACGGGGAGCATCCGCTCCAGGGCCGCCAGGTCCGGTGACGCCCCGTCGAGGCGGAACTCGCCTCCGATACCGCACATGGCACACACCTCTCATCGGCTCGGTCCGCTCGGGCCGCTGACCGGTCCAGGCTTGGTGGACCCGGTTGCGTCCCGATGACATCCGCATCAAGCGTGGGTTACACCGAGGGCTCTGCGGCTCCGCCGAGCAGCCAGGTGTCCTTCGACCCACCTCCCCGCGACGAGTTGACGATCATGCTGCCGGCCGGCGCGACCCGGGTCAGGGCCACCGGCGCCACCTCCGCAGTCTCGCCGAGGAACACGAAGGCCCGCAGGTCAACGTGGCGAGGCGCGAGAGCCGTACCGTCGAAGACCGGGTGGGTGGTGAGCGTGACCATCTCCTGGGCGATCCACCGGTGCGGGGCGGCGAGGATCTGCTCCCGGACGGCGTCCAACTCCTCCGCGTCGGCGCGCGGGCCGATCACCACACGGTCGCCGCCGTACCCGTCGACCGGCTTGAGCACCAGCTCGCCGAGCCGGCCCAGCACCTCGGCGCGCTGCTCGGGCACCCCGCACAGGTACGTCGGCACGTCGCCGAGCAGCGCCTTCTCCCCGAGGTAGTACTCGATCAGCCGGGGCACGTACGCGTACAGCGCCTTGTCGTCCCCGACGCCGTTGCCGAGCGCGTTGGCCAGCGTGAGCCGCCCGGCGTGCACCGCCGCAAGCAGCGGCCAGCCCAGCGGCACGCCGTCCGCGCCCGGGGCGTGCAGCAGGGCCTCCTCGTCCATCCGCAGGTAGATCACGTCCACCGGGCTGCGGTGTCCCTCCGACACCATGTGCACGCGGCCGTCCTGGACCAGCAGGTCACCGCTCTCGGTCAGCGGCACACCCATCTCGTCGGCGAGCAGCCGGTGCTCGAACCAGGCCGGGTCGCCCGGGCCGCTGCTGAGCACCACCACGGCGGGATCGTCGGCGGCGGCCGGCGCGGCGGCGACCAGCGCCCGGCGCAGCATCGCCGGAGTCTCGTCGGCCGGCAGCAGGTCGTCGGGCACCGGCAGCTCGGGCAGCACCGCCTGGGTGAGCCGCCGGTTCTGCACGGCGTAGCCGATCCCGGAGGGCACCCGCAGGTTGTCCTCCAGCACGTACCAGCCGCCGTCGGGGTCGCGGACGAGATCGGTTCCGGACACCTGGGCCCGCGTGCCGTGTCGGCCCATGAGCGCGCCGGTCGGGCGCAGCCCCGGCGAGGACTCCACCACCCAGGCCGGTACGACACCGTCGGCGACCACGGCCCGGTCGGCGTAGACGTCGCGCAGGAACGCGTCGAGCGCGCGGGCGCGCTGCACGAGGCCGGCGCGCAGCGTCCGCCAGTCGTCGGCGGGTACCACCCGGGGCACCAGGTCCACCGGGAAGAGGCGGGTGCTGGCCTCGCCGGCCACGCTGAAGGTCACGCCCCGGGCGCGTTGTTCCTCGTCCCGGTCGTGCTCGCGGTGCCGCAGGCCGACGGACCCGAGGGCGCGCAGGGCGGTGAGCAGCGGACGGTACGCGGGTGTCGGCCCGGCCGGACCGAAGACCTCGTCCCCGGCGTCGGCGTACGTGGGCAGCGCGGGCGGGGGCGTCGCCCCGGGCAGGGGAGCGCGCACCCGGCCCCGGGTCTCGTCGAGCAGCAGGTCGACCACGTCGGCCAGCCGCCCCCGTCGCTCGTACGCCCGCCGCTGTCGGGCGGCGGAACTGCCCCGGTCGAGGGTGTACCGGGTCAGCTCGCGGACCTGCTCCCAGTCGCCGGTCGCCTCCAACTGGGGGCGCAGGTCGGCCACGAGGCGGCGGACCGCCTCGGCGGCCGGCACCGGCCGCGCCGAGCGGGGCAGGTCGAGCAGGTCACCTTCGAGGCCGGAGCGGGCGGCCCGCCACACGGCGGCGCGCAGCACCGGCGGCCGGACGGCGGTGCGTTCGACACCGGCGCGCAGGGCGGCGACCTCCCGCCGCACGAGCGCCCGGAACAGGCCGGTGAGCAGGACGATCGTCTCGACGTCGGCGTTGGCGTCGGTGATGCGCAGCTCGACGGTGGGCACGTGCGCCGACGGCCGGACGTCGAAGTAGATCATGGCGGGGTCGGTGATGGTCTCGGACGAGATCAGCTCGGCGACCAGGGCCTCGTGGTCGGCCGCGCTGGTCACCTCGCCCGGGTCGCCGGCCGTGGGCCAGCGCTGCCAGACCAGCGAGCGGACGCTGGCGTAGCCGCTGTCCTGGCCCATCCAGTAGGGCGAGCTGGTGGAGAGGGCGAGCAGCACCGGCAGCCACGGCTGGACGCGGCGAGTGACCGCGACCGCCAGGTCCCGGTCGGAGACGCCCACGTGCACCTGCGCCCCGCAGATCAACTGTTCCCGGGCGAGCAACTGGTACTCGTCGACCATCCGCCGGTACCGCGAGGTGGGTGTGACGCTCGGGTCGCCGTCGGCGCGCAGCGGCACCGTACCGGCCGCCACGATGCCCAGCCCGGCCCGGTCGGCGACCTGGACCGCCGACTGACGCAGCCGGGTCAGCTCGCCCCGGATCTCGTCCAGGGTGCGGCAGACCGCGGTGTTGGTCTCCACCACGCTGCGGTGCAGTTCGGCGGTGAACGAGGCGGCCGGCAGCCGGTCGAGCAGTTCCCCGGCCCGGGGCACCAGCTCCCGCGTGTGCAGGTCGACGACGTGGAACTCCTCCTCGACACCGATGGTGGCGAGGTCCGCCGGGTCGTCGTCGTACGCCGGCCGGGCCGGAGCCGGACGGGACGCGGGCACGGCCCGTCCGTTGCCGGACCGGCCCACCGGCCCGTCGAACGTCGCCGCGTTCGTGGTGTTGTCGACCATGGTCACCCCGGTTCGCGTGTCGGTGGTCTCGACTGTCCGACGAGCGTTCCCAGGCTTGGTACCGAGGGTGTTTCCGGCGCGTTAAGGTGACGCGCCGTTCCGCCTCGTGGTCACCGAGTGACCGACGCCCCGTGATCATCTTCGGACACCTGAGCCGTGATCGACACGGGATCGCCGATGTCGGGGCATCCCACTGGCTCGGATACCCCGACATCGGCGATCTGGAGTTGATCGAGCGCGCTACCGGGTCAGCGCATGTTGCTGACCACGAACGGCGCGTGGCCGTGCAGGTAGTTGTTCCATCCGCCGGTCACCGGGGCGCCGGGGCTGAGCAGGTTGGTGGTGTCGGTGCCGACGTCGAGCTTCCAGGCGGTCCAGGAAATGCCGTTCGCCCGCATCCAGTCGATCCACGACTGCGCCTCCGGCAGGCAGGCCCGGCCGTCGAGGCCACCGTCGGCGTTGCCGGCGCCCCACTCGGTGACGAAGAGCGCCAGGCCGGCCCGGATCGCCGCGTCGCCCTTGGCGCGCAGCGACGCGCCGTGCGTGCAGGAGTAGAAGTGCAGTGTGTACATGAGGTTGGCGCCGGAGAGCGGGCTGGCCGCCGCGGCGTCCACGTCCTGCGACCAGGTCGGCGTGCCGAGCACCACGATGTTGTCCGGGTCGGCGGCGCGGATCGCGGAGACGACCGCCTGGTGGTACGGCTTGACGACCCCGGTCCAGCTGAACTGCAACGGCTCGTTCCAGGTCTCCCAGATGACGTTGGGCAGGTGACCGTAGCGGCGGGCCAGGTCACCGAAGAACGCCACCGCCTGGGACCGGTTGTTCTGCGCCTCGTGGGCGTGCCAGTCCACGATCACGTAGACCCCGGCGCTGACGGCGTTGTTGATGATGGTCTCCACCTGCGCCCGCGCCTTGTTCGGGTCGCTCAGGTACGCCCCGGCCGGCTCGACGCCCATCGCCGCGCGGATCACCTGGAGGTTCCAGTTGTCCCGCATCCACCGCAGCGCGGACAGGTTCTCGGCGTAGGGAGCGGTTTCCCAGTTGAGCCACATGCTGCTGACGCCGCGCAGCTGCACCCGGGCGCCGGACCTGTCGCACATCGTCGTGCCGCAGACCCGGAGCTGCCCGTACCTCTCGACCGGCGTACCGGTGCTCGGTGGCGGGGTCGTGGGCGGCGGCGTGGTCGGCGGCGGGGTGGTGGGCGGCGGAGTCGTCGGCGTCGTGCCGCCGGAGCAGGACACGCTGGCGCCGTTGACCGTGCAGTTCACCGGCGTGCCGGAGCCCTCGACGAGGAAACCGAACGAGGTCGACGCGCCGGCACCGAGCGCGCCGTTCCACGACACGTTGCTGAACGTGTAGTGGCTGCCGGCGGTCGTCTGCTGGGCGTTCCACGACTGGGCGATGCGCGACCCGGCCGGCAGGTCGAACTCGACCCGCCACCCGCTGATCGGCGTGGAGGTGTCGTTGGTGACCGTGACCTGGCCCTGATAGCCACTGCCCCAGCTGTTGGTCACGGAGAACGCGGCTGTCGCCGCGCTGGCCGGCGTGGCGATCGTCGCCACCGCGCCGGCGAGCAGACCGGCGACGGCCAGCGATGTGACAAGTCTCAGTGTGCGCATGCGGAACCCGCTTCGGATCGACGGTGATGGTCTGCGGCGGGGCGGCGCCTTCACGCACGGTATCGATCGATGACGATTCCATGCAAGCCGGACGGGTCAGCGCCGCCAGCCCCAGCGACGCGAACCAGTCGTACCCTTCTCCCGGGCCAGCATCTCGGCCGCGATCCGCAACTTCTGGGCCGGCTCCGCGGCGGCCGGGCCCAGCGTCTCGACGAACCGGTTGCCCATGTTCAGCACGATGGCCGCCCGGTCCAGGTCACCGATCAGGACCAGGCACTGGGCGTACACCCCGTAGGTGTTGGCCATCTCCCAGAACGACAGCGGACGCGCCATGTCCAGCAGACCCTGTCGCAGCTCACAGGCCCGCGACGCCGCCAACGCCGCCTCCTTGGCGCCCTCGGTCGGCGACGGCCGGGTGAGGTGCCGGTGCAGCAGCGCCACCGCCTGGTTGTGGTAGGCCGTCCCCATCGCCTCCCGGGTCCGCGGCCCGGCGGACGGAGGCTCCCCGGCGGAGGTCAGGCCCACCGTCACGGCACGCTCCAACAGGTCCCGTCGGGTGGCGGGCTGACCGGCGGCGAACGAGACCTCGGCCAGATCCACCAGCGCGGTGATCAGTTCGGCCAGCGCGTCGTCCCGGGGCGCGGCGGCCACGCTGCCGCCCTCGGCCGCCACGGCGTCGTACACCCGCTCGAAGACGACGACCGCCTCACCGCCGGGCGCCATCGCGTCGGCGGCAAGGCCCCGCGCGGACATCAGCATGCTGTGCCGCCACAGCGCCCGGGCCAACTGCTGCTGGTCCTCCCGCGCCGCCCGGCCCGGCTCCCGCACGGCCTCCCGGTACGCCTCGACCACCCGGCCCCACAGCTGGTCGGCCTCCGCCCACGTCCGCTGTCGCGTCGAGCGCTCCCGCGCCAGCTCGAACAACCGTCGCCGCTCGTCCGGTCCCATACCGCCCACCGCCCTTCCTGCCAGCCCCCAGCCCACACCGACAAAAGCAGTGAGCACCGTCGATTCTAGGACGGGCCGATGGTCACGATGCAGCACAGCGGGTGGCGGGCGACGGTCGTAACGTGGGGTCATGCGAACCACCACGCTGGGCAGTGCGGGGCCCGAGGTCGGCGTCATCGGTCTCGGGTGCATGGGCATGAGCCACGGATACGACATCACCGGCCCTCGCGACGACGACACCTCGATCTCCGTGATCCGGCAGGCGCTGGATCTGGGCGCCACGCTGATCGACACGTCCGATGTGTACGGGCCGTACACCAACGAGGAGCTGGTCGGGCGGGCGCTGGCCGGCGGCCACCGGGAGCGGGCCGTGCTGGCGACCAAGGTCGGGCTGGTCGCCACGTCCCGGGAGGGCGGGCCGGGCAACTCACCGAAGCTCGGCAACAACGGCCGGCCGGAGCACATCCGGACGGCGATCGACGACAGTCTGCGCCGCCTCGGTACGGACCACGTCGACCTCTACCAACTGCACCGCGTCGACCCGGAGGTGCCCATCGAGGAGTCCTGGGGCGCGATGGCGGAGCTCGTCGCGGCGGGCAAGGCGCGACAGATCGGCCTGTCCGAGGTGACGGTGGCCCAGATCGTGCGGGCTCAGGCCGTGCATCCGGTGGCGTCGGTGCAGTCCGAGCTGTCACTGTGGACCCGGGACCCGCTGACCGAGGTGCTGCCGTACTGCGACGCGCAGGGCATCGCCTTCCTGCCGTTCTCCCCGCTGGGTCGTGGTTTCCTCACCGGACGGTTCGCCTCCTTCGACGACCTGCCGGCTGACGACTTCCGCCGCGGCCTGCCGCGCTTCCAGCAGGACGCGTTGCGCGCCAACCTCGCCATCGTCGGCCGGGTCCGGGAGATCGCCGACCGGGCCGGCGTCAGCCCCGCGCAGGTGGCGCTCGCCTGGGTCGTCGCCCAGGGCGACCGGGTCATTCCGATTCCCGGCACCAAGACACCGAAGTACCTGGTGGACAACTGCGCGGCCGGCGACGTGCGGCTCGGCGCGGAGGAACTGGCCGACCTGGACGCCCTGCCCGCCCCCGAGGGCGGCCGCTACTGAGCATCCGGCGGCCCGGCGCTCAGCCGGGCCGCCGGACCGTCACGGGCGTGCCGAACCGCACCCCGACGCCGGGCGAGTAGAGCACGCTGACCGGCGGTCCGACCGGTGTCGGCAGCCCGGCGGCGGCGACCAGCTCGTCGTCCAGGTGCAGGAGTTCGGCCCGGTGCAGCGGCCAGCGGGGATGCCAGTTCGGCAGGTGCAGCGTGCGACCGTACGCCCGGGTGTGCAGCCCCCAGCGGGCGGTGAGGAAGTGTTCGACGGGCGTGGGGTCGACGATCCGCTCCCCCGTCCGCACCTCCATCGTGCTCGTCGTACCCGCCGGCCCGGGCCAGCGTCGCCGGCACCGGTAGGTGAGTCGGTCACCGTCGCGGTCCAACCGCATCGACGACCAGAGGTACGGCAGGCGCAGCGTCGCCCGCGCGACGAGCACCGGCACCAGTCGGGACGCGTCGAGCGACCGGAACACGACGGCCCGCCGTCCGGTGTGGTCGACCGAGTAGAGCCGGACGTTCGTCTCGGCGAAGGTGCCGAAGTACGGCACCCCCGGTCCGCGACCGAACCCCAGCCCGACCATCCGGAAGCCGATCAGGCCGACGAAGCTCACGCCGTCCAGCGTGTCCGGACGCGTGCCGGCGGGCAGCAGCGGCGCGACGAGTTCCGGATCGACCGCCCAGTGCAGGAAGGTGAGGTCCTCCCAGCGCTGGCGCAGGCTCGTCCGGACGAACGTCCGGCGGGGCGCGTCGTCGACCGGTTCGATGTCCACGCCCCTCATCCTGACGCAGTCGCGCGGACCGACCCCACGGCCGGCTCGGACCGCGCGGGGTGGTCCGTCCGCCGCCGTACGCTTGAATGAGGAGAAATAGTCAGAAATGGCGTTTCGGGGAGGAACTGGGCATGACGGTGG
Source organism: Micromonospora sp. WMMD736 (assembly GCF_049179015.1). Lineage (NCBI taxonomy): Bacteria > Bacillati > Actinomycetota > Actinomycetes > Micromonosporales > Micromonosporaceae > Micromonospora > Micromonospora sp. WMMD736. The sequence continues at coordinate 1,336,256 of NZ_JBMHMI010000001.1, forward strand.
GTGACGTCGACCTGGTGGCGCTCGCGCAGACCGGCGACGCGGGGGCGCTCGGCGTGCTGCTGAGCCGCCACGAGGCGGGCATGCGGGCGGTCGCGGTGAGCCTGCTCGGCTTCGGACCGGACGCCGAGGACGCCGTGCAGGACGCGATGGTGACGGCACTGCGGCGCGTCGGCGAGGTCCGCGACCCGGCAGCCGTCGGGCCGTGGCTGCGCACGATCGTCCGCAACAACGCCCGGATGACGCTACGCGCGCCGCGCCCCGTCCCGGTCGCCGAGCCGGAGTGGTTCGCCCAGCCCGCCACCAACAGCCCCACCCCCGAGGAGGCCCTGGACTCCGGGGCGCTGCGCGACTGGGTGTGGCACGCCATCGGGGAGTTGTCCGAGCCCGACCGCCTCGTCACCCTGCTGCGCTACTTCAGCGACGCCTCCTCGTACGAGCAGATCGCCGCCGTGTGCGGGGTGCCGGTCGGCACCGTTCGCAGCCGCCTCAGCCACGCCCGGCGGGCCCTCGCCGGGGGTCTACGGACAGCGGCGACCTCGTCCCACGCCGACGTCGGCGCGGCCGCTGACGCGCGGTGGCGCGAGGGCGTCGACATGATCGCCACGGCGATGCGGGGGGACTTCGACCAGGTGATCCACGACACCTGGTGGCCGGACGCGCAGATGGTCGTGCCGGGCGGTCCACGCGGTGGCCGCGACTTCGCGATCCGCGGTATGACGAGCGACCTGCAAGCCGGAGTACGGCAGCGGCTGCGCAACGTCGTGGCCAGCGGCGACGTGCTGATCTGGGAGACCGACCTGATCAGCCCGCCGGACGACCCGGAGCACTGCCCACCGGCGGCGCTGTGGGTGCAGATGCTGCGCGCGGGACGGGTGCGTCAGCTCACCCTGTTCCACCCGGTTCCGGCGCGACTCTGAAAGAAACTCTCCGCCGAGCGAACTTTCCCGGCACCCCAGGCATCTGGTCCGTGTCCAGCCACCAGTTGCCGTCGCGGCACCCGCCGCACGGGTCACGGATCGGGAGACAGCTCATGGGTTCCACCCACCACGACACCGGCGCGCTCGCGCCCGGCGCCCACTCGTTCACCGTCGACGGAGTGCGGCAGGTCTACCACGTCGCCGGCAGCGGCCCGGTGTGCGTGGCGCACTCGGGCGGGCCCGGCATCGAGTTTTCCTACCTGCGGGCGCCGAGCCTCGAAGAGCACTACACGATGGTGTACGTCGAGCCGGTCGGCACCGGTGCGTCGGGACGACTCGACACTGCCGACGACTACCGGATGGCGACGTATGTCCGTTTCCTGGACGCGGTCGTCACGCAGCTCGGCGAACCCCGGGTGTACCTGCTCGGGCACTCGTACGGCGGTTTCGTCGTCCAGCGGTACGCCCTGGAACACCCGGACCGGGTCGCCGGGCTCATCCTGTACGACACCTCACCGGTCACCGGCGCCGAATTCTGGGGCGAGGCGATGACCAACCTCGCTGCCTACCCGCAGCGGCACCCGGACCGGCCGGAGGCGGCGGAGATCCCGGCCGCTCTCCAACGGGCCCTCTCCGCCACCGACGACGAGACACTGAGCGCCGGCCTCAGCGGCGCGCTACCGGTCTACTTCGCGGACTTCTGGGCCCGGCAGGCCGAGTTCGCCCCGTTGCAGGCAGGTCTGCGGGCCTGGGCGACGCCGGCCGGCGCGCAGGACCCGGAGCCCTTCGACGTACGCGACCGGCTCGGTGAGATCGCCGTGCCGGCCGTGGTGATCGTGGGGGCGCACGACTTCATCTGCGGCCCCCGTTACGCCGAGGAACTGCACGCGGGGCTGACGGACTCGCGGCTGGTGCTGCTGGAGCAGAGCGGTCATTTCGGGCACATCGAGCAGCCGAAGGAGTTCACCGAGGCCGTCGTGGAGCTGCTGAGCCGTTGATCCCGCCGCCTTCGAGGCCTGTTCGTCACAGCGGGCAGGCCTCGGGGGCCGCCGGTGTTGCACGGTCATAGGCTTGGCACTTCGCTGCGCCGTGACGAAGGAGAGACCGCCGTGAGCCAGACGGATTCCGTCGACGAGTGGAACGTGGTCGAGGACGACGGGGTGCTGGACGCCTCCGACACCCTCGACGACGACCGGGTCGGCGACCCCCTCGACACCGGCATCGTCGCCGCGGACCACTGGACGGCGGCGAACCGGTTCGGCACCACCCCGGCCGAGGAGCGGGCGGGTGAGTCGCTGGAGCAACACCTCGCCCAGGAGGAGCCGGACGTCGACCCGTACGCCGAGGGTGGCGACGACGAGGACGAGCTGACCCGCCGGGGGTACGAGGCCGAGGCGCGCGCGGGTCGCCTCGTCGAGTACGACGAGGGCGTCCGCGAGGACGACGAGGCCGACTCGGTGGCGTGGGACGCCGGGATCGACGCGGGTGGCGCGAGCGCCGAGGAGGCCGCGGTGCACGTGGTCGACGACCCGGACGGGCCGGGCGACGGTCCGCTGCGCTGACCGATAGACCGCCGCGCTCGACACCGAAACGGGTGTCGAGCGCGGCGGGCGCGGCGGTCAGTGGATGACGACCGGCGTCTTCGGCAGCTCGGTCTGCTCGTCGCCGAGCGGCTGCGCGGGCGTACGCCGACGCGGCAGCAGGGCGGCCGGGATGAACGTGGCCAGCACGAGCGCGAACCCCACCCAGAACGTGTGGGCGAAGGACTTCGCGGCGAAGTCGAGACCACGCTCGACGATCGACGCGAGGGTCGAGGGGTCCACCGGCACCTGCGTGAGCGCCTCCGGTTGTTGCTGGGAGGCGATGGCCAGCCCGGCCTCGGTGACCGGCTTGCCGGTCTGCTGGTCGACCAGGCCGGGGATCGTCCGGGAGCCGTTCAGCTCGTTGGTGAGGATCACCGACATCACGGCGGCGCCGACCGAGCCGCCGATCTGCTGCAGGATGTTGACGAGCGTCGAGCCGCGCGCGACCTCCTGCGCCTGCAACGTCCGCAGCGCGGACGTCATGACCGGCATCATCGTGCCGCCCATGCCCAGGCCCATCACGAACAGCGACCCACCGAGCAGCAGGTACGACGTCTGCGGGTCGACCTGGGTGAAGCCGAAGAACCCGACGACGATCAGGGCCAGCGCGAACGGGACGGTACGGCCGATGGGCACCCGGTCGGCGAGCGTGCCGGCGATCGGCATGGTGATCATCGCGCCGATGCCCTGCGGGGCCATCAGCAGGCCGGCGGTGAGCGTGGACTCGCCGCGCACCTGCAGGAAGTAGCTCGGGAACAGCAGCCCGGCGCCCATAAACGCGATGATGAACACGAACAGCGTGGCCGCGGCGATGGTCAGGTTGCGGTTGCGGAACAGCCGCAGGTCCAGCAGCGGATGCCGGGGCTTGAAGGAGTAGAGCACGAACGTCACCACCAGCGCGCCGCCGACCAGCATCGGGGCCCACACCTTGGTCGCGCTGAAGCTGCCCGCCTCCGGCAGCGACGAGACGCCGTAGAGGAAGAGCGCGAGACCCGGGGAGAGCATCAGCATGCCGAGGAAGTCGAAGGACTGCGACGGCTCGGGGGCGTCCTTTGGAAGGGCGAACTGTGCGTAGATCAGGGCGATGACACCGATCGGCAGATTGATCAGGAAGATCCAGTGCCAGCTCGCCGTGTCGATCAGCCAGCCACCGAGGATCGGCCCACCGATCGGGCCGAGGAGCATCGGGATGCCGAGGACGGCCATCAGCCGGCCGATCCGGTGCGGCCCGGCCGCCCGCGTCATGATCGTCATACCGAGCGGCATGAGCATGCCGCCGCCCAGGCCCTGCAGGACGCGGAAGCCGATCAGCTGGCCGATCGTGTCGGCGGTGGCGCAGAGCCCCGACCCGATCGTGAACAGGGCGAGCGCCACCATGTAGAGGCGCTTCGTGCCGAACCGGTCGGCCGCCCACCCGCTGAGCGGGATCACCGTGGCCAGGGCCAGCGTGTAGCCCGTCATCGTCCAGGCCACGCGGGCGTAGGAGGCGTCGAACTCGCTCTGGAACTTGGGCAAGGCGACGCTGACCACCGTCACGTCGAGGATCGACATGATCGCGCCAAGGACGACGACACCCGCCACCTTGAGCACCGCGGCGTCGAGCTTGTCCGATGTCGCGACGGATTGCTGTGTCACTAACTCTCCTGAGGTCGGTTGGTCCGGCGGATGGTGGGCGGTGGCGGCGGAGCCGCGCCGACCAGGCGCGGGACGCGACGTGCCGGGGCGACGACGCGCGGAGGCAGACTATCCGGGGACTGTGACACTCCGCCGCCGGATTTCGTGACGGTCGCGTGGCGTAAACCGATCAGCCGTCGGATTACGGCCGGTCGGCGGAGTGGCCCGCGCCGCCGACCAGCCAGCGTCCGCGCGGAACATCCTGCGCCGGCCCGTCTGTTGCACCCAGCGTGCCGGTCCACCCGCCGGCGCCCACCCCGATCGGAGTCACCGTGAACCGCGCCCACCTCGCCAGCTTCCTGCGCACCCGACGCGAGGCGCTGCGCCCCGAGGACGTGGGGTTGCCGCGCGGCCCGCGCCGACGCACCGGTGGGCTGCGCCGCGAGGAAGTCGCCGCGTTGAGCGGGATGTCCACCGACTACTACACCCGGTTGGAGCAGCGGCGCGGACCGCACCCCTCCGAGCAGATACTCGCCGCCCTGGCCCGCGGCCTGCGGCTGTCCCTGGCCGAACGGGACCACCTGTTCCAGCTCGCCGGGCACGCCGTTCCCCACCGCGCGGTACGCGCCGACCACGTCAATCCCGGGATGATGCGCATCCTCGACCGGCTGCACGACACCCCGGCGCAGGTGGTGAACCACCTCGGCGAGACCCTGGCGCAGACCGCGCCGGCCGTCGCCCTGCTCGGGGACGAGACCCGGCACACCGGGCTGGCGCGCAGCGCGCACCACCGCTGGTTCACCGACCCCGCGGCGCGGGATCGGCATCCGGCGCAGGATCACCCGCTGCTGAGCCGACTGTTCGTGGCGCACCTGCACGATGCGTACACCCGTGATGGGGGCGGCTCGCGCGCCGCAGCGATCGTCGACGACCTGTTGGCCGCGAGCGGGGAGTTCGCGCAGTTGTGGCGGGAGCATCCGGTGTCGGGCGGCACCTGCCCGCCGAAGCGCTTCCTCCACCCGGAGGTCGGGGCGCTGGAGCTGCACTGCCAGACGCTGGTGGACCCGGACCGGTCCCAGACTCTGCTGGTCCTCACGGCCGTGCCCGGCTCCGAGAGCGACGACAGGTTGCGGCTACTGGCCGTAACCGGAGGTCAGCTCGTGTGAGCGTCGGGGCCGGTGCGGCGACATTTGCGGCGAAGACATTGATATCGATGCCTGCAACTGTAATGATTAACACACTTTACAGTTGTTTCCGCCGCCCCGGAAGGACCTCGCCATGGCGCGACGAACGGTCGGGCACACGCCCCGCCGCACCAGGTTGGCCGCCGCGTTCGCCGCGGCCCTGCTCGCCGTACCGACCGGCCTTGTCGTCGGCGTCTCCCCCGCGTCCGCCGCCGCCACGGGCGCCATCACCGGGTACGGCGGCAAGTGCGTGGACGTGGCCGCCGCGAACCCGGCCAACTCCACCCCGGTGCAGCTCTACGCCTGCAACGGCTCCACCGCACAGCAGTGGACCGTGGCCGACGACGGCACGGTCAGAGCCCTGGGCAAGTGCCTCGACGTCGCCGCCGCCAGCACCGCCAACGGTGCCCGGGTGCAGATCTACGACTGCAACGGCACCGGGGCGCAGCAGTGGTCGTCCAGCGCGGGGCAGGTGGTCAACCCGGCCTCGGGCAAGTGCCTCGACGCGACCGGCACCAGCTCCGCCGACGGCACGCCGCTCCAGATCTGGAGTTGCACCGGCACCGCCAACCAGCTCTGGACGCTGCCCACCGGCGGCACCACCCCACCGCCGTCGAGCGGCTTCACCCACCCTGGAGTGCTGGTCAGCAGGGCTCAGCTCGACTTCGTACGCGGGCGGGTCCAGGCGGGCGCACAGCCCTGGGCGGCGGCCTACAACCAGATGATGTCCAGCCGGTACGCCGCACTGTCCCGCACCCCGGCGCCGCGCGCGGTCGTCGAGTGCGGCTCCTACTCCAACCCCAACAACGGCTGCACCGAGGAGCGCGAGGACGCGATCGCCGCGTACACCGACGCGCTCGCCTGGTACATCACCGGCGACGCCCGGTACGCGCAGAAGGCGATCCAGATCATGGACGCCTGGTCGGCGACGATCACCTCCCACACCGGCAGCAACGCACCGCTGCAGACCGGCTGGGCGGCCTCGACCTGGCCCCGGGCCGCCGAGATCATCAAGTACACGTACAGCAGCTGGCCCAACGCCAACCGGTTCGCCACCATGCTGCGCACCGTCTACCTGCCGGTGGTCCGCAACGGCTCGAACAGCAACGGCAACTGGGAGCTGACCATGATGGAGGCCGCCATCGGGATCGCCGTCCACCTGGACGACCGGACGGCCTACGACGCGGCGGTGACCCGCTTCCTCAACCGCGCCCGCGCCTTCATCTACCTGCCCAGCGACGGCGCGCTCCCCTACACCGTGCCCGGCAGCGGCCTGGACACCAGCGGCGAGATCATCGGGTACTGGCAGGGCCAGTCCACCTTCGTCGCCGGCCTCGCGCAGGAGACCTGCCGGGACTTCGTCCACACCGGGTACGGCATCTCCGCCATCTCACACGTCGCGGAGACCTCCCGGATCCAGCAGCGCGACCTGTACCCGCAGGTCGGTGAGCGGCTGCGGCAGGCCCTCGGCTTCCACTCGCGCTACCAACTCGGTGAGGCGGCACCCTCCTGGCTCTGCGGCGGCACCCTCACCCGGGGCCTCGGCCCGATCACCGAGGTCGGTTTCAACGCGATGAGCAACCGGCTGGGCAACGTCATGACCAACACGCAGACCCTCACGCTGCAACAGCGCCCCGCCGGCAGCAACAACCTCTTCGTCGCCTGGGAGACGCTGACCCACGCCAGCAACCCCAACTGACCGCGCGGCGGGCCGGCGTCGAGAGCCTGTTTCAACGAGGCCCTCGACGCCGGCCCGCCCCCGCGTACCTATCCCTCGACGCCCAGCGCCACCACCGGGCTCACCCGTGCGGCCCGCCGCGCCGGCAGCACCCCGGCCAGCGCGGTCAGCGCGACCAGCGCCAGGAAGAGCCCGAACAGGGGCAGCACCGGCAGCGTCAGCGGCGCGTTGAGCCCCAGCGCCCGCACCGCCAACCAGGCGTAGGGGACGCCGAGCAGCAGACCGAAGGTCGCCCCGATCACCCCGTAGAGGCCGGACTCGACGGTCAGCATCGTGCGTAGCCCGGCCCGGGACAGACCGACGGCGCGCAGCAGCCCGGACTCGCGTACCCGCTCCACCACCGACAGGGCGGTCGTCGACCCCACCCCGACCACGGCGATCAGCACGGTGAGACTGACCAGGCCGGCGGTGATCCAGACCAGCGCGGTCAGCACCGCGTCGTTGCGGTCCCGATCATCGGCGAGTACGCCGATGTACAGCCCGGCGGTGGTCCCGACCGCCTGCCGCAGCGCCCGCACGCCGGCGGTGCGGCCGTCCTCACCCGCGCGGGCGGCGTCGGCCAGCAGACCGCTGTACGCCGTCGGCCCACCGACCCGGTCCAGGTCGGCCCGGTCGACGAGGATGCCCGCGTACAGGGGGCCACGGTCGGGCAGGACGGCCGCCACCCGCACGTCGACCGTCGACGCGGCACGCCCGAGGGTGACCGTGTCGCCGGCCCGCAGCCCGGTGACACGGGCGACCGACTGGCCGAGCACGATCCGGCCGGGTCCCCGGTCGGCGAGGCTGCCCTGCGCCACGGGCAGGTCGGCGAGGGTCGGCAACGCCGACAGGTCCAGGTCGGTCGTCGAGTACCCGCCCTCGGCGTCGCCGAGGCGCTCGCCGCCCCGCGACAGCCCGACGTCGTGGACCATCCGGTACGGCACGACCCGGGTCAGCGCGGCGCTGGCCGCCCGCGCCCGGGCCAGGACGGCGACCGGCAGGGCCGTACCCTCGGCGGAGGCCACCTCGAAGTCGGCCGGCGCGGAGAGGGCCATGTCCCGGTCGGCGACCACCCGCATGGACGCGCCACCGATGAGCACCCCGGAGATCAGCGTCACGCCGAGCGCCACCACCACGGAGACGGCGGCGGCACGACGTGGCATTCCACCGATCCCGCCGACCGCCAACCGGCCGAGCGCTCCGAGCTGGCGCAGTGGCCACCCCACGACCGCCAGCACCGGACGCACCAGCAGCGGCCCGAGGGCCACCAGGGCGAAGAAGGCCAACGCCCCCGAGGCGACCAGCAGGAGCAGACCGAGCGTCGGATCGTAGGACTCCGCGTCCGGCGTCGGCATGCGGCGCACCGCCACGACGCCGGCCAGCAGCGCACCGAGGACCAGCAGCACCCCGGACACCAGGCGCGCGGCCCCGATGCCACGCCGACCGGCGGTGACGCTGGCCGCGCGCAACGCCTCCAGCGGCGAGACCCGGGCGGCGGAGAACGCCGGGGCGAGGACCGCCAGCACGGTGAGGACGACCGCGCCGACCACCACCGCGACCGCCGCCGTCAGCGGCAGCCCCGGCGACGACACCACCGTGCCGAAGGCGCGCAGGACCGGCGGCAGCACCTGCCCGACGACCAGAGCCCCGGCCACCCCGACGACCCCGGCGACCAACCCGGTCAGGGCCCCCTCGGCGGTGAGCGCGCCCACCAACGCGCCCCGGCCCGCGCCGACCGCCCGCAGCAGCGCGAGGTGCTGCATCCGCTGGGCGAAGACGATGCGGAACGTCGAGGTGACCACCAGGGCCGCGGCGGCCACCGCGATCCCGACGAACATGCCGACGAGCGCGAACAGCCTGCCAACCTGCTCGGCCGCCGCGTCGGCCTCGCCGTCGCGTACCTCGGCGCCGGAGCGGATCGGCTGGCCGGCGGGGACCGCCGCGGTCAGGCGCTGGCGGACGGCCTGCGTCGCGCCCGGGGCCGCCCGCAGGTCGATCCGCTCCACGGTGCTCAGGTGACCCCACGCGGCCACCAGGTCGTCCGGCGCGTACGCGTTGGTGCCGTCGTCGACGGGGGTGTCGACCACTCCCGTGACGGTGAGCGGCGATTCGGCGGTGCGATCGCCGCCCGTGCCGGTGGTCACCGTGCCGACCGTCAGCCCCAGCCGCTCGACGGTACGCGGGCTCACCGCGATCTCGCCGGGCTGGTCGGGATAGCTGCCCTGCACCAGACGGACCGTGGCGAGCGGGCCCCGGCCCGGGTCCGCCTGGAGGTTGACGTATCCCCCGCCGACCGAGACACCGATGGTCACCCGACCCACCGCCTCGGCGACGCCGGGCACGGCGCGGACGTCCCGCACCTGCGCCAGGGCGGGCGGCGCCTGCTCGGGATCACCGATCACCAGGTCGGTGGCCACCGGTGTGCCGCTGAGGGTGTCCCGGGCGGTCCGCTCGGTGATGTCCTGGGCCAGCACGACGCCGAAGACGACGAACGACGCGACGAGGATCGCCAGGCCGGTGAGGATCAGCCGGCCCGGCCGTCGGGCCGCGGCGATCACCTGGGTACGCAGCACGGTCGCCCTCATGCCGCCACCGCCAGGGCGCGCAGCGCGTCGGTGACCGAGCCCTGGTCCGGCTCGTGGACCTCACCGGCGATCCGACCGTCGGCGAGCAGCACCACCCGGTCGGCGTACGCGGCGGCGATCGGGTCGTGGGTGACCATGACGACGGTCTGGCCCAGGTCGCGTACCGAGTCGCGCAGGATGGCGAGCACCTCCGCGCCGGAGCGCGAGTCGAGGTTGCCCGTCGGCTCGTCGGCGAAGACGACCTCGGGCCGCGACACCAGGGCCCGGGCCAGCGCCACCCGCTGCTGCTGACCGCCCGAGAGCTCGCTGGGCCGGTGCCCGAGGCGCTGGCCGAGACCCAGCACGTCGACGAGGTGCGCGAACAGGTCACGGTCGGCGTCCCGGCCGGCGAGGTCCAGCGGCAACGTGATGTTCTGCGCGGCGGTGAGCTGCGGCAGCAGGTTGAACGACTGGAACACGAAGCCGATCCTGTCACGGCGCGCCCGGGTCAGCGTACGGTCGGACCGACCGGACAGCTCCGTGCCGCCGAGCAGGACCCGCCCGGACGTGGGCGTGTCCAGGCCCGCGAGGCAGTGCATCAGCGTCGACTTGCCGGAGCCGGACGAGCCCATGATCGCGGTGAACTCGGCCCGGCCGAAGGCGACCGCGACGTTGTCCAGGGCCCGGACGGCGGTGTCGCCACTGCCGTACACCTTGACGAGGTCGACGGCCGCGACGGCCGCCTGCCCGGTCTGCGGTGGGGCGTGGGTTGTCATGGGTTCCTCCAGTGGTTGCGATGTGACCGCCGGAAGCCTCGCCCGCGCCGGGCGGCGGCCGCATCGGTCCACGGTCGGGGAACGCGGCCGACGGCTCTGTCTTTCGGCCGATCTGAACCGGCCCTCCGCCTGGCTACGCTGGGTCACGATGAACGCGCCGATCTCCTCCACCTGGGCAGTACGCCTCGGTCAGCTCGCCGGTCTGACGGCGCTGGCCCTGCTCTGTGCCTTCGACTTCCGGTACGGCCTCGCCAGCGGGATGGGCCTGCTCGACGCGCTGCGGGCCCTGTTGCAGGTGGGGTTGGCGGCGACGACGGCGCTCGTCTGGCTGCCCGTGCACCGGCAGGGCTCCCGGGCGTTGCCGGTCGCGGCGCTCGTGCTCGGTGTCGTCTCACTCAGCGTCACCGCATTCTTCCTGTTGCTCAGCACGCGCGGGAGTTACCTGCTGGGTGGCACCTGGGGACTGGCCGAGTCCGCCGGGATGGTCGCGGTGGTGTTCGTGGTGACCCGGTGGGGTGCTGCCCGGCTCGCCCCCTGGGCGGCGGTGGTCGCCGCGCTCGCCGCCGCCACCCTGCCGCTGCGCAGCGGCGTCGAACTCGTCTTAGTGATCTTCGGGCTGCTCCAGGCGCTCGGCGCGGTCGGCGCCGCCGCCGCCGGGATCTATCTGCGCGTCGTCGCCACCGGCCGGGAGCGGGCCATCGCGCTGGTACGCGCCGAGCAGCGCGCCGAGTTCGCCCGCGACCTGCACGACTTCATCGCTCATCACGTGACCGGCATCGTGGTGCAGGCGCAGGGTGCCCGGTTCGTCGCCGAACAGGACCCGCAACGGGTGATCGTCGCCCTGGAGCAGATCGAGCGGGCCGGCGCCGAGACGATGGCCTCGATGCGCCGGATGGTCGGCGTACTCCGCAATCCGGACGCCCCAGCGGACGCGCCGCTGGCCCCGCTGGCCGGTGTGGCCGATCTCGCGCCGCTGCTGGAGGGCCACAACGGCACGACCGACGCGCCGGCCCGGCTGCACGTCGACGGTCCGCTCGACGGGCTGCCGGTGGAGGTCTCCACCTCGGCGTACCGGGTGGTGATGGAAGGGCTGACCAACGCCCGCCAACACGCGCCGGACGCCCGGTCGGTGGCGGTCTCCGTGCGCCGCACGCCGGACTGGCTGCTGGTCCGGGTCGCCGACGACGGCGCGGGCCCGCGCACGACGCCGGCCCGGGGGCACGGCTTCGGCCTGGTCGGCCTCACCGAGCGGGTACGCGCCCTCGGCGGCACGGTCACCGCCGGACCGGGCGTCTCCGGCGGCTGGGTGCTCGACGCCGCGTTTCCCCTGCGCACGGCGGTGGCCCGATGATCCGGGTGCTGATCGCCGACGACCAGGCGATGGTCCGCACCGGTTTCGGAATGATCATCGGGGCGCAGCCGGACATGGCCGTGGTCGGTGAGGCCGCCGACGGGATCGCGGCCGTCGAGATGACCCGTCGGCTACGTCCGGACGTGGTGCTGCTGGACATCCGGATGCCCCGTCTCGACGGCCTGGAGGCGCTACGGCTGCTCGCCGGGCCGGGCGTCGCGGACCCGGTGCGGGTGGTCGTGGTGACGACCTTCGACCTCGACGAGTACGTGCACACCGCGCTGTCCCACGGCGCGTGCGGCTTCCTGCTCAAGGACTCCGGCCCAACGTTGCTCGTCGAGGCGGTACGCGCCGCCGTCTCCGGGGACGCGCTGATCAGCCCGTCCATCACCGTACGGCTGCTGGAGCACCTCAGCTCGCCCAGCGCGCCGCGCGATGACGCGGGCCTGTCCCCACGGGAACTCGACGTCGTGAAGCTCGTCGCCCGGGGTCTGACCAACGCCGAGATCGCCGGCCAACTCTTCATCGCCGTCGGCACGGTCAAGACACACCTGGCCAGCGTGCAGGCGAAGCTCCCGGCCCGCAACCGCGTCGAGATCGCCGCCTGGGCCTGGGAACGCCGCCTGGTCAGCTAGCCGGGGCAACCAAAGATCTCCCGCTGCCATAAAATCGACCGCAGTGAATCACCGGCCCGCTGCGGACAACCGGAGGCGAGGGATTCATCGTGCACCCAATCCGACCATGGCCCCGATCACGGGCCGCCACCGTGGCCGTCGCCGCGCTGGTGGCCGCAGCCGCCATGCTGGGCCCGAGCCCGGCCTACGCCGCGGACGACACCGAGCGCCCCACCGCCCCAGGCCCGATCACGGTCACCGCCATCGACACCACCTGGGTCGAGTTGACCTGGACCGCCTCGACCGACAACGTGGGAGTGGTCGACTACGCGGTCTCGGCGCTGTTCGAGGACACCGGCCGGGCCTACTCGACCGACACCACCACCATCCGCATCACCGACCTGCTCCCGTCCCGGACGTACACCCTCAGCGTCGCGGGGCTGGACGCGGCGGGCAACCGGTCGGTGTCGAACCCGACGCTGCGGTTGACCATGCCACCGGGTGACACCCAGCCGCCGAGCGCGCCGGGCCAGCCGGTCGCGTACGACGTCGCGGCGACCCTGCTGTGGCTGCGGTGGACCCCGTCGACCGACAACGTCGTGCTCGACCGGTACGAGGTGTACCGGGTCGACGCCGGTGGTCAGCTGACCCGGGTCAGCGAGGTCTACCAGCACCCGCCAGGGCGTACCAGCACCCAGGTCAGCGGGTTGACGCCGAACACGACGTACACCTTCGTGGTGCGCGCCCGCGACGAGGCGGGCAACTGGTCGGCGCTGTCGCCGCCGGTCACCGTGACCACCCTGCCGCCCCCGCCGAGCTGCGCGGTCCGCACCGTCGTCCGGCAGTGGCCGGACGGCTTCGTGGCGTACCTCGCCGTCGAGAACACCGGTACGACGGCGGTCAACGGCTGGACGATGACCTGGCGGTTCTGGGCCAGTCAGGAGGTGCGGGCCCTGTGGGGCGCGCAGGTCGTCGACCGGCCGAACAACAGTTATCTGCGGGTCCGCAACACCAGCCACAACGCGGTGATCAGACCCGGCGGCACGGTGTCGCTGGGCATCGTGGCCACCGGCACCCAACTGCCGGAGGAGGTCACGCTCAACGGCGGCGTCTGCGTGGCGGCAGACGAGTAACGCTCGCGTCCGGGGTCTGGTGTCGACGGCGACATCTTGCGACGCTAACGATCGTGTATGACTACGACCTGTTGGTGCTGGGCTCCGGACCCAGCGGTCAGAAGGCCGCGATCGCCGCCGCCAAGCTCGGCCGGCGGGTTGCCATCGTGGACCGCCGCGACATGCTCGGTGGGGTGTGCATCAACACCGGCACCGTCCCGTCCAAGACGCTACGCGAGGCCGTGCTCTACCTGACCGGCCTGAGCCAGCGCGACCTGTACGGCAGCAGCTACCGGGTCAAGGAGGAGATCACGGTCAGCGACCTGGCCGCCCGGACCCAGCACGTCATCACCCGGCAGACCGACGTCATCCGCAACCAGCTCGCCCGCAACCGGATCGCGATGATCACCGGCACCGGCCGCTTCGCGGACGCGCACTCCATCTGGGTCGACGCGGGCTCCGGGCGGGAGTCGAAGGTGACCTTCGACAAGGCCGTCATCGCGGCCGGCACCCGCCCGGCCCGCCCGGACAGCGTCGACTTCGACGAGCGGACCATCGTGGACTCCGACGGCGTCATCAACCTCCAGGCCGTACCCCGCAGCATGGTCGTGGTCGGCGCCGGCGTGATCGGCATGGAGTACGCGTCGATGTTCGCCGCTCTGGGCACCAAGGTGACCGTCGTCGAGCGCCGCGAGCGGATGCTCGACTTCTGCGACGAGGAGATCGTCGAGTCGCTCAAGTACCACCTGCGCGACCTGTCGGTGGCGTTCCGCTTCGGCGAGGAGGTCGCCGCGGTGGAGAAACACCAGACGGCGGCGCTGTGCATCCTCAAGAGCGGTAAGAAGATCGTCGCGGACACCGTCATGTACTCGGCGGGGCGGCAGGGTCAGACCGACGACCTGGCGTTGGAGGCGGCCGGGCTGACGGCTGACCGACGCGGCCGGATCGCCGTCGACGCCCACTACCGGACGTCGGTCGAGCACATCTACGCGGTGGGTGACGTGATCGGCTTCCCGGCGTTGGCGTCCACCTCGATGGAGCAGGGTCGACTGGCCGCCCAGCACGCCTGCGGCGAACCGATCCGGGAGATGCACGGCCTGCAACCCATCGGCATCTACACCATCCCGGAGATCAGTTTCGTCGGTCAGACCGAGGCCGAGCTGACCGAGGCGTCGACGCCGTTCGAGGTGGGCGTCGCGCGCTACCGGGAGCTGGCCCGGGGCCAGATCGTCGGCGACTCGTACGGGATGTTGAAGCTCCTCGTCTCTCCCGAGGACGGCCGCCTGCTCGGGGTGCACGTGTTCGGCACGGCCGCCACCGAGATCGTCCACATCGGGCAGGCGGTGATGGGCTGCGGCGGCACCATCGACTATCTGATCGACGCGGTGTTCAACTACCCCACCCTGGCCGAGGCCTACAAGGTCGCCGCCCTGGACGCCTCCAACAAGATCCGCAACATCACCCGCATAGACGGCTAACCCCCACCCGGCCCCCACCCGGCCCCCACCCGGCCCCCGGTCCCCCACCCCCACCCCCACCCCCACCCCGGTTGATCATGAAGTTATTGCCGCCTGCGTCAGCGTGTCGTGGCAATATCTTCATGATCAACGCGCTTGGGGCGGGGGTGGGACCGGGGGGTGGAGTTTGGGGTTAGGCTGCTGCGCAGGTGGGGCTGAGGGTGCCGGCGGTGCCGGTGCCCTGGAAGCCGAACTCGGTGGACTGCCCCGCGCCGACCTGGCCGTTGTAGGACACGTTCCTGAAGTTCGTCGTGCCGCTGTTACCGCTGCGCTCGGCGCTCCAGGCGTTGGTGACGGTCGCGCCGGACGGCAGGTCGATCGTCACGGTCCACCCGTTGAGGGCCGAGGAGCCGGCGGTCACCCGCACGTTCGCCACGAAGCCGCCGTTCCACTGGTTCACCGTCACGGAGGCGGAGCAGTCGCCCTGTCCCGGTGGCGGCGTCGTGGGTGGCGGGGTGGTGGGCGGAGGCGTGGTCGGCGGCGGAGTCGTCGGCGGCGGCGTGGTGGGCGGTGGGGTGGTCGGGTTGGCGCCGCTGTTCAGCGCCGCGAGCACGGCGTCGTACGCGGGCTTCTTCTGCCCGCTGTTGTTGAACAGCAGTGGCGACTGGTAGGACCGCCACGAGTCGCTGTCCCGGATGCCCCACACGGTGATGCCGTTGCAGCGGGCCACCGCGAGGCAGTCCTCGACCACGCTGCGGTACGTGTTCGCCGGGGCGCCCTCGATGTCCAGCTCGGTGATCTGCACGTCCACGCCGAGCGCCGCGAAGCTCGACAGCGTGGTGCGGTAGTTGCTGACGTACGGGGAGTCGCTGTTGAAGTGCGACTGGAAGCCGACGCAGTCGATCGGCACGCCACGGGACTTGAAGTCGCGGACCATGTTGTAGACGCCCTGCGTCTTGGCCCACGTCCAGTTGTCGATGTTGTAGTCGTTGTAGCAGAGCTTCGCGCCCGGGTCCGCCGCCCGCGCGGCGCGGAACGCGGCCTCGATCCAGTCGTTGCCGGTGCGCTGGAGGTTCGAGTCGCGCCGACCACCGGAGTTGCCGTCGGCGAACGCCTCGTTCACCACGTCCCAGGAGTAGATCTGCCCCCGGAAGTGCGTGGCCACCTGCGTCACGTGGTT
This sequence comes from Micromonospora sp. WMMD736, assembly GCF_049179015.1. Taxonomy (NCBI): domain Bacteria; kingdom Bacillati; phylum Actinomycetota; class Actinomycetes; order Micromonosporales; family Micromonosporaceae; genus Micromonospora; species Micromonospora sp. WMMD736. The sequence continues at coordinate 1,352,325 of NZ_JBMHMI010000001.1, forward strand.
CAGGATCGCCTGCCGCAGGGCGCTACCGCTCATGCCCTGCATCCAACTGGGCTGCTGGGCGTGCCAGGCCAGTGTGTGCCCGCGTACCTGCATGCCGCGGCTGCGGGCGTGGTTGACGATCTGCTCGGCCGAGCCGTAGCTGAACCGGTTCTGCTGCGGCTCGGTGGCGTCGATCTTCATCTCGTTCTCGGCCGTCACCATGTTGAACTCACGGTTCAAGATCGTGGTGTACGTGCTGTCCGAGAGCTTGAAACCGGCCACCGCCGTACCGAAGTAGCGGCCCTTCTCGGCGGCGGACGCGCCGAGCGTGGTCCCGGCGGCGGCGGGCGCCGTCAGGACCAGCGTCATCCCGGCGGCGAGCGCGCCCGCCCCAGCCAACGCGACGGCGGCTCTGGACGCCGCCCTCCATCTCGTATTTCGCATTCGTGCAGCTCCTTTTGCAGGAAGGGGGGTCAGGCGACCGAGCAGGCGGCACCGTTGAGGGCGAAGGCATTGGGCTTGCCGGAGTCACCGGAGTGGGTGGCCTGGAAGCCGATCTCGACCGAGGTGTTCGGGGCGATGGTGCCGTTGTAGGCGACATTGCGCGCCGTCACCGCGCCGCTGGTCGGCGAGTAGCTGGCGTTCCAACCGCCGGTGATGGTCTGGCCGCCGGGCAGCGTGAAGGTCAGCGCCCAGCCGTTCACCGCCGTGGCGCCGGTGTTGGTGATCCGTACGCTCGCGGTGAGCCCGTTGTTCCAGGCGTTGACCGTGTAGGTGACCCCGCAGGCGCCCCCGCTGGGCGGCGGCGTCGTCGGCGGCGGCGTGGTGGGCGGCGGCGTGGTCGGCGGCGGCGTCGTGGGCGGCGGGGTCGTCGGGGGCGGCGTCGTCGGCGGCGGCGTGGTCGGCGGAGGCGTGGTCGGCGGGGCGGTGCCGTCGAGGCCGAAGAAGCGGATCACCTGGGCGGCGTCGACCGGGATGTTGTGCGTGACGCCCTGCATGCTGATCGCCTCGACCGGGGCCATCGGGCCGCTGCTGCCGTACCGGGTGCGGGTGTAGCCCGACTGCGGGGAGTCGGTGTACGTCGGGGTCTGGCTCAGACCGTGCACGTTGGTCCACTGCTTGACCTGCTCACCGAAGTTCGGGTAGCGCAGGGTGTCGTCGTTCGTGCCGTGCCAGATCTGCATCCGCGGTCGTCGGCCGTTGTAGCCCGGGTACGCCCCGCGAACCAGGTCGCCCCACTGCTGGGCGGTCTTGATGGACTGCCCGTTCGCGCACTGGCTGTTCCACTCCGAGCTGCCCCCGGTGGCGAAACAGGCGAACGGCACCCCGGCGAAGGACGCACCCGCCGCGAACACGTCCGGGTAGTCACCGAGCATGACGTTCGTCATCATCGCGCCCGACGAGGTGCCGGTGGCGAAGACGCGGTCCGGGTCGGCGGAGTACCGCTGCTTGACGTAGTCGATCATCGAGATGAGCCCGACCGGGTCGCTGCCCCCGCCCCGGCGCAACGCCTGCGGCGAGGCCACGTCCCAGCACTTGCTGCTGCGGGTCGCCGACGGGTAGATGACGATGAAGCCGTACCGGTCGGCGAGGGAGGCGTACTGCGTACCGGAGTAGAAGGCGGGGCCGGTGCCGGTGCAGTAGTGCAGGGCGAGCAGGATCGGAGGCCGGGAGGCCACCCGGTCCGGGACGTACAGGTGCATCTGGAGGTTCGTGGGGTTGTTGCCGAAGCCGGTCACCTGCGTGAGCGTCGCGGCCGACGCGGGCGTGGCGAACGCCAGCGCGGCGGCGGCGACCGTCGCGACCGCGGTGAGGACGCCGAGCAGCCTTGTCTTCAGTGTCATGGTTCGCGATTCCTCGGGGAAATGGCGCATGGAAGGGGGTTAGTCGAGGACTGCCCTTCGCCCGACCGTGACCGCGGCTCGCGTGACCGATGTCAGCTTCAATCGAGCCCACTCGATTGTCAAGGTTCTCGGAAACCTTTCGGCGCAAGGGATCGCGCGGTCACCTGCACGCTCATGGCACTCGCGGGGAGCATTCGACACCGGCCGATGGCGGGATATTATCGGCACGTTCCCGATAGCAAGACCGCCCTCGCGCCCACCCCCTGCGAGCGTCCCCACCCGACTCCCGCGGGCCCCAAGGAGATCGAGTGAAGATCGTCGACGCCCGGGTCATCGTGACCTGTCCAGGCCGCAACTTCGTCACCCTCAAGATCGTCACCGACGAGGGGGTCACCGGAGTCGGGGACGCCACCCTCAACGGCCGGGAGCTGGCCGTCGCGTCGTACCTGCGCGACCATGTGGCGCCGCTGCTGATCGGCCGGGACCCGGCCCGGATCGAGGACACCTGGCAGTACCTGTACCAGGGGGCGTACTGGCGGCGCGGTCCGGTCACCATGAGCGCGATCGCCGCGGTGGACACCGCCCTGTGGGACATCAAAGGCAAGGTGGCGGGCCTGCCGGTCTACCAACTGCTCGGCGGCCGGTCCCGCGAGGGCGTCACCGTGTACGGCCACGCCAACGGGGAAACCGTGGAGGAGGTGCTGGTCGAGGTCGCCCGGTACGTCGACCTCGGCTACCGGGCCGTGCGGGTGCAGTGCGGCGTGCCGGGCCTGCCCAAGACGTACGGAGTCAGCGCCGACAAACTCTTCTACGAGCCGGCCGACGCCGCGCTGCCCAGCGAGGCGACCTGGTCGACGCAGCGCTACCTGTCGCACGTGCCGGGTGTGTTCGCGCGGGTGCGCGACGAATTCGGTCCCACCCTGCGGCTGCTGCACGACGTGCACCACCGGCTCACCCCGATCGAGGCGGCCCGGCTCGGCCGCAGCCTGGAGCCGTACGCGCTGACCTGGATGGAGGATCCGGTCCCCGCCGACCTCCAGGAGGGATTCCGGCTGATCCGGCAACACACCACCACGCCGATCGCCGTGGGTGAGGTGTTCAACAGCGTCGTCGACGCCGCCCAGCTCATCCGCGAACAGCTCATCGACTACATCCGGGCCACCGTGGTGCACGCGGGCGGGATCACCCACCTGCGCCGCATCTTCGACCTGGCGGCGCTGCACCACGTCCGCAGCGGCTCGCACGGGGCCACCGACCTGTCGCCCGTCTGCATGGCCGCCGCGTTGCAGCTCGACATCTCGATCCCCAACTTCGGCCTGCAGGAGTACATGCGGCACACCGCCGAGACCGACGAGGTCTTCCCGCACGGCTACCACTTCGCCGACGGCTACCTGCACCCCGCCGAGACGCCCGGGTTGGGCGTCGACATCGACGAGAAGGCGGCGGCCCGCTACCCGTACGCGCCCGCGTACCTGCCGGTCAACCGGCTGGAGGACGGGACCGTGCACCCCTGGTGAGCCGCCCGGTCAGTAGATAAGTCGCCCTCGCGCGTCGGGCACCCCGGACTTGCGGAAGAAGTACGTGTTGATCTGATCCCGCCACTCGGTGGCGCTGCGCAGTTGCTCGTCGAGGCGCGCGGCCACCCGCTCGTACACGGTCGGGTCGATCATCCCGTTCAGGGTCTGCCACCGGCGTCGCATCACCGCCACCTCCTCGACGCCCGCGAAGTGGGTGTCGTAGATGTGCTGGATGACGGTCGACCCACTGTGCAGGACGTGGTCGTACGGCACGTGGTGGAAGAACAGCAGCAGCTCGTCCGGGCAGGTCTGCGGCGACTCGTACACGTCGGCCCAGTACGGCGGGTACTGGCCGGCGAAGCCGGTGCCCGAGGCGCGACTGCGGTCCACGCCCACGCCGTCGCGGTCGGCGAAGTGGTAGGTGCCCCACCGCGAGTACTCGTACCCGTCCACGTCGGGGCCGTAGTGGTCGCCGGGGTGGACCATGAAGCCGACGCCCAGCGGGGCGGTGTACCGCTCGTAGGTGCGCCACGAGTCGTCCATGATCTCGTGCAGCGTCCGCCGGACCAGCTCCGGTTCGGCGGTCGCCGACGGTGGGAACGTCAACGTCATCCACTCGTCGAGGATCGTCGCCGGGTCGAGCCGCGGATTCCAGGCGAGCCGGCCGACCGTGTAGAGGTTGGCCTGCGCCAGCGGATGCCCGGTCCAGAAGGGATCGTCGCCGGTGTTGGCGACGGCGACCAGGCCACCGCCCATGCCGGCCTCGCCGGTGACCACGTCGGCGATGGTGCGCCCACCGGGGCCCCACGGCGCGAAGCTCAGCACCTCACCCCAGCACGGGCCCAGGTGGCAGACGTGCCGCTGCTGGCCGGTGTACTCCTGGGTGACCTGCACCTCCACCGCGACCCGGGTGGCCGGCATCGCGGCGAGCACCGGCGAGACCGGCTCACGCGTCTGGAAGTCCACCGGACCGAACTTCACCTGCAACACCACGTTGGTACGGAACCGACCGTCGAGCGGGGTGAAGTGGTCGTACGCGGCCCGGGCGCGGTCGGTGGACCGGTCCCGCCAGTCCTGGTGGTGGTTGTAGACGAACGCCCGCCAGTGCACCACTCCCCCGTACGGGGCGAGGGCCTCGGCGAGCAGGTTCGCCCCGTCGGCGTGGTCCCGCCCGTAGCTGAACGGGCCGGGCTGCCCCTCGGAGTCGGCCTTCACCAGGTAGCCGCCGAAGTCGTCGATGCGCTCGTACACGCGTCGGGTGGTGGCCGCCCACCAGGCGCGTACCTCCTCGTCGCGCGGATCGGCGGTGGACAGTCCGCCGAGGACCATCGGCGCGGCGAAGGTGACCGACAGGTGCACCCGGATGCCGTACGGGCGCAGCGCGTCCGCGATCTGGGCCACGTCGCCGAGGCGGTCGGTGAGCAGCAGCGCCTCGGCCCGGCCCACGTTGACGTTGTTCACCGAGATGGCGTTGATTCCGCTGGCCGCCAGCAGCCGCCCGTACTCCCGGATCCGGGTCAGGTCCCCGCGCGGACGGCCGCTGGCCCAGAAGATCGAGCCGCCCGCGTACCCCCGTTCGACCTGGCCCATCACCGGGTGCACGGCCACGTTGTCCCAGTGGTTGAGCATGCGTCGGCGCAGCGCGGGCCGGTGCAGCTCGGGTGGGCGGGCCGGGTCGAAGGCCGCCGCGCAGAGCCGTACGACGTGGAACAGCCCGTACAGCAGGCCTGCGGGCGCGTCGGCCAGCACCACCGTCGTCTCGCCGCTGCGGGCCAGCAGGAACCCCTCGTCGCCGAAGGGCTCACCGTCGCCGAGCTCGGCGAGCGCCGCCTCCCCCGCCGCGCGGGCCGCCTGGACCGCCAGGCTCGGCAGCTCAGCCGCGCCGCGCAGGGTGAGCACCAGGTCGACGTCGACGTCCCAGGAGGGTGAATGCCACACCCGCCCGCCGTAACGCGTGCAGGCGCGCGTCACCTCGTCGAGGACGGTGTCGACGAGCAGCCCGTCGCCGTGCACGAGGACGCGCCGCGCGCCGAGGGCCCGGAACGCCTCCGGTGGCAGCCAGGCGGGGTGCACCCGTGGATCCTCGACGTCGTGCGGCTCCGCCACGAACACCGGCTCCTCCAGGTCCATCGAGTCGTACGCGCTCACGCGGTGAACTCCTTCCGGATCAGGTGGACCATCGGGTCGGCGACGCGCAGGACCCCCAGGGCGACGACCGAGGCGAGCAGCGCCAGCACCGCCTCGGAGAAGACCGCGGTGGTCCCGACCGCCGCGGCGAGCAGCAGGGTGTTGCCGACGGTGACCCCGGGGGTACGCACGAGGAAGTGCACGGCCAGGCGCAGGACGTCCCGGGTGCGGAACTCGAACAGCGACGTGATCACCAGCGCGTTGAGCGCGCAGAGGGTCACTCCGACCGCAACCGCGATCAGCGGGATCACCCACCAGCTGGGCAGGCCGATCGCGTCACGGTAGGCGAGGTTCAGCGCGAGCACCGTCAACCACGCCAGCGCGGGCGTCCAGACCCGTAGCGCGCCCCCCACGTTGCTCCGGTAGCCCCGCCAGAAGAGCGCGGCGGGTCGCAGGTCGGTCAGGTCGGGCCGCTGGTGACGCAGGGCGTACAGGGCGGCGGAGAGCGCCGGCCCGACCGGCGTGAGCAGCAGCGCGACCAACGGCAGGTTGCTGGGGTCACGGTCGAGCAGCAGCAGCGCGAGCAGGGCGGGCAGTGTGGTGGCGAGGAGCAGCACCTCGACCACGAGCAGGATGTAGACGCGGGACGCGAACCGGGACAGGGGTCCGTCGCCGAGCTGCCGTCCGGCGTGGGTCGTGTCGTTCATCGTCGTCCTCCTCCCGGTCGGCCGGCGGCCCGCGCCGGTAGCGCGAGCCGCCGCGGTCGGCCGGTCCGGTACGCGTCACCGGACCGGCCGACACCTCAGCGGTGGTCCTTCTGGTACCGCTCGTACGCCTTGTTGACCATGTCCAGGTAGGCGTCCATGTTCTTGCCCTTCAGCTCGGCCAGGTAGGCGTCCCACTGGGCGAGGTCCCGCTGACCCAGCGCGAACTGCAGGGTCGCCTGGTAGACGGCGTCCTTCAGCGGCGTCTCCCACAGGGACGCCTGCTCCCGCTCCTCGTCGGTCAACGGGTGCGGCGGGGGCACCGCGACCGGCGTCCGGGCGTTCATGACCTTCTGGAACTCCTGCTCCTCAGGGGCGAAGAACCCCTGTACCAGCTCCGGCTTGCCGCCGTACGCGAAGACGCCGTTGTAGAAGCCGAAGTCCTTCTGGAGGTGCTTGGGGGCCTTCGGGTTGAGCCCGATGACGTTGACGTCGGGCGCCAGCTTGGGCATGCCGGCGGCGTCCCGGACGAAGGTCGTGCCCTCGACGCCCCACTTGGCGAACTCCTGGCCGGCGTCGGAGTACCAGAGCCAGTCGATGAACTGCATCATCGCCACGAAGTTCTTGCTGTCGCGGGCCTTCGAGGAGATCATCACGCCGTTCTCCATCCGGCTGGCCGGGTTGATCTCACCGGCCGGCCCGATCGGCAGCGGGATCTTGGTGATCTTGGCCTTGGGGTTGGTCTTGGCCAGGTCCGGGCGGTAGTCGTTCACCACGGCCTGCGCGTTGGCGCTGATCACGAAGGACTTGCTGTTGGCGAGCTTCTGCCGGGCCTGGTCGTCGGTCTGGGTGAAGCTCTCCGGGTCGAGCAGCTTCTCCGTCACCAGCTTGTTGAGGTACTGGAGCATCTGCTTGTACTTGTCGCTCGCGCCGGTGTAGACGAACTTCTTGGTGTCGGCGTCCCAGCTCGTGTGCTGGAAGTTCCAGCCCGCGCCCTGGAGGCCGTACGACACGGCCAGGAGGTTGAGCAGGTTACCGGCGGGGTTGGGCTTGCTCCACCGGTCCGAGAACGGGTAGACGTCCGGGTACTTGGCCTTCATCGCCTTGAGCACCGTGTACAGCTCGTCCCAGGTCTTCGGGGGGCTCAGCTTCAACTCGTCGAGGATGTCGGTACGGATGGCCAGCGAGTAGTCGTGCCAGGGCTTCTCGTGCAGGCCGGGCAGCAGGTAGAACTTGCCGTCCTCCTGACGCCGCGTGTCGATCTCGGGCTTCAGGTTCCACTTCGAGATCTTGTCCTGCAGGTTCGGCATGAGGTCCAGGTAGTCACTGACCGGCAGGATCGCCCCCGACGAGACGTACGCGTCCTCCTGCGCCGGATACGTCTTCGGGATGATCATCGGGGCGTCACCGGCGCCGATCAGCAGGCTGCGCTTCTGCTCGTAGTCGCTCAGCGGCACGGCGACCGGGGTGAGGGTGACGTTGGTCCGCGACTTCAGCTCCGACCAGAAGAGCCAGTCCTCGCGCAGCGGATAGTTCGGGTGGTTGTTGTACAGGATCGAGAAGGAAACCGGCTCGCTCGCCTTGAACTGCTTGCCGATGGCGTAGTCGGACATCGCACCGGCTTTGTTCTCCGACAGGTCCTTGGCGTCGGACGGATCATCACTGCAGGCGGCGATGCTGGTCGCCGTGAGCAGCACGGCTACCGCTGTCGCGACGCGGCGCCACGATCGGTGGAGCATGGCGGTCCTTTCGGGTTCGGTGGAGGGAAAGGGTGGACGGGCTGGCTAGCCCTTCACGGCGCCGAGCATCACGCCGCGGACGAAGTACCGCTGGACGAACGGGTAGACCAGGAGGATCGGCAGGGTGGTCAGCACGATCGTCACGGACTTGAGCGTCGCCTCGGCCTGCACCTCGTCGGCCTCGGCGATCGCGCCGACGTTCTCCGCGCCGGTGGCCCCGGCGATCAGGTTGCGCAGATAGACGGTCACCGGCCACAGCTCCTGCCGGTCCATGTAGAGGAACGCGGCGAACCAGGAGTTCCAGAAGGCCACGGCGTAGAACAGCACCATCGTGGCGACGATCGCCTTCGACAGGGGCAACACGATGCGCAGCAGGATGCCGTACGTGTTGAGCCCGTCGACGGCGGCGGCCTCCTCCAGGTCGGTCGGGAGCGACTCGAAGAACGCCTTCATCACCAGCAGGTTGAACACGTTTATCGCGTTGGGCACCGCGATGGCCCAGACGGTGTTCTTCATGCCCAGACTGGTGACGAGCACGTAGTTGGGGATCAGGCCGCCGGTGAAGAACATGGTGAAGACCGCGATGCCGATCAACGCCGTACGACCCCGCAGGTGTTTCTTGGACAGCACATAGGCGTAGCAGGTGGTCAGCACGATCGAGATGGTCGTGGCGACGACCGTGTAGAAGACGGTGTTGCGGTAGTTCGTCCAGAACAACGAGTCGTGCAGCACGAGCCGGTAGGTGTCCAGGTTGAACCCGCGCGGCACGACGTTGACCTGGCCGGCGATGATGTACCCCTCGTCGCTGAGCGAGCGGGCCACCACGTTGACGAACGGGTAGAGGGTCGCCACCACCACGATGGTGAGCACGACCGCGTTGGCGGCCTGGAACACACGGTAGCCCCGGGTGGGCCGGATACCGCGGGGCCGGGCGCGGGCGGGCAGGTCGCTGGCGGGGGCGGTGTCGGTGGCGTCGACGGTCACCACAGGCTCGTCCCCACCGTGCGTCGGGCGATCAGGTTCGCCGTCAGGACCAGCGTCAGCCCGATGACCGCCTCGAACAGCCCGATGGCGGCGGCGTAGCTGAAGTTGCTGGACCCGAAGCCCATCCGGAACAGGTACGTCGAGAGCACGTCGGCGGTCGGGTAGGTCAGCGGGTTGTAGAGCAGCAGGATCTTCTCGAACCCGACCGCCATGAAGGTGCCGATGTTGAGGATCAGCAACGTGACCATGGTGGGTCGGATGCCCGGCAGCGTGACGTGCCAGGTCTGCCGCCACCGGTTGGCCCCGTCGATCCGGGCCGCCTCGTACAGGTCGTCGTCGACGGTGGTGAGCGCCGCGAGGTAGAGGATGGTGCCCCAGCCGACCGTCTGCCAGACCTCCGACGACACGTAGATCGTCCGGAACCACTCGGCGCGTTGCAGGAACGGCACCGCCTCGCCGCCGGTGGCCTGCACGATCTGGTTGACGGTGCCGTCGACGGAGGTCAGCTGCATGACCATCGCCGCGACGATCACGATCGACAGGAAGTGCGGCAGGTAGGACACGGACTGCACGAACCGCCGCAGCCGCCGGGCGCGTACCTCGTTGAGCAGCAGCGCGAGGATGATCGGCAGCGGGAAGCAGAACACCAGGGTCAGCGTGCCGAGCACCAGCGTGTTGGTGAAGACGTCCCAGAACGTCGGGTCGGTAAGGAACATCCGGAAGTACCGCAGCCCGACCCAGTACTCACCGAAGATGCTCCCGCCCGGCTTGAACCGGCGGAACGCGATGATGTTCCCGATCATCGGGAGGTACCGGAAGACCACGAAGAACAGCAGCGGTAGGACGGCCAGCGAGTAGAGCTGCCAGTCCCGGCGCAGCGCCTGACGCCAGGTGCGACGCCGACCGGGCGGGCGTGGGGCGGGGACGGTGGCCTCCGCCACGGCGTCGGGTGGCGCCGGCGGCGGGGGCCGTAACGTCTCGGATGTCATCCTCGCCTCCTATGCGGAGTGCGGAACGGCCACCAGCGGCTCGATCCGCACCGACGTGAGTAGGTCCCGCTGGTGCCCGACCTCGCGCTCGGCACCGGTGAGCCGCAGCGCCAGGGCGTCCTCGATCTCTGCGCTGGAGCGCCCGAACCGCAGTTCCACCGCGCCGGGCTCGACCACCCGCCGGCCGGACCGACCGGTGAACGACGTGACGTCGGCCGGTACGCCGAACGTGACGTGCGCCCGCGCTCCGGGCTCCAGCGGCACCCGGGCGAAGCCGACCAGCCGGTGCACCGGACGGGTGGTCTGCGCCACCGGGTCGTGCAGGTAGAGCTGCACCACCTCGGTGCCGGCCCGGTCGCCGGTGTTCCCGACGGTGATCCGCACCTGGATCTCGCCGTCCACCGGCCAGGGGGTCGGGTCGTCGTGCGCCGCGCCCACGACTGTCGCGTCGGACCATTCGAAGGTGGTGTAGCTCAGGCCGTGGCCGAACGGGTACGCCGGGGTCGGGTCGATCGAGGACACCTTGTTGCGCCGCCCGAGCGGCGGCGACAGGTAGGTGCCCGGGAGCCCGCCGGCGTGGCGGGGAACGCTGACCGGCAGCCGCCCGGACGGGTTCACCGCGCCGGTGAGCACCTCCGCGAGCGCCTGCCCGCCGAGTTGGCCGGGGAAGAACGCCTGCACCACCGCCGCCGCCGCGTCGAACTCCGGGCCGAGCGCGTACGGACGGCCGGTCAGCAGCACCAGCACCACCGGGGTGCCGGTGGCGAGAACGGCCCGGACCAGGTCCGCCTGCACGCCCGGCAGCCGCAGGTCGGCGGCGTCGCAGCCCTCGCCGGAGGTGCCCCGGCCGAACATTCCCGCCCGGTCCCCGACGGCGAGCACGCACACGTCCGCGTTGGTCGCGGCGGCGACCGCGGCTGGGATACCGGACGCGTCCTCGCCAGTGACGGCGCTGCCCGGCTCGTGGACCAGCAGCGGGACGCGGCGGGCCAGCTCGTCGCGGAGCGTGGGGATGTCCACGCCGAGGCCGTGGTCGGGATGGTTGACGCCCACGTGGTTGGGGAAGGTGTAGCAGCCGAGCATGGCCATCGGGTCGTCGGCGAGCGGACCCACCAGGGCGACCCGGGTCGCGACGGGTAGCGGCAGCACGCCGGTGTTGCGCAGCAGCACGACGGACTCCCGGGCCAGGCGTACGGCGATGTCCCGGCTGGCCTCGTCGTCGAGGCGCAGGGCCGCGACGTCGTCGGGCAGGGCCCGCCAGTCCTCGTCGAGCAGGCCGATCTCGATCTTCTGGACCAGCACCCGACGCGCCGCCCGGTCGATCAGCGCCACGTCGACCGCACCGTCGTGCACCGCCTGCACGAGGGCGTCGCCGAAGGCGTCCACGGTGGGCAGTTCCACGTCGATGCCGGCGCGCAGGGCGAGGCGGGCGGCCTCGACGGCGTCCCCGGCGACACCGTGCAGGGTCTCCAGGAACCGTACGGCGAAGTAGTCGGCGACCACGATGCCGGTGAAGCCCCACTCGTCGCGCAGCAGCCCGGTCAGCAGGTGCTCGTCGGCGGCGGCGGGCGTGCCGTCGATCTCGGCGTAGGAGTTCATCACCGACCGCGCCCCGCCGAGGCGCAGGGCCATCTCGAACGGCGGCAGGATGTGGTCGGCCAGCTCACGGCGGCCCATCGACACCGGCGCGAGGTTGCGTCCGCCCCGGGAGGCGGAGTAGCCGGCGAAGTGCTTGAGGGTGGCCACGATGCCGGCGTTCTCCAGGCCCCGCACGTACGCCGCGCCGGTCGTGCCCACCAGGTACGGGTCCTCCCCCATCGTCTCCTCGGTCCGGCCCCAGCGGTAGTCGCGGGTGACGTCGAGGACGGGCGCGAGGCCCTGGTGCACACCGGCGGCCCGCATCGACGCGCCGATCCGCCCGGCCATCTCCTCGACCAGCTCGGGGTGGAACGAGGCGCCCCAGCCCAGCGGGGTCGGGTAGACGGTGGCCCGGAAGGCCGCGAACCCGGTCAGGCACTCCTCGTGCACCTGCGCCGGGATACCGAACCGGCTGGCGGCCACGATCTGCTCCTGGGAGGCGGCCAACGAGCGGGCGCCGAGCACCGGGTCGACCGGTGCGGTGCCGAACGGGCGGGTGAGCTGACCCAGCCCGTACCGGATGATCGTGTCCCACGACGGGGTGTTGGCGACCATGTCGGACTGGTGCGGCGCGACGCCCTCGCCGGACGCGTCGGCGCCGACCCAGACCCCGAAGAGCTGGGCGATCTTCTCCTCGACGGACATCAGCGCGAGCAGCGCCTCGGCGCGCTCGGCCGGCGACCGCCGAGTGTCGCGCCACGGTGCGGCGTCGCGCGACGCCGATTCGCCGTCGGCGGGCTGCTGACTTCTCATGCCGAGACCCCTTAGCTCCGGCCACGAACCGCGCCGTCGTGGGACCGGTTCATGGCGCGCGGTTCCACATCCGAAACTTTCCGGAAACCAGAGCAACCTTTTCGGCAACCTAAGTCCGCCGCCTGAACGTGTCAAGAGTTTCGATGCGTCGTGGGACGCCTACCAGGACGCCTAGCTGCATCGACGGGAATCGCCGACTGATCGTGTTAGTGTCGTCGAAACTTTCGGATGCGGTATGAGGCTGCGATGACAGAGCACCACCCACTCGGCCCACCCGGCTCCACCACCACCATCGCGACGATCGCCCACGACGTGGGCGTGTCGGTCGCGACGGTCTCCAAGGTCCTCAATGGACGCGAGGACGTCTCCCCCGGCACCAGAGCCCGGGTCGAGGCGAGCCTCGACCGCCACCAGTACCAGCGCCGCAGTCGGCGCTCCTCGTCCGCCACCCGTCGGATCGACCTCGTCTTCCACGAGTTCGACACCGGTTGGGCGATGGAGGTCATGCGCGGGGTCGAGGCGGTGACGAGCGTCGCCGGCATCAGTCTCGCCGTGTCCCAGCTCGGCGGCGCGCACCGTCCGGCGTCACGATGGCTCGACACCCTGCTCGGTCAGCGTCCGCTGGGCGTACTGTTCGTCCTCTGTCACCTCAGCGACGCGCAACAGCAGCTCCTGCGGCGTCAGGGCGTACCGTTCGTCGTGATCGACACCGACAGCGCGACCTCGGCCTCGGTGCCGACGGTCGGCTCGAACAACTTCAACGGCGGCCTGCTCGCCGCCCGGCACCTGATCGAGCTGGGGCACCAGCGGATCGCGGTCATCTCCGGGCCACCCGACATGCTGTGCAGCCGGGCCCGGGCCGCCGGCTTCCAGTCCGCCCACGACGAGGCCGGGTTGACCCTCGACCGCGAGCTGGTCCGCTTCGGCAGCTTCTCCGCCGGCACCGGGCACACCCACGGCCTCCAACTGCTGCAACGACCGGACCGACCCACCGCGATCTTCGCCGGGTCGGACATCCAGGCGATGGGGGTGCTCCGGGCCGCACGCCGGTGCGGCCTGCGCGTCCCCGAGGACCTTTCGGTGATCGGGTACGACAACCTGCCGCTCGCCACCTGGACGGACCCACCCCTGACGACGATCAACCAGCCGTTGCGCGACATGGCCGGCATCGCCACCCAGATGCTGCTCGACCTGTCCGCCGGCACCGAGCCGGCGACCAGCCGGATCGACCTGGTGACCGAGCTGGTCGTCCGGGAGAGCACCGCACCCCCCGCCCCGCCGCGCTGACCCCTTGCGAGGACCCGTGCCCGACGCCGCTGTGCGCCTCGACGAGCTCGAGCGATACTCCCCCACCGTCGCCGAGCCGGAGGACTTCGACCGGTTCTGGGATGACACCCTCGCCGTGGCCGCCGCCCGGCCGGCACTCGTCGACGTCCGTCCCGAGCCCACCGACCTGCGCGTGTTCGACACCTGGGACGTCACGTTCGCGGGCTTCGACGGCGACGAGGTGCGGGCCTGGTTCACCCGTCCGGCGGGCGTCTCCGGACCGCTGCCCGCCGTGGTGGAGTACGCCGGCTACGGGCGCGGCCGTGGCCTGCCGCACGAGCGGCTGGTCTGGCCGGCGGCCGGGTACGCGCACCTGTTGATGGACAACCGGGGCCAGTCCGGGCTGTACGCCGTCGGCGACACCGCCGACCGGCACGGTGCGCCCGGCGGGCCCTGGCCGGCGACCTGGGGCATCCTCGACCCGCACGACTACCACTACCGCCGTCTGATCACGGACGCCGTCCGGGCCGTCGAGGCGGTACGCGCCCTGCCCGGCGTCGACGCGGGACGGGTTTCCCTGCTCGGCAACAGCCAGGGCGGGGGCGTGGCCCTGGCCGTCGCCGGCCTGGTCGACGACCTCGCGGCGGTGCTGATCACCGCGCCGTTCCTCTGCGACGTCCAGCACGCCATCGCGCTCAGCGACGCCTCGCCGTACGGCGAGATCGCTCGGTACCTGGCGGTGCACCGGGAGGCCGAGCCGGCGGTCCGACGCACACTGTCCTACGTCGACGGGGTGACCTTCGCCCGGCGGGCCACCGCGCCGGCGCACTTCGGCATCGGTCTGCGCGACACCGTCTGCCCACCGAGCACCGGCTTCGCGGCCTACAACCAGTACGGCGCGGCGACCGGCAGCCCGAACGCCCCGCGCCGCGAGATGCACGTGTACCCGTTCAACGGTCACGAGGGCGGCGAGGCGCTGCACGTCCGGCGGCAACTGCGCTGGCTCGCCGCGGCGCTCGCCAGCTGAACAACCCATGGCCGACGGTCGATGCATTGCCGGTGTTAGCGATAACAAGCTATGGTGCGTCCGGGCGGGGTGCAGGGCACATCCCGACGTCCGGGTTCCTGGCCGTCACCACCACCGAGGAAACCCCATGAGCCCTGTGACCCTTGGCAAACCCGTACCCCCGACACCCCCCGAGTCCGCGACGCGCCCGAGGCCCCGCCGGGCCCGGCTGTGGTGGGCGGCGCTGGCCGCCGTCGCGGCCATGACCGCCGCCGTACCGGTGGCGACCGCGCCCGCGAGCGCCGAATCCAACGGCGGCGTACGCGTCATGCCCCTCGGCGACTCGATCACCGACGGCTTCAACGTCGCGGGCGGCTACCGGATCGAACTCTGGCAGCGGTTCACGTCCGGCGGCTACCGGATCGACTTCGTCGGCTCGATGTTCAACGGCCCGTCCAGCCTCGGTGACCACGACCACGAGGGTCACTCCGGCTGGACCATCGCTCAGATCGACGCCAACATCGTGAACTGGCTGCGCGCCACCAACCCGCGCACCGTGCTGCTGCACATCGGCACGAACGACATGTACGGCGACACCTCCGGAGCGCCGGGCCGGCTGGCCACCCTGGTCGACCGGATCACCAACACCGCACCGAACGCGGACGTGTTCGTGGCCACGATCATCCCCAAGTCCGGCGCGGACAACGTGGTACGGGGCTACAACGCGGCGATCCCGGGAATCGTGCAGACCCGGGCCGCGGCCGGCAAGCGCGTCCACCTGGTCGACATGTACCGCGCGCTGACGCTCAGCGACCTGGCCGACGGTGTGCACCCCAACGCCACCGGCTACCGCAAAATGGCCGTCGCCTGGTACGACGCCCTGCGCGCGGTGCCCGGCAGCATCGGCGGGGACACGCCGCCGACCACCACCCCGCCGCCCACCACGCCCCCGCCGACGACCCCGCCGCCGACCACTCCCCCGCCGACCACGCCGCCCCCGACGACTCCGCCGCCCGCGGCGGGCTGCCGGGTCACGTACACGGTCAACGCCTGGAACAACGGGCTCACCGCGGCCGTCTCGGTCACCAACACGAGCAGCAGCGCGATAAACGGCTGGGCCCTGGGGTTCACGCTGCCCGGCGGCCAGACCATCACCGGCGGCTGGAACGCGGACTACTCGCCGACGAGCGGCGCGGTCACCGCCCGCAACGTCTCCTACAACGGCACCATCGCCCCGAACACCTCGGTCGACATCGGCTTCCAGGCCACCCACACCGGCAACGCCGGCAAGCCGACCGCCTTCACGCTCAACGGCACCGCCTGCACGGTCGCCTGACCCACGTCCCGAGCACCGAACGCGGGGGCGGCGAGAACCTCTTCTCGCCGCCCCCGGCGGTACGCGTGCCACCCACCGACGGAAACCCGCCCTGTGCGACGTGCGCGCTATCCTGCCGTGCGTGGTCGAGGGTTTCGTGTACGTCAGCGACGACCGGCCCGGCCCTCTGACAGGTGCGAGGGCTGGCGAACGAGTCGAGACGCCCTCCTGGGATCCGCCATGGATCGCGCTCGCTCACCATCTTGACGCCGTTATCGTGCCGCGATGGCCGGGTCGGCTGTTTCGCGTCAGAAGCGTTCCGCCCAGCAGCGACGAGGAACGAATCGCCCTGGCACGGGCTGCCGCGGGAGTGAAGGCCGATGCGAGCTACACCCGGGTGTTCGCCGTAGACGTCCTGGCCGAACTGCGTCCCGGGATCCTGTTCGGCCCGAACGGCGACGCGGTGGCCGAGGTCCTGGAGTGCGCCCGCCTGCTCACCGAGCCCGTCGCGTACGAGTTGGCAGCGGCACGGCATCCGAGCGCCGATCACGCGTACAGCCGCGCGTGGCAACGCTGGTTGAGCGAGCAGCCCAATGGCGCGCAGTACGGCAGCAGCGATCACAGCAATGTACTGGCGACGCCCGGAGCCGGTCCGGTCAGTTCGCCGATCAGATGCGGCTTCACCGTCTTGTGGACGCGTGTGGTCGACAGTGCCCGGCAGCGTGCCGGCTCGGCGGCGTTCACGATCGATGCCGAGGACGACGAGGACGAAGAGGTGCTTCTGGACCCGTGGACGACGGCGGCCTCCGCGTTGCTGGATGCGGCCATGGCTCTCGGTGCGCCCGACCTGGTCGATCCTGCGGACGCGGCCGTACTCACCGCGGCATGGCAGGCCATTGCCCGACTGTGAGGGTCCGGGGACACTCTCGCTCGTGCACGAAGCGGTGGCAGTCGGCCGGCATGCCCAGGGCGCTGACCATCCGTGGTGGCTGGACGCCGGGGCGATGTGCTGGTGGGCGTGATGCCGCAGAGGCATCAAGATGACTCTGCGGCATCACGTTCACGAACGCATCCCCCCTCACCGAGGTGACCGAGGGTCACGGCCGGTCGCGCTGTGCGCCGTGACCGGCGACCACCGGCCGACCTCAGCGGCTCGCCGCGCGGTAGAGGCGGCTGACCGTCTCGGCGACACAGACCGGCTTGTCGCCGCCGTCGCTGTTGACCGTCACCTCCGTGACCAGCTGCACCCCACCGCTGACCGGCGACACCTCGGCGATGACCGCGCTGGCCCGTACGGCGGCGCCGACCCGCAGTGGCGCGGGGAAGCGCACCCGGTTCAGCCCGTAGTTGACCCCCATGGCGACGCCCTCGACGCGGTAGAGCTGGCCGGCCAGGGCCGGCACCAGAGACAGGGTGAGGAAGCCGTGCGCGATCGGGGCGCCGAAGGGACCTGCCGCCGCGCGTTCCGGGTCGACGTGGATCCACTGGTGGTCGTCGGTCGCGTCGGCGAACAGGTTCACGCGGGCCTGGTCGATGGGCTGCCAGGGGCCGGGGCCGAGGGTCTCGCCGATGGCGGCGGTCAGCTCGTCGACGGAGGTGAAGACGCGCATGCGGGTGTCCTTAGTGCTGAAGGGTGCCTGACGCATAAACTAGCGGTGATAGTTAACGCCGTCCAGAGCGGGACGGCGCTCACCGTTCGACGGCGAGTCCGGCGTGCTGTTCGGTGGCGAACGCGCGGGCCAGCTCGGTGCGGGAACGGATGCCCAGTCGGTGGAAGACGTTACGCAGGTGATGGTCGACCGTACGGGTGGACAGGAACATCCGGGCGGCGACCTCCCGGTTGGTGGCACCCTCGGCCACCAGCCGGGCGATCCGGAGCTGCTGACCGGTCAGCAGCCGTGCGGCCGGCAGATCCGGCGGCCCGACCGACTCCCCGGCGGCGCGCAGCTCGGCCGTGGCCACCTCGGCCCAGCGACCGACCCCGAGCAGGGTGAACGCCTCCCGCGCCCGGTGCAGGTGCTCGCGGGCGTCCCGTGGTCGTCGGCTGCGCCGCAACTCCTGGCCGAAGAGCAGCTCGGTGCGGGCCCGTTCGAACGCGCCGGCCTCCGTCGGGTGCAACCGCAGCGCCGTCCGGAACTCCCGCTCGGCCTCGACGCCACCCCGGGACGCCAGCAGCGCGTGGCACCGGGCCGACAGCGCCCGACGCAGCGGGCTCGCGGTGCTGCTCGCCCACCTGTCGAAGGCCGCCAGCGCGGCGGTCGCCGCCGGACGGTGCGGCAGGTGCGCGGCGGCCTCCACCAGGTACGGGGTGGCCATCACCTGGACCAGCACCTGGCCCCGACCGGTGCCGAGCCGGGCCAGCGACGCGAGTCGGGTCGCTGCCTCGGCGTGCCGACCGTCGACGAGGTCCAGCACGGCCAGCGCCCAACCGGCGAGCGCGTGCGGTCGGCTACCCGGCATCGGCGTCGTACCGATCTCCCGGATCCGCCGCAGGCTGCTCTCCCGGTCGGCGCGGACGGCGGCCAGCACGGCGAGCATCCCCAGGTGGACGTCGGCGCAGTTGGACTGCCCGGTGGCCCGCGCCACCCGCAGCCCTTCGCGGGAGGTCTCGGCCGCCGCCTCGTGCCGCCCCAGCCAGTACTCGGCGACCGCCCGCAGTTCCAACGCGCGGGAGAGCATGGACAGCTCGCCACGCTCGCGCGCCAACCCGACGGCCCGCTCGGCGAGGCGGTGCGCGGCCCCGTCCACGGCCACCACCAGCCCGGCCGCCGCCGCGCAGGCGAGCGCGGTCGGGGTCAGCTCCGGCCCGGCGAGGCGGCCACCCAGCACGACGGCCCGCCGCAGCGCGGGGCCGGCCCGCTCGTGATCGCCCCGCAGCGTGGCCGCCACCCCGGTGACGAGGCATCCGGTCAGCTCCACGGCCGGCGGATCGTCCCGCTGGCGGAGCGCGTCGGCACGCCGGCCGACCTCGGCGTACCGGTACTGGTCACCGGCGAAGCAGACGGCCTCACCGGCGCGTGCCAGCCCCTGGATGGCCCGAGCGCGGTCGACGGCGGCCACCGTCCGCGCGGCGGACAGCAGGGTGGCCGCCGCGCCGGTGGCGTCCCCGCAGCGCAGGTCGATCTCGCCGCGCAACAGCCCGGCCTGGCCCTCGACGAGCGGGTCCGCGCAGGTCGCGCGGAGACGGTCGAGCAGCAGGCGGGCCTGACCGGGTTGACCTCCGGCCCAGGCGTAGCGGGCGGCCGCGAGCAGGCGGGCGGCGGCGTCCGTGGGGTGGTCGCTGAGCGCGGCGGCCCGGCACAGCGCCGCCGACGCCATTGCCCAGCCGCTGCGTCCACCGGCCGCCGCCCGCTCCAACTCGGCGGCGAGGACCGGATCGGCGCCCGCGGTCGCGTCGGCGAGGTGCATCGCCCGGCGTAGTCGCTGGCCGAGCGGATCGAGTACGCCCGCGAGCAGCCGGTGCGCGGCCCGCCGGTGCGCGAGCGGGGCGGCGGCCGCCACCATCGCGCGGGCCAGGGGCTGCGCGAACGTGACGCCGCCCGACTCGACGCGGACCAGTCCGGCGGCCTCGGCCGGGGCGAGCGCCTCGATGGCCAGGCCGGCGGCGTCGGCCGCGCGGACCAGGGTCGCCGTGTCGTCCGAGTCGTCGAGCGCGGCGAGCAGCAGCAGTCGGCGGGTGTCCGGCGGCAGCCGGTCGAGGCGGGCCCGGTAGGAGCGCCCCAGCGCGCCGTCGGCGGGCGGCGCGGCCGGGAGCGGTTCCTCCCCGCGCCACTGCGCCGGGGTGAGCACGTCGGCGAGGTCCACAAGCGCCTGCGGGTTGCCACCGCCGACCTCGGCGAGCGCGGCGGCGGCCGGAACGGCGGGCCGCTCGGACAGTCGGTCGGTGAGGACGGCGATGCTGTCCCGCTCGCCCAGCGGGGGCAGCCGGTGGGTCACCAGACCGTCGACGGTGGCGGTGGCGTCCGCGGTGAGCAGGACGACGACCGGCAGCTGCCGCAGCCGGCGGGCGACGACCGCGAGCACCTGTGTGGTCTGCGGGTCACCCCGGTCCACGTCGTCCATCGTGGCGAGCAGCGGGCGCTCCCGGGCGGTCGCGGCGAGCAGCCCGAGGACGGCCACCGACAGGGCCAGCCGGCGCTCGGGCGGGCAGCCCTCCCCGTCCATGACCTCGTACAGCAGGCGGCGGCGCTCCTCGGGCAGGGCGGCCGCGCGGTCGCGCACCGGGTCGAGCAGCCGTTGCAGGCCGGCGTACGGCAGCATCGCCTCTTCGGGCAGCCCGGTCGCGGCCAGGACGGCACAGTCCTTCGCGTACCGGTGGGCGTAGGAGACCAACGCGGTCCGACCCGACCCCGGCTCGCCGTGCAGCAGCAGCGCGCCGCCGCCGTCGGTGACGCCGTCCAGCAGGCTCCGAACGGCCGTGCACTGGTCGTCCCGGCCGCGCAGCACAGTTATTTGCACTCGTGATGCAGTAACCATGCGTCACAGTGTCACTCATCCATAAGCGGATGGAAAGAGGACAGGCCGGGATCAGTCGGCCGCGACGTCGGCCAACAGCGCGCCCACCGTCCGGGCCATCACCGCGCGGGACGCGTCCACGCCCAGACCGAGGCCGTAGCGCAGCATCGACCAGGCCGGCCACATGCTCGCCGCCACCACCGCGTTGAGCACCTGGCCGCGATCGCGCCCGGCGCGCGCCAACTCGGCGGCGAACAGCTGCTCGACCTCGTCGCGAACCCGGTCGACGTGCTTGCGGCGGTTGCGGCGCAGCTGCTCGGAGACCGGCTCGCGCATCTGCGCGGCCCGTGCCGACGGCGCGATGAGCTGGAGCAGTCGCGCTCGCTGCCGGCAGTACGCGTCGACCCGCTTGGCCAGCGGCAATGTGGTCGAGATCGGCCGGTAGGCCGCGTCCTGCTGCCGCAACACCTCCGCGCCGCTGGCCTCGAAGAGCGTCTCCATGTCCTTGAAGTTGGTCCAGAGCGTCCGCAGCGAGATGCCGGCCCGTTCGGCGATGCGCTCGCCGGTGGGCCGCAGGTCACCTTCGGTGATGAGCGCCAGGTGCGCCTCGACGATGGCCGCCCGGGTGCGCTCGGCGCGGGCCGTCCGTCCGTCGACCCGCGCCGGCGCCTCGACCCTGTTCATCCGCCCCCGCCCCTTCACCGCCACGGTGTCGTCCGGCTCTGCGACGAGTCTAGACAGGCGATCATCGGGAGACTGCGGGTACGCGGGGGCGGCGTCATCCGGGCCGGCCGGATTGCATTCACGGTGCAAATAGTATGAGAGCTGTTCGGTATCGGTCAACGCCCGGCAACGGCGACCGCCGCGCACACCCGCGCATGGTCGTACGACCCGGACGTGGTCACCCCCGGGCCGTACGACCAGATGGCGCGGGTCAGGAGGCGGTCGGCACCCCGTTCGCGGGCGGCGCGACCGGCGCGGCGGTGTACTCCTTGACCGGCCCGTCCCGCTCGTCGGTCTCGTACGTGGGCCCGAAGTAGCTCTGGACTCCCCCGCTCACCCGGCTCAACCGCTGCCCGCCGTAGCCGGAGTGGTCGTCGGCGGCGAAGCGCAGCGGCGCGAGGCCGGGGCCCTGGAAGCCACCCTTCTCGACCGCGTCGACGACCTTCTCGCGGGTGACGTCCTTGCCGGCGGCGAGCAGCACCTGCACGAACAGGTAACCGACCGACATGCCGTAGACGGTGTTGCCGTCGAACGGCGCGTCCCCGTTGTGCGACTTGTTGATCTTCGTGAAGAGCTGGATCCACGGGTTGGCGGTGTCGTTCTGCATCGGCAGGTAGTTGGTGCCGACCATGCCCTCCAGCAGCGGCGCGGCGGCGCCGAGCTGCTTGGCCAGGGTCGGCTGGTCGGCACCGACGTTGGACACCAACCACTGTGGCTTGAAGCCCAGCCGCGCGGCGGTGCCGATGGACAGCGCGGTGAAGCCGGGCACGGTGGCCAGGATGACGACCTGACAGCCGCCCGCCTTGAACGCGCCGATCTGCGGTGCGACGTTGGTGTTGCTGGTGACGTACGTCTGCTTGACCGCCACCGCCCCGGCACCGAGGACCTTCTCCACGCCGGCCAGGCTGTCGCGGCCGAAGTCGTCGTCCTGACCGAGGAAGCAGACCTTCTGGCCGGCCAGACTCGACTTCGCGTAGTTGGCGAGGATCTTGCCCTCGACCGTGTAGTCCGGGTTGAAGCCGAACGTGCCGGGATAGGTGTCGGGCTGGTCCCAGCTTCGGCTGCCGGAGGCGACGAAGAGGTCCGGGACCCGGTTGCTCTTGAGGAAGTCGAGCACACCGCTGTGCGTCGGCGTGCCGAGGCCGTTGAGGATGGCGAAGACCTTGTCCTGCAACACGAGCTGGCGTACCACCTGCTGGGTGTTCGCCGGGTTGTAGCCGTCGTCCATGACCTTGTAGGTGATCTTCCGGCCGTGCACGCCGCCGTTGGCGTTGACGTAGTCGAAGTACGCCTTCGTGGCCGGCGCGATCTTGGAGTAGCCAGCCGAGGCCGGCCCGGTGAGCGGCATGTGGGTGCCGACGACGATCTCGGTGTCGGTGACCCCCGGCACCGACCTCCCGCCGGAGGCGGGACCGTCGTCGCCGCCACAGCCGGCGGCGGCGATGAGCAGGGCAATGGTGCTGGCGATCGCGAGACCGCGTCGCGCCGTAGGGTGCATGGGAGACACCGACCTTTCTCGGTCCGGTTGGGTGGAGCGGTGTGGTGGGTGGTGCGCCCGGCGGAGGCCGGGCCGGGAAACAGCTCAGGAACGTCGCGCCGGCCAGCGGGCCAGCAGCGCCCGGCCGAGGCGGGCCAGCAGGCCCTGCACACCGCCGGGCGCGGCGATCATCACGACGATCAACGTGACGCCGAAGATCGCCAGCGGGAGATTGCCCTCCAGCCGCTGCGCCACCGCCGGCGAGAGGGTGAGCAGCTCGGTCACGGAATGGGTGAGGTCGGGCAGGGCGACCAGCAGCACGGCCCCCCAGAGCGCGCCGGCGAGGCGGCCGAGACCGCCGATGACCACGGCCATCAGCAGGAAGAGCGACAGGGTCAGCGAGAACGCCCCGGGCGACACGCTCTGCGCCAGCACCGCGAGCAGTCCACCGCCGAGCCCGGCGGTGGCGGCGCTGACCACGAACGCGAGAACCTGGGTACGGGCCACGTGGATGCCCGCGAGCCGGGCCGCCACCTCGTCGTCGCGGACGGCCCGGAAGGTCCGCCCGTACCGGCTGCGGACCAGGTTCGCCAGCAGCAGCAGCGCCAGCAGGGTGGCTGCGCCGGAAACCCAGAGCTGCCACCGCTCGTACGGGAAGTAGGGGCCCAGCGCCAGCGGCGGCGGCTCCACCGGCACCGACAGTCCCTGCTCGCCGTTGAGGACGCCGTCGAAGGTGACGGCCAGCGCCGGCACGACGACGGCCACGGCGAGCGTCACCCCGGCCAGGTACGGGCCGCGCAGCCGGGCCGCCGCCACACCGACCACCGCGCCGACCACGACCGTGCCCAGCACCGCCGCGACCAGCGACAGC
Organism: Micromonospora sp. WMMD736; assembly: GCF_049179015.1. Classification (NCBI taxonomy): domain Bacteria; kingdom Bacillati; phylum Actinomycetota; class Actinomycetes; order Micromonosporales; family Micromonosporaceae; genus Micromonospora; species Micromonospora sp. WMMD736. The sequence continues at coordinate 1,375,712 of NZ_JBMHMI010000001.1, forward strand.
GCCAACAGCCAGCCGCCGGTCCACCCGCGGTCGAGGAACGCGTTCTGGCACAGCGCCACCGTGTACGCCCCGGTCGCCATCAACGCCCCGTGCCCCAGCGAGAGCTGCCCGTTGAGTCCGGTGAGGACGGTCAACCCGGCGGTGGCACAGAGGTACGCCGCGATCGTGGCGAGCTGGAAGTTGCGGAACGGCTCGACGGCGTAGCTGACCGCCACGAGCAACGCCCCCAGGGCGAGCGCCACGGCCAGGTGCCGCAGCAGCGTGGAACCCCGTCGCGGCTCGGGCCGGCGCTCGTCGGCGTCGACCGGCCGCTGTTTCGGCGGCAGGACCGCCCGGATCGCGCTCACACCCGCCTCGCCACGACCGGGGCGAACAGCCCGCCGGGCCGCACCAGCAGCACCGCCAACAGCAGCAGGAGCACCGCCAGCGGGGTGAGGTCGCTGCCGGCGTACCCGCTCACGTAGGAGAGCAGCAGCCCCACCGCGAGGCCGCCGACGACCGCCCCCGGTGGACTGTCCAACCCACCCACCACCGCCGCGGTGAACGCCGAGACGAACACCAGGTCCATGGCGTGCGGGTGCAGGCCCAGCTCGGTGGGGATGACCAGCATGGCGGCGAGCGCCCCCACGCCCGACGCCAACGCCCAGCCGAGCGTCAACATGCCGCCGACGTTCACCCCGAGCAGACGGGAGACGTCCGGCGCGAACGCCGCCGCGCGCATCCGCAACCCGATCGAGGTACGGGCGAACATCCAGCCCAGCCCACTGACCACCACGGCGATCGTGGCGAACACGAACAGGTCGTACGGCGACAGCACGGCGATCCCGCCGACGGTCAGGGCGGACCGGCTGAACGGAACCTCGGCCGGGCGGAACTCGTTGCCGTACACCATGCCCAGCACCGCCTGGATCAGCAGCACCAGGCCGAGCGCCACGATGACCGGGTTGAGTGGCGACGCGTGGTCCACGTGCCGCATCACGACCCGGTCCACCAGCGCGCCGAGCAGCAGGCCGGCGACGATCGCGACGACGAAGCCGAGCCAGTACGCGCCCGTCGCGGCGGAGACCGAGTACGCGACGTACGCGGCGGCGACGGCCATCGCCCCCTGGGCGAAGTTGACGACCCGGGCCGCCCGCCAGATGAGCACCAGCGCGAGCGCGAACGCGGCGTACACCGCGCCCCGGGACAGGCCGTCGACGGTGAGGAAGACGAAGCGGTCCAATTGTTCTCCCTCCGAGGGACGTCCGGTGCTGGTCAGAAACCGAGGTACGCGTGGCGCAGGTCGACGTCGTCCCGCAGCGACGCCGCCGGGGCGGCGATCACCACCTGGCCGAGGGACATCACGACGCCCTGGTCGGCGACGGCGAGGGCGCTGCGCACGTTCTGCTCGACCAGCAGCACGGTCAGGCCGGTCCGGTCCCGCAACTGGCGCAGCAGGGCCATGATCTGGGCGACCACCCGGGGCGCCAGCCCCAGCGACGGCTCGTCCAGCAGCAGCAGGCGCGGCCGGCCGACCAGCGCCCGACCGAGCGCGAGCATCTGCCGTTCGCCTCCGGAGAGCTGGTGGCCGAGGTGGCGACGACGCCGCGCGAGGGGTTCGAACAGCTCGTAGACCTCGTCGAGGGCGCGGCCGGCGTCCGCCCGGTCCCGCCGCCACAGCCCGCCGAGCCGCAGGTTCTCGTCGACGGTCAGCTCGCCGATCACGCCCCGACCCTCCGGGACGTGCGCCAGGCCACGCCGCACGAGCTGCTCCACGGGCGTACCCCGCAGATCCTCCCCGGCGAGGACGACCTGGCCGGCGGCCGGCCGGATCATGCCGGAGAGCGTCCGCAGCAGCGTCGTCTTGCCGGCGCCGTTGGCGCCGACGACGGCGGCGATGGTGCCGGCCGGCACGGTCAGGTCGACGGCCCGCAGCACCGGCGCGGCCCCGTACCCGGCCACCAGCCCGCGGACCACGAGCAGGTCCGGCGCGCTCATGGCGCGGGCTCCTCGACGAGGGCGCCCAGATAGGCCTCCGTGACCGCCGCGTCGTCGCGGATCTCGTCCGGCGTCCCGGTGGCGATGACCCGGCCGAAGTCGAGGACGACGATCTCGTCGCAGACGTCCATCACCAGGTCCATGTGGTGCTCGACGAGCAGCACCGCGCACGGGTCGGCGTCGCGTCGGGGCAGCCGCCGGATCAGGTCCGCCAGCTCGACGATGTCGTCGGCGCCGAGACCACCGGCGGGTTCGTCGAGCAGCAGGAGCCGGGGTCGCGCGGCGAGCGCACGGGCCAGGGCGACCCGCTGGCGTACGGCGAAGGGCAGCGTGCCCGGCGCGGCCTCGGCGTGCTCGGCGATGCCCAGATCGTCGAGGACGTCCAGGGCGTGCCGGCGTAGCCGGCGCTCGTCGCGGTCGCTGCGGGGCAACCCGAGCAGCGCCGCCGCGAAACCTGCACGGGCGGTGTGGGACGCGCCGGTCATCACGTTCTCCACCACGCTCAGGCCCGCGAAGAGCCCGGTCCCCTGCAGGGTCCGGGCGATGCCGAGCCGGGTCAGCCGGTGGGGTTGGGGTCGCAGCGGCCGACCGTCGAGAGTGAGCGAACCCGTCTGTGGTGTGACGAATCCGCAGACCACGTTGAACAGGGTGGTCTTGCCGGCGCCGTTGGGCCCGATCACGCCGACCACCCGCTGGGGTGGCACCCGGAGCGAGACGTGGTCGAGGGCGGTGAGGCCGCCGAAACGGACGCCGATGTCGTGCAGTTCGAGGCCGCGCTCCATGCACCCATCCCTCTGCCGTGGCGGGTGTTATTTACACTCGCAGTGTACGTTTCTCGGTGATCGCGTCAAGACCCCTCGATACGCCCGAACGGCCGGGACGGCCGCCGTGGGGCGGCCGTCCCTTCACGCGCGCGGTCAGGCGCTCGGGCAGGTGTTGCGGTACTCCTGGATCTGCGACCCGCTGGGCCCCGGGCAGAGGAACTGCTCGTAGCGGGTGTCGTCGTCGACGAACCGCTTGAGCCAGGCCACCATCTGCCGCGCCGTCGGGGTGTTGACCGTCTGCGGGAAGAAGTGGCTCGCCCCGTTCAGCTCCAGGTAGGCCTTCTCCGCCGAGGACGGAATGCTGTTGTAGAACGGGACCGAGTGCGTGGCGACCGGCGCGACGGTGTCGCTCTCGCCGCCGATGATCAGCGTCGGCACCCGCAGCTCGGACCAGCTCTTGTCCAGGTTCCAGGGCGCGAGCGGCACCGCGGCCTGCAACGACGGTCGGGACGAGGCCGCCTCCAGGCTTCCTCCGCCGCCCATCGAGTGACCGGCCACGGCGAGCCGGCTGCTGTCGATCCGGCTCCGCACCGAGCTGCGCTGGGTGAGGTAGTCCAGCGCGGCGAGCAACTGCCGGCCCCGGCTGTCCGGCTGGTCCAGCCGGGTGTTGGTCTCGATGCCGATCACCACGAAGCCGTGCGAGGCGATCCGCGGGCCGAGCCAGCTGATGCTGGACCACGCGGCGGTGTAGCCGGGCGAGATGGCGACGGCGCCGAAGGTGCCCTCGCTGGTGCTGGTCGGGTAATAGATGACCCCGCCGCCGAAGCCGGTGACGCTCAGCGCGGACACGCTCTGCGAGGCGGTGGCGAAGGGACCGCGGCTGGCTTCCAGGATCGCGGTTGTCGGGGCCGGGCCCCGCTCGTACGGGCCGGCCGCCTGGGCGGCACCCGTCGGCCCGACGAGGACGCCGGTGACGAGCAGGGTGGCGGCCAGCGCGAGCCGGGCGGCCCGGGAACGGGGACGGGTGGTGGTTGGTGACGACACGTCGGGCACTCCCTAGGGTCGAGGGATATCGACATTCGTCAGTGTTCGCCGCCCGGGACGGTCGGCGCATCGGTGAAATCACCAGTCCCGGATTTATCGTGCGTTTCGGTCCTCAGGCCGGGGGTAGGGGTGCAGGGGCCTGCTCAAACGCTCCAGCGAGAGGTTCGCCCAGTGGATTCCAGCAAGCCCGCCGAGGCGGTCAAGAACGTCGTGAAGACCGCCTCCGAGAAGATCGCCGATGCCCTCACGTCGGACGTGCCGGGCGCGCCCGGCAGCGCACCGCCCACCGTCGAGGAGCCGACCTCCCCCCACGACCCGCTGCCACCCAAGCCGGAACAGGGCGCGCCGCAGACGCGTACGCCCACCGGCGTCGAGACCGGTGCGCCGACGACCGCGAACGGCCAGCAGGGCGCGTACCTGACGACGGCGAACGGGGCCCGGCTGCGCGACACCGACCACTCGCTCAAGGCCGGCCCCCGGGGACCGGTCCTGCTCCAGGACCACCACCTGCGCGAGAAGATCACGCACTTCGACCACGAGCGCATCCCCGAGCGCGTGGTGCACGCGCGGGGTGCGGGCGCGCACGGGGTGTTCACCGCCTACGGCACCGCCGAGGCGGTCACCCGGGCCGGCTTCCTGAAGAAGGGTCGGGAGACGGAGGTCTTCGTCCGGTTCTCCACCGTCCTCGGCTCGCGCGGCTCGGCCGACACCGTCCGGGACACCCGGGGCTTCGCCACCAAGTTCTACACCGACGAGGGCACCTTCGACCTGGTCGGCAACAACATGCCGGTCTTCTTCATCCAGGACGCCATCAAGTTCCCCGACATCATCCACGCGGCGAAGCCGCACCCGGACCGGGAGATCCCGCAGGCGCAGAGCGCGCACGACACCTTCTGGGACTTCGTCTCGCTGCACACCGAGGCACAGCACCACACCATCTGGAACATGTCCGACCGGGGCATCCCGCGCTCGTACCGGACCATGGAGGGCTTCGGTGTGCACACCTTCCGCCTGGTCAACGAGGCCGGCGAGACGGTGCTGGCCAAGTTCCACTGGAAGCCCAAGCTCGGCGTGCACTCGCTGACCTGGGAGGAGGCGCAGATGCTCGGCGGCATGGACCCCGACTTCCACCGCCGGGACCTCTACGACGCCATCGAGGCGGGCGCCTTCCCCGAGTGGGAACTCGGCATCCAGGTCTTCCCCGACACCCCCGAGGAGACCTTCGCCGGCATCGACCTGCTGGACGCCACGAAGATCGTCCCGGAGGAGTTGGCGGAGGTGCAACCGATCGGCCGGCTGGTGCTCAACCGGACGCCGACGAACTTCTTCGCCGAGACCGAGCAGGTCGCCTTCCACCTCGGCCACCTGCCGCCCGGCATCGACGTCACGAACGATCCGCTGCTGCAGGGGCGGCTCTTCTCGTACGTCGACACGCAGCTCACCCGCCTCGGCGGGCCGAACTTCACGCAGATCCCGATCAACCGTCCGCACGCGGCGGTCAACGACATGCTGCGCGACGGCTTCCACCAGCACGCCGTGCACGCCGGGGTGGCGCCGTACCGGCCGAACTCCCTCGACGGCGGCAACCCCTTCGAGGCCGGCGACGCCGAACACGCCTTCGTCGACGTGCCGGTGACGGTGGCGCAGGCGCCCAAGGTCCGCGCCAACCCCGCGTCCTTCGACGACCACTACAGCCAGGTACGACTGTTCTGGCTGAGCATGTCGCCGGTGGAGCGGGAGCACATCATCCGGGCGTACACCTTCGAGCTGGGCAAGTGCTACCACCAGGCGATCAAGGAACGCCAGCTCCAGTGCCTCGCCAACATCGACCCGGTGCTGTGCGAACAGGTCGCCACCGGCCTGGGGCTGCCCGCGCCGCAACCCACCGTGCCGCCCGTCGACGTCACACCGAGCCCGGCCCTGTCGCAGGTCGGCGGGGAGTGGCCGGCCGACGGCCGCACCGTCGGGATCGTCGTCGACCCCGACGGTGACCTGGACGACGTCGACGAGGTCCGGCGGGCCGTCTTCGACGCCGGCATGGTGCCGCTGCTGATCGCCCCACACGGTGGCACGGTGGGCGACCTGACGGTCCAGCGGACCTTCGCCACCGGCCGGTCGGTCGAGTTCGACGCGCTCCTGCTGGCCGGGGCGCCGGTGCCCGCGCCCGACGCGCTGCCCGCCCGCGACGCCAAGGCGGGTCGGCCGGACGCGGCGACCGTCGACCCCCGCGTGCTGCTCCTCGTCGAGGAGTGCTGGCGGCACGCCAAGGCGATCGGCGCGTGGGGCGCCGGTGTCACCGTGCTGGAGCAGGCCGGAGTGGCCGGCACCCCGGGCATCGTGGCCGCCGGCTCCGGCGCCGAGGCACTGACCGGGGTGCAGCGCCTGATGGCCGCGCACCGGGTCTGGGAGAGGTTCCCCGCCTCGGTCGGCTGACCGGACAACCGACGAGGGCTGTCCTCCCTTGCGCGGGAGGGCAGCCCTCGTCGGTCCATTACCGGATCATGACAATTCGAGGATCAGGCGCGGATATCCCGCTGGCACCTTCTGCTGGGTGATCCAAGAGCTGTCTCGCACCGAACCACGACCGGACGGGTACGACCCCGACGCGCGTGTCCGGTTCCGTCACCGACGGCAGGCCGACACCGGCGGACCGCAGCGCGTGCGGTGGGCCGACGCCGCGAAGGGCGTGTGCATCGTCCTCGTCGTCGGCTGGCACGTCGTCGTCAAGGACTACCTGCGGATCGACTGGCACGTGGGCGTACCCGTGCCGGGCCTGTGGGGCACGCTGGGCGAGCAGTTGCTGCCGCTGCGCATGCCGCTCTTCTTCACCATCAGCGGCCTCTTCGCGGCCAACGCCGTGCAGCGGCCCTGGCGTGCCGTCGCCCGGAGCCGCATCGCGGGATTCCTCTACCTGTACGCCCTCTGGCTGCTCATCCACACGGCGGTCCTGGCCGTGACGCCGGAGTTCCCGACCGACCGGGCCACGTCCGCCCTCGGTCTGCTGGCACAGCTGACCGTCACGCCCTCCAACCTCTGGTACCTCTACGCCCTGGTGCTCTACTTCGTGCTCGCCAAGGCGACCCGACGGCTGCCACGGTTGCTGGTCGTCGTACCCGCCGCGGTGTTGTCCGCGGTCGCCGCCGCCGGCCTGCTGGCCACGCCGGGCAACCGGGGCGGCCTCTACCAGAACCTGCTCTTCTTCCTGGCCGGCCTGTACCTGCGGCCCCACATCCAGCGGTGGGCCGCCACCGCCACCCGGCGTCGACTGGCGCTGACCGGCGGGGCGTACGCCCTCGCGCTCGCCGGGATGGCGGCGGCCGGCGCGCAGCGGTGGTTCGGCGTCTGGCCGGCGGTCTCCGTCGTCGCGGTGGCCTTCGGCGTCACCGCCGCCGCCCAGCTGGCCCAGTGGCCCGCTCTCGGCGACCGACTGGCCGCGCTCGGGCGCGTCACGCTGCCCATCTACGTCATCCACATGCCGCTGCTGGCGCTGCTGCACCACCTGCTGGCCGCCCCGGTCTCCGAGCTGGACGCGGGCGCGCAGGGCCTGATCGTGCTGGGCTACCCGATCCTGCTGACCGCGCTCGTCGGCGGGCTGAGCCTGGCCGTGCACCGCGCACTGCTGGCGGCGCGCGCCCGGTGGCTGTTCGCGTTCCCCGGGACGCGTCGCGAGGCGGTCGCCGGATGAGCGCGTTGGCCGAGGCGGTGGTCGACCTCGGGGCGATCGCCGACAACGTACGGACGCTCGCCGCCGTCACCGGCACGGAGCTGATGGCGGTGGTCAAGGCCGACGGGTTCGGGCACGGCGCGACGCCGGTCGCGCGGGCCGCGCTGCGCGCGGGCGCCACCTGGTTGGGGGTGACCTCGGCGGCCGAGGCCCTGGCCCTGCGCGCCGCGGGCATCACCGCGCCCACGTTGAGTTGGCTGCACCGCCCGGACGACGACTTCGCCGAGTTGATCCTCGCGGGCGTCGACGTGGGCGTCTCGACGATCACCCACCTGCACGCGCTCGCCGACGCGGCCCTGCGGGTCGGCGTGCCCGCGACGGCGCAGCTCAAGGCCGACACGGGTCTCACCCGCAACGGCGCCGGCCGGGACGACTGGCCCGACCTGGTGGCCTGGGCCCGCAAGTACGAGGTCGAGGGCACGGTCCGGGTACGCGGCGTGTGGTCCCACCTCGCCGACGCGGACGTACCGGGCGCGCCCGCGCTGGCCGGTCAGGTGCGGACGTTCGCCGAGGCGCTGCGCGTCGCCCGGACCGCCGGCCTCGACCCCGACCTCGTCCACCTGGCCAACTCGGCGGCCGCGCTGTCCGCGCCCCGGACCCGCTTCGACCTCTGCCGGATCGGGTTGGCCCTCTACGGCGTCGACCCGCTCGGCGCGGTCGGTCCCGGGGCGTTCGGGCTGCACGCCGCCCTGACGCTGCGCACGACCGTGGTGAACGTGAAGCGGGTGCCGGCCGGCACCGGCGTCTCGTACGGGCCGGAGCACGTGACCGCCGCCGCGACGACGCTGGCGCTGCTGCCGCTCGGCTACGCCGACGGGCTGCCCCGCGCGACCGAGGGCCGGGCCGAGGTCTGGCTCGGCGGCCGGCGCTGCCCGGTGGTCGGGCGGATCGCCATGGACCAGTGCGTGGTCGACGTGGGCGACCAGGCGGTGCGGATCGGCGACCCGGTCGTCGTGATCGGCACGGGACGCGACGACGACGCGCCGACCGTCACCGAGTGGGCGCGCTGGGCCGGCACCAACCCACACGAGATCTTGACCGGTATCGGGGCGCGGGTGGGCCGCGTCCATCTCCACGAAAGGGCGAACGTCGCATGATGACGCGACTGGCAGTGCTGTACGGCGGGCGGAGCGGCGAACACGAGGTGTCGCGGCGCTCGGGGGCCGCCATCCTCGCCGGTCTCGACCGGGACCGGTACCAGGTGACCGAGGTGCTCATCGACACCGACGGCGGCTGGCACGTGGACGGTAGGCCGATGGGTCTGCCGCAGGCGTTGCGGGTGCTGCGCGCCCAGGACGTGGTGTTCCCCGCCCTGCACGGCCCGTACGGCGAGGACGGCACCGTCGCGTCGCTGCTGGAGTGGCTCGGCGTGCCGTACGTCGGCAACGGGGTGTTCGCCAGCGCGGCGGGCATGGACAAGGGCGTCACCAAGCGGCTGCTCGCCGCGGAGGGCCTGCGGGTCAGCCCGGGTGTGACCCTGCGGGCCGGGGAGACCCTGTCGCCGGCCGACCAGCAGCGGCTGAGCCTGCCGGTCTTCGTGAAGCCGGCGCGGGCCGGGTCCAGCCTGGGCGTGGTCCGGGTGACCGAGTGGTCGGCGCTGCCCGCCGCGCTCGCGCAGGCGCGGGAGGTCGACCCGAAGGTGCTCGTCGAACAGGGGGCGCACGGTCGGGAGATCGACGTCGCCGTCCTGCAGCACCCCGACGGCCGGGTGCAGGCCGGTCCTCCGCTGGAGATCCGGGTCAGCGGCGCGGGTTTCTTCGACTACGACGCGAAGTACGACGGCGGGGCGGTCTTCCAGATCCCGGCCCGGCTCGACCCGGCCACCACCGAGGTGCTCCAGGACCGGGCCATCCGCGCCTTCGATGCCCTCGACTGCCGAGGGCTGCTGCGGGTCGACTTCTTCCTCCCCCACGAGGGCGCCGAGCCCATCGTGAACGAGGTCAACACCTTCCCCGGCTTCACCGCCCTCTCGCAGTATCCGCAGATCTGGCAACGGGCCGGCGTCGAGTTTCCCGCCCTGCTCGACATCCTGGTCTCCGGCGCGCTCGCCGAACGGGGCCGGGTCCTGGCCGGGCCGGAACGGGCGGTCGACCTGGTGTGAGCGGCGTCGCCCCGGTCAGTTGAGCGGGCAGGACCAGGGCGGCCGGGTGCCGTCCGGGCCGACCAGGGTGACCGGGGCGTAGCTGTCCTGCTGACCCGCGAGCGCCACGGTGCAGACGATCTGGTTGACCGCGAGAGTGGAGAGCGGCAGCACGGCACCCTTCATCCGCACCGTGACGCCGGGCTGGTCGGCGCTCGGTGTCACGGCTGCCGGACCGATGTCCGACGGCACCTCGCTGGTGAGCCCCGCGTCGCGCTCGCTGTCGTCGGGGCCGGCGGCGAGCAGCACGAGTGTCTCGGCCAACGGTGCAGGGGCGTTCTTCAGCGGCCGGATCGCCAGCGCCAGCTCGCCGTCCGCGATCAGGTAGATGCCCACGCCCGCGGACGGGCCGCTCACCGCCGAGCGGCCGGTGATGACGTCGGTGGGCCGGACTCCGCAGCCGGCCGTGAGCACCGCGACCAGGAGCCCGGCCGCGACCGCGGCCCACGCTCCGCGACGGCGGCTCACCGTACGCCTCCGGCGTCAGCCGGGTCGGACGCGCTGCGGGGCAGCCGGAGCGTGAACACCGCCCCGCCGTGCGGGCGGTTGCTCGCCACCAGGCTCCCGGGCTGCCCGGCATGGCGGTGCAGGCGCGCGTTCTCCCACGCGATCGCGAGTCCGAGGCCACTGCCCTCGGAGCGGGAACGGGCGGTGTCCGCCTTGTAGAAGCGGTCGAACACGTGCGGCAGCACCTCCGGATCCAACCCCGGTCCCTCGTCGGTGACCTCGATGGTGAACCAGTCGGGTTCGGTGGCGAGACGGACGGACACCGGCTCGGTGCCGTGCCGGAAGGCGTTGCCGACCAGGTTGGCGACGATGACGTCGAGCCGCCGGGGATCGAGCCGGGCGACGACACCGGCCGGCAGGTCCGCCCGTACCCGGTCGGTCCACCCCCGCAGCCGCAGCGTCGCGGTGACCGCCGCGGCGACGTCGACGTCGTCGAGGGCGAGCCGGGCGGTGCCGGAGTCGAACCTGCTGACCTCGATGAGGTCGTTGACGAGCTGGGTGAGGCTCTGCGTCTCCTGGCTGACCAGCCGGGCGGCCCGGCCGGCGTCACCCGGTAGCCGGTCCGCCTCCTCGTCCAGCACGTCGGTGACCGCCGTCATGGCGGCCAGCGGCGTACGGAGTTCGTGGGACACGTCGGCCACGAAGCGCCGCGCGTCGGCCTCCATCCGCCGCAGCTCACCGACCTGACGTTCGATGGTCGCGGCGGTGTCGTTGAAGGTGCGCGTGACGTCGGCCAGCTCGTCGACGCCACGGACGGTCAGTCGGGTGGACAGGTCCCCCTCACCGAGCCGGCGTGCCGCGCGACCCAGCTCGCGGACCGGCCGCAGCACCCCCTGCGCGGCCAGCAGGGCCAGCAGCACCGCGAGGATGAGGGAGAGCCCGCCGGTCACCCAGGCGAGCGTGGCGAGCCGGTCGATGCTCTGCTGCTCGGGGGCGAGGCTACGCACCGAGTAGACCTCCACTCCGGACGCCACGGACGTGCGGTCGGGCCGGTCGATCCGGAGCTGCGTGCCGATCAGCAGCACCGGATAACCGTCCCGTTCGACGCGTTGCCAGGCGATCCGACCGGCCGCCACCTCCTGCCGCAGCTCCGGGGTGAGCTGTTCGGTGCCGGATGACCACCGCTCCCGGTAGTGGACCATGGTTCTGCTGTCCCGGTCGGAGAGCTGCCCCGCCAACAGGTCCAGCTCCTGCTGACTGGGCGGCAGGCTCAGCACCGGGTACACCTTCGAGAGCTGGTCGGTGAGCGAGGCCACCGCCGCGTCCTGCGCCTGCTGGAGGATGACGGTCCGGGCCTGGAAGTAGCTGCCGCTGGCCACCACCGCCGTGGTGGTGACGCCCAGCAGGGCGAACGCCAGGAGCAGCCGGGTGCGCAGGCCCAACGCCATGGCGCGGGCCCGGTGCCAGGGGATCACAGCGGTCCGAACCGGTATCCGAAGCCGCGTACCGTCTGGATGTAGACCGGCGTCGAGGGCTCGTCTTCGATCTTGGCGCGGAGCCGCTGGACACAGGCGTCCACCAACCGCGAGTCGCCGAGGTAGCCGTGCTCCCAGACGGCCTCCAGCAGCTGCTGGCGGCTGAGCACCTGGCCTGGCGTGTGCGAGAGTTCGAGCAGCAGACGCAGCTCGGTCGGGGCCAGGCCGACCGGCACGCCGTCCTTGCTGACCACCAGCGCGGCACGGTCGATGCTCAGGGCGCCGTGCCGGTGCAGGCCGGGCCGGTCGGCGCCGGGGCGTCGGGAGTCGCCGCCGGTGCGTCGCAGCACCGCGCGGATACGCGCCTCGAGCACCCGGGCCTGCACCGGCTTGACCACGTAGTCGTCGGCGCCCGCTTCCAGGCCCGCCACCACGTCCATGTCGTCGTTGCGCGCGGTGAGCATGATGATGGGCAGGTCGCCCTGCTGCCGGATGCGACGGCACACCTCGAACCCGTCCATACCGGGCAGCATGATGTCGAGGACCACCACGTCCGAGGCGCTCGTCCGCAACTGCTCCAGACCCTGTTCGCCGGTCCCCACGGCGACCACGGTGTGGCCCTGCCGGGTGAGCGCCAACTGCAGTCCGTCACGGACCGTCTGGTGATCTTCGATCAGCAGGACCTGGGGCATGCCGTCAAGTATCCCATTACGAATATATTTTGTATTTGTCGATGCCTGCGGCCCGCTCCCGACCGGTGGACACCGGTTTGGCGAACTCCACCGACCGGATCAGGAACGCCGCCACACCCACCGCCAGCAGCGTCGACGCGGTCGCCAGCAGGACGGCCAGGAACGGTCCCCACCGCAGTTCGGCGGCCAGACCGGGAACCAGCACTCGAACCGCCCACACCAGTACCGCGAGTCCCACCGCGGCCTCCACGAGAGCGCGCCGGACCCGACCGGAGGACGGCCCGCCGGACGGGCGGGGCGCGTCGCCGCCGGACCGGACCGCCAACGCCGCCGCCGCCAGGCAGAACAGCGCCATGCTCAGCAGGACACCCCCGAGCACGTCGCTGAACCGGTGCCAGCCCGCGATCATGGTGGCCGCGCCGATCACCGAGACGCCCGTCGCGCCTGGCACCACCAGCCATCGTCGGGCTGCCCCCGGCGCCGCCAGCAGGAAGGCCAACGCCAGGGCCGTCGCCACCGCGACGTGACCGCTGGGGAAGCTGTTGTGGGTGGTCGAATCGGGCACCGCGAGGTCCGGGCGGGGCAGCGCCGACTTCGCCGCGCCGGCCGCCAGCACGGCCGCGAGCACCATGCCGACGCCCACGACGCCGGGCAGCAGCCGACGGCCGAGCAGGCCCACCGCCAGCACGGCGGTGAGCAGGACGGCCAGCAGCGCCGGCTGACCGAAGTGCCGCAGGACGACCGTGGCCGGACCGAACAGGCCACCCGGCTGCTGGTAGCCCCCACCCCGCTCGGCGCGCGGCAGGAGCAGCCCGTCGACCCACTGACCGGGCTCGGTCCACACGAAGACCACGCCGACCAGACCCAGCGCGACGAGGCAGCAGACGCCCGCCGCGAGCAGCCGGAGAGCCGGCGGCGCGGCGGGCCGGCCGGAGGCCAGCGGGCGTGCCGGGCCAGGCGACAGCGTCGGATGCGGCGGCACCGACGAGCGACCGATGGAGTACGACGATCCGTGGGACATGCGACCATGCTCGGCCCGCGAGATCCGGGCGCTGTCCGTGGATTGTCTTGGTTCTGTCACAACCCACGCTCGTACCGGAAAAACCCGGGCGATCCTCCCCCGCGAACACCCGGCGACCCGGCCCACGTCCACGACGTCCGGACGTGAACCTTCATTCACATGCTTACATGCGACTATGTTTTACCTGGCCGAGACGAGCCGTCATTAAGATCAAGACGAAGATCGATGATTCTCGGCGGTGCGAAAACCATCCGGAGTGTTCGTGGGGAACCGGAAGGGGTTGGGCAATGCACGGGGTTTCGGTCGCTCCACTCGTCATCGGCATCGCGTCGTCACCGGCCGAGCGCCGGCAGTTGGCACGCCTGGTCGGCGGGAGCGACGCCTTTCTGATCGTCTCCAACGTCGAGCAGGCACGGGAGTTCCTCGGCGTGGGCGAACTGCCCCCCGTCGTCGCTCCCCCGGCACCACCCGCACGGGCAGAGGTGGCGCAGCGCCCGCAGCCGCCGCCCGACCTGAGCGTCGACTCCGACCGCCGCGTGCTGCGCTGGCGCGACCAGGAGATCGACCTGACCCGGCTGGAACACGACGTGCTGCTCTGCCTCGTCGACGCTCCCGGGCAGGTCTGGACGTACGAGCGGCTGCACCTCGAGGTCTGGGGCAACCGGCACCTGGGCCGCGGGTCCGACATGCACTCGGTCGTGCGTCGGGTACGCCGCAAGCTCGCCCGACTCGGCGCCGCCGCGACGATCCACGCGGTCCGCGGCGTCGGCTTCCGGCTCGCACCGATCTGAGCGCCGGCAGCGGCCGGCCCGCCTGGTCGAGGACCAGGCGGGCCGGATCACTGTGCTACCTCTCGGGTGTCAGCATCGGATCGGCGCCAACCCGAAGTTCTCCACCGTGGGAGTGGTGGTGTTGATCTTCGTCTGACGGGTCTGGGGCTTCCAGCCGTCCTTGGCGACGATCAACGTGAGCGGGTTGTTCCGGCGGTCCATCCAGTAGGCGTAGTTACCGGCGGCGTCGGTCGTGAAGGTGAACGACATCGCCCACGAGTCGACCTGCACCACCGCACCGGCGACCGGCGCGGTCGCGCCCGCGCAGCTCGTCCCGGTCACCGTGCCCATCAGCTTGCCCCAGGTCTTCGGGGGCGTCACGGTCATGGTCACCGCCACCGGCGGCACCGAGTACGGCGTGTTCTCCCGGATCGTGACCGCGGCCGAGTAGGTGCCCGGCTGGTCCACGTTCGCGGTCAACCCGACGGTGACCGTGACCTTCTCCCCCGGCGCGAGGGTGGCCGTGGTCTTGTCGATCGTCATCCAGCTGACGTCGGTCGCCGCCTCGGCGCACCCCTCGAAGCCCGGCAGCGCCTCGCTGTCCGGCGCCGCGTCGAAGCTGCCGGACGAACCACCGATCTTGTAGAAACCGCACGCCGCGCCACCCCGGTACCGGGCGGTGTTGGCGTTCGGCAGGTTCGACCACGAGCTGGTGGCCGGGTCGAAGGCGAAGCCGGCGTTGGTGATGGCGCCGCCCTGTGAACCACCCACGACCAGGAGCTTGCCGCTGGCCACCGCGTACGAGCTGGCCCAGTTGTCGGTCGGCGCGTCCGCGATCGCGGTCCAGGTGTTGGCGCCCGGGTCGTAGGCGTAGCTGGCCTTCTGCGCCGCGGTGCCGTCGTTGCCACCGGTGCAGTAGAGGACGCCGTCGATCCCGCCGCAGGAGGCGAAGGCCACCGACTTCGGGTAGTTGGCCACTGTCTCCCAGGTGTCGCCGCCGGGGTCGTAGCGGACCACGGTGTTCGACATCGGCACGCAGGCCGCCGTCGTGCAACCGCCCACGGCGTAGAGCTTGCCGTCGACGACCGCCTGCCCGGCCGCCGCGCGCGGCGCGGGGTTGTCGGCCAGTTCGGTCCAGGTGTTGGTCGCCGGGTCGTACGACCAGGTGGCGGCGTCCGGACCGGCGTCGCCCCAACCGCCCGTTGCGACGATCTTCCCGCCGACCACGCCGACGGTCAACGCGTTGCGGGCGCCGGGAAGGTCGGCGGCCGCCGTCCAGGTCTGCGCGGTCGGGTCGTAGGCGTAGGTCTTCGCGGTGGAGGCGGTTCCGTCGCCACCACCGACCGAGTACACCTTGCCGTCCAGGGTGACCACCCGGTTGTCCATGATGTTGCCCGGGTAGTCGGCGATGTCCGTCCACGGCGCGGCCTGCGGACCGGCCGCCGCGGGCGTCGCCGTCGCCGCCTTGCCGGACGACCTGGCGGCGACCGACGTCGGGACCGTCAACCGTTGCTCGGCCGCGCCGACCGCGCCGAGCGTCTGCTGCCGGGTCACCCGCGAGCCGTCGGCCCGCAGCAGCTCGAAGCCGTCATCCCGCTCACCGAAGGCGACCTCGACCGGTGCGCCGCCGGTGTTGGTCACGGTGAACGTCCTGGTCGCCTTGCCGCTGGGCATCTGGAGTGTGGCGCTCAGCGCGGCGGGCGTCACCGACAGGCGGCCGGCCGCGAGGACGAAGTTCGCGGTCGTCGCCCAGTCCGGCTCGACGTCGACCTGCTTGCTCTGGCTGACGTAGCTGCCGGCCGTCGCGGTGAACGTGTGGGTACCGGTCAGCGTCGAGTAGATCCAGTAGAACCCGTCCGGCAGCCCCGGGTCGTCCGGGGTCGCCACGGTGACCGCCTTCTCGGCGGGCCGGTCCTTGCTGGTGACGGTGGCGCCGTTGAGGTAGCTGTTGTCGTTCTTGTCGCGGACGTTGCCCACGACCAGGCCGCCGTCGAGCGGTACGCAGGTGAGCTGGCTGCCGATCAGGACGTTGTCGACCTCCCACCACCAGTCGTACTTGGCGTCGTAGTAGTGGAACCGCACCTGGACCTGCGACTTGCCGGCCGCCTGCGGGATCGGGATCTCGGTGAGCTTCGGTCCCCGGACGTCGGTCTCCTGCCGCAGGACGTTCGTCCAGGTCGCGCCCCCGTCGATGCTCAGGTCGACATCGGCGGTGTCGTCGTTGAGCTGGTTGAAGTCCTGGTTGAACCGGATGATCGGGGCACTCACCGCGGTCAGGTCGACGACCGGACTGACCAGGGAGCTGTCCTGCGTCTTGCCCGCGCCGTAGTCGTCACTGTCGATCATCGCGAAGTTGCCGGTGCCACCGGTCAGGTTGCCCCGGTCACCGTCGTCGGTGAACTTCCACACCTGGCCGCCGCCGACGTTGTCCACCACCGACCAACCGGCCGGGGTGGTCGTCGCGTCGAAGGTCTCGTAGACGCCGTCGGAGCCGAACGTGTAGCCGGGGGCCGTCGTGCACTTGGTGGTGTCCACCGGCACCGCGACGTTGGCCGTCACGTTGCGGGTGCCGACAACGACCTCCTTGGTCACCTTCTGGTAGCCCGGGTACTGCACGTCGTACGTCAGGGTGTACGTCTGCCCGGCCGGCAGCGTGATGCTGTAGCGGCCGTTCGACGGGGTCGTGTAGTCGTACACGCCCGCCGGACCGCTGACGGTCACCTTGGCGTACAGCGGCCAGCCGTGGCCGGAGCCGTCGGTGACCGAGCCGGTGACGTTGACGCGCGGCACCGCCGTCAGGGCGACGTCGAGCGTCGTGGTCGTACGGTTGGTGACCGTCGCCGTCTTCGTGGCGCTGCCGTACCCGAACGCGGACACGACGACCTGGTAGTCACCGATCGGCACGAGGGTCGAGTAGGTGCCGTCGGCGCCGGTGGTGATCTCACGCGAGGTCGGGCCGGTGAGCGTCAGGGTCGCGCCGGCGATCGGGGCGCCGGTGGCCGCGTCGGTGACCGTGCCGGCCAGGGTGCCGACGTCGCCGGTGGGGGCGGCGTTGAGCAGCGCGAGGGCGTCCAGTCGGCCCTCACCCCAGACGTTGTTGTCGGCGGCGGTGCCACCGCACTGGTCGTCGGCCTTGTCGATCGCGGTGCCGTTGAGCAGCGCGCGGGTCGCGTCGACGTCGCCCACGAGCGACGGTGCCGCCGAGTACAGCAGGGCGATCGCGCCCACCAGGTGCGGTGCGGCCATCGACGTGCCGCTGGCGGTGCCGTACCCGCTGCCGGGAACGCTCGACCGGACGTTCACGCCGGGCGCGGAGATGTTCGGCTTGATCTCGCCGTTCTGCCCGACGCCGCGCGCCGAGAAGCTGGCGATGTTGTTGTTGACGTCGTACGCGCCCGCCGAGTAGTTGCTGGCCAGGCTTCCCGGCGAGCCGCTGGTCTGGCATGCCGGCCCGCTGTTGCCGTTGGAGAACACCCCGAAGATGCCCGAGGCGGCCCAGGCCAGGGTCACGTCCTCCATGAACGGCTCGTTGGACGGCACCCGCGTGCCCCACGAGTTGTTGATGATGTTGGGACGCTTGCTGGCGTCCGGGTTCTGGCCGTTCGAGTCGGTCGGCTCGAGCATCCACTGGCCGGATTCGATGAGCGCCTCGTCGGTCGGGCAGCAGCCGTTCGCCGCGATCCACTTGACGCCGGGCGCGACACCGATCTGGTTCGCGCCGGCGGAGCCGGCCATGGTGCCCATGGTGTGCGTACCGTGGCCGTCGTCGTCGCAGGGCGCGCCGTCGCACGTCCCGGCGGCGTCGAACCAGTTGTAGTCGTGGTCGAACGTGCCGTCACCGTTGTTGCCGCGGTAGGAGTTCACCAGGGCCGGGTGGTCGTACTGCACGCCGCTGTCGATGCTCGCGATGGTGACGCCCTCGCCGGTGACGCCGTACTGGGACCAGACGTCGTCGGCGTTGATGTTGGCGATGCCCCACTCGACCGCGTTGACGGTCTTCTCGTCGGTCCCCTTGGTCAGCTTCGGCAGCTCGTAGGCGACCGGGGCGTAGAGGCCCTCGACCTCGCCGTGGGCGGCGAACTGCTGGGCCATCGCCAGGGAGCCGCTGTTCACCTTGATGGCGTTGGTGGCCCAGAAGCTCTGGTACTTCGTACCCGAGCTGTCGAGTTCGGCGCGGATCTTGCCCTGGCTCGCGGCGGCGCTCTCGCGCAGTGCCTGCGCCACGGCCGCACCCCGCTTGGTCCAGTCCTTGATGGAGCTGGCCTTGCTCAGGTCCGCCCGGTCCTTGAACCGAATCCAGAAGTCCCCTGCGCTCTTGGCCTCGAACTGCTTGGCGAGTTCCGGCCGGATCTTGTCCCCGACGGCGGTGCCCGTCGAGCCGGGCGCGGCCTGCGCCCCGGAGCCGAAGCTGGCCAGGCACGTGACGGTGAGGACCAGCGCTGCGCCGGCGCTCACCGCCGATCTGGCCGCGCGTCTCCATTGTGGACGTCTGAACATCGGTGCCGCCTTTCTCAGAACGACCCAGGGGTGTACGTGGGCCATGCGAGAAGTGCGCGAGATCCACTCGACGGAACCGAGCGAACGGACCCCTCATGCCTCCCCCATGCACCGCGCGGGTCACGCCGGTTGCCCGAGTGGACACTATGATCGAGAGGAAAGGACGATCAAGAACTTGCTGTGAGCATCTTGTCGCTACCGGTTGCCCTGCTGGCGACGCGCTTGCCAAACACTGTCAGGACGATGACGATGAATGGGCAGGGATGCCCATCAATTCCAGGCGGTGCGGTGGCCGAGACCGACGACGCGGCGTTGGCCGGGGGCGACCCGGCCGACGAGGAGTTCCCGCTGCTGATCGCGGTGACGCCGTCACCGCGTGAGCGCATCCGGCTCGCGGAGCGCCTCGACGGCGTCGCGCCGCTGCTGCTGGTGGCCGACCTCGACGAGCTGCGCCGGCTGATCGGGGCGCCGCAACAGCGGCCCGGGCCGCCGGGCGAGCCGGCACCGGTCCGTAGGCCCACCCACGAGCCCGACCCCGCCCTGGTCGTCGACTCGGGTCGCGCCACCGCCCGGTACGGGGGACGCGAGGTCGACCTGACCCGGTTGGAGCACGACCTGCTGATCTGCCTGACCACCGAGCCGGTCCGGGTGTGGAGCTACGCCGAGCTGCACCGGTCGGTCTGGCACGACGAGGGGCGCGCGCGCAGGGCCGATGTCCAGTCCCTGGTGAAGCGACTGCGCCCCAAGTTGCGGGACCTCGGCACCGCCGCCACGATCGAGGTGGTCCGTGGTGTCGGGCTGCGGCTCACCGACCGGCAGGACCCACGGATCGCCCGCGCCTGACTGCTGCCTGACGTGGGCAGGTTTTCAGCAGGGCCCGGCCGCCCCGATCCGGGATCGGCGCGTTTTCCGGTATCCGAGAGCGGCGCCCGGCCAGCACGTAACGTGAAACCACAGCCGATCAACGGCGAACGCCGGACGCGCCCGCCGCCTGCCCACTCGGCCGCAGGAGGTGCGGAGCCCATGCTGTCGGTATTCGACCCCCGACACACCGTCGCTCCCCCGGGATACAGCCGCTGGCTCATCCCGACCGCGGCGTTGGCCGTCCACGTGTGCATCGGTCAGGTCTACGCGACGAGCGTCTACAAGAACTCGCTCATCGCCCACTTCGACACGAGTCAGACGGCGATCGGGGCGATCTTCAGCATCGCCATCGTCATGCTGGGCTCGTCGGCGGCGGTGGGGGGCCGGTGGGTCGAGCGCAACGGCCCTCGGCGGGCGATGTTCGTCTCCGCGTGCTTCTGGGCCACCGGCTTCCTGGTCGGCGCGCTCGGCATCGCGACCCAGCAGCTCTGGCTGCTCTACCTCGGCTACGGCGTCATCGGTGGTATCGGGCTGGGCATCGGCTACATCTCGCCCGTCTCCACGCTGATCAAGTGGTTTCCGGACCGGCCGGGACTCGCCACCGGCCTGGCGATCATGGGATTCGGCGGTGGCGCTCTGGTCGCCGGTCCGCTCGCGCGCCAACTGCTGTCGCTCTACGACGCCGACTACAACCCGGCCAACCCGGCGGCGGTGGCGTCGGGGTCCGCCCTCGTGGGCCTGTTCGTCACGTTCGGCATCGGCTACTTCGTGATCATGATGTTCGGTCCGTTCAACGTGCGGGTGCCGCCGCCCGACTGGCGGCCCGCCGGGTTCGACCCCGATCGGGTCGCGACCCGGCCGCTGGTGACGAGAGCGAGCGTCTCCGCGGCCAACGCCGTACGCACCCGCTCGTTCTGGCTGTTGTGGATCGTGCTGTTCTGCAACGTCACGGCGGGCATCGGCATCCTGGAGCAGGCCAGCCCGATGATCCAGGACTTCTTCCGGGACAACGGGTCCACCGCCGTGTCGGTGTCGGCGGCGGCCGGCTTCGTGGGGGTGCTGTCGCTGTTCAACATGGCCGGCCGGTTCGTCTGGTCGACGACGTCCGACCTGATCGGCCGCAAGCCGATCTACCTGGTCTACCTCGGTGTCGGCATGGTGCTCTACGCGCTGCTCGCGGTGGCCGGGCACGCGGCGACGGCGCTCTTCGTGCTGATCGCCGCGCTGATCATCTCGTTCTACGGTGGCGGCTTCGCCACCATGCCCGCGTACCTGCGGGATCTCTTCGGGACCTTCCAGGTCGGCGCGATCCACGGGCGACTCCTGACCGCCTGGTCGGCGGCGGGCGTCGCCGGCCCGCTGATCGTCAACCGGATCCTCGACACCCAGGGCAAGCCCGGAACCCTCACCGCGTCGGCGTACCGGCCCGCGCTGTTCACCATGGTCGGCGTGCTCGCCATCGGCTTCATCGCCAACCTCCTGGTCCGCGCCGTTCCCGACCGGTTCCACGAGCCGGACCGGGGGTCGACCTCGCCGGTGGCGAAGGCCAGCGTCACCGAGCCGGTCGCCCTCGGCCCGCAGAGCAGGCCACCAGTGCCCGAACACGTCGGCGACCAGACCGGGCGGCTCTGGCTGTCGTGGCTGCTCGTCGCGGTGCTGCTCGGCTACGGCATCGTCGAGACCCTCAGCACGGCCGCGAAGCTGTTCACGGGCTGAGGCGGCCGGCGCTCACCGCGCGGGCCGGTCCGCGCCGTCCGCCGCCGGGCCGCCGTCGGCGAGGCGTTCCCGCTGGGGTACGACCGTGTACTTCGGATCGCGCGCCGACACCGAGCCGGCCTCGAAGATCCCGAATCGGGTGGCCACCGACGAGGCCACCAGGGCCGCGCCGGAGAGCATCGACAGGAGCCGGCTGCGTCGGGAGAGCAGCGCGGCGACCGCGCCGACGCTGATCAACACGTTGCCCGCCCGGACCAGACGCCCGCTGTGCCCGCTGCGGTAGGGCTCGCCGGTGACCGGCAGCCGCTCCATCCGGTGACCGCCGACCAGCTTGATGGCCGCACCGGCGACGGCGAGCCGCCGCAGCGGGGCGGTCTGCGCGGCGGGCGCCGCGATGAGACCCACCCCGGCGGCCGCGACGAGCGCGCTGCCGCCGAAGACGAACGGCAGATCGGGGTACGCGTCGTGCCAGGCCGGTACGGCGGTGTCCGCGAGCAGGACCCCGGTGTACGTGGCCAGCGCCGGGGCGGTGGCCGCCGCGGCGAGACCGGCGACGTCACCGACGCCGGGCGCCAGCCGACGGGCGAGGCCCAACACCCCGTGCTGCGGCAGCCGCGGCGCGAGTTCGGCGATCGCGGCCACCCCGGCGGCCGGGCCGAACGCGGTGAGGATCCAGGTGCCCATCGACATGGGCGAGGTCGGCTTGGCGACCCGGAGCATGTGGTGGAACCGCCCCGGCCGACCGAGGTCGTGCACCAGCAGGTACGCGCTGGCGACGATGCCCCCGAGAGCCGTCCAGCGGCCCACCCGGCGCAGCTCGGGGCGTCCGGTCAGTTGGGCGCCCGCGCCGATCAGGGCGCCTCCGGCGGCCAGGCCACCGGTGAACAGGTAGCCGGCGATGTCGCGCTTCCACACCGGTGCCTTGAGGATCGGCCGGCCGTAGTAGGAGCTGAAGTCGGCCGGCGGCACGGTCAACTGCTCGCCGCCGTGCCCGCGCCCGCGCCGCCCGTCGGGCCGGTCGAGGTGGGCCTGGTACGCGCGGAACCGCCCGCCCACCGGTGGCGTCGCGTCGGTCATGGCCGCCTGCCGAGAAACGCGACCACGGTGGCGGCGGCCATCGTCAATGCGGCGATGCCGGCGTGTTTCCACATGGCCGGCAGGTCCCGGGTGGTCACCACCGGGTCCGGCGGCAGCCCGTACACCTCCGGCTCGTCCAACAGCAGGAAGAACGCCCCGTCACCACCCACACCATCGTTTGGGTCGTGCCCGTACAACCGGGCCTGCGGCACACCCCGCCCGTGCAGAGTCGCCACCCGCTGAGCGGCCCGCTCCCGCAACTCGTCAAGCGGCCCGTACTGGATCGACTCGGTCGGACACGCCTGCGCACACGCCGGAGTCATCCCCGCACCCAACCGGTCGTAGCACAGCGTGCACTTCCACGCCCGACCATCACCCCGACGCTGATCGATCACCCCGTACGGACACGCCGAAATGCAGTACCCACACCCGTTACAGATGTCCTCCTGCACCACCACCGTCCCGAACTCCGTCCGGAACAACGACCCCGTCGGACACACATCCAAACAAGCCGCATGCGTGCAGTGCTTACACACATCCGACATCATCAACCAACGGAAATCACTGCGACCCTCCACCCCGGTGTCCCGCCCCGGCGGCCGGGCACCCGGCATACCCAGGAACTCCGGGCCGCCCGACATGCGGGTGGCCGCGCCCGGCGAGCCAGGTGGCAGGCCCGGGTCCGTGCGGGTGTCGGCGTCGGTCCGCGCCCCGACGGCAGCCGTCGCCGGGCTGACCGCCGGCCCGTCCGGATAGCCGGCGAACGCCGGGGTGGTCGCACCGACCGGGCGCGGCTGCTCGACGAACGCCACGTGCCGCCACGAGTTCGCCGTCAACGCCCCCGTGTTGTCGTACGACATCCCCAACAGATCAAAACCACCCTCCGGAACGCCGTTCCACTCCTTGCACGCCACCTCACACGCCTTACACCCGATACACACACTCGTATCGGTGAAGAACCCCATCCGCTGCGGCGCGTCCACGTACCCCGCGTCCGGCGCCGGATCCAGCGGCCCGTACAGGGCGTTGGCGTGCGGCATCGCTCAGTCCTCCTGGTCGCTGCTGCTGTCGGCGACGTCCGTCGTGACCAGCGGTGGGTAACGGTGGCTCAGGTCGCCCGACCGCCGCCGGTAGTCGACGACGAGGTCCAGCAGGTCCTGACCTCGCGGACGCCGACCGGGCCGCAGGTCGCAGGTGCCGACCTTGCTCTCCTGGATGAGGACGTTGGGGTCGAGGGTGATGCCGAACAGGTCGTTCGCCGAATCGCCGGTGACCAGCCCTTCGAAACCGAAGTGGTACGGCAGCCACACCTGGTGCAGGATCCGACCGTCCACCCGCAGGGGCGTCACGCGGTCGGTCACCAGGACCCGTGCCTCGATGGCCGCGCGGGTGGTGACCAGGTGCGCCCAGCCCAGGTGGGTCAGTCCCCGGTCCACGGCCAGTTCGGGCGACACCTCCACGAACATCTCCGGTTGCAGCTCGGCGAGGTGCGGCACGGTCCGACTCATGCCACCGGCGGTGTGGTGCTCGGTGAGCCGGCTGACCGTGAAGACGTACGGGAAGACGTCGCTGTGCTGCTCCGGTGGGCTCGGGTTGAGGTTGTTGATCGGATGGGTGTAGACCTTGCGGGTCGGGTTGGCCTGCTGGCGATAGAGCGGGTTACGCACCGGCGACTCGACGGGCTCGTAGTGGGTGGGCAGCGGCCCGTCCAGGATGCCGCTGGGCGCGTAGAGCCAGCCCTTGCCGTCGCCCTGCAGGATGAACGGGTCGTCGCCCGCGATGCCCGGGACGCCCGAGGTGTTCGGTGCGGGCCGGTACGACGGCGGTTTGGTCTTCTCGAAGTCCGGCACGTCGTGGCCGGTCCACTCGGCCTTCTCCGCGTCCCACCAGACGTACTTCTTGCGCTCGCTCCACGGCCGGCCGTCCGGGTCGGCGGAGGCGCGGTTGTAGAGGATGCGCCGGTTGGACGGCCAGGCCCAACCCCATTCGGGCGCCACCAGGGACTGTTCCGCGCCGGGCTTTCGGCGGGCGGCCTGGTTGACGCCGTCGGCGTACACGCCCGTGTAGATCCAGCAGCCACCCGCCGTGGAGCCGTCGTCGGTCATCTCCGTGTAGCTCGCCAACGGTCGGCCGGTCGTCACGTCGTACCCGTTGATCTCGCGCAGCACCGCCTCGGCGCTCGGCTCCGCGTGCGGACCGTGCGTGGGGTAGTCCCAGGTGAGGTCGAGCAGCGCCCGGTCGCGGGGGCGGGTCGAGCGCGCGAGGCGTTCCCGGATGATGCGACCGAGGTGGTAGAAGAACCACAGCTCGGAGCGGGCGTCGCCCGGTGGCTCGACGGCTTTCTCCCGCCACTGCAACAGCCGCTGGGTCTGGGTGAAGGTGCCCTCCTTCTCCACGTGCGACGCGGCCGGGAGGAAGAACACCTCGGTCCGGCACTCCGCGGGCACTATCTCGCCCGTCTCGATCTCCGGACCGTTCTGCCAGAAGGTCGCGCTCTCGATCATGAACAGGTCCCGCACGACGAGCCAGTCGAGGTTCGCCATCCCGAGGCGCTGCGCCCGGCCGTGCGCCGAACCGATCGCCGGGTTCTGGCCGAGCAGGAAGTACCCCTTGACCTTCCCGTCGATCATGTCCAGGACCTGCTGGTACGTGCCGTGGTCGCCGGTCATCCGGGGCAGGTAGCCGTAGCAGAAGTCGTTGTCGGCGGTGGCCGCATCACCCCAGTACGCCTTGAGCAGGTTCACCCCGTAGGCGCGCGCGTTGCCCCAGAAGCCCTTCTGCTCGGGATGGGCAATGCTGTTGATCCACTCGTCGAGGGTCGGGTGGTCGGCGTGGTGGGGCATGGGCAGGTAGCCCGGCAGCAGGTTGAACAGGGTCGGGATGTCGGTCGAGCCCTGGATGCTGGCGTGCCCGCGCAACGCCATCACCCCGCCACCCGGGCGGCCCATGTTGCCCAACAGCAACTGGATGATCGCCCCGGCCCGGATGTACTGCACCCCGACGCTGTGCTGCGTCCACCCCACCGAGTAGACGAGCATCCCGGTGCGCTCCCGGCCCGAGTTCTCGGTCCACGCCCGCGCCAACTCCAGGAACTTCTCCTGCGGGATGCCGCAGACCCGCTCGACCATCTCGGGGGTGTAGCGGGCGTAGTGCCGCTTCAGGATCTGGTAGACGCAGCGCGGATGTTGCAACGTCTCGTCCCGCTGCGTCTGCCCGCCCACCGGCGCGCCGTGCGACTCGTGCTCCAGCCCGGCCGCCGTCTCCCGCTGCGTCTCGGTGTCGCGGGTGGAGATGTTCTCCGGGGCGCCCTCGTACTGCCAGCTGCTCTGGTCGTAGCTGGCGTTCTCCTCGACGAAGCCGGAGAAGAGCCCGTGCATGTCCTCGCAGTCCCGGAAATCCTCGCCGACGATGGTGGCGGCGTTGGTGTAGGCGAGGACGTACTCGCGGAAGTCCAGCTCGTTGTCGAGGATGTAGCGGATCACCCCACCCAGCAGCGCGATGTCCGTGCCCGCCCGGATCGGCAGGTACGCGTCCGCCAGCGCGCTCGTGCGCGTGAAGCGCGGATCGACGTGGAACACCTTCGCGCCCCGACGCTTGGCCTCCATCACCCACTGGAAGCCCACCGGGTGCGCCTCGGCCATGTTCGAACCCTGGATGATGATCACGTCGGAGTTCGACAGGTCCTGCTGGTACTGGGTGGCGCCGCCACGACCGAAGCTGGCCCCCAGACCGGGGACGGTGGCGGAGTGTCAAATACGCGCCTGGTTCTCGATCTGCAACGCCCCCATCGCCGTGAACAACTTCTTGATGAGGTAGTTCTCCTCGTTGTCCAGCGTCGCCCCACCCAGACTGGAGATCCCCAACGTCCGGTTCAGCGGCCGCCCTTCGTCGTCGCGGTCCTCCCAGGTTTCGTCCCGGGCCGCCAGGACCCGGTCCGCGATCATGTTCAGCGCCGTGTCGAGGTCCAGGTCCTCCCACTCGGTGCCGTACGGCCGGCGGTAGCGGACCGTCGTCTGACGCAGCGGACTCGTCACCAGGCTCTTGCTCGCGGACCCCTTGGGACACAGGCGGCCCCGCGAGATCGGACTGTCCGGATCACCCTCGATCTGCGTGACCTGACCATCGGCCACGAACACCCGCTGACCACACCCCACCGCGCAGTACGGACACACCGACCGCGCCACAGAATCGGCCGTCTCGGTACGGGCGGTCAACGACAGGGATCGGGCCGACTTGGCGGCGGCACCCCGACCGAGCGGGTCGGTGCCCGCGAGCTGGCGATAGAGCGGCCAGCTCCCGATCCAGCGGCGCACCCCCATCGCTGCACCTTCCCGACGAAAGTCACAAAGCGTGAACACTCCGACAGTAAATGAGCGGTCCGGCCCGCCGCAGCGGGATCAGCAGAGCGATGCCTCCCCCGGCCGGGTCGCGGCGGCCGAGGGAGGCATGGTGGGCGGGGTCGTCGGCTACGGATGCTCCAGCGCCAGGTGGTCGCCGAAGGTCCGGTAGCGGCGCAGCTCCCAGACGAGCCAGCCGATGCTGACGAGCGCCACGACCACGAAGACGAACGAACCGGTGAAGGTGTCCCAGAGGGTGTGCAGCACGACGACACCCACGAAGGTGCCGAGGAACCCGAACAGCCGGCGGACGCTCGGAGTGGCCAGCAGCGCCCACAGCGCCCCGGCGGTCAACCCGGTCCAGGCAGTGTGCCCGGCGGGCGCGGTCAGGCCCCGGATGAACAGGGTCTGCTCCACCGCGCCGATGTTGCCCTTCGAGCTGAGCAGGGCGGTGAAGGCGTACCCCATGGTCTCCAGCGCGGCGAAGCCCATGCCGGCGGCCACGCCGATGACCAGACCGTCGGACGGCACCCGGCGACGGTGCTGGGCCAGAGCCGTGAACAACAGCACCACCGGGACGATCAGCTTGGCCGACTCCTCGATCAGTGCCACGAACAGCATGGGCAGCGTGCCGAGGCCGCGCAGGGTGTCGTACTCCAGGGTGCCGGCCACCACCGTGCCGATCACCCCGCCGAAGAACGCCGACGTCACCAGCACCGACGCCGGCACCTGCCACCGCCCGGTACGGGCCTGGGCGAACGTCAGGAACGTCAGGGGTGCCAGGGTCGCGCCGAGCAGGATCAACGCCGGCACGAAGTTCGGGTTCTGGGTGCGGACCAGGGTCCGCAGCACCGCGAGATAGAGGATCAGCCCGACACCGAGCACGTTGAGCCACGCCCACCGGCGAGAACGATCACGCATACCGGGGAGTGTGGCGGATCCAGGTTACGAAGACCAGCCTGGGTGCTGTGATGAGTGCGATGACTCGCAACGCACCGCCGCGGCCACTGCTGCGCGATCGGGCGGCTCCGAAGCAGCCCGCGTTCATCGAGCTCTTCTTCGACCTGGTGTACGTCTTCGCCCTGACCCAGCTCACTCACCTGCTGGCCGACGACCTCACCTTGGAGGGTGGGTTCGAGGCGCTCGTACTGCTGCTGGCGCTGTGGTGGGTCTGGATCCTGACCGCGTGGATGACCGACCAGTTCGACCCGCAGCACGCGTCGGTCCAGTGGTACGTCGTGCTGGTCATGTTCGGGGTCTTCCTGATGGCCATCCAGGTGCCCGAGGGGTTCCACGGAAACGGCCCGTTCTTCGCCGCCACCTTCGCCCTCATCAATTTCGGGCGCTTCCTGTTCATCGTACGGGCAGCCCGCAGCACGCCCGTACTGAACCACGTGCTGCGGGCCCGGTTCTGGTCCCTGATCTCGACGCTGCTGTGGATCCCCGGAGCATTCGTCCACGGTTGGGCCCGCGGCATCCTGTGGCTGGGGGCGCTGACCGTGGACTACTTCGCGGCGGCGCTACGCTGGCCCACCCCGCGCCAGTTCGGTCACGAGCGGGGACCGGCCCTGGAGATCACCGCCACCCACATCGCCGAGCGTTACCGGCAGGTCTTCATCATCGCCCTCGGGGAGATCGTCCTGGCCATGGGCATGACCTTCACCAACGTCAACTCGTACGGGTTCACGCCCCGGCGCACGATCGCGCTCGTCCTGGCCTTCACCAGCGCCGCACTCATGTGGCGGCTCTACGTCTACCAGGCGGGGAGCCAGCTCGGGCCGGCCATCAGCGCCGCCCGCGACCCCCACCGGCTCAGCCAGTGGTCGGCGTACGCCCACATGACCATGGTCGCCGGGACCATCCTCGCCGCGGTCGGCTTCACGCTGGCCATGGACCGTCCAGCCGGGCACACGCCACCGCCCTGGATCGCCGCCATCATCGGCGGTCCCGCTCTGTTCCTGCTGGGCCGGGTCGGCTTCGAATACGTGATCTTCGGCCGGGTGACCGTACCCCGGTTGATCGCCATCCTCGTCCTGGCCGCCCTGTCTCCCGTGGTGGTCCAGCTGCCGCCGGAGGTCCCGCTGGCGTTCACGACGCTCGTCCTCGCGGCGCTCGCCGCCGAGGACACGGTGCGCGGGCGACGCGGCCCTCCGGAACGGGCCACACCGCCGGCCTGACAGCGGCCCGTTTACGGGCAGCCGAAGCGGGTGACCGGCGTGACAGGGGCCGGGAAAGGTGAGACGGTCCGGTGGTGGCCACCTACGACGTCGCCCTCGTCCTGCTCGTCGATCCGTCCGGGGCTGTGCTCATGCAGCATCGTGACGAGCACGCGCCCGTCTCGCCGAACCAGTGGAGCCTTCCCGGCGGCCACCTTGAGCCCGGCGAGTCGCCCGAGCAGGCCGCCCACCGCGAACTGCTGGAGGAGACCGGTCTGACAGCCGGTGAGCTGCACCCGCTGTGGAGCGGTCCACGTCCGTACGAGGCCGACTTCCCGCACACGGTCACGGTGCACGTGTTCCTTGGCGCCACCACCGCGCGGCAGGAGGACGTCGTGCTCGGCGAGGGGCAGGCCATGGTGTTCGTCCCGCGCGACGAGGTGTTCGACCGGAAGCTGGCGGCCTCCACCGCGGCGGTGCTGTCGATGCACCTCGGGGACGCCTGATCCACGTTCCGGTCAGGCACCCCCGGTGCTCAGAATGTGCACAGCGCTCACGCCGCAGCACAATGAACGCTCTCACCGATCCCGGACAGCGGCGCTGGCAAATGATCGTTACGATCTCCGCCCATGCGTCGCCTCGCACCACCCCTGGCACTGGTCCTCCTGCTCGGCGTATCCGCCTGCACCGCGAAGCCCCCGAAGCCCCCGAAGCCCGCGGAGTTCACGAAGGTCACCCTGACCGTCTTTCTGCATCAGGACATCACGGCGGACCGGAAGACCACCGTGGAACAGCGGCTGAGGTCGATGCCCAGCGTCGAACAGGTGACCTTCGAGAACCGCGAGCAGGCGTACGCGCGCGAGAAGGAGGCGTTGAAGGACAGCCCCGACCTGTTGGCGAAGATCAAACCGGAGTACGTGCCGGAACTGTTCCACGCCACGGTCACCGACGCGCCGATCGCCGAGGCGGTCGAGCTGGTGATGGCCGACGTCGCGGGCGTCACGGATGTCGTCCTCAAGGTCGCGGACGTCGAGCCCCTGCCGTCGCGGATCGGGATCGTCGTCCGGCTGAAGCCGTCCACGACCGATGGGCAGCGGACCGCCGTGGAGCAGGCGGTACGGGCGCTGCCGACCGCACGGTCGGTCCACTTCGAGGACCGGGCCGCCGCGTACGAACGTCTGCGTGAGCGCTGCCAGGGCAAGGGCGACCTGACCACGCAGCTCGATCCGCAGATGGGACACGAGTCCTGGCGGTTCGAGATGCCCTTGGACAAGAAGGGCGCGGGAGTGACCGAGCTGAGGGAACTCGACGGCGTCGACACCGTGCAGCTCGTGCCGCTGGCGATGCTGTAGCCACGTGGCTCCCTCGACCTGGCTGCGAAATGAGTTTGCCGGCGCGGCGACGCGGGCCTACCGTCGTGGGGCACTTCCCGGTGCGCAGGCAACGGCTACTTCCGCTTCAAACGGGGAGACGTAGGTTCGAATCCTACCGCCACTTCGGGTGGCGTCGACCAGCGGCCCAGGTCACCTTGGCCCGCGAGGGCCGGTCGCCGTCGTCGCTTCGATCTCGGGAGGTGCGCTCGCCGCACGCCCGGTGCGACGGATACGGCTACTTCTGGTGATGGTCCGGCAAGGGCCTGCGGTTCGAGCCCGCAAAACGCCGTGTCCACTTTCGATCTCGGGCGTGCGGCGCGTACGGAGGGCGCTGATCACGAGATCACAAACTCCATTGCCCGCCCGCCACCTCCGCCGCTACGGTTCTGACCGCACATCCCGGTGCGTAGGCGACGGCTACATCTGGAGGGGCTCCGGCCCCGGTGAAGGACCCTCCGTCGCCGACCTCGATCTCGGGAAGCGCGACCACACGCACACCCGGTGCGCAGGCAACGGTTACTTCGGGATCCGCAGATGGGGGTTCGAATCCCCCGACGCCTTCGGGTGGGTAGTTCAACGGACAGAACGGCGGACTGTTCCGTCGCCGACTTCGATCTCGGGTGTGCGTGTGGTGGCGCCTTCTCGGCCGACCGACGTGGGGGACGTCATGGCCAAGTTCAACCTCAAGCTGCGTACGAGCCGGCAGCGGTCGGTGACCGCCGAGGGCGCGCCCGGTTTCGTCCGCGAGCCGCGCCTCGAACTGTTCCTGCTCGGTGTCTCGAACATGGTCGGCGAGGCCACCTTCTACGAGGGCTCGACCGACCGGGACGCCCGTTTCCGGGACCTGGTCGCCACCGTGGCCGTCGCTGATCCCGACTGGTTCGGCCGGTTCGTGGGGTGGCTCCGGACCGGCGCGATGATGCGCTCGGCATCCGTGGTGGCGGCCCTCGAAGGTGCCCGAGCGCAGGTGGCGGCGGGTATCCCGGGTTCACGCGCGGTCGTCGATGCGGCGTTGCAGCGGGCCGACGAGCCGGGTGAGGCGCTCGCGTACTGGCTGGCTCGGCACGGCCGGGCACTGCCCAAGCCGGTGAAGCGGGGCATCGCCGACGCGGCGGTCCGGCTCTACACCGAGCGGAGCCTGCTCAAGTACGACACCGTCGGCCGCCAGGTGCGCTTCGGTGACGTCCTCGACCTGACCCACCCCGTCGCCAGGGATGAGCGCCAGGGTGACCTCTTCCGGCACGCGCTGGATCGCCGGCACCAGCGGGACAACCCGATCCCGGAGTCCCTGCGGATGCTCAGCGCGCGGGAGGCGCTCATGGCGATGCCGGTCGAGCAGCGCGGGCAGGTCCTCGACCCGGCCGTGCTGGACGCGGCCGGCATGACGTGGGAGGCCCTGGCCGGTTGGCGGCAGAGCGCGATGGACGCGGCCGCGTGGGAGTCCGTCATCCCGACCATGGGCTACCTGGCGCTGCTGCGTAACCTGCGCAACTTCGACCAGGCCGGGGTCAGCGACGCCGTCGCGGAGACGGTGGCGGCCACGCTCGCCGACCCGGCGCGGGTGGCGGGTTCGCGGGTCCTGCCGATGCGCTTCCTGTCGGCGTACAACGCGACGCCGAGCCTGCGGTGGGCGTACCCGCTGGAGAAGGCCTTGCAGCACGCCCTGGCGAACGTTCCCGCGCTGGACGGACGGACGCTGATCCTCATCGACACGTCCGGCTCGATGCAGAGCACGTTCAGCAAGGACGGCACGCTGCGCTGCTGGGACGCCGCCACGGTGTTCGGGCTCGCGCTGGCCGCCCGCGCGCAGGCGGCCACCGTGGTGTCGTTCTCCGACGACAGCCGGGTGTTCCCCGCGGTGGCGGGTGAGTCGGTCCTCGCGGCGGTGCGGCGGTTCAAGGAGGGCGGCTACTTCCTCGGCCGGGGAACCGACACCGAGAAGGCCGTCCGGGAGCACTTCGGCACACACGACCGGCTGATCATCCTCACCGACGAGCAGGCCCACTGGCACGGATCGGCGGACGTCGTCGCGGCAGTGCCGGCGGAGGTGCCCGTGTACACCTGGAACCTGGCCGGATACCGGGTCGGGCACACGTCGACGGCGACCACGCGGCACACCTTCGGCGGGCTGTCCGACGCCGCGTTCGCGATGATCCCGCTGATCGAGGCCGGGTCCGCCGAGCGGTGGCCCTTCTGATCCGCGTGCTGCGGGGCGCATCCGCCCCGCAGCACGGATCAGGGCAGGAACTCGCCGGTCAGAGCGATGAGGGCGCGGGCGGCGGCGCCGACCGGGCGGTCCGCGGGCGTGGCCAGCGACGCGGTCCAGTCCAGGTCGGCGTCGGTGACGGTCAGGGTGTGGACGCCGGGAGCGTCGGCGACGACGAAGCGGGGCAGCAGCGCGATACCGAGCCCGTGCCGGACGTGGTCGGCGCCGGTGGCGATGTCGGGGATCTCGATGGTGACGCGCCGGGACAGGCCGGCGGTGGCGAACGCCCGGTCGGTGACGGCGCGGTTGCCGTAGCCGATCGGGGAGTCGATGAAGTCGAGGCCGGCGAGGTCGCGCAGCGACACCGCTTCGCGGGCGGCGAGCGGGTGACCGTCCGGCACGACAAGGTCGATCACCGACCGGGCCAGCTCGGTGAGGTGGATCTGCGCCGGTGGCGTGCCGGGCAGCGAGACGAACGCGAGGTCGAGCCGGCGCTCGGTGAGCGCGTCGATGAGCCCCTGGGAACCGGACGGCGCGACGCTGGTGTGCAGCAGCACCCCGGGATGCCGACGGTGGAACTCGCCGAGCAGGGCCGGCAGGTGCAGGAGCCGGGTCGAGGTCATCGTGCCGATGCGCAGGGTGCCCCGCAGGCCGCCGTGCACCTCGGCGACCGCGTCGCGGGCGTCGCGGGCCGCGTCGAGGGCGATGCGGGCGCGGGGCAGCAGCGCGACACCGGCGTCGGTCAGGAGTACGCGTTTGGAGTTGCGGTCCAGCAACGGTGCGCCCAGTTCGCGTTCCAGCGTCTTCACGGCCGCCGAGACGGCGGACTGGACGACGTGCAGGCGGGCGGCGGCGCGGGTGAAGTTCTGCTCCTCGGCCACCGCGACGAAGTACTCGAGTTGACGCAGTTCCACGCCGCCAAGTATCACTCGCAGCGATGGTGACTAGCGTCAACTTTCGTTGGACGTGATGATCGGCTGGGGTGACAGTGGGCTCATGTCGTCAACGACCCTGCCCTCCCGCCAGCCCGTCGCCCCGGCCGGGCGTACCGAAGGATCGTCCCGTCATGGCCGTGGCTTCTGGGCGGTCGCCCTGGCGTTCCTCACCGCGATGGCGTTCTGCACCGTGCCGTCCCCGCTCTACCCGCTCTACATGGCGCGGGACGGCTTCTCCACGTTCACGGTCACGATCGTGTTCGCGGCGTACGCGGTGGGTGTGGTGATCAGCCTGCTGCTCGTCGGGCACGTGTCGGACTGGGTCGGCCGCAAGAAGATCCTCATCCCGGCGCTGGCCCTGGAACTGGTCGCCGCCGCGCTGTTCCTGGGCGACGCGTCCCTGCCGGTGCTGCTGGTCGCCCGCCTGGTGAGCGGGCTGGGCATCGGCATGATCACCGCTACCGCCACCGCGTACCTGCAGGAGTTGCACGCGGCGCACCGCCCCGACGCGTCCCGGCAACGCTTCGAGGTGGTCTCCACCGCCGCGAACATCGGCGGCCTCGGCGTGGGCGCGCTGGTCGCGGGCGTCCTCGCCCAGTACGTCCACGCGCCGCTGCGCACCCCGTACCTGGTGTTCGCCGTGCTGCTGGCGGTCAGCCTCGTGGCGGTCGCGGCGACCCCGGAGACCGTGCCGGAGCGGCCGGTCCGGCCCGCCTACCGGCCGCAGCGGATCAGCGCCGACCACGGCGACCCCGCCGGGTACGTGGCGGCGACCGCCGCCGGCTTCGCCTCGTTCGCCGTGTTCGGCCTGTTCACCTCCGTGGCCCCGGGCTTCGTCGCCGGTGCCCTGCACCTGCCGTCGCGGGCGCTGGCCGGCGCGGTCGTGTTCGCCGTGTTCGGCGGCGCGGCCGTCGCGCAGAGCCTCACCACCCGGCTGCCCGCTCCGGCGAAGGTACGACTCGGACTGCTGGCGCAGGCCGTCGGCGTGCCCGTCGTGCTGGTCGGGATGCACACCGCGAGCCTGACCGCGTTCCTGCTCGGTGGCGTGGTCGCGGGAGTCGGCGCGGGCGTGCTGTTCAAGGCCGCCGTCGGCACGGTCGCGGCGATGGCCGTGCCGGCTCGGCGCGGTGCGGCCCTGGCCGGGCTGTTCCTCATCGCCTACCTCGGGATGAGCCTGCCGGCTCTCGGCATCGGGATCGCCACCCGCACGGTCAGCACGATCACCGCGATGAACTGGTTCACCGGCCTGCTGCTCGTCCTGCTCGGCGGCGTGACGCTCCTGTTCCGTCGCCGCAGCGCCAACCGCTGACCGGGCCGGACGCGGTCACCCCGCGTCGGGCCAGAACGGCTCCAGCAGCGCCGGGTCCGCGACATAGGCCGCCACCTGGGTACGCTCCGACTCCGTCAAGGTCAACGCGCGCAGCCGGGCACCCCACTCGGGCACCCGGTCGGTCTTGCCCAACGCCACCGACAACTCGACGAGCGCGGCGAGCGCCATCGCCTGCTCGACCACCGGGGCGTCCTCGGCCCGGCGGCGCATCCCCGAGTCCAGCGCCCGGTAGGCGGCCCGGTCGTCGGTCTTGAACTCGCGCAGGATCCGCGCGTTGTCCAACACCCGGGCCAGGCCCTCAAGCTCCTTCGACCCGCCGTACTCCAGGTCCTTCGGCTCGTCGCGGCGGATGAAGATGATGGTGTTGCCCGACGGGTCGACGACGCTGAACCGCGACGCCCCCGCCCGGAAGCGGGTCATCCGGGGCAGGCCCTTGACGAGCACCTTGCCGTACGCGCGGCGCATCGCCTCGGCGAACGCCGCGTGGTACGGCGCGACCGCGTCGACCATCACCAGCGCGCCGCCGGACTTCTCCCGCGTCGGGTCGAGGTCCTTGGGCGCCGGACCGTAGTGCAGCTCGAACCCGCTGAACCGGAACGCCAGGTACACGTACGGTCGCAGTTGCTCGTAGGTCACCTCGAAGCCGAGGGCACGCCAGAACGCCAGGGTCTCCTCCGGCGCCGGGCAGGGCAGCAGCGGCACGGTCGTCTCGTTCGGCTGGACACGGTCCTCGCTGGTCGTCACGGTCACTCCCCCGGTCGGCAGGCCGGCCATTGTGCCAGCATCGGCGTCGGTTCGCGCCCGATCCCACCTCCTACCCAGGGAGGAGGCGGGCTCCGACCGGGGGCCGCGACCGGGGCCCGAGGTCGGACGCGTACGGCCGCGGCGGCCACGAGCATCTACAGGCATGACTACCATTCTGCGTCGGGCGACACAGTGGAACCGCCCGCTCATGCTCCTCGTCGCCGCGATGGCGGTGCTCACCGTCGTCGCCGCCGTCGGCATCGTCGCCGACCCCCGCGTCCTCACCGGGGCGCCGATCTGGCTCAAGCCGTTCAAGTTCGCGGTCTCCTTCGTCCTGTACGGCGCGACGCTCGCGTGGATGCTGTCGCTGCTGCCGCGCCGCAGCCGGGTCGCGGAGTGGGCGGCGGCGACCATCGTCGCGCTGTCGCTGGTGGAGATGGTGGTGATCGTCGCGCAGGTGATCCGGGGTACGACGAGCCACTTCAACGACACCACCCCGTTGAACGCCGCCCTCTTCGCCGTGATGGGCGCGGCGATCATGGTGCTGTTCGCCGCGCACCTCGTCCTCGGGGTCGTCCTGCTGATCCGGCGGATCCCCGACCGGGTCGCCGCGACCGCCGTCGGGTGGGGGCTCGGCCTGTCCCTGCTGGGTATGCTCGCGGCCGTGCCGATGGTGCGTGGGACGCCGGACCCGGCGATCGAGGGTGTCTCCGGGGCGCACAGCGTGGGCGTGGCCGACGGCGGGCCGGGGCTGCCCGTGGTCGGTTGGAGCACCACCGGCGGTGACCTGCGGATCGGGCACTTCGTGGGGCTGCACGCCCTGCAGGCCCTGCCGATCCTGGCGATCCTGCTGACCCGGTACGCGTCCCGGCTCGACGCGCGGACCCGCGTCCGGCTGCTGGTCGTCGCGGGCACCGCGTACGGCGTACTCACGATGGTGTTGACCTGGCAGGCCCTGCGCGGGCAGCCGCTGCTGCGCCCGGACGCCCGCACCCTGGCCGTCGTCGCGGCTCTGGCGATCGCGACGGCGACCGCCACCGCCCTGGTGCTCGCGCGCCGCCGCCCGGAGCTGGCGCTCGCGGCATGACCGGTGTGCTGTTCCCGCTGACGTTCGCGCTGGCCGCGCCATTCTGGGCGCTGATGATCCTGCTGCCGCGCTGGTCGTGGACGGCCCGCATCGTCGGATCGCCGCTGATCGTGCTGCCGGTCGTGGTGATCTACGCGCTGCTGGTGGTGCCGGCGTTCGGCACGGTGCTGCCCGCCGTCGCGTCGCCCACCCTCGACGGGGTACGCGAGCTGCTCGGCACGCCCGACGGCGCGGCGGCCGGCTGGGCGCACATGATCGCGTTCGACCTGTTCGTCGGGCGCTGGGCGTGGTTGGACAGCCGGGAACGGGGGGTGCCGGCGCTGGTCATGGCTCCGGTGCTGCTGCTGACCATCCTGCTCGGGCCGCTCGGCCTGGCCGCCTACCTGGGCATCCGGTCCCGTTGGCGGCCGGTCGTCGCAGCCGTCGACACCGAGCACCTAGGCTGACGGCCGTGGCGTGGTGGGGGCGGCTGTTCGACGCGCGGGACGCGCGCGTGCGGATGGTGCTGCTCGACCTCAGCGGGTTGGGCTACCTGCTCTTCGTGCCCCACTCCGCGCCCACGCCGACGTCGACACAGTGGACCCTCGCGGTGGCCGCGTTCGGCGTGGCGCTCGTGGCGTACCGCCGGCCGGTCGTCAACCTGGTGGCGCAGTCGGCGTTGCTGGCGGTCGCGATCTGCCTCGTCGACGACATCACCATCAACCAGGTGGGCGCGAGCTGGGCCCTGCTCGAGGTCACCATGCTCGCGGGTCGCGCCCGCACGATCTGGCTGGCGGCCGGGCTGCTGGCCGTGGTCGACCTGACCGACAGCATCGGTGACCCGCTGCGCCAGGTCGCCTCCGGTGTCGTCGGTCTGGGCCTGGAGGTCGGCGTCCCGGTGCTGCTCGGCCTGGTCATCCGGGCCAACCGGGAGTTGGGCCGGCAGGCGTTGGAGCGGGCGCTGGCCGAGCAGCGACGCCGCGAGTCGGAGGGCCGCGCGGCGCGCGCCGACGAGCGCGCGGCCATCGCCCGCGAACTGCACGACGTCGTCGCCCACCACGTGGCGTCGATGGTGCTGCGGGTCGGGGTGGCCCGGCACGTCCTGACCGACCTCGACCCCCGGGTGGGCGAGGTGTTCGACGACGTGCACGGCACGGGCAGCGCGGCCCTGTCGGAGCTGCGCCGGCTGGTCGCGGTGCTGCGCGACCCCGACGGGGTACGCGGTGACGCCTCGCTGACCGCGATCGAGCCCGCGGCGCTCCCGTCGGCGCTCGGCGCGGCCGTCGACCGGGCCCGCCAGGCCGGCATCAGCGTGGAGGCCGACGTCGACGCGGCGATCGGCACGCTCGACGCGGTACGGGGATTGGCGGTGCTGCGGCTCACCCAGGAGGCGCTGACCAACGTGGCACGTCACGCGGGGACGTCCGCGCGGGCACACCTGGTCGTGGCGGTCCGCGACGGGGCCGTGCACTGGGAGGTCACCGACGACGGGGGTGGTGTCGACGGCGACCGCGCGTCGACGCCGGTGCCGGCCGGCGGTGGCCACGGCGTCACCGGGATGACCGAACGCGTCGAGGTCCTCGGCGGACACCTGGAGGCGGGCCCCGCCGGCACGGGCTGGCGGGTGCGGACGGTCCTGCCGAACACCCTGCCCGCGCCCCGCGCGGCCCCGGCGAGCACCGGAGGGTCGGCGTGATCCGGGTCCTGCTCGTCGACGACCAGCACCTCATCCGCGCGGGCCTGCGCATGCTGTGTGACGCCCAGACCGACATCGAGGTCGTCGGCGAGGCCGACAACGGCCGCGAGGCGGTCACCCTCGCGGCGCGGCTCGTCCCCGACGTCGTCGTCATGGACCTGCGCATGCCCGGCGTCGACGGGATCACCGCCACCGGTCGCATCCTCGCCGACCGTCCGGCCACCCGGGTGCTGGTGCTGACCACGTTCGGCGACGACGACCACCTCTACCCCGCCCTGAGCGCCGGCGCGTGCGGCTTCCTGCTCAAGGACGCGCCCCCGGTCGAACTGCTGGACGGCATCCGGCGGGCCGCCGTGGGCGACAGCCCGTTCAGCCCGGAGGTGCTGCGCCGGCTCGTCCAGCGCGCGGTGCACACCCGCGTCACGCCGCCCCGGCAGCTCGACGGGCTGACCGCCCGCGAGCAGGACGTGCTCACCCTGGTCGCCGAGGGCCTGTCCAACACCGAGATCGCCGAGCGGCTGCACATCGGCGTGACCACCGTCAAGACCCACATCACCAGCCTGATGACCAAGACCGACAGCCCGAACCGGGTACGCCTCGCGCTGTTCGCGCGCGGCGGCTGACCGGCGGCCGCTACCGGCCGCAGGCGTAGCCCTGCATGCCCCGCGGGTTCGCCCCGGCGGCGAGCACTCCGGTGGCCGGGTCGCGGCTTACGGCGCACAGCCGACCGAGGCTCCACGCGTCGGCGAGCCGCACCTCGTGCCCGTACGCCCGCAGGGCCGTCACCACGGCGGCGTCGAGCCGGTCCTCCACCAGCAGCACGCCGGGTTCGGACTCGCGGGGATAGAACGACGACGGCACGCCGAGGCTGTGCCAGGCGGGCGCGTCGATGGCCTGCTGGAGGTGCTGGCCGCCGACGAGGTGCCGCAGCAGGAACGGGAGCTGCCACTGGTCCTGCTGGTCGCCGCCGGGCGTGCCGCAGGCCAGGACGGGCTGCCCGTCGCGCAGCACCATGGTCGGGCTGAGCGTGGTGCGGGGCCGGCGGCCCGGGACGAGCGACGCGGGCAGTCCCTCCTGCAACCAGCACATCTGCAACCGGCTGCCCAGCGGGAACCCCAGCTCGGAGATGGTGGGCGAACTCTGCAACCAGCCACCGCTCGGCGTCGCGGAGATCATGTTGCCCCACCTGTCGACGACGTCGACGTGGCAGGTGTCGCCCCGGGTCACCCCGTCGGACCGTACCGTCGGCTCGCCCGTTGTCGGGTCCGGCACGTCGACCCGGTGGGTCACCCGGGACCGGACGTGGTCCGGGAGGCGCGGCTGCGCACCCCCGGGACTCCCCGGGCGCAGCTCCCGCGACGCGCGGTCGCCGATCAGGGCCGCCCGCTCCCGCACGTACGCCGGGTCGAGCAGTGCCGTGGTGGGCACGTCGGCGCTGTCGCCGTACCACGCCTCCCGGTCGGCGAACGCGAGCGTCAGCGCCTCGGCCTGGGCGTGGATGCCGGCGGCGCGCGCCGTGTCGTACGCCCCGTCGTCGTCGAGCGCGTCGAGCACGGCGAGGGTCTGGAGCAGCACCGGACCCTGGCCCCAGAACCCGGTCTTGGCCACCGTCCAGCCTTGCCAGTCGATAGTGGTGGGCGCTTCCCAGGTCGCCGAGTACGCCGCCAGGTCGTCGCCGGTGACCAGTCCGGCGTGTGCCCGGCCGCTGGAGTCGCGGAACGGCCGACGGCTGAACGCGTCGATCGCCTCGGCCACGAAGCCCGTACCCCAGGCGCGGCGGGCCGCCTCGATCTGCGCCTCCCGGTCGCCGCCGGCCGCCTGCCCCGCCTCGACGAGTCGGCGCAGCGTGCGCGCGTACGCCGGATTGGTGAACCGCTCCCCCGCGACCGGCGGCCGGCCGCCGCGCAGCCAGAGCTGGGCGGACGTGGGCCAGTGCTGCTCGAACAGCGACCGCACGGCCGTCACCGTCGCACCGACCGCGCCCACCAGGGGGTGGCCGGCGGCGGCGTAGCCGATCGCCGGTTCCAGCACCTCGGCGAGGGTGCGGGTGCCGTGGTCGCGCAGCAGCAGGAGCCACGCGTCCACCGCGCCGGGCACGGCCGCCGCGAGCGGGCCGGCGCCCGGAACGAGGTCCAGGCCCAGGGACCGGAAGTGGGCGATCGTCGCGCCGGCCGGTGCGGGGCCCTGCCCGCACAACACCATCGGGCGCGGGTCCCGGGCGGTCGCCACGATCGCCGGCACCTCACCCCCCGGGCCGTTCAGGTGGGGTTCCACGACGTGCAGGACGAATCCGGCGGCCACCGCGGCGTCGAAGGCGTTGCCGCCGCGTTCGAGCACGCCCATCGCCGACTGGCTGGCGAGCCAGTGCGTCGAGGACACCATGCCGAAGGTGCCCTGCAGGGTCGGTCGGGTGGTGAACGACATGACAACACCTCACTGGGGGCCTGGGAGGCGGCCCTCGGCGGCCGCCTCCCAGCGGGCAATGCTAGGCCGCGTTGTACGCCTCGGCGGTCACGGTGGCCTTGCGGGGCAGGCCCGGCCGGGCCGGCCAGGAGATCCGCACCGCACGCGTCTCCCCGGGCAGCAGCCAGAGGTAGTTGTCGTCGTAGCGGGCCGGCAGGATCCGCTTCCCGTGCTCGTCGCGGACGGCGAGCCGGACCATGGCGGCGACCGTACGGCCCTGGTTGCGGACCGTCGTGGTGACGGTGTTCCGGCCGTCCACGACGCGTACGCCGCTCGTAGACGTCGACAGGCGGGCGCCGGCCAGGGTGGTGAGCGCCCGCATCTGCTCGGGCCGGTCGTAGCGCCAGTAGGTGTTCTCGGCGAGCAGCCGGTCCCGGCCGTCGCGCAACTCCAACCGGACCAGGTGCAGGCCACCGCCGTCCGGCGCGGCGACGGTGAACACGGGCGTGGTGGCCGAGCGCGCCACGTCGACCCGCTGACGTTGGGCGGCGCCCAGCGACCGGCCGTTGAGGTCGTACCGGCGGGCGGTGACCGTCACGCCGGTGAGCGCCGCCGCCGTGTGGTTGACCACCCGCGTCTGCCAGGTGCCCGGGTCGGCCTGGACGTGCACCGGCTCGCACCCCTTGCGGGCCCCGTAGTACGCGCCGTTGACGTCGAGGTCGTAGTCGTACGTCTGCCAGACCGTGCTGTGCCACGCCGGGTGCGACATCCAGAGCAGCAGGCCGGTGGCGTCCCGCCACAGGTTGGCGTTCCACGCCTCGAACATGGCCCGGTGGCTCTCGTAGTTGACGAACTGCGCGCGGGCGGCGAACTCGTCGAGCGAGCCGGACGCGCCGAGCCGCGCGTCGATCGCCTCCTGGTACGTGCCGACGCGCTGGTTACCGATGGTCGACCAGTCGTGGTAGTTCCACACCTCGCCGATCGGCCACTCCGGGGCGTCGCCGACCAGGTTGCGCATGCTCTCGGCCACCGACACCACGGGCATGCCGATCTCGGTGTGGAAGCCGAACGAGTCGGCCTCGTAGATCGTCGCGTCGGTGTAGGTGGTCGGGTCGACCCAGCCGTACGGCCCGCGTCCGCTCACGATGCCGCTGGCGGAGTTGGGGATGTAGAGGATCTCCGGATGCTCGGTGGCGACGGCCTGCTTGAGGCCGGCGTCGACGATCGGCGGCGGGTCGCCCTCGTTCGCGCCGCACCAGACGACGATGCTCGGGTGGTGGCGGAACCGCCGGATCGTGTCGGCGGCGATGTCGACGTAGCCGGGCGGGTTGGGCAGGAAGCCGCCGGCCTGCCAGAAGTCGTTCCACACCAGGATGCCCTGCTCGTCGCAGGCCCGGTACAGCTCCTCGCGGTTGCTGCTGCCCAGCCAGTTGCGGATCATCGTGAAGTTCATGTCGCGGTGCATCTCGACCGTGTCGGCCAGCCGGTCCGGCAGCACCCGGCGCAGCAACTCGTCCCAGCCCCAGTTGCCGCCCCGGGCGAACACCGGCACCCCGTTGACGCTGATCTTCAGCTCGGTGATCTTGTTGCTGACCGCCTTGACGTCGGTCCATTCCTTGCCGTCGTCGGAGACCTGGAGAACGAAGTCGCGGGCGTACGCCTGCTCCCAGACGATCGTCACCTGGTCGAAGGCGACCGGGGCGCCCAGGTCGACGGCGATCCACTGGTTGTCCTCGAACGCCGAGGACCACCGGGTACGCGGGTTGCCGTCGACGGCCCGGCCCGGCCCGGTGGAGTCGCCGTCGGACGACGACGCGGTGGCCGTCCGGCCCAGGGCCAGGTCGACGTCCGGCTCGGCCTGGCGCTGCACCGACAGCGTCCACATGGACACGCCCCAGGACGTCGCCCGCGCGCCGGTCTGGACGCGCAGGTGGCGGGCGGTCCGGCTGGGGAACGTCTCGACCTGGGTGGCGCGGCTGCCCAGCGGCGTGTCGTTGCTGACCGACGTGACGTCCGTCCACTCCTTGCCGTCGGCGGAGACCTGGACCCGGTAGTCCAGGGCGTACGCCTGCTCCCAGACGATGGTGACCCGGTCGAAGTCGACGGCCGCGCCGAGGTCGACCTGGATCCACTGGTCGTCCTCGGCCTGCGAGGCCCAGCGGGTCGACACGTCACCGTCCACCGCCCGGGCGGGCACGTTGGTGTCGTTCTCCGACGACGAGGCGGTCGCGTCGCGGCCCAGCGCGAGGTCCGGACCCGAGCCGTCGGCCACCGACAGGGCGTACATCGAGATGCCCCATCCGGTGGCCCGCTGGCCCGCCTGGATACGCACGTGCCGGGCGTGCTGCCGGTCGAACGTGACGGTCTGCGTGGCGGCCCCGTCGACGAAGTCCAGCGGCGGCTGGCCGGGCGGCGAGATCACGACGGGCTGGTGCCAGTCGTAGCCGAACTGGCGGATGCCGAAGCGCAGCTCACGCCGGTCGCTGACCACGCGCTTGACGGTGGCGGTGAGCGTCAGGTCGTACAGGTGCGGCTCGCCGTAGCCGTTGGGCCACCAGAGGCGCGGCTTGGCGAGGCGCAACGCCCCGAAGCGCTCCGGCGCGAAGGTGACCGTCGTGGAGGCGTGGGCGGGGACGGTCACGGTGGACTCGACGCGTACCCTGTCGAACTCCGCGCGGACGGTGACGGTGGTCGCGGTGGCCGTGGCGTTGCGCACGGGCACCCGGATGGTGACCTCGGCCGTGCCGGTGTCGGGCAGTTGCGGCAGGGTGGTCTCGACGTGCGGGTCACCGACGACCACGGCGCCGGTGCTGCGCAGCCGGACGTGGTCCCACAGGCCGGTGACGCGGTCCCGGACGGCGGGCATCCAGTCCCAGCCGGACACCGCCAGGTAGGTCGGCGCGTCGAGGTAGTGGTGGGCCGACTGGAGGAAGGTACGGCCGTCGGGTCCCTTGTCGCCGGGGGTGCCGACGTGCGGCATCGGGGTGACCCGCACGGCCAGGACGTGGTCGCGGTGACCCGCGAGAGCGTCGGTGATGTCGAAGGCGGCCCGCGCGAACGGGTGCTTGACGCTGCCGACCTGGACGCCGTTCACCCAGACGGTGGCCTCGTGGTTGATGCCGTCGAACTCCAGCCAGATCCGGCGGCCGGCGGAGGTGTCCAGGCCACGCGGCAGCCGCAGCGCCCGCCGGTACCACCAGGTGTGCCGCGACAACGCCTCGGGGATGCGCAGATTGTTGAAGCCGGCGACCGGGTCCGGCAGGTGGCCCTGCTCGACCAGGGTGCCCAGCACGGTGCCGGGCACGGTGGCCGGCAGCCAGGAGCTGACATCGACGCCCGCGCGGGACAGCTCGGCGCCGTCGGTGGTGCCCGCGAAGTCGTCCATGGTCAGCGACCAGCCGGATTCCAGCGCCACCGTGCCGTCCGGGGCCACGGTCAGCTCGGGGGCACGACCCGTGTTGCCCCCCGCCCAGCTCGTCCAGCCCTTGGCCTTGGGGCGGGGTGACAGGGCGACGCCGTAGACCTGCAAGCCGTTCAGCCCGACCGGGTTGCTGTTCGACCGCCCGGTGACCGTCATCCGGACCCAGCGCGCGGTGACCGGTTGCGGGAGCTTGATCGCCTGCACGCCGCCCTGGCCGTCGGTGGTCTCGTACACGGACCGCCAGTCGCGGCCGTCGGTGGAGACCTCGATGCGGTACGCCGTCGCGGCGCTGGAGAGGATCTCGTCGCCGTCGGTGTCGGTGTAGTTGCCGTCGAACGGGCCGTCGGCGAGGGTCGCCTCGAAGACCAGGGTGACGGCCTCGACGCGGCACTGCGCCTGGAGGTCCACCGAGATCCACTGGGGATCACCGTTCGCGGCCCGCCACCCGCTGCCCCGGACGCCGACCTGGGGCAGGCCGTCCACGGCGAACGAGGCGGGCGTCGGCGCGTAGTCGGTCGAGGAGACCGCCACCGGGCGGTACCTGGCCAGGTCGGTGCTGGTCGACGGGACGCCGGCCGGCGGCGCGGCGTCGGCCACCGCGTCCGGCAGGACGGCGGTCACCCCGACCGACGCCAGCAGCGTCGCTCCGGCGGAGAGGAAGGTACGCCGCGATACGGTCGATGGCTCGGACATTGCGCCTCCAGGGTGGCAACGTTGTCAGGTGCTCGGGGGTGGTTGACAACGTTGTCAGATGGTGGCCCGATGTCGCCCGGTAGTCAAGAGGCCGCGTCCTATCCACTCGGGAGCGGGCGGCGGGTCGCCGCCCGCTCCCCGTGCGGCGTCACTCCGGGTACGACGGTCCCGGCTCGGTGCGCAGCATCCGCTTGAGCATGCGGTTCGCGGCCCGCATGTCGTCGGTGATCAGACGGGTCTTCACCGTGCCCTTACCGGTGAGCTTGCCGCCCACCTCGAACACCGCGCTCTCGCCCGGCAGCGGCACCGCCTGGCAGCCCGTGTACGTCT
The DNA here is from genome assembly GCF_049179015.1 of Micromonospora sp. WMMD736. Taxonomy (NCBI): domain Bacteria; kingdom Bacillati; phylum Actinomycetota; class Actinomycetes; order Micromonosporales; family Micromonosporaceae; genus Micromonospora; species Micromonospora sp. WMMD736. The sequence goes on from NZ_JBMHMI010000001.1 coordinate 1,420,610, forward strand.
CGGCGGGCAGCCGGCCGTCCAGCAGGTAGGCGTAGACCGGGTCGTCCACGCACGGGGTGTAGTACGGGAAGACACCGTGGCTGCCCTCGTTGTCGACGCTGATCATCGACGCGCCCGGGAGCTTCTTCGACGCCGCCAGCGCACCCTCGTACGCGGTCGCCACGTCGAGTTCGTCCTGGAGCATCAGCACCTTCGGGAACGTCTTGCGGTCGAACTTCGGCATCCGGTTGCTGGTCGGCCAGTACGCGCAGGCCGGCGGGTTCTGCAGGTAGGGGGCGACCAGCGGCGCGTCCCGGGTGAGGCGGCGGCTGAACGCGTTCCAGTGCGCCACGCTGTCGTTCCACTGCCCATCCTGGCAGCGGATCACCTCGAAGACGTAGTCGATGTCGTACGTGTACTCGTCCGTGCCCTGGGCCAGCAGGGACCGGTCGCGCTGGGTCTTCAGCGCCGCCTGGGCGGCGACCCGGGACTGCTCGATGTACGCCCGGTCGTCGGCCGTGATGCCCGGCGCGGCGAGCAGCTTCGCGGTCGCGGCGCTGAGGATCTGCTCAGGCGTCCAGCCGTTCCACTCCTCGTAGTACTGGATGACCGTGTTCACCGCCGCCGCGGCCGTCGGGTAGTTCTGCGTGTCGTAGAGCGCGCCGAGGATGAACCAGCCGAACATGAACGGTCCCATGCCGACCCGGGTGCCGCCGGCCCGCTCGAACATCTCCCGGATCTTCATCGGGTCGCTGCCCCGGCCGTACAGGTCGTCGTGTCGGGCCATGTACGGCAACAACTGCTCCTGGAACGCCCGGTCCCGGGTGAACGGTTGCAGGTCCCAGGTCTCCTGCAGCGTCGGCGAGCCGACCGCCGCCACCGAGTCGAGCACCATCCGGCCGGTCCGGCTGCCGAACGTCGCCGCGTACCAGGTGCCCAGCCACGTGCCGTACGAGTAGCCGAGGTAGTTGAGCCTGCGCTCGCCCAACAGCACCCGGATGAAGTCCATGTCGTACGTGGTCTGCTCGGTGGTGATGTACTTCGTCAGCTCGGTGCTGCGGCACCCGCGCACGTTGGCCTGGGTGATCAGGTCGTTGGTGTTGTCGGTGTCGCGGTACGTCACCGTGCAGAGCAGCGGGGTGCTCTGCCCCACCCCGCGCGGGTCGAAGCCGATCACGTCGTACCGCTCGGCGAGGGCGGGCGCGGACCGCGCCACGTACGGCGCGAGCGACAGACCACTGCCGCCGGGGCCACCCGGGTTGACCAGCAGGATGCCCGCGCGGTCGCTGCCGGACGCGGCGGTGCGACTGATCCGGACCTGGATCGTCTTGCCGTCGCGCGGGTTGTGCCAGTCGCGCGGCACGGTGACCGTCGCGCAGGACAGGCCGAGCTTCGCCTCGTCCTCGGGGCTGACCTCGGCCAGCCCGCACGGCTCCCAGGTGAGCCGCTGGGTGGCCAGCGGCGCGGCCAGGGCGGCGGTGTCCGGCTCGGCGGCCGTGGCCGCACTGGCCGGGGTGCCGGCAGTCAGGGCGGCCGCGACCAGCGTCACGGCGAGCAGGGCGGCCGGCCGGCGCACGCGGCGTGGGTGGCGCGACCCGGTCGTGGGATGGGGCATCGTCCCGTCCTCTCGTACAGCGGTTGATCGAACGGCTTCACCCTGGCCCAGGAGTGTTTCGCCGCAGCCGTCCCGCCGTGACGAAGACCCGCCATGGCAGGATCCGGCCAGTTACAACCAGCCGCGCCGGGTGGCCTGCACGCCGAGTTGGAACCGGCTGCGCGCGCCCAGCAACTCCTGGAGGCGGCTGACCCGCCGGTGCACCGTACGGTTGCTGACGCCCAGGTCACGGGCGATCGCCTCGTCGGTCAGGCCCGCGGTGAGCAACGCGAGCAGCCGCTGCGTGGCCACCGTCGGCTCGGCGTCCGGCTCGGCGGTGTCGGCGGTGGCGTGGATCGGCGCACCGAGCCGCCAGAACACCTCGAACAGCTCGGACAACCCCTCCAACAACCGGGAACGGTGCACCAGCAGCGCGTCGGCCTCGTCACCGCTGGCCCGGGGCAGGACCACCAGACCATGCTCGGCGTCGGCGAGCATCATCTTCAGGGGCAGCTCGGGAAAGACGCGCGCCTGCTCACCGGCGGCGACGGCGGCCCGCACCGCGCCCAGCATCGCCTCGTCGTGCAGCAACTCGCCCTCGTACACGCAGCGGTAGCGCCGCCCGCGCCGCAGCGCGTCGTACTGCACCTCCTCCGGAACGCGGGTGGTGTCGCGCAGGTACGGCCCGCGTTCCAGACCGCGCACCTCGGCGCGGGCGCCCGCCTGCAACTGGCGGAACAGCTCGCGGACGGCGTCCTTGCCCTCGACGACCTCGACGAACGCCGCGCCGGCACCGTGCACGGCGGTGTAGAGCCCGGAGAGCGTCTCGGCGGCGGCACGCGCCCGGGCGGCCTCCATCTCCCGCAGCGCGGCCCAGTTCTCCAGGGCGGTACGCGGTGGCCGGACGTGCAGCACACCGGCGGCGTCGCGGTGCACGGCACCGCTGCTCAGCAGGCCGGCGAGCGCACGGGTCGCCCGTGGCGACGCGGTGGACAGGAACTCCCGCTGCGCCACCGGCGCGACCCGCAGAAGATCCTGGTAGACGTCCACGGCGTCCGCCGTGAGCGGGAGCGATTCCACGTCGAGGGCGGGCGTCACGGCGGGGGGACCGATCCGCATGCCGGCGATCGTAGAGCGCGTCGACGTCGACGATTCACGCAGGTCGGAGCGCATGGATAGTGATCAGTTCGAAGGCGCGTCCCCGCCCTGGCCGGACTCGCGACGGTGGTACTCGGGTTGCAGCCGCGCGCTCGTGAACGCCGTCTTCACCGCCGCCTTGAGCGCGGCGATGTCGTACGCCCCGTGGTGGCGCTGGCCGTTGACGAAGAAGGTCGGTGTGCCGGTGACGCCGCTGAGGTCCGCCGACTCCACGTCCTCGGCGATCCGGTCGACGCCCATCCGCTTGACCATGTGCTCCCGGAACACCTCGAGGTCCAGACCGAGCTGCTCGGCGTAGCGCAGCAGGTCGGTGGGGTTGAGCGCGTCCTGGTGCGCCAACAGCAGGTCGTGCATCTGCCAGAACGCGCCCTGTTCGCCCGCCGCCTCAGCGGCCTCGGCGGCGAGCTGCGCGTGCGGGTGGACGTCGGTGAGGGGCAGGTGCCGCCAGACGTACCGGACGTTGGCGAAGTCGGCCAGCAGTTCCCGGACCACCGGCTCGGCCTGCCCACAGTAGGGGCACTCGAAGTCGCCGTACTCCACCACCGTCACCGGCGCGTCGAGCGAGCCGCGCAGGTGGTCGCGCTCCGGATCCACCGGAAGTTTCAGGTCGACGATCCCCATGGCCATGCCGAGCAGCGCGCGCGCACGCCGGGTCGGCGACAGCCGCGCGACGATGCGGAACAGCAGCCAGGTGAGGACGGACGCGCCGACCGTCGCGACGAGGATGCCGAGCTTCGCCTCGTCCAGCGCCGGGCCGTGCAGGGCGTGGCTGGCGATCAGGAGCGCGACGGTGAACCCGATACCGGAGACCGTGCCGACCCCGACGACGGCGATCCAGCCGACCGGCGGCCGGAACCGTTCACCGCTGAGCCGGGTCACCAGCCACGAGGTGAGCACGATGCCGACCGGCTTACCGACGACGTACGCCGCCACCACGCCGAGCGTGACCGGCGACGTCACGGCCCGACTGAGCAGCTCGCCGTCGATGACGATCCCGGCGTTCGCCAGCGCGAACAGCGGCACGATCACGTAGCTCGCCCACGGGTGGTAGAGGCTCTGTAGTCGTTCGTTCGGGGACAGCGCGGCGGTGAGCCCGGCCTGTGCCATCCGGGCGAGCTGCGGGGTGGGCTGCTCCCGGAAGAGGCGGAACTGGTCGCTCGCCCATTGCAGGTCGCTGCGGCCCGGGTCGTACGCGTAGGTCAGCAACCCCATCAGCAGGCCCACCACCACCGGGTCGACGCCGGACTCGGACACCGCGACCCAGGCCGCCACGCCGAGCAGCGCGTAGAACCAGCCGTGTCGAAGACCCCACGCCCGGACGAGCACCACGACGGCGAAAATCACGGCCGCGACGAGCAGTGCGGTCGGCGAGAAATGCGCCGGGTAGGCGATCGCCAGCACCGCGATCGCAACCAGGTCGTCGACGACCGCGACCGTCAGCAGGAAGGCCCGCAGCCGGTCCGAGAAACGCGGACCGAAGACGGCCAGCGCCCCGAGCGCGAGAGCCGTGTCCGTGGCCATCACCGCACCCCAGCCCACCGCCGTGGACCGCCCGGCGTTGATCGCCAGGTAGATCCCGATCGGCAGCAGCATGCCGCCGAACCCGGCCAGCATCGGCAACGCCAGCCGCCGCCGCTCACGCAGCTCACCGATGTCGAACTCGCGGCGCAGCTCCAGCCCGGCGACCAGGAAGAAGAACGTCATGAGGCCGCTGTTGACCCAGGTGCGCACATCGTGCGAGACGGGCCAGTCGCCGAGCTGGACCGACAGGGTGGTCCGCCACACCGACTCGTACGACGACGGGTGCAGGTTGGCCCAGACCAGCGCGACCACGGCGGCGAGGAGCACCACCCGCGCGCCGCCCGTCTCGGTGCGCAGGAACGCGCGCAGCGGGGCGTTGACCCGCCCCTGCCAGGCCGTACGGGCGGACCAGCCCCGGAGCGGATTGTTGCTCGTCACGGAGGCCATCTTCCTCGGCCGGACCATCTCCCGGCGCGGATTTGGCACGAGGCGAACGTCTCTCCTGGCCGGCCCGGCGGACAGGGCATGCACGGAACGCCACCGGTTGGTAACGTATCGATGATCTCGCTGGCGGCGGCCGGCGGTGGTCCCCTGGGGAGGGTCGGCATGTGGGCGGACGACGCCGCGCTCGACGCGGCGGGGCGCCGGCTCGACGAGTGGGAGTCGTCGCTCGCCGAACGGGCGGAACGGGCCAAGGCGCTGTCGGGGCGGGTGCAGGAGCTGACCGGCACCGCCCACACCCCCGACCGGACGGTCCGGGTCACCGTCGACTCGGCCGGCCTGCTGATCGACCTGTGGCTCGACGAGCGCACCCGGCAGCAACCCGCGGCACGCACCGCCCAGCAGATCGTGCACACCACGAAGGCCGCCCGCGCCGACCTGCTGCGGCAGGTCGCCGACTCTCTCGGCGACGACGCCAGCGCCCGAGCCATCATCGACTCCTACACCAGCCGGCTGAGCCACGAGCAGGGGTCGAGCGGTGCCGGGCGGTGACGGCATCCAGGTCGACCCGGACGACCTGACCGCCCACGCCGCACGCCTCGACCGCTGCGCCGGCAGCCTCGACACCGCCCAACAGGCGGGTCAGCACGTCCGGTTGGGCACCGACGCGTACGGTCAGCTCTGCGCGATGATGCCGATGTTGCTCGACGGCCTCCAGCGGACCCTTGTCGACGGCATCGACGCCGCCGCGGGCTCGGTGCGGGACACCGCCGCAAAGGTGCGGACCAGCGCCGACCGCTACCGACACTCCGACGCCCACGCCACGCGCCTCCTCGACGGGGTGCGGCAGCGCCCGCTCGACGGGGTGCGGCAGCACCCGCTCGACGGGGTGCATGAGCGTCCGTGACGTCCAACCCGCTCGTCGCCGCCGCAGCGGACACCCCGCCCAGCGCCTGGGCGGGCGTGTGGATCTGCGAGGACATCGAACTCATCGCCCAGGGCGTCCGCAGCGGCAGCTGGATCGACGGCAGCCTCGGCGTGGTCAGTGCCGGCCTCGACGCCCTCGCCTTCGTCTCCGACCCGGTCGGCGCCCTGCTGCAATACGGGATCGCCTGGCTCATCGAACACGTCAAGCCGCTCAGCGAGGCGCTCGACTGGCTCGCCGGCGACCCGGCGCAGATCACCGCACACGCCCAGACCTGGCGCAACGTCGCCACCTCGCTCCGCGAAGAGGCAGCCGAGCTGACCCGCGCCGCCCGCGACGACGTCGCCGGCTGGGGCGGCAGCGCCGGCCCCGCCTACCGCGCCTGGGCCGCCGAACAACACCAGGCCATCACCGGCCTCGCCCAGGGCGCCGACACCATGGCCGCCGTCACCGAAGGCGCCGCCGGCCTGGTGGCGGCCGTCCGGCTCCTGGTCCGCGACGCCATCGCCACCTGCGTGTCCCGCCTCATCACGTACGCGGGCGAACTCGTCATCACCGGCGGACTGGCGACGCCGCTGGTCGTGGAGCAGGTCACGACGCTGGTCGCGTCGTGGGGGGGCGCGGATCGCACGGTTGCTTCGCGCACTGCTGGCCAGCCTGCGACGGCTGATCCCGGAGGTACGCCGACTCGGCGACCTCATCGACAAGCTCAAGCGGGCGCTGGGGCGGCTGCACAGGCAGTCGCCCGGCTCGCAGAGGCCCGACAGTCCCGGGCCGACAAAGTTACCGGGTGACCCCAGCCGACCGGACTTCAGTAAGGCCGAGATCGACTCACGGAAGATCACCGCCTACGCCATGAACCCGGAGCACCCGGTCGGCAAGAACAAGTATCGCGTCATCAACTCGGCCACCGGCCTCGGTCCGGACGACGCCGACGTGATCATTCAGCAGATCCGCGAAGGCATACTCGCCAGCAAGCCGCTGCCCGGCAAGGCGGACGATTTCGGCCAGCGGTGGTCGGTGGACCTTCCTCTGACCGGGCCGGATGGCACGATCACCGTTCGCACGGCCTGGATACTGGAGAACGGGGCATCTGCACCTCGGATGGTGACCATCTCGTTCCCGCCAAAGGAAGGATGACATGTTGGAGCTGTACGACGTGGTTGAGCTCCGAGAGCCCATTCCGGAGGAAGAACTGCCTGCCGGGTCAGTGGGAACAGTCGTTCACATCTTCGGCGGTCCCCCGGCTGCGTACGAAGTCGAGTTCGCCGATGCCGACGGCCGTACCGTCGCCATGGTCACGCTCCGAGCCGACCAACTGGTTCACCGAGGCGAGTAGACGATCAGCCTGGCGAATCGAAACTCTGCCCGCGCACCGTACGCGGATCGGGCCAGGAAGTGGTTCGGTTCAGGCCCCGACGCTGCGGTCCACCGGACGGAGCAGCCGCCGGAAGTCCTTCGGCAGCTCGGATTCCAGCTTCTCGAGGTCTTCCGCGCCCACCGTCTCGCGCAGGGTCGTCAAGACGGCGCGGGCGCCCTCTGCGGTCCGCTCGTCATCCGTTCCCGCGCGGACCCCTACCTCGTTGAGGAACTCCACGAGGTCGATCCGTTCGGCGAAGTCCACGTCCTTGTGCAGGTAGCCCCGCAACTCCTCGGGGACCTGGCTGGCCAGGTGCCGCGCCTCGCCGCCACTGATCCCCTCCGCCAAGGTCGTCAGCGTGGCCCCGACGACGGTCGCCGCCTCCGCCGCCGGCATTCGCGCCCGCTTCCCCACCGCTTCGAGAAATTCGGCGTGGTCCACCAGTTCCTCCTCTGGATCAGTTGGGGTGCGTCGCGTCCGTGGGTGCTACCCGCGGCGCTGCCGGCTACCGGTACCAACCGGTTCGGTAACCTGCCGGAACTCGTTCGGAAGCTGGGCCATCGCGTCCTCGAACTCGTCGCGGGAAACAGCCTCACGCAACGTGGTGAGCACCGCGCGAACCCCGGTATCGGCAATCGCACGGTCGATGGCCGGGTGGTCCGCCACCCGCCGCACGAACTCGTCGAGCCCGAACGACTGGGCGTGTTCCTGCCTAAGCGGTGGCTGTTTGCGCAGGTGATCGTCGAGCCCGTCGGGAAGCTGGTAGGCAAGATCCTCCGCCTGGCCGGCGCTGATCCGATCCGCCAATGTCTCCAACGTCGCGCGGCTGAGCGTCGCCGCCTGATCGGTCGAGACCTTCGCCCTCGTGGCCACTACGTTGATGAAATCCTCGTATTCCACCTGATTCTCCTCTCCGGACCGATCGCCGTCGAACGGTCAGCTAGGTGCGCCCCAGACCTGAGGTTTGGTGCGTTTTGCTCACACAAGGGTCAACGTGTGCGACCCGGCTGACCCGTTGGGTTCCCGGTGGCGGGGGAAGGATTCCCTGGCGTTCCCGCTCCTTGCACTACTCCGTGATGCCGAACTGGTTGTCGAGCAGCACCCTCGACCTCGACAGCCTCTCGGAGACAGGGTGACGGCGCCTCATCCCGATCGGGCGAATCAGGAGTGGTGGTTTCGCCGGCTGGCCCGGATTCGGCACGCTCCCACGCCACCCGTTCGGACCGTTCTACGCAGGCCACGCCGACAGATAACCTGACTTTTATAAACTTCGATGTCCCGGTCTCGACTCGGCGCGAAGTACGTGCACTGTGGACGGTGATGAAAGGAGACTCCATGCGCGCACGCAGATGGGCGACGCTGGCCGTGGCGGCGACGCTCGCGATCGGTGGACTGGTCGGGACCGGCGCCGCCCCGGCGGCAGCCGACCCGCAGGGCGGCACGCTCCGCGGCGTCTACTACGACGGTCAGTTCTGCAACAGCTACGGCAGCGAGGGTGTCCAGACCGGGCAGTGGAGCTGGTACTACTGCGAGTACCGCCAGTACGGTCCCAACGCACCCGGGTTCTACTTCCTCTGGAGCTTCACGTACTGAGCCCCGGTTCCGCCGCCGGCCCCGCTCGGCCGGCGGCGGCTCCCTCATCGGCGCAGGCGGCGGGAGCACTCGCCGTCGTGGCCGTCGCGCAGCAGGCAGCGCCGACCGCCGGGCAGCCGCAGGTCGCAGAAGACCCGGTGGCGCAGGCACTGGTGATCCTCCTCGGAGACGGCGGTCTCCCCCGGGTCGGCCATCGGCAGCCACCAGCATCCACCGGCCGACCACCCGCGCCAGGCGCTGCGCGGCGGGCAGGTCGGCGGCGACGACGGGCAGGTGGATGACGTACCGCTGGCTCATCGGGGCTGGTCCTACGCGGTCGGCCGGCGGTCCAGCTCGCCCCTGATCCGGGCGGCCTCGCGACGGCTTTGAGCGAGGGCCGCGTAAACGGCGGCCATGTCGACGGCGAGCGCGATGACCGCCACCCCCTTCGCGATCATGAACGGCTGTCCGGTCGATGAATTTGCATGCCCCGGTTCATGCAGCTCAGGCGAAGCTCGATCGGTGATCCGGCTGGAGACCGGCAACGGTCACCGGCGGTCGGTACCCGTCAGTTGGAACTCGTAGCGATCCGCCTCGCGGGCGACGGCTCGGACGAGAGTCTGAAAGGCCTGCGGGGTCAGTCCATCCTTCGGCGTCCAGCCGTGGGTGACCATCCGGCCTTGGCCGTCGATCCGGAAACCCACCAACCGGCTGTGGCGGTTTTTCCCCCACGCCTCGCGGTACAGGCGGACCCACTGGTCGACGACTTCGGCGCCGGCAACGACGGCGGTAAGGAGATATCCATCCGGGCCATCGTGTACGCGTACCGAATGCGAACGGCTGTTGGCGAACGAAACCCTGACCTGATGCCCTTTCGGCCGCATGTCGTCGCTTTCACAGAGCCGCCGCCAGTTATCGCGCGTGCCGAACATCCTGCTCCAACTCCGCCCTGAACTCGTTGAGCAGCCGATCGCGTTCGGGAAGATGCTCCCGTTCCAGCCCATCGGCAAGCGTCGTGACGCGCCTGATCAGAGCCGCGACCCGGGACGAGTCGTACGTCGGCGTGGTGAGCAGGACATCTTCCTCCACGGTGACGTCGTAGCTGCCGCCGCGAGCCTCGACAGCACCGAGCCGCGCCGGAATCCCGGCCGACCATCTCGCCAGTTCATCCCACTGCTCTGCGGTGCTAATGCGGCCGATGGGGCTCACACACCGAACGAGGAGGTGCGAGCCTTCCCGCTCAAGTTGCAGGCTGAAGGGCTGCTGCCGACCGCCAGCGAAGACGACGGTGCCGAGGAGCGTCCCGTCGCCGGGCTGGTTGCGTTCCCAATCGATGGTGAGGTCAGAAAAAGCCAAGCGCGCCAGCGCGTTGAAGCGCTCGAGTTGTTCGGCGGCGCGCGTCTCGTCCAACGCCGGCGGCCGATCCTTCCCGTTCAGGTGCTCGGGGCGTACGGGAAACGAGGTCTGGAGCGGGCCCGACGGCAGCGGTGGGACGGCCTCGTCAACGAGTGCCTCCCGGCTCACGTCGAGGTGGCGGTCCCCGCCCGCCGGCAGCGTTAGGCCTTCGTGCATCAGCCGGAGGAAGTCGTTCATCCTGCGCAGTACGCGACGGACCTGCAGGCGTTCGACGGTGTCGGTGAGGTGGGGGTAATACACCTGCAGCAGGTCGTTGCCGGCGGCCGAGCCGTTCAGGTTCGTAAGCCGGCGCTCGCTCTCGGATCGCATCCGGTCGACTCGTCCGATCCGCTGCTCGATGGCCGACGGGGTCCATGCGAGACCGTAGTGGTAGACACGGGAGCAGAAGGTGTGCAGATCCTCGCCCTCCTGCAAAAGGTCGGTGCAAATCAGCACGAGTGGGTAGCCGGGGAGACGGAACTGCTGCACGTGCCGGTTGTTGACCCGGCCGGACATCCCGGCGACCGGTTCCTGCGCCGTGAAGAGCCGGCTCACGAGGCCGCGGGCTTCTCGCAGATCAGCCCGCCGCACATCGGGGAGGTTGATGTCGAGCACCAGGTCGTGGTGCTCAGCCAGCGCCGTGAATTCGTCTACCGCCGACCAGTCTCGGTCCGCAGACGGGACCGCTGCCTGTTGTTCGAGTTCGTCGAGGTAAGCGGCGATCAGTCCGTCCGCCTCGATCGAAGCCGCCGGATCCAGGGTTGGCAGGTGATCGGTGACGACGGCGTACAGATCGAGGAAGGGGTGCCCGAGACGGGCGGCGGCCGAGAGGACCTGTGCCCGGAGGTACTGGTCTCGGAAAGAGTCCCCGAGGTTGGTCCGGGTCGATTCCGGCCAGATGAGGTTGCGCAAGTGCGGCCGTTGCCGAAGCTCGGTGAAGAAGGTCATGGTCTCCAGAAGCGCTGGATCAGCCTCGGCCGAGACGGCGCTCCGCTTCTCGGGGCGGTACAGCTCGCGCCAGATCACCTCGGCACGTTCGCGATGTTGCCCCTCGTGATGGGTGAGTAGTTCGAGCGCGGCGGCCTGAACCGCGTCGAACCGAGCACCGCGGGTCGACTGCTTGGCCCCGGTCAGGTAGTGGCGTGAGTGTTCGCGTACGAGCCGGTCGACCTTGTCCCGATCCTTGCCGAGGGCGGCCGCCAGTGAGTCCCCAACCTTTCCGGGGCGAGCGCCCAGCAGCGCCATGAGGTGGTTGTCGTCAAAGAACGTGCCGAGCGCGCCGCTCTGGTTACGGAACCTCGCCTGGATAGTCGCACCGCTGACGATGCTGGCGGGGCCAGCGCCGCGAAAGAACCACGCAAAGAAGGTGTCCTGCCCGCCGGCGTCATCGTCCTCTCGGACACGGTCGGCCGCTACGGCGGTTGAATCGCGTAGCGACCGCTGTCGGCGGAACTCGTTGACGACGTCGTCGAAAGTGGACAGGTGCCGCTCGCTCAGCCGGCTCCGCAACCGGTCGACGAGCCAGTCGCTGTACTCGTCGTCCAGCTTGCGCTTGAGTTCGGAGACGGACGCGACGCGGCGGACGAATACGAGTCCCTTACGGCCGTCGCGCCACGAGGTGTTAAGCGCAGTGACGAGGGCGTCCATCTTCGGGTGTGGCAGCTCGCGACCGAACCGCTGGAAGTGATCACGGGCCAGATCGTTGACCATCGGCACGTCGACACCCTGCCGCTCGACTGCATCCGCGGCCTGATCGGCGTCGTCGAAGTTGGCCTTCCCTGCCTCGTCCGTGTTGTCGTCGGGTTCCTCGGTCGCGGCCGGTGCCTGAGCCGTACTGGTTTCGAGGAACGACTCGAATGACGCGAGCATGCCGACTTGGAAGCGGGTGCCGAACCGCTCGTCGTCGAGCAGTTCGCTCACCTTCTTCTGAACCAGCGCGACGGTCAGCCGTTGCCGGTCGTCCGTGATCCGGATTGGTTCATCGTGCTTGGCGACGCCCCCTCCGCGCCACTCCCGCCGGTAGAGGTTCTTGGTCAACCGCTGCCCGGAGACCTCCAGCGATGTCACTCGGCGGATTAGGAACTGTCCCGCGACATCCCGCCTCTGCTGCTCGCTGGCGTCCGGGTCGCGGAGCAGTCGGAAGGGTTCGGCGAGTCCGAAGACATCGAGCTGGTTCCACAGCTGCCGGTAGTCGTCGTCCACCGGCGTCGCGGAGAGCAGCAATACTCTTCCCGCCCGACGGCCGTACATCTCCTGCAATTGGGGATCGAGGTCGGCGCGGTCACGACCGAGTACGGTGGCGAGGACCCGGTTTCGAGACGACGACTGGGGACCCCAGCCGTGCTTGAGGTTGTGCGCCTCGTCGACGATCACGAGGTCGAAGTGCGGCAGCGCGGCGTTGATCGCCTGCGCGAACCGGTCTTTGATCACGTCGGCGCTGGCACGCAGGTCGACCAATTCCTCGGGAAGCCATGGCACCTGCTCACGCAGCCGGTCGCGCAGGTTGCGTCGCTGCTGCGCGTCCCGTCGCATGGGGAGACTGAAGCTGGGGAGGCGGACGAAGAAATCACGGTCGGGGCCGACCGCCGTCTCCTCCAGGAGCTCGATCAGGTCCCGGCATTGTACGAGCGGACGCGCCGGCAGCCCACCCGGCATTCGCACCCGCAGGTCGTCGAAGCGCACGTTGTTCTTGATGAAGACTTGCTGCTCGCGACGCCACTTCTGCTGGATGTTCTCCCTCGGCGCGACAACGAGCACTCTTAGGTCCGGTGTGAAGTGGCGCATAAGCGCGACGACGCCGAGCGCCACGTACGTCTTTCCCATGCCGACCTCGTCGGCGAGGTAGGCGACGTGATGGCGCTGCAGGATGTTGTGCAGGGCGACCGCTCCCTGGAGCTGATCCTTCGCCCGTTGCGGGTTGCGGATCACGCGGTCAAAGTCCAGTAGCTGTGCGCCGGTGTCGAGACTGATCCTCATGCCGGCACCGCTGCCGTCTTGAGGAAGCGGGCTTCGTACCAGTCAAGGAACTCGGCCATCTCGGCATCATTGCGCGCGATGAGCTGTTCCCGGAGGACTGCCCGCCCCGCGAGCGCCTGCTCCAGGCGAGCAACCCCGACCGGATCCGACGTCCAGAATGCCTCGAAGCTGTCGCGTACGTCGTCGGCGAGTTGCTGCGCGCATAACACCATCAGGTAGCGGTCCAGCGGATCGCCGCTGGCCTCGTTTGAAACCTGCTCGACGAGGATTGGCAGGGAATCGTACTTGGCGCCGAACATTCGGAACCGAGCCTCCTCGACGCGATCCTCGTCCAAAGCGCCCCGCACGGCACGACGCAGCGACGCGAACCCGTGAAAGATTCCGGCGAATCGGTCGAAGATGGTGTCGCCGGGCTTGGCGAGAGCGGGCTCCACCGGCAGATCCGCCCCAGCGCCAAGCAGCGCACGGCCGTGCTGGGCCAAGTAGGCGTTCCGCTGCTCGGCCGTGAGCATCGACCAGTAGCGCAGGATATCGGCCGGCGCCAGGTCGAGCAGGATCGAGGGCCGGTGCGCCATGCCCGTCTCGTGGACCAGGACGATTCCGCGCTGGTCGCCAACAACCGCGGTGAGGAAGCTGGTCTCGCGGAGCCGTTCGCGAAGGATCGCCGCGTCGTCGGCGGCGATGGGGGTCCAGGCGGCATGCTTCAGGTGACCGATCTCGAAGAGATGTACGCCGCGGTCGTACACCTCGATGCGCGGGCTGTCGCCCGGGCCGTCCCACAGGACCTCGGCCTGCCCGGACGCCCAGTCGAAGCGTGCCAGCAAGGGCACGAAACCCTGGTCGACGCCGTCGTCCTCGCCGGGTTGCGCGAACGGCGGCGGCTCCTCGATCTCCTCCAGCCAGAATCTCGGGCGCCGATCGGCGGTCACCTCCGACAGCACCCCGGTCTCGACGTTGCCACCGCCCGAGTACGCCGGCCTGGTCAGGTTGAACGACCCGACAAGGGTGACCTCCCAGTCCTTGGTGAAGAATCGGTACACCTTCGCGTGCACGGTCCGGTAGGTCGCTCCCGTCGCCTGTTTGCCGCCGCGCGCGAGGACCGCCTTGGGTAGCCGCCCCCACTCCCCTCCGCGTTCGCGTACCCAGTCGTAAAGCTGCGGACGGCACCGTGCCAGACCACCCTCTTCGGGCAGCATCACCCGCCATCGGCGCGGCTGGAAACGGTCGATGAGGCTCTCCAGCGGCACCGAGGCGTCCGCGTCGTCGAGGTACGGGGAGAGCACCTCTAGATTCGCGCCACGCAGCCGCTGACCGGCGATCTCGTCGATCTGATCTACCAGGTCCTTAACGCCACGCCGGCCGTTGTAGAGGAAGTGGGGGTGCATCCGGTGGTTCGCCGAGCGGTGCACGATCGGTTGCACGGTGCGAAGCAGACCGCGAATGTCGTCCAAGGCTAGGTGAGACTCAAAGTTCCGCGCCATCCTCCGCAGGTGTTCGAGGAAACGCTGGATCTCCGGGGCAGTCCGCGACCGGCTGTGCTCGCCGATCTCCTCCAGGTGGGCGCATTCGACATTCTCCCACCAGCCCGCCTGTGTCAGGTTCGCGGAGCCGGTGAGCACCACCAGCGACCGCTCCTGGGTCGACGTATTGCGCACGAGGATGAAAGCGTTCTTCGGATGGAAGTAGCCGGTGCGGGGTCGGACAGGGATTCGGCGTACGTCCAGGCAGGCTGTTCCGTCACCCGTCACGATCGCACCGGGATCGTAGTAGACGGCGACCCGGCCGGCGAGTGGGCGTAGCGCCTCCTCGAGTTGGAGGCGCCGGATCTGCGGGTCCTGGTGCAGTTGGACGTCGAAAAGAGCCGGCAGGATCTCGCGCTCGAAGAAGCCGGGGTCGAAACGGAACGTGCAGAACAGGGCGGCCAGCACCTCGCGACCGTTGATCTGCTCGCGCAGCGCCTCGGTGAGCACCTCCCGGGGAATGCCCTCGCTCACGCCTCACCCTTCCCGATTGCCGCCAGCATGGACACCAGTGACGGGATGAAGTACGGATACCGCCACAGCTCTCGGACGTCGTCACCGGTCGGCAGATCGGCCGGCTCATCTCGGAACCGCACACGCAGGTGGTCCTGGTCGGTCACCTCCAGCCAAGGGAGTGCCGCACCACGCTCCTGCATCGCCGTGGCGTTGCGCTCGGCCAAGGTCCTGATGAGCGCCGGATAATCGCCTTGGGCGAGCGCCTCGGCGATACGTGGCCACTCCTGGCCGGGCAGCGTGGACGCCGCACGCGGGTTGATCGATTCGAGGCGGTCCCCCCAGGACGATCGGAGGTCGGCCACGACGTGGTCGAGGTGGGCACCGTTTCGACCGAGCAGGTAGCTGAAGAGCAGGGAGGCCGGCGCGAGCACGGATTCGCAGGCGATGATCCGGCTCACAAGGTCGGCGATGTCGCTCCAGCCGCGCGACTCAGCGTCGTCGGCGATTGATATCAGGTACGGCCGTGAGGGGCGAATCGAGTCGGCGGGCCTGGTTTCGAACAGGCTGGCGAGCCTGGCCTGCCGTCCCTTCGTCGGATCACTCGGTCCTCCCTCGACCAGGTGGTACCGGTAGAAGTCGATTTCCTGCCGCGACATCTCGGGGGCGAAGACGCCGGCCACGGACTCGCATTTCGCGCTTGCCCCGAGGCCGAACACCACTCGTTCCCGCCGCAGTTCCCGTACGAGATGGCGGGCGTCTCGGCCCCACCCGGGTTCCAATCGCGGAAGGTAGACAGCATCCACGAAGGCGCTCGCTTCAGGGGTGAGCCGAACCGGGCTTCCCGAGGCGACGAGTCCGGACACCCGGGCCGGAGATGTGTAGTTGCCGAGCAACCCGTCCGTTCGCTGGTTGCTCAGAATCTGGTGCTCCGGCTGCGCCGACAGATAGACCTTACCGCCATTGCTGCCGGCCTTCGCTGCCCGCGCGGCGATCCGCTGCAGCCCGAAGAAGCCTCGATGACCGTGCACGACGTGCCGCACGTACGCCGCCATCTGCTCCCAGATCAGGAAAGCGTTCGTCGTGTTGTCGAACTCGTCCGCGGCGGCGAGTTCAGCTAAGCGCAGCCCGACGAGCAGCGTTGTGAAGCCCGGAAGAGAGTCCGTGACTGTGGTGAGATTGCCGATGAGCGGGCGTCCCGTCGCCGACCACACGGCCTGCGCACCGAGCCCGTCGCGGGAACCCTTCACGCGCGCACGCGGATCGAGGTCGGTCAAGAAGAGCGCCACGGACGCAATCATTCTCAACTGGAATTCGGCCGCCAATCGTCCGTACCGACACAGGTTTCGGGCGTTCCGCCCTCGCCTCGCGCCATGACTCGACTGCCCTCGGTGACTCGGCGGGTCGAGAGATGACGTGGTGGACGATATGTCGGACCACTGGTGCTGAGTAGCTTGGGCGGATGTTGACGGCGGGGATCGATCTTGCGGCGGAGGACGCCAACACTGCGGTGGCCTGGATTCGGTGGACTGCGACAGGTGCCGTGCTGGAAGAGCTGATCATCGGCGCTGGCGAAGATCAGCTCGTCTGGGCGGCTTCGGCGGCGGACAAGGTCGGGATTGACTGTCCGCTTGGCTGGCCGGAGCCGTTCGTGGAATTCGTCCTCGCCCACCATCGCGGGGATCTCGTCGCCCCTACCGACCTGGTCGGGCGCGACTGGCGCAGGAGCCTTGCGTGGCGCCGGACCGACGCGGTGACCCACGCCGTGACCGGTCGCCTACCGCTCAGTGTCGCCGCGGATCGGATCGCACACACGGCGATGCGGTGTGCCGCCCTGCTGGCGCGGCTCGCCGCAGACGGGCATCCCGTGGACCGCAGCGGCGGCGGGACGGTTGTCGAGGTCTATCCTGCGGCGTCACTGAAGCAGTGGGGGCTGCCCTACCGGGGATACAAGGGACGGCAGAACAGTGTTGTCCTGAACGACCTGATGAACCAGTTGACCACCGCTGCGCCGTGGCTGCGGCTGGGCGACTTCGAGGCGGCGTGCCGGGGTAGCGATCACGCGGTCGACGCGGTCGTGGCCGCACTGACCGCTCGTGCGGCTGCCATCGGCCACGCCACCCGTCCCGGCCCCGACGACCTGGCCGCCGCCGCAACCGAAGGCTGGATCGCCCTACCGACCGCACCACTGAGCTCGCAGCCTCAGTACCTCAACCACGAAGGGTGAGCTGCATGACTGACGAACGCTCCTTAGGCGAGGTCCCGGATGGTTGGCCCATTCCGAAGCAAGACGCGCTGGATGCGGCTCGCGCGGCGGCACTCAACGCGCTGGAAGACATCGAGCGGGCAGGGCGTCGCCTCGCCCGCTACTACGACCCGACGGGCAAGTTCGCCGGCGGAACGTTCCTGACGGTCACCCCGAACGACCCAGGGCAGATCACCGCAGCCGATCTGTTCGCGGTGACGCTACTCAGCATCCAGCTCCGCCCGGCCGCCGCCCGTCGTGTGCTTCACGACGAGCAGCATCGCGAAGCAATACGCCGTCGCTTTGCAGCCGTGCCGGAGAACGCCGACCTGACAGGGGCCGATGCCGTCACCCTGAACGACGCCAGCGCCCTGTATGAGGACGTTAAGCGAGCGCTAGCGAGCCCACGGTCAGCGAAGTCGGATCCGTGGGTGACCGCCAGCAAGCTCTGCGCGCGAAAGCGGCCACGCCTGCTCCCGGTGAGGGACAAGAAGGTACGAGAGCTACTGGGCATATTGCCTGGGTCTGACCATCGGCATGACTGGCTGATCCACCGCGAGTTGATGCGTGATAGCGAGATTCACGGATTGCTCAATGATGCGAGGGCCAGCGCGACAACCCGAGAAGGCACCCGAGTTGATATCCAAGACCCATCCCTCCGGGTGCTCGACGTCGTGCTCTGGACGCACGCCATCCACCACGGTCAGCGGTAGCCATGGTTACCGCTGGCGAGACGCCGGGTCGTTGTCGCTCGTGCCCTCCAACGTCCACGTCCCCGCAGGCAGAAGACGGTTCGCCTCACGAAGAAAGAGCGCTCGATCAGCCGGAGCGCTGAAGCGGAACGTCACCGTTCCGTCATGAAGTCGCCAGGACTCGGCGCCGGTTCCTCCCCAGGTCAACTGCTTGTACTGGCCCGACGAGCAATGCTGCGAGAGCCCTCGGAGCATGTGCAGTACTGCCCTATCGCTCGTCCGCACGGTGACGCTGTACTTGCAGGCAGCGTAGTCCGCAGGGGCCACTGCGAGGCCTTCCCTTCCTACTGATGATCGAGTGCAAATGAGAGGAACGGACTGGCCGTCCCGCTCCACGACACATGCAGCGCCTCCCGTGCCCGCGTGCTCGCCACGAACAGTAGGCAACGTTCTCGTAGCAGGTCGCTCTCGTGCTGCATTGGATCCACGTCGGCCGGCGTGACCTCCTTGGCGAACGGCACCGATCGCGCCGTGACGCCGACCACCGCCACGCACCGGAACTCAAGCCCTTTCATCGCGTGCATGGTGGCTAGCCGCACCCCGTCAACGTCCGCGCCAGGTTGATCCCTAACCCGGACAGAAAGAATCCCGGCGGCAGCCAACGCCTCCTGCACGTCGCCCAACGTGGTGTTGAACCTGGCGCACACCGCGACGTCGCTCACCGCGACGCCCTGTTCCAGCCACTCCCTCACCCGCTCGACGAGCGCCGCGATCTCGGCCTGGCTCGTCGGGTACCCGGCGGCGTGCGGCCGCTTGCCGTGCAGCAGCGACCGGTAGCCGACAAGGCTGTCGTCGCCGTCGCCACCCAGGTCCTCGATTCGCGTTCCGACGAGCACGCCGGCGGACCAAGCGAGGATCTCCTCGGTGCTGCGGTAGTTGACCCGCAGCCGGCTGCTGCGCCCAGCGACCGAGATGCCGAGGGCGTTCAGCGAAACGCGAGAGTCGTAGATCCGCTGATGCGGGTCGCCGGTGATGAAGAGGTCGTCCGGGCCTGGTGCCGCCGCGGCCCGCAGTATCCGCCACTGGGCGGGATGCAGGTCCTGCGCCTCGTCGACGACGACGTGGTCGTAACTGTGCTCGGTGAGGTCCGCATCAGCGAGCAGCTGTGCCGCCCGCGTGCAAATCTGCAGGTGTGTGGCGGTGCCGGCGGCCGAGAGTTCCTTCTGGAACATATCCACGGCGTTCCACACCCGGTCGCGCTGCTGCGGGCCGAGCGCCGAGCCTCTGCCCCGCCGGCTGGCCGCGCGGTACTCCTCCTGGCTCTGCACGTTGTGGGCGAGGATGACATGCCGGAATTCCTGGGCGAGGAACTGCTCGGTCCAGGTCAGGTTCAGCCTGCGGCACACCCGCCGCCAGACCTGCCGCTCGTCCACGTCACCGATCGGGGTCGGCACCCGCCCGGCGAGGGCCCGCACGGCGCGGTGCGCGAAGGCGTTCACCGTGGTCACCTCGACTCGCGACAGCTTCTCGTCGTCGTCGAGGAGCAACGCCAGGTTCTCCCGTAGGGCCGCGGCCAGGGCATTGGTGTACGTGGTGAGCAGCACCCGGCTGTCGGGCGTACGGGAGAGAAGGTGCTTGACCCGATGGAGCGCCACCACCGTCTTGCCGGTGCCGGGCCCACCCGTCACTCGAGCCGGCCCGTTGTAGGAGACCCGGTACGCGATTCGACGCTGCGACGGGTGCAGGAACACCCGCCAGGCAGCGAAGGGCTTGTCGAGGATCTCGGCGAGTTCGTCCGGCCGGGTGACCAAGGTGATGCGGTTGGCGGTGTTGGCGATAGCCACGGCCAAGCTCTCGCTCGGCTCCGGCGTCGCGTCCGCAGGCCGGCGCTCGGCTACGACGTCGCGGTAGACCTCGTCCGGCGTGAAGCCCTCAGCGAGGTACTGCAACACCTCGAACTGGTCCTCAGGCAGCAGCGTGCCAAACGCGTCCAGCTGCCGCTTGTCGATGATCGTGCGTACCGCCCGCAGCACCTGGTCGTCGATGCCGAGGTGCTGTAGCACCGTGTCGGAGTGCTTGGCGAACAGCAGGTTGGGTGCCTCCGCCGCGGCCTTCTCCAGCGCCGGGGTCAGCTGCTCGATGGCGACGACGTTGCGGACCTCCAACGCCCGGGTCGCCGTGTTCACCGTGTAGAGCCGCTTCGCGGCCCAGGTGTACGCGTCGTCGTGCGGCACGACGTTGAGCAGCAGGAAGGTGTCGCTGCCGTCGTCAGGCGCCAGCACGACTCCGCGCCAGAAGTCGGTGATCCGGATGGTCCGCATCCGCGGGTCTCGGGCGTTGTTCACCGACTCCAGGTGCAGGCCTTTGTCGGCGTGCAACTCGGCGATGGTGAACTGCTGGAACTTCTCCATCGCCTTACGTACGCCGGCCTTCACCGGCTTCTCCAGGACGTCGTAGCTCTGCCAGAAGCTGTTGGCCAGGGCGAGCTGCGGCACGAAGCGGCCTCCTGCGTGTTCAATCAAGGCGGTGGGTGCGACCCTACCGGCTACCGGAATTCGTAGGACTGGACCGTATCGGGTCACCGCATCTGAGCTGTCCTTAATCCGACAGTGATTCGCAATCACTTGGCTTCGGTGAGTCACGGCATCAACACTTATGCATGGCCCGCTCGGACGGTACGCCAGACGTAAGCCGAAGCCGCCAATCGTCACCCCGGCCGCAGGAAAGTGCGCCCGACAGCTTTCCTCCCTCACTGCAGCCCTTGCTTACGCGGATCGCCGATCGGCGCGCCGCCCGCAGTGAGGCGACCCTGCAGGCCGACATCCGCCAGCTGCTGCTGACCGGCGACTTCGGGCTTTCCGACGCCCACCTCGACGTCGACCTCGAGGCCCCGGCTGGCGGTGGCCGACGCATCGACATCGAGGTCGGCTACACCATCATCGAGGTCAAGCGACGGCTCCAGACCGGTCGCCCACTCCGGGATGCTGAGCGCCAGCTTGCTGGCTACGTGTGGTCGCGGAGCATGGAGAGCGGCCAGCGGTACGTCGGCATCCTCACCGATGGAGCCAACTGGCGTGCGTACCAGCTCGCCAGCGACGCGCTGACCCTCATTGACACCCACACGGTGGCGGCCACCCGCCCCGATGGCCTGGCCCTCTTCTACTGGCTGGAAGGCGTGCTGGCGACGAGCCAGCGGGTCTGGCCAGCTCCCGCCGAGGTCGCTCGCCGCCTTGGCGCACAAAGCACCTCCCACAAGCTGGATCGCGCGGCGCTCGCCGCGCTGTACTTGGAACACGAACAGCTGCCAACCGTGAAGTTGAAGCGGAAGCTGTGGGCGGAGCTACTGGACAGCGCGCTGGGCACCCAATTCGTCGACGATCCGGATCTGTTCGTTGAGCACACCCTGCTGATGAACAGCGCGTACATCATCGCGCACCTGGTCGTCGGAATCGACGCCCTAGAGTTGCAGCCGCACGATCTCATCACCGGGCAACGGTTCGATAAGGCACGCATCCTGGGCGTGGTCGAGCATGACTTCTTCGGCTGGACCACCGAGGTGCCCGGCGGTCGCGAGTTCATTCAGGGACTCACCCGGCGACTGGCCCGGTTCGACTGGCTGCGGGCCGATCACGACATCCTCAAGGTGCTCTACGAGTCGATGATCGGTCCCGAGACGCGCAAGCGGATGGGCGAGTACTACACGCCCGACTGGCTCGCGGAGCATCTGGTCGACACCGTCGTCACCGATCCGCTGCGGCAACGGGTGCTGGACCCCGCCTGCGGCTCCGGCACCTTCCTCTTTCACGCCGTACGCCGGTATCTCGCTGCGGCCGAGAAGGCGAACGTTCCGCTGGATGCCGCGCTGACGCATCTCACCCATCACGTGGTCGGCGTCGACCTGCACCCGGTGGCCGTGGCGCTCGCGCGCGTGACCTACCTGCTCGCCATAGGTCACCAGCGGCTGACCGATCAACGGGACGCCATTACCATCCCGGTCTACCTCGGCGACAGCATGCAGTGGCGGGAGCGCCGTGACCTTTTCACCGAGGAACACGTACGGATCAGCGCCGGCTACAACGCCAGCGAGGTCGAGGAGTGGCTCCGCTTCCCGAAACGCTTGCTCGACGAGCCGAGTCGCTTCGATCAGATCGTCGCGCGACTCGCCACCATCGCGTCAAAACCGCGAGACCCGGACAACCCTCCGTCGTTGGCGGCCCTCTTCCACCACATGAGGATCGGACCGGACGACCAGCCGATGATTCGCGGCACCTTCGAGGCGATGTGCCGGCTGCACGACGAGGGCCGCGACCATATCTGGAGCTACTACCTGCGCAACCTGGCCCGGCCCGTCTGGCTCGCCATGGACGACAACCGAGTGGACGTCCTCATCGGCAACCCGCCCTGGCTCTCCTATCGCCACATGCCTCGGGACATGCAGACACGATTCAGAGAACTCTCCCGCGACCGCGGGCTCTGGCACGGCCGGGAGTACGCCACGAACCAGGATCTGTCGGCTCTCTTCGTGACCCGAGCGGTCCAGCAGTACCTTCGCGACGACGGTTCGTTTGCCTTCGTCATGCCCAACTCCGTGCTCGATCGAGAATACTTCGCGGGCTTCCGCAGGGGATGGTATGAGGACACGGCCGAGCCAACCGCCGTCGCCTTCAGCGGCTCCTGGGACCTGCGGCGTCTACGTCCTCATCTCTTTCCACGCGGCGCCGGTGTCGTCTTCGGCGACCGGGCCACCCTGAGCACCTACCGCCAACTGCCCGCGTCGACCGAGCGGTGGACGGGACGTGTGCCAGCGAACGCCCGATCCTGGCACGAGGTCGCGCCGACAGTCACCCGCGAGCCAGCAGAACTGGTCGCGGGCGGATCGCTCACTGAGTCGCCGTACAAGCAACGGTTCACCCAGGGCGCCACGATCGTGCCGAAGCTGCTGTTCTTCGTCGAGACAGATACCGGCGGGCGGCTCGGGCTGGGTGCCGGCCGCCGCGCCGTACGCTCTGCGCGCAGCAACCTGGAGAAGGCCCCGTGGAAGGATCTACCCTCGCTCGACGGCGTGGTGGAAAGCGAGTTCATCCGGCCTGTGTTGCTCGGCGAGAGCCTGCTGCCGTACCGGATCCTGCCCGCAAAAAGGGCGGTACTACCGCTCGACGGTTCCACCCTGATGACCGGGCCCGGGTCCCGACTCGACTACTATTTTGGCCTCGCGGAGTGGTGGCAGAAGGCGGAAGCTACCTGGGAAGCGCACCGTAGCAGCACGCGCCTCACGCTGGCCGAACGACTCGACTTCCATCGCGGGCTCACCGCACAGCTCCCCACCCCGCCTCTGCGGCTGGCCTACTCCGCCTCCGGGATGCATGTCGCCGCCGCCGTCGTCGATGACCCCGCCGCGGTCATCGAGCACAAGCTCTACTGGGCACCAATCGCCACCCGCGACGAGGGTCTCTTCCTCACCGCGATCCTGAACAGCTGCGTCCTGACTGAGCTTGTCCGACCGATGATGTCCTACGGGAAGGATGAGCGAGATATCGACAAGCACGTGTGGAAGCTGCCCATCCAGCGATACGACGACGGGATCGCAGTGCACAAACGGCTCGCGGAACTCGGGCAGCAGCAGTCCGAAACTGTCGCCGGGCTGCACCTCACCGAGGGCGCGAACTTCGTGGCCTTGCGCCGCATAGTCCGAGCGGAACTCGCGCGACACCCCGCAACTCCTGAAATCGAGACGGTCGTCATGGAGATGCTGGGTTGAGGGATCCCGTCGGCATTCTGTCTCAGCGGGTCAGTCTCGGCGGCAGCGATCTCGCAGCTCA
The DNA here is from genome assembly GCF_049179015.1 of Micromonospora sp. WMMD736. Taxonomy (NCBI): domain Bacteria; kingdom Bacillati; phylum Actinomycetota; class Actinomycetes; order Micromonosporales; family Micromonosporaceae; genus Micromonospora; species Micromonospora sp. WMMD736. The sequence continues at coordinate 1,444,260 of NZ_JBMHMI010000001.1, forward strand.
GAGATGACTGCCTTCTCGAGCCCGTTGGCGGCACCATCCACGGCCGCCACGAGGTCGGCAGCGTCGAGGACGTCACTCAAGTCTCCTTGCTCGGCGTTCAGGCGTCGCCACACCTCGGCGGGGTCGATGTCGACAACATGCTCGAGCTGTCTATCAATCACCTGATGCTGATCCCGGACCAGTCTCACCAGGTGCCGCATCAACAGCGTCTCGTCGTCCGCAATCTTGTGGTCTGCCGTGATGACGAGCCACGCGACCCACAGAATCAATTCAGGGTGCTGACTCCGCTTGCTCAGGCGCTGGGCCAGTTCGATCACCCGCGCCTCGTTCCGGAAGACGGCTCGCGCGTGCCGACCGGCGAGCAGCGTCGTATAGCGGTTCATGACCACCGCAAGTGGAACCCCGACGACGGGGATACCGATCTTGATGACGTTACGTTGCAGGAGGAACTTCCCGACGATCGGAAGGCTCTTCGCAGCGTTCAGGACCGCCCCAGAGTAGAAGCGCTTGATCAGCGGTCGCACTACAACCGGGACCGCCTTGACCACGCCTTCGCGGGCCATTTCCCCGCCCTTGATCGTGAAGGCCACCCGGATGAGCTTCCACATGTCATCTGGGTCGGACAGGTCTAGCGGGACTCGATAGAGGACTGCGATGTCGTAGGCCAGTCGGAGCTGGAGCCGGGTGATGTACGCGACGTCGACCATGAAGGTCGCGACAGCGGCCGGGACAGTCGCCGGCGAGGCACCACCAAAGCTCCCGAGGGTGGCGACGATAGCCGCCGAGTAGGCCCCGGCGGAGAGCCCACCTTCGAGCGCGGCGTACCGCGCTGCCATCTTGATCCGCTGATCCACGATGGCGTCCGCGGGTACGCCCTTATACCGCTCCTGAAGGTACTGCCAGTCGACCTTCTCCGTGTAGGAACGCAGGCCCTGAGCGATGAGCTTGGTGAACCAGCCACCCGACTTGATGTCGTCCGGGCTCAGCCCCTTGATGAACTCCCGCAGCTCAGCCCGCTCATGCTCGACAACCTCCCGGTCGGCATCGTCCCCGGCGTCGTCGACACCTTCCTTAGTAGCTTCAGTCATGGCGAGTCCTCTCCGGAAGACTCAACGCCTGCCTCCCGCATGTCAGTCCGTTGCTTGGCGTTCGGCTAGCGAATGTCGGTAGGGATGGACGGGTGGCGGGAGCCTCGGCCCGGGGGCGGGGTGAGCGTGGAGGTGTAGCTTTCGTCGTCAATGAGTGGGGTGGTCAGGCTCACGCTGGCAGCGGCCATCCGGTCGTACTCGGCGAGGACCATCTCCTTGGTGCGGTAGGCACCATATTTGGAGATCTCATTGTGCTTCAGGCCACCGTTCTCGGTTTGGAACGTCTCCAGGATGTAGTCCACGTCGGGCCGGTCAATTCCGTAGAGGTGAAAGAAGTAGGCATCCAGTTCGGCACGGATCTGCGGACGACGGTCCTCGTCCCACCGGAACGGGCCGCCGGAATCTCCGAGGTCACGCGCGAGTCCCGCCATGTCGTGGGCGGTGTAAACGAGTTCGAGTACCCGGGGGGTGAGGAACTGGGTGTGCGGGGCCAACGCGTCGGGGGTGGGCACGGGAAGCTGCTTCCACGTCATAAGAGCCATGTGAGCGCCGCTTACCTTCTGTCGGCTCACGAAATCGAAGACGAGGGAACTCTGGGCAGCGATGAGGGCCGCAGTCAGGATGGGCGACACGCGCGGCAGCATCAGGGGGTACGTATGTCCCACAGCCGTACGCGGAAGGAACGCCGGGATGGCGGTGCGCTCATCGGTCGTCCGGCAGACATCGCGCCAGCCGCACAGCCATTGCCGGTCCCATGCAACTTCCTTCAAGCGGAGGGCGATGCCAGGGATGTCCGCTTCCTTGTTGTTCCGCACTGTGCGGATGAGCCCGTCCTCCGCGATCCAATAGCGCGGGTCGGCCGCCGGGGACGGATCCTGCTTCTCGGCGAGCGTGAGCCGGCGCCGATCCTCGTTACCGGTGCCGTAGTAGCAGTTCCAGCGGTGATCGAAATGGTGAACCATCTTGCCTTCGTACAGGGGCAACGTCCGTCTACCAGATCTGGTGAAGACGTTACCCTGCAGTTCCCAGCCTTCGGCCTCCAAATGCTCACGCGTCCGGAAGAGGTCGGAGTCGTCGGTCATGTTGAAGAGGTTCTTGAAGGTGATTCCCCAGGGGTTGCCGTCCCTGCGGGTCTCGTTCCAGAGGACCGGGAGGCGGTGGTAGATCGCCGCGGTCAGGTCCGCGTCACGACGCGAGCGGAAGATGGGGAGCGTGCCGGTGTTGGGGTTGATGAGGGCGATTTCCTCCGGGCTGAGCGCGAACACCCGCTCGGTATCGTCGAGATCGGTCGCATCGAGGAGGAAGAACGCGAACTTCGCCGCCGGCTCCCGCAGGTCGCGGCCAGCCAGCGAGAGCAGACAGAACTTGTAACGGGAGTCGACGCCGACGAACAGCGGCTTGCGGTTCTCGAAGTCATACAGAGCGGCGATCGAACCACGCCGGGTGAGATCACTGAAGAGGTGCTGCGCACCCGCACCCGTCGCGATGGTGGTCGGGATGATGCAGCCGACCCGGCCTTCGGCCGCAACGATTGACGCGAACCGCTCGGCGAAGAGCTGATCTGTTTGAAGCGAGTTGACGCCCTTGACCGTGAGGCCTTTGGCGCACAGCGGGTACACCCCAGAGCTGCTCGCGAAGAGGAAGGTCGACTTCACCCTGCGGCGGGCCGCGCGATAGCGTTCGCCGGCCTCCGGGTTCTCCTCGGCCCAGCGGGCGATGCGGGTGCGTCGGGCCGTGCCGGAGATTTCTGCAATGGAGGGCTCGACGACACTGAAATATTTCTTGTCCTCGAAGTCGACCTTGTCCCAGGGTGGGTTTGCCAAAATGCAGGAGAACCCGCCGACCCAGCCGGTGGCCCGGTCTAGGCCCGGCGCGTCGTCGTCCTCGGTGACGGCGAAGATGTCAGGGAACTCCAGGTGCCAGTGGAAAAAGTTGTACTGCTCGCAGAGCCGAACTATCTCGTCGTGGGTCGCCTGCGGCGCCGCGTCGCCCTTCGGGTCCTGTAGAGCGCGGAAGACGTCATCGGTGATGGCGGGCGGTGCGTCCTTGGCTTTGTGCCACACGAACGTCGCGCACCAGGCGTCCGCCACATGCTTAGCGTGGGCGTACGCGGCCGTTGCCTGCCAATCCCGATATGCGACGGCTTGGCGGCGGACGTCGATGAGGTTGTCCGCCGGCGCGTCGGTGATGCGTCGGAGGCTAGACGCGAACGCGGCGTTGGCCACGGATGGTTCGACGGCCAGGGAGAACAGCCCGCCCTGCCCACTACGCTCTTTGTCGTTCTGGTTCATCAGAAACTTTGCATATGCCTCGTCATCGCCCTCGACCGGTTTGAACGCCTTGTTGGGGATACCGTTGCGGATCAACGCGGGTGTGGCCCCGAGCAAGCCATCACCGCGCTTGATGTGCGCGTCGAGGAAACTGAGAGGCTTCCCCGGTTCCAATGCCTCCATCCACAACGACACCTTGGCCAGCTCGACGGCCATCGGGTTGAGGTCCACGCCGTAGATGCAGCGGGCAACCACCTCGTGCAAGGCGTGTCGTACGGCGTCGACGGTGGGTTCCGGGTTGCGTTCGCGGACCGCTGCGACTCGCTTGGCGATCCGGCGGGCCGCGGCGACGAGGAAATGTCCAGATCCGCAGGCGGGGTCGCAGACGGTGAGAGACAACAATTCCTCGACGACGGCCTCGACCGGGTCCGGTTCGCCAGCGGCCGAGGCTTTCAGTTCGCCACGCTTCTGCGCGTCGTCGATGACCGGATCGAGAGTGGAGTTGAGCAGGGTCTCGATGAGGGAACTCGGCGTGTAGTAGGAGCCAGTCTTCTTGCGGTTGTTGCCGAGGCGTTCCACCAGCTCGAAGGTGCTGTCTACCGCACTGTGCTTGGGTACCAACTCCAGCAGCGACTCGTAGATCGAACCAAGCTCCTCCGCACCCATGTTGCGGTAGTCCACGGGACGCCATCGGCCAGACCCGTCATCCTGGACCCGGGAGAGGTGCCGTACCGCATCCAGCAGGTCCGCGTTGGCTAGCGAGCGGCCACGCAGGGGCGAATCAGCGTCAGTGTCGTCGAAGACGCCACCGAGGCCGGGCAAGCCGAGTTCGGGGCGCCCGTTCTCGTCGCCGAGCGCGTCGAGGGCGATCCGCAGGGCCTGGTAAAGATCCCCCTGTGCGGTACCGCGACGTCGAAGCGCCTGGTGGCGCAGCCGCGCACTTGAGAAGTATTTTGCATACCGCTCGCGGGTCTGCTCACTTGTTCCGGACGGATGGAGCGCACCCCGATCCTCGGCAACGAAGAGAAAGATCAAACGGTAGACGAGGCGTAGCAAAGCAGCGTGGAAGGTGTCCACGTCGAGGTTCCGTCGCAACTCGCCGTTGGCCGGATGGCGAAGGAAGCCGGTGCCGAGCGCGATGATGGCCTTCTTGACCGCGTCGCGGTGATGGTCCAGAGCGCGTACGCCCGAGGAGATGGCCTCGGTGCGCCACTTCTCCAGCCAGCACGTCGACGGTGCCGCGCCCTCGGCGACCTCGAAGCGGGAGACGTGCAGCAGCCGGTACAGCAGCACGAACTCACTGAACAGCTCGCCGTCGAAGATCGCCTCCAGGTCGAACTCGACGTATGCGGCGGTGGCGAGCGCGCTGGAGTCCCGCAGCAGCCGCAGCTGGCGGCCGTTGGTGAGCACACCCCACAGGTGCGCCTCGGACCGGTTCAGGAGTTCCTGCACCAGCGACTGCGGCGGCACGCCTCCGCCGGAGGAACGCTTGTCCAACGCCGCGTTCCACGGGGCCAGGTGGATCGGGACGTGACTCCAGCGGTGGCTGATCGCAAACGTCTTGGCACCGTCGTCGGAGGTGATGACCGAGGCGCCGAGCGCCGTCAGCCGGCCGAAACCCAGCTCCGCGAAGAGCGGCTCCAGCCACTGGGTGACCGCCAGGCCGGTCGGGTCGACCGGCACCTCAGCCTCCGGGGTGACGGGGAGCCGGTCGCGCAGTTCCTTCCACACCGACTTGAGGTAGTCCCAATGCCGTTCGGCGTCGTCACGGATTGACCGGGAGCCGATCACCCGGTAGTCGGCGGGCTTGGAGCCGTTGACGTCCCTGCCCTCCTCCGAGATCCGGACCAGCATGTCGGCAGGAATCAGCCCACCGATCGTGTGGACGGCGGAGAAGACCTGGTTGCGGGCGGTGGCGGACATCAGGCGTTGCCTCCGGCGGTCATGGAAGCGGGCAGGTAGACGTAGGCGCCGAGAATGTCGGCGGGCCTCTGGGCGGTGACGGTGAGGCCGCGGACGATCTCGCCGGCAGCGCTGCGCACGCGGCGGTGCGAGGCGAGCAGTTCGGCGGCCAACTCCTCACCGTACGTCTCGAGGTGGTCGGTGACCTCGGGCAGTCCGCCGAGGATCCGGCTCATGGTGCGTTCGCCGAAGTCCGGGTCAGTGTTCTCGTCGGCGGCGGCGTCAAGCAGCCGCAGTGCGTCGTCGGTCGGCAGCCAGGTGGCGTTGGCAGGTGCGCCAGCGAAGGCGAGTAGCCGGGCGTCCTCGGCGACGAGCTGCCTTGTTCCGGTCCGGGACGGCAGGGTGAGGTGGAAGCGGTAGCGGACCAGCAGCAGTGTGGTGCGGCCGCTGACGGCCCGGGTCCGGATCACGCCACAGCGGCGGGCCGGGCGCGGCCCGGAGACCTGCGCGTCCAAGGCAGCGTTGAGGACATAACCGGCGAGCGCCACGACCGCCGGATCGGTGCGGACCAGAGCCGCCTCGCCACGCGCGACTGCCGCCGTGGCCCGGAACGGGACCGGCCGGCCCGACTCGAGGGCGTCGCCGCCGAGCACTGGGGCGAGCGCGTCCCGAAGGCCGGCGGGGGTGCCGCTCACATCGGCGGTGAAGTCACCTGTCGGGCCCGGCTCGTCGCGCAGCACGCCGTCGAGCGCGCGGAGCGACTGGCGTACGAAATCGCGGATTTCGGCGGCGCGGCCGAGCGTGTCGCGGATCGCGGCGACCTCCTGAGCCACCTCATCGGGGCGGATGGTGTGCTGGGCGAACCGGGACCGGGAGGTCTTCTCCTTCTCGGCTGCGGACTGCCACTCGGTCGCCAGCGTGGCGGCCTTTTTGTCGATCGCGCGGTACTCCTCGGCGTCGAAGAGGCTGCCCTGCTCCTGTTCCTGGCCGCGCAGCAGAAGCCATTCGACGATCGCGTCGGTCACGCCCTGGGAGGCCGCGTCCGGGACGGAGACGGAGATGCCGAGGTCCTTGCGGATCTGCCGGTGCTTCTTGATGAGGACGTCGAGGACCTTGCCGTCGATGCCGTTGTCGCTGCCCCAGAGGGTGATGACCCGGACCACGTCGCGCTTCTGACCGTACCGGTCGACGCGGCCCTCCCGCTGGTCGTGGCGGCTGGGGTTCCAGGCGAGGTCGTAATGGATGACGGCATCGAAGTGGTGCTGGAGGTTGACGCCCTCGGAGAGGCAGTCGGTGGCGATCAGGACGCGGCGGGCGGCCGGATCGTCGCCGGCCGCCTCGGCCAACTCCTCGATGCGCTGTAGGCGCTGCTGTGGCGAGAGAGTGCCGGTGACGGCGCGCACCACGGTCTTCTTGCCGAGGGCACCTTCCAGATGCTCGGCGACGTACTCAGCTGTCGGGATGTAGCGGCAGAAGACAATCGGGTGGTAGCCCTCCTTGAGCAGGTCTTTGAGGTGCTTGACCAGTGCCGCCAGCTTCTTGTCCTCGGCCGGACCCTCCAGTTCGGCCGCCTGGTCGGCAAGTTCGGCGAGCCGCCGTCCCGCGTCGACCTCCACGCCGCCGGCCTCCGCGCCGGGGGCGACATCAAGCCCTTCCAGGGCATCGGTGTCGGAAAAGTCGCTGGTCAACGGTGCGCCTAGCCGGTCGGCCTCCTCGGCGGTGACGGCGGTCGCAGTCGCCGAGCGGGTGCGCAGGGTCTGCGCGGCAGCGCGCGGCGAGGACACCAGCGACCGCAGCAGCGCGATCGCCGACCACCAGGCGATCCGGGCCTCACGCCGACCCCGGCTGTCCGCGGCGGTCACCCGCTCGCTGGCGTACGCGATGGCGTCGTTGAGCAGCGCCCTGTAGGCCGGGGTGAGCTTGTAGGTCTCGTCCTTGAACTCCCGGTCGGACGGGAACGCTGTCTCCTCGGCGAGGCTGTCGTCGGCCAGGCCGTCTTCTCTGGTGAGGTACTGCCGCACGTCGGCGCGCTTGCGGTGTACGAAGTGCTGGGCGAGCATCCGCCGGCCAGCCTCCGAGCCAAGGTCGACGGTCGCGAGTTCCGGCCGGACCAAACCGAGCAGGTTACGGAAGGCGCTCTCCTTGCCGCTGTGCGGGGTCGCCGTAACCAGCAGCAGGTGCCGCTCGGTGTCGGCGGCGATCCGCTGCAACAACTCGAAGCGGAGCTGGTTCTGGGCCGAGGTGTTGTCATCGGCGGCGACGCAGCTGTGGGCCTCGTCGACGATGACCAGGTCCGGGCAGTGACGGACGAAGTCGTCGCGGTGCCGGGTCGACTTGATGAAGTCCATGGAGACGATGACGTGCGGGTGCCTGTCGAAGAGCGACTGGCCCAGGTCCAGCCCGCGCTCCAGCTTCGACACCGTCGAGGCGAGCACCAGTTCGGCGTCGATGCCGAACTTGGTGCGCAGCTCTGCCTGCCACTGCTCGGCCAGCGCCGGCGAGCAGAGCACAGCGAGCTTGGTGGCGCTCCCCTGAGCCAGCAGTTCGCTGGCGATCAGGCCGGCCTCGATGGTCTTGCCGATACCGACGTCATCCGAGATCAGCATCCGCACGGTTCGCTGGCGCAGCGCCATCAACAGCGGCACGAGCTGGTAGGCGCGCGGCTCGACGGCGATCCTGGCGAGCGAGCGGAACGGTCCGGCGCCGGAGCGGAAGCCGATCCGCAGCGCGGAACGGAGCAGGCTCGCCGCGTACGCGTCCCCGAGGTCGGACGGCGTCGGCGGGGCGAACTCGGCGCTCTTGACCTGCTCGAAGGCGGGGAAAACCGCGGCGATGTCGTCGTCGGCGCCGCCCAGCGGTCGTAGGACCAGCATGTCGGGGGCGCTCTCAGGCAGCACGACCCAATCGCGGCCTCGGGCGGAGACCAGCGTACCGGCGCTGAAGGTGGTCATGAAGCTGTTCCTCGCGTCGTCGATATGGTGAGAGGAGTCGGTGGTCAGGCACCGGTGCCGAAGTAGCGCTTGTTCTTGGTGGCGATCAAGGACCAGTCGGCGTCGTGCGGGAACCGCACGACGTCCCAGCCCATGTCGAACAGGCGCTCCTCCGCCTCGCGGTCACGTTCGGCCACCGAATCGTGCTCGTGGACCGGCCCGTCGACGAATACGGCGACGTTCGCCCCGGGCAGCCGGTAGACGTAGTCGGGGCGGGCCAGCGCCTCGGTGACGAACACCTGCGCATCGTCGGGCAGCCGTAGGCCATGCTCCTTCAGCCAGGCGATCAGCTTCCCCTCCAGCTTGGTGTCCGACCGCTCGGTGAGCCGGGCCAACTGCTCCGTGCGGGACTCGCCCTCGCCGGTGGTGCGCGCCGCCGCACCGACGAACCGCAGCAGTAGGTCGCGGACCAGGTGTCGGTTGATGGAGTGGTGGTTGAGCTGGTTGCCGTAGGTGAGCAGGCACTCGTAGCAGCCCCAGGCGCACGGGCGGTCCTTGTGCGGCCCGCCCCGGTCGGTGCCGTCCGGGTCGAAGTGGCAGATGTCCAGCGCTGTGGCGGCGGCGCGGGCGAGTGCCGTCGGGTCCGATTGCATGAGCCGGAGCACGCCGGCGCCGCCCTCGGCCGCCTCGGTGAAGAGCATCCGGTCGCGGGGACCGTCGTCGGGCGGGAGCAGCTCGGTGGTGAGTTCCGAGTCCTCCAGTTCGAAGGCAGCCTCGATACCGCGTTCGAGCGCGTACATCAGGGTGAGCGCGACGTCGTGCTCCACCGGCTCATCGAGCTTGAGCACGAGGATATTCCGGCGGTCCTCGACGTACGGGATGACCCGCTTCTTGCGGCGCTTCTCGTTGCCGTCGGCGTCGACCACGGGCATCTCGCTGGAGTCGCCGGACGCCTCGCCGGCGTCACGTTCGTTCATCCACCGGCCGTCGGCAGGATCGAGCCAGAACCCGTCCGGCTCGTCCTGCTTGGCGCGGACCCGGCCGACGTTGGTGATGCGGACCGTCGCCGAATCGCCGTACGAGAGGGTGGCGAGCTGAGCGTCACCGTCGGACACCACCGCGTCCTGCCGACCGGCCCGGGCGCCGTGGTCCTGGAAGCGGTACGACGTCACCAGCCGGAAGCCTGCCCGGCGCCGTTCCTCCTCGTCCGAGGAGATCCGTTCCCGGCGCTTGGTGTAGACGGTGTGCAGGTGCAGCAGGCCGTAGGTGGTGTCGCCGAGCTTCTCGTCGCACATCTCACAGCGGACCGCGCCGCCGCGGGCATCGTGGTGGTAGCCGCAACTCGTACAGCGCCGGGCCTGGCTCGTCACCACTTCCCCCGCCGCATCCGGCGGCAACTGGATCCGGGTGACCTGATAGCGGGCACCTTCGTGGTAGATGAGCGCACCCGGCCCAAACTCGCGGATCGCGAGGAAGCGGGGGCGCTGCAGATAGTCGCCCTCCCCCGACCTGCGTCCTGTGGTCGGCACGTAAGCCGCCAGCGGCAGGCGCGGGAACGAGTAGCCCGGTAGGAAACCCTCGCTGGCCAGGTAGCGGTACGGATTGAAGTCCGACAGGACGGACCGGTTCTCGACCGTCTCGTTCTTGAGCAGGTTGAGCTGCGTCTCGGCCTCCTTGCGGCGCCCCACCGCGATGCGCCGGTCCCGCTCGGAGAGGGTGTGGTCGAGGACGCGGCGGTTCTGCTCAGCCTGGTCGACGAGCGCCGCCTTGAACAGGTCCCGCCAGCGGTCGAACGCACGGTTGAATCGCTCGGGGGTGGTCCGGACGGTGTCCCCGATCCAGTTGTCGTCCCACCAGGTTGACTTCTGGAAGTCGCGCAGCAGTTCGGCGAAGACCGCGCGGGCTGCGGCTGCGGCCCGCTCCTGCGCCTGCATGTCCTGCAGCGCCGCGGTGATGTGATCGTGTAGCGCCAGTGCCGGGTTGGGGTTGCGGGTGTCCTCGAGGTAGCTGATGTCGATCGTCTCGGGGATCGCGCGGCCCAGCTTGAGGCCCGCCTCCGCCAGCCAGATGGCGTGCACATGTGAGCGCACCAGATCCTCGTTGGCCAGGTCCAGGCGAGGAGGTGCCACCGCCCCGGCCACCATCCGCTCGGAGCGCCGGAAGTAGTACTGGTCGTGGCTGTTTCCGGTGGCGCAGTAGGTGGTGACAAGCGCGGGCTGCCCCGACCTTCCGGCCCGGCCACTGCGCTGGGCGTAGTTCGCCGGCGTCGGCGGGACATTGCGCATCATGACGGCGTTGAGCTCGGAGATGTCGACGCCGAGCTCCATCGTCGGCGAGCAGTACAGCAGTTTGAGTTCCGCCTTGCGGAATGCCTCCTCCCGCCGCTCCCGCTCCATGGGGTCGACCTGCGCCGTGTGCTCCCGAGCGGTCAGGCCGGCGAGGGTCCCCGCCGTGTCCTGGTACAGCTCGCGGAAGAACCTGTTGACCCGCGGCCCGTCGCCGCTGGCGTACGTCCGCGTCAGCGGGTCGTGGCTGCCGGTCTCGCCGGTGCCGGCCCGCCAGATCAGCGCCGCTGCCGAGACCTGGTAGCCGGTAGCCGCAGTGGCGGCCGAACGTCGGTAACGACCGGCCCGTTCCGGGACCTGGGTGACCTCGGTGACCTGGCCGCCCCGCTTGAGCACCTCCAGCAGATCGGCGATCACCTCCTGCGCGTCGTTCCACGACAAATCGGGGAAGTGCACCCGCCGCAGGTACTTTCCGACCTTCCCTCGTCCCGAGAGGAACAGGTTCGACCGGTCGAGGCCACGGCCAGAAGATTGGGGGTAAGCAGCACCGACTTTGGGCTTGTCGTTGGCCGAGAGCACCCACGGGTCGACGAGGCGTTCCTCGCTGGCCCGCTGGAGCGAGTCGAAGTCGTCCCTGAAGTACTGGACGTCGATCGCCAGCCCGCGGCGCATCTCATCCAGGAGTACCCGCATGATCTCGATGCGGTCGTCCGGCTCCGCGCCACGGAGCTTCTCGTGGGCGCCCGCCCAGCGGTCCTGCCTCTCGGCGAGCCAGCGCAGATCGTGATAGTCGATCTTCAAAAGGCCGGTCTGCTCAAGATTGGGCATGGTGATGCGCCAGCCGCGTTCCAGGTCGAGATACAGCCGAAACGCGACAACGTCCCGCAGCGTCTTCGCCGCCAGGTTGGCCAGCGACGGCGGAAGATCGGCTTCCCGCGCAAAGTCGCCAAGGCTCAACCCCAGCGCGGCGCTGACCCGGGCGGCGAGATGCTCGTGGGTAATGCCCTCGTCACCCGCCTCGACCACAGCCCGGTAGAGAGCGCCACGGAGCTGTGTGACCTGCACGAAGTCGTTGAAGTGTCCCGCTTGCAGGGAGGCATCCTGTCGGTTGTCGACAAACGTGAGAAGCTTGCGAGCCTTCTTGTTGAGCGCCTCCGGCGGCGCCTGCATCAGCGATCGGACGATCGACGCTGACACCAGCGAGGTGGCCGAGGAGCGGCCCTCCTGGTCCAGGGTCGCCAGCTTGGCGAAGTCCCTCCCCCGGGTCTGCTCGTAGCTGACACCACAGTGCAGGCAGAAGAGGAACGGCGAGGGAATGAAGGCGGCCTTCAGGTCGCCGTGCCCCTCCCAGCCCTGCGGGTCGACCGCGACCGCCTGCGGCAGCCGTGGCCGGTAGGAGCTGCGGACCACTTCGTGCCCGCCGGCGTCGACCTCCAGCCAGGATTCCGGGATCCGCCGGGCCTCGATCGCCTCCTCGTCGTTGACCGGCCACGGGCGCTCAGAGTCGATGTACAGGTAGCCGTCCTCACCGGAGCCACCGCTGGCGGCGGTGTCGCGACGCGGCGCGTAGACAACCCTGCCGTCCTTCTCGGACCGCCAAACGGTCAGGTACTCCTGGCCGCACTCGCGGCAGAAGGCCAGTGGCAGGAGAATCTTGCCGTCGGAGCCGGGCAGGACGAGCTGGTACTCGCGGGTGAGATGCCGGGTGGGCTCGTCCTCCAAGGTGACGTAGACGGTGTCGCCCTTGGACAGGAACTGGTGCAACCGGAACGCGAACAGCGGCCGCTCCGTGACCGGGTCCCGGGCCTCGGAGCCGGCCTTGAGCGTGGCCCGGATCGCCTGGGCACAGTCGGCCGCGGTCAGGTCACTCTGCCGCGCCAACTCCAGCGCGGCGTCCTCGATCTTTGCCGGCTTCTGCCGCACGAGCTGGCCGGAGACCAAATCGGTGGCGAGCCCAAACCGGGTCTCGATCCAGCGAGCCAGCGGGTCGTTCACCAGATCCGCGTACGCCCGAGGAGCGCCGGGTGTCCGCAGGCGCTCCACCGGCACCGTGTCGGGGGCCTCGGCTGTTGCCCGGATCAACGTCTCGCCGATGACATTGTCGCGGGTGAGCTCGGTGCCGAAGAGGGTGCTGGCCACCCGGGCCACCGCCTCGCGCTGGTCGTCGAGGGTGCCCTCGGTTGAAATGGTCGCGGAGGTGCCGATGCACTGCAGGTCGGTCGCCTGGCAGGCCTCCCGCACCCGGCGGATCAGCAGGGCCACGTCGGCGCCCTGACGGCCCCGGTACGTGTGTAGCTCGTCGAAGACGAGGAACTCCAGCCCTCGGGCCATCTTGATGAGCGACCGGCGGTCGTCGGGCCGGGTCAGCATCAGCTCAAGCATCACGTAGTTGGTGAGCAGGATGTCCGGGGGGTTGTCGCGGATCTCCTTGCGCCGCTCGTCGCTCTCCTGCCCGGTATACCGGGCATACGTCACCGGCTCCCGGCCCGGCCCGTACCCGTCACAGAGGTACTTGTCGAGCTCCTTGAGCTGGCTGTTGGCCAACGCGTTCATCGGGTAGACGATGATCGCCCGAACGCGTTTGCGGGTCTTCGCGCCTTCCTGTTCGCGTGCCCTGAGCACCTTGTCCACGATCGGAACGATGTACGACAGGGACTTGCCGGACCCGGTGCCGGTGGTGAGCACGTAGGAAGCACCCGACTGGGCCTTCTCGATGGCCTCGCGCTGGTGCCGATGCAGGGTGAGCGGTCGGCCGTCGCAGTCGGTGCCACCCTCGGTCTTGTTCGCCTGGAAGATGCGCGCGCACTCCCGGTGCAGCACACCCTCGTTGACGAGTTCGAGCATGCTGCCGCCGGAGGCAAAGAACGGGTTCAGCGACAGCCAGGGGTCGGGCCACTGCGACTTCGCGTCCAAGTCGCGCTCGACGAACTCGGCGATCCGGTCATCGCGGATGATCGTGCCGCCCTCAGTGAAGGCGCGGTATTCGCGGATGAGCCTGCGGTGCACGCCGAACACGTCCATGCCGGAGACCGGGCCGGTCATGGTCGTTATCTCGTTGGTCGCGGGTCGGCTGACGCCCGCGCCAATCGTGTAGGTGGTGCGGAAACGGCCGACCGGGTTGAAGTCGTCCCAGCCGATGACCTTGTCCTCGCCCTTCGCCAGCGGCAGGAGCGCCTCACGGACAGTCACGGCGTCCTCCGGCCGATCCGCCGGGTCCTTGGCGAGCAACCTCTCGATGAGCCGCTCAAGGGATGGTGGAACATCCGACCGCAGCACCCGCACCGGCGGCGGCGGCTCCTCCAGGTGCTTCTGCCCTACCTCGTGCGCGGAGCCGCTGTGGAACGGCGGCACACCCGTCAGCAGCTCGAACAGGACACAGCCCAGGGCGTACAGGTCGGCGGCCTGGGTGACCGACGAGGCCCGGAACTGCTCGGGGGCCATGTAGCGGGCCGTACCCACCGTGACGCCGGTGCTGGTGAGTTTCTCGGCATCGTCGGAGTCGACGATCCGACCCATGCCGAAGTCGAGAACCTTGACCAGGCCACCGCGCAAGAGCATCACATTGGACGGCTTCAGGTCGCGATGGATGACGTCGACGCTGTGTGCGGCGGCGAGACCGTCGGCGATTTGAGCACCGATTGCGGCGACCCACGAGATCGGCAGTTGTGGCTGTTCAGTGATCAGGTCCCGCAGTGTCTCGCCGTCGAGGAACTCCATGGCGATATAGGGAAGGCCGGAGGGGTCGAAGCCGCCGGCGATCGAACGTGGCAGGTTCGCGTGGGTCAGGCGACGCATGATGCGCGACTCGCGCTCGAATCTCTGCACAGCCTTGTTGTCTGCGGTCGAATCGATGCTCGCGCCGGATCGGCTCCGCAGTATCAGCTTCACCGCGACGACGCGATCCTGCGAGCCCTCCGGTGCCCACATGTCCTCCGCGCGGTGGACCTCCCCCATATTGCCCCTGCCAAGCGCGTTCAGCAGGCGAAATCGGTCCGCCACCAGTTCCAGGTTCACGGCCACCCCCAGCCCCCATTAGCCGTTCCAGTCGTTGAGCGTCGCTCGGACACGTCGAGTCGGCGGCGGCTTCGCCGCTCGACCCCTCATCAACTTCCTTTTGTTTTCCTTAAGGCGAGCAGTATGCCCGGCCGCCTGCACAGCCGGGGGACCGCCACACGGTCAGGACAATCAGCCGGGTTGGCTGGGTAGATTTGGGTCCTCGACCCGCGATTCATACTTTAGTAAGCTGTGAGTATGAGTCGGCGTGTGACGATCTCCGTCCCTGATGACGTGGCCGAGCAGCTGGATGCGCTCCCGGCCCGCCAGGTTTCCGCGTATGTCACCGAAGCGCTGCGCCGGCGTCGGATATCCGACGATATGCGGGCCGCTCTGCGGGAGGCCGGGCACGGCGAGTTCCCGTACGACCCGGAGGGCGCGGCGCGACGGCTGGCCGCCCGCCAGGTGACACCGGAGATGCGCGAGGCGGCGATCGCCCGTGTGGCAGAGCTGTTGGGGCGTCCGGTCGGAGAGGTCCGCGCCGACTTCGACCGGCCGAGCGCAGCGTGAGCGCGCCGGTCTACGTGCTCGACACCGGTGCCCTGATGGCGTACGCCCAAGGCGTCGAGGCCGTCGGTGAGGCTATGGTGGCCGCAGCCGACGCCGACGCGACTGTTGCCGTGCCGCTGGTCTGCCTACTCGAGGCGTACAGCCTGCTCGATCACACCGAGCACGAGTACCTGGCGATGCTGCGTCGCAACCCGGCCGTCCAGGTCCTCACGCCGGCCCTGCACGTCGATCGGGCCGACGACTGCCCGGTAATCGGGGGCATGGCCCGGCAGACGGGCCGCCTCGGTGCCGGCCACGCGGCGTTCCTCGCGATCAGCAGTGCCGCCGGCCTCATCACGTCTCGGGCCGATCAGGTACGCAAGGTGCTCGGCGACGACTGGCCCATCGTCGAGGTCTGAGATCACTGCGGGTCGTCCAGTCGGATTGACCCACGCGCCAACCCGTCGGCGGTGAGTTGCGCCAGCTCCGCACCGAGCGACGCGGCCTGGCGGATCGCCGACTCGAAGGCGCCCAGGCGCCGGAACGCCTCCCCGTGCGCCCGCTGTTCGTCGAGCGACAGTCTCCGCACCTGCGCCCGTCGAATGTCGAACCGCATCGTCCCCGACAGGCTCGATGCCTGTTTCTCGTTCGCCGACGTCCGCAGTTGACCGGCCAGGAACCACGGATCCAACGCCGCCGGGTTAGGCCGCAGCAGGTACAGGTTGCGCCCCAACAGCGCCCCTTCGGTCGTGACCACCCGCGCCGTGAGCTGCCGCGCGATCATCGGCACCACAACGTCCCCCACCGCGAGCGGAATCTCCTGGCCGAACCGGTCATCGAGCTGCCCGGAGGCGTCCGCCCCGGCGAGCACGTCCGGCACGGTGAGCACCGGCGGCCCGTCCGGTGCGGGTGTGGACGTGCCTGCGCGGACGGGCCCGATCAGGTGCAGGGCCCCGGTCTTGGCCAACTCCCCCACGGTCAGGAACGCACCGTCCGGCTCCCCGGGCGCGGGCGTGACCTGCGGCAGCAACGCTGGCAACTCGCCGACGATGGCGGCCAGCCGTTCTCTGGTGCGTACCAGATGCTCTCCGGAAGCCTCTCCCACGACGGCGGGTTGCCGGCGCGCGGGGGTGAGGTCGACGTCCTCGTCGAGCAGTTCGATGACCGGGACCGCGCGGGCGAACCCGGCCTCCTCGACGTCGCCGTCCGGGGCGGCGGCGAAGGCCCGCCACGCGGCCAGCACGCGCGGCGCGGTGTCGGTCAGGTCGCCGCCAGCGGCATCGATCAGCAGCGCCCGCGCCGGTGGCGGCGCGTCGGTGGCGGCGCGTCGCAGCACCCACAGGTGCAGGGGTACGCCGTGTGGGGCAGCTACTCCGGGCGGAAGGGCGATGACGGCGCGCAGGTGGCCGCGGCGCAGTAGTTCGCCACGGATCCTCTTGCCGGCACGGCGGCTGGCGACGGTGGGTGGCATCAGCAGGACGGCGTGCCCGCCGACCCGCAGGTGAGCCAGGGCGTGTTGCACCCAGGCCAGCTCCGGCTCGGTGCGGGGTGTGGTGCCGACGATCCAGCGGGGATCGTGACCGAGTTCGTCGTCGCCCCAGTTGGTGGCGCCGAACGGTGGGTGACAGACGACGGCGTCGACGGCGCGGCCGGCGAACGCGTCGGCGCGCAGGGTGTCGCCGGGGCTGACCTCCCCGGGTACGTCGTGCAGGGCCAGCCACAGGCCGGCGAGTCTGGCGAGGCCCTCGTCGAGCTCCTGCCCGTACACGGAGGTGCTGCCGGCGCGGACGGCGGCCCGGAGGATCGCGCCGGAGCCGGCGGCCGGGTCGAGTGTCGAGCCGCCGCCGACGTTGGCGAGCCCGATCATCAGGTCGGCGAGGTCGTCGGGGGTGGCGAAGGGGCGGCCGGGCCCGGGTGCGGAGAAGCGCTGCCACAGCTCGTCGAACGCGCCCTGCGGGCCCAACTGGTCGGCCAGGGTGTCGACGTCGGGCAGCAGCGGCGCGAGTTGCCCGTCGAGGTGGCCGGTTCGGGAGCCGCGTTGTCGGGCCAGCAGCAGCGCGCCGACGGCGGCGAGCCCAGCGGCCGGGGTGTCGCTGGCCGCGGCGAGATGTCGCCAGAGCCGGTCGGCGGTGGCCAGCTCGGGAAGTTTGCCCTGGGCACGTAACCACTGCTCGACCTGGATCAGGTCGAACTCGGGGCTCGCCGTCGTCCCGCTCACCGGCGCGGGGAAGTCGGGGTGCCGCTTACGCCAGTTGCTGACCGCAGCGCGACCGACACCGGCGAGCCGGGCGATCTCCGCTGCCGTGATGGTCGGGTTCTCCTGCACCCCAAGAGTTTTGCACATCTGTCAAGCACGAGATTGTCTGTTGACACCGTTCTCGGACGATGCTCTTATTGACGCCGCAACGTTCACATCAGGAGGACAACGATGCGCAAGACCACGACTCTCGCCCTGATCGCCACGGGCCTCATCGCCCTGGGCTGCGGCTCCGGCGCCGCCGACAAGGCGGGCGACTCCACCGGCGACGACAAGGCGAGCGGCTCCATCAGCGACGAGGGCGGCGCCAAGGCCGAGGAGAAGCCGGCCAAGACCGCGAAGATCGGCGAGCCGGCCCGGGACGGGAAGTTCGAGTTCACGGTCAAGTCGTCCAAGTGCGGCGTGGGCAAGATCGGTAGCGACGTGCTCGGCGCGAAGGCGCAGGGCCAGTTCTGCCTGGTCACGGTCAACGTGAAGAACATCGGCAAGGAAGCGCAGATGTTCGACGGCAGCAGCCAGAAGGCGTACGCGGCCGACGGCACCGAGTACTCCGCCGACACCGGCGCGGCCATCTACGCCAACAAGAACGCCGAGACGTTCCTCAACGACGTCAACCCCGGCAACCAGGTGACCGGCGTCGTCGTCTTCGACATCCCGAAGAACGTCAAGCTCACCAAGCTCGAGCTGCACGACTCGCCGTTCTCCGGCGGCGTCGACGTCACCCTGTGAGCTGATCACCCGCGCCGAGGGCGGGACCCGCGAAGCCCGCCCTCGGCGCACCCCTCCCCCGCACCACCGCCACCCCGATTCTCAACGCGAGGAGATCGACGTGCGCCGTGCGAGCCAGCCGACCACGACCAGAGCCACCACGACCAGACCGGCCAACCGCCGTGGCGTCCGCAAGGACGTCACCCATCCGCCGTACGACGCACCCACCCTCTTCGACCTCGATCTGCCCGAGCGGCCGGAGAACACTTACCTGACGTCGGTCTACCAGCTCGAACGGGTGACGCCGACCATCGAGGGTCTGCACGACGCGGTGAACCGCCGCTACGTGCGACAGCACGACTTCCTCATCGAGGAGCGGCTGGTCGCCGGCGCGCCGGCGCTGCTGGTGCACGGGACGGTGCCGCGTCAGCGGGCCGACTGGTGCGAGGTGCTCACCCGGCTCACCGGGGAGGAGACCGAACTCGGTTTCAGCAGTGGCGGTGCCGCGCTGCTCGTCACGGTGGACGACAACGTCTACGCGCTCGCCTACGGCACCGTGGGTCGTCACATGGTCGATCTGGACCTGGTCGATCCGGGCTTCGGGATCGGCTTCGCGGTACGTTCGCTGGCCCCCGACGAGATCAAGCAGGTACGCCGGCGGGTGTTCGGCACCACCGGCCGGGTCGACCGCAACATGGTTCCGGGCGGCCAGCACATCCGGATGTACGGCATCGACAAGTGGGGCGAGATCGTCGGCCAGGTCTGCGGACGGACGTTCAACCCGAACCTGACCGCCTGCCGGTCCACGGGTAGGGCCACGCCGGTCGAGGGCAGTGACGCCCTGCGCATCCACCTGGGTGTCGAACCCGCGAGCCTCCTCGCCGACCTGCGGGAGATCGACCGGGTCTGCAAGCAGGAGGCACCCTTCGCTGACCTGGAGTTCATCACCCAGATCCGGCCGGTGTCGGCGCGGGATCCCCGGCTGTCGCAGGTGGAGGAACAGCTGGACCGGCTGCTCAGGTTGCCGGACCCCGCGGACGTCGGGTTGACCGTGCCGGGCCGGGTCTTCAGCGAGATCGAGCGGGTCCGGTCGTACAAGCTTCGGGTGCCGAAGTCCTGCCTCCGTCCGGTGCGCCTGCCGGAGCTCACGTTGGCGGACGTGCTCGCGCAGACCGAGGGCGTCCCGGACGGCGAGCGGTGGGCCGCGCTCTGCAACGGACGCGTCACCCTCTACGCGGACAGGGACGGCGAGGAGGAGATCGGGTCCACGGCCGTGTCGCGGTGGATCACGGCGCAGATCGCGCACGGTGAGAGTCAGCTCCTGCTGCACGAGGGCGGCTGGTACGAGATCGGCGACCGACACCGGGAGTTCCTCCGCCACGAGATCGAGCAGATCCTGGCGGTCCCGGCCAGCTTCGCACTCCCGGCCTGGACTGCCGACTACGCGAACGAGGAGCAGTACAACGCCCACGCCGCGCAGGTCTGCGGTCTGACCCTGCTGGACCGGAAGTTGCTGAAGACACACCAGCACCCTCACCGTATCGAGGCCTGCGACCTGCTCGGGCCGAACAACGAGCTGATCCACGTCAAGCGGGCCACGGGCAGCGCGGCCCTGAGTCACCTCTTCGCGCAGGGCGCGGTGTCGGTCGACGCGCTGCGGTACGAGGCCGACGCCCGCGCCGCGCTCGTCGAGATGGTCGAGCGGCAGCCGTCCGGACGGGTCATCGACCCGGCCTTCCAGCCGCGCAAGGTGATCTACGCGATCGCGCTCGGCTCCGGTAGGCCGCTCACGGTGCACTCGCTGTTCACGTTCGCCCAGGTCGCGCTCTACCGGGCGATGAAGTCCCTGCGCAACGAGGGCGTCGAGGTCGAGGTCGTCGGCATCCCGTCGGCCTGATCCGTCTACGACGTCAGCTCCACAGGTCCCGGATCAGGGACCTTCGCTCCGCGCCCCACCCTTCCGCCGCACATCTCGCGGGGCGGCCACCTCTGGCCGCCCCGCCGCGACCACGCGTTTGGAGTTGACCATGTCTGTCCCCCGCCAGACCTGCGCCGGCACGTCGGTGCTGCCGAGCCGCACCACCCCACCGGTGATCGAGCTGATCTTCGAGCGGCTGGCCGCCGCTGACCTGCCGACCGAGACCGCCGAGCTGGTCCTCGCCGCGCTGACCAGCGAGCAGGAGCTGGACGCCGCGCTCGCCGGCGCTCCGGTCCGGCTCGACCCCCGCTCCCCCACCGGCGACGACTCGGCAGAGCACATCTGGTTGAAGTCGGTGACCGTCGCAGGTTTTCGCGGCGTCGGCCCGGAGCGGACCCTCCAGGTCGACCCCGGTCCCGGCCTCACGCTGGTCGTCGGCCGTAACGGTTCCGGCAAGTCCAGCTTCGCCGAGGCCGTCGAGCTCGCCCTCACCGGGGACAGCGCGCGGTGGGCCGACAAGACGAGCGTCTGGCGTACGGGGTGGCGCAACCTGCACCACCCGGACCCGTGCTGGGTCGACGTGGAGTTGCGGGTCGGCGGGGTGGCGACGCCGACCCGGGTGCACCGCGCCTGGCCGGTCGACGCGGGGCTGACCGACGCCGAGGTGACGGTGACCAGCGCGCGGGGGCGGCACGGGGGCCTCGACGAACTGGGGCTGGCCCGCCCGCTGGAGCTGTACCGACCGTTCCTCACCGCCGCCGAACTAGGCAAGCTGGCCTCCGGCACGCAGAGTCAGCTCTTCGACGCGCTCTTCGCGATCCTCGGGCTCGACGCGCTCACCGACGCCGATCAGCGTCTGCTCCGCGCCGCCCGGCCGCACGACACCACCATCAAGGGGGTACGCGCACAGCGCACCGCCCTGGCCGATGCGCTCGCCGACATCACCGACGAGCGGGCCCAGCGGGTCGCCGTACTGCTGAGCGGCCGGGGAGCGGTCGACCTCGACGCGGTCACGGCGGTCCTCGACGAGCCGGACGAGGCGACCACCGACCGGGAGGTGCTGCTCTGCCGTGAGCTCGCCGACCTCGACCCGCCGCCGGTCGACGAGGTGACCCGGCTCGCCGGTCAGCTGCGGGAGGCGGCGGACGAGGCGGTGCGGTACGACGGTGGCCGGTCCCGGGCCGCGTTGCGCAGCGCGGAACTGCTCCGCCTCGCCCTCGAACAGCACGAGGACGACGGCGACGGAGCGTGCCCGGTCTGCGCCACCGGCACGCTGGACGACGGGTGGCGTGCCGCCGCCGAACGGTCGCTGACCGAGCTGCGGCGGCGCAGTGTCGCCGCTCAGACGGCGACGACCCGCCTGACGGCGGTGCTGCGGAAGGCGCACCACCTGATCGACGACCTGGCGGTGCCCGAGCGCCTCGGGTCGGAGGCCTCGGTCGGCGTGTTGCGCGACGCCGTGGCCGCACTTCGACGCGTACCCGGAGAGCCTGCCGCACTGGCCGACCACCTGGCCGCGCGGTACCCGGCTGTGGTGGCGGCGGCGGACGCGGCCCGCGCGTACGCCGAGGGGTTCCTGCGGCAGCGCGACACCGGCTGGCGGGCCGCGGCGGCCGACGTGCGCGAGTGGGTGACCGCCGCCGAGGGGCTCGCGGCGCGGGAGGCGACCCTGGCCCGGTTGAAGG
This sequence comes from Micromonospora sp. WMMD736, assembly GCF_049179015.1. Lineage (NCBI taxonomy): Bacteria > Bacillati > Actinomycetota > Actinomycetes > Micromonosporales > Micromonosporaceae > Micromonospora > Micromonospora sp. WMMD736. The sequence continues at coordinate 1,465,845 of NZ_JBMHMI010000001.1, forward strand.
CCGCGCGCGCGTGGCTGAAGGGGGCGGCGATGGAGATCCGCAACGAGCGGCTCGCGCCGTTCGCCGGGCATTCGCAGCGGATCTGGGCTCAACTCCGGCAGGAGAGCAACGTCGAGTTGGGTGCGATGACGCTGGAGGGGATCAACAACCGGCGGCGGGTGGTCTTCCCGGTCAGCGTGGACGGCGCCGACAACGGCACCGCGCTGGGCGTGATGAGTCAGGGTGAGATGCAGGCGCTCGGGTTGGCCACGTTCCTGCCGCGCAGCTGCGCCCCGGAGAGCCCGTTCCGGTTCATCGTGGTCGACGACCCGGTGCAGAGCATGGATCCGTCGAAGGTGGACGGCCTGGCGCGGGTGCTCGCGGAGTTGGCCGAGCAGCGGCAGGTGGTCGTGTTCACGCACGACAGCCGTCTGCCGGACGCGGTGAGCCGGCTCGACCTGGGCCGGGCCCGGATCATCGAGGTGACCCGGGCGGAGAGGTCGGTGGTGACGCTGCGGGCCGGCTCCGATCCGGTGACCCGCTACCTGAACGACGCCCACGCCCTGGCGCGCAACGACGAGATCCCCGCCGAGGTGCGCGGCCCGGTGGTGGCCGAGCTGTGCCGCTCCGCGGTGGAGGCGGCCTGCCACCGGACGGTGTGGCGGTCCCGGGTCGCGCGGGGTGTCCCGCACGCCGACATCGAGTCGGCCATCGGGGACGCGTCGCGTCGACTGGCGACCGTCGTCGCCCTGGCCGCGTTCGACGATGCCGAGAAGGGCGGTGACGTGCTCGGCTGGCTCCACCGCCGACACGGGCGGCGGGTCGTCGACGCGTACCGGGCGTGCCGGGAAGGGGTGCACGGGGCGTACCTGGCGGACCTGCCCGGCCTGGTCGCGGACGCCCGTCTCCTCGCCGGGGCGCTGTCGTGACCGCGCCAACGCCGCAGCGTTGCCTGGCGGCGGCCGACGACCTGCTGCGTGGGTCCGGTCTGCTCGGAGCCGCGGCCCTGAGCGCCGGTTGGTGGCCGAGGGCCTGCGCCTGCCTGATCCGGCTCGCCCTCGAAGGTGGCGTCGACGCGTACTGGGGGCAGGTGAAGCCGACCGTCGCGGCCTGCCGACAGGGCCGCGCGAAGCAGCTAATGCTGCGCGGCCGGCTCGGTCCAGGCCCGGAGGTCGCCCGCCGGGTGGCGTTCGCGTGGACGACCCTCTCCGCCGCCACGCACCACCACTGCTATGAGCTGGCTCCGACGGCGGCGGAGTTGCGTCGCCTGCACAGCGAGGTGAGCACCCTGCTCGCCCGACTCGAGCCGACCGGCTGACCTGTTCAGCCACTCGCGTGTGGACAGTACGCGGCTCGAAGTGCCGCTCCGGTCGAGCCGGCGTGAGCAACGTGACACGTACTGTGATGCCGCTGTTGTCGATCATGGAGGATGTGCGATGCCGGCCGAGTCCGAAGGATCCGCGAACGAGGTTTCCCTGCTCGCTGACGACGTTCCCGACGCCGCCGTGTCCCCCGGCGATGAACCGACAGTCAGCCTGGTCGAGATCGAGCCGGGGTTGGCCGTCCTCTTCGCGGACCAGTCGCCGGTCGGCTTCGACGTGATCCCCTTCGAGATGATGAGCCCGCATGCGAGCAAGGGCCTGACCGACAAGCTCGCGGTGGCCTCGGGCGTCGGCAATCTCGCGGCGCAGGGCGCGCAGAGCGCGATCAACGCGCGCGGCCTGGTGCGTCTGGCGCCCGAGACGCTGCGGGCGCTCAAGACGGCACGACCGATGACGTCGGCCGGTTGGAACCTGGGTTCACTCGTCACCGGCAAGGGAAAGATCGCCGCCTCGGTGCGCTGGGCGCCCGTGACGGGGGCGCAGACCGCTTCCATACTCTCCGCTCTCGGGCCGGCCGCCGCGCTCCTGGCGTTGCAGGTGCACTTGGCGTCGATCTCACGTCGTATCGACGAGAACGTCGAGCTCACTCGTGACGTCCTTCGTGCCGTACACGAAGATCAGTGGGCAACGCTGCTCGGCCTGCACGAGACGACGATGCGCGCCGTGCGCGAGGCACAGGCGGCCGGCACCGTCAACGACCACATCTACTCCGCCATCGCGACCCGGGACCCGGACCTACGCAAGCAACGACTGCTCTTCAGGTCGTTCGTCAGCGGGCACATCAAGGCACTCGATACCGACGGACCCAGCCGCCGTGCCCATGTCCAGAAGAACGTCGAGCAGATTCTCGCCGACGCCCACGGCATGCTGATGGCGGAGTGGTCCTGGTATCGCTCTCAGGTGTTGCGAGCGAGTCACATCAGCCGCGACGAGGCGAACGCCGTCGAGAACGAACGGCTTCTGGCCGAGTTGGTCGCCGACACCCATCGCGAGCACACCCGAGCCATGGACGAGGTCGCGGGTCTCCTCACCGACCTTGAACGGCAATGCCGTCTGATCGCCGAACTCCCGGCCGAGCGGAGCCTGCCGTTCACTGCCAAGCGTCAGAACATCCGGGACACCATCGCCATGGCCGAAGCCTTGGCCGAGCGGGTAGCGAGCCTACGCAACCATGTTCATGCCCAACCCGCCCCTCTGGATCCGCCTCTCACCGCATTCCCTGAGGCGGTACCGGATGAGGTGCTGCGAATCCTCCGCTGGATAGTGCCCGGCGACCAACCCCTGCTGGCCATCGCCGATGTCAATCTCGACCGTCTCGTCGGCGACGACGCCTACCTGGGAGTGACACCCGAACAGTTCTTCATCTCGGCGCAGAGCGCCGTCCGCAAGCAGGGGATCATCGAGCGTGAATTCCCCCTCGCGGACCTTCGCTACGTGCGGTTCCGCGAACGTGACAAGCGCGGCCCTGTTCTGGATGTCATCACCACCGAGGAGAACATCCGGCTCACGTTCGACGACTGGGCCGGCAAGGGGCAGGGGCTGGACGACACCCGTCGGCTCGCGAATCTCCTGGCCGCGGCGATGAACCTACCCGAGGCCGAACGACGCACCGATCCGCTGTTGACCGGCAACCTCCGGGACGCCACTCGCCCATCGGTCCCGCCGAAGAATGTGGGCGTCCTCCCGAGGTGAAGCGCGTAGGCCCTGAAGGTGGGCTGGGCGGGGAAGACCTCGCTCAGCCCGGCAACGTCGCTCTCATCACCAGCGAGGCGGCCGAGGGTGGGAGCGGAACATTGAGGAGAAGCTCATCCCCGCGATCCTCGACCGGGCCGATCACCACCGCGACCTCGTAACGATCGGGGGTGGTCCAGACGTCGGGCCAGGTCAGGGACGGGCACAACATCTCTCGCGGACCCAGTTGCAGTTCGTGAGGTTTGCCGGGAGCGAGATCAAACCCACCTCGGATCGCATCGACGCCCTGGGAGGTGGCATCGCCCGGCTCGTTGACCATGGGCCCTCCGCCGACGATGACACCGTCCTTCAGGTAGAGCACCTGAAGCAGCGATGGCGGACTGGAAGCCACGTGGACCGCCCGCGTGGCGGCGAATGTCACCGTCACTGCTGGACCGGAGTCGTTCTTCACCTTGACCACCGAGGACACCTCTGCCGTGAGGTGGCCGCCCGGCGCGGCAGCCACGTGGTCGTAGCGGTCGCCGCAGACGTACACCCCAGGCCCTTTCTCGGCAGTGGCGGTCTGGCCGGTGGCGGTCGACGGCCCCGGACTCGCGCCTGTGCCGGTGCTCGGTTCGCCGCCGCCGACCCCGGCTGCGGCGACCGTCACCAAGGACAAAAGCATGATCGAGGCAACGCCGGTAGCGGCCGCCAGCAGACCTCCGCGTCGCCGGACACGTGCGCGCACCTGTTCGATGGCGAACGACGGCGGGTCCGCCTCGTCTGCCGGGCGGTCCCGCCAGAAACGATCAGCGGATGGCACTGCCGGCCTCCCCTCTGTCACCTCTGTCGTCGTGCAGCAGCCCGGCCAGGCGGCGCCGACCATCGTGCAGGTGGCGTCTCACTCGGTGTTGTCCGCACCTATCTTGGACGATCGAGAGTCCGTTTGGGGCACGACCGTCAGGTGGTTACGACGGCCGGGCCTGCGGCCGAATTCGTCAAGGGGCGTCTGGGCGAGCAGGCCGACGCGACCACCCCCAGTGTCTTATCGTGATAAACCGGACTCCCGGTGGGTGGGCGTCCGGCCGCGAACTGCGCGCCTGTTCAGCCGGAGGGTGGACCGATGACCGAGCACGCCCGCGACGCCGCCGACTGCTGAGATGGACTGGGCCGGATGGGCGTTGTTCGGGTTGGTCGCCACCGCGGCGCTCACCGCGGCGATGATCACCGCTCAGCTGGCCGGCCTAACCCGGCTCGACCTGCCCCTGGTGCTGGGGACCTTCGTCACGGACGATCCCGACCGGGCCCGGGTCGTCGGGTTCTTCCTGCACCTGTGCGCCGGTCAGGGCTTCGCCCTCGGGTACGCGGGCATATTCGCGCTGTTGTACCGCGCCACCTGGTGGATCGGAGCGTTGCTCGGGATCGTCCATGTAGGGATCGCTCTGACGGTGCTGCTGCCGCTGCTTCCCGGTGTCCACCCCCGGATGGCGTCGCAGCGGGCGGGACCGGCCAGCACGGCGGTGTTGGAGCCGCCCGGGCTGTTCGCCCTCAACTACGGCATCCAGACTCCCCTGGTCACGGCTGTCGTGCACGTCGTCTACGGGGTCGCTCTCGGGTTACTCCTGCAGGCCCGGTGACCCGCCGCTCGTCGAGGGGCGATCGCCGTGACCGGTGAGCGACCGATCAGCGACTACGGGCTGCTCGGCGACACGCGTACCGCCGCTTTGGTCGCCAGCGACGGCGCGATGGACTGGCTCTGCGTGCCGCGCTTCGACGGGGAGCCGCTGTTCGGCCGGCTGGTCGGGGGTCCGGACGCCGGAACGTTCCGGGTGGGCCCGGCCCAGCCGGCCACGGTCGTCGAACGGCGGTACCGGCAGCACACCGCCACCCTGGAGACCACCTGGGCGGTGGGTGGCGGCCGGCTCCGCCTCACCGAGGCGATGGTCGCCGAGGTCGCCGGTCGCCTGCTGCCCACGACACTGATCGTGCGGCGGCTGGAGGCCGAGCGGGCACCGGTCGACGCGGTGGTGGAGTTCGATCCCCGCCTGGGCGTGCGGCACCGCCGGCCCCGGGTCCGGCACCGGCGGCAGACCCTGGTGTGTGAGTGGGGCACGCTGGCGGTCGCGCTGGACAGCACGCCCGCGTTCGGGATCGAACCGGGCCGACCCACCCCGGTCACGGTCCGGCCTGGTCGTCCGGTCACTCTCGTGCTGGCCGTGGCCTATCGCGAACCGGTGATCCACGTCGAGCCCGAGGCCGCCTGGGACCTGCTCGTCGAGGACGAGGCCCGCTGGCGCACCTGGACCGGGGAGATCGACGATCGGGTGCCCTTCCGGGAGCACGTCGTACGAAGCCTGCTCACGATGCGGCTGCTCACCTACTCCCCCTCGGGAGCGCCGGTGGCCGCGCCCACCACGTCCCTGCCCGAGGATCCCGGCGGGGACCGCAACTGGGACTACCGCTACGTCTGGCCCCGTGACGCCAGCATCGGCGTCAGCGCCTTCCTCAGCGTCGGTAAGGCCGACGAGGCACAGGGGTTCCTCGCCTGGCTGATGCACGCCAGCCGGCTGCAACGGCCGCGCCTGCCGGCCCTGCTCACCCTGCACGGCCGGCACGTACCGGCGGAGCGGGCGCTTGCCGGGTGGCCCGGCTACCTCGACAGCCGTCCGGTGCGCGTGGGCAACGCCGCCGCGGGCCAACACCAGCTCGACGGGTACGGCTGGGTGATCGACGCCGCCTGGGCGTTCGCCCAGGCCGGGCACCGCCTGTACGCCGACACGTGGCGGGCGGTGCGCGGTTTCGCCGACGTGGTCTGCCAGTGTTGGCCGGAGCCCGATGCCGGTATCTGGGAGGTGCGGGAGCCCGCCCACCACGTTCATTCCCAGCTCATGGGCTGGCTCGCCCTGGACCGCGCCCTGGCCATCGCCGACACGCACCCCCTGCCGGACCGGCAGCGTCGACGCTGGCAGCGGTCCCGGGACGCCGTCGCCGCCGAGGTCCGGACGCGCGGCTTCGACCCGGCGGTGGGCAGCTACCTGCGCTCCTACGGCTCCCCGGATCTCGACGCGGCCCTGCTCGTCCTGCCGCTGCTCGGCATCGACCCGGCCGGGTCGCCCCGGGTACGCGGCACCATCGACGCCATCCGGGAGCGGCTGTCCGCCGGCGGTCCCCTGCTCTACCGCTACCCGCCCGGGCGGGACGGCCTCCCCGGCGTCGAGGGGGCGTTCCTGCCCTGCTCGTTCTGGCTCGTGCAGGCCCTGGCACGTACCGGGCGTCGCCGCGAGGCCGTCGAGCTGTTCCAGGCCATGATCGACCACGCGAGTCCCCTCGGCCTGTACGCCGAAGAGGTGGACCCTTCGACGGGCGCCCACCTCGGCAACTATCCCCAGACGCTGACCCACGCCGCGCTCGTCCAGGCCGCGCTCGCCATCCGCGACGCCCCCGTCGGCGATCCCGGCTCCGCCTGACACACGCCCGGGGCGAGTAAGGTCCCGATCATGACGATTCCGCACCTGAGCGCCGCCGACGGCACCTCCCTGCCCGCGATCGGCCTCGGCACGTACCAGTTGAACGGCTCGGCGGGCGTCGACGCGATCGGGCACGCGATCCGGGCGGGTTACCGGTTGCTCGACTCGGCGGTCAACTACGAGAACGAGGGCGCGGTCGGTCGCGCCGTACGGGAGGCCACCGGGGTACGCGACGAGCTGATCGTCACCTCGAAGCTGCCGGGGCGGCACCACGACTACGACGAGGCGCTGACCACCATCGAGGAGAGCGTGTTCCGCACCGGCCTCGACCGGATCGACCTGTACCTGATCCACTGGCCGAACCCGAAGGTCGACAGGTACGTGGACGCGTGGCGGGCACTCATCGAGGCGCGGGAGCGTGGTCTGGTGCGGCACATCGGGCTCTCCAACTTCCTGCCCGAGCACATCGACCGACTGGTCGCCGAGACCGGGGTCGCCCCGCTGGTCAACCAGATCGAGGTGCACCCGTACTTCCCGCAGCAGGAGGCGCTCGACTACCACCGGGAGCACGGCATCCTGGTGCAGGGCTGGAGTCCGCTCGGGCACGGCAACGACCTGCGGCAGCACCCGGTCATCGCCGAGATCGCGGCCGCGCACGGCGTCAGCACCGCGCAGACGATCCTGGCCTGGCACGTGGCCCGCCAGGTGATCCCGCTGCCCAAGGCCGCGTCGCCGCAGCGGCAGGTCGAGAACCTGGCCGTCTTCGACATCGCGCTCACCGACGCGCAGGTCGAGGCGATCACCGCGCTGGGCCGCTCGGACGGCCGGCTGTCGGATCAGAACCCCGCGGTGTACGAGGAGTTCTGACCGACCCACCACACCGGGTCGTCAGGACCTCGGGAGAGCATGGGGGCGTGCTCGACGGACTTGACGACATCGACTGGGCGCGGCTGGGCCACGCCTACGGGGCGGCCGACGACGTGCCCGGCCAACTGCGCGCTCTGCTCGACCCCGACGCGACAGTTCGGGACGAGGCCCTGGGTGAGCTCTACGGCAACGTGTTCCACCAGGGCAACCGGTTCGAGGCGAGCGCCTACGCGGTGCCGTTCCTGCTGGAGATGCTCACCGATCCGGCCACCCCGGACCCGGCGGCGGTGCTCGGGCTGTTGAGCGCCCTCGCCGTCGGGTACGACGAGGGTGTCCTCCCGGACGGCTTCCCGGTGGCCGAGTACCGCCGGGCCGCCGAGGGCGGGCGCGCGCTGCTCGCGGCCAAGCCGCCGCCGTGGACCGGCAGCGACGAGAGCGAGAAGGAGTACGTCGAGTACCTGTACGTCGAGTCGCTGTCGACGGCGGATCAGGGCCGGCTGTGGGCGTACGTCGCGCTGGCGACCTACGACGCGGTGCGCGCCGGGGTCCCCGTGTTCCGCGCCCTGCTGGAGCACGTCGATCCCGATGTGCGCCTGTTCGCGGCGTACCTCCTGGCCTGGTTTCCGGAGGAGGCCGACGGCAGCGTGACCGCGCTGACCCGCGCGGTCGACGCCGCCACCGGCGTCGCGGCGACGGCGGGCGAGGTGGCCACCATGCTGGTGTCCACCGGGCTGCTCGGCGCCGCGCCGGACGTCCGGTGGCTGACCGATGCGCGCCCGCTGGTCCGCTGGGCCGCCGCGATCGGCCGGGCGCGGGTCCTCGGCGCCGCGGCCGACCCGGCGACGGTCGGCGAGTTGCTGGGCTGGGCGTCGGCGGCTTCCGGCGAGGCCCCCGTCGAGCCGGTGGACGGTGAGTGGGTGCCGTTCCTCGGCGGCGATCTCGGCGGCTATGCGGCCCTCGCCCTGCGGCAGCTCGGTCCCCGGCACGCCGACCGCGCGTTCGACGCGCTGCTTGACCGCCTGCCCACCGTGGACGGCGACCGGTCGCTGACGCTGCTCGGAGTGGCGCTTCGCCTGGCGTTCCCGGACGGCCCGGCGGCGGCGCAGCCGCCGGTCGACGCGTTGACGCCCCGGCAGCGCCGGCTCGCCGAGGCACTGAGCCGATCGACCGAGCCCTGGCTGATCGACGGTGTGCAGTTCGGCAACGTCACCGAGCTGGTCGGCGGCTACGGCCTCCCGGCCACCCGCGCGGAGCTGCGCGCCTACCTGGGCCCTTGAGTCCGTCGGGGTCCGCGCGCCACGACGTAGACGAAGAGGATGGTCATGACAGCGACTCCTGCCCACATGGCCTGTTGCCAGCCGTCGACGAACGACTCCTGGGCGGCGCGAACGAGGGCCGGTGCCTGACCGCCGGCGGTGTCAGCGGCGGCGACGGCGTTGGCGATACCTTCGCGGGCGGTGTCAGCGGTGTCGGTGGGGATGGTGTCGAGGCGGGGGCCGATGGCGCTGCGGTAGCCGGCGGTCAGGACGGCGCCGAGCAGCGCGACGCCGAGGGCGGTGCCGAATTCCCGGGTGACGTCGTTGAGCGCGGACGCGACGCCCTGACGTTCGCGGGGCAGCGCGGAGGTGATGGCCTCGGTGGAGGGAGTCTGGGTCAGACCCATGCCGAGCCCCATGGCGAGCATCCCGGGCAGGATCGCCGGGTAGCCGCCGTCAACCGAGACGAGGGCGGCCATCAACGCCAAGCCGACGCCGCCGAGCAGGATCCCGGCTGCCATCGTCGCGCGGGCTCCGGTGCGGGCGGCCAGGCGGGGCGCGAGTCCGGAGGCGAGCATCATCATCGCTGCCATGGGCATGAGCGCGAGGGTGGAGCGCAGACCGGACCAGCCGAGGACGGCCTGGAAGTAGGGGAACAGTACGACGAAGATTCCGGCTTGGACACCGAACAGTGCCAGCAGCGCCAGCGAGCCACTGGCGAGGCGTCGGTCGCGGAACAGTCGCACGTCGAGCAGGGGTGCCTCCCGGCGGAGTTCCCAGGCCACGAACGCCGTGGCGGCGACGACGCCGACGAGCAGGCTGGTCAGGGTGCTGGGTGCGGTCCAGCCGTTGACCGGGCCTTCGTGCAGGACGTAGATGAGCGCGACCACGGCGACCACCGACGTCAGTGACCCGGCCAGGTCGAAGCTGTGCGGTGACGCCTCGCGGGAGTTCGGGACGGCTCGCAGGGCCATGACGACGGCCACGGCCACGAGCACGACCGGCAGCAGGAACAGCCACCGCCAGTTCGCCCAGTCGACGAGCACCGCGGACAGGTACATGCCGAGGATGCCGCCCCCGCCGGCGACGCCGGTCCACACTCCGATGGCCTTGGAGCGTTCCTGGTCGGGAAACGTCGAGGTGATGACGGCCAGGGTGACCGGCATGATCATGGCGGCGCCGACGCCGGAGAGCAGCCGGGCGGCGATCATCATCTCGGCCGAGGTGGCCAGGCCCGCCGCCGCGCTCGCGACGCCGAACACGGCCAGTCCCGCGAGCAGGATCGGTTTGCGGCCCACCCGGTCGCCGAGGGCGCCGAGCGGGAGCAGCAGCGCGGCCAGGCTGAGGGTGTAAGTGTTGATCATCCAGAGGACGGTGCTCTGCGAGGCGTCGAACGCGACGGCGACCTGCGGCTGGGCGACGTTGAGCCCGGAGACCGAGGCGATGACCGCCATCAGGGCGATGCACACCGCGATCAGGATCGCGCGGCGCTGGCGCGGATCGTGGATCGTCGCGTCGGAGACGCGCACGCTCGGTGGGTTGGTCAGGGCAGACATGTGCAGGTTCCTTCCAAAGGGCGCGAGGGGGTACGGCGTCGGGGTGGACCGCCACCCCGACGCGGAGAAGAGGAAGTTCAGCGGCGGCGGGTGGCGCGCACGACCACGTCGTGCAGCGGGACCGTGTGGCTGCCGGGGCCGGGGGCCGGGCGCTGACGCTCCTGCGCGGTGACGATCTCCCAGTCGGCCGCGTCCAGGCCGGCGGTGATGTCAGCGAGCGTCACCGTCGCTTCGGCGGGATGGTGGTGGGCGTGGCCGGTGTGCCGGTGCCCGACGATCAGCAGGGTGCCGCCGGGCGTCACCCAGTCGCGGATGCGCTGGTAGAACGCGAGTTGCGGCATCGCGGGGTGCGCGTAGTGGGTGGTGACCAGGTTGAAGCGCAGGTCCGGTTCCCAGGTGGTCAGGTCCGCCTCCACCCACCGGATGCTCGGCGCCTGCCCGTGGGCGGTGGCGCGCTCGGCGGCGCGGGCGAGGGCCTCGGCGGCGATGTCGACGGCGGTGACCTGCCAGCCGTGGGAGGCCAACCAGATCGCCTCGGCGCCGGCGCCGCACCCGGCGTCCAGAGCCGTGCCCGGTACCAGCCCGGCGGTCTCCCGGGCGAGGTGGGGGTTCGGTGGGTTGCCGGCCATGGAGCCGGCCCGGCCGCCGTGGGTGTGCTGCCAGTGCTGTTGCCAGTAGGACTTGTCGAAGCTGTGCGTCATCGGACGGTCCCCGTCCCTCCCCTGTTCGCGGATCACGACTCGATCCTGGGAGGGCCACCGGGAATGCGCAAAAATTCTTGCCGAATGGCAAAATCGGGGTGTGGACGAGAAGTTTGACCGCACCCTGGACGCCGTCGGCCCGCGGTTGAAGCAGCTACGGCAGCGCCGCAACATCACCCTCACCGACCTGGCGGAGGAGACCGGCATTTCCGCCAGTACCCTCTCCCGACTCGAAGCGGGCCTACGGCGCCCCACGCTCGAGCAACTGCTCCCGCTCGCCCGCGCCCACAATGTCACCATCGACGAACTCGTCGACGCCCCACCGACCGGCGATCCCCGCATCAACCTGCGCCCCATCGCCGCCGGTGACGGCGCGACCATCCTGCCGCTGACGCGTAGGCCCGGCGGCATCCAGGCGTACAAGTTCGTCCTGCCCACCGGCAATGACGATCGTGTGCCCGACCTGCGCACCCATGAGGGCTTCGACTGGGTCTACGTCCTCAACGGCACCCTGCGTCTGGTCCTCGGTGACGACGACCTCACCCTGCAACCCGGGGAGGCCGCCGAGTTCGACACCCGTACTCCCCACTGGTTCGGCGCCACCAGCTCCGGGCCGGTCGAATTCCTCAGCCTCGTCGGCAGGCAGGGCGAACGAGCGCACGTACGCGCCACACCGAACCCGGGAGCGCCGCACTGATTACCGCGCCACCCGGCCGGAACGGTCCGGGTGGCGCGGCGTCGCTCAGACGAGCCCGCCCAGGGCCGGGTCGCTGATGCTGTCCTTGCCGTTCTCGACGTGGCCCGCGCAGCGGTACGCGAAGCCCGGGTCCCCCGCCGCGGCGACCGTCAGGTCGTACCAGCCGTGCGTGCGGGCCAGCGGCCAGGTGGCGCGCTCGGTGTGACCGGGGCGCAGCGACAGCGTGACCGGCCGGGAGTGGTAGCCGTCCCGGACGGTCACCTCGACCCGCTTGGGTCCACGGTTGGTGAGCGTCAGCTCGATCTTGTCGCCGTGCCCGTCGACCGAGGGCGTGACGTCGACGTCCGACCGGCCACCGGCGAACCGGCGGTAGAAGCCGTTCGGTCCGTGCACCGACAGGTCGTACCCGGAGGAGACCTGCCAGGTGTCGGCGAGGCGCTTGCCCGGCTCGACCGTGTAGCTGCGCGGCGCGGCCGTACCGCCGGCCTGGCGGACCTGCAGGACCGCTCCCGCGCCGCCGGTGTTGCGGAACTCGATCCGGAACTCGCCGTCGCCGCGACGTCCGTCGGCGTGCAGGGCGTACGGGATCGCCCGCGCCGGGCGCACTCCGCGCTCCTGCTTCGGCAGCCGCCCCTCGGCCGGCGGCACCGGCACCTCGTCGGGGTGCCGGACCAGGTCGTCGGGCTTGAAGTCGTCGGTGTCCGGCAGCGTCACGTCCCGCGACCGGTTCGGGTGCCGGAAGTCGAAGGCGCTGGTCAGGTCACCGACGACGGCACGCCGCCACGGGGTGATGTTCTGCTCGACCAGGTCCGGCCGGCCGTGGCCGAACCGCGTCTCCAGGAACCTGATCAGGGAGGTGTGGTCGAAGACCTGCGAGTTGACGTAGCCGCCCCGCGTCCACGGCGACACGATGACCATGGGTACGCGGACGCCGAGGCCGTACGGGCCGGCCGGGTGGTCGGCGTCGCCGGGGAAGATCTCGTTGGTGGTCGGCACGGTCGACTGTCCGTGCTCGCGCGTCTGCGGGGGCGTCGGCGGGACCACGTGGTCGAAGAAGCCGCCCTCCTCGTCGTACGTGATGAAGAGCGCCATCTTGCTCCACACCTCGGGGTGCGAGGCGAGGATGTCGATGACCTGGGAGATGTACCAGGCACCGAACGCCGGCCCCCAGTTCGGGTGCTCGGTGTACGCCTCCGGCGCGGTGATCCAGGAGACCTGCGGCAGGCGTCCCGCCGCGACGTCGGCCCGGAAGTCGGCCAGCAGCGCCTCGGGGTCGCGGCCCTGGGTACGGATCTCGGTGCCGGTCTTCGCGCGGTCGGCCAGGGGCGTGCCGGGCTGCGCGTTCTGGTACTGGTGGAAGTAGAGCAGCGAGTTGTCGCCGTAGTTGCCGATGTACGGGTCGTTCGTCCAACCCCAGGATCCGGCGGCGTTCAGGCCGGTGCCGACGTCCTGGTAGATCTTCCAGGAGATGCCGTTGCGCTCCAGCCGCTCCGGGTACGTCGACCAGTCGTAGCCGGCCTCGGCGTTGGTGATGACCGGGCCGCCGCCCTTGCCGTCGTTGCCGACCCAGCCGCTCCACATGTGGTAGCGGTTCGGGTCGGTCGGCCCCATCAGCGAGCAGTGGTAGCTGTCGCAGACGGTGAACGCGTCCGCGAGCGCGTAGTGGTAGGGCAGGTCCTGCCGGGTGTGGTACGTCATCGACGTGACGCCCTTGTTCGGCACCCACCCGTCGAACCGGCCGTCGTTCCACGCGGCGTGCCCGTCGTTCCAGCCGTGCGGCGGGTCCGGCAGGAAGGTCTGGCCGAGGTCCTGCACCTCGGGCCGGAACGGCAGCAACTCGTCGGCGCCGTGGGGCTGGTGCCACACGTCCTTACCCGACGGCAGGGTCACCGGATGCGGGTCGCCGAAGCCGCGTACGCCGCGCATGGTGCCGAAGTAGTGGTCGAAGGACCGGTTCTCCTGCATGAGGATGATGACGTGCTCGACGTCCATGATGGAGCCGGTCCGGTCGTTCGCCGGGATGGCGAGCGCCTTGCTGAGATCCAGCGGAAGCGCCGCGCCGATCGCGGGAACTCCCATCGCCTTGAGGAACGTACGCCGATCCACCGTGCCCATTACTCCGCCTTTGTGAAATCTGTTCGAGAAACTGGCGACGGGACGCTATCGGGGGTGGGTTGACGGCAGATGACCATAATTGGGCCGGACGGGAGCCCTCGGACGTACCGTGAGATCGTGCCGACGAGAGACGTACTCACCAAGGCTGACCTCGCCGAACTGCGCCGCACGGCGCTCGGGACGGCCGACCCGCTCGGTGTCGCGGCCGACCTCGCCGAGGCGGTCGAGCAGGGCCGGCTCCAGGATCCGGACGACGCCGGGGACGCCCTGACCCTCGCCACCGAGATCGCCCGGATCCGGGCCCGGACCGAGGCCGCCCTGCGATACGCGGATCAGGCGCTGGCGGCGTACCCCTCGGTGGACGATCCCCGGGCGGGCGTGGCCCGCGCGCTGCGGGCCCGGGTGATGTTCCAGGCCGGCGGCCGGGACGACGAGGCGATGGCGGAGTTGACCGCGCTGCGTCCGTTGCTGCTCACGCAGCCCGACGTGCCCGCCTACCTGAGCGCGGCGCTGGACGAGGCCGGTCGGACCTCGACCGCCGAGACGTGGTTGAGCGAGGCGGTCGACACGCTGCTCGGTGAGCGCGACACGACGGCCGACCCGGAGGTCGGCCCGCCGGACGACCCCGGTGTGCTGTTCCTGCTGCTGCAACAGCGCCACCGGGTACGCCGCAACCTGAACCTGCCGCACGACCGGCAGGACGATCTGGCCGACCGGCTGGAGAACCAGCTCGTCCGTCAGGTCTCGGAGCGCCAGGGCGGCGCGTCGGACCTGCTGCTCTGGCCCCGGGACGAGTTCGACAAGCTGCTCGCCACGCACCCCGAGCTGACCGACGTGTACGGGCCGGACTGGGACGCGCACCGGGCGCGGCTGGAGAAGGAGCTGGTGCGGCTGACCGGCGCCGGCCGGACCGGGCTGGGGGTGTACCGGGCGACGGTGGCCGGCCTGGACGCGTTCGCCGCGCGACGCGACGGCGACCCGACGAACGCTGCGATCCGGGCCGGCTACGCGGCCGAGGTGGCGGCGCGGCCCGCCGCCCGGGTGCCCTGGCCACCCGAGCGTAACGACCCGTGCTGGTGCGGATCGGGGCTGAAGTACAAGAAGGACTGCCTGCCACGCTCGCGCAGCTGAGCGGTGGCGCTGCGTACACGACTCTGGGCACGCCCGGTCGGTACCGATAGCCTCCATGCCTCGGATCATCGAGATCCGCCATGGCCGGAGGAGCCGCCGAATGTTCGAAGAGTTCCAGGGCATCCCCGCCCACCCACTCGTGCTGCACGCCGCGGTCGTGTTCGTGCCGCTGCTCGCGCTGCTGGCGATCGCCTATGCGCTCGTCGCGCCGATCCGGCCGCACACGCGCTGGGTGCTGGCGCTGCTCGCGGTGGGCGCGCCCATCTGTGCGCTGCTGGCCAAGCTCACCGGGGACGCCTTCTTCGAGCGGTTGCGCTCGGCGAACCGGGTCACCCCGGAGTTCGTCCCGAAGCTGGAGGCGCACCAGGAGTTCGGCGACATGACCCTGTACGCGACGATCGGGCTGGCGGTCGTGGCGCTGGCCCTGGTCCGCTTCGTTCCGCCGCGCGCCGTCGAGGGCGTGCCCGCCAACCGGGCGGTGACCGTGGCGTTGCAGGTGCTGTCGGTGGTGGCCGCCGCCGTCGCCGTGTACTACGTGGTCCGTACCGGGGACTCCGGCGCGAAGGCGGTCTGGGAGGGTCAGTGACGGTGGTGGTGTCGGCCCGGCCGCGGCCGGGCCGACACCACGTCGCCCGTCAGCCGGCGTGGTACGCCCGGATGACGGTCTGCTCGATGCCGCTACCGCCGTTGGCGGCGGCCTTCACCCGCAGCGAGACGGCCTGCCCGGAGGCGACCTTCGGCAGGTCGAACCGGTAGTTGTCGCCGCTTGCGGTGACCCGGGCCGACTTCCAGGTGACGCCGTCGTCGGTCGACGTCCACACCTGCATCGACGTCACCTTCTGGGCCTTGACGCCGTGCGCCTGCCGGACGGCCAGTTCCGCCGGCCCGCCGACGGTGTGGTTGGCGTCGTCCATCGGCAGCGCGTAGTCGACCGCGAGCAACGGCAACGGCACGCTGCCGGTCCCGTCCGGCCCGGCGGACCGGAACGTCCACGACGTGTTGACCCTGGTGGAGATCGGCAGGATGAGGCTGGTGTCGACGTCGAAGGTCAGCCGGTAGTCGGCCATCGCCTGCGGCACGGCGAAGTCACCGATCGGACGCTGCTTCTGCTCGACCAGCTTGCCGTCGCGGTACAGCGACAGGGTGCGCTTCACGCCGATCGCCTCACCCTGGAGGCAGTCGGCGCGCTGGTGCTGGTCGGTCAGGGTTACCAGGTCCAGGTGCAGGTTGCCCCGGGTCCGCGACGGCGGGCTGGCGCAGCTCCAGCCGTCACCGGCCGGGTCGTCGTACCAGTCGGAGTGCAGCGGCTGCCGCGCCCAGACCTTGGACTGGCGGCTGCCCGGCAGGTACCGGCGCGGTGCCTCCACGGCCGGCAGCCCGCCGTACACGCCCTCATCGGCCCAGACGATCTCCGGCGAGAGGTACGACGTCCGGTTGGGCGGCATGATCCCCTCGTAGGTCTGGGTCACCGGCACCCCGTCGGCCGTCTCGCCGAGGCGGACGAACGTGGTGTACATCTCCGGCGAGTCGGTCTTGTGGAACCGCTCGTCGACGCGGGCCAGCCGGGCCTGCTCCGCCCGGGTCACCCGGAACGACGGATCGGCCGGTACGCCGTCGGTGTACTCGTGCACGATGTTGTAGCGGTACGGCTTCGCGGTACCGGCCGGCGAGTCCATGTTGACGGCCGCCCAGGTGCGCCGCGACCCGATGGTGGGCTTCGGGATCGCCACGCTGCGCACCGCCGTCGCCACCCCGAAGCCGCTGATCTGGTGCCACCACGGCAGGCCGTTCACCGCGGTCTGGAAGGTGGTGACGTCGGTCCGGGTGGTCGTGGTGGCCGCCCCGTCGACGGTGGCCGTGACCGGCCGGGCCTGCGCCGGGTCGAGGGTCACGCTCCGCGGGCCGCGCACGTCCAGGTCACCCGCCGCGGTGAGGGTGGTCTCCAGCACGTCGTTGTCGACGTAGTAGGCGACCGACGCGCCGAGCACCGAGTACCGGCCGGCCGGTACCCGCAGGGTGAAGGTGTCCCCGGGGGTGCCACCGTCCCCGCCGTAGAACAGCAGCGGGTCGGTGAGGTTGGCGACCATGAGGTTGATCCAGCTTTCCGCGCCGTCCCGCAGGCCGGGCATCGGCTTGGTGTGGATCGTCAGGTCGTAGCTGGGCTGCTCGACGTAGAAGCTCACCGGCGTGGTGGCGACCACGGTGCGGCCGGTGCGGGCGGTGACGGTGGCCAGGTAGAGGCCCGGCCGGCTGCCCAGCGCCGCGCGGTTGATCCGCAGCGTCGCCGCCCCGGTCGCGCCCCGCTTGAGGGTCACCCGGCTCGTCGACAGCGACGCCGCGCCGCGCGGCACGGCCTGGCCGTCGTGGTTGACGATCGACACGTCGAGGTCGAGGACCGACGTGGCCGGGGTGGACCCGCCGGTCCAGCTCAGCGTCGTCTCGCTGGTCCCGGACTGCGGGTACGCGAAGGTGCCGAGGTTGACCACCGGCTGGCCGCTGGTCGGGCCGCCGAGGGCACGGGCCGCGTTGAGACGGCCGGCGCCGATGGCCCACGGGTCGATGCCGGTCAGCGGGTCGGACGCGCCGACCAGGGCGGCCTTGATCTTGTCGCCGGTCCAGTCGGGGTGTCGCTGGACGAGCAGCGCGGCGGCCCCCGCAGCGTGCGGGGAGGCCATCGACGTGCCGCTGATGGCCTCGTAGTAGCTGTCGATCGGCTGCTGGAGGTTGGTGCCGGCGGCACGGGCGGCGACGATGTCGACGCCGGGGGCGACCAGTTCCGGCTTGGCCGCGTGGCTGTTCACCAGCGGTCCCCGGCTGGAGAAGTAGGCGAGTTTGTCGTCGCGGTCGACGGCGCCGACGGTGAGCGCGGTGGCGGCCGAGCCGGGCGAGGAGATCTCGGCCCCGCTGTTGCCGGCCGCGATGACGAACAGGGTGCCGGTCTGCTTGCTCAGGGCGTCGACGGCGAGCGATAGCGGGTCGTTGCCGTCGTCGGCCTGGCTGCCGCCGAGGCTCATGTTGATGACGTCGGCCCGGCCGGCCGCCCACTCCATGCCGAGGATGATGCCCGAGTCCTCGCCGGAGCCGTGGTCGTCGAGCACCTTGCCGATCACCAGCTTGGCGTCCGGCGCGACGCCACGACGTTGACCGTGCGAAGCCGCGCCGGTGCCGGCGATGGTCGAGGCGACGTGCGTACCGTGGCCGTTGTGGTCGACGGCGTCACCGCCCTCGGCGGTGAAGTCGGCCCGCTCCACGACCCGACCGGCGAGGTCCGGGTGGGTGAAGTCGGCGCCGGTGTCGAGCACGGCGACGCGGGCGCCCTTGCCGGTGTAGCCGGACTTCCAGGCGTCGGGCGCGTCGATCTGGGTCAGGTTACGGTCCAGGCCGGCGGGCTTCGCGGCGGCGGGCAGGGCGGTGGCGCGGACCTTGCGGTCCAACCAGACCTTCTTCGCCCCGGCCAGCAGCGAGTTCGTCGCGAGCTTCGCGGTGGCCGGGCTCTTCTTGGGTACGTGGCCGGCCACCGCGCCGATGCTGGACAGGGTCTGCACGTCGGCGAGCGCGGCCACCCGGGCGGAGGCGGTGGCGGGCTGCACGATGACGGGCAGCTCGCTGGTGTTCTCGTCGTCGTACCCGTCGGCGATCAGCGCGGTGACGTCGAACAGGTCGGGGTCGAGGACCGGGCCGATCTGGGCGGCGACACGGGCGGGGACGACGTGCAGGTGACCGTCCGGGCCGCAGCTCTGTTCGATGACCGCGTTCTCGTCGACCGGCCGGATCGTGGCCTGCGGGCAGCCCGAACCGGTGCTGCGGACGGTCACCACGTCACCGGTCAGCAGGGTGACGGTGTGCGTCCTGCCGTCGGCCGAGGCGGCGGGTGCGCCGGACCGTTCGATGCCGCCGGCTGTGGCCGAGCCGCCCGGTAGGGCGGTCAGCGTCGTGGCAGTGACGGCGACCGCCATCAGCCACCGGGTTTTCCTGAGCATCTCGCTCCTCGTCTAATGTGGACGAAAGTGCCTCTTCGGGCGACTTCCCGCAAGATCATAAGCATGGATCCCGCGATCTTCTAAGGTCCGAGACGAGGGGTTTTCACCCCCGTAACAAAGGGAGCACCCGCCGGCCCAGCAGGTCGATCCCGCCGTGCGGCGTCAGACCGTGCGGGGTGCCGAACTCCACCCGAGCGGCCCCGGCGTCGAAGACCGCCGCCGCCTGCGCGGCGACGTGCTCGGGGGTGCCGGAGAAGGCGAACAGGTCGAGCAGATCGTCGCCGATAAGCGCGCCCGCGAGGTCGTCCTCCCGACGGGCGACATGCCGCTGGATCCGGGCCAGCAACTCCGGGTCCACCTCGATCGTCGGATCGTGGGCGGCGACCACCGCCAGGTACATGGCCACCTCCCGGCGGGCCACCCGACGGGCCACCGCGCCGTCCTCGTCGACGACGGTCACCGCCCCGAGCACCACACCCGTGCGGTCGCGGTCCGGCGTGGCCGCGTCGTCCAGCCAGGCCCGCATCAGCCGGGCCATCGCCGGGTTCGCCGAGCCGCCGACCTTGACCTCGCCGGCGAAGCCGGCAGCCGACCGCGCGGTCTGCCGCCCCCAGGTGCCGACGAGGACCGGTACGTCGGCACGGGCCGGGGCGTACCGCAGCTTCGTGCCGGGTGCGACGGTGAACTCGCTGCCCTGGAAACCGCCGTCGTCACCGCCGAGCAGCAGCCGGACGACCGCGACCGTCTCGACGATCCGCCGGATGGGCCGGGCCTGCGGCACGCCGATCTCGTCGAGCCAGGTGCCCCGGGCCAGTCCGAGGTAGGCACGGCCGTGCGAGGCGAGATCCAGTGCCGCCACCTGACCGGCGACCTCCACCGGGTGCATGGTGAACGGGTTGAGGCACGCCACGCCCAGGCGGATCCGCCGGGTGTGCCGCGCCGCCACCAGCAGCGGGAAGATCGGCGGTTGGTACATCAGGTCGCCGAAGACCGACAGTACGTCGAACCCGTGCCGCTCGGTCAACTCGGCCAGCGCGGCGTACTCGTCGGCGGACTTGTCGGACTGCAGACCGATCCCGACCAGCCCAGCGCTCACGTCAGCTCCCCCGTGGGGATCTGCCGGCGGCCGGTCCGCTCGATCCGCATGATCAGCCGCTCCTCCGGGTCCGGGCAGGCGACGTGGCTGTCCTGGGCCAACCAGTCCCCCTCGGCCGACTCCCGCTGCTTGGCGGGGATCAGGGGCAGGCACGCGGCCAGCGCGTACAGGCAGAAGTGCTTCCCGGCCGGAATGCGCAACCGGTTCGACTCGGTCACGTCGACGTGGTCACCCGGCTGGAGGCCGCACACCGAGCGCCCCTCGATCCGTTCCACCACGACGCGCAGGTCGTACAGGTCGGTGGTGGGTTGCTCGGCGCTCATCGCACGGCCTCCGCGTGGTGGTGCACGATCCGCCAGGCACCCGCCTCGCGGCGCAGCACGTCGGTCACCCGGAAACACTCGTCCGGTCGGGCGTCGGCGAAGCGGGCCCGCAGCACGTACCGCACCAGGCCGGTGTCGCCCCAGGCGTCCGCGTGCAGGTGTTCCGGCGCGACCGACAGCGGCGGCGAACCCGCGGCCCGGGCCGCCCGCCGGTCCCGCAGGTCGTCGAGCGCGCCCAGGCCGGTCAGCAGGCCGTCGGCGTCGGACTCCCAGAAGGTCAGGTCGGGGTGCAGGTGCGCGTCGAACGCCTGCCGGTCGCCGAGCGACAGGTACAGGTCGGTGATGGTGGTGGTGAGCTGGTCAGCGCTCATCGGCTGTCACTTCCGATCGCAGGGGTACGACAGGTCAGGGCAGGGTGGCCAGGTGGGCGCGCAGCGGGTCCAGTCCCATCGGGCCGAGCGCCAACGCGCGGTGGTGGAAGCGTTTGCGGTCGAACGCGGTCCCCTCGCGCTGCTCGGCCTCCCGACGGGCCTGCTGCCACAGCCGCGCCCCGACCTTGAAGGCGAGGGCCTGTGCCGGCCAGCCGAGGTACCTGTCGACCTCGAAACGGGCCGTCTCGGCGTCCAGGCCGGCGACGCGGGTGAGGACGTCGACCGCGAGCGCCGGTGACCAGCGCCGCTCCTCGGTGATCCCGTTGCCGGCCGGTATCGGCAGCCCGAGGTGCAGGCCCAGGTCGATGACCACGCGAGCGGCCCGCCACAGCTGGCCGTCGAGCATGCCGAGCCGCTCGGCCGGATCGTCGTACAGGCCGACCTCGTCGGCGAGCCGCTCGGCGTAGTGCGCCCAGCCCTCGGCGTACCCGTGCACCTGGCAGAGGTGGCGCTGCCACGGGTGCAGGTCGGCGGTGGTCAGGGTGAGCGCGTGTTGCAGGTGGTGGCCGGGCAGGCCCTCGTGGCAGAGCGTGCCGACGTGCCGCCACACCGGCACCGTCGACTCGCCCCGGGGCACCGACCACCAGATCCCGCCGGGTCGGGTCAGCGCCGGGTCGGGGGGTGTGTAGTACATGACACCGGAGGTGGCGGGGCTGATCCGGCACACCACCCGCCGGGTGGCGGCCGGGATGTCGAAGTGCGCGCCGTCGAGCGCGTCGGTGAGCCGCTCGGTGCGCTGGCGCAACCACTGCTCCAGCGCGGGGCCGGCCGGCACCCGCCGGGCCGGATCGGCGTCCAACGCCGCCCGTGCCGCGGCGACCCGCGAATAACCCAGCTCGCCCGCGACGGTCCGCAGCTCACTGGCGGTGCGGTCCACCTCCGCCCAGCCGTACGCGTACACCTCGTCGAGGTCGACGGTCGCGCCGAGGAAGCTGCGGGCGGTGACCCGGTAGAGGTCGGCGCCCACACCGTCCACGTCGGACGCGACGGGGGCCAGGTCGGCCCGGAGGAACGCGGCGAAGCCCGAGGTGGCGGCGGTGGCCAGCCGTGCGCCCAGGTGCAACTGCGCGGCGAGCGGGCCACCGGCGTAGCCCTGCACGAGCCGCCCGTAGAAGTCGGCGACGGTCCACGCCGTGCACTGGTTGGCGACCACGAGCACCTGCCGGCGGGCGACCAGGTGCCCCTGCTGCGCCGACCGACGCAGCGTCGCCGCGTACCGGTTGAGGGCCTCGGGCACCTGACGCAGGTGCGCGGCGACCACCGCCCAGTCGTCCTCGGTACGCCTCGGCAGGTTGTCGAAGATCTGCCGGAGCAGGTGCACCGGAGTCGCCAGCGGGGCGAGCAGTCGCGTGGTGAAACCCGCGTCGTACAGGTCGACCTCGCTGGCCAGCCGGTCGCGCAGGGCGTCGGCCAAGCCCGCTTCGCCGGGCCCGTGGGTGGTCGCGGTGGCAGCGGCCGTCGCGGTGCGTCGGGCCAGCTCCGCCCGCGCGTCGAAGCCGTCCGGCGACAGGTCCGGGACCTGCGACAAGGGGGTACGCCCCGACGCCTCGGCCGCCTGCGGGTCCAGCTCGGCGAGCGCGTCGAGGTACCCGTCGGCGACGGCGGTGATGCCCGTCATCGCGGCACGCCGAGCCGGCCGTGGTCGTCGCGGTACGTGACGCCGCCCTTGACGACGGCGTGCAGGGTGCGCAGCGCCGACACCGAGCGGGTCGGGTCGTCGCGCAGCACCAGCAGGTCGGCGTGCCGGCCGGCCGTGACGCTGCCCAGGATGTCGGCACGCCCCAGCCACTCGGCGGGACGGACGGTGGCGGCCTTGAGGGCGTCCGCGACCGGCATGCCCGCGTCCACCATGAACTCCAGCTCGCGGACGGTCGCGGTGGTCTCGTCGTAGCCGGCGTGGGGCGGCATGTCGCTGCCCAGTGCGATCGGTACGCCGTTGCGGATGGCGTGCTGCAGGCTCTCCCAGTGCCGGGGGCCGGCGGCGAGGGCCCGGTCCATCAGCCAGCCGGGCACCCCGGAGTCGCGGAAGAACTGCTCACAGCGGCTCACCACGATCGTCGGCACGTACCACACGCCCCGCTCGGCCATCAGCCGCGTGACGTCGTCGGTCAGCTCGTACCCGTGCTCGACGCAGTCGAGGCCGAGTTCCACAGCGCGGCGGACCGAGTCGGCCGGCCCGGCGTGCGCGGTGACCTTGCGCCCCCAGTCGTGGGCGACGCGGATGACGGCGGCCATCTCGTCGTCGAGCAGCTGCGGGGTGTCGATCGCCTCGTGCTGCCCGGCGATGCCGCCGGAGATGCACACCTTGATCAGGTCGGCCCCGGCGCGCAGTTGCTCCCGGGTGGCCCGCCGGAATCCGTCCGCGCCGTCGGCTTCGAGGGCGTCGGCCTCCCAACCGTGCCCGCCGGTGCAGCACAGCGCGTGGCCGGCGGTGAAGATGCGCGGCCCGTCGACCGCGCCGGCCTCGATCCCCTTGCGCAGGGCGAAGTCCGCGTACCGACTCTCCCCCACAAGACGGGCGGTGGTGACGCCCGAGTGCAGGGTGCGCCGGGCCGAGTCGGCCATCAGCAGCACCAGCTCGGCCAGGTTGGAGTTGTGCACGCTGTCGGCGAGGTGACCGGGCAGCCCCAGCGAGAGGTGCACGTGCATGTTGGTCAGACCGGGCATGACGTGGTCGCCGCCGAGGTCGACCACCCGGGTGTCGCCGGCCTCGGCGAGGACGTCGTCGACCGGACCGACGGCACGGATCATCCCGTCGCCGTCGATCCAGATGCCCCGGTCCGGCTGGAGGGTGTCCTCGACGCCGTCGTAGAGGGCGAGGTTGACCAGTACCTGTTCGGTGGGCTTGCGCATGCGGGCGTCCTCAGAGTGGGCGGGCGACGGTCGGCGCCGTGGCGGAGTCGGTGAGCCAGCAGGCGACACTGCGGTCGCCCAGCTCGACGGTGGGTGGCTGCTCGCCGCAGGGGGCGAACGCGTGCGGGCAGCGTGGCCGGAACCGGCACCCGGTGGGCGCGTTGGCGGGGTCGGGCACCTCCCCGGCGAGGGTGGCGGGCAGCCGCGGGGTGGGCCCGATCTGCGGCACCGCGTCGATCAGCGCCCGGGTGTACGGGTGGCGCGGTGCCCGCCACAGCTCGCGGGTCGGCGCGGTCTCGACGATCCGGCCCAGGTACATCACGGCGGTCACGTCGGCGATCTCGTGCACCAGCGCCAGGTCGTGGGAGATGAACAGCATGCCCATGTCGAGGTCGCGGACCAGCCCGACGAGCAGGTTGACCACCTGCGCCTGGGACGAGGCGTCCAGCGCCGTGACCGGCTCGTCCGCGATGATCATCCGGGGTTCCGGCGCGAGCGCGCGGGCGATCGCCAGGCGCTGCCGCTGCCCGCCCGAGAACTGGTGCGGGTAACGATCGGCGGCTTTGGCCGGCATGCCGACCCGGTCGAGCAGCTCGTGCACCCGGGCCCGGCGGGCGGCTCCGGTGACCGTCGCCGGTACGCCGTCGAGCAGTTGCGAGCCGATGGTGCGCCGGGGGTTCAGCGAGGCGTACGGATTCTGGAAGACCATCTGGAGGCCGACCTCGGCGTCCGACCGGGGTCGCCAGCCCAGCGGGGTGACCGGTCGGTCGCCGTACCGAATCGTGCCGGCGCTCGGCGCGCTCAGACCGACCGCGACGCGGGCCAACGAGGACTTGCCGCAGCCGGACTCGCCGACCAGGCCGACGATCTGGCCGGGTAGCACGTCCAGGCTGACCCCGGCGACGGCGCGTACCCGCCCCCGACCGCGCGAGCGGTACTCGACCTCCACGTCGGTGAAGGACAGTCGCGCGGATGCCAGGCCCGTCATGCGGTCACCTCCAGGTTCGGGCGGACCACGCAGGCCACCGACCGGTCCGTGCCGGCGGGGGTGAGCGGGGGCGGCGCGGTGGCGCAGGACGGTTCGGCGTACCCGCAGCGGGGTTGGAACGGACATCCCGGCGGTGCCTCGCCGGCCGCTGGCGGCGCGCCCGCGATGGGTCGCAGCGTCGCGCCGGTCTGCGTGCCGTGCGGGCGGGCGCCGAGCAGCGCGGCCGTGTACGGGTGCGTGGGGGCGGTGAGCAGCGCGCCGGTCGGGCCGGTCTCGACGACCCGCCCGGCGTAGAAGATGTAGCCGCGGGTGGTGAGGGCGCTGAGCACCCCGAGGTCGTGGGTGATGAACGCGACGGCCAGCCCGGTCTCGGCGCGCAGCCGGTCCAGCAGGGCCAGGATGCCGGCCTGCACGGTAACGTCCAGCGCCGTCGTCGGTTCGTCGGCGATCAGCAGTCGCGGTCGGGCCGCCAGCGCGATGGCGATGGCCACCCGCTGCCGCATCCCGCCCGAGAACTGGTGCGGGTAGGCGCGTACGGCCCGCTCCGGGTCGGGGATGCGGACCTCGTCGAGCAGTTCGACCGCGCGGCGGGCGGCGGCCCGCCGGTCCATCCGCAGGTGCACCCGCATGTGTTCGGTGAGCTGCCGGCCGACGGTGAGCATCGGGTGCAGCGCCGCGCTCGGGTCCTGGAAGACCATGGCGATGCCGGCCCCGCGCACCCGCTGCCAGCCCTTGTTGTCCAGGCCGAGCAGTTCGGTGCCGGCGTACCTTGCCGAGCCGCTGACCACGGCGCCCGGGGGCAGCAACCCGAGCAGGGTCTGCGCGGTGAGGCTCTTGCCGCAGCCGCTCTCCCCCGCGATGCCGACCAACTCGCCCTCGTCGACGGTCAACGAGACGTCGTGCAGGATCGGCAGCGGGCCGCGCGGCGAGGGCAACGTGACGGCCAGGGAGTCGACGTCGAGCAGCGGTGCCACCTCAGCGTCCCTTCGTGTATCGGGGGTCGAGCCGGTCCCGCAGCGCGTCGCCGAGCACGTTGAACGCCATCACGACGGTCAGGATGGCCAGGCCGGGAAACACGCTGACCCACCACATCGACAGGTCCTGCGCGCCGAGGGCCACCATCGAGCCCCACTCGGCGGCCGGCGGGCGGGGGCCCAGGCCGAGGAACGACAACGCGGCGAGCAGCAGTACCGCGTTGCCCAACTCCAGCGTGGCCAGCACGATCGCCGGGCCGACGCTGTTGGGCAGCACGTCGCGGCGCAGCGCGCGGATCGGCCCGACGCCGAGCAGCCGGGCGGCGTTGAGGTAGTCGTCACCCCGCATGCCCAGCACCGCGCTGCGGATGACCCGGGCGTAGACCGGCCAGGAGACGATGACCAGGGCCAGTACGGCGTTGCGGGTGTTCGGGCCGAACGCCGCCGTCACCGCCATGGCGAGGATGATCTGCGGGAACGCGAACACGAGGTCGGTCAGGCGCATCAGCGCCTCGTCCACGAACCGGCCGACGTACCCGGCGACCAGCCCGAGCAGTCCGCCGACCAGCAGGGCCAACGAGACGATGGCCAGGGCCAGCGGGATGGACAGGCGGGCACCGTGGATGACCCGGCTCAGGATGTCCCGACCGAGCGAGTCGGTGCCGAACCAGTGTGCGCCCGACGGCGGCGCGTACGCGTCCGGGCTCTGCGCCAGCGGGTCGAACGGTGCCACGACGTCGGCGAGCAGCGCCAGCAGCAGCCATCCGCCGAGGATTGCCAGGGCCAGCATCGTGATCGGTTGACGCCAGACCGGCCGGTGGCCCGAGCCGGCGCGCAGCCGGCCGAGCCAGCGACGCCGGCCCAGGGCCCGCTCCGCCTTCGGGTCCGCGAGTGTCGTCATGAGAGCCGGATCCTCGGGTCGATGAGTCCGTAGAGCAGGTCGACGGTCAGGTTGACCACCGTGTAGACGAGCGCCACGAACAGGCTGACGCCGAGGATCGAGGGCAGGTCCAGTGCCGTGGCGCTGCGGTACGCGTACTGGCCGACGCCCGGCCAGCTGAAGATGCTCTCGACCAGCACCGTCCCGGAGAGCAGCGAGGCGAAGGCCAACCCGGAGACGGTGACCACCGGGACGAGGCCCGCGCGCAGCAGGTGCCGGCGCAGCACCACCCGGGTCGGCAGACCCTTGGCGTACGCCGCGCGGATGTAGTCCTGCTGGAGCACTTCCAGCATCGCGGAGCGGACGAACCGGACCAGCATCGCCACGGTCAGCGAGGTCAGCACGAGCACCGGCAGGAACAGGTGCTGGACGGCGTCCCACGCGACGTCCCACTGCCCGGCGAGCGCCGCGTCGAGGGTGTACATGCCGGTGACGGTGGGCGGCGGGCTGAAGTCGGTGGAGAGTCGCCCACCGCTGGGCGCGAGCCCGAGTTGGTAGAAGAAGACGTAGAGCACGACGAGGGACAGCCAGAACGGCGGGGTGGAGAGCCCGAGCAGGGCGCCGATCCGGACGAGCTGGTCGGTGAGCCGACCGTTGCGGACCGCCGCGAGCATGCCGATCCCGGTGCCGATCAGCAACGCGAGCACCATGCTCGGGATGGCCAGTTCCAGGGTTGCCGGCACGTAGTGCAACAGGTCGTCCAGGACGGCCCGCCCGGTCTGCTGGGACAGGCCCAGGTCGCCGTGCAGCAGGTTGCCCAGGTAGTGCAGGTACTGGGCCCAGAGTGGCTGGTCGAGGCCCCACTTCTGGCGGAAGGCGGCGACCGCGGCGGGGTCGTTGAGGGCCTGGTCGGAGAGGTTGGCGGTCACCGGGTCGCCGGGGACCACGTTGACCAGGCCGAACGTCACCACCGTGACGCCCAGCAGCAGGCCGGCGGTGATCGCCACCCGCTTGGCCAGGAAGCCCAGCAGCGGATGGGCACCCCGGGGCCGGGACGCGGTCGTGGTGACCGCGCCCGGCTCGCCGTCGTGGACTGTCGTCATGTCGTCGGAGCTACTTGCGGCCGACCGCGGCGACGTCCACCTGCCAACCGGCGGCGGTGTAGTCCGCGCCGGTCAGGTCCGTGGTCGCCACGACGATCGAGGAGTTACTGGCCAGCACCAGGTACGGCGAGGACGCGTTCATCAGCCGCTGCCACTCCTGCATGGCGGTGGCCCGGCCGGCCAGGTCGAGGGTCTCGGTGACCTTCTTGCCGGCGGCGACCACGGCCGGGTCGGCCCGCTCGACCGTCCAGCCGGAGCGCAGCGCGGTCGCCTGCCCGGGTGCCATGTTGTTGATGAGCGAGTCGGCGACCGGGTAGTTGAGGCTCTGCGGGGTGAACCCGAGGGGCGACTTCCCGCTGCGCATCTCGTCGAGGAAGGTGGTCAGCGGCTGCGGGTTCAGCTCCAGTTTGATGCCGGCCTCGGCGGCGTCGCCCTGCACCTTGGTGGCCACCGTGCCGAGGTCCACCCCCTTGTAGGTGATGGCCGGGTAGGTGAACTTCACCGTGGGGTTGGTCAGGCCGGCCTCGGCCAGCAGCGCCTTGGCCTTCGCCACGTCCCGCTTGGACTCCTCGCCGGCCGGCAGCGCCCCCGGGAACGCCGGCGCGACCAGGCCGGCGCCGGGCGCGGCGCCCTTGCCGTAGAGGGCGGCGATGCCCTGGTAGTCGATGGCGGCGCGCAGGGCCTGGTTGAACTTCGGGTTCGAGGTGACCGGCGAGACGCCCGGGTCGGCGTTGAGGAAGAGGAAGTAGACGGTGTCCTGCACCCCGGAGGTGTGCAGGCTGCCCGGCAGACCGTCGAGAAGCTTGCCGGAGATGTCCAGGGAGATCTCGGCCTTCTCGGCCCGCTGCATGGTCAGCTTCTGCGTCTGCACGTCCATGTTGCGCAGCACCACCCGGGAGAACTGCGGCTTCGTGCCCCAGTACTTCGGGTTGGCCTCCAACACCACCTGCGCCGACGGGTCGTACGACTTCAGCACGTACGGGCCGCTGCCGAGGGAGTTGGTGTCCAGGTACTGCTGGGCGGTGTCGCCCTGCGCGGCGTCGGCGCCGTCGCGGGCGCCGTGTTCCTTGGCCGCCTTGGAGTTGAGCACGGCGGTCGACGGCATCGACAGGACGACCGGAACGTTCGGGTCGGGCGTGGCCGAGGTGACCACGACGGTGCTGTCGTCGGTCCTGGTCACGGTCAGGCCGCTGACGGTGACCGCCGGACTGGCCTTGATGTTCTTCAGCCGGTTGAGCGAGAAGACGACGTCGTCGGCGGTGAGCGGGCTGCCGTCGGCGAACGTCACGCCCTGGCGCAGCTTGAAGGTGAACGTCTTCGCGTCCGGCGACGCCTGGTACGACTCGGCCAGCGCGGGGACCGGCTTGCTCACGTCCGAGCCCTTGAAGGTGAGCAGGGTGTCGTAGAGGGCGTGCACGGCCGTCAGGCCGGTCGCCTCGTACACCCGGCCGGGGTCGAGGGTCTTGAGCACGAACGAGGTGTTCACGGTGAGGGTCTTGGCCGCACCGTTCGCGTTTCCACCACTGCCGCCGGCGCTACAGGCGCTGACGGAGAGGACGGCCAGCGTCGCCAGAGCGGACGCTCCGGCGAGGAGCCGGCGGGGGGACACCGACATGCTGTTCCTACCTTCTATCGCGCGGCCCGTCGTGGGAGCCGCGGGGCGTCGACGCCTCCGGCGACGCGATCACCGGCCGATGCGGCGGGAGGGCGTCACGGGGTTCTCGCGAAGCGTCGTCTCCGGTTGGATGTAGGCCGGACTGGGACGTCGTCCGGTTCGTCTCGACGCGACTCTGTCCAGTGGTGTCGAACATGGCCGCCTGATGTTCAGCGATACTAAACAGAGCCGTATAGTCAGGTCAATCAAGATTCAGCCACACTGTTTGGAGCGAGGACACATGCTCGGTGACCGACTCCGCGACCTGCGTCAGCAGCACTCCCTCACGCTGCGCCAGCTCGCCACCGCCGCCGACGTGTCACCCGCGCTGCTCAGCCAGATCGAGAACGGCGCGACCGATCCCAGCCTGGCCACCCTGCGAAAGCTCGCCCAGGTCTTCGACACCTCGATCGCCGAGCTGTTCTCCGAGCCCGAGGCGCCGCCCGTACACATCAGCCGGGTCGGTGCCCGGACCCGGCTGGCGGCGCCACCCGGCCAGATCACCTACGAACGACTCACCCCCGGCCGAGGCGACCTGGAGGTGCTCCAGGCGCACCTCGCGCCCGGCGACGCCAGTTCGGCCGAGCCGTGGGCGCACCCGTCGACCGAGTGCGCGATCGTCGTCACCGGCGAGGTCGTCGCCCAGATCGGCGGCGAGTCGTACACCCTCACCGCCGGCGAGTCGGTCACCTTCGACTCGCGTCTCGCGCACCTCTACCGCAACGCCAGCGACCAACGCGCTCACCTGATCATCGCGGTGACCCCGCCGACCCCCTGACCGGCCACCATGGACACCCCACGGGATCGGCGCACGCCCTAGCATGTCGAGGAATGGATCTTCGAGATCGACCCCTGCCGACCCCGGCGACCAGCCCAACCGAAGGGAGACGCGCGTGCGTCGACCCCGTCATCTAGCGCTCCTGAGCGTCGGCGTGTCCGGCGCCCTGGTGCTCAGCGCAGCCCCCACCGCAACGGCTGCACCGCCCACCGCCACCGCGCCCACCGGCATCGTCGTGGCCGACGGCATGACCCAACCGGTGTTCTCGCTCGCCGACGCCATCGAGGAGCGGGTGTACGTCCAGACCCCGGTGGACACCGACCACGACGGTCGCCCCGACCGGGTGGCGATCGACATCTCCCGCCCCCGGGAGACCGCCACCGAAGGCTTCAAGGTGCCGGTCATCTTCGAGCACAGCCCGTACCGCAAGGGCACCTGGGGCGACGTGCCGTACCCGAGCGTGCTGGTCGACGACCTGCCGCAGAACGGCCTGACCGACCACTCCGGCCGGCGCGCGCTCGACGCCGGCACGCAGCGCGCCCAGGCCAAGGCGAACCTGCCCGGCTCGCTCGACGACTACTACGTGCCGCGCGGGTACGCGGTGGTGCTCGGCCAGAGCGTCGGCACCGGCGACTCGGACGGCTGCCCGACCAGCGGTGACCAGGCCGAGACCCTGGGCACCAAGGCCGTCATCGACTGGCTCAACGGCCGGGCCAAGGGGTACGACGCCAGCGGCGCCCCGGTGACCGCCGGCTGGACCACCGGCGCGGTCGGCATGACCGGCGTCTCCTACAACGGGACGCTGCCCAACCAGGTGGCCACCACCGGGGTCAAGGGACTGAAGACCATCGTGCCGGTCTCGGCGATCAGCAGCTGGTACGACTACTACCGGGCCAACGGTCTGGTGGTGGCGCCCGGCACGTTCCAGGGCGAGGACCTCGACATCCTGGCCCAGTACACGGCCGGGCAGGCACGCGCCGAGGGGAAGTGCGCCGACGAGCTCGCGGAGATCACCAAGGAGCAGGACCGCGTCACCGGCGACTACTCGCCGTTCTGGCGCGACCGCGACTACCTCGACGCCCGCAACGTGCAGGCCAGCGTCTTCGTCGTGCACGGCCTCAACGACTGGAACGTCAAGACCGAGCACTTCGCCGGCTGGTGGGACGAGCTGGCCAAGCGCCACGTGCCGCGCAAGATCTGGCTGCACCAGGGCGGGCACGGCGGGCCGGGCAGCAGCGCCTCGGTGACCCTGCCCAGCGGGCAGACCTGGACGTACAAGCAGACCGAGAACCGGTGGTTCGACTACTGGCTGTGGAACGTGCGAAACGGCATCATGGACGAGCCGACGGCGGTGCTCCAGCGCGAGGACCGGGCGTACACCACGTACGCCAACTGGCCCGACCCGGCCGCACGCGAGGTCGGGCTGCGGATCGCCGCCACCGACGCCACCGCGCCGGGCACACTCACCACGGGCAAGTCACCAAAGGCCCGGGTCGAGCAGAGCTTCGTCGACGAGGGACGGACCATCCACCCGGACACCCTGGTCGCCGATCCGGACACGGCCAGCGCCAACCGGCTCGCCTACCGCTCCCCCGAGTTGACGCAGAACGTCCGCATCTCCGGGCGTCCCGAGATGCGGTTGCGGATGGCGATCGACAACAAGCCGGACGCCAATCTCACGGCCTACCTCGTCGACTACGGTCCGGCCGGGTCGACCGCCGCGCCCGTCGTGGTGACCCGCGGCTGGATGGACCCGCAGAACCGCGTCAGCGCCGCGCGCACCGCGCCGGTCAAGCAGGGCAAGCTGTACGACTACCGGTGGACCATGGAGCCGAAGGACTACGTCTTCCTGGCGGGTCACCGGATCGGCGTGGTCGTCTTCTCCTCCGACCAGGAGTACACGCTGTTGCCGTTGGGCGGCACCGAGCTGCGCGTCGCCCCGAACGACAGCGAGCTGCGGCTGCCCGTGGTGGGCGGTCGGGGCGTACTCGGTTTCTGATCGGTTCGTTCAGTGGGTGGGGCGGTTCGACGACGCGTCGGGCCGCCCCACCCGCGTCTGGTCGTCGGCGGTGTGGGCGAGTGCGGCGAGGAGCCGCAGCTTCTCGTCGCTGTCGCTGTCCTTGTCCGGGTAGTAGACGACGAGGATGACGTCCTCGATGGGGAGCTTGTCCCGGTGCAGGCGTAGGTCACCGACGACGGGGTGGTGCACCGTCGTCGTGCCCCCGTCGAGATTGCGCACGTCGTGGCGGGCCCACAGGGTGCGGAACCGCTGACTGGACAGCGCGAGTTCGCCCACCAGCTCGACGAACCGGGGGTTGTCGATGTCGTCCCCGATGGTGGTACGCAGGGTGGCGATGAAGTTGGCGGTGGCCTTCGTCCAGTCCTGGTGGAAGGCTCGTTCCTCGGGATCGAGCAGGAGCGACCGCAGCCGGTTCTGACCGGGCCGCAGGCGCGGGGAGAACGCCACGGCCATCGGGTTGGCGGCCAGCACGTCGAAGGCGCGTCCTTCGACGAACGCGGGGACCTGAAGGTGGGCAAGCAGCTCGTACACCCGCGCTGGTACCTGCTCGGAGCGCTTGCGGCGCGGCGCCCTGGGGCGCGCGGCAGCGAGGTCGAGCAGGTACATCCGCTCGATGTCGTCGAGCTGCAGGACGCGTGCGAGCGCTTCGAGGACCTGCGGCGAGGGGTTCCTGTCCCGGCCCCGTTCCAGTCGCAGGTAGTAGTCGGGGCTGATCCCGGCGAGCAGCGCGACTTCCTCGCGTCGCAGGCCGGGCACGCGCCGCCGGCCGCCGGCCGGGAGCCCCACCTGCGACGGTGAGACCAGCTCGCGGCGGGCCCGCAGGTAGCTGCCCAGCCGGTGGCCGCCGCCCGACTCCTCTGCACTCATGGTCACCACGGTAGTGCGGCCTGCGTGCCGTAGCGGGGGCCCTCGTGGGACCTGGGAAAACGGGAGCCCTGCCACCCCCGCCCGGTCCGGTCGAAACTGGTGATCGCCCTGTTCGGGCGCCCTCTGGATCGAAGGGAAGATCTCGTGGATCTCTCCAACCGCACAGTTCTCATGGTCGGCGGCACCTCGGGTATCGGGCGGGAGTTGGCCCGGCGGTTCGCCGCGGCGGGCAGCACCGTGGCCGTCGGCGGTCGCAACCCCGAGGCCCTCGCGGAACTCGCCACGGAAGGTTTCGGCACGTTCAGCATCGACGTCACCGACGACACGTCTGTCGCATCCGCCCGGGACGCCGTGCTCGCCCGTTACCCCGAGCTGGACACGGTGGTGACGATGTCGGGTGCCATGCTCCTGGAAGACCTTCGCGACCCCGCGCACTTCGCGGCGGCGCAGACGACGATCGACACCAACCTGGTCGGCACCATCCGGGTCATCGACGCCTTCACTGGGCATCTGGTCGGTCGCGGTGCGGGCACCTTCATCACCGTCACCTCCGGCATCGCCTTCCTGCCGTTCCCGCCCATGCCCAGCTACGCCGCCTCGAAGGCCGGGGTGCACGCCTACTCCGAGGCGCTGCGCGCGCAACTCGACGGCACCGGTGTCGACGTCGTCGAACTCGTCCCCCCGGCCGTCGCGACCGCCGGTCAGGAGAAGGTGAACCCGCGCGCGCTGCCGCTCGACGACTTCGCCACCGAGGTCATGCAGCTGCTCTCGGCGAACCCGACCCCGAACGAGGTCCTCGTCAAGGGCGTACACATGCACCGTTGGGCCGAGCGCGACGGCACCTATGCCGACCTCGTCGCGCAGCGGTCGAAGGCCCTGGCGACGCTTCCTGGTCGCGGGCACACCCTCTAAGGCATCCTAGGATGATAGCCCACCGCGGCCCGGGGTCCAGGCCGCGGTGGGCGCGACTGCGCTCTCGTCGTCATTTTTCCACCAACTGCGGCACGTATTGACAACTTTCGACATCGGGGTGAGGCTAGGTGGACTGCTGAGAGCGCTCTCTCGCAGTGGCCCAACCCGGCCACCACCAGTCTGGCCAGGACACACTCCGCTGTCTTCGGCGGCGGCAGCGGAGTTGCCCCTGACCCGTCCCCCGACAGGAGTTACGAGATGGACAGGGCCGCACCCCACGTCCCCCGCCGGCTACGCCTCACCGTGGCGATCGGCGCCCTGCTGACCCTCCTCGGCACGTACCTGGCCTCGACCACCGACCGGGCCGACGCCGCCCCGGTCGCCAACGTCATCCGGGTCGCCGAGTTCCCCGCCGACTGCACGTACAGCCACCGGCTGCCGGACGACCCGATCGTCTTCCCCGGACTGCCGGGGGCCTCACACATGCACAGCTTCTTCGGTAGCACGGCGACGAACGCCACCACCACCCTGCCCGACCTCGTGAAGTCCACCACCACCTGCAACCCGGCGGTGGACGTCTCGTCGTACTGGGTGCCGACCCTCTACCGCGACAACGTCGCGGTGGAACCGGCCATCGCCACCTTCTACTACCTCGGTGAGGGCGTGCGCGCCGACGTCGTGGCCAACACCCAACCCATCCCGCAGGGCCTGCGGCTCGTCGCCGGCAACGCGAAGGCCACCGGCCCGAACGACAGCATCGCCCGCTGGTCCTGCCTGCACGCCGGCCAGGTGCCGCCGTCCAAGGACTTCGTCAACTGCCCGGCCGGCACGATGCTGGAGTCGTACCTGGACTTCCCGCAGTGCTGGAACGGCCGCGACCTGGACTCCGCGGACCACAAGAGCCACCTGGCGTACCCGGTGAACCAGGCCTGCCCGAGCACCCACCCGGTGCACGTGCCGAAGTTGCGGCAGGTGCTGCGGTACCCGGTCAACGGCGACCCGTCACACTTCCGGCTCGCCTCCGGGCCGGGCTACACCATGCACGGCGACTTCTTCAACGCCTGGCCGACCGCGGAGATGGCCCGCCGCGTCCAGGACTGCATCCGTCCGGTCATCAAGTGCGGCCACGACGGCCGACCCATCTGATCCGCGCGGGGGCGGCCCGGCAGGACCGGGCCGCCCCCGCCCCGGGAGCCGCGCGGGAAGGAGGAGGCATGCGCGTGCACGTCGCGCTGCTCATCACGGCGGCACTCGTCGCCGGCTGCGCCAGCGGGCCGTCGAGCAGCACGGACGAGGCGGCACCACCGCCCGCCACGCCGGCCGCCGCCACCCCGACGGCCGGCGCGTTCAGCCCCACCGACATCGCCTGGCTGCAACTCACGGCGGCGATGACGCAACGCCTGCTGCCGGTGCTGGACCTGGTGCCCACCCACACCACCGACCCGACCTGGCGACGGTTCGCCGCGCAGGTCGAGGCGAGCACCCGGACCGACCTGACCCGCTCGCGCGACCTGCTCACCCGGGCCAGCGCGCCGACGACCAACCCGCACGAGGGTCACGACATGCCCGGCATGATCACCGCTGACGAGCTGGCCGCGCTGCGGTCGGCCAGCGGGACGACGTTCCAGCGGCTGCTCGCCACGCACCTGCGGGCGCACCTCGCGCAGGCGGTCACGATCGCCGCCGCCGAGCAGCGAGCCGGCGTCCACCCGGACACGACGGCGCTGGCCGCGGCCGTGATCCGGGCCGGTGACGGCGACCTGGCCCGCCTCGACCAGCTCGACCGACCACCGACGCCGTCCGCGACCTGACGGGGGCTCAGGCCGCGTAGCGCGCGGCCAGGTCGACGGTCCGACGGGCGGCGGCCACCATGGCCCGGTCGGCGAACCGGCCGTCGGGCAGCACCACGGTCCCGGAGTCCCGCTGCTGCGCCTCGGCGACCGCGGCCAGCAACTCCTCGGCACGGGCCACCTCACGGTCGACCGGTCGGAACGCGTCGACGATCACCGGGAGCTGGCGCGGGTGGATCGCCGCCCGGCCGAGGAAACCCAACCGCCGGCCCACCGCGCACGACGCGGCCAGACCGGCGACGTCGGCGACGTCGGCGTACACCGACATCGCCGGCGGGATCAGGCCGGCGGCCCGGGCGGCGACCACCACCCGACCACGGGCCCAGGCCAGGCCGTCGTCGTCGCCGACCCCGAGGTCCGAGCGCAGGTCGGCCTCGCCGAGCCCGATCGAGGCCACCGCGGCGTGGGCCGAGGCGATCGGGTACGCGGACTCCAGCCCGAGGGCCGACTCGATCAGCACGTGCAGGGGCACGTCCACCCGCTCGGCGAGCGACGCGACCACGGCGGCCGACTCGACCTTCGGCAGCCGCAGGCCGCTCAGACCGGGTCGCCCGGCCACCGCCGCGAGATCCGCGTCGAGGTCCGGACCGGTCAGCTCGTTGACCCGTACCTGCACGGGCACCTGGTGCGTCTCGGTCAGGAACTCGGCGACCGCGTCCCGGGCGTACGCCTTGCGCCCGGCGACCACGGCGTCCTCCAGGTCGAGGATCACCGCGTCGGCCCCCGAGGCGACCGCCTTGGCGAACCGGTCCGGACGGTCGCCCGGAACGTAGAGCAGGCTCAGCAGCATCAGAGCACCCCGCGTTCGCGCAGCGCGGCCAGCTCGTCGGCGTCGAGGCCGAGCGCACCGAAAACCGCGTCGGTGTCCTGCCCGTGCCGACGCCCGGCATGCCGGATCTCCCCCGGCGTGGCGGCCAGCCGGAACGGCACGTTCTGCATCCGCACCTCGCCCAACTCCTCGTCGGGAACGGTCCGCACGGTGCCCAGCGCCGCGTACTGCGGATCGGCGAGGATGTCGCGCACGTCGTAGACCGGCGCGACGGCGGCCTGCGCCTGCTCGAACGCGGCCACCACCTCGTCCCGGTCCCGCTGCGCCACCCACGCGCTCACCGCCGCGTCCAGCTCGTCGGCGTGCGCGGCCCGGCCGCTGCCGGTCGCGAACCACGGTTCGGCGATCAGCTCGGCGCGGCCGACCAGCCGCAGCACCCGCTCCGCGATGCTCTGCGCGCTCGTCGAGACGGCCACCCAGCGCCCGTCGGCACACCGGTACGTGTTGCGCGGAGCGTTGTTGTTGGAGCGGTTGCCCAGCCGCGGCTGGACATAGCCAAGCTGGTCGTACCAGGTGATCTGCGGCCCGAGCATCGCCATGATGGGCTCGATGATGGCGAGGTCGACCACCTGCCCCGTGCCGGTGACGTCCCGGGCGCGCAGGGCGAGCATGACCGCGTACGCGGCGGCGAGCGCGCTGACCGAGTCGGCCAACCCGAACGGCGGCAGCGTCGGTGGGCCGTCCGGTTCCCCGGTGGCCGCCGCGAAGCCGCTCATCGCCTCGGCGAGGGTGCCGAAGCCGGGCCGGCGGGCGTAGGGGCCGACCTGCCCGAACCCGCTGATCCGGGCGATCACCAGCCGGGGGTTGACGGCGTGCAGCTCGGCCGGGCCCAGCCCCCACCGTTCCAGGGTTCCCGGTCGGAAGTTCTCCACCAGGACGTCGGCGTCGGCGAGCAGCCGGCGCAGCAGTTCCGCGCCGTCCGGGTCGGACAGGTTGAGGGTGACGGTCCGCTTGTTGCGGCCGAGCACCTTCCACCAGAGCCCGACCCCGTCGCGGGACGGGCCGTGTCCCCGGGACGGGTCCGGCTTGGCCGGATGCTCCACCTTGATCACGTCGGCGCCGAAGTCGCCCAGGAACGCCGCCGCGAGCGGACCGGCGAACAGGGTGGCCAGGTCGACGACCGTGACGCCCTCCAGCGGCGCGGTCACCGGGTCACCTCCGGCAGATCGGCGGCGCAGCGGAAGCCCACCTGGTCGGAGCGGGTGAGACCGGCCCCGGTGAGCAGCAGCTTCACCGACACGTCCGGCGGCTGCGGCCCGCCGTCGAGGTACCAGTCGGAGCCCTGGGCACGGTACGCCGCGCCACCCTTGAGGATCACGAAGCGGGTACGACCGTCGGTGTGTTCGCTCTCGGTCAGGTTCCACACCAGCGGCTCGCGCCGCACCAGGAGCCCGGCCTCGGCGGCCACCTGCCACTCGTCCTCGGTCGGCAGCCGCAGTCCGGCCCACGACGCGTACGCCCGCGCGTCGGTCAGCTCGACCCCGGTCACCGGGGCGTCGGCCGGTCCCTGACCGGTCGTGAACCGCTCCGGACGCACCGGACGGTAGCCGGTGACGCGCAGGAACTCGGCGTACTCGCCGTGGGTGACCTCGTGGGTGGCGATGGCGAACCGGCCCAGGTGGACACTGCGCCGCAGCGTCCCGGTGTGGTGCAGGCGGGGCGGCAGCGGCTTCCACTCGTCGACGTAGGGCGTCTCGCCGTAGAGTCCCGTCTCCCGTATCCGGTGCCGGACGACCAGGTCCCGCCGTCCGCCGTCGACGGCGACCAGGCCCGGCGGGACGTGCGGCTGCGGCGCCCACGGTGTGCGGACCCGTACCGCGGCGCGGGCCGGGAAGGACGCATCGCCGGTGGGCGGCTCGTGTCGCTGCGCGGCGGCGACGCCGGGGACGACCGCCGCGACCGCTCCGGCGGCCAGCGGTCCACCCACCGCGAGCCGGCCGTCGGCGGTGTCGGTGACGGTCAGCTCGACGCCGGTGACCAGGTCGACGAATCGTCGCCCGGCGCTCGGGTCGACGACCAGCCACGGACCGTCGTGGTCGGCGCCCCGATTCGCCACTGTCCACAGTGGCTCACCGTCGTGCGTCCAGCGCGACGCGTACACCTGACCGTCGCCGGGATGGTCCGCGAGCGGAACCCAGTCCTCGGCGCGCAACCACGCGGCGTGGCTGCCCTGCACCCGGCGCATGGCCCGCAGGACCGCGCGGTCGCGGTCGTTCCAGCCGACCCAGACACCGAAGACGCTCTCCCAGACCAGCACACCGACGCCGTTGAGCCAGGCGGAGTGCAGTTCGTCGAGGTGGTCGCGGTGCCAGCGCCGGGTGTGGTGCAGCACGTGCCGGCGCTCGAACCACTTCGCGCGCAGCACACCGGGCACAGCCGAGTCGGCGAACCACTGCGCCCAGGACATGGCGTGGTCGGCGATGCGGGCCAGCGGGACGCGACTCTCGCCCTCCAGGACCAGGCCCGGTCGGACGGCGTCCAGCGTGGCGCGCAGTTCCCCGGCGCCCTCCTTGAGGGTGTCCAGAAAGACCCCGTCGACGCCGAGCGTGTCGGCGAGGGCCGCGACCTCCTCGGCGTCGGCGCCCAGTTCCCGGCGGGTGCCGGTGTCCCAGGGGTTGTAGTCGACGAAGACCCGGACCCCGCGCTGCTGGAACGCGCGGACCACCTCGGGCAGCTCCGGCACGTCCCGATACCAGTCGAACTGGTTGCGGTCGTCCAGGCCGATCACCGGGTACGCGTGCCAGAGGACCACCCCGTCGAAGCCGCCGAAGTCGCGCCCAGCGGCGTCGAGGAACTCGTCGACGGTGAAGACCCCGCGCTCGTGGTCGTAGAGCGTCTCGTCCCACAGCCAGATCAGACAGACGCTGAGGCAGTCGCCGGTGATCTCGTCGTAGTGCTCGCCGGTGTAGCCGATCCGCCGTCGGGCGTCGGCCCGCCACCTGGTGATCTGCTCGCGCCAGGCCGGCCAGGCCGCCGGGTCGTCGGGCGCGGCGAAGATCTTCGCCTCGTCCAGGGCGCTCAGGTCGGCGTGCCCGTCCAGCGGCACCTCGGTGGGCCGGTCGATCGGGCGGGGAACGTACGGGTTGAAGCTCACGGTGCACCTCGGTAGGTCGCGTCGTGGAGTGCGTCGATCGCCGGCCGGTCGGGCAGCGCGGTGGACGCTCCGGGTCGCTGGGCGCAGGCCGCTCCGGCGGCGCACGCCCAGCGCAGGCTCGCCGTGACGGCGCCCTCGCCGCCGGCGGCGCCACGTTCGGCCCAGCCCACGGCCAGTGCGGCGGTGAACGCGTCCCCGGCGGCGGTGGTGTCGACCGCCTCGATCCGGGGGGCCGGCACCGTGACGCGCAGGCCGTGCCGATCGGCGTACGCGGCGCCCCGCGCGCCGAGGGTGAGCACCACCCGGGGCACCAGCTCCAGCAGGGCGTCCAGCAGCACCGGCGGGTCGTCGGAGGTGACCCCGGCGACGACGGCCGCCTCGTGTTCGTTGACGACCAGCACGTCGACCAGGTCGAGCAGTTCGGTGGGGAGCGTCGCGGCGGGGGCGGCGTTCAGCACCACCGTCGTGCCGTCGGCGCGCGCCCAGTCGGCCGCGCGGGTCACCGCCGGCAACGGCACCTCCAGTTGCAGCAGCAGCACGTCGGCCGCCGCGATCGTGGCCCGGTCGTCGGCGTCCAGCTCGGTCAGGGTGCCGTTGGCCCCGGGCGCGACCACGATGAAGTTCTCCGCGTTGGCATCGACGGCGATCAGCGCGACGCCGGACGGGCCGGGGACGGTCCGCAGGCCGCGCACGTCCACGCCGGCGTCGACGAGGCTGGTCCGCATCCGCGTACCGAAGTCGTCGTCGCCGACCGCACCCACGAAGTCGCAGGCGGCGCCGGCGCGGGCGGCGGCGACAGCCTGGTTGGCGCCCTTGCCGCCGGGCACGGTCCGGAAGTTCCCGCCGAGCACCGTCTCGCCCGGGGCCGGCAGTCGCGACGCCGTGACCACGAGGTCCAGGTTGCTGCTGCCCACCACCGCCACGTGCGCGCTCATGCCACGCTCCCTTCCGTCGTGCCCTGCTCCGCCAGCGCGAGGGTCCGCTCGGCCAGCTCGTCGAAGCCGATCCCGTCGAACCCGGCGATGCTGCTGCCCAGCCGGTTGCGCAGCGGGTCGACCCAGCGGGCCGGCAGGGCGGACGCACCGGCCAGCGCGCCGGTCACCGCGCCGACCGTCGCGCCGGTCGAGTCGGTGTCCCAACCGCCGCTGACCACCGCCGTGATGGACCGCTCCAGGTCACCCCGGCCGTACGCCAGGGCGGCGGCGACCAGGGCCGCGTTGTTGCGCACGTGCACCCAGTGCAGGTGGCCGTGGCGGTCGTACAACTCGTCGACGACGCGTTCCCAGTCGTCGGCCTGCGCGCCGAGCGCGCGTGCGTCGCGGACCGTCGCGGCGAATCGGCTGCGCGGCGGCAACACCGCCTCGGCGGCGTCCAGCACCTCGTCGATCGAGCCCGCGACGGGTGCCGCGGCGGCCAGGGCGGCGGCCCAGATCGCCCCGTGCACGCCGCCCCGGACGTGACTGACGGCCGCGTCGCGTACGGCCAGTTCGGCGGCCTGGTCCGGTCGGCCGGGGTTGACCCAGCCGTACACGTCGGTGCGGATCTGCGCGCCGATCCACTCCCGGAACGGGTTGTGCCGGCGGGCGCTCTCCGGTGGCGCGTACCCGAGCAGCAGGTTGCGGTAGGCCACCCGCTCGGCGGTGAAGACCCGCCCGGCGGGCAGCCAGTCCAGCCACGCCTGCGCCACGTCGGCGCTGGTGAAGCCCCGGCCCTTCGTCTCCAGCACCCGCAGTGCCAGCAGGGCGTAGTTCAGGTCGTCGTCCTCGGGCATCCCCTCGATGGTCTCGGCGAGGCTGGTCGGCGCGCTGCGCCGGTTCCACGGCCAGCGGGCCGCGACCTCGGCCGGCAGGCCCTCGGCGGTGAACCAGTCCCGCAGCGGCCACCGGCCGGTCGCCGTGAGGATCTCCCGGATGCCCTCCCGGGGGATCTTCTCGACCGGCTTGCCGAGCAGGCAGCCGACCGCCCGACCGAGCCACGCGCCGTGCAGCCGGTCGTACGCGACCTTGGTCGGCAGCGACCAGGCAGCCGGCCAGCCGACCCGCAGCCCGGCCACGTCGTCGGCCTCGTCGGTGGTGTCGGCGGCGGGCAACGCGTCGGCGGCGTCCAGCAGCTCCGCCGCGAGGGCACGCAGCTCCGGTGCCGCCGGTGCCGCCGACGCCCCACTGACCGGTGGGGTCGGGTCGCCGCCGGCCGCCGTCCAGCGCTCGGCCAGGGCCGCGACGTCACGTCCCTCGTCCCGGCCGGCCGCCAGCTCGTGCGGCAACAGGTCCTCCGGCTGCACCCAGGTGATCCTCACCGGGTCGACTCCCGCGCCAGCGCGGCGAAGCGGTCGGCCCGCCGGGCGAACCGGGCCTGGTCGCGCTCGAAGACCTCGCCGGCCACCGCCGCGAGGACCCGGGCCGGCTCCACCAGATCGGTCTTGGACGCGGTGGCGACCACCTCGGACCATTCCGCCGGCACCGCGTCCGCGCCGCCGAGCGCGCCGGCGATGGCGGCGGCCATGGTGGCGGTGGAGTCGGCGTCGCGGCCGTAGTTGACCGAGCCGAGCACCGCGGCCCGGAAGTCGCCGCCGGCCACCACCAGCATGCCGAGGGCCACCGGCAGCTCCTCGATGGCGTGCAGGCGGCTCGGTCGGCGCGCGCCCAGCCCGGGGCTGCGGTACTCCTCCCCCACCGTGTCGTAGGGCGCGACCGCGGCCCGCAGCGCCGGGATGGCCTGCTTCCAGTCGTCGTGGCCGCGGGCCTCCTTGACGACCGCGTCGATGGCCGCGCGGGTGCCGTCGCGGGCCAGGTCCAGCGCCGCGGCGACGACGTCCTCGACGCCCGCGCCGGGGGTCGCCGCCGCCGCGACCGCGGCCGCGAAGACGGCGGCGGCCTCCCGCCCGTAGCTGTGCTGGTGCGCGCCGGCGATCTCCACCGCCTCGGCGTACGCCCCGGCCGGGTCGCCCGCGTTGACGATGCCGACCGGGGCCATGTACATGGCCGCGCCACAGTTGACGATGTTGCCGACCCCGGCCTCACGCGGGTCCGCGTGGGCGTGGTGCAGACGGGTGACCAACCACCGCTCGGCGGCGGCGAGCCGGTGGAAGGTCACCCCGTCCCGCTCCAGGTCGGGGATGTGCACCACCCGCTCGATCAGATCGGGGACCAGCAGCTCCACCACGTCGTACGCGTCGAGGTGGTCCCGTTTGGCGGCGTAGGCCCGGACCAGGGCGTGGGTCATCAACGTGTCGTCGGTGATGTGCCCGTCGCCCTTGTGGTACGGCGCGAGCGGCCGCGCGGTCGCCCAGTCGGCGTGGTACGGGGGCACGATGCCATCGACCCAGCCGCCGAAGCGGGTACGGATCTGCTCGGGCAGGGCCGTCTCGGTGGCGCCGCCGAGGGCGTCTCCGACCGCGGCGCCGACCAGGCAACCAACCGATGTGTCGAGCAAGAGTGACATGTCGTTACCTCAGAACCTGCTTGCCACCGTCGATGAGCTGCGTACCGAGCTGATCGAGGGTGATCTTGTTGGCGAAGTACTGCTGGAGGGCCGGGGTGGCGTACTTGGTCTTCCACTCCGGGTAGCCGTCGGCCTGCTGGAACGGGGCGACGGTGAGGTCGGCGGCGCTGTCCGCCGCGACGTCCCAGCCCTGCTTGCCGGCGGTC
Source organism: Micromonospora sp. WMMD736 (assembly GCF_049179015.1). Classification (NCBI taxonomy): domain Bacteria; kingdom Bacillati; phylum Actinomycetota; class Actinomycetes; order Micromonosporales; family Micromonosporaceae; genus Micromonospora; species Micromonospora sp. WMMD736. Next base: position 1,508,946 of record NZ_JBMHMI010000001.1, read on the forward strand.
AGCTTGACCAGCTCCTCGTTGGCCTGCTTGCCGGTCGGCACCAGCCAGTCACCCTTGGCCAGGGCGGCCATGTTGGTCGGGTTGAGGAAGTACTCCAGGAACTGCGCGGCCTGCTTCTTGTGCGTGCTGTCCTCGGAGATCGACAGCGTCTGCGGGTTGGCCGCCTGCTTGGTGGAGATTCCCTTGATCGGGGGCAGGGTGACCCACTCGAAGCCCGCCGGGGCCTGCTCGACCATCTGCTGGCGCAGCGACACCGAGCCAGGGAGCATCGCGTACTTGCCGCCGAAGAAGCCGGGCAGGGTGTCCGCGCCGCTCATGCCGAGCGCCTCCGGGGAGGCCGACTTGGCGGTGTAGAGCATGTCGTGGATCCGCTTCGGGACCTCCTTCTCCGCGTCGCCGACCTTGACCTCGGTGCGTCCGCCGTCGGAGTAGAAGAACTTCCCGTCGTAGTTGAGCGCCAGGTTGAGCACCCGGTTGGTCGGCGACTTCAGCGCCCAGGCCGCGCCGTACTGGCCGGGCTTGGTGAGCTTCTGCGCGTTGGCCTGGAACTCGTCCCAGGTCCAGCCGCCGTCAGCCGGCGGCACCGCGACACCGGCGGCGTCGAGCAGCTTCTTGTTGGCGATCACGACCTGCGACTCCAGCAGGAACGGCACCCCGGTGACCTTGCCGTCGGTGGTGACGGTGTCCCAGATGCCCTTGTCGATCTGCCCCTTGAGATCGTCGGAGACCAGGTCGGACAGGTCGGCCAGGTAGCCCTGCTTGCTGAACTCGCCGATCGACGAGGCCTCGTAGTGCACGATGTCCGGAGCGTCGCCGCCCTCGAACGACGTGAGCAACTGGTCGTGGACCGAGTTCCAGTCACCCTGGACGTACTCGACCTGGATGTCCGGGTGCTCGGCGTTCCACTTGGCGACCAGGTCCTTGTTGACCTGGAGCGACTCCTTTTGCCAGGCGAGGCTGAGGAAGCGCAGCTTGGCGGGGCCGGAGCCGGCCTCGTCGTCGCCGCCGGACCCGCACGCGCTGAGCGCGCCGAGGCCGACGACCGCGACCGCGGCGGCCGCCGCGAGTCGACGGAATCGGGTACGAAGCATGGGGGGTTACCTCCTTGGTGGTGGTTCGGGGGGACGCCTCAGCCCTTGACCGCGCCCGCGAGCGACCCGGACGAGAGCCGGCGCTGCATGAACGCGAAGAAGATCAGGCTGGGCAGGGTGGCGAGCAGCGAGCCGGCGGCCAGCGGGCCCAGTCGGGCGGTGCCCTCGATGCCGACGAACCGGGCCAGCGCGACCGGCAGGGTGGCCAGCTCCGGAGTCTTGATCAGGACCAGGGCGAAGAAGAACTCGTTCCAGGCCGAGATGAAGGAGAACAGGGCGGTCGCCACGATGCCCGGGGCGAGCAGCGGGAACACCACCCGGCGCAGCACCTGCACCCGGCTCGCGCCGTCGACCGAGGCTGCCTCCTCCAGTTCCCGGGGGATGTTGCGGACGAAGCCCTGCAACATCCACAGCGCGAACGGCAGCGCCCAGACCACGTAGATCAGCACCAGTCCGGCGTGCGTGTTGGCCAGGCCGACCTGCCGCAGCACCAGGAAGATCGGGATGATCAGCAGCACGAACGGGAAGAGCTGGGACAGCAGCACCCAGCCCAGCGCGGCGGTGCCGAGCTTGGAGCGGAACCGGGCGAGGGCGTACGACGCGGGCATGGCGACCAGCACGGTCAGCACGGCCGAGGCGAGCGAGACCTGGAGGCTGTTGAGCGCCGCCCGGCCCAGCTCCTGCTCGGTGAACGCCTGCACGAAGTTCTGCAGGGTCGGGTTGTCCGGGATCAGCGTCGGGTGCAGCCGGACCAGTTCGCGCGGCGGCTTGAACGCCGTGGACAGCAGCCACACCAGCGGGAACCCGAGGAAGACGAGGTAGCCGGCGAGCGCCAGGTACTGCAGTGTCCGGCTGGTGCGACTCGGTTTTCCGAACATGTCAGTTCGCCTCCCTGAGCCGGCGACGGAGATAGACGGCGAGCAGCGCGACGATGATCACGACCATGACGTTGCCGAGCGCCGCCGCGTAGCCGTAGTTGCCGTACCGGAACGCCTCCTCGTACGCGAACAGCATCGGCAGCATGGTCTTGCCGCCCGGTCCGCCGGCGGTCAGCACGTAGACCAGGCCGAACGAGTTGAAGTTCCAGATGAAGTCCAGCGAGGTGATCGCCACGATCACCGGGGCCAGGGCGGGCAGCGTGACGTGCCGGAAGCGGTGCCACGTGCCGGCCCCGTCCACGGCCGCCGCCTCGTGCAGCTCGCGACCCACGCCCTGCAGGCCGGCGAGCAGAACCACGGTGGTCTGCGGCATGCCCGCCCACACCCCGACGAGGATCACGGCGGGCAGGGCGGTGCTGAAGTCGCCCAGCCAGTTGCTGCGCAGCCCGTCCGCGCCGACGCGGTGCAGGAACTCGTTGATCAGGCCGGCGTCCGGGTGGTAGACGAGCTTCCACAGGATGCCCACCACGACCGGCGGCATCGCCCACGGCACCACGGCCAGCACCCGGGCCACGCCCCGGAACCGCAGCTGCTGGTTGAGCAGCAGAGCCAGCCCGAGGGCCAGCAGGAACTGCAGGACGGTCACCCCGACCGCCCAGAGCAGGCCGATCTTGAACGAGTTCCAGAACAGCTCGTCGCCGAGGAGTTCCCGGTAGTTCGCCAGGCCCGTGAAGCTGACCTCGACGTTGCGCCCGGCCCGGGCGTCGGTGAAGCCGAGGTAGATGCCGCGCAGCAGCGGGAACACCGACAGCACCAGGATCGGCAGCAGCGACGGCAGCAGGAGCAGGTAGATGGTGGTGCGGTCGGAGCGGAACCGGCTCGGCCGGCGGACCGGTCCGGCCCGCTCGACGTCCGGCCGCTCGGCCAGGGCGGTCATGCGGTCACCCCTTCGGTAAACGGGTGGGTGGTGGGCTCATCGCCCGGCCGGGGAGCGGGCAGTGTCGCAGCGCTGGACGCGCGGATGCTGAGGCTGGGCGGCACCTGTTCGCGGCGCGGCGGCAGGGCCGCGTCGGCGATGCGTTGCAGGAGCAGTTCCGCGGCCCGGCGACCGCGTTCGGCGGATCCGAGCGAGACGCTGGAGAGCTGGGGGAACATCATCCGAGCGAGTTCGGTGTCGTCCATGCCGACCACGGCGACGTCCTGCGGCACCCGCCGTCCGGCGGCGAGCAGGGCGTGCAGCGCCCCGACCGCGATGAGGTCGTTGGCGCAGACCAGGGCGTCGGGCTCGGCGCGGGCGAGCAGCCTCTCGGTGGCGTCCCGTCCGGCGGCGTACTGGAAGTCGCCGACCTCGATCAGCCGCTCGTCGAGCGGGATGTCGTGCCGGGCCAGCGCGGCCCGGAACCCGGCGTCACGGGCCGCGCCCGGAACGGTGTCGAGTGGACCGTTGACGAAGCCGATCCGCTGTCGGCCGGTGGCGACGAGGTGGTCCACCGCCAGCGCCATGCCGTGCCGGGAGTCGGTGCGTACGTTGTCGACCGGGGCGTCCGCGGCGAGCTGACCGACCACGACCACCGGCACCGGGCTGTCCACGAGGGCGGTCAGGTGGTCGTCGGTGACCCGGATCGGCGAGACGATCATCCCGTCGACGTAGCGGTTGGCCAGTCGCCGCAGCAGCGCGGTCTCGTTGTCGATCCGTCCGCCGGTGGCGTGCACCAGGAGCTGCCGGCCGGAGCCGGCGACGACGGCCTCGATGGCGCGCATCATCTCCACGTACACCGGGTTGCCGATGTCCTCGACGGCGAGTGCGACGAGGCCGGTGCGCTGCGACTGGAGCGACCGGGCGATCGCGTTGGGCACGTAACCGACCTCCGCCGCCGCCTCGCGAACCTTGCGGATCGTCTCGGGGCTGCCGCCGACGCCGTTGAGCACCCGCGAGGCGGACGCGATGGAGACGCCGGCGCGGGCGGCGACGGTGTGCACCGTGGGACGGCCGTCCACTGGTTCCTGTAAACGTTTACGACCCACGTCCGGCACCTCCACCCGATAGCTGTAAACGTTTCCGGGGAGTCTGCTACCGGTGCGTCGGAGAGGTCAACCCCTCGTTACGAAAACGTTTCCAACCCGGTCCGACCTCGGTGATCAAGAGGTTCGCGTCAGCACACCCGGCGTGTCGTGACGCGAACCTCTTGATCAGCGTTGGAGTCCGGCGGGGTCGACGGCAAGGTGGCGGGCCTGCCAGTGGGTGCGGAGGTGGCGGTCGTGGCTGGCCACCACGATGGCGCCGGGGCTGGAGCCCAGCGCGTCCTCCAACTCGTCGCAGAGCGTCGGCGAGAGGTGGTTCGTGGGCTCGTCCAGGAGCAGCAGCTCCGGCGGGTCGGCGACGAGCACCGCCAGGGCGAGCCGCCGACGCTGTCCCACCGACAGGTCGGCGACCGGACGGTCGAGGTCGGCCGCCGCGAGCAGCCCGAGCGACGACAGCGGCACCGACTCGGCCCGTCGTACCCCGACGGTCGTGTCGAAGATGTGCCGGGCCGTGCGCCACGCGTCCACGAACTCGCTGTCCTGCCCCAGTCGGCCGACCCGCAGGCCCGCTCGTCGCCACAGCGTGCCGGAGCAGGTCAGGTGACCGGAGAGAACGGCGAGCAGGCTCGACTTGCCCGCGCCGTTGGGGCCGGTGACCAGCAGTCGATCGCGGGCCCTGAGCTCCAGGCGCGCCACCCGTACCCGGCCGGGAACCTCCAGCCCTTCCGCCCGGACGATCACCTCGGCGCCGTCACCGGTGGCGAGAGTGGACGGGTGGAAGCGCAACGGCTCGGGCGGCGCGGGGATCTGGTCGCGCTCGAGCGCCTCCAGTCGACGGGTGGCGTCCCGCACGCGGCGGGAGATCTGGTTCTGTACCCGGCCGGCGGTGTGCCCGTACCCCATCTTCTCGCTGTCGCGCGGCGCTCGGCCGTGGGCGACCTGATGCCCGGTCACGGCGGCGGCCTCCCGCAGGTCGACCAGGAGCGCCTGCTCTTCGTCGTAGCGCCGACGCCACCGCTGCGCCTCGGCGCGCTTCGCGGTCAGGTACGCGGTGTAGCCGCCACCGTGGCGGACCGGCCCCTCGATCGCCGGGTCCAGGTCGATGACGTCGGTGCACACCGCGTCCAGGAAGGCGCGGTCGTGGCTGGCCACCACGACCACGCCGGACATGGCGCGGACCTGGTCCTCGCAGAACGCCGCCGCCGCGTCGTCGAGATGGTTGGTGGGCTCGTCGAGCAGCAGCGCGCTCGGCCGGCGGATCAGCATGGTCGCCAGGGCGAGGCGGCCACGCTGGCCACCGGAGAGGGCGTCCACCGTCCGGTCGTGGGGTATCCCACCGAGGCCGAGGCCGTCGAGTACCGTCCGGGCCCGCCGGTCGGCGTCCCAGGCGTCCCGGTCCTGCGCCCGCTCCAGTACGGCACCGTAAGCGGCGAGCAGCCGATCGTGCTCCTCGGCGCCCTGCGACGCGTCGGCGAGGGCGAGGGCCAACCGGTCCAGCTCGGCCAGGTCCGCGCGGGCCTCGCGCAGCGCGTCGTCGAGGACGCCGGCGATGGTCACGGACGGGGTGAAGGGCATCTCCTGGTGCAGGAACCCGACGTCCGGCGGACGGGTGACGGTGCCGGAGTCGGGTTCGTCGACGCCGGCCAGCACCCGTAACAGGGTGGTCTTGCCGGTGCCGTTCGCACCGATCAGGCCGATCCGGTGACCGGGCGCGGCGGTCAGGGAGACGCCGTCGAGCACGCGGCGGGCGCCGCGGACGCGCACGACGTCCTGAGCGACGAGGGCAGGTCGAGCAGACATGGGGACTCCGGAGGACGACGACCCGGGCGCACGGGGGCGACCCGGCGGGAGCAGGGCATGACGACGGAGGCCGCGGCGACAGCGGCGCGATCACGCGCCGGTCGGCGGCCGGTCCGGGTGCTCACCCGGAGATGTCGTCGTCACCTGCCACGTCTGCTCCGATCTCCGGCAATGTCGGCGGCAAGGATAGCCGGCTCCGGGCCGGCTATCCTCTCGCCCCGCCTGGCGCTCAGCTCACCAGCAGCCGGGCGACCGTCGCCGGCTCCGCGAGGTGCGGGAAGTGGCTTCCGGGCAGCACGGTGACCTCGGCCTCCGGCAGGGCTTCCGTCAGCCAGGCCAGGTAACGGGCCGGCGGCTCGAACGAGGTCACCCAACGGTAGGGAACTCCCCGTTCGGCGATCGTCCGCAGGTCGGCGGACCGCCCGGCGGCGATGTCCGCGTCGGAGGAGTGCAGGACCTCGTCCCAGTAGCCCAGCAGCAGGTCCGGCCGGGGATCGGTCGCGGTGGTGACGATCGCCCGTGCCTCGGCCGGCAGCGACTCGATGCCCATGCCGGCCAGCATGGCGTCCCACACCTGCCGCCACTGCGGGCCGCTCAGCGTCGGCTCGGCCTGGCGTACGGCGACACCGAACCCGCCGGGCAGCAGGATCTGGTCCAGGTTCACCACGCCCCGCACCGGATAGCGCGCCGCGTAGGTCGTGGCGACCACCGCGCCCACCGAGTGCCCCACCACGACGGGCGCGGCGAGACCCGCCTCGGTCACCTGGGCGTGCACGACCTCGGCGACCTCGGACATCCGGTAGGAGTCCCGCCGGGGCGAGTCGCCGTGACCGGGCAGGTCGAGGGCGAGGACCTTCCGGTCCGGGTCGATCGTCGCGAGCTCGCGCCGGACCGGGCCCCACTGTCGCCTGTCGTAGGTCAGGCCGTGGATCAGGACCAGTGGCGGTCGGTTGCTGTCGTCGTTCACTGCCGTACCTCTTCCGGGTTCGGATCATCTCGCCGGCCCGCCCGCAGGCGTTCGATGGTCAGGTCCAGGGCGGCTTCCAGGTGGTCGGTCTTTCCGGTGGAGAGCAGCAGCAGGACGCCGCCCTGGATGCCCGCCAGGAGTGCCGCGGCAGCGCGCTCGGCGTCCACCTCGGGGGCGATGTCCCCGGTCGACTGCATGTGTCGGACGCCCTGGGTGATCTTGTCCTGCCAGCGCCACATGAGCCCGGTCACGATCGCCTGGGCCCCCGGCGCGCGTCGACCCGTCTGGCCGAGCAGGCCGTTGAGCGGGCACTTCACGCCCTGGGCGCGGTACCGCTCGACGAGGCGGTCCCGCCACGCCTGCCAGGCCGACCAGGAGGTCAGGTTGCTGAGCATCGGTTCCTGGTCGAGCAGGACCTGGTCGGCCTCGTGCTGGGCCACCGCCAGCAGCAATTCCTCCTTCCCGTCCGGGAAGTAGTGGAAGAGTTGACCCTTGCTGGTGCCCGTGTGGGACAGCACGTCCTCGAGGCGTACCTCGTCGACGCCGCGCTCACGGATCTCGGCGGCGGCGCCGGCGACGATCCGCGCCCGGGTGGCCGCTCCCTTGCGGGTCAGCGTCCTTGTCATGAGACCTCCCTCACCGCTCTTCCGCGCACACCTGCCGGTTCGACCCTAGCTCGGGTTTTGGACTTGCAGGTCCAATTTTATCGAGCCAGGGTCGGGACCGGTCCGTTCGGGACCGCCACGTGATCGAGAGGACACGACGATGAACCAGTACTACCTGCTCGGACGGTCCGGCCTGCGGGTGAGCCGACTCGCGCTGGGCACGATGAACTTCGGTATCGACGGCTTCCACGCCGCGTACGGCAAGACCGAGGAGGAGTCCGAGCCGATCTTCCGGCGGTATCTCGAGGCGGGCGGGAACTTCATCGACACGGCGGACTTCTACACCGCCGGGGAGAGCGAGAAGATCCTCGGCCGCCTGATCGACCGGGCCGGTGTCCGCGAGCGGCTCGTGCTCACCAGCAAGTTCACCAACACCATCGACCCGGGCGACCCGAACGCGAGTGGCAACGGCCGCAAGCACATCGTCCGTGCCGTGGAGGCGTCACTGGGCCGGCTCGGCACCGACTACCTCGACCTGTACCTGCTGCACACCTGGGACCGGATCACCCCGGTCGAGGAGGTCGTGCACACTCTCGACGACCTGGTGCGGTCCGGCAAGATCCGGTACGCCGGCCTCTCCGACGTGCCAGCCTGGTACGCCGCCCGCGCACAGAGCTACGCCGAGGCACACGGACTGGCCCCGCTGATCAACCTGCAACTGCCGTACTCCCTGGTGAACCGGGGCATCGAGGCGGAGTTCGTGTCGATGGCGCAGACCGTCGGCATGGGGCTGACCGCGTGGAGCCCGATCGCCGGCGGCCTGCTCACCGGCAAGTACCGGCGCAGCGGCGAGGGCCTGAGCGGGTCCGGCCGGTTGACCACCCCCAACGCCGGGGGGCGGGAGATCAGCCCCGGCGACTGGCAGGTCATCGACGCCCTGGAGAGCGTGTCGGCCGAGTTGGGCCGCAGCATGGCACAGGTCGCGATCAACTGGGTCGCCACCCAGCCCGCCGTCGCCTCGGTGATCATCGGCGCGAGCAGCGCCGAGCAGGTCTCCAGCAACTTCGAGGCGCTCGACTTCGAGATCCCGGCGGACGCCCGCCGCCGGCTCGACGAGGCCAGCGCTCCGAAGCTCGACCTGCCGTACCTGATGTTCACCCCGCAGTACCAGTCCTGGGTGGTGAGCCCGGGTCTCTCCATCGGCGACAAGCCGGCCGGCTACGCACCGCCGGTCGTCAACGCCGCCGCCGACCCGGCACGGTAGTCACGTGGTGAGGCGGTGTGCCGCTGCTTCCTCGCGGCGCACCGCCTCACTCTGGCCGCCCACAGGGGCGGTGTCGGCGGCTGCGGACGTCGACGCCGGGTCGCCCTCGTAGAGGTCGACGTAGCGCCGCAACACGTCGGTGGCGTGGTCACCGAGCGCGGTCAGGTCGAGGGTGTTGTGGCGGACGCCCAGCGACTCGGGCAGGGCGTACACCCGCAGTTCGATACCGTTCGCCCGCGCGATCCGGCGGGGCACCCGCACCGCCGCGCCGGGGTCCACCACCGCGTCGAGCGGGCTGATCGCCACGGCCGCGCTCACGAGGCCGGTCCGTCGCGGCCGACGCGGCAGCGTCCGCACGATCGTCAGGTACCGGGTGACCGCCGCGAGCGAGTAGCCGCGAGCGGTGACCCGGTCGCGCAGGACGCGCCGCCCGTAGAGCGTGATGAGGGGCCGGACCACGAGCGCCGGGGCCTGCCGGGGGCCGAAGAACGGCGACAGCACCAGCAGCCGCCGTACGACGTCCCCCCGGTTCTGGGCCAGCCAGGTTGCCAGCACCGCGCCACCGGAGATGCCGACGACGCCCACCTCGTCCCCCAGGCCCGCCGCGACCGTCACGGCCTGCTGGGCGTACGCCGTCAGCTCGCCGGCCTCGACCCGGTGGTGGGCCCGCCGGTCGACGGTGCCATGCTGCGGGGCTCGCGGTATCCACACGTTGTAGCCCCGGGCGAAGAACAGCTCGGCCAACTCGTCGTACTGCTCCGGCGCGAGGGTGTAGCCGTGCAGCAGCAGGACCGCCCGGGCGGTACGGGAGCCGTGACTGAGCAGGCGGCTGCGCGACTCCGGCCGTACCCGCGGATCGGCGGCCTCCGCCGCCGTGACGCGCGCGGCGGCGTCGGTGGCGGCGGCGAAGTCGAGCGGCGGCGTCGGTGCGAGGCGCAGCTTCCGGTGTCCCAGCGGCCAGAGGTAGAGCCCGGCGACCACCGCCGCGACCAACACCGTCGCGCCGACAACGACGAGGGCGATGATCTCCAGCACGGGCAGAGATCCTGGCAGCAGGCGCAGGCGCGGCTGCCGCGGGGGTGCGCCCCGGTGACCCGGGGCGCACCCGGAGCGACTACGCCGTCTCGGCCGCCTCGCTCGGTGGCGCGAACAGCACCCGGGCGCGGAGCTGCCGGAAGCCGGTCCGTTCCAGCTCCGCGAGCACGGCGACGCGGTGGGCGTCCACGTCGGCGATCACCTCGCGCGCGCCACCGGCGGCGAGCACCCGCACCGCCTCGGCCAGCAGTTCTCCCCGTGCCGCGTCGTCGAACAGGCCGAGGTACGCCAGCAGGGGATAGCAGGCGCCGCCGGCCGTGCCCACCAGGCCCACCGGCCGCCCGTCCACCACGCCGACGCGCCAGTCGTCGGTCGACTCCCCCAGCCAGGCCACCGGATCGGTGGCCAGGTCGACACCCCCGACCGCACGCGCGATCTCCCTGCCGGTCAGGACGTCGGGCTCGGCGACCCGCGCGACCAGGGCGTTGATCTCCGCCACGTCGACGGGTGGCCGGAAGGTGTAGCGCCCGGACGTCGCCGGCAGCGGCGTGCCCGTCCACGAGCAGCGCAGCCGCTCACCCACCTCGACCAGGCCGGCGAGCCGGGCCGCGTCCATCGGTGCGGTGACCACGGCCAGCACCTCGGGTCGACGCCGCCAGTGCGCGGGCAGGGCCGCGTAGTAGCGACCGGGGCCGCCCAGCGCCTGGTGGGCGGCGCGCAGCAGCGCGGCCCCCACCTCCGGCTCGGCAGCCAGGTCGAACCGCTCCAGCCAGGGGTCCCCCACCGCCCCGGGTGGAAGGAGCCAGGCCGCCCGGCCGACGACCCGGCCGTCGCGCAGGGCGATCCAGGTGGTCTCGGGGCGGTAGCCGCCGCCGGCGATGCCGTCGGCGTACGGGATCTGCCGCAGTTGCGGCAGCGGATCGACCATGGAGTCGAACAGGTTTTCCTCGCCCGCGACGAGCGGGCGGATGAGCACGTCGGTCATGCGGTGACCCTCCGGGAAGCGCGCGCCCCGGGTCAGCTCCGCGTGGACGCCGGGGCGCGGAGGGGGCGCAGAACATCGGACATTGTTCTGACCTCCTTCCGGTTCGACGGCGTGCCGCCACCATACGGGAGGTGTTCTCGGCGTTCAACGCCCCGGATCACAGCGTCGGGTTGGTCTGCGCGCCACGCAGGTGAGCGCGCCCGTCGACGACGGCGATCACGGCCAGGATCAGCGCCGCCAGGCCGGCCACCGCGACCGGCGGGAGCAGGACGCTCGGCAGCGCCGCCACCGCCAGCACCGCAGCGCCGATGAACAACATCTGGCAGCGCGGCGCGAGAGAGTACCGGCGCTCCAGGTAGCTGCGTCCGACCAGGAACAGCACCGGGCCGCCGAAGATGATGACCACCAGCGCCCAGTCGATGGGCGGGTGCGGATCCTCGATGACCTGCCCGAACCCGACGGCGGTGCAGATGATGCCACCGACGATGAACAGCAGGCTGTAGCTCGCCAGTCGGGACAGCTCGATCCCCTCGCCCCCGGCGCTGCCGCTGGCCTGCTTACCCGGGCCCACGTGGTAGAAGTAGATCCGCCAGAACGAGACCGTGGCGACGAACGCGGCCACGAGGGTGATGGTCCGCTCGGTCGAGAAGCCCGGGAAGCTCACGGCGGCGCCGGCCTCGAGCACCACCTCGGCCAGCGCGATCATGAAGAACTGGTTGTACCGCTCCGCGAGGTGCACCTGGGAGACCGAGACCAGGCTGGCGATCGGCGCGCGGCCGATCCGCGGCACCGGCCAGTTGGTGCCCGCTCCGACGAGTTCGATGGCGAGCGCGAGCGTCCAGAAGACGCCGCGGCCGAGACCGCCGTCGAGGCCGCCACTGATCCAGAGCACGCCGGAGACCGAGTGCCAGACGATCACCCGGTACGAGAACATCTGCGCCGGATGACCCCGCAGCGCGAACACCAGGTAGAGCGGTCTGCAGAGCTGGACGGCGACGTAGGCGCAGGCGAAGATCACGCCGCGCTGGCCGAAGGCCTGGGGCAGCGACACCGCCAGCACCAGCGTGCCGAACATGGTGGCGAGCAGGACGACCTGGAGGTCCGCCCGGCGCGGGTCGTACGTGCTGGCCAGCAACGCGTTCAGCGACCAGATCATCCACATCGCCGTGAAGAACAGCAGCGTCTGCCCGGCCTCGGACAGCAGGGTGTGCCGGACGATGGTCAGGTCGTCCGCGACCCGTCCGGCGAGGCGGGCGAGCGCGAAGACGTAGACGATGTCGAACAGCAGCTCCAGGACGGTGGCCGAACGCGGGCTCGTGCTCTCGGCCAGCCCGCGCATCCAGGTGGGCGTCAGCACGGCCGCACCCCCTCGTACCGGTTGAGGGCACTTTATCCCGGAATGCTGGGCGGTTAGGCCGGTTCGCCCGCAGGCTGGTCGACGTGGTTGCGCCACGAGTGGCGGGGCTCGTAGCCCAGCAGCCGTCGCGCCTTGTCGATGCTGAGCAGGGTCTCGTGTTCGCCCAGCTCCTTACGGATCTCGACGCCCGGGTAGACCTCGGCCATCAGGCTGGTGCTGGACCGGGTCATGACGGTGTCGGCGTTGGCGATGATGAAGACGTCCGCCCCGGGCCGGTCGTACGCGAGAGCCCGCTCGACCGCCTGGGCGCCGTCGCGGGAGTCGATGTAGCCCCACAGGTTCCACCGCCGTGCCCGCGGGTCGGCGTCGAACGACGGGAACGGCGCGTAGTCCTCGACGTCCATCACGTTGGAGAAGCGCAGGCCCACCATGACCAGCTCCGGGTCCCACCGGCAGAAGTGCCGCGCCATCTCCTCCTCGAGGGCCTTGTTCAGCGAGTAGGTCGACTCCGGCCGGGGCGCGTACGCCTCGTCGACCGGCGCGTACGGCGGTGGGGTGTCGAACGGCAGCCCGAGCACCGTCTCGCTGGACGCCCACACCACCCGCCGGATGCCGGCGGCCCGGGCGGCGGCGAAGACGTTGTACGTCGCGGCGGAGTTGTTCGCGAAGGTGACCGCGTTCGGCAGGAGCCCGGGCGCCGGGACGGCGGCCAGGTGCACGACCGCCCCGATGCCACCGGCGTGCTCGTCCGCGCCCCCGGTGAACGCCTCGACCACCTGCCCGTAGTCGGTCAGGTCGGCGAGGAGGAACTCGCCGTCGACGTCGCGAGGGTCGCGCCCGCCCACCCGGTCCACGGCGAGCACGTCGACGCCGACGCCGCGCAGGTGGGCGACCACGGCACGGCCGAGCTTGCCGGTGGCGCCGGTGACGACGACACGTCCGGGGAGTACGGGATCGGTCATGGACCCATCCTCGCCGGCCCGCCCCGGCGGCCCGCACGCGGGTGCGTACCGGCGGGCCGGCCGCCGCATCGGTCAGGAATCGAGAAGTCTCCGCCGCCGGCCCTGCCTAGCATGATCAGCATGGATATCACCATTCACACGACCGTTCTCCCGCACGTCGACCCGGAGGCCTCGGTGGCCTTCTACCGCGACGTCCTCGGCTTCGAGGTCCGCAGCGACGTCGGGAAGGGCACGATGCGGTGGATCACCGTCGGCCCCGTCGAGCAGCCCGGCACGTCCGTCCTGTTGGCGCCCCCGGCCGCCGATCCGGGCATCACCGAGGACGAGCGGCGCACCATCGCCGAGATGATGGCCAAGGGCACCTACGGGTGGATCCTGCTGGCGACCCACGACCTGGACGGCACCTTCGAGAAGGTGCAGGCCGGTGACGCCGAGGTCGTCCAGGAGCCGACCGAGCAGCCGTACGGCGTGCGGGACTGCGCCTTCCGCGATCCCGCCGGCAACATGGTCCGCATCCAGGAACTGCGCTGAGCCCATGTGCATCACCGCCTGGGGGCGCGCACGCGCCGAGCAGCAGCGCCTGAACGACCTGGCCCGACCGGGTCACGTGCCGGACCTGCCACTGGTCACGGCGGGGACGACCGAACCGCGCCGGGTTCACGAGGCCGACGGGGGACGACATGGCGACCGCGCCACCGCGCAGCCGTAAGGAGGGCTGAGTCGCCCGGCGATGCGCGTCCTGGCGTGCGGGGGTCGGCCGGGTGCGTACCGTGCAGGGGGTACCCGATCATGTGAGGAGAAGAGCCATGTCCAAGCCACCGCTCCCCGAGGCCGCGGTCGAGATGCTCCGGAAGCCGAACCCGGCTGTCATGACCACGCTCCGCAATGGTGGTCAGCCGGTGTCCGCCGCGACCTGGTACCTGTGGGAGGACGGCCGGATCCTGGTGAACATGGACGAGAGTCGTCGCCGTCTGGAGCACGTCCGCAACGACCCCCGGGTTTCCCTGACCGTGCTGGACGAGGCCGGGTGGTACACCCACGTGAGCATCATCGGGCACGTCGCCGAGCTACGCCCCGACGAGGACTTCGCGGACATCGACCGGTTGGCCCGGCACTACACGGGCAATCCCTATCCCCGGCGTGACCGGGGCCGGGTCAGCGCCCTGATCGAGATCGACCGGTGGCACGGGTGGGGGTCGATGAAGGACAACAGCCAGGTCGGTTGACCGACAGGGGCGGCGGTGGCGCACGGACGGCTCTTGACCGCAGAGCGTGATCAGCTTAACTTCATCAATCAGATAAGTGTCTTTACTAATTCTGTTTGATCCCTCGTGGGAGTGCCGATGCGTCAATTGCGCCACCGCCGCCTCACCGCCGTCGTCGCCCTGGCGACCCTGCTGATCAGCGCCGCCCCACCTGCGGCCGCGAGCGCCACCGCCAAGCCCGAGCGCCAGCCCGGCTACCACCGGGTCGGCTACTTCACCCAGTGGGGCATCTACGGCCGGGCCTTCCCGGTCAAGAAGCTCGACACGTCCGGGGCGGCGAGCCGCCTCACCCACGTCAACTACGCCTTCGGCAACATCAGCGAGGACGGCCGCTGCTATGTGGACGGCGGGCCGGGCGAAGGCGACGCCTGGGCCGACTACCAGCGACCGGTGCCCGCCGAGGAGAGCGTCGACGGCGTCGCCGACGCCCCCGGCCAGGCGCTCAACGGCAACTTCCACCAGCTCGCCAAACTGAAGGCCAGGCACCCCCAGCTCAAGGTGTTGATCTCGCTGGGCGGATGGAGCTGGTCGACGTACTTCTCCAACGCCGCCCGCACCGACGCCTCCCGTAAGGCGTTCGTCGCCTCCTGCATCGACCTGTACCTCAAGGGCAACCTCCCGGGTGCGCCGGGCGCCGGGGCGGGCGTCTTCGACGGCGTCGACCTCGACTGGGAGTGGCCCAACTGGGACGGTGAGCCCGGCAACGTCATCCGCCCCGAGGACCGGGAGAACTTCACCAAGCTGCTCGCCGAGTTCCGCCGGCAGCTCGACGCGTACGGCCGCACCACCCGCTCGCACCACCCGCTGACGGCCTTCCTGCCGGCCAACCCGGCCGCCATGGACGCCGGCTACGAGGGCCGCAAGATCTTCAAATACCTGGACTTCGCCACCGTGCAGGGGTACGACTTCCACGGCGGCTGGGACGCGCGGGCCAACCAGCAGTCCGCGCTGCGCGTGCCGGCGGGCTCACCCGACGACCCGGACTTCTCCGTCGAGGTCGCCGTCGACGGGTGGATCGCCCGGGGCGCGCCACGGCACAAGCTGGTCCTGGGCATCCCCTACTACGGTCGCGGCTGGACCGGCATCACCGGCGGCGGCAACGGCCTCTTCCAGCCGGCCACCGGGCCCGCGCCGGCCGCCTTCGAGGCCGGCAACGAGGACTACAAGAACCTGAAGAAGCTCGCCGGCAACGGCTACACCGTGCACCGCGACCTACGCGCCGGGCACGCCTGGCTGTTCGACGGTACGACCCTGTGGACGTACGACGACCCGGCCGTCGTGGCGCAGAAGACGCTCTACATCCGACGCACCGGCCTGGGCGGCGCGATGGTCTGGTCGCTCGACGGCGACGACGACAACGCCACCCTGACCAGAACGATCGACCTCGGCCTGACCACCTGGTAGGGCACCCACCGCGCGGCTCCCTTGATCACTTGATGACCAGCAGTTGCCAGTACCGGTCGCCGAACTGCTCCTCATCAAGTGATCAGGGGGTCGGCCCTACTTCGGGGCCACCGCGCGCACCGCGGCCTCGACGAGCGCCGTCACCTGGTCCATGTCCCGCGCCCGGCGGACGTCCAACTCGGCCGACGATCCGCCGGGTAGAACGAGTTGCACCGTCACGTCCTCGCGGCGGTGGGTCAACCAACTGGCGACCGCTTGGACCAGCACCATGACAGTGCCGGCGTCGCCGATCGCCAACCGCAGCACGTCCGTGCCGTCCGTTGACGTCTCATCGGTCGGCGGCGTCGTGGTCACCCCGTCGCGCAGCCGGTCGTCGGCGCGCAGCCAGGACGCCAGCGAGCGCTGGGCGTCGGCAGACGGAAGATCCGGGCGAACCGCGATCGTTATCGTCTCGGGCACGATCTGCTCCCTCCAGGACGACGCTGAGTCACGCCACCATCCTGCCAGCCGGTCCGGGAGCCGGCATCCCACGCACTCGCCGAAGTCGATCAGACCTTGACCGTCGCGTCGGCCGATCCATAGGCTCCGGCCACTGCGAGGCTTTCCCCCAAGAAGGGAACCCGAGACATGGCCCCATCGTCGCGTCCGTTCTGGACGGTCCCTCCGAGGCGGCTGGCGGGCGTCGCCGCGATCACCCTCCTGCTCGGCACGGCTCCCCTGCTCGGCGGCACCGCACCGGCGAGCGCCGCCCCACCGTCGGCGTGCAGCAGCGACCCGGCTGCCCGGCTGGCGGACGTGCCGAGCCCCGAGACGGCACTCGGCTTCCCCCTCGGTGTCGGCCAGGAACGGGTCGTCACCAACGACGAGGTCCGCGCGTACCTCGGTGCCGTCGACCGCGCCTCCGACCGGGTCGTCACCGGAGTGCTGGCCACCAGCGTGCTCGGGCAACCCCTGCCGTACGCGGTGGTGTCCAGCGAGCGCCACGTGCGGCCGGCCGCGCTGCGGAAGATCGCCGACGACGTACGCGACCTGCGGGATCCCCGCCGCACCAGCGCGCCCGCGGCCGCCCGTACGGCGAAGGACAGCCCGGCCATCGTCTGGATCACCGCGAACGTGCACGGCGGCGAGAAGAGCGGCACCGACGCCGCCCTCAAGACCCTGTACGAGCTGGCCGCCGGCCTCTCCTGCGAGGTCGCCCGGCGCAACGACAACCTGGTCACCGTCATCGTGCCCACGCAGAACCCGGACGGTCGCGACGCGACCCGGCGGCAGAACGAGTACGGCTTCGACCTGAACCGGGACTGGTTTTCCCGCACCCAGCAGGAGACCGACGGCAAGCTCGAACTGCTGCGCCGCTACCCGCCGCAGGTGTTCGTGGACGCGCACGAGATGGGCGGCCGGCAGTACTTCTTCCCGCCCAACGCCGACCCCATCCACCACGAGATCGCCGGCGAATCCGTCGACTGGATCAACCGGATCGGCGAGGCCAACAAGGCCGGCTTCGGCTACCACGGCGCCTGCGACGACACCGTCACCACCGAGTGCTACTTCAACTACGACACGTACGACATGTTCTTCATGGGCTACGGCGACACCGTGCCGACCACCGGCTTCGGGGCGGCCGGCATGACGTACGAGAAGGGCAGCGCCTCGGCCGTGGCCGACCGGGTGCAGCAGCAGTTCCACACCCAGTGGTCGACGCTCGGCTGGGCCGCCGCCCACCGGCGCGAGGTGCTCAACGGCTACTTCGACATCTGGACCGACGCGCTCGCCCAGGGCCGGGCCGGCACCCTCGAACCGAACGAGGTGGTGCAGCCCACCAACGAGGTCCAGTTCCCGGTGCCCGACGTGACGATCCGCTCGTACTTCCTGCTGCCCGACCGGCAGCTCGCCGACGTCCGCCAGCTCGTCGAGCGGCTACGCCGCATGGACGTCGAGGTGTACGAGGTGCAGAAGCCCACCCGGGTGCCCACCGCCCGCGTCTTCGGTGGCCGCAGCGCCACGAACGTCACGGTGCCCAAGGGCGCGTACTGGATTCCGATGGACCAACCGCAGAAACACTGGATCCAGGCGATCATGGGCGAGGACCCGTACGTCCCGTTCCCGTACTTCTACGACGTGTCCTCCTGGAGCAACCCGCTGCTGATGGGCGTGTCCACGATCTACACGGGCGACAACGTCCGGCCGAAGGCCCAGCTTGTCCGGGGCATCTCCGGCGGTCGCAGCGGCGTGGCCTGGCCGTGGGGCGCCTACACCTACGAGTTGGACTCGGCCGCCGCCGCCGGACTCACCTTCACCCTGCTGGGCCGGGGCGTGCCGCTGGTGCGGGACCTCGACACCGGCCGCGTCGCGATCCCGGCGCGTAGCCTGAGCCGCACGGTCGACGACCTGGCGAGAGCCGCCGGGGTCACCCTCACCCCGGGCGGACGACCCACCGGCACCCCACTCGCCCTGCCGGACGTCGGACTGTTCCAGGGTACCGGCATCTCCACCACGTCCGGCTCGCACGGCGAGGCCCGCTACGTGCTCGGCAAGCGGTGGGGACTCGACCTGAAGCCGGTCACCACGGCCGACATCAACGACAACACCGAGGCGTTCACCGGCCGTACCGTGCTGCTGGTACCCGACGGCAGCAGCCCGACCGGCGGCCTGACCGCCGCCGGGCAGGCCAACCTGCGGGACTGGATCGCCCAGGGCCACACCTACGTCGGGCTGCGCAACGAGGGCACCCGGCTGGCCCGCGCCGCCGGCCTCACCTCGACGACCGAGAAGACCAAGCCGGCCGACTACCTGGTGATCGGCTCACACCTGCGGGTCGACGTCGCCACCGACAGCCCGGTCGCCCTGGGCCGCCCCGCCGAGGACTTCGAGTTCAACAACAGCGACCCGATCCTCACCCCGACCAGCACCGGCACGAACGTGCTCAGCTACCCGACCGGCGACACGTTCTGGGCCAACGGCTACACCGTCGGCGCGGACACCCTCAAGGGCACGGCCGCCGTCGTCGACGAGCCCACCGGCGCCGGCCGGGCGGTGCTGTTCGCGTTCAACCCACTCTTTCGGGCGTACAACGAAAATGGTCTGCACCTGGTGGCGAACGCGCTGCTCTACCCGGCCCGCGAGCCCGACGCCCGACGCACGCCGGGCCTCGACGCGGCGCGCGCCAGCGCCGCCGCCGCGCCGGTCGCGGCGGACCTGGGCGGCGGCTGGCGACCGATCACCATCGAGGTCGCGGCGGCCGACCTGGCCCGCGCGCGGGCCGTCGTCGAACGCTTCAGCACCGACGCGCGCACGGCCACGAAGAACACCTCGGCGTACGTCGTGATCCCCAACCCGCAGGGCCTCCACGCCGACGAACACCCCTTCACGAACGATCTGGTACGCGCGCTGCGCACCGCCGGAGTGCCGCTGCGGTCGGTGGTCGCCTGACCTGTCGCTGCACGCGAAAGCGCCTGCCCTCGGGTTCTCGGGGGCGGGCGCTTGACGCTTGGGTTGCCGTTACGGCCGACGGGTGACGTCGGCGACGAACGCCCGCCACGCTGCTGGCCCGAAGGTCAGCGTCGGCCCGTCCGGGTCCTTGGAGTCCCGCACACCAACGACACCCGGCAGATTGTCGGCAACCTCGACACAGTCGCCCCCGCCGGACCCACTACGAGTGGACTTACGCCACACAGCGCCGATCAGGTCCATGACGTCACCACTTCCTTCATCAGGTCGGTTGACTGCCGTCGAGGTAGGGCCTCGTTCCGTATGGTCTCCCACTTCGACAGAAGCGTAGCCACGTCATCGTCGCCACTGATGACCAGCCCGCCAAGCTGGTTCTCCAACTGGCAGACCCACTTACCGTCCGCAGCCCGCGCCAGAATGAACGGACCGGTCGGCCCCGCGTGCATGCTGACGTCATTCGGCACGATGTGGACGCTGATGTTCGGCCGCTCTGCCATAACCGTCAAGTGGGTGATCTGCCCTGCCATGATTGCCCGAAAATCCTCGCCGGCACGCCTCAGCACCTCCTCCCCGATGACCGCCACGAATTGCGGTGCCTTCGGCTGAGTGAGGATCGATTGCCGGTCCAGGCGAGCGGCAAGCCGTTCTTCGACCTCCTCCTCACTGAGCGTGTCGTCGCAGCGAATGACCGCTCGGGCGTACTGCTCGGTTTGAAGTAGGCCCGGTACCAGGGACGGCTGCCACGACCGGAGTTGAGTCGCGACGCGTTCGGCGTCCAGCCACGGCAGGAACCACGACGGCGCGCCGAGCTTCGCGACCATGCGCTCGAACAGGCCGTTGTTCTTGAGGGCGCGGTCGGCGCGCCTGATGAAGTCCATCGTCAGCGCCCGCGTCTCGCTCTCGACGGCGCTGACGTGTGAGGCGCTGAATCCGGCACCCCGACCGAACGATTCCTGCGTCATCCCGGCGGCGCCCTCCAGGCCGAAGCCGCCGCCAACCTCGCCGCGCTGAAACCGAGCGCCCACCGGCCGACCTGACCGACCGCTTCACCGGCTGGACCTCCGCGCGCTAGCCACGACGCACGGATCTTGGACACTTAGCGTCGATTATGGACGGTAAGTGTCCAAGATCTGGTAGCTGGCGGCATGCGGCAGGGCGCACGGCACACGCACGCGGCGCACGGCAGGGCACGCGGCGCACGGCAGGGCACGCGGCGCACGGCACACGCACGCGGCGCACGGCACACGCACGCGGCGCACGCACGCGACGCGTGGCACCCGGCGCATGGCGAATGGCTCGTGGCGGACGGCACGCGGCGCACGGCATGCGGCACGCGGTGCACGGCACGCGGCGCACACGGCGCACGGCACGCGGCGCACGCGGCACACGGCACTCGGGGCGCGGCACGCGCGGCACGCGGAGATCTTGGACACTTAGCGTCGATTGTGGACGCGAAGTGTCCAAGATCTGGTGGCTCGACGACGTCCCCGGCGGGAAGGATCGCCCACATGGTGCCTGCCGACGACGCTGACGCTCTCGAATGGCTCGCTTTCGAGCAGGCGGGTGTGCTGACGACTCCGCAGGCCGCTGGCATCCTCGGTGCGGGTGCCGTGCGGAGCCGGATCCGCACCGGCCGCTGGCGCTCGATCTGTCGAGGGATCCTGGTGACCGGTAACGGCCGGCTGACCCGTGATCAGCAACTGTGGGTGGCAGTCCTGGCCGCCGGCCCGGGGGCGGTTCTGGCCGGGGTGACCGCCGCCGCCGAGGCTGGTATCCGGGGACTGCGCCGCGAACCCCTGCACGTTCTGGTGCCCGCCGACCGTCGCGCCGCGCGGACCACCCTGCGTCGGCTGCCGGTGGACATGCCCGCGGTGCTGGTCCACCGCACGTCGGTGCTGCCCGACTCGCACCTCCAACTCGCCCGTCCGCCGCGTACGACGACGGCCCGCGCCCTGGTGGACGGGGCCGGATGGGCGGACAGTGTGGACGAGGCACAGGGCTTGCTGGCCGCCGGATGCCAGCAGCGTCGGGTGCTGCCCGAGGAATTGGAGGCCGTGCTCGCCGTCCTGCACCGGGCACCCCGTCGACGGCTGATCCGGCAGACAGTCGGCGACATCGCCGGCGGCGCAGAGGCGCTCTCCGAGATCGACTTTCTGCGACTGTGTCGGCGGTATGGGCTGCCCGCTCCGGACCTACAGCAACATCGCGTCGACGCGGCCGGCCGCAATCGCTGGTTGGACGCGTACTGGCGCGAGTGGCGGGTGCAGGCGGAGGTCGACGGCGCGCACCACATGGACGCCCGGCAGTGGGCGGCCGACATGCGCCGGCAGAACGACGTGTGGACCAGCGGTGACCGCATCCTGCGCTTCCCTGCCTGGCTGGTCCGTACCCGTCCCGACGAGGTCGCCGACACCGTCCGACGGGCGCTGATCGCGGCCGGCTGGATCCCGACCCACCCAGCGCGACGCTCGGCGGAACGAGCCCGGTGAGCCCTACGGTTTGCGGGCCACGCCGCTGTAGCCGGTGCGCGCCACCTCGGCGTCGACGGTGGCGGGCGGCTCGGCGTACGGCCACATGTTGACCAGACCGGGTGACTCCAGCACGAAGTCGCCGAAGAACCCGGTGACGTCCCCGTGGCTGCGCGGCACGAACGGGCTGTTCGCGCGGGCGTAGATCGCGGAGATGCGGGCCATCAGGTCCGGGTGTGCATCGGTGCTGGCGTGCGACAGCGCGAGGTAGCTGCCGGGGGCGAGCGCGTCGCGGTAGGCCGCAACGATGCGCTGCGGGCCCTGCTCGTCGGGCACCAGGTGCAGCACGAACATCAGGAGGATCGCGACCGGGCTGTCGAAGTCGACGGCGGCGGCGACCTCCGGGTGACCGAGCACCTCGGCGGGTCGGCACAGGTCGGCCTGCACCACCGACACCGTCGCCGCGTCGGCGAGCAGCGCACGCCCGTGCGCGCAGACCACCGGGTCGTTGTCGACGTAGACGACGCGTACGGTCGGGTCGATCCGGTGGGCGATCTCGTGCACGTTGTCGCGCGTCGGCAGCCCGGAGCCGAGATCCAGGATCTGCCGGACGCCCTTCTCCTCGACGAGG
The DNA here is from genome assembly GCF_049179015.1 of Micromonospora sp. WMMD736. Taxonomy (NCBI): domain Bacteria; kingdom Bacillati; phylum Actinomycetota; class Actinomycetes; order Micromonosporales; family Micromonosporaceae; genus Micromonospora; species Micromonospora sp. WMMD736. The sequence continues at coordinate 1,531,127 of NZ_JBMHMI010000001.1, forward strand.
TGACGGACCGTGCGGGCGATCAGATCGCGGCCCTGCCGGGCGGCCTCGGGCATCCACGGAGCGACCTGCAACACCATCTCGGCGGCGGCCCGGTCGGCGGCGAAGTTGTCCTTGCCGCCGAGGTAGTAGTCGAACATCCGCGCCGCGTTCGGGCGGTCGGTATCCAGGCTCAACCCGGGCTCCGACTGCGTCATCGCCGACCACCTCTCCCCCGCCGAGCCCGCAGCATATCGTCCATGATGGTGGGTCGTCTGCCAGCGTCACCCCGCGTGGGCTGACGGCCGGCAGGGGTGACGGCCTGTCCGGCCCGCCGGGACAAATGTCCTGGTCGACCGCGTACCGGTGACTCTGCCCGCGCCGCGCGCGCGTGCCTAGCGTGACGGGCATGGATGACACAGCGGTACGCCTCAGCGGCCTCACCCGCCGGTTCGGGCCGGTCCGCGCCGTCGACGGGCTCGACCTGACGATCGCCCGGGGCAGCACGGTCGCCCTGCTCGGTCCCAACGGCGCCGGCAAGAGCACCGCCATCTCGCTCATGCTGGGTCTGGACCTGCCGGACAGCGGAACCGTGATCCTGTTCGGTCGTACACCGGCCGAGGCGGTCCGGGCCGGACGGGTCGGCGCGATGCTCCAGGACGCCGGCTGGGCGCCGAGCGCGACGGTGCGGGAGGTCGTCGACCTGGCGCGGGCGCTCTATCCGCGAGCGATCGAGACCGACCGGATACTGGCGCTGGCCGGGCTGACCGAGCGTGCCGGTCGCCGCCTCGACAAACTCTCCGGCGGCGAGGCGCAGCGCGCACGTTTCGCGTTCGCGCTGGCCGGCGACCCGGACCTGCTGGTTCTCGACGAACCCACCGCCGCGCTCGACGTCGCCGCCCGGCGGGCGTTCTGGGCGGCCATCGACAGGTACACCGCCGACGGGCACACCGTCCTGTTCAGCACCCACCACCTGCACGAGGCGGACGAGTTCGCCGACCGGGTCGTGGTGCTCGCCGCGGGGCGGGTCGTTGCCGACGGGCCGCCTGCGCAGATCCGCGCGCTGGCCGGCGGCCGTACCGTCTCCTTCGATCTCGACGGCGGGCCGCTCGACGGCCTCGACACCCTCCCCGGGGTCCGATCCGTGCAGGTTCGGGGCGACCGGGTCGCGCTCACCACCGCCGACGCCGACGCCACCGTCCTCGCCCTGGCCGGCACGCGTGGTTTCCAGGGTCTGGAGGTCACCGCCGCCGCCCTGGAGACCGCCTTCCTCGCCCTCACCGCGACACCGACGACCCGCACCGCGACAGCGACTACCCGCACCGCGACAGCGACGGAGCACTGACATGCGCGCGTACCTGCGATTCGAACTGCGCCGACTGGCCCGCGACCCGCGGCTGCTGCTGTTCACCGTGCTCACACCCGTGGTCACGTACCTCATCTTTTCGGCGGTCGGCCCGGACGGCGACCGGGTGGAGAGCGTCGACGCGGCGGTGGCCCTCATGGTCGGCCTGGCCGGCTACGGCGCGGTGGCGGGCGTGCTGTCGGTGGGCACGTCGGTCTCCCAGGAGCGGGCTTCGGGTTGGCTGCGCCAACTCCGCGTCACCCCACTGCCCGCCGGGCAGGCGGTGATCGCGAAGGCCCTGGTCTGCACGCTCAGCGGAGTGCCTTCGGTCATCGCCGTCGGCTGCGCCGGACGCATCCAGCACCACGTCGAGCTGGGCGCCGGCCGGTGGGCCGCGCTGCTGCTGCTGATGTGGGTGGGCACAGTGCCGTTCGCGCTGCTCGGGCTCGCCATCGGGTACGGCCTCAGCCCGCAGCTCGCCCAGCCGGTCAATCTCCTCGCCTTCCTCGGCCTGTCGGTACTGGGTGGCCTCCTGGTGCCCGTGACGTACTTCCCGAGCGTGCTGCGCCACCTGGCCCACGCCCTGCCGACGTACCGGTTCGCCGAACTCGGCTGGCGCTCGGCCGCCGGGCTGGGGCCCACCCCGTCCGGGCTCGCCGTGCTCACCGGGTGGACGCTGGCGTTCACAGCCCTCGCGGTGTGGGCGTACCGGCGGTCCACCGTTCGCCGGTGACCCCCGATACGGTGTCCACCATGCCGTCGGGCACGACCGGCTTCAGCCGGAACCGTCGCGGGCTCCTGCTGGTCGCCGCGCACAGCCTCTGGCTCTGGTTGCTGCTGACCCCGGCCGCCGCGATCGCGCACGGGCAGGTGCGCCCCGCCGCACCGGCGGCGGCGGGGCTCGTCGTCTTCGCACTGTTCTATCTCGCCCTGGTGGCCGTACCCGTGGCAGACCTGGCCGTCCGACCAGTCGTGCACCACGGCGGGCTCGTGCTGTTCGCGCTGCTCGGCATCGGGCTCGCGGTCGCGTACGGCGGCGGGCCGGAGGGTTGGCTGGTCCTCTTCCTGTACGTCGCCACGGTCGGTGCGGTCGCGTTCGTTCGTCCAGCCTGGGGGTTCGGGTGGGTGGGCGGATCCGTCGCCGCCATCGTGGTGATCGGTGTGGCGCATCGGCTGCCGGCCGCCGACACCGCCCAGATGGCGCTGATCACCGTGCTCGGGGGCACGCTGACGTTGGCGTTCGCCCGCATGGCGCGGCTGGTCGAGGAGTTACGCCGTACCCAGCGGGAGCTGGCCCGCACTGCCGTGGAACAGGAACGGCTGCGTTTCGCGCGCGACCTGCACGACCTGCTGGGTCATACGCTGTCCCTGGTGGTGGTCAAGGCGGAGGTGGTGCGGCGGCTCGCGCCGATGGACCCGCAGCGGGTCGTCACCGAGGCGACGGACATCGAACGGATCGGCCGTACCGCGCTCGCCGAGGTGCGCGAGGCGGTCACCGGCTACCGGGAACGCAGTTTCGCCCGGGAACTCGACAGCGTCCGTACGACCCTGGCCGACGTCGGGATAGCCGTCACCGTCCAGGGCGTCGACCGTCCGCTCGGGGTGGAGGCCGACGACGCGTTCGGTTGGGTCCTGCGGGAGGGAGTGACGAACGTCGTGCGGCACAGCCGGGCGTCGCGGTGCGACATCGAGATCGCCACCGACACCGACGAGGCGGTGCTGACCATCCGCGACGACGGCGTGGGCAGCCGACCGCAGTACGGCAACGGCCTGCGCGGCCTCACCGAACGGTTGGCGCAGGCCGGCGGAACGCTGCACGTCGGCCCGGCGCACGACCGCGGTCTGCGGGTCACCGCCCGACTCCCCCACTCCCCCACCCGAGGGTGGACGTCGTGATCCGGCTGCTCCTCGCCGAGGACCAGGGCATGATGCGCGGCGCGCTGGCCCTGCTGTTGAACCTCGAGCCCGACATCGAGGTCGTGGCCGAGGCCGCGACCGGCGCGCAGGCCACGCGGGAGGCTCTTCGGGTACGCCCCGACGTGGCGCTGCTGGACATCGAGATGCCCGACGGTAGCGGTCTCGACACCGCCGCCACGCTGCGCGACCAACTCCCGTCCTGCCGGGTGCTGATCCTCACCACCTTCGGCCGGCCCGGCTACCTGCGGCGGGCCATGGAGGCGGGCGCCCACGGCTTCCTCGTCAAGGACGGGCCGGTGCAGGAGTTGGCGGTAGCCGTCCGACGGGTGCTGGCCGGCGAGCGGGTGATCGACCCGACGCTGGCCGCCGCCGCCCTCGCGGCCGGTCCGAACCCGCTCACCGAGCGGGAGCGGGAGGTGCTCGCCGCCGCCGTGGACGGCGCCACCGTCGCCGACATGGCCGCGGCGCTGCACCTGTCCGAGAGCACCGTGCGCAACTACCTGTCCGCCGCCATCGGCAAGACCGGCACCCGCAACCGCATCGAGGCGGCCCGCACCGCGCGCGCCAAGGGCTGGCTCTGAGCAGGTGCTGACGGCGTCTGCGATGCTGGCGGCGTGGAGTACCTGTCCAGAGTGCCGCGGCCGCCGCTGGACGAGCTGATCGATGACCTCTACTACCTGGAGGGCACTCCGCCGTACGCCCGGCTGACGCTTCCGGCGATGCCGGCGGCGCTGCTCGTCATCAACCTCGGAGCGCCGTTCCGCATTCGCGGCGGCACCGACATCGAGACGGCCGAGTACGCCGACGGCTGCGTGATCACCACGCCCACCCGTGCGTACGAGTTCGGCTACCCACCCCGGACCCGGTCCGTCGGCGTGCACTTCAAGCCATGGGGGCTGGCGCCCTTGCTGCCGATGCCCGCGGTCGAGCTGTGTGACCGGCCGGTGACGGTCGAGCAGGTCTGGGGCCGACCCGCCACCGCCACGCTCCGCGACCGGCTCGCCGCGACGTCCGGACCGTACGAGATGCTGACGCTGCTCGAGCGGGAGCTGATGCGCCGGCTGTGCGACGCCGCCGGTCTGGGGCTCGTCCGCCACACGAGCAGTGTCATCGCGGCGGCCGGCGGAGCGGTGGCGATCGGCGACCTGAGCGTGGCGGCCGGGGTCAGCAGCACCCATCTGGCACGACGGTTCAAGGACCTCGTCGGCGTCACACCGAAGCGACTGGCCCGCACCTACCGGTTCACCGCCACCGTCTTCGCGATGGACCCCGCCGGACCGGTCGACTGGGGCGATCTCGCCGGTAGCGCCGGTTACTTCGACCAGGCGCACTTCGGCCACGAGTTCCGGGAGTTCACCGGGCTCACGCCGACCCGGTACGTCGAAGTCCGGCGGCGGTTCCTGCGCGAACACCCCGGCCACGTGCTGGACGGTTGGCCGCTGCCGACAGATTGATTTCCTACAAGAGCCGCAGCTCACGACACGTTAACGTGTGGGCATCCCCAGACGAAGGAGAGCCCCGTGGGCACGGTGGTCCTGTACAGCTCGGTGTCGGTGGACGGCTTCGTCGCGGATGAGAAGGACCAGCCCGGCCCGTTGTTCGACTGGCTGACCAGCGGTGACGTCCCGTTGGACGACAGCGGCGCGCTGAAGGTGTCGCAGGCGTCCCACGACTACGTCCGGCCGTACTGGGACCGGATCGGGGTGACGATCGTCGGCCGCCACGTCTTCGACCTGACGGACGGCTGGGACGGAAAACCTCCGAGCGGGATCGCGCACGTCGTCGTCGTGACCCATCGGGGCAGGCCCGAGGGCTGGGACCCCGAGGCGCCGTTCCACTTCGTCGACGGCGTCGAGGCAGCCGTGGCCAGGGCGCAGGAGCTCGCGGGTGACCGCGTCGTCGAGGTCGCTGCCGGCGACGTCGGCGGCCAGGTGCTCGCCGCGGGCCTGGTCGACGAGGTGCGCATGGATGTCGTACCCGTGGTGTTCGGGTCCGGCAAGCGCTACTTCGGGTCGGTCGACGCGCAGCACCTGCTGCATGATCCCGACGTGGTGATCCAGGGCGACCGGGTGCTGCACCTGCGCTACCGCGTGCGCCGCTGACCGTCCTGGGCCGCCGGACTAGTCTCGCCGGCATGCGGGGACGTCTCAAGCGGTGGTACGGGGAACATCGGCGGCTCGTGCGTCGTACTCTCCTGGCTCTGGTGGTGGGTGCGATGGTCGTGGCCGGCGGCACCGTGGCCAGCGTGCGGTGGGTCCGCGACATCGCCGCCGGCCACCTCTACGACGAGGCCGACGTGCCGGCGGCGCCGGTCGCCCTGGTCCTCGGCACCAAGGTGGACGCGGACGGGGTGCCGTCGCCGGTCCTCGCGGCACGGTTGGAGATCGCGCGGCGGTTGTTCGACGCGGGCCGCGTCGGCGCGATCCTGGTGTCCGGGGACAACATGGACGCCGACTACAACGAGCCCGAGGCGATGTCGCGCTGGTTGGTCGACCGGGGCGTGCCGGCGCGCAAGGTGGTCCTCGACTACGCCGGGTTCGACACGTACGACTCGTGCGCGCGGGCCCGACAGATCTTCGGCGTCGAACGGGCGACGGTCGTCACCCAGTCGTTCCACCTGCCGCGGGCCGTGGCACTGTGCCGGCGGCTCGGAATCGACGCGCAGGGGGTGGGCGACGACAGCGCGAAGCGGTACTCCCGGACGTGGCGATTCGGGTCCCTACGCGAGAACGGCGCCTGCCTCAAGGCCGCGCTGGACGTGCTGTCCGGCCGGGCGCCCGCGCACCTCGGTCGCCGTGAGAGCGGGGTCGAGGACGCCCTGCGCGACGCCTGAGCACGGCCGGCGGGGCGAACGGGGTGTTCGCCCAAGATACCCTGAGAGTCAGGGCTCGGTCACCGTACGCCAACAGGGACGGTGGCGGCTCGATCATCCGACCACCACTGGTGGTGATATGAGATGCGAATGACGAGGCCACCAAGGATGGTGGTGGCGGTCGCGGTCGCCAGCGTCCTCTCCGTCGCGACCGTGCTGACGGGGCTGATCACCAACGAGGCGTCGGCGCAGCAACGGTGGCCCGGCTGGTTGGAGCTCATTCGTACCCACCCGTGGCATTCGCTTGGTCTGCTGGCATCGCTCCTGGTCGGCCTGACCGTCGTCCTCACCGTGCTGCCGGAGAGCGCGACGAAAGCCACCAGCTTTCCAGGGATGCCGGCGGACGCCGAGAGCGAGGTGGCGACGTATCCGCCGGGCGAGACCCACCCGGCCGGCCTGGCGGGGTCCGCGGAGATGGCACCGCCCGTGGATCGGCCAGCGGAGCAACGGGATCGGTTGACGCATCTCTCGACCGAACTGGTCAACCGGCTCGGCCGGAGAAGAACCGCGTACCCCCTTGATCTGAGCCTGGCGGAGCTGCACCGGATGGACCTGTTCGTGCCGGGCCGACTTGCCCGCTACCAGGAGCGGATCACGGGCGCGGGCGAGCAGGCGACGGCGGCGTTGGCGGCCCGCCTCCAGGCTCGCGAATCCGTCCTGCTCCTCGGCGAGCCGGGGTCGGGAAAGAGCCTCTCGCTGTACGGCGTAGCGCTCGCTCTGCAGCAGGTCGGAGTGCTGCCGGTCCCGCTTCGGGCGCTGGACGCGCCGGAGGTTCTCGCCGAGCTGCGCGGGGCGGGTTTCGACACGACCGCCGTGCCGGAGGTGGTGTTGCTGGTCGACGGCCTCGACGAGGCGAGCGACCTGGTCGACGACGAACCGCTCGCGACCGCGCTGCTGGACCTGTTCCGATGCGCCCCGGCCCTGGTCACCTCACGCATCAGGGAGTACGAGGAGTGGATCGTCTTCGAGACCACCTCGGTCACCTTCGACCAGGTCTTCGTGCTGAGGAACTGGTCGGTGGAGGTCGAGTTCGCCGACTATCTGGTCCGGTTGCAACGACGGAGACTGATCGCCGACCCGGGTCTCTACCGGACGGTGGTCACCTCGGAACGGTTGACCCGACTTGTGCAGCGTCCCCTCTATGCCAGGATGCTGACGCTGATCGGCCCTGACGCCGCGACGCACATCAACAGCGCAAGCACCCTGTACGGCGAGTACCTGAACCGATTGAGCCGCGCGACGGACCTCGCGGTGCGCGGCAGCCATCCCGGCTGGAGCGGCCACTCGTTGCCGGTCTGGCAGAGGGCGGCCTGGCTCGTCCACGCGCGTGAGTTGCCGGCCGACGCGATTCCGGTGGCCGAACTGCATGCCACTCTCACCCCGGGTCGCGCGCGTAGCGCCGAGATCAGAGTTCTCGACCAGGTGATCGACCGCCGTACGGTGCACGGCACCGAGGTCGGTGAGTTCCTGCACTACTCGTTCTACGAGTATCTGCTCGCCCGGGACATCCGTGACCATCTGCTCGCTGCGCTCTCCCCCGAGCAGGCAGTCCTGTTGCTGCGACGAGACCTGAGCAGGGAGGTACGGCATCATCTGATCGGCCAGCTTGCGGAGTTGGCCGACCACCGGCTCGGCGAGCGGCTGGCCGGACTGTACCGGCAGCTGCGTGACGAGGCGGGTCTCGACACCGCGGACCGGCTCACCGTGTGCAACCTGCTGGTCTACCTGATCTCGCGCACGAGCCCATCGGCTCCGGAGCACCTCGACGCGCTGCTGCACCGGGAGCGGGACGAATTTCTGTTGAGCTCGATCCTGTGGGCGTTGTGCCACCACCGGTCGGACACGGCACTGGCCCGCTTCTTCTCGATGTTGCAGTACGACTCGGCGTTCCGGGCGTGCAGCCGCGGCTACGTTCTCTACTACTACGGGGACGTCCGGGCCGGCCGGCCACCGTTCCTGGACCTACCGCCGTACCCGCCGCACGAGCGCACCACGGCCCGCGTCCTGGCGATTTTCGAGAGTACGACCTTCCAGGCAATTCCCGCACAACGTCGCTACGTCGACCTCTACACCTTCATGGACATCTATCTTGTACGCCATGAGGTCATCGATGGTCGCCGTCTGTCCACACTTCGATCAGCCGTCGATGCGCTGTCCGGGCAGGGCCTGACGCGCGAGATGAGTGAGAAGCTGTCCGACATGCTGCAGGCGATCTCTCGTCGACCCATAGCGGACGCGAGCTCGGCGTCGTTTGCGGAATGAGCAGGTTAAGCTACGCGACCACGGGAGAGGCCAGCTCGTGAAACTCTTTGTCTGGGATTTGCACGGCGTCCTCGAACGGGGCAACGATCGAGCTGTGGTCGACATCTCCAACGAGGTGCTGTCGACCTTCGGATACGCGCAGAGATTCGGGTACGAAGATGGCCGACGCCTGTACGGCCACAAGTGGTACGAGTACTTCGCCACCCTGCTGCCTGCGGAAAGCCACCGCCGGCACCTGGAACTGCAGGATGCCTGCTTCATCCTGTCCGAGGAGCGACCTGAGCTGCAGTATCGCTGGATGACTCCCACCCCGCACGTCGCCACGGTGCTGAGCGCCGTCGCCGCCAGCCACCAGCAGATCGTCATTTCGAACACCCGCCCCGGCACCCTCGACATGTTTCTGAAATTGCTGGACCTGACGGACCATTTCGTACCGGGGCGGGCCTTCGCCGTGGACCAGCATGTTCGAGACGTGAAGACCACCAAGAGGGACGTACTCGCCTGCTACCTCACCGGGCAGCCGAGCTTCGACGAGATCGTGATCATCGGAGACTCGGCGAGCGACATGCGGTTGGTTGAGGTCGCCGGCGGGACCACCTACCTCTTCGCCCATCCCGATTTTGCATTTCGCAACTGCAATGCTGACTTCCGAATCAGGGACCTGAGAAGGGTTCTCGACCGGATATAGACTGCGGCATTCGCACTCCTTAAACTGAGCGCAATCGATGCCTCACGGAGTGCGAGGTCACCCATGGCATCAGCAGGAGCAGATCAGCCATTCCCACTGGACCGGCCGCCACCGTTCTGCGATGCGGTGATCGTCGTTCCGCCACCGTCGCCGTCGGACACCAACCCTCCGCTGGGTCCGGCGATCCTCGCGACTGCCGCCGCCCGCAGCGGCTTCTGCGTACAGGTGCTGGATCTCAACATCCTCCTCCTGCGCCGCTTCACCAACCAGTCGGTTGGCCCTGGCAGCACCCTCGGTGACCACGGCAAGGACCGGTCGAGCGTGGCGGCCGCGGCGCGGTGGCTCTTCTCTGAGACAGGTCTGCGGGACACTCCTCCGCTACACCTGCCCGACACCGCGGACCCGGTGGCCGGCATGCACTACCCACTTGCCGCCATCACGGCCGCCGTCGCGGCTGCCACCACCGATCCGGAGCCATGGCGAGCCTGGCTCGAACAGCAACTCCGAGCCACCTGCGATCGCCCGCCGACAGTGGTGGGGGTGTCCGTGATGGGACCCTCCCAGGTCTTTGTCGGCCTCCTCGTGCTGCGAGTGGTCAAGGAGATCTGGCCGGGCACGACGACGATGCTCGGTGGCAGCCACGTGACCCTGCTGCGGGGTGAGATGCGCCGGGATGCGCGGCTCCGGGAGTCAGCCGACCTCGTGCTCACCGGTCACTGCGAAGACGAGTTCGTGGCGGCCCTGGCGCGGCTGAGCCCGCGCGGTATCCGGCGACCGATGCTGCCGGTGCACCTGCCGGCCGAGACTCCGTTCGAATACCTGCCCACGTTCCACGCGCGGCAGCTCGCCCACTACGACAGACGATCGCTGACGCTTCCGGTCCAGTTCACCCGAGGGTGCTCCTACGGACGGTGCACCTTCTGCACCTATCCGGTGGTCGAGCCGCTGACCACCCCGCTGAGGGCAGAGGCCGCGAGCCGGACGATCACCGCTCTGGTCCGCGCGCACGGCGTCAGTCGCTTCTCCCTGAAAGACTCGCTGTTCACCGCGCCGATGATGCGCGCCCTGGCCGAGGCGTTACGGCGCGAGCCGGTGGACGGCGTGCGGTGGAGCGCGACGACGAAGGCCAGCCGGGCGCTCATTCCGCTGGCCCCACTCCTGGCCGAGTCGGGGCTCGCCACGGTGGAGATCGGGGTGGAGACGATCAGCCGGGCCGGTCAACGGCTCTTCGACAAGCCCGCCGAGCCAGCCATGATCGAAGAGCTGACCCTGGCGTTGGCGGACGCGGGTATCACCGTGGTGCTGAACCTGATCTTCGGGTTCCCGGGCGAGCAGGAGCAGGAGGCGCAGACCCAGCTGGCCTGGTTTCTCAACCTGCAGGCGGCGGCGCCGGTCGACCGGGTGGACTGCTCGTTGAACATGCTGGAGATGGTGCGTGGCGCACCGATGGTCGCCAACCCGCCACCGGGAGTGGAACTGCGTGGGGTTGCTCCCTGGGCGTTCAGCTACGACTGGAACGCCCCCGCGTGGCGGCGTGCCTTCGCCGCCGGCCTGGAGCGCGTGGAACGCGCACGCGAATGGAGCAGCGAGTCCCAGGAGACTGCTTCTGGTTGAAGGGCACCGAGGTGACGTCCGCACGGCGGACAACGGTCCCGAGGAGCTACCGTACGGTCAGCGGGGTGGGCGGGCGCTGTCGCGGACGACGAGTTCGGTCGCGAGTTCGATGCGAGGGCTCTCGGTCTTCTCGCCCCCGGCGAGCCGCAGGACCGTCCGGGCGGCCAGCATGCCCATCTCCGCGAGCGGTTGACGGACGGTGGTCAACGGCGGCGAGCACCAGCGAACCTCAGGCAGGTCGTCGAAACCGATGACGCTGACGTCGTCGGGCACCCGCAGGCCACGTTTGCGGACGGCCTCGTAGACGCCCAGGGCCATCTGGTCACTGGAGGCGAAGATGGCGGTGGGTGGGTCGGGCAGGGCCAACAGCTGCGTACCCGAGGTGAAGCCCGACTCGTGGTAGAAGTTGCCGGGCCGGATGAGGGCGTCGTCGACGGCGATGCCGGCGGCCCCCAGCGCCGCGCGGTAACCGTCCATCCTGGCCCGGCTGCACATCAGGTGCGGCGGGCCGGCGATGAAGCCGATGCGGCGGTGACCGAGGCCGATCAGGTACTGGTTGGCGCTCAGGCTGCCCGCCCAGTTGGTCGCGCCGATGGTGGGTGACTCCTGCGGGTCCACGCCGGCGGGGTCGATGATGACCACGGGCAGGTGCAGCCGGCGCAGTTCCGCCTGAAGTGGCGGGTTCACCATCGAGGTCACGAAGATGACGCCCTCGGTGGATCGCGTCCGCATGTTGTCGAGCCACTGCTTGGCCGAGGAGATGCGCCAGTGGATGGCGGAGACGACGGTGCCGACGCCACTGGCGCGGGCGACGTCCTCCACCCCGCGGATGATCTCCACCGCCCACGGGCTGTCCAGGTCGTTGAAGACCAGGTCGATCAGCGCGGCCTCGGTGCGCCGGGCCTGGGTGCGCCGACGGTAGCCATGATGGTTGAGCAGGGCCTCGACGCGCTCCCGGGTCTCGGGAGCGACGTCGGTGCGACCGTTGATGACCCGCGAGACCGTGGGCACGGAGACACCGGCCAGTCGCGCGATCATCGCGATGGTGACGTTTCGGCCGTTGTCGGAGCCCACGGTCCGCTCCTTCGTGTGGCGGGGCGTTTCAGGTCGGTCGGTGATCTGGTGTGGTCACCCCTTGACGCTGCCGGTCAGGCCGCCGATCAGTTGACGTTCGGCCACGGCGTAGAAACCGAGCGCGGGAAGCATGGACAGGACGACGTAGGCGAGCACCCGGGCAGTGTCGTCGGCGTACTGCCCCTGGAACGCCTGGACCCCGACGGGGAGGGTCCACCAGCTCTGATCACTGAAGACGACAAGCGGGAGCATGAAGTTGTTCCAGCTCGTGACGACGGCCAGGACCGAGACGGTGGCCAACGCGGGACGGGCCATCGGCAGCAGGACCCGCCAGAAGAACCCGAAGGAGCTGCAGCCGTCCAGGACGGCGGCCTCCTCCACCTCGGCGGGGATGGTACGGAAGAACTGCCGCAGGATGATGATGGTGATCGGCAGCCCGAAGGCGGCCTGGGGCAGGATGACGCCGAGCGGGTTGTCCAGCAGACCGATGGAGCGCAGCAGGACGAACAGCGGCAGGATCGCCACCGCGAACGGGAACATCAGGCCGATCGCGAACAGGGTCACCAGGAACTCGCGGCCCCGGAAGGCGTACCGGGCGAAGACGAACGCGGCCATCGCCGCCGCGGCGACGACGATGAACGTACTGCTGACGGCGATGAGCAGGCTGTTGCCGAGCTGCCGCCAGAACACCCCGGAGGCGAACAGGTCGGTGTAGTTCGACGGCACCCAGGGGTCGGGCAGACCTAGCGGGTTGGTCGACAGCTGGCCGTTGTCCTTGAAGCCACCGATCACACCGAACCAGACCGGCACGACGATGAGCGCGCCGACGCCGATGCAGACGAGGTGCAGCACGATGCTGCGGGTCCGCTGGGCGCCGCTGGTCTTGGCGGTCATCGCTGGCCTCCCTGGTTGGTGATCGCGCCCGCGGTGTCCCGACGCAGGACGATGCGCTGGTAGAACAGGGCGAAGACGAGGCTCAGCAGGAACATGACCATGCTGATCGCGCTGGCGTAGCCGACCTCGAACCGGCGGAAACCGAACTGGTACATGGTGACGGCCATGGTCTCCGAGGAGTGGATCGGACCGCCGCCGGTGAGCACCCAGACCATGTCGAACAGTTGGATGGTGCCGATGACCGACAGGAAGATGCTGATCCGGATCGTCGGCCCGAGCAGCGGCAGGGTGACGTGGCGGAACGCCTGCCACGCGGTGGCGCCGTCGGTGACCGCGGCCTCGGACAGCTCCTTCGGGATGCCCTGTCGGGCGGCCAGGAAGAGCATCATGTAGAGGCCGAAGTACTTCCAGGACACCACCAGGAAGACGGCGTACAGCACCGTGGACGGGTCGGCGAAGACCGCTCCCGCCTCCGCTCCGAGGAACTTCGAGACCGACTCGCCCAGGCCCCGGTTGGGTGAGAACACCAGCGTGAACAGGACCGCCGTGGTGACCTCGGAAAGCACGTACGGAGCGAAGAAGATCAGCCGGTAGATGGCCCGGCCGCGCAGCGGCTGGTTGAGCAGCATCGCCAGGGCCAACGCGGCGGGCAGCTGCACGGTCAGCGACAGCAGCACCAGCACGAGGCCGCGCCACAGGTCGCCGCGGAAGGTCGGATCACCGAAGGCGCGGGTGTAGTTGTCCAGCCCGACGAAGTTCTCCGGAAGCCCGAAGCCGTTCCACTTGTAGAGACTGGCGTAGCCGGCCACCAGGATCGGCGTGATGACCAGCAGCAGGAACAGGGTCAGGGCGGGCGTCAAGAAGACGGCGAGGACGCCACCCCGCCCCGGCCGGGGCTGGCGGCCGCGTCGTCGCGCGGTGCCCGGCCCCGGTGCCGGCGGATCTGTCGCCGTGTCGCCGCGTCCTGGGTACGACACGGTCGATGGCCTGGTCATGCCTGCTCCACTCGGTTTCTATCGCCGGCTACGGATGGGTACGGGGTCACGCTCAGACGGTCTTCGCCACCTGCGTGATGTCCTTGAGGATCGCCGCGGGCGCCTTCTTGCCGGCGATGATCTCGGCGACGCTGTCGTTGATCTGCTGCCCGAGCGCGGGCGCGTACGCCTGGTCGAGGTAAAGCTGGAAGCCGGTGTTCTTGGCCAGGGTCTCCGCGACGACCTTGTTGTTCGGGTCGCTGATGGCGTCGGTGGCGTCCTTCACCGTGGGCAGGACCGCGCCGGTCTTCGCGGACCGCCGCTGGTTGTCCACACTGAGCAGGAACTTCAGGAAATCGATCGTGGCGGGCGGGGCGTCCTTGCCGACGGCGAAGCCGTTGCCGCCGCCGAACACCTCGGTGGCGCTGCCCTTACCGCCGTCGACGGCGGGGAACGGGAAGAAGCCGAGCTTGTCGCCGATGCCCTTCTTGCTGGTCGAGCTGGAGGCCTGCACCGCCGGCGCCCACTGACCCATCAGCTCCATGGCCGCACCACCGTTGCCCATCGTGGCGGCCTGCCCGTCCGGAGAGCCGTACTCGGCGCCGAGGAAGCCCTTCTGGAAGGGTTGCAGGTCGACGAGCTCCTTGAGCCGCTCACCCGCGGCCACGAGGTCCGGGGTGTCGAAGTTCTTGTCGTCGACGGCCTTCTGCAGCGCGCCGACGCCACCGATCCGCATCGCCAGGTACGACCAGTAGAAGTGGGCCGGCCACTTGTCCTTGCCGGCGATGGCGACCGGGGTGATGCCGGCGGTCTTGAGCTTGCGGACCGCGTCGAGCAGGGCGGCCCAGGTGGCGGGGGGCTCGGTGATGCCGGCGCGGGTGAAGAGGTCCTTGTTGTACCAGAAGCCGACCATGCCGATGTCGAACGGGATGCCGTAGATCTTCCCGTCGATCGTGTACGGCCCCATGGCGGCCGGCAGGATGCCGCCGACCAGGTCCTTCACGTCGTCGGTGAGGTCCTTGACCAGACCCGCGTCGACCTGCTGCTTGAGTACGCCGCCGCCCCAGGACTGGAAGAGGTCCGGCGGGTCGCCGGCCTGGGTGGCGGTGGTCAGCTTGGCCTTGAACGCCTCGTTCTCCAGCGGCTGGATGGTGAACGTGACGTTGCTGTGCGCGGTCTTGTACTCGTTGGCCATCGCGGCCCAGACCGGCAGCATCGGCTCGGTGTTCTGGATGTGCCACCAGTTGATCGTCTGCGCCGCGTTCGGGTCGCTGGACTTGTCGTCGCCGCTACAGGCGCTGAGCAGGTAGGCGCCGGCGCCGGCGCCGGCGATGCCGAGCAGCGATCGGCGGGAAAGGTGCGCTGTCATGATCCATCCCTTCGGGGACTCACGGTGTGCTCGGACGCCGGCCGAGCCGGCAAGGGTTCGAACCTGGATCTCCGGAACTTTCATTGCTTCGTCGGTATTACCGATCGATGGCCGGGACGCTACGAGCAGTTCCCCCAGCGGTCAAGACCCCTGTCCTATCGCGATAAGACCGGCTACCGTACGAGGGGCTTCCAGTGATCTGGTCCCCGCAAGTTTCCGGAAGTTTCACAGCCGCACCGCACAGAGGAGCCCTCGTGTCGACCGACACCGCTGACGTGGCGACCGCTGCCTGGTCGATCCGCAACCCCGTCCTCGCCGGGTTCCACCCGGATCCGTCGATCCTGCGCGTCGGCGATGACTTCTACCTGGCCACCTCGACCTTCGAGTGGTATCCCGGGGTGCGCGTGCACCACTCGCGCGACCTGGTGAACTGGCGCCCACTGGGTGGGATAATCACCGACCGCCGCCTGCTGGATCTGCGCGGCTGCGGCGACTCCAACGGCGTGTGGGCGCCCGACCTGACGTACCACGACGGGGAGTTCCACCTCGTCTACAGTGACGTGGCCAGCTTCGCCAGCGGCTACTGGGATCCGCAGAACTTCCTGATCACCGCGCCCGACATCGCCGGACCCTGGTCCGACCCGGTGAAGCTGCACGGGCGCGGCTTCGACGCCGCGCTGTTCCACGACGACGACGGCACCAGTTGGCTGCTGAGCATGAGCGCCGACTGGCGTCCGGGCCGGGACCGCTTCGGCGGTATCGAGATCCAGCAGTACGACCGGGCGGCGCGGCGGCTCGTCGGCCGGCCCCGCATCCTGTTCACCGGCACGCCGGTCGGGGTGACCGAGGGGCCGCACCTGTACCGCCGCGACGGCTGGTACTGGCTGATCACCGCCGAGGGCGGCACGAGCTGGGAGCACCAGGTCACCGTGGCGCGCTCGCGGGAGTTGTTCGGCCCGTACGAGGTGGACCCGGACGGGCCGCTGCTCACCTCGGTGGGCCGACCCGACCTGCGCCTGCAGAAGGCCGGGCACGGCAGCCTGGTCCAGACCCCCGACGGTGGGTGGTACCTGGCCCACCTGGTCGGCCGCCCCTACTCACCGCTGGGCAACTGCGTGCTCGGGCGGGAGACCGCGATCCAGCGGGTCGAGTGGCCGGACGGCGGTTGGCCCCGCATCCCCGGTGGGGTTCCGGCCGAGGAGGTCGTCGCTCCGGACCTGTCGCCGCACCCGTGGCCCGAGGAGCCCGCCACCGACGACTTCGACGCCGCCGAACTCGAATCCTGCTGGTCGACGCTGCGCCGGCCGGCCACCACGGACTGGGTCGACCTGCGCTCCCGGCCCTCGCACCTGCGCATCCACGGCGGACAGTCGCCGGTGGGTCGGCAGGCGCCGAGCCTGGTCGCGCGACGGGTCGGGGCGACGCACTGCTCGCTGGAGACGGTCGTCGAGTTCGACCCGCTCGACCACCGGCAGCTCGCCGGGATCACCGCGTACTACAACACCCTGAACTGGCACCACCTCTACCTGACCCGCGCCGACGACGGCCGCACGGTGTTGGAGCTGCTCAGCTCCGACAACGGCCGGCGCACCCCGTACCCCGAGCTGACCGTCGACGCCAGCGGTGTCGCCCGGGTCGGTCTGCGGGCGGTGTTCGACGGGCCGGTGGTCCGCTTCGACTACGACCTCGGGGCCGGGTGGCAGCGTCTGCCCGTCGACCTGGACGCGACCATCCTGTCCGACGAGCACGCCGCGCTGATCATCGACGGGGAGCCGGCGGCGTGGGGCTTCACCGGCGCCTTCGTCGGGTTGTGGGTGCAGGATCTCGGTGGTGACGGGGTGTACGCCGACTTCGACCACGCCACCTACCGGGAACACTGACCTGACGAACGCCTCACGGCCGTCGGGCGACCGCGCGCAACTCGCCGAGGGTGGTGCGGAAGCCGTGACCCGACGCCGTCGCGTCCTCGGTGCGCAGGCCGCTGACGGCCATGGCCTGCGAACGGGTGGCCGCGACGGCGTCGTCACCGGATCCGGTGACGTCGAAGATGCCGAAGTCGCCGCTGAGCGTCCGGTACGTCGGGGTCGCGGTCCCGGCGTCCCGGGACAGGTAGAGGACCACGTTCTGGCCCACGTCGAGGGTCGACATGTGGGCCATGTCGGCCACCCCGGCGTCGAGGCTGGCGAGCGCGATCGACGTTCCGGGGCGTACCGCCGGATTGGTCTTGGCCCGCAGCACCTCGTCGACCCGGAAGCCGGCGGACGCGACCTGGCCGCGTACCACCAGGTCCGCGGCCTCGGTGAGCTGCTGCACCGTGCCGTACCCGCGCAGCTTGCCCTGCGCCGGCGCGGGCGGCGCGCTCGCCGCCGACGCGACCGCGCCGCCGGTGGTGGGCGCGGCGGCCGGCTCGGCGCCGTCGGCGCTGCCGCAAGCCGACAGCGCCGCCACGGCGAGCACGGCGGTAGCGGCGGCCCACCAGGGCGCGGTACGACGGACATCGACTGCCATAAAAGCTCCTTGCGGGTCGGTGGTGCTGCTGACGCACCCTGTCGGTGCGCTTCCAGGCACCCTCGGGGCCCGCGCGCGGGCTGACGATAGCGACCGACGCACACGGCCGTGCGACGGCCGGATGAACAAATGATCTTCGTCTCCGACGTGTCGCGTCGCGAGGTCAGGTCGGCTCGCTTGCCACCCGGTCCAACTGACGGAGCGCCCGCCGGGTCGCGTCCTGGTCGGCGGGCAGCAGCGGCAGTCGCACCGCCGGGGTCGGGATGCGTCCCCGGGCGTGCAGCACCGATTTGATGACGGTCGGGTTGGGACCGGCGAACAGCGCGACCGACAGGCCCGCGAGCCGCTGACCGAGCGACCGCCCGCCCACGATGTCGCCCGCCTGCCAGTGGGTGACCAATCGGACGAACTCCGCCGCCGCCACCTGTGCCGAGGCCGCGATCGCACCGTGCGCGCCGAGGGCGAGCAGCGGCGAGAGGAGCGGATCGTCACCACCGAGTACGGCGAAACCGGGCGGGACGTCGGCGAGGAGGTCGATCGTGTCCGCGTCGAGCTGACCGGTGGCGTACTTGACGCCGACGACGCCGGGCACCTCGGCGAGCCGGCGGAGGTCGTCGGCGTGGAGTTGCTGCCCGGTCCGGTACGGGACGTGGTAGACGACCAGCGGCACCGGGCTGGCCTGGGCGAGGTGGGCGAAGTGGGCGAGCACTCCCGCCGGACCCGGACGCAGGAACGGGGGTACCAGACTCAGGGCCGCCGTCACCTCGGGTCGCTCCCCCAGCGCGCGTAACGCCGCGACACTGTTGGCGCCGACGAGCAGGCGCGCGCCACGTTCACGGCACACCGCGGCCAGGACGTCGAGGACGACGCTCTGCTCCTCGTCGCTGAGGGCGGCCGGCTCGCCCGTCGTACCCAACGCGACCACACCGGCCGCGCCGGCGTCCAGGGCGTCGGCGGCCAGCGTGGTCAACGCGTCGGTGGCGACGGCTCCGGAGCTGTCGAACGGGGTGATCAGGGGCACGTACAGGCCGGTCAGCGTCATGTCTTCACTCTCGGTCGATCAACCAGGAAGGTCCAGTTCCGATTGCTCACGCAATACGTAAGCTGAGCTGATGCTTGACGTCCGTCGCCTCGTTCTGCTGCGGGACCTGGCCCGGCTCGGCACCATCGCCGCGGTCGCCGAGGCACACGCCTACACGCCGTCCGCCGTCTCGCAGCAACTGGCCGCTCTGCAACGGGAGGCCGGCACCCGGCTGCTGGAGCGCACCGGTCGCCGGGTCACCCTCACGACGACGGCAACCGCACTCGTACGGCACACCGAGGTCGTCCTGGCCGCACTGGAAGCCGCCGACGCGACCCTCGCGGCCGCCCGGACCGGCCTGCGCGGGACCGTACGCATCGGCGCCTTCCCCAGCGCCGTCCGCACCCTGCTCCCGGCGGCGCTGGTCACCCTGGCCCGCGACCATCCGGCGCTCGACCTGATGATCACCGAACTGGATCCGGTCGACATGCCGGCCGCCCTGCGGAGCCGGCAGCTCGACGTCGCACTCCTGCACGACTACGACATCACACCGGTCCCGCCCGATCCGGCGCTGGACTCGATCGCACTGCTGGAGGAGACGGTCCACCTCGCCGTACCCCCCGGGGTCGTGTCGGACGGCGGCGGCGCCGATCCGGTCGGCGCGGCGCGCGACGCGCAGTGGATCGTCGGCACTCCCGGGACGCTCTGTCACTCGGTCGCCCTGCACGTCTGCCAGATGGCGGGCTTCGCGCCGGCGGTGCGGCACCACGTCGACGACTTCACCGCCACGCTCGCGCTGGTCGCCGCCGGCGAGGGCGTCGCCCTGGTCCCCCAACTCGCCATCACGCGGCCCGCCCCGGCGGTCCGACTCCTGCCGCTGGCCATCCGCCGCCGTACGCGGGTCGCCTACCGCAGGGGCGCGGGCGACCACCCCGCGGTGCTCGCGTGCGTCGCCGCGCTGCGCGGCGCCGCCACCACAATGCCCGGTTGAGCCCGATTGACAGATGATCGACATACTGCTATCTGTTAATACAGTTTCCTGATTCTCGTGGTGCCCCCCGCGCCCTCCCCCCAGGCCGGGCACCCGACCGGTCGGCGGCATGCCGCCCCTCTCCCCCCGAGGAACACCATGGTGCGTAAGAGAACAGCCGCCTACGCCGTGGGCACCCTGCTGATCGGCGTCGCGGCGGTCGGCTACGGCCTGCCGTCGGCCAGCGCCGCGACCGCCGGTCCGATCAAGGGCCTGGCCGGCAAGTGCGTCGACGTGGCCGGTGCCAGCTCGGCCAACGGCACAGCGGTGCAGCTCTACGACTGCAACGGCTCGGCGGCCCAGACGTGGACGGTGGGCAACAGCGACAGCTCCATCCGCGCGCTCGGCAAGTGCCTCGACGTCACCGCCGCATCGACCACCAACGGCGCCAAGATCCAGCTGTACGACTGCAACGGCACCGGCGCCCAGAAGTGGACCGCCGGCAGCGGCGGCGCCCTGGTCAACACCGCCTCGGGCAAGTGCCTCGACGTGACCGACCGCAGCACCGCCAACGGCGCCCGGCTCCAGATCTGGACCTGCGGCGGCACCACCAACCAGCAGTGGACCCTCCCCGGCGGCGGCACCCCCACCCCCACGCCCACCGCCAGCGGCTCCACCGGCGCCAACCTCGACGACCCGGCGAAGAAGGACGTCGCCATGCAACTCGTCTCGGCGGCCGAGAACTCCTCGCTCGACTGGCGCGCCCAGTTCTCCTACATCGAGGACATCGGCGACGGTCGCGGCTACACCGCCGGCATCATCGGCTTCTGCTCCGGCACCGGCGACATGCTCGAACTCGTCCAGGCGTACACGAACACCAAGCCCGGCAACGTACTGTCCGGCTACCTGCCGGCGCTGCGCGCCGTCAACGGCACCGCGTCACACTCGGGCCTCGACCCGAACTTCCCCCGCGACTGGCGCACCGCCGCCAACGATTCGGTGTTCCGAGCCGCGCAGGAGGCCGAGCGGGACCGGGTCTACTTCAACCCGTCGGTCCGCGACGGCAAGAACGACGGGGTACGGGCCCTCGGCCAGTTCGCCTACTACGACGCGGCGGTCATGCACGGGTACGAGGGCATGCGTCAGATCCGCAGCCGCGCCCTCACCCGGGCGAAGCCCCCGGCGCAGGGCGGCGACGAGCGGACCTGGCTCAACGCGTTCCTCGACGAGCGGGTCATCGAGATGAAGAAGGAGGAGGCCCACTCGGACACCTCCCGCGTCGACACGGCCCAGCGGGTGTTCCTCAACAACGGCAACTTCAACCTGAACACGCCGCTGACCTTCGCCGTCTACGGCGAGCAGTTCCGCATCGGCTGATCGCCAGGTGACGCCTCGCGCCGCCACCCACGCCTCGAAGGGGCACGGGTGGCGGCGCGATCACTGTCGGGTGCATTCCCACCCGCAGCGCCGGGGTTCCACCCACACCTCCAATCGATCATGATTACTGAAGTTGTCGTACACGTGTTCTAGTGTCGGGTCGTGGTCGAAGAGCTGGCGCAGGCGGACGAGGCGGTCTCCGCCTGCCTCGATGCCGCCGTCTGGAGCCTGGGCGAGCAGGACCTTGTCGCCGCGCTCGACGCCGCGCACCGCCTCGCGCAACGCCTCGTCGCGCTCCAACTGACGCTCGTACGCGAGTTGGACGGTCGCGGCACGGCTCGCGCCCAGGGCGCGTCCGGCACCACCGTGTGGCTCCGCGAACGCCTGCGCCTCACGATTCCCGCCGCCCGGCGGCTCGTCGACCTCGCCGCCGCCCTCGACGACGGCCGCAACGACGGGGCACGGCGGGCTCTGGCCGACGGTGTCATCACCGCCGAGCAGGCCCGCGTCATCACCGACACCGTGACCGCTGTGCACTCCGCCGCCGGTGCCGCGGTCGCCGACAAGGCCGCCGGCGTGCTCGTCGAGTGGGCCGGCCAGTTCGATCCGACCCTGCTGCGCAGGATGAGCACCCGCATCCTCGACCACGTCGCACCGGACGTCGCCGACGCGGCGGCGAAGGCCGCGCTGGACGCCGACGCCCGCCGAGCCGACCGCGACCGACACCTCACCGTGTCCGAGCAGACCGACGGGCGGCTGCGACTCGCCGGCACCCTCGACGCCGAAACCGCCGGCCTGCTCCGCGCCGCCATCGACCCGCTCAGCGGCCCCACCGGCCCGGACGACACCCGTACGCCGGGCCAACGCCGCCACGACGCCCTGGCCGACGTCTGCCGACTCGCCGTCCGCACCGGTGACCTGCCGGCGAGTGGTCGCGAGCATGCCCAGATCGTCGTCACCACCGACTACGACGCCCTGAGCCAGCAGCTCGATGCCGGCACGCTCGACACCGGCCTCGCCCTGACTCCGCAGACGGTGCGCCGGCTCGCCTGCGACGCCGCCATCCTCCCCGCCGTGCTCGGCGGCAACGGCCAGCCACTCGATGTCGGCCGGCAACGCCGCCTCGTCACCGGTCCCCTGCGGCGCGCCCTCGTGCTCCGCGACCGTGGCTGCGCCTTCCCGGGCTGCGACCGGCCGCCCCGCTGGTGCGACGCCCACCACATCCGCCACTGGGTCGACGGCGGCCCTACCAGCCTTGCCAACGCCGTCCTGCTCTGCGGCTACCACCACCGCCACGTACACAAGGGAGAGTGGACGGTCCGGCTCGGCAGCGACGGCGCACCGGTATTCGTTCCGCCGGCCTGGCTGGACCCCGACCAGATCCCCCGCCGTAACCACTACCACCGACGCTGCTGAAGCCTGTTCCGGGCAGGCGGCCGAGCCATGGCGGAGACGCGGCATGTCGCAGCCCGGCCGGACCAGGCCCACCGCGTGCGAACCAGTTCTTCTACGGCAGACCGTAGGGCGTGTCCTGCTGATCAGTCTGGGGGCTGGTGTGCGGTGCGGCGTGGCGGTGACCACGCCGCCGAGAGCGGCGTTCTCAGCGACGCCAGTGCTGGCGCGGCGCCAGTCCTTCGCGTCGCAGCCAGTGTTCCGTGTAGACGATCCGCTCCGCCACGACGACCACGAGGGTGTCCTCGGGCGGCTCGGAGAGCGATCGCCCCCGCTCGGCGTGCTCGTTCTCCCAGCGGAACGCCTCCCAGTGGTGCGCACGGTCCGGATGCCCCGGATCGAGCACCCGGGCAGTTCCGAACACCTGAGCCCCCCGGCTGCTGGCCAGCCCGACCAGCGGCGCGAAGATCCCGATGGACACTCGCGGATCGGCGGCGATGTTGCGCATCTTGGGCGAACGCGGCGCCGCCGTGAACAGCACCGTGAAGCCGAGCGGGTAGTACCGCACCGGAGTGGCCAGCGGTCCGTCCGGTCCCGTGGTCGCGAGCACGCACATGTTCTGCGACGACAGCAGGTTGAGGATGCGCTCTTCGAGCCGTTCACGGTCGAGCCGCCCGGCCGGCGTGGGCCCGGCCAGCCAGGGATTCGTCAACGGCACGCGGGAACCTTATCGCGGCTTGACCTGAAGCTCGGATGAGGTCCTAACCTCCGACATCGGAGGTAGGCATGAGTATGGAAGTTACCGCGTGGACGTCCCTGCGCCACGCGATGAACGCGCGGGACGAGCGACCGCTGTCCCGCGCCACCCTGAAGCGGATCGGGCGGTTCGCCCGTCCACACCGCGCGCTGATCGTCAGATTCCTGCTGTTGAGTGTGGTGACGGCCGTCCTCACGGTGGCGTCGCCGATTCTCGCCGGCCGGGTGGTCGACGCGATCGTGGACGGCGCCGACGGCGGCGTGGTCGTCCGGTTGGCCGTCCTGATCGCCGTGATCGCCCTCGCCGAGGCCGGCCTGGGCCTGGTGACGCGATATCTCTCCGCCAGCATCGGCGAAGGGCTGATCGTCCAACTGCGGACGGCCGTCTTCGACCACGTGCAACGTATGCCGGTGGCGTTCTTCACCAGGACCCGGACGGGTGCGCTGGTCAGCCGACTGAACAACGACGTGATCGGCGCACAGCGGGCCTTCAGCGACACACTGTCCAGCGTGGTCGGCAACGCCGTCACGCTGATGCTGACGTTGGCCGTCATGCTCAGTTTCTCGTGGCAGATCACGCTGTTGGCGCTCGTCCTGCTGCCGATCTTCGTGCTACCGGCCCGCCGGATGGGCGCCCGGCTCGCCCGCCTGCAGCGAGAGGCGGCCGAGCACAACGCGGCCATGAGCACACGTATGACCGAACGGTTCTCGGCGCCCGGCGCCACCCTGGTCAAGCTGTACGGGCGGCCGGCCGAGGAGTCCGCCGAGTTCGCGGCCCGGGCCCGGCGGGTACGGGACATCGGTGTCCGTACCGCGATGCTCCAGTGGGTCTTCATCACCGCGCTCACCGTCGTCGGTTCGCTGGCGCTGGCCCTGGTCTACGGGCTGGGTGGCCTGTACGCCCTGCGCGGCAGCCTCGACGCCGGGACGGTGGTCGCCCTCGCGCTGCTCCTGTCGCGCCTCTACGCGCCGCTGACGTCGCTGGCCAGTGCCCGGGTCGAGGTGATGAGCGCGCTGGTGAGCTTCGAGCGGGTCTTCGAGATCCTCGACCTCAGGCCGCTGATCCTCGACAAGCCCGACGCCCGACGCCTTCCCGACGGGCCGGTCGCGGTGGAGTTCGACGGGGTACGGTTCGGCTACCCCTCGGCCGACCGGGTGTCTCTGGCGTCCCTCGAGGACGTGGTGAAGCTCGACACGCGCGGCGGCGAGGACGTGCTGCACGGGGTGTCGTTCCGCGCCGAGGCGGGTCAGATGGTCGCCCTCGTGGGCTCCTCCGGGGCGGGGAAGTCGACGATCGCGCAGTTGGTTCCCCGCCTGTACGACGTCGACGACGGAACCGTGAAGCTCGGCGACGTCGACGTCCGCGACCTGTCCGCGGAGTCGATCCGAACGGCGCTGGGTGTGGTGACCCAGGACGGGCACCTCTTCCACGAGAGCATCCGCGCCAACCTGGCGTTCGCCCGGCCCGACGCCACCGAGGACGAGATGTGGGACGTCCTGCGGCGGGCCCGCCTCGACGACCTGATCCGTACGCTTCCCGACGGGCTCGACACCATCGTCGGCGAACGCGGGTACCGCCTGTCCGGCGGCGAGCGGCAACGGTTGACGATCGCGCGACTGTTGCTGGCCCGTCCGCGCGTGGTCATCCTCGACGAGGCCACCGCGCACCTCGACTCCACCTCGGAGGCGGCGGTCCAGGACGCCCTCGCCGAGGCCCTGACCGGCCGCACGAGTGTGGTCATCGCGCACCGGCTCTCCACCATCCGGGCGGCCGACCAGATCCTCGTGGTGGAGGCCGGCCGGATCGTCGAACGTGGGCGACACAGCGACCTGCTCGCGGCGGGCGGTCGCTACCACGAGCTGTACCGCACGCAGTTCGCCCAGGACCAACCGACGGTCCAGGAACAACGCGTGCCGATCTAGGGCGCAACCAGCTTCACGAACCGCGCCACGGCCCAGCAACGCCACGCCGCCCGCCCCGGTCGATCCCGGGGCGGGCGGCGAGCTGCGACGGTCAGTCGTCGTCGCCGTCGTCGTCGTCCGCGTCGTCGTCCTGGTCATCGGCGTCGTCGTCGGCGTCGACCGGTTCCTGCTCGGCCTTGACCACCGAGCCGTTCTCGCGGTCGACGTCCACCTCGTGCTCGGTGTCGCCGGCGACGATCTCGATGCTCCAGACCGGGCGGCCGTTCTCCTGCTCGGCCTCGACCTCCACGATCTGGCCGCCGCCAGCCCTGGCGAGCGCGATCTCGCCGGCTCGCTTCTCGTCGACAGCCGCGCCGGCCGCGGACGGGGCGTCACTGGGCGACGGGGCACCGCTCGTCGGCGTACCCGATGGAGTGCCGGTCGACGACGGACCGCCGGTCGCCGGCCCGGCGGTGGTGCCCTCGGCCGTCGGCGCGACGGTCGCGGCGGCGAGCGTCGTGTCGGTGCGCGAGTCCTTCGCGGCGGTGACGCCGAACGCGGCCCCGGCCACCGCCAGCACCGCCGCCCCGCCGGTCGCCGCCAGGAGCAGATTGGTCCGCTTCATCGTGGTGCCCACCTTTCCTCGTTGTCGACTCCGAGGATCGGTGGAACCGGGATAGCAGCGCGCTGTCCGAACGCTAAGGCCGGGTTAAGCCGGCGGTCAGAGCGCCATCCGCATGAAGACGTCGGCGCGGGCGTACGGCGACAGCGGGATCTCGTCCGCCCTGACGTGCTGGAAGCCGGCCGTCTCGTAGAGACGCACGGCGTTCGGGAGCTTGGTACTGCTGACGAGGAACAGGGTGGCCGCGCCGAGCTGGCGGGCGCGTTCGATCGCCGCCTCGATGAGCTGGCGGCCGAGGCCCCTGCCGCGCGCCGCCGGGGTCACCGCCATCTTCGACAACTCGAAGACGCCCGCCGAGCTGTGCATCACCGCGACACAGCCGACGATCTGCCCGCCGTCGCGGAGCACGAGCACGTCGCCGCCCGGTTCGACGATGGCGGCGAACGGGTCGCCGAGCGTCAGGCGGTCCGACTCCTCGATGGTGAAGAAGCGGGAGATCCACTCTTCGTTGAGCGTCCGGAAGGCCGCGGCCTCCTCGGCGGTGGTCATCGACGCGACGGTCAGCGTGCTCGGCTTCATGAGTCGATTCTCCGGTCGCCGCCATTCGAACGTCCAATATCTTGTTGGGACCGATTCATATCCTCGACGTATGGATCCCGAGTTGCGCCACCTGCGGTACTTCGTCGCGGTCGCGGAGGAGCTGCACTTCGGCCGGGCCGCGGCGCGGCTGCGGATGGCCCAGCCGCCGCTGTCGCAGCAGATCCGCCAACTCGAGGCGATGATCGGTACGCCGCTGTTCGTCCGCACCTCACGGTCGGTGGCGCTGACGCCCGCCGGCGAGGCGTATCTCGTCCGGTGCCGGCGGGTGCTGGCAGCCGTGTCCGACGACGTGCACGAGGCGAGCCAGATCGGGCGCGGCGAGCAGGGGCGCTTCGACATCGGCTTCGTCAGTTCGGCGATCCAGCTCGGGCTGGCCGGGCCGATCCGTCGTTTCCGTGAGCGCCACCCGGCCGTCCACCTACGCCTGCACGAGGCGTACACGGCGACCATCGTCGACCGGTTGTTGAACGGCGAGGTCGATCTCGGCGTGGTCCGCGACCCGGACGACCACGACGACCTGGTCGGCGTCACGTTCGCCACCGAGGCGTTCGTCGCCGTCCTGCCGGCCGACCACCCACACGCCCGAGACCGCGCGATCGACGCCGTGGTGCTGCGGGACGACCCGTTCGTCTACTTCCCACGGGTGGCCGGCGAGCGGGCCTACCAGCGCAACCTCCGACCGTGTCTGGACGCCGGCTACACACCGCGGATCGTCCAGGACGCCGGCAGCTGGACCACTCTGGCACACCTGGTCGCGGCCGGCCTCGGAGTGACGATCGCACCGGCGAGCATCACCGCCGTGGCGCCCCCTCCGGTGGCGGTGCTGCCGTTGACCGGCACCGAGGCCACCACCGAGATGCGGATCCTGCGTCGCCGGGACGACGACCGGGTCACCTCGACGAGCTTCGGAACGGCTAGCCACGCCGGTTGAGTTCCGCCTCCAGCCGCTGGACGAGGGTCTTGCGGTCCTTGCCGGCGTGCTCGTTGCGCAGGGCGGTCCGGAGCTGTCGCGTGTCCAGGCCACGGACGAGCTTGCTGGCCTCGGCCACCGACATCTCCGACATCCGACCGGCCGTCGTGGCGTCGCGTCGCGCCTTCTTGGCCGGGCCGGTGTTGGCGACGTACTGCCGGCCGGTCCGGGACGCCTCCCGCTTCTTGGTGTCGGTCGCGCGCTGCTGGCTCTCGGACATCTCGTCCCAGGCCTTCTTGGGCAGGTAGCGGCTCGTCGTGCCGTCCTTGCGGGCGCGCGTGTCGCCCTCCTTGGTCTGCCACTTCTCATTGCCCCAGCGCTGCAACGCCTTCTGCCGCTCGTCCTTTTCGCCCAGGAATCCGCCGCCGCGCCGCTTGTACTCCTGCGTCACCAGCTGCGACTTGCGTGCCGACCACTGACCGGGCTTTCCGCCCTTGTCGGACGCCTTGATCTCTTCCTTGATCTGCTCTCTGAGCTCGGGTTTCGTATACCGCGCCATGGTTGGCAGCTACCCGGCAGCGCAGCGGCTATGCCTCGCGCTGCCGCGGCGGGCCGAGCCGCAGCACCACCTGCGCCCCACCTTCCGGGCCGGAGCGCAGCTCCAGCCGACCGCCACCGGCCTGGGCGGCGCGGCGGGCGATGTCCAGCCCGAGCCCGGTGGAGCCGGCCGCGCTGGCACCCC
Organism: Micromonospora sp. WMMD736; assembly: GCF_049179015.1. Lineage (NCBI taxonomy): Bacteria > Bacillati > Actinomycetota > Actinomycetes > Micromonosporales > Micromonosporaceae > Micromonospora > Micromonospora sp. WMMD736. Next base: position 1,558,912 of record NZ_JBMHMI010000001.1, read on the forward strand.
GCTGGACGGCGCCCGGCGGCATCCCCGGGCCCTCGTCGGCGACGGTGAGCAGCACCTCCCCGGCGTCGGACACGAGCCGGACGGTGAACGGCGTGCCGTCGGGGGTGTGCGCGAAGACGTTGCCGAGCAGGGCGTCCACGGCAGCGGTCAGGTCGTCGGCGGCGACTGCGACGGTCAGCGGGCCGGGGGCCAGGTCGAGGTGGACGGCCCGGCCGGTGTCCTCGGCGAGCACCGACCAGAACGCGACCCGGTCGGCGACGATCGCCGCGGCGTCGGACGCGACCGTGCCCGGCGCGGGGGCGTGCCGCCAGCGGGCCTGCTGGATGAGCCCGGTGACCGCGCGTTCGAGCCCGTCGGCGGCGGCCGCGATCCGGGCCGCGTCGTCCGGGTCGCGCAGTGATTCCGCCTCCAACCGCAGCGCCGTCAGGGGTGTCCGCAGCCGGTGGGACAGGTCCGCCACCTGTTCGCGCTCCTGGAGCAGGAGGACCTGGATGCGGCCGGCGAGGTGGTTGAGCGCCCCGGCGACCTCGCGCAACTCGGCCGGGCCGGCGGGCACGACCCGGGCGTCCAGTTCGGCGTTCGCCAGGCGGTGCGACACGGCGGACAGGTCGCTGATCGGCCGTACCAACGTGCGCGCCAGCCGGTCCGCGACCACCAGCCCGATCAGCACCAGCACCACGCCGAGCAGCGCCAGCACCAGCCAGGCCCGGGTCACCCCGGCGGTCAGCTCCTGCCGGGGTACCACGATCCGGATGACGCCGGTGCCGTCCGCCCGGCCCTGCACGGCGATGACCACCTCCCGGCCGGCAGCCGACTCCCCGGTGAGGCTCTGCCCGCGTGCGGCCAGGGCCACCGCCGGCGTACGGGGCGCCTGGGCACCGAGCACCGTGCCGTCGGGCAGGAAGACGCTCACCGGTCGGCCGGACTCCGCGGCGAGCTGCTCGACGGTGAGCCGGATGGTGGGCGCATCGGCGGTGCCCACCACCGGCACGAGGCTCTGCGCGTCGGCGGTGGCCCGCACGGTCGCGCGGTCCTGGGCGACGGTGCGCACGAGCAGGGCCAGCGGCACCAGGAACGCGATCAGCGTGAGGACGCTGACCGCCGCGACCAGCAGCGCCAGACGCGCCCTCACGGGCGGACCGCGGGCGCTTCGAGGCGTACGCCGACGCCGCGCACGGTGTGCAGGTAGCGGGGTTGCTGGGCGGTCTCCCCCAGCTTGCGACGCAGCCAGGACAGGTGCACGTCGACGGTCTTGTCGGCCCCGCCGTACGGGATCTGCCAGACCTCGGTGAGCAGCTCGCGTTTGGTGACCACCTGCCCGGGCCGACCGGCCAGGTGGTGCAGCAGGTCGAACTCGCGCGGCGTCAGCTCCACCAGCGTGCCGTCCAGGGTGACCTGGCGGGACCGGGGATCGACGCGCAGGCCGCCCACCACGAGGGACGGATCCTGGGCGTCGACGCCGGCGGGACCCCGGCGCAGCACCGCGCGGGCACGCGCGTCGAGCTGCGCGGCGGTGAACGGCTTGACCACGTAGTCGTCGGCGCCCGCGTCGAGGACCCGGACGATCTCCGCCTCGTCGTCGCGGGCGGTCGCCACGATGACCGGCACGGAGCTGACCGCGCGCAGCATCCGCAGCAGCTCGCGTCCGTCCAGGTCGGGCAGGCCCAGGTCGAGCACCACCAGGTCGGGCCGGTCGTCGAGGGCGTCCCGCAGGCCCGCCATCGCGGTCGAGGCCGCGGCGACCGCGTGGCCGCGTTCCCGCAGCCCGCGCAGCAGCGGGGTACGGATGGTCAGGTCGTCCTCGATGAGCAGCAGGCGGGCCACAGCAGGCAGGCTAGCCGGTGCCGATGCCGGCGTGACGCACGTTAACCGTGCCTTAGCCTCCGGATATGCCGACGACCACCGTGGATCGGGGATAGTCGGTGTCATGAGCCGTCGTTCGGTCCTCGTGGCCGCCGGGTGGGTGACCACCGTCGCCGTGGCGACCCTGATCGGGTTGGGCGCGATCCGGCTGGTGGGCGAGAGCATCACCGGCACGCCGGGCGGGGTGCGCAGCGAGGCCGAGATCGAACGGGCGCTCGCCGCACCGGAGCCGACGCCCGGTGGCACCACGGGCGGGCCGTCCACGGCGAGCGCCGCACCGAGCGCCAGCGCCGGGGTCCGCCGCAGTTTCGCCACCGGCGGCGGCACCGCCGTGGCCGAGTGCGGCCCCGACGGGGTACGCCTCGTGTCGTGGGCGCCCGCGCAGGGCTACCGGGTGCACGAGGTGGACCGGGGCCCGGACGACGACGTCGAGGTCACCTTCGAGGGTTCGGGCGGTAAGCACGAGTTGAAGGTCCGCTGCATCGGCACCGAACCGGTGGCCGTCGCCGACGACTAACCGTTCGTGCTGCTGCGGCAAGATCGCTAGTCTGCTGCGGTGATCCGTACCCTCGTCGTCGCTTCTCTCGTCCTGGCAGCCTGCTCGCCGACCGCTGCGCCCGACCCCGTGGCCAGCCCGACCAAAGCCTCGGACCCGCGCGCCGTGTCCGCCTGCCGGTACCTGGCAGACGCACTGAAAAAGAACGTCCTGCCCCCGTTCATGGACGCGAGCGCCGCGAATCACGCCGCCTACTCGACCGACCCGGACATCCGGGCGGCCGGTGAGCGGCTGGGACCGGCCGCCAAGGAGGTCGGCGACATCTATTTCCGTAAGGACCCCGCCATCGACACCGGGCCCGCGGACCTCCGCCTGGCCGAGGCGCGGCAGGGCATGCTCGCGGCGTGCACCAAGGTGTTCGGCGAGCCGCCGTGGGAGTTTGCCGGGCAGCCCACTCCCACGCCCAGCAGCTGACTGACCGACGTGGGCGGCAGGCGCTGCGGCAGGATCGCTACTCTGCTGCGGTGATCCGTACCCTCGTCGTCGCTTCTCTCGTCCTGGCGGGCTGCTCCCCCGCCGCGACGCCCGCGCCCGCCAACAGCCCCACCGCGCCCTCGGACGGGTATGCCGCCGGTGCCTGCGCCCGTCTGATCGGCGCCATGGCGCGCAAGGAACCCTCCCCTGCGGATGACCTGGGCACCGCCACCCGAGCGGTGTCGTCGACCGATCCTGGCATCCAGGAAGCCGGCAAGCAGCTCGCGTCCGCCGCCAAGGAAGCCGGCGACCTGTGGGTGCAGAACGATCCCACCGTCGACAAGGAGCCTGCCTACCGCCGCCTCGCCGACGCCCAGCAGGGGCTCCTCGCGGCGTGCACCAAGGTGTTCGGCGAGCCCCCGTGGGCGTTCGTCAAGCAACAGCCGACGCCGACCCCCAGCCGCTGACGGCGTGGGCCGGCACGGAGAACCGTGCCGGCCACGCCGTGGTGGTGGTTCAGCTCTGGTACGCCTCGACCTCCCAGAGGGAATGGCCGTAGCCGGTCCCCCGGGCCGTGCCGTAGATGCGCAGGTAGCGGCCGTTCGCGCCGAGGCCACTGTGCTCGTCCACGCCACCGTCGGCGCCGGTCACCGTCTTCACGGTGGTCCAGGTGGTGCCGTCGTTGGAGGTCTGGATCTGGTACGCGCTGCTGTACGCCGCCTCCCAGGCGAGCTTGACCCGCCCGATCGCGGTGGGGCTGCCCAGGTCGACGCGGATCCACTGCGGGTCGGAGAACGCGCTCGACCAGCGGGTGGTGAGGTTGCCGTCGACGGCCTGCGCGCCGGTCACGTCGGCCCCCTCGGTGCTGGACGTCGTCGTCGGCTTGTTGAGCAGCAGGTTGCCGCCGGTCGGGGTGCCGGTGCCGCCGTACACCTCGAACTCGTAGAGCGAGTAGCCCCACGCCGTACCGCGGGCGGTGCCGAGGAGCCGGACGTACCGGCCGGAGCCGGTGAGGCCGGTCAGGTCGTCCACCCCGCCGTCGCCGCCGGTCACCGTGCGGACCGTGGTGAAGGTGACGCCGTCGGTCGAGGTCTGGATCTGGTACGCGCTGCCGTACGCGGCCTCCCAGGTCAGCTTGACGCGGCTGAGGGCGTACGTCGCGCCGAGGTCCACGTCGATCCACTGCGGGTCGCCGAAGGCGCTGCCCCAACGGGTGCCGGCGACACCGTCGAACGCGTTGGCCGCGACGAACGCGCCCTCGTAGCTGGATGCGCGTGCCGGCTTGCCCTTGGCCAGGTTGGTGCCCGTGCCAGGGTCGGGGTCCGGGCCGGGTCCGCCGGGGCTGGTGGAGAGGGTGAACTCGTCGATGTCGAAGTACGGGCCGGTGCCCTTGAAGACCAGGTACAACGTCCGGGTGCCGGTCGGCGCGGTCACTCCGCCGGTGACGGTGGCGAAGTTCGCGTACCCGCCGGTGGAGGTGACCGTCGCGGAGCCGACCAACTGGCCGGTGGGTGAGTCGACGCGCAGTTCGAGCGTCCCGCCGCCGCCGGCCGGTGCGCCGACCCGGGCGCTGAACGACTGGATGCCGGTCAGGTTGTAGGGCCGGAACGAGATCCAGTCGTTGTTGTCGATGTAACCGACCGCTGCCCCGCCGTGCCCGGCCGCCCCGGCGACGATCTGGACGCCGGACGAGTCACCGAAGTGCTCGGCCTGGCGGACGCGGGGTTGCAGCACCGCCTGGGTGTGCGTGGTCAGTGCCGGCTGGCCGCCCCCGCCCAGGTCGGTGTACTCGGCGTCGATGATGCCGAAGATGTTCGCCGCGCTGTCGTGCTCGCCGTCGGCCGAGGTTTGGATGACCCCGGTGCAGCCCTGCACGCTGCCGAGTTGGTGGCCGTGCGAGTCGTGGCCGAGGACGTAGTTCACCTTCACCCGGGCGCAGTTGACGGTGCCGTCCTGGGCGTCGGTGACCGTGACGGAGAACGGGATCGCGTCCCCGAAGCTGAAGGTCTGCCCGTTCAACGGGGTGTTCACGGTGACCACCGGCGCGCTGTTGCCGACGGTGACGACCACGCTCGCGGTGGCGGTCTTGCCGGTGGTGTCCCGCACGGTCAGCGTCGGGCTGCGGGTGCCGTTGGTGGTGTAGGTGAAGCTCGGGTTCGCGGCGGTCGAGTCGGTGGTGCCGTTGTTGTCGAAGTCCCAGGCGTAGGTGAACGGGTCGCCGTCCGGGTCGAGAGTGCCGGCCGAGGAGAAGGCCACGGTCAGCGGCGCGGTGCCGCTGGTGGGGGTGGCGGTGACCTTCGGCACGGGTGCCCGGCCCTCGCGGGCGTACTCGATGCGGTAGAGCGCCGAGTTGGCGTCGCCGTTGAACCAGCCGGTGCCGTAGTCGAGCACGTAGAGCGCGCCGTCCGGGCCGAACTCCATGTCCATGACCTGCGTTCCGGTCCACGGGAACGGGTTGATCTTCAGGGGCTGACCGGTCGAGTCGAGCTTGACGTTCTTGATCCAGCGGCGGCCGAACTCGCCCGCGAAGAAGGTGCCGTCGTAGTACTGCGGGAACGCCACGGGCGAGGTGTTGTTCGGGTCGTACCGGTAGACCGGGCCGGCCATCGGCGACAGGCCACCGCCGGTGAACTCGGGCGGCGAGCCGGAACCGCCGTACGGGAGCCACGCCGGGATGGCCGGCGGGAGCTGGGTGATGCCGGTGTTGTTCGGCGAGTTGTTGACGGGTCCGCCGGCGCAGTTGAACTTGGCCCCGGACGGCCCGGACGGGAAGGTGTAGTCGTTGTAGGCGTCGTTGCGGGCGGTGCAGTACGGCCAGCCGTAGAAGCCGGGCCGGTCGATCCGGGCGAACTCGACGTTGCCCGCCGGCCCCCGGTTCGGGTCGGCGGTGCCCGCGTCGGGGCCGTAGTCGCCGAGGTAGACGATGCCGGTGGCCTTGTCCACGCTCATCCGGAACGGGTTGCGGAAGCCCATCGCGTAGATCTCGGGGCGCGTCCGCGCCGTGCCGGGCGCGAACATGTTGCCGGCCGGGATGGTGTAGCCGCCCGCCGCGCTCGGCTTGATGCGCAGCACCTTGCCCCGCAGGTCGTTGCTGTTGGCCGAGGTGCGCTGCGCGTCGAAGGCCGGGTTGCGACCGGACCGCTCGTCGATCGGGGTGAAGCCGGCCGAGTCGAACGGGTTGGTGTCGTCCCCGGTGGACAGGTAGAGGTTGCCGGCCGCGTCGAAGTCCATGTCGCCGCCGACGTGGCAGCACATGCCCCGGCTGGTGGGCACGTTGAGGATCAGCGTCTCGCTGGCCAGGTTGATGGTGTTGTCGGCGTTGACGGTGAAGCGGGACAACCGGTTGACGCCGTCCCAGACGGCGAAGTCGGCCGGCGTACCGGTGGCCGGCGCGCCGCCGCCGGGCGTGCTCAACGGGGGCGCGTAGTACGCGTACACCCAGCGGTTGGTGGCGAAGTTGGGGTCGGCCTTGATGCCCTGTAGGCCCTCCTCGTCGCCGGTGTAGACGGCGAGGGTGCCGGCGACCTTGGTGTTGCCGGCGGCGTCGGTGTGCCGGATCACGCCGTCGCGGGAGGTGTGCAGCACGCCCCGGTCGGGCAGGACGGTGAGGCTCATCGGCTCGCCCGTCTCGGCCGCGCCCTTGGCCAGCGCCACCTGCTGGAAGTTCGTGGTGACCGTCGGGCCGCAGTCGGCGGTGACCGCTCCGGCCGCGGTCTGGATGCCGCCGAGCAGGTGCTGTCGGAAGGCCGCGTCGGCGTAGGAGGCGTCGGTGTGGCCGAGGCCGGTGTACCAGGCCCGGCCGCCGGAGTAGTTCTGGCACCAGGAGATCGGGTGGTCGTACCCCATGCTGCCGCCGGTGTAGGTGCTCTCGTCGAGGGTGGCCAGCACGTGCACGGCGCCCCGGGGGTTGGCGCGGTAGTTGTACAGCTCGTCGAAGCGGCTCCACCGCTGCGGCAGCCCCTTGGTGGACGGGTGCACCTGGTCGGCGACCGTCACGGTGGCGGTCTGCTCGGCCGGATGCGAGGCGAAGTACGCGCCGACGAGCCCGCCGTACCACGGCCAGTCGTACTCGGTGTCCGAGGCGGAGTGCACGCCCACGTACCCGCCGCCGGCCGTGATGTAGCGCTCGAAGCTCGCCTGCTGGGCGGCGTTGAGCACGTCGCCGGTGGTGGACAGCCAGATCACCGCCGCGAACCGGGCGAGGTTGGCGTCGGTGAACTGGCCGGCGTCCTCGGTGGCCTCGACGGTGAAGCCGTTGGCCGCGCCGAGCTGCTGGATCGCCGCGATGCCCGGCGTGATGGAGCCGTGCCGGAATCCGGCGGTCTTGCTGAAGACCAGGACGGTGTACGGGGCGGCGCTGGCCGCGGGTGGCGTGGCGACGACGCCGCCCAACACGAGGATCGCGCTCAACACAGCGCCGAGCCATGCTCTCGGAGATCTGCGCACGGATAGGTCCTTTCGCGGACGACGTGCGCCGATCACGCCGGTGGTGGTGAGGTGCATGCATCGTTACGGGTCGATTACCACCGCGTCAAGGACTTCCGCACTATCCGAGAGAGCGTTATCTCGGCAGGTCAGGACGACTCCGGCAAGGAAGATCCAATTACGGTTTCCGGGTGGTTCCGTGCGGCGTCCCGCAACCGGCCCTGGGGCGTGTGTCAAAGTCCTCGGTCGAGCCGAGGCGGAGTCCAGGCGGCGGTCCGGCAAGGCGGAGATGGGCTCGGATACCGGTGTTGTATCCGAGCCCATCTCCAACGCCGCCGGCCGTCGTCTGGGCCCGCCGCAGGCCGGCCAGGGGCTTTGACACACGCCCTAGGTGACGCGGTAGGCGGTGTAGCGCACGCGGTCGGCCTCGCGGATCGCGGACGCCACGAAGATGCTCTGCTCCAGGACCGTCAGCGTGGGCACCGAGGTCTCCAGCCGTACGCCCAGGCGGAAGTAGTACTCGGCGGGGTCGACCGGCTCGCCGCGGAGCAACGCCTCGAGAATCTCCGGGCGTCCGCTGCGGACACCGAACGTACGGAGGTAGATGTGGCCCCCGTCGGCGGTGCGCGCCGAGTAGCGCGTGTCGATCTCGATGGCGCCGTCGGGGCGGACCACCTGCCAGTCGGCCCCACCGGGGAGGATCTCCGCCTCGAACAGGCCGGTGATCCGGCCGCCAACGATGGGCACGACGCGGCGGTGGCCCGCGCGGGTCACCCCGTGGTCCTCCAGCGCGCCGAGCCGGGCCGCCACCTCGAACGCGGCCTCCAGGCCGGGAACGGCGGGGGCGCTCACCGGGTCCCGCCCGGCGGCTCGACGGGGCGGCGGCGCGGTTGAGGCGTACTCATGGGGGGTCTTTGATCTGCGCGAGGGCGTCGCGGAGGCCCTCCAACGCGGGCACCGCGGCGGCGAGGGCCGCCCGGTCCGCCGCCGACAGGGTGGCCGCGGCGCGGGCGACCAGGTCCCCGCTCACGAGGTCGAAGCGGTCGAACAGGTCGAGGGCCTTCGGGGTGGCGAGGACCTCGACGTGGCGATGGTTACCGGGGCGGGGGCGGCGCTCGACGAGACCGTTGGCTTCCATCGTGCTGAGGAGGTTGCTGACCGTCGAGCGGCTCAGCCGGAGTCGTTCGGCCAGTTCACCGGGACCGGACACGGTGCCCCGGGGCAGCGCCCGCACGATCTCGATCTGCGCGTCCGGGATCTCCGGCAGGTGCTCGGCGGCCCGGGCGGCGGCGAGCAGCGTGCGGCGCAGCGGTGAGATCACCGACGCCAGTCGCGCCGCGTCCAGCTCGGTCGCCTCCGACCCGGTCACGGTAGAACGCCCGAAAAGACCGTCGGCGTCAGGGAGGGCCGTTCGTTGAGATCGGCGGGCAGGAAGCCGGCCGCCTTCTTGTACCCGGTGGCGATCTCGGTGAGCTCGTCCGGCGGGATGACGTCGTGAATGTGCGCGAACCCATCGGGGGCCCGCTCGTGGGCGAGCACCATCACCTGCTCCGGGCCCTGCCGCCGGTTGCTCAGCACGAGCGCGCTGGTCGCCGGCCGCCGGTCCGCCTCGTAGGCGTCGAGCGCCTGCCGGACCGTCGGGGCGGTGGCGAGGTGGAAGGCGAGCGTCCGGGCGTCCAGGATCGCCTGCGACGCCCCGTTGGAACCGTTGGGGTACATCGGGTGTGCCGCGTCGCCGAGCAGGGTCGTGTTGCCGTGGGTCCAGGTGTCGATCGGGTCCCGGTCCACCATGGGGTATTCGAGGATCTCGTCGGCGGCGGCCAGCAGCGCCGGCACGTCGAGCCACGGGAACCGCCAGCCGGCGAAGAGCGCGACGACCGGCGCGGGGTCGACCGCCCGGTTCCAGTCCGCGTTCGGCCCGGCGACACCGGGACCGCGCCGCTCGGCCACCACGTTGATCAGGCCGGGAGCGATCGGGTACGCGACGAACTTCTGCTCCGCGTCACCGGCCATGATCATGGTCCGTCCGTCCAGGAAGCCAGACGCCCGCACCGCTCCCCGCCACAGCGTCAGCCCGTTCCAGAGCGGCGCTCCCTCGCCGGGATGATGCTGCCGGCGCAGCGCGGAGTGGATGCCGTCCGCTCCGACGATCAGGTCACCCGCGACGCGGACCTCCCCGGCCGCCGTCGCGAAGCGGGCGACGCCGTCCTGCACGTCGACGAGCCGGTGACCGGTGTGGACCGCGTCGGCACCCAGCCGGTCCCGCACCACGGCGAGGAGTTCCAGCTGGAACCGGCCGCGGTGCACGGAGAGCTGCGGCCAGCGGTATCCGGCGTCCAGCCCGCGTGGCTCGTGCCAGATCTGCTGTCCGTGCCGGTTGTAGTAGGCCAGCGTGCCGGGCGGGACGCCCAGCGCCGCCACGCGCTCCCCGAGGCCCAGCTCGGTCAGTTCGCGGACCGCGTGCGGTAGGAGGTTGATGCCGACGCCGAGCGGGCGCAGCGCGGCGGCGCGCTCGTAGACGGCGATGTCCCGGAACCCGGCCTGGTGCAGGCTGAGCGCGGCGGTGAGGCCGCCGATTCCGGCGCCCACGATCACGATCGCCACATCGTCGCTCCCTCCCCGGCCGCCCAACCAACCGCACAGTTTGGTCACAAAATTGTGGCTCGTCAAGACGTTTCTCAATGGAATCTTTCGCTCAGCGTCACGCTGTCAATCGCACCGCCACAAACGATATTTGCATTCTTGACAATCAATCTCGGGTGCATGACGCTGATCGACGCCCGGAAGCACCAGCGCTGCGCACGGAAGGGCTCGTCCATGAAGAAGGTCACCGCCCTCGCTGTTCTCGCCGGCCTCACGATCGCCCTGACCGGTTGCACGGATTCGGACGCCACCGATCCGGCGCCAGGAACCAGCGGCGATCTGCGGAAGGTCCGGGTGGCGGCGCTGCCCATCAGCGAGACCGCCGCGTTGTGGGCCGGCATCAAGGCCGGCATCTTCCGGGAACAGGGGCTCGACGTGGAGGTGCTGCCCGCCCAGGGCGGCGCGCAGGCCATCCCGGCCCTGATCAACGGCGACATCGACTTCGCCATCGGTCAGCCGTTCGGCCCGTTCCGCGCCGACCTGCAGGACCTCGGCGTCGTGATCGTCGGAAACTACGCCTCGTCCTATGCCGACGGTGACGACATCAACGCCGTGGTGGCCTCGCCGAGGTCCGGCATCACCCGGCCGGCCCAGCTCGCCGGCCGTAAGGTGTCGGTCAACAGCCTGGGCGCCGCCGGGGACGTCACCATCATGGCGGCGGTCGAGAAGGACGGCGGTGACCCCACCAAGGTCCAGTTCGTCGAGGTCGCCTTCCCGGACGCGCCGGCCCAACTCGCGGCCGGCAACATCGACGCCGCCTGGGTGACCGAGCCGTTCATCACCCAGCTGCGCAAACGCGGCGACGCGGTGGTCGTCGAGCCGTACCAGGCCACCGTCCCGGGCCTGACCACCCTCACCACGATCACGTCGAGCAAGCTGAAGGAGTCCGACGCCGCGCTGGTCACGGCCTTCTCGTCAGCCATGAGGAAGACGCTCACCTGGGCCAACGACCCGGCCAACGAGAGGAACCTCCGGCAGGCCATCAAGGACAACCTCCAGCTACCGGAGGCGGTCGCGGACTCCGTGCGGCTGCCCGCGTTCGGCTGGGAGCTCGACCGGGCGGGCCTGGAGCAACTGGCCACCCTGGCGCAGAAATACCGGGTCCTCGACCGGCGGCCCGACCTCGACCGCCTCATCCAGCAGCAGTAGCCCGCCGTGCGCAAGGTCCTGCTGGGCGCCACCGGCCTACTGGGGTTCCTCGTGGTCTGGCAACTGGTCCCGACACTGGGACTGGTCGACCCGCAGTACCTGCCGTACGCCACGGACGTGCTCGGGTGGCTCATCCAGGAGCTTCGCGACCTGGCGTTCTGGCGACGACTCTCGCTGACCATGACGTCGTGGGCGATCGGCCTGACGTTGGCGACGGTCGCGGCCGTCGTCCTGGGCACCGGGATCGGGCTGGTGCCGGTCCTGCGCCGCGCGACGCACACCATTGTCGAGTTCCTGCGACCGGTGCCGTCGGTCGCGCTGATCCCGCTGGCCGTGCTGATGTTCGGCCTGCAACTGCGCGCCGCGCTGGTCATCGTCGTCTACGCCGCGTTCTGGCAGGTGTTCGTGCAGGTGATCTACGGAGTCGCGGACGTCGACACGGTCGCCCGGGACACCGCTCGCAGCTTCGGCCTCACCCGCCGCGAGCGGCTGAGGTACCTCGTCCTGCCGACCGCCCTGCCGTACCTGATGACCGGTCTGCGGCTCGCCGCGGCGGTCGCCCTCATCCTGGCCGTCACCGCGGAGATGGTGATCGGCAACCCCGGCCTCGGGCGCATGATCGAGCTGTCCCGCTCCGCCGGGGACGCGGTCGGCCTGTACGGCCTCGTCGTGGTCACCGGGCTGCTCGGCGTGCTGGTGAACGTCGTGTTCCGGTTCGTCGAGCGTCGCTCGCTGGCCTGGCACCAGTCGGTGCTCGCGGACGAGGCGGCCCGATGACGGCCGCCGGCGCGGGAGCGGCCCGGCCGCGCGGCCCGATCCTGCGGGCCGCCGAGACCGTCCTGTTCGCGCTCGGGCTTCCCGCGCTGACCGTGCTGCTCTGGGGCGTCTGGTCGACCGGATCGACGAACCGGTTCTTCGTCGGCCCGCTCACCATCCTCGACGCGTTCCGGCGGACCTGGGTCGGCCCGGCGTTCGTCGACGACGTCCTGCCGAGCCTGTACCGGCTGGCCGTCGGCCTGGTCGCGTCGATCCTGCTCGGCGTCGCCGCCGGAGTCGTCATCGGCCGGCTCCGCCCGCTGCGCGAACTGCTCGAACCGCTGCTGGAGTTCTTCCGCGCGATCCCGCCGCCGGTGCTGATCCCGGTCGGGATGCTCGTGCTCGGCATCACCGACACGATGCGGGTCGTCGTCATCGTGTCCGGCGCCGTGTGGCCGATCCTGCTGAACACGATCGAAGGCGTCCGGTCCACCGACAGCGTCATGCGGGACACCGCCGACGCGTTCCGGATCACCCGGTGGGAGCGGCTGTGGCTGCTGGTGCTGCCCGCGGCGAGCCCGCGCATCATGGCCGGCGTACGGCAGGCGCTCTCGGTGTCCCTGATCCTCATGGTGATCTCGGAGATGTTCGCGTCGTCCGCCGGCCTCGGCTACCGGATCGCCTACTTCCAGCGGAACTACCTGGTCGCCGAGATGTGGAGCGGCATCCTCCTGCTCGGCCTCATCGGCGTCCTGCTCGCGGTGGCCTTCGGCTTCGTCGAGCGCCGGGTCCTGCGCTGGTACCACGCGATGAAGGAGGTCAGCCGTGCCTGACGCCACCCCGCTGCTGCGGGTCGAGCACCTGCGGAAGGTCTATCCCTCCGCCCGGGGCGAGGTCGAGGCGATCGGCGATCTGAGCTTCAGCATGCGTCCCGGGGAACTGGTGTGCGTCGTCGGTCCCTCCGGGTGCGGCAAGACCACCCTCCTGAAATGCCTCGCCGGCCTGCTCCGGCCCACCAGCGGCCTCGTCGAGATGGAGGGGTCGCCGGTGACCGGCCCCAGCCCCGCGATGGCCGTGGTCTTCCAGGAGTACGGCCGCAGCCTCTACCCGTGGCTGACCGTCCGGGGCAACGTCGAGCTGCCGCTCCGCCACAAGAAGCTCTCCCGCGCCGAACGCGGCCGGCTGGTCACCGACGCCCTCGACGCGGTCGGCCTGGCGCAGTCGGCGGGTAGCCATCCGTGGCAGCTCTCCGGCGGGATGCAGCAACGGGTGGCGATCGCGCGGGCCATCGCGTACCAGCCCGAGGTGCTGATCATGGACGAGCCGTTCGCCGCGGTCGACGCGCAGACCCGCGCGGACCTGGAGGACCTCGTCCGCGAACTGCACCGCACCCGCCGGATCTCGACGATCTTCGTCACCCACGACATCGACGAGTCGGTGTACTTGGGCGAACGCGTGCTCGTCCTGTCCAACTCCCCCACCCGGGTGCAGGAGGACCTGGCGATCGACCTCCCGCCGGAGCGCGACCAGCTCACCACCCGGGCCCTGCCCCGCTTCACCGAGCTGCGCACCCACGTCTACGAGCAGATCCAGCGGGCCAAGCGCGGACCGGTCCCACCGGAACCAACCCGTGACCGGGGGTTGGGTGCGGACCTCCTATAGTCACGCGGTGGGCACCGAGCGGGTGCGGCAGGCGTACGGCGCGGTCGCGGATCTGTACATCGAGCTGTTCGGCACGCGTGAGCAGGTGCACCCCGACGACCTCGCCTTCATCGGTCGGCACCTGGCGGGTCGCCCCGGTCCGGTGCTCGACCTGGGCTGCGGCCCCGGCCACCTCACCGACCACCTGCGGTCGCTGGGCGCCGACGCGACCGGCATCGACATCGTCCCCGAGTTCATCGACCACGCCCGCGCGACCCATCCCGGCGGCAGCTACCGCCTCGGGTCGTTGGACGACCTCGACGTGGCCGACCACAGCCTCACCGGCATCCTGGCCTGGTACTCGCTGATCCACCTACCGCCGGAGCGCCTCGACGGCGTACTGACGACATTCCGACGGGCCCTGGCCCCGTCCGGGGCGTTGGTGCTGGGCCTCTTCTCCGGTGACGAGGTCGACGCCTTCGACCACAAGGTGACCACCGCCTACCGCTGGCCGGTCGACGAGATCTCGGCGCGGCTGACGAGGGCCGGCTTCACCGAGGTCGAGCGGCTGGAACGCCCCGACGGCGGCCCGCACCGGCCGCACTACGCCATCGCGGCCACCGCCGTCGACGGGGTCTGACCGTCCGCGCGCAGCGGACACCGGCAGGAACGCTCAGCCGACGCTAAGACCGCCCTCAAGGCCCGTTCGTAGCGTGTGCGGGCATGGCGACACCACCCGTAACACCACCGACGACCGCCTGGTTGAGCTGCGTCGCGTCCCGCCCGGCCGCCCGCCTGCGGCTCGTGTGCCTGCCGTACGCCGGAGCCGGCGGCGGCGCGTACCGGCCGTGGGCCGCCGTGCTGGGCGACGCCGTGGAGGTGTGGACCGCGCAGTTGCCGGGTCGTGAGCGGCGGCTGTCCGAGGAACCCCTGCACACGATGGACGACCTGGTACCGCCGCTGGTCGAGGCGATCGCCGCGCGGGTGCCGACGCCGTTCGCGATCTTCGGGCACAGCATGGGCGGCCTGATCGGGTACGAGGTGGCTACCCGCCTGGTCGCCCGGGGTGGCCCGACGCCGCAGCGGCTGGTGGTGTCCGCGGCCCGTCCGCCGCGTGACGCCGCGCCGCTCGGTACGGCGCACCGCCTCGACGACGCCGCACTGACCCGCTGGTTGGTCGACCTGGGCGGCATCCCCGACGAGGTGCTCGCCGATCCCGGCCTGCTGGAACTGATCCTGCCCACCGTGCGGGCCGACCTGAACGTGGTCGCGTCGTACCGGCCGACGACCGTGCCGCCGCTGCCGCTGCCCGTGGACGCGGTGGCGGCGGCCGACGACCCCCTGGTCAGCCCGGACGAGGTGGCCGGCTGGGCGGCCTGCACCGCCGCCGCTTTCTCGCTGACCGTCGTGCCGGGCGGTCATCTCTACCTGCACGACACGCCTCCCCCGCTGTCCCGCCTGCTCGACGGCGGGCCGGCCGCCGACCGCGCGTACGTCGAAGGGGCCACCCGATGACCCAGGACCTGCACCCGGACCTCGCCGACCTCACCCCCGAGCAGCGGGAACTGCTGGCCCTGCGACTGCGCCATGCCCGGGCCGGCCGCGCGGACCCGACGCCGTCGGCCCCACCTGCGAAGGCGAGCTACCCGCTCTCCTACACGCAGGAGCAGCTCTGGTTCCTGGACCGGTTGGAGCCCGGCACGCCCGTCTACAACGTGCCCTTCGCCGAGCGGATCAGCGGTCCGCTCGACGTCGCGGCGCTGCACCGGGCGGTCAACGCGGTGGTGGCCCGGCACGACGCGCTGCGGGTCGTCTTCGCGACCGTCGACGGCGTGGTCACCCAGCGGGTGTCGGACGCCCTGGAGGTGCCGCTGCCGCTGCTCGACCTCACCGGGCTGCCGCCGTCGGAGCGGGCGGCGGCGGCCGAGCGGGAGATCGCGGCGCACGCGGCGGTCCGCTTCGACCTGACCAGCGGGCCCCTGCTCGCGGCCCGGCTGGTCGCCCTCGCGGACGACGAGCACCTGTTGCTGGTGACCGCGCACCACATCGTCTTCGACGCCTGGTCGGCGGGGGTGTTCGTCGAGGAGGTGGTGCGCTGGTACGGCGAGTTCGCCGGGGACGTCCCGGCGGGGTTGCCCGCGCTGCCCACCCGGTTCGTGGCGCACGTCGCCGCCCGCCGCCAGCCGGAGGCCGAACGGGAGCTGGCGGGTCACCTGGCGCACTGGCGGGAACGGCTCGCCTCGGCACCGGCCCGGTCCACGCTGCCACCGGACCGACCCCGGCCGCCGGTGCAGACCCACCGGGGCCGGAGCGTGCCCTTCACCGTCGACGCCGACCTGACCGACGCCCTCGGCGGGCTGGCCCGCCGCGCCGGGGCCACCGTCAACGCGGTGGTCCTCGCCGGGCTGACCGCCCTGCTGCGCCACGCCACCGGCCAGGAGGACCTGCTGCTCGGGATGCCCGCCGCCGGCCGGG
This sequence comes from Micromonospora sp. WMMD736, assembly GCF_049179015.1. Taxonomy (NCBI): domain Bacteria; kingdom Bacillati; phylum Actinomycetota; class Actinomycetes; order Micromonosporales; family Micromonosporaceae; genus Micromonospora; species Micromonospora sp. WMMD736. The sequence continues at coordinate 1,574,834 of NZ_JBMHMI010000001.1, forward strand.
CGAGCACCGATCTGGAGCCGCTGATCGGCTGCTTCGCCACCATGCTGGTGCTGCGGGTGGACACCGGCGGCGACCCGAGCGTCCGCGACCTCGTCCGCCGGGTGCACCGCACGGTCAGCGAGGCGTACGCCCACCAGGAGGCCCCGTACGCGCGGGTGGTGGAGGAGGTCCGCCCGGTCCGCGACCCCAGCGTGAACCCGCTCTTCCAGGTGTTGGCGACCATGACCGACGGCGGCGTACGGCAGCGGCAGGCCGCCGGGGCGACGTTCCACCCGGTACCGGCGGAGAGCGGCCTGACGGACTTCGACCTCTTCGTCAGCCTGACCGTCGACGGGGACCGGATCGACGGCGCGGTCGACTTCAACGCCGACCTGTACCTCGACGAGACGATCGCCGCGACCGTGGGCCGGCTGCCGGAACTGTTGCGCGCCCTGGTGGACGACCCGGACCGCCCGCTGTCGGAGGTGCCCGGGCTGCGCCGGCAGCGGATCGCCCTGGCGGCCACCTTCACCGTGGACCCGCTGCGCGACCCGGTGGAGTTCTGGCTGCGCTTCCTGCGCGTACCCGCGTCGGTGGAGCTGGTCGGGTACGGCCAGCTGGTGCCCCACCTGCTGGCCGGGCCGACGGTCGACGCCACGGTCTGCCTGCTGCGCTTCGAGGACTGGCTGCGTCGGCAGGAGCACACCGCCGGGGCCCTCGACGCGGCGATGGGCGACCTCGACGCGGCGGTGGCGGCGTACCGGCGGCGGACGGACGCGCCGCTGCTGCTGGTGGTCTGTCCCGCGTCGCCGCGCGCCGCCGACCAGCGGTACGGCCGGCTCGACGACCGGCTGGCCGCGCTGGCGGCGCGTACGCCGGGGGTGCACGCGGTGTGGGCCGCCGACCAGGCCGGCGCCTACCCGGTCGGCGAGGTGGACGACGAGCGCGCCGACGAGTTGGGCCACGTGCCGTACACCGGGGAGTACTTCGCGGCGCTGGGCACGATCGTGCTGCGCGAGCTGCGGCGGCTCGCCGGTCAGCCGCGCCGCCTCGTGCTGGTCGACGGCGAACGGTTGCCGGTCGACCGGCTCGCCGACGCGCTGCCCGGTCACGAGGTGCGGGCGTACACGGCGGAGGCGCTCGCCGCCGCCGACCCGGCCACCACGGCGGTGCTCGACACCGACCCGCACGCCGTGGCGACGCTGCGGGGCGACCACCCGGGCGTGCTGACGCTGACCGTGCCCGCCGGGTGGGAGGACCTGCGTCGGCTGCTCGCGCACGTCTGGCCGCTGGACCCGCCCGCGCCGGCCGGCATCACGAGCGGGCTGCACACGCCGATCGGGTCCGAGCGTGCCGCGTACGTCGTCGAGGAGCTGAGCACCGCCGCGGCGGTCGCCGAGCGCAGCCGGCCGACGCCCGTGCGCACCGCCGGAGACGAGGAGGTCGTCGCGCCGCGCACCCCCACCGAGGAGCGGCTCGCCGGTCTGTGGGCCGTCGCGCTCGGCGTCGAACAGGTCGGCGTGACGAGCGACTTCTTCGGCCTCGGTGGACACTCGCTGCTCGCCACCGGTCTGCTCTCGCAGGTGCAGGCCGAGTTCGGCCGGGAGGTGTCGCTCTACACCCTGTTCACCAACCCGACGGTGGCCGGGCTCGCCGCCGTGCTGGACGCCGATGAGGACGCCACCGCGCTCGCCCCGCTCACCCCCGCCCCGGCGGGTACGCCGGCCGTGGCGTCCTCGGCGCAGGTCCGGCTCTGGGCGCTCGACCAACTCGACGACGACGTGGTGCGGCACAACACCACGGCCGCCGTCGAGCTGCGCGGCGACCTCGACACGACCGCGCTGCGGCGGGCGTTCGACGACGTGCTGGCCCGGCACGAGGTGTTGCGGACCACCTTCCGGGGCCGCGACGGCGAACCCGAACCGGTGCTGCACCCGCACGTCGACCCGTGGTTGGAGACGCTGGACCTGACCACGCTGCCGGCGGCGAAGCAGGCCCGCGCGCTGCGTCGGGCGGCCGCCGAGCTGGCTGCGCACCGGTACGACCTGGCGGCCGGGCCGCTGGTGCGCGCCCGCCTGCTGCGGCTACCCGACCAGCGCTGGCACCTGCTGCTCGGCATGCACCACATCGTCTGCGACAACACCTCGTGGAGCATCCTGCTCGACGACCTCGCCGCCCGGTACGCCCACCACGCCACCGGCGTCGACCGGCCACTGCCGCCGCTGCCGGTGCAGTTCACCGACTACGCCCGGTACCAGCGGGACTGGTTGGCGTCCGACGCCGTCGAGCCGCACCTGGCGTACTGGCGTACACGGCTGGCCGACGCGCCGCCGCTGCTGGACCTGCCCACCGACCATCCCCGCCCCGACGAGTCCTCGGACATCGCCGGCTACCAGGCCCAGCGGCTGGGCGCGGGGCTCGGCGCGGCCGTGCGCGAGCTGGCCCGGGCGGAGGGGGTCACCCCGTTCGCCGTGCTGCTGGCCGGCTTCGCGGCCCTGCTGCACACCGAGAGCGGGCAAGGCGACCTGGTACTCGGCACACCCACCGCCGGCCGGGAACGCACCGAACTAGCCCCGCTGATCGGGTGCTTCGCCGACCTGCTACCGCTGCGGGTGGACGCGGCGGGACGGCCCACGTTCCGCCAGCTCGTGACCCGCGCCTACCGCACCGCCCGGGAGGCGTACCGGCACCAGGGGTTGCCGTTCGCGACCATCGTGGAGGCGTTGCGGCTGCCCCGGCAGGCCGCGTACCACCCGCTGTTCCAGTGCGTGCTGAACGTCCTCGACGGGGCTGACGAGCTGCCGGAGTTCGCCGGCCTGGCCGCCACGCCGGCCGAGGTGCCGAGCGTCGGCGTCGACTTCGACCTCTTCCTCAGCGTCACCTGGCAGGGCGACGACCTGCACGCCGACCTGGCGTACCGGGCCGACCTGTTCACCCCGGAGCGGATGGTGCGGCTGTTGACCGGCCTCGCGAAGGTGCTCGACGACGGGGTGCGGCGACCGGACGCGCCGATCGGCGGAGTGCGCCGTGCGCCGACGTCCCGGCGGCCGGCGCCGCCCGCGCCCCGGCTGGTGGTCGGCGGCACCGTCGAGGTGCCGCGGCTCGCGGAGACCGTCCGCTTCTGGACCGGGCTGCTCGGCCTGCCGCACACCCTGGAACAGGTCGCGCCGGGCGCGCTGCTGCGGCTGCTGCGCGACCCGGCCGCCGGCCTGGCGACCGGCCGGCGCGACCGCAACGCGCTGGTCCTGCGCTGGGAGGACCGGCTCGCACCTGGTCCGCTCGCGGCGGGCATCGTCGGGCTGCGCGACTTTCACGCCGAGCTGCTGGCGGCCCTGGACGTGCACCGGTCGCACAGCGCGGCGGCGCTCACGATCGCGGTCTGCCCGCCGTCGCCGTCGTACCGGACGTCGCCGTACACCGCCGTCTTCGCGGAACTGACGACGCGGCTGGCCCAGGCCCGGCCGGACGTCGACGTCGTCGCGATCGAGGCGTGGGCGCGGCGCTACCGGATTCCGGAACTGCCGGGCGACGCCTGGTCGCCGGAGCTGGCGGCGGTCACCGCGACGGTGCTGGTGCGGCGGGCGGTACGGCACCCGGCGCTGCGCCGGCTGGTCGTACCGGCCGGGCCGCCGCACCGCCAGGCGGAGCTGGCGCGGCTGCTCGCGGCCCAGGCCCGCGCCGGGCGCGAGGTCGTGCTCACCACGACGCCGCAGCGCGCCGAGCTGTCCGCGCTGGTCACCGCCGGGATCATCGGGTACGCCCCGACCCCCGCCACCGACGCGGCCACCCTGCTCCTGCATCCGGACTCCGTACTCGCGCCGCCCGACGTCGCGGCGCTGCCCGTCGACGAGCGGGTCGGGCCGGTGGAGGTGCTGCGCGGTCTCTGGTCGCTCGACGCCGGGACCACCGTGGACGGCGACGCGCCCGTCGACCGGATTCCCGCCGCGCTGCTGACCGAGGTGGCCACCGAGTTGGCTGATGCGGCGGCGGTGCGCGGCGCGGTCACCGACGGGTACCGGCGCTCGGCCGACCGGGCCGCCGCCGCGCCCCGCACCGAGCGGGAACGACAGCTCGTGGCGATCTGGTCGGAGCTGCTGCGCACCAACCAGCTCGGCATCACCGACGACTTCTTCGCCTCCGGGGGCGACTCGCTGCTCGCGATGCAGCTCGTGGCCCGCTGCGCGGCCGCCGACATCCACCTCACCCCCCGACAGCTCGTCCGCCACCCCACGGTCGCCGAGCTGGCCGCGAGCCTCGGGGAGACGACGCCGACGCCTGCCGCCGAGCAGGGCGAGGTGCACGGCGACGCCCCGCTGACCGGCGCGCAGCGCTGGTTCACCGACGTCATCGGCCCCAGCATGGGTCGGCCCGCCCTGTTCAACCATCCGTACTACCTCCAGCTGGCCCGGCCACTTCCGACCGAGAAGGTCCGCGAGGCGGTACGGCGGCTGGTGGCCCAGCACGACGCGCTGCGGCTGCGGCTGACCCGGCAGGCGGACGGGAGCTGGCGTCAGCACCACGCCGACCCGGCCGACGCCGTGCCGTTCGTCAGCCACGACCTGACCGGCCTGGGTGTCGACGAGCGGGAGGCGGCGGTCGAGGCGCACTGCGCCGAGGCGCAGACCGGTCTGGACCTCACGGCCGGCCCGCTGGCCCGGGTGGCGCACTTCCGGCTCGGCCCGGAGCTGCCCGACCGACTCCTGCTCGTCAACCACCACCTGGTCGTCGACGCGGTCTCCCGGGGCGTCCTGCTGGCCGATCTGGAGACGCTCTGCGACCAGCTCGAACGGGGTGTCGCGCCGGCGTTGCCCGCCAAGACCACGTCGTACCGGGACTGGGCGCGGCGACTGGCCGGGTACGCGGGCTCGCCGGAGCTGCGCGCGCAGCTGCCGTTCTGGCTGGCGCAGGCCGACGAGGGGGTGCTGACCCGGTTGGCCGACGAGCCGTCCGCCGCGCCGTTCCGCCTCGGTGACCTGGGCCTGGCCACCGTGACCCTGGACGAGGCCGCGACCCGGGGGCTGCACGCCGCCGCCCGTCGGCTGCGCGCCAGCGTGCGGGACCTGCTGGTGTGGGCGGTGGTGGACACCGTCGCGGCGCGTACCGGCGGCGCGGTCACCGTCGCCACGACCGGTCACGGCCGGGAACCGCTCTTCGACGACGTCGACGTCAGCCGCACGACGGGCTGGTTCCAGGTGCTCTACCCGCTGCGCCTGGAGCTACCCGCGACTGCCGACGCGACCCGCTCGGTCCGCTCGGTGATCCGCCAGCTCGGCCGGGTCCCGGACAACGGCATCGGGTACGCGCTGCTGCGGCACCTCTGCCCCGACGACGACGTGCGCGCCCGGCTGGCCGCCACCGCGCCGCCGATGGTGGCGGTCAACTACATGGGCGGGTACGGCTTCGACGACGTCGCCCCGGCCAACCACCTCCTCGACGTCTGCGCGGCGCCGTTCGGCCCGACCGAGGACCCCGACGGGCACTGGCCCTTCCCCTTCGACGTGACGGGGTCGCTCACCGGCCCCGAGCTGCGCGTCGAGCTGAGCTACGCCACTCCGGCCTTCCGGCCGGAGACCGCTGAGAACCTGCTCGACGGCATCCGGCACGGCCTGTTGCGCCTGGCCGGACGCCCCGGGCAACCGCCACGGCAGTAGGAGGAGACCCCATGGCGTTCCGACGCCCGTCCCGGTTCGCCGGGTTCACCACGATCTGGTTCGGCCAGCTGCTGTCGGCGCTCGGCACCCGGATGACGAACTTCGCCCTGAGCATCTGGGTGTGGGACGCCACCGGCCGGGCCTTCGACCTGACCATGCTGATGGCGTTCGCGTTCGGCGCGACAGTCATCTTCAGCCCGATCGCCGGCGCGCTCGTCGACCGGTGGGGACGACGACTGACCATCGTGCTCAGTGACGTCGGCTCGGCGGTCACCACGGCCGTCGTGCTGCTGTTGTTCCTCAGCGGCTCGGTCGAGGTGTGGCACCTCTACCTGGTCAACCTGGTCACGGGCGCGTTCCTCGCGTTCCAGCTCCCGGCGTACCAGGCGACCATCACGGTGATGATGGAGAAGGGCCAGTACCCGAGGGCCAACGCGATGATGTTCGCGGTCCGGACCATCCCGGTGATCTTCGCGCCCGGCTTCGCCGCCGCGCTGCTCGGCCTGATGGACATCAAGGTCATCCTGCTCATCGACGCGCTGTCCTACGTGGTGGCGATCGGCGCGGTGCTGCTGGTGCAGCTCCCACCCGTGCCGCGCTCGACGCAGCCGGAGGAGGGCGGCTTCTGGTACGACACGATCTACGGCTTCCGCTACATCCTGACCAGCCGGGCGTTCACCGGGCTGGAGGCGATCATGTTCGCCATCAACGTGCTCGCCGCGGTCGGCTTCGCCCTGCTGGTGCCGCAGATCCTGGCCCGCACCGACAGCAGCACCAACGCGGTCGGTCTGGTGCAGACCATCGGCGCGGTGGGCGGTGTGGCCGGCGCGCTGCTGCTCGGGCTGCTGCCCAACACCCGCCACAAGATCCGCCGGATGCTCATCGCCATCCTGGTCTTCAGCGTGCTCGGCCGGATCGTCTACGGCGTCGGGGACAGCATCATCGTCTGGTCCGTGGCCCTGCTCTTCCTGCACCTGTCCATCCCGTTCATCGACGGGTACGCCCAGTCGGTGTGGCAGGAGAAGGTCGAGCCGTCCCACCAGGGCCGGGTCTTCGCCGCCCGCCAGTTCATCGAGGACCTGGCGTACCCCGGCGGCACCGCCCTGGCGGGTATCGCCGCGGACCGCTGGTTCGAGCCGATGATGCGCGAGGGCGGCCCCGGCGTGCCGTACTTCGGGTGGCTGGTGGGCAGCGGACCGGGCGCCGGGATGGGCCTGATCTTCGTGATCGTCGGGGTGTTCGGCATCGGCGTCGCGGCGGCCGGGTTCTTCTCGCCGAGCGTCCGCCGGATGGAGGTCGACCTGCCCGACTACGACGAGCCGACCGACCCGCCGGCCCCGCTGCCGTCGCCGACCGGCACCGACGAGCTGACCGACGACCGCGCGGTGGTGGCGAAGTGACGCTGACCGAGGTGGTGGCCGGGGTCCTGGAGGTGGACCCGGCCGAGGTGACCGACGAGTCCGGGCCGGAGACCATCGGCACCTGGACCAGCCTGCGCCACCTGCAACTGGTGGTGACCCTGGAGGAGGTCTACGGGCTCTCCTTCGCCTTCGACGAGATCCGCGACGTGCGCAGCGTCGGCGAGCTGCGGACCGTGCTGCGCGCCAAGGGCACGGAGACGCGATGAGCGGCGTTCTGTTCACCCGACGCACCCGCTGGCAGGCGCTCATCCGCCAGCGGCCGGTCCCGGCGCTGCGCGTCGCCCTGCTGGCCAGCTACACGGCGGACCCGCTGGTGCCGTACCTGGGCCTGGACCTGCACGAGCGCGGTCTACCCGCCGCGCTCACCGTCGGTCCGTTCCAGCAGGTCGTGCAGCAGTGCCTGGCCACCGACGGCTTCCTCGCCGACGTCCGGCCGGACGTGCTGGTGGTGGCGCAACGCCTCGAGGAGGCGGGCGAACCCGGCCCGGCCGGCGCCGCGTGGGCGGCGGAGCTGCTGGCCGGGGCCGAGGCGGCCGTCACCGCCGCGCACCGGCACGGCGCCCTGCTGGTGTACGTGCTGCCGGCCGTCCCCACCGACCGCCCGGCCGGGACGGCCGACGCGATGCACGCCGACGGGGTGGCCGCCAGCGCCACCGTCGTACGGCAACGCCTGCGCGACCGGCTGGCCGGCGACCCGGGGGTGCTGCTCGTCGACGCCGACGAGGCGGTGCGCGCCGTCGGCGACGAGCACGCGTACCACCCGGTGCTGTTCCGCCTCGCCAAGGTGCCGTACACCGAGGAGGTGTTCGCCCGGCTCGGGGCGACCGCCGCCGCGCTGGTGGCGGCCTGGTTCGGCACGGGCTGCCGGGCGCTGGTCGTCGACGGCGACGGGCTGACCGGCGCGGCGCACCTGCTGCCGGCCGTGCGCGAGCTGCGCGCCGCCGGCGTACGGGTGGCGTTGCGGTCCACCGGCGACGACTGGTGGTCGAACGGTGACGCCGTCGACCTCCTGGGCGTGCTCGACGGCTGGGTCACCGACGACCGGCCACTGGACGACCAGCTCGCGGAGATCGCCGCGGAGCTGGACGTCGTACCGGCGCAGCTCGTCCTGGTCGGCGTCAGCCAGGGCGAGGCGGGCGCCGGCCCGGCGGGCGCGGAAGCCGTCGCGGCGGAAGCCGTCGCGGGGCCGCCGCGACGGGTGACTTTCGGGGTCGACCCGACGGCGTGGTCAGACGAGTTGCGGGCGGCGCGGTTGACCGACCGGCTGCCGGAGCGGCGGTGGACCGGCGGCGGAACCGGACCCCTCGCCGCGCCCGTCGAGCTGTCCCTGGACGACTTCGTGGCCGGGCTGGACGTGCGGGTGGAGTACCGGCCGGTGGCCGCCGACGCTGTCGCCGAGGTCGCCGAGGTGGTGGCCCGCGCGCACGACTTCGCCCTCGCCCCGGCGCCACCGGCTGCCGCGTTGGCGCAGCGGGCCGCCGACCTGCTGGCGATCCGGGTTCGTGACCGGCTCGGCGACTACGGCACCTCGGGCCTGGTCGCGCTGGACCGGAGCGCCGACCGCTGGACGGTCGACGTCTTCTCGCTCTCCTGCCCCGTGCTGGGCAAGGGCGTCGAGGCGGCCGTGCTGCGCGAGCTGACCCGCCGGGCCGGCGCGGCGGGAGCGGACGAGGTGGTCGTGCGGTGGACCGACACGGGCCGCAACGGCACGGCCCGGCGCTTCCTGTCCGAGGTGGACGCGGCGGCGTCCGCCGATCCACGGGTCCGGCTGCGCGCCGCCCGCGCGAGCGACGACCAGAGCACGGGGGTACGGGCATGAGCGCGCCGCCGGTCGGCGTCGGGGTGGCCGCCCTGGCGCACGTCCTCGGCGAGCCGGTCGACGTGGCGGCGGCCGCGGCCGCGTACACCAAGGATCTTGATCGTCTGCGGTCCTGGGAGTACCGGACCTTCCACCGGGCCGGGCCCGGCGTGGGGGTGACCGACCTGGCGGTGGTGGCCGGCGGCACGGCCCTGGACCGGGCCGGGCTGTCCGCCGCCGACGTGGACCTCGTCGTGCTCGCCATCCCCGACCTGGCCGAACACCTCTACTGGGATCCCGCCGCGCACACCCAGGCCCGCCTCGGCGCGCACCGGGCCGAAGCGGTGCTGCTCAACCAGGCGTGCGGCGGCGGGGTGGCCGCGTTCGACACGGTGGCCGGCCGGTTCGCCACCCACCCCGGCTACCGGACGGCGCTGGTGATCGGCGCGAACCGGGTGTGCGAGCCCTACTGGAACCGGATGGAGGTGAACACCAGCGTCTTCTCCGACGGCGCGGCGGCGGCCGTGCTGGTCCGCGACCACGACCGGTGCCGCTGGCTGGCCACCGAGACGATCACCGACGGCCGGTACGCGGGTTTCATGCGGATGCCCGTCGGCGGCGCCGCCCAGCCGTTCACGCCGGACGCCGGCACCCCCCGCGTCGGTGACCCGGCCGACCGGCTCAACGAGTTCTTCGCCGGTGACGTCCGGCGGATGTTCCAGTTCGTGGCGACCATCCGCGAACGCAACCGGCAGGTGGTGGAGACCGCCTGCGAGCGGGCCGGCGTCACGCTCGCCGACGTCCGCCGGTTCGTGCACTTCCACGACAACGCCCGGCAGTTCGCCGAACTGGCCAAGGACCTCGGCGTGGACCTGGACCGGACGAACGTCGAGCTGGCCCTCGCGCACGGTCACATCGGCTGCGCCGACCAGCTCATCGGCCTGGAACGCCACCTCGACAGCGGCGAGGTGACCACCGGCGACCTGGTCGCCCTGACCAGCACCGGCAGCGGCATGCACTGGGTCTGCACCCTGCTGCGGGTCTGACCGGCCGCCACCCCACCCACGGGAAGGAACACCGACCATGAGAGTCGAGGAGGTCCTGCACCGGATCCGCCGGCTACGTCGACCAGGCGCGGCCGCCGACCCGGAGCTGGCGTCCGGCCTGGTCCACCTGGACGACGCGGCGGTCACCACCGTCGCGTCCGCCGGCCGGCTGCTCGCCGACGTGCCCGCCGAGAAGCTGGCCAGTCCGGACTTCCCGCTGCGCCCGCTGCGGGTCGCGGTCACCGGCACGTTCACACCCGGCACGCTGGAGCCGCTGCTGCGGGTGGCGCTGCTGCGGATCGGCATCGCCGCCGAGATCCACGTCTCCGGTTTCGACCAGCTCGTGCTCGATCTCAGCGACCCCGGCTCGGCACTCGCCGAGTTCCGGCCGGACGTCACGCTCTGCCTGCTGCACGACGGCTGGTTCCTGCCCGCCGAGTGGGACCCCGGCGACCTGGCCGGCCTCGCCGACGTGCTGCGCGAGCGGACCGCCGTGCTCGCCGCCGCGCTGCGCGGGTACGCCGCCCGCACCGACGGCGCGGTGCTGCTGCACACCGTGCCGCTGTCCCCGTTGGAGCACCGCGGCCTGGTCAGCTTCCGGGGCCGGGCCGAGCTGGGCCGCGTCTGGCGGGAGCTGAACGCCCAGCTCCTGGAGCTGGGCGGGCGGGACACCACGTACACCCTGGACCTGGAGACGCTGCTGGTGGACCACGACGGCCCGGTGCGCGACGAGCGCCTGTACCGGTTCGCCAGCATGGCGTGGACGCCCACGGTGGAGCGCCGGTACGCGCACGAGGCGGCCACCTTCTGCCGGGCGGTCCTCGGCCGGACGGCGAAGGTGCTCGCGCTGGACCTGGACAACACCCTCTGGGCGGGCGTGCTCGGCGACGACGGGCTCACCGGCATCCAGCTCGGCACCGACTATCCGGGCAACTGCCACCGGGACGTGCAACGTCGCGCCCTGGCGCTGCGCCGACAGGGCGTGCTGCTCGCGGTGTGCAGCAAGAACGACCCGGACCTGGTGGCCGAGGCGTTCGCGCAGCATCCGGACCTGCTGCTGCGCGCCGACGACTTCGTCGCGCAGGCGGTCAACTGGGGACGCAAGGACGAGAACCTGCGCCAGCTCGCCACCGGCCTCAACCTGGGCCTGGACGCCGTCGTGTTCGCCGACGACAGCCCGTTCGAGTGCGAGCTGGTACGCCACGAGCTACCGAGCGTACGGGTGGTGGAGCTGGCCGGCGACCCGGCCGGTTTCGCCACGAAACTGCTCACCGAGGGGCACTTCACCGTGCTGGCCACCGGCGCCACCGATCGGGAGCGCACCGAGCTGTACCGGGCCCGCGCCGGGCGGGAACGCTTCGCCGCCACCTTCGACTCGGCGGCCGACTACCTGCACGAGCTGAAGTTGCGGGTCAGCGTCCGGGGCGTTGACGCGCACAGCCTGCCCCGGGTCGCGCAGCTCGGACTGCGCACCAACCAGTTCACGATGGCCGAGCGGGCGCACACCGAGGCGCAGACCCGGGCCCGCGCCGACTCCCCCGACCACCTGGTGCTCACCGTCGAGGTGGCCGACCGGTTCGGCGCGGAAGGGCTGGTGGGCGGCCTGTGGCTGGATCGGACCGATCCGGACGCCTGGGTGATCGAGAACTTCGTGCTGAGCTGCCGGGTGTTCTCCCGGGGCGTCGAGCAGGCGGCCCTGCACCGGGTCGCCGAGCTGGCCCGCTCCGCCGGTGCGACCCGGCTGGAGGCGCTGTTCCGGCCCACCGCCCGCAACAAGCCCGGCGGGGCCGTCTGGCCGGCCGCCGGCTTCACCGTGGCCGCCGTCGAGGACGGCACCACCCGGCACGTGCTGCCGCTGCACCCCGCGCCCCGGCTGCTGCCGGCGTGGATCGCCCTGGAGGAGGGAGACATCCGTGCCTGACCTGTTCACCACCGTCGCGGGCCTCATCGAGCAGGTCGCGGACGTACCGGCCGAGGAGATCTCGCCCGACGTCCGGTTCGCGTCGCTGGCCCACTGGACCAGCCTGGAGGCGCTGCGGCTGCTCTCCGCGCTGGAGGACGACCTCGGCGTACGTCTGGATCTGCGGGCGTACCTGGCGGTGACGGCCGTCGGGGAGCTGGTCGACCTGGTCGCCGCCGAGCGGGACGGGGCGAGCCGGTGACCGCCACCCGCACCGAGGCGGTACCGGTCGCGCCGACCCGGCTCACCGACACCGACCTGGACCTGCTGCTGCTGATCCGGCACTTCGAGCTGGCCCTGCTGGACATGTTCGGACGCGGGGAGCTGCACGGCACCACGCACACCTGCCTGGGCCAGGAGTACGTACCGGTGGCGCTGCGCCCGCTGCTCGACGACGGCGACTTCGTGTTCAGCAACCACCGGGGCCACGGCCACTACCTGGCCCGGTTCGCCGACCCGCACGGCCTGCTCGCCGAGGTGATGGGCCGCGAGGGCGCGGTGTGCCACGGCGTCGGCGGCAGCCAGCACATCCTGCGGGACCGCTACCTGTCGACCGGGGTGCAGGGCGAGAGCGCGCCGGTGGCCGCCGGGGTGGCGCTGCACCTCAAACGCACCGAACCCGGCCGGCTGGCGCTGGTCTACCTCGGCGACGGCACCTGGGGCGAGGGCGCCCTCTACGAGGCGCTCAACATGGCCGCGCTGTGGGGCCTGCCGCTGGTGCTGGTGGTGGAGAACAACGGCATCGCCCAGTCCACGCCGACCACCGCGCAGCTCGCCGGCAGCATCGGCGGCCGGGCCCGGGCGTTCGGGGTGGACCACCTGCGGATCACCTCCACCGACACCGAGGTGGTCCGCGCCGCGCTGACGCCGGTGCTGCGCCGGGTCCGCGAGCGGTCCACGCCGTACGTGGTGGAGCTGCTCACCCACCGGGTGGGGCCGCACAGCAAGGGGGACGACAGCCGTCGCCCCGAGGAGATCGCGCACGCGCGGGCGCACGACTGGTACGCCCGCTACGCACAGGCGTACCCGGAGCAGTTCGACGCGCACGACGAACGCCAGCGGGCGTACGTCGCCCAGGTGGTCGCCGACGTCGCCGGCCGGCCGGCGAGCCGCTGGACGGAGGAGAACCGTGGCTGAGCGGGTGGTGGAGAACCTCAACCAGGCCCTGCACGCGCTGCTGGCCGACGACCCCACGCTGACCGTGCTCGGGGAGGACCTCGTCGACCCGTACGGCGGGGCGTTCAAGGTGACCCGGGGCCTGTCCGAACGCTGGCCCGAGCGGGTGCTGTCCACCCCGCTGAGCGAGGGCGGGATCGTCGGCGTGGCCGGTGGGCTGGCGCTGGCCGGGCAGAGCGCCATCGTCGAGATCATGTTCAGTGACTTCGTGGCGCTGGCGTTCGACCAGATCCTCAACTTCGCCAGCAAGTCGACCGCCATGTACGGCCGGCGGGTGCCGATGCGGCTGGTGGTGCGCTGTCCCAGCGGCGGCAACCGCGGGTACGGCCCGACGCACAGCCAGAGCCCGCTGAAGCACTTCATCGGCATTCCCGGCCTGAGCGTGCACGAGGTGTCGCCGTTCCACGACAACCGGGCGGTCCTCGCCGGCATGCTCGCCACCGGCCGGCCGGGGCTGCTCTTCGAGGACAAGGTTCTCTACACCACGCGGATGTACGCCGACGGCGTGGTGGACGAGCTGTTCCGCTACGACCTCATCGGCCCGGACGGCGACGTCGCCTGGATCCGGGTGGACGAGGAGGAGCAGGCCGACTGCGTGCTGGTGGTACCCGGCGGGCTGGCCGCCCGGACCGTCTCGGTGGCCCGCGAGCTGCTGCTGCGCGACGACGTCGTCTGCCAGGTGCTGGTGCCGTCGCGGCTGTGGCCGCTGGACGTGGACACCCTGCTGCCGCCGATCGCCCGGGCCGGGCGGGTGGTGGTGGCCGAGGAGAGCACCGCCGGCGGCACCTGGGGCGCCGAGCTGGCGCAGGTCGTGCACCGGCGGCTCTGGGGATCGCTGCGCGCGCCGGTACGCCTCGTGCACTCCGCCGACAGCGTCATCCCGACCGCCGCGCACCTCGAACGCACCGTGCTGGTGCAGGACGCCGACATCCACCAGGCCGTGAAGGAGGTCGTCAGTGGTGACTGACCTGGTCGTCCCCAAGCTCAACAACAACGACACGACGTACGTGCTGCTCGACTGGCTGGCCTCCGACGGCGAGCGGGTGCGGGCCGGCGAGCCGATCGCCGAGGTGGAGACCTCCAAGGCGGCCGAGGAGCTGCTCAGCGACGGCGACGGCGTGCTGCACCGGCTCGTCGAGGTCAACCAGGAGTGCGCCCCGGGCGACGTCATCGGGCACGTCTTCGCCGACGAGGAGGCGCGGCAGCGGTTCCTCGCCGAGGCGGTCGCCCCGGCCGCCCCGACGCCCGACGCGCGGCCGGGTGGACCCGTCCTCACCGACTCGGCCCGGGACCTCGCCACCGCGCACGGCATCGGCGACGACGAGCTGCGCGGGCTCGGCAAGGCGGTCGTGCGGCGTACCGACGTGGAACGCCTGCTGGCCGACCGGTCGGCGGCGCCCACGGCCGCGACCGAGCCGGTGGTGGTGGCCGCGGCCGCCGCGCTGGCGGCCGGCGACGGCCCGGAGCCGGACGACCCGCGCCCGGTGCACCCGCTCTCGCGTGCCCAGCGCGCGGTGGCCGCCGTGGTCACCGAGTCGCACCGGGAGGTGCCGGCGGCGCTCGCCGTGATCAAGGTACGGGCCGACGCCGCCCTCGCGGTGGCCCGGCAACTCACCCGCACCACCCGCACCCTGGTCGGCCTGCCGGAACTGCTGGTCAAGGCGATCGGCGGGTTGCGCGAGGACCACCCGTTGCTCTTCGCCTCCCCCGGCGACGGCAGCAGCGTACGACTGGCCGAGGCGGCGCACGTCGGCGTCACCATCGACGTCGGTACGGGCCTGTTCATTCCGGTGGTCCGTGACGTCGAGGAGCTGACCTGCGCGGAGATCGCCGAGACGCTGATGGACTTCCGCAGCCGGGCCGGCGGCGAGGGCTTCCGGGCCGGCGAGCTGGCCGGCGGGACCATCGTCGTGTCCCTGCACACCGATCCCGACGTGGTGCTCGCCGGGCCGATCGTCTTTCCCGGCCAGACCTGCGTGGTGGCGATCGGCGGCACCCAGGAGGAGCTGGTGCTGGACGCGGACGGTCAGGTGGTGGCCCGCCGGTTCGTCAACCTGAGCGCCGTCTACGACCACCGGGTGGTCAACGGACGCGAGGCGGTCGCCTTCCTCCAGGCCGTGAAGGCGGCGCTGGAGTCCCCGGACCACCTCGCCGAGGAGTGACGCGCCGGTCAGCCGAAGAGTTCCTCGTTGCACACCTGCCAGCCGGCCTCCGACTCCAGGCGCAGCTCGAGCGTCGTGGTCCGACCGTCCCGGCCGGTCAGTTCGACGGTCACCGAGGCGCTCTTGCCGGGCTCGTCGGTGAAGCCGGCCCGCCCCATGGTGTGCGACACGGGCCGGCCGATGCGCTCCACCGCCGCGGTGAACGCCCTCAGGTCCGTCCGCGTCTGGATCTGGCGGCACAGGGACTCGTGGGCGGCGGCGTCGTCGTTGCGCTCCAGCCGACCGACGAACTGGTCGGCCGCCGCGCGCGGCTCGTCCACGTCCGGTCCGGCGTACATCCACAGGAGAAAGCCGCCGACGGGCAGGGCGAGCGCCGCCAGGCACCCGACGATGATGGCGCCCGCGACGATCCAGCCGGTGCGCGAGGCCCGGGGAGGTGGGTCGACCGACGGAGGGTGCGGTGACAGGGCGGCAGGCATGGCCGGAACGCTAACGACGCTCGGCACCTGACCGACGACGGTACGGCCACGAATCGATTTCGATGCGGTGGATCCCGTCGTACCCTTGGCGCGGTGATCTCCGCTGCACTGCGCCGTGCCCTGACCGAACCCGGCGACCCGGTCCTGCGTCCCCTGCCCGACCAGGTGGTGGCGATGCTGGAGACGCTGCACGCGCCACCGCGCCTGGCCGCGCACCTGCGGGCCGTCCACGACGTCGCCGCGCAGCTCACGGACGCGGTGGCGCAACGGTTTGCGCAGCTCCCGGTCGACCGCTCGGCGGTGCTGTTCGGTGCCGCCACCCACGACATCGGCAAGGTCCGGCACCGCGAGGAGCTGTCCGGGCCGGGCTCGGCCCACGAGCCCGCCGGTTACGACCTCCTGCTGCGCCAGGGTGTCGACCCGTCGCTGGCCAGGTTCGCCCGCACCCACGCCTCGTGGCAGCGGGACGACATCGGTGTCGACGACCTGCTGGTCAGCGTCGCCGACAAGGTCTGGAAGGGCAAGCGGGTCACCGACCTGGAAGATCTGCTCGTCGACCGCCTGGCCGAGGCGACCGGTCGGGAGAGATGGTCGGCGTTCCTCGACCTGGACGACGTCCTCGACCGGATCGCCGCCGACGCGGACTCCCGGCTCGCCTTCCAGGCCACCCATCCGGTCGGTGACCTCGACGGCTGACCCGGTCAACCGGTCGCGGAGGTCGCTCTGTCGTGATCGTTGGCTGCTGAGCAGCGGTGTCGCGGGCGTGTCGTGGTGCCGAGCAGCCAACGATCACGAGCCGAGGCGGTCGCGGCGACCAGGCAGAGCGCGGTGGCGGCGAGGACCGGTGGGCGGCCGCCCAGCTGGACGGCGACGGACCCGAGCGGAATCGCCAGGACGAGCGGCCCGAACATCGCGGTGTTGGCCGTCGCGGCGACCCGGTCGAGCAGGCCGCCCAGCCACGGGCCGGCGAGCACCGGGGCGTACACGCAGAGCCCGGCGAGGGCGGCCAGTCCGGCGGAGCCACTGAGGTCCAGGATCCAGATGCCGGACACGAGGGCCATGGTGCTGCTGCCGAAGCCGGACAGCATCGAGATCGCCACGAACAGACTCGCGTTACGCCGCATGAGCCCTCCAGGTTGAGTCGGCTGGACTCACATCCTGATTCTTGAGCCGGGCTCAGACAATGCCGTGCGGAGACGTCAATCCCGCGTTGACAACGCGGTCGTCATCGTCGCCGCCAGCGACCGCACCGACGGCGGCAGGCGGTCGCCCGCATCGTCGAGGTCGGTACGCAGGTGCCGGACCAGCGCGTGCAGCGAGCCCGGGTCGGCGTCCAGGGCGGCGTCCACGGTGCTCCGCACGAGCGGTGCCCGGCGGAAGCGGGCGTCCCACCGTCGGTCTGTCGCGATCCAGCGCCCCAGTTCGGCCACCGCGGCCCGCAACGCGGCGATCTGCCGCGGGTAGCCCCGGTCCAGGTCCTGTCGCCGCGCGCGTCGCGCCGCCGCCAGACGCTGCCGGCGTTGCTCGGCGGCCTGCCGCGTGCCAAGGCCCAGTGCCGCCGCGATCTGCGCCCAGGTCGCGCCGTCATGGCGGGCCCGGTCGATCAGCTCGGCCTCCCGCTCGTCCAGGTGCACACGTGCGGCACGCACCTCGGCCAGGCCGGCCAACGGCGTCGTCATCGTGTCAACGTTACATTGACAGCTCGACGTTGCGAGTGTCCGGGCTGGCCGCGATGCCGCGCGCCGGGTGTCCCCACCATCCAGTGCCGCTGTCGAGCTGCCCCACTTCTGGGGCACGACCCGACCCCGTTTGCGCTGCCCCTGTGCCGGGGCAAGACCTGACCCTGTCGAGCTGCCCCATTTCGGGGGCAGACCGAGCCCTCCAAGCTGGCCCAATTCCAACGCAGACCGAGCCCTCCAAGCTGGCCCATCTCCAAGGCAGACCGGACCCTTCAAGCTGGCCCATTTCCAGGCAGACCCACTCCCGTTGACCCGCCCCAGAAATGGGGCAGCTCGACAGGCAGCACAGGGCACCCGCCTCCCGCCAGCGGACCACCGCCTGCCGGGCCGCCGACTTCTTCCGGCGGGGCGGTGACCGGTCGGTCAGCCGGCGGCGAGGTGTTCGCGGACGCTGCGCGGGCGCATGTCGGTCCAGGTACGCGTGACGAAGTCCAGGCACTCCTCGCGGCTGCCGGCGCAGCCGGCGTCCCGCCACCCGTGCGGCGCCTCCTTGTGCCGGGGCCACAGGGCGTACTGCTCCTCGTCGTTGACCACCACGCGGTGTTCGTCAGCCATTGGGGTTGCCTTCCTCGTGTCGGGCCAGGTGCAGCTCGCGGGCGAGACTCTCGGGCGAGAGCGCCCGGATCTCCGCGAGCAGGTCGGTGAGGTCGCCGTCCGGTACGGCGGGAGCGGGCCGGACCAGGTCGGCGACGGTACGCGCCAACGCGGCCGGGGTGGGTGCCTCGAAGATCGCGGCGGGCGGCAGGTCGACGCCGAACGCGTCGCGCAGCCGCGCCACCACGCGGGTGCCGAGCAGCGAATGGCCGCCCAGCTCGAAGAAGTCGTCGTCGGGGCCGATCTCGTCCACCCCGAGCAGGTCCACCCAGATCCGCCGCACCACCTCGTACGGCTCGTCGGTCGGCGCGGCGGCGACCTCCGGGGCGGTCGGCGGTGGGACGTCGGTGACCGGCTCGCTCGCGTCGAGGGTCACCGGACCCGGCCGGTACGCGTCGACCCAGTGCCGCTCGCGGGCGAACGGGTACGTGGGCAGGGGCATCCGCCGTCGGCCGGTGGGCCAGTCGACGCCCGCCCCGGCGAGCCAGAGCCGACCGACGGCCAGCGCGACCGCGTCGTCCTCCCCGGTCGGGGTGCGGTCGGCGGGCAGGCTCGTCAGCACCGTCGCGCCCCTGGCCGCCTCATGCTGGCGGACGAGGGTCGCCAGGGTACGGCCCGGACCGGCCTCCAGCAACGCGTACCGCTCGCCGAGCAGCAGGTCGGCGGCGGCGGTGAAGTTGACCGGGCGGCGGAGCTGCCGCACCCAGTAGTCGGGATCGGTGGCCTCGTCGTCGGTGAGCCAGCGACCGGTCACGTTGGACACGACCGGCACGGTGGGCGGGCGCAGTGGGATCTCGCGCAGGTGCGCGGCGAAGCCGGCCAGGGCGGGCTCCATCAGGGCCGAGTGGAACGCGTGCGAGGTGCGCACCTCGCGGCAGGCCACCCCGCGTCCGCGCAGGTCGGCGGCGAACGCGGCGACGATGGTCGTCGCGCCGGAGACGGTGACGAGGTGCGGCGCGTTGGCGGCGGCCACCTCCACACCGTCGGGCAGCAGCGCGGTGACCTCGTCGACGCCGAGCGCCACCGAGAGCATCGACCCGGGGGCCTGCGCCTGCATGAGCCGGCCGCGTACGGCGACGGTGGCGAGCGCGTCGGGCAGCGTGAAGACACCGGCCAGGCAGGCGGCCACGTACTCGCCGAGGCTGTGTCCCGCCATCGCGGCCGGCCGTACGCCACGGTGGCGCAGCAGCTCGGCGAGGGCGTACTCGACGGCGAACAGGGCCGGCTGGGTGAATCGGGTCTCGTCCAGCTCCGGCACGGCGGGGACCGGCTCGCCGGGTGGGCAGAGCAGCGTGCGCAGGTCCACGTCGAGGTGTGGGCGCAGCAGCTCGGCGCAGTGGTCGAAGGCCGCCCGGTAGACCGGTTCGGTGCGGTACAGGGTGCGGCCCATCCCCGCGTACTGCGCGCCCTGGCCGGGGAAGAGCAGCGCCACCCCGGCCGGCGTACCGGTGGCGACGCCGGTGCGGACCAGCGCCGGATCGCGGTCGGCGAGTCGGGCGGCGGCGGTGCGGGCGTCCGGGGCGACGGCGACCAGGCGGTGGCCGAACGTGCGCCGCGTGTGGGCCAGGGTGTACGCGACGTCGGCCAGCGGCAGGTCCGGGTTCGCGTCCAGGTGGGCGGCGAGCCGGGTACGGGCCTCGTCGAGCGCATCGGCGTCCCGCGCGGAGAGCACCAGCACGTGCGCGGACCGCTCGTCGTCGGCGAGGTGTTCCGCCGGTTCGGCGGCCTGGAGCACGACGTGCGCGTTGGTGCCCCCGATGCCGAAGGAGCTGACCGCCGCGCGGGGTGGGGCACCCAGGTCGGGCCAGGGCTGCGGCGTGGTGGGCACCCGGAACGGGCCGCCGGCCAGCTCGAGGTGCGGCTCGGTGCAGTACGGGCTGGGTGGCACCACCCGGTGGTGCAGTGCCAGCGTGGCCTTGATCAGGCCGGTGACGCCGGCGGCGACGTCGAGGTGACCGACGATCGCCTTCACCGAGCCGAGGGCACAACGGCCGCCGGCCGCGCCCCCGAACGCCTCGGTCAGCGCGCGCAGCTCGATCTGGTCGCCCAGCTCGGTGCCGGTGCCGTGCGCCTCGACGTAGCCGATGGTGGCGGGGTCGACCTCGGCCACCTCCTGGGCGGCCCGGATCGCGGCCACCTGACCGTCCACACCGGGCGCGGTGAAGCCGACCTTCACCCGGCCGTCGTTGTTGATGGCGGAGCCCCGGATGACCGCGTACACCGTGTCGCCGTCGTCGCGGGCGTCCGCCAGCCGGCGCAGGACGACCACGGCGGCGCCGTCGCCTCCCACGGTTCCGGTGGCGCGTACGTCGAAGGGCCGGCAGTGCCCGTCGCGGGACATGATGCCGCCGACCTCGTGGCGGTAGCCGGTGCCGGTGGGCAGCAGGACGTGCGCCGCGCCAGCGAGGGCGACGTCGCATTCGCGGGCGAGCAGCGCCTGCGCGGCGAGGTGCACGGCGACCAGCGACGACGAGCAGGCCGTCTGCACCGCGACGGCGGGACCCCGCAGGTCCAGGTGGTACGCCACCCGGGTGGGCAGCGAGTCCTTGTCGTTGGCGAGCATCAGCTCGTACTCGGAGACCGAGTCGAGCCGTGGATTGCGGAACAGGTGGTGCAGGAGGTAGCCGCTGGCCGCCGCGGCGGCGTACACGCCGACCAGCCGGTCGGGGTCCCCGGCGAGGTGACCGGCGCGTTCCAGGGCGGTCCAGGCGATCTGGAGGAAGAGCCGCTGTTGCGGGTCGAGCAGCCGGGCGTCGCGGGGCGAGTAGCCGAAGAAGCTCGCGTCGAAGCGGTCGACGTCCGGCAGCGCGCCGTGCGCCGGCACGTGGTCGGGGTGCCGCCGCTCCTGCTCGCTGAGCCCGGCGGCGGCCAGCTCCGCGTCCGTGAAGCGGGTGATGGTCTCCTGTCCGGCGAGGACCCGCCGCCACAGTTCGTCGACGTCGGCCGCGCCCGGGAAGCGGCCGGCCATCCCGACGATGGCGATCTCCAGTCCGGTCTCCTGGTCGCTCACGCTCGTCCCTCCCCCGCCGGCACCGGACGGGCCCGGCGGGCCCGGTCGGCCAGCGCCTGCTTGCGTTCGTCCCGTCGCCGGCCGCCGGTCGCCGTCACCGTCGGCGCGGACCCGCCGTCGAGGAAGCGGGCCAGCTGCGCGACGGTCGGATAGCGGAACAGTTCGACCGCGGGAACCGGTCGGCCCAGCCGGTCGGCGAGTCGGGTCTGCACCCGTGCCAGCAGCAGGGACGTGCCCCCGAGGTCGAAGAAGTTGTCGTCCGCCCCGACGTCGTCGAGCCCGAGCACCGCTCGCCAGGTGTCGGCGATGGCCCGTTCGACGGCCCCGTCGGGCGCCACGTACGCGGCCCCGAGATCGGCGCGGGCCACGGCGGGCGCGGGTAGGCGGGACGCGTCGAGTTTGCCGCTGGACGTGACCGGCAGGTCGGGCACCACCACGAAGGCGCTCGGCACGAGGTAGCGGGGCAGCCGCCGCAGCAGACTCTGGCGTAGCTCGTCCACCGCCAACCCGTCGCCGACGAGGTAGCCGACGAGTCGTCGGCCGCCGGGCGAGTCGGTGCGCACCACGGCGGCGGCTCGACGCACGCCCGGGTGCTGCCGCAGGTGGGCTTCCACCTCGCCCAGCTCGATCCGGTAACCGTTGATCTTGACTTGGTCGTCCGCCCGGCCGAGGAAGACGAGCTGCCCGTCGGCACGCCAGCGGACCAGGTCGCCGGTGGCGTACATCCGGGCCCCCGGCGCCGACGCGTACGGGTCCGGCAGAAACCGGCCGGCGGTGAGCGCGGCGTCGCCGTGGTAGCCGCGGGCCACGCCGACGCCGCCGACGTGCAGCTCACCGGGCGTCCCGGGTGGCACCGGCCGCAGCTCGGTGTCGAGGACGTAGGCGCGTACCCCGCTGAGCGGCCGGCCGATCGGCAGCTCGGTGTCGGTGGGCGCGCAGTGGGCGGCGGTGGCGGTGACGGTGGCCTCGGTGGGGCCGTACCCGTTGATCAGGAGCCGGCCGCGCGACCAGGCGGCGGCGACGTCCGGCGCGCAGGGTTCCCCACCCACGGTGAGTACCCGCAGGTCGGCGAGGGCGGTGGGGTCCAACGCGTCGAGGACCACCGGCGGTAGGTCGGCGACGGTGACGCGGTGCCGGATGAGCGCGGCGGCCAGGTCGGGGCCGGGCGTGCGCTCGTCCGGGCCGAGCAGGCGCAGGGTCGCGCCGACGGTGAGCGTGGTGACCACGTCGGACAGCGCGACGTCGAAACCGATCGAGTGGAACTGCAGGACCCGGTCGCCGGCCTGGACGCCGACCAGCCGAGCCTGCGCCTCGGCGAGGTTGGCCAGCCCTCGGTGGGTGCCGATGACGCCCTTGGGCAGTCCGGTCGAGCCGGACGTGTAGATCAGGTAGGCGGCGGCGTCGGGGTGGACGGCAGCCAGCGGTACGGCCTCGTCGGGCGGCACGGCGTCGTCGAGGTGCAGCAGCGGCAGGTCGGTGGTGGGGAGCGCGAGCCGCGCGTCGGTGGTGGTGACCACCAGCGCGGCGGCCGAGTCGGTGAGCAGGTGCGCCAGCCGGGCCGCCGGTAGCTGCGGGTCCAGGGGCAGGTAGACCCCACCCGAGCGGAGTACGGCGAGGAAGGTGACCACCCACTCCGGGCCGGCGGGTAGACAGACGCCGACGGTCGTCTCGGCCCGCACGCCCCGGGCGACGAGGGTTCGGGCCAGGCGGTCGGCCCGGGCGTCCAGGTCCCGGTAGGTGACGGCCTGATCGCGGTACGCCACGGCCACCGCGTCGGGGGTCGCCCGCGCCTGGCGGGCGACCAGCTCGCTCAGGGTGGGCTGCCGCGGTGCCGCGGGCGCGGTGGCGGCCCAGCGGTCGACCAGATCCCGACCGGCGGCCGGGTCGAGCAGCGGCAGCCGGTCCACCGGGGTGTCCGGGGCGGCGAGCGCGGCCATGAGCAGGGTGTCGAGCTGGTCGGCGAAGGCGCGGGCGGTGGAGGTGTCGAAGAGCCGGGTCCGGTACTCGATCCGCCCGTCGATCCGGTCCTCGTGCGCGACGACGGTCAGCGTCAGGTCGAACATGGACGTGCCGGTGTGCGTCTCGCCGCTGGCCAGCACGGTCACCCCGGGCAGGCTCAGCCGCTGTTCCCAGCCGTCCTCGACGGCGAACATGACCTGAGCGAGGGGATGACGGCCGGGGTCGCGGACCGGGCGCAGCTCCTGCACCAGGGCGTCGAAGGGCACCGGATCGGTCAGCGCGGTCAGCGCCGAGTCGCGGAGCCGGTCCAGCAGCGCGGCGAAGGTCACTGCACCGTCGACCCGGCTGCGCAGCACCAGCGTGTTGACGAAGAAGCCGACGGCGGTCTCGCTGTCGAGCGTCTGCCGGTTCGCGACCGGAGTGGCGATGAGCAGGTCCGGTTGCTGGCTGCGCCGGTGCAGCAATGCCGCCCAGGCCGCCGCGAAGATCATGTACGGGGTCGCGCCGGTGCGTCGTTGCGCCTCGGCGACCCGGTCCGCCAGCGCCTGCGGCCAGGAGAACTCGATCTCGTGGCCGGCGTCCTCCAGCTCCGCCGGACGGGGCCGGTCGGTGGGCAGGTCGAGACCGGGCGGCGCGCCGGCCAGCGCGTCGCGCCACCAGTCGAGCCGCCGGGCCACCTCGCCCGCGCCGAGCAGCCGGTCCTGGGCCAGCGCCGCCGGGACGTCCCGCGCGACCGCCGGCAACGCCACGGCACGGCCCTCCCGCAGGGCCGCGTACGCCGCCGACAACTCCTCGAAGAGCAGACCCATGCTCCAGCCGTCGCACACCACGTGGTGCAGGCTGAGCAGCAGTGAGAAGTCGTCCGGTCCGGTGCGGCACAGGGTGGCGCGCACCAGCGGCCCCCGGGCCAGGTCGAACGGGCGTACCGCCTCGGCGGCGGCGTACTCGTCGATCGCCTCCGGCGCGACGTCCACCACCGTGAGCGGCAGGCCGGTCGGCGGCAGGACCAGCTGGTACGACTGGCCGTCCAGCGGCACGAAGACCGTGCGCAGCGCCTCGTGCCGGGCCACGATCTCGTCGAGCGCGCCGCGCAACGCGGCCACGTCCAGGTCACCGCGCAGGTCCACCCGGTACGGCACGTGGTAGGCGGGGCTGTCCGGTCGGAGCTGGGCCAGCAGCAGCATCCACTCCTGGGCGGCGGTGAGCGGGTGGATGCCGTACCGGTCGCCGTCGGCGCGGATCGCCGCGAGGAACGTTCGCCGCCGCTCGGGTGGCAGGGCGTCCACGCGCTGGCGCAACTGCGCGGGGGTGAGCGCGCCGATCATCGGGCGGCGCCCTGTTCGAGCTGGTCGAGCAGGCCCGCGAGGTCGGCGGGGGGCGGCCCGTCGAGCACGACCGGCGGGACCGGTTCGGCGGCCTCGGTGGGCGCGCCCCCGATCTCGTCCAGCGCGGCGGCCAGCCCGGCCACCGTCGGATGGTCGAAGATCAGCCGCAGCGGCACCTCGGCGCCGATCGCGGCGGCGAGCCGGGAGCGGACCCGGGTCGCCTTCAGGGACCGTCCACCCAGGTCGAAGAAGTCGTCGGCGCGGCGGCGCACCGGCACGCCGAGGACCTCCTGCCAGATCTCGCTGACCGTCCGTTCGGTGGGCGTACGGGGAGCGTCGTCGTCGGCTGTCGTGGGGGCATCGGGGGCGGGCAGTGCCGCGACGTCCACCTTGCCGTTGCGGTTGAGCGGCAGCCGGGGCAGCGCCACGAACAGGGCCGGCACGAGGTGGTCGGGCAGTTGCTCGCGGGCCCGATCCCGGATCGCCCCGACGCCCACCCCCTCGTCGGGCACGACGTACGCGACCAGCCGGGCGTCACCGGCGCCGTCGCGGTCGGCGCGCACGATCGCGTCGCGGACCAGCCCGCCGCCACGCAGCGCCTCGGTCACCTCCCCCGGCTCGACCCGGTACCCGCGGATCTTCACCTGGTGGTCGGAGCGGCCGACGAACTCGATCAGCCCGTCGGGACGCTGCCGGACCACGTCGCCGGTGCGGTAGAGCCGCCCCCCGGCGCGCGGCCCGAACGGGTCGGGCACGAATCTCTCGGCCGTCGCGTCGGGGCGGCCGAGGTAGCCACGGGCCACCCCGTCCCCGCCGATGAAGAGCTCGCCCAGCACGCCGGGCGGCACCGGCTGCAACAGGCGGTCCAGCACGTACACCCGGGTGTTGGCGACCGGACCGCCGATCGGCACCACCGGGTCCGCGGCGGTGAGCCGGGAGCAGTCGTACGTGGTGCTGTAGGTGGTCGCCTCGGTCGGGCCGTACCCGTTGACGAGCGTCGTGTCCGGGCACGCGGCCCGCAGCCGGTCCACGGCGATCCGGTCGGCCTGTTCGCCACCGAAGGTCAGGTAGCGCAGCGCGGCCAGGGCGTCCGGCGCCTCGGTCGCCACCTGCCGGGCCACCGAGGTGGCCAGGAACATCGTCGTCACGCCGGTGTCGCGCAGCCGGGCGCGGAGGCGGTCCGGCACGATCACGTCGTTGATGTCCAGGTCGGCGAGGCAGGCGCCGTTGAGCAGCGCGCCCCAGACCTCCAGCGTGGCCGCGTCGAAGGACATCGTGGCGGCCTGCCCCATCACGTCGTCGGGGCGTACGTCGATGAAGGTGGTGTCGCGGACCAGCCGGACGATGTTGCGGTGGCTGACGCCGGTGCCCTTGGGGCGGCCGGTGGACCCCGAGGTGTACATGACGTACGCGAGTTGGTCGGGGTGGACCGTCACCGCCGGGGGCTGCGCGGGACCGTCGTCGGCGGGCAGCCGGTCGACGGCGATCCGGGGGGTGCCGTCGTCGGGGAGCCGGTCGACCAGCGCGGCGGCGTGCAGGATGACCCCCGGCGCGGCGTCCTGACACATCAGCGCCAGCCGCTCGGGTGGGTAACCGGGGTCCAGCGGCAGGTACGCGGCGCCCACCTTGAGCGTCGCCAGGGCGGCGACCACCCAGGTCGTGGTGTCGGCGAGGCAGATCCCGACGATCGTCTCGGCGCCGATGCCGAGCCGGAGCAGACGCCCGGCCAGGTGGTTGGCACGCCGTTCCACCTCGCGGTAGTCGAGGGTCTGGTCGTCGTCGCGCAGCGCGGGCGCGTCCGGGGTCCGCCGGGCCCACTCGGCGAACAGGGCGGGCAGCGAGGACTCGCGCGGATAGTCGGTGGCGGTGGCGTTGAGGTCCCGCACCACCCGCCGTTCGGTCGCCGGGTCGAGCAGCGGCAGGTCGGACAGGCGTACCGAAGGGCGTTCCCGCGCCCGGCGGAGCAGGACGGTCAGGGTCGACGCGATCGACGTCGCGTGCGGGTGCCCACCCACGGTGGCCGTCGGCCGTTCGTCAGAGTCGATCAGCAGCCGCAACGCACCACGATTACCGGGCGGCACCCGATCGGGGCCAATCGATACCACCGGCCGATAGTCGGGCGGAGTTTCGGGCAATTCCGTGTCATGCGCGCGGGCTTCACGCAGCGCCGTTCGGACCAGGTCCCGCAGCGTGATCCAGGTGGGATCCTCGGGCAGCCGAACCCGGACCGGCAGCCAGCGTCCAGCGCCGGTCGACGCGGCCGGCGTCGCGGCGACGAGATCCCGAGCACCACCCCAGCGGCGCAGCAGCGCGAACAGGCCAGCCAACACGCTGACCTGCGGATCGACCTCCTCGCCCAGGTCGACTCGGGCATCGCAGAGCGGGTCGGTCGTCGGCGCGAAGGGCAGGTCCGGCGGCTCCGGGAGGTCGTCGAGCTGCCGCTCCCAGAAGGCGGAGAGGGCAGGAAGAATTGTCTGTTCGGTCATCGGATCTCAGCTCCGATCAGCGGGTGACACGCAATGACCGAGAGTCTGGGCCGCACCCGTGCCAGTTGCTTGTACGGGCCGTTCGGGTGCCGTTGTGGCGGTCTGAGGGAAACCTGAGCGCGGCTTTATGCCGATAGCGCATTGCGGTCAGTAAGTACACCGACTCTTTTGGTTATGGCGATGCCGCTCGATGGAGGCGATGATCGTGCCGGGGGGAAGCCACGCCGGGTGACGACTCGCAGGGCCCGGCTGTCTCTTCGCTCGCCTGACCTCCACGAGAGAACACAGGAGCGGTGAAAATGTCCGGAGACCGTGTCAACCATGCCTGGCGCGCGTCGCCGCCGGCTCGCGGCGAAGGTGGAGGCGACGCGTCGACAGCAGAACGACAACCCGCGGGCGGCAATCCGGGGCGGACGCTACGGCACCTCGCCGCCGCCGGTGACCGCACGGCGGCGCACCTGTGGCTCGCCACCCAGACCGACCTGCTCGCCGCCGACCCCGGCGAGACCGACGTCCCGATCGCCCAGATCTGGCGCACGGCGCTGCGGCACCACCTCGACGGGGAACCACACCTGGCGACAGCCCTCCTGGCGACCGCGCCGATCGGCGCGACCGGGCCGCACGCCGTGCAGGCGTACTGCCACGCCGCGGTGCACCACCTGCTCGACGACGACATCGAGCGGGCCAGCGCCGACGTCGAGGAGGCCGCCCGCGCCGCCCACGCGTGCGGCGTACCGACCGCCCACCAGGCGTACGCCCGGGTGGTCGTGCTGCTCGCCGCCGCCACCGGCGACGGGACAGCGCCCCGCGGGCGGGCGGAGGCGACCGACGGGCTGCGCCGTGCCGACGCCAACCTGTTCCGGCTGATGGTCCACCTGGACCTGGCCGGGCACCTGCTGCGGGCCGGCGACGCCGCCGACGCGCTGCGCCAGGCCGAGGCGGCCGTCCGACTGACCGAGGTGGCCGGTGAGTCCGGCTACGAGCCGTACGCGCTGACCCTGGCCGCCGTGGCGAAGTGCCAGCTCGGGCGGTTGGAGGAGGCGCTCGCCGACGGGGCCGCCGGGCTTCGCCTGCGGGAGCTGGCGGGCGTCACCGCCGACGAGGCGTTCGCGCTGGCCGCCCTCGGCATGGTGCACCGCCGGCGGCGGGAGCCACGCCAGGCCCGGCAGGCGTTGGAGGGCGCCCTGAGCGCGATGGCCACCTCCGCACCACGCCCCGCCTCGCCGGCCTGGGTACTCGCCGAGCTGGCGCGGATCCGCGCCGCCGACGATCTGGCCGCCGCACAGGACCTCGCCGACCGGGCGGTCACCGTGGCCCGCGAGTTCGAACGACCGTACGCCCTGCTGGCGCGTGGCTGGGTGGCGCTGCTGCGCGGCGACACCGCCGCCGCCCACTTCGACGCCGCCGAGGCCCGCACCGGGGCCACCGTCGGACGGCGACGCGCCACCCTCGTCGAGGCGCTCCAGCTCACCGTGCTCGCGGCGGACGATCCACGCGCGTCCGCCGGGCTGCTCGACGACGCGGCGGCGCTCTGCCGGGAGCTGGGCGACCCGGCCGAGGAGGCCACCGTCCGGCTGATCGCCGCGCGCCTACAGGGTCGGCAGGCCCGTCGCGGCGCCGAGGGCGCCGAGCAGAAACTGCGCCGCTGCGGGGTACGCCTCGACCCGGGCGTCGCCGACGGGCTCACCGCGATCACGCTGCGCGTGCCGGCGGTGGTCATCCACACCCTGGGCGACTTCCGGGTGTTCCGGGCCGGCACCGTCGTCCCGTACGGCGAGTGGCAGTCCAAGAAGGCCCGGGACCTGCTGAAGATCCTCGTCGCGCACCGGGGCCGCGCCGTGCCCCGGGCCCGGCTGATGGAACTGCTCTGGCCGGACGAGTCACCGTCGCGCACCGCGAACCGGCTGTCGGTGCTGCTGTCCACGCTGCGTCGGGTGCTCAGCACCGGGCACCGCACCAGCGGTCGGGGGGCGGTGCTGGCCGACCGGGGCTCGGTGGCGATCGACCTCGACGTGATCGACGTGGACGTCGAGACGTTCCTCACCGCGGCCGAGGAGGCGCAGGCCGCGCTGCGGGCCGGGCACCCCGACACGTCCCGCGCGCTGGTACGCGCCGACGAGCTGTACGGCGGGGACTTCCTCTCCGACGACCCGTACGAGGACTGGGCCCAGCCGCTGCGGGAGGAGGCGCAGGTCGCCCACACCAGCGTGCTGCGGGCCCTGGCCCAGCACACCTCGGACACCGACCAGAAGCTCGTCTACCTGATGCGACTGGTGCACCGCGACCCGTACGACGAGGACGCTCACCTGGAGTTGGTGCAGGTGTTGCGCTCGGCCGGGCGGCACGGCGAGGCGCAACGCCGCTACCGCGCGTACGTCGAGCGGATGCGGGAGTTGGGCATCGCCCCGGCCGGCGGCCCGACGACCGGCGTGGACACCGGGCAGCACCCGGACGCGGCGGCTGGGCCGGGCGCACGGGTGGCGCGGTGGCGGACGCCGGACGCGCAGCCCCCGTGGACGGCGGAGGTGGACGCCGGCCACCGTCCGGCCGGTGTCCCGGCGCAGCGGACGTCGAGGAGGCTCATCGAGCATCCAGCCTGACCGACCCGGCGGCTGACCTGGCGTGTGCGGGATCACCGCTCCCGCAACGACTCCCGTACGTGCCTGCGGGCGTGGTGGATCCGCGACTTGAGCGTCCCGACCGGGATGCCCAGCTGATCGGCGATCTGCGGGTAGTCCAGGTCGCAGAAGTCGCGGAGCACGAGCGCCGTGACGAGTTCCGGCCGGTGCGCCTCCAGCCTCTCCAGCGCGTCGAACAGATCCAGGCGGGTCCCGGCGATGACGCTCGTCGTACGCGGGTCGGCGGCCTCGGCGGGCAGCAGCTCGCTGGGTTGCTCGGCGGCCCGTCGCCGCAGCGAGCGGTACGTCTGCCGGGCGGAGTTGGCGACCACCGCGTGCAGCCAGGTCGAGAACGACGACCTACCTTCGAACCGCTCGATGTGTCTGGCGACCTGCAGGAGCGCGTCCTGGGCCGCCTCCTCGGCGTCCTGCCGGCACGGCAGGAATCGATCACACTGCGCCAGCACCCGTGGCCCGATCGCGGACAGCAGATGCTCGAGCGCCGCCGCTTCGCCGGCCGCGGCCCTGCGCGCCAGGTCCTCTGTCTCCAAACCGTCCACTGTCGACCCCCCGGTCGCCCGTGTCGTCGCCGCATAATACGGCCGTGTCCATCCCGTCAAAGATCGGCAGGTACCGGGTCGCGCGCTCCGTCGGCGCCGGAGCGTTCGCCACCGTCTGGCTGGCGTACGACGACGAGCTGCGGTCCCCGGTCGCCGTCAAGGTGCTCGCCGACAACTGGTCACAGCGGGCCGATATCCGGGCCCGGTTCCGCCAGGAGGCACGGTTCATGCGGCGGGTCGACTCCGACCACCTGGTCCGGGTGCTGGACGTCGGCGAGCTGCCCGACGGACGGCCGTACCTGGTGATGACGTACGCCGACGGCGGTTCGCTCGCCGACCGTCTGGCCCACGGTCCGCTCCCGGTCCACGAGGCGCTGCGCATCGCCGTCGACATCGCCCGCGCGGTGGCGGTCCTGCACGACAGCGGCGTGCTGCACCGCGACCTCAAGCCCTCCAACGTCCTCTTCGACACCGCCCGGTCGGATCGCCGGGTGCTGGTGGCCGATCTGGGGCTGGCGAAGACGCTCGCGCACGCCTCCGGCCTCACCCTCGTCGCCGGCACGCCCGGTTACATGGCACCCGAACAGCTCGCGAACGGCGGACTGGACGAACGGGCCGACATCTACTCGATCGGCACACTGACCCACCACATGCTGACCGGCGGCCCGCCCGGCCAGTCCCCGGCGGTCGCGCGTCGGCTGCCGACCGCCGTCGAACGCGTCGTACGCCGGGCCCTGCAACCCGATCGGGACCGCCGTTGGCCGACCGCCACCGCGTACGCCGCTGCTCTCCAGGAGGTGCTCGCCGCGACACCGGCTCCGGCACGCCCGGGACTGCGGCGTGTCCTGCGGTCCGTGGCCGCCGTCGGCGTCGCGGCGGTGACGCTGGTCGTGGCGGGCTCGACCCCGATTCCGCTCGCACCACACGGCTGGACGCGGGTGAGCGACGTCACCGGAGCGCTGTCGATCGCCGTACCCGACGGCTGGGCCCGGCAGGTGCGCGACCGCGGCTGGAACCCGGCCGTGGTCGGTCTGGCCGCCGGCCGGGCCCCGGGCCTGCTCGTCGGCCCGGATCTCGTCGCCTGGCCCGATGTGGGCAGCGTGACGTCCGGGGTCTTCGTCGGGGCGAGCCCGTCGCTCGCCGGTCGGACCGGACGGCCGGCCCTGCCGGACCACGGTGGGTGCACCCGCGCGGCCGATCGCCCGGTCACGGTCGGCGCCCTGCGCGGCAGCGTCGGGCGTTGGTCGGGATGCGGCGGCACCACGATGTCCTTCAGCGAGGTCACCCTGCTGGCGCCCGAGGACGCCTTCGGCGTCTACGTCCAGGTCAGACAGACCGGCGGGGCCGACCGCACCGACGAGGTCCTGGACACCCTGCGGGTGGACGGGCCGTCGGTCGCGCACGGCTAGAACCTCTCCCAGTTGCCGGCGAAGTCGACCTTGCGCCACCGGCGCGTCTCGCTGCCGCCGTCGAGGCGACGGACGGTGGCCTCCACGTGCTCGCCCACCACGCGGTACGACGTGAACCTCATGACCTGCTGACCGTCCGCGCTGGGCGCGTCCCCCTGGATGACCGGGTACGCCTGGAGCCCTCGGCCGTCGTCGGAGAGCTGGACCGGCACCAGCGCCTGCCGGCGCGCGGCCCCGGGATTGCCCAGTTCCACCAGCACGAGCGCGTCCTCCCTCGACGGCGCGTTCGCCGGCTCCTCGACCACGAACTCGGCGTACACCGGGCGCGCGCCGCCGGGCAGCATCGTGCACGGCACGTCGAAGCCGTTCGAGCCGTTGCGGAATCGGACGCTGTCGTCCGACTCGCCGCAGAAGCTCAGGTCACGGATGACGGCGTTGGGCCAGTCGGTCCGTCGGATCCCGGTCGGCTGCGCGCCCGACCCCGAGGTGGGGGTGGCCGAGGCGGTCGGGCCGGAGGTGCGGCTGGCGGACCCGCTCGGCCGCGGGCTGCCGGTCGCGGCAGCGCTCGACGCCGAGGGGTCCGCCGCGCTGGCACTCGGCGAGGCGGAGCCGGCGGGTGCCGCGTCGCCGTCGAGCCGCTCCGTCGCCGGAGCGCAGGCAGTGATCATGCTGAGGCTCAATGCCATCGAGGCGAGCGTCCGGTAGCGCATGGGCGTCCCTTCTCCGTGATTTCACCTGTCACAGAGTTGGATGCCCCGATCACGGTGACGGTTCACGGATCGGGGCGGCCCGAGATCAGTGGCGGGGCTGGTAGCTCTTGGGCAGGCGCATGCCGCGCTCGGCCATGATGGCCCGCACCCGGTTCGGGTAGTTGGTGATGATCCCGTCGACACCCATGTCCATCAGCGCGGACACGGTGGCCGGGTCGTCGCAGGTCCACGGGATGACCTTCAGACCACGGGCGTGCGCCTCCGCGACCATCGTGGCGTCGGGGTAGAAGCGGAAGGTCGGATCGGCGATGGTGCCGTTCTGCGGGAAGCCGTAGTTCGGCGACAGCGCGGTGACACCGGGGATGGCGGCGGCCGCCTTGACGAAGTCACCGTCGTAGTCGTCGGCGTCGATCCCGCCGAGCCAGGGGGACGCGCCGGGCTTACCGACCTGGAGGAAGTCGTAGTTCGTCAGGGCCACCAGCGGCCACGTCGGCGCGAGCCGGTGCATCTCCTTCAGCGCGCCCCAGTCGAAGGACTGGATGGTGACCTGCTTCTCGATGCCGGAGGCGCGGATCTCCTCGAAGACCCGCCGGACGAACAGCTCGCGGGGCGCGGTCTGCTCCGGCGCTCCCGCCTCGACCTTCGTCTCGATGTTGAGGGTGACCTGCTTCGCCTTGTAGCTCTTGACGAGGTCGAGGACGTCCTTCAACTCGACCATGCGGAAGCCCTCGACCTGCTCCTGCTCGGGAAAGCCGGGGAGCTGCTGGTAGCCGCAGTTCATGGTCTTGACCTGGGCCAGGGTGAGGTCCTTGAGGTACTTGCCGACGTACGGGTACATCGGGTCACCGGCCACGACCGGCGCGGTGTCGGCGCACTTCTGCGCGCTGACCTGACGGTCGTGGTTCACGACGACCTTCTGGTCCTTGGTGATCTGGGTGTCCATCTCCAGGGTGGTGACGCCGAGGCGCAGGGCCTTGCCGAAGCCCTCCAGCGACTCCTCGGTGGTCATGCCGATGCCACCGCGGTGCGCCTGGAGGTCGAAGTGGGTCTTCTGCGGGAGCAGCGCGGTGGCGCCGTCGACGGTCGACGCGTGCGCGGTCGCCGGAACGGCGAGCGCGGGCAGGACGACGAGGCCGGCCAGAATGTGACGCAGGGACATGGTGCGAAAACCTCAGCTCTTCAGGTGCGGATTCCCTGGTCACGCTAGGTGGGTCAGGGCCGCCCCCGATGACCTCGCCGCGAGCGGAACGTGAACGCTCGCCGAACCCCGGAGACGCCCGAGGTCCGCCGACGGTCACCGTGTCGATCCGGTGACCGTCGGCGAACGCCCGGCTAGCCGCCGAGGGTGACGTGCAGGATGCGCTCGTTGCTGTTGTTCGGGGTGCTGTCCTTGTCACCGGAGTTGGTGGTGGTCAGCCACAGACCCCCGTCCGGGGCCGGCTCCACCGTGCGCAGTCGACCGTAGGTGCCGCTGAAGTACGTCTGCACGTTCGTCAGGCTGCTGCCGCTGATCACGCCGCGGTACATCCGCGCGCCGCGAGCGCAGGCGACGTAGAGGGCGTCGCGCACGATCGCGATGCCCGAGCAGGAGCCCTCGGCGGTCGGGTAGGTGCGCACCGGCGCGATGTAACCGGCGGTGCCGCAGGTGCCGCTGGTGCCCTCGCAGGCCGGCCAGCCGTAGTTCCCGCCCTTGGTGATCAGGTTCGTCTCGTCCATGATCGAGTTGCCGAACTCCTGCTCCCACAGGCGACCCTGCGAGTCGAACGCGAGCCCCTGCGGATTGCGGTGCCCGTAGCTCCACACGTAGTTGCCGAACGGGTTGTCACCCGGCACGCTGCCGTCCGGGTTGAGTCGCAGGATCTTGCCCTCGAGGCTGGCGCGGTCCTGGGCGTACGCGCCGTTCTGCGCGTCGCCCGTGCTGGCGTAGAGCTTGCCGTCCGGGCCGAAGCGCAGCCGGCCGCCATTGTGGTACTTGTTGCGCCGGATCCCGGTGAGCAGGACCTGTTCGCCGGCGGTGGTGAGCCGGCCGTTCTCCAGCTTGATCCGCACGATCCGGTTGTCGCTCGGCGAGGTGTGCATGATGTAGAGCCACCGGTCGCTGGCGAAGCTCGACGAGATCGCGAGGCCCAGCAGGCCACCCTCGCCGTCGGTGCTCTGCACGTTCGGCACGGTGCCGACGGTGGTCTTCGCCCCCGTGGCCGGGTCGAGCTGGATGATGTCGTGCGCGTCGCGTCGGTTGTAGAGGACGGTCCCGTCCGGCAGCGTCACCAGCCCCCACGGAACGTCGGTGTCGGTGGTGACCTGGCGCACCGTACACACCGGGTTGGCGCAGCTGGCACCGGTGCTCACCGCTACGGAGGCGCTGCGCCCGGAGGCGTTGTCCTGCCCGTCGCGGGCCGCCACCTGGTACTGGTAGGTGGTGTTCGCCGCCAGGCCGCTGTCGGTGAAGGTGGTCACCGGCGGAGCGCCCGTGACGGCGCCGATCTTCACGCCACCGCGGTAGATGTCGTACGCCCGGACCCCGACGTTGTCGCTGGACGCGGTCCAGCGCAGTGTCACGGTGGTGCCCGAGGCGGTGCCGGTGAGCTGCGTCGGCGTACTCGGCGGCACGGTGTCGGCCTGGCACTGCGGCGGGGTGATCGTCACGGTGGAGCTGGCCTGCGACACGTTGCCGGCGGCGTCCCGCGCGTTGACGTAGAGGCCCCAGGTCGCGCCGGGCACGACGGTGAGGTTGGCGGAGAGGCTGCTCCCGCTCACCGACGTCATCAGCTGGCCGTCGTGGTAGATGTCGTAGTACGCCACCGCCACGTTGTCCGTCGAGGCGTTCCAGGCGAACGTCACCGAGTTACAGGTCAGACCGCTGACCCGGGCATTGCCGGGCGGCGTGGGTGGTTGGCTGTCGGCGCTGCCGAACGACGACGTCCAGCGCTGGTTGGTCTGCCCGTTGCAGGTCCAGAGGCCGACGGTCGTGCCGTTGGCGGTGCCGCCGCCCGTCACGTCCAGGCAGAGCCCCGACTGGACGCCGACGATGGTCCCGTTGGTGGTGATCCGCCAGCGCTGGTTCGCGCCGCCGGTGCAGCCGTAGATCTGGACGGCGGCCGGCGCGGTGGTGTCCTGGCCGACGACGTCCAGGCACATCGTGGCGTCGTACACCCGCAACTCGCCGGCCGCGGTGAGGGTCCACGCCTGGCTGGCCTGTCCGCCGCAGTCGTAGACGTTGATCCCGGTGCCGGCGGTCCGGCCGCCGCCCACCACGTTCAGGCACCGGTTCGACGCCGCGCCGACGATTGTCGACGGACCGGCCGCCGACGCCGGCACGCCGAGCGTCACCGCCACCAGCACTGCCACGGTCACCGGCGGCAGGAGCCGTCGTGGTCTGAGCCGCGCGAAAATGCTCATCCGTCCTCCAAGGTCGGGGCATCGACCGGCCCGACCCCACGCCGGGCGACCCAGCGCCCGACCAGACCGACGAGAAAGCAACATCGACCATCAAAGATGGATTCCCGACACATGTCAACGATGTCGTTCGATCGAGGACAAATCCCGTCAACAGGGCCCGCGCGCGTCGGAGCGGGCACGGGTGCGGTGGGTGGCGGTGGCGGCGTGGCGCGGCGGCCCAGCAACCGCCGCGCCACCAGCGCCTGTCGGCGCCGAGCCGGACCGCCCGGTCCGCCGCTCCGGGCGGCCCCGCAGCGCAGTCTCCACCCGACCGGGCGGGCCTCCCGGCGGAGTGGATTCCTGCGCGCACCGACGTCGTGCGACGCGATGGCGTCGGCCGACCCGCCCCGCCATCGGCGGCCGGCGTTCGGGTCGCCGTGGGCGACCCTGATCGACGCTCATCGAGGTCCGTCGGTGGCGAAAGTATTGGTACGTCGCAAGCGTGATGTCAACGCTTCTCGGAAACTTTGCGAAAGGTCAGACGCCCGTCTCGGGCCACCGAACGGTTGTCCTTACTGGTCTCCGGCACCGGCCAGGCGATTGAACTCACAACCGACGACAGTGGCACTCATTGAGACGTTTGATCGACGCCGATAGTTCCGATGAATTTCCGGACCACCGTGATCCGTGCTCGGCCTCCGGCGGCCGACCTGCCGGTGGGGCGTGCGTCGCCGCAGGTGGATCGCCACTGCTCCGTGCCGGGATGAACGCTCCGCGACGCCCCGCAGCGCTCCCGGAGGGCTTCCGGAACTTGTTGACGTCCTCAAATTTTCGCTGCGATACTCCGATCCACTGCGATCGATGCGGATCGGTGTCCGTGCGGTCGTCGTCGATCTCCCCACCCACCACCCACACGTCCGGACCGTGCTCTCCTTCCACACCGGGACGGGACCGGGCCGGTAGAAGGGGCACAGATGAGCACTGTCTCCACTGGCGCGCTCGTACGGTCCAGGCCACTACGGGCGGCGCTGTCCGTCCTCGTCACCGCCGCCGCGGCCTGCGGGATCGTCGTCGCGGCCACCGCCACCCCGTCGAACGCCGCCACCTGCAACGGCTACGTCGGCCTCACCTTCGACGACGGTCCGACCGGCAGCACCAGCGCCCTGCTGAACGTGCTGCGCGCCAACGGCGTACGGGCCACCATGTTCAACGTCGGGCAGAACGTACAGAACAACCGGTCGGCGGCGCAGGCGCAGGTGGCCGCCGGCATGTGGATCGGTAACCACAGCTGGAACCACGCCCACATGACGTCGATGAGCCAGTCCCAGATGCAGTCCGACCTGTCCCAGACGAGTTCGGCCATCCAGTCGGCGACCGGCGTCCGACCCCAGTTGTTCCGCCCCCCGTACGGGGAGACCAACTCCACCCTCCAGTCGGTCGCCTCCTCGCTCGGGATGCGGCAGGTGATCTGGGACGTCGACTCCCAGGACTGGAACGGCGCGAGCGTCAGCCAGATCGTGTCGAACGCCAGCCGGCTCCAGGCCGGTCAGGTCATCCTCATGCACGACGGCATCCAGAACACCCGGGACGCCATCGGGCAGATCATGGCCAACCTGACCAGCCGCAACCTCTGCCCGGGCATGATCTCGCCGTCCACCGGCCGGGCGGTCGCGCCGGACGGGGCGACCCCGCCGCCGAGCGGCACCACGCCGCCGCCCAGCGCGACGACCCCGCCGCCCAGCGGGGGATCCTGCACCGCCACCGCGTCGACCACCAACGTGTGGGGCGACCGGTACAACACGTCGGTGACGGTCAGCGGCAGCAACACCTGGACCGTGGTCGTGGCCCTCACCTCGCCGCAGCGGGTCTCCACCGTCTGGAACGGCAACGCCACCTGGGACAGCAGCGGCACGGTGATGACCGTGCGGTCCAACGGCAGCGGCAACACCTTCGGCTTCACCACCATGTTCAACGGCAACAGCAGCGCACGGCCACAGATCCGCTCCTGTACCGCCAGCTGACACCCCGACCCCGTCCTGCGTGGCAGCACGCCAGCGCCCCGCGGGACGGGGTCGGTCGGGCGGCTCGGTCAGTCGGCGACGACGAGGGCCTGCGGGGCCGCCTGCTTCATCCGGGTACGCAGCCACTTGAGCTGGATCGCCGTCTCGCCCTCGCATTCCCGTACCGTCTCGATCAGGTCGCGGTCGCGGACGCCCCGGGCGGCCTGGCCCACGACGGTCCAGGTGATGTCGCACTCGGCCGCCATCAGGTAGAGATCCTGCAGGTCGCGAAGGAGTCCGAGGCCGCCGGTGCGGGTGCCGCCGAACAGCTCCGAGTGCAGCCGGTCCGGTTCGGCGGGCGCTTCCTCGGCGTAGCGGTCGGCGAACGGCCGCAGCCGTTCGGCGTGCGCGTCGCAGCGCTCGGCCTGCCGTTGGCAGAGGTGCCGGATGTCGGGCTCGTCCGCGTGCGCGTCCGCGACCTGCCGGAACGCGTCGGCGAGGTTCGTCTGGGCCCGGTGTAGCAGGCCGAGGTAGTGGGCGAGGTGCACTCCTCACTCCTTCCGGCTGGTGGCCTGGGCGGTCGGTCCTCCGACGGTCGGCGGCGCGGCGACCCCAGGGGCGGGTTGGCTGCCACCGACCGTGGGGGCCGGCGAGGGCGCCCCTCCTCCGTCGGCGAGTTTGCGCACCGCCACCGCCGCCACCTTGAACAGCGGCTGCTTCGAGACCGGGTCCCAGGCGGTGATGGTCAGCTCGTTCGCGGCACGGGGCGTCCGGTCGGACGGGTCCTGGTCGAAGTAGCCGTAGTGGAACGGCAGGAAGACCACGCCCGGACGGATCCCGCAGAGCCTCGCCCGCGCGTGGACCGCGCCGCGCGCGCTCTCGACGGCCACCAGGTCGCCCTCGCCGATGCCGAACCGGTCGGCGTCGGCCGGGTTCAGCTCGACCCACACGTTGGGCGCGGCGGCGTCGAGCTGCGGGGCCCGGCCCGTCTTGGTACGGGTGTGGAACTGGTAGACGGTACGCCCGGTGCCCAGCAGCAGCGGGTGCTCCTCGTCGGGCACCTCGGGCGACGGCTGGTAGTCCACGGCGTGCAGGAACGCCCGTCCGCCCGGTTCCTTGGCCCGGTACTCGGACTCGGTGAACTCGGCCCCGGTGGCCAGGTCCTGGCCGTACGTCTCGCAGTAGTCCGGGTCGGTGTTGAACACCCCGTCGGCGTAGAGCCGTTCGGTCCCGTCGGGGTGCTCGTCGGTGCAGGGCCACTGGATGCCCGAGCCGCCGCGCAACCGCTCGTAGGTGATGCCGGTGCAGTCGCAGGGCCGGCCCCGGGAGCACTCCTGCCACGCCGCGAACGCCTCCTGCGGGGTGGTCCAGCCGATCAGCGGCGCGCCGTCGCGGTCGCGGAAGTCCATCCGGTGGGCATAGTCCAGGAAGATGTCGAGGTCCGCGCGGGCCTCGCCGGGCGGATCGACCGCCTTCTCGGAGAGGTGTACGGTGCGGTCCACGTTGGTGAAGGTGCCGGTCTTCTCACCCCAGGTGGCGGCGGGCAGCACCACGTCGGCCAGCTCGGCGGTCTCGGTCCGGAACAGGTCCTGGACCACCACGAACAGGCCCGGCTGTGCCAGGATCCGGCGGATGCGCGCCAGGTCGGGCAGCGAGACAGCCGGGTTGGTCGCGCTGATCCAGAGCAGCTTGATCGAACCCTGCTCGGCGTACCGGAAGATCTGCATGGCGTGCGTCGGTGGCGCCCAGTGCGGGATGGTGTCGACCTCGACGTTCCACAGCCGCGCCAGCTCCGCGACGTGCTGCTCGTTGTCCCAGTTGCGCAGGCCCGGCAGGTCGCCGTCGGCCCCGGCCTCGCGGGTGTTCTGGGCCGTCGGTTGGCCGTTCATCTGGTAGATCCCGGCGCCGGGGCGGCCGATCATGCCGCGGACCAGGTGCAGGTTGTTGACCGCGCACGCGGCGGCGGTGGCCTGGTTGGACTGGTAGAAGCCCTGTAGGACGGTCGACAGCAGCCGCTGGGAGGTGCCGAGCAGCTCGGCGGCCCGCTCCACGTCGGCCGCCGGGACGTCGCAGATGTCGGCCACCCGGCGGGGTGGGTAGCCGTCGACGATCCGGCACAGGTCGGCGAAGCCGAGGGTGTGCGCGTCGACGTAGTCGGAGTCGTACCATCCGCGCCGGACGATCTCGCGGAGCAACCCGTTCATCAGGGCGACGTTCGTGCCGTTGCGGACGGCGAGGTGCACGTCCGCCTCCCGGGCGACCGGGGTGGCGCGGGGGTCGACGGCGAGCATCGCGGGCGGGTTCGGCCCGCGCCGCCGGTCCAGCATCCGCATCCAGAGCACCGTCTGGGTTTCGGCGACGTTGTGGCCCCACAGCGCGATCGCGTCGCAGTGGTCCACGTCGGTGTACGAGCCGGGCTGCCCGTCGGTGCCGAAGCTGGCCTTCAGCGCCGCCGCGGCCGTCGCCGTGCACAACCGAGTGTTGCCGTCCATGTGCGGGGTGCCGAGGCCGGCCTTGCCGAGCACGCCGAGGGTGTAGTACTCCTCCAGGAACAGCTGCCCGCTGGTGTGGAAGCCGAACCGGCCCCAGCCGCCGGGCTCACTCAGCAGCTCCTTCGAGCGGTCGACGATCCGGCCCATCGCGGTGTCCCAGTCCGCCTCGACCAGGCGGTCACCGTCGCGCACCAGCGGTCGTGTCAGCCGGTCGGCGCTGTGGTTGGCCTGCCAGCCGTACAGGTCCTTCGGGTCGAGCCGCCCGTGGTTGACCCGGTCGGTCGCCCGTCCGCGTACCCCCACGATCCGGTCGCCGCGCACCGCGATGTCCATGGCGTCTCCGTTGGAGTGCAGCACCGAGGCCGACTGGACCCACCGGTCGACGTCGTCGTCGGTCAGGTCGCCGTCGAGGAACCGGTCGACCCGCACCGGCCACCGCTCCCCCGGCCCGTAGCCGGTCCGCTCACCCCACGGATCCGCGATCCGGTCCACCACGTGGTCCTCCCTCCGACGATCGGTACGTGCGCCCATCGGTCCAACCGCCCGTCTCGGACGAACCCGGCGTCACCCCAACTGTGCGGTTAACCCGACCGGAGGGGGTCGAAACGACGCGGGGTGATTCGGACGGGGCATCACCGCCTTTCTTCGTTCGTGAAAAAAGATCGGCTCCTCTTGAAAAAAGCCTCGCCGTGGCGAGGATATTCAGATGCGTCGTCTCCCCCAGAGCTTCGGCCGGCTGGTCCCGGGCCTGCTCGCGCTCGCCCTCGCCACGGCGGTCACCCTGCTCGCGTCCGCACACCCCGCGGCGGCGCACGGGACGCTCGCGATGTCCACACCGGCCGACGGCGCGACCGTCAAGGACCCGTTGCCGACGGTGGCGCTGTACTTCACCGAGAAGGTCAGCGCCAACGCGTACTTCACGATCACCGCGCCGAACGGCGTACGCGTCGACAACGGGTGGACCCACGGGGAGCCGAAGCCGCTGACCAAACCGGTACGGGAGTACTTTCTCGTGGACGGGCAGTTCCAGCCGCGCGAGTACACGACCGGCTTTCCGGCGGTGGTCTCGGTCGCGCACCTACCGGCGGCGGGACAGTACTCGGTGAGCTACCTGTCGGTGGCCTCGGACGGCGACGCGGTGCGCGGCACCATGACCTTCCGCTACGCCGGCCGCGCGACCGCCGCGCCGCAGGGTTGGCAGCCACCCACCCAGCAGCCGGACCCCGCGTTGTTGGCGGCCATCGAGCAGCACTCGTCGTCGGGCCAGACGCCCGCCGCGTCGGCCGCGCCCACCGGGTCGCCAGTCGCGCCTTCCGCACCGGCGGCGGCGTCCTCCGACGACGAGGGCGGGTCCGGCGTCCTGCTCTGGATCGGCGGCGCGGTGGCCGCCCTGGCGGCCATCGCCGGGTACGTCACCTGGCGTCGGCGCTCCCCCGCCGCCGGCAGCGCCTCGGGCCGGGCCCGTGGGTCGAAGACGCCCGCCGGGCGGCGCGGGGCCGCGGCCCGGTCGGGCGGCGGTCGCAAGGGCAAGAGCGCAGGCCGACCGCGCGGCGACGTCGTGCCCGCCGCGCGCAGCCGGGTCAGGGTGGCGTCCGCGCCGGCCCCGGTGGCTCCCGGCCGCGGGGCGTCCGCCGAACCGTCGTGGCCCGAGCCCGACGACACCTCGTTGGTACGAGGGGCACGGCTCACCAACGCCCACCTGGCGCTGCTCGTCGGCGGGTTGGTGGCGGCGCTGCTGGCCGGCTTCGGCCTCGCCCGCATCGGTGCGGACGACGCGTCCCCGGCCGGCGACGCGCGGCGGCCGGCGGGTCCTCCCGGCGGCGGGTCGTCCAGTTCCGCCCTCTCGGCGGGGGTCGGGCACGACCACGCCCCCGGAACCGGGCCGCACTCGCACCCGGGGGACACCGGCGCGGGTGAGACCCTGGCGGCCGGGACGACGGTCAGCGCCGGCGGGTACACGTTGCAGCCCCTGGAGCGGTCCCAACCGAGCGGCGTACGCGCCGACTACCGGTTCCGGATCGTCGGGACGGACCGGCAGCCGGTGACGCGTTTCGCCGTCGTCCACGACAAGCCCCTGCACATGATCGTGGTGGGTCGCGACCTGGGCGGCTACCAGCACCTGCATCCGACCATGGCGGCCGACGGCACCTGGAGCGTCCCGCTGACCCTGGCCCGCCCCGGCGGGTACCGCGTCTTCGCCGACTTCTCCGTCGACGCGCCCGACGGCCGGCAGATCCCCCTCGTGCTGGGCGTCGACCACCACGTACCGGGCGGGTACGCGCCGGCCGCGTTGCCACCGGCCCAGGCGCAGGCGACGGCCGGGGCGTTCACGGTGGCGATGACCGGCACGCCCACGGCCGGGGTGACCGCGCCGGTGCGCTTCCAGATCACCCGCGCGAACGCCACCGGCCCGGTGCAGCCGCAGCGGTACCTGGGCGCGTACGGGCACCTGGTCGTCGTCCGCGAGGGTGATCTCGGGTACGTGCACGTGCACCCGGAGCAGGATCTCGTCGACGGGGCGGTGGCCTTCTGGCTGACCGTCCCCAGTGCCGGCCGGTACCGGGCCTTCTTCGACTTCCAGGTCGACGGCAGGGTGCAGACCGCCGAGTACACCATCGATCTGCCCTGACCGCGGCCACGCCGCCGCGCCACCGATCCGATCCGGAAAGTGGCGGGAACCACACCGGCCGATGTCACGACTACCAGACATGTCACTGACCGAGCTGTCCGGCCCGCCGATGCCGGAGGAGTCCACCCCGGCGGAACCCTCGACCCCGCCGGCCCGGCGCAGCTCGCCGTTCGGCGCGCTGCTGGTCCGGCTGCACTTCTACGCCGGCATCCTCGTCGCGCCGTTTCTCGTGGTCGCCGCGCTGACCGGGCTCGCCTACACGGTCGCGCCCCAGGTGGACGGCGCGCTCTACGGCGACCGGTTGACCGTGGACGCTCGCGGCGAGCGTCCACTCCCCCTCGCCGACCAGATCGCCGCCGCCCGCGCCGCACACCCGACTGGCAGCGTCGCCACCGTCCAACCCGGGGACGGCGACCGGACCACCCGGGTGGCGTTCGCCCTGCCGGAGCTCGGCGAGAAGGTGCACACCGTCTACGTCGACCCGTACACCGCCGAGGTCCGGGGTCAGCTGACCACCTGGTTCGGCTCCACGCCGGCCACCACCTGGCTGGATGATCTGCACCGCAACCTGCACCTCGGCGTGGTGGGCCGGCACTACTCGGAGCTGGCGGCGAGCTGGCTCTGGGTCCTCGCCCTGGGCGGGCTGCTCCTGTGGTGGCGACGACGCCGCGCCTCCCGGTCCGCCGCCCGGCATCTGTTCGTGCCGAATCTGTCCACCGCCAGGGGTGTGCGCCGCACCCGGGGCTGGCACGCCACGACCGGCGTCTGGCTCGTCGTCGGCCTGCTGTT
The DNA here is from genome assembly GCF_049179015.1 of Micromonospora sp. WMMD736. Taxonomy (NCBI): domain Bacteria; kingdom Bacillati; phylum Actinomycetota; class Actinomycetes; order Micromonosporales; family Micromonosporaceae; genus Micromonospora; species Micromonospora sp. WMMD736. Next base: position 1,618,204 of record NZ_JBMHMI010000001.1, read on the forward strand.
CCTCTCGGTGACCGGGCTGACCTGGTCGCGCTACGCGGGCGCCACCTTCGGCGCCGGCCTGGACGCCCTCGACGCGCGCTCCCCCGAGATCTCCACCAGCCTCACCGCTGTCCCCGCCGAGACCGGTGGCGGTCACCACCACGGCGACGCCCCGGCGCACAGGGTCGTCGACCCGGCGGCCTTCGACCGGGTCCTGGGGGCTGCTCGTACGGCCGGCCTCTCCGGCCCGGTCGAAATGACCCCGGCAGCGGAGCCGGGCACCGCGTGGACCGTCACGCAGATCGACAATACCTGGCCGGTCGCGAAGGACCGGGTCGCCGTCGACCCCACCGGGGGTACGATCACCGCCCGCAGCGACTTCGCCGACTGGCCCCTGCTGGCGAAGCTGAGCGGTCTTGGCATCCAGGCCCACATGGGTGTGCTCTTCGGCCCGGTCAACCAGATCCTGCTCGCCGCGCTCGCCCTCGGGCTGCTCTGCGTCGTCGTCTGGGGTTACCGGATGTGGTGGCAGCGGCGGCCGACCCGAGCCGACCGCCGCGCGCCCGTGGGCGCCCCGCCGGCCCGGGGCGGCGTACGTCGGCTGCCACTGTGGGCGGTGCTGCTCGGCGCGGCGGTGACCGTGGCGGTGGGTTGGGCATTGCCCCTGTTCGGTCTCAGCCTGCTGGCCTTCCTGGCCGTCGACGTCCTCGCGGGCGTGGCGTCCCGGCGTCGGCGTACCGGCAGCATGCCCGTCTCCCCGGCGCCGGCCGGGAGCTGACCGTCCGGCCCGATCCCGTACCGCCCGCGCGGGACGGGCCGGCCCCGGCGTCCGGGGCGGTCAGCCCTCGGTGTCGTGGCCGGACGGCGGCAGCTGTGCCAGGCTGTCGCGCAGCGTGGTCCGGAACTGCGCATACCGGTCGGGGCCGAGCGCGTCGGAGAGCTGCCGTTCGACCGCCGCCACGAAGCCGTCGGACGCCGCCATGAGCCGCAGCCCCCGCTCGGTCGGCACGATCAGCTTCGCCCGGCGGTCGGCCGGGTCCGGAGTACGCCGGACGTACCCCAGCCGCTCCAGCTCATCGAGGATCGCGCCCATTGTCTGCTTGTTGCGCCCGGCCAGTCGCGCCAGCTCGCCGGGGCGCGTCCCCTCCGGGTCGAGGTAGGCCAGGACCGCGCCGTGGCGGGGTCGCACGTCGTCGAAGCCCTCGTGGGCGGCGCGGGTGAAGATCTCCCGCTGGACACGCCCGGAGAGCTGCACGGCCAGGATGCCGAGATCGGGGTCCTGCTCCTTACGTGTGCTGCGCTTCATATTTTGGTCCAATCATTGGACGGTACAAGTTTTGGACTATAACGTCGTGCCGGTGACCAGCGGGCCCGAGCGGGCCCGCCAGAATCCGAAAGGACGACATGACCATTCTGATCACCGGAGCGACCGGCACGGTCTCGCGGGAGGTGCTGCGCGAACTCGCCGGCAGCGAGCAGGTGCGGGCGCTCGTCCGGGACCCGTCACGAGCACCCGCGCTCGACGGCGTCGAGTACGTCGTCGGCGACCTGGACCGCCCGGCGACGCTGACGCCGGCATTCGAGGGCGTACGCACCCTGTGGCTGCTCACCCCGATGGGACCGATCGCGCCCAGCCAGAGCATGAACGCGGTCTGGGCCGCCCGGCAGGCCGGCGTGCAGCACATCGTCCGACTCTCCGCGATCGGCGCCGCGCACGACGCACCCACCCGCAACGGCCGGCTGCACGCGCTCTCCGACGCGGAGGTGCAGGCGTCCGGCATCCCCTGGACGATCCTGCGCCCGAGTCACTTCATGCAGAACCTGCTCGGCTCGCTGGCCGGCGAGCAGCTCTACGGACTCTTCGGCGCGGCGCGGGTCGGCCTCGTCGACGTCCGGGACATCGCCGCCGTCGGGGCCGCGATCCTGGCCGCGCCACGGCCGCACCAGGGCATGATCTACACGCCCACCGGCCCGGAGAGCATCACCCTGGACGAGGCGGCCCAGGACATCGGCCGGACGATCGGCCGTCCGGTGCGGTACGTCCCGCAGAGCCCCGAGCAGACGCGGGACGGGCTCCTCGCCGCCGGCCTCGACGAGTGGTCGGCGGAGGTCCTCGCCGAGTACCGGGTCGCCTACGGCGACGGCTGGGGCGACTTCACCAACGACGACGTCGCCCGGGTGACCGGCCGCCCGGCACGGACCTTCGCCGAGTTCGCGCACGACCACCGCGAGCAGTTCGCGGCGGCCTGAGTCGGCACGCCGCCGCGACACAGCCCGTACGCCTGCGCGATGCGCTCTCCGGTGACCGCGCCGGAGAGCGCGTTGGCGGTGGCCAACGCGTCGATGTCGTGCGAAGCACACCAAAGGTCCGGCGATTTGTCCGGTTCGGCCGCTCGATCCGCCAACTTGGTGGAACGATGACTGTCGTGGGAACTGCCAATACCGCCATGCCTGCCATCTCGCCCCTCGCCGGTGAGCCGATCAAGCGCGCCGACGCCGAACGGCTTGCGGGGGTGCTGAAGGCGTTCGCCGATCCGGCCCGACTGCGCCTGCTCAGCCTGATCCAGGCCGCCCCGGACGGCGAGGCCTCGGTCACCGACCTCACCGCGCCGCTCAACCTCTCCCAGCCGACCGTGAGCCATCACCTGCGGATCCTCACCGAGGCCGGCCTGATCGAGCGGGAGAAGCGTGGGGTCTGGGCCTACTACCGCATCGTGCCCTCGGCGATCGCGGCGATCGCCGACCTGCTGACCCCGCCCCGCAAGCGGCCGACAAAGAAGACCCGCTGAGCGTCGCCCGTCAGCGACGGTGACGCTGGTCGTCAGCGGACGCGGGCAACCGCGCCGTTGAACGACACGTCCTGCACGGAGGGACGCGGCTGGGGCGCGTCGTCGGCGTGCCACCGCGCCACCGAGACGATGCCCGGCTCGACGAGGTCCAGCCCGTCCAACAGGGCCGCGAACTGTTCCGTGCTGCGCGCCTGGAAGCGACCGTCGCGGTTGTTGGCGGCCAACCCGGCGGTGACCGCGGGTGGCAGATGTTCCCAGGTCACGTGCGAGGCGACCAGGTAGCTGCCGGACGGCAGCGCGGCGACGAGCCGATCGAGGATGCCCTTGGGGTCCTCGTCGTCGCGGACGAAGTGCAGGATGGCCACCAGCATCAACGCGACGGGCTGGGTCAGGTCCAACGTCGCGCGCAGGTCGGGGTGGGCGAGGATCTCGTCCGGCGCGCGCAGGTCGGCGTCGAGGTACGCCGTCCGCCCCTCGGGCGTACTGGACAGCAGCGCGCGGGCGTGGGCGAGGACGATCGGGTCGTTGTCGACGTAGACGACCCGGGCCGACGGGTCGACGGCCTGCGCGACCTCGTGGGTGTTGTCGGCGGTCGGAATGCCGGTCCCGATGTCCAGGAACTGCCGGACACCGCGCCGGGCCAGGAAGCGCACCGCGCGTTGCAGGAACATCCGGTTCTCGACCGCGGCGAGCCGGATGGTGGGCATCGCCGCCGCCAGGGCGTCGCCGGAGGCCCGGTCGGCAGCGAAGTTGTCCTTGCCGCCCAGCAGGTAGTTGTACCTGCGCGCCGGGTGCGCGACCGACGTGTCGATCCGGTCGGTAGCCGCTGGGTGAACTCCGTGCGACGTCATCCGGCCTCCCCATCGTCGCGCGTCCTCCACAAGGTACACACGTCGGCGGCGGGGCGGGTGCCCGCCGACACCGCTCAGGAGGCACAGCCCCCGGCTGCCTCGACCGTCTCGACGTCGCGTACTCCGGCGAGGATGTCGGCGGCGGTGTGCGCCCGGATGCCGTCCTGCGCCTCCTCGGCGAACCGGGCGACGACCGCCCGGACGTGCCGCTCGGCGGGTGCGGCGAGGCCGTCGTAGATGGCCTCGAAGAGTTCCCGCGCCGGCCGCCGGAGCCATCCGGTCGGCAGGAGGTCCAGGGGCAGCCGCGGGTCGAGGGTGGGAAAGCGACGGAAGGTGTCCATGACCTCGGTACGCGTTCGCACGGCCGCCGCGCCGTCGACGCGTTCCGACCGCGTCTGCGGCACCAGGGGCGTCCAGCGTCGCAGGAACTCCTCGTAGTGCCGGCCGATCGCCTCGATGTCCCAGGCGTCGATCGGGGAGCGCTGGGTGATGGCGTCGAGGTCGGCCTGCCGCCCACGGAACACCGTGACCGCGCCCGGGGTGAACCGGGCGAGCTGGGCCCGGCCCTGTGGGCTCAGCTCGTACGGCGAGATCCACAGCCCGTCGTACAGGGGGGCGTAGCCGAGCCAGCGGAGCTGGCCGCGCAGGGCCCGCCGCTGCGCGCCACGGTCCTGCGGCAGGGAGAAGGCGACGATGGTCCAGCAGCCGTCCCACGCGGGCACCTCGGTGGTGGCGGCCAGGATCCAACTCCCGCCGCTGGACAGGTTCGCGGCGGCGGCCCGGCTGAGCCGGTAGGAGCTGCGTCGACCCTCCCGGCTGCCCTCCAGCACGCCGCGCCGGGCCAACCGGCTGATCGCGGCGCGCGCGCCAGCCGTGCTCACACCGGATTCGGCGAGCAGCGCGACGAGGGCCGCGGACGGGACCCGGGCCCGGGTCCGCAGCGTGTAGTCGGCCAGCAGGGTCACCGCGAGGTCCTGCGGGGAGCTGCCGGCCTGCCGCCGGGGCAGCCGCGGCGGCTCGTCCCCGTCGTCGGGATAGATCTCCTCGATCGTGAAGGGGTTTGCCACAGGCGCTCCCGGCTCGACTCAGGGACGGTGCACCGACTGTAGACGGACCGCCCGGACGGCGGCGTCGGCACCAGTCCTCGCTGATCGAGATGCATCGATTGACACTTCGGCGACCGCGAGGAACACTATCTGCTACGCGACGCCGTACGCAGCCGGGCACAGGGCGAGCACACGTAGTGGGCGAGGCGCGATCACCACGGGAGACGGGCGCACCCGTGACCACCACGCGCGTGACCCCACACCCACCCCGCACAGGTGATCGAAGGAGCCATCCCCGTGAAAATCCGAAGGAAACTGCTGCTCGGCCTGGTCACGTCACTGGTGGCGGCCGGCCTGGTGGCCCCCGCGCTGCAACCCGCGTACGCCGCCTCGCTCACCGAGGTGACCACGTTCGGCGACAACCCGGGCCGGATGCGCATGCACGTCTACGTGCCGGACAACCGTCCGGCCCGGCCGGCGATCGTGGTGGCCATGCACGGCTGCGGCGGGTCGGGCCCCGGTTTCTACTCCGGCAGCGAGTTCGCCGCCCAGGCCGACCGGTACGGGTTCATCGTGATCTACCCGTCGGCGACCCAGCAGGCCGGCTTCGGCAACTGCTTCGACACCTGGTCGGACGCCGCCAAGCGCCGTGGCGGCGGCAGCGACCCGGTGTCGATCATCTCGATGATCCGCTACGCGCAGCAGCAGTACGGCGGTGATCCCGACCGGGTCTACGCCACCGGCAGCTCGTCCGGCGGCATGATGACCAACCACATGCTGGCCCTCTACCCCGACGTCTTCAAGGCCGGCGCGGCGTTCATGGGCGTCCCCTACAACTGCTTCGCCAACGCGGCGGACTACCCACCCGGCAGCAGCCAGTGCACCGGCGGGAACATGAACCGGACCCCGCAGCAGTGGGGTGACGCGGTGCGCGGGGCGTACCCCGGCTACTCCGGCCCCCGCCCACGGGTGCAGTTGTGGCACGGCACCAGCGACACGCTCGTCCCGTTCTCGCTGTTGCAGGAGACGATCGAGCAGTGGACCAACGTGTTCGGGCTCAGCCAGACACCCACCTCCACCGACACGCCGCAGGCCAACTGGAACCGCCGCCGGTACGCCGACGCCAACGGGACCGTCCAGATCGAGGCGTACAGCATCCAGGGCGCGGGGCACAGCCTGCCGTCCGGCGGCATGGCCGCCGCCGCCGTCGCCTTCTTCGGCCTGACCGCCCCGCCGAACCCGACCACGCCGCCGCCGAACCCGACGACCCCGCCGCCGAACCCGACCACGCCGCCGCCGAACCCGACGACCCCGCCGCCGAACCCGACCACGCCGCCGCCGAGTTCCGGCGCGTGCCGGGTGGGCGTCGCGATCAACGCCTGGAACAACGGGCTGACCGAGAACATCACCATCACCAACACCGGAACAAGTGCCGTCAACGGCTGGTCGCTCGTCTTCACCCTGCCCGGTGGCCAGAGCATCACCTCGGGCTGGAACGCGACCTACTCCCCCACGTCCGGCCAGGTGACGGCCCGCAACGCCGCATACAACGCCAGCATTCCGCCGAACGGGTCGGTGACCGTCGGCTTCCAGGCCACGCACACCGGCAACACCGCGCGGCCGGGTTCGTTCACCCTCAACGGCGCGACCTGCACGATCGCCTGATCCCCAGCGGGCGTCCCGACCAGATGCGGCCGGCCCCGTCGCCCACGGCGGCGGGGCCGGCCCCGCCTCAGTTGCCGGCGGGCACCTGGTCGACGACCTCGTCGTAGCCGACCGCGCCGGGGGCCGCCGTCGGCGCGTAGATCACGCGGAGCACGCCCGTCGGGAACGTCTCGGTCGCGGTGACCCGCAGGTGGTACGGGGTGTCGCCGTCGTCGAAGAGCCGACGCCCCTTGCGGGCCGCCACCGGGTGCACCAACAGCCGCAGCTCGTCGACCAGCCCGGCGGCGAGGAGCTGCTGCACGACCGAGATCGACCCGGGGATGAGGATGCCCTTGATCCCGGGGTCGGCCTTGAGCGCGGCGACGGCCTCGGCGAGGTCACCGGCGACGAGCTCCGAGTTGCGCCAGGAGAAGTCCAGCGGCTGACGGGAGACGACGACCTTACGGATGTCACCGAGCTGCTTGGCGAACCCGGCGTCCTCGCCACCCGCGGCCTCCCGGTCGGGCCAGGCCCCGGCGAAGCTGTCGTAGGTCACCCGGCCGATGAGCAGCACGTCGGAGGTGTCGTAGTCCTCGGTGACGGCACGGCCCATGTTCTCGTCGAAGTACGGGAAGTGCCAGTCCGGGTCGATCTCGGCCACGCCGTCGGCCGAGATGAACAGCGTGGAGATGACCTTCGCCATCGCGGTGCTCCTTCACGTCACATGCTGGTGGGCTCTTGGACGGGCACAGCATCGCAAACTCGTCCGACGATCACTGCCCGCTACGCCGGGAAACGCGGACGAGCCCCGGCCGATTCGGCCGGGGCTCGTCGGGTGAGCGGGATCAGGCGATGTCGAACCGGTCGAGCTCCATGACCTTCGTCCAGGCGGCCACGAAGTCGTGCACGAACTTCTCGCGCGCGTCCCGGCTGGCGTAGACCTCGGCGAGGGCACGCAGCTGGGAGTTGGAGCCGAAGATGAGGTCGACCGCGGTGGCGGTCCACTTCACCTCGTCCGTGGCCAGGTCGCGGATCTCGTACACGTGCTCGTCGGTCTCCGACGCCTTCCACCGGGTGCCCGGGGAGAGCAGGTTGGCGAAGAAGTCACCGGTGAGCACGCCCGGCCGGTCGGTGAGCACGCCATGCGCGGCACCCCCGACGTTGTTCCCGAGGGCACGCAGGCCGCCGACGAGGACGGTCATCTCCGGCGCGCTCAGGTTCAGCATGTACGCGCGGTCGACGAGCAGCACCTCCGGCTGGGTCTTCTCGCCGGCGCGCAGGTAGTTGCGGAAACCGTCCGCGCGCGGCTCGAGGACCCGGAAGGAGTCGACGTCGGTCTGCTCCTGGGTGGCGTCGGTGCGGCCCGGCCGGAACGGCACGGTCACCTCGACGCCCCCGTCGCGCGCCGCCTTCTCGACGGCGGCCGAGCCGGCCAGCACGATCAGGTCGGCGAGCGAGATCTTCGCCCCACCGGCGGCGTTGAACTCCTGCTGGATGCCCTCCAGCTTGGTCAGCACCGTCGCGAGCTGCTCGGGCTGGTTGACCTCCCAGCTGCGCTGCGGCTCCAGGCGGATGCGTGCGCCGTTGGCGCCACCGCGCTTGTCGGTGTTGCGGAAGCTGGCGGCGGAGGCCCAGGCGGTGGAGACGAGCTGCTCGACCGTGAGGCCCGAGTCGAGGACCTTCGCCTTGAGGGCGGCGACGTCGGCGTCACCCACCAGCTCGTGGTCGACGGCCGGCACCGGGTCCTGCCACAGCTGCGGCTCGGCGACCCACGGGCCGAGGAAGCGCTCGATCGGACCCATGTCGCGGTGCAGCAGCTTGTACCAGGCCTTGGCGAAGGCCAGCGCGAACTCGTCGGGGTTCTCCAGGAAGCGCCGCGAGATCTTCTCGTAGGCCGGGTCGACGCGCAGCGACAGGTCGGTCGTGAGCATCGTCGGCTTGTACTTCTTCGACGGGTCGAACGGGTCCGGGATGATCGCCTCGGCGTCCTTGGCGACCCACTGCTTCGCGCCACCCGGGCTGGTGGTCAGCTCCCACTCGTAGCCGAACAGGATCTCGAAGAAGCGGTTGCTCCACTGGGTCGGCACGTCGGTCCACGTCACCTCGAGACCGCTGGTGATCGTGTCGGCGCCCTTGCCGCTGCCGTGGGTGCTCAGCCAGCCCAGGCCCTGCGCCTCGATCGGGGCGCCCTCGGGCTCGGGGCCCACGTGGTCGTCCGCGACACCGGCGCCGTGGGTCTTGCCGAAGGTGTGGCCACCGGCGATGAGGGCGACGGTCTCCTCGTCGTTCATCGCCATCCGGCCGAAGGTCTCCCGGATGAAGTGCGCCGCCGCGGCCGGGTCGGCGTTACCGCGCGGGCCCTCCGGGTTGACGTAGATGAGGCCCATCTCGGTCGAGCCGACGCCGGGCGTCATCTCCTTCTCGGAGGCGTACCGCTCGTCGCCCAGCCAGGTGTCCTCCGGACCCCAGAAGATCTCCTCGGGCTCCCAGACGTCCTCGCGGCCGAAGCCGAAGCCGAAGGTCTTGAAGCCCATCGACTCCAGGGCGACGTTACCGGCGAGCACGAGCAGGTCGGCCCAGGAGATCTGCTGGCCGTACTTCTGCTTGACCGGCCACAGCAGGCGGCGGGCCTTGTCCAGGTTGGCGTTGTCCGGCCAGCTGTTGAGCGGGGCGAACCGCTGACCACCGTCACCGGCGCCGCCCCGGCCGTCCTCGATGCGGTAGGTGCCGGCGGCGTGCCAGCTCATCCGGATCATCAGGCCGCCGTAGTGGCCGAAGTCGGCCGGCCACCAGTCCTGCGAGGTGGTGAGGACCTCGGTGATGTCCCGCTTGAGGGCCTCGACGTCGAGCTTGGCGAACTCCTTGGCGTAGCTGAAGTCCGGCCCGAGCGGGTTGCCCTTGGGCGAGTGGGCGTGCAGCACCGACAGGTCGAGCTGGTTGGGCCACCAGTCCCGGTTGGTGCGCGGGCGACCACCGGTCTTCGGGGTCGGCGAGTCGATCGCCGGGTTCTCGCTCTCGCTGCCGTGCGCGGTCACCGAGTCGTGCGCGACCGGGCAGCCGGCCGCGGCCTTCTGGTCCACGCCCTGCGCGCTGGCGGGGGCGTTGTCCTGGGTGTCGCTCATGTACTTCCTTCCGAACTGGCGGATCGCTGGGAGGTGCGGTCGGCCGCGCAACCGGGGCAGGTGCCCCAGTAGACGACCTCCGCCTCGTCGACCACGAAGCCGTGGTCGTCCGAGGCGGTGAGACAGGGTGCGTGGCCGACGGCGCACTCGACGTCGGCGATGGCGCCGCAGAAGCGGCACACGACATGGTGGTGGTTGTCCCCCACCCGCGCCTCGTAGCGGGCGGTCGCGCGGGCCGGTTGGATGCGCCGCACCAGACCCGCGTCGGTGAGCGCGCGCAGCACGTCGTACACCGCCTGGTGGGAGATGGTGGGGTGGTCCGCCCGGACCAGCGCGATCACCGTGTCGGTGTCGACGTGGGGGTGATCCCGCAGGACCGCGAGCACGGCCAGCCGGGGTCGCGTCACTCGTAACGAGACCCCTCTCAGCTGCGCTTCGAGGTCGGACATCACGCGCTGCACACTAGCTCACTTTTTTGGAACGGATCAAGTTTTCCCCATTCCACGCGTCGGCGTGGCGAATCACAGTCCGGAAAGTCTCCGGAAATTCCGAGCAACATTCATCGGATGTTGTCCCGCGAGGAGGTGGCCGCCACCCTCGTCGCCGCCGCCCCTGATCGACTACTGACCTCGGAAGATGCACCCTCATCCGAGCCTGCCAGCGCGATGATCGCTGCCGTCTAGCTTCCGGAAAATGTTGACAAGTGGACGACCGCCTCAATACCGTCGCCATCGACGACACTCAATTGCCGTCGCCGTCCGCGCTGCGACTGCCGCCTCCGGTCGCGGTGCGGGACATCCGGTCAACCACCACCACGCGGTACGACTCCGCGGCCGACAGCCCGCCGCGTCGCACCGCACCGCTGGCCCCGCGCCAGCTGTGACGAGGAGGAAACACCTACATGATCGACACCGACCACACTCCCACCGCAGCACCGCGGCGCGGCCGGATACGGCTGCTCCTCGGCGCCGCCTGTGCGGTCGTCCTGGCCGTCACGGGCACGGTCGCGGTCACGGCCACCAGCGCGTACGCCGAGGCCGACCGGACGCTCACCTCGAGCCTGACCGGCACGCACAACGGCTACTACTTCTCCTTCTGGAAGGACAGCGGCAACGCCAGCATGACGCTGCGCGAGAACGGCCGCTACTCCAGCAGCTGGGACCGCAGCACCAACAACTGGGTCGGCGGCAAGGGCTGGGCCACCGGCTCGCGCCGGACGGTCACCTACTCGGCCAACTACAACCCGGGGAACAACAACACCTACCTCGCGCTGTACGGCTGGACGCGCAACCCGCTCATCGAGTACTACGTGGTGGAGAACTTCGGTAGCTACAACCCGAGCAACGGCGCCACCCGGTTGGGCACGGTCACCACCGACGGCGGCACCTACGACATCCTGCGCAGCCTGCGGACCAACGCCCCGTCGATCGACGGCAACCAGACGTTCTACCAGTACTGGAGCGTCCGCCAGAACAAGCGCTCGAGTGGCACCATCACGACGGCCAACCACTTCGACGCCTGGGCCCGCGCCGGCCTGAACCTCGGCACCAACCACGCGTACCAGATCATGGCGACCGAGGGCTACCAGAGCGCCGGCAGCTCCGACGTGACCGTGTCCGAGGGTGGCGGCGGCAACCCGACCTCCGGGCCGACCTCCGGGCCGACGACCGGCAACCCGGGCGGCGGCAACTGCAACGCGACGCTCTCCGCCGGCCAGCAGTGGGGTGACCGGTTCAACCTGAACGTAGCGGTCAGCGGCACCAACAACTGGATCGTCAGCCTCAACCTCAACGGCGGTCAGTACATCCAGAACAGTTGGAACGCGTCCGTCAGCGGCACCAGCGGGACGGTGACCGCCCGCCCGAACGGCAACGGCAACAACTTCGGGATCACGATCATGGCCAACGGCAACTGGACCTGGCCGACGATCAGCTGTCGCACGAGCTGATCGGCACCACCGCACCACCTCCCGGCCCCCGTCGCCACGCGACGGGGGCCGGCCCCTGCCCGGGCGCGTCCTGGTCGTTCGGCACGTCGTACCCGTGCCAGTGCAGGGTGACGCCCCGCCCGATGTCCCGGTTGCGCAGCGTCACCTCCACGACGTCGCCGACCGTGGCGGTCAACTCCGGTCCGGGTACCTGCCCGTCGAACGCCCACGCCGCGACGTCGTGACCACCGACGCGCACCGTGGCGGTGCCGGCCGTCAGGGTGAACCGCCGGGTGGGTGGGTCGGGGATCCGGGCCTGCGGGTACCCGTGCTCGTGCGGCGCGGCGGGCGCCGGCCCCGGTGTGACGGCCAACCCGGTGCCGGCCAGCAGCGCCGTGACCGCCACCGCGACCGCCACCCGGGACACCGTCCGGGACGGGTGTGCGTCGAGCAGACGCCACGAGACCGCCGTCGCCGCGACGACCCCGGCGACCGCGAGCAGCCCCGCCGACGCCGACACCGGATAGCCGTGCAGGACCGTCACCAGCAGGGCGGCGCTCAGGGCGTACCCGGCGAACAGGAGTGGCACCGCGACGGACCGGATGTCGCCCGCGGCCCGCACCAGCCGCGGCCCGGCGACGACGACCGCCGCGAGCGACAGCGGCGCGGCGACGACGACCTTCTCGGCGGCGAACCACCAGCCGGCCCGGGCGAGCGCGACCACCGTGGTCGCGCGGGCGAGGGTGGCGAGCAGCGCGACGGTGGCCAGCGCGAGGGCGAGGGGCCGACGCCGGGCGGCCGCGGCGGCCCCGCCGCCCAGCCAGCCGGCGGCGGCCAGGACCGTCAGCACGAGGTCCGCCGCGAGCAGCGAGGCGGTGGTCATGCCGGCTCCCCCTGGGGTACGACCACAGCCGCGTCGCCCGTCGGCGTCCCGGCGGCCAGCCGGCGTGCTCCCCGCATGACGCCGACCACGACGTGTACCGCGACGATGCCGTTGACCGCGTGCAGCCCACCGATGGTCAGGCCGAACGGCGTGCTGACGCCGCCGGCGTCGGTGCCGGCGTTGGCGAGCATGGCGAGCAGCGCCTGCACGACGACCAGGCCGAGCGGCAGGACCGCCAGCCCGACAAGCCGGCCGGGCGCCTTCGCCAGCGCGGCGAGCAGGACGGTGAGCAGGGTGAGGACGGGGATGACCGCCATGCCGTTGACGCTGTGCAGGGCGTACGCGCCGTGCCCGGCCGGCTTGGTGAACGCGCCGACGGCGGCGAAGACGAACTGGAGGGCGAACGCGGTGAGGAGCAGTCCGCTGCTGACGACGAATGCCTTTCGCATGCTGGGCTCCTCAGAGGTGCGCCGAGGTCGACGCCTGGGCGACGTGGTCGGTGGCGGTGATCGCCCCGTAGGCGACGATCCGGACGAGGTCGGCGTCGGCGGGGTGCGACAGCCGCCACAGGGCGACGTCGCCGGGGCTGATCGCACTGGGCGTGAACGCCGCCAGCAACGCGATCCGGGTGCCGACCCGGTCCCGGCCGGGCACGTCCCGGACCAGGTCGACGGCCCAGTCCGCGGGTCGGGTCGGGAACCGCCCGTCCTCCCAGCGCACGGTGGCCGTCACGGTCTGGCGGGCCACGTCACCCAGCAGCTCGCCGCCCCGGGTGGCGGCCTCCCGCAACGACGCGTACGCGATCCCCACCGGACTGTCCCCGGCCCAGGCCGGCGGCGACGTCGGTCCGGGGTCCAGGAGTCCGAGGCTGCGTCCGGGTTCCTTCGGCTCCCGCGCGGACCTGGCGTACAGCCGTCCCCCGACCGAGCGCACCAGCGGGGCGCGTTGCAGGCCACCGGGGAGCAGGTCGGGGTCGAGCAGCGCCGAGACGACCCGGTTGACGAAGTGGAACGCCAGCAGGGTGCCGGTGACCTCGGGGCCGTACGGGCTCGTCCAGTCGCCCGTGCGGGGACTGCGGCTGGCCTGGGCCCAGCGGGCGAGTTCGGCGTGTCTCGGCTCGGACGGCGTCTCGCCCCGCGCGACGACCTCGGCCAACCCGTGCTCGCCCAGGGCGTGCAGCAGCAGGACGTGGGCGTCGAGGCAGAACTGACAGCCGTTGGCCCGGGACACCACCGCCGCGACGAGTTCCCGGTCGACCCGGGACGTGCCGCCGGCGAGCAGGGCCTCGCGCAGCAGCGACCAGGTCGCGGCCAGCACCTCGGGCACGGCCGAGAGCGCCTGGAAGGTGGGCAGCGGTCCGAGGAAGTCCTCGCGGAGCTGCTGGTAGACCGCCGCGGTGCGGCCGGTGGCCGACCTGGCGGGTACGGGGGTGAAGAAGCGGTATGTCATGCGGTCGATGCTCGCGGCGGCGGCCCGCGAAGACGTCGTGCCGGCGCAGACACTTCGCGCCGCCGAACTACCACGACCGTGGTACGCCTGAACTACCGCGCGCGCGGGATGCTCCCGCGCGGGCGTCGGCTCTACAGTGCGACCATGCGCCGCCACCTGCCGTACGTCCTGAGCGGCCTCGCCCTCGGCGGTCTCCTGCTCGGCAATGCCGCGCTCGCACCGGACGCCGCGACGGTCGGGGCGCTCGACGTCGCTCTGGTCCTCGTCATGGCCGCGGCGCTCGGGGTGTGCCGGCGGCATCCGGTGCTCGCGCTGGGCGTGGTGACCGTCGCCATGCTGGCCCTGCACGTCCGGGTGCACTCGGGGGTGTCGGCCGCCTTCCCCGTCCTCGGCGTGGTGTACGTGACCGCGTGGCGGGGATACCGGGCGGCGGCCGCCGTGGCCAGCGTGGTCTTCCTCGGTGGCTTCCTGGCCCGCGACGTCTCGGTGGCGCCGGTCGACCGTCCGAACCAGTTGATCGTCGAGCGGACGGCGCTGCTGCTGGGCTGGTTCGTGGCGGCCAACGTCGCCGGGCTGGTGGGCCGGCAGCGCCGCGCCTACCTGGAGCAGGTCGAGCAGCGGGCCGTCGAGGCCGAACGCACCCGCGAGGAGATGGCGTTGCGGCGGGCCGGCGAGGAGCGGCTGCGGATCGCCCGCGACCTGCACGACTCGCTGACGCACAGCATCTCGGTGATCAAGGTGCAGGCCGGGATCGCCGTGCACCTGGCCCGCAAGCAGGGCGACGAGCCGTCGGCCACGCTGCTGGCGATCCAGGAGGCCAGCGCCGCCGCGATGCGTGAACTGCGCACCACCCTGGACGTCCTGCGCGCGCCCGACGACGACCGCGTCGGGCTGGACCGGGTCGACGAACTCGCCGAACGGACCCGTGCGGTCGGCGTGCCGGTCCAGGTGACCGTCGCCGGCCGGCCACGGCCTCTGCCGGACGAGGTCGACCAGGCCGGTTACCGGGTCGTCCAGGAGGCCCTGACCAACGTGGCCCGCCACGCCGGTGCCGCGACCGCACGCGTCCTGGTCGAGTACGCGCCGGCCGGGCTGACCGTCGCGGTCAGCGACGACGGGCAGGCGTCGCCGGCCCGTCCCCCGACACCGGGGGTGGGCCTGCGCGGTATGCGCGAGCGGGTCACCGGGCTGGGCGGCACCCTGTCGGCCACCGCCAACGACGACCACGGGTTCACGGTGCGGGCCACGTTCCCGCTCCGGGAGCCGGCATGAGCGGGCGGTCGCACCGATGATCCGGGTCCTGCTCGCCGACGATCAGGCGCTGATGCGGGCCGGCTTCCGGGCCCTCCTGGCCGCCGAGGACGACCTTGAGGTGGTGGGCGAGGCCACCGACGGCGCGTCGGCCGTCCAGCTCGCCCGACGGCTGCGCCCGGACGTCGTGCTGATGGACGTGCAGATGCCCGGACTCGACGGGATCGAGGCGACCCGGCGCATCGCCGCCGACCCCGACCTCGCCGCCACCCGTGTCCTCATCCTCACCAACTACGGGCTCGATTCGTACGTCTTCGCCGCCCTGCGCGCGGGCGCGAGCGGTTTCCTGCTCAAGGACGCCGACCCGGTCGACCTGTTGCAGGCCGTCGCCGTCGTGGCCGGTGGCGACGCGCTGCTCGCGCCGGCCGTGACCCGCACGCTGATCAGCGAGTTCGTGGCCGGGCCACCGCCGGCCGTGCCGACGGCCGGTCGGGACGTGCTGACCGCCCGGGAGCAGGAGATCGTCGAGCTGGTCGCCCGGGGGCTGACCAACGACGAGATCGCCAAGCGCATGGTGATCAGCCCGTTGACCGCCAAGACGCACGTGAACCGGGCCATGACGAAGCTGCACTGCCGGGACCGCGCCCAGCTGGTCGTGTGGGCGTACGAGTCGGGACTGATCACGCCGCGCCGCCGGTGACCGTGCCGTCACCGGCGGCGCGACGCGAGCCGGTGTCAGGCTCCGATCGCGATGGCGAAGACGTGCATCGTCGGCACGTTCGCCGCCGCCCGGGCGCTGATGTTGGGCAGCACGACCTGGGTCACCGCCTTGTTCTGCAGGGTGACGCCCACGTAGTAGATGCACGCGGCGGTGGCCTGGCGACCGTTGTTGGGCCGGTTCTGGTACGCGGACACGATGGCGGCCGTCGCGCCGGACGCCGGGCCGCCGTACCAGTCGGGGGTGCTGAGGGTGAACGTCTGGCGGGTGCCGTCCGCGTACACCACCGTGCCGGTGCCCGACACGGCCCCGTAGGTGCCGGTGAGGAGGAAGCCGAGCGTGCTGCCGGTGCCGCTGATGCCGATGGTCTGGCCCGAGGCGATGGCGTTGTCGGCCGTGCCGGGGCTGACGTTGGGCCAGCGGAAGTTCACCCCGTTGCGGCTCACCGTGCTGCCCGGGCTCGCGCCGGCCTGCGCCAGGGCCTGCGCCGACAGGGTGGCCCCGTTGCCGTCGAAGTTGCCGACGTTGGTGTTGCTGTCGTTGGTGATGCCGGCGTTGGTGAAGCTCTGCTCCAACGTCGGCGTGGTGGCGCCGGTGCTGGTGACCCGGTAGGTGCGCCCGGCCTGCACGGTCACCTCGATCAGGTCGGACTCGACCCGGGTGACGCGGGGTGCCGTGCCGTCGGCGGTGTCGACGACGCTGACGGTGCCGGTCAGGAACCGCGACCGCAGGCGGACGGTGCCGGCGCGGTCCGGTCGTACCAGCACCTCGGTGACCGCGCCGTTCGCCCAGGTGATGCCGACCGTGTGCCCACCGCGCCCCCGCAGGCCGGTCACCCGGCCGGTGGGCCAGGCCGGCGGCAGCGCGGGCAGGATGTGCAGCTCGCCGATGTGGCTCTGGAGCAGCATCTCGGCGATGCCGGCGGTGGCGCCGAAGTTGCCGTCGATCTGGAAGGGCGGGTGCAGGTCGAACATGTTCGGCGCGAGCCGGGCGGTGGTGGCGAGGTAGCGGATCAGGTCGTGGGCCCGCTTGCCCTCCTCCATCCGCGCCCAGAAGTTGATTTTCCAGGCCAGCGACCAGCCGGTGCCGTCGTCGCCGCGCAGCGCCAGCGTACGACGGGCGGCCTCGAACAGCTGCGGGGTGCCGCGCTTGGTGATCTGGTTGCTGGGCGCGAGACCGTACAGGTGGGAGATGTGCCGGTGGTTGGGCTCGGTCTCCACCCAGTCGTAGAGCCACTCCATGATGTTGCCGCGCGAGCCGACCTTCATCGGAGGGAGCCGGTCGCGCGTGGCGCGTACCTGGGCCCGGAAGGTGCTGTCCACGTCGAGGATCTCGCTGGCCCGGGCCACGCCGTCGAAGAGGTCGCGCAGGATCTGGTTGTCCATCGTGGGGCCGGCGCAGACGCTGGCGTTCGCGTGGTGGCTCAGCTCCGGTGAGTTCGACGGGTTGGTCACCAGGTAGCCGAGGGTCGGCTCGGTCACCAGGGTGTTGAGGAAGAACTGCGCGGCGCCCTTCATGGCCGGGTAGTTCGTCCGCAGGAACTCGATGTCACCGTTGAACAGGTAGTGGTCCCAGATCAACGTGGACAGCCACGCGCCGCCGGTCTGCCACATGCCCCAGAACGCGCCGTCGACTACGGCGGTGGCCCGCCACGCGTCGGTGTTGTGGTGGGTGACCCAGCCACTGGCGGAGCCGTACTGCACCTGGGCGGTCCGCGCTCCGGTGACGGCGAGTTCCCGGACCAGGTCGAAGACCGGGTTGTGGCACTCGGCCAGGTTTGTGGTGTTCGCCGGCCAGTAGTTCATCGGCAGGTTGGCGTTGATCGTGTACTTCGAGTCCCAGGAGGGGGTCAGCGAGTCGTTCCAGATGCCCTGGAGGTTCGCCGGCTGGGTGCCGGGGCGCGACGACGAGATCAGCAGGTACCGCCCGAACTGGAACAGCAGCGCGGAGAACTGCGGGTCGTTGACGCTGTTGTGCTGGGCGATGCGTACGTCGGTCGTCTGGTCGGCGGCGGAGGTGCGGCCCAGGTCCAGCGTCACCCGGCCGAACAGCGCCTGGTAGTCGGCGACGTGCCGGCTGCGCAACTGGTCGTAGCTGGAGGCGCGGGCGGCGCTCAGGCGCTGCCGGGCGATGCCCCCGTAGTCGCCACCGACGTTGCGGTAGTTGACGTAGCTGGAGCCGATGGAGACCAGCAGGACGACGCTGGTGGCGCCGGTGACCCGCAGGGTGCCGCCCGAGCTGGACACGCTGCCGCCGGTGACGGTGGCGTTGGCCAGGGCGAGGAAGCGGACCTGCCCGGTGACGCCCTCCTGGTTGCCGGAGACGCCGTCGAGGCCGATCGTCGTGCCGTCCGGGCTGGACACCGTCGTGCGCTGCGGGCTGTCGAAGGTCGCCGTGAAGCTGATCGAGTTGCTGCGGTCCGCGGTCAGTCGCATCGCGATGACCTGGTCGGGCGCGCTCGCGAAGACCTCCCGCTGGTAGCGGATGCCGTTCAGGACGTACGACGTGGTGGCCGTGGCGGTGGTGAGGTCGAGCGTACGGTTGTGCTGGGACGCGCCGCTGGCCGAGCCGAAGGCCAGCCGGAGGTTGCCCACGGTCTGGTACGCCAACTGCCCGCCGGGGTTGCCCATCATGGTCTGGTTGATGAGGTCCTGGGCCTGGGTCCACTGGTTCGCGTTGACCAGTCGCCGGATCTCCGGCAGGGCGGCGGCGCCCCGGGTGTTGCTGGGGTCGTGCGGGCCACCCGCCCAGACGGTGTCCTCGTTGAGCTGAAGCCGCTCGGTGTCGACGTTGCCGAACACCATCGCGCCGAGCCGGCCGTTGCCGATCGGCAGGGCCCGCAGCCAGTCCGTGCCGGCGCCCTCGTCGTACCAGAGGGCGAGGTCGTTGGCGGCCAGCACCTGCGGCGGCGCGACGGAGTCGGCGTTGGCGGTCGCCGTCCAGGGCAGCGGCAGCAGGGCGCCACCCGCGCCGGCCGCGCCGATCTTGAGGGCCTGCCGCCGGGTCAGGTCTGACATCGATCCTCCAAACGGTGACCGGTGCGGCCACCCAAGCGCGACAACGACGACCCCCGATAGTGGATCCGCGCGGTGGCACCGACCGTGCAGCGCAGGTCGTAGGCAGACCCGTGGACGACCAAACGTCCGATGTGTTTCGGGAAGATTACTCCGGCGTCACGCAATAGGCAACGGTCGATCGCTGACAGATCACCGGTCGGCGGCGACGTGTGACGACCGGGATGCGGTCCCGACGGCAGCGGGGTGGGACGACGCGCTCACCACGGCGGACGCGAGCGAGACCAGCGGCGGCAATACGTCCGATGAATGGCCGCAGCCGCGCCGCGTCGGCCTCGTGGACCGGCGGGCGCGGCTGGGCGCGGACTCACTCGGGCAGCGTCGCCCCCGACTGCTCGGCCACCAGGTACGTCGCGTACCAGTCGGGCCAGTTGTCGTCCCGCTGGCCGGTGCGCTTCTCGTGCTCGCCGTGGGCGGCCGCCGCGCGCCGCAGCGCGTCCGCCAGGTCGGTCGCCGACCGGTACGACGTCAGGTCGCTCTCGACGCGCCCGGGCAGGCGGGTGGTGATCTCCTGCATGAGCCAGGTGTTGCCGTCCGGGTCGCGGAACGTGGCGCGGGATACGTAGCTGCGGCGCTCCGGGTCGGGACCGTCCGCCGGCCCGTCCGGGGTGACGTGGAAGACGTCGCCCACCTCGACGCCGGCGGCGACCAGCGCCGCACGGGCCGCCTCGATGTCCGACACCACCAGGTACGCCGTCGCCGAACCCGGCGTCGCCGACGTGAGCTGCGCGCCGAACTGCACCGAGCACGGGGAGCCGTGCGGGGTGAGCTGGACGATCCCGGGCGGTGTCTGGTCGAGTCGCCAGCCGAGGCCCTGGTAGAACCGCTTGGCGCGGTCGACGTCCGCCACCGGGACGACGATCACCTCGACCTTGACGTCGAGGCTCGCGAGATCAGGGGCGGCCCGGTCGGCCTTCGGACTCATCGCGACCTCCTGGGTTCCTCGCCGCACCGTCGACGACCACGCTACGTCCTGCGTACCGGTGAGGTGCGGCGTTCGGGGCATCAGCCGGGTGCCGCCCTGGTCGCCCTGCGCAGCCCGAACAGGGCGACCAGCGCGAGCAGGATGACGGCGACGGAGTACTCGTCGGCGGTCCGTGGGAGGCCCCCGGCGTACACCACGAGGAAGCCGGCGATCACGGTGGGCAGGCCGAAACCGACGTAGCAGACGACGTAGAGCAGCGACAGCACGCTGGCGCGTTCGTGCGCCTCGACCAGCGGCATGATCGTCTTCAGGCTGCCCTGGAACCCACCGCCGAAGCCGACGCCGCCGAGCGCGAGACCGACGAAGAACCCGGGTACGGACTCGGCCATGACCGAGACCACCGTGACGACCATGCCGAGGATGAGGGCGACGATCCCGGTCCGGATGACCGTCCGCGCGGCGGTGTCGCGCAGCAGCAGGACGGCGACCGATCCGAAGAGCGCGAAGACGAAGAGCACCAGACCGGCGACCACGATCGAGGTGTCCATGAGGCTACGCACGAGCGCCGGGCCGAGCGCGCCGAAGAAGCCGGCCAGCGCCCAGACCGCGAACAGCACCGGAGCGACGACCAGCACCGGCCCGCGTACCGAGCGCGGCAGCCTGATCTCCGGCCGCAGGCTGCGCCGCGCGCCCGGCATCCGGGTGACGGTCTCCGGCATCAGCGCGACCCCGACGGCCTGGATCAGCAGGATCGCGACGAGAACGACGTACACCAGGCGGGTCGGCGCGGGCAGGTAGCGGATGAACAGCGCCGACAGGAGCGCGCCGCTGCCGGTGCCGAGACCGGGTGCGATCGAGTTCGCGAGCGTCCCGCGGGCCCGGTCGATGTCCAGCATGGCCGCGCCCACGGCACCCGTGGCGGCGCCCGCCGCGAGCCCCTGCACGAGGCGGGCGACCAGCAGCGCGGGTACGCCGTTGGCGAGGATGAACACCAGCAGCGACAGGATCTGCACGGCGATCGCGGCGGCCAGGACCGGACGCCGTCCGACGTGGTCGGAGAGCTTGCCGAAGGTGAGCAGCGACACCAGCACCGCGAGCGCGTAGACCGCGAACACCACGGTGGTCGTGACCGGCGAGAAGTGCCAGCGCTCCTGGTAGGTCCCGTACAGCGGGGTCGGGGCCGCCGAGGCGGCCAGGAACGACACGAGGATCGACGCCAGCAGCACCAGGGAGACGTTCGGCGCGAGTCGTGCCCGCCCCGCGATCGACATGTCGGTGCTCCTCGGGCTGTTGCGGCGCTCGTCGGGCTCGACGGCCGGCGGCGGTTACCCGATGTGTCGCCCTCCATGCGTCTTATGAAACAGACCCCAGGTGCTCGCGCAGCGCCCGCGCGATGTCGCCGGCCGCGCGGAGCTGGTCCGGTGTGAGCGCGTCGACGAACAGCTCCCGGATGGTACGCAGATGCGGGTACGTGGACCGCTGGAACGCCTCGGCCCCGGTCGGGGTGAGAATCACCTCCGCCCCGCGCGGGACGGTCGCGCGCTCCTCGCGAAGGATCAGCCCGCGTCGTTCCATCCGGCCCAGGTGGTGCGACAGCCGACTCCGCTCCCACCCGATGTGTGCGGCCAGGGCGGAGGAGCGCATCCGCCGCTCCGGCGCCTCGCTGAGGGCGAGCAGGACGGCGTAGTCGCCCGGCGAGAGGGAAGAGTCGACCTGGAGACGCGACCCGACCCGGGAGGTGAGCACCTCCGTGGTCTCGACGAAGTCCCGCCAGATCCGCAACTCCTCCGCCGTCGGCAACTGGCGACCCCGGCGCCGCTCTCCGGTGCCGTCAACCATGGAACCCTCCCGGGAATTGACGTGTCAATCAGCAGGTTAGCATCATTGACACGTCAACCGGGGAGGCCACTTCCCGCGTGTCGACGGCGAGGAACGCCGAGGAGGAGACATGTCCGCCGCATCCTTCGAACTGGGGCTCAACTCGTTCGGCGAGGTGGCCACCGACGGCGACCGGACCCTGAGTGACGCCGAGACCGTACGACTGCTGGTGGACGAGGCCCGGCTCGCGGAGTCGGTCGGCCTCGACGTGTTCAGCCTGGGCGAGCACTACCGGGAGGGGCACAACGACTCGGCCACCCCCGTTCTGCTCGCGGCGATGGCCACGGCGACCCAACGGATCAAGCTCGGCACCTCGGTCACCGTCCTCAGCACGAACGACCCGGTACGGCTCTACCACGAGTTCGCCACCCTGGACGCGGTCAGCGACGGTCGGGCCCAACTGGTCCTCGGGCGGGCGTCGGCGACCGAGTCGTTCCCCCTGTTCGGCTACGACCTGGCGGACTACGAACGGTTGTTCGAGGAGAAGCTGGACCTCTTCCTCCAGCTGCAACGTGACGAAACGGTCACCTGGTCGGGAACCGTGCGTAGTCCGCTGATCGCGCAACGACTCCATCCACGGATGCGCCCCGGCGGGATCCCCACCTGGATCGGCGTCGGAGGCAGCCCCAACTCGGTGATCCGCGCCGCCCGGCACGGGCTCCCGCTCATGCTGGCGATCATCGGCGGGCGTCCGCAGCGGTTCGCCGGCCACGTCGACCTCTACCATCGGGCGCTCGAACAGTTCGGGCAGGCCGCGCAACCGGTCGGGCAGCACTCGCTCGGCCTCGTCGCGGACACCGACGAGGAGGCCGTCGAGACGTGGTGGCGGTACTGGCAGCCGACCGTGGCGCGGCTCGCCGAGGAGCGCGGCTTCTACAAGCCGGACCGCAAGCGCTACGAGGCCGAGATCGACCACGGCGCGCTGTTCGTGGGGTCGCCGGAGACGGTGGCCCGCAAGATCGCCACGATGGCCCGCGACCTGCGGCTGAATCGGTTCGACCTGAAGTACGACATCATGCACCTGCCTCGCGAGGCGCGGGCGCGCACCATCGAGCTGCTCGGCAGCGAGGTCGCGCCACGGGTCCGGGAGCTGTTGGCGAAGGAGCCCACCAATGTCTGATCTCGTGTTCGGCCTCGACACCTTCGGAGACGTACCGGAGGACGACTCCGGCAAGCCCGTCTCCCACGCCGCCGCGATCCGGCAGGTCGTCGACGAGGCGGTGCTCGCCGACGACCTCGGCGTCGACGTCATCGCCCTGGGCGAGCACCACCGACCGGAGTACTCGGTGTCGACGCCCGAGACGGTGTTGGCGGGCATCGCCACCCGTACCTCGCGGATCCGGCTCTCCTCCGGCGTCACCGTGCTGAGCTCGGACGACCCGGTCCGCGTCTTCCAGCGTTTCGCCACGGTCGACGCGCTGTCGAACGGCCGGGCCGAGGTCATCCTCGGCCGCGGCTCGTTCACCGAGTCCTTCCCGCTGTTCGGCTACGACCTGGCCGACTACGACGTGCTGTTCGAGGAGCGGATCGAGCTGTTCGCGAAGCTGCTCGACGAACAGCCGGTCACCTGGAGCGGCACCACCCGCGCCCCACTCACCGACGCCGACGTCTTTCCCAAGACGGAGTCGGGACACCTCACCACCTGGGTGGGCGTGGGCGGCTCACCGCAGTCGGTGGTACGGACCGCCCGGTACGGTCTGCCGCTCATGCTCGCCATCATCGGCGGCGCTCCGGAGCGTTTCGCACCCTACATCGACCTCTACCGCCGGGCCGCCGACCAGCTCGGCACCACCGCGCACCCGGTCGGGATGCACTCGCCCGGCTTCGTCGCCGACACCGACGAGGAGGCCAAGGAGCTGTTCTGGCCGTACTACCGGGTCATGCGGGACCGGATCGGCGCGCTGCGCGGCTGGCCACCGATCCGCCGGCAGGAGTTCGACTCGGAGGTCGAGCACGGCTCGCTCTACATCGGCTCGCCGGAGACGGTGGCCCGCCGGATGGCCGCCGCCATCAAGGGCCTCGGTGTCGGCCGGTTCGACCTCATCTACACCGCCGGGGCGCAGCCCGTGAGCGCCCGGATGCGCGCCGTGGAGCTGTACGGCTCCCGGGTGATCCCCATGGTCCGCGACATCCTGGCCAGCTGAGCGCCGCCCACCCCTTTCGAGAGGAAGACATGAACGACAGCGGTTCCGACCGACCACGGACCCTCGCCATCCTCGGCGCCGGCAAGGTGGGCACCGTCCTGGCCCGGCTCGCGCTCGCCGCCGGCTACCGGGTGTTCGTCGCCGGCTCCGGCGACCCCGCGAAGATCGCCCTGACCGTGGAGGTGCTCACGCCCGGGGCGGTGGCGACCACCGCCGTCGACGCCGTGGCGGACGCCGACATCGTCATCCTCGCCCTCCCACTGGGCAAGTACCGTGCGCTCCCCGTCGAGGCGCTGCGCGGCAAGCTGGTCGTCGACGCGATGAACTACTGGTGGGAGGTCGACGGCATCCGCGACGACCTGACCGATCCGCGTACCTCGTCCAGTGAGATCGTCCAGGCGTTCCTGGCCGGGTCGCGGGTCGTCAAGGCGTTCAACCACATGGGCTACCACGATCTCGAGGACGGCGCGCGACCGGCGGGCACGGCCGGCCGCAAGGCCATCGCGATCGCCGGCGACGACGAGGCCGACCTCACTCCGGTGGCCGCGCTGGTGGACGCCCTCGGCTTCGACCCGGTGGTCGCCGGCCCGCTCGCCGAGGGCGTACGCCTCGAACCGGGCAGCGAGTTGTTCGGCGCCAACGTCAGCGCCGACGAGGTGCGCGCCATGCTGCGGCGCTTTCCCGAGTCGGAACGCGGCCGGGCCGTCGCCGCCGCGCGCTCGGCCTGACCGCCCGGACGTCTCAGCGGTCGTCGTCGTCGAACGCGGTACGCGGATCGAGGTGCCGACCCCGCTCCTGCGCGGCGGCGTAGGCGTCCGGACCGAGCGCCGCGGTCGCGGCGTCGCGCACGGCGGCGAGGTCGGCCGCGTCGTCCGGGTCCGGCACCTGGCCGATCGCCGCGAACGCCGCGTCCGCCAGGCCGACCATGAGCGCCGCCCGCGAATGGTCACCCTCGGCGGACGCGAGCGCCGCGCCCGCCACGCAGACGTACGGCACGAAGTCGTCCCAGCCATGCTGGAACACCCGGGTACGACTGAGCGCGAACAGCCTGCGCGCCTCGGCGAGATTGCCGAGGCCCAGCTCGCAGAAGGCCAGGTTGTGCGTCTCGGAGTTCACCGTCTCCGGTCGGCCCAGCGACTCGTTCAGCGCGATGCTCTCGCGGTACAGGTCCCGCGCCCGGTCCAGGTCGCCGGCCATCCGCGCCACCGCCGCCAGCACGTGCCTCGGCCGCTCCTCGAGCGCACGGTCACCGGAGCGCACCGCGACGTCGAGGGCCTCGCGCGCCCGCGTCTCCCCGAGCGCCAGGTCGCCGCCACGGATCGCCACCCGGGCCAGGCTGTAGCGGGCCTCCACCTCACCCGCCGCGTCGCCGACGGCCCGCGCGCGCTCGATCTCGGCCGTGCTCATCCGTACCACCGCGTCGGTCTCGCCCCGACGAAAGGCCGAGCGGACGTCGTCACTGAAGCTCACGGTGGGTTCCCCTCGTTTGTCCCGGCTGGTCGCGGCGTTCCGGCCCCGGCGGCCGCCGCTCAGGCATGGAAGGCGATCCAGTTCTCCTGGAAACGGAAGCCCATCGACTCGTACAGCGGCCGACCGAGTGCGCTGGACTGCAGGTACGCCGCGTCCGCGCCGGCCGCGACGCCGTCGCGCACCACCTGCTCGGTGATCGCCCGGCCCAGGCCGCGGCCCCGGGCGGCCGGGACGACAGCGATGTTGAAGACACCGACCACACCTCGGGTGTGCATCCCGAGACCGGTGCCGAGAACCTGGCCCGCCTCCTCGTACAGGTATCCGTCGATCCGCTCGGCGTCCAGCACCGCGCCGCCCATCAGCGGGCCGAACAGCCCGTCCGGCGCCTCGAAGCCCCTGGTCAGGGCATCCGTGTACCGATCGCTGTCCGCCGCGCCGACCCGCCGCACCCGGTCGAGCTGCGCCTCGTCCGCCCGCAGGACCAGCTCGTCGGCCGTGGCGGCCAGCAGGGGCAGTTCGCTGCGCGCGGAGAGCCCGTGGCGGGCGGCGAGATCGGCCACCGGACCGTCGGCGTCGCCCCGCACCATGATCGACCAGGCCTCGACCTGCCCGGACACCTCGGTCGCCAGCTCGTGCAACGCGTCGAGATCCGGCTCCGCCGACAGGTCGTACGCCACGTTCAGCGTCGCCGCTCCCGCGTGGGTGACCGCCGCACGGGCGGTGCCCCGTCGCGCGTAGTAGCCCTTCGGTGTCGCACCGCAGAGATCCTCGATGGCGTCGTCGTACGCCGCCGCCATCCGATCGCCGATGATGGTCATTCCTCGCCCCCCTGACGCTCCCCCCGAGCGCGCAAACATAGCCGCAGCGACGCGACCTGCGCGAACCGAGGTGGGGCGGGTTCAGCTCCGACGGGCACCGCCCCCGGGCCGCCACCGCCCGGAGCGGAGACCCTGGCTGGTGGCGCCATGGAAGATGATCATTATGACGACGCCGACCAGACCGAGGTACGGGTTCACCAGCCAGCCGAGCACACCGGTCAGGCCATAGAGAACCAGGCCGACGACCGGCCGGACCTCCTGCACCCGGACCTGGTCCTGGCTGACGGCGTCTGCGCGCAGCGCCGGGTGGCGTCGCACGTAGGCGAAGAGAACCCACCAGGGCGCTGACATCAGGGACGCGGCGAACGCGTACAGGACGACGGCCACGCGTAGGTCGTCGACGTTGCCGTCGGCCAGCGCCGAACTCAGGACGGCGGTGGGGAACGGAATGATCACCACGCCGAAGAGAATGCCGAGGTTGATGGAGCTGAATGCGGGGGTGGTGCCCCGCACCAACTGGAGCACGGCGTGATGATTCAGCCAGAGGACCCCGACATAGATGAACGACACGACGAAGGCCAGGTACGCCGGCCCCTCGTCGAGAAGCCCGTCGGCCAGCCCGCCCTCGTGGAAGTCCGGCACCCGCAGATCCAGCACCAGCAGGGTGATGACGATGGCGAACACGCCGTCGCTGAACGCCGCCAAGCGACCCGCGTCGGTCACCGCGGGATCGCCGTCGCCTGCCTGGAAACCCCGTTGACCTGCGGACACTGCCGCATGCTAACAGCGACGTGGCAGTGATCGGACGTGATCGCGGGTCGAGGCACCCGCAGTGAGAGGCGGTATTCCCCAGAGTCATCTTCATGCCTCTGCGGAGTACCGCTCCTCACCGCATCCGCCCCGGCAGAGGTGACGACGCCCCCACCATCCGACGGTCAGCTGGCGTACGTCTCGAACTCGCCGACCCGGGGCGTACCGCCGGAGCTGGTGATCCTGAAGCTGATCTTGCTCAGTGTCGTCGCGGCGAACATGATCGCACCCGCGCCCGTGCCCGCCGCCAGGACCGCGCCGGTGTCATGGTTGACGAGCTGCCAGGCTCCGATGGATCCCTGGGTCCCGGAGGGCTCCCGGATGATCACGCGGGACACCCGGGTGGCGGACCCCCACTTGATCGAGATGGTGCCGGTCGAGCCGGCCGGCGACCAGTAGGTGGCGATGTCGCCGTCGCGCACGTTGCCGTAGCTGGTCCCGCTGGCCTTGCTGGAACCGTCCGCGCCGGCGCCGAGGCTGAGGTTCGACCCACTGGGCGGCGGGGTGGTCGGCGGCGCAGTGGTCGGCGGCGGGGTGGTCGGCGGCGGGGTGGTCGTGGGCGCGCAGCTTCCGTCGGACACCCGCAGGCCCGTGTTGGCGCCGGCCGTCTGGCCCACCACGGTCGGGACACAGCTCGCGCCGTCGAGCCGGTACGCGTACGGGATGCTGACGGTGGTGGTGGACGTCGGGTTGGGGCCGGCGGGGTAGTTCTCGCTGCCCGGGGTGGACCAGGTGACGCTGTCGAAGATGTTGCCGCTGACCTGCCAGTAGCCGCGCTGGTCGGTATAGAAGGTGCCCAACACGTCCTTCGAGTCGCGGAAGTGGTTGTTCTCCACCTTGGCCCGGGCCCCGGCCCGGGAGTTGATACCGGACTCGTGCAGGCCCACGTAGCTGTTGTTGTAGATGTGGGCGACACCGCCACGCAGCAGCGGCGTACGGGAGTCGATGTTCTGGTAGAGGTTGTGGTGGAAGGTGACGAAGCCGTTCGACAGGTCGCTCTCGCTGGACCCGATGAGGCCACCCCGCCCGGAGTTACGCAGGATGCTGTAGGACAGGGTGACGTACTGGGTGTCGTCCTTCATGTCGAAGAGGCCGTCGAACCCCTCCGACTCTCCGCCGGACGCCTCCAGGGTCACGTGGTCCACCCAGACGTTGCGGACGGTGCTCTCCATCCCGATGGCGTCCCCGCCGTTGGAGGTCGGCGAACCCGACTTCTTGACGTTCCGCACCGTCACGTTCTGGACGATGATGTTCCGGGAGTCGCGGATGTGGATGCCCACCTGGTCGAAGATCGCCCCACTGCCGACCCCGATGATGGTGACGTTGCTGATCTGCTTCAGCTCGATCACGCCGTCCGCCGTGTTGCAGCTCGACCCGGACACCTTGCTGGTGTTGCCGTGGTTGATCGTCCCCGTCACCTCGATGGTGAGCGGAGTGCTGCTACTGGCCCGCCCGCACAGGGCCGCGTGGATCGCGGTGCCCGTGCTGGCGCGTACCGTCTGCCCTCCCGCGCCGCCGGTGGTGCCGCCGTTCTGGGTGGCGTAGCCGGTGGCGGCGCCCACCGCCGCCGCCGGCCGGCTGTCCTGGAGGGCCACGCCGGCCGCGACGCCGACGGCCACCGTCACGAGCGCCACCGGAAGCCGGCGTACGACTGTTCGTCTCATCTTGCCTCACCTTCGAAGAATCGAATGACGCGTCGATGTCGGACGACGGTCAGGGCGGCCCGACATGATTGCCGTCGCCGAACACGAAAATAGACAGCAATCAATTACACATCGACCGTCGGCAATGCCCTCGCCTCAACCACTGCGACAGAGCCGCCGGCCAAGCGGCACGCAACCGCCAGCACCCCCGAGGCGCACCAACCGCCCACAGAAGGAAACATCGACGTAACGCAATCGTAGGAAAGCGTTTTCCCTCAATCAATAGCTACCGTTTGCAGGTTTTTTGCAGTCCCACCCCGCCCACCACCCCCGCCTCGGTGATCATGAAGTTGTGGCCACGACACGCCGTCGCCGAGGGCGACAACTTCATGATCACCGAGGCGGGGGTGGTGGCGGGGAGGCCTGGGCGGCCGGGCGGGCCGGGCATTGACAGGTGGCATTGAACGAAATAAATTCCTGGCAACGAGAAACTGTTTCGCGCGTTCGCTGTGCGGCACTCACCCGCGAGCCGCGAATGAGCAGAGCGGCCGCCCGCCCCACGAGCCGGTCGACAAAGGAGGGTGCCGCAGCCCCGCCGGACCCGCTCGTCGCATCGCCGCTCGTCGCGCTCCCGCAGCACCGCCGACGCGAGGGCCGCCGCGGCGTCGACCCCCGGCCGCCGCACCGGCGTTCCCCCGGTGCCCCCGCCCCGCGCGGTCGTCGCGCTCGCGGGTCGGCGGCCGGCCCGCAGGGTGACCGGTCGGGCTGAGCTGGACAGCAGATCCGACAACCCACCACCGCGTGCTTGGGAGCGCTCCCGGGGACGCCCGACGTACCGCCCGACGCGCACCCGGCCGACCCGCCGAACGCGTCGGCCGCCACCACCACCTCGGGAGAAGTCTGATGAGAAAACGAAGGGTCACCAACGCCGCCCTGGTGTCGGCGGGCGCCGTCCTGCTGGCGTCGACGGCGGTCGCACTGGCCGCGCCCGCCGGTGCCGCAGCCGCCGGCTGTGCCGTCAACTACGCCGTGTCATCGCAGTGGCAGGGCGGCTTCGGCGCGAACGTCACCATCACCAATCTCGGCGACGCGGTCAGCAGTTGGACGCTGAACTGGTCCTACAGCGCCGGGCAGACGGTCACGCAGGCCTGGAACACGACACTGACCCAGAGCGGCGCCGCGGTCACCGCCAAGAACGTCAGCTACAACGGCGGCATCGCCACCAACGGCACGGTGTCGTTCGGCTTCAACGGCTCGTGGACGGGCAGCAACCCCGATCCGACCAGCTTCGCGCTCAACGGCGTGACGTGCACCGGCGGTACGACGCCGACGACACCGGCCCCGACCACGCCGGCCCCGACCACACCGCCGCCCACCACGCCGCCCCCGACCACACCGCCGCCCACCGGCCCGGCGGACATCACGGTGAACAGCAACACCAGGTACCAGACCGTTGACGGATTCGGGGCCGCCCAGTCGATCTGGGGTAGCGCCTGGTCGACCACCGACACCCAGACGCTTGTCGGCCTGGGTGCCAACCAGCTCGGCCTGTCCATCGTGCGTACCGGCCTCTCGCCGGAGTCCAGCGAATGGGCGACCCACGTCAACTCGTTGAAGACGGCGAAGGCGTACGGGTCGAACGTGAAGATCCTCGCCTCGCCGTGGACCGCGCCCGCCGCGTGGAAGACCAACAACAGCAGGACCAACGGCGGCAAGCTGAAGACCGACTACTACGACGACTACGCGAACCATCTGAACAGCTACGTCCAGTACATGCGGGGTCAGGGCGTGACCATCGACGTCACGTCCGTGCAGAACGAGCCCGACTGGCACCCCGACTACGACTCGATGGACTGGAGCGGCACCGAACTGCGCACCTTCGTCCGCGACCAGGGTTCGAAGGTGCAGAACAGCAAGCTGATGGTCGCCGAGGCGGTCAACCTGAACTACGGCTACACCGACCCGACCCTGAACGACGCGACCGCCCGGAACAACATCGGTTACATCGGCGGCCACCTGTACGGCACCGAGTCCGCGGGACGACTGGCGCCGTACAACCTGGCCGCCCAGTACAACAAGCCGGTGTGGATGACCGAGTGGAACCTGCACGCGGCCGACGGCGGCGGCTCGAACATCTGGGGCAACCCCAGCAACCTGGCCGTCTGGAACGAGACGCTCGACGACATCATGCGGACGGTGCACCGGTCCATGGAGGCCAACTGGAGCGCCTACATCTGGTGGTACGGCAAGCGCTACTACTCCTTCATCGGTGACGGCGAGGCGGCCTACGGCACCACGGCCGGCGCCCCGCTCAAGCGCGGGTACGCGTTCTCGCAGTACGCCAAGTACGTCCGACCGGGTTACCAGCGGGTGGCCCTGACCAAGAGTTCCAAGGCGTCCCCGCTGGAGGTGACGGCCTACCAGGGCGACGGCAAGATCACGCTGGTCATCCTCAACCGGTCGAACAGCGCGGTCAACAACGCCGTGATCCAGGCCCCGCAGACCGTCAGCAAGGCGGAGTACACCCTGACCTCGCAGAACGCCAACGCGGCGAGCCAGCCGACAAGCGTGAACGGAGGCCAGGCCACCATCAACGTCGGGGCGCGGAGCATCTCGACGCTCGTGTTCACGCTCTGACCGCCGCGAGGCAGCCCGCGTGAGCCGGATTCCCTCCGGTCGGGGAGCGCCGTCCCCGGCCGGAGGGAAGCCCGGCGGCGGGAACGCCGCGAGGATCGCGGGTATGACGACGACGGCACCCCGCACGATCGGCAGCGGCCACGGCCTGACGTACGCCCTGCTCGGCTGGGCCATGGCCTACGGCGCCCTGCGCCTGGTGTGGACGGTCGGCCCGGCGCCGCGGTTTCCACCGTTCGGATCCGACCTGCTCGGCTTCACGGGCTGGCGGTCGGTGGCGCTGTGCCTGGGCGCGGGGGCGGTGGCCGTCGCCCTGGACCGTACGACGACCTGGCGACCGGCGCTCGCGGGACTGGCCTGGATCGTTGCCGGCGCGCTGGTCGCGGCGGCGGCGATCCTGCTCCCGGAACTGGTGAGCCTGCTCCTGCTCGCGCCCGGCCCGTCGTTCGACCCGCTGGCGTTCGCCAGCCGGCTCGGCTGCGCCACCGGAGCGGCGCTCCTCGGCCTGGCCACCTTCGGTTATCAGCGCCGCACCCGGGGCGACTGTCCCGACTGCTGCCGCACGGTCCACGCCGGTCACCGGCGCTCGACGCCCGCGCTGTGGGCGCGCTGGGCCGCGTACGTGGCGGTGGCCGGGCTCGTGACCCGTTTCGCGGCACAGGCCGTGGTCGGTTTCGACGACCTCGCGCAGAACGCCTCCATCATCGGGTTGGAGGTCGGTCTGGTGCTGGCCGGCGTGCTGCTGCCGCTGGCCCTGGTGCGGCCCTGGGGTGAGGTGTGGCCGCGCTGGGTGCCGCTGCTCGCCGGCCGGACGATCCCCCGCCGGCTGTTGCTGGTGCCGGGTTTCGGGCTCGGGGTGGCCATCGTCGCGTACTTCGGCATGGGGATGGTGCAGGTGGCGTCGGGGTCACCCAGCGAGTTCTCCGACGCGTTCCTCTGGGTGGCCATGTCGGCGTACTGCCTGCTGGGGCTCGGCCTCCTCGTCGCCTCCAGCGACTACCACCTGCGCACCCGCACAGCGTGCCGGGCCTGCGGCCGGTGACCGGCCGCAGGCCCGCTCAGCTCCGGTCGCGGTCGCGAACCTCACGCGGACCGGGCGCCGGCCGGGAGAGGGGACTCTCCCGGGCCAACGTCGTCCGCTGGCCCCGCATCGCAGGGCGTGGCGCGGGCCGTACCGGGATGCGCGGCCGCTCACCCGTCTCCGCGACGACGTGCTCGGTCTCCTGCACCAGGTAGTGCGGTCGACGTTTGGTCTCGTAGTAGATCCGACCGATGTACTCGCCGATCACGCCGAGGATGGTCATCTGGATGCCGCCGAGCCCGATCACGCTGACGATGATCGTCGTGTACCCGGGGACGTCGATGCCCTTCTCGACGGCGTCGGCGACCACCCACGCCATGTAGGCCAGCGCGATGAGGGTGAGGAACAGGCCGCCGTAGATGGCCAGACGCAGGGGCCGGTTGTTGAACGACAACAGACCGTCGAAGGCGTAGTTGAAGAGCTTGCTGAGCGTCCACCGGCTCCGTCCGGCCTGCCGGGTCTCGTTGGGGTGGGCCACCACCGCGGTACGGAAGCCGATCCAGGAGAACAGACCCTTGGAGAACCGGTTGTACTCGGGCATCGCCAGTATCGCGTCCACCGCGAGCCGGGACAGCAGGCGGAAGTCGCCCGCGCCGTCCTGGAGGCGCACGTCGATCCACCAGTTGATCACCCGGTAGAAGGACCGCGAGGCCACCATGCGGACGAACCGGTCGCCGCGCCGGTCCCGCCGGGCGATCACCTGGTCGAAGCCCTGCTGGTACAGCGTCACCATCTCGGGCAGCAGCCGGGGCGGATGCTGCAGGTCGGCGTCCATGATGACGACCGCGTCACCGGTGGCACGCTGCAACCCGGCGAGCATCGCCGCCTCCTTGCCGAAGTTGCGGCTCAGCGACGTGTAGCAGACGGTCGGATCGGCGGCGGCGAGCCGGCGCAGCGCGTCGAGAGTGCCGTCCTCGCTACCGTCGTCGACGTACACCACCTCCACCTCGACGTCGGGCAGCTCGGCCAGGGCGGCGCACACGGTCTCGTGCAGCCGCTCGACCGACGCCTCCTCGTTGAAGCAGGGCACCACGACGGACAGTCGCATGGTCGTCACCTCACCCCGCCCGTACCCGGGCATCCGCCGCCCACCGGGTCAGAGGTGGTAGACCAGCGTGCCATCGAGATCCTCCCGGGTGATGCCCAACCCGTCGATGGGTCGGGTCGCGATGCTCTCCCACGGCGTTCCCACGGCACGGCTGGGCACGACGACCACCGAGCGCACGCCGATCCCGCGCAGGTGCGCGACGCTGACCGGATCGGGGAACGACGCCACCGCCGTCCGGGTCTGCGCCTGGCTGTTCGGCTCGAAGCCGGCCAGACCGTTCGTCACGCGGGGGAACCCGTCGGTCGTCCACAGCATGTACGTCAGGTCGCCCACGCCCCCGGCCGGCAGCACGAGGATCGGGTCCGGCACCGTCCGCATCGCGGCCGGGGGCGGCGGCACGGTCGGGTGGGGCGTGGAGTTGACGCCTTCCAGGGTGACCACCGTCAAGGGGATCAGCAGGACCAGCGGCGTGAGGGTCCGCGCCCACTGGCGGGGCGTGGACTGCCGCAGCGACTCGGCCAGAGCGGTCACCGCGCCGGCCGCCAGCACCGCCAGCAGCAGGCTCGTCCAATGCATCATCCGGCCGGGCGTGCGCAACGCGTCCCAGCCCGGCAGGAGCGTGGACAGGGTCAGGTAGCCCGGGTCGCCGTCCCCGCCGAGGGTGGCGCCCAGCCCCAACAGCACCGTGCCGACCACGCCGAGCCCCAGCGCGACCCGGTGCCGCAGCGGGTACGCCGAGAGGAACAGACCCGCCGCGGCCAGCCCGATCAGCATCATCCCCGGCAGCAGCGCCATCTCCGGCGGCCAGGAGAGCTGTTCGCGCGCGGCGGCGTGCCGCTCACCCCACAACCACGAGTCGGCCGGCGCGGTGACGAACCCGATCAGCGGAGGCGAGAACATCTTCGTCCAGTCCAGCGTCCGCTCGGCCTGCGGGTTGAGGTCGACGACGCGCAGGTAGACCATGCCCAGCAACAGCGTCACCAGGCCGAACACCCCACCGCCGACGAGGTCCGCGAGCAGCAGCCGCCGGCCGAACGGCGGCCGTTCCCGCTTGCGCCACCAGGACCAGCCGTAGCAGCCGGCCGCCACCAGGACCGTCGCGAGCAGGAAGTAGACGAGTGGCAGGCCGATGCCGAATCCGAGGCTGACCTGCCAGGCGGCGACGAGCCACCCGGCCACCGCCCAGCCCGGCTTGCGCAGCTCGGGTCGGTACCCGTGGCGCAGCGACCAGCCGTGACCCCGGGCCAACATGGCCAGTGACAGCGCGATCGCCCCGCTGGAGAGAATGTTCAGGTGCCCCGAGTGGGCCAGCCGCCAGGGCGCGTACGCCCACGCGATGCCGGCGACCGCGCCGCCCCACCGGTTCGCGCCGAGCTGCCGCGCCAGGGCGTACGCCCCGAACGACGCCAGCGCGTGCAGCAGCACGTACAGCAGGTTGTAGTGGATCACGGCGGCCGTGAAACCGGAACCGAGCATGCCCATCGGGGCGTAACCGAGCAGGGTGTCGCTGTAGGCGTACGTGTACGTCTCGGGGTAGAACGTGTTCGAGTTCCACAAGTCGCCCGGGCTGCTCAGCAGCGCGTGCCCCGACCAGGCGACCTGCCACGCCTGCAACAGCGGATCACCCAGGTCGCCGGGGATCGTGGTCGCCGGGTGGCGCAGGGTCGGCCAGGTCAGCACCACCGCCAGCAGCAGGCTCGCCGCCACCGCCACGGTCCATTCGGAGCGTGCCCAGTTCCATCGGCCCCAGTCGGCCGGCGGCCGATCCTCGGGGATCTCGTCGGGGGTCACGTCTTCCGAGGTTGGTGGAGGGGTGGCGGACCGGATAATCATGAAATTGATGCTCTCCAATAGTGCCGGGCTTGTCCATCTGCTGTCCGAAGCGTGGCGTGTTCTCGGGCACGACGCAACGGCCACCTACCGATGAGACGTTCTGGGCAGCGGGCATGGTGGCACGGACGACGAGCGTCCGCGCCACCGCGCCGCCTGCCATCGACGGATGATCAGCCGATCCTGATCAACTGCCACTGCTGGTTGTTGCCGCCCCAGTCCGCGTACTGCACGACGTTGCCGCCGTCGGCCGTGGACGCGCCCTGCACCTCGACGGCCTTGCCGCTGTTGCGGTTGATGAGGCGCACGTAGCCCCCGGAATCCGCCAGCCGGAACTGCTGGTTGGTGCCGTTGCCGTCGGTCCACTGCACGATCGCGGCCGAGTCGGCGGTCGAGCGGTTGTAGACGTCCAGCACCTTGCCGGAGTTACGGGACTTCAGCCGGTAGTAGCCGCTGCCCGAGTCGACGAACTGCCACTGCTGCCACGCGCCGTCGTTGCGGGCCCACTGGTCGATCCGGGCACCGTCGTTGGTCGCCCGCTCGTACACGTCCAGGGCCTTGCCGCTGTTGCGGTTGATCAGGACGTACCAGGCGGTGGTGTCCACCGGCGAGCCCGGCGGCGGCGTGGTCGGGGTGCCACTGCCCGCGTTGAGGGCGTTGAGGACGGAGGTGTACGCCGCCTTCTTGTTGCCCGACCGGTCGAACAGCAGGGCGTTGTCGCCGCCACGCCAGGAGTCGCTGTCCCGCACGCCCCAGGTGGTGATGCCGGTGCAGCGCGCGACGGCGAGACAGGCGCGGGTCACGGAGGCGTAGATGTTGGCCTGGTTGGACCCGGTCATCACGTCCAGTTCGGTGATCTGGACGTCGACGCCGAGGTCGGCGAAGCGCTGCAGGTTGGCCTGGTAGTCGCTCGCCAGCGTGGTGCCGAGGTGGGACTGGAAGCCGACGCAGTCGATGGGTACGCCGCGGGACTTGAAGTCGCGCACCATGTTGTAGATGCCGGTGGACTTCGCGTTGATGCCGTCGGTGTTGTAGTCGTTGTAGCAGAGCTTGGCGCCCGGGTCCGCGGCGCGGGCGGCGCGGAACGCCGCTTCGATCCAGTCGTTGCCGGTGCGCTGCAGGTTCGAGTCGCGCCGGCCGCCGCTGCCGCCGTCGGCGAACGCCTCGTTCACCACGTCCCAGGCGTAGATCTTGCCGCGGAAGTGGGTGGCGACCTGGGTGACGTGGTTGATCGCGGCGTTGCGCAGCGCGGTGCCGGACATGCCCTGCGCCCAACTCGGCTGCTGGGCGTGCCACAGCAGCGCGTGCCCGCGCACGCTCATGCCGTTGGCCTGGGCGTGGCTGACGAGACGGTCACCCCCGTTGTAGTTGAACCGACCCTGCTGGGGCTCGGTGGCGTCCCACTTCATCTCGTTCTCGGGGGTGACGCTGTTGAACTCCCCGTTGAGGATGCTGACGTACTGGCTGTCGGAGAGCTTGCCCGTCGCGACGGCGGCGCCGAAGTAGCGGCCCTTCTCGGCCGCCGACGCCTTCAACGTCGTTCCGGCGCTGGCCATGGGGGCCAGCGCGACCGTCATGCCCGCGGTCAGCGCGACCGCGAGGGTCGCCGTCGCCAGCAGAGTCTTCCTTGGTCTCATGTCGATCCTTCTGGAGTGGGTGCATCGGCGGTGGTGATGTGCCACTTCGCTCAGGACGACCTGTTCCCGGTGGCGCGCGCCGGCTGGGCCAAGGAATCCGGGACGGTCATCCTGGGCCACCTCGCACCGGCACACGCGGAATCGGCCGGCGTTCGCCGGGAACCGCACGAGTCCTGAGACGGCGTCCGTTGCCCGGACGGGACGCCGTACGTCGAGGCGCGACCACGGGACTCGCCCGGTGAGCCACCGGTGCCGCCGACCTCTGCATCGAGAGTGAGCGATAACATGCTGTTCGTCAAGACGTAACGAGCCGGACATACACCCCCTGACCGACATCGATGTGCGGCGATGCTGCTGCCGGGGCACGGCCGCCGGATCGTGCGGCGGTAGCGAGGAGAGCGATCCTTGTTATCGCTCACAGGGCCAGCCCGCCCACCCTTCGACGAGCGCGACGTCGACCCGCCGACGACAGGTGTAGCCCGGGTCCCCGAGGGGCAACAATCCGCGCATGGGTGGGACGCCGCGGGCCGACGAGCGACCGCTCGGGCGAGGGTGTCGACGTGCCGGGGCCGATCCGATCCCACCGTCGGCGGCACCCGCGTGACGCCGCCGGAGCACTGCCCACCGCCGGTGGCCCTCGGAGCGGTGGCGCTCGGCGCGGCCGCACTCGCGGCCGCCCTGGGGGCCGAGCCCGCCGCCGCCGAGCCGACGCCGATCCCGACCCCGACGACCACCAAAGCGGTGGAGACCACCACCGCTGGAGGAATCGTCGGATCGCTGGCGCGGGGCCTGCTCGACACTCCG
Organism: Micromonospora sp. WMMD736; assembly: GCF_049179015.1. Classification (NCBI taxonomy): domain Bacteria; kingdom Bacillati; phylum Actinomycetota; class Actinomycetes; order Micromonosporales; family Micromonosporaceae; genus Micromonospora; species Micromonospora sp. WMMD736. The sequence continues at coordinate 1,655,659 of NZ_JBMHMI010000001.1, forward strand.
CCGCACATCGACCTGCCCCTGCCGACGGCGCTCCCCCTGCCCCTGCCGACGACTCTTCCGCTGCCGACGGCGCTCCCGCTACCGACCGTCACCTCGTTGCCGCTGCCGAGGGTCACCACGCCAGCGGCGTCGACGGGAGAGTCGACGGCTCCCCCGCCCAGCCGGGTACCCCGCACCCGCCGATCGTCCTCGCCACCCGACGCGGGGACGCCGGTCCCCTCCCCGACCGCGCGCCCCACCCCGCCGTCGTCGGCACCGATGACGGTGCGGGCATCCCGCGCCGACGCCGCCGACCGTCGCGTTCCGGTGCGCAGGCGGGCGGGGATGACGGCCGAGCCGTCACCACCACCGGTTCCTGCGCCGCGTCCCCTTCCCGCGCAACCGGCCCTCGCACTGGCCTTCGTGTCCGCGCCCACCAGCACCGGTGCCGGGGGCGCCGACCTGACGGCGTCCGCGACCGACGCGCCGCCGTCCGTCGGGCCGCTGCGCCGAGGGCAGGCCGTCGGTCCCCTCGACAGTCGGGCCACCGGTCGACCCGTCCAGCGGGGTCCCCCGCCACCCCGGCAGCTCCTGATCACCCAGCCACGTCCACGACGTTGATCAGGAGAGATCATGGAGCTAGCCATCATCTGGGTACCCGCCGACATCGAGCCGTCGGAACACGCCATCGCGACGTGTCTGAGCCACCTGCGCCGACATGACTACCGGCTGAACGGGATCATCCGCGCACCGTGGGAGACCGTCGAGCAGAAGATGGTCGACGGCGAGGTGGACGTGGTCGTCATCGCCGACCCCGCCCACCTGCCGCCGGACCGGTCGCCCCGGATCGAGGTGGCCACGCCGCCGTCGCGTACGGACCACGACCGTCCGACGCCCGGTACGCCGTTCGGCTGACGCACGAAGCGCCCCGTCCACACTGGACGGGGCGCTTCGTCAGCCGGTCAGGTCGACGTCCGGCGCGGGCTCCGAGACGTGGGCGGTGACGATCCGCCAGCCGACGGGCAGCCGTACCCAGGTCTGGGTCTGTCGCCCGGTGGCGGCGCGGTCGGCGTACCCGAATCGGGTCGTCACGACCGCCAGGTCCGCGCCGAACGCGCTGATCCTCGTCTCGACCAGCCGGCGGCCGGCCGGCAGCGGTGGCTGCGCGGCCCGCCACTTACGCTGCTCGTCCAGCCCGTACTGGTGGTCGGCGAGCCCGAACCGCACCGTCCGGTCGGAGTCCCAGAAGTACCCGCAGATCGCCTCGGGGTCACCGTCGACGAGCGCCCGCTCGTATCCGGCGAAGGCCGTCGCCACCTCGGCGACCACGTCAGCGCGGTCGATGTCCATCCGTCCGTCCTCTCCATCCGGTCGGGTCCGTCCGGCGGCTCAGCCGCGCGCCGCCGCGGCCTGCTGCTCGTCGGCCGCCCGATCGCCGGCGGGCACGGACGCCTCGTCCAGTTCGGTCTCCCCCGGGTCGGGCTCGCGCGGTGTGGGCCGACCGAGCGCGAACACCCCGCAGAGCACGGCGACGAAGAGGTAACCGAGTGCCACCTGACCGTTGGCGTTCCACTCGATCCGCTCGCCGTGGATCAGCCCGACGAAGGACAGCACCGCGCCGGAGCCGGCGAAGATCGCGGCGCGGACGAACCGCTTGTCGATGACGAAGACCACCACCGCGCCGAGCACCAGGCCGGCGAGGATGGCGCCCTGGCCCAGCACCAGCAGCCCGTCGTACACGACCCCGGCGCCGTTGAGCGCGTCGTCGCCGACCGCGGCCGCGCTGGTGCCGGCGGCCGCCAGCGCGTTGTCGATCTGCCCGGTCGCCCAGGCCGCGATGTTCGGCACCAGTGCGGCGACCACGGCCGCGGCGTGCGCCCGCGGGGTCGCCTGGAACGCCTGCGCCCCGATCAGCAGGCCGATGTAGAGCAGGATCGGCACGATGGCCGCGGTCGGGAAGATCGCCGCGAGCAGCCCGAACATGCCGAGGAAGCAGAGCACGGCGATCACCACGCCGGTCGCCATCGAGTAGCCGCTGCGACCACCCGCGGCCTTCCAGCCCGGGTGGCCGACGTAGACGGCGGGCGGGAAGGGCGAGCCGAGCGCCGCGCCGATCACCGCGCCCGCGCCGTCGGCCAGCAGCACGCTGCGCAGGTTGTAGTTGTCGCCGGCCGTCGCCGCGCTCTCCACGTTCGTCATGCCCTCGGTGAAGTTGTAGACGCCGAGGGGGATGGCCGTCGCCAGCAGCGGCGCCATGTCGGACAGCCCGGTGAACAACAGGTCCAGCTTGAACGAGGGTACGGCGACCGCGATGTCCCGGGCGGCTGCCGTCACGTCCGGCACCGACATGGCTCCGCCGAGCCAGCCGATCGCGGTTCCCACCAGCAGGGCCGCGAGCCCGATCGGAAAGTTGAACGGCAACTTCACGTCGGTGAGCAGGCCGATCAGCAGCAACGCGAAGACCGGCAGGGCGATCCAGGCCATCCGCCACATCTGGCCGGCCGGGTTCATCGAGATGAAGGTGATCGAGATACCCGCGAGCGTGCCGAGCAGCGCCGCCCGGGGCGCGTACCGGCGGATGTACGGCCCGACGAACGCGCCGATCAGCACGATCACGCCGATGATGAAGGCCCAGGCCAGCCCGGCCTCCCAGGCCCGCACCGGGTCCTGGGTACGCAGGTAGATCGGGAGCATGATGACGAAGATGACGATGAACATGTGCGGCACGCTCGGCCCGTACGGCAGGGCCGTCACGTCGGCGCGGTTCTCCCGCCGGGCCAGGCGGCGGGCCAGGTACGTGTAGTAGATGTTGCCGGCGACCAGGGCGATGCCGAGCGCCGGCAGGATGGTGCCGAACACCTCCCCCTCGGGCAGCTTCACCACCCCGATGCAGAGCCCGGTCAGGGTGAGCACGTTGACCAGGACGTTGACGCCGAAACCGAAGAACGCGTTGGTGTCGCCGCGCACCCAGAACGGGAGCGGGACGACGGTGGGCTTCGAAAAGGCCATGGCTGCTCCCGGTCAGGAGGAGGGTTGCAGAGCGGACGTGGTGGGCAGCACGGCGCGGACCTGCGTCGAGTCGGCGACCCACCCGAAGATCCCGCCCTGGGCGGCGATCATGTCGAGCCCGACCCGGTGGAACTCGGGAAAGTAGGACCCGACGCAGTCGGCGAGCACGAGGCACTCGTACCCCCGGTCGTTGGCCTCGCGGACGGTGGTGTGCACGCACACCTCGGTGGTGACCCCGGCGACCAGGAGGCTGCGGATGCCCCGCTCGGCGAGCAGGACGTCCAGGTGGGTGGCGTGGAACGCGCCCTTGCCGGGCTTGTCGACGACCGGTTCGCCGGGCAGTGGCGCGAGTTCGTCGATGATGTCGTGGCCGTACTCGCCCCGGACCAGGATCCGGCCGGTGGGTCCGGGATCGCCGATCCGCTTGCTCGGGGCGCCCCGGTTCAGCTTGGCGGGCGGGCAGTCGGACAGGTCGGGCAGGTGTCCCTCGCGGGTGTGCACGACGGCCAGGCCGACGGCGCGGGCGTCGGCGAGCAGGGCGGCGAGCGGCGCGATCGTCCGGCGGAGCTGGCTCACGTCGTTGCCGAGGCTCTCACCGAATCCGCCGGGCTCCAGGAAGTCCCGCTGCATGTCGATGACGAGCAGCGCGGTGGTCGGGATGTCGAAGGAGTACGGGCCGGGTCGCGCGGCGGCGATGGTCGGCATGGCTCACCTCACTTCGCCGTGGCGGCGATGACGTCGTCGGATGTGGCGACGCAGCCGAAGACCCCGCCCTGCATGGTGACCATGTGCAGGGCGGCCTCGTGGTTGGCCTTGTCGGTGGCGCCGGTGCAGTCGGCCAGGATCAGGCACTCGTAGCCCCGGTCGTTCGCCTCGCGCATCGTCGTGTGCACGCAGACGTCGGTGGTGATGCCGGTGAGGATCAGGTGGGTGATGCCCCGGGTCCGGAGCACGAGGTCGAGGTTGGTGGCGTAGAAGGCGCCCTTGCCGGGCTTGTCGATGATCACCTCACCGGGCAGCGCGGCGACCTCGGGCACGATCTCCCACCCCGGCTCGCCGCGCACCAGGATCCGGCCGGCCGGGCCGGCCCCGCCGATCTCCGCGCCGATGCGGGCCGAGCGCCAGCGCTTGTTCGCCGGCAGGTCGGACAGGTCGGGGTCGTGCCCCTCGCGGGTGTGCACGATCAACATCCCGAGCGACCGGGCGTGCTCCAGCAGCCGGGCGGTGGCCGGCAGGCCGGCCCGGGTGAGGCCGATGTCGTAGCCCATGGCGTCGACGTAACCGCCCGGCCCGCAGAAATCGGTCTGCCAGTCGATGCAGAGCAGCGCGGTACGCGCGGTGTCGGCCACACCGTCGTACGGCCACGGGTAGGGGTTGGCCGGTACCGGCCCGATGCTTCCCATCCTCTCGCCTCCTGTCGTGATCGCTGGTGCGGCCCGGTTCACCGCCGGGCGGCGGCGGAGCGGCGGTAGGCCCGCCACCCACCGCTGGCGCTGATGTCCTCGGCCGGCGGGCCGGCGGCGTACGCCTCGCAGAGGAAGCCGAGCACGTCCCGTCCGTCGTGTAGTCGGACCCAACCGAGCGAGAGGGGTGCCGGCACACCGGCCAGCAGCCCGCCGAGCGCGGCGCTGGGCAGCCGCCACAGCTCGACCTCGATCGGGTGGCCCGCCGAGGTGTCCGGGGCGACCCGGACCAGCCCCGGCAGCCCTTCGCCGTCGGCGCTGTCCATCCGGTAGAGCCGGTAGAGCGGCGCGGTACGGGCGGCGCCCGCGAAGGTACCGCCGTATGCCAGCAGCTCGCCGTTGCGGGACTCGCCGGACAGGTGCCGGCCGACCACGGCGACCAGCACGTCCGTCGGCGTTGGGACCGGCGGCGGGGCGGGTTCGACGTCCGGGTCGGCGGCGCTGCCCGTGCTGAGGTCGGCGGCCAGCCGGGCCAGGGTGGTGTCGGTGAACGCCGGACCGAGCAGGGTCAGGCTCGCCGGCCGGCCGGCGGCGGTGAAGCCGTTGGGCACGGTCACCGCGGCCAGGTCGAGCAGGTTCGCGAACTGGGTGTAGCGGCCCAGCATGGCGTTGCGCCCGATCGGGTCCTCGGCGATCTCGTCGAGCGTGAACGTGGTGCCGACGGTGGGCACCACGAGCACGTCGATGTCCTGCCAGAGCGTGTCGACCTGGGCGCGCAGCTCCCGCAGGCGGTGCTGCCCCCGGAAGGCGTCGACCGCGTCGTAGCGCCAGCCGGTCTCCAGCACCGCCCGGGTGACCGCCGACACCGACTCCGGACGCGACCGCAGGAAGTCACCCAGGCCGACGAGCCGCTCGGCCACCCAGGGCCCCTGGTAGAGCAGGTCACCCGCCGCGAGGAAGGCGCCGAGCGGCACCGACCGCAGCGATTCGACGAGGGTACGCAGCAGTTGCACTCCGGCGGCGAAGCGGGCTTCCTGCCCGGTGTCGCCGAAGAACTCGAGGTCTTCTGCCCAGGGCACCCCGAGGCGTAGCGTGCCCGGCATGCGGGCGACCACCCGCTCCGCCGGTAACGGACGGCCCCAGGGGTCGGCCGGGGTGACGCCACGGGCGGCGTGCAGCACGTCCATGGCACCCGCCACGTCGGGCGTGAAGACGGACACGCAGTCGAGCGAACGGCAGGCGGGCACCACGCCGGCCGCGCTGAGCAGACCACGGGTGGGCTTGAGACCGACGATCCCGTTGAGCGCCGCCGGCACCCGGCCGGAGCCGGCGGTGTCCGTACCCAGGGCGAAGCTGACCTGGCCGGCGGCCACCGCGACGGCCGATCCGGAGCTGGATCCGCCGGAGATGAGGCCGCCGCCGAAGACACTCTCGCAACTGCCGTACGGCGAGCGGGCGCCCGTCAGGCCGGTGGCGAACTGGTCCAGGTTGGTCTTGCCGACGAGCAGCGCGCCCGCGTCGAGCAGTCGGCGCACGACCGGCGCGTCCTTGGCTGCCTCGTACCCGAAGTCGGGGCAGCCGGCCGTGGTGACCATGCCCGCCACGTCGATGTTGTCCTTGACCGCGAACGGGACTCCGTACAGCGGGGACGTGGGGTCACCGTGGCGGGTCAGCGACTGGGCGCGGGCCCGCAGCTCGTCGGCCGGCACGGTGCTGATCCAGACCGGGCCGTCGCCGCTGGACGCGAGTCCGTCGAGGACGCGTTCGACCTGCTCCGCGGGTGTCAGACGACCGTCGCGGTACGCCGTCCGCAGGTCCGCGATGGATCCGACTGGCTCTGGCATACAGTCGATTGTCGACCGTTCTGTTACAGCGGGCGGCGCGTTCTGTAACGGGGACATGACGGCCCGCGCCGGGCGGGCCGCCGTTCAGTCCAGGTAGGAGCGTGCTCCGTGCCCGGACAACACGGCGAGAACCTCCTCGGAGTCTCCCCCGGCCACCGCCTCGAACAACCGCTCGTGCCGGTGGACCCCGTCCAGAGGCTGCGCCACCTCCGCCTCACGCCGCAGGTTGATCGCCATGTAGAGCTGCAACTTCACCAGGATCGAGCCGTACACGGCGGACAGTTGCCGGTTGCCGGCGAGCGCGACGAGCGCCACGTGGAACGCCCGGTGCGACTCGGCGACCGCCATCCGGTCGCCGGCCCGGGACGCCTCCCGCATCGCGTCGAGCGTCGCCCGCAACCCCGCCAGGTCGCTCTCGCGGGCGACCGGGATGCCCGCCCGCACCGCGAACCGTTCGAGGACGTCCCGCAGCTCGTACAGCTCCCGCACGTCACGGTCGGAGAGGGTGGCCACCCGTGCGCCGCGCCGGGGCACGTGCTCGACCAGCCCCTGCTGGGCCAGCAGCCGCAGCGCCTCCCGCAGCGGCGCCCGACTGATCCCGAGCCGACGGGTGAGCTGCTCCTCCACGAGGCGTTCCCCCGGATCGCTCCTGCCGCTGAGGATCTCCCGGGTCAACCGGGCGACGGCGAGGTCCACCAGACTGACGCTCTCCAGCTCACCGTCCATCGTCGGTGCGGCCATGTCGTTCACTCCGCCGAGTCTGCCACCTGTCGCCGTGCCAGCGGCGTCGGCGCGTCCCCGCGGCCCGGCTGTCGGGCTCCGGGCTGCCGGGCCGCCCACGCAGCGTGCCGCCCGCCACGGATGCGCGGCGGGCGGCACGGTCGACGTGTGACGTCAGGAGATGACCACGTCGCGGTAGTAGTGACGCAGGATCGCCTGGTAGCCGCTGCCCGCGTTGGCGAGATCACGCGAGCCGTACTGCGACATCCAGTCACCGTCCACCCAGCCACCGCACGCGGTGGTGGTCGCGCAGTAGTGCGCCCGCAGGATGTTGCCGCTCCGGGTCATCCGGGTCGACCACGTCCGGTCCACCGCCGCCGACGTCGAGCTCTGCGCCGACGACGGCCGGTAGACCTGGTCGCCCGTGTCGTCCCGGACGTCGTAGCACTGGCCGCCGGAGGTCTTCCGGGTCGAGTGCAGCGCCCAGTACCAGGCGTAGCTCTTGACCGCCATCGCGCCGGCGTCCAGCGAGGCGGCCGGCCAGCTCGTGATCCACTCGTTCGGGAGGACGTTCTTGACGTACGTCTTGAAGTCGACCCGGTCGACCCGGCCGAGACCGACCCGGTAGACGAGGATGGTGCTCGGCAGCTTGCTGTTGGTGCCGTCGCTGCTACATCCCGTCGGCCCGCTGAGCAGTTCGTGCGAGGCGTTGTTGTTCTTCAACGTGGCGTTGAGGTTGCTCTTCGCCCCGGCTGCGAAGTCCTGCGTCGCACCGGCGAAGTTGCTGTTGAAGTAGACCCGCACGGTCTTGCCGGTCCGGTTCCACACCGACGCCGCGTTGTTCTTCACGCACAGGCCCTTGCCGGCACCCGCGCCCTTGAAGTCGTAGCAGGTCGGTTGGGTCGTGCCGTAGTCGTCAAGCGAGTCGGTGAAGTCGGAGACCGAGCCGGCCTGGTTGCTGTTGTAGTAGTAGCAGAACTCGCCGCTGTCGCAGGTCCCGTCCCGTTCGGCCGCCGCCGCCGGCGAGGCGACGCTCAGGATGGAGGTGGACATGGCGAGGACGGCGCCGATGGCGGCGAGGCCCTTGCGGATCTTCACGGCGCGTCCTACCTCTCGTTGTAGCCCTGGGAGTTCCAGAACGCGGTCGGATCGGCGTTGTCCAGGACGGGGTCGTTGACGCTGACGGACGCGTGGGTCTGCCGGCCGGACCGGACCTCGACGTGCGTGTGCGCGCCCGAGCTGGAGGACACCCCGTGCCACGACTCGTCGGCGATGATCTCGCCCTTGCTGATGGCGTCGCCCACGCTCACCGCGGACCTGGGGGCGGTGTGCAGGTAGATCACCGTCTTGTTGAGCGAGGAGTTGTAGACCGAGATCGTGGACAGGCCGCCGCTGCCGGTCGCGCCCCGCGCGACGTAGGTGACCGTTCCGGAGACCAGGGCGTGTACGTCTGAGCCGACGCTACGGGCGATGTCGATGCCCTCGTGGCGGCCGGGCGTGGTGGTGTAACCGTCGAAGCCACACGTGACCGCGCCGCCGCTGGCCTGGTACAGGGCGTACGACAGGTTCGTGCGCGACGACGGCGAGAACTGGTGCGAGGCGTTGTTGTTCTTCAGCGTGGCGTTCAGGTTGGCCTTCGCACCGGCCGCGAAGTCCTGGTACGAGCCGGCGTAGCCGCTGTTGTAGTAGACACGTACCGTCTTGGTGCTGCGGTTCCAGACCGAGGCGGCCTCGTTCTTGATGCACAGGCCCTTGCCGGCGCCGGCACCCTTGAAGTCGTAGCACGAGGGTTGCTCGGTGCCGTAGTCGTCGAGCGAACCGGTGAAGTCCGAGAGCGATCCCGCGTTGTCGCTGTTGTAGTAGTAGCAGAACTCGCCGCTGTCGCAGACGCCGTCCCGGGCCGCCGCCGAGGCGGGCGACCCGACGCTGAGGATCGAGGTGGTCGCGGCCAGCGCGACGCCGACGGCGGCCAGGCTCTTACGGATGTTCATGGTGTCCTTTCAGGAACGGTGGAAGGGTGCGGGTCACTACCCGCGCTGGTACTGCTCCCAGGTCTGGATCGGGATCTGGGGTCCGTCGTCCGGGCCACGGTTGGCCAGACCGTTCAGGCCGAGGTGGTAGTCGCCGCTCTGGTGCTGCGCCTGACTGGACAGGTCCGTGTCGCTGATCGCCACGGCGTGGATGTGCCACGGCCAGTCGCCCTGACTCGGGTCACGGACCCAGGCGGCGAAGCCGACCCGGCGCAGCGCCCGGACGACGGCCGTGCGCCGGGTCGCGGTCAGGCCGGTGACCGCGATGTCGACCACACCCCCGCCGTCGTGCGTACCGGCCGAGGTCGGGTCACCCCCGGGGTTGTACGAGCCCTGTTCGAGCACCAGGGTCTGGCCCAGCAGACGCTGCGCCTCGGCCAGCATCGCCTGGGTCCGGGCGTTCACGACGTACCCGTCGCGCGCGACCTTCGCGCCCGGCCCGATCGTGTTGACGACCGTGTAGCGGTTCCGCCCGAGCTTCGTCAGCGACGTCGTGCCGGGCAGGCCGTTCGCGGCCAGTCCGGTGTAGCCGAGTGAGCGTTGGTACGCCGCGTACGCCGACACGGTCACCGTGCCGAAGTAGCCGTCGACCCACTGCGCGTTCAGCAGGCCCTGCGCCTGCAACGCCTGCTCCACGGCGAGCACCGAGGCCTTCGCACCCGGTGTCAGTGTGTCGTCGGCCCGGCGGGGGTCGATCTGAGCGGCCAGGACGGTGGCCTCCATGTCCACGATCGGCAACGCGGCCGTGGTGACGGTCCGCGGCGCGGTGGCGCCGGATGCCCCCGCATGGGCCGGAACGCCGACGGCCACGCAGAGCGCGGCGAGTCCGGCGGTTAACCAGGGACGGCGCAAGATGGTCCTCCTCGCAACTGGTGAGTCGTTCTCGGTTCGACATCACCCTGCGAGAAGTGCCCTGGTGTTCGGTACCCCCGGTGTCCTGTCAGATCCGTCAGGCCGTCGCCGACCTCGACGGATGCGGTGTTGTCAGATTGATTCGAATTGATGCAAGGCCTGCGCCTGACATCGCGACCTGGCCTCAGGCGGTCACGGTGACCATGAAGTACACCGGCCGTCGGGTCGGGAAGTACTCCCGCCCGGCCTCGTCGACCATCTTCCAACTGACCCAGCACCTGCCGGGGCGGCTCGGCGCGGTGACCCGAACACGGATCATCACCTGCTCACCGGGGGGCGTGTCACCGATCGGCACCCGATCCGGTGTCCGGCAGCCGGCGCCGTCGGCGGCGGGGTCCATCCGCGCCAGGTACCGGTTGTGCCAGTCGACCTTTCCCACGTTGGCGAGCGCCCACACCTTGTCGAACTGGGCGTTCACCTTCACCTGGGTGCCGTCCGGAATGGTGACGTCGGCGACGAACCTGCTCGAGTCCCCGGGGATCAGCGAGTCCGAGAACACCGACGTGGACGGTGACACGGTCGGTGACGATGGCGGTGTGCCGGAGCCGTCCGAGCCGGACCGGCCACGGACGCTCACGGCCAGGACGGCGGCCACCGCCACCACCAGTAGCACCGCCGCGGCGTTCAGCCACGGCAGACGCGACCGCCGCGTACTCACGACGGGTTCCTCGGCCTGCGGATCGGCCACCGCCTGGAGCACGCCCTGCTCTGTCGACGCGGGCGCGGCGGTTGCCGGCGCGACGTCACCGTCCCGGCTGGACCGGTCGGCCGTTTCCGAGGGCTGCGCCTCCTCCCATCGGCGCCGCCACACGGTCTCGTCCGCGTCGCAGGCGCGGACGAACTCCCGCGTGGTCTCCCAGGAGGGAAAGCGGGTCCCGGCGGCTGCCTCGTGCAGGGTCGTGTGGGAGATCCGTCCTGATCGCCCCGCCATCTTGCGGAACGACGGGTCTCCCGCGGCGCTGCGCAGTGCCCGCAACTGCTCGGCGAACCTCTCGGCGGGCCGTCCGTCCTGACTCGACTCGGTGGCGGCGCGCTGGTCCTTCATCAGTCCCCCATGTCAGACGACGCTGTCAGACGTTGTCAGAGCGTGTCAGAGGCTACCGAACGCGCCACGGCGAGCATCAATGTGGTGCATCGACGAGGCGGCTATCGGTCGCCGGCGGCCTCCTCACCCAGGTGACCGCTCGTGGGGGTGAGTTCGCTGCGGCGCGCCCTCAGGAAGGCGCGCTCGGTCTCGTTCCCGGTCAGCGCAATGGCCTCGTCGTAGGCGGCACGGGCCTGCGTGACCCGTCCGAGCCGGACCAGCAGCTCGGCCCGGGTGGCGGGCAGCCGGTGGTAGCCGGGAAGGTCGACCGTCTCCAACGCGGCGAGAGCCGCCTCGGGGCCGTGCGTCTCGGCCACCGCGACCGCGCGGTTGAGCGCCACGACGGGGTTCGGCGTGAGCGCGAGGAGTTGGTCGTACAGCGCCAGGACCTGCCGCCAGTCGGTGGCCAGGCCGTCGGTGTGCACCGCGTTGATCGCGGCCTGGATCTGGTACGGGCCGGGCCGGTTGCGTCGCAGACAGCGGCGGACCAGATCGTGCCCCTCGGCGATGAGCGTGGTGTTCCACAGTGCACGGTCCTGGTCGGCGAGGAGCACCAGCTCTCCGTTCGGGTCGAGCCGGGCGGGGCGACGCGCCTCGATCAGCAGGAGCAGAGCGAGCAGGCCGAGGACCTCGGGCTCGTCGGGCATCAGCGCGGCCAGCTCGCGGGCGAGCCGGATCGCCTCGGCGCACAGGTCCGTCCTGATCAACGGGCCGGCGGTGGACGCGTAGCCCTCGTTGAACATCAGGTAGAGCACGGTGAGCACGGGCGGCAGCCGGTCCGGCAACTCGTGCTCGGCGGGCACCCGGTAGGGAATCGCGGCGTCCCGGATCTTCTTCTTCGCGCGCACGATCCGCTGGGCGATGGTCGTCTCGCGTACCAGGTAGGCCCGGGCGATCTCCGGGACCTCGAGGCCACCGAGCAGGCGCAGCGTGAGGGCCGTCCGCGCGTCCGGGGCGAGCGCCGGATGGCAGCAGGTGAAGATGAGTCGTAACTGGTCGTCCCGCACGGGTCCCACCTCCTGGGGCGCGTCCTGGTGCTGGAGCAGGAGGGCCTGGGCGTGCCGGGCCTCGCGGGTCGACTCCCGGCGGAGCCGGTCGATGGCCCGGTTACGGGCGGTCGTCACGATCCAGCCACCCGGGTTGGGGGGCGGCGTCCGCCACTTGGCAAGCGCCGTGGCGAAGGCGTCCTGGACCGCCTCCTCGGCGAGGTTGATGTCGCCGAGGAGGCGGGCCAGGGTGGCGACGCAGCGGCCGTACTCCGCGCGGTAGATGCTCGCCAGGTCCATGTCGATCGGCCGGCTCCGGGTCAGGCCTGGGACAGGTCGTCGAAGGGACGTACCTCGATCGGGCCGCAGGCCGCCGCGCACTTCTCCGCCCAGGCGAGCGCCTGGTCCAGATCCGGGCACTTGATGATCCAGAAGCCGACGAGGTGCTCCTTCGTCTCGGCGAACGGCCCGTCGCTCATGGTGGTGGCGCCGTTGTCGATCCGGACGACGGTGGCGCTCTCCGGCGACACGAGTCCTCCCCCGAAGACCCAGACGCCCGCGGCCTGCATCTCGTCGTTGATCCGGCCGGTCTCGGCGAACATGACCTCCACCTCCTCGTCGGACATGGCGGGGGCGCCCTCGACGGAGTGCACGGACAGCAGGTACTGCTTCATGACGATCCTTTCGACAGGTCGGCGGTCTGATGGTGGCAGTTCAGACGGCCAGGCGGCGCGCGACGGCGGGGATCACGATCGCGGCGGCGACCAGGTGGGTGAGCATCAGCAGCGCCTTGGTGGCCAGGCCGGCGTCGGCGATGACGTCCGGCACCAGCGACAGGACCGTCAGCACCACCGTCGTACGGACGAAGGTCCGCCGGGGTCGCCGTGCGAACCGGGACAGCAGCGCCGCGAGGACGATGCCGACCAGCGAGAAGACAGCGGTCAGTACACCGAATCCGGTCACCGGTATTCCAGCGCCGCTCACCTCGAGGCTGACGCCCGCCGCCTGGCCGACGGCGGCGACGATCATGGTGGCGGCGACCGCGGCGACCGTGGCGATCAGGCCGGTGCGGACCAGCGCGCCGAGGGTCGAACCGGTGGCGCGGGTGGTGTGCGCGGTCGTGGTCATCGTGCCCTCCAGCGGGTGGGTGGCCCGGCTCGATGCCAGGCTCTCACCAGGGCTACGAACGGACCCGACCCCCATCGACAGCCACGTCCAGATTTTCTTCGTCGACTCAACCAGGACGGTCGGTGGACTCGCCGTCCTCACCGTGAATGGGCAGGTAGTAGGCGGGCAGGAACGCCGCGATGATCACCACACCCGCGATCGGCAGGAACGCGCCGACGAGGATGCCGGAGCCGATCCAGGCCAGGGCGAGCGCGAACCGGCGGCCGATGGCCCGGACGCCGCGCGGACCGAGGTCGGGGTCCAGGAGCTGGGCCCGACGGAGATGGGCCCACACGATGTTGAACAGGGCCGCGGCCACCCACAGAGTGGTGCCGTAGACGACCACCGCCGTCCGTAACCCCTGCTCCGCGCGGAGCGCCTCGGCGAGCAGGGATGTGGAGAACGGCAGGAACGCGATGACCATCAGGAGCAACGTGTTGAGGAACAGGACCTGACGGTCGACGTGCCGGACGCGGTCGAACATGACGTGGTGGTTGACCCACACCTGGCCGACCAGCAGGAAACTCAGCGCGTAGGCCAGGTAGGACGGCCACAACGCGCCGAGGCCCCGCAGCAGGTGTCCGAAGTCCTTCGGCGGCTGGATCTCCAGCACGAGGAGCGTGACGGCGATGGCGAAGACCGCGTCGCTGAAGGCGACCAGCCTGCCCGGCTGACGCGTCAGCCGGGGGACGCCGGTCCTGGAAGGCATGCCATCAGTATTAATGGAAACTTAAGGGTACGCGGGCAAAAAATTGTTATCCGAAGCCCGCTCGACGGCTACCAGGACACTTGCCCGGCACCCTCCTTAATTCTTTTTCCGCAGATTGCCGCAAGCCTCCGACGTGCACATACTCGATCCGACAGAGCCTCATCGTCGACTCGAAGGAAATCACTGGTAATGCGGAATCCTCCCCCCGCGCACGTCGCACCGCCGGACCGGGCGCGCAAGCGCCGCCGCATCGCTCGCATCACGCTCGCCTCGGGGGTCGCCGCCGCCCTGGTGGGCAGTGGCATCTACATCGCCGGCGCACAGGCCGAAGAGGTCGCCGTTCCGGGCCGGCTCCAGGCGGAGGCCTTCGCGGCCCAGTCCGGTGCGCAGACCGAGAACACCGGCGACGCCGACGGCGGTCGGAACGTCGGCTGGCTCGGCAATGGAGACTGGCTGCGGTACGACGGCGTCTCGATCACCGGCGCCGAGATCAAGGCCCGGGTCGCGGCGAACAACACCGACGGCGGTGCCGTCGAGCTGCGCCTCGGCACGCAGACCGGCGCCGTGCTGGCCAGCTTCCCGATCGCCCACACCGGCGGCTGGCAGAAGTGGACGACGGTGACCGCCACGGCGGCCAGCGTGCCGACCGGCCCGCAGACCGTCTTCGCCGTCATGAAAAGCAGCTCCCGGTCGGACTTCGTCAACCTGAACTGGTTCACGTTCGGCTCCGCGACCGGCAGCACGCCGAGCACGTCGCCGACCCCGGCTTCTCCCCCGGCGACGCCGACGACCCCGGGCACCACGCCGACCACCCCGGGTGCCACGCCCACCACGCCGGGCACTGCGCCCGCGGCGGGTTGGGTGCCGGTCGACCAGGCCCGGTGGAACAAGGAGCTGGCGGCCTTCGACAAGCTCACGCCGAAGCCGGTGACGCCGGGGACCACCCGGGTCCCCGAGTTCCACACCGACTGCGAACTCGCCAACTCCGCCCCGGACGATCCGATCGTCGTCCCCGGCCTGCCGGGCGCGTCGCACATGCACACCTTCTTCGGCCCGAAGGTCGACGCCTTCACCACCACCGACCAGCTGCTCTCGTCGACGACCACCTGCAACGCCCCCGGCGACCTGAGCGCCTACTGGACGCCGGAGCTGCGCAAGGACGGCAAGCCCGTGCCGATGAAGAGCTTCCGGGTCTACTACGGCTCACGGGTCAAGGACCCGTCGACCGTCAAGCCCTTCCCGCCGGGCCTGCGGATGGTCGAGGGCGACGCCAAGAAGCAGGTGGACACGCCGAAGAACGCCGGCAGCAACCAGTTCTGGTGCGCGGGCAGCGCCGAGACCGGCCGCAGCGCCGACGGCAACTGGCCGGTCTGCGCCTCCGGCGGCAACCTCATCTTCCAGCTCGTCTTCAAGGACTGCTGGGACGGCAAGAACATCGACTCGCCAGACCACAAGTCGCACATGGGCGACCCGGTCAACGGCGAGTGCACCGGCAAGTACCCGGTGGCGGTACCGAACCTGTCCTTCATGGTCAACTACCAGTCGCTGGGCGGGAACGGCCTCAGCCTCTCCTCCGGCAAGCCGTCCTCCATGCACGGTGACTTCATGAACGCCTGGGACCCGGCCCGCATCGGACCGCTGGTGAAGTCCTGCCTGAACCAGAAGGCCAAGTGCGGCACCGAGGTGACCTTCGCCGGCGGCTGACCCCACACGTACCCGACGGGCGGCCCCACGCGCAGGCGTGGGGCCGCCTCTCGGTAGCTGAGACCCGACACCGAAGCGCGCAGTAGCCGACTGTGACCATGTCGTCACCGAAAGCACACTCCTCCCCGACACGTCCCTGTCGACTGGAGGAACACATGCGTCTCCGCTCGTTCGTCACCGCCGCGCTGGCCGCCGTACTGGCCGCCGGCGCGCTCGCACCACCGGCGCCGGCCGCCGCGGCCACCGCCGACCGTTGGGGCTTCGCGTTCGTCAAGGACCCCACCGTGCCGGTCTGGACCGTGCTGGACACCAGCCGGCAGTGGGGTAGTTGGAAGACGGCGTTCCCGGCCGCCTGGGCCGACGGCGTCAAGCTCGCGCCGGGCCGGTTCCAGGTCCGCTTCCCCCAGGTGGGCGCCAGCTCGCGGGGCGTGCCGCACGTGACCCCGGTGAACCGGACCGGGCACTACTGCGAGGTGGTCCGCTGGTTCCAGTCCGGCGCCGACGAGATCGTCGACGTGCAGTGCCACCGGCCCGGCGGCATCCGCGAGGACACCCCGTTCACCGTGCTCTGGACGACCAGTTCCGGCGTCGTGGCGGCCGGCACCTCCCACGCGTACGTCCAGTGGACCAGCGGCGTGCTGGTGCAGTCGTACAACTCGACCGGTGTGGTGAACGCCGTCGGGCCGGTGGGCGTCGGGCAGTACCTGGTACGACTCCCCAGCGTCGGACTGGCCGGCGTGCTCGCCGGCGACGTGCAGGTCACCGCCGTCCAGCCGAACGCCGGACCCCGGCGGTGCAAGGTCAACTCCTGGGGCGCGGTCGGCATCGAGGTGCAGGTGTACGTCTTCTGCTACGACCAGGCCGGGGCCGCCGTCAACACCGACTTCGTCCTCTCGTACCACCGTCGCCGGCCGGTGATCGGCTCCCTCGGCCCGCCGTCGTACTTCGGCTACCTGGGTACCGCCGTCGGCGGACCCACCAACGACAATTCGATGCTCGGCGTCGGCGCGAACACCGTGGCGGCCATCGCGCCCGCCGGCCGTTACCTGGCGACCTTCCCGCAGATCGGCATCAAGGAGACGCACGCCCAGGTGGTGGCGCAGGGCGCCGGCAGCAACTACTGCCACCTGACCCAGCCGTGGACGTACACCACCAACGCCGACGTCGACGTGATCTGCTTCGACAACGCCGGTACGGTCACCCCGCACCGCTTCCTGGCCACCTTCACCTCCCGCCTCTGACCGCACACGTCCGGTCCCGCCCGGACCCGATCTGGTGATCAGGTCCGGGCGGGACCGGAGACCCGCGCTTGGCGTCAGCCGAAGCAGTTGGGTACGGGTGGCGCGCTGGGCGTGCAGTTGGTGGGCCGGTTGCCGGTGATGGCCGACTTGTCGTCCACCGTGACCTGACCACCGTCGTTGAAGACCCCACCCGGCGCCACGACGGAGACGTTCTCCGTGACCTTGGATTCGGTGAGGGTGAGCGAGGCGTTGTTGTAGATCCCGCCGCCACGCGAGTTCGTGCCGAACGCCTTGTTGCGGGCCACGACCGTGTGCCGCAGGACGACCTCTCCGCTGCCGTTGTAGAGGCCGCCGCCGTTCTCGATGGTGCTTCTCGTGCTGGCGGCGTTCTCACTGATCTGGCTGTCCTCGGCCACGAACTGGCCGATCTGGTTGAAGACGCCGCCGCCGCGTTGGCCGGCGTCGTTACGAACGATCCTGCCGTGCTGGAGCTGGAAGGTGCCGTCGGTGAAGATCCCGCCACCCTCGCTGCCGGTGGTGTTCTCGGTGACCTCGATGTTCCGGGCCGTGGTGGTGGCGTTGATCCCGGTACGGATGCCGCCGCCCCGGAAGCCGGAGCTGTTGTGGTGCACGCGGACGCCGTCGAGCACGGCGACGCTGGAGTTCGACAGGCCGCCGCCCGTGCCACCGATCGGCACGATGGTGAAGGTGCCGATCGAGCTGTTGTCGCTGAGTCGGGTGTTCTTGACGGTGAGGTTGCCGTTGTTGTGGACGCCGCCGCCGTCGTACAACGCGCCGTTGTCGCTGATCCGGCTCTCGTCGTCGCCGTACCGCTCCCGGTCCTTGCCGTCCTTGTCCTTGCCGTCCTTGTCCTTGCCGCCGTGCTCGCTGCGGCCGAGGATCCTGGTGTCGCCGAAGTTGGCGATCCCCCCGCCGGAGCCGTTGGAGTGGTTGAAGACGACGTCGATGTTCTCCAGGGTGGCCCGACCGCCGACGTCGACGCGGATGCCACCCCCGCCGCCGCCGAGCCCACTCGTGTCGTCGCCGCCCTTGACGGTGGCGTCCCGGAGCTTCAGGTCACCACCGGCCCCCACCTCGAGGATCCGGAACGGCGTGGCGTTGGCCGCGCGGACGATTGTGGAACCGTTCCCGTCGATGGTGATCGGCTGGGTGACGATGGGCAGGCCGACGGGGCCGAACGGCACGGGTGGCTGGGGCGCGGACGCGGTGAGCGTGTAGGTGCACCCCTTGGCGAGCCGGAGCTTCGCCCCGTGACCGGCGTTGGCGCGGACGATCGCCGCGATCAGCTCGTTGGCGCCACACGGCACGTCCCAGACGTCCCGGCCGCCACCGCTCCAGTCGTCGTCCCCGTGCTCCTTGTCGCGACCGCCCGGGTCGTGCTTGCCGCTGTCCTCGTCCGCCGCCCGGCTGCTGCCGGCGAGGACCTGCTTTCCGAGCAGCCCTCCGCCCGCTCCGAGCGCTCCGGCCAGCCCTGCGGGCGCGCTGACGGCCGCCAGACCGGCGACCCCGGTCAGTCCGGCCACCCCGGCGACGAGCCAACGGGCCCGGCGCCTCCTCGGCGGACGGGGCTGGTCTGCCGCCGCAGCGCTGACGTTCGGGTGTCGATGGTTGGACATGTCTGGCCCTTCTCCGTACACCGTGTCTCTGACGCCTCAGTCGGCGCAGACAGCGACAAATCGGTTGTCGCTCCCACGGGGAACGTAGCTGAGCCGAACTCACATCATCCGGACTTATGCGAATAACTCCTACGTTCGGCGCACCGCGCGAACGCCACCGCCGCCCGGCGAGCACGGTGACCGGCCGGGACCGACGTCGTCATTCGGCGAGCAGGTGCTTCTGCACCTTGCCCATCGCATTGCGCGGCAGCGTGTCGAGGAACCTGATCTGGCGCGGCCGTTTGTGCACGGACAGCGTCCGCGCCACGAAGTCGACGAGCTCGGCCGCGCTCACCTGGTCCGCGACGACGAAGGCGGTGACCTCCTGGCCGAGGTCGTCGTTCGGCGTGCCGACGACCGCGGCCTCGCTGACACCCGGGTGGGCCAACAGCGCATCCTCGACCTCACCAGCGCCGATCCGGTAACCGCCGCTCTTGATCAGGTCGGTCGACCGACGACCGACCAGTCGATGGACGCCGTCGGGTGACACGCTCGCGATGTCCCCGGTGCGGAACCACCCGTCCCCGTCGAGCAGCCGGGCGGTCACCTCGGGCTTGCCCAGGTAGCCGTCGAAGAGCATCGGTCCGCGAACCCACAGCTCCCCGATGGCCGTCCCGTCGGCGGGTACCGGCCGCCCGTCCTCGTCGAGCACGCGCGCCTGCGCGCCCCGCACCGGAGTGCCGACCATGCCGGGCCGACGGTGCGGGTCGTCGGCGCGGTTGCTCAACGTGATCAGTGTTTCGGTCATGCCGTAACGCTCGACCGGCTGGTGACCGGTGAGCTGGCGCATCCGCTCGAACGACGGCGCGGGCAGAGCGGCGCTGCCGGAGACCAGCAGCCGCGCCGAGCCGAGGCGCGCGGCGGCCGCCGGCTGGGCGCAGATCCGCGACCAGACGGTCGGTACGGCGAAGTAGAGGGTGCCGCCCGCATCGGCGTACGCCTCGGGCGTCGGCCGTCCGGTGTGGTGCAGCCGGCAGCCCACCCGCAGCGCACCGAGGACACCGAGCACGAGACCGTGGACGTGGAAGAGGGGCAGACCGTGCACCAGAAGGTCGTCGGGCGTCCAGGCCCAGGCCTCGGCGAGCGCGTCGATGCCGGCCTCGACGGCACGGTGCGACAGGACCGCCCCCTTGGGCGCGCCGGTGGTGCCGCTCGTGTACATGATCAGAGCAGTGCGTTCGGGGGCCGGAGCCGGGTACACGGTGTCCGAGGTGCGGCCCAGGTCGACCCGACGGACACCAATCTGCGCCGGTTCGTCCCCGGTGCCGCCGAGCAGCAGCGTCGCGCCGGAATCGCGCAGGATGTGCTCCCTCTCCCGAGGCCCGGAATCGGGTGGCACGGGGACGACGGCGGCCCCACTGAGCAGCGCGCCGACCACCCCCACCATGGTCTCGGCGGTCGCGCTGGCGTGCACGGCGACGACCGGTTCGCCGTGCAGGTCGTCAGCCACCGCGGCGGCGCATCCCCGCAGCCGCTCGGCGGACATGGTGACCGGACCGACGCGGATCAGGTCATCGACGGTCGGGCTGGAGCGGTCGAGGCCGGCGAGCAGACGCATGGGCCGAGGCTACGCCGAAGGACGTCGGTCGCGGCGGTGCGAGCAGTCCGTCCTCGACGGCGGCGGGAGGGTCAGAGCCGGCCGCAGCACGCCGGGGACACTACCGTCGGCGAGCGGCTGCGCCCGCGCCGCCCCGGTGGAGACCGACCCGGCACCCGCCGTCCATCGCACGCGCCGGGGCGTCCGGCCGCCGACGGCGTCCATCAGCGGATGCGAATAGGTAAGCGCGTCGCTACGATGGGTCAGAAATTCAGTGGGGAAGGGGTCGTGCCCGCGTGCGAAGTCCCGTCAACGGAACCGCGCCGATGTCCGCGCCGGTTCGAGCCGCGCCGGTCGCGGCCGACCGGCTGCGCCGGCTCGCCCGGCGGCTGGCGCTGGTGGCGGTGGCCGTCGGGGGCGGCTTCCTCCTGGCTCTCCTGTTCCAGGGGCCGGCCAGCGCCGACGGCACGCGTGGCGGTTCCGGCGACGAGCTTCATCGGCAGCTCGGCGCTCTGGTGGAGCCGGTCCAGCGGGTCACCGTCACCGAACGCCCCGACCACGACCCCCTGCGCGGCGTACGCGCCGACGACGCCCGGGCCAGCGCGAGCGCCGACGCCCGCCGCCACGGCGGGCGGCACGCCCCGCTGACCGGCGCGATTGCCGGCGTCGTCGGCGCACGCGACGTGCCGTCCCCGCCCGCGCTCCGCCGCCCGACGGACGCCACCCGGACGTCGGTGCCGCCGTCCCGGGCGGGCACACCCGTCCGGCCCGAGGCCGCCCGGCACGAACGGCTGCGCCCCTCGACCGCGTCCAGCGCGATTCGTCATCCCGCCCACCGCGCCCGCTCACCGCGATCGGCGGCAGCTTCCGCCCGGCAGCCGGCGACCGCCGCGCCCGATCACCGAGAGCTGCCCGAAGCGCTCGGGCCGCCCGCCGTGGCGGGCCTGCTCACCCCGGTCCTGCGGCCCGCCGTCGACGTCGTGCGCGCCCTGCCGATCGTGCCCGTCGTGGCGGCGCTCCTGCACGTCGTCGACGCCGTCCTGCCACCCGCTCTCGGCGCGGTGGTCGTACCCACGCCGCGCTCGCCGCTCGCTCCCCCGGCGCGTGAACCGACCGCCGTGTCGCCCGGCGCGACACCCGCGCCGACGCCGCCGGATCCGGCGCTGCCCGCCCCCGCCGCGGCGACGCCACCGCCCGCCGCACCGCCGCCGACTACGGTGGCCGCACACCGACCTCCCCCGGCCCCACCGGGCCACCCCGCCGCGCGCCCGGCGCCGCCGGCCGTGGCGGATTACCCTCCGGGTCGGCCCGTCACCCCGGTCGACCAGGACGCCGCCGGCACCGACGAGGGCTCACCGCCCGCGCCGGGTCTGGTCCGGCCGGCTCACCGGCAGTCACACCCCGGCATCGCCGCGCTCTGCCACCTCGTGCCGCTCTTCGTCGCGAGCCGAACTCCGTCTGCGATCGCCCGCCCGGGCTGAGGCCGGCCGCCGACCCCCGGGCTGCTCGCCCGCGCGGTCGGTCCCACCGCTGGCCTGGTCAACGGTGCCCGCGCCCGCGCGCCCTGATGGCGTCGTGGGCCCCTTGGCCGCCCGACTTCTCGCGTACGACGATCGCGGCCGACCCGTGGACACACCGGGTTCGGTGACCGTCGTGACGTGCACCTGAGATCGGAGAAACACGGTGATCCACGTTGTTGTCGCCGAGGACATGGGTTTGCTGCGCGGAGCGCTCTGCGCCGCGCTCTCCCGGGAGGAGGACATGGAGGTGGTCGCCGACGTCGAGGGCGTCGGAGAACTGTTGACGGCGGTCCGCCGGTGCAGGCCCCAGGTGGTGGTGCTGACGCTGGCACCGGAGTTGCCCGATCCGGTGGGGGTGATCGCCCGGATCAGCACCGAGGCACCGCACGCCGCCGTGTTGGCGATGAGCCCCCGGTGGAGCCCGGCGCTCGTGGAGGCGGCACTGGCGGCCGGGGCACGCGGCCTGGTCGGCCGGGACAGCCCGCTGGTGGAGCTGGTGCGGTCGATCCGGGCGCTCGCCGCCGGGGAACGGGCGATCGACCCGGCCGCCGCAGTGGCGGTGCTCAGTCCCCCGGAGATGCCGTTGACGCCCCGGGAGTTGGACGTGCTGCGGATGGCCGCCGAGGGTCTGCCACTCAAGGAGATCGCCGGTCGGCTCTTCCTGGCCCACGGGACGGTACGTAATCACCTGTCGGCGATCCTGCACAAGATCGGGGCTCGCAACCGGTTGGAGGCCGTGTGGCACGCCCGGCGCAACGGCTGGTTGTAGCCATCGGGGCGGGTCCGCACGGACCCGCCCCGTCGCCGTGCGGCCCCGATCGATGCGTGTTTGAATATTGACGTTGAGTGATCGTTATCCACGCGCGGGAAGGTTCGTCGTGATCCGTACCCTGCTCGCTCTGGACGGGGCTCTGGTGCTGGGCGCGCTGTCGTTCGTCCTCGCCGCCGAGGACGACATCCGTGTCGTGGCCGAGGTGGATCGCGGTGAGGCGGTGCCCGCGGCCGTGCGCGCCCAGCGCCCGGACGTGGTGGTGGCCGACCTCGATCTCGTCGACGAGGGGGCGCCCGGGCAGCTGGGCCTGTGCCCCATCCTGATGCTGGTCCACCCGCACCGGGCCCGCCGACTGCGGGGGATGCTCAGCCCGTCCCGGACGGTCGGCATCCTGCGCAGCGACGCCGCTCCCCAGCGGGTCGTCGAGGGGATCCGCCGGCTCGCCCGCCGGGAGCACGTCCTCGACGCGGACCTCGTCGTCGCGGCCCTGCACTCTGACAATCCGCTGACCGAACGTGAGCGGGAGGTGTTGACGCTGACGGCGGCGGGGGCACCGGTCACCGAGGTCGCGGCGTCGCTCGGGCTCAGTCGTGGCACCGTCCGCAACCACCTCGCTCGGATCGCCCGCAAGGTGGGCGCGCGTACCCGGGTGGAGGCGGTGCGGTTGGCGGGCGAGGCGGGCTGGATCTGATCTTCGGAGGTCAGCTCGGCCGCGTCGCCGGGGACGGCGTCACCGGCTCGTCCCAGCAGCCGACGAGCGTCCGGTAGGTGGCGGAGCGGGTCAGCAACTGCTCGTGCGTCCCCACCATGGGCGCGCCGCCGTCGAGGACCAGCACCCGGTCGGCGCGCAGCGCGGAGCTGATCCGGTGCGCGACCACGACGAGGCTGCCGGGCCGCCGCGCGAAGGCGGCCTCGACGGTCGCCTCCCGCACCGGGTCGAGATGGCAGGTCGCCTCGTCCAGGATCGCCAGCGGGGCGGGCGCGAGCCAGGCCCGGACCGCCGCGACGAGCTGCCGCTCACCGGCGGAGAGCAGGGAGGGTACGACCGGCGCGTCCAGGCCCCCCAGGCGGGCTGCCAGCGGGCGCGCGCCCAGCACGTCGAGGGCGACCTCCAGGGTGTCCTCGTCGGCGTCGGGCCGGAGATAGCGGAGGTTGTCGGCCAACGTGCCGGTGAAGACGTACGCCTGTTGGGGCAGCAGCACCCGCATCCGGGCCAGGAAGTCCGGCGCGGCGTCGGCGACCGGTGCGCCGGCCAGGTGGACCGTGCCCTCCTGCGGTGGCACGAGCCCGGCCAGCAGAGCGGCCAGCGTGGACTTGCCCGCGCCGCTGGGTCCCACCACGGCCAGGTGATCGCCGTTGGCCAGCGTGAGCGAGAAGTTCCGCAGGATCGGCTCGGCGCTGGGGCCGTACCGGAAGGTCAGTCCCCGGACCTCGACGGCCGGTGCGCCGCCGACCGGCCTGGTCGACGGACGCGGGCGGGGGATCTCCTCCGCGGGCGCCGGCAGGTACGGATAGACGCGCAGGATGTTCTCCAGGGTGACCGCGTAGCGCAGCCCGCCGCCGCCGATGCCCTGCACGAGGGTGTGCAGGGCAGGTTGCAGTCCGGTGGACACGTAGATCAGCGCCCCCAGCACCGCGCCGGCGGTCATCCCCCGCTCGACCAGCCACCCAGTGGCCACGAGCAGCACCACCAGCGGCGACCACCCGCCGATGCCGAGGCTGAGGCTACGGATCACCGCCATCCGGGCGAGGGCGCGCTCGGCGGCGGCCTGCGCCGACACCCGATGCTCCACCTCGGACGCCACGCGCGCCTGAGCGCCACAGGCCAGCACGTCGCGGTGACCGGCCAGCACGGTCGCCGCCGACTGGCCCAACAGCTCACCGGCGCGGACGTACGCCCGCTGGTGCACGACCATGGCCGGCAGCGCGGCGAGGAACACGACCAGGCCGGCGACCAGCGGCGCGGCGGCCAGCGCCGCCGCCACCGGCGCGAGGGCGAAGAGGCCAAGCAGGGCCGCTCCGGCGGAGAAGAGGAAGCCACGCGTCACCATCAGCAGACCGGCGAAGGTGTCCCGGACGATCTCCATCTGGTGGGTCAGCCGGGTCGTCGCCGCGCTGTCCGGGCGACCACCGGCCCGGGTGGCGTCGCGCAGCGCGCCCCGCACCACCTGGGCGGCCACCTCGTCGCGGAACGGCTCGACCACCGCGCCGAGGCTCCGATAGGTCCGGCCGGTCGCCGCCGCGCCCACCAGCACGGCCACGGCGAGGACCCCCAACCACGCCAGCCCGTCGACGAGACGCCCGGCCAGGAAGCCGTCGTCCACGGCACGGGCGACGAGCAGCCCGGCGAGCAGCGCGGGCAGCGCCTCGACGAGCGACCACCCGCAGAGGCGGGCCAGGTCACCTCGGCGGGCCCGCAGCGCCCGCCAGGTCACCTGCCGGACGGTCGGCGGGCTCACGTTCCACCGCCGGCCGGCTCGAACACCGCCCGGTAGTCCGGGTCGCCCCAGAGTCGTCGGTGCGGTGCCAGCGCGCGCAGCCGGCCGCCGTCCAGCCAGGCGACGAGGTCGGCGCGGGCGGCCGCCGCCGCCCGGTGGGTGACGACCAGTCGGGTCCGCTCGCCCGAGCGCCCGACGACCGCCTCGGTGATCCGGTGTTCGGTCGCCGTGTCCAGGCTGGACGTGGCGTCGTCCAGGATGAGCAGCCGCTCGGCGGCGAACGCCCGGGCCAGGCCGAGGCGTTGGGTCTCCCCACCGGAGAGCGGCGTGTGAACCAGCGGGGTGCGGTACCCCTCGGGCAGCCGGTCGATCACGTCGGCCACCGCCGCCAGGCGGGCCGCCCGCAGGACCGCCGGCGTGGCGGGTCGTCCGTCGGCGGGTGGTGTCGCGGACGCCCCCGGCCGGGCCAGGCCGATCGCGTCGTGGACGGTCGCGCCGATCAGGACCGGCTGGTCGAAGGCGTAGCCGACGGCGCGGCGCAGCGCCGACGCGTCGAGGTCCCGCAGCGGCACACCGTCGAGGCGTACCTCCCCGCCGTCGGGGTCGTGCAGGCGTCCCGCCACGGCCGCCAGGGTCGACTTGCCGGCGCCGGACGCGCCGACGACGGCCACGGTCGCACCGGCCGGTACGTCCAGGTCGATGCCGTCCAGGATGGGTCGGCCGTCGTCGCCGTCCACCCGCACGTCCCGCAGTCGCAGCGCGCCACCACCGGGCGGTAGGGGCCGGTCGCCGCTGGTCATGGCGGGCTGTCGCAGCGGCTCGGCGACCCGGTGCGCCCCGGCGCGGCTGCGCACCAGGTGGTTGAGCGTGGCGAGGACCGCACCGAGCCCGGCGCCCATGGCCGCGTACCGGACGGCGGCGACCAGTTCACCGGGCGTGAGCCAGCCCGCCGTCAGGGCGTACCCGCCGACCGCGACGACGCTCAGGTGCAGCAGCGGCGCGACGGCGGAGGTGCGCGCGCTCGCCCGGGCGAGCAGGTCCCACGTACGTCGGCCGTGCCGGCCCAGCTCCGGTAGGGCCGCCAACACGCGGGCCTCCTCACGGTGGACCGTGTCGGCGGCGGCGATGGTCCGGGCCCCGGTCAGCGACTCCAGCAGCCGGCCGGCGATGACGCCGAGCACCCGTTGGTAGCCGGCGGTCGCGGTGGAGGCGTCAGCCACGAAGGCCCGCATGAGCACGGCGAGCAGGACGAGGCCGGCGAGCAGGGTGATCCCCAGGACCGGCTCCAGCAGGGCGAGCGCGACGACGCTGCCGAGGGGCGGCAGCACCGCCACGACGGTCAGGACCACGGCGTTGCCGGCCTGTCCCGCGTCGGCGGCCTGGCCGACCACGCGTCCGACGAGATCCCCCACCGGGTACCGCCGGGTGGCCCGCACGTCCAGCGCGAACAGGTGGCGCAGCAGGTGGCGGCGTAGTCCGGCGGTGGCGCGTGCGGCGCCGAATCCGCTGCTGAGGTCCATCAGGGCGTCGACGCAGACGAGCGCGACGACCAGCCCGCAGGCGGCCAGCGCCCACCAGGGCGGGCCACCGCCGAGGGCGGCGTCGACGGCGCGACCCAGGGCCGTCGGGAGCAACAGTTCGGCGGTCGCGCCCAGGAGCGCGACCGCCGCGAGCCCGGCGGTCCAGCCGCCGCCGGCCAGGACCGTACGCCGCAGTAGCCGGTCCCCCGCGTCGAACGTCGACATCGCTCCTCCCGGTGCCACGCGGTCGCCCTGGGTGGGCACGTCTACCCACCCAGGGCGATCACGTTGTCGCGACGGATCAGTTGCAGGTCGTGACGGAGAGCGAGCTGTCGCCGCAGAGCAGCAGGCTCGCCCGGCTACCGCCACCCGTGCGGTCGGCCGGAGCCATCTCCAGGCCCTGGAGGTCCAGAAGCGCCATGTCGTTCACCTCCCTTCCATTCCTTCGTCGATCCGGTCGCCCCCGCTGTCACGGGGGAGTCTCTGCGCGCCCGGCAGGGGCGCGAGGAAGGGCAGCGTCGGCGGGTCGTCGTGCCGCGCACAGGTCAGCGCGTACAGCACGCCGGCGGTGCCGGTGCCGAAGTCCATGGAGAGCCGCAGCAGCTGCTCACCGGGGAAGGCGGTCCCCTCCCGGTACGGCAGCGCGTGCCAGGCCAGCCGGTCCACCTGCGCGTCGAGTTCGAGGCGGTCGCCGTCGCGGTTCGAGGCCGCGAGGTAGGCGATGATGCCGGCCCGACCGGCGAAGAGCCCGGTCTGCGCGTAGAACGGTGACCGCGCCGCGCGGCGGATGCCCGCGCTGGCC
Organism: Micromonospora sp. WMMD736; assembly: GCF_049179015.1. NCBI lineage: Bacteria > Bacillati > Actinomycetota > Actinomycetes > Micromonosporales > Micromonosporaceae > Micromonospora > Micromonospora sp. WMMD736. Next base: position 1,682,712 of record NZ_JBMHMI010000001.1, read on the forward strand.
TCGGCGAACCCGTCGTCGTCGCGATGGCGCAGGTACTGATCGAGGACCAGTCCGATGCCGACGCTGCCGTGTGCCAGGTACGGCATGGTCCGCCAGCCCTCGTTGACCTCCAGGGCACCGTCCGGCCGCAGCACGCACCGGCGCAGGTCCTGGCGCAGCGCGGTGGCGGCGTGCCCCAACAGCTCCTCGTCGCCGCTGAGCTCGTGGAGCCGCAGCAGCAGCAACGCCGGTCCGGTCCGGCCGCGCAGCAGCCCGGCGTACGGGTGGCGTCCGCCACTGATGTCCGGGCCGGGATCGTCGGCCAGTTGCCCGATCACCCGCTCGGCGACCCGCCACACGGCGTCGCGCAACGACACCTCCCCGGTACGGGCGGCCAACTCGGCCAGGTTGAGCGCGATCCCGGACAGCCCGCTCGCCAGGCTGTGGTCGAGTCCGTCCAGCGGCTCGCGCAGGCAGATGTCGAGCACGTCCAGCGCGTCCTGCCGGCGGCCGAGGCTCTCCAGGGCGTAGGCGACACCGTGCAGGCCGTCGTAGAAGCCACAGCGGGTGCCGGACGGGGGCGCGGTCGCCCGTCGTACCAGCCAGTCCTCGTGCTCGGGCCACCGTCCGACGTCGCTGCTGTGCAGCGCGTACAGCACTCCCGCCGCCCCGTGGGCGAGGTTGAGGCCGCCGCTGCGGAACTGCTCGATGTCGCCGGGGAAGAGCCGGTCGTCGCGCGTCGGGGTGGCGCTGGCCAGGATCGCCGTCGCCAACCGGTCCGGCGTGACGGACGCGTCGTGCGCCCCCGTCGCCTGCGGGCCGCCGGTGATCTCCTCGACCGCCGGGTCGAGGAAGGACCTCGGCACCGGGAAGTTCGCGGCGATGACGTCCGCCAGGTGCGCGGCCTTCGCCGGGGCGAGCCGCACGAGCTGGGTCAGTGGCAGGAACAGCGCCAGCCGCAGGCACGCCAGGGCGTACGTGTCGACCGCCGGCCCGGTCCGGTCGCGGGGAGCCGCGAAGCCCTGGTTACGCAGCCCTGGTCGGCGGTGTCCGTCGATCGGGGCGGCCACCTCGAAGTCGACGAGGGCGACCCGGTCGTCCGGGCGGATCATGATGTTGAACAGGTGCAGGTCGCCGTAGACCAGGCCGCGTTCGTGGATCGCCGCGATGAGGGTCTCGACCTGCTCGTGGACGTGCCGGGCCCAGCGGGCGTACGCGGCCCGGTCCTCGTCCGTCGCGTCGGCGTCGATCAGGGGATACCTGTCGACGAGCACCTTGTTCAACGGTCGGCCCTCGATGAACTCCAGCGCGAGGAACCGGTGCTCGCCCAGGTCGAACTCGTCGTGCACCCGGGGCACCTGCGGCAGGTCGGCGAGTTGCCGCAGCGCGTCGGCCTCCCGGGCCAGTCGGGCGACGGCGTCCACGCCGTCGGCGTCCAGGCCGGCGTGCGGCCGGGCCTCCTTCAGCACGACTTCGGTGTCGGTACGCAGGTCGCGGCCCACGTACAGGCCACCGCCGTTGGAGAAGTGGATCACCCGTTCGACCCGGTACGGCACCTGGTCGGTGCTGGTTCCGCTACGGGCCGCCAGGTGCGGGCCGAGGAAGTCGGGCAGGGTGACCCAGTCCGGCACGTGGAAGACCGGGTCGCGGCGGTCCGGCACCAGCGTGCCGGAGTCGTCCTCGATCGCCGGCACCACCTGGCCGTCGGGCGAGTGGCAGTAGCGGGCGGCGAAACCGCCGTAGCGCACGTGGACCGGGCCGGCGCCGTACCGCAGGTCGCTGAGGATGTACGGCCCGGTCTCGCCGGTGAGCAGCTCGTCGAGCTCCTTGCAGACCAGTTCCAGCTCCGCGTCGTCGCGCGGGTAGACGGTGACGAACTTGCCGCTGGCGGCCCGGGAGGCGTACTTGGAGTTGCGCAGCAGCAGGGTGCGGGGCCCGCGGAGGAACTTGAAGGACAGGCCCCGGGGTACGCAGTAGTCCCAGACGGCGTCCAGCACCCGCTCGGCGTTCGCGAGGCCCGCCGACACGTGGATCTTCCAGCCCTGCTGCGGCAGCGAACCGCCGTCGGGGGCGTAGATCAGCCAGTCGTCGAGCGGCTCGCGGCGCCAGCCGGTCGGGATCGGACGGTCGGCGGCCGGAAAGACGGGCTGCGCGACGGCGCTGCCGAGCGAGTCGTAGAAGAGGCGATCCGCGGCGCAGTAGCTGTCGTAGCGTTCGTCCACTGTCCCGCCACCTCTCGAATCCGGCCGGCTGCTGTCGTCCGGCGTTGCATCGAGTCTCATCGACGGGCCCCGGTGGGCTCCAGTGCGCTTAGTCACCGACCGTGATGCGAGGTGCACACGAACTCGTGACAAGAGTCAGGCATTGTCGAGGTTTGAAAAGACGGCAGGTGGGGACGGGCCGCAGCCCGCTCCCCACCTGCCGGTCCTTCGTTCGTCAGCCCAGGTACTTCTCCCACGGGCCGGTGATGGCCAGGGTCAGACCCGGGTCCTGCATGTTGACGAACAGCACCTTCCCGTCGGCGCTGAAGGTCGGCCCGCAGAACTCCGAGTCGTTGAGCTGGTTGCGGGCGATCGCGTAGGTCGGCCCGCCCGGGATGGTGCTGAGCACGTGCGAGGCGCCCTTGCCGTCCTCGGCGAGCACCAGGCTCCCCCACGGGGTGACCGTCACGTTGTCCGGGCCGTCGAAGGTGATGTCGGTGTACTTCACCGGCGTCCCCTCCTCGGAGGCGGCCTGGTGCGGGAAGTACGTCACGAGTTGGATGGTCTGGTCCTTGAAGTGGTAGAACCAGACCATGCCGTCGTGCGGCGCCGCGTCGGCCGGCAGGTCGCCCTCGTCCCAGGCGTAGGAGTTGACGACGTACACGCCCTCGTCGGTGCTCCACACGCCCTCGAACTTGCGGCCACGGGTGACCTGACCGTCGGCGAACTGCTCGCGGACGGAGGTGTGCCGCGCGTCGCGGTCCGGCACCTCGATCCACCGCACCGGGAACGGGCGGCCGAGCTGGGCCGAGGTCAGGTAGGCCACGTCCGGCAGCACGGACCCGTCGTCCATGATGATCTGCATGGCGGCGAGGACACCGGCGTCCGGCGCGAGGCGGGTCAGCACGCCGGGGCCCAGCTTCACGCCGCGCGGCGCGGACCAGCGGTAGAAGAGGCCGTTGGGTTCGTCGGCGTCCTCGGAGAGGTAGACGTGGGTGCGGTCCTTGTCGATCGCCAGCGCCTCGTGGGAGTAGCGACCCAGACACTTGATCGGCCGCGGGTCGGCGCTGCCGTCGGCCCAGACCTCGAAGACGTACCCGTGGTCCTTGGCGTAGACGCCGGAGCGGTCACCCTCGGTCCACCTGTCGCCGGCGCGGTCCTCGGTCTCCTCGCAGGTCAGCCAGGTGCCCCACGGGGTCGGGCCACCGGCGCAGTTGGAGATGGTGCCGGACAGGGCGACGAACTCGCCCAGGTTGCGGCCCGCGACGTCGGTCGTGATCACCGTGCAGCCACCGGCGTCGACGGCGCCCGGGTCGTAGACGGTGCCCTTGACGTGGGGTACGCCGAACTCGGCGCCCGGGTCGATCTCGTGGTTCTGGATGAGGGTGTAGCGGCCGCGTCCGGCGTCGAAGACGGCCATGCCGTCGTGGTCCGCCGGGGTCAGACCCTGACCACGGTCGAGGCGGGTGACGCCGGTGCGGGTGACGATCGTGTAGCGGAAGCCCTCGGGCAGCGCCAGGATCCCCTTGGGGTCGTCCACCAGCGGCGGGAAGGGGACGCGCCCGCCCTTGACTGGCGAGTGCGGTCGGGCGGGGCTGGCCTGCGCCAGGGACGGCAGGCCGCCGGCGACGGCGAGGCCCACACCGGCGGCGGCGCCACCGGCGAGGAAGGTACGACGGGAGGAAGGCACGCGGATCAGCTCCTGATCAAGACAAGTGCGACGGCCGACAGCCAACCCCCACCGACGGACACCGACGCGTCACCTGTGGGGTCCACCGGTGACATCGGGGTGAAGATTCGGCGTCACCGGGGTCGTCGCGGTGCCGTCCAGCCCTGCTCGTGCAGCCGTTCGATGCCGTCCAGCAGCAGGTCGAGCGCGAACTCGAACTCGAACTGGTCGTCGCAGCCCTGCCCCACGACCGTCTCGTCGTCGTGCGACGCCGCGGTGGCGATCTCCGCCAGGTGCGGGAACCGGGCGGCGAACTCGGGGGGCAGCGCCGCGGCGGGCTCGGGGCTGGTCGGTCCGGACCGGCCGGCGCGGCGGGCGTCGTCGAACAGTTCCTGACTGAAGCCCAGCACCCGGCTGCCCATGGTGTGCATGACGTGGTGCGCGAGGTGCGCGGAGAACCCACCCGCCTTGAGGGTGCCGACCACCGAGTCGAGGTAGGTCAGGACAGCCGGGGTGGCCATGGTCCGCGACTCGATGGCCAGCGGTGCCCAGGGATGCCGGCGCAGCACCGCCCGCGCCGAGAGGATGCGCCGGCGGATGGCGTCCTTCCAGGTGGTGTCGCGCTCGGGCGGGTCGATCTGGCCGACGACCACGTCGATCATGCCGTCGAGCAGTTCGTCCTTGTTGGCCACGTGTTTGTAGAGGGCCATCGGCACGACGCCCAGGTCCTGGGCGAGGTTGCGCATGCTGAGCGATTCGATGCCGGCCTCGTCGGCGAGCGCGACGGCCGCCCGCAGGATGCGGTCCCTGCTCAGCGGCGTGCGGCGCAGCGTCTCAGCCTGCTCGACCATCTCGTCCTCGTCCTGTCCGGCGGTTGTTGAACGATAACCACCTTGACAGGTGTACGGTGTACACCTACCGTAGGTGTACACCGTACACCCCAGGGAGGGGCCATGAAGGCGATCGTGCAGGAGCAGTACGGCGGCCCAGAAACCCTCGTCCTCACCGACGTCGCCACGCCCGTGCCCGGCCCGAACGACGTGCTCGTCCGGGTGCAGGCCGCCTCGCTCAACGCGTACGACTGGCACGCCATGCGCGGCGATCCCCGGATGGCGCGGTTGTCGATGGGCCTGTCCCGGCCTCGCGCGCACATCCGCGGGAGGGACGTCGCCGGCCGCGTCGAGGCCGTCGGGGCCGACGTGCGCGACATCCGGGTGGGCGACGCCGTCTTCGGCGACCTCGGCGACGCCAACGGCGCGTTCGCCGAGTACGCGTGCGTACCCGAGACGCAGGTCGCGCCCATGCCGGCGAACCTGACCCCCGCGCAGGCGGCGGCCCTGCCACTGGCCGGCGTCACGGCGCTGATGGGGCTGTGCGACGTCGGACGCGTCGAGCCCGGTCAGCGCCTGCTCGTCAACGGCGCCTCCGGCGGCGTCGGCACCCTCGCGGTGCAACTGGGCAAGGCGCTGGGCGCGACCGTGACCGGGGTGTGCAGCACCCGCAACGTCGACCTGGTCCGCTCCCTCGGCGCCGACGAGGTCGTCGACTACCGCCGGGACGACTTCGCCGACGGCGCACGCCGCCACGACGTCGTCCTCGACCTGGTCGGCAACCGCTCCCTCACCGAGCTGCGGCGGGCGCTGACACCGACCGGGACGCTGGTGCTCTCCGGCGGCGGCGTGTACGGCGGCGGCAGCCTCGTCGGACCGGTGTGGCTGATCGCGCGCGGACGACTACTCGCGCCGATGGTCCGCCAGCGCGTCGTCACGCTCACCACGACGCCGAGCCGGCAGCACCTCGACACGCTCCGCGCCCACGTCGAGGCCGGCCGCCTCACCCCGGTCGTCGACCGGACGTATCCGCTGCACGAGGTGCCCGATGCCATCCGGTACGTCGAGGGCGAGCACGCGCGGGCCAAGGTCGTCATCACCATCTGACGTCCACCAGCGTCGCTATCCGGCGCCCTTCCACTCCGTCGCCGGGGTGAGCGGCACGGGCACCGGCCGCCGCGCCTTCGTCGTCAACTCGATCCGCCGGCCCTGCGCCGCCGACTCCAGCAGCGCGGTCATCGTCTCGAGGACGTGCAGCGCGACGTCGCCGCCGGCGCGCGGCGCACGCTGGCCGTCGGCCAGCACGAAGTCGAGCAGGCCGATGCCCCGGCCGCTCTCGGCGTACCCGGCGCGTGGTTCCAGCGCACGCCACTCGGCGCCGCCCAGCGCGAAGTGGCGGACCTCGCCGTCGAAGTAGTTCGGATCGGGTACGGCGAGGCTGCCGGTCTCTCCGTGGACCTCGATGGGCGCGGCGGTCGTCGCGGTGCCGTCGAAGCTCGTGGTGATGGTGGACAGCGCGCCGTCGACGTGTTCGAGGACGCCGGTGACGTGGGTGTCCACGTCGACGGCGATGCGTTCGCCGGCGCGCGGGCCCGAGCCGATGACCCGCTCGGAGCGCAGCCGGCTGGCGGCCCCGACCACCGCGCGGACCGGGCCCAGCAGGTGCACGAGCGCCGACAGGTAGTAGGGCCCCATGTCGAACAGCGGGCCGCCGCCCGGGGCGTAGTAGAAGTCGGGGTGCGGGTGCCAGCGCTCGTGCCCGGCCGTGACCATGACCGCCGTCGCGGACATCGGGCGGCCGATCAGGCCGTCGTCGATCGCCGCACGCGCCGTCTGCGTGCCCGTGCCCAGGACGGTGTCCGGCGCGCAGCCGACGTGCACGCCCGCCGAGGCGGCCCGTTCGATGATCGAACGGCCGTCCGGGAACGTCACGGCGAGCGGCTTCTCGACGTACACGTTCTTGCCGGCGTCGATCGTGGCGCGCGAGAGATCGGCGTGCGCCGCGGGGATCGTCAGGTTGAGCACCGTGTCCACGTCCGGGTGGGCGAGCAGGCGGTCGACGCTCATCGCCTCGCTGCCGGGGACGGTGGCCGCCGCCGCGGCCGACCGGGACGCGTCGAGGTCGGCCAGCGCGACGATGCGCACCGCCGGGTGGTGCGCGAGGGTGTCCAGGTAGGCGCGGGAGATGACCCCGAGACCTACGATGCCGACGCCGTGCGGGTCGCCCACACCATCCCCCTCTCGATGACGGTACGCACGGCCGGGTGCTCCAACACGTCGAGGCTGTGGCCCGGAGTGGTCACGACGACGCGGCCCGCGCCCCACCGTCGGGTCCAGATCGCCGGCGAGGTGACCGGCCGGTGCCACGGGTGCCACTCCCGCGTGGGGTGGGTGGTGACGGCCAGAACGTCGACGAGGTCGTCGTGCAGCACCCAGTACTGCTCGGTGACCAGGTCGAAGTCGTCGATCCCGGCGGTGATCGGGTGCTCCCGGCCGAGGTCCGTGACGCGCACGGTGTGCGGCAGGAAGTTGTCCTCCTCGCCACCGTGGCGCTCGCACGGCTCCTTGCCCGGGTGGGTGGCGAACTGACCGCCCACCAGGTGCAGGTACTCCGCCGAGGCGCGGAACGCGTCCACGATGCCGCCGTGCCAGCCGGTGAAGCCCGTGCCGGCGACGACCGCCGCGGCGAGTCCGGCCACCTGGGCCGAGGTGATCTCCGACATCGTCATGCACTGCACGATCAGGTCGGTGCCGGCCAACTCGTCGGCATCGGCGTAGATCTCCGTGGACTCCTCGACCCGTACCGTGTAGCCGTTGCGTTCGAGGAAGGGAATGAACAACTCGGTCGCCTTGACCGGCTGGTGCCCCTCCCACCCGCCTCGGACCACAAGTGCTCTCGGCTGCGCCACCGTCGCTCCTTCCACCGTCCGTCGCCACCGGGCCGGCCGTTGCCGCCCCGGCGTTTGTCGGGCATCGAAACCGTACCCGTGGACGCCCCGGGTAGCATCCCCCAGTCAATCGTCGATAGAGATCCAATACTGCTGTCGCCCCGAGGTGCTCCAGGGGCGGGAAGGAAGCGCAGCGTTGTCTCACCCTCCCTCGCACTACGGGCAACCGCCGACACCACCACCCGCACCCGCGGCGTTCGCGCCGCACCCTCCGCCGGGGTACCAGGTACCGGCGATGCCGGTGACGCAACCCGGGCCGTCCACTGCGGAGGGTGGACGGTCCGGCGGTCGCAAGCGCCGGGTCCTCGGCACGCTGGCAGTGCTGTTCGGGGTGCTCCCGCTGCTGGCCGCCGGCGGCGTGACCTTCACCGCCGTCAAGAATCACCAGATCCAGACCGGCAACGACGCCTTCATCCCGGCGGCCTGGCACAACCTGCGTACCGACGAGATCTTCCCGGATCTGCTGCGCGAACCCTCGGCCTCCGGGCGGCCGGATTCCGGCGGTCAACCGGCGCCCGGCTGGGTCCGTCAGACCATCGCCGAGGAGAGTGACTGCCGCACGGCGCTGACGGCGGGGCTCGCGGAGGCCGCGACGGCCCACGGATGCACCACCGTGCTGCGGGCGACCTATGTGGATGCCGGCGGCGAGGCCGCGGCCACCGTCGCGCTCTGCGTGCTCGGCTCACACGACGACGTGCTCGCGGTCGAGCGGTCCGGCTTCAGTGTGGTCGCGGACCACCCGGGAGCGGTGGTGATCCCGGTCCCGGCGGCGAAGACGGCCGCCGCGGGCTGGCGGGCGAGCCGTGGCTACGGCGGAGGGGCCATGAGCCCCACCCTCTTCGGCCCGTACCTGGCGGCCATCACGGTCGGTCCGACCGACCCCGACCGCCGGTACGGCGACCTGCCCGGCCAGTGGAAGTCCAGCGGCCGGACGGAGACCCGCGTCTACCGGAGCCTGGCCATCGACCTGCTCTACGCGTTCTCGCACTCCTTCGACGAGGCGGTGAACGGACGATGAGCCGGTGGTACCGGAGGGCGGCGCGGACCGTCGCCTGCGCGGGTGTCGGTGCGGTGCTGCTGGCGTCGGGAGCGCCGGCGCAGGCGGCCGGCCGAGGTTGGGAACTCGACGCGATGTCGGTCTCGTCCGCACACGCCATCAGCCGTGGCGAGGGGGTCACCGTCGCCGTCGTCGACAGCGGGATCCGTACCGGTCACCCGCTGCTGAACGGGCGGGCCACCGAGGGACGGGACTTCCTCGGCGAGACCGACCAGAAGGAGTCCTGGTACGGCCGACACGGCACGATCATGGCGTCCAACGTCCTGGATGTCGCCCCGGGCGCGAAGGTGCTCGGGCTGCGCGCGATCCGGGACCTGGAGGATCCCGACTACAAGAGCTGGGAACAGACACTCGGCAAGCCAGCGGACGACAAGCAGGCGGGTGCCGTGGCCAACGCCATCCGCCAGGCCGCCGACGCCGGGGCGCGGGTCATCTCGCTCTCGTTGGGGTCGGACGCCCCGTTCAGCGCGTACGACCCGGACGAGATGGACGCCGTCCAGTACGCGCTGGCGAAGGGGGCCGTGGTGGTCGCCTCCGCCGGCAACGAGGGGGACGAGGACAACCCGGTGAGCTACCCGGTCGGTTATCCCGGGGTGATCGGCGTGGCTGCGAGCACCCCGAGTGGCGGCCGCGCCCCGTTCTCCAGCGTGCACTCGTACGTCGACGTGGCCGCGCCCGGCGTGCAGATCTGGGGCGCCAAGTTCAACGGGACCGGCCGGGTCTCGGGGCAGGGCACCTCGCAGGCGGGGGCGCTCACGGCCGGGGTCGCCGCGCTCATCGTGGCCAAGTACCCGAAGCTCGCGCCGCGCCAGGTGGCCGACATCCTGCGGGACACCGCGTCGCACCCCGACCGGCACGACCCGAGCACCGGATACGGCGTGATCAACGCCGCCAAGGCGCTGCGTGCCGCTGCCAAGGTCACCCCGCAACCGCTGGCCGCGGTGGGAGCGGACCGCGCCGGTACGCACTTCGGCCCCGGCGACGACGGCACGCCGCGGAGAATCGGCCAGCCGTTGGACGTGGTCTACCTGATCATCGCCGGAGCCTTCACGCTTGTCGCACTCGCCATGATGGTGGGCGGGATCCTGCTGGTGCGCAGTGGCCGCCGGGCCCGACGCCGGATGCTGTCGCCACCGGCCGCCGCGACCTGACGGGTGCGGGCCATCCGGCACCGCCGTGTCCGTGCTGACCGCGGCCGGCGCCAGCAGTCCCCGAAGGTCACGACCGCCCGGGGTTGCGACACCGCGCCGGCCGCGGCTCTCGCGTCGTAAGGCCGATTGTCCGCGCTCAGCGCCGTCGATACGGTGAGTCCCGTGTTCGGGGAGGCCGTGCAGGAGCTTCGGCGCAGCAGCGCGTTGACGCAGGAGGATCTGGCCGCGAAGACCGGGCTGTCGGTCCGTCACCTGCGGGACCTGGAGGCGGGGCGGATCGCCCGGCCGCGTCCGGCGACGATGCTGTTGCTGGCGGATGCCTTCGGCCTACAGGGGTCGCGGCGGGACCGCTTCCTCGCCGGAGCGCCCAACCCGCCCCCGACGAGTGGTGTTCCGGCGCAGTTGCCGGCGGACGGTTTCGGCTTCGTGGGCCGGGCGGGCGCACTGGCCCGCCTCGACGGGATCCTGGCCCGGTCGGTGGACCAGCCGACCGCGATGGGCCTCGCGATCGTCTCCGGCACCGCCGGGGTGGGTAAGACCGCGCTCGCGGTGCACTGGGCGCACCACGTCGCCGCACACTTCCCCGACGGTCAGCTCTACGTCAACCTGCGCGGCTTCGACCCAGGCGGCGTCCCGCTCGGTCCGAGCACAGCGCTCGCCGGGTTCGTCGACGCCCTCGCGGGATCGGCGGCCCGTCCGTCGACCGGGCTCGACGAGCAGGTCGCCCGGTACCGGAGCCTGCTGGCCGGCCGACGGGTGCTCGTCGTGCTGGACAATGCCGGCGACGCCGAGCAGGTACGCCCGCTGCTGCCCGGAGCGCCGGGCTGCTTCGTCCTCGTCACCAGCCGGCACCAGTTCCTGGGCCTGGTCAGCGTGAACGGCGCCCATCCGGTCACCCTGGACGTCATGTCCGGGGCCGAGTCCCGTGAGCTGCTGACCCGGCGCCTCGGCGTGGAACGGGTGAGCGCCGAGCCCGAGGCCGTCGACGCCATCGTCGGCGCGTCCGCCGGGCTGCCGCTGGCGCTGGCGGTCGTGGCCGCCCGGGCGGCGATCCACGCTGGGTTCCGGTTGACGGACCTGGCGGCGCACCTGCGGCCGGAGACCGGTCGCCTCGACGCCTTCGACGGCGGTGAACCCGTCACCGACCTGCGGCTGGTCATGTCCTGGTCGTACCGGACGCTGGACGCGGCCACCGCCCGGCTCTTCCGGCTGCTGAGCGTGCATCCCGGCCCGGACTTCGCCGTCGCGGCGGCGGCCAGTCTCGCGGGGATCACGCCCGCGCAGGCCCGCCGCCACCTGACCGAGCTGACCCGGGCCCACCTGCTCAGCGAGCACCGGCTCGGCCGGTACACGTTCCACGACCTGCTGCGCGCGTACGCCGCCGAGCTGACGGCGGCCGAGGACGGCGAGGCGGACCGTCACGCCGCCCGTACCCGGCTGCTCGACCACTACCTCGGCGTCGCGTACGCCGCCGACGAACTGCTCTACCCGCAGCGGGACCGGCTGCCGATCGATCCGCCCGGGCCCGGGGTCGCGCCGGTGCCGCTGGCCGACCGGGACGCGGCGCTGGCGTGGTTCACCGACGAGCACCCGGTGCTGCTCTCGGCGCTGCGGCTGGCCGCCGACCACGGCTTCGACCGTCACACGTGCCACCTCGCCTGGGCGGTCACCACCTACCTCAACCAGCGCGGCTACTTCCAGGACTGGACCGGCAGCCTGCGGGCGGCGTTGGCGGCGGCCGTCCGGCTGGCCGACGACCGGGCCGAGGCGTACGCCCACGGGGTGCTCGGCTTCGCCGACATCGCGCTGCACCGGTACGCCGACGCGCAGGGCCACCTGGAGCTGGCGTACGAGCGCTACCGGCGGCTGGACGACCTCGCCGGGCAGGCCCGGGTCGAGCTGAACCTCGGCTGGATCCGCGACCAGACGGGCGAGCCCGAGTTGGCGCTCGGCCACGCCCGGGAGGCGTTACGGCTGCACCGGCAGGCCGGCCACGTCACCGGCCAGGCCTTCGCGCTGAACGCGGTGGGCTGGTCCCAGGGCCAGCTCGGCGACCACCACGCCGCGATCGAGAGCTGCCAGCAGGCGCTGGCCCTGTTCACGTCGGCGGAGAACGTGCTCGGGCAGGCGATCACCTGGGCCAGCCTCGGGCAGGCGCACCTTCAGCTCGACGCGTTCACCGACGCGGTCACCTGCTACGGGCACGCCGTCCGCCTGCGCCACGAGATCGGTCACCGCCGGTTGGAGGCGGACGCGTTGGTGAGTCTCGGCGACGCCCACCTGGCCGCCGGCGACGTCGCGTCGGCCCGCGGGGCGTGGGAGCGGGCGCGGGACCTCCTCTCCGCGCTCGGGGAGGCCGACACCGGGGCGCTCGACGCCAAACTCGCGTCGCTGCCCTGAGGCGCCGCACGTGCCGGTCGATCTCCGGTCCCCGCGTACCGGTCAGAAGGTGGCGATCGGGTTGACCGGACTGCCGGAGGTGCCGGCGAAACGGACCGGCGCGACGCCGCGCTCGTGCAACCACGGCAGGCAGGACGCGTGCCAGCCGGTTTGCGCGAAACCGCCGGCCACGCAACCCTCGCGGCGGAATCGGCCGTGGCCGGTCCGCAGGAGCACCGCGTCGCCGGGACCCACCCGTCGTCGACCGTTCCTCAGCTCTGGATGGTGAACGTGGCGACGACGCCGTTGTGGTCGGACGCGGTGCCGCCGACGATGTCGTAGCCGGTCATCCACATGAGCTGGTACTCGGGCAGCCGCTTCCAGAAGTAGATGTAGTCGATGTGCCGGTTGCCGTGCGTACCGGTGCCCTTCTCGCCGTACAGGTTGTAGCTGGAGCGCAGGTTGGGCAGCTCGTTGGCCTCGAAGACCCGCCACGGGAACTTCGCGTACCCGTAGCCGCGGTCGGCGCTGAAGTCGACGTTGAGGTCACCGCTCACGATGACCTGACCGTCGCGCTGCTTGTCGACCGCCAGGTCCCTGAGGCCCTGGAACTGTGCCTCGGCGCACCGGGTGCGCGGCAGGTCCTCCGGCCGGCCGGCGTCTTCGATGCCGGCCACCGCGTGGGCGTTGATGTGTGTCACGGTGCGCCCGCTGGCCTTGTGGCGGTACGTGACCCAGTTGTTGTACCGCGCGGGCGGTACCTCACCCGGGCCGTTGGTGTCACACACGAAGATCGAGCCCTTGTCCCGTACGTCGAACACGCTCCTGCGGGCGATCAGCGCCTCGCCGGCCTGGTTGGTGCCGCCCGGCGCATACAACCACCACCCGTTGTCGGCGGCCCAGCCCTCCAGGAAGTCCTTGCGGTTGCCGACCTCGTTGAGACCGACGAGGTCCGCCCGGGACGCGATCAGGTTCAGGTCGTGCGCGAAGTCGGCCTGGCTCAACCCGTTGTAGATGTTCAGCGTCGCCGCCTTGAAGGCCGTGGTCGCCGCGGCCGCCGGTGTGGCCGGCACCAGGGCCGCCACCAGCGCGAGAGCAGCTGCGAGCGCACCGAGGGCGCGGGCTGGGCGGCGTGTTGTCGTCGACATCTACTCCCCTTCGGACACCTGAGGACCGCCGACGTGGGCGGTCGGCGCACTCTATCGATCTCAGTCGACGTGCTGCCGAACGCCGGGGAACGGGGACGCGACGGGTGGGCGCCGAGCGGCCGCGGCCGGTGGGTCAGGCCTGCGGGTCAGCCAGCACCAACGCCTGTGCGGCGATGACGCGCTCCCCGTCGAAGGTGAGCGCGGGAGAGCCGTACAACCGGTAACCCTGGGCCAGCAGGGCACTGACCCGGACGCAGAACTCGGCATCGTCGGGGCCGGTGATGAGCCGGTAGCCGAGCGGCTGGGTGAGATCGTCCATCGCCCCATCATCCCAAAGCCCTATTCTTGCGTGACACGCATCTTTGCGGGGCACGCAATAAGTGTTAGTGTGGTGGCATGACGGGGCTGCGGGAACGCAAGAAGGCCGAGACGCGGGCGGCGCTCGGCTGGGCCGCGATCCACCTCACCGCCGAGCGCGGCTACGACAACGTCCGCGTCGAGGACATCGCCGAGGCGGCCGGCGTCTCCCCACGCACCTTCAACAACTACTTCTCCAGCAAGGCCGAGGCCATCGCCTCCCGCCATCTCGACCGCAGCCTGCGCACCGCCGCCGCGCTGCGCGAACGTCCCGCCGACGAGCCGCTGTGGGAGGCGCTCACCCAGGCCGCGCTGGCGCAGTTCACCCGCGGCCCCGAGGTCGAGGCGATGCCGTCCCCCGCGCACGCCCAGTGGGTGGCCGGCGTCCGCACCATGCTCGCCGAGCCCGCCCTCCAGGGCGAGCGCCTGCGCGCCGTCGCGACCGCCGAGGCCGAGTTGGCCAGCGCGGTCGCCGAGCGCACCGGGACCGACCTCGCCACCGACATGTACCCGAGGCTCGTCGCGGCCGCCGCCAGCGCGGCCGTCGCCGTCGCCATGGCGCACTACCTGGACAGCGCCGACCCGCCCACCCCGATCGAACACCTCATCACCGACGCCTTCGCCCAGGTCGCCGCCGGCCTGCCCGCGCCGCCCCGCTGACCCGCCGGCCCGCACCCGGGCACCGCTCACCCACCATCCTCAGCCGCGTCACACCCCCGCGGCGGGCCGGTCCTACGCCGTGCCCGCCGTGGCGACGACGCACGCCCCGAAGGGATCACGACCGTGATCGACGTCCTCATCGTCGGCGCCGGCCCGAACGGCCTGATGCTCGCCTGTGAACTGGCCCTCGCCGGTGTCCACCCCGTCGTCCTCGAACGCCATCCGACGCCCGGCGGCGAGCCGCGCGCCAACGGCCTCGTCGGCCAGGTCGTCCGCCTCCTCGACCGGCGCGGCCTGCACGCGCGCCTCAGCGGCGACGGCAACCCGCCGTCCCCGCAACCCGCCTTCACCTTCGGCGCGTTCCCGCTGGACCTCACCGTGCTCGCGGACAACCCGCACTACGTGCTCGGCGTGCCGCAGGCCCAGCTCGAAGCCGTCCTCGCCGCCCGCGCCGCCGAGCTCGGCGTCGACCTGCGCCGCGGCCACGAGGTCGTCGATTTGCGCCAACGGCCCGACGCGGTCGAGGTCGACCTCGCCGACGGTACGCGGCTCACCGCCCGTTTCCTCGTCGGCGCGGACGGCGGCCGCAGTCTGGTACGCCGTACCGCCGGCATCGAATTCCCCGGCGTCACCAACGACAGGTCGGTCTCGCGTACCGCCACGGTGAGCGTCCCCGCGTCGTCCCTCGACCCCGAGACCGGTGGCCTGCTCGCCCCCGGCTACGGGATCGTGCCGCCGTTCCAGCACACCCGTACGCCGCGCGGCCTGATCGCCTGGGCCCCGTTCCCCGGCCGGCCGGCGCTGGTCAGCACCACGGAGTGGCCCGACGCGCCGACCGGCGACGAGACCCCGATGAGCCTGGCGGAGCTGCGCGCCAGCGTCACCCGGGTGCTCGGCGTCGACGTCCCGTTCGGTCCACCCGACGGCCCCGGCCTGCTCCGCCGGCTCAAAGGCGGCAACACCAGGATCGCCGCCCGCTACCGTGCCGGGCGGGTGCTGCTGGTCGGCGACGCGGCGCACGTGCACCCCGCGATGGGTGGTCCCGGCCTCAACCTCGGTCTACAGGACGCCGTGAACCTGGGCTGGAAGCTCGCCGCCACCGTACGCGGCTGGGCGCCGGAGGGTCTGCTCGACACGTACGAGAGCGAACGTCGTCCGGTCGCCGAGCGGGTCGTCATGTCGACCCAGGCACAGTCGGCGTTGATCGGACCCGGCGAGGAGATCACCGGGCTGCGGGAACTCTTCGCCGAGCTACTGCGGATGCCGGAGGTGACCGGGCACATCGCGGCGCTGATGTCCGGCGCGGACATCCGCTACCCCGCCGATCCCGCCGACCCGATGGCCGGTCGGCCCGCCCCGGACCTGGTCGTCCACGGCGACCGGGGCGTCGTACGCCTCGCCGAGCTGACCCGCACCGCCCGGCCCCTGCTGCTGGACTCCACCGGCGCCTGGGCGGAGGTCGCCGCGCCCTGGCGGGACCGGGTGGACGTGGTCACCGGCCGGTTGGCGGGCACCACGGCGACCGGGCTGCTCGTCCGACCGGACTGCTTCGTCGCATGGTCGGCCGGAGACGCCGACACGCTGCGCGCCGCGCTCACCCGCCACTTCGGCCAGCCGCTCTGACCACCGGTGGCCGGGAACGCCGCACGCTCCCGGCCACCGACTGTCGACAGCGCAGGATCAGTTGGTGATCACCGGCCAGGCGTAGGCGAGCAGCGCGCAGGCGGCACCCAGGAGCGCGAACGAGACGCCCCGGGTGGGCAGGGGCAGGGCGGCGAGCACGATCAGGATGACGGCGATGATGTAGAGAAATGCCTGGGCGGACATAGGGGTCTCCTCGGTGAAGGGGGGTGCGCGGAAAACGATCAGCCGTCCGGGGTGAAGAGGCCCTGGATGCCGACGATGATCGCGATCAGGCCGAAGATCGCGAGCAACAGGCGAACTCCGGTCGCGGCGTCCGACCGCTCGGTGCGGGGCGCGGGACGACCGGTCAGCCGGTCCCACAACAGGGCCAGGCCGACACCGATGCCGACGATCTCGAAGTGGAACACCCGAGGGCCGGACACCAGGTGGACGATCAGGTAGTAGCCACCGGTCACGAGCGCCACGAGCCCGACCACCCATGCGACGGGCGCGGCCCGGCCGGCGAGCCGGCCCAGGTCGTCACCGACGCGCGGCAGCAGCCGCAGCAGGGTCACGGCGAGCAGGAAGCCGCCGACGATGTTGGCGAGGTCGAGCAGCAAAGCCATGATCACGAGGGTCTCCGTCGGTCGGACGATCAGCCGGCGGGCAGATACCCACGGACCTGTCCGGTTGAAACGACATTCGACGATCGACCTCGGACGGCTCGGCGGGAGCGCTCACTGTGGAGCGATCAGGGGGGCGTAGTCGGCACGGCTGAGCGGCTGTGTGGACAACAACCCGTCGGCGCGGGGCACCGCCAGCGGCCGTTCGTCGCGCAGGAACGTCACGGTGCTGACGTCGTGGCGACTGGTGAGCGTGCAGACGACCTGCCCGAAGGCGAGCACCTCGTCGCTGCGACCGGCGTCGTCACCCGGCTCGTCGACCCTGACCCGGGCCTGGCTGGCGCTCAGCGTCGCGCCCGCCGCGTTGACCGCCCCCGGCAGGGCGCTGGTGAGGTCGGTGCCGCGTTCGTTCGCGGTGGGGCCGGCGAACAGGTGCCGCAGGTGCTCCTCGATCGTGGGTGGACGGTCGACGCTGCGCAGCACCGGGACGATCCGGTTGTCGCGGACGAGGCAGAGGGTCTCCGTGGCCGGACCGGCCGGCGCGGAGTCGGCGGGGGCGGAGTCGGCGGTGGTCGGGAACGGCCCGCGCGGCGGCGGCACCGGGCGGGGCGCGTCGTCGGTGGGGATGCCGCAGCCGGCCAGCAGCGCGACGAGGCCCAGAACGAGCAGGTGCCGACGGCTCATGCCAGGCTCTCCGGCAGGGTGACACGGAACCGGGCGCCCCCGCCGGGATGGTCGGTGACGGTGACGGTCCCACCGTGCGCGGCGGCGTGCTGGGCGACCAGAGCGAGACCCAGTCCGGTGCCGTCGCCCGCGCCACGCGTGTGGGCGGCACGTCCACGCACGAAACGGTCGAAGATCGCCTCCCGGTCCTCGACCGGTACGCCCGGGCCGTCGTCCTCGACCTCGATCACGGCGGCGCTGCCGTCCCGGTCGAGCAGGACGGACGTCGGACCGCCCCCGTAGGTCACGGCGTTGTCCAGCAGGTTCGCCATGATCTGCGCGACGCGCCGCCGCTCGACCCGCCACGTCGTGGGCACCCCGGGCGCGAGCCGCACGATCGCCGTCGGCAGGTCCAGGGCCGCGCAGGCGGCGCGGGCCAGCGCCACCGGGTCCACCGGCGCGCGGTGTGCGGGCTGATCGCTACGGGCCAGGTCGATCAGGTCGTTGACGAGTCGCTGAAAGCGGTCGATCTCGTCGGCGACCAACCCCGCCGCGATCGCCGTCCGCTCGTCCTGGTGTTCGCGGCGACGGGCCAGCACGCTCGCCGCGGCGGCGAGGGTCTGCAACGGCGACCGCAGTTCGTGGCTGACGTCGGCGGCGAAGCGCCGGTCGCGCTCGATGCGGTGGGCGAGCCGGTCGACCATCTGGTTGAACGAGGAGGACAACCGGGTCAGGTCGGGGTCGGTGGCCGGGTCCAGGCGGGCCGTGAAGTCGCCGGCCGCGATCTTCTCCGCCGCGTCGGCGACCGCCGTCAACGGGCGCAGCCCGTGCCGGGTGGCGTGCCACCCCAGCGCGGCCCCGGAACCGGCGATCATGATGGCCACGGTGGTCAGCGCGAGCGCTAGGACCTGGAACGTCTGCTCCAACTCGCGCAGGGAGTTGACCTCGAAGTACGTCGCCGTCGTGGACAGCGGCACACCGACCACGAGAACCGACTGGCCGTCCACCCGTACCCGCTGCACCGCCGGCTGGCCGGACGCCACGACACGGCGCAGCTCCTGGGGAATGGCGGTGGTCGGACCGGGATCCGCCGTGCGGGCGTACCACTCGCCGTTGAGGTGCAGCACCGGCCGTCGCCCGCCACCGGTGTCCAGCGACCGCAGCACCTCCACGACATCGGGGGTGTCGGTGTCGATCCCGGCGCGGACGACCGTCGCGTCGAAGTACGCGGCGCGCAGGGCGGTGCGTTCCCGCTCCCCGATCAGCGATCGGCGGGTCAGCTCGTAGGAGACCAGGGCCATCGAGGCGGCGAGCAGGAGCGCGCCGACGGCGAACGCGGCGGTGACCCGGGTACGCAGTCCGAGGCGTCTCATCGCTGCAACTTGTAACCCATACCGCGCAGGGTGACCAGGTGCCGAGGAGTCGCCGGATCGGGCTCGATCTTCTGCCGTAACCGGCCCACGTGCACGTCGACAAGCCGCTCGTCGCCGATGTCGTAGCCCCAGACGCGTTGCAGCAACTGTTGGCGTGACAGCACCCGACCGGCGTGTTCGGCAAGCTCGCACAGCAGCCGGAACTCGGTACGGGTCACCGCGACCGGCCGGCCGCCACGACGCACCTCGCCCGCGTCGGGACTGATCTCCAACTCGCCGAACGCCAGCACGGGCACCGCCGCCGGTCCCCCGACCACGGCGCGGGCGCGGCGGCGCAGCGCCCGCAGCCGCGCGGTCAGTTCCTTGATCGCGACCGGCTTGACGAGGTAGTCGTCCGCGCCGGCCTCCAGGGCGGCGACGATGTCATGGGTGTCGTCCCGGGCGCTGACCACCACGATCGGCACGTCGTCGTCGCGGCGGAGCTGCCGGATGCACTCGAAGCCGTCGAGGCCGGGAAGCATGAGGTCGACCAGCACGTAGTCCGCCGGATCACGGCGCTGCGCGCGCAGCCCCTCCTCGGCGGTGGCCGCGCCCACCGCGTCGTACCCCTCGTCCTGGAGGGCGAGCAGCAGCGCCAGTCGGATCCGGTCGTCGTCCTCGATCACCAGTACGGCCGTCATAACGGAATCATCCCCAGGCCACGACGGCACGGCCAATCGCGCCCGCCGGCCTGCGGATTTGTCACTCAACTGTCATAGATCCGCGGGACGCCCGCCACGCCGGACCGGCACGGTGGCAGGCGACCAGAGCCACGAGAAAGGGGTACGACAGTGACGGGACCACTCAAACCTCCGTCGTACGCGCTGCCGCTGGTCGAGGTCAGCATCACCCAACTGGACCTGAGCTGCCTGGCCGAGAGCGGCGCCGTATTCGACCGGCTGCTGGCGCTGAACCCCGGGCAGATCGTCGTCGACCTGTCGGAGTGCCGGTACATCGACGCCGCCGCCATCGGCCTGCTGCTGGACGTCCACCGACGGCTGGCCCGCGCGGACGGGGCGCTGGTCGTGCGGAACCCCAACCCGCGGATCTACCGCATCCTGCAGCACGCCCGGCTGGACCAGGTCCTGCCGATCGTCGCCGGGCCGGGGATGCCCGGCGGCTCGGAAACCCCCGACGAGCCCGGGCCGGCCGAGCCGGCGCTGGTCGCCCTCGGTCGGGCCCGCGTCGCGCCCCGAACCTGAGCGTCGCCGCACCCGCCCGCCGGACACTCCCGGACAGGAAGGACCAGCAGCATGACCGTCGTCCCGGACGACAACCTGATGACACTCATCTGTGACACCTGCGGCGACAGTCTCACCGCCACCGCCTGCGTGCTCCCCGACGCCGAGGTCGTCTGGACGCTCGTGTCCGAGCACGGCTGGAGCGGCTCCCCGTTCGCCACCGGCCCGCACCGCTGCCCCCACTGCAGCCTGCTCCCGCCCTCGAACCCCCGGCAGGCAGCGAGCGAGGGCCACGGCCCCGGCGGAGTCCTCGGCATCGACCACCTCGACGACGCCACCATCGTCACCGCCAGCGGCGACATCGACGTCGCCACGGGTGACGCGCTGCGTGCCGCGCTGCGGCAGGCGGCCGACGCCGACGCGCCCGTGCTGGTCGACCTGAGTCGCGTACGCGCCATCGACTCCACCGGCCTCGGCCTGCTGGTGCGGGCCCACCTCGACGCCCGCGAGCGGGGTCTGACGCTCTGCCTCGCCGCGCCGTCGCGGTTCATCCGGACCGTCCTGCACACGATGCGCCTCGACGGGGTCTTCCCGATCTTCGACAGTCGCGAGGACGCCCTGGCCCGAATGCCCCGCGCTGTCACACCGCCCGGGTCAGTCGCAGCAACCGCCACACGGTACGCAGTGACACACTCGGGTGGAAGCCGACGTACTCGGGCGTCACCCTCGGCTGCCACTTCTCCTTGAACTCGGCCTGGCTACGGGCCGGATAGATCCAGTCGCCGTGCTCGGCGATGAACCCGATCAGCCGGTCCGTGCCCCGGTGGCTGCCGCAGGCCGGCTGGTGCGCGGCCGACAGCTCCCGAAACGGTGTGAGGCCCAGGTGCAGCCACCGCGCACCCTCGGCCTGGAAACGCTGCGACGCGACCACGAACGCCAGGTCGACCGCGCCGGGTGGCGCGTCGGGCTCACGGCGCGTGATGTCGTACAGCCAGCCACCCTCGCGGCCGAACGCCGGGGAGTACGACACGTACGCCACCGGCTCACCGTCGGACAACGCGAGGAACAGCCGGCGTACGGGATCGTCCGGCCGGGCACGTTCACCGACCAGGAACTCGATCTGCTTGACGTGCCGGCCCTTGTCGGCGAGCCAGCGGGCGTCCAGGGCGTCCAGCCGCGCGGCGAGCGGCGCGTCGTACGGCACGTCCCGGCCGGCCTCCACGACGGTGATCCCGGCCCGCCGGGAACGCGCCAACTTGTTGCGGACCTTCTCGAACTTGCGGCCCCGCAGGGTGAAGCTGTCCAGGTCGATCGAGTACGCGGCACCGAGCTGACTGAGCTGGTAACCGAACTCGGCGTACAGGTCGAGGTCGTCCGGGGTGAGCTGGACCGCGCAGAGTCGCCGGCCCTCCTGCTGCGCCCACCCGTGGAACGCCCCGAGCAGCCGCTTGCGGTCCTCCGGGTCGGCGTAGACGCTGCCCAGTTGCACCGCGTGCCGCCGACCGGCCGGCCGGTACGCGATGAACCCGTCGAGACCGGTCACCGTGAAGTGCCGCGTGTCCCGGTTCAGCGCCAGCGCGGCGCTGGAGTGCTGCGCGTGCCGGCGCAGGACGGCCAGGGCGGTCATCGTTTCCATGGCGGCGGCCTCCACCTGTCAGGGAGCGGACGGGTCGTGGCGGGTCGCCGCACGTCGGCGTGCCCACGCGAGCTGGACAAGGTCCACGGCCTCACGCCCGACGGCCGAGGCGGGTTCGCCGCTGGTGACACGGTGGGCGACGGCGCCCACCAGCCGGGGCAGGGTGAGCAGCCGGTCGGCGTCGAGCCGGTCGCCCATCACGTCGTCGAGCCGGCCCACGGCCCGCGGGTCGCGCTGGAGGCCGGCGAGGAACGCGTGCTCCATCGCGGTGACCGGGCCGCCCCGGCCGATGTCCTGGCCGTACCAGTAGTTCGGCAACTCGGCCCGGTCCCGGTCCCGAGCCCACCGGGCCAGTCCCGACGACAGCGCCGCGGGCTGCTCCCAGTGCGCCGTGAGCACTGCCGCGAGTCTCCGGGCGTTGCGCAGCGCGTCGTTGATCCCGTGGCCCAGGGTGGCGTCCTTGGCGTGCCCGGCGTCGCCCACCAGGGCCCAGCCCGGTCCGAACGGCTGCCGGAAGAAGCACGGGTACCGCACCATGCGGTTGAGGTCTCCCACCGGCTCACCGGCGGCGGCGAGGTGGCCCACCTCGGGGCTGACCGACTCGACGTGGCGCAGGAACCCGGCCACGTCGCGACCGGCCAGCTCGCCCTGTAGGCGCTCGGGCGGTTGCGCGATGACCACGAAATCCTCGGGTCCGGTGGGCAGGATCGAGACGATGTGCACGCCGATGCGGTGCCACAGCAGCGCCGGCGGGATCCGGACGCCGGTGAAGTACCGCCAGAGCAGGGACCGTTCGCTGCGCGCCGTCAGGTACTGCCGGGCGCCCACCCACCGGGCCACCGACGAGTTGCGGCCGTCCGCGCCCACCACCAGCCGCGCCGAGACGTCCCGGACCGATCCGTCGGCGCGCTGGACGGTCACGCCGCTCACCGTGCCGTCGGAGTCGCGCCGCAGGCCGACCACGGCGGTGCCGGTGGAGGTCTTGGCGCCGGCCGCGACCGCCCGGTCCAGCAGGACCTGGTCGAGGACGTCCCGAGGCGGACACAGGCCCGGGTCGTCCGGATGGCGGAAGTGCAGTTTCACGTCGTCCAGCCGGACCCACACGTCGTGCAGCGGCGGCACACCGTGTGCGACGACGCTGTCGTACACGCCCTCGATCCGCAGGTCCTCGGTGCCGTGCAGGATGTGCGTGGACAGTGTCGGCGCGGGCAGGTCACCGCGGTCGAACACGGCCACCGACAACCCGGCGGCGGCGAGCCGGGCCGCCAGCGCCGAACCGGCCACCCGGGCCCCCACGATCGCGACGTCGACCTGCTGCTCCACCGCCCGACTCCCGGCCACCGCCGCGCCGACCGGCACAGCGACCGCAGGCTCCTCGGTCGGCGCCGGCCGTCGTGTGGTCCCAGAGATCAGTACCTCTCCCGCGGAAGTGGGCGGCTCCGACGCCCCGGCGACGCCGGACCCGGTCGCCCTGGCCGGCAGGTCCGTCGCCGTCGCGACCGGCGGTCGGGGCCGCAACGCGGACGCCGCCGGTTCGGCCGGCACGGCGGACGCCGTGCGGGCCGGCGGGGCCGACCTCGGCCCTGGGCGGACGGCGGCGACCCTGTCGGCCACGTCCAGGCCGCGCAGGTAGCCGGCCAGCAGCAGATTGCCGACCCGGCCGGTCGGCATCAGACCCGCGGTGCTGCGCAGCCACGGCAGGTCCGGTGCGGACGCTGCCTGGTCGGGACCATCGGCGAGGTCGGCCAGCTCGGGGGCGAGCAACTCGGCCGTCAGGGCGGAGAGGGCCAGGCCGTGCCCACACCACGCGCCCGCGAACCACACGCCCGGTCGGCCCGGAACCGGACCGACGATCGGCAGCCGGTCGAACGTGGACGCCGTCACGCCGGACCAGAAGTCGGTCACCGGCAGGTCCGCCAGCGCCGGAAAGGTCGCGGCGAGTTCGCGGACCAGCCGGTCCCGCACGGCGGCGATTCCGCGCTCGTCGACGCGCGGCTCCAACAGGGCGGGACCACCGCCGAACAGCAGCCGGCCGCCAGCGGTCATCCGTAGGTAGTTGAAGAACGACCGGCTGTCGATGGCCGCGCCGCGTCCGTCCCAGCCGGTCCGCGCCAGCAGGTCGGCCGGGACGGGGCCGGTGCGCAGGACATGGGTACGGATCACCGCGACGTTCCGGGTGAAGAGGTGCAGCCCGGTGGTGAAGCCGTCCGTGGTCAGGGCCACCCGTCTGGCGCGTACCCGATGTCCCCCGGCCGTCACCGTGACCGGGTCGCCGCCGGTGATCGCGGTGACCGGCGTGTTCTCGGCGATGCGCACACCGGCGGTGAGCAGCGCCGCCCGGAGTGCCTGGACCAGCAGCCACGGGTTGACCAGCGCCACGTCGGGATAGCACAACGCGCCGTGGTACCGGGCGCTGCCCAGCCGTTCGGTGGTGCCGTCGCGGTCCAGGTAACAGGCGTCGAAGCCGAGGTCGCGCAGGGTCCGCGCCTGACGTCGCAGCCACCCGGCGTGTGCAGGCGCCGACGCGGCCACGAGCTGGAAGCCGTCGGTCAGCTCGCAGCCGTCGGGCAGGACCCGGGCCAACCGCCGCAGCGCGGCGATCCCGTCGAGCGTGGCGGCGAACATGCTCCGGGCCCGGTCCCGCCCGTACCGCTTGACCAGCGTCGTGATCGGGCCGCCGACCCCGGGGCCGACGATGCCCGTGCTGTGTCCGCTGGCGCCGGAGCCGACCTCGCTGGCCTCCAGGACGATGATGTCGCGGGCGGGAAGGTGGTTCGTCAACTGGTACGCCAGCGCCAGCCCGGCCAGCCCACCTCCGACGATGACGACGGACGCCTCCTCGTCGCCGGCGAGGGCGGGCAGTCGCGCGGCCCGGGGGTCGTCGCGCTGCCAGCCGCTCGCCGCAGAGCCCGGCCGCCTCATCAGGCCACCGAGGTGGGTCTCGACGTGGCCGTCGGGACCGGTGCGTCGGCTCGTCCGGCAGGGGCCGGGGACGGACGGCCGGTCACCTCGCGCAGCAGCGCGTCGAAGGCGGGCAGGCGCTTCGGCTCGAACGGCACGCCGAAGGGCTTGAGCTGGTTGCCGAAGAGCGAGCGGTCACCGAAGAGGTGGATCGGTACGGCCAGCAGCGCCCATTCCGGCCCGATCAGCCAGGCCCAGAGCGCCACCACCAGTCCGGCGCTGAGCAGGCTGTGCATGCTGTTGTAGAGGACGTAGTACGCCTTCGGAATCCGCCCGTCCGGGCTGCGATGGTAGGCGATCGCCCCGGGGATGTATCCGATCAGGTCGATGTAGAGGAACAGCCCGATCGCCGGCAGCCACCGGATCTCGTCCCAGTGCGCGATGAACAGGCCACTCGCCAGCGCGAGTCCGGCGAACCACTCCGCGCGGTGCAGCCGGGCGGTCGTCGGCGTGTCGAAGGTGTTCAGCTGGTCCATCGTCAGGCCTTCCCGCTGACACCGACCGACGCGGTCGCCAGGACGCCGTCCGGGATGATCACCGCCGGGAACAGTCCCCGCAGGACGTGGTGGATCGTCTCGGTGAGGACCCGCTCGGCGACCGGGTCGATGATGCTGGCGAGGCTGGGTACGCCGAAGTCGAAGCTCGCCACGAACGTCATCGCCACCCCGTCCGGGTCCTGGCGCAGCGTCCAGGCGCCGGAGAACTCGTCGAAGTCGCCGTCGATCTGGTCGAACTCGATCGTGAGACGATCACGGTCCAGGTCGTCGGCCTCGGTCCACGCGAGGATCCCGTTGCGGAACAGGACCTCCCACGAGCTGACGACCTGCCGCGCGTCGGCCGGCGACTGCACGGTCACCGTCTGGACCACGTCGACCAGGTGCGGGTAGCGCTCGAAGTCGACCAGTTGGTCGAACACCGCGCCGCCGTCCCCACCGGGGAGGAATGCCTGAATCTCGACTCGTCGCATGTCAGTGGACCCCCAGCCGGTCTGCTGTCGGATAGCGGTGGCCGAGCGTGCGCAGCGCGCCGTCGAACGCGTCGACCAGGAGGGCGACCTCGTCGCCGGAGAGCACCGCGGGTGGCGTGAGGCGCAGCACGGCGCTGGCGTTCAGCGAGTGGTTCACGATCACCCGGGCATTGAGGAGTTCGAGGATGGCCTCGCCGGCCAGCCCGGGGCCGACGAACTCCACGCCGATCAGCAGGCCGACGCCGCGTACCTCACGCACCAGGTGCGGGTACCCGGCGGCCACCGCCCGCAGCCGGGCCAGCAGCTCGTCGCCGAGCGTCGCCGCGCGCTCGACCAACCGTTCCTCGGTGGCGACCGTGATCGCGGCGCGGGTCGCGGCCATCGCGATCGGTGCGCCGGAGAACGTCGACGTGTGCAGGAACGGGTCCTTGTCGAAGGCCTGGAACGCGTCGCTGGTGGCGAGTACGGCGGAGACCGGCACGATGCCGCCGGACAGGCTCTTGCCGGCCAGCAGCACGTCCGGTGTCACACCTTCGCGCAGGGCGCCCCACCAGTGACCGAGCCGGCCGACGCCGGTGAGGATCTCGTCGAGGACCAGGAACGCGCCGTGCTCCCGGCACAGGCGGGACACCTCGCGCAGGTAGCCGGGTGGTGGGATGACCACCCCACCCTCGCCCTGCACCGGCTCCATGATCACGCAGGCCGGCGGCCCGGCCGCCAGCACGGCCTCCAGGGCCTCGGGGTCGCCGTACGGAACGTGCGTCGCGTCCGGCAACAGCGGGTGGAAGGGACGCTGGTAGAGGTCCTGCCCGGTGACGGAGAGCGCGCCCATGGTCTTGCCGTGGTAGCCGTTGACGGTCGAGACGAGCCGTCGCCGGCCCTGGACACGGGCCATCTTGATGGCCGCCTCCACGGCCTCCGCGCCGGAGCCCGCGAAGTGCACCCGGGTGAGGCCGGGCGGCGCCACCGCGACGAGCGCCGCCGCGGCCTCGGCCACCGACGGCTCCAGCATCAGTCGGGTCGCGATCGGATGGCTCTGGATCTGCGCGACGACCGCGGCGACCACGGCCGGGTGCCGGGCGCCGTGCAGGAACACCCCGTAGCCGCCGACGTTGAGGAAACGGTCGCCGTCCGAGGTGTACACCCACGCGCCCTCGGAACCGACCTCGACGTGCCCGCCGAACATGTCGCCGAGCTTGGCGCGGCCCCGGGACAGGAACCGACGGTAGTTGTTCCGGACCTGCTCGCGTACCTGGTGATCGGTCTCCACGCTGCTGGCTGTCACCACTCCCCCTAGCTCACCACGAGCGGCTGGCCGCCGAACCAGGCCGTCAGTTCCGCGGCGGTGCTCACCCGCGACGGCGGGTGGAAGGCGACCGCGTGCGACGCGGCGGCGAGATAGGCCACCTCGGGCGAGGAGATGAACGCCATCCCACCGAGCAGATCCACCGCGCCGCGCACCGCCGTGGCGATGGCGTTGGTGGCGGCGAACCGCACCACGAGCGCCCGGCCGAGGGCGTCGTTGCCGCCGTCGCCGTCGTCGAGGCTGCGTGCCGCGCCGTCCAACATGATCGCCGCGCCCTGCACCGCGGTCGCCACGTCCGCCCGCTCGGTGACCGGTCCCCGGCCGCTGGCGAGTGCGCGCTCGACCAGCGCCGACGCCACCCCCAGGTAACACGCGGTCACCAGGAGCTGGAACCAGACGAATCCGATGGTCTGCAGGTCGTCGAGCTGGCCGTCGAGCGCGACCTCCGGGTAGACGAACAGGTCCGGATGCACCTCGACGTCGTTGAGCAGCACGGCGTCGGACTCCGCGCCGGTGAGCACCGGCGACGCCCAGAAGGGCTCGATCGTGATACCCGGCGACTCCGCCGGGATGAGCGCCACGCCCAGGCGAGTGCCGCCGTCCTCGGTGGGCACCGCGACGCTCGCGGTCAACAGGTCCATCGAGGCGGAGAGGCTGCACGGCCGCTTCGCGCCGGTGACCCGCCAGTTGTTGCCGTCCCGGCGGGCGGTCATGGTCGGTGTCAGGATGCCGCGACCGGCGTGCCCCTCGGCGAAGCCGGAGGCGACCAGCCGGCGATCGGTGGCCACCGCCTCGAGCAGCATCCACTCGAAGCCGACGTTCGCCCGGGCCAGGGCCACCAGGCCGGCGACCGAGAACTGGTGCATCGTGGTGGCGACCGCCAGCGAGGGCGCCTGCGCGGCCAGCGCACGGGTCACCCGCACGGCCTGGAGGGCGGACGCGCCCAGCCCGTGGTACGTCTTGGGCACCACCAGACCCGCGCCCCCGGCCTCCCGGAAGAGGGCGACGCCGGGACCGCCCTTGCGCTCCAGTTCCATCAGGGGAACCTCGCCGAGCCTCTTGAGCAGGCCCGGAAGCAACGTCTCGCAGGTGTCCCGCTCGGTGTCGAGAAAACTCATGCGGCCAGGCCCTCCCGCTCGGCACGCAGCGGGGAGGCGAGTGCCGCCCGCCGGGGTTGGACGTCGCGACCGATGCTGATGCCCTGCAGGTGCGACGTCCGCAGCATCGGATAGTTGCTCTCACCCAGCGGACCGCCGGTCAGGCCGGCGCCACCGTGGGTGGACAGGTACGGGACGAAACCGATGTGCGAGTCGTTGATCTTGAGCAGGCCCCCGTTGTGCACCCGGGCCACGAACTGCTCGATGGTGGACCCGTCACCGGTCCAGACCGAGTTGCGCAGGGCGTACTCGTTGGCGTTGAGGAAGTCGATGACGTCGTCGAGCAGACCGTCGCCGTGGTCCGGGTCGGGCACCACCACCGGCAGCAACGGGAAGAAGGTCTCCCGGGCCACCGCCCACACCGCCCGGGCGTCGGCCAGCCCGTTGACCCGCAGAACGGTCGGCTCGACGAAGACCCCGGTGGACGAGATCGAACCGTCCAGCTCCATCCGGTTCCCACCAGCGAGCACCTCGGCGCCGCGCTCGGTGGCCTGCTCGACGTACCGGCCGAACTGGTCGCTCTTGAGCACCGGCGACAGCAGCACGTCCGGGTCTTCGGGACGACCGGGTCGGATCTTGCGGGCGTGGCTGATCAGGCGGGCCAGCAGACGGTCCGCGATCGCCGGGTGCGCCACCACGTAGTTGGGAACCATACAGATCTGCCCGGACCCGAAGAAGCTCTCGGTGAGCGCCTCGGCGGCCCGGTCGAGATCGGCGTCGTGCCACACCACGCACCCGTCGTTGCCGGCCAACTCCAGGATCGGCTTTTTGCCCCGGCGCACCGCCTCCTCGCCGAGCGGGATGCCGAGTTCGCTGCTGCCGAAGTAGAAGATGTCGTCGACGAGCGGGCTCGCCAGGAACTGGTCGAGGATCCGCTTGGGCGGACCGCAGACCACGTTCAGCGTGCCGGGCGGGGCACCGATCTCGTCGAGGATCGGCGCCACGATCTCGCGCAGCACGAACATCACGCCGTAGGGGCTCCCGCGCGGCGCCTTCACCACGAGCGCGTTGCCGGCGGCGAGCGCGGGCACGCCGAGTAGCGAGTTGACCGCCGCCGCGTTCTGCGGTGGACTCAGCGCGACCACGCCGTCGGGCTTGCGCACCACCAGGAGGCGCCGGTTCGCGTCGTCGTACTCCCGGTGCATCTGCTCCGCGCACAGCCCGATCGTCTCGGGGCTGGTGCCGTGCAGGCACCCGGCCAGCTCCCACTCGGCGAGCGCGCGGGGGTGCCCCTCCTGAACGAGGACCTCCACCACCTCGTCGTGCCGCCGGCGCAGCTCCTCGTGGAGCCGGTGCGCCACCTGGAGCCGTACCCGAAGAGGCATCGCGCCCCAGACGGGCGCCGCTGCCGCGGCGGCCTGGATGGCCTGCTCGACGACGGCGTCGTCGGCCACCGCGCAGCGGGCCAGGACACTCGCGTGGTCGTCGCCGTCGTGGCGACGGCCGCGGTCCAGGTCACGCTTGAGGGAAAGCTGGGGCAGCATGTCGTCGAGCACCGCCGAGGCGCGCAGGCAATGTACCCACTTGTCCGCTGGAACGTCCTGACCTGCGATGTAGGACCCGTACGATCGCAACGTCGCAGCCCCCTCCCGTGAGCGAGTCTGTGCTACTAATTCATTGGTCGAGGAACGGTCGAACCATAGATGCCCGCGTTGAAGGGTGTCAACGAACCTTTGAGCAGAGGCAAGATGCCGACACACGACGTAGAAGCACCCCACGAACGCCCCACCCGATGGATTCGGATCGGATCGGCGGTACTCGCCGCGCAGATGCTCGCCCTCGGCGTGCCGGCGTCCGTGACGCCACGGTGGTTCTTCGACTGGTTCCCGTTCGGGGCGGGCTGGGTCGCCGCGGGTGGCCCGTACAACGCTCACCTGCTGTCCGACCTGGGCTACGCCTACCTGGCGTTGGCGGTCGTCCTCGGGTGGGCGGCCGCGCGGCCGGTGCGGGAGCTCTCTCTCACCGCAGCGGTCGCGTCGGTCGTCGCGAACACGCCACACCTGCTGTTCCACCTGGCCCACGCGGGGGCGTTGCCGACCGTCGACAGCGTCGCGGAGAACGCCCTGCTGGCGCTCACCGTCGTGGTGGGACTGGCGGTCCTCTTCGCCGCCTACCGCCTCCCGGCCCGCAACGCCACCGGGCAGCCAGACCCCGACCTACCGCGCGAGCGGCCGTAGCCCCGGCGCGCTCGGTCAGGACCGGCTGCTCGACAGGGACCGGCTGACCGGCCAGGAACGGCCAGCTGGTCAGGAACGGCTGGCTGGTCAGGAACGGCTGGCCGGCCAGATGCGGCGGGCCGGGCGCCCATCGGCCGCGGGAAGCGGACGCGTCGACTCCCACAGCCGCCGCCACTCGGCGGCCTGCGGCCCGGCGGTGGCCGCGACGGCGGCGGCCGGCGCGGTCCGCAGTGAGCGGTACCAGCCGACCTCCTCCTCCACCCACAACCGGCCGATCGCGGCGGACATCCGCTCGTGGAATGCCCGCGCCCCCTCGCCCTCGCGGGGCCACAGCGGCCGGCCGTAGCGCACCACGACGGTACGCCGACCGGGCATCGGCCAGTTCCGGCCGCGCGGCATGGCGCCGAACGTGCCCCGCAGCGCGACCGGTACCGCCGGCACGTTGTGCGTGCAGCACAGGTGCGCCGCGCCCAGCCGCATCCCGCTCATCCAGCCGTCGGTGGACCTGCTGCTCTCCGGAAAGAGCAACAGGCTCCAACCATCGCCGAGCAGCTTCGTGGCGAGACTGCGGAGCCGCCGGTCGCCCTGCCGCTCGATCGGGAAGGCGTTGAACACCAGCGACGTCACGACGGCGCGCCAGCGCGCGTCGAAGAAGTAGTCGGCGGCGGCCCCGACCGCCAGCCGCCGCGCGAACCGGCGGGGCACCGAGCCGAGGATCAACGGTGTGTCCAGGTGACTCGCGTGGTTGGAGACGAAGACGGCGGGCCCCTGCAGACCGTCGAGGTACTCCGTGCCGCGAACGACCGGATGGGTCTGGGTCCAGGCCACCGACTTGAGCACGCCCCGCTGCAACCCGAACCGGACCGCCCCCGCCGCCCGGGTACGGGCCCAGGCGGTGGGGAACTCGGAGCGTTCACGGCGGATCTCGTACGGCTCGGCCGAGCGAGGAGTCGTCGCCCGGCCCCGCCAGTCGCGGCGGCCGCGCAGCAGCCTCACCTCGTCGATCAGGCGCACGTCGCCTCCCGGGTCATCGGACGTCCGCCAGCGTCACCGGCGGGGCGTGCAGGTAGGTGATGCTCGGGCTCGACCCGACGGTGTCACGCGCCATCTCCAGCGCGTCGGCGAGCGAGGAAGCGGCCCGGAAGCCCATGACCGCCGCCGTCTTCCGGTCGGCGCCGACGAAGATCACGTCGCCGAGGTGCTCCATCGCGTGCGCCCCCCAGTACCACATGTAGAACGGGTGCACGCCGTGGTACGCGTAGCTGGTCCGGTACAGGTGCCGGTACCAGGGGTCCTGCGCGTACTGCTGCTCGTACTTCGCCTCGATCGCCGCCGGGTCGGTGGTCTGCGGCAGGACCTCCTCGAAGAAGTCGATGTAGCTGGGGTGGTGCACCGGGTGGAACTCCTTGGGCATCGGGTGGTAGAAGATGCCGACCCCGCCGCGCCGCACGATGGGCTGGTTCTTGTAGAGGTTGAAGAAGTAGCCCAGGCCCAGCGACATCACCAGGATCGGGTTCATGATCGAGTTGACGTTGTACGGGCAGATGAAGGGCAGGCCCCAGACGCCGATGTCGCTCTGCCCCTGCACCTCGGTGAGCTGCTGCCGGTGCACGTTGGCGAGGGTGAGCGGGTGGACCGAGTCCGGTCGACCCGCGTTCACCCCGGTCACCCCGTACGGCGCGTCGTTGTTCTGCCAGACGCGCCGACGCAGCTTGGCCGGCGTCAGGTCGTTGGCCCGCTTGGCGGCCAGGTAGGAGAGCTGGTCGCCGATCCCCCACTCCCACTCGCGCTTGTTGAGGAAGCCGACCTGGTTGGGGAACGAGTCGAGGTTGAGGGTGGTCTCGACCGTGAAGACCTTGACCGCCTCGCCCAGCACCCCGGCCATCCGGTCGTACGAGTGGTGCATCGCCGAGTTCGGCGGGTCGTTGAAGGAGCGCGAGTGGCGCAGCGTGTGGACGTTGTGGTGGTGGCGCAGACTCCGGTAGGAGCCGAGCCCGACCGTGACCGACTTGCTGCCGCCGCTCATCGCGGTCAGGTTGATGTTGGCGTACACGATGAGATCGCTCTCGGCCGCCCGCCGGTTGATCTCCACGTCCTCGCCGTGCGGGGTGGTGCCGAGGTGGACCAGACCGTCCGGATCCTCGGCGTCGTGGTTCTTCAGGTGCTTGGGGAAGAACGCCCGGAAGACCCGCTCGCCGACGATCCGCTTCAACTCGGCCGGCGTCATCCGCCGGTGCAGCGAGTTCGCCGCGATCAGCTCGACGTCGTCCACACCGGCCTCGGCGGCGAGCTCCAACACGTTCTCGATCACCCGCTGCCGGATGTCCGGTGGACGCATCTGCGGCAACGGGAGCGACAGGTCGTCAAAGACGATCGTCAGCCGCATCCCGGGGCGTAGCAGCTCGGGCAGCGGCGGCGAGTCCACCGGGTGCAGCAGCGCACGCTGGATGGCGGCGTCCACGTTGGCGATGGGCGGAAGCGAGTCCGGCGGGTACACCACCCGCGTGCCGAGCGGGAACCGCTCGAGGAGGAAACCCTCCCCCTGGTGGACGAGCAGCGGCGGCGTACGCTCGTCGACCTCGAGCACGAAGCCAGGTCTGCTCATGAATTGTCCTTTCGTCGTTCCGGCTCGTGCGTGTGGGTCGGGCTGCTGGGTCAGTTACGGCTCGGGTCGAAGGCGACCTTGACGGCGCCCAACTGCCCGGCCTTGGCGGCGTGGCCGAGCGCCTCGCGCCACCGCGACAGCGGGTAGATCGCGTCGACGTAGCCGTCCAGGGGCGCCTCGGCGGCCAGCGCCATCGCCTCGGCGAACGTGCCGCCGACGGGCTCGTCGGCGGCCGGCGCATCGGCGGTCGGGCTCGCCGTCGCGCTGCCGCTGGAGGCGTACGACCCGACGAGGTTCAGCTCGCGGAACCAGACGGGCGTCAGGTCAACCCCGCCGGACGGCATCCCGGACAGCAGCACCGTGCCGCCGGCCCGGACCAGCCGCAGCGCCATGTCCAGGCCGGCACCGGCACCTGTGCACTCGAAGGCCACATCCGCCCCGCCGAGGAGGAAGTCGCCGCCGATCATGGGCTGCTCCAGCGTGCCGCCACAGGCCCGGCGGACCGCGCGAGCCGCGCGGGACGGCTGGAACACCTCGGTGGCCCCGAGCTCGCGGGCCCGGGCGTGCTGGTGCGCGTGCTTGGCCACCACGTAGATGGGGCCGGCCTTGGTCAGCGCGCGCAACGCCAGCAGGGTCAGCAGGCCGACCGTGCCCGCGCCGACGATCAGCACGGCCGCCCCGGCCGGCACCTGCGCCCGGTGGACCGAGTGCACCGCGCAGGCCAGCGGCTCGACGAGCACTGCCCGGCGGTCGTCCATCGTGTCCGGTACGGGGTGCAGCTGGGCCGCGTGCGCGACCATCTGCCGACCCCAACCGCCGCCGGTGTCCGTGCAGTAGCCGGTCTGTAGGCCGGCGGACACCCGACCGGCGGTGACCCGGTCGCACCGGCTGTGCTGCCCCGCGACACACCACCGGCAGGGCTCGCCGCCGCGTACGGCGCAGGACAGCACCGGGTCGACCACGACGCGGCTGCCCTTGGGCAGGTTGGGTAGGTCGTCCAGGGTCTCCGCGACCACCTCGTGCCCCGGCACGAACGGCATCGACACGACCGCGCCGAAGTACGGCGACGAGCGGCCCGTCAGCAGGCTGACGTCCGAGCCGCAGATGCCGGAGAGCAGCGGTCGCAGCCGGACCCAGTCGCCCGACGGCAGGCTGGGCTCGGCCCGGTGCACCAGGCGCAGCGGCGCGACGTTGCTGGCGAGCACCCCGGACATCCGTCCGCCGAGCTTGGTGGAGCTGGCGCCTCGGGCGGCGAGGAAGCGGGGAGTCGACTGGCGGTATTCCAGGGCCGGCATCATCGGGCCGCTCCCCGCGCGCCGGGGCCGGCGGCCGAGGTGGTCAGCTCGACCATGGTCTCGACCGCGCCGACCGTGTGCCCACCCCACTCCTCGATGCGCCAGTTCTGGCGCTTCGCGTGGCGGTACAGCTTGGGATCGGGGTTGACGGCCACCGGGTTGCCCACCCCCTCGAGAAGTGATCGGTCGGAGAAGCTGTCGCCGTACGCGTACGAGCTGCGCAGGTCCGCGCCGATGTCGTCGGCGTGGTGACGGAGCCAGGCCAGGCGGGCCTCGCCCACCAACGGCGGTGCGGCCAGAAAGCCGGTCAGGACGCCGTCGCGCACGTGCAACCGGCTCGCGACCACGTCGTCGAAGAGCGGTCGCAGCGATTCGATGAGGATGTCCGCGGTGCCGGTGATCAGGATGGTGCGGTGGCCGGCGGCGCGATGGGCGCGGATCTGCCGGATCGCCTCCGGCAGCGCCCGCCGCAGCAACGCGTCACCCATCCGCTCCCGAATCAGGTCGCGCAGCGCCTCCTCGGAGGCGCCGGCGTACCGCCGCATGAAGGTCCGGATGAACTCGCCCCGGCTGCGCTGCTCGGCGCGCAGGTAGCGCGGCGCGGCGCCGGCGAGCGCGGCGAACTCCTTGGCCCAGCCGCCCTTCGGCCGGTCGGACAGGCGGGCCCAGAGGAAGGTCTCGATGAGGTTGGACGCCACCACCGTGCCCTCCAGGTCGAAGACCGCCACCGTGTCGCGGCCCTCGGGCAACGGCCCGCGCCCGCTGGAGCGGGGACGCCGGGTCACCGACTGCCGCAGCAGCGCGGTGATGGCCGGGCAGTGCACCTCCTGGAGGTAGTGCGGCCAGTCCACCTCGGCGACGTCGAAGCTGCCCCGGGTGACCATCTCCTCGGGCACCCGGCGGTGCAGCGCCAGCACGTTGCTGTCGGTGTAGATGGCCTCGACCTCGGTGTAGACCCCGTAGAGGTCGGACAGTCGGCGCAGCGACTCGATCCGCTTGGTCTCCTTGTGCACCTTCGTCATCCAGTCGCGGGTGCGCGGCGAGGCCGGCAGCCGCAGCAGCGCCCGTTCGGCGAGGGACACGGCGCGCTCGCCGGTGCGCAGCCGGCGCTCGATCTGGCTCGCGCCCGGAAAGCGCCAGGTCGGCACCGCGATGTGACCCCGACCCGCCTCGGGCAGCGGATGACGGCGGAAGTAGTTACGGATGTTCTCGTCGAGCTGGCGCTGGGTGAGCGGGTTCCGCGCGCCGGTGCCGACGTGGTAGTAGACCGGCGCGGCGGGCTCCGGCTCGACGGCCGCGACCGCCAGCAGGGCGTTGGTGACCAGGTCGATGGGGACGATGTCCACCACCGCGTCGGGCAGGCCCGGAAAGTCCGGAAGCGTGCCGCGCCCGTACGACAAAATGATCGGGTCGACCATCTTGAAGGAGTCGAACCAGCCGGGGAACGGATGACGCAGCGCGCTCTGCACGATGGCCGGGCGCACCACGGAGAGGCGTAGCCCCTCGTCGCGGGCGTACTGCTCGGCGACCCGCTCCCCCAGGGCCTTGGTGAACGTGTAGACGTCCGGCCAGCCGACGCTGTGCGCGCGCAGCCGGCCGTAGTCGACCAGGCGCTCGGTCACCTTGCGCCGCCGGGCCTCCTCGGCGGCCCGCGCCGTCGCCTGCGGGCCGGCCTTGCCGTGCTCGGCGCGGGCCTCGGCCAGCAGGGCGCGCAGCGCCTCGGGACGGCGGGAGGCGCGCTCCACCTCGGCGCGGGCGGCCCGCGCGGCGGTCAGCTCGGCCTGCCAGTCGACGTCGTGGTCCAGCGGAGCCTCCGGAACCACGCCCTTGCGGGCGCCGGCCACGTACGCCGTAGAGACGTGCACCACGTGCGGACGTCGCGGCAGCGCGACGACCGCGTCGTAGAGGTTGACCAGACCGCCGACGTTGACCTCGAACGCCTCGTCGATCGGCGGGTCGAAAGACACGGTGGACGCGCAGTGCAGGACGGCGGTCAGGTCGTCCGGCAGCGCCGGCACCGAGCCGGTGAGATCGCCCTCGAGGACGCTGACCCGCTCGGCCAGCAGCTGCGTCAGTGCCGGCCCGCCGATCCGCCTGCGCAGCGTGCGGAACACCGGCTTGCGCCCCAGTCCGGCGACGCGATCGGCGCCCGACGTCGCACCGCGCCCGCGCACCAGCACCGTGACCCGGGTGTTGGGGTGTTCGGCGAGCAGCCGTTCCAGCGCTGCCTGCCCGAGGAACCCGGTCACCCCGGTGAGCAGGACGTGGGCACCATCGAGAGACCAGTTCGGCGTGGCGGGTCGGTCACCCGGGTTGTAATTCACCAGATGAGGATAGCGTCTAACGGGCCGCGCGTCAGCCCACCGATTCGAGGAAAAGACGACGCCGTCGGTCAGCGCCAGCGGTCCGGATCGTCGAGCAGTTCGTTCATCGATCCGGACCGGAAGGCCTCCACGGTGAGCGGCAGGTCGGGGAATCCGGCCGCGCGGATGGCGGCGGCGAGCCGCTGGTCGGCGCGCGCCCGCTCCACGATGGGCGCGTCGACCTCGAGGCGTACGCCGTCGCCCAGGTCACGGACCCGCAGGTCGACCACCCCGTGCGGATCCAGCAGGCGACGGGCGGCCAGCTCGGCCATCTCCACCCGGGCCAGTCGGGCCGGCGAGATGGGCACGCCGAACGCGATCCGACTGGCCAGACACGCGGCGGCCGGCTTGGCGGCCGTGTCGAGTCCCCAGATCGCGGCGATGGCGCGTACCGCCGGCTTGTCCAGCCCGAGGTCCGCGAGCGGCGTGCGGGCCGCGCGCTCGGCCGCGGCGGCGATCCCCGGCCGGAAGCCGGCGGCCAGGTCCGAGGCGTTGGTGCCGGTCACCACGGTCGTGAAGCCGAGCCGGTCGGCCAGCTCGCGCACGGTGTCGATGAGCGTGCTCTTGCAGAAGTAGCACCGGCGCGGGCCGTTCTCGCGGTAGCCCTCGACCTCCAACTCGCGGGTGCCGAGCACGTGGTGCGCCACGCCGAGCCGGGCGCAGAACTCGCGGGCGGCGGCGACCTCGGCGGCGGGAACGGCGGCCGAAACCGCCGTCACCGCAGCGACATCGGCCGGATCAAGAGCCCGCACCGCCGCCGCGACGGCGACGCTGGAGTCCACGCCACCGGAGAATGCGACGAGCGTCTTGCCGTATCGTGTGAATTCCGCGACGAGCTGATCCGCGGCCCCCCAGGCCCATCCATCAGGTCTCACAGTTCGACAGTACTGGAAGGAGCGTGAGGTGTCCGCACCGGAATTCATCGACCTAGGATTCGCACGGATGGACGTGGACCGTCTGTCGCGCACCGGCGACCCCGAAGTGGTGTACGGCGCGGGCAAAACCCCTGAACAGGTGACCGGGGCGATGCACGCGTTACGCGTCGCCCACCCGGACACCCCGATCCTCGCCACCCGACTCACCGACGCCGCCATGGCCCGGTGCGCCGACGAGTTCGGCGCCGACGCGGTGGATCCGGTGTCCCGGACGGCGGTGGTGGGCCCCGGGCGCACGCCCGTGGGCACGGTCGCCATCGCCTGCGGCGGCACCAGCGACCTGCCCGTCGCCCGCGAGTGCGCGGCCACCGTGGCCGTCTTCGGCGCCCGGGCGGACCTCGTGGTGGACGTCGGCGTTGCCGGCCTGCACCGGTTGCTGGCCGAGCGGGACCGCATCGCCCACGCCGACGTGGTGGTGGCCATCGCCGGGATGGAGGCCGCACTGCCGTCGGTCCTCGGTGGACTCGTCGGCAGCCCACTGATCGCGGTGCCCACGAGCGTCGGGTACGGCTGGCACCTGGACGGCCTGACGGCATGGCTCGGCATGCTCAACTCGTGCGCCCCGGGCGTGCTGACCGTCAACGTGGACAACGGCTTCGGCGCGGGCGTCGCCGCCGCCCGGATCGCCCGCCGCACGCCGAGCCGCGCAGACGCGAATGGCTGAGCCGCAGGCGACGACCGACGCGACCAGGCCGCCGGCATCGACCACCGCGCTGTGGGTCGACCCCAGCAACGGCGCGGCCGGCGACATGCTGCTGGCGGCGTTGCTCGACGCGGGCGCGAGCCTGTCCGTCGTCGAGCAGGGCGTGGCGCGACTCGCGGTGGAGCCGGTGACGCTCAAGCTGGAGAGCGTACGCCGACACGGCCTGCGCGCCGCCCACCTGCTCGTCGAGGCGCCCGACAGCGGCACCCACCGCGACCTGGCCGCGGTGACCGCGATCATCGCCCGGGCAGCGCTCCCGCCGGCGGTGCACGACTTCGCGGTCGCCGCCTTCACCACCCTCGCGCGAGCCGAGGCGCGGGTGCACGGTGTACCCCTGTCGGACATCCACTTCCACGAGGTCGGCGCCCTCGACGCGGTGGTCGACCTGGTCGGGTGTGCGCTCGCGCTCGCCGACCTGGGGCTGCTCGACGCCCCGATCCGGGTGGTCGGCCCGGTCGCGGTCGGCTCCGGGGTGGTCCGCACCGAGCACGGCCCGATGCCGGTACCCGTGCCGGCCGTCCTGGAGATCCTCTCCGCCTCGGGTGCCCCGATCGCCGCCCATCCGGCCGCGATGGAGCTGTGCACGCCGTCGGGCGCCGCCCTGCTCGCCACGCTCGCCACCGGTTGGGGGCCACCACCCGCGTTGGTGCCGCACGCGGTCGGGGTCGGCGCCGGCACCAGGGACCCGGCCGGCCACCCGAACATCCTGCGAGTGCTGGTGGGCGCCGGGGCGACCCCGGACGCCGACGCCACGCCCTGGCAGGGCGAGTCACTGCACCGCGTCGACACCACCATCGACGACCTGGACCCGAGGGTCTGGCCGGACCTGCTGGAGCAGTTGCGGGCCGTGGGCGCGGCGGACGCCTGGTGTACGCCGGTGCTGATGCGCAAGGGCCGACCGGGGCAACTGCTCAGCGTGCTGGCCGCACCGGCGCAGCTCGACCTGGTCTGCCGGCTGGTCTTCACCTACACGGGCACGCTCGGCGTACGGGTGTCCACCGTGCAGCGTCGCCGGCTGCGCCGCGACCAGATCGCCCTGCCGTACGGCGACACCGCCGTACGGGTCAAGCGCGGCTACCTGGGCGACCGCCTGGTCAGCGTGCAACCGGAGTACGACGACGCGCTGGCGGTCGCCCAGCGTGCCGACGTGCCGGTCGCCCGGGTGCTGGACGAGGTACGCGCGGTCGCCCTCGGCGTCGGCCCGTCGCCGGAGGCCGGCCCGCTCGCGGAGGGGACGACCGCATGATCTGCCTCATGCCGCACTGCGGCTTCCTCTCCGCCACCTCCCGGATGTTGGAGATCTACCGCGCGCTGCGCCAGCGCGGGGTGACCGCCCGCATCGCCACGCACGGCGGCACGTACGAGCACGTGCTCCGCGACGTCGGCGTCCCCTACGACATCGTCGGTGAGCGGATGACGCCGCAGCGGTGCGAACGGTTCATCCGTGACGAGATCGGCATGGGCTACGTCGGTCAGAGCATGTACACCGACCGGGAGATGCGCGACTACGTCACCGCCGAGACCGAGTACTTCCGCCGGCACGGCATCCGTACGGTGGTCACCGGCTTCACGCTGACCACCCTGCTGTCGACCCGGCTGGCCGGTGCCCGGCTGGTCACCGAGCACGCCGGCAGTTGGGTGCCGCCGCTGTTCGAACGCGGGATGTTGCCGGCGCCGAGCCAGGCGCACTTCGGCCTGCTGCCGTCGCCGCTGCTGCGGTGGCTGTCCAACTACCTGCCGTCGCGGGTCGGCTTCTACTGCGGCGGGTTCAACCGGCTCGCCGCCGACCTGGGCGTACCGCGCGTACCCAGCCTCGCGGCGCTCGTCCTCGGCGATCTGGCGCTCATTCCGGAGGTGCCGGAGGTACTGGGCGTGTCCGCCACCGAGGTGGCCGACTGGCGGCCGGACGGTCGGTCCGGCTACCGGGCGGGCACCCGGCTGCGTTGCGTCGGGCCGCTCTACGCCCGGCTCGACCTGCCGTTGCCGGAGCGGGTCGCCCGTTTCCTCGCCGAGCCGGGGCCGGTCGTCTACGTGGCGGTCAACTCGGCCGAGGTCGGCTTCGTGCGACGCGTGGTGACGACCATCGCCACCCTCCCGGTGCGCGTGCTGGTCGCCGGTACCCATCACGACCTGCACGACATGGCCGGCGACCGGGTCATGGTCGGCGGGGTGCTGCCCAGCCACCTGATCATGCCGGAGGTGGATCTGGCGATCACCGCTGGCGGGCAGGGCAGTGTGCAGACGGCGATGGCCGGTGGCACTCCGGTGCTCGGCTTTCCGCTGCAACCGGAGCAGGACCTGAACCTCGCGCTGCTGGAACGGATCGGCGCGGCACGCCTGCTGGCACCGAGACACGTGGGCGCCAGGCTGGCCACGCTCGCCGCCCAGATGCTGGCCGACCGGTCCTACCGCGAGGCCGCCGAGCGTGTCCAGCGCTGGTACGCGGCCACCGACGGGCCCGCGAACGCGGCCGAGGCCATCCTCGCCCTGCGCGATGCCGGCGAGGCCGACAGCATCGGTCCCGCCGGCGTTCTCGGTTGACGCGGCCGGTGGACAGGCCCTAGGCGGCCGGCGGGGCACCCGTTCCCGCTGGCCGGGCGACCGGTCCGGTCGCCCACTGCTGCTCGTGGTCGGCCTTGCGCAGGAGTTCGTCGGCGCTGTGCGCGACCCGGGACATCGCCAGGCGCAGCAGCGGAGGCGCCATCATCGACGTGACGATGGCGACGAGGGCGATGATCGTGAAGGTGGCGATGTCCAGGACGCCGAGCCGCAGCCCCACCATCGCGACGACGATCTCGACGACGCCCCGGGCGTTCATGCCGGCGCCGACGGCCAGCGACTCCCAGTGACCGAGCCGGCTGGATCGCGCGCCGAGGTACGCCCCCGTGAACTTGCCCAGGATCGCCGCCGCCAGCACCACGACGGCGGCGATCGCCACGTCGCGGTCGAGCAGCACGCCGAGATCCATCCGCAGGCCGGCGGACGCCAGGAAGATCGGTGCCAGCACGGTGAGCACGATGGTCCGCAGGGGGGCCAGCACCGCCCGCCGCTCCCGGATGGCCTGCCCGACGAGGATGCCGGCGACGAACGCGCCGAACACCGCCTCCATGTGCAGCGACTGGGTGATCGACGCACCGGCGAGGACGATGATCACGGCTGTGACGATCGTCGGTCCGGTCTCCGTGGAGCGGCCGGCGAGCCGCAACGCGCCACGCACCAACGGCCGGCCGACGACCATCGCGGCGACCACGAAGGCCACCAGCAGCAGCAGCGACAGCGCGACCTGGTTGGCGCGCACGCCGACGGTCGCCATGGCCGACACGACCGACAGCAGGAACCAGCCCACGGCGTCGTCGACCATGCCGGACGTCATGATCAGCTGCCCGACGTCGCGGTGGATGAGCTTCATGTCGGCAAGGGTCTTGGCGATCACGGGGATCGCCGTGACGCACATGGCGACGGCGAGGAACAGCGCGAACACCGGACGTTCGGTGGTGTCCGGTACCAGGACGGCCGGGGCCAGGTAACCGATCAGGATGCCGAGCCCGATCGGGATGAGCAGGCCGCCGAGACTGACCCGGACGGCGGTCGTGCCACGGCGGCGGACGATCCGGGTGTCCAGCTCGATCCCGGCCACCCCCACCAACAGCAGGACGCCGATCTGGGCGACGGCGTCCAGGAGGTGCATCTGCGCCGGGTCGGCGGGGAACAGCCAGTCGTGTACCGCCGGAGCGGCGTGACCGAGCAGCGACGGCCCGAGCACCACGCCGGCCATCAGCTCGCCGACGATCGGGGGCAGGCCGAACCGCGCCACCAACCGGCCCAGGCCGAGGCCGAGCAGGAGCAGGGACGCGATCTGGACGAGCAGGATCACGACCTGTCCGCCGGCCAGCGGCATGATCGGTGAGTTCATACCGGCCTCATCTCCGTGATCAGGGCCGCCAGCCGATCAAGACCCTGCTCGATCTGCGGTGGCTGGAGCAGGCTGACCGACAGGCGGAGTTGGTGACGCCCGCCTCCGTCGGCGTAGAAGTGGTGCATCGGCGTCCACAACACACCGAAGTCGCGGGCGGAGCGCTCCAGCACCGCGTCGTCCACCACGAACGGCACCGTCACCACCAGGAAGAAACCGCCACCGGGGGTGTTCCAGGACACGCCGGCACCGGGCCCGAAGCGCGCCGCCAGGCCGTCCAGCACGTGCCGCA
The DNA here is from genome assembly GCF_049179015.1 of Micromonospora sp. WMMD736. Lineage (NCBI taxonomy): Bacteria > Bacillati > Actinomycetota > Actinomycetes > Micromonosporales > Micromonosporaceae > Micromonospora > Micromonospora sp. WMMD736. The sequence continues at coordinate 1,724,903 of NZ_JBMHMI010000001.1, forward strand.
GATTGCGCCGGTACGCGCCGGCCTCGCGCTCGTTGGCGCGGACGAGACTGCAGTCGTGCTCCAGCAGCTTGCCGGCGATGACCGCCTGCGCCAGCGGTGAGGTGTTGACGGTCACCATGCTCTTGATCTTGGAAAGCTCGTCGGCCAGCAGGCCCACTCCCCCGGGGCCGGCCACCGGCTGGTCGGCGACCACGTAACCCACCCGGGCGCCGGGCATCCCGGTCTTGGCGAACGAGCCGAGATAGACGACCCGACGCTCCTCGTCCATGGCCTTGAGCGTGGCCGGACGGTCGCCACCGGAGTGGAACAGCCCGTACGGGTTGTCCTCGATGATCAGCAGGTCGTGTTCGGCGGCCGCGCGCAGCACCGCCACCCGGGTCTCGGTGTCCAGGCTCGCCCCGGCCGGGTTGGCGAAGTCGGGCACGAGGTACAGCGCGCGAGGGCGCTGCCCGGCCGTCCGGGCGTCGCGCACCACCCGGGCGAGGTCGGCCAGGTCGATGCCGCGCGAGCCGTCCCGCACCGGCAGCGTGGTCATGTCGACGAGCGACGCGGCCCCGCGAATGCCCACGTAGTTGGGCGAGACGGCGAGCAGCACGTCACGGGGGTCGGTCCGCAACGCCCGTAGCACGAGGAACATGCCCTCCTGGGCGCCCACCGTCACCACGACGGACTCCGGGTCGACGTCCATCCCCTCGTCGACGGACAGGTTCCTGGCCACCAGGTCGTGCACGATGCCCTTGGTCCGCCCGTACTGCAACAGCGTGCGGTTGACCTGACGTTCGCTCAACCCGTGCTCGTCACGCAGGTGGTCGCAGTAGCGACGCAGGTAGCGGTGCACCGCCTCGACCTCGAAGAACTCCTCGTAGGGCCGGCCGGCCGCGAACGACACCGCGTCCGGGAAACGACCGGCGATCTCGTTGAGGAAGGTCATCGAGTCGAGCACCGGGTCGGCCAGCGAACCGTGCAGGTCGGCCAACGCGATCGGCGCGCGGACACCCATCGTGGTCGTCCCCGACACGCCGGTCATTGCGACCATCCGGCGGGGACGTCACCGGACGCCCGGCCCCGCGCCGCCGCCGACCCCGGCCCACCGCCGGCCACGGTGGTGCCGTGGCCCAGCGCCCGCAGGTCGGCGCAGCCCATCATCGCCATCGCATCCTCCAACTCGGCCCGCAACAACGAGAGCACCCGGCGGGCCCCGGCCCGGCCACCCACCGCCAACCCCCAGAGAGCGGGCCGACCCACCAGCACCGCGGAGGCGCCAAGGGCCAGCGCCCGCGCCACGTCCACTCCGCTACGGACGCCGCTGTCCAGGAGCACCGCGCACCGATCGACCACGGCCGCGACCACCGGCTCCAACGCCGCGATGCTGGGCACCGCGCCATCGAGCTGGCGGCCACCGTGGTTGGACACCACGACCGCGTCCACTCCGAGGTCCGCCGCGCGCACCGCGTCGTCCGGGTGCAGGACGCCCTTCACCACGATCGGCAGACGCGTCCGTCGCCGCAGCCAGTCCAGGTCACGCCAGGACAGCCTCGGGTCGAACGCGAGACCGGTGTGCACCATCAACGCCGAACTGTGCAGACCACCGGAGTGCGCGGGCGCGCCGACCTCCGGCGGCAGGTTGGCGGCCACCACGTCGTCGGGCAGCGTGAACCCGGACCGCATGTCCCGCAGGCGACGCCCCATTCGGGGCACGTCGACCGTCAGCATGAGAGCCCGGCAACCAGCGCTCTCGGCGCGGGTCACCAGATCGGCGACCAGTCCGCGGTCGCGCAGCCAGTAGAGCTGCATCCAGACCGCCGCTCCGGTGGCGGCGATCCGCTCGATCGGCTCGCTGCTGAGCATGCTCGCGACGAAGACCGCGCCCTCGTCCCGAGCCGCCTCGGCGAGCGCCACCTCACCGTCCGGGTGCAGGAGCCGCTGGTAGGCCATCGGCGCCACCCCGACGGGCAGACCCATCGGCGTACCCAGCAGGTCCGTGCCCAGGTCGCAGGTCTCCGCACCCACCAGCACCCGCGGGACCAGGTGCACCCGGTCGAAGGCGTCCCGGTTGTCCCGCACCGTCGATTCGGTGCCGCTGCCCCCGGCCACGTAGTCCCAGACGGGCTCGGCCAGCACCCGCCGCGCCGCCAACGCCACGTCGTCGAGGCAGAGCAGGGCGGCGAGGTCGGTGCCCCGATCCGCGATGGTGGTCACAGGACGTCGTGGGTCTTGGTCCGCTCCGCCTCGACCGCCTCGTACAGCGCCCGGATGTTCCCGCTGCCGAACGTGCGCGCACCCAGCCGCTCGATGACCTCGAAGAAGAACGTCCGGCGCGGATGGGTGGACCGGGCGAAGATCTGGAACAGCTGACCATCGTGGTCCTCGTCGACGAGGATGTTGCGGGAGCGCAGCTCGTCCACGTCGTACCGGGCGAGGTCGAGTCGCTGGCCGAGCAGGTCGTAGTAGGTCTCCGGCGTGCGCAGGAACTCCACGCCCCGGTCGGTCAACGCCGAGATCGCCGACACGATGTCCGGCGAGCAGAGCGCCACGTGCTGCACACCGGGGCCACCGTGCCCCTTGAGGAAGTCGTCGATCTGCCCGGCGGCGGCCGAGGCGTCCGGCTCGATGAGCGTGAGCGTGACCAACCGCGACGGGCTCTGCACCACCTTGGAGAACATCGCCTGGTTGCCGACCAGGATGTGCTCCTCGAAGGTCATGTCGAAGTCCAACACCGTGCGGTAGAACTCCACGGTCTCCTCGAGCGTGCCCGCCTCGAGACAGACGGCGAGGTGGTCGATCACGCCCAACTCCGGCCCCGGACTCGCCGCAAGCAGGTGCCCGTCCGGAAGACCGGGGGTCAGACCGGGCAGCACCGGCCCGGCCGAACCCTCGGGCGACTGGACGAACGTGTGCGTCACGTCGCCGAAGCCGCCGACCGTGGCCGTGACGAACCCGTCGCGGGCGGCAGGCTCGGCCACCGCCCGCGCGCCGCGGGACACCGCGACCTCGAACGCCGCTCTGGCATCCGGGGTACGCATCGCCAGGTCGGCGACGCCGTCACCGTGCTGCTGCACGTACAGGCTGGCCGGGTGCGCGTCGGTGAGTCCCTCGGTGACCACGAGAACCGTCGAGCCCTGCCGCAGTGCCACCGACACGTGATCCTCGTCGCGGCGCGAACCGACGACGGCGAAGCCGTACTGTGCGGCGAGCTCGCGTGCGGCCCAGACCGCGTCGGTCACGTGGAATTCGACGTGGTGCACAGCCAGGTCGCTGAACACACTGCTGCCCACGCTCACTGATGTCCCCCCTACCGGGGCCGCACGGGCCCCCCTTGTGGTCAGAAGATGGGAGCCGCCGTCGGAGCCGACAGCTCACCGAGATACGGATGCCAGAGATGTTCGGGGTCCTGCTCAACGGCCCGGATGACGTTCCGCATCTCGACGAGCGCCTTGGGCTCGGCTTCGTCGTACATGTTGCCCTGCAACATCTTCAGCACGTCGAGGCGATACCGCGGGTCCTGGACGAACGCGGTGAACAGGATGTTGAGCCGGTAGTAGACCGAGATGAACTCGTACCAGTTGCGGACGCCGCGCCGCAGCAGCATCTCGTACGTGGCGAACCGCTCGCGCTTGAAGTCGCCCGCCTCGGCGGCGGCGATGATGTCGTTGCAGGCCAGTCGGGCGCTGTTGAGGGCGATGCTGACGCCGGTGGAGAAGATGGGATCCACGAAGCGGGCGGCGTCGCCGATCATCACGAAGTTGTCGCCGCAGATCTGCTTCATGGCGTAGCTGTAGTCGCCCTCGGCCTTGAACGGCCGCACCTGCGTCGAGCTGCGCAGGGCCGCCTCCAGCTCGGGCCGGCTGCCCACGCACTCCCAGAAGAAGGCCTCCAGGTCTTCCTTGGCGGCCTCGGCGAACCGGCTCTTCTGGGTGACGACGCCGATCGACGTGATCGTCTCGGTGATGGGGATCTGCCACACCCAGGTGTCGGTCAGCGGCAGGAAGTGGATGAAGATGAAGTCGGACTTCGACTGCTCCGCCGACAGCGCCTGCCGGTCGAAGCCGTCGAACCAGGTGTGGATCGCGTACTGGTTGAAGACCGAGTCGGCCACCTTCACCTTGAGCTGACTGCCCAACGTCGTGTTCCGGCCACTGGCGTCGATCACCATCCGCACCGGCACCTCGCGTTGCCCGTCCGTGGATCGGGTGTGCAGCACCGGGTGTTCGCCCTCGAAGTCGACGCGGTTGACCCGCACGCCGTGCTGGACCTCCGCGCCGAGACTCGCCGCGTTCTCCAGCAGGATCTGGTCGAACTTGCCCCGGTCGACGTGGAAGGTGTAATCGCGGTCGACGCCGGCCTGATCCCGCTCGTTGAACATGACCTCGGCGAGCCGGAAGTCGTGGGTCAGGTTGGAGAAGCCCATGTGGCTCACCGGCCGCGACTCGGCCGACGTCCACGCCGCGCCGAACTTGCGCGGGAAGCCGGCCGCCTCGACCGCTGCCATCGCCCCGGTCTCCAACAGCACCGGCGTGGTGGCCGGGACCAACGACTCGCCCACGTGCTCGCGGGGGAAGTGCGCGCTCTCGAAGACCACGACGGACAGCCCCGCCTTGGCCAGGTAGGCGGCGGCCGTCGACCCGGCGGGCCCGCCTCCGATGATGCCGATGTCCCACTCTGCTGGCTTGGTGTTCATGGCGCCTCCTCGGCGGGCCTGTCAGGCGCGGGGCAACGACAGGATCAGGTCGGTGATGGTGTCGAGACTGCGGAAGTGCCGTCCCGTGATGTGCGAGGGCGGCACGTCGACGTCGAGCTCCGCACGGACGAACGCGATGAGCCGAGCCGTGTTCAGTGAGTTCAGAACGCCCCACTCCAGCAGTGGCGAGTCGGGGCGCAGGTCGACTCCGGTGACCGCCTCGTCCTGATCGCCGATCAGCTCGTGGCGCACGTACACCATCAGTTGGCCGAGTATCTCGTCGCGTTGGTCTGTCGGCACAAACCCCTCCCAGGTCGCCGGACGATGTCTCCCCCGTGGGGCGTCACCCGGGAAGCCGGGAAACCCGCCGGCCATTTCCCCTTTTGATGACATCCCTACTCGGTGAATTCTAGAAGCCCACGCGGGTTCGTCAAGGGGATGTCGTGCAGGGATCGACGTCAGCCGCTGGCATGACGACGGTGGAGCCCGCCCACCGAGGGCGGACTGATCAGGCCAGGACGCCCGTGAGGTAGGTCTGGATGGCCTTGCCCGTGCCCGCGGCCAGAGCGGTGGCGTCGAGCTCGGCGATCGCCGGCACGCGGAAGACGTACCGGGTGGTGGCGAGACCGATCAGGTGCGAGCCGACCATGGCGGCGCGCAGCTCCGGCTGGGAGTGGCCCAACGCCCGGGCCAGCGGGAGGATCACCTGGTCGCCGAGGAAGCTACGGACGGCGTCCGCCGCCATGTCGTTGGCCGTCATCGACCGGAGGATGCCGCCGAGCCGGGCCGCCGTGTCGGGCTCGTCCCAGTGACTGAAGAACAGCTCGACGGCGCGCCGGCCGACCTGCCCACGCGGGCCCTTCATCGCCCGCTCCACCAGGTCCGGCGGTTGCAGGGCACCACGCACCGCCGCCTCGAACAGGCCTTCCTTGGTGAGGAAGAAGTGGTGCACCAGCGCGCTGTCGACCCCCGCCTCCTGGGCGATGGTGCGCACCGTGGTGCCCTCGTAGCCCCGCTCGGCGAACTGGCGACGAGCGATCTCGAGGATGAGCTGATGACTCACCGTCGGCCCGACGCGTCGCCCTGTCCGTCGTCGTGGAGCACCGTTCGGGGACACCTCCGCGCCCACAAGTTCACCTTTCCCCGTTCATCGCACGCCCTATTCATCGTATGGGGGCAAACGCCATAGTATCGCCTTCCTACGTGCGGAAATACGGAGGTTCTGCGAACAGGCAACGACAACAGTACGTAACGATGCCTTGACATGGTGCCCCGGACGCGCCGTAGCATGGCGCAGTGCTACGAACACGGGCCGTCGTCGGAAGTCTCGTCTTCTTTTGCGCCGCGCCGGGTGTGGTCGCCGGCCTCGTTCCGTGGTGGATTTCCGACTGGGAGGTCCAAACGCCGTTCGCCTTCTACCAGCCGGTCCGAGTCCTCGGCGCGCTGATGCTGGTCGTCGCGGTGGGGTTTCTCCTGCAGTCGTTCGTACGGTTCGTCGTGGAGGGTCTGGGCACCCCGGCCCCGGTGGCGCCGACGGAGCACCTGGTGATCGGCGGGCCCTACCGGTACGTCCGCAACCCGATGTACGTCGCGGTGGTGACGGCCATCCTCGGCCAGGCACTGATCTTCGGCCAGGCCGCACTCCTGTGGTACGGGTTGGCCATCGCCCTCGTCCAGGCCGCGTTCGTGCGGTTCTACGAGGAGCCCGGCCTGCGCCGACGGTACGGCGCCGCGTACGACACCTACCGCGCTGCGGTCCCGGCGTGGATTCCCCGCCTCCGCCCCTGGCAGCAGGGGGCCAGTTCACCGCAAGCGTGACCCGATGATCGCCTCATCCGCCGTGCGGCCGGTCGACCGAGCCGCTGATTCGCGAAGGGACTGCCATGTCGCCTACCCCGAGGGCTGGTTGCCCTCCGCCCCACGACGGAGGGCAACCAGCCGTCTAGGCGACCCGCTCCCTGGTGGGCAGTTCCGCCTGCGTCACCGATGCCTGGCACTTGGCCGTCAACACCGGCAGCCGCCCGGAGACCTCGGCGACCAGTTCCCCCCGCAAGAGGTCGTCGCCGGCGGGCTCCCCCCAGATGATGAGCCGGCAGTTCACCTGCTCCGCACGCACCGACGCGGAGGCCGTCCAGATAATCGGCATACGGTGTCGTGCCGCTCCCAGCAATTCCACGGTGACGAACTCGGGAGCCGTCTTGTCGGTGCCGTCGCACTGTTGGAAACCGACGTGCGCGGTAATCTCACCACTGCCTAGGTAACTTAATTGAAACATTACGCGGTACTCGTGCCCACCTGCATCCACCGGCAATAATCCCGCTGTCAATAACAGCCCTTCCGGCTCGTAGAAGAGTACCTGGACATCCGTAACCGCCAGTGCTGATGACTTCATATCCCTGGTGGCCCCATCCCCCATTAGCGTACCGCCAGTTCATCGATGGATGTTATCCTGTCGACGGCCGCGCTGTCCCCCCCTAAATGGGTAGGCCGTCGCGCGGCACCGGTCGGGTTGCGGACCGTTACGGCCCGAATAGGTCTCATCGGGCATGACGTGCAGGGCGGAGATGTCGCCCACGAATGCGAGCACGGCAATCGGCCGTCACCGGCCACCTCGGTTGACATGCGTCAACGCCCATGCCGCTCTCGACGAACCGACTTCGGGCCTGGTGAGGTCACGGTCCGGGCGCGCGGAGCCGATGCCCCGAGCCGCTGTGGCGCAACCAGCTCCCACCGTCGAACCTGCCGCCATTGCGACACCAGCCACCTGCGGTCCACCCGCCGGACCGTCGCACGATCCGCCGCGCCAAGCCCCCCTGGCGCGATCGAGGCCCCGACCGCACGGTCGGGGCCTCGTTTCCCGTGGACCGCTCAGGTCGGGGCGCCCGCCGCGAGCACCTCCTCCTCTTCCTCGACCGCGTGGCCGTGTCCCTGTGTGCGCAGGTGCGGAATGAACAGCGCGATGACCGCGCCCGCGGCGAGCGCACACGCGGCCACCAGGTGGGCCTCCTCCAGACCGTTGACGAACGTGGCCACGGACTCGTAGCCGCCGTTCGCGCCGAGGATCGCCCCGCCCACGGACACACCCATCACGGTGCCGGTCTGCCGGATCGCGTTCGACACACCGGAGGCCACACCCTCCAACTCGGCGGGCGCGAACCCGAAGGCCAACCGGCCGATCGGTGCGAGGAAGATGCCCAGGCCGAGCCCGGTGATCACGAACGGCACCACCAGCTTCGAGTAGTCCAGGTCGCCGACGACCGAGCCGATCCAGCCCACGCCGATGGCCTGCATCGTCAGGCCCAGGATCACCAGCGGCTTACCACCGATCTTGTCGGTCAGGATGCCGGAGATCGGTGCCGCGATCATCGGCATGGCCGTCCAGGGCAGCGTGCGGAGCCCCGCCTCCAACGGCGAATAACCGAGGACGCTCTGCAGGTACTGGGTGCCGAGGAAGACGGCACCGAAGACGCCGAACGGCATGATGATCGTCGCCACCATGGTGAGGCTGAAGCCCCGGCTGCGGAACAGCGACAGCGGCACCATCGGCGTACGCGCCCGCGACTGCCAGAAGATGAACACGAGCACGAGGAGACCACCGACGATGAACCCCGCCAGGATGGAGGGGCTGTCCCAGCCGGCGCTGTTGCCCCGCACGAGGCTGGACACGATGCCGAGCATGCCGGCGGTGACCAGGACGACGCCGATCGGGTCCAGGCGACCGTAGCCGCCGTGGCTCTCGCGGACGCGCGTCATCACCGGCAGCAGCAGCAGACCGATGGGCACGTTGACCCAGAAGATCCACTGCCAGGACCAGGCTTCGGTCACCGCACCGCCGATGACCGGCCCGAGGGCGATACCGAGGCCCACCATCGCGCCCCACAGCCCGAACGCGTGACCGCGCTGACGCGCCGGCACCACGCTGGCCAACAGCGTGAGGGTCAGCGGCAGGACGACCGCGGCACCCAGGCCCTGCACCGCGCGTGCGGCGATCAGGAATTCGATGTTGTCGGCGAGACCCGCCAGCCCGGACGCAATGGTGAAGACCAGCAGCGCGATGGTGAAGACCTTGCGCCGGCCGAAGCGGTCACCGAGCGCCGCGCCGGTCAACAGAAAGACGGCGAAGGTGAGCGTGTACGCATTGACGATCCATTCAAGATCTTCAAGGCTCGCGTTGAGCTCGGTACGGATCACCGGCAGCGTCGTCGTGACGACGAGGGTGTCGATCGCGACCATGAACACGGCGACCAGGGCCGCAACCCATGTCCACGCCGCGCTGTGGGTCGCTGGTTGGTTCTTGTCCACTCTGTTTCCCTACTCGAGATGGATTGACTGGGAAGGATCGCTGGGACGCTGTCCGTTGCGCTCCTCTCGTGGGTAAGGGGGGCGGGAGACCCGGACATACGTCCCGCGCCAATAGCCCAGCGGCAATCGGTCCGACGCTGTCGCGCCGCCGACGAGACGGCCGAGCACGATGACGTGATCACCGGCGGTGATCACGTCATGGAGCGCGCACTCGGTGAAGGCGACGGTGGGTTCCAGTCGCGGCATACCGGCCACGTCGCCGGGACGCCACGCCACATTGGCGAACTTGTCGCTGTTGTAGCTGGCGAACAGTTCGGAGACCTCGTGGCCGTCCGCGTCGAGGAAGTTGACGGCGAATCCGCCGGTCTCCCGAATGGCGTCCAGGGTGGAACTCACCTGCCGCACGCAGAACAGCAGCAGCGGCGGGTCCTTGGAGACGCTGCACACCGACGACGAGGTCAGGCCGTGCGGCCGACCGGACGCGTCGAGCGCGGTCACCACGCTGACGCCGCTGGCCAGCGAGCCCATGATCGCCAGGAACGCACTCGGTTCCACGTTGACTAGTTCGGTGCCAGTAATGGTCCACCTCCTTCGATCGCCGCCAGCAGCGCGGCTCGATCGGTCTTTCCGTTCGGGGTGAGCGGCAGGCTCGTAGCCGCCTGGACGGAGTCGACGATCATGTAGGTCGGCAGCTGCCCGGCGCACCAGCGCTTGATCTCCAGCAGGCCGGGCCGGCGGTCGCCCGCCGGCACCACGACCGCGTGCAGCCGTGCGGCGAGCCCGACGCCGGCGACGACCACCGCGGCCGCCGCGACGTCCGGATGCGCGGCGAGGACGGCCTCGATCTCGCCGGGCTCCACCCGGTTGCCGCGCACCTTGGCCATGTCGTCGCGGCGACCCAGGTACTCCAGGGCGCCGTCGGACGCGAGCCGCCCGAGGTCACCCGTCCGGTACGGGCCACGCTGCGGCTCCCGCCCCCAGTAGCCGAGCATCACCGTGGGCCCGTCCGCCAGGATCTCGCCCTCCTGACACTCGCCGGCAGCAGCGGCGTCGGCGTCGGCGTCGCTCGGCGGGACCAGGGTCAACACCGCGCCGCTGGCCGGGTGGCCGATCGGCAGCGGGCGGTCGCGCCCCGCGTCGGCGTCGGTCACCTCGTACGACGCGCACACGTTGGTCTCGGTGGGCCCGTACCAGTTGAGCAGCCGCACGCCCGGCCAGGCGGCACGGAGTTCGTGCACGTACCGGATCGGCATCACCTCACCGGCGAAGACGCAGGCCCGCAGGGCCGGCGGCGGCGGGCCGTCCAGCAACCCGCCGTCCCGGATCATCAGGGTCAGCGCGGACGGCACCGAGTACCAGATGGTGATGCCCTCGTCGCGGACGAACCGCGCCAGCTGCACCGGCGCGTACGCCAGCTCGGCCGGGACCAGGTGCACCGACGCGCCCGCGCGGAACGCCGCGTAGAGGTCGAAGACCGACAGGTCGAAGTTGAACGGGGCATGGTTGGCCAGCCGGTCCCGTGGCGACACGGCGAGCAGGTCACCGGCCCACTCGACGAACGCCGCCGCGTTGCGGTGGCTCAGGCAGACGCCCTTCGGGGCGCCGGTCGACCCGGAGGTGTAGAGGATGTACGCGGGGTCGTCCGGGGCTGGTCGGTGCACCGGAGGCAGGTCGGCCTCGGCCCCCAACCGCTCCAACTCGTCCAGCGACACCAGCGGTGGCCCGTCCGGAACACCACCCTCGCGGGCGACCCGGTCCGCGGCCGGCCCGTCCGCCACGACGACGGTCGCCCCGCAGTCGGCCGCGATGCGCCACACCCGGGCGGGCGGGTTCGCCGCGGACACCGGAACGTACGGCGCCCCCAACGACAACGCCGCCTGCATGACGGCCACCGCGTCGGCCCGCTTGTCGGACCAGAGCACTACCCGGTCACCCGGGGACACCCCCGCGCGCGCCAGCCCCGCCGCCAGGCGCCGCGCGGCCGTCGCCAGCTCCGCGTACGTGAGCTGACCGTCGTCCGCGATCACCGCCGGCGCGTCCGGGGTACGCCGGGCCCACTCGGTCACGTACCCGTGGATTCCCGCGCCACCCGTCGTGTCGGGCTGGTCCACGTCCCGCACGGTCGACACCTCCCTGGTCACGGCGCGGCCCTCACAGGCCCAGTTCGCGGGCGATGAGCAGCCGTTGCACGTCCGACGTGCCGGAGAAGATCGTGCTGGGGACGGCGTCGCGCAGCATGGTCTCGATTCCGGTGTCGCGCAGGTATCCGAGTCCACCGAACAGGCGCACCGCGTCCAGCGCCCCGGCGACCGCCGCCTCGGAGACGGCCAGCTTCGACAACGCCACGTTGAGTTCCGAGCCGCCGCCGTTGTCCATCTCCCAGCAGCAGCGGTAGAGCAGCAGCCGCGCCGACTCCGTCCGCAGCTTCATCTCGACGATCCGGTTCGCGACCGCCTGGAAGTCGCTAATGCGCCGGCCGAACTGGCGGCGCGTCCTCGCGTGCTCGACGCAGCGTTCCACCAGGCGGTCGAGCAGGCCGACATATCCGGCGAACAGGCAGGCCCGCTCCCAGCGCATCGAGTGCTGGAAGATCGCGGCCCCCTGGCCCGGCTCGCCGAGCACCCCGTGCGCCGGCACGAGGCAGTCCTGGAAGGACACCCGGCCGGCCGGCGCCGACACGAGACCCATCTTGTCGTACGGCTCGCTGACCGTCAGACCGGGAGTCTCCCGGTCCAGCACGAACGCGGTGACACCGAGATGGGCGGCCGCCGGATCGGTGGTCGCGTAGGTCACCAGCACGTCGGCGACCGGTCCGTTGGTCACGAACGTCTTCTCGCCGTTGAGCAGGTAGCCGTCCGCCGTCTCCGTCGCGGTGACGGCGAGCCGCGACACGTCGGAGCCGGCGCCCGCCTCGGTCATCGCGTTGCCGGCCACCACCTCGCCCGAGCAGATCCCCGGTAGGAGGCCTTTCTTCACCTCCGGTGTGCCGAACCCGGAGATCGGCACCGCGCACGCGAACTGGTGCGCGCTGGCCGCGAACACCAGCCCGGTGTCGGCGCACCCCCGGCCGAACGCCTCGACACGCAGCGCGGTGTCCAGGGCGCCCAGCCCTGCGCCGCCGTACTCCGTGGGAAGACACAGGCCGAGCAGTCCCAGCCGACCGAGACGCCGCCAGGCCTCGCGGTCGTGCAGCCGACTGGCGTCGGCGGTGGGCGGGAACGACCGCTCGGCGCTCGCGCGCACGTCGTCGTAGGCGTCCCGCTGTTCAGGCGTCCAGGCGAAGTCCACGGTGCCCCCTCGGTCGCCCGGTGAACCGGCGCGACGGAATGACCGGCTTGCAGGAGCAACCCGGACCGGACTGACATATCCTCAAAGGTCTAGACTCAGGCATTTGATCGGGCCGTGCGCTCGGGCGTACGGGGACTCGTAAGAGGTTGCCTTGACGACGCAGCAGGGTTTCGACGGTGGCAGCGGCATCCGGCAGGCGATCCTCGACGTCACCCGGCGGGAGATCTCCGAGTGCGGCCTGACCGGGGTGAGCATCCGCAGCGTCGCCCGGCGCGTGGGTGTCGACCCGCGGCTCGTGCGGCACTACTACGGCTCCAAGGAGCAGCTCCTGCGGCACGCGGTGCAGGTCGACGGCAATCCCGTCGAGCTTGCCGAACAGCTGCTGGCCGGCAGCCGTCGCCGGTTGGGTCGGGCCACCGCGACCGCTCTGCTCACCCACTGGGACAGCCCTCGTACGACGATCTCCTACCGGGCCCGCCTGTCCGCCTCGCTGACCAGCGACGAGATCGCCGAGCTGATGCGCGACGAGTTCGTCCGGGCGTTCTTCGGCACGTTGGCCGAGGGTGTCAGCCCCGACCGACACGAGTTGCGGGCGGCGCTCGCCGCGTCCCAGGTGATCGGCCTGGCCCTGTGCCGCTACCTGATCGACGGCACCGAGCTGTCCCGGCACGATCGCGACGATCTGGCCCGGATGATGGGTCGTACGATCCAGCACTACCTCACCGCCGACCTGGCTGAGTGACGCCGGGAGCGTCGGCGGCCGAGCCGTCCGCGCGTTCGACGTCGTGAGCCGCCGGCCGCCCGTCGTCGACCGACACCCGTCCCCGGGTCGGCGACGGCGCGTCGTCCCGCCGGCCGGTCACGTTGTCCTTGGTCAGCAGCCGCTTGAAGTCCGCCGGCGCCACCGTCATGACCCAGGCCACCATGAGGAGCCGACGAGGCATGGTGAAGTGGTAGTACCGCGCGTTCGGGTCGCCGAACCGGTACAACGGCGGCACGAACCGCGCCCGGCGCAGCTCGCGGAAGATCATGTCGGCCGCCTCGGCCTGCCGCAGCCCACCGGCCCGGACCCGGGCGAACACCTCGAAGAACCAGTCCAACATCTGGCGCAGACCGTCCGGGGTGCGGAACCACAGTCCGCCGTCGGCGAACCGTTCGACCGGGTCCCACGTCCCGGCGGCCAGGGCATCGTTGGTGGCCCGTTTCAGCGACAGGTGACCCAGGATCTGCCAGAGCAGCCAGACCCGGCTGTACGCGTTCCACAACGCGAAGCTGCCGGCGGCCGTACGGGCAGCGGCCAGGATCTGGTCGTTGAACTCGATCAGGTCGTCCTGGAAGGCCGCCACCTCGGCCAGTACGACGCCCGTCGCCGGCTCGTCGCGCAGCGCCCGCGGCAGCGCGGCCCCGAGCGCGTGGACCAGCTCCGCCGTCATCGTCACGTCCCGGGACAGGAACTCGTCGGTACGGCAGGCCGACCGCTCCATGGCGAACCACCGGGGCCCGTGGGTCACCGCCGCCCGCCGCTGCCAATGGGGCGAGGTGGTCCAGCCGCCCTGCGCCGTGGCGGACGCGAACTGCTCCGCCAGGCTCGGAAAGGGCGCGACCAGCGCCCGGAACGCGGCGTCCGGGTCCGCCGGCAGGTGGTGGAACCGGTCGTGGTCCAGCCCCACCGTCACGCTGCACAGGTCGCTGGTCGCGTCGTCGTGGTTGCGGAAGTCCACCACCTGGATCCAGCCGCCGTCGAAGAGGTGGTGCACGGTCCCCCGCGACCAGGTCGTCGCCCGGCGGTAGTCGGCGAGACGGCTGCACTCCTCGAACGGCCGGACGCCGCGCAGGTAGGCGTGCATCATCGTCGACCGCAGCAGCAGCGGCCTCGGCTCACCGTCGGTGGTCACCGCCCGCAGGGGTGACTCCTGGTCGCAGGCGTCCACCACGAACCGCGCGGTCACCGTCCGCCCGGAGTCGAAGGTCAGGTGTACGGCCTCGGGGGCCAGCCGGACCTCGGTGGTGGACGCCCGTTCCGGCAGCACCGACGCGCCGTACCGCACGGCGAGTTCCCGGGCGTACCCGTCGACGACCGGCCGGTAGAGGTGCCACTCGCTGTGCTCGCCCGGCACGTGGAACTGCACGGCGTGCGCCGGGTCGTGCCGGCGGCCCGCCGTGTGGTGCAGGAACGCGAGGCTCTTCTTGATCCCGCTGGTCCGACGCACCGCGTCCGGCAGGTCCTCGAAGTGGGCGAAGGAGGCGATCTCCGGCACGTCGAACCGCTCGGCCAGCAGGTGCAGCACAGCGGTCGTGTACGGCACGGTGCTGTCGCCGGACGGCAGCACCGGGTCGTCGGGCGAGCCGACGAGCAGGACCCGAAGGTCCTGTTTGGCCAGTACCGTGGCGAGCAGGCCGGTCGCCAGATGGCTGCCCAGGATCACGACGTCGTACGACACCGGGGCGTCGGGTTCGGTGGTGGTCATCCGGTCTCCTAGAAGATCTTCCGGCCCATGAGCTGCTCCTTGCCGGCCTCACGCAGGAAGCCGAGCATCAGCCGTCGCACGTCCGGCGGGGCCTTGGTCGCCGCCCAGAGCATCGTCCGGCCGATCTTGAGCGGGGTCGGGTTGATGAACCGCAGGTGGCGGTCCTTCCAGCCCCAGTGGTCCGGCACGAAGGGCGCCCGGTTGAGGTGGTCGTAGAGGGCGTCCGCCGCCTCGTCGCCGGTGATCTTGCCCGCCTCGAAGTCGCCGCACTGCTTGACCATGTCCTCGAACAGCTCGCCGTAGCCCTCGTGGTCGGACCAGTGCAGGCCCGGGTTCTTCACCTCTTCCAGCTCGTTCAGATGCCGCTCGTCCCCGGTGGAGCGCCACCGGCGGTACGCCTCGTGGGCCCGGAACGTGCCGGCGTTCGAGCCCCACGCCCAGATCCGGAAGACGGCCGTCCACAGCGAGTAGTGCTCGAACGAGGCGTACGCGGCGTTGACCAGCTTGTCGTTGCCGTCGAACAGGGCCTGCTGGCGGGTGTTGACCCCCTCGAACCGGTCGGCCGAGAAGTCGTCGTCGCCGACCGCCCGCAGGATCCGCCAGGCCAACACGTTCACCGCCTCGCAGGTGTTCGACAGGCCCCGGGAGAAGAGCGGGTCGATGAACGC
Source organism: Micromonospora sp. WMMD736 (assembly GCF_049179015.1). Lineage (NCBI taxonomy): Bacteria > Bacillati > Actinomycetota > Actinomycetes > Micromonosporales > Micromonosporaceae > Micromonospora > Micromonospora sp. WMMD736. Next base: position 1,740,307 of record NZ_JBMHMI010000001.1, read on the forward strand.
CGCGGCGTGGGCCAGCAGCACCCACCGGTCACCGACGGTGGTCTTGGACGAGTACTGGACCCGGTCCGTGCCCACCCACTCCCGCATCGGCCGGGCGCCCTCGAACTGCGCCGCCATGCCCGGGAACCGCTGCATGTGCTTCCAGAAGTCCTCCTCCGGCGACATGCCGGGCGTCTTCGGGTACATCCGCGGGTCCATCGTGAGACCCACGCTGCACAGCGGGTTCTTCGAGTCCTTGTGGTTGTTGAACGCGATCACCCACGACCAGCCGCGCGGGAACAGGTGGTGGACGGTGCCTTCGTAGAACGGCACCGGCGGCTTGTCCGCTCCGGTGCGGTTGAACACCTCGTCGGTGGTCTTGAGGTCGATCATGTGGTTCCAGACGGCCCGCGAGTGGTGCTTGTACCGGCACGGGTCCTCGCGCAGCCCGAACTTCTCCGCCAACGGGGAGCGGTAGCCGCTGGCGTCCACCACGTACCGGCTGCGGAACTGCTCGCCCCGGGTCGAGCTGACCGTGACGCCGGAGTCGTCGAAGTCGACGTCGGCGATGGTGAAGTTCACCCGCGCCGTGCAGCCGTATTTGATCGCCGCGTGGAACAGGTACGCGTCGGTGTCCTGCCGGTACATGTGCGGCGTCTCGTGCAGCAGGCTCGGGAAGTTGAACATCGTGACCTGCTTGGGGTCCTGCGGCTTGCCCTCCTGGTGGTTGAGGAAGGCGAAGTGGTCCTTCTTGCCGTGCCAGGGCGAAATGATCTTCTGGCACGCGGTCAGCGTCGCCAGCGTCATCAACTCCGGCACCTTGTACCGCTCGGACATGGTGCGCAGCGACACCAGCATGTTGGGGATGGTCGACTCCCCGATGGCGAACTTCGGGTGCGCCTTGGCATCGACCAGCAGTACCTTCGCGCCGTTGCGGGCCAGGATCGCGCCGAGCATCGAGCCGGCGAAACCCGCGCCGAGGATGGCGACGTCATAGGTGGCCTTCTCGGCCTCGATCAATTCACTCACCGTGCACTCCAATTCCTCGGGTTACTTCGGCTCGGGAACACGCAGCCGGGAGCCGAGCACCGGCCAGCCAGCGAGTTTCTGCTTGATCTCCTCGACCGGCTCGAACTCGCCCCGGGCGAAGCGCTTGCGCATGAAGAGGGTCAGACCCTCGTAGGTGAGCTCACCGATCGCCGGCGGCGCGTCCCGCTTCGCCCAGCGCAGGGTGCCGAGCACCTTGGCCGCGGAGGCGCCGGTGATCCGGATCGCCGGGTCGGCCAGGCCGAACGCCGGCGGCACGAACCGCGCGCTGGCCAGCTGGTCACGGATCTGCTTGGCGACGTCCTTCGGCTCCGCCTCCCCCGCGTCGACGGCGCGCATCATCCGGCTGACGCCGGCCAGGAACTCGAGCACCTCGGCGTGGTCCGGGTCGTCGACCTTCGACCGGTCGAACTCGCGCAGCTCCACCCGCCACCACGGCCGTTCCATCCGCCGCAGCACGGCGGGGTCACGGGTCTTGGAGTAGAGCGCGTAGCCCCGGTTGATCTCGAAGGTGGAGAGGATCTGGGTCAGCGCCCACACCCGGAACCAGGCGTCCCACAGGTCCCAGTCCCGGAACGCGATGTACGCGTTGTTGACCAGATCGTCGTTGAAGTCGAGCTGGCCCTGTTCGAGCTCCTGCACGTACTCGAACCGCTCGACGGCGAAGTCGTCGTCCTTGAGCGCGTCGAGCAGCCGCTGGGTCAGCGCGTTGATGATCTCCATGGTGTTCGACAGGCCACGCGAGAACAGCGCGTCGACGAAGCCGGCCGCGTGCGACATGAGGCACCAGCGGTAGCCGACGGTCTTCTTCGGCGAGTACTGCAACCGGCCGGTGCGCACCCACTCGCGCACCGGGGTGGCATCGGTGAACTGCTGCGCGATGCCCGGGAACCGGTCCAGGAACCGGCGGAACTCCTCCTCGGGCGAGCAGTCCGGCACCGGGTGCATCCGCGGGTCGAACTGCACGCCGACGCTGCACAGGTCGTTGGTCGAGCGGGGGTGGTTGTCGAACGGGATCACCCACATCCAGCCGCCCTCGAAGATGTGGTGCAGCGTCCCCTCGTGCCACCGGGTCGGGTTGCCGTAGGTGCCGCGCGGCGCGAAGTCGTCGTACGGCCGCACGCCGACCATGTGCGTGAACAGCGACCGTGAGTGGTGTTCCAGCCGGGTCGGCTCCTCCCGCAGGCCGAACTGCTCGGCCAGCGCCGAGCGGAACCCGCTGGCGTCGACCACGTAGCGGGCCCGCACCGGGGCGCCGGGACCGACGTCCAGCGTCACGCCGCCGTCGTCGACCTGCACGCCCGCGATCCGCGTCTGCTGCCGGATCACCGCGCCGTACTTCGCCGCCACGGTGAGCATGAAGTTGTCGATGTCCTGCCGGAAGAAGTGGTTCTCGGTGTTCAGGATCTTCGGGATCTGGAACATGTTGGACTCTTCGGGCCGCTGCTTCTCGCCCGGCCGCTGATAGACGAAGCCGAAGTTCCGCTTCACCCCACCGGTGGTGTTGATGTGCGCGTACACCGACTCGAAGGTGCTCAGGTACTTGATCTCGGGCACGCCGTACCGCTCGCTGATCAGCCGCATGGCCATCGACGTGTACGGGATCGTCGACTCGCCGACGGCGAAGCGCGGGTGCGTGCCGGCGTCGATCACCAACGTGTACGCGCCGTTGGCGGCCAGGCACGCCGCCAGGGTGGAGCCCGCCAGCCCGGAGCCGATCACCACCACGTCGAACAGCCCGTTGTGCGCGGCCGCACCTTCCATCATGGACTCCTTATCCATTGGATTCACTTCGGCGACGGGACGCGGAGTCGCTTGCCCACCACGGGCCAGCGCGCCATGAGGTGCTTGAGTTCCTCGCCGACGGCGAACTCGCCGCGCGAGAAGCGCTTCTTCATGAAGAGCGTCAGACCCTCGTACGTGAGGTCGCCGACGGCCTTCGGCGCCTTCGTGCGGGCCCAGCGCAGGGTCTTGCCGATCTCGAAGAGGTTGGCGTCGGTCCACTGGTTGTCCGGGTCGGCCAGACCCCACGCGGGCGGCACGAAGTCCGCCTCGCGCAGCAGCCGCAGCAGCTCGGCGGCCGTCTCACCGGAATCGGCCCGCCCCTCCTGCACGGCCCGGGTCATGTCGTTGACCTGCTGCAACAGAGCCATGACCGCCCCGTACGGCGAGTCCTGCGGGATGACCCGTCCCCGCCACCACGGCCGCTCCAGCGGGGCCAGCACGGCCGGGTCGCGGGTGTCCAGGAAGCGGGCGTACGCCCGGTTCACCTCGAAGGTGGCGATGAACTGTCCGAGCGACCAGATGCGGAACCAGGCGTCCCACAGCCGCCAGTCACCGAACGACGTGTACGCGTTGGCGACCAGGTCGTCGTTGAAGTCGAGCAGACCCTGCTCGAACTCCTGCATGTACTCGAACCGCTCGACCGAGAAGTCGTCGTCCTCGATCGCGGAGAGCAGCCGGTGCACCAGCGCGTGCATCGTCTCCAGCGAGTTCGACAGGCCTCGGGAGAACAGCGGGTCCAGGAAGCCGGCCGCGTGCGAGGTGAGGCACCAGCGGTAACCGACCGTCTGCCGCGACGAGTACTGCAGGCGGCCGGTGCGGGTCCAGTCCCGCACCGACCGCGCCTGGGCGAACTGCGGTTCGACGTCCGGGTACTGCGCGATGAACCGGCGGAACTCCTCCTCGGGGGAGCAGTCCGGTACCGGGTGGATCCGCGGGTCGAGCTGGAGGCCGACGCTGCACAGGTCGTTGGTGCCCCGCAGGTGGTTGTCGAACGGGATCACCCACATCCAGCCACCGCGGAACAGGTGGTGCAGCGTGCCGTCGTGCCACGGGCTGGGATGCCCGTAGCGGGACTTGGGCGCCAGCTCGTCGTACGGTCGGATGCCGACCATGTGGGTGAACAGCGACCGTGACTGGTGGCGGAACCGGGTCGGCTCCTCGCGCAGGCCGAACTGCTCGGCCAGCACCGACCGGAAGCCGCTGGCGTCGACCACGAACTTGGCCCGGAAGTGGCCGCCCGTGTGGTTGAGCGTGGCACCGTCGTCGTCGATCTCCACGCCGGTGATCCGCACCTGCTGGCGGACGGTGGTGCCGTACTTGGCGGCGACCGTCAGCATCCAGTTGTCGATGTCCTGGCGGTAGAAGTGGCTCTCGGTGTGGGTGACCTTGGGGATCGGGAACATGTGGGTCTCGCGCGGGTCCTGGCGCTCCCCCGGCCGGTGGTAGACGAACCCGAAGTTGCGCTTGACCCCCGAGGTCGTGTTGATCTTGGATTGGACGCCCTCGAAGGTGGACAGCCACTTGATCTCGGGGACCCCGTACCGCTCGCTGACCAGCCGCATCATCATCGACGTCGCCGGGATGGTCGACTCGCCGATGGCGAACCGCGGATGGGTCGTGCCGTCAACGATCAGCACCTTCGCGCCGTTACGGGCCAGGCAGGCGGCCAGCATGGTGCCGGACAGGCCGGACCCGATGATCGCGACGTCGTACTCCGGTGTGCCGCGCGGATGATCAGTCATGTCGCTCAAGCTCCTTCATCGCTGTGGGAGCGGGCAGGTAGCCGGTCCGCACCATCCAGCGCAGATAGATGTCGAGTAGGTCGTCGTCCAACGGCGGGCACCGGACGTCGGTGCCCCGCAGTTGTTCCTCGGTGTTGTCGACGGCGTAGTGGACGGCCTCCTCACCGCCGACCACGAACTCCTGAACCACCGGCATGACCGGGTGCAGCTCGTTCGTGCCGACGGCGTAGGTCGCCTTGAGCGCCTGCCACCACTCCTCGACGGGTACGACCTCGACCGGGAAGCCGTGCCGACGCAGCGCGCGCACCACGTCCGCGAAGAGTGCCTTGTACGGACTCACCAGGTGGTACGTGCCACCCAGGGCCGGGCCGTACCGGGAGATGTGCACCAGCGCGCTCGCCACGTAGTCGACGGGCGTCATCTCCACCTTGATGTCGATGTCCGGCGCCAACCCGAGCTGCACGCAGCCCTTCATCACGCGGGTGGTGAAGTGGGTGGTCAGGCTCGCGCCGGTGCGGGAGTCGCCCAGCACCCGGCCCGGCCGGTAGATGTCGGCCGGCACGCCGCGCGCGCGGGCCAGCTCGACCAGCCGCTCCGACGCCCACTTGGTCTGGACGTAGCCGGTCACCAGCCGACCGGCCGTGGTGATGTCGTCGTCCTCGCCGACGACGTCGCGGCCGGGGGCCGGCAGACCCCAGATGCCGTACGTCGAGACGTGGTGGACCGCGGTCGGCCGGCCGCGCGCGGCCAACCGCAGGATCTCCTCGGTGCCCGTGACGTTGTCCGGCCGCAGTTGCCGGTAGTTGTAGCCGAAGTGCACCCGCGCGCCGCAGTGGTAGATGCCGTCCAGCAGGTCGGCGAGTTCGTCGTACCGGTCGGTGGTCAGGCCCAGCCCGGGTCGGGCCAGGTCGCCGGGGAGCACCGTGATCCGGTCGACGGCGGTGGCCGGCAGCGGGAGATAGCGCTCCATGTTGTCCAGTAGCCGCCGCAGGCCGGCCGCCTCGTCGGCGCACCGCACCAGGCACCACACCCGGGCGCTTGTCGATTCGAGCAGGGTGTGCAGCAGGTAGCCGCCGACGAAGCCGGTCGCGCCGGTCAGCAGGACGTGCCGGGGATCGCGCACCCGGGCCGGCGGGTCGCCGACCACCGTGATGTCCGGCGCGAGGGTCACGTCGCCCGCGATCCACGCCGGATCACTGGCCTCGTCACCCGCCAGGTCGTCGCCGCCCTGGTCCTCGGCGGGCTGGCCGTCGGCTGCGGCGTCGCCGGACCGGTCGGCCAGCAGCCCGGCGAACAGGTCGGCCCACTGCGCCGGGGTGGCGAGGGTGAGCAGGTCACCGGCACGGACGGTGAGGCCGAGATCCCGCCGGCAGCGCCGGACGGCGTCCATGACCATCAGCGAGTCCATCCCGCTGGCCAGCACGTCGCTCTCCTCGTCGAGGGCCCCCGAACCGGCGCCCAGGACGTCCGTCGCCAACTCGACCGCGTACGCGCCGAGCGTGGCCCGCACCCGGCGCGGGTCGCGCTCGGCGCGTAGGCCGGCCACCAGCGGCGCCTCCGCGACGTCGTCCACGGCCGGTTCGTCGGCGGTGATGCCGCGCAGCATCGGCCGCTCCGTGCGGGCCTGCATGACCGGCTTGAACACCGACCAGTCCACCGCGCACACCACCCGCTGCGCGGCGTCGCCGGCCGCGAGCGCCATCAGCATCCGGATGCTCTGCTCGGCCGGCAACGGCCGCAGCCCGGTGGCCTTCAGGAACGCCAGCACCTCGTCGCCGAAGAGGGCGGAGGGCAGGTCCCACGGGCCCCAGGCGACGGACAGCGCCGGCAGGCCGGCGGCGTCGCGGTGCCCGGCCAGCGCGTCCAGGAACGCGTTGCCGGCCGCATAACTGGCCAGGTGCTGCGAGCCCCAGGTCGCGGCGATCGACGAGAAGCCGACGAAGAAATCCAGCTCCGTGCCGCGGGTGAGCTGGTGCAGCAGCCAGCCGCCGATCACCTTCGGTCGCCACACCCGCCGGTACGCCGCGTCGGTTGCCGTACGGGCGAACTCGGGCTCGGACACGCCGGCCGCGTGGACCACACCGCGCAGCGGCCGGGGGTCGCCCGCCAACGCGGCGAACACGGCGGTCATCGCGGCCTCGTCGACCACGTCGGCGGCGACCACGTCGACGGTGGTCCCCAACCGTTCCAGCCGCCGCACCGCGTCGATCCGCCGCGCGGCCTCCCCGGTCGCGTCGGCCCAACCGTCCCGCTCGGGCAGCGGGGTGCGGGCGAGCAGCACCAGGCGGCCGGCGCCGGCGCGGGCCAGCCATTCCGCGACGGCCAGGCCGATCCCGCCGAACGCCCCGGTGATCAGGTACGTGGCCTCGCCGTGGACCGGCGGCCGACGGCGCAACGCCTCGGGTGACAGTGCTGGCGCGGGCGTCAGGCGCAGCGCGTACCGACGGTCGGCGCGCAGCGCCTGCTGGTCGTCGTAGCCGTCCTGGGCGTCGGCGGAGCCGACGCCGGACGGGTCACCGGGGATCAGCCCGCCCGTGGTCAGCGCGGTCAGCAGCAGCAGTTCCTCGCCGGGTCGGCGCTGCGGGTCCAGGTCGATCGCGCCGCCCCACCGGTCCGGGTGCTCCAGCGCCAGCACCCGGCCCAGGCCCCACAGCGTGCCGGCGACCGGGGCGACCGCGTCCGGGACGGCGGTCTCCGTCGGCACCCGCAGGGCGGCGCGGGTCACCAGCGTGAGCCGGGCGTCGGCGCACTCCGGGTCGTCGAGCATCGCGCGCAGGAGGGCGAGGGTCGTCAGGTCCGCGCGCCCCGCGTACTCCTGAAGGCTCGCGGCGTCGCAGTCCTCGGCCGCAGGCGCGTCGAGCCCGGTCAGGACCACCGCGAGCCGGGGACGACCCGGGCCGGCGGACCAGGTGGCGACCAGTTCCCGGACGGCATCCGGGTCCGGCCGGCTGTCCGGCCCCTGGCCCACCATCGGCGGCGCGGCCACCGTCACGGCGGCGTCGCGCTCGCGCAGCAGCGCGGCCAGCCCGGTCACCAGCGCGGCGTCCGATCCCGTCGGGTCGGCCACCAGCAGGTAGCTCTGTCCGGCCAGGTCGGCCGGTGGCTGCGGGGACGGCCCGGGCAGGGGCACCCAGGTCAGCTCGTAGAGCAGGTCGGCCGGCGCCGCCCAGTGCGTCGGCGCGGGAACCGGCGCGACGGTCACGTCCTGCGCGTACCCGATCGGTACACCGTCGGCGTCGAGCAGGTCGACGGCCCCGGTCAGCGCGTCGCCGACCGGCCGCAGGGACCCGGCGCGGACCCGCACCGCCCGTACGCCGCCCGGCGGCACGAGGTCACCCGACGTCGCGGGCGGGCCGCCGAGCGCGCCGCAACCGGCCAGCGTCGACCCGACGTCCGGATCGACCGCGCCCGCCGCCGTCACGGCGACCCGCGCCGCGTCGAGCACCTCGAACCAGCCCGCGCCGTCCGGCACCGAGATCTCCGGTGCGGTCTCGACGTCGGTGCCCTCGTCGGGGTACGGGCGGCCGGCCGGCCACCGGCGCCGCAGTACCCCGCTGGCGTGGCGGATCCACGGCGCGGCCAGCGCTTCGCGTGCCGCCGTGGACCCGACCAGCTCCCAGGCGGCCGAACCGTCCTCCCGCGCGGTGACGGTGAGCCGCAGGTGACCCCGGTCGCCGGTAGGCACCGACGCGTGCAGGCTCAACTCCTCGGCGCACCGCCACCCGCCGCCCAGGCAGTCCGTGGCGGCCCGGATCGCCACGTCCAGCATTGCGCCGAGATCCGGCGACTCGCCGGGCAGCGCCTGGGACGTCACCTCGTACGCCGGCACGGGCCCGGGAAGGCGGCGGCCGACGCCCGGGATGTCGCCGGGCACGACGGCGGCCCCGGTCTCCTCGGTGGCGGCCGCGACCGGCGCGGCCGCCGGTCCGACCTCGCGGAACCAGTAGTGCGCGCCGCGCCACGGTGTCGTCGGCAGCGGTACCGCCCGCACGTCCTCGCCCTCGTGGAAGGCCCGCCAGTCCGGACGCGCACCCCGCAGACTCACGGTGCCGACCGCGCCGAGCACCTCACGCAGGTCCTCGCCGCCCCGCCGCAGCGTGGGCACGAACGCGCAGTCCGGCTCGCCGGCGAGCGAGCGGGCGGCGAGGGCCGTCAGCACGGGCGCGGGCCCGAGCTCCACGAAGGTACGTACGCCCGCGTCGTGCAACGCGCGCACCCCGTCGCGGAAGCGGACCGCCCCGGCCGCGTGCCGCAGCCAGTAGTCCGGGCCGAGGTCGTCGTCGCCGAACAGTCGGCCGGTGACGTTTGACGCCAATGGGATGCGCGGCGGGCCGAACGACAGCCCGGCCAGCACCGACCGGAACGGTTCCAGCATGGGCCGGATCAGCGGCGAGTGGAACGCGTGCGACACGGCCAGCCGCCGGGTACGGACGCCGTCGGTCGCCAGCCGCTCCAGGACGGTGGCCAGATGCGCGGCGTGACCGGAGATCGTGACGTCGGCCGGCCCGTTGACGGCCGCGACGGCGACCGTGTCCGCGTACCCGTCGATCGCCGCGACGGCGACCTCCTCCGCGCAGCCCGCGGCGGCCATCGCGCCGCCCGCCGGCAGCTCGGCCATCAACCGCGCCCGCGCGGCGACGAGCGTCGCGGCGGCGGGCAGGTCCAGGACACCGGCGACGCAGGCGGCGACCAGCTCACCGACGCTGTGGCCGGCCACCGCGGCCGGCCGCAGGCCCCAGGAGAGCCACATCTGGGCCAGGGCGTACTCGACCGCGAACAGCGCCGGCTGCGTGTACCGGGTGTCGTCGAGCGGCGTCGGGCCGTCGGCCCAGAGCACGTCCGCCAACCGGCGGGGCAGCTCACTGTCGAAGAGCGCCGCAGCCTCCTCGAACGCGGCGCGGAAGGCGGCGTTCCCCAACAGCCCCCGGGCCATGCCCGGGTACTGGGCGCCCTGGCCGGTGAACAGCCAGGCGACCTTGCGATCGCGGCGGCGGGGCAGCGCGGCGACCGTCAGGGCGCGCGGGTGGCGGCCCTGCGCGTACGTTGACAGGGCATCCGCCAGCTCGTCGGTGTCGGCGGCGGTGACCGCGAGGCCGTGGGTCTGGACCGCGCGGCCGACGTGCGACGTGTAGCAGGCGTCGCCGAGGGACACCGCGTGCGGGCCGCGCAGCCACCGCGCGTGCCGGTCGGCCATCTCGCGCAGCGCCTCCTCGGTACGCGCGGAGGCCAGGAACAACCCGTACGGCGGCTGGGTGCCAGCACGATCGGCAGCGGCCGGCGGTGCCGCCAGCACGACGTGCGCGTTCGTCCCGCTCGCCCCGAAGCTGCTCACCGCGCCGGTGCGCGGGTGGCCCCGATCCGGCCACGGCGTACAGGTCACGGGGACCCGCACGTGCAGGCCGGACCAGTCCAGGTTCGGGTTGGGCTCGGTCAGGTGCAGGTGCGGTGGGATCTCGCCGTTGGACATCGCGAGCACGACCTTGAACAGGCCAGCGATGCCGGCGGCCGGCTCCAGGTGCCCGATGTTCGTCTTCACCGAGCCCACCAGCAGCGGGTCGTCAGGGCGGCGGTGCCGGCCGATGACGGCTTCCAGCGAGCGCAGCTCGATGGGGTCGCCCAGCGAGGTGCCCGTCCCGTGCGCCTCGACGTAGTCCACGTCGTCCGGACCGACGCCGGCCTGGGCCAGAGCCGCGCCGACCACGTCCTGCTGCGCCAGCGGGTTCGGCACGGTGAGGCCGCTGGAGCGACCGTCGTGGTTGACCGCCGAGCCACGGACGACCGCGACGATCGGGTCGTTGTCGGCCAGGGCGGCGGACAGCCGCTTGAGCACCACGACACCGGCGCCCTCGCCGCGGGCGTAGCCGTCGGCCGACGCGTCGAAGGTCTTGCACCGCCCGTCGGCGGACAGCCCGCGGAACTTGCTCATCATCACGAAGCCGTACGGGGACAGCAGCAGGTTCACCCCGCCCGCCAACGCCAGGTCGCACTCCCGCAGCCGTAGCGCCTGGCACGCCTCGTGCAGGGCGACCAGCGACGACGAGCAGGAGGTGTCGACGACCTTGCTCGGCCCGCGCAGGCCGAGCAGGTACGAGATGCGGCCGGCCAGGAAGCTGGGCTCGCCGGTGAGCTGGTAGAAGTCGACGTCGTCGATGTCGCCGACGGACTGCCGGGCGCGTACGTAGTCGGTGGTGCTCAGTCCGAAGTAGACGCCGGTGCGGGATCCGTCGAGCCGGTCGGGCGCGTAGCCGGCGCGCTCCAGCCCTTCCCAGCAGATCTCCAGCGCGATGCGGTGCTGCGGGTCCATGCCCAGCGCCTCGCGCGGGGAGATCCCGAACGCCTCCGGCTCGAACCGGTCGACCTGGTCCAGGAAGGCACCCCGGATCGTGTACGCCTTGCCGGGCGCCTCCGGGTCCGGGTCGTGGTACGCGCGGGCGTCGGCGCGCTCCGCCGGGAACTCCGAGGTGGTGTCCACCCCGTTGCGCAGCAGCGTCCAGAACTCCTCCGGTGAGTGCGCGCCGCCGGGAAACCGGCAGGCCATCCCGACGATGGCGATCGGCTCGTCCAACCAACCGTCGCGGCTGTCGGCCAGGCGGCGACGCAGGTCCTCGATGGTGCGCAGCGCGTCGGCCATGAGCCGGCGGCTGTCCGGGGTACGCGAAGCGGTCGTCGACATCTCAGCCTCCCTCCGCGAGCGCGGCCGACAGCCGCGCGATCAGCTCGTCCTCGGACAGCGCCGCCAGGTCGTCATCGGCGCTGTCGGGCCCGCCACTCACCGCGGTTGCCGGCCCGGCGGTCGCCGTGGCCGCCCGCGTGGTGGTCGGCGCGCTCGACCGGGCCGGGGCAGCGGCCGGAGCGAGCAGCGTCAGCAGGTGGTCGGTGAGCGCCGCCGCGTTGGGGAACTCGAACGTGAGCGTCGCCGGCAGGTCCACTCCCAGCGCGCGTTCCAGCCAGCCGCGCAGGCTCAGCGACATCACCGAGTCCATGCCGAGGTCGAAGAAGCCCTGGTGGGGCAGCACGTCCACCCCGGACGCCTCACCCAGCACCTCGGCCACCGCGTCGAGCACCGCCTCCAACAGGCGCTCGGCCCGCTGCTCGGCCGGCAGCGCCAGCACGACGGCGGCCAGCGGCGCGACCGGCGACCCGGCCTCCGCCGACCGACCGTCGCTCGCCACGGACTCGACGCCCACCTCGGCCAGGAACGCGCGGTCGGCCCGCTCCCGGCACACCCGCGCGTACCGGGGCGCGTCGACGTCCGCCACCGTGACCTGGGTCAGGCCCGCCCGGAGCGCCACCGCGAAGGCCTCGCCCACCTCCGCGCCGGCCAGCGGCCGCAGACCGCTGTCGACCATCACCATCCGGTCCCGACGGGACAGCTCGGCCGGATCGTCGACGGGCATGAACCGCACCACCTGCACGGGTAGACCGGCCCGCTCCCGGGCCGCGGTCACCGCGTCGACCGCGCCCTCGGCGGCCGCCCGCGCGGCCATCCCGGTGGCCCCCCAGACCGCGGCCGCCGCGCCGGTCACGCAGAACAGCGGCGGCGCGAGGTCACGGGTCGCCAGGTCCAGCCGGTGTACGACCTCGGCCCAGCGCACGGCCGACGACACCGCGCCCGCGTCGAGGGTGTCGAGCGGGGCGGCCGACGTGGGCATTCCGACCAGCAGCACACCACCGAGCGGGGCACCCAACGCCTCCGACGCCAGGTCGGCCGCGAGATCCGCCGCGTCGCCTGCCGGCGATCCATGGTCGCCACCGCGGCCCGTCGCCGAGCGGTCGTCCGCCCCGCGGTCTGCCGTCGATCGGTCGTCGGCCGTGAGGTCGATGCGCCGCACCTGCACGCCGGCCGCTGCCAGCTCGGCGAGCCGGACGTCCTCCGAGGTCGCACCGCCGGGCGGTGAAGTGTCGAGCGGTGTGGCGTCGAGCGGTGTGGCGTCCCCGACGATCAGCCGACGCAGGCCGCCGCGTACGAGCACGTCCACGAACGGCCGATTGGCCGGGTGCAGCGCGTCGGTCACCAGATACCAGGCGTCCGGATCACAGGCGAACTCGGGCAGCGCGGTCGGCAGCGGGTCCGCCGAGGACAACCGGGCGGCGTACCAGGCGCCTTCGCGCAGGAGCACCTCGTCCTCGGCCGACTCGGTCGCGGGCCCGCGCGGCGCGGTCAGCGCTGCGGCGAGTCCGGCGGCGTCGCCGGGAGTCCAGCCGGCGTCCTGCCGGCCCGGCTCGTCGCCCGTCGGGTGCGGCCCGTCGCCCGCCCGGCCCGGCTCGTCGCCCGCCGGGTGCGGCGCGGTGCCGAGCAGGTGCGGGTCGACGTCGACCAGACCGCCCCACCCGGGCGCGGCCTCCATGGCGAGTACCCGCCCGGCCGCCCACACCGCCGCCTGCGCCGGGTCCACCTCGCCGACGCCGGTCGGCTGGTACGCCCCGGCGGTGACGACGCGCAATTGACCGGGCGGCACGTCGAGTCCGGCGCGAAGCTGACGTGCTGCCCGCACGACACCCGCCACCAGGACGTCGACCGGCACACTGCCGGGTGGTGCCGCCGCGACCAGCACGATCCCGTGGTCCGGCGGGGCATCGGCCCACGGCGGCAGGTCGCCCTCCCGTACGCCACCGGTCGGCCTACCGTCCCGGTCGTCCTCCGACCCTGAGCCGGCGGACGGTGGCCGCCAGGTGACCTCGACGCCGGCGAGCCGCAGACCGTCGACCACCCGCTGACCCGCCTCGACGGAAGCGCCCGTGAGCGGAACGACCAGCCACCGCCCGGTCGCCGCCTCCGGGGCGGGCGGCGGGACGCGACGCCAGCGGACGGTGAACGTACGCGCGGCGGCGCGGTCCCGGACGTCGTCGGGCAGGGTGACGGCGGTGACAGCCGGAGTGGTCGTGACAGCCGGTGTCGCGGTCGCGGCGGCGGGCCGGTCGGCCACCGGTGCCGGACCGGCCGTCGGGTCCGGTGTGTCCGCCCAGTGCCGGCGGCGTTGCCACGGATAGCGCGGCAGCACCGCCCGGTACGGGCGGCGGCCGAACAGCCTCTCCCAGTCGATGCCGACACCGACCACGTGGAGTTGGGCGATGACGTCCAGGAAACCCTCCGGGCGGCCCAGATCCGCGCCGACCGCCAGGAGGCTGGCCTCCCCTGCGGCGGCGACGGCCGCGGCGTCCGGCCCGGCGTCGACCGCGAGCCACACCCGCTCTCCCGCCGCCGCGAGCGGCACGGCCAGCGCGTCCCAGCCGGACGCCGGTGTCCGCACGGGCACCGGGTGTGGACCGGTCACCGGCCCGCCCGCCGAGGCGAGCCACAGCACGGTTGCCGGGGACGTGCCGGTGGGTGCCGCCACGGTGACCGTCGTGCCGTCGAACGCCGCGCCGATCGCCCGCGCCCGGTCGAGCACACCCGCCGCGCAGGCGGCCGCCAACTCACCGATGCCACGTCCGACGACCGCGTCGGGCCGTACCCCGTGTGCCTCCCAGACGGCGGTGAGCGCGAGCTGGACGGCCAGGACGGCGACCGGCTCGCCCCGATCCGCGTCGCCGGCCGTCAGCGCCGTACGCAGCGCGCCGCTGTCGTCGAGCGCGTCCAACGTGGCCCGGAAAGCGGGCTCGTCGCGATCGAGGGCACGCCAGTCGACCGACGCCTGGTCCCCGTACACGAGGACCAGGCGTTCGGCCTCGGCGGACGTCGCGCCCTGGTGCGCGCCGTCGCCACCGGACAGCCCGGCCGCGAGGTCGGCGATCCCGCGACCGACCACCGCCAGCCGGTGCTCCAGGTGAACGCGGCGGGCCGCCGCGGCGTAGCAGATGTCGCCGATGTCCCCGCCGGCCTGCCCGGCCAGTACGTCGGCGAAGCTCTCCCGCGCGGCGGCCAGGGCGCCGTCCCCGGCGGCCGACAGGACCAGGAGGTGAGCACGGCCGGACCTGATCGCGCCGGCCCCGCCGGACGCGGCGACGCCCGATGGCAGGTGCCCGTTCCGCGCCGCCGGGGTGGCCGGCCCGCTGAGCACCACGTGGGCGTTGGTCCCGGTGAATCCGAACGCGCTCACCCCGGCGACCCGGGGTCGCCCGCCGGTGGCCGGCCAGGCCGTCGTGGACGTGGTGATCCGGACCGGCAGCCGCGCCCAGTCCACCTGAGGTGTGGGACGGGCGACGTGCAGGTGCGCGGGCAGCTCGCCGTGTCGCAGCGCCAGCGCGGTCTTGATCAGCCCGGCGATACCGGCTGCCGCCTCCAGGTGGCCGATGTTGGTCTTGACGGATCCGACCAGCAGCGGCCGGTCCGGCGGTCGCCCGCCGCCGAGCGCACGTGCCATCGCCCGTAGCTCCACGGCGTCGCCGAGCACCGTGCCGGTGCCGTGCGCCTCCAGGTAGTCCACGTCCGACGCGGCGACGCCGCCGGCGGCGAGCGCCGTGCGGATCAGCTCCTCCTGTGCCTCGCCGCCGGGCACGGTCAGGCCGCCGCTCGCGCCGTTGTGGTTGACCGCGCTGCCACGGATCACGGCGTAGACCCGGTCGCCGTCGCGCTCGGCCTGCGCGAGTGTCTTGAGCACCACCACGCCGGCGCCCTCACCGCGCCCGTAGCCGTCCGCGCTGGCGTCGAAGGTCTTGCAGCGACCGTCGGGCGACAGCGCGCCCGCGGCCGACATGGCCAGGTGCACGGTGGGCCTGACCATCACGTTCACCCCGCCGGCGAGCGCGACGTCGGCCTCCCCGGCGCGCAGGCTCTGCACGGCCAGGTGCACCGCGACCAGCGACGACGAGCAGGCCGTGTCGATCGCCAGGCTGGGGCCGCGAACGTCCAGGAAGTACGACAACCGGCCGGCCGTGCCGCTGAAGGAGTTGCCCGTGCCGTAGTAGAGGTCGACGTCCCGGGCTCGCCGGGTGAGCAACTGCTGGTAGTCGGTGGTGTTCATGCCGACGAAGACGCCGACCCGGGCCGAGCGCCGGTGCTCCCGCGTGACCCCGGCGTCCTCAAGTGCTTCCCAGGCCACCTCCAGGAACAGCCGCTGCTGCGGGTCCATGGCCCGGGCCTCACGGGCCGAGATCCGGAAGAACGCGTTGTCGAACAGGTCGACCCGGTTCAGGAAACCGCCACGACGGGTGACCACCGTGCCGGGGGCGCCGGGTCCGGCGCCGAGCAGCGCCTCGGCGTCCCACCTGTCCGCCGGTACGTCGCCGGTGGCGTCGACCCCGTCGGACAGCAGCCGCCAGAACTGCTCGGGACCGTCGGCCCGCGGCAGCCGGCAACCGATGCCCACGATGGCCACCGGCTCGGCCGTCCCGGGTACGACCGACGCGACCGGAACAGCCGCCGTCGGGGCGATCGGCGGTGGCTCAGCCTGGTGGGGCGGCTCAACCGGGCGCACCGGCTCTGTCGATGCGGCGGGAGGTGGCGGCCCGGCCGGGAGCGCCTCGGCGACGAGATGGTCGGTGAGCGCGTCGATGGTCGGGTGCTCGATGCCGACGGCAGCCCCGAGGACGGTGCCCAGCTCGCGTTCGAGCCGGCTGACGAGCGCGACCAGGGCGAGCGAGTCCATGCCCAGTTCGAAGAAGCCGCGCCCGCGCGCCAGACGGCGGCCGGGCTCGTACCCGAGAGCCTCGGCGGCGGCGTCGTTGACCAGGGCGGCGATCCGCTCCCGCGCCACGGGAGTGCGAGCGCGGGCGCCGGCCCCGTTGCTGGCTTCGCGGCCGCCGATGCCGCTCCCGCCACCGCCGACACCCGCGCCCGCGGCATCCGTACCGCCGGTGGTCGCGCCGTTGGCGGCCGCACCGCCGGTGGTCGCGCCGTTGGCAGCCGCACCGCCGGGGGTCGCGCCGTTGGCAGCCGCACCGCCGGTGGTCGCGCCGTTGGCGGTCACACCGCCGACACCGACACCCGTCAGCGTCTGCACCACGGTGCCGTCCGGCGCGATGAGGCGTACCTCGGCCCGCAGGTCGCCCAGCGCCACACCGGCGACGCCAGGGGCGGCAGGCGCGGAGCCGACGGAGCCCACCCGCACCGCCTGCGGCGACGGCGCGGCGACGGACTCGGGGGTCGGCAGCCAGTACCGCTCCTCGGAGAGCCGGACCGGCGGCAGCGGCAGATACCGCCGACCCTCGCCGTGCACCGCTGCCCAGTCCACCGCGACGCCGGAGGTGTACGCCTCGGCGAGGGCCCGGGTCAGGGTCTGCACCGGCGGTCGGCCCCGCACCAGGCTGCCGATCGCCGCGCCACGACGGGAGCGGGCCACGAGTGACGCCGCCAGCGGCCCGGTCAGGACCGGGTGCGGGCCCAACTCCACGAAGACCGCCGGCCGCCGGGACAGCAGCCGGTCGATCGCCGGCCAGAACAGCACGGGCTCGCGCACGTTGCGGCCCCAGTAGGCCGGCCCGTACTCCGGTACCGCGCCGGTCGGGTCGACGCTGGACAGCATCGGCACCCGCGGCTCGGCCGGTGTCAGGCCGTCGAGTTGGCGCTCCAACTCGTCGCCGTACGCCGACACCGCCGGGCTGTGGAACGCGTAGTCGCCGACGAGCGGCGCGCAGCGCACCCCGGCGCCGGTCAGATCGGCCAGCAGCCGGTCCACGGCGGCCGCCGGGCCGGCGACCACGACCGAGCGTGGTCCGTTGACCGCGGCGATCACGACCTCGGCGTACCGGTCCACGGCGGCGGTGGCCTCGTCGACGGAGAGCGCGACGGCGGCCATCCGTCCGCTGCCGGACGCCGGCTGCAACAGCTCTCCCCGCAGCACGATGACCCGCAGTGCGTCTTGCAGCGACAGCGCGCCGGCCACACAGGCCGCGGCGACCTCCCCCATGCTGTGGCCGACGACCGAGTCCGGCGGGACACCCCACCGGGCCCAGAGTCGGGAGAGCCCGATCTGGATCGCGAAGATCGCCGGTTGGGCGAACCGGGTCTCGGACAACCGGCTGCCGGTGCCGCGATCCAGCTCCTCCAGCAGCGACCACCCGGCGATCCGCCGGGTCACCGCGTCGCATTCGTCGAGGGTGGCGCGCATCGTCGGGTCGGTGCGGTAGAGGTCGAGACCCATGCCGGGGTACTGCGAGCCCTGCCCGGAGAACACCTGCACCACGTAAGCCGGACCGTCGTGCAGCAGTTCGCCGCTGACCGCGCTGGCAGACCGCTCGCCGGCCTGGTGACCGGCCAACGCGCCACGCAGGTCGGCGGCGCTCGCGCCGGTCACGGCGAGCCGGTGCGTGTGGTGACTGCGCCGGGCACCGGTGCTGAACAGCAGGTCGCCGAGCTGGTCGGACCCCGCCGTCGTGGGGTCGTCGAGCAGTGCCGCGTGCCGCGTGACCTGGTCGGCCAGGGCCGACTCGGAGGGGCCGGACAGCACCAGCACCGGCCACGACACGGGGGCCGACGGCTGCGCCGCGCGCTCCGGTGGGGGCGCGGCGAGGACGACGTGCACGTTGCTGCCGGACAGACCGAACGCGCTGACGCCGGTGAGGCGGTCGGAGGCGGGGGGCAACGCCGTACGGGTGGTGGGGACCGCCAGCCCGGAGCCGGACCAGCCGAACCGTGGTGTCGGCTGCGCCAGCTTGATCTGCGGTGGCACCACCCCGGTACGCGCGACCAGCAGGCCCTTGAGCAGACCGAGGATGCCGGCGGCGGAGTCGAGGTGGCCGAAGTTGGCCTTGTGCGAGCCGACGAGCAGCGGGCGCTCCGGCGCACGCCCGGGACCGAAGACCGCTGCCAACGCGCTGAGCTCGATCGGGTCACCCAGCGGCGTGCCGGTGCTGTGGGCCTCGACGTACTCGATGTCCGACGGCGACACGTCGGCATCGCGGAGCGCGTCGCGCACCAACTGCTCCTGGGCGACGGCGTTGGGTGCGGTCAGGCCGGCGCTGCGGCCGTCGTGGTTCGTCGCGCTTCCCTTGATCACGCCCCAGATCCGGTCGCCGTCGGCGACGGCGTCCGCGTACCTCTTGAGGACGACCACCGCGCCGCCCTCGCCGCGCACCACGCCGTCGGCGTCCGCGTCGAACGGACGGCAGAGTCCCTGCGGCGACAGTGCCTGGATGCGCCGCATGTAGAGGGTCAGCTCGGGGCCGACCATCAGGTTCACCCCGCCGGCCAGCGCGGTGTCGCAGTCACCGGCCGCCAGGGCACGCGCGGCGAGGTGCACCGCCAGCAGCGACGACGCGCAGGCGGCGGTCAGGGTCATGCACGGCCCGTTCAGACCGAAGGTGTACGCCACCCGGCCCGACCCGAAGCTGAACTCCTTACCGCTGGCGTAGTGCGCCCCCACGTGGTCGACGCCGAGGGTGCGGGCGTGCAGGACGGCGTAGTCCATCGCGAGGATGCCGAAGTAGACCCCGGTGTTGCTGCCCGCCCAGGCCGGCAGCGGCACGCCACTGTGCTCCATGGCACGCCAGGCGAGCGTCAGCAGGAGGCGCTGCTGCGGGTCCATCTCGCGCGCCTCGTGTGGCGAGACGCCGAAGAACTCGGCGTCGAACAGGTCGATGTCGGGCAGGAACCCGCCGGTGCCGACCGTTTCCAGGGAGGCGGCGCCGGGCCGCCCGGCCGGAACTCGGCCGGTGACGTCGCGCCCCTCGTCCAGGACGCGCCACAGCGAGTCGAGGTCGTCCACTCCGCCGGGGAACCGGCAACCGACGCCTACCACCGCGATGTCGGTGGCACCTGCCCTGGCGGCTGAGCGACGGTCGCGGCGCATCCCCACGGCACCCCCCACGCGCATCCGTTCGGTGAACTGCAGCGGCCATTCCCCGCCTGATGATTTCCCTGTACGTTGAAGTACATCGGACGGGAAGCGAGATGTCAATGCTGATAGATCACGTCCTGGTTGCCGAAGAAGCACGAGATAACGGCCGTTCAGGCCCGCCGTCGTTGACGGTGTTCGGCTTCCCGGCCGCCGGTGGTTCCGCGTCGCATTTCACCAGCTGGAGGCGATGGCTGCCGGCCGAAGTGGTCGTGGAGCCGGTGGAGCTGCCCGGGCACGGCGTCCGCCGGCAGGAGCCGGTCGTCGACGACTGGCCCCGGCTGGTGACCGCCGCGTGCGACGCGGTGCGCGGCCGGCTGTCGGGTCCGTACGCCCTGGCCGGGCAGAGCTTCGGCGCGCTGCTGGCGTACGAGGTGGCGGCGACGCTGTCGCGCACCGGCCCCGGCCCCGAGCTGGTGATCGTCACGGGGCGCAACGGGCCCACCGCCGGTCTCGCCCACCGCCCCCTGCACGCGTTGGACGACGACCGGCTGATCGAGTCGCTGGGACGTCTCGGCGGCACCCCGGCCGAGGTCCTCGCCGAACCGGCGCTGATGCGGCTCGCCCTGCCGGTGCTGCGGACCGACCTGCGGCTGGCGGAGACCTACGCCCGGCCGCCCCGGGCGGCGTTGGGGTGCCCGATCGCCGCCCTGGTGGGCCGCCACGATCGGATGGCCGACGCGGCGGGCGCGCTGGCCTGGCAGCAGGAGACGGTGGACCGCTTCGACCTGACCGTCGTGGACGGCGGGCACTTCATCCTCGACCACCCACAGGTCGTCGAGGTGGTTACGGCGCGAATGACCGAGCTGCTTCGGCGGGTGGGTCGGTCCGGGGCCGGTACCACCAGCGGTTGACCCGTCCGGCCACCACCACCGCCAGTACCGCGAGAGCCGTCCCGGCCAGCAGGTCGACGGCGTAGTGCTTGCGCAGGTACAGCGTGGACAGCAGCAGCCCCAGGCCGATCGGCAGGTACCACCAGAACAGGCGACGGGCGTCGCGCCACAGGTAGACCATCAGCACCACCGTCATGGCGGTGTGCAGGCTGGGAAAAAGATCCCGCGCCGGTCCCTGGACGGCGGTGATGGCGTCCAGCGCGCCGCCGATCGATCCCTCGTGACCGGGGAGCGGGTCGGCGTAGACGTCGGTCTGGTAGATGTGCGGACCCACCCCCGGCACCAGCACGTAGCCGGAGTAGCCGACGACCGCGGTGATGGAGATCGCGAGCGCGAAGTCGTGGTACTCGCGCACGTGGCGGCCGCGCAGATACGAGAAGATGGCGTACGCCCCCTGGGACAGGCCGTAGCTCAGATAGCAGATCGCCATGAACAGTGTGAGCGCCGGTGAACCGAGGGTGTCGTTGAGCCAACGGCTGACGTCGCCGCCGAAGACCGCGCGGTCGAACTCGATCAGCGCGGGGTCGACCAGCGGAAAGTCGAGCTCCGGGGTGATGGCGCGCAGACTCGAGTAGATCACCAGGCAGGACAGGAACGGCACCGACGTCCTGGCCACCCCGCCGACGAGCCTGGCCAGCCTCGCCGGACCGTCCGCCCGTACCGCCGCGCCGGACGCGGCGGCACGCCTGCGCCGCGCCAGGGCGAACCCGGCGATCAGCGCGCCGACCAGCACGGCCGACGCGGCGATCAGCGCCCAGGAGACCGCGCCGGTGACGAGGGCGAGCCCGACGACCAGCGTGAGGGCCACCGCGAAGAGGCACTCCTCCGGCCACAGCAGTGGATCGCGCCGGCTGTCGCCCCGGTCCCGTGCGACTGCCACGGGCCGGGGCGTGCCAACGGTCATGCCTTCTCGCTCTGCGGGGTCGAGGAGCGCCAGAGGACCGGGCAGAACTGCGGGTCGCTGTAGTCCGGTAGACCCGCCTCGTTACGGCGTACCAGGGAATCGTGGTTGTAGACGACGAGGTCGCCGTCGGAGCGGTGGAACCGCCGGTACCGGTTGTCACCGTCCTGCAGGTGCAGGGAGATGGCACGCCGGGGGCGCGGACTCCGGTTGGCCCCACTGCCGTGGTACGTACGGCAGTGGTGGAAGCTCATGTGGCCCTTGGGGATGTGCATCGGGATCTTGTTGACCTGAGCGCCGTTGTACTCGGCGTTGCTGACGAGCAGTTCCTCGAGCTCGGAACGGTCGCGCTCGGCGAAGTGCCGGGTGGTCTTGTCGTCGCCGCCAACCTCCTTCCAGGTGTGGCTGCCGTCGACCATCGTGATGGTCCCCATCTCCTCGGTGCACTCGTGCATCGGGATGAAGGCGGTCAGCATCCGCTCGGAGGTGCACGTCTGCCAGTAGTGACGGTCGAAGTGCCAGGGCACGATGTTGGTCGGCTCGCCCGGGCTCGGCGGCTTGAGGATCAAGGTGCTCTGGAACACCCGGATCTCGGCCGCCTCCGCCAGCCGCGCGGCGACCGCCCCGATGATCGGCTTGCGCAGGATCGCGGCGATCTCGTCGCTCTCGTAGTGCACGTAGTCGTTGTGTCGTTGCACGTCGCCGTGCTCCGGCTCCCAGTAGGCCAGCTTCGCCGGCCGCCGGGGCAACCGCCGGTCGCGGTGACCCGCGTAGAACCGCTCGCTGGCCGCGACGAGCGTGTCCACCTCGTCGTCGGTGAGCAGCTTCTGGCTGAGGTACCAGCCCCGCTCGGCGTACGACCGGACGTCCTCGTCGGTGGGCAGCGCGGCCCGCTCCTCGTCGGTCAGCGTGAATTCCGTCGTTGTCATCGCGCTCCTCTCATGGTTGATCCGTGGTGGTGACCGCCGCCGGGTCCGCCTCCCGGGTCCGCGCCGTGGAGGGCGGACCGAACATCAGGCTGACGTTGTGTCCGCCGAACGCGAAGGAGTTGGACAGGACCGCGCGGGGCCGGACCGGGCGCGCCTGACCCCGCACGTGGTCGAGGTCGCAGGCCGGGTCCGGATCGTCCAGGTTGTGGGTCGGCGGCAGCATCCCGTAGGTGATCGTCAGGGCGGTCGCCGCCGCCTCGACGGCTCCGGCGCTGCCCAGTAGGTGCCCGGTCACGCCCTTGGTGGAGCTGACCGCCGGGGCGTACGTACCGAATGCGGTGTGCACGGCGCGGGTCTCGGCCACGTCGCCCCGCTTGGTGCTCGTGCCGTGGGCGTTGATGTAGTCCACGTCGGTGGGCGCGACACCGGCGTCGGCGACCGCCCGGCGCATGCTCTGCGCGGCGCCGGCGCCGTCCGCCCGCGGCGACGTGGGGTGGAAGGCGTCGGTGGTGGCGCCCCACCCGATGATGTCGGCGTAGCCGGCGACCCCGCGCGCATCCGCGTGGTCGGCCCGCTCGACGACCATGATCCCGGCGCCCTCACCGAGCACGAACCCGTTGCGTCGCCGATCGAACGGACGGCTCGCCTGCGTCGGGTCGGACCAGCCGGTGGCGAGCGCCCGCGCGTTGGCGAAACCGGCGGTGCCGGTCGGCCCGAGCGGCGACTCCGCCCCGCCGCACACGACCACGTCCGCGTCACCGGCCCGGATGAGCCGCAGCGCCTCCGCCACGGCGTGGGCGCTCGCCGCGCAGGCGGTCGCGATGCACGAGCTGTAGCCCTGGATGCCGTACCTGATGGCGATGCGGGCGGCCGCCATGTTCGGGAGGAAACCCGGATAGAGGTACGCGCTGACGGCGGTGCGGCCGCGCGCCTCGCGGGCCTTGGCCTGCGCCTCGTACGTGGTGAGGCCACCCGCTCCGCTGGAGACGACCACGGCGACCCGTAGTGGGTCGACGTCGCGGCCGACCTCCAGGCCCGCGTCGCGCATCGCGTCGTCGGCGGCGGCGAGGGCCATGACCAGGAACCGGTCGGCGGCCAGCACCTCGTTGGCCGGCAACACGGTGGTGGGGTCGATGTCCGGGGCGATCCCGACCACCTCCGTGGCGTCGGCCGCGCCGTGCCCCTCGGGCGGACGCACCAGGCCGGAGCGCCCGTTGCAGATCGCCGCGAAGAAGTCCGCCACCCCCCGCCCGACGGGCGTCACCAGCCCCATGCCGGTGATGGTGGCCGAGGGTCGGGTCGATCCGGTCATGTCAACCGCCTTGTCCGCCGCCGGTCGGCGGCCTGGTCATCTCGTGGTCCGGCGTGAGCAACAGGGCCGTCGCGCCGCAGGGATCGGCCGGGTCGGCGTCGTGTTCGACGACGATCACCAGCGCCTCCGCCGCGTCCCCGTCGGCGAACAGGCCCTCGGCCACCGCCCGGCCCTCGCCGAAGGGATCGCCGGCCGGGCTGAGCGACACGACCGGGCCGGTCAGGGCCCACTCGGTGGCGACGTGGCCGAGGACCGAGTTCGGCACGGATTGGAAGAAGTACATCGGCGACACCCGGCGGCCCCCGTCCACCTCTCCGGCGATGGCCGCCGCGGTGGCCTGGTCGGCGTACGCGCTGACCAGCACGACTGCGGTCGGCCCGACGGCAGCCGGCCCGGTGCGCCGTTGCAGGCAGCGCCCGGCGACGGCCACGACGAGCGGGGGGAACGGTGAGGCGACGAACCCGCGGACCGCGGGTGGTCGGCCGGCGTCACCGGGCTCGGGCCACACCGCGCGGGCCAGCTCACGGACCGCGTCGTCGGCGGTGTCGAGGCCTGTCACACCGCCCCCAGCACCAGCGCGGTGTTGGCGCCACCGAAGGCGAAATTGCAGCTCAGGGCGTACCGGCCCACCATGGCGGCGGGCTCGCGCACCACCCGTACCGGGCACTGCGGGTCCGCCTCGGTGAAACCGGCGTTGACCGGCAGCCGGCCGGCGTCGAGGGCCAGTGCGGTGACCGCGAACTCCAGCAGGCCGGACGCCTCCAGGGCGTGCCCGTGCACGGACTTGGTCGAGCTCACCGGCACCGACTGGGCCGCCGCGCCGAGGCCGACGCCCAGCGCGCTGCTCTCGGCCGCGTCGGCACGTGTCGTGCCGGTGCCGTTGGCGTTGACGTAGGCCAGTCCCTCCGGTGCCACCGCGGCCCGGGCCAGGCCGGCCCGGATGGCCGAGGCCATCCCGGCGCCACCGGGGTCGGGTTGGCAGACGTGGTAGGCGTCACCGGCCCGGGCCCAGCCGGCCAGCCGGGACCGCACCCGCCCGCCCCGTCCCTGTGCGCCGGCCGCCGACTCCAGCACCACGGCGACGACGGCGTCGCCCAGCAGCATGCCGCGCCGGCCGTTGCTGAACGGGCGGACGGCGCCGTCGTCGGCCAGGGCCCGGCCGGCGTCGAAGAGGGCCTGGTGGTCGGCGTCGACGAGGAATCCCCCGGCGACCACGGCACGGTCACACCGGCCCCGGGCGATCATCGAGGCGGCCTCGGCCAGCGCGGTGCTGCCCGCCACGCACGCCGACGTGTAGACCCGCGCGACGCCGCCGAGCCCGCTTCGCCGGGCCACGGTGGCGGCCAGCTCGGCCGGCCCGTTGCCCTCCCCGCCGGCGCGGACCACGCTGGTGCCCGTGCCGGTGGCGAAGTACAGCGGGCACTCGGCGCGCCGGTGTGCCAACCCGGCGTCGTCGCAGGCCTCCGCCACGACGGCGACCACCTCGGCGGTCAGGTCGCCGGTGTCGGCGAGGGTGGCCGCCGCCCGTACCCGGCTGCGGCCCGGGTCGAAGCGACGGACCTCGCCGAACGCGGGTTTTCCGGCCAGCACCGCCGCCAGCAGCGGCGCGGGACCGCGGCCGTGGGCCGTCAGGAGGCCCAGTCCGGTGACCACGACAGTCGAGCGGGTCACTCCGACTCCGCCGCCGTCAGGGTCAGGCGACCGAGGATCTCCGCCGCACCGGTCACCGTGGACATGGCCGCCAACTCGTCGTCGTCCAGGTCGAGGTCGAGGCCGTAGCGCCGCTCTATCTCGTAGACCAGCCGGGCGAGCTCCAGCGAGTCGATGCGCTCACGCGAGGCGTCGACGGTCCGGTAGCCGACGTCGGCGAGGATCGACAGGATCTCGTCGCGGCGATCGCTGTCGCCCACCGTCACTCCACCGAGGTGGCCGGTGCGACGGGGGCGCTGCGCGCCGGCTCCGCGCGCCCGGCCACCTCGGCGGCGAACCGGTCGAGCGTGTAGTCGGCGAGCTTCTCCAGCTCCTCGTCGGTGAACTTGACGCCGAAGGTGTCCTCGACACGGACGGCGAGCTCGGCGACGGCCAGCGACTCCAGGTCCAGCCCGGCGGGGCCGAGCACCGTGTCGCCGTTGACGTCGTCGACGTCGTAGTTCATCTGGGCCAGCGCATCGACGATGGACTGGCGAACCTCATCTGACATTGCTTGACTCCTCCCATGGAATGGGTCGTGGTGCGGATTACGACGATCACCGGCGACCCCAGGGACCGGGCGTCGGAGCATCTGGTCGGCACCGCTGCCGACCTGCTCGGCGTGCCGGCCGCCGACGTTGGCGTGGCACGGGACCAGAACGGCCGGCCGAGGCTCACCGGCGCGGCGCGCGGTCTGCACGCGAGCATCAGCCACGGACGCGACGTGGTGGCGGTGGCCGTCTCCGCGGTGACGCCGGTCGGCGTGGACGTCGAGCGCGAACGCGCGCTGCCCGGCGCGGCGTTGGCTCGGCGCTGGATGGCGCCGGCCGACGCCGATTGGCTGACCGACCAGCCGGGGTCGCTGCACACCAGCGCGTTCCTCTGGCTGTGGACCCAGAAGGAGGCCATCGGCAAGGCCCGCGGCACCGGCCTGCGCGGCGGCGGCCTACGGCAACCGTTGGTGCTGCCGACCGTCTGGCCGGACCCGCCGGGGTCGCTGCCGCTGCGTCCCGTGCCCGGCAGTCGGGCCGGGGTGGCCTGCGGCACCCTCGCCGAGGGCCTGGTGCTGGCCGTCGCCGGGCAGGACCGACCGGGCCAGGGCGACACCGTCGGGATCCGACTGCTCATCGACCCACCGGAGGAACCCACGCCATGACGGCCCGTCGGCGGCCGCGCCACACCCGTCCCGTTTCGGGGCGTCATGACGACGTCGGCTCGGCCGACGCGCGCAACACGGCCACGTCGCGCACCAGCTTGCCGCTGGACGTACGCGGCAGCCGCTCCAGGATCTGCCATCGCAGCGGTCGCTTGTACGCGGCCAGGACGTCCTCCAGCGCGGCGTCCAGCTCGCGACCGGTCAACGGCTTGTCGACGGCCGTGTACGCCTCGATGGCGCCGCCGTCGAACGTCACGACCGCCTCGGTGACGCCGGGCAGGTCGAGGATGGCCTGTTCGACTTCGGTGAGGTCGACCTTGAGGCCTCCGATGGACACCTGCGAGTCGAGGCGACCGCGGATCGTGAACAGCCCCGTGTCGGGGTCGAGCGTCGCCGCGTCACGGGTGCGCAGCCAGCCGTCGGACCAGCGGCTCTCGTCGACGAGCCCCACGTACGGCGTGACGGGCCGACGGACCTGAAGCTCACCGTCGACGACCCGTACGTCGATCCCGGGCGCCGGGCGCAGGGCGGGCCGGTGCGCGCCGAACAGGTCGGTGGCGATGACGCCGACCTCGGTCATCCCGTACATGTTGCCCAGCACGGTGTCGTAGCACTCCGCGAAGCGTTCGGGAACGCCGGGCCGGACCAGCTCGCCCGCCGTGGTCATCCGCACGAACTGCGGCAACGGCCCAGCGGGGCGGCCGGCCATCAGCATTTCGAGATGGACGGGCACGCCGATCACCGTGGTCGGCGTGGAGTCCCCCGCGATGGCGCCCAGCACGCCGCCCACCGTCATCCGCTCGGGCAGCGTGAGCGTGACGCGGGCGTGCAGGGCGTAGAGCAGCCCGCCGACCAGACCGAGCACGTGCGCCATCGACGCGAGCAGCACGAGCCGCTCGCCGGGCCGGGGCACGCCGTCGGTGCGCGTGTAGCGTTCGATCTCGGCGACCAGGTCGTCGACGGTGCGGCCGATGACCTTCGACGGGCCGGTGGACCCGGAGCTGAGCTGGATGAGGGCGTGCGGTGTCGACGCCGGCCGACCGGCCGGACGCGCGACGACCGTCTCGTCGACGGTGACGAAGCCGCGCAGCGGCGGAAGCACGGTGTCGACGGGCTGGACGAGGAACTGCGCGCCGACGCGTTCGAGCGCCCGCTCGACCTCGCCGCGCGACAGCCGGTGGTCGAGCAGCGTCACCTGGGCCCCGATCCGCCAGGCGGCGAGCAGGTTGGCCACGTACGCCAGCGAGGAGGGCAGTCGTAGCGCTATCGCGCCGCCCGGGCGCAGCCCGGCATCGATGAGCCGCGCCTGCCGGGAGGCCACCTCGGCGCGCAGGTGCGCCCGGGTGATCGGCGCGCCGAGGACGAGGCAGGTCTCGTTGCCGGGCCCGGCCAGCAGGACGTCGTCGACCCAGCCCGTGCCGTGTGCGGGCAGATCGTGCCGGACAGCCGCCAGCGGCGAATCTATAGTGGACACAAGGCCTCCACGCTGCTCGAACGGCGGGCCGGCTCGACTCGACGGGTATGTACGCGCCGAACGGAGGAGTTTCCTCATCTGATGACATCCCGGTTCGATGAATTATATCGGCGCGGTCTCCACCGTCAAGCGCCCTGGCGACGGTGGCCCCGTCCGTGACGCCCGAGGTGTCGCCGTCCAGGGCCAGGGCCATGCTCGTCACACTGTCCCTGGCCGCGTTCGCGTTCGTCACGACCGAGCTGCTGCCGGTCGGCCTGCTGACCCACATGGCGGCCGATCTCGACCGGTCCCGCTCGCAGGTGGGTCTCCTGGTCAGTGGGTACGCCGTCGTGGTCGTGCTGGCGTCGGTCCCGCTGGCCCGGCTGACCCGGCGAATCCCCCGTCGTCACCTGCTCGGCGGCACGATGACGCTGTTCGCCGCCGCGAACGCAACCGCCGCGCTCGCGCACACGTACGCCATGCTGGCCGGCGCCCGCCTGGTGACCGCCGTCGCCCAGGCGCTGTTCTGGTCCATCGCCACGGCGACGGTGATCGGGCCCTTCCCCCTCGCCGTGCGGGGCCGGGTGGTGGCGCTGTTCGGGGCCGGAGTGACGCTCGCACCTGTCCTCGGCGTACCCCTCGGCACCTGGATCGGTCAGCAGGCAGGTTGGCGCGCGTCGTTCGCGGCGCTGGCGGGGATCGGTCTGGTGATCGCCACCGCGGTGCTCGTCCTCGTGCCCACGTACCCGCCGGAGGCTGGCGGAGCGGCCCGGGGCACCGCACCGGACGGGCGGCGCTTCGCCGTGCTCCTGACGGCCACCGCCCTCGGCGTCGGCGGCTTCATGACCTTGCAGACCTACATCGCACCGTTCCTGCTCGACGTCAGCGGCTTCACCGACGCGGCCCTGACGCCACTGCTGTTCACCGCCGGGGTTGCGGCCGTCGTCGGTACCCTGCTCTCGTCCCGCACCCTGGACGCCCGACCGATCGCCTCGCTGTTGACGGCGCTGAGCATCGGTACGGCCGCACTGTTCGGCATGTACGGACTCGGCGTGCTCCGCCCCGGCGCGGTCGCGTTCCTCGCCGGGCTCGGCCTCGCCTACGCGGCGTTCGCCTCCGCCGTGCAGAACCGGATGCTGCACCTGGCTCCCGGCAGCACCGACATCGCGTCGGCCGGCGTCAGCACCGCCTTCAACGTCGGCATCGCCGGCGGTTCGCTGCTCGGCGGCGTCCTGCTGCCCACCTCCGGGGCACGCACGCTCGCGCTCGTCGGCGCACTGCTGACGCTGGCCGCGCTCCTGCTGCTCAGCCAGGACGCGAGGACGCCCGGCCGGTCCGACAGACGTCAGAAGGCGTCGACGTCCGCGACGCCCCGGCCCTGAACGCCGCCCGATGTGAGTGACACGACGGGGCGAACCCGCTGCCGCTCCGCTCCTCGTCACCACCGGGCACCTACCGTTCGACTGTGCACATCCGAGACGCCGACGGCCCGGTCCTCGACGCGGAGCAGTTCGACCGCCTCGCCAGCTACGGCACCGAGGAGGAGGTCCGCCAAGGCCAACACCTGTACGCCGCCGGCGACAGCACGTACGACTTCTTCCTGCTGCGTACGGCGACCGCCGAGGCGGTCCGCAACGCGACGGCGCTGGAACCCGAACGGTTGATCTACCGGCGTGGACCGGGCGAGTTCCTCGGCGAACTGAGCCTGCTGACCGGACAGCACGTGTTCCTCACGGTCCGCGTGGTGACGGCCGGGACGGTCGTCCGGCTCACCGCCCCCGAGCTGCGCCGCGTGCTCGCCGACCAGGTCGACATCGCCGACGTGCTGATCGAGACCTTCCAGGCCCGGCGCGAGCTCATGCGCGGCGCGGCCGGCAACGCACTGGAGATCGTCGGTCGGCCGCACGTGGCCGAGTCGCTGGAACTGCGGACCTACGTGAACCAGATGCTCCTCCCGCACACCTGGCTCGACGCGGCATCGCTGCCCGGGCGGGCGCTCATGCGGGCAGAGGATGTCGGCGAGGACGACTTTCCGGTCGCGGTCACCGGCGACCGCGTACTGCGTCGCGCCACCCCCGGCACGGTCGCGGAGGCCCTCGGTCTGACCTACGTCGCCACGGCGCGCGATCCCGACCTGGTGGTGGTCGGCGCCGGGCCGGCCGGGCTGGCCGCGGCGGTGTACGGCGCCTCCGAGGGTCTCGTCACGGTGCTGCTGGACGGCACCGGCCTCGGCGGCCAGGCGGCCAAGAGCGCACGCATCGAGAACTACCTCGGCTTCCCCGAGGGTGTCAGCGGTGAGCAGTTGGCCCGGCTGGCGATGCTCCAGGCGCTGAAGTTCGGCGTCCAGATCTACGCGCCGTGCGCGGTGGTCGGCCTCGACGTCGCCGACCAGGGGCGTCCCGTCGTGGAGTTGGCGGACGGCACCCGGATCGGGACGTCCGCGGTCATCGCGGCCACCGGAGCGCGGTACCGACGGCTCGACATCGAGCGGTGGGCGGAGTTCGAGCAGAGCGGCTGCGTCCGGTACGCGGCCACCGAGCTGGACGTGCGCGGGTACGAGTCCCAGCCGGTCGCCGTGTTGGGCGGCGCGAATTCGGCCGGGCAGGCGGCGCTCTCCCTGGCCGCGCGCGGCTGCTCCGTACACCTGGTGGTGCGGGCGGCCGACCTCGGGGCGAAGATGTCGGCGTACCTGACGGACCGGATCCGGGCTCATCCGAGGATCACCGTCCACACCGGCAGCACGCTGCGGGAGCTGCACGGAGAGGACAGTCTGACGGCGATCGTGGTGGCGAAGGACGGTGATCCCATGCGGTTGGACTGTCGAGGGCTGTTCTGCTTCATCGGCGCCGAACCGGAGTCCGGGTGGATGACGGGCATCGCGACGGACGACAGCGGTTTCGTGCTGACCGACAGCCGCCTGCCACCCGGCACGCACGACGCGCCGCTGCCGTTCCAGACCAGCGCCGCCCGCGTCTTCGCGGTGGGCGACATCCGCTCCGGCTCCACCAAGCGGGTGGCGACCGCCGTCGGCGAGGGAGCCGGCGCGGTCTCCGCCGTGCACACCGTGCGGTCCCGCTGAGATCTCCGCGACCTGACCGCGGCCGAGGTACGACGACCGGACCCCACACCACTGGCATCGACGACAGGCAATTGACGGATTGTCCCGAGTGCCTCTATAACGTGGTATGGGTGGTGAGGGGTGTCGATCAGGTCACCGTGACCTGTGCGGGTGGGAATCCCGGCGACACCCGCCGTCCGCGTTCCAGAAGCCACCCGCTGCCCACCGCCCGCGCGCTGCGGGCTCAGCACGCTCGGCCCGCGGCGACCCCGCCCCTCGGAGACGGCATGACACCTCAGGTCCCCGTCCGCCCCACCCTGCCCCTGCTGCTCATCCTCACCCTCGTCGTCGGCGTGTTCGCCGTACCGGCCCGACCGGTGCGGGCCGCGCCGGCCAAGACGCCGCCACTGACCACCCCGTGGACCAGCCAGGCGCTGGCCGGGACGCCCCTGCCGGAGTACCCGCGGCCACAGATGACGCGTCCGGACTGGCTCAACCTCAATGGGGAGTGGCAGCTGCGGCAGTCGGGCACCGATGACACCCCGCAGTTCGACACCGATCTGCCGGAGCGGGTCAACGTACCGTTTCCCGTGGAGAGCGCCCTCTCCGGCGTGCAGCGGGCCGCCAACGACAACCGCAACTACCTGTTCTACCGACGCACCGTCACCGTCCCGCCGAACTGGGCGGGCCGGCGGACCCTGCTGCACTTCGGCGCCGTGGACTGGCAGAGCACGGTCTGGGTCAACGGTGTGCGGGTCGGCGCGCACACCGGCGGCTACGACGCCTTCACCTTCGACGTGACCCCGCAGCTCAAGGGCGGTGTGAACGAGATCGTGGTGAAGGTCTGGGATCCGACCGACACCCGGCAGAACGGCAGTCTTCCGCCGATCGGCAAGCAGACCAAGCAGCCCGGCGGGATCTTCTACACGCCCAGCTCGGGAATCTGGCAGACGGTGTGGATGGAGCCGGTGCCCGCGGCGTCGGTCAGCAGCGTGGACGTCTACCCGAACCTGAGCACCAACACCCTGCGGGTCCGGGTCTTCACCCGAGGCGACGTGAGCGGGCACAGCGTGCTCGCCGAGGCGTTGAACGGGAGCACCGTCGTCGGGTCCGCCACCGGCGGCTTCACCGACTTCAGCGTCCCGGTGCCCAACGCCCGGCGCTGGTCACCCGACGATCCGTTCCTCTACAACCTACGAATTCGCCTCCGCAACCCCAGTGGCGTGACGGTCGACCAGACCACCCACTACTTCGGGATGCGGGAGATCACCACCGGCGTGGTCAACGGGGTGCTCCGACCGAAACTCAACGGCCAATTCGTCTTCCAGGTCGGCACCCTCGACCAGGGCTTCTGGCCGGACGGCCTGTACACCGCGCCGACCGACGCCGCCCTCGCCTTCGACCTGCGGAAGCACAAGGATCTGGGCTTCAACATGGTGCGCAAGCACATCAAGGTCGAACCGCAACGCTGGTTCTACCACGCCGACCGACTGGGCCTGCTGGTCTGGCAGGACATCCCGTCGCTCACCGCGCAGAACATCGACCCCACCGATGCCCAACAGGCGCAGTTCGAGACCGAGGCGCGCGAGATCGTCGACGAGCACCGCAGCTCCCCCGCGGTCGTCGCCTACACGCCTTACAACGAGGGCTGGGGCGAGCGCTCGCTGGCCGACACCCGCCGCGTGGCACAGAACATCAAGAACCAGGACCCCACCCGCCTGGTCAACCCGCACAGCGGCTACAACTGCTGCCAGTCCCTCGGCAACCCCGGCACCGGCGACATCGACGACTGGCACGTCTACCTCGGTCCGGATTCACCCGCGCCGTCGAGCAGCCGGATCGCGGTGCTCGGCGAGTTCGGCGGGCTGGGCCTGCGCACACCGGGGCACGAGTACAGCCCGAACGGGCAGTACTTCGCCTACGAGTGGCAGCCCACCTCCGGTGCGCTCACCGACCGGTACGTCGGGCTGGTGGAGGGCGCGCGGAACCTGATGCTCGGCAAGGGCCTCAGCGCTTCGATCTACACCGAGATCGCCGACCAGGAGGGGGAGTTGAACGGCTTCCTCACCTACGACCGGCAGGTGGTCAAGATGGACCAGGCCCGGGTCCGCGCCGCCAACACCGCCCTCGTCGACGCGTCCAAGGCGATCGGCAGCTCCGCCCCCGTCGCCCTGCCGGTCGACACCCGGCGGTCGTTGCAGGTGACCACCCCCGGCTACACCAACCGGTACCTGCGCCACCAGAACAGCCTGGCGTACACCGAGGTGGTCGACGCCGACAGTTCGGCGCTGCTCAAGAACGACGCGACGTACACCGTCCGGCCCGGCCTGGCCGACGGCGCCTGCTACTCCTTCGAGTCGGTCAACTATCCCGGGCAGTACCTGCGGCACCAGGATTCCCGGGTCCGCAACTCGCCGAACGACGGATCGGCGCTCCTGCGGGCCGACGCCACCTGGTGCGCCCGCGTGGGACTGACCGGAAGCGGTGTGTCGCTGGAGTCGTACAACTTCCGTGGAAAGTACCTCCGGCACTACAACTCGGAGGTCTGGCTCAGCAACGGCGCGGGCGGTGACGCCTACAACACGCCCACCCTCTGGGCGGCCGACAGCACCTGGAACATCGCCGCCCCCTGGGCCCCCTGACCGCGGCGAACCCTCGACCATCGGTGCGGGGCCGGCGAGGAGCCGCCGGCCCCGCAGCCCGTCGCGGCTGCGCCAGCAGCGTGGCCGGCACCGCGGGCAGGGTCCATCGGGGCACCGAGTCCGTCCCGTAACAGCCCCGAAACTACCGGTTGAAAAAGCCGGAAATTTCTGCGAGCCTGAGACATCGATCAGCGTGATCGTCAACATGATCATTTCCCGCATCGGAGGCGCCTCACCCGATCCGCCAGGCCGATCCCACGAGCCACCCGACCACGTCCACCACCGCCCCCACCGCCACCCCTCCGCCGCTGGTCAAGCGGACCACAGTCGCCTGGACAATCCACGCGACCGCCGGCCCGCCCGAGCGACCCCAGCATCGCGACCGCAGCCAGGACAGCAGGGCCACCCACCGAAAGACCGACCGAGTTCTCCCCATCCCCCACCGGAGGATCAACATGGTTTCCCGGCCCCGTCCCACCGGCCGTACCCGGCTACGAACGTTAACTCTTTCCGGAACTGCCGCGATAATTGTCGCCCTGGTCGTATCGATGCTGCCCAACCTGGCACAGGCCGCCGAGACGACCCTCGGCGCGGCAGCGGCCCAGTCCGGCCGGTACTTCGGTGCCGCCGTGGCCGCCAACAAGCTCGGCGACGGCGCCTACACGACGATCCTGAACCGCGAGTTCAACGCCGTCACGCCCGAGAACGAGATGAAGATCGACGCGACCGAGCCGCAGCAGAACAACTTCACGTTCGGCAACGCGGACCGGATCGTCAACCACGCGATCTCCCGCGGCTGGAAGGTCCGGGGCCACACCCTGGCCTGGTACTCGCAGCAGCCGGGCTGGATGCAGAGCATGGAGGGCAGCGCGCTCCGCAGCGCCATGCTCAACCACATCAACCGGGTGGCCGGCTACTACCGGGGCAAGATCTACTCCTGGGACGTGGTGAACGAGGCGTTCGAGGACGGCAACAGCGGCGCCCGTCGTAACTCGAACCTGCAGCGCTCCGGCAACGACTGGATCGAGGCGGCGTTCCGTGCCGCCGACGCGGCCGACCCGGACGCGAAGCTCTGCTACAACGACTACAACACCGACAACTGGACCTGGGCCAAGACCCAGGCCGTGTACAACATGGTGCGCGACTTCAAGTCCCGTGGGGTGCCGATCGACTGCGTCGGCTTCCAGTCGCACTTCAACGCCAACTCGCCGTACAACAGCAACTACCGCACGACGCTGTCCAGCTTCGCCGCCCTCGGGGTGGACGTGCAGATCACCGAGCTGGACATCGAAGGCTCGGGCACGACGCAGGCCAACACCTACCGCAGCGTGGTCAACGACTGCCTCGCGGTGGCGCGCTGCAACGGGCTCACCGTGTGGGGGGTTCGGGACTGCGACTCGTGGCGCTCCGGCGGCACTCCGCTGCTCTTCGACTGCAACGGCAACAAGAAGGCCGCGTACACGGCGACCCTGGAGGCGCTGAACAGCGCCGGCCCCGGCACCACCCCCACGCCCACGACGCCGGGTCCGACCCCCACCGTCTCGCCCACGCCCACCACGCCACCCGGCTCGGCCGGTCAGATCGTCGGCGCGCAGTCGGGCCGGTGCGTCGACGTACCGAACGCCTCGACCGCCAACGGCACCCGGGTGCAGCTCTACGACTGCAACCGGCAGACCAACCAGTCCTGGACGTACACCTCGGGCAAGCAACTCCAGGTGTACGGCTCCATGTGCCTCGACGCCGCCGGCAGCGGCAACGGCGCGGCCGTGCAGATCTACAGCTGCCACGGACAGAGCAACCAGCAGTGGAACATCAACTCCAACGGCACCATCAGCAGCGTGCAGTCCGGACGCTGCCTGGACGTCTGGAGCACCGCCAACGGCGCCCAGATCCAGCTCTACGACTGCCACGGACAGACCAACCAGCAGTTCCGGTACTCGTCCAGCTGACGATTGGCCACACTCCGGGGCGGGCGGGCTCAGCACCTGACGAGCCGGCCCGCCCCTCGTCCTTCCACCACCACCCCCAGGAGGTACCGACAGTGCGAGGATCCGCAGACCACTCGCCGCCCCCGGCGGACACCCCTGTCGACCGCAGGTCGTCCGGCATCCGGGGACGGCTGCTCACGGTTGCCGCCGCCGGGATGGCCGCCGCCGTTGGGCTGCTCACCATCACCCT
The DNA here is from genome assembly GCF_049179015.1 of Micromonospora sp. WMMD736. NCBI lineage: Bacteria > Bacillati > Actinomycetota > Actinomycetes > Micromonosporales > Micromonosporaceae > Micromonospora > Micromonospora sp. WMMD736. Next base: position 1,775,785 of record NZ_JBMHMI010000001.1, read on the forward strand.
GGCGACCGGGTCGGCGTCAGCCGCCGACAACCCGTACCAACGCGGCCCGGACCCCACCCGGACCAGCGTCACCGCCGTGAACGGCCCGTTCGCCAACACGTCGGTCGCGGTCCCGACCGGGTACGGCTTCAACGGCGGCCGGATCTACTACCCGACCGACACCAGCCAGGGCACCTTCGGGGCCATCGCGATCTCGCCGGGCTACACGGCGTTGTTCTCCGCCGAACTGGCCTGGATGGGACCGTGGCTGGCGTCGCACGGCTTCGTCGTGATCGGCATCGAGACCAACAGCCGCAACGACTTCGACACGGCGCGCGGCACCCAACTCCTCGCCGCGCTGGACTACCTGACGCAGCAGAGCCCGGTACGCGACCGCGTCGATGCGAACCGGTTGGCCGTCGCGGGCCACTCCATGGGCGGCGGTGGGGCGCTCAGCGCCGCCATGCGGCGTCCGTCGCTGAAGGCGGTCGTCGGCATCGCCCCGTACTCGCCGTCGTCGAACCTGGCCAACGACCGGGTGCCGACCATGATCTTCGCCGGTCAGGCGGACACGGTGGTCACCCCGTCCTACGCCACCGGTCTCTACAACAGCATCCCGAGCACCACCGAGAGCGTCTACCTGGAGGTCGCCGGCGCGGACCACGGCTTCATGGTCGGACGGTCGAACCCGGTGATGGTCCGGACCATGTTGCCGTTCGTCAAGATGTTCCTCGACAACGACGCCCGGTACAGCCAGTTCCTCTGCCCGTTGCTGGACAACAGCGGGGTGGTGACCTATCGCAGCACCTGCCCGTTGCTGCCGTCGACGCCGACCAGTCCGACGCCGACCACCACCCCGACGGGCAGCCCGACCCCGACGCCCACCAGCACGCCCAGCACGCCGCCCGGTTCGGCCAGCCAGATCATCGGTGCGCAGTCGGGCCGGTGCGTCGACGTGCCGAACGCGTCACGCACCAACGGCACGCGGGTGAACCTCTGGGACTGCAACCGGCAGGTCAACCAGTCCTGGACGTACACCTCGGGCAAGCAACTCCAGGTGTACGGCAACATGTGCCTCGACGCGGCCGGCTCCGGCAACGGGGCGGCCGTGCAGATCTACAGCTGCCACGGTCAGAGCAACCAGCAGTGGAACATCAACGCCAACGGCACCATCAGCGGAGTCCAGTCCGGACGCTGCCTGGACGTCTGGAGCACCGCCAACGGCGCCCAGATCCAGCTCTACGACTGCCACGGACAGACCAACCAGCAGTTCCGGCTCGCCGCGCTCTAACGACCGCACCGGGCGGGCTCGGCGTCACGCCGGGCCCGCCCCACCGTGCGGCGGCGCCGTGCTGTCCCGCACCACGAGCGAGGGGACGACCAGCGGCAGGGGCCGCGGCACCGTGTCGTCGATGGCCTGGGTGACCGCCGTGATGGCCCGGCGACCGACCGCGCCGAAATCCTGCTGGATGGTGGTCAACGGTGGAATCAGGTACGCCGCCTCGGGCACGTCGTCGAATCCGATGACCGAGACATCCTGCGGCACGCGCCGGCCACGCTCGTGCAGCGCGCGCAGCACCCCGATGGCCATCTGGTCGTTGGCGGCGAAGACCGCCGTGGTGCCGGGCAGCTCGCAGATCCGCAGCCCGGCGAGGTAACCGCTGTGGGCCATCCAGTCACCCTCGACGGGCTCGGGCGGGCGTACGCCGGCCGCCAGCATCGCGGCCCGCCAGCCGTCGCGGCGGGCGCGGGCCTCGGCCCAGTTGAGCGGACCCGACACGTGCACGATCTCGGTGTGCCCCAGGCCGAGCAGGTGCTCGGTCGCCATCCGGGCGCCGAGCACCTGGTCGACGCCGACGGTGACGCTCGCCCTGGACAGGTCGCCCTCCACCACCACGAAGGGCACGCCGGACCGGGTCATCCGCACCACTTCGAGCGCCTCGTCGTTGCCGGCGATCATCACGACACCCTCCACGCCGACGCGCATCAGGTGTTCGGTGGCGTCGCTGAGCGCCCGTACCGTGACCTCCTCCAGGCTCACCGAGGTGGCGAAGTAGCCGGCCGCGCGGGCCGCGTCCTCGACGCTGCGGTGGATACTCGTCGGACCGAACAGCGTCCGGGCCGTGCCGATGATGCCGATCATCCCGGAGCGTCCCCGGACCAGCGCCCGGGCGGCCGTGTTGGGGCGGTAGTCGAGCCGACGGATGGCCTCCAGGACCCGCTCCCGCGTCTCGCGGCGGATCGCGGGCGCTCCGTTGATGACCCGGGACACCGTCTGGTGGGACACGCCCGCCAGGCGGGCGACGTCCGCCATGACCGCTGGCCGGTGGGCGGACGTCGCCGCTCTCTCCACGTGAACTCGCACTGGCGGGCCGTCCGTTCTTCGATGGGTTGGTTCCTCGTTCGTCGTGCGCCGTCAGTGTGAGTGGCGGGGCACCGCGCTGCCGCTACCACCGACCAGGAAGTCGAGGTCCGCCCCGCTGTCGGCCTGCAGGACGTGCTCGCTGTACAGCCGTACCCAACCTCGGTCGGCCACCGGTGGCGGCGGCGTCCAGGCGGAGCGACGCTTGGCGAGTTCCGCCTCGTCGACCAGGAGGTCGAGGCGGCGGGTGGCGACGTCGAGGTGGACCAGGTCGCCGGTACGCACCAGCGCGAGCGGACCGCCCACGGACGCCTCCGGCGCCACGTGCAGGACGCACGTGCCGTAGCCGGTGCCGCTCATGCGCGCGTCCGAGATCCGCACCATGTCCGTGATGCCGTCGGTGAGCAACCGGCGGGGCATGGGCACGTTGCCCACCTCCGGGAATCCGGGGTAGCCGCGCGGGCCGGCGTTGCGGACGACGATCACGGTGTCCGGTGTGACGTCGAGGTCCGGGTCGTCGGCGGCGACGACGTACTCCTCGATCCGGTCGAAGACGAGCGCCGGGCCGGTGTGCGTGAGGAGGTGGGGGGTGGCGGCGGAGACCTTCAGCACCGCTCCGGACGGCGCCAGCGACCCGCGCAGCACCACGGTGCCCGAGCCGGCGGCCTGGAACGGCTCCTTCATGGTGGCGATGACCTCGGAGTTCCAGCACTGCGCGCCGTCGACGTTCTCCGCGACGCTCCGGCCGCTGACCGTGACGTGGTCGGTGTGCAGCAGCGGCGCGAGTTCCTTCATCACGACCGGAAGGCCGCCCGCGTAGGCGAAGTCCTCCATCAGGTACGCACCGGACGGCATGAGGTTGACCAGCAGCGGAACGTCGGCGGTGAGAGTGTCGAAGTCCTCCAGCGACAGCGGCACACCGAGGCGTCCGGCGATCGCGAGCAGGTGCACGACGGCGTTCGTGGAGCCACCGATCGCGGCGTTGACCCGGATGGCGTTCTCGAACGCCGCGCGGGTGAGCACCGTGGACAGCCGTTGGTCCTCGCCCACCATCGCGACGATCCGCCGTCCGGCGGCCTGCGCGAGCGCGTACCGCCGGGAGTCGACGGCGGGTACGGCGGCGGCGCCCGGTAGCTGCACGCCCAGCGCCTCGGTCACGCACGCCATGGTGGAGGCCGTTCCCATGGTCATGCAGTGGCCCCGGCTGCGGGACATGCCGACCTCCGCCTCGGCGCAGTCGGCGGCGCTCATCCGACCGGCCCGCATCTCCTCGGTGAACCGCCAGACGACCGTGCCCGAGCCGATGTCCTGACCGCGGAACTTGCCGTTGAGCATCGGCCCGCCGGTCAGCATCAGCGTCGGCAGGTCGACGCTCGCCGCTCCCATCAGCAGGCCCGGCGTGGTCTTGTCACAGCCGGAGAGCAGGACCACCCCGTCGAGGGGGTTGGCGCGGACGGACTCCTCCAGCTCCATCGCGAGCAGGTTGCGGTAGAGCATGGTCGTGGGACGCATGAGCGGCTCGCCGAGGCTCATGGCCGGGAACTCCAGCGGCAGGCCGCCGCTCTCCCACACGCCGCGCTTCACCGATTCGGCAAGGTCGCGCAGGTGGGCGTTGCAGGGGGTCAGCTCCGACCAGGTGGTGGCGATGCCGATCACCGGGCGACCGTCGAAGACGTCGTCCGCGAATCCCTGGTTGCGCATCCAGGACCGGTGGATGAACCCGTTGCGGCCCTCGGCGCCGAACCACTGCGCGCTGCGCAGCGGCCGATCTGTCGTCGACATCAGCACACCTTTCTGTCGTTCCTGGTGAGCGCGGCGCGACCTAGCGAAGGCCTCCGACGGACAGGCCGCCGCGCCAGTGTCGTTGGAGGCTGAAGAACGCGATGACCAGTGGGATCACCGACACCAGTGAGCCCAGGATGATCAGGCTCCACAACGAGGTGCCGCCCGAGTTGTTCGCCGAGGCGATCCCCTGCCAGAGGCCGAGACCGACGGTCACCGGGAACAGCCGGTTGTCCGAGAGCATGGCCAGCGGCAGGAAGTAGTTGTTCCAGGACGCCACGGCCGACAGGAGCAGCACGGTGACCACCGCGGGACGCATCAGCGGCAGCGCGATCTGCAGGAAGGTGCGCACCTCCCCCGCGCCGTCCACCCGCGCCGCGTCCAGCAGTTCGTCCGGAACGGCGTCACGCGCGTACACGTGCATCAGGTAGACGCCGAACGGGTTGAGTAGCGACGGCAGGATCACCGCCCAGACCGTGTTCGTCAGGCCGAGCCGGGAGAACATGATGAAGGTCGGGATGACCAGGGCCGTGGCCGGCACCATGAGCGCGCCCAGCACGACGGCGAAGCTGAAGCGCCGCGCGGCGAACCGGTACTTGGCGAACCCGTAGCCGGCCATCACCGCCAGGACCGTGGCGCCGACTCCACCGGCGATGGCGTACAGCGTGGAGTTGAGGATCCACCGCAGGTAGATGCCACCGTCGTAGGTGAAGAGCTGCCGGAGGTTGCCGAGGTAGTCGATCTGGTCGGAGAACCACAGGGTGTTGCCGCCCCCGAACAGGCCTGGCGCGTCCTTGGAGCTGTTGACGACGACCCACCAGAACGGGACCAGGAAGTAGATCACCAGGAAGCCGAGGAGGATCTGCAGAGGGAGGTAGCGCTGTGGCCGGCGGACGCCGGCGCGGACGCTGGTGCGGTCGGCCATCTAGAGGAAGCTCCTCCGCTTGCGGGTGAAGAACAGGAAGACGTACACGCAGATGAAGACGATGCCGCCGAGCGCGAACGAGATCGCCGACCCGTAGTTGAAGTTGGCGAGCGAGAACGCCTGCTGGTACGCGTACATGTTGGGGGTGAAGTCGGCCCCGATCGTGCCCGCGGCGAGGTAGCGCAGGATCTGCGGCTCGTTGAAGAACTGCAGGGTGCCGATGAGCGAGAAGACCAGGATCAGGATCAGCGCGGGCGCGATCAGCGGGATCTTGATGCGCGTCGCGATCTGCCACCGTCCGGCGCCGTCCATCCGGGCGGCCTCGTAGAGCGTCGGATCGATGCCCTGCAACGCCGCGTACAGGATGATCATGTAGTAGCCGGCCCACTGCCAGGTGACGACGTTGAGCAGGCCGTAGAAGATCAGGTTGCTACCCAGGAAGTCGGGTGCGGTGGCGCCGAACAGCCCGAAGATGTCGGTGAGCGGGCCGAAGCCCTTGCTGTAGAGGAACCCCCACATCACCGCACCGATGACGGTGGGGATCGCGTACGGGAGGAAGATCATGAGGCGGGAGAAGCGCGCGAACAGCGTCGTCACCGCGTCCAGGATGAGGGCCATCACGAGCGCCAGGACGATCTGCAGCGGGATGGAGACGAGCGAGAAGCGGATGACGAACCAGGCTCCGGACAGGAAGCTCGGGTCGGTGAACGCCTTCACGTAGTTGTCGAAGAGGACGAAGCTGGTGCCGCCGATCAGCTTCTTCTGAAAGAGACTGAGGTACAGCGCGTACCCCAGCGGTGCGATGAGGAACGCCAGGAAGACGAGCGCGAAGGGCCCGACGAAGAGCCACCCCATCAGGTGCTCGCGCAGGTGCACCTTGCCACGGATCTTGCGCGTCTCGCTCGGCGGACGCGGTGTGCGCTGCTCGGTCAGGACTGTCATCTGTGGTCTCCGAAAGGCGTGGACGCGGGGGTCGTGGGTGGGCCGGCCGACAGCGCCGGCACGACCCACCCAGAGCGGTCACGAAACGGTGAAGCCCTGCTCCTTGGCGTACTTCGCCACGTCGTCCTGGACCTTGTCGGCCGCCTGCGAGCCGCTGATCGAGCCCTTGATGACCTCGCTGATCTGCTTCGTCATGGCATCCAGGTAGTACTGGCCGAAGGGCGCGTAGGACACCCCCTTGTAGGCCTCGGCGGCGGGGAGGTAGACCTCCTTGTTCGCCTGCTGGCCGCTGAAGAACGCCACCTTCAGGTCGACGAAGGCGGGATCCTTGAGCGCCGTGAGGTTCAGCGGGAAGATGATCTGGTTGGTCCAGCCGTCGGTGAGCGACTCCTTGTCGGCGTAGAGCCCGTAGGCGACCTTCGCCGCCAGATCCGGCTTCTTCGCCTGCTTGGTCACCGAGAAGGCCGACCCACCCCAGTTCACCTGCACCGGGTTGGTCGGATCCCACTGCGGCAGTGGGGCGACCGCGAACTTGCCGGTGTCCTGGCCCTTACCGACGCCCGCCCCGGTGAGGTAGCCCGGCGCCCACGCCGCCGAGATGTACGTCGCGTAGTTCCCGTTGATCACACCCGAGATGTACTCCGGGGTGAACTGGTCCTGCGTGCCGACCAGGCCCTTCTTGGCGAGGCCACCCCAGTAGTCCAGCACGTCCTTGGACGCCTGGTCGTTGAGCTTCACACCGATCGACTTGGGCTGGGCCGGATCGAAGGTGAAGGGCGTGGCGCCCTTCTGGATCTGGAGCGCCATCATCACGGCCGGGACGTTCGCGCCGAGGTCCCCGAACAACGGGCCACCGGCGTCCTTCACCTTCTGCGCGGCCTGCTCGTACTCGGCCCAGGTCTTCGGTGGGGTGATCTTGTACTTGTCGAAGATGTCCTTGCGGTAGATCATGCCCATCGGGCCACCGTCGACCGGTACGCCGTAGACGGCGTCGCCCACCGACACGTCCTTCCACGCGCCCTCGCTGTAGTTGGCCTTGACCGCGTCGTAGCCGTACTGCTTGATGTCGACGAGCGCGCCCTGGATCTGGAAGGTGGGGATCCGGTCCGCCTCGACCATGATCACATCGGGCGCGCCGGTGCCCGCCGAGATGGCCGTCTGGAACTTGTCGTACTCGTCGCCACCCTGACCGACGTTGGTCCAGCAGACCTGTACGTCGTCGTGCAGCTTGTTGAAGTTGTCGACAACCAGCTGCGTGTTGGGGTACCAGCCCCACATCGTCACGACCGGCACGTTCTGCTTGGTGATGGTGTTCGTGCAGTTGCTCGCGTCGCTGCCGCCGTCGTCCGAGGAGCAGGCGACCAGGCCGCTCCCGGCCGCGAGCAGGGCCACCGTGGCGAGTATGCGTCTTCTCTTCATTGAGATGGTTCCCTTCGGAGGTGGCGGTGCACAGACATCCCCGCGTCGGCGGCGCCACCGGGGCGCTGGGACCTCGCACCCCGGTGGCGTCGCCTGGGCGGGCTCCTAGCGTTTGAACAGGCGGGGCGCCAGGTCGATGAGGTTCTTCTGCCACACGTCCCAGCCGTGCGGCCCGGGGGTGACCCCGTCGAACTCGTAGCGGATACCGAGGCTGTCCATCGTGGTCAGCGAGGCCATGAAGCTCGGGTACACGAAGTCGGTCTGGTCACCGACGTACAGGCGCAACATCCTGGTGCCGTCGTTGATCGCGGCCACGTCGACGCCGGTGCCGCTGCCGAAACCAGCCGAGAAGGCCGCGACGTAGGCGAACTGGCCCGGGTAGGCCTTCAGCACGCCGAACGCCTGCCCACCGCCCATCGACAACCCGGCGAGGGCCTGCTGGGACGGGTCGCTGGAGACGTGGTAGCGGGACCGGGTGGTCGGCACGATGTTCTCCAACAGTTCCCGGTTGAAGTTCGACGAGTTGCCGTTGCCCATCACGACCACCATGGGCGTGAGGTCCCCGTCGAGGAACTGATGGTCGAGGATCTGCTTGGCCCGGCCCATCTCGACCCAGTCCGTGTAGTTCTGCCCACCACCGTGTTGCAGGTAGAGGACGGGATAGGTCTGCGCCCGCTGCGGGTCGTACCCGGGTGGGGTCCACACCAGCGCGGTGCGGTCCTGGCCGGCCACCGTGCTGGTGTAGGTCATGCTCTCGACCGTGCCGCCCTGACCGGCGGGCACGTCCGTCAGCAGTCGGGCCTCCGGGCCCGGGACGAGGAAGGTGCTCCACATCGGCTCCGTGGTCACCTTCGTCGGGTTCGAGACGTCCTTGAACGGCACCCGGTCGACGATCAGCCGGTAGTAGTAGAACCAGGGCTCGAGCGGCCCCACGGTCGCCCGCCAGCGGTCGCCGTCCCGCGTCAGCGGCACGCGCAACCAACTGCCGCCCGGCGCGATGTTGGCCCACACCGTGACGTGCTGGGCGTCGGCGAAGTCCGTCGTCGTCTCGAAGGTGACGAACCCGTCCTCGGTGACGAAGGGAGTCGGGGTGGTGCCGGCCGGCGGCGGCGCGAACTCGCCCGTGAGCCGCCCGTGGCCCGGGCTCGGTCCGTGGTCCGACACGTGCCCGAACAGTCGTGGCACGAAGTCGACGAGGTTCTCCTGCCAGGTGGTCCAGTTCCCGCCGCCGTCCGGGTCGACCCCGTCGAACTCGTACCGGACGCCGGCCCGCTCCAACGCCTTCGTCAGCCGGTAGGTGGTGTTGTAGGCCGGGTCGGTCACGTTGCCGGTGTAGAGCCGGAGCAGCTTGAGGTGGTTGAGCGCCGGCGCGTCCCTGCGGTCGATCGTCGGGGCCGACGTGCCGGAGAACCAGCCGACGGAGCCGAACTGGCCCGGCTTGGCGAACGCCGCCCGGACCGCCCGTGCCGCGCCCTCGGTGACACCGGCGATGGCCTGGTGCGCCGGATCACGAAGGACCCGGTAGTTGTCGGCGACCGCCTTGCGGAGATCGTTCAGCTCCCGGTCGTCCGCGCTGTCGGCGATCACCACCACCATCGGCTGCATCGCGCCCGCGGCCGAGAGGTTGTCCAGGATCTGCTTCGTGCGACCGAGATCGAGCCAGTCGGTGGCGGCCACGCCGCCGCCCGACTGCAGGAAGAGCGTGGGATAGCCCTTCGGCTTCTTGGCCGCGTACCCCGGTGGCGTCCAGACCAGGGCCGAGCGCTGCTCGGCGCGGACCCGGTAGGTCAACGTCCCGACCGTGCCGCCGGTGCCGGCGGGCGCGTCGGCCAGCCAGCGCGCCGAGTCGCCCGCGACCAGGAAGGTGCTCAGGAGCGGGTCGGACGCCACTTTCGCGCTGTTCGTCGGGTCCTTGATGGTCTTGGTGTCGTCGGCGGTCACCTGGTAGCGGTACAGCCCGGGCGTCAGCGCGCCGAGCACACCGGACCACACGTCACCACGGCGCGTCAGACCGAATTCCGCCCAGGTGGCGGACGGGCCGAAGTTGCCCTCGACGACCACCTGCGAAACGGTGCCGAGGTGCTCCTGGACGTAGGCGGCCGGGATGGTGAACGAGGCGTAGCGGTCCGGGGAGACCTCCAGCCACGGCGTGTCCGCCGCCGCTGCCGGTTGCGGGGCGAGCAGGGCCGCCGCCATGGCCATGACTCCGGCGCTGAACACCGCCGTGAGTCGGCGTACGCCGAGGCGGCGTAAGCGCCCGTGATACTGTGCGGTTGTCACGCTCCACTCCTTTCCTGCGCCGGCAGCGGATGCGACCCGCTGGCCAGCTCAACCCATCGGTGGATCTCGCCGTGCGGTGTCCTCACCTCCTTCAGTCCCTCGCCGGTTCCGCGGTCGAGCCACGGACCACGAGGCTGGTCGGAAGGACTATCTGGTGCGGCTCGTTCCACTCGCCGGTCACCAGTGACTTGAGCATCCGTGCCGCTTCGTACCCGAGCTGGTACATCGACTGATCCACCGTGGTCAGACCGGGATCGGTCGACGCCGACTCCGGGATGTTGTCGAAGCCGACCACGGACAGGTCGGTCGGGACGCGCAGGCCCAACTCCCGGGCGACCTCCAGGACCTTGAGGGCCATCCCGTCGCTCGCCGCGAAGATCGCCGATGGCCGGTCCGCCCGTAGCAACAGGGCACGCGCCAACGGAACTGCCGACTCGGGGTTGAAGTCTCCCCGGCCGATCAACGTGGGATCGACCCCGACACCGGCGGCGGTGAGCGCGGCCCGGTAGCCCTCCTCCCGGGACCACGCCGAGGCGAGACTGTCGCGACCGGCGATGAACCCGATGCGTCGGTGGCCCAGGTCGAGCAGGTGCTCGACGGCGGTGGTGGCACCGGCGAGGTTGTCGGCCATGACCGAGGGCGCCGTCGCGCCGCGCACCGGGTCGATGGCCACGACCGGCGTACGGCTGCGCATCTCACCCCAGGGCGTGACCACGATGCACCCGTCGGTGAGGGTGCCCGACAGCCGGGTCAGGTGCCGCTGCTCCCAGCCCTCCGAGTAGGACCCGTAGAGGTCGCTGTTGGCGTAGATGATGAGGTCGAAGCCCGAGCGGCTGAGCGCCTTCATGACCCCCTTGAGCACCTCTGCCGTGTACGACTGGAAGCTGTGCGCCACGAGACCGAGGACGTTGGTGCGGCTGCGCCGGAGGCTCGAGGCCACCAGGCTCGACTCGTAGCCGAGTTGCTCGATGGCGGTGCGGACCTGGGCGATCGTGCGGGCGCTGACGCCGTAGTGCCCGTTGACGACGCGGGAGACGGTGGCGGTGGAAACGCCGGCGATCCGGGCGACATCACTCATTGTCACGGGCGCATTGGCTTCGATCATGCCGCTCTCTCTGGACTGCAATCGTTATCGGTTACGTTTCCAGGATGTTGCCAACGTAACGGACCTCGATAACGAACACAAGACCCTTTCATGCCGTGCCAGTGGCGGGTCGGGCTCCGAACGGGAATGTGCACGGTGGACTTCCCGCAGCGCAAAACCGCGCCATTTCACGCGCGGGCTCTACCCGTTGAGAACGCGGCGACACTCTCCGTCAGACGCCATTCAGGAACAGGGTGTTCCCTACCGCGAGCATGATCGGTAACGTTTACATCGATCGCGAACGTAATCGATGATCATGGCGATGTCCAGAGCTCGCACCGACCCACCACCCCGGGTCCCCGGCGCCGCGACACAGGTCCCGACGTCGGAGGCCTCGTCCGAGAGGAGCCCGCCCTGAACACCCACCTCGACGGAGCGCCACACCCACTCCCCCACCGCGCCACCCCGCCCGCCCCGCCCCGTCCGAGCCAGCGGGGAGGGCAGTCGTGAACACCGCACGCCTGCTCCTGGACCCGCGGCGACGTGTCGCACCGGTGCCGCGCCGGCTCTTCGGCTCGTTCGTGGAGCACCTGGGCCGCTGTGTCTACGGCGGAATCTACGAGCCCGACCACCCGAGCGCCGACGCGGACGGCTTCCGGGGCGACGTCCTCGCGCTCGTCCGCGAGCTGGGCGTCACGACGGTCCGCTACCCGGGCGGCAACTTCGTCTCCTCCTACCGCTGGGAGGACGGCGTCGGCCCGGTCGACGAACGACCGGCCCGGCTCGACCTCGCCTGGCACAGCCTGGAGACCAACGCCTTCGGGCTGGACGAGTTCATGCGCTGGGTCGGCAAGGCGGGCGTCGATCCCATCATGGCGGTGAACCTCGGCACCCGCGGCACCGCCGAGGCTGTCGACCTGCTGGAATACGCCAACCATCGCGCGGGGAGCCACCTCGCCGACCAGCGCCGCGACAACGGCGCCGCCGACCCGTACGGGATCAGGCTGTGGTGCCTGGGCAACGAGATGGACGGCCCGTGGCAGGTGGGCCAGCGCAGCGCGACCGAGTACGGGCGACTCGCGGCGCAGACCGCGAAGGCGATGCGCCGCTTCGATCCCGACCTCGAACTGGTCGCCTGCGGCTCGTCCCACCTCGGCATGCCGACCTTCGGCAGCTGGGAACGCGACGTGCTGACCGAGGCGTACGACGACGTCGACCTGATCTCGCTGCACGCCTACTACCAGCCGGTCGACGACGACCTGCCGAGCTTCCTCGCCTCGGCCGAGGACATGGACAGGTACATCGACGCCGTCACCGCCATCGCGGACTCGGTCGGCGCGATCCGCAGGTCGACCAAGAAGATCATGATCGCCTTCGACGAGTGGAACGTGTGGTACCAGTCGGCCGCACCCTCCACGCCGCCCAGTGGCGAGGACTGGCCGGTCGCGCCGCCGTTGCTGGAGGACCACTACAGCGTGGCCGACGCCGTCGTCGTCGGTGGCCTGCTCATCAGCCTGCTGCGGCACAGCGACCGGGTGACCGCGGCGTGCCAGGCCCAACTGGTCAACGTCATCGCGCCGATCATGACCGAACCCGGCGGCGCGGCCTGGCGGCAGACCATCTTCCACCCGTTCGCCCGCACGGCCCGGCACGCACAGGGCGTCGTGCTGGACGTGCTGCGCGACGGCAGCACCACGACCACCGACCGCTACGGGGTCATCGACGCGGTCGACGCGGTCTCCACCTGGGACGACAGCACCGCGGAGCTGACCGTCTTCCTGGTCAACCGGGTCGTCGACACCCCGGCCGAGGTGACCGTCGACCTCGCCGGCGGCCAGGTGGGCGAGATCGTCGAGTGCGTCACCGTGGGCGGCGCCGACCTCGATGCCAAGAACACCGCCGACAGCCCGGACCACGCCGAGCCGCGCCCCAACGACACGCCCCGGGCCGGCGACGCCAGCGTCCAGCTCACCCTCACGCCCGCGTCGTGGACCATGCTGCGGCTGCGCGTCACCGACGTCACTCGGTAAACCACCCCGGCCGCGCACCCCCGGTTTTCTTCGGGGGTGCGCGGCCGGAGCTTCCCCACCACAGGGAGTACGGAGAATCGCGTCGACGGTCCGACCAGGACCGCCACAATTGCGCCCGGAAAAGCGCGGTGTGCGCCCGTCGAAATGGCACGCGGATTCCCGGTCCGATCATTTGCGCGACGAATTTCAGGCGTCAGCGGCGGGTGCCGCGACAACGCACCCGCGACACCCGCGGAGACCATTATTCGACCGCTGGCGTCAACCTCCCGTCGACCCGGCGCGCAATGGCGGCGTAATCGTCGCGCAACTCTTCGGGAAGCACCCAGGCCGGCGCGTCCTGCCATGCCAGCGGCCGGAGAAACCGTCGGATCGACGTCGCGCCGACCGACGTGTGCACGGCGTTCGTCGACGGCCAGGGTCCACCGTGGTGCTGGGCCCAGGACACCCGGACGCCGGTGGGATAGCCGTCGAAGACGATCCGACCCGCGCGGGCGGCGAGCACATCGACCATCCGGCGTACGACGTCGGCGTCGTCCTCGGAGCCACGGTGGACCGATCCGGTCAGCGACGGTGGGACGGCGTGCAGCGCGGTGTCGAGGTCGGCGGTGTCGTCGTACCGCACGACGACCATGAGCGGGCCGAAACACTCGTCGGTGATCTCGGCGGTCAGCCCCGGCAGGTCGACCTCCAGGAGCCTCGGCGCGACCGCGAAGCCCGCGCCGGGCTCGATCTGCGGCTGCGCCGCGAGCCGGGCGCCGGCCCGTTCGAACTCCGCCGCCCGGATCTCGTACGCGTCCCGGATGCGCTCGTTGAGCAGGACCGCGCCGCCCGAGCCGGCGACCCGCTCGCGCAGACCGTCGACGAGCTGGTCACCGCCCCGGCCACCCGGGACGAACGCCAGGCCGGGCTTGGTGCAGAGCTGGCCGCCGGAGGCGGTGAAGGAGGCGAACAGCCCTTCGGCGATGCCCTCGGCCCGCTCGGCGGCCGCGCCGGGCAGGACGACGATCGGGTTCACGCTGCTCAGCTCGGCGTACAGGGGAATGGGATCGGGTCGGTCGTCGATGGCGGCCTGGATGGCGCGGGCGGCGTTGACCGAGCCCGTGAGGGCGGCCGCACGGATCGCGGGGTGCCGCACCAGCGAACGCCCGGCCTGCTCGCCGTACACGACGCCGATGACGCCCTCGGGCCCGCCGAGGTCGCGGACGGCCGCTTCGATCGCGGCGGCGGACGCGTGCGAGGTCAGCGGATGGGACGGGTGGGCCTTCAGGACCGTGGGGCAGCCGGCGGCGAGCGCGGCGGCCGTGTCACCGCCCGCGACCGAGAAGGCGAACGGGAAGTTGCTGGCGCCGAAGACGGCGACCGGCCCGAGGGGTACGAGCATCCGCCGCACGTCCGGGCCCGGCCCGAGCGGTGTATCGGCGGCGTGGTCGATGGCAGCCTCGACGTACGCCCCGTCACGGAGCACGTCGCCGAACATCCGGAACTGGACCGCGGCCCGGGTGAGTTCGGTGTCCAGCCGCGCGTGGGCCAGTCCGGTCTCCGCCTCGGCGGCCGCGACCAGGTCGGCCCGGCGGGCCTGGAGTGCGTCGGCGATCGCGTCCAGCAGCTCCGCCCTGCCGTGCCTCCCCAGGTCGGCCAACCAGCGCGTCGCCCGGGACGCCTGGCCGGCGATCGCGTCCACCCGGGGCTCGTCGGTCTCGGTGAGATCCGTCGGGCGACGCTTGCCGTCGCGGGGATCGACCGTGCTGACCACGTTCACAGCAGTCCTCTCCTTGCCAGGTTGCCCATCAGGGCGCGGACGCCGAAGTGCCAGGGCTCGCACTCCTGGGCGTGCCGCACCCGGTTGACCAGGGTGCCGAGCGCCGGGCAGCTGATCCGTACCACGTCGTCGACCTTGTGGGTGAAGCCCTCGCCGGGGCCGCCCCGGTCCTGGCTGGGCGCGAACATGGTGCCGAGCATCAGGGCGGCGCCGTCGGGATAGTGGTGGTGCGGGCCGACGAGCTGCCGCACCAGGTCCTCCGGGTCGCGCGACATCCGCGTCATCTCCGAGACCGCCTCCAACCGGAAGTCGTCGACGCCACGGACGTGCAGGCGGACCTCGAGTTCGCGCACCCGTTCCATGCCGAACCGGTCGTCGAAGAGCCGGATCAGGGGGCCGAGGGCGCAGGAGGCGTTGTTGTCCTTCGCCAGGGGAAGCAGCAGCGCCGAGCGGCCCTCGATGTCGCGCAGGTTCACGTCGTTGCCGAGGGTGGCGCCGACGATCCGGCCACTGGACTGGACGATGAGCGTGATCTCGGGTTCCGGGTTGTTCCAGGTGGACGCGGCGAGCACGCCGACGTCGACCGCGGTGCCGACAGCGGAGAGGATCTGACCCTTGGTGAAGATCTCGGCGTCCGGACCGATCCCCACCTCCAGGTACTGACTCCACATGCCCTCGGCGACCAGCAGGCTCTTGAGCCGATCCGCCTCGGCCGAACCCGGTTCCAGGTGGTGCAGGTCGACGCCGATGTCGGCGAACATCCGTTGCCGGATGTCCGCCGCGAGCGCCAGGTCACCACGGGCCCGCTCCTCGATGACCCGTTCGATCATCGAGACGGGGAAGGTCACGCCGGCGGCCTTGAGCGCCTGGAGGTCGACCGGGGCCAACAGCCAGGGCCGGCCCCGGTCGCGGGTGGCGACCGCCGTGTTGGCCAGGATCTCCGCGAAGTCCCCGACCCGTGCCCCGCCGAGCCCGACCACGGTGGCGGCGGGGTCGGGCAGCTCGCAGATGTCCCGGACGGTCGGGAACCGGTGGCTCAGGTCGATGACCTCGCCGTCGCGAACGGCCACGGGGGTAGGACCACCGACGGACGGGTCCCAGATCCGGCCGATCAGGACACTTTCCGCGTCGTCCGGCAACGCCTCGGCGGCGGTGCCGACCCAGTCCTCGCCTCGGGGTTCGCCGTCCCTGGTCGGCGTGCGCCACCCATCGGTGATCTCGGAGCGCGAGGGCATGTCGGTCGCCGTCAATTCGTCGCCCCCGCGACGTCGATCCGAGCGCGCTGCTTACCCATCGTCGCTCCACCGTTACGAGTCGGAGTCAAGCTCATAAATTTGCAACGATCGTAGCGACATGTGCAACGTTGTCAAGTGGCGATTGCGCATTGCGTCATCTACATTGCACATGATGCAACGACAGCGGCGATGCCGCGCCGTGCGAGGGGAGAAACAGCCGTGGCGCAATCGATCCGCCGCGCGATCGACCTCATCCGTCGGTCGGCCGAACGTCCGCTGTCCCTGACGGAGGCCGCCGACGTGCTCGGCGTGCACAAGTCGACCGCCCTACGGATCCTGCACACCCTGGAGTCGGCGCGTTTCGTCCGCCGCACCGGCGCGGGCACGTACGTGCTCGGCAGCGGGCTGATCGAGCTGGCGGACCTCGCGCTCGGCTCGATGGACCTGCGCCAACCCGCCGCCGCGCACCTGCGGGCGCTACAACGCGAGACCGGCCACACCGTGCACCTGGCGCAGCTGACCGGCGACGAGATCATCTATATCGACAAGGTGGACAGCCCGGCGTTCGACGCCGTCAAGCTCCCCTCCCGGATCGGACGCGCGGTGTCGATCTACGCGAGCGCCGTCGGCAAGACCATCCTGGCGTACCTGCCCCGCCAGGATCGCGAGCGGCTGCTCTCGCACGTCGTCTTCGAGCGGTTCACCGACACCACCTTCGCCGACCGCGACGCGCTCGACGCCGAACTCGCCGCCATCCAGGAACGCGGCTGGGCCGTGGACAACGGTGAGCACGACGCCTACGTGATGTGCGTCGCCGCCCCGATCAGGGATTCCCGGGGGCAGGTCATCGCCGCCGTCTCGATCACGGCGATCGAGGTCATCGCGAGCCTCCACGAGTTGCGGGGCAACCTGCCGCTCCTGCTGGAGACCGCCGGTCAGATCTCGTACGAGCTCGGCTACCCGCGGCCCGACGTCGCCCCGGGCGACGACGGCGTCTCCGCGACCTGACCACGAGTCCGCTGCGCGCCGTCGCCGTGGCGGAGCCGGTCCAGCTCGGCGAGGTACATCGCCTGCATCCGGTCGTAGTGCCGGACCAGCAGCGCGACCTCCTCGACGCTGTAGCCCTCAACGAGCCGTTCGGCCCCCTCGGCGAACCGCTCGTACGGCCGCGTCAGCTCGGCCACCCGCTCCGGGCGCAGGGTGACGATCACCCGCCGTCGGTCCGCCGGATCGCGCTCCGCCGTCACGTAACCCGCCTGCTGGAGCCGGCGCAACATGCTGGTCACCGCCCCGGTGGTGAGGTTGGTCCGCTCGGCGACCTGCCCCGCGGTGGCCGACCCGACGTCCGCCAGGTGGTCCAGGCACTCCAGGTCGCTCACGGTCAGGCCCAGCCGCTCCGCGATGGCGTACCGGAACACCATCGAGAGCCGGGACATCTCCCGTCCGGCGCGCATGAGGTCGGCGATCGCGGACGCACGGGCCGGCACCTGGGACATGCCCGCAATCATGCCTCCGGCACGGTCACCCGGTGCAGCCGAGGTAACAGGCGGGTCAACACCCAGTGCGGTGCGGTCGCACCCCCGGTGAGACGGCGCATCAGCCGACCGGCGGTGTCCACGGCGCGGAAGGCGTACGGCACCATCTCGTCCTGGTAGGAGGCGATCGCCTCCTCCACCGCCCGACCGGTCGCCCGGGCCTCGAGCAGCCTGCGGCCGAGCAGGGCGGCGTCGCGGAGCGCGGTGTTGCCGCCGTGGGCGCCGAACGGTGGCATGACGTGCACGGCGTCGCCCATCATCGTCGCCCGGGGCACCGCCCACCGCTGTGGGCGTCGGCCGGTGGCGAAGAGGTTGAGCACCGTGGCGTCCAACTCGGCGGTGGCGACCAGCCGGCGGATGAGCGGGTGGAAGTCCGTGCTCATTCCGGCGGCCAGTCGCCAGAGCGCCAGCAGGTCGCCCCGCACGCCGATGGGCACCTCCCCCTGCCCCAGCAGTAGTCCCCACATGACGTAGTCGTCGCCGGTGGGCGCGTAACTGCCCGGCGCCAGCCGGGCGAACGCCTCCCGTGGCCGCTCGCCGAACCGCATCGGGGTGAAGAAGAAGGCGCGGCCGGGTCGATCGGCGATGGCCAGGACGCCGCTGCTGCGCAGCGCGTCCGGGATCATGCTCTCGCCGTTGCGATGCAGCGGTGACCGGCCGTAGATGCCCGCCAGCGGCGCGCTCGCGGGGGCCGCGTCCGGCATGAGCTGCGCCCGCAGCGCCGAGCCGACGCCGTCCGCACCCACGACGACGGTCGCCGCGACGGCTCCGCCGTCGGAGAACCGCAGTCGCAGCCCGGCCGGGCCACCGCTGTCCACCGCGACGGCCTCCTTGCCGTAGTGGATCCGCCCGTTGAGCCCGGTCTGCAGGATCGACCGCAGCGTCAGCCGGTCGACCTGGCGGGTGGCGTACGGCTCGTCCTTGAAGGTGATGGTGAACGCGTCCCGGAGTCGGCTGTCGGTGAAGCGGAGGTGTCCGCCGGGCTCGTCGCCGGTGGTCAGCGCCAGGTTGTACAACGGGCGGGGCAGACTCTCGCGCAACGCCGCCAGCCCGTACCGGTCGAGGATGATCCGGTAGCCCTGCCGCCGGACGAAGGGGCCGGGGTCCCGCTCGTAGACGTGCGCGTCGATGCCGGCCCGGGTGAGGTACTGGGCGAGGCAGAGGCCGGAGAGGCCGGCACCGGCGATAGCCACCGAGAAGTCCGTCGATATGCCCATGCGATTATCTTAATGACTAAGATGATTTCCGCAAGGTCGCCCGAAGCCGGCCACGGCGATGGTCTTGTGTGCACGCGTCGAAAAGCGAGATCATCACGCATGCTCGACCCCGCAAACGAGGACGACGGGACCGCACCAGCCGTCTCCACCCCGCGCTTCGTGGGCCGTGACCGGGAACTGGCGGCACTGCGGGGCGCCCTGGCCCGACCCCCGGCGATCGTGCTGGTGGAGGGCGAGGCGGGGATCGGCAAGAGCCGGCTGCTGCGCGAATGGCAGACCGTGCCGGCCCGGCACACCGCCCTGGTGTC
This sequence comes from Micromonospora sp. WMMD736, assembly GCF_049179015.1. Lineage (NCBI taxonomy): Bacteria > Bacillati > Actinomycetota > Actinomycetes > Micromonosporales > Micromonosporaceae > Micromonospora > Micromonospora sp. WMMD736. The sequence goes on from NZ_JBMHMI010000001.1 coordinate 1,794,642, forward strand.
GGTGTGCCCACCGCTGCGTGAGTCGCTCACGTTGGGGCCAATCGTCGACGCCTTCCGTGGGATCGACCATCCGGTGTCGCGGCTGCGGCTCACCGCGCTCGCGGGCGCGCTACGGCCCCTGTTCCCCGAATGGTCGGCGAGCCTGCCGCCCGCGCTGCCGCCCCTGGACGACGCGAAGGCGGCGCGGCATCGGCTGTTCCGCGCCCTGGACGAGCTGCTGCGCGCGCTGCGGGTCGACGTCCTCGTCCTGGAGGACGCGCACTGGGCCGACGAGGTGACGCTGGAGTTCCTGCTGTTCGTCATCTCCCGACAGCACGCGGACGGGCCGAGCCTGGTCATCTCCTATCGGCCCGAGGAGGTCGGCGACGGATCGCTGTTGCTGCGGCTGACGTCCCGCCTGCCCGCCGGCGTGACCCAGCTCAGGATCGCCCTCGCGCCCATGCGACCCGACGACACGGCGGCGCTGGTCTCCTCCATGCTGGACGGCAATCCGATCTCGCAGGAGTTCACGACGTTCATGCACGAACGGACCGGCGGCGTCCCGCTGGCGCTGGAAGAGTCGGTCCGTCTCATGTGCGATCGGGCCGACCTCGTCTTTCGCGACGGCCAGTGGGTCCGGCTGAAGCTGCGCGAGCTACAGGTGCCGCCGACGGTGCGCGACTCCACCCGGGAGCGGGTGAGTCGCCTGTCACCCACGGCGCAGCAGGCGTTGCGCGCCGCGGCGACGTTGGCGGAACGCTCCTCCGCGGCGACGATCGCGCTGACCGCGGGACTGTCGCCGACCGCGTGTCGGGCGGCCATCGCCGAGGCGGCCAGCGCCGGTGTCCTGGACGGAGACGACCGCGGCCGGTGGCGCTTCCGGCACGTCCTGGCCGCGACAGCGGTCTACGAGTCGATCCCGCTGACCGACCGCAGACACGTCCACCTGCTGGCCGGCCGCGCCCTGGAGCACCTCCACCCGCCGCCCGTGGCACGCCTCGCCCACCACTTCCGCGAGGCCGGCGAGACCCCGTCCTGGGCGCGGTACGCCGAGCAGGGCGCCGAGTTGGCGATGGCCTCGGGCGACCACACGAAGGCGGTCGACCTGCTGGTCGACCTGCTGTCGTGGGCCGTGCTGCCGCCGGTGGACCGGGCGCGGGTCGCCCGTACCGCCGGAGTCGCCGCCCTGGGCCGCCGGGAGAAGGTCGACCAGGTCTACCACCGGGTGATCCGTACCCTGCGTTCGGTGCTGGAGACCCCCGGCCTCTCCGCCCGGCAGCAGGCCGAGATCCGCAACCCCCTGGGTCGGCTCCTCATCACCGGGGGTGAGGCGCAGGCCGCCCTCCGGGAGCTGGAGCAGGCGGTCGCCAACCTCGACCACGACCCGGTCGAGGCGGCCCGGGCGATGACCTACCTCGGCTGGGCCTACGCGGGACCGTGGCCGGCGGCCACCCACCGGCGATGGCTCGATCGCGCCGCCGACCTCACCGCCCAGATCGACTCCCCCGCCGAGAGGCTGAACCTGGCCGGGAACCGGGCCGCGGCGCTACTGATGCTGGGCGAGGAGGAGGCCTGGGAGGTCGTCGCCGACCTGCCCGTCGGTGGCTCGACCTCGGCAGAGCGTCTCGACGTGGCCCGCATCCACACGAATGTCGGCACCGGCGCACTGATCTGGGGTCGGTACGCCGACGCGGAGGAACACCTCGACGTGGCCATGCGCCTCGCCGAGGTCGAGCAGGCGTCCCGGTTGCAGCACAACGTCCGACTCGAACAGGCCAACCTGGCGTGGCTCACCGGTCGGTGGGACGGCCTCGCCGAGGCGAGCGCGGCACTCGCCGACGCCGACCGGGACCGGCCGGCACACTACCTGGGCAGCATCCGCCTCGCGGCCCGCCTGGCGGCCGCAGCCGGACGGCGGCGAGCCGCCGAGGAGCAGTTCCGGCTGGTCCTCGAGGAGTCCGCCCGGCTCGGCGCGGCCGACGACACGATGGAGGCCGCCGCAGCGCTGGCCAGGCTGTGGCTGGCGGACGGCAACAGCGGCCGGGCGCTGCGGGTCACGGACGAGCCGATGGAGACCGTTCGACGAAAGGGCGTCTGGGTCTGGGCGACGGACCTCGTCCCCGCCCGGATCGAGGCGCACCTCGCCGCCGGTGACCTGACGGCCGCGACCCGCCTGGCCGACCAGTTCGCCAGAGGACTGCGGGGCCGTACGGCGCCCGCACCGCGTGCCGCGCTCACCGTGTGCCGTGCCCTGCTGCTCGCCGCGACCGGCGACCACGCCCGCGCGGCGACGGCGTTCGACCGGGCGGCGCGTGCCTGGAGCGCGATGCCGCGCCCCTACGACGCGATGCGCGCCCGCGAGCGCCAAGCCGAGGCGATCATCGCGCAGGGCCGGACCGATCAGGGCGGTGACCTGCTGGCGGCACAGTACGAGCAGCTGTTCCGGCTCGGCGCCCGCGGCGACGCGGACCGGGTCGCGCAACGGCTCCGCGAACACGGGGCAGAAGTCCCGCGCCTGTGGCGCGGCGGCCGACGCGGGTACGGGGACCAGCTCTCACCCCGCGAGCTGGACGTGGTCCAACTGGTCGTCGCGGGCAAGACGAACCGGGAGATCAGCCGGATCCTGGCCAAGTCTCCGGCCACGGTGGACCAGCAGCTCCGCGCCGCCATGCGCAAGCTGAAGGTGAGCAGCCGGACCGCGCTCGCGGTCAAGGCGGTGGAGGCCGGTGTGTTCGCCGAGGACGAATCTCTCGACAACGCATCGTGAATTTTGACGTATCCGCCGGATAGCTACGGTCACGCCGCTCACCGAGCATGAGTTCATGATCCATAGCCCATGGGCGATGAATGTCTGAGCGATCCGTCGTGCCCGACGACTCCGCCATCGAGCACCAGCCGCCAGCCGAGCGGCTCGGCGAATCGCGCGTCACCGCGCGCGACGCCTCCGACGTACCCGACGCCGACGCCGCCGTCGACCACGCGAGCCACGACCCCTACCAACCCCTGTAGGCGAAGGACCCCCATGAGACTCACAGCCCTCGCGGCGACACTTGCCGCAGCGGTCGGCCTGAGCATGCTCCAGCCGATACCGGCGTCCGCCGCCGAGCCGGATGCCGGCGCGGCGACCAGGAAGATCGCGCCGTCCCTGAAGGACCGCTTCCGCACCCAGCCCGCCGCCGACTTCTGGATCACGTTCGACAGCAAGGCCGACCTCGGACCGGCGAAGAAGATCGCCGACTGGACGGCCCGTGGTCAGTTCGTCTACGACGCCTTGACCGCCGCGTCGAAGAAGTCCCTGGCCTCCGTCTCCACCGACCTCGACCGGGCCAAGGTGAAGTACACCCCCTACCCGATCGCCAACGCCGTACTCGTCAAGGGCGGCACCGAGAAGCTCGCCCTCGACGTGGCCGCCCGGGTGCAGGTCGCCGAGATCCACGCGACGCCGCAGGTCGCCCTGGTCCAGCCGGTGGAGAAGAAGCTCCCCGCCGACCAGAACGCCCGACCCGCCGCCCCGAAGGCCGGCGCGGACGACACCGTCACCTGGGGTCTCGAGGCCATCCACGCCCCACAGGCGTGGGCCATGGGCGCGACCGGCGCGGGTATCACCGTTTCCAACCTCGACTCGGGCGTCCAGTTCGACCACCCCGCCCTGTCGCGCCAGTACCGTGGCGCGAAGCCGGACGGCACCGTCGACCACAACTACAACTGGATGGCCACCCGGGGCTCGTGCGCGATCGCGCCGTGCGACGACAACGGACACGGCACGCACACCATGGGCACCATGGTCGGCGTCGACGGCACCGACCACGTCGGCGTCGCCCCGGACGCGCAGTGGATCGCGACGAACGGCTGCTGCGACAGCACCGGCGTGGAGTCGCTGCTGCGCTCCGGCTGGTGGCTGCTCGCCCCGACCGACCTCCAGGGGAACAACCCCGACCCGTCCAAGCGCCCGCACGTGGTCAACAACTCGTGGGGCCAGACCGTCGAGCACGACTTCGACGACTTCTTCCAGGCCATCGACGAGGCCTGGACCGCCGCGGGCATCTTCAGCACCTGGTCGTCAGGAAACACCACGCCGTACGCGGCCTGTGACACGGTTTCCTCGCCGGGATCCGCGGCGAGCGCCTACTCGGTGGGCGCGTACGCCGAGGACGGCACGCTCGCGTCGTTCTCCCGCAAGGGCGAGGGTGAGGACGGTCGGATCAAGCCCGAGATCTCCGCGCCGGGTGTCAACGTCCGCTCGTCCTACCCGAACAACAGCTACGTCGACATGGCCGGTACGTCGATGGCGGCACCGCACGTCGCCGGTGCCGTGGCGGCGCTCTGGAGCTACGACCCGACCCTGATCGGGCAGGTCGACGAGACCCGTCGCCTGCTCGCCGAGTCGGCCACCGACGTCGACGACACCGAGTGCGGTGGCACCGCCGAGGTCAACAACAAGTACGGCGAGGGCCGGCTCGACCTGGTCCGCCTGCTGGAGCTCGCGCCCCGCAAGGGCGGCACCCTCACCGGTGTCGTCACCGCCAACGGCGCCCCGGTCCCCGCCGCCGACGTGACGATCAGCGGGCCGTTCAGCCGGTCGATCGGCACCGACAAGGACGGTAGGTTCACCACCAACCTGCCGGTGGGTGACTACCAGCTCAGCACCAAGGTCTTCGGCTACCTGACCGCGACCGCCACCGTCACGATCGCCCAGGGTCAGAACAGCTCCGTCACGCTGCCGCTCACCGCCGCCGCGAAGCACGACATCAGCGGCCGGGTCGTCGACGACAAGAAGCGGCCCGTGGCGAACGCCGACGTGACGGTCCGGGACACGCCGCTGAAGCCGGTGCGCACGGACGCCACCGGGGCGTTCACCATCGCCGCCGTCCCCGAGGGCACGTACAAGCTGACCGTCACGCCCAACGCCTGCTTCTCGCCCACGACGCTCCCGCTGACCGTGGGCGCGCAGAACGACTCACCGGAGATCCCGGTCGGGCTCGTCGTCGACAAGGGCGGCTACAGCTGCGCCGTCACCGAGGGCGAGTACCTGCGCGGCACCGAGCCGGTCACGTTCGGCAGCGGTGTGTGGGCGACGGTGCAGCTGCCGTTCCCGATCGCGCTCTACAACGGCAGCCACGACACCCTCGGCGTCGGCCTGCGCGGCATCATCGCCCCGGACGGCAGCACCGGCCCCGGCTACGGCGGCGCGGGCGCCTTCCCGTTCTACCTGGAGAGCCCCGTCGAGTTCGCCCCGGGCGGCGGTGTCTTCACGGCCGCCACGAAGGTCAATGGTGAGGACGCGTTCGTCGTCGAGTACCGCAGGACCAAGCTCTGGGCCTACCCCATTCGCTCGGAGTACACCGAACCGGTCAACTTCTCGGCCACGTTCACCCGCTCGGGCACGATCATCTTCGGGTACGGCGACGGCGTCGGATCGGACGACCCGGTGACCGCCGGCGCGACCGGCGTCACCGGCATCCAGGGCTGGGCCGGCGTCGACGGCATCCGGTTCTCCGACCACGCCCCGGTGCTGCGCGACGGCCTGATCGTCACCTACGACCTGCCGGACTTCGGGTACCTCGACGCGACCGTCGTGGACCAGAACGACGGGCTACCGGTGGCCGGCGCCAAGGTCTCCTTCAGCACCAAGGACGGACTCGTGGAGACCGTCACGACCAACGGGACGGGCATCGTGCACCGCCAGCTCCCGGTCGGTCACTACACCATGACCGTCGAGGCGCCGAACTACCCGACTCAGGCGTACCCCTTCTCGCTGGACAAGCTCTACGCGCAGGCGAAGGTCGACGCCCGGTTGAGCACGGGTGTCGCCGGCCTGAAGGCCGACGGCCTCGAGACGTTGCTGGGTACCGACCAGAACGGTGTGGGTTCGCTGACGCTCACCAACACCGGCTCCGCCCCGCTCACGTACACTCTGGGCGAGGCCGCGCGGCACCCCGAGCTCGACGCCGTCGGCCCCGCCGCGCGCACCGGCACGGGTGCGGCCAGCACGATCGACCTCGCCGGTTGGAAGGCCGGCGTGAGCGGCGGCATGCAGCCGTCGAACGCCGATGGCGCGACGGCCACGTCGAGCACCGCGGAGGCGCAGGCGGCCGCCAAGGTCGGCGCGACCTCCGGCGGCGACGTCATCACCCGGATCCCCATCCCCGGCAAGGTCGGGGAGAAGGTGCCCACCGGCGTCGGCTACGACGGCGACGTCTGGGTCCACGACTACGAGGCGCGGACCAACACCGCCTACACGGTGACCGGCAAGAAGACCGGCAAGGTCTTCGACGCGGCGTGGAACCCCGACTACCGGGCCTTCGACATGGCGCTGGACACCAAGACCGGTGACATGTGCCAGATGGAGGACAGCCCGGCCAGCTTCATCCACTGCTTCAACCGGGACACCGGCAAGGAGACGAGGCAGATCAAGGGCGACTTCGTCACCTCGCAGCTGACCGGTCTCGCCTACAACCCGGCCAAGGACGTCTTCTACGTCGGTGGCCGTCGGAACGGCAAGATCGGAACCGTGGCCGGTACGTCGCACGACAACCCGGGCGCGCTGCTGTCCTACTGCACCCCGCCGCTGCCCGAGATCATCGGCCTGGCCTACAACCAGGCGTCGGACACCATCTGGTACACCGATCTCACCTCGAACCGGCCCACCCGCCTGCTACAGGTCGACCCCGACGACTGTTCGCTGGTGAACGCGTGGTGGTTCCCCGGCAAGAAGACGAACCAGGGCGGCGGCCTCGAGACCGACTCGTCCGGCGCGCTGTGGGCGGTCGACCAGGTCGCCGACGACGTCGTCCTCGTCGACGTCGAGGACGATCTGATCACCGACCTGCCGTGGCTGTCGCTCTCCTCGACCGGCGGCACCCTCGCCCCGGGCCAGTCGACGACCGTCAAGGTCTCGATGTCCTCGAAGGGCGCCAAGCCCGGCGTCCAGGGCGCGAACATCGTGGTCCGGTCCGACTCCGGACGCCAGTCCAAGAGCTACGTGCCGGTGACGCTCACCACCACGAAGTACCAGGTCGGTGTGAACGGCGGCGGTGCGGCGTTCACCGACGGCACCGGCTACACCTGGTCCGCCGACCAGCCGGCCACCAAGAAGGCCTGGGGCTACGAGGGTAAGACAAAGGTCACCTCCACGAAGGCCGGGATCGCCGGCACGACGGACGACCTTCTGTTCCAGTCCCAGCGCAGCACGGCGGAGCGGCAGTTGTCCTACCGCTTCCCGGACGCGCCCAAGGGCACCTACGCGATCGACTTCGGCTTCGCCGAGATCGACAAGGCGCCGAAGGGCAAGCGGGTGTTCGACGTCCTCGTGGACGGGACGCTGACGGACTACGCGTACGACCCGGCTGCGGCCGTGGGGCTGAACGCCGCCGACTGGCGTAAGGCCGTGGTGCAGCACGAGGGCGGTCCGCTGACCGTCGAGCTGCGGGGCTCGAAGGGGCTGAAGGCCCCGAGCATCGCCGCGCTGCGGGTGACGCTCGACCCGCGGGCGGACGCGGTGGAGCCGGACCCCGAGCCCGAGCAGCCGGACCCGGGTCCGGTACCGGTGGCCCCCGCCGGTCGCGCGTACTCGATGAAGGTGACCGAGGGGCTCTACCGCCAGGGCACCCAGGAGTCCGGGTGGCTGGGCGACGAGCTGTGCGGGCCGCTGTACTTCGACGCCGACTACCTCCAGCCGTTCTACGACACGGCCTGGGACGGTGTGTGCGTCACGACGAACGGCTCGCTGTCCTTCGACCGCGCCGCCGTGTGGTCCACCAACACGGAGCTGCCGTCGGCGGGCACGCCGGTCGACGCGATCTATCCCTTCTGGGACGATCTCGTCGTCGACGACGAGGCGGGCATCTACCTCGGCACGACCGAGGTGGACGGGGTGCCGGCGCAGGTCGTCGAGTGGCGCAACGTCACCTTCTACAGCGACCAGACCGCTCGGGTGAGCTTCTCGGTCACCCTGGTCGCGGACGGACGGATCCAGATCGGCTACGGCGACGGCGTCGGCGGCGACAACCCCCTCACCAAGGGCTCGTCGGCGACGGTCGGCGTGGAGAGCTTGAACCGCAACCCCGCGAGCCAGTTCTCCTTCAACCAGCCCGTCCTGAAGGCCGGCCTGGGCCTGGAGTACACCCTCCCGGTCGCCGGCACGATCGAGGGCACGGTCACCGACAAGAACGACAACAAGCCGATCGACGGAGCGATCGTCACGCTCAAGGGGCCGGGCGGTGAGCGGGTCATCACCACCGACGCCAAGGGCCGGTGGAAGGCCCAGGCGCTGATCGGCGGGAACACGGTGCAGGTGGAGGCGCCGAACTACGTCACCACCAGCCACGACGTGACCATCGAAAGGAAGGACCAGGCCGAGGTGGTCGACACGGCGCTGACCACGGGCATCGCGACCGTCACCGGCCAGGACATCGACTGGCTGCTCGACAAGGGCCGGAAGGCGACGGCCGAGGTGACCGTCACCAACACCGGTTCCGCCCCGCTCGAGGTGCGGGTCAGCGAGCAGCAGCGCACCAGCGACGGTGGGCACGAGGCCGCCGACCTGCCGTGGCTGACCCTCACGGGCCCGGCCGCGACCGGCCCGGTCACGCTCGCCGCGGGCACGTCCACCACGGTCACGGTGACGGGCGACAACGCCGGACTCAAGCCCGGCGTGCTCGTCGGGGACGTGCTCGTGGCGTCCAACGCCGGCAAGGGCGAGAGCCAGCTCACGCCGGTCCGCCTGGCGACGTCCGCCTACGTCAAGGGCGTCGACGCGGGCGGGTCCGGGTACGTCGACGCCTCAGGCTTCTTCTGGGCGCCCGACCAGGCACTCGGCTCGCGGGCCTGGGGTTACGTCGGCGGCAAGGCGCACACCACCAAGGCCGACATCGCCGGTACGACTGACGACGCGCTGTTCCGCACCCAGCGGACCGGCGAGACGTTCAGCTACGTGTTCAAGAACGCCCCCGCCGGGACGTACCGGATCGGCCTCGACTTCGCCGAGCTCGAGAAGGTCAAGGCCGGCAAGCGTGCCTTCGACGTGCTCGCCGACGGCAAGGTCGTGCTCTACGACCACGACGTACAGGCGAAGGTGGGCGCGTTGACCGTCGACGCGAACACGGTCACGGTCGAGCACACCGGTGGCGATCTGACGATCCGGTTCACCCGGGAGAAGGGCGAGGGCGATCCGATCCTGAACGCGCTGAAGGTGCAGGAGGACCCGCGCCACTGAGATAGCCGCGCACTGGTCAGAGCCTCCCCTGCGACGTCGCCGGGGAGGCTCTGACAGTTGTTGGCACGCGCCGCGCCGACCCCTACGCCCTTGACGGGAAGCCGGCCTTCTGCTGCTATTTTATCCGTGCAGATAACACCGGAGGTTGATCGGAAGACGCGGATTCTCGAGGCGTTCGTCGAGTTGCTGGCCGAGCACGGCTACGCGGGGGCCACGTTCGCGCGGATCGTCGTGACGGCGCGACTCAGCAGCACGCGGCTCATCACGTACCACTACGACACCAAGCAGGAGTTGGTCGCCGCGGCGATGCGCCACATCGGTGAGCGGGCGCAGCAGTTCATGGTCCCGGCGATCGAGGCCGAGTCGTCGGCGCGCGGCAAGCTCGCCGCGTACCTGCGCTCGAATCTCCGTTTCCTCGGCGAACGACCGGCGTACGCCCGCGCGGCCGTCGAGATAGTCCGCAACCTGCCCAGGGACGCGGCGGATGCGGATGTTCGCGAGGACGTACCAGTGCTGCTGCTGGCGCAACTCTTCGTCACCGGCCAGGAGTCCGGCGAACTGCGCCGGTTCGACCCGGTCGTCATGGCGGCGACGGTCCGTGCGGCCGTCGATGCGGCGGTCGAGCGGTTCGCCCGCGGCGAGGGCATGGACCTGGTCGCCTACGCGGAGGAGTTGTGCGGACTCTTCGACCGCGCGATCGCGGCGGACCCGGCCCCGGGAGACCCCGGCGAGGTGCTGCCGTGAGGCCGGTCCGGAACGACGCCCAGCCTACGCCGACGGCCGCCGGGCGTCCGGGACAGGGCGCACGCCGCGCTCTGGTCGGACGAATCGTCGTCGACGTGATCCTGCCCCTGCTCGTCTACTACGCGCTCCGCGCCCTGGGCGCTGGCGTGCTGGCCGCCACCCTCGCCGCGGGGGCGGTTCCCGCGGCGAACGCCGCCCTGGTCGCCGCCCGCAGCCGCCGGATCGACGTCGCGGGTCTCGTCGTCGTCAGCCTGTTCCTGGCGGGGGGCGCGCTGAGCGTGGTGACCGGGGACGCGCGGCTGCTGTACGTCAAGGACGGCTGGCTCACCGGCCTGCTCGGCGCGTGGGTGCTGCTGTCGCTGACCATGAAGCGGCCGTTCATGCTCCACCTCGGCACGGTCATCGCCACGGCAAAGGTCGGTGATGCCGGCGCCGCGGCGTGGCAGCAGCGCTGGACCGACGATCCCGTCTTCCGGCGCCGACTGCGCCTGGTGAGTGTGGTGGTCGGCGTCGTGCTGATGCTGGACGCGCTGGTCCGCGTCGCGATCGCCATGGTGGTCGACCTCGACGCGGTCGCGACGCTCACCAACGTGCAGTACGTCGTCATGCTCGCCGGCCTCCTGTCCTGGTTCTTCTGGTACACCGCCCGGCACGGGCTGCGCGCGTGAACCCGGAGGCGCGTACGACCGCGTCCTACGTTGAGCTTCCCCCGGCGCCGGGGCTGGTCGACCACGTTCGGACCGTGTGGGTGCAGACCACCGGGACGGTGCCCTACGTGCAGCGGCACCTGCCCACCGGTGGCGCGGAGCTGCACTGGCCGATCGGTGGACCGCCCCGGCTGCTCGGCCCGTTGACGGGTCCCCGGGTCGAGGTGATCCCCGCAGCGACGACCCTGCTGGGCGTCCGGTTCCACCCCGGGGCGCCCCTGTTGATACCCGGTGGCGTCGGGGACCTGCGCGACCAGCGGGTCCCGCTCGACGAGCTCGGCCACCGGTGGGTGGACCGCCTGGGTGAGGCGATCGCCCGCGCGGCCACGCCGAGGGCGGCGCTGCGTGTCCTGCAGGACTTCCTGCTGCGCCGCGTACGGACCGCCGCTCCGGATCCGCTCGTCCGCGCGGCGGTGCGGTTGCTGATGCCCTGGACGCCGCGCGACGTCGGCGCGGTCGCCGACCACCTCGGACTGTCGGCGAGCCAGTTCCGGCGTCGCTGCCTGGGAGCGGTGGGAACAGGGCCGAAGTCGTTGCAACGGACGCTGCGGTTCCAGGGCTTCCTCGCGTTGGCGCAGGCGGGCGCGACCGCGACGGGACGGCGTGGGGCCGACGGGATGGCCGGACTCGCGGTCGACGTGGGGTACGCGGACCAGGCCCACCTGAGTCGGGAGGTACGCCGTCTCACCGGGCTGACCCCGGGCGGGCTGCTCGGCGCGGATGTCGACAGGTGCTCGTGCGGTCACGACCACACCGCCTCGTACGCGCCGTTTCTCGTGGGCCGCCGTCCACAGGTACCCCGGTGACGGTGCACGATTCGTTCAAGACCGGCCAGCACGACGCTCGATAACGTCGCCCCGTGATCGACCGGTATCCACTCCGCCTGCCCGGGGACTTCGACGGGGAGGTGCTCACCCGCGGCCAGGCCGGATACGACAGTGCGCGTCAACCGGTCGGCCCTGCCGGCGCGGAACGGCGGCCGCTCGTCGTACTGCGGTGCCGGTCGGCGCGTGACGTCGCCGCAGCTCTCGGGTACGCGCGTGACACCGGCATCGCCCTCGCGGTGCGCGGCGGAGGACACTGCTTCGCCCGCCGGTCGTCCACCGACGGAGTGCTGATCGACGTGTCCGGGTTGCAGGGTGTCGACCTGTCCGACGACGGGACCGTGACGGTCGGCGCCGGGGTACGCCTCGGTCAGCTCTACGGCGCGCTGCACTCCCGTGGACGGACGCTACCCGCGGGGTGCGGCGCGACGGTCGGTGTCGCGGGACTCGTCCTCGGCGGCGGCATCGGGCTGCTCGGACGGCGTCACGGCCTGACCTGCGACCGGCTGGTGGCAGCGACAGTCGTCCTCGCCGACGGCAGTGTGGTCGACTGCGACGAACACCGTGAGCCCGACCTGTTCTGGGCGTTGCGCGGGGCCGGCGGTGGGCAGTTCGGCGTCGTCACCTCCCTGCGCCTCGCCACCGTCACCGAGCCGTTGACCGCCCGGGTCGTCCTCGCCTGCCCCGACGGCGATCCGGCCCGGGTCGTCGCATCGTGGCAGGCGGCGGCGCCGGACGCGCCGGACGACATCTCGACGGCCCTCGAACTCACCGGCGAACCGGGTCGAGGCGTCCGCGTGGTCGTGTCGGGAGTCGCGGTCAACGTCGCCCGCGCCAGCGCGTGGCTCCGCGACCTTGCCCGTGACTCGGGTGCCGCCGCCCGGCTGTCCGTGGCCGACCCCGTGCCCTTCACCCTCGCCAAGTCGGCGTTGGCCGATCCCCGTCAGGACGTCGGTGACGGCCGCCTGCGGTCGGAGTACTTCGCACGGCCCATGCCGCCCGGTGCCGTCACCGACCTGATCGCGCTGCTGACCTCGGGGGACACCGGGCACCACAGGCGACTCACGTTCACCCCGATGGGCGGCGCCTACAACCGTGTCGACCCGGCGGACACCGCATTCGTGCACCGGCGCGAACGGTACCTGCTGGAGCACGTCGGCCATCGTGGCGACCCCTGGGTCGACGCGTCGTGGGCGCTCGCCCACCCGCACTCGTCGCACCGCGTCTACCCCAACTTCCCCGACCCCCTGCTCGACCGGCCGGCGGACGCCTACTGGGGTACCAACCACGCCCGACTGGCCGCCGTCAAACAGTCCTACGACCCACAGCACGTGTTCGGCTTCCCGCAGTCCCTCTGAGGTGTCCGACAACCACCGAAAGGCGATCCATGAGCAAGGTTCTCGCAGCACTGTCGGTCTCGGTCGACGGGTACATCACCGGCCGCGACCCGGGCCCCCGACGCGGACTCGGCGACGGTGGCATGCTGTTCGACTGGTACTTCGACGGTGACACCCCGAGCGCGGTGCTCGACGGGTTCCGGCTCAGCGCCCCCAGCGCCCGCGTCTTCGACGCGGCCGCGGCACGGGTGGGCGCGAGCCTGGCCGGGCGCAACACCTACGACGACTCCGGCTGGGACACCGGCGGCACCCCGCACCCCGACGCGCCGCTCGTGGTGCTCAGCCACCGGCCGCTGCCCGCCGAGCATCCCCGTCAGACTCTGGTGACCAGCGGCATCGCCGAGGCCGTCGAGACGGCCCGCCGCCTGGCCGGCGACAAGGACGTGGCTCTCATGGGCGGCGGGGTGACGACCGCCGCGCTGGCCGCGGGTCTGGTCGACGAACTGATCCTGCACCAGCGGCCGGTGTTGCTGGGCGCCGGCCGGCCATACTTCCAGACCCTGTCCGCGCCGATCGAGCTTCGCCCGATCGAGGCCGTCGCCGCACCGGCCGTGACCCACCTGCACTACGAGGTGGTCCGGTGATCCTCGTGACCGGCGGCCTCGGCATGATCGGCGCCCAGACCGCCCGCGCCCTGACGGACCTCGGCCACGCCGTTGTCACGACCGCCCACCGGCGGACCGAACGCCCGGCGTTCCTGCCTGATGACGTCGTCGTCGAACGACTCGACGTCACCGACCCCGCCGCGGTGTCGGCTCTCGGCGACCGGTACCGGATCACCGACATCGTCCACCTGGCCGGCAGCATCCCCGGCGAGGACCGGGTGGCGTACTTCCGTGCCGACACCGCCGGCCTGCTCACCATGCTCGACGCCGCGCGCGCCTGGCGCGTACGGCGTTTCGCCGTCGCCGGCAGCCTCGGCTCCTACCTCGGGCGTAGTGAAGTCCGCTGGTACGAAGACCTGGCCCTCCCCACAGCACCGGCACCACACCCGATCATCGCGTTCAAGAAGGCGGTCGAACCACTCACCACGAACGCTCTACAGGGCACCGGAACCGAGGCGGTCGTGCTCCGCATCGGCAGCACCTGGGGACCGCTCATGGACCCGGCGACACCCTTCAACGCCATTCCGCCCTACATCAGCGCCGTGCTGCGTGGCGAACGCCCCGCAGCCGTGCACGCCCACGACGGCGGGGACTTCTGCTACGCGCCGGACGCCGGACGCGCGATCGCCATGCTCATCACCGCCGACACCCTCGCCCACGACGTCTACAACGTCTCGAGCGGACAGCCCTTCACCAATGGGCAGCTCGTCGACGCCGTACGCGCGGCCGTTCCGCACGCGCGGCTCGACGTGGTCGACGGACGCCGGACCGGCCCGGGGCGCGATCCCTACCTCGACATCTCCCGGCTCCGCGCCGACACCGGGTTCAACCCGGCCTTCGACCTCACCACCGCAGTCGCCGACTACGTCGCCTGGCGGACCCACCACGATCGCTGACCACCACACCCGGGAGATCCGCAATGCTGCACCCCGACATCCGCCGCGTGCTCGACGAGGCACCGATCGCCCACCTCGCCACCGTCCTACCGGACGGCTCACCGCACGCGACCCCCGTGTACGTCGGCACGCACGGCGACCACCTCGTCATATTCACCGGGCCCGACAAGCGCAAAGCGCGCAACCTGCGCCGCGACCCGCGCCTCGCGTTGTCTGTCGCACCGGCCGACGACCCGTTCACCCCGGTCGCCGTACGGGGCCGCGTTGTCGCCTGGATCGACGGCGACGCCGGATGGTCGATCATCGACCGTATCGTCGCGAAGTACACCGACGAGACGTACCCGCGCGACCACGAACGCGTGGTCGCCGTCATCGAGCCCGATCACCAGAGCATCGGTATCCGCTGACGCCCCACGGCCGGCCCACACGGCTGTTCCGGGCAGCCACCGGAGCGCCACGAAAGCCACTCCTGCGCTCACGGACGGACCGCCGACCCACCGGCCATGAGATTGACACATTTCGCTGCTTGATCTAGCGTCAGGGCGAATCGATTCGACCGCGGACCGGATGCTCCGGCATCCTCCGACGGCCGATCGCGTGGTGTTCGGGCGAACGTTGTGACCACCGACGATTCGACGGCAGCCCGGTCCCGCACGGCGGCGAGACCGTGCCGGGCAGCCGTGGCCCGAGCCGGCCGTCCTCGTGGGCACCTCACGTCTTCAGGGTTTCTCGGCGGCGAGCCCGTTGGACGGGGTGACCGACGGTGACGGGGCGCGCGTTCGTCGCACACCCTTCCACCTGAACAAGGAGATCCAGCTGTGCCACTCCGCAGACTGTCCGCCCCCTGGTTGGGGGCAGCACTGGCGGCCATGCTCCTGATCGCCGTCGGCACGTACGTCGTCACGACCGTCGCTCCCGCAGCCGCGGCCACCACCGCCGGCTGCGGCAAGGCGCCGGGGCTGACCAGCGGTACCCACACCATCCAGAGCGGCGGGAAGAGCCGCAGCTTCATCCTCCGGCTACCCGACAGCTACAACAACACCTACGCCCACCGACTGGCCTTCGGCTTCCACTGGTTGGGCGGCACCGCCAGCCAGGTCGCGTCGGGTGGGACCGACGGCGCGCCGTGGGCCTACTACGGCATGCTCTCGCAGGCGAACAACACCACGATCTTCGTGGCCCCGCAGGGGCTCAACAACGGCTGGGGCAACGCCAACGGTGAGGACGTCACCTTCACCGACGACATGGTCCGCGCGATCGAGAACGCCCTCTGCGTCGACACGACACAACTCTTCTCCGTAGGGTTCAGCTACGGCGGCGCGATGAGCTACTCGTTGGCGTGCTCCCGGCCCACGGTGTTCCGCGCCGTCGCGGCCATCGCCGCCCCGGGACCGATCAGCGGATGCAGCGGCGGCACCCAGCCCGTGGCGTACCTGGGAATCCACGGCATCAACGACAACATCCCGAACGGCCGGGCGTTGCGCGACAGGTTCGTCCGCAACAACGGCTGCGCCGCCCAGAACCCGCCCGAACCCGCACCGGGCAGCCGGACCCACATCACCACCGCCTACTCCTGCCAGCCCGGCTACCCGGTGCTCTGGGCCGCGTTCGACGGCGGCCACCAGCAGGGCCCGGTCGACGGGTGCGCCGGTTGCGAGAGCGGCGCGCGGAGCTGGGTCAAGCAGGAGGTGTGGAACTTCTTCGCCCAGTTCGGCGGCGGCACGCCGCCCACCACTCCCCCGCCCACCACTGCCCCGCCGACGACCCCGCCCCCCAGTCAGCAGAGCGTGCTGATCGTGGGTAGCCAGTCCGGCCGCTGCGTCGACATTCCCAACTCGAGCACGACCAACGGCACCCGCGCGCAACTGTACGACTGCCACGGTCGCGCCAACCAGCGTTGGACCCGTACCGCCAACCGCACGCTGACCGTCTACGGCAACAAGTGCCTGGACGCCAGCGGAGGCGGCAGCAGCAACGGCACCGCGGTCATCATCTGGGACTGCAACGGCCAGTCGAACCAGCAGTGGAACGTGAACGCCAACGGCACCATCACCTCCGCGCAGTCGGGGCTCTGCCTCGACGCCGTCAGTTCCGGCACGGCCAACGGGACGCAGCTGCACCTCTGGTCCTGCCACGGCGGCGCCAACCAGCAGTGGAGCACGCGTACCTAGCCATGACGGCCAACGCGCGCCGCTCGGGTTCCGTCCCGGGCGGCGCGCGTTGGGCGCGGACGGCCGACGGGGTACGCGGCGCGCGTGGTTCGTTGAAGAATGCCTCGTGTGGCGGACACCGATGCGCGGAGGCGCTGGCGGGAGCATCAGCTCGCACAGCGGCGTGACCCGTTCCGTCCCGATGTCGCCCAGGGGGACCTCGAGGGATTCACGCTGGTGCGTCCGGACGGTTCCGTGACGGCCGAGGTCGTCCACGTCCAGTGGCGGGACGACCACCCGGCAGGTCCCGACACGCACGTCACGGTCTCGTTCGCGGACGGGTCGAACGTACAGTTCGCGTTCGACACCCCGGTCGTCGCGGTGCGAGCGGCCGATCTGCGGACGCTGGATCGTGACCAGCTGTGTCGGGCAGCGCCGTCCGGATGGGGAGCGGACGTCGGACGCTGGGACGTCACGGGTGAGGGCGAGCCGCCAGGTCTCGACGTGACGTGATGTCGAGCTTCCGGAAGATCTTGCGCAGGTGATAGTCCACCGTGCTCGGGCTGATGAACAGCTGTGCCGCCACCTCCCGATTGGAGGCACCTTCCGACACCCGGCGGGCGATGTCGCGCTCCTGGCTGGTCAGTCGGCAGCTCTGGGCAAAGCGATCGGTCGTGTCGCGGCGGTTCAGCCTGCTGCGGAGTTCGCGGCGGGATGCGACGTTCAGCCGGTGGAACACTCCACGCAGATGGTGTTTGACGGTGTGTGGGCTGATGACCAGGTGTCGTGCGACCTCGACGTTGGTGGAGCCGGCCGCCACCAGCAGGGCGATCTGTTCCTGTCGAGGGGTCAGTGCCGCACCCGGAAGAACTCGTGCGGGCTCGGTTGGGGCGCGGTGCATCGTGCTCCTCGGGCGCGGGTTCGGGGTCTCGACGACCATCCGAACGCACCGCTGTGCGCGACGAGTGCAGACTGAGTGCTCGCGCCCTACCCGCTCACGACGCGCCGCCCATCAGGCTCAGCCGGGCCCGGACGTAAGCGACCATGGTTCGGTATGCCTCGGCCTCCTCGATGCCGGAGAACTCGATGAGTTCCCGGAAGCCGTTGTCGGCGATCAGGCCCTCGAACCGCTGGCAGCCCTGTTCCGCGCGCGCCCGGTCGCCCAGGTCGAACGCGGCCCGCGCGAGGATCGCCGCGATGGCGCAGCGCGGACCGTTCGACTCACTGATGTTTTCCGCCAACCCCCACTCCGAGACCGTCACCGCTCGCTCGAGCTGGCCCAGTCTCCAGGACGATTCCGCGATGAGCTGCGCGTAGCGGATGTTCAGGTGATCGAGGTGCTGCACCATCGCGATGGCCAGCCCTTCGTCCGCGGCACGTACGGCATCGTCGAACCGACCGGATCCGAGGCGTGCTCTCGTGAGTGTCAGCAGCGATACGGCGAGCAGTTCCTGACGCTCGGTACGCCGGGCAAGAGCCACGGAGCGTTCGCCGTAGGCGTTGGCGGCGTCGTGGTCGCCGCGCGACATCGAGAGCACGGCGAGGTTCCGCAGGACGTCGGCCTGCCCGGCGATGTCTCCGGCGCCTTCGAAGATGGACAGGGATCGACGCAGGTATTCGTCGGCCGGTGGCAGCGGGGCGAAGACCTCACCGACGGTACGAAGAAGTTCGGCCTCCAGCAGCGGCTCGCCGAGCGCGCCGGCCAGGTCGAGGATCGCGAGGACGGTCGGGGTCCGTCCCGCGGGGATGGAGTTGCTGCCCGGTGCCGAGGCCGCGAGGACCATTGCCGCGGCGTCGCGCCCCAGGCCGTGCGCGAGGGCCAGATCGATCGTCGCCCACAGCGCTGGCCGTTCGCGTGCGTACCAGGCGGCAGCCTGGGACACACTGTTGAACGTCTCGGGCGTCACGTCCGGTGGCGTCCCGCTGACGGTGCCGACCGGCTGCCGGTGGTGTCTCGCATAGGCGGCCCGGGCCGAGTGCAGGTAGTGCATGACGAGACGCCGTTCGTACTCCAATCGCTCTCGATCCTCGGCGAGAAGCTCACCCGCGTAGGCCCGCAGCAGGTCGTGCAGGAAATACCGCCCGGACTGTGCCTCGTCGAGCAGGTTCGCGGTCACCAGTTCCGTGAGCAGCGTGCGGACCCTCGTCCGACTGACCCCGACGACGCTCGCCATCGACTCCAGCGAGACCCCCGGACCCGGATGGACGGCGAGAGCACGGAACACCTGCGCCGCCGATGGATCGAGAGCGCGGTACGACCACGAGAACACCGACCGGACATCGTCGGACGGGTCCGCGCTGGACAACGCGTCGAGCCTGGCTGACGGTTCGGCCACGGCGCTGGCGACAGCGCTCATCGGCAGGGCCGGGTTGAGCGCCACGCGGGCGGCGACGATCGCCAGTGCGAGCGGCAGCCCGGCGCAAAGCGTGATGACCTTGTCCAGCGCAGCCGGGTCCATGGTGGCACGGCGGGTGCCGAGACGGTTGATCAGAAGCTGCCGGGACTCTGCCCCGGTCAGCCGGTCGACCTGCAGATAGCGTGCCCCCTCCCGGGTGACGAGGCTCGTCATCCGGTGGCGGCTCGTCACGATGACCAGAGAACCCCGCGAGGCTGGCAGCAGCGGGCGGACCTGATCGGAGTCACGGGCGTTGTCGAGGAGGATCAGGACGCGACGACCGGCAAGGCGACTGCGGTAACGAGCCGCCTGGGCGTCCACGTTCTCCTGTGGGGACGACACCGCCGGCTCGCCCAGTGACGCGAGCAACGTGGCGAGCGCCTCCTGCGACGACATGACCCGTCCGTCCGGGTCCAGGCCCCGCAGGTTGAGGAACAACTGCCCGTCGGGGAACTCGTTGGCGATCTGGTGGGCCCAGTGCACCGCGAGGGCGGTCTTGCCGATGCCACCCATGCCACCGAGCACGGTGATCACGATCGTCGCGTCGCTGAACGCGTCGGACAGTAAGGCGTCGAGCACCGCGGCCATGTCGTTGCGTCGGACGAAGCCCGCGACCGGCGGCGGCAGCTGCGCGGGCCGCGGAGCGTCCGGTGGGGGCGGCTCGTCCTGCGAGGTCCAGCCGCTGGCGAGCAGTTCCCGATACGCCTCGCGCAGTTCGGACCCCGGATCCACCCCCAGTTCCTCGGCGAGACGTTGACGGGTCCGCTCGAAGACCTGCACGCCCTCGGCCCGGTGGCCACTGGCCACGTACGCGCGCATCAGGCACGCCTGCAGGGCCTCGTCCAACGGGGCCGCGGCGGCGACGCTCACCAGCGGGGTCAGGGCGGCGTCGGCCATGCCGTGGGCCATCGCGGCCTCGCTGGCCGCGAGCGCCACCACGATGCGCTCCCGTTCGATGGCAACGAACTCCGGCGAACGCAACGCGCCGGTCGGCAGGTCGGTGAACGCCGGGCTGCGCCCGAGCTCCAGTGCGGTCAGGTACGCCCGCACGCCGGCCTCGGCATCCCCGCCGGCAAGCGCCTCGCGGGCCCGCCGGACCAGCTCGCGGTACATGGCCAGATCGGAGGCCTCGGTCGCGAGGATCAGGCGGTAGCCGGTACCGGCCGGTAGGAGGTAGCGACCGGTTTCGCGGACGTCCAGGTCCGGTTCCAGAATCCGCCGGAGGTTACCGACGTGCCGGTGGATCTGGTTGGCGGCGCTGGCCGGAGGTTGGTCCTCCCACACGCTGTCGACGATGCTGTCGAGGCTGACCGCGTCACCGCCGGCCGCGAGGAGCTTGGCGAGGATGATCCGCTGGCGGACCGGGCCGAGATCGACGTCCGCGCCGTCCCGCCGGCAGCCGAGACCGCCGAAGACCTTGAACTCGCAGCGGGACGGCGGCCCGTCCGGGAGCCTGCGGTCGGGCGTGGTCACGATTGACATCCTAGAGATCAAAGGGTGGCGGCTTCGCTGTTCGGCCCAAGCCTGTGGCTTGGTCCGAGCCCGCCGCATCGCCCATCTCTCGTTGTCTTTCGGGCGGTCGACGAAGCCCGGGACTACGTGCTTCGGGCGATTCGCGAAACGGTCCCAGATCCGTACCTTCGGCAGGGTTCCAGCGCGGAACGCAAGCCAAGGAGAGTGCATGCCCCACGTCAGCGTCGGCTCAGCGGGAGCCGACCCGATCGACATCTACTTCGAGGATCACGGTGCCGGCACCCCGGTCGTTCTCAGCCACGGCTACCCGCTCAGCGGGCGGGCCTGGGAGAAGCAGGTCGCCGCACTGCTCGCCGCCGGGTACCGCGTCATCACGTACGACCGGCGGGGCTGGGGCAATTCCAGCCAGCCCGCCGATGGGTACGACTACGACACGTTCGCCAGCGATCTGAATGTGCTCCTCACGACACTCGACGTACGCGACGCCATCCTCGTGGGTCACTCGATGGGGACCGGGGACGTCGCCCGGTACCTGGGTCGCTACGGCACCGGGCGCGTCGCGAAGGCCGTGCTGATGTCGCCGATCCCGCCGTTCCTGCTGAAGACGGACGACAATCCCGAAGGCGCGCCGCAGTCGTTGTTCGATGGATTCATCGAGGCCGCGCGGGCGGACCGGAACGGTTGGCTCACGCAGTTCCTGCAGAACTTCTACAACCTCGACGTCTACGGCGGATCACTGGTCAGCGACGAGGCTTTCCAGGCCAGTGTGCACGTGGCCCAGGCCGGATCTCCCGTCGCCGCGGTGGCCTGTATCCCGACCTGGCTCACCGACTTCCGCGAGGACCTGGCCAAGGTCGACGTGCCGGTTCTCGTGATCCAGGGCGACCAGGATCGCGTGCTGCCCCTCGGGGTGACCGGCCAGCGGGTCCCCGCCTTCGTCGTCGATGCGCGATTGCTCGTCATCGAGGGCGGACCGCACGCCATCGCGTGGACCCACGCCGACCAGGTCAACGCCGCCCTGCTCGACTTTCTTCAGAAGTGAGAGGAACCATCGTGAAATTGTCCTTCCGTCGCCGCCTCGTCTACGTGGGCGCGACCATCGGCGCCCTGGTCGTGACAGGTGCCGGCATCGGCACCGCGCAGGCCGCCACGAACCACGCCGCGCAGTCGCGTTCCACGGTCAAGCCGACGGTCGTGCTCGTGCACGGGGCGTGGGCGGACGGGTCCAGCTGGGACAAGGTGACGGCCAAGCTCCAGCGCGACGGCTACCGGGTGGTCACCCCGCCGAACCTGCTGTCGGGCGTGGAGAAGGACGCCAAGAACCTCCGCGCGTACCTGGACACCATCAGCGGACCGATCGTCCTCGTCGGGCACTCCTACGGCGGCATGGTCATCACGAACGCCGCCCTGGGCGACGAGCAGGTCAAGGCCCTGGTGTACGTGGACGCGTACATCCCGGACCAGCACGACAGTGTGTACGGGCTGACGTCGGCCCTGCCGGGCTCGGTCTTCGCGGCCGAGTCGTCCACCGTCTTCGACGTGGTCGCCAACCCCAACGACGAAGACCCGCACAACGTCAACCTCTACGTCAAGCCGTCGGTCTACGGCAAGGCGTTCACCGACAAGAGCATCCCCGCCAGGGACGTCGCGGTGCTCGCCGCCCGGCAACGCCCCCTTGCCTACAACGCCCTGACCGAGGAGGCCGCCGAGCCGGCCTGGCGCACCATCCCCTCGTGGTCGGTGATCGGCAAGCAGGACGCCGTCATCCCGGCCGCCCAGCAGGTCGTGATGTCCGAGCGGGCCAAGGCGCACAGCGTCCAGATCAACGCCCCGCACCTGTCCATGGTCACCGACCCGGGCGCGGTCACCAACCAGATCGAGGCCGCCGCCAAGGCGACCAACTGACCCGGCGGCCGGGCGTGGCACCGCACAGCGCGATGCCACGGCTGGTCGGATAGTGGCCGCGTGGGCCGGTCCGGCCCACGCGGCCACTGCTGCTGCCGATGTCACGAGACCTCGTCAGGCGGTCGTCCGCGCCGCCTCCAGAATGACCCTGGTGACCTGGTCGGGGTGCGAGATCAGGCCAAGGTGCCCGGCGTCGATATGGGTGATGTCGGCCCCTGCCCGCTTCATCATCTCCTCCTGGCGGGCCGGCGGGATGACCAGGTCCTCGGTGCCGACCACCGCCCAGGCAGGGATCGTCTTCCACGCCGGCTCCGTGGCCGGCTCCCCCAGGGCGTTGGTGGCCAGGGCGGTCTGGGTCACGGCGAGCACCTCCGCCTGCCGCCGGGGCAGACCGTTGGCGAAGCCGTTGATGAACACCTTCGGCAGGACGTACGCGTCGGCCGCACCCTCCGGGGCACCGGGGAACGGCACGAGCCTGAAGACGCTCGTGGGGTCGGTCAGGGCGGGCTCGAGGATCGAGCCGGAGCCCGCGGTGAGTTCCTCCACGGTCTCCCCCTCGTCCGGCGCGAAGGCGTCCACGAAGACGAGCGCCTTGACGTTCCTGTTGCCGGTGGCGGCGTCGCTGATCACGAAGCCACCGTACGAGTGGCCGGCGAGCACGATGGGACCTTCGATGGTGGACAGGAAGTCCTTCAGGTAGCCGCTGTCGATCGACGGCCCTCGGCCGGGTTGCGGCGCGACCTGGACGTCGAAACCGCGCGCCTGGAGTCTGCGGATCTCCCCATTCCAGCTTGAGCCGTCCGCCCAGGCGCCGTGCACCAGGACGATCGTCGGTCTGGTGCGGTGCTGCCCCTCGTCGGGGGTTGGTTGCACACCGCCGTCCGCGAACACGCTTGGGGTGCTTGAGCCGAGCACCGTCACCAGGGTTGCGGCGGCGAGCGCCGCGGTGATGACCTTCGGCCGACGTAGCGAGATTCCGAGCATGTCTGTTCTCCCTCGTTGGTCAGTGGGTGCCGAACGCGGGCAGATGTGCGTGGCAGCCGACGCGATCCAGCCGAGGCCGCAACCCGCCGGGAGCACCGCCGAGCGGCACGTGACTGATGACGGCCCGCCTCGACCGCTGCGGCATGCTGCATGATCGCCCGACCTCACCGTACGCACAGTGCGGCGGATTCGTGCGCAAAACAGGAGAGTCGCTCATATTCAGCAATCAACACGGAGACGGCACCAAAAGGGCAGCGTCTTCCACCCATCGGGTGATCGGTCGGAATTCCACGGCACGAGGTTCGGGCCTTCGGTAGCGGACGGACCGCCCGTAGCCCTATTCTGCTAGGCAACTAGTGAAATGGGGTGGCGAGGTGATCGAGTTTCACCTGGACTCGCGGTCCGGGGTTGCGCCGTACATGCAGCTCATCCGACAAGTGCGGCACGCGCTCCGGCTCGGGGTCCTGAACGAGGGCGACAAGCTGCCCACCGTGAAGGAGGTGGTGGCCCGGGTCGCGATCAACCCGAACACGGTGTCCAAGGCGTACCGTGAGTTGGAGTACGAGGGCCTGGTCGTGGCCCGACCCGGGCTGGGCACGTTCGTCACCCGCACGCTCGGCGCGGACTCGCTGGACAAGCACGAGCCACTGCGGCAGGACCTCACACGCTGGCTGCACGAGGCCCGGGACGCGGGCCTGGACGACGAGAGCATCGAGGCGCTCTTCCTCAGCAGCTTTCGGGTCTTTTCGGAGGCCCGAGCATGACTAGCGCACTGATCGCGGAAGGCCTGAGCAAGCGGTACGGCCGGCGTTTCGCGTTGAAAGACTGCACTCTGGACATTCCGTCCGGTCACGTCGTGGGTCTGGTCGGGCCCAACGGCGCAGGCAAGTCCACTCTGCTGCAACTGGCCTGTGGGTTGCTCCGTCCGACCTCGGGTCGGATCGAGGTGCTCGGCTCGCGGCCGGTCAGCGGGTCGGCGCAGGTCGGGTTCGTCGCCCAGGACAGCCCGGTCTATACCAACCTGTCCGTCGCGGACCACCTACGGATGGGCGCTCACCTCAACCCGTCCTGGGACGCTGGGCTCGCCGAGCGGCGGATCGCCCAGATCGGCCTGGACCCGGCGCAGAAGGCGGGCAAGCTGTCCGGTGGTCAGCGGGCCCAGTTGGCCCTGACCATCGCCGCGGCGAAGCGGCCGCGTCTGCTGCTGCTCGACGAGCCGGTGGCGGCACTCGATCCGCTCGCCCGGCGCACTTTCCTGCGGGGGTTGATGGAGTTGGCCGCCGACGAGGACATGAGCATCGTGATGTCCTCGCATCTGGTCGCCGACCTGGAGCGGGTCTGCGACCACCTGATCGTGCTGGTCGCCTCGCGGGTTCAGGTGGCGGGCGACGTGGACGACCTGCTCGCCACTCACCACCGCCTGGTCGGGCAACGGCGTGAGACCACCGACCTGGGCGCGGGGCGCGCCTTGGTCGAACAGAGCCACACCGAGGTGCAGTCGACCCTGGTGGTACGCAGCACCGCGCCGATCGTCGATCCGTCGTGGCAGGTCGACCGGCTGGACCTGGAGGACATCGTGCTGGCGTACCTGAGCGGAACCACCGGCAGCCGGCCGGATCGGATCCTGGAGGGACAGCGATGATCTGGATGACCTGGCGGCAGTTCCGGACGCCGGCCCTGGCCACCGGCACCCTGCTGCTGGTGCTCCTGGGCAGCCTGGCGCTGACCTGGGCGGAAGTGCGAGAGCTGGCCACGCAGACCGGATACACCGGCTGCCAGGGTGACGGCTGCCTGGCCGCCGGCGAAGCCTTCCTCCGGGCGCTACAACCGGGATGGGCGAGCGAGTTCCACATCGCCGCCATCGGGGTGCTCTACCTGCTACCCGCCCTGGTGGGCATCTTCTGGGGCGCGCCGCTGGTAGCCCGGGAGCTGGAGTCCGGTACGTACCGCATGGTGTTCAGCCAGTCCGTCAGCCGGGGTCGATGGTTGCTGGTCAAGCTCGCGGTCGGCGGTGCAGCCGCCGCTCTCGGCGCCGGCCTGCTCAGCCTGACGCTGACCCGGTGGGCGCAGCCGATCGACGGGGCCTCGGCCGACCGGATGGATCCGCTGGTGTTCGCGGCCCGGGGAATCGTGCCGATCGGCTACGCGACGCTGGCTTTCGTGATCGGTGTCGCCGCCGGGCTGCTGCTGCGGCGAACCCTCGGCGCGATGGCGGTGACCCTGCTGCTGGTGGTCGGCCTCCAGGTCGCCGCGCCGTTCGTGGTACGCCCCTGGCTGGCTCAGCCGGTCACCACGGTCAGCCCTCTGGAGGTGGACGGTGAGTACGGGATCTCGATGAGCCCCGGCACGGGGCGGATGACGCTCCACGTCGAGCCCGATCGCAGGGGCGACTGGATCGTGTCGAGTACCACGATCACCTCGACCGGGGCGGAGTTCAGCGGTCCGGCCGACGTCACCCAGTGCGGCCCGAAGGCGCCCCACGACCGCGAGACGTGCCCGGCGTGGCTGGAGAAGCAGAACCTCAGCCTGAAGGTGAGCTACGTACCCGGGTCGAAGTTCTGGAACCTGCAGTGGCGGGAGTTCGGCCTCCTGATCGCGTTGACCGTCGCGCTGTCCCTGCTGTCGCTCTGGTGGATACGCCGCCGAGCGGTGTGACGGCACGGCCGGTGGGGACGGGCGGAGCGACCGCCCCACCGGCACAGCGCTGGAAACGCCCCCACCGAGGTACGAGACGTACCTTAGGTTTCGGCAATGCAGATCATCGAAGGAGCGGGCCGGTGGACCACAGCCGGCGGAGCCGTCAACGACTGGGTCGAACACCTGAGGGTGCCGGACCTGTCGGTGGGAACGTACTGCATCCCGGCGGGCGGTCTCGACGATCAGAGCCCGCACACCGAGGATGAGATCTACGTGGTCACCGCCGGGCGGGCCCGGATCGTGACC
This sequence comes from Micromonospora sp. WMMD736, assembly GCF_049179015.1. NCBI lineage: Bacteria > Bacillati > Actinomycetota > Actinomycetes > Micromonosporales > Micromonosporaceae > Micromonospora > Micromonospora sp. WMMD736. The sequence goes on from NZ_JBMHMI010000001.1 coordinate 1,820,859, forward strand.
CCGGACGGCGAAGCCGAGGTCGGCCCGGGTTCGGTGATCTTCGTGCCGGCCGGCGAGGAGCACCACTTCGACGAGGTGACCGAGGACCTCGCGCTGCTGGTGGTGTTCGGCCCGGCGTACGGCTCACGCGCTCCCGACCGGCGACCCTGACTGCCACCGGGAATTCTGCCGGGGTGCGGCAGCAGAGCCGCACCCCGGCAGGCCCCCGGCGCGCTGCCGGTGCGTCAGCTCAGCAGCCGAGCCGCTTGGTCGACAGGGCGATGTCGTCGATCCAGAGGTCGAACTCCCCCGGCGTCGTGCCGCCCTGGTAGAGCTGCCAACCGATCTTTACTGTGTCGACGGTGGGCAGGACGAAGGGAACGTCGTTGCCGCCGTGGTCGTTCGTGGCGGCGGTCAGCTCCGGGTTCGCCACGCCGTCGATCCACACCGCGACGCGGTTGTCCGCCGCGTCGATCTTCCATTCGAAACACTGCCAGGTGTCCTCGACGACCGGTGCGGACTCCCGCCAGTTGGTCCAGTCGCCGGTCGGACCGCCGTCGGCGCCGATGCCCCAGAACGTCCCGGGGACCGTGGGCGCGTACTGCCCACCGATCGGACGGACGACCTCCGCGCTGCCGCTACCGGTCGCCTCGACCAGCGTGAAGTGCGCCCAGTCCGGGGCGGTGGGGAAGGCGTCGACGCGCAGGCGCATCCGGCCGTAGAAGCGGTTGCCCGGCGCGGCGAAGTCGTCGACGCGCAGGAAGGCACGGCCGTTGTCGACCGTGTGCACGTGCAGCACCTGGTTGCCCCGGCGAGCACGCTCGACGGTGAGCGTGCCGTGGCGGGTGTCGACGCCCCAGTTCAGCGTGCTGGGCCCGCCGGTGGGCAGTCGCTCGAAGTCCTCACAGAAGAGCAGGCCACGGGGGCACGCGGGTCGGGACGCACCGGACGCCCCGGCCGGAGCGCTGCCGACTGTGGTGCCGAGAATCAGGGCGGCGCTGAACACCGCGAGAAGTCTGCGCATGGTCGTTCTCCCTATCGACGAGGTGCAGTGGGTGGGCGGTCCGACCACGACGACGCCCGGGCCCGGAGCCGGTGGCTCCGGGCCCGGTCAGCGTCCGACGTGGCGGGATCGGTACGCGGCGTCGGTCATCAACTGGCGCAGGAGAGACCAGTGGGCGCGGTGTTGCTGCTGCCGTTGACCAGGAAGCCGAAGGTGGTCGAGGCGTTCGCGCCGAGAGACCCGTTGTAGTCGGCGTTACGGACGCTGACCGTTCCGCTGGTGCCGGTGTTGATGCCGTTCCAGACGTTGGCGATGCTCTGCCCGCTGGCCAGCGTCAGCCGCACGGTCCAGCCGCTGAGGGTCGCGGAGCCGTTGTTGGCCACGGTGACCTCCCCCTGGAAACCGCCGTTCCAGCTGTTGACCAAGCGGTACGTCGCACTACAGGCACCCGGCGGCGGCGTGGTCGGCGGAGGCGTCGTGGGCGGAGGCGTGGTCGGCGGAGGCGTGGTCGGCGGAGGGGTCGTCGGCGGGGGCGTCGTCGGCGGTGTGCCCGGCACGGTGGTGGAGGCGGCGTTGAGCGCGTTGAGAACGGCGGTGTACGCCGCCTTGGGGTTGCTGTTGCGGTCGAAGAGCAGCGGGTTCTCGCTGCCGCGCCAGGAGTCGCTGTCCCGGATGCCCCACGTCGTGATGCCGACGCAGCGGGGCACGTTCATGCAGGCCTGGGTCAGGCCCTGGTACTGGCTGGTCGAGGCGTTGGTGACGTCCGCCTCGGTCAACGCCACGTCGACATCGAGGGCCGCGAAGCTGGACAGCGTCTGCTGGAAGTTCCCCGGCAGCGAACTGCCGCCGGTGAAGTGGGTCTGCAGGCCCACGCAGTCGACCGGGACGCCACGGGCCTTGAAGTCCCGGATCATGTTGTAGACGCCCTGCGTCTTGGCGTACGTCCAGTTCTCGATGTTGTAGTCGTTGTAGCAGAGCTTCACGCTCGGGTCGGCGGCGCGTGCGGTCCGGAACGCCACCTCGATCCAGTCGTTCCCGGTGGACTGCAGGTTCGACGACCGCCGACTGCCGTTCTCGGCGAAGGCCTCGTTCACCACGTCCCAGTACGCGAACTTGCCCTTGTAGTGCGCCATCACCCCGTTGATGTGGCTGATCATGGCGTTCCGCAGGGCACTGCCACTCAGGCTCCCCCAGAACCTCGGCTGCTGGGCGTGCCAGGCCAGCGTGTGACCACGGAACCGCATGCCGCGCTGGGCGGCCCAGTTGTAGATCGCGTCACCGCGCTGGAAGTTGAACTGGCCGGGGTTGGGCTCGGTCGCGTCGGGCTTCATCTCGTTGACGGCCGTCATCATGTCGAACTCACGGCTCGCGATGGTCAGGAAGCCGGAGTCGTTGAGTCGGTCCGACCCCATGGCGGCGCCGAAGTACCGACCGCTGCGCTCGGCGGCGGCCTTCAGGGTGGTCCCGGGCGGTCCGGGGAGATCGGCGCGGGCGAAGGTCGCCACGGCCATCGAGGACACGGTGATCGCCAGGGCGCAGGCCCCGCCCAGAAGCAGCCTGGCGGGCCCCCTGGTCCGGCGTTTGGGTCGAGCGGGTACGTCGTTCATCGGTGCACTTCTCCTCGGTGTTTCGTCTGGTCCGTTGCCGACTCGAGGCACGGAAGAGAGGATCACCGCACGGCCGACGACCGGAGCACCGCGCTCACCACTTGACGAGCACGCCGCAGGTGACGTCGAGCCGGCGTCAACCCCGCCGCGCCCGAAATCGGTGGCCACCGCCGGCTGCCCGGCCCGCCCGGTGGATGGCGAACACTCCGCGCCGCACGCCCCTGCGGAGTGACACTGCCCTGTCGCGATGCTATATCGAATCAGTTCGATCTGGACAGCCGGCGGCCGATCGCGGTGACGCGCGCGGCGGACCGCCAGTGGCTTTAGCATCGACCAAGGTCGATGTAGTGTGGAAACGCTCCCACACCACCCTCCACCCACCTGATCGAGGAGCCGAACATGCAGCGACGGCGACATCGCCCGGCCACCATGCTGGCCGGCCTGCTCATCCTGACCCTGTCCGTGCTTCTGTCGCCACCCTCGTCGGTGGCCAGCACCGCGGCAACCGGCACGTCCCACGCCCGCGCGACGCCACTCACCGAACTGACCGTGGTGTCCGAGCGGGTGGCGTTCGGTCTACAGCGTCCGATCGCGATCACCGGCCTGCCGGACGGTCGGATGTTGATCGCGGAGAAGAACGGCACCGTCCGCGCGTACCACCCCGCCACCGGCCTGGCGGCCGAGCCGGTACTCGACCTGACCGCCCGGATCGACACGTCCGACAACGAGCGCGGCCTGCTCGGCATCACACCCGCACCGAACTTCGCGCGCACCGGGATCCTCTACGTGGCGTACACGAGCCTGCCGGCCGGCACGCTGACCCTGGCACGGGTGCCGCTCGGCGCCCCCGACCGGCTCCAGGTGCTGCTCACCCAGGAGCACGCCGAGTTCGGCAACCACAACGGCGGACAGGTGGCCTTCGGCCGCGACGGCTACCTCTACTGGTCCACCGGCGACGGCGGAAACGCGAACGACCCGTTCAAGAGCGGCCAGAACCTCGGCACCCTGCTCGGCAAGATCGTGCGGATCGACGTCAACCGCAGCTGTGGGGGCAAGCCCTACTGCGTACCCCCGGACAACCCCTTCGTCCGCACGGCGGGCGCACGGCCGGAGATCTGGGTCTACGGGCTGCGCAACCCGTGGAAGTTCTCCATCGACCCGGTCGACAACTCGCTGTGGATCGGCGACGTCGGCCAGGGCCTGATCGAGGAGATCAACCACATCCGCCCGTCGCAGCGCGGCGCGAACCTCGGCTGGTCCTGCAAGGAGGGCCGGGCGGTCTTCGACCAGACGCAGTGCCGGCCCGGCGTACGGCTCACCGACCCGATCGTCGAGTACGAGCACTACCTGACGGAGAACTGCTCCATCATCGGCGGCCTGGTCTACCGGGGGTCCGTCACCCCGGAGGCGCGGGGCACCTACATCGCGAGCGACTACTGCTCGACCCGCGCGTTCGCCGTACGTCAGACGTCCACGGGTGGCTACGAGTCTGCCGAGATCGGCACCTTTCCCACCCAGCCGACGGCGTTCGGCGCCGACGTGAACGGCGAGCTGTACGTGCTCAGCGACCTCCCGGGTTGGCTGAGCAAGGTGCGGTTCGAGCGGGTTCAGCCCACCCCGACCGCCGGGGTGACGAACCGCTGAGCCTCGGGGTGGCCCCTTCGCACCCGTGACACCACCGTGGACGGCCGCGCACGTACGCGGCCGTCCACGCCTCGTCGATCGGCCCTGTTCAGTCGAGCGATCGGCGGTATCCGTGGCCGCGGGCGACCGTGGGGCGGCTCGGCCGAGGCCGGCCGCCCCCGGGTCGATCAGGCGCGGGTGCGCTGCCGCAGCCGGGTCGCGACGACCGCGCCGACTGCCAGGAGAACCGCGACGACCAGGGACGGCAGGGCGTCGGGCCGGCGCAGCAACTCCCCGGTCGACACGCTGTTGCCCAGTTGGTGGAGTGTGCCCAGCAGGAGGGTGGGGACGACGGCGATCAGCAGTCGCTGGTCGGCCGTCGCCACCCACAGGAAGGCGGCCGCCCCGACGATCACCATGCTGGCGGCAACGAGCCGCGTGCTCATGTCGACGACGCGGAAGCCCTCCGCGGAGATCAGATGCAGGACGAGCAGACCGGCCGTGACCAGGACGGCATTGGCCCGAGGCGCCGACGGGACGTCCGCCGGACGCCATAGACCCACCAGGATCAGGGGCGTGGCGACAACCGGTGCCCACCACTGCGGCAGACCGTTGAGGAACAGGTACGGGGCGATCATGGTCGGCACCACCGCCGCGGCCACCACCAGGACGGCGGCGGCGCGGGTGCGGCCGGCGACGAGCGCCACCAACACCGCGCCCACCATGACCTCGTTGACGACCTGGTTGCGCAGGACGGTCAGGGGGTCGGAGAATCCGCCGAACTGGAACGCATCGACGAGGTCGTCCAGGCCAATGAGCGCACCCAGCGCGAGCACGGCCATGGCACCCAGGTGGATGCCCTGCCAGAGCAGCACAGCGGTGGGCCGGGGCGCGCTGCTGCCACCGTGCACCCGCAGGCCACCCCGGATCAGCGCGGCCGACTGTCGAATGTCGGGCCAGCGGCGGGTGGTTGACTCGTCACCGATCAACGTGTCGATCAGCTCGTCGGCACGGTCGCGACGGTACGCGGCCGGGTAGGCCCGCAGCAGCAGGCGGTAGCGCCTTTCGAGCACATCGGAACTCATGCTGGCCTGATCCTCGCGGTAGAAGGTTGACGGGTGCTTGCCTGCGCCCTGCCCCGGCGCGGCAGGCGGTCCATGACCACCCGGGCGGCCCGGGCGAGCCGGTCGGCCTCCTCGGCGAGTACGCGGTAGCCCTCGTCGGTGAGCCGGTAGTAGCGACGGGCACGTCCGTTGACGATCTCCTCTCCGTCGGCGACGACGAGGCCCTCGCCGAGCAGCCGGTCGATGACCGAGTAGAGCGAGCCGGCGGCGAGTTTCACCCGCTCATCGGACAGCTCGGCCACCCGCTTGATCACGGCATAGCCGTGGAGCGGGCCACCGAGCAGGGCAGCAAGGACGAAGTACGACGGTTCCCGCAGCGCGGGACGCGAAGTCGATCCCATGCCATGAATATACAAGCAACATGAGTATGGAGCCAGGATGATTATTGATGGAGATCCTGCACGGAACACGCCGGGCCCTCCCGGCGCGATCGCACCCGCACCCGGTCGCGGCCGACCTGCCCACCGCCGGACGAGGCGCTGCTGCGGCGGGTTACCCGACACCGCGCCTCGGCCACGCCCGGCAGTCAGAGCGCTTCGGGGTGCGTGTGCAGCCCTTCGACGTCGGCGGGTGAGAGGCCGATCATGGCGCTGACGATCGGGCCCAGCGACTCACACTCGTCCTGGCAGCCGTCACAGTCGACAAGGTGCGCCTCGAAGGCCACCACCGCGTCCGGGCCGAGCGCGCCCAGCAGGTACAGCCCGCAGTCATGGCATGCACTGCGGGAGCCCTCGCCCTTGTTGATCATCAGCGCGCTGGATCTCCTTGACGACCTGGGCTGCTGAGGAACGCCTCAGGCCAGGGTATGCCCCTACTCTAGGCCGCGCTCGTCGCCCTGACTGCCCGGACACGGCGCTCGGGGCGTCCCGCCCGAATCACTCTCCGTCGGTCCGCCCGATTGCTGCCCGCAACGCCTGCAAGGCGTAATGTGCCCGCGATTTAACCGTTCCCTCCGGGATCCCCAGCCGGGCCGCCGCCTCGTCGGTGGAGCGACCGAAGAAGTACAACTCGATCAGCACCGCACGGTGAGCGGCACTCAACTTCGGCAACGCGGCACGGACGGTCTGTGCGGTGACCACGTCCTCGGTCACGTCGATCGCGCCCGCGAACCAGGCCAGGTCGGTCACGCCGATCTCGGCAGGTCGTGCCTGACGGGCGCGGGCGGCGTCGATGGCGATGCGACGGGCCACGATGAACAGCCACCGGCGGGTCGACTCGGGGCTGTTCGGCAACCGGTCGATGTGCCGCCAGGCCTGCAACATCGTCTCTTGCAGCAGATCCTCCGCGAGCTGGCGGTCGCCCCAGGTCAACCGCAGCAGAAATCGGTGCAGCGGCTCGGCGTTCCAGGCGTACAGCCATTGCATGCGCACCTGCGGCCTCATGCCGTCCGACGCCCAATCCGCGTCGTCGTCGGCGAACGCCGTGCCCACCTTGCTGGCCAACTCGAACAAGAGCAGCCTCCCAACCCGTAGCTATCAGATCGTGCGCCGGGCCTCCACCGACTACCGATCGGCGGTCTCGCGGCAAAGGCCCGGTGCAGCATAAGGGCAAGGTGGCGCACTTCGGTCCAAACTAAAACGAAACTCTTACAAGTGCTGGCCACACTCGTGGCCTGACGCGGGATGTTCATGTCCGCGTCACGTCCTCGACCAGCAGAGTTCGCAGTTGCTCGACGTTCGGGTTCCGCAGGGCGCGGATCCGGCCCGCCTGACGGGTGATCGCCTCGTCGAGCACCTGCCGGGCGTACCGGCCGTTACCGAAGGAACGAGTACGCGGTACGTGCTCGAAGTGCTCACGGAGGGCGACCAACGTCTCGCCCGGACACTCGTAGCCGCTCGCCGCGGCGAGGTTCTGGAAGATCGCCACCAGGTCGTTGGCGTCGTAGTTGGCGAAGTGGATCCGGCGCGAGAAGCGGGACGCCAGGCCGGCGTTGGTGGCGAGGAACTCCTCGATCTCCTGCTCGTACCCGGCAGCGATGACCACCACCTCGTCGCGGTGGTCCTCCATCAGCTTGACCAGGGTGTCGATCGCCTCCCGGCCGAAGTCCTGGCCAGTGCCCGACGGTGCCAGCGTGTACGCCTCGTCGATGAACAGGACACCGCCCCTGGCCCGGTCGAACGCCTCCCGGGTGCGCTGCGCGGTGTGGCCGATGTACTCCCCCACCAGGTCCGCCCGGGCGACCTCCACCAGTTGGCCGCCGGCGAGCACGCCCAGCGCGGTCAGCAGCTCACCATAGAGTCGGGCCACAGTGGTCTTACCCGTGCCGGGCGGCCCGGAGAAGACCAGGTGCCGGGAGACCGACGGCGCCGGCAGCCCCGCCTTGACCCGGGTGCGGATGGTGGCGAGCAGATCGATCATGTCGGCCACCTCGCGCTTCACGTCCGCCAGGCCGATCATGTTGTTGAGGCGGGCGAGCAGGCGGTTGAGATCGTCGTCACGCGTCTCGCCGGCGTGTACCCCGGGCTTCGCCGTCGCGCCGAGGTCCTGCGGCAGCAGCTGCGCCAACTCGACGCCGGAGGTGTCACCGGCCTGCGAGAGCCGGTACGCCTGACGCCCGATCATCTCCTCGAAGACCTTGCGGGCCACCCGGGCGTTACCGAAGTTCGCGTCCCGCTCCATCCCGTCGAAGAGGCTCGCCAACGCCAACCTGGTGTCGTACTCCAGGGAGTAGTGGTGCGTGCTGCAGAGCCGCTCGACGATCGTCACCAGCTCGTTGGTCGCGTAGCTCTCGAACTCGACGTTCCTCGAGAAACGGGAGGCCAGACCGGGGTTGGCGGCCAGGAAGGTGCGCATCTGCGCCGAGTAGCCGGCGACGATGACCACCACCTCGTCGCGGTGGTCCTCCATCAACTTGACCAGGGTGTCGACCGCCTCCCGGCCGAAGTCGTGGCCGCCACCACCCTCGACCGGGGCGAGGGTGTACGCCTCGTCGATGAAGAGCACCCCACCCAGCGCCTCGGTGAACTTCTCGGTGGTCTTGACCGCGGTGCCGCCGATGTGCTCGGCCACGAGTTCGGCGCGGGAGACCTCGACCAGTTGACCGGAGCGCAGCACGCCGAGGCCCGCGAGGATCCGCCCGTACAGCCGCGCCACGGTGGTCTTTCCGGTGCCCGGCGCGCCGGCGAAGACCAGATGCCGGGACATCGGTGGGGCCGGCAGCCCGGCAGCGGCTCTGCGTTGGCTGATCTGGTGCAGCCCGACCAGGGTCGCCACCTCGTGCTTCACCCCGGCGAGCCCGACGAGCGCGTCCAACTCCGCCAGCAGCGCAGTGGTCCGGTCCGACGTGCCGCCGGAGTCGGCAGGGGCCGACGCCGTAGCCGGTCGGAGTGGGTCGTCGGGGGTCGGTGCGGACGGGCTGCCGGCACCAGCACCGGGACCGGGACCGGGACCGGCGGGCTGGGGGCTGGCCGGGCTGCTCGGACGGGTTCCGTCACCGCCGTTGCCGACCATCGTGGTCGACTCCACCTGAACCGGCTCGCCCGTCTCCCGGATCAGGCCCCCGCCCACGTTCTCGATCAGCTCACACCCGGTCAACCGCCCGGCGGCGCCACCGACGAACCACACCCCCGGCCCACCGCTGCCGTGCACCCGAGTGCCGATCAGGGTCAGGTTCGCCTCCTTCTGCGCGAGAATGCCGGCGGTGCGGGAGCTACCCACGTCCGACCCGGTGACCGTCGCCGTGCCGGTGACGAGCAACCCGGTCCCGCAGTTCTGCACCGTCGCCTGGTCGGCGTCGAGCCGCGCCTCGGCGTCGACCAGGATGCCCCCGGCCCCGCACCGCTCGATCCGGACCCGCTCGACCCTCGCCCGCGCCTGCTCGAGCAGGCGTACCCCGTACTCCTGCACGTTGTCGAGCGTGCACTCCTCGATCAGCGGGGTGGCGGAACCACCGACCACGATCCCGGTCTGCCCACCCCGCACCGTCAGCCCGCGCACCGTGCCCGACGCCTCGGCCTGGAACAGCACCGCGCCAGCCGGGCTGTCGGTCAACCGGCCGCCCTGGATCAGCGGCGCGGCCGACCCGCTGACCGCGATCGCAGCCGCCTGGGCACCGGTTATCTCACCGTTGGCGAAGGTGCCGGTGGCCTCCTCGAGCACCAGCAGCCCGTGCCCTGCGGCGCCGTGCACCTGGCAGTCACGCAGCATCGGGGCCGCGGTGCCGGAGAGGACCACGCCGTGCCCGCCGACCGCGCGGATCTCGCAACCCTCCAGGACCGGCTCGCCCTTGGCGACGACCACCCCGGTCCCGGGCAGGTCATGCAGCTTGCTGCGGAGCACCCGCAGCGAACCGTCGTCGACCACGATCGCCGCGCCGTCGACCGAGGTGAGATCGCAGTCCTCGACCGTGCCCCGCCCGCCCTGGCTGCAGTGCACGCCGGCACCGTGGATGTCGGCGAACGTGCAGCCGCGCAGCACCGGGTCCGCACCGCTGGCGATCACCGTTCCGGCACCACCGGTCTGCCGGATCGACGTGGCACTGACCGTGCCGCCGCCGGTCCGTTCGAACAGGAGACCGGCACCGCTCGGGTTGCTGACCTGGCAGTCCTGCAGTCTCAGCGCGCCGCCGGGCACGTGTATCGCGACGACCCCCTGCCCGGTGACCGTGCACTCGGCGGCGTGGAGAACGCCCCGCCCCACCTGCACCGCCGGGAGGTTGGCCGAGCCGCCGCGCAGCGAGAGACCCCGCAGCGTCACGCTCCCGCCGCCGACGAAGACGGCCACGCCGTCACCGCCGTCGATGATCACGGTGCCGGGCCCGTCCTCGGCCACCAGGGTGACGTCTCCGGCGAGTCGGAGCTGCTCGTGGTACGTGCCCGGCTGAACGACGATCATGGCGCCGGGGCCGGCCTGCGCCATTGCCGCGGCGATGCTCGGCAGGCATCCCGCTTCGGTCTCGGAGACCGACAGCATGTTAGTCACGCTCGTACATCCTCATCAGCCGCGACGGCACCGGCGGGCGCCGGTGCGGGGAAGGGCCGGCCCGCGTCGTCCAGGCCGGGAGCGAAAGGCAGCGGTACGCGGTCGGCAGCGGCCGGCTGGCCGCCCTGCGCGGTACGCAGGCGATCCAGGATCCGCTCGCCGGAGTCCCGCCCACCGCGGTACGACGCCATGAGATCGCGCAACAACACCCGGGGCGCGCGGTCCGGGGCCGCCTCGTCGACCGCGAGCACCTGGAACCGGCTGCCCGGTGGGAATGCCGCCGCAGCCCGGGTGCCGCTGTCCAGGCTGTCCAACCGGCGGGCGCTCACCGACCAGACGACGAACATGACCCCGTCCGCCGTGTCGGGGTCGGGGGTCAGAGCGACATCCACGAAGGCCGGCTCGGTCAGCACGTCACCGGGCCGATAGGCGGCGGCCAGGACCGGGTCGACCAGCCCGTGGGCGAAGACCGGCCCCAGCACGGACGGGAGTCGACGCAGTCCGTAGTCGGCGCTGCGGGCCACCAACAGGAGCCGGTCGAGGTGCCCGTCGTCGCCACCACCGCGCAGGACCTGGTTCACGAGCGCGCGTTCGCCAGCGCAGTACGCGCGGACCGCGACCAGCCCGGCGGAGAGTTCCCGGGACGCACCGGCCGCAGCCCGTAGTCCGGGCGACTGTGCCAGGGTCCGGGCCACTATCCGGGCATGGGCGTCGTACCGACCGTCGAGCGCGTGGCGCACCGCCGCCGGGTTCGGGGGTGTCTGTTCGCCGTCGACGTCGACCAGCCAGCGCGGCGGGGGCCCGGACGGCGCCTCGTGCCGTGCGGCGCGCTCGGCCACGCCCGGCTGACCGGCCGGGACATCCCCGTACGGCGGGTCGATTGGCGGTGGCGCCGCGAGCGCACCGGGAACGGGGACGACGCCCAGCGACAGCTCCGGCTGCCCGTGCGGCCCCGAGGCGATCAGATCTTCGGGGTGGCCGAGGCCCTCCAGCGCCGTCGGCAACACCTCTGCCGGGCTTGCGGCGTCGGAGGTTCTGTGCGGGTCGAGCAGGACGACGCTTGCCGCTGGCGGCGTCAGCAGGGCGGGCCACCCGGCGTACGCCATCCACCGGTCGGCGGTGAGCAGGGCGATGAGCTTCGGGGCGATCCGGGTGGGTGCCGGCACCGACGCCGCGCGCTTCGCTCCCGCCCGGCGGGGATCACGTCGGCGGTTCTTCCCCGCTGACGGTCGGGGCGGCAGTACCTGCCCGACCGCGCGTACCGGACGCGGCCCGCGTGCGGCACCCGGTTGCCGCCGGCTCCAGAGGCTGAACGTGCCGGTGGTCGACAGCAGCCCGGTGGCGGTCCGGGTGACGGCCGCGTCGGCGACGTACAGCGGCACCGTGAGCGCGTCGGCCAGCCCACCGAAGAGCAGGTCGGCGGCGGCCCCCCGCACGGTTACGCCGTAGGTGACGAGCACCAGCGGTCGGCTGTCCCCCGCCCGGCACCCTTCGATGAGTTTCGCCAGTGCCCGAGGTGGCACCGGTCGATCGTTGATCCGGAAGCCGGTCGCCCGCACCAGGATCTCCACCACGAATCCGGCCAGGGCTGGACCACCGCCCAGCGTCGACTGGTCGAGGAACGACCAGCCAGCGGCGGTGCGTACGCCGGGCATCGTCGCGGGCACCCGGGCACCGCCCGCCCGCGATCCACGCGCGGCGCGCGGCGCGCGGCGGGCCGGCCACCGGACACGAGGCGGAAGCCGCGCCGGCAGGTCGACGAAGCCGCCGTTGGTGTGCAGGACCACGTGGGGCCAGTTCCTGGCCACCGACAGCAGGTGGGGGCCGTCACCGCGCTGGGCAGGTTGCCGCACCGCACCTGGTAGCGGTGCCCGCGGCACCGGCGCGACCGGCGCAACCGGCGCGACCGGCGCAACCGCCGACGGCGGCGGTGCCTGCACCGGAGCGGCCAGCGGGGGCCACGACGGCGGCGGTGCCGCCACCACCGGGGCGACAACAGGCACCGAAGCGGCCGCCGGTGACGGCGATGCGGCAGGTGGTGCGGATCCTGGCGGCCACAGCGGCTCGGACCGGACGTCACCCTCCGGATCCACCGTCTTCCATGCCACGGGCTGCAGCACCGTGCCCGCCGACACCGTCAACGCTCCCTGCGGAAACGTCACCTCCTGGCCGATCCACTCGGCCAGCAGCCGCACCTCCTCGCCGGGATCGACGGCGGGGGCGTACGACCCGAGCGGCACCAGCCGGACCCCGGTGGCCACCCCGCCGAGATGCTCGGTCAACGCTTCCAGCAACCGGTCGAACAGATCCGGGCGAGCCGTTACCGACGGCGAGCTCAGCACGGCCCGTCGTCCCTGCTGCACCGGCAGGGCGGCGGCCAGCCCGAGGACCGACGGTCGCGGGTCCACCGCGGTACACAGAACCAGCGTCTCCCCGACGTACTCCACGTCAGGGGCGGGAGGCGGCGGGTCGACACTCGTGGGTGACATTGCGGTTCGCACAGCAGTCAGGGCCGCGCCTGCCAGGTGGTCACTCCTGCTCAGCCCTTCGCCGTGCCGGTGCGCCAGAGCCCTCGGCCCTCGACCGTGCCGGTCACGTTGTTGCTGTTCCACCGGGGCAGGGTGGGCCTGATCCGAGCCAGGCTGGAACCCACGAGCCGGTGTCGATCTCCTCGGTTCGCATCACCGCCGCGCGTGGTCGCCACTTTCCTCAATCTCCCTCAGCTAGAACGTCGGATGGCCCGACAACTAACGCTCGTGGCCGGATCAAAGGTTGTCGCCAGTTCTCCCCTCGACGGAAGTCACGGCGGGAGGCTCCGCGTCGTTCTGGACCGACCCGTCCTCGACGACCGGCGCGTAGAGGACAGAGAGCGCCCGGTGCAGAGCGACGGCGTCGACCTCCGGCACGAGGTAGTGGCTGGCCCGGATCGCCGCCAGCAGGCCGGGGTCCGGGGCCAGCCCATACGTCCGCAGGTAGTAGGCGCAGGCGTCCGTCCAGATCCAGTGGCCGTCGGTGAAGAACCCGGTCGGCACCACCTCGCCGACAGCGGGGTCGACCAGGTCCGGACTGAGCGTCGGCGTGATCAGCAGTGGAGTGCCGTCGGCCAGGTATTCGAGGACCTGGTCGCGTTCGTCGCCCTCCAGCCGCGGGTGGTCGGGCGCGAACCCGGGCCCAGACTCGGCGTCGAACGTGTCGTAGAGCCGTGCGACGACCGGCCGTACCGGTGCGGCCGCGGTCCAGAGCAGGGTCGAGAAGCCGAGCGTGTTGCGCTGGTAGGCCGGCAGTTCGTCCGGATCGACGAAGACCTCGACCTGCGGATCGGTCTCGCCGACGGCCTCCAGGGCATCCTGCACGTGGACGGCGGTCGCCGGAATCGTCGCCTCGTCCCCGCTCTGCACCAAATAGATCCGGCGCGGCGGTGGCCACTGGGCATCGATGGCGGGGAACCGCCACGCACGCCACAGCGCGGTCACCGCCACACCCTCGTCCACCTGCGCCACGGCCGACTCGATCGCCGCCTGGTCGACGTCGTCCGCGGCGCCCGGCCCGTCGTACGGCACCGTCAGGTCGATGCTGTACGGCACCTGGGCACCGTGTTCGGTCAGTTCATCGGGGCTGACCGGCGCCACCCCGTACGGCGGCAGGGGGTCGTCGTCGACGCGTTCGATGTCGGCGAGCGGCTCGACGTCCTCCCCCGCCGCGACGAGGGTCGCGGAGAGCAGGCTCACGTCGCCCTCGGTCATCGGGAGACGGGCGGCGAGCGCGGAGAAGAGCACCGCCTGGGCGATTTCCACGAACTCACCCTCGGCGAGCCACCGGCGCGCGGCGGCGGTCAGCTCGTCCGGGAGCCGACCGGACATCCGCAGCAACAACCCGTGAAAGGCGGCAACCTGATCGGTGGATGCCTCAACCGCCTGTGTCATGGTGTCGCCCTCTCCGTACCCAAGGTTTTCGATTCGACGGTCAGCCCCGTGACCTGACTCGGACCTCCTCACGACGGACGGAACGTCCGTCCGGTTCAAATCGGGTGCGAACGCCGTTCGATGACGGTCGCCCCACTCAGTCCCGTGGCAACAGGTAGGCGCGATCGGCGTCGAAGCTGACCTCGACAGACGTTCCCTCGGTCAACGCCTCGCTCGGGTCGCCGCCCTGCTCGGTGGCGGTGATGGTGCCGGCCGCCGTCTCGATCTCGTAGTCGAGGCTCGGGCCGTGGAACGTCGAGCGCAGCACGGTGCCGTTCCCACCACTGGCGGCGGGGGTGAGCCGGACCGTCTCGGGGCGGATCATCAGGAAGGTGCCGTTCGCTCCGGTGGCGACCTTCGGGTGGGCGGCGACGGTGAGCTTGCGGCCCAGCACCGTGAGGGTGGCCACGCCGTCCTCGATCCGCTCGGGTGCGGCCTCGACGAAGTTGGCCTGACCGATGAAGTCGGCGACGAAGACGCTGGTGGGCCGGCCGTAGATCTCCCCCGGGCGGGCCACCTGCTCCACCTTGCCCTTGTTCATCACCACGATCCGGTCCGACATGCTCATCGCCTCGTCCTGGTCGTGCGTGACGTAGATGCTGGTGATGCCGAACATCTTCTGGATCCGGCGGATCTCCGCCCGCATCGCGGTGCGCAGCTTGGCATCGAGGTTCGACAGCGGTTCGTCGAAGAGCAGCACCTTCGGCTGCACCACGAGCGCGCGGGCCAGTGCCACGCGTTGCTGCTGGCCGCCGGAGAGCTCGTGTGGGCTACGCTCCTCCATTCCGACGAGGTTCATGCTGGTCACGGCCATCCGCATCGCGGTGGCGATCTCGTCCTTGCTGCGCTGCCCACGCTGCAACCGCAGGCCGTAGGCGATGTTCTCGGCCACCGTCATGTGCGGAAACAGCGCGTAGCTCTGGAACACCATGGCCATCGGCCGTCGCTGCGGCGAAAGGTGCCCGATCGCCTTGCCGTCGATCAGGATGTCGCCACCGGTCGCCTGCTCGAACCCGGCCACCATCCGCAGCGTCGTGGTCTTGCCGCAGCCGGACGGGCCGAGCAGGGTGATGAACTCTCCCGGCAGCACGTCGAGGTCGACCCGGTCGACGGCGGTGACCGTCCCGGTGCGACCGCGGAACTGCTTGGTGAGGCCGTCCAGTCGCAGGTGCCCGGAGCCGCTCTCGGGACGCAACGCGGCGGCCGGTTCGGTGGTTGGCGCTTCGACGTGCGCTGCGGCGGTCATTTCTGCTGCCCTTCGGAGGTGGCGGTGCGGTGCAGCTCGGCACCCGCGCCGACGATGAATCGGATGACCAGGAAACCCGCCAGCACGATGGCGGTGAGGACGGTGCAGTAGGCGAACGCCACCCCGTACCGGCCGGTGCTGGCGGCGCTCATCACCTGCGAGGTGATGATCTTCGTCTCCGGGGTGACCAGCAGCACGATCGTCGAGACGGAGGTCATGCTCCGGGCGAAGCTGTAGCTCAGCCCGGTCAGCAGGGCGGGGCGGATCAGCGGCAACGTCACCCGACGGAAGGTCTGCAGCGCGCCCGCGCCCAGGTCGGTGGAGGCCTCCTCGATGCTGGGGTGCAGCTGGGTCAACGCGCCGACTGCGGTGCGCTGCCCCGCCGGCAGGCTCCGGATCACGTACGCCAGCACGATCGAGACCGCGCCGGCGGCCAGTGCGCTGCCCCCGACGAGGCTGGGAAAGACCAGGAAATCACCGACGTACCGGTCCGGGCGGTAGGCCAGCACGAAGCCGATGCCCAGCACCGTGCCGGGCACCGCGACGCCCAGCGTGCCGCCCAGGTCCAGCAGCCAGGCGGTGCGCCGCAGGTGCCGGACCACCAGCCAGGCCACCATCAGGCCGACGACGCCGGCGATCGGGGTGGCGATGGCGGCGAACAGCAGAGTGTCCAGAACCGCCTCGACGCCCGGGCCAGCGACGACTTCCCGCAGGTAGTCGAGCGTGAGCGCGTTGTCCACGCCGAAGACCTTCGTCACCGAACCGATGATCACGGTGCTGTAGAGACTCACGATCACCGCGGCGACCAGCAGGGCGAGGCCGTAGATCGGCCAACGGCTCCACCCGGTGATGAGATGCACGCTGCCGGACGGCCGGCCGGTGATCGTGGTGCGCACCTTGCGGTTGAGCCACCACCGCTGCCCGAAGTACATCGCCAGCGACGGCACCAGCAGGATGACGCAGTAGACCGACGCGCTGGTCAGGTCGTACTCGCCGGTGACGGCGAGGTAGGCGCGGCTGGCCAGCACCGTGTAGTCGCCGCCGAGCACCAACGGATTCGCCAGGTCGGCGATCGCCTCCACGAAGAGCAGCAGAAAGGGGGCGACCAGGCCGGGGGCCAGCAACGGCAGGATCACCGTACGCAGGATGCGCCACCGGCTGGCGCCCAAGTTCATGGCCGCCTCCTCCACCGCCGGGTCGAGGCCGCGCAACATACCGAGCAGACCCAGGTACGCCACCGGGAACAGTGACATCGACAGGACGAACACCAACCCGTCCAGGCCGTAGATGTCGTACTCCAGCCCGAACAGGCCGTTGCTGATGACGCCGCGGCGTCCGTAGAGCACCACGGTGGCGGTGGCCACCGCGAACGGCGGGCTGACGATCGGCATCAGGGCGATGACGTGCAGGATCTTCTTGCCGGGTACGTCCAGACGGGTCTGCACGAATGCGAAGAGGAAGCCCAACGCCGTACCGCAGGCCCCGACGAGTGCGCCGAGCACCAGTGTGTTGCGCAGGATGCCGAGGTCCACCGACGAGGTGAAGAACTCCGCGTAGCGCGGCAACGCGTCCGGCGCGAAGGCGGTGGCCAGGACCGCGATGAGGGGGATGGCCGCGCCGATCGCCACCAGCAGTACGCAGACGACGATCAGCAGGCGGATCGCCGGGTCGCTGCCCCGCCGGCGGCGAGCGCCGGCCGGCGGGGCAGCGGTGGGGGCACGTTCGGGGAGCAGGAGCGTCATGACTTCGGCGCCTGCGCGACTTCAGCGTCGAACCGCTTGTTCAACGCGGACTTCGCCTCGCCGGCGACCGTCGCGTCGTAGGTCACCATCTTGATGGTCGGCAGCTTGACCACCTTGTCGGAGACCTTGGCGTCCGGGTTGGTGGGGAACTGGTACGCCTTGACCGTCGGGCCGATCTCCTGGGCCTCCGTGGTCAACGCCCAGTCGACGAACTTCTTGCCGCTCACCGGGTTCCGCGCGCTCTTGACCAGGGCGACGCCGCCGGTCTCGTACCCGGTGCCTTCGGCCGGGAAGCTCACCTGCAGGTCCGGGAAGCCGGCCTCGACGGTCGCGACGCAGTCGTGCGAGAAGATGACGCCGACCGCGACCTCGCCGCGGGCGGCCATCTGCGCGGGCGCCGCACCGGACTTGGTGTACTGCAGCACGTTCGGGTGCAGCTTGCGCATGTACTCCAGCGCCTTGGCCTGGTCGCCGCCGGCGAGCTGCACCTGGGTCCAGAGCGCCGTGTACGCGGTGCCGGAGGTGGACGGGTGCGCCATCCCGACCTCCTTGGCGAGCTTCGGGTTCAGCAGGTCCGCCCACGACTGCGGCACCGCCACCCCGCGCTCGGCCAGGATCTTCTTGTTGCTGCAGAAGCCGAGCGCGCCCACGTAGACGCCGGTCCACAGACCCGTCGGGTCCTTGTACGCGGCCGGGATGACCGCCGCGTTGGCGGAGACGTACGGTTCGAGCAGGCCCTCCCCACCGGCGGCGGAGTAGCCGTCGGCGGGTCCGCCGTACCAGACGTCGAACTCGGGGCTGCCCTTGCCGGCCTTGATCCGGGCCAGCGCCTCGCCGCTGGAGAGCCGGACGAAGTCGGCCTTGACCCCGGTGGACTTGCTGAACTTCTCGGTGGTCGCCGCGCACCAGTCCTCGGTGGCGCCGCAGACCACGTGCACGACGTTGCCGTCGGTCGCGCTGTTGTCACCGCCGGCGTTCTGCTTGGCGCAGGCCGGCAGGGCCGTCAGCGCGAGCAGGAGTGTGACCGACATCGTCGCGAGACGGCGTGGACGGAGTGCCACCACGGGCTCGACCTCCTCAAAGGGGGTGGATCGCTCAGGTACAAGCAAGATGTTTCGCACAGATTAGGAGCGGGTGAACGCTCCGACGGTGACGCTCTCGTGAGCGCGGGTGACAGCGCTGTCACCAACGAGGTCTCGGAGGCCGCCGACCCGGGCTGTCACAATGCCTGGCGTGAAACAGGGGCCCAAGCAGTGCTGACGGACATCTGGTGGGCAACGGTCACCACACTGGTCGGCGCACTCGCCGGGGCATCCGTCTGCGCGTTGGTGCTGCACCGACGCGGCGGCCGACTGCGGGCCGAGTTGGCCACGCTGGAGCTGACGGTGCAGCGGCGCGCGGATCAGGTCAACGCGCTCAGCCACGAACTGCGCACGCCCTTGAGCATGATCAAGGGCGCGGTGGACCTGCTCCGTGAGGGGAGTCCCGGCCCACTGACGCCCGCTCAGGAGAAGTTCCTCCGCCTGGTGGACAACCAGTCGACACAGGTGATCGGCCTGTGCGAGAGCCTGCTCCTGCAGGCGAAGATCGAGGCGGGCCTCTTCACGCCACGCCTGGAGAAGACCGACGTGGCGGTGGTCGTCCGCGATGTCATCGCTGGCATGCGCTCGTTGTGCGAGCAGCACGGCCAGCGGATCACCCTGGACACCCCGCAGGTGATGCCGCGCATCCTGGCCGACCCGATGTTGCTGACCCAGGCCATGACGAACCTGCTCTCCAACGCCAGTCGCTTCACCACGACCGGTGGCAGCATCCATGTGCGGGTCATGGTGGTGGACTCCGGCGTCGCCGTCTACGTCACCGACGACGGCGCGGGAATGACGCGGGCCGAGCGGGAGCGACTCTTCCAACGCTTCGCCACGGGTCGGCCGCTCGTCGACGGCACCGGCCTCGGGCTGGTGATCACCAAGATCATTATCGAGCTGCACGGAGGTGAGATTCTCGTGCACACCGCGTCCGCCCGCGGCACGACGTTCCTGCTGACCCTCCCGGGGCAACCATGAGCACCGCGCTGAGGCCCACCGTGCTGGTGGTCGACGACGAGCCGCAAATGGTGATCATCGTCGAGTTCGCGCTGCAGACCCAGGGCTTCGACGTGCTCACCGCGTCCGACGGCGCCACCGCCCTGCAACTGCTGCGATCCCACCGGGTCGATCTCGCCATCCTCGACGTCATGATGCCGACCATGAGCGGGCTGACCCTCTGCCAGCTCATCCGAGCCCGCTCGGAGACGCCCGTCCTGCTGCTGAGCGCGCTCGGCCAGCAGCAGGACGTCATCGCCGGACTGGAGCACGGCGCCGACGACTACGTCGTCAAACCGTTCCACCCGCGCGAGGTGGCGCTGCGCGCGCAGGCGCTGATCCGCAGACGACGCGACCACCCGGGCGTGATCCGGGTCGGCGAACTCGTCATCGACCCCGCCACCCAGAGCGTGACGCTCAACCAGCAGCGGGTCGACCTGCCCTTCACCGAGTTCAAACTCCTGACCCACCTGGCGGGCCGGCCCGGCGTTCCGCAGTCCTGGCAGGACCTGTTGGCAACGGTCTGGGGGACGCCCGACATGCTCGGCGGCCGCGACGTGGTGAAGTCGACCGTCTACCGGCTGCGCTCCCGGTTGGCCGCGCTGCCCGGCGGGGCCAACTACCTCTGCACGCTGCGCGGCGTCGGCTACTTCGTGCCGGACATCCCGCACCCGTAGCGGCCCCTCACGCACAACCGAAGTTCTGCGTCCACAGCGGACCCCAGTCGAGGTGCACCCCGACACCGATTTCGGTGATGTCGGGGTGCAGTAGGTTGGCGCGATGCCCGGGGCTGTTCAGCCAGGCATGCACCACCTCGTGCGGCCGCCGCTGACCACCGGCGATGTTCTCGGCCGCGGGATGGGCGTAGCCGTGTGACCGCATCCGGTCGAAGGGCGTGACGCCCTCCGGGTCGTTGTGGGAGAAGAAGCCGCGCCGCGCCATGTCGATGCTGTGACGCCGCGCCGCCTGACGAAGCAGTTCGTTGACCACGAGCGGTGGCACGCGAGCCTTGACTCTGGCCTGGTTCGTCAACCGCACCACCGTGTCCTCGAGATGCGTCCGGTAGGTGTCGCGGCCAGCCTTGACCCCGGTCCGAGCGCGCGCCCCCCGGATGGAGCTGATGGCCACATAGTCGTCATCCTCCTCGTCCAGGTGGTGGAACCGCCGCGCGGCCGTCCACCACGCCCCGTCCGACGTCACCGGGACCTCGTTTCGGGCGGCCCGCATCGGCAACACCCGGCCATGGTCATCGATGGTCGCGATCAACGTCGGGTTGCCTGTCGTCGGCGATGCCGTCAGTCAGGCTGTCCGGCTCGGAATAGGGATAGACCGGGAAGAGTCCGTAAAAATCCTGAGCCAGGATCTGCGGTAGATCGCCGAAGCTGTAGTTCGACTCCAGGTCCGGATACCACTGGTCGGGGTAGGCGTCGCTCGTGGTGAATGCCTCGGGTTGCGCCTGGGGCCACCCGGTGGGCGCGGGCAGGTCCGGCCACTCCGGCGGATACCCGGTGAAATCCACGTCCGGCATCGGCACGGTCTGCTCCAGCTCATTGAGGAACGCCGCAATCTCTTCGAGATCCGCCTCCAGATCGCCGGTGACGTCAGGGAAGGTCTCCACCGGCGGCGGCACATCAGACGAACCGACGCTTGGGGCATTCGGAGGCTCGACGCCTTCGTGGGGTACGAGGTCCGCCCCACCAGCAGGCTCGTCGGCGACCGGCTCGTCGAACAACGAGTCGGTGTCGCTTGACGACCGCTCATCGTCACCGACGTCGGGGCCCACACCGTCCCGGCTGGACTCCCCACCCCGGGCGGGCGCCCCCTGGACAGGGCTGGTGGGTCCATCACCAGGCACGGCGAACCGGGAGAGGACATCCATCCCACCGGCAACGATCGGGGCCGTCGACGGCCCGGCGGATGCCGGAGCCCGCCCGGAGGGATTCTCGATCCACCACCGTGCGCCGTCCGTGCGAATCCGTTCGGATCCCAACCGACGCTGCAAACCAACCAGCCAATCGTTCACCGTCCGCTCACGGGCAAAGCCCGTGCCGCCATCGCCGAGCACCTCGATGCTTTCGTTCATGATCTGCCGGGGCGTTCGCGGCGCACCCTTGACGCCGACGAGGAACCGCAGCATCAGGAACTCTTCCGGACTCAGTGCAACGGAAAACACATCCGGGGTGAGAAGGCTCCTGCCCTGAACATCCATCGTGTTCATCAGACGCCACACATCGGCCCTCCTCGCCGTTTTCTCCCCCGGCAACGGAGCGGCGACCAGCTTATAGCCTTTAACGCCCAGATATGAGACTTCCACCTTGGGGTGCGCCATTGAGCCAAGCTTGTCCTTCAAGCCGGTAAGAACGCTGTGCACGACGTTCTTACGACCCTCACGTGATCTTCTCGCGGCGGCAGGTCCAGCCGGTTCCTCGAGCGCAGCGGCCAGTACGGGGTGGGGGATGCTGCGACCAGCTGAGGTTTCTCGGATCAGCAACTCCAGCGCTTTCGTCTGGAGGCTACTGAGCAGGACACGTCGTCGCCCCGGAGCCGAACCGGTGGGTGCCCGCCCGATGGACTTGTCGTGAGTGACCGTTCCTTCACCGGTACGGGGATCAATGGTCAGACTGATTCCGAAGGCCGCGATCGACGGTCTGCTCTGCTGTGGCGCCACGCCGGTGACCCGCGCGTCCCAGTGGGTCCCGTCGGTGCGCCGAACGTGGATCGGAGGCTGCGGCGGATGCGCCATGTGCTCGCGGTCACCAGTAAGTTCACCCTCCCCCGCTTCGTCGGCCTCCGAGTAGTGGGTGAGGATCGGCGTACCGAGCGCGTTGGCGACGAGCGGGAGGAACGCCTCCCCGTACGGACCGCCCCATTCGTTGTCCCAGCGATCGACGGCGTCGGCGAGGCCCACGGGCGTGAATGCGTCCTCGGGGGCCCACATCTGCGCTTGTCTGATCGGGCCGTCGGTAAAGGCCGGATCGAGGTTGAACGCCCTCGGATCGCGGATCATACGAGCGAGCCGAGCGGCGACCGCCTTCACCACACCAGTCAACTCGGGGTCCGTGCTGGCACGCTCCGCGACGCCGGGCTCGTGGTGGTGTTCGGCGACGTTCGACAGCCACACGGCGGCGCGCTCATCGTCGGCGGCCACCCTCCGGCCCTGCTCGGTGGGGTCCGGTCGGCGCAGCAACTCCGCGAACCGTCCAGGCGCGGATATGACGGTGGAGTTGAGGACACACCACCCGTCACGCGGCACGGCGACCGTCCGAATTCCCACCGAACCTGACCTGTCGACTACGCCGGTGCCCGACGACGATCCAGGAAGCGGACCGGACACCTGCGGTGCCCCGTCGTTGACGAGGGGGCCGCCCGTGGTGAACGACTGCGGCTGCGCCTCGGATCGGGCGATGGCCCCGGGCAGGTCAGACGACACCTGCGGGTGTCCGATGGAATCCACGCCTGACATCGGCACGTCACCGTCGGTTCTCGGCAGTTGATCGACGAACGCGACGATCTCGTCCACCGTCATGGAAGGTGCGTCATCACCGGTGCCGCCGTGCGGTAACGGATCTGCCCGACCGGACGGCGCATCGTCACTCGGCGCGGCCACACCGGAGGAGATATCGGCGCCACGGGCGGTGACCGGCCCCGATGGGGACCCCGTCGCAGCCGGGGCCGGCAAGGAGGGCCGCTCGACCCACCAGTCCTTGCCGTCCGTAAAGACCCATTCCGATCCCAGCTTCGTGCGCAACAGCCGAAGCCAACCCACCACGTCATGCTCGGTCGGGACGGTAGGCAACCCGGGAGTACCAGCCATCATGCCCATCAAGGTCGCAGGCGTAAAGCGGGCGCCCATGAAACGAGTAAGACGCGAGAACGTCTGCAACTCGCCCCAATTCAAGAACGCTTGCCTCCTGGCACCAGCGGAGTCGACCGGAACATGAACAAAGACACCTTCAACAGTCGTGCCATTGATCTTGAGTCCCGACCCGGAAATGGCTACCCGAGCCCGCCCCAAGCGCGTTCGGCCATCGTCTTCGACGGGCACCACCGGGTTGTGCGCGGCGACCGGCCCTGCGGCATCGTTGGTGTGCACACTGTCCGCTGCGGTACCGGCCGACGCCACCGGCATGACGAACGACCCCGGCGCTACGGGCACCGTTGACGCCGCAGCCCCATTGGCAGCGAACTCGGCCGGCACAAAGTACCTTCCCGCGCGGGGAGTATCGCCGGGTCGCAGCTCGTAGTTGCCGCCATGGTGCTCAATCTGAAAATCACCAGCTCTTTCGAGCGTACGCCTCAGTTGGGTCAGCACACGGTGCCTCTTGGCTGGGGTGACCTCCGCATTCAGGCTCGCCGTCAGGATCGCCGCATCGATCGCACTGGCAGCCACCAAGCGCTTCGCGGAGGAAGCCGCCATCAGCATCGCCAGTACTACCGCCTCCTGGCGCGCGAACCGAGTCGGGCGCGGCGCCGCCGATCCGGTGGGATCGTTGGCGACCACGTAGTTGTCTCTACCGAAGGTGAGCCGGAGACCCGTCCGGTGATCCTCCACCACCTCCGAGGCGGCCGCCAGACGCCAGCCGAGATGATGGGTCGCCATGATCCAGGGACGACCGTGGGGCAGCAGTTCAAGTTTCTTCCGCAGCGAGAACATGGTGGTAAATGCATCCTGAGTGCTGTCGTCCCTGCGACGCCACTCTCCAACGATCTTCTCGACGTCTTCGTGCCTGACGTGATTCTCTGCGCCGTCCGTGCCCGGTTCGGCAGCGGCGATCATCAGTTCCCTAAGCACCGACGCCTCTGCTGGCGACAGCGGGATCGAACGATGTGGTGCCGTCGCTCCGGATTCATCGTCAAGGCTGACTGCTCCATCGCCGGTCTCCTGGTCGATGGTGAGGGTGAATCCCTTGGCTTTCCATGCCACGAACCGGGTGTCACCCTGCGGGTTGGGCGGCGGGATCGAGGGAACCGGCCCGGACACGCCGGACGGACCGGCAACGGGTGGGTTGGCGCCCTGGGGTGCCGTGGGGGGCGGTGCGGCGTCACTGGCCGCGCGCCGATGGGGTGCCCCACCAAACAGTCCGGGCACCTCCCCGTGCTCGACGTGGTCGACGATCCACGCCGCCACCGAACGACGGGGCCGCCTGGGAAGTCCCGGACGATCTGCGAGCACCGTCCGGACAATGTCCGAGACCCTCTGGACGGTCAGGTCACGGTCGCGGCCGTCGTGGGGCAACCGGGCCCGCACCTCGGCAATCAGGTCAGCGTTGACGACCACCCCGTTCACCACCTGCCGAGGCAGCGCTTGGTCCCGCGCCTGCTCACCAGCGGTGCGCTGCGGGGGATGCTGGGTTTCCGCGGTCGTGTCGACGGTGCCGGTGGGACGAGACGGGGCGTGCCCGGTCGACGTGCCGGTGACGTGCGGGGAGGACGGTTCTCGGGCGCTCGCCGCCGCGCGATCGGGCCGCAACTGCGACGACAGGTCCCGAGTGAGCCGTTGTGCATGCTCGATGAGCGCCGTGACGTCCAGGGACGTGGACTGCAGGCCATTCAGCCTCTGTGACAGCCGCTCAAGTGCCTGACGGGCCGCGTTGACGCGCTGCCCCGCCACGGTCGAGCCGGCCGTGCCCGCCGCCTCATGCATACCGACAAGGACGGTGGCGATTCCCTTCGCGTCCAACAGCGAAGGCTGGTCCTCGGAGCTGCCCAGCCCGGGCAGCTTCTCGATACCGCGCACGGTGCTGATCAGCCGCTCGAGGTGCTTCCCGGAACCGGTCTCGGGCCACCAGGCCAACGCTGCCTCGAGGTGCTTCAGGTACGTCGCCCGGTCGGCGGCAGCGCTGTCCCCGGCCGCAGCCCACTCCGTCCGCACCTCGTTCACGACGTCCTCGCGGACGAACGTGGTGCCGTCCGGCGTCGCCGGCTCGATCGCGCGAATGACCCCGCCGGACCGGCTGACCCTGGTCAACGGCGCGATGCCCTCATTCTCCTGGGCCAGCCACATCTGGGTGAGGTAGCGGACCGCGATGGGGCTGCGTGGATCGTCAGACGGACCTTCGGAGCCCATCAGCCCGGGATCGTCGGTCCGACGTGGCATGCGTTCGAGCGCTGGGCGATCTGGGTCGCTCCAGGCTGGTCGGCCCGGCACGGCGACGGCGAAGAGCCGGACCTCGTTCGCGCCTGCTCCCAGGTTGCGCCAGGAGGCGTATTCGTCGCTGAGGCCCACCAGATGCAGCATCTCGTGCAACAGGGTGCTTTGGATGGTCGTATCGAGCGCCTCCTGTCCGGCGTCGGCGTCCATCCAGCTTCGGCGTTCTAGAAGGCTCACCGGCCAGGTTGCGGAGTTTGCGACGGCGTCGTCCTGCATCCTCAGCGGCACGTGGATGACCTGCAGCGCGTCGGAGCTCCTGCGGGTGAACTGCACCTGGAGATGGAACTGGTCGCCCGCGACGTCGGGTGTCGACGGATCGGATGGCCCTGCGGGCAACCGCAACAGCTCGTTCATCTGCCGTACCGCCCGCTGCGCGTGCCACTTCAGGTCCGCGACGTCCTGCTGTGTCACACCCTCCCCGGGGTGCAGGAACAGCCGTAGCCGGAAGACACGAACCTCCGTCGTGCGTACGGGACCGCCTTTCGCGCCGTGGTCGGACACCTCCACCCGGGCCACGTCATAGGCCGTCTGAGCCGACGCCCTGCCCAGCATCCTCCGTTGGCCGATGGGATCGGTCACCTCCACGACCTCGGGCCGGACCGTACGGAACGACTCAGGCGGCAACGCCTCGGCGATGTCATCCACACCCCGGGCCGGCGACAGTGGGGCATGACCTGGACGTTCAGGTCGGCCGGCCCGCCACCATCCGTCGTCGTCGAGAACACGCACGCGGCTGCGGTTCCAGGTACTCAGGTAATCCTGTACCGGTGCGCTCTCGTCCCTGATCGGTGGCTGCAGAGGTGGTGGCGTGACCTTGATCAGAAGTGGCGGTTGTTCCACGGACCCGACCGGCGCGCGCCGTCCCTCGACATCGAAGCGGACGGTCCGCACCACGGCCTCGACGTCGGCGGGCGAAGCCGGGTCGGTCACGGCAGGCGTCGACTCCGCCCTGAGGGTTTCGCGTACGGCAGCAGCAAGTTCCTGCCGGAAGAGCTGCTGAAGCCTGCGGGCACTGCTGAGGACAGCGAGCTGCGCGCCGGGCTGGTACTGCCCGATGACAACGACCTCGGGTCTGCTGAGCGCGTCCGGCTCTGCTCCGGCCGTCGCGCCGGCTTGCGCGTGCGCCCGGACGGCAAGCTGCGCGACCTCGCCGACGACCTTCCGGACCGACGTCAACACCTCCTGCGGCGGGTCGCCCTGCCAGGGACGCACTTCGGTCGTCACCGGGTTCGACGTCCGCTCATCCGGGGTGCGCGGCACCGATGACCAGACGTTGATTCGGGTGAACTTCTCCGATTCCGACGGCAGGACTGCCGTCTCGACGCCGATGGACGCCACGACGACCTGGAACTCGGCCTCGGAGTAGTCGCCTCTCCCCCGGCGACGGAACTGCGCATCGACAGAGCGGGGAAGGATGCGCGAGAACTCCGCCACCATGGCATCCACATTCGTACGAACGCTGTCGTCGCGGTCGTCGGAGGAAGCGCCCAGCCCGGTGAACGTGACCAGCGAATCACGTACCGCGTCGCCCTTTGCCGCCTGGTAATTTCTCACCGCGGCTGCCGCCATCACATCAGCCACCGTCTGCACAGTGGCCGCGGCCCTCGGCGGGAGCGCGCCCCCCGACCTTGCCCTGGGTGTCGAAAACGGGGGCACTTCAAAGAAGACAGGTTCCCAGCCGGAGAGCCTCAACATGAGGCCAGCCGGCTCGCCCTGCGCCGAACTCTCGTGGGTCACCCGCACCCTCACCCGCGGGGCCAACGCTGAGCCTTTTCGCTGTGCCCATCGGGTCAGATGCAGGTTGAGTTCGCGGTGAAGGACAGCCTCCAGCCATTCGCCTCGGGTTCGAAGCGCCAACTCTTCGCCATTGGCCGTGCGGATCGTGCGGACGGGCAGGTTCAGGTAGGTGCCGGCAAGTTCCACCGTCAGGTGTGAGCCGTTCTCGTCCGGGCCACCGGGCCACAGCGAATCCAGTACCAGATCACTTGTCGCCGTGGTCACCCAGTTCCTGATCGCCCTCAGCGTCCCTTCCCCTACCGCACCCGGTTCCAGATCCGACTCAGGCGGGATCCGCGTGGAACTGTCGCGGTAGATGTCAACGGCGACCCGCCTGCTCAGGACGTCGTCATCGAGCGCGCCGGCATTTCGCGCAACCACCCTGCGCGCCCGCGCAATACGGGCTCGACTCACCGGTTTGCGCTGGAGGCCAGCGAGGTGGCCGTTCACCGACTCGACGGTGTCTCGGGACAGGTCGAACGCATCGTCGACCAGCTCCGGATCCGCCATGTCTGCCCTGAGCTTCCGGATGGCCGGCTCAGGAGCCGCCACCATCGTGTCCGGTAGGACCGGCCGGAGCCCACGCGGGGTCTGCACCAGGACCACCGTCGGCGTATCGGGATCAGCCGACTCTCCGAAGCGAATCAGGGAACCGTCCGGACGAACCACCACGACCGCCATCGAATGAGCGATGGAGATCAGGACCGGCACCAGGGCCTCGGCCTCCGGCCCCCGCAACACCTCGGCCAGGTCGGCGTCCGCGGGCAATCCGACGTCGGTCGGCGACAGACCAATGTCGGCGAAGCGGCTTCGCATGAATTCCCGGTGATCCCCGACATCCTGCACGCCGGCCGCGTTCAACACCGAGTTCAGGTCATCCTCGACCAGGAAGACCGACGGCACGAATCTCCACCCCTGCCAACGCAGCCGGGTGGCCTGCGCCGCCGTCACCAGGTCCGCGTCCTGCGGCACTCGGACCTGCGCCACGGACAACGGCCCGTCGGCCCGCAACGGCATCCAGGGCATCTCGGTCGGCCTGTTGGCCCGTTCATCCGGTGCCGAGCGGGAGATCTCCAGCAGTTCGACCCGCACCAACCCGGCGTCGTCGTCCCACTTGGCGGAATGGATCTCGTAGCTGGCGCGCGGGTCCAGCGACACCGGCCCGGCTCCCTCGGGCAGCGACGCCAGGGGGTGTACGACAAGCGCGATGTTGTCGTCGCCCGCGGTCAGCTCTGCCTCGGCCCGGTACGCCCTCGTCGCGGGAAGCTGGACCCGCAGGCCCTCGATCGGGTCGCCGAACTCCCCCACCCGCGTGGTGAGGTAGACAGCCGGACCGTCCACCGACGCGACGGGCGGGCTCGGCATCTCGACAAGGAGGGGCTCTCCGGACGTGGACGCGTCCCGCGAGAGGTCGGCGGTGCTGTCGTCGCTCTGAGCCGCCGAAGGGATCGACGATTCCGACGCCGAACCTGCCACCGGCCCCAGTCCGGCAGCGTCGCTGCCGAGGTCGGAGAGGTGTTCCTCGGCGTCGGCGCGGCGGCTTCCACCAGGCAACCCGGGCAGGTAACCGAACGTGATGTGCTGGGCCGCCCAGTACGCCAGCTGGTGCTCGGGCGTCGGCCCCGGCCTCGCCGATCTGACCGCGGCACGTGCCGCCGCGATCCGAGCTGGGCCTACCGGGGGATGCCGCAGGCTCGCCAGGTGACGATTGACCTGGCGTACGAAGTCGGCGTCGGGGATTCCTTCCGGAACATCGGCCCGTTGCTGCACATCCGACGCCTCGGGCATGCCCCGGCGACCGCGCACGGACTCGAGTTGGGACGACAGGGCCTGCGCGAAATGCCGTGCCTGCCGCAGGTGTTCCTCGACGTCCGGCGACTGCGGTACGTGCCGCAGGTCGTTGGACAGATCGTCAAGCGCCCGAAGAGCCATGTCGATGCGGTCCAGACCCCGGCCCGTCAGGGTCCGACCGGTTGCGACCGCCGCCTCGTGGACGCCGACCAGCACGTCGGCGATGTCCTGCAGGTCAAGCAACGAAGACCCGTCGGGGCCGCCCAGCCCGAGCCGCGCCTCGACACCGCGCACCGCGGTGAACAACCCGTCCAGCCGATCTCCGGACCTCGTACCCAACCACCACCTGGTCGCGCTCGCGACCCGCGCCAGGTGGTTACGCCGATCCTGGGAAGCGACGACGCCCGCGGGAACCGCCAGCCCGGACCGCAGATCGTTCACGAATTCGTCACGGTCGAGCCCGTTCTGGAGATCGCGTGTCCGCACTGCCTGATCGGGGATGTCGAACTGCCGGAGCCGATGCTCCGCATCAAGATTCAGCGCCAGTCCATCGGCCAGGATCGCCGGCGGCGGCTGCGCGTCATCCACCACGTCCGTGATATCGACGAACCGACCTGGGGAATCTGCGGGAACATCCCCATCAATCAGGTAGATCCGACCGTCCTCCTCCCGGACCACCAGGAAGAGACGACCCTCACCATCTGGCGGCGTCACCAGCACCATCGTCACCGCCCCGGCAGCCAGCGACTGAAGGTCCGCCAGCGAGGCGGTGGTGACACCAGCCTGCAGAGCTCCGGGCGGCGCGCCCAGGCTCGTTAGAGATCGCCCTATCCGCCAGAGATCGTCTGCCATCGACCTCTCGTCGAACGCGACAGGTGGTAGCGACTCGCTGACCATGTCCGAGATGGCATGTGCAGGGGTGTCGGTACCGTCCGGCACGCCCACCTCGTATGCCGGGGGCTCGTCTCCGCGCAGGGTGACGATGTAACGCGAGCGCTCCCCAGCGGCAGGCGCGATCGAGATCAGATCACGCGCCAACGCCGCGGTGTCGAGCACGTAGAGGCCCGGCCTGCCGGGAGGGACAGCTACATACCGCACGGGGATCGTGATGCTGACACCGGAGAACTGACTGGACAGTCTCTCCGGAGAGAAGTGGCTGTCGCGGGCGGCGAAGCTGGGGACCACGGCCGCCCGGGGCGAGGTACGAAGCCACTGCTCCACCTGCCCTGCGTCGACCTCCAGGCGGACGGTCACCACACTGACCGTCGGGCGCTCACCCTCGAAGAACGCGCGGCGCGCCACTGCGACGTCCGGCGGCTCCACTTCCCCCAGTACGAACGCATTCAACGCCGAGTCGAAATCAGGCGACTCCTCGCGAGCCGCCCTGTGCACCATCGTCGGAAGATTGTCGGGCTCGTCCCCGCGGACCGGCCCGCCACCGGGCCGCCGGAGCGTCCACCACCACCGCCACCCTGGCTCGACCGTGTCGCCGTCGCGATCTCGCGTCCAATCCTGCCACTCCCGATGCGACGTCAGCACCATCGCATGGCGGGAGAGGTCAGTGACGAAGGGAGCCAGGCGCGCCCCGTGGACGGACCGGAACGGCTGGATCAACACCACGATCGGGGGTGTCCCGGCCGGGTCAGCCATCAGACGCCGGCGGTATTCGTCGGCGGTAAGCCAGGTCGCGTCCCCTGAATCGCGCGGCGCGGCGTTCCGAATCCTCGTACCATCGGCGCTCAACTCACCCGGCTCGACGACGAGGCGCTCCTCGACGGACGGCGCGAGGTAGTCGAGGTTGAAGTCGGCCATCGACGTGGGCATCCGCACGATGACCAGACCGTCGTCGAACTGGTTCACCCAGACCGGTACGGACCGAAGGCGCCCTTCGCTCTGCGCCCTCTCCCTCGTGCCGTGCAGAACGAACACGTCCCGAGAGGGGCGGTCGGCAGTGGCGCGGAGCCGATAGACCGGCGCGACAAGACCCGGCCCGACCCGAACCGACACCGTGCGCCCGTCCGCTGGCACCACCGGCAGTACTCGCCCGTCCCGCAGCCAGCCCCGCACCTCGCCGAGCACGGCAGAGCTGGGCAGACCCGCCGGCAGCGGCACCCGCACCTCGGCCAGGACGCTGGTCGGGACCGCTGAAGAACCGGCCGATCCGTACGACGGCGGAGGTGGCGGATCCCAGACCGAATCCCATCCCAACCGCGCCTGCACCAGACTTGCCAGGGTCAGGTCACTGAACCCGATCCCCTCGCCCTCCAGGCGTCGGCGCAGCAACGCCGGCACGTCGACAGCGGCATCGCTCACCATCATCACCGAGTGGCGCGGCGAAACGGTTGGCTCCCCAGGGCCGTGGTCGAGGTACGGCCGCCAGACCACCAGCTGCCCGACGTACGATCCGATGACCAGCCCTGCCGGCGTCGGCTGTCCCCAGAACTGCCGGTCGACGATCTCGGCCTGCAGTCTCCTTCCGAATCGTTCTACCGCGTTCTCCGGGCCGTGCAACATCAGCACGAGGACAGGCAGACCCCTCGTGCCCGCGTCTGCGTCGTCGTCGGCGCTCAGCTGGAAGACGTCCCGGTTCGCCAGCTGATCGAGGAGACGTTCCGCGGTCAGCGAACCACCGTTCGCGTGCGACCCCAGCAATACCGCTCCGCCGGGTTGCTCGCGCACCGCGGCGCCGACCAGGACCACGTCGTCGGGCACCCCATCAGGTGCCACGAACGCCCGCTGCCCCTCGGTCTCGAACGGCGGCGGCACGACCCAGACGCGGCTACCCACACGACGCAGCGGCTGACTCGACGCAGCCTTTCCGGGCACCGACCGCGCCTCGTCGGCTGAACTGCCAACCAACCCCGCCACTGGAGCGTCACCGGGAGCCGTGGACCTTGCGGCCGCATCCCAGTCCGGCCACCGCACAAGGGCTTCGTCGGTATCGTCGGCGGAGGTCTCCGCCGCGTCGGCCAGGGTCGTCAGCACATCGACGTCGTCGAACTCGGCCAGCACGGACCCGGCCGGCATGGCCGGGTCAGGACGGAGGCGGACAATCAGCGAGCCCTGGACGAATTGTCGACCGTCTTCTTCGCTGTAGGCGAGGCCCGAGGACGACGCCAGTTCCTGAAGCCGCCGCTCAGCCTGGGTCTGAATCCACTGCTGCACCGTGCGAGCCAGGCCGGACTCGTCGACCAGGGCATCGCCGCGTGCGGGCTCGCCGGCCGGCTGCTCGCCGACCTGGGACCGGTGGTACGTGATATCCAGGTT
Organism: Micromonospora sp. WMMD736; assembly: GCF_049179015.1. Classification (NCBI taxonomy): domain Bacteria; kingdom Bacillati; phylum Actinomycetota; class Actinomycetes; order Micromonosporales; family Micromonosporaceae; genus Micromonospora; species Micromonospora sp. WMMD736. The sequence continues at coordinate 1,853,131 of NZ_JBMHMI010000001.1, forward strand.
CAGTTGCCCACCGCGTAGGCGATGCCGCCATCCGTACTCGACAAGTGGCCGCACGCGCGACGCGAGGGCATCGGCCGAGGCCATGGTCAGCAGAGGTCTGCTGCCGCCGGCAGAGTTTCCCGTCTCGAATCGCACAATGGTTCCGGCGCTCGGGGCCGATGGGGAGTCCACTCCGACATCGTCCGAACTGTCGGACATCGGGACATCGTCGTCGGTGTCCGACGGCGAAGAGACCGCCCGGAAGTCGACGAATACCGGCCCGACCGGCACGTCCGGATCAGCATGGGAAACGCCGAACACATCCTCCGACAACGCCGCAGCCACATCACGGGCGTCCACGCCGGGGTCGAGCTCACCGGAGGACAGCGCCAGATCTTCGATCTGCCGCTGGACCTCCTGCACGATCCATCGCTCGACAACCTGTGAGTGGGTCGTTCGTCCGGGCTCCTGGGTCGACGGATGGTAGTAGTAGTGCAGCGTCGGCGCGGCTTCCTGCTCGTCACGGTCGCGCCACATCTGCTCGGCGAGTCGACGCACCGGCCGGACGAGGGCATCCTCGGCCTCGGCGGGGACCACCAGCCTGCCCTCGGCAACGCGGAGTTCCACCCGCACGACGGCATCGTCGCTCTGATCCGAGTCGGAATCCGGCACCGGCGAGGTTGTTCCCGAGGACGACTGTCCGCTGCCGCTACCGCTACCGCTGGCCTGAGGGATGCCGCCGAGGAGCGGGTAAATGCGTCCCGTCAGGATGTGGATCGCGGTCTTCTCCGCTACCTCGGCCTGGAGCCTGCGCCCCACAAGTTGGTCGTCCACCGTCCGGGCGTGATTCGCCACCGTCTGCGCATCCACCGTCGCCGGATACCCGAGCCGACGCAGGTGCGCATGTACCTCGGCCACGAATGCAGCGTCTCTGAGCGGCACGTTCGTCGACGGCACCGGAAGAGCCCGCGGCGGTGGCACGGGAAGACTGCGCGGTGTCGGCACCGGCGGCGTCGGCCGTGGCGGCGGCGGCAGACGCCTCGGCGCCCTCGCCTCAGACGAGGGCCCACCACTCCCGCCCGTCACGTACGACGAGACGTCGTTGCCCCCGGAGGCCGCGACCACACCCATGACCGGCAACGGATACGGCAGCCGCCCCAGAGCCGAGCGCTGCTGCGCCTGTCGCCTGCGCTCGCTGTCACTGCTCAGCGCGGAACCCGTCGTCACGCCACCCGTGACAGGCGGGACAGACGTTCCAGTCCCGCCTGGCTGCGGCGGCAACGGCCGCACCGCGCCCGACCCACGGGACGGGGCAACCTGTTGCCTCGGACCACCCGAAGGCACTCGATCGGCCATCTCGCGCTGATGCCGGAGCCCACGAATATGATCGACGAACTCGCGCCGATGAACGTCGATCTCGGCCGGCGTCACCTCAGGACGCCGGAAGTTGCGAACTTCGTAGATTACCGAACTCTCCAGGCGCCGCTGGTTGTTGTCGAGACGAAGAAAGGCGCGTTCATTGTTGTTCAACCCGACGGCCTGATATTGCGTCACGATTACGCCGGGGTCGCCAAGAAGCGCATTATCGAGATAATCACCGACGGTGAACCTCTCGTGCGGTACCACTGCGCCGAGAACACGATCACCCCTGATCGCCCTGGGCCTCGCCGAGTAATTCGCACGGAGGGAGTGGTCAAGTTCTGTACGATGCTCGGTGAAATCGGCGACGAAAGCAGCCTTGATCGAATCAGCTTGAGATTCCAGGTAGGCGCGGATCTCAGCTCGCTGTCCAGCCCTGATCACCATAAGCGGGTTCCGCGCGCCAACCGCGAGCAGGTTTTTGGTGAGACCGTAAGAATGATAGTTCGCATCCACAGTCAAGGCTGCGGTATGCGTGTAGGTGTGCACCATGAACGACCAGAGCGCTGACACACCAGGAACGCCCAGGTGTCTCTCCACATCGCCCGGCGGCACGCCGAGGTAGCCAGCAGTGACCTTGCGACCAAATTCCATGCCAGCTTCCAAAAGCTGCCGTTGAATCGGCATGAAGGTACGGTCGTCCTCCAGAAGCCACCGCACGAAGCCGAGACCGTCGTCGAGCGGAACACCGACGGTCCACTGCACGTAGACGCGGTCAGTCGGGTGAGCCGTGAACAACTGAACGCCCTTGCCCATTTCGGTGATGACCCAACCGTCGTCGGAAGGGTAGACATCCTCGATCGGCAAGCCCGGCATGCCCTGTGCCTTCCGGTTCAGCCGGGGCGCTCCGAATGTCCGGGACAGAGCTTCCCGATACTCGGAATAGACGTCGGACCAGCTCGCTCTTCCCGCGTCACCTGCGGTAACCATCGTCGGACTTGTGACGGTCTCGATGATCCAGAAATCTTCCCACGCACCGCGACGCATCCGGAGACCCGAATCGTCATCCAGGAAAGGATCTTCGTAGAGCAGGCCATCCGTTTCGTCAACGAAGAATTGACGCTTGTCCACCGTTGCTTCTATGTCATAGAAGGACTCGACGCCCGGGCCTGATTTCCTCCTCGCCAACACGGTACCGGTGTGCGGCAGGTCCGCACCCGGAGGGAAGATGACGGCGGTGTTCTCCTCACCCTCCAGACCGATGGCCCCCGCCGCACCGTCCAACTCCGACGATGCGACCCGATCCGAGTTGCCCGGCTCGGGGATGCCCCTGGTCAGCGGAAGGAAGATCCACTCGTTGTAGCCCTCCGGCACCTGGGCCAGGCCACCCCGCTGTCCGTCGAGGAAGACGACCGCACCCTGATGCCGAACCACGTTGAAGGCATGTGCCGTCGTGGCACCGCCGCCCGGCGTCGAGGCGCGCACCAACACGATCCCCCGCGCGCCGTCCCCGGCCCGCTCCATCGCCGCCCGGATCGACCCCGGGTCCGTTCGGAAGGCCGGCGGATGAACCTCGTCCGACAGACCGAGCCGCTGCCGCTGATAGTTCACCAGGTCGGCCTCGGGTTGCTCCGAGTCGATCGGCGCCAGAACCCGGGCCGACTCTCGGTAGCTCATGTCCGACACCAGTGCGGTCAGGACACAGTTCGTACGCGAGTCCTGCGGGTTCACCGAATCCAGCCAGTCGAACGCCTGACGCGCCGCCGCGTCATCACGAACCGTCGGTGTCCCCGCGACGAAGTCGCCGGTCGAGGGCAGCGCCCCCGTGACCTGGTCACCGTGCGCGTCGACCACCAGCACCCGTGCCACGGCCGGGGATTCCGGATGCTCCGACCGGTCCAGCTGGGGACGGGCCTCGGGCAGGTCCACCCGGACGATCGCGCCGTCCGAGGTGTGGTGTACGGCGAAGCCGTGCTCGCTGCCGTCCCGCCGCGTCGACACCACGAACGCCGTGCCACCTGGCCCCGCGTTCCGTACTGCCGCGTCGACCGCCGCCCAGGACGGCGTACGACTCCACTGCTCGGTGTTTTGGAACGCCGGCGCCGGGCCGGGCAGCGACGACACTCCCGCCGGATACCGCTCTGCGGCCAGGGCGTCCAGCCGGCTCAGTGCGGACGCCCCGACCCCCACCCGCGCCGACGCCGCGGTGAGCGGCCTCGACGACGGCGACCGGGAGCCGGATGCGTCGGCCGGGCCGGAGGAGTGGTGCTCGACCTCGTACTCGAAAGCGTCGCCCGCATCGAACACGACCTCGGAAGCATCGTCGGCCCCCTGGATCGGGTGCGGCCCGACCGGCGGGGTCTGCCGGCGGTCCACTCCGAGCACGTGGCTGACGACGCTATCGGACGGGTTCGGGTGGCGCAGCGTGCCGTAGGCGTAGCCGAGTTCCTGCGACAGCGCTCTGGCGGCGTCCTCGCCGTTGGCGTGGAACTCGGCGGCGAGGAGCGTGGTGAACAGATCGATCAGCGCGAACTGGCTGATCTGCCGGTCGGTGGGGTTGTGCGTCACCAGCGGACGCTGGTGGTCGATCGCCACCTGGAACCTCGCCCAGGCGATCGCGTCGCGGTACGCGTCGGTGCGGTGCCCCACCAGGTCGAGGTAGGTCCGGGAGGACACGAGTTGTTCCCCGTGCGACTGCCGCAGCCGGACCTGATCCCTGGTGCTGCTGTCCACCCAGTCCGATGCCGAGTCGGGGCTGAGCTCGGCGATGAGCGCGTCCGGCGTGGTGACCGACGCGTCGACGACGGGATGTCCGAGCGCCGCACCGACGAGCCTCGTCGCGAAGACCACACAGTTGCTGTTCAGCAGGTGGTAGTTCGCGTCGGAGCCCTCCGCCGCGAACAGGTACGCATCCCGGAGTTGTTGCGCGTTGATGCGGTAGGTGCCGAGAACCCGGGCATGCCGGGCCGACACGTAACCCCCGTCATCGTGGATCGCGCCCTTCGCACCGAAGAAGCCCTCGTTCGGATAGAACCCGAGGGCCACCTGGGCTCCGTCCGGAAGCCTGATCGCGACCACCGCGTGCCCCGGACTGATCGGTACGTCGTTGGCCACCATCCGAGACGGTGCGGCCAACAGGACAAGCTCGATGTCATCGGCCGGACTTTCGATCTCGCGCTCGGCATGCTCTCGCAACGGCCGAGCGAGATCGATGAACTTCTCCACCCAATCCTGGGACTGGGAGCCGTCGAACGCGAGTTCCCCGCTCGGCGGGGGAAGCAGGGTGAAGTTGCGGAGCGTGCCGTAGTTCCGCCCCAGGCGTTGGGACACCTGCACCGCCGCGCTCTCACCGTTGGCGACGTACTCCGCCGCCACCAGCGCGGCGAACGAGTCGAGCAATCCGAACTGGGCGCGCTGGCTGTCGGTGGTGAGCTGCCCCTGCCCCACCACGGGACGCTGATGGTCGAGCGCCACCTGGTGACGGGCCCAGGACAGGGCCGCGCTCCCCCGCTCGCCACTGGATGCCAGGGAGCCTCGGGCGAACGCCAACCTCGTCGTGTCCGAACCATCCAGACTGGTGACCGGGTTCGCCGCATCGGACCACGTCCGGCTGGAGTGCTGCGTCATCGACGTGACGAACTCCGGCACCGAGGCGTCCATCGAGGCGTCGGTGATCCGATGACCCACCGATGCCTTCGCGAACCTCCGTACGAACTCCGGGTTGCCCTCCAGCAGCGAGCTCATCCACAGATCGGAGTTCTCGAAGCTGAACAGGACCGCGTCCATCAGCTGCGCCGGGCTGACCCGGATCGTCGCGAGCACCCTCGACGACGGGTCGAGGAGGAAACTTCCCGAGGAATCCAGGCCGAAGCTGACCGGCTCGACCCGACCCGGCACCCGAACCTCCGCCCACACCCGATCGCCGGACGCCATGAGCACAAGATCAGCTTCTGGTCGGGTGACTTCCGCCCCCACCCGCTGCAGATACTCCTGCAACGGCCGGACCCGCTCCGCCATCAATTCCAGCGCGTCATCCGCGTTCCGCATCCGGTGCCCGACCGCGCTCGCGGCGGGCCTGGACGGCGGCGGCGACGATTCGCCGCGCTGCCCGCGTACGCCGACGTCGAAGGTGAGCCAGTCCCCGGTGAGCATGTTCGACCCGTCCGGCCTGGCGATGTTCGCGGTCAGGGGCAGGAAGTCGACGGTCAACTCGCTGCCGCTGGGCAGCCGGGCCGGCCGACCCGACTGCCCGTCCAGGAAGTACACCGAGCCGTTGGCGTCGCGCACCACGTTGAACACGTGGGCGGTCTCCTTCGGGGACTTCCGCACCACCACCAACCCACGGGCCGCACCCTCCGGAGCGCTGCTCAGTGCCTTCCGCACCGACGAGATGTCACGGACCCGGTAGATCCGCCCCTCGGCGTCCTTCCCGATCGCGAGTTGCTGACGCTGATAGTTCAACAGGTCCTGGGCGGGCAACGGGGTGGTGCCACTGGCCTGATGTGGCACGCCCTCCCGCAGCGACAGGTCCGTCGCGATGGCGGTGATCACGCAGTTCGTCGCGAACACGTCTGCCCGCTCGCGTTCCGGATTCACCTTCGGCAACCACGGGTACGCCGACCGGACGTCCGCATCACTCGGATTGCCGTTGATCTTCCTGCTGAATCCCGAGTGCAGCCAACCGTGACCGACCTGCCCCCTACCCCAGTCGGCGGGGCTGGTCATCTCGTGCGCCTCGGTCGCGTGCGGTAGGGCACCTCGTCCGCTGCGCGTCTGCGCGTCGGTGGTCCGGCCCTGGCGTCGGCCGAAGGTGGTCATGTGCTGCGGGTTGCGCTTGGTGAGGCGTCGTGGCCGTGCCGGTGCGCTGGGAGTCGCCTGCGCGGTGGCGGACGGGGGGTTGATGGGCGTCGTGAACGACCAGTAGTGGGTGAGCCTCTGCCGCAACCCGGGCGGGTTGCGCCGGATGCTGCTGGTGGCCTCGGTGAGGACCCGGGCCAGCTCGTTCGGGTCGGCCAGGACGGTCGGGTTGACCTTCAGCGTGTACGGCGTGCGGTCCTTCCTACCCCCGTCGTCGGGGCGGTGGGTGATGCTGGCGTGCGGCACCGAAGCGTCGGCGGTGACGGTGATCGTCGCGGAGAGGGAGCCCTCCACGCGGACGTGCAGCCGGTCGTCGGCGAGCACGTCGTACCAGATCCGGTTTCTGGTCGGGGGTTGTTCGACCTGGCCGATCGCGGACCAGAGCTGTTCGCGTTGCGTGGTCCGCTGCTTGATGATCGCGTCGCGTGGTGCTGCGGTGGCGGTGTCCTGGTCGTTCAGGCGGATACCGCGCAGCTCGTCGAGGTGCGTGTCGCCGACGGCGTTCCGGGCGTGGTGGGTACGGAGGTTGTCCACCACGGCCTGCCAGCGGGCCGCTGAGCCCGGCTGTTCGGTGCGGAGTCCCAGTTCGTCGAGCAGGACGGCGAGTTCGGCGCGGAGCCGATCGGGGTCGAGGTCCTCGCGGGCCGTGTTGCGGGGGTTGGTGCTGGCGTCGAGGTCGGTGAGGATCTCGTTGAGCCGGGTCACCGCGGCCCGATCGGTGGCGGTGGGCCGCACGATGGCGGGGGGCCTACCGCCGCCGTCGCGGGGTTGACCGTCGACCGGCTCGGCGCGGCGGGTGAGCATGCGCAGCGGCTCGCCGGTGTGCCCGATGTCCGCGATGCGGGAGCTGAGTCGGCGGAGGCCGACCGTGGCCGACCGGCCCAGACCGATCACGTACGACTGTGACGCGTCGCCGAAGCGGTAGACGATGTTCCTGCTGCGGTCGGGCGTCGGGATGGTGACGGGGACGATCTTTTTGTTCTCGGCTACCGCCTGGGTGCCGTACTGGGTGATGTTGTCGACGAACTCGTCAGTGGTCCAGGGGAGACGGTTGACCTGCTCCTGGGCGGCTCTCTGACGGACGACCTGTCGGTAGAGGGGTTCGTTGACGCGCACGAAGGTCTCGCCGGCGGCGGTGGCGGCCTGGGCGGCGACACCCGTCGCGATCAGCGCGGGGACGACCGGGCCGGTGGCGAGGAAGCCCACCCCGGCGGCGACGCCGTACCCGACGCTCTGCCCGACCATCGCCGGGATGTGCTTGTAGCTCAGTTGGTGGAACCACCAGGCTTCCTTCGGCCGGCCGATACCCCGGTTGATCTCCTTCTGGTGGCGGACCAGGGCGGCCGTCTCGGAGAGACGCTGCCAGTCCGGGCGTTGGGTCGCGTCAGGCATCGGGAGCAGTTCGACGTCGGTCCTGCCCTCGGCCATCGCGCGCAGCAGTCTGCTGGTCTCGCGCAACTGGTAGCGGGCGTCCCAGGCGGCCAGCGCGACGGCGTCACGGAACTCGATGTCCTTGGCCAGGCTCCACCCCGCGCCGTAGCCGATACCCCGCAGCGCCGCGCCGATGATGCTGGTGTCGGCGAGCCCGACCGCGTTACCCAGCACATGCGCCAACGTCACCGACGGAATCTGGGCCCCGGCGTGCTGCACCCCGACGCGGGTGGCGTTGTGCCACACCTGCGGACGGCCGTCGGGCACCCCACGATCGATCAGGTCGTAGCTCTGCGATGCCGGCGACGAGGGCCGGAACGTCTCCAAGAACCGCTTCGCCAGCGACCGCCGCGTGTGCAGATCGCCGATCTTGTTGTTGACCTCCGCCTCGATGGACTTGTCCATCGCGTCCAGCTCGGCGGCCAGGTCGGTCAGCTGCTGCCGGGACGTCCCGTCCAGATCGTCCGGCACGTCCCGCCGACGGGCCTCGACCCACCGCTCGTACATCTCCCGGGTGTGGTGGTACGCCATTTCGGCCCACATGTTGCGCCGATGGTCCGGGGTGTGCTTACGGTAGTGATCGAATCTGCCCTTCGCCTCCGCTTCCGGCCGATCGAACACCCAGTCCGAACCGGCACCGGCCACCAGGCTCTGCCCGGCCTGCATGCCCAGCGCGGCGGCCCCGATCTCCCAGTTGCCGGTCAAGCCACCGGTCATCAGCAACGCCGCCGTCGAACTCGTGCTCGCCGCCGGGAACCGCTTCGTCAACTGCGGCGTCGGCAGGCCGAACCCCGGCGCGCTGTACCGACCCGCCGGACCGGCCTTCGGCGCGACGAGGGTGGCCTTCGGCGGCCCACCACCGGCGGCGATGTTCGCCGCCGCACCATCGGAGTACGCCTGAGTAGCGTTGAACACCGTGGCGCTGACCGCGCTGTTCGCGATCAGGCCGGGCGCCCGACCCGCCAACACACCAGCGGTCGCCGTCTGCAGGACGGTGGCCGTCGCCCAGCCGCGGCGCACCACATGCTCGACCAGTGGCGGCTTGTCCGACAACGGACCCTGGACACGGATCCCCTCCCGCCGGCCGACCACTGCGGCGACCTGCTGCCGGACCTCCTCACTCAACCCGGCAGGGCGCCGTCGACCCTGCTGGTCCTGCTGCTGGCCCTGCTGGTCGCGCTGGTCCTGGGTGCCGATCGGTAGCTGCCGGAGCTGCGTGTCGATCCGGCTCCACTCACCACGAACGACCCGGCCGGCGCCGGTCAGCCAGCCGGTGGACGTCTTCACCCACCGCTTCGCCCGCCGCAACCCGAACCGCCGGCCCTGGAAGTACAGCCGACGCACCGCCTCGTGCTGCGCCAACAACGACCGCGCCCGCAGGTCCTCCGGGCTGGTCTGCGGGAACGTCCGCCGATACGCCCACCGCGTCAGCTCGCCGGCCACCCCGATGGCAATCGACGCCTCGCTGGCGTCACCGCGCACCCGCAGCTCCGGCTCGCCGTTGACCGACACGACCTCGACGCTCGTATGGGTCGGCAGATCCCACTCACCCGGATCGACCACCCGCACCGGTATCCGTTGGATGTCGGCCGCGATGACCTTTTGCGAGCCCTCCGGCGGCGCACCCACCGACAGCACGCCGTCCTGTAGTTCACCCACCTGAAGAATGCCCGGCTGCGCGGGGCCCGGCTGCGCGACGAAGCTGCGCACCGCCCGGTCCACGCTGCCCAACACCTCCGACGTGCCGGTCGTGGACCGCACGTGCAGCATCAGCTGCTCCGCCACGCCGGTGGGCACGTCGTGCCGGGCCAGGTCGCGCAGCACCACCTCGCCGCGATGCGCGCCACCGTGCAGATCCCGCAGGGCGCCCGCATCCCGCAACCGGCCCGCCGCGTCCACGAGCTCCTTGTGCGGACGCTGTGCCCCGTTCGATACGCCCCGCAGCTCGGCAGAGAGCACCCGGAGTTGCTCCCGCTCCGCCTCGCTCGGCGCGTGCCGCCACCGGGACGCCGTACTACCAGCCTCGAACCGACCGGGCTTGCTCCTCTTCCAGCCTCCGGCGATCACGGCAGCGTCCGCCGTCGGCGCCGCAGGGTCTGCTGCCGGGGTCACGGCAGCGTCCGTCGCCGGTACCGCGGGGTCTGCTGGCGGTGTTACGGAGTCCGTGGCCGGGGTGGCTGGGGCTTGGTCGACCGGGCCGGGCCGGGCGGGTGTCGGTGACAGCGGGTGCTGCTCGACCACGCTTGGACCTGGCTCCGGCAGATCGGCGGGGTCAGTGGCAGGACGCCGCGAGGTGCTCGTGGCGTCGCCCAGGCTCACCACGGGCGGGTCGGGCTCCGTCACGGGGCCGCCAGCCCCGGACACTCCGGCAACCTGAACGGTGCTCGGTTCTTCAGCCGTGACGTGCCGGAACGACCCACGCTCGGCGGCCGCCAGGGCAAGGCCGTCATCGACCCGCCCCATCAGGTCGGTCAACGACGCGTCCGGGTGCGACGTCGGGCCGCCCCCGTGCATCGCATCGCGCAACGACGCCAATCGGTCCCGAACGTTGTCGAGCTGCGCCCACCAGAGCCCGGTGTCCGCGGCGGGGTCCAGGTTGTTGACCGCCGCCATCGCGCCGCGCGCCGCGTCGACCTGGTTCCGCAGGAACGGGTTCCTGATCGGTTCGAAGGGGTTGTTGACCCGCGCATCGAGCCAGGGCTGGACGAGGCCCCGGGTGTCCGCCTGGAGACCACCCACGAACCGGGTCCGTTGCCGCAGATCCAGAACACGAGCCGAACCACGCGGCTGCGGAACATTGGCGGTCAACGGCAGGAAGTCGATCGTGTAATCACCCTTGGGCAGACGGGCCGCGCGGCCCGTCTGCCCATCCAGGAAGTACACCGTGCCGTCCGCTCGTCGCGACACGTTGAACACGTGCGCGGTCCCGGCCGGAGAGGTCGTCTGCACCACCACGAGGCCCCGCGGAGCCGGCCATCGGCCCCACCGGGCGTGCTTGGCCGGTACGACAGCGCTCTTCATCGCCTCCCGGACCGACCCGATGTGCGAGACGCGGTACCTGACCGCATCGGCGTCGTCGGCGAGCCCGAGCTGCTGACGTTGATAGTTGAGCAGGTCCCCCAGTGGCAACGCCGTGGTGCCACTAGCCTTGTGCCCGCGACCCGTCTGCAAGGACATGTCCGTCGCGATCGCGGTAACCACGCAGTTCGTCTCGAAGACCGCATCGACCTTGCGATCCGGACGCCACCAGACGTTGCGTGGATTCACCTTCTGCAACCACGGGTACGCCTTCCTGACCTCGGAGTCCGACGGATTCCGGTGAATCTTGCTGGCGAACACCGCATCGCCCGACGCGCGACCGACCGGCGCATCACCGGCCGTCGCAGGCATGTCCATCGGGTGTGGGCCCCGCGCGTAAGGCACGTGCCCGAAGTCACCACGCGCCTGCGCGTCGGCCCGCCGCACGTCGACCCGCCGCGAATCGCCCTGCCGTGAACCGGAGCGGCGCTGGGCGGCTGGTTGGGGACCGCGACCCGGCTGGGTCCTGGTCCCATCGCCGCCCACCGACGCACCGGAGCCGCTACCCGGCCCACCCGCCTGCCGGCGCACCGCACCCTGGCCGACCACACCGGGAACAGCCTGACGCCGCGGTGTGCCCGCCGTCGGCAGGTTCGTCACCGGTGCGACAACCGGCTCGGGCGTCGCTCTGGTCCCGGCCGGCATCACCACCGGCGATGCGCCATCGGTCGGGCGGATGGGAAGCTGACCCAACTCATTGGTATCGGTGAAGACCACGAACTTCGTGGCGAAGACCGCCGGCGGGTCACCGGGCCCACGCCAGCCCGACAGGTCGAACTCCGTACGAACGGCCGCCTTCTTCCGCACCGTCTCGACCTGCACGAACCGGCCATCCTCGAGGCGCTCCACGAGGACGAAACGCACCGGCTCACGCCTGCTCTTCTGCGTGTCCTGCGTCCAGACGGCGGTCACCGAGCCCGGACGCAACCGCTCCAGATCACCCAGCGCACCACTGCGCCAGTCACCACCCAACTGGCGGGCGACCGCCGTGGACTCGTCCGAGCTTTGCTCAGCGGTAGCGCTGTCGCGTTCACCCCGCACTCGGGCCAGGACGCCCCGCACCCGCCCCGCGCTCGTGTACGACGACTTACCAGAACTGCCGGCCCGTACGGTCGGGGCATCCAACAACCCCGCCGACCGCCGTCCCACGTTCATCCGCGCCGGCACCGACACACCGGCGGAGGGGGACTGCGTCGCTCCCGGCGTCCGCACCACGTCCGCCACCGCCGCACTCGACGCGCCCGGAACACCCGAGACCGTCATCGGCCCCGACACCGGCCGCCCAGCAGCCGACGAATCCACCCCGGACCCGGTCTGCGAACCCGGCTGCCCGCTACCCGCCGTACTCGGCTGCGGACCGACCTGGGTTCCGACCTGGGTCCCGACCTGGGTCCCGACCTGGGTCCCGACCTGCGGACCTGATGGTCCACCGGGCTGCGGACCAACGGTCGTACCCGACTGAGGGCCTACCTGCGTAGCCGGCGGCATGCCCGGCTGCGAGCCGGCCTGCACCGCCGGCGGCATGCCCGGCTGCGAGCCGGCCTGCACCGCCGGCGGCATGCCCGGCTGGGTGCCGACCTGCACGACCGGCGGCACGCCCGCCAGCGGGCCAACCTCGGTGCCGGCCTGCGTGTGGGGCGTGTCGACACCGGGCGGTACGGTGCCGCCGGTCGTGGGGGTGTCCGTCGATCCATCCGAGGTCTCACCCCGGGTCGCGGTTCCCGGGCCACCCGTGCCCGCCCCAGCCGTCCCGGTACCAGTCGTCCCAGTGCCGCCCGTGCCCGCACCGCCTGCGCCAGCCGTCCCGGTACCACCGGTCCCGGTGCCGCCCGTGCCCGCACCAACCGACCCGGTGCCGCCCGTCCCGGTGCCGCCCGTGCCCGCACCAACCGACCCAGGGCCGCCCGTTCCAGTGCCACCCGTCCCGGTGCCGCCCGTGCCCGCACCGGCTGCTCCGGCCCCGACGCCCGTACCGGCACCGGGATCAGCCGCGGAATACGCCGGAGGTGGCAGCTCGTACCCCGGCGGTGGCGGCTCGTACGCCGGCACCGGATCGAGGTCCGGGTTCGTGGGTGGGGTCGTGGCCGGGGGCGGCGTGCTCGACGTCTTCGGCGGACCGTCGTCCCTTGTCCCACCACCGGCGAGCGCGTCCCTGCCGGCGCCGATGCCGCCGAAGGTCAGGTTGTTCAGGATGGACGACACCGCGGTCGGCGCCAGGATGTTGGTGTCGATCTGGCCGTTCATGATGCCACCGACGATCACCTCGGTGGCGACCTCCTCGCCCGCGTTGCCGGCCAGACCAGCTCCGGCTCCGAGCGCCTTACCGCCCTTGCCACCCGGGAGGTGCGAGGTGATGCTCTTCCCGCCGACGTTCGTGTCACGACCCAGCCGGCGCAGCCCCGACCCGCCGAGCCCGAACAACCCGCCGACCAGACTCTCCAACGCGCCCGACGCCGCCGCGTCTCCGGTGTTCTTGTTGTTCCACCCCCGCTGGTACTTCTTGGTCCGGTTCATCAACTGCGCGAACACGTCGACCAACAACTCGTAGAGGATGTTGAAGGCTGCGGTCAGGCTCGCCTTCGCCGCGAGCTGCATGAACAACTTGAAGAGACCCTGGCGAATTGCCGGAGCTTTCGCCAGCCACTCCAGAAGTACGGCCGGATTGATCCAGAACAGCTTGAGTGCGACGATCAACTCGAAGAGGAGCAGGGCCGTGATCGCCATGACCGTAATGATCACGTAGTTGAACAGCGCCGAGAACTGATGCATCATCTGCGCCATCGTGCGCACATATTCCGGAGCCAGTCCCAGCGACTCCGCCACATCTTCGGACGAATCGACGAAAGCCTCTTCCGCCTGCCCCATCACTCCGGAACGGATCGTCCGCACCGCGTCGATGAACTCGAGGCTCGCGTCGTCCAGAGAATCTGCGACCTGGTGCAACTCCTGCGCCAGCGTATAGAAGCGCTCCGGCTGCAGGCCGGGAAGTTCCTCACCGTAGAACCACTTGAAGAACTCCGCCAGGTCCTCAGAACTCTGAAAAGCAGGCACTGCTTCAACCTCTCACCCTGCGGCGATGGGGCTGCGCCAGTCGATGGCCCAGCCCCGTCGCTGTTCCGTGGTTAGCCGCTCAGGTCCGATGTGGGACGTTCTTGGGGTCGACGCTGCTGGCCAGCTTCTGCGTCATGTCCTCCGCGTCCCGAAGAACCGTGTGCAGCTTGTCGACGCTCTTGGAGTCGACATCCGACAGCGCACCGAACGACTTCACCAGAACGCGCAGCAACTCGATCGGCCGCTCCATCTCCTTGACGACCTCGCGGTCCATGCTGCAGTGCTGCTCACCGGGGGGCCAGTTGGCCCGCAGGGCGTTCTCCAATTTCGCACCAGCCTGCTCGACCGTGGTTCTGGCGCCCTGCAGCTCCGTGCTCTTGATCAGATCTGGATCGGCACCGACCTTCGGCATCAGGACTCCTCTCGCCGGGTGCCGCTCGACGGCAGGTTCGAGAACATGCGATCAGCGGCACGCAGTGCCTGGGACATGATCTCGTCGAATTCGACCGAGCTGTTCAACAGGTCGAAGGCCGGCATACCCCCCGGCAGAAAGGAGTCGAGCAACTCCGTCGTACCGGCGCGTGCCTGCGTGCGTGCCGCCTCGATGGTCTCCACCAGCAGAGCACCCAACTCGGCGGGAGCCATCTTCCGGTAGGCCACGGTCGGGAAGTTGATTTCCACGACGTCGCCCTGACCGTCGACGGTGACGCTCACCGCGCGGTTCTTCGCGGTCAGCGTCGATGCCTTCTCGGCCAGCCGCCGCTCGAATTCGGCGATGGCGGTCTTCTGCTCCTCGAACTCGGCGTACGCCTGCTCGAACCGGTTGTTCAACGGACTGGACACAAGAACTCCCTTCAGTTCAGTAACCACGGCTCTGCCGGCTGGTGCCGCGGGACGGTGTGTACGGAGTGCCGGGCGTCTGCGGAACGCTGGGTCGGGTGGAGTCCACGCCCGGTCCGTCGAAGGTGTCGTCCCGGCCGATCACACCGACCAGCACATCTGGTTCGGTGCCCCAGACCTCTTCCTCTTCCGCCAGCCAGGTCTTCCGCTCGCGGTCCTTCTCCTCGCCGCCCCCGCCCATTCCGCCGCCGCCCATCGGACCCATCGGGCCCATCGGACCCGACGGCGACCCCATGGCGTACGGACTTCCGGCAGCCGGCACCGCCGCGCTACCCGTGCCGCTCGTCAGGGTCGACAGCGGCGCCGGGCCGAGTGGTCCGATCTGCATCGCACCCACACCCGCGGTGGCGCGCTCACCTGGCATCCCGCCGAAGGAGTCGCCACCGATCTCACCGGCCGTGCCGCCGAACATCCCCGGCAACGGCTTCCCACCCGGCAGATCGTCGGTGTCGATCGTGGTCGGCCCCTCGTCGAAGTCACCGGCGGGACCGCCGATCACACCGGAGCCGGGCTTGCTGTCGTTCGGCGACGGACGTCCGGCGCCACCCGTCGGCGACCCGATGGAACCCAGCCCACCACCGGTACCGAACCCACTGGGCGGCAACGCACCCACACCACCGGTGGATCCACCGATGCCCCCGAGGCCGGAGGCGGGAGGCAGACCAGGTGGTTCACCCAGTCCGAGACCATCGCCTGTGGAACCACCGGGCGCCCCCAGGTCAGGCAGCCCCGCACCGCCACCGGTTCCGGGCTGGAAGCCGTCACCGAGCCCCGGAATCTCGGACTCGAAACCGCTGGCGGGCGGCAGATCGCCGAGGTTGGGGGCCTCCGGCGCACCCGTGGTCTCCAGCCCCTCACCGGCACCCCCGATGTCCGGAACCTCACCGGCACCCCCGATGTCCGGAACCTCACCAGCGCCGCCGATATCGGGACCCTCACCAGCGCCGCCGATGTCCGGCCCCTTGGTGGCGCCTCCGATGTCCGCGGTACCGGGGCCACCAGCACCACCGAGATTCGGCGCACCACCCGGACCGCCCGCGCCACCTCCCGGAGCCGGGGACGGGGTCAGCATGTTCGCCACAGTCTCGTCGAGGCTGTTCCGGAGAGCGCCGTAGATGGTGCGCATGTTCTGGTCGAGCTCGTTCAGACTCCGCCGAAAGGAGGCGTGCATGTCCTCATTCAGGCGGGCCCACTCGAAATCGAAGGCCAGGTTGTACTGCCCACCTACGCCGTCGCCGACGTTGAGGGTGAACATCGCGTTGTCACCGGGACCGCTCACCTGGGCCTTGATCTGGTCCAACACCTGAGAGATGATCACATTCGGCTGGTGCTGCGGAGAGGACGCCCAGTGCGACCAGGCCTCTCGGGCCTGGTTCCAGAAATTCTGCGCGGCCTGCCCATTCTTGTGCAGCATCTCCGTCCAGTTCTGATTCGACTGGAGAGCATCGCGCAGGAGCTGCAATTCCTGCCGCACCTTCTCCACCGACTCGCGGTACGCGGTCGCCGCGGCGCCAGAGATCCCCGACTGGCCGCCGGCCAGGTCGTTCGCCTCGCGCTGCAGATCGCCGATCGCGTGCTCCAGCCACGTCTCCGCGTTGTACATGGTCTCCGCCGCCGTGTGGAACGACTGCGGGTCCAACGGCAACGGGGTGACGGGGGTGAAGATGGTGTCCCGCGACCGGTTCCAGAACTCCTTGTAGAAGCGCTCGTGCAGCGACTCGCCCTGCCCCCCGACGAACCAGTCGACGCGAGCCCGGACAGTCAGGTACCAATAGTCTGTCTTGTACTTCCCACCGGACGTCTCCCCGACCCGCCGGAAGAAGTAGAACTCGTTGTTCTTCTGCGACTGCTTACTGTCCATGTCCGGAATGTCGTTGATAGAGATCTTGATTTCGGACAGGCTGATCCACGGAGCGTTGAGGAACTGGTTGCGGTCGACCGCCGGCATTCCCAGGATCTGTAGCAGCCCATCTTCCCACTTGATACCGTCCAGGCCGGACGCCGGCGTCGGCTGCGTCATCGATACTCCTAAGTCAACACAACATCGAGGCTGGACCGGTTCTCCGGCTACCGAGTGGGGCCACACGGCAAGCCGACGCCTGCGGAAACATCGGTTCAGCAGGGTCCCGAGAGGTCCCGGTCAGCTCGGCTTGGTGGTGTTCGTGCTGGTGTTCGGGCTGGCGCTCGTGGTGGTGGTGTTCGTGTTCGGGTGCGTGGTGGTGTTCGGCAGACCAACCGTGTTCGCGGTGTTGACGTTCTTGTACTCCGCGTCCTCGCCCAGCAGCAGGTTGGCGGTCAGCGCCCGACTGAGCCTGCCGAACGTGCCCTCGTGGGTGGAGAGAAGCGTGTCGACGGCGGTGCCGATGTCCCGCAACTTCGCCTTGAAGTTGACGCCGGTGGGAAACGCGTCGCCACCGGCAGCGACCGTCAGGCTGTTGAACGGAAGACCGTGCGGGTGGCCGGGGTCGACCGGGTTGAAGCCCGTACGGACGGAGTTGATCTGGCTCCGCAGCAGGTTGATGTCGTTTCTTGCCTTCTCAAGCCGCTGCTCGTCATGACGAATGGTGGGCACGAAGGACTCCTTTCAGGAAGAAGAGGACGACGACGTACGTCGGAGAAGTGCTCCTCCGACCTCGGGGGTCCGGAAGGGACGGCACCGAGCAGTGCCCGAGCCACCCCTTCCGGACACGCCTCACTGGTAGAGACCCGCGCCCTGTTGGTCCGCCTGCCGCATGGTCGCCGCGATGTCCAGCAGCGCCTTGCTCGCGTGGGCGCCAGCCGCAGTGATCTCACTGTGCTTGCTGCCCCACTGAAGCTGCGCCGCCGTGTACGCCTCGACCGTGGCACCGTGGTTCGCCGCCTGGTAGATCTTCATCGCGTTCTCCAGGGCGGCGTACGCCTGCTCGAGGTTCTGCGGCACCTTCGCGATCTGGGCCGCAGTGGCCTCCATGTGTTCGGGAGTACCGGTGTAACTCATCTCTGTTCCTTTCCCGTTCGGAGCGTTGGGGTCGCTGGCAGGGCTCGCGCAGATGTCAGGAGGCCCAGCTACCCAGGCCGGCACCCACCGACTGGGCGGAGCTCATGTTCGTGTCCTCGGCGCTGGTGGTGATCTTTCCGGTGACACCCACCTTCTGCTCGATCTCGTTGCGCGTGTTCTCGAGCCAGGTGGTCGCGTCATTCAGGGTGGTCAACCCGTTGTTGTACGCCTTGGCGGACTGACCGGTGTAGTCCCCGGCGAGATCGGACTTGGCGTTCTCGATCGCGGTCCGCGCGGTCATCAGAGCACTGCCCATCTCGGCGAGCGAGTTGCCCAGCCGCTCCCGAGTACCGTCGTCTACGCTGATCCCAGGCTGCGTCACCGTGGTTCTTCCTTTCCTGTTCGGTAGAGAAACGGCTCCGGCGGAGCCGTCCAAACGTCAGGGCTACCGGCCGTCACCGTCCCGGCACGGCCGACTCGAGCAGCGGACCGGTCGGCAGCAGCTCCAGCAGTCGGCGGGGCACCGGTCGGGCTCCCGTCGCGGGGTACCCGAGTTGCCCCGCCACCTGGGCGGAGGCCAGCGGATACTTCACACCGACATCGGCGACCAGGTAGAAGCCGGAACCGACGGCCTGGTCCTGCCGGCCGGCCAGCACCAGCCCACCCAGCCCGGAACCGACGGTGATCCGGGCGGCGGTCAGCGACGTACGGGTCACACCGGCGCTGTCGGACACCGCGGCCGAGGCGGGAGCCGGCTGTCCGGCCGTCACCTCGACCCGACCGTCCGCCATCGTGTGCCGCACACACCAGGTGCCGTCGGTCGGCAGCGCCGGCAACCGGGGCGGAGACTCCGGCACCCCGGCCGGAAGCACCGCCCGGGCGGAGACCGACAGCCGGGCCAACGCCGCCGGGCTCAACTCCGCGGGCGTCACCGCCCGCCCCCCGTACAGCTTGGTGGTCGCCTCGTCGGCCGCGACGATGGTGTACGCGAGTTGGTTCAGCTCGGCCAGTCCGTCGCTGAGCAGCAGGTACCGCCGCTCATGGGTGCCGGCGCCCCGGGCCACGAACAGCTCGCCGATCCGGGCCTGTCGACCGTCGATCACCGGGCCCGGCGCGCCTCGCCGGGCCACCGGCACCGGGGTCAGGTCCGGCCCGACCGGTATCAGATCCAGCCAACTCGGCTCGACCGGGACGGCGCTCTTGTCGTAGCCGAACAGCCGGGCCAGCCACGGCTGCGTCACCCGCAGCCGACGGCCCTGCCAGATGAGGAAGGTCTGCCCGCCGGCAGTGGCGACGGCCGCCTCCCGCGCGCCGAGCGCAGGAGTGCCGACACCCGCCGCACCGTCGATGGTCAGCGTGGTCCCGGTGGACAGGGCCCCGGCCTGGTCCCGCAGGGCGAGCGCGCAGACCGTCCACACCTGGTCGGCCACCTTGCCCGAGGCCGGCAGGGCATCCGGTGCGCCGACGATGCCGACCGGCTGACCGTGCGGCACGCCCTTCAGGGAGTTGCGGGAGACCGCGACGACCCCCGGCTCCCCACCGAAGAGCAACCGGGTCGACGCGTGGTTGAGCACCGGATGCAGCGCGCCGCCCGCGTAGACGTAGCGGGTGCCGGTCTCCTTCTCCAGAACCAGGACACCTGGGGTACGCCACTTGGTGGCCCCGCCGGGGACGAAGTAGCCGTAGACGGCGAACCCGACGATCACCAGGGCCGAGACCAGCAGGCCACAGATCGTTCCGACGGTCATCCGGCGGTGCGGATTTTCCAGTCCGTCCGGTTCGGCCGCGACCAGCGCACCGGACAACCGTCCGAGCACGTACGACTGTGCCTGGACCTGATCACGACGAGCCTGCATGGCTCAGCCCGCCAGCGCTCGGGCCACGCCGTACACGCCCAGCACGGCGAGCAGGACGGGCAGCATGGCGACGGTCGAGAGCAACTGCGTGATGTCGCCGGCACGTCCCCAGTACGGCATGATCCGGCGATTCGGCAGCTTGCTGGCGATCGCGAACAGCCCAAGCCCGGCCATCGGCAGCGCACCGGCGACCAACGCGAGCCGCCACAGCGGTGCCGCGTCGGCGAGCGTGAGCAGCGCCATCAGTGCCAGCCCGAGCACGCCGGGTACGGCCAGCGCCAGCCGGTGCCAGGCGCTGGTCATCGGACGCAACGCCAGCAGCCGGACCAGCGCGACCAGTCCGGCGAGCGTCCACGACGCCCACCCGTCCGCCAGTACCAGCAGGAGCATCGCGATCGTGGTGGCGAACCCGTTCCCCAGGTAGAGACCGGTCATGAAGCGGTCGGCCCGGGCCGTCTGCACGAGCAGCACGTCGCTCGGTTCCGGGTCGATCTCCTCCTGCAGATGCTCCGGCTCGGTGGGCAGCGGGGCGAGTCGGATCCGGGCGAGCCGAAAGGCGATCAACGGAACCGGCACGGTCAGCACGGTCGCGAGCGCCACGACGACGCCAGGCGCGCTAGCGGCGGGCAGGTCGAGGAACGCGGCCAGTCCCGCGCCGACGGTGGCGTAGAGAGCCGCGCTGAAGACCGCGACGACGAGCGGGCCGGCCCAGCCGATGAGGATCCCGACGAGCAGCGCCACCGCCCCCGCGGCGACCGCGCCCGCGAAGAGGTTCGCCGTGCCGAACCCGAGCGCCGCGTCGTCCTGGGCGGCGTCCGGTGCGATCAGGCCAGCCAGGAATGCGAACGCGATGCCACCCAGCGCCGCGACCAGGCCGAAGCCACGGTCGCCCGCGGCCCGGGTGGCGCTGAACGCTCCGCCCAGGCAGATCAGCGTCATCAGACCGGCGGCGACCGCCCGGGTCGGCGGTGGGCCGGGTAGCGCCACGACGACGAGCCCGAGCAGCAGGACGAGCACCAGCACGCCCAGCGCGGACCAGCGGATCATCTCCGGACGCCAGAGTCCGGAGCGGTCCCGCACCCCCGTGGCCAGGCCGTCGGCGAGGTCGTCGAAGTGCACCGGCGGAATCTGGTCGGAGCGTGGTCGTAGGTGGACGTGATCGCCGTCGTGCAGCCCGAGGGACGCGACGCTGTCCTCCTCGGCCAGGGGTGGTTCGCCGAGCCGTTGCAGCACCCATCCCCCGTGGGCCAGCCCCGCGTCGGCCAACCCGTCTCCCAGGTGGGTCAGCAGCACGGGCAGCAGGTCGGCGACCGGCACGTCGGCGGGTACGGCGACCTCCAGCCGCCGTTGCGGCCCGTGGACCACAAGGCGACACATTTCGGAGGCAGCAGCAGTCATGCCATCCACGACGTGATCGCCGCCCGGAGGGTTCAAAAAAAGAACCGAACGAAATTCGCCTCGCCCCGGTGCCGCGTTGACCCGATCGCAGGCGGCGTCCGTCGTAGTGGTCGGACTCGGCCCCGCCACCTCGGCGCCGGTCCAGGAGGCGGGTGTTCTCCCGCAGAACGGAAGGCTGTCCCTGTGAGTACGCTGCTGTTCCGACGTCCGGCGCGCCGTGTCGGACCGGAGATGCCGTCCGGCGAGATCACTCTGCAAGAGCCGCCGGAGCTACCCGAGACGCAGAGCAACGGCATGCGCCACGCGCTGATGGTGCTGCCGATGGCGTTGATGTCCGGCGTGATGATGCTGATGTACATCACCATGTCCCGCGGGCCGCTCACCTTCGTGATGCTGGGCCTGATGGTGGTGGCCATGGTCGGCATGCTGCTCGGCCAGGTCCTGGCCGGCGGCATGGAGCGCAAGAGGCGGCTGGGCGGCGACCGTCGGGAGTACCTGCGCTACCTGGCCCAGAACCGCAAGCGGGTCCGCAAGGACGTGGCCCGTCAGCGCGAGGCCAGCGACTGGCAGCACCCCGATCCGCACTCGCTCTGGTCACTGGTGATGACCACCCGACGGTGGGAGCGTCGCCCCACCCACCCGGACTTCCTGGAACTGCGGGTCGGCACCGGCGAGCAACGGCTGGCGATGCGGATCACTCCGATGCAGACCAAACCGATCGAGGACCTGGAACCGTTGTCGGCGAAGTCGCTTCGCCGGTTCATCCGCGCGTACACCACCCTGGCAGACCAGCCCATCGCGCTCTTCCTGCGCGGATTCGGCCAGGTACGCATCGCCGGCGAGCAGCAGGAGCGACGGGCGTTCGTCCGCGCGCTGCTGAGCCAGGTGGTCACGTTCCATGCTCCGGAGGAGGTCCGGCTGGCCCTCTGCGTAGCCGACGACGGCGTGGCCGCCTGGGAGTGGGCCAAGTGGTTGCCCCACCTGCAGCACCACACCGAGCAGGACGCCGCCGGACCGGTCCGCGTCGTGGGTGACAGCGCCGACGCGGTGGAGCGACTCCTCGGCGAGTCGTTCGCCGCGCGGCCCCGGTGGGAGTCGGGCGCCGCCCCGAGCCGCGACGAGCCGTTCGTGGTGGTGATCCGCGACGGTGGCCGACTCGCGAACAACAGCCGGTTCGCGACCGCCGGTTACCGCAACGCGGTCCTGGTCGACCTGGACGACCCGGCCCCGTCCGTTGGCAAGGGCTCGATCTGCCTCGCGGTGGAGGGTGACGACCTGCTGATGGTCCGGCGGGACCGGGTCGGGAACGAGGTACGCACCCGGCTGGCCCGGCCGGACCGGCTGAGTGTGGCCCGGTCAACGGCGATCGCCCGGCTGCTGTCGCCGTACCGGATCGGTGTCGTCACCGAGACCGCGGCGGACACCCTCGCCTCCGACTTCGACCTCGGCGCGATGCTGAACATCCCGGACGTCAAGCGTCTGGATCTGGCGAAGCTGTGGGCGCCCCGGTCGATCTCGGACCGGTTGCGGGTGCCGATCGGCATCGACGCCGCCGGCCACTCGGTCGAGCTGGACATCAAGGAGTCGGCGCTGGGCGGCATGGGCCCGCACGGGATGCTGATCGGTGCGACCGGTTCGGGCAAGAGCGAGCTGCTGCGCACCCTGGTGCTGGCACTGGCGGCAACCCACTCCTCCGAGACGTTGAACTTCGTCCTGGTCGACTTCAAGGGTGGTGCCACCTTCCTCGGCCTGGATCAACTCCCGCACACCTCGGCGGTCATCACCAACCTCGCCGACGAGGCCGCGCTGGTCGGTCGGATGCAGGACGCGATCCACGGTGAGCTGGTCCGCCGGCAGGAGCTGCTGCGGCAAGCCGGCGGGTTCAGCTCGGTGCTCGACTACGAACGTGCGCGGGCCCAGGGGGCGTCGCTCGACCCGCTGCCCACGCTCTTCGTCGTGGTCGACGAGTTCAGTGAGCTGCTCGCGACGCACCGCGACTTCATGGATCTGTTCGTGATGATCGGTCGGCTCGGCCGGTCGCTCGCGGTGCATCTCCTGCTGGCCAGCCAACGCGTCGACGACGGTCGGATCGGTCAACTCGAGTCACACCTGTCGTACCGGATCGGTCTGCGGACCTTCTCCGCCATGGAGTCCCGCTCGGTGATCGGTGTGCCAGATGCGTACGAGTTGCCCCCGGTGCCGGGCAGCGGCTACCTCCGCACCGACGTGTCGACGCTGATCCGCTTCAAGGCCGGGTACGTCTCCGGCGCCTACAAGGAGGCCGTCACCCGGGTGCGGCAGGAGGTTCTACAGCAACAGGTCGTGCCGTATCGGTTGGAGCCGGTGACGGCAGTCGAGGTCGACGCCACCCCGGAGGCGACCGAGGAGCACGAGGGCGCCGACGCCCTGGCCGGCCTCTCCGCCATGGAGACGGCGCAGGAACGCAGCGTGCTCTCCATGGTGGTGTCCCAGCTCGTCGACAACGGGCCACCGGCGCACCAGGTCTGGTTGCCGCCGCTGAGCGACTCACCGACGCTCGACCAGCTGTTGCCGACGTTGGCGCCCGATGCGGATCTCGGTCTCACCGCCCTGGACTGGCCCGGCAACGGCCGGTTGATCGCACCGGTGGGCTTCATCGACAAACCCTTCGAGCAGCTACGCGACCTGCTGGTGGTCAACCTGGCCGGCATCGGTGGGCACGTCGGCATCGCGGGCGGACCGCGCAGCGGTAAGAGCACCCTGCTGCGTACGCTGATCAGTGCCCTCGCGCTCACCCACAGCCCCCGCGAGGTCCAGTTCTACTGCCTCGACTTCGGTGGCGGCACGCTCAGCGCGTTGGCCGAGCTGCCGCACGTGGGCAGCGTCGCCGGTCGGCTCGACACCGAGCGGGTGAACCGCACGATCGCCGAGCTCACCGGCCTGGTCAGCGAGCGGGAACGGCGCTTCGCAGAGCTGGGCGTGGACAGCATGGAGACCTATCGGCAGTGGCGTGCCGAGGGCCGGATCACCGACGACCCGTTGGGTGACGTGTTCCTCGTCGTGGACGGCTGGTTCACCCTGCGGCAGGAGTTCGAGCAGCTGGAGATGGCGGTTCGGCAGTTCACCGCGCAGGGTCTGAACTACGGATTCCACCTGCTGCTGACCGCGTCCCGCTGGTCCGAGGTGCACCACGCGATGCGCGACCAGGTCGGCACCCGGTTGGAGCTGCGCCTCGGCGACCCGGTCGACTCGACCGTCGACCTGCGCATGGCGGCCACCGTGCCGCAGCTACCCGGCCGTGGTCTCACTGCGGACAAGCTGCACTTCCTCGCGGCGCTGCCGCGAATCGACGGCAAGGCGGACCCGGACAGCCTCACCGACGGGGTACGCACGCTGGTCGGCATGGTCAGCGAGTTCTGGACGGGCGACTCGGCCCCGCCGGTGCGTACCCTGCCTACGCTCCTGCCGGCCGAATCGTTGCCGGCGCCGCACGGAGACCTGAAGGTGACGCTGGGTCTGGACGAGACCACGATGCAGCCGGCCTGGCACGACTTCGCCGAGCTGCCGCACCTGACCTCCCTCGGCGACAGCCAGAGCGGCAAGACCAACCTGCTACGCCACCTGGCCCGGGCGGTGATGAGCCGGTACACCCCGGCGGAGGCTCGGATCCTGATCGTCGACTACCGGCGGCAGCTCTTCGAGTCGGTGTCCGAGGAGTACCGGTTGGGCTACTCCGTCTCCGCCGACTCGACCAAGGCGACGGTGGCCGACGCGGTGGCTGGTCTGGCACCCCGGATGCCGGGTAGCGACGTCACCCCGGAGCAGTTGCGCCGCCGGGACTGGTGGAGCGGGCCGCGGCTGTTCGTGTTGGTCGACGACTACGACCTGCTCTCCGGGCACGAGAGTCCGCTGCTGCCGCTGCTGCCGTACCTGTCCCAGGGGGCGGACATCGGTTTCCACCTGGTGCTCACCCGCGGCGCGTCGAACGTCATCCGCATGTCGATGGATCCGCTGATCCGGCGGTTGCAGGAGACGAACAGTCCGGACCTGGCGCTGTCCTGCCCCCCGAACGAGGGCCCGCTGCTCGGCAACACCAAGGCGCGGCATCTTCCGCCGGGGCGTGCGTTGCTCTGCACCCGACGTGGTGCCCGCCTGATCCAGACACCGTGGATCCCGCCACAGGAACAGCCGTGACGTCCTGAGCCCAGTCGGCGCGGTGCCCGCCGGATCCGGCGGGCACCGCGCTTGACCTCAGGACACCCGCGTCAGGCGCGCCAGCGGCGGCGGCGACCCCAACGGACGGTCACCATCGACAGGTGCACGAGCCCGGCCAGCCCGATCACCGCGCCAGCGACCGCGGCGGCGATCACCAGCCGCACATCGATCGGGGGTACGGCCGGCAGCACCGGGAGGACCGGTGCCTGGGTGGGCAGGGTCGCCTCACTCAGCTCCACAGCGGTCATCGCCTTGTACAGGTCGAGGGTGCCGTACCCGACCGGGGCCACGGGCCAGGTGCCGAGCGGGTGCTCGGCCGCCAACTCCAGCCGGTGCCGGACCTGCGCCTGGGTCAGGTTCGGAAAGTAGGCGCGCACCAGCGCCGCCGCGCCGGCCGCGTATGCCGCCGCCACCGCTGGCCCGTTCACCGAATAGTGGCCTGGACCCCTCGGCGCGAGGCTCACCGCGCCGGCTCCCGGCGCGAGCAGATCGACGCCCGCCGACGGCGGGGCCACTTCGGTCGGTACGCCCTTGAGGTCGAACCCACCCACCGCGAGGACGTCCGGGTCAGCGGCCGGATACCAGGGTGCGGGGCCTGCGGTGCCGCTCGCCTTCTCCCCGGAGATGGCGGCGACCACGACGATGTCCCGGCTGATCGCCTGCCGTACCGCGCTGCGCAGACCCGGAGTCGGGGTGTCGGTGCCGAAGCCGATCAGGATGACGTCCGCCTTCGCCGCCGTCGCAGCCCGGATGCCGGCGGCCAGCGCATCGTCGGTCACCTCGCCCTTGCCGGTCGCCACCCGCACCGGCAGGATCGTCGCGCCGGGGGCGACCCCGACGAAGCCGCTGCCGGTGATCGGTCGCGCCGCCACGATTCCCGCCAGCGCGGTACCCCGACCGAGGCAGTCCCGGTCACCGGCGCCGGGCTGCGTGACGTCGGTGCCGCTGCGGACCGCGCCCTTGAGCCCGGTAGCCGCGGCGCTCACCCCGCTGTCGATCACCGCCACCAGGACACCGTTGCCCTGGGTCAGCGGCCAGACCGCCGAGGGCTGCATCCGCCGCACCGCCCATGGTGGGGACTCGGCCACCGTCGGCGACTCACCCACACAACCCTTCGTCACCGTGGGCAGCGCGGGTGGCTCGTCCGCCTTCGCGCCGACGACGGCCTGTTCCCCGACCGGCGCGGCGACCGCGGCCTGCGCCGGGACCGGCAGCGCCGGGGCGGTGGTACCGGAGAGTAGTGCCGCGGCGACGAGTGCGCGCGGCAGCACCCGGCAGGGCCGGATCACCCGCGTGCGGCCGGGCCGGTCGCGGTCGACCCGGGGGTGACCGGGTCAGCTGCGCCGGCCTGCGGGTCAGCTGCGCCGGTCTGCGGGTCAGCTGCGCCGGTCTGCGGGTCAGCTGCGCCGGTCTGCGGGTCAGCTGCGCCGGTCTGCGGGTCACTTGCGGCCGACAGGTTCACGTCGGTGACACCGTCGTCGCCGACGGTCTGCCCTGCCGGGGCGGGTAGCCCTTCCACCCGGAACACGCCCCGAACGCCGTCCGAACCATCGGGGGCCCGGCCCACCGGCCCCGCTGGCGTGTTGCCCGAACCGGTGGGGCGAGCCGTGGCCGTCGCGCCGTCGCCGGCAGCGGTGAGCGGCGCGGACGGACGTCGCAACAGCAACGCCGCCCCGGAGAGACCTGCCGTGACCAGCACCGCGAGGCTGAGGAGACGTCCCGTGGGCAGACCACCGGAGTCGCCTGGTGCGGGCTTCACCTCCGTGGCGAGCGCCGTGGTGACCGCGGCGTTCGCGTTGACCATGCCCCAGCCGGTGACCGGGTCGGGGTCGGGACGTCCGGCGTACTCGGCGGTCGCCTTGATCCGCTTGACGACCTGCGACGCGCTCAGGTCGGGGTGGGCGGAGCGGACCAGAGCCGCGGCGCCCGCCACGAAGGCGACCGCGTACTGCGAGCCGCTGCCCGTACGCATCCCCGCGCCGTTGGCCCCGATCGCGCCCACGTCGATCCCCGGCGCGGCCACATCCACCCCGGCCGGCTGGTATTTCGCCGCTGGCTGACCCTCGGCACCGAATCCGCCGACGCGCAGCAGGCTCTCCAGGCCGCTGGGCCCACTCGGCGGCGTCGAGCCGTCGGTGGCCGCCGGGGCGATGAGCACCACGTCGTGCTGGGCCGCCTGCGTGATCGCCTCCAGCACTGCCGCGTCGGCGACGTCCACGAAGGTGCCGAGTGCGATCACCCGGGCACCGGCGGAGACCGCGACCTGAATCGCGGTAGCGGCGTCGGCCGCTTTCGACTGAGGGCTCTCCCCCACCACCCGCAGCGGCAGGATCGTCGCCTCCGGCGCGATGCCCACCACCGGAGTGCCCCGGGTAGCGCTGCGCCCCCCGCTCTTCGGCGCGCGGGCGCCGATGATGCTCGCCATCGCGGTGCCCGAGCCGAGGCAGTCGATGTCACCGCGACCGCTACCCGCCGGGATGTCCGCCCCCACCGCGACGCGCCCGTCCAGTTCCACGGTGGCGGCGTCCACGCCCGAGTCGACCACCGCGACCAACACGCCGCCGCCGCGGGTCCGTTCCCAAGCCTGGTCGGGGGTCATCCGCTCCTGGGCCCACCCGGCGTCTGCTCGTGGCGGCAGGGGGTTCGCGCACGGTCCGGAGGTCGCGGTCCCGCCGCGCGGCGGCGCTGGCGGCGGCGGGGGTGGCGTTCCCGGGCCGGTGCCGCCGGGCGGTGCCGCCGTGGGGAGCTGGCCAACGCGTACGCCGTCCCCGACCGCGTCCCAGGGCAGGATCAGCGACCAGCCGACCCGCAGCTGCTTCGACATGGTCAGCGACTGACCGTCAGATTGTGGACGGCCGACGTTGAGCCGGTAGATCTCCTCGGTCCGGCTGGCGGTGCCGAGCAGCCGACCAGCGATCTCGGCCAGGGATTCCGGCCCGTTCTGACCGGCGACGACCACGTAGTACTTGGTCAGCGCGGTGTGCGGCGCCGTCCCGCCGGTCGCGGACGGGGTAGGTGTCGGCGACACCGCGGCGGCCATCGTGACGGACGCCGGCACCGCCACGCCCTCATCCGCTCCGGTCGACTGCCCCAACGCAGCCACCAGGGTCACGCAGCCGAACAGGCTGGACCAGGCCCGTACCTTCGCCGTCACAGACGGTCTCCTTCGCCTCGCGGTGTCTTCGCAAGACGACGCTGTGGGTCACACCGCAGAGTCGCCCTCCCCGACGACGCGGCGCTGGTGCCGTTGGTTCAAATTCCGCCTCGAACGAGCCGTCGCCGACGATCACGCGTCGGGGGCGGCCTTGTCAGGGCTTCGGCTCGGTGACCCGGACCGACCAGCGGGTGCGCACCATCTCGCCGACCAGCACCGGAATCACCCGGTGATTGGTCCGGGCCGCAAGCTCCCGCGCGCTGGTCAGCGCCGTGCCGCTCAGCGCCGGGCTGATGATGATGCTCGGCTGGGGCAACATCGCGATGTCACGCTGTGTGGTCGGAAAGGTGTCCACCCGCCGCCACCCGCGCGGCAGGTCGACACCGAGCACGTCGCCGACGACGGTCACCGCCAACAGGGTGACCTGTAGCCGTTCAGCCAACGCCCGGGCCTGCCGACGCGCCGCTGAAGGGGTGCCGGTGACGGTGAAGACGTCAGGCGCGGCGGCGAAGTCGACGACGAACTGCCGGCCGTCCACCTGGCCGAGGACCACCGGCATCATCGCGTCCGCGAGGTGTTCGTCACCGAGCCACCCGCATGGCACCTCGGCGGCGAGGCCCGGAGCGGCGCCCATCAGCCGCACGTCGAGCAGGTCCGCCGGGTTACCGGCCAACGGCTCGAGGACGATGGCGGCCCGCCCGGACTTCCAGATCTCCGCTGCTGGCGCGGTGGGAGCGCCGGGTGCGGTGTCAGGCTGCTCGGACGCGGTGTCGACCGGCGCAGCGGTCGTGACGGCCGGCGGCTCAGGCAGCACGGTCGTGACCTTCGGTGCACGCCGGTCGGCCGACGACGCCGCAGGCTTGGGTGTCGCGGACCGGGGGTCCCGGAGCACCCGCCACAGCACCACCGCGATCAGGAACGCCACCATCAACCCGGCGATGCCGACGAGGTACGAGGTCAGGTTCGTGTCGTCGGCGCGGGAACTGCTCGCCGCAGCGGCCGACGCGGTCGCCGACGGCAGCGGAAGTGGGCCGACCTGCACACCCGGGCCGCGGGCGTCGGCCGGCAGTTCGAGCACCCAACCGGGCTGCAATGCCGCCAGCGGGTCGGTGAGGCGACGGTTGTCCGCCTGGAGACGTCCCTGGTTGAGTTCGAAGATCTCCCTGTACCGGTTGCCGTCACCGAGCGTCCTGACCGCGATCTGGTACAGGTAGTCGCGCTGACCGCCCTGCGGCGGACCGACCTGGTAGTACCGGGAGCTACCCGGGCTCGGCACGACACCGGCCGTGGCGGCGGGGACCTCGGCAGACCCGGCCCCTGCCGGGCTCGGCGGCGGCGCGGCCAGCGCCACCGTCGCCCCGGGCAGTGGCCCTAGCAACGCGACGCCGCCGAACAGCAGCATCAGGCCGGCACGCAGCCAGCCAAGGCTGGCAGGCGTCGAGGGCACCCGTGCGCTTTCGTGCCGACCCCGCCGGTTCCCGACCTGCCTGCCCACCGCGCACCATCCCTCGCCGAACGCCCACCCGCCGGAACGGCCAAGACCGTACGCGATCGGTCCCGGCCCGGCGAACCGCGTCACCACCCGACCCACGACCGGATCGGTCCGCAAGCAATTCGACGTGTCGCTGAACCAGCAGGCCCCGCGAGCCGTCGTGCTCCCGGAGACTGCACGCCCGCAGGGAGGAACAACCAGGATGCGATCGATGCCCGGCGACGGTAGCGAGTCGAAGCTGCGCAGGCTGCTCGCCGGGGCGCCACTGCGCGCCCGGTCAGGCGCTGCCCCGCCCTCGGCGGCCACGGGCCGGACACAAGGCCGGCTGGCCTGGCTCAACGCGCCGGGTCGGCGGATCGCCGTCGCCACCGTGCTGCTCTCCGTCTCCGCCGCGTCCGGGGTGGCGGCCGTCGCCGGATTCGGCTTCGGTGACGACGAGCTCACCGGGCGGTCCGTCCCGGCGAGCCAGGTCCAGGCGATCTCCACAGCCGCGCTCGCCTGCCCGACGCTCACCCCGGCCCGCCTCGCCGGGCAGTTGATGGCCGAGTCCGGCTTCGACCCGGCCGCCGACTCCGACCGGGGAGGCAAGGGCGTCGCCGGTCTGAGCGACGCCGTGTGGACCGACTGGAAGCCCGGTGCCGAGGCGCGGCGGGAGGACCCGACCGCGAACATCACTGCCCTCGCGCACTACATGTGTGACCTCGCCGGCCAGGTCCGGAAGCACACGGCGAAGGGCGAGCAGTGGCAGCTGGCGCTGGCCGCCTACCACCTGGGGGTGCCGGCGGTTCGCGGCGCGGACGGGATGCCGGACGATGCCGAGGAGTACGTCGGCACCGTGTCCGGCTACGCCGCCTGGTACGCCCGCCAACCGCAGTTCCGCCGCAACGGCAACCAGTCGCCGGGGCCGGTCGGAGGTGTCGCACCGACCGCCGGTACGCCGGCGATCGCGGTGCCGGACGCGTACCTGCAGTCGATCCTGGACGCCGGCAAGACGTGTGCGCAGGTGCCCGCGACGCGCATCGCCGCCCAGCTGATGGCCTCCTCGGCGTTCAACGCGAACCTGTTCGGCGCGAACGGTACGCAGGGCATCGCCCAGTTCAACCCCGAGGTGTGGGCGCAGTACGCACCGAACGCCGCGACCACCTCGCCGTGGTACCCGCAGCAGGCCATCAGCGCGCTCAGCGCCGTGATGTGCCGTCTGATCAAGGAGTTGGACCAGGTGGGCGAGGGCGACCCGTTCCACAAGGCGCTCGCCGCGTTCCAGTGGGGACCCGAGGCGGTGCAGCGCGCCGGCGGCGTGCCGGACTCGCCCGCGGTACGCGACTTCATCGCGTTGAACGAGGCGTACCTCGCCGAGTACCAGCGCGACGCGCGGCTGCCGGGCCCTCGACCCACCACTGCCCCGTCGCGTACGCCGGGCGGGCCGGGCACCGACGCTCCGTCGAGCCTCTCACCCGCGCAGATCCTGGCTCAGGGTGGCACGGTCCACGGCGGCGGCACGACTGCCGGTGGTGGGACGACCGGTGGTGGGACGACCGGTGGTGGGACGACCGGTGGCGGCACCAGCACCGGTGGTGGCACCAGCACGGGTGGCGGGACCACCAGCGGTGGTGGCACGCAGCCGACCAAGGCCCCGACGAAGGCGCCGACCAGCAGCCCGCCGACGCAGAGCGCGAGGGCGACGACCGGTGCGGTGCAGATCTACAGCCACGACAGCGGCAAGTGCCTCGACGTGACCGACGGCGCGTACACGAGCAACCCGCAGCTGCAGATCTGGGAGTGCAACGGCGGCCCGAACCAGGCGTGGACGGCCTACAGCGACGGTACGCTGCGCGCGTTCGGTCGGTGCATGACCGTGTCGGGGGGCTCGACCGCGAGTGGTGCCAAGATCCTGTTGAGCACCTGCAACGGCAGCGCCTCGCAGAAGATCGCGTTGAACACGGCGCACGACATCGTCAACAAGAACGCCGACAAGTGCATCGACGTGAAGGACCACAGCACCGCCAACGGCGCGCGTATCCAGCTGTGGACGTGCATGGGCACCGACAACCAGAAGTGGAGCCGATAGGGCGCCCCCGCCCCCGCCCGCGCCGATCTTGCACTTTCGGTTGGCGGGTGCGTGGAATGCCCCCGACGTCGGGACAGTAGGTGCACGGTCGCGCCCGGCGCGTCGGACATTGAACAGCCCACCGCAGCAGTACTGCGGTGGGCTGTTCACGACGTGACCCGGGTGGGCGACTGGATCAGCCGTTGAGCAGGTTGAACCTCTCCCAGGTGGCCCTTCTCGCTCCATGCCATCGCGCCGGTCCGCCCGTTGCCGAGCGTGCGGCCGTGCAGCGGGTTGCTGTTCGACCGGTTGTAGACGACGTCGTGCTTCGCGAGGTAGCTGGTTGCACACCGGCGCGTCGTTCCGCCTCTTGTCCGGGTACGACGACGAAGCCCGAAAGGATCCGGTTCACCGCGATTCGCGGTGACCGGCACCGGTTCACGCGCGCCCGTGGCGCGCGGGCGGTATCGGCCGGGCACGCGGCGGCTGAACAGCAGGCCTACATCGCGTGACGAGCGACGTTGATTGACGACGATCGTTCGGCTGCGCGCGCCGCAGGCCCCCTGGGCTGTGATTCTTCCGACAGGCGGTCAACGTGAACCATTCCTGTCCGCACCGCGTCGAGGGGGCGTCAGCTTCCCTTTGGAGGATCAGATGCGCAGCCAGTCGCCGTCCATGTTGTCGAACCCCCGTGAGCCGGTCACCGCCGCCGACCGGTCCGGAGCATCCGTCATCAAGGAGTTCAACTCGGCACGGATGCCGGTCCTGGTCGGGATCTGGGCATCGACCATGACGCTCTTCGCGTACGCGCCGGTGGCCGCCTCGATCGCCAGAGCGGTCCGCGAGGACCGCCGCGCCAACGCGGTCGAGGAGCTGCTCGAATTGACCATGGTTGGCGTCTTCGGCACCGACGAGCAGTGGGTGCGACTGGCGCGGGCCGCGGAGCCGTCGCGGAGGTTCGGGTGGGGGAAGCCGCGCGACACCACGACGTTCCAGCAGCACGACCCGCTGCATTCGACCGCCGTCTACACCATCGTCGTGTACAGCCTGATGCGGGTACAGGAGCTGTTCTACCGTCGGCTCAACGAGCGCGAGCGGGAGGCCTACTACGGCGATGCGGCGGAGGGGATCGGGAGGGTGCTCGCCCCGCGCGGCCGGGTCCCGCAGACCTTCGACGAGCTCCGGTTCCACTACAACTCGATTATCGAGCGGCACCTGACCGTCGACCGCCGGTTCATCGAGCTGTACGAGCAGGCTCGGGTACAACTGCTCACCGGTACACCGATCCGGGACCTCACCGCTCCGGCCGTACGCGCGCTTCCGCCGAGCATCCTGGACGTGCTCCGGCTGACCGACGTGTCGCGCGACCCACACTCCGATATCCGCGACCTGCGTGACCTCCTGCCCATTTCCGAGGCACGGTGATCCACCGGCGACCGGTACAGCGCCGGGCCGCCCGCGCTCGTCGCACCCTTGGCGGCCGCCGGTCGACACGGACGTGAAGCGTCGGGCCCGGCGCGCAGCGGCGGCCGCCATCGTTGCTGACGGGACCGGCGAGGTCACCCGACGCGAAGGTGGTCGGCCCTCCGGGCGACGGCTATGGTGTGGGCATGTACGGCAGACGCGGCCCTGGGCGGGTCGGCGAGCGGACGCCGCAGTCGACGTTGCTGCTGCTTGCCGTGCTCGTACTGGTACTCTCGGCCACCCGGTCGATCGGGTTGTGCATCGTGTTCCGTTCCGCACGACGAGCGACCCCCGGTTGTGTGCCCGCCTGGTCGGCGGATCGCGCTCCCCCGTGCCACGCGCTGGGCCTCGCCTGATCCACCCACCCGGGCGCGCGCTGACCCGTGGCGCGTCGATTCGCCGCCATGACCGGCCGTGCCGTCACTGCGCTACCGCACTTCGCCTGGCCACGCTCACCGGCGTGCGCTCGTCGCCGAGCCGCCAGCGGAGGCGCCACCCTGCCCGCTGGAGCCCTCATGATTGTCGAACTGACCCCGCTGCCCGGTATCGGGGTGCGCCGCATGTTCACCACCGCCGACGGTCGGCGGGTGGGCGTGGTCACGCACCACCCGGGCGGTCGGCGGGATCTCGTCTACGAGTCCCCCGACGACCCCGACGCCACCTGCTCGCTGACCCTGACCCGCTCCGAGGCGGTGACCCTCGCCGGACTCCTGGGCATCCTCGACGTCCTGGACATCGTCACCGTGACGGAGCCGTCTCCCGCCTGACGGTCGGTGGCTGCCGTGCCCACCATGGCACGGCAGCCACACCGCCGGTCAGCCGTTCTGCTTCGCCTGGCAGGCCACGCAGAACTGCGCGTGCGGAAGGATCTCGAGCCGCTCGGCCGGAATGTTCTGGTGGCACGTCGCGCAGGCCCCGTAGGTGCCGGCGCTGATGCGGCTCAGCGCACCGGTGATCTGCTCGATGTTGCGCCGGGTGGCCACCAGCAGCGCGGCCCGGTGGTGGGCCTCGCTCGGGTCGCCGGTGTCCGCGTTGAGCTCGGTCAGCTCCCGCAACCGAGCCGTCTGCGTGGCGAAGTCTTCCGCCAGGGAGGCCCGCAGATCGGCCAGCCAACGCTGGTCGACAGCTTGATGATCGACGCTCATGGTCCTACCTCTACTTTCGAAGGGAAAAACAAAAAGGGCCGAAGCTGGATAGCTTCGCCCTGGCGGTCGTTCGGTGATGCAACGATTCCGCGGGGGGCCTCGGCCGGGTCGCGCCGGGCTCATCAGCCACGACAGGGGCGCGGTGCGCGGCACGCGGACTACCGGCACCCGCATCCCGACCAGCCGGCACGCCGCAGTCGCCACGTGGGCAGCCCCGATCGCCGCCACACCGGTGACGGCAGGAGAGCGGAACGTGATCGGGGACATGCCTCCACCATAGGCGGCGACCGCGACGATGCCAACGCCGAACTCACGCCCCGCGTGGGAACGATTCACTCCTCCGGCGCGATCAGCCGGTCGTCGGCGACGTCGCGGACGATGATCGCCTCTACCGGGCACGAGTTGGCGGCGTCGAGGACGACCTCGGCCGGGGAGACGACGTCGGCCAACGGCGCGGAGAGCCCGTCGACCAGGCGGAAGTGCTCGGGCGCGGTGCCGGCGCAGATGCTCGTGCCGATGCAACGGCCCGGGTCCACCCCGATCCGCCAGGCCGTGCTCACCAGGCCACCGGCATGCTGAGCAGGCCCCGGACCAGCATGCCGCGCTTCCACGGCAGCTCCGCCTCCGGTACGGCGAGCCGCAGTCCGGGCAGCCGGGTGACGAGGGTGGCGACGGCGACCTGCAACTCCATGCGGGCCAACTGCGCGCCGACGCAGTGGTGTACGCCGTGTCCGAAGCCCAGGTGTGGTTTCTGCTCGCGATCGAAGTCCAGCCGGTCCGGGTCTGCGAAGACGGTGCCGTCCCGATTCGCCGACGACAGAGAGCCGAGAACCGGCTCACCGGCCCGGACCAGCACCCCGCCGACCTCGACGTCCTCCTTGGCGTACCGGGCGAAGGAGGAACCGACGCCGAGCGGCACGTACCGCAGCAGTTCCTCGATTGCGGCCGGCACCAGCGTCGGATCGGCCCGCAACCGGGCGAGCTGGTCCGGATTGTGCAGCAGCACGTACACGAAGTTGGGGATCTGGGTAACCGTCGTCTCGTGGCCGGCCGCGAGCAGTCCCGCGGCCAGCTCGACCAGCTCGGTCTCGGTGAGCCGATCCTGATTCTCGTCGCGGGCCCGCACCAACGCGCCGAGCAGGTCGTCGATTCCCGGCTCGCGGCGACGCTCGGCGACCAGGCCACCGATGTAGCCCCAGAGATTGTTCAGGTACTCCTGGATCGTCTCCTGCGGCAGTGAGGTGGTCGAGACGATCGCCTCGGACCAGAGGTGGAAACGGTCGCGGTCGGCGTACGGGACCCCGAGCAGCTCACAGATCACCTGGATCGGCAGCGGTGTGGCGACGTGCTCCACCAGGTCGGCCGGCGGACCGACCCGGAGCATGTCGTCGACGAGCGTGTCCGCGATCTCCTGGGTGCGGGGGCGCAGCGCTTCCACCCGACGTGCCGTGAACGCCTTCGCCACCAGCCGGCGCAGCCGGGTGTGGTCCGGCGGATCCATGGTCAGCATGCCGCTGTACTGCTGGCGCGGGGTGAGCCTGGGCTCGTCACGTTCGACGGCTGGGGCTCGGCCGAACCGCACGTCGCCGAGGACCGTACGGACGTCCTCGTACCGGGTGGCGAGCCACGCCTCCTCCCCGTAGGGCAGCTGCACCCGGGTCATCGGCTCGTGCTCGCGCAACTCACCGTAGGTCGGGTCGACGACGAGGCGGTCCGGCACACTGAACGGATACGACCGCGCGGGCGGAACGGTTCGGCTCCCGGTGGTCTGCGCGCTCTCGGTCATCCGGATTCCCTTCGTCCAGACGGCGTGATCCTCAGGCCGGCACCACGTTCGTAGCGGCGGTGATCGCCCACGAACAGCACATGTCAACGCACGGTGATGTCCCGACATCGGATCGTAGCGATCGTCATCGATGATCGCCATGGAGCTCCGTGCGGTGCGCTGACGGGCGGACGGTGCCTCAGTCGGCGCGGAGGAAGCCCGACAGCAGCTGCCCGAACTCGCGCGGGTGCTCGATCGCCGGCACGTGTCCGCATCGGCCGAACACGTGCAGACGGACGTCGGCCAGGTGTTCGAGCAGGGGTCGGGTGGCTGCCTCGAGCGGGGTGACGCGGTCCTGGGCACCGTGTACGAGCAGCACGGGCGCGCGGATCGTCGCCAGCGTCTGCGCGGTGAGGGTGAGGTCGTCGACCCATCGTGCCCTCGGTGCGGGGAACAACGACTCGTACGCGCAGGCACCGTCGCGCATCGCCGCCGCACGGGCCTCGACGGCCGCGTCGGTCACGAGAGCCTGGTCGAGCAGGAGGCGGCTCAGCATGTCCCGTGCCCCGAGCGAACCGGCGGGGGCGGCCCAGACGGCGTCGAGATCGGCGGACAGCGGCGCCCCGGGAGCGCCCATCGTCGAGACCGCCACGACACGGGTCACCCGCTGGGGGCGTGCCGCCGCCAGTGCCAGCGCCACGGCGCCGCCCATGGAGTGACCCACCACGGCATAGGACCCGATGCCGAGAGCATCCATCAGACCCGCGGCCTGCTCGGTCCAGAGCCGAAGTCCGCCCCGCGAGCCGGCCGGCACGGGCGTACGGCCGAACCCCGCCTGGTCCGGAGCCACCAGGCGCCAGGACGTGCCCAGCGTCTGCGCCGTCGACGCCCAGGCTCCGGACCCGGTGGTGCCGGGTCCGGAGCCGTGCAGCAGCAACACCGCCGGCCCGGCCCCGCTGTCCAGAACGTGGACGGGTGAGCCGTCGACCGTGACGGTCCGAAGTGCTGTCACCGGGGCAGGCCAGGTGCGCTCACGCCGATGCGGAGCTGACGGACTTCGAGAAGACCTCCATCATCGCCCGACCGAACTGCGGCATGTCGGGCCATCCCCGGCAGGAGACGAGGTTGCCGTCCACGACGTCGGGCGCGTCGATGACGGTCGCGCCCGCGTTCTCCATGTCACCGGTGATGGGCGGGAAGCACGCCGTCTTGCGACCCTTCAGGAGCCCGTACACCGCCGGCACCTGCGCGCCGTGGCACACCAGGGCGATGGGAAGGTTGCGCGCGAAGAAGTGCTCGGTGATGCGCCGGACGTCGGCGTCGACCCGGATCCACTCGGGGGCGCGGCCGCCGGGGATGATGAGGGCGTCGTAGCGCTCTACGTCGACCTCGGCCCAGGGCACGTCGACCGGCAGCTTGCGCCCGTTCTTCTCCACGTAGGCGTCGGAGTTGGGGTCGAACTCGTGGATGACCAACTGCACGTCACGCAGCGTCCGTGACGAGACGTCGACGTCCCAGCCGCCCTCCTGCACGCGGTAGTAGGGATACATGGTGTCGAGTTCCTCGGCGGCGTCGCCGGTCAGGAGCAGCGCTCTGGGCACCTGCTTCTCCTCGCGTCTGGTGGCGGGTGGTGGAGATCCAATCCGATCCGATCCGGTGGCGATAGCATTCCTCGACCCAGCCCGCCCGTCAAGCCTCTACCGCCATCGGGTCCGCGTCCTTGACCTCGTCGAACAATCGTCGGAAACGGTCGCCGGAACGCAGGATGTGCCGACGCATCGCGTAGGCGGCGGCGTCGGGGTCACGCGCGGCGATCGCGGCCACGACGTCCTCGTGCTCGGCCATGGCCAGGTGGGTGACCTGGGCGTCGTGGTGCAGCCGGAAGAGGTGCACGTGGCTGTGCAGGCGGGCGAGCGCCTCCCGGATCACCTGGTTCTCCGCGCTCAGGGCGACCAGGTCGTGGAACGCGGCGTCGCGGAGCCCGAAGGCGCCGTAGGCCGCGGGACCCGTGCCCCCTTCCAGCTCCGCCATCTCCTCCAGCATCCGGCGCAGTCCGGCCACCTGTTCGACCGAGGCGCGTTCGGCGGACCTGCGCGCCGCCGCGGGCTCGAGCAGCAGGCGGACCTCCAGCATGTCCTCGAACCGGTGCCGGGTTATCTGGGGAGGAATGCGGTAGCCGGCGTGGGGCACCCGCACCACCAGCCCTTCGGCCTCCATGCGGTTCAGGGCGTCGCGGATCGGCGTCTGGGACACGCCCAGCTCTCGCGCCAGCACGTCGATCGTGACGCGGGAGCCGGGCTCGATCCGTAGCGACATCAGCTGTCCGAGCAGCGTGTCGTACACCTCGTCGGCGAGCCGGCCGCCCGATCTTCCCACCGGCGTTCCTCCCGTCACGGCCTTGCGGCCCCGCGCGATCATCGCTTCGTCGTCCATCGTGACGTGAGGTCCCTTCTTGCGCCTTTGCGACCTGTTGACATCAGTCACAGCGCTGCGGCATGCTGACGCCCCCACCAGATCGTATAGGAAATACGGCGGATGATCTTCATCCTCCACCTCCCGGCGCAGCTTTGACGTCGGCCCCACGACGGCCCGACGCCACGCCACACAACCCAGCAACCGCTCGGCGAACGACATAGCGAGGCCTAGAAGTCCCCACCCAGAAGGCAGGCATAACATGCGCGATCAGCAGCGAATAGGACGAATGCCCGCTCCCGACCGAAAGGTACGACTGGCAACGGCGGCCATGCTACTGGTGGCCACGACCCTGGCGGCGTGCGGCGGCGGCGACAAGGACGACGACGCGAAGGTGAGCGCCCCCAAGGCACCGGCCGCCGTCCCGGAGCTCAGCAAGGATCCGCTGACCCTCAGCTTCATCTGGTTCGACTGGCCGCCCGCCCAAGCTCTGGAAGCCTTCGCGAACGCGGAGTACAAGAAGGAGCGGCCGAACGCCACCATCAAGGTCAACACCGTGCCGAACGCGAACTGGCACGACGCGATGTTCACCCAGTTCGCCGCGCGCAAGACCGACTTCGACATCGCCATCCTGGACTCGCAGCACATCGGCGAGGCCGTGACGAACGGCAACATCCTCGACCTCACGGACTTCGTCAAGAACAACATCGAGGTGCAGGCCTACGACCCGTACCTCCTGGCGGCCTACGGCCAGTTCCCCCAGGCGGAGACCGGCAAGCGCGACGAGAACGCCAGCCTGTACGGACTGCCGCTGCTCGGCGACACCTGGACGATGATCTACCGCAAGGACCTGATCGGCGACAAGCCGCCGCAGACCTGGGACGAGATGATCTCGGCCGCCGCGAAGTGCCAGGCGGACAACCCCGGCGTGAGCGGACTGGCCTTCCACCAGGCCAACGGCTCCGACGCCGCGGCCGTCACCTACAACACGGTCAACGGCGTCTACGGCGGCAACCTCTGGGACCCGAAGGCACGCAAGATCCAGGGCGTCCTCAACGACGCGGCGGGCCAGGAGGCGATGGACGTCCTGGTCAACAAGATGAAGCCGCTGACCGCCAAGGGCTCCGGCAACTGGTTCATCGACGAGGTGAACGCGGCGGTCGCCCAGGGCAAGGCGTGCATCGCGTTCAACTGGATCGCGGCGAGCGGCGGCCTGCTCGACCCCAAGCAGTCGACGCTCGGCACCACGCGGGAGCAGATCCTCGACAAGCTGGGCTTCGCCACCCTGCCGACCCAGAAGACGAACCTGGTCCCGCTCGGCGGGATGGGAATGCACGTGTCGGCCTACTCCGGCGCGGCGAACCAGGCGGAAGCCCTCAACTTCATGAAGTGGTTCGAGCGGGCTGACGTCCAGAAGAAGTGGGCCGCCGCCGGTGGCGTGCCCTCGCGCACGGACGCGATCCAGTCACCCGAGTTCCTCAACGCCGGGCCGTTCAACAAGGTGTACGCCGACTCGGTCCCGCGGATGCGGGACATGTGGAACGTGCCCGAGTACGCGCGCCTGGTGGACATCGAGAACACCAACGTGAACGCGGCCCTCAACGGCGCCAAGAAGCCGAAGGACGCGCTCGACGACATCGCCAAGGAGCAGCAGAGCGTGCTCGACTCGAGTAACCGCAAGGGCGGCGGCGGGCTGTGAGCGACGCCCCTTCGACGACCGACCACCCCGGGCAGGTGGCGTCCGCGACGCCACCTGCACCGGGTCGGTCCCGCCGGCTGAGCGACCGTGGGCTGGCCGTGGCCTTCATCTCCCCCGCGCTCCTGCTGTTGCTCGCCATGTCGGTGTTTCCGCTGCTGTGGTCGCTGTACCTGTCCTTCACCGACTACTCGGCCACCCGCGGCGGTCCCGCCGAGTTCGTCGGGTTCGGGAACTACACCGCCATCCTGACCTCGGCGCAGGTCCACACGCGGGCCGTGACGACGGTGATCTACGTGATCGGCGCGGTCTCCCTGCAGACCGCGCTCGGTTTCGGCATCGCCTACCTGATCTCCCGGCGCACACGCGGGCGGGGAGCGCTGACCACCCTGTTCCTGGTCCCGATGATGCTGTCGCCGGTCGTGGTCGGGTTGTTCTGGCGCTTCATGCTCGACGCGCAGTTCGGCGTCGTCAACAGCATGCTCGGCTCGGTCGGCCTGGGGCAGGTCGAGTGGCTCACCCGGCAGCGGACGGCCCTGATCTCCCTGATCGTGGTCGACACCTGGCAGTGGACGCCGTTCATCATGCTCATCGCGCTCGCGGGCCTCAGCGCCGTACCCAAGTACCTCTACGAGGCCGCCTCGATCGACCGGGCGTCCGAGTGGTTCAAGTTCCGCACGATCACCCTTCCGCTGGTGTGGCCGCTGCTGCTCATCGCCGTGATGTTCCGGGCCATCGAGGCGTTCCGGCTGTTCGACCTCGTCTACATCCTCACCAACGGAGGGCCGGGGGTCTCCACCGAGACGCTGTCGTTCCACATCTACAAGGTCGCGTTCCTGGGCTTCAACACCGGGACCGCGTCGGCGTACGGAATCCTCATGGTCCTCGTCGTCATCGTCCTCACGCAGCTCTACCTGCGTTATCTGAACAAGCTCAAGGAGGACTGATGGCCGTCTCCGTCGACGAGGCCGTGTCCACCGGTCCGGCCGAGGACCACACACCTCCCGCGCGCCGCTCCGGCGGTCGGGGCCGCTCCGCGGTGGAGGTCGTGCTGCTGACCGTGCTGGCCGCCGTGATGCTCTTTCCGGTGCTGTGGATGGTCGAGACGTCGATCAAGGAGAACCGGGACGTGTACGCCATCCCGGCCAAGTTCTTCGACTTCGCCGTCACGCTGCAGCATTACAAGGACGTGTTCGTCGCTCAGGGCGACGGCCGTACGCCGGTGTCCGTCAGCTTCCTCAACTCCTTCGTGGTCGCCGGCGCCTCCACGGT
The DNA here is from genome assembly GCF_049179015.1 of Micromonospora sp. WMMD736. Lineage (NCBI taxonomy): Bacteria > Bacillati > Actinomycetota > Actinomycetes > Micromonosporales > Micromonosporaceae > Micromonospora > Micromonospora sp. WMMD736. The sequence continues at coordinate 1,894,658 of NZ_JBMHMI010000001.1, forward strand.
GCTGGCCACCGTGCTGGGAGTTCCGGCGGCCTGGGCCTATTCACGCTTCGCCGTGAAGGCCAAGAAGGACCAACTGTTCTTCATCCTGTCCACCCGCTTCATGCCGCCCGTGGTGGTGGTGATCCCGATCTTCCTCATGTACCGCCAGGTCGGACTCATCGACAACAAGATCGGCCTGATCCTGATCTACGCCGCGTTCAACGTGCCGTTCACGATCTGGATGATGAAGGGGTTCGTCGACGAGGTGCCCGCGGAGTACGAGGACGCCGCCATGCTCGACGGCTACACCCGGCTCCAGGCGTTCTGGCGGTACACCCTTCCGCAGCTCCTGCCCGGCATCGCCGCGACGGCGGTCTTCGCGCTCATCTTCTCGTGGAACGAGTTCGTGTTCGCCATCTTCCTCACCTCCAGCGACAGCGTCCGCACCGCCCCACCCGCCATCGCCGGCCTGATCGGCGGCACCACCACCGACTGGGGTCTCGTGGCAGCCGCCTCCGTGGTGTTCGCCCTACCGGTGCTCATCTTCGCCTACCTGGTGCGCAAGCACCTCATCGCCGGCGTGACGCTCGGGGCGGTGCGACGCTGATGGCGGGCATCGAGGTAATCGCGCTGCACAAGCGCTACCCGGATGGCACGGTCGCGGTCGAACAGGTGGACCTGTCCATCGGCCACGGCGAGCTGTTCGTGATGCTCGGCCCCTCGGGCTGCGGCAAGACGACCACGCTGCGGGCCATCGCCGGCCTGGAGCGGCAGACGTCCGGCGACATCCGCATCGGTGACACGCTGGTCAACGACCTGCCGCCCGCCGAGCGCGACATCGCCATGGTGTTCCAGTTCTACGCCCTCTACCCGCATCTGCGAACCCGCGACAACCTGGCGTTCCCCCTGCGGGCCGAGGGACTGCCCAAGCAGGAGGTGCACGCGCGGGTCGAGGAGGCCGCGCGGCTGATGCGGCTCGGTCCGCTCCTGGACCGGCGACCGCGCCAACTGTCCGGCGGGGAACAGCAGCGCGTCGCGCTCGCGCGCGCCCTGGTGCGACGACCACGTGCGTTCCTCATGGACGAACCTCTCACCAACCTGGACGCGGAGCTGAGAGCCGACATGCGCACGGAGATCAAGCACCTACAGGGGGAACTGGGGGCGACGATGGTCTACGTCACCCACGACCAGGTCGAGGCGATGTCACTCGGCCACCGGATCGCCATCCTCAACAAGGGCCGCGTGGAGCAGATCGGCACACCGCTGGAGGTCTACGACCGCCCGGCGAGTCTCTTCTGCGCCGCGTTCATCGGCTCCCCGCCGATGAACCTGATCGACGTGGAGGTGGCCGACGGCATGCTGCACGGTCAGGGCGGACTCGTTCTCCCGCCTCCGTCGGACCTGCCGCGCGACCGTCCCCTGGTCGCCGGTGTCCGGCCGGAGGCGCTGGAAGTCACCGCGCCCGGGACGGAGGGCACCATCCCGGCCCGCGTGGTGTCGGCGGAGTGGCTGGGCGACGAGATCATCTACGTGGTCGACCACGGCGGCGAGCGCGACGTACGGGTTCGGATGCCACCGACCATTCGTTTCGCCGCCGACGCGAAGGTCGGGCTGCGGCACACCGGCGGAACCCCGGCGGTCTACGACGTGCGCACGGAAGAGCTGGTGGCCTGATGGGAACCGTGGCAGCGCACGGGCTGCGCAAGTCCTTCGGCAAGGTCCAGGCCCTGGACGGGGTGACGCTCGACGTGCCCGACGGCTCGTTCTTCGTCGTGCTCGGTCCCTCCGGGGCGGGTAAGACGACGACCCTGCGGGCGATCGCCGGCCTGGAGAAGCTCGACGCGGGGTCGGTGCACCTGGACGGACGGGACGCGACCGGTGACGCGCCGGCCGAACGCGACCTGGCCATGGTCTTCCAGAACTACGCCCTCTATCCGCGACACACCGCGTACGAGAACATCGCCTCACCGCTGCGGGCACGCCGCCGATCGTCCAGCGAGATCGCCGCGGCCGTCGAGCAGATGTCGAAGCTGCTGCACATCGAACGTCTGTTGCAGCGTCGTCCCGCGCAGTTGTCGGGCGGCGAGATGCAGCGGGTCGCGCTCGCTCGGGCGCTGGTCCGCAGCCCCCGGGCGTTCCTCATGGACGAGCCGCTGACGAACCTCGACCTCAAGCTCCGCGTCGAGATGCGCACCGAGCTGACCCGCATCCACCGGAGCCTCGGCGCGACCTTCGTCTACGTGACGAACGACCAGGTCGAGGCCCTGTCCATGGCCGACCAGGTCGCCGTCCTCAAGGAGGGCAAGGTACAACAGGTCGGGACGCCGACCGAGGTGTACGAGCGTCCCGCCAACCAGTGGGTGGCCGGGTTCGTCGGTAGCCCGCCGATCAGCCTGCTCGCCTGCCGCGCCGAGGGGGATCGTCTGGTCGGCACGGACGGCTGGACGCTGCCGCGCCCCCGCTGGACCACCGCCGAGGACGGTCGTGCGCTGCTGTTGGGCGTACGCGCGGAGGACCTGTCCGTCGAGCAGCGCGGGGACGCGTCGTTGTCGGGGGAGCTCTACGGGCTCGAGCCGCTCGGTGACCGCACGGTGGTCGACGTCCGGGTGGGGACCGAGATCCTCAAGGTCAAGGCACGACCCACCATCACCGGTACGCCGGGTGAACGGCTGTCGGTCACGGTCGACCTGGACCGGGCGCACCTGTTCGACGCGGACACCGGGCTGTCGCTGTCCGAGGCGGGGCGGTAACCGCGCCGGGCCGACCGAGGCACCTCCGCCCTGCCCCGACGAGGGCGGGTGACCCGTCCGTCGACGCGCACGGCGCGATCGCTGGGGCACTCCGCACAGCACCACGAAGATCACAGGAGGCGACGCAATGAGTGACCCGATGACCGTCCTGGCTGCCGAGCACCGGCGGCTCCGGATCGGCGACGCCTGGCGCGACGCCGCGAGCGGAGGCACCTTCGCCGTCGAGGACCCCGCCACCGGCACGACCATCGCCGAAGTGGCCGACGCCGACGTCGTCGACGGGCTCGCCGCCCTGGAGGCGGCGAGCACGGCGATGCCAGGGTGGGCGGCGACGCCGCCACGGAAACGGTCGGAGTTGTTGACCGCGACCTACCGGGCACTTGTCGAGCGGTCCGAGGAGGTCGCCCGGCTGATCACGCTCGAGATGGGCAAGCCGCTCGTCGAGGCTCGGGCGGAGGTGGCCTACGGCGCGGAGTTCTTCCGCTGGTTCGCCGAGGAGGCGGTACGCGTCGAGGGACGCTACAGCGTCGCCCCCGCGGGCGGATACCGCGTCCTCACCGTGCCGAAGCCGGTCGGACCGTGCGTCTTCGTGACGCCCTGGAACTTCCCGTTGGCCATGGGTGCACGCAAGATCGCTCCGGCGCTCGCCGCGGGCTGTACGACGATCACCAAACCCGCCGCGCAGACGCCACTCACCATGCTCTACCTGGCCCGCCTCATGGAGGAGGTGGGCGTACCGCCGGGCGTCGTCAACGTGGTGACCACCAAGCGTTCCGGCGCGGTGGTCTCGGCGCTGCTGGCCGACAACCGGACCCGCAAGCTGTCGTTCACCGGGTCGACCGAGGTCGGCCGCGTGCTGCTGCGCCAGGCTGCGGAGAACGTGCTGCGTACCTCGATGGAGCTGGGCGGCAACGCGGCCCTGATCGTGTGCGCGGACGCCGACCTGGACGTCGCCGTCGACGGCGCCATGGTGGCCAAGATGCGCAACATCGGGGAGTCCTGCATCGCGGCCAACCGGATCTACGTCGAGGAGCCGGTGCGCGAGGAGTTCACGGCGCGCTTCGTCGAGCGGATGGGCGCGCTGTCGATGGGCCATGGCCTGGACGACGGTGTGGACGTCGGGGCGTTGATCGACGACGTCTCGGTCACCGCGATCGACGAGCTCGTCGCCGACGCGGTGGACCGGGGCGCCCGGGTGTTGGTGGGCGGCAAGCGTCCGGACGGGCCGGGCTACTTCTACCCGCCCACCGTCGTCGTCGACGTTCCCGACGACGCGCGGATGCTGAAGGCGGAGATCTTCGGTCCGGTGGCGCCGATCATCTCGTTCACGTCCGACGACGAGGTGCTGGCGAAGGCCAACGACACCGAACACGGCCTGGTCGGGTACGTCTTCACCCGGGACCTCCAGCGGGCGCTGAGGTTCACCGAGGGGCTGGAGACGGGGATGGTCGGTATCAACCGTGGTCTGATCTCGGACCCGTCAGCTCCGTTCGGGGGCGTGAAGCAGTCCGGCATCGGCAAGGAGGGGTCGCACGAGGGCATCCTCGAGTACCTCGACCTCACCTACGCGGCGATCGACCTGCCGTGACCGGCCTGCCGTCCCGAGCTTGCGCCCCGCACCTCGCCGCCGACGTTCGAAAGAGGCACCGACATGCTTGAGACCGTCCGCGGACCACGCCAGCTGATCGTGGGCGAAGGGGTCGCGCAGAACATCCCACGAGTGGTGGCCGAGAGTGGCTCACGGGTCCTGGTGGTGACCGACAAGGTTCTCCTGGGCCAGCCGGCCGTCGCCGAGATCGTGGCCGCCGTGCGGGAGAGGGTCGACGTCGTCGAGGTGTTCTCGGACGCGACGTCGGACGTGCCGCTCGCCGACGTCGCCGTGGCCGTCTCGGTCGCCGACGAGGTGGACGCCGACGTGATCCTCGCCATCGGCGGTGGCACGGTGATCGACCTCGCCAAGATCGTCGGCGTCATCCGACGCCACGGGGGGACGCCGCGCGACTTCTACGGCGAGTCGAAGGTGCCGGGTCCGACGCTCCCTCTCGTCGCGGTCCCCACGACGTCCGGCACCGGCTCCGAGCTCACCCCCGTCTCGGTACTGACCGACCCGGACCGCGAGCTGAAGGTGGGGGTCTCCAGCGTCCACATCGTCCCCGACTTCGCCATCGTGGACCCCGAACTCACCTACACCTGCCCGCCCACCGTCACCGCCCACTCCGGCATCGACGCGTTCTGCCACGCCGTGGAGAGCTACACCGCGCGACCTCGGCCCCACGGTCCGCGCGACCCGGTGGAGCAGGTGTTCCTCGGCCGCAACCCGATCACCGACCACTACGCGCTCCTGGCCGCGGAGCGGATCGCCCGGAGCCTGCGCCGTGCGGTCCGGGACGGCGGCGACACGGACGCGCGGGCGGACATGTCGTACGGGTCGATGCTCGCCGGACTCGCCTTCTCCCACGCGGGCAACGCGGCCCCGCACGCCCTCCAGTACCCCATCGGCGCGGCCACGCACACCCCGCACGGCCTGGGCGTCGGCCTGCTCCTACCCTATGCGCTGGACGCGGCCCGGGACGCCATCGAAGACCGGCTGGCCATCCTGGCCGGCGTCTGCGGGCTCGAGGTGACCGACGCCTCCGACGCCGAGGCCGCGGAGGCGTTCCTCACCTGGCTCGACGGGCTCCTCGCCGACATCCGCATCCCACGCACCCTGGCGGACATCGGCGTGGCCCGCGCCGACCTGCCACGTTTCGCGGAGATGGCCAGTGGCGTCACCCGGCTGATCCAGAACCACCCGGGCCCGACCGACACCGCCAGCCTGACCGCGATCCTCGAAGCGGCGTGGACCGGAGACCGGACACGACTGTCCTGATTCCGAGCGGCGAGCCGCCCCGAATCATCGTCCGACCGAGCACGCCGTGCTCGGTCGAGTCACGTCGGGGCGGACAGGTCGCAGTCGTTCGACATGGTCAGATCAACGGCTTCTGGAAGGCGCTGTCGGCCTCCTGGAAGGCGCGTTCGACCCGGTCGGCGCGTCCCTTCTCGTCGCGGTACCGGTCGAGGATCTGCCAGCGGCGCCGCCAGCTCCGGTAGTCGGTCTCGGCGCCGGCCTCCCGTCGCAACTGCTCGACCGAGGCGATGAAGTCCGGTTTGGTGCCGCAGCCGATCAGGTTCGCGTCGCCGCGGATCTGGCCGCGTGCCGTGCTGGGGGTCGCGAGCCATCCGGAGAGCGCTTCGACCGCCGCACTGTCGAGGACCTCGAGCTCGACGCAGGGATCGAAGCGAAGTCCGGAGGACAGGGTCGTCCCAGGCGCGATCAGAGCCAGGTGCAGCCGCAGCTGCACGACCGACCGCTCGTGCTCCAGCAACAGCTGCCAGTGGTCGCCGTTCTCCCGCCTGGCCTCGCGCTCGATGTAGCCGTACACCGTCCGGAAACGCTCCAGGTAGGACTGCCGGGCCTCGGACCAGGTCGTGGCGCCGCCGGTGGGGAACAGGCCGAGGTGTTCCATCGCGGGACTCAGGGTGTACATCAGCAGCAGAGCGCGACCGGTCATGATCGCCGGAAGGCGGTAGCTCGTCGGCAGGGCCAATCGTTCCTCGTCCACGTGATGGGTGAAGCCCCACCGCTCTTCGACCTCCTCCGCGGCCCGTAGCGCCCGGTCGCCGAGGTCGGCGGCGTCGGACAGACGGCGGAACATCTGGCTCGTCCACCGTGGCCCGTCGGCCTCGGTCCAGGGCCGGTCGCGATCCTGTTCCTTACCCTCGATCCACCGTCCGACGACGCGTTCGGCGGTGCGGCAGCTGGTGCCGGTCTCGGCGAGCGCGAGTTGCAGCAGCATCTCGTCGAGGTCGCGGAGGTAGCGGTCGGCACCGGCCGAGCCGTGGGTGTCGGCGAAGCTCTGGTGCTTGAGGCGGGCCTCCTGGTGCAGGATCCACGCGTCGTCGTACCCGGTCTCGGTGTCCCGCTTGGACGCGACCAGCGCCGCGCAGCGGATGGCGCCCAGGGCGCGCACCGCGTAGTGCGGCCACGGTAGCCGGCGTGCGACGTTGGTGGTCCGCTGGATCTGCTCCACCGCATGGTCCACCTCCGGCCGCTTCTCGGCCGGCAGGTTCTCCCAGTCCGCCGGCACGTTCCACAACCGGGCGAGGGAGACCTCCAGCAGCAGCCAGCCCATCAGCGGAAGCACTTCCGCGATCTTCTCCGGCGGTGTCCGAGTCTGCTGACCGGTCAGATAGGTGCGATATTCGGTCACATCATCTTCGATCTCCGAAAGGAGGTCATCGGTAACTTTGGCCTTCTTTTCGCGAATCAGGCGGCAGAGCTCGCGGATTCGTTCGGCGCTCATCATGAGGATCCGACCTCCCGCACCGGTACGGATGACAGGTAATGGCAGATCAACCAGCGTAGTCGCCCATTCGCATTCGGCGTCCCCGCCCGGACCGCCACTGTCGGGTTTCCGATCGAATTGCGCTGGCTCGATCTGTGGACACGGATGGCTAGCCTTGGGCCCATCCGTGCCCGGGCGCGTATTCGGATACGACCACGAGGATGCGACATGACGACACCAGCCTCGCCGAACGACCACCTCCTGATCGACCTGGCCGCCTTGAGTGATCTGCTGCCGAGAGTCGACCGATGGAGGCTCACCCCGGAGAAGTGGGTCGCGGTGAAGTCGGCATTGGCCGATCTCGACGCCGCCTACGGCCGCGCGGACGCCAACGGGATCAGCGACGCTCTTGATCTCCTGATCGAGTTCGAGGACGGTATGCGGGTACCGATAAGCGGTCTCGGCAGCCGCCGCGACCCGACCGCCCGTTCCGTCCCGCAGATGGCCGTGCCGGGTGGTGCCGAGGTGAGCGATTTGGTGGCGGCCCTGCGGGCGAAGACCGACACGGCGCTGCGTACCGCCGAAGACCGGCCGGACGGCAGGGAGGCGGACCGCGCGTGACACTCATCCGACCGGCGCTGCTGGTGCACGACTTCCGGCGGATATCGGGCCGGGCGGTCCCGGACGAGGCGGTGACCCGCTGGGCGGCGATCTGGACCGGACTGGAGATGGCACTGGCCGGCACGGCGGAACGTCCGGCGCTGCCGGACGACGCGCGGCGCGGCGAGACGAACGTCCTGCAGTGGGCTCAACGGCCACGGACCGGCGCGGACTGGCCTCCCCCACTCCACGAGGCCGCGCTCTGGAGCACCGGCGACGACCTCTGCATCTCCACGATCCTCGCCCCGAACTCCACCGAGCGGTCCTGGACGGAGCTGGAACGAGAGTTCGCCGATCGGTTGCCCGACTCGTCCCGGTCGCTGGGCCACCGCCTCGGCGACGAGTACGACCTCGGTGGCGCCCGCGTGTATCAGGCTCTCCTCGACCGCGCACCCTCCGAGGACGAGCTACCCGAGCTGGCCCGTCTGGTCGCCGACGGGCTTCCCGACGAACTCGACTACGACTGGTCGCAGCAGTGGAGTCGGACCCGGCAGGACTTCATGCTGTGGGAGCTTCCGGCGACGACCGACCGGGTCCGGCGGTTGGTCCTGCTGGCCCATCAGGACAGTGAGCGCGCCCTGGACACCTTCTCCTGGAGCCCCGGTGAGAACGAGGTGGGTCTGCTCAGCAAGTACCTGCTCGACGCGGCGAAACTGCGGTATCTGGATCGCGCCCATCGCATCCTGGCGCCGGAGCTGGACGGTCTCAGGTCGGCGACCGATCGGGCGGCGACCGACCTGTTCGCGATGCACGGCACGGTGACGGCTCTGTCGCCGCAGCTGACGACGGCCGAGGCGAAGCTTCACGACATCCGGATCCGCTCCGGCGGCCTGGCCGAGAAGGTGTCCCGGCTGCAGCGGATCGGGCACGACGTCACCGCGGCTGAGACGAACATACGGGCCAACGTCCCGGTCCGCGCCGAGGGCGCCGGTCCGGTCGCGGGCGACCTGACGATGGCGGAGCAGATCCGTGAGCGGGTGGCGCACGACGTCCGGTTGGCGCAGGATTCCACCGGTAACGCCGACCGGGTGGCCGCCTCGACGGCGATCGTGGTGCAGCGCGGCCTGAGCCTGTACGAGCAGCGGATCGGGGTCGTCCAGGCGTCGCTGATCGGGGCGATCCTGATGATCCTGGCCGCGATCCAGGCGCTGGAACCCGACCTGCGGGGCATCCCCGCCGGCTTACACCTGCCCCTGATCGTGATGCTGGGCGGTCTGGCGCTGGCCCTCCCGAACGTGTTGTTCCGGCTGTCCCGCAACGCCCCCGGGGATCTGCCGCTCAAGGTGTTCGACGGTGTCGCGATGGTGGCCGCGGCCGGTGGCGTCTCGTGGTTCGGAGCGCAACTCGTCTCGTACCTGATCCGTGGCCGTTTCCTGGACGCCTGGGGCGTGATCGCCTGCGTCGGTGCCGGCATGGCCGCCGTGGGCGGCGCCGCCCTGCTGTGGGCGCGGCGCCGGGATCAGCGGACGTAGGCGCTGAGCAGCGCCCAGTCAAGACGCGAGCTGTGCAGCGACGCCAGTTGAAGGTCGCGCAGCTCCAGGTCGAGCCGGGTCGGACGGCGCCGGATCGCGTTGATCATGTTCGCCGTGTTCCGGCTCGCCCAGGCGTCGCTGATCTCGTCGATCGCGGCCACCACGCATCGGGCGCCGCCGGTCAGGATCGCCATCACCAGGCTCAGCGGCTCAGCGTCGTCAGGATTGTGCAGCCGACCGACCCGGCAGGAGGCCATCAGCACCGAGGGCGGCCACTCCAGGCTCAGTGCCTGCGCCGCCGGCAACGGCCGCGGCGGCAGGAACAGGCGCTGTTCCAGTCCGGTGCCGTCGCCGTGGCACGCGATGTGCAGCAGCCCGCCGTCGAAGGCCCGGTCGCGCAGCACCGAGACCAGGTCGGCGTCGACGGTGGTGGCACGTCCGTCCGGCCAGTCGCACCGCTGCAGAACGGACGAGGCCGGTCCCAGGTGCCAGGCGGTCCGCTCGGCTGCCAGGAAGCGCAGGTCGGGTGCCAGGCACACCAGGGCTGGGGACTCGACCGTGGGCGGCGCGGTGGAGTCCAGACAGGTCAGCACGGGACACTGGGTGAGGACGGCGCGTTCGACGAGTCGGGTACCGAGGTCGTCGATGCACAGGGCGGCCCAGGGCAGGAGACTGAGCTCCGCGTGCGCGGAGATCAGCAGTTCCACCGGTGCCGGTTCCGTCGCTGCGAGCAGCGTCCGGGTGATCGTGTCGGGTAGCAGTTCCTGCGCCAGTGTCCGCCAGTCCGGACCGTCCTGGGCGGTCATCTCCGGCAGCCGGTCCACCCACGGCTCGCCCGGCCCGCCGGCTGGCTGATCTGTCGCGCCGGTGAAGAACGCGTGGAACGCCGGTCCCGGTCGGAACCGCTCGAATTCGGCGGGGCCGCCGACCGGTGGGAGGACCGAACGAAACCAGTCGTCGCGCTGTTCGCTCAGGGTGTTCGGCAGGGCGACGTAGTCCACGGCCCACCGGTCGCCGACCCGCTCCCGGATCTCGGCGATCGCTGCCGGCTCGGGCAGGACCGTCTCGGCCAGCATCGTCGAGGTGGTCTGCGCGATCCAGCCGTTGACCCGCCGCAGGCGCTCCTCGGTTGATTCGCCGGTGGTCGCGGCCAGGCTCTCCACCGGGGGGTCCTCGATCTCGGCGACCTCCTCCAGCAGGCTACGCAGCTGCGGGCTCATCAGCAGGCTCTGCTGCCGGATCCGGGCCGCGAATCCGGTCTGTTTGGCCGACAGGGCGGCCTGTAGGCCCAGCTCGGCACCAGCCCCGCCGGGAAGGTCGCTGGCCAGCAGCGCGATGTCGCCGAAGATCCGCCGAAACACCGTGGACAGCGGCGTCTGTGAGCGCGCGATGACCCGCCACCTGCCCCGGATTCGTTCGGTGATCTCCAGGGCCAGGCAGCCGAGATCGCGGGCCTCGGCGGCCTCCACCTCGCTGGCCGCGGTCACGGCGCTGCACTCGGCGAGGCTCTGCACAAGCGACAGGTGGTAGATCTCGACGGACTCCACGTTGAGCCGGATCCGGGTGTAGTCGCGACCGCCAGCCGACATCCGGGCCCGGGTCACCGTGCGGAAGCCGTCACGAGCATCGGCGAATCGCTGCCGGGCCTGCTCGTGCTCGCCGAGCGCCCAGTGCGCCAGGGCGATCGCGAAGTCGAGTCGATGGCGTGTGACGCATTCGGGCTGCCCCTCGGCCTCCCACTCGGCGCACTTGCCGTCGAGCAGAGCGGGTACGTCCGCCGCCCGGCCGGACAGCAGAAGGCACATGGCGTACTCGTACATGTAGAGGCCCCAATGCGGCTCCGCACCGGTGTTGAAGAGGCTGTTCAACGGCACCGAGACCAATTCGAGCGCCGTTTCGTATTCGCCGTTCATCCGCAGGTGCCGGGCCCGCCGATAGGTGTTGAACACGCTCAGCGCCAGATCGTGGTCGAGGGCCGCCTCCCACGGGACGTCGCTCTTCAACTCGGCGGCGGCGCGGGCGAACAACTCGGCCGGTTCGTCGTCGCCACCCAGGGGTTCGGCGATGTGCCGGCAGAAGCTGAGCAGGCTGGCGGCGTAGGAGCAGGCCTGCGAGCGGATCGCCCATTCCGGAGACCGGGTCTCGGCAAGGTAGTGCGACAGGGCGACGGAGAACACCCCGGCTTCCCGCTCCTCGTCACGCAGCAGGTGTTCGCGCTGGCGCACGATTCCGACGGCGACGTCCGCCTCACTCGCCAGCTGCAGAAGATCGTCGCGGCGGACGGCCCGGAGAACCGCACCAGGAAGGACGGTCACGGGAGTATCCAATATCGCGCACGGTATTGCCGCGTGCGGGATGACGGATACCCGACACGGGCTATCGCCGCCCGCTCGCGTACGGTCGCCGGGCTCATGTGTACCGGTGCTCCCGCGCGATCGGGTAGCGTGTCGCGCAGGACCGGATCGTGCGCGATCGATGACGGCCAGGAGAGGAAACGGGCAGGCGATGACGTCGTTTCCTGTGGTTCCGCTGCCGAACTGGCCGGCCGGCGGTCTCCCGTCGGGCATGATGTCCGACCAGATCCGTGAGTGGGTCGAGTCGCCGGCACTCGCCGCGCTCGTCAAGGCCTTCGGTGGCGAGGTTCCCGACGGTCCCCTCACGGACCAACTGGCCTATCTGGAGGGTTTTTCGGCCGTCTGGGATTCCCGTGCGGGTGGCGAGCGGTTCAACGCGCGCTACCGCGACTACACCGACGATATCGACGGCCTGATCATGGACACGACCGGAGCGCTCGGGCTGGCCGATCGGCAGCGTCCGCAGCGGTCGCACTACGACCATGTTCTCGTTCTGGGCGGTGGTCGGATCACCGGCAGGGCCCGATCGCGGTACGCCGCGCACCTGCTGGAGACCGGGGTTTCCACCGAGACGGTCGTCGGTCTCGGCAGCCTGCGGGTGCTGCCGCCGGCCGGCGAGTCCGTGGATCCGGGTTCGGCCGCCGACCTGACCGAGGGCGACGCCATGCAGCGGGGCCTACGGGAGGCGTTCGCCGCGACCGGCCCTACCGAGGAGCGGGCAGGCACCACCGCCGACGGCAACGACTGGTGGGTCCGCAGCTATCCGTGCGCCGACCGGACCGTGTACGTCGTAGCTGCCCCTTCCCGGCGTCCCGGGCAGCGCGCGAACACGGCCGACACCCTGCACGGCTGGGCCGATCTGGTGCGGCGGCCGACCGCGGCGGAAACCGTGCTGCTGGTGACCACCGACCTGTACGTGCCGTTCCAGCACGTCGACGCGATCACGACGCTGGGTGTGGAGCTGCGGTGCGGGATCGAGACCGTCGGGTTCGACCGCCGCTCGTTCGCACACTGGCCGAGTGGTCCCGGCGACCCGGGAGAACTGCTGCAGGAGACCCGCTCGGCGATTCATTCGTTGCAGCGCCTGCTCGACCGGGTCGCGGACGCGGAGCGGATGTCCGACGTCGAGGTCTGACGACCCACGGATGGACGTCACCGCCGCGACGGAACCCACTCCGGGGACGAAGGCGGGTGCGACCACTACCATGCGAGCGTGGCTCACGTTGCCCAGGCTCGCAGGCCGTACCCACTGCTCGTGGCCGCGGCGGTCGTGGTGGCCCTCGGCGCGGCGACGGCCTGGGCGGTCGGCGACACGCTGGGGCTGAGCCACTCCCCCGCCGCCGTGCCCGCCGAGGAGTCCGTCGCGGCGCCCGCGCGGACGCCCGCGCCGGTCCCACCGTTGGCGTCCCTCGTCGTACCCGACGATCCCCGGCTCACCAAGGCCGCGACCGCCGTCGCCGACGCGGTCGTGTTCCGTGGCCTGCCCCGGCCGGTGCTCGCCCCCGTGCGGTCCGCGACCGCCGCGCCGGGCACCGACAACGCGGACGGTGCACCCCCCGACCTGTCGGTGGTCCGCACGCTGCGGGCGGGCGTGCTGGCCGCGCTCAGTGAGACGCCGGAGTCGTACCGGTTCGACGTGCGCGGCACCGAGTTGGCCGTCCAGGGCGGTGACGTCGCGGGCGTGGCAGCCGGGATGTACCGCCTGGCCGACCGGATCCGCTCCGGCGCCGAGGTGCTGCCCGCGGCGGACACCGCCCGGGTGGTCGCCCCCCGGCTCGGCCTGCGGCTGACCGACGCCGGTTCGGTGGGCCGCGAGCCCGACCCGGTCGCCTTCGCCGCCGGGGACGACTACGGCCTGAACACCGACGTGGTCGCCTCGGCGGTGCTGTCCCGCGCGCCGTGGGTGGACGCCGACGCGGTGGCCCGCATCGACGCGCAGTTTCGTCAGCTCGTCGACCACTCGGTGGCGCAGGGATACAACGGGATCGTCGTGCCCGGCTTCCTGGAGTACGTCACGTTCGCGAAGGTCGGCGACGGACGCGCGGTCTACCCGCCCGGCGACCCGCACGTCGACCGGGCCCGGGCGATGGTCGCGGCGTTCGGGCCCGTCTTCCGGTACGCCGAGGACATGGGCATGAAGGTCTTCCTGCTGACCGACATGCTCGCGGTGTCGCCCCCGCTGGAGGCGTACCTGACCCGGACCGTCGGCGGCCTCGACGTGGCCGACCCCCGGCTGTGGGCGGTCTACCAGGCCGGTCTGGCCGAGCTGTTCGAGAGCATGCCCTTCGTCGACGGCCTGATGGTCCGCATCGGCGAGGGCGGCGAGGTGTACGCCGGAACCGGCTGGGACTACTCGTCCCGGCTCGCGGTCACGACGGAGGCGTCGGTTCGCGCGATGCTACGGGCGCTGCTGGACACGGCGGGCCCGGCCGGTAAAGAGATCATCTTCCGGACCTGGACGGTGGGCGTCGGCGCGGTCGGCGACCTGCACACCAACCCGACGTCGTACGCGCGGGTCCTCGGCGGGCTCGACGACCCGCACCTGATCGTGTCCACCAAGTACACCCTGGGCGACTTCTACAGCCACCTGCCGCTGAACACCACCCTGCTGGGCGGCGCGCACCGCCGCATCGTGGAGTTCCAGGCCCGGCGCGAGTTCGAGGCGTTCGGCTCGCTGCCCAACGACCTCGGTCCGTTGCACCGCCAGGCGCTGCGCGCGTTCCTCGCCGCCAACCCGAACGTCGAGGGTGTCTGGAACTGGACGCAGGACGGCGGGCCGCTGCGCGCCGGGCCCATGTCGCTGTACCTGCGCGCCGGGTTCTGGCAGCTCTACGACCTCAACACGTACGCCGTCGGCCGCCTGGCCTGGGACCCGCAGGCCGACCCGGCGCAGGTGACGGCGGACTGGGCGTACCGCACGTTCTCCGGCGACCCGGGCACCGTCGCCGCGATCGGGCAGGCGATGGCGTTGTCCCGCCAGGCGGTCACCAAGGGCCTCTACATCGGTCCGTACGCCGACGAGTCGGTACGGGCGCTCGGGCTGGAACCGCCGCCCATGATGTGGATCTTCGAGTGGGACATCCCGACCGGCGACTCCGCGGCACTGGACAGCATCTACGCGGTGACCGGCGGCCGCGTCGAGGAGGCGATCGACGAGGGTACGCAGGCCGTCGTGCTGGCCCGACGCATGCGCGACCTGGTGGCCGCGACCGACCCGGCGACCTGGCGGGACGCCGAGCTGCGCGGGCGCTTCACCGCGACGCTCGACTACCAGGTCGACCTGTTCGAGACGCTCGGCGCGTACCGGACCATGGTGCTGCGGCACGCGCAGTGGCTGGAGACGGGCGCACCGGCCGCCCGCCACGACTGGCGGCGGGCAGCGGCGGCATACCAGGATGCGCGCGACGCGCACCGGCAGCGCTACGGCGCCGACCTGGACCTGCCGGCGTACAACTTCACCGCCGCCGACATCGGGGCGCGGCGGGCCGACCGGGACCCGGCGATGGCCTGGACGGCGCGGGCGCTGCTCGCGTCGATCCTGCTGGTGCTGCTGCTCGGCCTGCGCGGTCGCGGTTTCGGCGCGGCCGCCGCGCGCGGGTTGCTGCTCGGCGTGCTCCGGCCGTGGCGGGTCGCCGCGCTGCCGACGCCACCGGCGCGGGCGGATCGCGTGTTGGTGTGGCTGCTCCCGGCCGTGGCCCTGGTGGCGAGCCGGCTCGTGTCCACGTGGTTCGCCGCGCCGGCACACCTGCTGGTCACCCTCGGCGGGTGGGCGCTGTTCGCCCTCGTCGTACGCCTCGTCGTCGGCCGCCGGGATCCGTTCCACCTGTGGGCCGCGCTCGGCAGCGTCGCGCTGCTGCGCAGCGCGCTGCTGCTCGCGGCACTCGCCGTACGCGGGCCCGGCGGGTACTGGTTCGCCTTCTGGACCGCGCCGGGCCTGCGCGCGGCGTACGTCACCGTCGCGTTCGCGGCGTTCTGCTGGCTGTTCGTGGTCGTCGCCGTGGTCCTGCGGGACCGGTACGGCCTGCGCCGCCGCAGCGCCGTCGGGATGACCCTCACCGCCGTGGGCGTACCCCTGGGCGCACTGTCCGCCCTGGTCTCGGCGGTGGGCCTGGAACGCGCGTTGACGGTGTGGAACGACCAGCTCGCGCTGCTGCCCTGGGGCCTGTCCCGCATCCTCGGCATCACCGTCTACCTCGGCGTCCCCACCCAACTCCCGGCGTACACCGCCGCTGCCGGGATCGCCCTGGCCGCCGCCGGTCTGCTCCTGTCACTCCGCCGCGGGTGACCCTCGGATGAGTGTGGTGTCGGCGTTCGTACCGATCTGGGTCCTCACCGCGCTCGGCTACGTGGCCTGTCGTTGGGGCCTGCTCGGCGAGGCGGTGGCATCGGTGCTCGGCCGGTTCGTGTTCCACCTGGCGATGCCGTCGGCCCTCTTCCTGGCCCTGTCCCGAATGCCGCTCTCCGGGTTCGCCGGCCGCTGGCTGCTCGCCTTTGGAGTGAGCACCGTCGCAGTCGTCGGATTCGGCTGGGTCGCCGCGAGTCGGCTGTTCGGTCGCGCACCCGCCGAACGGCCGATCTGGGGCATGGCCGCCGGGTACGTGAACTCGGCGAACCTCGGCATCCCGATCGCGACGCAGGTGCTCGGCAACGTGTCGTTCCTGGCGGAGGTGGTACTGCTACAGGTGCTGGTGGTGACGCCCGTGGTCCTGATCGCCCTGGACCGGCACCGCGACCCGGCCGGGCGGGTACGGGTCCGCCGGATCGCCTCCCTACCGGTACGCAACCCGGTGATCCTGGCATCGCTGCTCGGTGTGGTGTGCTCGGCGGCCGGCGTGCGCCTGCCGTCGGCGGCCGACGCGTCGCTCGCCCTGCTGGCGGCCGCCGCGGTTCCGGCCGCTCTGGTCGCGCTCGGCGCGTCGCTGCACCGCACGGCGCCCTCGCGGGCGGAACCGACCGGCCCGGCCGAACTGGCCGTGATCGCCGCGCTGAAGCTCGTCGCACAGCCGGCCATCGCGTACGCGGTCGGGCTGGCTCTGCACCTGTCGGGACCGCAGTTGCTCGCCGTGGTGGTGTGCGCGGGCCTGCCGACAGCGCAGAACACGTTCATCTTCGGCCAGGAGTACGGCGTCGGCGAGACGGTGGCCAACCGGGCGGTGGTCGTGACCACGACGCTGTCGCTGGGCACCCTGGTCGCGGCGGCGACCCTGCTCGGATAGGTCCATCCCAGCCCGCCCGGTGCGCAGGTCGTGGCGGCGACCATGTCAACAGTCGGTCCACCGCACCGGGAGCAGTCGGGCGGCGCTGTTCGTGCTACCGACGACGAGGCCGTCGTCGGCGATTTCCCAGCCGATGGCGATTTGGACGCCCGGGATGGCGCCGGGCAGGGTGACGAGCCGGTCGCCGTGGTCGACGGCTCGGGTGCCGAGCACCGCGCCCTGACTGTTGACGTCGTTCGGCAAGCCCAGCGCCGGGTGCACGGCGGTGGCCACGCCGGTGCGCAGATCCCAGCGGACCCCGGTGCTGTCCTCGTCCTCGCTGCCGGTGCCGAAGCGGCCGATCGCCCAGTTCCCGCGAGCCGCGTGGACCCACGCCCACCGGGCACCGGGGACGGTGAGTCGGTCGGTCCTCCCGTCGGGACGGCGTACCCAGCCGAACACGGCGGTGCCGCCGACGATGGTGCCGTCGTCGAAGATCTCCACCGTGCCAGAGTTGGACGGGGCGTCGATCGCCTCGACCGTGCCCGGTCGGTCGGCGGGCCAGAACAGCGGCAGAGCCGTCTCGGTCTGCTCGACGGCGCCGGCGCCGACGATGTCGCCGCGCGCGTTGATACTCCGCGCCCCGACGTTGGCGACCACTGGTGGGACGGGTAGCCACTCCAGCCTCCCCTGGACGTAGCGCCAGGGGCGGTAGACGTCACCGACATAGGCGGTGCCGATGACGACGCCGTACCGATTGATGCTGTGGACCTGCGGCTCCGTCTGGAATTCGACGACGGTGAGACGGGGTTGGTTGAACACCCCGGGCCGGGTGGCCCAGAGCAGCAGCAACGGCTGCCGATTGTCCCCATCGACTCGGTAGCCGATACCGGCGATGAATCGACCGGTCGGGTCGACCACCCGAGCGTCGCCATTCAGGTTCGCGGGCAGGGGCAGTGGTCGGAGCGTGCAGGCTGACCCGGTTCGCGCCTGCGGGCCGGCCGTGGCGACGCCGGGCAGGCCCAGCGTCGCGACGAGGACGCCAGCGGTCAGACCGGCCAGGAAACCTTTACCAGCAACCCGGGTCATCTCTGCCTCCAGTGACGCGCGGTGGTGATGTGCTCACACCAAAGCACGCCGACGTCGCCACCGGAAGTGCTCTGCCGGTAGCTGTGCAGGGGACCGGGTCGGGGTTGATCAGGGAACGCCGCCGCCGTCGACTCATCAGTGCGAAACAGGCGGTGAGCACCACCAGCTCCACTTCGGCCCACTCGCCCGTGACGTCGACGCGGATCGGCCCGCCCAGTCGGCCGGCGAGGCGCACGGCGAGGCGGTTCCCGTCGCGGACCAGCCTTGCTCACCTGCCGTCCGCTTTCCGGGGCCACTCCGCGGCCTCCGGAAGCGTGTCGAAGATGCGGTCCATGGTGTACGGCTCGTAGATCGTCTCGGACTCGGCGATCTTGTCCCAGTCGGAGTCCGTCAACTGGAACATCCACAGGGCGTCCAACTCGAAGTCGCCATGCCCTTCGGGAAGGTGGGCGAACTCCTGCTTCATGCTCTCGACGTCTAGTCCGGAGCCCGTCATGTGACCGGCGAGGTGAGAGCGCGCGGCCTCGTCGAGCATGAGCAGCTCCGCTATGGTGTGCGGCACCGGCGTCACTCCCCTGGCCAGCAGAGCACACAGGTCGATGCAGGTCTGCGCGAGCCGAGCGAAGAATTGCGGCGGCTGCGCGATCAACGAGCGGGGAAACCCGACCGCGGGGCCTTCGTACCCCCACATGAGGCCCTCCGCCTGGTCGACAAGGACCTCCGCCGTGCCGCTCAGCGACTGGTAGAGCGCGGCCGCCCAGCGGGGGCCGACGTCCCAGACCCCACATGGGCACGGGTCGTCCTCCTCGTCCAGACTCGCCGTCACACACCGACACGATCCGCCGGGGGCGCACTGGTTGCGACCGGCGTCATCGTTCCGGCGTTCCGCGTGCGCCGGACAGCCGTCGCAGTAGTCGCACCCATCGGTGGGGCACTGCGCGACGGGGAACAGTCGCATCCAGTCGATCTCGCTACCGTCCACCGGCAGTTCGGGGACGTCGAGTTCGGTCACGAACCAGGTGGCGAGGAAATCCCGTTCGTCGGTGTCGTCGACACGCTGTCGTGCTGCCTGTTCGAGCCCGGCTCGAACGCTTGCGGGCAGGCTGAGCCAGAGGCCGGAAAGAGCTTCCTTTCCCCGCTGGGGGGAGTTCAACAGGTTGCAGATGGCGACGGCGTGGTGCGGCCAATCGACGGTCGCGATGGCATCCAGTTCGTTGCCGTTGCCTTTGTCCACAATCGCCATGACACGCGACTTGGTGGTGGTGTGTTGGGGTACAAAGGCGATCACTTTTCTAGGCACGACGACTCCTCCCGAACGCGCATGAGGGCACGCGGGGTAGATGAAGAAAGATCCGGGGCCGCGCTGGTTGTCTCGGTGCTTCCGTAGACTCCGCTTCGCGGAAGGTGAAAGTAGCATGCCTGTCAACTACAGGAGCGGATCGCGGAGACGGCATCAGGGTGAAGCCCCACGAAGGCCGGGTGACCACCGTGTACCGGGCCCACCTCGGCCTGGTCGTACCCGACGGTGACTACGCACTGAGGATGGGCAACCAGAACCGACGCTGACACGAGGGCTGCATCCTCATGTTCGACGACGCGGTCAAGCACGAAGCAGGGAGCCCTACCGACGATTCCCGCACCGTGCTGTTGCTCGACCTCCTGCCTCCGGGCCAGTCCACGGATCAACTCGACGAACTCGCTCCCGAGGTCGCAGAGCACCGGTGATACCGAAGCTGACTATCCGCACCCCTGCGGCGAGGCCCCGGCCCGGGGCCACAGCGACTGTCGGGGACATCTCCGGTGCGCGATGGGGTTCCTACCCTTGTAAGCCCCCACCATCATCGATACATAATGGGCAGTGCGCTGGGCGTCGCATCAGCGACCAATGTGATCCGCCGAACCGATGGAGGTCCGTCCATGGCGTTGACCCCGGCGACTGGGGGCGGTTCCGGCGAGTCGACGCCACGCTCGCCGATTCAGTCGCCGAGGCAGATCAATTCCGACGTCGAGTGGGACAGCTTCGACCCGCAGGCATATGTCCGGCACAACTACGCCGATCTGCGGCCTGACGATCGGGAGATCCTCTGCCGCATCCGAGATTTCTTCGCCGAGGCGAAGCTCTCCGACGCGCAGTGCGTCGACGTGGGGTCGGGGGCAAATCTGTACCCGGCGCTGTCGCTTCTGCCGTTCGCGAAGGCCGTCGACCTGTGCGAATGGTCGACAGCCAACGTGAACTGGCTGCGCACGCAGGTCGACAGCTACGACGAACTCTGGGACCCGTACTGGCAGGTCTGCGCGGAACACCCGGCGTACGCGGCACTGGCGGACCCGCGCGAGCGCCTGGCGCAGGTGGGCCGGGTGGTGCGGGCCAGCGTCTTCACCCTGCCGAGGCACGCCTGGAACGCCGGGACGATGTTCTTCGTGGCCTGCTCCATCTCGGCCGACCAGGCCGAGGCCGAGCACGCGATCGCTCGCTTCCTGGACGCGCTGCGGCCCAGGTCGCCCTTCGCCGTCACGGTCATGCTCGGATCACTCGGCTACAGCGTCGGTCGGCGGCGGTTCCCGGCGGTGGCACTGCAACGCGCCGAGGTGGTGGCCACCATCGCGGCGGGCGCGGACGACCTGGACGTCCACGAGGTACGGCCCAAGCCGCCGCTGCGGGACGGATATGTGGGCATGCTGCTGGCCACCGGCCGGACCCGCGGATAGCGCCCATGCGTACCGGCGGAATGCGCCGACCTCGTGCTGTCGGCGCGGCGTGGCGACGCGGCATTCGACCGCGCCCGATGAGCCGGATTGCCGACACGCGGCCATCGAAGCCTTCAAGTGCCACTCGACTGGCCCGCTACCATGACGTTGTACGGCACCGTGGATCATCGCGCGGGCACGGCTATGTCAGCGGTTTCAAGTCGACGACTACAACAGACGGCGGTGGATCATGCGGATGCAGCCGCGGCAGGAGATCCTCGACATCTGGCGGGCGACGGTTCGCAGTTGCTGGGCGAACGGTGAATGGCACTGGGGCGGCCGAAGTGGTACCAACTCGATCAGCGACGCGGAGCAACTGCTGACCCTGCTGCTTCCCGCGGCCAAGGTCCCCGTGCTGTCTCTGGACGACCCGGACCGCGCCGACGAAGAGGTGATCGCGGCGCTCGGCCCGCTCGGCGGTGCGATCGAGATTCCCCGCCGGCTGGTCAGCGTGATGATCGACTATTTCCGGCGGTACACCGACGACGCCGGCACTCCGATCTTCGGCGGCGGCAGTTACCTCACCCCCCTGGAGGGTGGTCCGGAGCTCACCGAGGAGCAGCGTTCCCAGGACATCGTCGACTCGTTCGCGGTGTCGGTCACGCTCACGTTGGCGACGATCGGTTTCGTCAAGGTCTACCGGGGGTCCACCCAACGGCGTGACCTGTTGGCGCAACTGGACGAACTGGAGGCCATGGCGAGCGCGCGCCTCACCGCGGCGATGGTCGGCCTGCTCCGCAGCTTCAGCACCTTCGTCTTCACCTCCACCGACGAGTACGGCATTCGCCTGTGCGACATGGTCAACCAGGACGAGTTACCGCGCCGCGAGCTGGTGGCCGCGCTGCGCGAGCAGTTGCGGGACACCATGGCGAGCCTGCGTAGCGTGGTCATCGGTTCGGGTCGGGTGACGGAGGACCTGGACAACAGCGAGATGCTGTTCGAGTGCGGCTGGTCGTGGGGGCTCATCTCCGGGACCGAGGAGGTCCCGACCACCGAGCCGATCGGCCGACAGCGTGCGGGCTCCGCGGAGAACGCCCCCTACCTCTACTTCACCGTGATCGCCATGGACGCCATCGAGGACCTGAACTCCGAACGCACCCGGCTACTCGGGTTGCTCAACGAGGAGCAGCAGCGGCTGTCCCGGGCGCTGCAACTTCGCTGGGAGCTCACCCGGACGTACTGGGCGACGGTGGCGACCTTCGGCAACCGACGACGGTGGCCCATCGAGGACATTCCCTGGCGGACGACCGATGGTGACCGGACCGACTACTACACGCTCCAGACGACGTCGCTCGCCGTGAAGGGTCTGCTCGCCGTCGGGCGCGGCGGTGACGAGGAGCTCGGGCGGATCGCCTCGGTACTGGTGGAGCTGGCGCAGCGCGCGCGGATCACCCGGCGGGCGTCACCCGGCGAGCCGGCGCTGTTCGTGCACGCGCCGGGCAAGCAGGTGACCCTGAACGACGACACGTCGAAACCGATCATGACGTGGAACGTGAACGAGTTCTCCGTGGTGCTGCTACAGCGGGCGGCCGCCGTCGCCGGTCTGCTGAGCAACGCCCGTCAGCGCAGTGAACTACTCGAGCTGGCCGACGAGGTGTGGGATCACCTGCTGCTGCGGCGCATCCCGGACGGCCGGCACCAGGGGCTGTGGGACCATGCCAGTGGCGCCTTCCCCGGCCTGGCGCCGAAGCCGAACGCACCCTCCTGGTATCTGACCGTGCGGGTGGCGCAGGCGCTGGTCACCTCCGGTCAGCTGCTGTGGGAGCGGCCGTTCCCACGGGCCGGCCGGCTGGCCGACTACGCACAGGATCTGATCGACGAGGCCGAGTACCTGTTCGACCGGGAGTTGATGCGCGGCACCTTCGACGGTGAGTCGATGCAGCGCAGCATGCGCAGCATCCGCGCCAGTCTCGGCCGGGCGCAGCTGCTGGTAGACGAGCGTCCCGGCACGGCAGCCGCGCTGGTGAACACGCTTCTGCTGCTGCTCAACGACGTCGCCACCGGGCAGCAGAAGGCCAGCGAGGGGATCTGAATGCTGGTCTTCGTCACGTCGCACAAGGGCGGCACCGGCCGGTCGGTGACCGCGGCGAACATCGCCTACCGCAGCGCGTTGTCCGGTCACCCCACCTGCTACCTGGATTACGACTTCGGCTCGCCGACGGCCGGCATCACGTTCCAGATTCCGCAGGCGGTCAACGGTGTGGAGGGCGCCGGGCCCAACGGCGGCGGCCTGCACCGGTACCTGCGCGGGGAGATCCCGTCTCCGGAGCAGTTGGACGTGTGGGGTACCTCCGAGCGCGCCAGCCTGCGTCAGCGGCCCATCGGCTCCGGTCCGCTGGTGCTCCTGCCGGGGCAACGCAACGGCAGCGAGTTCGGTTTCACCAACGACATCGCCAAGCGCTGCGCCGAACTCTTCCTCCGGTTGGAGGAGGAGTTCGACCTGACCCTGGTCGACCTCAGCGCCGGCCGGTCGTACGCCAGTCAGATCGCGCTGGCCGCCACCGCGACCTCGACCCTGCGCAAGGTCGCCGTACGCTGGCTGGTCTTCCACCGGTGGACTCCCCAGCACGTCACCGCGGCGGCGGACCTGGCCTTCGAGGCGGGCGGGATCGTGGCCATGGGCAAGGAGTACGGCCACGAGCCGGAGAGGCTACGGGAGTCGCTGCGCTTCATCCGGACGGCGGTGATCGACTCACGTGGCCCCGAAGTCGGCCATCTCGGCCTCGCCCAGCAGGCCTTCCTGCGCAAGTGCGACGCGGAGCTGTCGGAGCTGGCCCGACGACGGGGTGTCGGACGTACGACACTGCTCGGCGTGGTGCCGCTGGATCCTCTGTTGCAGTGGCGGGAGCAGCTGATCTCCGACCACGACGTGCAATCCAAAATTGCCAACGTCAAGACGGTGGACGCCTTCGTTGACCTGACCGAGAAGCTTTTCGACGAGACGGCATGGGACACCGCGTGATCGGCATGGATGTCAGGTTCCAGGAGGCAGCTGCGGTGCGTCGTACAGAGAGCGTGGCGTACTCGCATCTGTCCGTGGAGCTGGGGCACTTCTACGCGGAGGACTTCGGCGACGGGTGTGAGGAGCTGAGACGCAAGTTCGAGCGGATCGCGGACTGGTCGGCCGCGATCCCGGCGCTGGCCCGCCGTGGGCTGCCCGCATCCCGGGAGCCGCGGATCAGCACCTGCTTCATGTTGGACGACTACTTCCACCGCTTCGGCACCCCCCGCGAGGTGATTCCGCAGGTGCAGAGCGCCGCGGCGGAGCACGGCCTGACCTTGGACTACGTGGCCCGGGAGTCCAGTTTCGCCCGGCACGACGGGGCCGAGTTGGCCCGGTTGGTGGTCGACACACTGGTGGTGGAACCACCTCGGGGCACCACCGGAAGTCGGCCACCATTGAGCGAGTCGGGCTGGCTGTCCAACGGCAAGCGGTCCCCCGGCCACGTCGACGCGCCGGCGATGACCCTGCCCCGTCCGTGGTCGCCGCCGTTGCAGTCCGGCGACCCCCGGCACTCCATCTTCGTCGACATCGAGCTCTGGTCCGACGAGCCGGACGCCCGGGTGTGGGCCTGCGCCCTGCTCGCCTCGGTCTGGCAGATGACCCGACTCGGCGTGCTGCGGCATCGGGGCGAGACGATGACGCAACCGCGCCAACTCGCCGGCGAGCTGCCGACGGACTGGGACCAACTGCCGGCGATCGTCCAGCTCAACCCGGCGGCCGCGCCGTTCTGCGCGTATCGCACGCTGACCCTCATGAGCACCGAGTACCTGCCGGTGGAGCTGGCCGTACGGACCATCCTCGGCCAGGTGGCGGTGCCCCCGGCGGTCGCGCAGCAGGTCGCCAAACGGGCTGGCGGCGAGGGCCTGCAGCTACCCAGTGAGCTGGTCGACCGGCTGAGCTACGTCTTCATCAGCGACTGAGGCCTGCTCAGCGCCCGCACGGCTCGTCGACGGCCAGCCGGCCGGCCAGGTCGCGAAGCAGAGCCATGTTGCTCACGCTGATCTGGTCCCGGATCCAGTTGACCGACGAGTTCCACTGTCGGCTGAAGCCGGGTACCTGCTCCAACTGGTCCCAGATCGGCCGCAGTCGCGGGTGCACCCGGGCGCCCGGCAGCCACAGGTGCAGCAGGTGCTCCAGCACCGGACGCAGCCGCTCGATGTGCTCCTGCCCGGAGGCCGATCGGGTGACCGCGGACTCCACCAGCGAGGACAGGATGGTCAGCAGCCAGTCGTGCAACGCGAGGTCTTCGCAGAGCCCCGCCACGGCCGCCGGCACGTCCTGCGGGGCGAGCACGAGTTCGACCGTACGCAGGGTGGGTGAGTCCACGGTGACCACCGCCGAGACGTCCCGGTTCGGACGCTCGTCGGTCTGCGCGGTCCAGCGCAGCCGTGTGCGGGCGGTGCGCAGGGGCGGGCGCCGGTCCAGCAGGTCGGACATCTGCACACCGTCGAGCACCCTGCCGGTGATCGCCTCCAGGTTCAGCACGTCGGCGTTGTCGCCGTGCAGGAAGCCCCCGCTCAGGTCGGCGACGTCCAGCTTGCCGACCGTCTCGAGGACACCCGGGTTGGCCAGGTAGTGCGACCACGGTCGGCGACGTTCACCGGCGACGACGTGGATGACCGAGGAGGCCTGCACGATCCGGCCGCCGGTGATGATGGCCCGGGTGAGGACGGCTCCCACCCCCCGCAACTGGCGCTTCCTGGCGCTCGGAAGCCAGCAGTCGACGCCGGTGCGGACATCGGGTGACACCGCGTACAGCGATGGACGCCGGGAGGTCAGCACGGCCTCGCCCTCGATCAGGCTGAGCACGTCGGCGCTCTGCTCCTGGGCCAACGCCGTGCTGTGCTGCAGAAGACTGGTGTGCACCTCACCGACCGTGAGCATGGCTTCCTCCGCAACGCTGCCGCCGAACCGCGCTCGTCCCGCCTACGCGGCTCGTGCTGATTGACGCACACTCCTCGCGACCGGCACCGACAAACTTCTCAAGTACGCGATTCGACTCGCCCGGACCCGTTTCCGTTGATGGCCATCATAGGCACTGGGTCGGCGGGATTCCCATGTACGGCCGGCGTTCGGAGTGTTCGCGGGTCGGACGGACGTGACAACGACTGATATTTTCGATGATGCGGTCGCCAGCCACCCCCTGGAGTTTGCCGTTCATGAAGGTCTACATTTCGGCCACCCAAAAGGACTTGCTGGAATACCGCGCTGCCGTGCACGCCGTAGCTCGCCGACTGGAGATCGACGACGTGGCGATGGAGGCGTACGGCGCCGACATCCGGCCGCCGCTGGAACGCTGCCTCGCCGACGTGCGCCGGTGCGACCTCTACGTGGGGCTGTTCGCCTGGCGGTACGGGTTCCGGCCGCCCGGCCAGGAGTCCTCCATCACCGAATTGGAGTACCGGGAGGCGCTCGCGGCGGGGAAGCCCTGCCTGGTCTTCCTGCTCGCGGAGGACACACCCTGGCCGGTCGACATGATCGACCGGGACGCCGACTGGCAGCAGATCGTCGCGTTGCGCCGTGAGCTCAAGGAGCGGCACCTGTGCGCCTTCTTCTCCGGCGTGGACGACCTCACCGCCAAGGTGACCGCCGCACTGGCCGACGTACGCAGTGGCAGGTCCCCGGCCCGCGAGCCGGCCGACCCGGACACCCACCTGCCGACGGTCGTGCGCAACCAGTACTACAAGCAGTTGTCGCTGCGCTACCAGGCCGTCTCGGTGGACGCGGTCTCACCGCGCCCCACCATCGGCTACCTCACCGTCGGGCTCCCCAACGTCTTCGTGGAGCCGCGCGTCCACGAGGACGCGCGGCCGGAGATGCCGCTGGCGTGGTGGCGGTGGGCCGGATCGACGCCGGGCGGCGACATCGGCGGGCTGCCCGGGGTGGTCAACCCCGAGGAGGTGGAGCGGCTCTGGGAGGAGTACGCGGCCAAGGACGAGCTGTCGTTGTTCGACGTGGTGTCCGACCCGGGGCGGCGCACGATGGTGCTGCTGGGCGATCCCGGCTCCGGCAAGTCTGCGGCCGCGCGGTACCTGGCGCTGACGCTGGCCGGGGTCTGCGTGGAGCCTCGACTGAGTGCGCTGGACCGGTACCTACCCGTCCTGATCGAGCTGCGCTCCTACGCCACCCATCACGGGGACGGCCGGTGCGACGGCTTGCTCGACTACGTCGGCCACCGCCACCAGCAGGGGCTGGCCGGTGTCGACCAGGACGTGCTGGAGGCGTACCTGCGCCAGGGCGGTCAGGCGCTGTTCCTGTTCGACGGCCTGGACGAGGTGTTCGACCCGGCGCAGCGCGAAGAGGTGGCCGCGCAGATCGCCACGTTCGCCAACGAATACCCGGGGGTGCTGACCGTGGTCACGTCGCGGGCAGCCGGCTACCAACGGCACACCTTCGCCAATGCGGGCTTCGACCACTTCACCCTGGAGGATCTCGACGACGAGCAGATCGCGAGGTTCCTCGACAACTGGTACCGCTATGTGATGCCCACGTCGGCCACGGAGGCGGAGCGGCAGCGCCGGCAGATCCTCGACGTGGTCAGCAGTTCCCGAGCGATGCGCGAGATCGCCGGTAACCCCCTGCTGCTGATGCTCATGGCGATCGTCGGCCGGGGGCATCCGCTGCCACGCAACCGACGCCGGCTCTACGCGCACGTGACCGACGTCCTCATCTCCGAATGGGACGTGACCAAGCAACTGCGCGAGAGCCACGGCGACGTGCCGTCGCTCGACCTACAGGCGAAGCGTCGGCTGCTGCGTCACCTGGCGTACTGGATGCAGTTCCGCGAGTCCGGCCCCGCCGGGAATTACATCGATTCCGACGAATTGGCACGCATTTTCCGGGACAACCTCGTCGAGTTCTACGGTTTTGAGAATGAGCGGGCGCTCGCCATGGCCTACTCGATGATCGACAAATTGCGGCAGCGAAGCTTCATCCTGGAGCGTTACGGCCTGCGACTGTTCGGGTTCGTGCACCGCGCGTTCCTGGAATTCTTCTGCGCCGAAGAGATCGTGGACAGGTGCGAGCGCGACCCGGCCGCCTGGGGCCTCGACCATCTGCGTTCGCTGTTTCGCGAGCACTGGGCCGACCCGTCGTGGCGGGAGGTGCTTCGGCTGGTCGCCAGCGCGCTGCCCGCCCGGATCGCCAACGAACTGGTCACCCTGCTCGCCACCGAGGCCACCGCACCCTGGCCGCCGTTGAACCTGACCGGGCCGCCGTGGAACCTGGTGCTGGCGGCGCAGTGCGTGGCCGAGGCGCCGCAGCCCGCCGAACTGGCCGGCGCGGGCGACGCCGTGCTGCGTCAGGTCGTCCGCCTCATCGAGCACGGCATCTCCGCCGACGACCCGAACCTGGTGGATCTCACTGAGCAGGAGCTGCTGTCCTCGATCCGGACGCTCGGCCCGAGTTGGCCCGGCCGGGAGGTCTTCCTGCACTGGTACCGCCGCCGTGGGGTGCGGACCAGTTGGCGTTCCGGCTCCCCCTTCGCCACCCGGATCGCGGCGGTGCTCTCCACCGCCGAGGAGCAGATGGAGGACCTGCTCGTCCGGGAACTGGGGCAGGGCCGCGAGCGGCAGGCCCGCCTCACCCTGGTCGCCGGGCTGGCCGAGGCCGCCGGCCGCATCGAGGCCACCGGCGGCAACAGTGGCCGATGCCGGGACATCCTGCTCGCCCAGGCGCGGACCGAGGTCTCCACCGCGGTGCGGCAGTCGGCCGTACGCGCACTGGTCGCCCACCTCGGCGCCGGCCCCGAATTCGTGGACGTGCTGTGCGACCTCGCCGCCTCTCCCGACCTCGCGGTGCGGGCGCTGGCCGTGCAGTCCCTCGGCACCCGGTCCGACCTCTCCGCCGACGCCCGTCAGGTGTTGGCCACGGCCACCGGGGACACCGCCGTCGCGGTGCGGCGGGCCGCCGCGGGAGTACTCACCACGCGCTGCGCCGACCTGCCGGACGCACCCGAGACGATGCAGCGACTGCTGGCCACCGACACCGACCCCGGTGTGGTGCAGTGCGTGCTGAAGCGTCTGCTGGCACTGCCGGAGCACGCCGAGACCGCACGGACCACGGCGTTGCGGCGGATCACCGGCGACTCCCCGGACGAGGTCCGACGCTGCATGCTCACCGAGCTGCTGCCGGAGCGACCCAGCCCGGAGGACACCGAGCTGTTGCTGAAGTTGGCCTGCTCGGACCCGTCCGCCCGGGTCCGCGCGGTCGCCGTACAGCGGTTGGCGCTCGTACCGGACCCCCAGGGGCGCTGCAGGGCCCGGCTGATCGACCAGATCGAGCAGGACGAGGAGTCCTCCGTACGGGCCGCCGCGGTCACCGCTCTGATCGACCGGGACCGCGCCGACGACACCGGGTGGACCGTGGTGGCCCGCTCGGCTCACGTCGACGAGGACGCGACGGTACGCCTCGCCGCGGTGCGCGCGCTGGCCGAGGCATACCCCGACCACCGCACCGGGGAACTGCTGCTGGAGAGCGCTCGACGCGATCCGACCGCGAGCGTCCGGCTCGCCGCGGTCGACCTGCTCACCGGCCGACCGCTGTTCGGCCACGCGACCCGGGATCTGCTCATCAGCCGCGCCTCCCAGGAGCGGGACCCGATCGTCCGGCTACGGGTCACCCGTAGCCTGGCCCGGCTCGCCGACCCACCGGACCTCGAGGTGCGGGAGTGCCTTGCCGAGCAGGTCAGTCGGGACCCCGACCCGAACGTACTGTGCGCCGCCGCCCAGGCGCTCACCCGCCACGGCGACGCCCCGGGCCTCATCGAGACACTGTGCCGGCGGGCCCGCCGAGACAGCTACGTCGGCATCCGGCTGGCCGCCGTGCAGACCCTCTGTGCGTACGGGAGCCCGGAACTGGTGACCGACGTGCTGCTGGAATGCGTCGAGTCCGATACCGATCCGACCGTGTTCGATGCGGCCGTACGCTGTCTGACCAAGCAGGGCTCGGCGTCGATGGCGGTGACGCTGCGGCTCATGCGCCGCCTGTCGGACCAGGACCCGGCCATCCGCGCCCGCATCGCCGCCGCGCTCGGCGAGCACTTCGGCACCGACCCGGAGGTCCAGGTGCTTCTGGTCGGGCTGGTCCGCGACGACCCGGCCCTGGAGGTTCGCCGCCGGGCCGTGGAACAGCTGGGTGCCAGCCTGGCCGGCCGCACAGGGGTACGGAACCTGTTGCTGCGGCTCGCCGACGACGACGACTGGGAGATCCGCAGGACCGCGCTGCTCGCGTTGACCCGTCACTACGACGGTGACACCCGTACCCGAGAGGTGCTCGTGCGGCTCGCGCATCAGGAGGACGACGGCGCGGTGCGGCGGCTGGCCGGGCAACTGCTCGCCACACTGCCCGACACCCGACCCGACGACTTTCCGTAATCGAACCGGAACCCTCGGCGAACAACCACGTGCGCGTCGAGCGACAGTCCGATCGACCTCGTCAAATACCATGAGCCCATGACGGATCGGGTCGCCGGCTCGTCCCGCCCGACCGGCTGGAGTCTGCGCGTCCTTTTCGGCTTGATCGGGCTGGCCGCTCTCGTCCTCGGCTATGTCGGCTTCGAGCGCCTGCTCGACGCCCGCCCGGACGTCGCCCACGATCCGTACGACGTGCTCTACTACGACCTGCAACTCTTCGTCTTCGGCGCCGAACCCTTCCAGAACGCCGGCCCCTACCCGTGGCAGCTCCAGATCGCCCGGTTCGCCGCCCCGCTGTTCACGCTCCTCGCCGTGGCCGAGGCCAGCCGGCTGCTGCTGGCCGCCGAGAGTCGCCGTCTGCGCGCCCGGCGGGCACGTGGTCACGTCCTGGTCTGCGGCGACTCCCAGTTCGCCCACATGCTCGCCGACCGGCTCTTCGCCGACGGTGAACGTGTGGTGGTGGTGCGCTCCGAACCGTTCGGGCCGCTGGAGTACCGGCGACGCCGATACCTCGGTGTGGTGGGCGACCCGACCAGCCCAGAGGTGTTGCGCGGCGCCGGCCTGCCCCGAGCCCACACCATCTACGCCTGCAGCGAGGACGACGACCGCAACCACGCGATCGCCAACACCGCCAACCGGCTCATCCAGGACCGACGGCAACCACCGCGGGTCTACGTCCTGGTCCACGACTCGGAGATGTGTCTGTCCCTACAGGCCCGACGCCTCGGCGCCGCCGGGTCCAGCCGGCTGCGGCTGGACTACTTCCACGTCGACGACGTCGCCGCGCGCGCACTGCACCGGCACCACCCGCTGCCGAGCGCGAAAGGCCAACCAACCAGGGTCCTCATCGCGGGCACCGGCACCTTCCGCCGGGCTCTCCTGGTGGAGACCGCCCGGCACTGGCGCGCCTTTCACGCCGACACCCCCGGGGGCCACGCCGTGCCACCCCTGCGGGTGGACGTCGTGGCACCCGATGCCGGTACCGAGCTCGCGCTGGCGTCCTCGCGTTACCCGTTCCTGGCCGCCGTCTGTCAGTTGACCGCGTACGACCTGGATCTCGACGGCGTCGTCGGTCTCGGCCGCGACCGCTACGACCGCATCTACGTGTGCGCGCCGGACGAGATCAACGGCCTACAGTTCGTGCTGGACACGCCCGCCCTGTGGCAGGGCGCCGAGAGTGCCGTGTTCGTGCCGGTCTACCGACAGGCGGCGCTCGCCGCGGCCTTCCACGGCGACTCGCGGCACGACCTGCTCGACGAGGTGCACGGCAAGCTCCGCCTCTATCCGGTGCTCGCCCACGCCTGCGACGCCCGACTGATCGCCGAGGATCTCACCGAGCGGCTGGCCCGGCTGATCCACGAACGGTACGTCCAGGCGCAGCAGCGCGCCGGAGTACGACTCGGCGACGCCCCGGCGATGGTGGACTGGTCACGACTACCCGAGTCGTTGCGCCGGGCCAACCGGGCCCACGTCCAGGACATCGCCGCCAAGCTGTTGGACCTCGGTTGCGTCGTGGCGCCCCGGCACGGTGGCACCGGTGACGCCTCGGCCGCCGGGCAGGCCATCGACGACCGGATCGAGGAACTCGCCCGCCTGGAGCACGAGCGTTGGTGCCGGGAGCGGCGCGGGGATGGCTGGACGTTCGGCGACCCGCGTGACGACGTCCAGCGGCGACATCCCGCCCTCCGGCCGTGGGAGGAGCTGCCGCCCGACGTGCGGGAGCAGAATCGCGAGGGGATCCGGGCACTGCCCGATGTGCTGTCCGACAGCGGGTTCGAGCTGATCCGGCTGGCACCCCCGGTGCCCGCGCAGCGAACAGGCCCGACGGATGTCGCCTGACCTCGGCCCGGTCCGCGTCGGCGTGACCGGGCACATCAACCTGACCCGCGACACCGAACTGCTCGTCGCCGCCGCGCTCCGCGTCGAGCTGGGCCGGATCAGCGACCGGCCCGTACACGGCGTGACCTGCCTGGCCGCCGGCGCGGACCAGGTCTTCGCGCGCACGATCCTCGACCTGGGCGGCACCTACGAGGTGATCCTGCCAGCTCTCGACTACCGGGCAGCGGTCATCAGGCCGGAGAATCGGCTGGCCTTCGACGAGCTGCTCGACCGCGCGGTGGCGGTCGTCCACACCGGATTCGACCGCTCGGACACCGACGCGTACCTGGTCGCCAACCGGGAGTTGGTCCGACGGGTGCAGCGACTCGTGGCGGTCTGGGACGGCAAACCTGGCCTGCACGCGGCGTCGACGGACCGGACCGTCGCCTGGGCGCGGCGCCATGGCGTCCCGACCACGATCCTCTGGCCCGCCGGTGCCCGTCGAACGTCCATCGACGATTGACGGGCCGGATCGGCCAGCGCTTCCCACTCGACGTCGGACAACGCGGAGTTTCGGTCCTCGTCGGCCCGATAACCGGTCCCACCCGATCGACTGCGGCTGGTAGCGTGCGCCGAAATGAAGATCATGGGGGAAACATCGATGAACCGAGTTCGACTCGTCCTGACGGGCCTGGCCGTCGCGGCGGCGCTCGCGGCGTCCGGCTGCGATCCGCAGCCCAAATCCGATAGCACTGCGACCGCGCCAACCCCGGCAGCCTCCAGCGCCGCCCCGACCAGCAGCGCGGCCACCGTCGCGACCAGCGCCCCGGCCAACGACGCGGCCACGGTGAAGGCCTGCGCCGACATCAAGAAGGACATCACCGACAACGCCACCAAGATCGCCAAGGCCGAGAAGATCGGCCCGCCAGCCGGTCACTTCGCGGTCAGTGCCCAATGGGCCGCGGGCTCGGTCGCGATCCTGGCGCACGCGATCGGTGCCAATGACGCGGTCACCGCCGCCTCGGAGAAGATCCAGGACGAGATGATGAGCCTGAGCGACGCGTACAACAAGTCCGCCGACGCCAAGCCCAGCAAGAAGGCTCTGGAGGCGGCCATCAAGGAATTCGACACCGCCTGCTCCGCCGCCTGACCGTTCGACCGCGCGATCGGCGGTGACCTCCACTCGGACGGTCACCGCCGATTCGCATGTCACGCGGCCTGCGCGATCCGCCGCGGCGCGCTGCGGTGGGACCGTGCGTCGGATCGGCAGTTGGGGGTAAGTCCCCGCAGATGGCGCAGCGGGAGGAGCGACGGTGGCCCAAGGAGAGATGACGTCCACCGAAGCCAGCGCGCATCAGCGCGACGCCGGTGGCGAGCGGGGGAATCTGATCCGGTATTCGGTGCTCGCCTCGCTCGCCCGGATGGCCGACGAGGGTGCCCGCGTGGGGCTCGTCCTGCTCGCCGTCGAGACGACCGGGAGCGCCGGGTTCGGCGGCCTACTGGTCGCCGCGATCATGGTCCCGCACGTGGTCGCGGCACCGTTGGTCGGCGCGGTGGCCGACGCGACCCTCCGGCGCAAGGCGTTCTACAGTGGTGCCCTCCTGGTGTACGCCACTGCGCTCGCACTGACCGCGGTGGCCACCGGCTCGTCTCCCCGATGGGTGGCCGTTGCCGCCGCGCTGGCTGCCGGTTGCGTGGGCCCGTTGCTCAGCGGCGGGCTCACCAGTCTGCTCAACGAGCTCGTTCCCGGGCGCCTGCGCAGCGCGTACGGCATCGATTCGACCCTCTACGGCCTGGCGGGCATCGTCGGACCGTCGGCCGCGGCGCTGCTGGCCGGTGCGTTCGGCAGCCGGATCGCGGTGTTCTGCCTCGCGGGCTCGGCCGCCGCCGCCTCGTTGCTGCTGTGGTCGCTGCCGTTGGCCCGACGCGAACACTCGGAGACGTATCACCTGCGCGGGGCCGACTTCCTCGGCGCCGCCAAGGTCATCGTCAAGCGGCCCGCCCTCGGCTCGGTCACGCTGGGCAGCTGCCTCGGGCAGTTGGGCGCTGGGGCACTGCCGGTGACCGCCGCGCTGATGGCACAGCGGATCCACAGCACCTCGCTGACCGGCGTCATCCTCTCCCTCATCGCGGTGGGCGCGCTGGCCGGATCGCTGCTGTACGTGTACTTTCCGCTGCGCTCGTGGCTGCCCGAGAACGCCATCCTCGTGTGTCTGCTCGCGACTGCCGTCCCGTTCGCCGCAGCCGCCGCGTTCCACACCACCCCAGCCGTCTACCTGCCCGCCTTCGCGATCGGCGGCCTGATCAACGGCCTGATGTTCTGTTCCCTGTTGGTGGTGCGTGACCGTGAGGCACCGCCCGAGCTGCACACCCAGGTTTTCACCGTCGGCGCCGGGCTGAAGAGCGCGTCCGGCGCCGTCGGATCCGCGTTGGCCGGCGGGATGGCCGGCGCGGGCGTGGTCGTCCTGCTGGGCGGGGTGAGCCTCTGCCACGCACTGGGCGGGCTCCTGGGCACCGCGGTCCTCCGCGCACCACGTCGACGTCGGACGGACACCGAAAACCAGTGACGGCACACCAGCGTCGGTGGTAGCACCCGTCCGGCCGAGGGCGACCACCCCTCCGCGGTGCCGGCACCGGCCCGCTCGGGAAGATCCGGTCAGCCTGCGGGTGCCCTACCCGCCGGAGCCCTCTTCCGCGCCGTCCGGGGTGATGGCACCCCCGCTCTCCAGGTAGACATGTTGATGGCCTTCGCCGGCATCGATGTTCAGCTGATCGAGCTGGGTGGCAGCGACGGACCAGGCGTCCGCCGCTTGGGCTGCCTGCCGTTTCGCCAGATCCGTCAGAGCCGCCCGTTGGGTGGGCGGCCCGGTGACGGCGAGCAGATACGACTCGACCGCCAGGGACGCCTGCTCCACCGCGCCGCGCAGTCCGCCACGCGCGACGTTGGTCGCGGTGGTGCCCGAGGGAGGATTGGCGAAGAGGTCCGTCGCCCGTTGCATGGTCTGTCGCCACTGGCGGGCCTGTTCGGGACCTGCCTGCCCACCGGCTGGGGCCTGCGCGCCCAGGGCGGCGAGAATGGGCGAGATCTCCCCACTGAGGCGCCGGGCCGTTGCCGTCAGCTCGACGATCTGCTGACTGTCGCGCTTCGCCTCAGCCTCGCGCAGATCAGCGACGGTAGAGTCGACGCCGCCCGGTCGACCGACCGTATAACCGGCGGCGCCACCCACCAGGGCGGCCGCGAGCCCGACCGTCGCGACGACGACAGCGGTACGTGCCATCCGGCGTCGGCGCGTGTCAGGCGCGGACAGTTGATAGGAGGGCCTACCGGTACGGCGCGACACAACATCTCCCTGCGTCGATAAAGGCGTGGACGCAGCCTAGCCTTGCCAACCGATGCCAGTCGATACCGGCGTGGTTCTGCGCCCGCGACGCACGGAGCGCCGGCCAGGCGCCGTAAGCAATCGGTAATCCGGCCCCGCCTGGCCACGATGAGGTCCTGCGGCTTGACTTGAACCGTGACTCGCCGCCTTCTCCGCGCTCCTGTCGCCTGGATCGTCGTTGCCGTGCTCGGCATCGGTGCCGCAGGAGCGCTCTACTGGTTCCAGCCGTGGCGGTTGTTTACCGACACGGTCGTGGCGGAGCCCCTTTCCACCGTCCCGCAGCCGTCTCGATCCGCGTCCGCAACCGCGTCTGCGTCCGCAGCCGCGGACGTCCCGGCCGCGCCGATTGTTCTCGCAGAGGGCACCTTCGTCACACACGAGCACGACACCAGTGGCACGGTCCGGATGGTCCGCAACCCGGACGGCAGTCACCAGCTGGAGATCGACGGGCTGGACACCAGCGACGGCCCCGACCTGCGGGTGTGGTTGTCCGATCAGCGGGTTCGCACCGGCACCGCCGGCTGGCGGGTGTTCGACGACGGCCGGTACGCGGAACTGGGCAAGCTCAAAGGCAACCACGGCGATCAGGTGTACCGGCTGGCTGCCAGAGTCGACCCGGCGGCATTCCGCAGCGTGAGCATCTGGTGCAAGCGATTCGCCGTCTCGTTCGGCGCTGCGGAACTTGCCCCCGTCTCGTCGTAACCCGACGCTCCTGTTGCTGGGTCGGATCGATGAGATCACGGCGCCGGACAGGCGTCCGAGAAGTGATGCCATGCCCAGCATATATCGGGCCCGGGCTGTTGCCAGTCGGGTGAAAAGCCCTGTTGAGCGGCGCTTTCGCGGCTATACCCTCACTCGTCGTGATCAACGACAGCTGTTGGACGACACTCCGGCCGTCCGCCGATTCCGCCACGAGCGACGCCCATCCTGGTACCCCCCGGGTGGTCTACATGCGCGGCGACCTCTGGTTGGAGCGCCCGACCGGAGACCCGGTGGCACGGGGTCTGGCGGGTAACCCAGCGGCACCGACCGACGTACTCCTGCGCCTGCTCGACAACCACGCCGAGGCCGTTCCGGCGGCATTCCGGCGACGGGCCGACCTACCGCCCGCCGTCGTCGCGGCGGCGGTCCGGCACCCCGCAGCCCGAGTACGCGGCGCGCTCGCGGCCAACCCCCACGTCGACCCGGAGATCCGACTCCGTCTCCTGGACGACCCGGAGCGTCGCGTCTTCGAACTCGTCCGTGAGGATCCGGACCTGGCGTTGCCAGCTCACGCCTTCCTGCGGTCGCTGGACCGGCTCGTCCAATACTTCCGGCAGGGCATCATGAGGCCAGAGGAGCTACGCGGCGAGGCGTTCGAGGTCGGGATTCGCGACCGGCGTGCGGTGCCTGTCATCGCCACCCACCCGGAACCCCTCGTGCGTGCCGCCGCGATCCGCCTGCTCGGCAGCGTGCACGAGACGTCCCGCGCGCAGCTGCGCGAAGCCCTGCTGCACGACGACGTGCCGGAGGTACGGACGGCGGCCGCCCACTTCCTCGCCGAGCGGGAACGCGTGCAGGAGCCTGCGGATCTGCCCGGCAACGGGTACGCGTACCGGGACACGCTGAGCAACCTGCGGCTCTCGCCCACGCTGGTCGAGCACGTGCTCGCCGGTCGGGACGGCAGGCAGGGCGTCGACGCGATGGCGACCAACCCGCACCTGCCGCCGGAGTTGGTCGAGGCGTTGTTCGACCACCCCTCGGCAGCCGTCCGGAGCGGTCTCGCCCAGCGCGACGACCTCACCCGCCCGCAGCTGGCGCGGCTCGCCGCTGATCCGGACGTCTCCGTACGCACCGCCGTCTCCCTGCATCCCGCGCTCAGCGAGATGGACCGTGCGGCGATCGACATCGACGTGACCACGGCACCGTGGGACCGTCGGACGGACCCGCCCTGGCACAACTGGTCGGCGTTGCCGCCTCCGCCCCTACCATCAATGGCGGAATCGGTCCGCCTCGCCGCGTCGGTCAACCCGCTGCTGCGCCGACGGGCCGCGGTGGATCCGCGACTGCCCGCCGACGTCGTCGCCGCGCTCTGCGACGATTCCGATGCCCGCGTACGCGCTCTCCTCGCCCACCACCATCCGGCCGCGCCACCCGACCTGTTGTTGCGGGTGTACCGCGAGTACGAGCGCTGCCAGTGCAGCCGCGCTCGACTGCTGACCCTGCCGAACTTCCCGACGGCAGGGCTGGCCCGGTTCGCCGACGACCCGGATCCGGCGGTCCGACGACTCGCCGCCCGCGACCCGCGGGCAGATCCGGCGCTCGTCGACCGACTCACCCACGACCCCGAGGCCGGGGTACGCCACATGATGGCGGCCTGCCCTCAACTACCGACGGACCGAATCATCGAGCTGCTCGATGACGCCGAGCTGGCCGAGGCCGCAGCGGCGAACCCGTCACTGCCCGTTCAGGTGATGCGAAAGCGGTCGGTGCGTCCTCCCCCTGATGGTGATGCCCCGGCGGCCGAGCGGCTCGATGAACCTCGCCACGGCCCCTTGTCAGCGGCAGAGGCGAATGTCGCGGCTGGTGGTGCTGCTGGTAGCGGGCAACAATGAGCCGGTCGGTTCCGGCAAGGCGGACAGGAGCAACCGGTGGAGCACTTCGCGGTCGTGGTCGGTGCCGGCTCGTTCAGATCGGATGATGATGGCGCGGTCCGTTTTCCTCATCGCTGGACGCCCGAGGGCGTTACGGTCGAGGCGGACTTCACCGGGGCGCACCTGTTGCACCTCGCTGCGGCTGGCTGCGTCCTGAACGACGTATATCGGGAGGCGGGTGAACTCGGCATCCGGATCGACGGGGTACGGGTATCGGCCGAGGGTGGTTTCGACACGCAGACGTGGATGTCGAGCGGCATCACCTACCAGGTCGAGGTGAGTTCACCCGCGTCCGGCGACGACCTTGCCGTGCTGCTGGATCGTGTCGACGACGTCGCCGAGATTCCGCGGGCGATTCGAGCCGGGGCCACGGTACGAAGAGGCTGATCCGACCCTTCCCCACGTCGCGCTCGGGCGACGCGAGGAAGGGTCGGATCAGCCAGGTGATCAGGTGGTGGGGCGGCACAGCGAGTTCTGGTTGGCGCTACAGTCGGTCAGTTGCAGCGTGTCCACGTGCATGGTCAGGCTCGCCGGTTGCGAGGCACCGGCCGGTGCCACCACCGAGATCTGCACGCTGGCCGCGTTCGACGGTGCAACCGCCTCGTACGACCATTCCCACCAGTTCGACGTCAGGCTGAACGGGCTGCCGGGAGACGTGGACAGTAGCGCGCCCGCGGAGTTGTACCACCGCATACGGAGCGCGGCGGTGCCGGAGTCGGCGCGTAGCCGGACGAAGAACTTGTAGTTGTGTCCTGGCGTCACCGATGGCTTACGGCTCACGATGACCGACTTCTCGGCCGACTGCGGTGAGCTGACGAACTGCAACGAACGACGGTTGTCGAAGTAGCGGGCGGAAATGCCGGCATACGGGCCCTGCGGTGTCACCGAGATGGCCGCCCCGGAACCGGAGGTGGTGAACCCGGTGGGGTTCGGGGTGCCCGGCGCCTGCGCCTCGATGGTCCGTTCCTGCGCGGTCAGCAGGTCGTTGTTGGCACCGACATCGCAGCACACGGGTGGGGTGAGCAGCGGGTGGACCGCCGCGTTGTTCGTCGTCGTCGACGGGTAGTTGTCCACATAGAAACGGGCACTGGTCTCACTCGGGTCGTAGTTCTGGCGGTAGCCCAGGTCGAAGGACCACCAGTCGCCAGCGCACATCATGATGTCCGGGCAGTACTGCTCGGCCTGCCAGTTACCGTTGGAGTCCTGCCAGACGTGCTCGCTCATGTAGGCATGACCGGCGCCGAGCAGGTGGGCCACCTCGTGCCCGACGACCCCACTGTCCCAGGCCTCCACGATGGAGACACAGCTGCTACCTCCACTGGTCGGACACCAGTACGCCGAGTTGGATGGGGCGGGGAACTCCGTGAGGACCACGTACCAGCGGTTGCTGTCGTCGTACCCCTTGGCCGAAAGCTCGTTCGCGATCGACCAGAAGTCGGTGTTCGTGGTGTCGATCTTCTCCGGCGTCACCATCGCCTGCGCGTACTGGTTGTAGGTGCCGGTGGTCGTCGACCGGCAGCTCACCTTGAGGTGCTGGTCGTAGTTGCTGGCCTGGTCGAGCAGCCAGTCGACGCGGTCCATGACGCGGGCGGCGTGCTCGACGTTCGTCGCATACTGGTTCCCGGTGGAGTTGTTCCACGCATAGATGACCTGAACCGCCGCCGGACTGTTGGCCGGCGGACTCTTCGGGTCGGTGGCGGTCGTGTCGCAGCCCGCTCTGGGCAGGCTGGTGTCGGTCGGCTGCGCGTAGGGCAGGGTCGGCTCGCTGCCGAGGTTGGCGGCATAGACCGGCTGCCCGGACGACACCAGCACCAACACACCCACGAGCAGGGAGGCCAACCCCAGACGGTGACCGCGCCCAGACCAACGTCTTCTGCCGAGCATGCAAATCCCCCCTTGGCTAGGTTGCTGTCGAGGCGTGTCGTCGGGTTTCGGCCTGCTGACTGATAGCGGCACCCCGTGGCGCGAAATGTCGTTCGCGTCGCACACCACGCATCGACGAAGGCTGAAGCTAGCTCTGCTGCGATATCAACCTCAAGGCGACGAGGCCGGTAGTTCTGTTCCGAACAGTCCCGAACAATTGGCGAGGAGCAGACGATTCACGATTCCGACACGATCGCCCTGTGGCGGCCCACCGGCCAGTCCGAAGCCACCGACGACCATCCCGGCATCGCGATCAATCACCAGCAGCTGGGACAGCGCGGTCCGGCAGGCCGACGATGTCGGCCAGCTCATCGACCGCATCGAGGCCGGCACGTTCGAGTTCTGCTGGGAGGACTAGGGCGTACCCGTAAAGTCAGATCAGGCCATGGTGTAGCGCCGTGGTGACGGCGGCCGTGCGGTCGGCCACGTCGAGCTTGCCGAAGACGCGTAGCAGGTAGGTCTTCACGGTGGCCTCGCTGATATAGAGCTCCCGCCCGATGTCGGCGTTCGTGAACCCTCGCGCGACCAGGCGCAGAACCTCGGTCTCGCGGGCGGAGAGGGCCGGCGGCGCGGGATGCCGCACCTGCCGCACGAGGGTGGAGGCGACGCTCGGCGCGAGTACCGTCTCGCCCCGGGCCGCTGCCCGGACCGCCTCCGCCAGCTCCGCCGGTGTGGCGTCCTTGAGGAGATAGCCGCTGGCACCGGCCTCGATCGCCCGCAGGATGTCCCGGTCCGATTCGTACGTCGTGAGCACCACCACCCGGACGCCCGGCACGCGCGCGCGGATGCGCCCGGTCGCCTCGACTCCGTCACCCTCGGGCATGCGCAGGTCCATGAGCACGATGTCGGGATGCTGCTCGGCAGCGAGCCGCACGCCCTCCGGCCCCGACGACGCCTCGCCGACCACCGTCAGGTCCGCCTCGGCGTCGAGCATGCCGCGCAACCCCATCCGTACGACGGGATGGTCGTCGACGAGCACGATGCGGATCACGCGGGCACCTCCAGCTCGACGATCGTGCCGCCGGCAGGTCCGCCGTGGACGGTGAGAACGCCCTTGACCTGCTCGGCGCGCGAGCGCATCCCGGCGAGCCCGAACCCGTCGACGCGGTCGGACGCGAACCCCCGTCCGTCGTCCCGCACGATCAGGCGTACGCCCCGGTCGTCGTACGCCAGCACGACCTGCGCCTCGGTGGCGTGCGCGTGCCGGCGTACGTTGGTCAGCGCCTCCTGGGCGGCCCGCAGCAGGACCACCTCGACCGGTGTGGGCAACTCCCGTGGCGTGCCGATCACCCGGACGGTGGCGATCACCCCGGCTTCCCGACCGCAGTAGGCGGCCTGACGGCGGACGGCGTCGGGCAGCGACCCCGACGCGAGCGCCGCGGGTGAGAGCGCCGCCACCAGGGCCCGCGCCTCGGCCAGGTTCTCCTTCGCGGTACGGACCGCCAACGCCAGACGCTCGTCGCGCAGCTCCGGGTCATACGCCTGTAGCAGCGTGACGATGCTCGTGAAGCCCTGCGCGAGCGTGTCGTGGATCTCGCTGGCGAGACGGGCCCGCTCGGCGGAGATCCCGGCGTCGTGCGAGAGGCGGGCCACCTCGGCACGGCTCGCCTCCAGCTCGTCGATGAGCATGCCGCGCTCCACGTTCTGCCGGATCACGCGCATCGTCCAGAAGCTGACCCAGATGCTCGCCGACCCCGTGATGACCGCGATCAGCAGATCGGTGGGCACCTCGCGCGGCTCCTCGACGAGGTTGACCGCCGGGGTGACCAGGTTCGCGAGGATCGCCAGCACGATCCCCACGCGCACGTCCACGAGCTGGAAGATGAGCGGGACGACCGCGAACAGCAGCCAGGTCGCGAAGGGCGCGGCCGCCACCGCGACGACGTAGAACAGGAGGTACGTCAGCAGGACCGCCAGGCCCGCGCCGTCGTCGGCGTCGCGCCGGATCTGCCGCCGACCGACCGTCAGGTGCAGCAGAGCCATCGCGGCGATCGCACCGACTGCCAGCCAGCGGCGCCACAGCAGATGGTCGTCGATCACGACGGTCGCGGCGGCCACCGCCGCCGCGACCAGGCCGAAGTAGGCGTCCCACCAGAACAGGTAACCGGCGTGCGCCTCGCGCTGCCTCAGCGATCTTTCTGGTTCCACCGGAAGGTCACCAGGCATAGCACCAATCCGATCACAGTCCAGGCGCCGAGCACCAACGCCGTGCGGCCAAGTTCCCACCGGCCGTTGGCCTCCAGTTCCCTCATGCTGTCCGGGAGGAAGACGTAGCGGAAGCCCTGACTCATCCATTTCACGGGAAAGACCGAGGCCACCACGATCAGCCAGTGCGGCAGTTGCGTGATGGGGTGGATGAAGACGCCGGAGATGAATTGCAGCGCGACCACCGGCACGTTGAGGATCGTGCCCGCCGTGCGCGCGTGCGTGACCATCGCGCTGACCGCCACACCGAGTAGCCCGCAGGACGCGGTCGACAGCAGGAAGAGCCAGCCGAACGTGACCCAGTGCGCCGCGTCGGGCAATGGTGTGCCGAAGACGAGCGAACCCACGCCGACCAACACGACCACCTCGGCGATGCTGAGCACGAGGACCAGCACGAGCTTGCCGATCAGGTACGCGGCGGCCGGGATCGGCGTGCCACGCAGACGCTTGAGCGTGCCGTCCTCGCGGTCCACCGCCAGCCCCGAGCCCATCGTCACGAACGCGGTCGACAACACGCCGTACGCGATCATGCTGGCGGAATAGACCTGGCTCGCGCTGACGCCGCCGCGGTCGTCGCCGCCGTCGAAGATGGTTCCGAACAGCAGCAGAATCATGGCCGGAAACGCGAAGGTGAACACCACGGCGGTGCGGTCGCGCAGAAACATGAGCAGTTCGACGCGGCCCCGGCTCAGGCCGCTCGCCAGGGTGGACGGCAGGGTGGCCGCCAGCGGCGCGGCGGTCATCTGCCCGCTCCGACCAGGGTCAGGTAGACGTCTTCGAGGGACGGACGGGTGACCGTGAGGCTGCGCAGGTCGGCGTCCTCGGCCACCAGCCGGCGCACCAGATCGGTCGGATCGGTCACCTGCTCCACGCGCCGCGCGCCGTTCTCCCGCCAGCTCACCGTCGCCGCGCCGAGCGTGCCGCGACCGCCGAGCGTGGTGGGAGTGCCCTCGGCGACGATGCGACCGCCCGCGAGCACCGCGAGCCGGTCGGCCAGAACCTCGGCCTCTTCGAGATTGTGGGTGGTGAGCAGGATCGTGGTGCCCTCCGCGGCGAGCGAACGCATCAGCTCCCAGACCTGCCGACGCGCCTGCGGGTCGAGACCGGGCGTGGGCTCGTCGAGGAAGAGCAGATCCGGGCGTCCCACGATGCCGAGCGCCACGTCGACGCGGCGACGCTGCCCGCCGGAGAGCGTACGGATCCTGCTGTCGCGCTGCTGGCCGAGACCGACCAGCTCGATCACCTCGTCGGCCGGCCGCGGGTCGGAATACAGCCCGGCGATGTGCCGTACCATCTCGCGGACCGTGAGGTCGGCCGCGTCGTCGGCGTTCTGCAGGACGACCCCGATCCGCGCCCGCCAGGTCCGGCCCGCGGTGCCCGGGTCCTCGCCGAGAACACGGACCTGGCCGGCGTCGCGGCGGCGGTGTCCCTCAAGTATCTCGACCGTGGTGGTCTTGCCCGCTCCGTTGGGGCCGAGCAGTGCGACGGCCTCGCCTCGGGCGACCGTGAGGTCGAGCCCGCACACCACCTCGTGTCCCTGATAGGCCTTGCGGAGGCCGATGA
This sequence comes from Micromonospora sp. WMMD736, assembly GCF_049179015.1. Classification (NCBI taxonomy): domain Bacteria; kingdom Bacillati; phylum Actinomycetota; class Actinomycetes; order Micromonosporales; family Micromonosporaceae; genus Micromonospora; species Micromonospora sp. WMMD736. The sequence continues at coordinate 1,938,169 of NZ_JBMHMI010000001.1, forward strand.
CCTCAATGGCTGTCATACCGTCGACGATGCCGGTCACGACCCTTGCTGCGGAACGACCGCTCGACCGTCACCCGCTGTCCATCGATCGGTGGACAGGCGTGACCCGGTCGCTGACGACCACCCCGTCTCAGCCGGCCACGGTGGACGTCAGATGGTAGAGCGTCAGCGCGGCCAGGGACGGCGCGTCGACGAGCTGTTTCGCGAGTATCAACTGCGCGACCTCCCCGTCGGTGAACGCCTTGTGGCGCATCCCCTGCTCGCTGACCTCGCGATCGGGCTCGCCCTCGGTCAACCCGGTCGCCAGGTAGATGTCGAAGCCCTGGTTCGAGAAGCCGTACGCGGCGAACAGGTGCCCGAGGTGACGCATCTCGCTTGCGTGCAGGCCGGTCTCCTCGGCAAGTTCCTGGCGGGCCAGCGAGAGCTGGTCACCGCCACTCCCGGCGCTCCAACCGCCCTGGGGGAACTCCCAGGCGTGGCGTCCGATCGGGTAGCGGTACTGCTCCACCAGCCAGAACCCGCGGCTCCACCGCGGCAGTACCAGGGCGAAGTCCGGTTTCTCGACCACTCCGTAGAGGCCGGGGCTGCCGTCCGGGTGGCGGATCACGTCCTCGCGAACCGTCATCCATGGGTTGTGGTAGACGACCTGGCTGCTCACCTGTTCCATCGGACGATGGTCGCAGAAGTCGGAAGTGGGGTCGATCAAGCCGGTCGTCGGGCTGCCGAAGGCCCCTTCACGGGCAGAGCCGGGTCGATCAGCGCCGCGGCGACCGCCTTGTTGACCGCGTCCAGCCGGGAGACTGCCGAGAGCTTCGCGAAGATGTTCCGCAGGTGCCGCTTCACGGTCGCCTCGGTCAGCCCGAGCCGGTTGGCGATCTGCGCGTTGCTCATCGCGCGCGCCACGAGGTGCAGCACCTCGCGCTCACGTTCGGAGAGGGCGACGATTCCCTCCCGGCTCGGCACGAGGCTGTGCGGTGAAACCGACACCACGATGTGCGAATCGTTCACCTGGCTGTCGCGGATCGCGGCGAGGAGCCCCAGTCGGCTCACACTCTTGTGCAGATAGCCGTGCACGCCGAGGCCGAGCAGTCGCTGCACGAGCACCCCGCTGTCGTGCATGCTGAGGATTATCGTCTTCGTCTCGGGTGAGGCCGCACGAATACGCCGCACCGTCACGCCGACGTCGTCACCGGGAATCTCCACGTCGAGCAGTACGATATCGGGCCTGGTCTCGCCGATCGCGGCGATGGCGGCGGTGCTGTCGCCGGCCTCGGCCACCACCTCGATGTCCTTCTCCAATTGCAGGATCTCGGACACGCCCTCGCGGAACAATGCGTGGTCGTCCACCAGCGCGATCCGAATGTTGTTCAATTCTCCGTTCGGAACGGGCGGCGTTCTCAGTTCCATGGACCACTCCCCTGCGTGCTACCTGACGAACCATGCTGGGAAGCGGCGATCGCCGCGACGCGGCGGTCGCCCGTCTCGGGCCGGTCAATGCTCGTGGGGCACCAGGATCTCGACCGTCGTGCCGCAGCCAGTGGAGCTGTCGATGTGGATCGAGCCATCGAGCAGCATCACTCGCTCCCGCATCGACGCCATGCCCGTGCCCCGCGCCGCCGAAACGTCTCGGCCCAATCCGACCCCGTCGTCGCGGACGACCGTGTGAAGCCGACCGGGTCGGATGTCGATCGCGATGGAGACCGAGCTGCCCCTGCTGTGGACCAGCGCATTGCGGACCGCCTCACGGATCACGAGGTAGACCTCGGCTCTCGTCGGGAGCGGAAGGTGCTCCTCGTCGCCGGTCAGCACCAGTCGGGTGTCGACGGCGTCGGTGCCGATAGCGGCCAGGAACTCACGCAGGCCCCGCTCCAGGCCGTCGAACGTCTCGTCGACCCGCAGGCCTGCGGCGAGCTGCCGGATCTGGGTCATGACCGTGGCGAGCGACTGCCGCGCCGAGACCACCCGGTGGTGCGCCCGGGCCGGTTCCCTGGCCTGGAGGACCTCGTACAGCTCAAGGTGACGGTGCGCCACGTTGATGTCCGCGCCGAGCCGGTCGTGCAGGGTGCGGGCGAAACGCCGCCGCTCCTCCCGCCGCGCCTCGCGCAGCTCGTCGGCGCGATGGTGCCGGGCGGACGACGTCGTCCTGGCGACGTGGCAGGACACCGTCCCGGTGAGGGCCCGCATGCCGGACACCAGTCGGTGCGGAGAGTCGGTCACGCACTCGGCGGCGGTTGTCGCCGCGATGCCGAGGAAGTCGGTGAGGGCGTACACGACGTCCGCCGGATGGCTGCGGAGACCCTCGACCCGGCTGTCGTCGCACGACCCGTCCGGCTGCCAGGACACGGCACCGTCGTCACGTACCGCCGCGATCATGTTGTCGAGCGCGTCGGTGGCGCAGGCGAGGACGGCGTGCCGCGTGTCGCGCCGCTGGGCAACCGTCCGGTGCTGGCAGTCCAACCGCCGCTCGAACTCCGCCAGCACCTGCCGCCGTCGCGATTCGAGCCGGCTTGCAGGCGACCCGTCATCCACCCGACCGGCCATTGACACTCCCCGTCAGTGCCCTGATCCCACAAAATGATCTCGCTGAATGAGTCTATCCCAGGGCCGACACGTCCGCACGGACCGGACGGCGTGGATCAGTAAGCGGCCGGGAGGATGCCATCGTCGACCAGAAGTACGGTCTCCGGTATCGAAAGTTGTACGACACAATCCGGTCGATCAATCGGACCGATGTTTATTTCGTGAGCGACCAGATATCACGTTGGACCCCCTTGTGCCCGCCGCGACGGCCTCGCTAGCTTCGGGAGGTCGGAGTGATTTTCGGATTTGTGGACGCGTCGACAAGGTGGTGCCGCCGCAGGGCGCGCCCCACCATTGTCACCGGCACGCGGTCCGCGTGGACGAAACGGTTCTCATGCCTGGACGGGCGTTCCGTTTCGGAACGGAGGGCAGAGTCATCGCCGAGAAGAATTGTTCGGGGCAGCCAATACCCGGCACGCGGGACGGCTTATTCAGCACGAAATCGCAGCGGCCGGGTTGGCAGGTCAAAACGAGTCAGACGGTGAGCTACGAGGTGCGCGTCACGCAGCGCCTGCTCGACCCGGGAAATGACGCCCTGATCTGTGCGGGGGCCACCGGGCAGAATGCGGCGGCGCGGCGGCTCGTGGTCGTGGATCGCCAGGTATATCGCCTGCACGCCCACGCGTTGCAGAACTACTTCGCGGTACGGCAGGTCGAGTATGCCGTGTGCGTCGTCGACGCCCACGAGGCGAACAAATCCCTCGACACGGCGCTCCAGGTCGTCCGGGCGATGGACGCGTTCGGCATCGCCCGACGGCGGGAGCCGGTGATCGCCATCGGAGGCGGCGTGTTGACCGACATCGTCGGACTCGCGGCCGGCCTGTACCGGCGGTCCACGCCGTACGTGAAGGTGCCGACCACCCTGATCGGGATGGTCGACGCGGGCATCGGAGTGAAGACCGGCGTCAACTTCGACCAGCACAAGAACCGACTGGGCTCCTACCACCCGGCGACGGTGACCCTGGTCGACCCGTCGTTCCTGTCCACACTCAGCGAGAAGCACCTCCGCAACGGGCTCGCGGAGATCCTGAAGATCGGCCTGATCAAGGACGAGATGCTGTTCGACCTGCTGGCCCGGCACGGCCGGCAACTCATCCGGGACCGGTGGGGCACCTCCGGCGAGAGCCGGTCCGGTGCGGTCGCGTCGGAGGTCATGCGGCGGGCGATCCACGGGATGTTGGAGGAGTTGCAGCCCAACCTCTGGGAGCAGGACCTGAAGCGGCTCGTCGACTACTGACACTCGTTCTCGCCGACGATCGAGATGCGGGCCCTTCCCGAACTGCTGCACGGCGAGGCGGTCTGCGTCGACATGGCTCTCACCACCGTGCTGGCCCTGCACCGCGGCATGGTGAGTCCCACCGAGGCTCGCCACATCTGGCAGGTCATGGGTGACGTGGGTCTCCCCCGGTGGCATCCGGTCTGCACGCCGGAGCTGCTGCGACACGCGCTTGAGGACACGGTGCGACACCGCGACGGCCGGCAACTCCTCCCGCTGCCCGTCGGCGTGGGCGCCGCGCACTTCGTCGACGACGTGACGGCGGCGGAGCTGACCCGCGCGTGTGCCGACCTGGAGCGGCTCACCTGGGCAGCTGACGGACCGCGACGGTACGCGACGGCGAGGACGTGAGGTGACGACATGAACAGGGTGCGCGCGGTCGTGCTGGCCGGCGGCGAAGGGCGGCGGATGGGCCGGGTCGGCGCCGAGACGCCGAAGCCCCTGATCCCCTTCGGCGGTACCAGCCGACTCATCGACTTCAGTCTGCTCAATGCCCGCTCCTCCGGCCTGCGGGAGGTGCTCCTCCTGTCCCAGTTCGAGGAGCGGCAGCTCATGGACTCCCTGCATGTGAGCTGGAACCTGGGCGACACTTTCCGGTTGCACTTCGGACCGTACGACGGGGCGTATCGGGACGCGGGCGTCGGCGAACTGCCGCCGCACCTTCCCGAGCGCACCTGGCCGGCCGAGCGGGGCACCGCCGACGCGCTGATGTCCAAGGCGCGCTACATCTTCGGCGGTGCGACCGAGGAGGTACTGGTCCTGCACGCCGACCACGTGTACCGCTTCGACTACGCGCCGATGGTGGCTGCGCACCGGAGTTCCGGCGCCGCGCTGACACTCGCGTACCAACGCATCGAGCGCCGGTACGTGCACCTGTTCGGCATGGTGTCCTTCGACGACGCCGGCAACCTCACATCGTTCGAGGAGAAGCCCGCGGACCCGACGAGCGACCTCGTGTTCGCGGCGTTCTGCCTCTTCGACGCGACCATCCTGCATCGCTACCTCGAACGGCTGGACGGCACCGACTGGGGGCACGACATCAGCCGGGACGTCATTCCCGCCATGCTCGCCGGCGGTGAGCGCATCCGCGGGTACCCCGTCCACGGGTACTGGGAGGACATCGGCACCGTCGACCGCTACCACCGGGCGCACCTGCGGCTCTTGGAGCCCCGGCCGACGATGCGTCTGACCGAGTTGCCCCGCACCCTGCGGCCGGAACTCGCCTGCCGGATCATCACCGATGCGGGTGGCGTCCGCGGCAGCGTCGTCCGGGCGGACCTGCGCAACCAGGGTCGGTTGGAGGGCAGCGTGGCGTTTCCCGACGTGCGGATCGGCCGGAACGCACGGGTACGGAACTCCGTACTGCTGCCCGGAGCGCGCGTGCCGGCGGGCGCCGTCGTGGACTCGGCCGTCGTCCTGGGAGACGGCTCGGTCGTGGACCCGGCGTCGGAGTCGATGGCCCTGGCCGCCCCGGGCCTGGCGGCGCCGACGGGTGGTGCGTGATGGCCGACTGGAACGGATCGGACGGCGCGACCGTGGTGGTCGCCGACATCGGCGGCACCACGTTGCGCATCGGCCGGTGGGACGCCGCGACCGGCCGTCTGGACGACGTCACCCGGCATGCCGTCGACGGGCTGGGCAGGTACCCGCAGGAGCCGTCGGAGCGGCTTCAGTCCCGGGTGCTGGCGCAGCTCGGCGACCGGCTCGCCGACTACCTGAGCACGTGCCCGGAGGCACGCGTCGTCGGCGTGTCGTTCGCCGGCCCGGTGGACGAACGGGGCATGGTGCTCGCCGCGCCCACCATCTGGGGTGGCGGCGGGGAACCGCTCAACGTAGGGGAGATCCTCACCCGGCGGCTCGGCCGAACCGTGGTGGTCGCCAACGACATGACCGCCGCGGCGTGGCGCTACGCCGCGACGGAGACCGAGGGGTTCTGCGTCGTCACGATCAGCTCGGGCATCGGCAACAAGGTCTTCCGCGACGGCGACGTCCTGGTGCATCCGCTCGGTTACGGCGGAGAACTCGGGCACTGGCTGGTCGACCCGCGGCCGGACGCGCTGCCGTGCGACTGCGGAGGTCGCGGCCACCTCGGCGCGGTCGCCTCGGGTCGGGGCCTGCTGGCCGCCGCCCGCCGCGCGGCGGACGAGCACCCGGACCGCTTCGCCGGGTCGGCGCTGGCCCGACCGTCGGCCGATCCGGAGGCCATGACCTGCGAGGCGCTGGCCGAGGCCGTGCGCGAGGAGGACGCCTTCGCCACCGACGTGCTGTGCGAGGCCCTGCGGTACCTGGCGTTGGCGATCTCGTGCGTCTACACCGCGATCGGAATTCGCCGGTACGTCGTGATCGGCGGGTTCGCGGTCGCCGTCGGTGAGCCGATCGTCACGCACCTGACCGGGCAGCTCCGCGCGGTCGGCTGCTTCGGACTCGACGCCGGGGAGGTGGAGCGGATGGTGCGTCTCGGCGCCCCGGACGACGACCACGGCCTGATCGGCATGGGACGCCTGGCCTCACGAAACCTGGCTGACGTCCAGTTGTCCACCGTCGGGGAGAGGTAGGAGCGGTCATGCGGGTACTCATCGTAGGCAGTGGTTTCGTCGGCCGCGCCCTGGCCGCTCACCTGATCGCCGAGGGCCACGGTGCCGTGGTCGCCTCGCGACACCCGGTGTCCCCGGTGGTCGGCGACGACCCGCTGCCGTGGCTACAGCTCGACGTGAGCGACCCAGCCGCCTGCGCGGTGGCCGTCCGCCAGGCGCACGCCGAGTCGGTGGTGCTGGTCCACGGCCCGTCCGACGTCACCTGGTGCGAGGCCCACCCGACGCGGGCGCGGGACATCCACGTCGCGGGAGCGCGGAACATGTCGGTTGCCGCGGCGGGACGTCGGCTCGTGATGATCTCCACGGACAACGTGTTCGACGGCACGTCCCACCGCTACGACGAGGACAGCCCGACTCGCCCCGCCAACGCGTACGGGCAGGCGAAGCTGGCCGCCGAGCGGGTGGTCCGCGAGCAGCCGTCCGCCACGATCCTGCGGGTCAGCCTGGTGTACGGGCAGGAGTCCCCCGGCGCCAAGTGGTTGAACTTCTTCGCCGCCTGCACGGACCGTCTGCGACGCGGTGAACCCGTCGCCGCGCCGGTCGACCAGTGGGTCACGCCCGTCCTGGTCGACGACGTGGCCCGGGTGACGGCGGCGGTCGCGTCCGCTCCGGCACCGGAACTCCTGCATCTCGGTGGGCCCGAGCGGATCAGCCGCGCCGAGTGGGCCACCTCCATCGCCCGGCGGCTCGGAGTGCCCGACGACCTGGTGACACCGGTGCCGCGAGCCGACAGCAGGTACGCCTCGCGGCCGGAGAACAGCTGTCTCACCAGTCACCTGCTGCCGCACCACCCCGCGACGGCGCACCTCACCATCCGCGGAGTCGACGCCGGCACGACCCACCTGCTCGGCACCGCCCCGATCGTGGAAGGGCTGCCGGCATGACAGCGACCCGTTCCGACCACACTCCGGGCGTGCCGACCGCCCGTCGGGTCGACCACGTCGGCATGACGGTCAGCGACGTCGACGCGGCGGTGGACCTCCTGGTGGCCGGGCTCGGCGGAGAGCTGGTGTACGCGCTGCCGCCGCTGTCCCACCGCGACGACTGGATGGCCGTCCACCTCGACGTGCACCCGCGCGCCAGCGCCCGGATCGCGTTGGTCCGGCTCGGGCCGGTCACCAACGTGGAGCTCTTCGAGTACCAGGCGCCCGACCAGGTGACCGTCCCACCACGTCCGCACGAGGTGGGCAGCCACCACCTCGGGCTGTATGTCGACGACGTGGACGAGGCGTCGGCGCACCTGCTGCGCCGGCCGGACGTACGCCCGGTCGGCCCGGCGTACACCGAACCGCCCGACTCCCCGCGGGCCGGTACCCGCTGGATCCGGTTGACCACTTCCTGGGGCCTGTCGTTCGAGGTCCGTTCCGTGCCCGCCGAGGCGCGGACGGGCAGCGGACGATTCGGTCCCTGCCCGTCGTGGACCAACCGGGACGACGGTTCGCCCGCCGCCGCCGTCGTGCCCGGCCTGCACAACGTCGACCACCTGGCGTACACCGTCGCGGACCTGCCCGAGGCGACCCGCTTCTTCACCGCGGTGCTCGGCGCCGAACTGCTCTACTGCGCCCCTTCGGCCCGGCTGGAGCACGGAAGCCTCGCCGCGTCGCTCGGCGTGCCGGCGCACGGCACCGTGACCCACGCCGCCCTCCGGCTCGGCCCCACCGACAACGTCGACCTGTACCACTTCGACGTGCCGGGAGCCGCGTGTCGCCCGCCGCGCAACAGCGACGTGGGGGGCCGGCACCTCGCGCTGTACGTCGACGACGTCGACGCCGCCGTCGCGTACCTGCGCCGGCAGCCGGGCGTGACGGTGCTGGGCGCTCCCGAGACCATCCCGGACGGGCCGATCGCCGGTGACCGGTGGGTCTACGTGCGAACTCCCACCGGGCCGTACCTCGAAGTCGTCCACATGCCGGACGGGCACCTTCCGTACGAACGCGGAACGGCGGCGCGGCGGCGAGCGTCTACGGGCCTGCGCTGGACGACCCGGTGACCGGAGCCTGTCTCCCCGATCGTGCGGACCGGCTGAACGCGCGCAGATCGAATCCGAAGGAAGGGAAGAGACGATGCCAGAGAACCTGCGAGCCGATGTTGTCGTCGTCGGCGGAGGTGCCGCCGGGTGCGTGTTGGCCGCCCGGCTGAGCGAAGACGAACGACGCTCGGTGCTGCTGCTCGAAGCGGGACCGGACTACGGGCCGTACCAGGCCGGGCGGTGGCCGGCCGAGCTGCTGGACTGCCGGTCTCCCGCGCGCAGCCACGACTGGGCGCCGGACGCGCCGCCGTACCACTCGCGGGCCCGGGTCATCGGCGGGTCGTCGGTGAGCAACGCTTGCTGGACCACCGTCGGAGCGCCGACCGACTACGACGCCTGGGGTGCCTACTCCCACGACGCGTGGGACTACGCCGGGTTCGCCCCGTACCTCGATGACGCCCTTCGCCAGCTGCGGGTACGCGGGGTGGCGGAGTCCGACCGGGGGCTGTGGCACCGGGCGGTGGAGGCGGGGGCCCGGCAGCTCGGGCTGCCGCCGTTGGACGACGTCAACAGCGTCGACGCCAAGGAGGGTGTCGGCTGGGTGCCGCTGAACGCGATCGGCCACCTCCGCTGGAACGCCGCGTTCGCCTATCTCGACCCCGCCCGCGACCGGCCCAACCTGCGGATCGAGGGCGATTCGCTGGCCGTCAGGCTGCTGATGACCGGTGACCGCGCCACCGGAGTGGAGATCATCCGGGATGGGCGGACCGAGACGGTCGAGGCGGACACGGTGGTGCTGGCCTCGGGCGCCTACGGCAACCCGCCGCTGCTGATGCGCAGCGGGATCGGTCCAGAGGAGGTGCTGCGCGAGCTGGGCGCACCGGTCGTGTCGGCGATGCCGGGCGTGGGCGCGAACCTCATCGACCACTCGAAGGTCCACATCCCGCTCGTTCCGACCGGCGCGATGGTGCTGTCCGACCAAGACGTGTACATGGCGCAGACGGTGCTCAAGGCCCGCTCCGGCCTGGCCGCCGACGACTACTGGGACCTGCACATCGTGCCGACCGCCGGGGCGGGTGAGGACGAGCGGGGCCGCTACACCGGCCCGCTGGCGGTGGCGCTGTACGTGTTCGTGCTCTCGCCCCGGTCCCGGGGTCACGTGCGGGCACGGTCGCTGGATCCGCTGGCCGAGCCACTGATCGACCACGCCTACTTCTCCGACCCCGATGGCTACGACCGCCAGGTGGCCCTGGACGGGGTCGACGTGGCCCACAAGCTCGCCGAGACCACCCCGGTGAGCGGGATGGCCACGCTGACCCCGTGGTCGCCCGCGCAACGTGCGGCGATTGCCGAGACGCCCGGTGGGTACTGGCATCCTGTCGGCACCTGCGCGATGGGGCCGGACAGTGATCCCGCGGCGGTGGCGGATGCCGATGGGCGCGTGCACGGGCTGTCCAACGTGTACGTCGGGGACGCCTCGCTGGTGCCGGTGATCCCACGGGCCAACACCCACCTGACCACTGTCGCGCTCGCCGCTCGCCTCGCGGAGTCCATCGGGTGAGGGCGGGGACGGGATCGACCTGAGGCCGAGGCCGAGGCGGAGCCGGCGGGACGGGCGTCGCGACGACGGCGTCGACCGTCCGGCGGAGAGGAGATGACCAGGTGCGTACGAGGATAGTTCCGGTATTCGTCGTCTTCCTGCTCAACGGGATCATCGCCGGCTCGTGGGCGCCGCGTATGCCGAGCCTCGCCGAACAGATCGGTGCCAGCCCGGGGGTGCTCGGTCTCGTCCTGCTCGGCGCGAGCGTCGGGTTGGCGGCGGCGGCCTCCGTCGCGGGCCGGTTGTGCGCCCGCTTCGGCGCCCGGGTCATGATCGGTGTCTCGGCCGTCGCGGCGGCGGGCCTACTGCCGGTCCTCGCGCTCGTGACCTCACCGGTGCAACTCGGCCTCGTCCTGGTTCTGCTCGGCGCGGCCTTCGGCGTGTTCGACGTGTCCATGAACGTCGCCGCGGTGACCGTCATCCGCCGCACGGACCGACCTCTCATGCCGGTCTTCCACGCCGGCTTCAGCTTCGGCGCGCTGGGTGGCTCGCTGGCCGCCGCGGTCGCCGCGGGGCACCGCGTGGACCTGCTCGGGTACTTCACCCTGGTCACGCTCGCGTCGCTGGCCATCGCCGCTGCCGTGATCCGGTTCGTGCCAATCGAGGAGCCGGCCACCGATGCCCCCGAGCAGCGCGGCGGGCTCGACCGGAGCATGCTGCGCCGCCCGGTGCTGTGGCTGCTGGGCAGCGTCGCGTTCATCTCCGCCGTCGTCGAGGGGTCCAACGGCGACTGGTCGGCGTTGTTCGCGGTCCGGGAGCGGGGCATGTCCGAGGCGGCCGGAGCGGTCATGTACTCCGTCTTCTGCCTCGCCATGGGCGTGGTCCGGCTCTTCGGCGAACGGATCGAACGCCGCTTCGGCGCCATCCGGGTCCTGGTAGCCGGCTCCCTGCTCGCCGGGGCGGGCCTGCTGATGGCGGCCATCGTCCCGGTGGCCGCGCTCACCTACGGCGGTTACGTACTCGCCGGTGCCGGCGTCGCGTTCGCCTTCCCGGTGGCCATCGAGTTGGCCGGCGCCGTCGGCCGGCGCAGCGACGGCACCGGCGGCGAGCGGGAGATCGCGTTCGTGACCACCATCGCCTACTCAGGTTTCCTCATCGGTCCCCCCATGATCGGCGGGGTGGCGGAGCTGACGAACCTGTCGGTCGCCGTCGGGTTCATCGGGGTCGTCGCGATGCTCATGGCGCCCGCCGCACTCGCCTCGGCCGCCGCCCGCCGCCGCGAGGACCGCGGCCGGCGCCCGCAGACCGAACCCCCTCGGGACTACGCACACACCGACAGTCGCGGATAGGAGCACGACCGCGCGTCCCTTTCCGCCAGCATCCGTCCAAACGGCACGGGAGGAATCGACATGAGTCATGGCCACCTGTTCCTGGCCAGTAAACGGGCCGCGGTGAGCTTCGCGCCCGACCCCGACACCGGCGAGCTGCACCCCACGTTGGCCCCCGGCGGCACCGGCAAGGTGGTGGCCGACCAGGCCGGCGTACTCGGCGTGTCCTGGATCGCCAGCGCCGACACCGAGGGCGACCGTCAGGTGGCCGCCGAGCACCCGGACGGGCTGGAAGTTCAGCTACCGTCCGGCGGCGGTGTCACCATCCGGCTGCTGCGCCACGACCGCGAGACGTTCGCCGTCGTGCAGGACTTCGTCACCGCCGAGCTGCTCTGGGCGGCCAACAACTACGGCTGGGACCGCTGGACCACCCCCACCTTCACCGACCGGACCTACACGGCGATGGACCACTTCGCCGCATTCAACGCGGACTTCTCGACCGCGCTGCTGGACGCCTCCGACGGCGTCGCCGACCCGGTGTACCTGGTGCACGACTACCAACTTCTCGGTGTTCCGGCGCTGTTGCGCGAGCGGCGGCCGGACGCACCGGTGCTGCTCTTCGTGCACATCCCGTGGCCCACACCGGACTACTGGCGGGTGCTGCCCGCGCACGTGCGCACCGGGTTGATCGAGAGCATGCTGGCGGCCACCACGATCGGGTTCTTCACCAGCCGGTGGGTGCGCAACTTCCTCGACTGCGTCGCCGACCTGCTGCCGGACGCGAAGGTCGACCGGGACGCCGGGGTGGTGCGGTGGCGGGGCAACCGGTGCCGGGTGCGTGCCATGCCGCTCGGCTACAGCCCGCTCACCCTGCGCGGACGCCGGCCCCGGCTGCCGGAGGGCGTCACGGAGTGGGTCGGGGACGACCCGCTCGTGGTGCACGCCGGCCGCACCGATCCGGCGAAGAACGCCGAACGGGCCGTACGCGCCTTCCTGCGCGCGGTGCGCTCCGACGAGAGGCTCGACACTGCCAAGATGCTCGTCCGGATGAACCCCAGCCGCCTCTACGTGGCCGCCAACAGTGACTACACACGTCGGGTCGAGGAGGCGGCAAAGGAGGCCAACCGTGAACTCGGCGGAGATCGCGTACGCGTGCACTGCGACGGCGACATCGACCACAGCATCGGCTGCTTTCAGCGCGCGGACCTGCTCGTGTTCAATTCGACGGTCGACGGGCAGAACCTGAGCGCGTTCGAGGCGGCGCTGGTCAACACCCGCGACGCCGATCTGGTGCTGTCCGAGATGTGTGGCGCCGCAGAGCTCCTCGCACCGGTGAGCCGCACGGTGAACCCGTTCGACCTGGTGGAACAGGCCGACATGATCCGCGCGGGCCTCACCGCGCCGGCCGAGGAACGGGCCGAGGCCGCCCGGCGCAGGCGGGAGGTGGCCGCCCCGTGGACCGTGGAGCAGTGGGTGCGCCAGCAGCTCGACGGCCTGGCCGAGGACCACCGGGACCGCCATGGCTGAGAGGTCGAGGACGGCCGACCAGGGTCGGGCCGCGCGTGGCGACGGCACACCCGTGCGGCCGTGTCGCTCAGCAGCCGGCCAGGGCGAGCACGTTGCCCAAGCCCCGGGGCCGCGACACCGCGCGGTCGCGCGGCAGCAGGTAGACCGGCATCCCCACCACGCTGGCCGCGCCGTCCCGGACCGGGTCGTCGCCGACGAACAGGGTACGGCCGGCGGGTACGTCCAGCTCCGCGCACGCGGCCTCGAACAACTCCGGCTCGGGTTTGACCATGCCGTGCTCGCAGGACAGCAGGACGCCGTGCAGCAGGCCGGCGATGCCGACCGCCTCGAACGTGGGGCGGATGTCCCAGCCGATGTTGCTCACCACGCCCAGCGCCACCCCGGCTCGGTGCAGGGCGGTGAGCACCGGCGCGGTGTCCGGATAGGGCTCCCAGCACAGCGGATCGGTCAGGCAGGCGTACAACGCGTCGGCCAACGCCCCGGGTGGTCGCCCGGGCAGCGAACGGACGGCCGCCTCCGTGAAGAGCTCCGACCAGACGGCGCGGTGCCGCCGCATCGACCGGTCGCACCCCTCGCGGCGGGTGAGACCCGCGGGAGAGTCGGCGACCGCGAGGGCGGCCTCGATGAGCCTGGCCGCCAGCCCGTCGTCCAACGCCGCGCCCCGCGCGCCTGCCGCCTCGCGCACCGCCGCGACGGTCAGGACGGCGGAATCGTCGAACAACGTTCCGGAGAAATCGAACAGGACCGCATCGACCGCTCGCGTCTGCACCACGACGTTGTTGTGCCCAAAAATGACCGGGAAGAACCTGCTCGGCGGTCTCCCGACCGTCCGGCCCGCACCGATCGAACGGAGGCTCCCACGGTGCTCCAGGTACGAGTAACGAGCCGCCAGCTCGCCCCGGCGGCTTCCCGAAGCGTACGGGCCGATCGATGAGTGCGACCGACGACGTTCGCCGCCACCGGCTGCTCTACGGCTGCATGGGGCTCGGTGGGGACTGGGACACGCAGCCCTACGGCGCGCGGGACATCGACGCCGCCGAAGCGGCGATCACGGCCGCACTGGACATCGGCATCACCGGGTTCGACCACGCGGACATCTACCGGTACGGCAAGTCCGAGGCGGTCTTCGGGGAGGTCCTCGCGCGCGCGCCGGAACTGCGGTCGCGCATCCTGCTCCAGACCAAGTGTGGGATCCGGCTGGCCGACGACTCCGGGCCGGGCCGGTACGACCTGCGCGGGACACAGATCGTCCGCAGCGTCGAGGAGAGCCTCGCCCGCCTGCGCACCGACGTCATCGACGTGCTGCTGCTGCACCGCCCGGACCCGCTGGCAGATCCGGACGACACCGCCGAGGCACTGACCTCCCTGCACCGCCAGGGCCTGGTACGGGACTTCGGCGTCTCCAACATGGCCGCCGCACAGATCGCGCAGCTGCAGGCACGTCTCGATCGCCCACTCGTGGCCAACCAACTCGAGATGAGCCTCGCCCAGCGGGCCTGGGTCGAGGCCGGCGTCCTGGTGAACACCCCGGAGTCCGCGGCGACCGGCTTCCCACTCGGCACCGTGGAGTACTGCCGTGCGAACGGGATCGGCCTACAGGCCTGGGGATCCCTGTGCCGGGGGCGCTTCACCGGCGCCCAGGAGACACCGACGGAGCGCACCACGGCCGAGCACGTCGCCGCCCTCGCCGAGCGCAAGGGCACCACGCCCGAGACGATCCTGTTGTGGTGGATCCGGCGACATCCGGCAGGGGTCACTCCCGTGATCGGCACCGCACGTCCCGACCGCATCCGCGCCTGCCACGATGCGGCGAGCCGGGCACCCGAACTGACCCACGAGGAGTGGTACGAACTGTGGCTGAGCGCCCGTGGCACAGCGCTGCCATAGCGGTTGCCGTTCCGTTGCGCCATCGTCGTCGGGTGTGACCACCACGCTCGGACAGACGACCCGACCCTGTCGAGGACGACCGGCGCAGGACGCCGGCCCGACAGTCAGGCGGCGGCGCGACGGGCCGCGCCGTCCGGAGCATCCGCGAGGCCCGCGTAGCGACCCCGGTGGTAGAGCAACGGAGTGCCGACGTCGGCGTGCCGGAGCAGTTCCGGCTCGGCCAGCACGACCACGTGATCGCCGACGACAACCCGGTCGACGACGCGACACACCAGCCAGGCCAGGGTGTCGTCGAGGATCGGCAGCTCGTTCGGCCCGGGCTGCCAGCGGGTCGGTGCGGCGAAGCGGTCGATGCCGCTCGTGGCGAATCTCTGGGCCAACTCGTGCTGGCCGTGTGCGAGCAGGTGCACCGCCACGTGCCGGGCCCGCGCCAGCGTCGGCCACGTGGACGAGCCGAGGTTCAGGCAGAACGAGACGATCGGTGGCGTCAGCGAAACCGACGTGAACGACGTCGCGGTGAAGCCCACGGGCGGCGCACCGGGGGCGGTGACCACCGTGACGCTGCTGGCCTGGTGGCGCAGCAACCCGCGCAGCGCGTCGGCGTCGGCGTCGGTCGGGTCGTCGGTGGACGAGGTCATGGCGTTCCTCCCGAGGAGTGTGGCGCGGAGCGCTGGGAACGGGTGCGGAAATGCCGGACGCGAGCCGGCGGGACGACAACCGGCGGAGAGGGAATCGCTTGCTCAGGCCGGGAGGATCGCCACGCGACAGAGCTGCGCGGCGATCCGCATCAGGTCGACGACCCGGCGGGAGGTGAACAGCCGTACGAGCAGCATGGGTCGATTTTCCTACCAACTAGGTAGGATTTCAAGTCTCTGGGTGCGCATCTTGGCGACGGACGGTGAGTGGACGTGGGCCCACCGATGCCCGACGACCGGCGACGTCGGGTCGCCTACCCGTCAGTCGGCATGCGACGCTCAAGGTCCGCAACCAACGGGCCACGCCGGGTGGCCGCCGGAAACTACCGCCACAGCCGCACGAGTCCCGGCATGACAGCACGGCATCCCTCGACCCCACACCCCTTGTGCCCGGAGGAACGCAGACCATGGACCACGCAGCCCAGCTCATCCAGGAGCGGAGCGCCCCGCCGGCCACGCTGGTGATCTTCGGCGCCTCCGGTGACCTGACCCGGCGCAAGCTGCTGCCCGCGGTGGAGAGCCTGGCTCGGCACGAGCGACTCCCCGACCAGTTCGCGCTCGTCGGTGTCGCGCGTACCCCGATGACCGACGAGCAGTTCGCCGAGAGCGCCCTCGGCGAACACGCCCTCGCCGGCACACGCCAACTCCAGGGCGGCGTGCGGTACGTGGCGGGCGGCTACGACGACCCGGAGACCTACAAGCGGCTCGTGGAGACCCTCGACGAGCTCGACGCACAGCGGGGCACCTCCGGCAACCGGCTCTTCTACCTGTCCACCCCGGCCGGGGCCTTCGAGCCGGTGATCAACGGACTGGCCCGAGTCGGGCTCAACCACGCACGCGAAGGCTCATTCTCCCGCCTGGTCATCGAGAAGCCGTACGGGCGGGACCTGGTCACGGCCCGCGAACTCGATGGCGTCGTGCACAGCGCCTTCGACGAGCACCAGGTCTTCCGTATCGATCATTACCTGGGCAAGGACACCGTCCAGAACGTGCTGGCGCTGCGCTTCGCAAACTCGATCTTCCAGCCCATCTGGGATCGTTCCTGGGTCGACCACGTGCAGATCACCGTCGCCGAGACCCTCGGCGTCGGCAGCCGTGGCGGTTTCTACGAGGACGCCGGCGCGATGCGGGACATCGTGCAGAACCACGTGCTCCAGGTTCTCGCGCTGGCGCTGATGGAGCCGCCGGCCTCATTCGAGGCCGAGGGCCTGCGCAACGAGAAGGTCAAGCTGCTGCAGGCGATTCGCCTCCCCACCGACCGGGACATCGCCGAGGCCGCGGTCCGGGGACAGTACACCCGGGGCGGCACCCGCGAGGAGCTGATGGCCGGTTACCGCGAGGAGGCCGGCGTCGACCCTCTGTCGCGGACCGAGACCTACGCCGCGATGCGGCTCAACGTGGACAACTGGCGCTGGGCCGGGGTGCCGTTCTACGTACGCACCGGCAAGCGCCTGCCCGCCCGGCTCACCGAGGTGGCACTGCAGTTCCAGCGGCCGCCGCACCTGCCGATCCCGACCGATCAGCTCACCGGCCTCGATGCTGACGCGCTGATCCTCCGGATCCAGCCGAACGAGGGCATCTCGCTGCGCTTCGGTGCCAAAGTGCCGGGGCACTCCTTCCGGGTCCGCACCGCCACCATGGAATTCTCGTACGACCAGACGTTCCTCGAGGAATCCCCGGAGGCGTACGAGCGTCTGCTCCTGGACGCGCTGATCGGTGACGCGTCGCTGTTCATCCGCAGCGACGAGGTGCAGCAGTGCTGGCGGATCGTCGACCCGATCATCGACAACTGGGCGAAGGACGAGTCGCCGATCCCCACCTACGAGGCCGCCTCCTGGGGCCCGACCGACGCCGACCGACTGATCGGCCGACACGGCCGCAAGTGGCGCAACTCCGCGTGACCCTGCCGAGCGGATGGACGGATCCGTCGGTTCCAGCGCGCCGGAACACCCGCGGCCGGCCGAGGACGAGCGGCAGCGACGTGGCCGGCCCACAGGGTGGTCGGGGCGGGCGGGCCGGCTGCCTCCGGGTGGTCGGCCCGCCGGCCGGTCGGTTGGCGTGGCCGCCGATGCGGATGCCCTGCCGCCGCTGGACGCTCCGCGTCTGGCACGGTTGTCAGGCCCAGGCGCGATCGAGGGCCAGCGCAAGCCGCCTGGTCCATTGCTCGGCGGTGCCGGTGATGCCGGGACACCCGTCGGTGAAGTTGACCCAGTCGACCACCCAGGACAGGACGGTTTCGGCACTGAAGTCACCGGCTTCCGCGCCGAGTTCGGGACGCATGAGCTGGCGGACGAGGGCTCGGTCGACGGTGGTGTGTTCGGCGAGTAGGACCGCGTCGTACAGGTCCTTGCCTTGCGGGTACATGTCGGTGGCCAGCCACAGCAGCTTCCACGCCAGCGCCAGCGAGGCGGGCGCGGCCAGCACCGGCTCGTCGACGCCAGGCAGTGTCAGCGCCTCGGGTGGGAGGGGAAGCTCTTCACCGAAGACGACGTCGACCTGTACGTGGCCGTCCGGTGCCTCCGGCGTGCTGAACGGGATCACGAGGCGGCGTCCGTCAGCTCGTTCATACGTCCAGATGGCGGCCTCGGTGATCAGGTCTGGTTGCAGGCCGGCACCGGGTGCGGTTCGCACGGCGGTCTTGATGTCGTCAAGCAGCGTGCGAGCCTCGGTGCCGTCGCTGGCGATGGTGTGCGGTGTGACGACGAAGTCGAGGTCGCCCGGCTCGCGGGCGGCGTCGCCGACCCAGGTCGCCATGGTGACGCTGCCACGCAGGACCAGGTGCTGACGCCAGGTTGTCGTGGCGATAGCCGCCAGGACGTGATTCATGGCGGTACGCCGGGCGGCGGTCCACAGCTGGCCGGTGGCCGCCACGACGAAGTCGGGCTCTCCGGCGTGGTAGGCGTTCGGGTACTGCCGCAGAGCAGGGTCGAACGCCGCCTTCTGACGCACCCCTGGGTTGACGGGTAGCGGCCGGTAGGTCGGCGGGTAGTCCGGCGAGCCGGCCGGCGCGGACCTCATTGTGTTCTCACGCTCGCGCGCCCAACCGCCCGCCCTCGGCGTGGGGGACTCCAGCCAACCGTGGTCGTGGTGCAGGTCGCTGTCGAAGACGACGTACTCCTGTTCCACCGCTGTGGGCTCGTGGCCGGCGGCCCGGAGGGTCGCGACGAGCTGGTCCAGCTGCCGCCCGGCCGTGGCGAGCCCGACGCCGTGACATCGCTGGTTGACGAACCGTTCCTGCGCGCCGTCCACCAGCTCCCGGCGAGCGTTACGGGACAGCCGTGCCCCGTGCGGGGCGACCAGGTCGGTGAGAGCCATCAGATCCGCCACCGCCGTACTGGGAAGCAGCAGTTTGACGTGGTGCTCGAAGTATCGGCCGCTGGGCTCGACCGCCGCCTGCTCGTCCGACTGCGGTACGCCGACGCACCACGGCGCCGCCTCGATCTTCGAACGGCACGGGTGGATCCCTGCCCCGCGCAGTTCGCGCCGCCACTGCCGGACCGCGTCGAGCTGGTCGGTCAGGGTGCCTCGGCCGGTCAGGGTGAGCATCGGTTGGGAGACGTGCGCGCCACGATCGAGCACGATATGGACGAACTTCACGTCGTGTCGGGCAGCGAACGCTGACAGCTTCTCGGCGTGATGGGCGTAGGCCGTAATGTGGATCTCGAAATCCCCCGACACCTCAAGCACCGGCGGAGTCTATGGCGCGGCCACCAAGACGGGAAACGCGATTCCCGCGCAGTTTGGAGCAGCTTCCGCGCGGCGGCGAACGGGACGACGAAGTCGGGCATCGGGCGTCGAGGATTTCTCGCATCCCCTACCGTCCGTACCCATGACCCACCCGTACCAGATGCCCCAACCGCGCACGTCCGCGACGGTGAGCATGGCCCTGACCCTGGACAGCGGCTTCACCGACCGGCACCTGTTCACGTTGGTGAAGGAGGATGACGCCTGGAAGGTGTGCGGCCAGCCGTACTGAACCCGCGCGCGTCGTCCCGCTCCGCCCCGTCGAGACCGCACTCCTGCAGGACTGGCTCCAGCGCCTCGCCCACCAGGACGAGCCGGGCCCTCGAAGGCCAGTTGTCAGAGTCGGCCTCGTCGACGACCGACCGCGCCCGCCGACAGCATCCCGCGCGACGTGGCCCCCATCACTGTCTTCTCGCACCCGGCCGGGCAGACTGCCGAGGCCCGGCTGGCCGCGGGAATGGAGGGCGCCAAGGAACTCGTCGCCGCCCTCGATGGCCGGCCGGCCCACCCGCTCAGCGAACCGAAGGAGCCGGCATGACCACCAGGACAGCGGACGCGGACGTGATGGTGATCGGCGCGGGCCTCGCCGGACTGGTGGCCACCGCCGAACTCGTCACCGCCGGTCGATCCGTCCTGCTGCTCGACCAGGAGCCCGAGCAGAGCCTCGGCGGCCAGGCGTTCTGGTCGTTCGGCGGGCTGTTCCTGGTCGATTCGCCCGAACAGCGCCGGATGGGCATCCGCGACTCGAGCGAACTCGCCTGGCAGGACTGGCAGGGCAGCGCCGGGTTCGACCGCCCGGAGGACGCGTGGCCACGGCGCTGGGCCGAGGCGTACGTCGATTTCGCCGCCGGCGAGAAACGCGCGTGGCTGCGGCGTCTCGGCGTCAAGCTGTTCCCGATCGTCGGCTGGGCCGAACGCGGAGGTTACGACGCCACCGGCCACGGCAACTCGGTGCCCCGGTTCCACATCACCTGGGGTACCGGACCGGGCCTGCTCGAACCCTTCATCGCGATCGTGCGGGAGGCTGCCGGACGCGGCCTCGTCCGGTTCGCCTTCCGGCACCGGGTCGACGCACTGACCATCAGTGACGGCGCGGTGGTGGGTGCCACCGGCCGGGTCTTGGAGCCCAGCGAGGTCGCCCGCGGCACCGCCAGCTCGCGGGAGGAGATCGGCGACTTCGCCTACACCGCGCAGGCCGTCATCGTCACCTCCGGCGGCATCGGCGGCAACCACGACCTGGTCCGCCGTAACTGGCCGGCACGGCTCGGTACGCCGCCCACCCACATGATCAGCGGCGTGCCCGCCCACGTGGACGGCCGCATGCTGACCATCACGCAGGACGCCGGCGGCGCCGTGATCAACCCCGACCGGATGTGGCACTACGTCGAGGGCATCCAGAACTGGAACCCGGTCTGGGACGCGCACGGCATCCGGATCCTGCCCGGGCCGTCCTCCGTCTGGCTCGACGCGCGCGGACGACGGCTGCCGGTGCCGCTCTATCCCGGATTCGACACCCTCGGCACGCTCGCCCACCTGCGCACGACCGGCCACGACCACAGCTGGTTCATCCTCACCCAGAAGGTCATCGAGAAGGAGTTCGCGCTCTCCGGCTCCGAGCAGAACCCGGACCTGACCGGTCGGAGCGTCAAACAGGTACTCGGCCGCCTGCGTGCCGGCGCACCGGCACCGGTGGAGGCATTCAAGCGGCAGGGCGCCGATTTCGTCGTGGCCAACCGGCTGGACGAGCTGGTGAAGGGCATGAACGCGCTCACCGACGAGCCGCTGCTGGACCCGCTCGACATCCAGCGCACGATCGAGGCACGGGACCGGGAGCTGGCCAACAGCTTCACCAAGGACATGCAGATCGCCGCCATCCGCAACTTCCGGAACTACCGGGGCGACCGGCTCCTGCGGACCGCCGCACCGCACCGGTTCCTCGACCCGAAAGCCGGGCCGCTGATCGCCGTACGTCTGCATGTGCTCACCCGCAAGACCCTGGGCGGCCTGCACACCGACCTCGACGGTCGGGTGCTGGACGGCGCCGGCCAGCCGGTGCCCGGGCTCTACGCCGCTGGCGAGGCCAGCGGATTCGGTGGTGGCGGCATGCACGGCTACCGCGCGCTGGAGGGCACCTTCCTGGGCGGCTGTCTCTTCTCCGGCCGTCAGGCCGGCCGCGCCGTCGCCACCCTCGTCGGATGACCGGCGCGTGAGCAGCCCCGGGCGTAGGCGTCGTCTCTGCCCACGCCCGGGGAGCTGGCAATGCCTACGCCTGCTCGATGTCCGAGAACAGCCCCCCGGAACGTGACCTGCGCCGCCGCGAGAGTGCCGAAGACGTCTGAACTTGGTAGGCACGGGACTCTCCTCACGGTGGAACGGACGGTTGACCGGAGTTCAGCGGCCGTAGGTCTCCAACAGCCGCAGCCACACCTCGCTGACGGTCGGGTAGGCCGGAACCGCGTGCCACAGCCGGTCCAACGGGACCTCGCCGACGATGGCGATGGTCGCGGCGTGGATCAGTTCGGCGACGTCCGGGCCGGCGAGCGTGCAGCCGACGATCACCTTGCGGTCCTCGTCGACGACCATCCGGGCGTGTCCCCGGTAGCCATCGGCGTGCAGCGAAGCTCCGGCGACGGCCCCCAGGTCGTAGTCCACGACCCGGATCCGCAGCCCGGCGGCCTCGGCCGCGGCCGCGGTCAGGCCCACCGACGCGATCTCCGGGTCGGTGAAGACCACCTGCGGCACCGCACGCTCGTCGGCCGTCGCCACGTGCCGACCCCACCGGCCGTCCTCGACCTCTTCACCCTTCGCCCGGGCCACGATCACGTCGCCCACCGCCCGCGCCTGGTACTTGCCCTGATGGGTGAGCAGCACCCGCCGGTTCACGTCGCCCGCCGCATAGAGCCACTCGCCGCCGCCGACGACGCGCAGGGTGTCGTCGACCGCCAGCCAGGCACCCGGCGCCAGCCCGACCCGGTCGAGGCCGATGTCCTGAGTGTTGGGCGTGCGACCGACCGCCACCAGCACCTCGTCAGCTTCGATCCGCTCGCCGGAGGCGGTCTCGACCTGAACGGCTCCGCTGCCGTCGCGGTCGACGGCGACGGCCTCCGCGCCGAGGCGTACGGACACACCGGCCTCGCGCAACGACTCGGTGACCAACTCACCGGCGAACGGCTCCGCCGACGGCAACAGGCCGTCGCGGGCCAGTACCGTCACCGCAGACCCCAGGGCGGTGAAGGCTGTCGCCATCTCGGCTGCCACGACGCCACCACCGATGATGGCGAGCCGACCGGGAACCGAACTGGCCGAAGCGGCCTCGCGGCTGGACCATGGCGACGACTCGCGCAGCCCCGGGATGTCCGGCACCAGGGCACTGCTGCCGGTCGCGACCACCACGGCGTGCCGCGCGGTCAGCGTCGTCGTGACACCGTCGACGCCGGTCACGTCGACGACGCGGGCGGAGCTGATCCGCCCCTGACCCCGGTGCAGCGCGATGCCCGCCGACGCCAGCCAGGCAACCTGACCGTCGTCCTGCCAATGGGACGCGAAGGAGTCCCGCCGGCCCAGGACCGCCGCCGCGTCCAGGTCCCCCGTCACCGCCTCCCGCGCGCCCGGCAGTTGGCGAACCGCACGCAACGCGGACGCGCTGCGCAGCAACGCCTTGGTCGGCATGCAGGCCCAGTACGAGCATTCACCGCCGACCAACTCCCGCTCGACGATCGCGGCGGTCAGCCCGCCCCGCACGACCCGATCGGCAACGTTCTCCCCGACCGGGCCGGCACCGATAACGACGACGTCGTACTCGAAAATTGTCATGTCAGTTGTCCTTCGCGGTACGGCCGAGGCGGATGGCCGCGATGAGGAAGAAGATGGCGCCGGGAATGGCGTAGCCGGCAGCGTTGGTCAATGAGGGGTGATCCGCGGCGGCGCCGGCGATGAAGGACCCACCAGCCAGCACCGAGATACCGCCGCTGATGATCATCGGCCACTGGCCGCCCATCTTCCGACGGGTGACACCGACGATCAACTGGACCAGACCGGCGACGATCGCCCAGGCGCCCCACACCCGCAGAACGGCGGGGATGCCGGACGCGCTGGCGAGACCCACGCCGACCGCCGTGAGCAGGCTTACCGCGATGTTCACGTACAGCAGAGCCGGTGAGCCGGTGGCCCGGGACGAACGGAGGTCGTAGCTGGCCGCGCCCACGTCGAACAGCGGGTAGAGCACGAACAGCGCCACCGCGAGCGGACCGATCTCCTTGGCGGTGGCGATCGTCAGGCCCGCCCAGACGATGGCGAATGCGAAGCGGACGAAGTACAGCCGCCGCAGCGCGGAAGCCGTCTGGGAGATGCCGGGCGAAGCAGCAATGGTGGTCACGGGTGACCCTTTCGGCGGAGGGGTTAGGTAGACCGATCGTTCTGTCTTGCTTCAGACTGACACGCCGAACCCACATCGTCAAGACCGAACGTTCTATCCGCTACGATGGTGAGATGACGCCCACCGCACCCGGTACCCGACCCTCGGAGGCGCGCCAACGGCTCCTTGCCACGGCGACCAGGATCTTCTACTCGGAGGGCATCCACTCCGTCGGCGTAGATCGGATCATCGCCGAGGCGAAGGTGACCCGGGCCACCTTCTACCGGCACTTCCCCAGCAAGGACGATCTCATCCTCGCCTACCTGCGGGAGATCCATGAGATGGATCGCGGCGCGGTCGACGCGGTCATCACCACCGAGCCACGGCCGGTCGCCCCACTGCTGGCCATTGCCACCTTCATTGCCGAGCACATCCAGTCCCCGGGGTTCCGTGGCTGCGCGTTCCTGAACGCGGCGGCGGAGTATCCGGACGCGGCGCATCCCGTGCGTCAGGAGATCATCGCCCACCGGCAGTGGTTCCTGGACACACTCACCACGCTGATGGCGCGGGTCGAGGAGGAGACGGCGGAGTCCGCCGCGCGCCACTTCGTCATGCTCCGCGACGGTGCCATGGCAGCCGGATGCCTTTTCGACCCCGCGTTGGTGTCCGAGACCTTCCTCCGCGGCGTCGAAGGACTTCTCCGGATCACTGCCGAGCGCCAGTCGGCCGAATCCGCAGGCTAGTTCGCCCCTGTACGGGGAGGCGGCCCACGCTCGGCGTGGTCCGGGCCCGCGTCGGCCGGCGCTCAGTCGTCCTTGGCGACGGTGAAGGGCGCGTAGCCCTCCCCCACTTCCGTCACCTCAAGGTCGTTGAAGACGAGAGCGATGGCGTGAGCGTTCAGCTCGAAGCGGACCTCGTGAAACGGGATGCCGACCTTGTCGGCCCACGACCGTGCACGCTCGGACTCCGGCACAACCGTCGCACCCGGATAGAGCGGCTGCCAGCGCACTGCCCACACGAAACCGTCCAGGTCCGGACCGACCTCCGGGTCGGTCAGCCGGCCGTCGAGGGAGCGCCGCCAGGTGTCGGGACTCAGGGCGGTCCGCACCTCGGCTACGACGCAGTGGGTGAAGAGGTAGCGAAGATGGGCGGGCGGTTGGCCGGTACGTGGGTCAGCGGTGACGTAGACGATGACCTCGTAATCGCGCATGTAGTCGGTGTAGCCGTGGTGCACGACCGCGCCGTCGAAGATCTCATCCAACGCCTGGCTCAGCTGCCCGATCTCCACACCCCGTTCTACCACCAGCTGAAACCCTGCGGGCTCACTGTCCGACGTCGTAGGAGTGCCGCGCTCGCTCCACCTCTGCCAGGTGGGCATCGGCCCAGGTGCTCAGGTGCGCGAAGAGCGGGCCGAGACTGCCGCCCAACTCGGTGATCTCGTACTCGACCCGAGGAGGCACCTCGGCGTGGTAGGTGCGCGCCACGAGCCCGTCGCGCTCGAGTTGCCGCAGCCGCTGCGTGAGAACCTTCGGCGTGATGCTGGGCAGCCGACGCTGAAGCTCCACAAAGCGCTGTCGACCGCATTCGTGCAGAGCCCACAGGATAGGCGTAGCCCATCGACTGAACACGATGTCGACGACCGGCGCGACCGGACAGGCCAGCTCGGGATCTGCCGACTTCTTCATGTGCCCTCCGCCACAAACCCATTACTATCCTCTAGGTACCTACTATGCCAACGCTACTAGCGTCTCCATCCAGCCGTGCGAACGACACGGCGGAGCTGGAGACAGAGACATGTTTGTCGTGGTAGGAGCCACCGGAAACGTCGGCCGCACGCTCTCGTCGACCCTCGCGGCATCGGGCAAGGCTGTGACGGCGGTGTCCCGGGGACGACGCCCACTCGTCGTACCGGACGGGGTTCGCCACCACCGCGCGGACCTTGAGCAGCCGGAGAGCCTTCGCCCGGCGCTCGCGGGCGCCGAGGCGCTGTTCCTGCTCGTGGAAGGCGCTGGAGCTCATCTCGACATGCGCGAGATCCTACGGGTCGCCGCGACCGCAGGCGTGGAGCGCATCGTGTTGCAGTCCTCGCAAGCGGCGGGCACCCGGCCGGAGTCGCCCGCGCACGCGCCACTGCGCGCCGCCGAGGACCTCGTCCGCAACTCCGGCCTCGGCTGGACGATCCTGCGTCCCGGGGGCTTCGCCTCCAACGCCCTTGCCTGGGCCGAACCGGTCCGGGACAACCGCATGGTCGCCGCGCCGTTCGGCGACGTCGGCCTGCCGTCGATCGACCCGGACGACATCGCCGAGGTGGCGGCCGTCGCCCTGGTCGACCAGGCACATGCTGGCCGCACCTACGAGCTGACCGGCCCTGCCCTGAGTACGCCGCGCGAACGGGTCGCCGATCTCGCCGCCGCGCTCGGCGAGCCGATCGGCTTCGTGGACCAGACGCCAGACGAAGCCCGCGAACAGATGCTGCGGTTCATGCCACCACCGGTGGTCGAGGGCACGCTGGCGATCCTCGGCGCGCCGACCGAACGTGAGCAGCGCATCAGCCCCGACGTGGCCGACATCCTCGGCCGATCACCACGCCCCTTCGCCGCCTGGGCCACGCGCAACATCGGCGCCTTCCGCTGACGCCACGTGCCGTCGCGGCACTCGCGGTCACCGGGTGCGGGCCGCTCGGGGGCGGCCCGCACCGTTGCCGAACGCTGGGCGCATCCGCGTCACGCCCGCCTGTCGGACTGCTGGTTGGTGGAGGTTTCCGGCCTACAGGCCGGCCTTCGTCACGCGGGAGGATTCGTACGTCGTGACGGCCCGGGGCAGGCCCGGCACGGTGGATACGTCCCTGACCAGCATGCCGGTCGTGGCGTCGATGGTCAGCACCTCGCTGCCCTCGCCGCCGAACACCTCGGGACCAGCGGTGATCGTCAGCGTGGCCCTGCCCTGGGTGGTCGAGTTCTCGACGCTGACCGCAGAGATGGTCGACAGCAGACGCAGCACACCGGCCCGCACCCGCGTGTTGCCGTCGCCAGCGGACAGCGCTTCGGTGCTGTACGTCCACAGGGCGTTGTCGAAGTGCCGCTCAACGGCCTGAGGGCTGTACGGCTTCGGCTTGTAGGTGCCGCCCTTCTGCTTGACGATCACCTGGGCGTGCTCCTGCTGCTTGTCCCACACCGCCTTCTGCGCTGCGGGGTCGAGGCCCACCAGCGGATCCCCAGCTGCCTTGAGCATCCGGTTCCGGCCGTCGGCCGGGCTGCTGTCCGCGGCGGCGACGGCCGCCCTGAGCAGCGGCGCGTAGCCGCCGTCCGTCATCTGGTCCTGGTGCCGGGCGATCGCACGCTTGATGTCCCGCACGCTGTTGCCCGTATAGATCTCGTGACCGTCGGTGTACAGCGTGTAGACGACTTGCATGGTCTTGGTGCCGTGGACCTGCGTCGCCTTCACCAGCCACGCGTCTCCCCCCGAGGGGGTGACCGTCTGGATGGACCCGGCCAGGGTCATCAGCGGCGCGCGCTGGACGGACTCGTCGACGGCGGTCGAGCCCGAGGCGGCGGCCGACGGTTCCCGGCCGGCCTCCGTGATCCCGGGGGCCGACGAGTTGAGAACCACGGCGACGACTGCCGCCGCGGCGGCAACCCCCACCCCGGCGCCGATACCCCAACGGCCCGCGATACCGATCCGGCGGCGGCGCTGAGGCGCCGGGCTGGATGCGTGGTCCCGCGTAGTTGTCGCCGTTTCCATGGTTGACGTCGCCTCCATAGTCGTGTCCTGTGCTGACATCGCGCCCAGCGGCCGCACGGTCCCGGGGTCGGCCACAGCCGCCCGCAGCACCGCCCGCGCCCGCTGGTACGCCTCCGGGCGTAGCGGTTCTGCGCTGCCCAACGCACCGACCAGATCGAGCTCGTCGGTCATCGGTGTCTCTCCTTCGCGCTGTTGCGGTCCTTCAGAAGCGCGGACACGCCCGGCGCGTCGCGCAATGCCGTCCTGGCCTGGCTCAGCAGTCGCCGCGCGGTGCCGGCCGGTATGCCGAGTGCCCGCGCGGCGTCGGCTGCGGTCAGGTCCTCCCAGGCGACGAGCCTCAGGACCTCCCGCTCCTCAGGCTTGAGCCGCGTCAGGGCGGACCGGAGCACCGCCCGGGCGTCCACGCCGAGGTCCACCGCCGACCACGGATCCCATCCGGCAGCCACGTCGGGTACGTCCGCGACCAGATCCTCGGCCGGCCGGGACCGCCAATAGCGCCGCAAGCGATTCAATGCCACCCCGTACAGCCACGGCCGCGCATCGTTGTACGACCGGTCGTACGATCGCCGCGACTCGAACGCGGCAACCCACACCTCGCCCAGGAGGTCCTCGGCCGCATCCCGCCCCGCCCGGCGAGCGAGGTACGAACCGACGGCGACCTCATGACGCTCGACCACCTCGACGAAGGCGTCGACATCGCCATCCAGCGACCGGCCTATCAAATCCGCATCCGAAGCCATGGCCCTCCTCGGCACAGTCCGCGCTCCAACCCGACATTGCCGCTGGCGCGGGAAAGTGTTCAGCCGCCGAGATCCGCGGGCAAGCGGTCCTGCCGGGACTGTCGGCGCGGATCAGGTGGCAGCTGGCGACCCGCCCGGCGTCTGATCCCGACGACGACACACGCCGGGGGCCTTGTGGGCCAGCCGCCCAACGCGTTCGACAAGATCAGATATTGAATCGAGCCAGTTACACTCCTCACCGTGCCAGATCGAGCGCCGGTACCCCGCGCGGCGGCCACCACAGAGGAATACGTGGCAGCGCTCCGCCAGCTGAAAGCCTGGTCGGGGCGCTCCTTCCGGGATCTGACCCGGCTGGCTCGGCAGAAAGGGCGGATCCTGCCCGCGAGCACCCTGGCGTCGGCGCTCGCTCGACGGACACTGCCGTCCCTGGACATCGTGGTCGCCATCGCGGAGGCGTGCGATCTGCCGCCGGACGAGGTGGCCGAATGGGTACGTCGGCGTCGTCAGCTGGCTCAGTCGGAGGTCGAGGGAGAGACCGTCGACGGTGCCGTCCCCAGCAGGACGGACCTGGTCACACCGTATCTGCTGCCGAGTGGGCCGACCTCGTTCGTGGGGCGAAAGGCGGCACTGACCCGGGCCGGGCACATTCTGCGCGCCGACGGGCAGAGCGGGCGTACGGTGGTGATCACCGGCCCGGCCGGCGTGGGAAAGACGACCCTCGCGGTCCGGCTGGCGCAACTGGCCGTTGAGCATTTTCCGGACGGGCAACTGTTCGCCGATCTGCGTGGCCCGCACCCCCAGTCGGGCGTCTCATGGCACGTTCTCGGTGTCTTCCTTCGCGCCCTGGGCGTCAGCAGCCACTCGGTGCCCGCCGCGCTCGAAGAGCGCATCAACCTCTACCGCAGCCTGCTCGCCCAGCGAAGCGTGCTCGTCGTTCTCGACAACGCCGCCGCGGGCCGGGATGTTGAGGCTCTCATCGCCTCGGGGCCGAAGACCGCCACCATCGTCACCAGCCGGAGCGTCCTTCCCGGGCTGGACGGCTTTCGGGTGCCGCTGAGACTGCTCAGCGAGCCGGAGGCGCTGGAGATGGTCAAACGCATGATCGGTGAGGAGCGGGTCGCCCGGGATCAATCCTCCGCGTTCCAGATCGTCAACCGCTGCGAACGGCTTCCGCTGGCCGTGTGGATCGCCGGGGCCCGCCTGGCCGCTCGCCCGGACATGCCGTTGGGCGCTCTGGCCAGAGCCCTCGCCGACGAGCATCGAAAGCTTGACGAGCTGACGGTGGGCGATGTGGCGGTACGCGCCAGCATCGAGCTGACATATGCGGCGCTGTCCAGGAGCCAGCAGGAGGCGCTGTCCTATCTGGCGCAGCTCGACACGGTGGACGTCGCCCCATGGGCACTCGCGGCGCTGATGGACACCTCGCCGGGCGACGCGACGAAGCTCCTCGACGACCTGGCGGAGTTGCATCTGCTGTTCGTGCGCTACACCGACAACGCCGCACCGCGCTACCGGATGCACGACCTGGTCGCCGCGTTCGCGCGGGACAAGGCCGCGCAGATCCTCACACCGGTTCAGACGGAGCGGGCGAGGCTGCGGATGCTCGGCGGGGCGTTGGGCCTGGCGTGCGCCGCCGGCGTCCGGATCAACACGGACTTCGACGAGGTGCCGTTCGCCGCCCCGCCCTGGTCGTTCAGCGACCAGACACGTGACGCGGTGTTGGACGACCCGCTTGCCTGGTTCCGGGACGAGTACGGCTTCCTCAAGACGCTCGCCGAAGACATGCTGCCGTCCGTGCCGCTGCCCGCAGCTGGTCTGATCGTGGCTCTCGCGCCATTCATGCAGCTGTCGGGCTACTTCGACGACTGGCTGCACCTGCACAGCCGCGCGACGGAATCGGTGGCTGACGGCCCGGTCGGGGCCAGCCTGCGGCGCAACCTGGGTGAGCTGTCGACGATCGTGGACGACTACCCGGCAGCGGAGCGCCACTACCGCGCGGCGATCGAGATGCTTGACCCCTCCGACAAGGCACGCATCGCCAGCACGTCGGCCGGGTTGGCCTACCTCTACCGCCTGCAGAGCAGGTATGCCGAGGCGGAGGAGCATTTCGTCAGGGCCATCCACCTCGCGGAGGCAGCCGGCAACGACAACTGCCTGATCTACGCGACGACCGGCCTTGGTGTCACGCTGATGGAGCAGGGTCGCCGCGACGAAGCGGTGACGGTGTTCGACGAGAGCCTGCGGCGCAGCGTGGCCATCGGCTATCTGCCAGGGCAGGCGCAGGCGTGGCGCTGCCTCGGGCAGGTCGCCCGGCTGCGCGGCGACTACCCCGCCGCCGAACGGCACTACCGCACCGCCGAGCGGATCAGCCTGTCGCTGGGCGACCAGTTGAGCGCGACGCACGCCCGGTGCTGGCTCGGTGACGTCCTCGTCAAACAGGGCAGGGCGATCGAGGGCCGACGCGTACTCGCCGAATGCCTCTGGGTCTACCGTGCCGCCGCGAACCGCTGGGGCGAGGCGGCCGCGTTGCACTGCCTGGCCGAGGCTCAGTTGTCTGCCGGACGACCGGACCTCGCCCGACGCCGTGCCGAGGCGGCGGTGGCCATCTGGACCGACGTCCATTCGCCCTACTGGCTGGCCACGGCCGGAGCCACGCTCAGCAGGGCGCGGGCCTCCTGAACCAGCCCGAGATGCTTCCGCGGCGCGTGCGGCAGCGGGCTCACCGTCCCGCTCGGGTGCGCACCGCCCGGGCGGCCAGCACCAGCGTCGCCACGATCGGCGCGTACACCAGCAGGGCCGTCGCCAGACCCCACCACAGCCGTGCGCTGCCCACCCCGGCGGCGAACCCGTCGGCCGCCCAGCTGGCGACGTAGCGCAGCAGCGGCAGGTAGAACAGCACGAAGTAGCCGGCGGCGAGCAGGCACCCGGCCAGCCAGAGCCAGCGGAACCAGGTGCCGACCCGCACGTCGTGCGGGTCGGCCCGGTCCAGCTCGGCGCGCTGCCGTTCGTCGAGCCGGCCGAAGGCCCGCCGCAGCAGCAGGGACTTGACCCGCCACAGGTCACGGCACCCGGTCGCGGTGACCAGGACGGCGTACAGGTCGGTGCGCAGGAACACCATGCACTGCCAGAGCGTGCTGGCCACCAGGACGAAGACCAGCGCCGGGAGAGGGCGTACCGGCCCGAGGACGAGCTGTCCGGCCAGCAGCGCCGCGAGCAGCAGCAGGTCGACGGCCAGGCCGGCGAGCTGCGGGCCGTAGCGCTGGCGGCGCGGCACGCTCCACAGTTGCGACAGGTCGGTCTCGAAGACCAGGAAGAACAGCCGCCGGTCGATGCCGAAGCGGGTCCGCAGGTCCAGCGCGCGCGCGGCCAGCCAGTGCCACGCCTCGTGCACGGCCACCAGGGCGTACGTGACCGGCAGCATGATCAGCAGGCTGGTGCCGAGATCGCCGGTCAGCAGGAGATCGGTCGGCCGGGGCCAGAGGTCCGGGCGTACCAGGAAGCACACCACCACCCCGATCGCGGCGGCGGTGTAGAACGCCCAGGCCACCCGGGAGAAGAGCGGCCGGACCAGTGCCGCCGGGGGGCCGGCGGTCCAGGAACGTTGCTGTACGGCGGCGGTCGGCACCGGCGCGGGTGCCTCGTCCGTGTCGACGAACCCCAGCTCGGTCAGGACGGCGACGAAGTCGTCCAGGTCCACCGGCTCGCCCGCGTACGTCTCGCCCCGCTCGGCGGCCTGGGCGAGCGGGGCCCCCTCCAGCAGCGCCCGGACGACGACGCCACCCACCGCGGGCATGGCGACGTAGGTGCCCCGTTCCGGGTCGCCGACGAGGACGTCCGTACCCTCCTCGACGACCGTCAGTGGGCGCAGCCGTACCGTGCCCGTCGCGTCCGTCATGAGGCGGTGGCGGCGGTGTGGGCGTCGGCCATGGCGCACGTGGCACAGTCCGGGTCGCGCGGCCACGGCTCGCGTTTGGGTCGGCAACCCGCGGAGAGGTCCACCAGCACCTCGGCGCCCGCCGCGTACGGCGGTTCGTACCCGGTCAAGTAGCGCAGCGCCTCGAACGCCACGAGGGACCCGACCAGCGCGGCCGACGGCCCGTTGGCCCGGTTGAGGCGGGGAATGCGGGCGCTGAGCCGCTGCGCGGTCATCGCGGTCGGCTCCAGCACCGACGCCTGGGTGCCCCGACCGTCGCCGTAGGCGCGGACCCGGCACTCGTAGCAGGCACTGCGGCCCGGATCGACGGAGAAGTAGATGAGCTGAGAGCCGATCATGCCGCCCCGGATCCAGGGCACCCCGGCGCGCAGGCACGCCTCGTTGACCCAGTTGTCGATCCGTTCGCCCTGGTCGACGCCGGAGACCACCAGGTCGACGCCGGGCAGCAGGTCCGCGATGTCGTCGGGGCTGCCGATCCAGCGGCGTACCGCGTCGACGGTGATGCCGGAGTGGAAGGCGCGCACCCAGTCGGCGGCACGATCGACCTTGGTGGCGCCGAGGTCGGTCTCCCGGTAGAGGAACTGCCGGGCGAGATTGCGCGGCTCCACCTCGTCGGCGTCGACCAGGGTGAGCCTGCCGACGCCGAGACCAGCCAGGTTCTGCAGGACGTTGGAGCCGAGCCCGCCCGTGCCCAGTTGCAGGACGTGGGCGTCGCGTACCCGCTGTTGCAGGTCGGCCTCGCTGGTCTCCAGGGTCGCGTGCAGCTCGAAGAAGGCGAGGTTGCTGAAGTCCCGGCCGGCCCGGGCGCGGTCGACCGGCCGGTCGAGGTCCCGCAGCAACCGAAGGCCGTCGAGCGCGTCCAGCGCGCCGCTGAGGTCGTCGGTGCTCACCTCGACCCCGTCGGCGGCCAGGGCGGCGCGTAGCTCGGCGAGCGTTCCCGGCTGGTCGGACAGCACGGTGAGCAGGCGTTGCACCTGTCCGTCCGGATCGTCGAGCTGCACCGAGCGGCTCGGGTCGCAGACGACGACCAGACCGTCGCGGACGCGCTCCCACTCGCAGGGCTTGAGGCCGACACGCATGACAAACCTCCGGGTCCGAGGATGGTTCCACCGGGGTGGGCGGCCGCCGCCTGGGGGAGCGACGGCCGCCCACCAGGCTTGATCAGGAATCGGGCCACTGCGTGGTCTTCACCGACTCCACGGTGCGAACGACGATCTTCATGGTTGCCTCCTTCCCTCTCGGCGCGACCGAACACCTCCAGCCCCCGTGTGCCGTTTCGGTCGCGCACCAAGAGAATGGCAACCGACGATGGGTCGTTCCGTTGTGGAATCGTTGCGACGCCGAAGGTGGCTGATGCTGTGCGGGTCTCGTGGTGAACGAGCGGGCCGAACCGGTCGGATACCGGCTGCTCGGCCCCGTGCAGGTCCTCGCCGGGGCACGACCGGTCGACCCGGGGCCGCCGCGACAGCGGTCGGTGCTGGCGGCGTTGCTGGTCGACGCGGGCCGGGTCGTCGAACAGGCCGCGCTGGTCGATCGGGTGTGGGGCGAGCAGGCCCCCGCCGACGCACGGGGCAGCCTGCGGGCGCACGTCACCCGGATCCGGCAGGTGTTGCGCGAGGCGGCCGGTGACGCCGACCCGCCGCCGCTCGTGCACCGCTCCGGCGGGTACGTGCTGGAGATCGACGAGGAACTGGTCGACCTGCACCGGTTCCGGCGGTTGCTGCTGCACGCCAGGGACACCGGTGACGACCGGGATCGGCTGGCCACCCTGCGCGCGGCGATCGGGCTCCGGCGGGGCGTACCGCTGGCCGGCGTCGCCGGGGACTGGGCCGCCCGGATGCGGGAGAGCTGGACCCGGGAGCACCTGGACGCCGTGGTGGCGTGGGCGGACGCCGAGCTGGGTGCGCACAACCCGGCCGTCACCATCGGGGTGCTGACCGAGCTGACGGCGGAACACCCGCTCGTGGAGTCGCTCACCGCCGCGCTGATGCGGGCCCAGCACGCGCTCGGGCGCACCGCCGACGCGCTACGGGAATACGCGGCACTGCGGACCCGGCTGGCCGACGCGCTCGGCGTCGATCCGGAACCGAACCTCCAGATGCTCCACCAGGCGCTGTTGCAGGGCGCCTGCCCGCTCCCCCGGGCCGCGTCGGCCGCCGGTACGCCGGCCCCCGTACCGGCGGAGCTACCCACGGACGTCCGCGGCTTCGTGGGGCGTACCGATGCCCTGGCCGGCCTCGACAAACTGCTGGTCGAGCCCACCGGGCTGGCGGCCGGCGGCGTGCTCGCGGTGATCTCCGGCACCGCCGGGGTCGGCAAGACCACCCTGGCCGTGCACTGGGCGCACCAGGTGGCCCACCGGTTCCCGGATGGCCAGCTCTACGCCGACCTGCGCGGCTTCGACCCCGGCGGGGTGCCGGTCCGACCGGCCACCGCGCTGCGCGGCCTGCTCGAATCCCTCGGCATACCGCCCGAGCGGATTCCCGCCGACCCGGACGTGCAGGCGGCGCGTTACCGCAGCCTGCTGGCCGGTAAGCGGATCCTCGTCGTGCTCGACAATGCCCGTGACGCCGACCAGGTCCGGCTCCTGCTGCCCGGCACGCCCACGTCGGCCGCCGTGGTCACCAGCCGCGACCGGCTCGCTCCGCTGGTGACCGTGCACGGCGCCCACCCGCTCGCCGTCGACGTCCTCGACCCCGACGAGGCCCGGCTCCTGCTGGCCCGCCGCCTCGGCGCCGACCGGGTGGCCGCCGAGCCGGCCGCCGTGCAGCAGATCGTCACCGCCTGCGCGCGGCTGCCGCTCGCGCTCGCCATCGTCTGCGCCCGCGCGCAGCAGACGGCGTTCCCGCTGACCGCGATCGCCGCCGAACTCGACGACGTGCACGACCGCCTCGACGCCCTGGACGCCGGCGATCCCACCACCCGGGTACGCGCCGTCTTCTCGTGGTCCGAGGCCGCCCTGAGCGCCGACGCGCGGCGCCTGTTCCACCTGATGAGTCTGCACCCGGGCCCGGACGTCGGCGTGCACGCCGTGGCGAGCCTCGCCGGGCAACCGCCGGCCCCCACCCGCCGCCTGCTGCCCGAACTGGTCCGCGCCAACCTGATCGCCGAACCGGCACCCGGCCGGTACGCCCTGCACGACCTCCTGCGCGCGTACGCCGCCGAGGAAGTCGCCCCCGACGAGCGCCGGGACGCGCGGTCACGGCTGGTCGAGCACTACGTGCACGCGGCGCACGCCGCGAACCGGCTCCTCCTCCCGCACCGGGACGCCATCGCGCTCCCGTTGGGCCCGCCGCCGGCCACCGACGACCCGGAACACCTGGCCGACCGGTGGCAGGCGATGGAGTGGTTCCACACCGAGCGGCCCACCCTGCTCGCCGCGCTGCGCCTCGCCGCCGCGTCCGGCCTCGACCGGGCGGCCTGGCAGCTCGCCTGGGCCCTCGACACGTACCTCGAACGACGCGGGCACTGGTACGACCGCGACACGGCCTGGCAGACCGCGCTGGAGTGCGCGGACCGGCTCGGCATCCCGGCTGCGCGTGCCGGCGCCCACCGCGGCCTCGCCCACACCGACCTGCGGTTCCATCGGCTGGACGACGCGCAGGAGCACCTGCACCACGCCTTCGACCTCTGCCTGAGCAGCGACGACACGGCCGGGCTGGCGTTCATCCACCGCCTCTTCGCCTACCTGCACGAGCACCGGGAGGACTTGCCCAACGCCCTGGAGCACGCCCAGCGGGCCGTCCGGCTCTGCCGCGCGGCCGGCGACGAACGCGGCGAGGCGTTCGCGCTCAACGCTGTCGGCTGGTACCACACACTGCTCGGCGACCACGCCACCGGTGTCGACTACTGCGAACGCGCGCTCGCCCTCCTGCACCGGGTGGGCGACCGCGGCGATACGGCCGCCACCTTGGACAACCTCGGCCACGCCTGGCACCACCTCGGCCAGCACGACCGGGCCATCGACTGTTACCAGCAGGCCCTCGGACTGTTCCGCGAACTCGGCCACCGCGTCCACGAGCCGGACATCCTCACCCACCTGGGCGACGCCCACCTCGCCGCGGGGGACGCGGACGCCGCGCGGGCGGCGTGGCAGCAGGCCCTGAGCATCTTCACCGACCTCGACCACGTCCGGGGCGAGTCGGTCCGCGCCCGCCTCGACGCCCTGCCCTCCTCGGCGTAGTCCGTGCTCCGGGCTCAGCCCTCAGTCATCCCGTCCAGGATCTGCTGCATCTGGTCAACCGGGAGGGCTGGGTTGGCTGCGGCGGCTTCGGCCAGGTCGGGATCGTCGAGAAGGGCGATGATTCGCGGTGCTGAGAGGCGTGGGCTGCTCGCCATCGCCCGTCGTACATCGGCGTCCCGGTCGGCGCTGAGTCGGTCGACGAGTGCGGGGCTGGCGTGTGGGTCGAGAGCGACGAGCCGCCGCACCGCGGGGTCGGGTTCGTCGGCGAAGCGGGCCAGCCCATCGGTGGGGAACTGCGGTAGCTCGCTCAGCCGGTCCCGACCGCAGCAGCGGTACTCCAGGTAGCAGCGAAGCAGCAGCGCGGGCGGCGCGGCTGGGTGGTGTTGGGCGAGCAGGACCCGTACGCCCAGGTCGGAGTCCTCGGCGAGGATGCGGACGAGGTCCGCCGGCAACTCGGTGTTGCGGGCCGCCCGGCGGCGCAGCAGCGGGTTGACCGACCGGGCCCACCGTAGCGCGTCGGCGAGCTCGGGGCGGGTGCTGTCGGGATATGGCAGCGAACGGCACCGGACGTCCGCAGAGCCGTAGTGTCCGTCGTCCGGCACGGTACTGACGTCGATGTCGATGTCGGCCCGCTGCCGCTCGGTGAGTCCGGGATGGGTGGACACCGCGGTGCGGACCTCGACCGCCGGGTCGGTGGCGAGCCTGACGAGTTGGTCGCCAGTCAGGTCGGCGCGGCCGGTGACTCCCCGCCGAACCGTCGGGTCGGGGTGACGCAGCAGCGTTTCGACCACGTCCGGCGGGATGGTCGGGTTTCCACCCAGGACCGTCAGGGCCGCCAGGTCACCGCTGGCGAGCACCTGATCGATCAGCGCCTGGGACAGTGGACGCTGCAGCACGTACCAGAATGCGTGGCAGTGCTGGTCCGGCAGATCGCCGGGCTCCATCACCTTCTGCCCGCGCGCGACGGACGTCGCGGCGGCGGCCCGCACCTCGGACACCTCGTCCTCCAGCAGCGCCCGGCGTGACAGATCGTCCAGCCAATCGAGGGAACTGGCCGCGAACCGGCGTACTCCGGGTCGGGGATGGGCGGCGGCCAGTCGGAGCAGACGCCGGTCACGGCCGGTCGCCTCGAACAACTCGCCGATCAACTCCTCGCGGGCGAACGGCATGTCCGGCGGTGGGCCGTCAAGCTCGGTCAACAACCCGACCAGCACGTCGTCAGGCAGCGGCTCCTGGCCGGGCTGGCCGAACGCGCGCTTCCTCACCCGCCACTGCGGGTCGGCCAACAACTCGGTCCGCGCCAGAGGGTCGACCTGCGGATGGGCGGCCAGCGCGCCGCGGATCCTGGGCGAGGGGTGGTGCAGCATCGCGTCCCGCACCGGCGGCGGCAGCTCACGGCGGCGTCGTAGCCCCTCGAACACCTGCTCCGGCCACGAATCGAGCAGCCGCAGCAGTACCGCGACCGGGGTCGCCGGGTTGCTGGCCAGCCCTCGCAACACGGGTGACGGAGACGGACGCCCGTCCAACCAGGCATCATCGATCATCGGCTGCACCTTACGCCCACGGCCGTCTTGCCGGCACCCCTCGGACGACGGGCCGAGAGGTGCCGGCACTCTCAGTCATGTGGATCGAGGCCGGTCAGCCGTTACTGATCGTGACGACTTGTCGCTGCTCCCGCTGGTGTTGACGGATCGAGTACGTCACGGCGGCCGCCCAGATCGCGCAGATGATCGCGTAACAGCCATAACGGACGGTGGTCGGGGCATCGAACCAGTCACTGCGTAGCAGGGTTCGGCCGTTGGTCAGCACGATCACGCCGCCGACCGCGGAGCCGAGCACCCGGGGCGGGACCATGCGTACGAGCCAGGCCGCCACCGGCGCGGCGACCACCCCGCCGATGAGCAGCGCGGTAACCCAGCCGACGTTGATGTTCTCCGCACCGATACCGACGAGGAAGCCGAGGCTCGCCGCGATGGCGACCAGGAACTCGCTGGTGTCGATCGATCCGATGACCTTGCGTGGTTCGAGCCTGCCGCTAGCCAGGATCGCCGGGGTGCCGATGGGTCCCCAGCCGCCGCCACCGGTGGCGTCGACGAAGCCGGCGAGCAGGCCCAGTGGACCGAGGAACCGCTTGCGCAACGGCTTGCCCACGTTGCCCTTGGCCAACCCGAAGGCGGTGAAGCGGACGAGGAGGTAGCTACCGAGGGTGAGCAGGATCAGCGACATGATCGGTGCCGCCGCGTCGGTGGAGAGGCGGGACAGGAAGGTCGCGCCAGCGAAGGCGCCGACCGCACCCGGAATGCCGATCTGCGCGACGACCTTGGCGTCGACGTTGCCGAATCGCCAGTGGGCGGCGCCCGAGGCGAGGGTCGTGCCGATCTCGGCGAGGTGCACGGTGGCGGAGGCGGCGGCGGCGTGGACGCCGACGGCGAGCAGCAGGGTTGTCGAGGTCACGCCGTAGGCCATGCCGAGACTGCCGTCGACCAGTTGAGCGCCGAGACCGACCAGGGCCAGCAGGAGAATTTTGCGCATGAGGGACCACCAGTTCGTTGGGGGCAGGTGGGCGTGGGAGGCAGACCGCCCGGGTTGGACGGGCGGGTGTACGACGGCGATCGGGTCGCCCCGCGCGATGACATGGCGTTCTACGGGTTGATTCCCCTCCCTTCCGGTCGGCATTCGGCCCATTCGGAGAGGGCCGGTCCGAACCGATTCCATACTCAGAAGATAGGAATGGTTCTGGCCCGACC
Source organism: Micromonospora sp. WMMD736 (assembly GCF_049179015.1). Lineage (NCBI taxonomy): Bacteria > Bacillati > Actinomycetota > Actinomycetes > Micromonosporales > Micromonosporaceae > Micromonospora > Micromonospora sp. WMMD736. The sequence goes on from NZ_JBMHMI010000001.1 coordinate 1,977,005, forward strand.
AAACCGACCAGATAAGAGTGCTTTTACATTCCGGATCTGCAAGACGATAGTGATAGACGTCACTTCTTAAGATGGCTTGGTAACATTCTCGAATTCAAAGTGCGTCGATATTTAACACCACGCCTTGCGTCCGAAGTGGAGCCACGAACCCTCCACCCGAGGTCAGGGCGTCATGCCGTGCCGGACGGAAGATGTCCTGCGCCGCAGCGCGACGATCGGAAGAACCGCAGGCCAGGAGCCTAGTTAGGGAAAGTTAACTGAGCCGTAACTAAGCTGGCCTAACTTAATCGGAGCCCGAGATCGATAGGCGACAATAAGCTTCGGGCGGCAACCTCGGTTGATCATCTGATTCATTCGGTCGCGTCCGAGACCCGGCGCCCAATGAAGTGGGAGTCCGATGAGCCCTGCACCGAACACGCGCGATCTCGTAATCGTGATCAGCGCCGGTAGCCTCCTCGAACCCAGTCCCGGAATAGTGACCGCCGCCCGCCACGGCGGCGGTCACGGCGTCCTGGACCTCGCCTCCGGCGACAGCTGGACACTCACCGCCCTGGCCCAGGCCACCGCCGGGTCGAGCGGACCCATCGGCGTACGCGTGCCGGCCGGCTGCACCGCCACGCCGGCCGACGTGGAACGGGCGGGCCACGGTCAGGTCGATCTGGTGGTCCTGCCGCTGGAATCGCCCTGGCCACTGGCCGACGTGGTCGACAGGTACCGGGTGCTGGTCGAGGTGACCAGCCTCGACGACGCCCGGTGCGCCGCCGCCGCCGGGGCGCACGGGCTCATCGCGCGGGGCATGGAGGGTGGCGGCACAGTCAGCGAGCTCAGCTCGTTCGTCCTGCTCCAGCAACTGGCCGCTGCCGACGACATCGACCTGCCGATCTGGGTCGCCGGTGGCATCGGTCCCCGCACCGCCGTCGCCTGTGTCATCGGCGGCGCGGCCGGCGTCGTCCTGGACAGCCAACTCACCCTCATGCCCGAGTCGGAGCTGCCGGCGGACGTCCGAGGCACGATCCGTCGGATGGACGGGTCCGAGACGGTCCTGGTCGACGGGGTACGCGGGATCCGCAGGGGCGGTCCGCACGACAGCGCCTCACAGCTGCTGCCGATCGGCCAGGACGGCTGGCTCGCCGCCGTCTTCGCCCGGCGCTGGCCCGACACCGCCGCCGCCGTACGCGGAATCCGTACCACCCTTGTCGACGCGCTCGCCGACACGACGGCCGGGGACGCCCTGACGCCGGGTGCCGCTCTCGCCGACGGCCTCAACGTGCGGATACCGGTGGTGCAGGGCCCGATGACCAGGGTCAGCGACGAGGCCCCGTTCGCGGCCGCGGTTGCCGCCGACGGCGCGCTGCCCTTCGTCGCGCTCGCGCTGTCCGGCGCGGAACAGTCCCGCCGGGTGCTCCGGGAGACCGCCGATCGACTGGGCGAGCGGCCCTGGGGCGTCGGGGTGCTCGGCTTCGCGCCCGACGAGCTGCGCGCGGCACAACTTGCGGCGATACGGGAGATCAGACCCCACTGCGCGATCATCGCGGGCGGCCGCCCGTCCCAGGCCACGGCGTTGGAGCAGGACGGGATCACCACCTTCCTGCACGTACCGTCTCCGGGGTTGCTACGGCAGTTCCTGCGGGCGGGCGCGCGCAGGTTCGTCTTCGAGGGCGCGGAGTGCGGCGGGCATGTGGGGCCCCGCGCCAGCTTTCCGCTGTGGGAAGCGCAGCTGCTGGTCCTCGAAGAGTTCCTGGCGGAGGCACCGGAAGACGCCGAGCGGCTGCAACTGCTGTTCGCGGGCGGCATCCACGACGCCCGGTCGGCAGCGATGGTCGCCGCGATGGCGGCCCCGCTGACCGGCCGCGGGACGCAGATCGGGCTGCTGATGGGAACCGCCTACCTCTTCACCCGCGAAGCGGTCTCCGAGGGCGCCATCCAGCCCCTGTTCCACCGTGCGGCCATCGCCGCCACCAGCACGTCGCTGCTGGAGACCGCCCCCGGGCACGCGACCCGCTGCCTGCCCAGCCCGTTCGTGGACGACTTCCACAGCGTACGGGCGGAGCTGGAGTCGGCCGGGGTGGAGAACCGCCAGGTCTGGGAGCAACTGGAGCTGTTGAACGTCGGTCGACTGCGGATCGCCAGCAAGGGCGTACGCCGGGAGGACGACGGCCTGGTGGAGGTCGACGAGGCGGTGCAGGCCGTCGAGGGGATGTTCATGGCCGGCCAGGTCGCGGTGCTGCGCCACGCGCCGACCACGGTCGCGGATCTGCACATGCAGGTCACCACCGAGGCACGGGACTTCCTCGCGGCACGGACCGCCGCGCTGCGCGCCGAACTCGTCCCGCCGACCGCGCCGGTGGACGAGCCGGCCGCGCCGCTGGACATCGCCATCGTCGGCATGTCCTGCGTCCTGCCCGGCTCCCCCGACCTGCACAGTTTCTGGCAGACCGTACTCAGCGGCACCGATGCGGTCACGGAGGTGCCTGCCGACCGGTGGGACGTCGACACGTACTACGCGCCCGAGGTGGACCCGGGTCAGGCCGGTCGGATCAGCGTCTCCCGGTGGGGTGGGTTCATCGAGCCGGTCCCGTTCGACGCGATCCGGTACGGGATACCCCCGGCGGCGCTGAGCAGCATCGACCCGACCCAGTTGCTCGCGCTCGAGGTGGCACATCGGGCGCTCGTCGACGCCGGATACCCGTACGACGCGGCCGACGCGGACCACCGTCAGACCGGGGTGGTGTTCGGGGCCGAGGCCGGCAGCGACATGGGTCACGCCCAGACGCTGCGGACCATGCTCCCGGCCTACCTCGGGGAGGTGCCCGCCGAGTTGGAGGACCAACTCCCCACGGTCACGGAGGACAGCTTCCCCGGCGTGTTGGCCAACGTCATCGCCGGCCGGATCGCCAACCGTCTCGACCTCGGCGGTCCCAACTACACCATCGACGCCGCCTGCGCCTCGTCGCTCGCCGCGATGGACGCCGCCTGCAAGGAACTCAGCGCCGGCAGCAGCGACCTGATGATCTGCGGCGGTGCCGACCTGCACAACGGCATCAACGACTACCTGATGTTCACCTCCGCGCACGCCCTCTCCCCCACCGGACGGTGCCGCACGTTCGACAGCACCGGCGACGGTATCGCCCTCGGCGAGGGGGTGGCGTGCGTCGTCCTGAAGCGGTTGGCCGACGCCGAGCGCGACGGCGATCGGATCTACGCCGTGATCAAGGGCATCGGAAGCTCCAGTGACGGACGTGCGCTCGGGCTCACCGCCCCGAGGGCGAGCGGGCAGCGACGTGCCCTCGACCGGGCCTACCACCGGACCGGGGTCTCCCCCCGACAGGTCGGTCTGGTCGAGGCACACGGCACCGGCACGGTGGTGGGCGACCGTACCGAACTGGAGACCCTGACGCGGTTCTTCGACGAGGCCGGCGCGGAGCCCGGTAGTTGCACGCTGGGCTCGGTGAAGTCGCAGATCGGGCACACCAAGTGCGCGGCCGGCCTGGCCGGCGTGATCAAGGCCAGCCTCGCGCTCTACACCGGAGTCAGGCCGCCCACGATCCACCTGAACCGCCCCAACCCGGCGTGGAATCCGGCACGCAGTCCTTTCGCGTTCTACACCGACGTTCGCCCGTGGATCGCGCCGGCGGCCGAGCGGCTGGCCGGGGTGAGCGCGTTCGGGTTCGGCGGGACGAACTTCCACACCGTGCTCAGCGCGTACCCGAACGCCCCGGAGCCGCGGCACACCCGGCAGTCCTGGCCGGCGGAACTGTTCTGCTTCCGCGGCGCCGATCGGCCCGCGGCACAGCTGCGGGTACGGCGGCTGCTGGAGATGCTGTCGAACCGCGACGAGCTGGGCCGACCGTGGTCGTTGCGTGACCTGGCCGCGTCGCTGGCCGACGAGGCCGACCACCGGGCCGGCGCGGTCCGGATCGCCGTCGTCGCTCGCGACCGGGACGAACTCGCCGAGCTGTTGGGCCGGGCCCTCGCCGGCGAGCACGACCCGGCACGCGGGCTGGTCCAACCGCCGGACGACCCGGAACCCGGCAAGGTGGCCTTCCTCTTCCCCGGTCAGGGCAGCCAGCGGCCGGGTGCGCTCGCCGAACTGTTCGTCGCGTTCCCCGAGCTACGGCACTATCTGCGCCTCGGCGCCGAGTGGGCGGACCTCCTCTTCCCGCCGTCGGCGTTCGACCCGGAGACGGCGCGCGAGCAGGAGGACCGGGTACGCGACACGCGGGTCGCCCAACCTGTCCTGGGCATCGGCGGCCTCGCGGTCGACCACCTGCTACGTCGGCTGGGCGTCCGGCCGGACCTGACCGGCGGACACAGCTACGGCGAGCTCGTCGCGCTCTGCGTCGCCGACGCGTTCGACCCCGAGACCCTGCTCGCGCTGAGCCGGCAACGGGCCGATGCGATCCTCGCCGCCGCCGGGGACGATCCGGGCACCATGGCGGCGGTCACCGGCACCGTCGAGCAGGTGAGCCAGGTACTCACCGCATCGGGACTGGCGGGCGAGGTCGTGCTGGCGAACCGGAACACGCCGACGCAGGTGGTGATCTCCGGGCCGACTCCCGCGGTCGGGTCGGCGGTGGCGGCGCTACGCGAGGCCGGGCTGTCGGCCCGTCAGCTCTCCGTCGCGTGCGCGTTCCACAGCCCGGTGGTGGCCGGCGGCACCACACGTTTCGCCGAGGCGCTGGCGTCCAGCACGGTACGGGAGCCGGCCATCCAGGTCTGGTCGAACCACACGGCCGCCCCGTACGACGGCGACGCCGACCGGGTACGGGAACGACTCGCCGCGCAGATCGGCGCTCCCGTGCGCTTCGTCGAACAGATCGAGGCGATGTACGCCAGCGGCGCTCGGACCTTCGTGGAGGCCGGCCCCGGTCAGGTCCTCACCAAACTGGTCCGGGCCATCCTCGGCGACCGGCCGCACCTGGCGGTCGCCACCGAGCCCCGACCCGACGAGGGGCTGCGCGGCTTCCTCGTCACGATCGCGCAACTGGCCTGTGCCGGCGTCCCGGTTCGGACCGGTTGGCTGTTCCAGGGTCGCGACACCGCGGACCTCGAAGCGGTCACCACGGGCCAGCGTCCGTTCTGGACCGTGGATGGCCAGCTCGTACGGGACCAGTCCGGAAACACCCTGCCCGGCGGAATGACGCCCCCACGACGGATCAAGGAGTTGTCGATGACCGCTTCGAACGGGACCGCCTTCAGTGGCCGGGACAGCCGCGACGAGTTGCTGAGCGAGTTCCTCCGCACCAGCCGCGACATGATCGCCTCGCAGCGGGACGTGATGCTCGCGTACTTCGGCGACGGCGCGGGTGGGCGACTCGTGTGGCAGCCGTCGCAGGCGTATCCGCCGATGGTGCTGCCGGGTCAGGGGACCGAGGTCGCCCCGGTCGCCGCGACGACGACGGTGGTGGCCGCTCCCCCGGCCACACCGACGGTCGGGGTCGAGGCGGCAGCCGTGGCGGTCGCCGCGTCCGGTCCCGACTTCCAGACCGCGATCCTCGACGTGATCAGCGAACGCACCGGCTACCCGGTGGACCTGATCGAACTCGACCTCGACCTCGAAGCCGACCTCAGCATCGACTCCATCAAACGCGCCGAGGTCGCCGGCGAAGTCGCCGCACGACTCAACCTCGCCGTCGACGGCGACGAAGCCGAACTCGAAGACCTCGTCAAGGCCCGCACCGTACGCACCATGGTCGACTGGCTCAACCAGAAGATGCGGTCGTCGGCCGGTACGACCGTGATCCACGCGACCTCCGTACTCGGCCCGGCGAACGGGATGGCGCACTCCACCGCTCTCGTCGCGACCGGCACCGCCGTGCTGACCCGTCCCGACTTCCAGACCGCGATCCTCGACGTGATCAGCGAACGCACCGGCTACCCGGTGGACCTGATCGAACTCGACCTCGACCTCGAAGCCGACCTCAGCATCGACTCCATCAAACGCGCCGAGGTCGCCGGCGAAGTCGCCGCACGACTCAACCTCGCCGTCGACGGCGACGAGGCCGAACTCGAAGACCTCGTCAAGGCCCGCACCGTACGCACCATGGTCGACTGGCTCAACCAGAAGACGCAGGGGGTGACCGCGGCGGCACCGCCGCCCGCGCCACGCGCTCTCACCGCACCCACGCCGACCGCGGGAGCGCCCTCGGCGCTGGCCACCATGAGCCCGGCCATCGCGCCCGCGCCTGTCCCCGCCGTGCCGGTCAGCGCCACCGGTCGGGCCGGGATCACACCGAAGCGGCTTCTGCCCCTGGCGACGGTGATCGCGGAACCCCCCGGCGCGGACACCGGCACCCCGCAGATCGGGCAGCCGGCCGACGTGCTCGCCGGAACGCGTTTCCTCATCACCGGCGCCAGCCCGACGCTGCCGTACCTCGCCGAACTGCTTCAGGAGCAGGGCGCGGCCGGGCAGACCGGTGTGCTGGACGAGCGGCAGGCCGACCAGCTCGCCGGTTTCGACGGGCTGATCCTGCTGGACGGTCTGGACGGCGGCGGAGCCGCCCTGCTGCCCGACATCTTCCCGTTCCTCAAGCAGGCGCTCGCGGCCGGTCCCCGCTGGCTGCTCGCGGTCGGACCGGTCGGCGGTACGGAACGTACCGACGGCCTGGCCGGCCTGTTCCGGACCATTTCCCGGGAATACCCACAGATCGCGGCCCGGTACGTCCAGGTCGACGCTGCCGCCGATCCGCAGCAGGTCGCCCGACACCTGATCGACGAGCTGCTGGTTCCCGGGGAAACCCCGGCCGTCGTGCGGCGCGAGACCGAGCGGACGACTGTCTCCCTCACCCCGGTGGCGCTGGGTGCGGTGGCGACCAGCGGTGCCGGGCCGGCCGGTGACGGTGCCTCCGAGGCCGCCGCGATCGGCCTCGACCGGGATTCGGTGGTGGTGCTGGTCGGTGGGGCTCGCGGGATCACGCCATGGTTCGCCCGCGCGGTGGCCATGGCGAGCCGCTGCCGGATCGAGCTGGTCGGCCGCACACCACTACCGACCGAGCCGGAGGATCCGGACCTGGTGTCGGCCCGGGACAAGGCGTCGTTGCGTGCCGCGCTCGCCGGCCGAGGGCTGCGGTCACCGGCGCAGATCGAACACACCGCGCAGGCGATCCTGGCCGCCCGCGAGGTCGAGACGACCCTCGCCGAACTGCGGGAACTGGGCAGCGAGGTGCGCTACCACGCCCTCGACGTGCGGGACGCGTCGGCGATCCGCCGTCTACTGCTGGACACCGAGCGGACGCACGGCCGGGTCGACGGCGTGGTGTACGCGGCCGGCGTGATCGAGGACAAGCTGATCGCGCAGAAGGACCCGCAATCGTTCGCCCGGGTGTTCGGCACCAAGGTCGAGGGTGCCCGTTCGGTACTGGCCGGGCTGGACGAGTTGGCCTCGCCACCTCGGTTCGTGGTGCTGTTCGGCAGCATCGCTGCGGCGTACGGCAATCGGGGTCAGAGCGACTACGCCGCGGCGAACGACGCCCTCGACGCGATCGGCGCCCGCTGGGCGGCCAGCACCGGCAACCGCTGTCTGACCGTGCACTGGGGCCCGTGGGCGCCGGGCGCCGGGCACGGCGGAATGGTCAGCGACGAGCTGAGTCGGGAGTACGCGCGCCGCGGTATCGAGCTGATCGACCCCGAAGCGGGTGCCTTCAGCCTGCTCAGCGAGTTGGCCTGGGGTGATCCGAAGATCAACTCGGTCGTCTACACCGCCTCCGGCTGGTGATGCACCCGCGCCCTACACCCCGTACGCCCATCGACGGTGGAGCGAGAGGTCGAAGATGAACACGAGTACCGATCGGCGCGACCCGATCGCGATCGTCGGGATGGCGGCCGTGATGCCCGGCGCCGGCAACCTGGAGAGCTACTGGCGCAACCTGGTCGACGGGGTGGACGCGATCACCGAGGTGCCGGCGCACCGGTGGGACGAGGAGTTCTACGACCCGGAGCAGGCCCACCGGCCGGACCGGATGTACTGCCGGCGCGGCGGGTTCGTCGACGAGTTCGCGACCTTCGAGCCGCTGCGGTTCGGCATCATGCCCGCCTCGGTGGCGGACATCGAGCCGGACCAGCTCATCGCCCTCAACGTGGCCGCGGCCGCGATCGACGATGCCGGCGGCGCGGACCGACTGCCCGGCGGCGACCGGGTCGGTGTGATCCTCGGGCGGGGCGGCATCCTCAGTCCGGCTCAGGCCCGCTACGCCCAACGGGTGCGGATGTCGAGCCAGGTCATCCAGGTGCTGCGGGAGCTGATTCCGGAGCTGGACCAGAGCCGACTCGACCTGGTCCGCGAGAAGTTCGACGAGCGGCTCGGCCCGTACCAGCCGGAGGGGACGATCGGCCTGGTGCCGAACCTGGCCGCGTCCCGGGTGGCCAACCGGCTCAACCTCCGCGGTCCGGCGTACACCCTGGACGCGGCGTGCGCCTCGTCGCTGATCGCGATCGACCAGGCGATCACCGAGCTGACCAGTGGACGGTTGGACGCCGTCCTGGCCGGTGGTGTGCACCACGTGCACGACATCAGCTTCTGGTCGGTGTTCAACCAGTTGCGGGCGTTGTCCAGGCGCGGTGAGAGCCGGCCGTTCCACCGGGAGTCCGACGGCTTGCTCATCGGCGAGGGCACCGGTGTGGTCGTACTCAAGCGGTGGTCCGACGCCGTCCGGGACGGCGATCGGGTGTACGCCGTCATCCGAGGCAGCGGGATGTCCAGCGACGGCCGCTCGGCGAGCATGTTCAACCCGGCCTCCTCCGGACAGGTGCTGGCCATCCGGCGGGCCTGGGAAGCGGCGGGGCTGGACCCGACCGCGCCGGACGCGCTGGGGTTGCTGGAGGCGCACGGCACCGGCACACCCACCGGCGACGCGGCCGAACTGGTCTCGGTGGCCGAGGTCTTCGGACCCCATGCGGGCGACGGGCCACGCCCGGTGATCGGATCGGTCAAGTCGATGATCGGGCACACCATGCCGGCCGCCGGCATCGCCGGCCTGATCAAGGCGACGCTCGCGGTGTACCGGGGCGTGCTGCCGCCCACCCTGCACTGCGACGATCCGCGCCCGGAGATGGCCGCGACCCGGTTCGCCCCGATCCCCACCGCCCGCCCGTGGGAGAGCGACGGGCCGCGTCGCGCCGGGGTGAACGCCTTCGGGTTCGGCGGCATCAACGCACACGTCATCATCGAGCAGACGCCCGAGCCCAACGGCGGACGGAAGCGGCCGACCGGCGGGGCTCCGTCGGCGGTAGGTGCAGCGAGCATCGGAGGAGGCGCGGCCAGCCCGACGGTTGCGGTGACCGAGCCGGACCAGGTGCTCTGGCTCGCCGCGCCGGACCCCGTCCGGTTGGCTGGTCTGCTGGCCCGCGACGACCACGAGGTGCGGGCCCTCGGCGTCGAACGGGCCCGGAGCAACCGGCCCGCCAACGGGGCCGAAGCGTGCCGACTCGGCATCGTCGACCCGACCGACAAGCTGCTGGCCGTCGCCCGCAGGACGGTGGCCCGTGGTGAGGCATGGCGGGGCGGCCGGGACATCTGGTTCAGCCCGGCACCGCTGCTGGCTACCGGCACCGGGCGCCTCGCCTTCGTCTTCCCCGGCCTGGAGGCGGAGTTCGCGCCCCGTACCGCGGACATCGCCGCGCACCTCGGACTGCCGGACCGGCAGTGGTCCGCCGCGGACCTGGGCCGGCACGGCGCCGGGCTGATCGAGGTCGGCAAACTCCTCGACAAGGCGCTGCGCCACATCGGCGTGCTACCGGACGCGGTCGCCGGGCACAGCATCGGCGAGTGGACCGCCGCGGCGACCAGTGGGCAGATCAGCACGGCGGCGATGGACGAGTTCCTGGAACTGTTCCACGCCGACTCGGTCGAGGTGTCCGGATACGTCTTCGCCGCCGTGGGCGCTGGCGCGGATCGGGTCACCCCGATGCTCGGTGACTTTCCGGGGGTTCTGCTCTCGCACGACAACGCCCCGGCGCAGTCGGTGGTGAACGGCCCCGAACCCCAGGTGGACCGGCTCGTGGAGGCCCTGCGTACGGAGAACGTGCTCTGTCAGAAGCTGCCGTTCCGGTCGGCCTTCCACACTCCCGTGTTCGCCGACGGCCTCCAGTCGATCGGCGCGGCGCTGCGCCGGTGGGAGGTACACCCGACCCGGATACCGGTCTGGTCGGCGACCCTGGCGGCACCGTTCCCCGCCGACGAGGCGCAGGTCAATGCCCTTTTCGTCAGACACATGATGGAGCCGGTCTGGTTCCGGCAGACCGTGGCGGCCATGTACGACGCCGGGACACGGGTCTTCCTCCAGGTCGGTGCGGGACAGCTGGCCTCGCTGATCAGCGACAACCTGCGCGGGCGTGAGCATCTCGCGATGCCGGTCAACGTGAAGCACCGCAGCGGGCTGAACCAGCTCCGCCGGGTCGCCACCGCGATCTGGGTGGAGGGCGGCAGCCCGAACCTGACCGCGCTCGATCCGCCGATGCCGAAGGCACCCGCGCAACCCGTACGCCGTGGTCCGTCGATTCCGCTGGATCTCGGTGGCCCACTGGTCCGGCTCGGGGCGGACGCCGCCGGTCTGCTCGGCGTGTCAGCGGGCGGCACCCCGCCGAGCCACCTGTCGGCAGGTCCGCCGCAGCACGGCGCGGCCGTTCCGATCGGCGCCTCGTCGGCGGTCGGGGCGGGGCGCCAGCCGGAGCCGGCGGGTATCGGCACCAACCCGGCGGCGGCACTTGCCGCCCTGCACAGGTTGACCGGACGGTCCAGCGCCGCCGCGGAACTCGCCGCGCTGCTGCAGGACACGGCCCGGGACGCGGTGAACGTTCTGGACGCCGCCGCCCGACCGGCTTCGCCGGTAGCGCCACACCCGGGTGTCGGACGACCCCTGGTCGCCCCGTCCACCGGATCCTCCCGAACCGCCGCCCCCGGGGGCCGGGGCACCGGCAACGGGGGCAACGGCGTCGGTCCGGCCAACGGGGTCGGCACCGGCACGACGGTCAACGGCAGTGCGGGCAACGGCGACCCGGGCACGGTTCGGCGGATCACGTTGCGGGTCTCCGTCGACAGCATGCCGTACCTGCGGGACCACTGCTTCTTCGTCCAGCCACCGGACTGGCCGACGATGGAGGACCGGTGGCCGGTGGTGCCGGCCACCACCCTGGTCCAGCACATGGTCGACGCGGCGGAGCAGGCCATGCCGGGCATGCGGGCGGTGGCCGTACGCGACGCCCGGTTCAACCGTTGGCTGATAGCCGAGCCGGGTCAGGACGTCGAGATCGTGGTGAAGCCGACCGGTGACGGCCTGGTGTCGGTCACCTTCGGCCCGTACGCCCGGTCGACCGTGGAGCTGGCCGCGGACTATCCGGCGGATCCGCCCGAGGTGTGGCGACACGATCCCGCGACCGAGCGGCCGCCACGGATCAGCGCCGAGGAGATGTACGCCGAGCGGCTGATGTTCCACGGCCCCCAGTTCCAGGGCATCACCGCCGTACACGCCCTCGGTGACATGCACGTGCGAGGGGTGGTCACGGCACCCGTGCCGCCGGGCGCCCTGCTGGACAACGCGCTACAGCTGATCGGCAACTGGCTCATCACCACCCAGCCGTTCCGTACCGTTGCGTTGCCCGTCGGCCTGCGCCACATCCGCTACTTCGGTCCCCCGCCGGCACCCGGCACGGCCTTCGAGTGTGTCGCCCGGGTGCGCTCGATCGACGACGCCCAACTCGTCGCGGACACCCAACTGGTGGTCGACGACCGGGTGTGGGCACAGATCGAGGGCGCGGTGGACCGGCGCTTCGACAGCCATCCGCAGGCTCGGCCGGCGGAACGGTTCCCCGAGCGGCATCCGATGTCGCTGATCCAACCCGAGGGCTGGACGATGGCCTTCGACTGCTGGACCGACCTGGTCACCCAGGGCATGGCCGCCCGCGGCATCCTGGGCTCGGCCGCGTACGAGGACTACGAGCGGCAGCCCGCCAGATCCCGCAAGCAGTGGCTGTTGGGCCGGATCGCGGTGAAGGACGCCGTCCGGTTCCGGTTGTGGGAGGACGGGCACCGCGACATCTACCCCATCGAGTTGACGGTCGGCAACGATCCGGACGGGCGGCCCCGGGTGCACGGCCGGCCGGGCCGTGACCTGCGCGAGTGCGATGTCTCGCTGGCGCACTGCGCGGAGATCGGCGTCGCGATCGCGAAACCCCGCGGGTCGGCGTCGCCACCCGACGCGCCCGGCGTCGGCATCGACGTCGCCGAGATCACCGATCATCCCGAGAGCACCCTGCGCTTCGCCCTGACCGACGGGGAGGCCACCCTGTTGGACTCGCTCGGCGGCGACGCCGAGGACCGGCGGCGATGGTTCACCCGGTTCTGGGCCGCCAAGGAGGCCGTCGGCAAGGCGGAGGGGACCGGACTCGACGGGCGTCCGCGCCGGTTCGTCGTGACGAGCGCCACGGACACGGTGCTGACCGTCCACGTCGACGACCGGAGCTACCCGGTTCAGCACCGCGAGGTCGGCAATCCCGAAGACCTACCGCACCGACGGTACGTGGTCGCCTGGACCTGGGGTCCGCGGACCGGGACCGATCAGCCGTGACCGGCATCCACTCCCGACCATTCGAAGGAGTACCTCCCATGGCCGCCTCGCACGCCGACATCCTCGCCGAGCTCACCGGGATCATCGATGCGGTCCTCGGCGACTTCACCGCCGACGAACCGATCACCATGGACACCACCTTCCGCGACGACCTCGGCATGGAGAGCATCGACGTCGTCTCCCTCGCCGGCCGGCTGCAGGCCCGGTACGGCAACACCGTCAACTTCGCGCACTTCGTCGCCAGCCTCGACCTGGAGACCGTCGGCGAGCTGCGGGTCGGGCAGCTGGTCGAGCACATCGCACGCTCCCTCGACCCGAGTCCCACCGTCGTCGAGGCGGTCCACTCGTGACGATGATCCGGGCCAACGGGATCGACGTGCACGTCGAACACCTCGAACCACCGGCCGGCGGGTCGGGCGGGGTCGGCGCAGGCCGGAGTGCGGCGCCCGCCACCCTCGTGATGGTCCACGGCATGGCCTCCGACAGCCTCGCGAGCTGGTATTTCACCCTGGCCAAGCCCTTCGCCGACGCCGGGCTACGGGTGCTCATGTACGACCTGCGGGGGCACGGCCACAGCGAACGCCCGCCCACCGGCTACACCCTCGACGACTTCGTCGACGACCTGTCGGCGATGCTGACCACACTCGACGTCACCGGTCCGGTGCATCTGCTCGGCAACTCGTTCGGTGGCACGATCGCGTTCGCCTACGCGGCCCGCCACCCGGACCGGGTCGCCTCCGTCGCGGCGATCGAATCCTCGCCGCCGACCGCGGCGTGGATGGCCCGGGTCGCGCGCCGGCTGGGCCGCGCCGCCGACCTCCTGCCCCGGCCGGAGGCACTGGCGCAGATCGTCGCCGGCCGGGGGGCACGGGTGGCCCGGCGGGCCCGGGACACCGGCGAGATGCTCGTGACGACCACGCTGGCCCGGGACCTACCGGCGAGTGCCCTGCCCAGTTCCGCGCAGATCAGCGCGATCGGCGTACCGGTGCTCTGCCTCTACGGCGCGAACTCGGCGGTCGTCGAGCTGGCACCGGCTGTGGTCCGGCTGCTACCGCAGACGCGGACCGTGGTCCTACCCGGCGAGAAACACACAGTCCTGGTCGACCGGCCGGAGGCGGTCCGTCGGCTCGTCCTGGCCTGGCTCCGCGAGGAGTGCTCCGTCGAGGTGGCCGAGGTGGCCACCGCCCCGTGACAACCCAACGTGCAGGAGGTCGTCGGATGGACACCCCGGTCACCGGCAGGTCGATCATCATCAGCAATGGCCGGTGCGGCTCGACGCTGCTCTCGGACCTGATCGCGGAGGAGCCCGGGACTCTCTCGGCGCAGGAGTTCTTCATGTCCGTCGCGCCCTGGGCGCGCAGCTCCGAGGTCCTGACCGGGGCCGCGTACTGGGCGGTGCTGAGCAGCCCCAAGGCGGAACTCGCCACTCTTTTCCGGATCGGGTTGCCGCCGAAGGAGGTGCGCTATCCCGGGACCGGGAGGTGGGCCGACCGGATGACCGAGCTGCCGCGGATCCTCGCCATCACCCTGTCGAAGCTGACCCCCGACCCGGACCGCCTCTTCGACCAACTCGCCGAGCGGGTGCCGGACTTCCCGACGCAGTCGGTCGGCGACCACCACCGGATGTTCCTCGACCTACTGACCGTCATGACCGGCAAGCGGCGCTGGGTCGAGCGTTCCGGCGGGTCCAGCCACGTCGCTCCGTACCTGTTGCGGGCATTTCCCGAGGCGAAGGTGGTGTACCTGACCCGCGACCGGGAGGCGACCGCCCGCTCGATGAGCCGCCACTCGTCGTTCCAGCTGATCCAACTGCGGGTCGAGTTCCTCGGCCGGTGCGGGCTGGATCCGTTCCGGATCGAGCCCGGCCAGTCGGTGCCCGCGGACCTGGAGCGTTACCTGCCGGACCGGCTCACCGCCGACCTGCTCCGGGATCGGGGCCAGGACCTGCGCCGCTACCTCGGTCTGAGCGCGTTCCTGACCAGCCAGGCCGAACAGGCGCTCGCCGACCTGCCTCCGCGACACCTGCACCGGATGAGCTACGAGGACCTGGTCGCCGACCCGATCGGGCAGCTCGGTCTGCTGGCCCGGTTCCTGGAGTTCGAGGACGGGGAGGACTGGGCCGGGCGGGTCGCCGGGCGGGTGGTCGACCCCGCCCGGTCCCGCGAGGTCGCCGCGGCCTGACCCGCAAGCGTGCCCCACCGACCGTCAGGACTCCGTCGAACGAGAGGAACCATTGGTGAAACCACTCCGGATGTCGGGCCGGCGACCGCTCGCCGCGGCCGCCGTACTGGGACTGTTGTACGCACTCGCGGCGCCGGTGTCAGCCGCCGCTGCCCCGATCGGAACGGACGCGCCGGGTACGGCCGGACATCAGCCGACGTACGAGCGGAAGCTGATCGGGAAGGGCACCCCGGACGAGTGCTTCGCGGGTGTCGGTGTGGCCTATCCACCCGGTCCGCCCTGCGCCAGCGGTCAGCCCAAGGTGAACCAGTCCTACCTGTGGGGCATGACCCAGACCGCGCAGAGCCTGTGGTTCGGCACCGGAGCGAACGTCAACTGCTTGACCAGCGGGCGCAACCTGCGCAACACGACACCGAACCTGAACGACGACTGGGTGTGCGAGTACGGTGAGAGCCAGATCGCGAAGCGCAACCCGACGCTGCCCGCCACCCTGGGCGACCATCGCCCGCCCCGCTTGTACACGTACGACAAACGTTCGGGGCGGTTGACGGAGAAGACCGAGGCGGTCAAGGCCGCCTCCACCACCGACGCCAACCGGCTGAGTACGACCGCCGGGATCCGGGCCGCGGGCACCCATCAGGGGGTGGCGTTCCTGGGTGGACCCGCCCTGGGCGAGAGCATCAACCTGTTCGCCTTCGACACCGCCACCGGCGCCTTCCTCGGCTCGGTCAACCTGCCGGCGTACGGCAACATCCGCCACTTCGTGGTGGCCGACGGCGCGCTCTACGCGGGCGTCGGGGTGGGCGCGAACGGCGGCAACCGGGGGCACGTGCTGCGCTGGACCGGTTCCCGGAGCAATCCGTTCAGTTTCGTCGAGGTCGCCAACCTGCCGGCCCAGGCGGCGGATCTCACCGTGCACGACGGGCGGATCTTCGTGACGACCTGGACGGGTTCTGGTGACGACGCCGTGGCAGCGGCCGTGCCCGGCACCACGGACGAGCCGCTGTCCGGGGTCGCCGGGGTGTGGATGAGCCCGAAGCTGGCGCAGGGGGAACGCGGCCTCACGCCGGCCGACGCCGACAACTGGACCCAGGTCTGGTCGGTCGACGGGTACGAGCCCGATCCGGTCGTCGCCCGCACCTACGCCCTGGGTGGGCTCGCCTCCTACAACGGCTACCTCTACTGGGGCACGATGCACGTGCCGATGAAGGCGACCACGGTGCACATCGCGACCTACCCACCGGCGAACGAGGCCGCGTTGCGGGCCACGGTACGCAGCACACAGCGGGCGATCAGCATCTTCCGAGGTAAGAGTTTCGGCGAGCGCCACCAGCGGGTGGATCTGCTGTACGGCGCGTCCCAGCTGCCCGCCTACGACCCGCAGGGCAACGACGGAACGGGCCTCTGGGCCGCCGCCTCGACCGGATACACCCCGCTGTACGGCCCGTCGGGCATGGGCAACCCCTACAACAACTACACCTGGAAGATGGCGGTGGCGGACGGGAAGCTCTACGTGGGCACCATGGACTGGAGCTACATCTCGAAGGACCTGGGCCAGGACACCGCGCGGCTGTTGGGTGTCACCGGCGCGGCCGCGGTCGAGTTCGGCGACGCCTCGGTGTTGGCCGACGACCCGCCGCCGGCACCGGTCTACGGCGGGGACCTGTTCGTCTTCGACTCGACCAGCAAACCGGCCACGGTGGTGGACAACAGTGGGCTCGGCAACTACCTGAACTACGGGATCCGCAACATGATCGCCGACGGGTCGACCCTCTACCTGGGCATGGCCAATCCGATGAACCTGCGTACCGACCCCGACGACGACGTTCCCGAGGGCGGCTGGGAACTGATCCGGCTCAGTGTGCGGCGCTGTTAGCCGGTGGGCTCCGCCCGGGCGGCACGTCGCGGGCACGGGCGGAGCCATCGACAGCGAACACGAACCAGTGCAGATGCTTACAAAGCCTGAACATTCATATGCCATGGTGCGATTATGATGAAGATTGGTAGATGTTGGACACGTCGTGTAGGGCCGTCCAGTCGGCGCCGACACCTGCTCATGGTCCTGTCGCTCGTCGCAGCGCTCACCCTGCCGACCGGCTGTGGGCTGTTCCGGGACGACCCAGAGCAGCACGAGGTCGGGCCGGTGTCCACCGTGCCCACCGGCTCCTCGACGCACACCGTCGTGGTCGACGGGCAGGAGCGCAGCTTCCGCCTCTACCGGCCGGCCAACCTCGCCGGGTCGACCCCGGCGCCGCTCGTGCTCATGCTGCACGGCGCGCTCGGCACCGGCAGCCAGGCGGAGACCTCCTACGGCTGGAACGCCCAAGCCGACCGGGAGGACTTCGTCGTCGCGTACCCGGACGGCTTGAGCCGCTCCTGGGCGGTCAGCCCGGACTGCTGCGGTCCCCCGGCCCGCGACGGCGTGGACGACGTGGCCTTCATCCAGCAACTGGTGGCCACCGTGGCCGACCAGTTTCCGGTGGACCGCACCCGGATCTACGCCACCGGGATCTCCAACGGCGGGATGCTCGCATACCGCCTGGCGTGCGACACGACGCTGTTCGCCGCGATCGGGCCGGTGGCGGCGACCCAACTCGGCCCGTGCGCGTCCCCCGCGCCGATCTCCGTGATCCACGTGCACGGAACGTCGGACCAGACAGTGCCGTTGAGCGGCGGTCCGGGCAAACGGGACAACGACGGGACCGGACGGAACCCGGTCAAGATCGACGGACCGCCCATCCCCGACCTGCTCGGTCAATGGCGGACCACCGACGGATGCCCGGCGCCGACGACGACCGCCTCGGGCCTGGTCAGGACCTCGGCCGCCACCTGTCCCGGAGGACGGGCGGTCGAGTTGGTCACCGTCGACAACGCCGGCCACCAGTGGCCCGGTGCCGCCGGCCCCGGACCGCAGGCGCAACGCCTGCTCGGCCTGGATCCACCCGCGACCGCGGTAAACGCGACCGAGACCATCTGGCACTTCTTCGACGCACACCCCCGAACCGGCGGCTGACCCGCACCGGCGGCCAGTCATCCGGCAGCTCACGAGAGGGAGCAGCAGATGCCCAACAGTGGTGGCAGGCCGGCTGCGGTCGAGGTCGCCGATCTCGTCAAACGCTATCCCGGGAGCACGGCCGCAGCCGTGGACGGGCTGTCCTTCACGGTGGCCCCCGGTGAGATCTTCGGACTGCTGGGACCCAACGGCGCCGGCAAGTCGACCACCATCGGCATCCTCACCACCCGGCTGCGGGCGTCCGGGGGTCGGGCGCTCGTCAACGGGGTCGACGTGGTCGGCGACCCGGTTGCGGCCCGTGCCCAGTTGGCCGTCGTACCTCAGCACAACAATCTGGACCGGTCGCTGACGCCACGACAGAACCTGCTGTACCACGCCGCGTACCACGGCGTCGCCCGCGCCGTACGAAACGCGCGGGCCGATGCCCTCCTGGACCGTTTCGGCCTGACGGATCGGGCCGACAAGCGGATCGAGGCGTACTCGGGCGGCATGGTGCAACGGCTGATGATCGCCCGCGCGCTGATCCACGAACCAGCGGTGCTCTTCCTCGACGAGCCCACGAACGGTCTGGACCCCCAGTCCCGCCGGCTGATCTGGAGCCGGATCCGCGAGATGCGCGGGCGCGGTGTGACCGTCGTACTGACCACCCACCAGATGAACGCGGCCGCCGCCCTGGTCGACCGGGTCGGCATCGTCGACCACGGTCGGCTGCTCACCGCGGACACGCCGGGCAACCTGGTCAGAGGGCTCGCCGGACGATCGATCCTCGACCTGACGGTCACCCCGGCCGCGCTCGACGAACCGGACGAGCTGCTGAGTGCGCTGTCCGAGGTCTCCGGCGTACGCAAGGGTGAACGGCTCGCCGCCCCGCCGCCGCCCGGCGCCGGGGCCGCCGCACTCCGTTCCGGCCTCGGCCTCGGCGGCGGTGGAGGCTCGGGGTTCGGCGCGGACAGGCCCGCCGCGTTGACCGCGCTGGCCCGGGAACGGGCCGTCGCCACGCTCGCCCCCGACCCGGGCGGGCGTCAGCGCGTCCGGATCCGGCTGCACCTCGCCACCGACCCCGCCACCGTGCTCGGGCCGGCACTGACCGTCCTGAGCACACGGTCGGCCACCCTCACCGATGTGCACATCGCCGAGCCGAATCTCGAAGACGTCTTCATCGGACTGACCGGAAGGGACCCACGGTGACCGACCTCGACACCCCGCCGGTTGCCGCGACGAGCCCCGTGGCGGCACCCGCGCGGCCCAGCGCCCACCGGGCCTTCCTGGCCATTCTGCGCCGGGACCTGCTGGTCACCGCCAAGGAGCTCTGGGTCATCCTGGTCCAGGTCGGCCTCACCCCGCTGTTCATGCTCTTCGTCTTCGTCAAGGTGCTCGGCGGGCAGGGCGTCGTCGCCCGGAACTTCGCCGACCTGTTCCTGCCCGGCATCGTCGCGCTCGCCGCGCTCACCACCGCGCTGCAGAGCGTCGCGCTGCCACTGGTCAAGGAGTTCGGCTTCACCCGGGAGATCGAGGACCGGCTACTCGCACCGCTGTCGACGAACC
Source organism: Micromonospora sp. WMMD736 (assembly GCF_049179015.1). Lineage (NCBI taxonomy): Bacteria > Bacillati > Actinomycetota > Actinomycetes > Micromonosporales > Micromonosporaceae > Micromonospora > Micromonospora sp. WMMD736. The sequence continues at coordinate 1,996,304 of NZ_JBMHMI010000001.1, forward strand.
TGGTGGCGGTCGGCAAGCTCGTGGTCGCGATGCTGCGCGGGCTCGTCGCCGCAGCCCTCATCTACCCACTGGGCGCGCTGATGGTCGGCTCGGCACCGTGGCAGCCCGCACGGCTACCGATGGTCCTGTTGACGATCCTGCTCGGCGGATGGATCGGCGGCGGCATCGGCATGACGTTGGCGATGATCCTGCCCATTCAACGGATCAACATCACGTTCTCGCTGGTCGTGACCCCGATCATCTGGACCGGATGCATCCACTACCCGTGGCCGCGGCTCTCCTCGATGCCGTGGTTCCAGACGGTCACCGCCCTCAATCCGATGACCTACGTCTCCGAGGGCGTGCGCGGGGCCATGTTGCCCGGCGTCGCGCACCTGCCGGCCTGGGTCTGCCTGCTGGTCCTGACCGGAGTGGCCGCGATGGTCACGGTCACCAGCGTCCGAAGTTTCAGTCGGCGTGCCGTCCAGTGAACGGCACGATCACCGCGTCTATCGGAGGTGCTCGTCGATGAACGTGCTGGAACCCCCCAGGTCAGCAGCCCCCGCGTCGGACGGCTCGTTCGCCGCTTGGTTGGCCGATCGGGCCGGCCGACTGCTGTTGCACGTCCGCGCGACGCACGGTCACCACGACCCGGAAGCGCTGAAGCGCGCGGGTGATCGGGCATCGCACCAACTGCTGCGCGATGAACTGGCACGGCACAGAGGCGCCGACGCCGTGCTCTCGGAGGAGGACGACGACGCCCGGCAGGCCTGGGCAACGGGTACGGTCACCCCCCTGCCGGAGCGGCTGGGCGCCGACCGGGTGTGGATCGTCGACCCGTTGGATGGGACCCGCGAGTTCTCCGAGCCGGGCCGGACGGACTGGGCGGTGCACGTCGCACTCTGGCAACGGACCGCGCCGACGGAGCACCGGCTCGTGGCGGGCGCCATCGCCCTGCCGGCCCAGCTCCGTACCCTCGGCACCGAGACACCCCCGGCCCCTCCGCCGACGGTCGGCGGTCGGACCATCCGATTGGCGGCGAGTCGGAGTCGGCCGCCGGCATTCTTGGCGGCCTTGGCGGACGAGGTCGGCGCCGAGTTGGTGCCGATGGGGTCGGCCGGCGCGAAGATCGCGGCGGTGATCACCGGTGAGGTCGACGCGTACGTGCACGCGGGTGGTCAGTACGAGTGGGACTCGGCGGCGCCGGTGGCGGTGGCGACGGCCACGGGATTGCACGCTTCCCGCATCGACGGTTCCGCGTTGACCTACAACGAGGCCGATCCCCGGCTGCCCGACCTGGTGGTCTGCCGGCCGGAGCTGGCCGCCCCACTCCTCGCCGCGCTGCGGCACCACCTGACCCTCGTGCCGGCACCGGCCACGGCAGCCGGTTGATACCGCGATGACGACAATCGACACGACGCCCGCGGCGGCGTACCGGGTGTCGCACCTGGACGCGATCGAGGCGGAGAGCATCTTCGTCATGCGCGAGGTGGTGGCCGAGCTGGAGCGTCCGGTCCTGCTCTTCTCCGGCGGCAAGGATTCGATCGTGATGCTGCGGTTGGCCCAGAAGGCGTTCGCGCCAGCCCGGATCCCGTTCCCGGTGCTGCACGTCGACACCGGGCACAACTTCGACGAGGTGTTGGACTACCGGGACCAGCGGGTCGCCGAACTCGGCCTGCAACTGGTGGTGGCGAGCGTACCCGAGGCGTTGGAGGCAGGTCTGGTCCGCGAACCCGCCGACGGGACGCGCAACCGGATCCAGACCCCGGTGTTGTTGGCGGCGGTGGAGAAGTACCGGTTCGACGCGTTGTTCGGTGGCGCGCGGCGGGACGAGGAGAAGGCCCGGGCCAAGGAGCGGGTGTTCAGCTTCCGGGACGACTTCGGTCAGTGGGATCCGAAGAACCAGCGGCCGGAGCTGTGGTCGTTGTACAACGGTCGGCATCACCCGGGCGAGTCGATCCGGGTGTTCCCGTTGTCGAACTGGACCGAGCTGGACGTCTGGCACTACATCGCCCAGGAACGGCTGGCGCTGCCGTCGATCTACTACGCCCACGAACGTACGGTGATCGAACGCGACGGAATGCTCTACGCGGTGAACGAGTTCATCGCGCCCCGCGGCACGGAGGAGCCGTTCAAGGCGCGGGTCCGGTACCGAACCGTCGGCGACGCCTCCTGCACGGCAGCAGTGCGGTCCGAGGCGGACACGGTGGACCTGGTGATCGAGGAGGTCGCGGCGACCCGGATCACCGAGCGGGGGGCGACCCGGGGTGACGACCGGGTGAGTGAGACCTCGATGGAAGACCGCAAGCGGGAAGGCTACTTCTGATGGGCACGACCGGGGTCGCGGTGGTCGAGGGTGCAGCGCCCGAGGGCCGGACGATGGACCTGTTGCGGTTCTCGACGGCGGGCAGCGTCGACGACGGCAAGTCGACGCTGATCGGTCGGTTGCTGTACGACACCAAGTCGTTGTTCACGGACCAGTTGGCAGCCGTGGAGGCGGTCAGCGCCGCCAAGGGCGACGAGTACACGAACCTGGCGTTGCTGACCGACGGCCTGCGGGCGGAGCGGGAGCAGGGCATCACGATCGACGTGGCGTACCGGTACTTCGCCACGCCCCGGCGCAAGTTCATCGTCGCCGACACACCGGGGCACATCCAGTACACCCGGAACATGGTCACCGGTGCCTCCACCGCCGACCTGGCGTTGATCCTGGTCGACGCCCGTAAGGGCCTGGTGGAGCAGTCCCGGCGGCACGCGTTCCTCTGCTCGCTGCTGCGGGTGCCGCACCTGGTGCTGTGTGTGAACAAGATGGACCTGGTGGACTGGTCGCAGAGTGCGTTCGAGCGGATCTCGGAGGAGTTCACCGCGTTCGCGGCGAAGTTGGACGTGCCAGACCTCGCCGTCGTCCCGATCTCCGCGTTGCACGGCGACAACATCGTGACCCGCTCGGCGCACACCCCGTGGTACGAGGGCCCGTCACTGCTGCACCACCTGGAGCGGGTGCACATCGCCAGTGACCGCAACCTGGTCGACGTCCGGTTTCCGGTGCAATACGTGATCCGTCCGCAGTCGGCTACGGTGCCCGACTACCGGGGTTACGCCGGCCAGGTCGCTTCGGGCGTGCTGAAGCCGGGAGACGAGGTTCTGGTTCTCCCCTGCGGGCTCACCTCCCGGATCGCGGGGATCGAGACCGCGGACGGACCGGTCGCCGAGGCGTATCCGCCGATGTCGGTCACGGTCCGGTTGACCGACGAGATCGACATCTCCCGGGGCGACCTGATCTGCCGGCCGAACAACGGCCCCGCGGTCGCGCAGGACATCGAGGCGATGGTCTGCTGGATGGACGAGGCCACCCCGCTGCGTCCCGGTGCGACGTACGCCGTCAAGCACACCACCCGTACCGCGCGGGCCGTGATCCGCGAGCTGCACTACCGACTCGAGGTGAACTCGCTGCATCGTGACGAGGCCGCCACCGAACTCGGACTCAACGAAATCGGCCGCGTCCGCATGCGTACGACCGTTCCGCTCCTCGCCGACGAATACCGACGTAACCGCACCACCGGTGGTTTCATCCTGATCGACGAAACTACCAACCGCACCATCGCCGCTGGGATGATCGTCGACACCGATTGACCGACGGCAAGGGCCCTTCCCGCAACCGGAAATCGGAGCGGAAAGGGCCCTTCGTCACGTCAGAGGGTAAGGGTCCAGGCGTTGATATAGCCGGTGTCGCCGGAGAAGACGTCCCGCACCCGGAGCAGCCAGGTGCCGTTCGCCGGCTCGGTGGAGAGATTGACGGTATAGGTGGCGTTGACGTTGTCGGCACCGTCGAGGAAGCTCTGGTTCTTCAACCGGTAGGCCGTACCGTCCGGTGCCACCAGATCGATGATCAGGTCGCCACGGAAGGTGTGCACGATGTCGACCGCCACGGTGGACGCCGAGGAGGCATTACGGTTACAGCCGGTGATGACGATGCCGCTGGTCACCGCCGTGTTGGTGTCGGGTATCGCCACATCGGTGCCGTTGGTGCCCGAGCAGCCGCCGCCACCGGCGCCGGTCACCGTCAACGAGTACGTGACGCTACGCGTACCCGCAGCGCCGGCACCGGTGACACTGACGGCGTAGGTGCCAGCAGGCGTGCTCGCCGAGGTGGCGATGGTGAGCGTGGACGAGCCGCCCGAGGTCACCGTGGCCGGGCTGAACGAGGCGGTGGCGCCACTCGGCAGCCCGCTCGCCGATAGGCTCACCGACTGCGCCGAGCCGCTGGTGGTCGCGGTGCTCACGGTGGCGCTGACCGAGCCGCCCGGCGCGGTCGAACCGGCCGTCGGCGACACTCCGACGGAGAAGTCGTCGGCCGGCGGAGTGCCACCGCCGCCCACGTAGAGCAACTGGTTCGGGGTGCCGGTGCCGACGTTCGTCACCACGTTCGGGGTGGAGTTGCCGACCAGGTAGTCACGGACCTGCTGCGGGCTCCAGGACGGGTTCGCCGACAGCGCCAGTGCCGCCGCGCCGGCGACGTGCGGTGAGGCCATCGAGGTGCCGCTGATCGTGTTGGTCGCGGTGTTGCCGTTGTACCAGGCCGAGGTGATGTTGACGCCCGGCGCCAGGATGTCGACGCAGGTGCCGAAGTTGGAGAAGCTCGCGGCCGCGTCGTTGTTCTGCGTCGCACCCACGGTGATCGCGGAGGCCACCCGCGCCGGGGAGTAGTTACAGGCGTTCTGCCGGACGCCGAGGGCGTTGCCGTTGCCGGCCGCGACCGCGTACGTCACGCCGGAGTTGATCGAGTTGCTGATGGCCGTGTCGAGCGAGCTGTTGGCGCTACCACCGAGGCTCATGTTCGCCACCGCCGGCTTGATCGCGTTCGCGGTGACCCAGTCGATGCCACCGATCACACCGGCGTTGGTGCCGCTGCCCGAGCAGTTCAGCACCCGTACGCCGACCAACTGCACGCCCTTCGCGACCCCGTACGTCGAGCCGCCGACGGTGCCGGCGACGTGCGTGCCGTGCCCGTTGCAGTCGTCCGCCGACCCGCCGTCCACAGCGTCGTAGCCGGAGGTGGCCCGGCCACCGAAGTCGTTGTGGGCGAAGTTCATGCCGGTGTCGATGATGTACGCGTGCACGTTGGTCGCGGTGTTCGGGTACGTGTAGGAGCTGTCGAGCGGTAGGTTGCGCTGGTCGACGCGGTCCAGCCCCCAGGACGGGGGGTTCGGCTGGGTTCCGGAGATGGACACGCTGTGGTTCTGCTCGACGTAGGCGACATCGGGGTGCGCGGCGATCCTGGCCGCCGCCTTGGCGCTGGCGGTGATCTCGAAGCCGCGCAGGGCCGTGGAGTAGGTCCGAGCGACCGCTCCGCCGTGCTGACCGGCCAGCCTGCTGGCCGTGGCGCCGACCTGTGCCCGACCCACCGTGCTGTCCTTGAACACCACGATGTAGCTGTCGGTGACGGCCGTGGCGCCGCCGGCACTACGGATGGTGCCTTCCGGTTCGGCCGCTGTGGCCGGCGTGGCGGCGGTGAGTGCCAGCAGAGCGACGGCGCCCACCACAATTGATCTTCTCGGGAGACTCATTCTCCCCTCCCTCCGATTCGGCACTCGTTCGTCCGCTCGCCCACGACGAGGAATCGATGATGGCCGATTGAAAAGAGATTACTCAATGATGGCGGCAGAAGACAGATCCCGGGTCTTCCATACCGCTCACAAGATGGAGGCCAAGATATGGCAATTCATTCCAGATCACGGGCTTGGTGGTCATTTCGAGACGTGCTGTCGAATCGTCGCCGCCACCTCCGCCATTCTTCAGAGGAGATCGGAGCCTGGCCGGCCCCGACCGGAGATCCACGCTTGGCGGGCCGCGGCGATCACCGCACGCGAACACCTCCATGATCGACGAGGGCCGACGGTCAGAGCAGCGCGGCAAAGACAGCGAGCGACCCAGTGGTCGCCGTCAGGAACAACGCCGAGCCGGCGGTCATGAGCCGGTCGAGACGGCGCAGCGACCGCGCCCGGACCGGCCCGAATTCACCGGCGGCAACACTCACCAGGCGCGGTCGATGGGCAACCGCGAAAGCGGCCGCCGAGAGCAGGAACACCGCGGCCGGTATCGCGGCGAGCCGGAGAAGCAGGTGCGTCGAGTGGTCGATGCCGAGGTATTGCAGGACCGCGAAGTGGACCGGGATCGCGGCGGACGCGGCGGTCATCATTCCCCGGCAGTACTCCACCGCGGTCTGCCGGGAAGACCGTGCCCACTCGGCGAACTCAGGATCCGGCATGGCGTCGTGGGCCGCTGTCCCGTCAGGCAGCCGCTGCTCGACAGGAGTGCCCTGCGCGGCGAAGGGGTCCGCGATCCGCACGAACTCCTCGTTGGTACCGACGATGACCTCAGCTGCGAAGGGTTCATTGGTGCGAGGACAGCTGAGCTGAACGGTGATCGTCCGCGTACCGGCAAACAGCAGCACGCCTTCTTGCACCGCGATCTGCAACGCGTACCGATGCCGCTGCTGGCAGTGCGGGCAGACACTGATCTCGTGGCCCTGCAAGCGGTACGGCGACTGGTTCATCGATCGGGATGCTACTCGCTACCGTACAGAGCATGGACCCCTCGACACATGACCCGGCCATCAGCCGTCGGCGTCGAGTCACCGTCCCGCGACCGTCCGGCAACGATCAGCGCGCCGGATGGGTGGTCGCCCTGGAGCAGGTAGCAGCGCAGCTTCAACAGGAGAGCCCCGAGCGCTATGGCTCCGAGGCCGGGGCCACCATCGGCCAGTCCTGGAACTACGTCTACACCCTGTTCGCGATACCAATGGTGTGTCTGCTGGTAGATGGGCGCCCGCCGGCCGGTGCGGACACCATACCGACGGTGGTGACACTGAGCCGCCAGGAGATGATGGGGCGGCTGAGCGAGATGGTCGCCTTGGACGGCTTCGGCAGCCTAGCTTTCGTCCATGATGGAAGGTCCGGGCACGCGGTCACTCTTGTCGGGTACGACCCGGCCGTCGACAGGTACCAGTACCATGACCCGTGGCCGGGAGACTCCCTGCTGTGCCTGCATCAGAACGCGGCCGGGGTGGACGCCCAACCCGCCGGAAAGCTCTGGTCCGTCACGAGCACGGAATTGGCCTCGGTGCTGGTTGGCCTACTAGTTCTGCCGAGCACTTGGGAGCGGGTCAACGGCCGACCCGGCCCGGTCCGATACGCCGAGCTGACAGCCACCGACTTCTGGACGTTCTTTGGCCTGCAGGAGCGGCATCGCGGTAAGGATGACGCCGGCCAGACCCGGATCGAGGTTGAGCCCGGCAACTTCGCTGACTCGGTCGCGCTCAGCTTCCACCTCGACGACAGGGGCCAGATCGTCCGGGCCACGCTGGCGCTGCGCGAGAGCTGGGCTCTGAGCGAGCCCTACGGTGTGAATCCCCTGGGGCTCGACATCGCCCGCCACTTCCTGGCCACGCTGTCCCCACAGGCGGACACCACTGCGGCCGCCGGGCTCAGCCGTGGCCTCGACCTGGGGTTCGTCAGGGACAAGTTCCGCGACCCCGCCTTCCAGGCGACGCCCCCGGGCCAGCTGCTCATCACCTACCTAGGGGGCCAGCCGGACGTGACGTTGATCTTCCGGCTCTCCGCACTGCACGTCGAGCGCAGAGGCGAGCCGCCGGAGCAGTGGATCACACTTGTCATCGACACCTTCTAGACTCATCATCCTCGGGTGCTGTTCGACTTCGGTATCGCTGGCTACCAGCCGGTTTGGCTCAACGGGGTCGACGAGATCGCCGCCCGTCACGGTCACCGGCTGCGGAGCCTCGTCGGTCGCCGACTGACATCTAGCTGGCTGGTGTGGAATGACGACCCCGACGAGTGGTTCCCTGATTGCCCGGTGGTGCTCGACTTCACCGGAGAACGTCTGGAAGTCAACCACCAGAAGTTCAACGACCTGTCGATCACGTGGAATTCGATCGACGTGACCCGAGGGCCGGAATGGCCGACATCGGACGGCTTCCAGCTGCGGTGGCGCGATGACGTCCACGACGTGTTGGCGGCCCTGCGCGGCCAGCGACTCGAGGCGGTGACGCTTCTCGAGTGGGCCGGCGACGACCTGGCGGCCGGCACCGTGACGGTGGGACTGAGATTCGCGGACGGCTGGCTGACCGTTTACAACGCCCTGGACGAGAACGGGCTCGGGTTCGGCGACCTCCCTTCGGAGTACCGCCGACATCCCGTGGGATGAGCCCGGTGCGGTCTCCTTACCGCCGTGAGATGCGCCGGGCCGCCCGTTGATTGCCCGACCCTGGCCCCACCGCCAGGCGAGGTAAGCCGACCTCGGACGAGCCATCCCGGACGACGAGTGCCGGCGGTCGAGACCGCCGGCACTCGCGCGTTGCCATTCTCCAGATGAGTCAGAGAACGTGCTGAACTACTTCGTCCGGTGCGGAGCGGCGAAGAACGCGAAGAAAATCAGCAGAACAAAGCCGGCCGATTGCACCCATTCCTTCCCGGACCTCGACGCGACCACCTGGGTAATGAATGCCAGGGCCACAATCCCGAGAACCCAGAAGGCCCATCTGGCGACGGTTGGCCTCTGCCCGCTCATCATGCCTCCCGCAAAGTTTGTGGTCGATCACCACCATCTGCTCGCCCACTGGCGCCATCCACGCTGGCGGTGCGAGCCGGACCGGCCGTACCCCCCGCGTCCATGGCCGCGGTGAGATGCCTTGACGTTCCGGCCCGCGTAACGGAGCTTGAGATACTTGCCGGCGCCGCCAGTCACCGCGCCATAAGCCGCCCCCTTGGCTGCCTGACCGCTGCACCGCCTGCTCCACCGATAGCCGCTGTCGTGGTAGCAGTTGTAACCGTAACCAGCGCCGCCGACCACAGCGCCGACGATGATGGCACATGCGACGCCAGCGGAGGCGAGGCAGGCGGCCGCACCACCAACGGCGAGCGCTCCGCCGACCACCCACTTACCGTTCGATCGCCACCAGCGCTTGGTACTCTGCCAAGCCTTCTTCCTCCACTTGGAGAAGCTCCATTTACCGTCGAGGTCGAAGCAGTTGACCGGATCGCCCGAGCAGTAATCGTACGGGTTGGCGTTGCCGCCGCAGATCGGATTGGTCTGTAGGAACCGGCCAGTGGTCTGGGCTTCGCCGGGAGTTACGAGCGGGCCGGTGGTGCGTTCGCCATACCGGTCCGGGCTCTACCGGCAGGTCCTCAATGCCTGCGCTGCCATCTCGGCTAAGAACCGTAGAGGCATCAGTGATCTTCGGCGGAACGGCAGAGTTTCGTGCTCTACATCACCAACACCTCACGCGGACGGGGAATTCGAGCGTGCCACCCGCGACCACGGCCGATGCGGACGAAGGGGCGAGAGGGCTGAACCGCGAACCCTCTCGCCCCTTCTTTCACGTCGCGCGCCGCCAGCCGGCCAATCTTCTCAATCGCTCGTCGGCGGATCTATGCTCTTGGCCCTCCTTCGAAGCCGGTGCCAGAGAAAGCCGGCGAACTGCACCGCGAGGCCGGCCATCATCGCGCCGGCGAGCAGTCGCAGCACCACGTTTTCGTGATTGAAGAAGAATGCCAAGGCAATGATGAAGTACGCCGCCAGAAACGCCGGATGCTGACCCGGAGCCCGGCGAAGATTCCGCTTGCCAATCGGCTCGTCGTTAGTCACGATACATAATCACCTGCATCCCGAATACATTCCTCGGGACGCCCAGCGGCTCACCTTACGGGCGACTCTGCAGTACTTCTCGCCACCGGCCCGCTTGGTGTCGCCCCACGCTCGCCGGAACTCCCGCGAGTCATTCTTGAAGTCGTGGAACCCCATCCAAGCGGAACCGGCCGACACGCCATAATTGAATCGCTCTTTCCAACTCATTCTCTTAAACGGTCGCCAGGTTGCCTTGAAACCGTTCTTTTTGATGGCCTTGTAAGTCTTCCAACTGGAACGGAGCCCACGAAACCCGCCTCGCGCTGCGCTGAAGCCACCGTAGAATCCGGCGGCAGTAACTGCCATCCGACCTCCATGGTAGGCCATTCGCCACACGGAGTTGCGTCCCCAGCCGCAGAACTTCCAGCACCACTTCTTCCCGTCGAGGTCGAAGGCGTTGACTGGGTCCGCGCAGGCGTAGTCGTAATCGTTGCAACTGCCACCCTCGACGGGGTCGGTCTGGAGGAAGCGGCCGGTGGCGGGGTTATAGAGGCGGACGCCCATGAGGATGATGCCTGACGGGGTGTCCGCGGCTCGCTGCTTGGCGCCGAGCCAGCCGTATCGCTGTGTTCCAATGTCGCCGGGGTTGCGTGGCGTGCCGTACTCGTCGGCTTCGCTGGTGCTCGACAGACCCTCGTCGCCACCGTGGATCGCCGCGACCAGGTCTCCATGCAGGTTGGTGATCTGCCAGTTGACCTGGGCGCTGTCACTGTCGAAGATGCCGGCCATCGCCGACAGGCCTGACACCGGTCGGGTGAAACGGCCGGCCGTCTCCTGTGTCCACGACGGGCTGTCCTCGTCTCCGTCGTAGTGGTACAGGGACTGCACGGGGGCACCGGTGGCGTTGTCAGTCCACGAACGGATGCGCTCACCGGTCACGTCCAGGACGTAGTCCGTTGTCCGCCCACCCTGGGTGATTGTGTCCACCAGGTCCGTCGAGTGGTACGCGATGGTCACGTCCCCCCCTGACGTCGTGGCAGTGTCGATCGCGGGCACTGCCGTCGTGCGGCCGAGAGCGTCGTACCCGTAACCGGCGGTGTTCACCCGGTCGGCCGTATCGTACGTCCAGGTCCGTGCCGACGCTACGGTCGCCGTTTGGCACACACCGTCGGCGCCTGGGCCGTATGCGCTGGCCGACATGCGGTTCGATGAGGCGCTAAACCCGTACGACCGGGTGGTGCACTGCCCCCCAATGGTGTCCTGGATCGAGCTAAGGCGGCCAGCCTGGTCGTAGCTGTAACTCTGCTCCGACAGGCTGGACGAGCGCTTCCGCCACTGGCCGTGCGCCGACTCCACCAACGACTCGGAGTAGAGGGTGCAGTCGGCGGCCGCGCAGCCCGGCTTAGCGTAGGTCATCGCGACCGGGGTGCCGGTCTCGTCGGTCTCCGTGGTGACCTGTACGCCATTGGGCCAGGTCTCCGACGTCACGTTCCCGTCGACGTCGTAGCTGCCGGTGAAGGTACCGGCCTGGGTGTCATTGACCGAGGTCAACAAGCCACGCCGCTCGGCTCCACCGTCGTAGGTGTAGGTCCGGGTGGCCTTGCCGTCGTTGCTGGTCGCCACCCGCCCGAGCAGATCGAAGCTGGTGGTGGAGGTGGTCCCATCGGCATCTGTGTAGGACGTCTGCCGGCCCAGGCCGTCGTAACCCTTGCTGACCTGCGCCGTGGTCAGGCCACCGACCAGCGACTGCACGTGCAGCAGCCGCCCGGTCGCCGCCTCGTAGACGTTCCGACTGATCGGCACCGCCGTGCCGAGTCCCGCCGCCGCCACGCTGGTTTCGTACGCCCGGCCGGCACTGTCGTAGGTCGTGGTTGTCGTACGCAGCGTTCCCGCACTGGTCTTCTCCGTGACAACCCGCGGCTTGTTGTGTATGTCGTATGTGGTCAGCGTCGCGGGCAGTTCCGGCCCGCTGGCGGCTTGGCCGCCCGGCTGCACCCGGCAGGGCAGGTTCGCCCACTCCGGTCGCAAGTCACACTCGGCATAGCCGGATCCGGAAGTGGCCCGGTAGTAGATCGTCCTGCGGGTTGCCGGTGTGGTGGTGCTGGTGCCGCCGGCGGGAGCGGTCGTGGAGGTGACCAGGCCGGTGACTGGGTCGTACGTCGTGCGGGTGGTCTGGGCGAGAACGCCTGGGTCCACCGTCACCACCGTCGGCTGGCGCAGAACCCAGTCGTATCCGGTAGTGGTGGTCCGGACGTCAAGGTCGCTCCCCACGCCACCGGCGTTGTAGACGCGAACACCGACCTCCTGCTTGGTGATCAGGTTGTAGGGTCCACCGGTGGTCGGCGCACCCTGGTCGTACGTGTTCATCGTGTGCTTGCGTCCGCGTACGGTCGTGCCGTCAGGGAGCATGACGTCGTGCTCCGGCTCCTGGGTGCTCAGCAGCCGCTGGCCGTCCGAGGAGTACGTGTTCAGCGTGGAGCGGGTGCGGGCGAGCAAGCTCTCCGCCGCCGCGTCGTCGGTTGAACTCACCGCCAATGCCCGGGCTCGGTTGCCGGCGGTGAGCGTTCGAACCGTGTTGCCCCACTGGTCGTACCAGGTGGCGCCGATGTGCCCGCCCGGTGTCGCGGTGTTCACCTGACGCGCGTTCGCGTCGAGGTAGGTGACCGTGGCCCGCTCGTAGGACGACGGCAGGGTGCCGGCGGCCGGGTCACCGGTCGGCACCTGGTTGGCCGGGAAGACGGCCGTCGCGTCGGTCGGCGCTTCGGCCTGGGACCACCGATTGGTCTGCGCCGGTGACAGGTCGTACGGCGCGCCGGTGCCCGCGACCGGAACCTTGTAGACGACGGTCTGCGTGGCGGTGCCGGCGGTCAACGCCGACCGGGTCACCTTGTGCAGCCGACCCGCGCCCGGATCCCCGGGCAGGGTGGTGTAGCTGAGCTGCCACGGCTCCTCAGCGACCGGCTTGATGGCGCTGAGGATCCCGTCGGCGTTGTAGTCGTAGGTCTCCCGCAACTGCCGCAGGGTGCCGGCGTCGTTCCAGTCGAGCCTCGGATCCCACATCGCTCGTAGCCGACCAGCGTTGTCGTAGGCGTACCGGGCCATCGGCACGGTACGCATCGCGGGTGTGGCCAGGTCCGGATCCCAGGCGGTGAAGGCGATTTCCTTCACCCGGCCGGTGTGGTCACCCCACCCCGACTCTGCAGTGCCGGTCGCCGTCGTCGTCGTGGCATAGGTGAACGTCAACGCCCGGCAGCCGCGGGTCAGCGTCGTACAGTTGACCCCATCCTGCACCGGGGCCAGCATTCGGGTCGGCCGGACGACCTCCTTGCCGGCGACGGTGGCCTTCTCCCAGCCCAGCGTCGTGGTCTGGTTGCTGCCCGGCACGGTCACCGAGGTCGGGAAGTAACTGCCCGCAGCACTCCCGGGGACCCTGGTGAACAACACCGAGTTGCCGTCCTCGTCCGTCATCGCGTACGAGTCGCCGGTGGAGTTGTAGGTCAGCTTGAGGAACTCCATCCCGACCTCGGGATCGAAGACGGTGGCGTTACGTTTGGTGAAGCCAATCGTGTCACCCTCCGGCAGACCGACCTGCACCAGTGAGCCGTACACGGTCAGTGACGTGTAGGGCGACTCCGCCTCCTCGACCACAGCCCCGGACACCCATCCAGGTCCGAACATGTTCGCCGTGTCCGTCTCGCCCGCCCGCCGCGTGTTGTACGAGCGGGTGAGCGTGAGGTCGCTGCCGAACGAGTCGACGGAGACGTCGGTGTCGGACACCGTGTAGTTGCCGGTGATGAGGTTGACCGAGCCAGGCCCGATCTCCTCGGCCGCCGCCGATGCCTGGTCCCGGTCGAAACTGATCTTGACCGTGCTGGAGGTGCCTCCGGTGCCACCGGTGAAGATGCCGCGCATCTGGAGCGGACCACTGCGGGGGATGGACTCCGCGTCGGCCGCCGCGAGGGTGGCCTCGAGGTTCCAGTTGAGCTTGGGGAAGTTGCCCCCGCCGCTGGTCGGCAGCGGCCAGGTCACGGCACCCCCGCCCGCAGCGACGGTGACGTGCCCGGCCGGGATGTTCACCCACGCGTCGGCGTCGCCGCGCCGCCACTGGTACGTCACACCGGTGGCGGCCGCCTGGCCCACGCCAGTGATGGCCACCTTCGCCGCACTGATGTCGCCTTCCTTCGGCGAGGTCACCGCACCGGAGCCGACGTTGAAGGTGTACGCCTGGATCGCCGACTGGTTGCCCGCCCGGTCACGCGAGCGCACGTACAGTGTCTGCGGCCCATCGGCGGTCGGGGTGATCGAGGCGGTCGCGCTACCGCCGAGGGTGGCCGCGTTGACGGTCTGATTGGGCGGGTTGACGTTCAGGCCGTACTCGTAGGCGGAGACGTCGCTCACGCCGGAGGCGCCGAAGGTGAAGTCACCCGCCGTCCCGGCCGCTGCGGCCCACTGCCCCTGTGGGTACGTCGTCGACGCCACCGAAGGTGCCGCCGACGGTGCGATGGTGTCCACGGTCATCGCGCAGTACCCGCTCCACGGACCGTCGACCAGGCCGTCGGTCCCGCGGACCCGCCACGAGTATGTTGCACCCTCGCCGAAGACGCCGGCCGGCACCGAGGCGGCCAGCCACGAGCCCGACGCTCCCGGTCCGACGATCGCACCACCGAGCCGGGTACCACCGCCGGTCAGCCACTCGAACTCGGCCTTCACCTGCCCCCCGCCGGGGTTGGTGACCTGCGCCCGGAGCTGCGGCGTCCTCGTGTTCACATAGGGGGTGCTGGACCCGGTCGCGCACGGTGACGACGGCACCGTCGCCCGTGCGGTGACCGTCGTGTACGAGTCGTAGTTGACGACCGCGTACGGCACCTCGGCCGGCTCAGCCGCGTTACGGGACCGGAACTGCTTGAAGGCGGTGGTATCGGTTTCCGACGTGGACCGGATGCCCATATCGGCCCGCGTGTCGCCGACATTCGCCGCGCGTTGGAAGAAGCTCGTAGCCGAGATGGATGACCAGCCGTCGTCGCACGTTCCGTTGAAGCCCTTGGTGGCCGTCGACGTAGCCTCGCGGTAGTTCCACGCCGGTTGGGTACTCCAGAGCACCCCGTCGGAGACGGGCCCGACCGACCACAGTTCCCACGATCGTGCCGAGCAGGTCCCCGACCAGAAGTTCCAGAAGTACATGGTCGCGGAGTTGATCTTCTTGCCTACGAGAGCCGTGGTGTCCCAGCGGGCCAGGGCGCGAGCGATGAGGCCGTCCGAGGACCGGCCCACCTGCAGGTCGTTGGCACCACCCCGGTCGACGCCGTCGTTCTGCTTCACATACGTGTCGAACGTCGTCAACACTGGGTTGAGCTGCGGGTCAATGACCACCGGGTACTGCCGCTCGGGAGCGGTCAGCCACTTCATGTCCGGGCGCAGGCTGAAGTCGGCACGCCGGCCCCGATTCTTGACCTCAGTCAAGGAGCCGACCTGGGCAGAGACCACCTTCTGCGCGGCTGGCCGTCCCACCGCGCCGACCTGGGCGTCCCACATCTCCGGTGCGGCGGATGACGCGATCTGCCGACCCCCGCCGTCCCGGAACTTGATGTTGCCGTTTGCTTCCCGGGCAAGCGACTTCAGTCCCTCACCGGTTACGGGCATGCTCACCTGAGCGACGTGCGCCGCCGCTTCGCGGGACTTCACCACCAGGAACGTCTCGACACCGGTCCGAGTGGCCTCCACCACAAGGTCCACGCCAGGGAACACCTCGGGGTACTTGGCCTTCGTGCCCTCGATGGTCGGTGCCGGGAGCCGACCGCTCCAGCCAAGAGCCATCCGACCGCTACCGGTCTCCAGCGAGGCCAGTTCTCCATTGGACGACGCTGGCCGTGCTCCAGAAAGGCGCAGGTCGCCGGGATGAGCCTTCGGTGCCACCGAACCGTCCGGCTGGGCGGCCATGGCGAGATCCACCGGAACCCAGCCCCCGCTTCGCCGCATCCGCACCGGGGCGAGGTGGACCTCCGCTTCCACCCGCCCGTCCGGCAACGCCCAGAACTCGGACGTCTCCGACGTCATCCCGGTGATCCGAACCTTCTTGTTGGTCAACCGCGCCGTCACCAGCGCTGCCGCCTCATCCGGCCGCTCCAACACCTGCGGCTCGGCCTGAGCACGCTCGGCCGGCTTCGGAGCCGCAGCGACCGGCTGCGCGGCCACCCAGTCCGCCATCGTCGCCGCCAACACCAACGACAGACCGGCGGCAAGCATCCGCCCGGCGGGCCTACGCGACAGGCGCGGGATCCCAGACACCGGGCCCCACACGGATCTTCTTCGTTCCACTGAACCTCCTAGATGAATACAGATCGTCGATCACGTAACTACAAAAGTGAGGTGTCATCATCAGCTGGACGGACATCGATGATCGCGGCTCGGGTGATTGCCAGAGGCACTGCTTAACAACGGGCGGGCGAGATCACAGATCTCGCCCGCCCGCTGCTGTAGCGCATCCCCGCACCTGCCGGGGAGTCTGGGCCGGTTAGCGCACCCGCAACTTCTGGTAGTTGCCGGCGTGGGGCTGGTAGGTCGGGTTACCCGAGTAGGCGACGTGGACCTGGTAGGTCCCGGGGCGCAGATCGGCGGTCCGCAGTTCGACGACCGCCTTAGCGTTCACCAGCGGCACGACCTGCTCGGTACCGCCGAAGGTGACGGTGACCTCGCCGGTCGGGGTCGGGGCGTGATGCTTCGGTCCGCCCGTCGGCTCGACGGTCACGGCCAACCTGAACGTTTCCCCGCGGACGACCGACGCTGGCGTGGCTTTCGCCTTGACCTTGACGGCGGCCGGGCCGGAGGGCACCTCGAACGACGCCGTACCCGCCGATACCTTCAGGTACCCGAAGCCGAGGTACTCGGCCTTGAGATCCCGGGCTCCCGCCGGCAGACCTGCCGGAAGCGTGACGGTGGCCGCGCCGTCGTCGAGGTGGGCGAGCGTCGACCACGAGCCGAGGCTGAACCGCACCTGGCCGCCGGTCTCGAACCCGTCGGCCGCGGTGACCGTCGCGGTGGCCGTGGTCGTCTGGGCCTTACTCGGGTACGGCGTGACGGCCACCTCGGTGGTGGTCGTGACGTCGCTGTTCGGGATCCCCCGGATGTCGTTCCACTCGCGGACGGTCAGTGGGATCACGGTGCCGTGGCGCGGACGGACGACACCCGCGTTGGTCATCGTGATCGCCTTGGCGTTCCACGTCGGGGCCTCGATGTTCTCGTGGCACGCGGCCTGGTATCCGCCGCCGTTCGTGTACCGGTCGCCCCACAGGTAGAACTGGCCGGGGCAGGAGGTGTCCCCGGGGTTCGCCTTGAAGATGACCGGTCCCTCGTACCCCTGGTTGGCGACCCACGTCGTCCGCCCCAGCGCCGGCGCGACCAGTGTCCAGTTGTCGAGGTTGCTGTCCAGGAAGTCGGTGTGCTTCTCGGAGAAGATGTCCGAGCCCTGGTTGCCGGCCTCGTTCTTGGTCACCCGGTAATAGTGGTCGCCGACCCGGATCGCGGTCGTGTCGATCCGCGACAGCGGAGCGGGGTCCTGCCAGACCTGGGGAGCGGAGAACGTCTTGAAGTCCCGCGTCGTGGCGTACCACATCTGCGCGTTGCCCTGGCCGGTGCGGTTCACCGGGTCGCTCCAGAGCGACTGGGCCCAGAACACCACGTAGGCGCCGATCTCCTCGACCCACAGCGACTCCGGCGCGAAGGCGTTGCCCGCGTTGTCGGGCGCGACCTTCACGTGCCGTTGAGGGGTCCAGTTCACCAGATCGTGCGACTCGAACACCTCGATGTACTGGGTGTCGTTGATGGCGTATCCACCCTGGTCGTACCAGTTGAGGTCGGTGGCGATCATGTAGAACGTGTCGCCGTCGGGTGAGCGGACGATGTGCGGGTCGCGAAGTCCCTGGTCGCCGAGCTGCGAGATGAGTGACGGCCGGCCGCCGGTCAACCCGGTCCAGTCCAGAGCGGTGTTCCCGTTGGACGTGGCGAACATGATCTGCTCGCCGTCGGCGATCCCCTCGCCCTTGAAGTACCCCATGAAGTACCGCTCGTACTCCTCGGAACGGGGCATGGCGGTGATGGTCACCGGGAACGACCTGGTCCGCGAGGCCGTACCCTTGGTGATCGTCGCTGTCAGGGTGCCGGCGACGTCCTGGTGGCCGAAGGACGGGCGGGTCACCTCGCCCGTCGGCGTGACGAGTGCGGTGGTCGACCTCCAGGTGATCGTCGAGCCGAACCCGCCCTTGGTGGCAAGGTCCAGGTTCCCGCGTACGTCATCGGTGCCCGGCAGGGTCAGGTCGAAGGCGTCGCGGTCGACCGCCTGCGCGTCGTCGAACTCGGCTTTGACCACGACGGGGATCTCCCGGGTGGTGACCTCCTGGGCGCCCTTGCGGACAGTCGCCGTCAGCGTGGCTGTCGCGTCGGGTTGGCCCTGCGCGGGCCGCTTGATCATGCCGGTCACCGCGACCTTGCGGGCGCTGGCGACAGCGGGCGGCGTGTGGACCTCGACGACCGAGGGGTCCGAACTCGTCCAGGTGATGGCCGAACCCGCTGTGGAGCCCACCTTGGGCAGCACGATGTCGTGTACGACCGCACTGGTCAGGCCGAGGTCGATGGCGGCGGCGTCGGCGCGGACGCCCTCGGAGACGGTCCGCTGCGCCCGGGTGAGCGTCTCGTCGAGACTCAGTGCCCGGTCGTAGACCCGGAAGTCCCGGATCGTCCCGCGGAACGAGTAGTGACTCGACGTCTGGGAGCGACCGAGGAAGTTGCAGTTGGTTCCGGCAGAGCTCACCGACGGTGGCGTGGTCAGGCTCGTCGACGTCGCGTGCGGTACGCCGTCGAGGTAGAGCCGGCCGGTCCAGCTCGTTCCGTCCGCGTTCAGCGACTGGGTGTAGGTGACGTGCGTCCACGCGCCTTCGCGCATGCGGACCCGGTTCTGTTGCAGGTTCGCCGGACCCACGGCGACGCGGAACCGTTGGGTGTTCGACGCGAAGATCGAGCCCTCGGCGCCGGTGTCGGCGTCGCACGAGCCGGACTTGCGGCCGAAGCTCCACATCTGGTGCTCGCCGACGTTCGCCGGGTCGATCCACACGTCGTAGTCGACGGTGAGGTTGGACATGCCGGCGGTGATGTCGCTCGGCAGCGCCACGTACGCGCCGTCGAGGGCGCCCTGGTAGGAGTCGGGGTTGAACCTGACTCCGTCCCCGGTCAGGCTCGCCTTCCCCGGATTCACCAGGGTGGCGTTCGCCGCCGAGCCCGCGCTACCCGAGTTGACCAATGTCGTTCCACTGGTCTCGTCGAGCGCGAAGTGGTGCACCAGACCCCCATCGAGCCGCTGCACGGCGGCGTGCGAGGGTGTCGCGCCGATCGGAACCGACATGAGCACACCCAGGGTCAGGGCGACGACACCTCTACTCTTCCGACTCGGTCCGGGACGTGACCTTGGCTGTCGTAGTCGCAATGGGTCCTCCTTGGCGGCGTGGTGGTGGCGCGCTCCGAAGTGGACGAAGGGTGTAAACCCTAACTACGGCCCGTGGTCGAGTCAACGCGATCCGTCCCGAACGACCAACCCCCTGACCACAGACGTCAACCATTCAACTCGTGAAGTGCGGTTGCGTGGGAGACAGCGACGACCCGCGGACGACGAGGTCTGGGGCGAGTAGAACCCGGTGTGGTGGCCGACGTACACCGTGAAGCAGGCGAGAGACCATCAGCTCGACGGCAAGGCGACCGACGTGACTCTTCGGCAGCCGGACCGCGGTGATCGCGGGATCGGCCAGGTGAGCGATCTCGTCGTCGTAGGAGACGATCGCGAGATCGTCAGGGATGGCGATGCCCATCTCGGCGCAGACCCTGGCGACCGCGACGGCGTGCAGGTCACTGTGCACGATCAAAGCGGTGACGCCGGCACGGCTGCAGATCCCCAGGACGCCACCGATGAGGTTCCGGTCTCCAGGCGCCCCGACGGATCCCTCGACGGCGAGGACACCGGACAGCCGGGGATCGGCGGCTGCGGTCCGCCAGGCGTGCCGCAGGTGGACCGACGTCGGACTGGCCTGCGCGACGACGAGTCCGACTCGACGGTGGCCCTGCTGCCGGAGGTGGTAGATGGCGATCTCGAGGCCGAGAGAGTGATCGGTGCGCACCCACTCGATATGCCGGGTCGACGGCGTCCACCGGCGTGGCTGGCGTTCGACGAGGATGGTCGGCACCGGCAGGTGTCCGGTCCATTCGAGATTCTCGTCGGCGTCGTCGCCGTCCGAGCTCGGTGCCAGCAACAGACCTTGGACCTGGTGCGCCGCGACGAGACGGTGTGTCCGGCGGCGGTCCTCGTCGGGGTCGTCGCTCGAACCGCGCAGGTGGATGCTGACACCGAGCGCGGCAGCGGCAGCGCGCGCGCCGGCCACGACAGGCAGCCAGTAGACGTCGAGCGAGGGCACGACCATGCCGACGTCGAGACGGAGCGAGGCCTGTCGGCGCTGGTGGACGGCGTTGCGGGGCGGTGGCAGCGTGGCGCCGCCGTGGACCTTCGCCACGAGGCCCTGCTCGGCAAGGGCGGCGATGTCGCGTCGGATGGTGAGCTCGCTGACGCCGAACTCGCGGGCGAGGTCGCGAACCCGTACCGCGCCCTGTCCGCGTAGTTCGGCGAGCAGGAGCTCCTGCCGTTGTGCGCTGAACAACCGACCGGTTACCACGATGCGTCTGCTCCTAACGGGCGAGCCAGCCCCCGTCCGCCGCGAGGACGGCGCCGTGCACGTACCGCGCGGCGTCAGAGGCGAGGAAGAGCGCCGCGCCCACGCTGGCCGGGGCCAGCGCGGTCGCGCCGGCCTGGCCAGTGCCGCCGGTTGGCGCGGGCGACGAGAGCGACCCGCCCATCAAGGCGGAAGGTGGGCACGACCATCGTCAGAGTCCCAGGTTGCGCAGGGTCGGAACGGCCTGGCCGACCCAGGCCAGGTCGGCGTCCTCGCGGGCGCCCTGGGTGCGCTGGGTGCCGGCCAGGAACCACAGGAAGTACGTGGTGTAGCCGGGTGCGCTGACCACGGTGTGGTAGCCCTCCGGCATCATCTGCATCACGTGATCCCGGATGGTGACGTTCTCCTCGTACCCGTCGTCGGTGTAGACCCGGCTGATGCCGAACCCGTTCGACGGGTTGACCCGGTAGTAGTACATCTCCTCGTGCGCCGCCTCGGCGGGCAGGTCGTCGACCCGGTGCCGGTGCGGCGGGTAGGTGCTCCAGTTTCCGGACGGCGTGTAGGTCTCGCCGACGATGAGCCGACGGGCGGCCAGGTCCGGCTGGCTGATCTCGGTGAGTATCTGGTGGTAGGTCCGCCCGAAGTTCGCCGCCCCCCAGCGCCCGCCGACGACCTGTTCCGGTGCGATGACGTACGGGGCGGTGGTCAGGTCACTGGGGGCGCTTGGCAGGGCGATCTCCACGTCGGTGACCGCCTCCACGATGATGCGGGAACCCGCCGGGATGTACACCGAGTGCGGCTTGCCGGAGAAGACGTCGGCACGCTGGCCGACCTGCGGGAAGTGGTGGTCGGCGACGGTGAAGTTCGCGGTGCCGCCGAGAACGACCGCGAGGGCCTCCCGGTCGTCGGATCCACCGGTCCAGGTCTGGCCGGCCGACAGCTTCAGCAGGGCGAAGTCCAGTAGTCGGCAGGGATTGAAGGGCAGCGTGTTGTGGCCGTCGGCGGCGGGGATGACGCAGTGGTACCGGTGATTCATGATCGCCTTCCAGAGTTCGTACGGATGGTGCGGGTCACCAGGGACTGGTCCAGCCGGGGGTGGTGGCGCGGGTGAGAGCCTCCAGGTAGAAGTAGTCGCCCCAGAGGTTTCCCTCGTCGACGCCGACGCCCTTGGGCTTGTCGTAGACGCCGTGCAGGAGGAGCGCGTTCGAGGTTGGGTGGCCGTCGCTGGCGTAGTTGTCCACCAGGGAGCGCAGGATCCGGTGGGCCGCGTCGCGGTAGCCGATCGCACGCGCCGGGTCGGCGACGCTGCCGGCGAGCTCGGTCAGCCCGCAGGCGGCGATCGCGGCGGCGGAACTGTCCCGCTCCTGGTCGCTGCCGTCGCCGAACTCCAGGTCCCAGTAGGCGACGTGGTCGGCCGGCAACCGTGCGAGAAGATGGTCCGCGCAGGTCGAGGCGGCGGCAA
The DNA here is from genome assembly GCF_049179015.1 of Micromonospora sp. WMMD736. Lineage (NCBI taxonomy): Bacteria > Bacillati > Actinomycetota > Actinomycetes > Micromonosporales > Micromonosporaceae > Micromonospora > Micromonospora sp. WMMD736. The sequence goes on from NZ_JBMHMI010000001.1 coordinate 2,018,090, forward strand.
GCAGGGTGGGGTCCCCGGTGTACCGGTGGTTCAGGGTGAAGCCGTAGATGCCCCATGCCTGCCCACGGGCCCAGCAGGTGTCGTCCCCGTGGCCCTGCTCCGTCTCGCCGCGCAGCGGTACGCCGGTCTCCGGGTCCCAGTAGAAGGTGTGGAAGGTACTGCCGTCCGGACGCAGGATGTGCTCGCGCAGCTGGGCGGTGTGCCGGCGGGCGGCCGCAGCGTACCGGTCGTCGCCGGTGGTCTGGCTGGCCCAGTAGAGCAGCGGAGTGTTCATCAGGCTGTCGATGATGGTGCGGCCGCGTTGGCGAGGGTCGGCCAGGTCGCCCCAGGCCTGGATGATGCCGGCCGGTTCGAGGAAGCGGGTCATCAGGTGGTCGGCGGCGGCCAGGGCAGCCGACCGGGCCCGCCGGTCGTCGGTGCGCCGGGCCGGCGTGACGCAGGCGAGGGTGTAGAGGAAACCGAGGTCGTGGGTATCCAGGTCGATGCCACCGTGCACGCGGTCGACGAAGCTGTCGACGTGTGCCAGTGCCGCCCGCAGGTGGCGTTCGTCGCCGGTCAGGTCGTGCGCGAGCCACAACATGCCGGGCCAGAAACTGGTCGTCCAGCCGACGTTGGCGCCTTCGGGCTGGCCGGCGGTTGGTGGTCGTAGCGGGTAGCGGTTGGCGACGGTGGTGTCCGCCGGGTACCGCGTACCGAAGGTGTCGATGTTCGCCTCGATGGTACGTATCGCGGCGGTCACCGCGGCCGCCATCGCTTCGGCGTCTGGGCTGGGACGGACGTTGGTCGCCGTCATGGGTGTTCTTCTCCCTCGTGTGTCCGGAGCGGTGCCGGGCAGGTGTCTCGTCGGCGTCCCGGCTCGATCGCCGGGAGGGTGGAGAGATCAGGTGCTCGGGGCCGCCGCCGCCGGTGGATCGAGCGCGGCCCGCAGGCTGTACCGGCTGTTGGACCACACGACGTACAGCAACGGTGCCGCCGCGACGCCGAGCGCCAGCGCGGGACGGGCCACGAAGAGCTGCGCCAGCAGCGCCAGGACCAGCAGGGACGCGGCGGTGAGATACCAACGGCGCATCGCCAGGTACGTGCACACGCGGGCCACGTCGCGCAGTCGCGCGGCGGGACGCTCGGCGATGGTCACCAGGCCGAGCAGCGCGGTGGCGGCCGTGAGTACGGTGAGCACGGCGAGGATCGGCAGCGTGAGCGCGCCCATCCGGTGGCCCCACCACGCGCTCGCGTCGACGACGAGGACGACCAGGACTGCGGTGGCTGCGAAGGCCCAGAGGATGGCCCGGCGGGCGGTGGCCCGCCAGGTGCCGCCGAACGTGCGTAGCAGGCCACGAGTGCCACCTGACGAGTAGTTGGACATGATCGCGAAGACGCCGCACAGGCTCGGTGCGCACAGCGGGGCGGTCAGCGCGTACAGCGGCCAGGCCCGGGCGGCGTCGGTGGTGAGTGCGAGGGCCACCAGCGGCAGGCAGCCGAGCACCAGCATGATGTTGGTGACCAGCGCGGTGTAGACGCCGTCGAAGACGGCGGCGATGGTGTCGTGGCGCGGACGCGGGATCATCGGTCAGCCCTTCAGTCCGGTGGTGGCGATGCCTTCGATGAAGTACCGCTGCCCGACCAGGAAGATGACCGCCACCGGCAGCACGGACAGCACGGAGCCCGTCATGATGAGCGCGTACTCGGCGTTGTACTGGGAGATGAACGTGTTCAGTCCCAGCTGGATCGTGCGTATGTCCGGGCTGCGCAGGTAGATCAGTGGTCCGAGGTAGTCGTTCCAGGTGGTCACGAAGGTCAGCAGGGCCAGACTGGCCAGGGCGGGGCGGGACAGCGGCAGCATGATCCGTCGGTAGATCCCGAACTCGGTGAGCCCGTCCACGCGCGCGGACTCGCTCAGCTCCTCGGGGATCGTCTCGTAGAACTGCTTCATCAAGAAGACGCCGAACGCGCCGAACGCCTGTATCGCGACGATCGACCAGAGAGTGTTCGACAGTTGCAGCTTCGACATGAGGATGAACTGCGGAATCATGTACGACTGCCAGGGCACCGCGATGGTCCCGACGTACATCAGGAAGAGCGCGTTGCGGCCGGGAAAGCGGACCCGGGCGAAGCCGTAGGCGGCGAAGCTGCCGGTCACCACCTGGAGGAGGGTGACGATCACCGACAGCAGCAGCGTGTTGCCCAACCACGTCGTCATATCGGAGCGCTGCCAGATGTCGAGGTAGTTTCGCCACACCACGGGATCGGGGAGCCAGGTGATCGGAATCGTGAAGACGTCGCTGTTGGTCTTCAACGACGCCACCACCATCCAGTAGAACGGCAGTAGCAGCCCGGCCGCCGCGACCACCAGAGCGGCGTACCCGAGGAGCCGCCAGCCCTGGGACCGGACCGGTCGGCCGGGCGCGTTGCGGTTGTCGGGCGCGGCGACGGCCGGGGTGGGCAGGGAAAGATCGGTCGCGGTCATCAGCTGTTCCTCCGCTTGTTGACCATGAACTGGATGACCGTGATGCTGAAGCAGATGGCGAACAGGACGATGGAGACCGCCGAGGCGTAGCCGAACTGGTTCTCCTCGAAGCCCTTCTGGTAGATGTACTGCGAGAGCACCAGTGTCGACTGGCCAGGTCCGCCGCCGGTCATCACGAGGATGAGGTCGAAGACCTTGAAGCTTTCGATGGTGAGCAGCACGATGACGAAGAAGGTCGTGTGTCGCAGCCCGGGGAGGGTCACGTGCACGAACCGCTGCCACGGTGTGGCGCCGTCGGTCTCGGCCGCCTCGTAGAGCTGGGCCGGGATGGTCTGCAGACCGGCTAGGAACAGCAGCATGTAGTAGCCCATGTACCGCCAGGTGCCGACGATGATGACCGCCGGCATCGACCAGGTCGACGACGTGGTCCAGCCCGGCGCGTCGTCCACCCCGAGGGCACCGAGGAGAGCGTTGATCGGTCCGTACTCGGGGCTGAACAGCTGGTTCCAGACGATCGCGATCGCCACGATCGAGGTGATGTAGGGGAAGAAGGCGACAGTGCGGAAGAACCGCACGCCGCGCAGCTTGCGGTTGAGCAGCAGCGCCAGCCCGAGTGACGCCGCGAGGGTCAGCGGGATGTGGAAGACGGTGTAGTAGACGGTGTTGCGCAGTGCGGTCCAGAAGCTCGCGTCGCCCCACATTCGACGGAAGTTGGCGGTGCCGGTCCACTCGGCCACCCCGAAGACGTTCCAGTTGGTGAAGGCCATGTAGAACAGCACACCGACGGGTAGCAGGGTGAGCACGGCGAAGCCCGCGAAGTTGGGCAGGATGAACGACCAGCCGGCGACCGTGTTGCGCGACACCAGCCGCCGGTTCCTGGGTCTCGTGCGCGGCAATGTTGCCATAGGGAGTCTCCGGGAGCGTTCGGCGTGGTGGCGGGACCGGCGTGCGGCTCAGGCGCGCCGGTCCCGCCATCAGCTCACTGGTTGAGGACTTCGTTCTTGGCGCGGGACTGCGCCTTGCTCAGCTCCGCGTCGATGCCCTTGTTGTCGGAGAGGATCGCCGAGTGCGTCTCGTTGAGGAGGTTCTGCAGACCGGCGGTGTGCTTCGACACCGGGTTCTCCGGCTTGATGGTGTGCGTGGCGTAGGCGAACTTCGACAGGTCGTCCTGCGGTACGCCGTCCAGCCCGAACAGCGTCGCGGTGACCGCGTCGGTGACCTGGGCCGGGGTGTTGCCGATACCAGCCAGCGCCTTGCCGGCGTCCGGGCCGGCCGCATACTGGAGGAAAGCCTTGGCCGCAGCGACCTTCGACTTCTTGATCTTCGGGTTGATGCCGAGCCCGGTCGGGTCGCCGAACGTGACCGGTGTGGCGGAGGTGCCGGTGGTGGACTTGTCGAACTGCGGCGCGGGCGCGAGCCCCCACTGGAACGTGTCGGCCTCGCCGCTCTGTCGTTGGTTGAGCAGCGTGGCTATGTACCAGGTGCCCATCAGCAGCATCGCCGACTGCTGCTTGCCGAACTGCGCCTGGTAGGTGAGCTTGTTGGTCTTCGCGGTGCCGAAGGTCGGCTGCGCCCCGGCCGCCTGTAGGTCCAGCGACCGCTGGTAGTACGGCTTGAGGTAGCCGAAGTCCCCCGAGAGCAGGTCCGCGTTGGGGGTCTGGGCGAGCGCGAATCCCTGCACGGTCGACTGGAAGGTGTGCTGGTAGGCGCCGGTCGCGTTCGAGCCGGCCCCCTTCAGCCCGGTGTGCAGTCGCTTCGTCGCGTCGACGTAGTCGTCCCAGGTCCAGCTGCCGTCCGGCGGCGTCACCTTGGCTTTCGCGAACAGGTCCTTGTTGTAGAACAGCAGCCAGGAGTCCTGCCGGTACGGCACCGCGTACGCCTTGCCGTCGACCTGGTAGGAGGCGAGCGCCGGGCTCGAGCCGAGACCGGCGGCAGCGTCGGAGACGTCGAGCAGCTGACCACCACTCTGGTACGTGTAGAAGTTCTTGAGGTTCTTCATGACGTAGACGTCCGGGGCGGTGCCGGCGGCCAGGTCCGCGATCATCTGGGTGTCGTAGTCGTTGCCTGCGGCGTACTCCTTGAGCTCCACCGTCACGTTCGGGTGGGTCGCCTTGAAGCCGTCGGCGAGCGTCTTGAACTCCGGAGTCGACGCCAGACTCCAACCCGCCAAGGTGATCGTCACCGGGCCATTGGGGTCGGTCGGCTCGTCCTCGCCGCCGCAGCCAGCGAGGACGAGTGTCAGCGCCGTCGCGACGCTGACGCAAGCCAGTATTGCGCGCTTCATCCCTTACTCCTTCAGGTCAGGGGCCGCGAGTAGGCCGCCCGGACTGCTATCTCTTCGCTGGACTGCCTGCGATATCGGCCCGTTCAAGGTCCAGTCGGGTCACGGTGCTCGTCCCGTCCGGCCAGACGGCTGCGACATGAAGACTGCCGGCGTGCTCGTCCAGCACGACCCGGCAGCCCGGTCCGACCCTGACCGCCGGGTCTCTGCACAGCTCGGTGAGGACGACGACCCACGCGCCGGGCTGAACCGGGTACTCCACCCAGGGCACCATCACCTGCCCGCCGGCCAACGGCCCGCCGTCGGGAACAGGTCTGGCACCGACGGTGCCACCGCCGCTCACGTCTTCGAGTCGACTCGTCAAAGCCGCGCTGGTCACGCTGACCGCACCGCCGCCGACGGCGGCCGTCGGATCACCGGCAACGGCCCAGCCACCGATCCGCAGGCGCAGCTCGGCGGCGTCAACGACGTCGAAGAGGCCGTCGACACGGACCAGTCGCAGTTCCCAGGGACCGTGGACCAGCGAGTACACGGTCAGCCTCCCGGCCGGGCGGACCTTGCCGGCACGGCCACCGCCGTGGTCGCGGTGGTTCGGGGCCGGATCTACCCAGTGGGCGAGGGCGCGCGAACCAGCCACACCCACGCCATCGCCGTCGACGTGCACCATCAGCAGGCGCATACCGGCACGATGGGTGGCACTGCCCCCTCTGTCGACGAGGGCGACTGACTGGTCGAGGGGGTTGACCCAGCCGTCCTCGTCGAGCACCGGACTGGTCGCGGTGGAGTAGCCGAGACGGGCGTAGAGCGGTGAATCGCCGACGGAACTTCCCTCAACCGTGTGGTCGGTGCCGTGGTTGATCACCCGGACGATGCCGTCGGCGCGGGTGGCCGAGACCAGCCAACCCGGCGCCCGAACGGCCCGGACGGCGTCCCGCTCCTCGACAGGCAGCGGCTCCTCCGGCACCATCCACACGGGGTGGTCGGCAGGCAGGGCAATACCGAGCAACCCCTTACTGGCCCAGTACGGCGAGCCGGGCCCAGAGTAGGCCTGGGCCAGCCGCGGCCACGGCCCGTGCCAGCCCATGGTGAGCAGACCGCGATCATCGAATGCCCCGTGGTCGGCGAAGTGGCGCACGATGCCGGTGGCCGCGCGGCGCAGCTGGCCAAGACTGACCGACGGCACCTCTGCGATCGCGCCGACCCAGAACGGCGCCGCAGCCGCAAACCGGTAGATCAGGCTTCGGCCCTGCACCAGCGGTGCCCCGTCCGAGCCCACGAGGGCGACCGCGTCGCGCAGATACCGGTCGAGGCCGGCCAGATCCCGGTCGCGGCGTCCCGCCGCCAGATCCTCCGCACCGGCCATCCGGGCCCACAGCGTCGGATAGAAGTGCAGCGCCCAGCCTACGTAATGGTCGTAGGCGCGCTCGGGCCCATCGGACATCCAGCCGTCCGCACGGGCAAAACCGTCATGGGTGGCCAGGTCCTCCGCCATCTCGTCCATCGAGTACGGCCCGCCCACCGAGCGGAGGAAGGTCTGCACGACCAGCCTGAACCAGACCCAGTTGATCTGCGGGTAGGTGGTGTCGCCGACCGCCGGGGTCAGGTAGTCCACCACCCGCTCCCGCACCTCGGATGAGAGTCGGTCCCAGATCCACGGTCGGGTCAGGTCGAGGACGAGCGCGAGGGAGGCCGCCTCCACCTTCGCCTGGGGGTGCTCATCCAGCCGCACCCAGCGGTCCGTACCTCTCGGGTCGGTACCGGCCGCGATTCCCGCCGCGTACCGGTCGGCCAGCTCGTCGACACCCACGCCGTCCGCACCGGCGATACGAAAGCCAGCCAGCAGAAACGTTCGGGCGAACCCTTCCAGGCCGTCGACGGCCCGTCCGTAGCCCCCCGGCCGGCCAGGAACGGTGATCAGAGCGTGGCCGGGCGACGCGAACGGCCGGACGGCAGCGAGCATTCGGTCAGCCAGCGCCAACCAGTCATCCCGGCTCCAGGGCTTGCCAGCACGGGCAGCCGGGTCGGTCTCGGACACCGCTTCACCGGTTCCGCCAACCATCATCCGCGGTCCTGTCGCATCGGTCCGCCTCCACAAGCGCGCGTCGGAGCGGTGCGTCGCCAGCGCATGTGACGCGCGGGCAACGGCGAGGTTTCCGAAGTAAAACGCTCACAACAGAGCAAGTCAATGCTCACATTGAACTTGGTCGAGCAGACCGGATCAAAGGCGCACAGGTTGACGCCACACACTGGCCGGGGCGAGATCCGTGCGTGGCAAGCGTTTGTACTGGTCATGTCGTCTGGAACATCGTGGATCTCGTGGAGGCCGCTCACCCAACACCGAAAAACGATCTGATACGGTCAGGATCGCTCAGATCCGCTCTGTCTGCGAGGAGTCATGGCCGCTGCTGACCGCTCTACCGGCCCAGTCGCCTTGACCTGGCCGGATGTCAGCTCACCCGGGCCACCGTCGTCGTCGCGCTGCGACGCGTCGACGACCAGACCCGGCGGGCCGCGCTGGTCCGTCCGGCCATCGCTCCACCCGGGCATCGCGCCGAGATCACCGCGCTCGACGATGCCGGCTTGGTCGGGCTCAGCTGGCGGCCGGCGTCGACCCGTTGCGCCACGAGGGTGCGCTCGATCGAGGACCCTATGCTCTTCGACGTACGGGGAGCGCGGCTACACCGGCTCGCGATCGACGTCACCGCCGTTCGGCCCACGCGGCGAGCTCATCCTCACCGTGCAGGAGCTTCCGCCGCACGAAGCGTTCCTCGGAGGTGCCCCATGACCAAGGACAATTCCGCCGCCGGTACGGCGGAGGCTCGAGGGCCGCTGCAGGTCGCACGTCGCCAGCAACTGCTCGAGGCGTTGCAACGCGACGGGGCGATGCGCATCTCCGACCTGTCCCAGGCACTCGGCGCCGCACCGGTCACCATCCGCCGAGACATCGCGCAGCTCGCCGCTGAAGGCCTGGTCAGCCGGGTTCACGGCGGGGTTGCGCTGATCACGCCGGACGACCCTGCGAGCATCGACGAGGCATCCGATGCCGGTGTCGATTCGCTCGGCGGGCGCACCCTCGGCATGCTCGTGCCGTCGATGGACTACTACTGGCCGGATGTGGCCCGCGGTGCCGAGGAGGCCGCGCGCGAGCTTGACATGCGCGTGGTGCTGCGCGGCTCCTCGTACGACACGGAGGACGACAGACCTCAGCTCGCCCGGCTCGTGGAACGGATGGCCGTCGACGGCCTGATCATCGCCCCACGGATGGACGCGCCCACCTCGGGACGGACGATCGAGTGGCTTGATCAACTCGGCTTCCCCATTGTGCTTCTGGAACGCACGGCCACCGTGGGCAGCCATCACGCTGTGATGGAATCGGTGGTCACCGACCACGCCCTCGGCGCGGCCATGGCGGTACGGCACCTCACCTCCCTCGGGCACCGCAAGGTCGGTCTCGTGGTGGCCGCCAACAGCCCCACCAGCCGGCACGTGAGGCGCGGCTGGCTGGACGCCACGGCGGAATGCGGACTTGATCCGAACGCCACGGTCGCGGCCGCGGTGCCTGATGCCCGCGCACCGGAGCGCGACACCGCGCTCGACGCCGTCCTACGCCAGTGCGAGGCGACCGGCACCACCGCGCTGCTGGTGCATGCGGACCCCGAGGCGATCGCGTTGGTGCAGCACTGCGAGGAGCGGCACCTGACCGTACCCGGCGACCTGTCCATCGTGGCGTACGACGACGAGGTTGCCGAGCTGTTCAGCCCACCGCTGACCGCGATCCGTCCGCCCCGGCGGTCCATTGGCCGCGCCGCCGTGCGACTCGTCGCCGACCGGCTCACCGACCCCGAGCGCCCTGCGCACCGGATCGTGATCAGCCCGTCCCTGCGCGTACGCGAGTCGACCGCACCGCCGTCGGCGTGAGGAGCCGAGGGCTCCCCCGGCGGGGCCGCCGACCCTGATCGCGCCTGCTCCACAGCGCGGCCCGGATCAGCTTTTCAGCCGGCCGGGCTGCCCGGCACCGCCGAGGCGGTATGGCGCACCCCCTGGTAGCGAGCGTGGCGCTCGGTACCAGGGGTATGCGCCATACGGCGGAACCGTGCTGCCGGTCGTCAGACGGGCGTGCGGGACCACTGTTGGTTGGCGCCGTTGTTGCAGGTGTATTGCTTGAGGACCACGCCGTCGGCGGTGGATGCGGCGGGTACGTCGACGCACTTGCCGCTGTGTCGGGCGCGGAGTTGGAAGTAGCCGCCGTTGGTGACCATTTGGAACTGCTGGTTGGTGCCGTTGCCGCAGGTGTATTGGATGAGTTCGGCGCCGTCGGCGGTGGAGGCGCTCGTCACGTCCAGGCACTTGGCGCTGTGGCGGCTGATGATCCGCCAGTAGCCGCTGCCGGCGTCCTGGAACTGCCACTGCTGCCAGGCGTTGCCGTTGTAGGTGTACTGGCCGACGCGGGCGCCGTTGCTCGTGTTCGGTGACTGGACGTCCATCGCCTTGCCGCTGTGTCGTACGTCGATGCGGTAGAAGGTTCCCGTCGTCGGGGGTGGTGTGGTGGGGTCGCCGCCGCCGATGGTGTCGCCCCAGGCGTAGCGGAGCCGGTCCGCGCCGGAGGTGTTGCGCAGGGTGAGGGTGAGGTCGGTGCCGCTGCCGCTGAGCGCGTACATGGAGTACCAGTCGTAGCCGATGGTGCCGGGTTTGCCGCCGAGGGCGGGCCAGTAGGTGCCGCCCATCTGGTTGTCGCGCATGACCTGGGCCATGGCGCGGATGTAGCGCACGAAGTTGTCGGTGCTGTTCGCATCGGCGTAGTTACGGCCGTCGTTCATGGGCGCGCCGAACTCGGTGGCCACGGCCCGGGAGGCGCAGGTGCCCAGGCGTGCCTGGATGTGGCCGCGGAACGCGTCGTAGGTCATCGCGCCGTAGAAGAAGGCGTAGTAGTGAAACGACAGCAGGGTGGCGTTGAAGCGGCTGTCGGTGCAGATGTCACGCAGGTCCTGACTGAAGCCGGTACCACCGATGAGCACCCGCGAGGGTGGGGCCGAGGAGTGGGAGCTGAGCCAGTTCGCCGCGACGGTACGCCACTCGGCCGAGCTGTAGCCGTGCGGCTCGTTCATCGGCTCGAAGAAGACGTTCGGGTTCGCGCCGTACGTGTTGGTCACCGTGGACCACATGGCGTTCCACGCCGGCAGGTTCGTGATCCTGCCGCCGGAGGCGGCGCCGTCCTCCCAGTAGGCCAGGATCACCTTGAACCCGCGGGCGGTGGCGGCGTCGATGGCCCCGCGGTACGCCTCCCACCACGCCGTCCCCACCGTGTGCGTGTTGATCGGCAACCGCACCGTGTTGACACCCAGACTGGACGCCATGTCGTCATACAGCGCGTTGGCCTTGGCCCGCACGGTCGCGTTGCTGTCGGACATACTCAAACCCTGCACGACCAAAGGACCAGTACTGAAGTTGTCCCCCAGCACCGCCCAGTTCATCCCCCGGAACCCACTGGTAGCGGCAACAGCCGGCCCGGGCCGCACCGCGACAACACCGACAAACGCCGTCAACGCGGCCACCACGGCGACAAGCAGCCGGCGAAACGGCCGGACACTGCGCGATGCTCCTGGAAGACGGCCGCCAGACGGCGTCTCCCGTGTCGTGACATGTTCCATCACTTGATCTAGCCCTCCTGCGTTCGAACCCAGACTGATGCCGTTGGGGTTACATCGGTATCGGAAACGACATCGGGGCAGCCAGCATTCGAACCGACACGGTCAGGACCGTTCGCATTCGAACATGGATCTCCGGTGCGACCGCCGGTCAGGATTTCGGCTGCACGTGGGTTCGACCACACCCGCACACCGCTCCCGCCGTGCTGCCTCCACGAGGCCGCTGGCGGGATGGGCAGCAGCGCGGCCAGCTGGTCGCGGGCAGGTGCCGTCCTGGACGGCGAGCGTTGACGATAGATTGATCAGCAATATATGTTGCCCCGGTGACTGAGATGCGCGAGGCCACCTTCCTGATCCTGACCGCGTTGGCCGACGAGCCGCGCCATGGTTACGGGATCATCCAAGAGGTCACCGTCCTGTCGGACGGTCGCGTCACCCTGCTGCCGGGAACTCTCTACGCTGCCCTGGACCGACTGGCCGCGCAGGGCATGGTCGAGCTCAGCCACGAGCACGTCGTCGACGGCCGGCTGCGCCGGTACTACCGGCTGCGCGCCGACGGCCGTGCCGAACTCGCGATGCAGACGGAACGGCTGCGCCAACTGGCGTCCGCCGCCGAATCCCGGCTGCGCCGCCTACGGCCCAACCCCGCCTGATCCCGACTTTCGCCGCGTCCTGGGAGACCCCGTGTACCGCTGGTTACTGCTGTCCTACCCGCGCGACTACCGCCGCAAGCGCGGCGCCGAAATCCTCGAGACCGTACGCGACACCGCAGTCACCCACCGAGGTACGCGGGTGGCCGCCAATCTCGTACGTCATGGTCTGCGCGCCCGCCTCGGCCGACCCGCGAGCCGTACGGTGGTCCTCTGGGCGACGGTCTTCACGTTGGCCTGCGGTCTGTTCACCGCGTCCTTCGGCACCTGGCTGACCTGGCTCGGCTCCCGTCCGCTCGACCACGACGAGCTTGCCGTCGCGGTCAACCAGTTGTATCCGGACAAGCCGGTGAGCCACATCGACAGGGATGACCCGCCGTCGGTGTTCATCATCTACGGCAGTCCGCTGAGCTGGAGCTCCGCTTCGGACCTACTGTTGGGCGACGGCGGCGAATACTCACTGGCCGGCCTCGGCGCGTCCTTCGAGCAACTACCGGCCGACAGCCGACCGCGAGTCCTCGCCGAGCTACTACAGAGGCTGCGGGCCTCCGGGTGGGACGACACCGAAGCCGTCTACTCCAACGCGTACGACTGCGTTCCCGACGACCCGCGCTGCGACCCCGCGACGATACCGTCCAACATCACCGTCTACGCGCAGCGTGGTGACGACATTCTCGAAGTGTCCATCAACGACGACAGCACGACACCGAAAATGAGCCTGGCCCTGACCCGATCCACCCCGTGGAGCGCCTACCCCGTCGGCGTCGTGGCCTTCGTTCTGGGCGCGCTCAGTGGCTGGTGCCTGTTCGGTTGGGCCAGTCGACGTCTGGAGGTGCGCGGTCCGCTGGCCCAGGGATCGGCGAAATTTCTGTTCGGCTTCGCGATGGTGATGTGGTGGGCACCGATCCTGCTGAGTACCTCGCTGATGCTCTCGCACCACCTGAGCGAGCCGCACCCTCGCTGGCATCCACTGTGGGAATGGCTGGGCCAGCCCGCCATGTCACTGGCGTTCCTCTGCGGCTGTCTCGCGCTGGGCGTTGCCGCGCTGTCCCACCGGCTGCCGGCCGACCAGACGCTCGCACACCCTTGACGCACCAGCCGTAACCACCGGGCGCGCAGACCACACCGGCTCGCACCGGCGTCGATCATGCCTGCGCTGCCGAAGACGGAGGCCGCCGTTGGGGTGGGCGCTCAAGTTTCTCGCAAGGTTTGTCCAATGCGGGACGTCGATGGTGAAGCCTCCATCCCCGGTCCGTCACGGACCGCCGGCTTCGAGGAGAGTCATGAGAGCCATCACCTGGATCGGCGACGCGCTGCTGAGCCGCCTCGCCCCCCGCATGCAGGCCGACGCCGCCTGCATCTTCTCCGGCTGGGCCGGTCCCTGCCGCGTCGGGACCTCCGGCTGCAAGGTGCAGTGCCTGGCCAACTACGACAACTGCCCCAGTAGGTGGGTCTGCGCTTGAGTCGCCCGGCGGGTGGCCCGGTCGGCAGACCGGGCCACCCGCCCCCCGCTCTGGCCACCCCTGACCAACCAACGACTGGAGCCGTCATGTCCCTCACCGCCGCCGCTGTGCTCGTCACGGCAGTCATCGGCCTGCTCAACCTCACCCTCGCGCTCGCCCTGATCCGGCGGCTGCGCGACCACGAGACGAGGCTGGCCGGCCTCGAGCCGCGCATCTCTACGCCGCTGGGGAGCCGGATCGGCTCGTTCTCGGCCACCTCCACCCGCGGCGTCCCACTCAGCGCCGACTCGCTGTCCGCACGCGCCACGATCGGTGTCTTCGCCCCCGGCTGCGAGCCGTGCCACCGCCAGCTGCCGGACTTCGTGGCGTACGCCCGCCAGCTCGACAACCCGGTGGCCGTGGTGCTGACCGGCGGCGGGGATCACGCCGAGTTGGTGGCCCGGCTGGAAGAGTCCTGCCACGTGGTCCTCGAGCCGCTCGGCGGACCGGTCAGCGCCGCACTCCAGGTGGTGGCTACCCCGACGCTGATGCGCGTGCAGGACGGCGTCGTTACCGCTGTCGAATCGGTCGTCACCAAGTTGCGGGCGAGCGAGGCGGTGGCGCCAGCATGACTTGTGGATCCTCGATCTGCCGGTGGCGGATGCCCGGCGGAGTCCGGGCAGCCCTCACGATGGCGTGGCGGGCGGCTCCCGGACCGCTGGCCCTACTGGGCCTGGTCACGCTCGTCGCGTCCGTCGTTCCCGTCTGCTCCGCCTGGCTGCTGAAGACGTTGCTCGACCGGATCGTGACCGGAGCGGCGGGACTGACCACGTTCGGCGTCGGCCTCTGCCTGCTCGGGCTCGTCCTGGGTGTCCTGCCAGAGGCCACCAACTACCTGCGTGCCGAGTTGAGCCGTGCGACCGGCCTGGCCGCGAGCGACCGGCTGTACTCGGCGCTCAACCGCCTGCCCGGTCTTGCCCGGTTCGAAGATCCCACGTTCGTGGATCGGCTACGCCTCGCCAGCCAATCCAGCGCGACCACACCGCCAGCGGTCGTCCAGGGCGCCATCGCACTGCTCGGCATCGTCGTGACGATCGGCGGCTTCCTCGGCACGTTGATCACCATCAGCCCGTGGATGGCCCTGGTCGTTCTCGCCGGCGCGATCCCCGCGCTCCTGGCCGAACTCACCCTGGCCAAGCGAACGGCCGCCATGCTGTGGCGAGTTGGGCCGACCGAGCGGCGCGAGTTCTTCTACGCCGATCTGATGGCCAACCTCGACGCGGCCAAGGAGCTGCGGCTGTTCGGCCTGGGCGGCTTCCTGCGCCACCGGATGCTGACCGAGCGCCGACGGGCCGACGTCGAACGCCGCCGGCTCGACCGCCGGGCCCTTCGGGTGCAGGCGGCCCTGGGACTGCTCTACGCCGTCATCAACGGCGGTGGGATCATCTGGGCGGTCTCCACCGTGCACGGCGGAACCATCGGGGTCGGCGACATCGCGATCTTCCTCGCGGCCGTCGCGGGCGTGCAGGCCGGCACCGCCTCGCTGGTCAACCAGGTGGCTTCGACCCACCAGCACCTGCTGCTGTTCCAGCACTTCCAGGACGTCGAACGAACGCCGCCCGACCTTGTCGTCCGCGCCCGCCCCACCCCCGTCCCGACGTTGAACAAGGGGATCGAGCTGCGGGACGTGTGGTTCCGGTACGGCTCGGACTCACCGTGGGTGCTGCGCGGGGTCGACCTGTCCATACCGTACGGACAGTCCCTCGGCCTCGTGGGTCGGAACGGGTCGGGCAAGAGCACGCTGGTGAAGTTGCTCTGCCGCTTCTACGACCCACAGCGCGGAAGCATCCGCTGGGACGGGGTGGACCTGCGCGACATGGATCCGACGCAGCTGCGGGAGCGGATCGGCGCGCTGTTCCAGGACTACATGGCCTACGACCTGTCCGCCGCGGAGAACATCGGGCTCGGCGATCCGGCCCGGCTCGCGGACCGGCGAGCGATTCGGCAGGCCGCGCAAGGCGCTGGTGTCGACGAGACGCTGGCTGCGCTTCCCCGGGGGTACGACACCCTGCTGACCCGCAGCTTCTTCGACGTGGACGGCGACGAGCCCGCCGACGGTGCCCCGCTCTCCGGCGGCCAGTGGCAACGGGTGGCGCTGGCCCGCGTGGTGTTGCGTGGCGACCGCGACCTGCTGATCATGGACGAGCCCAGCGCCAGCCTCGATCCGGAAGCCGAGTACGACATCCACCGCCGGCTGAAGCAACACCGTGCCGGCAGGACGAGCCTGCTCATCTCGCACCGGCTGGGTGCTCTCCGGGACGCGGACATGCTCGCCGTGCTGGACGAGGGACGGATCGTCGAGTGGGGTACCCACGACGATCTGATCGATCTGGGCGGCTGTTACGCGCGCCTGTTCGCCATCCAGTCGTCGGGCTACCAGCGAGGACGGATCGAGGTGGCCACATGAGCGAGTACCTCATGGTCGTACCTCCGCTGGTGCTTCTGCTCGGCGCGGTCGAATGGATCCGTCGTCGGCTCATCGTCACCGAGGTGCGCGGACCAAGCATGCTGCCCACCTATCGTGACGGCGACCGGTTGCTCACCCGGCGCCGTGCCGGCAGCGACCCCCTGTCAACGGGGCAGGTCGTGGTGCTGCGCAATCCGCGCCCACCGGGTCTGCCTGGTTCGTCGACCAGTCCCTGGCTCGTCAAACGCGTCGTCGCCGTCACCGGCGACCCACTCTTTCCCGGGATGCCCGGGGAACACGTGCCGGACGGGTACGTGCTGGTGCTCGGTGACAACCTCGCGCAGAGCCTGGACTCCCGGCATCTCGGACTCATTCCGACCCGCGCCATCCTGGGCACCGTCGTACGCCGAATGGCCAGCCGGCGCCCGACCACAGAAGTCGGCACGGCCTGCGGTGCGCCGGGCCGGCCCGGCGCCGCCACCCCAGAGCGTGTCACCGCCCGGTGGGACCCCGTCGAAGGAGTGGACATCGGTGAATTCCCTGTTTGACTTCGGCCGGATCTTCCTCGGCCTGGTGTTCGTTTTCTCGGTCGCGGGAAAGGTGCATCGCCCCGCGGCGTTCCGCGCGTTCCGACAGTCGGTGATATCGCTGGCGCCTCCCCTGCGCGGCGCGGCGACGCCCGTGTCGGCACTGGTCGTCGTCGCGGAGGCATCATCAGCGCTCACGCTGGCGCTTCCCGCGACCGCCCCGGTCGGCCTCACGTTGTCCGTCGTGCTGGTGACCTCGTTCACCGCAGCCCTGGTCGTGGCGTTGCGGAGAAGGACCGCCACCGCCTGTGGGTGCTTCGGCGACAGCAGTAGTCCGGTCGCGCCTCGGCACATCGCCCGGAACGCGGTCCTGCTCCTGGCCGCAGGAGGGGGCCTGATCGGGTGGGCCGCCGGTGCCCCCGGTGCGGGTCGGCTCTCCGCCGGGCTGATTCTCGTCAGCGGGCTCGCTGCCGTCCTCGCCGTTGTGACAGCGACTCTCGACGACATCGTCTCTCTGATCGGCATCGTTCCCAGGTCGGCGACTCACCACCGCGTGCACGCGGCAGTGACCGTCCGGTCGGTCACCCGGGCTGACGGTGTGTAGCGGCGGGCAGCATATCGGCATGTGACGGGGACATTGTCGGCCGATCGGGCGCGATCGACCAGGCGACGTGGTCGCCGCAGACTCATCCCTTGCCGGGTTCCAGGTTGATGCCCGCGAACGCGGTCACAAGATCACGCTGCTCGTTGGTCGTCAGGGCTTGCAGGTGGGCGAGCTTGTTCCGCGCCTGCCACAGCAGGTACACCGCATCGCGCAGTCCGGGCCGGTTCCGACCGGACAGCGCCTTCACCGCTATGAAGAGCGGACCCACTTCAAGTACGTCGGACGCGTCGCCGATCACGGAGTGCACCGCCGTCTTCCCGCGTGCCCGGAGCAGGTCTGCAGCGACCGCTTGGCGGCGCGTCTCGATCCAGGGCAGCAAGACTCGGGCCTGGGCAGCCCAGATGGCGTGTCGCATCGCCTTCGCCCGGTCGGTGGCTGACCGGACGGCCGGCACGCACTCGTCGTGCCAGAGGTCTACGGCGCCGATGTCCCAGTAGTCGACCAGGTCGCCGGTGGGTCTTCGCCCGGAATTGCGCGCTAGCCGAACGGGCGGGCACTTCGCGGCTGCCGGCGCAGCGACGTCATCGATCAGTGCTGGCAGCACGTCGGGGTCCCCGTCCCATCCGCCAGCAAGGGCGGTGGCCAGACGTATGTCCCACCGGCAGACCTCGATCAGTGTCTCCAGGCGTACGTCTCGTAGGACGCCGGGCTCGGACCGTGCCTCGATCGTCTGCTGTATCTGCGCCGCGACGTCCCACCTCGTCAGGCGTCCCCACCACCAGAGAGCCTCGAACGTCACGTCGGTGTGGTCGGCACCGAGACGCGGTAGGGCGTCGCGGGTACAGACGAGGAGTAGGCGGGGCCGGTGCTCTGCAGGACGGGGCCTGGACTCGGTCACCAGACGGGTGACGGTGTCGGCAACGTCGTGGCGGAGCTTAGGGTGCAACGGGGTGCAGTCGAAGACGGCCGTCTTACCCGCGGCCTCGTCATGGTCGAGCAACCGAGACGTGCTGAGCGGGCTCTCGTCGACGTCCAGGGCCTGGGCCAGCCAGGCCAACGGATCGGCGTCCTCCTCATCTGTGGTAACCCGTCGCGGATACTCGTTGGCCGCCCACAGCGCGGTGGTCAGGGAACTGGTCAGTCCGGACACGAAGTCCCTGTCATCGCCGAGGACCGCTGGAAGGACCACTGCGGTGTGGCGGCCGCGGGTCACTTCCCGCACGGTTTCGGCGACCATGCGCGACGGTCCGGGCAGTCGCCAGATGTCATCGTCCATCGGTTACGTGGCCCGGCTGAGCAGCGCGGCTGCCACGATGGGGTCCAGCAGCCAGCCCTTGCCTTCGGCGTCCTGCTCGGCGATGTCCAGGTCGAGCATGCGGTTGAGCACGTCGTCGGCGTCCTTATTCCAGATGGCCTCCAGGTCGCCGTGGGTCACCGGCTCCACGGCAATCCGGTGGGTGACGGGGTCGATGGTGGCGCAGTACTGGGCCCACAGCATTGCCTCGTCGAGGTGCTCGGTGAGGCCGGCATCGGACAAAAACGTCGCAGCTCGCTGGGCAGCACTGAAGGGGACAGTGAGGCTGTCCAGTACGTCCTCGGTTGATCGCCCCTTCGAGACCAGGAAGACGGCGTCCTCAACGAGGGTCGGCCAGCCGGACGTCAGCTCGTGCAGTCGGCGCCGCTCCTGCGGGTTGTCGAAAGGGAAGTCATGCCAGGCTCGCAAGCCCTCGGCCGACCAGCGACGCAAGTTCAGTCGCAGCAGATCACCCGAGGCCTCGGGATACTCCGCCGGAAGGGTGTAGTCGGCCGAGTTCACGACCATGATGGCGCGGACGGTGCGTAGCGCGGCGACCGCCCTGAGCGCCCGCGCGTACTCTGTCTCGAACTGTTGACGCCGTCCCGGTGGACACTCCACGAGGAGGAACCGGTGCCGTGCTCGGCTGCTACCGGTGAGGTGCCGCGGCACGTCTGCGAGTGTCACCCTCTCGAAGTTGAGCTGGTCCCGCGATGCGGCACTCACCGTGAGGGCCTCCACCACGCGGTCGATACCCAGCGCGGGCGAACCGATCACCAGAGCGGTCGAGTACCGGGTGCCCGTACGCAAGACGCGCGAGGTGCTTCCGCTGTCGTGGTTGCGCTCACCGATCAGGTCCGCGATGTCCGCGTCGGTAAGCGGAGAGCGCCGCGGACCGGACCCGCGGGCGAGGTTGGTCATCGCCGCGCGGCTCATCGTGGGGTTGTACTCGTAGGGGAGCTCGAAATGCGTAGATGCCTCGCGCAGCTCCTGGTCGAGTGCGCTTTGCGTACCCAGCATGGGGGCAACATTCGGTGAGCGCATGCTGTACGACTCGCCGCTGCGGCGCAGCACCCCCAGCCCGACCATCTCGTCGAGATAGCGGATGAATTCCTTCCGAGTGAGCACGTCGCTGGAGAACGCCTCCGGCCAGTACGTCTCGCAGTACTCGCGCAGGTCTTCTGGGCTGAACCGGGCGGCGGCCGGCGACTCGTTGCTCAGCAGCGCGACCACGATGGCGATGACCCGGTACCGGTTGTCCAGGTTGATGGTCCAACGGAAGCGCTGCTCGATCAGGTTGCGGACGTCTCGGTTGGTGTACACCGCGTCGATGTCTTCGCTGGTGATGGTTACTCGGCTGCCGGACGACGACAGCGGGCGTTCGCGCAGGTGGTTGACCAGAGCCTCACAGAAGATCTGCACCAGGCTGGCCTGGTAGTTGGTGAAGGCGGCGACCCGCCACACGAGCTCGTTACGCTCGAACTCGTACCCGATTGCCCGCAGCGGCTCCGCGACCAGTTTGCGCACCTCGGCCGCGCGCAGCGGCCCGATGAGGATGTCGGTGCCGCCGTGCGCCACCGGCGTATTGGCCGAGTCGTGAAACCGTTGTACCTGGTGCAGACCGGCAAAGACCGGCTTGAATCGGCGGCCGGAGGACTCCATCAGGTTCTTCAACCGCTGGAGCGTCTGGAAGCGGGCCCCGGAGTCGGAGTCCTTCGGAGCGAAGTCGGCGGTCAGGAACAAGTCGGCCTCGTCCAGCAGCAAGAGCAGCCGGTTAGCCTCGTGCTTGTCCAGCCAACGTTTGATGCCATCGGCAACGACCTGCGGGCCGGCGTTGGCAGCCATCCCGGACGGCAGCACCTCCAGCGCTTTGAGGTGACGGTTGAGCAGGGCCCAGAGCTCCTTGGGCTCGTGTGACTCGCCGATACCTTCTGACTTGAGGTCGAGGTAGAGGGCCACTCGGCGGCCGGTGGACGCATGGCCGGTGGTTTCCGTGAAGAGTTTCTCTACCCGGCGCAGCAGCGCCGACTTGCCCAACTGCCGGCCACCGTAGACGAACATCGAGCCGGTGGGCGATTCCACCTCTGCCCTTTCGCGGTCACGTCCGACGAAGACCTCGTCAGGTACGTCACCGCCGGCGAAGGGCGTGTAAGGGTTGATCGAGCTGAATGGGAGCGTGATCCGTTGGGTGAGTCGGAAGTCTGGCTCCTCCCGAGAGGCCAGCCAACCAACCACCGCCTCGTCGACCAGCAGGACGGTACCGCTGGTGTCGCGGCCCGGGCTGCTCAAGTTCCGCAGCTGAAGCCGCTGCTGGGCAGGTAGGATGCCGAAGTACAAGATGATGTTGGGACCGGTGCGGAGCCGGTCCGGGATCAGACCCAGCAGACGACCGGGTGTCGCCCGCTCCCACATGATCGCGACGTTGTAACGGCCGTTGGCCTGCGTGCCGAACTGAGGCACGTACGAGCGGCCGGACAGCTTCGCACGTACCTGAAAGAGCGCCGACCGGGTGCGCGGCGCGTCGGAGAGGGTGTTGAGGTAGCTGCCCTCGGCTGGCACCAGGCCCAGCATACGGAGCACGTCGCCGATCAGGCGGCGAAGGTGTGGAGCCTGAGTATTAGCGATCTTGAGCTGGCGTAGCGCACGCCACGACGCGATACCGTCGCGGATGATCTCCGACATCGGGTCACCGGCGCCCAGCTTGCGCTGAAGCTGTGCGATGACGTCGTCCGTGGAATCGCCGACATCCGCGGCCGCCTTCGTGGCCACCTCGACGACCCGGGGAAAGAACGCCTTGAAGTCGTCGTCGATCGGCTCGGCGTCATCCTGCGGCAGCTGCTGACCCGCAGCCAGCAGGGTGAGGAATTCCTCGGCGGTGACCTCATCGCCGTTGTCCAGCAAGTTCGTGATGCGGGTCGCGTCGATCGGCGACCGGGAGACGTCACCGATGCGCTCGCGCAGTTCCTCCCGGTACTCCGTGAGCTTCGACCGGGCCTCCTGGAGCACCTCGTCGAGACGCCCCATCGTCAGATCGAAACGGTCGACGAATGTTGCGCGGAGCCCTTCGAGGTCCTCCTCGAGTCGGTGCGCGGTCTCGTCCCGTCCCACCGACCGCAGTTTCGCGATCGCCGACTCCACCGAGGCCACGGCCTTGCTGTGCCGCTGCCTCAGGTCCCGCCGGGCCTGCTGGCAGGCCTGCCGCAGATCGTTCTGCTCGGTCCCGCTGGCTTCGTCGAGCAGTCGTAGGGCCAGAGCTACGTTCCCCCGCCCGAGATGGCCACGCAACGCCTCGGCAAGGGTTCTTCCGGCGAGCACCCCCCGCAGCTGCTGCAACGTCATCTGCTCGGCGGGGCGGCCGTTCTCGTCCCGGTCCACTTCATACACGAACCGCGCGGCGTGCTGTTCGAGGGATTCGACCGTGTGCACACCGACCGGGGCGGGTTCCGAGGCGATCCAGAGGGCGAGCTGATGCAGTGCCGCCGAGCCGACCGTGCGAATCGCCGCAGGTTGCCGATACTGCCTCGAGGCCCGGCGCAGCGCGTCAATCTGCAGGAAATCCATCGTGCGGTCGGGCTGCCGGATTTCCGCGTACAGGCCCATTGCCTGCTCGATGAAATCGCGGATCTCGTCGATCGACGCCTCTAGCCGGGTCCTGGCGTTCGCCACGATCTCGTTGCGGAGCTGCGATTTGGTACTGACACGGGCATCAGCTTTGTCGATCAGGCCGCGCACCTTCGACCGATCGTGCAGCTGGGCGGCGAGCCGTTGGAGTTGCTTGATCCGCTCGTTCGGGCTGCCACTCGTCGGCGGGCCGGCGTCGGCGAGCTGCGCGACCTGAGTAAGGGCAGTGCCCAGCTCGTTGCCGTCCTTCACCAAGTCGTGCAGGATCCGGGTGGCTCGGTGCATCTTGATGTTGCGGAGTAACAACGACTGCCGCAGCTGCTCTGCCGCGGTGGCCAGACCCGACCACTGCTCCAGCATCTGCGGAAAGCTGGTGTCGTCGCCAGCGAGCCGCACCTGTCCACGATGGACCGTCTGGACCGCGGTAACCACAAGCTCGTGGGACGGCTCGGACTCCATGCTGGCTCTGTCCACCAACTGCTGCAGCCCCAGCGGGGAGTAACCGGTGGTCAGCCCGAAGCGCAGGCACGCCGCGAGCAGCACTCGGGCCTCATCCACGCTTGCGGTGTTGACGTCCTCCTCGTCCGGGGCGAAACCAGCCTGCTTCGCCGCCAAATCGGCCGGGTCACAGCTCATCGCGGCCGCGAAGAAATGCAGGGCCTGGCGGCGCACCCTCGATTCGCCCGCTGCCCGTGTGAGCAGCCAGGCCAGCCCGTACTCCTCCTTGAGCAACAGATTCACGATTGGCGGTGGTTCACCCTCGTCCCAGGGCGACGCCAACACATCGACCCCCATGCCGTCGAGCCCGACTGGGTGGTCGGGGGACTCGACCACGGCTTCGGCGGACTCAGGAACCTCAACGACAGCTTCGACATCGGTCTGTTCGGGGCCTACCTGCTGGGCCTGCTCTGGAGCGAAAGGCTCCTCGATGGATGCCGGATCCATCGGCCGATCCGGCGCAATCCCATCGACTTCCTCCGGTAGGACGTCGGCCGGCGCTTCGTTCGGCCCGTCGTCCCGGCCAGGGGTATGGGATACCGGAGGCTTCTCGGCCTCGAGCTTTGCCAGAATCTCGTCGGCTTGGCCGTGCAGGCCGAGTTCGCGCAGCTTGGCCGCAGCCTCCGTAACGACGCGTCGTCCCTCGTCCTGCTTGCGGCGCTCCTCCTCGGCTCGCCGGACGCGCTCATCGGCCTCATGGAGCGCCTCCTGCCGTTCCGCAAGCGCAACTGCCGCCTCGGCCAGCGATTCCGGTTCCTTCCCGAGCAGAGCACCGATGGACCTGATGACCTCATCCGCGCGCTGAAACCAGCCCGTGAGGTCGGCAAGCGAGTCCGCTGTCGGCCTAACCGAGTCAATAGTGTCCGCTTCCTCCCGCAGAGCTCGCGCCACCTCGGCACCCTCGGCCCGGATCTCGGCCACCGCCGCCACGAGGTCGTCGAGCAACTTGACGGGATCGGGCGAGGCGGTATCAGGCGGACCCAGATCCGGAGCGCTCGGATCGGACAGGCTGGAATGCGGCACGGAAACGACCTCGCCCGTCAAGCGCGCCACGATCTCGTCCCAGCGATCATCGAGGAACTCCCCGCCCGGCACGCTGCCGTCAGCCACAGCGGCGAGGAAGATCACGGCGACCGCGTATGGTTCATGCTGGCGGAGGTGACCGACCAAGGCATCCACGCCTTCGTCGGAAGAAATCAATCGACCCTCTTGCAGACCGTTCGGGAAGCGGCCCTCGACATCCCGCAGAAGGGGCACAAGCCACGCTCGCAGGCGCGTGGTGTCGGCACGCATTGCCTCCGATCGGAAGGACCGCAATGCACGGGGCCGTCCCCGCATTAGTTCCGCAGCCGTGACCCGTACCAGTGGTGCGACGGCCTGAGCGAGGGACGGGCTGGCCGCGAGAAGCGCACGGAGATCGTGGTCATTCAAATCGGTGATGGCCATTTTCAAGCGCGGCATGTTGCGTTTCCTTCAGACACCACTCGGGATTCACGACCGTGAGGCAGTGAGGACTGAGGCGTTGGACGCTATCCGAGGCCGTGGGATCACGCTAGCGTCCGAAGGGTGGAACCCCATTGTCCGCGGCCCTTCCGCCGATGAGTCATTCGGCCGCCTGGTCCTAGTACTTCAGCAGGAGATCCGTTCTGAGCTGCGGTGACGGGGTGGTTTTATCCGTGGGCATGGAACAGCCACCGCTGAGTTTCGTGGTTCCTCGCGTGCGCCGCTCCGAGGAGCGGCACACCATGAGGTTGTGCGTGGTGAACCGGCGGGCTACCCGGCGGCGTGGTGGTGCTCCATGGACGAGGCGACTCGTGCTGCGGAGACATGCCGGCCAGTTGGCTGAGCACAGCAGTTCCCGCACCAGGTCCACGACCTGGTGCGCAGGTCCGTCTAACTGCCCGCCCTGGGCCAGGCTGGCGTTGCCGCCGCCACGTCCGCCGAGCACCGTCTTGACGAGGTGCACGGCCGACGTGCCGCGATCAGGGGCCGACTCGCAAACGTGTCGACGGCCAGTGGAAGGACCTCGGTCATCCCTTGACGGAGGGCCGAGTCGCTAACGGATGGTGAAGGTCAGCGGGTTCGAGATGCCGAGGCCGCCGTGGGAATCGTGGACCCGCACGGTGAAGGTGGATGACGTGCCGGCCGACAGGGCCGCCTGGAACTGGTAGCGCTGTCCGCTGTTGGTAGGCGTCACGGCCAGCCGGGTTGCGCCGAGGTAAAGCTCCACCCGGCCGACGAGGTCCCCGGGATCGGGGTCAGCGACGTCGGCGACCAGCGTGACAGTCGTCGGTTCGAGGAAGTAGGTCTGCCCGCCGGGGGTGCTCAGCGCCACCGCCGGCGGGTGGTTGCTGCCGGTGGACGCCGGCGTCACCACCGTGACCAGCAATGGCGGCGCTGCGCCGGAGAGCGACTGGTCGGTGCTGGCCGAGACGTACAACACGAAGGTGGTGCTGGTGCCGGGCTCCCCGATCGGTGGTGTCCACAGCGCCTCGAACCGATCACCGGTCGTCCTCACCCCCCGGGCCACCGTGACGCCGTCCACCCGAAACGACACCGAGGTGATGCTGTGTCCGCCTCCCACGGTCGCGGTCGCGGCCAGCGGGACGGGGCCCGGCGTGGTGTACACCGCGCCGACGGACGGGCTGAGCCAGGTGACGATCGCCGGGTAGTCAGCGACCGGCGGTGTGGGCGTCGGGGTCGGCGTCACGCTGGGCAGGACGCCGCCGGTACACGCGACGCCGTTGAGCACGAACGACGCCGGCAGCGGATTGCTGCCCGACCAGGCACCGATGAAACCGATGTTCGCGGAGCCATTGGTGCCCAGGGTCGCGTTCCAGCCCAGATTGGTCGCGCTGACCTGCTGACCCGCCTGGGCCCAGGTGGCGCTCCAGGTCTGCGTGAGCCGCTGGTCGGCTGCGGGGAACGTGAACCGCAGCGTCCACCCGTTGACTGGGTCGCCCAAGTTGGTGATGGCGATGTCGGCGTGGAAGCCATCGGTCCACTCGCTGGTGACCACGTAGTTCACCCGACAGCCGGCCGACGCGTCCGCCGCACTGGCGTGTGAGATCGCGGTCATCATCGCGACCACGGCAACAACGATGGCGGCCACAGCAGTCATCGACCTCCGCATGGCCCACCTCGCATAAATAGCCAATCATCAATGAATATGTCGACTGTCCTGCCGTTCCGCCTTCCTGTCAAGGCGCGCACGGCAGTGCTGCCGCCGGCAGGACAACGTCAACAACACGATCATCGTTGGTAACCACGACGTCTCATCCATCGAAACCGACATGGCAGTCTTCGCGATCACCGCCCCGACGAGCGCCCTGCCCCCGCACAGCAGCGATTCCCGCCCAACGGGACGGGGATCAGGCAGAACACGCTGAAGGGTGTCAGCTCAGCGCGTCTCGCTGTGGATCGTGCTGAGCCGCGCGCAGGCCAGCACGGTCAGTGCTGCTCCGAGCAGCACCGTCGCGACGGCGACGGCGGTTTCGACGTCGAGCCCCGTGTCGACGGCCACGGACACACTGACGCCCGTCTGGTAGAAGACGTCGCTGTCGCGCGGCTCCGGCCGGCTCCACCGGGCTTCGTCCACCGCGATCCAGGCCGCCGTGGCCAGCAGCGTGGCACCCATCGCGGCGATCGGGGCGGTGCCATGACGCCGGACCGCGCGGCTCACGACCCAGGCATACCCCCCGAGCACGAGCATCACCGCCACGGCCACATTGGTGAACGAGCCGAGCAGGGCCGTCAGTCCCGACGGGAGGAGGGCGACGAATACCAGGGTGACCAGCGTGAGCACGCACACGGCCGGCGCGGCCCGGCCGAGCTGGCGCAGCTGATCCCGCGGCAACCGCCCGACAGCGACGCCGAGGCAGGCGCAGGCCAGGATCAGGCAGGCTGCGACGGCCAGTTGTCGCAGGAACTGCGTCCGCTGCCGTGCCGGGTCGGTCACCAGCGCGATCAGCTCGCTCGCGCTCGGTGGGGCGTCGCCGAATGACGACGCCGCCCATCCCCACATCTCCACGACGCCCGCGAGGGTGAGCAGGAGCAGGCCACCCTGCAGCAGCAGACGTGTCGACCGGGGCACGGCGGGACCGGTCACCGCGGGGTCAACGGCGAGGGCGCCCAGCACGACGACACCGCCGGCCCCGGTCGCCCAGGGGGAACCGAACAACGCGCCCACGACGGCGACCAGCGCGGCCCCGAGCAGCAGCAGAAGCTGCTTCGCTGAAGGCATCCGCACAGGGTATACAGACGGATCCCGAACTGCCGGCACGCTGGCGTGCGGCGGGAGCGGGCGGCACACGCCGGTGGCCCGGATCGTTGTCGACCCGGGCCCTCGGCGTGCTCTCTGGTGTCGTCGCCACCTGGCCTATGCCCAGCCGACTGATCCCGACTGCGGCCGCCGAGGCGGCGGTACTGTCACCACCAGGCCGCGGTGCAGCCGCCCTTGGCTGCGGCGTTGCCCTCGCACAGCTTGACCTCGATCGAGGTGTTCGCCTCTACCGTCACGTATTCCGCCGTTCCCCGGGGAACCCCCGAGGGCGGGACGTAGCGCACCCCGGAGGGTGTGCGTACGGCGAGGACGGCGGAGTAGAACGGACTGCTCGTGTTGGTGACCACTTTGGCCTTCAGGGTCCACCGGCCGTCCGGGAGCTGGTACTTCGTCACGTAGGCATTGGCGCCGGCCCGGGCGGTGGCGACCGTCTTGGTCCCCGTGTAGGTGGGGGCGCCCGGCCCGAAGCCGGTGAGGTAGTAACTGTTGGCGACGTTCCAGTGGTTGGCCAGGTAGGTGCCGGCCGCTGGGGCGTAGTTGAAGTAGTCGTCATTGTTGCAGTCGATGATGTCGCCGAACGGGGTCGGGCACTCGTTCTTCAGGCCTCCCGACGGCAGACCGCCGTCGTCGTAGCAGAGGATGTCCTGGTCGTCCCAGCAGTGCCCGAACGTGGTGGCGTGCGGTGCGCTCGCCTGGACCGCGCCCATCGCGTGCAGCAGTTCGTGCCCGGCGGTGTTCCAGGCCCAGCAGCCCTCGTCGATCATCGCCCAACCGGGCCCCGAGTTGGCGGGATTGCCCGAGCTCGGGCTGTCGCTGTCACCAGCGTCGTTCCAGCCCAACCCGCACTCGTGGGTGCCCTGGTAGAACGTGACGTAGATCCGGTCAGTCCGGTTGTAGCCGCGAGCCTTCATCGCGGCGGCCACCTTCTCGGGGTTGTTGATCTCGCTGGCCGGCACCTCGACATAGGCGACGATCGGGTTGCAGGCAACAGAGTGGACGAAAATGACGTGCCGCACACCACCGCCGCGCTGTGCGGCCTCCAGAAATGCCGCGTCGATCTTCGTCGCCCAATCCTGAATCTTCGGATCCATCTCGGGATAGCGGTTGGTTCCGCCGGTCGGGCGAACATAGACGAGTTGGACCCGACGACCGCTGACACCATCGCCGACACACACCACCGTGGACGCGGCGCTTGCCGGATTGGCCGGCAGCACCACGACCGGTGTCGCAACTGCGGCGATCAACCCGATCGTCGCCGCTAACCGGCGGAGCCGGCCCCAACTTTCCTTTACCACAAAGCCTCCCTACATCACTCGCGCTGGCCTGCCCAACGCGATCGGAACCCCGCAGTTCCCAGACCGAGAACAGCGGTAGGAACTGTGGGGTGGTCGTGCTCTGATCCGGCCCGTAGCGTGCCGTCCCCTTCGGCGGCGGTCGATGCTCAGGCGGTGGGCTCGTCAAGGGCGGATGGACCGGCGACGGCGGTTGGCAGGCGCGGCAATCCGGCCCGGCCGGCGTCGATGACATCCGGCCGCGCGGTCAGTCAGTGTGTGCGGCCAAACGTGCCACCAAGAACAAGTTCTGAGTCGCGGTAGGACCGCGTGCGCGGTGCTCCGGAGCACCGCGCACCTTGGGTGTTCTGGCGGTAAGCCTGGCCGGCGGTTGGTGCTGCGGGGAAGGGTCTGAGCTGTCCGGAACAGTTCCGCACACGTCGACATGACGGCTACCTGCGGCTGTAGAACCACCGTCCGGGCGCCGCGCCGGCTCGGGACCGCCTGTCGGCTGAGCGACCGCTTCTGCTCCGGTCAGCCAGCACCGAAGCAGACGAAGGCGGCAGCGGTGGCCTGGGCGGGACCGTCGCCCGCCGCACCGAACGCCCGCTGCGCGTCGGCGAGGGCTCGCGCCGGGCCGGCGCCCGCCCGCATCCGCGCGTGCAGGTCCAGCATCAGTGCCGTGGTGGGCTCGGCCGGCACGGGCAACACGGTCGCGATCAGGCACCGGGTGCCGAGCGCCAGGAGCACCGCGGTGAACCCCATGACCTCGTCGCCGGGGCGTAGCCCGGTCAGGCCGGAGTCACAGGCGGAGAGCACCACGCAGCCGGGCGGTCGGGCGACCGCCTCCCACTCGTAGGCGAACAGCGGCCCGTCGGCCAGTTCCAGGGTGGAGAACTGCGGATTGTCCGCGCGGAACGTGCCGTGGGCCGCGATGTGCACCAACCCCGCCCCGTCCAGCGCGGCGGTCAGCGCCGCGGTGGTGGCGTCGGGCCCGGTGAGCGGCCGCGCGCCGGGCAGGACCTGGGCGAGCCGGCATACCTCGGTGTGCCCGGCCGGCAGGCGCGGGCCGGCGGCCAGGACCGGCGGCCCGGTGGGCAGCTCCCGCCGGTCCGCCCCGAGCCAGGCGGTGGCCGAGGGGGCGACGGTCACCGGACGCCCCGCACAGGTGGGCAGCGCCGACCAGGGCACCGCGTGCAGCGCCCCGACCGGGACGATCACCAGGGCCCGGTCGGCCAGCCGCCGTCGCAGCGAAGCGAACAGCAGCCGGTCCAGGGCGGCCGCGGCGTGAACGGCCCCCGCCCGCGCGGCGGCCGCGTCGCCGGTGGTGACCAGCCGGCGCAGGGCGAACCGGTGCCGGCGGGCCAGGTCCGCCGCGGCGGCGAGCGGACCCAGGTCGTGCAGGCTGGCCCGACCGTCGCGGACCAGCACCGCCCGGATCCGGTCGCCGTGGGCCACCAGCTCGACCAGCACCCGGGAGCCGAGCCGCGCAGCCAGCGCGCCCACCCCGGGCGGGGCCAGCACGGCGCCGCCACCGGGCGCCCGCCGGGCCAGGTCCCGGATGCGCTGCTCCAGCCGGGCCTGCCGACCGCGCAGGGCGGTTGCCGGGCGGCCGGCCAGCACCTCGTCTTCGAGCAGGCCGCTGACCAGTCGGAGCTCGGCGAGCGCCGCCACCAGCTCGGGGTCGGCCGGGGGCCGGGCAGGCCGGGCCCGCAGCGCGTTGGCCCGCCACCGCTCCGCCCACGCCAGGACCCGCGCCGGCGCGTCCGCCCGGACCGCGATGTCGAGGCCCTCGGCCGCCAGTTCCTGACCGTACGCTCCGCTGTGGGCACGCAGCTCCGTGGCACCGAGCGACATGCGGTGCCGGTCGAGTACGGCCAGCCCGCGGCGTAGCGCCCGGGCGGCCCCGGGTTCATCCCCACCGAGCCGGCGCGACAGGGCCAGGGCGTACCAGCCCTGTGCTCGCCGGTCGGCTGTGCCGCGACGGCGAGCCCGGGCGGCTATCTCCAGCAGGTTCCGGGCCCGGCCTGGCCGCCCGAGCGCGGCGGCCACCAGACCGGCCTCGATCCGGGTGGTCAGCGCCGGACCCGGCCACCCGGTGGCGTCGAGCTGGTCGGCGGTACGCGCCATGGCGGTGAACAGAGGCGCCGAGCGGGTACCCCGGCGGTACTCGGCGCGCAGCTCGACGTGCCGAGCGAAGACGGCCCAGGTGCGCCGGCCCTGGCGACGGAACCGGGCCCGGGCCGCGGCGGCGGCCTCGGTCGCGGTGTCCAGGTCCGCGGCGAGCAGCGCCGCGCGGGCCCGGGCCAGCAGCGCCTCGGCAAGGTCGGAAGCCATGCCCCGACGCCGCAATTCCCGGACGGCCGCCGTCGCGACCACCACCGCCTCGTCGACCAGCGGCACCGACAGCAGCAGCTCGACGCGGTCCAGCAGCAGCGCCGGCCGGGGTACGGCGAGCCGCCGGTACTCCTCGTCGACGGTGGCGAAGCAGCGCAGCGCCCCGGCGATGTCGCCACGCTGGCCGGCCGCGATGCCGCAGTTCCACCGGGCGTCGGCCGCCGCGAGGTCCAGGCCCAGCCGTTGGAAGGCGTCTGCCGCGCGGGACAGGTCGTCGTCGCTGCCGCCGACGGCGCCCCGGTGGGCGTTGAGCAGCCCCCGGTTGTTACGCGCCCGCGCCTCCAGCAACAGATCACCCTCGCGCAGGGCGATGTCGACGGCCAAGCCGTAGTCGCGTACCGCCTCGTCGTAACGACCTCGGTAGTGCAGCACCACGCCCCGCTGCATCCGGGCCCGCCCCGCGTCGGCACCGACGAGCTGCGGCAGCGCGGCGGTCACCGCGCGCAGCGCCGCTGCGGTGTGGCCGGCGTTGGCCAGCACGTAGCCCAGGCTCATCCGGGCCAACGCTCGGGTCCGGGGCGTGCCGGCGGCCCGGACCGCGCGGCGCAGGTGGCGCAGCGCGCCGGGCAGGTCGTTGAGCTCCCGCAGGGCCAAGCCGACGGCCCGCTCGGCGGTGGAACGCTCGTCGGCCCCGGCCGCGGGCCTGGCGGCCAGCACCCGCTGGGCGATCGTGATCGCCTCGCGCGGGTAGCGCTGGACGGCGTCGAGCGCCGCCTGGGCCGTGCCGGCACCGGAACCGGTGCTGTCGGGCATGCTCCACAGAGTCCCCGAACCGATGCCCAGCCGTCAATGTCTGTGCGAGCCTGTCGGGAATCTGCATCCATCATTAACGGCATTGACACGTGACTATGCTTTGGAAGAATCGACGACACCCGGGAACGTGGCCACGCCGGCCAGTGGCGGGCGCTTCTGCCGACCGCATGGAGGACCCGTGTCGCCTGACCATCCCGCCGCGCCGCGCTCGGCCAGCCAACTGTCCCGACGGCGACTGCTGGCCGCGTCCGCGCTGGCCGCCGTAGCGTCGTTCGCCGCCGGGTCCCGTGCGGCCCCGGCCCGCGCCGACGGGGCGGACGACGCCGCCTACCAGCGCGCCTTCGACGAGGCGTTGGCCGCCGACAAGAACGTGCGTCGGCACACCACACCGGGCCGGGAGTTCCTCTACCGGCCACGGCAGCTGCTCGCCGCCGACGCCGACGCCCAGCGGGTCACCGCCTGGCTGCGTGCCCGCGGCCAGGTGGTGGCCGTGGGCGACGGTTTCGCCGGGGTCACCCGGCTGCTCTTCGACCGGGAGACCGACGTTCCCGCGCTGGTGACCAAGCTGCGCGACCCCCAACAGTGGCCGGGACGGCCGGTGCCGAAGGTGCAGCCGCACCACGTGCTGCTGGGCTGCGGCAACATCATGGGCAACCCGGGCAGCCCACCCGTGACGGTTGCCGCGCTGCCGCCGCCGGACCCGGCCCGGGCGGGTGAGGGCACCGGGGTGACCGTCGGGATCTGCGACACCGGGATGTGGCGGCAGGCCGGCGGCTACCACCCGCAGTGGCTCGGCGGGGCGTACCTGCCGGAGGTCGACGACGAGGACCCGCTCTACGTGCACACCGACGTGCTCGCCCTGCAGGGCGGGCACGGCACCTTCGTCGCGGGGGTGGTGCGGCAGGCCGCGCCCGGGGTCCAGGTCGACCCGGAGCAGGCGCTGACCGCCACCGGCCTTGGCGACGAGGCGTCGGTGGTCGCCGCGATGGCCCGCCTCGCGCCGACGGTGTCGGTGGTCAACCTGTCCCTGGGCGGGTTCACCCAGGACGACAGGCCGTCGCTGCCCCTGGCCAACGCCGTGGCCGCGCTACCTACGACGAGCGCCGTGGTCGCGGCGGCGGGCAATGCCGGCACCAGCCGGCCGAGCTGGCCCGCCGCGCTGGGCCAGGTCGTCGCGGTGGCGGCGGTCAGCCAGCGCGCCGGGGGCGTGGTGCCGGCCACCTACAGCGGGTACGGGCCGTGGATCGACGTCTGCGCGGTCGGCGAGCGCCACAGCACGTACGTCGAGGGGCAGTTGCCGCTGCCGGGCCTGCCGACCCGGGTGTTCCACGGCTTCGCCGCCTGGGACGGTACCTCGTTCGCCGCGGCGCACGTCTCCGGTCGGCTCGCCGCCCTGATGAGCGCCGACGGCCTGAGCGCCGACGCGGCCCGGCTGGCGCTGCTCGCGGCGCCGCGCTGGCACCCCGACTACGGCGTGCTCGTCGGATGAGCGAGCGGGCCGCGAGCGCGCAGTGCCGCAGCAGCCGGCGGACGGCGTCGCCGTGACCGGCCCGAGTACGACCGACCTGGTGACCGCCGCGGCGGGCGGCGACGAGTCGGCGTGGGCGGAGCTGGTCCACCGGTACACCCCGCTCGTCTACTCGGTGATCCAGTCGTACGACCTGAACCGCGCCGACGCCGCCGACGTCAACCAGACCGTCTGGCTGCGTCTCGTCGAGCAGCTGACCCGGGTACGCGACCCGCAGGCCCTCGCCTCCTGGCTGGCGACCACCGCCAGGCGCGAGTGCTACCGGCTGTCCCGCCTCGGCCGTCGCACCCAGCTCTTCGACCCGCACGACGACGCGCTGGATGCGTACCATGGCTTCTCCCGCACCGCGGACGTGGCGGCCCCCGACGAGGAACTGCTACGCGCGGAGCGGCGGCAGGCGCTGCGGGAGGGCTTCGCGCAGCTGCCGCCGCGCTGCCAGCAGCTCCTGGCCCTGTTGACCGCCGACCCGCCGGCCAGCTACCGGGAGATCGCCGGACGGCTGAGCGTGCCGATTGGCAGCATCGGGCCGACTCAGGCCAGGTGCCTGCGCCGGCTACGGGACTGCCCGGCGCTCGCCCCGTTCCTCGGAACGGCCGCGACCCGGACGAACGGAGGTGAACGCGATGGAGCCGTTGCCGCCGGCCGATGACGCGGCCCTGACCGCCGAACTGGGTGCGGCGCTGCGAGAGGGCGGGTCGGTCCCGGAGGAGTTCCTGACCGCCGCGCGGGCGGCGTTCGCCTGGCGGAACGTCGACGCGGAGGTGGCGCTCGCCGAGTTGACGTTCGACTCGGCGTGCGACGCGGCCCCGGCGCTGACCCGGTCGGCCGGGTCGACGCGGACGCTGTCGTTCCGCAGTGCCGTGGTGACGCTGGAGATCGAGGTGACCGACGCCGGCGTCGTCGGTCAACTATCCCCGCCCCGGGGTGGGCGGGTGTCCGCGCAGACCGCCTCGGGCACGTACGCGGAGGCACCGGTCGACGCGGTGGGCTTCTTCTCGCTGGACGCTCCCCCGCCCGGCCCGGTCCGGCTGCACGCCCACACCGACGACTACTCGGTGGCCACCACCTGGGTCTCGCTGCGCTGACCCACCGTCCACCCGGGACCGGCGCACCCGGGACGCCCGAACCGTCCCGGCGAACGCGCGGCGACGGGGGTCGCGGGCTGCCCAGGCCCACGACCCCCGCTGGTGGCCGGGACTACTGCTTCCCGACGCTGATCAGGTACTCCACACCACCGAGGTCGGTCCGCTCCGCCCCGCTGGCGTCCGGGCCGAACTGGGTCACGTCGAGCGCGAACTCCTTGTCCGACGCGGCCGCGGCCGCGAAGGCGAGTGAGAACTCGACCCGCTCACCCGGTTCCAGCAGCAGGTTGCCGAGGCTGGCCTTCGCCGGCTCGACGACCTCCAGTTGGTTCCTGCCGACCTCGCGTACGCCGGTGCCGACCTTGCCGCCGGCCTGCCACCGCTCGAACAGGGTCGGCCCGAGGTCGACGACGACCCGGCCGCCCACGCCCTGGATCGGCTCCCCCGGCTGCGTGAAGACCAGGTCGTTCTTGGTCGGCACCCGGAGCGAGTTGCCGATGGCGAACGGCCGCACGACCGGAGTCCCGCCCGCGACGAGCCGCACCGAGTCGACGTTGCGCCAGGCGATGTTGTTGTTGTTGCGGGTGTTGGTGCTGATGTCCGGACCCTCGAAGGTCATCGGATCGGTGGCCGACACCCACCTGGCCAGCAGGCAGAAGTGGCCCGGTCCGGGCACCCCGTTCCACGGGATCGTCACGGTCGTGGTGCCGGCGAAGACGGTCACGTTCATCGCGCCGATCTGGGTCCAGTGCGTCGGCCAGACGGCACCACCACCCGGCGTCGTCCGGTAGACCCGCAGCACGCCGCTGCTGGTGCCGGTGCCGTACGGGCCGGGGTTACGCAGCTTGACGAAGATGTAGTTGGTGACGCCGACGATCGGGTTCTGGCTGACGGCACACTCGACGGCGGTCGGGCAGACCTTGATGTCGGGGCTGGCCCACAGCGGGTTGAACGAGTGGGGCTGGACGCCGACATCGGCGGCGACGTCCCGGATGTAGACGTCGGTGCGGGCCGCTGCGGCCTTGTCCTGCCGCGCCTCGACCGGCGCGGCGGCGGCCGTGGTGACCGCCAGCAGGGCGGCCAGCGCCGTGCCAGTGAGCACGGCCAGCGCCGAGCGGCGGACTCGTCTTCCTACGTTGCCCATGACAGGCTTCTCCCATCGTCGGGGGACCGCCGACCCGGCGTTGTCGCCTACCGGGCCGACGCGATGACGTTGTTCAGGAGCGCGGCACGGCACGGTTGATACGTCCGGCGCGACCGGTCACCGTCAGATGCAGCGAGGAACGACAAATTAGATAAACTTCGATACCTTCGCCGGCCCGCCCCGCACTCACCGCGAGGCTGTTCGACGGTCCGACGACGCCGCTCAGCTGACCGGTTCGACCCGGACCGCGAAGCCTTCGGCGGCGACCACCAGGGCCCGGCCGCGATCGCCGAGGCCATCCTGGCGGAGCGCCCACCGCAGCGTCGTCGGCCAACTGGTGGGCGACCCCGCCCGACCGGCTTCAGCCGACCGGGTGCTCGGCCGATGCCGGACGGTCCGCGAGCTCGGTCGCGGGCCCGCGTCGTCCCGCCGGGCGCTGCCGCGATCGCGAAGCTGCTCGATGCTCGCTGGTCCCCTCCCCGGCGTCGGGGGCCGCGACGGGTGGGGTGGTCCGGCTGGCCGCGGTGTCGACCAGGTCCGGCAGATCCCGCCCGACCACCAGGGGCAGCTCTCGCGTGGCTGACGCGATCGGCCCTGGTTCGCCCGCCCGGTCGGCGACTCGGGCGACACGCGCCCGTCCCGTCGCGGTTCGCGGCATGGCTGTCGCCCTGCCGGTCGTTGCCGGCGGCACGGCGTCGCCGGGCTCCTCGACGGAGCCCGGCGCGTCCACGGTCGACGGTGCCTCCGCCCGGCTGGTGGCCGAGCGGCCTGCTGTGTTGCGCGGCGTTCGGCGCGGTGCGGCTGCCGGCAGGAGTGGGGCGATTTCCGCGTGCAGCGCCGCCCAGTCCGAGGCGCGAGGCGGGTCGGACTGATCCGAGGTCGAGGTGAGCTGGCCACCGCTCTCGGACCGCTCCAACTGCTGGTCGGCACGGTCCGGCGTCGCCGCCCGAGAACGCTCCGATCCCGGTCGCTCGGCACCGTCTCCGGCCTGCTCGGCGGCGCCTGCCTGCTGGACGGCGTCCCCGGCCGACTCAGGCCGCGCTGGGCCGCCGGAGGCCCGGGCCGCCGCGTGGGCGGCGTCCGTGACCGGGGCGGGCGCGTCGGCGAGCAGCCGCGCGGTCGAGGCTGGTGCGACGGAGTCGGCGTCCGGGACCGGGGCCGGCGGGTCGGCGAGCAGCCGCGCGGCCGAGGCTAGTGCGCCGGGGTCGGGTTGACCGGTACGACGCCACCGCCGGCGGCCGCGCGCCGGCAGGTTACCGGCCAGCACGCGCGCAGGTGCCAGATCGGCGGCGATCAGCGCGGTGAGCCCGTCGTAGTCCGCCTGCTCGGCCAGCCGTCGGGCGATCTCGTCGAGGTCGTACACCGCTACGGCGATGTCCGCGGTGGTGGCGTCCAACGCTCGGCTGATCTTGCGGTGCAACACCTTGCTCAATGCCGCCTGCCGCCGCTCGGCGCGAAGGTGCGCGCGGGCCGCGTCGAGTGAGCCGTACAGTCCGAGGCTGGGGTCGGCCTTGGCCAGCGAGCGGGCACGGCGTGTCAGCCACGGGTGTCGCAACCAGTGCCCGACCGGTTCGTAGGCCGGCGTCGTGGGTGGTAGCTGTCCTCTGGCGCGCAGCCGGTCCCGCCGCTGGTTCTCGGTGTTCATCAGCCACACCAGGTAACCGAGCAGGGACATGCCCGCGTAGAAGCCGCCTTCGAGGTGGTTGCTGTGCGCCAGCCAGTTGAAGGCGACCGCGGCGGCGGCGATACCGGCCGACAGCACGCGAGACAGGATCGCCGGTTCGCCCAGTCGGCGGCGTACGTCGGCGTTCGCCAGCACCACGACGCCGCCGAGCTCCAACGCCCCGACGGCGGGAAGGGCGACGTACCACGGCATGCCGAGCCGTTCCATCGCCCCGGACACCTGGCCGCCGAGCGCGACCAACAGCACGACAACGTAGAACCCGGTGCGCAGCACGGCGACGTGCCGCACGGCCTTGGCCAGCTCCGCGTCCCACGCCTCCGGCGGGTCGGCGCCTGGCGCTCCGCCAATTGGGTTTCCGCCGGTCGTCCGGGTCCGCTCCGGTTCCTGGAACACGCCGAGCAGGTTCCTCTCTCATTCCGGCCCCGGCCTGACCGGCGCCCCGGCCGCCCGACCCGGCGGTGCCGCCCGCCGAGTCGTACCAGAGCCGCGCTCCGACTGCCGGCCGTCGCATGCTACAAGGTTGCGGCCCGAATTGGAGAACTTGGATACCGGCTGTCCGACGTCGAGGGCCACTGTCGTCACGGACGCCGGGTGCGGTCGTCGCGGACCGGACCGCCGGTCTCGACGATGTCGACGAGGTGGTCGTCGGGCGGTCGCCCGGTACGTGTGAGGATGCGGCGCATGCGTGCCGTGATCTTCGACGAGTTCGGTGCTCGACCCGAGGTCCGCGACGTGCCGGACCCGGTGCCGCCGCCCGCGGGTGCCGTCATCCGGGTCGAGGCGACCGGGTTGTGCCGCAGCGACTGGCACGGCTGGCAGGGGCACGACCCGGACGTCCGCCTGCCGCACGTGCCCGGGCACGAGTTCGCCGGCGTGGTCACGGCGGTCGGCGGCGGTGTACGGGGCTGGCGCCCCGGCGACCGGGTCACCGTGCCGTTCGTCTGCGCGTGCGGGCAGTGCCCGTCCTGTTTCTCCGGCGACCAGCAGGTGTGTGAGCGGCAGACGCAGCCCGGCTTCACCCACTGGGGCTCGTTCGCCGAGTACGTGGCGGTGCAACACGCCGACGTCAATCTGGTCCGGCTCCCCGACGAGGTGGGCTACCCGGCCGCGGCGGCGCTCGGCTGCCGGTTCGCCACGGCGTTTCGGGCGGTCGTGGTTCAGGGGCGGGTCGCCGCAGGCGAGTGGGTGGCGGTGCACGGCTGCGGCGGTGTGGGGTTGTCGGCGGTGATGATCGCGGCGGCGTGCGGCGCGCGGGTGGTGGCGGTCGACGTTGCCCCCGGCGCACTCGAGCTGGCCCGCCGTTTCGGGGCCGCGGTGTGTCTGGACGGGGCTGCCCGCACCGGACCCGGCGCGGTGGCCGCAGCCGTCCGGGAGGTGACCGGCGGCGGCGCCCACCTGTCGCTCGACGCCCTGGGCAGCCACACCACCTGCACCGCCTCGATCGAGAGCCTGCGCCGACGCGGGCGGCACGTGCAGGTCGGCCTCCTCCCCGCCGCTCAGGGCCGCCCGACCCTGCCGATGGACCTGGTGATCGCGTACGAGCTGGAGCTGCGGGGCAGTCATGGCATGGCCGCGCACGCCTACCCGGAACTGCTCCGGCTGGTCACCGCGGGCGTGCTGCGCCCCACCGAGCTGATCACCCGCACCATCGGGCTCGCCGACGTGCCCGACGCCCTGGCCGAGATGGACCGGGCGGCCCCCGGTGGGATGTGCATCGTCCGGCCCTGACCGGGGCTCGGCA
Organism: Micromonospora sp. WMMD736; assembly: GCF_049179015.1. NCBI lineage: Bacteria > Bacillati > Actinomycetota > Actinomycetes > Micromonosporales > Micromonosporaceae > Micromonospora > Micromonospora sp. WMMD736. The sequence goes on from NZ_JBMHMI010000001.1 coordinate 2,055,465, forward strand.
CGCCAGGGGTACGTCCCAGGACGCCATCCCGGCGGGGTGCCGTCCGGGGATCGAGGAACCGGCGTTCGACGACGAGGAGGGGCGGTTCGTCGCCAATCGAGACCGAGACATGAATATGTCTCGGCGACATACCGCATTCGTCGAATAGCGCCTCCCGCCGACCTGCGGGCCAACCCATACCCGCACACACGGGAACGTGCCGCGGCTCGCCTACTCGACTACTGCTGCTGCAGTACCCCAGGCTCGCTCAGAAGGCCGGCGACGCCGCGGATGTGGTAGGTGCTCATGAAGTCGTAGACGTCCAGCGCCGTGCCGAACTCGTCCTCGATCTTCGCAAGGACCTCGACCGCAACAATCGAGTCGCCACCGAGGTCCAGAAAGTCGTCGTGCACGCCAATCCACTTGAGGTTCATGGTGTCGGCCCAGATCGACAGGAGCCGCTCTTCGACGCCGTCGGCCGGACCTTCGAACAGGGTGCACGTGCCGGCGGTGACGGCGGACCGGACGTATTCGGTGTCGAGCGTGTCGCCGGCGAGCGGCATGGTGTCGACGAGCAGCACACCGTCCAACCCACAGCCCACACCGAGCCGGTTCCACACGTAGCCACGAAGCTCCGGCCCGCTCACGTACTGGGAAAACTCGACCACGCCGATCGTGACGTCCCGATCGTCGTGGCGGAGCGTCGTCGCCCGGGCATCACGCACGGCCGGATGCCCCAGCAGGGTGGATGCGAGCTCTGCCAAGCCAACCATCAACCGCTCCTTTGGTAACGGCGGCAATCCGAGCCGTCGGCGCGGATTGACAACAGTCGCCAATGTGTCACGAAAGCGCGGGTGACCGCAGAGAAGAATCGGCAGAAGTTCCGGAAGTGGTTTACTGCCGTTGCTTCTCACTGCCCATCCTTGCCCGCCCCGGCCGAGCGAACCACAATTCTCCCGAGGGTGGCGAACCGGCGACTGTTCGCTGTTCGACGCCATATTGTCACCGGCTAGGGGGTAATGGACGATGAACGAGATCAGCTATGCGCAGTCGTCGCTCGCGGAGGAGGACAGGCCAAGCAGTACCACGGAGCGGGCCATCGCCGCAGTGTGGGCCGAGGTACTGAATCTCGACGAGGTCGGGCGACACGACAACTTCTTCGACCTCGGCGGCCATTCGGTGCTCGCGACGCAGGCCGTGGCCAGGTTGTGTGTCGCCCTGGACCGGCAGCTGCCGGAGCGGGCCCTGTTCGACTGGCCGACTGTCGCGACCCTGGCGTCGGCCCTGCCCGGTTACCCTGTCGCCAACCAGATCGCGCCCATCAGCCGCCGCTGAGCGACAGCTCCGGTGGGCGCCGGGACCGAAGCAGCGCCGCCTCATTGCGCGGGTCGGACAAACCGATCAAGCCGGAACCACACGACATGCCGGATCCTCACGACATCGAGCGACCGAACTGTCGTTCAGAATTTACCGGTGTTTCGTCCGTCAGGTCATCAGTAAGACGATCTGTAACCGGTCAAATCGCCTCCCGACGAATTGAGGTTACTCGCGTTATCCCTGCTCTGCGGCCCCGGTCGAGTGCGCTCGGTTGGCACCCGAAAGACTTCCGGAAGAAACGATTGATGATCGTCGTTCCGTGATACCGTATGCTGGCCGACATGGTGCGAGTCGAGTTCCGGGTTCTCGGAACATTGGAAGCCGTGGTCGATGGTTCCCCCGTGCCGATAACCTCCCCGCGGCAACGTATAGTACTGGCCAATTTGCTGATGGCCGCCAACCATGTCGTGACCGTGGAAAAGCTGATCGGCGCAGTTTGGGACGATTCCCCGCCGGCCAGCGCGCGGGGTCAGATCCAGATCTGCATCTCCGCGTTGCGCCGGGCCCTCGGCAGTCCGGAGATCATCGACACCAGCCCGCTCGGGTACTCCATCCGGGTGGACCGTCAGCAGCTCGACTACCTCATGTTCGACGACGCTCTCGCCCGGGGCCGGTCCGCCGCAGCCAAAGGTCGGCTGGACGAGGCGCTGACGCACCTGGACCGCGCGATCGACATCTGGTCCGGACCGGCGTTGGGCGGAGTGCCTGGCCGGGCCGCCGAAGTCGTCGCCCACCGTCTGGAGGAGCGGCGGATCATGGCGCTGGAGGACCGCGCCGAGATCCGCCTCGGCCTGGGCGGTCATCGGGAACTGGTCGAGGAACTGGTCGCGTTGACCACGGAGTACCCCCTGCGGGAACGCCTGTGGGGGTTCCGGATGCTCGCGCTGTATCGGTCCGGACGGCAGGCGGAAGCGCTGGCGACGTACCGTACGGCCCGCGAGAACCTGGTGGGCGAGCTCGGCATCGAGCCGAGCCAGTACCTGCGCAAGCTGGAACGCGCGATCCTCAGCCAGGACAGCAGCATCGGCGGCGAAGTGGACGACAGGCGAACCGAGGCCGCCACGAGCGTGCACCGTCCCCAGGAGTTGCCCGCGGATCTGCCGGACTTCGTCGGCCATCCGGCGCTGGTCGAAACCCTGACCGCCACGCTGACCAGCGAGGACACCCAACAGGTGCCGATCGCGGTCATCACCGGCGCCCCGGGCTGTGGAAAGACCTCGCTGGCCCTGCACGTCGCGCACCTGTTGCGCGCCACGTTCGTCAACGGCAGCCTGTACGCCTGCCTCTACGGGAGCACCACGCAGCCACGCTCGACCGAGGCCGTACTCAGCGACCTCCTGCACGGACTCGGTGTCGCCCCGGCGGCGATTCCGGTCGCACCCGGCCAGCGGATCAACCTACTACGGAGCCAGCTCGCGACGCGGCGGCTGTTGATCGTGCTGGACGATGTGGGCAACGAGGACCAGATCGCCGACCTGCTCCCCGGTGTGCCAGGTCCGGCGGTGCTGATTACCAGTCGCCGCCGGCTCGCCGGCATCCCGGGTGCCCGAGTCGTCGACGTCGACATGATGTCGGCCGACGAGAGCCTCAGCCTGCTCGGCCAGATCTGCGGAGAGCAGCGGGTCGCCGCGGCGCCCGAGGCCGCGGCGGCACTGACCGAGATGTGCGGTGGCCTGCCTCTGGCCGTGCGGATCGCCGGGGTGCGACTGGCTGCGCATCCGCACTGGGCCGTTGGCAACCTGCTGGACCGACTGCGCGACGAACGGTCCCGGCTGGACGAACTGTCCCACGGTGACGTCGCGGTCCGCTCGCTGCTCGCTGACGTGTACGAGTCCCTCACCGCGCCGGCGCAGACTCTGTTCTGGCTGCTCAGCGCATTGGAGCTACACGAGTTCAGCGCCTGGACCGCGGCCGCTCTGCTGGACTGCGATTCGCGGCAGGCCACGGCGCTCCTCGACGAGCTCGTGGACGTTCGGCTGCTGGAGGCCCACCTCTCCGCGCTCACCAAGCAACCCCGCTACCGATTCCACGAACTGGTGCGGGTGTTCGCGAGCGAGCACCGGCTGTCGCAGGACGACCGGGAGACCTGCATAGCGGCGGTCACCCGATCGCTCGGTGCCCTGCTCGCCTTCGCCGAGGAGGCTCATCATCGGATCTACGGCGGGCGGTTCGCGGTTCTGCACGGCACGGCACCCCGATGGGCCGGCGCACCTGCCGAATTCGACCGCTTCCTCGGCGATCCCACCGCCTGGTTCGACGAGGAGCGCATCACGCTGGAGGTGGCGATCCGCCAGGCGGCAGAGCTGGGGCTGGACGAACTGTGCTGGGAGTTGGCCACCGTATCGGTCGCCATGCACGAGAGGCGCGGCCTGTTCGCCGAGTGGCGTACGACGCACACCCTCGCGCTGGAGGCCACCAGGAGGGCCGGCAACCGTCGGGGCGAGGCCGCCGTGTTGGCGTCACTCGGCTCGCTGGGCGTAGCCCAGCACGCCGAGGACGATGGCGAGAACCTGCTGCATGCGATGAGCTTGTTCGATGCGGTGGGCGACGAGGCAGGGGTGGCGTTGACGCTGCGCAACCTTGCGCACCTGGACCGGATCCAGGGGCGACCCGACATGGCGGTGCTGCGTTACGGGCAGTCGCTGGAGAAGTTCCGGGCAGTCGGCGACCTGGGCGCACAGGCCCACGTACTGAGTGGACTCGCGCGTTGCCACCTGGATCTCGGTGCCCCGGAGCGGGCCGAGGTGCTGGCGAAAGAGTCGCTCGCACTGGGTGAGCAGCTGGGTAACCGGCGCCTTCAGGCCCAGGCGTTGTACCGGCTCGGTGAGGTGTTCGCCGACTCGAAACAGTCGCTCGCCGCGAAGGCTGTCTTCCAGTCGGCGCTGGATCTGGCCCGGGCGCAGGACGACCGCATCGGCCAGTCCTACGCCCTGATCGGCCTCGGTGGGGCCATGTTGGAGCAGAACGAGTTCACCGCCGCCGAGATCCACTTCAGCGAGGCAGTCGAGATCTGCCGGATGACGCAGGAGCGGAATGTTCATGCACACGCCCTGTTCGGCCTCGGCCGGGTGTACCTGGGCCGGGGTGAGTTCGATACCGCGGAGCATCTCTTCGTGCAGGCCGCGAACGCGTTCGCGATGCAGGAGAACAACCCGTGGCACTCACGTTCCATCGACGAGCTGGGCGCGTTGCGCCGGGCCGCCGGCCGGCTGACGACGCGGAGCAACAGGAACGAGCCGGCCGGCGAGGTGACGATCTGACCGCGATCAGCCCCGCTGGCCGGCCAGCCGCCAACGTTCGAGCTTCCCGGCGGCCGAGCGCGGCACCTGATCGACGAACGTGACCCGCGTCGGCACCTTGTAGTTGACCAGACCAGCCCGGCAGTGCGCCATCAGCTCACCGGTACCGACCGAGGCTCCCGGCCGGCACACGACGTAGGCGCCGACCGTGGAGCCGAGCACCTGGTCCTCGGCCGCCACCACCACGGCGTCCAGCACCGCGGGGTGTTCCAGCAACTGTGCCTCGACCTCGTTGGGGTAGACCTTCTCACCGCCCACGTTGATCACGTCGTGCCGACGGGGGGCGAGGAACAGATAGCCGTCCGCGTCGAGCCATCCGAAGTCGCCGACGCTGGCGAAACCGTCTGCCGTCGTTTCGAGCACCTGGTTGCCCAGGTAGGCGTCTCCTCTGGAGACCCGGCCGGCGCGCATGAACACCTTGCCGGTCTGCCCCGGGCCGAGCCGGTTCCCGGCGTCGTCCCTGATGCTGATCTTCGTGAAGAATCCCCGGCCCACCGTGCCCGGCCGCTGTTGCCATTCATCTCCCCGCACCAGGGTGCCGCCGATGTTCTCGGTCGAGCTGTACACCTCGTACAGGTGTTGCGGTCCGACCAGCTCGATCCACCGCTTCTTGGTGAACGAGTCGCACGACGCTGCCGTGTGCATCACGGTACGCACGCTGGCGAAGGACGCCGGGTCGGGCTCAAGGAGCATCAGGATCGTGCGCATGTGCGCCGGGGTCAGCTGGATCCATTCCACGGCGTAGCGCTCGACCAGCTCCACCGTCCAGGCCGGCAGGAAGTACGGCGGCAGAATTGTGGTGTTGCCGTCGAGGAGCCCGTCCAGCAGCGTGGTGAACGGGGCCGCGTGGTGCAGCGGGCCGAGAATCAGTTGCCGCTGACCGGCCCGCCAGCCGGCGCGACGGCGCAGGGGCAACGGCACCTGGTGCGGATCGTAGCCGAGTGGTCCGGGCCGAATCGCGATCTTCGGCCGGCCGGAACTGCCGCCGGTGGGCAGCAGGTAGGCGATCCGGCTGGCCAGCGCCGCCGGTGACCGCGCCGGTCGTCCCGGGTCGGCGTCGGCCTCGGCGTCGATGAGCTGGACCCGTCCGTACGTCTGACCGACGAAGTTGAGCAGCTTCTCCCGCTCGGGTACGGGTGAGGCCGGGTTCAGCGGCAGCAGGGGCAGTTCCGCGGAGAGGACCGCCACGATGTCGACCACCGACTGGATCGTGTTGTTCGCCTCGATCGCGACCACGCCCGCAGCGGTCTCCCGGGCGGCGGCGTCCACCAGTGCGTCCGCCCGCCGGCCGCTCCGCTCGGCCAGCTCCCGCCACGTCAGTACCTGCTCGACGAAGTCCTCGTCGAAGCCGACGACCGCGGGCCGATCGGCCGACATCTGTGCGATATCGGTGATCCGCTGACGGATCGATACGCTCATTCGAGCCTCCCACAATCGAGTGCGTCGTCATCCACCTGGCAGACCTGGCGGGCGCACACCTGATGGACGCAGGTCGATGATGGCCCGCCCGGGGCGGCGCACGCAGAGAACAACCGGCAGAACAACGCACACGACCCCAACCGCGAGTCGCTGCCGGTCCTTCTCTACTGCGCGGCGTGGAGCGCTCAATAGCCTGGCGCACATGGTCTCACCAGGGCATCTCGACAGTGCCGCGCCGAGCACCCGGACGACGCGGACCCACCAGGCAACCGGAACCCGCGTCCCCCGGCGTCGGGGGCGATCGGTGAGCCTGGTCCCACGGCCACCGGTGACCGTGCGGTTCCACGGAACGCGATCGGCCGAGGGTCCCCTCAACATCGGCCAGTACAACATCCTGCAGTGGCTGCGTCGTGAGTCGGAGCAGTTCTTCGCGGCCGTCGCGGGGGAACTCGACGTTCCGGCCGAGACCGTGGTCGACGACGTCGCCCGAGCACTCGCGGCCCTGATCGAGCGGCACGAAGGACTCCGTACGACCTACCTGGACGGCGTCGAGCCGCAGCAGTTCGTGCGGGCCACCGGCGAGCTCGTCGTGGAGGTCTACGCGATCGAGGCCGCTGACCCTCAACTCGTCGAGCGCGCCAGCCTGGCCAGGGACCTCACCCGGCGGTTGCGCGCCGCGGGGGCGTACCGGATCGGCGAACTGCCGGTCCGGGTCGCCCTCGCGGTGTCCTCCGGTGACGCGTCCACCAGCTCCGCCGCGGTGGTGCGGGCCGCGGTGATCGGCTGCTCGCACCTCGCGGTCGACTACCAGGCCATGGAGATCATCAAGCGGGAGTTCGCGGACCTGATCCGTGACCGCGACGCACGACCGGCCGGCGGCCCACCGATCCAGCCGTTGGACCTGGCCGCGCTGGAACGTTCGCCCAAGGCCCTGCGGCACGAGGAATCGATGCTGAGCTACTGGAGAGACCGGTTCTCCCGTATGCCGCAGTGCCTGTACCCGGTCCCCCGGGTCGCCGCCGGCACCGGATCGGTCTCCGTCGAGATGACCTCCACCGCAGCCGGGATGGCGTTGCGAGCGGTGACGGCGCGCACCAGGACGAGTCGCGCCAGCGTCGTGCTGGCGGCGATCGGCGCGGTGCTGTCGCACCGGACCGGCGTACGGGAGCTCGTGCTCCCCACCCTGTCGGCCAATCGGTTCGAGCCGCACCTTCGGCAGCACGTCGGCAGCCTTGCCCAGCTCGCGTCGATCACGCTCACGATCGGTGAGACCACCTTCGACCGGCTGGTCCGGCAGGCGTGGGCCGCTGTGGTCGACGCGAGCCGGCACGGCCGTTACGACGTGGACCGGCAGAGCGCCATCGCACGCCGCATCGAGCACGAGCGGGGCGTCGTATTCGATTGCGAGCCGTTGTTCAACAACCTTGTCATCGAGTCCGGTCGGGCGGCAGGACGGGCCACGGCACCGGTACCCACGCCGGATGAACTGGTCGCCGCGCGACGCGCGACGCAGCTGCGGCGGCAGCCGATGCCCGCTGGGACCACGCTGATCCGCTTCGATCTCTACGGCACCGACGGACAGTTGCGTCTCGGCTGTTGGAGCAGCGACACCGGCCGTATCCCCGACGACGAGGTCGAATCGCTGCTCCTGGCGGTCGAGAACCTGTTGATCGCGGCCGGGTCCGCTGACCTCGGAGCCCAAGGGATCCGTGACTCGATCCCGCTCAGCCCGGTGCGGCGGGGCCCCGGCTGGCTGCTCGTGGACGGCTGCTGGATCGAGGTGGCCGAGGTGCAACGGTTGCTCGACGACAGCCTGCCGTCGACCGGTGCCAGGATCTTCGCGGCGGTGGACGGTCTGCCGTTGGTCGCTCAGCTGGCGCGGACCGCGGCCATCCGCACCCCCGAACAGGCCCACGCCGCTTGCCTGGCAGCGGTGAAGGCGTATCCGACGGCGATGACACCACGGCGCTACGTCATCTGCGAACGCGTCCCGGACAACCCCGACGACCCCGCTGCCTGGCTCGACGTGTGTCACCAGGGATCCGGCCGGAACGTCGGAGCCGGCGACCCGCAGCCCTGCTGACCCGACCCGACCACCAGATGCGCTGAAGGGAGCCGACGGTGACCATGAGCAACATCACGCCCGTACGCCTCATACCCGCGGTATCGAACGACGAGTCGACACTGCCCGCCCTGCTGACCGCGCCCAGCGGTGGCGTACCGGCCGAGAGTCGGATCGCCGGGATCCGGGATTCGGTCCGTCGGCAGCTGCACACCCACGGCGCGGTCCTGCTGCGCGGCTTCGACATCGGCAGCGTCAGTGGTTTCGAACGGGTCGTCCGGGCGGTGTCCGGTGCTCCGCTGTCCTACGCCGAGCGGTCGTCACCGCGTAGCACCATCGAGGGCCAGGTCTACACCTCGACGGACTACCCGCCGACCGAGGAGATCTTCCTGCACAACGAGAACTCGTACCAGGCGACCTGGCCGCTGACGCTGTTCTTCTACTGCATCACCCCGCCCGACACGCAGGGCGCCACGCCGCTGGCCGACACCCGCCGGATCCTACGGTCGATCGATCCGAGCGTGGTGGAGGAATTCACCCGGCGCGGCTGGACGGTGGTCCGCAACTTCACCGAGGGCTTCGGGGTGCCGTGGCAGCAGGCGTTCAACACCACCGACCGGACGGAGGTCGAGCGCTACTGCGCGCGTAGCGGTGTGGAGGTCCAGTGGGTCGGGCGTAACGGCCTGCGTACGACGGCCCGTCGCCGGGCGGTGCACCAGCACCCGGTGACCGGCGAGACCGTCTGGTTCAACCACCTCACGTTCTTCCACGTGACCACCCTGCCCGAGGAGGACTGCGAGGGGCTGCGGGAGATGTTCGACGAGGCGGACCTGCCCACCAACACGTACTACGGCGACGGCGGGCGAATCCCCGACGATGTCGTGGCGCACCTGCGTGACTGTTACCGAGCCGCACAGCGCCGCTTCGACTGGGAGCGCGACGACGTACTGATCGTCGACAACATGCTTGCGGCTCACGCCCGTGAGCCGTTCACCGGGCCACGCAAGATCGCCGTGGCGATGGCCGAACCATTTTCGGCTTCCTGAGGAAGGTGGCACCTGACCGACGGAGGGACACCGCTGCGGCGGCCCTCCGTCGGCCTGCCCGGGAGAGACTGATCAGCCCCACGGCGTGTCGCCGGCGACAGCGACCACCGACGTGGCCGAGGAGACGATCAGGTGCGGACCGGAAACCATTGAAACCAGCAACTCATTACCCCTTGTCTGCGTCGGTTCCTGTGCCGGCTGCCGCCGACGGAAACGAAGTTATGGCCCGCCGTTTTCGGCTCCCCATCACGACGCTTTCCTCGCCGGCCGCTGCCTACCCGATCGGCGATAGCGGTGTGGAGGTGCCCGGGGACGACGCTTCAACAAGAATTGCCTACTCTCCGTCAACGAAGGCGACCCTCCTCATGGCCTCATGGTTGGACCAGCGGACCGCTCCGTATGTCGGCACCGCAACGCTGATCTGTATACCCAGCGCCGGTAACGGTGACTTCCAGTTCGACCGATGGCCCGACACCGTCGGCCCATGGCGTGTTGTCCGCCCGCCGGTCGTGGGTGCCCTGGGCCGCGACGCACCGGGAACGCGGTCTGCGGCCCAGCCCGCCGCGGGGTTGCCGGAGCGGGCCGCGGAGCTCGTGGCGGACCTGGAGCGCCGAGGGGTCGAGAAGTTCGCGTTGTTCGGCCACGAGGGTGCCGCGCTGCTCGGTTACCAGGTCGCGGTCGAGCTGGACCGACGGGGCGCGCCGGCGCCGCTGCGCGTGTTCATCTCGGGCTGTCCCGCACCCCAGTACCTCAGCCGCTGTGCCGGCGAGGCGCACACCGAACCGACCGACGACGAACTGACCGGGCGGGTGCTGGCGACCACGGTGGCCATGGGCACCATCCCGCTGCCGTCGATCGTCGCGGCCGGCGCACGGGCGCTCCGGGCCGAACTGGCCGCGTTGCGGGCCTATCGAGTGCCCCACCCGGCGCCGCTGCGCTGTCCGCTGACCGCGATTCGCTGGCTGGACCAGGGCATCGAGGCGGAGGTGGTGGCCGGCTGGTCGGCGTACGGGGACACCGATCTGGTGGAGTTGCCCGGATCCGGATTGAGCTATGCGACCGAGCCGGCCGATCTGTTGCGGGTCATCGGTGACCGGATGCCAGCCGCTGACCGCCGTCGGACAGCCGAGTGGTGACGACGGCATGGTCGCCTCGCCCGCGCAGCCTCCGCTGATCCGCACGTGACACGTCGTCCGTGGCCGCACGCCGGTGTGCGCCCACGGACGACGGACTCAGATCAACCCGGCCGCTACCCCACAGGCCACGGCGTGGGCGCGGTTGCGCACCTGCAAGCGCGCCATCATGTCGTAGATGACGTTCTTCACCGTGTGGTTGGAACACAGCAACGACCGGGCGATCATCGCGTTGTCCTGGCCCTCGGCCATCAACGCGAGCACCCTCGTCTGACGGGGCGTCAGCGGCGACCGGCCGGCTGGCCGGGACGTTTCGGCCTGGTTCGGCGTACCGGTGCCACCGAGCACCCCGACCAGCACCTCGTGCGGCAGCCGGACCTCCCCGTCCCGGGCAGCCTGCACCGCGGCGGCCAGTCGGCTCGGCGTGACGTCGGCGAAGCGGAGCATCACCAGGGTCCCCGAACGCAGTACGCGTACCACGTCCGCCGGTGAGAAGCGGTCGGCGACCAGCAGCGTCCGCTGCGCCGTGGACCGCGGCAGCGCCGGGCAGGCCGTCAGCGCCTCGTGCACCGTGTCGACCGCCGTGACGATGACGGTGTCCGGTGAGTCGTACGAATCGGGCACGGGTGTGACGCCGGCACGCCGCAGCGCGGCCAGCGCCTCGGCCCGGATGGTCGCGTTCGGGGCCACCACGTGTGCGGTCAATGCCATCATGACCTTCTCCTGTTCGCCGTTCACAGCATCCCGGCCCGCAGGGCGAAGGCCACCGCGTGGGCGCGGTTGCGCAGCCGGAATCGTCGCGTGATGTCATGCACGACACTGGTCACCGTTCGCGTCGAGTAGCACAGCTCCTTGGCGATCTCACCGGTCTCCCGGCCCTCGGCGATCAGCCGCAGCACCGCGCGCTCCCGGTCGCTGATGTTCGAGGCCAGGGCGCCGGCCGGAACCGCCGGCGCGGCGAGCAACCGGTCGAGCATGTCCGGCGAGACCGTGCAGTCCCCCTCACCCGCGGCCAGCACGGTGCGGGTGAGCCGCTCCGCGGTCGCCTCCCGCCGCCGAAGCAGGCCGCGCGCACCGGCCGCGATGGCTCGCAGCGCGTCAGCCGGCTCCACCTCGGGTACGACGAGCACCACCTCGGGCCGGTCCGCGCCGGTGCGGACGGCCCGCACCGAATCCAGCGCGTCCTGGCCCAGATGGTCGACCACCAGGACCGTGACCGCCGCCTTCTCCCGCGTCGTCACCACCGCGATGTCCGGGCACCCGAGCATCGCGCTCGTCACGCCCGCCTCCAGCACGGGGTCGGTCGCCATGACGTTGACCCACATCGGTTCGCCCATCACGCCTCCTTCGTCGTCACGCCGGGGCGTGGCGTCGGAATGTCCTGGCCGGAGGGTTCCGCGACGAACTAACAGGTCGCTGTCGAGTCGCTGTCGGCTCGCTGTCGGCCGCCGACGCAGCCTGATAGCGAGCATCGACTCGCCATCGTCGGGTCAGCGCCGGTCGCCCTGCCCGTGAGGCGACGGCCGACCCGGCGCGGGCAGCCTTCCGGTATGTCTGCCGACTCTTCTCTGCGAGCGATCCGCGCCGCCGTGTCACATTGACATCCGTCGTAGACCCGGACGCGAATCAGAGAAGTCAGGGTCGGTACCGAAAGATCGCCGAATCAGCAGGACGTGGGTGAACCAGTGATTAGTTCTGACGTCAGTGACATTGCCGCAGACCTGGCGGCGAACGCCACTCTTCTGGAGATCGCCGAGAATCTGGGGCTTTCGCCGCTACTCGATCGGGGGACGCCGTTCACGCTGGCCGAGGCAACGACCGCGACCGGCGTACCCGAAGCTCGTGCACTGCTTCTCCTGCGCGCCATGTCCGTCGCCGGGCTGCTGGAGCGCGACGCCGAGACCGGGCCGTTCACGCCCTGCGCGGAGCTGGCGGACCGGCGGTACGAGGCCGGCTACCTCTCCTGGTCGCTCAGCGCGAACCGGCCGTACATCGATCACGCGGAGCGGTTTCTGCGTGAGCCGGACACGGCCGGCCGCCAGCACCAGCGCGACGGCAGACGGGTCGCGGTGTCGTCCCGCTGGATCGGCTCGCGCGGTTTCTATCCCGGGGTGCTGTCGGAGATCATCAGCCGCAAGCCCCGACACATCGTCGATCTCGGCTCCGGCGCGGGCGCGCTGCTGATCCGGCTGCTGACCGAGCTGCCCACCAGCACCGGCGTGGCCCTGGACCTGAGTTCCGGAGCGTGCGAGGAGGCCGAACGCGCCGGTCGCCACGCCCAGGTGGACGACCGGCTCACGGTCGTCAACCGGTCCGTCGAGACGCTCGTCGACGACCCCGCACCTCTCGACGGCGCGGACATCATCCATGCCGGCTTCGTCATGCACGATGTCGCTCAGCAACCCGAGGTCTTCGCAGGCGTCCTGCGGGCCTGCCGCGAGCACCTCGCCGACGGCGGCTGCCTGGTGGTCACCGACGCGGTGCCGTACGTGGACACGCCGTGCGAGCGCGCCTTCAGCGCCCTCTTCAGCTACCTGCACGAGAGCTCGATGGGCGTACGGCTGCCGACCGAGGACCGGTGGTGCGAACTCTTCCGGCAGGCCGGGTTCTCCGCGGTGGTCAGCACCCCGCTGGGAATGCCCGGGAGCCGCCTCTTCGTGGCCACGCGATGAGCCGGAGCGGCGGGGCGGCGACGCTGGCGCAAGACGATGCCGAACGCATGGCCATGGCCCTGTACGAGGCGCGGAGCAACCGCGTGCCGATCGCTCCGTTCACCGATGCCTGCCCCACGCTCGACGCGGCCGGCGGATACGCCGTCCAGCGCCGGCTGACCGAACTGCTGATCGCCGACGGTGACCGGGTGATCGGCTACAAGGCCGGACTCACCTCCGCCTCGATGCAGGAGATGTTCGGGGTCCACGCCCCGGACTACGGCCCGGTGTTCGCCTCGACCGTCCGCGCGGACGGTGCGTGCTTCGCTCGCGGCGAGTTCATCTCGCCGAAGGTGGAAGCCGAGATCGTCTTTCGGCTGGCGCGGCCGTTGACCGGGCCTGGCGTCACCGTCGAGCAGGCCCACGCGGCGATCGGAGAGGTCATCGCCGGTCTCGAGATCGTCGACTCCCGGATCACGGATTGGCGCATCCGGCTGGGCGACACGATCGCCGACCTCGCCTCGAACGGCGCGGCCGTCCTGGGACGCTCGATCCCGGCCAGCGCGGAGCTGGACTACCGGCTCGTGCGAATGGCCTTTCGTCGCAACGGGGAGTTGGCCGCGTCCGGTCGGGGCGCCGATGCCCTGGGCAACCCGGTGGCGGTGGTGGCGCTGCTGGCGAACCTGCTGGGCGAAAGTGGCGTCACGTTGGAGGCCGGCCAGTTGATCATGACCGGCGCCCTGCACGCCGCGGTCCCGTTGAGCCCCGGTGACACCTACACCGCCGAATTCGATCATCTGGGCGCGGTCACTCTGCACGTCACCAATACGTAGTCCCGACGCGGGTAGGAAGGTGATCTCCTCGATGAACTCAGAACGACGGCTGTCAGCCGGGGTGCTCGGCGCCGGGCTCATCGGCGTCGACCTGGCGGTGAAAGTCGAGCGGTCCGCTGCACTGGACCTTCGCCTCGTCGCTGGTCGGACGGCCGACGGCCCGGGCCTCAAGCGGGCCGCTCGGCTGGGGCTGCCGGCCGCCAGCCGGGGTCTGTCGTCACTTGCCGACCTCGACGAACCGCTCGACGTGGTCTTCGACGCCACCAACGCCGGTTCGCACGCCGAGCACGCCGAGGCGCTGGCACCGCTCGGCACGTTGCTGATCGACCTCACGCCCAGCCGGATCGGGCACATGGTCGTGCCCACGGTCAACGGCGCGGAGGTCGCCACACACCGTGACCTGAACATGGTGAGTTGCGGTGGGCAGGCATCCGTGCCGATCGTACGAGCGATCACCCGAGCCCACCGCATCGACTACGTGGAGGTGGTCGCGACCGCCGCGACGCTCAGCGTCGGCCGCGGGACCAGGCTCAACCTCGATGAGTACGTGGAGACCACTCAGGACGCGCTCCGCGAGTTCACCGGCGTCGGGGACGTCAAGGCCATCCTCAACGTCAGCCCGGCGCGTCCCCCGGCGACCTTCAGGGTGGCCATGTCGCTGGTCGGCGAGGGACTGACCCACGAGTCGGTGTACCCGCTCGTGGCGTCCGCCGCCGCCGACGTCCGTGCCTTCGCCACCGGCTACACCGTGACGAGTTGCATCGTGAACGACGACAAGGCGTTCGTCGCCGTGGAGGTGACCTCCTCCGGCGACCAGATACCCGCCTACGCGGGCAACCTCGACATCATCAACTCGGCTGCGATCCGGGTCGCCGAGCGACGTGCAGTGGAACGCCGACCGATCGAGGCCATGGAGGTCGCGTCATGAGCCAGCAAGCCGCGGAAAGTTCGCCGAGACAACCGATCCTGATCCACGATCCGACGCTGCGCGACGGGCACCACGCCGTCCGCCACCAGCTCGGGCGGGAGCAACTTCGGGCGTACGCCGCCGCCGCCGACGCCGCCCGGGTACCCGTCGTCGAGGTGGGACACGGCAACGGCCTGGGCGCCTCGTCCCTGCAAGCCGGCCGAGCCCTGCTCAGCGACGAGGCGATGCTGTCGGTGGTCCGGGACGCGTTGACCACCACCAAGCTCGGCGTCTTCATGCTGCCGGGCTGGGGCACGACCGAGAGCATCCGGCTGGCCGTCTCGTACGACGTGGACATCGTCCGTATCGGCACTCACTGCACCGAGAGCGACCTGGCCGAACGGCACCTCGGGCTGCTGCGCGACGCGGGCGTCGACGCACACGGCGTGCTGCTGATGAGCCATATGGCCAGTCCCGAGCGCCTGGCCGAGGAGTGCGCGCGGCTCGTCGAGTTCGGTGCGACCGGTGTGGGCATCCTCGATTCCTCCGGCCACTACCTGCCGCAGGACGTGAGCACGCGGATCGCGGCCATCCGGTCCGCCGTCAGCGTGCCGGTGATGTTCCACGGGCACAACAACCTCGGTATGGCGGTGGCGAACTCCATCGCCGCCGCCGAGGCTGGCGCCACCATCCTGGATGCCTGCGCCCGGGGGTTCGGCGCGGGGGCCGGCAACACGCAGCTGGAAGTTCTCGTGCCCGTGCTCGAACGGCTGGGCTATGACACCGGCATCGATCTCTACCGGCTGCTGGACGCGGCGGACATCGCCGAGCGGGAGCTGATGCCCGCGCCGCCCACCATCGACTCGATCGGCGTGGTGAGTGGTCTCGCCGGAGTGTTCTCCGGGTTCAAGAACCGGGTGCTGGACGTCGCCGCCCGCGAGGGCGTCGACCCGCGCGACGTCTTCTTCGAACTGGGCCGCCTACAGGCGGTGGCCGGGCAGGAGGACCTCATCGAGGACGTGGCGCTCGCGTTGCGTGCCGGGTCCACGGGTCAGCTCGAACAGGCGGCGAGCCATGTTTGACCAACTCAAGAGCATCCTGGTCGAGGATCTGCAGATGCGGACCGAGGACGTCGTGGCCACGGCCGATCGCGTCGAGGTCGGCCTCGACTCCCTCGCCGTGGTCGAGCTGTCGGACCTGCTCAGCAAGCGGCTGGACATCCACGTCTCCGACTACGAGCTGCTGGAACTCGCGACGGTTGGTGATATCGCCGAGCTGGTCGCGGAGCGATGTCGTGCGTGAGGCCGCGGAGCCGACCGCCGGAACGTCCCAAGCCGTCACCCGGACCCTGTCGCGTAACGAGTCACCGCACGTACCGTTGCCGGACATCGTCGCCGCGGTCGCGGCGAGCAGCCGGGACGTCAACCGCTACCCCGACCCGGCGTGTGCCGACCTGACCGTGGCGCTCGCCCGGCGGCACGGTGTCGAACCGGATCGGGTGGCGGTGGGCGCCGGATCCTGTGCGTTGCTCCAGGCGGTGTTCCAGCTCGCCGGGCCGGGTGCGACGGCCGTGTACGCCTGGCGATCCTTCGAGTACTACCCGATCCTCGCCGGCCATCTCGGGGTCCACTCGGAGCGGGTGCCCCTCGCCGACGACGTGCACGACCTCGCCGCCATGGCCGGTCGCATCACCGCCACGACCCGGCTGGTCGTCATCTGCAACCCCAACAACCCCACGGGTACGCTGCTCGGCCCGGACCGGCTGCGCGCGTTCCTCGATCGCGTCCCGCCGACCTGCCTGGTCGCCCTCGACGAGGCGTACTTCGAGTACGTCGACGAGCCGACGGGCACCGAAGGTCTCGCGTTGTGCGACCGGTATCCCAACCTGGTGGTCCTGCGTACGTTCTCGAAGGCGTACGGCCTGGCCGCGCTGCGGGTCGGCTATCTCATCGGCGCGGCACGCGTCGTGGCGTCGCTGCGCGAGATGACGCTGCCCTTCGCGGTGAGCGCGCCGGCTCAGCACGCGGCGGTCGCCGCCCTCGCCCGTGAGGACGTGCTCCTGACGCGGGTCCGGCAGACGATCGCCGAGCGGACCCGGATGCGCGCTGCCCTGCTGGCCGACGGCTTCGCGGTCCCGGCCAGCCAGGCCAACTTCCTGTGGCTCGCGCTCGGCGAGAACGCGGGCCCGCTGGGCAGGTGGTGTGCCCGGGCCGGAATCGAGCTGCGGGTCTTCGACGGGGAGGGCGTCCGGGTGTCGCTCGGTTCGCCCGCGGACAACGACGCGTTCCTCGCGGCGGTACACCAGTGGCGCGTCCGCGACGCACCGGACCTACTCACGACTGGAGCGCTGAGATGATGCCCGAGAACACCGCCCTTCACCGGAGGGTGATCGTCGCGCCGGGGATGTGCAGCGGCGGCTCTCTGATCTTCGGGCGGATCGGCGACTGGACGTGGGAATCGGTGGCCGAGACCTGCCGCACCAACGTGCACGCCGCCCGTACCGCCGAAAGCCAGCCGACCTACCTCTCGTTCTACTACTACCGGGTCCGGGGCGGGAAGCTCGTCCATCCGCACGGCTTGGCCTTCGGTGACGAGCTCGAGGTGACGTCGAGGGTCTTCCAGTTCGGCGGCGGCTCGGTCCTGACGTTGCACCGGCTCGCGCCCGCCGGCTCCGGCCTCGGCACCGCGTTCCTCGACCCGGCGGAGGTCTACGAGACGCCGGACCCGGAGTGCATGTACGCGGAGACGCTCAACCGGTGGATCGCACGCGGCAACCCGGGCAGCAACCGGGTGCTCTCCGAAACCGTCCCCGACGGCTTCGACAACACCGACCTGCCGCGACTCCCCAATCAGTTCTCACCGCGTACGCTCGTCGGCCGCGCCCGCGGTGCGGGCAGCTTCCTCACCCCGGCGCCGCCGGGATTCGCGGTCGCCGGGGGCGAGCTGTCCTTCGAGTACGCACTGGACGCCGTACGGGACATCAACGGCGCCGGGCTGGTCTACTTCGCCTCGTACTTCTCGATCTTCGACACGGCGCTGTTGCGGCTGTGGCGTGGGCTCGGCCGCAGCGAGCGGCAGTTCCTCCAGCGGCGGGTGATCGATCAGAAGGTGGGCTTCTTCGGCAACGCCGACCTGGGCTCGCTCTTCACCGTCACCGCCCGGAGATGGCAGAACGTCAGCGACCCGCTCTCCGAGATCGCCGACCTGGAACTGCGCGACGCCGCCAGCGGTCGGCTGCTGGCCGTCGCGGCGATCGAGACGGAAACCCCGTCGACGCTGGCCTGAGGACGGCGTCGACCCGACGGACTGCGAGCCCGGCCGGCGCCCCACCGGCCACCCTGATGGGCGCGGTCGCGAACCTGCGACCGCGCCCATCAGCGCATACCGGCACCAGGGAGCTTCCTCCGCGTCGGCACACGGTGCTGTCCGGGCCGACGTCGGCCCGGACAGCACGTCCTTAGGGGCGGGCTACCGGGCAGCTGCCGTCGCAGGCTCGGGCTGCGGGCTGGTCAGCGCCACCGGATCGACGTGCCGCAGTGCCACCACCAGGTTGACCGCGGCGAGGGTGGACAGGGTGGCGAGGACGAGCAGGGTCGTCGTCACGCCGAAGCGGCCGATCGCCACCCCGCCGGCCAGGAAGCCCAGCGGGCCGGCGATGTTGCTGATGGTCATGACCGCCTGGATCACCTTCGCCCGGATGTCCGCCGCGAACCGGGTGGCCAGGATGCTGAAGAACGGAGCGTTGGACAACGGAAGCGCCGCACCGGACACCGCGAGCGCGGCGACCAGGACCGGCACCGGCACGTCGAACAGCAGCACCCACCAGGGCAGGACGAGCTGGAAGGCGGCCAGCCCGAAGACCATCGTCGGGGACAACCGGCTGCCGATCAGATAGCTGACGGCCGCCCCGGCAATCGCGCCGGCGCCGAAGCCGGAGAGCAGCAGCCCACCGACCCTGGCATCGCCGGCGAAGCGGGCGAACGCCAGCAGCGGCAGCGCGAGCATCAGGACCCGCATGAGGAAGCCGAAGCTGACGGTCGTGACCATCACCCGTCGCAGGAAGTCGTCCCGCAGCAGTGCGCGTACCCCGGCCAGGATTCCCGAATGGTCCGGGGTCTGCCGCTCCTGCGGAGCCGGCGTCGCCCGCCGCGTGCGCGGGACGAACCACCACAACAGCAGACCCGACACCGCCGAGGTCACGGCGTCGAACAACAGCACCTTCTCCGCGCCGAGCGTCGCGATCAGCACGCCCGCTATCGCCGGGCCGGCCAACGCGGCGATGTTGAAGCATCCTTCCAGCACGCTGTTCGCCCGCATCAGCGCCTTCGGGTCCGGACCGGCGAGTTCGGTGGCCAGGTCGCGTTGCGCGGCGAAGTAGGGCACTCCGAGTACGCCGATCACCGCGACGATCGTCAGGAGCAGGGCAAAGCTGAGCAGACCCACCGCGGCCAGCGCAGGTATCGACGCGATGGCCACGAACTGCGCGAAGTCGATGACCACCATGGTGCGGCGTGCGCCGTACCGTTGGATGACCTCGCCGCCCGCGAATCCGAGCACCGCCATGGGCAGCACCGAGACGGCGAAGACCAGACCCGCCCGCGGTGCCGAGCCGGTGCTCTCCAGCACCAGCCACGGCAGCGCGAGCGTCGTCATCTGGGTCCCGACGGCGGACCCGGCGCCGGCGGCGTACACCGCCGCAAGGGCCCGCCGGGTGACGCCCGGTGCGGGAGATGGCGCGGTCGACATACCCTTCACCGCCGGCCGGCCGGCTTGTCGATCAGCCCCGTGAGAATGGCGGCGAGGTCCGCCACGTGCTCCTTCATGACCGAGAAGTGCTCACCCTTCGCCCGGTGCACCCCCAGCCCCGCGGTCCGCTCGCGCCACCGTTGGAGGTAGTCGTGGTAGCTCTGGCCGGCGCTGACGACCTCGTGCTCGCCCAGCGCCAGCTCGTCGCTGACGATCAGATCCAGGTGACCGGCGTACGGGCGGTCCCGGTAGGACAGCACCATCTCCATCACCTCCTCCCACATCCGCGCGGCGGGCAGCCACATCGTTCCCGCGCCGCGCTCGGGCAGCGTGATCCCGTCGTTGCCGACGATGTCGTCCACGATGTGTTCGAGCAGCGCCAGCGTCTCCTGCCGGAGCACCGAGGTGTCCTCGTCCGGCGGTGCCGCGTCGAGCCGCTCCAGGTTCGTCACACACTGCTTGATCAGCCCGTACTCCGACCAGAGGTGCTCCTTCTGCCAGGCGTCCTGCCCCGGGTCGAGCAGGATGAAGGTGACCTCCTCGCCTTCGGCCATCAGTCGGTTGGCCATCTCGGCGCTCACCCCGCTGCCGCCGCACCAGCTGAAGATCCGGTACGGCCCCTGCGGGATCGCCTCCCGCAACTCGGCGAGGTAGCGGGTCGCCATCTCCTCGGTCGACGGCACCGAGCCGGTCGACGGCTCGCGGCCCGGCCATTCGAAGGCGACCACCGGCAGACTCGGATCGAGGTGCTCGGCCAGTCGCCGGTACCAGTGCGCGCTGCCGCCGCCCGGGTGCACACACACCAGTGGCGGCTGGTCGCCGGTCCGGCGCAGCCAGAGCAACGCCGTGACCGGCTGCCGCTCGCCGTCGATCGACGCGGCGAGCGCCGCGAGCGTGCGGTGCTCGACGAAGGTTCGAACGGTCGTCTCGATGCCGTGCCGGTCCCGCAGCATCGCGATCACCCGCAACGTCAGCAGCGAGTGCCCGCCGAGGTCGAAGAAGTCGTCGTCACGGCCGACCCGGGGCAGGTGGAAGACCTCGGTCCAGACCTCGGCGACGGCCACTTCCGTGGGCGTACGCGGCGCGCTGTACTCCCGTACCGACGTTCCCGCTGCCGGCCGGGGCAGCGCGGCCCGGTCGAGTTTGCCGTTGTTGTTCAACGGGAGCCGGTCCAGGCGGACCCAGGCCGTCGGGACCAGGAAGCCGGGCACCCTGCTGCGCAGCACGTCACCGAGCCGGGCCGGGTCGGCCGGGCCGTCCTCGTCGAGCACGACGTACCCGACGAGTTGCTTGCCGCCGTCCACGCCCTGGTACGCCGCCGCCGCGGCGGCCCGCACCGTGGGCAGCTCGGCGATCGCGGCCTCCACCTCGCCCAGCTCGACGCGGTGCCCACGAATCTTCACCTGGTGGTCGCGCCGCCCGATGAAGTGGATCGTGCCGTCCGGGTCCTGGCGGACCATGTCCCCGGTGCGGTAGAGCCGGTTTCCCGGCGCGTGTCCGGACGGGTCCGGTACGAAGCGTTCGGCGGTCAGGTCCGGACGGCCCTGGTATCCGCGCGCGACGCCCGGACCCCCCAGCAGCAGCTCACCCGGCACGCCGAACGGAACAGGGTCGAGGTTCTCGTCGACGACGTGCACGTAGGTGTGATTGATCGGCTTCCCGATCGGAATGACGTCGGTGAGCGCCGGCAGTGGGATCCGTGGGTGGACGGTGGCGAACGTGGTGCTCTCGGTCGGGCCGTACCCGTTGCTGACCAGCACGCCGTGTTCCATCGCCCTACGCACCTGCTGCGGCGGCAGCACCTCGCCGCCGACCACCACTTCCCGTACCCCGGCCAATGCCTGCGGCCGGACGTCCATCATGGTGTTGAAGAGGCCGGTGGGCAGGCACAGCACGGTCACCCCGTGCCGGCGCAGGAGCTCGTCGAGCTCGTCGGCGGTCGGCGTTTCCGGGGCGACGACCAGCCGCGCCCCGTTGCACAGCGCGCCCCAGACCTCGAACGTCGACGCGTCGAAGGCGAGCGTGCCGGCTTGCAGCATGACCTGGTCGGCGTCCAGCTGCGCGTAGTCCTGGCCGTGCACCAGCCGTACGACGCCGCGGTGCGGGACCAGCACGCCCTTCGGACGTCCGGTGGACCCCGACGTGTACGTGAGGTAGGCGAGGTTCTCCGGTGACAGCGTCACCTGTGGCGCGGCGGTCGGCCGGCTGCCGTCCGACCACCAGTCGGAGTCCAGGGTCAGCGTGGTCAGCCCGGCACGCGCCGCGAATCGGTGGGCGTGCGTCGGTCCGCTCACCAGGACCTGGGCGCCGGAATCATCGAGGAGATACGCGATGCGGCCGTCCGGATACTTGGGGTCGAGCGGCAGGTAGCAGCCGCCGGCCTTGAGGATGCCGAGCAGCGCGACCACCGCGTCGATCCCGCGGTCCAGGCAGACGGCGACGGGCGTTTCCAGGCCGACGCCGTGCTCACGAAGCGCCAACGCCAACTGGTTGGCCCGGGCGTCGAGTTCGCCGTAGGTCAGGCGCGAATCGCCGCACTCGAGTGCGACGGCGTCCGGCCGGGCCTGCACCTGGGCCGCGAACAGGTCGGTGACGCACGCCTCGGGCAGGGCGGGCCAGTCCTGCTGCGGCTCGGTGAACCGCTGCGCCGGGGTCGAGTTGAGGTCGACCGGGTTCGCGCCGTCGTCGGCGATCATCGCGGTGAGCAGTTCGAGGAAGGTCTCACCCAGGGCGGTGAGCCGCTCCTGGGTCGCCCAGCCGGCCCGGCACTCCAGGCGCAGCTCGCCCGGGAAGGTCAACGTGACCAGGGTGAACTCGTTGGGGCTGTCGTCGACGACCGTGCCGAACACGTCCTGCTGTGCGTCGAGCACGTGGAAGTCGAGGTAGGAGAAGATGCTGCTGATCAGCGGCGTACCGGCGCCCCAGGAGCGCTGCATCGCGGGGATCGGGTAGCGCCGGTGCGGCCAGACGGCGAGCTCCTCGGCGAACACGGCGCGCACGAGGTCGCGCCAACGGGGCGTACGCAGGTCCACCGCGAACGGCACCGTGTTGAGGTACATCCCCATCACCTCGTCGCCGCGCAGCAGTTCGGGCCGGCCGTTGACGACCAGACCACTGAAGAACCGCCGCTGGCCGGTGATGACGCCGATCATCGCGAGGTGCGCGGTGTGCAGCACGGCCTTGAGCGAGGTCTGCGTCCGCGCGGCCAGCTCACGCAGCCCTGGTTCGAGATGCCGCCAGGGCATCCGCAGCTCCGGCACCGCGCCGTGGCCGGCCGGGGCGGTGTCCGCCGGCAACGCGATCCGCTCGTACTCGCCGACCCGGCTCCGCCAGAACCGTTCGTCCGGCCCGGCCGACAGCGATCGCCGTTCCAACCTGACGAAGTCGGCGTACCGCCCCGGGGGCGGGGGCTTCAGCGCATCGGGGTCCGCGTCCCGGATCGCCCGGTAGGTGTCCCGCAGCTCGGCGATGAGGGAGTGGTGGCTCCAGCCGTCCAGGATGGCGTGGCACTCGGTGTGGGTCAGCACCCACGTCCGCTCCCCGGTGCGGTGCACGTGCCAGCGCAGTTGCGGCGCGTGATCGATGGGCAGCATCGCCAGCTTCATCGTCTCCCGGTACCGCTCGAGGATGTCCTGCTGCTCGGCTTCCGGCAGCTCGCGCAGATCGTCGAAGCCCACCTCGACCCGCGCCTCGGCGTGGACGAGCTGCATCGGCTGGGTGTAGCCGGACACGTCGAACGTGGTGCGCAGAATCTCGTGCCGGTCGACCAGCCACTGCGCGGCCTGCTGCAGCGCGGCCAGCGAGAACGGGCCGTCGTCGACGATGTCGAAGCTGGTGACGTTCTGGTATGCCGGGTGCGAGCCGTTGACCAGCATCTCGTACACCATGCCGGCCTGCACCTGACCCATCGGGTAGGCGTCCACCAGGCCGTCGGGGAGCCGGTCACGGTCGGCTGGTTCGAGTTGCTCGAACGGGCCGACCGGCGGCTCGTCCGCACCGGTCGCCGGCCGGTCGGCGAGCGTCGCCAGCTGCGCCGCGGTCTGGTGCGTGAAGATGTCCTGCACCGACAGGTTCAGCCCGCCCCGGCGCAGGGTTCCGATCGCGCGGATGGCACGGATCGAGTCACCCCCGACGTCGAAGAAGCGGTCGTGCACACCGACCCGTTCGATGCCCAGCGCCGCCGCGAGCGCCTCGGCGACGACGCCTTCGGCCTCGGTGCGGGGCGCGACGTACGCTCCGGCCGCCCAGGCGCGGCCAGGTGTCGGGGCCGGCAGCGCTCGCCGGTCGGTCTTTCCGCTGGTGGTCAGGGGCAGCGCGGGCAGCAGCTGCCAGTGGCTCGGGATCATCGCCGCGGGCAGTCGAGAACGCAGGAACGACGCCACGTCGCTCACCTCGATGCCGGCGTCCGTGTCCCGGGCGACGAGGTAGCCGACGAGCTGGCCGTCGTGCACCGCGACGGCGACCGCGGACACTCCCGGGTGCTCCGCCGCCACCGCCTCGATCTCGCCGAGTTCGACGCGGTGCCCACGGATCTTCACCTGGTCGTCGAGCCGGCCGAGGTAGTCGATCCGGCCGTCCGGCAGGTACCTCGCCAGGTCACCGGTGCGGTACAGCCGCCCTCCCCCGCCGGACTCCTGGAACGGGTCGGGAACGAACCGCTGTGCCGTGAGCCCCGGGCGGCCGAGGTATCCGCGGGCCAACTGCACGCCGCCCAGAAGCAGCTCACCCGGCACTCCGATCGGAACCGGCCGCAGGTTCTCGTCGACGATGTAGGTGCGCGTGTTGGCGATCGGCCGTCCGATGGTGACCGGCGTCTCGGGCACGCACCGCACCGCGGTGACGTCGACGGCCGCCTCGGTCGGCCCGTAGAGGTTGTGCAGCTCGCAGCCGATCCGCTCGTGGACGGCGGCGACCAGGTCGGCGGAGAGCGCCTCGCCGCTACAGATCATCCGGCGCACCGACGGCAGCGGCCCGAACGACTCCGCCAGGAACACCCGCAGCATCGACGGTACGAAATGCAGGGTGGTGACCTGCTCGGTGGCGATCAGGTCGGCCAGGTAGTGCGGGTCGCGGTGGCCGTCGGGCCGGGCGATCACCAGCGTGGCCCCGGTGATCAGCGGCCAGAAGAACTCCCACACCGAGACGTCGAAGCTGTACGGGGTCTTCTGCAACACCCGGTCGGAGTCGTTCAGCCGGTAGGCGTCCTGCATCCAGCGCAGCCGGTTGACGATCGCGCGGTGGGTGACCGTGACGCCCTTGGGCCGGCCGGTCGAGCCGGACGTGTAGATCACGTACGCCGGGTGGTCCGGACCCGCCGGGGTTGTGCTCGCCGGCGCCGATCCGCTGCCGGTGATGGCCGGTTCGCCGTCGGTGAGCACGATGGTGACACCGGCGTCGGCACACATGTAGTCCCGGCGCTCGGCCGGGTGGTCCGGGTCCAGCGGCAGGTAGGCGCCGCCGGCCTTCTGGATCGCCAGCAGGGCCACCACCAGCTCGATACCGCGTCGGCGGCACACGCCGACGATCGACTCCGGCCCGACGCCCGCGTCGACGAGGTGCCGCGCCAGTCGGTCGGTCCGCCGGTCCAGCTCGGCGTAGGAGACATCCTCGCCCTCGAAGCGGAGGGCGACGGCGTCCGGGGTCTGGGCGACCTGTCGCGCGAACAGCTCCGGCAGGGTGCCGCTCGGGTACGCCACCTCGGTCTCGTTCCACGTCCGCACCACCTGCTCCCGCTCCGCCGGTGGGGACTCGACCAGCTGGCTGATCGGTGTGTCCGGCGTGGCCGCGATCTTGCCGACGAGGGTGGTGAAGTGGCTCGCGAACCGCTCGACGGTGTCCCGGTCGAACAGCGTGGTGGCGTAGTTCAGGAAGCCGGTGAGGGTGCCGTCGGGCTGGTCGACGACCACCAGGGTCAGGTCGAACTTGGCGTCGCTCTCGCCGACCGGCAGTTCCTCGGCGCGTAGTTCGCCGACGCGGCGGGCCGTGGAGTCCCCGCCGGCCCACAGGAACATGGTCGAGAACAGCGGGGTCCGGGACGCGTCCCGGACCGGGGCCAGCTCGTCCACGAGCCGTTCGAACGGGAGTTCCTGATGGGCGTAGGCGCCGAGCGCCATCTCCTTGACCCGCCGGAGCACCTCGCGGAAGGTCGGGTCGCCGGACAGGTCGGTGCGCAGCACCAGCGTGTTGAGGAACAAGCCGATCAGGTCCTGCACCTCGGCCCGGTCGCGACAGGCCACCGGGGTGCCGACCGTGATGTCGTTGCTCCGGGCGAACCGGCCCAAGGTGACCGCGTACACGCCCATCAGCACCATGAACGGCGTCGCGCCGGACTGGCGGGCGAGTTCGTGCAGGGCTCGGGCGTCCGACGCGGACACCGCGAACGGGACCAGGTCGCAGGCGCTGTCCCGGACCTGTGGGCGGGGCCGGTCGAGCGGCAGTTCCACCGCGGTGACGCCGGCCAGCGCCTGCCGCCAGTAGTCGAGCTGACGGTCCAGCTTGGCACCGGACATCGCGTCGCGCTGCCACGCGGCGAAGTCCGCGTACTGCACCGGTAGGGGCGCCAGCGGGGACGGCCCGCCGGTCAGCGCGGCGGTGTACAACCGGTCGAGCTCACGCCACAGCACCTGCTCGGACCAGCCGTCGAAGGCGATGTGGTGCAGGGTCACGACCAGCGCGTGCTCCTCGTCGGCCAGCCGCGCGAGGGTTCCGGTCAGCACCGGGCCGGTCGCCAGGTCGACGGGGGCCCGGTCGTGGGTCATCCAGCCGGCGATCCGTTCGTCCTGCGCGGCCGGGTCGAGGCCACGCAGGTCCACCTCGTGCAGCGTGGCCGGCTGCGGAGGGTCGATCACCTGGCCCGGTTCACCGTCGACGACCACGTAGCGGGTGCGCAGCACCTCGTGCCTGGCCACGATCGCGTCCAGCGCCGCCCGCAGCGCGCCGGCTTCCAGCGGCCCGTGCAGGCGCAGGCCGGCGCTGGCCAGATACTCCGTACCGCCCGGCCGGACCTGGTCGAGAATCCACAGCCGGCGCTGCGCGAACGACAGCGCGGGCGGCGTCTCACGCGAGACCCGGCTGATCCCCTCGTCCGACGCGGCGGTCGCGGCACCTCCGAGCCTGCGCCGAAGCAACTCCGCACGCAGGCCGATCCGATCGATTGTCTCAGTCACAGGGCACCATCCTGGGAGAGCAGTTCGCTCATCTGGGCGTCGGTCAACTCGTCGAGTTCCGCCGTGATCAGGTCGGTCACCACCACCGCCAGCTCGGCCACGGTGGTCACCTCGAACAGGCAGCGCAGCGGGACCTCCACGGCGAAGGCCGCCCGCAGCCGGGCCAGGACCCGGGTGGCCAGCAACGAGTGGCCACCGAGCCCGAAGAAGTCGTCATCGACGCCGACCCGGTCGACGCCGAGGACGTCCGACCAGATCCCGGCGATGGTCTCCTCCGCCGGGTCCCGCGGCGCCACGTACCCGCGAACGCCGTCGACCTCGGACGGCTTCGGATCTGGCAGCGCCGCCCGGTCGACCTTCTTGCTCGGTGACAGCGGCAGGGCCGTGACGGTGACCCAGGCCGACGGGATCATGTACGAGGGCAGCGACTCCCGCAGGTACGCCCGCATCTCGTCGAGGTCGGGTCCGGTGTCGTGCGGCCACTCCAGGTAGGCGACGAGCCGCTTGTCGCCGGGTCCGACGTCCTTCGCGACGACGGCAGCCGCGGACACCGCGGGGTGCCTGGCCAACGCGGCTTCGATCTCGGCGAGTTCGATCCGGAAGCCCCGAATCTTCACCTGGGTGTCAAGGCGGCCGAGGAAGTCGACAGCGCCGTCCGGCCGGAGCCGCACCAGGTCGCCGGTGCGGTAGAGGCGCGCTCCCGGTGCGGTGGCGAACGGATCGGGCACGAACCGCTCCGCGGTCAGCTCCGGCCGGTCGTGGTAGCCACGGGCCAGGCGCACGCCGCCGAGGTACAGCTCGCCGGGTGCCCCCACCGGGAGCGGACGCAGCTCCGCGTCGAGCACGTACACCCGGGTACCGGCGGCCGCGCGGCCGATGTGCAGGGTGGCCGTGCCACGCTCGTCGGCGAGATCGCCCGACACGGGGTTGAACATGCAGGTGACGGTCGCCTCGGTCGGCCCGTAGGTGCAGAGGAACCGGCCGGGCAGGCCGGTCGCCGCCCAGCGTCGGGCGTCGTCGACGGTCACCACGTCCGAGCTGATGTTGATGGTCTTCAGCGCGGTGAGCCCGTCCACGCCGGACTCCATCATCTCCCGGTAGTACGCCGGCGTGATCTCCATGATCGTCACGCCGTACCGCGCCAGCTTGACCGGCAGCTCGCTGGGCGTCCAGAAGACCGGATCGCTCACCACGATCGTGGCGCCGGCGGCCACGGTGGCGCCGATCTGGTCCATCGCGACGTCGAAGGTGAGTGCCGAGAGCAGCACGACCCGTTCGCCCGCGCGGATGCCGTACTGGTCGGCGACCACCCGGCAGTGGTGCGCGTACGCCCGATGCGAGATCATCACGCCCTTGGGGCGGCCGGTCGACCCGGACGTGTAGATGATGTACGCGAGGTTGTCCGGCACGGTGACCGACGCCGGGTCGGCCGTTGGCCGGCCGCTCGCCCGGTCCCCCTCGCCGACGACCAGCACCGGCCGGTCGTGCCCGGCGACCCGGTCGGCGAACGCGCCGGTGGTCACCACCAGGTGCGCTCCGGCGTCGGCGAGCATGTAGCGCAGCCGCTCCGGGGGATGTTCCGGGTCGAACGGCGCGTACACCCCGCCGGCCTTGAGCACCGCCAGCAGCACCACGACCGGTGCGATCCCGCGCTGGAGGCACGAGCCGACGACGACCTCCGGACCGACCCCCATCGCACGGAGCTGGTGCGCCAGCTCGTTGGCTCGGGCGTTCAGCTCGGCGTAGCCGAGCCGTTCGGCGCCGAACACCACGGCGGTCGCCTCCGGAGTCCGGGCCGCCCACTGTTCGAACAGTTGCGATACCGAGAGGTGCCGTTCGCCGGGCGGGTCGAGCAGGTCCAGCCGGTCCGCGTCGGGGTCCGCCCAGCGGTGCACGATCGTGTGGCGTTCGTCGGCCGACAGCAGATCCAGCTCGCTGATCCGGGTCTGCGGGGCGGCGGTCACGCCGCCCAGCAGGCGTAGGTACTGGCCGGCGAGGCGTTCGATCGTCGAGCGGTCGAACAGCGCTGTGGCGTACTCGAACCAGCATTCCAACCGGCCGTCCGGCTGCTCCATCACGGACAGGGTGAGGTCGAACTTGGCCACCGACAGGCCGCTGTCCAGGCCGGTCGCGGCGCACCCGGCGAGGGTGGACGCCGCGTTGCCGGCACCGGTGTGCTGTACCTCGAACATGATCTGGAACAGCGGGTTGCGGGACAGGTCGCGGTCCGGTTGCAGGGCGTCGACGAGGTGTTCGAACGGCACCTCCTGGTTGGCGAACGCCTCCAGGGCGCTGCGGCGGACCCGGTCGACCAGGTCGAGGAAGGTCGGGTTCCCGCCCAGGTCGGCCCGGACCACGAGGTTGTTGACGAAGAAGCCGACCAGGTCCTCGGTCTCCGGCCGCGTCCGACCGGCGACCGGGGTGCCGATCGCGATGTCGGTGCGGCCGGTGTGGCGGCTCAACAGCACGTCGAACGCGGCCAGCAGCACCATGAACAGGGTTGCGCCGGACTGGTTGCCCAGCTCGCGTACCGCCGCTCCGGTGGTCTGTGGGATGTCGACGATCAGCATCTCGCCGCGCAGGTCACGCCCAGGCTGACGGGGCCGGTCGGGGGTCAGCTCGACCGGCGCGAGCCCGGCGAGACGGTTTCGCCAGTGCTCGATCTGGTTGCCGATGGTGCCGTCGGCCTGCCGGTCGCGTTGCCAGGCGGCGAAGTCGGCGTACTGCACCGCGAGCGGCTGCGGCGACCAGGGGGTACCGGCGAGCCCCGCGGCGTACGCCTCGTTCAGCTCGCGCAGGAAGATGCCCAGCGACCAGTTGTCGAAGGCGATGTGGTGCAGGGTGATCGCGACCAGGTGTTCGTCGGTCGCCGTGTGCACGACCGTGACCCGCAGCGGACGCTCGTGGGTGAGGTCGAACGGCCGGGCGCTCACCGCCTCGATGATCGTCCTGGCGCGCTTCGCGGCGTCCGCGGCGCCGGTCAGGTCCACCACGTCGAACGGGACCGGACCGGGGGGATCCACGAGTTGCAGCGGGACACCGCTGTCCCCGACGTAGCGGGTGCGCAGCACCTCGTGCCGGGCGCTGACCTGCTCCACCGCGCGGCGCAGCGTCGCGGTGTCCAGCGTTCCGGTGAGGTGGTACACCATCGGGACCAGGTATTCCGCGCTGCCCGGTTCGAGCTGGTCCAGGAACCACAGTCGTTGCTGGCCGAACGAGGTCGGCAGGGTGCCGTCGCGGGGTACGGGCACGATCTGCGGCTCGCTGTCGGGTGTCGTGCCCGCGTCGATCGCCGCGGCGACCCGCTCCACGGTCCGTCCTTCGAACAGGGTGGCCACCGTCAGCTCCAGCCCGAACCTGCGGCGCAACCGGTGCGCGAGCCGGATCGCCAGCAGCGAATGCCCGCCAAGCGCGAAGAAGTCGTCGGCGACGCCGACCCGTTCGACCCCGGTCAGCTCGCCCATGAGGGTGGCGACGGCCCGCTCGGTCTCCGTTCGCGGGGCGCCGTGACCGGTGGCCACGTCATCGGGCTCGACGTGATCCGGGTCGTCGCCGGGTGGGCGGCCGCCGGGGGACGGCAGCGCCGACCTGTCGACCTTTCCGTTGGGCAGCGACGGTAGCGCGGCGAGCGGGACGATGCTTGCGGGAACCATCGCGGCGGGCAGCCGGGCGCCGAGGAATCCCGACAGCTCGTCGGTCGCCACGATCGTCCCGGCGGTCGGCACCACGTAGCCCGCGAGTTCCAGGTCACCGGTGACGGACCGGTAGGAGGTGACCACGGCCGCCGCGACCGACGGATGCGCCCGGAGCGCGGCCTCCACCTCACCGGGTTCGACCCGCACCCCCCGCACCTTGACCTGCGCGTCGAGGCGGCCGACGAACTCCAGGACCCCGTCGTCACGCCACCTGGCGAGGTCCCCGGTGCGGTACCACCGCTGGCCGGGCCGGGTGGCGAAGGGATTCGGGGTGAAGCGTTCGGCGGTGAGGTCGCCGCGCCCGGCGTAACCGCGGGCGAGGCCGACACCGCCGATACGCAACTCACCCGGCACGCCGATGGGCGCGAGCCGGCCGGCGGAATCCACCACGTACAGGTCGACGCCGGGTAGCGCGGCACCGATCGGAACCGTACCGTCGGTCTCGCCACGCGCGTAGCGCCACGCGGTCACGTCGATCGAGGACTCGGTCGGTCCGTAGGTGTTGTACAGCTCCACCTCCCGCACGCCGAGCAGTCGCTCGCACAGTTCGGTCGGCAGCGGCTCGCCGGCCGAGCACACCAGCCGCAGCGCGTCGCAGGCGGCCAACTCCGGCTCCTCGACCACGGTGCGCAGCACGGACGGGACGAGTTGCACCACGGTGATCCGGTACGCGGCGAGGGCGCCGACCAGCACGGCGGTGTCGCGGTGCGCGTCCTGCGGGGCCATCACCACGGAACCGCCGGACACCAGCGGCGCCAGGAACTCCCACATCGACGCGTCGAACCCGATGGTCGTCTTCTGGAGTACCCGGTCGGAAGCGGTGAGCCCGAGCCGGTCCACCGCCCACAGCACCCGGTTCCGGATCCCGCCGTGACTGATCACGACGCCCTTGGGGCGACCGGTGGAGCCGGACGTGTACATGACGTAGGCGGCGTTCGCGGCGTCGAGCGCCACCGGCGGCGGTGGCGTGGCGCGGGCGATGTCGTCCCACTGCTCGTCGAGCACCACCACGGGGGTCTGCCGCGAAATCCGCTGTCGCAGCGCCGTGTCGGTGAGCACCAGTTCGACGCCCGCATTCTCGATCATGAACTCGAGTCGCTCGTCGGGCAGGTCGGGTGCGAGCGGGACGTAGACCGCGCCGGCGGTGAGCGAGCCGAGCAGCGCGACCACGAGATCGGTACCGCGGTGCAGGGCGACGCCGACGGCGGTTTCCGCGCCGACTCCGCGACTGCGCAGGAAGCCGGCCAGGTCGTCCGTCCTGGACCTCAGCTCGGCGTAGGTCAGCTCGGTGTCACCACAGACGACGGCCACCGCGTCCGGCGTGGCCTCGGCCTGCACCCGGAACAGGTCCGGCAGCAGGGCGTCGGTCGTTGCATATGGTGCCGGGTGCCAGCCGAGCAACTGCCGCTGTTGTGCGGCCGCCACGGTCGACACGTCGCGCAGCGGCGTCTCCGGTGCCGCCGCCAGGTTCTCCAGCAGCGCCACGTAGTTGTCGGCCATCCGCTGGATCCGCGCCCGGTCGAAGAGCGCGGTCGGATAGGTGATCCGGGCGACCCAGGATCCGTCGGGCTCCTCGGTCATCTGGAGCGACATGTCGAAGGTGGCACTGCGTACGGGGGTCGGCACCCAGTCGACCTCGATGCCGGGCAGACTCAGCGGCTCCCCCTGGCCGTTCAGGACCGCGAACCCGACCTGGAAGAGCGGGTTGCGGGACAGGCCGCGATCCGGCGACAGTTCGGCGGCCAGGCGTTGCAGGGGTACGTCCTTGTGCTCGAAGGCGTCCAAGGCCGTCTCGCGGACCCGGCCGAGCAACTCGACGAAGGTGGGATCGCCGGACAGGTCGGTCCGCAGCACCACCGTCTGCGCGAGCGAGCCGATCACCGGCTCCAGCTCGATCCGGTTCCGCCCGCTGGTCGACACCCCGACACCGAAGTCGAGCTGGTCCGTGTAACGGCTGATCAGGAGCTGGTAGGCGGCCAGGAACACCATGAACGGGGTCGCTTGGGCGGCGCGTCCCACGGAGCTGATCCGGGCCGCCAACGGGGCCGGCACCGCGAACGCCACCACGTCGCCGGCCGACTCCCAGGCGGCGGGGCGCGGCCGGTCCGTGGGCAGTTCCAGTGACGGCAGTCCGGCCAGTCGCTCACGCCAGTAGTCCAGGTGTCGGACGAACGCCGCGTCGTTCGCGTCCCATCGGTTCCGTTGCCAGTCGGCGAAGTCGGCGTACTGGAGCTCCAGCGGCTTCAGCGGCGACTTCTCGCCGGCGGCATGGGCGGCGTAGAGCACGCCCAGTTCCCGGGCGACGATGCCCAGCGACGGGCCGTCGAAGGCGATGTGGTGCACCACCAGCATCAAGATCGCGTCGGTGCGGGAAAGCTGCACGAGGGTCAGCCGCCAGGGGGCCGATGCACGCAGGTCGATCGGTGTGGTGACCGCCGCCTCGGCGATCTCCCGTACCCGTCGGTCCTGTTCAGCAGCCGGGTGCCCGGTGAGGTCCACCACCGTGAGGTCGGCCGCCGCCGGCTCGTCGATGATCTGCACCGGCTGTCCGTCAACCGTCGAGTACCGGGTGCGCAGAATGTCGTGCCGGCCGGCGATGTCGGTGAAGGCGGCGGTCAGCGCCGCCCGGTCCAGCGGCCCGCGCAGCCGGAACCCCCAGTGCAACAGGTACTCCTGCGTGCCGGACCGGACCTGGTCGAGAAACCACAGCTGCTCCTGCTCGAACGACAGTCGGAGCTGGTTGCCGGTTTCGAGGGTGTCAGTCATGCGCGCACCTGCTGCTTCGTCGCTAGGAAATCGTCAAATGTGGTGCCCAGGCCGCGGCCCGACGCCGTACGGCGGACCAGGTCGGCCACTGCCAGATCCAGGCAGCCGAGTCCGAACGGGGAGAACACCGTCACGGCTTCGTCGCTTCTGACGTACCGCTGACCGGCCACCAGGACTTCGCCGAGCGAGGCGGCGATGAAGTCGCGATGGCCGGCTTCCTGTTGGGCCAGGTCCAGGGAGGTCGCGGCCCGGCACACGTGGTCCGCGTCGTCGACGATGTTCACGCTGGAACGGATCGAGTCGGTGGTGAGGTCACGCAGGGACAGATGCAGCACCAGCGTTCCCGGCCGGCAGTGCTCGGTACCCAGGTGCGGGGCGCTCGCCGTCGTAGCCAGGCACACCAGCTTGTGGCGGGACATGGCGTCAGCCGCGTTCTCGGCCACGTCGATTTTCAGCATCGGCCAGACCGACCGCGCGTCGGCGGCGAAGGATTGCGCCCGTTCGGCGCTGAGGTCGTACAGGGTCACCGTGTCCAGCGTCGGCAGCACGGTGCGCAGATACCTCAGCACCTCGAAGTTGATCGGACCGCAGCCGACGAGCGTCACCGCGGATTCCGGGCTGGACGAGGAGAGCGTGGACGCCGCCAGGGCGGCGCTCGCGGCCGTACGCCCGGCCGAGATCGCCGACGCTTCGAGGATCGCCTCCGGCACGCCCGTGTGTACCGAGTTCAGGATCATCACGGCCGAGGCCCGCTGCATCCCCCGGTCGAGGTTGCCGGGGAAGGACGACACCCACTTCACCCCGCAGGTCGGCGTCTCACCTCCCAGATAGGCCGGCAGCGCGATGATCCGCTCGCGCTCACCGTCGGGGAAGCGGAGGAAGACCGACTGCGGTACGCGGGTACGGCCCAACGCGTGCGACCGGTACGCCGCCTCCACCGCGGACACCACATCGCGCTCGCCACCGTCGAGGACGGAACGGACCTCGCCTGCTCCGAGAATCAACATGGCGCCACCTCCAGGTCGGGCTTGGTCCACAGGTGCGACACGTCACCGAAGTACGTCATGACCCAGTCGTCGTCGTAGATGGTGTCGAGGTACCGCTCACCGCGGTCGGGAAAGACCAGAGCGCAGGTGGCCCCGGGTCGGATCTGGTCGCGCATCTGTTCCATGGCCGCCACGACGGCACCCGACGAGCCACCGACGAGAATCGCCTCGCGGGCGGCCAGGCGGCGGCACGCCACAATCGCGTCGAGATCGTCGACTCGGACGACGATGTCGGCCAGATCGCCGCGGTACAGCTTCGGACGCACCGAAGCGCCGTGGCCGGGAATCATCCGCCACCCCACCGCCGGGCCGAATATCGCACTGCCCAACGCGTCCACCGCCACGATGGTCACCGGCAGTTGGTGTGCCCGGATGTATTCGGCGCATCCCCGCAGCGTGCCGCAGGAACTCGTGGCACAGAACAGGTAGTCGATGTCCGGCAGGGCCCGCACGATCTCTCGTACGGTCGTACGGTGTGCCTGCGGGTTGAGCGGGTTCGAATACTGGTCCGGGCAGTAGGCGTGATCGATCGTGGCGACGAGTTCACGCACCCGACGGATGCGGACGGGCAGGTACTCTCCGGTGGCCGGATCGACATCGGTGACCACCTCGACCTGCGCGCCCAGCGCCCGCATGATGGCGATGTTGTCCTTGTTGCTGCGCGGGTCCACGACGCAGATGAAGCGGATCCCGTAGTACCCGCAGACCTGCGCGAGCCCGATTCCGAGATTGCCGGAACTGGACTCGATCACCACCGATCTTCCGGGTACGAGCCGCCCGTCGTGTATGCGTTCGCGCAGCATCTCCAGCGCCGAGCGGTCCTTGATACTGCCGCCCGGATTGTGCGACTCCAACTTCGCGAACGTCCTGAACGGACTCTCGGGGTCGAGCTTCACCAGCTCGACGATCGGTGTCGCTCCGATGGTCGCCAGCACTCCTGACCCGGTGGGGGTTTGTTCGGTCATAGAGCCGCTCCTCGAATTGCATCCGCCGCGATGCGCCTACTACGAGATTCCTCCGCACCATCGGGACAGCGCAGGGAAGAACATGCAGACCCACCGGTTGACGCCGGCAGCAGTTCTGCCGGAGGTTCTTCTGTCTTCTTCGTACCGCTGCCGCCGGCCGCGGCGTTTCCACCCGAAACGATCACCACCGCACGGCCGGCAGATCCGCGCCGTAGCGCGCCGGCCAGCGCTGCCGCACCGCTCGGTTCCGCGCTGACCCCGGCTCGGCCAAGGACACCCAGCGCGTGGGTGATCGCCTCGTCGGTCACGCCGATCAGGTCGTCGACCCGGTGCCGAATGATCGGCCAGGGAACCGCACCGGGTCGTTGGCCGCGCAGGCCGTCGGCGATCGTCCTGGACGGTGGCAGCTCGGTCGGCGCACCCCGGGCAACGGAAACGGCGTAGCGGCGTGCGGACATCGGCTCCACCCCGACGACCCGCACCCGCCGGGACAGCGCCGACGCCGCCAGGCAGACGCCGGCCAGCAGGCCACCACCGCCGGTCGGTACGAAGATCGTCGTGACGCCCGGCACCTGTTCGAGCACCTCGAGCCCGACCGTGCCGGCCCCGGCCACCACCAGCTCGTCGTCGGAGGACGGCACGAAGACCGCCCCGGTCGTCGCGGCGATGTCCGCGGCCCGGCGGTCGCGCTCGACCACGCCGCCGGTCACGTGGACCACGCTGGCGCCGAGTGCCCGGATCGTGCGGGCCTTGCCGTCGCTGGCGCCGGCAGCCATCACGATCGTCACCCTGATGCCCAACGTGGCGCCGAGCATGGCGACGGCGATGCCGTGGTTACCGGAGGAACCCGCCACCACCTCGTCGGCGTACCGGGTGAGCATCGCGTTCGCCGCGCCCCTGATCTTGAAGGAGCCGCCGCGCTGGCGGTGCTCGGCCTTGACCAGCACCCGCGAATCCAACGGCAGCACCGGAGTGCGATCCACCAGGCCGGTGATCCGGTCGGCGGCCAGGCGCACGTCGGCGAGGGTGGGCCCGACACGTGTCGTCCTCATGGCCCGTCCACGGTGACCGCCTTGCGGTCGGTCTTGCCGCTGACCGTCGTCGGTAGGCGGTCGATCCGGACGAACCGTCGCGGGACCATGTAGTGGGGCAGCGTCATCGCCAGGTGGGCGCGCAGCGCCGCGTCCGTCACCTGCACCGACGCGGCGGCGACGTGCGCGACGAGGAAGACCCGGCCACCGGCATCGGTACCCGCGGTGACCACCGCGCCGGCGACGGCGGGGTGGGCCAGCAGCGCGCCCTCGATCTCGGCCGGGTCGATCCGGTAGCCCCGGACCTTGATCTGCCGATCGATCCGGCCCAAATACACGAGGCCACCGTCGGGCAACCGACGCGCCAGGTCACCGGTGCGGTACATGCGCGCGCCGGGCACGCCGTGTGGGTCCGGCAGGAACCGGTCCGCGGTCAGCCCCGGCCGGCCGCTGTACCCGCGCGCGACACCACACCCACCGATCCACACCTCGCCGACACCGCCCTCCGGCACGGCGTGCAGCTCGTCGTCGAGCAGATGCGCGCGCACACCGTCGATCGGTGTCCCGATCAGGTCGACCGTCGTGTCCGGGACCGGCGGCACGGCGAAGCGGGTCGCGGTCATCGTGGTCTCGGTCGGGCCGTACTGGTTGATCATTCGTCCGGGTACCTGGTCGCGGCCACCGGCGACGAGGAACGGTCGCAGCGACTCACCGCTGGACACGGTCAACCGCAGGTCGGGCAGAGCGCTGCCCCGCAGCGACGTCAGGAAGGTCGGGGTGGCCGACAGGATCGTGTTCACCCCCCACCTGCGAAGGGCCGCCACGAACTCACCCGCGCGCAACAGGGTGGAGCGCGGCACCAGGACCACCTGCCCGCCGGCGACGAGCGGGGCGAACGTGTCGCGGATCGAGGCGTCGTACCCGAACGGCGCGAGTTGCAGCACCACGGTGTCCGGACCGAGTTGGTAGTCGTCGACGATGAACCGTAGGTAGTTGGTGACGCCGCGGTGCTCCAGCAGTACCGCGTTCGGCGGCCCGGACGAACCGGAGGTGTGACTGACGTAGGCCAGCGATCGGGGCGACAACGGTCGCAGGGGCGCCGGCGCGTCAGGCGCGTCGACGAACACGGTCGGGCCGTCGATGGCGAGGTCGTGCTGCACGGCCCGGGCCGGTGTGGTGACCAGGAACCGGGCCTGGGCGGTGCGGACCATCGCCGCCAGTCGCCGATCGGGCAGCTCGGTGTTGAGGGTGAGGAAGGCCCCGCCGGCCCGAAGCACGGCCGCCATCGCGATGACGGCCTCCGGGCCCCGGTCGACCATGACCGCGCAGACCTGCTCCGGTCCGACGCCGCGGGCGACCAGCGCCCGGGCCAGCCGGTCGGTCCGGGCGGCGAAATCCTCGTAGCACAGGGCGGTGTCCGGGGTGACGATCGCCGGTGCGTCGGGCCGGGTGGTGGCGTGGGTCAGGATGTCGTCGAGAAACGTGGTCACAACCCCGCTCCGCCGCTCGGCCGGTCGACGCCGCACCACTCCAGGACCGCCCGGGCGCTGTGGTACTTGTTCTCGGCCTGGGCGAAGGCGATGCTGTCGGGCCCGTCGAGTACCGCCCCGGTCACCTCCTCGCCCCGGTGCGCCGGCAGGTCGTGCATGAACACCGCGCCCGGGCAGGCCGCCATCAGAGCCTCATCCACCTGGAACGGGGCGAACTCGGAACGCCAGTCGGGCGTCGCCTTCGTCGAACCCGTGGTCTGCCAGCGGGTCGTGTAGACGACGTCCACCGGTGGCAGACCCGACAGGTCGTGCCGCTGTTCGACCCGCGCGCCGCTACGCCGGGCGGACACCGCCGCCTGGTCGAGGTATCGCTGCTCCACGCCGTACCCGGGCGGGGTACGCAGGTGCAGTTCGGTGCCGGGGTACCGGGACAGCGCGAGGGTCAGCGCCGAGGCGGTGTTGTTGCCCTCCCCCACGTACAGCACCCGTACGCCCTCGACCCGACCGAAGTGCCGGACGATCGTGGTGAGGTCGGCGAGGGCCTGAGTCGGGTGTTCGACGGCACTCATCGCGTTGATCACCGACATGCGCTTCTGCGCGGCGTACGCCCGAAGCTCGGACTCCGGCCCGGCGGTGCGGGCGACCAGGAGGTTGAGCATGCCGGAGAGCACCGCGCCGGTGTCCTCCACCGACTCGCCGGTGCCCAGTTGCAGGTCGTTCGGGCCGTACGTGATCAGGCCGGCGCCGAGACGCAGCGCACCGGCGGAGAACGCGGTCCGGGTACGGGTGGAGGTCTTGCGGAACAGCACGCCGACGACCGCCCCGGACAGGGGCTGGTCGGCTCCCGCGGAGCCACGCGAGTACTCGGCGCCGCGCTGGACGATCCAGCGCAGTTGGTCGTCGGAGAGGTCGTCGATGGAGATCAGATGGCGTCGCTCGGTCATGCCGAGCCCCCTTCCAGGTGGCGATCGGCCGTGACCCAGAGCCTGCGGAAGGTACGGGCAGTCGAACAGGGACGGAGCCGCACGACGCGTCTGCGTGTTCGTCTCTATGGGCGGCACACGTGGGCCGGCACCATCGGCCTCAGCTATTCGGATCACCCGACCATGCCGGAGGGGTCATGACTGACGACGGTGTCTACCGCGTCGTGCGCAACGACGAGGAGCAGTACTCGATCTGGTGGGCCGACCGGGAGCTGCCGCTCGGCTGGACCGCCGAAGGGACGTCCGGGTCGAAGCAGGAGTGCCTGGACCACATCGGGAAGGTGTGGTCGGACATGCGGCCGCGAAGCCTGCGGGAGCAGATGGCCCGGGTCTGACGGCCGACGTCCGTACCGCACGCCGCCCCGCCCCGCCCCACGTGGCGTGTGGCGGGGCGGCAGCACAACGTTCCGTCGCCGAGGGCCGGCAGCTCAGGGCCGTGGACGCGGGCAGCTACATCGACGCGACTCCGAAACCGTCATGGACGGGCAGCTCCAACTTTGAGGA
This sequence comes from Micromonospora sp. WMMD736, assembly GCF_049179015.1. Taxonomy (NCBI): domain Bacteria; kingdom Bacillati; phylum Actinomycetota; class Actinomycetes; order Micromonosporales; family Micromonosporaceae; genus Micromonospora; species Micromonospora sp. WMMD736. The sequence goes on from NZ_JBMHMI010000001.1 coordinate 2,094,563, forward strand.
GACATCATGATGGCCCCGACTATCGAGTCAGAGGTCCGTAGTTACTGCCGAAGCTGGCCGATCGTGTTCGACCACGGGCGTGGCGGCCGAATGTTCGCCGACGACGGCCGCGCCTACCTCGACTTCTTTGCCGGCGCGGGCGCCCTCAACTACGGCCACAACCATCCGATCCTCAAACGAGCCCTGCTGGACTACCTGGAGCGGGACGGGGTCACCCACAGCCTCGACATGCTGACCGCCGCCAAGCAGGACTTCCTCGCCGAATTCGCATCGCAGGTACTCGCCCCCCGCAGCCTGGACTACCGTGTGCAGTTCACCGGACCCACCGGTACGAACAGCGTCGAGGCGGCACTCAAACTCGCCCGCAAGGTGACCGGACGCCACACCGTCGTCGCCTTCACCGGCGCCTTCCACGGCATGTCACTCGGCTCGCTGGCCGTCACCGGAAACGCCACCTTGCGCGCGGGTGCCGGCATCCCACTCGGAAACACCTGGCGTGTCCCGTACGACGGCTTCGCCGGTGACCAGGTCTCCGGGCTCACCCTGCTCGACACCATGCTCGCCGACAGCAGCAGCGGAATGGACCTACCGGCCGCCGTCATCGTGGAGACCGTGCAGGGCGAAGGCGGCGTCAACCCGGCCCGCGCGATCTGGCTCGCCGACCTCGCCGAACTGTGCGCCCGCCGCAAGGTGTTGCTGATCGTCGACGACATCCAGATGGGCTGCGGTCGCACCGGCCCGTTCTTCAGCTTCGAGCACGCCGGAATCACTCCCGACATCGTCTGCCTCTCCAAGTCCATCAGCGGGTACGGCCTGCCCATGTCCCTTACGCTCTTCCGTCCCGAACTCGACGTGTGGCAACCCGGCGAGCACAACGGCACCTTCCGCGGCAACAACTTCGCCTTCGTCACCGCGGCGGCCGCGCTGAAGGAATTCTGGGTCGACAGCAAACTGGAGAAGCAGACAGCGGAACGGGACATCCTGCTTGAGGCGAGGCTGGCGGAACTCGCCGGTCGGCACCGGGCGCAGGCAGTGACGTCACGCGGCCGGGGCCTGGTGTGGGGTCTGGCCTTCCGGGAACCGCAGCTGGCCCGACGGGTCGCCCAGGAGGCGTTCGCTCGTGGGCTGCTGGTGGAGATGTCCGGATCCGCCGACGAGGTGGTGAAGCTGATGCCGCCCCTGACCTTGACCGATGAGGAACTGGCCGAGGGCCTCGACATCCTGGAGCAGTCGGTGACGGCAGCGGTCGACCGCTGAGGCCGGGATCCCGGGTGCGTCGGCAGCCAGAGACGCGGTGCCGCCACACCGGTGAACGACAATATCGACGTAGGGCGAGGCTCCCGGTAAGGCAGCAGTCGACCGAGATCGACGCCCCAACCGGGAGCCTCGCTGTTGTCCTACCCTGTTGTCCTACCCTGCTGTCCTACCCTGCTGTCCTACCCTGCCGCGATTCCCCTGTCCGACCTGATCCGCGACCGCCGAACGCAGGTGGAGAATCGCGCAGCGCTCGGCTGGCGGCTCAACAGGTTTGACCCGAGTACCAGGCGTTGGATACGGCGTTGGCGCCGCCGATGTCCCACGTTCCCGGGCCGATGCACCAGCTCCAGTCGTTACGGGGCCACGTCGCGTCGACGTAGATGATCACATGGGTGCTCCCGCAGTGGTTGTACCAGGCCGTCACCGCGTCTTCGTAGTAGCCGCAAACCTCCGCGGTGACGCCCTCGCTGCCGGGCCTGGCCTGCTCCGAAACCGCGGTGGTTTCGGGTTGGGACAGGCGGGAGCCGACGCCCGGACTTGCCTGTGCCACGGTCCCGGACAGGGTGAGTGCGCCGAGGATCGCGGTCACTGTCGAGATCCGAAACGCCGTTCTGTGCCACATTTTCACAATGCTCTCCTGTCAGCCGCCGCTGCGGCCTGGATGATGCTGCTGGCTGCATGAAGTGATCGATGTACTTCCTCGCGCTCCCTCCATCGCGAAAACACGCTCAAGTGAACCTTCTTCCGTAAGCCGGAATCAGATTCAACCCGCACTGAGCGGGCTTCCTGCGATAAGAGTGCAGGCCACAGCCAGGTCTGTCGTTACGGGTGAGCGCACAGGTCTTTAGTCTGCGCGCACTCTCGCGCACTGCTCGCGGAACTGGCGCGGCGAAAGGCTGTAGGCGCTGCGGAACGCCTGGCTGAAGTGCGCCGGGCTGGTGAACCCCCACTGGGCGGCGATCGCGTGGATCGGGCGCGCGCCCAGTTGGGGGTTGGCGAGGTCGCGTCGGCACTGCTCCAGGCGCCGCTCGCGGACCCAGCCGGCGACCGTGCGCCCTTCCTCGTGGAACAACTTGTGCAGGTATCGCAACGAGATGTGATGCGCTGCGGCGATCGCGTCCGGTGTCAGGCGCGGATCGCCCAGATTCTCTCGGACGAAGGCGTGGATCTGCGCCATCAACGCTCGCCGTTGGGTGTGGGAGGGCACCGCGCCTTGGACGTCCAGCGCGTTGGCCAGTGCCGCTGTCAACACGTCAATGGTGAGGGTGGACAGCCGGGCGGCGTCCAACGGACTGAGCTCGTCCATGTGCCGGGCAAGGCGCAGCAGGAATTGTGAAGACAACGCGCCGATGCCCTGGGCGCCAGGGATGCGAGCTGCGCTCAGGCGCCGCAACTCCCGAGGGGGCAACGGCAGTAACGAGCGCGGGAAGCGCAGGAGCAGCAGCTGACTGACCGGCGCATCGGGGGTGAATTCGGCAACGTAGGGTCGGGAGGTGTCATAGAGTATCAGGTCCCCCACGCCGAAATCTGTGCGCTGGCCGTCTTGCGTGATCATGCCGCCACCGCGCACAAGGCAACCCAGCTTGAACACCTCGGGATCGGCCTGCCGAATGAGCTTGGGAGTACGGTGGACCGAGTGCGGCATCGTGGTCATTAATGTCGCCTGCACAGGACCGAACTCGCTGATTCCGACCTGGGCGCGAAATGCGGGCTCCCACTGCGATTCGCAGCGCAAATCGTAGGGCACCCAGAGCTTCGAGTTTACCTCGCGCCAAAAGGAGAACCCGTCTTCAACCGGGACCTCGGTGGTGCTGACTACGTCCATGACTCACCTTCGCGCTGTCGCCGCAGGGGTCAGACCATGATAGCTTGACGTCGATATAGCGGCGTTGCGATGTTATGGCGCGAGTCAGGCTCTTCATCGTGAGGGACTATGACTCCGCACATTGTGTAGTGGGCGGACCGCGGCAGGAGCGGGGTGATGTCGGCGTCTTCAGGCCGTCGGTGCCCCAAGGTCGTTGCGGCCCGTGCGATACCACGATCTGGGCGTCGTGCCGCTTCCAATCGCATTTGTCGGGAACCTGCCGGGCGTTGGTGTTATCAGCGGGTGCCGAACGCCGGTCAGCGCAGTGTCAGCTCGAAGCACCCCCACCCGTCGCCGGCCTGCGCGACGAGCTTCCAGGTTCCGGCGACCGGCAACGGGATGCCGCTGGGGTACATCACCTGCCCGGCGTCGTTGGTCGCCAGTGAGCCGGCGCTGTAGATCTCGGTGCGGCCGCCCAAGGTCGCGGTCACGGTGAGCGCGGCATTGAGCTGAGGGCGGGCCGGCAACCAGAACAGCTTGCCCAGGTCGGGGCCCAGGTCAGGACGCCACTGCCGGCGGTACTCCACGAAGTCCCCGGCGATGAAGTCGCCCGAGCGCACCAGCGTGGCGTCGCCGGGCACCGCGACGCACTCGCGGCGGGCGCTGCCGGGCAGGCTCTGCTGGAAGGCCGGCACCGGCGGCGACGCGGTCGGCGACGACGGCATCGGCGCCGACCCGGCCGGCGAGGCCGGGCCGGCGGCGGGCGGGGCTGGTGCAGTGCACCCACAGAGCACCAGTGCCACGACGAACAGCGGGACTGCTCGCACAGCGTTGCCTCTCTCCTCGGGCGGCCGGGTCCAGATCGAGACCCGGCTGCTCCAACAGGCCATGAGCGTCGCGGTCGTGATGCTTTGCGTCGGCGGGGAGGCGGCCCGGCCCAGCATGTGCACCGCTCCGGTCGCGGGGTCGAGCACGCCGATCAGCGGCGTCCGGGCGCCGGTCACCAGGAGGCCACCGGCGGCGGTACTGCCGAGCACCGACCAGCCGTCGAAGCGCGCGTCGACCCGCCCGGTCGCGGCGTCGAGGACCAGGCCGCCCGGCGTGGACCGGGTGGCGAGCATGCGGCCGTCGCCGAGCGGACCCAGCGCGGTCCAGCCGGCCAGCCACCACCGCACGCCGCCAGTGTCCGGGTCCAGCGCCGTGACGCCGTCCGCGCCGGTGCGGCACACCAGGCCGCCGCACCACTGGAGCTGGACACCGTCCGGCTCGGCCGGATGCCGCCACAGCTGCCGGCCGGTCGTCAGGTCGAACACGGCGCTGCCCACCGGCTTCCCCTGGTCGGCCTGGTACACCAGCACCCGCTCCGCGGCAACGTCGAAGCCGTCGACCTTTCCGGGTCGCTCAAGCGTGACGGTCCGCACGAGCGCGCCGGTGTCGGCGCGATGCACCCGCAGGGGCCAACACGAAGACGGTGTGGCCGTCGGAGCGGACGTCGACGGTACCGTCGGACGGCAGGACCAGCGAAGGCTTCAACGGTGCCGCAGCGTCGGCCCCGCCCACGAACGCCAGCACGCCGACGACCACCAGGGCCGGGAACCAGCGCCTCGTCCCGCGGGGCAGGGTCGGCGGTGACGTCCAGGTCGCTCACGGCAGCGGACGACATGCGGTCAGCGTCTCACGAACCGGATGTGTTGGACCCAGCGCGGCATTTGAGCATCGACACCACCTGGGGACGCGGCGACGGCGCCGCGTCGGTCAGCACCGTCGCCGAACTCGACGCCACACTGGACACGATCAGTCACGTCCACAGCGCACAGCTGCCTTACTGCGTCACCCTCGTCGCTCCCGCCGGCGGCGAGGTCGCCATCATGCTCGACATCTGCGTCGGGCACCCCGAACGGCCGATCGTCTACCACGTCGCCGCCGACGGCAGCAGCGCTTGGGACACCAGCCAGATCTCGAACCCGGGCCCGCGCTCACCTTCGACTACGCCGGCACGCCCACCGACGCGTGGCCCGAACGCACCCGCGTCACCAACGCGACCGCGCGGCAAGCCGCACGACAGTTCCTCAGCAGCGGCGGACGACAACCCTGCTCGACGACCACCGACCGTAGTCGCGGTGACCGGTCGACGGCGAACAGCTTCGGCCGCCGGCGTGCTGCCGTGGCGGTGCTGTCGGCGGTCACCGCCCGGTAACCAGGCCGGCCGCGGTGCCGAGCGACTTCCCGCGACACGACCGACGGGTCCCGGCCGATCCGAACCCCGATTTCCTTATACAGCAAGCCTTCCGCGAATCCGCAGGAGATCTCGGCATGCCCGGCGGGCCAGGGCATCTGATGTCGCCGCAAGAAGCCGAAGCCGCACCGCGCATCGGTCGGATACCCGCTCAGGAGCAACACGTGACGGAGTGCTTCAACCACCACATCGTCGGTTCACCAGCGACCGTCAAGGCAGGGTTGGAGGATCTCGCCGAGCGCACGGGGGGGGCGAGCGAGATCATGATCGCCAATATCACGCATGCCTACGGTATCCGACTCAAGAGCTTTGAGCTCATTGCGGAGGCCAACCGGGCGCAGACGAGAACGCCGCTCAGACGACGCCCTCGCACACGCGATTACCGGGTGCGGGTGATCGACTTATGCTCGACGTAGCCGGTCAGGCCGACCTTGCCGTACTCGCGGCCGAGGCCGCTGGCCTTGTAGCCGCCGAAGGGTCCGTCGAAGCTGATCGGAGAGCCGTTCAGCGTGACTGTGCCCGTGCGCAGCCGGCGGGCGACGGCCAGGGCGCGGGCGGCGTCCGTGGACCAGATGCCGCCGGACAGTCCGTACTCGGAGTCGTTGGCGATCCGCACAGCATCGTCGTCGTTGTCGTAGGCGATGACGGCCAGGACCGGGCCGAAGATCTCCTCCTGCGCGATGCGCATGCCGTTGTCGACGTCGGCGAATACGGTCGGTGTGACATAGTTGCCGTTCTCCAGGCCTGCCGGGACCTGCGGCCCGCCGGTCACCAGCCGTGCGCCCTCCTCGATGCCGATGTTGATGTAATCAATGACCCGCTGCTGCTGGTCGCGGCGGATCATCGGGCCGATGAAGGTGTCGGCGGCGGAGGGGTCGCCGACCTTCAGCGACTCGACCATCTCCTTCACTGCGGCCACGACCTCCTCGTAGCGGCTGCGCGGGGCCAGGATCCGAGTTTGCAGGATGCACGCCTCACCGTTGTTGCCCAGCGAACCGAACCTGAGGCCCTGCATCGCGGCCGCCAGGTCGGCGTCGTCCAGGATCAGGGCGGCGGACTTGCCGCCCAGCTCGAGACCCACACGCTTCAGCTGCTCCCCGGCGATCGCCGCGATCCGCCGTCCGGCGCGGGTCGAACCGGTGAAGGAGATCTTGTCCACGTCGGCGTGCGAGACGAGGTGCTCGCTGGTCTCACGGTCCGCCGGAAGAACACTGAGGACGCCCTCGGGCAGGCCGGCCTCGTGCCACAGGTCCGCCAGCAGCATCATGCTCAGCGAGTTCTCCGGGGAGACCTTCAGCACGACGGTGTTGCCCGCCAGCAGAGCCGGGATCAGCTTCGCGGTGGCGGCGGAGAACGGGGAGTTCCACGGGATGACCGCGGCGACCACACCGATCGCCTCGCGCCGCACGATGGTGTCGAAGGCCACCGAAGGGTCGGACGGGGTGACGCTTTCCTCCCAGCCGAACTCCTCGGCTGCCTGGAGGTAGGCGTTGGTCTGACGGGTCAGGAAAGGCTGACCGAGCTTGGTGAACCAGCCCGCCGAGCCGTTCTCGGTCGAGATCGCCACGGCGATGTCGTCGGCCCTAGCGGTGCGCAGCGCATCGTAGCGACGCACGACCTCCTGGCGCTCTTCGGGCGTGGTACGCGGCCACGGGCCGTGGTCGAATGCCTCACGCGCCGCGGCGACCGCCCTGTCGATGTCGGCCGGCGCGGCCTGCGCCGCACGGCCGATGACCGACTGGTCGTGGGGCGACAGGATATCGAGCATCAGCTCCGGTGCGCTGGGAGTCACCCAGGAACCACCGATGTAGAGCTTGTCGCGCACAGTCATGTCTGTCATTCCTTAGGTGGAAAGTGGTGGAGGGAAGGGGATGGTGGGGTGGGTATCAGGGCTTGGCCGGGCGGACCATCCGCGCGACCTCGGTGTCGGCGAAATCGCCGAGTCCGTCGCGGTCGGTGGATACGCTGAGTTCGCGCCACGCCGCGTCTTCCGCGGCTCGCGCCGTCGTGATCTGCGGGGCGAGCCAGGCAGCGTCGGAGCCGAGCAGAAGCCGCATCGGCGGTGCCGGCTCTTCGGTGAGCCTCAGGATCGCGGCGGCCATCTTGGCCGGGTCGCCCCGCTGCACGTCGGGGTTGTTGCTGTAGGTGCGGGCGAAGGCGCCGACCGTTTCCTCGTACTCGGGGTGGATGTCCGGCACCGTCATCGGGGCGACTGCCCACGGGGTTCGGATTCCGCCAGGTTCCACCAAGGTGACGCGGATCCCGATGGGGGCTACCTCGCGGGCCAGGATCTCGGTGAAACCGCCCAGCGCCCACTTGGATGACTGGTAGGCGCTCAGACCGGGCTGGTTGCGCCGGCCGCCGATGGTGGAGACGTTGATGATGCTGCCAGAACGACGCGGACGCATCACCGGTAGGACGGCGCGCACCGTATTGACCGCACCGAAGAAGTTGACGTCGACATCGCGGTGGAAATCGTCGTCGGACATGTCCTCGATCGAGCCGACAGTTCGGGCACCGGCGCTGTTCACGAGCACATCGACCGCGTCGAACTCGGCGACCGCGCAGGCGACCGCAGCACGGACGGAGTCCGGATCGGTGACGTCCATGATGCGTACGCGCAACCGGTCGCGGTACTCGTCAGGTACAGATACGCCGTGGGGCGCGAGGTCGGTCGCTACTACGTTGTGGCCGGCGGCGAGGGCGGCCTCGACGACCCGGCCGCCCAGTCCCCCCGCCGCGCCGGCTATCAAAAAGGTCTTGATCATTGCGTTCATCCCTTTGGCGAACTGAGCGCGCTCGCGGAGCGGGGCAGGTATGCGGCGCGCATTGACCGGCCCCGTCCCCCAGCCACCACGGTGTCGGTCAGGCGGTGGGGTAATCCGTGGACCGGCTCACCTTGGCCCACGAGTTGGCTTCCGCTATACGGCCTTCCTCTGAGCTGATCGCGATCCCTAGTGCGTCGCTGCCGAGCAGCAGCCGGCGCGGAGGCTCCGCGGCGTCCACAGTGTCGACGATGGCGCGGGCCATGCGGTGCGGGTCGCCGGGCTCGTTCCCGGCATACTGTGCGAATCGATCCAGCCATGCGCCAACCGTCTGCTCGTAGTCAGGCGTGATGGGACCGGAGGGTTGGGCGGCCCCGGTGGCCCAGCCGGTGCGGATACCACCCGGCTCGACGATGGTGACCTTGATGCCTAAAGGGGCCACTTCGTTGGCGAGGACCTCGGAGAAGCCCTCCACAGCAAACTTCGCCGTCTGGTAGGCACCCAGGCCGGGGGTGCCGCCTACGCGACCGCCGATCGAGGAGATCTGCACGATGTGCCCGGAGCGCTGCCCGCGCATCACGGGTAGGACCGCCCTCGTCACATTGACCACGCCGTACAGGTTCGCCTCGACCTGCGCGCGGAATTCCTCCTCGGGGAAGTCCTCGATCGAGCCGCTGGTGGCGTAGCCCGCGTTGTTGACCACCAGGTCGATGGAGCCGAACCGCTGCACCGCCGCGGCGACCACCTCTCGGGCCTGTGCCGGGGAGGTGACGTCGAGCGCGACGGTCGCGAGACGCTCGGGGTGCTCTGCCACCAGGGAAGCCAACGCTTCCGGCTTGCGGGAGGTCGCCACCACTCGGTCGCCGGCCTCCAGCGCTGCGAGCACCAGTGCCTTGCCCAGGCCCTGCGAGCCACCGGTGATCAGCCAAGTCCTTGTCATCGTACGTATCCTCTCGCTTGTCATTCCTCGCCGACCTAAGCGGGCAGCAACACAACCGTAGAGTTACGGTCGCTAAATGCAACAGCGATGAGGCGATAATATTCTGTTTCGCAGCTCACACGTAGAAGCTCGCCGGGTAGCTGAAACAGTCGAGTATGATCGCAGCACCATGAGAGCCGATGCCGCCCGTAACCTAGATGCCGTCCTCCGCGCCGGAGCTCGACTTCTGGCCGAGGACCCCGGCACCTCCATGTCAGCCGTCGCCGCTGCCGCCGGAGTGGACCGCACCACCCTGCACCGCCGCTTCGCGAACCGCGAAGCCCTGCTCAGTGCCGTCTTCCAGGCCAAGCTCGACTCCGCCGAAAACGTCCTCGACGAGGCCCGCCTGACCGAGGCCCCCGTGCCCGTCGCCCTGCACCGCTACGTGGAGGGAATCGTCCCCGTCAGCCGCGAATGGCCCCTCGACACTCGCCGCATGATGCAGAACGACCCTGCCGCCAGCATCCGCCGTCAGGAGCAGAGCGCCCGAGTCGACGCCTTCATCCGCCGATCACGAGACGAGGGATACCTCCGCGTCGACGTGGACATGACCTGGGCGCGAACGGTCCTCGACCAACTCGTCGACGCCGCAGCCCACCAGTTCCCCACCCTGACGCCACCGCAAGCCGCCGACCTCGTCGTAGCCACCTTCATGAACGGCCTCGGCGCGGCCTGACGTGGGTCTGTGGATCTAACGGCTCCTCTCCGACGACCGATCCCTGGTGCACACCATCGGCAAGGGCAACCTCACCACGGTCGACACCGCGAGGGCCCTGGCCGGGACGCTAGTCCCCGCCAGGGCCCTCGATGCCCCTCCCCAGGGCCACGAGCACACGGTGCGATTGGCAATAACCCACCGCACGTGGCGGGCGTTATGCCCCACCTCTGCTGCCCGGCTCGAAGAGCGCTAGGCGGCAACCAGCCCTCTGCTCACCCCGCTGAAGTCCAGCCAGTAGTCCGTACCGTCGAGGACGTTCGTGGCAATCACCGTCCAGCTATTCCGTGCCGCCCATTTGTAACCGTTGCACGTGCCGGTGCGTCGGAAGCAGACCTGCGCGTAGATGCCACGGTCCGTCGGCTTGATATTAATGTCGGCGCATGCCGTTGTTGTCTTTGCGTACCCCGTCAAGGGCCAGTAGAAATAATCGTTGTAGGCGTCGTAGCTCTTCGCGTTGCCATAGCAGGACTGGATAACGACGCTACCGCCGTCGTTCGTCGGTCCTGGCGTTCCCTGCCCTTCGGCCGAGTTCACGTCGTTGGGCGCACTGGCGTGCGCGGCGCTGATGGGCGCGATCACGGCCAGACACGTGATCACCGCCGAAATTATGGCGAAAATGCGCACCCTGTTTGGCATTCCGGTCCTCCCCGTTTCGACCTTGCCTCTGGTTTTGCGCGAACCATGCACCGGTGCTGAATAATTGATATCAGGGTTTAAGTATTGATCACCATCACCACCCATGTCGCAAATGTGACAAACTGACCGTGGGCGGCTTGCCCCAGCGAAGTCATCGATTTCCCTGGCGCGTGCGTCGATCAAGCCCGCTGTACACACCGATCTTCCGGGTGGGCAGCCGAGTTAACGGATCCGGACGCGGCTCGAAGTGGTCAGGCCCGACGGGCGGACGGGCGCGGGTGGATGGCCTGAGTTCACAGCAGGTCGCCGACAGTGCGGCCCTCGCCCCGGCAGGCCGGTGTTCACATCCATGTACCTGTCGGAGTTCGATCCGGTCCGGCCATCCATCGGCCGTTACTTGGGCCCGCGTCCACCGGCTGACCGAACCCGCTCCTGCCGGTCGCCGGTCCCCGCCGAAGGACGGCGAAACGTCGGCATTGGCGTGTGGTGAACGACGGGCATCCCGGACGGCGTCTGTTCGTCGATCATTGCCAGGAGATCGATGGCTCCGTACACCGACTGCTGCTCGACCAGCAGCCGGGCGTACGGTCGACGTTCGGTCTCGAAGGTGCGCAGGAGGTGAGGGCCTGCCCAGCCCTGTAGCACGGCGGCGAGCCGCCAGCCCAGGTAGAGCCCGTCCAGGATCGCGGTGTTGCCGCCCAGCCCGCCGGTCGGCGGCATCACGTGGGCGGCGTCACCGGCCAGAAGTATCCGGTCCACCTGGAACCGTTCCGCGACGCCGCACGCGATCGACGTCTCACCGGACTCGACGATGTCCAGGGGTAGGTCCTCATCGAGCCCCAGGTCCGCGGTGATCTGCCGGACGATCCCGTCCGCGGAGCGGTGCCAGCCTTCGGGAAGCTCGGGCGCCAGGTGGCGGAAGTAGCCGTACAGTCCGGAATCTCGGTATTGAACAGTACGGCGCGGCCGATGTGGAACGCCGCGAAGCGGGAGCTGTCAGCAGCCCCCGGGGTGTGCGCGAGAGGCTCGCTGAGGTCCGCTTTGAACAGCACCCGCAGGACCTGGCCGACCACTCCCCTACCCTGCAGTGGGATGCCGAGCGCCTCGCGGACCGGGCTGCGCCAGCCATCCGCGGCCACCACGTATCCCGCCCGGATCCGGTACCGCCTGCCGGTGTCCGCCTCCTCGACGTGAGCGGTGACACCATCAGCGTCCTGGGCGAGACCGACCAGCCTGGTGCCGAAGCGCAGCTCGGCGCCGAGTTCGTGAGCGCGCTCGGCCGATGCTTGCTCCGCACCGGACTGGCCTGCCGTGCACCACTCCTCCGGGGACACGTGCCGCGTGGTCAGTTCCCGGCCGCTGACCAGCGTTCGGACGACGGGCCCGGCCAGCCGGGCGCGAGGACCATGCTGAACTCGCTGCGGTCCGGGCGACTCAGCTCATGGATCCGCTCGGCCACGCCGGCGATGCGCAACGCCTCCATGGTGTGCGGGTACTGGCCGGTCGCCTTGACCGCGGTGGAGGTGCCGGGGCGGCGCTCCACGACCAGCGGACTGACGCCATGCCGGCCGGCGAAGATCGCCGTGCTGAGGCCCGCCGGTCCCGCCCCGACCACGAGGAGAGGCCGATGCTCGACGGCGGTCACGGGACGAGCACCACGCGGCCGAGCTGACGGCGGTCCTTGATGAGTCGGTGGGCCTGGGCCGCCTCCTCCAGATGCCCGAGGCACCGGGGACGGGAAGGGCGCCGTACCGGAGCGCAACTGGGTCTCGATGAAGTTGACCCCGACGGCCTCGACCTGGACCAGGAGCTGACCGTCGCCGGGCACCGGCTCCGGTGCCTTGTCGACGGTCAGCACCTCCGGACCACCGTGCTCGTAGTAACGGATGACACGCATGCGGGTATCCCTTCCGTTGCCGGGGCGGCGATGCACCGCCGCTGCCGGTTGTAGCCGGCTGTGCTCGCGGCACGGTCGAGGAAGGCCCGAGCGTTACGCCCGTTGGCGCTCCGGGGCCCGCCATGGTCCGGGTACCAGGGACGCGGCGAGCCCAGCCACCACGGCGAAGCCCGCCACCAGCCAGTACGTCCGGCCGTACGCTTCCGCGGGAAAGCCCGAGGCGCCACTGAGCCGCTGTTGCAAGGCGACCGCGACCACCGCGATGCCCAACGAGCCGCCGATCTGGTTGAGGATGAACAGTGCGCTGGTGGCCCGGGGAGCATCGTCGGGGCGGACCGCGAGGTACATGAACGCCATCAGGCCGGGCACCGTGAAGCCGATGCCGAAGCCGCCGACGCCGAATGCGATCGCGGTCACGGCCGTCGAGGTGTGGTCACCGACGCCGGACAGCACCAGCGCGGCGATCGTGGCGAGCAGCATCCCGATCGGAGCGGTCACGCGTGCGGTGAGCCGGGCGCCGGCCTTACCGACGGAGATCGCGCCAGCGGCGCCGAGGATGCCCGAGGGCACCATGAGCAGGCCCGCGTGCAGGGCCCCGAATCCGCGTGACTGCTGGTAGTACAGCGGCGTCAGGAAGAGCAACGTGTTGGCGACCGCCCCGACCAGCAGCATGGTGACCACCGACATCGTGAAGCCGCGCTGAGTGAACAGCCGCACGTCGATCAGGGGCTCAGCCGCGCGGCGGGCGTGCAGCACGTACGCCAGCAGCAGCGCCACGCCGACGGCGAAGGCGGTGACCGCCGCCGGATCACCGAAGTCGCCGCGGTGGGCCGCGGTGGTGAGCCCGTAGATGAGCACCGCGAAGCCGGGTGAGAGCAGGGCCAGACCGACGACGTCGAGGCGTGGCCGCGGTGCCGCGCGGTCCGGCGCGTCGGCCGGCAGCGTTCGGAGCGCGAGCAGCAGAGCGATGGCACCGACCGGCAGGTTGATGAGGAACATCCAGCGCCAGCTGATGTCGTCGACGAAGAAGCCGCCGAGGATCGGCCCCAGCACCGGCCCGATGGTCAGGGGGATCGAGATCAGGCCCATCGCCTTGGTGACCCTGCTCGGGCCCGCGGCGCGGGCGATCGCGGCCTGCACGACCGGGAAGATCATTCCGCCGCCGAGCCCCTGGAGCAGGCGGAACACGATCAGGCTGCCGGCCGACCAGGCCAGTCCGGACAGCAGCGAACCGACGGTGAACAGGACGACAGCGAACGTCCAGACCTGACGGACGCCGAAGCGGTCCACGCCCCAGCCGGAGATCGGCGTCGCGACGGCGACGGCGAGCAGGTATCCGGCGGTGACCCACTGGATGGTCGACAGCGTGGTCCCGAAGACGGTGACGAGGCGGTCCACCCCGACGTTGACGATGGTCTCGTCCAGCAGGGCCATGAGCAGAGCCAGCAGCAGGACTCCGGCCATCTTGAGGAATGCGGGATCGAGGCGGTCGGCCTCCGGGTCAGCGGGCTTGTCGCCGGGAGCGCGCTGGGGCGCGCTGGTGTCGCTGGCCATGGTCGTTACCTCCGAGCGGCAGAACGGTCCGGTATTGACGCGCACAGAATACATGTAGGTGCAGACATTTTTAAGCTCGATCAACCCTTACCAGCAGCCATCCTCTGCTCGGAGCCCACAGGAAGTGAATGCGTATACATTGAATGCGCATGGACGTGTAAGGTGTACGTCGACGACTCGGAGGGCGGGCGGATGGCGGAACGACGCGGCGGGCAGCCCGACGTGCTCGACCTGTGGCGGCAACTGACGGTGCTCACCGGCCGCCTGGGCCAGGCACTCGACAAGCGCCTCGTGCGGGAGTTCGACCTCACCCTCACCGAGATGCTGGTGCTCGACGAGTTGATTCGCGGCAACCCACGCGGCATGCGCATCCAGGATCTCAGCGACGCGGTGGCCCTCGACCAGTCCTCGATGAGCCGTCTGGTCAGCCGCCTCACCGCCAAGCAACTCGCCGCCCGGGTCAGCTGCGAGCACGACCGCCGCGGCGTCTACTGCCAGATCACCGACCTGGGCACCGAGCGGTACGCCGCGGCCGCCCGGGTCAGCCGCGCCGAACTCGGTGCCGCACTGGACGCCGCCGCCTTCGACGACCGGCTGGCCTCCGTGGTTGCGCGGCTGACCCGCCCGGTCGTCACGCCCGCCGACACCTGAGACCCGACCGAGGGAGTCATCCCGTGCAGTTGTCGATCCTGGATCAGTCGATGATCCCGGAGGGATCCACACCGACTCAGGCGCTGACCAACACGCTCGCGAGAAGGGTGGCCGGCGGCGACCCGTCTACCAGGCGCGCAACACCACCTGCCGGGGACAGGGTGAGGTCTGCTCATCTTCGGAGCCCGGTCCCGACTATGTGTCGTAGGTGATCAGCTCCAGCAGGGAACCGTCGGGATCCCGGAAGTAGACACTCACTCCACGCCCACCTCCACCGCTGCGGACAACCGGCCCTGCCTCTATGTCGATCCGGTGGCGCTGAAGATGAGCGACGACATCCTCCAAGGTGCCGGGCCAAACGAAGCACAAGTCGCTGCCGCCTGGCGCGACGGGTCGCCGTGCCACCAGCTTTCCGACATCCAGGCCCGGACCGTGGACGTTGAGCTGTTGGTCGCCGAACCGGTAGGCCACGTGACCGTCGGGATGGTCGACCACGTCGGCACCCAGGACGTCTCGATAGAAGGCCGCCGAGCGTTCCCAGTTGCTGACCGCGATCACACAGTGATCGAGCCTGATCTTCGCCTGAGCCATGCCCGGACCCTACGGTCTGCGCGGGTGAAGGGACGTCCGCATTGCCCAATTGGCATGAGCGCGCACCGCTTCCTCACCTCCGGCACCCTCTGCGACGCGCCCTCAGCCACAAATCTCGCGCGCCGACCGCTCTCCCACCCCTCGATCTCCCCCTTGCTCATTTCCTATCTACACGATAGGAAAAGTAGGTGACTACCACGGTCCCCGCGCCGCCTGCCGCGGAAACCTCGATCGGCGCGTCAGCGGTGACCCCTGACGCACTGGCACCGCACGGCGGACGCCGCCGGCGGATCCTGCTCCGGCTGCTCGCCCTCGTCGTGCTCTACGCGCTGTGGGAGATCGCCGCCCGAGCCACCAGCAACCCCACCTTCATCCCCTCGCCCGGTGCGGTGTGGCACCAACTCATCCAGACCTCGACCGCCCACGACGGCATCCGTGGTTACAGCGGACACCTGCTCCTCGAGCACCTCGGGGTGAGCCTGCGCCGCATCCTGATCGGATCCGTCATCGGTGTCGGCGGCGGAGTGCTCCTCGGGGTCGTCATGGGAACCGTCGGCTGGATCCGGGTGGTCGTCGAACCGGTGGTCACCTTCATCCGGGCGCTCCCGCCCCTGGCCTACTTCAGCCTCTTCATCATCTGGTTCGGCATCGACGAGACACCCAAGCTCTGGCTGCTCTCCATCGCCGCGCTGCCCCCGGTCGCGGTCGCCACCGCGGCAGCCGTCTACTCCGCACCGACCAATCTGGTGGAGGCCGCGCAGGCGCTGGGCGCCAGCCGCGCACGCGTGATCCGCGACGTGGTGCTGCCCCACGCGCTACCGGAGATCTTCACCGGGATCCGGATCGCCGTCGGGGTCGCGTACTCCTCGGTGGTCGCCGCGGAGACGATCAACGGCGTACCTGGCATCGGCGGCATGATCCGCGACGCCCAACGCTACTCACAGACCGACGTGGTCGTCCTCGGTCTGTTCGCCATCGGCCTGTCAGGCCTGCTCATCGACGCCCTGCTGCGGACCGCCGAAGGCCGGCTGATCCCGTGGCGCGGCCAGATATAGGAGAACAGCACATGCGCAAGATTCTGGGCCTGCTGGCCGCCGCCGCCCTACTGCTACCCACCGCCTGCGGGGACGGTGCCGCCAGCGGCGGCGGCGACCCGGACCGCAAGAGCATCCGGATCGCCTACCAGGCGTTCCCGAGCGGCGACCTCATCGTCAAGAACCAGGGTCTGCTGGAGAAAGCCCTGCCCGACTACCAGATCACCTGGACCAAGTTCGACTCCGGCGCCAGCATCAACACCGCGTTCGTCGCCGGTAGCGTCGACATCGCGGCAATCGGGTCCAGCCCGGTCGCCCGCGGGCTCTCCGCACCCCTGAACATCCCGTACCAGGTCGCCTTCGTGCTCGACGTCGCCGGCGACAACGAGGCACTTGTCGCCCGCAAGGGCTCCGGGGTCACCGACGTGAGCGGTCTGCGCGGCAAGAAGGTGGCGACACCGTTCGCCTCCACCGCCCACTACAGCCTGCTGGCGGCGCTGGACCGCGCCGGTGTCAAGGAATCCGACGTCACCATCGTCGACTTGGAGCCGCAGGACATCCTGGCCGCCTGGACCCGCGGTGACCTGGACGCCGCCTACTCCTGGCTGCCGTCGCTCGACGAACTCAGGAAGACCGGCACGGTGCTGGTCACCAGTCGCGAACTGGCCACCGCGGGCAAGCCCACCCTGGACCTCGGTGTCGTCGCCACCGCCTTCGTCAAGGCGCACCCGGACGCCGTGGACGCCTGGCGTAAAGCTGAGTCCCAGGCATTGGACCTGATCCACAACGACCCGGCCGCAGCCGCGAAATCGGTAGGCGTGGAGCTCAACCTCAGCCCGGAGGAAGCGCAGCGGCAGCTCTCGCAGGGTGTCTTCCTCGAGCCCGCGGACCTGGCCAGCCCCGCATGGCTCGGCACCTCGGCAGCCAAGGGCCAGCTCGCCGACAACCTCGTCAGCGCGGCACAGTTCCTCAAGGACCAGCAGAAGATCGACGCCGTGCCGGACCTGGCGACCGTCCAGGCCGCCATCTACACCGAGGGGCTGCCGGATGTCCTCGGCTGACCCCGGCGGGACGGCCGCGATCGCTGTCAACGACGTCGAGCACGCGTACGGCGACGTCATCGCCCTCGGTCCGATCGACCTGGCCGTACCGACGGGTGAGTTCCTCGTCCTGGTCGGCGCGTCCGGCTGCGGCAAGAGCACGCTGCTGCGGCTGATCGCCGGCTTCGAGCGGCCCACCACCGGCACGGTCCTGACCGCCGGGGTGCCGCCGGTCCCGGGGCGCGGCGCGGGCCTGGTCTTCCAGCAGCCCCGCCTGTTTCCGTGGAAGACCGTCGGCGGCAACATCGAGCTGGCCCTGCGCTACGCCGGGCAGCCCACCGACGGTGTCGATCGGCTACTCGCCCGGGTCGGCCTACCTGACGTGGCCAAGCGCCGGACCTGGCAGATCTCCGGCGGTCAGCAGCAGCGAGTCGCGATCGCGCGCGCCCTCGCCGCGGACCGCCCACTGCTGCTGCTCGACGAACCGTTCGCCGCGCTCGACGCGCTCACCCGGGAGCGCCTCCAGGAGGACCTGCGCGCGGTCAGCACGGTAGCCGGTCGGACCTCGGTGTTCGTCACCCACAGCGTGGACGAGGCCGTCTTCCTGGGCAGCCGGGTCGTGGTGCTCAGCCCGCGCCCCGGCCGGATCGTCCTGGACCTGCCCATCGATTTGCCTCGCACCGGCGTCACGCCGGACGACCTGCGGGGCCTGCCCGAGTACGCCGCTCTGCGCGCCGAGATCGGGCATGCCGTCCGACACGAAGGAGCATCCACATGACCGCCGTGCTCGTGCAGCTGGACCTCGAACCGCTGGGGCCGCACTTCGGCGCCCTGGTGCGCGGGATGAACCTGGCGACCGCCAGCGACGAGGAGATCGTCGCTCTCCGCGCCGCCCTGGTCGACCGCAAGGTGCTGTTCCTCCGCGACCAACGCCTCGACGACGACGCTCAGGTGCGCCTGGGCCGCCGGATCGGCGAACTGACCGCCTCGCATCCGGTGGTCGGCGGCGTCGACGAAGCCCACCCGGAGGTGTACGCCCTGGACAGCACCGACAATGGCTTCGCCGACGTGTGGCACACGGACGTCACCTTCATGAAGCGGCCGCCACTCGGCTCGATCCTGCGCGCGGTCACCCTCCCACCGACCGGCGGCGACACCAACTGGGCCGACGCGCAACTGGCGTACGACTCGCTCAGCGAGCCCGTACGACGACTTGTCGATCAGCTCACCGCCGTTCACGACGGCACCCGCGAGTTCGGCTACTACCTGGCCCAACGCGGAGGCAACGTGTGGGAGGGCCAGCCCGTGTCCCGACTCGACCCGGTCGAGCACCCGGTGGTCCGGGTACATCCCGAGACCGGCCGTCGGGGAATCTTCGTGAACCCCGGCTTCACCTCCCACATCGTCGGGGTCTCCGACGCCGAGAGCCGGGCCATCCTGGACCTGCTCTACGCCCACCTCACCAAGCCGGAGCACATCGTGCGACACCGCTGGCGCCCCGGCGACGTGGCACTCTGGGACAACCGCAGCACGGCCCACTACGCCAACCGCGACTACGGGTCCGAACGGCGGGTCATGCATCGCATCACCCTGCGCGGGGACATCCCGCGCGGCCCGCAGGACCAGCAGCACCCCTTCGACCGTTGATGATCGCTACCGGGCACGTCGATCTCGACGCGGGCGTCGTCAGTCCTCCCACTCCTTGGCGAGCAGCTCGTACGAGCTGACCCGGTCGCTGTGCGCGTGGGTGATCGTGGTGATCAGCAGTTCGTCGGCGGCGGTGACGTCACGCAGGACGCGCAGCCGCTCGACGACCGTGCCGGGCGATCCGACGAACTGGGTGTCCACCCGGTCGGCGACGAGTTCCCGGTCCTCGTCGGTCCACGGCAGCGCGGCGGCCTGCTCCGGGCGTGGGAACGGGATCGCGCCGTCACCGCTGCGGATGCTGCGCACCCACGGCCCGTACGGTGCGGCGAGCCGGCGTGCCCTCTCGTCGCTGTCGGCGACGACGACGTCCGCGGAGACCACAACGTACGGCTGGGCCAGTACCGCCGAGGGCCGGAACGCGGCCCGGTAGGCGGTCACGGCGTCGAGCACCGAGGAGGGGCTGACGTGGTAGTTCGCGGCGAAGGGCAGGCCGAGCGCGCCGGCGAGTTGGGCGCTCTCGCCGCCGCTGCTGCCCAGCAGCCACACCGAGAGGTCGGTGCCCTCCCCCGGTACAGCGTGCGCGTCCAGGCCGTTCTCGTCGGTGTAGTCGCCGCGCAGCAGGGCCAGGACGTCGGCCACCTGGTCGGCGAAGGGCGGCGGCTGCGCGCCCGGTTGGTGCAGCAACGTGTTTGCCAGCGCGAAGCGCGGTGAGGTGAGCACGCTGGCGTAGGAGAACGGCGGCGGGATGAGCAGTCCGTCGACGACGCGGGCCTCGACGGGCGGCACGTTCGCGGGAGCGGTGAACGCCCGGGCGGCCTCGACGCGCCGCTGCCCGGAACGACCGAGCCCGAGGTCGATCCGCCGGGGGTACAGCGCGGCGAGGGTGCCGAACTCCTCGACCACCGACAGGGCGGTGCGGTGACCGACCTGGACGGCGCCGGAGCCAACGCGCAGCACGCTGGTGGCCGCGGCGACCTGCCCGATGAGCACCGCCGGCGCCGAGCTGGCGACGCCCGCGGCGAGGTGGTGCTCGGCCAACCAGAAACGGTGGTAGCCGGACTGCTCGACCCGGCGGGCCAGGTCGACGGTGTTGTGCAGGGCGTCGGCGACGGTGCCGCCGGCGGGAACCGGCGACAGGTCGAGGACGGACAGTGGGGTCGATGGCATGGTGGTTTCCCGTCTCTTCTCAGGCCGCCGGCGTGGCGGCCAGCGCCGGTGCGAAGGGGCGACTGGGGATCTCTCGCCGCAGCACCGGCGCCACCTCGGCCTGGAACAGCTCCAGGCTTTCTCGGTGCTGCTTGTCGGTCAGCCCGTCGTGGTCGGCCTGGAGGTGCATGACCTCATGGCCGAACTCCTCGTGGTAGCGCAGCACCTTGTCGATGATCTGCTGCGGGCTACCGACCAGGATGGAGCTGCGTTCGATGGCGTCCTCGATGGTGGGAAAGACCGTCGGCACGCCGAGTCGCTGGAACGCGGCGACCCGGGCGTCGAAGATCGGCCGGTACCGCTCGATCGCCTCCTGCGAGGTGCGCGTCACGTAGAAGCCGGCCGACCCGGCGCCGACCAGGGCGTCGGCCGGGTCGTGGCCGTAGTGGGCCCAGCGGTCCCGGTAGTGACGGATGAGCTCGGCGTACGGCTCGATGGGGTTGGTGACGTTCGCGGAGAAGAGCGGGTCGCCGTAGCGGGCGGCCAGGTCGACCGACTCGCGGCTGGTGGCGCTGCCGTGCCAGACCCGGATCGGCTGCTGCAACGGGCGCGGCCACGTCTCGGCCTCGGTCAGCGACGGCCGGTACGTCCCCGACCAGGTGACCCGGTCCTTCCGCCAGAGCCGACGGAACAGCTCGTAACCCTCCCGGTTCCGGTCCCACTGGTCCTCGGCGGTGACGTGGAACAGGTGGGCCTGCGCGGCGCCGTTGCCCTTTCCGATGATCAGTTCGAGTCGGCCGCCGGAGAGGTGGTCGAGGGTGGCGTAGTCCTCGTACGCGCGGACCGGGTCGAGCAGGCTGAGCGTGGTGACGGCGGTGAAGAGCCGGATGATGGACGTACGGGCCGCGATGTGGCTCAGCACCACCGGAGGCGACGAGGAGATGAAGGGCCGTTCGTGCCGCTCGCCGACGCCGTACCCGTCGAAGCCGAGTTCCTCGGCGAGGACAGCCGTGTCGACGACCTCCCGAAACCGGTCGGTGGTGCTGCGGCGCTGACCGGTGACCGGGTCGGGCAGGTGGGTGATCAGGGTGATCAGCAGGAACTTCATGCGGGGACCGTCGCTTCCGGCACGGGGGTCATGGGCGGCGTACCGCCAGGGCGAAGCAGCGCGAGTAGGGCAGGGTGTCGTAGGGGGCGAAAACCGGGATCGGCCGGTAACCCGCCTGCTCGTAGCGGCGGACCGCGTCGGGTTGGCGGTCGCCGGTCTGGAGCACGATCCGCACCGCGCCGAGCTGACCGGCGGCCTCCCGGGCCGCGTCGAGCAGACTGCCGGCGATGCCGCGCCCCCGGTGGGCGGGCGGCACGTACATCCGCTTGAGCTCCAGGTCGGCGCCGTGCCATCGCATGGCGGCGTGCCCGACCGGCGTGGCGTCGGCCGTGTACGCCACGCCCGTCCACGCCACCGAGCCCGGGGTGAGCACCTGGGCCGTGGGCAGGTGGATCGGGTCGGCGGGACGGTCGGCGTACCGGTGGCGCAGTTCGGTGGTCATTGCGGCCCGCAGGGCCGTGGCGTCCGGGTCGTCCCAGCGGCGGCGGCAGACCGTGACGGGTTTGGTCACGCCGCACCGACGCGGCCGACCGGTCGGGCGGAGCCGAGACCGAGGTGGTCGCGCAGGGTGGCACCGGTGTACTCGGTGCGGAAGACGCCGCGTTCCTGTAGCAGCGGGACGACCTGGTCGACGAACTGGTCGAGACCGCCCGGGGTCAGGTGCGGCACCAGGATGAACCCGTCGGCGGCGTCGGACTGGACGAAGTGGTCCATCTGGTCGGCGACCTGCCGTGGGGTCCCGACGAACGACTGCCGGCCGGTCACCTCGATAATCAGATCGCGGATTCCGAGGCCCTTCTCCTCGGCCAGTGCGCGCCAGCGGTGGGCGGTGCCGACGGGGTCCGGGTACATGCCGGTCCGGCCTCGGCTGATCGCGTCGGCGGTGACGTCCGGGTCCTCGGTGGGCAGGGGGCCGTCCGGGTCGTACGCGGACAGGTCCCGGTTCCACAGCTGTTCCAGCAGCAGGATCGCGGTCTGCGGGCTGACCTGCTGGCGGCGGATGTGGTGGGCGCGTTCCTGCGCCTCGGCGTCGGTGTCGCCGAGCACGAAAGTGACACCGGGGATGATCTTCAGGTCGTCGGGGTGGCGGCCGTATCGGGCGAGCCGGGACTTCACGTCCCGGTAGAACTCCTGGCCGTCCTCCAGCGTGCCGTGCCGGGAAAAGATGGCGTCGGCGCTGGACGCGGCGAACTCGCGTCCGTCGGGCGAGTCGCCGGCCTGGAGGATCACTGGGTGCACCTGCGGGCTGCGCGGCACGGTGAAGTGCCCGGCGATGTCGAACTGGTCGCCGTGGTGGGCGAACGCGCCGGGGTCCGCCTCCGTCACGTACCGGCCGCCGTCGCGGTCCCCCACGATCGCCTCGGCCGGCCAGGACTCCCACAGCTCCCGGGCCGTCCGGACGAACTCGGCGGCCCGCTCGTAGCGCAGCGAACGGTCGAGGTAACCGCCCCGGCGGAAGTTCTCCCCGGTGAACGCGTCGGACGTGGTCACGACGTTCCAGGCGGCCCGACCGCCGGAGAGGTGGTCGAGGCTGGCCAACTGGCGGGCCAGCTCGTATGGCTCCCGGAAGGTGGCGTTCAGGGTGCCGGCCAGCCCGAGGTGGCTGGTGACGCTCGCGAGGGCGGCCAGCAGGGTCAAGGTGTCCGGGCGGCCCACCACGTCCAGGTCGTGGATGCGCCCGCGCTGCTCGCGCAGGCGCAGCCCCTCGGCAAGGAAGAAGAAGTCGAACTTGCCCCGCTCGGCGGTCTGGGCCAGGTGGACGAACGAGGAGAAGTCGATCTGACTTACGGAGTCGGGGTCCCTCCACACCGTCGTGTTGTTCACGCCGGGAAAGTGCGCGGCCAGGATGATCTGCTTGGGCATCACGGTCTCCAGGGATCAGGCGGTCGCTGCGACGGCGTACCGGCTGGCCGGTCGGGGCAGGCCGAGCAGGTCCCGCAGCGTCCCGCCGGGGTATCCGACGCGGAACAGACCCCGACCCCGCAGCGCGGGCACCAGCGCACGGGTGATCAGGGTCAGGTCGTGGGGAAGCACGGCGGGTCGCAACCGGAAACCGTCCACACCCGAGAGCTGCCAGGTGGCGAGCAGGTCCGCCAGGTCGTCCGCCGTTCCGGTGAAGGTGGCCGCGTCCGAGCGGAACTCCTGGCCGTGCAGCTCGTCGAGGCGGGCGGCGCGCCGGCGGGCGAGGTTCGGCGACTCGTCGAGCAGGACGCCCAGGTCGGCGAACACGCGCAGCGGCGGGTCGGTCCGGCCGACGGCTGCCTCGGCGGCCCGGACCTCGCCGACGATCGCGGCGGCGTGCGCGGCGTCGGTCGGGGTGACGAAGACGACGTCGGCGTGCCGGGCGGCGAAGGCGTACGGCACCGACGAGTGGGCCAGCGCGGCCACCACCGGCTGGCCCTGCGGGGACCGGGGCACGATGGAGGGGCCCTTGACGGAGAACCACCGACCCACGAAGTCGATGTAGTGCAGCCGGTCCCGGTCGACGAAGCGCCCGCTGGCGACGTCCCGGATCTCGGCGTCGTCCTGCCAGCTGTCCCACAGCCGGCGGACCACCTCCACGGCGTCGCCGGCCTCCGCGAAGAGGTCACCGACGAGTCGGACGGCCTCCGGGTCGTCGAGCCGGGTCGGATCCAGGGCGGGGATCTCCCGACGGCCGAAGTGACCGGCCTCGGCTCGCCGGGCGGAGACCCGGGGTCGCCAGCCGGCCCGGCCGCCGCTGAGGTGGTCGAGCGTGGCCACCCCCGTGGCGAGGTGGAACGGTTCGGTGTGGGTGGTGCTGGTGGTCGGCACCAGCCCGATGTGCCGGGTCAGCGGGGCCAACCGGGCCGCGATCTGCACCGCGTCGAGGCGTCCGCGGAGCTGGTCGACCCGACCGTCGGGCCCGTCGGGTCGCGTCGACTGGAGGTCGAGGCTGTCCTCGAAGGTGAGCAGGTCCAGTGTGGCGCGTTCGGCCTCCCCGGCGAGGGCGGCCCAGTAGCGGGCGGTCAGCGGCGCCGACGCGCCGGCGCGGGACAGACGCCAGGCGGCGGGGTGCCAACCGAGGCCGTCGAGGGCGACTGCCAGGTGCAGGGTCTTCTCGGTCATGGGCGTTCCTCCTGGGGTCGGCCGGCGGCGACGAGCGTGGGCAGCGCGTCGAGCAGCGATCGGGTGTAGTCGTGCCGGGGATAGGTGAAGACGTCGCCGACCGGTCCCTGCTCGACCACCGTGCCGTCGTGCATCACCAGCACCCGGTCGCTGAGGTGGTGCACCACGCCCAGGTCGTGCGAGATGAACAGCAGCGCGGTGCCGTCGGCGGCCCGTAGCTCGGCCAGCAGGTCGAGGACCTGCGCCTGGACCGAGACGTCGAGGGCGGAGACCGGCTCGTCGCAGATGATCAGACTCGGTCGGGGGGCGATCGCGCGGGCGATGGCGACCCGCTGCCGTTGCCCGCCGGAGAGCTGTCGGGGGTGCCGGTCCAGCAGATCCGGCCCGAGGCCGACCCGGCGTAGCAGGTCGACGACGTGGTCGCGGCGGTCCCGCCGGTCGACGTCGGCGTCGAGGTTCTCCCCGATCACCTGGCCCACCGTGTAGCGGGGGTCGAAGGAGCTGAGCGGATCCTGCGAGATCAGTTGCAGCCGGCGGCGTATCGGGCGGCGGGTGCGTTCGCGGGCGGCGGACCACGGCATCCTCTCGAAGGTGACGGCGCCGGCGTCCGGATCGAGCAGACCGGCGACGATCCGCGCCACCGTGCTCTTGCCGGAACCCGACTCCCCCACCAGCCCGAGCGTCTCGCCACGTCCCACCGAGAAGGAGACGTCGCTGACGACGGTGTGGTCGCCGTACGTCTTGGTCAGCCCGCGTGCGTCGAGCACCAGGTCGTCCGGGCGGACCTCGCCGCGGGCGGGCAGGGCCGGCCGTCCGCCCCCGGCCGGGGGCGTCGCGGCGAGGCGGCGGCCCCGCGACGACGCCGACGGCACCGCGGCCAGCAACTGCCGGGTGTACGGGTGTTCCGGTGCCCGCAACAGGCGGTCGGTGGGCCCTTCCTCGACGATGCGACCGTCGCGCATGACCAGCACCCGGTCGGCGACCTGGGCGACCACCGCCAGGTCGTGGCTGATCAGCAGCAGACTGACCCCGGCGGCCCGCCGTTCGGCGAGCAGCCGCAGGATCTGGGCCTGCACGGTGACGTCGAGCGCGGTGGTCGGCTCGTCGGCGATGAGCAGTGCCGGTTCCCCGGCGATCGCCGAGGCGATCAGCGCGCGCTGTCGCAGCCCGCCGGAGAGCTGGTGTGGATATTGTCGGGCCCGGCGCTCCGGCTCCGGCAGGTGGACCTCGTCGAGCAGGTGGGCGACCCGGCCGGCCCGCTCCCGGCGGCCGACGATGCCGTGGGTGGTGAGCACCTCACCGACCTCGGCGCCCACCGTCCGCAGCGGGTCGAGGGAGACCAGCGCATCCTGGAGGACCAGCCCCGCGAGGCGACCACGGACCCGCCGCCAGTCCCGTGGGCGGTGCGTCCGCACGTCCTCGCCGACGAGGTCGAGCCGCGCGGCCCGGACCCGCGCGCCCGGGCCGGCGAGACCGACCAGGGTACGGGCGGTGACGCTCTTGCCGGAGCCGGACTCCCCGACGACGGCCACGCACTCGCCACGCTCGACGGTGAAGCTGATTCCGCGCACCGCCGCGACCGGGCCGGTCGGGGTGTCGAAGTCGACGTGCAGGTCCTCGACCGTGACCAGCGGCGCCATCAGCGCCGCCGCCCGTCGAAGCGGGCCTGCCAGTGCCGGCCGACGACGGTCAGCGAGACCACGGTGGCGGTGACGGCCAGGCCCGGCAGGATGCTGATCCACCAGGCCACCTGGAGATAGTTGCGTCCCTCGGAGAGCATCGCGCCCCACTCGGGGGACGGCGGCTGGGGTCCCATGCCGAGGAAGCTGAGCCCGGCGGCGGCCAGGATCGCCTCACCGAGCCCGATCACGGCGAGCACCGGCACCGGGCCGACCACGTTGGGCAGCACGTGCCGCAGCACCAGCCGGGGCCGGGACAGTCCGAAGGTGACGGCCTGTTCGACGAAGCCGCAGCGGCGGACGAGGAGCGTCTGGCCACGGACCACCCGGGCGTGGTGCGGCAGGGTGGCGAGACCGATGGCGACGATCAGGCTGGTGGTGCCGGGGCCGGCGATGGCGATGAACAGCAGCGCCAGCAGCAGCATCGGGAACGCCGACAGCGCGTCGAGCGTACGGCTGAGCGCCTCGTCGGCGAACCGGTGCGTGAGGCCGGCGAGCAGGCCGAGCAGCACCCCACCGGTCACCGCGATCGCGGTGGCGGCCACACCGATGGTGAGCGAGTGGCCGGCGCCGTGTACCACCCGGGTCAGGACGTCGCGGCCGAGGTGGTCGGTGCCGAACCAGTGCCCGGCGCCGGGCGGGCTCAGCACGGCGAGCGGATCGGCCGCGAGCGGGTCGGCGGGGGCCAGCGCCGCCGGCCAGGCCGCGGCGACGACCAGCAGGACGAGGTACGCCCCGGCGGCGAGCAGGCCGGGGCCCGGCCGGGACCGCCGGCGTACGACCGGTTCGGTCGGGTCGGCGAGGATCCGGGCGGGCGCTTCGGTGAGCGGGGTGCCCAGGGTGACGGTCATCGGGTCAGCTCCTTCGCAGACGCGGGTCGACCAGCAGGTACGCCAGGTCGGCGGTGGTGTTGACCACGACGTAGCCGGCGGCGGAGAGGGTGACCACGGCCAGCACCACCGGCATGTCCCTGGTGGTGACCGCGGAGAGGGTGACCTGGCCGAGGCCGGGTCGGCCGAAGATCTGTTCGACGATGACGGTGCCGCCGATGACGATGCCGAAGATCCAGCCGGCCAGACTGATGGCCGGCAGGAAGGCGTGCCGCAACGCGTGGCGTGCCAACACCGTGCGTTCCCGTACGCCTCGGGACCGGGCCGTGAGCACGAACGGCTCGTCGAGGGCCTTGTCGATGGCGT
The DNA here is from genome assembly GCF_049179015.1 of Micromonospora sp. WMMD736. Taxonomy (NCBI): domain Bacteria; kingdom Bacillati; phylum Actinomycetota; class Actinomycetes; order Micromonosporales; family Micromonosporaceae; genus Micromonospora; species Micromonospora sp. WMMD736. The sequence goes on from NZ_JBMHMI010000001.1 coordinate 2,121,588, forward strand.
CGCGCAGCACCTGGGCGAGCAGCCCGGCGATCGGCAGCGCGAGGGTGACGGCGGGCAGCACCAACGCGGCGAGGCTCTGGTCACCCGAGACCGGGAAGAGGCCGAACCGGAACGACAGCACGCTGAGCAGCAGGAGCCCGATCAGGAACGACGGGGTGGAGACCAGCAGCAGTTCGGTGCCGGAGCTGAGTCGACGCAGCCACGGTCGCCGGTTCCCGGCGGTGGCCACCGCGATGAGTAGGGCGAGCAGCACCCCGAGCCCGGCGGCGGCGGCCGCGAGCGTGAGGGTGGGGGCGATCTGTTCCCCGATCACCTCGGTGACGGGTCGTTGCAGGAGGTAGGAGCGGCCCAGGTCGCCGCCGCCCAACCGCCCGAGGTAGTCGAGGTACTGCACGATGGCCGGCCGGTCCAGGCCCCAGTCGGCGATTATTTCGGCGCGGATCTGCGGGGTGTCCGCGCCGTCGCCGACGATGTTGTCCACGGTGTCGCCGGGAGCGCCCAGTAGCGCCAGGTAGGCGGCGGTGGCCGCGACCCAGAGGACGACCAGGCCGGCCCCGAGCCGGCGGGCCACCGCACGCACGGGTGGGCGGCTCATGTCACTTCCCGATCCACAGGTCGTAGGCGCTGGCGGGTACCCCGGCGGTGGGTTCGAAGCGGACGCCACCGACGCCGGTGCTGGCGGCGATCTGGTCGGCCGGTGCGTAGAGCGGCAGCAACAGGGCCTGCTCGACGACGACCCGTTGTTGCAGGTCGGAGTAGATGCTGGCCCGCTTCGTCGGGTCCACGGCGGCCTGACCGGCCTCCAGGAGCCTGTCGATCCGGGGGTCGTTGATCTGGGTGCGGTTGATGCCGCCCTTCGAGTGCAGCAGCAGGTTCAGTGCCGCTCCGGCGTCGGTGTCGGCCCGCGAGTTGTCGAAGACCTCGTACTCGTTGCGCTGGATGGCGTCGGTGGCGGTGCCCTGGTCGACGAGGGACACCTTCAGGTCGATGCCGGCGCTCTGCTTGACGGCCGCCTGCACGGCCTGGGCGAGGACGTCGCGTCGGTCGCGGACGAAGGGCGCGGACTGCACGAGCCGTACGGTGAGCCGTTTGCCGGCCTTCACCCGGTAGCCGTCGGTGTCCCGGGCGGTCCAGCCGGCCTGGTCGAGCAGGGTGTTCGCCTTGGCGGCGTCGCCGCTGTACGCGCTGCCGTCGAGCCGCTTGTCATAGAGCGGGCTGGACGGGCTGATCACGCTCCAGGCGCGGGTGGCGGTGTCCCGGTAGACCGACCGCAGCACCGTGTCCACGTCGACGGCCTCGCGGAACGCCTGGCGCACCCGTAGGTCGTCGAAGGGCGGGTGGGAGGTGTTGAAGTAGTAGGAGTAGGCGGAGCCGGAGTTGAGCTCGCGGGTCAGGCGCAGGGCCCGGTTGGCGGTGACCAGCGGCTGGTCGGTGGCGGGCACGCCCTCGATGACCTGTACCTGGCTCGACGTGAGTGCGCCGACGCGTACCGCCGACTCCTTGAGGAAGCGGTAGGTGACCTCGTCGAGGTAGGCGGGGCCGGTGTGGGTCGCGGTGGGCGGCGCCCAGTCGTAGCCGGGGTTGCGCCGGTAGTGCAGCTCCTGACCGGCGACGTAGCGATCCAGCACGAACGGTCCGGTGCCGACCACGTCGACGCCGCCGGCCTTGAGGTTCTTCGCCTCGCGCAGCGACTTCGGGGAGATCTGGGCACCCTGCGGGGAGGCGAGGAAGTCGAGAATGAGCACGTCGGGGGTGGTGAGGGTGAGCCGTACGGTGCGCGGGTTGACCACCTCGGCGGCCTTGAGGTTGCGCAGTTGCACGGCAGCGACGGCGGGGGCGTACCCGGGTTCGCGCAGTTTGTCGATGTTCGCCTTCACGGCCGCGGCGTCCAGGGGCGTGCCGTCGGAGAAGGTGACGCCGTCGCGCAGTGTCAGCGTGTACGACAACCCGTCCGGGGCGACCTGCCAGCCGGTGGCCAGCCACGGCACCAGCTTGCCCTGCTTGTCGTAGGTGAGCAGGGACTCGAAGGTGTTCCAGACCAGCAGCCGGGCCTTGGCCTGGGCGTACTGGTGTGGGTTGAGGGTGATGGGCTCGGTCTCCACGGCCCAGGTGAGGCTGCCGCCGGAGCGGGGCTGGCCGGCGGCTTCGGCGGCCGGCGCGGCGGCGGTGGAGCAGCCGGCGACGACGGCGAGCAGCGGGGTGAGCGCGGCGACGGCGAGGGTTCGCAGACGGTTGGCGGGCATGGCAAAGTCTCCTGTCCAGGCAGGCGGTACCGGGTACGCCGACACTCGGCCCGGCGCGGTGGGCGCGGGTCGGTCACGGTGTCGGTGCGTGATGGCTCGGCGGTCGGCTCGGCGGTGAGCCCCACCTCGGCGGGCCGTGCGGCGGGCCGGGTGAGCGGGGTGCCGGTCAGGCCAGACAGGAACTCGACCACACCCGACCGAAGTCGATGTGGCCGCGGATCGTCAGCCGCAGCTCGCTGGACATGAGCCGAGTCCACTCGTCGTGCGCAAGAGTGTCAACACATCGGTCGATGGATGTCGGCTATCGCACGCGGGGGCGCCGATTCGTTGACGCATTACCTACTAAGGCTATAGGATTTAAGGGGAATGTGTCCGTCGGATCGACCTGGACCCGCGCCGGGCCGGGACCGGTCCGCCGGACACGTCACCGCTTGGGCGCGTCAGTCCAGATCGAGCAGGACCTTGCCCGGCACCCGTCGCTCCCGCAGCGCATCGATCGCGTCCCCCAGCCGGTGCCACGAGCCGCGCCAGCCGATCGGCGCTCGCAACACCCCCCCGAGCCACAAGGTCCACCAGCAGCGCCAGATCCGCGGCCGGGGCGGTGGCATCACCGAAGGACCGAAGCGTTCGGGACGTGCCCAGAGCGAAGGTGGAGTTCACCGGAAAGACGGCCGGATCACCGGAGGCCCAGCCAATGCTGTGCAGCACCCGCCCGGCGCGAGCAGACCCCACGCGGCCACCAGATGGGCACCACCCACCGTGTCCAGCACCACGTCAACCGAGGCGTCGACGCTCTCCATGCCAACCACCACCTCGTCGGCCCCCAGCGCCGCCAGCCCGTCACCCCGAGGGGCGACGATCGCCCGCATGCAACCTCCCAAAGTCCTCGCGAGGTGCGGACAGGCGACCCCACGCTGCTGACGACGGCCGCCGGAACACCCCAACCCGATGCGGTCAGGCGGCGGCACACCGGGCCGGGGTGTCCGGAGCGTCCGCGAGGCCCGCGTAGCGACCCCGGTGGTAGAGCAACGGAGTGCCGACGTCGGCGTGCCGGAGCAGTTCCGGCTCGGCCAGCACGACCACGTGATCGCCGACGACAACCCGGTCGACGACGCGACACACCAGCCAGGCCAGGGTGTCGTCGAGGATCGGCAGCTCGTTCGGCCCGGGCTGCCAGCGGGTCGGGGCGGCGAAGCGGTCGATGCCGCTCGTGGCGAATCTCTGGGCCAACTCGTGCTGGCCGTGTGCGAGCAGGTGCACCGCCACGTGCCGGGCCCGCGCCAGCGTCGGCCACGTGGACGAGCCGAGGTTCAGGCAGAACGAGACGATCGGTGGCGTCAGCGAAACCGACGTGAACGACGTCGCGGTGAAGCCCACGGGCGGCGCACCGGGGGCGGTGACCACCGTGACGCTGCTGGCCTGGTGGCGCAGCAACCCGCGCAGCGCGTCGGCGTCGGCGTCGGTCGGGTCGTCGGTGGACGAGGTCATGGCGTTCCTCCCGAGGAGTGGGGGCCCGGAGCGCTCAGGAACGGGCGGCGGGATCGGCCGCCAGCCGCTCGTACGGGATCTTCTCGCCGGCCTCGACGGCGACCGGCAGCCGGTTCTCCGTCGGCGGCAGCGGACACGTCGCGAAGTCGGTGTAGGCGCACGGCAGGTTGACCGCACGGTTGAAGTCCAGGATCACGCGGCCCTGCTCGTCCGGCGCCCCGACGGCGAGCGACCGGTTGGCCCCGTAGGTGGTGACGCCGGAGGTGCTGTCGGTGAACAGCACCGACAGACTGCCGGGCGCCACACCGTTGAACGCCGTCAGGCTCAGCGGCAGCCCGTCAACGTCGAACTCGATTCGACCCGGCGCGTCGTAGACGTGGTGGAGCCCCTCGACGGCAGCGCCGACCGTGGTCGGCCGGGGACGGTCGAACGGGACGAACCGTCCCTGGAGCATCCACCGCTCGGCGGGCGGGTAGGTGGCGGTGCCCCGGTAGCGCGCCCGCAGCGGGTTGTCCGGACGCCGAGGTCGAAGGATGTCGTGCCCACCCCGCCGCGCCACCTCGAGGACGCCCCCGTCGATGTCCACGGTGATGCCGGCGCGCTCGGCGATCACCCCGAACTCATGCCTCTCCCGGACGCGCCAGCCGTCGACGACGATCTCCTCGTCGTCGGTGACGGTCACCACCGGCCCCCCATTGCCGGTGCGCCACTCCCCGGGCACATCGGGAAACCGCTGCGGCTCCGGAGTGAGCCAGTACAGTCCGGCCACGGCGAGGAAGCCGTGGCGATCCGCCCGCGCCTCCTCGTGCCGGCGATGCCAATCCTGCCAGTCCTCGGCGAACGCACGGGCCGGCTCGTCGACGGCGGTAGGGGCGGCTGCTGCGGTGTCACTGGTCATGGCGGGACCCTCTCGTTGGCGTACGACCACTCGGAACGGGGTGCGGAGGTGCCGGACGCGAGCCGGCGGGACGACAACCGGCGGGCAGGGATCGCCTGCTCAGGCCGGAAGGGCGGCCACGTGACAGAGCTGCGCGGCGACCCGCATCAGGTCGACGACCCGGCGGGAGGTGAACAGCCGTACCAGCAGCATGGGTCGATTTTCCTACCAGCCAGGTAGGATTTCAAGTCTTTGGGTAGGTATCCCTGGAGGCGGACGGTGAGTGAAACACCTGTGTCGAGACAGTCGACGCCACTGCGGAAGCTCGGCTTCCTGACCATCGGCCTGTTCGACGAGGCCGACCCGCGCACCGGCCACGAGGCGACACTCCAGCTCATCGAGTTGGGTGAGCGACTCGGCTTCGACAGCACCTGGGTACGTCACCGTCACCTCCAGTACGGCATCTCCTCACCGATCGCCGTCCTGGCGGCGGCCTCACAGCGGACCCGGCACATCGAGCTCGGCACTGCGGTCATCCCGCTCGGCTGGGAGAACCCACTGCGACTGGCCGAGGACCTGGCCACGGTCGACATCCTTTCCGGCGGGCGCCTCAACCCCGGCGTGAGCGTCGGCCCACCGATGCACTACGACCGGGTCCGCCGAGCGCTCTACCCGGACACCGCCGAAGCGGAAGACTTCAGCTACACGCGGGTACGACGGCTGCTCGACCTCGTTCGCGGCGAGCCGGCCAGCGACGTCGAGGGCTTCGAGGGTTTCGAGCAGTTCTCCCGCCGCGTGCAACCACACTCCCCCGGCCTGGCCGCCCGGATGTGGTACGGCGCCGGCAGCCTCGGCTCCGCTCGCTGGGCCGGCGAGCAGGGCATGAACCTGCTCACCAGCAGCGTGGTCAAGGCCGAGGAGTCCACCGACTTCGCCGAGATCCAGCTCTCGCACATCCGCACGTTCCGCGCCCACCACCCGGACGGCGAACGCGCTCGTGTCTCGCAAGGGCTCGTCGTCATCCCCACCGACACCGCCACCCCGACCCAACGGGCCCGCTACGAGCAGTACGCCCACCAACGAACGCCTCGAACGGCCTCACCCCAGGGTCCGGCCCGGATGATGTTCGCCCCCGACCTCGTCGGCCCATCGGAGCTGATCGCCGAACGACTGCTCGACAACGTCGCGTTCCGCGAGGTCGACGAGGTTGCGTTCGCCCTGCCCTTCACCTTCGCGCCGGAGGACTACGTGCAGATCCTCACCGACATGGCGACCAGGCTCGGCCCCGTGCTGGGGTGGCAACCCAGCCGCTGAAATGGCCGACCACGGTGAGCGGGCAGCTCACCAATTTCCTACGCGATCGTGGTCGGGGAGTACGAGCCGGCGTTCTCCGCCAGTCAGCTGCAGCACCTGGCGCCGGTGCTCGAACAGCACGGCGTGCAGCTGTGGCTGCCCGAGACGCACGGGCCTGTCGATTACCACGACCCGGCCCATCAGGCGCTGATCATGATGCTGGGCGCCCAGTCGAAACGTGAGGTGCAGCGCGCCAGAGTCTCGCCAGCATGGCGCGCGCCCTCAACGACGCCGGCATACCGTGCCCGTCGGGCATCGATCCCGCCCGCAATCCACACCGCAGTGGCGACCGGTGGACCCTACGAACGGTCGCGGCGATCCTCGCCAACCCTCGGTACACGGGCCGGCAGGTCTGGAACCGGCAACCCGCGCACAACGGCCGCACCGAGCAGGAACCGACCCGGCGGAACTTGACTGCGGATTGGGTGGTCTCCATGCAACAGGCCCACACCGCGCTGGTCAGTGAGCAGGACTTCGTCGCGGTCCAGGCCATCCGCTCCCACCGGGGCGCCCACGACGGCACCACCCGCCGCTACCTGTTCACCGGCCTACTGCGCTGCGGGCCATGCGGCCGAAGATTGGAATCCCACTGGATCAACCAAAGCCCCGGCTACCGATGCCGCCACGGCCACACCAGCACCCAACAGCCCATCAACCGCCGACGCAAGATCCTCTACCTCAGAGAAGACCACATCATCGAACGACTCGCCGACCATCCCTGGCTCCCCAGCGGGATCCAGACCCCACACGACCTGGTCACGCTCCTGAGCAGCAGGAAGATCACCATCGTCTGCGACCAGGAACACTGCACCAAGAACAGAAAGATCCGCGCAGGTCAACCTGCGCGGATCGTGATCAATATGTGGTAATGATGTGTCCGAGGGGGGATTCGAGCCCCCACACGTAACTCCTGCGCACCAATCGGGTGCACATGTCCATAGATAACGGACGGCCGGGGTTCAACTCAAGCCCGCGCCCTCATTACCGCGCGTGAGCATGAATAGCAGTTGGGACGCATGGGGGTCGAAGTTTCGGCCTGCTCGTTCCGTTAACGAGCGACCGAAATGAACGTGCAGCCATCAATTTGGACCCCGCCGCTCATGTCCTGGTGAGCGTTCCAACGGTCGGCGTTGCCGGCAGGCCGTATCGCTCCCGTTCTTCGGCGCTGAGCGCACGAGTTTCACCACCTTCGGTCGAAGTTTGCGCGGGCTTCCGCAAACGTCCCAACTCATTCGGTCCCGTCGTCGTAAGTGATGATGAGGGCGTCTCGCCAGGACAGGCTGCGCACCACCCCGTGAGGTATGTCGAGAACGCCGAGCGGCCGTCCGTCTCTGCTCTGCCAGATGTAAAGGCTGCAGTCATCGCTGATGGTCGCCAGGCGGCACCCGTCGGTTGTCCAGGCGAGGCATTACCCGTATGACCGACACAACGTGAGCCGACTTGCTCCTGCGCTACATTCCAGATCTCTATTTGGTTCCGACAGTGGCAGCGAGCCTTGTAGAGACATCCGACTAGGCCAGGGCGGCTGATCTGGTGAGTGCGCGCCCGCTGCTCAGCGGTCCGGCACCGACGACACCTAATCCTGTCGGATCGGGCTGGACAGACACAAGGATGTGCACGTCGCGAGAATGCCTAGCAGGGCCGATCACGCGCCGACAGCGGCGGATTCGGACACGAGCGAGGAGAACTGCCGCAAGCCTGACGACCGGTGGAGCCGTCGAACTAGTTACGGAGCCTGGCCCACTGGCGTCCCACCGTCAAGCTGAGCGCTTCCCACAGGACCGGACCAGAAGGCGCCCAGATCTCGACAATACTGAGGTCGCCCAACTGCCTTCGAGATCGACATCGACAGTCAAAGGTAGAAGAGTCGAACGTGGGGATCCGGTCGCCACGGCGAGAGCATCGAGGGACAATCGCCGGGCCGAAGCCGACTCCGTCCCATGTTTTGCGGTCTCGATGAGAATTTCAAGAAGGTCGCAGTTCACTTTCGAGGCGAGAAGATTTCCAGCCAAGGTCAACGCGACCGCTCTGACGTCCTCCTCATCGTCCCATTCGACGCCACGACAGAATGCCAACAGTTCCGGCATATACTTATCCATTAAGTTCCAGGACGACACGCTCAAGAGCGCCATCCGAGACAACATGGGATCGTCGGGGGCGTGCAGGAAGCCAGCGACCAGATCTTCGTAGATTGCTGCAGAACCAGCGAGACCCAAAATGTGTATCAGAGTGTATTTATCTATGCGGCCGGCCGGATCGGCTAGCGACTGAGCAGTCCATTCTAGCTCCACTTGGGAAACCGCGCCATGCTTGGCTCGATCCAACAAATCTGAAACATCGTGCATACCAGACTCAGATCCTTTCCGTCCCACCTTGCCCGGCGGCCCGGGGCGAAACATTGCCGCCCCCACCACCGGCATTCGTCAATCCAACGTTAGACGGGAAATCGTCGCGGCATATACTTATAGGAGTAGTCAAGCATGCGACTCGCGTAGCCGAGCTCAATTTGCAAGCTCGCTCTGGTCGTCGAATTCAGGTTGACGGTGCCAAGCCGGGACTTGATCGTGTTGATCCTATTAAAAAGCCCAGCTTGTGCGGACGTTACTTCGTCGATGTGATCGTAGGGTTTCCCATTGCTTCTGCGTCCCAACACCTCTCCACGCAGCTCACGCTGAGCGCCTGTCAGGTCCTTTGGCTGGAGGTGGTCTCTGACAATTCTTCCCGACTTCGTTCCTTGCATCGTGAACGGCACGCGGCTTACAGGTGAGGACCTACCATCCCCGCCAGCGACGGCGCCGCTTACGGAGAGCTTGCCGTACAGCGATTCCGACGAATTATCAGAATAGACGTCAAGTAAGCCAACTCGCGCTTGCCTTATAAAGTCCTTGAAGTCTAGCGAACACAGCCTTCCAGCATCGAGGCAAGCCAATTCAAGCAGGCGAAGGCCGTCGTAGTCGGCATGGCCCGAGAGTCTGGGCACAGTTTCTTGTGCCTGCGCGACGCGCTGCGCTAGCTCGAATGCATCATACGTGTCGCCCTCCTGCAGACTTATACCTGCAACGGTTACGCGCCCCTTGGCGGCTGAAGGACCTTTGCCAGATCCCGCCTTCGTGCTGGATCTTCCTGTCGCCTCATTATATTTAAGGTTCTCAGTTGATCCGCACCCGCCCGGGCAGCCCTTCTTAACGTCGTAGCCGTAGCAGTCGAAGTACTTGCAGTCAGCGGGAATCAGGCCGCTGGGATCGCTAGACGTCACCGGGGTGTTGTTGGCGTAAGAGTAGCCGTTCCACTGTTGCGGCTGGGCGGCATCCTGGAGTGGGTCGACGGAGATGAAGCGGCCGAGGGTGGAGTCGTAGAAGCGGGCGCCGACGGCGGTGAGTCCCGCTAGGCTCATTGGTTTGTTAAGAAAGCCACGGTTGTCGGGTGTGGCGACGGTTGCGCCTCGGGGAGCGCCGTACGGGGTGTACTGCCGCCAGGTCGGGTTCTGGGCGGTGCTGTCGAGGTAGAGGGTCGGGGTGCCCTGGTGGTCGCTTATAGCGAATGTATAGGCCGTTCCGCTGCCGGTGCGGATACAGCTGCCGCCGCCTGGGAGAGCGTAGTAGCGGTGGCCGGTGACGGCGTTGGTGGCGGTGTCGAGGGTGAGTTGCTGTCCCGGCAGATAGAGGATGTTCTTGCCAGGTTCTTTCTGCAGCAGCAGGTTGCCGTCGGCATCGTAGGTGAAAGCGTTGTTTCCGCTGGCACCGCCGGTGATTTCGGCGAGTTTGCCGGCGTCGTCCCAGGTGAGAGTCTGGTTGCCCTGGGCGGCATTGCGGCTGATCGTGTTGCCGGCGTTGTCGTAGGCGTATGACGTGCGACCGGTGGTTCCGCCACTTATGGTGGTGGAGGTCAGGGTGTGGGGCTTGTTCTGACCCGTCCCGTTGTACGTATAGGTGGTCTTGGTGTCGGTACCACCGGCGGCGAGGTTGTGCTCGACCTGTTGGGTGCGGTTGCCGATCAGATCGATCTGCCAACTCGTCCAGTAGGCGCTGCCGGCTCCGATGGTGTTGCCGACCATGGTCTTGTTGGTATCGGTCGGCATGGTGGCGCAGGCATCGGTGCTAGTCCAGGCTTCGGTGAGCCGAGCCAGCCCGTCGTAGCCGTAGCATTGCGCTTCTGAAGGAGTGGTGGCGCCCAGTCGCTTGCTGATCTTGCGGGTGATGTTGCCGACGAGGTCGTACTCGTAGTCCTGCTGGTCGACCTCCTTCGGGAGGGTCGTGGAGCGCCTGACACTCTGGCTCTTCAGCCGCGACGTGTGGTCGTCAAAAACGTTCGTGACATCGGCGGAGTTGCTGCCCGATCCCAAGGTCTGCTGGTTCACCCTGCCGTAGGCGTCGTAAGAGACGGCGGAGACGTATCCCGCGAGACCGATCATCGTTGTGCGCAGATCCAACTGTCCCGAATAGCCGTATCCGACCCTCTCCGAAGGCAAGCCGCCCTTCGCTGGGTAGGTGTCGGTCAACGGCAGACCCAGCACTGACGTGTATGAGTGGTCGAACTGGTATGAGCCGGCCAGCGCCCCTTCGCTGTCGGGAACGGTGACCGTTGTGCCGAGCGAGTTGCCGAACGTGTCGAACGCCTTCTGCTGGGTGGTGTAGGTCTGTCCGCTGCGGTAGGCGATGGTTGTGGTCAACTTGCCGATCGGGTTGGTGACGTCCGGAACGCTGTTGCTGTTGTCGTACACCCACTCTGCCCGCTTGGTGGCGGCAGACTGGTTCGCGGCCGCCGACGCGTACTCGCCAGTTTTACGGTTGATCCCGTCGTAGGTGTAAGAGAGCGTCTTACCACGGCCGTCGGTGACTTCCTCCAGGTTGCCGTTGGCGTCGTAGCTCAGGCTGCTGTCGCCGCCGTCCGGGTCGGACTTTGCCACTACCTGGCCGAGAAGGTTGTACGTGGACGTCCACTGGTTGTTGTTCGCATCCGTCAAGGTTGACTGGTTGCCATGGGCGTCGTAGCCGTACTTGCTGATCGTCGCGGTGCCACCGGTGACGGTGAACGTGCCAGTGAACGTGTCCGCCGGCGCTGTCACGGTCGGACGTGCGGCGTACTCCTGGAGCTCCTTCTTGCGACCGATGGGATCGATATCCGTGGTGGTGACGACGCCTCCGGTCGGCGGGACGACGGTGGTGCGATCGCCGCCGTGGACGGTGGTCACCTGTGAGACGGTCACGCCGTCTTTCGCGTTGGTGACCACCACTGCCCGTCCGAGGCCATCGTAGGTGGTGAGGGTTTGGTTCGGGACGGCCTTGGCCAACTCCCGCGCCGACACCGGGGTGCTGACCGTGGGTGTCGTCACGTCATCCCACCAGCCGTTGAACGTCGTTGTGGTCCACCCGTGAGTGTCGTAGAACGTATCGGTGATCATCCGGCCGCTCTTGGGGGTCATGGACTGGGTTTGCCGGGTCCTCAGTAGCGCGTCGTAGATGGTGACGGATTTCTGATAGCCGTTGGCGTTGTTCAGAGTGTCCGTGGTGGTGGCGGATGCTCCCGTCTTGGAGACGGTGTACGCGTACTTGTAGTTGGCGAAGCTGGAGGTTGGGCGGGAGTGCAGCCATACCGTCGTGGCACGCCCGAGGGCGTCGTATTGCTGGCTCGTCACGACCTTGTTCGCGTCGGTGGCCGTTAGGACGTGGCCCCGCCGTGGGTTCACCGTCGTTGACGACTCGTGTCCTGCGGCGTTCTTGGTGGTCGTGCTGATGAGCAGGCCGGCGCTGTTCATGGTGTAGCCGGTGGTGCTCTTATTGCCGTTAGCGTCGTACGAGTCGGTGACCCGGCCGTAGGGGTCGTAGACCGATCTGCCTGCGGTCTGCCAGGTGTAGGCGCCGGAGATGTAGTCCTTGGCGACCTGCGTCATGGTGGCGTTGCCCTTGGACGGCGGTGCCGTCTGAGGGAAGGCGGTGGCGAAGTCGGTCACGTCGTAGAAGGTCCGCTCGGCCTTCACGACCTGCGCGGGGCGGCTGACCGTGCCGGGGGCGGTCAACGTGTTGACGGCGCCGGGCACCGATGCTGGGGTGCCTTGGGTGAACCCGCCGCAGGCCACTGAGACCGTTTCGGTTTGGCTGACCAGAGCGGCGAGGTTCTTGCCGGTGTTGACAGGGGCGTATGTGTAGGTGGTGCACTGGTTGTAGGCCGGGTCGAGCGGGACGGTGTAGGTGTAGGTGTTCTTCAGTGCGCCGAAGGTGGCACTGGTGGTGTTCGCGTCGTAGCTGTTGTCCGCTGCGGTGTTGCGCCACGTTGTTGAGCCGCCGCTGGTGATGGCTTGGCGAGTGTAGGTCTTCGCCGGTGCGATCCATTGCGCTGTCAGCGCCGACAGACCGGTTCTGCTGCGGGTGGCGGTTGCTGCGGACACCCAGTAGGAGGTGATGGTGGAGGAGTCGACGCGGCCGTTCTCGCCGAGGTACTGGGTGGTTTCCAGTTCTCTGCCGGCGAGGTCGTCGACGTCTTCGTGCTCACCGCCAGCTGAGTCGGTCAGGTTGAGCACGATCGAGTTGTTGTTCTTCGACATGCCCTGGTGGTAGACCGTTTCGGCCTGAGTACGGCGGTCGTTGACGCCGTCACCGGTGAAGGTTCGCACCTTGGCGTAGCCGCGGAACTGGCCGTAGCTGCGGTACTTGGCCTTGACGACCTCGTTCTCGTCGTAGTGCCAGGCCGCGTCCGAGTACTTGTAGCTGGTCGAGAGACCGGCGGAGCCGCCGGTGGGGTCGCTGGAGGTGACCCGTGTGACGGCGTACTTGTTGAACCAATCTCTGATCGGATTCGTCAATCCCTGGGGTGTCCAGTAGACCGGGTAACAGGATTTCGTGTTGGTCGCCGGGTCGAGGCTCACCGGTGCGCTGCACTTCGCGGGCAGTTCGAAGGACGGGGAGATCACTGAGCCGGTTTCGGTGGTGATGGTGAAGATCCGGTGCCGGTAGAACGACGGGTAACGACCCGCGACGTCCACCCTGTTGGGCAGGGCGATGCTCTCGAAGGACACCGATGGCAGAGTGATGGCCGTTGTGGAGCCGCCGGCGCTGATGTCGTGACCGGTGCGGGTGATCGAGGCGAGCCACAGCGTCGGTGAGGTGGTGTCACCGGTGGCGGGCATGGTATGCGTCAACGCGTACGAGTCGACCTTCTCGTACTTCCCGGTAGCCGTGTTGTACTGCTGGGTATCAATCGAGGTCAGCCGCACCGTGGAGAAGAACGACGGGCTCCAGTCGTCACAGTCGGTCCCCGAAGCGCAGATCAGGTCGAAGGGCACATCGGGCCAGTTCGCCTTGTTCGCCGCGTTCAGCGGCTTGCACGTTCCGGACAGGCAACGATCATCGGTGTTGAACAAGACCTGGTTCGGCACCGTGCCGTAGGCGTTACCGTCGGTGAAGCCGTAGTCGATGCGTGCCAGGTTGCTGTCGCGGATGTAGGACGCGTCGGTGGCGCCCTTGTTGCGGCCGTAGAAGTTGGTGGCTTGGTTGTAGTAGTACGCCATGGCGTTGCCCTGGGTGTCGGTGACGTAGTCCAGGTTCCACCGGTACGCCATCGTGCACACCGACGAGGAGTAGCAGGGGTCACCCTCGTGTGGTGAGTAGACAGGCGTGTAGTCGACCGACTTCGTCTCCGTCTGACCTGTCTGACCTGACCATCCCGGCAGTCGGTTCCGGCCGAACTCGTACTTGGTGCCGTCGCGCAGCGTCACCCGCCAGTAGTCGGTGTTGTAGGTCCCCGAGCCGTTGTTCGCATTCTCGACGTGGGTGATGATCTCGCCGTTATCCGACTCCGGCTTCCAGACCCTCTTCGTCGAGTCCCACACGAGCGCCGTCGACGAACCGTTCAACGACAACGTCAGCATGGGCCCGTCGTAACACCGGTCGGGCGTCTCGGTCGGTGCTGCCGTGCCGCCGGGATCATCCATACACGAGGTGAAGGTCTGCTCCACGAACGAGCGCGGCGTCGACCAACCGTCGCCGACCCAGGACGCCTGCGCGTTCGTCGATGCCGTTTGCCCGTCCACGCTGCCCGAGTCATACGACAACCCGACCGTTGGCACCAAGTTCGACGCCGCCGGCGGCAGCGTCAGGGGGTAGGAGTAGGTGAACGAGCCGGTGTTACCACCGCCGCTCCATGATCCCGACGGCTTCAGGTCGGTGGCCGCGTAGGTTCCCCCCTCACCACCGTCGTCGCCCGCCGTGGCCACGGCGGCAAGAACCATCGTGCCGCCCGCTTGAGTGCGCGAATCCGGGGCCGCCAGCGACACCTCGGCTGACACGGATTTCGCCACCGGGTCGTTCGTCGAGGCCAATGGGGTCGCCGCGCGACAGTCGCTCACCGTGGGCGTCGTCAACGCGCAGTTGGGCAGTTGGACCAGCCGCAGCCGTGAGCCGTAGTTGCCGCCGAACGCCTCGGCGAAACCCTCGTAATCCACACCGACTCGAACTGCCCCGGCCTTGACGTCCGAGTCGACGGAGAGCAGCACGCCATCCACCCCGGCTGCTTCCGTGGCCTTACGGTCGGCGACTGTGATCGTCAGGCTTTCCGGCTTGGTCTGGCCAGCGGCGTCCTTCCCGCGCTGCACCCACACCGGCATTCCTGCCACGCGCGTCTTTGTCGGTGCCGCCGCTCGCGCATCGGCCGCCGAAGCGTCCGGGAGGTCGATCTTCGCTGAGGCCGCTCGCGGCCACGCCGTCCGTGTCGGCTTGTACGTCGACTTCGCATCATCCGCTGACGTGACGAACTTCGTCGGTATTGGCTTCACGCCCTTGACAGCACGGCCAGGCGACGGCGCCGGGGGCTTCGCCACAGCCGGGTCCGTCGGCTTCGCCAGCGCCGGCGAGCCAGACAGCAGACTAGCCGCGAGCGCTGTCGTCACGACGACCGCGACCACGCGGCTGGGGCGTGTGAACAGGCGGAATCCCCCGTGGACGGCCATGCGGACCTCACCTCTGCGAGACGGAACGACGTCCACGCAGAGTGATCGGTCACCCACCCCCGTGGTGCGAACAATGTTTCATGGTTGCCCAGGGCAATAGGTCACGGCGCGATAACGATGATCACCTTCTGATGTGATCAAACTGATCTGAGCGCGCACCAAAGGGACAGCCCAGGGCAGCCGTCGGCGTTCCCCGCGAGCCCGCGTGGCTGCTTCACTGTGGCCGCCTACCGGACGCCACTGGGCGTTCACATCCTCACGGGGAGTCCTTCACACATGACTGAGAGACGACAGCGTCTACGCGCTGTCACAACTGTCGCGGCCCTGGCGATTGCCACGGTCGCAGTCCCGCTCGCCACGCCTGCTGCGGCTGCCGTGCCGGCATCATCGAAACCCGCCGCCGGACCGTCCGCACCGCTCGGAGTGGACGCTGCCCTCGCCCAGGCCACCCGAAGTGGCAAGCCAGTCGAGGCGACCGCTGAGGGCACCTCGACGCAAACCCTGACCGCCCAACCCGACGGGCAACTCCTGCTCACCCAGACCGCCATGCCCAGCCGCAAACGCGTCGGCGACAGCTGGAAGCAACTGGACCCGACCCTGGTACGACGAGCCGACGGCACGATCACCGCAACCACGACCACAAATGAGATCACGCTGTCCGACGGAGGCACCGGACCACTGGCACGCTTGGTCAGCGGCGATCGGTCCCTGGCGCTGACGGCACCCGTCGCCCTGCCCGTGCCCACGCTCGCAGGGCCGACGGCCACGTACCCCGAGGTGTTGCCGGGCGTGGATCTGACCGCAACCGTCAACGCTCAGGGTGGCTTCTCGCACGTCTTCGTGGTGAAGGACGCGACGGCCGCGGCGAACCCGAAGTTGGACGCACTGGATCTGACTACGACGGCCACGGGCTTCACGCTCGGCGCTGACGCCGCTGGCAACATCAGCGGGAAGGATCGCCGCGGTGATGCGGTCATCACCGCACCCACGCCGATGATGTGGGACTCCTCGGCGGTCGACGGCACCGCCCCGGCCGCTCGCAGCGGCGCCGCGTCGACGACCGCCACCCCGGGCCGGGCAGCCCGCACCTCGGAAATCAAGGTATCCGTCGGCCCTGGCAAGCTGGGTCTCGCGCCGGACCGCAAGCTGCTCACCGATGCCGCCACCGTCTACCCGGTCTACATCGACCCCAGCTTCAACTGGACCTCAAACGGCCCGAAGATGTCCAACTGGGCCACCATCTCGTGGCAGAACCAGGACGGCAACTACTGGAATAACACCCCCGACCCGGACGGCCGGATGCAGGTCGGCAACTCCGGCGAACAGCGCTCCCAAACGCTGATCAACTTCGCGGTTCCCTACAACCTGCTCTCCGGCGCGGAGATCGGTGACGCCAAGTTCAAGATCGTCAACTCAAAGTCGTGGAACTGCACCAAGAAGACCGTCAATGTCTACGCCCCGGCCGCCACATTGGCCCAGTCAAACGCCACCTGGGACTTCTGGGAAAACCAGAGCAACGGCCCGCTCGCCGCGTCGCAGAGCTTCGCCTATGGCTACAGCGGCTGCGACCCCACTGGCGTGTCCTTCGACATCACTGAACAGGTCAAAACCGACGTCACCAACAAGCGGGCCATCCGCACGCTGCGGATGATCGCCGAGAACGAGGCTAGCGACCAGCAGAGCTGGAAAGAGTTCAACGAGACCACCCCCACGTTCGAAATCCGCTACAACCACAAACCGAACAAGCCGAGCGGACTGAGCACCTCCCCCCGCACCGCCTGCGCCGGTGGATCAATGATCGGCGACAACCCGGTCAGCCTCTACGCCCCAGTGTCCGACCCTAACGGCGGCACTCTCGGCGTGAGCTTCAAACTCTGGAAGAGCAGCGACTCCGGGCAGACCGCACTGGCATCGTCTAACCCGAACCTGCTGACGTATCCGTCGGGCAGCACGGGGGTGCTGATCGTGCCGGTGACAACGCTACGAGCGGCCGCCGCCGGGGCAATCACCACCTTCTCCTGGAAAGTGCAGGCAACCGACTTTCGGACACCCAGCGACTGGTCCGCCACCTGCAGCTTCACCTACGACCCGACCCGCACCGGCGCGCCGGACATCAGCCAACCCCAGACGCGCTCGACCGTCGGCGAACCGGTCAGCTTCACCGTCACACCTCCCACCAGCGGCACCGTCCCCAGCAGCTACAGCTACCAGCTCAACGGCTTCCCCCCGGTCACCGTCTCCGCCTCCGCCGGCAACGCCACCGTCGTCGTCACGCCAACCCGCCTCACCAACACCCTGGCCGTGACCAGCCTCTCGGCGGGCGGCAACTTCGGTGAAACCGCAACCGTCACGTTCAACGCGGACCCCGCCGCAACCGTCGCCGACGGCGACCTGACCGGCGACAACGTTGCCGACCTGCTCACCGTCGGCGCCCGCAACGGCCTCCCATCCGGTCTCTGGCTGGGCACGGGCATGAACAGCGGCGCCGTCCGCACCTCCGCAACCGACATCGGCGCGCGAGGAAACGGGTTCACCGGAACGCAAAGCCCCACCGAATTCAACGGCAGCCAAGCGATCTCCGGACGGTTCTTCGGTAACGGCACCCAGGACGTCCTCGCCTACTACCCGGCAGGAGCCAGCGCCGGCACCGCCAGCATCCTACGAGGCAACGGCGACGGCTCCGTCATCCAGGCCCAGTTCAGCGACAACCAACGGGCCGTCTTCGTCGACCAGTTGATGGACGACGGCGGCAATATCCCGTTGCAGCTAGCCAATGCCGGCGACTCTCGAGGCACCGCCTCCACCATCCCTGACCTGATCGGCACCAGCGGCGACGCCACCAACGGCTACTCCCTCACCTACTACCCCAGCTACTTCGCCCCCGGCATGTACTTCGGCGGGTCGCGCACGCCGACCCTGACCCCAACCGGCGGCGTGGACTGGAACAACTGGACCATCACCACCGCCCAGCTCAGCGGCGGCACCGCGATGTTCCTGTGGAACAGCAGCACCGGCGCCCTGCACCTGTGGACCGACCTCGCCTATAACCAGGACACCAACCAGCTCACCTACACCCCGTACACGCTCGCAAGCAACTGGAACCGAGGTGCGACGCTGAGCCTGCGGGCCGCCGACGTCAACTCCGACAACACCGCGGACCTGTGGACCGTCGGCGCCAACGGCTTGACCACCTCATACCTGGTCACCGGCCTCGGCACCACACCCGCCATCGCCAGTCAGCAAGCCCAAGGCTTGGTGACCACCAAGCACACCTGGCCACTCAATGACGGCACGGCAGGGGCCACGGCGGCCACCGCGGCCGACACCTCCGGCGGCAGTACCCTCACCGGCACCGGCAACGCGAAATGGCACGAGGGTGACCTCTTCAGCCCCGACCTGCGGCTCAACACCGACGCCACCGGCACGAGCGTAGACACCAGCGGCACCGGCAGCCTGGTCAGCGCCGCCAGTCCCGTGCTAGTCGACACCACCAAATCATTCAGCGTCGCCGTCTGGGCAAAGCCCACCACAGCCGGAAAGATCATCCTCTCCGAAGAAGGGGCACGCTCCGCCCGCTTCATCCTGTGGCAGGAACAGAGCGACAACACGTGGCGATTCGGGATGGCACGCTCCGACAGTGACGGCTGGTCTTACGACCAGGCCATCAGCGCCCCGACCGCACAACTCGGCGTGTGGACTCACCTGGTGGCCACCTACAACCACACCACCAGCACGATGGCCCTGTACGTCAACAACAACCTCGCCGGCACCGCCCAACACGCCGCGGCAGTGTCCTGGCCCAGCACGGGGCGCTTTGTGGTCGGCCACTACCGCTACAACGGCGCCCCGAGCTCGTACTACGCCGGTCAGATCAGCAATGTGCAGCACTGGGACCGCAGCCTCAACCCGGCCGAGGCCACCGCACCCGGCAACTACGCACAACAAGTGCTCGCGCCCAACCTGCGTGACGTCACCGGTGACGGCCGCGTCGACATGCTGATCAAACAGGGCAACGGCAATGTGCTCCTGCGCCGAGGCACGAACCTAGACGGCGTCCTGACGTTTGACGCGGGTGTCGTGGTGTGCGCCGGATGCGGCGGCTACGACCTGTTCAACCCAGCCGACGCCAACAACGACGGCACCCTCGACCTCTTCATGCGCCAGGTCTCCACCGGCGACATGTACGTCTACCCCAACACCGTCGCCCACGGCGACCCGATCTGGGGAACACGGATGCTGGTCTGCGGCGGATGCACCGGCTTCGGCATGGCCGACCTCGACGACATCGATCGCGACGGCAAACGAGACCTGTTCGTACGGGAGAACAGCACCGGAAACATGTACTACTACCCCGGCACCGGCACCGGCGGCTCCGTCACCTGGGGCAGCCGGACCCTGCTCTGCGGCTCCTGCGGCGGCTACGACCAAGCGTCCGTCGAAGACGTCAACAACGACGGCAAAATCGACCTCTTCATGCGCCAATCCACCACAGGGGACATGTACATCTACCCCAACACCAACACCAGCGGCCAACCCGCCTGGGCCCCCCGCGTCCTCGTCTGCGGCACCTGCCGAGACTTCGACATGAGCAGCCTCGGCGACGTAACCAACGACGGCAAGGTCGACCTCCTCGTCCGCCGCCGAAGCGCAGGAACCCTCACCCTCTACCCCGGCACCGCCGCCCCCGGCAGCGTCGCCTGGGGAACCCCCTCCCTGCTGTAACCAAGCGCTGCACGCCCCGGGTACCCCGCAGGTGGTACCCGGGGCGTACAGCTGCCGACTGCACAGACCTCCGCCACGAGAAGGACACACACACACAACCCGTACAGCATCCTAGGAGGATGGGCGTAGGCGTCGGGCCTGTCTCGCTAAAGGTGTTTCCGGCGATCTTGGTTAGTAAGTTTCAGCGGCTGGGAAGCGGTCGCTGAAGGTGATGGCAAAGGCGTTCAGGGCGGGTTTCCAGCGCATCGTCCATCGGGTTCGGCCTGCCCCGGTGGGGTCCAGGGATCGGGTTACCAGGTACAGACACTTCAACGCGGCCTGCTCGTTGGGGAAGTGGCCGCGGGCTTTGACGGCCCGCCGGTAGCGGGCGTTGAGCGACTCGATCGCGTTGGTCGAGCAGATCACCCGCCGGATTTCGACGTCGTAGTCGAGGAACGGGATGAACTCTGCCCAGGCGTTGTCCCACAACCGGATCACCGCCGGATACCGGCTGCCCCACTTCTCGGCCAAGTCATCGAACGCCGCCCGGGCCGCCTGGGCGTTCACGGCGGTGTAGATCGGCTTGATGTCGTGCTTGAGCGCGTCCCAGTACTTGCGGGAGGTGAGCCGGAACGTGTTGCGGATCAGATGGATGATGCACGTCTGCACGATCGTGCGGGGCCACACGTTCGTCACCACCTCAGGCAGCCCTTTGAGGCCGTCGCAGACGAGGAAGAACACGTCCTTCACACCGCGGTTGCGCAGGTCGGTCAGCACGCTCATCCAGAACTTCGCGCCCTCACCACCGGTGCCGGCCCACAACCCGAGGATGTCCTTCTCACCGTCGAGCGTGACGCCGATCGCGGCATAGAACGGCCGGTTCGCGACCTGCCCATCGCGGACCTTGACCACGATCGCGTCGATGAACACCGCCGCGTAAATCTCATCCAACGGGCGGTGCGACCAGTCGGTCATCTCCTCGATCACCTTGTCGGTGATCCGCGAGATCGTCTCCTTGGACACCGAGGCGCCATAGATCTCCGCGAAATGCGCCGAGATCTCCCCAGTCGTGAGCCCTTTGGCATACAACGACAACACGACCTCGTCGACTCCGGAGAGCCGGCGCTGCCGCTTGCGGACGATCTGCGGCTCGAACGTGCCGGCCCGGTCCCGGGGCACGTCGATCTGCACCGGACCGGTGCTGTCGGTCAGCACCGTCTTCGCCCTGGTGCCGTTACGGACGTTGCCCGACCCGGCACCGACCTGATCGTGTTTCTCATAGCCGAGGTGCTCGGTCATCTCCTCGTTCAACGCGGTCTCCAGGACCGTCTTGGTCAACTGCTTGAGCAGCCCGTCCGGGCCGGTCAACGACAGCCCCTGTTCCTTCGCGGCCCGAACCAGCTCAGCGGCCGCCTTCGCCTCCGCCGACGGCTCGGGCCGCTTCCTACGTCCGGTCTGGTCGTTCAGTGTCGCGGTCATCACGGCACCCTCCTCACCAGGCACAACGCCCGGCAGGTCAGGCCGGAAACACCGTTAGATCCACAGACCCTAGGCGTCCGTTGGCTTCTGCTGGTCGTCGAGGGAGTGCGGCAGAGGATCCGGGCTTCGAACCCCGGCCATGAGCATCGATGCCAGCTTTCAGGTCGGTCGACGCCTGCCTTTGCCTTTTGATGAGACGCGACCGCTTGGCGCAGCAGCATCAGAGACACGCATAGGCTTAGATGGTCTGGCACAGTGATTCGGGTGAGTGCGGCAGAGTTGATCAGTCGGCTTCTTCAAGCCAAGGCGCATCTTGACCGGGCTCGGGAACTAATCCAAGCTGCCGGCTCCGAGCTTCGCCAAGCGCGAGCGTTGATCCAAGCGGCGCTGCAGGGCGCCGCCGCTCAGAGCACTGCCGCGATGGTGGACCGCAGCTCACAGCAGCTCGGCGCAGCGGGTGTCGCGGTCGGTCAGTCAGCGGGCAAGGTGGACGAGATCCTCACGCGGGTGCGTGGGCTGGGCGGTCTGGGAAACTAATCGCGGGTGGCGGCGGGATCCGTCGACCACCCGCACCTGCTGACCCGCCGCAGGCGGTCCTTCGCGCGGCCGCGAATCTGGCCCGTCGCAGCGAACCACAGGACAAGACCGAGGCGTTCCTCCTCGCCGACGGGGCGATCATGCGCGATCCTGACTTCTCTGCCGAGCCAGACGGCCGGTTGCGCAGCCGGCAGATCCGGATGGGCAGGCTTCCCGCCGCCGGGGTGGGACTCAAGCCGCCGCTGGCTCAGGCCATCGTGATGGACCACGCCGAGGCGCAGGCCGCGGCCATGCTGCGCCGTCCCGGCAGCCCATCAGAGGCCACGCTCGTGCTCAATCACACCCCCTGCGACGATCCGATCAGACCCCTGGTCTGCGAAAAGATCCTCGCCACGATCCTGCCGCACGGAACACGCCTGACGGTGTTCCTCACCGACGGCGACCGCACATGGCTTCATAAGCTGTACGTCGGAACAGGAGAAGGGATCCGGCGATGAGCATCGACATCACCTGGGGACGCGGCGACGGCGCCGCGTCGGTCAGCACCGTTGCCGAACTCGACGCCACACTGGACACAATCAGTAACGCCCACATCACACAGATGCCCTACTGCGTCACCCTCGTCGCTCCCGGCGGCGGCGATTTTCCCGTCATGCTCGACATCTGCATCGGGCACCCCGAACGGTCATTCGTCTACCACGTCGCCGTCGACGGCAGCAGCGCCTGGGGATACCAGCCCGACGTCGGACCCGGCCCTGGGTTCACCTTCGATTACGCCGGCACCGCTACCGACGCCTGGCCCGAACGCACCCGCGTCACCAACGCGACCGCCCGGCAAGCGGCACGACAGTTCCTCACTAGCGGAGGGCAACGACCCGACGCGGTGGCCTGGGAAATCGTCGAATAGCTTCGAGCATGGACGACGTCACGAGGCGAGTGGCGAGAGCGGGTAGGGCGCGGCTCGCGGGCCCTCACCGGCCGGGGGCGCGCGCACAAGAGTTGCACGGCACGCTGCCGGTCGCCCCTAACTGGACTCGCGTTAGAGATGCTCCCCGTCCCTCACACCGCAGCCTAAGAGGCTTCAGCATAGCCGTCCGGGTGGGCCGAGCCATGTCCGGTGGAGAGACTTCCTGCAGGGCGAAACTAGCTGCCTTACGTTTGTCGATTCGTCGTTGCGTTGGCGCCCACGTCAGTGACAGCGCTCGTGAACTTCGGGGCCGCTTGGAAGTGCGCCCGTCGGGCCGCGCGCCGGAACGCACCTAGCACGGCTGGTCCGGCGAGGGTGACGAGGACGGCGGTGGTGACCGCCCGTCCGGTGTCCCAGCCCAGCGAGGTGACGGTGAAGAAGGTCAGGTACCGGTGGAGTTGTTCCAGCATCGGCAGACCGGGCTGGTAGGCGATTGAGCTGGTCGGGTCGAGCGAGAACGGCCAGAAGGACAGGTTGAGCATGAAGCCGAAGAAGTATCCGCTGACGGCGGCGTAGGCGGCGAGCAGTGCGATCTCGGCCCGTCCCCGTACCCGGGGTAGCAGGCCGGCGAACATGCCGACCCAGGCGCAGCCGAACATCTGGTACGGCAACCACGGTCCCACTCCCCCGGTGAGCAGGGCGGAGGCGAACAGCGAGGTGCAGCCGAGCGCGAAGCCGAAGCCGGGCCCGAAGACCCGGCCGGCGAGCACGAGGATGAAGAAGACCGTCTCGATGCCCGCCGTGCCGGCGCCGAGTGGCCGCAGGGCCGCGTTGATGGCGGACAGCACGCCCAGCATGGCGAGCGCCTTGGCGTCGATTCTGCCGTCGGCGATCTCGGCGAAGATGACGGCGAGGACGAGGAGCAGCAGCACGCCGAACATCAGCGGTGGGGTCTGGGTGGAGCCGAAGGTGCCCGGCGGGACGACGAACGGCCAGAGGAACGCGACGAAGCCCAGGAACGACGCCATGGTGATCGCGAGCACGGCGCGCAGAGGCACGCGGACCGCGACGTTCGGTGTCGTCATGCGGGCACCGCCGGATCGTCGAGGGCGGCGGCGACCTGCCCGACCGTCAGGTAGGGCAGCGGCGCGAGGATCTTCGCGACCTGCGGGGCGAATGTGGGCGACGCGGTGAGCACGGTCGGGACGGGACCGTCGGCGACGACCTCACCGTCGGCCATGACCACGACCCGGTCGGCGGTGGCGGTGGCGAACTCGACGTCGTGGGTGGCCACCACGACGGCGCGGCCCTGCGCGGCGAAGCCGTCGAGGGTACGCGTCAGCGCGGCCTTCGCCTGGTAGTCCAGCCCTCGGGTGGGTTCGTCGAGCAGCAGCACACCCGGCGTCACGGCGAGCTGGATGGCCAGCACCAGAGCCAATTGCTGCCCGGCGGACAGGTCCCGGGGGTGGCTGTCGCCGTCGATGCCGGCAGCGATGCCGTCGAGGAGACGCCGCGCGGTGCCCGGCTCGGCGCCGTCGCGGTCGGCCTGGTCGAGTTCGGCGTCGACGGTGTCCAGGTAGAGCAGGTCGGTGGCGGTCTGCGGGACGAGGCCGACGAGTCGGCGGGCGTGGCTGGCGCTGACCCGTCCCGGATCGAGGGTGCCGTCTGGGGTCTCGGGGACGGCGATGCTGCCGCCATCCCGGCGACCAGAACCCTGCAGGGCCCACAGCAGCGACGACTTGCCGGAGCCGTTGCGGCCCATCAGCGCGGTGATCTCGCCGCGTACCAGTGTCAGGTCGACGCCGCGGACCGCGACGACCGGTCCGTGGCGAACGATCACGCCGGCCGCGGTCAGCGCGCTGCGGGCGTCGGCGTGGGAGAGTCGGTGTGCTCGCGTCGGCGTCGGGGGTAACCGGTCCCGCAGCGCGGCCGCGTGCCGGCGGGCGTCGCGCACCGACAGCGGCGGCGGTGACCAGCCGGCCAGGCGTCCGAGGTCGACCACGGGTGGCGCGACTGTGGTGCCGCCGATGAGGGCGGCCGGATCACCGTGACGGACCGCGCCGTCACGGGCGACGTGGATGAGCCGGTCGGCGTACGGCAGGACCCGCTCCAGGCGGTGCTCGGCCAGCACGACGGTCACGCCGAGGTCGTGAACCAGCCGGGTGATGGTGGCGAGGACGTCGTCCGCTCCGGTCGGGTCGAGCGCGGAGGTCGGTTCGTCGAGGACCAATACCCGCGGGTGGGCGGTGAGCGCCGCGCCGATCGCCACGCGTTGCTGCTGACCGCCGGAGAGTTCGTGCAGGCCACGGTGGCGCAGGTCGGCCAGGCCGAGCAGGTCGAGGGTCTCCTCCACCCGGGTCCGCATCACCGCCGGATCGAGGGCGAGCTGCTCCATTCCGTACGCCAGTTCCTCCTCGACGGTGTCGGTGACGAACCCGGCGACCGGGTCCTGCCCGACGACACCGACCAGGTCGGCGAACTCGCGGGGCGGGTGGTGTGCGGTGTCCCGGCCGGCGACGCGGACGCTGCCCTGCAGGGTGCCGCCGGTGAAGTGCGGTACGAGGCCGTTGATCGCCCCGAGCAGTGTCGACTTTCCCGCCCCGGTGTGCCCGACGACCAGGCACAACTCTCCCTCGTCGATGCTGAGGTCAACGTCGCGCAATGTGGGGCGGGACGCGCCGTCGTAGGTGACGCTGACGCGCTCGAAGCGGATCATGAGGGTGCTCCTGCGGTGTCGGCGGCACGTCGTTCGGCGGCGGGCTCCGGTCGGTGCGGGCGCGGTGGTGTCGGTGCGGCGATTGCCGCGAGGGCGGCGACGAGGATCGCGGCGGCCGGTAGGGCGGGCAGGCTGGGCCAGTGCAGCGGATAGAGGCTCGGGTTGAGCGCGGCGGGGTCGTAGCCGGTGCCGGCGCCGAGCACGACGGCAGTGACGACCCCGCAGCCGGCGACCGTCCACTCCGGCCACTGCCACGGGTCGGGCCGGTACCGGCTGCGCGACACCCGACGCCCGCCGAGGGCGAGCCCGGCCACGCAGAGCAGCACGCCGCCAGCGAGGCCACCGAGCCCGACCGGGCGGGGCACCCCCGGGTCGAGCAGTCCGTACGCGCCGACGCACAGGCCTGCCATGCCGGTGAGCATGAGGACGCCGGTGAGCCGTCGCGAGGCGGGTGTGGCGGTGCCGACCCGGCCGTAGCCGCGGGCGTCCATGGCGGCGGCCAGCCGCAGTGACCGGTCCAGGGCGTCGTGCAGGACCGGCATCAGGATGGCCCGCACGGCGCCGAGGCCCCTGGCCCGTCCGGCGCGTAACCGGCGGGCACGCGCGACCCGTTGGACGCTCTCCACCAGTTGGGGTGCGACGCTCAGCGAGACGGTGACGGCGACACCCAGCTCGTACAGCGCACCGGGGAGGACCCGCAGGGCGCGTTTGGGGTTGGCGAGGCTGTTGGCGGCGCCGATGCAGCACAGCAGGCACGCCAATCGGAGCCCGTCGACGGTGGCGGAGAGGGTTGCCTCCAGGGAGACCGGGCCGCCGATCTGGATGCCCGCGTACCAGTCGGGGGTGGGCAGGTGCGGCAGCCGGAACAGGATGTGGTCCTCGGGGGTGATGCCGGAGGCGAAGACCGTCCGGAACACCACCCGGATCGCGATGATGAGCAGTGCGAGGTAGAGGTAGTAGCGGAACGCCCGCGCCCAGGGGGCGTCGGTGCGGCGGACGCTGACGACGAACCCGAGCACCGCGAAGATGAGCAGCAGCAGCAGCGGGTTGCTGGTGCGGCTCGCGGCGGTCGCCAGCGCGAGCGCCCACAGCCACCAGGCCACCGGGTGCAGGGGGCGGGGCAGCCGGGCTACCGCGAGGCGGTGCAGGAGGTCGGGGCGGGTCGGGGGCATCGGTTCAGGTGCGGCGTCGCCGCCAGCCGACGACACCGCCGACCAGGGCGAGGACGGTCAACAGGCCGACGGTGATCAGCGCTGGCAGCGCCGAGCCGGTGTCCTTGCGGGCGGCCGTCGCGGTGGGTGCCGCGTCGAGGATGCGCGGCCCGTCGGGGGTGGCGTCCGGCGGCCCGGACGGCGCTCCCGCCGTGGGGGATGTCGTCGGGCTGGCCGGAGGCGTCGGCGTACCGCCCATCGGCACCGACGCCGGCGCTCCGGTCGGTGGTGGGCCGGGCGGGGGTGGGCCGATGCCGGGGTCACCCGGTGCCGGCGGGTTGCCGGCGGCTGGTGGGTTCCCGCCGCCGGGCTGGGCCGGGGTGGGCGCACCTGCGGGCGGCGCGGTGGTGGCGGCGCCGATCGGCGTGCTGTTGCGGGCGCGGACGCTGTCCGGGCTGACCGTGGGCCGCCCCTGGGTTCCCCCGATGTCGGTCGCCCCGAAGATCCACAGGTCGACGCTGCCCGGCTTGGGCTTGTAGCTCATCGCGCCGAGCTGGCTGTAGACCCAGCTGTTCTGTCCCGGGTCGGCGTGCCAGTACGACCAGTACGCGCTGGCCGGTGGGGTGAGCGCGCACTTCTCGTCGGCCGGGGTGGGGTACTGCGTTCCGCCCTGGTGACCCGCGTAGCCGATGCGGCAGATGAACGCCGGGCCGTCGTGCTGCGTCCCGGTGGTGCGCCAGCCACCTTGGTTGAGTAGTTGGTAGCCGGTGGTCGGGGTGGTGCCGCAGGACCGCAGCAGCGGCCCGCCCCAGCGGCTGAAGTCGACAGCGAGGATTGCCCCGGACGAGGTGGTGCACTGCCCGATTGGCAGGGGCGCGGCCAGCGCCGGCGTGGGTGCCACCACCGGCGCGGCGACGATCGTCAGGGCCGCGATCGACCGGAACCACCGGCGGGTGGTCACGATTCACCGCCGTTGTCGGACACCGCGCGGCGACGGGCGGCGACCAGCAGCAGGACGCCACCGACCACGAGCACCAGCGCCAGCAGGGCGATGGTCACGATGGACACGCCGGTGCGGGGCAGGTTGCCCCACGAGTGCCCGCCGGGGCCCGTCGCCGACGGGGTCGCCACGGGTGTCGCCGTCGGCGAGGACGGCTGGCTGGCGCTCGGCGTGGGTGTGGGTGAGCCGGACGGGTCCGGACCCGGCGTGTCGTGCACGTCCCGCGCCAGGGCGGCGAATGAGATGCCGGTGGCGCCACCGACGACCTGGGTGGAGGCGCGGACGTCCGATCCCGCCTGGCCACCGGCCGCGACGGTGAACCCGCCGTCGTCGTTCTGCTGGGCCGCCAGGAACGCCAGCGCCTTGCCGATCTGACCCGCGTAGGTGGTGTCGCGCAGGGTGAGGCCCTGGATGGCGAGCGCGGTGGAGTTGGTGGAGTCGCCGGCCGCGCCGGGGAACCCGCCGTGCTCCTTTTGCGTCGAGGCGATCCAGGCGAGCGCCTTGTCGACGGCGGTGGCCGCCGCCGGGTCGTCGGCGAGCGCGGCCAGGGCCATCGCGGCCATCGCGGTGCTGTCGACGTCCCGGTCGGTGTCCGCCGCTGGGATGAGGCTGGGGAACGACCCGTCGGCGCGTTGCAATCCCTTGAGGAACTCGACCGGCTTGGCGGCGGCTTCGCCCTGTCCCGCGCGTAGTTGCGCGATGATGCCGAGCGACTGCCCGAAGACCGAGGTGGCGTACCGGTAGTTGCCTGCTCCGGCGCAGCCGGTCGATGCGTCGACCTTGGTGCAGGTGACGTCACCCAGCGCGGCGATCAGGTCGTGTCCGCCGAAGGTCCGTGGGTCGTAGCCGGTGACCTGGGCCAGCAACGCGACCTTGCCGATCGCGCCGCCGACGGCGTAGTCGGTGCCGACGCCCAACCACATGTCGACGGTGAAGCCGTTGTCGCCGACCGCGCCGCCGCCGCGAAGGAACTCGACGATCGCCCGCAGCTTCGCGTCGTCCCCGCCGGTGGCGGCCAGGGCGTACGCGCCGTCGATGCTCAACCCGAAGTCGGGGAAGCCGGGAAACGACTCGTAGTACTGGCCGTCGATCAGGTTGGCCGGCGCGACGAGGTAGGACACTCCCTTGGCCAGATCCGGCCGGGGCCCGGCCGGTGGTGGCCCGCCCAGGCGGTGGGTCAGCGCGGCGAGGTTCGTGCCGGCGAGCGCGAGCGCCGCCGCGGCGGTGGCGGCCAGGTCGGCGTCCGGGTTGCTCGGGTCGGGGCTGAGCCCGCCGCCGGTGGCGATCCGGCCGACCAGGAAACCGGTGGCGGCGGCGGCCCGATCGGTGATGCCCAGCACGGCGAGGGCCTGCGCGGCGTGTCCGGTCGAGTAGGTGTCGGTCAACCCGGCGCCGGTGTAGGGCTGGTAACCGCCGTCGGTTTCCTGCGCCCCGGTCAGGAACGTCTTGGCCGAGCCCAGCGCCTCGTCCTGTCCGCCGAGGGCGTGCAGCGCGAGGACAGCCAGGGTCGTGGCGGCGATGTCCGGGTCGCAGAACTCGCCCGGGGCGAGCCACAGGCCACCGAAGGCGCCGCTCGCGCACTGCTGCTCGGTCAGCCGGGCGACGGTCGCGGTGGGCGGGGTGATGCCGGCGCGCTTGAGCGCGAGCAGCGCTGTTGCGTGGGTCATCGGTCCGGTCGATCCGGCGAAGTCACCGGCGGCGGCGCATCCGGCGTCGATGTCGGTCGCGGTGCACACCCGGTCGGTGAGCGTGGCGATCAGGTCCCGGCCGCCGAACGCGCGCGGGTCGCCTCCGGTGATCGTGGCCAGCAGGGCGAGGTTGGCGACGTTAGCGGTGTTCGGCACGGCGGTGTCGCCGTTCGGGAAGATCGCGGCATCGACGTGCGCCCGCAGGTAGTCGACGACCTTGGTGAGGGTTTGGTCCTGCCCACCGGTCCCGGCCAGGGCGGTGGCGACAGCGATGGTCCGGTAGTAGTTGACGAAACCGTTGTCCACGTGGTCGCCGTCGACGAGCTGCCCCACCAGGTAACTCGCCACCGCCTTGACCTGCGCTTCCGTCGGTCGCGTCGGCACGGGCGTCGAGGTCGGGGTCGCCGTCGGAGTCGCAGTGGCGGTCGGAGTCGGGCCGCTCGCGCGTACCGACGCGGGGGTGAAGGTGGGCACCCCGGTGCTGCCGCCGATGTCGGTGCCGCCGAAGACCCACGCCTCGACCTCACCCGGGCCCGGCCGCTGGGACATCGCGCCGAGTGGACTGTAGGTCCAGTGGTCCTGCCCGGCCGGGGCAATCCAGTAGGACCAGTAGGCAGTGGCCGGCGGCGTCAACTCGCACGCCTCGTCAGCCGGCGTCGGGTGCTCGGCACCGGCGTCGAAGGCGGGAGACCCAATCCGGCAGATGAAGCCGGGGCCGTCGTGGGCGGTGCCGGCGGTGGTGAAGCCCGCCTCGTGCAGCAGGTCCAGTCCGGTGGTCGGGGTGGCGTCGCAGCCCCGCAGCAGCGGCCCACCCCATGCGCCGAAGTCGACAGCGACGATCGCGCCCTGCGTTGGGGTGCAGGACTCCAGCGGGTCGGCGAGCGCGGCGCGGGTCGGCACCACCAGCGCCACCGCGCCGAGCACCGCTGCGGCGACGGCCGCCAACCACGCTGCGGGAACACGCGACGTTCGACTGACCAGTGGGGACATGGCGACTCTCTCGGGGGCTAGCGGCGCAGGCGCGGACGCGGACCCCGAGGACAAACCCCGGAAACCTGGCTCCGCGCCGTGTACCTCGACGGCGCTGCGGTGCACTATCCAGCCAGGTAATCCGACTCGTCCCGATATCGGGACCTACGGCTGCGGGCCAGCGCCGGACTTTGACCGGCTTCCCCTGACTGCTGGATCGCGGCCATCGGACCACAACCGCCACCACCGCGTCAACGCGAGGACGTGTCATGTACCTAACAGCGCGCGGTAGCGGTCT
This sequence comes from Micromonospora sp. WMMD736, assembly GCF_049179015.1. Classification (NCBI taxonomy): domain Bacteria; kingdom Bacillati; phylum Actinomycetota; class Actinomycetes; order Micromonosporales; family Micromonosporaceae; genus Micromonospora; species Micromonospora sp. WMMD736. The sequence continues at coordinate 2,151,936 of NZ_JBMHMI010000001.1, forward strand.
CCTCCCATACGGTGACCGCGTCATCGCGTGGGGGAACCCGGTGGGAATCCGGGGCTGACGCGCAACGGTGAGGACGGTTCGCCCGTCCCGAGCCCGACTACCTACGTGGTGACGCAGCACCTGCGGTATCCGTCCCACGCGTCCTGCGGCCGGCCCGCCCCGCTCCCGCCGGCGCGCGCCGGGCTCCGGGTCGAGGCAGCCGTGCCCCGTACCCCCAAGGAGACCCGATGTCCTCGCGCTTTTCACCCGGCAGCCGCCGCAGACGCCTCGCGGCCGTTCCCGCCGCCGCGCTGATCGCCACGGTCCTGGCGGTCGCGGGAGGCGCCGCACCGGCCGCCGCGACCTCGACCGCCGCGCAGATCGCCACCGCCAAGACCAACGGCGTCGCCTACCTGCGGACCCTGCAGGCTGCCGACGGGAGCTACGCCAGCGGCGGGTTGTCGAACGAGTGGGCGTTCAGCGCGTTCGCGCCCGCCGGCGTCGCGGCGGTGGACGTCTACCCCTCCGGCGACACGACCAAGAACGCCCGCACCGTCTACCGCAACCAGCTCTCGGCCTCGTCCTGGCCGAGCAGCACGCCGGTGGTCACCGACTACGAGCGTGGGGTCCTGAACGCCTACGCCGCCGGCATCGATCCCGCCCGGGTCTCCCCCACCCGTAACCTGATTGCCGACACCATCGCCTACTGGCAGACCGGCTCGGCCGGCTACTACGGCCCGCCGGCGAACTTCAATGGCACCGTCTTCGGCACTCTCGCCCTGGCCGGCGCGAAGACCCAGGCCGGCGCCGCCCGCGTGCCGCAGGCACTGCTCGACCTTTCGATCACCCGGATCCGCAACAACCAGCACAACGACGGCGGTTGGACGTTCACCCAGGCCGAGGGCGACCCCACCCAACTCGCCGCGACCAGTGACATCGACATGACCGGCGCGGCGATGGCCGCGCTCTGCGCCGCCGGGGTCCCCAACACCGACACCGACGTGCTGCAGGCGAAGAACTTCCTGAAGGGCAAGCTCGTCAACGCCTCGGGCGCGTTCAGCTCGATGTTCGGCGTCAACACCGACTCCAACGCCTGGGCCGTCTCCGGGCTCAACGCCTGCGGCATCCCCAGCCAGGGCACCGACTTCACCACCACCGCCGGCAAGACCCCGATCGACTTCCTGCGCGCGCAGCAGTTGACCGGCGGCGGATTCAAGTACCTGCCCACCAACACCACCCCGTCGGCGTACGCCTCCATCGACGCGGTGCGCGCCCTCGCCGGCGCGGGCTACACCGCCGCTCCCCCGACCCCGGTCACCGTCGGCGCGCCCACCTGGGTCGCGGCGAGCGGATTCACCGCTGGCACCGCCACCAAGCTCGCCGTGATCATCGACAACGGCAGCGGCAGCATCAAGCCGTGCGCGGTCGCGCTGACCCCGAGCGCCGCCACCACCACCCTCGGTGCCGTCCTGGACGCGGCCGTCGGCGCGGCCACCCCGAGTGGCTGCGTCACGGCCCTGAACCCCACCAGCGGCACCGGCACCATCAGCTCGATCAACGGCCTGGCCAACAGCGGCTCCTCCACCTGGAAGGTCACCCGCGACGGCGGCACCCCGGCCAGCGCGACCCGCGGCACGACCGTGACCGTCGGCGACACCATCTACCTGCGCTACGGCGTCTGACAGCCGGATAATCGGATGGTCAGCGGCGGCCGAGCAGCCGCTGACCATCCGACGGCTGATCCGCCCGCTGCCGCTTCAGGTGAGGGTGACGAGGTGGATCGCGGCGACCGTGACGAGGCCCGCGCCGAAGAGCGTGATGCCACTGGCGGCGAGCACAGGCGCCACCCGCGCGGCCAGACCGAGGACGGCGCGGGACTGTGCGCCCCGGTTGATGAGTGAGCTTCCGGCGACCGCGAGGACCCCGACGCCGAAGAGCACGACGGCCATGCCGAGGCCGAAGGTCAGGACCAGCAGCAGGGCGAAGCCAGCGCGACCGATGAACAGCCCGGTCGCCAGCACGAGGAACGCGGCAGGAGACGGGGTCAGCCCGCCGGAGATGCCGAGCAGGACCAGCCCGGGACGCTTCCCATGCTCGTGGCTGTGGCTGTGGCTGTGGCTGTGTGAGTGATTGTGGCCAGCGTTGTGCAGGTGTCGGCGCACCATCCACAGACCGGTGGCCAGGACGATCACACCCGCGCCGAGTTGCAGCCAGCTCGTGAGTTCCTGCATCCGGATCACCTCGGACAGGGACAGGAACGTCCACGCCACGCCGATCACCAGCACGGAGAGCGTGTGCATGACGGCCACCGACCCGCCCAGCCAGGCGGCGTCCCGGATCCGGCCGCGCGAGCCGGCGAGGTAGGCGGCGGCCAGGCTCTTACCGTGCCCCGGGGCCACGGCGTGACCCGCACCGGCGGCGAACGCGAGCACGAACGCGATCGGGGGTACGCCCGGTGAATGGATGAGGTCCTGCATCTGGTCTGTAAGGGACGCGGACAAAGCTGCGCTCGCGGTCATGCCAGGACCCTGCGTCGCCGCACCCGCCGCACCACCAACGGGACCCCGACCGCGACCAGCAGCACCGCGGCGATGACGCCGGCGAGTTGGACGGCCGCGCTGCGGCCACGGCTGGTGCTGCCGGCGGCCGGCGCGCGGCTGGTGAGGCTCCAGTCGTGGGTTTCCTCGCCCGAGCCGTACACCGCGCGTTGCCCCCCGGGGCCGGTGGCCATGGCCCGGTAGGCGGGGTTGAGGTCGGTCAGCATCCGCACCGCGACGGTGACCGAACCAACCGGCCCCGGGCAGGTGTAGTCGATCGTCGCACCGATCCGCGCCAGTGCCCTCAGCGGCGCGACACTGCCGAGGCAGGGGCGCGCCCCGTCGGCCACGGTGATCTGCTTGAGCAGGTACGCGGGGAACTGCTCGGACGACGCGATCACGGCCGGGTCGGTCGCCCGGTAGTCGACAGCGCCGTCGAGCAGGACGCGGTCGGCCGGTAGCAACCCGAGCGAGACTCCGAGCAGGGTGAGGTCGTCGGGTCCGCCGACACGCCACCGCACCCGCACGACGTCGTTCCGCTGCTCGTCGGGGGCGATGGACACGGTCTGCGGGTCACCGAAGGGGTGCGCCGCCGCCGGGGACGGTAGGACCAGGACGGCCGCGGTGGTGCAGAGGGCCGCCAGCGGAGTTACCGTCGCCGCGTTTCGTCGTCGCCGACGTGCGTGCAGGGACACGTGGTGCTCCAGGATTGCGATGACACATTCGCGGCAACCCTGCTCAACCTCGGGAAACGCGCACGTCCGGGCCGGTGTGGGGCACGAGACGAGGACATGAACAGTCCGTTGATCAACTCATCGGTCCGTCGGGATGCCCGGGCGGCGACACGCGCCCGGTGATGGGTTCGGCGGCCACTCCCGGAACCATGATGCACTCGATTGGCAATTGCCATGGTGTGGCAACTGTGCCAACGTGATCAATAACCGCGGCGGCTGCACCCGCACGCCCGCACCCGTTCCCCACACCACAGGAGCGTGTAGTGACCCGGATCCGACCGGCCTTCCGACGTCTCGTGGCGTCGACCGCAGCGGCCGGAATGCTCGTCCTCGCCGGCTGCTCGGCCCCGACCAACCCGGACAGCTCAGCCGGTGGCGCGACCCTGGTCGTGGCCACCTCCGACGAGCCCGACGCACTGAACCCGGTGCTCAACTACGGCGTCGACGGCGCCGCGTTGATCTTCGACGGGCTCGTCGCCCGCGACAGCGACAACCGCCTCGTCGCCGGCCTGGCCTCGGCCCTGCCGACGGTGTCGCCCGACGGACGCACCGTGACCGCCAAACTGCGCGACGGTGTGCAGTTCCACGACGGCAGCGCGCTGACCGCGTCGGATGTCGTCTTTACGTACCAGGCGGTGCTGGATCCGAAGGTGGACTCCACACTGCGCTCCGACCTGGACATGGTGGAGTCGGTGTCCACACCCGACGCCACGACCGTGGTGTTCACGCTGCGCTACCCGTACGCGCCGTTCCTGCAGCGACTCACCCTCGGCATCGTGCCCGCCAAGCTGCTCAGCGGGCAGGACATCAACACCACCGGCTTCAACCGCAAGCCGATCGGGACCGGACCGTACAAGGTCGAGTCCTGGACGCCGGGCGACCGCCTCGTGCTCACCGCCAACGAGCGCTACTTCGGCGGCCGGCCGGCGAACGACCGGGTCGTGGTGGCGTTCGTCGCCGACGACAACGTCCGCGCCCAGCGGATGCGAGCCGGCGAGTTCGACGCCGCCGAACTGCCACCGAAGCTCGCCTCCGGCTTCGACAGAGACAGCGCGTACGCGGTGCAGCGGGTGCCGACCGCCGACTACCGCGGCGTGATGCTGCCAATGGGCAACCCTGTCCTCGCTGATACGGCGGTCCGCCGGGCGCTCAACCTCGCCGTGGACCGGTCCGCGATGGTCGCCGGCATTCTCAACGGCGCGGGCGAGCCGGCGTTCGGGCCGGTCCCCCCGACCTCCGAGTTCGCCGAGCCCTCGACCGTCGGCGCTCCCACCGCCGACCCGACGGCGGCCGGGGCGCTGCTCGACGCGGCTGGCTGGAAGCCCGGCGCGGATGGGGTACGGGTCAAGGACGGCCGGTCGGCCCGATTCACGCTCATGTACCCGGCGAGCGACACCCTGCGCAAGGACCTGGCGCTGGCGGTGACGGCCGACGCGAAGAAGATCGGCATCGAGGTGACCCCGGCCGGTCTGACGTGGGACGCCATTGACCCGCGGATGAAGTCCGATGCCCTGCTGATGGGCTACGGCACGCCGTACGACCCGGACTTCGTCTCGTACAAGCTGTTCGGCTCCCGGTTCGCGGGGCAGGGCTACTTCAACCCCGGCTCGTACCGCTCCGAGGTGACGGACCGCTCGCTGCAGGAGGGCCGCGACCAGATCGATCCGGCCCGCCGCAAGGCCGCGTACGCGCAGTTCCAGAAGCAGCTCGTGGCGGACGTGCCGTGGCTGTTCCTCACCTACCTGCGGCACACCTACGTGCTGAAGGCATCGGTCCAGGGCGTCGCCCCGCGCGTCGAGGCGCACGAGCACGGAGTGGCGAACAGCCTCTGGTGGAACATCAACACCTGGACGCGTTCGTGACCCGCTCCGGTCGACTGGCCGGGGTAGGTGCGGTGGTGCGACGCCGGCTGCTGGTCGCCGTCCCGGTGCTCGCGGCGACCAGCATCGGGATGTTCGCCCTCGGCGCCGCCTCGCCCGTGGACCCGGCAAAGCAGTACGCGGGCGCGGCGGCTTTCACCGCCACCGAGGAGAACCTGGCGCAGATCCGCGCCAACTGGGGGGTCGACGACCCGCTACCGGTGCAGTACCTGCGCTGGATCAGCAACCTCGTCCAAGGGGACCTCGGCTGGTCGACGAGCCGCCACGAACCGGTGGCCGCAGTGCTCGCCGCCCGGGCCGGCTGGACGCTGCTGCTGATCGGGATGGCACTCGGCGTCGTACTGGTCACCAGCCTGCTGCTGGGCGCGCTGGCCGCGTACCGCAGGGGTGGGCTCTTCGACCGCGCGTTGCGGGCCGCCGCCTACGCGGTGGAGTCGATGCCGGTGTTCTGGCTGGGCCTGGCCGCGATCGCCCTGTTCGCGTTGGCGCTGGGGTGGCTACCCGCCGGCGGGCTCACCGACGTGACCGCGACCAGCACGTCCTGGTCCGACGTGGCGCGCCACCTCATCCTCCCGGTGGGGGTGCTGGCGGTGTCCCAGGCGCCCTGGTTCGTGTTGTTCGTCCGGGACGCGGTCGCCGACAGCTTGCGTGACGACCACGTGCTCGCCGCACGGGCCCGGGGATTGCCGGGGCGGACCGTCCTGTTCGGACATGCGCTGCGCACCGCGCTGCTGCCGTTCCTCACCCTGGTCGGCACGCACCTACCGGAACTGGTCGGCGGAGCGGTGCTGGTCGAGACGGTCTTCTCGCTGCCGGGCCTCGGAGCCGTCACGGTCGCCGCCGCGCTGGGCAGCGACTTCCCGCTGCTCGCGGCGATCACGTTGGTCACCACCGCGGTGGTGCTGGCCGCGAACCTCGCCACCGACCTCGCCTACGCCGCCGCCGACCCGCGGGTACGACTCGATGGTTGACCTCATCACCCGACCTCGTCCCCTCGCGTCGGTCCGCCGACGGCCGAAACTTCGCACCAGCCAGGTCGGTGCGGTCCTGGCCGCCGTCGTCCTGCTCGCCGCGGTTGCCGGCTCGCTTCTCGCGCCGCTCGTCTGGCCACTCGACCAGAGCGCCGTCGCGTTGGACCAGACCCGGCTCGCGCCGTCCTGGACACACCTCGCCGGCACCGACGACCTCGGCCGGGACGTGGCGCACCGGGCGGTATACGGCCTTCGGGTGTCACTGCTCGTCGGCACGGTCGCCGCGCTCGTCGCCACCCTCCTCGGCGGTGTGGTCGGCGGGATCGCCGGCACGCTCGGTGGGCGCGCGGACCGGATCCTGATGCGGATCGTGGACACCATCGCCGCGATGCCGCACCTGCTGCTGGGCATCTTCATCGTCGCCATGCTGCGCCCCAGCCTCGGCGCGGTGATCGCCTCCGTCGGGCTCACCCACTGGCTCTCCACCGCCCGCATCGTCCGATCCGAGCTGCTGAGCCTGCGGACCCGACCGTTCGTCGACGCCGCCATCAACGGCGGCGCCGGCCGGGGACGGGTCTTCGTGCGGCACCTGCTGCCGCACGTCCTGCCCCGCCTGGCGCTGGCCACCACCCTGATGATCCCGCACGCCGTGTGGCACGAGACGGCACTGTCGTTTCTCGGTCTCGGACTGCCGCCGCACCTCGCCTCGCTGGGCAACATGATCAACGACGGTCAGGGATCGCTGCTGACCGGCGCCTGGTGGGCCAGCCTGGCACCGGGCGCGGTCATCGTCGTCGTCACCCTCGCCATTGCGGTCCTCGCCGCACACTGGCGCGATCGCCTCGATCCCCGCGTCCGAGCGGAGCTCAACCTGTGACCAGCACCGGCTCCGCACCCGCTCCCGCGACTTCGGGCATCGCCGAAAACCGCCTGCTGCTCGCCGTGGACGGCCTCGGCGTCGAGTTCCGTCTGCGCGACACGACCGTACGCGCCGTTACCGACCTCAGCCTGACCGTACGGGCCGGTGAACTGCTGGCCGTCGTCGGCGAGTCCGGCTGCGGCAAGTCCGTTCTGGCCCACGCCCTGCTCGGCCTGCTACCGGGCAACGCCACGACCACCGGCCACGCCGTCCTGCACCACCCGGGCAGTGACCCGGTCGACCTGATCACCTGCGGTCAGCATCACCTGGCCCGCAGAGTACGCGGTCGACGGGTCGGGCTGGTCCCGCAGAGCCCGGCCACCGCACTGAACCCGGTCCGCACCGGACGGCGCCTGCTCATCGAGACGCTCAGAGCGCACGGCCGGGATCGGGACGATGCTGAGCGCCTCGCCCTCGACGTCGGACTCGACCCGGCCGACCTGGACCACTACCCGCACGAACTCTCCGGCGGCATGGCCCAGCGCCTGGTCACCGCGCTCGCACTGGCACCGGACCCGGCGCTGCTCATCGCCGACGAGCCCACCACCGGCCTCGACCGGCCGCTGGTGGACCACACCCTCGACCTGCTGCGCCGACGCTGCGACACCGGCTCGGCCGTCGTCCTCATCACGCACGACCTGGCCGCCGCGCAGCGAGTCGCCGACACCGTCGCCGTCATGTACGCCAGCCGCATCGTGGAACACCGGGACGCAGATCATCTCTTCGCCGCGCCAACTCATCCGTACGCAGCGGCGCTGCTCGACGCTCTGCCGGACCGCGCCTTCCGGCCGGTGCCGGGCGACCCGCCGATGCTCACCGCGCTGCCTCCGGGCTGCGCGTTCGCGCCGCGCTGCCCGCGCCGCACCGACTCCTGCGCGCGCCAGCCACCGCTCACGCCGATCGCCGGTGACGGCACGGTCGCCTGTCACCACCCGATCCGTCCCGGAGCAGTCACATGACCAGGGAGCAGCACCTGCTCGCCGACGAGGTCACCGTCGGATACGGCCGTCAGGTCGTGCTCGACAGCATCACCCTGCGGGTCGCCCGCAGCGAGACGGTGGGGCTCCGCGGCCCGTCCGGATGTGGCAAGTCGACACTGGTGCGGGTCCTGGCCCTCCTGCACCGACCGGACCACGGCCGGGTCAGCATCGACGGCATGCCCGTGCACGCAGTGCGGTACGCCGTGCCGGTCGGCCTACGGACCCGCGTCGCCGTCCTGTTCCAAAGCCCACGCGCCGCCGCCGACCCTCGACTGAGCCTGGACGACCTGATCGCCGAACCGCTACGCGCCGTACGGACACCCGAGTCGACGGTCCAGGAGCGGGTGGCCGAACTCGCCGACCTCGTCGGCCTCACCGCCGACCTACGCAGCCGACGGCCACACGCGGTCTCCGACGGGCAACTACAACGCGCCTGCCTCGCCCGGGCCCTCGTCCACCGGCCGGACTACCTGCTCTGCGACGAGGCCACGGCGATGCTCGACGCCTCAACCCAGGCGCACGTCGCCAGCGTCATCCGCGACTACCAGCGAACCCAGCACGCCGGCGTCCTGGTCATCAGCCACGACCAGACCCTGCTGGACCGCTGGGCCGACCGGATCGTCGACCTGGTGGGTACGGCACCGGCAATGACCTGAGTCATCCGCCACCGCGGCGGCGGACGGCACCGGGACGGGACGACCCTCCAGGCGAGCGACGCGGCGTCGAGCCTCATGCAATTGCTGACGAAGTTGATGCGCCTGCGCTTCGCTGGCGCCGAGCTGCCGACGGGCGGCGTCGAGCCGCTCGAAGTCGGCCAAGGCGAGCACGGCCACCTGATGGCCGTCGATCATCATGACCCGGTGATCGACTTTCTTGCGCACCAGGCGCTCCCCTCGACTGACGGTGCGGGCGCGGTCTGTTGGGTGCCCGCCGCGGCGGGCACCCAACAGACGCTCAGGCCGGTGGTGACTGCGCGGTGTCGGCCAGGAGAAGCGACAGTTCCCGGACCAGGTCGTCCATGGACTGGCCGCTCTGCGCCCTGACCAGGCCCAACGCCAGGTCCGCCAACAGATAGAAGCCGAGGGTACGGGCCTGCTCGGAGCCGAACGCCGACATCAACGCCTCCGCGCCGGCGAGGTCACCGCGATGCTTGGCGGCGATGACCCCGGCGGCGCGCTGCACGATCTCGGCCGCCTCGGGGGTGTACCCACTCACGCCGGGTCAGATCTTCGGGGCAGTAGCGCGGGCAGCGTCGAAACGCGAGGTCACGTCGGTCCAGTTCACCAGGTTCCACAACCGGTCCACGTAGTCCGGACGAACGTTGCGGTACTGCAGGTAGTACGCGTGCTCCCAGGCGTCGAACACCAGGATCGGAGTCGAGCCCTGCCCGACGTTGCCGTGGTGGTCGTAGACCTGCTCCACGATCAACCGCTGACTCAGCGGCTCCCACGCCAGGACACCCCAACCCGAACCCTGCACACCCTTGGTCGCCGCCGACAGTTGACCGGCGAACCCGTCGAAGGAGCCGAAGTGCTCGTCGATCGCCGCCGCCAACTCACCGTCGGGGCGGTCCCCGCCGTCCGGGGACAGGTTGTTCCAGAAGATCGAGTGCAACACGTGCCCGGACAGGTTGAACGCGAACGTCTTCTCCAACCCGACGATCGTTCCGTAGTCGCCCTTGTCGCGGGCCTCGGCGAGCCGGTCCAGCCCGTCGTTGGCGCCCTTGACGTACGCCGCGTGGTGCTTGTCGTGATGCAACTCCAGGATCTCGCCGGACATCGCGGGCTCAAGCGCGCCGTAGTCGTAGGGCAGGTCGGGCAGGTTGTACACGGCCATGGAGTACGTCCTCTCAATGCTGCCTTAGTGTGGCTGTTGCCATTATCTTGCAACAAGGGTCCGGTTGTCGTCGGGGGACGTGATTGATCACAGAAGCGTCGGATCGTGTGGTGGCGGCCTTGGGCCGCCTGCGCGAGCGAGGCCTGCGTCGTACGCCGGCGCGACAGGCAGTGCTGAGCGTGCTCGTGGACGCCCCGCCCGAGCATCCGCACCTGAGCGCCGCGCAGGTCCATGACCGGGTCCGGGCCAACGGTGTACGAATCGACCTGACGACGGTGCACCGCGTGCTGATCCACCTGACCGATCTGGGTGAGTTGCACTCGGTGCCGGTCGGCGGAGCGATGACGTACGGGTTTGCCGACCACCCGCATCCCCACGCGGTCTGCACGCTCTGCGACCGCGTGTGCCACCTGCCAGCCGAAGCGGTCCTCAGCGCGGTACGGGCAGCGGGCGCGGCAGGTTTCAGCACCGACCCGGCAGGGCTCCCCGGCGGCGTGGTGGTGGTCTATGGACGATGCGACTCGTGCTGCGGAGAGAAGCCGTCCCGGGTCCACGGTTCAGTTGGCTGAGCGCAGCAGTTCCCGCACCAGATCCACGACCTGGTGCGGGCGTCCGCCTGACTGCCCACCCTGGGCGAGGCCGGCGTTGCCGCCGCCACGTCCACCGAGCACCGTCTTGACGAGGTGCACGGCAGACGTGCCGCGCTCGGCCGCCGCGTCGTTGACCGCGATGACGAGTCGCATCGTGCCGTTCGACGTGGCGGCGACCACCACGACGCCGGGACGCTGCTGCGGTAGCTCTCGCCGGATCAGCTCGGCGAGTTGACGGAAGTCCGCGCCCGCAGGGTCGGTGCTGCTCGCGTATGCGATCCCGGCAATGTCCTCGGCGCGCCCGGCCAGGGTGCGAGCCTGTTCCCGGGTGAGCTGGAGTTGCAGTTGCTCAGCCCTGCGTTCGGCGGCCTTGGCCCGACTGACCAGCGCAGTTATCCGGTCAAGCAACTCTTCCCGTGGCGCGCGGAGTTGGTCGGCGAGGTTGGTGACCAGGTCCCGCTCGCGGGTCAGATAGCGGAATGCCTCGATGCCGGTGACGGCCTCTACGCGGCGCTGTCCGGCGCCGACGGAAGATTCGGAGGTGATAGCGAGCGCGCCGATCTGCGCCGACCGGTCGACGTGGGTGCCGCCGCAGAGTTCCCGGGACCACTCGCCGCCGATGTCGACGACGCGGACGGTGTCGTCGTAGGTCTCGCCGAACAGGGCGAGCGCGCCGATCTGCCGGGCCTCGGGCAGGGTCATGTATCGGGCGTGGACCGGCAGATCATCGCGGATGGCCAGGTTGGCCACGTCCTCCACCTCGCTACGGGTGGCCGGCGAGAGGCCGGTCGGCGCGGAGAAGTCGAGCCGCAGGTAGCCGGGGCGGTTGAACGAGCCGGACTGCAACGCGCTCGGGCCGAGAACGTGCCGCAGGGCGGCATGCACGACGTGCGTGCCGGAGTGGGCCTGGCGGGCACCGAGTCGCCACTGCGGGTCGACCGCCGCGTGGATCCGGTCGCCGACGGCGAGGGCACCGTCGGTGATGCGGACCTGGTGGACGACGAGGCCCTTGATCGGTCGTTGCACGTCAAGCACGTCGGCGCGGACGCTGTCGCCGGTGAGGGTGCCGGCATCGGCGTGCTGCCCGCCGGACTCGGCGTAGAACGGGGTCGTGTCGAGGACCACCCCGACGATCTCGTCGGGCTCGGCAACGGGGATCGCGACACCGTCGCTGTCGAGGAGCCCGAGGACCGTGGAGTCGGTGTCGAGGGTCTGGTACGCCTGCCAGTCCGTCGGTCCGTGCGCGTCGAGCACCGACCGGTACGCCGACACGTCGGTGTGCCCCGTCTTGCGCGCCTGCGCGTCCGCCTTGGCCCGGGTCCGCTGATCGGCCATCAGCCGGCGGAAACCCTCGTCGTCGACCTTCAGGCCCTGCTCGGCCGCGATCTCCAGGGTCAGGTCGATCGGGAAGCCGTACGTGTCGTGCAGCTGGAACGCCTTCGCCCCGGACAGCGCCGTGCCGCCCGCCGAGCGGGTCTCGGCGATCGCCGTGTCCAGGATCGTCGTCCCGGCACGCAGCGTCGACAGGAACGCCTCCTCCTCCGCGTACGCGTACTGCGCGATCCGGTCGAAGTCGGTCGCCAGCTCCGGGTACGAGGGCGCCATGCAGTCCCGCGCCACCGGCAGCAGCTCGGGCAGCGCCCGGTCCTGCCAGCCCAGCAGCCGGATCGACCGGATCGCCCGACGCATGATCCGCCGCAGCACGTACCCACGGCCCTCGTTGCTCGGCGTCACGCCGTCGCCGATCAGCATCAGCGCGGTCCGCACGTGATCCGCGACCACCCGCAGCCGCACGTCGTCCGGGTGCGACTCGCTGGCCACGTGCCCGGAGTGCGCCCCGTACCGCTTGCCGGTCAACTCGGCCGCCCGGGCCAGGATGGGCCGCACCTCGTCGATCTCGTACAGGTTGTCGACGCCCTGCAGGATCGACGCCATCCGCTCCAGGCCCATGCCGGTGTCGATGTTCTTCGCCGGCAGGTCACCCAGGATCGGGTAGTCCTCCTTGTTGGTGCCCGGACCCCGCTCGAACTGCATGAACACGAGGTTCCAGTACTCCATGTAGCGGTCCTCGTCGACCGCCGGACCACCCTCAGCGCCGTACTCCGGGCCCCGGTCGTAGAACAGCTCCGACGACGGACCGCACGGTCCGGGGATGCCCATGGACCAGAAGTTGTCCGCCTTGCCCCGACGCACGATCCGCTCCGCGGGCACGCCCACCGACCGCCAGATCTCGAACGCCTCGTCGTCATCGAGGTAGATCGTCGGCCAGATCCGCTCCGGATCCAGCCCGTAACCGCCCTCGGCGATCGGCTTGGTGGACAACTCCCAGGCCAGCGGGATAGCACCCGCCTTGAAGTAGTCGCCGAAGGAGAAGTTGCCGTTCATCTGGAAGAACGTGCCGTGCCGGCTGGTCTTGCCGACCTCGTCGATGTCCGGGGTGCGGATGCACTTCTGCACGCTGACCGCCCGCTGGTAAGGCGGGGTCTGCTGGCCCAGGAAGTAGGGCACGAACTGCACCATGCCGGCGTTGACGAACAACAGGTTCGGATCGCTGATGGCGGGCAGCGGAGCGGACGGCACCACGGCGTGGCCGTTCGCCTCGAAGTGCGCGAGGTACCGCCGCTTGATCTCCGCCGTCCGCACCAGACCACTCCCCTACTGCCAACATTTTGCAATTGCATAATATGGGCAGCTATGGAGAGGCTTGTCGGCACCCCGAGGCCGATCACCCGTTACGGCACCCCGATCCTGCACCGCCGGTGCGCCCCGGTGACCGTGTTCGACGACGCGCTCGCCGCGCTGGTCGACGACATGTTCGCCAGCATGTACGCCGCTCACGGGGTCGGCCTGGCGGCCAACCAGATCGGCGTCGACGCCCGGATCTTCGTCGTCGACTGCCCCGACGCCACCAACACCCACACCATCGCCCACGTGATCAACCCGGTGCTGCACCTGCCTGAGCAGCGGGATCTGGTGATCGACTCCGAGGGCTGCCTGTCCGTCCCGGGCCAGCGCGCCGACCTGGCCCGGTCAGCCACCGCCTCCGTCACCGGCGTCGACCTGCACAATCAGCCGATCCGCCTGGAGGGCACCGGTACCCTCGCCCGGTGTTTCCAGCACGAGGTCGACCACCTCGACGGCCTCGCCTACGTCGACCGGCTTCCCGTCAAACTACGCAAACAGCTCCTCGCGGCCAGCGCCGAGCACCCTGGCGTCGGAGCCGGCGTCCAGCAGGACCTTGACGCATGACGGTCGTCCTGGGCATCGAGACGTCCTGCGACGAGACCGGCGTCGGGATCGTCGCCGACGGTGTCCTGCTCGGTGACGCGCTCGCCACGAGCATGGACGAACACGCCCGCTTCGGCGGGGTCGTCCCCGAGATCGCCGCCCGCGCGCACCTGCACGCCATCACCCCCATGGTCGAACACGCACTGGCCCAGGCCGGGATCGGCTTCGCCGACATCGACGCGGTCGCCGCCACCGCCGGCCCCAGGCTCGCCACCGCCGTCCAGGTCGGCCTCGCCGCCGGCAAGGCGTACGCGCTGAGCCTCGGCGTCCCCCTCTACGGCGTTCACCACCTCGCCGGCCACGCCGCCGTCGACATCCTCGAACACGGGCCACTACCGGCCCGCTGCGTCGCCCTGATCGTCTCCGGCGGGCACACCAGCCTGCTGCTGATCGGCGACCTCGCCCGCGACCCGGTCGTGCACCTCGGCGACACCGTCGACGACGCCGCCGGTGAAGCGTTCGACAAGGTCGCCCGCCTGCTCGGCCTGCCCTACCCCGGCGGGCCCGTCATCGACCGCGTCGCCTGCGACGGCGACCCGAACGCGATCGCCTTTCCCCGCCCGATGACCGCCCCGCACGACGCCCCCTACCGGTTCTCGTTCTCTGGGCTCAAGACCGCCGTCGCCCGCTGGGTCGAACAACACCAGGACAGACCACTACCCGTCGCCGACGTCGCCGCCTCCTTCCAGGAGGCCGTCGCCGACACCCTCACCCGCAAAGCCCTCGCCGCCTGCCGCGACCACCAGGCCGACACCCTGCTCCTCGTCGGCGGAGTCGCCGCCAACAGCCGGGTACGCGCCCTCGCCGAAGAACGCTGCGCCGCCGCCGGCATCCGCCTACGGGTGCCGTCACCACGGCTCTGCACCGACAACGGCGCGATGATCGCCGCCGTCGGAGACCTCCTCGTCCGCGCCGACGTCTCTCCAGACCGGCTCGACCTCGGCCCCGACCCATCCGCCGTCCTGCGGGGAGCGCTGCTGCACGGCCCGCGCGACCAACGTCAGCCGGCCGGCGCGAGGGGCACGTTCGCGTAGATCGTGATGCCGTGGCCGGTTCCCCACCGCTGCCACCCGGCGGCGTCGTAGAACGCCGTCGTACCGGGGATCGTCGGCACCGTGAGCAACCACGCCGGGCGGTCACCGACCAGAGCGTCGAGCAGCCGCCGACCGAGCCCAGCGCGCCGCGCACCCGGGTGAACAGCGAGTTCGCCGACCTCCAGACGGCCGGACAGCGCGGTGACGGCCTCCGGTCCCAGAATCGCACTCACCTGACCGTACGAGCGGTCGCTGGGGAACGGGCTCGGGGTGGTGTAACCCAACGCGAACCCGCGCACGCTGGCGCCGGTGTAAGCGAACGCCCCAACGAACCCGGGCTTCTCGGTCCAATCCGCGAGTCGATCCGCGAGTCCTTCGGCCCGCTCGAGCGGTTCGTTCCAGGGCGGCACGCAGAACACCGCCGCGTAGATAGCCGTCAACTCGGCGCTGGCGGCGAGCACAGCCCTGCCGTCGACGAGCCGGATTGTGCTCATACCGGTCCCGAGCGGTGCGACGTGCCAAGGACCGGGACGGTGAGCAGGATCCGGTTCATCGACATCACCAGTGCCATCGTGCCGACGATGAACCGTTCTGGCAACGGTGCACAGCTGGACGCCCGGTCGGATTCGAGCGCGGTCGGATCATCGACATTGACGGTGACCACCATGGCTGGTGAGACTGTGCGCCACAACTTCATGCCTGTGCGTTGATGGGGGAAGTCCGGTCGAAATCCGGCGCTGGCCCGCAACGGTAGGCGGCGAACCATGTGGTGACGCCGCGAGCCCGAGTACCCGTCCGTGCACGTAAGGACTGTCCCCCACCCGTCGTGGCCCACGGGTCGGAGCCGCCCGAGGGGATTCGGGTCGTCTCGGACCATCGGAGCCCGGAAAGGCGCCGTTTCATGGTCAACCGTTTCCTTTGGCACCGCGCGCGCGTCCTCGCGACCGCCGCGCTCGCCGCCTTCACACTGACGCTGACGGTGACACCGTCGACCGCGTCAGCATCGCCGCCCACCCTCAACAGGGTCGATGCCGCCGCCGGCTGGCTCGCCCGCCAGTCCGTCGACGGCGAACGCTTCGAGGTCGTCTTCGACGGCGTCGCCTACCCCGACCAGGGCCTCACCCTCGACGCGGTGTTCGCCTTCGCCGCTACCAAGCAGGCCGACACGACTGCGGCCGATGCCCTGTCGTGGCTCGCCCAACCCGCCGTGCTCACCGGCTACATCGGCGACGGCACCGAGGCGTACGCGGGAGCGACCGCGAAACTCGCCCTCGGCGTCCAGGTCCGCGGCCTCGACCCGGCCGCGTTCGGCGGAGTCGACCTGCTCACCCGCCTCGGCGGCCTACTGACCCCGTCCGGTCGATACTCCGACCGTTCCGCTTTCGGCGACTACAGCAACACGTTAACCCAGTCGTTCGCGGTGCTGACGTTGGACCGCGCCGGCGGCGCACCACCGGCTGCGGTGACGTTCCTGGCCGCGAGCCGGTGCGCCGACGGCGGTTTTCCCCTGCTGTTCGGGCAGGCCACGTGTGTCAGTGACGTCGACGCAACGGCGCTCGCGGTCCAGGCTCTGCTCGCGGCGGACCGGCCGATCGTCGCGGCCTCGGCGGCGCAGTGGCTCGTCTCCGTGCAAGGCGTTGACGGCTCGTTCTCCGCCAACGGCGTGCCGAATGCGAACAGCACCGGGCTCGCCGCCCAGGCCCTCTCTGTCGCCGGGCGACCTCTACCGTGGCTGCGCGCCCGCCAGTTCCTGATCGGCCTTCAGGTGGCGTGCACCGGGCCGTCGGCCGATCGCGGCGCCATCGCCTACACCTCAGGCGGATTCGACGCGACCACCGCGGTGCGGGCCACCGCGCAGGCCGTCCCCGGTCTCGCAGGCGCCGGGTACGCGACCCTGTCCACCAGCGGCGCCCAGCCCGCCGCGCCCGTCCTGGCGTGTACGCCGTGGTGACCGCGCAGCGGGCGGTGATTCGGCGACGGTTGGCGCTGCTGTTCGCGGCTGTCGTCGTCAGCGCTGGCCTGGTCGTCGTCGACCCGATGCCGCGCGCCGCGCACGCTGCGGCGTGCGCGGCGGGCGCGGGCGTCACGGTGGTGGTCGACCTCACCGCGTTCGGCCTCGGTGTGCAGACCGGCTGCCGACTCGGGGACCCGCCGACCGGCCTGGCCGCGTTGCAGGGCGGGGGCTTCACCGTGACGGGCACTCAACGATGGGGCCTTGCCTTCGTCTGCCGTATCAACGGCTACCCCATGCCCGCCTCCGAGCCATGTGTCAATACTCCCCCGGCCAGCGCGTACTGGTCGTATTGGCACGCCGTGCCCGGCGGTACCTGGTCCTACAGCACGCTCGGCGCGAGCAGCTACAACCCCGCGCAGGGCACTGTCGAGGGGTGGCGCTTCGGCTCCGGACAGGCTCCGTCGATCTCCCCGCCGTAACTGGCGCTGGGGTGGTGCCGGCACCGCAGCCCTGTGCTACCGGGCCGCGCGGCACCACCCCGACGCATCAGGTGGGCACGTGCTGGGTGCGGGAGTCGGAGCGGCCGGCAAGGACGGCGGCGAGGATCTCCGCGCCGTCGACGACCCTCGGGCCCGGGCGGTTGAAGTAGGCGGGTCCGTCGACCACCCACACCTGCCCGTCGCGCACCGCGGGCAGGTCAGCCCACCCGGGTTGCGCGGTCGCCACGGACAACTCGTCAAGCGTCTGCTTCGGTGTGAACCCGCACGGCCCGAACACCACCACGTCGGGGGCCAGGTCCGCGACGACCGACCATCGGTGCGGTGTGCTGTGCGCGCCCGGTCCGAGCAGCAGTGACTGCCCGCCGGCGTAGCTGATCTGCTCCGGCACCCAGTGCCCGCCGGGCATAAGCGGGTCGAGCCACTCGACGAACAACACCCTCGGCGCGCCGGCCGCCGGCCCGGGCAACGCGGCGAGGCGACGCTCGCTGTCGGCGCGGATCTTCGCCGCCCGTTCGTCGGTGCCGGTCAGCGCGGCCACGGCATCGACCGTGTCGAGGATCCCGGCGATGGTCCTCGCCTCCAGGGACACCACCCTCGTGTCAAAGTCCATCAGTCGGACGGCGTCGTTGACCCGCTCGTAGGAGACCGCACACACGTCGCACAGATCCTGGGTCAGGATCAGATCCGGCTTCAGATCCTCCAACACGGCGACGTCGAGCTGGTACAACGACGACCCCCGGTGCGCGTCGCCAGCGATCGCCGCCGAGATCTCCCGGCTCGTCAACGCCCCCGGCAGCGACGTCGCGGTCACCGCCGGAATATCGGTCAGTTCCCCCGGCGGCCAGTCGCACTCATGGGTACGACCGACCAGATGCCCGGTCAGTCCGAGCATGGCCACGATGTCCGTGGCCGCCGGCAGCAGGGAGACAATGCGCACACCCGTCTGCCTACCAGGCACGACCGAATGGCGTCCACTCCCGCACGACGGGCGACGGCCTTCCCGGCGGACGACGCCGAACGCGACCACCACCCCGACGCGGATGCCATAACAGGAGGCGTTGGCCAGCACGAGCATCATCGCCGAACCTGGCGGGCGGTGAGGACGACGATCGCTGCCAGGTGACCGGCCAGCGCCGCGACGGACAGTCCGAGCAGGTCTTAGACCTCTACGGCGCCGTCGAGCAACGCCCGCCGCAGCGCCAACCGGTGTTCCCGGCGGATCTCCGCCTCACGGTACCGACGCCGGTCCCCGTCCGTTTCCGGCAGCAGCGGCGGCACCGCACGTGGCTGCCCGTCGTCGTCGATGGCGACCATGACCAGATGGGCCGTGGCCACGTCCGTGGGCGGCACGGCGCGGTCCCAGCGGTCCGCGGTCACCTTCACGGCCACCTCCATCGAGCTGCGGCCCGCCCAGGTGATGCGCGCGTCGACGTGTACGACGTCGCCGACCCGCACCGCCCGCAGGAACGCGGTCTCGTCGATGGCGGCGGTGACGGCCGGCCCGTCGGAGTGCCGGGCGGCGACCACCCCGGCGACCGAGTCGATCAGGTTGAGGATCCGGCCGCCGTGCACCGTACCCATCAGGTTGGTGTGATGTTGGTCCATGATCTGCGACAGGGTCAAATGCGACGCCGACGGCGCTCGGCCGGCGATCGCGGTGGTGTCGTGCACAGCGGTGATCCGTCCCTCGGGAAACCACACCGCCGGAACGCGGATACACGCTGAGGAGCACGCGCCGACGGACGGCACGTCACCCGCTCAGCCCACCCGCGAGGCCGACGGCAGCGCACACTGTTGTGTACGCAGCGCGGGCAGGTCTTCGGACTCGCGGACGCGACCGGCTACGCCGGTCCCCTACTGGCCGTCGCTTCCCAGGCTGATGGGCCCAGTGCTGATGACGGCGGTCGCTCCCACTCACCGCTGCGGGGCAGTCCCGGATTTCCACCGGGTTCCCTCTTACGACGCCCGGTCGGTCGTGACCGGGCGAACCAACGCCACCAGCCAGTCTAATGGATCGTTAAGGAACCTCCGCTGCCGAGGCCGGCGCTCCGAAACTCTCCGAGCCAGTGTTGAACGGCCAGAACCACAGCGGCACGCCGGCGGTGGCCGGTGCGGCGGCCCGCGCTCACCTGGGTTTACTCCCGTGGCTGCCGGGCGGGACTGACGCTCGTCCCGCCCGGCGTGGTACTCAGTGGCCGCGAAGCTCGACGGCAGCGGCGACCAGATGTTGCAGGGATGCCTTGACTTCTGGGTAGGCGCGGGTCTTGAGACCGCAGTCGGGGTTCACCCACAGCCGCTCGACGGGAACCACCGCCGCTGCCCGACGCAGCGCCTGCACGACCTCTTCGTGCGAGGGCACCCGCGGTGAGTGGATGTCCCAGACGCCGGGGCCGACTCCGCGGTGGTATCCGATCGCGGCGAGGTCGTCGAGGACCTCCATCTTCGAACGGGACGCCTCGATGCTGGTGACGTCGGCGTCGAGAGCGTCGATGGCGGTGATGACCTCACCGAACTCCGAGTAACACAAATGGGTGTGGACCTGGGTGTCGTCGGCGACACCGGAGGTCGCCAGGCGGAACGCGCCGACCGCCCACTCCAGGTATGCCTTCTGGTCGGCCCGGCGCAGCGGCAGCGTCTCACGCAGCGCCGGCTCGTCGACCTGGATCACCCGAATACCGGCCGCCTCGAGATCACGGCACTCGTCGCGCAGGGCCAGCGCCACCTGGTCGGCGGTATCAGCCGAAGGCTGGTCGGCGCGAACGAACGACCACGCCAGAATCGTCACCGGACCGGTGAGCATCCCCTTGACCGGCCGGTCGGTCAGGGACTGCGCGTAGGTCGTCCACTCGACCGTCATAGGCGCCTTGCGGGCCACGTCGCCGTAGATGATCGGCGGGCGGACGCAGCGGGAACCGTAGGACTGCACCCAGCCGTACTCGGTCGCGGCGAACCCGCTCAACTGCTCGCCGAAGTACTGGACCATGTCGTTGCGTTCCGGCTCGCCGTGCACCAGCACGTCGAGGCCCAGCCGTTCCTGAAGTCGGATGACCCGTCCGACCTCAAGGCGCATCCGCCGGGTGTAGTCGACCTCGTCAAGCTGGCCGGCCCGGTACGCGGCCCGGGCCCGACGCAGCTCGTCGGTCTGCGGGAACGAACCGATCGTCGTGGTCGGCAGCGCCGGCAGGTGCAGCCGGGCCTGCTGAGCCGCGGCGCGCTGCGGGTAGGCACCACGCTGCCGGTCAGCGGCCCGCAGCGCGGCAAGCCTGCCCCGTACGGTGGCGTCGTACCAGGAAGCGGGCGACGCCGGAAGCGGTGCGGGCAGAGATGTGGTGCCGTTGCGTAGAGCCCGTCCCAGCAGGACGACCTCGTCGACCTTCTGCCGCGCGAACGCCAGCCGCTGGCGCACGTCCGGGTCGAGCGCGGTCTCGGCGGACAGGTCCACCGGCACGTGCAGCAGCGAACACGACGTCGACACCGCGACATGATCGGCGAGCCCCGTCACCACCGCGCCGGCGGTGATCGCCGCACGCAGATCCGTGCGCCAAACGTTGCGGCCGTCGACGAGCCCGGCGACGATCGTCTTGCCGCGCAATGGGCCCGCGCTGGCGAGCTGCCGCAGGTTGCCGGGCCCGGCGACCAGGTCCACACCGATCGCCTCGATCGGCGTGTCCAACAGAGCGGGGAGCGCGTCACCGAGCGTCCCGAAGTAGGTGGCGACAAAGATTGTCGGCCGCTGCTCGACGGCGCACAACCGGCGGTACGCGTCACGGAGCGCGGCGATCTCCGCCTCGCTGCGCTCGCCCACGTAGGCGGGCTCGTCCAGCTGCACCCACCGCACCCCGGCGTCGGCGAGCGTCCGCAGGAGGTCGGCGTACACGTCGACGAGGTCCGGCAACCGGTCGAACGGTTGACCACCCCCGTCGCTGGCCTTGGACAGCAGCAGGAACGTGGCCGGTCCGACGAGCACCGGGCGGCTCTCGACGCCGAGGTCACGGGCTTCGCGGTACTCGCGCAACGCCTTCGCGGGGTTCGCCGCGAAGACGGTGTCGCCGTCCACCTCCGGCACCAGATAGTGGTAGTTCGTGTCGAACCACTTCGTCAGCTCCAGTGCCGGCTCGGCGTCGACACCACGGGCCATCGCGAAGTACGTGTTCAGCTCGGACAGACCGAGACGCGCGAAGCGTCGCGGAATGGCGCCGACGGCCACGGCGGTGTCGAGCATGTGGTCGTAGTAGGAGAAGGTGTTCGACGGGATGGCGTCCAAGCCTGCGTCGCGCAGCGCCTGCCAGACCTCGCGCCGCAGCGCGGCAGCGGTGGTCTCCAACTCTTCCGCGTCGATGTGTCCCGCCCAGTAGGCCTCGACGGCCTTCTTCAACTCGCGGTTGCGGCCGATGCGCGGATAGCCGAGCACAGTGCTCTGACCGAATGCGGTGTTCATGGGGTCCTTCCCTCGAAGAGGCCGAGGACTCGCGCCACGACAGGGAAGGAAGGGGTACGGCAACGTACCGGCTTCCGCCCCGGCCGTCCCGAGAGACCATCGGCGGCGCACACCGGCTGGCGCGCGCGGCGCTGGCAGGTCTTCGGACTCGCGGGCAAGACCTCTTCGGTCGCCTACTGGCCGTCGCTTCCCAGACCTTCCGGTCCAGTGCTTGATGACGGCGGTCGTTCCCACTCACCGCTGCGGGGCAGTCCCGGTTTCGCACCAGGTTCCCTCTTACGGCGCCACGACCAATGAGGCCACGGCGAACCAACACCGACATCTATCCTAGGGGCTCCACGCATCACCCGGCTCAACGTGTCCGCTGAGCGGGACCGGTCAGTCGGGTGGCTCGGCCAGCCGCTGCATCCGGTTCCAACCGGACCAGCCGCGCTCGCGCAGCAGCTCCCGCAGCCGCCGTACCCGTGGGTCGGAGTCGACGGCGACCGCATCGATCAGATCGTGCGGGAGATGGTCGTCGTCCTCCCCCTCGGAAGTGACCTCCCCGGCGGCGTACGCCTGCTCCGGCAGACCGGCCATGATGTCCGGCGGACGGTCTCCATCGACACAACCGCATCGCGACAGGCGGACCCTCGGCAGGTCTGCCACACCGATGCGGCCTGGGACGGCTGGGCGTTGGGACACTCAGGCTGGGAACCCGATCCAAAAACTGGCGGCGGTCCATGCATCCTGCGAATGCCAGCCGCTCACCCGCCTCGAGATCACAGGAGGCCTGACCGAGTTCCGCCAAAAGCACCACCACCGCATGCCGTACCAGCACTGATACGGCATGCACCCGCATGACGGCGACTACATGATCGATGTCCCACCCTGGGCATGCATAGCACTTGCCGGACACTCGCACCGGCAACCGCTCATTTGCCCAATTGGTGCCGACGGGCGACGGGCCGCAGGGCGAGCACGCGCCTCGAACCTCGATGCCTTTCTCTGCGCCAACAGCTGCGGTGCGTGGCCGAGTCCAGTGAACCACAGCATCGTTAAGTATCCATATTGGGGTTTGTCTCTGGCTCTCGTGTGGGAGGTCCTGATGCAGCACGCGGCGGAACGTGACGGCCCCGACCTGCTCGGCTGGTGGCTACAGCAGCCGAGCCGGCGAGGCCGCCTGCGGACGCGGCACCCGACAACACCGAAGCCACCGGGCATCCGGTTCGCGTTCTACGGCCGGATGTCGACCCGGGAGTTCCAGGACCGGCTGTCGTCGGCGCGGTGGCAACGCGACTTCGCCGAGGACGTGATCGACGGCCAGGGCGTGATCGTGGCCGAGTTCTTCGACGTGGGCCATTCCCGCCAGGTGCCCTGGCCACGTCGCCCGCAAGCCGCACGATTGCTGGCAGCGCTCGCCGACCCTGCCCGCGGGTTCGACGCGGTGGTAGTGGGAGAGTTCGAGCGAGCCTTCTACGGCAACCAATTTCGCGACCTCGCGCCGCTGTTCAACCTCTACGGCGTGCAGCTGTGGCTGCCCGAGCTCAACGGCCCGGTCGACGTCAGCAACGAGTTCCACCTGTCGCTGCTGGCCCTGCTCGGTGTGCACTCCAAACGTGAGATCCAGCGCTCGCGGTTTCGGGCCAAGGCGGCCATGCGCGCCCAGGTCATCGAGCAAGGCCGTCATCTCGGCGGCCGGCCGCCGTACGGGTACCGGCTGGCCGAGGCAGGGCCGCATCCGAACCGGGCACACGCCAAGTGGGGACGCATGGTCCATCGACTGGAACCCGACCCGCACACGGCGCCGCATGTGCGGTGGATGTTCACTCAACGCCTCGCCGGGCGCAGCATCGCAGGCATCGCCCGTGATCTCAACGAGCGGCAGGTGCCGTGCCCGTCCAGCGTCGACCCCGGCCGTAACCCGCACCGCAGCGGCGCAGGATGGACGCTGCGCACGGTCGCGTCGATCCTGGCCAACCCTCGCTACACCGGCCGCCAAGTCTGGAACCGGCAGCACACCGACCGCGGCCCACTCGACGCCGCCGATGATCTTCTCGGTCAATCCGAGGTACGCCGCTGGAACCTAATGCAACAGTGGGTGATCTCCCGGGATATCGCGCATCCACCGCTGGTCAGCGAACACGACTTCGTGACCGCCCAACAGGCCAACGCACTACCCGCACCGGCCGATGGGTCGAGCGGGCGCTACCTACTCACCGGACTGATCCGCTGCCATCAATGCGGCCGGATCCTCGACGCACACTGGGTCAACAAGCACGCCGCCTACCGCTGCCGCCACGGCCACCGCACCCCCGCCGCAGACGGCGCACAGCGGCCGCGCAACGTGTACATCCACGAAGCCAAAGCGATCAATCAACTCGCCGAATGGCTCGACATCCCGGCCACCGACCCCCACGCCGTCACAGACGCGCTACTCGAACACGACATCGACATAACCTGCGCAATCGGCGGAACACTAACCATCACCGCGATCCCCGCCCGGGTGCAGACGCATACAATACCTGCTGTCCCGCGCCAGCGCCGAACAGCAGTAACCCCCACCGGAGCGCTTCATCGACCGTGAAGCCTACCCGTGGGGGTTAACGTGTCCGAGGGGGGACTTGAACCCCCACGCCCTATACGGGCACTAGCACCTCAAGCTAGCGCGTCTGCCATTCCGCCACCCGGACTTGCTCGTTCAACCTACCTCGCCGACCCAGATGATCTTGCATCCGAAGGCCGGCCCAGCGGGCCGCACGGGGAGTTACTGTACACGGCGTCGGTGGATCATGCACATCGCCCTCCCGCCGCTGCTCACGCCACCACCCAGGGTCACCGGAATCGGCTCCAGCGGAGGGCCGGGTAGCGTCGACGGCGCGGTGACGGCAGCATTGCCCTGTGTCCCATCCCTCTCCCCTGGCCGCCGTACAGCAACGGGCCCTCGCGCTGCGCGCGGCGGGCGACCACGACGCCGCCCGGACGTTGCTCGCGGACGCCGTCGGGTCCGCCCGTCCGCCGTACGGCGAGGACCATCCCGAGACGTTGCACACCGCTCACCTGTTGGCCCGCCTGCACCGCGAGGCCGACGACCCGCTCGCCGCCCGCCGGGTGCTCGAGGAGGCCTTCGCGGCGGGCGAGCGACGCTGGGACCATGCCGAGCCGACGATGCTCGCGCTCGCCTTCGAGCTGGCGGAGGTCGCCGAGGAGTTGGGTAACAGGCACGAGGCCCGCCGTAACTACACCCGGGTCGCCAGCGCCGGGCCCGCGGTGCTCGGAGAGAACCACCCGGTCGTACGCGCCGCCCGTGACTACCTCGGCGAGGCCAGCCCCGCTGCGGAGCAGTCGTACGTGGGGCCGCCGACCTCCGTCACCGGCACCTCGACCGACGCCGCGGCCCGGTCGGCGCTCTCCGGCCCGACGCTGTCCCTGGCGACCCTGGCCGCGATGCGCCCGGCTGCGGGCGATCCGTCGACGCCCGCGTCGCCCTGGGCGCCCCAGCCTTCCCCGACCCCGGCCGGTCCGACGCGGCCCGCCTCGGCCGTTCCCCCGGCACCGACCGCACCGCCGATGCCGCCCCGCCAGCGGGTCGAGCGGCAGACGGTCGCGCCGCGGCCAGCGGCCGGCCCCCCACCTGTGGCGGCTGCCCCGCCCACGCCACACCTGCCGCAACAGCCCGCGCCGCCGCGCCAGCGCACGAGCGACGCGCCGGTCCGCCCGGCCTCCGGTGGGCCGCAGACACCGCCCACGGCCGGACCGCCGGCCACCGCGCAGCGGCCCACCGCGCCGACCTCCGCCAGTCCGCAGACCAGCCCCCCGCCGGCGGCGCGGTGGGATCACCCCACGATTCAGGTACGGCAGATCGAGCCCCTGCTGGCGGAGGAGGCGGCTCGGCTCGCGGCGGCAGGGTCGAGCGGCGCAGCCGCCACGGCCGCAGGTCCGGCGGCGCCCGGAGCGATCCCGACGACGAACAGCCCGGCGGGTACGGCTACGCACCAGCCGCCCGGCGCGACGCCCGCCGCACCTCCGGTGCCGGTTTCCGGACCGCGCTTGCCGTCGGCACCGGCCTCCGGACCAGCCACGCCACCCGGCCGTCCGGTGTCCGCTCCGCCCGGGTACGACCAGCCCATCTCCGGTCCCCCGGCCCAGGCGTTCCCGGTGTCCGGGCCGCCCGGTCTCCCCGTGTCGGCACCACCCGGCCACGGCCAGCCTGTCTCCGCACCACCCCGCCAGCACTACCCCGTTTCCGCGCCACCGGGCCTCGGCCAGCCGGTGTCGGCCCCTCCGGTGAGCGCACCGCCGTGGGGACTGACCGCCCCGCCCTGGAGCAGCAGCGCGCCGCCGCAACCGCTACCCACGTCCGGAGCTGACGCCCCTGCATCGACGGACGTCCAGCCGGCACCGGCCGCCGGGGTCGGGCCGGGTTCGGACGGCACAGCGGGCAGTCAGCCGAGCGTGCCCGAGCGGCCCCGACCGGGCAGCGGAGGCCCCGAAGGCCTCCCGACCGGCCCCGGCGAAGCGTCAGGTTTCGCGTCCGCGTCGACGGAGGTGTTCCCGGCCGTCGGGCCGGCGACGGCGCCGGGCGGGCCCGACGCCAGAGAAGCGGCCACGTCCACCTGGGTGCCGAACCACGGTCCGGCACCGACGACCGCCGCCCCGGTTCCGGGTGGACCCGTCGGACCGGCCCCCGTCCGGGATGGACAGCACGGACCGGTCCACGTCCCGGGTGGGCACGGCGGCCCCGTACCCGGCACCGGCGGGCCTGGCGGCTCGGCCTCGACTCCAGTGGACGACCTGATCCCGGGCCTGGGCGCGCCCTACGGTCCGCCCACCTACCCGTCCGCCGCGCAGCAGCATCCCTCGGGCCAGCAGTACCCGGCGCAGCAGGTCCCGGTCAGCCACGAGGTGTACCCGGGGCAGTACTACCCGCAGGAGGCGTACGCGCCGCCGTACCCCGACGGGACCGGCTCGACGGGCCGCAACCGGGCGACGGTGATCGGCGCGGCGGTGGCCGCCGGGGTTGCCCTGGTGGCGGTCGCGGGCCTGGGTGCGGTGGTGTTGAGCCGTGAGGACGCGCCGCCGCCGTCCGGGACGTCGGTGACGGTGGCTCCGGCGACGACCGGTCCCCCTCCCGGCGACCTGAAGCTGCGCGACGACGCGGTGACGATCACTCTGAGCTGGACGGATCCGTCCGGTGGCACGGTGCCGTTCATGGTCGCGGGTGGGCGGGCCGGGTCGGCGCTCGGCGTGATGGCGACCGTGGAGCCGGGGCGGACCAGCCACACGGTCAACGGACTCAGCTCCCGGGTGGACTACTGCTTCACGGTGCTGGCCGTCTACTCGACCGACAGTTTCGCCACCTCGGGTCAGGTGTGCACGGATCGCGAGCGGTCGACACCGCCGAGCTGAGCGCTGCGGCGTCGACCTGGTCATCGTCGGATTGGCGATTGTGGAGCTGAGCTGGGCGTCCACCGCGCACGCTCGGTATCCACAGGGGTGACGGTGCGGGTTCCCCCGTTCCCGGCCGGGCCATATGATGGCACCCGGCTCAGGGGAGGGGTCGCCGCGAGGCGTACGCCACCTGCCACGACTCAGGGAAGGCAGCCGGCTGTGGCCAGCATCGACGACGCCGAGCGGACCGACGCCCCCCGTTCCCGGTCCCGACTGCGAGGCGGGCTCGTGACGGTGGGCACGGTCACCGCGCTGTTGGCCGCCATGGGACTGACCGTCCTGGGGCTGGGCGCGGCGGACAACGCGGTGGCCAACTACGACGCGAGTTCCTGGCTGTGGAGCGGGGTGCGCAGCGAGCTGGCCCGGGTCAACGGGGTGACGGCCCGGGTGGACACCCGCACCGAGGTACCCGGCGCCCGTCGGCACCCGATGCAGGTGGCCCAGACCGACCGGCTGCTGATCCTGCGGGACCTGCAGACCGGGCAGATCAGTTCACTGGATCTGGCCACGTTGCAGCTCACGGCGACCACGCCGACCACGCCCGGCCTGGGTGTGAGCGTCGCCCTGCACGAGGACGCGGCGTTCGTCGTCGACGCCGTGCAGGGCATCGTGCGGCAGCTCGACCCCCGCTCGTTGAGTCCGGTGGGTGAACCGGTGCGCTATCCGCCGGGCATCACCGGTGGCGCGTTCGACGGTGCGGGCCGCCTCTGGATCGGGGTGCCCAGCGAGGGCACGGTCTCGGCGGTCACCGCCGCGAAGCTGCCGTCGGCGCCGGCCTCGGCGGCACCGGCCGGCGGGGGGCTCAGTCCGGAGCGGGTCGAGACGTACGACGTCGCCGACCCGAGCCACGATCTGGTGGTCTCCACTCTGGACGACGGGGTGGCGGTGCTGGACCGGACGGCCGGCCGGCTGCTGCGGGTACAGCGCGGCGAGGTGCGGCCGACTCCGTTGACGCTGCCCGGCCCTGCGGCGTTGCCGGCGCGCACCTCCGGGCCGCGGGTGCCGGTGACGGTGCCGGCCGAGCGGCGGGTGCTGGTGGTGGGTGACGTCGGCGAGGAGCGGACGTTCACGGTGCCGGGCAGCGGCGACCGGCTGAGCCCGGCGGTGGCGTGGGCCGATCGGTTCTACTGCGCCGACGAGGCCACCGGCACCATCTACTCCTTCGATGTCGGTGGCCAGTTGGTCGACACGATCAAGGGCAAGGCGACCGGACCGTTGGAGATGGAGGTCCGCGAGAACCACCTCTTCATCAACTCGCCCGACTCGGCGACCGCCCGGGTGGTGGACGACAAGCACCAGGTGCGCGAGGTCGACAAGTACGCCAACGACGTGTTGGGCGGTGACCCGCCGCCGGCACCCCCGCCGCCGCCTCCGCCGAAGAAGCCCCGGGTGAACAAGCCGAGCGCGCCGCGCAGCGTCACGGCCGCCGCCGGCAACGCCCAGGCCCGGGTGAGTTGGCGGCCGGCCGCCGCGAATGGCGCCGAGATCATCAAGTACGTCGTGCAGGGCGCCGGTCAGCGCCTGGAGGTGGGCGCCAACCAGCGCGCGGTCGAGGTCAAGGGGTTGACCAACGGCGAGACGTACCGGTTCGCGGTGCACGCCGTGAACGCCAAGGGTGACGGCCCGCCGCGCAGCAGCAACCCGGTCACCCCGACCGCCGCGGTGCCCGATCCGCCGGCCAGCATCACGGCGCAGGAGCGGCCGGACGGCACGGTGGTGGTGAAGTGGCCGGCCGCGAACGCCCAGGGCAACAAGATCGCCAAGTACGCGGTGACGGCCACGTCGGCGGGTACGAACGCGCCGGCCGGCGAGTCGACCAAGACCGAGCTGGTGGTGCCGGCCGGTGAGCTGGAGTACGGCACCCAGTACGCGTTCACCGTCGTGGCGGTCAACGACAAGGGTGCCGGTTCGGCGGCCTCGCCGGTCAGCAACACGGTGGTGCCGTTCGCGGCGCCGGGTCGTCCGCTGGATCTGCAGGCCGGCACGGTCGCCGACCAGCCGGGCGCGGTGACGGTGCAGTGGTCGCCGGCCGAGGCGAACGGTCGGCCGGTGACGAAGTACCAGGTGGACGTCGGTGGCAAGACCAGCGAGGTGACCGAGACCCGCACCACCGTCACCGGTCTGGGCAACGGCCAGAACGTCACGGTGAAGGTGAAGGCGGTCAACGAGGCTGGGCCGGGTCCGGAGGCGACCGCCACGGCCCGTACGGTCGCGGCGCCCCGGATCACGGTGACCGGCTCGTCGGCGACGGCGACGGGAGCGACCGTCACGTTCACCGTGGACGCCGGCGGTGGCAGGGCCACCTGCTCGCTGAGCACGTCGGGTGAGCCGACGAAGGCCGGGGCGTGTTCCAGCATCACGATGTCGGGTCTGACGCCGGGTACGGCGTACACGTTCACGGTGACGGCGACCAACGCCGCCGGCAGTAGCACCGCCAAGCGGGCGCAGACCACCCAGGCGCTGTACGGGATCGCGACGTGCAACAACGGTCCGGACGGCGACCAGCGGACGTACTGCGACAAGGAGGTCGCCAGTCGCCGCAACGGTAACGAGGTCTTCTCGGTCCCCCGGCAGGACAACGACAAGCAGGTGGGCTGGGCCAAGCCCGGCCGCCGGCTACAGGCGTACTGCAAAAAGGCCGGCGAGGACGTCGACTCCTGGATCTACAACGACCAGAAGCGCAGCACCTGGTGGGTGCAGGTCGAGTTCGACGGGAAGAACTACATTCCCTGGGCCTGGCTCAACCTGGAAGGCGGCGACAACATCAACGTCCTGCCCACCTGCTGAACCACCAGGCAAGGAGCACCACCGACCGTGAACACCCACGAGCCGCTCACCCAGCCGGAGGTGCAGGGCTTCGCCGCCCTGGCCGCCCGGCTGGCCGAGAACGTCAACGCGGTGGTGCTCGGCAAGCCGCAGGTGGTCCGGCTGGCGCTGACGGCGCTCTTCGCCCAGGGGCACGTGCTGTTGGAGGACGTGCCGGGGGTCGGTAAGACGACCCTGGCACGGGCCATCGCCGCGACGGTGCAGGGTCAGTGGCGGCGCATCCAGTTCACGCCCGACCTGCTCCCGTCGGACGTGTCCGGCGTGACGATCTTCAACCAGGCGAGCCGGGAGTTCGAGTTCCACCCGGGGCCGGTGTTCGCCAACATCGTGATCGCCGACGAGATCAACCGGGCGTCGCCGAAGACGCAGTCGGCGCTGCTGGAGGTGATGGAGGAGCACACCGTCACCGTGGACGGGGTCCGGCACCCGGTGCCGGCGCCGTTCCTGGTGGTGGCGACGCAGAACCCGGTGGAGATGGACGGCACCTACCGGCTGCCCGAGGCGCAGCTCGACCGGTTCCTCGTGAAGCTGTCGGTCGGCTACCCGGACGAGGCGGTCGAGGTGGAGGTGCTGCGCGGCGCGACGGTCCGCTCCCCCGAGGCGCTCGCCCCGATCACCGACACGGCGACCGTCGGGGAGATGGTCCGGATGGCGCGCCGGGTGCACATCGCCGAGCCGCTGTACGCGTACGCGGTCCGGCTGGCCGCCGCGACCCGTACCCATCCGCAGGTACGCGTCGGGGTCAGCCCGCGGGGTGTGATCGCGTTGACCCGGGCGGCGTGTGCGTACGCGCTCATCGACGGGCGGGGCTGGATCATGCCGGAGGACCTCAAGGCGCTCGCCGAGCCGGTGTTCGCGCACCGGCTGCTGCTCACCCCGGACGCGCAGGTGCGCGGGATGACCGCCGCGGAGGTGCTGCGCCAGGCCGTCGCCTCGGTGCCGGTGCCGCTGCCGTCGGGGCAACCGGCCCCGGTGCAGGGCTGACCGGCAGCAGCGTCGTGGGGATCACCGCCCGAGGGGTCGGGCTGCTCGTCGCCGCCGTCGTGTTGCTGGGGGCCGGTTTCCGGTTCGCGTACCCCGAGTTGACGTTGCTGGGCGCGGCGGCCGGCGCGGCCGTCGGCTACGCGGCGTTGACGGCGGCCTGGCGGCCCCGGCTGGTGGTCGCGCGTCGCGCCGATCCGGACCGGGTGTCGCGGGGCGAGCCGGCGAGCATGACGCTGACGGTGCGCAACGCCGGCCGGCTACGCTCGGCGAACCTGCTGGCCGAGGACCGGTGCGGGAGCCGCGCGGTGCCGGTGCCGCTGCTGCGCCTGCGTCCCGGTCGGGACACCGAGGTCCGCTACGACGTGCCGACCGACCGCCGTGGGGTGGTGGCGGTCGGTCCGCTGCGGGTGACCCGGCGGGACCCGCTGGGTCTGGTGGCGCTCGCCCGACCGTACGGGGAGACGGCACCGGTCTGGGTGCACCCTCGCATCCATCCGCTGTCGGCCGTACCGACGGGCGCGGGGCGCAGCCTCGACGGCCGGATCGACGGGGTGCCGCACGGGTCGATCACGTTCGACTCGCTGCGGGAGTACGTGGTCGGCGACGAGTTGCGGCGGGTGCACTGGCGTACGAGCGCCCGGGTCGGCGAACTGATGGTGCGGGAGAACGTGGACACCAGCCTGCCCAGTCTGGTCGTCCTGCTGGACAATCGGGCGGCCGCGCATCCGCACCGCACGGGCGGGGTGGCGGAGTCGTTCGAGTCCGCGTGCGAGGCGGCGGCGTCGGTCGTCGCCGCCGCGCACCGCGCGGACCTGCCGGTGCTGTTGCTGCTGGTCGGCCCGGAACCGAGCGAGGACGGGCCGGCCGGGGTGGGGCCGCTGGACCGGCTCGCCGCCGCCGACCTGTCCGACTCCGACGACGCCCTGCGCGCCGTCACCACCCGGCTGCGCCAGGAGCGGCTCGGCGACACGCTGATCTTCCTGACCGGCCCCGGTGGGCGGGACGGCTTGGGGCACGTCGGTGCGCTGCGCGGCGCGTACCCGTCGGTGGTGGTCGGGGTGTTCGGCGCGGCGGAGCCGACGCCGGCGGGCACGGCCGGCCTGGTGGTGGTCGACGCGGCGGACGGCGCGCAGTTCGCCGCCGAGTGGGACGGGGTACGCCGGTGGTGACGGGCATCGCGCCGCAGCGCGAGGCGCCGGAGGCGACGGCGGGCGGCCCGAGCGGGGCGGGGCGGGTGGTACGCGTGCTGCGGGCGGCCGTCGTGCCACTGACGCTGATCGCGCTCGTCGCGCTCGCCGGGGTGGTCCTCGGCCGGGTGTACGCGGGCGACCTGCTGACCTGGCTGGTGATCGGCGCGGCGGTGGGTTCGGTGCTGGTCAGTGTGGCCGCGCGGCGGTTGCCGTCGTGGCTGGTGGCGCCGGTGTCGATGGCGGCGCTGGCCGGGTGGACGCTGTGGTCGCTGCGCCTGGCCGCCGCCCGCGCCGACCTGCCGGGCAGCCTGCTGGAGGTGAGCGCGGACGCGGCGCGCAACGGCATTCCCCGCCTGCTCACCGCGATGATCCCGGTGGAGCCCACTCCGGACACGGTGCTGGTGCCGGTGGTGGCGGCCTGGCTGGCCGGTCTGGCCGGGGCGGAGGTGGCGTTGCGCACGGGCCGGGTGTTGCTCGGCTACCTGCCGGCGGCGGGCCTCTACGCGGCGGCCCTCTACGTGGTCGGCCCGAACGCCGAGCCGGCGATCGGGGTGACGGTGGCGTTCGTCGCGGTCGCGGCGGTGGGGCTGGCCGCGCCGACCGGTGCGTCGCCGGTCGGCGGTGACCCGGCGGCCGGTCTCGCGCCCGGGGTGCGGGCGGCGGTGCGGCTCCGGCTGGCGGTGTCGGCGACGCTCGGTGTCGTCCTAGTGATCGGGCTGGTCGCGCTGCTCGGCCCGGTGGTCGCCGGTCAGGTCGACGGGCGACCGGTCGACCCGCGCCGGTACGTGGAGCCGCCGCAGGTCGAGACGCTCGACGAGAACCCGCTGATCCGGATCTCGGGGTGGGCGCTGCACCCGGAGCAGAAGCTCCTCGACGTGAGCACGTCGGGCACCACCGCTCCGGCCGGCGACGCGGAGGATCCGAAGTCGGCCGGCATGCGGATCCGGCTGGCGGTGCTCAGTGACTACGACGGGATCACCTGGCGGGTCGGCGCGACGTACCGCAACGCGGGGCGGATCCTGCCGGCCACCGCCCCGGCCCGGGACAGCACGGTGCAGACCGTCCGGCAGCAGATCACCGTGGCGGAGCTGACCGGGCGGCTGCTCCCGGCCGTGGCGACGCCCCGTGAGGTCAGCGGCGCGCGGGTGGCGTACGACCCGGCGACGGGGACGTTGATCCGGCCGGAGGGGTTGACGCCGGGGCTGCGGTACGAGGTGACGTCGGTCCGGGAGCGCCCGGACAACAACCTGCTGGCCACCGCGAACGTGCCGGCCGGCGAGGAGGTGGCCCGGGTGCTGCGGGTCGCCGACGGTGTGCCGGATCCGCTGCGCCGGCTGGCGACCCAGCTCGCCGAGGAGAACGGCGCCCCGTACGCGCGGGCGGCGGCGATCGAGCAGTTCCTGGCCGAGCACTACCGGGTGGTGGCGGACGCGCCGAGCGGGCACGCGTACCCGAACCTGGCCTTCTTCCTCTTCGGACCGCGCAACGGCGGCGGGCAGCGGGGCACGTCGGAGCAGTTCGCGGCGGCGTTCGCGGTGCTCGGCCGGCTCTCCGGTCTGCCGACGCGGGTGGTGGTCGGTTTCTCCTCCGGCGGTCAGGGGCCGGTGCGGGCGGGTGACGCGTACGCCTGGCCGGAGGTGCTGTTCGACGGGCTGGGGTGGGTGGCGTTCAACCCGCTGCCTCAGCCGGAGAACGAACCGCGGCCGGTGGAGGAGGATTTCCGCCCCACGCCCGAGGATCCGCCGCCGTCGGAGGTGCCCGCGCCCACCGCGGAGCCGACCGCGTCGCCGGAGCCGGTGGCCGCTGGTGACGGGCCGCCCGCGAGTGGTGGGGTGTCCACGCCGGTGCTGGTCGCGGGCGGCAGCGGGTCGCTGCTGCTGGTGGTGGGGGCGCTGCTGCTCACCCTGCTGGCGATGCGCCGCTCCCTCACCCGAAAACGGCTGGCGGGGGGCGACCCCGGCCAGCGCATCGCCGGTGCCTGGCGGGAGGTGACGGACGCGTTGCGGCTGGCCGGTCGGCCGGTCGGCGACGACCTGGCCGCCACCGAGGTGGCCGGACGCGCCCGCCAAGCCCTCGCGGACGCCCGGCGCACGGAGGGTTCGCCTCCGGAGGTGACGACCGACCCGGCCGTGGACGAGTTGGCGACGCTGCTCAACCAGGTGGGCTTCGCCCCCGGTACCGCGACGGCCGACCAGGCGGTCCGCGCCGCCGAGGTGGCCACCGACTACGTGGCGACGCTGCGGGCGGCCCGTCCCTGGTGGCGGCGTCTGCTCTGGTCCGTACACCCCGCCCCCCTGCGCCGCGCCCGCCGGTGATCCGGCAGGCCCGGTGCCGGCCGGGCCGCCAGTACGGCGAGGTCGGCGTCGGTGATCAAGAGCTTTGCATCAGCGCTGGGGATCTTTCTGACGCAAACCCCTTGGTCAACTCGGCGACTGCCGGCCTGACCGACACGGTCAGGCCGAGCCCGGTCAGCTGGTCAGGCGGCGGATGAGTTTGCGCATGCCGGCCTGCCAGCCGTCCGGGTCCTCGGCGCGACGGCGGGCGTAGTCGGCGACCTCCGGGTGCGGCAGGATCAGGAACCGTTCCTCGGCGAGCCCGGCGATCGCCGCGTCGGCGACCTGGTCCGGGGTGAGCACCGCACCGGAGGCGGTGATCACCCGGGCGCCGAGGTGCCCCTGGGCGATCCCGTCGGCGAGCATCGGGGTGTCCACCCCCTGCGGGCAGAGGGCGCTGACCCGGATGCCCCGGTCCCGGTAGGTGATGGCCAGCCACTCGGCGAAGCCCACCGAGGCGTGTTTTGTGGCGGTGTAGGCGGCGTCGCCCACCGCGGTCAGCACCCCCGCCGCGGAGCAGGTGTGCAGCAGGTGGCCGCCACCACGGGCGAGCATGCCGGGCAGCACGGCGCGGGCCGAGTAGACGTGGGCGAGCACGTTGACCCGCCACGCCCGGTCCCAGCCCGCGTCGTCGACCTCCACTCCCCCGCCGGTGGTGACCCCGGCGTTGGCGCAGAACAGGTCGATGCGGCCGAACCGTCGTTCGGTGTCGTCGACGAGCGCCCGTACCTGGGCCTCGTCGGTGACGTCGACGGCGGCGGCGTGCGCCACCGGGCCGATGCCCTCGGCCACCGCGCGGGCGGCCTCGGCGTCCAGGTCGGCGACGACCACGGCGGCGGCCCCCTCGGCGGCGAAGCGGCGCGACAGGGCCGCCCCGATGCCACCGGCCCCGCCGGTGACGACCACGATCCGGTCGGTCAGGTTCACGCGGACGCTCCCTGCGGCTCGACGCCGAGTTGGGCGATGAGGGTCGTCAGCGCGGCCACGCCACCGGCGGTCACCTCCGGGGTGGGCAGCAGCGCGAGGACCGGCACGTCGACGCCGGCCTCGGCGTAGCGGCGGGCCTGGGCCCGGCACCGCTCGGGTGAGCCGTGCAGCACCAGGGCGTCGACCACCTCGTCGGGTACGGCCGCGCTGGCCGCGCGACGGTCACCGGCCGCCCACGCCTCCCACATGGGCGCGAGCGTTCCATCGCGGCCGAGCCAGCGGTGGAACTCGGCGTACGCCGGGACGGTCAGGTAGCTGGTGATGAGCCGTCGGCCGAGGGTACGGGCGTACGTGGCGTCCTCGGTCGGGCAGACGAAGATCCGGGCGGCGACCTCGAAGCCGGCCCGGCGCTCGCCCAGCTCGGCGAGGGTTCGCGGGACGTCGTCGGCGGCGAGCCAGTTGAGGATGACCCCGTCGGCCTCGGCGCCGGCCAGCCGGAGCATCCCCGGGCGCAGCGCGGCGAGCAGGATCGGCGGTGGGGCCGTGGGCGGGCGTTCGAGGGTGAACCGGCGCACGGTGAAGGTGTCGTAGACCTCGTCCACCGTCTCACCGCGCAGGGCGGCCCGCAGGAAACGCAGCACGTCCCGGGTGCGCCGGAACGGCTCGTCGAAGCGTGCCGCGTTCCAGTCCCGCACCAGCACGGGCGAGGACGCGCCGATGCCGAGGGCGAATCGGCCCGGCGCCGCCTCGGCGAGCGCCGCCGCGCTCATCGCGAGCAGCCCGGGGCCGCGGGTGAAGACCGGGGTGATCGCGGTGCCCAGCCGGAGCTGCGGCTGCCACGCCGCGGCGAGGGCCAGCGGGGTGAACGCGTCGGTCCCGGCCACCTCGGACGACCACACGTCGGTGAACCCGGATTGTTCGAGGGTCGCGTAGACCGCCTGGTGCTCGGCCAGTGGGACCCCGCCCAACGGCACCGTCATGCCCCATCGATTCGTCACCGATCGATCGTGCCTGGTGACGGCGTCCCTGAGCAAGATCCCCTTAGTGGGCCTAATCGCCGGTTCGCCGCGCTCCGGCAGGCGCAGGTGTTACGACTGCGAGGTGGACCGGAGCACCGGCGCAGGCCGCTGACCATGGGTTCCAGGGCGGCAGGACACCTGGAGCCGGTCCCGGCGGCGGCCGCGCCCGGTCGGGCGACGTTCCTGGAACTCTTCTTCGACCTCGTGTACGTCTTCGCGCTCACCCGGATATCCGCGCGGGCGTTCGAGGATCTGAGCCGGGAGCCGGCCCGCGACCACGCCGCGGCGGCGATCACCGGCAGTGGCAAGACACTGCTGTTGCTGCTGGCGCTCTGGTCGGTCTGGCAGGGCACCGCGTGGACGACCAGCCGTTACGACCCGTACCGCGCGCCGTTGCAGGTCGTCGTGTTGACGGCGCTCGTGAGCAGCATGGTCATGGGGGTGGCGATCCCCCGGGCGTTCTCGGCGACGTCGCTCATGTTCGCCACGGCGTACGTGATCGCGCAGGTGACCCGGCCGGTGATCCTGTCGATCGCGTTGGGGGCGCACCCGTACCGTCGGCTGAAGGTGCGCATGGCGGTGGTGTTCGCCGTCACGGGCGTGCTGTGGATCAGCGGGGCGCTGGTGTCCACCAACGCGCAGGTGGTGCTCTGGTCGGTGGCGCTGGCCGCCGAGTACGTGGCCGCCCGGTGCGGCTGGCCGGTGCCGGGGCTGGGCCGCTCCACGGTCTCGAAGTGGGAGATCGTCGGGGAGCACCTGGCGGAGCGGTACCAGCAGTTCTTCCTCGTGGCGCTCGGCGAGACGATCCTGGTGGCCGGTTTCGCGTACAGCAAGGGCCCGTACGGGTCGGGGCACATGTGGGCGTTCGCGCTCGCGGTGGCCACGTCGATCATGCTGTGGCGGATCTACGTGCAACGCGCCGGGCAGATCCTGGCCGAGGCGGTGCAGACGGCCCGCCACCCCGCCAACATCGGTCGCTCGGCGGCCGACACCCACCTGATCATGGTGATCGGGCTGGCCGCGACGGCGATCGGCTACGAGCTGGTGATCGAGCATCCGCTGGGCCACGCCCCGGCGCCGTGGGTGGTCATGGTGCTCGGCGGACCCGCGCTGTTCCTGACCGGTCGGGCCCGCTTCGAGTACGAGGTGTTCGGGCGGGTCTCGCCGTCCCGGTGGATCGCCGTCGGAGTGCTGGCGGCGGCCGCCGTACCGCTGCTGTTCCTGCCGGGGGTGGTCGCCACCGCCGCCGGGACGATCGTGCTCGGCGGCGTCGCGGTCGCGGACGCCCGCCGGGCGCGCGGCGCGCCGCCGGAGGCCGCCGCGACGCCCTTCTGAGACCTCGGTGTACGCCGTCGGCCCGGCTAGTCTCGGCGGGTGACCTTCTCCCTCGTCGCCCGCTCCGCCGACGGCCGCCGCCACGGCGT
This sequence comes from Micromonospora sp. WMMD736, assembly GCF_049179015.1. Lineage (NCBI taxonomy): Bacteria > Bacillati > Actinomycetota > Actinomycetes > Micromonosporales > Micromonosporaceae > Micromonospora > Micromonospora sp. WMMD736. Next base: position 2,189,709 of record NZ_JBMHMI010000001.1, read on the forward strand.
CGTCGTGGCGAGCAAGTTCCTCGCCGCCGGAGCGTTGGTGCCGGCCGCCGCGGCCGAGGTCGGCGCGCTGGCCACCCAGGCGCACGTCAACCTCGCCTACCGCCCGCAGGGGCTCGCGCTGTTACGCACCGGGGTGACCGCCGCCGACGTGGTGGCCGGCCTGGTCGCCGCCGACCCCGAGCGGCAGCACCGACAGCTCGGCGTGGTGGGCGTCGGCGGGCCGGGCGCGAGCTGGACCGGGCCGGCCTGCCACCCCTGGGCGGGCGGACGCGTCGGCGACGGCTGGGCCGCGCAGGGCAACATCCTCGCCGGCCCCGAGGTGGTCGACGCGATGGGCGAGGCGTGGCAGGGCGCCACGGCGCTGCCGTTCGCCGAGCGGCTGGTCGCCGCGCTGCGCGCCGGTGACGAGGCCGGCGGGGACCGGCGCGGCCGGCAGAGCGCCGGCCTGCTGGTGGTCGAGCGCGGCGGTGGGTACGGCGGCACCAGCGACGTGGTGGTCGACCTGCGGGTGGACGACCATCCGGACCCGGTCGCCGAGCTCGGTCGGCTGCTGGCCGTACACACCATGCTGTTCAGTCGGCCGGACCCGGCGACTCTGCTCGACCTGAGCGGGGCGGTCGCCGACGAGGTGGCGGCGCTGCTCACCGCGCTCGGTCACCCGGTGGGCGACGCCGGGCCGGAGGCGGCGCTGATCTCCTGGGCGGGGCTGGAGAACCTGGAGGAGCGCCTGGTGCCGGGGCGGATCGACCCGGTGGTGCTCACCCACCTGCGGGGTGTCGCCCCGCACGTGCCCGCACCCCGCCAGGGCGCCTGATCAGCGGACGCCCGCCGGGTCAGCCCTTGACCCGGGGTACCAGCCGGTGCACGACGGTCAGCGCCAGCGCCATGACCACCGCCATCGTCCCGGCGATGCCGGCGGCGCTGCCCGCGTACGCGACGAACAGGGGTCGGCGGGTCAGCTCCTCCGGGCCGGTCCCGCGCAGATCCACCAGCCAGGTGAGCGCCAGCCCGGCGGCGATCAGGGCGAGCACCCCGGCGACACCGAGCACGGCGGCGGCTACCCGGTGCGCGTCGCCGGGCTCGACCTGGGCCTGCTCCCGTTGGGTGATCAGCAGGAGCAGCCCGGCCAGCGCCGCCCAGACACCCACCACCAGATAGGCGGCGACGGCGTCACTGGGCCGGTGCCACCCGGCGGAGAGCGTGGCCACCCCGGCGACGGCGGCGTAGAGCGCACCGACGAAGGCGCCGACGGCCCGCACCTTCCGGGGCAGGACGAGCATCAGCGCGACCGCCACCGACGCGGCCACGGCGGTGTGCCCACTGGGGAGGCTGTTGCCGACCGCGGCCCGCTCCGGGTCGACGCCGAAGTCGGGCCGGCTCAGCCCGTACTTGAGCAGTTGGGTGGAGACGTTCGCCCCGGCGATGAGCAGCGTCGCGGTGACGGCCAGGGCGATCCGCCCCCGGATGAGCGCGATGAAGCCGATCATCGCGGTGGCGGCGAGCAGCGACACCACCGACATCGCGTTCAGGATCCGGTCCACCGGTCCGTCGATGCGGTCGTGACCGATCTCGTTACCGGTGAGGGCGACCGTGTCGACCCACTGACCGGTCTCGGTGTGCAGGGCAACCCGCCACACGGCGAAGAGGGCGGCCGCCTGGACGAGGGCCAGTACGACCAACCAGACCGCGGTCCAACCCCGTGCCGTCGCGCGCATCCGCACACCGTATCGGCCGGACCGGGCCGGTCGGTCGGTGGCCCACCGGCTGTCGGCGGTCAGGTGGTGGCGGGGGTTTTGAGGTGGCGGTGTTCGTCCCGCTCTACCTGAGTGGACGAGCTGGGTCGTGTTGCGCCGGTCGTTGCCACCGGAGCACCCGGGGTTGCGTCATCCGGTCGCCGCGCCGCGATCCGGGGCATAAAAAAGTGGAGAGGCCGCCACGGGGGGAGCGGCCTCTCCGGTGACGTACGTTACTCCGTCAACGTCCTTGGTGTGATCCCGTGACAGCCGGAATTTCTGGGCTTTTTCGCGGCAGTCTTCAGTCCGGGCGGTGGGGTGGGCCGGTCGACCCGCTGCGTTGACCAGATGACCGGCCCACCCCGGCCTGACCGTGGGTGTCAGGCCGTCCGCCGGCCGGGTCCCGTCGTTCCCCCGGACCCGGCCGAACCCCGGGGTGGGCGGGGCACTCCACCCACCCCGGGTCGCTCTCAGCCGTTCGGGAACAACGTCCCGTAGTCGGCGTACGCCATGGCCACATCGGCCTGCGCCCAGAAGCGGTGGTAGTTGAACGTGGGCTCCGGGCCACCGTTCAGGTACGCCTGCACCTTGGGCCAGTCCGGGTCGTTCTTGTAGAACGACCGGATGTCCAGGAAGCTCTTCCCGGCGGCGATGGCGTCGCCGTTGGGCATCTTCCCGGTCCAGCCCGGCGGGACGTAGAGGCCCTGACCGGTGGAGGCGTCGTAGACGTCGTCGAAGCGCTTGTAGTCGCCCCGCGTCTCGGTGGTGGAGACACCCTTCGCGTCACTGGCCGCGTCCAGCGCGTCCAGCAGACCCTTGGCGGTGGTCTTCGCCGCCGCGTTGCCCGACTTCGCCGCGTACGCGATCAGGATCCGGGCGTAGGAGGCGGCGACGCCGACGTCCTGGCCCTTGCTGATCACCTCGACGTGCAGGTTGGTGTTGGGCTGCGGGTTGCTCGGGTTCCAGGTGGTCGGCTGGCCGGTCCACTTCATGTCCGACGGGATCGACCAGTTGGTGCCGAGCGTGGTGTTGGCGATGGCCCACGGCACCCACTTGTCCAGCAGCGCCTTGGCCTTCGTGTTGCCGGTCTGCAGGTACAGCTCGGCGATCCGCTGCATCGACCACGCCTGCATGCCGAACCACTGGTTCGACGGCGGGTCGTTGTAGACCGGGTCGACGTCGTAGAACATGCCGTAGAAGGTGCTGGTGCCCGACGGCGGCTGGGCGTAGCTACCGTCCCAGCTGTTGGTCGCGCCACCGGCGATGCCGCCCTCGGACGACTGGAGCCAGGTGTAGAACTCCAGCTGCCGGTCGAAGCTCTTGGTCCAGTCACTGGCGGCGGTCGCCGACTTCGGTGCCAGCTCCGGGGTGTTGGTCAGCGCCCAGGCCGCGAACGGGTTCTGGTAACCGAAGTGGTTGTGGCTGGAGCCGATCCGCCAGGACCAGTTCTGGCTGGTGTCGTACGCGCCGCCCCAGGCGTAGTACCAGGACAGCAGGTAGTGCGCCGAGTCCCGGCCGCTGCCGGCGGGGCAGGTGCTGGCCCCGACGCAGTTGCCGATCTTCTTGAAGTACTTGTCGAACATCGCGTACCGCAGGTAGTCGCCCATCTTGGCGGCCTTGGCCACGGTGGCCGCGACGTCGGCCTGCTTACCCTGCGCCTTGGCCCAGGTCAGCGCCCAGTAGGCGGCCTGCACCGCACGGGCGTCGGCGTCGGGCGCGTTGGTGTACTTCCACTGCTTGGCGGGAGCGCCGGTGTCCTTGACGAACAGGTCGAGGTAGCCGTACTGACCGCCGTGCTTGAAGGTGTCACAGGACGGCTGCGGGATGGTCTCCCACACCGACTCCTGGGTGCCGCGCTGGAAGGTGTTGATGTACGCCGGCTTGGTGGTGCCGTCGCCGCAGCGGCCGAAGCCGTACGTGTTGTCGACGTCCATCAGCCAGTGCATGCCGTAGATGTCGCCGGTGCCGTAGGTGGACTGCAGCTCCGAGCGCAGCGGGTCCTGCCCGACCGAGACGTTCGGGTTCAGGGCCGATGGGTACTGGCTGGGCAGGTTGTACTCCGCGGCGTACTGCGGGGTGCCGGCCGACGCGGCGGTGGGCTGGTCGGCGTGCGACGGGATGATGTACTTCTCCATCACCGTCCAGGCGTTGTTGAACGGCGCCCAGTTCTGGGTGACGCGGCCGTACTGGGCCTCCAGCCAGATCCAGAAGCTGAACGCCTCCGAGGTGGTCTCGTGGCCGTGGTCGGGCGCCTCGACGATCAGCGTCTCCACCGAGTGGTACGGCACGCCCTCGGGGCTGAAGTAACCCGAGTTCTTGATCTTGCCGTACTGGTCGAGGAACTTCTTGATGTAGGCGTTGTCGCCGCCGGGGGTGTCGTTGTCGATCTCGGTGGCGGTGACCGCCAGCGAGGCGAGACCGGTGGCGGCGGCGGTGATGGTGGCGCTACCGCCGACGGTGTCGGCGTCCTCGGCCGCGGCGACCGTGACGGTGACCCCGGTGTTCCAGTTGGTGGGGGTCAGCGTGACCGTGCTCGGCGAGACCGTGATGTCGCTGTCACCCGTGGGGGTGAGGGTGACCGGCACGCTCGTCGTCGGCGCGGCGCTGAGCTTGAGGTTGAAGGTGGACGTGCCACCCTCGTTCACGCTCACCGCGGACGGCGTGGCGACCAGCGTCGGGCCGCTGGCGGCGCCGACGGTGAACGACTTCTCGTCGACCCCGATGCCGTTGGCGTTGTCGTACGCCTTGGCCTGCACCGTGTAGCTGCCGGCCGGCAGATCCTCCTGCGTGTAGGAGTACGGCGCGGTGGTGTCGGTGTTGATGAGCAGGCCGTTGCGGTAGAACTCGACCTTGCTGATCGTCCCGTCCGGGTCGCTGGCGCTCGCGGTCAGCGGCACGTCGGCGGGCGCGGTGAACGGCCCGGAGGGCAGGCTGAGCGAGACGGACGGCGGCTGGTTGGCCGGGGTGCCGTTGCAGGGGGTGCCGTTCAGGGTGAACGAGGTGGGCTTCGGGTTGCTGCCGGTGTGGGCGCCGTTGAAGCCGATGGTGGTGGAGGCGCCGGTGCCGAGGTTGCCGTTGTACGACTCGTTGGTCGCGGTGACCGAGGTGCCGGACTGGCTGTACCGGGCCGACCAGCCCTGCACGACCCGCTGGCCGCTGTTCGGGAAGGTCCACTTGAGCGACCAGCTGCTGATCGGGTCGCCCAGGTTCTTGATGGTCACGTTGGCCGTGAAGCCGGTGTTCCAGTCGTTGGTCGCGTAGACCACGTCGCAGGCCGGTGCGGCCTGTGCGGCGCCAGCGGGCAGGGTCACCCCGCCGACGGCGAGCGCGGCGGCGGCGAGGATCGCCACTCGACGGCGTCGTGCCAGATGTCTCATGTGCGCGGTGTCTCCTCGGACCAGGCCGGGTGGTTCCCGGCGAGGCGCCTGCCCGCAGGTGGTGGTACGCGGGGGATTCGAGGCGCCCGGGAAGGTGGTAGCCCCGGGCCCGGCCGGGGTGCGGCGATGCGGCCCGCGCGGGAGGAGGTCCCGCCGGCTGCGCTCGGGTGCCGTGACCGGAGGTGGTGCTCCGGCTGCCCTCGGCGGTCCCGCGCCCACGCGATCTGGCTCCTGTCGCGCTGAATCGACAGTGTGCCATGGAAGCGCTCCCACAACAAGCGCAGAGCGAGCTGGTTCACCCACTTGTTTCGATCTCGTTTTGGGTCTTTCACAAAGGCGTGACGGGCGTTACAGTCGCAACATCGGTCGATGGGAGCGCTTCCATCGACAAAGGTTCCAACTGGAAGATCGCCGGGACCGTCCTCGTGGCGGGCCCGGGGAACCATCCGAAGGCCGACGGCGGGCCAGCCCGGACGCCGCCGTCAGCCATCATCCCGCCACAGGGAGGGAGGTGGAACCAGAGCCACTCGCGTGGCCCGGCTCCCGCGCGACACGCACGGCAGGACCCAATTCCGCCCGTGTGTGTGCAGTTACGGTGGGGACGGGGGTTGCCCTCCCCCGTCCCCACACTAAACCCCCGTACACGATGGGAAAAGAGGCCGACGGGACAGGCGCGAAGCGCCGCCCGGTCGGCCTCGTTCGCTGTCCGGGGCCCTCACCCGCCTCGACCCGCCATCGTCGGCCGCCGTGACGGCCGGCTCACCGGGTCGAGCGCTTCTGGCCTATCCTGGGAGCGCTCCCGAATCTGGGCGGTGGCCCCGTATCCACGAGGAGAATCCATGTCGATACCTACCGGGCCCGCCGGCCCGCTGCGCTTCCCCCGCGACTTCGGTTGGGGCGCGGCCACCTCCGCCTACCAGATCGAGGGCGCCGCCAAGGAGGACGGCCGTGGTGAGTCGGTCTGGGACACGTTCAGCCGGATCCCCGGGCGCACCCGCAACGGCGACACCGGTGACGTGGCCATCGACCACTACCACCGGTATGCCGAAGACCTCGACCTGATGCGTGACCTGGGTCTGCGCAGCTACCGCTTCTCCATCTCCTGGCCCCGCATCCAGCCCGACGGCAGCGGCGCGCCCAACCAGCGCGGGCTCGACTTCTACCGTCGTCTCCTCGATGGTCTGCACGAGCGCGGCATCGCCCCGATGGCGACCCTGTTCCACTGGGACCTGCCGCAGGCGTTGCAGGACGCCGGTGGTTGGGAGTCCCGGGACACCGCCCACCGCTTCGCCGACTACGCCGACGCCGTCTTCACCGCCCTCGGTGACCTGGTGCCGGTCTGGCTCACCATCAACGAGCCCAAGACCGTCGTGCAGAACGGCTACCTCACCGGCCACCACGCGCCCGGCCGGCAGGACCCGGCCGCCGCCTACCTCGTCGCCCACCACCTGCAACTCGCGCACGGCCTCGCGGTACGCGCGCTACGCGCCGCGGACAGCACCAGCCGGATCGGCCCCGCGCTCAACCTGCACCCCTGCTACCCCACCGACGACTCCGCCGAGGCCGCCGCCGCCGCGCACCTCTACGACGGCTACGAGAACCGCCTCTACCTCGACTCCGTACTCAAGGGCAGCTACCCGCAGGACGTCCTGGCCGACCTCGGCCCGCAGAGCCGGATGGTCCGGGGCATCCGCGACGGCGACCTGGCGGTGATCTCGTCGCCGGTCGACCTGCTGGCCGTGCAGTACTACACGCCCATCTACGTCGCCGCCGACGGCAGCACCGAACACCGCTGGCCCACCTCCGAGGCCGGCTGGCAGCAGATCTACCCCGACGGGATGTACGACGTCCTGACCCGGGTCACCCGCGACTACGGCCCGATCCCGCTCACCGTGACCGAGAACGGTCTGCCCACCCCCGACAGCCTGGCCGCCGACGACACCGTCGACGACAGTGGCCGGATCACCTTCCTGCGCGACCACCTGGCCGCCGCGCACCGCGCCATCGCCGACGGGGTGCCGCTGGAGAGCTTCCATGTCTGGTCGATGCTCGACAACTTCGAATGGGACGAGGGATACGAGCAGCGTTGGGGCCTGGTCTACGTGGACTACGTGACCCAACGGCGCGTGCTCAAGCGCAGCGCCCACTGGTACCGCTCCGTCATCGCCGAGGGTGGCTTCTGAACTCCTCGCCCGGACGGCCGGGCCCGGACGGCTCGGCTCGGGTGAGTCGGTGACCGTCCGGGTCACGGCCGGAAGACTCAGCGGGGCAGCGCCTGCTGCAACTCCGCTCGCAGCGCCGGGGTGAGCATCTCCCCCGCCTGCTTCGCCAACCGCGCCATCTCGTAGCCCACCACGCCGATGTCGGCGTCCCCGGCCGCGAGCGTGGCCAGGATCGATCCGTCGCGCACCTGCATCACCAGGAAGTAGCCCCGGCCCATCTCGACCACCGTCTGCTTGACGATGTCGCCGTCGAACATCTGCGCCGCGCCCGCCGTGATGCTCATCAGCCCGGACGTCACCGCGGCGAGCTTGTCCGCGTGGTCGCGGGGCAGGTGGTCGGAGATCGCCACCAGCAGCCCGTCGGAGGAGACCACCACCGCGTGCGCCACGCCCGGCACCCGCTCGGCGAACGCGCTCACCAGCCAGCTCAGGTCACGTGCCTCCTGGCTCAACGTCGTCACTGTCGTCGTCCTCCTTCGTCGTGCCCCCACGAGGGGGGCACCGGTATCTCGGTGGTGTCCTCGGCCTCGGCACGCCGTACCCCGCTGTAGAGCCGGGAAAGCATGCCGCCGACCGCGTCCGGGTCGAGGTCGGCGCGCGGCGGCGACGACTCCGGCTGGGCGGGGCGGGTGACCGCGGAGAGCTGCGCCATCGGTACGCGTACCGGAAGGCCCCGCTCGTTCGTGCCGGCCGTCACCGGAGTCGCGGGCGGCACGGGCTGGACCGGGGCCGCCGGCCCGGTCGGCCCCTGCCGGGACCACCAGCCGCCGCCGTCGGCCGCGGGAGCGGCGGCCGGCGCCAACACGTCCTCGGCGCGTACCGGCACGGGTCGGGTCTGGCGGGGCACGGCGGCGGCCGGCGGACGACCGGCCACCGGCAGGTCCAGCGGCGTCGCCGGCCCGCGGACGCCCGCGGACGGGGGCGCCCCCGCCCCACGCTGCGCCGCGGCACCCCGGGCCGCGTTCGACGCCAGCATCCGGGCAGGCGCGGGCGGATCCAACTCGACGGCCGCGCCGGGCGCCAGCAGGGTGGCCGGGAGCACGAGCCGCGCGACGAGGCCGCTCTGGCGCCCTTCGAGCTGCACCCGCACCCCGAGGCGGCTCGCCAGGTGGCTGACCACGAACAGGCCCATCCGCTCGACCGCCGCGACGTCGGCGGCCGGCGGACTGGCCAGCACCGCGTTCGCCTCGGCCAGCGCGGACGGGCTCATGCCCAGACCGTCGTCGATGATCTCGATGAGCGCGGTGGACGCCTCGACCCGGGCGGTCACCACGACGAAGGTGTCCGGCCGGGAGAAGGCGGTGGCGTTCTCCAACAGCTCGGCCAGCAGGTGCACCAGCTCGCCGACCGCGTGCCCGACCACGTTCACGACGCCCATCGGCTCCAGCCGAACGCGCTGGTACTGCTCGATCTCGGCGGCGGCGGCCAGTAGCACGGTGCCCAGGCCCACCGGACGGTTCCACCGGCGGGTGGAGTCCGTGCCCGCCAGCACCAGCAGGCTCTCGTCGTTACGGCGCATGCGGGCGGCCAGGTGATCGAGCTTGAAGAGGTTCTCCAGCTGGTCCGGGTCGCTCTCCTCGCGCTCCAGGTCGTCGAGCAGCTCCAGTTGCCGCTCCACCAGCACCTGGCTGCGGCGCGCGAGGTTGACGAACATCGCGTTGACGTTGCGGCGCATCAACGCCTGCTCGACGGCGACCGTCACGGCACTGCGGTGCACCGCGACGAACGCCTCAGCCAGCTCACCGATCTCGTCGAGCGAACGGACGACCGCCGGGGACACGTCGATGGTCGGCACACCACCGGTGACGGTGCGCAGCCGGTCGAGGGCATCGGGCAGCTCCACCTGGGCGATCCGCAGCGCCTGGCTGCGCAGCAACCGCATCGACCGGGCGACCGACCGCCCGACCAGCAGCGAGATCAGCAGGGCGACCAGCAGCACCGCCACGACGCCGCCGACCACCAGCAGGGTGGTCCGGAGCTGGCCGCTGCTCGCGTCGTCGGCCTGCCGCACCGCGTCGTCGAGCACGCTCGCCTCGACCTGCCGCAGCAGCTCCTGGCGCTGCTGGCTCGCCGACCACCACTGCTCGGAGGGCAGCACCTCCGGCGCCGCGTCACCGACCGGCAGGCTGCGCTCCTCCAGACGGGTGGCGACCTGGAAACCGGGGTTCACCGAGGTCTCGTCGTACCGGCGGATCTGGTCGCTGGTCGCGGACACCCGGAAGGCGCCGAGCGCGGTGAGCTGCTGGGCGCGCAGGTCGGAGAGGATCACCCGGTCCTCGGTGCCGTACCGGCCGGCCCGGCCGGCGGCGTAGAGCTGGGCCCGGACCCGGGAGGACAACTCCTTCACCCGGGCGATCTGGACGTAGCGCAGCACCGCGTCGCTCAGCCCCGGCCGATCCTGGCCCGGCGTCGGCTCGGCGAGCAGGTCCAGCAGCGCGTCGACCGCCCGGTGGTAGTTGCTCAGGATGGTGTCGTTGCTGAGCACCGCGGGCGGGATGGCCGGTCGGATGTCGACCACCTGGTCGTACGCCTCGAGCACCTCGGCGAACGCGACCCGCCAGGAGGCGTCGGCGTCGGCCAGCGGCTCGGCCGCCCGGCGCAGGTCCTCGACGGCGCGCTCGGTGGCCGACTGCAACGGCCGCAGGGCGGTGGCCGCCGCCTCCCGGTCGCCGCCGCGACGTAGCTCGCCCAGCTCGCCCGCCGACCGGTCCCGCTCCTGCTGGAGCTGGTCGACCACGGCGGTGATCTGCCGACCGATGCCGACCTGCCGGGAGAAGTCGTTCAACGTGGCCGTCCGGCCGACCAGCGCGCTGGTCTGCACACCCGCCAGCACCAGGAACGCCATCGACGGCACCAGCAGCACGGTGGCCAGCTTGGTGCTCATCCGCCAGTCCCGGAGCCGGAACGGCGAGCGGCGTCGATGCGGAACGACCCGGACGTCGAAGCGACGCCGACGGTGGTTCGACACCGCACCGTTCGACGGGTCGGGACCTGCCGCCACCCTGCCTCCTCCGTCCTGCCGCGTCCACCGCGACCCGGGGAGCGGAGTCCATCCAACCAGGCTCGGTGGCACTGTCAACGGTCCGGGCAGGGCGAAAGTTCAGGAAGGATACTGCGGGTGGGAACGTCCTGTCGTGGTCGGTGAGACCAGTTCGTCCGTCCGGCCGATGTCGGCGAGAGCCGCCGCCTCACCAAGGTGACCCAGCGCCACCAGAGCCGCGCCGGTCGCGCCGATCTCCGGGTTGCGTTGGTGTGACACCGGCCGTGGCGCGAGCGCGGCGGCGAACGCCTGCCGCCACCACACCGACGCGGCCACCGCGCCGCCACCCAGCACCACGCCGACCGGCTTGTCGACTGTGGACTCCAGCACCGCGAGGTCCTCGGCGACCAGCCCACACAACCCCTGCATCAGTCCGGCCAGGATGTCCACCGCCGTGGTGCTGAAGCTCAGACCGCGCAGCTCGCCGGTGCCCGCCGGGGCCAACCCGGGCGCCCGGTCACCGCCGAAGCGGGGATCGGCCGGCCGGCCACCGCCCACCGGCACCAGCGCCAGCGCCGCGTCCAGCTCGTCACCCTGGGGCAGCCGCAGTTCCCGGTCCGCCCAGGCGAACAGGTTGCCACCGCTGGAGTACGCCGCGCCGGTCACCACGTGGTCATGGTCGACCCGGTAGCGCCACAGACGTTCGGGCAGCCGCGGCAGCGGCTCTCCGGCCGGGACGCGCTGCATCAGGCGTACCGCCGCGGAGGTGCCCACCGTGACCGCGGCCCGGCTCGGGTCGGCGCAGCCCGAGCCGACGTTGGACGCCGCGCCGTCGCCCACCGGCGGCGCCCACCGGGCCTCGGCCAGCTGTGGCCAGCGGCGGGCCCGGTCGGGGCGGAGCCGGCCGTGCCAGTCCAACTCGCCGAGCGGCGGGAGGTCGCGGGGCCGCGCGCCGGCCAACGTCAGCGCCTCCTCGTCCCAGCGCAGGGTGGAGAGGTCGAGCAGACCCGTGCCGGAGGCCTGCGAGATCGACATGGGCGCCGTCTGGAGCAGTTCGCCCAGCACGTATTCGGGGAGGCCGACGAACCGGCTGATCGGCGTGCCCGACTGGTCCCGCAGCCAGGGCAGGCGGACCGGCCAGTAGGAGCGGTGCCACCAGCAGCCCGTGCGGTGGTGGAAGCCGGCCGGGTCGGACGGTCCGGAGGTGTCGCCGACCGGCGCGGGCCGGGTGTCCAGCCAGGTGACGACCGGGCCCAGCGGGGTGCCGTCACGGTCGAGCGGAAGCACCGAGTGCCACTGCGCGGACGTCGCCACCATGCCCACGTCGTGCAGGTGCCCCGCCTCGGCCAGCTCGTCCAGACACTCGACGAGCGAGGCGAGGTAGTCGGGGCCGGACAGGGTGCCGGTGCCGTCGTCCCCGATGGCGAGTTTGACCTTCCGCCGGGCCAGTGCGCCGGGCAGCGGCCGGGTTTCCCCGTCCAGCACCAGACCGCGTACGGAGGAGGTGCCCAGGTCGAGCGCGAGAATGTTCATCGCCGGTCAAGTTACCCGGTGCCGCCCGCGCCGGGACGAGGGTCCGGCCCGGCACACCCGTACGCCCGAAGGGGTCCCGAGTCAGCGCCCGACCGCGTAAGGTGATGCGCATGCTCGCGCACCCAACCTCCTGGTGGCCCGCCGACCCGGCGGCCACCCCCCGCGCGTAGCTCCATCCACGCGGCCGCCACCGAGGCGGCCGCCGGATCTCCGGCCCGGATGGCCGCCCCCGCTGGCGGCGCCCGGCGCCCACGGAGACCACGATGACCAGCCTGACTCCCCTGACCGACCTGCTCGCCGCCATCTCCCGGGGCGACGACCCCGGCCCCTTCGCGCTGCTGCGCCGCGAGGGCGCCGACGACCTGGAACTGTTCACCGGCCCGGTAGCCACCGTCGACCGGTTGGCGGACATCCCGCTGTCCCCGGGCGAGTCCGGGGCGCGGACGTTGGCCCTGGTGCCGTACCGGCAGATCGCCGAGCGCGGTTTCGCGTGCGTCGACGACGACGCCCCGCTGGAGTGTCTCCAGGTCCGCGAACACGGGCGGATCCCGCTGGCCGACGCGCTGGCCGTGCTGCCCGACGAGCCGGTCCGTACCCGCGACGCCGCCTTCGACGTCAGCGACGACGAGTACGCGCGGATCGTGCAGCAGGTACTCACCGACGAGATCGGTCGCGGCGAGGGCGCCAACTTCGTCATCCACCGCACCCTGCACGCCACCGTGCTGGGTGCGCCGCTGGTGGCCGCGCTGGCCGCGCTGCGTCGGCTGTTGGTCGCCGAACGCGGCGCCTACTGGACGTTTGTGGTGCACACCGGCACCCGCACCATGGTCGGGGCCAGCCCGGAACGGCACGTGAGCGTCGACGACGGGCTCGTCATGATGAACCCGATCAGCGGCACCTTCCGGCCCACCGGCGACACCCCGGACCGGGCGGCGCTGCTGCGGTTCCTCGCCGATCCGAAGGAGATCGAGGAGCTGTACATGGTGCTCGACGAGGAGCTGAAGATGATGGCGACCGTCGCCGAGCACGGCGGCCAGGTCATCGGCCCCTACCTCAAGGAGATGTCGCACCTGGCGCACACCGAGTACCTGCTCGCCGGCCGGGGCACCCGGGACGTGCGGGAGGTGCTGCGGGAGACGATGTTCGCGCCCACCGTGACGGGCAGTCCGATGGAGAACGCCTGCCGGGTGATCGCCCGCCACGAGCGCCGCGGCCGGGGCTACTACGCGGGCGTGCTGGCGCTGCTCGGCCACGACGACGCCGGCCGCCAGACGCTTGACGCGCCGATCCTGATCCGGACCGCCGAGATCTCCCCGTCCGGTCGGCTGCGGGTGCCGGTCGGCGCCACTCTGGTCCGGCACTCGACGGCGGCCGGCGAGGTCGCCGAGACCCACGCCAAGGCTGCCGGGGTGCTGGCCGCGCTGGGCCTCGGCCCGGCGGCGTCCACCGGCGAGCGCGGGCCGGTCGTGCGGCTGGCCGACGACCCGGAGGTACGCGACGCGCTGGCGGCGCGTAACACGCCGCTGGCCCGGTTCTGGCTGGACCAGCGGTCGCCCGACGCGCCCGGACTGCCCGGGCTGGCCGGCCTGCGGGCCCTGATCGTGGACGCGGAGGACACCTTCACCGGCATGTTGGCGCACCAACTGGGCGCGTTGGGTCTCGCCGTCACGGTGCGCCCGTGGCACGTCGGCGGCCCGGTCGACGGGTACGACCTGGTGGTGGCCGGGCCCGGCCCGGGTGACCCGGGCAGCCCGGACGACCCGAAGATGGCGGCGCTGCGGGACCTGCTCGGCGAGTTGCTGGCGTCCGGTCGTCCCACCCTCGCGGTCTGCCTGGGGCACCAGGTGCTGGCCGGGCTGCTGGGGCTGCCCCTGCACCGCCGGGACGCGCCCTACCAGGGGCTGCAACGGGAGGTGACGCTGTTCGGCGGGTCCCGCCGGGTCGGCTTCTACTCCTCGTTCACGGCCCGCGCCGAGGTGGACCGGCTGGACACCGCGTACGGCACAGTGGAGCTGGCCCGGGACGTCCGTGACGGGTCCGTGCACGCCCTGCGCGGACAGGGCTTCGCCGGGGTGCAGTTCCACCCGGAGTCCGTGCTCAGCCCGGACGGGATGACCGTGCTGACCGAGGTGTTGACCGACCTGCTGCCGGCGTCACGCCCGGTCGGCCGAGGCTGACGGCATGGTTACCGTCGTCGCGGGGTAGGGCTGGTGCGACCGGTGGCGCGAGCGGGCCGAGAGCCCCCGTGCGCGCCACCGGTCGCCCGCGAACCGTCAGCCGCCCAGGCCCTGCTTGAGCGCCGTACCGATCAGCACCGCCCGGCGCGCGGTGAGGGCGCACGCGCCCAGCGCCACCGCGTCCGGGGCGATCTCGCCGTTGTTGCTGGTGTGCGAGGGGCCGTACGGGTTGCCGGCGATGAACTGACTGGAGTCGGTGTAGCCGGGAGGAACCACCACGCCACCCCAGTGGTAGAAGACGTTGAAGAGCGACGTCAGCGTGGTCTCCTGTCCACCGTGCGACGTCGCCGTGGAGGTGAAGGCCGCGTAGACCTTGTTGGCCAGCGCGCCCTGCGCCCACAGCGGGCCGGTGGTGTCGATGAACTGCTTCAACTGCGCGGCGATCATGCCGTACCGGGTGGGCGAGCCGAAGATCGTCACGTCGGCCCAGGCCAGGTCGTCGATCATCGCCTCGGGAACGTCCTGGGTCTCCAGGTGGTGCGCCTGCCAACCGGAGTTCGAACGGATCGCCTCGTCCGGCGCGAGCTCCCGTACCTTGCGCAGGCGCACGTCCGCGCCGGCCTCCCCGGCGGCCTCACACGCGGCCTGCGCCATCTGGTAGGTGATGCCGGTGGCGCTGTAGTAGATCACCGCCACCTTCGTCTGGGCAGCCATCAGAGTTGTCCCCTTCTCGTCTCGGGTCAGCTCCCGCGACTACCCCTGCGGTGCGGAGACAAACGACGGATCGCCCTGTTCCGGTCGTCCGGGCTCAAGTTTTCCGCAAGTTCCCGGACGTTCCGATCCGGCCGCCCGCGCCGACCGCGATCCTGATGCCATCCGGTGCCGGCGCGCGATCCCGCCGCCCCCCTGGCACCGGCGCCTGAACGGGGGATCGCGCTCCGCCGGCAACGGCGCTGGCGTAGCGCGATCAGGGGTCCGCCGTCGGCGAAGGCTTCCCGCCCGCTCAGCGGACCAACATCGTCATCAGCCGGTCCAGCTCGGCCGCCGGGTCGGCGGTGAGGCCGGTGTGCACCGGACCGGCCTGGATCATCGTGCTACGCGGCGCGGCCAGCCAGTGAAAGCGCTCGCCGAGCTTCATCCGGGTGGCCGGCCCGTCCCCGGAGCAGGTCCGGTCCAGCGACTCCAGCACCGCCGCCACCGCCGGCAGATCGAGGTCGGGGGCCAGGGCGCGCACCCGGTCGGCGTCCAGGTGCGTCCGCGCGGCCAGGAAGTCACGCTGCTGGCAGTAGAGCAGCACCCCCACGTTGATCTGCTCGCCGCGCTCGACGCGGGGCACCAGCCGGATGACGGCGTACTCGAAGGGATGCCTCACGCCGCGCCCCCCGCCGGTAGCCAGTCCGCCGGGCGGGCGACCCGCCGCGACAGGTGCGACACGTACGCCTCCCGTGCCTGGTCGGCCGAGTCGAAGTCGGCGGCGGTCAACCACTCGGCCGGCACCAGCGCCAACACCTCCCGCAGGAGGTCCGGGGTGATGCGGGCGGCCAGCTCGTTGTTGGCCTCGGCGACCCGGTCGGCGTACGGCGCGAGCACGTGGTCCTCGGCCCGGAACGCGCGGTGCACGGCGGCGTCGGCGCGCGGCCAGTTGTGGTGGAAGTACAGCGCGGCGCCGTGGTCGATCAGCCACAGCTCGCGGTGCCAGACGAGCAGGTTGGGGTTGCGCCAGCTCCGGTCGACGTTCTCCACGTACGCGTCGAACCAGAGCACCCGCGAGGCCAGCAGCGGATCGACGGGGTGCGCCACCGGGTCGAAGCCGAGCGCCCCGGGCAGGAAGTCCATCCCCAGGTTGGCGCCGCCGCTGTTGCGCAGCAGCTCCTGCACCTCCTGGTCGGGCTCGGCCCGCCCGATCACCGGGTCGATGTCGAGCACCACCAGTGGCGGCACCCGCAGGTCCAGTCGGCGGGCCAGCTCGCCGCAGATCACCTCGGCGACGAGCGCCTTGGGCCCCTGCCCGGCGCCGGTGAACTTCGCGACGTACGTGCCGAGGTCGTCGGCCTCGACGACGCCCGGCAGTGAGCCACCCTCCCGCAGCGGGGTGACGTAGCGGATCGCGGTGACCTGGCGGAGCACGCCGCCCACCCTACTGGGGGGCCAGCGGCACGCCCTGGCCCCCCACCTGCCCGGACCGATGTCAGTCGAGCTTGTCCCGCAGGTCGTCGACCTGGTTCTGTAGGCGGTCCACCGCGCCCTTGTTGTTGACGAACGTGGTGATGCCCGCGGCGAGGCCCAGGCCGATCAGGACCGCCAGGATGCTCAGCACCAGGCCGCCGATGGACACGCCCCGGCCGGTCACGCCCGGCCGACGGGCCATCTTCAGCCCGACGATGCCGAGGATGATGCCGATGATGCCGAGCACCAGCCCGACCCAGGCGAGGATGGCCGTCAACACGCTGAACAGGCCGGCCACACCGAAGACCAGGGCGAAGGTGGCGGCCGCGCTGGTCTTGGCGCCGGTGGACGCCCGATGGGCCCGAGAATCGGCCGGTACGCCGGAACCACGGGCCGGTTGGCTTGCGGCAGTCATGGGACTCCCTTCCGTACGCGCGGCGCGCGTACTTCCGGCCGGCCGCATTCCCACCGCCGTACCGGTTAACCGTGCGTGTCGGTGGTCTCGCCTAGGCTGCGCCGGGGCGACCGGAAGGGGTGCGATGACTGCCGACCTCGGCGCGGCCGACGCGCTGGCACTGCGGATGACCAGCCTGCTGCTGCGCCCGCCCGTCGGGCCGGGCACCGTCGCCGAGGTGGTCGAGTGGTTCGGGGCGATGCAGGCACAGGATCTGGCGAGCGGGCTGTGGTCGCTGGGCGCCCGGCTGCCGGGGCGCACGATGGCCGACGTGCAGGCGGCGCTGGAACGCCGCGAAGCGCTGCGCACCTGGCCGATGCGGGGCACCGTGCACCTCGTACCCCCTGACGACGTGCGGTGGATGCTGGAGCTGACCGGCGTCCGCTCGCTGGCCGGCGTGGCGAACCGCCGGGCGCAGCTGGGCCTCAGCGAGGCCGACGCCGACCGGGCGGTGGACGTGCTGGGCGCGGCGTTGGCCGGCGGCGGCCGGCTCACCCGGGGGCAGTGCCTCGCCGCCCTGCGCGCGGCGGGGCTCGGCACCGACGGCCAGCGCGGCTACCACCTGCTCTGGTACGCGAGCGTGCGCGGGGTGACCTGCGTGGCGCCCACCGTCGGCACCGAGCAGACGTTCGCCCTGCTCGACGAGTGGGCGCCGGAGCAACGCCGTCCGGAGCGGGACGAGGCGTTGGCGCTGCTCGCCCACCGCTACGTCCGGGGCCACGGGCCGGTCACCGACCGCGAGTTCGCCGGGTGGAGCGGCCTCACCCTGACCGACGCGCGGCGCGGCCTGACCGCCGCCGCCGACCAGCTGAGCACGGTACGCGTCGACGGCGAGCCGATGTACGTGGACAGCACGCTCGTCGACGCCGCGCCCACCCCGGCGGCCGGGATGCTGGCGCTGCCGGGCTTCGACGAGTACCTCCTCGGCTACCGGGACCGCACCCTGATGCTCGACCCCGCGCATCGGGCGGCCGTGGTGCCGGGCAACAACGGCATCTTCCAGGCCACCGTGGTCCGCGCCGGTCGGGTGGTGGGCGTGTGGAAGCGCAAGGTCGGCCGGCAGGCCGTCACCCTGACGGTACGGCCGCTGACGCCGATGACCACGGGCGAGCGGGCCGACGTCGAGCGGGCGCTGACCCGGTACGCCGACTTCCTCGGGCTGCCACCACGGTTCGACTGGCCGGCCTGACTCCGGTCAGGCCCGGTCGGGGGTGGCCCGCTCGCCCGCCGTGGCGGCGTCGGCCGTCGTACCGCCGGGTGCGGCGGTGGCCCGCCGGGGACGGGCGGTGGTGAGCAGGTCGACGATCCGGGTCACGCCGGGGTCGGCGCGGATCTGCGCCACGCTGGCCGGCAACGGCAGCCGCCAGTTCGGGTACTCGTCGACCGTGCCCGGCATGTTGGGTTGGCGCACCTCCCCCAGCACGTCGTAGAGGGACACGCCGAACAGGCGGGACGGGCTGGCCGCGAGCGCGGCGTGCATCGCCGTGACCACGTCCCCGTCGTCCGGCTCACCGCCGGCCTGCGCGTCGGCGTCGGGCGGCTCGGGCAGCAACGACTCGGCGCGCAGCATGGCCAGCAGCCGCTCCCGGTCGGCGGCGGCCCGGGCACGCTCGACGGCGACGTCGGTGCCGAGCAGCTTCAACTCGTCGCGTACCCGCACGTGCTCGCCGGTCAGGAAGCCGGGGGCGGTCGGCAGGTCGTGGGTGCTGATCGTGGCGAGGGCGTTGCGGGGCCAGCGGGCCGGCGGGGTGAACGCGCCGTCGTCGTCCCGGGCGAACCACAGCACCGTCGAGCCGAGCATGTTGCGCCCGCGCAGCCCACGCGTCACCGCGGGCTGGACCGTGCCCAGGTCCTCGCCGACGACCACCGCGCCGGCCCGGTGCGCCTCCAGCGCCAGGATGCCGAGCATCGCCTCGGCGTCGTACCGCACGTAGGTGCCCTCGGCGGCACCGGCGCCCGGCGGTACCCACCACAGTCGCCAGAGCCCGGCGACGTGGTCGACCCGCAGGCCGCCCGCGTGCCGCAGGGTCCGCCGCAACATGTCCCGGTACGCCGCGTACCCGGTCTCGGCGAGCCGGTCCGGTCGCCACGCGGCGAGGCCCCAGTCCTGGCCGAGCTGGTTGAAGTCGTCCGGCGGCGCACCGACCCGTACCCCCTGGGCCAGGACGTCGGCGAGCTGCCAGCCGTCCGCGCCGCCCGGGTCGATGCCGACGGCCAGGTCGTGCACCACGCCGACGGGCATGCCGGTCGACCGGGCCGCCGCCGTCACCGCGTCGAGTTGCTCGTCGCACAGGTGTTGCAGCCAGGCGTGGAACGCCACCCGGTCGGCGAGGTGGCGACGCTGCTCGGCGACCGCCGGGGCGTCCGGGTGGTGCAGCTCCGCCGGCCAGGCCCGCCAGTCGTTGCCGTGCCGCTCGGCCAGCGCGCACCAGGTGGCGAAGCTGGTCAGTGCCGGGTCCGCGTCGAGGTCCACCGCCGGGGCGTACGGGTGCAGCAGCTCCAACGCGTGCCGTTTGGCGGTCCACACCTCGTCGTAGTCGATCAGATCCCCGCGGTCGGGGCGCAGCGCGTCCACCACCGCCCGGGTGGCCGGGTCCGCCGCCGCGTACGCGGCGGTGTCGCTGACGCGCAGGTAGAGCGGATTGACGAAGCGTCGGCTGGCCGGCGAGTACGGCGAGGTGGCGACCGGGTGCGCCGGCCCGACCGCGTGCAGCGGGTTGAGCAGCACGAGCCCGGCGCCGGTCGTACCTGCCCAGCCGGTGAAGTCGGCCAGGTCGCCGAGGTCACCCATGCCCCAGGAGCGCTCGGAAGTGAGGGCGTAGAGCTGGAGCATCCAGCCCCAGGTGCGGGGCGGCACGGGCAGCCGCCGGGGCACCACGACGAGGGTCACGTCCCGCCCGTCGCAGGCCAGCCGGTGCCAGCCCAGCGGCAGGTCGCCGGGCAGCTCGCCGTCGACCGTCCGGCGACCGCCGTCCTCCAGGGACACCACCGCGGGACCGGGCAGCACCCGGGTCCTGCCCTCGGTGAGCACCACGGTCGGCGGCAGCGCGGTCCGGTCCACCGCGCGGACGGCAGCGAGCGCGTCGGCGATCGCGGCGGGACTGGTGGCGTCCACGCCGAGCAGGCCGAGCACGCCCACGACGGTTTCCTCGGCGACCTCGACGCGGCGGTGCCGCCAGTCCTCGTACCAGGTGGACACCCCGTGCGCGGTGGCCAGCGCGACAAGTCCCCGATCCATCACCAACCCACCCTGCCACGCCGCCCCCCACCCCGCACCCCGCTCCCCTCCCGCCCTCTCTCCCCTCCCCGCTCCCCGCTCCCCGCTCCCCGCTCCCCCTCCGCCCGCTCCCCGCCCCCGTCGATCTTGCACTTTCTGCTGCGACATAAAGGACCTTCTCCTCCATGTCGACGACACAAAGTGCAAGATCGACGGGGCGGGGAGCGGGGGCGGGGGCAGGGGCGGGAGCGGGGACGGGGACGGGGGCGAGGGCGGGGGCGCGGGGTGGGGTCAGGGGGTCTCGGGCAGGGTCAGGTTGCGGCCCGTGTTCGGGTCGAAGAGGTGGATCTTTTCCAGGTTGGCCCAGACCCGACGGGAACCGCCCTCCGTTGCGCCGGACTCGGCGGACAGCCGGGTCACCAGGTTGCCGCCCGTGCCGGCGAAGTCGCCCGCACCCGCGTCCGCGGCCAACTCCTCCAGCTCGGCGGCGCTGGCCCGCTCACCCTCCACGGTGAAGTAGACGTACTTGTCCGAGCCCATCGACTCGACGATCTCCACCGGGGCCTCGAACTCCAGCCCTCGACGGCGGGTCTCCTCGTCGACCAGCTCGGCGTCCTCGAAGTGCTCGGGGCGGATACCGAGGATCAGCTCGCGGGGCGCGTCGGCGCCCTCCAACTCCCGGCGCAACCGGTCGCCGAGCGGCACGTCGCCCAGGGCGGTACGGAGGCTGCCCTCCTGCACGGCGGCGTGCAGGAAGTTCATCGACGGCGAACCGATGAAACCGGCCACGAAGAGGTTGCGGGGGTGGTCGTACAGCTCCTGCGGCGGGCCGACCTGCTGCACCGCGCCACCCCGCATGATCACCACCCGGTCGCCGAGGGTCATCGCCTCGGTCTGGTCGTGCGTGACGTAGACGGTGGTGGTGCCGAGCTGCTTCTGCAACCGGGACACCACCGTGCGCATCTGCACCCGCAGCTTCGCGTCGAGGTTGGACAGCGGCTCGTCCATGAGGAACGCCTTGGGCTGGCGGACGATCGCCCGACCCATCGCCACCCGCTGCCGCTGACCACCCGAGAGGTTCGCGGGTTTGCGGTCCAACAGCGCGGTCAGCTCCAGCACCTTGGCGGCCTCGTCGACCTTGGCGTTGATCGTCTCCTTGTCCAGCTTCGCCAGCCGCAGCGGGAACGCCATGTTCTCCCGTACGGTCATGTTCGGATACAGCGCGTACGACTGGAACACCATGGCGATGTCCCGGTCCCGGGGGGCCTTGTCGTTGACCCGCTGGCCGCCGATGCGCAGTTCGCCGGAGCTGATGTCCTCCAGGCCGGCGATCATGTTGAGGGTGGTGGACTTTCCGCAGCCCGAGGGGCCGACCAGGATCACGAACTCGCCGTCGGCGATCTCCAGGTCGACGTCCTGCACGGCGACGGTCCCGTCCGGGAAACTCTTGCTCACCTTGTCGAGCACGATGTCAGCCATGACTACCCACCTATCCCTTGACTGCGCCGGAGGTCAGGCCGGAGACGATGCGGCGCTGGAAGAAGAGGACGAACAGGATGATCGGTACGGTGATCACCACAGCGGCGGCGCAGATCGCCCCGGTGGGGTCCTCGAACTGTGACGCGCCGGTGAAGAACGACAGGGCCGCCGGCACCGTGCGGGACCGCTCGGTGGAGGTCAGCGAGATGGCGAACAGGAAGTCGTTCCAGCAGAAGATGAAGACCAGGATCGCCGTGGTGAACAGGCCGGGCGCGGCCAACGGGGCGATCACCCGCCGGAACGCCTGGGCCTGCGTGGCGCCGTCCATCTTCGCCGCCTTCTCCAGGTCCCACGGGATCTGCTTGAAGAACGCCGACAGCGTGTAGATCGCCAGCGGCAACGCGAAGGTGATGTACGGCAGGATCAGCCCGGGCCAGGTGTCGAAGATCCCGAGCTGCCGTTCGATCTCGAACAGCGGCGACACCAGGGACACCTGCGGGAACATCGCGATCAGCAGGGAGATGCCGACCAGCAGCCGCTTACCGGGGAAGTCCAGCCGGCTGATGGCGTACGCGGCCATCGCACCGAGGACCACCGCGATCAGCGTGGCGATGAGCGCGATGCCGATGGAGTTGATGAGTGCTCGGACGAACTGGTCGGTGTCGAAGATCGTCCGGTAGTTGTCCAGCGTCCACTCGCGGGGGATGAACTTCCCGTCGGTGAGGGTGGCCGGCGTCTTGAACGACAGCGAGGCGATCCACAGCACCGGGACCAGCGCGAAGACGACCACGAGGACGTCCAGCAGGCCCCACCGCAGCTTCGCCCGGGTGGTGGTTTCCGCAGCCATGTCAGCGCCTCTCCCCATCGTCGCTACCGGGGGCAGCGGTGCCGAACAGCTTCACGAAGACGAAGGCGATGATCGCCACCGTGATGAAGATCAGCACCGACATCGTCGAGCCGATGCCGAGGTTGAGACCCCGCAGCAGGTTGTTGTAGGCGAGCATCGACACCGACGAGGTCTCGTTGCCCCCGGCGGTCAACACGAAGATGTTGTCGAACACCCGGAACGCGTCAAGCGTGCGGAACAGCAGCGCGACCAGGATCGCCGGCTTCATCACCGGCAGCATCACCTTGGTGAACTTCTGCCAGGCCGTCGCGCCGTCGGTGGAGGCGGCCTTGAGCAGGTCGTCCGGCACCAGGGCCAGCCCGGCCATCAGCAGCAGCGCCATGAACGGCGTGGTCTTCCAGATCTCGGCCAGCATGATGATCGCCAGCGAGCTGGCCCGCTCGGTGAGCGGAGCGCCGTCGCTGAACAGGTCGGCCAGGTAGCCGGTGCCGGGCGTCCAGGCGTACCGCCAGGAGAAGGCGGCGACGACCGTGACGATCCCGTACGGGATCAGCGCGGAGGTCCGGACGATGCCCCGCCCGACCAGCGTACGGTGCATGACCAGCGCCAGCCCCATGCCGAGCACCAGCTCGACGGCCACGGTGACCACCGTGATCAACGCGGTCACCCCGAACGCCGTCCACCAGAACTCGTTGCTGAGCACGGTGACGTAGTTCTCCAGCCCGACGAACTCGCGCTGGTCGGGAAAGCGCAGGTCGTAGCGCTGCAACGACAGCCAGACCGAGTAGATGATCGGGTACGCGGTCACCAGGACCATGACCAGCGCGGCGGGCGCGCAGAGCAGCCAGCCGAGCCGGCGTTCGGCCTTCTTGTTCTCGCTCAGCGGCGCCTTTCGGCGTCCGCCGCCGCGCTGGGTGGGCACGGTCGGCCGGGCGGTCTCCTCGGCGACGGTGTCCGCGCCGGCCGGTGTGGCGTTGACGCTCATGGCAGCACCCCCTTCGACTCCAGGGCGTCGGCGATGGCACCGCGCAGCTCGTCGGCGGTCTGCTGCGGGCGGATGCTGGCGGGCGGGGACAGGATCGCCGACATGACGGTGGAGATGCTCTGGTAGGCCGGGGTCAGCGGGCGGGTCGCCGGGTCCTTCAGCTCTTCCAGGATGGTGTCCTTCATCGGGTACGCCTCGGTCATCTCCGGCTCGTCGAAGACGGCCTCGATGGTCGGTGGCACGCCGTCGTTGATCGCGGAGAACTTCTGGTGCTCCGCGCTGCGCAGGCACCGCGCGGCCTCGAACGACAGCTCCGGGTGCTTCGAGTACGAGCTGACGGCCAGGTTCACCCCGCCGATGGTGACCTTGCTGGGGGTGCCCTCGTCGACGCCCGGCACGCGGGCCCAGCCGACCTGCTTGGCCAGCTCCGGGTTGGCCTCCTGGAGGGCCGGATAGACGAACGGCCAGTTCACCTGGAACGCGCCCGACCCGGACTGGAACTCCAACCGGACCGGGTCCTCGGTGGCGTTGCTGAACGACGGTGAGGTCACGCCCGACGTGGCGAACCGCTGCAACTGTTCCAGCGCCCGGACCGTACCGTCGTCCATGACGGCCTTCTTGCCGTCGTCGGAGAGGACCTTCCCACCCGCGCTCTCGGCCAGGGTGTTGTAGAGAACGACCAGGCCCTCGTACTGCGCGCCCATGGTGAGCACCTGGTACGGCTTGCCCTGGTCCTTGAGCTGTCGGGCCGTGGTGATCATCTGATCCCAGGTGGTCGGCGGCTGCGGCACCAGGTCCTTGCGGTACCAGAGCAGCTGCACGTTGGTGTTCTTCGGCGCGGCGAAGAGCTTGTCCTCGTACCGTGCGGTCTCCAGCGGCCCGGCGAGGGTGCCCTGCTCGACCTCGGCCTTGTCCTGGCCGGTCCACTCGCGGATCCAGTCGGCGCTGGCGAACTCCTGGGTCCAGGTGACGTCCAGGCCGAGGATGTCCATGCCGGTGTCCTCGGCGGCGAGCCGCCGCACCATCTGCACCCGCTGGTCGTCGGCCTGCCGGGGCAACACCCGGTAGACGATCTTGTACTGCCCCTGGGCCTGGTTGTTGCAGTCGTCGACGACCTTCTGGAGGTTCTGCTCGGGCGGGTAGTACAGGTTGAGCGTCGGTGTGCCGCCGTCGTCGTCGGCGCCGCACGCGGCGAGCGGCGCGGCCAGCGCCAGCGCGGCAGCCGTCGCGCCAACCCGGAACGCCGGGTGACGCCGTTGTCGGGCCGTTGCGGGGTCCGTCATCGCCTCCCCCTCTCTTGCGCAACAGACCGGGGAGGGCATCCGTGCCCCGGCGCACGGTGAGCGGTCTCCGAGCCCAGGAGCTGCGAAAATGCCCCGCTCGGATACTCCGTGCGGCTACACTGCCCCACCCGCCACGCCCCGAAACCTGCCGGCAACACGGCATGCCCACCCCCACCCCCTCTCAGCCCGGTGAGGTGGGACAGGCGCTCAGCCTCGCGCCCGCGCCCAGGAGAGGAAGCGCTCGGTCATCCGGGCGGGCGGGTGGTCCGGGTGAAGCTGGGTGAGCTGATGGGTCGCCTCGTTCATCAGGGTGCCGAGGTAGATCAGCAACCCGGTTCGGTTGGTCCGGTACTCCGTCAGCAGGGCGAGCTTGGCCGGCTGGCAGGGCCACTCCCGGCCACAGTTGCGGCACCGCCACAGCGGACGCATGGCGACGTGCGGAACGGGCGGACGGATCACCACCACCGCCTCCGTGCGTCGTCGTGATGGTCTGTCGGGCTCGGCACATCGTCCTCCTCGGGATTCGAAAAGGGGGGCCGCTCCCGCAAGGGGGCGACGGGAGCGACCCCGGGGCAGAGCCCGCCACCGCCATTGCAGCCACCAGCGGACCCGCCACTGGTGACAGTCTGCGAAGTCCCGACTACGGTCGATACGTGCTCGCGGCATCCGTGCAGCTCAGCGATCCGGTCGAGCAGCCACGAAGGACACGCCGCCTCAGGTCGGGCAGAGATTGGGGAGTCGATGGGGACAGTGACCGACTACGTGCTGGAGGAACTGCGCCTGCTGCGGGCGGAGACCGGGCTCAGCCAGGACGACTTCGGCCGGGGCATCGGCTACTCGGGCTCGCACGTCAGCTCCGTCGAGACGGGCGGGCGACCGCCAACGAAGGAGTACATGCGGGCCGTCGACAACCACCACCGGACCGGAGAACGCTTCCAGCGGATGCTGGAGCGGTTGGGTCGGCTCGACGCCGAGCCGGCGTGGCTGCGCGAGTGGATCGAGTTCGAGCGGGAGGCGACCACGCTGCGCTGGTTCGAGTTGGCGTACGTGCCGGGCCTGTTGCAGACCGAGCGGTACGCCCGCGCCACGCTGGCCGGCGGCCGGTTCGACGCCGAGGACGTCGACCGGATCGTCGCGTCCCGGCTGGAACGGCAGGCGATCCTGCACCGACCGCACCCGCCGCAGCTCATCGCCGTCCTGGACGAGGCGGTGCTGCGCCGCCCGGTGCTCGACCAGCCGGGACTCATGGCCGAGCAGTGCGAGCACCTGGTGGAGCTGGCGGCCCAGGAGCACATCCAGGTGCACGTCGTCCCGGTGGACGCTGGCATGTACCTGGGGTTGGCCGGACAGTTCATCATCGCCGAGATGCCCGACGGCGAGCGGGTGGCACATGCCGACAACCAGCTCATCGCGCAGTTCGTCGACGCGTCGACCGACGTCGCTAAGCTGGCGAAGACGTGGGAGATCGTCCGCAACGAGGCGCTCCCCCGCCGGCCGTCAATCGAGCTGATCAAGGAAGTGGCGAAGTCATGGACACCCTGACCCCACGGTGGCGCAAGTCGACCCGGTCCGGCGGCAACGGCGGCTCCTGCGTCGAGGTCGCCGACAACCTGCCGCACGTCGTGCTGGTGCGCGACACCAAGGACCGCGACGGCGGCACCCTGCACGTCACCCCGACGGCGTGGAAGGCGTTCATCGAGTACGCCAAGCAGCGCTAACCACCCCCACCCCCACCCCCACCCCCACCCCGCCCGGCCGGCCGGACGGACGGACGGACGGACGGACGGACGGACGGACAGGTCGATCTCGCAGGCCCCGGTCGATCATGGAGTTATGGTGCCCGGCTTGGGTTGCGTGAGTAGTTTTGTCACCCACCACAACTCCTTGATCGACGAGGCTTCGTGCGGCACCGACTCCGTCGCGCGGGTCGTGGACCCACGGGCACACCGAGACCGGGCATGCTGGGGCGGTGATCGCACGTTTCAAGGAGCTCTGCCTCGATGCCGCCGATCCGCTCGCGCTGGGCGGCTTCTGGGCGCGGGTGCTCGACGCCGACGTGGCCGACGCCGGTGACGGCGACACCCGGGTCGATCCCCGCAACGCCCGCTCACCAGCCGAGTCGATCTGGGTGAACCGGGTTCCCGAGCCCCGGGTCGGGCTCAGCCGCGTACACCTGGATCTGCGCCTTTGCGACGCGGACCCGGCGGCGCTGCTGGCGGCCGGCGCGCAGTCGGTGCGCGAGCCGGGCGGCGACGTCCGGCGGTGGGTGCTGGCCGACCCGGAGGGCAACCAGTTCTGCGTGCTCCCGGCCGTTGACGAGGCCCGACCGGGCCCGGTCGAGTTGGTGGTGGCCGCCCTCGACCCGGCGGCGCAGGCGGCCTGGTGGGCCGGCCTGCTGGGCGGCACGACCGGGTCCGGTCCGAACACCTCGTCGCTGCACGGCGCCGCCGGTTTCCCCTGGCAGGCGTGGGTGTTCGACGGGGTCGACGAGCCCAAGACCGTCAAGAACCGGATGCACTGGGACGTCGAGATGACGGCCCCGGAGCCGACCGCGCTGCTGGCAGCGGGGGCGACGCTGCTGCGCGAGCCGGTCGACAGGGCGCGCTGGTGGGTGCTGGCCGACCCGGAGGGCAACGAGTTCTGCGCCTTCGCGCCGCCGACCACCGGGTGAACGACCGACTACCGAGGGCGGGCGCGGTGCACTAGCGTCTTTCCCAGCGCCGCAGCCAGCGCGTTCGCCGTCGCCGTCGAAACGCCTCCGGCCGACCCAGCCTGCCCGATCGGTTGGTTATCGCGGGAACGCCCTTCCGCCACTGCACCGGTTCGGCAGGATCGTCCCCAACGAGGGAGGTGCCGCCGTGCAGGACACCCGCGCTCTCGCCCTGACGTTCGAGGTGAGCGGCCTGCCACCGGTCAAGACCGAAGCGTTGTCCATCTTCGCCGCCGGGCACCGGCAGGCGACGAGGGTCCGCACCCTGCTCCAGGCCGCCCTGGGCGCGGCCCAGCGCACCGGCTGGACGCCGTTGCCCGGGCCGATCGAGGTGGACGTGGTGCTGCGGTGCCCGCCCGGGCACCGTACGTCCGACGCCAGCACCCTGCTCGGCGGCGTCTGCGCGGTGCTCCAGGACAAGAAGCGGGTGTCCACCATCGGCCTGGCACATCTCGGCGTCCTGGTGGACGTCGCCCTCTACGACGACGACCGGCAGATCCGCCGGTTGTCGTACCACGAGGAGCCGGCGGAGGAATTCTCCTACCAGGTGCGGGTCGCCGCCGTGCCGACCGGCGTTTGACCGACGGCCGCGGTGGGGTATCGCGGACGCCGACGAAGGGAGCACCGATGTCGGAGCCACATGTCACGCTCGACCCACGCGGGCTCGATCCCGTGCAGCAGAAGCTGCGCGGCCCGTTGGAGGACCAGCTGACCTCGGCTCTCCAGGCAGCCACCGACCGGATTCGCGCCAACTACGCGGGCGAGCCGGTCGAGCAGGTCTGCCAGCGGCTGTTGGACGAGACCCGCTCCGGGTTGCACCCCGACATCGCGGCCGGCTTCAACCCGGACATGGACGAGTTCTGCCGGGTGGCGATCTCGATCGTCCGCGGCAGCGCGGGAGAGTCGGACGGCCACCACGCGGGCGACGGTCGGCACCGCGCCTGACGATCTGGCCGGGTCAGGACCGGGTCCGCAACTACCCGGTCCTGACCCCCGGCCGTCCGGCGGGGGAGCGGACAGCTCCGGCATGTCACCGCGCGCGCGGGCGCGGCACGACGCCTCGCGGCTCGGTGGGGAGGCCCGGCCGCCCTGCACTCAGCTCCACGGTGCCCACCTGTCGGACGCCGGTGCGTCCGCGGCACACCCCGAAAGGCCGCGAACGCCGGCTCAGGCTAGGCGGATCGCGCCGAGCCGGACAAGCGCTGTCGGGCCAGCGGCGACGTGACTGATCTCAAGGGCAAAAAGCGGCACCGGCGCGTAACGCGACCATGATCGCCGACGCTGTTCGGATTCGACGGTCAGAAGTGGTCCAGCAGGTCCCGGAAGGCGGCCAGCCGCAGTACTCCGGCGTCGGTCGGGTCCAGCTCGTCGTCCTCCAACACCCAGGTGTTCTCGTTCGGGATGAACACCGCGTTCAGTCCGGCCGCCCGCGCCGGCAGGATGTCGGACTTCGGGGAGTTGCCGATCATCCACGCCCGGGCCGGCTCGAACCCGTGCTCACCGACCAGCCACCGGTACGTGTCGACGTCCTTCTCGGCGACGATGTGCGCGGCTCCGAAGTGGTGCAGCAGGCCGCACGCGTCCAGCTTGCGCTGCTGCTCCTCCCGGTCGCCCTTGGTCAGCAGCAGCAGCTTGTGCCGCTGCGCCAACTCGTCGAGGGCCTCGGCCACACCGGGCATCAGCTCCACCCGGTGCTCCACCAGCGCCAGGGCGAGCCGGTCGATCTCCCGGCGCTCGGCCTCGGTGGCCGGCCGGTCGCGCAGCCGCGCCAGGCAGTCGCCCAGGCTGCGCAGGAACACCTTGCTGCCGTACCCGTGCGCCACCGCGTTGGCCCGCTCGATGTCGTCGAGGATCGCCCGGATCTCCGTCCGGTCCATCGTGGGGTGGTCGATCCAGGCCAGGAAGTCGTCGATCACCCGCTCGAAGACGACGTTGTTCTCCCACAACGTGTCGTCCGCGTCGAAGATCAGCACCTGTGCCCGTCGGCGGGCTTCCTGGTCGACGGTCATACCGACCCCTCCTCACGATCATGATCGGGCGGACGCGACTCTAGGGCATCGCCTGCCCCGCACCCACCGGGTTCTCGCTCGTCGGGCAGGGCCACCACAGCAGCCTCTCCGTGATCATCGCTTCCCGCTCCTCCTGCGCCTCCGGGCGCAGACGACCACCGCGGGTGAGCATGACGACGCCGTGCAGCAGGCTCCAACCCACCTCCGCGAGCGTGTCCGGGTCACGGCCCTGTGCCAGCGGGAGCAGCGCCGCCCGTAGCGCGGCGAAAACGGCTCGCGGCGCCGCCGGCACCCCGGCCGCGCCGAGCGCGAGGTCCGGGGTCAGCGCGAGCATCGCGTCGTAGACAGCCGGATTGGCGTACGCGAAGTCGAGGTACGCGGAAGCCATCACCGCCCAGGCCCGTTCGGGGCACGGGTTGTCGGCGTGCGCGGCGGTCAGCGCGGCGGCCAGATCGGCGAAGCCGTGCACCGCGACCGCGGCCAGCACCGCCTCCTGGTCGGCGAAGTGCCGGTACAGGTCGCCGAGGTCCATGTCGGCCCGTTCGGCGACCCGACGGACGCTCAGGCCGACCCAGCCCTCGGCTTCGGCCAGCTCGCGGGCGGCGGCGACGATGTGCAGGCGTCGCTCGTGCTCGATGACCTCGGCAGGTACGGACACCGACCGAGCGTAACGACCCGCACTGTCCGCATCCGCCTGCTGACGGAATGGTGACTAATCGACCAGGGCGCTGCCGTTCCCGCTTGTCGGTCGTTAGCGCCGATGGGGTCACCGCGACGGGAGGGCACGTGGTCGTTCGACGGCGTCCGCCCACCGAGGCGGTCGGCGGGTGAGGGAGATCCCCGGTGGCGGGCTGGTGCGCGAGGCGGGCACCCGTGAACGGGCCACCTTCCTGGAGCTGTTCCTCGATCTCGTCTTCGTCTTCGCCCTCACCCGGATCTCGCTGCGGCTGATCCACGACTTCACCGAGGGCGAGCGGGGCGTGTTCGCCGGCCTCGGTCAGGCGCTGGTGCTGTTCCTGGCACTCTGGGCGGTCTGGACGTTGACGGTCTGGTCGACCAGTTGGCTCGACCCGGAGGCGATGATCGTGCAGGCGGTCATCGTCATCACGATGGCGGGCGCGATGACCATGGCGGTCGCCGTGCCCGACGGATTCGGCGCGCGGGCCTCCCTCTTCGCCATCACGCTGGTGACCCTCCAGATCGGACGGGTGGTGTACTTCCACATCGCCGCTCACGGCCGGCCGGACCCGCAGCAGACCATCCGCATCATGTTCTGGCTCGGCCTGAGCGCGCCGTTCTGGCTCGTCGGTGGACTGGTGAACGACGGCGACGTCCGCGGTTGGCTCTGGGCGGTCGCCGTCGGGCTGGACTACACCGGGTCGTACCTCGGGTGGCCGACCCCCCGACTCGGCGCGCAGCGGCTCGGCGTGCGGGGGATCGCGGCCGAGCACCTGGCCGAGCGGTACCAGCAGTTCCTGCTCATCGCGCTCGGCGAGGCCATCTTCGTGATCGGGTTGGCCTTCAGCGGCGGCAGCTTCCACACCGCGCAGACGGCCGCCTTCGTGCTCGCGCTGGCGACGACGGTCCTGCTGTGGCGGATCTATTTCCACCTGGCCGGCGGCACGCTGGACACCGCCATCGGCACCTCCGGTGACGCCGCCCGGCTCGCCACCCAGATGGCGTTCGCGCACCTGGCGATGATCGCGGGAATCGTGCTGACCGGCGTGGGGATGGAGCTCTACATCACCGAGCCGTTCGGCCACCTCCCGGCGGCCTGGCTGATCGCCATCCTCGGCGGCCCGGCACTCTTCCTCGCCGGTCGCGCGGCCCTGGAGTACCAGGTGTTCGACCGGGTCTCCCGGTCCCGGCCGGTCGGCCTGCTGGCCCTCGCCCTGCTGATACCGGTGACCCTCCCCCTGCCGCCGCTCCCCGCCGGTGGGGCCGCCGCGCTGGTGCTGCTCGGCGTCGCCGCCGTGGACACCCGACGATCCCGTCACCGGCCCCGCGAGGCCTCGATGCCGCCGTTCTGACCGGCGTCGTCCTTCACCGGCCGCAAGAAGCTGGCCCCGCACCGCGGCGGCGGGTGGACCGGGGACGCCAGCGACGGCTT
Source organism: Micromonospora sp. WMMD736 (assembly GCF_049179015.1). Taxonomy (NCBI): domain Bacteria; kingdom Bacillati; phylum Actinomycetota; class Actinomycetes; order Micromonosporales; family Micromonosporaceae; genus Micromonospora; species Micromonospora sp. WMMD736. The sequence continues at coordinate 2,220,991 of NZ_JBMHMI010000001.1, forward strand.
CGTCAGGACCCTGCGCTACCGGGCGGCGCGGTTCGTCGCGGTGTACCTCGCCCTGGCCGCCTTCGTGGCTTGGGGCCGACTCGGCCCCGAGCCCTTCACCGGCTGACCTCCACGGGATCTCCGCAACGCCTCGCTAGCCTGGCCCGATGACATCGCCTCGACGCCTTCTCCTGGCCGGGCTCGGCGTCGTGGGCCTGCTGGCTTGCGGTTGGGGCCTGTGGTTCCTGTCGCTGTGGGCGTTCGGCGACGAGGGATCGTTGCCGCCGAAGTGGCGGATCCCGGACGTGCCCGCCGGGGCGACCGTCGTCGACGAGAGTCAGACGTGTGGCTCCGGCGGGTGCTCCTGGCAGGTCACCGTGGCACCTGCGGCCGGCCAGTCACCACAGCAGTTGGCCGAGACGATGGGCCTCGCCGAGCAGCAGGACCTGCCGCCGAGGCTGCTCGACCCCGGGTCCGTCTACGTGGTGGCGGAACCCCGCGACGGCCAGTTGGTGATCCACGTCGGCTACGAGTAGCCCGACGGGTCGTGCGTCACATCGTTTGACTTGAAGCGCTTGAAGTTGGGGACGCTTCACCCATGGCAGCGACGAAGGCGGCCCCCGAAGCGCCGCTCAGCATCCAGGAGATGGCCCAGCGGTCGGGCTTCAGCGAGCCGACGCTCCGCTACTACGAGAAGGTGGGTCTGCTCGGCGCGGTGCCCCGCGACGACAGCAGCGGTCACCGCCGCTACGACAGTGCGCTCGCCGAACGCGTCGACGCGCTGGCCTGCCTACGGTCGTCCGGGATGAGCGTCGCCGAGATGCGCCGCTACCTGGCGCTGCTCGCCGAGGGCGACCGGACGGCCGCCGCCGAACAGCGCGACCTCTTCGCCCGGCACGCCGACCGGCTGACCGCCGAGATCGATCGCCTACGGGTGCGCCAGGCGTACATGCGCGGCAAGGCAGACATGTGGGACGCCCGTTACCGGAACGACCGGGCCGCCGAGGCGGCGGCGGTCAAGCAGGTCGAACGGGCCCTTGAGGAATTCTGAGCAACGATGGGACAAAAGATGTCACACCACATTCGGCTTTCGGCTTCCGACGACGCCCTGGTGCTGGTCACCGGCGCGACGGGACACCTCGGCGGCTACTCCGTCGTGCGGCTGCTCGACGAGGGCTACCGGGTACGGATCACCATCCGTGAGCCGGCCCAGCGCGACGAGGTGCTCGACCGGATCCGACAGGGCGGCACGGACCCGGACGGGCGCGTCGAGTTCCGCACCGCCGCCCTCTCCGCGGACGACGGCTGGGCCGAGGCCGTCGACGGGGCGCGGTACGTGCTGCACCACGCCTCGCCGTTCCCGTTCACCCCGCCCAAGGACGACGACGAGGTGATCCGCCCCGCCCGCGACGGCGCGCTGCGGGTCCTGCGGGCCGCCCGCCGGGCCGGCGTCAGCCGGGTGGTACTGACCTCGTCGTACGCGGCGGTGGGCTACACCGTGAAGCCGGACGGCCGGTACACCGAGGCGGACTGGACGAACGTGGACGACGACCTCCCCGCGTACCACCGGTCGAAGACGCTCGCCGAGCGTGCCGCCTGGGACGACGTACGCGCCAACGGCGGCATCGAACTGAGCGTGATCAACCCGACCGGCATCTTCGGGCCGCTGCTCGGGACGCGACTGTCCGCGTCGACCGGGCTGGTGCGGGCGTTCCTCACCGGTGCGATGCCGGTCGTACCCCGGATGTACTTCGGGGTGGTCGACGTCCGGGACGTGGTCGACCTGCACCTGCGCGCGATGCTGCACCCGGATGCGGCCGGCGAGCGGTTCATCGGCGTCGGCGGCCCGTCGATCAGCTTCTTCGAGCTGGCGACGATGCTGGCGCGGCACCTGCCCAGCCTCGCCGACCAGGTGCCGGCCCGGGAACTGAGCGACGAGGAGGTCCGGGAGGCCGCGAAGACCGAGCCGGCCCTGCGCGACGCCGCCGCCCTGGGCGGACAGGTCCCGGTGATCAGCAACGAGAAGGCGCGCAACGTCCTGGGCTGGCGCCCGCGCGACGTGCGGACGACCATCACCGACACCGCCGACAGCCTGATCAAGCACGGCCTGGTCTCGGCCTGACCACGGCTGCGGCCAACCCGCCGGCAAGATCCGCGCAACTTCGGCGATGCTGCTGCTTCCGGGGGCGGTGAGCCAGCAACATCCCCGAAACTGTGCGGATCTTGCGGGAGGGGCGCGGACGGGAGGGGCGCGGACGGGAGGGGCGTGGACGGGGCGGGTCAGCGGCGCAGGGTGAGGATCAGGTCGGCGACCAGGGCCGTCCAGCCGGTCTGGTGCCAGGCGCCCAGGCCGGCGCCATTGTCGCCGTGGAAGTACTCGGGGAAGGCGACCAGGTCCCGCCAGTCGGGGTGCGTCTGGAACAGACGCGCCGCGCCGTAGATCGGCCGGCGGCCCCAGTCGTCCTGGGTGAAGAGCGAGATCAGTCTCCTCGACAGGTCGTCGGCGATCTCGTCGAGCGAGAGCTTCACCCCCGAGCGCGTCGGATACTCCACCTGGAGGTAGTCCCCGAAGAACGCGGCGTAGTCGCGCAACGCGCTGATCAGCAGGAAGTTCGTCGGCATCCAGATCGGCCCGCGCCAGTTCGAGTTGCCGCCGAACAGGCCGCTCGTCGACTCGGCCGGCTCGTAGCCCACGGAGAACTCCTGCCCGCCGAGGTTGACCGAGAACGGCTTGTCCAGGTGCGCGCGGGACAGCGTACGGAGGCCGAAGTCGGAGAGGAACTCGTCGGGATCGAGCATCCGGGCGAGCAGCCGGACCACCTGCTCCTGGCCGACCATGGACAGCAGCCGCTGCTGGCGGCCGTCCGGGCCGATCCGTCGGGTGCCGATGACCTCGGCGTACTCGGGGCGGTTGGTGAGGAACCAGCGCAGCCGCGCGCCCAACTCCGGCAGGTGGTGCAGGGTCTTCGCGGTGAGGCGGGTGGTGGCGGCCAGTGGCAGCAGCCCGACCACCGAACGGACCTTCAGCGGCACCTTCGTGCCGTCGGCGAGCCGCAGCACGTCGTAGAAGAACGCGTCCTCGTCGTCCCACAGCCCCTGCTCGTACGCGGCGGCGGCGATGTAGAGGAAGTGCTCGAAGAACTTGGTGGCCGTGTCCACCCAGGTCCGGTCGTGCTCGGCCAGCACGATGGCCATGTCGAGCAGGTTGAGCGCGTACATGGCCATCCAGCCGGTGCCGTCGGACTGCTCCAGCACGCCGGCCACCGGCAGCGCCGCCGAGCGGTCGAACGGCCCGACATTGTCCAGCCCGAGGAAGCCGCCCTCGAAGACGTTGTTGCCGCCGGTGTCCTTGCGGTTGACCCACCAGGTGAAGTTGAGCAGCAGCTTGTGCATCACCCGGCCCAGAAACTCGAAGTCCTTGCCGCCGTCGATCTCGAACACCTTGAGCGCCGCCCAGGCGTGCACCGGCGGGTTCACGTCGCCGAACGCCCACTCGTACGCCGGGATCTGCCCGTTGGGGTGCAGGTACCACTCGCGCAGCAGGAGCAGGATCTGCTCCTTGGCGAAGCCCGGGTCGACCCGGGCGATGCTCACGCAGTGGAAGGCCAGGTCCCAGGCCGCGTACCAGGGGTACTCCCAGGGGTCGGGCATGGAGATCACGTCGAAGCTGGTCATGTGCCACCAGGCGCTGTTACGCCCGTGCCGACGTCCGGCCGGCGGTGTCGAGCCGGGGTCGCCGTCCAGCCAGCGTTTGACGTCGAAGTGGTAGAACTGCTTGCCCCACATCAGCCCGGCGATGGCCTGTCGGGCCACCAACGCCTCGTCGGCGGTGGCGGCTTGCGGGATCACGTCGGCGAAGAAGCGGTTGGCCTCGGCCCGCCGGGCCCACACCACCGCCTCGAAGCCGTCGCGCAGGTCCGCGGGCGGCGGCGGGCCGGCGGCCGGGGGCGACGCGGTACGCGTCAACCGCAGCCGGATCTGGCGTTGCCCACCGGCCGGCACGTCGAGCACGTAGTGCAGCGCGCCCTTGGTGCCCTCGCGGGCCGGGTTGACCGTGGGCGCGCCGTTGACGACGTGGTCGTTGATGCCGTCCTTCGGGTACGGCGAGCGGCCCGGCAGGCCCCACAGCCGCTCGGCGTTGGTGTCGTTGTCGCAGAGCAGCGGCACCGGGCCGCCGTCCCCCTCGAGCAGCAGTTGGCCGAGCACCCGGTGCTCGCCGACCAGTCGGGTGCCCTCACCGGTCAGCCGGGGAATCCGGTCGCCGCCGGGCAACCCCCAGGCCCAGGTGTTGCGGAACCAGAGGGTGGGCAGCACGTGCAGGGTTGCCGCCGCATCGCCCCGGTTGGCCACGGTGATCACCATGCAGAGGTCGGTCGGGGACGCCTTGGCGTAGTCGACGGTCACCGCCCAGTACCGGTCGTCGTCGAAGATGCCGGTGTCCACCAACTCGTACTCGGTGTCGTCCCGGCCGCGCAGCGCGTTCACCGCGACGAGTTCGTCGTACGGGAAGGCGGCCTGCGGGTAGTGGTAGCGCCAGCGCATCCAGGAGTGCGTCGGGGTGCTGTCGAGGTACCACCAGTACTCCTTGGCGTCCTCCCCGTGGTTGCCGCCGTCGCCGCCCAGGCCGAACATCCGCTCCTTGAGGATCGGGTCCTTGCCGTTCCACAGCGCCAGGGCGAAGGCGAACGTCTGTCGGTCGTCGCAGACGCCGGCCATGCCGTCCTCGTTCCACCGGTAGGCTCTGGACCGCGCATGGTCGTGTGGGAAGTAGTCCCACGCCGTACCGTGCTCGCTGTAGTCCTCCCGCACCGTCCCCCACGCCCGTTCGGACAGATAGGGACCCCATGCACGCCAGTCCTGCTCCCCCGAGTCGGCCTGGGCGAGCCGAAGCCGCTCAGCGTCGGGTGGCGAGGCGTCGGAGGACGATCCGTCAGTGATCACGTGCACATCTTCGACGCCGCCGCGGTACTTCACCACAGCGGCCATTCTCGCCGTGGCGTGTTACACCTCGACGGCGGTGGAGGAAAGTTGATCGACATTGTTTTCGGTCCGCAGGTCTGCGGCGACCTGACCAGCGCCTCCAGCCGGGAGTGGCTGGTGCCCGACGGCCTCGGTGGGTACGCGATGGGCACGGTCGGCGGGTTGCGGACCCGCCGCTACCACGGTCTGCTCGTGGTGCCGGGCGACACTCCCGCCTCCCGCCAGGTGGGACTGGTCAGCCTCGACCCGGCCGTCACCCTGCCGTCCGGGGCCCGGGTACGCCTCGGCGCGCACGAGTGGTCCTCCGGTGACGTCGACCCGCGCGGATTCGAGCTGCTGGAGCGCTTCGAGCTGGTCGACGGGCTCCCCCGCTGGCGGTGGCGGATCGGCGCGGTGGTGATCGAACGGGAGCTGGCGATGCTGCCCGGCCGCTCCTGCGTGGCCGTGGTGCACCGGCTGGTCGCCGGTGGTCCGGTCCGGCTGGAGCTGTCCGCCGCCTGCACCTGGCGCGACGCGCACGGCGAGCGGCGGGCCGACGGGCCGACGCCGCAGGTCGAGACGGTCGCCGACGGCGCGGTGGTCGAGGGCGCGTACCGGCTCGCCGGCCCCGGCTGGGCGCCGGAGGGGCAGTGGTGGCTGGGCGTGCACCACCGCGAGGAGGCCAATCGGGGGCTGCACCCGGACGAGGACCTCTGGTACGCGGGCCGCTTCGCCGGCGAGCTGGAACGCCCCGGTGACACGGTGTCGGTGCGGGCCTGGGCCGCGCCGCTCGACGAGGAGCCGCCGCCGGCCGTCGAGATCGTGGCGACGGCCCGCCGCCGCAACCGGCAGGTGGTGGCGACGGCGAAGCCGGCCGACGCGGTGGACGCGACGTTGGCGCTGGCCGCCGACGCGTTCGTGGTCCGTACCCGGCAGGCACCGGTCGACGTGGTGGCCGGATATCCCTGGTTCGGGGCCTGGTCGCGGGACACGATGATCTCGTACGAGGGGTTGTTCCTCGGCACGGGCCGGGCCACCGAGGGGCGGGAGCTGCTGCGGGCGTACGCGGCGACCCTCTCCGAGGGGATGCTCGCCAACACGGCCGACACCGGCCGGGTGGAGTACAACACCGTCGACGGCACGCTGTGGTTCCTGCACGCGGTGAGCCGGCATGTGACGGTCACCGGCGACACCGATCTCGGCGACGAGTTGCTGCCCGCGTTGCGCGGGGTCGTCGACGCGCACGTGGCCGGCACCCGGTACGGGATCGCCGTCGACTCGGCCGACGGCCTGCTCAGCCAGGGTGCCCCGGGTACCGCCCTGACCTGGATGGACGCCCGGGTCTACGGCGTGCCGGTCACCCCGCGCACGGGCAAGCCGGTCGAGGTCAACGCATTGTGGATCAACGGGCTGGCCGGACTCGCCGAGTTGACCGAGCTGGCCGGGCAGGACGCGGGTGAGTTGTGGCGACTGCACGGGTCGGCCACCGCCTCGTTCCGGGAGCGGTTCCCGGCCCCGACCGGCTGGTTGCACGACGTGCTGGACGCGCCCGCGCCGGCGTACCCGCTGGGTGGGGCCGCCCTGCACGACGACGACGCGCTGCGCCCCAACCAGTTGCTGGCCTGGTCGTTGCCGTTCGCGCCGCTGGAGCCGGACGAGGCGACGCTGCGCCGGATCGCGACCGGGCTACTCACCCCGCTCGGGCCGCGCAGCCTCGCGGAGGATGCGCCCGAGTTCGTGGGTCGCCATCGGGGCGGCCCGGCCGAGCGGGACGGCGGCTACCACCAGGGCACCGTCTGGCCGTGGCTGCTCGGGCCGTACGTGGACGCCGCCCGCCGGGGCAAGATGTCAGTCGATGACGTATTGATTGGTATTGAGTCCCATCTGACCGAATATGGGCTAGGATCGGTAAGTGAGACGGCCGACGGTGTCGCGCCGCACTCCGCGACCGGCTGCCCGTTCCAGGCGTGGTCGGTGGCCGAGCTGCTGCGGGTGCGCCGAAAAGGCCAGTAGCGCTTTACATGACCGCAACGGCGGTGTCTCCGCTGGTTATCTCGGCGCCGGCAGGATTGGCCCCGATCCAGACGCGACGGCGACATCGACTCCGGTGTCGGTCGGCGCGCGCCCGGGGACAACTCAAAGGGGGCCGCATGTCACCCGACGCCCACGTGATCGACATCAACCCCGCCCGCCAGCTACGGGTGCTGATGCTGTCGTGGGAGTACCCGCCGGTGCTCGTCGGCGGCCTCGGCCGCCACGTCCATGCTCTCTCCGTGGCCCTGGCCGCCGCCGGCCACGAGGTCACCGTCGTCACCCGGCACGCCGAGGGCGCACCCCTTGAGGAGTACGCCGACGGCGTCCACATCCTGCGCGCCCCCGAAGACCCCGTCGCGTTCCCCCTGGCCACCGGCTCGCTGCTGGCGTGGACGATGGCGTTCAACCACACCCTCACCCGCACCGCCCTGCGCGCCACCCAGGCCGGCACCTACGACGTCATCCACGCCCACGACTGGCTCGTCGCGCACACCGCCGTGACCCTGTCCGAGCACCTGGACCTGCCGCTGGTCACGACCATGCACGCCACCGAGGCCGGGCGGCACCAGGGCTGGCTGCCCGAGGAAATGAACCGCACCATCCACGGCGTCGAACACTGGCTCAGCGGCACCTCCACCCGGGTGATCACCTGTTCGGGTTACATGCGGGACCAGGTCAGCGCGCTGTTCGACGTACCGGCCGGACTGGTCGACGTGGTCCCCAACGGCGTCGACGACCGGGCCTGGCGGGCTCGACCACGCGCGGTCGCGTCGGCCCGCGCGCGGTTCGCCGCAGACGGTCCCCTGGTCGGGTACGCCGGCCGACTGGTCTACGAGAAGGGCGTCCAGCACCTCGTGCACGCAGTGCCCCGACTGCGCGAGCGGCACCCCGGGCTGCGCGTCGTGATCGCCGGTGACGGCCCGTACCGCCCCGAGTTGGAGGCCGAAGCCCGCCGCCTGGCACTCGGCTCGACCGTCCGCTTCACCGGCTTTCTCGACGCCACCCAACTGCCGGCGGTCCTCGGCGCCACCGACGCGACGGTCGTCCCCAGCCTCTACGAGCCGTTCGGCATGGTGGCCCTGGAGGCCGCGGCGGCCGGGGCGCCCCTCGCGGTGGCCCGTACCGGCGGCCTCGCCGAGATCGTCGAACCCGGGGTCACCGGCGTGACGTTCCCACACAGCGACCCGGTCGCCCTCGCGGGCGCGGTCGACCGACTGCTCGGTGACGAGGTCTTCGCCCGACGGGTGGCCCGCCAGGCCCGGACCATGGTGGGCGAGCGCTACGGATGGGCCACCATCGCGGCCCGCACCGCCGCCAGCTACGCCGCCGCCCGCCGCGAACACGGGCCGCTCCAGGCCCGCCGGGCCGCCGCCCGGCTGGCCGGCGGTCGGAACCGGATCGCCATCCCGGAGGGCAATCTGCTCGCCGCCGCCGACCACGCCGCCTCCTGAGGTAGGTCGGACGACCTATAGGTACGTTCCGATCCGCTGGTTAGGGTGTAAACCCGGACAGCGGCTGAGAAGGAGCGTGCGCAGGTGCTGATCGCCGGTCGGTACCGGCTGCTCGACCTGGTAGGCCGCGGGGGTATGGGTCGGGTCTGGCGAGCCCACGACGAGATGCTGCACCGCGAGGTCGCGGTCAAGGAGGTCGTACCGCCGAACTGGCTGGCCGACCACGAGCGGGCCGAGTTGCGCTCGCGCACCCTGCGCGAGGCGCGCACCGCCGCCCGGCTCAACCACCCCGCCGTGGTCCGGCTCTACGACGTCGTCCAGGTCGAGGGCAGTCCGTGGATCGTGATGGAGTACGTCCCGTCGCGCACCCTGCAGGACGTGCTCGACGCCGAAGGCCCCCTGGAGCCGGCCCGCGCCGCCCGGATCGGCCTGGCCCTGCTCGACGCCCTGGAGGCCGCGCACCTCGCCGGGGTGCTGCACCGCGACATCAAGCCGCAGAACGTGCTCGTCGCCCACGACGGCCGGGTGATGCTCACCGACTTCGGACTGGCCACCTTCGACGGTGGGGACGGCGCGATGACCCGCCCCGGGATGGTGCTCGGCTCCCCCCAGTACGTCGCCCCGGAGCGGGCCGCCGAGGGGGTGTCCACGGTGGCGGCCGACCTGTGGTCGCTGGGCGCCACCCTGCACGCCGCCGTGGAGGGCCGCTCCCCGTACGCCCGTAGCAACGCGATGGCCACCCTCAGCGCGCTCGCGGCCGGCCCACCGGACCCGGCCCCGCACGCCGGTCCGCTCGCACCGGTGCTCGACGGGCTGCTGCGCCGCGACCCCCACGACCGTATCGACCACGAGGAGGCCCGCCGGCTGCTCGCCGCCGCCGCCGGCCCGACCGGCGTCTCGTCCACTGCCAGGGAAGCTGCGCACCCCGCCACCCCGCAGCCCGTGCCCGACCCGATCGGCTCCGGCGTCGAGCCGCCCGGAGACGTACCCGAGGATCGCCCGCGCGTCGACCCGGACGTCCGGTACCCGCAGGACGCCGCCACCGGCACCGCGCCGGGGCGAGCGGCCCGCCGGCCAGCGGCCCGGCGGGCCGCGCTGGTCGTCACGGCACTGCTCGTGGCGGCGGCCGCCGGGGTCGGCACCGCGCTGGCCGTGTCCGGTGACGCCCCGACCGACACGGCCGGATCGTCCCCCACCCCGACCGACGAGCGGGTGGACGACGGTCGAGGGCCGGACGGGGGGTACGGCGACGACCGGGGCGGCCCACACCGCGGCGGCCCGGGTCGGCCACCGCCCGGCGGCCGCAACGTGCCCCCGCCACCGTTTCCCTGCGTGCGCCCGGATGTCGTCGGCGTACCGGTCACGGCCGGGTCACCCGCTGCGGGCGAGCGGTTCCGGCCGCCACCGGGATGGGTGTGGCATACCGACAGCACCGGCTTCCGCGTCTCCGTCCCGGCGACCTGGTACTACTCCCGGGAAGGCGCGGTGGCCTGCTTCCAGGACCCGGCGACCGGCCGGGCGTTGAGCGTCGCCGAGGGCGGCGCGGCCGACCCGATGACCCGACTGCGCGCGGCCCGCGACGGGGCCGCCCGGGCCGGCGCGCTGCCCGGCTACGACGAGATCCGGCTCGCCCCCGGCGACGGCGGCGCGGAGTGGGAGTGTCGGTGGAACGCCCCGGAGGGCGGCCCGCCGATCCACGCCCGACAACAGATTGTGGGTGAGTCGCGCTGGATGTTGGGTTGGATCACTGGAGACCGCGACTGGACGACCGCCGACGGGGACTGGGCAACCCTGCGAAAGAGTTTCCGACCACCCCGCTGACCTGCGCCGTATGGCCCTGCCCGGCCCTCCGTCCGGCGTGGATCGAGGCCGCTCAGCGGATGAGAAATCCGACGACGGTGGCTATCGTGTAACTCAGGGTGACCGAGGGGGAGCGACCGTGCAGCAGTTGCTGATCGCGGGTCGGTACCGGCTGCTCGACCTGGTCGGCACCGGCGGGATGGGCCGGGTGTGGCTGGCCCGCGACGAGATGCTGCACCGGGACGTGGCGGTGAAGGAGGTCGTGCCGCCGGCCTGGCTGGCCGAGGCCGAGCGCGCGGAGCTACGGCTGCGCACGCTCCGCGAGGCGCGTACCGCCGCGCGGCTCAACCACCCCAACGTCGTCCGGCTGTACGACGTGGTGCACGACGGCGAGAACCCGTGGATCGTGATGGAGTACGTGGCGTCCCGGTCGGTGCAGCAGATCATCAACGCCGAGGGTCCGCTCAATCCCACTCGCACGGCCCAGATCGGGCTCGCGGTGCTCGCCGCGCTGCGGGCCGCGCACACCGCAGGTGTCCTGCACCGCGACGTCAAGCCGCACAACGTGCTGGTCGCCGAGGACGGGCGGGTGGTGCTCACCGACTTCGGCCTCGCCACCTTCGACGGTGGCGACGGGGCGATGACCGGCCCGGGCCTGGTGCTCGGCTCTCCGCAGTTCGTCGCACCGGAGCGGGCGCGCGACGGCGTGTCGGACCCGCGTACCGACCTGTGGTCGCTGGGCGCGACGCTCTACGCGACGGTCGAGGGGCAGTCCCCGTACGCCCGGTCCAGCGCGATGGCCACGCTCAGCGCGCTGGCCACCGAGCCGCCGGATCCGATGCGCCGGGCCGGCCCCCTGCGCCCGGTGATCAGCGGCCTGTTGCAGCGCGACCCCTGGCGGCGCTTGACCGCCGCCGAGGCCGAGCCACTGCTGCGCGCGGCGGCGGCCGACCACGACCGGCCCGCGTCGGCACGGTCCACCGCGGTGGCAGCGGTCCGCGGCGCGACCCGGGCCGCGCCGTCCGCCCCGGCACACGCGAACGATCCCGCACCGGACCCGGCGAGGTCGGTCCACCGCCCGGCGGACCGCGCCGTGGGTCGACGCGGACGGATCATCGCGTGGGGCGGCGCGGCGACCGCGGTGGCCCTGCTCGTCGCCGGTGGCGTCACGGCGGCACTGCTGGACGGCCCGGACGACCGCACGCCCCCGTCCGGCTCCGGCGGCGGCGCGACCGCCACCCGACCGGCCGCGTTCGCATGCGCCACGCCCCCGCCACCGACAGCCACGCCGGTGCCCTCGGTGCCACCACCGAAGGACGCAAGGTACGGGCTGCGGGACGGCTGGACCTGGCACGACGACCCGACCGGCTTCCGCATCGCCGCCCCGGTGGGCTGGGCACGCTGGACCGAAGGGGCGGTGACCTGTTTCCGGGAGCCCAGCGGGGCGCGCGTGCTCAGCGTCGAGGCGGGACCGGCATGGACCGATCCGCTGGCGCACCTGAGGGCCGAGGAGAAGCGACTCGTCGAAGCCGAGGCGCTACCCGGTTACCGCAAGGTCGACATCTCCACGCTTGACGTCTTCGACGGCGGGGCCCTCTGGGAGTGCAGTTGGGAGAACGCCGCCGGCGACCGGGTGCACAGCATCCGGCTGCTCGCCAACACCTCGGCCGCACGCGCCTACACCGTCTCGTGGTTGACAAAGGAGTTCGACTGGCAGGTCAACGCGGCATACTTCGTGATGATCCGGCAGAGCTTCACGCCCACCCTCTGACACTGTCCGCTGTGGACGATCGAACTGACGCCCCTGCGACACCGGCGCTGACTACAGTGGCGTAGTTTTGGCGCTCAAGATCCCTGGGGAGGGTGAGCCGAAGATGATGGGACCGTCGCACGCGCTGTCCGGCGCGGCGGTATGGCTGGCCGGGTCCTGGGCGCTGGACCAGTTCGCCGACTACCACCAGTCGCCGCTGGCGCTGGCGGTGGGCACAGCGGTGTGCGCGGGTGGGGCGCTCTTTCCGGACCTCGACCTGTCCGGCAAGGTGACCCGCAACCAGGGTGGTGCCACCGTCGCCCGTACGTTCGGGGTCTTCTCGCTGTTCATCGCCGAGGTGATGGAGAAGATCTCACTCGGCGTCTACTACGCGACGAAGCTCAGCAAGGACCCGCGTCGCAACAACGGACACCGGACGCTCACCCACACGCTTCCGTTCACGCTGCTGGTCGGCTGGGGCACGACCGCGCTCTGCGCCGCGTACGGCAAGTGGGCGGTGATCACGATCCTGTTCTTCATGTTCGGCCTGGCCCTGCGCGGACTCTTCGACGAGTGGGCCGAACGGGCGGGCTGGGTGATCGTGACGCTCGCGTCGGCCGGAGCCGCCTGGTTCACCTTCGCCAACCTGCCCGGCGGGCGCGGTTATCCGCTGATCGGTACGGCCGTCGGGGTGGGCTGCTTCGTGCACATCCTCGGCGACATGATCACTAAGGCCGGGGTGCCGATCCTCTGGCCGATCCCGATCCGCCGCCGCATGTGGACGATGATCGGTCTCCCGAACAGCATCGCGCTGCGGACCGGCAGCAAGGCCGAGGTCGTCGTGCTACGCGCCGTACTGACCGTGGTCGCGGCCCTCGCCACCGCCGGCCTGATCGCCCCCTCGGTCCTGCAACGCTTCAACATCGACGTCTAACCCCGCCACACCCGCGCCCGCCCCACGCCGCGCCGACGCTTCTATAGGTGGGCCGGTTCCGGGAGGCTGGCATCGGTAGGGTTCGACGTCGGTGATCGACGAGTGACTCATGCAAGATCTGGCCGCCGTCAGAGGGTGTGCCGTGGAGTGCGACTTGTCCTCGTGGGTTACCGGCGTCGGCCCGGCCCACCTTGCTGGCCTGATCAGAAGCCTGTCCGCGACTGGTATCGCGTGACTCATCACAGATATGCCGCCGGGTGATCGTCTCCCGGGCCGACGCCGTCCGAACGTCGTCCCGTGCAAGGGAGAAGCGTCCGTGTCTTGCATCCTGACAGATCGCCTGGCCGACCGTGTCGACGCGGTTATCGGTGTGGATACCCATACCGATACGCACACCGCTGTGGTCAGCACCCCGGTCGGGACCGTGTTGGCCGAGATCACCGTGCCGGCCACCGCCGACGGTGCCGCTGTTCTGCTGGCCTGGGCCCGGCAGCAGACGAGCGTGCTGGGAACGGGCCGGCGGGCCTGGGCCCTGGACGGTGCCCGCTGTCACGGTGTCGGCCTGCTACGGGTCCTGCGTGCCGCGGGTGAAGATGTCCTGGAAGCACCCAAACCCGCGACCGGCCGCCGCCGGCGAGGCGGCAAGTCCGACGCGCTGGACGCCGTGCACGCCGCTCGTGCCGTGCTGGCCGCCGATCACGTCGCCGTGCCCCGCATCGACGGCGACCGGGAATCCCTGCGCCTGCTGCACGTCTGCCGCCGCCACTACAGCGACACCCGTACCGCCACCATCAACCTGTTCAAATCGGTGATCCTCACCGCCGACGACGACCTACGCACCCAACTACGTGGCCTGAGCACCCTGCGGCAGGTCCAGCACGCCACCACCCTCACCAACGACAACAGCGGCGACCACCTACGCCGCAGTCAACTAGCAGCCCTCGCCGAGCAGATCCTGACCCTCGACCGGCTCCTGAAAGCCAACCTCACCGAGATCCGCACCCTGGTCGACAAACTCTGCCCGACCCTGCTCGACCAACCCGGCATCGGCCCCGTCACCGCCGCGATCACCCTGACCGCCTGGTCACACCCCGGCCGGTTCCGCAGCGAAGCCGCATTCGCCTCACTCGCCGGCGTCAGCCCCGTCCCCGCCAGCTCCGGCCGCACCGTCCGCCACCGCCTCAACCGAGGCGGCGACCGCACCCTCAACGCCGCCCTGCACACCATCGCCAAAGCCCGACAACGCTGCCACCAACCCACCAAGGACTACGTCAACCGCCGCACCACCCAAGGCCACACCCCAGCCGAGATCACCCGCAGCCTCAAACGCTACATAGCCCGCCAAATCTGGCGCATCCTCGAAGCCACCGCTTGACAGCAACCCTCACAGATCTTGCACGTTCGGTTGCCGAACTGTCCCGTTTCGCGCCCTATGTCACCACCGAAAGTGCAAGATCGACGAGTGAGGTGGGTCGCCGACGTCAAGATCGTGCTCGATCCTGGATCTAGTGGCATTCCGGTCGCGCCGACACCACTAGATCCTGGATCGAGCGCGACCTTGCCCGGGCTGGCCCGCTGAGGAGCAGGGAGGCCCGCCCACTCTCGCCGATCTTGCACTTTCGGTTGACGAAGTGTTGAGGTTTGCCCGCTTTGTCGGCACAGAAAGTACAAGATCGACGCGCCCCGCGCCCAAGATCCTCACAACATCACCGATGTTGCTGCCTCAGACGTGCCGGAAGCAGCAACATCCCCGAACTTGCTGCCTGCCGGGAGTCGCGCCGGCGACGATGCGGACCGCTCGGACTTCTTTTCGACATCGGCTATTGACGGTGCCGTAACACGTGACCTAGCGTCTGTCGAAACGTTTCGACGAAACGCTTCGACGATCATTCGGAGGCGGGTCCGCTCCGGGCCGGAGGAGGTGCGTGGTGGCCACGATGCACGACGTCGCCCGCCTCGCGCAGGTCTCGGTGAGCACCGTGTCGTACGTGCTCACCGGCGCCCGGCCGATCTCCCAGGCCACCCGCGCCAAGGTGCTCGCGGCCATGGCCGAGCTGGACTACCAGCCCAACGCCATGGCCCGGGGGTTGGCGAGCCGACGCAGTCGCATCCTGGGTCTGCTGATGCCGATGGACGAGCGTGGCCTGGGCGCGACCGAGACCGCGTTCGTCACCGGCGCCGCCGCCGCGGCCAGCGCCGTCGGCTACCACCTGGTGCTGTCGCCGGTCGGCGGCGGCGACCTCGACGACCTGCGCCGGCTGGCCAGCCAGCGGATGCTCGACGGCGTGGTGCTGATGGAGGTGCAGCTCGCCGACGAGCGGGTCACCGTGCTCCAGGAGGCGGGGGTGCCGCTGGTGCTGATCGGGCGTACCGGCGACGCCAGCGGGCTCTCCTTCGTCGACATCGACTTCGAGCAGACCGTGCGGGAGGCCGTCGCGCACCTGGTGGGCCTGGGGCACCGTCGGATCGTCTACGTCAACCACTCGGCGGCGACGCTGGCCAGCGGTTACGGCCCGGCGTTGCGTACCCGGGACGCGTTTGTCACGGCCATGACCGGCCACGGCCTGGAACCGATCATGATTCCGGCCGAGGACAGCGCCGCCGGCGGGCGGGCGGCGCTGGCCGCCGCGCTCGCCCGGGCCCCGGAGCTGACCGCCCTGCTGGCGATGAACGAGACGGCGCTCTTCGGCATCCTCGGCGAGCTGACCGGGCGCGGGCTGTCGGTGCCCGACGACGTGTCGGTGGTCTCGATGGTCACCTCGCCGCAGGTCGCCGAGTTGGCCACCCCGGCGCTGACCGCGATGACGTCGCCCGGGTCGGCCCTGGGCCGGATCGCGATCGAGGCGCTGGTACGCCACCTGGACTGGCCCGGTCACGAGTGCCACCAACAACTGCTGCCGTGCGTGCTGGAGATCCGGGGGTCGACCGCGGCACCACGACCAGACCGGCCCCATGGGGGCTGACCAGTAAGAACGGCCCGCCGTCGCGCGGCAACGCGACGACGGGCCCAGTGAGATACCGGGCTCGATACTCAACGAGGAGGATAGCAATGCAGCGATTCCGCCGGATCGTCGCGGCGATCGCCCTGGCGGCGACCGCGACGACCACCGTGGCCGCCTGCGGCGGCGGCGAGAGCGAGGACGACAGCGGGGCCAAGACCCTCAAGCTCTGGCACTACGAGAGCGAGAACAGCGCGATGGGGGTCGGCTGGAACAAGGCGATCGAGATCTTCAAGGCTGAGCACCCGGGTGTCGAGGTGCGCTTCGAGCGCAAGGCGTTCGAGCAGATCCAGCAGAACGCCGGCATGATCATCAACTCGTCCGAGGGCCCGGACATCATGGAGTACAACAAGGGCAACGCGACGGCCGGCCTGTTGTCGTCGCAGGGTCTGCTCACCGATCTGAGTGCCGAGGCGGACAAGCGCGGCTGGGCCGGCAAGCTCAGCCCCAGCCTGCAGACCACCGCCCGGTACAGCGACAAGGGCGTGATGGGGTCGGGCAACTGGTTCGGCGTGCCCAACTACGGCGAGTACGTCACGGTGTACTACAACAAGGACCTGTTCGACCGTAACGGCGTGAAGGTGCCGACCACGCTGGCCGAGATGACCGCCGCGATGGACACCTTCGTCAGCAAGAAGATCACCCCGCTGGGCATGGCCGGCGCGGAGTACCCGGCCGGGCAGCTCTTCTACCAGTTGGCGCTCGCCAAGGCCGACCGGCAGTTCGTCGACAACTACCAGCTCTACAAGAACCCGGTCGACTTCAAGGCCGACCCGCTCAAGTACGGCGCGGAGACGTTCGCCGAGTGGGTGCGCAAGGGCTACGTCGCCAAGAATTCGGCGAGTCTCAAGGCCGAGGACATGGGCACCGCGTTCATCGCCGGCAAGACCCCCATGATCGTCTCCGGTAGTTGGTGGTACGGCCGGTTCAAGACCGAGATGAAGGCCAACTGGGACACGTTCCTCTTCCCCGGCAACACCCTGAACGCCGGGTCGTCGGGCAACATCTGGGTGGTCCCGTCGAACAGCAAGGCTAAGAGCCTGGCGTACGACTTCATCGACATCACCCTGCGCCCGGAGGTCCAGGACCTGATCGGCAACAACGGTGGCGTCCCGATCGCGGCCGACGCCTCGAAGATCAGCGACCCGAAGGACCGCAAGCTGATCGAGGACTTCAACACGGTCAGCAAGCAGGACGGCCTGGCCTTCTACCCGGACTGGCCGGTGCCCGGCTACTACGACGTGCTGGTCGGCGGCTTCCAGGGCCTGATCAACGGGTCGAAGACCCCGGACCAGGTGCTCGACACGATCGCCAAGCCGTACGCCGATGGCGTCAAGGAGATCACCGGCAAGTGACACGGCGAGCGGCGGGCGCGACCGGCACGACCGGAGCGCCCGCCCGCACCGCCGGGAAGGATCTCCCATGGCAGTCTCCGAGACCGTCGCCGGCACACCGTCGACGGCGACGCCCACCCCGCCGACACCCCGCCGCCGACCTCGCGGCCGTGGCGCGGCGTACTGGCTCTACCTGCTCCCCGGAGCGGTGCTGTTCCTGCTGGTGATCGGCGCGCCGCTGGTCGGCACCGGCTACCTGTCACTGACGAAGTGGTCGGGCATCGGCGACCCCACCTTCATCGGGTTCGACAACTACCAGCGGCTCCTGGACGACGAGGTGTTCTGGGCGTCGTTCCGCAACACCGTGGCGATGATCGTCGCGATGGTGGTGGTGCCCACCCTGCTCGGGCTGCTGCTCGCCTCGGTGCTCTTCGACGTCATCGGCCGCCGGTTCCAGCCGCGGACCGCCGCCGGCCTGCGGGCCGCCTTCTACCTCCCGCAGGTGTTGCCCGTGGTGGTGGCGGGCATCGTGTGGGGCTGGATCCTGCGTCCCGACGGCGCGTTCAACAGCCTGCTCGACGCGCTCGGCCTCGGCGCGCTGCGCCACGACTGGCTCGGCGACCCGGACACCGCCCTGCCGGCGGTGATGGCGGTGATGATCTGGGTGCAGATCGGCTATCCGGTGGTCGTGTTCATGGCCGCGTTGCAGCGGGTGGACCCGGAGCTGTACGAGGCGGCCGAGGTCGACGGCGCGAACTGGCTGCACCGGTTCCGGGCGATCACCCTGCCGCAGATCCGGCCGGAGACCTTCGTGGTCGCACTGACCTGCACCATCGCGGCGTTGAAAGTGTTCGGGCCGATCTTCGCGCTGACCCGGGGCGGCCCGGAGAACGCCACGAACGTGCCGTCCTACTTCGCCTACTACACCTTCTTCAAGAAGCTCCAGGTCGGCTACGGCTCGGCGATCTCCACGGTGCTCACACTGATCATCGTCGTGGTGGCCGGGGTCTTCATCTGGTGGCAGGCGCGCAGCGAGCGCCGGGACCGGGGGTTCTGACATGGCCGTGACGCTCACTCCGGCACCCACACCGCTGCGCCGGCCGGTCCGTGACCGGCACCACCGCGGCGTCGGCCGCTGGGTCGTGCTCGCCCTGGTCACCGTCGGCGCGCTCGTCATGCTGGTGCCGTTCGCGTTCATGCTGCTCAACGCGTTCAAGTCGCCCGGCGACTATTCGTCGGCCGGACCGCTGAGCTGGCCCAGCGAGTTCTACACCAAGGGCCTGCGGACGTACTGGAACGAGGTCGACTTCCCGCTCAAGCTCTGGAACTCGGCGCTCATCGCCGGCTCCGTGGCGGTGCTCGGCGTCCTCGTGTCGCTGCTCAACGCGTACGCCCTGGGCATCGGGCGGGTCCGCGGCCGGCTCTGGATCGTCGGGCTGTTCCTGCTGGCCAACATGCTGCCGCAGGAGGCGCTGATCTACCCGCTGTACTACGTGGCGAAGGAGGTCGGCCTCTACAACACCCGGCTCGCGGTGATCATCATCTTCACCGTGATCCAGAGCGCCTTCGGCACGTACCTGCTGGCCTCGGTCCTGGGCACCTTCCCGCGCTCGCTGCTGGAGGCCGCCGCGCTGGACGGCGCGGGCAAGTGGACGGTGCTGTGGCGGGTGGTCTTCCCCAACCTGCGGCCCACCCTGGCCGTACTGCTCATCTTCTTCTTCATCTGGACCTGGAACGAGTTCCTCATCCCGCTGGTCATGCTGATCGACAACCAGACGCAGACCATTCCGGTCGCGCTCGCCTCGTTGCAGGGCGACCGTCTGATGGACGCCCCGACGACGAACGCCGGCGCGCTGATCAGCCTGGTGCCGGCCATCCTCTTCTTCCTCATCTTCCAGCGCACTCTGGCGCGCGGCATCACGGCAGGAGCCGAGAAGTGAAGTTCACCGACGGGTACTGGCAACTGCGCCCGGGGGTCAGCGTGCTGCGCCCCGGCGCGGTGGAATCGGTCGAGCCGGACGAGAGCGGCTTCACCGTCTTCGCGCCGGCCGGTCAGATCACCGGTCGCGGCGACACCCTGAACCGGCCCGTCGTGACCGTGCGGTTCTTCTCCCCCGCCCCCGGCGTCATCGGGGTGACCATCGGCCACCACAGCGGCGGACTCCCCCGCGAGCCGCACTTCGAGTTGACCGCCGACAGCGCCCACCCGGTCACCGTCGACATCACCGGCATCACCGCGTCGCTGACCACCGGCGAACTGACCGCGCGGGTCGCGCTCGTCGACGGCTGGCGAGTCCAGTTCCGGCACGGCGACCGGTTGCTCACCGCGTCCACCGCGCGCAGCGTCGGGATCGTCACCGACGGCCAGGGCCGCCGGCACGTGCACGAGCGGCTCGCCCTCGGCGTCGGCGAGACGGTGTACGGGCTGGGCGAGCGCTTCGGCCCGTTCGTCAAGAACGGCCAGACCGTCGACATCTGGAACGCCGACGGTGGCACGGCCAGCGAGCAGGCGTACAAGAACGTGCCGTTCTATCTGAGCAGCGCCGGCTACGGGGTCTTCGTGGACCACCCGGAGCACGTGTCGTTCGAGGTCGGCTCGGAGGTCGTGGCGCAGAACCAGTTCAGCGTCGAGGGCCAGTCGCTCACCTACTACGTCATCGACGGACCCACCCCCAAGGACGTGCTGCGCCGGTACACGGCGCTGACCGGCCGACCGGCCCGGGTACCCGCCTGGTCGTACGGGCTGTGGCTGTCCACGTCGTTCACCACGTCGTACGACGAGAAGACCGTGACCGAGTTCGTCGACGGGATGGTCGAGCGGGACCTGCCGCTGTCGGTGTTCCACTTCGACTGCTTCTGGATGCGTCAGTTCCACTGGGTCGACTTCGTCTGGGACCCGGCGACCTTCCCCGATCCGGAGGGGATGCTGCGCCGGCTGCACGAGCGTGACCTGAAGGTGTGCGTCTGGATCAACCCGTACATCGCCCAGCGGTCGTACCTCTTCGAGGAGGGCCGCCGGGCCGGCTACCTGGTCCGCAATCCGGACGGCTCGGTCTGGCAGTGGGACAAGTGGCAGGCCGGCATGGCGCTCGTCGACTTCACCAACCCGGACGCGGTCGCCTGGTTCACCGGCAAGCTCAAGGTCCTGCTGGACATGGGCGTCGACTGCTTCAAGACCGACTTCGGTGAGCGCATCCCCACCGACGTGGTGTGGCACGACGGCTCCGACCCGCAGCGGATGCACAACTACTACTCCTACCTCTACAACAAGGCCGTCTTCGAGCTCCTGGAGACCGAGCGCGGCGAGGGCGAGGCGGTGGTGTTCGCTCGCTCCGCCACCACCGGCGGGCAGCAGTTCCCGGTGCACTGGGGTGGGGACTGCGAGGCGACGTTCGTCGCGATGGCGGAGTCGCTGCGCGGCGGGCTGTCCCTGGCGGCGTCCGGCTTCGGCTATTGGAGCCACGACATCGGCGGCTTCGAGGGCACCCCCGACCCGGCCGTGTTCAAGCGGTGGATCGCCTTCGGTCTGCTCTCGTCGCACTCCCGGCTGCACGGATCCGGCTCGTACCGCGTCCCGTGGGCGTACGACGAGGAGGCCGTCGACGTCCTGCGGCACTTCACCCGGCTCAAGCTCAGCCTGATGCCGTACCTGGCGGCGGCAGCCGAGGAGGCGCACCGCGACGGGATCCCCATGATGCGCCCGATGATCGTGGAGTTCCCGGACGATCCGGCCGCCGCGTACCTGGACCGGCAGTACATGCTCGGCTCGGACCTGCTGGTCGCACCGGTGCTCAGCGCCGACGGTCAGGTCACCTTCTACGTCCCGGCCGGGACCTGGACCCACCTGCTGACCGGCGCTCAGCTCAGCGGCCCGACCTGGGTGACCGAGAAGCACGAGTTCGACAGCCTGCCGGTGCTCGCCCGGCCGGGTGCGGTCATCGCGTTCGGCGCGCGCTCCGACCGGCCCGACTACGACTGGGCGGACGGTGTCCGCCTGTGCCTCTACGCCCCGGCCGAGGGGCAGCGGCGGCGGGTACGGATTCCGTCGCCCGGCTCGGGGGCCGGCGCGGAGTTCGAGGTAGGTTTTCGCGACGGCGTGGCCAGGGCGGAACTGGTGGCGGGTGAATCGTCGGCGTACCACTGTGTGGTGGCCGGGACGGAGGTGGCAGGACAGTGACGGCAGATGCCTTTCCGGAGAGTTTCCTGTGGGGTTCGGCCACGGCGGCCTACCAGATCGAGGGCGCGGCCAACGAGGACGGCAGGGGCCCGTCGATCTGGGACACCTACAGCCACACCCCGGGGCGGACGCTGAACGGCGACACCGGTGACGTGGCCGCCGACCACTACCACCGCTGGGCGCAGGACCTCGACCACATCGCCGAGCTGGGCCTGGGGGCGTACCGCTTCTCGATCTCCTGGCCCCGGGTGCAGCCGGGCGGCTCGGGCCGGTTCAACCAGGCCGGCGTGGACTTCTACTCGCGGCTCGTCGACGGCCTGTTGGAGCGCGGCATCCGTCCGGTCGCCACCATGTACCACTGGGACCTGCCGCAGGAGTTGGAGGACGCCGGCGGGTGGCCGGTGCGGGACACGGCGCTGCGCTTCGAGGAGTACGCGGCGGGGATCGTCGGCGCGCTCGGCGACCGGGTGCACACCTGGACGACGCTCAACGAGCCGTGGTGCTCCGCGTACCTGGGTTACGGCTCCGGCGTCCACGCGCCCGGACGGACCGAGCCGGCGGCGGCGCTGGCGGCCGTACACCACCTGAACCTCGCGCACGGCCTGGCCGGTCGCGTGGTCCGGGAGACGGCGCCGACCGCCGAGCTGTCGGTGACGCTGAACCTGCACGTCATCCGCCCGGCCTCGGACGCGGCGGCGGATGTCGACGCGGCCCGTCGCATCGACGCGTTGGCCAACCGGGCGTTCCTCGGGCCGATGTTGAACGGGGCGTACCCGGCCGACCTGCTGGCCGACACGGCCGGCGTCACGGACTGGTCGTTCGTGCGGCAGGGCGACGAGAAGGTGGCCGCCGTGCCGTTGGACGTGCTGGGCGTCAACTACTACTCCAGCACGCTGGTCCGCGCCTGGGACGGGCACTCGGCCCGCTCGGACGCCGACGGTCACGGCGCGTCGGCGCACTCGCCGTGGGTGGGGGCCGACGACGTCGACTTCCTGCCGCAGCCCGGCCCGTACACCGCGATGGGGTGGAACATCGACCCGCCGGCGCTGACCGAGCTGCTGCTGCGGCTCCAGCGCGAACACCCGGGCCAACCCATGATGATCACCGAGAACGGCGCCGCCTTCGCGGATGTGGTGTCGGCCGACGGCCGGATCCACGACGACCTGCGGATCGACTACCTGCGTCGGCACATCGCGGCGGTCGCGGACGCCCGCGCGCAGGGCGCCGACGTGCGCGGTTACTTCGTGTGGTCGCTGCTGGACAACTTCGAGTGGGGTTACGGCTACGACCGCCGGTTCGGGATCATCCGGGTCGACTACGACACCCAGGAACGCACCTGGAAGGACAGCGCGCACTGGTACCGCGGCCTCGCCACCACCGGAAAGCTGGACCAGCCCGACTAGCGGCCGCTACACCCCGGCCCGCTGCGGCGGGACGGTGAGGCCGTAGAGCTCCATCAACTCCGGGCTGTCGACCCGGCTGCCGTCGGCCACCGAGTCGCAGGCGATGTCGACGATCTGGTCCTTGTGCGCCAGCAGGTACGGCCGCGCGCCCACGTCGGCGCTGGCCAGGGTGGCGATGCCGGACCAGTGCCGGCGGCCGAACAGCATCGGGTAGCCGCGCAGCCCGTCGTAGGTGGCGCAGACCAGCACGTCCGGGTACGGCAGCGCGGCCACCCGGCGTACGGCCGCCGCGGTCAGGCCCGGCATGTCGACCGGCACCACCACCACCGCCTCGATGCCCGCGTCGTCCATCGCGGCCAGGCCAGCGCGGATGGACGAGCCGACTCCGGTGCCCCACGCCTTGTTCACCACCACGGTGGCCTTGCCCAGGTCGGCGGTCTCCCGGACCTGGTCGGCCGCCGCGCCCAGCACGACCACGATCTGCTCGCAGCCCGCCTCGGTCATCGTGTCGATCATCTGGTTGACCAGTGGCTTCTCGCCCTGGTGCAGCAGCGCCTCGGGACCGCCGATACGGCGTCCACCACCTGCGGCGATGATCATTCCTGCGATCCGGTTCAGCTGGGCCCCCTCAAGCACGGGACCGACCGTGACCGGTCGGCCCCTCCTACGGACACTGCAACGAGGAGAGCCAGGCACGGGTGGCGGGGCGAAAAGGGAAAATAGTGCAACCGTTACACATCGCACGGCCGTGTCGGTGGATCGATTGATCATCGGGCGCTCTCCGGGGTGGCGGAGGTGTTCGGATCGTCCTTTGCACTGCTTCAACCGACGCAACACTGAGGGTCCGGAAGCGTTGCGTCGGTTGAAGCAGAGCAAAGGGGGCGGTGCGTGGGTGTTTGCCCTCGTCCGACATCCGGTGCGGGCACAACGGCAGGGCGGTGGCCGCCAGATCAGGCCGCGTCCGCGTAGCAGTCGACTATGGACAGATCCAGCGGGAAGCGCACCGGGGTGTCGCCGAACAGCAGCGCGGTGGCCCGCTCGCCCGCCCGGCGCACCGCCGCCGCCACCTGCTCGGCCTGCTCGGCGGGGCAGTGCGCCATCACCTCGTCGTGCTGGAAGAAGACCAGCTCGGCGTCGGTGCCGGCCAACTCGGCGCGCAGGGTGGCCAGCAGCGTGGAGGCCCACTCCGCGGCGGTGGCCTGGATGACGAAGTTGCGGGTGAACCGGCCCCGGGACCGGGCGGCACGCGCCCGCGGGCTCTGCCGGTCGGCGGCGGCGTCCGGGTCGATCGGACCCTCGTCCGGGTCGGCGAGCGCGACGCCACCCGGCGGGCACGTCCGACCCAACCAGGACCGCACCAGGCCGCCCGCCTCGCCGGTCCGCGCGGCCGCCTCCACGTAGCCGAACGCCGTCGGATAGCTGTGACGCAGCACCGCCAGCGCGGGCACCGCCGCCCCGCCGGTCTGCCCGTACATGGCGCCCAGCAACGCCACCTTGGCCCGGGGACGGTCACCGCCGAACGACTCCCGGGCCAGCGCGGCGTAGAGGTCGCCGGCGCCACCCGCCGCCGCCAACCGCGC
This sequence comes from Micromonospora sp. WMMD736, assembly GCF_049179015.1. Classification (NCBI taxonomy): domain Bacteria; kingdom Bacillati; phylum Actinomycetota; class Actinomycetes; order Micromonosporales; family Micromonosporaceae; genus Micromonospora; species Micromonospora sp. WMMD736. The sequence goes on from NZ_JBMHMI010000001.1 coordinate 2,245,391, forward strand.
GTCCCCGGAGACCGCCGCCAGCACGCGCGGCTCCAACTGGCCGGCGTCGGCCACCACCAGCCGCCAGCCCGGGTCGGCCACCACCGCCCGACGGATCACCTTGGGAATCTGCAACGCGCCGCCACCACGGGTCGCCCAGCGGCCGGAGACGACCCCGCCCGGCACGTACTCCGGCTGGAACCGCCCGTCGCGCACCCACTGCTCCCGCCAGGACCAGCCGTGCGCCGTCCAGATCCGGTACAGCTCCTTGTATTCGAGCACCAATGGCACCGCCGGATGGTCCACGCCGCGCAGCACCCAGGCCCGGGTGTTGGGCAGCTCCACGCCGGCCCTGGCGAACGCCTTGAGCAACTCGGCCGGGGAGTCGGCGTGCAGCCGCCGGACGCCGAACGCGTCGGCGATCCGGGCGGCCAACTCGGCCAACCGGCGCGGTGGCCCGCCGACCGGAGACGGCTCACCCAGCAGTTCGGCGAGGATCTGGTCGTGCACGTCGGCGCGCCAGGGCAGCCCGGCCGCGCCCATCTCGGCCGCGATCAGGGCGCCAGCCGACTCGGCGGCCACCAGCAACCGGAACCGGCCGGGGTGCTCGGTCCTGGCGACCCGGGCGAGCTGATCGGCGTACACCTGGGTCAGTGCCTCGATGCCCGGGCCCGGCGGACCGGGCAGCGCGTCGAAGAGCGCGCCCTGACCGTGCCCGGGCGGCGCGGCGGCGCGCGGCGGCGGGTCGGCCGGCACCGGCCCGCCGGTCAGGCGGGCCCAGGCGGCGGCCAGCGCGCGGGGCTCGCCCCACCGGCCGGCGTGCCCGAGCAGCAACGCCTCGGTCAACTCCACGTCGTGGCAGCGCTCGACCCGCACGCCGGCCCGCAGCAGCGCCGGGTAGATCGTGCCCGCACTCGCCCAGATCCAACGCGGACGCTCGGCCGCCTCCCGGGCGGCGACCGCGGCCGCGAGGTCGGTGACGGTCTCGGTCGGGCCGGTGGGGCGGCCGGCGGCGTCGAGCGGGCGCAACTCTCCCCCGCCCTGCTCATCCGCCACCACCGCCACCAGCACGAACATGATTCTGCCTCCCCCATCCGACAGGAAAACCGGTCGGTGGGTCCGCGCGGCGCTCGGTAGCGTGGTCAGGTGCCCGTCCAGATCCCGCACCCCGACCCCGGCACCCCCGACACCCGCGGTCCGATGCGGTACCTGTGGTGGCTGGCCCGTCGCCAGCCCGCGCGGGTGCTACGCGGCAGCCTGATCGGCACGGCCTGGATGGTCGGGCTGTCGGTCCGCCCCTACCTGATCGCCCGCGCCGTCGACGACGGACTGCGCGAACGCGACACCCGCGCCCTGGTCCTGTGGGTCGCGGCGATCGTGGTGGCCGGGGTGGGGCTGTCGTACCTGGGGATCATGCGGCACCGCACGATGACCTTCATCCGGGAAGACGCCAAGGCCCGCTCCGCCGAGGTGCTGCTGCGTCACCTGTCCCGGGTCGGTGCGGCGCTGCCGCGCCGCTCCGCCGCCGGTGAGGTGGCCACCGTCGGCGGGTCCGACATCGAGTGGACGGCGCAGGTGCTGACGCTGACCGGTCCCGGGGTCGGTGCGGTCGTCGCGTACGGCGTCATCGCCGTGGTGCTCTGGTCGATCTCGCCGCTGCTGGCGCTCTGCGTGCTGGTGGGCATGCCGGCGGTCGCGCTCGTCGTCGGGCCGCTGCTGCGCCGGCTGGAACGGGCCGAGTCGGTCTACCGCGGGCAGCAGGGCGCGCTGACCGCCCGGTCCGGCGACATCGTGGCCGGGCTGCGGGTGCTCGCCGGGGTGGGTGGTCGGGACCTCTTCGCCCGCCGGTACGCGGCCCGGTCGCAGGCCCTGCGCGCCGAGGGCTACCGCGTGGGCGCGGTGATCAGTTGGATCGACGCGGCGACGGTCGCCATCCCCGGCCTCTTCCTCGCGGCGGTGGTGTGGCTGACCGCGCGGATGGCCGTCACCGGCGACGTCACGGTCGGCGAACTCGTCGCCGTGTACGGCTACGTGGCGACGCTGATCGTGCCGGTCTGGTTCCTGTTGGAGGGCAGTCACCAGCTCATCCGGGGGCGGGTCGCCGCCCGCCGGATCGCCGGCCTGCTCCGGCTCGGCCCGGACGACGTCGGTGGGCCGGGCCGCCGGTGGCCGGCTGGGGTCCCCGGCGCCCGCGACCCGCACGCCGTGCCCGCCCCGACCGGCCCCGCCGACCTGCACGACCCGGCGACCGGGCTGACCGTGAAGGCCGGTCGACTGACCGCGGTGGCCGCCGACGAGCCGGCGGAGGCCGTGGCGCTGGCCGACCGGCTCGGAAGGTACGTCACCAGCGACGTCACCTGGGGCGGCATACCGCTGACCGGTGTCGCCCTGGACGAGGTCCGGGCCCGGATCCTGGTCGCCGACCACGACTCGTACCTGTTCGCCGGCACGCTGCGCGACGTGCTGGGTTCGGGGGCCGACGACCAGGAGGTCCGCGCCGCCCTGCGGACCGCGTCGGCCGACGACATCGTCGACGCTCTGCCGGCCGGGCTGGACACTCCGCTGGACGCCCGGGCCCGGACGCTCTCCGGCGGTCAACGCCAACGGGTACGGCTGGCCCGGGCGCTGCTCGCCGAGCCGGAGGTGCTCATCCTCGTCGACCCCACCTCGGCCGTGGACGCGCACACCGAAGCACGGATCGCCGAACGGCTCCGGACCGCGCGGGCCGGGCTGACCACGGTCGTGCTCGCCACGTCGCCGCTGCTGCTCGGCCGCGCCGACGAGGTCGCGCACCTGAGCGCGGGCCGGATCACCGCCACCGGCACCCACGAGGAAATGCTCGACTACGACCCGGGCTACCGGCACCTGGTGGCCCGGGGCAGCGACGAGCAGCCCGCCGACGTCGAGGAGGCGCACCGGTGAGCCGGCTGCCGGTCGCGGACCGCGGCACCGTACGCCGCGCCCTGCGGGACATGATCAGCAGACATCGCCGGGCGGTCGGCGTCGTGCTGGCCCTGCACAGCGCCGCCGCGCTCGCCGGGCTGGCCCCGCCGTGGCTGCTGGGCGCCATCGTCGACCGGGTCACGGCCGGCGCGGGCGTGGCGACGGTGGACCGGCTGGCCCTCGCCATCGCCGGCTGCGTCGTGGTGAACGCGCTGCTCGCCCGGTACGCCCAGTACGCCGGCCACCGGTTCGGCGAACGCGCCGTCGCCGAGCTGCGCGAACAGTTCGTCGACCGAACGCTCGCCCTGCCCGTGTCGGTCGTGGAGCGGGCCGGCGCCGGGGACCTGGCGACCCGCAGCTCGGTCGACGTGGCGACCGTCGGCACCACGGTCCGGGACGTGGCGCCCACCATCGTCATCGCCTCGGTGCAGTTGACGTTGCTGTTCGGCGCGGTGTTCCTGCTGCACCCCCTGCTCGGGCTCGCGGCGCTGGCCGGTCTGCCGTCGATCGTGGCCGTGACCCGGTGGTACCTGCGGCGGGCCAGCTCCGCGTACCTCACCGAGGGCGCGGAGGCGGCCGAGCTGACCGAGGCGTTGACAACGACCGCCGAGGGCGCCCGCACGGTCGAGGCGCTGCGGCTGGCCGACGACCGGGTCCGGTACGGCACCGTCCGCGTCGCCCGGCTGTGGCAGGCCCGCCGGGCGACGCTCGCGCTGCGTACCGTGTTCTTCTCGGTGGTCGAGGCCAGCTATCCCCTGCCGATCGCCCTGGTGCTCCTGGTCGGCGGCTATCTGCTCTCCGTCGACCTGGTGTCCCTCGGGTCGGTGGTCGCCGCCGCGCTCTACCTGCAACAGGCCATCGACCCGATGGACCGGCTGTTGCAGTGGACCGAGCAGGCGCAACGTGGGTTCGCGTCGTACGCCCGGGTGCTCGGGGTCGGGCTGGTCCCGCCGGAGCCGCCCGGCGTCACGGCCACGTCGCGGGGCGAGCGGCTCGTCGTGGCCGGGGCGCGGTTCTCCTACGCCGACGGCCACGACGTGCTGCACGGCATCGACCTGGAGGTGCGGCCCGGCGAACGGCTGGCGATCGTCGGCCCGTCGGGCGCGGGCAAGTCGACGCTGGCCCGGCTGCTCGCCGGGATCGACGCGCCCCGGCAGGGCGTCGTCAGCATCGGCGGTTGCCCGGTCACCGACCTGGACCCGGCCGAACGACGACGGCGGATCGCCCTGGTCACCCAGGAGCATCACGTCTTCATCGGCTCCGTCCGCGACAACCTGGCGTTCGCCGCCCCGGACGCCACCGACGAGCAGATGCGCGCCGCGCTCGCCACGGTGGGCGCGGACTGGTTCGACGCGCTGCCCGACGGTCTGGACACGGCGCTCGGCGACGGCGCCCGACAGCTCGGCGCGGCCGAGGCCCAGCAGGTGGCGTTGGCCCGGTTGGTGCTCGCCGACCCGCACACGCTGATCCTTGACGAGGCGACCGCGGCTCTCGACCCGAGCACCGCCCGACGGACCGAGCGGGCCCTCGCCGCCGTGCTCGTGGGGCGGACCGTCATCGCCATCGCGCACCGGCTCAACACCGCGCACGACGCCGACCGGGTGGCCGTCCTGGCGGACGGCCGGATCACCGAGATCGGCAGCCACGACGAGCTCGTCGCGGCCGGCGGGGCGTACGCGGCGCTCTGGCGCTCGTGGCACGCCCGCGCCGACGCGCGGTGACCGGAGTTACTTGACGGCGCCGGAGGTGAGGCCCGCCTGGATCTGCCGCTGGAACACCGCGTACACGATGATCATCGGAAGGATCGCGATGGTCAGCGCGGCGAACAGCCCGGACCAGTCGGCCTCGTAGCCGGCGTTGACCGAGATGTCGGCGATGCCCTGGGTGAGCACCCACTTGTCCTTGGCGTTGGAGAGCAGCACCAGCGGAAGCTGGTACTGCGCCCACTGTCCGATGATGTTGAAGATCGCCACGCTGATCAGGCCCGGCTTCGCCATCGGCATCATGACCTGGAAGAACAACCGGGTGTGCCCGCAGCCGTCGATCATCCCGGCCTCGGCCACCGAGGTCGGCAGCGTCTTGAAGAACGCGGCCAGGAAGAAGATCGTGAACGGCAGCGAGTAGGCGATGTAGACCAGGATGACGCCCTGGTAGGTGTCCAGCATGCCGAGCTGCTTGACCACGAAGAAGAGCGGCACCAGCGCCAGGAACACCGGAAACGCCAGCCCCGAGACGAACAGGTAGTAGATCGCCCGGTTGCCCCAGAACCGGTAGCGCGCCAGCACGTACGCGGCCATCGAACCGAGCAGCATGGTGCCGAAGGTGCTGCACGCGACCACGAAGACGCTGTTGAGGAAGTACCTGCCGACGTTCGCCTTGGTCCACGCCCGGCCGAAGTTCTCCCAGCGCAGCTCGGCGGGCAGCGTCCACGGGCTGCTGAAGATCTCGCTGGTGTTCTTGAACGCGGCGAGGAACGTCCACAGGATCGGGACGATCACGATCACCGCCCAGACCGCGAGCGCGATGTGCCCGAGGCTGGCGAAGAGCCGTACCTCCGAACGGGGGGTCCTGCCCCGCCGACCGCCGGTCGCGGACGGATCGCCGGTCTTCGGCGGTAGCGCCGCCGGCGTCGGCGGCAGCGTCGACTGCGGGTTCATCAGTACTCCACGCTTTCCCGCTTGGTGAGCCGCAGCGTCAGCGCCGCGAACGTGAGGGTGAGGAAGAACAGCGCCACGCCCATCGCGGAGGCGTAGCCGTACTTCGAGTAGACGAACGCGTTGCGGTAGATCTCCATGGCCAGGACGGTGGTGGCGCCGTCCGGGCCACCGCCGTCCACCGAGAGCACGGCCACGATGGCGAACGCGTCGAAGGCGGCGATGCCCAGGTACACCCACGCGACCTGGAGGGTGTCCCAGAGCAGCGGCAGGGTGACCCGGAAGAACAGCGTCACCCTGCTCGCCCCGTCCATCTCCGCCGCCTCGTAGATCTCACCCGGGATGGAGGCCATCCCGGCCGAGAAGAGCACCACGTAGAAACCGACGGCCTGCCAGACCAGCACCGCGATGATCGACCAGAGCGCCAGGTTCGGCTTGATGAGGAAGAGGATCGGCTCCAGGCCGAACTTCATCAGCACACCGTTGATCAGCCCGGACTCGTTCGGCCGGTAGACCATCTGGAACAGCACCGCGATGATCGCCACCGCCAGGACCTGGGGGAAGAAGAACACCACCCGGTAGAACTTCGCCCCCCAGACCCCCTGGCGTTGACCGCCGCTGCTCTTGCCACCCACGTTGAGCAGGAAGGCGAAGAACAGCGCGATGGCGATCGTGATCAGCGGCAGGGCAAGCAGCAGTACGCCGTGGTGCTGGACCGCCTTCCAGAAGGCGCCGTCGTCGAGCAGCCTCCGGTAGTTGTCGAAGCCCACCCACTGCGGGGCGGAGAGCCCTCGCCAGTTGGTCATCGAGATCTGGAACGCCTGCGCGTAGGGCCAGATCACGAATGTCACGTACAGCGTGACCGGGAGGAACAGGAACCCGACCACGAAGGGATACTTGCCGTGCCGCATGACCCTAGCTCCGATCGATCAGCGCTTGAACTTGGCGACCGAGCTGTCCTTCTTGATCGCGTCGGCGCGCTTCTGGATCCGCTCCACGAAGGCGTCCGCGTTGATCCGGCCGAACATCAGCTCATTGGTGGCGCTGCGCGCCTCCGTGTCGAGCTCCTTGTACCAGCCGTCGAAGTACAGGTTGAACACGTCCTGGCCGGCCGCCTTGAGCGCGGCCTGCGAGCTGGCCACACCGGGCGGGAAGGCGAAGCCCTCCGAGCCGGCGGTGACCACGGTCGGGGCCTTGACCACCTCGGTGAAGCCCTTCGCGCCCTCCTTGGACAGCATCTGGCGCATGTACTCCAGACCGCCCCTGGGGTTCTTGCTCTTGGCCGAGACGAAGTAGCCCTCGCCCGCGGTGGCCCGCAGCGCGGTGGCCGGCAGCTTGTCCGACGCGGTCAGGCTCGGCACCGGCATGAGCTGGTAGTCGAAGCCGGCCGGGGTGTCCTGCTTCTGCTCGCCCTCCAGCCAGTCACCACTGGGGTACAGGGCCACCTTGTACTGGTTCTGCCGCAGCTGCACGTCGGTGTGCTTGAGCCCCTCGAAGCTCTTGTCGCTGAACTTCGCCCCGACCTCGGCCCACGCCGCGGCGGCCTGCTTGACGGCGTCCTGCTTCCAGGCGCCGTCCTCCAGGTTGTCGATGTTCTTCAGCACGTCCGTGCCACCGATCTTGGCGGCCTGGGTGAGGATCACGTTCCACTGGTAGTAGGCCGCGTTCGCGCCCGCGTACCCGTACGGCGTGATGCCCTTGGCCTTGATGGCGGTGAGCAGCTTGATGAAGTCGTCCCAGGTCTTCGCCGGCGCCCAGCCGTTGTCCTTGAACAGCTTGCCCGAGTACCAGATGCCGAAGACGGTGGAGACGTAGTAGAGCACGTACGGCTTGCCGTTGAACGAGCCCGCCTCGACGGTGCCCGGCACGACGGTGTCGCGGACCTTCTTGGCCGGGTCGTCGACCGACGGGGCGTCCCACAGCTCGGTGAGGTCCTGGAGCTGACCGTCGGCGACCAGCGAGCCGAAGTCGATCAGCTTCTCGCCCGAGTTGTTGACGAACTCCGGCGGGTTGCCGGACGCGAACCGCGGCTGGAGCACCGTGGAGACGGCCTGGGTGGACTGGTGCTTGATCTCCGCCTTGGGGAACGCCTTCTTGTACAGCGGCTCGTGCACGTCGGTCGCGTACTTCTCGCCGTAACCACCGTTGAAGATGATCACCTCGAGCGGGGCGTCCTCCTTGACGCCCAGCGGGTTCTTCTCGCTCTTGGTGCCTTCGGCGGCCTTCTCGTTGTCCTTGTCACCGCCGCTGCTCGTCGCGCAGGCGCTGAGCAGGCCGATGGCCGGGGTGGCGAGCATGCCCACGGCGGCGGCGCGACGCAGCACCGTGCGGCGGTCGAGCGCGGCCGGGTGCTCGGGGGTAATCGACATCGTCGTCTCTCCTTGTGGAATTCGGGTCAGGCGGTCCGCCGGAGACGTCCGGCGTACCGCGACTCGAGGGCGATGTTGTGCTCGTCCCCACCGGGGACGTTGGCGGAGAGGTAGATAGGGGGTACCTCCCCGGCCTGGTGGAACCGTCGTACGACCTCAGCGGTCAGCAACTGCGCCAGCAGTGCCGTGGTGACCGAGGAGACCGCACAGACCGCGCCGCCGCCCTCGAGCGGCAGCAGTGCGTCACCGTACGGCGCGCCGTTGTCCAGCACGACGTCGGCGAGGTCGGCGAGCCGTTGACCGGACGGGTGCCGTGGCGCCACCCGCGCGGTGTGCTCGACCGAGGTGACCGCGATCAACGGGTGACCGCGCTCGGTGACCAGCGCCGCCAGCTCGACCACCGAGCCGTTGATGCCGGACTGGGACGCCACCACGAACACGTCGCGCGGCTGGGGCGCCGCGAGCGCGTAGATCTGGTGGGCGATGGAGGGATCGCGTTCCAGCTTCGGGTCGGCGAGCACGTCGCGCGGGGCGTCGCCGTGCACCACGAGGTCCCGTACCGAGAGCCGGTTCGTGGGGACCAGCCCGCCGGCACGCGCGACCAGCTCGGCGGCGAACGCCTCGGAGTGCCCGGCCCCGAACGCCTGGAGCACACCGCCGGCGCGCAGGCTCTCGGTGATCAGGTCGGCGGCCCGGGTGATCCCGTCGGCCTCCGAGTCGAGCAGGCGGTCGAGCACCGGGCGGACCGCGTCCGCGTACCCCTGTGCACTGATCATGACAGGCTTCCCTTCGCTGCCTTGTGTCCGTCGACGGCCTGCGCGGTACGCCGGAAGGCCGCGTGGGCGCGGTCGTGGGTGCGCTGGGCGACGGCGATGTAGAGCAGGTCGAGCACCACCAGTTGCGGGTGGCGGGCGGAGAGCGCGTCCGGCCGGAAGGTGGTCGCCTGGCTGGCCGTGAGCAGCACGATGTCGGCCAGCTCGGCCAACGGCGAGCGGGGGAAGCCGGTCAACGCGAGGGTCGTGGCACCCCGGCTGCCCGCCTCGGCGAGCATCTCGATGGTCTCCCGGGTCTGGCCGGTGTGGGAGATGCCGAGCGCGACGTCGCCGACGCCGAGCAGCGCGGCGCTGGCCAGCCCCTCGTGCACGTCGCTCCACGCCCAGGCGGCCACTCCGATGCGGTGCAGGCTGAACTGCATCTCCTCGCCGACCAGGGCGCTGCCGCTGGCTCCGAAGATGTTCACCCGGCTGGCGCCGGCGATCGCCACGGCGGCGCGTTCCACCTCGCCGAGGTCGAGCAGCGCGGCGGTGTCGTGCATGGCCCGGGTGTCGGCGGCCATGATCTGGTCGAGGACCCGGGCGAGGGGGTCGTTCGGCTGGATCTCCCGGCCGATGTCGACGGTCCAGCCGGCCGAGCGGGCCCGGCCGGTCTCGGCGGCGATGCCGAGGCGCAGGTCGGCGTACCCCTCGAAGCCCATGGCCCGGCAGAAACGGGTGATGGTGGCCGGCGAGGTGCCGCTGCGCTCGGCCAGCTCCACGATGGTCGAGCGCGCCGCGGCCTCGGGGTCGCTGAGCACGTGCTCGGCGACCCGGCGTAGCGCGCCGGTCAGCTCACCGAGCCCGTTGCGCACCCGGGCCAGCACCCCGTCGGAGGCGACGCTCCTCCGGTCGATCGCGTGGGCGTCGACCACCGCGGTCCCCGCGGCGGTGTCCACCTCGTGATCAACCATGGGACGCCTCACCTTTCCGAAAAGACTGTTAACTGTTAGTGGTAAAAGTTCTTACTGAACGGCCCTCCGTGTCAAGACTGTGGGCGAAGTTTTCAAACTGTTACCTGGCGCACAACCCTCCAGGGTCCTGCGGAGTTGCCCAACGCGGCCGTCCCGACCAGCATGAACAGGCCCATGACCGCGCAGCGCAAGGAGGCCCGTGCCGATGTCCGACACCGTCGTGGTCGGTCTCGACGTCGGGGGTACGTCCACCCGGGCGACCGCCCTGACCCTCGCCGGCGAGCGCCTCGGCACCGGCCGGGCCGGCGGTGGCAACCCCACCAGTCACGGCGCCGAACGGGCCGCCGCCGAGGTGCTGACCGCGCTGCGCGCCGCGCTCGCCGACGTCGACCCGACCCGGGTGGCCGCCGGCACCATCGGGCTGGCCGGCGCGGGCCGCCTGCTCGCCGACCCCGCCGGACGCGCCGCCTTCGACCAGGCCTGGCACGACGCCGGCCTGCGCTGCCCGTACGCCGTGCACGGCGACGCCCTCGTCGCCTACGCCTCCGGCACCGCCGAACCCGACGGGACGATCCTCATCGCCGGCACCGGCGCGATCACCGCGCAGGTCGTCGACCTGCGGCTCGACCGCGTCGCCGACGGGCACGGCTGGCTACTCGGCGACGCCGGATCGGGCTTCTGGCTCGGCCGCGAAGCGGTCCGCCGACTCCTCGCCGACCTGGACACCGGCCACGCCCCCGGTGCGCTGGGCGCGGCCGTGCTCACCGAACTGGTGGGCAGCGCCGCCGTCGCCCCCCGGCCCCGCGACACCGTGGACGCCACGATCCAGGCGGTCACCCGCCGACCGCCGATCGACCTCGCCCGGCTGGCGCCACTCGTCGTCACCGCCGCCACCGAGGGCGAACCCGTCGCCACCGCCCTGATCGCCGAGGCCGCCGCGCTCCTGGCCCGGAGCGCCACCCGTATCCGCCCCGCCGACGCGGTCACGCCGATCGTGCTCGGCGGCGGGCTGCTCACGGCGGACACCCCGCTGGCCACGGCCGTTCGGACGGAGATGGCGGGGCATTGGCCGCAGGCCCCCCTGCGCGTCGCCGGTGACGGGGCCGCCGCGGCCGCCTGGCTCGCCGCCCGCGACCTACCCGAGCTCACCGACCCGGCAGCCCTGCACGCCCTCCTCTTCCCCACCCCCTGACCTCTGGCGCACCCAAGATCCGCGCACCTTCCCTGAAACTGCTGCCTCGTCACGTCGGGAGGCGGCAGTTTCAGGGATGTTGTGCGGATCTTGGTGCGGCGACGTGACACCGACGCATGATCGATATCGGTCAGGTCTGGGTGGGAAAGCCTAGGTTCACGCCGCCGTGGCGGGGGTCCAGCCACCGGCTGGTGACCACCTTGCTCCGGGTGAAGAAGCGCACCCCGTCCTCGCCGTGGGCGTGCAGGTCGCCGAAGAGGGACGACTTCCAGCCGCCGAACGAGTGGTACGCCATGGGCACCGGGATGGGCACGTTGATGCCGACCATGCCCACCTCCACCTCGTGCTGGTAGCGGCGGGCCGCCCCGCCGTCGTTGGTGAAGATCGCCGTTCCGTTGCCGTACGGGCTGGCGTTGACCAGTTCCACGGCCTCGTCGTACGAGCCGACCCGCACGACGCTGAGCACCGGCCCGAAGATCTCGTCGGTGTAGATCGACATGTCCGGTGTCACCCGGTCGAAAAGGGTCGGGCCGAGCCAGAAACCGTCCGGGTCGCCGTCGGGCGTCACGTCCCGCCCGTCGACGACCGGCACCGCTCCGGCCGCGACGCCCGCGTCCACGTAGGAGCGCACCCGTTCGGCGTGCGCGGCGGTGACCAGCGGACCCATGTCACAACCCCGCCGGCCGTCACCGGTACGAAGCCCGGCCATCCGGGCGGCGATCCGCTCCACCAGGGCGTCCGCGACCGGCTCCACCGCCACCAGCACCGAGATCGCCATGCACCGCTCCCCCGCCGAGCCGAACCCGGCGTTGACCGCCGCGTCGGCCGCCAGGTCCAGATCGGCGTCGGGGAGCACCACCATGTGGTTCTTCGCCCCACCGAGCGCCTGCACCCGCTTACCGGCGGCGGTGCCGCGCTGGTAGACGTGCCGGGCGATCGGGGTGGAGCCGACGAACGACACCGCACGCACCTCCGGGTGGTCCAGCAGCGCGTCGACCGCCTCGGCGTCGCCGTTCACCACGTTGAAGACCCCGTCCGGCAGGCCGGCCTCGGCGAACCACTCGGCCAGCAGCAGCGCCGCGCTCGGGTCCTTCTCGCTCGGCTTCAGCACCACCGCGTTCCCGCAGGCCACCGCCACCGGCACGAACCACAGCGGCACCATCACCGGGAAGTTGAACGGTGAGATCACCGCCACCACGCCCACCGGCTGCCGGATCGTGTACGAGTCGACCTCGGTGGAGACGTTCTCGCTGAACGCGCCGCGCAGCGCCGAGGGCAGGCCGCAGGCGTACTCGATGACCTCCAGGCCGCGCTGCACCTCGCCGGCGGCGTCGGCGAGGACCTTGCCGTGCTCGGCGGTGACCACCTCGGCGAGCCGGTCGCGGCGGGCGTGCACCAGCTGCCGGAACGCGAACAGCACGGTGGACCGCCGGGCCAGCGACGCCTCGCGCCAGGACCGCGCCGCGCGGGCGGCGGCCCGCACCGCGACGTCCACGTCCGCGGTCGAGGCCAGCTCGACCTCGGCGGTACGCCGACCCGTGGCCGGATCGAACACGTCGCCGCGCCGCTCGGACGTGCCGCCGACCCGCTTGCCGTCGACGAAGTGACCGATGCTCACGCCGGTGCTCATGCCGTCACCCGCGCCGACGAGCGGATCGCGTCGACGAGGATCGCCAGGCCCTCGCGGGCCTCCTCCTCGGTGAGCGTCAACGGTGGACCCATCCGCAGCACGTTGCCGTAGAGGCCGCCCTTGCCGGTGAGCAGACCGCCGGCGCGGCACGCCTCGAAGACCCGGTTGGTCAACGCCGGATCCGGCTCGCCGCTGCCCGGCCGGACGAACTCGACACCGAGCATGAGCCCCTTTCCCCGTACCTCGGCGACGAAGTCGAGACCGCCCACGGCGGACCGCAGGCCGTCGGCGAGGATCGCGCCGACGCGGGCCGCGTTCGCCTGGAGGTCGTGCGCGATCAGATAGTCGAGCACCGCGTTGCCGGCCGCCGTGGAGATCGGGTTGCCGCCGAAGGTGGAGAAGCTGATCCCCGGCACCGCCTGGAGCACCTCGGCCCGGCCGACCACCCCGGCCAGGGCGAAACCGTTGCCGATGCCCTTGGCGAAGGTGAGCAGGTCCGGGGTGACGCCGTGCGCCTGGTAGCCCCAGAAGTGCTCCCCGGTACGCCCCCAGCCGGTCTGCACCTCGTCGGCGATGAACAGGATGCCGTGCTCGTCGAGGACCTTCTTCCAGGCGGCGAAGAGCCCGTCCGGTGGGTGCACGAACCCGCCGACGCCCTGGATCGGCTCGGCGATCAGCGCGGCCACGTCGCCGGAGGTCTGGGTGGCCAACACCTCGCGCAGGTCCTCCACGGCCGCGTCGAGGCGCTCGTCGGCGCTCAACCGGGCCAGCAGGCCGCGTACCCGGTCACCGGAGTGCAGCCACGCCACCTGCAACGGGTTGAGCGCGCTGGCCGACCAGGTGCGGTTGCCGGTGACGCCCATCGCCGCGTACGACCGACCGTGGTAGCTGTTGCGCACCGCCAGGACCTGGTGCGAGCGGCGGTGGTTGGTGGCGAACAGCAACGCCGCCTCGTTCGCCTCGGTGCCCGAGTTGGTGAAGAACACCCGGGCGTCCGGAATGCCGGAGCGCACGGCGATCTTCTCGGCCAGCTCGACCTGCTGGCGGATCAGGTAGAGCGTCGAGGTGTGCACGATGCCCGTGGCGAGCTGCCGCTCGACGGCCTCCCGGATCTCCGGGATGTCGTACCCGATCATGTTGGTCAGCACGCCGCCGAAGAAGTCCAGGTAGCTGCGACCCTGCGCGTCGGTGACCCGGCGGCCGGAGCCGGACACCAGCTCGATCGGCTCGGCGTGGTACAGCGGCATCCAGGGTGGGAGAACGGCCCGGTGCCGGGCCAGCAGGTCGTCGGTCATCGTGGCACCCTTCAGCGGCGTTCGTGGATACCGCACGCTCCCACCGCCGACCGGTACGGACAACTGACAGGGTGTAGCGCAGAGCGGGTACGAGCTGACAGTCACGCCGCGCGCGGGCGTCGCGGTAGGTGCAGGACGGCGGCGACCACCGCGAAGGCCACCCAACCGGCCCCCAGCGCGCCGGCCGTCGAGACGTCCTGGACGTAGTGGTACGCGGCGAGGAAGGCGACCAGCGCGAGACTGTTGCGGGTGAAGTGCCCGGTGAACTCGGACAACTGGTGTCGCGCCTCGACGGCCACCAGCACCCCCGAGTACGGGAACGTCACCACCATCTCCCGCAACACGGTCCCGAGCAGCGCGGTGAGGATCGCCCCCACGAAGATCACCACCAGCTTGAGCAGCACCGGCAGCCCTGTTGCGGCTGACCCGTCAGCGGTGCCGGTGACCGGTCGGGCGCGACGGCGTCGCAGCAGCATGGCCGCCAGCCAGAGCAGGAGGGTGCCGGCGAGGGCCGCCTCGAACGGGACGTCGACGGCCACCAGACCGGCGCTCAGCGCCACGTAGACAGCGATCCCCGCGCCGTCGGCGAGCAGGATGGGCCAGCGCAGCCGCCGGTGGGTGAGGGCCACGGTGACGAAGAACAGGTTGAGCCCGAGCACGCCGAGCACCTGGCCGCCGTCGACGTCGTACCCGGTGGTGACCAGGGCCAGCGTCATCGGCAACGGCAGGCTGTAGACGAGCGCCCGGAGCCGTACCGAGCGGATCACGCTCACCGCCCAGACCACGGCCGTCACCAGCAGGACGGCACTCCACGTCATGGCGTCGGCGTCGGGTCCTCGAACGTGGCCATGCTCGCGCAGGCGTCGAACACCCGGGTCAGTCGCTCGACGTCGGCCCGGTTGACGGAGAACTGGTTCTCGCCGATCTCGCCGTGGGCGGTCATCCGGGCCTCCCAACAGCTCGACGAGTCCCACAACGTCAGGTTGACGAGCAGGTGCGTGCCCACCGCGCCGAAGGGCAGCAGACCCACCCGGGCCCCGGCCGCACGTTGCCGACCGACCAGGTCGGACAGTTCCTCGGTCAGCGTGGCGTAGACGAAGACCCGGGTGACCCGGACGCCCCGTCGCAGGGCCTCGACGTTCGCCTCCCAGTAGCGACGGCCGATCTCGCTACGCCACCAACTCAGCTCCCCACTCGCCCGCGGCATCACGTTCGTCAACGCGTCCAGCCGGTGAACGCAGGCGCGGGTCGCGCCGAGCAGGTCCTCGTCCTCGTCGCCACGCCGGATGATGCGCCCCTGCGCGAACTGCTCGGCCTCCAGCCGGAACTGCTCGTAGCGGCGCTGCGCTTCCACCGCGACCCGCGTACCGGCGTGCTGCTCGGTGGCCTCCCGCATGGACGCGGCCACCTCCGTGGCGGTGTGCGCGAGCCACGGTGGACCGTCCAGCAGCATCCGCAGGTGGAACCGGCGTTCCGCGCGGGCCAGCGAGTCCACCAGCAGCGAGATGGTGATGCCCATCAGGCCGGCCAACAGCGACTCCACGCCCGAGGCCGCGCCGGTGAGGTCGAGCACGACGCTGAGGGTGATCGACAACGTGATGCCGACCAGCGCCACCGGGTCGGCGTGCGCCACCAGACGGAGGAAACCGCTCGCGGAGGCGCCACCCCTGCGCCTCGGGCGCACCACGTCACGGGTCATCGAAGTCCCCCCTCAGCCGCTGCGACCAGCGTAAAGACCAGCCACAACAGCGGGAGGACACGGTCGCCGTCAACCGGCCAGGCTGCCGGCCAACGCTCGGTGCAGCCGCTGCATCGACAGGATTCCGGACCGGATCTCCTGGAGATAACGGTCCGGGTTGGTGGCGCCGGGCGCGAGTGGCACGGTGGCCCGCGCCGGATCGAAGCCGATGGTGTCGATCCCGCACCCGTGCCGTGCCGCCAGCATGCGGATCGCGTCGCTGTGCTGGAACGGCACATAGATCGGGGACGTGACGACCAGGATCCGATCGGTCGACCGGAGGCTGGACCGCTGGGCCCAGAACTCGTACGTGTCGGGGGTGTTGGCCCGGCGCTGCTCCGGTTCGCTGGACGGCGCGGCGAATACGTGCACGTCAGGCTGGTCCTCGGCCCGATAGGTCCGGACCTGCCAGGACCGGTGCGTACCGAGGTCGTCGGAAGACTCGCACAGCGCGGGCTCAGCGAGACCGAAGGCGGCCCGCACACCGACGTCCATCGCGTCCATCTCGAACCGGCTGTCGGCCAGGCCGGGCAGCGCCGTCTCGGCCTCGGTCAGCGGCCGGAAGCTGCCGAGCGCCGCCACCTGGCCGACCGTCACGACGCCGTCGCGAACCAGCCGGGCGGCGTACTCGGTGCGTTGCAGGCAGGCCCGCCCGAGGCCACCCAGGACCAGGAGGTGGTCGTAGTTCGCCCGTGGCGGGTCCGCGGCCTCGACCAGACGCAGTGCCGTCGCCACTTCCCGCACCAGCGCCGTACGACGGGGGTCGAAGGTCGGTGCCGTCACCTGGTCACGTTCCACATTGCCCTGCTTGCGGAAGTCCCAGTGCAGCTCGGAGAACGCGTCGAGCCAGGCCAGCAGTTCACCGACCTCGGCCGCGGGCAGCGTGCCGCCGTACTCCTGCACCAGGGCGCGCATCGGCGGTGAGGAGGCCCAGCCGAGAATCTCCTCGGCTGCGGCATCTGGGCGAAAGTTCGGTTCGCAAGTCGGAAGGGCGACAGCAGCGAAGCCGGCCATGCTTCTCCTTTCCGGAACTCCTGGCGTACGGGCCCGGGACTTCTGACCGCGCGACTCGCACTCTAGACGACATGACGAGCGACGGCCGTCGACGAAGTCGGACGGTCCCGTATTCCAGCCGGTCAGGCGGGATTCGGGAAACGACGGAGCCCGTTCCGCGCCATTCGGTTCGCGACATACCACCGACCACCATCATGAACCGCGCTCACCTCCGAGCGTCCGACGAGGAAGGACCCGGTCGGTCGATCAGCAAACTCGCTCACCCGTTCATAGGATCGACAGACGTGCGGCGCTGACCGAATCTCGATCGATGCCGAACGCTTCCTTTTCCACTCCGGAACGGATCGCCGAGGAGCTCGCGAGCTTGAACTACCTGGCCGAGCCCGGGCTCTCGGCAGCGGTCTTCCTCGCGAGGAAGCTCAAGCTTCCGCTGTTCCTCGAAGGCGATCCCGGGGTGGGAAAGACCGTGCTGGCCAAGAAGGTCGGCGAGATGCTGGGCGTCGAGCCGATCCGGTTGCAGTGCCACAGCGGCATCGACCGCTCCCAGGCCCTCTACGAGTGGGATTTCGCCCGGCAACTGCTGCACCTGCGCACCACACCGGACGGTGAGTCGATCTACCGCAAGGAGTTCCTGATCGCCCGGCCGATTCTCCGGGCCGTGGAGGAGCGGCCGTCGGTGCTGCTCATCGACGAGATCGACCGAGCCGACGACGAGTTCGAAGCATTCCTGCTCGAAGTGCTGGAGGGCGACACTCTCAGCATTCCCGACTACAAGACGATCACCATCGACGAGCCGCCCTTCGTCGTACTGACGTCGAACGGCACCCGCGAAGTACACGCGGCACTCAAACGGCGATGTGTCTACCACTGGGTCGGACATCCGAACGTGGAAAACGAAGCGGAGATCATCCGGCGCAACGTCCCGGAGGTCGCGGGCACACCATTGGCCGAGCAGATTGCCAACGCCATGCAACAGTTACGGAAACTGCCGCTGATCCGGCCACCCGGCGTCGCCGAGTCCATCGCCTTCGCCCGCGCGGCCGTCGTTCTCGGCCGGAGTACCGTCGCCGATGCCGCCGACGACGCGCTCGGCGTACTGGTCAAGCAACGCGAGGACGAGGACGTCGTCCGAGGCGTTCTGCGGGCGGCCAGATGACGATCGGTCCCGACCCGGTCGCAGATCTGGTCGGGTTCGCCCGCCGGCTACGCGCCGACGGCCTTCCGATCGAGGTATCGCGGGTGTCCACCGCGCTACGTGCGCTCGGCGCGTACCCGAATCTCGACCTCGACGGCATCTACTGGGCTATGCGGGTGACCCTCTGTTCGAGGCGCGAGGACCTGCCGATCTTCGACACGGCCTTCACCGCCTGGTTCGGTCCCGTCAGGTCCGCCAACCCGGTGGTGCCGGTGCCACGAACTCCGGAGCCGGACGGCGGGGCGGTGGGTGAGGAGCCCACCGAGGACGGGGATGCCTCCGGAACAGACCGCTCCCGGGCCGGGTCTGAGGAGCGCCTGGCACCGCGCCCACCGTGGGCGCTCACCCCCGCCGACCGCGCCGAGCTGGAGTCCTTCATCCACGCCTTCGGCAGCGCCGTTCCGCTGCGCCGCACGATGCGCCGCGCGGCGGGCGGGAAGCGGTACGTCGACGTGTCCCGCACCGCCCGGACGATGATGCGCAGCGCGGGCGAGCCGACCCGCCTGTCGTACCACCGCCGCCTGCACGCCCGGCGCCGCCTGGTCCTGCTGCTCGACCTCAGTCACTCGATGCGGGACCACCGCGGTCTGCTGCTGCGGTTCGGCTACGCCGCGGTGGCCGCCGCGCCGCTGGCCACCGAGGTGTTCACCATCGGCACCCGCCTCGACCGGATCACCCGCGAGCTTCGGACGCGCGACCCCCAGTCGGCGATGCACGCACTGGCCGCCCGCCACGTGGACTGGGACGCCGGCACCCGGCTCGGTAGCGCCGTCACCGCCTTCGGCCGGGTCTGGGGAGGACACCGCATGGTGCGGTCGGCGAACCTCGTGATCGTCTCCGACGGCTGGGAGGGCAGGGCCGATCCGGCGGCACCCCTCGGGGCTCAGGTGAGCCGGCTGTCCCGGCTGGCCCACCGGGTGATCTGGGGCCATCCGAGGGCCGGTCAGCCCACTTTCGCTCCGTACGCGCCCGCGCTGCGGGACAGCCTCCCGTACGTCCAACTGGTCCCCACACCCGACGCGGCCGCCCTGCGCTCCCTCGCCGGCCTGCTGGCCTGCCCCGCCTGCCGCCCGTACTGCCCACGTCATCGCGAGTTCAGGAAATGGAGTGTCCCGGCATGACCCAGGCTCTGTCCGACGACGCGGTACGCCGTGCCCTGACCCGAGACACCATGCTGCGGCTCGCCCACGATGCCGAACAGGCGTTGGTGATCGTACGGAAGGACGACCACCGGGCGCGGGTGTACGAGACCGAGGAGGAGCTGCTGAGTGCCGCGGTCGAGCGGTACCTCGTCGAGGCGCGGACCCGGCGTCGGTGGACGGGGCAGGTCGACCGGGACTGGTCCTTCCGCAAGAACGGCAACGCGAACGCCGCCACGATCCTGAGGTTCTGCGCGTTTCTCGGCTACCCCCTGCCCTCGACTCCGGACGTCGAGGCGTTGTACGAGAAGGCGCTCGACGAGCTTCGCTCGGACGAGACGCCCCGCGACCGGTGGGCCGAGGTGACGGTCACCTACCGGCTCATCCGCAGCCTCCGGGCGTCCGGACGGCCCGCCGACGCGCTGCCCCTGGCCATGGCCCAGCATCCCGATTCCCTGTTCGACTCCGGCGCGGAACCACGGGCCGGCGACATCCAGTTCGAAGCCGGTGCCTGCCTGCTCGAGCTGGGCCAGACCGCGGAGGTCCACGGCGCGCTCGGCGAGCTGGAGTCCTACTGGGAGACGTCCGAGGCCCAGTTCTACTCGACCCGGCACCGCTACGGATACATCCTCGCGCTGGCAGATCAGGCTGCCGGCGAAGCCGCACGCGCCGTCGCCCGGATGACAGCGGCGCTGGAGCACCTTGAGCAGTCCCGGGTCGACGACACCCGCCACGACGTCTACGAACTCTCGCTGGTCCTCACCCTGGCCGAACTGCTGGCCCTTACGCAGCAGGACAACGACCACGCGGTCACGCTCGCGGCACGGGCCCTGGAGGTGGCCGAGCGGATCCGGGGCCGGTGGGGAGTGATCTCCCGGGCCCGTACGCCGCTGTCGACGGCGTTCCGGCGGGTCTACGGCGACATCGCGCTGCTGGCCGACGCGCTGCGCGGTCCGGGGGCCGCCGAGGTGGGGCTGCGGGTCTGCCTGGCCGCCAAGCAGACCGGGCTGGCCGCACAGATGCGCGCCGAGATGTCGTTGCTGCCTCTACAACTACAGGGCCTGATCGACGAGGTGCTCCGCGCCGAGCAGGTCGACCCGGCCGATGACGTCACCGGCCGCGCCGTGGACACGGACGCAGCGCGCCGGCAGCGGGAAAAGCAGGACGACAAACTGGCCACGCTGCACCGCCGGATCGAGCAGCGGGTCAACCCGATCCTCGCCGAGATGACACTGCCCACCCCGACGGACCTGACCGCCCTGCGCCGGGCGGTAGGAACCCGTTACGCGCTGGACTTCGCCGGCCTCCCGGACAGCCTGGACACCGGAACGAACTGGTACCGCTCCCTGATCAGGCCGGACGAGGGCGTCACCTTCGAACGATTCGATCCGGGTGCCGAGCTCACCGACTACGTCTCGGGCCGGCGGGCGCGGGATCCAGAGGCTTCGCTCGACCTCACCCTGGGTCGCCCTGACTGGTACCTGCTGGCTTGCCGGGTGTTGCCGGCCGAGCTGCGCCACCTGCTCGACGCCGTCACCGACGAACCGCTGGAGCTGGTCATCTCGGCACACCAGGAGCTGTGCCTGCTGCCCTGGGCGGCACTCGCGCTCGACCGGCAGGGTACCCGGCTGGTGCGCAAGGCCCTGCTGACGCAGACCCCGGTCCTCACGTGTCTGTCCGAAGCGCCGCCGCCGGCGGTGACCGGCCCGGCGCTGGTCCGGGTGGTGTCGCCGGACGAGGCGGGCGCTTCGGTCGACCGGGAGGCGTGGGGCCTGACGTTCGACGAGGACCGGATCCTGCTGACTCTCTGCTCCCTCGACGGCCGGCAGTCCACGCCGAACGCCTTTCCGCGGCTCACCACGGCGCTGCGTAGCGACCTCGACTGTGGACTGATCCACGTCAAGGCGCACGGCGCGGGTCACGGTCTCGATCAGCACCTGCTCCTGCCGGAGGAAGTGGACACCGGTGGCCACCTGTCGGCGGCGTACGCCTTGGCTCTGCGCTGGCCGGCGTCGACGCTGCTGGTGTCCTGCGAGGTCGGAGCGGTGACGAACGTGGCGGACATCGAGCCGGTCGGCCTCGTCGTGGCCGTGCTGACCGGCGGTGGGCGCTGCGTCGCCGCCGCGATCGAGGAGGTGGCGAGGCTGCCCACCAGCCGGATGGCCGCCCACCTCGTGGGGCTCATCCGATCGTCCGACGGGCAGCATGCCGCGCTCCGGCTCGACCAGGCCCTCCGGCTCGCGCAACTCCACTTCATCGACGAGCCGGAGGCCAACTGGGCGTTGTTCAACGCCTACGTCAGATAGGGCGGGTCCGCTGCACGGGCTGGCCCAGGATGGCCGACAACCGCTCCCCGCGGCCCGCCTCGGCGGCATACTTGTCGAGGATGAACCAACGCGCACGCCAGTCGCGGTAGCCGGGCTCGCCACCGAAGGCCACGCGGCACTCCTCGACGCCGTCGAAGAAGTTGGGCATGATCGCTCCGCCGAACCCGCGTAGCGTGCTGCGCTGCTTCTCCTGGCCGTTGCGGTCGACTGCCACCTCCGTCAGCCAGGCCGACATGGCCTCGATCGCGTCGTCGTCGAGGACCTCGTGCCGCACGCACGGGGCGAACGTCAGCCGGCTGGGCAGACGGCGACCCGGCATGAGCAGCGCGGCGGCCAGCCGTGTCTGCACGACGGCGAGCTTGAGGTCCCCGCGCGGTTCCTGCGGCTCGTTCCTGCTGTTGAACACGGGCCTCTCGATGTACTCGTAGGCGCTGTCGAAGCGCTCACGCAGCTTCTTGCGGCTGTCGTCCCAGGAGTCGTCGTCGCCGAGCGGGAAGTAGCCGAGCCGTTGCATCTCCGGGGACAGCGCCAGCATCAGCAGCACCGCCCGCGCGGTCATGATCCCGGGATTCACGAAGCTGGTGGGCATCAACAGCTCGTCCTTCGTCGGCTCATCGACGAAGCCGAGCTCCGCGACGCGCTCGGCCACCGCGAGCGCCTCCTCTCCCCGGGCAGCGCCCTCGGCCAGGTCGCTGAAGACGATCTGGACGCGTTCCTCGCGGCGCTGCCGGTCCGCTTCGGGGTCGTCGGCCGCGAACTCCTCGGCCCACCGGTCGATGACCCGTTCGGCGATGCGGCAGGCGGTGCCCGTCTCCGCCAGCCACAGCTGGACCAGGATCTCGTCGCTCGCCCGGGAGATGCCGCGATTCTCCCGGTGGTAGGTGAGATAACTCCCGTGCCGCTCGCGTGCCTCCTGGTGGAGGTCCTGGGCCCGGTCGTAGGACTCCTGCGTGTCCCCCTTCGACTCGGCCAGCGCGAGCGCGCGCAGCGCACCCAACGCCCGCGGGGCGAACTCCGGCCAGGGCAGGGCGCGGGACGCGTTCGCGATCCGCAGCACCCATTCGTGCTTCTCCCGGGCCCGCGCGAGTGCCTCACCCCCGGTCTCGGTGAACCCGTTCGGGATTCGCTGCACGGCAGACCAGGACGCCTCGTACATCAGCCAGCCCATCAGCGGCAGCAACTCCGCGACGTCCTCCGGCGGCAGTTGGGGGGCGGGGTCCCGGCGGTACGCCGCCGCGTCGGCCTCGATGGCGGCCACGATCTCGTCGTCGCACTCTTTCTGGCGACGACGAAGAGCCAGGCAGAGCTCCTCCAGCCGCTCGGCGCTCATCACGTTCACTGGTCCTCCTCGGGTCGTGCTCAGGGGTTGGCGTGGGTCAGCGCAGTTCGCGTTGTGATCTGATGTGCCAGGTGAGCCAGCCGGCGAACGCCAGCACCGCGGCGGCCAGGGACCACGCCACGGTGGTCCGTACGGTCGGCGGGTGTCCGCTCTGCCAGCGCAGCGCCAGGGTCGTCCCGAACCACGCCACCGACGCCGCGGCCCCGGCCATGGCCAGACCGATCCCGTACCGCCGCCAGCGGGCCGACCGGAGCCCGGCGGCGAGCAGCAGGAGCTGCGCGCCAGCGGCCACCGAGACGATGAACGGCGCCTGCAGCGACGCGTAGATCGGCCAGTCGAACCCGAGCGACTGGGACGCGGCGAGCAGCAGACCGACCGCGGCCAGAACCGAGGTGTGCACGGCGGTCAACAGTTCGTTGCGCTCGCCGAGAGCCCGCAGCCGCTGTTCCAGGTCTGCCGCGCCGATCTGCGCCATCGACTCGGCGTAGGCCACGGTGTTGTGCGCCGTGTCCGTGGCGTCGTCGATCTCGCTGAGCAGCCAGGCCACATAGTCCCGGTCCGCGGCGACCGGACCGACCAGGCCCTCGACCCAGGCGTGGCGGCCCCGGACCGCCAGGATGTCGGCCCAGTCGAGCAGCGTGGCGCGGGCGTCGTGCTCCGCCGCCTGCACCGTCCGGGACATGATGCGCAGGTCGGCCTCCTCGGCGGCGCCCAGCGCCGTCTCGCGCCGGAGCCTGCCGAGCCGCTCTTCCCGAGCCCGGCTCGGTTCCGGATACGTCCGCTCGCTGCGTTCCACGCGTGCGGCGAGTTCGTGCAACCGGCTCTGCCGGTCCTGCGAGCGGCGCTCGGCGAAGCGGCGGGCCTCGTGCCGAATCTTGGCCATCTCCCAGAGGTAGCCGGGCAGCGGCCGGAGCCGGTCGTCGCCGTTCGGCCACACCCAGGAGTCGCTCACCTGTTCCTTGGACGTGGGGGCGAGCAGCACGAGGACGCGTTCGAGCCGGTCCGGGTCGGTGGACCGGACCTCCCAGAGACAGCAACCGGGAACCGGTTCGATCAATTGGTCAGCTGCGACGACCAGGCCGTCCGGCAGGGCCGCGTCCGCGGCGGCGACGAGATCCGCCTCGGCCCCGTCGCCGCCGTAGAGCGCGTAGAACAGCCGCACCTGACCGGTGCAGTCGTCGTCGGTGGCCTCGCCCGCCGCCCGTCGCCAGTCCCGGTCGAGGTCACGCCAGTCCGCGGAGCCGTCCGGTGGCGCCAGGCAGACCAGGAAGGCGTCGAGGCTGGTGGTCGTGTACCGCAGCGCCTGCCAGACCGCCGTGCGGTCCCGGTCGTCCGAATGCGGGGCAGGGTCCGTGAGCGACTGCACGGCGCGCGGTGTGCGGGTCGGCACGCGGGGCAGGTCGGCTGTCTCGGTGAGGCCGAGGGTGCGACAGGCGGTGACGATCCGGTCGGCCGTGGGAGCATCCCAATGCCCGTGGAAGTAGGTGTACACGTGCAGGGCGTACTTGTGCAGCCTCATCGCGGCCGACCGGCGGTCGCCCCGGGATCCTGACCCTTCTTCAATCGTTCGGTCAGCCGGTCGGCCTGCTGCCGCTTCGCGGCCGGCTGCGGCACCTTCGACGGTGGCACCTTCGGCACGCCCCCGAGCTTCGCCTTGGCGTCGTGTAGCGTCTCGAGCGCCTCGATCCGTTGTCGACACCGCTGGATTTCGGCCAGGTCGTGCTGATCCAGCGCCGCGTCCATCCGCGTTACGTAGTCGCCGAACAGCTCCCATTTCTCGGGCGACAGCTGGGACTCGCGGACGTCGTCCAACGCCTCGATGGCGTATTGCAGGATTCGACGTGATTCAACTGCACCATTATCTGTCATCGACAGCAATGATATTCAGACGTGGTTACGGGAGAGTCGCCCGTCAGCGCCGACCCGGCCCCGAAACGGTTGCCCAGCCGTCATCCGATCCGGCCGGAAAAGGCCGTCCGATCAGCGTAGGACGATCATCGAAGTCCCGCGCACGGCATTCGAAAGTGCAGGTCAACAAGGGTCAGCAGCCGGATAGGAGCCGACGGCCGCGGTCGACGCTGCCGCCGGCTGGCCATCATGTCGGCTAACCGACACCGCGTCCGCTCCGAGCATTCAGAAGGAGCAGTTCACCAGATCGCATTCGGGATTGAGGCGGATGCCGAAACGCGCCTCGACCCCGGCCCGGATGTGCGCGGCGAACTTCATGATCTCCGACGTCGTGGCCCCGCCCCGATTGGTCACCGCGAGGGTGTGCCGGCTGGACAGGGCGACGGTGCCGTCGCCCCACTCGGTGCCGTATCCGCGAGGGAAGCCGGCCCGCTCGATCAGCCACGCCGCGGTCAACTTGACGCCCTTGACGTCGGGGTAGCGGGGACAGCCGCGCGCGCTGTCCGGCACCTCGGGAAGCACCGGGTTGATGAAGAAGGAGCCCACGCTCCAGGTGTCGTGATCGTCCGGGTCGAGCACCATGGCGCGACCACGGCGCAGGGCGAGCACCGCCTCGCGTACGTCGGACGGGGCGGCGGTGCCGCCCGGCGCGATGCCCAGCCGGCTGGCCAGTTCCGCGTACTCGATCGGCCCGGACTGCCCACCGCGGCGCAGGCGATACGTCACCTCCAGCACCACCCACCGGTCGCTGTGCTTGAAGACGGACTGCCGGTGGCTGCCGAAACCACAGCGGTCCGGGGTCCACCGCTCGACCTGGCCGGTCTGCCGATCGTAGACGGACAGCGAGTGCAGCACGTCCGAGGTCACCGTGCCGAACGCACCGACGTTCTGCACCGGCGTCCCACCCACCAGGCCGGGAATCCCGGACAGCGCCTCCAGGCCGGCCAGCCCGGCGTCGACGGCGGCCGCGACCACGCGGTCCCACTCGACCCCTGCGGCGGCGGTCAGCAGTTCCCCGTCGATGTCGAACTCCGAGGTGGCCATCTTGATGACCGTTCCGTCCCAGCCGACATCGCCCACCACCAGGTTCGATCCGCCGCCCATCACCAGCAGCGGATCCGCGGTGGCGGCGACCCGCTGGAGGAGGTCCACCGCCTCGGGGATGGTCGTGGGGACGTACAGGCGACCGATCGGACCACCGACCCGCATCGTGGTCAGATCCGCAAACGTGGTAGTCACCGTGCCAGCCTACTGACCCGCTCAACCGAGGCCTGTCACTTGCCTCGGGTCGCCCGGGTAGGTCAGGACCCGAACGCCGCCCGCAGTCGGCGGCCGGCGATCTGCACCGCCCGCTCACCCATCGCATGCCGGTCGGCCACCGGGATCCGTCGCATCATGAGGCCCGCCAGAATGGTGACCGGCCAGGACGTGACATCGCTCGGCTCGGTGCCGTTCACTTCGAGGAACAGCTCCACGTCGTGCTCGTTCGAGGTCCGTTCGAGGTAGTCCTGCACGACAGCGAGAAGGCCCTCCGCGAGCGCCCGCGCCGCAGGACGTCCATCGCTGACGTCGATGCCATTTCCGGCCGCCGTCAAGATCCGGTCCTGCAACGTCTTGGCGTCCATCGCCGCCATCCGGTACAGGTCGTCGGAGGACATCGGACTGCCCGTTTCCTCGATCACAGCTGGCACATCCCGTCGAACCGGCCTGGACCACGATGCCGAGACATTCGCGTGGGCGGCGGATGTCGCGGGGTGATGGTCCCCCACAGGTGAGAACCGCAGTATTGCATCGTCGCCCGCCTTTTCCCGCAATGATGGCGTCGTAAATCCGTCAATACGAATGACGCGAACGGACAGTCCGATCAGGCCGGACGGCGGAGCACGGCGAGCGTGGCGTCATCGTGCTGCTTGACCGGACCGCGTCCCGGGCGCACCAGCAGATCCGGCCTACCGGTCTCGTACGCGCGGACGGCATCGATCACCGCGCGGGGTCCGGACCGCTCGGCGATACCGAACACGTCGGCCCAGCTGAGCTGGAAGAACTCGGTCAGCCGCGAGACCCCGTCAGTGCAGAGCAACAGCCGGCGCAGCCCCGACGACGCCACGCTGCCGGTCACGGCCTCGGCCGCCGCGGCCGGGTCGGTCGACGCCACCCAGAAGCCGCCCTGCCGATTGCGGACGCGGCCCACCGTGTGCCGGTCGTACGCCGGCAGAGTGTCGGTGCGGTCGTCATGGACGACGGTGAGGCCGTCCCTGTTCTCGAACACCACCGACGAGTCGCACAGCACCAGGTAGTCCACCTGCTCACCCTGGGCGCGCACGATGGCGACGGTCGATGACGGACTGTGCGGATTGGACAGGTCACAGCTGTCCGAGTGCTGGTCACACACCTGCTCGATGGCGGTCGCCAAGATCAGGGCCAGCGGCTCCGTCGGACCGGCCGTCAATGCCCGGGACAGGCGATCGCCCAACTGCCGCACGAGCCACACGGGGCCGTGCACGCAGCCGGTGTCGAGACCGGGCAGCTGCGTGACCCCGTCCAGCACGATCGCATGGTCGGCCGCCACGACCACGTGGTCCTCGTTCGGCCGGTCCGACCCGGGGGCGGTGGCGACAGCGAAGTCCAAGACGTCCTCATCCCAGGGCCGCGCGGGGACGGCAGCCCGCTCAAGCTGACGGACGTCGGGAGGATCTCCGTTCAGCCGGCCAGGGTTTCCGCGATGGCCTCGCGGAACACCTCCGAACGGTGCTCGTAGTTGCGGAACTGACCATAGCTGGGCGCGGCCGGCGACAACAGCACGACGCCATCGGCCGGGGTGATCTTCCGCGCCTGCCGGACGGCGGCCGTCAGATCGTCGGCGATCTCGCAGCGCACGCCGGGCAGCCCGTCAAGCGCGTGGACGATCCGGGGGCCGCTGTCGGGAATCCCGATGACGGCGATCTCCCGCTCCGCCAGGTGATCGCGCAGCGGGGTGTAGTCCACCCCCCGGTCGTTGCCCCCGACAATCACCGTCAACGGCCGCCCGTCGTACGCGTCGATCGCGTGCATCGCGGCGTACGGGCTGGTGGCCAGGGTGTCGTCGACGAACGTCAGGCCGGACGGGTCGGGAATCTCGGCGAGCCGGTGCGCCAGGCCCTGGAACTCGGCGATCGCCACGGCCAGCGTGTCCTTACGGGCGACCACGTCGACCCCGAGCGCGTCGAGCGCGGCCAGCGCCACACACAGGTTGCTCTCGTTGTGTCGCCCCACCAGCGGCAGTACGGCGCGCGGGAACAGCGGTTGGCGGCGCAACTGGAACCAGGGCGTACCGTCCGGACCGGTGTCGACGTGGGTGGTGTCGGGCAGACAGGCCCGTACCACCGGCCGGTCACCCAGCTCCGCGCTGAGCCGCGGGTCGGAGCCGTTGACGACCACGGTCTCCGGGCGGTGCGCGATCAGGTTGAGCTTGTCCCGGTAGTACTCCCGTTCGCCGCCGTGCGCGTCCAGGTGTTCGGGGAAGAGCGCGGTGACGACCGCGACGCGCGGCGAGTCGGTGAGGTCACTGCACTGGTAACTGGAGAGTTCCAGCACGTAGAGATCGGCGTCCGGCAGTTCCAGCGTCGGCACACCGATGTTGCCACCGAAGAGGTTCGGCCGCTCGACGGCGTTCAGCAGATGACTGATCAGACTCGAGGTGGTGCTCTTGCCCTTGCTGCCGGTGACCCCGACGGTGCGGGCCGCGTGATCGGCCATCCACAGCGCGGTGCCCTGCGTGATGGGAATGCCACGTCGGCGCAGTTCAGCTATCCAGGGGTGCGTCTGCGGCACCCCGGGAGAGCGGACCACCACGTCCGCCGCGATCAGCCGCGCGAGGCCCTCTTCGCCGGTCACGAGGGGCGCGGCCTGGGCAACCGACCCTTCCCACGGCAGCGACAGGAAGTTCGTCCGGTCGTCCACGGCGACCAGGCTCGCCGGGCCGTGCGCGGCGACGGCGGTGACCGCAGCCACGCCCTCACGGCCTGTACCCCAGACGGCCACCGAGCGTCCGCGCAGGTCAGCCAGGTGCACCTGTGATCTCCTTGCTCGTGTGCGGGCGGGCTCGGACTAGTATGACCTGTGCCTAACGGACAACTGCGGCGGATGGACGCCTTCACCTTCCCGTCCTACTCGATCGACTTCGCCACCGGCGAGGTGTTGTTCGACTACGCGCTGACCGGCCCGGCCGGTGAGCAGCGGTTCACCGAGGTGATCACGCTTCCGCTGCCGGCGGAGCCGCCGTCGGACGAGACGGTGGCGACCCTCAACCGGGTGCTGGAGGTGCTGCACCTCGTCGCCGGGGTCAGCTACTACAAGGCCGCCGCGCCGCCCCGGCTGGTGCTGCCGGCGCCGCTGGGCGCGGCCACCGTCGACTACGTCACGGCCGTCTACACCAAGGGCCTCGCCGAGTACGCGTACCGCAACGAGCTGCCGTACGTGCTGGAACTGCGTCCGGAGGTGCCGGCCGGTGAGGTGACGCCGGCCCGGGTGTACGACAACTCCGACCGTCGCCCGCTCTCGGCGGTCGGCGGTGGCAAGGACTCGATCGTGAGCTTGGAGGCGCTGCGCCGCGCCGAGCTGGACCCGGTGCCGTTCTCGGTGAACCCGAACCACGTGATCGTCTCCGTGAACGAGGCGTCCGGGTTGACCCCGCTCGCCGCCCGCCGGCGGATCGACCCGGTGCTGTTCGACCTCAACGCCGCCGGGGCGCTGAACGGCCACATCCCGGTGACCGCCATCAACTCCCTGATCGCGGTGGCGACCGCCGTGCTGCACGGGCTGGGTCCGGTGGTGATGTCCAACGAGCGCTCCGCGTCCGACCCGAACCTGATCTGGGACGGTCACGAGATCAACCACCAGTGGTCCAAGGGCGTCGAGGCCGAGGGGCTGCTGCGGGGGGCGCTGGCGGAGCACGCCGGGCTCACCGAGCCGTACTTCTCCCTGCTGCGGTCGCTGTCCGAGCTGCACATCGCCCGGCTGTTCGCCGAGTTCACCCGGTACGACGACGTGGTGACCAGCTGCAACCAGGCTTTCAAGCTGCGCGACGCGTCCGAGCGCTGGTGCCGCGACTGCCCGAAGTGCCGGTTCGTCTTCCTGGCCATGGCGCCGTTCATGCCCCGGGAGCGGGTCACCCACATCTTCGGCGGCGACATGCTCGCCGATCCGGAGCAGATCCCCGGCTACCGGGAGCTGCTGGGTGTGGACGGGCACAAGCCGTTCGAGTGCGTGGGCGAGGTCGAGGAGTCGGTGGTGGCCCTCGGCCTGCTCGCCGAGCAGGACCAGTGGCGCGACGCCCCGGTGATCAAGGCCCTGGTGGAGGCCGTCCCGGAAACGGCCTGGTCCGCCGTGGCGACGTCAGACGTCTTCACCCCCGGCGGCCCCAACCACATCCCCCCAACCTACGCAAAAGCCCTAACCTCCCTCACCTAACCCACCCACCCCTCTGCCCCAGCCCCCGCTTGCTCGCGGTGATCAAGAGCTTGGCGTCACGGAAGACGAGTTTCCTGACGCCAACCTCTTGATCGCCGGCTTGGGGCGGTGGCGCGGCGGGGCAGGCCCCGCAGCCGGCAGCCCGCAGCCCGCAGCCGGGTAGGCCACCCCTCACCCACGTCCTTTGCTCTGCTTCAGCGGACGCAACAGTTCCGGAGATTCTTGTTGCCTGGGTTGAAGCAGAGCAAAGGATGCGTGTGTGGGGGTAGTCCCTGTCGCGCCACTACGCGAAGCGACCCTGACCGGGAGGAAGTAGGTCTACGTCCGAGTCACGGGGTGCGGACTGCTTCCAGGGCCAGCAGGGCCACGTGCAGCGAGAGGCTGGTCTCCACCGAGTCCAGGTCCGCGTCGAGGATGCGGGCGATCCGGGCCAGGCGTTCGTAGAAGGCCGGTCGGGACAGGTGCGCGGCGGCAGCGCCGGCTGACTTGTTGCGCCCCTGCTCCAGGTACGCGCGCAGGGTGTCCAGGAGCCGCTCCCGGGGATGCTGGGCGTCGTACTCCAGCAGTGGGCCGAGTTCCCGCTCGACGAAGGTCTGGAGTCGGGGCTCGTCCCGCAGCAGGTGCAGCAGACCGGCCAGACCCACGTGCGGCAGCCGGAAGACGGGCAGGTCACGCCGATCCCGGCGGGCGGCCTCGGCGATTTGCCGCGCCTCCACGAGCGACCGGCGGGCCTCGCGCAGACTGCTCACCCCGGACCCGGCGGCCACGATCACGCCGGCCGACGCGAAGGACGCGGCCCGGCCCGTGGCGGCGTCGAGGCGTACCCGACGAAGGGCCTCGGCGAACGCGGACAGTGCGCGGTCCTCGGCGGCCGGGTCGGTCAGGGCCAGCAGCGCGCCCACCGAGTTGTCGTCGACGGCGCTGGTCAGCGCCGTCAGTTTGGCCTCCCGCAGCGCCTGGCCGACGGCCTCGGACAGGTCGCGGAGCCGGGCCTGGCCGGCTTCGGGGCCACCGTCGGCGACCGGGTCGTCGGCGCGGTGGCGGACCAGCACGCCGACCAGGTGCCGGCGGTCCAGCGTCACCCCGAGCGCCTTGGCCCGCAACGCCACCTCGTCCACCGGCCGGGAGTGGTCGAGCAGGGCGGTGAGCAGGGTGCGGTGCAGCTGCCGCTCCAGCCCCTCGGCGTCGCGGCGGATCAGGCGGCCCAGCGCGAGGGTAGACGCCGCCCGCTCGACGAGGATGCTCAGCCGGTTGGGCGGCGCGGCGTTGGGCGGGTCGCCGCTCGCCGGCCAACGCAGCAGCAGCCGTCCCCAGTCCTGGCCCCGGGCGCCGACGACGGTCACCAGCCAGCCGCTGTCCGGGTCGTACGCGGTGCGACCGACGGGCCGGACGCGCCGCGAGTGCTGCTCCCAGCCGTCCAGCAGCAGTTCCGCGCTCTCCCCCGCCGGGTCGTACCCGAGGACCTGCCGGGACAGGTTCTCCAGCACGACCGGACAGCCGGACAGCTCGGCGGCCTGGCGGATCACCTCGGCCGCGTCGGCGCCCTCGACGGAGAGGTCGGTGAACCGCTGGTGGATCTCCTCGGCGGCCCGTAGCTCGGTGAGCTGCGCGTCGACGATCAGCGCGTGCACCGCCTCGGTGATCCGCACGAACGGGGTGGCCCGGCGCAGCTCGACCAGGGGCAGGCCGCGCCGCTCGGCGGCGGCGATCATCACCCGGGGTACGCCGCTGACGTAGCGGCGGCCCAGTTCAACGACGAGCCCCAAGGCGCCGACGTCGGCGAGGTCGCCGATGAACGCGCGCAGTCCCGCGTCGTCGGCCGGCAGGCCGATGCCGGTGGTGAGTACCAGCTCACCGCCGCCGAGGAGGGTGGCGATGTCGGGGACCTCGGCGACGTGCACCCAGCGGACCGGTCGGTCCAGCCCGGCGTCCCCGGCCACCACGCGCGGAGCGCCGTGGCGGACGGGGTCCAGGGCCAGAACCTCACGGACGGTAGGGAACACGGCCGACACGCTACCGTGCGTGACCTCGGACCCCGACCAGCCGGGTACCGGATCAGTCGACGCCGAACTCCATGGCGGCGCGGTCGAGCGCCTCGTCCTCGGCGGTGGCGACACCCCGGGAGGCGATCGCCTCCGCGCCGCCCTCCGGCATCGCGCCGATCAGTCCGGTGGAGGCCGCCTGCGCGGCCCCGATCATCCGCTCGCTGCCCGCGCCGCCGACCATGCCGAGGGAGGCGTACTGCTCCAGCTTCGCCCGCGAGTCGGCGATGTCGAGGTTGCGCATGGTGAGCTGGCCGATCCGGTCCGACGGGCCGAACGCCGAGTCCTCGGTGCGCTCCATGGACAGCTTGTCCGGGTGGTAGCTGAACGCCGGGCCGGTGGTGTCCAGGATCGAGTAGTCCTCGCCCCGGCGCAGCCGCAGCGTCACCTCACCGGTGACCGCCGTGCCGACCCAGCGCTGCAACGACTCGCGCAGCATCAGCGCCTGCGGGTCCAGCCAGCGGCCCTCGTACATCAGGCGACCGAGGCGCCGGCCCTCGTTGTGGTAGTTGGCCAGGGTGTCCTCGTTGTGGATGGCGTTGACCAGCCGCTCGTAGGCGGCGTGCAGCAGCGCCATGCCGGGGGCCTCGTAGATGCCCCGGCTCTTGGCCTCGATGATCCGGTTCTCGATCTGGTCGGACATGCCCAGGCCGTGCCGGCCGCCGATGGCGTTGGCCTCCAGCACCAGGTCGACGGCGCTGCCGAACTCCTTGCCGTTGATGGTCACCGGGCGACCCTGGTCGAAGCCGATCGTGACGTCCTCGGTGGGGATCTCCACCGACGGGTCCCAGAACCGCACGCCCATGATCGGGCTGACCGTCTCGATGCCGGTGTCGAGGTGCTCCAGGGTCTTCGCCTCGTGCGTGGCGCCCCAGATGTTGGCGTCCGTGGAGTACGCCTTCTCGGTGCTGTCCCGGTAGGGCAGGCCGCGCTCGAGCAGCCACTCGGACATCTCCTTGCGCCCACCCAGCTCGGTGACGAAGTCGGTGTCCAGCCACGGCTTGTAGATCCGCAGCATCGGGTTGGCCAGCAGGCCGTAGCGGTAGAACCGCTCGATGTCGTTGCCCTTGAAGGTCGAGCCGTCGCCCCAGATCTGGACGTCGTCGGCGATCATCGCGCGGACCAGCAGGGTGCCGGTCACCGCCCGACCCAGCGGGGTGGTGTTGAAGTACGCCCGGCCGCCGGAGCGGATGTGGAAGGCGCCGCAGGTCAGCGCGGCGAGGCCCTCCTCGACCAGGGCGGCGCGGCAGTCGACGAGGCGGGCGACCTCGGCGCCGTAGCTGAGCGCACGGCCGGGGACCGAGCCGATGTCGGGCTCGTCGTACTGGCCGATGTCGGCGGTGTAGGCGCAGGGGACGGCGCCCTTGTCGCGCATCCACGCGACCGCGACCGAGGTGTCGAGGCCGCCGGAGAAGGCGATGCCGACACGTTCGCCGATGGGCAGGGAGGTGAGAACCTTGGACACGGGGAAGATTATTCAACAAGACGCATGGTCATGCAAGCGGATCGCCGCGGCCCAGTTCCCAGAACGCCACGGCCGCCGCCGCGGCGACGTTCAACGAGTCCACCCCGCGCCGCATCGGCAGGACCACCCGCACGTCGCTGGCCGCCTGCGCCGCCGCCGTCAGGCCCGGACCCTCGGCGCCCAGCAGCAGCGCGGCCCGCTCGCGCTGCGCCGGGGTCAGCAGCTGCATGGGTACGGCGTCCGGCGCGGGCGTCATGGCCAGCACGCTGAACCCCGCCTGGCGTACCTCATCGAGGCCGGCCGGCCAGCGGTCCAGCTTGGCGTACGGCAGCGCGAACACCTCGCCCATGCTCACC
This sequence comes from Micromonospora sp. WMMD736, assembly GCF_049179015.1. Taxonomy (NCBI): domain Bacteria; kingdom Bacillati; phylum Actinomycetota; class Actinomycetes; order Micromonosporales; family Micromonosporaceae; genus Micromonospora; species Micromonospora sp. WMMD736. Next base: position 2,279,150 of record NZ_JBMHMI010000001.1, read on the forward strand.
CGCACGCTGCGCCGGTACAGCGGGTCGGCGCAGGACGGTGACAGCAGCACCGCGTCGACGCCCAGCGCGGCGGCCCCTCGGAAGATCGCGCCCAGGTTGGTGTGGTTGTTGACGTCCTCCAGGATCACCACCCGGCGCGCGTCGGCGAGCACCTCGGCCGCCGTCGGCAACGGACGGCGGTGGAAGGACGCCAGCACCCCCCGGTGTACGTGGAAGCCGGTGGCCTTCTCCAGCACGTCCTGGGTGGCGGCGTAGACGGGCGCGTCGCCGGTGTCCAGGTCGGCGAGCTGGTCGACGCGCTTGGCGTCGACGAGGTACGACCGGGCCGGATAGCCGGCACGTAACGCCCGGCGCAGCACCAGCTCGCCTTCGGCGATGAACAGGCCGTGCGGAGGCTCCCAGCGGGTGCGCAGCTCGACGTCGGTGAGCGCGCGGTAGTCGGCGATCCGGTCGTCGTCGGGGTCGGTGATCTGGTGGACGGGCACCCGACGATTCTGCCGGACGGGGCGACAGCCGCCCGGACGTGGTGTTTTGTCCGGTCGAGAAAGGGAACGACCGGTCGGGTAACCGGACTCGACGGGAAGGACCAGCCAGGTGAGCGCAGAGGACACGGCAGCGGCCGAAGGGGGCACCCTGCCCCGCCGTCCGACCGTCGCGGACCACATCGTCTCCCGCCTGTTCAGCTGGGGCGTACGCCGCTACTTCGGCTACCCGGGAGACGGCATCAACGGCATCACCTCCGCCCTGCAACGCACCAACGAACGCGCCCAGTTCGTCCAGGTGCGGCACGAGGAGACCGCCGGGTTCGCCGCGTCCGCGCACGTCAAGTACGGCGGCGGGCCGCTGGGCTGCGCGCTGGTGACCAGCGGCCCCGGGGCCATCCACCTGCTCAACGGCCTGTACGACGCCAAACTCGACCACCAACCCGTGGTCGCCCTGGTCGGGCACACGGCGGTCACCGCCGAGGGCGGTGGCTACTACCAGGAGGTCGACCTGCTGGCCCTCTACAAGGACGTGGCGGCGGCGTTCCTGGCCCAGCTCGACCACCCCGCGCAGGTACGCCACCTGGTCGACCGGGCGTGCCGCACGGCGCTGGCCCGGCGGACCGTCACCGCGCTGGTGCTCCCCTCGGACATCCAGGACGAGCCGGCCATCGTGGATCCCCCGCACGCGCACGGCTACTACCAGACCAGCAACGTGCCGAGCAGCACGCCCACCGTCCCGCCGACGGCCGACCTACGCCGCGCCGCCGAGGTGCTGCGCGGCGGCGAGCGGGTGGCCATGCTGGTCGGGCAGGGCGCGCTCGGAGCCGAGGAGGAGGTCCGTGAGGTCGCCCACCGGCTCGGCGCGGGGGTGGCCACCGCGCTGCTCGGCTTCGCCACCGTCGACCACCGCGAGCCGTGGGTGACCGGCGCGATCGGGCTGCTCGGGACCCGGCCGAGTTGGCAGCTCATGACCGGCTGCGACCGGCTGCTGATCGTGGGCAGCAACATGCCGTACTCGGAGTTCTACCCGCCGCCCGGCCAGGCCCGCGCGGTGCAGATCGACCTGGACGGTACGCAGCTCGGGCTGCGCTACCCGACCGAGGTGAACCTGACCGGCGACGCCCGCCCCACCCTGCGGGCGCTGCTGGACGAGCTGGGCCCCGGTCCGGGCCCGACCGCCTGGCGGGCCGAGATCGCCGAGGCCACCTCGGCCTGGCGACGCGCCCAGCGTGACCTGGCTGAGCAGAGCGCCGACCCGGTCAACCCGCAACTGCTGTTCAGCACCCTCAGCGACCGGCTCCCCGACGACGCGATGCTCGCCGTGGACTGCGGCACGGCGACCGCCTGGTACGCCCGCCACGTGCAGGTCCGGCCCGGGATGCTGGCCAGCCTCTCCGGCACCCTGCTGTCCATGGGCGGCGCGATGCCGTACGCGCTGAGCGCCAAGTTCGCCCACCCGGACCGGCCGCTGATCGCGATGATCGGCGACGGGGCGATGCAGATGAACGGCGTCAACGAGCTGATCACGGTGGCGAAGTACTGGCGCAGCTGGGCCGACCCACGGTTCGTGGTGCTGGTGCTCAACAACCGGGACCTGGCGTTCGTCAGCTGGGAGCAGCGCTCCTCGGAGGGGACGCCGATGTTCCCGGACAGCCAGCAGCTCCCGGACATCGGCTACCACCAGTGGGCCGAGGTGCTCGGGTTGCGCGGTGAGCTGGTCGACTCGCCGGATCAGGTCCCGGGCGTCTGGGAGCGGGCACTCGCCGCCGACCGCCCGGTGGTCATCAACGCGCTGGTCGACCCGGCCGAGCTGATGCTGCCGCCGCACTTCACCGCCGAGCAGGCCCGCAAGACGGCGGCGGCGGTGCTGCGCGGCGACACCGACTGGGCCGGCATCATCCGCCGCGGCCTACCCGCGACCATCGCCAGCTACCGCCCCCGCCGCCGCGAACGCTGACCCCGCCCCCACCCCACTCCCCCGCGATCTTGCACTTTCTGCGGGGACAGAGCGCTACAGAAGCGACGGATCGGCAACCGAAAGTGCAAGATCGCGGGGTGGTGGGGCGTTAGGGGTTGGGCGGGGTGGACAGGGCTTCCTGGGCGGTTTGGAGGATCTCGTCGGACAGGGGTGTGTCGGCCGTCGCGCGCGCCAGCGTGAGCGCACCGACCATCGTCGCGAGATCGACGAGCGCCATCCGGCGGGCCTCGGACGCGTCTTCGCCGGGCGCGTCCTCGATGTCCGCCAATCGCCTGACGGTTTCCTGGACACCCACCGCGTACGACGCGCGGAGCGGACTGTCGGCGGGCGACCGGGCGGCGTCGGCGGCCAGCGCGGTGTTGGCACATCCGGTGCCGGGTGTGTCGCGATGCTCGGGTGACAGGTAGTGCCGCAGCAGCGCGGTCCGCGCCTCCGACCGATCGGGAAGGTCGGCGGAGAGTTGGTCCAGCAGGGCCAGGAGTTCGCCGAAGGCCGTCGTGGCGGCGATGCCCAACAACTCGTCCTTCGAGCTGAAGTGCTTGTAGAACCCCCCGTGGGTCAGCCCGGCGGCACCCATGAGGTCCTGCACGCTCATGCCCGCCGCGCCGCGTTCCCGGAGCAGTCTCGAGGTGGCGGCCACCACTTCCTCGCGGTGCCGCGCCGCTTCGGCACGTGACGTCCTGCCCATCGCGCTTCCCCTCCCACCGGTCGACCCCTGAATTATAGAAGATGAACCTAATCCAAAACTTGTCGCAGCCGCCGACCTCGGTTAGATTATGCGCGTCATCTTAATTTCGAGGGTTGGAGACACCCCGTGAGCACCTACCTGATCAACCACCTGCGCATCCCCGGCGGCATCCCGAACGAGGAGGGGCTGTCGTACCTGGAGCAGGTCGAGGCCACCGTGCACCCGTACGGCGGCAAGTGGCTCGCCCAGGGCGACGTGGACGTGGTCGAGGGGGCCTGGCCCGGCTCCGTCGTCCTGATGGAGTTCCCTACCCGCGCCGACGCCGAGAAGTGGTACAACTCGCCGGAATACCGGGCGATCCTCCCGCTCCGCACGAACAACGCGGTCTCGGACATCATCCTGGTCGACAGCCTGGCTCCGGACTTCACCGTCGCCGGTTTCGCCCAGCAGGTGCGCGCCGCGATCTCGGCGGCCTCCGCCAACATCTGAGGCTGCTCAGACGCCGGTCACTCCGAGGTCACCGCCGAGCCTGGCGGTGACCTCGGAGTGTCGTGACCCCCGGACCGGTGGACGGAGCACGACGGCCCGGCCCGAGGTGGGCCAGGCCGCCGCTGAATCCGGGGGTCAGCCCCGGCGGTTGAGCCAGCGCTCCAGCGGGGACAGGGGGTCCTCGGCCGGGGGTTGCTCACGCTTCGGGACCGCCGGGCGCTCCACCGGGCGGCGGGGCTCGCCGGCCAACTCCTTGCTGGGCGGCGTGAACGCCTTCTCCGGCTGACCCTTGACGGCGGTGGCGATGACCCGGGCGACCGCGTCGATCACCTTGCTCTGCACCGCCGAACCCACCGAGTCGGTCGGGTCGTCGGGGTTGGCGGCGATGCCGGCGACGGCCACCTGCGGGGTGAAGCCGACGAACGTCTCGGTGGCGTTCTCCTCCGAGCTGCCCGTCTTACCGGCCACCGGTCGACCGGCGAGGATGTCGTTCACCCCGGTGGCGGTGCCGCCGTTGCACTGCCCGTACGGCGACTGCTGACCCACCGGGCAGCGGGCCGCGTCGGTCGCGGCGCGCGCCACGTCGGCGTCGAGGACCCGTTTGCAGGACGGCTCACCGACCGGCACCTTCGTGCCCTTCGCGTCGGTCACCGAGACCACCGGCACCGGCGTGCAGTAGGTGCCCTCGGCGGCCACCGTGGCGTACGCGTTGGCCAGGTCCAACGGGGTGGTGGCGGCCACGCCCAGGGTGAACGATCCCCAGTTCGCGGCGTTGTTCTTGGCGAAGGCGGCGTCCGTGTCGGCGCGGAAGGTGATGCCGAGCCGCTGCGCCATCTCGACCACCTTGTCCTGGCCCACCTGCTCGGCCAGCCAGACGAAGTACGTGTTCACCGAACGACCGAAGCCGTCCCACATCATCCGGTAGCCGTCCATCCAGTCCGGGTTGGCGTTGGCCGGGCACCAGTGGCCGTCACAACTGCCCGGCCCCTCGGCCGGGTACCGGGTGGGGAGCTTGGCGGGGGCGTCGAACCCGGTGGAGAGGGTGCGGCCCGACTCCAGCGCCGCGAGCATGGTGAACAGCTTGAACGTCGAGCCCGCCTGGTACCCGTCGACGCTGGCGCCACCGGAGATCAGCGGGTTGACGGTGTTGGGGTAGTTGGCCTGCCCGGCCGGATTGTCGGCGAGGCTGTAGTGCCGGTTGACCGCCATGGCGAGCACCCGCCCGGTGCCCGGCTGGACGGCCGCGATCGGCAGGGCGCGCTTGTTGTCGTACCCGTAGACCTTGGTGGCCTGTTGCTGCGCGGTGGCCTGGATCTTCGGGTCGAGCGACGTGACGACGGTGTAGCCGCCCGAGCGCAGGGCCTGCTCCCGCTCGGCGGGGGTGGCCCCGAAGGCCGGCTGGGTCAGCCACCACCGGCGCAGGTAGTCGCAGAAGTAGCCCCAGTCGTCGTGCCCCTGGGCGACGGCGGTGCAGCCGTTGGGCTGGGCGGTGGGGTGCAGGGCCAGCGGCTCGGCCTTGGCCTGGGCGGCCTGCGCGGCGGTGATCGCCGAGGTGGCGACCATCGAGTCCAGCACGTACGACCGGCGGGCCAGTGCTTGGTCCTTGTCGCCGCCGATCGGGCTGTACGCGTCCGGGGACTGCACCAGGCCGGCGAGCAGGGCCGACTCGGCGAGGGTCAACTGCGCCGGCGCCTTGCCGAAGTAGCGCTGGCTGGCCGCCGCGATCCCGTACGCGCCGGAGCCGAAGTAGGCGATGTTGAGGTACCGGTCGAGGATCTCGTCCTTGCCGAGGCTCTTGTCCAGCGCGCTCGCGTACTTGATCTCCTGGATCTTCCGACCGATGGTGGGGTCGGTCGCCGCGGCACGCTCCTCGGCGGTACGGGTCGGGTCGGTCTTGAGGACGTTCCGGACGTACTGCATGGTCAGCGTCGAGCCGCCCTGCTCGGTGCCGCCGCCCTTGACGTTCGCGACCAGCGCCCGGGCCAGGCCGCGCAGGTCCGCGCCACCGTGGTCGTAGAACCGCCGGTCTTCCGCCGCCACGATCGCCTGCCGCATCACCGGGGCGATGTCCGCCAACGCGACATCCGTCCGGTTCACGTCGTAGAACGTGGTGAGCAGCGTCTTGCCGTCGTTGGCGTACAGGTACGAACGCTGCGGCGTGGCCGGGGTCTTCAGCGAGGCCGGCAGCGCGGCGTACGACCCGAGCGCGGCGCGGGCGGTGAACCCGACCAGCAGGTTGCCCGGCAGCGCGGCGACGGCCAGGACGAGCCCGGCCAACACGCCGGCGAGCAGCACGGTGAACAGCCGCGACAGCGGCGAGCGGGGGGCGGCCATGCAACCCAGGATTGCCACAAATAACGCCAACCGACCACCCCCTGTTACGAACTTCACGGCCCCCCACCACCAGGCGTCCCCCAGCCCTCCACCCCGTTGATCATGAAGTTATTGCCCCGACTCGCCGAGATCGAGGGCAATAACTTCATGATCACCCGGGTGGGTGGGTGGGTGGGTGGGTGGGTGGGTGGGTCAGGGGGTTGGGGTTGTCGTTACGCTTGCTGAGGCGGCGTCTCTCGCGGTTTCGCGGGGCATCAGGCGGCCGGAGCGGTAGCCGATGCCGATGCCGGCGATCAGCACGAAGATCGCGCCGAAGGTCTGGAGCGACCCGATCAGGGCGCCGCCGAGGCCGAGCAGCGGCGCGGCGATGATCAGCATGACCCCGTCACCGAGGCTGAAGGTGCCCGAGCGGGCCACCGCCCACCCGGTGAGGAACCACCCCACGCTGTAGAACGTCGCGCCGAGCAGGACCAGCGACCGCGCGGTGGTGCCGAAGACCGGCGTCTGCTCCTCGAAGCCGGCGAACGGCAGCATCAGCACCGTGCCGGCGATGCTGACCAGCAGCCCGGCGGCGGCCACCCGGCGGCTGCGGGTCGCGGCCAGCAGGCCGGTGAGGGCCAGCAGCGCGAGCAGGCCGAGCCAGACCGCCGCCACCCAGCCGATCAGGTACACCGCCTGGCCGTCCGCCGGATAGGGGTCGTTGCCCACCCCACCGTCGCTGGCCATCGCCACCACGCCGTAGAGGATGGCGTACGCGGGCAGCAGCCACACCGCGGCCCGGGCGAACCGACGTACCGACCAGGCCCAACTGGCGTTCGTGGCGGGCGCGAGCGGAGTGGGCTCGCCGACGAAGGGCAGTACGCCGAAGCCGCCGCCGCTGCGCCGGGAGCCCAGCGGCGCGACCGGATCGTGCGCGCCGGGCACCGGTGCCGAGGACCACATCCGATTCGCCGGATCCTTCATGCGTTCACCTCGCTCGTCCACGAGCGGTGCGAGACGCGCCGGGGCGCCCCGATTGCCTGGTCACCACCCGTCCTAGGACCGATCGTGGCAGGCGTCGGAGCGCCCCATGAGCCTTTCTCGCATTTACCTCGGCAGCCGGCCGGCGTCCGGAACCCGGCCCTGCCCGCGCCGGCCCAGCCGCGCTTCCCCGACGCCGCCAGCCGCGCTTCCCCGACGCCGCCAGCCGCGCTCACTCGACGGCGCCGCCCGCGCTGACCCGGCACTCGGCTCCGCGCGGCGGCCCACGCCACGCGGACCGTGCGACGGATCAGCCGCGCTCGCGCTGGTCGGTCGGGTCGTTGACCAGGCTCTCCGGGGCGACCGGCTCCGGCGCGGGCAACCCCTGCGGCTTGTTGCCGCCGGTGGCCTGCGCCTCGGCGACGCGTACCTCGTCGTGGATCTGTTGTGCGGCGGCCGCCGCGGCCTGCGCCGCCTCCGCGGCCTCGCGCTCGACCTGGCTCGCGTGGTCGGCCGCCTCCGGCGCGGGCAGATCCCCCACCATCTGGCTCAGCCCACCGAGCGCGCCACCCATGCCCTCCAGGGCCTTGGTCAGCTCGGCCGGAACGATCCAGACCTTGTTGGCGCTGCCCTGCGCGATCTGCGGCAGGGCTTGCAGGTACTGGTACGCCAGGACCTTCTGACTCGGGTTCGCCTGGTGGATCGCGTCGAACACCGTCCGGATCGCCTTCGCCTGACCCTCGGCCTGGAGGATGCGGGCCTGCCGGTCACCGTCGGCCCGCAGCACCGCGGACTGCTTCTCACCCTCGGCGGTGAGGATCTGCGACTGCTTGTGTCCCTCGGCCGTGAGGATCGCGGCGCGGCGGTCCCGCTCGGCGCGCATCTGCTTCTCCATCGAGTCGCGGATGCTGGCCGGTGGCTCGATCGCCTTGATCTCGACCCGGGTCACCTTGATGCCCCAGCGGCCGGTCGTCTCGTCCAACACCCCGGAGAGGTGGCGGTTGATCTCGTCGCGGCTGGTCAGCGCCCGCTCCAGGTCGAGCGAGCCGATCACGTTGCGCAGCGTGGTCACCGTCAACTGCTCGATGGCCTGCAGGAAGCTGGAGATCTCGTACGTCGCCCGGACCGGGTCGACCACCTTGAAGTAGAGGACCGTGTCGATCGAGACCACCAGGTTGTCCGAGGTGATCACCGGCTGCGGCGGGAAGCTGACCACCTGCTCGCGCATGTCGACCTTGGTACGGACCGCGTCGATGAACGGCACCAACAGGTTGAGACCGGGGCTGAGGGTGCGCTTGTACTTGCCGAGCCGTTCCACCACGTCATGCCGCTGCTGCGGCACGATCCGCACCGCCTTGGCCAGCGTTATCACGGCGATCAGCGCCACCGCGATCACCAGCACCCCGAGTATCGTCATCCCGTTCACCCTCTCGCTTCCGGCAGCTCGCCGGCGGAAGAAACGTCGTCCTGCCACACCAGGGCGGTCGCGCCCCGGACCTTTATCACCCGCACCCGCTGACCGGGCTCGAAAGTCTGCGTCGTGTCGTACGACCGGGCGCTCCACAACTCACCGTCGATCTTGACGAGCCCGTGCTCGGCGTCCACCCGCTCCAGCACCAGCGCCGCGGAGCCCTCGATCGCCTCCACGCCGAACGGCTGTTCACCGCTCTCCAGCGCGGACCGACCGTGCCGCTTGATCACCGGCCGGACCACCACCAGGCTCAGCGCGGACACCACCGCGAAGACCAGCGCCTGCACGGCGACCGGCGCGCCCAGGGCCGCAGCGCCCGCAGCGGCGAACGCGCCGACCCCGAACATGATCAGAAAGAGGGTCGTCGTGAAGATCTCGGCGACCGCCAGCACCACACCCAGCACGATCCACACCACGGCGTCCACCCCACGATCGTGACACGCAAATGCACGCGCGGCCTCCCCAGGAAGATCAGTAGGCTCGGCGAGGCCCATCCGGCGGCGGTCCGACCCGAGGAGACCCGTTGACCCTGCTACCCGAGACCGCCCGACAGATCGACGCGCGGGTCGCCCAGGCTCAGGCCGACGGCCACGTCCCGTCGCTGGTGGTGGGCGTGGTCCGCGACGGCGCACTGGCGCACCTGGCCGTCGCCGGCGAGCACCCGCGGCCGGACGTGGACCTGCAGTACCGGGTGGGCTCCATCAGCAAGACGATGACCGCCACCCTGATCATGCAGTTGCGCGACGCCGGCCGGCTGGCTCTCGACGACCGGCTGGAGCAGCACCTGCCGGGCACCGGCCTCGGCGCGCTCACCCTGCGCCAACTCCTCGGGCACGCCAGCGGGATCCAACGCGAACCCGAGGGCGACTGGTGGGAGCGGGCCGAAGGCGTCGACCTGCCGACCCTGCTCGCCGGGGTCACCGCCGACAAGATCGCTTACCCGCCGCACACCACGTACCACTACTCCAATCTGGCGTACGGGCTGCTCGGCGGGCTGCTCGAACGGCACACCGGAACGCCCTGGGCAGACCTGCTCGACCAGCGGATCCTCACCCCACTGTCTCTGCGCCGCACCACCTACGCGGCCACCGAGCCGTACGCCCGCGGCTACGTCGTCCACCCGTGGCACCACACGTTGCGCGAGGAACCCCGTACCGACACCGGCGCGATGGCCCCCGCCGGGCAACTCTGGTCGACGATCGAGGATCTGGGCCGCTGGGCCGCGTTCCTGGCCGACCCCGACCCGTCGGTACTGGCCGCCGAGACGCTGACCGAGATGTGCGCCCCCGTGGTGATCAGCGACCTCGACTCCTGGACCGGCGGGCACGGCCTGGGCCTGGAGCTCTACCGCGACGGCGAACGCGTGTACGTCGGGCACGGCGGCTCGATGCCCGGATACGTGGCCGCCCTCGTGGTCCACCGGTCCACCCGGACCGCCGTGGTCGGCTTCGCCAACTCGTACGGCTTCCCGATCACCACACTCGGCCGTCGGCTGCTGACCACCGTGCTGGACGCCGAGCCGACCGTCGGCCAGCCATGGCGGCCGCCCACCACGGCGCCCGCTGCCGACGTGGCCGAACTGACCGGTCGCTGGTGGTGGATGGGCACCTCGCTGGACCTGAGCTGGGACGCGGGTGACCTGGTCGCCCACGTACGCGGTGAGCGGGTGAGCCGGTTCACCGCCGAGGGAACGGACCGCTGGCGGGGACGCTCCGGCCCCGAGGACGGCGAGATCCTGTCGGTGCTGCGCGACGACGCCGGACGGGCGACGGCCATCGACATCGCCACATTCGTCTTCACGCGCAGCCCGGACCAGGCCCCCTGACCCGTCGCCCGGCCCTGGGCGCCGATGGGCGGTCACGGCGGACCAAGCGGTCAGGCCGGCTCGGTGACGAAGTCGATCAGACGCTCCATGGCGTTGATCAGCGGAGTCTCGACGTCGGCGAAGCTGTTCACCCGGGACAGGATGTGCCGCCACATGTCGGCCGGCTCCGCCACCCCGAGGGCCGCGCAGACCCCCTCCTTCCAGGGCCGCCCCGGTGGCACCACCGGCCAGGCCGCGATGCCCAGCGCCGCCGGCTTCACCGCCTGCCACACGTCGACGTACGGATGCCCGGTCACCAGCACGTACGGCGAGGTCACCCGGGCCACGATGCGGCTCTCCTTGCTGCCCGGCACCAGGTGGTCGACGAGCACGCCAAGTCGTCGCGTCGAACCGGGGGCGAAGTCCCGCACCGCCGCGTCCAGGTCGTCGATGCCGTCCAGCGGCTCCACGACCACGCCCTCGATCCGCAGGTCGTCGCCCCAGATGCGCTCGACGAGCGCGGCGTCGTGGATGCCCTCGACCCAGATCCGGCTGGCCTTGGCGACCTGGGCACGAACGTTCTCCACCGCCACGGACCCGGAGGCGGTCCGCCGACGGGCCGCCGGCACCGGTGCGCGGGCCGGGCGGCGCAACGTCACCGGCCGGCCGTCGAGCAGGAACGCCGCCGGTAGCAGCGGGAAGTTGCGCCGCTTGCCGTGCCGGTCCTCCAACACCACCGCGCCGGCCTCGAAACCCACCACCGCGCCGCAGAAGCCGGAGTCGGCGTCCTCCACCACGAGATCCGGTTCGGCGTCCACCTCGGGAGTGACCTTCCGTCGCCGCCAGTCCCCCGCCAGCACGTCCTCGCCATATCGCCCCGCCATGTCGATCACGCTAACCCGCACCCCCGACCCACCCACCCCGACACACCGCCACCACCCCGCCCGACCCACCGCCACCCCGCCCCACCGTGTCGATCATGGAGTTGTGGTGGTGCACGTAGCGCCACCAATCGCGGGCAATCGGGCACCAGAACTCCTTGATCGACTTACTTGGGGGTGGGGGGTCAGGGGTGGAGGCGGGTGGGGCAGGGAGGCATGGGACGGGGCGAAGGGGGCAGTTCGGGGCAGGCAGGGCGGCCGGAGCGGCAGCCGAGACAGGGCCACCGATCACCACGTACCCTTTCGGCATGTCCACCCCCGCAACGGGCGCGGCCACCCTTGCGCCGCGCCGGTCGAGCCGGTTCGTTGCCTGGGTGCGCGCGTGGCGCGCCGGGTTGGTGCCGTACGACGAGGTCGCCGACGCCATCGCCGGTGACGAGGAGCACCTCGTCGCGGACGCCCCCGGCACCTGGACCGACGTCCCGCTAGGTGCCGCGCTGCCCACCCTGGCCAAGCTGTCACCCGACGAGATCCGGCTGGTGCTGCCCGCGCCGGGTGACCCACGGGGCCTGCCCGGTCCCGGGGACTTCGCCGGAGCGGCGCTGCTGGCGGGCGAGGCGGTGGTGGCCGGCGGGCTGGGCCTGATTCCGCAGGTACGCAGTCACACCTCCGGCTCCGGCGACTGTTTCGAGACGGTGCTGTGGCGGGTCTACCCGCTGCCGGCCGACGCGCCGGCCGCCTCGCTGTCGCTGCCCGGGGCCGCCGAGGCGGAGGCCGAGTTGGCCGCCGCGCTAGCCGAGACGACCGCCGTGCTGACCCGGCTCGACGTGGCCCAGTGGCGGCCCGAGCTGGCCGGTGCGCTGGCCGCGCTGCGCCGCCCCGACGGCACCACAGACCTGCCACCGGGCTTCGATCCGCGGGCCCGCCGGCTGTTTGCCCGAGCGGCCGTGCTGGACCGTGTACTGGCGCTGGCCGGGCACGCCGCCCCGGGCGGCGCGATCAACAACTACGAGGCCCAGCAGCGCGACGCGGCACTCCGCCCGCTCACCGCAGCCTGCCGCCAGGCCCTGGTAGCCGCCTGCAACGCCCCCCTACGCCCCTAACAGCCCCGCCGCGCGCCGTCCCGTCCGCCCCGCCCCGCCCCGCACCGCGTCGATCTTGCACTTTCTGCTGCGACCTAAAGGACGTAACGCCCCATACCGACGACAGCAAGTGCAAGATCGGCGGGAACAGGCACAGCGGGAGCGCGGGGCGAGGGCGGGGGTTAGATTTCGTCGAGTAGGTCGGCGACCGAGTTGACGATGCGGGACGGGCGGTACGGGTAGCGCTCGGCCTCGGTACGGCTGCTGATGCCGGTGAGCACCAGGATGGTCTCCAGCCCGGCCTCCAGGCCGCAGAGGACGTCGGTGTCCATCCGGTCACCGATCATCGCGGTGGTCTCCGAGTGCGCGTTGATCGTGTTCAGCGCCGATCGCATCATCATCGGGTTGGGCTTGCCGACGAAGTACGGCTCCACCCCCGTCGCCTTGGAGATCATGGCGGCGACCGAGCCGGCGGCCGGCAACGCGCCCTCGACGGACGGGCCGGTCACGTCGGGGTTGGTGCAGATGAACCGGGCCCCGTCGTTGATCAGCCGGATCGCCTTGGTGATCGCCTCGAAGCTGTAGGTGCGGGTCTCGCCGAGCACCACGTAGTCCGGGGCGAAGTCGGTGAGCACGTACCCGACGGCGTGCAGCGCGGTGGTCAACCCGGCCTCGCCGATGACGTACGCGGTGCCACCCGGCCGCTGGTCGGCGAGGAACTGGCCAGTGGCCAGCGCCGAGGACCAGATCGACTCCTCCGGCACGTCCAGCCCCATCCGGCTCAACCGGGCCGTCAGGTCACGCGGCGTGTAGATCGAGTTGTTGGTCAGCACCAGGAACGGCTTGCCGGAGGCGCGCAGCCGGTTGACGAACTCCGGCGCCCCGGGCACCGGCTGGCCCTCGTGCACCAGCACGCCGTCCATGTCGGTGAGCCAGCTCTGCACGGGCTTGCGGTCATGCATCGGTGCCCCCAGCAGGCGTCGGTCGGCGGGTCGGTACACAGCAGACGGTGGGACAGGTGTCCCACCTGGGCAGGTCGCCGAGGTGGCGGCGCAGCTGCGCGCCGTCCGGGTCGGTCCGTTCGGTGACCAACTCCCGGACCATGGTCACGAAGCGCGGGTCGGTGCCCGGGGTGCCGGCCCGGACGAAGTCCAGGCCGAGCTGCTTGGCGGTCTCCAGGGCCTCGGTGTCCAGGTCCCACACCACCTCCAGGTGGTCCGAGACGAACCCGATCGGGCTGACCACCACGGCGGTGACGCCGCTCTCGGCGAGCGCGTCGAGGTGGTCGTTGATGTCGGGTTCCAGCCACGGCACGTGCGGCGGGCCGGACCGGCTCTGCCACACCAGGTCGTACGCCAGGTCGGGGGCGGCGGCCGCGGCCACCAGCCGGGCGGTCTCGCGCAGCTGTGCCTCGTAGCGGCCGCCGTGCGGGCCGGCGTTGGCCGCCATCGAGGTGGGGATGGAGTGGGCGGTGAACACCAGTCGGGTGGTGTCCCGCTTCGCGGGGTCGAGCTGGGCGAGGGCGGCCCGGACCGCGTCGACGTGGGGCTCGACGAACCCGGGGTGGTCCCAGAACTGCCGCAGCTTCTCGATCACCGGCGCGTCCGGTCCGACGGCGGCGCGGGCGGCGGCGATGTCCTCCTGGTACTGGCGGCAGGACGAGTAGCCGCCGTACGCGCTGGTGACGAAGGCCAGCGCGCGGGTCACGCCGTCGTCGCGCATCTGGGTGACGGTGTCGGCGAGCATCGGGTCCCAGTTGCGGTTGCCCCAGTAGACGGGCAGGTCCACACCGTGCGCCGCGAAGTCGGCGCGGACGGCGGCCAGCAGGTCACGGCACTGCTGGTTGATCGGGGACACCCCGCCGAAGTGCTGGTAGTGCTCGGCGACCTCGGCGAGCCGCTCGGGCGGCACCCCCCGGCCGCGGGTCACGTTCTGCAGGAACGGCATCACGTCCTCGGGCCGTTCGGGCCCGCCGAAGGACACCAAGACCACCGCGTCGTACGCCATGGGGTCATTCTGGTACCTCGCCCACGACGACCCGGCGACGCCCCCTGGTCCGGACGCGCAGATCACGCGCGCGGCCTCCGGGGGCGTCGCCGAAGGAGCGTCAGGCGCCGATGGCGTGGTAGCCGCCGTCGACGTGCACGATCTCGCCGGTGGTGGCCGGGAACCAGTCGGAGAGCAGCGCCAGGCAGGCCCGCGCGGCCGGCTCCTGGTCGGTGAGGTTCCAGCCGAGCGGGGCGCGCTCGCTCCAGGCGGTCTCGAACTGGTCGAAGCCGGGAATCGACTTGGCGGCGATGGTGCGCAGCGGCCCGGCGGCGACCAGGTTGCTGCGGATGCCCTGCTTGCCCAGGTGCAGGGCCAGGTAGCGGGACGCGGACTCCAGGCCGGCCTTGGCCACGCCCATCCAGTCGTAGACCGGCCACGCCTTGGTGGCGTCGAAGGTCAGGCCGACCACCGCGCCGCCGGCCGACATCAGCGGCAGCGCCGCCATCGCGAGCGACTTGTACGAGTAGGTCGACACGTGCAGGGCGGTCGCCACGTCCTCCCACGGAGCGTCGAGGAAGCCACCGCCGAGGCAGCTCTGCGGGGCGAAGCCGATCGAGTGCACGACGCCGTCGAGCCCGTCGACGTGCTCGCGGACCCGGTCGGCGAGGCTGGCCAGGTGCTCGGCGTTGGTCACGTCGACCTCGATCACCGGCGCGGGCTCGGGCAGCCGCTTGGCGATCCGCTCGACCAGGGAGAGCCGGCCGAAGCCGGTGAGCACGACCTGAGCGCCGTTCTCCTGGGCGAGCTTCGCCACCGAGAAGGCGATCGAGGCGTCGGTGATGACACCGGTGACGAGCAGCCGCTTACCGGCGAGCAGTCCGGACATGCAGGGTTTCCTCCGTAGTCAGGGAAGGTCAGTGGCCCATGCCGAGGCCGCCGTCGACCGGGATCACGGCCCCGGAGACGTACCCGGCGCCGTCCGAGGCCAGCCAGGTGACCACGGCGGCCACCTCGTCCGGGCTGGCCATCCGCCCGGCGGGGATGGACTTGCGGATCTCCGCCTTGCGGTCGTCGGAGAGACCGGCGGTCATGTCGGTGTCGATGAAGCCGGGCGCCACCACGTTCGCGGTGATGTTGCGGCTGCCCAGCTCGCGGGTGACCGAGCGGGCGACGCCGACCAGGCCGGCCTTGCTGGCGGCGTAGTTGACCTGCCCGGCGCCACCGGAGAGACCCACCACCGAGGAGATGAAGATCATGCGGCCCCACTTGGCCCGCAGCATCTTGCCGGAGGCGCGCTTGGCGACCCGGAACGCACCGGTGAGGTTGGTGTCCACCACATTTGTGAACTGCTCCTCGGACATCCGCAGCA
Source organism: Micromonospora sp. WMMD736 (assembly GCF_049179015.1). Taxonomy (NCBI): domain Bacteria; kingdom Bacillati; phylum Actinomycetota; class Actinomycetes; order Micromonosporales; family Micromonosporaceae; genus Micromonospora; species Micromonospora sp. WMMD736. The sequence goes on from NZ_JBMHMI010000001.1 coordinate 2,294,680, forward strand.
GCAGCGTGTCGTCGGTCATGCCGGCGTTGGCGACGACCACCTCGACCGGGCCCAACTCCGCCTCGACGGCGGTGAACGCGGCGTCGATCGAGGCCGCGTCGGTGACGTCGGCCCGCACACCGAACAGCCCTTCGGGGGCCTCGCCGCTGCGATGGGTGACCGCCACCCGGTCGCCCTGCTTGGCGAAGGCCTGCGCGATGGCCAGGCCGATTCCCCGGTTGCCGCCGGTCACCAGCACGGTACGGGCCACGGTTCCTCCTTGCGACTGCTCAGCATGGACGCGTCGGAGCCTAGGCGTTACCCGCAAGTAAGCGCTAACGGGTGTGGCGTCCCACCCAGGTACGACGTGGGGATCAACCTGCGGGGGCACGCCCGGTGGTCCCCTCGACCCGTAGCCTCCGGGTGGTGAACCGGCAACCTCTCGTCCTGGCTCTGGGCGCGCTGGGGCAGACCCTGTGGGGCCGGGACGTCCCATCCGACCGACCGCTGCGGGCCCGCTGGCCCCGACTGGCCCGCGCCCTCACCCCGATCGGCCTGCTCGCCGCCCTCGGCTTCTTCTGGATCACGCTGAGCGTGGAACTGGAACTGGAGCTGCCGACGCCGGTGGCGGTGCTGTTCGCGGCCATGACCACGGCACCGCTGCTGGCGTTGCCCCGGCGTCCGCTGTTGGCCTGGCGGTTGACCGTGCTGGCCCTGCTGGTGTGCACCTTCAACGCGCCGGCCGACCTGCCCGGGCCGTGGACCCCACCGCTGGCCCTCGGGTCGGTCGCCGTGGTCGCGGTGGCCGCCGCGCGGGTCGACCGGCCGGTGCTGGCGTGGCTGGTGGCGATCACGGCGGTACCGGTGCTCACCCTGGTCCGCCCGGAGAACCGCGCCGCCGTCCTGGCGCTGCTCGGCGCGCTGGCGATCGTCGGCGACCTGATCCGGCGCAACCGGCTGTCCCGGCGGGCGCTCGCGGCGCAGACCGAGCTGAGCGAGCGCGAGCAGGAGCGCCGCGCGGTGCTGGAGGAACGCACCCGAATCGCCCGTGAGCTGCACGACGTGGTGGCACACCACATGTCGCTGATCGCCGTGCAGGCCGAGACCGCGCCGTACCGCCTCGACGACGTGCCCGCCCCGGCCGCCGCCGAGTTCGCCGCCATCGCCGGCTCGGCCCGCGACGCGCTGACCGACATGCGACGGCTGCTGGGGGTGCTGCGCAGCGAGGCCAGCGGGCCGCAGACGGCTCCGCAGCCCGACCTGGCCGACCTGGGCGCGATGGTGGACGCGGCCCGTCGCGCCGGGCTGGCCGTGACCCTGGACGCCGACCCGTCTCCCGCGGTGCCCGCGCCGGTCGGGCTGGCCGCGTACCGCATCGTCCAGGAGGGCCTGGCGAACGCGGCCCGGCACGCGCCCGGCGCCGCGGTGCGCGTCACCGTCCGCTCCGGTCCGGCCGGTCTGGGAGTACGCGTCGACAACTCCCCGCCCGACGCCCCACCGACCGCCGACGGCGGCCCGGGGCACGGGTTGACCGGTATGCGCGAGCGCGCCACCTCGCTCGGCGGTACGTTCACCGCCGGGCCGCTACCCGACGGCGGGTACGCGGTGGCGGCCGAACTGCCGTACGAGGTGGGGAGCCTGGACACATGATCAAGGTGCTGATCGTCGACGACCAGGCGATGGTCCGGCAGGGCTTCGGCGCGCTGCTCGCCGCCCAGCCCGATCTGCTGGTGGTGGGCGACGCCGCCGACGGCGCGCAGGGGGTCGCCGCCGCCCGTCGCCTCGACCCGGACGTGGTGCTGATGGACGTGCGGATGCCGGTCCTGGACGGGCTGGCCGCCACCCGTCAACTGCTGGGCGACCGCTCGGCGCAGCGCCCCCGGGTGCTCATCCTCACCACGTTCGACCTGGACGACTACGTGTACGAGGCGCTGCGCGCCGGTGCGAGCGGCTTCCTGCTCAAGGACGCGCCCGCCGCCGACCTGGTGCAGGCGGTGCGGGTGGTGGCGGCCGGGGACGCGTTGCTCGCCCCGGCGGTGACCCGTCGACTGATCGCCGAGTTCGCGGCCCGCCCGGACCGCCGCCGGCCCCGCCCCACCGACCTGGCCGGGTTGACCCCACGCGAGACCGAGGTGCTGCGGTTGATCGCCCGGGGCCGCAACAACGCGGAGATCGCCGCCGATCTGGTGGTGGCGGAGCAGACCGTCAAGACGCACGTCGGGCGCATCCTGGCCAAGCTCGGCCTGCGCGACCGGGCCCAGGCCGTGGTGCTGGCGTACGAGACGGGTCTGGTCGCCGCCGGCGAGTAGCACCTCGGGACCACCCGGGAGACGGCTCTCCGGTACGACGACGGCGACCCGTTCGCCCGCGCACTCTCCCTCCGGACGACATTCCGGAAAGGGGAGAACACACATGCGACGACGGACTGCCGCACGGGTGGCGGTGAGCACCCTGCTCGGTGTGAACCTGATGCTGCCCGGCGGCTCGGAACCGGTCGCGGCGGCGGGGTTCGTCGAGGCGTACCCGGTCACCGCGGCGGCGATGCGCGCGGCCGGCTCCCCGTACGCGGACTGGACGGCCGACGGACGCCGGTTTCTGATGTTCGATCCGCGCGGTGACGGCCGCGTCGTGGAGGTGGTCGGCGACCTGACCGGCGCGGACCGGATCGCGGTGCTGGTGCCGGGGGTGGGCAGTACGCTCGCCGACTTCGACCGGGGGCTGGGTGGGGTGGCCGGGCGCGCGCCGGCGGTGCAGGCCCGGCAGCTCTACGGCCGGCTGCGGTCGACCGACCCGTCGGCGCGGGTCGCGGTGCTGGCCTGGCTCGGCTACGACCCGCCCGACGGTGTGTTGGCCGCCGCCGGCGACGCCAGCGCCCGGCGCGGGGCGGTCGCGCTGACCGGGTTGCTGCGGGAGGTGGCGGCCCGGCGTCCTACCGCGACGATCACGGTGGTCGGGCACAGCTACGGGGCGTTGGTGGTGGCGCTCGCGGCGGCACACGCCCCGGCGCAGGTCGGGGACGTGGTCAGCCTCGGTGGGGTCGGCGCGGGTGTGCAGCGGGCCGACGAGTGCCGCGACGGCCTACGGTTCTGGGCGGCCGAGGCACCGTCCGACTGGATCCGCCGGGTGCCGGCGGTGCGCCTCGCCGGCCTCGGGCACGGACGTCGGCCGGGCGACCCCGCGTTCGGTGCCCGCCCGCTGCCGGTGGACGGGGTGGCCGGGCACGACGGTTACCTGACGCCGGGCAGCGCCACGCTCGACGCGGTCGCGGGGGTCGTGCTGGGCGTCGGACCGGTCGAGGACGCCCGGTGAGCCGCGACCGCGCGGTGGACGCGCTGCGGGCGTACGCGATCGGCGGGGTGGTGCTCGGGCACTGGCTGGTCACCGGCCTGGTGCTGACCGGTGACGGCGGGCTGCGCCAGGCCAGCCCGCTGGTGGCGATGCCCGGACTGGCCCCGGTGACCTGGGTGGTGCAGACGCTCGGCCTGTTCTTCTTCGCCGCCGGCTTCGGCTCGGCCCGGTCGTTGGCGCGGCACCGGGGCGGGTGGGGCGGCTGGCTGGCCCGCCGTGCGCGTCGGTTGCTACTGCCCACGGTGGCGCTGCTGGGCACCGGGGCCGCCGTGCTGCTGGCCGCCACCGTGGCGGGCGCGTCGGACGACACGCTCGCCGTCGGGCTGCGGCTCGCGACGAGTCCGCTCTGGTTCCTGGCGCCGCTGCTGCTCCTGGTCGCCGTGAGCGGTCCGCTGCGCACCGCCGTACGCCGATGGGGGGTGGCACGCTGCGCGCTGCCGGCGGTGGCCGTGGTGGCGGCGAGCGACCTCGCGGTCCGCCTGCTGCCGGACGGGGTGACCGTGCCGCCGGTCAGCGTGGTGGCGGCCTGGTCGGTGCCGTACCTGCTCGGCGTCGCGTACGCCGACGGACGGCTGACCGACCGGCGGGCGGCGGCGCTGCTGGCCGGTGGCGGGGCCGTGGCGCTGGCCGTGCTGGTGGCGGTGGGGTATCCGATCAGCGCGGTGGGCGTGCCCGGTGCCGGCGTGTCCAACCTGAACCCGCCGTCGCTGCTGGCCGTGGCGCTGGCGGTCACCCAGGTCGGGCTGGGTCTGCTGGCCCGTGCCGGGTGGGAACGGCTGCTGGCCCGGCCGCTTGCAGGCCGGGCGGTGGCCGTGGTGAACGGCGACGCCGTGCGGATCTACCTCTGGCACCAGCCGGTACTGGTCGCGGTGACCGCGCTCACCGCCCGGGGTGGCCTGGCCCTGCCCGGACTGCACACCACGCCGGACGGCCCGGGGTGGGTGCTGGCCCGGTTCTGCTGGTTGCCGCTGCTCGCCGCGGTGCTGGTCACGGTGGTGCGCGGCGGGCGCGGGAGCGGCTCGATGCCGCGTCCGGCCGAGCCGGGCCGACCGGGCGGCGGAGCGCTCGCGGACCGGTCGGCCGAGTGCGTGCCGGGGCCCGCTCAGGTGTACGATCATCGACGTTCGGGCCGGGCCGACCTGCAGGAGGTGATCGCTGTGCGAGATAGCGATCCTCCTAGTCGTGGCCGGGCCGATGGTCAGCCCCGCTGAGCCACGACTCAGTCTGGCGAGCTGACCCCGCTCCGCTCCCGCACCACCTCGGCCGACGCCGGGGTGTGTGCCGCGCCGTCCGGTCACCGGACGGTCGCCGGGAGCCGCCCGGTCACGACTTCGTGTGCGCGTCCCCACCCCCTGCGGTCCGCCCCCGCCCGCGGACCGTCCAGCCGCCACTCGGAGCCGTCCATGAGCCGCTACGTCGCCCCGCTGGGCTTCACCCTCGCCGCCGTCTGGGTGGCCGTCGTCTTCGTCCTGGCCGGCGGCGGTCACTGACCACCACCGGCCGTTCGTCGGCCGCTCGTTTCGCTTCCCGTCCGTCGGCCGCTCCGGCCGGCGGTCAGATCATCCGCGACGACCAGAGCAGGCTGAGCGCGCCGGCGCAGAGCGCCAGCAGCAGCGCCACCCCGGCGTACCACTGGGTCACCTCGCGCGGCTCGGTCCGGAACCCGATCGAACTGCCCATGTCCTGGTAGACCTGCTTCAGCTCGCTCACCGAGGCCGCCTCGTAGAAGTAGCCCTCGGTCGTCTCGGCCAGCTCGGCGAGGGCCAGCCGGTCCACCGGCACCCGTTGGAGCTGCCCGCCGATGTCGACCTGACCCGTGTCGGTGCCGAACGCGATGGTGGAGACCGGCACGTTGGCCGCCTGCGCGGCGGCCGCCGCCTCCTCCACCGACCGACCCGAGGTACGGAACCCGTCCGACAGCAGCACGATGCGCGCCGGTGGGATACCCGCCGCGCCGTCGGCCGGCACCGACCGGATCGCCTCCAGACAGGTGAACACCGCCTCGCCCGTGGCGGTCGCCTCGGCCAGCACCAGCCCGTCGATCGCGGCGGTCACCGCGTCCCGGTCCTTGCCCGGCGGCACCAACACGTTCGCCGCCTTGGCGAACGAGACGAGGCCCAGGTTGTAGCTCCCCGGCAACTCCGCCACGAACTGCTTGGCCGCCTCCTGCGCGGCCTCCAACCGGTTCGGCGCCACGTCGTCGGCCTGCATCGACAGCGACACGTCGATGGCGAGCATCACGGTGGCCCGCTCCAACGGCTCCTTCGTGTCCACCGAGGGGCGGGCCAGGGCCGTCGCGAGCACCAGCAGACAGAGCAGGAACGCGGTCGCCGGCACGTGCCGCCGCCAACCCAGGCCCTTGGGCGCGACGGTCCGCAGCAGGTCGACGTTGGTGAACCGCATCGCGTACGCCCGGCGGTGCAGTTGCCGCCAGACGTAGAACGCGGCGAGCGCGAGCACCGGCAGCACGGCGAGCAACCACCACGGTTGCAGAAAACGGATCATCGTGTCGTCCCCCGGGTACGCGCGTGCCGCTGCGCGGCCACGAAACGCACCATGTCCAGCAGCCAGTCTCGGTCCGTACGCAGACGCAGGTGGGCCGCGCCGGCGCCGCGCAGCGCGGCGGCGATCGTGGCCCGTTGGGCGGCGGCGGCCTCGGCGTAGCGCTGCCGCAGCCGGGGATCGGCGGTCTGCACCTCGTGCAGCTCGCCGCTCTCCGGGTCGACCACCGGCAGCACCCCCACGTCGGGCAGCTCCAGCTCACGCGGGTCGACCACCTCGATCGCCAGCACGTCGTGCCGGACCCGCAGCTTGCGCATCGGTCGGGCCCACTGCTCGGCCGGCGCCAGGAAGTCCGAGACCACCACGGCCACCCCGCGCCGCCGGGGCGGACGGTTGAGCATGTCGACGAGCGCGCCCAGGTCGCCCCGACCGGGCTGGATCACCGTGCCGGCGACGGCGCGTAGCAGGCCCTGCGCCTCCTTGCGGCCGGAGCGGGCCGGCAGGCGGGTCAGCACGCCCGGACCGACCGGAGGCGGACCGCCCCGCCAGCGCCGCGCAGGTGCGGACGCGCCGCCACCGGTGCCGATCACCGCGCCGATCCGGTTGCCGCCGCGCACGGTCAGGTGGGTGATGGCGGCGGCGGCGGCCACCACCACCTCCCGCTTGAGCCACTGCCCGGTGCCGAAGTCGAGGCTGGCCGACAGGTCCAACGCCAGCCAGGTCTCCAACTCCCGGTCCGCGACCGTACGCCGCACGTGCGCGGTCGTGGTGCGCGCGGTCACCGGCCAGTCCATCCGGCGTACGTCGTCACCGGGGCGGTACTCCCGCGATTCTCCCGCCTCGCTGCCCGGCCCGGGGAGCAGGCCGGCGTAGTCGCCCTGGAGCAGACCGTCGAGCTTGCGGGTGACCAGCAACTGGAGTCGGGAGAGCACGGCCTCGCTGCGGTCACCCAGAGGGGCGGGACGAGGGGTGGGTGAGGTCACGGCCGCTGCCCGGGCCAGCCCGCGCCGGGTGGTGGGGTGCTCGACGGCGGGGTGGCCTGCTGCCGGGGCGCGACCGACGGGAGCGGGATCGTCGACATCACCCGCTGCACGATGTGGTCGGCCGGCACGTCGTCGGCGAGCGCGTCGTAGCTGAGCACCAGCCGATGCCGCAGGATGTCCGGCGCGATGTCCTGGACGTCCTGCGGCAGGGCGTAGTCGCGTCCCCGCAGCAACGCCAGCGCGCGGGTGGCCCGGACCAGACCGAGCGAGGCGCGCGGACTGGCCCCGTACTGGATCAGTTGGGCGACGTCCGGCATGCCGTGCTCGGCGGGCGTACGGGTGGCCAGCACCAGGCGAACCGCGTAGTCGACGAGCGCGTTGTGCACGAAGACCTGGTCGGCCTTGCGTTGCAGCGCGATCAGCTCGGGGGTGTCGAAGACCGCCGTCGGCTCCGGCGCGGCCACACCCATCCGGTAGACGATCTCGCGTTCCTCGGCATCGGTCGGATAGCCCACGACGATCTTCATGAGGAACCGGTCCCGCTGAGCCTCCGGCAGCGGGTAGACACCCTCCTGCTCGATCGGGTTCTGGGTGGCCATCACCAGGAACGGGTCGGGCACCCGGTGGCTCTCCCCGCCGATGGACACCTGCCGCTCGCTCATCACCTCCAGCAGCGCCGACTGCACCTTGGCGGGAGCACGGTTGATCTCGTCGGCGAGCAGGAAGTTGACGAACACCGGGCCCAACTCCACGTCGAACTTCTCGCTCGACTGCCGGTAGATCCGGGTGCCCATGATGTCGGCCGGCACCAGGTCGGGGGTGAACTGCACCCGGGCGAAGGACCCGCCGACGACCTTGGCGAGGGTCTCCACGGCCAGGGTCTTGGCCACACCGGGGACGCCTTCGAGCAGGCAGTGGCCGCGCGCGAGCAGCGCGACGAACATCCGCTCGACCATCCGGTCCTGGCCGACGATCACCCGTTTGATCTCGAACAACGCCTTCTCCAACAGAGTGGCGTCCTGTGCGGGCGTGGTCACCGGGGCGGGCGCCTGGGGTGCCGCCCCGTTGGGCGTCGGGGCGTCGGGCGTGGTCGGCTGGGCCACCGGTCCTCCACAGCGTTCGTCGGTCGTCGCGGCTGGTGCGGTATCAAGACTCGCATGCCTTCCTGAGTGTCGAGGTGGGGAGAAGCCGATTTTCGCCACGCCGTTCCGAGCATCGAATCGCGCGTCATGGGTGGACAGGGACCGGGCCGCCGCGTGTACGATTCATCCCGTCGCCGGGCGGCTCCCCCCGTGGCCGCCCGGCGCTCAAACTTCCTCCTCTGACGGCCCTAGACTGGCCCGGATGAGCGTCCCCACCCCCGCCGACGAGGCCCTGGTCTGCTCGGCACGCGGCTGCCGCGCCCCCGCCGCCTGGGCGCTGGAGTGGAACAATCCGCGCCTGCACACCGCCGAACGTCGCAAGACCTGGCTCGCCTGCACCGAGCACCGGGCCACCCTCGGAGCGTTCCTGGACGCCCGTGGCTTTCTCCGTACCGTCACTCCGGTGTCCGGATCGCCTACCCTCGACGTGTGAGCGAGCGATGAGGCACAGCAGCGCGGCGGCGCGGGGCCCGTGGAACGGATCTGGTCGATGAGCCCGGACGACCGCGCCGACCCGCCGGCCTCCCCCGGCCCCACCGCCCCGCCCCCACCGACCTCCCCGGCGGCGGCACCGCCCGGCATCGCACCACCGCCCGGCGCGTTCCCGGCGCCTGGCACGCTCGGCCCCGACCCGTCCCCGCCGGACGCCTCGTCGCCGGCCCCGCTGCCGCCGAACGCCCTGCCCCCGTCCGGCGGTGACGCCGCCCGCTCGTCCCCGCCCGACCTGCCGGCCCCTGGCCTCCTGCCACCGCCCGGCCCCGCGCCGGCTCCCGGCCCCGCGCCGGCTCCCGGCCCCGCGCCGGCTCCCGGCCCCGGCCCCGCGTCGGCGGGCCGTGGCCCGTTGGAGCCGTGGCCCGACACCGTGCGGTGGCAGCCGATCTCCACCGACCTGATCTGGGTGGAGTTGATCCGGCTCGCGATCGTGGTGGCCATCGGCCTGACCGTGACGGCGGTGGGCTGGGCGCTGAGCGGTCACTGGCTGTTCGGACTCGCCCTCGCCATCGTGCTGGTGCTCGGCGGGTGGCGGGCCACGGCCATCGTCCGGGCGGTACGCGCCTGGGGCTACGCCGAACGCGACGACGACCTGCTCGTGCGACACGGACTGCTGGTCCGGCGGTTGTCCATCGTCCCGTACTCCCGCATGCAGTTCGTCGACGTGAGCGCCGGCCCGCTGGAACGCGCCTTCGACCTGGCCACCGTGCAGTTGCACACGGCGGCGGCGGCCAGTGACGCGCGGGTGCCCGGCCTGCGTCCGGCGGAGGCATCCCGACTGCGCGACCGGCTCACCGCGCTCGGTGAGGACCGGGCGGAGGGGCTGTGACCACCCCGCGCGGGCGACCGCCGACACCGCCGGGCGCCGACCCGACGGGCGAGAGTCCCGTCGAGCCCGGCACCGTGCCGCCGCCTCCCGACGGCGACGCGTCCCCTCCCGGCCCACCGCACACCGGAGGCCCGCCGCACGGTGGTGGCCCGCCGCACGGTGGTGGCCCGCCGCACGGTGGTGGCCCGCCGCACGGTGGTGGCCCGCCGCACGTCGGTGGCCCCGCGCATGGTGGTGTGCCTCCGCACCCGGTGGCGTTTCCGGATGCCGGCGGGACACCGCATCCCGCAACGCCGCACCATCCCACCGGGCCGCCGTACGCGGCCGGACCGCCGTATCCGGCAGGGCCGCCGTATCCGGCAAGGCCGCCGTATCCGGCAGGGCCGCCCGGGGCGGTCCGGCCCTGGCCGGCACCGGGGAGCGGTGGTGGCGGGGAGCCTCGACAGCGGCTGCACCCGCTCAGCCCGCTGCTGCACGGTGCCAAGTCACTTGTCGTGGTGATCGCCGGCCTGTCCTGGTCGACGCTGTCGCGGGTCGGCTTCGGTTGGTTCGCCGCCATGGTGGTGGTGCTGGCGCTCGGCGCGACCGTGCTGTCGGTCATCAGTTGGTACAACACCGGCTACCACGTGGTGGGCCGCGAGTTGCGGGTGCACGAGGGGCTGCTCTGGAGACGTACCCGGGCCATCCCGTTGGAGCGGTTGCAGGCCGTGGAGGTGGTCCGGCCCCTGCTCGCCCAGCTCACCGGCCTGGCCGAACTGCGCCTGGAGGTCGTCGGCGGAGGCAAGACCGAAGCGCCGCTGGCATACCTCGGGGTGGCCGACGCGACCCGCCTGCGGGAGCGGCTGCTGGCGCTCGCCGGGCGCGCGATGCCGCCGGGCGACACCACCCCCGCGACGCAGGTCGAGACGCCGACGGCCGTGCGGGGGCGGCCACTGCACGCGGTACGCAACCAGAACCTCCTGGTCAGTCAGCTGCTCACGCCGCAGGCGTTCCTGCTCCCGTTCGGCCTGGCCTTCGTCGTGGTGCAGTTCGTCACCGCCGGATCGTGGTCGTTCATCGCGGTGGCGAGCACGCTGACCGCGATGGCCGGTGTGCTCCTGCAACCGATCCGCCGGGTCCTCGACGACTGGAACTTCCGGCTGGCCCGCGACGGTGGCACCCTGCGGGTGCACAACGGCCTACTGGAGACCCGCGCGCAGACCGTGCCGCTGGACCGGGTCCAGACCGTACGGGCCACCTGGCCGCTGCTGTGGCGGGTGAACAGCTGGCTGCGACTGCGGTTGGAGGTGGCCGGCTACTCGGTCGCGGAGGCCGACGACCGCAACCGACCGGATCGACTGCTGCCGGTGGGTGACCTGCCGACCGCCACGATGATCGTCGGCGAGGTGCTGCCCGGCGTACGCCTGGACGCGCTGACGCTGAGCCCGCCACCGCCCCGGACGCGCTGGCTGCATCCCCTCGGCCGCGGCGCGCTCGGCGCGGGCCTGTTCGATCGGGTCTTCGCCACCCGGTCCGGGCTGCTCACCCGGCAGTTGGCGATCGTGCCGTACGCCCGGATCCAGAGCGTGCGCGTCGTACAGGGGCCGGTGCAGCGCCGGCTGCGGCTCGCGACCGTGTACGCGGACACGGCCGGCGGCTCGGGCGCGGCGGCCCAGGACCGCGACCTCGCCGAAGCCTGGATCCTGGCCGCCGAACTAACCACCCGAGCAAGAACAGCCCGCCACCAAACCCCCTAACCCCACCCCACCCCACCCCGCCCGGACCCGCCCCGCCCCGCCCCGGACCCGCCCCGCCCCGCCCCGGACCCGCCCCGGTTGATCATGAAGTTATTGCCCCGCGCCCCGGCGTGTCGGGGCAATAAGTTCATGATCATCGCTCGCGTCGACGCACGGACTTGATCAGCGGGGTAGTCGGGCGCCGGAGGGCCGGGCGGAGGGCGGGTGGGGAGCCGGGTTAGTGGTTGGCCGTCAGGGGCGGGGTGGGGGTTTCGGTGGGCGTGGGTGGGGGTGCCGTGGTGGAAGGTGCCGTGGTGGCGGGTGGGGTGGGGGCTCGGCGCGCGCGGTAGGTCCGCCAGGCGCGCTCGGCCAGGCCGACGACCAGGTAGGTCAGCCCGACGTACGCCCAGCCCACCAGCACGTCGATCACGTAGTGCTCGCCGGAGTAGACCAGGGTGAAGGTCATCGCCAGGGGGTACGCGAGCAGCAGCGGCCACCACCGGCGGCGGGTGTTGTGCAGGAAGAACAGCACCACGAACAGCGCCCACGCGGTGTGCAGCGACGGCATGGCGGCGACCGGGTTCGAGGCGATCTGGCCGGCGTTGAGCAGGTTGCCGGCGCCGTGCATGCCGAACGCCTTCCAGCCCCGGGTGGAGATCCGGGCGACCTCGGTGAGCAGGCCGTTCTGCGCGGCCCACCAGGGCGGCGCGGCCGGGTAGATGAAGTACGTGACCAGGCCGGCGGCGCACAGGAATCCCCACCGCCGCATGTAGGCGGCCCAGCGGTGCCGGTCGCGGACCCAGAGCACGGCGGCGGCGGCCAGCGCCACCACGAAGTGCGAGAAGTACACCCAGCTCGCCGCGACGTCCCACCAGTGCACCTGAGGGCGGTAGAGGTGCTCCTGCAACCAGACGGTGGGCACCTCCCCGCCGGTGGCCCAGCCGAACATGAACCGGTCGGCGACGATCAGCTCCATGGCGTGCGGGGTGGCGCCGTTGTCGGCGAACCCGCGTGAGAGGTTGTACGCGGCCAGCAGCAGCACGACCGGCACCCAGTCCCGGGCGAAGCGCAGGTGGCTGCGCCACGGGCGGTCGCTGTTCCAGGCGATGGTCCCCAGCCAGATCCAGACGAAGGCGTACGCCGGGTCGGTGGGCAGCCCGATGCCGAGCCACGCGGCGACGAAGGCGACCGCCCAGATCGTCATGGCGACGATGCGGCGACGACCCGCGTCCGGGGACGCGGGTGGGTCGGTCCGGGCGGGGGGCTGGGGGTCAGTCACGACGGCCATCGCGGTCAAGGTTAACGACGGCTACGGCATCGACCGACGGGTACCACCCGGCGGGGCGGCGCACAGGTGGGAGGGCGGGCAGCGCCGGGATCGCCGGGCGCGTGCTCGACCGGGTCGCCGAACACCTAGGCTGACGACCATGCAGGAGCAGCCCGAGCCGGCCCTCGCGCCGGGTCTGACCGCCCAGGTCGAGCTGACCGTCACCGACGCGGACACCGCCCAGGCGGTCGGTTCGGGGGACGTACCGGTGCTGGGCACGCCCCGGGCGCTCGCGCTCGCGGAGGCGGCCACCGTCGCGGCCACGGCCACGGCGATGCCGCCCGGTTCGACGACGGTCGGCACCCGAGTCGAGCTGGAGCACCTCGCGCCGACGGTGGTGGGCCGCACGGTCCGGGCGCAGGCGCTGTTGACGACCGTCGACGGTCGCCGGTTGTCGTTCGAGGTAAGCGTCTCCGACGGCGACCAGACGGTGGCCCGGGGCCGGGTGGACCGGCTCCTGGTGGACCGGCAACGCTTCGTCGACCGGGCCGGGCGGGCGTCGTGAGCGGAGGGTTCGTCGAGGTCGCCGACCGGGTGTACGTGCGGGGCGAGCCCTTGCTGCGGGTCAACGTCACGCTCGTCGTCGGCGACGACGCCGCGCTGGTGGTGGACACGCTCTCCTCGACGGGGCAGGCCGTTGAGCTGGCCGCCGCCGTCCGGGCGGTCACCGACCGTCCGCTGACCCTGGTCAACACGCACCACCACTACGACCACTGCTTCGGCAACGCCGTCCTGGCCGGCGACCCAGCCCGCCCGGTGTACGCGCACGAGCGGGCCGCCGCAGCGCTGCGCGAGGACCCGGAGCGGCTTCGCCGCGAGGCGTACGAGGAGGTGCGCGCGGAGCACCCGGGGCTGGCCGCCGACCTGGCCGACACCCCGTTGCTGGCTCCGACGCACACGGTGCACACGGAGACGACGCTGGACCTGGGCGGCCGGCGGGTGGTGCTGCGGCACCCGGGGCGCGGGCACACCGACGCCGACCTGGTGGCGCACGTGCCCGACGCGGACGTGCTCGTGGCGGGCGACCTGGTGGAGCAGAGTGGTCCGCCCGCCTTCGAGGACTCGTACCCGCTGCAGTGGCCGGACGCGGTCGCGGACCTGCTGCGGCTGACGACGCCGGACACGGTGGTGGTCCCGGGCCACGGTGCTGCGGTGGACGTCGATTTCGTCCGCGCCCAGCACGCCGAGCTGGTTCGGCTGGCCTGGCTGATCCGGGCCGCGCACACCGGCGGAGCGCCGCCGGAGCGGGTGGCCGCCGAGGCGCCCTTCGGCGCCCGCGCGGCCCTGATCGCGGCTCACCGCGGCTACCGCGAGCTGAACGGCGAAGCCTAACCCCGCAAACCCACCCCTCCCCCACCGCACCCCACCCTCTCCCCGCGCCGATCTTGCACTTTCGGTTGCCGATAAGTCCGTTATCCGGGCAATGTCGGCGTAGAAAGTGCAAGATCGACGCGGATCAGGGGGGCGCGGGGCGGGGGGTGGGGGCGGGGAGCGGGGGCGCGGTTAGGCGGGGGTGCGGCGCCACTGTTGGTTTGTGGCGGTGGTGCAGGTGGATTGGACCGCTCGGGCGCCGTCGGTGGTGGCGGCGTTGAGGATGGTCAGGCACTTGTTGCTGTGCCTCGCGACCAGCTGGATCACGCCGGTGCCGGGGTCCTGGACGCGCCACTGCTGGTTGGTGCCCCCGTTGCAGGTCCACTGGGTGACCCGGACGCCGTCGGCGGTGGCGCCCGCGCCGCCGTAGACGTCGAGGCACTTGCCGCTGTGCGCGCTGACCACCGTCTGGTAGCCGCTGCCGGCGTCCTGGAACCGCCACCGCTGGTTGGCCTGCCCGTTCGCGCTCCACTGCACGATGTCGGCGCCGTCGGTCGTGGCGTTGTTGGAGACGTCCAGCAGCTTGCCGCTGTGCTGGGCGGCGAGCGTGTACGTCGTCGGGACGGGCACGGTGCTTCCCGGGGTCAGCCGGTACAGCCCGGCGCCGTGGGCGGGGAGCGAACGGGCGAGGGTCCCGGTCACCGTGCCGAGGGCCGCGCCGGACCACAGGTCGGTCACGGTGGCCGAACCGATTCCGAGGTCGGCCAGGTTGACCGAGACGTTCGCCGTGCCGCTCTCGCGGTTGAACAGGGCGAGGTAGCGGTCGGTGCTGCCCGGCACGTCGGCGGTCCACGCCTGCCGGGTGCCGCCGGTGAGCTGGCGGTTGTTGGCACTGTTCTGGTCCACGGCCAGTACGGCGGTGTTGGTCATCAACGCCAGTTCCGAGGCGCGGTTCTCGACCAGGTTGCCGCCCCACATCAGCGGCGCGCGGTTGATCGCCCAGAGCGTCATCAGGGTGCGCTGCTCGTCCGCGCTCAGGTTGGAGTAGCGCGGTGAGCCCACGGGCCCGTACTTCGAGAGCCGGCCGATGGGGATCATGTCCGGGTCGGGCCAGGCGCCGGTGGCGCGGTACGGGGTCCAGTTGCGGAGTTGGTCGAAGAGGGCGTCGACGGACGACCAGTTGTCCCAGAGGTCGTTGACGATCCGCCACATGTGCGCGTTGGCCTGCACGTGGCCGCCACTGGCCAGCGGGGTCGCGCCGGGCGACAGGCTCAGCACCATGGGCCGTCCACTGCGCTGGATCGCCAACTTGTAGCCCTCGACCTCCGCCTGCCGGTAGGTCGGCGCGGCGATGTCGTCCACCTTCACGAAGTCGATCCCCCAGGACGCCAGCAGTTGGAACACCGAGTCCAGGTAGCTCTGCGCGCAGGGGTTGGACATGTTGAGGCCCCACATGAGGTTGAGCCAGGCCGCGGTGGTGCTGTTGTTGATCTGGTTGGCGCGGCAGTTGGTGCCCGAGATGGCGACGTTGTCGGCCACCGCCTGGCGGGGGATGCCCCGCATCAGGTGGACCCCGACCTTCAAGCCCTGGGCGTGGATGTAGTCGGCCAGGGGCTTGAACCCGTTGTCACCGGCGGCGGAGGGGAAGCGGGTGGTGTCGGGCAGCAGTCGCCCGTTGGCATCCATCCGGAGCCGGGGTTGCAGGTTGGAGTCCTGGTTGGGGCTGTTGTTGTGTCGTCCGGGGTAGTACCACCCCCAGTCGATGACGATGTACTGCCAGCCGGACTGCCGCAGGTTGGTGGCCATGTAGTCGGCGTTTGCCCGTACGTCGGCCTCGGTGACGCTCCAGTTGAACGAGTCGTAGCTGTTCCACCCCATCGGCGGGGTGCTGGCCACCGCGTTGTCCCAGGCGCGCGCCGGCTCCGGCGCTCTGACGGCGACACCGCCGACGACGACCAGGGCGACGACCAGTACGGCGGCGAGGCGGCGGAATGTCGGTGGTACCAGGACGAGTCTCATCGGAGTCTCCCGGATAACACGCAGGAAATAGGCGGACGCCGATGTTAACGTTCACATAACAGGACCGTCAACCGCCGAAGCGGCGGGCCACCTCGGCGCGGGTGGGCATGGCGGTGGCCCCACCCGGCGACTCGCAGACCAGACCGGCGACCCGGAGCGCGAACGCCACCGATTCGACCCAGCCCGCCGGATCGGCCGGCTCGCCGTCGCGGAGCAGGTTGGCGATGAGCGCGGCCATGACCGAGTCACCGGCACCGGTGGCGTCGACGGCGTCCACCTTCGGCGCCGGCACCCGCACCGGGTCGGCCTCGGCGGCGGCCAGCACCGCCCCCGCCGCGCCGAGCGTCACCACCACGGTGGACGCGCCCAACTCCCGCAGGTACGCGGCCACCCCCTCGACCGGCTCGCCCGGATAGAGCAGCGCGGCGTCGGCGCTGCTCAACTTGACCAGGTGCGCGCCCGCGGCGAACTCCGCCACGACCTGCCGCAACCCGTCCAGGGCGACCGGCCCGTCGAGCAGTCGCGGGCGCACGTTCGGGTCGAGGACCCGCAGGCCGGTGGCGAGCGACCAGGCGCGGCGGGCGGCGGCCAGCGTGCCCGGCTCGAGCAGCACGATCGAGCCGCAGTAGAGCACGTCCGCGCCCTCCGTCAGCGCCAGGTCCACGTCGTCCGGGCCAAGCAGGCCGTAGGAGCGCGGCTCGCCGTAGAAGCGGAAGTCCGGCTCCGGGCCGGCGTACGTCACCACCGCGAGCGTGGTCGGCGCGAACACCGTGACCGCACCGGCCAGGCCGACGCCGACCCCGCTCAGGAAGTCGCGGATCCGCTGGCCCAGCACGTCGTCACCGAGCGAGCCGACGAACTCCGCCGCCCCGCCGAGTCTGCTCACCCCGACGGCGACGTTGAGCGGGCCGCCACCGATGGCCTGTCGGTAGACCCGCTCCCCGTCGACGTCGCTGTCCAGCAGGTCGACGAGCGCCTCGCCGAGCACCACCGCGTACCCCATCACAGCCCCCTCGCCCTCGGCGGCCGCGACGGCCGTCTCGCCCCAGGCTGGCACAGCGCGCGGCCCGGTGGGCGCGAAGACGCGGCGCCGCGGTCAGCCCGGGTGGTGGATCGGCCCGTCGGTCGCGGCGAGCGGGCGGCCACTGCCGCCCCAGCGGGCCGCGACGATCTGCGCGGCCACGCTG
Organism: Micromonospora sp. WMMD736; assembly: GCF_049179015.1. Taxonomy (NCBI): domain Bacteria; kingdom Bacillati; phylum Actinomycetota; class Actinomycetes; order Micromonosporales; family Micromonosporaceae; genus Micromonospora; species Micromonospora sp. WMMD736. The sequence continues at coordinate 2,311,514 of NZ_JBMHMI010000001.1, forward strand.
ACCGCGGTCTCCTCGGGGGTACGACCACCGAGGTCCAGCCCGATCGGGGAGGCCAGCCGGTCGAGGTGGGCGGCGCTGAGCCCCGCCTCGCGCAGCAGCTTGTGCCGTTCGTCGTGGGTGCGCCGCGACCCCATCGCGCCGACGTACGCCAGGGGTTGGCGCAGGGCCAGCGCCAGCAGTGGCACGTCGAACCTCGGGTCGTGGGTGAGCACGCAGACGACCGTGCGCCCGTCGACGCGGCCGGCGTCGATCTCGTCCCGCAGGTAGCGGTGCGGCCACCGCACCACCACCTCGTGCGCCTCGGGGAAGCGCCGGCCGGTGGCGAAGACCGGCCGGGCGTCGCAGACGGTCACCCGGTAACCGAGGAAGGCGCCGATGCGGGCCACCGCCGCCGCGAAGTCGATCGCCCCGAAGACGATCATCCGGGGTGCGGTGGTGTGGGCGGCCACGAACAGGCTCAGGCCCTTGCCCCGGCGCTGCCCCTGGTAGCCGTACCGGAGCACGCCACTGTGCCCGGCCGCGAGCAGCCCGAGCGCGTCGGCGGCCACGGCGTCGTCCAGCCGGTCGTCGCCGAGCGAGCCGGTCACCTGCCGACCGGCGAGCACCAGCCGGCGACCCAGCCGCCCGGCCGGGTCGGACGCGTCGCCGGCGTCGGCGGCCACGCAGGTGACCATGGCGGCGGGTTCGCCGGCCTGCCGCGCGGCGGCGACCGCGTCGAGCTGCGCCAGGGCAGTGCCGTCGAACCGCTGGACGAACACGTCGAGCATGCCGCCGCAGGTCAGACCCACGGCGTACGCCTCGTCGTCGCTGACGCCGTAGTGGACCAGCTCCGGTACGCCGGTGGCGAGCACCTGGCGGGCCCGCTCGTAGAGGTCCGCCTCGACGCAGCCGCCGGAGACGCTGCCGGTGACCGTCGCGTCGGCGGCGACGAGCATGGCGGCGCCGGGCGGCTGCGGCGCGGATCGCCAGGTGGCGACCACGGTGGCCAGGACGGCCGACTCGCCGGCCCGGCAGCGGCGGTGCAGTTCGTCGAACACGTCGGGCACCCGCCGCCACCTCCTTCGTCTGCGCGGCGTCACGGCAGGCCGAATGGCGCACGGACTCCGTCGTCACGATGAGTATGCAGACAATCACTATAGGAGAGATCGCCGGTCGCCGGAGCTCGCCCGACCCCGCCCTGTTTGACGCATCGAGGACCGACTATTGCGTCGGCAACCGACGACGTGGTGGGATGGCCCGTACCGGGCGGTGCGAGGGCTGCCGCGCCACCGGTTGCCGGGTTGGTTAGACGCGAGGGCACCGGTCCAGGACAGGACCGTCGATGGCGCGTGTCCGCCGGCCGATCTGCTGCCGGGCGCGGGCCAGGGTGATCGTCGTATCCGCTTGCGGCGGGGGTGCTCGGGCGGCACGCCTCGCGAGTCAGGAGAACCCGTGAACCGTTCCCGTACGGCCGCAGTGCTCACCGCGGCCCTGACCTTTGCGCTGGGCGCCGTCGCCCTGGCGTCCAGTCCACAACCGGCGGCCGCGCACGGCGCGGCGATGACGCCGGGCAGCCGCACCTACCTCTGCTGGCAGGACGGCCTCAGCCAGACCGGCGAGATCAGGCCGAACAACCCGGCCTGTGCCGCGGCCGTGGCGCAGAGCGGGACCAACTCGCTCTACAACTGGTTCAGCGTGCTGCGCTCGGACGCCGGTGGTCGTACCACCGGATTCATCCCGGACGGGCAGCTGTGCAGTGGTGGCGCCACCGGTTTCCGGGGCTACGACCTGCCCCGTACCGACTGGCCGCTGACCCACCTGACCTCCGGCGCGCGGCTGGACTTCCGGTACAGCAACTGGGCGCACCACCCGGGCACGTTCTACTTCTACGTGACGAAGGACAGTTGGAGCCCGACCCGGGCGCTGGCCTGGAGCGACCTGGAGGAGCCGTTCCTGACGGTGACCAACCCGCCGCAGCGCGGCTCGGTCGGCACCGCCGACGGGCACTACTACTTCAGCGGCAACCTGCCGTCGGGCAAGAGCGGCCGGCACATCATCTACTCCCGCTGGGTGCGTTCGGACTCGCAGGAGAACTTCTTCGGCTGCTCCGACGTGACGTTCGACGGTGGCAACGGTCAGGTGACCGGTGTGGGTCCGGGCGGGTCGAACCCGACCACCCCGCCGCCCACCACCCCGCCGCCCACCACCCCGCCGCCCACCACGCCGCCGCCCACCACTCCCCCGCCCACCACGCCGCCGCCGACCACCCCGCCGCCGACCACGCCGGCGCCGACGGGTGACTGCATGGCCGTCTACAAGGTGACCAGTTCCTGGCAGGGCGGATTCCAGGGCGAAGTCACGATCATGAACCACAGCAGTGCGGCGTTCTCCGGCTGGACCGCGAGCTGGACCTGGCCCAGCGGACAAAAGATCAACCAGATCTGGAGCGCCACCCAGACGACGTCCGGCGCCTCGGTGACCGCGACGAACGTCCAGTACAACGGCACGGTCGCGCCAGAAGGCACAACCACGTTCGGCTTCCTGGCGAGCAGCACCGGAACGAACACCCTCCCGACGGTCACCTGCACCGGTCGCTGAGGTCGTCCTGAAATGATCAAGAGGTTTGCGTCATCCGGAGCACATCCGGTGACGCAAACCTCTTGATCGACAGGGTGGGGACGCGGGTCAGCGGACCATGGAACCGACCACCGGCTTCGTGAGCAGGGCGGACTGGTTGCGCTGGATGCCCGGGTCGAGGGTCTTGGCCACGAAGATGGCGTGCCAGATGCAGAAGATCAGCACGGTCCACACCTTGCGGGAGTGGTCGAACTCCTCCCGCTTGTGCTCGTCGAGCAGCCGCAGCGCGTACGACAGGTCGAGCAGGTCACCCGCGCCGGAGGTGCTCAGCACGTGGCGGGCCCACTCGTACATCTCGCCGCGCAGCCACACCCGGGTCGGGGTGGGGAAGCCCAGCTTCTTGCGGTTGACGATCGCCGGCGGGACGACGCCCTGCAACGCCTGGCGCATCGCGTACTTGGTGGCGTCGGAGCGCGGCGGCAGCTTCAGGTCCACCGGAATCTTCGCCGCGACGTCGAACACCTCGCGGTCGAGGAACGGCACCCGCACCTCCAGCGAGTGCGACATCGAGATCCGGTCGGCCTTGACCAGGATGTCGCCGCGCAGCCAGGTGTAGAGGTCGACGTACTGCATCTTGGTGACGTCGTCCAGCTCGGTGCACTCGGCGTAGATCGGAGCGGTCACGTCGGTGTAGCGCACCGAGGGGTCGTAGCGACGCAGCAGGTGCTGCTTCTCCTCCTCGGTGAACATCCGGGCGTTGCCGTAGTAGCGCTCCTCGATCGGGGTGGTGCCGCGCTCCAGGAAGCTCTTGCCCTTCACACCCTGCGGGATCGCCTTGGAGACCGCCCGCAGGCCCTTCTGCACGCCACCGGGCAGACCGTTGACGGCGCCCAGCGACAGCGGCTCCCGGTAGATCGTGTAACCACCGAAGAACTCGTCGGCCCCCTCACCGGAGAGCACCACCGTGACGTGCTCGGCGGCCTTCTTCGCCACGAAGTACAGCGGCACCAGCGCGGGGTCGGCCACCGGGTCGTCCAGGTGCCAGACGATCTTCGGCAACGCGTCGATCATGTCCTGCGGACCGATCTTGGTGGGGATGGTGGTGACGTCCAGGTGCCGCGCCGAGTCCTGGGCGACGTCGATCTCGGAGTAACCCGGGACGTCGTAGCCGACGGTGAAGGTCAGGATGTTCGGGTTGAACTCACGGGCCAACGCCACCACGGCGGTCGAGTCGATGCCGCTGGACAGGAACGAGCCGACCGGCACGTCCGAGCGCATGTGCATGCGCACGCTCTCGCGCAGAGTCTCGCGGATCTCGTGGTAGAGCTTCTGCTCGTCGTCGACCGGCGCGGGCCGGAACACCGGCCGGTACCACCGCCGTACGTCGATCCGCCCGCCCGGGGTCCAGGTCAGGTACTCCCCCGAGCCGATCCGGCTGATGCCCTTGTGCAGCGTGCCCGGCTCCGGCACGTACTGCAGGGTCAGGTAGTGGCTCAGGTTGGCCGCGTCCACGCCCGCGTCGCCCTGGTAGTTGCTGTGCGCGAACGGCAGCAGCGCCTTCTTCTCCGACGCCAGGTAGAGGCCGTCGGCGGTCTCCAGGTAGTGCAGCGGCTTGATGCCGAAGTAGTCGCGGGCACCGAACGCGCGCCGCTCCTGCCGGTCCCAGATGACGAAGGCGAACATGCCGCGCAGCCGGGTGAGCACCTGCTCGCCCCAGTAGTGGTAACCGGCGACGATCACCTCGCCGTCACCGGCGGTGGCGAACTGCGCACCGAAGTCCCGCACCAGCTCGTCGCGCAGCTCGATGTAGTTGTAGATCTCACCGTTGAAGGTCAGCAGGTAACGGCCGTTCGCGTAGGGCAGCGGCTCGTGACTCGACGCGACGTCGATGATGGCGAGCCGCTTGTGGGCGAACACTCCGTCCGCGTACCGGCCGGACGCGTCGCCGACCACCTCGACCCCTGTCTCGTCCGGGCCCCGGTGGTGCAGGCATTCCAATGCTCCGGCGATGTGGTCGCGGTGCGCGGCGGCGTTGCCGTTCGCGCTGAAGAAGGCCAGGAGTCCGCACATGGTCGTCATCTTTCCACGCGCTCCGTCGGCCCGTCGCAGCCGTCCGTCGTTCGGGGGCGCTCCCGGCCCTCACCACCGCGAACCGGACGCGCGGTACCGTCGGGACCAGCCACGAGCGGAAGGGAGCGGCGCAATGACCGAGGAACGCACCGAGGGTACGCCGACAGACGGCACGGAATCGCACGATCCGGACTTCCCGGAGGCGTTCCTGTCGTTCATGCGGCAGGGCTGGCGCGACACCGAACTCCCGGTCACGCCGCGTCCCGAGGTCCCCAACTACGCCAAGCGGCGGGCCGCGCTGTCGGCCGCCTTCCCGGGCGAGACGCTGGTCATCCCGACCGGCGGCGAGAAGGTGCGCGCCAACGACACCGCGTATCCGTTCCGGCCGGGCAGCGACTTCGCCTACCTGACCGGCGACCACGACCCGGACAGCGTCCTCGTGCTGCGCCCGAACGGCTCGGGCCACGACGCGACGCTGTACATGCGGCCCCGCTCGTCCCGAGAGACCGACGAGTTCTTCCGCAGCCGGCACGGTGAGCTGTGGGTGGGCCGGCGGCACACCCTCGGCGAGAAGTCCACCGAACTGGACCTGCCCACCGCCGACCTCAGCGGTCTGGAGGCGGCGCTGGCCGACCTCGCTCCGGGGCGTACCCGGGTGTTGCGCGGTTTCGACGCCCAGGTGGACGCGGCCGTGCGCCCCTACGACGGGCCGCGCGCCGAGGGGCAGCCGGCCCGCGACCGGGAGCTGGCCGTCGCCATCTCGGAGCTGAAGCTGGTCAAGGACGAGTGGGAGATCGGCCAACTCCAGGACGCGATCGACGCCACCGTCCGGGGCTTCGAGGACGTGGCCCGCATCCTGCCGGCCGACCGGGCCGTCTCCGAGCGGCTGCTGGAGGGCATCTTCGCGCTGCGCGCCCGCCACGACGGCAACGACGTCGGGTACGGCTCGATCGTCGGTGCCGGCGAGCACGCCACGATCCTGCACTGGGTGCACAACCACGGCGCCACCCGCCCGGGTGACCTGCTGCTCATGGACATGGGCGTCGAAGGGCGCAACCTCTACACCGCGGACGTGACCCGGGTGCTGCCGGTCGACGGCCGGTTCACCCCCCTGCAACGCCAGGTCTACGACATCGTGCATGCCTCGCAGCAGGCCGGCATGGACGCCATCCGGCCCGGCGTGAAGTTCAAGGACGTCCACCTGACCTGCATGCGGGTGCTCGCCGAGGGCCTGTCCGACCTGGGCCTGCTGCCGGTGAGCGTGGACGAGGCCATGGACGAGAAGTCCTCGGTCTACCGACGCTGGACGCTGCACGGCTTCGGTCACATGCTCGGCATCGACGTGCACGACTGCTCGAACGCCCGCAAGGAGACCTACCGCGACGGCGCCCTGGGTGAGGGCTACGTCCTCACCGTCGAGCCGGGGCTCTACTTCCAGCCCGAGGACGAGTTGGTCCCGGCCGAGCTGCGCGGCATCGGCATCCGCATCGAGGACGACGTCCTGGTCACCGCGACCGGCGCGGTCAACCTGTCGGCTGGCCTGCCGCGTACCTCTGACGAGGTGGAGACCTGGCTGGCCGAGCAGCGCGAGGCCGGCCCCCGCCTGCCCGGCTGACCCTCGGGTACGACCCTCGGCCGGGCCGGACGTCCCAACGTCCGGCCCGGCCGTTTTTCGTCCGCCCGCCCGGCCTTACTGGCGGCTCGTCCGGCCGGCCCGTGCGTGATCGACTCGGCTTTCTTGATGTCGGGGCGTCGTGGGCGCCCGGATACCGCGCTTTCCCGAATCCGAGGGGCGTTTGGCCTGCTCACGCCCCTTCCGGTCCGCCCGACCCCTTAGCGGCGCGTGCCCTAACCTGAGGCATATGTGGGCTTTTCTCGGATACGTCCGCCTCGCGAAGATAGTTCTCATACGGTGGTCATCAGAGGCTACAACCCATTTGTGGCTGGTCGTGGCGCTGCGGGCGGTGCGACCCCGTCTGGTAGCAGGAAGGGCGGAAGGCTCTGATGTCCGATGACATAACGAGTACCGAGGGCGGAGCCTCGACGGCGCCGCCGACACGACGACGACGGGCGCTCTGGGTCGCCGGCGTGGCCGGCCTGACCGGGGTGGTGGGCCTGGCCGCCCTCGGCGGTGTCGCCGCGCGGGACGACAAACCCACCTCCGACCGGGTGTCGGATGCCCAGTCGTCTCCGAACCGGCAGAACGTCAGCGACGCCGGCGGGAACGCCGACGAGGGCAAGGCACGCGGCGACGAGGAGTCCAGCGGCGACGACTGGAGCGGCTTCGACGATCGCGGCGGTGCCGACGACCGCCACGACAAGGACCGCGGCAGGCAGGTGCCCTGCGACTCGGACAAGCTGATCCAGGCGATCACCTTCGCCAACAGCAGCGACGGCGGCGTCCTCGAACTGGCCAAGGGCTGCACCTACACCCTGACCCGCAACCAGGACGGCAACGGCCTTCCGGTGATCACCCAGCCCATCACCCTCAGGGGCGAGCACACGGCCATCGGCCGCGCGGCCAACGCCGACTACTTCCGGATCCTGAACGTCGGTCCGGGCGGGAACCTCACCCTCAAGGGCCTGAGCATCCGGGGTGGGCAGACCATCCGGCAGCCGGCCATGGTGGAGCCGGCCACGGTCTGGGGGTCGTACTCGACCTCCGGGCGAGCCGCCACGGCGGGCGCTACCGGCAAGCCGGCGACGGCAGCCAACCCAGCGACCGCGGCGAAGCCAGCAGCGGCGGCGAAGCCAGCGGCGGCAGCGGCCCCACCGGCCTCCGGGACGGCAGCGAAGCCGGCGGCGGCAGCCAACGCGGCGGCGGTCACGAAGGCGGCGGTCAAGCCGGCGCAGCCGACGGCACCGGCCACGGCGGCCACCAAGACGGCGGCTGCCAAGCCCGCCGCCACGGTCACCGCGGCGGCCGGCACGACCCCGGCGGCCGGCACGGCGGTGGTGCCGCTGGTGGAGGATCCCGGCTTCAACGACGGCGCCGGGGTGCTCGTACAGCCCGGGGGTCGGGCCGAGATCCTGGACAGTGAACTGCTCTACAACCAGTCCGGCGGCAACGGCGGTGGGTTGGCGAACTTCGGTTCGACGCGGCTCAGCAAGAGCACCGTGGCACACAACACCGCCTTCTTCTTCGGCGGCGGCATCTTCAACGCCGGGGTGCTCCAGGTCGACGAGTCCCCGGTCAAGGACAACACCGGCATCATCGGCGGCGGCGGCATCGCCAACGGGGCGCCCGACATCCGTACCGAGGGCGTCGACGGCGGCGCGGTCTGGGTCTACAAGAGCGAGATCACCGAGAACGAGACGCTCGGTTTCGGTGGCGGCGTCCTGGACGTCGAGGGCAGCACGACCCTGCACGACACGAAGGTCACCGGCAACACGGCGGTCCTGGACGGCGGCGGCGTCGCCGTGGCAGACAGCCAGCTCACCCTGAAGCAGGCCACGGTGGCCAGGAACAGCGCTGGCCGCGACGGTGGCGGTGTGGCGGTCGTCTCCGACAGCACCGCGACGATCGAGGACACCGCGATCAAGGAGAACACCGCGGGGTCCGGCGGTGCCGGCCTCTTCAACGACGAGAGCCGCACGACGCTGCGCGACAGCGAGATCGTCGGTAACCGGGCGATCGGTCCGTTCGCCCGCGGCGGCGGCATCCTCAACACCGAGGGCAGCGAGGTCACGCTTCACCGGACGACGGTGGCGCACAACTTCTCGACCCTTGCGCCGGGAGGCATCTTCAACAGCCTCGGCGGCACGGTGAGGCTGGACGACGACTCCGCGGTCACGGCAAACCGCCCCACCAACTGCTTCAACGTTCCGGACTGCTTCGCCTGATCGGGTGGGGCTGAACCACATAGAGAGGGCGTGCCCCTCCGAGCCGGTCACGGCACGGAGGGGCGTACCCATTTGGGCTGCTCACGGGCCCGACGGCCCGGCTTGGGAGCGATGTGCCCGCCCGGGGCCTCCTGGCCGCTCAACGCGCCAACATGAACCTAATGTGGGGTTGTTTCGGATACGCCCGCGAGGCGAGGAACATTCTCATACGGTGTTTTTGGGAGCTACAACCGATTTGTAGCAGGGGACGACCGTCTGAGGGCGGCGACCCTGTCTGGTACGAGGAGAGGGCAGAGAGCTCCGATGTCCAACTACCTAACGAACAACGAAGCCTCCGGGCGGGCGACGGCGAAGAGCCGCCGCAAGCTCTGGCTCGCCAGCGGCGTGGCCGGTCTGACGGGCGTGATCAGCCTCGCGGCGGTGGGCGTCGCGGGCAGCGCCGGGGCGGTCGGCCTGAACTGGAACACCGCGCAGGTCAGCAAGGACGGCGACCAGCACGGTGACGAGGGTCGTGACTGGGACAAGGACCGGGACGAGGACAAGGGCAAGGACCGGGACAAGGACCACGAGCGTGGGAAGGAGGTGCCCTGCGACACCGACAAGCTGATCCAGGCGATCGTGTTCGCCAACAACAAGCACGGCGGTGTGCTGGAGCTGGCCAAGGGCTGCACCTACAACCTGACCCGCAACGACTACCAGGGCAATGGTCTGCCGGTCATCACCGAGAACATCACCCTGAAGGGCGAGCACACCACGATCGCCCGCGAGGCCACCGCCGACTACTTCCGGATCCTCAACGTCGGCGCGGGCGGACACCTCACCATCAAGGGCCTGACCGTCAAGGGTGGTCAGACCCTGGAACTGCTCAGCGCCGTCGAGCCGGCGGCCGTCTGGGCGTCCTACTCGGACTCCGAGGCGATCGCGGCGCAGGTGAAGGCCGGCACTCCGCTGGAGCAGGCCCTCACCGCTCGGCAGGCCAACCCGAAGGCCGGTCTGACGGCCGCGCCGAAGGTGACGGCGAAGGCCGCCACCACGAAGGCCGCGCCGGGCGCTGTCACGCCGCTCGTCGAGTACCCGGAGTCCACCGACGGCGCGGGCATCCTGGTGCAGCCGGGCGGCTCGGCCGAGATCATCGAGTCCGAGGTCGTCCTCAACCAGTCCGGCGGCAACGGCGGTGGTGTGGCCAACTTCGGCACCACGAAGATCTGGCACAGCACCGTCGCGGGCAACACCGCCTTCTTCTTCGGTGGCGGTGTGTTCAACGCCGGCCTGCTCAAGGTCGAGGAGTCGAAGATCAAGGACAACACCGCGATCATCGGCGGTGGCGGTATCTCCAACGGTGCCGCGAGGATCTTCGCCGACGACGTCGACGGCGGCACGGTCGAGCTGAAGAAGACCGTGATCAGCGACAACGAGACGCTGGGCTTCGGCGGCGGCTACCTCGACATCGAGGGCAACACCACCGCGTACGACACCGAGATCACCTCGAACACGGCGGTCCTCGCCGGTGGTGGTCTGGCGGCGGCGGACAGCCAGCTGAACCTGCACAAGGTGACGGTGGCGAAGAACAGCACCGCCGGGGTCGGTGGCGGTCTGGCCATCGCCTTCGACAGCGCGGTGACCGTCGAGAACAGCTGGATCAAGGAGAACACCGCCGGCTTCTTCGGCGGCGGGGTCTTCAACGCCGGCAGCGTCCTCACGCTGCGGGACACCGAGGTCGTCGGCAACCGGGCCATCGGCCCGATCGGGGTCGGCGGCGGCATCTTCAACATCTTCGGCGAGGTCAACCTGTCGAAGACGAAGGTCGCCAACAACTTCTCGACCTTCGCGCCGGGCGGTGTGTTCACCTTCTTCGGGCCGGTGAACGTGGACGACAAGTCCGCCATCACCGCGAACCGCCCGACGAACTGCCTGGCCATCCCGGGCGGCGCCATCGAGAACTGCTTCGCCTGATCGACGCACCAAGCACCACACGGACCGGCCCCCTTCCGCGCGACGCGGAAGGGGGCCGGCCCCGGCTCATTTCTGGACGAACACCGCCACGCTGCGCCCCGGCACCGTGAAGGCGCCGGCCGTCCGGTCGAACGACGCCGTCCGCAGCGTCGGGTCGGCCGAGTCGACCAACACCGGGTGCAGCGCCACGTCCGCGCCCCGCAGCCCGGTCACCGTCTGCGTCGCCGCCTCCGGGGTGCCGTTGAAGACCACGGTCAGCGACGTCCACGGCCCACCCAGGCCGCGGGCGTCCAGCGTCATGGTCAGTACGCCCGGGGTCTCCGACTCGCCGGACAGCGGGAACGCCACCCGCCGCTGCACCTGCTCGGCGGTGCCCAACCCGAACACCGGCGACGACGCCCGGATGCGCAGCAGCTCGGCGTACCGGGCGTCGGTGGTGTCGATCGCCGCGCAGTCAGGCACCAGGGCCCGGTCCGCGAGCAGCGGCTTGGCGTACGGCCACTTGTCCTGGTTGTCCGGCGCCGGGGGCAGACCGACGCCGAACCCGTTGCCGTCGGCGCAGTCCCAGCGGATCTGGTTGAACCAGTCACCGGAGTTGAACGAGTTGCGGTCCAACGACTTCGACCGCAGCCGTTCCGTGCCGGCGGTGACGAACCCGGTGCCCTGCCCCAGCACCACCGTGCTCAGCGCCAGCACCTGCATCCGGGACCGGTCCGCCGCGCTGGTGTGCTGCGGCAGCTTGTACGCCAACGCGTCGTACAGGATCTCGTTGTCGTGCGCGTCGACGTACGTGACCGCCTCCCCCGGCGCGGCGGTGTATCCGGCGGGCGAGCCGTTGTAGTCCACCTGCGCGCCGGTGACCGTACGACCGGAGGTGTCGGTGAAGCGGTAGTCCCGCAGGTTGCCGACCAGGCCCACCTTGATCAGGTCGTGCGCGTGCAGCAGTCGGGCCTTCTGGGTGGCCGCCGACCCGTTCACCTCGTCCCCGTTGGGGTCCGTGTAGAGCCCGGAGGCGAAGCCCTGCGTACGGGGGTTGGCGTCGAACGGGCCGCCGCCGCGCACGGCGTCGCGCAGCCGATCGTTGAACGTGCCGATGCCGGTGCCGGCCATGTTGGCCTGGGTGGCCTGCACGAAACGGGCGTCGTTGGCGACCTCGCCGAAGTTCCAGCCCTCGCCGTAGAGCATGATCGCCTTGCCGTCCACGCCGTCCCGGGCGACGGTCAGCGTGTCCAGGGCCTGACGGACGGCCAGGATGTTCGCCTTCGGGTGGTGGCCCATCAGGTCGAACCGGAAACCGTCCACCTTGTACTGCCGGGCCCAGGTGACCAGCGAGTCGACCACCAGCTTGCCCATCATCGCGTGCTCGGGCGCGGTGTTGGCGCAGCACGTGGAGTTGGCGACCGTGCCGTCGTTGAGCAGCCGGTGGTAGTAGCCGGGTACCACCTGGTCGAGCACCGACTTGGCGTCGACGCCGGCCGCCGCCGTGTGGTTGTAGACCACGTCCATGACGACCCGCAGGCCGGCGTCGTTCACTCCGGCCACCATGCGGCGGAACTCGGCGGTCCGCGCCGCCCCGCTCGGGTCGAGCGCGTAACCGCCCTCCGGAACGGTGTAGTGCAGCGGGTCGTACCCCCAGTTGTAGCCGTCGGTGTCGGCGACGGCCGCGACGCACTTCTGCTGCTGGTCGGAGTCCGGCGCGAGCGCCGCCAGGTCACAGGCCGGCTGGCGCTGGTCGGCTCGCCTCTCGGGGATCGTGGCGAAGTCGAACGCCGGCAGCAGGTGCAGGTGGGTGACCCCCGCGTCGCCGAGCGCCCGCAGGTGTCTCATGCCGGCGGTCCCCGGGTCGGTGAACGCCAGGAACGTTCCCCGCCGCTGCGCCGGCACGGTCTCGTCGGCGATGGAGAAGTCGCGCACCGACAACTCGGAGATCTGCGCCTTCGACGCGGGCACCGGGGCGGGCTTGCGCAGCGTGCGCCACCCGGGCGGGGCCAGCGTCGGGTCGTTGAGGTCGACGAGCTGGCTGTGCGTGGAGTCCGCCGCGAGGGCCACCGAGTAGGGGTCGGTGACCGACGCGGTGACCATCCGTTGCACGGCCGGCTGCCACGCCTGCACCCGGTAGCGGTAGTACGTCCCCGTCCAGGCGTGGCTGCCCCGTACCGACCAGACGCCGGTGCGGTCGTCGCGGCGCATCGGCACCGTCTTCGGCGCGGCCGTGGGCGAGTCGAACAGTTCCAGCTCCACCGTGCGGGCGGTCGGCGCCCAGAGCGCGAGGCTCGGCGTCCGGCCGGCGAAGGTCGGACCGAGCGTGACCTGGGTGGCCCGCGCGTACACGTCGTCGAGCACACCGGGGATCTGCACGCCGGTGGCGGCGAGCAGCTTCCCCCGGGCGTCGCGCTCGGTGACCAGGAGCTGCCCGCGCAGCGCCGCCGGCACCTTCGCCAGGTCACCCCGATCGAGCGTGAAGGCCCGGTGGGCCCACAGGTGCGGGAACGCCGCGCGCTGGGCCTCGGTGAGCCCGTTGCGCTGCGCGCGCAACGGCAGACTGGTGTACGTCCCGGACAGCTCCCCGTCGACGACGCTCACCCCACCGGTCGGGGCAGCCACCAGGGCGTACACCCGACCGTCGGTCGGCGGGGTCTGCCAGGCGACGGTGGACCGGTCGATCCAGTGCGCCTTCTGCCGGGTGATGTCGGTGTCCCCGCCGGAGCTGGTCGCGGTGGACGGCAGCAGCCGCCCCGGGGTGGCGGCCAACAGCCACACCTCCCGGCCCGCGCTGGCGAAGTCGAGCCGCTGGTCGTCGGGCAGGTCCTTGGCGTCACCCTTGTGCACGATGTAGTTCAGCCCGGTGGCACCGGCCGCCAGCGGCACCCGGAACACCGCGCCGAACGCGTCGGTCGACGTGGGCGCGAGCGGGCTGGCCCAGTCCGTCGGGCTGGCAGCGCCGTCCCACAGGTGCAGACCCCACCCGTCGTAGTTGCCGTCGGCCCGCCGATAGTGGATCACCGCGGTGCCCTCCTGCACGGACGGGTCCGGCTCGCCGGTGGCCGCCTGCCGGCTCGGATAGACGGTGGCGTCGCCCTGTTTGAGCCAGATCTCGCCGGTCCGGGTGACGTCCATCGTGCGGTCCTGGGCGACGTCCTTGGTGCCGTTCCTGTCGACCACCACGAAGCCCACCGACTTCGCGCCCGGCTTGAGCTTCACCCAGGCGAACCGGCCGTAGGAGTCCTCCCCGGCGAACGGTTGCCCGGTGGGCCACTGCGTGACGTACGCCGGGTCGATGTCGCCCCAGGCGTACAGGCCCCAGTCGTCGTACCCTCCGGTTGGACGCTGGTAGTGCACGACCGCCCACTCCCGGGATCCACCCAGCTCGGGCGTGCCGACGACGGCGACGGACCGGGCGGTGGCGGTGCGGCCCCGGCCGTCCCGGACGACCGCGCGGTACTCGACGCGGGTGCCGCCGGCCAGCCCGTCCAGGTCGTGGTGCACCGTGTACGGCGCGTGGTCGGCGCTGCCCAGCAGCGTCCACCGGCCGCCGCCGACCCGGGCCGCCACCGTGACGGTCGACAGCGGGTCGCCGGCCACCTGCGCGGTGACCGCCGCGTGGGTCGCCACCGACGCGTCCGGCGCGGGGGTGGTGATGCTGATGGTCGGCGTGCCGCCCGCCTGGGCGATGGGGCTGCCCGCGCGGTACACGGCCGCCGACAACGGCGGCACGGTCAGCGTGACCTTCCCGTCGCCGCCGGCCTTCGCGGCGGCGGAAGTGCCGTAGATGCCGGTGAAGGTGGCGCCGGCCGACCAGGTGTCCACGCTGACAGTCTGCGCGGTCGCGGCGTTGTTCACGGCGACGACGTACTCGGTCCGGTCTCCGGGCGCGACGCGGGAGGCGGCGAACACGCCGGGACCGTCGGCGGCGTACCGGGTGACCTGGATGCCGTCGCGCAGCGCGGGGTGCGCCTGGCGCAGCCGGCCCAACTCCGCGATCGTCCGGTACAGCGGGTGGGCGGTGTCGAACTGGTCGCTGGCGTGGGTGCGGTCGGTGCCGAGCAGGTCGTCGTCGAGGTAGTCGGGCACCTTCGACGCGAACATGTCCTGCCGGGCGTCCTTGTCCCCGCCGGGGCCGGTGAAGCCCTGCTCGTCACCGGAGTAGATCACCGGCTGGCCACGGGTGAGGAACATGAGCTGGTGGGCGAGCTGGTCGCGGCGCAGGTGACTGGCCGGGTCGGTGCCGCCGCCGGCGATGAACGAGCCGATCCGGCCCATGTCGTGGTTGCCCAGGAAGGTGGTCAGCCGACCGGCGTCGGTGTCCCGGGCGGCGTAGAGGTCGTCCCGGGCGTACACGTCGGCGAGGGCCTTCGCCGAGCCGCCGCCCGCCGTGTAGCCCCGCGCGGCCTCCTGGAACGCGAAGTCGAGGGTGGCCGGCAGGCCGCCCCGACGCACGTACGTCGACGTGACCTCCGGATCGGCGCTGTACACCTCGCCGAAGACGAAGAAGTCCTTCTTTCCCGCCTTCTCGGCGGCCCGCTCGACGCCCCGGGTGAACTGCGGCCAGAAGTCCATGTTGACGTGCTTGACGGTGTCCAGCCGGAACCCGTCGACACCGGTCGCGCCGATCCAGTCCCCGTACGCCTTGGTCATCCCCTGGACCACCTCGGGTCGTTCGGTCCACAGGTCGTCGAGACCGAAGAAGTCGCCGTACTCGCTGTTCTCGCCGGAGAACGTGGAGTCGCCCCGGTTGTGGTACATGCTGGCGTCGTTGAGCCAGGCTGGCACCTTCACGGTCGCGTCCCCCGGCGCGGGAAAGACCGGCGTGTACGGGCCGGCGTTCGCGTCGACGGTCGGGAAGTCCCGGCTGCCGTCGGCGTAGTTGCGGTCCTCGAAGGCCCGCCCCCGCGCGTCCGTGTACGGCGAGGTCGCCTTGTCCACGTAGGCGTAGCGGTCCTCGGCGTACCTGATGACGTCGGCGGTGTGGTTGACCACCACGTCGAGATAGACCTTGATGCCTCGCCGGTGTGCCAGCGAGACCAGCTCCTTGAGCTGGGCGTTCGTGCCGAAGTGCGGGTCGACCTGGGTGAAGTCGGTGATCCAGTAGCCGTGGTAGCCGGCGGAGATGTCGTTCCCCTCGCCCTGCACCGGGCGGTTCTTGAAGATCGGGGCGAGCCAGATGGCGGTGGTGCCCAGACCCTGGATGTAGGCCAGCTTGTCGATGACGCCCTTGAGGTCACCGCCGTGGTAGAAGCCCTTGTCGGCCGGGTCGAGACCGGTACGCAGCCGGTCACCGGTGAGCCCGCCGGAGTCGTTGCGGCGGTCGCCGTTGGCGAACCGGTCCGGCAGGACGAAGTAGAACTGCTCGGCACGCGCGGCGTCGGTGCCCGCGGCCAGCAGCGCGTCGGCGCTGGGCTCGTCGCGCCACTGCACGGCCCCGGCCACGGCCAGGGGATCGGCGCTGGACGGCCGGGGGTCGCCGTCGGCATCGAGTGGACGGGCGGACGCCGGCACGCCGACGAGGGTGACGGTGAGCAGGCTGACGAGCGCGAGCAGGGCGGTACGGCGTATCGGCGGGGGTTTCATCGACGGCCTTCCTCTGGTCGTGATTGGCCGCACGCTAACCCTTGCCGCAACGATCTGCAATACCTTGCAAAAAAAGTCGTAACAGAGCAGCAAACTTGCGGAAGGTTCGCTCAGAACCCGCTACAGCGCGTCCCGTCGACAGTGCACCCGCGCGGCGTCGAGGACGCCCGCTCCAGGTGGAACCGCAGCGCCACCGACCCACCCGCCGGTACGTCCACCCCGCTGACGTACGTGAAGCCGCCGTCGAACTGCCGCAGCGTCCCCTGGGGTACGCCCTCCACCCAGGCGGTCACCAGTCGACCACCGGCGAACTCGAACCGCACCGTCCACCCACGGTCCACACCGGACGCGTTCACGATCAGCACCTCGCCGATGAAACCTCCGTCGAAGCTCTGCATCACCCGGTAGCGTCCAGTCACCGCCGACGGCGGCTGCGGCGGCCGGGTCGACGGCCGCGCCGACGCCGACGCCACCGGCGGACCGACCGTCGAAGGCCGCGACGTGACCGGCGTGACCGGTGCGCTCGGCGGCAGCCCGCTGGCCCGTGGTGACAACCCGGGCAGCAGCGCCGAGTTCTCCGGCAGCGGCGTCGGCGACAGTTCGGACGGCGACACCGGCGCCTGCGGCAACGGCAGACCCGCCGGTGGCGGCCCGCCGTCCCGCGCCGGACTACGCCCCCGGTACGCGCCCAGGGCCACGAACAGCAGGACCACCATCACGACGACACCGGCGCCCACCACGATCCACGGCGACGAGGCGATGGCCGCCGGACCGTGCGACGGTCGCGGGGCACGACGCAAGCCGGACATGTACCTCCCTCAGCGGGCCGTCCGCGCAGCCTAGCGATCGACGGCCCGCCCCGGAAAGCGCCGCGGCCACGTACGACGCAGCCCGACGCCCGGTCAGCTGAGCCGGCACTCCACCCCGTTGATCACGCACCGCACCGGACGCTGCGCCGATCCATCCCAACTGACCCGCAACCGCAGGGTTTGCGTGTCACCCGCACCCAACGACTCTCCGCCGCTGAGCACGAACGCACCGTCACCCTGCGCCGCCACCGAGATCCCCGCCGCGCCGCTGACGCGCAGACCCCGCGTGTCGTCCGCGAAGGCCAACTCCACCCGCCAGTCCACCGACCGGTCCGACCCGTTGGTCACCGACAGCGTGGCGTCGGTCGCGTTCCAGCCATCCGTACCGACCTTGTACTGCGCCGACACCACCGGCTCCTTCGTCGCCAGGGCCGCGGCGCTCGTCGCGCCCGGCGACGGCGACTTCGTGGTGGCACGCGGCGACGGCGTCCGGCTGGTGCGCGAGGCGCGCGGCGACGCCGTCCGTCGCTCCAACCCACCCGGCGTCGGCGCCGACGACGCCACGGCCGGCGTCGTCGGCAGGAACACCGGCGGCGCGGCCTGCGGCGTTCCCTTCCCCTCCCGGGTACGGAACGACAACAGCGCGACCACCAACAGCACCGCCAGCGCGCAGATGCCCACCAGCACCACGATCCACGGCAGCGACAACACCACTCGCGCCGTCCGCGGGCCTCCCGCGCCGTCCGGCCCCACCGCCATCAGGTCTCCCCTCGTCCCACCGACGCGACAGCGTAGCCAGCGCCGGGCGGACCGGAAACCGTGCGGGTACGGATCAGACCGACCGGCCCCCTCCGTACGGAAAACGGCTCGGACGCGGCGACGCTCCGCTGGCGATCAGCCCGTCCGGACGACCGTGCAGATCTGCGGCCCCTCATCCGAGGTCCGCAGCAGGTAGCGGTACCGCTCCCCCGGCACCGCACGCCCCTGGCTGTCCAGGAACTCCCACTCGACCGACACCAGGGTCAGCAGCGCGGACACCGGCTGCACATCCTCGATCCCGGCATGCGCGGCGATCAGCTCCCGGTCCTGATAGTCGGGTGCGGCGCCCACGAAGGACAACGCGACCGCCGCCAGCGAGGTGAACGAGAAGCTGTACGTGTCTGCCACCACCAGCCCGGGCAGGGCGTAACAACCGCCGAGGGCCGGCAGATCCCCCGAGGTCAACGCGGCACCGTACCGGTCGAAGAAGCCGGTCAGCGTGTCGAGATCCGTGGAGGCGTTCACGGCGACAGCAATTGCCCCGCACCGGGTGGGCCAAACCTCGGGGCGATCCTCAGCGGGGCGGGACCCGCACCTCGATCTCCGTACCCAGTCGGGCGCCCCCGGCCAGTCCCAGGTCGTCACCACTCCAGAACCGGCCCGGGTCGTACCAGTTCGGACGCTTACCGGCGGGCAGCAGGCCCATCGCCTCGTAGGTCACGGCCACCACCTCGGCGCAGTACGCCGTCTCCAACGCCCGCTCCTTCGCCGCCGCGCTGCTCGGGGCGGCCGGCGTGCCGGGACTTGCCGGCTCGCCTGGCGTGCCCGGGCTTGCCGGCGTGCGCGGTGTGCCCGCCGTGCCGGGGGTTGCCGGCGTGCGCGGGGTTGCCGGAGCGCCCGCGGTCGGCGGCATTCCCGGCACGGCTTGGGCGGCCCGCGACACCGCTCGCAGTGCCGCCCGGCCGGGACCCGGCAACGACGGCACCCGGCCGCGCACCCACCGCCACGCCAGCTGCGCGGTCGACGGGAACGGCGTACCGTCCAACCGCGCGACGGTCCGCAGCACCGCGCGCTCCATCTCACCCTCGGCCGGCGGGTCGAGCTGCCGCAACCACGCCCGCTGCCCGTACCGGTTGGCCCACACGCAGACCGCGTCCCGCAGGTCGTGCAGTTGGACGCCACGCTGGTGGGTGCCCGACCACAGGTCCGGCAGGGACTTACCCAACTCGGCGTGCCACATCAGCGGCGGCATATCGTCCAGCACGACGGCCATTCCGACATGGTTGACCGGACTGTTCGTGGTGAACTGGATCGCCCGGTCCGGCACGCTGCGACCCCGGAACACCCACACGTCGCCGGTACGGGTCAACTCGACGGCCTCATCCAGGCTGATGCTCATGAGGGTCTAGCCTAAGCCGATGGGGCATCGAATGCGGTGGTGGAAGGTCCTCGGCCTGGCCGGCCTCGCCGGAGTGGCAGCGTCCGGTGTGGTCATCGCCCGAGCCGAACGGCGGCGGCGCGCGTACACCCCGGAGGAGATCCGGCAGCGGCTGCGGGAACGCCACGCCCAGGCCAATGAGGCAGCGGACTCCGCCTGACCACCCGCTGCGTCAACCTCTGGTACGCCCTGGTCCGTGAGAGAGCACTTTCGGGGATGTTGTTGCCTCACGACCCGCTGAGGCAACAACATCCCCGATATTGCGCGGATCATGGGATCTGTCCGAGCGACGGGTCGCGATTTGTCCGCTTTCGGTGTTCGGGCGGCGCTTGGCACTCGCGGTCGAGCGTGCCCGCGAACGCCGCGCTTGACGTCACTCATGCGAAGTCTGTCCGGGTTTCCGCCGCCGACGTGCTGTGGTCGGTGACACCGTGCGGGCGGAATCGGCGGCCGGGCGGGGTCGTTATACCGGGTACGCCGCCACGACCCCCGGGTCGCGGGCTGGCCGCCGGGAACACCCGTCGGGTCGGCGTCGTTACACCCCCGCACGGCCGAGCACCACCGGCCATCCCCCGGCCCAGCGGTGCGGGAATGACCCGCCATCGCGGACCGTTGCACCACCCCCCGCGCAGACCCCCTCTTGTCGGGTCGCCGGACAGAACTCCCTCACGAACTTTCCCCGCCGGGCACACCCCCGTGTGCCAGGCGCGTATCCCCCGGATGAAGCAGAGGAGCACGCCATCATGCGTACCGATCTGATTCGTAAGACCGCCCTGACCGCCGCTGGCCTCGCGTTCACCGGTGGCGCCATCGCCGGCCCCGTGACCACCGCCTTCGCCGCCGAGAGCACCGCCAAGCCCGTGTCGCAGACCCAGACCGACCGCAAGGGCCACGGCGAGCGGCAGCTCGGCGTGCGCTACGAGGCCCAGCCGAACTTCTACTACTGCGGCCCCGCCGCCGCCCGCAACGCCCTGAGCGTGCAGGGCAAGGACATCAGCGTGGACGCCATGGCCAAGGAGATGGGCACCACCGAGGCCGGCACCAACAGCATCAACGACATCACCCCGGTCCTGAACAAGGAAACCGGCAAGACCGACGCCTACCACAGCGTCGAGATCAGCAAGCCCGACGCCGACGCCACGCAGACCGACCAGCTGCGCGCCGACATCGTCCGCACCGTGGACAACGGTCGGGCCGTGGTCGCCAACATCGCCGGCACCAGCACCGACACCGACGGTGGTATCCACTCCTTCGAGGGCGGGCACTACATCAGCGTCGTGGGCTACCGCGACAACGGCAACGTGGTGCGGATCGCCGACTCGGCCGACCCGAACACCGCCTCCTACGACATCACCGTCGAGCACCTCGCCGACTGGATCGCCACCCGCGGCTACGCCACCAGCTAAGAGAACCAACCGACAAGGGCCGGACCCCACCACGGGGCCCGGCCCTTTCGGCGTACCCGGGTCAGGGATTTTCCTGCCGGCGTAAGCCGGCTCGTTCGTGCGGACCGGGACACGACCGGCGATGGTGCGCTACCGGTGTCGGGCCCGCGCCAGCGCCGGGTCGACGGGCCGCTCCGAACCGGTGGCCGACGCCGCCTGGCCCGACGACACCGGCTCGGCGGCCTCCAGACGGTGGGCACGTCGACGCAACCACCAGGTGCTGCCCAGGCCGGCCAGTACGGCGAGGACCAGGCCGGCCCAGGAGATGTCCTTGAGCCAGTGCTCGGCCGCCCGACCGACGCTGAACAGCAGGTACGTGGTGCCGAACGCCCAGACCAGCCCGCCGGCGGCGTTTGCCACCAGGAACCGCCGGTACGGCACGTGCAGGGCTCCGGCGAGCGGGCCGGCCAGGATCCGTAGCAGTGCCACGAACCGACCGAAGAACACCGCCCAGACGCCGTGCCGGGCGAAGCTCTGCTCGGCGCGGGCGAGTTGGGCGGGGCCGAGATGACGGGGGAAGCGTCGGCCCAGCCGGGCGAGCAGCGGGCGGCCCCCGCGACGACCCACCGCGTACCCGATGGAGTCACCCACGATCGCTCCGGTCGCGGCTGCTGTCGCCACCCACTCCGGCTCCACCACTCCGGTGGCCGCGAGCAGTGCGGAGCTGACCAGGACGATCTCGCCGGGTAGGGGCACGCCCATGCTCTCCACGCCGATCACCCCGGCGACGAGCAGGTAGACCGCGACCGGCGGCAGCGACACGAGCCAGTGCTGGACGTCGAACACGGGTGACCCTCCTCCGGCCGGGCCTCGAACCCTACCTGCGGTCGACGCGCTCGACGGGCCCGTCGGCGGCTGTCGCACATTCCGTAACGCGTCCTAGGAGGCTAGGGATGAGGGGTGGCGGGCGGACCAGCCCGGGTTGCGCAAATAGCAAGACGGACGTACGGTTTTGTTTGAGAGCAGAATCGGCGGTAAGTGTTACCTAACCTCGGCGGCGCCCCGGCCGGTGCGACAGACTGCTCAGGACTACTCACGGTCGCTGGTGTGAAGGAGTACGACGTGGCGAGCCTCGACACCTTCGGTGCGAAGACCCAGCTACGCGTCGGAGACGCGAGCTACGAGATTTTCAAGATCGACAAGGTGGACGGCCACGACCGGCTGCCGTACAGCCTGAAGATCCTGCTGGAGAACCTGCTGCGGACCGAGGACGGCGCGAACATCACCGCCGACCACATCCAGCAGCTCGGCGGGTGGGACCCGACCGCCGACCCGAGCGTGGAGATCCAGTTCACCCCGGCGCGGGTGCTCATGCAGGACTTCACCGGCGTGCCCTGCGTGGTCGACCTGGCCACCATGCGCGAGGCCGTGCGTGACCTGGGCGGCGACGCCACCAAGGTCAACCCCCTCGCCCCCGCCGAGCTGGTCATCGACCACTCGGTGATCGCCGACCTGTTCGGCCGCGAGGACGCGTTCGCCCGCAACGTCGAGCTGGAGTACGAGCGCAACAAGGAGCGCTACCAGTTCCTGCGCTGGGGCCAGACCGCGTTCAACGAGTTCAAGGTCGTCCCGCCGGGCACCGGCATCGTGCACCAGGTCAACATCGAGTACCTGGCCCGCACCGTGATGGAGCGCAACGGGCAGGCGTACCCGGACACCGTCGTCGGCACCGACTCGCACACCACGATGGTCAACGGCCTGGGCGTGCTGGGCTGGGGCGTCGGCGGCATCGAGGCCGAGGCCGCGATGCTCGGCCAGCCGGTCAGCATGCTGATCCCCCGGGTCGTCGGCTTCAAGCTCTCCGGCGAGATGCCGGCCGGCACCACCGCCACCGACCTGGTGCTCACCATCACCGAGATGCTGCGCAAGCACGGCGTGGTCGGCAAGTTCGTCGAGTTCTACGGCCCCGGCGTGAGCGCCGTGCCGCTGGCCAACCGCGCCACCATCGGCAACATGTCCCCGGAGTACGGCTCCACCGTGGCGATCTTCCCGATCGACGCGGAGACCGTCCGCTACCTGGAGCTGACCGGTCGGGACGCCGCGCAGGTCGCGCTCGTCGAGGCGTACGCCAAGGAGCAGGGCCTCTGGCACGACCCGGCGGCCGAGCCCTCCTACTCGGAGCGCCTCGAGCTCGACCTGAGCACCATCGAGCCGTCGCTCGCCGGTCCGAAGCGCCCGCAGGACCGGGTGCCGCTGGGCAGCGCCAAGACGCTGTTCCGCTCGGCGCTGACCGACTACGTGGCCGACGACTCCTCCGGCGAGCGTGACCTCAAGCCGAGCGTGGCCCGCGAGGAGCTGCCGCGCGGCGCGAACGGCCCGGCCGACGAGGCCAGCGCCGAGTCGTTCCCGGCCAGCGACCCGCCCGCCAACGAGTTCAGCGACCCGGCCGACGAGCCGCGCGACCTGGAGACCGCGGCCACCGGCGCCGGCGGTCGGGCCAGCAACCCGATCCGGGTCACCGGCACCGACGGTGTCGAGTACGAGCTGGACCACGGCGCCGTGGTGATCGCCGCGATCACCTCCTGCACCAACACGTCCAACCCGCAGGTGATGATCGGGGCGGCCCTGCTGGCCCGCAACGCCGTCGAGAAGGGCCTCACCCGCAAGCCGTGGGTGAAGACCACCCTGGCCCCGGGCTCGAAGGTCGTCATGGACTACTACGAGCGCGCCGGCCTCACGCCGTACCTGGACAAGCTCGGCTTCAACCTGGTCGGCTACGGCTGCACGACCTGCATCGGCAACTCGGGCCCGCTGCCCGAGGAGGTGTCCGCCGCGGTCAACGAGCACGACCTGTCGGTCGTCTCGGTGCTCTCCGGCAACCGCAACTTCGAGGGCCGGATCAACCCGGACGTCAAGATGAACTACCTGGCGTCCCCGCCGCTGGTCGTCGCGTACGCCCTCGCCGGCACGATGGACATCGACCTGGCCAACGAGCCGATCGGTGAGGACACCGAGGGCAACCCGGTCTACCTGCGGGAGATCTGGCCGAACACCGCCGAGATCCAGGACGTCATCGCCCAGGCGATCGGCGCGACCGGCTTCAGCGCCGCGTACGCCGACGTCTTCGCCGGTGACGAGCGGTGGCAGTCGCTGCCCACCCCGACCGGCGACACCTTCGCGTGGGACAGCGACTCGACCTACGTGCGCAAGCCCCCGTACTTCGAGGGCATGCAGCAGGAGCCGAGCCCGGTCGTCGACATCTCCGGCGCGCGGGTGCTGGCCAAGCTGGGTGACTCGGTGACCACCGACCACATCTCGCCGGCCGGTGCGATCAAGGCGGACTCCCCCGCCGGCACCTACCTGGCCGAGCACGGCGTGCCGCGCCACGAGTTCAACTCGTACGGCTCGCGCCGGGGCAACCACGAGGTGATGATCCGGGGCACCTTCGCCAACATCCGGCTGCGCAACCAGCTGGTGCCCGGGGTGGAGGGCGGCTTCACGGTCAACCACCTGACCGGCGAGCAGACCTCGATCTACGACGCCTCGATGGCCTACCAGGAGGCGGGCATCCCGCTGGTCATCCTGGCCGGCAAGGAGTACGGCTCCGGCTCGTCGCGGGACTGGGCGGCCAAGGGCACCATGCTGCTGGGTGTCCGGGCGGTCATCGCCGAGTCGTACGAGCGGATCCACCGCTCCAACCTCATCGGCATGGGCGTGCTGCCGCTGCAGTTCCCGGTGGACGTCACCGCCGAGTCGCTGGGCCTGACCGGCGCCGAGATGTTCACCATCACCGGTGTGACGGCCCTGAACGACGGCGAGACCCCCCGCACGGTGACGGTCACGACCGACACGGGCGTGGAGTTCGAGGCCGTCGTGCGGATCGACACCCCGGGTGAGGCGGACTACTACCGCCACGGCGGCATCCTGCAGTACGTGCTGCGCCGCATGATCGCCAACTGACGTACCACTGGTCGAAGGCCGCTCCCGCTTCGGCGGGGGCGGCCTTCGCCGTCAGGGCCGAGGAAGGTTTGCCGTCAGAGCACGGGCGGGATGCCCGTTGGTCACGCCGGTCCGCCGTGGGTGTCCGGCAGCGCGAGGGCGGCCAGCCGTTGGTCCAACGCCGCGTCCACCTGCCGCACCTCGTAGCCACGTAGCCGCCGTCGCAGGCCGGCCGCCCGAAGCGCGTCCCGCGCCGCAGCCCGCGCGACAGCGCTGTCAGTAGCCAGAGCCTCATCCACCTTCGCGAGGAGACTCTCGACCTGACGCATGTCATAGCCGCGCACAGCAAGATCGAACGGCAAGGTCATGCGGCCACCATATCGGTCGCCGGCTCGTGTCCGACTGGGTCGTGCAACGGGGGTGAACGCTCAGCGCAGCCGCAGCGCGACCGCGCGAGCCTCCTCGTCGGTGAGGGGCAGGAATCAGAGAAAACGACGGACGATGGCGACCGGGTCAGGCCCGCCCGGGCGGCCGCGCAGGTCGCGGATGGCCCGGCGGGTGATCCGCGAGAACTCGGGGATCAGGGTCGCCCGTCGGGCGGCGTCCGTCGGGGTCGCGCGCAGCGTCGGGCGTGGCCAGTCCTGACCGCAGGAGTCGCATTTCCAGGAAGGACCATCGGCGGTGTGCGCGGCCGGCGGCCCGCACCGGGGGCGCCAGCGCGATTCGGGTACGACATCCGGGGCGCGGTACGACCGCTGGCGTGGTCCGGTCGGGTCGGCTGTCGCCGAACGGGGCCAGGGCAGCCGGCCGGTCGCGTCCTCAGAGGAAGACACGACAGCGCGACGGGTGCTCGCTGAGGGTCTCGGCCAGCTCGGACAAGGCCGTGCACCGCTCAACCGGCAGCGCATCGCCGCACTCTCCACACTCGATCCGCTCGGTCCGGATCGGCCATCGTCACGCATCGACGTTGACGGGCACCTGCATCGGCTTCTCCTCGGACAGCATCAGCACCACCTCCACACGACGGGCGGGCCGCCCGCCTCCAGCCAGGAGGCGGGACGCCCCTTTCTCCGGCAGCGACCCGTGCCGACCCGATGTCCACCAGGGGCCACGCCTCACTCCCCAAGGTAGTGCCAGTAGTGCCAGCAAGGCAAGCAGTGCCATAGGTGCAAGCAGGGTCCGAGTGGGTAGGAAGGACGATGACATCCGTGCCCATCCCGTACACGGCCCGAGAGATCGAGGACGATCTGACTCGACGCATCGCCGCTGGGGAGTTCCGACCGGGCTCACGCCTACCCACGTACGACGCGCTGGCCCAGGAGTACGGGTCAGCCCGGCGGACGGTCGCCCGTGCCGTGGACGCGCTCAAGTCTCGCGGACTGGTGGTCGGCGTGCCGGGCTCAGGAACCTTCGTCGCGGAGTAGCGCGTCGAGGTGACCGACAACCTCACGGGCGTCATCGGCGTACGCGATTCCAACGACCCGGCAGCCTGGAGTACGCCGAGCGAGAAGATCGCGCCGATCTTGCAGTTTCTGTTGTCCACATGAGTGGGATACCCCTTTTGCCGGGACAGAAAGTGCAAGATCGCGGAGCAAGGGCGGTACCGGCCCGCCGATCATGGAGTTGTGGTGCCTGGTTTGAGGTTGCACGGGGGTTTTGTTGCCCACCACAACTCCATGATCGGCGCGGCGGGGCTGGGCGGGCGCGGGGGCAGGGCGGGCGGTTCGTTAGCCAGACAGTTCGTTCGCACGGTTGAGCAGGGCGCGGCGCTCGGCGGCCGACTCCACCGCTGCCGCCGCCGCCCGGAACAGCGTGACCGCGCGGCTCCGGTCGCCCTGCCGGGCCAGCAGGTCGGCCTCCACCGCCACGGCGAGCGGGTGGTCGGACAGCCCTCCCCCGGCACGCGCCTCGTGGAGCAGGGCCAGCCCGGCGGCCGGCCCGTACGCGTAGCCGTGCGCGACCGCGCGATTGAGCGCGATCACCGGTGAGGGCCGGAGGCCGGCCAGAGCGTCGTACGCCCGCGCGATCGTCGGCCAGTCGGTGTCGTCGACCGAGGCGGCGACGGCGTGGCAGGCGGCGATCCGGGCCTGCCACGCGTACGGCCCGTCGTCGCGTACCCGAGCAAGGGCGGCCCGGCCCTCGGCGATGGCGACGCGGTCCCACCGGGCCCGGTCCTGGCGCGCGAGGGTGAGCAGGTTGCCGGCGGCGTCCCGGCGGGCAGCCCGGCGGGAGTGCTGGAGCAGCAGCAGCGCCCGCAGCGCGGTGACCTCGGACTGCTCCGGCATCAATTCGTCCAGCAACCGGGCCAGCCGCACGGCCTCGTCGGCGAACGCCGGTTCGCCGTCGGGGACGTAGCCGCGGGTGAACAACAGGTACAGCACGGCGAGCACGCCGGGCAGCCGTTCGGCCAGCGCCGGACCGTTCGGCACCCGGTACGGGATGCCGGCCAGCGCGATGCGGGTCCGGGCGCGGGTCAGCCGGCGGGTCATCGTCGACTCGCTGACCAGCAGCAGACGGGCGATGGCGGCGGTCGGCACCCCGCAGACGGTCCGCAGGGTCAGCGCCACCCGGGCGTCGAGCGCGAGCGCCGGATGGCAGCAGGTGAAGATGAGTCTCAAGCGGTCGTCCTCGACGTCGTGCTCGGGCCGCGCGTCGGTCGGCGCGAGCAGCGCCAGGTCGTGCCGCTTGCGACGCTCCACGGTGGCCCGCCGCAGCACGTCGAGCGCCCGGTTGCGGGCCACCGTCATGAGCCAGGCGCCCGGGTTCGTCGGCACACCGTCGCCGGGCCAGCGTTCCAATGCGACGGCCAGGGCTTCCTGGGCGCAGTCCTCGGCCAACGCCCAGTCCCCGGTCAGTCGGATCAGGGTCGCGACGATCCGGGGGTACGCGTCCACGCCGGCGGCCGCGACGGCCCGCGCCGCCGCGGCCGAGCCGACGCTGTCCGGCGCACCGGTCGTGGTGTCGGTGCGGGTCATCCGGTCAGCTGGACAGCGCGCCGAACGGGCGCAGCTCCAGCCGCCCCTCCCGGGCCATCGGGTGGGTACGGGCCACCTCGATCGCCTCGTCCAGATCCGCGCAGTCGAGCAGGTCGAAGCCCACGATGACCTCGGCGGTCTCCGCGAACGGTCCCTCGGAGACCAGCAGTTCGCCGGCACGGACACGGACCGTGGTGGCCGCGCTGGGCGGTGCCAGCACGTTGCCGGTCAGGCGGCGGCCACGGGCGTCGTTGTCGGCCACCCACGTGTGGATGTCGGGCAGCTCGGGCGGGTCGGTGTCCGGTGCGGTGTCGCTGCAGACGAACATCATGAACTTCATCGATCGCTCCCTGTCGCTCGGGTTGTCGCCAGCATGACGAGCGGACCGGAGCGATCCGGACAGCGTCCCGGAGAAAACCTGGGTCAGTCTCCGCTGGCGGCGCGGCGACGGGCCTCGCGGGTCTTCATGGCGTGCTCCATGAGGGTCACCAGCACCTCCTTGCTGGACTCCCGCTGGCGCGCGTCGCAGAGCAGCACCGGTACACCCGGGTCGAGGTTCAGCGCGGTCTGCACCTCGTCGAGCCGGTACTGACGCGCGCCCTCGAAGCAGTTGACCGCCACCACGAACGGGGTGCCCCGGCCCTCGAAGTAGTCGATCGACGGAAAGCAGTCGGCGAGCCGACGCGTGTCGGCCAGGACGACCGCGCCGATCGCGCCCAACGCCAGTTCGTCCCAGACGAACCAGAACCGGTCCTGCCCGGGCGTGCCGAACAGGTAGAGCACCAGGTCGTCGCTGATGGTGATCCGGCCGAAGTCCATCGCCACCGTGGTGGTGGTCTTGCCCTCCACCCCGGACAGGTCGTCGATGCCGACGCCGGTCTCGGTCAGCACCTCCTCGGTGCGCAACGGTCGGGTCTCGCTCACCGCTCCGACCATGGTGGTCTTGCCCACGCCGAAACCACCGGCGACCAGGATCTTGATCGCGGTGGGCAGTGGCGTCGCTCCCGCCGGCCGGTCAGAGTGCCCGTAGTCCATTGATTACCGCCTCGAAGATGCTGTTGTCGGGAAGGCCGGCCGTGGTGTGCGGCTCGCGTACCTGCACGAGGTTGCGGGCCGCCAGGTCGCCGAGGAGCACCCGGATGGTTCCCACCGGCAGGTCGAGGTGGGCCGCGATCTCGGCGACGGACTGTATTCGCTGGCACAGGCCGACGATCGCCAGGTGCTCAGGACCGATCCCGACCTCCGGCGTCACGTCGGCGCGGGTCGCGGTGACCAGGGAGATCAGGTCGAACGTGCCGGTGACCGGGCGGGCGCGCCCGCGTGTCACCGCGTACGGGCGCACCACCGGGCCCGCATGGTCATCCACCCACTGATGTTCTGCGGACTCTCCCTGCACCGTCATGGCCGTTACCTCTCGCCAGCCGACTGTTCGGTGCCCCGCGACGGGGAGGCCACGTACTTGCCGACGCGGGTGACGAGCATCGCCATCTCGTACGCGATGAGACCGACGTCGGCGTCCTCGGTGGCGAGGACGGCCAGGCAGGCGTTGCGGCCGGCGGCCGTGACGAACAGGAACGACGACTGCATCTCGATGATGGTCTGCTGCACCTGCCCGCCGCCGAAGCGCTTGCCGGCGCCCCGGGCCAGGCTCTGGATGCCGGCCGCCATCGCCGCGAGGTGCTCGCCGTCGTCCCGGCTCAGCCCCTGCGAGGAAGCCATCAACAACCCGTCGCTGGAGAGCGCGACCGCATGCTCGGCCTGCTTCACCCGGCCCACCAGATCATCCAGCAACCACGTCAGGTCGGCACTCGAAGCCGTCTTCTGGGCCACTTCGTCGTCCTCTTCTCGCCCGGCAGTTGCGCCGTATTCGTCTTGGGCTTGACCGTCACACCACGTGGGAACCCGCAGCGCCGGTGCTCGGTCAGGTGGCTTGCGGTTCCTCGTCGGTCGAGTCGGGTGTCGTGCCCGACGCGCCGCCGAGCAGTCGCGCCGCGTCGGTCCGACCGCGCCGGGTGCCGGTCTGATAGGAGCTCATCATCCGGCGTACCTGCTCGGGTGGCCGTACCACGTCCTCCTCGTCGGACTCGGTCACCGCCGGGTCGTCGCGCAGCTCGGGCACGATGTTCGCCTGGCGGACGCGGACCGGCAGGCCGGAGCCGGTGCGGTCCGTCTCGGTCCGTGCGGGGACCGGCCCGCCGTCGGCGCTCGGCTCGCTGCCACCCGTCCCGGCCCGCTCCACGGCGGGCAGGCCGGTCGGCACCGTCGGGCCCTCCAGGGCCGGCTGGCCCAGGACACGCCGGGCCCGGGTGGGCAGGTCCGCCGCCGCGGTCCGCTGGCGGGTGGGGAGTACGACGTCCTTGTCGCCCTCGTCCGTCTGCTCGGTGGTGGTACTGCTGTCGGCCCGCGCCGGGGCGACCGGGGTCACCGGCTGCGGCGCGCCTGCGGCGCTGGTGTCCGTCGCCACGGTGGCGACCGCGACCGTCGAGAGGCTGGCGGGACGACCGCCCTCGACGGGGCCGGCGGCGGTCGGACCGGCCGGCAACGCGATGGCCGTCGAACCGGCCGGAATGGCACCGGAGCCGTCCGGGTCGGTCCCGTTCGCCGTGATCAGCTCCTGTGGGATGAGGACGACGGCGGTGGTGCCGCCGTACGCCGATTCCTTGAGGCGGACCCGCACGCCGTGCCGCTCGGTCAGCCGGCTCACCACGTAGAGGCCGAGGCGGGCGGCGTTGGCCAGGTTCAGCTCGGACTGGTCGACGATACGATGGTTCGCGGCCGCCAGGTCCTCCTCGCTCATGCCGAGGCCACGGTCCTCGATCTCGATGGCGAAGCCGTTCGCGACGAGCTGGCCGCGAACCTCCACGGTGGTGTGTGGTGGCGAGAACGACAGGCCGTTCTCGATCAGCTCGGCGAGCAGGTGGATGACGTCGCCGACCGCCCGGCCGGCGAGCGAGACGGCCCCCAGCGGCAGCACGTTGACCCGGGTGTAGTCCTCCACCTCGGCCACCGCGCCGCGCACGACGTCCACCATGGGGACGTTGCGCCGCCAGGCCCGGCCCGGGGTGGAGCCGGAGAGCACGATCAGGTTCTCCGCGTTGCGCCGCATCCGGGTGGCCAGGTGGTCGACCCGGAACAGGTCCTCCAGCTCCTCCGCGTCGTGTTCCCGCCGCTCCATCGCGTCGAGCAGGGTGAGCTGACGGTGCACCAGAGCCTGGGTCCGCCGGGCCAGGCTGAGGAAGACCTCGCGGACGTTGCGGCGCAGCTCGGCCTGCTCGACGGCGGTGCGCAGGGCGGTCTCCTGGACGGCGTTGAACGCCTTGCCGACCTGGCCGATCTCGTCGGTGCCGAACTCCAGCGGCGGCGCTTCGGTGGCGACGTCGACCTCCTCGCCCCGGCCGAGCCGCTCGACCACGCGGGGCAACCGCTCGTCGGCGAGCTGCCAGGCGGCCTGCCGCAGGCGGTCGAGCTGACGCAGCAGGGTACGAGCCGTGGTGATCGAGACGACGACCGAGGCGATGACGGCGAGCAGACCCAGGCCGGTGGCGAGCACGAGTCGGACGACGACCATCACGGCCACGCCGGTGGCTCGACCGACGATGCCCTCGCCGCCGTCGACGACGGCGTCGTTCACCTCGGCGAGCGCCGGCTCGACGGTGGCACGCCACTGTTCGGAGCCGATCGGCAACTGGGTCGCCGGCCGGCCCTCCCGGATGATGCTGTCCTGTACGGCGCGCAGCCGGCTGAACGCCTCACCCTCGACGAGCTGTTGGTAGCGGCGCTGATCGGCGTCGGCGAGCCGGGCGCGCGTCTCCTCGCCGAGGAACCGCTCGGCGCCGACCAGGCTGACGTAGCGGGCGTACTCCGGACCACTGATCCGACCGGTGCCGAAGAGGCCGCTGAGCAGCGCGTCCTCCTGCGAGATCAGCTCCTTCATCCGGTTGAGCTGGATCAGGGCGGCCGCGTCTGCGGCGATCTCCTTGTCGTCGAGGCTGCCGGTGACGTCGTAGATCCGGAAGATCGATTCGATGGCTTCCGTGTAGGCGTCGGCGGCGGAGATCCGGTCGACCTTACGACCGAGCACGTCGGCCCGGGTCTGCTTCAACTCGTTGATCTGCGCGATCGTGGCGTCGAGTTGGGCGTCGAGGGCCTTGCTGCCGGCCACGTCGACCTGCCAGTTGCGGACCGAGTCGGCGAAGTCGTCCGCCAGCTGGGCGGCCTTGCGCTGCTCGGTCTCCAGGGCCGCGCGCTGCGCGGCGTCGGGGTTGCTCAGGTACGCCTGGGTCAGCCGCCGCTCGAGCTGAAGCTCCTGCAACAGGGGTTCGCTGGGCGCGTAGACCTTGCTGTTGAGCAGCTGGACACCGAGCAGGTTGAAGCCGTCCCGCAGGGTGACCCACGCCGCGAACATCCAGAGCGCGACCAGGGAGAGCAGCAGGGCGACGACCTTGGTGCGGATACTCGTACCGCGAGAACGCATTGAACCGTCCCAGGCAGGGCGTTGACTCAGCTCATCAACGGGTGATCATGGAGGACGACGTCCCGCCACGGCGGGGCGTACGGGGCTGAGGCTCTGCGTACGCTAGCAGTGTCCACACAACCCCTCAAGTCGCTGTTTTTGTTGCCTGGTAAGCACAATCCACCACCGAACGGTCGACCTCGCCCAGCTGGACGGAGGCGAGTCGACAGGCAGCCAGGACAGCCGCGCGAACGATCGCGGTAGGACAGTACAGCTCCTTGCCGTACCACAGTGGAGGGTCCGACCGGTCGGACCGGCGGTGGAGATAGGCATGGCCGCGCGCCACCGCGTCGTCGACCCGGGGCGCTCCGGTCGGCACGGCCACCAGCACCTGCAGGGCGTACGCGGTCTCCTCGACCGTGCCGTCCCACCGCCCCCACGATCCGTCGGCCCGCTGGCTGTCCAGCACCCAACGGGCCGCCCGGTCGAGCGCCTCGGCCGCCACGCCGCCGCGGCCGAACTCCGCCAGGGCCAGCACGCAGCAGGCCGTGGCGTAGTACGGCGAGGCGTGCCACCGGTCCTGCCAGCGGCCATCGGCGAGCTGGTGTGCCGGCAACACGGCGCTGAGCCGGTCGACCGTCCGGTGGTACCGCGCGTCCGCGCCGGGGTGCCCGGTCACGTGCTGGCCGAACGCGTCCAGCACGTGCGCGTTGGTGGTGACCGAGAAGCCGTCCTCGCTCCCCGGCCAGGTGCAGAACCCGTCCGCCGTCTCGTACGCCCACAGGCCCGCCGGGTCGGCGGGGTGACCGAGCCGGGCCAGCGCGTCCAACGTGACCGAGGTGGTGTCGGCGTCGGTCGGCAGACCCTCGCCGGTGGCGACGCCCTCGGCAGCGGTGGCGGCGGCCAGGGTCCGCAGCAGGCTGGCCGGCGGGTTGACCGCGACACCGGCGCGGCGTAGGCCGCTGAGCACCCAGGCCCGCTCGAACACGGTGATCGGGGTCGGGCAGGGCACCGGACCGTCGCCGTCACGGATCAGCGTCCGCAGGAAGGTGTGCGCGGCGGGGCCGGCATCCGGGCCGACGGCGCTGAGCCAGGCGGCGGTCGCGGCAGGTGACGCGCCGACGGCGGTGAGGGTCGGTCCGGCGTCGGCCGGTGTCGCGCCCAGCACCTCGTAGAAGTGGGCCAGCTTCGCGGGCAGCACCACCCCGGCGGCGACCGCGGCGCGTACCGCGTGCAGCCGGTCGGGGCCGAGCCCGGCGGGCAGCGCCAGCGGGGAGCGCGGCAGCCGCTCGGCGGTCGCCCGGGACAGCCGGGCCAGTCGGGAAAGCCGGCCGTTGATCGACTCGACGAGCGCCGGGACGATGAGATCCAGCGCCGGGGTGTCGGGCAGTGCCCGCGCGGGCGTGGCGAGCAGGCGGCCGGTGAGCGCGTCCAGCCCGCGCGCCGTCGGGGCGAGCAGGTGCGCACCGGCCGATCCGGCGGTGGCCAGCGCCGCCAGCAGGGCGTCGATGGCGCTGAGTGTGGGCACCAGCGCGTACCCCTCGGGCGGGCCCCAGGCCCCGTCCGGGCGCTGCTCGCGCAGCAGGAAGCCGATCCGCTTCTCGTGACCGGGCAGCCAGGGCGCGTCGGCGACCAGCCGGGCGCTCTCGTACACCGAGGGGGCGACCTGCCCCCACGGTCGCAGCGCCAGGCCGGCGATCAGCTCGCGCGCGGCGTCCGTGGCGGGTTGGACCAGCACGTGCCCCCGGCCGTCACTCATCGCGTGCTCCCCAGAAGTCCGAGAGCTGGTAGAAGCCACCCGTGAAGGAGATCTGCCGGTGCAGGTAGTCCGCCTGGCGGGGGCAGCGCTCGGCGAGGGCCGTCAGGTCACCCCGGGACCGGCTGGTCAGCTCGGCGAGCCGGGCGTGCACCCGCGCCGGGTCGTCGACCAGCAGCAGGGCGTTCAGGTCGCCCCACTCGGCGTCCCGCTCGTGCGTGGCGAGGTCGTTGACCAGCCGCAGCACCCGCTGCACGCCACGGCCGGCGTCGAGCAGGTCGGTCAACTGCGCGAGGGTCCTGTCGTCGCCGGTGGCGATCCAGTGGGTGACGTTGACGAAGGAGCAGGCCAGGTTGTCGGCGTTGTCCAGGTAGCGGTCCAGATCCGGCAGGCGCTGCCCGGTGGTCGGGTCGGTCGGCAGGTTCTTCCAGTCCCACTCCCGCGACACGGCGGCGAGCATCCGGGCCAGCTCGTCGCGCCAGATCGGGCGCAGCCGGCGGAACGCCGGCACGGCGGCCAGCTCGTCGCGCAGGTCGGCAAGGAGCCGCGCGAGGTGCCGGCCGGGCGGGGGCGCGGCGCCGTCGGCGACCGCCAGGCAGTCGGTCACGATCGCCCGGACGTCGTCGGCCGACCGGGCGAGGTAGTCGACCTGCCAGTCGGCGGCGAAGACCCAGAGCAGGGTACGGGTGGTGATCCGCAGTTCGGCGGCGGTGTGCCACGGCGCGGTGAACGCGATCGCGGTGGCCACCGAGCTGAGCAGCGCGGCGTCGAACGGCGCGGCGTCGAAGAGTTCCGGATGGGCGGCGGTGACGCCCTGGAGGTCGCGGACGCCGCGTACGGCGAGCGCGCACACCCGGCCCTGCTCGGCGACGGCGTCGGGCCCGGCCTGCACCGGCCACGGCGTGCCGGTCACGGGGCGACCGGACGTTCGACCGGGGTGACGATCAGCTCGGCCCGCTGCTTGGGTTGCAGCGAGGCGCCGAGCCGGGGTGTCAGGCCGACGGGCTCGCGCAACCGGAACCGGTAGCGGCTCAGCACGGTGCTGACGATGAGCTGCGCCTCCAGCAGGAAGAGGTACTGCCCGAGGCACTGGTGCGGCCCACCACCGAACGGGAAGTACGAGTAGCGGTAGCGCCGACGGGGCTTCTCCGGCGCGAAGCGCTCCGGATCGAACAGGGTCGGATCGTCCCAGAAGGTCGACATCCGCTGGGTGACGTACGGGCTGACCAACACGGTGCCACCCGCCTTGATCCGCACACCGCCCAGCACGTCGTCCGCGACGGCGGTACGGGGGATCATCCAGCCGGCCGGGTAGAGCCGCAGCATCTCGTCGAGCACCATGCGGCCGTAGCGCAGCTGCGGCAGGTGCTCACGGCCGACCCGTTCGGAGCCGACCACCTGCTCGATCTCGTCGGTCATCCGCTCGGCCACGTCGGGCCGGGACGCCAGCACCGGCCACAGCCAGGAGAGCAGCGCGATCGTGGTCTCGGTGGCGGTGGAGAACATCGCGACCACGTCGCCGCGGATCGCGTACTCGTCGGGCTCGCTGCCGTCGGCGCGGGGCCGGCAGAGGGTGGAGATGATGTCGTCGCCGTCGGTGGGCCGGGCCCGGGCCTCCCGGATGATCGGCAGCACGACCTCGTCGATGGTCCGCACCGCCTCGCGGAAGCGCCGGTCGCCGGGCATCGGCACGGCGTACGGCACGAACGGCACCAGCAGGCGCGGGAGCATCGCGGTGGTGACGGTATCCAGCGCGGCGCTGATCCGCAGCGCGTCCGGCACCGAGATGCGGTCGGCGAAGAGCACCCGCATGGTGGTCCGCAACACGATCCGGGTCAGTTCCGCGCCGCCGTCGATGGGTCGGCCGTCGCGGGCCGGTTCCAGCCACTCGTCGACGGCCTCGTTGATCGCCTCGGCCATCCGGTCCACGAGTGTCTCGGCCCGCTTCGCGGTGAACAGGGGTTGCAGCGCGCCGCGGCTGGACTCCCAGATCTCACCCTCGGCGACCAGGATGGCGTCGCCGACGATCCGGCGGACCGGCCGCCACAACAGGCCCTCACCGTCGCGGGTGTAGTTGGCAACGTTGTCCCTCAGCACTCGTTGCAGGTGCTCGGGATGGCTGACGAGGTACGGGCGGAACGAGCCGAGGTTCAGCCGGACCACCTCGCCGGCGGCGGCGTCCGCGAAGCCGACGAGCGCACCGAGCGGATCGCGGACCAGCGCGGGCAGGGCGCGACCGAGTGGAATCATCCGGGGTTCGGTGCTGACGGGGGCGGGGCCGGCATCGGAAACCTGGGACATGTGCTGTCTCCTCGTCGCCCCGGCGGCCTGGTCGGTCCACTTCGGCCGGTTGGGACTGTGGATTTTTCACCTTCTGGGCGTCGGAAGCATCTCACCAATTCCAGGACACCTCTAGATCTTCGACCGGTGAGATTTCACCGATTTCCTAGACGGGCATCGATGTCCAAGGCGGTCCGGAGTCCTGAGTGGATTGTCAGCTGTCGGCCCCGGCGCAGGTCGCGCCCATCCACCGATCCGTCGACGCTGCCGGACGGCTCCGGTGGACGACGGCCTGCGGGCCGGTTGGCCACCGGACCCGCCGGGACGGGTCGCACCCGGGCGATCCCAGAGGGCGGGCAGCGCAGTGAGCAAGGACGCACCGGTACCCCCGAATCCGGGCGATGGCGGGCAGCCTGTGCCAGGCTCGGTGGCATGGACGACAAGACCATCCTGAACCGGATCTCCGAGCTGGTCGACGAGGAGCACCGGCTGCGCGCGGAGGCACAGGCCCACGAGTCCGGCACCGAGGGCGAGACCAGCGAGCGGCTGCGCGCCCTGGAGGAATCCCTCGACCAGTGCTGGGACCTGCTGCGCCGCCGCCGGGCCGCCCGAGCCACCCACGGCGACCCCGACTCGCAGGGCGAACGCCCCAAGCCCGAGGTGGAGCGCTACCTGCAGTGATCGGCCCGGGCGGGTCGGGCGGCCACCTCGGCCACCCGACCCGCTCCGGTCAGCGGATACCCGCCTCGCGCAGCAACTCCCCGGTCAGCGCGCCGGGATCGACCTGTTCGGCGCTCAGCCCCCGGGCCACGAACCAGGCGCCGACCACCCGCACGTCGCGGGCCAGGAACTCGGGCCCCTGCGGGTTCGCCACCACGTCGACGACCTGCGGCAGGTCGATCACGACCAGCCGCCCGGAGTGCACGAGCAGGTTGTACGGCGACAGGTCGCCGTGCGCATAACCCGCCCGGGCCAGCACGCGCAGCGCCTCGACCAGCTGGCCCCACAGGTCGCGCAGCTCGGCCGGACCGGGCCGCAGCTGGGCCAGCCGGGGCGCGGCCTGCCCCGACTCGGCGTCGCCGACGAACTCCAACATCAGCTCGGTGCCCCGCAACTGCACGGGGTAGGGCACGGCGATCCGGTCGTTTCCGGAGCCGATCTCCCAGAGCCGTGCCAGCGCGGCGAACTCGGCCGCCGCCCACTGCCCGGCGATCATCTGACGACCGAAGGCCGTGCGGCCGACCATCGCCCGCATCTCCCGGGAACGCCGCACGCGGCGGCCCTCCAGATAACCGGCGTCGCGGTGGAACAGCCGATGGTCGGCGTCCCGGTACCGCTTCACCGCCAGCAGGCAGGATCGGTCCGTGTCCGGCACCGCCCGGCGGACCAGGTGGACGTCCGCCTCCTTGCCGGTCTTCAGCACACCCAGCTCGGTGTCCTTGGCGGCCAACTCGGTGACCAGCCAGCCCGGGTACGGCTGGGGCCCGTGCACCGCGTCGTCCCAGGACGACCAGCGCTCGCCGGTGTCGGGATCGGGCTCGGTGTCGGGATCCGCGGGCGACTCGGTGGGCCGGGCCCGCTTCAGGAACTGCGGTTCGTCGTCGTCGAAGCGGCGCTTGCCGCGGGTCCGGCGCTCCAGCGCCGGAAGGTCATGATCGCGCACTGTGGTGAGGTTCCCTTGATCGAGGCGGAGGTAGGCGGCGAAAAGCGACAGGTGAAGACGGTCATGACCGGCCTCCTCTCCTCGATCGGGCTGCTCGCCCGGTGCACGTTGCGCCGCCCATCCTCAGGGCAGCCGAAACGGCGGGTCAACCGAATTACGGCGGGGACGCGCGCATCGGACCGAATCAGCGCGGCCCAGCTCAGCTCGCGAGCACCGTCGCGACCGCCGCGATCAGCCCGTCCACCGTGCGGCTCGGCGCGAACCGGACGTCCGACCAGGTCCGGCCCCGATGCAGCCAGACGCTGGGCAGCCCCACGGCGGCGGCGCCACCGATGTCCGCCTCCGGGCTGTCGCCGACCACCCACGCCCCGCGCAGCGGCATCCGGACCCGCTGCGCGGCGAGCGCGAAGATCCGCGGGTTGGGCTTGCTGACCCCCGCCTCCTCGGAGATCACCCAGTCGGCGACGTAGCGGTCCAGGCCGGTACGACGGATCTTGGCGTCCTCCAGGCGTACCGTGCCGTTGCACACCACCACGGGCACCCACCCCGCGTCGTCGGCGATGCGCAGCGCGCAGGCCGTCAGCGGATCGAGCCGGGTCTGCGCCACCACCCCGTCGTGCAGCTCCTCCACCAGGTCGATCGAGGGGATACGCAGCTCGTAGCGGTCCCGGATCGCGTCGGCCAGGTCCCAGCGGTCGGTCAACCCGTCCGCGTCGAGCGAGACCAGCCAGTCGATGTCGGTGGGGGGCGCGCCGATGCCGTCCAGGAAGCGCTCACCCCAGCGGCGGAACGGCCCGGCCCGGTCCAGCAGGGTGTTGTCCAGGTCCAGCAGGAGCAGTGGCACTCGGGCACCCTACGGGACCGACGTGTCCGCCAACAGACCCGCGTGTTTCGAGTTGACGATGGGCTTAACCGGTCAGCGACACCCGCGCGCCGCCCTGGCCCGGCAGCAGATCGGCGAGCATCGAATGGGCTGCGCGGGTGGCCGTGAGCACGGCCGGATCGAGGGTCGCCACGAGCGTCTCGGTGCCCTCGTCGGCGCCCCGGGCGAGCGTACGTCCCTGCGGGTCGTAGATCGCCGCGCCGCCGTTGAACCGCCAGGGGTCGCTGCCGCCGACGGCGTTGGCGAAGACCACGAACATCGTGTTGTCCAGTGCCCGCGCCGCGTAGTACAGGTCCCGGCGGTGCTCGGAACCGGCCAGGTAGCCGCTGGGACACAGGTAGGCGTGCGCGCCGTCGAGCGCGGCGGCCCGGCCGTGCTCCGGGAAGCAGCCGTCGTAGCAGATGCCCAGTCCGAGCCGCCAGTCGTCGACGAGCAGCGTGGCGCCCCGCCCGCCGGGGTGGAACAGGTCGCGTTCGTCGCCCCAGAGCTGCTGCTTGTCGTATCCGACCCGGACGGTGCCGGCGCGGTCGACCACGAGGGCGGCGATGGTCCGCCGGTCGTCCGAATGCCGGACCGCCGCGCCGACCACCACGGTGATCCCGCCGGTCCGTGCCGCGGCGCGCAGCGGGTCGAGCCGGCCGTCGGCGACCACCCCGGCCGGGTCGGCCGTCACGTGGGTGCCGACCGGGTCGGCGGCGAGGGTCGGCGGGTGGTACGCGCACAGGTACAGCTCGGGGAGGACGACCACCCGGGCGCCCTGCCCGGCGGCACGCCGGACCAGCTCGGCGGCGGCCGCCGCGTTGCCGGCGACGTCACCGGGCGTCGGGGTGGCCTGGACGGTGGCGATGGTCAGCGGGCCGGACGGCGCAGGGTACGGGCGGGTCACCGGTGGATCGTAAACGGCACGTTACCAAGCCGTACGTACGGTTTGCACCGCCCGAGGTGACCTGCGACGATCGAGGTGTGCCCAGAGTAAGTCAGGACCAGCTCGACGCGCGCCGGCAGGAGATCCTTGCCGCGGCCCGGGCGTGTTTCGCCCGACTCGGCTACGAGGGGGCCACCGTCCGCCGCCTCGAGGAGGCCACCGGGTTGTCCCGGGGCGCCATCTTCCACCACTTCCGCGACAAGGACTCGCTGTTCCTCGCGGTCGCGGAGGACGACGCCGCCGCCATGGTCGAGACGGTCGCCCGCAACGGTCTGGTGCAGGTGATGCGCGACCTGCTGGCCCGCGCCGTCTCGCCGGACACCACCGGCTGGCTGGGCAGTCAACTGGAGGTCTCCCGCCGGCTGCGCACCGATCCGGCGTTCGCCAAGCGCTGGGCGGAACGCTCGGCGGCGATCGCCGAGGCGACCCGGGACCGGCTGGCCCGCCAACGCGACGCCGGGGTGCTGCGCGAGGACGTACCGATCGACGTGCTGGCCCAGTTCCTGGAGCTGGCCTACGACGGCCTGGTGCTGCACCTGGCCATGGGCCGACCGGCCGGCGACCTGGGCCCGGTGCTCGACCTTGTCGAGGAGGCGGTCCGCCGCCGCTGAGCGGTGTTTCCGCCACCGCCGACGGCGCGGGTGCCCCGGCCGGATCGGATGGCGACGGTGCTCCACAATGGGGCCGCCGACCCCTCCGGCGACAGGAGCAGCCGATGATCGATTACGCCTCCTCGGGTGACACCTGGGGTATCCCCGGCCCGACCTTCCTGCGGCTCTACCTGGTGGCGGCCGTCGTGCTGGTCACCGTCGCGATCCTGCACCGGGTGCGTCTCGTCACCGGCGCGGAACCCCTGGTCGCCGAGCCACTCGGCCCCCAGGAGGTCGCCTACCTCAACGGTGGGCCGGCCCTCGCGGTGCACGCGGCGCTGGGCGGCCTGCGGGGCGGCGGCGCGATCGACGTCGGTCCGGATCGCCGGCTGCGCACCACCGGCCCGACCCCGACCGGGCTCACCCCGCTGGAGCAGGCGATCCACTGGGCCGCCCACCAGGGTGCCCGAGCCCGGGACCTGGCCCAGGACGAGCGGGTGGCCGCCGCGCTCGACCAGCTCGGCACGAGCCTCGAAGGGCGGGGACTGCGGGTGAGCCAGGCGCAGCAGACCACCGCACGACAGTGGCGGATCCTCCTCGCCGCCCTGCTGGTGTTCGGCGTCGTACGGCTCTTCGCCGGCCTGGCCAACGGGCGGCCGGTGGGCTTCCTGCTGCTCACCCTGATCGGCGTGGCGGTGGCGGTACTGCTGCTCTGGCGGGTGCCGCAGACCACCCGGGCCGGTCGCCACGCGCTGCGCGACCTGCGGAACCGACACCACCACCTCGCCCCCGACTCGTCCCCCGCGTACGCCACCTACGGCGCGGCCGGCGCGGCGATGGGTGTGGCGCTGTACGGCACGGCGTCGCTGTGGGCCATCGACCCGGGCTTCGCCGAGCAGGCCGAGATCCAACGCCAGGCGATCGCCAGCAGCAGCGGCTGGTCGGGAGCCGGCAGCGGATCGTCCGGTACGACCGGCAGCTCCTGCGGCGGTGGCAGCTCCTGCGGTGGCGGCGGCGGGTGCGGCGGCGGTGGGTGCGGCGGATGACCGGCCCGTACGGCGTCGGCATCGGCTGGCGGCCCGAGATCGCCGGTTTCGTGGCCGAGCTGCCCGGGCTGCGCTTCGTGGAGGTGGTGGCCGAGTCGGTGGCGTCGACCGGGCCACTTCCGGTCGGGCTGACCCGACTGCGGGAGCGCGGTGTGACAGTCGTACCCCATGGGGTGCGGCTCTCCCTCGGCGGCGCCGAGCCGGTCGACCCGGCCCGCGTCGCCCACCTGGCCGCCGTCGCGCAGCGGGTGGATGCCCCGCTGGTCAGCGAGCACATCGCGTTCGTGCGGGCCGGTGGGCTGGAGGCCGGGCACCTGCTGCCGCTGCCCCGCAGCCGGGAGGCGGTCGACGCGGTCTGCGCGAACGTGGCCCGCGCGCAGGCCGAGCTGCCGGTGCCGATCGCGCTGGAGCCGATCGCCGCCCTCTTCGACTGGCCCGACGACGAACTGGACGAGGCGGACTTCCTCACCGAGATCGTGGACCGGACCGGCGCGCTGCTGCTGCTGGACGTCGCCAACGTGCACGCCAACGCCCGTAACCGGGGCACCGACCCGCTCGCGCT
Source organism: Micromonospora sp. WMMD736 (assembly GCF_049179015.1). Taxonomy (NCBI): domain Bacteria; kingdom Bacillati; phylum Actinomycetota; class Actinomycetes; order Micromonosporales; family Micromonosporaceae; genus Micromonospora; species Micromonospora sp. WMMD736. Next base: position 2,352,967 of record NZ_JBMHMI010000001.1, read on the forward strand.
GCTCGACCGGCTGCCGCTGGACCGGGTCGGCTACGTGCACGTGGCCGGCGGTGCCGAGCGCGGCGGCTTCTACCACGACACGCACACCCATCCGGTGCCGCCGGAGGTGCTGGAGCTGGTCGGCGCGCTCTGTGCCCGGCGACGGCCGCCGGCGCTGCTGTTGGAACGCGACGGTGGGTACCCGCCGGCCGCCGAGCTGCGCGCCGAGCTGGACGCCCTGGCCGCGGCGTCCGGCTTCCCGGCCGTGACATGACCGGCGCCGCCCCGGGCGACCGGGAGGGCGTGCACGAGCCGGCCCGACCCCACCCCGGCCTGGCCGCGCGGCAGGCGGAGCTGGTCGCGGCACTGGTCGCCGGAGGTCCGTCGCCGGCCGGTTTCGCGCTGGGGCCGTTGGCCGCCGCCCGGGCGGCGCTGCTGAACAAGCGTGCCGGCGAGGTAGCCCGGCACTGGCCGGGACTCGCCGCCGGCCTCGGTGCCGCATGGACCGCGACCTTCGCCGACTGGGCCGCCGGCCGCCCCACAGCGGGCTCGCTGCGCGACGGCTGGGATCTGGCCCGGACCCTGCGCGGGCGGGCGACGCTGCCGCCGGCCGGCGCCCAGGAGCTGGCGGTCCGGGAGGCGACGCTGCGCTACGACGGGCGCAGCGCGCCACGTCCGCGCCGACTGCCCGCCGTGAGCCGCGCCGGCGGCGCCGTCGCGGTGCAGGTCGCCGGTCGGGTACGGCTGCTGCGTCCCGCCGCGAACGTTGGCGGGGACGCACCGGATGGGGCAAGATCGGCGTCATGGATCTCGGACTGACCGACCGCGTGTACGTGCTGACCGGCGCCTCCCGCGGCCTGGGATACGCGACGGCGCAGTGCCTGGTCGCCGACGGCGCCCGGGTGGTGCTCTCGGCGCGGGACGCGGACGCGGTGGCCGCCGCCGCCGAGCAGCTCGGCGGTCCGGGCAGCGCGGTCGGGGTCACGGCGGACCTGACCGACCCGCAGACCCCGGAGCGGCTCGTCGCGGCGGCCCGCACCCACTTCGGCCGGCTCGACGGCGCGCTGATCTCGGTCGGCGGCCCGCCCGCCGGCAACGCCGCCTCGATCACCGACGAGCAGTGGCGGAACTCCTTCGAGACCGTCTTCCTGGGCACCGTCCGCACGGCGCGCACCGTCGCCGCGGCGCTGCCCGACGGGGGCGCGATCGGGCTGGTGCTGTCCACCTCGGCCCGTGGCCCGGTGCCCGGCCTCGGCATCTCCAACGGCCTGCGACCCGGCCTCGTCGGTGTCGCCAAGGACATCGCCGACGACTACGGCCCGCGCGGCGTACGCGTCGTCGGCCTGCTGCCAGGCCGGATCATGACGGACCGCAACCGGGAGCTGTTCGCCGCGACCGGCGACCCGGAGCGCGCCCGCGCCGAGGCGGAGGCGAGCATTCCGTTGCGACGCCTCGGCGATCCGGCCGAGTTCGGCCGGGTAGCCGCCTTCGTGCTCTCCCCCGCGGCGAGCTACCTGACCGGTCTCACCGTGCCGGTCGACGGCGGCGCGCTGCGGGGCCTGTGACATCTGACCGACCGCGAGCTGCCCGTGCGGTGACGCCGCACGAGCAGACCCAACCCGGTCACCCGGCCATTGATCGACCCGGCTTGCAGGAAGTCGGGCCGTCGACGCGACCAGGACAGCCCGACTTGCAAGAACCTGAGTCGATCACCACGCGGCCAGCGGATTGTCGTCGAGCGGTGCTGCCCGGAACGTCCCGTCCCACCAAGGCGGAGCTGGCCGCGGCTGCGGACCGGACCATCCCCGACGTCCTCGCACCGGGGCTGGCGGTGCTCTTCGTCGGCATCAACCCCGGCCTCTGGTCGGCGGCAACCGGCTGGCACTTCGCCCGGCCCGGTAACCGGTTCTGGCCCGCGCTGCATCTGGGCGGGTTCACTCCCCGCCTGCTGCACCCGAGCGAGCAGGACGAGCTGCCGGCCCTCGGGCTCGGCATCACCAACATGGCCGCCCGGGCCAGCGCCCGCGCCGATGAGCTGACCGCCGGGGAACTCCTCGACGGCGCGGCGATCCTGACCGACAAGGTGGCCCGGTACCGGCCACAGTGGGTGGCCGTGGTGGGGGTGACCGCGTACCGGATCGGTTTCCAACGGCCCAAGGCCACGTTCGGGCCGCAGCCCGAGTCGCTGGCCGGCTCCCGGCTCTGGGTGCTGCCCAACCCGAGCGGCCTGAACGCCCACTTCACGCCGGTGACACTCGGTGCCGCGTTCGCCGAACTCCGCGCGGCGACGGCCCTGCCCGACCGGCGCGCCGCATCCAGTTGATCATGAAGTTGTTGCCGCGACACGCCGATGTGAGTGGCAACAACTCCATGGTCAATTAGGGTGGGGGCCCGGCGGGCACCGGGGCTGTATTGCCTGGTGCCGATACCCTGCAGTCTTCGCGGTAAGGGCGGCGGTGACGACAACCTGGCCATCGACGTGGGCGTGACGAGCGATTCCGGCGGCGCTCCGTAGTCCGATTGATCGACTCGACGTCATGGAAGTCGGGCCTTCGAAACGGCCGGAATACCGCGACCCTCAGCAACCCGAGCCGATCAATGCGGCGCCTGTCAGTTGGCGGCGGCGGGCGGCATCGCCTCGTCGGCGACGTACGTGCCCAGGGGCATGACCACCGGCTCGGGGCCGGTCGCGTCCACGAAGGGGCGGGGCGAGTCGGCGACCGCGAACTGGGTGCGGTACAGCTCGGCGTAGAGCCCGCCGACGGCGACCAGCTCGTCGTGCCGGCCCCGCTCGACGATCCGACCGCCGTCGAGCACCAGGATCTGGTCGGCGTCCCGGACGGTGGAGAGCCGGTGCGCGATCACCAGGGCGGTACGTCCGGCGAGCGCCACCGACAGCGCGCGCTGCACCGCGGCCTCGCTCTCCGAGTCGAGGTGGGCGGTCGCCTCGTCGAGGATGACGATCGACGGGGCCTTGAGCAGCAGTCGGGCGATGGCGATGCGCTGCTTCTCGCCGCCGGAGAAGCGGTAGCCGCGCTCCCCCACCGTCGTGTCCAGCCCGTCGGGCAACGACCGGACCAGGTCGGCGACCTGGGCACCGGCGAGCGCGGCCCAGATCTCGTCGTCGGTGGCGTCGGGCTTGGCGTAGCGCAGGTTCTCGGCGATCGTCTCGTGGAACAGGTGCGAATCCTGGGTGACCACGCCGATCTCGTCGCGCAGCGAGGCGAGCGTCGCGTCGCGCACGTCCACCCCACCGACCAGGACCTGGCCGTCGGTGACGTCGTAGATCCGGGAGACGAGCATGGACAGCGTCGACTTGCCCGCGCCCGACGGCCCGACCAGGGCGACCATCTGCCCCGGCTCGACGCTGAACGAGACGCCCTTGAGCACCGGCTCGTTGACCGTCCGGTCGAGGGTGGCCACCTCCTCCAGCGAGGCGAGGGAGATCTCGGCGGCGCTCGGGTAGCGGAAGCGCACGTCGCGGAAGTCGATCCGGCCGGCGCCCCGGGGCACCGGCACCGCGTCGGGCTTCTCCACGATGCCGGGCCGCAGGTCGAGCACCTCGAAGACCCGGTCGAAGGAGACCAGCGCGCTCATCACGTCCACGCGGACGTTGGAAAGCGCGGTGAGCGGCCCGTAGAGGCGGGTGAGCAGCAGTGCGAGGGTCACGACGGTGCCCGCGCTGACGCCGCCGGTGACGGCGAGCCAACCGCCGAGCCCGTAGGTCAGCGCCTGCGCCAGCGAGGCGACCAGCAGCATCGCCACGAAGAACGTCCGCGAGTACATGGCGGACTGGATGCCGATGTCGCGGACCCGCTCGGCGCGACCGGCGAACCGGCGGGCCTCGATGTCGGGCTGACCGAAGAGCTTCACCAGCAGCGCGCCGGCCACCCCGAACCGCTCGGTCATCGTCGCGTTCATCTTGGCGTCCAGGTTGTACGCCTCGCGGGTGATGTCGGCCAGCCGCCGGCCCACCCGACGCGCCGGAATGATGAAGATCGGCAGCAGCACCAGCGAGAGCGCGGTGATCTGCCAGGAGAGGGTGAACATCACCGCGGCGGTGAGCACCAGTTGGATGACGTTGCTGACCACGCCGGACAGGGTGGAGGTGAACGCCCGCTGGGCGCCGAGAACGTCGTTGTTGAGCCGGCTGACCAGGGCACCGGTCTGGGTGCGGGTGAAGAACTGCAACGGCATCCGCTGCACGTGGTCGTAGACGCGGGTGCGCAGGTCGAGGATGATGCCCTCGCCGATGCGGGCGGAATACCACCGCTGGGCCAGGGAGAGCAGCGCGTCCGCGACCGCCAGCCCGGCGATGAACAGGGCCAGCCGGACGACGAGCTGGCCGGCCTCGGTGCCGCCCCGGTTGATCGCGTTGATCACGTCACCGGCGAGCACCGGCGTGGCGACGCCGATCATCGCGGCGAGCACGACGGTGGCCAGGAAGACGACGATGTCGCGCCGGTAGGGCTGGGCGAAGGCGACGATGCGGCGGGCCACCCCGCGCTTGAGCCGGTGGGTGGAGACCTCGTCGCGGTTGCGCATTGACCGGAGCATGCTCCACCCGGCCATGCCACCGCCGGACATCGGGCTGGACACCACTCACCTCCGGGTCGTCGGGCGGACCGCGCTGTCGGGTCAATTCTCCCGACAGGTGTGACAACCTCGGTCGTAACCCGGATCTTCCCGCGCGGTCCTTACTATTCGCCCCGGCCGGCGAGATCGCGGAGGCGGCGGGTCTGCGCCTCCCGCTCGGCCCGCTGCTGGTCGGCGTGCGACCGCGCCGCCGCGCCCGCGAGCAGCGCCTTGATCTCCACCACCGCCTCGCGCGCGCCGGACAGCAGGCCCGCCGTGAGGTCACGGACCGCGTCGTCCAACTCCGCCGGGGGTACGACGAGAGTGGCCAGCCCGATCCGGTCCGCCTCGGCGGCGTCCAGTCGGCGGCCCGTGGCGCAGATCTCCAGCGCCCGGGAGTAGCCGACGAGCTCCACGAGGCGCTTCGTGCCGGCCAGGTCGGGCACCAGCCCGAGCGTCACCTCGGCCATCGAGAACTTCGCGTCGGTGGCGAGGACGCGCAGGTCGCAGGCGAGGGCGAGCTGGAAGCCGGCACCGATCGCGTGCCCCTGCACCGCCGCCACCGAGATGACGTCCGGCCGGTGCAGCCAGGTGAAACCGCCCTGGAACTCGGCGATCCGGTCGGCGCACTCGTCCTCGGGCAGCGTGGCCAACTCGGCGAACGACCCCGGGCCGGACGCGCCGGCCACCGCGAGGTCGAGGCCGGCGGAGAACGCACGCCCCTCACCCCGTACCACCACCACCCGTACGTCACCGGGCAGGTCGCGCGAGAATTCGCTCATCGCGCGCCACATCGCGGGCGTCTGGGCATTGAGCACGTCGGGCCGGCACAACGTCACCGTGGCAACCGGCCCGTCGCAGGTCAGCCGAACCCCGGTCGCCTCGGCGGTCACCGGACCACCCGGGGAGCGGCGCTGGTCAACGACGCGAAGGGGCGGGTCACGCCTTCTTGCGGCGCCGGGCACCGCCGCGCTGACGCAGCTGAACCCCGGACTCGGTGAGCACTCGGTGGATGAACCCGTAGGAACGGCCGGTCGAGGCCGCCAGCGCGCGGATGCTCTCCCCCGAGGTGTACCGCTTTACCAGGTCCTTGGCGAGCGTCTGACGCTCGGCTCCGACGATCCGGCGACCCTTCTCAGTGCTGGTGGCTGTGCCAGTGGCTGCCATGCTGTGTCCTCACGTCCCAGACTGTGCGGTTCGGATACGGTCCCACCTATTAGACCGCCTCGAACGATCATGCGCCAGATATCAACTCTTCGCCAACCGACACGCTATGCAATGTCAGTTTCCCGATAGAGTGATCCTCCCGAAAGGTCCCGCCGTGCCGCCGGACGGGCCACGCAGGCGCGATGACGCCTCCACCCGTACGCTCCCGGGGTGATCGACCTGTTCGGGACGGCGGCCGGCGCGGCCGTCGTCTTCGCCGCCACCGACATCGACGACATCGTCGTCCTCACGCTGTTCTTCGTCGCGGCCCGGACCACCGGCCGCCCGCGCACCGCGCAGATCGTCGCCGGCCAGTACCTCGGCATCGGCGCGCTCGCGCTGGCCAGCGCGGTGGTCGCCGCCGGGCTGCTGGTCGTGCCGGACCCGTGGACCGGGCTGCTCGGCCTGCTGCCGATCGCGCTGGGCGTCCGCGCGCTGTGGCACCGGGACGACGACGAGCCGGCCACCGTGGTCACCGGCGCCCTCGGCGTGGCCGGGGTGACGATCGCCAACGGGGCGGACAACGTGGCCGTCTACGTACCCGTGTTCCGGGCCCTCGGCCCCGGCGACAGCGCGGTGTTCCTGCTGGTCTTCGTGGTGTTGATCGGCCTGTGGTGCGCCGCCGCGGCCTGGCTGGGCGGCCACCGGCGGGTGGTCGCCCTGGTGGAGCGGGCCGGGCACTGGCTGGTACCGGCGATCTTCGTCGGCATCGGCGTGGTGATCCTGGTCAGCTCCGGCGTGCTGGGCCGGCTGGTCGACCTGCTGGGCTGAGGCCCGGCGGCCGCCTTGGCGGCCCGATGGTCAGGCCAGCTCGACCAGTTCGAGCAGGTCGTCGCTCCAGGCGTCCTCGTCGCCGTCGGGCAGCAGGATCGCGCGGTCCGGCTTGAGCGCGAGCACCGCGCCCGGGTCGTGCGTGACCAGCACGATCGCGCCCGGGTAGTTGGCGATCGCGTCGAGCACCTGCTCGCGGCTGACCGGGTCCAGGTTGTTGGTCGGCTCGTCGAGCAGCAGCACGTTGGCGCCCGAGCAGACCAGGGTGGAGAGGGCCAGCCGGGTCTTCTCGCCGCCGGAGAGCACCCCGGCCGGCTTGTTCACGTCGTCGCCGGAGAACAGGAACGCACCGAGGATCTTGCGGAGGTCGGTGTCGGACTGCTCGATCGCGGCGGCGCGCATGTTCTCCAGCACCGTCCGCTCCACGTCCAGCGTCTCGTGCTCCTGCGCGTAGTAGCCCAACCGCAGGCCGTGCCCCGCGTGCACCTCGCCGGTGTCGGGGCTGAGCAGCCCGCCGAGCATCCGCAGCAGCGTCGTCTTCCCCGCGCCGTTGAGTCCGAGGATGGCCACCCGGGAACCCCGGTCCACCGCCACGTTCACGTCGGTGAAGATCTCCAACGAGCCGTACGACTTGGACAGCCCGGTCGCGGTCAGCGGCGTCTTGCCACACGGGGCTGGGCTGGGGAAGCGGACCTTCGCCACCCGGTCGGCGACCCGTACCTCCTCCAGGCCCGAGATCAGCTTCTCGGCGCGGCGGGCCATGTTCTGCGCGGCGACCGTCTTGGTGGCCTTGGCCCGCATCTTGTCGGCCTGCGCCATCAGCGCGCCGGCCTTCTTCTCGGCGTTGGCCCGCTCACGGCGGCGACGGCGCTCGTCGGTCTCGCGGGCCTCCAGGTACGCCTTCCAGCCCAGGTTGTAGACGTCGATGACCGAGCGGGTGGCGTCGAGGAACCAGACCTTGTTGACCACCGACTCCAGCAGCGCGCCGTCGTGGGAGATCACGATGAGCCCGCCCTTGTGGTTGGCGAGGAAGCCGCGCAGCCAGGTGATCGAGTCGGCGTCCAGGTGGTTGGTCGGCTCGTCGAGCAGCAGGATGCCGCCGCCGTTCTCGCCGGCGTCGCGGAACAGGATCCGGGCCAGCTCGATGCGCCGACGCTGACCGCCGGAGAGGGTGCCGATGGTCTGGGCGAGCGCGCGGTCCGGCAGCCCGAGGTTGGCGCAGATCCGGGCGGCCTCGGCCTCGGCGGCGTACCCACCGAGCGCGGCGAACTGGTCCTCCAGCGCGCCGTAGCGGCGGACCAGCTTGTCGTTCGCGTCCTCGGCGAGCTGGGCCTCGATCTCCTTCATCTGGGACATCAGCACGTCCAGGCCCCGGGCGGAGAGCACCCGGTCGCGGCCGGTGACCTCGAGGTCGCCGGTGCGGGGGTCCTGCGGGAGGTAGCCGATGGCGCTGCGCTGGTCGATCTGGCCGCCGTATGGCTGCCCCTCACCGGCGAGCACCTTCAGCGTGGTGGTCTTGCCGGCGCCGTTGCGGCCGACCAGGCCGATCCGGTCACCGGGCTGCACGCGCAGGGTGGTGTCGGACAGCAGGATCCGGGAGCCGGCACGCAGTTCCAGGCCGGTGGCAGTGATCATGTCGTGGGACTCGCTCTCGGGGTCTGGAAGGCTGACTCAGGGCACGCGAAAGCGCCGGCGGGCGGTGGGCCCGTCGGCGCGGGGCGGTTCAGCCTTCGCAGCGCGGCACGGCGACAAGTGTACCGGGCGCTCACGTACGGCCCGCCCGGATTACCAATCAAGATCATCGGGTACCGGAACGCCTGTCCGGACCCCGTCCGGCACTCAGGCGACTAACCGACACACATACGACATTCACCGGCATTAGGCGATCGGGGTCAGCATGGAACTCAACGAGCGGGCCGAGCTCGACACCTCCCAGGCCAACGACCTGGGCCGCGGCAGCGGCGGCGGGGGTGGCGGCATGGGCATCCCCATCCCGGGAGGCGGCGGCCGGGGCGGCATCATCGGCATCGTGGTCGCCGTCATCGTCGCCCTGCTCGGCGGCGGCTTCGGCCTCAACGCGATGACCAACGGCGACGAGGGCGGCCAGGCCGGGGGTGAGGACATCGACCAGGTGTGCTCCACCGCCAACCCCGACCGTCTCGACGACGCGCGCTGCCGCAACCTGCTCTTCGTCAACAGCATCCAGGACTACTGGAAGAAGGCGTACCCCGAGCTGGGCAACGGCAACTACGAGCCCACCACCACGAACTTCTTCCAGCAGGCCGTGAACACCGGCTGTGGGCAGGCCGACTCGGGCGTCGGCCCGTTCTACTGCCCCGCCGACCAGAAGGTCTACATCGACCTGAGCTTCTACGACGAGCTGGCCACCCGGTTCGGCGCCAAGGGCGAGTTCGCCCAGCCGTACGTGCTCGCCCACGAGTACGGCCACCACGTCCAGGACCTGCTCGGCACCAACGCGAAGGCCGGCCAGGGCGACCAGAGCGGCCCCAAGTCCGCCTCGGTGCGGCTGGAGTTGCAGGCCGACTGCTACGCCGGCGCCTGGGCCAGGCACGCCACCGAGAGCAAGGACAAGAGCGGCAAGGAGCCGCTGTTCAAGTCGATCACCGAGACCGACATCAGCCAGGCCGTCGACACCGCCGAGGCGATCGGTGACGACAGCATCCAGGAGCGCTCGGGCGGACGGGTCAACCCGGACCAGTTCACCCACGGCACGTCCGAGCAGCGCAAGCGCTGGTTCAGCCAGGGCTACGACCGGGGTGACCCGAAGTCCTGCGACACGTTCGGCACCGACCAGCTCTGACACCGTGCACCTCGATCGTGGCAGGCCCGCTCGGCGGCCTGCCACGATCGTCGTTTCGGCGCTCAGTCGAGCTTCGACACCTGGTAGTGCCCGATCAACCAGGTGTCCCCCACCCGGCGGACGACCACGCCGAGGTGCACGGCCAACGCCGGTCGGTCGACGAAGTCGAACTCGACCTCGAGGTAGCCGAGGACCACGTCGGCGGCGAGCCGCCGGGTCTGGCGGATCTCGTACGCGGCCGTCAGGCCGAGCGGCTGCCCGGCGTAGTACGCGGCGATTCCCTGCCGGCCGACCGCGTACGGGTGCAGGCCCTGAAAGATCGCGTCCTCGGTGAAGACCGACGCGACGCGGTCCGGCTCGTGGGCGTCGACCGCCGACCGCCACCGCTCCAGGACGGTCCGCAGGATCTCCTCCTCGCTGCTGGCCACGGTCACCTCCCCGGCCAACCCGGATCGTTCGGGTGCGGCGTCAACGGCGTGACGGTCTCCCGCCGCCAGGCGCGCAGCGGCATCGACGCGAGGACCGCCTCCAACTCGTCCGCGTCGGCGGCCTCGAAGAGCCCCCAGGTACGCCACTCTCCCGGCGCGAGCGGCGGCCGCCACAGCCGCAGCAGACTGCCCTGCGCCGTCAACTCGGCCGAGCGCGCCGCCTCCCGCGCACGCATCTCGGCGACCCCGTCCTCCGACGTGCCGTCGGGCACCGTCGTCACCATGTCCACCAGGAACTCCACCCGCCCATCCTCCGACCACCCGCGCCACGCCACGCCGGGAACCCCCGTTCGGGTGGCGGCCGTCTCCGCTCCGGGCTCGGACGGGTGGCCAGCCGACCGACGGCCGGGCGGGCAGCGGCTGGGCAGCGGTCCGGCGGGGCGTGGGCGAGGGCCGGGCGGCGGCCGTCGCGGTCAGTCCGGGGCCGGGAGCGGGTCGCGCAGCCGGATCCGTACCGCCCGGGCCGCGCCCACCGCCGCCACCAGCACCGCGTGCCGAGGTTCCGGCACGTCGAGCAGCCGCTCGGCCCGCAGCGGCACGAGCGGGGCCAGCCGCCGGTCGGCGAGCACGGTGTCCACGGCCCGCCGGTCACCGCCGCAGACGAGGGCCGCGAGCTTCGTCGCCTCGGGCAGCAGCAGCCGTACGGCCAGGTCCGCCGCGTCACCCAGCGCCGCCTTCGCCTGGTTGTCGCGCCGCCGGGCGAACCGGTGCTGCGACCAGCCACCGGCTGCGGTGCGCCCCTGCACGTACCGGGTGTCCACCTTGGAGACCACCAGCTCGGTGCCCTGCGCCACGCCGATCGCCACCGCACCCTTGCGGGCCAACAGCAGACCGATCCGGTACGGCGTGCCAGCGGCGGCCACGAAGGCGGCCACGTCGGCGCTGGCGGGCGACCCGGGTGGGCTGTGCAGTTCGGCGGTGGCTCCGTCGAGGGCGGTGAGCAGCAGCCCGTACTCCTGCATGGTGGTGGTGGGCGGGCCGTGCCGGTCGGCGAAGCCCTCGACCCAGCGGCCGACGCGGGCCGGGTCCACCTCGACCCACCGGCCTCCCCCGGCGGCGGGTCGACTGGTCACCGCCCGACCGTACACGCCCAGCTCGGGTCGACGAACAACCCGGCCTCGCCCGCACGCAGCGGGCAGGTCGTCAGCCGGGCAGCAGCGCGGCCACCGCCAGCGCGGCGATGAGAACGCTGGACAGCACACCCGTGATCAGCCGTCCCCGCGGACCGGTCAGCGCCCGGCCGACCACCGTGCCGCCCCCGGCGATGAGCAGCTGCCAGCTCGCCGACGCCAGGAACACACCGGCCACGAAGGAGGCCGCCGGCAGCGGTCCCGCGTCGGCCGTGTCCGGACGGCCGAGCACCAGCGCGACGAAGTAGAGCACCGTCGTCGGGTTCAGCAGGGTCAACCCGAGCAGCGCCGCGTAGGCCCGACCCGGAGTGCCCATGCCCCGCCCGCCCCGCGCCGTCGGTGTCTCCCGCGCCCGGTGGGCGGCCCAGGTCCGCCAGAAGCCGTGCGCCGCGAGCGCCAACAGGACCACGGCGGCGAGCACCCGCAGCGGACCGGCGACCGGCGCGACGACCCCCGCCAGGCTGGCACCGCCCAACGCGGCCACCGCCGCGTAGAGCCCGTCGGCCGTCGCCACCGCGAGCGCCGCCGCCGCGCCGACCCCGAACGAGGTACGGGCGCTGAGCCCCAGGATCAGGATCGCGATCGCGCCGACCGGGATGGCGACGCCGTAGCCGGCCACCAGGCCGGCGAGGAACGCCCCGCTCACGGCCGTCGGCGTCGGATCGAGGCCCGCCCCGGCACCGGCCGCTGTCGACGACCGGCAGTCGTCGCAGGGACCAGAACCCGCATCGCGTACGCCTCAATCACATCGGCATCCTGCGCGCCGACAGTCGCCCCCCGCAACGAGTTTCCCGCGGCGCCACCACCACCGCCTCCCGCGCGCCGCGCCGCGCCGCGCGGCGAGCCCGACCGGGCGTCGGCCGAAGATCGCGAATCAGGGTGATCAGTGCCGTGACCCGGTCCAGCGGGGGTCGCGGCCGAGGTAGGAGAGCAGCACGCTCACGTCGTCGGCCTCCGCCCCCGGGTCGAGCGCCGCCGCGTACGCGCCGTAGGTCCGCAGCGGCTCGACGATCTGCCGGGCGACCTCGAGCAGGGGGCGGGCCAGGTCGTCGGTCAACGGGGACGGCTGACCGGTGGCGACCGCGATGTCCCAGGCGTGCACCGCCGCGTCGAGGGCGGCGGCGACGGCAGCCGGGTGGACCGGCAGCGCACCGTGCGGCAGGGGCGTCGGCACCTGCGGCTCGTCGTCGGCGACTCCCGCCCAGGCGCGGGCGGACGCGTCGAGGGCCGCGTACACGTCGGCCAGCTTGTTCCCCTCGATCCGCCCGGAGGGCGCGAACGGGTCCTCCGCCGGCCCCGACCCGCCGGTGATCGCCGCGACGTACGCGAGCTGGTCGCCGGTCGCGTGCTGGAGCACCTGGGTGACCGTCCACCGCTCGCAGGGGGTGGAGAGGTCCCAGGCATCGGCCGGAATCCCCTCGGCGGTCACCCGCAGCGCCCGGTGCGCCTCGTCGAGCACGATCCGCCACTGCCCCGCTGCCGTCTCGTTCATTGTCCCGACCCTCTCCGCTGACCCGTCGAGTAACCTCGCGAAACGGAACGTTCCGCTCCGTTCTAAGCTCAGCGTATCAGACCGGAACGATCCGTTCCACTATTGATTTCGCCTTCAACGCGATCGAGCGCGGCACCCGGACGGGTGCCGCGCTCGACGAGCGGTGAACGAGGTCAGACGTTGAAGCCGAGGGAACGGAGCTGGTCCCGACCCTCGTCGGTGATCTTGTCCGGACCCCACGGCGGGAGCCACACCCAGTTGATCCGGATGTCGTTGACCAGGCCGCCGCCGGGGCCGGTGGTCAGCGCCTGCCGGGCCTGGTCCTCGATCACGTCGGTCAGCGGGCACGCCGCCGAGGTGAGCGTCATGTCCAGGGTCGCGACGTTCTCGTCGTCGACGTGCACCCCGTACACCAGGCCCAGGTCGACCACGTTGATACCCAACTCCGGGTCGACGACGTCCTTCATCGCCTCCTCGATGTCGGCGATCATGGCCTTGCTGACGCCACCCTCCGGGGCGGCGGCATCGCCCGCCGCTGGAGCATCGCCCGTCGGAAGAGCGGCGTCGCCACTCACCGCGCCGGTCTGCGCCGTGACGGTCTCGTCGGCCTCCGGCGTCGCCGCAGTAGCCGTGTTCTCGCTGCTCATGCCATCTCTCCGCTTCGCTCCGTGACGCCATGAGGCGCCGCCGCGCCGAACCGCTGACGCTCGCTCACGCCTTCACCTCCGGGCTCACGCTCACACCGGCGCGTGCCGCCGCGTCCTTGAACGCCATCCACGGCAGCAGCGCGCACTTGACCCGGGCGGGATAGCGGGCCACGCCCGCGAAGGCGACCCCGTCACCGAGTACGTCCTCGTCCGGCGTGACCTGGCCACGTCCGGACATCAACTCGACGAACGCCGCGTGCACCTCGAATGCTTCCCCGGCGCCCCGCCCCCGCAGCAACTCGTGCAGGACGCTCGCCGAGGCCTGGCTGATCGAGCAGCCCATCCCGTCGTACGATATGTCGTGCAGCACGGTGCCGTCGGTGGCCACCCGGACGGTGACCTCGTCGCCGCAGGTCGGGTTGACGTGGTGCGCCTCGGCGACCTGGTCGCCCGGGTCGTCGGCGTCACGCAGGCCCCGCCCGTGCGGATGCTTGTAGTGATCCAGGATGATCTCCTGGTAGAGCTGGTCGAGCTGGACCATCAGTCGAACACCTTCCGTACCTGCTCCAGACCACCCACCAGGGCGTCGATCTCCCCCGTGGTGGTGTAGAGGTAGAACGACGCCCGGGTCATCGCCGGGACGCCGAACCGGCTGCACACCGGCTTGGCGCAGTGGTGACCCACCCGCACCTGCACGCCCAGCGAGTCGAGCACCTGGCCCACGTCGTGCGGGTGCACGTCGCCCAGGGCGAACGAGATGGTGCCGCCCCGGCCGATCGGTACGGTCGGACCGAAGATCCGCAGGTCGGGCACCGAGCCGAGGGCGTCCAGCGCGTACGCCGTCAGCTCCTTCTCGTGCCACTGGATCGCCGGCATCCCGATGCCGGTGAGGTAGTCGACCGCCGCGCCCAGCGCGACCGCCTCGGCGATCGGCGGGGTGCCCGCCTCGAAGCGGGCCGGCGGCGCGGCGAACGTCGAACCGGCCATGGTCACCGTCTCGATCATCGAGCCGCCACCCAGCACGGGCGGCATTGCCGCCAGCAGCTCACCGCGCCCCCAGAGCACGCCGATGCCGGTCGGGCCGAGCATCTTGTGCCCGGTGAACACGATGTAGTCGGCGTCCAGGTCGAGCACGTCGATGGGCAGGTGCGGCACGGACTGGGAGCAGTCCAGCAGCAGCAGCGCGCCCACCTCGCGCACCCGCGCGGTGATCCGGGAGGTGGCGTTGACGGTGCCGAGGATGTTCGACATGTGCACCAGCGAGACGATCTTCGTCCGTTCGGTGACCAGGTCTTCCAGGCCCGACTCGTCGAGCCGGCCCTGGTCGGTGACCGGGAACCAGCGCAGGGTCGCGCCGGTGCGCTCGCAGAGCAGCTGCCACGGGACGATGTTCGAGTGGTGCTCCATCTCGGAGATCACCACCTCGTCGCCGGGGCCGAGCCGGAACCGGGGGTCACCGTCCGGACGCAGCGAGGCGTTCGAGAAGGCGTACGCCACGATGTTGATCGCCTCGGTGGAGTTCTTGGTGAACACCACCTCGTCGACGCTCGGCGCGTTGATGAACGCGGCGAGCTTGGCCCGCGCCCCCTCGTACGCCTCGGTGGCCTCGGTACCCAGCGTGTGCACCGAGCGCGAGACGTTGGCGTTGTGCCGCGCGTAGTGCTCGTCGAGCACGTCGAGCACCTGCCGGGGCTTGTGCGAGGTGTTGGCGCTGTCGAGGTAGACCAGCGGATGCCCGTTGATCTCCCGATCGAGGATCGGGAAGTCGGCGCGCACCCGGGCCACGTCGAAACGTGGCACGTCGTCGTACTGCGGCATCCCCTCGGGGATCGCGATGCTGGTCATCTCGACAGCGCCTCTCCCACTCAGGCCTTGGCCGAACCGGCCCCGGCGGCGTACCGCTCGTAACCCTCGGCCTCGAGCTTGTCGGCCAGCTCCGGGCCGCCCTGCTCGACGATCCGACCGGCGACGAAGACGTGCACGTGGTCCGGCTTGATGTAGCGCAGGATCCGCGTGTAGTGGGTGATCAGCAGCACGCCGGTGTCGCCGGTGTCGCGGACCCGGTTCACGCCCTCGCTGACCACGCGCAGCGCGTCCACGTCGAGGCCCGAGTCGGTCTCGTCGAGGATGGCGATCTTCGGCTTGAGCAGCTCCAGCTGGACGATCTCGTGCCGCTTCTTCTCACCGCCGGAGAAGCCCTCGTTGACGTTGCGCTGGGCGAACGCCGGGTCCATCTGGAGGCGCTCCATCGCGCCGCGCAGCTCGCCGCCCCAGGTACGCAGCTTCGGCGCCTCGCCGTCGACGGCGGTCTTGGCGGTCCGCAGGAAGTTCGCCACCGAGACGCCGGGCACCTCGACCGGGTACTGCATGGCCAGGAAGAGGCCGGCGCGGGCCCGCTCGTCGACCGTCATGGCGAGGACGTCCTCGCCGTCCAGGGTCACCGAGCCGCCGGTGATCTCGTACTTGGGGTGACCGGCGATCGAGTACGCCAGGGTGGACTTGCCGGAGCCGTTGGGGCCCATGATGGCGTGGGTCTCACCGGACTTCACGGTCAGGTCGACGCCGGCCAGGATCGGCTTGAGCTCACCCTCGGGCAGCTTGACCGACACCTTCAGGTCGCGGATCTCCAGGGTGCTCATTATCGGGTCACTCCATTACTCGGCGTCAGGCTCAGGTAGATGTCGCCGTCGCGGACTTCGACGGGGTAGACGGGTACGGGTTCAGTGGCGGGCAGGCCGCTGGGCGCGCCGGTGCGCAGGTCGAAGCGCGAGCCGTGCAACCAGCACTCCAGCGTGCAGCCGTCGACCTCACCCTCGGAGAGGGCGACCGCAGCGTGCGAGCACTCGTCGTAGGCGGCGTAGAACTGGCCGTCCTCGGCGTGCACCAGCGCGATCGGCGTGCCGTCGACCTCCGCGCGGATGGCGGTGCCCTTCGGCACGTCCTCGGTGGAGCAGATCCGGATCATCAGGCGCCGGCCTTCGCGGTGAAGTCCTCGCTCGCGAGTGCGGGGCTCGCAAGCTCACTCCTCCCGCTCGCCAGCCGGGCCTCGATCGCGTCGCCCAGGCGCTCGCGCAACTCCTCGACCGGAATCTTGTTGATCACCTCGGCGAAGAAGCCGCGGACCACCAGGCGGCGGGCCTCACCCTCCGGGATACCCCGGGCCATCAGGTAGAACAACTGCTCGTCGTCGAAGCGGCCGGTCGCGCTGGCATGGCCAGCGCCGGCGATCTCGCCGGTCTCGATCTCCAGATTGGGTACGGAGTCCGCCCGCGCGCCGTCGGTGAGCAGCAGGTTCCGGTTGATCTCGTACGTGTCGGTGCCGGTCGCCTCGGCCTGGATCAGCACGTCGCCGACCCAGACGGTGTGCGCGTCCGCGCCCTGCAACGCGCCGCGGTAGCCGACGTAGCTACGGCAGTCCGGCACGTTGTGGTCGACGAGCTGCCGGTGCTCCAGGTGCTGGCCGCCGTCGGCGAAGTAGACGCCGTACAGCTCGGCCTCGCCGCCCCGGCCGGTGTACTTCACGCTGGTGAACTGCCGGACCAGGTCGCCGCCCAGGGACACCTGGATGTGGACGACCTTGGCGTCACGGCCCAGCTTGACCTTCAGGTGCTGGGCCTGGACCGCGTCGTCGGCCCAGTCGGCGACCGTGACCAGCGTCAGCTTCGCGCCGTCGGCCACGGCCACCTCGACGTTGTCGGCCAGGGTGGCCGAGCCGACGTGCTCCAGCACCAGGGTCGCCTCGGCGAAGCGGCCGATCTCGACGAACGTGTGCCCGAACGCCGGCTGCCCGGCGTCCGTGCCGACCACCCGCAGGCCCACCGACTGGCCGAGCACCACGTCCGGGGCGACCCGGACCAACAGGGCATCGCCGGCAGCGCCGTACGCCAGCGCGCTGACCCGGTCCACCGGGGTGAGCACGCTGCCGATCCGCTCGTCGTCGCGGCCGATCCAGGTGATCGACACGCCCTCGGGCAGGTCGCCGTACTCGTGCCGGACCGTGCCGGCGGCGGCCGGCACGTCGCCGGTCAGACCGCGGAGGCGCTTGAGCGGGGTGAAACGCCAGTCCTCCTCCAGGCCGGTGAGGGCCGGGAAGTCGGCGACGTCGTACGAGCGCAGCGCCTGCGACTTGGTGCTGGGCGGCGGCGCGGAAGCCTGGGTAGTCATCTCTTCCTTGGTCTGTTCTCTGCTGCGACGACGGTGTCTGGTGGTACGGGCGGCGTCAGCCGACCGCGCCCTCCATCTGGAGCTCGATGAGCCGGTTCAGCTCCAGCGCGTACTCCATCGGGAGCTCCTTGGCGATCGGCTCGATGAAGCCACGGACGATCATGGCCATCGCCTCGTCCTCGCTCAGGCCCCGGCTCATCAGGTAGAAGAGCTGGTCGTCGCTGATCTTGGAAACGGTCGCCTCGTGCCCCATCGACACGTCGTCCTCGCGGATGTCCACGTACGGGTACGTGTCCGAGCGGGAGATGGTGTCGACCAGCAGCGCGTCACACTTGACCGTGCTGCGGCTGTGGTGCGATCCCTCCAGCACCTGCACCAGACCCCGGTACGAGGTCCGGCCGCCGCCACGGGCGATCGACTTCGACACGATGGTGCTGCTCGTGTGCGGTGCCGCGTGCACCATCTTGGCGCCGGCGTCCTGGTGCTGACCCTCGCCGGCCATCGCCACCGAGAGCACCTCGCCCTTGGCGTGCTCGCCGGTCATGTAGACCGCCGGGTACTTCATGGTCACCTTGGAGCCGATGTTGCCGTCGACCCACTCCATGGTCGCGCCCTCGTGGCAAACGGCGCGCTTGGTGACCAGGTTGTAGACGTTGTTCGACCAGTTCTGGATGGTCGTGTAACGGCAGCGCGCGTTCTTCTTGACGATGATCTCCACGACCGCGCTGTGCAGCGAGTCGGAGGAGTAGAGCGGCGCGGTGCAGCCCTCGACGTAGTGCACGTACGCGCCCTCGTCGACGATGATCAGCGTCCGCTCGAACTGGCCCATGTTCTCCGTGTTGATCCGGAAGTAGGCCTGCAGCGGGATCTCCACGTGCACACCCTTCGGCACGTAGATGAACGAGCCACCGGACCACACGGAGGTGTTCAGCGCGGCGAACTTGTTGTCGCCGACCGGGATCACTGTGCCGAAGTACTCCTTGAAGATGTCCTCGTGCTCGCGCAGCGCGGTGTCGGTGTCCAGGAAGATGACGCCCTGCTCCTCAAGGTCCTCACGGATCTTGTGGTAGACGACCTCCGACTCGTACTGCGCCGCGACACCCGCGACCAGCCGCTGCTTCTCCGCCTCGGGGATGCCCAGCCGGTCGTACGTGTTCTTGATGTCCTCGGGCAGGTCCTCCCAGCTGGTGGCCTGCTTCTCGGTGGACCGCACGAAGTACTTGATGTTGTCGAAGTCGATGCCGGTGAGGTCCGCGCCCCAGGCCGGCATCGGCTTGCGGCCGAACAGCCGCAGACCCTTCAGGCGCAGGTCGAGCATCCAGGCCGGCTCGTTCTTCTTGGCCGAGATGTCCCGCACCACCGCCTCGTTGAGGCCGCGCTGGGCAACCGCCCCGGCGACGTCCGGGTCGGACCAGCCGTACTCGTAGCGGCCCAGGGCGGCGAGCTGCTCTTCCTGGGTCAGGGGCTGGACGATCTGCTCGGTCATCTATCTGTCCTCACAGTGGTGACGGGATTACCGGATGGAGCACGGCCCGGCTGGGTCGGGATGTGCGTCGTGCACACCCCGTCGCCGTGCGCGATGGTGGCCAGGCGCTGCACGTGGGTGCCGACCAGACGGGAGATAACCGCGGTCTCGGCCTCGCACAGCTGGGGAAACTCGGCGGCCACGTGCGCCACCGGGCAGTGGTGCTGACAGAGCTGGCCGCCGGAGGCGATCGTGGTCGCGTTGGCAGCGTAGCCCTCGGCGGTCAGCGCTCCGGCGAGCGCCTCGGCCCGCGCGAGGGGGTCGTCGCCGGCGTCCTCCATGGCGGCGCGGCAGCGCGACTCGAGCGCGGAGACCTGCTCGGCGGCGAACGTCTCGACCGCCTCCGGGCCACCGTTGCGGGCGATCCAGCGCAGCGCCGCGGTGGCCATGTTGTCGTAGTGGTGCGTGCCACAGCGAACCCGAGCCGCCTCGGTCAGCACGAACACCTTGGCCGGACGACCCCGGCCCCGGCTGCCCTGCACCGTCTGCTCGCGGGCGACGACGTCACCGTCGGCGAGCATCGCGTCCAGGTGCCGGCGGATCGCCGCCGGGCTGAGGCCGAGCGCGAGACCGAGCTGCGCGGCGGTCGTCGCACCCCGCTCCAGGAGCAACTGGGTGACGCGGTCCCGGGTGGAGGTCTCCGTCGGGGAGCCGCCCAGCACGGACGACGCGGCCCCGACGAGGGCGGACGCGGACGCGCCGACGGCCGGGACAGCCGCCGGCTGGTGCCCGGAGAGCGCCGCCGCGTTTTTCACAACGCCAACGTTACGTAATTGCCCGGAGGGTCGCAAACCCGGGCCCCGGTGATCCGAACCACCGAGCCCACGGAGTCGGACGAACCTCGATCACTACGGTGCGTAGGATTTGCGCCGTGAACCGAATCGTCCGTCCGGTATCCGGCGTCCTGCTGCGCCGCCTCGCGCTCGCCTCGATCATCGCGAACGTGGCGATCGTCGTCACCGGCGGGGCGGTCCGGCTGACCGCGTCCGGCCTCGGCTGCCCCACCTGGCCCCGGTGCACCGACGACTCGTACGTCACCACCCCCGAGATGGGCGTGTACGGGGTGATCGAGTTCAGCAACCGGATGCTGACCTTCGCGGTCGGCCTCATCGCGCTGGCCACCGTGCTGGCGGTGCTGACCCACCGGCCCCGCCGACCCGGGCTCCTGGCGCTGGCCGTCGCCGTGTTCCTGGGCATTCCCGCCCAGGCGGTGATCGGCGGCATCACGGTGCTCACCAACCTCAACCCGTGGGTGGTCGGGCTGCACTTCCTCGCCTCGATGGCGGTGATCGCCGCCGCGTACGCCCTCTGGCGGCGGATCGGCGACCCGGACGGCCCGACGGTCGCCGTGGTGCCCACTCCCCTGCGCACGCTCGCCCGGATCACCACCGGCGTCACCGTCGCGGTGCTGGTGATCGGCACCTGGGTCACCGGCAGCGGCCCGCACGCCGGCGACCACGGCGCGGCCCGCAACGGCCTGGACCCGGAGTCCATCTCCCAGGTGCACGCCGACGGGGTCTTCCTGCTGATCGGCCTGTCGGTGGCGCTCGTCTTCGCGTTCCGCGCGGTGGGCGCGCGACGAGCCACCCGGGCCGCCCTCGTCCTGCTGGCGGTGGAGCTGGGTCAGGGGCTGATCGGCTTCGTGCAGTACTTCACCCACGTGCCGGCGCTCCTGGTCGGCGCGCACATGCTCGGCTCGTGCCTGGTGCTGCTGGCCGCACTGTCGGTCCAGTGGTCCACCCGCGAACGCCACCCGGTCACCCCCGAACGCGTCGCGCCCCCGGCCGAGACGGCGCTCGCGGTCACCGCCTGACCATCGCGCGCCCCGCTGAGCATCATCGGCGGGCTTCGACGTTCTCGGCGCGTTGCTACCCTGCGATCACAAAGCTCGATCTAGGGGTGTCGATGGTTCTGAGTGATGTCGTCTCCGTCTTCGCGCTCCTGGTGTCGCTGGGGTCAGGCGCGGTCGCGCTGCGCTACACCCGTACGGACACCCGATTCGCGGCGTACGACCGGAGCACAGACCTGTTCCTCGAGGTCGACCGGCTCTTCCTGGCCCAGCCGGACCTGCGGCCGTACTTCTACGACGGGGCGCGACTCGCCGAGGATGACGTCGACCGACACCGGGTGGAAGCGGCCGCCGAACTCGTCCTGGACGTCTTCGAGTGGATCTGGCGGCGCCAGGAGGAACTCAGCCGCCGCGACCAGGAAGGTTGGCGGCACTACATCCTCGAGATGCTCGACGCCAGTCCAGAGCTGTGCACCTTCCACCACCGTCATCCGGCGTGGCATCCGTGGGTCAACGAGATCCTGTTGAACAGGACCGACAAGGCATGACGGCGCAGCGACTGGTCGCCGACCCGGAGGATGTGCGTCGCCGAGTGCGCGAGGTGGGCTACGCCTTCGTCCCGTCGTCCGCGTTCCGGGTGCCGGAGACGCGGCAGGCAGCCCTGGAGAACCTGCTGGCGGCCTGGTCGACCCTGCCGCTGGACCCCTATCTGCGGGGCGGCACCTACCGGCGCAGGCGGCACGGCGTCTACCGGTGCGACCCGCAGCGGGATGAGGTGATGCCGGTCGAGCAGCGGGGTTACTTCCAGAGCAGCGAGCACAACCCCTTCGCCGGCGGGACGGAGCGGACCTTCGCGGCACTGCCCACCGAGGTCGCGACCAACCCGCTCCTGCTGGACCTCCTGCGCTTCGACGCCTGGCTGTTCGCCCCACTCGCCACCGCTGCGGGTGACGGGTTCCTGGCGCACGTCCACCTGGTCCGGGTCACGGCCGACAACCAGCCCGGACGTCCGTCACCGGAGGGCGTGCACCGCGACGGCTTCGATTTCATCGCCCTGCACCACATCGGGCGGCAGGGGGTCACCGGCGGCGCCACCTCGCTCTACGACCACGACGGGTCGCCGGTGGAGCAGCAGACCCTGAGCGGACGGTTCGCCAGCCTCTACGCCGACGACCGCCGACTGCGCCACAACGTGAGCGACCTGGTGGCGGACAACCCCGCCGGGGGTCACCGCGACATGCTCCTCACCAGCTACACGCCGATATAGGTCGACCCGGGGTTTCCCCCGGGTCGACTGGTGGTGGTTGGTCAATTCAGCTATCTATCTCAGCGGGCCATCGTGCGCCGGGCCATCGACCGCCAGAGGTCGTTGCTCGGACGCATCTGGTCCATCAGTTCACGCTCCCAGGCGTTCTCGACGGTGACTCCCGCCTTGGCGCACGCCTCCCGGGCCGTGACGGTGTCCTCGGCGAACTGGTCGCCCCACTCACCGTCGCCGCCCACGAGGACGATCCGTGCGCCGCGCTTACCGACGTACTCGATGACGGCCTTCGCGCCGCCGTGCGCGGCGGCGAACGACTTGAGACCCGCGACCAGACCGTGCGGGGCCTGCTCGCCGGAGGTCTGCTCGGCCGTCAGCGTCGTATCGGAACCATCTGCCATGACGCGAAGCCTAAGCAGAGTTCCACTCGCGCGGGCGAGAACCATGAACCTTTTGTGATGCCAATTACCTACAGGTTTAAGGAGGAGCACAGACTCTTTGTCCGCTTAAATCCAGACTTTCCCGCCTCAACTTCCGGAGCAAACCCGGCCGCAGCCCTCGCAGGTTGAGCCGATCCGACTCATGCCGAAAGTTACTCTGATGTGACGTTAAAGCGGGACAACTCATCCATGATGATGAGTGTTCAGAGGATTGCCGGCGAAAACCGGAGGCCCCGCGCGGTCGGGGTCAGATCAGCGCGTCGAGCGCGACGGCCACGAACACGATCGTCAGGTACGTCGTCGACCAGTGGAACAGCCGCATCGGCTTGACCGCCTCGCCGCGCGTCGCCCGTCGGCAGAGCTTGTGCGCCTCGAGGATGAAGATGGCGCCCACGACGAGGGTGGGGACCCCGTAGATCGCGCTGAGCCCCAGCGGCCAGACAGCCAGGGAGGTGAGCACGGTGAGCCAGGCGAAGATCAGGATCTCGGCGTTCACCCGGCGGGTCGAGGCCACCACGGGCAGCATCGGGATGCCGGCACGGGCGTAGTCGTCCTTGTACTTCATGGCGAGCGGGTAGAAGTGCGGCATCTGCCAGAAGAAGACCACCGCGAACAGCGCCCAGGCGGCCGGGGCGAGCCCGCCGGTGACCGCCGCCCAGCCGATGAGCACCGGCGCCGCGCCGCAGGCGCCGCCCCAGAACGTGTTCGTCGGGGTGGAGCGCTTGAGCCACATCGTGTAGATGACGTCGTAGTAGACGATCGCGGCGAGCGTCAGACCGGCGGCGAGCAGGTTGGTGAACACCGCCATCAGCACGATCGAGACCGCCGCCAGCACCAGACCGAAGACCAGCGCGCTCCGCGGTGACACGGTGTGCGCCGGCAGCGGACGCCGCTTGGTCCGCCGCATCAACTGGTCGATGTCGCGGTCGATGTAGCAGTTGATGACGCTTGCCGCCCCCGCCGCGAGCGAGCCACCGACGAGCACCACCGCCATCAGCCACAGCGGCGGCAGGCCGCCCTCGGCGAGCATCATCGCCGGGATGGTGGTGACCAGCAGCAGTTCGACGATGCGCGGCTTGGTCAGCGCCACGTACGCCGACACGATCGCGCGCACGTCCCGCCGCGCCACCGGACCCTCGGCCGCCCGTGCCGGGGGCTGCCCGGCGGGGTTGCTCGCGGGGCGCTCGGTGATCATGCTCACGGATTGCCACCTTCCGGCATCGGCACGGGGAGATCGGATCGGCGAGGCCCGCTCGGGGACCGCACACCGACCCACACACTACGCGTCGTCGTTTTGGCTGCCCGGCCGACCCGACAACGGTGCGGGCCGTCACACCACCGGGTTGAACGACCTGGGCCACCATCACGTACCGCACACCATGCGAGATCCCCGGGCGGACGTTTAGTCACGCTCGATAGGGTCACCAGTGAGGGTTCCGCCCATCTGCCGAGGAGCACAACCATCGTGGCTGCCAACCGACCCGAGCACTCCGCACTGAACTGGTCCGATCTCGATCGCCGGGCCGTCGACACCGTCCGCGTGCTGGCCATGGATGCCGTGGAGAAATCCGGCAACGGCCACCCGGGCACCGCGATGAGCCTCGCGCCCGCGGCCTATCTTCTCTTCAACCGGGTCATGCGGCACAACCCGGCCGACCCGAACTGGCCCGGCCGGGACCGGTTCGTGCTCTCCGCCGGCCACTCCAGCCTGACCCTCTACATCCAGCTCTTCCTGTCCGGCTACCCGCTGAGCCTGGACGACCTGAAGTCGCTGCGCCAGTGGGGCTCGATGACCCCGGGCCACCCGGAGCACGGCCACACGCCGGGCGTCGAGACCACCACCGGCCCGCTCGGGCAGGGTCTGGGCAACGCCGTCGGCATGGCCATGGCGGCCCGCCGCGAGCGTGGCCTGTTCGACCCGGAGGCCGAGCCGGGCACGTCGATCTTCGACCACAACATCTGGTGCATCGCCTCCGACGGCGACATCGAGGAGGGCATCAGCCACGAGGCCAGCGCCCTCGCCGGGCACCAGCAGCTGGGCAGCCTCACGCTGATCTACGACGACAACGAGATCTCGATCGAGGACGACACCCGCATCGCCAAGAGCGAGGACGTGGCGGCCCGCTACGAGGCGTACGGCTGGCACGTGCAGACCGTCGACTGGCGCAGCGGCGACGCCGACCAGGGCGACTACCACGAGAACGTCGAGGCGCTGTACGACGCGCTGATGGCCGCCAAGGCGGAGACCACCCGCCCCTCGTTCATCGCGCTGCGCACCATCATCGGCTGGCCCGCGCCCAACAAGCAGAACACCGGCAAGATCCACGGTTCGGCGCTCGGCGCCGACGAGGTCAAGGCCACCAAGCGCATCCTCGGCTTCGACCCGGAGCAGACCTTCCAGGTCGACGAGGAGGTGCTGGGTCACGCCCGCACGGTGATGGGTCGTGGCTCCGACGCCGAGCAGGAGTGGACCGCGTCGTTCGACGCCTGGAAGAAGGCCAACCCGGAGCGCACCGCGCTCTACGAGCGGCTCGCCGGTCGGGTGCTGCCCGACGGCTGGACCGACGCGCTGCCGGTCTTCCCCGCCGACGCCAAGGGTGTGGCCACCCGGGCCGCGTCCGGCAAGGTGCTGGAGGCGCTCGCGCCGGTGCTGCCGGAGCTGTGGGGCGGCTCGGCCGACCTGGCCGAGAGCAACAACACCACCATGAAGGGCGAGCCGTCGTTCATCCCGGCGTCGCACGCCACCAAGGACTTCCCGGGCCACGAGTACGGCCGCACGCTGCACTTCGGCATCCGTGAGCACGCCATGGGCGCGATCCTGAACGGCATCGCCCTGCACGGAGGCACCCGCCCGTACGGCGGCACGTTCCTGGTGTTCAGCGACTACATGCGCCCGTCGGTACGGCTCGCCGCGCTGATGAAGCTGCCGGTGACGTACGTCTGGACGCACGACTCGATCGGCCTGGGCGAGGACGGCCCGACCCACCAGCCGGTGGAGCACCTGACCGCGCTGCGGGCGATTCCGGGCCTGGACGTGGTCCGCCCGGCGGACGCCAACGAGACGGCGTGGGCCTGGCGGCAGGCGCTGGAGCACACCGACCGGCCGACCGCGCTGGCGCTGAGCCGCCAGCCGCTGCCGACCCTGGACCGGGACGTCCTGGGCGACGTGGCCGGCGTGGCCAAGGGCGGTTACGTGCTGGCCGAGGCGTCCAACGGCAAGCCCCAGGTGATCATCGTCGCCACCGGGTCCGAGGTGCAGCTCGCGCTGACCGCCCGGGAGCGGCTGGAGGCGGACGGCACCCCGACCCGGGTCGTCTCGATGCCCTGCCAGGAGTGGTTCTACGAGCAGGACGAGGCGTACCGGGAGTCGGTGCTCCCGCGCGGGGTAAAGGCACGGGTGAGCGTGGAGGCGGGCATCGCGATGTCCTGGCGCGGAATCGTGGGTGACCTGGGCGAGAGCGTCAGCCTGGAGCACTACGGAGCGAGCGCCCCGCACACCGTGCTCTTCGAGCAGTTCGGGTTCACCCCCGACCGGATCGTGGCGGCGGCGCACGCCTCGCTGGCCCGGGTGGGCGACATCACCGGTTTCACGACCGGCAACTGAGGGAGCGTGGACGGCATGACCGACAAGCTGAATGAGCTCACCGCCGCGGGTGTGGCGGTCTGGCTCGACGATCTCTCCCGGGTGCGACTGAGCTCCGGCGGGCTGGACCAGCTCCGCCGCGAGAAGCACGTGGCCGGGGTGACCACCAACCCGACCATCTTCGCGAAGGCGCTCAGCGACGCCGACGAGTACAACTGGCAGCTGCGCGACCTGGCCATCCGTGGCGTGGACGTGGAAGAGGCCGTCCGGATGCTCACCACGTACGACGTACGGTGGGCCTGCGACGTGATGCGCCCGTCGTACGACGGCAGCGCCGGCGTGGACGGCCGGGTCTCGATCGAGGTGGACCCGCGCAGCGCGCACGACGCCGACAAGACGGTCGCCGAGGCCAAGGCGCTGTGGTGGCTGGTCGACCGGCCCAACCTCTTCATCAAGATCCCGGCCACCGAGGAGGGCCTGTCGGCGATCACCGACACGCTCGCCGAGGGGATCAGCGTCAACGTCACGCTGATCTTCGGCCTGGACCGCTACTCGGCGGTCATGGAGGCCTTCCTGACCGGTCTGGAGCGGGCCAAGGCCAATGGCCACGACCTGTCCACCATCGGCTCCGTGGCGTCGTTCTTCGTCTCCCGGGTGGATTCCGAGGTCGACAAGCGGCTGGAGAAGATCGGCTCGGACCAGGCCAAGGCGCTGCGCGGCAAGGCCGCCGTGGCCAACGCGCAGCTCGCGTACGAGCGCTACACCGAGGTCTTCTCCTCGGACCGTTGGAAGGCGCTCGAGGCGGCCGGCGCGCACCCGCAGCGGCCGCTGTGGGCCTCCACCTCGACGAAGAACCCGGACTACCGGGACGTCATCTACGTCGAGGAGCTGATCGCCGCCGGAACGGTCAACACCATGCCGGAGTCGGTCATCCACGCGTACGCCGATCACGGCGAGACCCGCGGCGACACCGTCACCGGGTCCTACGACGCGGCCCGCAAGGTCTTCGCGGACCTGGAGTCGGTCGGGGTGGACATGGCCGACGTGATCGCCACCCTGGAGCGCGAGGGCGTGGAGAAGTTCGAGGCGAGCTGGCAGGAGCTGCTCGACGGCGTCAGCAAGTCGCTGAAGGCGGCCGGCACGGGCGAGGGCGCTCCGAACAAGGCCGCCAAGGGCAACGCCAAGGCGGCCGAGAAGGCCGGTGGCGCGTGAGCGAGCCGATCAGCACGCAGCGAAGTGGAGTGACGGCATGAGCGACGTGTTGAACCAGCCGGCGGAGGCCGCTGCTGGGCTCGCCGTGTACGGCGCGGACGCGGTCGACAAGGCCGCGCCCGCCTCGACCCGGGAGGCGCTGGTCAAGGCCGGCGTCCCCGGGCGGCTGGCCGCCAAGGACGCCACCCTGTGGGGTCCGGACGCCGAGGCCGAGGCGAAGATCCGGCTCGGTTGGGTGGACACCCACCAGCGCAGCCGGGAGCTGCTGGCGCAGCTCGCCGAGCTGAAGGCGGAGCTGGCGGACCTGGACCACGTCGTACTCGCCGGCATGGGTGGCTCGTCGCTCGCCCCCGAGGTGATCACGCGGACCCTGGGCCGGCCGTTGACCGTGCTGGACACCACCGACCCGGGCCAGGTCCGGGCGGCCCTCGGTGACCGGCTGGAACGCACCGTGGTGGTGGTCGCCAGCAAGTCCGGCTCGACGGTGGAGACCGACAGCCACCGCCGCGCCTACTGGCAGGCGTTCCTGGACGCCGGGATGACCGAGGCGGAGGCCGGCCGGCACTTCGTCATCGTCACCGACCCGGGCTCGCCGCTGGCGGCGACCGCGACCGAGATGGGCGCGTTCACCGTGCTCGCCGACCCGAACGTGGGTGGCCGGTACTCCGCGCTGACCGCGTTCGGGCTGGTGCCGTCCGCGCTGGCCGGCGTCGACGTGTCCGAGCTGATCGACCAGGCCGACGCGTTGGCCCGGTCGCTCGCCGCCGACAGCGACAACCCGGCGCTGGCGCTGGGCGCCGCGCTGGGCGCCGCCGCCACGCTGGCCCGCGACAAGGTCGCCCTGGTGTCCGACGGCACCGGCATCGACGGCCTGGGCGACTGGGCCGAACAGCTCATCGCCGAGTCGACCGGCAAGGCCGGCGTGGGCATCCTGCCGGTGGTCGTGGAGTCACCGCAGAGCCCCGGCGCGACCGGCCCCGACGTGCTGACCGTCAGCTACGGCGGCGCGCTGGCCGCCGGCGACGTGCCGGGCGGTGGCGGCGCCCCGGACGTGGCCGTCAACGGCCCGCTCGGCGCGCAGTTCCTGGCCTGGGAGTACGCCACCGCGGTTGCCGGCGTGGTGCTCGGCATCGACCCGTTCAACCAGCCGAACGTCACCGAGTCCAAGGAGAACACCAACAAGATCCTGGCCGCGGGGCTGCCGACGGAGAAGCCGTCGTTCACCGAGGGCGCGATCGAGGTGTACGCGCCGCAGGGCGCCCCGGGCGACCTGGCCGGGGTACTGCGGTGGCTGCTCGACGGGCTCGGCGACGACGGCTACCTGGCGGTCATGGCGTACCTCGATCGGTTCGCCGACGCCGACGCGGCCGGCGTGCGGCCGCTGCTGGCCGGCGCGTCCGGTCGGCCGGTCACCTTCGGGTGGGGGCCGCGGTTCCTGCACTCCACCGGCCAGTACCACAAGGGTGGCCCGCAGGTGGGCAGCTACCTGCAGCTGACCGGCGCGGTCGCGGAGGACCTGGACGTGCCGGGCAAGCCGTACACCTTCGGCGAATTGCAGGCGGCACAGGCCGCCGGCGACCGGCAGGCCCTCGCCGGCCGGGAGCGGCCGGTGCTGCGGCTGCACTTGACCGACCGGGCCGCCGGGGTCGCCCAACTGCTCGACGCGGTCGGTCAGCTGCGCACGTGAGGATGGACGACGTGACCCAAGGCGTGAACCCGCTACGCGATCCGCAGGACCGCCGGTTGCCCCGGATCCCTGAGCCGTGCGCTCTGGTGATCTTCGGGGTGACCGGCGACCTGGCCCGCAAGAAGCTGCTTCCCGCGGTCTACGACCTGGCGAACCGAGGGCTGCTGCCGCCCGGTTTCGTGGTGCTCGGCTTCGCGCGCCGCGACTGGGGCGACGGCGACTTCGAGACCCTGGCCTGCGAGGCGGCCAAGAAGCACGCCCGCACCCCGTGGCGGGACGAGGTCTGGGCGCGTCTGGCCGGCAACATCAAGTTCGTTCCTGGGTCGTTCGACGACGACGCCGCCTTCGACACGCTGGCCTCGACGCTGGACGAGCTGCGGCAGAGCCACGGCATCGCCGGCAACGCGGCGTTCTACTTCTCCATCCCGCCGGCCGCCTTCCCGGTGGTGCTCAAGCAGTTGGCCCGCACCGGGATGGCCGACAACGAGAAGTCCGGCGGTTGGCGGCGGGTCGTGGTGGAGAAGCCGTTCGGCAACGACCTGCCGTCGGCGAAGGCGCTCAACGACCTGGTCGACGACGTGTTCACCCGGCAGGACGTCTTCCGGATCGACCACTACCTGGGCAAGGAGACCGTCCAGAACATCCTGGCCCTGCGGTTCGCCAACAACCTGTTCGAACCGCTGTGGAACTCCAAGTACGTCGACTCGGTGCAGATCACCATGGCCGAGGACGTCGGCATCGGCACCCGGGCCGGCTTCTACGACACCGTGGGCACCGCCCGTGACGTCCTGCAGAACCACCTGCTGCAACTCCTGGCCCTGGTGGCCATGGAGGAGCCGACCAGCTTCGACGCCGACGAGATCCGGGCCGAGAAGCTGAAGGTGCTCAAGGCGATCACCCTGCCGAAGGACGTGGCCCGGGACACCGTCCGGGGCCAGTACCTGCCCGGCTGGGTGGGCGGCGAGCGCGCGGTCGGCTATCGGGAGGAGCAGGACGTCCCCGCCGACTCCACCACCGAGACGTACGTGGCGGTGCGCCTCGGCATCCAGAACCGGCGCTGGGCCGAGGTGCCGTTCTACATCCGGGCCGGCAAGCGACTCCCCCGGCGGGTCACCGAGGTCGCCATCATGTTCAAGAAGGCGCCGCACCTGCCGTTCAACGACGCCGACAT
Source organism: Micromonospora sp. WMMD736 (assembly GCF_049179015.1). Lineage (NCBI taxonomy): Bacteria > Bacillati > Actinomycetota > Actinomycetes > Micromonosporales > Micromonosporaceae > Micromonospora > Micromonospora sp. WMMD736. The sequence continues at coordinate 2,382,908 of NZ_JBMHMI010000001.1, forward strand.
GGAGTCGCTGGGCAACAACCAGTTGGTCATCCGGGTGCAGCCGGACGAGGGCGTGGTGCTCAAGTTCGGCTCGAAGGTGCCGGGCACCACCATGGAGGTCCGCGACATCGCCATGGACTTCCAGTACGGCGAGGCGTTCACCGAGTCCAGCCCGGAGGCGTACGAGCGGCTCGTCCTGGACGTGCTGATCGGGGACCGCACCCTGTTCCCGGACGCCGCCGAGGTCGAGCAGAGCTGGCAGGTCATCGACCCGCTGGAGCACGCCTGGGCGGGTACGACGCCGGAGCCGTACCGGGCCGGCGAGTGGGGTCCGCGGGCGGCTGACGAGATGCTGGCCCGCGAGGGCCGCGCTTGGAGAAGAGCATGATCGGGCTGTGGGACACCACCGGCAACGAGGTGGTCAAGGCGCTGGCGGCCGAGCGGCGCAGCGCCGGTGGTGTGGCCAGCGGCATGGCGCTCACCCTCATCGTGGTGGTGGACGAGAAGCGCGTGCGCGAGGCGGAGGCGGCGGCGACCATCGCCGCCGCCGCCCACCCGTGCCGGCTGGTGGTCGTGGTCCGCTCCGACATCGAGCGGGACCGGAACCGGCTGGACGCGGAGATCGTGGTCGGCGGTCGTCTCGGTCCGTGCGAGGCGGTGGTCACCCGGATGTACGGGCGGCTGGCCCTGCACGCCGAGTCGGTGGTGATGCCGCTGCTGGTGCCGGACGTACCGGTGGTGACCTGGTGGCACGGTGAGCCGCCCGCGGAGATCGCCACCGACTTCCTCGGTGTGGTCGCCGACCGACGGATCACCGACTCCGCGCAGGCCGCCGACCCGGTGGAGGCGCTGCGCCAGCGGGCCCGGGACTACGCCCCGGGCGACACCGACCTGGCGTGGACCCGGATCACCCCGTGGCGGACCCTGGTGGCCGGGGCGTTCGACACCACCGAGGCGAAGGTCACCGAGGCGACCATCGTCGCGCCGCCCACCGACCCGACGGCGACGCTGATGGCCGGTTGGCTGTCCAGCCGACTCGGCGTCACGCCGCGCCGCGTGGACAGCGACGAGTTCCCCCGCATGCGCGAGGTGCAGTTGACCTGCGCCAACGGCGACAAGCTGACGCTGACCCGCGAGGACAGCCTGGCGGTGTTCCGGCGGACCGGCCAGGAGGACCGGACGCTGCCGCTGGTCCGTCGGCCGCTCGGCGACGAGCTGGCCGAGGAGCTGCGCCGCCTCGACGCCGACCAGGTGTACGCGGAGGCGTTGGGCGCGACCGCGGGCCTGCACGGTCTGGAGCAGCGCCCGCCGCAGCGGGTGCACGTCTGGAAGGATCCGGCCACGGCCCAGCGCGCCGAGGCCGGCGTCACCGCGCACGCCGGCACGAGCGGCGAGAGCTGAGCACCACGACACCGGCAGGGCCGGGACGTGACGTCCCGGCCCTCGACCGCCCCCTCCGGACGCTCCGCGTCCGGGCACGACGCGACAGCGACCGCCCAGCGGTCCGGAAACGAAGGCACAACGCATGAGTGAGGCGAGTGTCGCCGTCCACGCCGACGCCGATCTGCTGGCGCAGGCCGTGGCGGCCCGACTGCTGGTGAAGCTGCTCGACGCCCAGGCCGACCGGGGTGCGGCCGCGGTGGTCCTCACCGGTGGTCGGGTCGCCGCCGCCGTCTACCGGGCGGTGGCGCAGCTGCCGGCCCGCGACGCGGTCGACTGGTCCCGGGTCGACGTGTGGTGGGGCGACGAGCGGTTCCTGCCGTCCGGCGACCCGGAGCGCAACGAGACCCAGGCCCGGGCGGCCCTGTTGGACGCGGTGCCGCTGGACCCGGCCCGGGTGCACGCCATGCCGGCCTCCGACGGCCCGGCCGGCAACGACCCCGAGGCTGCCGCCGCCGCGTACGCCGAGGATCTGGCCCGCGCCGCCCGGCCGGGGCACGCCGCGCTGCCGCACTTCGACGTGCTGATGCTCGGGGTGGGCGAGGACGGGCACGTCGCCTCGGTCTTCCCCGAGCACCCGGTGCACCACGACACGCGGCCGGTCAGCGCGGTGCGGGGCAGCCCGAAGCCGCCGCCGGTGCGGACCACCCTGACCCTGGGGGCGATCAACACCGCCGAGGAGGTCTGGCTGGTGGCCGCCGGCGCCGACAAGGCAGGCGCGGTGGGCATGGCGCTGGCCGGGGCGGGGCCGGTGCAGATTCCGGCCGCCGGGGTGCACGGCGTGGACCGTACCCGCTGGTTGTTGGACCGCGCGGCCGCCGCGAACGTGCCGGCCCGCCTGCGCAGCCTGCGCTAGATCCCCGCTGACCGCGACGAACGGGCCCCTCGCCGTGCGGCGAGGGGCCCGTTCGGCTATTCGCCGCGTCGGCGGCGCAGCGCGGCGAGGGCCTCGGCCAGCAACGCCTCCCCCTCCTCGGCGGTACGCCGCTCCTTCACGTACGCCAGGTGGCTCTTGTACGGCTCGGCGCGGACGCGTCCGGGCGGGTTCTCGGCGTCCAGGCCGGCGGGAAGCCCGCAGCGGGGGCAGTCCCACAGCGGCGGCGCCGTGGCGTCGGCCGCGATCCGGATGTCGGTCTGGTGATCGTTGCGGCACCAGTAGGTGACGGCCTGTCGGGGGGCCGGTTGGTGCCGCTCGTCGGGGCGCATGGGCGCGGACCCGACGCGGGCGCCACGGATGACGTTGCCACTGGGCACGGCTGCTCGCTCCTGTCGTCGGAGGGGACCCGCCGCCGGCAGGGGTGGGCGGCGGGCGACGCGGTGCAGCGGAGAAAAGACTGCGCGCGGCCCGTCGAGTGACGGACCGCGCGCAGATTGTACGACTTGGCGGGCTGGCTCAGGTGCCGCTGTTCATCTGGAGACGGAGCCAGAGACCCAGCCCGACGATCGCCGCGAACCAGACGACACCCACCAGAACGGTGTAGCGATCCAGGTTCTTCTCGGCCACCGAGGAGCCGGCGAGGCTGGAGCTGACACCGCCGCCGAACATGCTCGACAACCCGCCGCCCTTACCGCGGTGCAGCAGGATGAGCAGGGTGAGCAGAACGCTCGTGATGACCAGCAACACGATCAACGTGTATGCGAACCAGATCGGCATGGCTGGGGGCAGTCCTCTCGTAGCGATCCTCGCCCGGACAGGTCGGGCACTCCGGCACCGGCCGGTGGACGGGCGGTGTCCAGAATAGCGAGCGATCAGCGAGCGATGTGCTCGGGGAACCGGCAGATCTGCGCGAATTCCTCCGCGTCCAGGCTCGCGCCACCCACCAGGGCGCCGTCCACGTCCGGCTGGGCCATGATCGAGGCGACGTTCGACGCCTTGACCGAGCCGCCGTAGAGGACCCGGACGGCGTCTGCCGTCTCGGCGTCGAAGCGCTCCGCCAACCGCTGACGGACCGCGCCGCAGACCTCCTGGGCGTCCTCCGGCGTGGCCGTCTTGCCGGTGCCGATCGCCCAGACCGGCTCGTACGCGATGACGACCTGGCGTACCTGCTCGGGGGTGAGCCCGGCGAGGCCCCCGTCGAGCTGGTCGGAGCAGTGCGCCACGTGGGTGCCCTGCTCGCGCACGTCCAGCCCCTCCCCCACGCAGAGGATGGGGGTCAGGCCGTGCGTGAGCGCCGCCTTGACCTTGGCGTTGACGACCGTGTCGTCCTCGTGGTGGTAGGCCCGCCGCTCGGAGTGCCCGACCACCACGTACGTGCAGCCGAGCTTGGCCAGCAGCGGACCGGAGATGTCACCGGTGTACGCGCCGGAGGCGTGCGGGGAGAGGTCCTGTCCGCCGTAGCCGATCAGCAGCTTGTCGCCGTCCACCGCCGTCTGCACCGTGCGCAGGTCGGTGAAGGGCGGCAGCACGACGGTCTCCACGTCGGTGAGCTGCTTCTCGGTGAGGCTCGCGGCCAGCTTCTGCACGAGCAGGTTGGCCTCGAGGTGGTTGAGGTTCATCTTCCAGTTGCCGGCCATCAGTGGCCGGCGGGTCGTGCTCGCCATGCTCAGTTCTCCAGGGCCGCGATGCCGGGGAGGGTCTTGCCCTCCAGGTACTCCAGGGAGGCGCCGCCGCCGGTGGAGATGTGACCGAAGCTCGACTCGTCCAGGCCCAGTGCCCGCACGGCGGCCGCGCTGTCGCCGCCGCCGACGACGCTGAACGCGTCGGCCTTGGTGATCGCCTCGGCGATGCCCCGCGTGCCCGCCGCGAAGGCGGCCATCTCGAACACGCCCATCGGCCCGTTCCAGAAGATCGTCTTGGCCTGCGACAGGGCGGCGGCGAAGCCGGCGACCGTCTCCGGGCCGACGTCCAGGCCGAGCCGGTGGCTCGGGATGCCGTCGACGCGGACCGTGTCGTGCGCCGCGTCCGGGGCGAACGCGTCCGCGACCACCACGTCGACCGGAAGCATGATCTTGCCGTCGGCCCGCTCCAGCAGGTTGCGGCAGGTCTCGACCATGTCCTTCTCCAGCAGCGAGGTGCCCACCTCCAGGCCCTGGGCCTTGAGGAAGGTGAAGCACATGCCGCCACCGATGAGCAGCCGGTCGACCGTTGGTAGCAGCGCCTCGATCACGGCAAGCTTGTCGGAGACCTTGGACCCGCCGAGCACCACCACGTACGGCCGCTCGGGCTCGCTGGTCAGCTTGGAGAGCACCTCCACCTCGCGCAGCACCAGCCGGCCGGCCACGTGCGGCAGCCGCGCCGGCACGTCGTACACGCTGGCGTGCTTGCGGTGCACGGCGCCGAACGCGTCGTCGACGTACGCGTCGCCGAACGCGGCGAGCTGGTCGGCGAACGCGCCCCGCTCGGCCTCGTCCTTGCTGGTCTCACCGGCGTTGAAGCGCAGGTTCTCCAGCAGCGCGACCTGGCCGTCGGCCAGGTCGGCGACGGTCGAGCGGGCCGACTCGCCGACCGTGTCGGTGGCGAAGTGCACCGGAGCGCCCAGCAGCTCACCGAGCCGCCCGGCGACCGGGCTCAGGCTGAACTGCGGGTCGGGCGCGCCCTTCGGGCGGCCCAGGTGCGAGCAGACGACCACCTTCGCGCCGGCCTCGACCAGCGCGCCGAGGGTCGGCAGCACCGCGCGGATACGTCCGTCATCCGTGATGGCACCGGTCTGCTTGTCGAGCGGGACGTTCAGGTCGGCGCGCACCAGCACGCGCCGACCCGACACCCCCTCGGCGAGCAGGTCGTCGAGGGTCCGGATGCTCACAGCGACGAACCGACCAGCTTGACGAGGTCGACGAGGCGGTTCGAGTAGCCCCACTCGTTGTCGTACCAGCCGACGACCTTGACCTGGTTGCCGATGACCTTGGTCAGCGGCGCGTCGAAGATGCACGACGCCGGGTCGGTGACGATGTCGGCGGAGACGATCGGGTCCTCGTTGTAGACCAGGATGCCCTTGAGCGGGCCCTCCGCGGCGGCCTTCAGCGCGGCGTTGACCTCGTCCACGGTGGTCTCCCGGCCGACCTCGACGGTCAGGTCGGTGGCCGAACCGGTCGGGATCGGCACCCGCAGCGCGTACCCGTCGAGCTTGCCCTTCAGCTCCGGCAGCACCAGGCCGATGGCCTTCGCGGCGCCGGTGGAGGTCGGGACGATGTTCAGCGCGGCGGCGCGCGCCCGGCGCAGGTCCTTGTGCGGCGCGTCCTGCAGGTTCTGGTCCTGGGTGTACGCGTGGATCGTCGTCATCAGACCCTTGGTGATGCCGAACGTGTCCTGGAGGACCTTCGCCATCGGGGCCAGGCAGTTCGTCGTGCACGAGGCGTTCGAGATGATGGTGTGCTTCGCCGGGTCGTAGGTGTCGTGGTTGACACCCATGACCACGGTGACGTCCTCGTTCTTCGCCGGGGCGGAGATGATGACCTTCTTGGCGCCGCCGTCGACGTGCGCCTTGGCCTTGGTGCCGTCGGTGAAGAAGCCCGTCGACTCGATGACGACGTCCGCGCCGACCTCGCCCCACGGCAGCGCCGCCGGGTCCTTCTCGGCGAACGCCTTGATGGTCTTGCCACCGACGGTGATCTCGTCGGCGGTGGCCTTCACCTCGTACGGCAGCCGACCCAGGATGCTGTCGTACTTGAGCAGGTGGGCGAGCGTGCCGTTGTCGGTCAGGTCGTTGACCGCCACGACCTCGATGTCGGCGTCGGACGCCAGCACTGCCCGGAAGAAGTTACGGCCGATTCGGCCAAAGCCGTTGATGCCAACCCGGATGGTCACAGGTCCCATCTCCTCGCGTTCTGGTCCGCCGGCTTGACTCAACGGGCCGGCGGGAATGGTGTGCGCCGACCGTTGGAGCCGGCCGTCGACGGTTCATCTCGGCCACCCCGCCGCGCGGTCTGAGGACCTGACCGCCCGAGGCGGTGGGCACGACGAGAAGTGCCGGTGTCGGCCCCCTTGCCGTACTCAGCGACCCTATCCGAGCGTGCGGGAGCACGCTGCGCCGGGTCGTGCTCCCGGCGCACCGTACGGGCCCACCGTCCTATCAGACCACGAGCATGTCGGGCGTGACGGCTGCTTCCGTATCCGGGATGCCGAGGTCGCGGGCCCGCTTGTCGGCCAACGCCAGCAGGCGGCGGATCCGACCGGCGATGGCGTCCTTGGTCAGCGGCGGGTCGGCCAGCGCGCCCAGCTCCTCCAGCGACGCCTGGCGGTGCTCCAGGCGCAGCCTTCCGGCGTCGGTGAGGTGGTTGGGCGCCTCGTCGGCCAGGATCTCCAGCGCCCGGGTGACCCGGGCGGCGGCGGCCACCGCGGCGCGCGCCGAGCGGCGCAGGTTCGCGTCGTCGAAGTTGGCCAGCCGGTTGGCGGTGGCCCGCACCTCGCGGCGTACCCGACGCTCCTCCCAGGCCAGCACGCTGGAGTGCGCGCCGATGCGGGTGAGCAGCGCCGCGATCGCGTCACCGTCCTTGACGACCACCCGGTCCACCCCGCGTACCTCACGGTTCTTGGCCGTGATGCCGATCCGGCGGGCCGCGCCGACCAGCGCGAGGGCCGACTCCGGGCCCGGGCAGGTGATCTCCAACGCGCTGGACCGGCCGGGCTCGGTGAGTGAGCCGTGCGCCATGAACGCGCCCCGCCACGCCGAGACCGCGCAGCAGACGTTCGCCGCCACCACGTGCGGGGGCAGCCCGCGCACCGGCCGGCCACGCACGTCGAGCAGGCCGGTCTGCCGGGCGAGCGCCTCGCCGTCCTTGACCACCCGGACGATGAAGTGGCTGCCCTTGCGCAGCCCGCCGGAGGCGAGCACGTGGATCTCGCTCGGGTAGCCGTAGACCTCGGCGATCTCCCGGCGCAGCCGACGCGCCACCGCGCCGGTGTCCAGCTCCGCCTCCACCACCACCCGGCCGGAGACGATGTGCAGCCCTCCGGCGAAGCGCAGCAGCGCGGCCATCTCCGCCCGCCGACAGCAGGGCTTGGGCACGTCGACCCGACTCAGCTCGTCCTTGACCGCAGCCGTCATCGCCATTGTGCGTCCCCTCACGGACCTGTTCCGGCGTGTCGCCGGTGATTACGTACGTGTCTAACGATCGGCGCCCAGGACAGGCACCAGCGCGGCGCCCAGGGCAGCCGGATCATGGCGGGGAGTGCCGTCGGTGACGGCGACGGGGGCGAGGACCAGGCGGGCACCCAGCGATTCTGCCGCACGTTCGACCGGTTCCGGGTCACCCACCGCCTTCGCGTCCGCCAGCACGAGATCCACCTTGAGCTCGGGCAGGTACCAGTGCAGCGCCGCCAGATGATCGGCGACCGAGAGGCCGAGGGTCTCCTTCTCCGCGGCCAGGTTCAACGTGACCAACCGCCGGGCCGAGCTGGACACGATCGCGTCGGCCAACTGCGGCACCAGCAGGTGCGGCAGCACGCTCGTGTACCAGCTGCCCGGCCCGAAGATCAGCCAGTCCGCCGCGCCGATCGCGGCGAGGGCCTCGGCGCAGGCCGCCGGGGCGACCGGGGTCAGGCGCAGCGATTCGACCCGTCCGGTGGTGACCGCCACCTGGTGCTGGCCGCGCACGGTCCGCACCTCGTCCGGGGCGTCCGGGTCCGCCCCGCGCACCCGCGCCTCGATGTCGACCGGCTGGCGCGACATCGGCAGCACCCGCCCGACCGCGCCGAGCATCGCCCCGGCGTGCTCCAACGCCGCCACCGGGTCGCCGAGCAGCTCCATGAGCCCGCAGAGCACCAGGTTGCCCACCGCGTGCCCGGCCAGGCCGTCCGCGCGGGCCGGGTCGCCCGCCGCCGGGGCCGCGTCCGTCGGCTTTCGGGCAACCGGGTCCGCGTCCGCGCCGGGTCCGCCCGCCGCCGGGGCCGCCTGCGCTCGGGCCGCCGGGCCCGCGTCGGCGCCGGGCGCGTCGCGCGCCGCCGGGGCCGCGTCGGTCCCGGCATGCTGGAGTACGCGGACAGCCTGGGCCGCCGTGAAGCGGTGCTGGAAGAGACCGGCGCTGCGTCGGGTGGCCGGATGGTCACCGGCCAGCGCCACCAGGGCCTGCCGCAGGTCACCCGGGGGCAGGCCACCCCGTTCGGCGCGCAGCCGGCCACTGGACCCGCCGTCGTCGCCGACCGTCACCACGGCGGTGATGTCCAGGTCGAGTTCCGGGGCGCAGTGCCGCAGCGCGCGCAGCGACGCCGACAGGCCGTGCCCGCCGCCGAACGCCACCACCCGGCGCGTCGTCATTCCCGCCCCAGGTCGCGGTGCTGGGCGTTGGCCGCCAGCCCCGCCTGACGCAGGCGGCCGGCCAGCTCCTCGGCGATGGCCACGCTGCGATGCTTGCCGCCGGTGCAGCCCACGGCCACCGTCAGGTACCGCTTGCCCTCGCGCTCGAAGCCCGTGGTGGTGGCGTTGACCAGGTCGGCGTACGAGGCGACGAAGGCGTCCGCGCCCTCCTGCCCCAGCACGTACGCGCTGACCGCCTCCTCCCGCCCGGTGTGCTCGCGCAGCTCCGGCACCCAGTACGGGTTGGGCAGGAACCGGGCGTCCAGCACGAAGTCGGCGTCCGGCGGCAGACCGTACTTGAAGCCGAACGAGAGCACGGTCACCCGCAGCCGGCGGGCGTCCTCGCCGCCGAACAGCTCCTCGATGCGGCGGCGGAGCTGGTTGACGTTCAGGTGGCTGGTGTCGATGATCACGTCGGCCTGGTCGCGGGCCTCCTCCAGCAGTCCCCGCTCGACGGCGATACCGTCGGCGAGCCGCCCGTCACCCTGCAACGGGTGTGAGCGCCGCACACTCTCGAAGCGGCGGATCAGCACCTCGTCGTCGGCGTCGACGAACACCACCCGGGGCGAGAAGCCGCGCTCCTTGAGCTCCCGGATCGCCCCCGCCAGGTCGGTGGAGAAGGCCCGCGAGCGCACGTCCAGCACCATCGCCGTACGCCGGGCCGCCCCGCCGGCCTTGAACGCCAGCTCGGCCATGTCGAGCATGAGCGCCTGCGGCAGGTTGTCCACCACGTAGTAGCCGACGTTCTCCAACGCGCGGGCCACGGTGCTACGACCGCCACCGGACAGTCCGGTGACCACCACCAGGGTGGTCTCCGACTCGGCCGTCGGCTGCCCGTCACCGGCAGTGTGCGCCTCGCTCACCCGTACCCCCAAGACGTGGCGCCGCGGCCACCGTCGGCCGCGATTGGTCAATCAGCGACTCTATCCCGCCGGCCGGGACCGGGGCGGGCGCGGATGGCGGGTCGGAGATGTGGCGGTGCCGTCGGCCTCGTGGGCGATGGTCAGGCGCGCGGGTCACGCCGCAGGCCGGTCACGAACGACGACCAGGCGTCCCGGCCGAAGACCAGCGCCGGGCCGTCCGGGTCCTTGGAGTCCCGCACCGCCAGCCCGCCGGAGAGTACGGCCACCTCGACGCAGTTCGAATCGTTTGCGCCGCTACGGCTGCTCTTGCGCCAGGAAACCCGTGTCAGCTTCGCGGGGGCCATCGGCAGCGCTCCAAGGTGTCGGACTCAGTCGGGAACCTCGGCAGCGATCCGCGCAAGAAGGTCCGCGGAGCGGTCAGGGTCGAGCGCCTTGGCCCGAAGGTGGTCGAACATGAGTCTATATCGGGCCACCTGCCGGTCCTCCTCCAGCAACAGCGTGCTGGAGTCGTTGCTGAGGTACACCACGGCCGGGTCGAGCAGCGGGTCGGCGTACTCCAGCAGGGTGAAGGCTCCGGCCATCGCCGCGTGCGCCCCGGCGGAGAACGGCAGGACCTGGATCTCGACCGAGGGCATGGCGCACGCTTCGATCAGGCGGGTGAGCTGCGCGCGCATCACCCTTGGGCCACCGACCACCCGTCGGACCGCCGCCTCGTCCAGCACCGCCCACAACGATGGCGGCAGGTCACGGGAGAGCAGAGCCTTACGAGCGAGCCTGGCCGCCACCACTCGATCGGTCTCGTCCTGGTCGGCGGTGCTGCGGCCCGCTTTGACGATGGCGCGGACGTACTCCTCCGTCTGCAACAGGCCGGGGACGTACAGACACTCGAACGCGCTGATCGAGGTCGCCTCCGCCTCGAAGCCGACGTAGTCGTCCGGCAGCACGTCGCCGTACGCGCTCCACCACCCCTTCTGGCGCGACTGCCGGAGCAGCGCGGTCAGCGACTCCCGCTCGTCCTCGGCTGCGTCGTAGAGGTCGAGCAGCGGGGGCAGGTCCTTGGGCATCACCCGCGAGTGTCCGAGTTCGAAGCGGATGACCTTGGTCCGGTGCCAGCCCAGGATCTTGGCGACCTCCTCGGCGGTGTGGCCGGTGCGGTCCCGCAGGCGGCGCAACTCGCGCCGCAGCCGGCGGGCCCTGATCGTCGGACTGGGCACCTGCGCCATCGCCACCTCCACTCTGAGTGATCGATTATTACCGAGGAGTGAGCTTGGTTCAAGCGCTTGTCTCGAAGAAATCACGACGTTGCATTTCAAGCTCAACTGGTCCAGTCTCGTGGTGAGCATCCGCTACGGAGAGGCAGGGAATCGTGACGGACAATCGATCGGCTCGCGGGGAGCAGGAGTCACGGCGACCGCGTGACGTCCACGACGACCTGAGCGCGCTGCTCGACCGGGCCGATGTGTCCGAGCGGGTCCGGGCCGCCATCGCTTTCGCGTTGGCGAAGCCGGAGGCCCTGTCGTCGTACCTCATCTCGCTGGGTCCCACGGAGCGCGAGCGGCCGACGGGCCGGTGTTCTGCGGCCGGAGCGGCCCCGACAACGAGGTGTGCATGGACGTCACCGGACACCCCGGCTTCCACAGCGCGGCCGGCATCGGCGGTCTCTGCTGGGGCGACGGAGACGGCACGGCCGGGCGGTGACAGGCGCGGTGGGCGCGTCGGGCCGGCGGGCGGGCGGTGCTGTCGGGGACAACTCGTAGACTCCGCGGATGGCTTCCCCGACCGAGCTGCGTACCGACGACGCGCTGGCGGCGCTGCGCCGGGTGTTCGGCTACGACGCCTTCCGCGGCTTCCAGCAGCAGGTCATCGACCATGTCGTCGCCGGCGGCGACGCGCTGGTGCTGATGCCCACCGGTGGCGGCAAATCACTGTGCTACCAGATCCCGGCCCTGGTCCGCGACGGCGTCGCGGTCGTCGTGTCGCCGCTGATCGCGCTCATGCAGGACCAGGTGGACGCGCTCACCGCGGTCGGCGTACGCGCCGGTTTCCTCAACTCGACGCAGACCCTCGACGCCCGCCGCCGGGTCGAGGCGGCCTTCGTCGCAGGTGAATTGGACCTGCTCTACCTGGCGCCGGAGGCGCTCGGCGTCCGGTCCACCCTGGCCCTGCTGGACCGGGGGCGCATCGGGCTGTTCGCGATCGACGAGGCACACTGCGTGTCGCAGTGGGGGCACGACTTCCGGCCCGACTACCTGGCCCTGTCGATGCTGCACGAGCGGTGGCCGCAGGTCCCCCGGATCGCGTTGACCGCCACCGCGACCAGCGCCACCCGCCGCGAGATCGCCACCCGGCTGGGCCTCGACGACGCGCGGCACTTCGTGGCCAGCTTCGACCGGCCCAACATCCAGTACCGGATCGTGCCCAAGCGCGAGCCGCGCAAGCAACTCCTCGCCCTGCTGCGCGACGAGCATCCCGGTGACGCGGGCATCGTCTACTGCCTGTCCCGCGCCTCGGTCGACAAGACCGCCGAGTTCCTGACCGCCAACGGCATCGCCGCGCTGCCCTACCACGCCGGCCTCGACGCGGCGACCCGCGCCGCCAACCAGCAGCGCTTCCTGCGCGAGGACGGGCTGGTCATGGTGGCCACCATCGCCTTCGGCATGGGCATCGACAAGCCCGACGTACGCTTCGTGGCCCACCTCGACCTGCCCAAGTCGGTCGAGGGCTACTACCAGGAGACCGGCCGCGCCGGCCGCGACGGGCTGCCGTCCACCGCCTGGCTGGCGTACGGCCTCCAGGACGTGGTGCAGCAGCGCAAGATGATCGAGACGTCCGACGGCGACCTCGCGCACCGCCGCAACCTCGCCGCGCACCTGGACGCCATGCTCGCGCTCTGCGAGACGGTCCGGTGCCGCCGGATGCAGCTGCTCGAATACTTCGGCGAGAGCGACACCTCGGCCTGCGGCAACTGCGACACCTGCCTCAACCCGCCGGAGTCCTGGGACGGCACGGTCGCCGCCCAGAAGCTGCTGTCGACCGTGTTCCGCCTCGACCGCGAACGCAACCAGCGGTTCGGCGCCGGGCACTGCGTCGACATCCTGCTCGGCAAGCAGACCGACAAGATCAGTCAGTACGGCCACGACTCGCTGACCGTCTTCGGTATCGGCACCGAGCTGAGCGAGGCCGAGTGGCGGGGCGTGGTCCGCCAACTCCTCGCCGAAGGCCTGCTCGCCGTCGAGGGCGACTACGGCACGCTCGCCCTGACCGAGGCGAGCGCCGACGTGCTGGGCCGCCGCCGTACCGTCACCATGCGCCGCGAGCCGGAGAAGCCGGCGTCGAGCCGTTCGTCGAAGCCGCGCGGCTCGTCCACGGTCGTGGCCGAGCTGACTCCGGCCGCCGCGTCCGTCTTCGAGCGGCTGCGCGCCTGGCGGGCGGCCACCGCCAAGGAGCAGGGTGTTCCCGCGTACGTCATCTTCCACGACGCGACGCTGCGCCAGATCGCGGGCGACGGGCCCACCTCGCTTGCCGAGCTGTCCCGGGTCAGCGGCGTCGGCGAGAACAAACTGGCCAAGTACGGCGAGCAGATCCTGGCCGTCCTGGCCGAATGACCCTGGGCATGCCGAAAGGGCCGGGCCCCGTGGTGGGGTCCGGCCCTTGTCGGTTGGTTCTCTTAGCTGGTGGCGTAGCCGCGGGTGGCGATCCAGTCGGCGAGGTGCTCGACGGTGATGTCGTAGGAGGCGGTGTTCGGGTCGGCCGAGTCGGCGATCCGCACCACGTTGCCGTTGTCGCGGTAGCCCACGACGCTGATGTAGTGCCCGCCCTCGAAGGAGTGGATACCACCGTCGGTGTCGGTGCTGGTGCCGGCGATGTTGGCGACCACGGCCCGACCGTTGTCCACGGTGCGGACGATGTCGGCGCGCAGCTGGTCGGTCTGCGTGGCGTCGGCGTCGGGCTTGCTGATCTCGACCGAGTGGTAGGCGTCGGTCTTGCCGGTTTCCTTGTTCAGGACCGGGGTGATGTCGTTGATGCTGTTGGTGCCGGCCTCGGTGGTGCCCATCTCCTTGGCCATGGCGTCCACGCTGATGTCCTTGCCCTGCACGCTCAGCGCATTACGGGCCGCGGCGGGGCCGCAGTAGTAGAAGTTCGGCTGGGCCTCGTACCGCACGCCGAGCTGCCGCTCGCCGTGGCCCTTGCGGTCGGTCTGGGTCTGCGACACGGGCTTGGCGGTGCTCTCGGCGGCGAAGGCGGTGGTCACGGGGCCGGCGATGGCGCCACCGGTGAACGCGAGGCCAGCAGCGGTCAGGGCGGTCTTACGAATCAGATCGGTACGCATGATGGCGTGCTCCTCTGCTTCATCCGGGGGATACGCGCCCGACACACGGGGGTGTGCCCGGCGGGGAAAGTTCGTGAGGGAGTTCTGTCCGGCGACCCGACAAGAGGGGGTCTGCGCGGGGGGTGGTGCAACGGTCCGCGATGGCGGGTCATTCCCGCACCGCTGGGCCGGGGGGCTGGCCGGTGGTGCTCGACCGTGCGGGGGTGTAACGACGCCGGCCTGGCGGGTGTTCCCGGGGCGGCTGCACCGGCCGGCGCGGTGGTGCTCGGTGGTGCGAGGGAGTAACGACGCCGACCCGGCGGGTGTTCCCGGGGCGGCTACCGGCTCTTGGCCGGTGGTGCTCGGTACTGCGGGGTGTGTAACGAGCCCCGCCCGGCGGGTGTTCCCGGGGCGGCTACCGGCCGCGGCAGGTGGTGCTCGCTCGTGCGGGTGTACAACGACGCCGACCTGGCCGGTGTTCCCGGCAGCGGCTACCGGCTCTGGGCCGGTGGTGCTCGGTGGTGCGGGTGTGTAGTGACGCCGGCCCGGCGGGTGTTCCCGGCGGCGACTACCGGGCCTTGGGCACGGTGTCGTTCGGCGGTGTCGGGGTGTAACGACGCCCACTGAGCGGGTGTTCCCGGCGGCGGCTGTCGCGCACGGCGACCGGTTTCGCGGCAGCTGTGACCTGAGGGTCACGGCGGCGCATCAGGTACAACGACCCGGCCCGGGATTTCCGCAGCCCGGGTGCGGCCCGACACGGCACCCCGGCCCGAACGGGACAACCATCCCAGGAGCGACAGACCCTCCGGCCCTACCAATGATGATCGACTCGACATCGCCGAAGTGGCGGCATCTCCGTACAAGGGATGCCCCCCACGTCAGCGACCTCGTGTCGATCAAGGCGCAGGCTGACCGAACACTAGTACCCAAGCACTGCACCGGACCACCAAAACCGGACAAACTACGCTCCGACGCCAACGCCCGACGCCGACGCAACGCCACCCCGAACGCCACCCGACCCGACAGGACCGACCCAGACGCCGACGCCGACACCGACCCGACGGGCCACGCCTGGTGGGTCTCATGATCTGCGCACCTTCGGGGATGGTGCTGCCTCAGGCCGCCGTGAGGCAGCACCATCCCCGAAGGTGCTGCCTGGCGATCGGGGCGAAGGCCTCACCGAAGATCCGAAGCGGCGCATTCGGGCTCAAGATCGTGCTCGAAACAGGAGAGAGGGGCCTCTCCGCGCCGCCGAGGCCACTACAACCAGGATCGAGCGCGATCAGGGAGTGCGGCGGCGGCATATCGCCCAGATGGCGGGCGGTAGGAGCGTGCGCATTCTCGGGGCTGGGTGGTGATCCACACGACTTCGGCGAAACCGGGCTATCCCAGCCGGTTAACAGCCCGACATCGGCGAAGTCGAGTCGATCATGGTGAGGACAGGCCCTCGACGGCTGACCCAGGGGCAGAAGTCGCCCCCGCGCCGGGGGGCGGCTGGGTGCTGTCGTCGGGTCGTGGGCCCGTGTCGAGGGCGGCCAGGATCGCCTCGGCGGTACGACGTCCCACCCCGGGCACCTCGGTGATCTCGTCGACGGTCGCCGAGGAGAGCCGCTTGAGGGAGCCGAAGTGCCGGAGCAGCGCCTTGCGGCGTACCTCGCCCAGGCCGGGGACGTTGTCGAGTGCCGACTCGGTCATCCGCTTGGAGCGGCGCTGGCGGTGGAACGTGATGGCGAAGCGGTGTGCCTCGTCGCGGACGCGTTGCAGCAGGTAGAGGCCCTCGGAGGTGCGCGGCAGGATGACCGGGAACTCGTCGTCCGGGAGCCACACCTCCTCCAGCCGCTTGGCGAGGCCGCACAGGGCCACGTCGTCGATGCCCAGGTCGGCGAGGGCCTGCGCGGCGGCCGCGACCTGCGGGGCGCCGCCGTCGACGACCACCAGTTGCGGCGGGTACGCGAACTTCCGGGGTCGGCCGGTGGTCGGGTCGATCAGGACGCCGACCTGGGGGTCGACCGGGTCCGCCGGGGCACCCGGATCGTCGGCCGACTCCACACCCACCTCGCCCGTCTCGGCTCGAGCGTCGAGGTAGCGGGCGAAGCGGCGACGCAGCACCTCGGACATCGCGGACAGGTCGTCGGTGGCGCCCCGGACGATGAACCGCCGGTACTCACTCTTGCGGGGCAACCCGTCCTCGAAGACCACCATGCTGGCCACCACGTCGGTGCCCTGGATCTGGGAGATGTCGAAGCACTCGATGCGCAACGGCGAGGTGCGCATGCCCAGCGCCTCGCTGATCTCGTCGAGCGCCTTGCCACGGGTGGTCAGGTCGCCGGAGCGCTTGAGCTTGTGGCGGGCCAGCGCGTCCTTGGCGTTGCGCTCGACCGTCTCGAGCAGGGTGCGCTTGTCGCCGCGCTGCGGCACGCGCAACGACACCCGGCTGCCCCGGTGGCTGGTGAGCCAGTCGGCGAGCGCGTCGGCGTCCGTCGGCAGCTCGGGCACCAGCAACTCCCGGGGTACGTCCGCCTCGCCGTGCTCGCCGCCGTACACCTGGGTGCAGAAGTGGTGGACCAGGTCGCCGGTGGTCAGGTCCTCGGTCTTCTCCACCACCCAACCGCGCTGGCCGCGGACCCGGCCGTCGCGGACGTGGAAGACCTGTACGGCCGCTTCGAGGGGGTCGTCGGCGAACGCGACCACGTCGGCGTCGGTGCCGTCGCCGAGCACGACGGTCTGCTTCTCCATGGCCCGGCGTAGGGCGGCTACGTCGTCGCGCAGCCGGGCGGCCCGCTCGAACTCCAACGCCTCGCTGGCCTCGGTCATCTCGCGTTCGATCTTGCGGACCATGGTGTCGGTCTTTCCGGCCATGAAGTCGCAGAACCCGTCGACGATGGCGCGGTGCTCGTCGGCCGAGACGGTGCCGACGCACGGGGCCGAGCACTTGCCGATGTACCCCAGCAGGCAGGGGCGACCGACCTGACCGGCCCGCTTGAACACGCCGGCCGAGCAGGTCCGTGCGGGGAACACCCGCAGCAGCAGGTCGAGGGTCTCGCGGATGGCCCAGGCGTGCGAGTACGGCCCGAAGTAGCGCACACCCTTGCGTTTCGCGCCGCGCATCACCTGGAGTCGCGGGTACTCCTCGTCGAGGGTGACGGCGAGATAGGGGTACGACTTGTCGTCGCGGTAGCGGACGTTGAACCGGGGGTCGTACTGCTTGATCCAGGTGAACTCCTGCTGGAGCGCCTCGACCTCGGTGCCGACGGTGATCCAGTCCACCGACTCGGCGGTGGTGACCATCTGCCGGGTGCGCTCGTGCAGGTTCCAGACGTCGCCGAAGTAGGAATTGAGCCGGCTGCGCAGGTTCTTCGCCTTGCCGACGTAGATCACCCGGCCGGTGCCGTCGCGGAAGCGGTAGACCCCCGGTGACTCCGGGATGGTGCCGGGTGCGGGACGGTAGGTCGAGGGGTCAGCCACGCCAC
Organism: Micromonospora sp. WMMD736; assembly: GCF_049179015.1. NCBI lineage: Bacteria > Bacillati > Actinomycetota > Actinomycetes > Micromonosporales > Micromonosporaceae > Micromonospora > Micromonospora sp. WMMD736. The sequence continues at coordinate 2,400,201 of NZ_JBMHMI010000001.1, forward strand.
CAAGCCTAGTCCGCACCCCCGACAGCCCCACGCAACCTCTAGATCGACTCGGTTTCCGGGAAGTCGGGGTGTCGCCGTGCCACGAACACCCCGACTTCCCGCAACGCGAGTCGATCAAGCGGCAGACCAGACGCCTCGCCCAGCGGACACCGGCGGCCAGCGGGCCGGATCGGCGAGCAGGGCCAGCAGGCCGGACCAGCAGGCACGGGCGCCGGACGGGCCGCACCGCACGCGTCAGGCCACGGAGACCGCGTCAGGCCAGGAAGATCGCGTCAGGCCAGGGAGATCTGGTCGCCGGTGACCTTGATCTCCTTCGGCGGCAGCGGCTTCTTGGCCGGACCGGCCTTCACCGAGCCGTCCTCGATCGAGAACTTGCTGCCGTGGCAGGTGCAGTTGATGGTGCCGCCGTCGACGTTCGACACGGGGCAGTTCTGGTGCGTACAGATCGGGCTGAAGCCCTTGAACTGGCCGGCCGTGGGCTGGGTGATCACCACGCCCTCGGCGGCGAGGATCTTGCCGCCGCCGACCGGGATGTCGGCGGTGGTGGCCAGCGACTGGGCGTTCTGCCGGTCGCCGCCGCCGGCGTCCCCGGTGCTGGGCACGGCCGGGCCACCGCTGGTGGGTGAGTCGCTGCCGCTGCCGTCGTCGCTGCCGCAGGCAGCCAGGACGACGGCCGCGCCGACCGCCCCGACGCCGGTGAGCAGGGTACGGCGGGTCTGCGTACCCGGTCCGGTCAGCGCCTGATCGTCGCTCATGCCTCGCCTCTCTCTCGCCCAGCGCGCCGGTCCGAAAGCCGGCCACACTTCTCTTTCCACGCGCAACTCTGCCGGATGGTTCACCCCGGCATCCGTGCGACCCCGGCAAAAGGGGCGGGGCGGGTCGTCGCCCGACCCACCCCGCGAGAGTTGCGAAACGCTCAGCGCGCGCCCGCCGGCACCTTGCGGGTCGCCCGCGTCTTGGTCGCGCCGTTGGCCTTGGCTGCCCGGGTGGTGGCCGCCGCCGCGCCCTTGGCCACGCCGTCGAGCTTGAGCACCTGGCGCAGGAACTGGCCGGTGTGGCTCTCGGCCACCTCGGCGACCTCCTCCGGGGTGCCGGTAGCGAGCACGGTGCCACCCCGGTGACCACCCTCGGGACCCATGTCGATGAGCCAGTCGGCCGTCTTGATCACGTCGAGGTTGTGCTCGATGGTGATCACCGTGTTGCCCTTGTCGACCAGGCCTTCGAGCACCATCAGCAGCTTGCGGATGTCCTCGAAGTGCAGACCGGTGGTCGGCTCGTCGAGCACGTAGACCGTGCGCCCGGTGGAGCGCTTCTGCAACTCGGAGGCGAGCTTGACCCGCTGCGCCTCACCGCCGGAGAGCGTCGGCGCGGGCTGCCCGAGGCGGACGTAGCCCAGGCCGACGTCGACGAGGGTCTTGAGGTGCCGGTGGATGGCGGGGATGGCGGAGAAGAACTCGGCGGCCTCCTCGATCGGCATCTCCAGCACGTCCGAGACGGTCTTGCCCTTGTAGTGCACCTCCAGGGTCTCCCGGTTGTACCGGGCGCCCTTGCAGACCTCGCAGGGGACGTACACGTCGGGCAGGAAGTTCATCTCGATCTTGATCGTGCCGTCGCCGGAGCACGCCTCGCAGCGGCCACCCTTGACGTTGAACGAGAACCGGCCCGGCCCGTACCCCCGGACCTTGGCCTCGGTGGTCTCGGCGAAGAGCTTGCGGACGTGGTCCCAGACACCCGTGTAGGTGGCCGGGTTGGAGCGGGGCGTACGGCCGATCGGCGACTGGTCCACGCCGACGACCTTGTCCACGTTCTCCAGCCCGGAGACCCGGGTGTGCCGGCCGGGCACCAGCCGGGCGCCGTTGATCTGGTTGGCCAGCACCGCGTACAGGATGTCGTTGACGAGCGTCGACTTGCCCGAGCCGCTGACGCCGGTGACCGCGATGAGCTGACCCAGCGGGAACGAGACGGTCAGGTTGCGCAGGTTGTGCTCGCGCGCCCCGTGCACCACCAACTCGCGGTCCTTGGTCTGCGGGCGACGCGTCGCGGGGGTCGGGATCGACCGCTTCCCGGACAGGTACGCCCCGGTGATCGACTCCTTGTTCTTCAGCAGCGCCGGCACCGAACCGCTGTGCACGATCTTGCCGCCGTGCTCACCCGCGCCGGGCCCGATGTCGACGATCCAGTCGGCGACCCGGATGGTGTCCTCGTCGTGCTCCACCACGATCAGCGTGTTGCCGAGCCCGCGCAGCCGGATCAGGGTCTCGATGAGCCGGTGGTTGTCGCGCTGGTGCAGCCCGATCGACGGCTCGTCGAGCACGTAGAGCACCCCGACCAGGCCCGACCCGATCTGGGTGGCGAGTCGGATGCGCTGCGCCTCACCGCCGGAGAGCGTGCCGGCCGGCCGGTCCAGGGAGAGGTAGTCCAGGCCGACGTCGAGCAGGAACCGTAGCCGGGCGTTGATCTCCTTGAGGACGCGCTCGGCGATCAGCTTCTGCCGGTCGGTCAGCTCGATGCCGGCGAGCAGGTCGGCGCACTCCCCCACGGACAGGTTGCAGACCTCGGCGATGCTCTTGCCGGCCAGGGTGACGGCGAGCACCTCGGGCTTGAGCCGGGCGCCCCCGCACGCCGCGCACGGCACGTCGCGCATGTAGCCCTCGTACTTGTCGCGGGACCACTCGGACTCGGTGTCGGAGTGCCGGCGCTCGATCCACTGCACCACGCCCTCGAAGCCGGTGTAGTAGGAGCGCTCACGGCCGTACTTGTTGCGGTAGCGCACGTGCACCTGGTCGTCGGAGCCGTGCAGGATCGTCTTCTGCGCCCGTGCCGGCAACGCCCGCCACGGGGTGTCGACGTCGAAGTGCTGGGACTCGCCGAGAGCCTCCAGCAGACGCAGGAAGTATTCCAGGTTGTGCCCGGTGGACCAGGGCTGGATGGCGCCCTCGCGCAGGCTGCGCTCCGGGTCCGGGACCAGCAGCTCCGGGTCGACCTCCTTCTTGGTGCCCAGGCCGGTGCACTCCGGGCAGGCGCCGTAGGGCGCGTTGAAGGAGAAGACCCGGGGCTCGAGATCCTCGATCGCCAGCGGGTGGTCGTTGGGGCAGGCCAGGTGCTCGGAGTAGCGGCGCTCCCGGTCCGGGTCGTCCTCGGGCAGGTCGACGAAGTCGAGCAGTACCAGGCCACTGGACAGGCCCAGCGCGGCCTCGACCGAGTCGGTCAGCCGCTGCTTGGCGCTCGGCTTGACGGTGAGCCGGTCGATCACCACCTCGATGGTGTGCTTCTCCTGCTTCTTGAGCTTGGGCGGCTCGGTCAGCGGGTGGACCACGCCGTCGACGCGCGCCCGGGCGTAACCCTTGGCCTGCAGCTCGGCGAAGAGGTCGACGTACTCGCCCTTGCGGCCCCGGATGACCGGGGCGAGCACCATGAACTTGGTGCCCTCGGCCATCGCGAGGACCCGGTCGACGATCTGCTGCGGGCTCTGCTTGGAGATCCGCTCGCCGCAGACCGGGCAGTGCGGCTCACCGATGCGGGCGAAGAGCAGCCGCAGGTAGTCGTAGACCTCGGTGATGGTGCCGACGGTGGAGCGCGGGTTGCGCGAGGTCGACTTCTGGTCGATCGAGACGGCCGGGCTCAGCCCCTCGATGAAGTCGACGTCGGGCTTGTCCATCTGACCGAGGAACTGCCGGGCGTACGACGACAGCGACTCGACGTAGCGCCGCTGCCCCTCGGCGAAGATCGTGTCGAAGGCCAGGCTCGACTTGCCCGACCCGGACAGCCCGGTGAACACGATGAGAGCGTCCCGGGGCAGGTCGAGACTGACGTCACGCAGGTTGTGCTCGCGCGCGCCACGGATGATGAGTCGGTCGGCCACGGTACGTGTACTCCCGGGTGAAGGTGAAGCGGAGGGTCTGTCCCGCTCTGTGCTGGTTCCGAGCGGTCTCTGCTCTTTTTGAGCGGTCGTGCGGGCGCGGAAAACACGCCTCGGCAACTCTAGCCCCGAGGTACGACAGTTTCCCCCGCCCGCACATTCCCCCAGCTCAGCCCGGTCGGCCGCGCGTCCGGCAACCGTCGGCGCGGGCCTGCGCCGACGGGCACGTGCCCGTCGGCGCGAGCCCGCTCAGTAGCCACCGGGCGACGGTGGGCGGGCCGCCCGACGCCGCGCCGACCGCCAGCCGCCGCGTCGCTCGGCGGCCACCCGCGCCTCGCGCCGCCGGCTCTCGTGCGCCACCTCGCCCTGCAACCGCCGCCAGCTCTCCCAGCGGCGGGTGGACAGCTCACCGGTACGCAGCGCGTCCCGGACCGCGCAGGCCGGCTCGCCGTCGTGCCGGCAGTCGGCGTACCGGCACCCCTCGGCCAGCCCCGCGATGTCGGCGAACGCCCGGTCGAGCCCGGCCACGCCGTCGAGCAGACCGACCGCGCGTACGCCGGGGGTGTCGATCACCGCGCCGCCGCCCGGGATGGGCACCAGGGCCCGCCAGGTGGTGGTGTGCCGGCCCTTGCCGTCGACCCGGCGGATCGCCTGGGTCGGCATCATCACCGCGCCGGCCAGCGCGTTGACCAGGCTCGACTTGCCCGCGCCGGACGGCCCGAGCAGCCCCAGCGTGCGACCCGGCGCGACCTCGGCGCGCAGCGGCGCCAGCCCGGTGCCGCGCTCGGCGCTCACCGGTAGCACCGGCACGCCGGGTGCGACGGCGGCGAGTTGGCGGGCCAGCGCGGTCGGGTCGGCCGCGAGGTCGGACTTGGTCAGCACCACGAGCGGCCGGGCCCCGGACTCGTGGACCAGGGACAGCAGCCGCTCGATGCGGCCGACGTCCGGCTCCGGGTGCACCGGCTCCACCACGGCGGCCGTGTCGAGGTTCGCGGCCAGCACCTGGCCGCTGGCGTCCTTACCGGCGGTACGGCGGATCAGCGCGGCGCGCCGGGGCAGCACGGCACCCACGGTGATCCGGCGGTCCGGCCAGTGCGTGAGCAGCACCCAGTCCCCCGCGCAGGGCAGCGCGGAGGGGTCCTGGGCGGCGGCGGCCAGCACGGACGGGCCGAGGCTGGCGCGGACCGGGCCGTGCGCGGTGAGCACCGTGCAGACTCCCCGGTCCACCCGGGCCACCCGGCCCGGGTGGCGCTCGCCACGTCGGGCGGCGTACGACGCCCGGTCGGCGTCCCAGCCGAGGGCGGTCAGATCGATGGTCATGGCATCCTCATCGGTGTCGAGCGGGTGATGGCGGAACACGCGTGCCACGTCCGGCATGAACACCACCTCCGTCCGACGTCCGAGTGCCGCATGTGACGCCGACGGTAGGGCGCGCCGCGCCGCGCCGAAAGCGATTTCCGCAGCGACGGCGCGACGCCCGCCCGCTAGGGTCGACGCGTGCACAACCGGGCCGTACGAGCGGCCCGGTGACGCCACCGCACGGCCGCCGAGCACACCTCCTGGACCCGGAATGGATGTCGACACGTCATGACCTACAGCGGAGATGTCACCCACGGCGGCCCGCCGGCGGTACGGGAGTTGGCCGGGCTCACGATCAGCAAGCTGTCGGTCGGCCCGATGGACAACAACGCCTACCTGCTGCGGTGCACCGGCACCGGCGACCAGGTGTTGATCGACGCGGCCAACGAGGCGCCCCGGCTGCTGGAGCTGATCGGTGACGGCGGCCTGACCACCGTGGTCACCACCCACCAGCACATGGACCACTGGGTGGCGCTGGAGGAGGTGGTCGCCAAGACCGGCGCGCGGGCGCTGGTGCACGCCGACGACGCGTCCGGGCTGCCGATCGAGGCGGAGCACCTGGCCGAGGGCGACACCGTCGCGGTGGGTGACTGCGCGCTGGAGGTCATCCACATCAAGGGGCACACGCCCGGTTCGATCGCGCTGCTCTACCGCGATCCGGCCGGCACCGCCCACCTCTTCACCGGCGACAGTCTCTTTCCCGGCGGAGTGGGGAACACCGACAAGGACCCGCAGCGCTTCGCCGCGTTGATCGACGACGTCGAGCACAAGCTGTTCGACCAACTGCCGGACGACACCTGGTTCTACCCGGGCCACGGCAAGGACAGCACGCTGGGCGCCGAACGCCCGTCCCTCCCCCAGTGGCGAACCCGAGGCTGGTAAAGCCCTCCCCCCGTCGCTGACCGAAAACCACTGAAGGCCGACACCCCCGGGTCGAACGGTCACACACCGGCGGACCAGGACCGCGACGGGGCGGGGGCCTGCCGTGCCCGGCGCAGGGATCAAGCCTGACCGCCCGGAGCCGGGCACGGCAGGCCCCCGCCCCCCACCGCAACCACTGAGCCAGAAGAGCCAGATCAGCCAGCCAGAGCGAACAGCCGCCGCCGCGCCCCCAGCAACACGACCGAGGCCAGCACCAACCCCACCCCCATGGTCACCAGCAACGGACTGGGCGCCCCCGGCAGCAGCGCGGCCAACGACCGTGACGTGATGCCCAGCGCCAGGTAGAGACCGGCCCAGGCCGTCGCGCCGAGGGCCGCGCAGCCGAGGAACCGCCGGTACGACATCCGCAGGCCACCGGCGGCGAGCGGCAGCAGGGCGTTGAACACCGGCAGGAACGGCGCGACCATCACCATCCGCCCGCCGCCGCGGCTGAGGATCCCTTCGGCCGCGCTCCAGCGTGACTCGCCGATCCAGCCTCCGATGCGACTGCGGCGCAGGGGTTCGGCGTACCGGCGACCGATCAGGAAGCTCAGCGACCAGCCGGCCAGGCACCCGGCGAGCACGGCGGCGAAGGTGGCCAGCCCGGTGGCCGGGCGGCCCACTCCGACCGCGGCGAGGATCGCCACGTCGCCGGGGACGAGGACGCCGAGCAGCGGTACGGCGTCGAAGAGCATCACCAACCCGAGTACGCCCATCAGCACCAGGATGGGCAGCTCTCCGACCTGGGCCAGCCAATGCGTCATGCCTCGTACGCTATGGCCGTCGGGCCACCGTGGACATCCGGTCGCAGCCCTTACCGCCCCCTGGTGTCCACCTCGGGGTCACCCCTGAGAGGGCCGGCGTGTCAGGCGGGTCGCAGCACCCGCACCCGGCGTGGCGACTGGTCCACCGACGGCTCGGTGGTGGGCACCGGGTAGTCGGCCAAGACCAGCAGCCCGTCGACCGGCAGGTACGCCCGGCCGGGGTCTCCGACCAGCACCTCGGCGCCGGAGGCGACGGCCCGTCGCAGGAACGGCAGCATCCGGGCGGCCATCGGACGGCTGTAGAAGACGTCACCGGCGACCACCAGGTCGACGTCGGCACCGTCGCGGTCGAGCAGGTCGTCGCCGTCCACGTGGACGGTGACCCGGTTGGCGCGGGCGTTGACCGTGACGGCCGCCACGGCGTACGGGTCGATGTCGTTGGCGACGACGTCGGCGGCGCCGGCCAGCGCGGCGGCGATGCCCACGAGTCCGGAACCGGCGGCGAGGTCGAGGACGCGACGCCCGGCGGCCAGCTCGGGGTGGTCCAGCAGGTGCCGGGCCAGGGCCTGGCCGCCGGCCCAGGCGGAGGCCCAGTACGGCGGCGTCAAGGCGTGCCCGGCGAGCGCCTCCATGCGGGCCCACCAGACGATCGCGTCCTCGGCGAGGTGCAGGCGCACCTCCGGGACGAACGGGGTCGGCACCAGCCGGAGCCGGTCCAGGCCCGCGCCGGGCGCGTCGATCTCGCGCTCCAGCTCGGACAGCGCGGTGGCTGCGGCACCCCTCATCGGGGCAAGCATGCCGCACGACGAAGCCGTCGGGGCGGCTTTGGCACGCGGGCGACGCGGAGTGTTCATCTGAGTTCGAGCGAAGACCTACGGCACTTCGGCCGGCGGATCGGGGTTTTGCCCGTTACTGTCGAACAGGTACGGGCGACCATCGGTCTAGAGGCCGGTGGTCCGCCGCTTTGAACAGGGAGAGATGCATGGCAACCGGCACGGTTAAGTGGTTCAACTCGGAAAAGGGCTTCGGCTTCATCGAGCAGGACGGTGGAGGGCCGGACGTGTTCGTCCACTACTCCGCCATCGCGACGAGCGGCTACCGGGAGCTCAACGAGGGCCAGAAGGTCGAGTTCGAGGTGACCCAGGGCCAGAAGGGCCCGCAGGCGGACAACGTCCGCCCGATGTAGCTCCGTGCCGGTGACGGCGGTCGGTTTCCGGCCGCCGTCGCAGTGCACTCACGACGCTGCCGCGGCGGCGGGCAGGTCCCGCCGCCGCCGGAGCGGCCCGATCAGCAGGATCAACGGGGTGAGCGCCGACCAGGCCGTCATCACGGTGATCGCGGTGCCGACGCCGTACCGCGCGCCGAGCGCCCCGGCCAGCACGGCGGCCAGCGGTATGGTGCCGTAGTTGAGTAGCTGCATGCTCACCGTCACGCGTCCGAGCAGGTGGTGCGGCGTGTACGTCTGCCGGAACGCGCCCTTGACCACGTTGCCGATGGCGACTCCGAGGCTGAGGAGCACGCCGCCGAGCGCCGGCCAGAGCAGTCCGACTCCGGGCCCGGCCAACGGGATGAGCAGGGCGGGCGGGCCGGTGAGCGCCGCCCCGACGAGCAGGGCACGGGCGCTGCCGAAGCGCCGGGCCACCGCGGTCGCCAGCAGCGCGCCGACGATGCCCCCGATACTCATCACGCCGACGAGCACGCCCACCACACCCGGTGCGAGTCGTAGCTCGCGGACCAGGAACACGACCAGGACCGCCTGGTAGCCGGTCAGACCGATGTTGCTGGCGGCGCCGTAGAGAGTCAGGACCCGCAGGTACGGGTCACCGACGACGAAGCGCAGCCCATCGGCCATGTCCCGGCGCAGCGACCGGGTTCGGTCCCGCCGCCCGGGGCGCGGCTCGGCGGTGCGGATCCGCAGCAGGAACAGCGCGGAGAGCAGGAAGGTCAGCGCGTCCAGCAGCAGCGCGGCGACCGCCCCGACGAGTTGGGCGATGAGGCCCGCGAGGCCGGGCCCGACGACGTAGCTCGCCGTCTGGGTGGCCTGGAGCTTCGCGTTGCCGTCGGGCAGTTGCTCGGGTCGCAGCAGCACCGGCAGGTAGACCTGGTCGGCGGTCTCGAAGAAGACCCGTGCCACGCCCGCGCCGAGGGCCACCAGCAGCAGTTGGGTGACGGTGAGACGGCCCAGCAGGGCGGCCATCGGCACGCTGAGGAAGGCGAGCGCGCAGATCAGGTCGCAGACCACCATGAGTGGCCGGCGCGGCAGCCGGTCCACCCACGCGCCGGCCGGCAGGCCGATCAGCAGCCAGGGCAGCCAGGCGGCGGCGGTGAGGAACGCGACCTGGAAGGTGCTGGCGTCGAGCACGGCGACCGCCACCAGGGGCAGTGCGACGACGGTGATGTTGCTGCCGATGCTGCTGACCGTCTGACCGGCCCAGAGCAGGCGGAAGTCGCGGTGCCGCAGCAGCCCGCCGACCGGTCGGACCGGCGCGGGACCGATGCGGGTGGCCGCCGTCACGGTCGGGCCGGTACGCCGTGGACGAACACGAACACCGGGTGGCGCTCGGCGTCGTCGTCGGACCGCTCGCGCTCCTCCCAGCGGGCCAGCAGGGCGTTGATCTCGGCACCCAGCTCGTCCAGCTCGTCGGGCGTGAGGTGCAGCCACCGGTCGGAGGAGAACGGCGCGTCGCCCCAGAGGGCCTGCGCCGTCTCCTCGGCGGCGTGCCAGGCGCGCGCCAGCGCGACGTGCCGGTCGAGGTTGAGCGAGGTGGCGGCGTCGGCGACGGCGCGGTCGGCGGGGTCGGTGTCGAAGTCGGTCGAGGACCAGCGCACGCCCCGGGCGACGAGTCGCCACCAGCGTTCGCGGCGGTCCCGGGCCAGCTCGGGGGCTTCGGCGACCAGGTCGGCGGCGGCGAGCACCTTGAGGTGGTGGCTGACGTTCGCCGGCGCCTGGTCGGTGCGTTCGGCGAGCATGCCGACGGTCGACGGCCCGTGCACCTTGAACACGTCCATCAGTCGGCGGCGCAGCGGGTGTGCCATGGCCGCGAGGACCCGCGAGTCGGTGACCTGGCGTACGGCGGGCTTCTCCATACCGGCAGCATGACATCAGCAAGAGATATTGCGCAACTCTCATTGCTCAACATCCGTTGCCGACCGCAGCACCCGATGGCGGCGACCCGGTGGGGACGGGCCGCCGCCTCCCGTTCAGGCGACGAGCCGGCGGGCCAGTTCGTCGGCGACCTGCTTGGCGATGGTGGGTGGAATGGCGGCGGCGATCTTCTCCGGCGTCAGCCCGGCCAGCACGCCCTGGACGATGGCCGCCTCGTCGGTGAAGTCCTTCCCGGCCAGCGCGTTGAGCGCGTTCTGCAGGTCGGTGAGCTGCTTCGTCATCGACTGCAGGTTCCAGTTGCCGGCGACCGGGGCGCCGGTGTCGTCCCGACCCTCCGCCAACCGGGTGTAGATCTGTCCGATCGGGTTACGACCGTCCAGCACGGTCAGGTTCTTGTGGACGGTGGCCAGCCAGTTGTGCTCTTCGGGGGTCATGTCGACGTCCTCCAGGAGTCCGATGGAGCTGAGGTAGCGACTGAACAGGGGCCGCTGGTCGCGGCCCGCCTTGATGGCGTCGCGGAAGAAGCTGAAGTGGGTGTGCCAGCGGTGCGAGCCGTCGCCGGTGGTGCGCTTGCCGAGCCGGTCCCACCGCTTCACGGTCGTGCCGTCGGGGCTGTAGATGATTTCGCGGATGTCCCGGGTGTCGGCCGCGTTCGCGGCACACTGGCCCACACACCACACGGAGAAACTGGCCAGGGTGTGCCGACCGCCACCGGAGCGGACGTCGAACTCGCCGACGTCGATCGCCGCCGCGTCCAGGGTCAGTCCGGCCCGGTCCCGGGGTGACTCGACCACCGAGTAGTCGTTCGGGACCACCCGGTCCGAGCCGCAGTGATAGCCGCCCCGGTGGGCCGGGTCGCCGACGATGCCGACCTCCGCCGGATCCAGGTCGTCCGGGCCGGGGGCGTTGTCGAGGTGGGTGAGGAGCAGGCGTCGAACGGCCAACAAATTCTCTGGGGCCCGCGTCATGGGGTCCCCCTCTCAGCTGGGGCGGGGACCGGGCACGACGTCACACCGCGTATGCGGTGTCGGGCTTTGGGCGAGCCCGGTCTGGTGGTGCACGGCGCCGGGCGTTGGCTCAACCATAGCCCGCATCTCCGGTAAATGCCCAGCTCAGGGGCCGTCTGTTCAGTTTGGAGGCGGAGTCGGGGCAGAGTGGACGATCGGCAACAGCAGCGCCGAGGGGTGTGCCGGGTCGTGCAGCACCTGCCGCCAACCGGCACGCAGCATCACCGCCGTACCGAGGGGTTCGCCGGTGCCGGGGTTGCGTGCCCACCGTGGATGGGCGCCGCCGGCGATCTGCACCCGCAGCCGGTGCCCGGCGACGAACCGGTACGCGGTCGGCCAGAGCGTCACCGGGACCCGCAGCACCCCGGACGAGTCGGCGGTGAAGCGGTCGGGCGTCACGCGCACCAGGGCGTCGCACACGTTCCAGGACCGACCGCGCCGGTCCACATCGCACAGCCGCACGAAGACGTCCAGGTGTGGCAGCTCGCTCCGGATGTGCAGCTCGGCGCGTACCGGGCCGATCACCTCGACCGGCTCGACGAGCGGCGCGCTGGTGTAGGTCAACACGTCGGGGCGGGCTTCGACCTGCCGGTTGTCCACCGGACCGGCTCGCTGGGCGACCAACAGCGGCCCACCCAGCGACGGGGTGGGGTCGGCCGGGTCGTACCGGAACTCGTCGGCCGCCGACGCGACCGGGGGACGCACCGCCAGCTCACCGCCCGGATGCAGGTGCCACGCGGTCGCCACGGTCGGCGGCGGCCAGTCCGGCAGGTCCCGCCAGCCACCGCCGCGACCGCCCACGTGCAGCCGGACCGGAGCCGCTCCGGCCCGGCGTTCGTCGTCGGGCGGCCCGTCGAGGTGCTCGTCGAGCCAGGTCAACCCCTCTCGCAGGGCCGCCACGAACAGCCCGGGGCTGCCGTGGGTCCACGGGCCGATCACCAGACGGGGACGGGTGCCGGCGGCGCGCAGGGTGGCGTAGTCGTCGAGTTGGGCGGGCAGGAAGATGTCGTGCCAGCCGGTGACCATGACCACCGGCGCCCGCACGCGGGCCACCCGGTCGGCGAAGACACGCTCGCGCCAGTACGCCGCCTCCGGGGTGTGGTGGCGCAGCCACTCCTGATAGAACGCGATGGTGACCCCGGTGGCCACCCGGTCCGCCTCGGCCAGCGGCAGGTGGTCGAGGGCGGCGGCCAGCCGGGGCTGCCCCCGCTTGAGTTCCCACTGGCGGGCCAGCCACGGCACGGTCTGGGCGTGCAGCAGCTCGGCCCAGGTCAGCACGGTGTCGAGCGCGAACGACTCCCCCGCGTACGTCGAGTCCCGGGTGGCCGAGGCGGTCACCACCGCGACCATGGCGCGCAGCTCCTCGCCGGCGTCGTCGGCGAGCGCCCACTGGGCGAAGCCCTGGTAGCTGACGCCGAACATGGCGAACGCCCCGGACCACCAGGGCTGGCGGCGCAGCCAGTCGAGGGTGTCGAGCCCGTCGGCGCGCTCGTGCACCAGCGGGGCGAAGGTGCCGCCGGAGCCGCCGGTGCCCCGGCAGGACTGGATCACGGCGTGCCGGCCCCGGGCGGCGAGCAACCGGCCGAGCAGCCGCAACGGACCACCCCGGCCGTACGGGGTGCGGATCAGCACGGCCGGCGCGGTTGGGCAGTGCGGCGCGTAGTGGTCGGTGCGCAGCGCCACGCCGTCCCGGGCGCGGACCGGGATGTCCCGGGTGACCCGGACCGGGCGGGGACGCACCGCGGGCAGCCGCAGCGCGGCGGCGGCGAGGCGGGCGACGAGCCGGCCGGGCACGGTCAGCCCGTCGTCCGGTGGGTGGCCCCGGGCCGGGCGGCACGGACCGCGTCACGGTGCGCCCGCAGCGACTGACCCATCTCGGCCAGGAACCGGTGCACCACCTCCAGCTCGTCGTCGTCGAAGCGGTCCATCACCGTGTCGGTCCGGGCGCCCAGCGGCCGGAAGAACTCCATCGCGAGGGCGGCGCCCTGGTCGGCGTAGTGCAGCAGCACCTTGCGCCGGTCGGTGGTGTCCCGGTCGCGGCGGATGTGCCCGGCCCGTTCCAGGCGGTCGATCAGGGCGGTGACCGAGCCGGAGGACAGGTTGAGCTGCTCACCGAGGCGGCCGGGGGTGATCGGGTCGCCGAACAGTTCGGCGTCCATGACGGCGATCAGCGCGTTCAGGTCGGTCGGGTTGAGGCCGTGCAGGTTGGCGAACGCGTGACCGACGTGCTGGGCGTCCACCGCGTACCGCCGGAGGTTGTTGGTGATCTCGGCGACCAGCTGCTCGCGGCGCGTGTCGCGCCGCCGGTACATGCCGTGAGTCGCCACCTCGCGCCGCTCTCTCCCCATGCCGGTCTCCCGGCTTGCAGCATAGAACAGCCGTCGATAATCTCGGCAATCAAGATACTCGGCACTCGAAAGACCTAGGGGTCAGCGATGTCCGTCTTCACCAGGGTCGCGCGGGGCCGGCTGGCCGCCTGGCTCACCGTCGCCGCCGCGCTCGTCGTCGCCGCGGTCGTCTTCGGTGTCCCGCGGCCGGACAACCCGGCGCCGGTCTCCGCCACCGGCCTCGACGCCACCTGGCAGTCGACCCAGGTGCAACGCCTCCAGGACCAGCTGCCCACCAGCGACGTCCAACCGGCCATCGTGGTCGTCAGCCGCGCGGGCGGCGGAGCGCTGAGCGACGCCGACCGGGCCGCCCTGGCCGCCCGCTCCGGCGACCTGGGCCGGTTCGCGGTGGGCGGTCGGGTGAGCCCGGCGCAGGTCTCCCCGGACGGCACGGTCGCGCTCGTCGCCGTCCCGCTGGACACCGCCGGCGGTCAGGAGGACGTCACCAGGACGGTGGCCGACCTGCGCGGGGCGCTCACGGACCTGCCCGAACCGCTGACCGCCGAGGTCACCGGCGCGCCCGCCCTCACCGCCGACCTGTCGTCGGTCTTCGAGGGCGCCGACGTCACCCTGCTCGCGGTGACCGCCGCCGTGGTCGCGGTGCTGCTGCTGGTCACGTACCGCAGTCCGTTCCTGTGGATCGTGCCGCTGGTCGTCGTCGCCGCGACCGAACAGCTCACCCTGCGCGCGGTGGACACGATCGTGCCGGCCTTCGGCATCAACCTCCAGCAGGGTCAGGTCACCGGCATCGCCAGCGTGCTGGTGTTCGGCGCCGCCACCGACTACGCCCTGCTGCTCATCGCCCGCTACCGGGAGGAACTGCGACGCGAGCAGGACCGCTTCGCGGCCATGCGGTCCGCGCTGCGCCGCACCGCCGAGCCGATCCTGGCCAGCGGCGGCACCGTGGTGCTCGGTGTGCTCACCCTGCTGCTCAGCGAGCAGGAGACGAACCGGGCGCTCGCCGTGGCCTGCGCCACCGGTGTGGTCTTCGCCATGCTCTCGGCGCTGTTCGTGCTCCCCGCCGTCCTGGTGCTCTTCGGTCGCGGCCTGTTCTGGCCGTTCGTACCCCGGGTCGGCGGCCCGGCCCGCGAGGGCCGGCTCTGGGGCCGGCTCGGCGGCATCGTCCGACGCCGACCGGCGGTGGTCGCGGTGCTGTCGACCGTGCTGCTCGGCGGCCTGGCCCTCGGTGGGCTCGGCATCCGCACCGGCCTGTCCGAGACCGAGCAGTTCCGGGCAGCGCCCGAGGCGGTGACCGGCGCGCAGACCCTGGCCCGCGCGTTCCCCGCCGGCAGCACCCAGCCGGTGGCCGTGCTCACCACCCCGGCGGCGGTACGGGCGGTCACCGAAGCCGCCAGCGCCGTGCCCGGCGTCGCCTCGGCCCGACCAGGTGACGCCGGCCAGGCCGTCGCCCAGGTCGACGTGGTGCTGGACGCCGAGCCCGGCACCCCCGCCTCGGACCGCGCGATCGAGGCGCTGCGCGACGCGGTCGCCGCCGTTCCCGACTCCGCTCCCCCGGCCGTCACCGGCGCCGAACCGCCCGCCGGGGCGATCGTGGGTGGCTCGGTGGCCGCCACGTACGACTCCGACGAGGCCAACGACCGCGACCTGCGGCTGATCCTGCCGATCATCCTGCTGCTGGTCGGCGCGGTGCTGGTGCTGCTCCTGCGGGGCCTGGTCGCGCCGGTGCTGCTGGTGCTCACCGTGATCGCGTCGTTCTTCGCCAGCCTGGGCGCGGCGTGGCTGCTCTTCGACCACGTGCTGGACTTCCCGGCGCTGGACAGCGGCGTGCTGCTGCTCGCCTTCGTGTTCCTGGTCGCGCTCGGGGTGGACTACAACATCTTCCTGGTGACGCGGGCCCGCGAGGACGCCCGCCGCGCCGGCACCCGGGACGGCATGCTCTCCGCGCTGCGGGTCACCGGAGGTGTCATCACCAGCGCCGGGGTGCTGCTGGCCGCGGTGTTCGCCGTCCTGGGCGTGCTGCCGCTGATCACGCTGACGCAGATCGGCATCATCGTGTGCATCGGCGTGCTGCTGGACACCCTGCTGGTCCGCACGGTCCTGGTGCCGGCGCTGGCGTTTCTGCTCGGCGACCGCTTCTGGTGGCCGGGCCGGGTCGACGCGCGTCCGGACGCCGACGCCCCGGCGACACCCGAGCCGGTGACCGCGCGGGACTGACCGCCCACGCGACGGGGCGGGGCCGGGAAGCACCCGACCCCGCCGGAGTCGACGTGCTCAGTAGCCCAGGCAGACGCACTCGGTCATCAGCGCCCGCACGTTACGCACGTACGACGGGTTCGGGATGGCCAGCGGCTCGCCCTCCTGCGCCACCGCCCCGTGCCCGAAGTTGTACGCGGCGATGACCGCGTTGAGCAGGCAGGAGTCCAGTTCGGCGGTGCACAGGTCCGCGTCGAGCCGGAAGTCGGACTCGAAGTACATGTCGCCGATGTACTTGGTCAGCCAGGCCAGGTAGTTGGCACCCAGGTAGGCGTTGTCCTGGTAGTCGGCGATGTCGTAGCTCTGGTCGAAGCGCTGGTTCATCCAGGTCGCGGTGCCCGGCATGACCTGCATCAGCCCGACGCCGCCGTCGCAGGCGTAGATGTTGGACTGCCAGCCGCTCTCCTGCCAGGCCGTGGCCTTGACCAGGTTGAGCGGGATCTTGAGGTCGGGGGCCGAGCTGGGCCAGTAGGTCCGGGCGGCGGCAGCGGACAGCGCCGCCTTCACGTCGGCACGGCTCGCCTGCGTGCCCTTGTAGCTGGGCTTGCAGGACGAGGGAGCGGGCTTCGGTGGCGCGGGCGGGACCTTCGTCTCGGTGGGCGCCTTGGCGACCACGCGCGGCTTCGTGGCCGGCGACGTACGTGTCGGCTTCTTCGACGGCTTCGGGGTGGCCGACGCGCTGCGACTCGGGGCGGTGCCCATCGCCGCCACCGCGCTCGGCGACGGGCTCGCCTCGACCGACGGCTCGTCGACCGCCTCGTCGATCGGCGCATCGGTGACCGAGACGGGGGCGGCGGCCTGGTCCTGCGGGCGTTCCCCCTTACCGGCGCAGCCGACCGCACCGCCGGCGAACAGGAGGCCGGCGAGCACGAGCGCGCCCACCCGACCGGCTCGTTGACGCATGGTGGTCCTCCCCGTCGAACAGTCGCCGCAGATTAGCAAGGTTCGACGGACCGGGGTTGCCCCTGCGCCGGGCGTGCCGGACCGCCCGACTGCTCCTGCCCGCCGACCGCACGGTCCCGGGTGGCCCAGGCGACCATGAACACCACCGTCCACAGCACGCCGAGCAGCACCGCCGCCGCCGTACCGCTCGCCGTGTCCACGCCCAGGTAGAGCCGGGCGACGCCGACCCCCAGCACGCCCGCGGCGGCGGCCGTCCACGCCGCCACCGCCGCCGGCCAGCGGGCGTTGCGCGACACCAACCAGGCGAGCGTGCACAGACTCGCAGCGACCACGGCGTTCTGGGTCGGGAACGGGACCGCCTCGTGCCCACCCGGGCCGCCGGGCGTGCCGGTCAACTCGGCCACCACGGCCAGCACCACGAGCGGCACGAACGCGCCGACCGTGCCCACCACGCTCAGCAGGTCGGTACGCAGCGGGCGGCGACGCCACGCCAGTACCGCCGCCACCATCGCCACCAGCACGATCAGCGCCCACCCCCGTACCAGTGACACCACGACCAGGGTGGCGTCGGCGGCGTCCGGAGTACGGCGGGCGGTGAACCAGGCGTCGATCGCCCCGTCCAGCGCCGCCAGTCCGCTGTTGCGCACCACCACGGCGAGCAGGCCGGCGATGGCCAGTCCGGCGGCGAAGAGCAGCAGCAGCCCGACGATCAGGTTGAGCAGCAGCGTCCAGGCCGGTCCGATCCGCATGGCCACCAGGAGGAACAGCACCCCGTAGCGGGCGCTGAGCCAGCGCACCGGCGGCAGCGCGGCGGCCCGCGACAGCAGCGCGCGCGCCGGGTCGGGGTTGCGGCCGAGCCACCGGCCGGCGAGCACCACCCCCAGCAGTCCCGCCAGCAACGCCAGTGCCGCGCCGGTGGCCCGGCCGAGCACCCGGGAGACCGTGTCGTACGACTCACCGGCGAGGTGGCCGAGCAGGATCGAGCCGCCCACCCAGGTCGCCACCCCGGCCAGGTTCCAGACGGCGAACCGCCGGTACGGCATGCCGGCCGCACCGGCGAGCCGGGGCACCAGGGTGCGGGCGAAGGCCACCCACCGCGCGGCGAACACGCCCCGGCCACCCAGGCGGGCGAGCATCGCGTCAGCCCTGCTCCACCGCCCGTGGCCGACCCGGTGACCCAGCCCGGCGCGCAGCCGAGGGCCGTACCGCCGCCCGGCGCGGAACGCCAGCGCGTCGCCGGCCAACGCCGAGACGATCATCGCGAGCAACGCCGGCCCGAGCCGCAAGGTACCGTTGTAGGTGAGGAAGCCGACGAGCAGCAGGGTAGCCTCACCCGGCACCAGCAGGCCGAAGATCACCGCGGTCTCGCCCGCCACGATCAGCGCGGCGACCAGGTAGATCCACAGGGTGGGCAGACCCTGCACCCAGGTCAGCAGGTCGTGCACTCAGGCCCCCGGGACACGGGAGCCAGCATGCCAGCCGGGGGAACGACCGGCACAGCGGTTTCACCATAGATCAGGGGCACCTGGGGGTGACCCCGACGGAGCCTGCGCGAGCGCAGGCGGAAGGATAGAGGGTATGCAGCTTCGCACCGACCTTCGCAACGTCGCCATCATCGCTCACGTCGACCACGGCAAGACCACCCTGGTCGACGCCATGTTGCGGCAGGCCGGCGCGTACGGCGCACGAGGCGAGACGACCGAGCGGGTGATGGACTCCGGCGACCTGGAGCGGGAGAAGGGCATCACGATCCTGGCCAAGAACACCGGCGTGCGGTACCTGCCCGCCGATGGTTCGGACCCGGTCACCATCAACATCATCGACACCCCGGGCCACGCCGACTTCGGCGGCGAGGTCGAGCGCGGCCTAACCATGGTCGACGGCGTGGTGCTGCTCGTCGACGCCAGTGAGGGCCCTCTCCCGCAGACCCGCTTCGTGCTGCGCAAGGCGCTGCGGGCCCGGATGCCGATCATCCTGGTGATCAACAAGGTGGACCGTCCGGACGCCCGGATCAAGGAGGTCGTGGACGACACCTACGAGCTCTTCCTCGACCTGGACGCCGACGAGGAGCAGATCGACTTCCCGATCGTCTACGCCTGCGCCCGCGACGGCATCGCCTCGCTGACCCAGCCGGCCGACGGCTCGGTGCCCGACGACAGCGACTCCCTGGAGCCGCTGTTCCGCACCCTGCTGGACACCATCCCGGCCCCCGCGTACGAGGACGACGCTCCCCTTCAGGCGCACGTCACCAACCTCGACGCGTCGCCGTTCCTCGGCCGGCTGGCGCTGTGCCGCGTCCGGCAGGGCACCATCAGCAAGGGCCAGACCGTGGCCTGGTGCCGCACCGACGGCAGCACCCAGCGGGTCCGCATCTCCGAGATGCTGATGACCGAGGGTCTGGAGCGCAAGCCGGCCGAGACCGCCGGCCCGGGCGACATCATCGCCGTCGCCGGCATTCCGGAGATCATGATCGGCGAGACGCTCGCCGACGTGGAGAACCCGGTGGCGCTGCCGCTGATCACCGTCGACGAGCCGGCCATCTCGATGACCATCGGCACCAACACCTCACCGCTGGTCGGCAAGGTGAAGGGCTCCAAGGTCACCGCCCGGATGGTCAAGGACCGGCTCGACAAGGAGCTGATCGGCAACGTGTCGCTGCGGGTCCTGCCGACCGAGCGGCCGGACGCCTGGGAGGTGCAGGGCCGCGGCGAGCTGGCGCTGGCCATCCTGGTCGAGCAGATGCGCCGGGAGAGCTACGAGCTGACCGTCGGCAAGCCGCAGGTCGTCACCCGGGAGATCGACGGCAAGACCTGCGAGCCGGTCGAGCGGCTGACCATCGACGCCCCCGAGGAGTACCTGGGCGCGATCACCCAGCTCCTCGCCACCCGCAAGGGGCGGATGGAGCAGCTGGTCAACCACGGCACCGGCTGGATCCGGATGGAGTGGCTGGTGCCGGCGCGCGGCCTGATCGGCTTCCGTACCGAGTTCCTGACCGACACCCGGGGCACCGGCATCCTGCACCACGTCTTCGAATCGTACGAGCCGTGGTTCGGCGAGCTGCGCACCCGCAACAACGGCTCGCTGGTCGCCGACCGCTCCGGCGTGGTCACCGCCTTCGCGATGATCAACCTTCAGGAGCGCGGCCAGCTGTTCGTCGAGCCGACCACCGAGGTGTACGAGGGCATGATCGTCGGGGAGAACTCCCGCTCCGACGACATGGACGTCAACATCACCAAGGAGAAGAAGCTCACCAACATGCGGGCCTCGACCTCCGACGAGACCGAGAAGCTGATCCCGCCGCGCAAGCTCTCGCTGGAGCAGGCGCTGGAGTTCTGCCGCGAGGACGAGTGCGTCGAGGTCACCCCGACCGCGGTGCGCATCCGCAAGGTGGTGCTCGACCAGCAGCAGCGCGGCCGGGCCGCCGCCCGCCGCAAGCACGCCAACTGACACATCGACACCGGGCGCGTCGGCCGCTTGCGGCCGACGCGCCCGTTCGTCTCCCGGACCGGGTACGTCCGTGCGACGTCGCCCTCGTCGACTACGGTCACCGGCATGACCTGGGATGATCTCGACGCCTCACTGGACGCGGTGCCGGGTACCGTCTCGGCGTACGTCGGTCGACTCGACGCGCCCCCGACCTGGACCCGCCACGCCCACGCCGGCCACTACGCGGCCAGCACCATGAAGGTGGCGGTGCTGGCGGCGCTGCACCGCGCCGCCGAGGCCGGCACGCTCGACCTGGACGCCGACGTCCCGGTGGTCAACGAGTTCGACTCGGCCCAGCCCGGCGCGCCCCGGTTCTCCTGCGCCCCGCACTACGACAACGACGACGCGGTCTGGGACCGACTCGGCGGTACGGCGTCGCTGCGCTGGCTCGCCGAGCGGATGATCGTACGGTCCAGCAACCTGGCCACCAACCTGGTCATCGGGCACGTGGGGCTGCCCGCGGTGGCCGAGGTGTGGGCCCTCGTGGGCGCCCGCGACAGCGTCACCGGCCGCGGCATCGAGGACTTCGCGGCTCGCGACGCCGGCATCACCAACGTCGTCACCGCCGCCGACCTGGCGGCCCTGTTGGGCGCGGTGGCCCGCGGCGTCACGACCCCCGGCCGCCTCGCCTCGCCGGCCGGGTGCGCCGCCATGCTGGACGTGCTGCTCGCCCAGGAACACCGCGAGGACCTGGCCGCCGGCCTGCCCGCGGGCACCCGCATCGCGCTGAAGAACGGTTGGGTGAGCGGTGTGCGCCACGGTGCCGGCGTGGTGCTGCCCGACGACGCCCCGCCGTACGTGATCGCCGTGTGCACCACCACCGACCTGACCGACGGCGACGACGACGCCTGCGCACTCCTCGCCCGGGTCTCGGCCCGGGCCTGGGCCGCCCGCCATCGGCTCTGAGCCCGACGGGCCTCACTCCAGCAGGTTGGCCCGCAGCGCCCCGACGACCTCGTCGGTCAACCCCAGCCCGTCGCGCAGGTACCCGTCGAACGAGCCGTGCACCCGGCGTACCTCCTGATAGCCGGCGTCGAGATACGCGGCGCGGACCTCCAGCACCGGCAGCACCGCGTCGACGTCCAACGTGGGATGGCGGCGACGCATCGCCTCGACGAGCACCACGCGCAGGCTCTCGGTCAGCGCGTTGTTGCGCAGGTACTCGGCCCGGATCGCCGCCTCGTCCACCCCGAGGGCGGTGAGCAGGATGACGGTGAGCCAGCCGGTGCGGTCCTTGCCGGCCGAGCAGTGGTAGAGCAGCGGCAGGTTCGCCGGCTCGGCGGCCAGGCGTACCGCCGCGCCGAAGTTGCGCCGGGCCGACTCGCCGGTGACGAACCACCGGTAGATCTCGGCCATCGCCCCCGCCGTGCCCTGTCGGGCCAACTCGGCGTACGCGTCGAGGTCGTGCCCGAGCAGCACCGCCGAGACGTACGTGAAGACGGGGTGCTCCGGATCGTGCACCGGCAGGTGCGCGACCGTCGGCTCGCCGGCCAGCCGGTCGGGCGGCGCGACGTCGATCTCCGTGCCGTCGCGCAGATCGAGTACGCACGCTGGGCCCAGCTTCGCCAGCACCGGCAGGTCCTCGTCGGTGAGCCGGCCCAGCGCCGGGGTGCGCACGAGCTGGCCGACGCGGACCCTGCGACCATCGGCGCCGACCAGGCCGCCCAGGTCACGGGCGTTCGGCGCGCCCACCAGTTGCCAGTCCCGTACGACCATCCGGCCCGTCCTCCCGCCGTGTGCCTGCCTATAGGGTGCCCCATATGACGATCTCGGCGGTACGCACCCACCGGGTTTCCGCCCCCTTACACACCCCGTTCGTCACCGCGCTGCGCCGTACCACCACGGTGGAGACGTTGATCGTCGAGCTGGTCGACGCGGACGGCCGGTCCGGCTTCGGCGAGGCGCCGCAGGTGTGGCAGGTCACCGGTGCTTCGGTCGCCGGGGCCGAGGCCTGCGTGCGCGAACTCCTCGGTCCGCTGCTCTCCGGACGCGACCCGGACGACCTGGTGGCCCGCTGCGCCGAGGTGCAGCGGGCGGTGGTGGGCAACGAGGCGGCGAAGGCGGCGGTGGACGTCGCGCTGCACGACCTGGCGGCGCGGCGTTTGGGCGTACCCCTGGCGCGGTTGCTCGGCGGCACGACCCTGCGGGTCCCGACGGACGTCACCCTCGCCGCGGGCGACGCGGTCGACCTGGCGGCGGCCGCGCGCCAGCGGCGGGCCGACGGCTTCGGCGTGCTCAAGCTCAAGGTCGGCACGGACGCGGCCGGTGACCTGGACCGGGTACGGGCGGTACGCGCGGCGGTCGGCGCGGACGTGCGCATCCGGCTGGACGCCAACCAGGGCTGGACGCCGCGCGAGGCGGTCCGGGTGATCCGTGGCATCGAGGACGCCGAGCTGGACGTGGAGCTGGTCGAGCAGCCGGTGGCCCGTTGGGACCTGGACGGGCTGGCCTGGGTCAGCGACCGGGTCTCGGTGCCGATCCTGGCGGACGAGGCGGTCTTCGGGGTCCGCGACCTGGTGGAGGTGATCCGTCGCCGGGCCGCCGACCTGGTCAACGTCAAGCTGGCCAAGTGCGGTGGGCTGCATCCGGCGCGCACGCTCCTGGAGCTGGCCCGCGCGCACGGTCTCGGCACGGTGGTCGGCTCGATGATGGAGAGTCAGGTCGGCATCGGCGCGGCGGCGAGTCTGGTGGCCGCGTACGGCACCACGGCGGTCGCCGACCTGGACGCGGCGTGGTGGCTCGCCTGGTCGCCGGTGCAGGGCGGGATCCGCTACGAGGGGCCGACGGTGGTGCTACCGGACGCGCCTGGCCTGGGCATTTCCGGTCTGACTGAAGTAAAGATGCAGACTCGTGGTTGAGGACCGTCGCTTTTCTTCATAGGGTTTCCCCGGACAGCCGACACGAGCTGGGGGTCGATGTGGAGCTTCAACCGGGCCGCGAGGCCGTCGTCCGGGTCGCGGTGGCGACCCTGTGGTCAGCCCCCGAGGCGGTCCGGCCGGTCGACGGCCCCGCGCTCAGGACCGGCGTCGACATCCCGACCTGGGTTTCCGGCCTGGACACCGACCAGCAGGTCGGCGACTGCGTGTTGAGTCAACTCCTGCTCGGCGAGCGGGTGCTGATCGACGAGCTGCGCCCGGACGGTTGGGCCCGGGTCGTCGCCGTCGAGCAGCCGGCCGCCAAGCTCGATCCCCGCGGTTACCCGGGCTGGCTCCCCGCCGACCAGCTGACCCCCACCGATCCCACCGTCAGCGGCGACCCGCTCGTCGTGGACGCCACCGTCACCGGGCTGCACGCCGCGCCGGACGGCCCGATCGTGCTGCCCGGAGTCGTCGTGGGCACCCGTCTCGTCCCGGTCGGCCCGGCGCGCGACGGCTGGCGGGCGGTCCACGTCCCGGGCCGGGTCGGGCCACTCTGGCTGCCCGACGGGCACCTCGTCCCGCCGCCGAGCGGGCCGGCCAGCGCCGCCGACGCGCTCGCGGTGGCCCAGCGGCTGCTGGACGTGGGGTACATCTGGGGCGGGCTGTCGGCGTACGGCATCGACTGCTCGGGCCTCGTCCACCTGGCCTGGCGCCGGTTCGGGGTGTTCCTCCCCCGCGACGCCGACGACCAGGCCGTCGCGACGACCCCCCTCGACCTGGGCGCGGAGCGCCCCGGCGACCTCTACTTCTTCGCCCGTCCCGGCCGCAAGATCCACCACATCGGCATCGTCACCGCTGTCGCCGACGGCTCGGCGGACCGGCGGATGCTGCACGCCTGTTACCGACGACGGCGGGTGGTGGAGGAGCCCCTGCCGGCCGACCGGACGGCCACCCTGGTGGGTGTGCACCGGGTCTGACCGGCCGGGCCCATGACCAGGCCCTGAGCTCAGCGCCGGGCCGCGGCCAGCTCGCGACGCCGGTCCCGGGCGGACTTGACCAGGCTCGCGACGGTGGCGATGCCCAGCGTGCCGATGATGACCAGCAGGGACAGCCAGATCGGGATGTGCGGTGCCCACGCGACGTGCTTTCCGCCGTTGATGAACGGCAGGTTGTTGTCGGCCAACGCCTCCAGCACGAGCTTGACGCCGATGAAGCCGAGCACGACGGCCAGCCCGTAGCTCAGGTAGATCAACCGGTCGAGCAGGCCGCCGAGCAGGAAGTAGAGCTGACGCAGACCCATCAGCGCGAACACGTTCGCGGTGAAGACCAGGTACGGCTCCTGCGTGATGCCGAAGATCGCCGGAATCGAGTCCAGCGCGAAGATCAGGTCGGTGGTGCCGATCGCGATCATCACGATCAGCATCGGCGTGAACAGCCGTCGCCCGTTCTCGTGGGTCGTCAGCTTCGCGTCGTCGTAGCCCTTGGAGATCGGCAGCGCCCGGCGGCTCCACCGGATCAGGACGTTCTCGGAGAACTCGTCCTCGTCCGGCTCACCCTGGCGGGCCAGGTTGACCGCGGTATAGATGAGGAACGCGCCGAAGATGTAGAAGACCCAGGAGAACTGCGAGATCAACGCGGCTCCGGCGGCGATGAACCCGCCCCGCATCACCAACGCCAGCACGATGCCGATGAGCAGCACCTTCTGCTGGTACTGCCGGGGCACCCCGAACCGGGCCATGATGATGACGAAGACGAAGAGGTTGTCCACCGAGAGGCTGTACTCGGTGAGCCAGCCGGTGTAGAACTGCCCCGCCGAACTGGCCCCGGAGGCCAGCCAGACACCGGCACCGAAGAGCAGGGCGAGGCCGACGTAGAAGGCGACCCAGAGGCTCGACTCGCGCACGCTCGGCTCGTGCGGGCGCCGACCGATGATCAGCAGATCGACGAGCAGCACCGCAGACAGTGCGACGAGGGTTCCCGCCCACACCAATCCGGACACGTCCAACGTTCATTCCTCCGGCAGACACGCGGCGTCGGGCACACCGTACGCCCCTGCCGGGGCCGGCGTGCCGCTGTCGCTCACTCTGGTGACTGTCGGAGGTCTCTTCCGCCCCCGACCCGCGAACGGGACGGCGACCGACGGAGCCGGGTCGGTCGCCGAGAATCCGGCGATCGTCCGTGCTGACGACTTCGTCGCGGGGGAATACTCCCCTCCTCGCGGACCATTGTTGCCCACCACGCGCCGTGATCACACCTGGGGCAGGTTGCTCCCGACACACCCCGTGGGTCGTCCTAGGAGGCTAGTGTGTCGGGTGCGACGATCGGGTCCGCGAACGACCAGCCGGACGCCAGCAGGTCGTCGCAGACCTGCACGGCCCGCGCCAGCCGCTCGGTGTGCGACCCGGTCAACTCCACGACCGGCACCCCCGACTCGGCCAGTTCCTCGCGGAACCGCCCGGTCATCCAGGCCCGCAGGTGCTCGCCGTCGCGCAACCCGTCGTCGGTGAACGGCACGCCCCGGTGGTCGGTCAGCAGGTAGAGCGCCGGCCGACGGGCCGCCGCCCGCACCTGCGGCGACGCGCTGCCCAGGTAGCGCTCCTCCCAGATCGCGGTGGCCCGCGCATCGGTGTCGCAGAACAGCAACGGCCCCGACGACCGGGCGGCCGCGTCCTCGGCCGCCTGCTGCTCGCGCACCACCTCGCGGAAGTCCTCGCGGTCCCAGACGACATCGGCGATCGTCGCCTCGGGCGAGCGCTCCCGCAGCCGGGCGAGCTTGCGGGCGGTCAACTCCCGGCCGTACTCGGGAATCCAGACGCTGGCGTAGTGCGCGGCGAGCGCCTCGGCCATCGTGGTGGTGCCGGTCGACTCGGCGCCGACCACCACCACCCGCCGCACCAGAGCGGCCCGCACCGGAGGGCTCAGCCACCGCCAGTGACCCGCCGGGTCCGCGCGGACCGCCGTCCCGGACACCGGCACGGTCCGCCGATCCGGATCCACCGACACGGGTACGGCCCCGAAGCGGCGGGCCAACTCCTCCCCGTACGCCTCGGAGGAGAAGACGGCGTCCACCTGCTCCGGTCCGACCGCCTCGCGGAACACCGCGCAGTGCGCGTCCCAGACCGCCGGGTCGGCGTAGTCCACCGGATGGTCGTCGTACCGGCCGACGAACCGGACCCACGGTGTGTCCGCGTGCGCCTCGCGCAGCCAGTCCAGCCGGTCCGCGAGCGGGATCGACTCCCGGCGTGACGGCGCCACCACCACGGTGACGGTGGCGCAGCGGGCGGCCGCCGCCGCGATCAGCGCGTGGTGCCCGGCGTGCGGCGGATAGAACTTCCCGACCACCATCCCGTGCCCGAACTCGGGGCGCCGCGCGGGCGTCGGCCCACTCATGCGGTCACCTTGGCCGGGCCGGGCGGCGTCGGGGTGGCCGGGTCGAGCCGGCGCTCGTCGGCCCGCCAGGCCCGCAACCCGACCACGCACAGGGCGAGGAAGACCAGGTACAGCACGGCCGTCAGGTGCAGCCCCTTGTAGGCGTACAGCGGGATGTAGATCAGGTCGGCCGTGATCCAGAGCCACCAGCTCTCCACCCGCTTGCGGGTCTGCCCGTACGTCGCCAGCAGGGACAGCGCCGTCGTCAGCGCGTCCGGCAACGGCACCGTCGAGTCGGTGGCCCGGTCCAGCAGGACCCAGAGGGCGCCGGTGAGCAGCACACCCGCGACCGCCAGCCCCACCCACTCCCGCCGGCCGGTCCGACTCACCGTCAGCCGGGTCCGCTCCTCGCCCCCGAACAACCAGTGCCACCAGCCGTAACAGCCGAGCGCCACGTACACGACCTGGAGCCCGGCGTCGGCGTACAGCCCGGCCGTCCAGAACAGCAGCATGAGCAACAGCACGTTGGCGATGCCGATCAGCCAGTTCGCGACGCGCTGCCGGGCCACCAACCACACGTTGAGCACGCCGGTGGCGAACCCCAGCAGCTCCGCCCAGGTCGTGCCGACGCCCGCCACGCGGAACGCGGTGCCGGTGAGCCAGTCGATGATCATGTCGCCACACCTTAGGACCTGTGTCGACGCTGGAACAGACCCCACGGCACCCGCACGACCCCGGGCCGTGGGAGGCTTTCCGGCATGGTGCTTGAGGTCGCGCTGATCGACGTACTGCCCGGACACGAGGACGCGTTCGCTGCCGCGTACGCCGAGGGTCACCCGGTGCTGGCCGGGACGCCCGGCTGCCGCTCGGTGCGGATGACGCGGGGCATCGAGTCGCCCACCCGGTTCGTGCTGCTGGTGGAGTGGGACTCGGTCGAGGCGCACGAGAAGAACTTCCGGGACACCGACCGGTTCGCACAGTGGCGCGCGCTCATCGGTCCGCACTTCGCCGGACCGCCGCTGGTCGAGCACTTCCTCGACGTACCGGCCTGAGTGAGCCTGTCGTACCCGGCGGTTACCGTGCCTCCCGCACGCGCGGGTCGCCGGTCCCGACGGGCTCGGGGGCGCCGGGCCCGGTGGCCACGCGGGCCAGGGCCTGTTTCATAAGGGCGGTCGAGCCGAGGCGGAGTCCGGGCGGCGATCCGGCAAGGCGGGGTCGCGTTCGGATACCGGTGTTGTATCCGGACGTGACCGCAACGCCGCCGGTCGTCGTCCGGGCCCGCCGCAGGCCGGCCAGTTCTTATGAAACAGGCCCTAGCCCTACTGCCCGACGCGGCGGGCCAACGCGGTGACCGTCTCCTCCGGTGACAGCGCCGCCGCCAGCAGGGCCTCGGTCATCCGCTCGTACCTGTCGACGTCGAGCACGGTCGCCAGGCGCACGTCGGTGGTCAACGCCTCCAACATCACCGTCCGCGGGTCCGCCGGGTCGGGAAAGGCATACCAGGAGTACGGCGTGAGCGGGTGCAGCCCGCCGCCGGCCAGTCCGCGGGGCAGCAACCGCACCGTCACGTGCGCCAGCCCGGTCACCGCCACCAGGTGCCGAAGCTGCTCCCGCCAGACGTCGACCGGCAGGTCGCCCGGGTCGCACACCGCCTCGGCGAGCACCGCCGTGTAGCGCGGCGGGTCGGCCCGGCGCAGCACCTCCTGCCGCAGCGCCCGGGCCCGCACCTCGGCCTCCACGTCGACGTCCGGGGTGAGCAGGGCACCGGCGGCGACCCGCGAGCGCGCGTACGCCGCCGTCTGGAGCAGCCCCGGCACCACCGCCGGCTGGTACTCGACGATGTCGGCCGCCCCCGCCTCCAGCTCGGCGTACACGCGCTGCCGTTCACTCATCTCGCCGAGCGCCTTCCACCAGCCGCGGCTGGTGGCGGCGTCCCGCGCGATGACGATCAGCGCCTCCCGGACCGGCCCGGGCACCTGGTAGACGTCGAGCAGATCCAGCACGTCGGCGAGATCCGGACGGCTCTGCCCCAGCTCGATGCGGGACAGCTTCGACGTCGACGCCCAGCCCAACCGGTCGCAGACCTGTTCCAGGGTCAGCGCCTCGCGCCGACGTAGCTGACGCAGCTCAGCGCCGAGGCGCGCGCGTCGAATGACAGGACTTGTTGGCAACGGCATCCCCGCCTCCCCATCGAGGGAGCGTACGCAGGACGATCACCCAGTGCAATAGCGCGGTGGCGCACCGCAATCGAAGCGATCACGTCACGGGGGTGGATCCGCTGCCGTCCATGCCTTCCCTCCCCGCTCAGGGCTCAGGGCCGGCATGCGACTCAGGGCCGGCACGCGACTCAGGGCCGGTAGGTGCCGAACGACCACTGGATGCCGGCGAGGTCACGGGCGGCGTAGTCGCGGGACCCGTAGTCGGTGTCGAACGGCTCCCGGGTGATGTCCGCCCCGGCGGCACGCGCTCGGACGCAGTGGGCGTCGACGTCGGGCACGGCCACGTAGACGGACCAGTCGTCCTCGGCGGCCGGAGACGCCGGGCCGACCCGCGGACCCAGCATGATCATGCCGGTGTCGAGGACGAGCTCGGCGTGGGCGACCGTGCCGTCCGACGCCTCGTGCACGGCGTGCACCTGGAAACCGAACGCGGAACAGAGCCAGTCGATCGCGGCGCGGGGATCGGGATAACGAAGGATCGGATAGACGGTTCGCATAGCGACGAGTCTCCGGCCCGGTGTCGACTCCGCGATTGGACGAATGTGACCCGGGTGGCCCAACCCTGCGCCGGATCGTCGCGCGAGGGCAGCCCAACTCACGGGTTCCCGCAAACCGGGCTGTCGGCGCGCTCGGGACGCCCCCACTTCCCTGAACCGGAGTCGATCGTGCACGTTGATCCACACCAGGTCGCCGATATGGCGGCATCAGGGCGGCCGGACACCGCCAGATCGGCGATCTGGAGTTGACAACGCGGCTTCGGTGGCTGCCCGGCCCCGCCCGCCGGGTCCACGCGCCGACGGCGTGCAGGTGCCCGACGGCGTCACATGCCCGACGGCCCCACGCCCCACGACGTCACGAGCCCGACGGCCCCACGCCCCACGACGTCACATGCCCGACGGCCCCACGCCCCACGGCGTCACGAGCCCGATGGCCCCACGCCCCACGACGTCTCGCTTCAGACGGAGGAGCGTGCGGCGAGCAGCGCCGCCGGTGTGGCACCGGCGAACTGGTGGAAGTCCCGGATGAGGTGCGACTGGTCGTAGTAGCCACACCGGACGGCCACCTCGGCCCAGTCGACGGCCCGTTCACGGCCAGGCGGCGATCCGATCGCGGCGGCATCGCGCAGCACCGCGTGCGCGTGCTGGAAGCGCATCAACCGGGCCGCCGTCTTCGGTGGCAGGCCGACGTCCTCCCGGAACCGGGCCGCCAGATGTCGCCGGCTCCACCCCAGCTCGGCGGCGAGCTCGCCGACGCCGCGGAGCCCACCGCTCGCCGCGAGCCATCGCCAGGCCCAGTCGAGGCGGGCGTCGACGGGTGGGGACGTCGCCAGGCGGTCGACGAGTGCCGCGTCCAGGAGCGCGAAGCGCTGCGGCCAGCCCCCGG
Source organism: Micromonospora sp. WMMD736 (assembly GCF_049179015.1). Classification (NCBI taxonomy): domain Bacteria; kingdom Bacillati; phylum Actinomycetota; class Actinomycetes; order Micromonosporales; family Micromonosporaceae; genus Micromonospora; species Micromonospora sp. WMMD736. The sequence continues at coordinate 2,430,036 of NZ_JBMHMI010000001.1, forward strand.
CCTCGGCCAACCGGTGCCGTAGCTGATCGAGCCAGCGGCCGGGGAGGTGCCCGAGGCCCACCGCCCGGTTCGTCAGCTCGGCGAGCGGCAGGCCGAGGACGCGCCGGGCGGTCAGCGGGGTCAGCAGCAACTCCACGCCCTCCCCCACGCCCACCGTGCGGGTGGTGCACCAGCCGTCGAAGGTGCCGGCCACGAACGAGTCCACCCGCTCGACCCCACGCTCGGCGCTGCGCGGATCGGCCACGTCCAGCGGAGCGCCCCAACCCAGGATCAGCACCACGAAGGCACCAGCGGTCTCCCGGCGGACCAGGGGCAGGTCCGCGCGTTCGCGGTAGCCGATATACCGGTCGACGAACGGACGCAGGCGGATCTCGGGCACCCCGAGGACCAGCTCGTCGTCGACCACCGTCATCGCACCCGACCGCCCTTCCCGCTCGCCGCACGAAGCGCCCACCCGGCCGGCTCGGCTGTCACTTCACGCCGGCGGCGTCCATCCCGCGTAGCTCCTTCTTCAGATCGGCGACCTCGTCGCGGATCCGCGCCGCCAGCTCGAACTGCAACTCGCGGGCGGCGGCCAGCATCTGGTCGTTGAGCTCCTGGATGAGCTGGGCGAGGTCGGCGCGGGCCATCCCCTCCCGCGACGTGGTGGCGGCGGTCGACCGGCTGCGACTGCGGGTCTCCTTGACCGGCGCCTTACCCCGGGAGAGCTGGCGGACCGCGCCGCCGACCCGGGAGTTCTCGGTGTCCTCCGCCTCGCGGTAGATGTCGTCCAGGATGTCGTGGATCTTCTTGCGCAGCGGCTCCGGACTGATGCCGTGCGCCTCGTTGTGCGCGATCTGCTTGGCGCGACGCCGGTCGGTCTCGTCGATCGCCGCCGCCATCGACGGCGTGATCTTGTCGGCGTACATGTGCACCTGGCCCGAGACGTTACGGGCGGCCCGCCCGATGGTCTGGATCAGGGACCGGCCGCTGCGCAGGAAGCCCTCCTTGTCGGCGTCGAGGATCGCCACCAGGGACACCTCGGGCAGGTCCAGACCCTCCCGGAGCAGGTTGATGCCGACCAGCACGTCGTACTCGCCCTTGCGCAGCTCCCGCAGCAGCTCGACCCGGCGCAGCGTGTCGACCTCGGAGTGCAGGTAACGCACCCGGACACCGTTCTCCAGCAGGTAGTCGGACAGGTCCTCGGCCATCTTCTTGGTGAGCGTCGTGACGAGCACCCGTTCGTCCCGGTCGGTCCGCAGTTTGATCTCGTGCATCAGGTCGTCGATCTGGCCCTTGGTCGGCTTGATCACGACCTCCGGGTCGACCAGGCCGGTGGGGCGGATGACCTGCTCGACGAACTCGCCCTGGGACTGCTCCAACTCCCAGGTGCCCGGGGTCGCGGAGAGGCAGACCATCTGGCCCACCCGCTCCAGGAACTCGTCGAACCGCAGCGGCCGGTTGTCGGCGGCGCTGGGCAGCCGGAACCCGTGGTCGATGAGCATCCGCTTGCGGGAGGCGTCACCCTCGTACATGCTGCCGATCTGGGGGATCGTCACGTGCGACTCGTCGACCACGGTGAGGAAGTCGTCCGGGAAGTAGTCGAGCAGGCAGTGCGGCGGACTGCCGGGCAGCCGCCCGTCCATGTGCATCGAGTAGTTCTCGATGCCGGAGCAGAAGCCCACCTGGCGCATCATCTCGATGTCGTACGTCGTGCGCATCCGCAGCCGCTGCGCCTCCAGCAGCTTGCCCTGGCGCTCCAGCTCGGCCAGCCGCTCGGCCAGCTCCGCCTCGATGTCGCGGATGGCCCGCTCCATCCGCTCCGGGCCCGCCGCGTAGTGCGTCGCCGGGAAGATCACCAACTGGTCGACCTCGCGCACCACGTCACCGGTCAACGGGTTGAGGTAGTAGAGCTTCTCCACCTCGTCGCCGAACAGCTCGATGCGGACCGCCAACTCCTCGTACGCCGGGATGATCTCCAACGTGTCACCGCGGACCCGGAACGTGCCCCGCTGGAAGGCCATGTCGTTGCGCGTGTACTGGATGTCGACCAGCCGGCGCAGCAACTGGTCGCGGTCGAGGTCCTGACCGACCTTCACCTTGACCGCCCGGTCCAGGTACTCCTCCGGGGTGCCCAGCCCGTAGATCGCCGAGACGGTGGCCACCACGATCACGTCGCGGCGGGTGAGCAGCGACATGGTCGCCGAGTGCCGCAGCCGTTCGACCTCCTCGTTGATCGAGGAGTCCTTCTCGATGTAGGTGTCGGTCTGCGGGATGTACGCCTCGGGCTGGTAGTAGTCGTAGTACGACACGAAGTACTCGACCGCGTTGTGCGGCAGCAGCTCGCTGAACTCCTTGGCCAGCTGCGCGCAGAGCGTCTTGTTCGGGGCGAGCACCAGGGTCGGGCGCTGCAGCCGCTCGATGAGCCACGCGGTGGTGGCGCTCTTGCCGGTGCCGGTCGCGCCGAGGAGCACCGACGTCCGGTCGCCGCGCCGCACCCGGCGCTCAAGGTCGTCGATGGCGGTCGGCTGGTCGCCGGCCGGCTGGTATTCGCTGATGACCTGGAAGCGGCCGTCGAGCCGAGGAATGTCGAGCGCCATGACATCAACGGTACGCCGCAGGTCCGACATGTTCGGCCGTCGCGCAGGGTACGTGATCGGCTTCAATATTCCCATTGTGTGGCCCATGTCACCGGGACTACCCTCTTCGTGTAGGCCGCTCGCGGCGGCCGACCGGGCCGGTGGCCAGGCCGTCATCACGGCCGGCCGCCCCCGGCACAGCGGTCGCAGCACCCGGCTCGTCCGGCGTGCGCACCCGTGTGGTCGCGCTCACGGCGCAGACCGGCCGCCGCGAGCGCCCCTGCTCCGTACTCCGGGCTCGTCACCCGATCCCGTCCCACCCGTTTCACATCCGTGGACACCTCTGGAGCCCCGGCGCCCTCCCCCGACACCGACACCAGGGACCGCACCACCCGCGCCGGCACCGCGGACCCCGGCGTTCGGCACGGCGTCGGGGACCGCCGGCCCGGCCGTGCCGAGGTCGGGGAGCACGACACCCCGGCCGGCGAGACCAGCCACCGCGGCGGGTCGGCCCGCGCCAGCCGACGTCGGCGTACGCTGCTGCTCCTGCTCGCCCTGACCGCCGTGACGTCGGCGGCGGCGCTGGTGCTCGGGCTGCTGAGTTGGGCGCCCGACCCACCCGCGCCGGCCCGGCCGCTGACCGTCGCCGAGGCCGAGCGGCTGGCCGCCATGCGGGTCACCAACCTGCGGGACCTGCGCGCCGGCGTGCGCGTCACCGCCGGTGAGGGCGCCGCCCGCACCGACTTGGTGGGCTGGGTGGACTGGTCGCGCGCCCTGCTCTACCTGGACGTCGGAGGGCCGGGGGCGGGTGCCGACCGGGGCCTGGTGCAGAGCTCCGGCCCGGTCCTGGTGGTCCGGCCGGACCCGACGGCCGTGCCCACGCCGGCCGCGCCTCCGCTGGTACCGCCGGCGGACCGCTGGCGGCTGCGCCACCTGACGCCCGGCACGAGCCTGGCGTCGGTCCTCGACCTGCTCCTCGGCCTCGCCGCCGACCGCCCGGACCCGGTCCCGTCGGCCGGTGACGGGCGCTGGATCGCCCAGGAGGCGGCTGCGGCCGGAACGCTGGACGTGTTCCAGGGGTCACTGCCCGCCGCGTCACCCACCACCGCACCGGCCGCCGGTACCGCGACAGCGTCCGGCACGCCGTCGGCCGGCGCGGACCTGTCGGCCCGCTACTGGCTCGACCGGGACGGCCGGCTGCACAAGCTGGTGACCCGGTTGCCCGGTGTCGGGCCACTCACGGTGCTCCTCGACCGGATCGACCGTCCCACCCTGCATCCGGTGGACGCACTCGGCGGCCGACCCGGCCTGCCACGAGCGCTCACGGAGGCCGAGCAGCGGCGGTGGGACGCGCTGCCGGCCCGGCTGCGCGGCCAGGGCGGTGCCACGCTGACGCTGACCGCGCCGGTGGGCGTCGAGGTCAACCTGCGGGGCGCCGGCTGGTTGAGCTGGGCCGCCCGTACCGCCTACGTAGGGGTCGCCGATCTGGGCGTACCCGATCGCCGTACCCTGCTGCACCGCGACGCCGCCGGCCTGTCCCGTACGGACGTACCCGCCGACGCCGGTGGTGGTGGCACGGCCGAGACGCCCGGGCGACCGCCGTTCCCGGTCCCCGGCGGCACGTGGCGGACCAGCCGGTCCGCCCGCGACGACCTGGACCTGCTGGTCGACGCCGCGGTGGCCGCCGCCGACCCGGCGGCACGGCGGGGCGCCCCCGTGCGCGTCCGCGAGGATCTCGCGGACGGGCGGACGGTGGACGTCGTGGAGTTCCGCACGAACGCCGCGCGGCTGCGCTACTGGATCGACCGGGACGGGTTGCTGCGCCGGGTGGAGCTACGTACCGGCCCGGGCGCATGGGCGCAGCTGGACCTCTCTCCCGCCGTGGTGCCCCGCCTCCCGCCGCCGCCGCGCGCCGCCGGTCGACCGCGGGGGACACGCTGACCAGGGGTCAGGGCCGCCAGTCGGTCTGCGTGGCCCACTGCTCGGCCCGCAGGTACTCCTCGTCGAACCAGGGGTCGCGGGCCGTGCCGCTGCCACCGACGTGCGGTGCCGCGTCCACCAGATCGCGTTTGAGCAGCAGGTACGTCGCCCGCCGATCGGGGTCGGCGCGCAGGTGGTCCCGCATCAGCAGCGCGTACCGCCAGCCGGGCGAGTCCGCCTCCCGCACGTGCAGCCGCACCGGACGACCCGGGTCGGCGCTGCCGTGCAGTCGCTTCTCCCACCGCCCCCGGTCGGCCGGACGCGGGTCGTCCCACCAGTGCCCCGGGACCCGGGGGAAGCCCGCGCCCGCCAGCTGCTCGGCCAGCGGCCCGTCGGCGTCCCCGAGGTTGGGCACGGCGATCTGCACGTCGATCACGTCGTCGGTGGCGAGGCCGGGCACCGCCGTCGCGCCGATGTGGTCGATCCGCAGGTCCGCCGGGGCGACCGCGTGGCGGATCCGGGCCGCCAGCCGCGCGTACTGCTCGGGCCAGCGGGCGTCGGCCTCCGCCGCGTCGCCGCGCGCGGGCGGCGACGCGACCCGCCGCTGCCGCAGATTGTGCTCGTAGGGTCGCAGCCGCTGCCGCCACAGCGCGTCCACCGCGCCGTGCAGCGCCGTCAGACTGCCGTCGTTGGTCACCACCACGTCGGCGACCGCCCGCCGACGATCGTCGTCAGCCTGCGCGGCGATCCGCCGCTCGGCCTCCGCGCGGTCCATACCCCGGTCGCGCGTCAGTCGCTCCAGCCGGGTCGGCACGGCCGTCTGCACCACGACCACCAGGTGGTACGTCGGCGCGAGCCCCACCTCCACGAGCAGCGGTACGTCGTTGACGACGATCGCGTCCGGCGGCGCCGCCGCGACCAGCTCGGCGGTACGCGCCCGTACCCGGGGGTGGGTGATCGCCTCCAGCCGGCGGCGGGCCGCCTCGTCGGAGAAGACCAGCGCGCCCAGCGCCGCCCGGTCCAGCCCGCCGTCGGCGTCCAGCACCCGAGCGGAGAAGGTGGCGACGATCTCCGCGAGACCCTCGGTGCCCGGCGCCACGACCTCCCGGGCGATCTGGTCGGCGTCGACGAGCACCGCGCCCAGCTCCACCAGCCGCCTGGCCACCGCGCTCTTGCCCGACCCGATCCCGCCGGTCAACCCCACCCTCAGCACCAGGACAGTCAACCGGATCGCGGCCCACCCGCCAAACAGTCCCACCCCGTGGGGAACCGTCCCCGTCGTGTGATCAGCGTCCACCGGCGCGGCGGGCACGGCGAAGGCCCCGCCTCCGGCGATCCGAGGATCGCGGGAGACGGGGCCTGTCGTCGTGCTAGCGGGTCACTTACCGCCGGCGAGCTTCTCCCGCAGAGCGGCGAGCGCCTCGTCGGTGGCCAGGGTGCCGGCCGGCTCCTCGTTCTGCCGGCTCGGGGCCGGGCTGGACGAGGAGGTGGTGCCGCCAGTGGCAGCCGGGACGGCGGGAGCCGGGTTGGCAGCGGCCTCGGCGTCGGCGGCGCGAGAGGTCTGCACCTGCTTGGTGTGGGCCTCCCAACGCTGACGGGCCTCGGCGTACTGGTTCTCCCAGGTCTCGCGCTGCTTGTCGTACCCCTCGAGCCACTCGCCCGTCTCCGGGTCGAAGCCCTCCGGGTAGATGTAGTTGCCCTCGGCGTCGTACGTCGCGGCCATGCCGTAGAGGGTCGGGTCGAAGTGCTCCTCGCCCTCGACGAAGCCCTCGTTGGCCTGCTTGAGCGACAGCGAGATCCGGCGGCGCTCCAGGTCGATGTCGATGACCTTGACCATGACCTCGGAGCCGACCTGGACGACCTGCTCCGGGATCTCCACGTGGCGCTCGGCCAGCTCGGAGATGTGGACCAGGCCCTCGATGCCGTCGTCCACGCGGACGAACGCACCGAACGGAACCAGCTTGGTGACCTTACCCGGCACGATCTGCTGGATCGCGTGGGTGCGGGCGAACTGCCGCCACGGGTCCTCCTGCGTCGCCTTCAGCGACAGGGAGACGCGCTCGCGGTCCAGGTCGACGTCCAGGACCTCGACCTCGACCTCCTGGCCCACCTCGACGACCTCGGACGGGTGGTCGATGTGCTTCCAGGACAGCTCGGAGACGTGCACCAGACCGTCGACGCCGCCGAGGTCCACGAACGCGCCGAAGTTGACGATCGAGGACACGACGCCCTTGCGGACCTGGCCCTTCTGCAGCTTGTTGAGGAACTCGGTGCGCACCTCGGACTGCGTCTGCTCGAGCCAGGCCCGGCGGGACAGCACCACGTTGTTGCGGTTCTTGTCCAGCTCGATGATCTTGGCTTCGAGCTCGCGCCCGACGTACGGCTGCAGGTCACGCACGCGCCGCATCTCGACCAGGGACGCGGGCAGGAAGCCGCGCAGGCCGATGTCGAGGATGAGACCACCCTTGACGACCTCGATGACCGAGCCGCGGACGACCCCGTCCTCGTCCTTGATCTTCTCGATCGTGCCCCAGGCCCGCTCGTACTGCGCCCGCTTCTTGGAGAGGATCAGACGCCCCTCCTTGTCCTCCTTCTGGAGGACCAGGGCCTCGATGTGGTCGCCAACCGTCACAACCTCGGCGGGGTCGACGTCGTGCTTGATCGACAACTCCCGAGAGGGGATGACACCCTCGGTCTTGTAGCCGATGTCGAGCAGGACCTCGTCCCGATCGACCTTGACGACGGTGCCTTCGACAATGTCGCCGTCGTTGAAGTACTTGATGGTCTCGTCGATCGCGGCGAGGAAAGCCTCCTCGGAACCGAGATCGTCGTGGGTGACCCGGGTGGCGCTCGAGGGGGCCTCGATGCTGCTCGTCATGTGGGCGGTTGCTCCGGTCGGTGGGTTGTCACAGCAGGCTGGTGTCGCGGTGACCTGTTCGCGCCAGCGGATCCGTCGCCGGACACACCGAACGATCGCCTAGTGAGATCATGATGTGGCTCCGACGACCGCGCACCTGCTCCCTGCCGAGACACACGATCCGCGAGCGCATCGTCTAGCCTACCGTGCGCATTACCACAGCGTGCAAGCCCTCCCGTCTCCTCGCCGCGCGATGACCTGCGAAAGGCGAACAATCGCCCGGAAACGACCCCTCCTGTCTCATAGGTCACAGCAGCCACGGCTCGCCCGCTCCAACGGAATCCCGCAGTCGTGGACGCGCCGCCGTACCCGACGGGGTGGGTGGGGCCTAGCGTGAGCGGGTGGATGACGACAGCCGGGTGACCCGGCGCCGCGTGGGTGACGCCGAGGTCAGGCGGGCCAACCGCGGCTGGTGGGACGCCGACGCCGACGACTACCAGGCCGAGCACGGCACCTTCCTCGGCGACGTGGACTTCGTCTGGTGCCCGGAGGGGCTCCGCGAAGCGGACGCCCACCTGCTCGGCGACGTGTCGGGGCGGCGGGTGCTCGAGGTGGGTTGCGGCGCCGCCGCGGCCGCCCGCTGGCTCGCCACGCAGGGCGCGCGGGCGGTCGCCTTCGACCTGTCCGCCGGCATGTTGCGGCACGCCGCCAAGGCGGCCGACGCCACCGGGGTACGCGTGCCGCTGGTGCAGGCCGACGCGCTCGCGCTGCCGTTCGCCGACCGGTCGTTCGACGTGGCCTGCACGGCGTTCGGGGCGATCCCGTTCGTGGACGACTCGGCGGCCCTGCTCGCCGAGGTGCACCGGGTGCTGCGCCCGGGCGGCCGCTGGGTGTTCTCGGTGACCCACCCGATGCGCTGGATCTTCCTGGACGACCCCGGCGAGGGCGGGCTGCGGGCCGTGCACTCGTACTTCGACCGTTCCCCCTACGTCGAGCAGGACGAGAACGGCGTCGCCACCTACGTGGAGCAGCACCGGACCCTCGGTGACCGGATCCGGGAACTGGTCGGCGCGGGGTTCCGCCTGCTGGACCTGGTGGAGCCGGAGTGGCCCGAGGGACACGAGGGCGTCTGGGGCCAGTGGAGTCCGCTGCGCGGACGGCTCTTCCCCGGCACCGCCATCTTCGTCACCGAGAAGCCCGCCGACTGAGCGCGCCGCACCCGTTGTCCGCCCGATCCGCGTGCGGCGGGCGTTAGGTACTCGTGACCAGAGAGCCGACGCCGATCTCACCGGAACCCTGGCGACCGGATCAGGCCCGCCAGCAGCGTGCCGACCACACGCTGGACGACCTCCTCACCCTGCCGGACGGTGCCCCACGCGTCGAACTTGTCGATGGAGTCGTCCAGGTGCCGCCCCTTCCCACCCTGGGCCTGCCGGCATCCCCTACTACTGGCGGATCGAGCAGGACCCGGTACACGTCTACGCGTACCGGATCGGAGACCGGCTGGGACCGGGCGGTGAGCGGCAGTACGAGCTGGTCGCCGACGGCGCCGACGTGATCGAGCTGACCGAGCCGTTCGACATCAAGCTGCCGATCGCCGAGATCACGCCGTAGTCGTTTCACCCCGGCGGGGTCGGGTAGCCCGCAGCATGGCCGAACAGCGATTCCACGAGGGCGACCACGTCTCCTGGTCGGCGCACGGCAGCCGCGCGTACGGCGTGGTGCAGGGCACGATCACCGAACGGACGCGGATTCGCGGGCGCGCGGTGAACGCGTCCCCGGACGACCCGCAGTACCGGGTCCGCAGTGACGGCACGGGCCGCGACGTGGCCCACCGCCCGGAGGCGTTGCGTCATGAGCAGAGCTGACGACCAGGGGCGGGACACCTATCGGGAGTTCACCGAGGTGGTGAACATGAAGCCCGGTGAGCTGTCCACGTGGCTGGAGACCGACGAGTCGAAGCAGGTGGGCTGGCACAAGGGCGGCCGTACCGGCGGTGGCGAGTCGGTCGGGCACGAGTCCGGCCGAAAGATCATCAACCTGCTCCGCCGCAAGCGCGCGGACCTCTCCGAGGCGGACTACAAGCACATGCGCAAGGTGGTCGGCTACGTCCGCCGGCACATGGCGCAGCGCCCGTCCGGCAACGTGCGCGACACCAAGTGGCGCTGGTCCCTCATGAACTGGGGCCACGACCCGATGAAGTAGCGGACACCCACACCGCAACCAGAAAGATCAGTGATCAGCGCTGTTCCAGTCCCGGCCCTCGCCCACCGACACCTCCAGCGGCACCGACAGCGGGTACGCGCCGCCCATCTCGCGTCGTACCAGCGCTTCGAGGGCCTCGCGCTCACCGGGCGCGACCTCGAAGACCAACTCGTCGTGCACCTGTAGCAGCATCCGGGAGCGCAGACCGGCGTCGGCGAGCGCGGTGTCGACGTTGAGCATCGCCACCTTGATGATGTCGGCGGCGGACCCCTGGATGGGGGCGTTGAGCGCCATCCGCTCGGCGATGTCGCGGCGCTGCCGGTTGTCGCTCACCAGGTCCGGCAGGTAGCGGCGGCGGCCCAGGATGGTCGAGGTGTAGCCGTCCTGGCGGGCCTTGGCGACCACCTGGTGCAGGTAGTCGCGCACCCCTCCGAAGCCCGCGAAGTAGTTCTCCATCAGCCCGCGCGCCTCTTCGGTGCTGATGGTGAGCTGCTGGGACAGGCCGAACGCGCTGAGCCCGTACGCCAGGCCGTAGTTCATCGCCTTGATCTTGCGCCGCTGGTCCGGGGTGACCTCGTCGACCGGCACGCCGAAGACCGACGAGGCGGTGGCGGCGTGGAAGTCGGCCCCGGAGTTGAACGCGTCGATGAGCGCGTCGTCCGAGGAGAGGTGCGCCATGATCCGCATCTCGATCTGGCTGTAGTCGGCGGTGAGCAGGCACTCGTACCCCTCACCCACCACGAAGGCCCGACGGATGCGCCGGCCCTCCTCGGTGCGGATCGGGATGTTCTGCAGGTTGGGCTCGGTGGAGGAGAGCCGGCCGGTGGCCGCCACCGTCTGGTTGAAGGTGGTGTGGATCCGAGCGTCGTCCGAGACGGACTTGAGCAGACCGTCCACCGTCGACTTGAGCTTGGCGACGTCGCGGTGGCGCAGCAGGTGGGCCAGCACTGGGTGGGGCTGTTGCGCGTAGAGCCACTGCAGGGCGTCGGCGTCGGTGGTGTAACCCGTCTTGATCTTCTTGGTCTTCGGCAGGCCCAGCTCGGTGAAGAGGATCTCCTGCAACTGCTTGGGCGAGCCGAGGTTGAACTCCCGGCCCACCGCCTCGTACGCGCCCTGGGCGGCGGCCTTCACCTCGGCGGCGAAGTGCGCCTCCAACTCGGAGAGGTAGTCGGTGTCGGCGGCGATGCCGGTGCGCTCCATCCCGGCGAGCACCCGCATCAGCGGCAGCTCCACCCCGGCCATCAGCCGCGCGGACTGCTCGCCGTCCCGGGACAGCTCGGCGTCGATGGAGTCGGCGAGGTCGAGGGTGGCGCGGGCCTGGAGCATGAGGTTCTGCTCGGCCACCCCCTCGTCGCCCAGCCCGTCGAGGGTGAGCTGGCCCGTCTCGGGCGCGTCCACCCGCAGCTCGCGGTGCAGGTAGCGCAGGGCCAGGTCGGTCAGGTCGTAGGACCGCTGGTCGGGACGGGCCAGGTAGGCGGCGATCTGGGTGTCACGGACGATGCCGGCCAGCTCCCAGCCGTGCGCGGCGCAGGCCAGCACCGCGGGCTTGCTGTCGTGCAGCACCTTGGGCCGCTGCGCGTCGGCGAGCCAGGACGCGAGGGCACCCTCGTCGGCGGCGTCGAGCCCGGTGGGGTCGACCCAGGCGGCCGCGCCACCGGCACTGGCCAGCGCGAGCCCGGTGATCGAGGCGGTGTGCCGGCGGTTGGGGCCGGTGTCGAGCTTGACCGCGAGCCCGACCGGGGTGCCGGTCGGGGCGTGTGCGTCCAGCCAGGCGGTGAGCGCGCCCGGCTCGGTGAGCACCTCGCCGGTCAGGTCGAAGCCGGACTCGGCCTCCGGCTCGACCGACTCCAGATACTGGTAGAGGCGGTCGCGCAGGATGCGGAACTCCAGCGTGTCGAAGACCTGGTGCACCGCCTCGCGGTCCCAGCCCGTCCAGCGGGCGTCCTCCGGACGCAGCGGCAGCTCCAGGTCGGAGACCAGGCAGTTGATCTCGTAGTTGCGGATCACGTCGGCGAGCCGCTCCCGCAGGCTGTCGCCGGCCTTGCCCTTGATCTCGTCGGCGCGGGCGATGACGCCCTCCACCCCGCCGTACGTGGTGATCCACTTGGCGGCGGTCTTCGGGCCGACACCCGGAATGCCGGGCAGGTTGTCGCTGGTCTCGCCAACCAGCGCGGCGAGGTCCCGGTACTGCTGGGGCGGGACGCCGTACTTCGCCTCGATCGCGGCCGGGTCCATCCGGGCCAGGTCGGAGACGCCCTTGCGCGGGTAGAGCACGGTGATCTGGTCGTCGACGAGCTGGAACGCGTCCCGGTCGCCGCTGCTGATCAGCACCGACATGCCCTGGTCGCGGGCCTGGCAGGCGAGCGTGGCGATGACGTCGTCGGCCTCGTAGCCCTCCTTCTCCACCACCGGGATCTGCAGCGCGGCCAGGACCTCCTTGACCAGGCTCACCTGGCCCTTGAAGTCGGTCGGGGTCTCGCTGCGGCCGGCCTTGTACTCGGCGTACTTGTCGGTGCGGAAGGACCGCCGGGAGACGTCGAACGCCACCACGATGTGGGTGGGCTGCTCGTCGCGCAGCACGTTGATCAGCATCGAGGTGAAGCCGTACACCGCGTTGGTCGGCTGCCCCGTCGTGGTGGAGAAGTTTTCCACGGGAAGGGCGAAGAAAGCCCGGTATGCCATGGAATGTCCGTCGACGAGGAGCAGGCGCGGTGTCGTAGCTGTCACGGCAGCGACTCTAGTCCGTCGCACCGACATCCCCCCGCTCATCCTCGCGTCGCCGGAGGGGTCGCCCGCGGGATGCGGATACGAACGCGGAACTGCTCACCGGGTGGCATGGCGGCTTGTCGCGCATCACGTCTTTGCCACCACGGGAGGGCAGTTCTAGCCCCGTTCTAGCCCAGCGGCCTCCGATCCGGCGCGCGGTGCCGCCGGCACGCCGCGAGCCCTCGGACATCCCCGCGACTGCCAGTGGCCTGACGCACGCCCGGAGGCCCGGAGTGGGCACCTGATCGAGGCGGCAGCGCAGGTCAGAGGCCAACTAGAAGGAAACGAGAAGGATGACCCTCAATGCTGACCTGGCAATGGACAACGGGGATCGGGAGCCGCCCGAGACTTGATGACGAGGAGGCACTTTGAGAATTACCGGTTTCAGGAGCGTGGCGTCCGCCCTGCTCGTTGGAAGCGTGACGGCGACAGGCGCACTCCTCGGGTCGCCCGCCTATGCCGCCACCACCAGCTGCGAATACACAAAGCCCGATTATTCCTGCCAGACAGGCGTGATCCTTCCCAACTCGACTTATCACGCTCTCTCGGCGACCGCAGTGACCTACACCGACAATGACGTCACCTGCTACGTCTACGACAAGAGCACCCAGGCCCAGGTCGGCGTCGTTCGAGACACGAAAAATGGTGGTTCTACAAGTATCGTGATCCGGGGTCTCTACGGCTCCTACTGGATGAACTGCACCGGCCCCGGCTCATCCCGCTACGGCGGAGGCTCGCTACGGAATGACAGCTATTTGGTCGACTGAGATGAGCAGATTTTTTCGGAATCAATCAATCGGGGAGAGGTTGTTTCGATGAGAATTGCCGCAAAGTGCGCCGCGGTTGCCGGCGCGATGGTGCTGACCGCATTCTGGGGGTCGCCGGCTCAGGCCCACGTGATGACTGGCTACCAGGGCCTGGACAAGGCGTGGGTTTCGAGCGACCACCGGTCCATCGAGGTGCAGGACCGCGAGTGCGACGGCCACGGGGTGTGGGCGGTCGTCAACCTGGCCAGTGGCGGTAGCACCAGCGTCAGCGATCCGGATGGCTGCTCCGGGAATACTGGTTACCGGTCTTTCCCCGACACCACCATCGCCAGCTTCTACGTGTGCGAGAACACCGAAGGATGCGGAACCACGATACGCGTGCAGTAGTCGGCCGTCGAACCTGAACGAGCAGGTTCGACCGCCAGACTCTGATCGTCCCGCTCGGCCTCGCGAACTGGGCGCGTCGGCCCCTCCACCGCCAGCACGACTACGATCCCGCAGGCGGTGGAGGGGACAACCCGTTGGCCAGGAAACACTGATTCCGCAATGCGACAACAGACGCGATGATCTCGACCCGAGCGGCATTGTGCCCAAAATGCCAGTATTAACACCGATAAATCTCCTCCGCAGGCACGTGATGGCAGCCGGCTGTATTCTGATCTTCCGGCGGCTGATTCAACGGGGGAGGTTCGAAGATGCCTCTGGAGCTGCGCGTACTGGGTCCGATCGAGGTGCGACAAGCCTCCCAGCTGGTCGTCGTCGGCCGGCGGATGCACCGTCTCCTTCTGGGCCTGCTCGGCCTCCACGCTAATTCGATCGTCGCCACAGACGACCTGGTGGACCTCCTCTGGCCGCAGGAGCGCGTCCCACGATCTGCCCGCTCGATGATTCATTCCCGCATCTCGGAGCTGCGCGCGGCACTCGCCAAGGCCGGCCTCACCAACGGCCAGATCTCGATCACATCCAATGGCGACGGGTACGCGGCCCGGTTGGATCCGATGCTGGTGGACGCGCACAGATTCCGCCTGTTGGTGCGCCGCAGTCGCGACACGCAGCCAGCCCTGAGCTGGCCGGACAAGCGTCGCCTGCTGCGCGAGGCGGTCGGGCTTTGGCGCGGATCGGCATTCGGAGGCTGGGCCCCACATCGGCTCGCACCGCCGGAGGTGCAGGCTCTCGAGGAGGCGCGGTTGACCGCCTTGGAACACCTTTACCAGGCGGAGCTGCGGGCGGGAACAGACGCTTCATCCCTCATCGAAGAGTTGATGCCTCTCGCGCGTCAGCATCCGAGCCGGGAGCCCTTCACCCTGCACCTGATGCACGCACTCGTTGCCGGCGGACGAAGCACTGACGCGCTCGACTGCTACGAGCGACATCGACGCTGGCTCGCTGAGGAGTTGGGCACCGACCCGTGTGAGCAGTTGCAGCAACTGCACCTCGACATACTCAGAACCCCTCCGACGGAACTGCCGACGACACCACGTCAGGAAGACGTGGCTGGGCCGGCTCAACTGCCGGCCGAGCCGGAAGGTTTTGTGGGCCGACAGCAGGAGCAGAATCTTCTCGACGCCGCAATCGCCGAAACGGGCGCGAGAACTGTCGTGCTTGTCGGACCCGCCGGCGTAGGCAAAACGGCGCTTGCCCTCCGCTGGGCACATGGCAGGCTACGTCAAGCGGCCACCCCCGCTCACCTCTACGCCGACCTACGAGGTAACGGAGGAATCACCTCCCTACCGGCGAATCTCGTGTTGGAGCGCTTTCTGCGCGCCCTGGGGGTTGACGGTGACGACATCCCGGCAGACCCGGAGGAACGGGCATCTCGGTACCGGTCGGCGTTGACAAGACGGGCTACTTTGATCGTGCTCGACAACGCTGCGTCGTCGTCGCAGGTGCGGCCCCTGCTTCCCGGCGCCGGCGACCATCTGCTACTGGTCACGAGCCGGCACAGGATGGATGGTCTGGTCGCCACGAACGGCGCAACCCGATTGTTGATCGGGCCGCTCACCGAACGAGACGCCCATCAGGTGCTGGGCAACGCCATCGATGACCGAAGGGCAGTGCTCGGATCGCAGCTGGCTCGCATCTCCGATCTCTGCGACCGCCTGCCACTGGCATTGCGAATCGCCTCCGCGCTGCTCAACAACGCGAACGACGCAAGATTGCTGGCGGACGAATTGGCGAGTGAGGGCAACCGCCTCGGTCTACTGTCTGCCGAGGACATCTCCGTGCGGGCGGCTCTTGCGGTTACGCTCGCTGGCCTCTCCGAGCCGACACGCCGGCTCTTCGCGCTCTTGGGCCGACATCCCGGTCCACGGCCGTCACTGGATGCCTGTATCGCATTGACAGCCAGGTCAGAGCCCGAAACACGGGCTTCGCTCGACGAGCTGATCGCCTGTCACCTTGTGCAACCACTCGGATCTGATCGCTACCTGATGCACGACCTGGTCCGCCTCTTCGCGGCAGAGCAGGCAGCCACGGAAGCAGACAGCGCGGCTCACTCTCTGCTCACCTGGTATCGGGATGTAGCCAATGCGGCCGACCGGGTGCTGCGCCCGAAGGAACGGCCCAACTTCGAGTCCCCGAAGTCGCCCGTCGACTTCACCGATTCTTCGACCG
Source organism: Micromonospora sp. WMMD736 (assembly GCF_049179015.1). Lineage (NCBI taxonomy): Bacteria > Bacillati > Actinomycetota > Actinomycetes > Micromonosporales > Micromonosporaceae > Micromonospora > Micromonospora sp. WMMD736. Next base: position 2,445,722 of record NZ_JBMHMI010000001.1, read on the forward strand.
CTCTGGGTTGGCTCAGTGCCGAAGCCGACAATCTGAGCGCTGCGGTCGAGCGAGCCGAGGAGACGTATCCTCAGCTGGCCTGGCAGATCGCCGCCGCGATGTACGGATGGCTGGTCCGTCAGCAGGAGCGTGACCGGTGGATCGAGCTGTATTTGACAGCGGTGCGAGCAGCCAGGAGATCGGGTGACCCGGCCGGCGAAGCACTGCTCTCCAGTCGTCTGGCCATCCCCCTGAGCCTGCTCGGCAGACATGACGAGGCCGCCGGACACTGCGCTCGGGCGTACGAGCTGCGGAACGCCATGGGAGATCGACTTGGTGCCGCGACCGCCTCGCTGAACCTTGCCGCGATCGAGAACATCGCTGGCCGACCCACTGCCGCTATCCGCCAGCTCAGGTTGGCCGAAGAGCAGGGCCAGGGGTTGCCGAACGCCCTGCACCTGCGCGCGTTGATTCAGAGCAACCTCGGTGAGGCTCATCAACTAGCCGGGCAGCACCCTCAGGCGGCCGGACACTACCGCGAGGCGCTGCTACTGGCAGAGACGGCTTGTGGTCCGCGGGACGTGGCGGAGATATTGGTCGGGCTCAGTCGGGTCCATCACGGCCTCGACGAGCCCGAGCAGGCGATCCGATATGGCGAGCGAGCCCTCGCCCAGGCCCGCCTTGCTGGTGACGTGTTGATTGCGGCAGAGGCGCAGGAGGCACTGGGTAGGGTCAAGGTCAACAATGGCGAGGTCGTCGACGGCCTCGCGAACCTACGCTCCGCGCTCGCTGTGTACGCGAAGAAGGGTCATCGCGACACCGCCAAGCTGAGCCGCCTGATCGGTGCGATCGAGTCCACCCCTTGAACGACAGCCAGGATTCCTCGCCATTGCGTCGGGACACCCCAATGCCGCCTCAGGCCACTGTCAGCTGACCCCGGAGCGGCTAGGCCCAACGGACCGGCAGACACCGGGTGCGAACGGGTCAGCGCCGACGTGATCGATCGACTACGGTACGGAGACCATCTTGATCAACGGGGGTTGGAAATGGGTAAGAGGATCACGCAGGTCGCCGTGTCGGTGCTTGTAGCGGCGGGAGGACTCGCCGCCGCAGCCGCACCCGCACAGGCCGGCGGCTACATCACCGAAGGGTTCTACTACAGCCTGGCCAGCTGTGAGTCCACCGGCAAGAGCAAGGTCGCCAGCGGCTACCAGAGCTACTACTGCCTGGCTGGCTACAGCGGCAGCCGTCCGATCGCCGCTAGCGACGTCGTCGTCTCCGCGAGCACCGACGCCGCGGAGTGCGACCGCTGCGGCTCCCGCGGCTTCTGGCTGCGGCTCTACATCAGCTAGCCGGCCGGTACGACGCGGGGTTACCCGGGCAGCTCCGTGTAGCCGACTGACGGTCGGACGCGCAGCGGGCGAGACCCGGACACAACCAAACCGGCCGGCAGGAAACCCTGCCGGCCGGTTTACCAGTTGGCCACCTCACGCAACGCCGAGGTACGCCTCCTTGACCGCCGGGTCGTGCAGGAGTTCCTGGCCGGTGCCCTCCTTGACGATCCGGCCGGTCTCCAACACGTACCCCCGGTGGGCCCGGGACAGTGCCTGCTGCGCGTTCTGCTCGACCAGCAGGATGGTCGTGCCCTGCTCGTTGATCCGCGTGATGATCTCGAAGATCTGCTGGATCAGCTTGGGGGCCAGCCCCATCGACGGCTCGTCCAGCAGCAGCAGCTTCGGACGGGTCATCAACGCCCGACCCACCGCCAGCATCTGCTGCTCACCGCCGGAGAGCGTGCCGCCGGCCTGCTTGCGCCGCTCGTGCAGCCGCGGGAACAGGTCGAACACCATCGCCAGGTCCTTGACGATGTCGGCCCTGTCCTTGCGGGTGTAGGCGCCCATCTCCAGGTTCTCCAGCACGGTCATGCCGGGGAAGACGCCGCGCCCCTCGGGCGACTGCCCGATCCCCCGGATCACCCGCAGGTCGGCGCGCAGCCGGCTGACGTCGGTGCCGTCGAACTTGATGCTGCCGCCGGAGATGGCGTGCAACCCGGAGATCGCCTTCATCGTCGTGGTCTTACCGGCGCCGTTCGCACCGATCAACGCCACGATCTCGCCCTGGTCGACGTGCAGGCTGATGCCGTGCAGCGCCTCGATGCGGCCGTAGAGCAACGTCAGGTTGTCGATCTCAAGCAGCATCCTCGACACCTCCCAGGTACGCCGCGATCACCTTCGGGTCGTCGCGCACCTCGGCCGGCGACCCCTCGGCGATCTTCTGCCCGAACTCCAGCACCACCAGCCGGTCCACCACGCCCATGACCAGTCGCATGTCGTGCTCGATCAGCAGGACGGTGACGCCCGAGTCGCGGATCTTGCGGATCAGCTGCAGCAGGGCCACCTTCTCCGCCGGGTTGAACCCGGCGGCCGGCTCGTCCAGGCAGAGCAGCGTGGGGTCGGTCGCCAGCGCCCGAGCGATCTCGAGTCGACGCTGGTCACCGTACGACAGGTTACGGGCCAGGTCGCCGGCGCGGCCCTGGATGCCGACGAAGTCCAGCAGCTCGCGGGCCTTGGCCTTGCCCTGCCGCTCCTCGCGCCAGTGCCGCGGCAACCGCAGCAGGGCGCTCGGGACACTGGTCTTGTGGTTGGCGTCCGCGCCGACCTGCACGTTCTCCAGCGCCGTCATCTCCGGGAAGAGACGGATGTTCTGGAAGGTACGCGCGATCCCGAGCTTGGTGATCTGGAACCGCTTACGGCCACTGACCTTCTCGCCCCGGAACCGGATCTGGCCGGTCGTCGGGGTGTAGACGCCCGTCATCGCGTTGAAGCAGGTCGTCTTGCCCGCGCCGTTCGGCCCGATCAGCCCGAGGATCTCGCCCTCGTAGAGGGTGAAGTTGACATCGTTGAGGGCCACCACGCCACCGAACCGCAGCGTGACGTGGTCCACCTCCAGCAGCGGCTTGCGGCCGTCCACCGGCGGGGCCGGCTCGCTGACGGCCTCGTCCGGCGTCGACGACGTCTCCGCCGGGCTGCCCACCGTCGTCCGCGCGTCGATCGCCATGTCACGCTCGCTGGTGACGTCGCGCTCGCTACCCATCCGTGGCTCACTCAACGACAGCCACCTCCTTCTGCCGGTCCTTGAGCTCGGCGGCACGCCGCCGGTTCGGCCACAGACCCTGCGGGCGGAAGATCATCACGATGATCAGCAGGACCCCGAAGATGAAGTAACGCAACGACGTCGGGCTGACGTCGAAGTCGTTGCCGAAGACGGTAGCCGTCTCCGGCAGACCGAAGACGTCACCCACCGACCGCAGCCACTCCGGAATGTAGATGACCAGGAAGCCGCCGAGGATCGCGCCACCGATGCTGCCGGCGCCACCGAGCAGCACCGCCGCCAACACCAGGATCGAATTCTCCAGGGAGAACGTGGACGAGTTGACGAAGTTGGCCTGACCGGCCCACAACGTGCCGGACAGTCCGCCGACCGCCGCGCCGATCGCGAACGCCCACAGCTTGAACCGGAACGTCGGCACACCCATCAGCTCCGCCGCGTCCTCGTCCTCACGGATCGCCACCCAGGCGCGACCCACCCGGCTGTTGGCCAGGTTCCGGATCAGGAAGACCGCGCCGATGATCACGGTGAGCAGCAGCCAGTAGTACGGCTTGAACTCGAACTGGAAGATGGCCGTCCCGTTCGGGTACTTGCCCGGCGGGTGCCCCACCTGCGGGATGCCCCGGTCGCCGTTCAGGACCCAGTCCTGGTTCTTGGCGACGATCCGGATCATCTCCGCGAAACCGAGCGTCACGATCGCCAGATAGTCACCCCGCAGCCGCAGCGTCGGAGCGCCCAGGAGCACACCGGACAGCAGCGCCAGCGCGATGGCGATCGGCACCGTGACCAACCACGGCCACGGGCTCTCGAACCAGTTGTACTCGGTGATGAGCTTGCTCTCCGGCGACGTCAACAGCGCCACCGTGTACGCACCGACGGCGAAGAAGCCGAAGAACCCCAGGTCCAACAGACCCGCATAGCCCACCACGACGTTGAGACCGAGCGACAGCAGCACGATCCACGCGCAGTAGAACAGCACCGCCGCCATGTCGTTGCGGGTGGTGTAGAGGGGGATCCACACACCCGGGATGTTCAGGTACTCGTAGAACCACTTGTTCGGCAGGACGTACAGGAAGGCGATGAAGGCCAGCAACCCGGTGATCCGGGCGGACTTCGGCAGTCCGTCGACCCGCCGACCGATGGCACTCGAAGCGGAGTGCCAGCGCTCTCGCAGAGCGGTCATGCCCGCGCCCTCCCCAACGACTCGCCCAAGAGGCCGGTCGGCCGGAACATCAGCAGGACGATCAGCACCACGAACGCGATGAGGTCCCGCCACTGCGAGCCGAAGAGCGCCGACCCGTAGTTCTCGACCAGACCGAGCAGGATGCCGCCGATCGCCGCACCCCGCAGGTTGCCGATACCGCCCAGCACCGCGGCGGAGAACGCCTTGAGCCCGAGCAGGAAGCCGATGTTGTAGCGGGTGTTTCCGCTCTTCATGTCACTGAAGACGGCGGCGACGCCGGCCATCAGACCGCCCAGCACGAAGACCAACGCGATCACACGGCTCTTGTTGACACCCATCAGCGCGGCCGTGTTGGCGTCCTGCGCCACCGCGCGGATGCCCTTGCCGAACCGGGTCTTGTTAACGAACCAGTCCAGACCCACCATCATGATGATGGCCACGCTCAGCGTCAGCATCTGCACCGGCGTGACGCTCCAGCCACCGATCTTGAACAGCGTGTCGGCGGGCAGCAGGGCCGGGGCGCCGATCTGACGCCGCTGGGTCAGCGTTCCCATCAGCTCCATCAACGCGTACGAAGCGCCGATGGCGGTGATCAGGAAGGCCAGCGGCGGCGCGTTGCGCCGTCGCAGCGGCCGATATGCGGTAACCTCGATGAGCAGAGCGACACTGCCGGACAGCAGCGCCGCGACAACGATCGCCAGAGCGATCAGCAGCAGCGCTTTACCGACCGACGGAGCGCCGCTGTTGCTGTCAAGCCCGAAGGCCGCCCAGGTCCAGATGGCACCGAACGTGCCGATCATGAAGACCTCGGAGTGCGCAAAGTTGATCAGGCGAAGTACGCCGTAGACGAGGGTGTAGCCGAGGGCGATGAGCGCGTAGATCGCACCCTGCACCAACCCGGTTGTGGTCAGTTCCGGGAAGCCCCGGACGAGTTCTGCAAAGTCCACCGATGCTCCGAAGGGTGTTGCGTTGAGCCGATGCGGCCGGGGTTACGCACCCCGACCGCATCGAAACAACTCTGTTCGTCACGCCCTCAAACCTGTGACCCTGGCGGGATCAGGCCTTCGGGATCTCCACGTCCGGAGCCCACGCGCCGGCCTTCGCCTTGAAGGCCCACACCTTGACCTGGGCCGGGTCCAGCTCGCCGTTCGGCTCCCACTTGTAGGTCACGCCAGAGGCGGAACCAGCCTTGTTGTAGGTGGAGAGGAAGGCCTGGATGTCGGTGCGGGTGGTCTTACCGGCCTTGATCGCCTCGAGGTAGATGTTGGCCAGGTCGAACGCCACGTCCGCGTACACGCCCGGGTCGACGTTGTACTTGGCCTTGAAGTCGGCCACGAAGGTGCCCTTGGCAGCGGTCGCCGGACCACACGGGCAGGTCGCGATGGTGCCCTCGACGTCCTTCTGACCGGCCACCGACAGCATGTTGGCGTCGTTGATGCCGTCGCCACCGATGAACGTGCCGGTCCAGCCGGCGGCACGCAGCTGCTTGAGGAACGGCGCCGCCTCCTCGGTGTAACCCGCGTAGAACAGCACCGTCGCGCCGCTGGTCTTCACCTTGGAGATCTGCGCGCCGAACTCCTGCGCGTTGTCCACGACCTTGTCGGTGCCGATGACCAGCGAGCCGAGGCCCTTCTTGGCCTCGTCGGCCAGACCCGCGCCGTACGCCGACTGGTCGTCGATGACGAACGCCTTCTCGGCCTTCAGCACGTTCTTGATGTAGCTGGCGATCGCCGGGCCCTGGGAGAAGTCGTTACCGACACCCCGGTGGAAGACCTTCCAGCCCTTCTCGGAGAGGCTCGGCCGGGTGGCCGACGGGCTGATGCTGGGCAGGGTAGCGGTGTCGAAGATCGGCAGCGCGACCTCGCTCTCACCGGAGAACGCCGGGCCCACCATGCCGACGATCTTCGAGTCGGCGACCGCGCTGGTCGCCAGACCGCCGGCCAGGTCGGCCTTGCCCTGCGAGTCGAACGCCTGAACGGTGACCTTGCAGTCCGCGTTCGCCGCGTTGTACTTCTCCACGGCCAGGTCGGCACCCTGCTTCATCGGGGTGACCAGGCCGGCGTCGGCGCCCGAGAGCGCCCCGAAGAAACCGATCTTGAGGTCGCACGCCTTGCTGGCGGAACCACCCGACGTGCCCTCGTCCTTCTTACATGCGCTGGCGCCGCCGGCAACAAGCGCCACGATGGCGACGCTGCCGAGGACGCGCACGAAGTTTTGCCTCAAGGCTGGAACCCTCCTCCGTCCAGAAGTCCGCTGGCGCCTGGCAGAACGCCAAGGCCACAACGGACCGGACCGTTCACCCGGTCTGGGGCGGGACGTTATCCCACAACCACTACTCCCCGTAAGGTGTCGTAGGCGGCATTGACTCAACCGTTACCAGAAGCGGAGAACCTCGCGTTTAGATGTCACATCGGCGCCTGTCGACAACTCGTCAAAGGGACCCAGAAGGCGCGAACCACACCCGCGCCGCCACCCCGTCGTCGACGGTGACCACCATCCGACCGGCCGCTGACGCCACCGCCGCAGATGTGTCCCCACCTGCCGAAACGTGCACTGGAAGGGTCACCGGCACCCACGACGAGGCATCCCCGGCGGACCGCCACAGCCGATGCCCGCCGGTCGCCACCGTCATCGCCAGCACCACCTGACCGTCGCCGGCAGCCGCCTCGACGCCCGCCACCGCGCCCGCCCCCGTCGCCCCGAAATCCGCGACAGCCCGCCACTTTCCGGCGCCGGCCGTCGCCTCAGGCGACCATTTCCAGGCGTGGAATGCGCTCCCCCGCACCCCCAGCGCGTACACCACGGCACCCACCCGGACGAGACGCTGCACGATCTCGTCCGCATCCGTCGCCGGCAATGCCACCCGCGCCCACTCCCGGCCGTCCGACGACGACCAGACGTACGGGTCACGGTCCGCCCGACCCACCGGCCGCCCGCCGCCCGCGACCAACCAGCCGTCGGGCGAGGCCACCACATCCGTGGCGATCGTCGTCAACCCCGCGTCACTGGCCAGCCCCGGAGCATCGTCGACGAGCGTGAAGTCGGACGCGTCCGCGGAACGCCACACCGCCGCCCCGCCCGTGCGGGCGCCCGCGATCAGCCAACCGCCAGCACCACCCGCGACACGGCTCGCGCTGACCGCCTCCGGTCCGCCGTACAACTCGAACTCCGCCGGCACCTCGGCCAGACCGCCGTCGGCGTCCTGCCGCCACGTCCGCACCCGCGGGTTGCCGTGGGCACCACCCGACTTCGCCCCGATGACGGCGATCCGACCCTCGTGACAACCGACCGCGTACAGGATCGCGCGCTCGCCGTAGTAGCTGATCGGCCGCAACGGCAACGACGTCCACACGCGACCGTCCACGCTCCGCCAGGCGGCCGGCCGGGTCGCACCGTCCGGCGCACCCACCGCGCCGACCGCGTACCACCGACCCGCGCAGGCGGTCACGTCACGCGCGATGAGCCGACCCGGTGAACCCGGGGGCATCGGCAGGTCCGCCATCTCCCACCGCGGACGCACCGGATCGGGAAGCCGCCCGTCGTCGGTGGCGCGGCAGCCCGCGAGCAGCGTGACGACAACCCCGACCACCGCGACCGTACGCCGGACCGACACGCAGCAGATGCTATCGATCCGATCAGCCGCTGCCGAGGATCGACCGGCGCTCAGACGGACGGTTGCTGCGCCACCTCGCCGCCGGCGGTCTCCGCGAGGATCCGCTCGGCGACCTCCTTCATGGTCATCCGGTGGTCCATCGCCGTGCGCTGGATCCACTTGAACGCCTGCGGCTCGGTCATCCCGTACGTCGTCATCAGCGCACCCTTGGCGCGCTCCACCGTCTTGCGGATCTCCAGACGGTCGGTCAGGCTCGCGACCTCGGCCTCCAGGGCCGCGACCTCCGAGTACCGCGACAACGCGATCTCCACCGCCGGGACCAGGTCACTCTTCTGGAAGGGCTTCACGAGGTACGCCATGGCGCCCGCCGCCCGCGCCCGCTCCACCAGATCCCGCTGACTGAACGCGGTGAGAATGATCACCGGAGCGATCCGCGCGCCCGCGATGCGCTCGGCGGCGGCCAGCCCGTCCATGATCGGCATCTTGATGTCGAGGATGACGAGGTCGGGCTTGAGCTCCTCGGCGAGGCGTACGGCGGTCTCGCCGTCGCCGGCCTCCCCCACCACCTCGTAGCCCTCTTCGACGAGCATCTCGGCGAGGTCCAGCCGGATCAGCGCCTCGTCCTCGGCGATCAGCACGCGCCTGCGCTCGGCATCCGTCGGCGTCTCAGCCACCAGCCCTACCCCCACCAGTTCGAACCCGACACCCGCCCAGCCGGGTGTCACCGCCCTCAGCGTAGTGGGTATCCTGTCAGGGCCGAATCAGGGAAGCGTCCCCGTATTCCAACTGGCAGAGAAACGGAGCTCAAACCTCCGACAGTGTGGGTTCGAATCCCACCGGGGGCACCAAAACTGTCGTACGGCTGTTCGAGAATCGACTCGTGCACCCACCCGAAATTCACGCACGAGCACGGCAGATGTTCCTGGCCGGCAGCACCGTTGCCGACACCGCCCGCGCGACCGGGCTGCCTTACCGGACGGTCTGGCACTGGTGTACCGATCGTCCAGAGGCTCGCCTCCGAGGCACGCAGCTTCGGTGCTTCCGCTGTCGCGACGGTGTCGACAGTCCGACAGACCCCGCCGCCTACATCTACCTGCTCGGCCTCTACCTGGGCGACGGCCATCTGGCCGTCTCACCGAAGGTGCCGGTGCTACGGATCGCCTGCACGGCTAGCTATCCACACCTCGTCGAGGCGTGCGAGTCGGCCATGCTCTCCGTGCTCGCGTCACGCGTGCAGAGAATCCCCAAGCAGGGCTGTGTCTCGGTCGAGAGCAGCGGCACGCACTGGCCGTGTCTGTTTCCACAGCACGGTCCCGGCAAGAAGCACGAGCGGCCGATCGTCCTGGCCGACTGGCAGCGGTCGCTCGTCGAGAGCCACCCCGGCGACTTCGTCCGCGGCCTGTTCCACTCCGACGGCTGCCGGTTCGCCAACCGGGTGACCGTGCGCGGCAAGGAGTACGTCTACCCGCGCTACATGTTCGTCAACGAGTCGACCGACATCATGGGGCTCTGCCAGTGGAGCCTCGACCTGCTCGGCATCGCCTGGCGGATGAACCGCCGCAACTCGCTGTCGGTGGCGCGACGCGACGCGGTCGCCACCCTCGACCGACACGTAGGCCCAAAATCCTGACCAGCCGGCCAGCCTGCCAGCCTGCCAGCCCGGTGATCATGAAGTTATTGCGCCGACACGCCGATGTCGCAGGCAATAACTTCATGATCGACCGGCGTTGGGACGGCGACCCGCATGTGCGTGGGAGCCTGTGCGAGTTGTCGACGACAGGGGTGGATCTGATGCGGGTGGTCATCTTCGGTGCGACCGGCATGGTCGGTCAGGGCGTGCTGCGGGAGTGCCTGCTCGCCGACGACGTCCGGGAGGTGCTCACCATCGGTCGCCGGCCGACCGGTCAGCGGAACCCGAAGCTGCGGGAGTCGACCGTCGCCGACGTCGGTGACCTGGAGGCGGTACGCGCCGAGTTGACCGGCGTCGACGCGTGTTTCTACTGCTTGGGTGTCTCGTCGCTGGGTCTGGACGAGGCGGCGTACACCCGGGTCAGCTACGACTTTCCGATGGCGGCGGCGCGGTTGCTGGCCGAGGTGAGCCCGCAGGTCACGTTCGTCTACGTCTCCGGCGTCGGCACCGACCCGACCGGGCAGGGCCGGGTGATGTGGGCGCGGGTGAAGGGCCGCACCGAGAACGCGGTCATGGAGCTGTTGCCGAACGGGTATGCGGCGCGGCCCGGGTTCATCCAGCCGACGTACGGGGCGGTGTCGAAGACCCGCTGGTACCGGCTCGGGTACGCGGTGACCCGTCCGCTGTTTCCGGTGTTGCGGCGGCTGCTGCCGAACCAGGTGACGACCACGGACGGGATCGGCCGGGCGATGTTGCGGGTGGCCCGGGAGGGCTCGCCGACCCGGGTGTTGGGCAACCGCGAGCTGCGCTGATCAGGCGATGGCGTCGAACGCCTGGGCGAGGTCGGCGCGCAGGTCCTCGGGGTCTTCGAGGCCGACGGAGAGGCGCAGCAGCGCGCCGTCGGGCTTCGCGTCGCCCTCGACGGGTCGGTGGGTGAGCGAGGCGGGGTGCTGGATGAGGGTGTCGACGCCGCCGAGGGACACGGCGTGGGTGATGAGTCGGCAGGAGGCGGCGACGGTGGCGGCGGCGGGCGTGCCGCCGCGTACCTCGAAGGCGAGGAGGCTGCCGGGTCCCGACATCTGCCGGCCGACGAGCGCCGCCGGGTCGTACACCGAGGGGTGGTGGACCCGGTGTATGGCGGGGTGGTCGGCGAGCCAGCCGGCGAGTTTCTCGGCGGTGGCCTGTTGGGCGCGTACCCGTAGCGGCAGGGTCTGCAGGCCGCGGTGCAGGAGGTAGCCGCCGAGGGGGTGCAGGATCGCGCCGGTGACGGCGCGGACCTGGCGCAGGCGGGTGGCCCAGGCCTCGTCGCAGGCGACGACGCCGGCGAGGACGTCGCCGTGGCCGCCGATGCTCTTGGTGGCGCTGTGCAGGACGAGGGCGGCGCCGTGGCGGGCGGGTTGTTGCAGGACGGGGGTGGCGACGGTGTTGTCGACGAGCAGGGGTACGTCGCCGGCCGCTGCGGCGAGGGCGGCGATGTCGACGAGGTCGAGGGTGGGGTTGGCGGGGGTCTCGATGACGACCAGCGCGGTGTCGGGGCGGATGGCGGCGGCGACCTGGTCGGGGTGGGTCCAGGTGACGGTGGTGCCGAGCAGGCCGGTGGCGAGGACGTGATCGGTGCCGCCGTAGAGGGGGCGGACGGCGACGATGTGGCGGTGGCCGTCGCGGGTGGCGGCGAGCAGGGTGGCGGTGAGGGCGGCCATGCCGCTGGCGAAGGCGACGGCCTGTTCGGTGCCTTCGAGGGTGGCGAGGGCGGTCTCGAAGCGGGCGACGGTGGGGTTCCAGAGCCGCTGGTAGACGGCGCTGGCGTCGGCGGGCAGGGTGCCGCCGGTGGCGAGGTGTTCGTAGGCGTTGCCGCCGTCGTCGACCGAGGGCAGTGGGTTGGTGGTGGAGAGGTCGATCGGTGGTACGTGCACGCCGAGCGTGCGCAGGTCGTCGCGGCCGGCGTGTACGGCCCGGGTGTCCACCGTCGTCATGCGGGTAGGGTCGAACATCTGCCGGCATGGGGGCAACAGTTTGGTAGATGATTCTGTCCAGGGCCCCTGGTTTTGGTCGCTGGTTCGGAGGACGATGCTCGGATGCCCTCTGAGTCGAACGATGTGCGGCCGTATCCGGCCCTGGACGAGGTGGATCGCGCGATCCTCGCCGAGTTGGTGGCGGACGGCCGGTTGCCGAACAACGCGCTCGCCGAGCGGGTGGGGGTGGCGCCGTCGACGTGTCTGACGCGTACGCGGGCGTTGCGTGAGCGCGGGGCGATCCGGGGTTTCCACGCGGAGGTGGACCCGGCGGCGTTGGGCCTGCCGTTGCAGGCGCTGGTGTCGGTGCGGTTGACGGCGCACGAGCGGGCGGCGGTGGACGCGTTCCGGGCGCGGTCGGTGCGGCTGCCCGGGGTGGTGTCGGTGTTCCACGTGGCGGGCGCGGAGGACTACGTGCTGCACGTGCGGGCGGCGTCAGGTGACGCGTTGCGGGATTTCGTGCTGGACCATCTGGCGGTCGATCCGGTGGTGCAGCACACCCAGACCAGCCTGATCTTCGAGCAGGCGCGTGGGGTGGGCTGACCGGCGGTCGGAATGAACGGGCAGGCCGGGGAGTTGGCACAACGTGTGATCACCGTACCGTTGTCTGTTCTTGATCTTGCCCCGGTCGCCAGGGGCGCCACTGTCGGCGCGGCGTTGCAGGCCACCACGGAGCTGGCCCGGCGCACCGAGGAGCTGGGCTATCACCGCTTCTGGGTGGCCGAGCACCACAACATGCCGGCGATCGCCAGCTCCGCGCCGGCGGTCCTGCTGGCGCACCTGGCGGCGAACACGTCGACCATCCGGCTGGGTTCCGGTGGGGTGATGCTGCCGAACCACGCGCCGCTGGTGGTGGCCGAGCAGTTCGGCACCCTGGAGGCGCTGCACCCGGGCCGGATCGACCTGGGCATCGGCCGGGCCCCGGGCACCGACCAGGTGACCGCGCTGGCGTTGCGCCGCACCATGGAGGGCCTGTCGGCGGAGGGTTTCCCGCGTGAGCTGGCCGACCTGATGAACTACTTCAGCGGCGAGCAGCCGGGGCAGATCGTCGCCACCCCGGGTCGCGGCGAGCAGCCGGCCGTGTGGCTGCTGGGCTCGAGCGGCTTCAGCGCCCAGTTGGCCGGCCTGTTGGGTCTGCCGTTCTCGTTCGCGCACCACTTCAGCGCGGCGAACACGCTGCCGGCGCTGGCGCTGTACCGGCAGAACTTCCGCCCGTCGCAGTGGCTGGACAAGCCGTACGCGATGGTCGCCGTCAACGCGGTCTGCGCCGACACGGACGAGCGGGCCGAGTGGCTGGCCGGGCCGAGCGCGCTGTCGTTCCTGAAGCTGCGTTCCGGTCGACCGGAGCCGCTGTCGACGCCGGACGAGGCGGCGGCGTACCCGTACTCGGAGTTCGAGCGGGAGTTCGTGCTGCAACGGCGCGAGGGTCAGGCGATGGGCTCGCCGGAGACGGTACTGCGGCAGCTCACCGAGTTGCAGGAGCGCACCGGCGCGGACGAGCTGATGCTCACCACGCTGGTGTACGACGTGGCCGACCGGGTGCGGTCGTACGAGTTGATCGCCGAAAAGGTGGCCGGGGGCCTGCGCCGGGACGCGTGAAACACGATCTTCACGTCAGCGTCACTCCCGCGACCCGGACGGTGCCTAATGTTGGTGCCGGTGGTGGTACGGCATTCCCGGTCGGGACGGGTCGGGAATGCCGCGGTGTGGAGCACCGGGCTGCAGCTGTGCGGATTCCGCGGCTGCGGCCCGGTGCCTGCCACCTTAGGCGAACGCGATCAGTACCGCCAGGGTCAGATCAGCGTAGGTAGATGTTCGGGGTGGGTGGGCTCGACATCTGGTCGCCGATGAAGAACCCCGGGTGTGGCGGCTGGTTGTAGGCGGTGTTCTGCCACGCGATGGCCACCCGGTACTGCGGGTCGTGCATGAGCGTGTAGATCCGGGTGCTGGTCGGGGTGGGTGTGCTGTAGATCCGCAACGCCCGGCTGTCGGTGGTCCGCCAGATCACCTCCTCGCGCCAGTCGCCCAGGATGTCGCCGGAGAGCGACGGCGTGGACTTGGTGCCGTTGTTGGACGCGACCCCGCTGCCGTCGAGCAGTCGGGTCTCGCCGCCGGTGCCGTATTTGTCGATCTTCGTGGCGTCCAGCAGCTCCCGGACGGGATCGCCGTCCCACCAGGCGAGGAAGTTCGTCGACGAGGGCTTGCGGCCGATGTTCTGCCCACGGGTGTTGGCGAGGCCGGAGACCGCCGCGGACCAGGACTCCGCGCCGGGGCTGCCGGCCCAGATGTCCGCCGAGACGCCTCGGCCGTTGTCGCCGGAGGCCGGCGTGGACCACAGGATCTGACCGGTACGGGCGTCCGCGAACCAGGAGCTGGGCTTGCTGCCGTCCTCGTCGACCTTGAACACCTCCAGGCCGGCGCGGCCCGGGTCGAGATCCCCGACGTGCAGGGCGTCGCCGTGCCCGTTGCCGGTGGAGTAGAGCAGCCGTCCGTTGTCGTCGACGGTGGCGGCGCCGTAGACGATCTCCTGGCGGCCGTCGTTGTCGACGTCGGCCACGGAGAGCTGGTGGTTGCCCTGCCCGGCTGCCGCGCCGTTGCCGGAGGAGTTCGAGTCGAACGTCCAGCGCTTGGTCAGCGTGCCGTTGCGGAAGTCCCAGGCCGCGATCACCGCGCGGGTGTAGTAGCCCCGCGCCATGATCAGTGACGGGCGCTGGCCGTCCAGGTACGCGGTGCCGGCGAGGAACCGGTCCACCCGGTTGCCGTACGAGTCGCCCCAGGACGACACGGTGCCGCGCGGCGGGTCGTAGGTGACGGTGGAGGCGATCGCACCGGTCTGGCCGTTGAACATGGTCAGGTACTCCGGGCCGGACAGCACGTAGCCACTGGAGTTGCGGTAGTCCGCCGACGACGAGCCGATGAGCTGACCGGTGCCGGAGCGGGTGCCGTCGGCGGTCTTCATGGCCACCTCGGCGCGGCCGTCGCCGTCGTAGTCGTACACCTGGAACTGGGTGTAGTGCGCGCCGGCCCGGATGTTGCGGCCGAGGTCGATGCGCCACAGCCGGGTGCCGGTCAGGGTGTACGCGTCGACGTAGACGTTGCCGGTGTAGCCGGACTGGGAGTTGTCCTTGGCGTTCGACGGGTCCCACTTGAGGACGATCTCGTAGCTGCCGTCACCGTTGAGGTCGCCGACGGAGGCGTCGTTGGCGCTGTAGGTGTAGCTCTCCCCGCTGGGGGTGGTGCCGCCGGGCGGCACCTGGAGGGGCACGTCCAGGTAGCCGTTGGCGAACTGTAGGGCCGGCGCGGACGCCGCCTGCTCGGCGCCGCCCACCACGGCCCGCACGGTGTACGTCGAGCCGGCCGCCGCGCCGCTGTCGAGGTAGTTGGTGGCGCCGGTGATGGGGTTGGCGTTGACCTTGGTGGTGCCGCGGTAGAGGTTGAACGACACGCCGGACGTCTCGGTGCCGAGCAGCCGCCAGGAGACCAGGTTGCCGTTGCCGGAGCGGACGCTGACCAGCCCGCGGTCGAGGTTCTCCAGCTGTTTCGCGCCGGCCGGAGGGTTGGTCGGGGGCGGCGTGGTCGGGGGCGGCGTGGTCGGGGGCGGCGTGGTCGGGGGCGGCGTGGTCGGGGGCGGCGTGGTCGGCGGTGGGGTGGTCGGGGCCGGAGTCGTCGGCTCGCCCGTGGGGGGCGCGCCGGTGCAGGTGACGCCGTTGAGCGTGAAGCTGGCCGGCGCCGGGTTGCTGCTCGTCCAGGAGGCGTTGAACCCGAACGAGGCGGTGCCGTTGGTGGCGAGCGCGCCGTTGTAGTCGACGTTGCGCGCGCTCACCTGCGCGCCGGACTGGCTGACGGTGGCGTTCCAGGCCTGGGAGACCTGCTGGCCGGCGGCGTACGACCAGGCCAGGGTCCAGCCGTTGATCGGGTCGCCGAGGTTGGTGATGGTGACGTTGGCGCCGAAGCCGCCCTGCCACTGGTTGGTGATCTGATAGTCGACGCGACAGCCGATGGCGGCGGCCGAGGCGACGACCGCACCTGCGGCGCCGGCCGCGACGGCCGCGGCCGTCGCGGCGGCGAGCACGGTCAGCCGTTGTCTTGACGGGTGCATGAACTGCCTCCGGGGGATCCGGTGGTGACCGCTGTTGGCCCACCTGCCCTGCCCGGGAAGCACGGTGGACGGTCCGCCGCGGCGGCGACGGGACGGCGATCTGGGTCGGGGATTGACGCCCTGGAACTCGGATCCGGCTCAGCCGCATCGTAGGGCAAGCGCTTTCCGGTCCGCAATATCGATGACCGTCACCTCATGCGACCCTTGACCCCGCCCCAGACCGCCTGATCGACTCGACCGGATGAGCGCTCCGCACATGGACCCGGACGAGTTCCGCCGCGCCGGCCACGCCGTCGTCGACTGGATCGCCGACTACTGGACGACCCTGCACCAGCGACCGGTCACCTCCGCCGACCCGCCGGGCACGGTGGCCGAGGCCCTACCGGTCTCGCCGCCCACCACGGGCGGCGAACCGGTCGAGGCGCTCCTCGCCGACCTGGACACCATCGTCCTGCCCGGGTTGACGCACTGGCAGCACCCCGGCTTCTTCGGCTACTTCCCGGCGAACACCTCCGGTCCGAGCCTGCTCGGCGACCTGGTCAGCTCCGGACTCGGGGTGCAGGGCATGATGTGGGCGACGAGCCCGGCCTGCACCGAACTCGAGACGGTCATGATGGACTGGCTGGCCGAACTGCTCGACCTGCCGCCGCGTTTCTCCTCGACCGGGTCCGGTGGCGGCGTCATCCAGGACTCGGCGTCGTCGGCGACCCTGGTGGCCACCCTCGCCGCGCTGTACCGCGCCAGCGGGGGTCGGTGGCGCGCGACCGGCATCGACCGGCGCTACCGCGCGTACACGTCGGTGCACGGGCACTCCTCGATCGAGAAGGCCGCGCGGATCGCCGGGCTGAGCGCGGACGGGGTGCGGGCGCTCGACGTGGACCCGGACACCCAGGCGCTGCGCCCGGATGCGTTGCGCGCCGCCATCGAGGCGGATCTGGCCGTCGGGGACGTACCCGCCATCGTGGTCGCGACCATCGGCACCACCTCCACCACCGCCATCGACCCGGTGGCGGAGATCGGGGCGATCTGCGCCGAGTACGGCATCTGGCTGCACGTGGACGCGGCCTACGCCGGAGCCGCCGCCGTCTGCCCCGAGCTGCGCTGGTCGCACGCCGGTCTGGAGTACGCCGATTCGTACTGTTTCGACCCGCACAAGTGGTTGCTCACCGGCTTCGACTGCGACGCGTTCTGGGTCGCCGACCGCGGCGAGCTGGTCGAGGCGCTGACCGTGCTCCCCGAGTACATGCGCAACGCCGCCTCGGAGTCGGGCGCGGTGCTGGACTACCGGGACTGGCAGGTGCCCCTGGGCCGCCGCTTCCGAGCCCTGAAGCTGTGGTTCGTGCTGCGCTGGTACGGGGTCGAGGGGCTGCGGGCGCACATCCGCTCCGGTGTGGCCCTGGCCGCCCGGTTCGCCGGTCACGTCCGCGCCGACGACCGGTTCGAGCTGGCGGCGGCGCACCCGTTCTCGCTGGTCTGCTTCCGGTTGCGCGCCGACGACGACACGAACGCCGACCTGCTGGCCTCGGTCAACGCCACCGGGCGGGCGCACCTGACCCACACCCGGGTGGCCGGTCGGTACCTCCTGCGGCTGGCCGTCGGCTCACCGCAGACCACCGAGGCGCACATCGACGAGACGTGGGACCTCCTCTCCGAGGCGGCCGAGGAGCTGCGTCCCGGCTGCCCGTCGGTAGATCTGATGGGCGGCGGCCGCGCCGCATCTCGGCCCCTGCGGGGGCGACGACTCCCGTGACCGTGATGCCTGTCAGTCATCTTGATGACTCACAGGCATCACGCTCGCAGGGGGAAGCCGCCCCGCCGCGAACACCGACGGGCGGCTGGAGAGGGACCCGCCCCAGCCACCCGTCGCACGAGCAGCGCAGGTGAGCTGTTCAGCGGGTTCTCGCCACACCAGGACACACGGCCGGCACGGGAGCGCCGACAAGGTCGGTGCCCCCCGGCCGGCGCGCGGGTCAACGCACTCCCGGCGTTCCCGCCACGCTGAGATCGGCCGGTACGCCGCCGCCGGCAGCGCCGGGGATGACAGAGGCCGACTCAGGAAGCACCGGCAGTCCCGCGGCGGGTGCCGTGGCCGTCAGGGTGGCAGCAGACTCGGTGGCCGCCGCGACGGTTGCGCGGGCGCGGGTGCGGCGCAGGGCCCGTACGGCGAAGACCAGCGCGGTCAGCCAGCCGGCGGCGAGCAGGGCGTACAGGGTGGGGCGGAGCGGGCCGTCCAGCTCGGCGGACCGGATCAGGGTGCGGGCGTTGGTCAGCACGATGACGCCACCGACCGCCGCGCCCAGCAGTTGGGCGGGCACGATACGCACCAGCCAGGCGGCCAGCGGGGCGGCGATGAGCCCGCCGATCAGCAGGGCGACGACGGTGGGGAGGAGGAACCCCTCCGTGCCCAGCCCGATCAGGAAGCCGACGCTGGCGGCGCCGGCCACCACGAACTCGGCGGTGTCGACCGAGCCGATCACCTTGCGGGGCTCCAGGCGACCGGAGACCAGCAGCGCCGGGGTGGCGACCGGGCCCCACCCGCCGCCGCCGGTCGCGTCGACGAAGCCGGCGACCAGGCCCAGGGGGCCGAGGAAGCGTCCGCGCAGCCGTCCGCCGACCCGACCGGTGCGCAGCGGTCGGGCGAAGCGCACCAGCAGGTACATCCCCAGCGTGAAGAGGATGGCGGCCATCCACGGCGCGGCCGACTCGGTGGAGATCGAGCTGAGCAGCGTGGCCCCGGCGAACGCGCCGATCGCGCCGGGCAGGGCGATGCGGGTGACCACGCGCCAGTCGACGTTGCCGAACCGCCAGTGCGCGACCCCGGCAGCGAGCGTGGTGCCGATCTCGGCGAGGTGTACCGACGCCGAGGCGGCGGCGGGAGCGACCCCGACGACCAGCAGCAAGGTGGACGAGGTCAACCCGTACGCCATGCCGAGCGAACCATCGATCAACTGGGCGACGAGGCCGACCAGAGCGAGGACCAGTAGCTTGCGCACGAGCGCCCCCTGACTTTTCGATATCTCCTATCGACTTGGTCGACAATGCGGCACGGCGGAGCCTGGGTCAAGTGTCTGATCGGTGGATGGGACGCCAGCAGGTCGGCGCCGGGGTATCAGCCCCGGGAGGCGTCAGGTCCAGGCGCGGGAGGCCCCGGGTCCAGGCGCGGGAGGCGTCAGGTCCAGGCGCGCGGGTCGGCGGCCAGCTCGGTGACCCGCGCGGGCAGCGCCCCCGCGGCCACGTCGGCGACGCTGACCAGTTCCAGGATCTCGCGCTCGCTGGCGCGCAGCGCGATCCAGACCTCCTGGAGGGCGCGGGCCGGGCCGTGGTAGCCGAGCTGTTCGGGGCGCTGCCCCCGCACGTGCGCGAGCGGCCCGTCGATCACCCGGATCACCTCCGCGAGCGAGATCTCCTCGGCCGGTCGGGCCAGCCAGTAACCACCCTCCGGACCACGCTGGGCGTGCACGATGCCACCCCGGCGCAGTTGCAACAGGATGCTCTCCAGGAACTTCGGCGGGATCTCCTGCGCGCGGGCGATCTGGTCGGCGGTGACCGGCCGGCCCCGCCCGGGGCCGCTGGCCGTCGCGGCCAGCTCGGCGGCCGCACGGAGGGCGTAGTCGACCCGGGCGGAGAGACGCATGCCGGCAAGGTTAGCCCGCAGGTCATCCGCCGGTACCGGCGGCCCTCGGCCGATCGGACACGCATCGACGAACAACCAATAACGCCGCGCACCTCGATTCATTAACCGGTGGGGCCCGAAAGGCCGATTCCGAACCTCCCTATGCTGGGCGGGCAGTACGCCTGTCCGGTCGGTTCGTGGAGTTCGGTCCGGACATTGATTAACCCGGGGGGAAGGCAACACGATGACCGATGTCGCCACACGCACCTGGGATGGCATGACCATCCCGATCGCCGGCACCTACCGCCTCGATCAGGCGCACAAGCGGATCGGTTTCCTGTCTCGCCACATGATGGTGAGCCCCGTACGCGGCGAGTTCGCCGAGGCGACCGCCGAGATCACGGTCGGGGAGGATCCGCTGCGTTCCGGGGTGACCGCCACGATCGCCTCGGCGAGCATCTCCACCGGGAGCGCCGACCGGGACACCCACCTGAAAAGCGCCGACTTCCTCGACGTGGAGCGTTATCCCACTCTCGAATATCGAAGCACGGGTATCACGTGGCAGAGCAACGACGATCCGATCTTCCAGTGGGCACGCCTGCGTAACCACCGAATCGGCGGACGAGGCAGAAGTCACAATCCCCCGCCGCAGTCCGAGCCCAATCGTTTCGTGCTCGCCGGTGAGTTGACGGTGAAGGGGATCACCCGTGCGGTGAACCTACAGGTGAATTTCGGCGGCGCGCGCCGTGATCCGTACGGGCACAACATCTTCGGATTCAGCGCGACCGCCGAGATCAACCGTGAGGACTACGGCCTGCTCTGGAACGTCGCGTTGGAGAGCGGCGGCGTCCTCGTCGGCAAGACCGTGCAGATCGAGATCGCCGGAGAGGCCATCCACCAGGCATGACCGGTCGGGTCAGGCGCCGACGCGGCGCAGCAGACCCTCCTGGACGGCGCTGGCGATCTGCCGGCCGTCCGTGGTGAACATCCGGCCGGTCGCCAGCCCTCGCGCACCGGACGCCGACGGACTCCAGCAGTCGTAGAGGAACCACTCGTCGGCGCGGAACGGCCGGTGGAACCACAGCGCGTGGTCCAGGCTCGCACCGACCACGCCGCCCGGCCCCCACACCTCGCCGTGCACGGAGAGCACCGAGTCCAGCAGGGTCAGGTCGGAGGCGTACGTGAGCGCGCACGCGTGCAGCAGCGGGTCGTCGGGCAACTTGCCGTCGATGCGCATCCAGACCCGCTGGTGCGGGTCGGCCGGCCGGTCGCCGGGGCGGACCCAGCCGGGTTCGCCCACGTAGCGCACGTCGATGGGTCGGGGGATCTGCCCCCAGATGCCCAGGCGCTCGGGGTAGCGGGCGAGCCGGTCGGACATCGTCGGCACGTCCTGCGGCGGCGGCACGTCCAGCGGGGCGGGGGCCTGGTGGTCCAACCCCTCCTCGGCCCGTTGGAACGACGCCGACATGAAGAAGATCGGCTTGTCGTGTTGGAGCGCGACCGAGCGGCGCACCGAGAACGACCGTCCGTCGCGGATGTTCTCCACCTGGTACTCGATCGGCTCGGCGGGATCGCCGGGGCGGACGAAGTAGCCGTGCAGCGAGTGCACGAACCGCTCCGGGTCCACCGTGCGGCCGGCGGCGACCAGGGCCTGACCGGCAACCTGGCCGCCGTACACCCGCTGTGGACCGACCGGGGGGCTCATCCCCCGGAAGGTCATCTCGCCGGTCGGGTCGAGGTCCAGCACCTCCAGCAGCTGGTCGACCGCCGCCTGGCCGACCGCGACCCGACCGTCGCTCACTGCAGCGCCCGCGCCGACGCCGCGTCGACCAGCGTGCCGAGCTGGTGCACGCGCAGCGTGTTGGTCGAGCCGGGGGTACCGGGCGGGCTACCCGCCACGATCACCACGTAGTCACCGGGGTTGGCCCGGTCGAGGCCGAGCAGCGCCTGGTCGACCTGGCGGAACATGTCGTCGGTGTGCTGCACGAACGGCATCAGGAAGGTCTCCACACCCCAGGTGAGGGCGAGCTGGTCGCGCACCTCGGGGACCGGCGTGAAGGCCAGCAGCGGCAGGTCGCAGTGCAGGCGGGAGAGCCGCCGGACGGTGTCGCCGGTCTGCGAGAACGCGACGAGCGCCTTGGCGTTGATCGCCCGGGCGATCGACGAGGCGGCCACGGTGAGGGCGCCACCGTGGGTACGCGGGTCGTGCTGTAGGCGCGGCACCCCGATGGAACCGGCTTCGGTGGTCGTCACGATCTTGGCCATGGTGCTGACGGTCAGCACCGGGTACTTGCCGACGCTGGTCTCGCCGGACAGCATGACCGCGTCCGCGCCGTCGAGCACCGCGTTGGCCACGTCCGAGGCCTCCGCCCGGGTGGGGCGGGAGTTCTCGATCATGGAGTCGAGCATCTGGGTGGCCACGATGACCGGCTTGGCGTTCTCCCGGCACAGCTGCACGGCGCGCTTCTGCACCAGCGGCACCTCGTCCAGCGGCATCTCGACACCGAGGTCGCCACGGGCGACCATCACACCGTCGAAGGCCAGCACGATGGCCTCGAGGTGCTCCACGGCCTCCGGCTTCTCGACCTTGGCGAGCACCGGGCGGAAGACGCCCTCCTCGGCCATGATGTTGTGCACGAGCTTGATGTCCTCGGCCGAGCGCACGAACGAGAGCGCCACCAGGTCGACGCCGAGGCCCAGGGAGAAACGCAGGTCCTCGGCGTCCTTGTCCGACATGGCGGGCACGCTGACCGCCACGTTCGGCAGCGAGACGCCCTTGTTGTTGGAGACCGGGCCGCCCTCGGTGACGAGGCAGCGGATGTCGTTGCCGGTGACGTCGGTGACCTCGACGGCGACCCGACCGTCGTCGATCAGCAGCCGGTCACCGGGCTTCACCTCGTGCGGCAGCTTGGTGTAGGTGCAGGAGACCCGCTCCTTGGTGCCGAGGATGTCGTCGCTGGTGATCACGACGGAGTCGCCGGTACGCCACTCGTGCGGGCCGTCGGCGAACTTGCCGAGCCGGATCTTGGGGCCCTGAAGGTCGGCGAGGACGGCAACGGGCTTGCCGGCCGCCTCGGACGCCTCCCGGACCATCCGGTAGACGGCCTCATGGTCGGCGTGGCTGCCGTGGCTGAAGTTGAGCCTCGCCACGTTCATACCGGCCTCGACGAGGCCCCGGATGCGCTCCGGCGACGAGGTGGCGGGGCCAAGAGTGCAAACGATCTTCGCGCGGCGTGTCACGCCCATCAGGCTAGTCTCTCCTTCAGGTCGGACTCGGGGCCGACCCCTTGCAGGCAGCAGAACAAATGTCCAACGACGCGTGGCACGCGTCGGGCCGGCGCAAGCGCACCGGGAAGGTTGTGGCGACGGGCAACGGCGACCGCGCGCCGGGAATCGTACGCCTCCGCGCGGAGCCGGTGTCGGCCCGCTCCCCGGCGACGACCCCCTCCGACGGCTCCGGAACGGGCCGAGCGGGCACGGCGGTGAGCAGGTCAGGCGAGTCGTGCGCCGCCTGGCCGGCCCCGGACGACCGGTCCACGCCGTACGCGCGACGGTAACACCGGCGCCGGTCCCGACGCCGTCACCGGCCTGACACCCGTCTCTGGCCCGGCGCTCAGTTACCGGCCTTGACCAGCGGAAACTCCAACGAGCCGGCCGGGCAGAGGAAGGTCAACACGTCCACCCGGTAGAGGCCTGCCTGCACCGCCGGGTCGGCCTCCAACACGCTGCGCACGTCCTGGACGCTGCCGGTGCGGGCCAGCCCGAAGCCGATCGGCGGCTCCGGCGTACGGGCCGGGCCGTCCACCGAACCGGAGACCAGGATGATCCCGCGGCGCTGCAGCGCCCGCATGTGCTCGGCGTGCTCGGCCTGCAACCGCTGCACGGTCTCCGGGGGCAGCGCCCGTCCGGCCGCGCCGGGATAGATCACGATGCACTCGTACGTGTCGAGCGCGAAGTCGACCTGCGGCACCTGCGGCATGGTCCTCCCTCCGCCGTCGCGCCGGCCCGGTCCGACGCCGACCGCCCGAGCCGGCGTCACCGGCACGCGCCCAGCCTCGCACGCCGCACGGGGCGGTACCCGTCGCTCCGCGCAACTCCCCCAGGTCGGTCCGGGACGGACGGCATCCGGACACGCACGTGGGCGTGCCCCGGTGTGGTCACCGACTACGGTGGACGGTCCAGATGTCGGTGGCGGGAGGTCGGGATGAGTGACGACGGGCCGACGCCGAGCCCCCTGCCGTACGCCGAGGTGACCGACGAGGCGTACGCCACGCGGGCCGCGGCGGACTTCCGGGCGCAGGAGTTCGAGTTCGCGGTGGTGCTCAGCGGGCGCTGTCCCCGGTGCGACCACGCGAGCGCCACCACGCTCGTCGACGAGGTCTACCGCAAGGACGCCGCCACCCCCGACCCGGGCTACCGGACGCTGCTGTGCGAGTGCGAAGTCGAGCACCCAGGGTGCCCCGCCGGGCTGCGGGGCTGCGGGGCGTACTGGACGCTGTGGCTGGAGGTCGAGGCATGATCCGCCTGCGTCCCGGCCCGCCCGCGACCGTGGCCGACCTGCGCCGCGCGCAGCAGCTCGCCGGGCTGCTGCGCGGCGAGCTGGAGCGGGTCCGCGCGGCCGCGCTGGCCTGGCGCAACGGCCTGGGTGGCCTGCTGGTGGCGCTGGTCGGGTTCAGCCTCATCCGGGGCCGCTCCGACGTGAGCACCCTCGCGGCGGGTTGGGGCGCGCTGGTGGGGTTCCTGCTGCTGGCCGCGTTGGCCGCGGGTGTGGCCGGAGCACTCGCGCTGCTCCGCGCGGCACACGGTCCGCTGACGGTGACCCCGGTGGCGGCTCTCCCGCCGGCCCCGCTCGGCGACCACCAGGAGGCCGTGGCGGCGGTCCGGTCCCTGCGCACCGGGGTGGGGCTGGTGCTGCTGTGCACCGCGCTGCTGGTCGCGGCCGTGGGCGTGACCTGGTACGCCCCCGGCCGCTGATCCCCGACGGGTGTGCGCGGCGGTCAGAGGCCCAGGTGGGCGTAACCGGCCCAGGTGTCCGGATGGTCCGGTAGGGCGGCGCGCAGGCGGCGGACCGCCGCGTGCAGGGCCACGGCCGCGCGCTCCGGAGCGATCCCGCCGCTGACCGCCAACCCGTCGTACAGGTCGGCGCAGAGCCGCACCGTCAGCGCGTCCGAGATGGACCACAGCGCGCCGATGACGTGCCGGAAGCCGGCCAGTTGGAAGGCCGTGCCGAGGGTGAGCGCCTCGTCCGGCAGGGCCGCGCCGCCGCGTGCCGTCTCGCAGGCGGAGAGGACGGCCAGCGCGGCCGGACGCCCCGCCGGCCGCCACAGGTCGCGGACACTGAGCGCGCCGCCGGCCAGGTCGAGGCGGCCCCGGGTCGGGAAGCGCAGGTCCTGGGTGCCGTGGCAGGACAGGTGCACGACGGGCTGCTCGGGCAGGACGTCGAGCACCGTCGCCGGGCTGGCCACCGGGCCGATGAGCGAACGCACCCGGCCCAGGTGCCGCCGGACGATCTCCTCCTCGCGGGCGACGCCGGGCAGGTCGGCCAGGCCGGGCGTCTGCGGCATCCCGACGAACAGCGCCTCGTCGACCGGTCCGGGAGGTGTCGGGCCGCCCCGGCGGGCGTGCGTCAGCGCCCGTAGCGAGGCCGTGTAGGACGGCACCACCCGGTCGAGCACCCCGTCGCCGCCGTCCGACGGGCCGGCCGCGTGCAGCGGTAGCAGGGTGAGCACACCCGTGGGGCACCACCACAGCCGGGGCCAGCCGCCGGCCGCCGGCTCGGCGTCGGCGGCGGTCGGGGTCGGCAGAGCCACCTCGAGGACGGGTACGGCGATGACGCGCCACAGCCAGTCCAGGACCTGGACGACCTCGGCGCGGGCCACCGCCTGCCGACGCCGTACCTGCGGCGGGGCGACGTCCGCCGCCGCGGGCTCGGTGAGCACCGCGATCGCGCTCAGGAAACTCGACGTCCGCACGATCAGCTCGGCCAGGGTCAGCTCCGGCAGCGGCACCACGGTGACCCGATCGTCGGCGACGACCAGCGCGTCGCAGCGCCGTTCGGCGACGTTCACCAGCACCACCGGGCCGCCGGCGGCGGCCCGGGCCAGCTCGGCGAAGGGCGGCGGGCGGAGGAAGTCGGCGAAGCCGGGCCGGTCGCGGATCTCGGCCAGCAGGTGCCGGCGGCGGGTGGCGAGGTCGTACCGCTGCTCCGGCGTCGCTGCGCCCGACCCGCCACGTCCCCACGCGTCCGGCGATACCGCCCCGGCCGGCGACCGCGTCGGGAAGTCGTCGAGGGCGGCCTGCAGGTCGGCGAGACGGTCGGCGAGGCGGGGCGCCTGCGCGCGGAGCGCGGCCAGGTCCGCGCCCGCGTCGTGGGCTCGGGTGAGCAGGACTCCCCGCCCGTATTCGAGCAGCTCGACCGCGCGCTCCGGGCGGCCCAGGGCGATCGCGACCGCCGCCGCGTCACTGGCCAGGCCGGGGAAGCGTCCGAGCAGGCGGGTCTGGTCGTCCGGGTCCATACCGTGCCAGGCCACCAGGTCGATCAGCTCGATGGCGGCGGTGTACCCGTCGAGCGCGGCCGGCAGGTCGCCCGCCTGGGCGGCGAGTGACGCGTACCGGCGGGCGGCGGTCGCCCGCAGCAGCGACGGCGCAGACTCGACGTGGGCGGCAGCGCGCAGCGCGGCGGTCGCCTCGGCGAGCGCGCGGGAGCCATCCGCGTCGGTGTCGGCGACCGCCTCCAGGGCGGTGGCCAGGTTGCTCAGGCACATGGCGCGGTCGGGATGCTCGGGGCTCAGCGCGTCGACCGCCGCCCGGTAGGCGGCCAGCATCGCGGTGGCATCGGTGTCGGCGGGACCGGCCTGGTGGCGCAGCAGGAGGGCGTTGCCGAGGTTGGTGAGGATCCGGTGCCGGTCCGCGCCGGCCGCCGGCCGTCTGCTCAGCCCATCGAGCAGCCGAACGGCCTCGTCCAGCGCCGGCAGGTCACCGTCGAGGCGGTGCCGCAGCAGGTGGGCCAGCGCGTGGGTGCCGACCGTCTGGGCGTACTCGGTGGGGTCGGCCTGCTGTTCGGCCAGCTCGGCGGCCTCACGCAGCGCGGCCACGGCGGTGTCGGAGTCCCGGGCGATGCCGGCCGCGACCTCGTCGGCGGTCCGGCCGTCGGCGGGCAGCGCGCCGTCGAGGAAGAGTTCGACCCGGCGGTTCAGGGCGGAGCCGTGGTTGGTCAACGCCGGCAGGCGGTCCCGGTGCCCGGGCGGCGTCGTGTCGACCAGCCGTGCCAGCACCTGGATCGCCTCGGTCAGGGTCGCCAGGTCCTGCGTGGCGGCGAAGAGCGCCTGCAGCACGAGGCCCAGGTTCGAGCGATACCGGGGCAGGGACACGTCGTCCGGCGCGGCGGCGGCCACGGCCGACCGCAGCGCGACCGCAGCCGGCTCCAGCAGCGCCGGCTCGCCGGCCAGGTCGGAGAGTTCGCGCAGGGTGTTGCCGAGATTGTTGAGCAGGTGCGCCCGCAGCGGGTCGGTGCGGGGCAGCAGCCCTTCCGCCTCGGTCAGCGCGTCCCGGCCGGCGCGCAGCGCGCTGACTCCGCCGAGGTCGGCGTGACCCAGGGCGAGCGCGTGACCGAGATCGGTGAGTCGACGCGCCCGCTGGACCGGGTCCCGGGCCGCGGCCACGCCGGCGCGCAGCACCCGTACCGCCTCGATGATGTCGTCGGCCCGTCGCCGCCGCTCGTACCGGGTCACCAGCAGTCCGGCCGCGACGTGGCGCAGATCGTCGCCGTCCGTCCCGTCGGGTGTCGATCCGGACGCGGTGGCGGCCCGGTACGCGTCGATCGCCGCATCGAGGTCGGTCGCGTCGGCGGTGCTGTGGTGCCGCTCGGTGAGCAGGGTGGCGAGCCCGAACTGGGCGGTGCCGGCCAGGTCCGGATCGAGGCCACCGAACCCGGTCAACGCCGACCGGTACGCCTCGATGGCGGTGTCCCGGTCGGCGGGCGTCCGGTCGCGGGCGAACCGCTCGGCGAGCGCGGCGCGGTGCAGCGCGGCGACCCGGGGATCGGCGCTGTCCCGGGCCGCCGCCAAGGCGTCGACGGCCTCGTCGAGGTCGCCGGGGCGCCGGTGCAGGCGCCACCGGTCACGCAGCCGCTGACCGAGGTTCATCCGGGCCATCGTGCGCACCGGCGTGCCCGGCGCGGCGACCCGGACCGCGTCCCGCAGCGCGGTGATCGCCTCGTCCAGCGCGGCCGGGTCACGGTCGACGTCGTACGTGTCGGCCAGGACGTTGCCGAGATTGAACAGCCGCACGGGGCGTTCCGGGTCACCGACTCCGGTCGCCTCCAGGCTCTCCCGGTGCGCCTCGACGGCCGCCGCCAGGGCCCTTCGCCGACCGAGGTGCTGGAACTGGTCGCGGTGGACCTTGCCGAGGGCGGACAGGTAGTGCAGGCGCTCCGGCGCACCGGCAGGCGTGCCCGCCAGCGCCTGCCGCAGCAGCGCCTCGGCCTGGTCGGCGGCCCGGTAGTCGCGGTTGGTTTCGGCGGCGGCCATCAGGAGGACGGCCTCGACGTACCGGGCGTTCGCCGTGCCGTCGCGGACGGTGCTGCCCGTCGGGGCGGGCCGGGGACGCGGCGGTCGGGTCGGCTCCGCGGGAGCGTGCCGGGAGCGCAGCAGCTCCCGCAGCGGCGGCGGCACCCGTTCCGGCGCGAAGCGCAGCAGGAACTCGGTGAGCCGCAACGCCTGGTCGAGGTCGTCGGCGTCCTCGCCCGAGGGCAGCAGCCGGTAGCGGTACCAGTGCAGGCCGGCCAGGAGGGACATGCCCTCGGCGACCCGCTCGGGCATCGGCCCATCGGTGGGCGTGGCGGTCACCAGGTCGACGACGGCCTCCGCGTCGCGGATCGCGCCGGAGTCGAGGACCGCCCGCCGGTCGCCGGTGGCCGCGAAGCGGTCCAGCCGCTCCCGTAGCCGCTCGACCGGGTCGGGCCTGAACCGTCGCCACATCGTGCCTCCCCCGCGCCGGCCGCGCCGACTCGGATCAGGCGTAGCAGACCGGACACGGAGAGCGCCAGGGCAACGGCCGCCGTGTCCCGGCCCACAATCGGGCGGGCCGCGGCATGGCGGGCGGATCCCGGGGGACGATCACCGGGTGGCGGAGTGTCGTCCTGGCCCCGCCACGGCGAAGACGATGAAGGATGTGCGTATGGCGACCGACATCAGTAAGCAGCCCGCGAAGGCGTCCGGCACGTACCGGATCGGGGGTGACGTCACGGTCAACCGCCTCGGCTACGGGGCGATGCAGATCACCGGCCCGGGCGTGTGGGGCGATCCGAAGGACCCGGCCGAGGCGGTACGGGTGCTGCGTCGGGCGATCGAGCTGGGCGTGACGTTCATCGACACCGCCGACTCGTACGGGCCGTTCGTGTCCGAGCTGCTCATCCGCGAGGCGCTGCACCCGTACGCCGACGACCTGGTCATCGCGACCAAGGCCGGCCTGAGCCGATCCGGTCCGGGCGACTGGCGGGCGCTGGGCCGCCCGGAGTACCTGCGTCAGCAGTGCGAGCTGAGCCTGCGGCACCTGGGCCTGGACAGCATTCCGCTGTACCAGCTGCACCGGATCGACCCGCAGGTCCCGCTCGCCGACCAGCTCGGCGAGCTGGCGCTGCTGAAGCAAGAGGGCAAGATCCAGCACATCGGGTTGTCCGAGGTCAGCGTCGAGCAGATCGAGCAGTCGCGGGCGATCACCGAGATCGTCTCCGTGCAGAACCTGTACAACCTCGCCAACCGCAGCGCCGAGGACGTGCTCGACTACTGCGAGCGCAACGACCTGGCGTTCATTCCGTGGTTCCCGATCGCCACCGGGGAGCTGGCCCGGCCGGGCGGCCCGCTGGACGCGATCTCCAACGCGCACGGCGCGACGCCCGCGCAGCTCGCGTTGGCCTGGTTGCTGCGTCGGTCGCCGGTGATGCTGCCGATCCCGGGCACGTCGTCGGTGGCGCACCTGGAGGAGAACGTGGGCGCCGCCGACGTACGGCTCACCGACGACGAGTTCGAGGCACTGGCCAAGGCGAGCTGACCGTGGGTCCGGACGCCGCCGGCTCAGTCGGCGGTGTCCGGACCGATCTCGCGGGCGGCACGCAGCGCCTCGGTGGCCTGGGCCAGCAGGCGGGCCGAGTCGGTGCGTCCGCTGACCTGCAACTCCACCTCGGTGTCCCCGGACTGGATCCGGATGCTCGCCTCGGTGCGCTGCTGGTCCACCCAGGACTGCAACAGGTTGAACAGCCCTGGCAGCAACCCCTGCGCCAGCACCGCGATGATCACGGCGTCGCTGAAGCCGGGCCGTCCCCCGCCACCGCCGGCCGCCCGGACCACCGGCCGGTACTCCGGGCGGCGGTGGATCCAGGTCAGCAGGTCGACCGCCGCGGGCTGCCGTTGCCGGGGGTTGATGGTCAGCCGGACGGGCAGCCGCGCGGCGGCGTCACTGTCGGTCACGGTGGGTCTCCCGGTCAGTCGAAGGCGGGTTGGAAGGTGACGGCGTCCCCGTCGGCGGTGGCGACACCGGCGACGGTCAGCGCGTCGTCGTCGCTGAACGGTGAGCTGGTGCCGAAGTACGTGGTGGTGCCGCTGACCTGCACCCGGCCCTGACCCTGAAGCGGCGTGGACACCTGGGCGGTGCTCGGACCGCTCAGCTCCACGGCGACCTTCGGGTACTCCAGGATCTTCCAGGTGACCTTCTGCGCCGACCCACCGTAGTAGCGGAACGGGCAGCCCGGCGGAGCGGCGACCGTCTGCTTGGCGCAGTCGTCCAGCCAGGCGCGTACCCGGGTCTGGACGGCCTCGACCGCCGTCGGCTTGAGCACCGGGGCCAGTTCCAGGGTCGCCGAGCCCTGCCCCGGGCCGACCAGCAGGGTCTGGGCCGGCGTCTCGCTCAGCGCGCTGGACGGGCCGGTCGCCGTGTACAGGCCGGGCAGCAGCACCGGCGGCGGGCCCTCGGTGGCGACGGGCAGCTCCACCCCGTTGAGGCGTACGCCCGGCTCGGCGATCGACGAGTTGAGCGGGATGGGCCCGCCGGCCAGACGCCAGCCGTGGAACAGACCGGCGGTGGTCTCCTCCTCGCGGCGCAGGGTGAGGGTGGCCGTCTGCCGCGCGTCACCCAGCCGGTACGCCACCGTGGCGGTGGCCTGGTCGTCGGCGCGCTCCAGGGAGGTGACCTCGACGTCCGTCGGTGGTTGGTAGCCCTTGCCGCGCAGCAGTTGGGCGAGCAGCTTGCGGTCGGTGCCCTCGCCGGAGTCGGCGAGGTGGTCGAGCGCGGCCGCACTGTCCCGGTCGGCCAGGGCGGAGAAGAATCCGTCGACCGTCGCCTGGGGGCGGAAGAACGCCCACTGCACCACGCTCAGCCCACTGGCGCCGAGGCAGGCGACGAGGGCGAGGACGCCGACCAGCAGCCAGGTGCGGCGGGTGCCGACCGGGCCGCTGTGGCCGAACAGCCGCTCGGCGGTGACCGACGCGGCGGCGTCGGCGGGTACGTCGGCGTGGGTGGGCGCGCCAATGACCGACGCCCGCTCCAGCGCGTCGAGTCGCAGCTCGTGCGGCGGGTGGGTGGCGCAGACCGCCTCGTCCCAGCCGCTGCGCCCGCTCTCGAAGGAGAGCCGCCGCTCCAGGATGCGCCGCAGCCCGTCGACGTGCCCGGTCAGCACCGCGCCCAGGTCGGCCCGGTACTCGGCGGCCCGCACGTCGCGGGCGTGCAGGGGCAGCACGACGTACCGCATGGTGAGCAGCACCGGCCAGAAGAACAGGAACACCACGAAGTTGGTGGCCGGGTGCGGGAACGTCCGCATCAGCCAGGTGGGCAGGGCGTGGGCGAGGGTGAGCGGCAGGCCGACGCCGCGGACGAAGGCGCTGGTGATCTCGTCCCCGGTGCGCCAGTGCACCAGCTCGTGGCTGAGCAGCGCCGCGACCTCGTCGTCCGGCTCGCTGAGCACGGCGGTGGTGACCACCACGTGCCGGGCGTACGTGCGGGCGTTGCTCAGGACCGGGTCGTCCTCCAAGAGCAGCCGCGGCACGGTCGGTAGGCCGAGTCGTCGCGCGCAGTCGTCCAGCAGCGGACGCAGTCGCGCGGTCTCACGGCGGCTCGGCTGGCGCGCACCGGACACCACCAGCAGGCTCGGTTCGAGCAGCACCCGGTACAGCGTGTAGACGACGCCGATCAGCGCCGCCGCGACGACCGTGCCGATCAGGCCGGTGAGCAGCGCGAGCGGCTCGTCCGCGACGGCCAGCCAGGGCAGCACCAACACGGCGAGGAAGCCGGCGAGGAAGCCGACCGCGAAGCCGGCCACGCCGCCCAGCATCCCGCCGGAGCGGCTGAGGAACGCCTCCAGCAGCGAGCCGATCAGTGGCGCGTCGCGCAACGCCGTGGGGATCTGGTCGTCCGCGCCCGCGCCGCCGGCGAAGAGGCCGACGACGGCGAAGCTGAGACCGCCCCAGAACGCCAGGAGCAGCGCGACCGGCAGGTAGAACCAGGTGGCGACGAACGCGCCGAGCACGCCCCGCCAGTCCCGCAGGATCCCGGCGCGCAGCCAGATGAGGGCGTTCGGGTAGCCCGGTGGCCGGTCGGCGAACCCGCCGGTGGACGGCGGCGGGTTGTCGGCGGCCGGGGGTTCGGCGGCCCGGACGTCGAGCTGCGGCACTGTCGGCGGTGTGCTCTCCGGCGGCACACGCTGCGGCTCGGTCATGCCTGCTGCTCCCTCTCGACGGCTGGCGCCCACTGTCGGGAGTGGACGGCCGCAGCAGGCTATCGAGGGCATCTGATGTCTGCCACACCGTTTCCCAGGATCGTCAGGCACCCGACAGTCGCCGTCCCGGGTCCGGTGCGGCGGTCCCCTCGAGGACCGCCGCACCCGACGTGGTCAGACCGCGAGGCAGTTGGGCCGCACCGGGCCGTCGACCAGGGCGCCGCGCACGATGGTGTACGCCGTGCCGTCCAGCACCAGGCCCAGGTGCCCGACCACCCGCAGCGGGCAGTACGCCTGGATGAGCACGTTCGTCGCGCCGTCGTTGACGGCGGCGTTGCCGGTCGGGCGGACCAGCTCGTCCTGGAGCGTGCGGATGGTGGTGTAGCGCACCGGGCCGGGGGTGTCGTCGCCGGAGTTGAGGTCGGCGAGGAACGCCGAACCGATGGTCATCTGCTGGCAGGCCACGATGCCGGCGCAGCTACCGAGGCCGAGGAACGCCACGATGTTGGCGACGTACGTGCCGTACTGGGGTGTGCCGAGGCTGACGTACCGGCCGATGGTGGCGGTGCCGCCGAGTCGCTTGAGGTAGTAGCGGCTGACCAGGCCACCCTCGGAGTGGGCGACGACGTCGACGCTCGCCGCGCCGGTGCTGGCGCGTACCTGCTCGACGTACCCGGCGAACGCGCGGGCCGAGGCGGGTATGTCGCCGAGGCCCAGCCCGGGTAGCTGGTAGACGAAGGTCCGGTAGCCGTCGGCGCGGAGCCGGGCGGCGATCGGCTCGTACGCGACGGCGACGCCGCTGAGCCCGCCGACCACGATGACCGGGTTGGCGGCGGCAGCCGGGGCGACGGGGGCGGCGGTCGCGGTTCCCGCCGAGGCGAGCAGCGCGGCGGTGGCCAGGGACACGACGAGGACGGTCTTTCGGAGCAGCATGGCTGCACCTCCGGGGGGAGGCGCCCGACGATCCGGGCAGGTGGGTGGGGGTGTCCGGTCGACCGTGCGACGATGATGCCCGCTACAATTCGGCAACGTCAATGACTTGTTACGCGCCGGTAACCCGTTGTCCCGTCGACGGCGCAAACCGGCAAATCGCGCAAGCTCCACACCGGACACCGCGGGCACCCGTCCACCCCCGCCCCTCGACGACCGATGGCATGCTGTGGCCGTGGCCGCCGACGAACCCCCCGAGCGTCAGTTGCGGGTGATGCCGTGGTGGCTGGTGCTGGTCGGCCTGCTGCTCGCCGCCGCCCTGGGCTGGCTGGTGCTCGGCCTGCTGCTCACCGAGGCCGACCGGGCCGTCCAGCAGGACACCCGGGCCACGCTGCGCATCGACGCGATCCGCACCGGCCTGACCGTGGTCGCCGGCACAGGCGGCGGGCTGGCCCTGCTACTGGCCGCGCGCCGGCAGTGGATCGCCGAGCGGGCCCAGCGCCACCAGGAGGCCGTCGCCGCCCGCGACCAGGCACACCGGGACCGGGTGCAGGCACACGCCGAGTCGGTGGCCGAGGCCGCGCAGCGCCAGCAGGACCGTCAGTCGACGGCCGCCGAACACGACGCGGCCGAACGCCGGTTGACCGAGCTCTACACCCGGGCGGTCGAGTTGCTGGGCAACGACAGCGCGGCGGTACGCCTCGGCGGGCTGCACGCCCTCGAACGCCTCGGGCAGGACAATCCGTCCCAGCGGTCGACGATCGTGGCGGTGCTCTGCGCGTACCTGCGGATGTCGCCGCCGGACGACGAACCGCGCGAGACGGAGGTCCGGCGCACCGCGCAGCGGGTCCTGACCCGGCACCTGCGCGCCCAGGACGAGACGGTGTACTGGCCGGGCGTCGTGCTGGACCTGAGCGGTGCCGCGCTCGTCGACTTCGACGTCGCGGGCTGCACGCTCGTCGACGCGACCTTCACGGGGGCGGCATTCACCGGCGCGACCAGCTTCGTGGGCGCGACCACGCAGGGACGGCTGCTGCTCGGGGCAACGAGCTTCGATGACGTGGCCTTCGACGGCCTCCAGGCCGGCGGCGACGTCACGCTGGACGAGATCCGCGTCCGGGGTACCGCGAGCTTCGACGGAGCCGAGTTCGGCAACGGCCTGTGCTGCCGGCGCTCCCACTTCGCCGGACCGGCCTCGTTCGGCCGGGTGACGTTCGGGCAGCCCACCAGCTTCGACGCCACCCGCTTCGAGGACGCCGCCACCTTCCAGGAGGCGGACTTCGACGGCGCGCTGTCGATGGAGCACACCGAGTTCGGCGGGTCGGCCAGTTTCCCCTCCGCCCGTTTCGCCCACATGGCGCTGTTCCGCTGGACGGCCTTCGGCGCGGACGCGCTGTTCGACCGCGCCCGCTTCACCGACGCCGCGAACTTCGGCCGGGCCCGGTTCCACGGCATGGCCAGCTTCCGCGACACACAGTTCAGCCGAACACCACAGGTCGAGCAGGCCCGGGCGGTCGTCGATCCCGGCCATCGGTGGCCGACGGGGACGATCGTCGAACGGCTCGACGACGAGTGGCTGGTTCTCGTCGACCAGTGAGCGTCGTCAGCGGGCGGCGGCCGCCGGGCGCAACCCGTCGAGGGCGACACCGAGGACACGGTCGCGCTGCTCGGGCGAGGGGAACTGGGCCATCGTGAGCCCACTGATCAGCCGCACCACGTCGTCGAACCCGATGTCGTCGCGGACCACGCCGGCCGCCTGGGCGCGACGCATCAGCGGCTCACCGGCGGCGTAGATCTCCGTCCGGCAGGTACCGAAGATCTCCGAGTCGTGCAGCAACTGCTCGGCGAGCGCCCGCTTCGTGGCGACGTACGCGACGAAGCGGTGCAGCCAGGCGACGAGGGCGTCCCACGGGGGCAGCTCGGCCAGATCCTCGGCGGAGCGGCTCAGCGCCCGGACCTCCTCGACGTAGACGGCCTCGAAGAGGTGCCGCCGGGTCGGGAAGTTGCGGTAGAGGGTACCGATGCCCACCCCGGCCCGGCGGGCCACGTCCTCCAGGGAGGCGGCCGCACCGTTCTCGGCGAACGCGTCGCGAGCAGCGGCGACCAGCGCGTCGTAGTTGCGCCGCGCGTCGGCCCGCTTGGGCCGCTGCGCGAAGACCTCGGGCACCTGCCCCGCGCTGGTCATGACGTGCGTCACCTCATCCTGGTTGCATCCGGAGGCAACCCTCCGCTAGCTTAGTGGAGGCACCCCTCCGGAACTCCCGGAGGCCTGCCTCCGGATAGCTTACCTCGGGACCCGCCCGATCCGCCTGGCCACCCGATCGCCCGGACCCCGACAACCTGCCCGCCGCCGATGACGGGTGACAAACGCCTCCTTCCGTACCATTTCAGGAGTTTTCTCTCGTGGCAGTGACCTCCCGACGCGGCTCGCGTCGGCTCACCTTCACCGTGCTCGCGGCCGGCGCCGGATTCTTCGCGATGCTCCAGTCGCTGATCACCCCGGTGCTACCGACCATCCAGCAGGACCTGCACACCTCCCAGAACACCGTGACCTGGGTCCTGACCGCCTACCTGCTCTCCGCGTCGATCTTCACGCCGATCCTCGGGCGGGTCGGCGACATGGTCGGCAAGGAGCGGATGCTCGTCGTCTCGCTCGCCGCCCTCGCCCTCGGCTGCCTGGTGGCCGCCATCGCGCCGAACATCGGCGTGCTCATCGTCGCCCGGGTCGTGCAGGGCATCGGCGGCGCGGTCTTCCCGCTGTCGTTCGGCATCATCCGCGACGAGTTCCCCGCCGCACGGGTCGGCGGGGCCGTCGCCGCCATCTCGGCGATCGTCGCCGCCGGTGGTGGCCTCGGCGTCGTACTGGCCGGTCCGATCGTCACCGCACTGGACTACCGGTGGCTGTTCTGGATCCCCCTGGTCGTGGTGGGGTTGACCGCCGTCGCCGCACACCTCTTCATCCCCGAGTCCCCGGTGCGTACCCCCGGCCGGATCGACTGGCGGGCCACCCTGCTGCTCTCCGGCTGGCTGGTCGCGCTGCTGCTGCCGATCAGCCAGGGCGCGTCCTGGGGCTGGACCAGCACCCGGGTGCTCGGCCTGCTGGCCCTCGCCGTGGTGCTGCTGGCCGGTTGGCTGACCGCCGAGCTGCGCTCGACCAACCCGCTGATCGACATGCGGATGATGCGCCTGCCCGGCGTCTGGACCACCAATCTGGTCGCCCTGCTCTACGGCGGTTCGATGTTCTCCGTGTACGCGTTCCTGCCGCAGTTCGTGCAGACCCCGACCGCGGCCGGCTACGGCTTCGGCGCCAGCATCAGCCAGGCCGGTCTGCTCATGCTGCCGATGCTGGTCGCGATGTTCGTCGCCGGCATCCTCGCTGGCCGGCTCCAGGCCGTGTTCAGCGCCAAGGCGCAGCTCGCCACCGGCGCGGCGTTCAACGTGGCCGCGTCCGCGATGCTCGCCGCCGCGCACGACACCCGCTGGGAGGTCGCCGTAGCCGGTGGCCTGGTCGGCCTCGGCATCGGCCTGGCCTTCGCGTCGATGGCCAACCTCATCGTCGCCAGCGTGCCCGCCAGCCAGACCGGCGTGGCGACCGGCATGAACGCCAACATCCGTACCATCGGCGGCGCGATCGGCGCGGCCGTGGTCAGCGGCGTGATCACCGCCCACCCGCAGGCCAGCGGCCTGCCCCGGGAGGCCGGCTTCACGGCCGGATTTCTCCTCCTCACGGCGATCGCCCTCGCCGCCGCGCTCGCGGCCCTCGCCGTCCCGTCCGCCCGGCGGGCGTCGGCCGGTCGCCGGCCGTCCGCCACGGCGATCGTCGAGTCCGAGCTAGCCGGCGAGTTCGCCACCATGCCGGCGACCCGCTGAGGATCCACGTCGCAGCCCGGGCGGTTCACCGCCCGGGCTGCGCTGTGCATCGGGGTACGCTGGCCGGTCGTCACCCGTCGTCGCTCAGGATGTGCCCATGCCCCAGATGTTGACCACCGAGCGGATCGAAGAGATTGATTCCCTGGGATCGGGAAGCCCCGACCCGGCGG
This sequence comes from Micromonospora sp. WMMD736, assembly GCF_049179015.1. Taxonomy (NCBI): domain Bacteria; kingdom Bacillati; phylum Actinomycetota; class Actinomycetes; order Micromonosporales; family Micromonosporaceae; genus Micromonospora; species Micromonospora sp. WMMD736. Next base: position 2,482,635 of record NZ_JBMHMI010000001.1, read on the forward strand.
CGCTGGTCACCGAACTGGTGAGCGCCGTCGACGAGGGACGGGTCGCCGACCCCGCCGACACCGGTTACGCCCTGCTGGTCGCCGCCGACATCATGGAGCAGGCGGGTGACCTGGCCGACGCGCTCGCCCTGGCCACCCGGGCCATCGCCGAACAGCCCGAGGACAACACCTACGTCCGGGCCGTGCGTGGCGGCCTGCTGCTGCGCCTCGGTCGGGTCGACGAGGGCCTGGCGGAGCTGTCCGAGCTGCGCCCGCTGCTGGAGACCGATCCCGACGCCGTCCACCTGGTCGACGAGCTGGCCGAGTCCGGCCACGCCGAGACGGCCGTCGACTGGCTCACCGCCGCCCTCGACGCGATGGTGGACCGCAGCCGCACCCACCAGTACGAGTCCGAGGACGCCCAGGACGCGGCCGCCGCCATGATCTTCGGGTTGGCCCAGCGCCGGCACGACCTGCGCGAGGAGCTGGGTCTGCCGCACGACGAGCACGACACCCTCGCCGACCGGCTGCGCGACGCGGCCAGCCACGCCCTCGACGCGCTCGACGACGGCCCGGCGACGCTGCTGTTCTGGCCGAAGCCGGAGTTCGACGCGCTGCTGGTGCGCTGGCCGACCCTGACCGAGAGCTACCCCAGCACCTGGGACGAGCACCGCGCCCAGACCGAGCGCGCCCTCGTCGACGCGTCCGGACTCGGCGGCGGCGTCGGCCTGGGCATCGTGACGGACAGCGTCGAGGGTCTGGCGGCCTTCGCCGGCACCGACCCCATCGACGAGGAAACCCTCGACGAGTACGCCGACAGCCTCGACGACGCGGGCATCACCGCCTGGCCGCCGGGCCGCAACGACGCCTGCTGGTGCGGGTCGGGTACGAAGTACAAGAAGTGCTGCCTGCCCCGCTCGCGGGCCTGATCGCCACTGCCCCGCCGTGCGGCCTCCGGGGGCGATGTTCCCTGAGCCTCTGATGCCTGTGTGTCATCAAGATGACGCACAGGCATCACGCTCACCCGCCCATCCGCCCCCACCCGACGGTCGCCCCGCACCGACACGATCGATCGATGGTGGCGATTGCCGGCGATGGCTACCGTGGCCGTGGAAACGCAGCCACTCCATCGAGGAGGACCGCCGTGCGTCGCGTCACCACCACCGCCGCCCTGTTCGGACTGTCCCTGTGCGCACTGCTCGTACCGACCCCGGCGAGCGCGGCCACCACCGTCGAGGTCACCTCGGCGAAACTGGTCGCACGCGGGGTCGCCGTCGACATGACCCTCACCGTGACCTGCGAATCCGGCCGGATCGGCGGCGCGGATTTCAGTCTGCGTCAACGCTCGGGCGACAACGTCGCGTACGGCAGCAGCAGCGGGACGACCTTCACCTGCACGGGCGTCCCGCAGGCCGTGCTCGGCCGGGTCTACGCGGAGAACGGTGGCTTCGCCTTCAACCGGGGCATCGCGCTCGCCACCGCGAGTGTGGCGCTGTGCACCCCTGACGACTGCGAATACTCGCCGCGCTTCGAGGGCGAGGTCCGCGTCACCCGCTGACGGTACGCCGGGGAGGAAGGTACGCCGGGTGGAAGCGCTGAGCCGCACGCAGCGGCCACTGGACCACGATCAGGTACGCCGCTACGTGGCGGCGTCCTTCGGCGCGGACCACGCGATCGCCGCCTGTGGGCCGATCACCGGGGGTGGCTTCGCGACGGTGTGGTGGGTGGCGCTCGACGACGGGCGCGAGGTGGTGCTGAAGGTGGCACCGCGACCCGACGTGCCGTTGCTGCGCTACGAGCGGGGTCTGTGCGCGGCCGAGGCGCGATACTTCCGGCTGGTGTCCACGCACGCGCCGCAGGTGCCCGTGCCACCGTTGCTGCACCACGGCGATGATCCGGACCTCGGCGAGTGGCTGGTCAGCGGCCTGATACCCGGCCGCTCGCTGTGGGAGTGGGCGGAGTCGGAACCGCACCTCGACGACGCCCCGGCCCGGTACGACCTCGGGGCCGCGATCGCCGCGCTGCACCGGGTCGGTGGCGACCGTTACGGGTACGACGGCGGCCGGGCCAGCGGCGCGACGTGGCGCGAGGCCTTCGCCGGCATGCTCGACGGGCTGCTGGCCGACGCGGCGGACTGGGACGTCCAGCTGCCCACCCCGCCGGAGCGGATCCGGGAGCTTCCCGAGCGGTACGCGTCGGTTCTGGACGAGGTACGCCGGCCGGCGCTGCTGCACTTCGACGGCTGGGACGGCAACGTGCTCGCCGAACCCGGGACCGACGGCAACCTGCACCTACGCGGGATCGTCGACGGCGAACGGTTCCTCTTCGGCGACCCACTGATGGACCTCGTGTCGCCCCTGATCTACCGGCGAGTGGAGGACGAGCCGGACAATCCGTTCCTGCGGGGCTATCGGGCCACCGCGACCGATCCGGTGGTCTTCGAGGAAGCCGCGCTGCGTCGGCTCAGCCTCTACCGCCTGCACCTGTACCTGTTGATGACGGTCGAGATGCCCAGCCGCGGCATCACGCGGCAGAATCAGCCGGACCGGTTCGAGCGACTGGCCGACCTGCTCGACCACGAGCTGACCGAGCTGCGGCGGGACGGGGTTCAGCGCAGGGCGCGGAACAGCACCAGGTAGGCGCAGTAGCCCAGCGGCACCAGCAGGAAGCAGATCGCGAACCCGAGCGGCAGGTAACGCGGGGGCGTACCGGCGACCATCGCGGGCCTCCCCCACCGGCCCAACACCAGATAGCCCGCGAAGAACGCCAACGCCGGCAGGCCCGCGCAGATCCACGCGCCGAGGGTGAAGCCGTCGACCAGCCCGATCCCGGACGCGAGCACCAGCGTCAGCATCAACACCCCGGCCGCGGCCCCGCAGGCCGCGTAGACGGCGACCGCCCGCGCGAGCGGCGACCACGTCGGCAGCAGCGCCGGCCGCTGGGCCAGCAGCTCGGCCTGCTGCCCGTGCCGGTCGGCCTCGTCGGCCATCCGCCGGGCCAACTCCAGCTCCACCACCGGGTCGAGCGCCGCCGCGCGCTGGGTCGGCACCCCGCCGTGCGCCGGGCTCATGGCCGTCGGCAGCGCCAGCCGAGCCTGACCCGCCGGCAGTTCGGGGTACGCCCCGACACCCGAGCGCCCCGGCATGCCGGCTACGCCGGCGGAATCCCCGTCCCCAGCTCCGGGCGCCGCAGGCGGGGCGAACCCGGCAGGCGAGCCGGGCGCGGCGGCCGGAGGCTGGTCGACGCCGATCGCGCGACCGAGTTGGTCGAGACGCTGGCCCTGGGCGGTCAGTCGCTGGTGCAGGTAGTCGGCGGCGGCGTGCAGGTCGCGGCGGCGCGCTGACTCGGCGGCGGCGTCCCGCTCACCGGCGCGGCGGTGCTCGGCGAGCTGTCGGGCCAGCGCCGCGTACTCCTCGAAGGACACCGTCAGCGCTCCCCGTCCAGCTCGTGCCCGTCGCGGGCGAACGGCACGATCAACCTGGTCCGCTGGTCGTGCCGGTCGACCAGCAGCGCCCGGTCGGCGCGGGGCGTGTAGGCCAGGTCGTGCACCCCGAGGTGCAGGGCCAGCTCCGCACCGGGCACGTTGAGCGCGACGAGGCAGGCGACGTCGTCGCGGTTCTGGGTGCCGCCGAGGTCGTCGGAGAGCCGACGCAGGCCACGCCACCAGCCCAGCAGGTGTACGCCCTGAGCCGGCCCCTGGCGCAGCACGGCACGCAGGTCGTCCAGGCCGGAGCGGAACGTCACCGGGTCGGACGCCCCCAGCACCGGCGCGGCGGCGTCCATTCCGAACACCACCAGGTACTCCCGACCGGCTGGCTCGGCGGCCAGTGCGGCGATCCGGTCGCGCAGCCCGGCCGCGTCGAGGCGGTGCACCGGGTGACCGGCGGCCCGCAGCGTGGCCGCGGTCTCGGATGCGACCGAGTCGGTGGCGGTGACCAGGGAGGCCAGCTGGAACCGGACGTCACCGGGGGTGTGTTGGCGGGCCAGGCTCAGCGCGGCGGCGCGCAGCACGTCCGCGCCGGCCGGTGCGGTGCCGACGACGGCGAGGTGCCGGCCGGGCGTGGTGTCCATCAGGAACAGCGCGGTGGTGCCGTGCACGTCGACCGTCCGACCGACCAGCGCCATGGGGCGTCGGCCACCGGGACGCAGCCCGGCGAAGGTGGGATCGTCCTCGACACGCGCCGCCTCGTACCCCTTGAAGACCGCCGGTGCCCGCGAGCCCGGCGGGCGGGCCTGCCACAGCTCGTGGCGCAGCGCGGCGATTTCCCCGGCGGCGGCGTGCGCGTCGGGGAAGCGCAGGACGGTGTCCGCGCCGACCGCGCCGGCGGCGGTGTTGATGACGGCGGCACCGATGGGCAGGGCCGCGGCGGCTTCGTTGAGCTGGTCGAGGACGCCGCCACCGCCGGGCAACGCCACCCGCAGGGCGAACTGCCCGAAGATCGCCTCGGCCCGACCGTAGAGCGCCTCGATCCCGGTCATGCTCTGGCTGGCCAGCACCAGGTGGATGCCGTACGAGCGGCCCTTGCGGGCCAACTCCTCCAGCAGGTCGACCGATTCGCGGGCCAGGGCGTCGTTGCCGGCCAGCAGCACGTGGAACTCGTCGATGACGGCCACGATGCGCGGCAGCGGACTGTCCCTCGGCAGGTCGGCGAGCTTGGTGACGCCGTGCCGCTTGAACGCGGTGGCCCGACGCTGTGCCTCCCGGCGCAGCTCCCGCAGCACCGCCAGGCCGTACTCGCGGTCGGACTCGATGCCGACCGCGCGGGCGTGCGGCAGCCAGGACGGGTCGCGGCCGGTGGGCACGAACTCGCTGAAACTCACGCCCTCCTTGAAGTCGAGCAGGTAGAGCTGCAACTCGGCGGGCGAGTACCGCGCGGCCAGCCCGTACAGGACGTCGAGGAGGAAGACCGTCTTGCCCGCGCCGGTACGCCCACCGACCAACCAGTGCGGGGTTACGTCGTCGAAGGCGACCGTCAGCGGCGTGGCGCCGGCCCGACCGACGACGGTGCGCAGGCCGTTGGCCGAGGACTCGGCCCAGCGCCGCTCGGGCAGCAGTGCGGCGAAGGGCAACTCGTCGGCGCGGCGGGCGGCGACGCCGACGTGCTCGGCGAGCGCGCGGACCGAGGCCGGCGGCGGGTCGCCGTCGAGCAGCACGGGGACGGCGAGGCCGCTGCCGTCGGCGCTGAACGGGGTGCCGGGCGGGTCGCCGACGTGCGCGTACCCCTCATCGAGCCGGATGGCGGTGGTGCTGCCCAGCGGCGGCGACGTCTCGCCGGGCAGCCGGGACGGATGCCCGGCGACCAGGACGCAGACGGCGGCGGCCGGGCCGGCGTGGGTGAGCGCGGCGAGTCGGGCCAGCTCCCGTGGCGCGGGGGCGGCGGTGGCGACCACCAGCAGCAACTGCCGGGTGGCGGGCTCGGCGTGCTGGGCGGCGCGGGCGTGCCGTTCGGCGGCGTCCAGCAGCGCGGTCACCTCGGCCTCGCTGGTGGCCGGCGGGTCGAGCACCCCGGCGTCGAGCAGTGGGCGCAGCGGGCCGAAGGTCGCGCCCAGCGCGGCGGTGTCGATGCCGGCGACCCGGACCCGACCGGGCGGCGCGGTGGCCACGAGCCGCAGCACCAGCGCCCGCAGCAGCGCGGCGACCCGCCCGTCCCGCGCGTCGCTGTCCAGTGCCAGGTGGTGGCCGCCGCCGAGGGGCACGAGCACCGCGAACCCACCGTCCTCGGTGGAGGCCTCGCCGACGCGTACCGCGACCGGGTCGTCGGTGAGGGTGGCGACGCCGGGAGTCGGTGTGGCCAGCGCGCCGCCAAGGCGTGCGAGCCGGGCGACGAGGTCCGCCCCACCGACGCGGGGTGTCGGAGGCGACGCCGCGCCGAGCACGGACCGGGCCGCGTCCAGATGGGTACGGGCCGCCCGGTGGGCGGTGACCGCCTGCCCGTACGTCGACGCGAGCCTGCCCACGCATCGCCTCCCACGTCACGGCCGTCCGGTTCGCGCAAACCCTAACGGACAGCGGTGACGCCGGGACAGTAACCGACCCCCGCTTTCGGATCGTGGCGGCGACGCCTCGCCGCGCGCGCCGGGCCAGCGACGTTCACAGTTGTCGATTAGGTTGGCGGTGCGAAAACCCGATGGAGGGAGTGCACCTCGTGCGTCGAGTCCTCACGGCGGCCACCGCCGCCCTGACCCTCACCACCGCCGGCACCACGCTCACCGGCACGGCCGCCGCGGCCGCCCCGACGGCCTGGGGCCGACCGGTCGTCACCGCCGCGCCGCAACCCGGCGCGGCCGGCCTGGGCGACACCTACTTCCCCGACTACGGCAACGGTGGCTACGACGTCTCGCACTACGACGTCCGGCTGCGCTACGAGCCGGCGACCGACCGACTCACCGGCACCACCACGATCCTCGCCACCGCGACGCAGGACCTCTCGACGTTCAACCTGGACTTCCTGCTCGACGTCGAGTCGGTGCGGGTCAACGGCTGGGAGGCCGACGCCAGCACGGCGGGCACGCACGAGCTGGTCGTCACCCCGGCCCGCACCATCTCCCGGGGTCAGCAGCTCACCATCGTGGTGCGCTACGGCGGGGTGCCGTCGGAGACCCTGGTCGGCGGCTACACCGGCTGGACGCGGACCGACGACGGTGCGCTCGCGGTCAACGAGCCCGAGTCGGCGTGGTGGTGGTTCCCGAGCAACGACCACCCGCTGGACAAGGCGACCTTCGACATCTCCGTCTCGGTGCCCACCGGCGTCGAGGTGATCAGCAACGGCGTGCAGCCGCGCCCGCCACTGGCCGAGGCCGGCAACCGCACCCGCTGGATCTGGCGGACCACCTCCCCCACCGCCCCGTACCTGGCGTTCATGGCCATCGGCCAGTACGACATCGTCACCGACACCACGCCGGGCGGCCAGCCGGTGGTCAACGCGTACAGCACGTCGCTGGGTGCGCTCGGGCCGGCCGCCCGGGCCAGCATCGAGCGCACCGGTGAGATCGTCGACTGGGAGAGCGGGATCTTCGGCCCGTACCCGTTCGAGGCGCAGGGTGGCGTGGCCGGCCCGGTGGACGGCATCGGCTTCGCCCTGGAGACGCAGACCCGCCCGGTGTACGGCCCGGGCTTCTGGCGACGCGGCGCGAACACGTACGTGGTGGCCCACGAGAACGCCCACCAGTGGTTCGGCGACTCGGTGTCGGTGGCCGAGTGGCGCAACATCTGGCTCAACGAGGGCTTCGCCTCGTACGCCGAGTGGCTCTGGTCGGAGGAGCAGGGCGAGGGCACCGCGCAGGAGGTCTTCGACTTCACGTACGCGAGCTACCCCGCCGACGACGAGTTCTGGCAGGTGCTGCCCGGTGACCCGGGCGCCGACCGGATCTTCGACGACGCGGTGTACGACCGGGGCGCGATGACGCTGCACCAGCTGCGGCTGGCCGTCGGCGACGACGCGTTCTTCGCGATCCTGCCGGCGTGGACGGCCGAGCACCGGTACGGCAACGGCACCATCGAGCAGTTCCAGGCGCTGGCCGAACGGATCTCCGGTCTGGACCTGGACGATCTCTTCACCACCTGGCTGTTCACCGCCGGCCGCCCCGACGTAACCGGCGCCGCCCGCAAGGCCGCCCCGCCGGTCGAGCCGAAGTCCTGGGCCAAGATCCGCGAATCCCACGAGGCGCACCGCCTGCTGTCGCACTAGCGGCAGTCGTCACCCGGAAAGGCCCGTCGCCCGTGCGGCGGGCCTTTCCGCATGCCCCGCTGGTCCCGCCAGAGCGATCCCACCTGCCACCGCTGCGCCCCGCCGCCTCTCCCCCGCGCCCTTTGCTCTGCTTCAACGGACGCAACACCGGTTGTCCGACTATCGGACGTGGGGTGTTGCGTGGAGTGAAGCAGAGCAAAGGACGCGCAGAGGTGGTCAATCGCCGGGCCGGCGTCGTCGCCAGCTGTCGGATTCGGGGTCGACCGGGTCGCGCGCCGGCTCGGCTGTGCTCGCTTCGACGGCCCGGATGTGTCGGTAGGCGAACCAGAGGGGCGGGAACGCGCCGACCGCGAAGGACAGGTCGACGAGCGTCCAGAACCACGGAATGTCCCGGATCGGGCCGCAGATCAGCGCCAACGGGACGATGCCCGCGCAGGCGATCATGCCGACCTGCACCACCCAGACGTTGCGTACCGGGTCCCGCAGCGGCCCCCAGAACGCCACCGCCAGCACCAGGTGGGCGAAGGCCAGCCAGTCGGTGCCGTAGAGCAGGAACGGGTAGTCCCGGTCCGCCGTCACCAGTCCGGTGTGGACCCGTTCGATCCAGTTGACGAGCGCCGGGAACTGGCCGGCAAGCGGGTCCAGCGCGCGCAGCAGCCAGCGCACCTCGATCTCGAGTGGAAATGCGGTGGCACCGCTCAGGAAGAGGCCGATCAGCACGATCCAGAGCCACCGACGGGTACGCCGCAACCGCTCCTCGTTGTCCATGGTCGCAGCGTAACGATGATCTTCGTGGTGCCTGGTCCCGGAAGCGGTGACCGCTGTCTCAGTGCCGTGCGCTCTCGCCGGCGAGGGCCAGCTCGCCCAGCCGCAGCGGACGCGCGGCGGTGCCACCGGTGGCGACGACGCACACCGCACCGGCGGGCCGTACGACGCGGGCCGCCCGCCACGCCGCTCGACGTACCGGATGGCGCGGCTGAGGGACGACCAGGGTAAGGGCGGCGGCACGGCCGTGCTGCCGGTCCAGGGCGACGGCCGCCGCCGTGGTGGCGATCGCGGCGACCGAGCCGGCCAGGACGAGCGTCTGCCGTGGCCCGGCGTGCTCGGCCAGCCAGCCCAGCAGCGGCGCGCCGACCGCGGCCGAGACCGAGCCGGTGACCGCGAGCGCGGCGAGCACCCGGCCGCGCATCGCGCCGTCGGTGTCGAGTTGGGCACGGGTGCCGACGGTGGTGTCGATGACGACCGCGGCGGCGGCGATCGGGAGGATCACCGCGGCGAAGCTCCAGACGCCCGGGACGAGACCCGCGACGATCTGCAGACCGCTGGCCAGCAGGCCGGCGCCGACGAGCGTCCCGTAGCTCAGCGACCGCCGCCGGGCGGCGACGAGCGCGCCCACCACCGTGCCGACCGCGAACACCGTGGACAGCACGCCGTAGCCGGAGGCGCCAGCGGCCAGCGGCCCGTCGCTCATCGCCGCCATCGTCACCTGGTAGTTGCGGCCCAGGCTGCCCAGCACGAACGACAGGGCGAGCGCGAGCAGCAGGACCGGCTGTCCGCGTAGGTAGGAGAAACCGGCACGTACCCCGTGGCGGGTCGGGCCGTCGGCGGCCACCGCGCTGGCCACGGCCCCCGGCCGTACGGCGAGCAGGGCCACCACCACGGCGGCGAAGCTCGCCGCGTTGACGCCGAAGAGCAGCGCCGGGCCGACGACGGCGACGCCGACGGCGCCGAGGCTCATGCCGAGGATGCGTCCGGCCGAGTTGGTCAGCGAACCGAGTGCCAGCGCGTTGCCCAGCGTCTCGCGGTCCACGAGGGTCGAGGACCAGCGGCCCATGACCGGCCCCTCGATCGCCGAGACAGCACCGCTGGCCAGGGAGATCCCGAAGATCAGCGGGAGGCCGCCGACGCCGGTCAGGGCGACCGCCGCGAGGCCTGCGGCGAACGCGGCGTGGGCCACCTGGGCGGTGATCAGCAGCGGACGGGCGGGGAGGCGATCGGCCAGCACCCCGCCCCAGACACTCAGCAGCAGCGTGGGGGCGGCCTGGAGCAGCACGGCGACGCCCATCGAGGTCGCCGAGCCGGTCTCCTTCAGCACGTACCAGTTGACTCCGAGGACCTGCATCCAGGTCCCGATGACGGAGACGAAACCGGCGAGCGCCCAGATCCGGTAGTTGCGGTGGCGCAGCGCGGCGAAGGTGGCACCCATGGCCACGACGAACCTCCGGCGATCGACGACATGACGGCATGCCGATCGCGGCGCGGTTCGGCGGTCGACAAGTCTTGCCGACTCAAACCTCTTTGCCCAGATTTGTGAATGGTTTCACCTCGGGGAATGCCCGGCCGGCACGACGACATCGCCGTGCCGGCCGGACCCCCTCAGCTCAGCGGGCGGCCAGCGGCTGCGCGGCCGGGCCGACCGGGGCCGGCAGCGCGCCGACCCCACCGAGATAGCCGTGGATCGCGGCGGCCGCCGCGCGCCCCTCGGCGATGGCCCACACGATCAACGAAGCGCCCCGGTGCATGTCCCCGGCCACGAACACACCGTCGGCGTCGGTCTGCCAGTCGTCCCGGGCGTCGACGGCGCCCCGGGCGTTGCGGGCCACCCCGAACTGCTCCAGCAGCGGCTGCTGCTCGGTGCCCTCGAACCCGATCGCCAGCAGCACCAGGTCGGCGGGCAGCTCCCGCTCGGAGCCCGGCACCACGGTCACCACCCGTCGGCCGTCCACCTTCTCGACGGTGACCTCGGCGATCCGTACCGCCCGCACCTGGCCGGTGCCGTCGTCCACGAACTCCTGCACCGCCACGGCGAAGACCCGCTCGCCGCCCTCCTCGTGCGCCGGGTAGTTGCGCAGCACCCACGGCCAGGTCGGCCACGGGTCCCGGGATTCGTCGCGCTCGCTCGGCGGCTGCGGGTACAGGTCGAGCTGGTGCACACCCGCCGCGCCCTGCCGGTGTGCGACACCGAGGCAGTCCGCCGCCGTGTCACCGCCACCGATGATCACCACGTGCTTGCCGGCCGCGTCGATCGGGGTGCCGTCCGGCAGCACCGCCCGCGCCAGCCGGCGCTCGGCGGCCGCGTCGGTGGTCGCGGTGGCGACCGCCCGATTGGCCGCGACCAGGTGCGCCATCGCCTGGTGTACGCCCCGGAGCGCCCGCCCCGGCGTCTCCGGCGTGTCCCGGCCCTGCAACGCCCCGCAGGCCAGCAGGACCGCGTCGTGCTCGGCGCGCAACTGCTCGGCCGTGACGTCGACGCCGACGTGCACGCCGGTGCGGAAGCGCACCCCCTCGGCCGTGAGCTGCGCCAACCGGGCGTCGATGTGCCGCTTCTCCAACTTGAAGTCGGGGATGCCGTACCGGAGCAGGCCACCGATCGCGTCGTCGCGCTCGTACACCGTCACGGCGTGACCGGCGCGGGCGAGCTGCTGGGCGGCGGCGAGACCGGCGGGCCCGGAGCCGACGACGGCCACCGACCGGCCCGACGGCGCCGGGATCGGGCGCGGGGTGAAGCCGCGCGCCGCCGCGGCGTCGGCGATCTCCACCTCGACCTGCTTGATGGTCACCGGCTGGCCGCCGGCGATGCCGAGTACGCACGCCGCCTCGCAGGGCGCCGGGCAGAGCCGCCCGGTGAACTCCGGGAAGTTGTTGGTGGCGTGCAGCGACTCCACGGCGGCGTCCCAGTTGCCGGTCCGCACCAGGTCGTTCCAGTCCGGGATGCGGTTGCCCAGCGGACAGCCGTCGTGGCAGAACGGGATGCCGCAGTCCATGCACCGGGTGGCCTGCTCGCGGATCAGCTCCTCGCCGGCCGGCGGGTAGACCTCCCGCCAGTCGCTGATCCGCACCGGCACCGGACGGCGGGCCGGCAGACGCCGGTCGTAACGCAGGAAACCGTTCGGGTCAGGCACGGGCCACCTCCGGGGTGGCCGCCCGCGGCGCGGGCGGCACGGACGCGGCCGGCGCGCTGAGCGCGCTCATCACCGCGTCGTCGATGTTGTGGCCGGCGGCTTCGGCGGCCTTCATGATCTCCAGCACCCGGCGGTAGTCGCGGGGCACCACGGCGGTGAACTCGGCCACCGCCTCCGGCCAGCGCTTGAGCAGTTCCTCGGCGACCGCCGAGCCGGTCTCCGCGACGTGCCGCTGGACCAGCTCGTGCAGCAGCGTCTGCTCCTGCTCACGCAGCGGCGCCAGGTCGACCAGCTCGGCGTTGACCCGGTTCCGGTCCAACCGGTGCACGAACGCGGTGCCGCCCGACATGCCGGCGGCGAAGTTACGGCCGGTCGCGCCGAGCACCACCACGGTGCCGCCGGTCATGTACTCACAGCCGTGGTCGCCGACGCCCTCGACCACGGCGACCGCGCCGGAGTTGCGCACCGCGAACCGCTCCCCCACCCGGCCGCGCAGGAAGACCTCGCCCGCCGTCGCGCCGTACAGGATGGTGTTGCCGGCGATGATCTGGTCCTCCGCGCGCTGCCCCGGCTCGGTGTCCGGGTCGAGGAACGGCGCGGCGGCGTCCGGGCGGACGATGATGCGTCCGCCGGAGAGGCCCTTGCCGACGTAGTCGTTGGCGTCGCCGTGCAGCCGCAGGGTGACGCCCTTGGGCAGGAACGCGCCGAAGGACTGGCCCGCGGTGCCGTGCAGCACGAACTCGACGGTGTCCTCGGGGAGGCCGTCACCGCCGAAGCGGCGGGTCACCTCGCCACCGAGCATCGCGCCGACGCTGCGGTGCTCGTTGCGCACCGCGACCTCGACCCGCACCGGCGAGCGGTCGGCGAACGCCGGGGCGGCCAGCGCGATCAGCTCGTTGTCCAGCGCGTGCTCCAGGCCGTGGTCCTGGGCGCGTACCCCGCGTCGGATGGTGTCGGCGGGCAGCTCCGGCAGGTGCAGGACGGGGGCCAGGTCGAGCCCGTGGGCCTTCCAGTGCGACAGCGCCGGGGCCACGTCGAGCAGCTCGCTCTGCCCGATCGCCTCCTCGATGGACCGCAGGCCCAGCTCGGCCAGATAACCCCGGACCTCCTCGGCGAGGAACAGGAAGAAGTTCTCGACGAACTCCGGGGTGCCCGTGTACCGCTCGCGCAGCACCGGGTTCTGGGTGGCGATGCCGACCGGGCAGGTGTCCAGGTGGCAGACCCGCATCATCACGCAGCCCGAGACGATCAGTGGCGCGGTCGCGAAGCCGAACTCCTCCGCGCCGAGCAGCGCCGCGACCAGGACGTCCCGGCCGGTCTTGAGCTGGCCGTCGACCTGCACGGTGACCCGGTCCCGCAGCTTGTTGAGCAGCAGCGTCTGCTGCGCCTCGGCCAGGCCCAGCTCCCACGGGGTGCCGGCGTGCTTGAGCGAGTTCATCGGGGACGCGCCCGTGCCGCCGTCGTGACCGGAGATCAGGATGACGTCGGCCTTGAGCTTGGCCACGCCCGCGGCGACGGTGCCGACCCCCACCTCGCTGACCAGCTTGACGTGCACCCGGGCCGCCGGGTTGACGCACTTCAGGTCGTGCACGAGCTGCGCCAGGTCCTCGATCGAGTAGATGTCGTGGTGCGGCGGCGGCGAGATGAGGCCGACGCCGGGGGTGGCGTGCCGGGTACGGGCGATCCACGGCCAGACCTTGTTGCCGGGTAGCTGGCCGCCCTCGCCGGGCTTCGCGCCCTGGGCCATCTTGATCTGGAGGTCGTCGGCGTTGACCAGGTATTCGCTGGTCACCCCGAACCGGCCGCTGGCGATCTGCTTGACCGAGGAGCGGCGCAGCGGGTCGTGCAGCCGCTCGACGTCCTCGCCGCCCTCGCCGGTGTTGGACTTGCCGCCGAGGCGGTTCATCGCGATGGCGAGCGTCTCGTGCGCCTCGGCCGAGATCGAGCCGTACGACATGGCGCCGGTGGCGAACCGCTTGACGATCTCGGAGGCCGGCTCGACCTCGTCGATCGGCACCGGCGGACGGACCCCGGTGCGCAGGGTGAACAGGCCCCGCAGCGAGCCGGCCTGCGCGGCGAGCGCGTCCACCTTGGACGTGTACTGGCGGAAGACGTCGTACTGCCGGCTGCGGGTGGCGTGTTGTAGCAGGAAGACCGTCTCCGGGTTGAACAGGTGCAGCTCACCCTCGCGACGCCACTGGTACTCGCCACCGACCTCCAGCCGGTCCGACTCGGCGGTGCCCGTCGGCGGCCAGGCCAGCGCGTGCCGGGCGGCCACCTCGGCGTGCACACCGGCCAGTCCGACGCCGCCGATCCGGCTCGGGGTGCCCCGGAAGTACCTGTCGATGAGCCGGCTGTCCAGGCCGACCGCCTCGAAGACCTGCGCGCCGCAGTACGACGAGACCGTCGAGATGCCCATCTTGGACATGATCTTCAGGACGCCCTTGCCGAGCGCCTTGGCGTAGTTGCGGACCGCGGCGGGCGCTTCCACCCCGGCCAGCGCGCCCGTGGAGATCATGTCCTCCACGGACTCGAACGCCAGGTACGGGTTGACCGCCGCCGCGCCGTACCCGATCAGGACCGCCGCGTGGTGCACCTCGCGGCAGTCGCCGGACTCCACGATCAGCGCCGCCTGCGTACGCGTCTGCTCGCGGACCAGGTGCTGGTGCACGGCGGCGGTGAGCAGCAGCGACGGGATCGGCGCGAGGTCGGCGTTGGAGTCCCGGTCGGAGAGCACCAGGATGCGCACGCCGTCCTCGATGGCCTCGGAGACGTGCCGGCAGATCTCGATCAGGCGTGCCTTCATCCCGGCCGCGCCCTCGCGGAGGCGGTACAGCCCGGAGACCCGGACGGCCTTGAAGCCGGGCAGGTCACCGTCCTCGTCGATGGAGAGGATCTTCGCCAGCTCGTCGTTGTCGATGATCGGGTGCGGCAGCACGATCTGCCGGCAGCTCGCCGCGTTCGGGTCGAGCAGGTTGCCCTCCGGCCCGATCGTCGACGCCAGGCTGGTCACCAGCTCCTCGCGGATGGCGTCCAGCGGCGGGTTGGTGACCTGCGCGAAGAGCTGGTGGAAGTAGTCGTAGAGCAGTCGCGGCCGGGTCGACAGCGGCGCGATCGGGGTGTCCGTGCCCATCGAGCCCAGCGGCTCCGCGCCGGTCCGCGCCATCGGCGCGAGGAGGACCTTGAGCTCCTCCTGCGTATAGCCGAAGGTCTGCTGGCGGCGACGCACCGAGTCGTGGGTGTAGACGGTGTGCTCGCGGGCCGGCAGGTCGTCCAGCTCGATCAGCCCGGCGTGCAGCCACTCGGCGTACGGCTCGGCGGCGGCCAACTCGGACTTGATCTCGTCGTCGTGCACGATCCGGCCGGCCACGGTGTCGACCAGGAACATCCGGCCCGGCTGGAGCCGGCCCTTGGCCACCACGTGGGCGGGGTCGAGGTCGAGCACGCCCGCCTCGGAGCCCAGCACCACGAGACCGTCGTCGGTCTGCCACCAGCGCCCCGGGCGCAGCCCGTTACGGTCCAGCACCGCGCCGACGATCTCGCCGTCGGTGAACGCGACCGACGCGGGCCCGTCCCACGGCTCCATGAGGCTGGCGTGGAAGCGGTAGAAGTCCCGCTTCGCCCGGTCCATGCCGGGGTCGTTCTCCCACGCCTCGGGGATCATCATGAGCACCGCGTGCGGCAGGCTCCGACCGGCCAGGTGCAGCAGCTCCAGCACCTCGTCGAAGTTCGCCGAGTCGGAGGCGGCGGGCGTGCAGACCGGGAAGACGCGCCGGATGTTCCCCGGCAGGTTCGGCGAGCGCAGCAGCGCCTCGCGGGCCTGCATCCAGTTCCGGTTGCCGCGGATCGTGTTGATCTCGCCGTTGTGGGCGATGAACCGGTACGGGTGCGCCAGCGGCCACGAGGGGAACGTGTTCGTGGAGAAGCGGGAGTGCACCAGCGCGATCGCGCTGTCGACCCGCTCGTCGCGCAGGTCCGGGTAGAACGCCGGCAGCTGGTCGGGCGTGAGCATTCCCTTGTAGACCATGGTGCGGCTGGACAGCGACGGGAAGTACGCCGGCACGCCCCGCTCGGCGGTCTCCCGCTCGGCCTGCTTACGGAGGCAGAACGCCACCCGGTCCAGCTCGATGCCGCGCAGCGGGGAGCCGGCCGGCCCGGCCGGCGAGTCGGTGAGGCGGTGCGCGGCCACGAAGACCTGCCGGACCCGGGGCATGGCCGCCAGGGCGGTGTCACCGAGCCCGTCCGGCTCGATCGGCACGTCCCGCCAGCCGAGCAGGTCCGCACCCTCGACCAGCGCGTACTTCTCGACCACCCGACGGGCGCGCGCCTCGGCGGCGTCGTCGTCGGGCAGGAAGACCAGGCCGGTGGCGTACTCGCCGGCCGGCGGCAGCGGCACCTCGGCGACGGCGCGCAGGAACGCGTCCGGAACCTGGATCATGATGCCGGCGCCGTCGCCGGTGTTGGGCTCCGCGCCCCGGGCACCCCGGTGGTCCAGGCGGCAGAGTGCGCCGAGCCCGTTGGCGACGACGGAATGGGACCGTCGGCCGTACAGGTCCGCCACGAAGGCCACCCCGCAGGCGTCGTGCTCCTGCGCCGGGTCGTAGAGGCCCTGTGCCGCAGGGCGGGGGCCGGGCGTCGGGGACGCCTGCGGGCTGTGCGGGTGCGGCTGTGTCGAATCCGCGTACGGCTGAGCCACCGGGCCTCCTGTCGTCACTCAGGTTGGATCATGATGGGGACGACGTCGGCCCGTGGGTCTATTGAGTCTACGTTAGGGCTGGGGGCACAAGGCCACTCAAGATTGATCACACCGTCCAGAGTCTGGGACGTGTAGTCTCGCGCGGTGGATTCGGTGCGCAAGGACATCTTCGACCGGTTGGAACGTTTCTACGACGCCGTGCCCCGGGACGTCGCCGGTGTCGAGGAGCACGGCGCTCTGGTGCTGTTCGTCCGTGGTGCCGCCGGCTGGCCGTTCTACGCCCGCCCCCGGATCGACGCGACCGAGACGCCGTCGCTGTCCGACGTGACGTCCGTACGGGCCCGCCAGCGCGAGCTGGGCCTGCCCGAGGCCTTCGAGTGGGTGCACGAGACGACCCCGGAGCTCCTCGCGGTGGCCCGCTCGGCCGGGCTGTCCGTGCTGGAGGCCCCGCTGATGGTCCTCGACCCGGCCGCGCTGCCCGACCCGGCGACGCTCTCCGACGTACCCGTGCGGGTGCTGGCGGCGGACTCGCCCGACTTCGCCGCGGACGTGGCCGCCCGGCGGGCCGTGGCGGCCGTGGCGTTCGGCGTCCCCGGTACCGCGCCCGGCGAGGCCGGACCGGCCGAGCGGGACGCGGCGGTCACCGAGCTGGAGCTGGCCGCGCTCGACGAGGAGCGGTCCCGCATCGCCGACGGCCGACGGATCTCCGCGCTGGCCGGCACGCCGACCGAGGGCGCGCTGGCCAGCGGCATGGCGATGCGGGTGGACGACGTCGCCGAGATCGCCGGAGTGGCCACCCTGCCGGCCGCCCGTCGACGCGGGATGGGTGCCGCGCTGACGGCCTCCCTCGCCCGGGAGTTGCTCGCCGCCGGTACCGGGCTCGTCTTCCTCTCCGCCGGCAGCGAAGAGATCGCCCGGGTCTACCTGCGGGCCGGCTTCCGCCGCATCGGCACCGCCTGCATCGCCGAACCCGCCGCCCTGGTCCCCTGAGCCGCCGTCCGGCCGGCGCTGAGCCGGCCGGGCCAGCACCTGTCGGTCAGGACGGCGGACGCCACTGGGCCGCGGAGGCGGCGGCGCTGGAGAGCAGCCGTGAGTTGATCGTGCCGAGCGCGGCGTCGCGGGCCCGCAGCGCCAACCGGCCCCGGGTCTGCAGCACCGCGGACATCCGCCGGGTCTGCCGGACCACGGTCGCCGCCCGGGGACGGCGTACCCGGTCGTAGGTCTGCACGGCGTCGGGAAGCCGGGCCTCGCGCAGCAGCGAGGCGAGGGTGGCGGCGTCCTCGAACGCGAGGCAGGCGCCCTGCCCGAGGTGCGGCGGCATGGCGTGCGCCGCGTCGCCGAGCAACACCACCCCGCCCGGCCCGACGCCGAAGCCGTACGCGCGCGGCAGCGGGCGGAGCTCGCGCACCTCCTGCTGGACGAGGTCGCTCGGGTCGGTGGCGTCGAGCAGCGCGCCGATCGGTGCGGGCCAGCCGGCGTACCAGCGGCGCAGGAGAGCGAGTTGGGTCTCCGGCGGCTCCGGGCGGGGAGCGCCGGCCGCCGTGGCCACCCAGTAGATGCCACCACGCGTGGAGCCACCCGAGGAGCCCCGCTCGCCCAGCGAGGCGGCCACGAAGCGGTAGCCCGCGCCCAGCACCTCGCCGGCGATCGGCGCGTCGGCGGGCAGCCGGGGTGCCCGGTACCAGGGGATGACGGCCCGCCAGGCGGCGCAGCCGGAGCTGACCACCCGGGACTCGGGGGCCAGTTGGCGGCGGATGACGCTGTCCGTGCCGTCCGCCGCGACCACCAGGTCGGCTTCGATGGTGTGCCGTCCGTCGTTCACCCCCGGGCGTTCGCCCGGATCGACACGGACGTGGCGTACGGTCACCCCGGTCCGCAGCTCGACCCGGTCGCCGAGGCCGGCGATCAGGGCGTCGTGCAGATCCTCCCGGTGCACCACCACCGGCATCCGGTCGGCCGGCGTCGGCCGGGGCTGCACGAGCCAGTGACCGTCGGGACGGCGTACCCCCCCATCGGGCAGCGGCGTGGCGATGGCGGCCAGCCCGGCGCCCAGGCCGAGGGCCTGCAGGGCGCGCACGCCGTTGGGCCACAGCACCACGGCGGTCGGCTCGGGCCGAACCCGCTCGGCACGGTCCAGCAGGGTGACCTGCCACCCGGACCGGGCCAGCGCGCCGGCGACCGCGAGGCCTCCGACCCCGGCGCCGACCACCACCGCGCTTCGCATCGGACCGCCCCCGCTCAGCTGTCCCGGTCGGCGGGGCGTACGCCGGTGGCGTCGGCCCGGGCCGCGTCGCGCCCCTCGGGCGTCGCGTCCGTCGACTCGGCGGTGCGGTCCCCGTCGGCCGCGTCGTCGACGGATGACTCGACGCCCTCCGGGCGCACGTCGTCGTCAGGCTCCGGCGGCGCGACGCCGGTGTCCCGCCAGGTGGCGTACTGCTCCTCGCTGACCACCCGGTAACCCTCGGGGGCGGCGGTGCGCGCGCCGGTCTCGCGTGCGGAGATGTCGACCTGCGACAGGTCGGAGGTCGTGGCTGGCGTCGGGGTGGCCGCCGCGCCGATCGGGATCAGGTACTCCCGGGGGCCACGGACCCGCACGAAGTAGGCCAGCGCGCCGAGGAAGACCAGGGCCGCGGTCCACACGTTGAGTCGTACGCCGAAGATCTGGTTCGCCTCGTCGGTGCGCATCAGCTCGATCCAGAACCGCCCGGCGGTGTAACCCATGACGTACAGCGCGAACGCCCGGCCCCGGCCGAGGCGCAGCCGCCGGTCCAGGACGAGGACCAACCCCGCCACCCCGATGTTCCACACCAGCTCGTAGAGGAACGTCGGGTGGTAGAGGCCCGGCTCGAGGATCGGCTGGCCGGCGTCGTCGCGCAGCGCGTGCCCCGGATTGTCCGGGTCCATCCGGTGGATCTCCAGGCCCCACGGCAGCGTCGTGCGGCCGCCGAACAGCTCGTTGTTGAACCAGTTGCCCAACCGGCCGACCGCCTGGGCCAGCGGCAGCCCGGGGGCCAGCGCGTCGGCCACCACGGTGAGCGGGATGCCGAGCTGCCGGGCGGCGATCCAGGCGCCGACCGCGCCGCCCGCGACCGCGCCCCAGATGCCGAGACCGCCCTCCCAGATGTAGAACGCCTTGAGCGGCTCGCCGCCGGCGCCGAAGTACTTCTCCGGCGAGGTGATCACGTGGTAGAGCCGGGCCCCGATGATGCCGGCGGGCACCGCCCAGACGGCGATGTCGAGCACCGCCCCGGGCGCCACGCCCCGTCTGCGCAGTCGGCGCTCGGTCATCCAGCAGGCCAGCACGATGCCGGCGATGATGCACAGCGCGTACGCCCGCAGCGGGAACGGCCCGAGCTGCCAGACGGCGGTGCTGGGACTGGGCAGGGCCGCCTGGGGGGATAGCGAGGCGATGGTCACGGGTGCACACGCTACCGCTGCGCACCCCCGCAGCGGCACCCCGGGCCGCCGGAGAGGCCGGACGACGGACGGGTGGCGCCCGATCGAGCGTGATGCCTGTGCGTCATCAAGATGACGCACAGGCATCAGAGTTGTCGCACCGGTACCGGACGAGCCGCGACGGACGTCGGGCCGTGGCGGCGCTCAGCGGGCCGGGTTGCGGACGCCCTCGGCGAGTTCGGCGCACAGGGTACGCAGCGCCCTCAGCCCGTCGGCCGCGGAGGAGGCGTCCAGGACGCACCGCACCAGCGCGCTGCCCACGATCACCCCGTCGGCGTACCCGGCGACGGTGCTGGCCTGCGCGCCGGTGCCCACGCCCAGGCCGACGCCGACGGGCAGGTCGGTGACCCCGCGCACCCGGGAGACCAGCGTGGGAGCGGCGTCGGAGGTACGCGCCCGCGCGCCGGTTACCCCCATCACCGCCGTGGCGTAGACGAAACCCCGGCAGTGCTCGACGGTCATCGCGAGCCGGGCGTCGGTGGACGACGGCGACACCAGGAAGGTGCGATCCAGCCCGTGGGCGTCCGAGGCGGCCAGCCACTCCGCCGCCTCGTCGGGGATGAGGTCCGGTGTGATCAGGCCGGTGCCACCGGCGGCGGCCAGGTCACGGGCGAACACGTCGACGCCGTACCGCTCGACGGGGTTCCAGTAGGTCATCGTGACGACCGGCGCGCCGGTCGCCGCGACGGCCTCGATGACGCGCATCGTGTCGGCCGTACGGACCCCTCCGGCCAGCGCGATGTCGCTGGCCTTCTGGATGACCGGCCCGTCCATCACCGGATCGGAGTACGGGATCTCCACCTCGATGACGTCGACGCCGGCCTCGACCATCGCCGTCATGGCCGCGATGCTGCCCTCCACCGTGGGGAACCCGGCCGGCATACAGCCCACCAGCACGGCCCGCCCGTCGGCCCGGGCCTTGTCGAAGGCCACCCCGATGCGGCTCATCTCAGCGCTCCTTGTCGAGGATGCCGAAGTAGTCCCCGGCGGTGTGCACGTCCTTGTCGCCCCGGCCGGAGAGGTTGACCACGATGGTGGGCTCCCGGCCCAGCTCGGCGGCGAGCTTCGGAGCCAGCGTCACGGTGCCGGCGAGCGCGTGCGAGCTCTCGATCGCCGGGATGATGCCCTCGGTGCGGCAGAGCAGCTCGAAGGCGGCCATCGCCTCCTCGTCGGTGACGGGCAGGTAGCTGGCCCGGCCGGTGTCGTGCAGCCAGGCGTGCTCGGGCCCGACGCCCGGATAGTCCAGGCCGGCGGAGATCGAGTGCGACTCCAACGTCTGCCCGTCGGCGTCCTGCAACACGTACGTGCGGGTGCCGTGCAGCACGCCGGCCGACCCGCCGGTGATGCTGGCCGCGTGCCGGCCGGTGGTGACGCCGTCCCCGCCGGCCTCGAAGCCGTACAGCCGGACGCTCTCGTCGCCGACGAAGGCGTGGAAGATGCCCAGCGCGTTGGAGCCGCCGCCGACGCAGGCGGTGACCGCGTCCGGCAGCGCGCCGGTCAGGTCGAGACACTGCTGCCGGGCCTCGTCACCGATGCCCCGGACGAAGTCGCGCACCATGGCCGGGAACGGGTGCGGCCCGGCGGCGGTGCCGATCAGGTAGTGGGTCGCGTCGACGTTCGCCACCCAGTCGCGCATCGCCTCGTTCATGGCGTCCTTCAGGGTGCGCGAACCGGTGGTGACCGGTACGACGGTGGCGCCGAGCATCCGCATCCGGGCCACGTTGAGCGCCTGCCGTTCGGTGTCGACCTCGCCCATGTAGACCACGCACTCGAGGTCGAACAGGGCGGCGGCGGTCGCGGTGGCGACACCGTGCTGACCCGCACCGGTCTCGGCGATCACCCGGGTCTTGCCCATCCGCTTGGTGAGCAGCGCCTGCCCGAGCACGTTGCGGACCTTGTGCGCGCCGGTGTGGTTGAGGTCCTCGCGCTTGAGCAGCACCCGCGCGCCGACCTTCGCGGAGAACCGGCGGGCCTCGTAGAGCAGCGACGGCGTGCCGGCGTAGTCGCGCAGCAACGCGCCGAACTCGGCCCGGAAGGACTCGTCCGCGATCGCCGTACGCCACGCCCCGTCGAGCTCGTCCAGCGCGGCCACCAGGGCCTCGGGCACGAACCGACCGCCGAAGCGGCCGAAGTGACCGGCGGAGTCGGGCTGCGGACCGGCCACCGGGGCCAGCGCGTCGGCGCTCATCGGACAATCCTCTCGGTGGGGCGGCACACCGGCGCGGTCAGCGCACCGGCCGGGGCGTCGCCGGGTGGTTGCCGGCGTTGACCAGTTCGGCCACCGCCTCGCGTGGGCTCTTCTGGGTGACCAGGCCCTCGCCGACCAGCACGGCGTCGGCGCCGGCCGAGGCGTACCGGATCAGGTCGTGCGGCCCACGGACACCGGACTCGGCGATCTTGACGACGCTGCTCGGCAGGCCGGGCGCGATCCGCTCGAAAACCGACCGGTCCACCTGAAGGGTACGCAGGTCACGGGCGTTGACCCCGATCACCTGCGCGCCGGCCTCCAGGGCCCGGTCGGCCTCCTCCTCGTCGTGGACCTCGACGAGCGCGGTCATGCCCAGCGACTCGATCCGCTCCAGCAGGCCCATCAGCACGTTCTGCTCGAGGGCGGCCACGATCAGCAGGACCAGGTCGGCGCCGTGCGCACGCGCCTCGTGCACCTGGTAGCTGGAGACCACGAAGTCCTTGCGCAGCACCGGCACGGTGACCGCGGCCCGCACGGCGGCCAGGTCGTCCAGCGAACCGCCGAACCAGCGCCCCTCGGTCAGCACGCTGATCGCCCGCGCCCCACCCGCCGCGTAGTCGACGGCGAGGTCGGCCGGATCGGCGATCTCGGCCAGCCGACCCTTCGACGGCGAGGAGCGCTTGACCTCGGCGATGACCGCCACACCGGGCTTGCGCAGCGCGGCGTACGCGTCCAGCGGCGGCGGCGCCGCCGCAGCCAGTTCACGGATCCGTTCCAACGGAACCTGCTCCTGGCGACGGGCGACGTCCTCGCGCACGCCAGCCAGGATCTCGTCGAGCACGCTTACGGACGCCGCCTGACCGGCCTCGTCCCCCTCCGCGTGCGCATGCTCAGCAGTCACCAACGGACTCCCCTCTCCGGGTGTCATGGGCCGATGCTAGGGGCACCCGACCGAGGCCGGAAGCCGGGGGTATGGCGCTGCTCACGAAAAGGCCTGCGGCATAATGGCCGACTTGCCGTGAAGGGGTTGTCACGCAGCGCCACCTCCGTATCGACCACCGTCACGCGACGATGACCCGGCGGCTCCGGTCGAACCGGGCCGACCCATCGATCATGCCAGTTACCGCGGCTCGCCGCCGAACGACAGCGACAACAGTCGATGTTGTGAGCAAGCTCAAGGCCGAACGGCCCCTCCCAGGTCGCGGGCGTGGCGGGACAGTTGACGGGGTGGTCACCCCGGCGAAACGTCGGCAGGTGAGCATCGTCCTCGGGCAGACTCGATGACGCGCCTGCCCGACCGTCGCCGACTCCTCGTGTGGAGTGAGCCATGAACACTGCCGAGTCGAACCCCAGCATCGGACTGACCACCATCTCGCGGACGATGGCGTCGCTCGCCGTCGGGGTGGTGCACACCCTGGAACGGGCCGTCGTCGGCGAGGGCCGGATGCGCACCGCACGCGGCAACGCCTGGGAGGCGGTCTGCGCCGACCGGGCCCGGGCCGACCGACGCGCCGAGCTGGACCGCCTGGTGGCCGAGCTGACCGCCGCCCGCGCCGCCACCCGGCCGCAGCGGGACCGTCAGCCGGTCGGCCGCGAGCGGGACCGTCAGCCGGTCGGCCGCGAGCGGGACCGTCAGCCGGTCGGCTGATCAGCCGGCCGTGGGGTCCTCGCCCCGGTCCAACGCGTCCCACGCCTCGGTGGTCCGCCGACCGGCCAGCGGGCCCGGGGCGGCAGGCGTCGACGGCCTACTCTCCGTGACCGTTCGCGTCGGCCGCTCGTACCGGGCGCCCATCGCCGGCCACCCGCCGCCCCGCAGCGCCGTCCACCCACCGCCCACGGCGACGAGCAGGCCGCCGACCAGGCAGAGCGCCGGCCACTGCCGGCTCACCACACCGTCGAGGTCGGCGACCAGCCCGTAACCGGCACCGGCCGACACCGCCAGCCCCAGCGCGGCGAGCAGCACACCCAGCAGCTGCCGTACCCGACCCCTGGTGGCGAGCACCGCGCCACCACCGGCCAACGCCACCACGGCCAGCGCCGGCAGCCACGGCAGCAGGGCGGCCCCGCTGCGGGCCTCGCGCACCGGCGGCAGCGGCGCCGGCCGCACGGTCAGCTCGACCGACCAGCCACGGGTCGCCATCCAGAGCGCCAGGCCCGCGCCGGCGAGACAGAGCAGCATCGCGTACGTCAGCTCGCGCCGGCCGGTCGCGATCCGCGCGCTCACAGTGCCAGCCTTTCGTTCGCGACTGCGGGGCTCCGCTGCGCTGCACTCCTCGCGCTCACAGTGCCAGCCTTTCGTTCGCGACTGCGGGGCTCCGCTGCGCTGCACTCCTCGCGCTCACCGGGCCGCCCGGAGCGTTTCGGCGGCGGCGATCGCGGCCAGCACGGCGGCGGCCTTGTCGCGGGTCTCCTGCTCCTCGGCGGCCGGATCCGAGTCCGCGACCACTCCTGCCCCGGCCTGCACGTAGGCGCGGCCGTCGCGGATCAGTGCGGTCCGGATGGCGATCGCCATGTCCAGGTCGCCGCCGAAGCCGAAGTAGCCGACCGTGCCTCCGTAGACGCCGCGGCGTACCGGCTCCAGCTCCTCGATGATCTCCATGGCGCGCACCTTGGGCGCGCCGGAGAGCGTGCCGGCCGGGAAGGTCGCGGCGAGCGCGTCGAACGCCGAGCGGTCGTCACGCAGCGTGCCGGTCACGGTGGAGACGATGTGCATGACGTGGCTGTACCGCTCGATGGTCGCGAACTCGGGCACCTGGACGCTGCCCGGTTCGCAGACCCGGCCCAGGTCGTTGCGGCCCAGGTCGACGAGCATCACGTGCTCGGCGCGCTCCTTGGGATCGGCGAGCAGCTCGGCGGCGAGGCCCGCGTCGGCCGCCGGGGTGCCGCCACGCGGTCGGGTGCCCGCGATCGGGTGCAGCAGCGCCCGCCGCCGCCCGTCGCCGCCGGCGGTGACCTTCAGGTGCGCCTCGGGCGACGAGCCCACGATGTCGAACCCGTCGAAGCGCAGCAGGTACATGTACGGGCTGGGGTTGCTGGTGCGCAGCACCCGGTAGACGTCCAGCGGGTCGGCGTGGGTGGCCCGCTCGAACCGCTGGGACAGCACGATCTGGAAGCACTCGCCCGCCCGGATCGCCTCGTTGGCCGCCTCCACGGCCTTGACGTAGCCCCCCTCGGGCGTACGACAGACGACCTCGCCGGCCGGTGGACGCGCGACCGTCGAGATCATCGGCGGGATGGGTCGGGACAGCGCGGTGGTCATCGCGTCGAGGCGGCCCACCGCGTGGTGGTACGCGGCCCTGACGTGCGCGTCGCGGTCCGTCGCGTCCAGCGGCGGCAGTACCGCGTTGGCCACCAGGATCGCGGAGCCGTCGTAGTGGTCGAGCACCACCAGGTCGGTCGCGAGCATCATGCCCAGCTCCGGCACGCCGAGGTCGGACTCGGTCAGCTCGGGCAGCCGCTCGAAGCGGCGGACGAGGTCGTACCCGAGGTAGCCGACCATGCCCCCGGTCAGCGGTGGCAGGCCGTCGCCCGGGCCGGGCGGCGGCCCGGCGAGCGCCGCGACGGTGTCCCGCAGCACCCGCACCGGGTCGCCGTCGGTGGGCAGCCCGGCCGGTGGCTGCCCGAGCCAGGTCGCCGCGCCGTCCCGTTCGACGAGGGTCGCGCTGCTCCGTACGCCGATGAACGAGTACCGCGACCAGGCCATGCCCGCCGAGCCGACCCCCTGCTCGGCCGATTCGAGCAGGAAGGTGCCGGGCCCGCCGGCGAGCTTGCGGTAGACCCCCACCGGAGTCTCGGCATCGGCCAGCAGCCGTCGGGTGACCGGCACGACCCGCCAGCGGGCGGCCAGCTCGGTGAAGGTGGCCAGGTCGGGGCTCACCGCGCCGTCGGTCATGCGCCGACCCGCCCCTGGTGCACGGCGGGGCTCCGCCGAACCGTGCTCACCGGGCGTCCGGCGCGGTGACCGGCAGCTCGGTGAAGAAGCACGTCCGGTGCCCGGTGTGGCAGGCCGCGCCGACCTGGTCGACGCTGACCAGCAGGGCGTCGCCGTCACAGTCCAGGGCCACCGAGCGCACGTACTGGTGGTGCCCGGAGGTGGCGCCCTTGACCCAGTATTCGCGCCGGCTGCGCGACCAGTAGGTGGCCCGGCCGGTGGTGAGGGTGC
This sequence comes from Micromonospora sp. WMMD736, assembly GCF_049179015.1. NCBI lineage: Bacteria > Bacillati > Actinomycetota > Actinomycetes > Micromonosporales > Micromonosporaceae > Micromonospora > Micromonospora sp. WMMD736. The sequence goes on from NZ_JBMHMI010000001.1 coordinate 2,508,706, forward strand.
GGTGCAACGCCTCGTCGTCCATCCAGGCGACCATCAGCACCTCGCCGGAGTCGTGCGCGCGTACCACGGCGGCGACCAGGCCGTCGGCGGTGCGGCGCAGCCGGGCCGCGATGGCCGGGTCGAGCCGGGACGGACGGACCGGCGCCGAGGCCGCCGGGCCGCTCGGTTCGCTGGGGACGCCGGTCAGCGGCGCGTCAGGTACGGGCACAGTTGCCCATTCTCCCGCACGTGGCGTGGGCACCGGCGACGGCTCCCGCCGAGGGTTCGGCCCATGGCTCACGGGCCGCGCGAGCTGGGCCACGTAACGGTCGAGGCGGCCGTCGACCAGGGCCTCGGCCAGGTCGGTGCCGCAGCAGTCGGCGATCTCCCCGGCGTACGGGCGGATCAGCGGCAGGGTGCCGGCGACCAGCCGCACGGCGGCGGCCCAGAGCTGGCCGGTGGCGCCCGGGCGCAGGCCGAGGCAGAGGAGCATGTCCTCGCGGTAGCCCTCCGGAGCGACCGGCAACTCCAGGGCCGCCGCGAACGCCGCGCGGCGGGACGACACCCGCACCGACGGGTTCGCCGGGCGCAGCACCGAGGGGCAGAGGCGGGCCAGGTCCGCCACGGCGAGCCGGACCCCGAGGCGGTCGGCGGCGGCGCGGGCGGCGGCGGCCTTGCCGAGCAGGGCGATCAGCTCCTCCAGCCGGGGCGGCTCGGCGGGCTGGCACAGCACCGGCAGGTCGATCCGGGGCCGCCAGTGCGGGTCCGCCCAGAGCAGCCGGGCCGGTGCGGTGACCGGCAGTCCGAACGCCCAGTCGGCCGGCTCGCCCAGCCGGTGCACCCAGGAGCGGACGTCGCGCGCCGCCACCGAGACGTGGGTGACCCGGCCGGCGGTCTCGGCCAGGTACGCGCGGCGGGCGGCGTACGGCGAGCCTCCGACCAGCACGTCGAGGTCGACGTCGCTGTGCGCGGTGGCCGCCCGCCGGGCGTGACTGCCGCGCAGCAGGATGCCGACGACCGGCCGTTCGGCGGCGTCCCGCAACCGCGCGGCCCAGTCGTCGAGAAATCCGCTGTGCGGTAACGGAGCGTGACCCACGGCGTCATCGTGCCGTACGTCCGATCAGCACGCAATGCCCGTTGCCGGACGCGCTGTCCGGTCCGGAGCCTACTGCCCGTTGTCGCGCTGGGCGCGAGGGCGGGCACCAGGGGACAGGTCGGCCGTTGCGCGAGCCACGCGCTCCCCTCTAGCGTGGAATTCAACGAGCGATGAGTTTCTTGGAGGTGCGCGATGGACGACGCGATAGGCGTCCACGACCTGGTGGTCGATCGAGGTGGGCGGCGGGTGCTGGACGGCATCACCTGCGCCGTTCCGCAGGGCGCCGTGACCGGTCTGCTGGGGCCCAGCGGCAGCGGCAAGACCACGTTCATGCGCGCCGTGGTCGGCGTGCAGGTGGTCACCTCGGGGACGGTGACCGTGCTGGGCCAGCCGGCGGGGGCCCCGACGCTGCGGCACCGGGTGGGCTACCTCACGCAGGCGCCGAGCGTCTACGCCGACCTGACCGTGCGGGAGAACGCCCGCTACTTCGCGGCCCTGTACGGGCGTGGTCGCACCGAGGCCGACGAGGCGGTGAGCGCCGTCGGGCTGGCCCAGGCGGCCGGTCAGCTGGTCGCCACCCTCTCCGGCGGCCAGCGCAGTCGGGCCTCGTTGGCCTGTGCCCTGGTCGGTGACCCGGAGCTGGTCATCCTCGACGAGCCGACCGTCGGCCAGGACCCGGTGCTGCGGGCCGACCTGTGGGCCCGGTTCCACGCCATGGCCGCCGCCGGCACCACCCTGCTGGTGTCCAGTCACGTGATGGACGAGGCGGCCCGCTGCGACCGGCTGCTGCTGATCCGGGAGGGCCGGTTGATCGCCGACGACAGCCCGGACGCGATCCGCGCCGCCGCCGGCGTGGACGATCTCGACGAGGCGTTCCTGCGGCTGATCCGGGCCGGCGAAGCGAAGGCCTCCGCCGGACGGGAAAACTCATGAACGTGCGGATCCTGGCGGCCACCATCGGCCGCGTCCTGCGCCAGCTCCGGCACGACCGGCGGACGATCGCGCTGCTCGTGGTGGTGCCGACCGTCCTGCTCACGCTGGTCTACTACATGTACGCCGACAAGCCGACACCGCCGGGACAACAGTCGGTGTTCGACCGGGTCGCGCTGGTCATGCTGGGCACCTTCCCCTTCGTGATCATGTTTTTGGTGACCAGCATCGCGATGCTGCGCGAGCGCACCTCCGGCACCCTGGAACGGCTGCTCACCACCCCGCTGGGCAAGCTCGACCTGCTGTTCGGGTACGGCATCGCGTTCGGGCTGGCCGCCGCCGTGCAGGCCACCCTGGCGGCCGGTCTGGCGTACTGGGTCTTCGATCTGCGAACTCTCGGCAGCAGCGGTCTGGTGATCGGGATCGCGGTGCTCGACGCGGTACTCGGGGTTGCCCTCGGTCTGCTGTGCAGCGCCTTCGCCCGCACCGAGTTCCAGGCAGTACAGTTCCTCCCGGTCGTGGTGATCCCGCAGCTCCTGCTGTGTGGGCTGTTCGTGGCCCGGGACGAGATGGCCGGCTGGCTCCAGGGGCTCAGTGACGCCCTGCCGCTGACGTACGCCATCGAGGCGTTGCAGGAGGTCGGCGCGCACGCCGAGCCGACCGCGACCATGTGGCGGGACGTGGGCGTGGTGTTCGGCGCGGTGGTGTTGGCGCTGGTGCTCGCGGCGGCGACCCTGCGTCGGCGCACCGGCTGACCGACCGGCGGCGACCCGCGCGTTGCGGGTCGCCACCCGCCGCCGGGGACCGGCGGCGTCAGCGGACGAACGAGGGGCGGCGATGACGCGGCGTACCGGCCGGCGACCTGGCAACCCGGACACCCGGGAGGCGATCCTGGAGGCGGCGCGGGCGACGTTCGCCGAACGGGGTTTCGACGCCGCGCCGATCCGCGCCATCGCCGCCACGGCCGGCGTGGACCCGGCTCTGGTGCACCACTACTTCGGCACGAAGGACCAGCTCTTCCGGGCCGCGATGAACTTCCCCGTGGACCCCGCCGAGCTGCTGCCGGCGGTGCTGGCCGGTGACCAGGAGAGCGTCGGCGAGCGGCTGGTACGGACCTTCATCGGCATCTGGGACTCTCCGGCCGGCAGCGCCGGGGTGGCGCTCGTGCGCTCGGTGCTCAGCAGCGAGTGGACCGCGCGCCTGCTGCGGGAGTTCGTCACCACGCAGGTGCTGCGCCGGGTGCTCGACCACCTCGACGTCGATCCGGCCGAGGTCCCGCTGCGCGGCTCGCTGGTCGCCACCCAGCTGATCGGCCTCGCCATGATCCGGCACGTGGTACGGCTGGAGCCGGTGGCGTCGGCCGATCCGGAGCTCCTGGTCGCCACCATCGGCCCGAGCGTCCAGCGGTACCTCACCGGGTCGCTCCCGATCTAGCGGGAGGCCCGGAGCGCGGTCAGCGGGAGCCGGGGACGCGGTCGGCGGGAGGCCCGGGGCGCGGTCAGCGGGGCGGGTGCACGTCGGCGGGCCGGCGCAGCGGCGGGAGCAGCCTGCCCAGCTCGTCGGGGCCGCTGAGCGGGCAGGGGAACGCCAGCCGGACGCGCCGTCGTGCGCCGGGACGCCCGAGGGCGACCACCAGCCCGTAGCGGTCGACACGCACCACGCGTGGTGGGCCGTCCGGGGCCTCTTCGGTGAGCCCGAGCTGCCGGCGCAGGTAGTCGGTGACGGCGGCGGGGTCGCGCTGGGCGAGGTCGGCGAGCAGCAGGGCTTCGCAGGGGTGCACCGGGTCCGGCTCCGCCTCGGCGTACTCCCCCGGGTCGATCCGGTGCACGACGCCGGCCCGCTCCCAGCGCACCTCGGCCACCTCGAAGCGGAACAGCCGGAACCGGACGCCGACGTCGAGCAGGTCGCCGGTCGGCTCGACGGCGGCGAAGTCGACCGCGGCCCGGCGGGCCTCGTCCTCGTGCAGTTCGGCGGCCCAACCGGAGACCCAAGCCCGCCCGAGCCCGGGAGCGCCGGCCGCGGGGGGCAGGTCGAGGACGTCCAGGACCACCGCGACGTCGGCGCCCCCGGCGGCGGGCTGGAGCGCGGCGCCCAGGTGGCTGGCCACCGGCACCAGCAGCAGCACCCGGCCGTCGGGGTCGGTCACGTGCCGGGCGTGGTGCGGACCCGGGCGGCGGGCCAGGTGGACGAGGCCGGGGAGGCGACCGGCGACGAGGGTACGGACGATCTCGGCGGGGCTGGGCCGCATGGCGCAACCTCCTTCAAAGGTTAGCCTTACCTAACCGGAGCGTAGGGCATCCGCACCACCGCGTCCACCAGCCGACGCCATCGAACATCGACCCGTTACCTGGTCTGCTCCAGCCAGGAGGCGTACAGCAGCCCGTAGACCGAGTCGGCGTCGCGCACCAACTCGTCGTGCGGGCCACGCTGCACGATGCGCCCCCGGTCCACCACGATGACCTCGTCGGCGGCCTGGGCGGTGGAGAGCCGGTGCGCGATGGCGAGGGTGGTCCGCCCCCGCGTGACCGCGTCCAGGGTGCGCTGCAGACGCACCTCGGTCGCCGGGTCCACCGCGCTGGTCGCCTCGTCCAGCACCAGCAGGTCGGGGTCGGCCACGTACGCCCGGGCCAGCGCGACGAGCTGCCGCTCCCCCACGCTCAGCGCCTCGCCGCGCTCGCCCACCGGGGTGTCGAGGCCGGCCGGCAGACCGTCCAACCAATCCGCCAGGCCCAACTCCGTGAAGGCGGCCGCCAACTGCTCGTCGGTCAGCTCCGGCCGGGCGAACCGCACGTTGTCCCCGACCGTCGCGTCGAAGAGGAACCCGTCCTGCGGCACCATCACCACCCGCGCGCGCAGCGAGTCGAAGCGCACCTGCGCCAGCGGCACCCCGGACAGCAGCACCGCCCCCGCCGACGGGTCCATCAGTCGGGTGAGCAGCTTCGCGAAGGTCGTCTTGCCGCTGCCCGTCTCGCCGACCACCGCCACCCGGCTCTTCGCCGGGATCTCCAGGTCGATGTCGTGCAGCACCGGCGGACCACCCGGATAGGCGAACCGCACCCCCGAGAACCGGATGTCCAGCGGACCGACTGGCAGGTGCCGGCCCTGCTCACCGGGGTCCGCGACGTCCGGGGCGACGTCCAGCACGTCCAGCACCCGCCGCCAGCCGGCGATCGCGTTCTGTGCCTCGTTGAGCACCTCGGTGGCGATCTGCACCGGCTGGATGAACAGCGTCACCAGGAAGAGGAACGCGGTCAGCTGGCCGATCGACAGCGTGCCGTCCACACCCAGCGTCACACCGAGCACCACCACGCCGGCCAGCGCCACACCCGCCGCCAACTCACCGACCGAGCTGCCCACGATGCTGATCCGGATGGCCCGCTGCTGCGCGACGCGCTGCGCGTCGATGGCCTCGTCCAGCCGCCGCTCGGTACGCCCCGCGATGCCGTACGCCCGGATCACCGGCGCGCCCACGACGCTCTCGCCGATCGCGCCCAGCAGCGCGCCGGTGCGCTGGCGCACCGTCGCGTACGCCGCGCCGAGTCGGCGCTGCAACTGCCGGATGACGAGCACCGCCGGCAGGAACGCCGCCAGCACCACCAGGGTCAACTGCCAGGAGTACGCCAGCATGACGGCCGTCGTCACCACGAGCTGCCCCAGGTTGACCAGCAGGATCACCCCGCCCCACTGGAGGAACTGGGTGATCTGGTCGACGTCGCTGGTCACCCGCGAGACCAGCGAGCCGCGGCGCTCGGACTGCTGGTGCAGCATCGACAGGTCGTGCACGTGCCGGAACGCCCGCGTCCGCACGTTCGCCAACGCGGTCTCGCTGACCGTGAACAGCCGGCGCATCATCAGGTAGCCGCAGGCCGTGGTCACCACGAGGATCGCCGCGGTGACCGCCACCACCGACCAGACGACGTCCAGCTTCAGACCGCCGACGATGCCCCGGTCGATGCCCTGCTGCACCGCCACCGGAACGGCCACCCGGCCCACCATGTAGACCAGGGCCAGGGCGAGAGTGGCGGCCAGCCCGGTGCGCAGCTCGGGCGAGAGGGCGAGCCCCCGCCGCAACGTCCGCCAGGTCGTCTCCGCCCGCTCGTTGCGTTGCTCGGTCGTCACCGTCGTACTCAATGGTCCACCTCGATCTCCAGGCCCGACGGCAGCGGCGCCACCTCGTCGTCGTACGCGCGCTCCTGCGCGCGGTCGACCTCCGCCTGCTCGTATGCGGTGACCAGGTCAACGTATCCGGGCACGGTGGCCAGCAGCTCGGTGTGCGTGCCCCGAGCGACCACCCGGCCCTGCTCGACGTAGATGACCTCGTCGGCGAGGGCGATGGTGGCCCGGCGGTACGCCACGACGAGGATCGACGCGGCGGGAACTCCCGGCTCGCCGGCCGAGGAGCGCAGGCCGGCGAGGATGGCCGCCTCCACGCGCGGGTCCACGGCGCTCGTCGCGTCGTCGAGCACCAGCAGCCGTGGCCGCCCGGCGAGGGCGCGCGCCAGGGTGAGCCGCTGCCGCTGCCCGCCGGAGAGCGAGGTACCCCGCTCGCCGACCATCGTGTCCAGCCCGTCGGGCAGCGCCGCGACGAAACCGTCCGCCTCGGCCAGGCGCAGCGCCGCCCACACCACCTCGTCGTCGATGCCCGGCCGGTCGAGGGCGATGTTGGCCCGTACGGTGTCGTCGAAGACGAACGGCACCTGCGCCACGAGCGCGACCGTGCTGGCCAGCGACGTGGCGGTCAGGTCGCGCAGGTCCACGTCGTCCAGGGCGACGGTGCCGGAGTCCGGGTCGACCAGGCGTACGGCCAACGAGGCGATGGTGGACTTGCCGGCGCCGGTCGGCCCGACCAGGGCGACCGTACGGCCGGCCGGAACGGTGAAGCCGACCTCGCCGAGCACCTGCGCGCCGGGTTGGTGAGCCTCGGCGGGCGGATAGGAGAAGTGCACGTCGGTGAAGGTGAGGCTGGCCGGGCCCGGGGTGGCCGGGTCGAGCACCCGCTGCCCGTACGGCATCTCGCCGGTGGCGTCGAGGACCCGGCGCACCCGGTCCCAGCCCGCGACGCTGCGCGGCAGCTCGGCCAGCACCCAGCCGATGGCCCGCACCGGGAAAGCCAGCACGGTGAAGAGGAAGGCGACGCTGACCAGCTCGGTGACGCTGATCGCGCCCTGGCGCAGCCGGAACGTTCCGACCACCAGGACGGCCAGGGTGCCGAGGCTGGGCAGTGTCTCCAGCAGCGGATCGAAGACGCCCCGCAGCCGGCCGACCGCGATGAGCGCGTCGCGCAGCTCACCGGCGCGGCCGGCGAACCGCGCGGTCTCCTGCGCCTCGCGGCCCATGGTCTTGACCACCAGCGCGCCGTCGAAGCTCTCGTGCGCGATGCCGCTGACCTCGGCGCGCAAGCGCTGCGCGCGGGCCTGGCGGGGCGCCATCCGGCGGGAGTAGACCACGTTGAGCGCGAACAGCGCGGGGAACACCGCGAGGCCGACCAGGGCCAGGGCCCAGTCGGTGGCGAACAGCGAGACGATCGCGCCGACCAGCATCACCAGCGTGCCCACCGCGAAGGGCAGCGGGGCGATCGGATACCAGGCCGCCTCCACGTCGGAGTTGGCGTTGGACAGCAGCGTGCCGGTGGCGTTGCGGTGGTGCCAGGACAGCGGCAGGTCCAGGTAGCGGCGGGTGACCCGGCGGCGGTAGGCGGCCTGGAGCCGGTACTGCATGTAGCCGGCGCCGAGCCGACGGCCGAAGATGCCGACCACCCGCAGCACGCTGATCCCGAACAGGGCCACCGCCGCCAGCGTCAGGGCGCCGACGCCGACCTGGCCGCGCGCGATCGCCGGCACCACCACGTCGCCGACCACCGCGCCCACCACGTAGGCGCTGACGATGACCATCGAGCCGAACAGCACGCTGCCGACCACGGCGACCGTGAAGATCCGCGGCTGCTCGCGGATCGCCTGCCGCAGAACCCCCAGCCCTCTGCCGAGCACGTCCCGGCTTGTCCTGCTCGCCACGCTCTCCCCCGCCGTAAGCCACAATTATCTACCTCATCCTTACCGTTGCGGGCCTGCGTCGCCGACCCGGACGGGATATGTCGACCATCACGTACCGGACGCCCCGGCCCGCGGGAAGCCCCCGGCCCCGCTCGCCGCGCGGCCACCAGACTCCGGGCCTACGATCGGCCCATGTCGCGGTACGCCCGAGCCGAGCGCGAGGCGCTGGCCGATCTCTTCCTGGCCCTCGGGCCCGACGCACCGACGATCAACGAGGGGTGGGCGACACGCGACCTCGCCGCGCACCTGGTGCTGCGCGAGCGCCGTCTGGACGCGGCCGGTGGAATCCTGCTGCCGCCACTGCGGGGGTACGCCGAACGGATCCGTCGCCGGCTCGCCGCCGGGCCCTACCCGGAGCTGGTGGCGAAGGTACGCCGACCACCGCTGTGGAGCCCGGTCAGCAACCCGCTGACCGACGAGCTGGTCAACACCATGGAGTTCTTCATCCACCACGAGGACGTACGGCGGGCCGTCGGGGGATGGCAGCCGCGTGAGGTGCCGCGTGGCCTGCAGGCCACCCTGTGGAAGCGGGCCGCACCGATGGCCCGGCTGACCCTGCGGCGCTTCCCGGCGGACCTCTACGTGCAGGCACCCGGGTACGGCGAGGTCTCCGTCGGCCGGGGCGGCGAACGACTGCGTCTGGTGGGCGCCCCCGCCGAGTTGGCCCTGTTCCTGTCCGGACGACAGCGGGTGGCCAGGGTCCAGTTGGACGGCTCGGCGTCGTCGGCGCGGCAGTTGCGCAACGCCAGCCTGGGCATGTGACTTTCTGCGCTTAATCGGTCACCGTAACGCCGGACGAATGCCGCAGTCCCAACGATGCGTGCCGATACCTCCTCCCGTACGCTTCACCGCGCCGTTCCGCGCCGGGGCGGCACGATGTGGGGGCACACGATGCGAAGTTTCGCAATCTCGGCGCTACGGGAACCCTCCTTCATGGCGGGGCGCCACAAGTCCACAGATCGGGTGGCCACCGAAAGCGTCGAGTGGGCGCGCGCTTTCGGCCTGGTCAACTCCGGTCAAATTCATCGACTGCAACGGGCGGACGCCGCCGGTCTGGCGGGCCGCGCCTGCCCGGACGGGCCGGTGCGGGGGCTGCGCCTCCTCACCGACCTGATCTCCTGGCTCTTCGTCATGGACGACACCTGCGACGAGGACGGCCTCGGCGCCGATCCGAGCCGGCTGGCGCCGGTCATCGCCGCCCTGCTCAACGTGCTGGACCGCGCCGGCGATCCGGCCGCTCCGCTGCCGCCGGACGCCGGCCCGCTCGGCGCCGCGCTGCACGACCTGTGCCGCCGCACCCGGGCCGAGGGTCGGCCGCCGATGCTGCTGCGGTTCGTCAGCCAGATCCGCCAGTACCTGCTGGCGTTGCTCTGGGAGGCCACCAACCGGGAGCGCCGCCGCGTGCCGGGGATGACGGAGTACGTCCAACTGCGTCGGCACATCGGCGGCGTACACCCCTGCCTAACGCTGACCGACCTCGCGTCGGAGCAGCCACTCGGGTCGGCCGGGCGCGCCGACGCGGCACTGACCGCCCTGGACCTGCTGGCCGTTGACCTGGTGTGCTGGTGCAACGACCTCTTCTCGTACGGCAAGGAGAGCCGCTCCGACCCGGACGCGCACAACCTGGTGACGGTCATCGCCCAGGAACGCGGCCTCGACGAGGTGGACGCGTTACGGGCCGCCGCGGACCGCTTCAACCGGGGGTTGGCGGCGTACCAGGCGGCGGAGGAGGGATTGCTCGCCAGCGGCGTCGAGGGGTTGCGGTCCCCGTTGGCGGCGCGACGCAACTGGGTCCGGGCCACCTACGACTGGTCGGTGGTGGCTGCCCGCTACGCCTGATTCGTGCCGCCGGTCGGCGCGGCGAGGTCGCCGGACGATCACCGGCACTAGCCGATGCCCGGTATCAGGCAATACTCTTCGGTAACCACTATGACGTGACGACCGTCACGCCACCACCCCCGAAGGCGGCTACAGCGATGGCTCTCGATGTACCGTACCGCTCCATCCCGGACATGTTCCTCAAGCGCGTGGCGGCCACCCCCGACCGGCACGCGTTCGCGTCCCCGACCCCTGACGACTCGGGGCCCAACTGGTTGACCTGGGAACAGGTCGGCCAGCGCGCCAAGGCCGTCGCCGCCGGCCTGCACGGTCTCGGCGTCGGCCAGGAGAACCCGGTCGCGATCCTCGCCAACACGCGGCTGGACTGGGTGGTCGCCGACCTGGGCATCATGTGCGCGGGCGGCGCGACCACCACCGTCTACCCGACCACCGAGCCGGCGGACGCGACGTACATCATCGCGGACTCGGCCTCGCGCGTCCTCTTCGCGGAGAACCCGGCGCAGGCCGCCAAGATCGCCGGAGCGGACCTGCCGGCGCTGACCCACGTGGTGCTCTTCGACGGCACTCCCGACCCGAACGCCGCGATCCCCCAGCTCACCCTCACCGAGCTGGAAGAGCGGGGCAGCCGGGCACTGGCCGCCGAGCCCGATCTGATCGACATGCTGGTGGCCGGCATCGGCCCCGATCACCTGGCCACGCTGATCTACACCTCCGGCACCACCGGCCAGCCCAAGGGCGTCGAACTGTTGCACGGCGGGTGGTGCTGGGAGGCGGTGGCGCAGGCCGACGTCGGGCTGCTGCGCGACGACGACGTGCAGTACCTCTGGCTGCCGCTGGCGCACTCGTTCGGTAAGACGCTGCTCTGCGGCGCGATCCACGTCGGCCTGCCGACGTACGTGGACGGGCGGGTGGAGAAGCTGGTCGACCTGCTCGCGGTGATCCGACCGACGCTGATGTGTGGCGCTCCCCGGGTCTTCGAGAAGGTCTACAACCGGGCGGTGACCACCGCCCAGGGCGCCGGTGGCGCGAAGGCGAAGATCTTCGCCTGGGGCGTGCAGGTCGGCAAGGAGAAGGTCGCCCTGGAGCAGGCCGGCAAGCCGGTGCCGGCCGGGCTCAAGCTGCGCTACGGGCTGGCCGAGAAGCTGGTGTTCAGCAAGCTCCAGGCCCGCCTGGGCGGCCGGATGCGGGTGATGGTCTCCGGCGCCGCGCCGCTCAGTCCGGAGATCGCCACCTTCTTCGCCGCGGCCAACCTGCCGATCTCGGAGGGCTACGGCCTCACCGAGACCAGCGCCGGCAACTTCGTCAACCCACCGGACGGGCTGCGCATCGGCACGGTCGGGAAGGCGATGGGCGACCTGGAGTGCCGGATCGACGCCGACGGCGAGATCCTGGTGCGGGGTCGGCCGGTGATGCGCGGCTACCACAACCTGCCCGAGGAGACCGCCGCCGCGTTCACCGAGGACGGCTTCTTCCGCACCGGCGACATCGGCACGCTCGACGAGCAGGGCTACCTGCGGATCACCGACCGCAAGAAGGACCTGGTCAAGACCTCGGGCGGCAAGTACATCGCGCCGTCGCACATCGAGGGCATGTTCAAGGCCATCTGCCCGTACACCTCGCAGGCGGTCGTGATCGGGCAGGCCCGCAACTTCTGCACGATGCTCGTCACGCTCGACGCGGACGCCATCCGGGGCTGGGTGGCCGGTGGCCCGCTGGAGGGCCGCGACTACACCGAGATCGTCGCCTCGCCGGAGGCGCAGGCGATGGTCGAGGAGTACGTCGCCCAGCTCAACGCCAAGCTGAACCGCTGGGAGACGATCAAGAAGGTGGCGATCCTGCCGCGTGATCTGACCATCGAGCACGGCGAGATCACACCGTCGCTGAAGATCAAGCGTCGGGGCGTGGAGGGCAACTTCGCCGCCGAGATCGACAAGATGTACGCCGGCACCCTCGCCGAGCTGTAGCAACGGACCGCCGATGGCCCCGCACCCCTGGCGGATGTGGGGCCAACGGCGTCTCCGGGGCCGCTCAGGCGATGACCGACGGCTCCGGCCACCGCTGCCGGCCGCTGCGGTCCAGGTCGTAGCGGACCGTGGCGATCCGCTCCACGGCCTCCACCAGCTCGGCGGCCGGCAGGGTGAACGGCAGCCGCAGAAAGCGTTCCAGGGTGCCGTCCAGGCCGAACCGGGGCCCGGGCGCGAGCCGCACGCCGACCTCCTCGGCGGCCCGCGCGAGCGCGCTGGAGACCGGACCGTCCAGCTCCGCCCAGAGGGTCACGCCACCGCGCGGCACGGTCACCCGCCAGTCCGGTAGCCGGTGCGCCAGCGCGCCGAGCAACGCGTCGCGCTGGGCGGCGAGCTGGGTCCGACGGTCGGCGACGATGGCCGCCGCGTCGGCGAGCAGGCGCACCGCGACCAACTGGTCGAGCACCGGGCTGGACATGTCGACGCCGACCCGGACTGCCGCCAGCCGCTGCACCTGCGGCGCGGAGGCGCGTACCCAGCCGATCCGCAGACCACCCCAGTACGGCTTGCTCATCCCGCCGATGCTGACCACCCGGGAGTGCCGGTCGAACGTGGCCGTGGGCGGGGGCAGCTCGACGCCGTCCAGTGGCAGGTCCACGAAGGACTCGTCGACGATGAGGTCGGTGCCCACCGCGTGGGCGGCGGCCACCACCCGCTCGCGCAACGCGGCGGGCATCAGGTGCCCGGTCGGGTTCTGGAACTCCGGGATCAGGTACGCCAGCTTGGGCCGGGTCTGCCGCAGGCTGCCCAACAACAGGTCGGGCTCCCAGCCGCCGGCGTCCGCGGACAGACCGTGCGTGGCGATCCGGGCCCGCCGGCCGGCCAGCGCGGCGAGCGCGTTGGGGTAGGTCGGCGACTCGACCAACACGTTCCCGCCGGGGGCCAGGGCGAGGCGCAGCACCAGGTCAAGGGCGTGCTGGGTGCCGCTGGTGACCATGATCTGGTCGGCGGAGGTGGGTAGCCCCCGCGCGGTGTATCCGGCGGCCACCGCCTCGCGCAGCTCGCCGATGCCGGTCGGGTGGTAGCCGGCGCCGCCCAGGTAGCGGGGCAGGTCCTCGACGGCGGCCCGGGAGGCCGCGAGCAGTTGCGGCGGGGCCGCCAACGCGGCGACGCCGAGGTCGATCATGTCCCGGTCGTCCAGCGGGGTCCACAGGCCGGTGCTGGCGACCCGGTGGTTGCCCGGCAGCATCGTCCAACTGCCGGCGCCCCGGCGGCTGGCCAGGTGGCCGGTCTCGCGCAGCTCCCGGTACGCGGCGCTGACCGTGGTACGGCTGATCCGCAGCGCCTCGGCCAGCTCACGCTCCGCCGGCAGCCGCACGCCCAAGGGAAGCCGGGCGTCGGCGAGCAGCCCCCGTACCGCACCGGCGAGCGCCGCGTAGTCGGGACTGCGGCGACGGCCCGGCAGGGCGTGCCACTGCCCCAGCAGTCGCGCTAATTGGACTCCTCGCACCTGACCGGTCATGGCCACTCCTCGGATATTGGCTTCTTCCTCCGGGAGGATTGGCACCTAGGGTGGCATGCATGGCACTGATTGGCAATCTTCGGGAGCGGCCGGTGCGGCGGCTCGGCCAGCTCTACGCCGGGCTCGTCCTATACGGGGTCAGCATGGCCCTGATGGTCCGCTCCCACCTGGGCCTGGACCCCTGGGACGTCTTCCACCAGGGGCTGTCCGAGCTGACCGGGCTCTCCTTCGGCACGGTCACCATCGGCGTCGGGGCCTTGGTGCTGCTGCTGTGGATCCCGCTGCGACAGCGGCCCGGCCTCGGCACCGTCAGCAACGTGGTGGTGGTCGGCCTCGTGGTGGACGCCACCCTGGTCCTGCTGCCCTCCGGTGGCCCCCTCGGCGTCCGCATCCCCCTGTTGATCACCGGAATCGTCGCCAACGGGGCGGCCACCGCGCTCTACCTCGGCGCCCGCCTCGGCCCCGGTCCACGCGACGGGCTGATGACCGGCTTCGTCGCCCGTCGTCCCCGTTTCTCGGTACGCCTGGTGCGTACCGTCATCGAGGTCACCGTGCTCGCGCTGGGCTGGCTGCTCGGCGGCACGGTCGGCGTGGGCACCGTGGCGTACGCGTTGGCCATCGGCCCGCTGGCGCAGTTCTTCATCCCGCTCGTCGCGGTGCCTGCCGCCGAGACCGACGGTGACGACGAATCGACGGTCACCGCCGGTGATCCGTCGCGTGCCCCGGCCGCGTGAGGCGTTCACCGACCGTTCACGCGCCGGCACGCCGCGCTGGTGGAAGTGGGCTCGTTGGAGGGTGGGTGTTCCCTTCCGCGTCGCTCGCCGTCATCATCTCTGCATGGGGGAGAACGGTTGGCGCTGGAGCGACGCCTGGATCTTCGTGTCGTTGGTCATCGCGAGCGGCGCCGGGCGGCACCGACGGTCCGCGACGAGCCGCCGCCCGGAGGGCGTACGTCTGACCGACGTGCTGTCCACCGCCGACCATCTCAACCACGCGATTCCCGGGCGACACGAGGTGGAGGCCGCGGTCCAGCGGCTGGTCGGCGCGGGCCTGGTCACGGTCGCCGACGGGTGGTTCCGCATCACCGCCGAGGGCGAGCAGCTCTGGCGCAGCCGCCCCCGGGCCGGCGTCGCCACCATGGTGGACACCGTGCAGGGGGTGCTGAGCCGCCGGCACGCGCCCGGCAGCGCCGACTGGGTCCTGGAGGAGGCCGACCACGCGGCGGCCGTGCAGGAGTACGCGGTCCGCTCGATCCCCACGCCCCGCCGATCCCCCGAGGGCCACTCCGGACACTGACGGCCGACACAGATCTTGGACACTTCCCGTCACGTGAAGACGGCAAGTGTCCAAGATTGCCAAGGGAGGCCCGCGCCGACGGGCATGGCGGGGGGTCAGCGATGTCGGATCGGCGCAGCGGGTAGCGGTAGGACGAGCAGGTGCATGGGTGTGCCGTCGGGCATCGCCGATCCACCGACCTGCTGCCACCCCGCGCGCCGGTAGACGGCGCGGGCGGGTGCGGCCGGGTTGGACGCGAGCGTCGCCCACCGTTCGGGCCGCCCGTCGAGGAGCCGGCGGATGAGTTCCGCGCCGATCCCCTCGCCACGCCGGTCGGGACGCACGACCCACTCCATGACCGCGAACTTCTCGGCAGCGCGAAGATCGGCCGGAGGCTCGATGTCGGCACGCGTCCACCACCGGCCGGCGGCCATCGTCCACCCGTACGCCGCACCGACCAGATCGCCCGTGTCCTCGGCGGCGACGAGGGTGAACCCCGGACGTCGTGACTCGTCGGGCAGGCCACCGGCGAAGCCGGCCACCTGCTCCGGTCCCTCGGTGTACGGCGGTTCCGAGTAGACGACCGCGTACAACCGCACCAGCGCCGGAAAGATGGCGATGGCCGATTCGGGGCCATGCAGGGTGTACGTCATGTCCCCTCCGGTATCTGCGGTCCGGCGGCGGTGCCGGGCCGGCCAGCCGAGGAACCGATCGAACAGGTCGGCTGCGGTGCCTGTCACGGCCGGGTTGAGCCGGTGCAAGTCATCGATGGCCTCGTGCAGGCAGCCAGCAAGGTAGAGGAACAGGCTCAACGACATGTCGCGGTACTCGGCCACGAGAGCCAGCTTCGCCGACCCGCACGGCCATGGCTGCCCACACCGGCGGCACAGCCACAACGGACGCATCGGCGAATGCCCGGCTTCACATGGCCGGTCACGGCTCGCCGTCATACCGGCACCTCCCATCGTGACGGCCGACGGTGGGCTCGCCGGGGGAATGGCGAGCCCACCGCCGTCGCGCGGCGGCTCGGGGAAGGCCGCCGCTCACCCACCCACGCAGCCCCGATGGCGGTACGCAGATGGGGAGTCGTCCAGACCTGAGCAGGACCTGGGCGGTCGGCCGGATGGTCAGGTCGATCTCGCTTCGAGCAGTTCACCCGGCACCCCCTGCGGAGTAGGTTGCTTGATCGCTCGTTTTCACCCAACCGCTGCACGCCGGCGAATCCCAGTGCGCCAATGACGCAGAACCGATGCACTCCCATTGCGATGACCACCGTGAGCTGGATAAATGGATCTGTGATGCGCAGCGACCGGAGTGGACAACGCATGCCGGGCTCGCGGCGGCATCGGCTGGCGGAGCGACGCAGGACGATCGGCCTCAGCCAGGAACGGCTCGCCGAGATCCTCGGCGTGGATCGGTCCACCATCGTGCGATGGGAACGCGTGGAGACCGATCCGCAGCCCTGGCTCCGTCCCCACCTGGCTGCGGCGCTCAAGGTGTCCATCGAGGAACTGGCTGATCTTCTGGCCGATACCCGTCAGCCACCCGCCACGCCCGACGGGCGTCTGGACCATGCGTTACGGCGGCCCGGTCGCGTCGACCTGATCACCGTGGCACACCTCCGGGAGCGCGTGCGGCATCTGGACGAACGCTACGACCAGACGCCGTCGACCCTGCTGCTCGCCGAAGCAGCCCAGTCGCACGCTCAGGCGGTCTTCCTCCGCCAGCACGCTGAGGTCGGCTCGGTGCAGCGCGAACTGGCTGCGGCGGTGGCCGAGGCGGCAACGCTCATGGGCCAACTGGTGTGGGACGCCACGCAGCGACACGACCACGCCGCCAGCGCGGCCTACTTCGACCAAGCGGTCGACGCCGCGAGGGAGGCCCGCGATCCTGTCGCCGAAGCCAACGCGTTGCTTCGCAAGAGCTACCTCGCCCTCTACGGCAGAAGGCGGCCAACCGCTGCCGTCGCGTTGACCATGCAGGCAGCTGCCGTCAGCCGCCGCGACAGCCAGGTGCTCGCCGGCCTCGCCCACCTGCACCGCGCCGAGGCACACGCCATGCTCGGTCAGGTGCCCGCTGTCAGTGAAGCCCTTGGAGCCGCCGAGCATCACTTCGCCTCGGTGGCCCCTCAGGATCCAGCCACGGCTCTGTACTGTCCCAGCCATCACGCGCGGCTTGCGGGCTCCTGCTGGCTGTCGTTGAACAGACCGACCGAGGCGATCAAGGCTTTGGAATCTGCTCATCACCTGGTCGCCGCAGGCCGTAAGTCGACCGCTGTCGTCCTCGGCAATCTCGCCATCGCCAACATCCGCCACCGTGACCTCGCCACCGCCGTTGCCTACCTGCATCTCGCCGTTGATGTCATCGAGCAGACCCGCGCCGGAGGTGGCCTCAACCTCGCCTTCGCCGCAGCCCGGCAACTGCGTCCCTGGAGCGACCATCCGTCGGTTCAGGAAGTCAACGACCGGCTCCTCACCCTCATGACTCCCTAGGAGCGCCAGCGTGACAAGCACCGACGACGCCAAGCAGACCGCTCGACGACGCGTCTGGGACCTCCTCGAACGCGAAGGCGTCGCACCGCCGGGGGTGCATGGCCACATCCCCGACTTTGTCGGGAAGGAGGACGCGGCGGCCCGGCTCGCCGATCTGGAGGTCTGGCAGCAGGCACGGGTCATCAAGTGCAATCCCGACCGGGCCCAACTGCCCGTCCGGGTCCGCGCCCTCCAAGAAGGCAAGCTGCTCTACATGGCGGTCCCGCGACTCGCCACGCCGAAGCCGTTTTACCTGCTCGACCCGGCCATTCTGGAAGTCCCGTTCGAGACTGCCGCCACGAGCACCGGTGCGCCCGAGGTCGCGCCCACCGTCGGCACCGACGACATGCGCCCAGTGGACCTGGTCATCTGCGGCAGCGTCGCGATCAGCCGACCCAACGGCGTACGGCTCGGCAAGGGAGCGGGCTACTCCGACCTGGAGATCGCGCTCCTGGCCGAGGCCGGCCTCGTGACCGAGGAAACGGCAATCGCCACCACCGTCCACCAGAGCCAACTCCTGGACGAGGATCTACCGCACGACGATCATGACTTCAACGTCGACTACGCGGTCACTCCTGACGAGGCCGTCGCATGCGCGCCGGATCGACAGCGACCCTGCGGCATCATCAGGGCGAATCTTCGCCCCGATCAGCTCGACAACATCCCCGTGCTGCGCTGACTTCTCCGCTAGCCCACGCGATGCCGGTCGGCGGCAGACGCCCGGTGCTGGGCATGGGCGGGAGCGCTCGGGGCAGCAACGCCGATGGCGAGCGCCCTGCGCCGCAGACCCAGCCGGTTTCGCATGGAGAACACCTGGCACAGGGACAGCGTGGAGCCGATGAGAGGCCGAGGTGTTCGAGTCGCACGGTTCAGGGTCGCGGACTCGCGTCCTTGACCCCGTCGAGGAATGCCGTCCACGCCGCAGCGGTCACGACCAGGGACGGACCGCACGGGTCCTTGGAGTCACGGATGCCGACCGCGTGCGACGCCAGAGCGACTTCGACGCACTGCGCATTTTCGTTCAGGCTACGGCTGCTCTTGCGCCAGGTGGCGGTGGTCAGGAAGTCGCGCTTCATGTGGCCCTCCTTAGCTGTGAGCCGCTAGCGCACCGGGTGGCCGCTGCGGCGCAGGGCGTCCTTGACCTCGCCCACCGTCAGCTCGCCGAAGTGAAAGACGCTGGCCGCGAGGACCGCGTCGGCCCCGGCTCCGATCGCGGGCGGGAAGTGCGCCACCTCGCCGGCCCCGCCGCTGGCGACGACCGGAACGTCCACCACGGCCCGGACCGCGCCGATCAGTTCGAGGTCGAAGCCCGCCTTGGTGCCGTCGGCGTCCATCGAGTTGAGCAGGATCTCCCCCGCGCCCAGCTCGGCGACCTGCCGGGCCCAGTCCACCGCGTCGATGCCGGTGCCGCGTCGGCCACCGTGGGTGGTGACCTCGAATCCGCTCGGCGTGCCGCCGGCCGGCCCACGGCGTACGTCGAGGGAGAGCACGAGCACCTGCCGGCCGAACCGGTCGGCGATCTCGGCGATCAGCTCCGGCCGGGCGATGGCGGCGGTGTTCACGCCGACCTTGTCGGCTCCGGCGCGCAGCAGCCTGTCGACGTCGGCGACCTGCCGGACCCCACCCCCGACGGTGAGCGGGATGAAGACCGACTCGGCGGTGCGGCGTACCACGTCGAGCATGGTGCCCCGGTCGCTCGACGACGCGGTGACGTCGAGGAAGGTCAGCTCGTCGGCGCCGGCTCGGTCGTACGCGGCGGCCAGCTCCACCGGGTCGCCGGCGTCCCGCAGGTCGAGGAAGTTGACGCCCTTGACCACCCGCCCGGCGTCCACGTCGAGACAGGGGATCACCCGTACCGCCACCGTCATGCCGTCAGCCTATCCTCCGCGCGCGGCACGGCGGCCGACCCGAGGGGGCCGACCGCCGCGCCGGACGTCCACGTCACACGCGGACGAGCATCTTGCCCAGGTTCTCGCCACGCAGCAGGCCGAGGAACGCCGCCGGGGCGTTCTCGATACCGTCGACGACGGTCTCGTCGTAGGAGAGTTTGCCCTCGCGTAGCCAGCCGGCGACGTCCTGGACGAACGTCGCGCGCAGGTTGTTGTGGTCGTTGACCAGGAACCCGCGCAGGGTGAGCCGCTTGCCGATGACCAGCGTGAGGTTGCGCGGCGCGGCCGGCGGCTCGGTGGTGTTGTACTGGGCGATCATGCCGCAGATGGCGACCCGGCCGTGCAGGTTCATGGCCGAGATGGCCGCCTCCAGGTGGTCACCGCCGACGTTGTCGAAGTAGACGTCGATGCCGTCCGGGGCGGCGGCGCGCAGCGACTCACGGACCGGCCCGTCGTGGTAGTCGAACGCGGCGTCGAAGCCGAGTGCCCGGAGCCGCTCGACCTTGGCGGCCGAGCCGGCGCTGCCGACGACTCGACCCGCGCCCTTGAGCTTGGCGATCTGGCCCACCAGACTGCCGACCGCGCCGGCCGCGGCGGAGACGAAGACCGTCTCGTCGGGCCGCATCGCGGCGACCTCCAACAGACCGGCGTACGCGGTCAGTCCGGGCACGCCGAGCACGCTCAGGTACGCGCTGGCCGGGGCGATGCTCGCGTCGACGGCGCGGGCGCGGCCGGCGTCGAGCAGCGCGTACTCCCGCCAGCCGAGCCCGTGCAGGACGGTGTCGCCCACGGCGACGTCGGGTGACTCGCTGGCCACCACCTCGCCGACGGCGGCCCCGTCGAGCGGGGCGTCGAGCGCGAACGGCGGCACGTACGACTTGGCGTCGTTCATCCGTCCCCGCATGTACGGGTCGACGGAGATGTACTGGTTGCGGACCACGATCTGGCCCGGTCCGGGCGTCGGGACGTCGGTCTCGACGAGTCGGAAGGTGTCCTCGGTGGGCCAGCCCTCGGGGCGGCGGGCCAGGTGGATCTCGCGGTTGCTGGTCATCAGGGGGTCGTCCTCTCGTACGCGGGTGGGGTCCGGGGCCGCGACGGTCAGGCGGCCAGGGTCTCGCGGACGGTCAGCGCGACCTCGATGTTGCCGCGGGTGGCGTTGGAGTACGGGCAGACCTGGTGGGCCTGCTCGACGAGCTGCTCGGCGGTCTCCCGGGGGACGGCGGGCAGGTCCACGATGAGCTGGGCGGTGAGCCCGAAGCCACCGCTGCCGTTCGGGCCGATGCCGACCTCGGCGGAGACGACCGAGCCGGTCACGTCGGCCTTGGCGCGGCGACCGACGATGCGCAGGGCGCTGTGGAAGCAGGCCGCGTAGCCGGCGGCGAAGAGCTGCTCGGGGTTGGCGCCGCCACCCTCGCCACCCATCTCCTTGGGCGACGCGAGGTCCAGGGCGAAGGTGCCGTCGGAGGTCTCGACGTGGCCGTCCCGGCCGTCACCGGTGGCGGTCGCGGACGCGGTGTAGAGGACCTTCATGATGTCTCACTGCTCCTTCTGTGGGTGGATGGTCTCGGTGACCCGGGTGAGGGTGTCGCGCAGCGCGACCAGCTCGTCGATGCCCAGGCCGGTGGCCTGCGCGATCCGCAGCGGGACGTCGCAGAGTCGCTCGCGCAGCGCCCGTCCCTGCTCGGTGAGGCTCACCTCGACGCGCCGTTCGTCGCGGGCCGAGCGTCGGCGGGCCACCAGGCCCGCGCTCTCCAGTCGCTTGAGCAGCGGGGAGAGTGTGCCGGAGTCGAGCCGCAGCTCGGCGCCCAGCTCGGAGACCGCCGGCGGGTCGTCGGGGCGTTCCCAGAGGACCAGCAGCACCAGGTACTGCGGGTAGGTCAGCCCGACCTCGTCGAGGATCGGCCGGTACACGTCGGTGAGGGCGCGCGACGCGGCGTAGAGCGCGAAGCACACCTGTCGGCGCAGCACCAGGTCATCGGACACCGTTGAACCGTAGCCCGCAATTAAGTTGTGCACAACCGATCGACGCGGACGGCGGCCGTGACCCCGGCCACCGGGCCGGGCTCAACGGTCGCCGACGTACGCCTCCAACTCCACCTCGACCAGGTGGTCCGGATCGAGCAGACCCGCCACCACCACCAGCGTCGCCACCGGCCGGACCGCGCCGAAGACCGCGTTGTGCGCCCGGCCCACCTCGTCGGCGTGCAGCCGGTCGGTCACGTACATCCGGGTGCGGACCACGTCACCCGGCTCCACGCCCACCTCGGCGAGTGCCGCCAAGCCGATCCGCAGCGCCTGCGCCGTCTGCGCGGCGGCGTCCCCGACATGCACCACCCGACCGTCCACGGTGGAGGTGCAACCGGCCGTGAGGGCCAGGTCACCGGCCCGGACCACCCGGGAGTAGCCGTAGCTCTGCTCCCACGGCCCACCCGAGCCCAGCCGGGTGACGGTCACGCCTCGGCCAGGGTGCGCAGCGCCTCGGCCACCGTGAACGCGCCCGCGTACAGCGCCTTGCCGGCGATCACACCCTCCACACCCAACGGCTCCAGGGTGGCCAGCGCCCGCAGGTCGTCCAGCGTGGACACCCCGCCGGAGGCGATCACCGGCCGGTCGGTCCGCGCGCACACGTCCCGCAGCAGGTCCAGGTTCGGCCCGCGCATCGTGCCGTCCTTGGTGATGTCGGTGACGACGTACCGCGTGGCCCCCGCCTTGTCCAGGCGCTCCAGCACCTCGTACAGGTCACCGCCGTCACGGGTCCATCCCCGCGCGGACAGCGTCTGACCCCGGACGTCCAGCCCGATGGCGACCCGGTCGCCGTACTCCCCGACCACCCGGTCGCACCACTCGGGGTCCTCCAGGGCGGCGGTGCCGATGTTGACCCGGGCCGCCCCGGTGCCCAGCGCCGCGCGTAGCGACTCGTCGTCGCGGATCCCACCGGACAGCTCGACCCGCACGTCCAACTGGCGCACCACCTCGGCGAGCAGGTGCGCGTTGCTGCCCCGACCGAACGCCGCGTCCAGGTCCACCAGGTGGATCCACTCGGCGCCGTCGCGCTGCCACGCCAGCGCCGCGTCCAACGGGTCGCCGTAGACGCTCTCGCTGCCAAGGGCGCCCTGCACGAGCCGAACGGCCCGGCCGTCGGCGACGTCCACGGCGGGTAAAAGGGTGAGGCTCAACGTCTTCTCCTCGATCAGGTACGACGGTCCAGGGCGATCACCACGATCGCCGGCAGTACGAGCAGCAACAGCACGATCAGCGCGACGCGCAGCGCCATATTGTCGACGAACGTCCAGATCAGGATCATCGCCGCGCCGGTGAGCAGCACGATCGCCGCGCGCTCCCCGCGCGAGTGCCGGGCCAGCCGACCCGAACGACCCCGCCGTACCCGCGGCGTCAACCGACGCAGCACCGCGCGGCGGCGCTGCCGACGGGCCACCCGACGCTGCCGGACCGCCCGCTCCCGCGCCAACTCCGCCTCGCGTTCCGCCCTCCGGCGGGCCCGTTCGCGACTCACCGCGCCGCCCACGGGTCGGACGCCGGGTGGTGCCGACGCTCAGTCACCGGCGGGCAGGGTGGCGAGCCAGTTGCGCAACAGCGCGGCACCGGTGTCGGCGGACTTCTCCGGGTGGAACTGCGCCGCCGACAGCGGCCCACGCTCCACGGCCGCCACGAAGTCGGTGTCGTGGTGCGCCGTGGTCACCAGCGCGCCCGCGCCCGACAGCGCCGCCGGGTCGCCCATCGCGTACGAGTGCACGAAGTAGAAGCGGCTCTGCGTCGGCAATCCGGCGAACAGCACCGAACCCCGGGGCGCGCGGACCGTGTTCCAGCCCATGTGCGGCAGCCGGTGCGCCGCCAACCGGGTCACCCCGCCGGGCAGCAGCCCCAGGCCCTTCGCCACGACGCCGTGCTCCTCGCCGTACTCGAAGAGCACCTGCATGCCCACGCAGATGCCGAGCACCGGGCGGCCTGCCGCCACCCGCTCCGCGATCACCGGGCCCGCGCCGATCGCCTCGATACCCGCCATGCAGGCGGCGTACGCGCCCACCCCCGGCACCACCAGACCGTCCGCTGCGGCGGCCGCAGCCAGGTCGTCGGTCACCCGGACGGACGCGCCGGCCGCTTCGAGGGCCCGCTCCGCCGAGCGCAGGTTGCCCGAGCCGTAGTCGAGCACCACCACGTCGGCGGTCACGACCCCGACTCCGGGATCAGCCGCAGCACCCCGGCGGCCGTGGCGAGCAGCGCCAACAGGGCGGTGATCACGACTGCACCACGTGGAGCGCCCTGCCGGTGCAGCGACCACGCCCCACCGACCAGCACCCCGGCGAGGATCAGCAACAGCGTCGGCAGCGCGGCACCCATCAGAGCCACCTTTCGTTCGCGACTGCGGGGCTCCGCTTCGCTGCACTCCTCGCGCTCATCAGAGCGCACCCTTCATTCGCGACTGCGGGGCTCCGCTTCGCTGCACTCCTCGCGCTCATCAGAGCGCACCCTTCATTCGCGACTGCGGGGCTCCGCTTCGCTGCACTCCTCGCGCTCATCAGAGCGCACCCTTCGTGCTCGGAATCGCGCCCGCCGCCCGTGGGTCGATCGCGGTGGCCTCGCGCAGCGCCCGCGAGACCGCCTTGAACTGGGCCTCCACCACGTGGTGGGCGTCCGGGTGGCCACCGGGACGCGCCGCCCGCAGCACGTCGACGTGCAGGGTCACCCGGGCCGCCTGGCCGAACGACTCCCAGATGTGCCGGGTCATGCTCGTCGCGTAGACCGGCCCGATGTACGGCGCGAGCAGCGGCTCGTCGTGCACCACGTAGGGGCGGCCGGACAGGTCCACCGCGGCCCGGACCAGCACCTCGTCCATCGGGACGGTCGCCGACCCGTACCGCCGGATGCCGGCCTTGTCGCCGAGCGCCTGGTCGAACGCGGCGCCCAACGCCAGGGCGGTGTCCTCCATCGTGTGGTGCGCGTCGATCTCCAGGTCGCCCACCGTGCGGACGGTCAGGTCGTAGCCGCCGTGCCGGGCGATCTGGTGGAGCATGTGGTCGTAGAAGCCCACGCCGGTGCTGATCTCGGCGGCGCCGGTGCCGTCGAGGTCGATCTCGACGAGGACCTTGGTCTCCTTGGTGATCCGCTCCACCCGGGCGGTCCGGCTCATTGCTTACCTTTCGGTCGCGACTGCGGGGCTCGCAAGCTCACTCCTCGCGCTCCCATCGCTGCAGTCTCCATCGCAGTCAGAAAAGCGTCGGTCTCGGCCGGCGTGCCGGCGGTCACCCGTAGCCAGCCGGGCAGGCCGACGTCACGGACCAGCACCCCCTGCTCCAGCAGGGCATGCCAGACGGTGGTCTGGTCACCGCCGACCTCGAACAGCACGAAGTTGGCGTCACTGTCGGCCACCCGCAGGCCACGCCCGCGCAGCGTCGCCACGATCCGGTCCCGCTGCGCCTTCACGGCAGCCACCGTACCGAGCAGGGCGTCGCGGTGGGTCAGCGCCGCGCGGGCGGCGGCCTGGGTCAGCGCGGACAGATGGTAGGGCAGGCGGACGAGCTGCACCGCCTCCACCACGGCCGGGTCGGCGGCCAGGTAACCCAGCCGGCCCCCGGCGAAACCGAAGGCCTTGCTCATCGTGCGGGTCACCACGAGCCGTGGGTGGCCGGGCAGCACCGCGAGGGCGCTGACCGTGCCGGGCCGGGCGAACTCGGCGTACGCCTCGTCGACGACCACCATGCCGGGCGCGACGTCGAGCACGGCGGCGACGACCGCCGGGTCGAGAGCGGTGCCGGTCGGGTTGTTGGGTGAGCAGAGGAAGACCACGTCGGGCCGGTGCTCGCGGACCTGGGCGACCGCCTCGTCGGCGGTCAACCCGAAGTCGACGCCGCGCCGGGCCGGCACCCATCGGGTGCCGGTGCCGAGGGCCAGCAGCGGGTACATCGAGTACGACGGGACGAAGCCCAGCGCAGTACGCCCCGGCCCGGCGAACGCCTGAAGGAGCTGCTGCTGGATCTCGTTGGAGCCGTTCGCCGCCCAGACCTGCTCGACGGTGAGCCCGTGTCCCAGGTATGCGGCCAGGTCGGCGCGCAGCGCCACCGCGTCCCGGTCCGGGTAGCGGTTCAGGTCACGCAGCTCGGCGGCGAGCGCCTTGCCGATCGCGTCCACCACCGACTCGGGCACCGGGTAGGAGTTCTCGTTGGTGTTGAGCCGCACCGCCACGTCGAGCTGGGGTGCCCCGTACGGCGAGAGGCCACGCAGGTCGTCGCGGATCGGCAGATCGTCGAGGCCGCTCACGCCGACTCCCCCGCGAACCGGACCTGGACGGCCTGGCCGTGCGCCGGCAGGTCCTCCACGGTCGCCAGGGTCACCACGTGCGGCGCGACGTCGCGCAGCGCGGCCTCGGTGTACTCGATCAGGTGCACCCCGCGCAGGAAGGACTGCACCGACAGGCCCGAGGAGTGCCGGGCGCAGCCGCCGGTGGGCAGCACGTGGTTGGAGCCGGCGCAGTAGTCGCCGAGCGACACCGGCGACCAGGCGCCCACGAAGATCGCCCCGGCGTTGCGCACGCGCAGCGCCCACTCCCGGGCGTCGGCCGTCTGGATCTCCAGGTGCTCGGCCGCGTACGCGTCGACCACCCGCAGCCCCGCCTCGAGGTCGTCGACCAGGACGACGCCGCTCTGCTCGCCGGTCAACGCCGTGGTCACCCGCTCGGCGTGCTTGGTGGCCGGCACCTGCCGGGCCAGCTCCGCCTCGACCGCGTCGACGAGCGCGAGCGACGGGGTGACGAGCACGCTCGCCGCGAGCGGGTCGTGCTCGGCCTGGCTGATCAGGTCGGCGGCGACGTGCGCCGGGTCGGCGCTGTCGTCGGCGAGGATGGCGATCTCGGTCGGACCGGCCTCGGCATCGATGCCGACCACGCCGCGCAGCAGCCGCTTGGCGGCCGTCACCCAGATGTTGCCCGGGCCGGTGACCAGGTCGACGGGCTCGCAGCGCAGCTCACCGGCCGGGTCGACGGCGGAGCCGTACGCCAGCATCGCGACCGCCTGGGCGCCGCCGACCGCGTACACCTCGTCGACGCCGAGCAGCGCGCACGCGGCGAGCACCCGGGCGTCGGGCAGGCCGTCGTTGTCCTTCTGCGGCGGGCTGACCACCACCAGCGAGCGCACTCCGGCCGCCTGGGCCGGCACCACGTTCATCACCACGGTCGACGGGTACATGGCCAGGCCGCCGGGGACGTAGAGGCCGACCCGGTCGACGGGCAGCCACCGTTCGGTGACCGTGCCGCCGGGAACCACCTGGGTGACGTGGTCGGTACGCCGCTGGTCGGCGTGCACCCGGCGGGCCCGACCGATCGACTCCAGCAGCGCCTCGCGCACCGCCGGGTCGAGCACTCCCTCGGCCTTGGCGATCGCCTCGACGGGCACCCGCAGCACCTCCGGAGAGACGCCGTCGAACCGCTCGCTGGCCTCCCGGATCGCCGGGTACCCATGGTCGCGGACCGCCTCCACCAACGGACGGATCCGCTCGACGGCAACGGACACGTCGAGCTGGGCACGGGGCAGCAGACGGCGCGGGTCACCGAGACCGTCGCGCAGGTCGATCCGATTCAGCACCCTTGCGAGTCTAGGCGGCCCTTCCGTCGCCCACCCGAGCCGTCCGCTCGGCGGGACGGTGAGCCGGGCCACGCCGCCGCGGACGGGATTGGTTAGGCTCGACGACGTGACCGCACGGCTGCCGGTGTTCCCGCTCGCAACGGTGCTCTTTCCCGGGTTGGTGCTGCCACTGCACATCTTCGAGGAGCGCTACCGGGCCCTGGTCCGGCACCTGGTCGACCTGCCCGAGGGCGCGCCGCGCGAGTTCGGCGTGGTGGCGATCCAGGCCGGCTGGGAGGTGGCCCCCACCGGGCCCGGCGCCCGTGCCGGCAACGGGGTCGGCGACGTCACCCTGCACGAGGTGGGCTGCACCGCCGAGCTGCGCCAGGTCACCGAGCTGGCCGACGGTGGCTTCGACATCGTCACGGTGGGCCGACGTCGATTCCGGATCGCCGACGTCGACGACGCCACCGCGCCCTACCTGACGGCCGCGGTGGAATGGCTTCCCGAGGCCAGCGGGCCGGACGAGGTCGCCGACCTGCTGGCCGCCCGCGTGATCGCGGTGTTCCGGCAGTACCTGAGCCTGATCCGGCCCGACCCGGAGGAGATCTCCGAGCAGCTTCCGGAGGACCCGACGGTGTTGTCGCACCTGGTGGCGGCCACCGCCGCCCTGACCGTCGACGACCGGCAGCGGCTGCTCGCCATCGACGACACCGCCGCCCGGCTGCGCGCCGAGCTACGGCTGCTCAACCGCGAGGCGGCTCTGCTGCGCCAGGTGCGGGCGGTTCCGGTGCCGTTGTCGGAGCTGGCGTCCCCGCCGACACCCAACTGAACGACGCCGGGTCCGGCTCCGGGCGCAGCGACGGCCACCGCGACCAGCCGGCCAGCAGGGTGTACGTGACGGCGGCTCCGAACGCCGGCAGCAGCAGGTTGCCGTGCGGCACCGGCAGCACGTACCCGAGCCAGTCGATCCCGCCGGCCCGCAGGTCGGCGGGTTTGGTGAAGGCCTGCCCCGCCGGGGCGCTCTCCAACAGCCGGTCGAACGTCGCCAGCCCCACCCGACGCCCCACCTGCCAGGCCACCGGGGCTGCGGCGAGCGTGCCCAGCACCGCGCCGAGCAGTCCGACCGGGCCGCGTCGCCGACGCAGCAGGAACCACAGGGCCAGCGCGGCGAGCACCCCGAACGCCAGCCCGAGCAGGCTGAACCAGCCGTCGGCGGCGATCGGCTGCTCCGGCTGGGGCTCGGCGTAGATCGCGCCCTCGGCGGTCTTGAGCACCGGGGTGTCCGGCGCGAACGCCGCCCAGAGCAGCCCGAGCGGCGCACCCAGCACGGCCAGCGCGAGCGCCGCGCCGAGCACCGTAGCCACCGTCCGCAGCGGCCGGCGCGGCTCGTCGGGGGTCAGCTCCACCCCGCTCGGGTACGCCGGCACGGCGGCATCCTGCTCGGGAAGCGACCCGAACGACGTCCCGGCGGACCCGCTGGACGCACCCGGCGACCCGGACGCGCTCGGCGCGGCCGACGGTGACGGCGCGGCCGACCCGGACGCGGTCGACTCGTTCGTCGCGGACGCCGGCGGCACCGCCGACCCGGACGCGGTCGACTCGTTCGTCGTGGACGGCGGCGGCACCGCCGACCCGGTGGGCGGGGCGGACCCGCCCGGCGGCGGCACGGCCGACGGTCGGGGTGGCGCGGAGCGGTCGTCGGGGATGTCCACGTGCCGCTGCGGGTCGGGGTTGTCCGGGCTCACCCGATGATCCTCTCAGGCCCCGCGACGGGCCGGGGCGCCGGTGGCGGCGAACCAGCTCACCGGGCGAACGGCTCCGCCATGGCCGCGGCGGCCCGCAGCCACGCCTGGCGGGTCTCCGGCTGGAGCTGGTGGTACTCGATCGACGAGCCGGTCTCCAACGCCGGGTCGTACGGCACCACCGCCACCGCGCGGGTACGCGTGGCGAAGTGCCGTTCCAGGTCGTCCTGTAGCGCCGAGCGGCCGGGGGTGGGGCAGGAGATGAGGGTGACCGCGTTGTCGGCCAACTCGCCCATCCCCTCCTCGTGCAACAGGTCGAGCATCCAGTCGGCGCTGAACGCCGCGTCCTCGCGGGGCACGGTGGTGACCACCAGTTGGTCGGCGGCGTGCATCACGGTGCGCCAGTTGGGGCTCTCCACATTGTTGCCGGTGTCCACGCAGATCACGTCGTGCGTACGCCGCAGGAGCTCGAGCACCCGCTTGACGGTGAACTGGTCGAGCCGCTGCGCGAACCGGGGGCTCTCCTCGCCGGCCAGCACGTCGTACGAGCCGTCGGAGGCGTGCCGCAGGTAGTCGTCCAGCCGCTCCAGCAGCGTCGCGCCCTCCATGATCTCGATCTGGGCGAGGTCGCTGACCAGGTGCCGGATGGTGCGGGCGTGCCGGGCGCTGCCGGCACGCAACCCGAGGGTGCCCCGCAGCTCGTTGTCGTCCCAGGCCAGTACGCCCCGCCCCCGCACGCTGCCGACGGTGGCGGCGGCGAGCACGGTCGCCGTGGTCTTGTGCACGCCGCCCTTGGGGTTGGCGAACGCGAACACCCGAGGCGTGCCCAGGTCGCGGCGGAGCACCCCGGTGGCGCGCTCGGACTCCTGGTCGACGCCCTGCGGACGCCATTCGACCCGGGCTGGAAAGCCCCGCTCGGCGAGGGCCGAGCCGGGCGGGGTGACCGACGCGACCGGCGGCGGCGCGACCGGCGGGGCGGGCGGCGGAACGACCGGCGGCGGCGCGATCGCCGGGGCCGGTGTCACCGGCGGAGCGGGGGCCGGGTAGCCGGTTTCCGGCTGGTAGCCGGTCTCCAGCAGCGCGTACCGGGACTCGCCCACGGGATTGCCCTGCCGGTAGCCGTTGTCCAGGATGGCGTAGCGCGACTCCGGTTCCGCGCGGCGCGGCGGCTCGGGCTCGGCCTGGTAATTCGGTTCGACCGGGTAACCCGGCTCGGCCCGGTAGGTCGGCTCGGCCCGGTAACCGGGCTCGGCCCGGTACGTCGGCTCGGCCCGGTAACCGGGCTCCGCGCGGTACGCGGGCTCGGCACGGTAGTCCG
This sequence comes from Micromonospora sp. WMMD736, assembly GCF_049179015.1. Classification (NCBI taxonomy): domain Bacteria; kingdom Bacillati; phylum Actinomycetota; class Actinomycetes; order Micromonosporales; family Micromonosporaceae; genus Micromonospora; species Micromonospora sp. WMMD736. The sequence goes on from NZ_JBMHMI010000001.1 coordinate 2,538,418, forward strand.
GCTCGGACCGGTACGCCGGCTCGGACCGGTACGCCGGCTCGGCACGGTAGTCCGGCTCGGACCGGTACGCCGGCTCGGCACGGTAGTCCGGCTCGGACCGGTACGCCGGCTCGGCACGGTAGTCCGGCTCGGACCGGTATCCCGGTTCGGCACGGTAGGCGGGGTCGACCCGGTACGTCCCTTCGGCCCGGTAACCGGGCTCCTGGCCGTACGACAGATCGGCCGGATGCCCGATGGCCGACGCGCGCCCCGCGTAGCCGTTGGGGGCCGCGCGTCGCGGCAGTGGGTCCGGGGCCGTCTCGTCGGCACGGCGCTCGGGCTCGGGCTGTTCCGCCGCCCGGCCGCCCAGCCGGGCACGGTCGAGCAGAGCCCGCCACCTCGGCGCTGGTTCGGCCGGCCGGCCCCAGCCGGTCTCACTGCCCTCCACGGCCCGCCCTCCCAGCGCCATCGATCTCTGCCTGACAGGCTACGAACCAAACCCTATTCGGACCACTCCTGCGGACGCACGCCGCCCGGCGTAGATCACGGCGGGGAAGTGGCCAGCAACCCGGCGTCGGTCGCGTCCGGGGAGGTGGTGAGCGCCGACGGAGCAGGCTCGGTGGACTGCGCCGGGGTCGGCTCGGGTGACGCAATCGTTACGAGCGGTGCGGGTTCCGACGATTCGCCCATCGGCACCGGCGGCCTCGGCGTGCTCGACGTCGAAGTGTCGCTCGCGCGCGGCGTCGGACTCGGCCCGGTGTCGACCGGCGGCCGGACCACGTCGCTCTGCTCGGGCAACGGTGGCGTGAAGACCGTGCGGTCGAGCCGGTACACCTCGGGCGCCGGATCGACGGCCCGCACGTCCGGGCGGGTGGCAACCCGACGCAGCGCCTCCGGTGCCGCGCGCACCACCGCCGCGTAGACGCAGGCGCAGCCGGCCCGGTACGCCTGGGCCTCGGCGCTCGCCACGTCCGCGCCGACGACGTACCGCTCCCGCAGCTCGCGCTCGGCGACGCCGTCGCCGCGCACCGCGCCCGCCCGCGCTCGGTAGTCGGCGGCCTCGTCGTCCTTGCGCGCGGCCACCCGCTCCATCTGCGCGACCACGTCGTCGGGCACCCGCAGGGCGGGCATCCGGACGATCTCGGTCTGCCGACCGGGCAGCGGCACCCGCCCGAAGACCGTCGAGACCGACACGTCGCCGAGCACCGTCGCCAGTCGCTGCGGTGGCAGGTACGCGTCGAGCGTCACCAGCGCGTACGTCCCGTCCACGGCGGCCGGAGCGGTCGGACCGAGTGCGGCCAGGTCGGCCGCCGCGGAGCTGAGGTAGCCCGGGACGGAGTCGCCGTCGGCCACCCCGACGCGGGTCACCTCGCCCACCGTCGTGTCGCTGACCGGGGCGTCGTCGACCGCCCAGACGGCCGTGCCCAGCACCGCCGCGGCGGAGAGCACCGCGGCCCAGCTGAGCACCCCGGACCGCGTCGAGGTGTCACCGAGACGGGCCACCGCCCGGCTCAACGGCGGCAGCAGCCGTTGGTCCAGCTGCCGCAGCAGGTCGCCGGCACGCACGGGCGGGATCCCCTCGTCAGATCGATGTCGGGTGGTCGCCGCTCAGTCACGCAGGATCTCAAGCGCACGTTCCAGATCGTCAGGGTAGTCGCTGACGAACCGGACCTCGTCCCCCGAACGGGGATGCAAAAAGCTCAGTTCGCGGGCGTGCAACCACTGACGGGCCAGGCCGAGACGGGCCGAGAGGGTGGGGTCGGCGCCGTACGTGAGGTCACCCACGCAGGGGTGCCGCAGGGTGGAGAAGTGCACCCGGATCTGGTGGGTCCGGCCGGTCTCCAACCGGACGTCGACCAGGCTGGCGGCCGGGAACGCCTCGAGGGTGTCGTAGTGGGTGATGCTCGGCTTGCCGCCGGACACCACGGCCCAGCGGTAGTCGTGCGTGGGGTGCCGGTCGATCGGCGCGTCGACGGTGCCCCGCAGCGGGTCCAGGTGGCCCTGCACCACGGCGTGGTAGCCCTTGTCGACCTCGCGGTACTTGAAGGCCCGCTTCAACGCCGTGTACGCCTGCTCACTCTTGGCCACCACCATGATTCCGGTGGTGCCCACGTCGAGGCGGTGCACCACGCCCTGGCGCTCGGCGGCGCCACTGGTGGAGATGCGGTGGCCGATCGCGGCGAGCGCGCCGATCACCGTCGGGCCGGTCCATCCCGGGCTGGGGTGCGCGGCCACCCCGACGGGCTTGTCCACCACGACGATGTCGTCGTCGGCGTACACGACGCGCAGGCCCGGCACCGCCTGCGGCACCACGGTCGGCGGGGCGACCGGGGCGGGCAGCGTGACGTCCAGCCAGGAGCCGGCCTTGACCTTGTGCGAGTTGGCCCGGACAGCGCCGTCCACCAGGGCGTCGCCCGCGTCGACGAGGGCGGCCGCGGCGGTCCGGGAGAGGCCGAAGAGCCGGGACACCGCCTGGTCCAGGCGCATGCCGTCGAGACCGTCGGGTACGGGCAGGGAACGGTGGTCGCCGCCAGCGGCGAAGGCGGAGGTCATGCCCGCTCCCGCTGCTCGGCGTCGGCGGTGGCGTCCGCGTCGCCGGTGGCACCGGCACCGCCGGCCCGCCGGCCGTCGCGCTGCCGGCCGGTCAGCTCGAGCAGCACGGCCAGCACCACACCGCAGACGAGCGAGCTGTCCGCCAGGTTGAACACCGGGAAGTACTCGCCGTACGGCCCGAAGACGCTGATCATGTCGACGACGTGCCCGTGGAAGGGCGCGGGCGCCCGGAAGATCCGGTCCATCAGGTTGCCCAGCGCGCCGCCGAGCACCAGGCCGAGGGAGATCGCCCACGGCAGCGAGCGCAGCCGCAGCGCCATCCACACGATCCAGCCGACCACGCCGATGGTGATCAGCGGGAACACCCAGGTGTAGTCCGCCCCGATGCTCCACGCGGCGCCGCTGTTGCGGGTCAGACTCAGGTACACCAGCCCGCCCAGGATCCGGACCGGCTCGCGGTCGGTGAGGCCGGCCAGCGCGAGGTGCTTGGTCACCAGGTCGGCCAGCAGGGCCACCAGGGCCACTCCGGCGAGGATCGCGACAGCCCGGGGTCGGGGCTTGCCGCCGTCCGGGTCGGTGCGGCCGGGTTCGGCGGGCGGTACTGCGGTCATGCGCTCCCCATCGAGGTGTCTCGGCGGTGATCGCTCACCGTCTCGTCGCAGACGGGGACCGGGCCTTCAGCGCCGCTCCTCCAACTGCTTGCACGTCACACACAGGGTGGCCGACGGGAAGGCGGCGAGGCGCTCGACCGGGATCGGGTTGCCGCACCGCTCGCACCAGCCGTAACCACCCTCGTCGAGGCGCTCCAGGGCGCGCTCGACCTGCGTGATCCGTTCCAGGATGCTGTTGGCGAGAGAGATCTCCTGCTCCCGCTCGAAGGTCTTGGTGCCGGTGTCGGCCTGGTCGTCCCCGGCCGAGTCCGTCAACCGCTCGCGCTGCAGCTCGGTGATCTCGCTCAGCGTCTGATCGTACTCGGCGCGCAGCTCGTCCCGCCGCGCCGCCAGCGCCGCCCGGATCTTCTCGGTCTCCGCCGCGCTGCGGGTGGCCTTGGCCACCGGCTTGCGGCCGGCGGTCCTGGTGTCGGCGGGCTTCGCCATGGGTCGCTCCCTCGGCCGGGGAGCCGCGCGGTCGCGGCACCTGGTCAGGGGCGCCGACAGAGGCGTCCCCTGAGTACGAAAAGGGGCGCACGGCGACAATGGCCGCGCACTCCCGAGGTTGGCAAGAATACGGAACGTACAGGCGTCCGACAACGTGGCGCACCGTCGTACCGCTCAACCGCCCCGAGACTACCTAATTGGGGCAAAGGGAACGCTAGCAGATCAACCGACCGCTTCATCCCCGTACTCACCAAACCATCGGGCCAGCCGACCTCGTCGGCTGACGGCCCGCAGCCGCCGTTCGGCGGCGTCCCGTACCCCGGCGGTGGCGACGATCAGCAGGCTGTCGCCGGTCTTCAGCCGAGTGTCCGCGCCGGGCACGAAACCCACCCCGTCGCGCAGCACCAGGGTCACCGAGGCGCCCAGCGGCAGCCGCAGCTCGTCGACGTGCACACCGGCCAGCCGGGAGCCCGGCGGCACCTCCAGCTGCAACAGGTCGGCGCGCATCCGCTCCAGCGGCGCGGTCTCCACGTGGATCTCGGCGGCCTCGGCCGGCGCGGTGGTCCCCAGCCGGCGGGCGAGCGGACCGAGCGTGCCGGTCTGCACCAGTGTGAAGATCACTACCAGCACGAAGACCGCGTCGAAGAGGCGCTCCGCGCCCGGCACCCGCTGCGAGAGCGGAATGGTGGCCAGCACGATCGGCACCGCCCCGCGCAGCCCGGCCCAGGACAGGAACGCCTGCTCCCGCAGGCCCACCCGGAACGGCAACGCCGAGACCGCCACCGACAATGGTCGGGCCAGCAGCACCAGCGCCAGCCCGGCGACCACCGCCGGTAGCACCGCGGCGTCCAACCGGCCCGGCGCGACCAGCAGGCCGAGCAGCACGAACAGCCCGATCTGCGCGAGCCAGGCCAGCCCGTCGGCGAAGCCGAGGATCGCCTGTCGGTGCGGCAGGCGGGCGTTGCCCAACAGCACCCCCGCCACGTAGACGGCGAGGAAGCCCGAGGCGTGCAGCACGGCGCCGGCGGCGTACGCGAGGACGGTGATCCCCACCGCCGCGATCGGGTACAGGCCGGCCGAGGGCAGCGCCGCCCGGCGCAGCGCCCAGGTGCCGGCGAGACCCGCGCCCACGCCCACCGCCGCGCCGACGCCCAGCTCGTAACAGACCAGCGCGACCTCGTACCACCACGGATGCGACAGGCCCCGGTGCGACAGCAGCACCACCAGCAGCACCACCGGAGCGTCGTTCATGCCCGACTCGGCCTCCAGCGTGGCCACCAGTCGGGGCGGCAACCGCAGTCGCCGCAGGGTGGCGAACACCGCCGCCGCGTCGGTGGAGGAGAGCACCGCGCCGTAGAGCAGCGCCAACCGCCAGTCCAGACCCAGCAGCAGGTGTACGACGACGCCGACCACCACGATGCTGACCACCACGCCGACCGTGGAGAGCGCGGACGCCAGTCCAAGCACCGGACGCAGCGTGCTCCACCGGGCGGTGAGGCCACCCTCGGCGATGATCACGATCAGCGCGCAGAAGCCGAGGGTCCGGGTCAGGTCGACGTCGTCGAAGCGGATACCGAGCCCGGCCTCGCCGATGGCCACGCCGAGCGCCAGGTAGACCAGCAGGCTGGGCACCCCGAGGCGGGTCGAGAGCCGGACCGCGCCGACCGCCACCAGCAGCACGGCCGCGCCGAGCAACAGCGCGATGTCCAGCCCGGGCGTCACGGTCGCCGGGCCCGGGCGGTCCTCACCCCGCGGCTCCGTCGCGCAGACGGCGCAGCACGTCGGGCACCTCGGGGGTGGGCCGGTCGACGAGGAAGAGCTTGTCCCGGCTGGCCGCGCCGGTCCGCAACGACACCGTCGCCGGCCGGATGCCCAACGCGGCGGCGAGGGCGCGGCGGGCCGCCTCGGTCGCCCGACCGTCCACCGCCGGAGCGTGCACGGCGATCACCAGGGCGGGGCCGTGTGGGCCGTCGAAGCGACCGCCGACAGCGTCGCGGGAAGCGCCCGGCTTCACCCGTACCGCCACGGTGAGCGCGTCCTGTGGGGGCACCGGCACCGCTCTTCAGATCGGCCGGGCGTCGATGAGCAGGGCGGTGGCCGGCGCGCACGCCGCGCACGGCGTGAAGCCGAGCTCGACGGCCTCGGCGACGGGAAGCGTCTCGGGGGCCCGGCCGATCAGGTGCGGGCACGCGGCCAGGTGGTAGCGGGGCCGTCCGTCCACCACCTCGACGGGGTCGGGCAGCCGGGCGATACGGGCCGCCTCGGCGGGAGTGACCGGTTGCTCGGCGGGCTCGTCGGCCAAGGGGTCGGACTCGTACGCCTCGTCGCCGCGGGCCACGACGGGTGACGCCGGACTGACCGGCGAGGACCGCCCGCTGCGGTCGGCCGCCGCCTCGAACTCGTACGGCGGCTCGGGGTCGGGCGGCGGCTCGGGTGGTTGCCGCCACCCGGTGCCGCCGTCACCGACCGTCGAAGGTACGTGCTGGACCGGCACGTCCGGCTCGGCCAGCGGTGGCCCGTACGCGGCACCCGGCTCGGCCCGGCTGGCCGTGCGGAATGCCCCGCGTTCCCGCGAGCCGACCCGGCCGGGATCCGCCGAGGCGCGGTTGGCGGCTGCCTGACGGGCACCCACCACCAACGCCACGGCGGCCAGCAGACTGGCCGCGATAGAGATGGTCAACAGAGTGCTGGAGCCACCGGCCAGGCCGAACACCAGCAACGCCACGGCGACGAGGATGAGCAGGAGACTCGCGACTATCACGGCTCACCCCTGCCGCGTCGTACCGTCCAGGCGGGGCCGGCGACCGTCACCATCTGCGGAGAGCGATCGCCGGCCGGTGCTCAGCGTCCGGCTTCGAGGGCGCCGGAGCGCCCGCCGCCGTACGAACCGGCGAGGCCCGCCGCGGCCAGCCCGTTGCCGCCGGCGACCCGGCCTGCCTCGGAGCGGGTCATCTCGGCTTCGAGGCCCTGGCCGCGACCGTCGAGGTCCCGCAGCTGGCTCTCCAGGTACGCCTTGAGCCGGGTGCGGTACTCACGCTCGAACTGCTTGAGCTCCTCGATGTGCTTCTGCAGGGCCGTGCGCTTGGCGTCCAGGCCGCCCATGGCCTCCTGGTGCCGCTGGCGGGCGTCCCGCTCCAGGGCGTCGGCCTTCGCGCGAGCCTCGCGGGTCACCTCCTCGGCCTTGCTCCGCGCCTCGGACAGCAGCTGGTCGGCCTCGCGGCGCGCGTCGGACACGTGGTCGTCGGCGGTGCGCTGGGCCATCATCAGCACCCGCAGCGCCTGCTGCTCACCGTCACCGGTGACGCCGGCCGGGCCGCCGGTCGCGCGGACCTGCTCCAGCTCGGCCTGCATGGCGCGGGCGGCCTGCTCGGCAGCGGACTTGTCGCGCTGGACCCGGTCGAGCTGGGCCTTGACGTCGTTGAGCTCCGCCGCCAGTCGGGCGTCGCCGCCGGGGCCGGCGGGGGCACCGCCACGGCCGCCGCGCTCCACCTGGGCGCGCAGCTCGTTGTTCTCCTCGATGAGACGGGCGAGCTCGCGCTCGACCTCGTCCAGGAAGGCGTCGACCTCCTCCTCGTCATACCCCCGCTTGCCGATCGGCGGCTTTTTGAAGGCGACGTTGTGGACGTCGGCCGGGGTCAGCGGCATCGAAACTCCTCGGGTCAGTTGCGGCCGCGAAAGCGCGTCGGTCATCAGGCAGATGCCCTGATCGACGGCCCTAACACGAACTCCATCAGCACGAACAGGATAACCAGGAGCACAAGGGAGGCCAGGTCGATGCTCACGGTACCAATTCGCAGCGGAGGGATCACACGCCTCAACGCGTTGAGAGGGGGATCAGTGACGCTCCACACGGATTCCAATCCTGCAGCCGCTCCGCGCCCCGGCTGCCACCGGCGGCCGTACTGCAGGACGGCGCTCAACACGAACCGGGACAGAAGAAGAAGCAGGAAGACATAAAGGACCAGGTACAACACTTGCAGCAAGATCGACAACACGGTCAGCGACGTCCCTCGGGTCGGGCGGGGTCAACTCAGGCTGAAAAAACCGCCCTCAGCGATCTTGGCCTTGTCCTCAGCGGTGACCTGGACATTGGCCGGTGAGAGCAGGAACACCCGATTGGTCACGCGCTCGATCGTACCGCGCAGCCCGAACGCCAGACCGGCCGCGAAGTCAACCAGACGGCGGGCGTCGGCCTCGTCCATCTCGGTGAGGTTGATGATCACCGGTACACCGTCGCGGAAGTGCTCACCGATGGTGCGCGCCTCCCGGTAGGTGGTCGGGTGCAGGGTGGTGATCTGGTAGCGCTGCTCCTCCTCGGGCACGACCACGCGCTCGCGCGTCACGGCCTGCGGCGCGAGGGCCAGGTTGTCGCGGGTGTGGTACGTCAGCGCCCCGGACGTCTCGCTCGCCGGGGACCGCGTGATCGACCGGACGCTGGAGCGCTCGGAGCGCTCAGCCCGCTCGGCCCGCTCGGTGTCGCCACGGTCGGAATCGGCGAGCCGCCCGGTCGACCGCTCGGAGAGTCGGCCCCGCTCACTCGCGCGCGGCCGGGGAGCCGGCGGCTCCTCGGTGTCGTCGTCGTCCTCGTCGGCGAACTCCTCGGCGTACCGGCTCTGCCGGTAGCGCGAGTCACGGTAACCACCCTTGTCGTAGTCACCGTCGTCGTAGGCCCGCTCGTCGTCTTCCTCGACGAGACCGAGCCAGACCCCCGCCTTGCGCAGTGCACCCATCCCGCGCCCTTCCGTCCGCCGTGCGGCACTCGCCCCCGTGCCATGTCGCCCGTCGCGAGTGGACAACCATGCCCATCGGACCGGGACGGCAATCCCTTGACATGCGATTCGCGTCGCGTGTCACGACCCCCACAGGATCGGCCGTCCCTGAAACAACACTGATGTAATTTGCCTGTCTCGCGGTCAGGCTACCGCAGCGTGGGACGCATTCCGAGCAACGCGCTACCGACGCGGACATGTGTCGCGCCGTAGCGGATCGCGATTTCCAGGTCGCCGCTCATCCCCGCCGACAACGCTGTCGCTCCCGGATGGACCGATCGGAACGCCTCGGCGATCTCGGCCAGCCGGGCGAAGGCGCGATCCGGCGGCCAGCCCAGCGGCGCGACCGCCATGAGGCCGGCCAGCCGCAGCCCGGACGCCTCGGCGACCGCCGCGGCGACCGTGTCCAGGCCGGACTCCGGGTCGGCCGACCCCGGCAGAGCGCCGCCCCGCGCCGGGTCGCCGTCGATGCTCACCTGCACCAAGGCGTCCAACGGCCGGTCCCGCTGCGCCGCCGCGCCGTCCAGGGCCCGGGCCAGCCGTACGCTGTCCACCGAGTGCACGACGTCGGCGTAACGGACCACCGAACGGGCCTTGTTGCGCTGCAACTGCCCGATGAAGTGCCAGCGTGGACGGACACCGGCGGCGGCCACCTCGGCCGCCTTGCCGGCGGCCTCCTGATCGCGGTTCTCCCCCACGTCGGCCACCCCGAGGCCGGCCAACGCCACCACGTCCCCGGCCGGGTACGTCTTGGTCACGGCGATCATGGTGACGTCGGCGGGGTCCCGGCCCGCCTGGTCGCAGGCCTCGGCGATCCGGGCCCGTACCGTCGCCAGACCGGCCGCGAGTTCCGCGCGCCGGTCCGGTCGTACCGTGGCTGAGCTGTCGGTCATCGGCGGCGCTCAGGAGCCGTTCTTGAGGAAGTCGGGCACGTCGACGTCGTCGAAGAGCACCCGGCGGGGCGACTGCGTCGGTGCCGGCAGGGTGGCCGGCGGCGGCACCGGGGTGGTCTGCGGCGCCGGCTGGTTGGTGTTGGTCTTGCGGGGCGACTCGGCCGCCTTGTAGGCCGGCGTGCCGCCGTCGAAGCCCGCCGCGATCACGGTCACCCGCACCTCGTCGCCGAGTGCGTCGTCGATGACCGCGCCGAAAATGATGTTGGCGTCCGGGTGGGCCGCGTCGGTGACCAGCTGCGCCGCGTCGTTGATCTCGAACAGGCCCAGGTCGGAGCCACCGGCGATGGAGAGCAGCACGCCGCGCGCGCCGTCCATGCTCTGCTCCAGCAGCGGGCTCGAGATGGCCGCCTCGGCCGCCTCGACCGCGCGGTTCTCCCCGCGGGCGCTGCCGATGCCCATCAACGCGCTGCCCGCACCGCTCATCACGCTCTTGACGTCGGCGAAGTCCAGGTTGATCAGACCCGGGGTCGTGATCAGGTCGGTGATGCCCTGGACACCGGAGAGCAGCACCTGGTCGGCGGTGCGGAACGCGTCCATCATGCTGATGTTGCGGTCGCCGAGCGCCAGCAGCCGGTCGTTCGGGATGACGATCAGGGTGTCGCACTGGTTACGCAGTTCGTCTATCCCGGACTCGGCCTGCACCTGCCGGCGCTTGCCCTCGAACGAGAACGGCCGGGTCACCACGCCGATGGTCAGCGCGCCGAGCTTGCGGGCGATGTTCGCCACCACGGGCGCGCCGCCGGTGCCGGTGCCGCCACCCTCGCCGCAGGTCACGAAGACCATGTCGGCGCCCTTGAGCACCTCCTCGATCTCGTCGCGGTGGTCCTCGGCGGCGTTCTTGCCGACGTCCGGGTTGGCACCCGCGCCCAGCCCGCGGGTCAGCTCGCGGCCGACGTCGAGCTTGACGTCGGCGTCACTCATCAGCAGCGCCTGAGCATCGGTGTTGATCGCGATGAACTCGACGCCCTTGAGCCCAACCTCGATCATCCGGTTGACGGCGTTGACGCCGCCGCCCCCGATGCCGACGACCTTGATGACCGCCAGGTAGTTGTGCGGAGGTGTCATCTCCGGTCCTTTCCCTTCGAGATTGGCTTCGGCCGACCGGGTACGGCGTGGCCAGCCCAGCGGCCGACGACAGCGCCACCAGCGAAGATCAGAGGTGAACCCTAACCCTCTACTAGAGGCTTACAGTTATGTCAACCACTGATCCTCTTCGGGGCAACGTAAGCGCCGCCGCGCCAGGAGCCAAGGACCCGGCCGGCGTGTCGCCGGCCGGAGCGCGACTCGTCACGTCCATGGTCCGGCCACCCGTCAGCGGAAGGTCACCACGTCCGGTGCGCTCACGTCGATCCGCTCGCTGTCCTCCCCGAGCAGCGCGGTGGCCACCCGGGCCTTGTCCGCGCTCCGCGTGGCGTCCCCCCAGACCACCGTGCGCTCCCCCCGCAGCCGCAGGCTGATCCGAGCCAGACCCGCCACGCTCACGTCCACCAACTCCGCACGCAACTGCGGGGTCAGCGCGCCGAGCACCTCCAGCGCGGCCCGGGTGTCCGGATCGGCCGCGGCGGGTCGGACCACCCGCACCAGCGGCAGCCCGGCCGGGCGGCGGGCCACCGTCTGGAACGCCACACCGCTGCCGTCGATCACGGTGAACGCGTCCGCCTGCGGCACCACCGCCACCGGCGTCCGCTCGGTCACCCGCACCACCAGCGTGCCCGGCCAGTCCCGCGTCACCGTGGCCCGCTCCACCGGCGCCAACTCACCGACCCGACGCGCGGCGGCCGCGAGATCCACCCGCGCCAGCGGCACCCCGTCGGCGACCCCCACCGCGTCGCGTACCTGCACGTCCGTGACCAGCTTGGCGCCCTCGACGGTGACCGACCGGACCCCGAACAGTCCGGTGCCGAGCACCGTCCAGGCGATCAGCCCGACGAGCGCCAGCACCCCGGCAGCCACCGCCCACGGCATGGCCGCCCGCATCCGGCGCTGCCGGGCGCGGGCCATGAACCGGCGGGTCGACGCCGGCACCGCGTCGCTGCCGGCCCGGACCAACTGCCAACGCCGGACCGGACCGCGCCGTGGCGAGCCGCCGTCGGACGGGCTGGTCCGCCCGCGGGCGGGGCCGGGGCTCATCCGGCCGTGGGCGTCGCGCCGTCCGGTGCGGCGGCGCCGAGGGCCGCCCCGTCGCCACCGGCGGTCGACCCGCCCGGCACCGGCTGGCCGATCGCCGGGGTCGTCGCCAGCTCGTCGACGGCCGCGGTCGCCGAGGAGCCGACGGTACGCGCCCCCAACGCCGCCAGCAGCTCGTCACCCATCAACGAGATCGGCGGGGCGCCCATGGTGACCACGACGTCGCCCGTACGGGCCCGCCGGACCACCTCGCCCGGCACGGCCTCCCACGAGTCGACGAACACCTTGCGGTCGGCCGGCAGGTCCACCGCCGCGATCAGCGCCGCCGAGCCCTCGCCCGGCTGGCGCAGCTCGCCCGGCCCGAAGACCTCCAGCAGCACCACCTCGTCGGCGATGGCCAGCGCCTCGGCGATCTCCGCCTGGTTGTCGCGGGTGCGGTACAGCCGGTACGGCTGGAAGACGACGATCAGCCGCCCGTCCCCGGCCACCTCGCGCAGCGTCTGCAACGCCAGCGTGATCGAGGTCGGGTGGTAGGCGTACTCGTCGTAGACCAGCACGCCGTCCGCGACACCCTTGCGCTCGAAACGCCGCCGCACGCCGGGGAAGACCGCGAGCGCGGCCTCCGCCGCCTCCAGGGGCAGTTCGAGCAGGTACGCCGTCAGCACCGCCGCGGCGCTGTTGAGCCCCATGTGCCGCCCCGGCACCGGCAGCCGGAACTCGCCCAGCGATCGTCCGTCGATCGCGGCCAGGTAGCGCACGCCGCGCGCGGAGGAGGCGATCTCGGTCAGCCGCAGGTCGGCGTCGTCGGCCGCGCCGTAGGTGAACACCCGCCGTCCCTCGGCGCGCAGGGTCGCCGCCAGCCGCCGGCCGCCCGGGTCGTCGGCACAGGTGATGATGAACCCGCTCGGGTCGGTGAGCCGCGCGAACTCCGCGAACGCCGCCTCCAGCGTCGCGTAGTCGCCGTAGGTGTTCAGGTGGTCCGGCTCGACGTTCGTGATGATCGAGACGTACGGGCGGTAGATGAGGAACGAGCGGTCGCTCTCGTCGGCCTCGACCACGAAGTGCTCGCCGGTGCCGTGGTGGGCGCCCGAGCCGACCTCGGAGATCTCCCCACCGATCACGAAGGACGGGTCCACACCGGCCTGCTGGAGCACCATCGTCACCATCGACGTGGTGGTGGTCTTGCCGTGCGTACCGGCGACCGCGATCGCCCGGCGGCCGGTCATCGCTGCCGCGAGGGCCTCCGAGCGGTGCAGCACCCGCAGGCCACGGCGACGGGCCTCGACCAGTTCCAGGTGGTCCTCCGGGATGGCCGAGGAGTAGACGACGGTGTCCACCCCGTCCAGGTTGGACGCCTCGTGGCTGAGGTAGATGGTGCCGCCGAGCGCCCGCAGGCCCGCCAGCGACGGCCATTCGCGCAGGTCGCTACCGGAGACCTGGATGCCCCGGGTGAGCAGCAGCCGGGCCACGCCGAGCATGCCCACCCCGCCCACGCCGATCAGGTGCACGGCGCCCAGGTCCTCGGCGGTCAGCGTGCCGGCCGGCGTGAACTGCGCGGTCATCGGGCCACCGCCTCGAGGACGAACGAGCGCAGCGCCTCGTCACCGTCGCGCCGCCCGTACGCGGACGCGGCGGCGCCCATCGCATACAGCCGTTGCGGGTCGCGGATCAGCGGGATGACCGCCCGCTCCAGCCAGTCCGGGGTCAGCTCCGCGTCGTCGACGAGCAGACCGCCGCCGGCCTCCACCACGGGCAGGGCGTTGCGCCGCTGCTCCTGGTTGCTGTGCGGGTACGGCACGAAGATCGTCGGCAGGCCGATCGCGGCCACCTCGGCGACCGTCATCGCACCGCCCCGGGCCAGCATCAGGTCGGCTGCCGCGTAGCCCAGCTCCATCTCGGACAGGTACGGCAGCGTCACGTACGGGACCGGCAGGTCGGTGGGGATCGGCACCGGCTCGTTGCGGGCGCCCATCACGTGCAGCACCTGCACACCGTTGCGGGCCAACTCCTTCGCCGCCCCGGAGACCGCCAGGTTGACCGAGCGCGCGCCGGACGAACCGCCCGCCACGAAGAGCACCGGCAGATCCGGGCGGAGGCCGAACCGGGCGCGGGCGGCATTGCGCATCGCGTACCGGTCCAGCGCGGCGATGCTGCGGCGCAGCGGCACACCCACCACGGTGGCGTCCCGCAGCGACTCGGCCTGACTCGGCTGGTGCGGGAAACCGACGGCCACGTTCTTGGTGAACTTCATGCCGAGGCGGTTGGCGACGCCCGGCGGCACGTTCACCTCGTGGATCACCATCGGCAGCTCGCGTCGCCAGGCGGCCAGGTAGGCCGGCACGGAGACGTACCCGCCGAAGCCGACCACCGCGTCGGCGCGCACCTCGTCGATCACCTTGCCCGCCGCGCGGGCCGCGGTCCACATCCGGCCCGGGGTACGGACCAGGTTCATGTTGACCGACCGGGGCAGCTGGTACGCCGGGATCTGCCGCAGGTCGTAGCCGTGCGGCGGGATCAGGTCGTTCTCCATGCCCTTGGGTGTGCCGAGACAGGTGATCCGGACGCCCGGGTCGTGTCGGCGCAGGCAGTCGGCGAAGGCGAGCAGCGGGTAGACGTGCCCCCCGGTGCCACCTCCCGCGAGCACCACCGAACGCAGCGGACCCATCAGCGTCTCCTCTCGCTCGCCGTACCCTGACGGCTCCGGCCCTGCCGGACGCCGCGCGGTGCGGCCTGGTCGTCCTTCCGCCGCTCCCGCGACCGGGGCACTGGCCCTCGGGCCGCCGGTGGCGTCGCCGGTCGGCGACGCCGGCCGGGAAGCGGCGGCAACGGGGCCCAGAGTAGTCGGACCCACCGGGCCGGCGGACGGGCATGCAGTGCTCTGGCCGCATCGGGTTCGGCGCGGGCGAAGGACGCCAGCATCCCGATCGCCGCCAACGTCACGACCAGGGCACTTCCGCCGTCGGAGATGAACGGCAGCGGCAGACCGGTGATCGGCAGCAGCCCGACCACGCCGCCGATGTTGATCACCGCCTGGCTCACCAGCCAGGTCGTGACGGCGGCGGCGGCGAGCCTCCGGAACGGGTCGTCGACCCGCCGGGCGATCCGCAGACCGGTGTACGCGAGCACGGCGAACAGGGCGAGCAGCACGGCACAGCCGATCACGCCCAACTCCTCGGCGATGATCGCGAAGATGAAGTCGTTGTGGGCCTCGGGCAGCCAGTCCCACTTGACACTGCCCTTGCCCAGCCCGACGCCGAACCAGCCACCGTGCTCGATGGCCAGCCGGCCCTGGTAGAGCTGGAGGCAGCCGTCGAGCTTGCACTCCTGCGGGTCGGGCGGGTTGATGAACGACGTCAGCCGCGCCAGCCGGTAGTTCTCCGAACCGCGCTCGCCGGAACCGGCGCCCAGCGAGGCGACCGCGATGAGCAGGCCGACGCCGAGCAGACCGGCCACGGTCAGCGCGCCGAAGACCCGCATCCGCACGCCGGCTGCCCAGAGCAGGCCGACCACCAGGGCCAGCAGGCAGAGCATCGTGCCGGTGTCGTTGTAGCCCACCAGTACGAAGAGCAGGCCCATCACCGGGAAGAGCGGGGTGGCCAGCTCCCGCAACCAGCCCAGCGCTGCCCCCTTGCGGGCAATCACGTGCGCGCCCCAGAGGACCAGCGCGAACTTGGCCAGCTCGGACGGCTGGAGCTGGATCCCACCGACGAACAGCCAGTTCAGCCGCGCCTCGATCGGCCCGAGCGTGACCGACTTCAGGTTGGCGAGCCGGCCGTACGCGACCAGCAGGTTGAGCACCAGCAGCAGTGCCACCGCGGTGAACAGCAGCGGCCGGCCGAGGGAGCGGTAGGTGCTGGCGGGCAGTCGCTGACACGCCCAGAACGCGCCGATGCCGATCACCGCGAAGATCGCCTGCTTGGTCAACGAGGCCGACGCGTTGCCGTCCTCGGCGTAGTCCTTCACGCTGGTCGCCGAGAAGACCATGGTCAACCCGATGAGCAGCAGCAGGCCGGCGCTGGACAGCAGCAGGTAGTAGGAGGCCAGCGGCCGGTCCAGCAGGCCCCGCAGCGCGGCCAGTCCAGCGGCCGCGTCCAGCCCGCGCAGCGGCGACGGCGTCTCCGCTGCCACGTCCCGCCGGGCCGCCGCACCCGGTTCCGCGGCACGCGTCTCGTCCGACTGACTCCCAGCCTCCGCGGCACGTCCCGCTTCCACGGTCGGTGACCGTCGCCGCCGACCGACTGTCCTGTCTTCGGTGTCTCGTTCCTCCCCCACACGGACATCATCACCGCTCGGCACGCCCGACAGGCCGACAACGCCGCACCGGGCGTGTCGGGAGGTGACGCGGTCCGTCGGACCCACGCCGGGCCACCGGCCGGTGGCGAGGCATCCTTCCCTACCGCGTCCTTTGCTCTGCTTCAACCCGCGCAACAGTTCGGTCGCCCGACTGTTGCCTCCGTTGAAGCAGAGCAAAGGACGCGCCGAGCACTCTGCCACCCCGTGCCACCGAGCCCCCGGGCACTCGGGCACTCGGGCCCAGTCGCAGCGCTATGCGGGGCCCAGCAGCAGCGCCCACGCCGGGGCCGACCCGACCCCGGGGCCGGCGTCCAGCGGGTCAGGTCATGTTGGCCAGGAACTCGCTGTAGAACAGGCCCAGGGCGATGGCCACGCCGATGCCGGCGATGATCCAGAACCGGACCACGATGTTGACCTCGCTCCAACCGGCCAACTCGAAGTGGTGCTGCAACGGTGACATCCGGAACACACGTTTACCGGTGGTCCGGAAGGAGATGATCTGGATCACCACGGACATCGTGATGATCACGAAGAGCCCACCGATGATCGGCAGCAGCAGGATCGTGCGGGTCGACATCGCCATACCGGCGATCAGGCCACCCAGCCCCAGCGCCCCGGTGTCACCCATGAAGATCCGCGCCGGGGACGTGTTCCACCACAGGAAGCCCACACAGGCCCCGGCGGCGGCCCCGGCTATCAGCGCGATCTCCAACGGGTCCCGGACCTCGTAACAGTACGGCTGCTTGTAGCTCGGGTCGGCACACCAGTGCCGGTACTGCCAGAACGCGATCAGCGCGTACGCGGCGAGCACCATCACCGACGCGCCGGTGGCGAGGCCGTCCAGGCCGTCGGTGAGGTTGACGCCGTTCGTCGCGGCCATCACCACGAAGATGAAGATGATCACCGCGCCGACCTTGCTGACCTCCAGGAAGTCGATGTCCCGGATGAAGCTCAGTGTGGTGCTGCCCACGGTCTGGGTGTTGGTGGCCTTGCCCGTCGCGTCGGTCATCGTGCTCGGGAACCACAGCGCGATCACCCCGAAGATCGCGCCGACCAGGATCTGGCCGAGCAACTTGCCGCGCTTGTTGAGGCCGGCGCTGTTGCGCTTGCGCACCTTGAGGAAGTCGTCGAGGAAGCCCACCGCGCCCGAGAACACCATCAGCCCCAGCAGCACCAGCGCCGTGATGGTCGGCTCCACCTGCGCGATCTGGGCGTCCGGCAGCGTGGTCAGGGCCAGGTGCCCGGCCACGTACGCGATCACCGTGGCCAGGATGAAGACCACACCGCCCATCGTGGGCGTGCCCTTCTTGCCCTGGTGCATGGCCGGGCCGTCGGACCGGATCGGCTGGCCCGCCTTGAGCCGGGTGAACACCTTGATCGCGATCGGGGTGCAGAACAGCGAGACGAGGAAGGCCACCCCGATGGCGACGATGACCGCCCTCATCGACCGGCCTCCCCGGCGGCGTCGGCGCGCAGCGCGTCCGCCACCTCCCAGGTCCGGTACCGGGAGCCCTTGACCAGGACGACGTCGCCCGGCCGTAGCTCGCCCCGCAGCACCTCGACGGCCGCCGCCTGATCGGTGAGCAGCACCGACTCTCCTCCCCAGTTCGCTACCTCTGTCGCGCCTTCGTGGATCGGCGCGGCCGGCTCGCCCACCACGAGCAGCCGGTCGACACCCAGCTCGGCCGCGAGCCGGCCGACCTCGGCGTGGCCGTCGCGCTCGAACGGGCCCAGCTCGGCCATGTAACCGAGCACCGCGACGGTACGCCTCTCACGTCCGAGGCTGGAGAGCGCCCGGAGCGCGACCGCCATCGAGGCCGGGTTGGCGTTGTACGAGTCGTCGATGACCGTCACTCCGTCCGGCCGGTCGAAGACGTCCATCCGCCGGGTGGACTTCAGCCCCAGCTCGCCGAGCGCCGTGGCCAGCTCGGCCAGCGGCATGCCCAGCTCCCGGGCGACCGCGGCGGCGGCGAGCGTGTTACCGACCTGGTGGCGGCCGGTCAGCGCGAGCCGTACGGCCGCGCGCCCCTCCGGCGTGACCAGGGTGTACGACGGGTGCCCCCGCTCGTCGAGCGTGACGTCCTCGGCGCGCAGGTCGGCGTCCGGCGCCTCGCCGTAGCGGACCACCCGGGCCTGGGTACGGCTCGACATGGCGTCGACCCGGGGGTCGTCGGCGTTCAGCACGGCCAGCCCGTCGGCCGGCAGGGCCTCGACCAGTTCGCCCTTGGCCTGGGCGATCGCCTCCTGCGAGCCGAACTCACCGATGTGCGACGTGCCGACGTTGAGCACCACCGAGATCCGCGGCGGCACCAGCTCGCACAGGTAGCGCACGTGCCCGATACCCCGCGCGCCCTTCTCCATGACCAGGTAGCGGGTGTCCGGCCCGGCCAGCAGAGCCGTGTACGGGTGACCCAGCTCGTTGTTGAACGAGCCGGGCGGTGCGACCGTGGCGCCGAGCCGGGCGGTGAGCTGGCCGATCAGGTCCTTCGTGGTGGTCTTGCCGGACGAGCCGGTCACCCCGACCACGGTCAGCTCGGGCAGCCGGGCCACCGCCGCGCGGGCCAGCCGGCCCATCGCGGTCAGCGCGTCCTCGACCAGCACCATCGGCACCCCGGGCACCGCACGGCTGCCGAGCACGGCCACCGCGCCAGCCTCGATGGCGGTCGCCGCGTAGTCGTGCCCGTCGACCTTCTCCCCCGGGAACGCCACGAAGAGCGAACCGGGCCCGACCTTGCGCGAGTCGAACTCGACCGAACCGGTGACGGTGGTGTCCGGGTCGGCGGCGACGAGCCGCCCGTCGACGGCCGTGGCCACCTCGGCCAGGGTCAGGGCGATCACTGCTGACCCGCCCGGTCGGCGAAGCGGGCCCGCAGCGCGTCGGCCAGCTCGGTGCTGTCGTCGAACGGGAACACCTCGCCCGCCACCTCCTGGCCTCGCTCGTGGCCCTTGCCGAGCAGAGCGATCACGTCGCCCGGCTCGGCCAGTCGGACCGCCTCGTCGATCGCGTCCCGCCGACCGGCCACCTCGATGATCCGGGCGGCGGTGTCGGCCCGGTACGCCCCGGCGAGGACCTCGGCACGGATCTCGGCCGGGTCCTCGGTGCGCGGGTTGTCGTCGGTCACCAGCACCACGTCGGCCCCCTCGGCGGCGGCGGCGCCCATCACCGGCCGCTTGCCCCGGTCACGGTCCCCACCGGCGCCGATCACGCAGATCAGGCGTCCGGCGCTGAGCTCCCGCAGCGCGGCCAGCGCCGCCACGATCGCGTCCGCCTTGTGCGCGTAGTCGACGACCCCGCGTACCGGCCCGGCGACGTCGACGAGTTGCAGGCGACCGGGCACCCCACCGCAGGCGGCCACCCCGTCCGCGGCGGTTTGCGGGTCCACCCCGGCGCCCACCAGCGCGGCGATGGCCAACAGCGCGTTGGCCACGTTGTGCCGGCCCGGCAGCGCCACCCCGGCGGACACGACCACGCCGTCCGGGCCGTGGGCGGTGAACCGCTGCGCGTACCCCTCGCCGTCGACGCCGTCCGCCCACCACGTCGCGGTGGGGTCACCGGCCGCCGAGTAGCTGACCGTCGCCGGCTTGTAGAGCGGCGTGAGCGCCGGATCGTCGCGGTTGAGCACCTCGACCGCGCACCGGCCGTCGAAGAGCTGCGCCTTGGCGGCGAAGTAGTCGGCGCTGTCGGCGTGGAAGTCCAGGTGGTCGGAGCCGAAGTTCGTGTAACCGCCCACCACGAACCGCACCCCACCCACCCGGCCCATGGCCAGCGCGTGACTGGAGACCTCCATGACGACGGCGGTGACCCCACGCTCGCGGGCGGTGGCCAGCATCGCGTGCAGGTCGGTCGCCTCCGGGGTGGTCCGCACGCTGTCGATCACGAGATCACCGAGGCGGGTCTCCACGGTGCCGATCAGCCCGGTGGTGTGTCCGGCGGCGCGCAGCCCCGACTCCACCAGGTACGCCGTGGACGTCTTTCCAGCCGTGCCGGTGATGCCGATGACGGTCAGGTCGGCGGTCGGGTCGCCGTACACGGCCGACGCCAGTTCGCCGAGCACCGCACGCGGGTCGGGGACGACCAGGGCGGGCAGACCGCTCGCCGCCGCCAGCTCCGCGCCGGCCGGGTCGGTCAGCAGGGCCACCGCGCCGGCCTCGGCCGCGCCGACGGCGAACTCCGCGCCGTGGCGGCGGGCACCGGGCAGGGCCGCGTACAGGTCGCCGGGGCGGACCTCCTGGCTCGCGTGGGTGGCACCCGTGACGACCACGTCGGCGGCGTCCGCCGGCAGGTCGACGGCGAGCCGGGCGGCGAGATCACCGAGCCGGACGCCGGTCACGGTACGTGGACGTGGATTGCCGGGCACGGCGTCAGACCCTACCCGGTCGTCCGGTTCCGGCCGCACAGCCGCCCCGGTGGTTCGTCGGCACTCACCGATGATGTCGCGCCCACGCTGCTCAGCGCGGATAGACCACGAACTTCGGTGCGGAACCGGCCGGCGACGGCGGCACCCGGTAGTGACGCAGCGTGAACTGCATCATCTCCCGGAACGCCGGGTTGGCGATCGCCGCGCCACCACCCCCGGGGGCGTACACGAAGACCGCGATCACGTACCGGGGCTTCTCGGCGGGGGCCATGCCGATGAACGAGGACACCTCACCGGGCTGCCTCTTGCCGTCGACCCGACGCCACCCGGTGCCGGTCTTGCCGGCGACCCGGTAGCCGGGGACCGCGGCCAGGGTGCCGGTGGCGCCCTCGACAGTGGTGACCGCCTCCAGCATGGTGCGCAGCGCCGCCGCGTTCTGCGGGCTGAGCACGGAGCGGGTGACCGGCGCGGGCGCCGGGGTCCGCTTGCCGTCCGGGCCGATCGTCTCCTTCACCAGGTGCGGCTGCACGTACGTGCCGTCGTTGGCGATGGCGGCGTACGCGGCTGCCATCTGCAGCGGCGTGGCATCGACGCTGTGCCCGATCGGCACCGAGCCGTACGACGAGCCGCTCCACTCGGCGGCCGGCAGCAGCCGGCCGCCGGCCTCGCCGGGCAGGCCCTCGCGGGTGGGCTGACCCAGCCCGAACCGCTTCTGGTAGTCGATCAGCCGGTCCTTGCCGAGCTTGTCGGCGACCGTGATCGCGCCGACGTTCGACGAGAAGGCCAGCATTCCCGGAATGCTCATCTTCTTGCCGTTGGCGGGGTGCGTGTCCGAGAACCAGGTGTCGCCCATCTTGATGCTGTTCGCGATCGGCAGGGTGGTGTCCGGAGTGATCACCCCTTCCTGGAGCGCGGCGGCGTAGGTGATGGCCTTGTGCACCGAGCCCGGCTCGATCACGAAGCTGGTCGCCGCGTCCTCCCGGGCGACCGGGTCGCTCGGGGTCGGCTTCGCGGCGTTGTAGGTGGGATCGCTGGCCTGGGCCCGTACCTCGCCGGTGGCGACGTCGATGACCACGGCGGCGGCGGTCGCGCCGCGCTGACCCGCCATCCCCGCGCTGAGGATCTGTTGGCAACGGAACTGCAGGTCCCGGTCGATGGTGAGCGCGATCGAGCTGCCCGGCTTGGCCTGCGTCGTCTTGCTGTAGCCGCCGGGGATCGGCGCCGCGAGGTCACCGAGGCCGGCCTCGTACACCCGCCGGCCGTCCTGCCCGGAGAGCAGGTCGTCGTAGCGGGCCTCCAACCCCTCCAGGCCGTCCATGTCCGGGCTGGTGAAGCCGATCAGGTTGGCCGCCAGGTCGCCGCCGGGCACCTCACGACGCTCGTCTCGGTGCACCCCGATGCCGGGCAGGTCCAGGTCCAGCACCTGCTTGGCGGTGGGGATCTCCACCCCCCGGGCCAGGTACTCGAAACGCGAGGCGTTGCCGTTCTCCAGTTTGCGGGGCTTCATCAGCTCGGTCAGCTTCGACGCCGGAATACCGAGCAACGGGGAGAGCGCCTTGGCGGTGGCGTCCGCGCCGATCCACCCGGGCTTGGACCGGTCTTCGATAAGCGTCGGGTCGGCGAACACGTATCGCGCCTCGACGCTGTGCGCCAGCGGCTCGCCCCGGAAGTCGTAGATCGCGCCGCGCGGCGCGGGCAACTCCACGGTGCGGGTCCGGTCGGCGACGCCACCACCGGCGTAGGCGGGGGTGTCGACCGTCTGTAGGAAGATCAACCGCACCCCGATGGCGACGAAGAGCGCCAGGGTGAGCACGGTACCCAGGCGCAGCCGCAGCCGCGGGTCGGCGAGCTTCGGCGGGCGGGGCGGCTTGCGGGAGGGCCGACGGGCCGTCGGACGGTCGCCGCGACCGGGCGCGCGCGGCGTGGTGCGGCGACGCGGTGGCGGGACGTCGCCGGGGACGCCGCGCGGGGTCCGCGGCGCGACAGTGCGCACGACCCCGCTGCGGCCAGCTGCCGGGGCGTCACGCCGGCCGGCGCGGGCGGCGGCCCGGCCGCCGTCGAGCACCTGCAACGCCGGCCGGAACGGGTCGCCCGACCGCGAGCTGCCACGAGGGGTACGCCGCTGCTCGGCGTTTGCGCCGCGCGCGGGCGTGCCGCGCTCCTCCCGGACCGTCCGCCCCCTCGGGGTGTACGCCCGAGCGCCGGAGATGCCACCGATCCCCAGCTCACCCGTGCGCGACTCGGAGTCGGTGGCGTCACGGCGAGAGCCGCGCCGGGACCCCGTGGGGTCCCGGCGCGGCTCGTCCGACCTCGGTGGCACCGGTCAGCCTCCCGCGCCCTGGCTGGTGACCGACGGCTCGCCGGTCGCCGGCTTGGGCACCCCGAGGGGCAGCTTGCCGTCCGGCAGCCGGATGTAGCCCGGCTCACCGGCGTCCACCAGACCCAGGCGACGCGCCTCGGCGGTCAGGTTCCCCGGCGCCTCGAAGTCGGCGATCTGCCTGTCGAGCTGCTGCTTCTCCAGGTCCAGTCGGGCCTGCTGCTGCTGCAGCTTCTCCAGCCGGAACGCGTTCTCATTGATCTTGGTATTGACCGCCAGGATGCCGAACACCCCGCCGACCACCAGCACCACGATCAGCGCCGCGAACGGCGCGCGCGGCACCGACACCGGTGGCGGTGGCGCCACCCGCAGCCGCGGCGGACGGTTCTTCGCCGTGGCGCCGGACTTCTCGACCGGACGCAGCGCGGCGTTGCCCTGGGTGGGGAACTCGCGCGCCCCCCGGGCGCGAGCCTCCCCCTGCCGGTTGACCCGATCGATGCGTGGCGTACCGTTCCCCACGCGCGGGGCTCGCTCCGCCGCGGTCCGGCCCCCCGACCGCGGTGCGCGCTGCCCGCCGCCGGTGACGTCCCGGCGGTCGCGCTTGTCAATGTTCATGTCCCCTCCCCCTCTACATCCGTCCCTCTGCCGTCCGCCGGCGTCGCCGGATCCCCCACGGATCCCGTCGACCCCGTCCCCGGTTGGTGCATCGCCCTCACTCGTCGGCGGGACCGTTCGCGGTCGGTCCGCCCCTTTACTGCCGCATCCGGATCGAGCCGTTCCGCTGCCCGCAACCGCACCGAGGCGGCGCGCGGGTTCGCGGCGACCTCCGCCTCGCCGGGTAGTTCGGCGCCCCGGCTGAGCAGCCGGAACGTCGGACCGGAGCCGGGCAGCTCCACCGGGAGGTCGACCGGGCCCTTACTGCGGACCCGGTCCGCGAGCGCCGCCTTGGTGAGTCGGTCCTCCAACGAGTGGTAGGACAGGACCACCATGCGACCACCCACGGTCAGTGCGTCGAGCGCGGACGGCAGCGCTGTCTCCAGCGCTGCCAGCTCTCTGTTTACCTCGATCCGTAAAGCCTGAAACGTTCTCTTTGCCGGGTGCCCGCCCGTTCGTCGGGCTGGTGCCGGAATCGACTCCCGGACCAGCTCGGCCAGCCGCGCCGACGAGGTGATCCGGGTGCGCTCGCGCTCCCGGATGATCGCCGAGGCGATCCGCCCGGCGAACTTCTCCTCGCCGTACACCCGCAGCACCCGGGCCAGATCGGGATGGGCGTACGTGTTGACCACCTCTTCGGCGGTCACCCCCCGCGTCTGGTCCATCCGCATGTCCAGCGGCGCGTCCTGCGCGTACGCGAACCCGCGGTCGGGCGCGTCCAGTTGCAGCGACGAGACACCCAGGTCGAACAGGATCCCGTCGATGCCCGGATAACCCAGCCGCTGGAGCACGTCGGGCAGCTCGTCGTAGACGGCGTGCTCCAGGTGCACCCGGTCGGCGAACCGCGCCAACCGCACCCGTGCGTGGGCGAGCGCCTCAGTGTCCCGGTCGAGCCCGATCAGGACGGTCTCCGGATGCGCCTCGAGCACCGCCTCCGCGTGCCCGGCCAGGCCGAGCGTCGCGTCGACGTGCACCGTCCGGCCGCCTCGCCCCAGCGCGGGGGCCAGCAGCTCGAGACACCGCTCAAGCAGCACCGGCACGTGCGTGCCGCGCAACTCCCCCATGATGACCCCCACTGGTTTGAACGTCCGTTCTTCTCGCGCGCCTGCCGTCGAGACGGCGCTCCCGTCGTACCGCCAGATCCCCATCCGCTCCCGCCGGACACCGACTTCCGCCGGATTACTGGATCGTGCGCCTGGCACCGGGGAAGTGATGCCAGGAACTCGAAAGCGGCTGGAGATCTCGCAGTACGTCGGGCGCCGTTCCGCCCTACAGACCGCCGGGCAGCACCCCCTCCTCGATGTCGGCGAAGTCGTCTTCGCTCTCGGCGAGGTAGGTCTCCCAGGCGACCTTGTCCCAGATCTCGACCCGTGTGCTCGCGCCGATGACCACCAAGTCCCGGTCGAGCGCCGCATACTCCCGAAGGTGCGCAGGGATCGTCACGCGGCCCTGCTTGTCCGGCACCTCGTCGTGCGCGCTGGCGAAGAAGACCCGGCTGTAGGCCCGGGCCGCCTTGTGCGTCATCGGCTGCGCGCGCAACTGCTCCGCGATCCGTTGGAACTCGGGTGTCGGAAAGACATAGAGACAGCGATCCTGCCCTTTGGTGACCACGACACCCCCTGCCAGCTCATCCCGGAACTTGGCCGGAAGGATCAACCGGCCCTTCTCGTCCAGGCGCGGGGTATGGGTGCCGAGAAACATCGGCCCAACCCCCTCGCCCTTGAGCGGCGTTCGCGGCGCCGCTGACCCCCCGGGCCGGTGAGCCCTCCCGGCCTCACCATTGGGCCCCACTCTACTCCACTTCCCTCCACCTGCAACCAGATTCGCCCGCGTGGCGCGTCCCATCCGGTCGCAAAACCGCACGTCACAGGGGGTGGAGCGGAGTGGAGGGCCGGTACGCCCGCCCGGCGTGGTCCGCTTTCCGACATTGATCGACTCCGTCCGGCCGAGCGCTCACCGGCCGCCCGCCGGGATGCCACGGCCGAACGGTTCACCGTCGGCCTCGATCTGGCGAGGCGGGCGGTCCGGTAACCTCGCTCGCGTGACGGACGCGAAAATGCCCCTACGGGCCAAGGTGGCCAGCTCCGTGTCACGGACCGCCGCGGCGCTCTCCCGGGCCGCCGGCCGTGGCGACGGTTCGGTGATCGGCGGATGGATCGGGTTGAAGATCGACCCGGACCTGCTGGCGCACCTGTCGGCCGGCCGCGCCATCGCGCTGGTCTCCGGCACCAACGGCAAGACGACCACCACCCGGTTGACCGCCGCCGCGGTCGGCGTACTCGGGCGGGTCGCCACCAACTCGTTCGGCGCCAACATGCCCACCGGGCACACCTCGGCGCTGGCCAAGGCCGGCAGCACCCCGTACGCGGTGCTGGAGGTCGACGAGCACTACCTCGCCCAGGTGCTGGAGTCGACCGAGCCGCACGTGGTCGCCCTGCTCAACCTCTCCCGCGACCAGCTCGACCGCGCCAAGGAGGTCGCCATGATGGCGCAGCTCTGGCGCGCGGCCCTGGTCCGGCACACCGACGTTCGGGTGGTGGCCAACGCCGACGACCCGATGGTGGTCTGGGCCGCCACCCCGCCGGCCGATCCGGCCCGTGGCATCAATCCGCCGCACGTGACCTGGTTCAGCGCCGGCCAGCGCTGGCACGACGACTCCTGGGTCTGCCCGGAGTGCGGCTCCACCATCGCCCGCTCCGGCGAGCAGTGGTGGTGCACCGGCTGCGCGCTGCGCCGTCCGGAGCCGAACTGGGTCGTCGAGGACGAGGGCGTACTCGACCCCACCGGGGCGTGGCACAAGGTCTCCCTCCAGCTGCCCGGCAAGGTCAACCTGGGCAACGCGGCGACCGCGCTGGCGGTGGCGGCCGAGTTCGGCGTACGCCCCGTCGACGCGGTGACCCGGCTCGGCATCGTGACCTCGGTCGCCGGCCGGTACGCGCAGGTCGACCGGGACGGCCGCAACATCCGGCTGCTGCTGGCCAAGAACCCGGCCAGCTGGCTGGAGGCGTTCGACATGGCCGACGAGGCGCCCACCCTGCTCTCCATCAACGCGCGTGACCCCGACGGGTTGGACACCTCCTGGCTGTTCGACGTCGACTTCGCCCCGCTCCGCGGCCGGCAGGTGTTGATCACCGGTGACCGGGCATACGACCTGGCGGTTCGGCTGGACGTCAACGACGTGCCCTTCCAGCACGTCCGCACGTTCGACGACGCCGTCCGGTCGGTCCCACCCGGCCGGCTCGAGGTCATCGCGAACTACACCGCGTTCCAGGACATCCGAGCGGAGTTGGACCGTGTCAACTGAGAGCCTGCGTATCGTCTGGATCTACCCCGACCTGCTGTCCACCTACGGTGACCGGGGCAACGCGCTGATCCTGGCCCGACGGGCCCGCCAGCGCGGCATGCCCGTCGAGGTGTTGGAGGTCCGCTCCGACCAGCAACTGCCGTCGACGGCCGACATCTACCTCGTCGGCGGAGGTGAGGACGGCCCGCAGGCGCTGGGCGCGCAGCGGCTCATCGCGGACGGCGGTCTGCACCGGGCGGTCGCCCAGGGCTCGGTGGTCTTCGGTGTCTGCGCCGGTTACCAGCTGCTCGGGACGTCCTTCTTCGCCAAGGGTGTGCAGTGCCGCGGCCTGGAGCTGCTCGACCTGAAGTCCGACCGTGGCGAGAGCCGGGCCGTCGGCGAGTTGGCCGGTGAGATCGACCCTCGGCTGGGCCTGCCCCCGCTGACCGGTTTCGAGAACCACGGTGGCCGCACGCACCTCGGCCCGGAGGTCGCACCGCTGGCCCGGGTCACCGCCGGCGTGGGCAACGACGGCGCCACCGAGGGCGCCTGGCGCGGCAAGCTGCTGGGCACCTACTCGCACGGTCCCGCGCTGGCGCGCAACCCGGCCCTGGCCGACCTGCTGCTGCGCTGGGCCACCGGGGCACACCAGCTCCCACCGCTCGACGACGCCTGGCCCGACCGGCTCCGTAACGAGCGCCGTTCAGCGGTGGCCGCCGCCCGGGCATGATCCGCGACGTCCGGCGGCTGCTCCGGCAGCCGTCGGCCGCCCGGTTCGCGCTGCTGCTCGCGCTCATCGGCGGCTGCGGGCTGCTGCTGCTCGTGGTGCCCCGCCCGGATCCGGCGCGACTGCCGGCGCTCGCCGACCAGCTGGGCGACCTCGCCCCGGTGGCGGCGATCCTCGGCGGCGCTCTGCTCCTGGTCGCGCTGGTTCCCCGTACCTTCGTGACGCTCGCCGCGGGCGCGATCTTCGGCCCTCTGGAGGGTGCCGCGTACGCCCTGTGCGCCGCGTTGGTGGCCGCCGCGATCGGCTTCACCGTCGGCCGGCTCCTCGGCCGGGAGTTCGTGGCCGAACGGGTACGCGGTCGGT
This sequence comes from Micromonospora sp. WMMD736, assembly GCF_049179015.1. NCBI lineage: Bacteria > Bacillati > Actinomycetota > Actinomycetes > Micromonosporales > Micromonosporaceae > Micromonospora > Micromonospora sp. WMMD736. The sequence goes on from NZ_JBMHMI010000001.1 coordinate 2,565,891, forward strand.
TGGCCCGCCTCGACGGCTGGTTCGCCCGGCAGAGCGTGTTCGGCGTGGTCACCGTCCGGCTGCTGCCGATCGCGGGGTTCGGCCTGGTCAGCTACGGCTACGGCACGACCGGCGCGCGGGTGGTGCCGTTCCTGGTCGGCAGCGTGATCGCCTCCGCGCCGACCGCGTTCGGCTACGCGGCGATCGGCGCGGCCGTCAGCTCCCCCGGCCACGTCAACTGGTACGCCGCCGCCCCCGCCAGCCTCGGCCTGATCGCCAGCGTCGTACTGATCCACCAATGGTGGCGCGCCAACCGCACCCGCCACCACCCCCCAACCTAACCCCGGCCGCGCCCCGCGCCCGTCGCCCCGCGCCCGTCGATCTTGCACTTTCTGTCCCGACAAACCCTGACACAGGGTGCGGAACGACATCCGAACGTGCAAGATCGACGGGAAAAGCCGACCGGGCGGGCCGGGCGGGGCGGGGTGGCCGGGCGGGGTTAGACGACTACCGAGACCATTCGACCCTTCACCACGATGACCTTGCGGGGTTCCTTGCCGGCCAGGCTCGCGGCGACCGCCTCCAGGGCCGCCGCGCGGACGGTCTCGTCGGCGGCGTCGGCGGGCACCTCGACGCGTCCCCGGACCTTGCCGTTGACCTGCACCGGGTAGGTCACCGTGTCGGCCACCAGCAGCGCCGGGTCGGCGACCGGGAAGTCCGCGTACGTCAGCGAGGTGTCGTGGCCCAGCTTGCGCCACAGCTCCTCGGCCACGTGCGGGGCGAACGGCGCCACCATCAGCACCAGCGGCTCGGCCACCTCACGGGGCGTGGCCGGCAGCCCGGTCAGCCCGTTGGTCAGCTGGATCAGCTTGGCGATCGCGGTGTTGAACCGGATGCCGTCCATGTCGCCACGGACCCCGTCGATCACCGTGTGCAGCAGCCGGCGGGTCGCCTCGTCGGCCGAGTCGTCGGTGACCCGCAGCTCGCCCGTCTGCTCGTCGACGACGGCCCGCCACACCCGCTGCAGGAACCGGTACGAGCCGATCACCGCCCGGGTCTCCCAGGGGCGGGACACCTCCAGCGGGCCCATCGACATCTCGTACACCCGGAAGGTGTCCGCGCCGTACGCCGCGCACATCTCGTCGGGGGTCACCACGTTCTTCAGCGACTTGCCCATCTTGCCGTACTCGCGGTTGACCACCAGGTCTTCCAGGTAGTACGCGCCGTCGCGCTCGACCACATCCTCGGCCTGCACGTAGCTGCCCCGCGAGTCGGTGTACGCGTACGCCTGGATCATGCCCTGGTTGAACAGCTTGCGGAACGGCTCGAACGACGACACGTGGCCCAGGTCGAACAGCACCTTGTGCCAGAACCGCGCGTACAGCAGGTGCAGCACGGCGTGCTCGGCGCCACCGACGTACAGGTCGGTGCCGCCGCAGTCACCGTCGCCGCGCGGACCCATCCAGTACCGCTCGTTCTCGGCGTCGACGAACCGCTCGCTGTTGGTCGGGTCCAGGTAGCGCATCTCGTACCAGCAGGAGCCGGCCCACTGCGGCATCACGTTGGTCTCGCGGGTGTAGCGCTTCGGCCCGTCACCCAGGTCCAGCTCGACCTCGACCCAGTCGCGCCGCCGGGACAGCGGGGTCTCCGGGTTGGAGTCGGCGTCGTCCGGGTCGAACGTCTTCGGGGAGAAGTCGTCCACCTCCGGCAGCTCGACCGGCAGCATCTCCTCGGGCAGAGCGATGGCCGCGCCGGTCTCGTCGTAGACGATCGGGAACGGCTCACCCCAGTAGCGCTGCCGGGAGAACAGCCAGTCCCGCAGCCGGTAGGTCACCGCGCCGGTCCCGTGCCCGTTCGCCTCCAGCCACGGGATGACCGCTGCCTTGGCGTCGGCGACCCCCAGGCCGTTCAGGTCCAGGCCGCGCTCGGGCGCGGCGCTGTTGATGGCCGGGCCGTCACCGGTGTACGCCGTGCCGTCGAAGCCCTCCGCCGGCTGCACGGTGCGCACGATGGGCAGCTCGAAGACCTCGGCGAACGCCCAGTCCCGCTCGTCCTGCGCGGGCACCGCCATGATCGCGCCGGTGCCGTAGCCGGCCAGCACGTAGTCCGCGATGAAGATCGGGATCTGCCCGCCGGTGACCGGGTTGGTGGCGTACGCGCCGATGAAGACGCCGGTCTTCTCCTTGGAGTCGGACTGCCGCTCGACGTCGGTCTTCGCGGCCGCCGCCTTGCGGTACGCCTCGATGGCCTCGGCGGGGCTGGCGTGCCCGCCGGTCCAGGCGTCCCGGGTGCCCTGCGGCCAGGCGGTCGGCGTCAGCGCGTCGACCAGCTCGTGCTCGGGCGCCAGCACCATGTAGGTGGCACCGAAGATGGTGTCCGGCCGGGTCGTGAACACCCGGATCGGCTCGCCCGCCGTGGCGAAGTCGATGTGCGCGCCCTGCGACCGGCCGATCCAGTTGCGCTGCATCAGCTTGATCGGCTCTGGCCAGTCCAGGCTGTCCAGGTCGTCCAGCAGCCGGTCACCGTACGCGGTGATCCGCATCATCCACTGCTTCAGGTTGCGCTTGAAGACCGGGAAGTTGCCCCGGTCGGAGCGGCCGTCGGCGGTGACCTCCTCGTTGGCCAGCACGGTGCCCAGCCCCGGGCACCAGTTCACCGGCGCCTCCGAGACGTACGCCAGCCGGTGGTCGTCGACGACCCTGCGACGCTCGGCGACGCTCAGCTCGGCCCAGGACCGGCCGTCCGGCGTGGGCCGGTTGCCGCCCTCGAACTCGGCGATCAGCTCGGCGATGGGACGGGCCCGGCCGGCGTCGCGGTCGTACCAGGAGTTGAAGATCTGCAGGAAGATCCACTGAGTCCAGCGGTAGAAGTCGGTGTCGATGGTGGCCACCGAGCGCCGCTCGTCGTGCGCCAGTCCCAGGCGGCGCAGCTGCGCCTTGTACCGCTCGATGTTCGCCACGGTGGTGGTCCGGGGGTGGGTACCGGTCTGCACGGCGTACTGCTCTGCGGGCAGCCCGAACGCGTCGAAGCCCATCGCGTGCAGCACGTTACGGCCGGCCATCCGCTGGTAGCGGGCGTAGCAGTCGGTGCCGATGTAGCCCAGTGGGTGGCCGACGTGCAGGCCCGCGCCCGACGGGTACGGGAACATGTCCAGCACGTACAGCTTCTCTGCGTCGGCTCGGGGGTGGCTCGGATCGGCCAGCGGACCGGTCGGGTTCGGCGCGTGGAAGGTGCCCTCGCGTGCCCAGGTGTCCTGCCAACGCGTCTCGATCTCGTTGGCCATGGCCGCGGTGTACCGGAACGGGGGGATGTCGCCCGCCGGTGCGGCTGCCTCGCTCATCGTCTCTCCTCGCTTCGCTTCGCTTCGTCTCGGCACCGCCGGGCCGGACCGGCGGCGGGCACAAAAAAGCCCCTCGCGCAGGAGGGGCCGCCGTGCTGTCGCGCGTTCAGCGCATCAGCACGGCCCGGTAAGAAGCAGGAAGACTCCGGCCATGCCCCGCAGTGTACCGCGCGCCCGGTTCGGGCCGCCGACCACCGGGCGTGTTCGACCCGTTCCCCCGAGCTGGCGAATATCGGGGCGTAACCGGCGGACTACCTGCGGGGGTCGGCGATAACGACAAACATGGTTAGCCTGAGAGGCCAGTGAGCTCCCTGCGGCAAACGAGGCTCGGCGTCGCGAACCCAACGGCGGGTCCAGGTGCTCTCTACAGAGCTGCCGTGACGGCGACGAGGAGGAGGCCCGTGACACAACAGACCTGGGACGAGGTGGGCGGCCTGTTGCCGCACGACGAGTTCCGCGCCGCCAGCGAGGCCATCGTGGCCAACATCGAGCAGGTCATCGAGGGCAAGACCGCCACCGTGCGGTTGGCTCTGGCCGTGCTGCTCGCCGAGGGCCACCTCCTCATCGAAGACGTTCCCGGCGTCGGCAAGACCAAGCTGGCCAAGGCCCTCGCGCGGTCCATCGACTGCACGGTCCGCCGGATCCAGTTCACCCCCGACCTGCTGCCCAGCGATGTCACCGGCGTCAGCGTCTACAACCAGGAGACCCACGACTTCGAGTTCCGACCGGGTGCCGTCTTCGCCAACCTGGTCGTCGGCGACGAGATCAACCGGGCCTCGCCGAAGACCCAGTCGGCGTTGCTGGAGTGCATGGAGGAGCGGCAGGTCACCGTCGACGGCGTGACCTACCAGCTACAGACCCCGTTCATGGTCATCGCCACCCAGAACCCCATCGAGATGGAGGGGACGTACCCGCTGCCCGAGGCCCAACGCGACCGGTTCACCGCCCGGATCGCGATGGGTTACCCGGACGCCGGCGCGGAGCTGGCGATGCTCGACGGCCACGGCGCCACCGACCCGCTGCACGAGCTGCGTCCGGTCTCCGACGCCGACACGGTCCGGCAGCTCATCGCCACCGTCCGCCAGGTACACGTCGCGGACGCGGTCAAGCAGTACGCGGTCGACCTGGTCACCGCCACCCGTGAGGCCCACGACCTGCGGCTCGGCGCGTCCCCCCGGGCGACGCTGCAACTCCTGCGCACGGCCCGGGCGGTCGCCGCGCTGGAGGGCCGCGACTACGTCCTCCCCGACGACCTGCAGGCCCTGGCGGTACCGGTGCTGGCGCACCGGATCATTCCGACGGCCGACGCGCAGCTCGCCCGGCGCACCACCGACGCGATCGTCTCCGAGCTGGTGCACCGGCTGCCCCTGCCGCACGATCGCCAGCGCAACCCGTACGACACCCGGCCCGCCACCGGCAACGGCCGCGCGCCCTACGAGCCGCGGAGGCCGTGACGTGCGTGCCGGGCTGCGCGGGCTGACCACCCGCGGGCGCTCGTTCCTGGCCGCCGCGGTCGCCGCGGCGGTCTCGGCCGTCATCCTGGGCGAGAAGGACCTGCTCCGGGTGGCCCTGCTGTTGGCCATCCTGCCGTTGCTGGCCGCCGCCTACGTGGGCCGCAGCCGCTACAAGCTGGCCTGCAACCGGTCGCTGGACCCGCACCGGGTTCCGGTCGGGGCCAACTCGCGGATCGTGCTGCGCCTGCAGAACCTCTCCCGGCTGCCCACCGGCACCCTGCTGCTGGAGGACCGGCTGCCCTACGCGCTGGGCAGTCGGCCCCGCGTCGTACTGGAACGGCTCGGCGCGCACCAGGCCAGCTCCGTGGCGTACACGGTCCGCGCGGACGTGCGCGGTCGCTACGACGTGGGTCCGCTGGTGGTCCGGATGACCGACCCGTTCGGTCTCTGCGAACTCACCCGCGCCTTCCCCAGCACCGACCACCTCACGGTCATCCCGCAGGTCACCCCCCTGCCGTCGGTCCGGCTCCCCGGGGAGTACGCGGGCAGCGGCGACAGCCGCGCGCGTTCGGTGGCGGTGCACGGTGAGGACGACGCGGCGACCCGGGAGTACCGCCGGGGCGACGACCTGCGCCGGGTGCACTGGAAGTCCACGGCGCGTACCGGCGAGCTGATGGTGCGCCGGGAGGAGCAGCCCTGGGAGAGCCGCGCCACCGTCGTACTGGACACCCGGGCGTACGGCCACCGGGGTGACGGACCGACGGCGAGTTTCGAGTGGGCGGTCTCGGCCGCCGCGAGCATCGCCGTACACCTGCGCCAGGCCGGTTACAAGCTGCGCCTGGTCACCGGCTCGGGGGTCGACGTGGACGCCTCGGAGGGCGGTGGCGACGGCGTGCTGCTCGACCACCTGGCCGAGGTGCGGTTGGATCAGCGGGCCGACGTCACCGGGTTGGTGCAGCGGGTGCGGCAGCGCGCCGACGGCGGGCTGATCATCGGGCTGTTCGGCGCGGTGAGCGTGGCCGAAGCCGAGTTGCTGGCCGGGCTGCGCGGCAACGGCGCGACGTGTGTCGGTTTCCTGTTGGACAGCTCCACCTGGCTGAGCCTCCCCGAAAAGGCTCGCGCCGAGGCGGAGCACGCGCACGGCGCCGCCGTGCTCACCATGGTGCGCAGCGGCTGGCGTGTGGTCGGCGCCGACCACGGCAGCCGACTGCCGGCGCTGTGGCCGCAGGCGGGCCGCGGCTCCCAGGGTTTCGCCCTGCGGGCCGCACTGGCCGAGACGGTCGCTGGCCGCGTTCGATGAACGGAAGGTCCCCCTCATGATCGCCAGCCGGAACACCGGTCTGGTGGCGGCCGCCGCGACGTTGCTCGCCGCCGCGCCGCTGTCGGCCATCTTCCAGACCTGGACGTGGCTGATCCAGTGCGCGATCGCGGTCGCCGTGGTGGCCGGGGTCGCCGCGCTGACCCGACTCGTCCGCGCGCCGCTCTGGGGCCAGGTACTCGGCATGCTGGCCGCCCTGCTGCTCGCGCTGACCTGGCTGTTCCCCAGCGGCAGCGAGCTGTTGGCCCTGCTGCCCACGCCGAGCACGATCGGGCACTTCGCCGACCTGCTCGCCGGTTCCGCGCAGGACATGCGCTCGTACGGCGTCGAGGTCCCGGACACCGATCCGCTGCTGTTCATCACCGTGCTCGGCGTCGGCGGGGTAGCCGTGCTGGTGGACGTGCTGGCCGTGGGGCTGCGCCGGCCGGCGCTGGCCGGGTTGCCGATGCTCGCGATCTACTCGGTGCCGGTCGCCGTCTACGTGGACAGCGTCCCCCCGCTGCCGTTCGTGGTGGGCGCCGCCGGTTACCTGTGGCTGCTGGTGAGCGACAACGTCGACCGGGTACGTCGGTTCGGGCGGCGGTTCACCGGCGACGGTCGGGACGTGGACGTGTGGGAGGCGTCGCCGCTGGCGTCCGCCGGCCGTCGGCTCGCCGTGGTCGGTGTGGTGCTGGCCGTGGTGCTGCCGCTGGGGGTCCCCGGGCTGAGCGGCGGACTGCTCGACCGGATCACCGAGGGCACGGGTAACGGCAGCGGCAACGGTCGGGGGGTGGGTGGCTCGTCCGGTCGGATCGACCTGTTCGCGTCGCTCGCCGGCCAACTGAACCAGTCCGAGGTGGTGGACCTGGTCAAGGTGACCACGTCGGAGCAGAGCCCGTTCTACCTGCGCTACGCGGTCGCCGACGAGCTGCGCCCGAACGGTTTCCAGGCCCGCGCCGCGAGTGGCCGACCGGTGAACCGCGATCTGCCCGACCCGAGCGAGCGGGTCGGGCCGGGGGTGCAACAGAACGAATACCGGGCGACCGTCGAGGTGACCAAGAGCCTCAGCATGTCCCTGATGCCGGTGTACGCCGAGCCGGTGCGCACCCAGGACCTGAACGGCAACTGGCTGTACGACCCCAACCAGCAGATCGTGTTCTCCAACCGGGAGAGCTCGCGGGGGCGTAAGTACTCGTTCGACTACATCCGCTCGACGTACACCCCGGCGACCCTGCGGGCCGCGAAGTCGCTGCCGGCCGAACACCCGCTCCGCCGGCAGCAGACCGCCACCCCCGTGCCGGTGCCCGAGGTGGAGGAGCTGGTGCGCGGGCTGATCCAGGGCAAGCGGACCGACTACGACCGGGTGCTCGCCATCTACCAGTACTTCTCCGCGGACAACGGGTTCACGTACCGGTTGAGCACCGCGAGCGGCAGCAGCGGCCAGGACATCGTGAACTTCCTGACCAACAAGGTCGGCTACTGCCAGCAGTACGCCGCCGCGATGGCCTGGCTGGTCCGGTCCGCCGGCATCCCGGCGCGGGTCGCGTTCGGGTTCACCAACGGCAGCAGGCGCGACGGTGACACGTACACCCTGACCAACCTCAACCTGCACGCCTGGACCGAGGTCTTCTTCGACGGGATCGGCTGGGTGCCGTTCGACGCCACCCCGGCGTCCAGCGTTCCCGGCTCCACCCGGTCGGCCTGGGCGCCGGACACGGACGCCCCCGAGCCGTCCGCGCCGGACGTCGGCGCCACGGACAGCCCGAGCAGCGCGGACTCGTCGGCCGGGCCGACCGGCCCGGACAACGCCGACCGGGACACCGACTCCGGGCTCTCGCTGGGGGATTCGACGCCGGCCGAGCAGGCACCGGTGTGGCCGTGGTGGGTGGCGGTCGTACTCGCGCTGGTGGCCCTGCTGATGGTTCCCGCGCTTCGTCGGCGGGCGCTGCGTCGGCGGCGGGCCGGCCGGGCAGCCGCCGCAGCCACCGCCACCACCGCTGAGGACGGGTCACCGACCGACGACGCGCGCGTGATGGTGGTCGAGGCGGACGCGGGTCGCGCTCGCGCCGACGCCCACGCCGCCTGGGCCGAGTTGCTCGACACCCTCGTTGACTACAAGGTGCCGGTGGACCGGACCGAGACGCCCCGGGCGACCGCGGACCGGCTGGTCCGGGACGCTCTCCCCGACGACGCCGAGGCGATCGGGGCGGCGCGGCTGCTCGGCCGGGCCGAGGAGCGGGCCCGGTACGCGCGCTCTCCGCTGACCGGTGAACCGCTGCCGTCGGCGCTCCGCGCGGTCCGTGGCGCGCTCTCGTCCCAGGCGGACCGACGGACCCGGGTGCTCGCCGCCGTGTTGCCGCCCTCGGTGCTGCTGCGCTGGCGGATCGCACTGGCGGACGCCTCCGGCCGCCTGGTGGCGCTGACCACCCGGGTGCGCTACCGACTACTGCGGTGGAACCCGCGCCGGTTGCTGGCCGATCGAGCCGCCCGCTGACCAACGCTGCCCCCCGCCACCCCCGCGCCAGAACGCCCAAGCCACCCCAACACCAATATCGATCTCAGCGCCAACGCTCCAGCGCCGCCACCGCCGCCCAGCGTCGATCTTGAGGTGCAGCGGGGGCGCCTGGCGCGAGGCGAGCACGGCGCGGCGCGAGCACGGCGCAGCGCGGCGCGAGGCGAGCACGGCCCAGCGCGAGCACAGCCCAGCGCGAGCACAGCCCGGAGCGAGCCCCGGGGCGAGCACAGCCCGGGGCGGGCGCGGTGCTTGGGCATGAAGGAGCGACGGCGGCCACCGGGGTGTCCCGATGGCCCGCTCGTCGTGTGGTCGGCCCGCCTCAGCGGCGGGGCACGCTCAGCGGTGCCCCTCCGGGCGCTGCCGCCATCGGTCTTCCATCCGGTCCAGGATCGACCGTCGGCGACCGGACCGGCCACCGCGGGGACGACGACGACTCGTCGTGCCACCCACCACGTGCAGGTCGGGTGACTGCGCCCGCCGGTGCGACTGCACCGCGAACGCGGCCGACGCCAGCATGACGACGAAGCCCGCCACCGCCAGCGGTGGAGTCTTGATCACCGCGCCATAGACCAGTAGGGCCAAGCCAGCGATGATCACGCCGGCAGCGACGAGCAGGCGACGCCGCGCGTGGAAGCGCGGATCGCTGGCGCGCACGGCCGAGGCGAATTTGGGGTCCTCGGCAAGCGACCGCTCGATCTGCTCGAACAGCCGCTGCTCGTGCTCCGAGAGCGGCACGGCACTCCTCCCCGGTCACGTTGGTCGGCCCACTCGGGCCGACAGACCGTGGCAGCCAACCGGCTGCTTACCCGCAAGTCTACGAGGGGGGTCGCGCGTCGGAAAGCGGGACGACCTACGGGTGGGGTGGATTTTCCTTTCGATGAGCGTCACGGTCGGCTAACAGACTGGCCGGACCTATGACGGACCGCCCGAATCGGGCAGCGGCGGCGTCCGCGGCAGCTTCCGCCTCCCGCCAGCCACGCTCGGGCGCGCCGAGGGTGAGCTGCCGGGAAGCGCCCTGCGCCGGGCTGAGCCCCTCCACCCGGACGCCGACGAGGCGGATCCGCTCACCTGGGTCCAGCGCGGTGTAGAGCGCCCAGACCGTGTCGAACATCTCCCGGGCCGTGTCGGTGGGTACGCCGAGGGTGCGAGAGCGGTTGACGGTGCGGAAGTCGGCCAGTCGTACCTTCAGGGTGACCGTGCGCCCGAGGTGTCCGGCGCTCCGCAGCCGGACGCCGACCTTCGCGCTGAGCGCGAGCAGGGCACGGCGGATCTCCATCGGGTCTGCCACGTCGGCGTCGAAGGTCACCTCGGCGCCGATCGACTTGTCGACCTGTTCGGGGCTGACCCGGCGCGGGTCGCGCCCCCACGCCAGCTCGTGCAGGTGCGCCGCGGACGCCGCGCCCACCGCTCTGCGCAGCATGCCGACCGGGGCCTCGGCGAGGTCTCCCACCGTGGCCAGACCGAGCCGGCGCAGCGCCTCGGCGGCCCGCTCCCCCACACCCCACAGCGCGTCTACCGGAAGCGGGTGCAGGAAGTCGAGGACCTGCCCGGCGGGTACGACCAGCAGGCCGTCGGGCTTGGCCCGGGTGGAGCCGAGCTTGGCCACGAACTTGTTCGGCGCCACCCCGACCGAACACGTCAGCCCCTGCTCGTCGGCGACCCGCTGGCGGATCAGCCGGGCGATGGTGGCCGGCGGGCCGAACAGCTTGCGGGCGCCCGTGACGTCGAGGAACGCCTCGTCGAGAGAGAGCGGCTCGACCAACGGAGTGACGTCCCGGAAGATCTGCATGACGGCCCGCGAGGCGTCGGAGTACGCGGCGAAGTTCGGCGGGAGGTAGACGGCGTGCGGGCAGAGGGCCCGCGCCCGGGAGGTCGGCATGGCGCTGCGTACGCCGTACCGGCGGGCCTCGTAGCTGGCCGAGCTGACCACGCCGCGCGGGCCCACGCCACCCACCACGACCGCACGGCCGCGCAGCTCGGGGCGGGCGCGCACCTCCACCGAGGCGAAGAACGCGTCCATGTCGACGTGCAGGATGCCGCTGGCGGAGTCGTCGGCGTCCGGCCCGAAGCGCGGATCACCGCCCCGGGGCAACGACTGACTGCGGCCCATCGGTGCAGGTTATCCCCGCGGTACGACACCACCGCCGACCGGCCGGTCGGTACGACAGGTCAGCCCCGCACCACCAGCAGCGGCACGGTCAGCTCGGCGGCGGTGTCCGCGCCGTGGTACGCCACCAGCTTCGACGCCATCGGCGGCTCGGTGCGGCTGGCCAGGACGGCGTACGTGTCGTTGCAGGTCACCACCACGTCGCCGATCCGGCCCAGGTGCTCCTCGGGCACCGGCCCGAACCAGCCGGTGGCCACTACCTCCTCGCGGGTACGCACCCGGGCCGCGTCGCCGAGCACCGCCGACCAGGCGGCCACCACGTCGTCGACCGCGCCCGGCTCGGCGTGCAGGTAGCGCACCCGCGCCTCGCCGGCCACCACCCGCAGACCGTCGCGCAGCCGTGGATCGGTGTCCAGGTCGAAGCGGTGCGCGACGGGGATGTCGAGTTGCCCGTGGTCGGCGGTGACCAGCAGCGCCGCGTCCGACGGTAGCCCGTCGACCAGCCGGGCGAGCAGCAGGTCCACCTCGGCGGCGGCGCTTCGCCACGGCGCCGAGTCGACCCCGCTGAGGTGCCCGTGCCGGTCGAGGTCGGCGTGGTAGCCGGAGACCAGGGTCGGCCCGTCGCCGACGGACAGCGCGGCCAGCATGGTGGCGGCCACCTGATCCACGCCGACGGCGCCCCGGAAGTCGCCGCCCCGGTTGGCGGCCAGGGTCAACCCGCTGCCGCCGAACTCCGGCCGGCTCACCACCGTCGTCGTCACACCGGCGGCGCGGGCCCGTTGGAGCTGGGTGGGCACCGGCTGCCAGCGCAGCGGCGGCGGGTCGGCGGCCCAGTTGGTGTGGGTGAGCACCCGGTCGGTACCCGGCACGCGCACGGTGAAGCCGAGCACCCCGTGTGCGCCGGGCGCGACGCCGGTGCCCAGCGTCACCAGGCTCGTCGGGGTGGTGGACGGAAACCCGGCGACGAGCGGCCGACCCACCGTCGCGGTCAGCCCGGCGAGCGTCGGCGCGTACGGCGCGGCGGTCGGCACCTGGTACCAGCCGAGCCCGTCGACGAGCAGGACGGCGATCCGGCGTACCCCGGCCAGGGCGGACGTCAGCCCCAGCGGGTCGGGCGAGCCGGGCACGCCCAGCACGGCGAGCGCGCTGGGCAGCACGTCGGCGAGCCGTCCGCCGGCCCGGTCGGGCGCGAGGACCGCCAGCGGGTCGACACCGGTCACCGGACCACCGCCGACCGGCGTACCCCCGTCGGCGGGCAGGACCGGACCGGTCATGCCGGTCGGCGGGCGAACAGGTGCAGCTGGGCGGCCAGATCCCGGTAGGGGGGTTGGGCGGCCAGGGCCAGCTCCAGCTCGACCAGGGCTGCGGGCTGTCCGTCGGAGACGGCGGCCGGCAGCAGGTCGGCGAGCACGCGTACCCCGTGGATGTCCTCGACCTCCAGCCCGGCGGCGGTGAGCAACGCGACGGCCTCGGGGGCGTCGTAGCGGCGGCGCAGGGTGTCGCGCGGCCCGGCGCTGCCGGCTGAATCGGCGACCAACGCGGACGCGACGTCCAGGTGCCCGTTCATGGCGCGACCCAGCACGGCCGCCGCCCGGCCGGCCACCAGCACACTGGCCGCGCCGCCAGGGCGCAGCGCGGTGGCCAGCGCGGCGACCACCGGCGTCGGGTCGTCGACGACCTCCAGGACGGCGTGGCAGAGCACCAGGTCGACCCCGGCCGGCTCGACCAGCCCGGCGAGCGCGTCGCCGTCGCCCTGCACGGCGACCACCCGGTCGGCGACCCCGGCCTCGGCGGCCCGGCGGGTGAGCGCGGCGAGCGCGTCGGGGCTGGCGTCGACGACGGTGACGCGGTGCCCGGCCCGGGCCAGCGGGACGGCGAAGCCGCCGGTGCCGCCGCCGATGTCCAGCACGGTCAGCTCGGCGTCGCCGCGCCGGTCCAGCTCGGCGCGCAACACCGACCAGATCACGGCGGTACGGGGGGTCAGCGGCGGCGCGGCGAACCGGCCTCGGGTCTGCTCCACCCGGTCGAGCCTAGTGGTCAGGAGTCGGTGCCCTCGACCGCGTCCTCAGCCCGGGATCGACGCTCGTTGGCGACCGGCCCGTTCGTCACCTCGTACTCGCGGGGGTCGGTGAGGTGCGATGGCATCCAGCCGGCGCCCAGCCGGGTCCGTCGGACGTTGGCGATTCCGCCGCCGGTGTACGTGTGGTTACCCATCACTTGTCAGTCCCCCTCACGGATCACGGGCCGCTCTGCCCGCTCAGGACGAGTGTCCCGCTCCTGGGTGACGGAAACCGTAATGTGGATCACTGTTCAGCGGAAGTCGCGGGAGGCGGGACTGACCGGCGGCTCAATGGCGTCCAGCCGGTCGGCGACCAGGTTGGTCACCCCTTCGTGGCGTTGCAGCCGCCCCCGGACCACCAGCGCGGCGCTGGTGCGGGCCACCCGCCGGTAGCGCTGCCACAGCCCCGGTGAGCAGGTGACGTTCAGCATCCCGGTCTCGTCCTCCAGGTTGAGGAAGGTCACCCCGCCGGCGGTCGCCGGGCGCTGCCGGTGGGTGACGATGCCGCCGACCCGGATCCGCTGGCCCGGCTCCACCCGACCGAGCCGGGCGATCGGCACCGCGCCCAGCACGTCGAGCTGCCCCCGGATGAACCGGGCCGGATGGCTCTCCGGCGACAACCCGGTGGCCCACACGTCGGCGACCAGCCGATCCACCGCCTCCATGCCGGGCAGCATGGGCGCCGCCGCGCCGGTCACCGTGCCGGGCAGCCGGCCCGGTCGGTCCTGGGCCGCCGCACCGGCGGCCCACAGCGCCTCCCGCCGGGTCAGCCCGAAACAGGCGAAGGCGTCCGCGGTGGCAAGCGCCTCCAGCTGCGTGGCGGTCAGACCGACCCGCCGGGCCAGATCGGGCATGTCACGGTACGCCCCACCGGCCGTCCGCTCGGCCTCGATCCGCTCGGCCACGTCCGACCCGAGGGTACGGACGCTGGACAGCCCCAGCCGGACGGCCGGACCGCCCAGTCCCCAGGCGTGCGGCGGCTCCCCCGGCGCGCTGCCCCACCGGGTGTCCGGGGTGGATTCCAGCACCGCCAGGGCCCCGCTGGCGTTGATGTCCGGGCGGCGGACCTCCACCCCGTGCCGGCGGGCGTCGTCGACCAGGGTCTGCGGTGAGTAGAAGCCCATCGGTTGGGCGTTGAGCAGCGCCGCGAGGAACGGGGCCGGGTGGTAGCGCTTGAGCCACGAGCTGGCGTACACCAGGTAGGCGAAGCTCATCGCGTGGCTCTCCGGGAAGCCGTAGCTGGCGAACGCGGTGAGCTTGCGGTAGACGTCGTCGGCCAGCTCGCCGGTGATGCCCCGCTCGGCCATCCCGGCGTAGAGCCGGTCGGCGATGCGGGTCATCCGCTCGATCGACCGTTTCGCGCCCATCGCCCGACGCAGCTGGTCGGCCTCGGCCGCGTCGAAACCGGCCAGGTCGATGGCGAGCTGCATCAACTGTTCCTGGAACAGCGGCACCCCCAGGGTCTTCTCCAGCGCGTTACGCATCAGCGGGTGCGCGTACGTCACCGGCTCCTGACCGTTCTTACGCCGGATGAACGGGTGCACCGAGCCGCCCTGGATCGGGCCGGGGCGGATCAGCGCCACCTCGACCACCAGGTCGTAGAACTCGCGGGGCTTGAGCCGGGGCAGGGTGGCCATCTGGGCGCGGCTCTCCACCTGGAACACCCCGACCGAGTCGGCCCGGCAGAGCATGTCGTAGACCTCGGGATCGTCGAGCGTCATGTCGCCGAGGTCCAGCCTGGACCCGATCATGTCGTAGCCGTAGTGCAGCGCGGAGAGCATGCCCAGGCCGAGCAGGTCGAACTTCACCAGGCCCACGGCGGCGCAGTCGTCCTTGTCCCACTGCAGGACGCTGCGCCCGGGCATCCGCCCCCACTCCACCGGGCAGACCTCGATCACCGGCCGGTCGCAGATCACCATGCCACCGGAGTGGATGCCCAGGTGCCGGGGGAACGTCTGGAGCTCGTTGGCGTACTCCACCACCTGCTCCGGGATGCCCTCGACGTCGACGGTGGCGACCGAGCCCCACCTGTCGATCTGCTTGCTCCAGGCGTCCTGCTGACCGGGTGAGAAGCCGAACGCCTTGGCCACGTCCCGCACCGCCGACCGGGGCCGGTACGAGATGACGTTGGCGACCTGCGCGGCGTGCTCCCGGCCATAGCGGGTGTAGACGTGCTGGATCACCTCCTCCCGCCGGTCGGACTCGATGTCCACGTCGATGTCGGGCGGACCGTCCCGCTCCGGGGCGAGGAACCGCTCGAAGAGCAGCCGGTGCCGGACGGCGTCCACGTTGGTGATCCGCAGCGCGTAGCAGACCGCCGAGTTGGCCGCCGAACCCCGGCCCTGGCAGTAGATGTCCTGCTCGCGGCAGAACGAGACGATGTCGTAGACCACCAGGAAGTAACCGGGGAAGCCCAGCTCCTCGATCATGTTCAGCTCGTGGTCGAGTTGCGCGTACGCCGCCGGGTGCGCCTGCGGTGGCCCGTACCGCTCGTGTGCCCCGTCGGCGGTCAGCTTGCGCAGCCAACTCATCTCGGTGTGCCCCAGCGGCACCGGGTACGCCGGCAGCTGCGGCGCGACGAGTTGCAGGTCGAAGGCCAGCTCGGCGCCGAACTCGGCGGCCCGCGCCACCGCGCCCGGGTACGCGGCGAACCGGGCCGCCATCTCCGCGCCGCTGCGCAGGTGGGCGGTGGCCGCCGCGGGCAACCAGCCGTCGATCTCGTCCAGGCTGCGCCGGGCCCGCACCGCGGCGACCGTGGTGGCCAACCGCCGCCGACCGGGGCTGGCGTAGTGCACGTTGTTGCTGGCCACCGTCGGCAGCCCGGCAGCGGCGGCCAGTTCGGCGAGCGCGTCGTTGCGGTCGGCGTCGACCGGATGACCGTGGTCGGTCAACTCCACCGCCACCGTCTCCGCGCCGAAGAGCGCGGTCAACCGGTCCAGCTCGCGGGCCGCCGCGTCCACCCCCTCGGTGAGCAGCGCCCCCGGCACGTGCCCCTTGCGACAGCCGGTCAACACCAGCACGTGATCCTTCAGCTCGGCGGCGACCTCCTCCAGCTCCCCGTAGACCGGGCGGCCCTTCTCCCCACCCCGTAACTGAGCGCGGGCGATGGTGGTGGCCAGCCGGGCGTACCCCTCGTGGCCGTGCGCCAGCACCAGCAGGTGCGCGCCGCACGGGTCGGGTTCGCCGTTCTGCGGGCCGGGCAGCCCGAGGGACAGCTCCGCGCCGAAGATGGTCGGCAGGCCCAGCGCCCGGGCCGCCTCGGCGAACCGGACCACCCCGTAGAAGCCATCATGGTCGGTGACGGCCAACGCGGTGAGCCCCAGCCGGGCCGCCTCCTCGGCCAACTCCTCGGGGTGGCTCGCGCCGTCGAGGAAACTGAAGTTGGTGTGCGCGTGCAGCTCCGCGTAGGGCACCACGCCGTCGGGACGAGCCAGCTCCGGCGGCTCGTAGCGCTCGCGGTGGCGACTCCAGGCCGGTGAATCACCACCGTCGGCGTCCACGGCGAGCGGGTCGACAACGTGCAGGTGCCGCTCGGCGCGTGGCCGCCCGCCGCCGGCCCGGCCGGAGAGCACGCTCTCCAGCTCCGACCAGGGCATCTTCGGGTTGTGAAAGCTCATCCGACCGCTCCGACCGCGCTGGCCGCTCCGGCCAGCCTGGCGCTGACCGCGGTAGTCCGCCCGACGCTGGCCGGCACGGCGCTGGCCGGCACGGCGCTGGCCGGCACGACGCCGGCCGGCCGGGGGGTGGCGGCGGAAGTGAGCGGCCGCAGGGTGGTGAGCGGCCGCGCTGACGACGAGCACGACGGCGGTCGCTCCGCCAGCGGCGACAGGTGTGATGAGCGTGATGACTCAGAGGCATAAATATGCCTGTGAGTCATCACGCTCATCACGACATCTGCCCTCCGGCCAGCGCCGGACCCGCCAGCGCCGGACCGACCAACTCCGGACCCGTCGACACTGAGCCAGGCGACGCCGGACCAGGCGACGCCGGACCAAGCGACGCCGGACCAAGCGACGCCGGACCAAGCGACGCCGAGCCAGGTGATGTTGGTCAGGGGCCGACCTGACTCAGTCATAGATCGCCTCCACCAGCCACTGCCCCGACTCCACGGCGAGCAGCAGAGCGGCACCGTCGGCGAGGCTGACCTGGAACCGGGCCCGGCGGCGGGCCTCGGCCGGCGCCCACCAGCGCTCGTCCACCGGCCACGGTCCGGCCCAACCCACGATCTCCGCCGGCTGACCGGTACCGACCACCAGTCGGGCCGGTGGGGCGCTCACCGCCAACCGCGCGCTGATCACCACCGGCTCGCCAGCGGCGTCGTGCACGGTCGCGGCGAGTGGGCTGGGCAGCACCACGGCCGGCGCGGGCGGCGGCAGCCGACCCGGCCACGGCGGAACGCCCCCACCCCGACCGGCCGCGGGACCAGCACCGCCACCGCCACCAGCACCCATCCCCATGCCCGCGCCCATGCCCGCGCCCGCACCCGCGCCCATGCCCGCGCCCGCACCAGCACCCATCCCCATGCCCGCGCCTGTGCCGGTGTCCGCACCGGCACCGTCACCGGCACCCGTGTCCGCACCGGCACCCCTGCCCGCGCCGGCAACGGCCGGTGGGCCGGGTCGGGCCGGGAGCCGCTCGTCGCCCCACGGCACGAGGCGTACCTGGTCGGCCGGGGAACGCCCGCCACCGAGCACCGCCGTGACCACCGCTTCCGGGCCGAGGATGCCCTGTACGCGGCTCAACGCCCGGTGCGCCCGCTCCCGCTCCTCGCCGGTCTCCCCCCAGAGGCCGGCTTGCAGGCCGGCCTGGGCGACCACCCCGTCCGGGATCAGCCGCAGCCGGATGATGCCGGACGTCGGGCGGGCCGGACGGGCACCGGCGCGACCGTTGCTGCCGGAGAGCCAGCCGTCGAGCTGCCAACGCACCCGATCGGCGATGGCGGCAGCGGTGAGCAGGCCATCGTGCCGCCACACCCGGTGCAGCTCCTGCCCGTGCTCGGTAACCGCCTCGATGCCGAGGCGGGTGCAGGCCAGCCCGTACCCGGCGAGCCGGTCGTGCAACTGCTCGGCCAGGGCACGGGCGGCGAACGCCGCCGCGTCGACCCGGTCGAGCGGATCGTCGTACCCGGCGGTCACCGTCAGGTCGGCCGGCGGCTGCCGGACGGCGAGCGGGCGGTGGTCCCGGCCGGCGGCCAGCCGGTGGGCCAGCGCGCCGTCGAACCCGAATCGGGCCAGCACGTCGCCGGCCGGTAGCGCGGCGAAGTCACCGAGGGTCCGCACCCCCAGCCGGCGCAGCAGGTCGGCCAGCGCGGACCGACCGAGTGCCTCGACCGGCATCCCGGCCAGGAACTCCGGCGTCCCACCCGGCGCCACCACCCGACCGGTACGGGCGGCCAGCCCCGCGGCGAACACCCCGTCGGCGATGCCCACCTGACTCTCCACCAGACACGACTGGGCGACGTGCTCGATGAGCCGTTCGGCGGCCGCCTCCTCACCGCCGAGGTAGCGACTCGGGCCCCGGGCGGCAACCGCACAGGCACCCGGCCGGACCACCTCGACGCCCGCCACCAGCTCCTCCAACGCGGCGACCACCGGCTCGAACGCCCGGGCGTCCCGGCCGGGGTCGTAGTCCACGACGGTGAGCTGCGGGCAACGACCCTGCGCCTCCCGCTTGCGCAGCCCTCGGCGTACGCCTTCGGCGCGGGCCCGCTCGGAGCAGGCGACCACCCGGTTGGCGTGCAGTACGGCGACCGGGCCGGTGGCCGGTATCCCGTCGACGATCTCGGCGGCGAGCACCGGCCAGTCCGGGCACCACAGCAGCAGGGTCCGGGTCGGCGAGCCGGTCACCCCGACCCGACCAGGGCGAGCGGCCCGGACGGTCGGCCCACGGTCGACCGCACCGTGCGGGGAATGACACGGGTGAGCTCGGCGTCGGGGAGCCAGACCTTGATCTCCTTGGGGCGCGCGGCTGCTCCCCGCCCGCGCGCCGACACGGTGACCTCCCGGCGGCGCAGCCGCCCCCGCCCCTGGCCGAGCCCTTCCCAGACCCCGCGGACCACCTGCAGCGTCACGTCCGCGCCATCCCACCGGCCGTACGGGACGAGCACGCTGCCGCGCTGCCGGGCCCGGGCGGCCAGCCGGGTGGCGACCGAGGCGGAGACCGCGGCCGGTACGGCGGTGACCACGACGTCCACCCCGTCGATCAGCGCGGCGACCACGGTGGCCCACTCGGGACCCGGATTCGGCACCAGGGCGAGCCGGTCCAGAGAGATGCCCAGCTCGGCAGCCGCGCCCGCGCCGAACGTCGGCACTCCGACCACGGCACACCACGAGCCGGCCCGGGACGCCTCGGCCAGCAGTGCGAGCACCAGTGAGGTGCCCCCACTGCGGCGGGGCTGACCGACGGCGACGGCGATCGTGCTGCCCCGGCGTAGGCCCCGGTTGGGCAACAGGCCGGTCAGCTCGGGCGTCACCGGTAGCACGCGGTGGCCGCCCACCGGATCGGGCGCGCTCGCCGGGCGTACCAGATCGGCCAGCGCGGCGGAACCGACCACCATGCGGCCCGCCATTGGACCAACCCCCCGTCGTTGCTGTGGAACAGATCAGGCCGCACCGTGACGCCAGCCGCCCGGCTTCCCTTCCAGGCGGCCGGCGTCACGGCGGTCTCACGCCGCGAGGCCGTCCAGGGCTGGTTGGTGTGCCACGCCGAGCGCGGTCTCCACCACCGTGACGAACTGTTCGGCGGCGCGGAGCAGGTCATCGGCCTCCCGGGCGCTGACCACCCGGGGGATGCCAGCCTCGGCGGCGGCTCGCTTGCTGGCCCCGGCGGCGAAGAAGCGGGCCCACTCGTCGAGCTCGGGGGCGACGGCGCAGAGCAGGACCCAGACGCTGGTGATCCGGTTGCGCCGGCTGGGGGCGGGACGGGCCCGGGCGGCGAGCAGGGCGGCCGCCGCGCGCAGCGCCGCCAGGTGGGCCGCCGCGTAGCGCAGGCCGTCGGGTCGGGTCTGGCCGGCCTCGACCAGCCCACGACGGGCCAGGGTGAGGAGCTGGGCAGGGGTGCGGTGCGGCAGCACGTGCGCCGGCACCGTCGGCGCCTGAGCCGGGTTGGTCGGCATGGACTGTCTCCTCCACGTGGCCGGGGCGTCGCTCGGGGCGGTGGTGCCGCCGACGAGACGCCGAGGTCGGGTGGTGCGGAGGAAGACGCACCGGGCGGGTGGCCGGCCGGGTGTGGATGCTTCCCCACACCACACCCGGCCGGCGTACCGGCGGGTTCGTCGCCCGCCGCCCGGGGGTCGTGGGCGGCGGGCGACGCTCCTGCCTGATGGGACCGGGCTCGCGACTGCCCGGAAACCCAGGTGCGGCCCGCGGAGCCGCACCGGCCGGAACTGGCGCCGCGAAACACCGCGCTCCGGCTGGTTGGAACGAGCGTTCGAGACAATCGAACACTCGTTCTAACTGCTGCTGACAGTACACCTCCCCTCCGACGAAAATGCAACGTGTGACGCGCCAGGACTCGCCGTGACGTGTGCCGGGGTGAAGCGGCGCACACAGACCGGGAAGAATGACGGGATGCAGCCACACCCGAACGTACGGGCGGTGCAGGACGCGCTGGACGACGCCGACGCGCTCGACGACGCCGGTCAGCCCAGCACGGTCCGCCTCCTGCCCGACGCGGTGCACACCGCGGCAGCCGCCGCCGAGGCGCTCGGCGTCGAGGTGGGCCAGATCGCCAACTCGCTGATCTTCGACGCGGACGGCGCGCCGCTGCTCGTGCTCACCTCCGGCGCGCACCGGGTGGACACCGCCGGTCTGGCCGCGTCCATCGGCGTCACCCGGCTGCGTCGGGCCACCCCGGAGTTCGTCCGCGAGCACACCGGGCAGCCGATCGGCGGGGTCGCCCCGCTCGGGCACCCTCGGGCGCTGCGCACCCTGGTGGACACGGCGTTGGCGGCGTACCCGCAGATCTGGGCGGCGGGCGGCGTACCGCAGGCGGTCTTCCCCACCACCTACGCCGAACTGCTGCGCGTGACCGTCGGCACCCCGGCCGAGGTGGCGTGAGCGAGCGGAGCGAGCGAACCAGCCGGCACAGCAGCGCCGTACCGGAGCTGGTCACCCTGCACGTGTGGCGGATCCCGCGCGGCGCGCTGCCCCGGGCGCTGATGAGGATGGCGGTGGATCCGCGTCGGCTGCGCGCCCTGCCGGGCGTCCGGTTCGGCAAGCTGCTGGGCACGGGGACGGGCACCGGCTTCGGCCCGGGTGACGCCGACCTCACCAGGTGGGCGGCGCTGACCGTCTGGGACTCCCCCGCCGCGGCGGCCGGCTTCGACGACTCGCCGGTCGGGCGGGCCTGGGCGCGCATCGCCCGGGCGCAGGTCCGGGTCGACCTGCGCCCGCTGAGCAGCCGAGGCGAGTGGTCCGGCCAGCGGCCGTTCGGCGAACCGCCGGGTGGTCGGGTGGCCGGGCCGGTGTTGGCGTTGACGCGGGCCCGGCTGCGGGCACGTCGGGCGGCCACCTTCTGGCGGGCGGTCCCGCCGGTGGCGGCGGCCCTGCGCGACGCGCCGGGGCTGCTCGCCCGGTTCGGCGTGGGTGAGGCCCCGTTGGGCTGGCAGGGGACGGTCAGCGTGTGGCGCGACCCGACGGACCTGGTGGCGTTCGCGTACCGTCACCCGGAGCATCGGGCGGCGATCATGCGAACCCCCACCGCGGGCTGGTACGCCGAGGAGCTGTTCGCCCGGTTCGAGGTACGCGACGTGGTCGGCGACCGGACGGTCCTCGGGTGGGTCGCCGACGACGACCAGGCGACAGTGAAGGGTGGACAGGCATGAGGTTGGTGCGCTGGACGCCGGACGATCTCGTCCGACGACTGGACGACGTGGTGGCCGTCTACGGCGAGGCGATGGGGTACCGCACCGACCTGTTGGAGGCCCGGCGCGGCTACATCGCCACCCACGTCCGCCGGCCGGGTTTCCGGGCCGTGGCCAGCCTGACCAGCGAGGGCCACCTCGCCGGCTTCGGGTACGGCTATCTGGGCGGCGCCGGCCAGTGGTGGCACGACCAGGTGCACCGGGCGCTGGACGGCCCGACCCGCAAGCGTTGGCTCACCCACTGCTTCGAGGTGGTCGAGCTGCACGTCCGCCCGCCCGCGCAGGGGCACGGCCTGGGCGCCGGCCAGTTGCGGGCGCTGCTCACGATGGCCGAGGGCGACACCACGCTGCTGTCCACCCCGGAGGCGGAGGAGCAGACCTCGCGGGCCTGGCGGCTGTACCGGCGTTTCGGCTTCGTCGACGTGCTGCGCGACTTCCACTTCCCCGGTGACGAGCGGCCGTTCGGCGTACTCGGTCGGGACCTGCCGCTCGATCCCCCGGCGTCATGACCCGACGGATCTCCTGGACGCTGCTCGGCGTCCTGGTGTTCGCCCAGATCTGCTACCCGCTGACCACCGGCGCGACCCGGGCCGGGCTGACCGTGGCCACCGTCGTGCTCGGCTGGCTGCTCTCGGTCGGCCACGCGCTGCTCAGTCGGGGCCCCCGGGTGGCGGCGGCGTTGGTCGCGGTGGCCACCGGCGGTGGGTTCGCGATCGAGGCGATCGGGGTGGCCACCGGTGTGCCGTTCGGCAGCTACGACTACTCGGGCGAGTTGGGTCCCAAGCTGGCCGGGGTGCCGTTGATCATCCCGTTGGCGTGGACCTGGATGGCCTGGCCGGCCTGGTTGGCCGCGGTTCGCCTGACCGGCGGCGACCGCGCCCCGACCGGCGACGGCAGGGGCTCGACCGTCGGACGGTGGGTGGGCAGGATCGCGTTGGCCACGGTGGGCCTGGCCGCCTGGGACCTCTTCCTCGACCCGCAGATGGTCGCCGAGGGCTACTGGGTCTGGCGCGACGCCACCCCCGCGTTGCCCGGCCTGACCGGCATCCCGGTCAGCAACTACCTGGGCTGGCTGCTCTTCGCGGTGCTGATGATGAGCGCGCTGCGCCCGCTGGCCGGTCCGGCCGTCGAACGCACCGACGCCGGGGACCACCCGATGGTCGCGCTCTACCTGTGGACGTACTTCTCCAGCATCCTGGCCCACGCCGTCTTCCTGGACCTGCCCGCCTCGGCGCTCTGGGGCGCCGCTGGCATGGGGGTCACCGCCGTGCCGCTGGCCGTGACGCTGCTGCGCGCCCGCCGGGGCGGCGAGACCCGCCAGGAGGATCACCGGCCGGACCGCACCGGCGTCGACGCGAACCGATGACCGTCCTGTCCGTCCTGCTGGTCGCCGTCGCCGCGCTGACCGCGCACACCTGGGTCAACGCCACCCGCTGGCTGCGCCGGCCCACCGACGCGCCGGGCGAGGTCGGTGAGCCGGTGGCCGTGCTGCTGCCGCTGCGCGACGAGGCCACCCGGGTCACGCCCTGCCTGCGCGCGCTGCTCGCCCAGCGCGGCGTACCCGGGCTGCGCGTCGTGGTCCTCGACGACGGCTCCACCGACGGCACCGCCGACGTGGTCCGCGCCGTGGCCGGCGACGACCCCCGGGTCACGGTGCTCACCGGCATCGCCCCGCCGCCGGGCTGGCTGGGCAAGCCGCACGCCTGCTGGCAGCTCGCCACCCGGGCCGCCCCGGAGGCCAGCACGCTGGTCTTCGTCGACGCCGACGTGGTGCTCGCCCCGCACGCCGTGGCAGCGGCCGTCACCGAGCTGCGCGCCGCCCGCGCGACGTTGCTGTCGCCGTACCCCCGGATCGTGGTGTCGACGGCGGCCGACCGGCTGGTCCAGCCGTTGTTGCAGTGGCTCTGGCTGACCTTCCTGCCGCTGCGGGCGATGGAGCGCTCGCCGCGGCCGTCGCTGGCCGCGGCGGGCGGGCAGTTCCTGGTGGTGGACCGGGCCGGCTACACCGCCGCCGGTGGGCACGCCGCGGTCGCCGACAAGATCCTGGAGGACGTCGAACTGGCTCGCGCCGTCAAGCGGGCCGGCGGGCGGATCGCCCTGGCCGACGGCTCGCGGCTGGCCAGCTGCCGGATGTACGACGACTGGCCGCAACTGCGCGACGGGTACTCGAAGTCGCTGTGGGCGTCGTTCGGGCACCCCGGCGCGGCGGCGGCCGTCGTGGCGGCGCTGCTGCTGCTCTACACCGCCCCACCACTGGTGGCGCTGGGGTTCGCCTGGACAGCTCCCCGGGTGTCGATGGTTGCGCTCATCGCATACCTGCTGGGCGTGGTCGGACGGGTGCTCACCGCCCGCGCGACCGGCGGCCGGTGGTGGCCCGACGCGCTCGCACACCCCGTGTCGGTCGTGGTCCTCGGCTGGTTGACCCTGCGGTCGTACCATCTGCGGAAGCGACGCCGCCTCACCTGGCGGGGCCGTCCGGTCAGCTAGGGAGGGCACGGCATGGCGCGGATCGTGGTCGTCGGCGCCGGGGTAGGTGGCCTCGCCACCGCCGCCCGGCTGGCCGCCACCGGGCACCAGGTGACCGTCTTCGAGGCCGCCGACACGGTCGGTGGCAAGCTCGGCCGGTACGCGCACGACACCCCGGCCGGTCCGTTCCACTTCGACACCGGGCCGAGCCTGCTCACGCTGCCCGAGGTCTTCCACGACCTGTTCGAGGCGACCGGGGCGAAGCTCGACGAGTACCTGGACCTGGTCCCGCTGGACCCGATCGTCCGGCACGTCTTTCCCGGTGGCGGCCCGACCCTGGACTCGTGCGCCGACCCGGCGGAGTTCGCCGCGCGGATCGGGGCCGCCCTCGGTGACCGGGCGGCGGCCGACTGGCAACGGCTGTGGCGCCGGGCCGCGCGGGTGTGGGAGGCGTCCTCGCGGGACATCCTGCGCCGTACCGTCGACTCCCCCCGCGACCTCGCGTCGCTGGCCTGGCGGCTGGGCGACCTGGCCGCCATCGCGCCGGGCCGCACCCTGCGCGGCCTGGGCCGCCGGCACCTGTCCGACCCGCGACTGCGGATGCTGCTGGACCGGTACGCCACCTACACCGGCGCCGACCCACGCCGGGCGCCGGCGGCGCTGGTCGCGGTCCCCTACGCCGAGCTGGCCTTCGGCGGCTGGTACCTGCGCGGCGGGCTGGGCACGCTCGCCGACGCCCTGCTGACCCGTTGCCTGGACCTGGGCGTGGTCGTGCAGACCGACACCCGGGTCACCCGGATCGACGCGACCGGCGGCCGGGTGCACGGGGTACGCCTCGCCGGGGTCGCCGCGCCGGTGCCCGCCGACGTGGTGGTGGCCAACGTGGACGCCCTCACCGTCTACCGTGACCTGCTGCCGCACCCGCGCCGGCTGGCCGGCCTGACCGACCGCAGCCTCGCCGGTTTCGTGCTGCTGCTCGGCGTCTCCGGCAGCACCGGGCTGGCCCACCACAACGTCTTCTTCCCGCGCGACTACGACGCCGAGTTCGACGCGGTCTTCGGCGACCCCGGTCGTGGCGTACGGGCCCGGCCGGCGGCCGACCCGACCGTGTTCGTCACCGTGGCGGACGACCCGATGGTCCGTCCGGCCGGGCACGAGGCGTGGTTCGTGCTGGTCAACGCCGCCCGGCAGGGCACCGCCGGCGGGGCGGTCGACTGGCGACGCCCGGGGCTCGCCGACGCGTACGCCGACCGGATCCTGGAGGTGCTGGCCGAGCGCGGCGTGGACGTGCGGGACCGGCTGCTGTTCCGCGAGGTCCGCACTCCGGCCGACCTGGACACCGCGACCGGGGCACCGGGCGGCACGATCTACGGCACCGCCGGCGGTCTGCTCCGCCCGGCCAACCGGGGCCCGGCGCACGGGCTGTGGCTGGTGGGCGGCTCCAGCCACCCCGGCGGCGGCCTGCCGATGGTGACCCTCTCCGCGCAGATCGTCGCCGAGGAGATCGGCCCCGCCTGGTAACCGGGTGGGCCGCTGCTCCGCCGACGTGGTCGCTCGACCGGCGTGGTCGCTCAGCCGGCGTCGAGGAGCGCGCGGCGGACGGTGGAGAGCAACTGCCCCAGCCCGAAGCCGGCGAGCAGCACCCAGACCGCGGTCGCCATGGTGATGGTGCCGGCGGCCAGGTCCGGCTCGATCAGACCGGCCAGCCCGGCGACCACCAGACCCGCCAGCGCGACCGAGACCCGGGTGGGTCGCTCGCCGACGGTCACCGCGCCGATCTCGCGCATGCCGGCCAGGGCCGCGCGGGCCCGGACGTACTCGTGCAGCCAGGACAGCGCGCCGGCCGCGACGACCAGCCCGCCCGGCGCGCCGACCAGCCAGAACGCCAGCAGCCAGGCCACCTCGCCGAGCCGGTCGGCCAGCGAGTCGTAGACGTAGCCGAGCCGGGTGGTGCGGTCGGTGGCGACGGCCACGGCGCCGTCCACACTGTCGGCCACGGCGGCGAACAGCACGAACAACGCGCCGAGGAACGGGCCGTCGCCCGGCCGGGTCGCCAGCAACGGTACGCAGAAGCAGAGCAGCACCCCGACGACGGTGACCGGGGTGGGGCCGACCCGCAGCCGGCCCAGCACGTACCCGACGTGGTAGGCGAACCGCAGCCAGGCGCGTACCACCGGCGCGGCGACCCGCGGGTCGAACCCGCCGTGCAGTCGCGCCCACGCCGTGGCGTACTGGTCCCAGTTCAGCTGTGTGCCCACCTGGGGATCAACCGTCGTGCCGGGCATCAGGTGTCGCCGACTCCGCGTTCACACCCGCGCGCCGGCCTTGAGGTTCTGCCAGACCTCCCGCGTAGCGGTGGACCGGTTGAGGGTGATGAAGTGGATTCCGGGGACGCCCTCGTCCAGCAGCCGACGGCACATCTCGCTGGCCTGCTCGATGCCGAGCTGGCGCACCGCCTCCGGATCGTCGGCCACCCGCTCGAAACGCGCCGCCAGCGCGGGCGGGAAGGGCGCCCCGGAGAGCTGCACGGACCGCTCGATGGTGCCGATCTGGGTCACCGGCATCACCCCGGCCAGGATCGGGGTGGCGCAGCCGGCGGCGGCCACCCGGTCACGCAGGCGCAGGTAGTCGTCGGCCTCGAAGAACATCTGGGTGATCGCGAACTCGGCGCCGGCCCGGCACTTGCGGACGAACTGCGCGGTGTCGCTGGCCACGTCGGGTGAGCGGGGGTGCTTGTACGGGAAGGCCGCCACGCCCACGCTGAAGTCACCGGAGTCGCGGACCAGCCGGACCAGGTCCTCGGCGTAGTCGACGCCCTCGGGGTGCCGGACCCACTCGCCGCCCGGGTTGCCGGGCGGGTCGCCGCGGACGGCCAGCACGTTACGTACTCCCACGCCGGCGAGCCGCCCGACGACGTGTCGCAGCTCGGCCACGGAGTGGTTGACGGCGGTCAGGTGGGCCATCGGCAGCAGGGTGGTGTCGGTGGCGATCCGCTCCGTCACCGCCACGGTGGTGTCCCTGGTCGAACCGCCCGCACCGTAGGTGATCGACACGAACGACGGACGCAGCGACTCCAGCTCGCGGATCGCCTGCCAGAGCAGCCGCTCCCCGGCCTCGGTCTTGGGCGGGAAGAACTCGAACGAGAACGTCGGCTGATGGTCACGGATGAGCGCCCCGATCGCCGGCTGCGGATTGGGGAGTACCGAGGGAAGACCGAGCGCCACGACCCGACTCTAGCGGGCGACGCCATCGGGACCCAGGAGCTTCCCACCGTCGTACGCGAGTCGGTCGATCCCGGTTCTGGGACGCGGCCAGGCGGTCCGTAGCGGACTCCACGAATTCGGGTCGGATAAACAGCGAACGTCTGGCGATGGCATCACCTTTGCTGTCGAGCTGGTAGCAGTCGATCCAGCACCAACCATCGTAGGTGACCCGGTCGAGCCTTCTGATGACCCGAACGGTTATCGGGATCATGAACTGAACGCTGACCTTCCGATCAAGCCGCAGGACGTCACCGGACTTCACGGCTGCTTCCTTGCCCGCCAGAGCTTCAGGGTCAGGCCAGCGGCTCTGAGCTTTGGACAGCCATCCTGCCGGCAGCGTGGGCACGTCTTGCGGATGTGCAGATCCACTATGAAACCGGCCATGATCACGGGGAACGGTGGCTCCGGCCTGATCTCCTCAAGCATCATGGCGGCCGTCCCGCCGGTTGCGGCGCTTCCAAGCTGGCCGTGCGCTGGTGGGATCGTCCTGCTTCCGTGGCGGCGTAGAAGGGTCGCAGGCCACGGGCTGATCGGCCGAGCGCTCGACGACGTCGATCGACTCGTCAGGACGTTGGAACCATTTCCATCGACGCATGAGCTGCCTCCCGAGACTCCTTGGGTGGCCGACACGCAGTGCCTACCCCTAGATCACTCAGCGTGCCGGCCACACTGCAACCGTGATCCTGTCTAGGCAACCTGTCCAGACAGGTAATGTCGTGTCATGGCGAACAAGCGGTCGGGAAGATCCGGAGTACGGTGACGGGCGTGCCTACCCCGCACCCACAGCCGCCGCGCTACCGGCAGGTTGCTGACGAGCTACGCCACCGGATCGAGGCCGGCGCGATCGCCCCCGGCTCCTTGCTGCCCAGTGAATCGACCTTGATGGCCGAGTTCGCAGTCGCGCGCGGGACTGTTCGTGAAGCGCTGGCACTGCTGCGGGCAGAGGGCTTGGTGATGACAGAGGTTGGACGAGGCACCTACGCCCGTCCGATCATGCCCGTGCGTCGACTCGCCTCCGAGAGGTACCGCAAGGAACTGGAGCAGGTTCGCAGCGGCGAGCTTGGCACGTCCTTCACTGCCGATCAGCAGGTGGAGTGGTCTGCCTACA
This sequence comes from Micromonospora sp. WMMD736, assembly GCF_049179015.1. Taxonomy (NCBI): domain Bacteria; kingdom Bacillati; phylum Actinomycetota; class Actinomycetes; order Micromonosporales; family Micromonosporaceae; genus Micromonospora; species Micromonospora sp. WMMD736. The sequence continues at coordinate 2,594,342 of NZ_JBMHMI010000001.1, forward strand.
GCCTCGACAGGAGCTTCTCCGAGGTGCCGGCTACCGAGCCCGTGGCCGAGCTGTTCGGGGTGGAACAGGGGACGATGCTGCTGGAGCGCCATTTCCTGTTCCGTACTCACGGTGTGCCGCAACAGATGTCCGTCTCGTCGCTGCTACTCGACATGGTCGCCGGCACCCCGGTAGCCGACCCGGATAACGAGCCCTGGCCAGGTGGCAACACGTCGCAGCTCTACAGCCTCGGGCACACCATCACCGGCATCCGTGAGCGGCCGAGATGGAGGATGCCGACGCCGGATGAGGTTGAGGCTCTACAAATCCCTGGCGGCGTTCACGTCGTGGTGATCACTCGACAGACGTATGTCGGTGAGCGCGTGGTCGAGGTGGCGCACATCGTTAGGCGTGCGGATCTGGTGGATCTGGACTACTGGATCGACCTCACCTGAACCGATTCCGCTCCTGAGCTGAGGCAATTTCGAACCGGATCGGGCGGGCAAAGTCGTCGTACCCCGGGGGTAGGAATGGGGGGCGCGGAAGGGGCGGTGGGGGCGGCCGGTTCCGGCGTGGGGGTCACGCAGCCGAGGTGCGCCCGGCCCGTCGCGTGGGCGGGCGGCACCGCGTCGACCCGCCGGGAGGACCCATGACCTCGCCCGCTCCGCCGTACCGCACGCAGCTCGGGCCACTGCTGGTCCGGCACCGGCTGGCCCGGGGGTGGAGTCAACGGCGGACCGCCGCCGAGTTGTGCGCCGCGGCGGGCGTCGCGACGTTGAGCCGTCACGAGGTGTCCCGGTGGGAGCGGCAGCGACGCGTACCCGGTGGGTTCTGGCTCGGTTGGCTCGCCGTCGTGCTGGACGTACCGCCGATGGTGCTCGCCGAGGCGGCCGCGCGCACCCGGCGGACCGGCCCGCCCGCGGCCGGTGGGTCGGGCCGGCGCGGCGCGACGGCTGTGCGGCCGGCCGGGCGGGCAGGGGGCCGTGCCGGCCCACGGCCCGGCGGGACTACGCGTGGCGGTGGGGCGCGGGCCGCGGCGAACCGCTAGCGTCGTGGCGTGACCCATGCTGCTCCCGTGTCCCCCGTCGACCGCGCCGGCCTGCGGCAGCGGGTCGACGAGGCGCTCACCGAGTTCCTGGCCGGCCAGCGGGCCCGCTTGACCCTCGTCGACCAGGCCCTCGTTCCGGTGGCGGAGGCCATCGAGGCGTTCGTGCTCGGTGGCGGCAAGCGCCTGCGCCCGGCGTTCGCGTACTGGGGATTCCGGGGCGCCGGCGGGGTGGACGGCGACGAGGTGCTCACCGCGCTTGCGGCGTTGGAGTTCGTGCAGGCCAGCGCCCTCATTCACGACGATCTGATGGATCGTTCCGACACCCGGCGGGGCGAGCCGGCGGTGCACCGACGGTTCGCCAGCCGGCACCGGGCGGCCGGCTGGGGTGGCGACGCGGACGGGTTCGGCGACGCCGCCGCGATCCTGCTCGGCGACCTGTGCCTGGTGTGGTCCGACGAACTGCTGCACTCCGCCGGCCTGGACCTGCGGGCGCTGGCCCGGGCCCGGCCGGTCTTCGACGAGATGCGCACCGAGGTCACCGTCGGGCAGTACCTCGACGTGTTGACCCAGGCCACCGGGGACACCTCGTTGGAGCGGGCCGGCAAGGTGGCCCGCTACAAGTCGGCGAAGTACACCGTCGAGCGTCCGCTGTTGCTCGGTGCCGCGCTGGCCGACGCGGGCGAGGAGGTCCGGACGACCTATTCGGCGTACGGGTTGCCGTTGGGTGAGGCGTTCCAGCTCCGCGACGACGTGTTGGGGGTCTTCGGCGACCCGGCGCAGACCGGCAAACCGGCCGGGGACGACCTGCGCGAGGGTAAGCGCACCTATCTGGTGGCGGCGGCCGTGGAGACCACCGACGACGCGGGCCGGGAGCTGCTGCTCGGTCAGCTCGGCAACCCGGACTTGGACGAGCAGGGTGTGGCCCGCCTGCGCGAGCTGATCCAGGCGAGCGGGGCGCTGACCCGCACCGAGCAGCGCATCGTGACGCTCACCGACACGGCTCTGGCCGCCCTGACGGCCGTAGACCTGGACACCGAAGCCCGCCAGGCCCTGGTAGACCTGGCCATAGCGGCAACCCGCCGCTCCGACTAACCCCCTGCCCTCCCCGTCCCTCCCCACCCTTCCGCCGCGTTGATCATGAAGTTATTGCCTGCCGGCGCGGCGTGTCGCAGCAATAACTTCATGATCAACGGGGATGGGCGTGCGCGGCGGGAGACGGGGGGACGGGGCGGGGTGCGGGATCAGAAGCCCAGGGCTTGGGCGCGGCGTTTGACCTCGCGGGCCTGATCGCCGGAGAGGGCCGCGGCGGGCGTGTTGCCGGGCAGCGTGTCGTCCCGCTCGTAGAGCCAGCGCAGGGCCGCCTCGTCGTCGTAGCCGTTGTCGGCCAGCAGGTTGAGCACACCGGGCAGGTGCTTGAGGACTGTCGCGTTGGTCACCAGGTCCGCGGGTATCCGGCGGACGCCGTCGCGGCGGACCGCCAACAGCTCCCGGTCGCGGATCATCTGATGGACCTTGCTGATCGACACGTCGAGCCGCTCGGCGACGTCGGGCAGGGTGAGCCAGCCGGACGGGTCGGTGGGGCCGGCGAGCTCGGGGTCGGGTACGGATTCGGTCACCCGATCACCCTGCCACGTCGTCGCCAGCGGGAGCCATCGGCACCCCACCCGTACCGCCGGTGAGCAGCGGATCAGCGCCGGCGGCGGGGCGCCGACCCACGACGGGACGGCTCGGTTCGCCCTCGGCCTGTAGCATCCTGTTCAACTCCCACCCCCTGGACACATAGACTCCCTGCCGATGGACACACAGGTCGCCGACACGTTGCTGGGCTCGCTGATCGACGGGCGCTACCGCATTCGCGGTCGCGTGGCCCGTGGTGGCATGGCGACCGTGTACACCGCCACCGACGAGCGCCTCGAACGCACCGTCGCGGTCAAGATCATTCACCCGACCCAGGCGCCCGAGGCGCGGGCCCGGGTCGCCAACTTCGTGGCCCGGTTCACCGACGAGGCCAAGACCATTGCCCGGCTGACCCACCCGAACGTGGTCGCGGTCTACGACCAGGGCACCCACGCCGGCCTGCCGTACCTGGTGATGGAGTACGTCCGTGGCCGCACGCTGCGCGACGTGCTGGCCGAGCGACGCCGGCTCAACCCGGACGAGGCGCTGGCCATCGCCGAGCAGATGCTCGCCGCGATCGCCGCCGCGCACCGGGCCGGCCTCGTGCACCGCGACGTCAAGCCCGAGAACGTCCTGGTCGCCGAGGCGCCCACCGGCGGTGTCGCCAACCTGGTGGACAGCGTCGTGAAGGTGGCCGACTTCGGGCTCGCCCGCGCGGTCGAGGCCAGCGCCGACGACGAGCAGGGCAACCAACTGATGGCCACCGTGGCGTACGTCGCCCCGGAGCTGGTCACCGAGGGTCGGGCCGATCCGCGTACCGACGTCTACTCCGCCGGCATCGTGCTGTTCGAGATGCTCACCGGTCGGGTGCCGTACGACGGGGGCCGTCCGGTGGACGTCGCCTGGCAGCACGTCGACCGGGACGTGCCGGCGCCCTCGACGCTGGTGCCCGGCCTGCCGCCGGTCCTCGACGCCCTGGTGCAGCGCGCCACCCGGCGTGACCCGTCCGCCCGGCCCGCCGACGCCGGCGCGTTGCTGGCCGAGGTCCAGGTGGCCCGGGACCAGTTGGGCAACGTCAACAGCACCAGCACCGCCGTCCTGCGCCGGATCACCGACGAGCCGCCGGCCTCCCAGCCGACGATGATGGTCGCCGCGATCCGCCCGGCGCAGCGGCCGACCTGGGCGCGGCTGCCTGAGGGCGCTGCCCAGGGCGCGGGCCGCCGCAGGGCCGCCCCGGAGCCCACCGAGGGTCTGGCCGCGCGGTTCGCCGAGTTGCGCGCCACGCTGCTGGGCCATTCGCGGGGACGGTTGGCGGTCGCGGCAGTGGTCGTGGCGCTGGGCCTGGTGGCCGCGCTCGGTGGCTGGTGGTTCGGCGTCGGCCGCTACACGTCCACGCCGCAACTGGTCAGCCTGAACAAGGCCGAGGCGCAGGCCCAGGCCGAGCGCGCAGGTCTGACCCTGGCGTACGGGGAGCCGCGCTTCGACGAGAAGGCTCCGAAGGACAGCGTGCTGGGGCAGAGCCCGGCGTCGTCGAGCAAGATCGTCAAGGGCGGCACGATCACCCTGACCCTCTCGCTGGGCCCGGAGCGCTTCCCCGTGCCGGACGTGATCGGCAAGGAGTACGAGCTGGCCGAGGCCGATCTGGTCAACGCCCAACTGGTGGTCGCCAAGGGCGCCACCCGCTATGACGACACCCTGCCGGCCGGCGTCGTCCTGGACAGCAACCCGAAGGTGGGCGCCGAGGTCAAGCCGGGCACGAAGATCACGCTGATCCTGAGCCGCGGCCGGGCGCCGGTGACGGTGCCGAACCTGGTGGGCAAGAGCCTGACCGAGGCGCGCGCCAAGCTGGGCCAGCTCGGCCTGGTCCCGGTGGAGAGTTTCAAGGACTCCGACAAGCCCAAGGACGAGATCCTCGGCCAGAGCCCGGCGGACGGCGGGGGCGTGGAGAAGGGCACCGAGGTCAAGCTGGAGATCAGCAAGGGTCCACCGCTGGTCGTGGTGCCCCGGGTGATCGACCTGCCCTGTCAGCAGGCCAAGCAGCTGCTGGAGAGCCAGGGCTATCCGGTGACGGTCGTCATCAACCCGAACGCCACGGTCCGGATCCAGGCCCCGGGCGAGAACTCGCAGGTGCCTCCGGGCACCCCGGTCACCCTCACGTGCTTCTGATGCCGGCGAAGACCGCGCGGCCGGTGGGCGCGCACACCCCGACCTCCGGCGGGCTGGCCAGGGCCGCCCTGCCGTACGTGGACGCGACCGGCGCCGCAGCCGTGCAGGTGTACGTCTCCAACTCGCGGGGCTGGGCGCTGCCACCGGGCGACCCGGCGCAGGACGCGCTGTTCCGCGACGGCTGCGCCGAGCGGGGCATCCCGGCGTTCATCCACGCCTCGCTGCTGGTCAACCTCGGCTCACCCACCCCGGCGACCGTCGAGAAGTCGGCGCTGACACTGGCGCACGCGCTGCGCCGGGGCGTGGCCATCGGCGCGCGGGCGGTGGTCTTCCACGCCGGCAGCGCGGTCGACGAGGGGTACGCCGAGGAGGCGATGCGGCAGGTCCGTCGGGAGCTGCTGCCTCTGCTCGACTGGACGGCCGAGGCTGGCGGACCGATGCTGCTGGTCGAGCCGAGCGCCGGTGGCGGCCGTTCCCTCGCCTCACGGGTGGAGCACCTCGGTCCGTACCTGGAGGCGGTGGATCGCCATCCGATGCTCGGTGTCTGCTTCGACACCTGCCACGCCTGGGCGGCGGGGCACGATCTGGCCGCCGAGGGCGGCATGACCGCCACCCTCGACACGCTGGTGGACACCGTGGGAGCCGACCGGTTGCGGCTGGTGCACGCCAACGATTCCAAGGATCTGTGCGGTTCCACCCGGGACCGGCACGAGAACATCGGCAAGGGCACCATCGGCGAGCCGGCGTTCGCCGAGTTGATGACCCACCCGGCCACCGCCGGCGTCCCCGTGGTGGTGGAGACCCCCACCGAGAAGCACATCGGCCACCGGGCCGACATAACAACCCTGACCCGCCTCGACCCCTGAGGTGATCAAGAGGTTCACGCCGATTTCTGATGCGAACCTCTTGATCAACACGGCAAGGTCGGTCAGGCGGACAGAACCTTGGTCAGAGCGGTGGCGGCGTGGTCGACCCCGTCGTCGTCGAGGCCCAGGTGGGTGACCAGGCGAGCGGTCCGGGGTCCGAGCGCCGAGATCAGTACGCCCTCCTCGCGCGCGGCGGCGGCCAGGGCGCGGGCGTCCAGCGCGTGCTTGGTCAGGTCCAGCGGAACGAGGTTGGTGCGGACCGTGGTGGCGAGCACCCCGAACGGCGCGACCGCCTCGGCGAGCCGGGCCGCCCTCGCGTGGTCCTCCGCGAGCCGGTCGACGTGGTGCGCGAGCGCGTACCGGCCGGCGGCGGCGAGGATGCCGGCCTGACGCATCCCGCCACCCATCCGCTTGCGGATCGTCCGGGCCCGCTCGATCCTGTCCGCGCTGCCCACCACCAGCGAGCCGACCGGTGCGCCGAGCCCCTTGGAGAGGCAGACGGACAGCGTGTCGAAGAGCCGGCCGTACTCGGTCAGTGGCACCCCGTCGGCGACGTGCGCATGCCAGATCCGGGCGCCGTCGCAGTGCAGCGCCACCCCCGCCTCGTCGGCGACCTCCCGCAGCTCCCGCAGGGTGGCCAGCGGGATCACGCCGCCGCCGGCCCGATTGTGCGTCTGCTCGACGGCGATCGCGCGAGTGGGCACGGCGAAGTAGCCGTCCGGACGGATCATCCGGGCGACCACCTCCGGGTCGATGTCCGCGCCGACCGCCGGCCAGGTCCGCGAGGAGATTCCGCCGTATGCGGCGGCAGCCCCGATCTCGTACGTGACGACGTGCGCGTCCGCGTCGCACAGCAGCTCCTCGCCGGGGCGCACGAGCAGTTGCAGGGCGATCTGGTTGGCCATCGACCCGCTCGGGGCGAACAGCGCCGCCTCGTGGCCGAACAGCGCGGCGACCTCCGCCTCCAGCGCGTTGACGGTGGGGTCCTCGCCGTAGACGTCGTCGCCGACCTCGGCGGCGGCCATCGCCTCGCGCATCCCGACGGTCGGTCGGGTCACCGTGTCGGAACGCAGGTCAACAAGATCAGCCACGGTCATCCTTTCGGTAGCCGGTCGCGGGTCTCGCGCACCTGGCCACGGTCATTCTCGCCCGGCAGAGGGCCCGCCTCAGCCGCGGAACCGGCCTTCGGCTGCCGACTGCGGGGCTCGCAAGCTCACTCCTCGCATCAGCCCCGAAGCATCTCCGCCACGAGGAAGGCCAGCTCCAGCGACTGCTGGGTGTTCAGCCGCGGATCGCAGGCGGTCTCGTACCGGTCGGGCAGGTCGAGGTCCTCGATGCCCTGGGCACCGCCGAGGCACTCGGTGACGTCCTCACCGGTCAACTCGACGTGGATGCCGCCGGGGTGGGTGTCCAGGCCCCGGTGCACCTCGAAGTAGCCGAGCACCTCGTCGACGATCCGGTCGAAGTGCCGGGTCTTGTAGCCGTTCGACGACTCGTGGGTGTTGCCGTGCATCGGGTCGCACTGCCAGACCACCTTGGCGCCGGAGGCGGTGACCTTGGAGACGATCGGCGGCAGGGCGTCGCGGACCCGGTGGTTGCCCATCCGGCTGATCAGCGTGAGCCGGCCGGGGACATTGTCCGGGTTGAGCTTCTCGCACAGCTCGATCGCCTCGTCCGGTGAGGTCGTCGGGCCGAGCTTGACGCCGATCGGGTTGGCAATCCGGGAGATGAAGTCGATGTGCGCGCCGGTGATCTGCCGGGTGCGTTCGCCGACCCAAAGGAAGTGCCCGGACAGCCCGTACGCCCGGCGGTCGGAGACCCGGGTGAGCGCCCGGTCGTACTCCAGGGCCAGGGCCTCGTGGGAGCAGTAGAGGGTGACGGTCCGCAGCGCCTCGTCGTCGGTCATCCCGCAGGCGCGGATGAAGGCCAACGCCCGGTCGATCTCCCGGGCGATCGCCTCGTAGCGCTCCCCCGCCGGGGAGGTCCGCACGAAGCCCTTGTTCCAGTCGTGCACGGCGTGCAGGTCGGCGAGCCCACCGGCGAGGTACGCCCGCAGCATGTTCATCGCGGCGGCCGAGTTGGCGTACGCCCGGATCATGCGCTGCGGGTCGGCGACCCGGGCGGCGGGATCGGCCTCCAGCGAGTTGATCATGTCGCCGCGGTACGCGGGCAGGCCGCGCGCGTCGGTGGGCAGCGAGCGGGGCTTGGTGTACTGGCCGGCGACCCGGGCGACCTTGACCACCGGCAGCGACGCGCCGTAGGTGAGCACGATCGCCATCTGCAACAGGGTGCGGGCGTTGGCCAGCAGGTGGCTCTCGGTGTTGTCGGCGAAGGTCTCGGCGCAGTCACCGCCCTGGAGCAGGAACGCCTTGCCCTCGCAGACCAGCGCCAGCTTCTGCCGGAGCTGGTCCACCTCGTAGGGCGCGACGACCGACGGCACGGTGTCGAGGACCTTGCAGACCTCGGCGACGGCGGCCGGGTCGGACCACGGTGGGACCTGCTCGCGGGGCAGCTCCCGCCAGCGGTCCAGGCCGAGGGCGGCGTCCTCGGCGGAGTCGACGGTCGGACGGCTGGTCTGCAGGCCCGGGCTACCCACGGCGGGGTGGCTCAGCTGATGCCACTCATGGCGCATGAGAGAAAGCGTACGGCGACCGTGCGTGTGACCGGGCGGCGAGGGTGCGGGTTCCGGCAAGTGGGAGGTCGATCCCATCCACGTCGGTCAGGACGCGGGTGAGGGGGACGCCGGTGAAGGGCTGGTGGCCGGATTGCCGCCCGGCGCCTCACCCGCGATGCACCAGTCACCGCCGTCGCGCGTCACCGTGAACAGCAGTGGGCGGGTGACCTTGCTCTTGCCGGCGGTGACCGAGACCGAGACGCTGACCTCCTGGCCACGCTGACCGGACCGGACGTCGGTGATGGTCGCCTGGGGCACCTGGAAGTGGTCGGCGAAGTCGCCGTTGGGACCCGTGGCCGCGGCGTCGAACCCGTCGTGCAACACCGCGCAGAGCTGACTGCGGCCGGCGGCGACGTCCTTGGCGGTCATCGCGTCAAGGTACGCCTGCACGCGCTCGCGGGACCGGGTGGCCGCCTCCTCGGCGGGCGCCCGCTGGGGCGTGGCGGTCTGCTTGTCGGCGTCGTCGCCATCACTCCCGCAGCCGGCGAGGGTGGCCGGGAGCAGCACGAACGCGGCAGCGGTCAGCGCCAGCCCGCGGTGGATCGGGCGCATGACCACCTCCGTCGAACGGGAAATCGAGACCTGCCGAGCCGCGAGTCTGCCACATCGGGCCCGACCCGCCCAAGGCCGGCGGCCCGGCCGACGCGTGGCGTCGACCGGGCCGCTACGGCACGGGCGGGAAGGGGCGGTGCGGGCCCCTTCCCGCCGTGTGGGTGGTACGTCGGCCCTCGGCTCAGCCGAGACCGCCCTTGATGGCGCCGATGAGCTCACCGTTGCTGGTGTCGCCGGAGAGCTCCCAGAAGAACGCGCCACCGAGGCCCTGGTTCTTCGCGTACGTCATCTTGCCGTTGATGGTGGACGGGGTGTCGTAGCTCCACCAGTTGCTGCCGCACTTGGCGTACGCGGTGCCGGCGATCGTGCCGGTGGCCGGGCAGGTGTTCTTGAGGACCTTGTAGTCCTCGATGCCCGCCTCGTAGGTGCCCGGTGCCGCGCCGGTGGCGCTGCCGCCCGGAGCGGCCTGCGTGACGCCCGTCCAGCCCCGGCCGTAGAAGCCGATGCCGAGCAGCAGCTTGCTGGCCGGGATGCCCTTGCTCTTGAGCTTCTGGATCGCCGCGTCGGAGTTGAAGCCCTGCTGCGGGATACCGGTGTACGACGTCAGCGGCGAGTGGGGTGCCGTCGGACCCTGGGCGTTGAACGCGCCGAAGTAGTCGTACGTCATCGGCATGAGCCAGTTGAGGTTGCCGATCGCACCGGCGTAGTCGGTGGCGTCGATCTTGCCGCCGTTGCTGCCGTCCGCGGTGATGGCGGCGGTGACCAGGGCGTTGGAACCGAACCGCGACCGCAGCGCGCCGATCACGTTCTTGAACGCGTTCGGGCCGCTGGTGTCACAGCTCAGACCGCAGGCGTTCGGGTACTCCCAGTCGACGTCGATGCCGTCGAACACGTCCGCCCAACGCGGGTCCTCGACCAGGTTGTAGCAGCTCTCAGCAAACGCGGCCGGGTTCTGGGCGGCCTGGGTGAAACCGCCGGACCAGGTCCAGCCACCGAACGACCAGATCACCTTGAGGTGCGGGTTGAGCGCCTTGAGCTTGCGCAGCTGGTTGAAGCTGCCGCGCAGCGGCTGGTCCCAGGTGTCGGCGACGCCGTCCACGCTCTCCGCCGCCGTGTACGCCTTGTCGTAGTCGGCGTACGGGTCGCCGATGGTGCAGCGACCACCGGTGGTGTTGCCGAAGGCGTACAGGATGTGGGTGAGCTTGGCGGCCGAGCCGCTGGTCTGGATGTTCTTGACGTGGTAGTTGCGCCCGTAGACGCCCCACTCGGCGAAGTAGCCCACGACCTTCTTCCCGCCCGTGTTGGGCGGCGGGGTGGTGGTCGGGGGCGCGGTCGTCGGCGGCGCGGTGGTGGGCGGCGCGGTGGTCGGGGGTGCCGTGGTGGGCGGCGCGGTGGTGGTCGGCGGGGTCGTCGGGGTGCCCCCGCCGCAGGGCGCGCCGTTGACGGTGCAGTTCAGCGGCGCCTTGTACGCGCCGGTGCCGTTGTACCCCCAGCTGAACGAGGCGCCGGGCGCGAGCCCGCCGGCCCAGCTCTTCTTGACCGCGACGTAGTGGTTGCCGCTGCTGGTGACGTCGGCGTCCCACGCGCTGCTGATGGTGGTGCCCGACGGCAGGTCGAACTCGATGCGCCAGGTGGCGACCGTGGCGCTGGTGCCGTTGGTCACGGTCACCTTCGTCTCGTGACCGGTCCCCCAGTCCTGCGCCTTGGCGAACGTGGTGGTGACCGTGCCGGCGCCGAACGCGGTCGTCATCGGCACCGCCGCGACGGTCACGGCGACCACGGCGCCGGCCCAGAGGGCCCGGCGGAGCGATCTTTTCATGAGGCGTCTCCCGTACTGTTAGGAAACTTTCCAAAAGAGATGGTGAGACGGTACTCACACCGTCATCACTCCGTCAAGATGTCCATGTTTCGATTTCTCCTGGTGCGCGTAACGGGCCGGCCACGCCCTGCCCGGGCGGCCCCACAGCTGGCGCGTAGCCTCGGTCCATGACCGTCTTCGACATCCCGATCGGCGCCCTCAACGGCGGCCCCGCGGACCTCGCCCGCTACCGCGGCAAGGCGCTGCTGGTCGTCAACGTCGCCTCCCGCTGCGGCCTCACCCCGCAGTACGCCGGCCTGCAGAGCCTCGCCGACACGTACGCCGAGCGCGGCCTCGTCGTGCTGGGCGTGCCGTGCAACCAGTTCGCCGGGCAGGAGCCGGGCAGCGCCGCCGAGATCAGCGACTTCTGCCAGGTCAACTACGGCGTGACGTTTCCGCTGACCGAGAAGGTCGACGTGAACGGGCCCGACCGCCACCCGCTCTACGCGGCGCTGGTGGACACCCCCGACGCCGACGGGCACACCGGAGACATCCGCTGGAACTTCGAGAAGTTCCTGGTGGCCCCGGACGGCACGGTCGCCGGCCGCTTCGCCCCGACGGTCGAGCCCGACGACCTCCGCACCCCCATCGAAAAGCTCCTCCCCGCCTGACCCCCACCCGACCCGGGGCCCTCCCCGGCCCGGAACCCCAGGGTCGCCCGGGCAGGGGCGGGGTCACCGGAGGGTGGTAGGTGGGCGGGAGCCGGTCGGGCGACGGCCGTCCGCAGTACGTTGTGCTTCAGCCGGGGAAACTCCGCGCATCGGCCGGAATGCGTCGTGGGTGGACGGAGTTGGGAAGAAACATGACAACTGTGGGACTGATCGGCAGTGGCAACATCGGTGGCACCGTGGCCCGACTGGCGGTGGACGCCGGCTACGACGTGGTGCTGAGCAACTCGCGCGGGCCGGAGACGCTCACCGAACTGGTCGACGAGTTGGGCGAGCGGGCCAGTGCCGCCACGGCGCAGGACGCGGCCCAGGTTGGCGACCTGGTGGTGGTCACCGTGCCGCTCAAGGCGTACCGGGCGGTGCCCGTCGAGCCGCTGGCCGGCAAGGTCGTCATCGACACCAACAACTACTACCCGGAACGTGACGGCAACTTCCCCCAGCTGGACTCGGGCGAGACCACCAGCAGCGAGCTCCTGCAGCGGCACCTGCCGGAGTCGCGGGTGGTCAAGGTCTTCAACAACATCTACTTCAAGGGCCTGGCCGCGCTCGCCCGACCGTCCGGCGCCGCCGACCGTAGCGCTCTGGCCGTCGCCGGCGACGACGCGGCCGCGAAGGCCGAGGTCACGGCCTTCCTCGACCGGATCGGGTACGACGCCGTCGACGTCGGCCCACTCGCGGAGGGCTGGCGCTACCAGCCGGACACCCCGGCGTACGGCACGCTCTACTCCGCCACCCCGACCGACTGGGATCACCCGGCGCCGGGCGACGCCGAGAAGCTGCGCGCAGCCCTGGCCGCCGCCACCCGCTGAGATCCGCCGCCCTCCGGTGACCGCCTACCGGGCGGCTGTCCGGAGGGCGGCGGCCAGTTCGTCGTCGTAACTGGCGATCGGCTGACCGTCGACGTCGTACGCCACCAGCCGACCCTGCGCCATGCTGGCCGACCGGAACGAGAACGTCCGGGTGCCGGGGTAGGCGGCCAGCAGGGGGATGCTCCGGGGCGCGCCACCCGGGGCGGAGTAGTACTCCAGTCGGGCCACCCGATGGGCGACCACACCGTTGACCCGTACCTTGGTCTTCTCCGCCCGGGTGCCGAACGTGACCGGCGCGTCGGTGGCGTAGGCCGCGCACTCGACCGGGCCCCGGCAGACGAAGAAGTATCGCGGATTGGCCACGTCGTCGAGGCCGTACGCCTTGAAGGTCGGGTCCGCCCCGGCGGGCAGCGGCTGCACGGCGAAGAAGGCGAGAGCCACGGCGGTCGTGACCCCCACCCGCAGCCAGGCCCGTCGCGCGGCCGGGCGCCGGTTGCCCCGAGCGGCGGCGACCGCGACACCGCCGAAGCCGGCCAGGCACAGCAGGCACGTCCCGACGGTACGGGCGTTCTCGAGCAGGAACTGCACGCCCGGCCGCGTCGACACCGGGCCGAGGACCGCCCCCAGCGAGACGACCATGGCGGCGAGCAGCGCCACGCCGGCCACCCGCTGAGTGATGCCGGACGCGCCGACCAGCAGCATCGCGGCGAGCACCGGCCACACCTGGTGGTGGGTCCAGGACACCGGGGACGCGGCCACCGTGGCACAGCCGACGAGCACGGCGGCGTGGCCGGGGCGGGCCCGCGCGGCCAACTGGCGGGCGCGTAGCAGCGCCGCACCGCAGATCACCGCGACCAGAGCGGCCCAGAGCACGGGCAGGGTCGCCTCGTCGACCCCGACGCGCAACAGCATCCCGTGGACCGACTGGTTGCCCAGCGAGGCCAGGTTGCCGATCCGTGAGGTCTGCCGGACGGCCTCGGTCCAGTACACCCAGCTCTCCCCGGGCAGCACGAGCGCCGCCAGCCAGGCGCACGCCACGAAGGTCGCCGCCGCGCGCCCGGCGTCGCGGTAGCGCCCGGTGGCGAGGAAGTAGACGACGAACAGCAGCGGGGTCAGCTTGATCGCCGCCGCCACCCCCACGAGCACACCCCGCAGCCGGGGCGGAACGAGACCCATGCCGTCGAGCAGTGCCAGCAGCACGATGAAGATGCTGACCTGCCCGAACCGCAGGTTGCTCTGCACCGGCGCCGAGAGCATCAGGACCGTGGCGGCCACCGCGACGACAAGTGGGCGACGGGACCGATCGGCGCTCAGCGCGACACCGACCATCCCGGCGACGGCGACGACCGCCGCGCACGTCGCGACCAGCCAGATCCCCTGGAGTACGCCCTCAGCCACGAGGGTGATCGGCCCCAGCACGAGAGCGGCGAACGGCGGGTAGGTGAACGGCCCACCGTTGGCGGCGCGGTACTCGTACAGCGGGCGGCCGGCGTGCAGATCGGACAGTGCGCCGTAGTAGATGTGCAGGTCGGAGAGCCGATCGTGGCGGGTCAGCACGAGCAGACACGACACCGTCGCGACGACGACGAAGACCGCCCAGACCAGCGCCACCCGTCGATCCCGCATCGCCCGAGAATAAGCGAACCCGAGGCGCGCGAGGGCCCGTCGTCCGTTGGCAGTCTCGCCCCCAGGTCAGGGTCACCCCCCGCCGACCGGCAAGATCACGCTCGAACATGGATCCAGTGGCATCCTCCCGCCGCCGAGGCCACTACATCCAGGTTCGAGCACGATCTTGCGGCCGGCCGCACGACTCCGCGAACGGCGTGGCGGGGAGAAACATCGCGTGTACAACTTGCGCGAGAGTCTCACGCACGGGACTCTGTCGGTGGGTTGCCGCCCGCTCACCGAACGTGCCTCGGAGGCGACATGCACACGCTCCGTACCGCGTCCCGCCGGCTGCTGGCCGGTGCCGGCGCGCTCCTGCTCGGCACCTTTATCGCTGCCGCGATACCGGCGACGGCCGGCGCGGCCAGCGTCGGCTACGTCCGACTCGCCCACCTCTCCCCCGACACCCCGGCGGTGGACGTCTACCTCGCCGCCCCCGACGCCGCCAAGCCGAGGGTCTTCCCCGGCGTCGGCTACGGCGTCGTCTCCGACTATCTCCAGTTGCCCCCGGGCCGGTACGCGGTGGCCATGCGCGAGGCCGGCACGCCGGCCAGCGAACCGCCGGTGCTCACCACCGAGGTCGCGGTGCGAAGTGGCGGCGCGTACACGGTGGCTGGTGTGGGGCGGCACGCCGATCTGGGGCTGCGGGTGCTCACCGATGACCTGAGCGCTCCCGCGCAGGGCCGGGCCAAGGTGCGCGTCGTGCAGGCCTCGGTGCGTACGCCGGTCCTCGACGTGGCCGCCCCCGACGGCCCGCGGATCGCCGACGGCGTGCAGTTCGCCACCACCACCGACTACCAGCAGGTGGAGCCGGGCACCTGGAAGCTGCGGCTGACCGGGGCGGGCGGTCCGAGCACCGACGCCGAGGTGCGGCTCACCGGTGGTGCGGTCTACTCGCTGCTGGTACTCGACGGCAGGCAGGGCGGGCTCACCGCCGAGCTGCGTCAGGACGCCGGGGGCGGCACCGTCGTACCAGCGGGTGGGGTGGAGACCGGCGCGGGTGGCACGGCCGGGCGCGGGCTCGGGGCGTACCCCCTGGTGGCCGGCGCGGTGGCCGCGGCGGCCGTGGTGGTGAGCCTGCTGCTCTGGCGTCGGCGGCGGCGCACCACCTGGTGAGCATCGGGCCCGCGATTCGACGGCACCGCGACCGTCGGGCGCCGCTGGCCGCGCTGGTCGCGGCCGGCGCGGCGGTCTGCCTCGCCGCCGGCAGCGGTGTCGGGCTCGCGACGACCGATCCGCCGCCGCCGGTCGCAACCTGGCACCCCGGCTGCGCCGACGGCTGCGCGTCGGTGGCCGCGTCGCCGCGACCACAGGGTCCACCCACCCGGGTACGGGTGCCGCGCATCAGCGTCGACTCGGCGCTCACCGTGCTGGGCCTGGACCCCGCTGGCGCACTCGTCCCGCCGGACGACTTCGACACGGCCGGCTGGTACGGGGGTGGGCCGGCCCCCGGCGACACCGGTCCGGCCGTGCTCGCCGGACACCTGGACTCTCGGCGCGGCCCGGCGGTCTTCGCCCGGCTCGGCGAGCTGCGCTCCGGCGACCGCATCCAGGTGTGGCGCGGCGGGCAGTGGCTGTCGTTCCGGGTGACCGGGTCGCTGCGTACCCGCAAGGACCGGTTCCCCACGGCCACGGTCTACGGCCCGACACCCGGCCCGGAGCTGCGCCTGGTCACCTGCGGGGGCGACTTCGACCGGCGGCGCGGGCACTACCGGGACAACGTGGTGGTGTTCGCGGTCCTCGACGGCTGACCGGCGCGGTCAGAACGGACGACGGCCGGGTCAGAGCGGGCGACGGCCGGCGAAGCCGCACTCGGCGCGGTGGTACCAGCGCACGTCCGAGTCGCCCTCCAGCCAGCACCAGAGCACGGCGCGACCCTCGCGCTCACCCGGGAAGTCGAGCAGCACCGGCGCGATGCCCTTGACCTGTATCTCGTGCTGGTGCAGCTCGTCGACGACGGCGTGCAGCCGGGCCTCCAGCCCCTTGACCTCGGCCAGCCCGCCGAGCGCGCTGACCCCGTGGTCGGCCAGGTCGACACGCAGCTCGGCCAGGTCGGCGCGGACACGGATCAGCTCGTCGACACGCGGTTGCAGGGTGGCCACCAGGTGCCGGGCCTGGGCGAGAGTGAACACGCCGCCAGTATGCGCCACGCGCCGCGCCGCGGGGGACCCCGCTCGGCGCGGTCAGTCGGCCTGGGCGGCCAGCTCGCGGGCGCGGTCCCGGGCCGCCTCCAGCGCGGCGAGCAGCGCCGCGCGGACGCCGTGCTTCTCCAGCTCGCGGACGGCGGAGATGGTGGTGCCGGCGGGCGAGGTGACCGCCTCGCGCAGCTTGACCGGGTGCTCGCCGGAGTCGCGCAGCATCACGGCGGACCCGATGGCGGTCTGCACGATCAGCTCGTGCGCCACCTGGCGCGGCAGGCCGAGCAGGATGCCGGCGTCGATCATGGCTTCCACCAGCAGGTAGAAGTAGGCCGGGCCGGAGCCGGAGAGCGCGGTGACCGCGTCCTGCTGCGACTCGGGCACCCGGATGGTCTGCCCGAGGGGCTTGAACATCTCCTCGGCCAGGCTCAGGTGCGCCCCGGTGGCGTACGTGCCGGCGGAGATGGCTGTCATCGCCTCGTCGACCAGCGCCGGGGTGTTGGTCATGACCCGGACCACCGGGGTCCCGTCGGGCAGTCGACGGTTGAAGAAGCTGGTGGGTAGCCCGGCGCAGAGCGAGATGACCAGCTTGTCGGCGGGCACCTTCGGCCCGATCTCGTCCAGCAGCGCGGCGGCGTCCTGGGGCTTGACCGAGACGGCGAGCACGGCCGCCTCGTCGACGGCGGTCAGGTTGTCGACCACCCGGACGCCGTAGCGGTCGGTCAGCTCCTGCGCGCGGGCCGGTCGGCGGGCGGTGGCGAGCAGCCGCTCCACCGGCCATCCGGAGCGCAGCAGCCCGGAGAGCATCAGCTCGCCGATCTTGCCCGCGCCGATCACCGCGACGGTGTGCACCCCAGCTGACATCTGCGCCGTACCCCCTCGAGGTCGGGTCGCGGCGCGGCGGACCCGCAGGCCCGCCGCGCCGCCTACCGTCGATCAGCTACCGAAGAAGACCTCTGCCTCCTGGTACCGCTCCAGCGGCACGGTCTTCAGCTCGCGGGTGGCCTCGGCCAGGGGCACCCGGACGATGTCGGTGCTCTGCATCGCGACCATCTTGCCCCAGTCGCCGTCGTTGGCGGCGTCGATGGCCTGCAGGCCGAGGCGGGTGGCGAGGACCCGGTCGAAGGCGGTCGGGGTGCCGCCGCGCTGGATGTGACCCAGCACCACGGTGCGGGCCTCCTTGCCGGTCTTGGCCTCCAACTGCTCGGCGAGCCACTGGCCGATGCCGCCGAGGCGGACGTGACCGAACGCGTCCAGCTCCTGGTTGTGCAGCACCATCTGGCCGTCGAGCGGCTGGGCGCCCTCGGCGACCACGACGATCGGGGCGTACTGGTGCTGGAAGCGCTTCTCGACGTAGCCGGCGACCTGGTCGACGTCGAACTGCCGCTCGGGCAGCAGGATCACGTTGGCGCCACCGGCCAGGCCGGCGTGCAGGGCGATCCAGCCGGCGTGCCGGCCCATGACCTCGACGACCAGGGTGCGGTGGTGGCTCTCCGCGGTCGTGTGCAGGCGGTCGATGGCCTCCATCGCGATGTTGACCGCGGTGTCGAAGCCGAAGGTGTAGTCGGTGGCACCGAGGTCGTTGTCGATCGTCT
Source organism: Micromonospora sp. WMMD736 (assembly GCF_049179015.1). NCBI lineage: Bacteria > Bacillati > Actinomycetota > Actinomycetes > Micromonosporales > Micromonosporaceae > Micromonospora > Micromonospora sp. WMMD736. The sequence goes on from NZ_JBMHMI010000001.1 coordinate 2,611,977, forward strand.
TCGGCACGCCGATGACGTTCACGCCCAGCTCGTGCAGCTTGGTGGCCACGCCGAGGGTGTCCTCGCCGCCGATCGCGATCAGCGCGTCCACGCCCTGCTCGGCGAGGTTGTCCTTGATCCGCTCAACGCCGTTCTCGATCTTGAACGGGTTGGTCCGCGACGAGCCGAGGATGGTGCCGCCCCGGGGCAGGATGCCGCGCACGTCGGCGATGCCCAGCGGGCGGGACAGACCCTCCAGCGGGCCCTTCCAACCGTCCCGGAAGCCCACGAACTCGTGACCGTAAGTGGCGACGCCCTTGCGGACCACCGCCCGGATGACCGCGTTGAGACCCGGGCAGTCGCCGCCGCCGGTGAGCACGCCGATACGCATGATCCGCTCATCCTCCTGGAGCATCAGGTAAAGCCCGAAATGCCCCAGGGTATGTGTCAGGTCAGACCATCGGCGCCGTTGCCGGCCCGGGGCGGGCCGTCACTGCGCACTGTAGTCGGCCTACGCGCGCGACGACAGCGCGCCCCGGGGGCGGCGGCTCAGTAGGTCACCTCGCGGTTCTCGCCGGCCGACGGCGGACGGCCGGTGACGGCGGCCTTGGCGAAGCCGAGCAGGTTGACCACGGTGCTGCTCGGCGAGTCCCAGTACTCGGCGGAGCTGGCGTGCACCTTGATCAGGGTCAGACCGGGCGTGTCCAGCCCGTCCGGGAACCAGGTCTTGAGCAGCGGGTTCCACAGCCGCTTGGCGCGCTCGGTGTCGGAACTCTCACTGGCGGTCCCCGAGACCGAGACCCAGGAGTTGTGTTTCTGGTCGGAGAAGGCGACGTTGACCTCAGGATTTACCCGGATCTGGCGCAGTTTGGCCGAATCGGTGTAGGCGAAGAACCAGAGGTCACCGTCGAACTCCGCCTCCTGCAACCCCATCGGCCGGCTCACCTGCCGTCCGTCCAACGCGATGGTGGTGAGCATGCAGATCCGTGCGGCGCGGATCAGTTCGGTGACCCGCGCCCGGGCGTCGGCGACGCTGGTCGGATCGTTGCTCATGGCAATCTCCCTCGGCTCGGCTGACGAACCGTTGCCCGGGACAGAACCGGTCAAACCTACAGACGAATGACCATGCTCAACGCGCCGTCATCGCCCGCCAGCGGGCCAGGTTGTGCCGGGCGTCGACCAGGGCGTCGTGCCGGGCCGCGTCCGCGTCCGGCAGGGTCGGCCGACCCCGGTCGTCCCAGAGCTGCCGCAGATCCTTCGTGAACCGGGGAATCTCCCGGGGCAGCGCCGGCATCGCCCCCCAGAGCTGGGCCAGGACCACATGGTCGTACGCCGCGTACCAGGCCCACAGCTCCAACTGCTCGGCCGGCCGGTCCCGGACCGGCTCCATGAGGAAGTCGTACAGGTCGTCGCGGATGCGCTCGCGCGAGCGCCAGGCCCGGTCCGCCGGCGACGGGAGCCGGTCCAGCACGTTACGTCGGACCCAGGGCACGGCACGGGAGTCGTCGAACTCGGTGGAGACCGCGTAGAACTCGCGGCCGTACTCGTCGACGACACCGATCGAGACGAGGTCGACGATCCGGCCGTCCTCGATGAACTCGCAGTCGTAGAAGTAGCGGTAGACCATTCCGGACATCCTCACCCACCGCCGTCCACCGGCCTCCGGCGGGGCCGGTCGCGGGGCCGGTCGCGGCCCCGGTCGGTCCGCGCCGGGACAGCGACGATCCGGGCCGCCGACACCGCCGCGGCGACGATCCTCGGGGTACGCCGCAGCTCGCGACGGTCACGGAAGTGCTTCGAGGGGTGTACAGCAAGCGACCGGACCGTCATGATCTGATGTGTACCGCTACCGGATGCCGAACCGGTGTCAGTTCACCTCGTCAGGGCCATCAGGTTCACCCGGTGAGCGATTGTGTGGTCCATGACCGGGGAGGGGTTGGGCCGTGGAGATGCGCCTGCCGGAGCCGGGTGACGCGCTCACGGGTGTCGAGATGTTCGCTGGGCTGGAGCCCGAGGTGCGGCAACGGGTCATCGCGGCCGCCGTTCCGCGCACCTACCGCAAGGGCCAGCTGCTGTTCGTCGAGAACGACCCGGGCGAGTCGCTCATCGTGCTGCGCCGCGGCGCGGTCGCCGTGTTCCGCACCGCGCCGACCGGCGAGCGGGCGGTGCTGTCGGTGATCCGTCCGCCGGACGTGCTCGGTGAGGTCTCCCTGCTGGACGCCTCCACGCGCTCCGCGTCGGCCGAGGCCATCGAGGACTGCGCGGCGCTCGCGCTCTCCCGGGGCGCGTTCATGGAGCTGGTGCACTCCAACCCGCGCATCCTGGACGCGGTGATGCGGTCGCTGGGCGGGTTGATCCGCCGGCTCACCGAGCAGAACGCCGACCACGTCTTCCTCGACCTGCCGGGTCGGGTCGCCAAGACGCTGGTCCGGCTGGCCGGCGAGAGCCAGGCACCGATGATCACGATCGAGTTGAACCAGAGTCAGTTGGCGGAGATGGCCGGCGGTTCCCGGCAGAGCGTCAACCAGGCCATCGGTTCCTTCGCCAGCCGGGGCTGGCTGCGGACCGAGGGGCGCCGGATCGTGGTCACCGACGTGGCCGCGCTACGCCGCCGGGCGGGCATGAACGACCGCTGAGCTGGCTCGACGGCCCGGCGCCGTCGACCCCCGCACCCGCGCAACGGCCGGGCCGCCCGTGGGCGGCCCGGCCGTTGCGCGGTGTCACCGGGTGGTTCAGACTCCGGGGCTGCCCGGGCCGGCCCACTTGTTCGGGCCCTTGCTGTCGCCGCCCGGACCCGAGGACTGCTCGCTGACGATCCCCTCGGCCTGCAGCGTGGCGAGCGTGGCGGCGTCGACGTCCACCGACTCGCCCGCCGCGTGACTGACGCCCTTGCCGTCGGTCCAGTCACTCTCCAACTTGACGTACACCATTGACCTGTCCCCCTCTGGTCGTTGATCGAAGATGTGGCGGACTGAATGTAGTCGCTCAGGCCGTTGGTGGACTGTCCACAAACCAACAGGCCGGTACCCGACAGCCCTTCCGGCGGCGATACTCCTTGCGGGCGGCGGCGCTGGGGGCGTGGCCGGTATCGCCAGTGGAGGGTGTGTCATCGCCGCGCAGTGTGGGCGTTGTGGACGCACGGCCGCCGACGGTGACCGCTTCTGCGGTGGCTGCGGCACCGAGCTCGGTGCCGTCTGCCCGCACTGCCTGCGTCCGCTCGCCTCGGACGTCGCGTTCTGCACCTCGTGCGGGTCGCCCCGACCGGGCGCGGACCGGCCCGCCGCGCTCACCCCACAGGAGGACCGCCGACGGGTGAGTGTGCTCTTCGTCGACCTCATCGACTTCACCCCGTACGTCGAACGCGCCGATCCGGAGCAGGTCCGCGGCATGCAGACCGGCTTCTTCTCGGCGGCCCGGCGGGTGGTCGGCCAGTACGGCGGGGTGGTGGAGAAGTACATCGGCGACGCCGTGATGGCGCTCTTCGGCGCGCCGATCGCCACCGAGACCGACGCGCTGCGCTGCGTACGGGCGGGGCTGGAGCTGCAACGGGTGCTCACCCGCTTCGCGCCGACCGGCAGCACCGAGATGCGCTTCCGGGTGGGGGTGTCCACCGGTGAGGCCCTCGTCGACGTGGCCGCCGCCCGCGACGGTGGGCAGGCGATCGTGGCCGGTGACGTGGTGAACACCGCCTCGCGGATGCAGTCGGTCGCGCCGCCCGGCGGCGTGCTGGTCTGCGGCACCACGCACGCTCTGACCAAGGACGCGATCCGCTACGAGGAGCAGCCCCCGGTCACCCTGCGCGGGCGGTCGTCGCCCACCGAGGTGTGGCTCGCCCTGTCCCCGCTGCGCCGCCAGCCCACCGACCGGGAGCCGGACACCACGCCCCTGGTGGACCGCGAGCACGAGCTGGGGATGCTGGTCAACGCCCTGCACCGGTCGCTGCGCGACCGGCTGCCCCAGGTGGTGACGATCTTCGGGCGGGCCGGGATCGGCAAGAGCCGGCTGCTGCGCGAGTTGTACCGGCACACCGGCCGGCTGGTGGACGAGCCGCTGACGTGGCGGACGGGACGCTGCCCGCCGTTCGGCGAGAACGTCACGTTCGCCGCGCTCGCCGACATCGTCAAGTCCGAGGCCGGCATCCTGGACACCGACCCGGCCGTCAGCGCGGCCCAGCGGCTGGGCACCGCCGTCGGGGAGCTGATCGGGCCGGGTGAGCGCGACCGGGTGGTCGACGCGCTGCGTCCGCTGGTCGGGCTGCCCGGCACACCGCTGCCGGCGGAAGAGGCCGAGTCGGCGTGGCGGCGCTTCCTACTGGCGCTGGCCGCCCGCCGCCCCACCGTGCTGGTCTTCGAGGACCTGCACTGGGCCGACGACGCGATGCTGCGCTTCGTGGAACTGCTCGGGGCAGCGGCCCGTGAGGTGCCCCTCCTGCTGCTGTGCACCGCCCGCCCGGAGCTGGTCGACCGGGACCCGAGCTGGGCAGGGACGATCACGGGCTCGGTGACCATCACCCTGCCGCCGCTGCGCGACACCGGCATCGCCGCCCTGTACGCGCACCTGTTCGGCCAGGCGGCGTTCTCCGCCGAGATGCTGACGCCGCTCATCGAGGTGGCCGGCGGCAACCCCCTCTACGCGCACGAGTACGTCCGGATGCTGATCGAGCAGGGCGCGCTGCGCCAGTCGGGACGGGGCTGGTCGCTGGACAAGCAACTCGAACTGACCATGCCGGAGAGCGTGCACTCGGTCATCGCCAACCGGGTGGACCTGTTGGACGCCAAGGACCGGGCGGTGCTGCTCGCCGCCTCGGTGGTCGGGGTGCAGTTCTGGCCGGGCGCGGTGGCCGCCGCGCTGGGGCAGCCGGTCGAGTCCGTCGAGCGCGCGCTGCGCCGCCTCGAACAGCGTGACTTCGTGCACGAGCAGGCCGCGTCGACGATGGCCGGGCAGGCCGAGTTCCGGTTCCGGCACGTGCTGGTACGCGACGTCTGCTACCAGCGGCTGCCCCGCACCGAACGGGTGGCGCGGCACGAGCGGGCCGCGGACTGGCTCGACGCGCTGTCGCAGAGCCGCGACACCGACCTGGCCGAGGTCCTCGCCCACCACCGCTGGGCGGCCCACGAGATCGCGCGGTCCCTCGGGATGGAGATCCAGCGGTACGCGGGACCCGCGCGACAGGCGCTGCACCGGGCGGCCCGCCGGGCGTACGCCCTGCACGGGCTGGAAGCGGCGGCGAGCCACGCCGGCCGGGCACTCGGTCTGGCCGACGACAGCGACCCGGTGGGCCGGCTGCAACTGGAGCTGCTGAGCACGGAGATCTCGTTCTACCGGGACGGCAACGCGTTCCTCTCCGGCGGCGGGCCGGAGCAGGTGCAGGCGCTGGCCGACCGGCTGGCGGCGCACGGCGACGACGCCTGCGCCGCGCGGGCGTGGACGCTCCTCGGCCAGGCGGCGTGGCTGCGCGCCGAGCGGGGTGAGGCGTTGGCCTGCCTCGACCGCGCGGTCCAGCTCTTCGAGCCGCTGCCGGACAGCCCGCAGAAGGCCGACGCGTACGCCGAGCTGGGCCGACTGCACATGCTCAACTACGAACGCGACCCGGCGGTGTCGGCGGCGGACACCGCGGCGGAGATCGCCGAGCGGCTGGGCCTGACCGAGACGCGGACCAACGCGCGGATCACCGCGGCCACCGCGCGCTACCAGGCCGGCGACCGGATCGGCCTGGACGAGTTGCACGCCATCGTCGAGTTCAGTCGCGCCGGTCAGCTGCTCGCCCTGCCCCGGGCCACGCAGAACCTGGCCTGGGCCATCCGCGAGGAGGGCGACTGGCTGCGCTCGAACGCCCTGCTCTCGGCTGCTCCGGCGCGTACGGCCAGCGGGCAGACGCTGACCACCAGCTATTCGGCCGAGGCGATGCGGGCCTGGTTCGAGGGTGACTTCGGCCGGCTGCTCGCCGCGGCGGAGGCGTTCGTGGACACGCCGACCGGTAGCTGGGACATGCAGGTACGGGGGCTGCGGTGCTGCCTGCTCGTGCTGCGCGACGACGAGGACCCGGCCGACCTGGTCGACGCGCTGGCCACCGCCCGGCGCAGCGGCTTCCACCGGCTACGCTGGACGATGCTGGGCATGGCCGCGCTGTGCCGGGCGTTGCAGGAGCGGCACGCCGAGGCGGCGGAGCTGATCGACGAGCTGGAGCGGTCCTGGTCGGAGGTGCCGGCGCTGGCCAGCGGGGAGTGGATCGCCGCGGCCGCGTACGCCGGTGCCCTGGCCGGCCGGGATGCCGCGGTGCGGGTCCGGGCGATGCTGGACCGGGTCGGACATCGCACGCCGTGGTCGGAGGCGGCGTTGCGGACGGTGACGGCGGCGGTGGCGGCGGCCGACGGCGACCACCGGCGCGCTGCCGAGCTGCACCTGGCCGCCGCCGAGACGTACGGGCGGATCCCGGACGCGAGCGACCGGGTGTTGGCGCTGGCGCTGGCCGCCGCGGAACTGACCCGGGCGGGTGACCCGGCGGGTGCCCGGGTGCCCCGCGCCGAGGTGCGTACGTTCGCGCTGCGCAACGACGCGCCGGGTCTGCTGGCGCTGACCGGCCGGCCGATCAGCCCGACCGGACCGGCCGTGGCCTGCTGAGACTCAGGCGGCGACGGCCGTCTTGAGCTTCTGCGCGTAGACGTCGACGTACTCGCGGCCGGAGAGCTCCATCACCTCGTACATGATCTCGTCGGTGACCGCGCGCTCGACGAACCGGTCGCCGGCCATCCCGGCGTAGCGGGAGAAGTCCAGCGGGGCGCCGAAGCGGACCCGCACCTGGCCGATCCGGGGCAGCAACCGGCCGGGCGGCTGAAGCTCGTCGGCGTTGAGCATCGCCACCGGCACCACCACCGCGCCGCTCTCCAGGGCCAGCCGGGCCACCCCGGTCTTGCCCCGGTAGAGCCGCCCGTCCGGCGAGCGGGTGCCCTCGGGGTAGATGCCGGCCACGCCCTGGGCGCGCAGCACCCGCAACTGGGTGTCCAGCGCGGCGCGGGCGGCCTGGCCGCCGGAGCGGTCCACCGGGATGGTGCCGGTGCCGACGAAGAACATCTTCATCAGCCACCCCTTGATCCCCTTGCCGGTGAAGTACTCGGCCTTGGCCACGAAGGTGACCCTCCGCGAGACGATCAACGGGATGAAGATCGAGTCGAAGAAGGAGAGGTGATTGCTGGCCAGGATCACCGGGCCGGTCGCCGGCACGTGGCGCAGCCCCTCCACCCGCGGGCGGAAGATCAGCTTGAGCAGCGGACCGAGGATCACGTGCTTCAACAGCCAGTAGAGCACCGGCGTCCTTTCCGAGGGGGGCCGCGACAGCGCCGGCCGTCATCCCCGACGAGCCTACGAAGCGAGCGCTCTCACCACAACGGACGGACGCCCACCACCACGTCGCCACGGACGCGGTAGCCCACGACGGCCTCCCACGCCGGACCCATGTCAACCTCTACTCGCCCTGCTCCGACTCCCACTGCAGGAACTCCTGGTACAGCTGCTCCTCCCGCCGTCGCGTGCGCCGGTGCAGCACCCGGGAGACGACGAGGAGCACGACGCCGCCGCCCAGCATCAGGTAGCCGAGCGCCCGGTCGCCGGTGACCTTCGGAGCGGTGCTGAACAGCAACCCCAGCAGGGCCGAACCCAGGCCCAGGTAGAGCGCGATCCCGGGCGGCGTCTGCCGGTAGTCGAGGTGATGACGCTGCGCGAAGGTCTGAAGGTGCGGCGGGATGTTCAGTTCCTCGTGATCTCCAGCAGCCACGTGCGCCTCTCCGTTCCCGGTCGGTGGCAGATCGGCAGGGCTGCGCTTCGGCGTGGCGGAGCACCTGGCGTCAACGATCACCGAGATCGCACGTCTCGCGCAACAACGGACAAAGAACCACCGCCGTGACCAGCGGCAGCACACCTGACTTTCCAAGACGCGACACAACGCACTCCCGGAACCGGCCCCTGACGTGTCACGATTCAGAGCACGGCGTGCGCACGGGCGTCGAGGGGGCGCAGGTGGCCGCGCCGCAGGGCGCGTTGAGGAGGATGGCCGGGTGTCAGCGGGTGGGGCCCGCCGGGGACGGCGGGACAACGGGCTCGACGCGAGCGAGTACGCCGTCGTCGGCGACGTCGATCCGCGCGTCGGCGAGCACCTGCTCGACGTGCTGGCCGCCGGCGGGATCGCCGCCTACCTGCAACCGTCGGCCGATCTCAACCCGGTCACCCGTACCACCACCGTTCCGGCCCGCCCGGTCGACCGGCTCTACGTCGACCGTTCGCACCTGCGGACCGCCCGCGACTACCTGACGCAGCTCGCCGACGAGAGCACCCCGGAGCAGGCTCCGGCCCGTGACGAGCCGGACATCGACGCGGAGTGGGCCCGGATCGTGGCCGGCTTCCACAGCACCCCCTCGACCGTCGAGGAGCGGCCCTGGCCGGCCGCTGAGGACGTGGACGAACGTGACGACCGGGACACCCGGGACGAGCCGGCGGCCGGTCCGCTCGCCCGCTCCGGCGTCGACGAGGCCGGACCCACCGCGACCGACGTCCGTCGGCTGCCCTCGGCGACCGACTTCTCCGGGATCTCGGTCGGCCGGAACACCCGGGACGACGAGCCCTCGCTGCTGGACGGTCTGGACACCTTCGGCGCGGACCTGCCGGACGACGACGAGGACACCTACCACCCGCCCCCGCCGCCGCCGCTGCCCCGCATCTCCAAATACGCGGTGGTCGGCGCGCTCGCCGTGGTCGTCGGGTTCGTGCTCTTTCTCTTCCCGTCGCTACTCCCGATCGACCGCTCGGCGGTCACCCTGTTCGGGTTCACGGGCATCCTGGCCGGTTTCGTCACGCTGATCTGGCGGCTGCGCCCCGGTGACGAGGAGGACGACGACCCGGACAACGGCGCCGTCGTCTGAAACAGGCCCTACCCCCGGCCCGCATCGCGGGACGCGACCGCCCTCACTCGGGGCGTAACAGTGGTGTAACTTACTGTCAGTAGGAATACCGCTGTACGTCACTTCCCCCGCTGACTGACCGGTTTTCCGTTGCTCGTGGCGGTCAGTCCTCTGCTGATCGGAATGCCCGAGATGCGACAGAGTTCCCTCGTGGTGGTGGCCAACCGCCTCCCCATCGACGACAACCAGGCCCCGGATGGCGCCTGCGAGTGGCGACGTAGCCCCGGAGGGCTGGTCAGCGCGCTACACCCGCTGCTGCGGCACACCCCGGCGATCTGGGTCGGCTGGGCTGGCGGCACCGGCCCGGCACCCGCCCTGCCGGACGTGGACGGCGTCCACATGCACACCGTCGCTCTCAGCCACGAGGACCTGCGCGACCACTACGAAGGCTTCGCCAACGCGACCCTCTGGCCGCTCTACCACGACGCCGTCGAGCAACCCGAGCACCACCGGCGCTGGTGGGAGGCGTACCAGCGGGTCAACCAGCGGTTCGCGGAGGCGACCGCCGAGGTGGCCGAGCCGGGTGGCGTGGTCTGGATACAGGACTACCACCTGCAACTCGTACCCGGGCTGCTGCGCGCGCTCCGCCCCGACCTGCGCATCGGGTTCTTCCTGCACGTGCCGTTCCCGCCGCCGGAGCTGTTCATGCAGCTACCGCGCCGCGCAGAGCTACTGCGCGGCATGCTCGGGGCCGACCTGGTGGGCTTCCAGCGCGCCCAGGCGGCGCACAACTTCGCCCAACTGGTCACCCGGGTGCTGGAGCTGCCGGCCACCGACCGTCGGATCGGGATCGACGACCGGGTGGTCCGGATCGGCGCGTTCCCCGTCTCGATCGACACGGCCGAGATGGCCGCCCTGGCCGCCCGCCCCGACGTGGCCGCCCGGGCCCGCCGCCTGCGGCAGGATCTCGGCGATCCCCGGCACGTCATCCTCAGCGTGGACCGGATGGACTACACCAAGGGCATCGAGCAGCGGCTCAAGGCGTACAGCGAGCTGCTGGCCAGCGGCGACGTCAAGGTCCGCGACACGGTGCTCGTCCAGGTCGCCATGCCCAGCCGGGAACGCGTCGGTCAGTACCAGATCCTGCGCGAACGCATCGAACGCGAGGTGGGCCGGATCAACGGCGAGTTCGGGCGGGTCGGCGAGCCGGCCATCCACTACCTCACCCAGCCCTTCGACCGGGCGGAGCTGGCGGCGCTCTACCGGGTCGCCGACGTGATGGCGGTGACCCCGCTACGCGACGGGATGAACCTGGTCGCCAAGGAGTACGTCGCCGCCCGGGTGGACGACACCGGGGCGTTGCTGCTCAGCGAGTTCGCCGGCACCGCCGCCGAGCTGTCCCAGGCGTACCTGGTGAACCCGCACGACCTGGAGGGGCTCAAGCAGGCGCTGCGCACGGCGCTGCGGGCCGACCCCGCCGACGTCACCGACCGCATGCGGGCGATGCGCGCCCACCTGCACGAGCACGACATCCGGGCCTGGGCCCGTTCCTACCTGAGCGCCCTCGACGAGACGGGCGCGCTGGTCGGCCGCCTCACCAGCACCGACGGCGCCGCCCGGGTGCCGCACCCGGCGAGCCGGGCGACCCAGCACGCCGGCGGCTGACCGGGCGCATGGTCACCGGGCGGCGGGCTCCTTCTCCAACCAGTCCAGGATCGCGTCGATCGGCTCGGACCAGCGTGCGTCGAGCATCAGGTCGTGCCCCATGCCGGGGAAGAGCAGCGGCGCCGACCCGTACCGGCGGGCGATCCGCGTCAACGTCGACGCCGGCACCACCCGGTCGTCCGGGCTGCCCAGCACCAGCACCGGGGGCTCGCCCACGGCCGGCTCGGCCGCCGGCTCGCCCAGCAGCGCCCACTGCGCGCGGCGGCCGGCGCGGCCCAGTCGCGCCACGTGCCGGCGGGCCTCCTCGTCGGGCAGTTCCCGACTGAACAGCTGCGCCCGGCTGAGCCGCAGCGGGCCGCCGAACACCGCCGGCAACGTCCCGGCCGGGTTGCGGCGCACCGCCGTGGCGAACATCCCCCAGCCACCGAAGACCGGCGCGACCAGCACCGCGCCGCGCGCCGGGTAACGCGCCATCGCGTGGGCCACCACGAGCGCCCCGGCGCCGTGCCCCACCAGGACCGCCTGGCGCGGCAGGCTCGCGGCCACCTGGGTCACATCGTGGGCGTACGCGCGCAGCGTCGCCTCCGGCGCCGGCTCACTGCCGCCGTGCCCCCGCAGGCTCAGCGCGTACGCCGGGAAGCCCCGCGACGCGGCATGGCCCAGCCAGTGCTCGGCGAACGCCCACGCCCCGTGCCCGAACCCGGGTACGAACAGCAACGGCGGACGCCCCTGTTCCAACTCGGGTACGGCGCTGAGCACCTCCCGGCGGGCGGGCCGGACCGGACGAGCCCACTCCCGGCCCCGCATGATCCGCAGCTCGGTCACTGATCCAGCCTTTCGTTCGCGACTGCGGGGCTCGCAAGCTCACTCCTCGCGCTCACTTACCCTCCAGCTCGACCAGGGCGCGCTGGACGGCGCGCAGGTAGTCGGCGTGCCCGACCTCGAACCAGTGCCGGCTGCTGTCCTTGACCTGACCCGCGTAGCGCTCCCCGGCCCGGTCCCGGACCCGCTGCGCGAACGCGGCGGCCCGGTCGGGTCGGTCCTGTCGGGCCCGCAGCAGCCGCGCGAAGAGCACCGTCTGCCAGTGGGAGAGGGTGAACAGGCCGGAGTCCGGCTGCACCAGACCGGCGACGGCCAGCGTGGGGTGCCCGGGCGTGAAGGCGTTGAGCCAGAGCGTGGGACGGCCGGTGCCGGCGCTGTCGCCGAACACCGACGCGTCGAGGAACTCGAAGCGCGGCAGGTAGCCGGTGGCGAAGATGACCAGCTCGGGGTCGATCTCGCGGCCGTCGGCCAGCTCCACGCCGTACGGCTGGAACCGGGCGACGTCGGGCACCGGGCCGATCCCGCCGTGGCCCACGTAGTAGACGAGCTGGCTGTTGGCGATCGGGTGCGTCTCGTACACCCGGTGGTCGGGCTTGGGCAGCCCGAAGCGGGTCAGGTTGCCGACGGTCAACCGCATCGTCCAGTGGTAGAGCCACTGGCGGACCCGCAGCGGCACCCGCAGTGCCAGCAGCGCGTCGTTGATCTGGTCGGCCGGACGACCCAGCACGTACTTCGGGGCGTACCAGTAGCCACGCCGGGTGGAGTGCCAGCAGCGCGACGCCTGCTGGGCGGCCTCGACGGCGATGTCACAGCCGGTGTTGCCGGCACCGACCACGAGCACCCGCTTGCCGCGCAACTGCGCCGGGTCCTTGTAGGACGACGCGTGCATGATCTCGCCGCGGAATTCCTCCAGGCCCTCGTAGCGGGGCAGCTTCGGCGACCAGTTGTGCCCGTTGGCGATCACCACGGCGGCGTAGCGGGAGGTGCGCTCCGGGCCGTACCCGCCGGTGGAGCGGGTCGTCACGTCCCACCGCTGGTCCGGCGCGGGCTCGACCCGGACCACCTCGGTGCCGAACCAGATGTGCGAACGCAGGTCGAAGTGGTCGGCGTACCGCTCGAAGTACGACAGGAGCTGGCTGTGGTGGGGGTAGTCCGGCCAGGAGTCCGGCATCGGGAAGTCGGGGAACTGGGTGAACGGCTTCGACGAGATCAGGTGGGTGCTGGCGTACACCGGGCTGCGGTCGTGCCGCCAGTTCCAGGCGCCGCCGACGCCGGTCTCGCGTTCGTAGCAGTCCACCCCGAACCCGTGCTCGCGCAGGTTCTTGATGGCGGCGAGGCCGCTGGCCCCGGCCCCGATGACGCAGACCGTGTCGCCCCGGTCGGAGAGCGAGCGGCCGTCGCGGCTCTGCGCGGACGGGACCGCATCCGGGTCGGGCCGACCCTGGTCGGTGGAGGTGGACACCGGAACATCTCCTTCGTACGGCACGGGTGCCGGTTCGCCGCGAAATCCTCTCCACATCGGAGCCGGATGTCCAGCCCCGGCGGGGACCGATCGGCGGGTCTCGACCGGTGGGGGTCAGGCCGTGGTGGGCAGCAGTAGGTCGACGAGGACCGGAAAGTGGTCGCTGGCCCGGCGGGTCTGCGGGGTGTCCACCACGTCGTAGTCGACCACGGTGATCCGGGGATCGACGAAGAGCGCGTCGATCCGTCGGCGCGGGTCCGCGCACGAGTAGGTGAGCCGTTCCGCCCGGTCGGCCGCGACCGCCGCGTCGGTCAGGCCGCGCGCCACCGTCGCCCAGGCCGGCCCGTCCGGGCCCTCGTTCAGGTCGGCGCCCGCCACCACCGGGGCATTCGCCGCGTCCAGACCGCGCCGGAACTCGGCGGCCTGCGCGGGCCGTTCCGCCGGGTCGGTGGACAGGTGCGAGCCGGCGAGGGTGAAGCGGGCGTCGCCGACCCGGCAGTCGGCGTACGCCGCGCCGCGCAGGTGCCGGCCCGGGGTGAGCGGGAAGCGCTGGCACCGGGCGCCGCGCACCTGCACCCGCAGGCTGGTCAGCAGCAGGTTGCCCAGGGCGGGCAGGCCTCCGGCGGCCACCACCAGGCCGAACGACTCGGCCAGCGTGGCCGACTTCTGCCGCCACCGGAACCGGCGCGGCCCCTCCTGCACGATCACGACGTCCGGCTGCACGGCCCGGACGACCGCCGCCAGCGCGGCGGTGTCGTCGCGCTGGCTGTGGATGTTGTACGACACCACGCGCAGCGGTACACCCATCTCCTGGCCGCCCTCAGATCCGGCGGGCCAGGTCGGCCGCGCCGATCACCCCGGCGCTGTTGCCCAGCTCGGCGGGGAGCACCTCGGCCACCGGCAGGCGTCCCCGCTGGGCCAGCGCGTCGAGGTACGAGCGACGCGTCGGGCCGAGCAGCAGGTCACCGGCGTCGATCACACCGCCGCCGACGACCAGTGCCTGCGGATCGAGGATCTGCGCCATGTCGGCGAGGCTGGTGCCCAGCCACCGGCCGATCTGCGCGAACGCCTCGGCGGAGACCGGATCGCCGCCCTGCGCGGCGGCGGTCACCATGTGGCCGGTGATCGCCTCGGGCTCGCCGCCGGCCAGCTCCAGCAGCGCGGTGGCCCGCTGCGGTTCCTGTCGGGCGCCGGCCCGGGCGAAGCGGACCAGCGCGCTGCCGCTGGCGTACTGCTCGATGCAGCCGAGCCGCCCGCAGCCGCACTGGTGCCCGTCCGGCACGGCCAGCATGTGACCCAGCTCCGCGGCGATGCCGTGCGCGCCGCGCATCAGCTCGCCGCCGAGGACGATGCCACCGCCGACGCCGGTGCCGATGGTGAACATGATCATCGAGTCGTCGGCGGCGCGGGCCGCGCCGTAGCGGAACTCGGCCCACGCGGCCACGTTGGCGTCGTTCTCCACGATCACCGGCAGGCCGACGGCGGCACTCACGTACTCGCGCAGCGGCTCGTCGCGCCAGGCCAGGTTGGGGGCGAAGAGCACGGTCGAGCGGGTGGCGTCGATCCAGCCGGCCGCGCCGATACCGACTCCCTCGATCGTCCGCCCGGCCGCCAGCTCGTCGACCAGCTCGATGATGACGTCGCGGGTCTTCGCGACGTCGTCGGCGGGGGTGTCCCGTCGGCTCTGCACGAGGACCGTGCCGGTGTCGTCCACGACACCGCCGGCCACCTTCGTGCCACCCACGTCGACTCCGATGGTCAGCGTCACCGCCGCCGCTCCCCTCTGCTGTGCTGTCCGGCTCACGCGCGCCACGGGGCACGCCGGTCCGGATCGCGATGTCCCGCGCTCAGGCGCCGCCGCCCGGCGCGTCCGCGCCGGTGTCGTCGGACGCCCGCGAAGCGGGCACCACGGGTCGGCTGGTCGGCACCGGCGCGGCCACCGCCCCGGCGTCGTCGACGGGTGCCGCGGTGGCCGGGGCGGGTGTGTCCGCCGACCGGGTGGCGACCGACCAGACATCCCGCTCCGGCGCCGGTTGGGAATCATGCCCGGTGCGGGTGGCATCGCGCCACACGTGCTCGTCGACGGCCTCGGCCGACCGCGCGGTCGGGGCGGCCCGCGGTGCCTCGCGGTCGTCGTCCGCACCGGCCGCCGCCTGCGACGACGCGGTCGACTCCGGCACGGTCGCCGGGGACGGCTCCGGCGGCGCGAACGCGCGGAGGAGGCTGGCCACGCCGGCGGCGAGGTCGCCCGCGCCGGTGGCGAGGCGTTCGGCGAATTCCGGACTCGGGTCGCGTAACGCGGCGATGCCCCGACAGACCGGGCAGACGCAGCATTCGGCCGAACCGGTGGCGAAACCACCTCGGGCGCGATCGCCGCCGTCCGGAGCACCACTGTGACCGAGGACACCGGCCAACATCCCGCCCAACGGGCCGAACGCTCCGCCCGTCGACCCGCTGGACGCCAGACGCGCCCCCGCGAGCAGGGTCGCCACCAGACGTTCCGCCTCTTCCCGGGCCGAACCCGGGTCCGTTCCGCCCACCCTCGGCTCCTCTACCCCACCGCCGGACGCGTCACTGCGCCGCACCGGGTGCTTCTACCCGGCGCTTGAGCTGCTTCAACGCCGTATCCATGATCATTTTCTCGGCCTTACGCCGGAACATGCCCAGCATCCCCACGGACAGCTCGACCTCCAGCGTGTACGTCACCGTGGTGGTCCCGTCCGGGTTCGCCACCAGGTCGTACGAGCCGCGCTGGCTCTTCTGCATCTTCGAGGGGGCGACCAGGTGCCACTCGACGCGGGACAGGTCCTCGGCGTACTCGTAGGCGAGCACGTACTCGTCGGCCATCACCCCGGCGTCGATGGTGAACCGCACCTGGCTGGCGTAGCCGTCCTCGTACTCCTCGATCACCTCGGCACGGCGGACCGCCTCGGTCCACTCGGGGTAACTCGGGAAGTCGCAGATGACCGTCGCCACCCGGTCGGGTGACGCGCCGATGATGATCGACTGGGTGGAGGAGTCCGCCATGGGGGGAGGCTACCCGGCTGACGCCGCACACACCCCGCGCCGCCCCCGCCGCGCCCTGCCTACCGCATCGGAACCGCCCGCCGGGTAGGTTTCGACAGAGCCGTTGCTCTCGGGCAGAGTCCGGCCCAGGCCAGTGCGAGCACGAAGGAGTGCAAGTGCGCGAGTTCTCCGTTCCGCCGATCGTCACCGTTGGCGAGGCGGCCAACCTCACCGATCCGGTCTGGGACAACGCCGAGATCGCGCCGGACGCCGTGCAGTTCGCCCGCGCCACCCGCTCCGCCGACGGCGGCGACACCACCACCTGGGCCGAGGTGACCTGCCTGGCGTTCCGCGACGAGGTGGCAGCCGTGGCCCGGGGCCTGATCGCCGCCGGCATCCAGCCGGGCGCGCGGGTCGCCCTGATGAGCCGGACGCGCTACGAGTGGACCCTGCTCGACTACGCCATCTGGGCGGCCGGCGGGGTCACCGTACCGATCTACGAGACCTCCAGCGCCGAGCAGACCGCCTGGATCATCGCCGACTCGGGCGCGGTCGCCGCGCTCGTCGAAACCGGTGCCCACGCCGACCTGATCGCCGGTGTCCGCGACCGCCTGCCCGAACTGGCCCACGTCTGGCAGATCGACGGGGGCGCGGTCGACGAGCTGGTCACCGCCGGCGCGGCGGTCGAACTGGCCCAGGTCGACCAGCGCCGCAAGGCGGTCCGCGCCGACGACCTGGCCACCATCATCTACACCAGCGGCACCACCGGCCGCCCCAAGGGCTGCGTGCTGACCCACCGCAACATGTACGCCGACATCGCCAACGCGGTGCCGGTGCTGCCGAACCTGTTCAACGCCGGCGCGAGCACGCTGCTCTTCCTGCCGCTGGCGCACGCGTTCGCCCGGCTCATCCAGATCGGCGTGGTGCAGGCACGGGCCACTCTCGCGCACTGCGCCGACACGAAGAACCTGGTCGGCGAATTGCAGGAGTTCCGCCCGACCTTCGTGCTGTCCGTGCCCCGGGTGTTCGAGAAGGTCTACAACGCGGCCAAGCAGAAGGCCGAGGCCGACGGCAAGGGCGGCGTCTTCGCCCGCGCCGAGCAGGTCGCCATCGCGTACAGCGAGGCTCTGGAGACCCCGCGCGGTCCGGGCCTCGCGCTGCGCGCGCAGCACGCGGTCTTCGACCGGCTCGTCTACCGCAAGCTGCGCGCGGCGCTCGGCGGGCGGTGCCGCGACGCGATCTCCGGCGGCGCACCCCTGGGCGCGCGGCTCGGCCATTTCTTCCGCGGCGTCGGCGTGACGGTCCTGGAGGGGTACGGGTTGACCGAGACGTCCCCCGCCGCCGCCGCGAACCTGCCCACCGGCACCCGGATCGGGACCGTCGGCCGGCCGCTGCCCGGCGTGACCGTCCGGATCGAGGACGACGGCGAGATCCTGATCTCCGGTGAGCTGGTCTTCCAGGGTTACTGGCACAACGAGGCGGCCACCGCGGAGGCGCTCAGCCCCGACGGCTGGTTCCGCACGGGCGATCTGGGCCAGCTCGACGCCGACGGCTTCCTGAGCATCACCGGCCGCAAGAAGGAGCTGATCGTGACCGCCGGCGGCAAGAACGTCGCCCCGGCGGTGCTGGAGGACCAGGTCCGGGCGCACCCGTTGATCAGCCAGTGCGTCGTCGTCGGCGACGCGAAGCCGTTCATCGCGGCGCTGGTCACCATCGACGAGGAGGCGCTGCCGACCTTCCTGGCGAACGCCGGGCTGCCCCCGGAGACCCCGATCGAGACGCTGCGCGAGCACGAGGGACTGCGCGCCGAGGTGCAGTCCGCCGTCGACGCCGCGAACCAGGCCGTGTCGAAGGCCGAGGCGATCAAGGTCTTCCGGATCCTGCCCCGCGACTTCACCGAGGCCACCGGCGAGCTGACCCCGTCGCTCAAGGTCAAACGCCAGGTCGTGCACAAGACGTACGCGGCGGAGATCGCCGACATCTACCGCGGCTGACTACGATCCGTCACGTGCCCGCATCCACACCCACCGCCCCGCACCCGCATCCTCTCGCCGCGGCCGCCCGCCTGGTGATGCTGGCGCTGGTCGCGATCCTGACCCTGTTCGCCACCCGCGACGTCACCCAGCTGTGGTGGATCGCGCTGCTGGCGGTCGCCGGGCTGCCCTCCCTGCTCGCTCCGCAGCACCGGCTGGTCGGGCCGTTGAGCCGGGTGGCCGAGGTGGTGGTGCTGGGGCTGGCCGCGAGCCAGGTCGCCGCGGTCGCCTCGATCGGCGGCACGGTCGACGGGCTCGGCGCCTCCGCCGTGCTGCCCTACCTGGCGGTGCCGGTGACCGTCACCGCGCTGCGCCGCCGCTTCCGCGAGGGCGCGGCACTGCTCGCGGTGACCGCCGGCACGCTGCTGGTCGCCGGGGCGCTGACCCAGATCGACGGGGAACGTCAACTCGGCCAGGTCGGCTACCTCGCGGTCTGCGCGCAGTGGTTGATCCTGGCCGCGCTCGGGCTCTACGCCGCCGGCACCCTGCACCGGGTGATGGCCGTCCGCGCCGACGGCAAGCCCCAGCCGTACGCCGAGGCCACCC
Source organism: Micromonospora sp. WMMD736 (assembly GCF_049179015.1). Lineage (NCBI taxonomy): Bacteria > Bacillati > Actinomycetota > Actinomycetes > Micromonosporales > Micromonosporaceae > Micromonospora > Micromonospora sp. WMMD736. Next base: position 2,630,381 of record NZ_JBMHMI010000001.1, read on the forward strand.
GGCTGTTGACCCAACTGCGGACGGTCGCCCGGCAACTGCCCGGGGCGACCCTGGACCCGGGAGGCATCTCCGAGCACCTGATCGACGAGCTGCGCACGGTGGCCCGGGCGGACCGGGGCGCGGTGCTGTCCGCCAGCGGCGGCGGTCGGCTCGTGGTGCTCGCCCAGGCCGGGGCGGACCGCGTGGACTGGGAGACGACGCTGGACGCGGACTCGGCGATCGCCGACGCCTGGGCCAGTCAGCAGGCCACCACCGCCGCCCGCTCGCAGTCCCGCTCGCACCGGGGTCCGGACGTGTCCGCGCTGATCGTCCCGCTGGTCGCGGGGGTACGCACGGTGGGGCTGGTGGTGTTGGAGGCCGACGTCGCGCAGGCGTACCCGCCGCCGGTGGTGTCCCGGGTGACCGCGCTGACCCGGCCGGCCGCGCTGCGGCTGGAGGCGGCGCTGCTGTTCGACGAGGTCCGGTCGCTGGCCACCAACGAGGAGCGCCAGCGGCTGGCCCGGGAGATCCACGACGGGGTGGCGCAGGAGCTGGTGATGGTCGGCTACGGCATCGACAACGCCCTGGCCACCGTCTTCGACGACGCGGACGAGACGGCCGAGGCGCTGCGGACGCTGCGCGGCGAGGTGACCCGGGTGATCACCGAGCTGCGGTTGAGCCTCTTCGAGCTGCGCAGCGAGGTGGACCGGCAGGGCGGCCTGGCGGCCGCGATCGCCGAGTACGCCCGCACCGTCGGCGCCTCGGGCGGGTTGCGGGTGCACCTGTCGCTGGACGAGTCCACGGCCCGCCTGCCGGCCGCCACCGAGGCCGAGTTGCTGCGCATCGCGCAGGAGGCCGTGACCAACGCCCGCAAGCACGCCGGAGCGTCCAATTTGTGGGTCACGTGTGAGGTCGACCCCCCGTACGCGCAAATAGAAGTGTCGGATGACGGTCAGGGGATGGCTGACCAGCGCCCCGACGGGCGGTACGGTCTTGCGATCATGGCCGAGAGGGCGGAACGTATCCGGGGCCGGTTGGAGATCAGGCCGCGGCAACCCAGCGGCACGACCGTGGCGGTGGTTCTCGGCACCTCGTCCCGGCGCGATAACGTGCGTGACAGCGCAGCACCAGAAGGGGAGTAACCCGAGGATGACCACAAGTCCGACACCGGCCACCCGCACCAAGGTCCTCCTTGTCGACGATCATGACCTGATTCGTAAGGGCCTGCGGCACGCCTTCGAGCGCGACCGCCAGTTCGAGGTCGTCGGCGAGGCCGCGACCGCGGCAGAGGGGGTACGCCAGGCCGGCGCCCTCCAGCCGGACGTGGTGATCATGGATCTGCGGCTGCCCGACGGCAGCGGCCTGGAGGCCACCCGCGCGCTGCGCAAGTCCAGCGCGTCGATGGGCATCGTGGTGCTGACCATGTACGCCGGCGACGACCAGCTCTTCGGGGCGCTGGAGGCCGGTGCGAGCGCCTTCGTGCCCAAGACCGCCCCGGCCGACGAGGTCGTGGCCGCCGCGCGGCACGCCGCCTCGTCGCCGAGCGCGTTCACGGCCGCCGACCTGGCCGAGGCGATGAAGCGTCGACTCGCCCCCTCCGGCCCGCAGCTCTCCCCGCGCGAGGGGCAGGTGCTGCGGCTGCTCGCCGACGGGATGAGCGTGGCGGGCATCGCCAAGCAGCTCTTCGTCAGCGAGTCCACGGCGAAGACGCACATCTCCAAGCTCTACGAGAAGCTCGGCGCCGCCAACCGGGCGCAGGCCCTGATGACCGCGCTGCGGCTCGGCCTGCTCGAAGCGCCGGACGCGCCGAAGTTCTGACCCGCGCCCGTTCGTCGAAGCGCAATCCGGTAACCGAAGGTCCGCGCCGGCTCGTCGCCGGTGCGGACCTTCGCGTATCGACCGACGTCCGCGACGAGTGGGCGGCACGCTATGGTCTGGCGGGTACCGCGGGGGCACAATACCCGCGCGGGCGATGACGCCCGCGTCGTGGACTCAAGGGGTGAGCGCATGCAGCGGCCGGACTGGGCGCCCGACACCATCGACATCGAGCGCCCGAGCGTCGCCCGGATGTACGACTACTACCTCGGCGGATCGCACAACTTCGCCGCCGACCGGGCCGCCGCGCAGGCGATGGTGGCGGCCGTACCGGAGGCGCCGCTGGCCGCGCAGGCCAACCGGGCGTTCCTGCGCCGGGCGGTCCACCACCTCGCCGAGGCCGGCGTCCGCCAGTTCCTGGACATCGGCTCGGGCATCCCCACGGTCGGCAACGTGCACGAGATCGCCCAGCGGATCGACCCGGCGTCCCGGGTGGTCTACGTGGACGTCGACCCGGTCGCGGTGGCGCACAGCCGGGAGATCCTGGCCGGCAACGACCGGGCCACCATCGTCCAGGAGGACCTGCGACACCCGGAGGAGATCCTGGCGCACCCCGACACGCGTCGGCTGCTCGACCTCAGCCAGCCGGTGGCGGTGATGATCGTGGCCGTCCTGCACTTCGTCCCCGACGACGACCGGCCGGCGGAGTTGCTGGCGACGCTTCGGGACGCGTTGGCGCCCGGCAGCTACCTGGTGCTGTCGCAGGCCAGCGACGACGGCCGCGCCGGTGAGGAGCGCGCCGAGGCCGAACGCGTCTACCGGCGTACCGACAGTCCGCTCACGATTCGCAACCGGGCCGAGCTGACCGCCCTCTTCGACGGGTTCGAGCTGGTCGACCCGGGCGTCGTCTGGGTGCCACAGTGGCGACCGGACACCCCCGAGAGCGCGGAGGACGCCGAGCGGGCGGTCTTCATGGGCGGCGTCGGGCGACTCGGTGACTGAGCCGCCCTCGGCGGTCACCCGCCCCGGCACCTTCGCCCGCGCCTGGGCCAAGGCGGTCTCCGGTACGAGTTACCTGCCGATGACACAGGCCCAGCTCGAGGCCCTGCTACAGCGGCTCGCCGGTCAGCTGGCCCAGGCGCTGCTCGCCGAGCCGTTCGACCTGCGCGCCGGGCACCGGGTCGGTGCGGAGTTGGTCGCCGCGCACATCGCCTCCGCCGAAGGGCTGGGCCGTACCGTCGAGGTGATCCAGCTGCGGCTCGTGCGGGACCTGGGACTGGTGGCCGAGGACGTCGAGGACCGGATGGCCCGACTCCTGGCCGCCGTGGCGACCGGTTACGCCCGCGCGCTACGGGACCGCACGCTCGACGAGCAGGAATCCATCCGCCGGGCCGCCATGGAGGCGCGCACGCAGGCCGAACGAGCGTTGCGGGCCAGCGAGGCGCGGTTCCGCCACCAGGCCACCCACGACCCGCTCACCGGTCTGCCCAACCGGACGCTGTTCACCGAGCGGCTCACCGCCGCGCTCAACGAACCGGGCCGGGGCGCCCAGCGGGTCGGGGTGTGCTTCCTCGATCTGGACCGCTTCAAGGTGGTCAACGACACCCTCGGACACCAGGTCGGCGACCGGCTGCTGACCACGGTGGCCGGCCGGCTACGCGAGCGCGTCGGTGAGCATCTGGTGGCCCGCCTCGGTGGGGACGAGTTCGTCATCCTGGTCGAGGGCGCGGGCGGCACCGACGCCGTCGTGGAGGTCGCCGAGAGCGCCCTGGACGCGGTCCGGACACCCGTGGTGGTCGACGGGCACGAGCTTCAGGTCACCGCGAGCATCGGCATCGTCGAGCGGCAGGTGGCCGGTTCCAGCCCGAGTGACCTGATGCGGGCCGCCGACAGCACCCTGCACTGGGCGAAGTCGGCCGGTGGGGCGCGCTGGGCGCTCTACGACGCCGAGCGCAACCGCCGCGAGCTGGCCCGGTACGCCCTGTCGGCGGCCATCCCGGCCGCGCTGGAGCGGGGCGAGTTCTATCTCGACTACCAGCCGCTGACCTCGCTGCGCGACGGCCGACTGCTCGGTGTGGAGGCGCTGGTCCGCTGGCGGCACCCGGAGCTGGGCGTGCTGCGGCCGGACAGCTTCATCGCGCTGGCCGAGGAGACCGGTCTGATCGTGCAACTGGGCGGGTGGGTGCTCGCCGAGGCGTGCCGGGAGGCGGAGGCGTGGTCGACGGGTGGCGCGCACGCGCCGTTCGTGAGCGTCAACCTGGCCGTCCGGCAGGTGCACCGGCCCGGTCTGGTACGGGAGGTCCGTACGCTGCTGCGCCAGACCGGCCTGCCCCCCGAACGACTCCAGTTGGAGATCACCGAGAGCACGATGATGAGCAGCGCCAAGGAGCCGGTCCGGGCGCTGCGGCTGCTGGCCGACCTGGGCGTACGCATCGCGATCGACGACTTCGGCACCGGCTACAGCAATCTGGCGTACCTGCGGGATCTGCCCGTCACCGAACTGAAGGTGGCCGGCGAGTTCGTGGCCGGTCTGCGGTCGCCGACGGTGGGGCGTACCGACGAGCGGATCCTCGCCTCGCTGGTGTCGCTGGCGCACGCGCTCGACCTCACGGTGACGGCCGAGGGGGTGGAGACCGCCGGGCAGGCCGAGCGGCTGCGGGCGATCGGCTGCGACGCCGCGCAGGGCTGGCACTTCGGCCGTCCGGCCCCCGCCGACCGCATCCTGGCCCGCATGCGCTGAGGGTCCACGCGCATCCGCTGCGGCGCCCGCCCGCGTAGACATTGTCTACGGAGACCTGGTAGACAATGTCTATGACAGTGCAGGAGGCCGGGGTTCGCGCCCGACTGGTGGCCGCCGGGGTCGACCTGGTGCTGCGCGAGGGCCAGTCCGCCGTCTCCCTGCGGGAGATAGCCCGTCGGGCGGGCGTGTCGCACGGGGCCCCGCGCCGCTACTTCCCCACCCACGTCGACCTGCTCTCGGCCATCGCCAGGGAGGGCTTCGCCGACCTCACCGCCCGGGTGGAGCGCACGATGCAGGCGGCCGGCGCGGAGCCGCGTACCCGACTGGTCGCGCTGGCCCGGACGTACCTGGACTTCGCCGCCGCGCACCGCGGCATGTTCGAGCTGATGTTCCGCCACGACCTGCTGGCCAGCGGTCGTCTGCGGCTGCGCGAGACGAGCCTGCCGCTGTTCACCCTCCTGACCGACCTGGTCGCCCAGACCCGCCAGCCGACCGCCGCGCCCGCGCCGGTGGTGGCCGGCGCGCTCTGGGCCAACCTGCACGGCATCGCGCAACTCTGGGCCTGGGGCAGCCTGCCGCTGGCCACCGGCGACCGCGACGACGACACCGTGCTGCGGGCCGCGCTCGACGCGCACCTCGGCCCCGCCCGGACCTGAACGGGAGAAGACGTGCCCCTGCTGTACGACCTCAGCAAACTGACCGTCGGATCGGCCCTGCGGCTGGGCTGGCGACCCCGCGTGGACGGGCTGGAGCACCTGCCCCGCCACGGCGGGGCGATCCTCGCCAGCAACCACCTGTCCGTCGCCGACCAGGTGGTCCTCGGCTGCCTGACACCCCGACAGGTGACGTTCTGGGCCAAGGCCGAGTACTTCACCGGCAGCTGGCTCAGCCGGCACGTCGTGGCCGGCATGGGCGCCATCCGCGTCGAGCGCGCCGGTGGCCGGGCCGCCCTCACGGCCCTCGACGCGGCCGTGCCGGTGTTGCGCGCCGGCGGTCTCGTCGCCATCTTCCCGGAGGGCACCCGCTCCCCCGACGGGCGGCTCTACCGGGGACGGGTCGGCATGACCCGACTGGCCCGCGACGCCGAGGTGCCGATCATCCCGGTCGGCGTGCTCGGCACCGCCGAGGTGCTGCCGGTCGACGCGCGAATCCCCCGCCGACACCCGGTCGCCCTGCGCTTCGGCCCGGCGATCCCGGTCGCCGGCCGCATCACCGGGCCGCGCGACATCCGGGCCATCACCGACGAGGTGATGGCCGCGATCCAAAGCCTCACCGACCAGGAGTACGTCCCCCGCTACGCCCCGCCCCGGCAGCCCCGCGCCTGAACCGGCGGCGACGGTCAGCCGGCCAGCAGAGCCGCCATCCGCTGCGCCTGCGCCTCCCAGCGCCACTCCCGCTCCACCCACGCCCGGCCCGCCGCCCCGAGTTGGCGGGCCAGGTCCCGGTCGCCGAGCAGCCGGGCGACCCGGTCGGCGAGCTGCGCGACGTCCCGCCCACCGACCACGTACCCGGTCTCGCCCTCCCGGACGGCGTCCGGCGCGCCGCCGGAGTCGCCGGCCACCACCGGCAGGCCGGTCGCGGACGCCTCCAGGTAGACGATGCCCAGCCCCTCCACGTCCAGACCGCGGTTGCGGGTACGGCAGGGCATGGCGTACACGTCGCCGGCCGCGTAGTGCGCGGGCAGGTCGGCCGCCGGCACCGAGCCGGTGAAGACGACGTCCCGCTCGACGCCGGTCTGGCGGGCCAGCTTCTCCAACGTGGCCCGGTACGGGCCGCCGCCGACGATCAGCAGCGCCGCGTCGGGCACCCGGCGGCGGATCTCCGGCAGTGCCCGGATCAGCATGTCCTGGCCCTTGCGCGGCACGAGCCGCGACACGCAGACCACCACCGGCCGGTCGGTCAGCCCCAACCGGGCCCGGACCGGCTCGCCGTCCACCGACGGGTGGTAGGCGTCCACGTCCACGCCCGGCGCGAGCCGCCGCAGGTCGGTCACCCCGGCCAGCACCCGGGCGAGCCGGGTGCGCGTGTACTCGCCGAGGTAGGTGGTCACGTCGACGCCACGCCCGATGCGCCGCAGCGCCAGCCGCGCGGCCGGCAGCGCCGCCCAGCCGACCTCGTGGCCGTGGGTCTGCGCCACCACCCGGCGTACGCCCGCACGCTTGCGCAGACCGGCGGCGAGCAACCCCAGCGGGGCAGCCGCGCCGAACCACACCGTGTCGCAGTCGTACGCGCGGGCGAGCCGGGCCGCGCGCCGGGCGATCAGCGGGGTGGGCAGGAGCACCCGGGTGCGTTCCCGGATCACCTCGAACGGCTGGTCGGCGTCGAACTTCTCCGCGCCGCGCCAGCTCGACGCGTAGACGACCACCGACCCGGCGGGCTGACGCACGGCGAGGTTGTGCACGAAGGACTGGATGCCACCCGGGCGGGGCGGAAAGTCGTTCGTGATCAGCAACGTGCGGCTCATCGGCGTGCCTCCCGGGCGTACGCGCGGGCGGCGGCCATCCGCTCCACGGTGGACGGATGCGAGGCCGAGTAGAGGTATTCCCACCGCGGCGGGTCGGGGTCACCGAGGTTGACCGTGCCGAGACGGCGTTGCATCGACTCGAAGCTCGCCGGGTCGCCGGTGAGCGCGAGCGCGTGCGCGTCGGCCCGCGCCTCCACCCGCCGCGACACCAGCGCCTGCACCGGGGTGGCGACCAGCCCGGCCACCGTGACCAGGGCAATCACCAGCGGAAACGCGCGCGGATGGGCGATCGTGTCGACGCCGGCCAACCGCAGGAGCGGGCCCCACGAGCCGAGCAGGTAGAGGGCCACCACCGCGGCGGCGGTGCCCAGCGCCCCGATCAGCGTGCCGACCGCCACGTCCGAGTCCTTCGCGTGGCCCAGCTCGTGCGCCACCACGGCCGTCACCTCGGCGGGCGTGGCCTCGCGCAGCAGCGTGTCGTAGACGACCACCCGGCGGGTCGGGCCGAGGCCGGAGACGTACGCGTTGACCGCGGTGGTGCGCCGGGAGGCGTCGGCGACGAGCACGTCGCGCACCGGCACCCCGTCGCGGGCGGCCATGCTCATCAGCTCCGTGCGCAGCGCACCCTGCTCCATCGGGGTGAACTTGTTGAACACCGGCTCCACCAGCACCGGCAGGACGAACGACAGCAACATCACCAGCAGGGCCGCGCCCGCCGCGCCGAGCGCCCACCACCAGCGCGGCGCGAGGCGGATGACCAGGTAGAAACCGAAGAGCGCCACCGCACCAATCACGGCGCTCACCGCGTACGACTTGAGCAGGTCGACGGCCCAGCCACTCCATCCGTTGGTGCTGAGCCCGTAGCGGGTCAGGACGGTCTGCCGCCACGCGGAGAACGGGAGGGTGAGCAGGTCGGCGACGAGCACCACGGCGAGGCCGCCGAGCACCGCCTGGGCGATCCAGTGCCCACCGAAGGGCCGGCCCACCAGCTCGACCAGGCGGCTGCCCAGCGGGGTGAGACCGAGCGCGAGAGCGATCAGCAGGCCCACGGCGAGCCCGGCGTAACTGCCGGGGCGCAGCGCGGCGCGGAACTCACGCCCCCGGGCCACCTGGTCAGCCGGGAGGTCGCGCAGCGCGGCGAGTTGGTCGGCGCGGGGAGCCGGGGGCCGGTGCCAGGGGATGAACACGGCGACGGTCACCAGCAGGGCCACCGTCAACCCGGCCAGCGTCACCAATGCCCAGCCGCGCGGGCTCACCGGGGCACCGCCGTGGCCGCCACGCACACCGCCCGGTCGCGATCACGCCGGCACGCGGTGCCCTCGTGCCGCCGCGCGTCGCCGCGCCCCCGCCACAGGGCGCCGGCACGCGGGGCACCGACGAGCCCGTCGCGCTCGCGTCGTTCCCCGCTCATCCCGCCGCTCCTCCCGCCGTGACCGCCCATCCTATGGCCCACGGAAAGCCCGCTCCGGAGGCGGTGACGCACGTCGCCGACCGGGCCCCGGCATACCCCCGGGGCGAGGACTCAGGCCACCCGACGGACCCGGCGCGCGCCGTGGCCGGGCCGGGCGGGGGCGGCAAGCACCTCGACGTCGAAGCCGGCCCGGGCGAACACCTCGATCGCCTCGACCTCGGCGGCGACCAGCCCGGCCGCCGGGGACGTGTCGTCGAACAGGGCGGTCAGTGGGCAGCCGGAACAGCCGTCGGTCCGCTTCGCGCACCCGTCGCAGTCGATGAGCATCACGCCTCCTGATCGCTCGCGATGCGCGGTCGACACCCTGCCGTCGCCACCCGAGCACCGTCGGTCACATCGACGTTATCCACCGGGTACGACAGAACCGCCCGTTGAGGGCTAGATCGACTCCAGATCAGCGAAATCGGGGTATCCCGAACGATCGGACAACACGACCTCGCCGACCTCGCGCCCCGGTCGGGCGCACCCCGGCGAATCTCCGGTCAACTGCCGGTCAAGCGCCTGTTCCGTCGACAGTGGCCGCTGCGATCGTTGCGGTACGGCTGATCCACCGCCCACGAAGAGGCAACGCCGCCCGGCCGGGCCGAGTGGAGCCGGCCGTTCCACGTCGACCACGGAGGTTGTCGAATGCGCGCACCATCCTCGATCACACGCTCCCGACTCTCGGCCGTCGCGATTCTCGCGGGCGCCGCGACCGCCGCCGGTGGGCTCGTCGCCACTCCGGCGCAGGCCACCTCGGCGCTGGGCTGCAACTACCCCCGCGTCTGTTTCTGGGTGACCGGGAACCCGTACAACGGTGACCCGCCCACCGCGTCGTTCCAGGACACCTACTACCAGACCCTCGGGTCCCGCAGCCGGGGCGCGGACTGGGTCTACAACAGCCGCAACGACGACGGCGCGAAGATCTTCTACTCCAACGGCGACTGGGTGTGCATCGCCCCGGGCGAGCTGGCCGGCCTGGAGGCGTACGGCTACGCGGTCGCCATCGACATCATGGACTCCCCGTACTGCTCCTACTGAGCCGCTCGCAGCAACCGAAGGTGGCCGACCTCGGCGGCGTTCTTCATCAGCTCGGCGTTCACCCAGGCGATCATGTGGGCGACGGTGTGTACGGGGTCGTCCTGCCACGGGAACGGCGCGGTAGCGTCGAGGTCGGCGTCGCTGAGCTGGTCCAACACCGTCAACCATTCGGTACGGAGGTCACGCAGCCACGCCGTCGTCCGGTCGCCGTCGCCGGGCCAGCCGATCTCGGTCCGCTCCCGTGGCGTACGCCCTCGGGCATGGTCGATGGCGACCGTCCACCACCAGCCGATATGCCAGGTGATCCAGCCGACCGTCGGGACCGGGATCGGGTCAGGTTCGGCGTCCGCCCAGTCCGGCGTCCACCCGCCGTCGGCATCCGGGCGTACCGTCCAGCAGTGCGTGGCGGGCTCCCACAGCAAGTCCGCCGGCTCCAGGCGTTCCAGGTGGTACTCGAACAGCGACCAGGTCAGGTCGAACTGCCACCGCAGCAGATCAAGACGGGATGCAGGCACGAGGCGACCTTGCCACACCCGCGTCTTCGGGTCGATCGGGATTCTTGCCCCGATCGGCAACCCGCGATCCGGCCGCCGGCGCTGAACGCGTCGGCGGCCGGATCCGGACGTCACGGGTAGTACACCCGAGGGCTGGTGTAGGTGCCGTGGAACGCTCCGCTGCACGTGTAGACCTCGACCACCGCCACGGCGGAGCCCTTGAAGTTGTTCATCACGTTGACGTTGCGGCTGATCGGCCCGAACCGGCCGGTCCGGTTGAGGTCGTAGTAGATCCAGGAGCTGTTGCCGTTGTTCGTGGTCCGCAGCTGGAGGTACGCCGTGCAGCGGGACCCGTCCGGGGTGGCGTTCATGTAGAAGTCACCCACCACGGTCTGGTTGGAGCCCTGGTACGAGATGCACGAGCTGATCGGGTAGGCGCCGGTGCAGCCGCCCCCCGAAGCCGCCTGGGCCGCTCCCGGGGCGACCAGGAGCGCCGCCAGTGTGACGACCGTGCCGAGGATGGTGCCCAGCAGTCGTTTTCCCATGTCGTTCGCCTGCCTTCGTCCGGTGCCCGACGGTGCCGGGCGGATGCGGACACCGTCGCCGACCGGACCTGCCGAAACCTCGCCGAATTCTTGCCCGCCCGCCCGCAGATCCGGCCGCCGCACGTCGACCGTGCCGTGCGACGTCCTCCTACCGTGGGGCGTGACCAGCGGGGGCGGGCGGGACGGGCTGATCGCGACACGGGCCCGCGGCGACCCGGCGTGCCTCAGGAGCGGGCGAGGCGGCGCAGCAGCGAGTCGGCCCCCAGCGGGTACGCGCCGTGCCGGCGTACCCCGTCGGCGACCTCGCGGTCGGACGAGACCACGACCACCGGACGGCCCGCCGGCTCGGCGCGCACCAGGCGACGGATCAGCTCGTCGGCGGTCTCGCCCTTGCGGGAGAAGAGCACCCGTACGCCACGCGGGGCGGGCGGCAACCCGTGCATCCGCTCGGCCCCGTCGAACACGACGGTGACCTCGTCGCCGGTCTGCGCGGCGATACCGCCCAGCCCGGTGATGAGGCGTTTGCGCTGCTGCTCCAGCGACATCTCGCCGAAGCCACGCTTGGTGACGTTGTAGCCGTCCACCACGAGGTGCGCCCGGGGCAGGGCGAGCAGCTGGTCGAGCCGGGCCGGGTCGTCGGTGTCGCGGGCGCGAGCGGCCGGACCCGCCGGAGCGCTCCCCGGCTGCTCGGCGAACGCGTCGGCGACGAAGTCGGCGGGCAGCTTGTCCACCGGGTCGAGCGCCAGCTCCCGGCGCAGCCCGACGGCGGCCTGACCGATGGTCTCCAGCAGCAGCCAGAGGCGGGCGTCGTCGACCGAGCGGGCCTCCTTGGCGCTGGCCCGGGCCACCCCGGCGGCGGCTTCCGCCTCGGCGAGCCGGGCGCGGGCGCGGCGCAGCTCGGCGTCGACGTCCGCGCTGGCGCGGGCGGCCCGACCACGTTCGGTGGCGAGGAGTTCGCTGGCCTTGCGTTCGCGGGCCTGCGTCTCGCGCAGGGTACGGGCCAGCTGCCGGGACTCCTCACGGAGCTGGCCCAGCTCCTCGCGGACCCGGGCCAGCTCGTCGCGGAGCTTGTCGGCCTCGACCCGGGCCACCGCCCGGTCGTGCTCGGCGCGGGTGGCCCGCTGCTCGGCCTCGCGGACCAGTTCGGCGACGACGGCGCTGTCCGCCTCGGCGCGGACCGCGGCGCCGCTGGCGTCGATCAGCTCCCGCCAGCCGCGCGGCCGGACCAGATACGCCAGTGCCGCGACCTCGACCGGGTCGGCTGCTGCCGGGGCGGTGCCCTCGACCACGGCCGCACCGAGGTCACCGGCGTCGGCCAGCACCCGGGCGGTGACCCGCTGCCGGAACAGCGGGTCGGCGGTGAGCTGGGCGGCGATGGCCGGAGCGCCGAGACGGGCCCGCCGGTTGGGGGCGAACTTGGCCACCCGCCGCAGCGGCACCGGCACCTCGTCGGCGGGGAGGCTGGGCAGCACGGCGGCGGTCAGCGCCACGATCCGCTGCCGGACCGGCTCGGGCAGCGTCGGTTCCGGCTCGATCGTCGGATTGGCGCCCGAATCGGCGGGATCGTCACTGGTGTGCGGATCGCTCACCGCGCCGTCGCGGGCGACCGGATCCTCCTGCGGGAGGTGGTCGTCATGCGGCTCGGCGAGGGGCATGTGGCAAGTCTCCCACCGCTGGCGGGCCCACCGCCTGGTGAGTGAGCCGATCTCTCATCCTAGCCCCATGGTGACTGCTGGGACCTCTGCGACGGGAGTGTCGGACCGGGGCGCTAGCGTGCCGCCGATGGCACAGGCGGAGTACGTCCAGGAGTCACTGGCCGGTCTCGACCCGACGGTGGGCGGGGTGGACCCGGCCCTGCCGCTGTACGCGACCACCTTTGTGGTGGTCGACCTGGAGACCACCGGCGGCGCGCCGGACGGCGGCGGGATCACCGAGATCGGCGCGGTCAAGGTACGCGGTGGCGAGGAGCTGGGGGTGCTGGCCACCCTGGTCAACCCGGGGCAGCCGATCCCTCCGTTCATCACCGTGCTGACCGGGATCACCCAGGCCATGCTGCTGCCGGCCCCGCCGATCGAGGAGGTGCTGCCCAGCTTCCTGGAGTTCATCGCCGACGCCGTGCTGGTGGCCCACAACGCTCCGTACGACGTGGGTTTCCTCAAGGCCGCCTGCGCCCGGCACGGCTACCGCTGGCCCAACCCCCGGGTACTGGACACGGCGGCGCTGGCCCGGCGGGTGCTGACCCGCGACGAGGTGCCCAACCGCAAGCTCGGCACCCTGGCGGCGTACTTCCGCACCGCCACCCAGCCCACCCACCGGGCCCTGGACGACGCCAAGGCGACCGTCGACGTGCTGCACGGTCTGATCGGTCGCCTCGGCGGGCACCGCGTCGACACCGTCGGCGACGCCATCGAGTTCGCCCGCGCGGTCACCCCGACGCAGCGCCGCAAGCGACACCTTGCCGAGGGGTTGCCCAAGGTCCCGGGGGTCTACATCTTCCGGGCCGCCGACGACCGGCCGCTCTACGTCGGCACCTCGGGCGACATCGCCACCCGGGTGCGCAGCTACTTCACGGCGGGCGAGAAGCGCGCCCGGATCTCCGAGATGCTGGCCGCGGCCGAGCGGGTCGAGGCCGTGGAGTGCGCGCACTCGTTGGAGGCGGAGGTCCGCGAGCTGCGGCTGATCGCCGCGCACGCGCCGCCGTACAACAGGCGGTCGAAGTACCCGGAGCGGATGGTGTGGCTCAAGCTGACCGACGGGCCGTACCCCCGGTTGTCGATCGTGCGCGACATCTCCCCCACCGACACCGCCTACCTCGGGCCGTTCACCTCCCGGCGGGCCGCGGAGCTGGCCGCCGCCGGCTTCCACGACGCGGTGCCGCTGCGTCAGTGCACGCACCGGCTGTCGCTGCGCACCGTCACGCCGGCCTGCGCGCTGGCCGAGCTGGGTCGCTGCCCGGCGCCCTGCGAGCACCGGATCACCCCCGAGGAGTACGACGACAGAGCCGTCGAGCCATTCCGGACGGCCACCGCGAGCGACCCGCGGCCGGTGGTGGACGCGCTGCTGGCCCGGATCGACGTGCTCGCGGCCGACCAGCGTTACGAGGAGGCCGCCGTGGTGCGGTACCGGCTGGCCGCGGTGCTGCGCGCCACGGTGCGGATGCAGCGGTTGGCGGCGCTGACCGGGATCGCCGAGCTGGCGGCGGCCCGACCGGCCGCCCAGGGCGGCTGGGAGCTGGCCCTGGTACGCCACGGCCGGCTGGCCGGCGCGGGGGTGTCCCCGCCGGGCGTCCACCCGCGACCCACGCTGAACGCCATCCGGGCCACGGCCGAGACGGTCCCGGGTGGGCACGGGCCGGTGCCGTCGGCCACCGCCGAGGAGTCCGAGCGCATCCTGTCCTGGTTGGAGCGGCCGGAGACCCGGTTGGTCGAGATGTCGTCCGGTTGGTCCTCGCCGGCGGGCGGCGCGGGCCGCTTCCGTGACCTGCTGGCGAAGGCCGAGAGCGGGGCGTCGCACCAACTCTCGACCGAACGCTCATGACCAACTGACCGATCGGACTACGTCGACTCGCTTAGGCTGTTAAGGAAGTGCAGTCCTGCCCGTTTCGTGGGCCTGCTCCCGATCACCGGGTCCGGTGACCGCGGAGCCGGGGTGAGGAGGTGTCCCTCGTGGACGTCGACGCCGGACACGGCGCCGCCCTGGGGGGCGCCCTGCCAACCCAGTCGGGCGAGCTGCCCCTGACCCGCCGACTGAGGTCGTTGCTCAGCTGGCCGACCAACGACTCCGACCCGGTCACCCACCTGGTGCGCACCCACCGGGGCATCCACGCCGGCACCGATCCGGCGGTGCTGCGCCGGGCGTACACGATCGCGGAGAACATGCACCGCGGGCAGTTCCGCAAGAGCGGCGAGCCGTACATCACCCATCCCCTCGCGGTGGCGCAGATCTGCGCCGAGTTGGGCATGGACACCACCACCCTGGTCGCGGCGCTGCTGCACGACACGGTCGAGGACACCCGCTACACGCTCCAGGCGCTCTCGGAGGACTTCGGCCACGAGGTGGCCCACCTGGTCGACGGGGTGACCAAGTTCGACAAGGCGTTCTACGGCAAGGCCGCCGAGGCGGAGACGATCCGCAAGATGATCGTCGCGGCCGCCAAGGACGTCCGGGTGCTGATCATCAAGCTGGCCGACCGGCTGCACAACATGCGGACGCTCGGGGTGCGTTCGGCGGCGTCCCGGGAGCGGATCGCCCGCAAGACGCAGGAGGTCCTCGTCCCGCTCTGCGACCGGCTGGGCATCCAGACCCTCAAGCGTGAGCTGGACGACGTGGTGCTGCTGCACCTGGAGCCCGACGAGCACGCCCGGCTGGCCCGGCACGTGCACGACCGGCCCGGCTGGGACGCCTACCTCGACGCCGTGGTCAACCGCGCCCGGGTCGCGCTCAAGCGCAGCCGGGTCGACGCCGAGGTGAGCCCCCGTCCCCGGCACCTCTACTCCATCTGGAAGGACACCGTCGCCGGCGGTCACACCGCGCCGTACGACCTGCCCCGCATCTCGGTGGTGGTCGACGGCCCGGCCACCGACTGTTACGCGGCACTGGGCGCGATCCACGGCACGTGGCGGCCGGTACCGGGCCGCTTCAAGGACTTCATCGCCTCCCCGAAGAACAACCTCTACCGCTCGCTGCACACCAGCGTCTGCGGCCCGCAGGACCGTACGGTGGAGGTGCTGATCCGCACCCAGGAGATGCACCGCTCGGCCGAGTACGGCATCGCCGCCGACTTCCGCTTCCCGCGCTCGGGCAGTGGCAGCGCGGCGGCCCGGGCCGAGCAGTTGGACTGGCTGCGCCGCGTGCTCGACTGGGAGCCGGAGGCCGCCGACCCGGCGCAGTTCTACGAGTCGCTGCGCTGCGACCTCGCCGAGGGTCAGATCCAGGTCTTCGCCGACGGCCGTCAGGTGGTGCTGCCGGCCGGCGCCACCCCCGTCGACCTGGCGTACGAGCTGGGCAACCATCGCGGTGACCACTGCCTCGCGGCCCGCATCAACGGCCGACTCGCGCCGCTGAGCTCGGAGCTGGACGAGGGCGACGTGGTGGAGATCTTCACCGAGAACGACGCCGACAACGGCTTCGAGGCCGCCGCCGCGCCGCGCGGCCCGCGCAAGGAGTGGCTGGGCTTCGTCAAGTCACCGCACGCGCAGATGCAGATCAACAGGTGGTTCGCCGAGCACACCGAGCCGGGCATCACGATCAGCGACAAGGTGCGCCTCGGCCGGGCCACCATCGGTCTCGCCCTGCGCCAGCACAACCGGGGCCTCGCCAGCGACCTGCCGCTGCTGCGGCTCTCCGAGGAGTTGGGCTACCCCGACCTGGAGACCCTGCTGGTCGCGGTCTTCGACCGGGTGATCGAACCGGACGCCGTGGTACGCCAGCTCATCGACCTGGTCGACCATCGACAGTGACTCCGGCCGGCCCCGGCACGCCCGAACGAGATTCGTGACCACTAGCCTGGGGTCATGATCCCCCGTTCCCGCGCCACCGGTCGGGCCATCTTCTACCAGGCCTTCTACCGGCTGCCGTTGCCGGTACGCCGGCGTCTGGTCCGGCTCGCCGTACCGAAGTACATCGTCGGCGCGGTCACCCTGGTTCGCGACGCCGAGGCGACGGGCGCGGGTCGGTTGCTGATGCTGCGCCAGCCTCCCGGCAAGGGCTGGTCGCTCCCCGCCGGCCTGCTCAACCGTGGCGAGCCCCCGGTCGTGGGTGCGGCCCGCGAACTGTTCGAGGAGTCCGGCGTCCGGCTGCCGCCGTCCCGGCTGCGCCCCGCCGTCCCGAACGCGATCGTGCACGCCAAGGGCTGGGTGGACATGGTCTTCGAGACGGAGGTGCCGGCGTCCAGCACCGAACTGGTGGTGGACGGCGGGGAGGTCTTCGAGGCCGCCTGGCATCGGTTGGACGACCTGCCCAAACTGACCTGGCCGACCGCTCGGCTGCTCGCCTACTACGACATCGGGCCGCTGGCCGGGCAGTTCCCGCCGCCGATACCCGACACCGCGCCATGACCGGGGCGAGCTGGCCGGCGGACGTCTGCGCAATCGTGCTCGCCGCGGGCGAGGGCACCCGGCTGCGCCCGCTCACCGAACGGGTGCCCAAGGCCCTCTGCCCGGTCGGTAACGTGCCGCTGCTGGACCGAGCCCTGGATCGGTTGGCCGGTCTCGGCCTGACGGGTCCCGCACGGGTCGCGGTGAACGCCTGCTACCTCGCCGACCAGGTGGTCGCGCACGTCGGTGACCGCGCACACCTGTCGGTGGAGCCCGGCGACCCGCTCGGCACGGCGGGCGGAGTGGCGAACCTGCGGGACTGGATCGACGGCCGCGGTGTCCTGGTCGGCAACGCCGACGCGTACCTGTCCGATCCGGCCACCGCGCCGGGCCCCGACGTGGCCGCGCTGCTCGACGGTTGGGACCGGGACTCCGTACGCCTGCTCGGGCAGCCCGCCGCCGACCGGCATGCGCCGGGTACCTTCGCCGGGCACTGCTTCACCGGCTTCTCGCTGCTGCCGTGGCGACTGGTCCGCGACCTGCCGGTGGTCCCGTCCGACCTGGTACACGTGGTGTGGCGGCCGGCGGAGGCGGCCGGAGCGCTCGACGTGGTGGCGTACGCGGGCACCTTCTACGACACCGGGACGCCGGCCGACTACCTGGCCGCCAACCTGCACGCGGCGGCCGGCGGCGTGCTCGTCGACGACTCCGCCACGGTGCCCGGGACCTGCGTCGAATCGGTCGTCGGCGCGCACGCCCGGGTGGACGGTGACGTGCGGCGCAGCGTGATCTGGCCGGGCGCGACCGTACGAAGGGGCGAGCGGTTGCGGAACGTGATCCGCTTCGGCGACGACGGGACGGTGCAGGTCTAGCATGGGCGACGACGCCGACGAACGGAGAAATGACCCGTGATCACCGCGATCGTGCTGATCGACTGCGCCACCGACGCGATCCCCGAGGTGGCCGACGCCCTGGCCAACGTCCCCGGCGTCAGCGAGGTCTACTCGGTGGCGGGGCACGTCGACCTCATCGCCATCGTCCGGGTCCGCGAGTTCGACCAGATCGCGCAGGTCATCGCGGGCAGCATCTCCAAGGTGCCGGGTGTGCTGAACACGGAGTCGCACATCGCGTTCCGGGCGTACTCGAAGCTCGACCTTGAGGAGACGTTCGCGATCGGCCTCGCGGACGCCGACTGACGCGCGGGCCGCGTGCGCGGCCGGGGCGGAACGCCACGCGGCCGGTCCACCCCGCACGGGGTGGACCGGCCGTCGCGCTACCGCGAGATCAGCTCTCGCTGGGAGCGGGCCGCTCGGTGGTGCCGAGGCCGGGTTCCGGCGACTCGGTGATCCCACCGCTCGGAGCCGGCGACTCGGTGACGCCACCCGGAGCCGGCGACGAGGTGCCCGGGCTGGGCGTGCCGCTGGCGCTGGTCTGCGGGACCGGGATGCCCAACTGGTTGGCCAGCTGGACCAGCTCGTCGTAGTGCGCCTGCAGCGTCGGCAGGGCGGTCTGGGCCAACTGGACCACCGACTGCTCGGAGCCCTGCGAGATCTCCGTCTGGGTGGCCTGGATGGCCTGGACGTGACCGGCCAGCTCACTGGTCACCCAGAGCCGGTCGAACTCAGCGCCGCTGACGTTGTTCAGCTTGTCGATGACCGCCTGCTGGTCGGTCGTGGGCTCGTTCGGCAGCTGGACGTTGAGCTGCGACGCGGTCTGCTGCACCGTCTGGTCCAGCTGCGTGTGGTCGGTCTTGAACATCGCGCCGAGGTCCTTCACCCCCTGGTTCTGGCCCTTCTGCTGAGCCAGGTCACCGGCGGTGATCTCGAAAAGGTTCACCTGGTGCACCGCCTGCAGGTACTGGGTGTCCTGCGTCGACGGCTGTGCCGCCGCCTGCGCGGCCGCTGCCGGCGCGACACCCACCAGCACCAGCGCGGCCAACAGGCCGAGGCGTTTGAGACCCAACATGCTTCCCCCCTTGAGACGTTGGACCGCACGGATACCCGGCTCACGGGGGTTATTCCTGCGATCGCCCGGCGCGCGGGGTCGACCGGTCCCGCCGCGCCCGTCCGACTCCTCCTCGGTTGGACGACGGGACGCCGGAAACGACGTGACGCCCGCCGGAAGTCCGGCGGGCGTCACGTGACGGTGCTGTCGGGAGGTCAGCGGCGGCTCTCGCCGCTGCCGATCTCCGCACGATCTTCCCGGGGCTCGACCGGCGGGTGACCCGGCGAGACCGGCGCCTCGACCGGCTTCTCGATCGGGTAGAAGAAGCCCCGGACCGCCGGGCCGAGGGCCCCGAGCCGGTTCATCTTCTTCGGCACCACCCAGCCGGCGTAATCCAGCTCACCGTGGCCGTCCGCGTGCCCGTTCGACGCGCTGAGCGGCTGGTGGACCTCGACGAACCGACCGTCCGGCAGCCGCCGGATGATGCCGGTCTCGACGCCGTGCGCGAGCACCTCCCGGTCGTGCTGCTGCAGACCCAGGCAGAGCCGGTAGGTGACGTAGTACGCCAGCGGCGGGACCACCAGCAGGCCGACGCGGCCCGCCCAGGTCATCGCGTTCAGACTGATCTGGAACTTGTCCGCGATCACGTCGTTGGCGCCCGAGAGCGTCAACACGATGTAGAAGGCGACGGCCATGGCGCCCACGGCCGTACGGGCCGGAACGTCGCGGGGCCGCTGGAGCAGGTTGTGGCTCTTGCGGTCCTTGAGGTGCCGGGCCTCCAGGAACGGGTACATCG
Organism: Micromonospora sp. WMMD736; assembly: GCF_049179015.1. Classification (NCBI taxonomy): domain Bacteria; kingdom Bacillati; phylum Actinomycetota; class Actinomycetes; order Micromonosporales; family Micromonosporaceae; genus Micromonospora; species Micromonospora sp. WMMD736. Next base: position 2,649,684 of record NZ_JBMHMI010000001.1, read on the forward strand.
TCGACAGGCCGACCAGGATGCCGGGCAGCACGACCGTCGGCCAGAACAGCGGCGGGATGACGTACCCGTCGCCGATCGGGATGTTGATCTGCCACGCCGGCATGAGTCGGGTCGACCCGTCGAGGAACATGACGTACCAGTCGGGCTGGCTGGCGGCCGAGACCACCCACGCCTCGTACGGGCCGAACAGCCAGATCGGGTTGATCTGGAACAGACCGCCCAGCAGCGCGATGACGCCGAAGACGACCATGAAGAAGCCGCCCTGCTTCAGCGCGTAGCGGGGGAACATCCGCTCGCCGACCACGTTGTTGTTGGTCCGGCCGGGGCCGGGCCACTGGGTGTGCTTCTGCTTGAAGACCAACCCCAGGTGGGCGCTGATCAGCGCGAGCAGCAGGCCCGGGATCAACAGGACGTGGGCGATGAAGAACCGGCTGATGATGATCGTGCCGGGGAACTCGCCACCGAAGACCGACGACGTCACCCACGAGCCCACCACCGGGATGGACAGCATGATCGCGGAGGCGATCCGCAGACCGGTGCCGGACAGGCCGTCGTCCGGCAGCGAGTAGCCGGTGAAGCCGGCGAGGAAGCCGACCCAGAACAGCAGCGAACCGATGATCCAGTTGGTCTCACGCGGCTTGCGGAAGGCGCCGGTGAAGAACACCCGCAGCATGTGCACGACGATCGCGGCCATGAACAGCAGCGCCGACCAGTGGTGCATCTGCCGCATCACCAGACCGCCCCGGACGTCGAACGACAGGTCCAGGCTGGAGGCGTACGCGGCGGACATCGGGGTGCCCTGCAACGGCGCGTAACTGCCGTCGTAGACCACCTCGGTCATCGCCGGCTCGTAGAAGAAGGTCAGGAACACACCGGTCAGCAGCAGCACGATGAACGAGAACAGCGCGATCTCGCCCAGCAGGAACGACCAGTGGTCCGGGAAGACCTTGTTCAGCAGCTTGCGCAGCGGCGTGGCCACCGCGAAGCGGTCGTCCACCCCCGCTGCGGCCTTGCCCGGCGTGGCCGCCAGGTCAAACTTTCGACGCTTCATGGCCGCTCCCAGAAATCAGGCCCGACGGTCTCGGTGTAGTCGGACTTCGCCACGAAGAAGCCCTCGGAGTCCAACTCGATCGGCAGCTGCGGCAGCGACCGGCTGGCCGGGCCGAAGACGGGCCGGGCGTTGTCGGTGATCAGGAACTGGGACTGGTGGCACGGGCAGAGCAGCCGGTTGGTCTGCTGCTCGTAGAGGCTGGCGGGGCAGCCGGCGTGCGTGCAGATCTTGGAGAATGCCGCGTAGTTGCCCCACATGTAGTCCTTGTGGTGCTTCTGCGTCTTGCCGGGGCGCGCGTTGGCCTCGCGGGACTTCTGGGCGTCCGCGTCGCGCAGGTGGATCAGCAACGTCGGCGAGTCGGCGTGCCGGTTGCTCACGCCGTGCTCGATGCCCGGGAAGACGGTCAGCTGACCACCGGCGCTGATGTCCGCCGGGCGCACCGGGCGGCCGTCCTCGCGGACCAGGCGGATCTTCTGCCCGTTCTGGGGCGCGAACCCGGTGGTGAACATCTGGTTGTTCTTGTGCGGCTGGGAGATCAGGCCGCCGACCAGCGGCGCCGCGGCGACCGCGGCGACCGGCGCGAGACCGGCCAGCAGCGAGATGCCGAGCAGCGGACGACGCTTCACACCCAACTCGTCGGCCATGTAGAGCATGGTCTGACCGGTGATGGTGCGACCCTCGGAGTCGACCTGACCCTCGTGCCGGTCCTGGATCGAGACCTCCTTGGGCAGCAACTTCTTGCCCCAGGTCAGGATGCCGAAGCCGACGCCGAGCAGGGCCACGCCGAGGGTGGCGCCCAGCAGCGGCGTGTAGAACTTGTCGCCGCCGCGACCCGGCTCGTACTGCCACGGCCACCAGATGTAGATGGCCAGGAAGGCGGTCGCGGCCAGACCCGTGATCAGGAAGAACCCGGCCACCACGCGGGTCAGCCGACGCTCCGCCTTGGTGCCCGGCAGCACCTGCGGCTCGTAGTGCACGATCTCGATGTCGTCCCGACGCGCGCCCTCGCGGACGATGTCGAACCGGCTCAGCCGGGGGTCGTTCACGTCGAGCGGCTCCGGGCCCTGCGAGGCCTGGTGCTCGGTGTGCGTGCTCATGCCGTCACCTCGCTACGGGTGGCGCCGAGCGGCACCACGGCGGTGGAACTGAAGATCCGCTCGGTCACGACTTGCCCGCAATCCACAGGCTAGCGAACACGAGCGCCACGATGCCAACCAGGAAGATCGCCAGGCCCTCGGTGGACGGCCCGTACCGGCCGAGGCTGAACCCGCCCGGGTCCTGGTCGGTCTTCAGCGTCTCCTGGATGTAGGCGATGATGTCGGCCTTCTGCTCCGGAGTGATCTGGTTGTCACCGAACACCGGCATGTTCTGCGGGCCGCTCAGCATCGCCGCGTAGATCTGCCGGTCGGTCGCGGGGTGCAGGCTCGGGGCGAACTTGCCCGAGGAGAGCGCGCCGCCGCCACCGCCGAAGGCGTGGCACTGCGAGCAGTTGATCCGGAACAGCTCGCCGCCGGCCGCGACGTTGCCGTCCTCGTGCAGGTCCTCTTCGGTGCCCGGGACGACCGGACCGCCGCCGAGTTCCTGGATGTACTGAGCGAGCTGCCGGGTCTGCTCGTCGGTGAAGACCGGGGGCTTGCGGTGCGCCTGGGCCTCCTGGCGGGCCAGCGGCATCCGGCCCGAGCTGACCTGGAACTCGACCGAGGCCGCGCCGACGCCGATCAGGCTCGGCCCGCGGCCCTCGACGCCCTGGGCGTTGCGTCCGTGACAGGTCACACAGCTCACGTCGAACAGCGCCTTGCCCTCGGCTGCGGCGCCGGTGAGCGGCGGATTGTCCTGCGCCTGCGCGCCGGGGGCGAAGACGGTGTAGGCGCCGCCGGCGAGCATCAGCGCCGCGATCAGCCGGACCGCGGCGCCCAGCCGGCGGCGGCCCCTGCTGCGCACGGCGGGCCGCCCGCGCAACCGCGCGAGCAGGCCGCGTCGGCGGTCGTTGTCAGAAGTCATGAGCTGTGTCCTTAACCGGTTGGACCTTGTCTCAGGGGACGGAGCAGCGGCGCGGTTCGTGACGCGCCAAGATCACTGAAGCCAGTAGATCATGGCGTACAGGCCGATCCACACGACGTCGACGAAGTGCCAGTAGTACGACACGACGATCGCCGAGGTCGCCTGCGCCGGGGTGAACCGGCCCATGGTCGTGCGGACCATGAAGATGATGAAGGCGATGAGACCGCCGGTCACGTGCAGGCCGTGGAAGCCGGTCGTCAGGTAGAACATCGAGCCGTAGCCGTCGGCGTTGATCTTGACGCCGTCCTCGACCAGGTGGCGGTACTCGTTCACCTGACCGAGCACGAAGATCAGGCCCATCACGAAGGTGACGGTGAACCAGCGACGCAGCGCGTGCACGTCACCCTTCTCCGCCGCGAAGACGCCGAGCTGGCAGGTCACCGAGGACAGCACCAGGATCACCGTGAAGGTGGTCGCGTACGGGATGTTCAGCGACTCGGTGTGCTTCTCCCACTGCTCCGGCGCAGCCGCGCGGATCGAGAAGTACATCGCGAAGAGCGCCGCGAAGAACATGAGTTCGCTGGAGAGCCACACGATCGTCCCCACGCTGACCATGTTGGGTCGCGTCAGAGAGTGGATCCGGCTCTTGTCAATGGCTGGGGCCGCAGTCACGCCGTCATTATTGCCCCTGACCGGGGCCGGCGATCAGCGGGGTGGCAAACCTGCGCCTTCCGTGGCCCGGGCGTCAGGGTCCGGTTCGCCTGGCCTAGCCTGAAAAGCGTGCTGCACGTCGATCCCATCCTCGCCGCCACCTCGGCCGTCCCGGCCGATGTGCTCGCGGCCACCTCGGCGGGCCCGTCGACGCTGGCCGCCGGGGCCGAGGCGACCCCGCCACCGTTCACCATCGGCGCGGTGCTGACCGAGACCCGGTTGGACAGCTGGTTGGCCCTCGGCCTGGTGCTCGCCGCCGGCCTCTACCTCTACGGCGTACACCGGCTGCGCATCCGCGGCGACCGCTGGCCGGTCGCCCGTACCGTCTTCTTCATCGGGCCCGGCCTCGGCGGCATCGCGCTGGTCACGGTCAGCGGGCTGCACGCCTACGACACCGCGCTGCTGTCGGTGCACATGGTCCAGCACATGGTGCTCTCCATGGTGTCGCCGATCTTCCTGGCACTGGGCGCGCCGATGACGCTGGCCCTGCGGACCCTGCCGGTCGGGCCGCGCAAACGCCTCCTGGCGATCGTGCACAGCCGGATCGCCCGGGTCTACAGCTTCCCGCTGGTGGCGTTCGCCATCTTCGTGGTCAACCCGTTCGCGCTGTACTTCAGCGACCTGTACCGCTTCACGCTGGAGCACGCCTGGGCGCACGAGCTGGTGCACGCGCACTTCATCCTGACCGGCTGCGTCTTCTTCTGGCCGCTGCTCGGCCTCGACCCGCTGCCCGGCCGCTGGCCCTACCCGGCGCGGGCGCTGCTGATGCTGCTCTCCGTGCCGTTCCACACCGTGCTCGGGCTCACCATCATGCAGAGCACCACGCTCTTCGGCGGCGACTGGTACCCGTCGCTCAACCTGAGCTGGGCCGACCCCAAGGCCGACCAGGTGGTGGCCGGCGGCATCCTCTGGGCCGGCGGCGAGTTCGTCAGCGTCACCATGCTCGCGGTGCTGGTCGTGCAGTGGGTCAAGCAGTCCGAGCGGGAGGCCCGCCGCGTCGACCGCGAGCTGGACCGCCAGGAGGCGCGCGACCGCGCGGCCGAAGCCACCACGGCCTGAGCTGCGCAGACGGCACGCCCAACGGCCGGAGAGCGGGCGGCGTGTCAGGTACGTCACGTCGGCCGGTACGATCGGCGGGCAGCTACGAGGTTGGAAGCGGAGTGTCGGCATGAGTGAGCGTCTGTGCACCGTCCTGCTCTACAGCGACGACCCGCAGGTCCGTGACCGGATGCGGCTCGCCGTGGGCACCCGGCCCGCGCCCGGCCTGCGGATCGAGTTCGTCGACGCGTCGACCTACGCGGAGACCATCCGGCTGGTCGACGACTACGAGATCGACCTGCTGCTGCTCGACGGCGAGGCCAGCCCCGGCGGCGGCATCGGCATCGCCCGGCAGATCAAGGACGACCGGGACGACGCGCCTCCCACCTGCCTCGTGATCGCCCGCGCCGCGGACCGATGGCTCGCCGCGTACGCCGAGGTCGACGCGACGCTGGTGCACCCGCTCGACCCGGTGACCACCGGCAGCACGGTGGCCGAGTTGCTGCGGACGCACGCACCCGCCTGACGTCCCCGCGGCAACCGGCACCGACCCGGCGCCGGCCGAGCCTGCGCCGGTTCCAGCCCACCCGCACTTCGTACGCTCGGGAGGCCCGCCATGGGCGATCGGACCTGGCCGCACCTGCTCAACTCGCTGCTGCGCGGCGAGGAGCTGTCCACCGGCGACACCGCCTGGGCCATGGGCGAGATCATGGCCGGCTCGGCGGGCGCGGCCCAGGTGGCCGGCTTCGCGGTGGCGCTGCGGGCCAAGGGTGAGACCTCGGCCGAGCTGGCCGGCCTGGTGGAGACGATGTTGAGCCGGGCCGTCCCCGTCGATCTGCCCGACGAGCTGCGCTCCACCGCGCTGGACGTCGTGGGCACGGGCGGTGACCTCGCCCACACGGTCAACATCTCCACGATGGCCGCCCTGGTCGTCGCGGGCGCCGGCGTCCGGGTGGTCAAGCACGGCAACCGCGCCGCGTCCTCCTCCTGCGGCACCGCCGACCTGCTGGAGTTCCTCGGCGTCCCGCTCGACCTCGACCCCGACGCCATCGTGCGGTGCGTCACCGAGGCGGGTATCGGGTTCTGCTTCGCCGCCCGCTTCCACCCGGGTATGCGGCACACCGGCCCGGTCCGCCGGGAGCTGGGCGTCCCCACCGTGTTCAACTTCCTCGGCCCGCTGACCAATCCGGCCCGGCCGCGCGCCGGGGCGGTCGGCTGCTTCGACGCGCGGATGGCCCCGGTGATGGCCGGCGTGTTCGCCGCCCGCGGCGACTCGGTCCTGGTGATGCGCGGCGAGGACGGGCTGGACGAGTTCACCACCGCCGCGCCGACCCGCGTCTGGGCGGCCCAGAACGGCACCGTACGCGAGGCCGTGCTGGACGCGAACGACCTGGGCGTACCCCGGGCCACCCTGAGCGACCTGCGCGGCGGTGACGCCGCGTACAACGCCGGTGTGGCCCGTCGCCTGCTGGCCGGCGAGACCGGCCCGGTGCGCGACGCGGTCCTGGTCAACGCGGCGGCGGCGCTCGCGACGCAGGGTCCGCTCGACGGCGACCTGACCGAGGCGCTACGTGCCGGCCTGGACCGCGCCGCCGAGTCGATCGACTCGGGCGCGGCGGCCGGTGTCCTGGAGCGCTGGATCGCGACCGCGACCACCACCGCCGAGGCCGCGACCCCCGCCTGACCTGCTCCCCTGGGTGCCCGCGAAGGGTGCTGCGGGTCAGGCGGCGTGGCGGCGGGTGGGCTGGCGGCGTCGGCGCTCGGCCAGTCGGGTGACGGGCGCGACGAACGTGGCGATCACCACGGCCGCGCCACAACCGGTGCAGACCAGCTCGGGACAGTCGCTGCCGTGGCCGTCGGCGCAGGGCGGCGCCTCGAACGGCGTCACGCCCTCGCAGACGTCGCAGTAGAGATCGCGGTGCGACATCGGGCGTCTCCTTTCCAGTCCAGGCGACCCGCTTCCGGAATGCGACAACGGCGCACAACCGAAGCGGAGAACTACTCGCCTGTAGTTTCCCACGCGGGTCCGACAAGTCCCCTGCGCGCCGAAGGCCCGCTACCCCGGTTGGGGGTGCGGGCCTTCGAAGCGGTACGCGGCCGGTCGCCGGGGCGACCGGGTCGATCAGTGCTCGGCGGTGCGCCGGGTGCCGGTGTAGTACTCGAACAGCAGGCCGCAGGCGGCGAAGATGACCGCCACCAGGCCGAGACCGATCAGCCAGAACTGCCAGAACACCATGCCCAGCGCGGCGATCGCGGCGGCCAGCGCCAGACCGAACGGCCAGTAGCTGCCCGGGCTGAAGAAGCCGACCTCACCGGCGCCGTCGGAGATCTCGGCGTCGGCCCGGTCCTCGGGGCGCAGGTCGATACGGCGGGAGACGAACCAGAAGAAGCCACCGCACATCGAGCAGAGCAGGAACGACAGCGCCAGGGCGACGGTGCCCACCCACTCGATGTTGCCGGACTCACCGTGCGTCCAGGCGCCGTAGAGGATGGTCGCGCCGAAGAGGAACCCGGCGATGATCAGGAAGATACGCCACTCGGTCTTCATGCGGCTGCCTCAGCTTCCCGTGCCGGCCGGAGCGCTGTCCGGGTTGAAGTTGCTCTGCGTCCGTCGGGTGTCGAACGGCTTGGTGGTCTGCGCGTACGGCTCCTCGCCGATCTGGGCCAGCGCCTCCTGGGTGGACTTGCCACCCTGCTTGGCCGCGAGGAACTGGTCGTACTTCTCCGGCGAGACGACCCGCAGCTCGAAGTTCATGAACGCGTGGTAGCTGCCGCACAGCTCGGCGCAGCGGCCGACGTACGCGCCCTCGGCGTCCAGGCTGGAGACCTCGAAGACGTTGCGGATCTTGCCCGGCATGACGTCCCGCTTGAACAGCAGCTCCGGCACCCAGAACGAGTGGATGACGTCGCGGCTGGTCTCCTCGAACCGGATGGACCGGTTGGTCGGCAGCACGAGCACCGGGATGACCTCACTGGTGCCCAGCGTCGACGCGGTGGTCTTGGCCTCCGTGCCCTGACCGTCGCGGTAGTTGAACTGCCAGTTCCACTTGAAGGCGACGACCTCGACCGTGACGTCCGGGTTCTTCGACAGCTTGTCGACGTCGGTCTGCACGATCGCCGTGTAGTAGAAGAGCACGGAGACGATCAGGATCGGCGCGATGGTGTAGAGGAACTCCATCGGCAGGTTGTAGCGGGTCTGCACCGGCAGCGCGTTGCCACGCTTGCGGTACCGCACGACACACCAGAAGATCAGGCCCCACACGAAGACGCCGACCGCGAGCGCGGCGACGCAGGAGGCGATCCACAGGTCGTACATCCGGTGCGACTCCGGCGTGATGCCGCCCTGGGGCCAACCGAAGCCGTCGAACGTCTTGCCGACGTCACAGCCCGTGAGCAGAACCAGCAGCGCCACGCCCCCGAGACCGAGCCCGGCCAGCCGACCGGCACCACGTCCCCGGCGTCCACCGACCCGTGGGGCAGCACCGTGCCGTACGGCCGACGGCCGTACCTCCGAACTCCTTGCGACCACCTGGTCCTGCCTCCCTAGCGCGCCGCGGTGCGTCGTTCGTCAGCACCGGCGGCAAAGGCGTCACCGACGGTCGCAGATTACTCGACCATGACGGACTGGACCGTGGTGGGGTCACTGTCCGCCCCCATCGGGGGGATCCTGGGCATAACGCCGCGATAGCGTGGGGACCCGTGAGCGCATCAGCGTGGGGACCCGTGAGCGCATCTCCGGTCTACCTGGACGCGGCGACGGCCGCGCCGCTGCATCCGGTCGCCCGGCAGGCGCTGCTGGCGGCCCTGGAGGACGGCTGGGCCGACCCGGGGAAGCTCTACGGCCAGGCCCGCCGCGCGCGACAACTGCTCGACGCCGCCCGCGAGGCCGCCGCGCAGACGCTCGGCGTCCGCGCCGACGAGCTGTCCTTCACCCCCAGCGGTACGACGGCAGCCCACGGCGCGGTGCTCGGCGCGCTGGCGGGACGGCGTCGGGTCGGGGCGACCCTGGTGCACTCGGCGATCGAGCACTCCGCCGTCCTGCACGCCGCCGAGCGGCACGTCGCGGCCGGCGGCGCCGCCACCGCCGTACCGGTCGACCGGGTGGGCCGGCTGGACCTGACCGCCTGGTCGGACGCCGTCCGCGCTCCCGGGGTCGCGCTGGCCGCGCTGATCAGCGCCAGCCACGAGGTGGGCACCGTGCAGCCGGTCGCCGAGGCGGCGGCCGTGTGCGCGGAGGTCGGGGTGCCGCTGTACGTCGACGCGGCGCAGTCGGTGGGACGGGTACCGCTGCCGGCTGGCTGGTCGGTGCTCAGCGCCAGCGCCCACAAGTGGGGCGGGCCACCCGGGGTGGGGTTGCTGGCGGTGCGTAAGGGCACCCGCTGGGAGTCGCCGTGGCCGGCCGACGAGCGGGAGGGTGGTCGTACCCCCGGGGTGGTGAACCTGCCCGCGGTGGTGGCGGCGGCGGCGAGCCTGCGCGCGGCGGCGGCCGACGCGGCTGCCGAGCAGGCCCGGCTGTCTGCGCTGGTGGACCGGATCCGGGCGCGGGTGGCGGCGGAGGTGCCCGACGTGGAGGTGGTCGGCGACCCGGTGCTGCGTCTGCCGCACCTGGTGACGTTCTCCTGCCTGTACGTCGACGGCGAGACGCTGCTGCACGCGCTGGACCGGCGGGGGTTCGCGGTGTCGTCCGGTTCGTCCTGTACGTCGTCCACGCTGCGGCCGTCGCACGTGTTGGAGGCGATGGGGGTGCTCTCGCACGGCAACGTGCGGGTCAGCCTGCACCGGGAGACGACCGAGGAGGACGTCGAGCGGTTCCTCGTGGAGCTGCCCGGGATCGTCGCCGGGCTGCGGGCCGACGCCGGGGTGGTCGGGCTGTGACGATGCCGGACGAGGTGATCGACTGCCGGGGTCAGCGCTGCCCGCTGCCGGTGATCGCGGCGGCCCGGCGGATGCCCGAGGTGCCGGTCGGCACGGTCGTGCGGGTGCTGGCCGACGACCCGGCGGCGGCGGTCGACCTCCCGGCCTGGTGCCGCATGCGCGGCCAGGAGTTCCTGGGCGCCCTGACCGGCCCCGAAGGCCCCGCCTACGACATCCGCCGCACCCACTAACCCCACCCCACCCCCTTCCCCCGCCCCTTCCCCGCCCCCTTCCCCCCGCGATCTTGCAGTTTCTGCGGCGACAGAGGTGGACAGAAGACGCGTATCGGCGACACAAAGTGCAAGGTCGGGGGCGGGGCGAGGCGGGGCGGGGCGGGGTTTAGGGGACTAGGTGGGGGCGGACTTCTTCTGCGGCCTGGTCGCCGTAGGACTCGGCGAGGCGCTTGACGAACAGGTCGCGGCGCACGTCGTACTCCTGGGTGCCGACCGTCTCCAGGACGAGCGTGGCCAGCAGCGAGCCGACCTGGGCGGCCCGCTCCAGGCCGAGACCCCAGGAGAGGGCGGTGAAGAAACCGGCCCGGAAGCCGTCGCCGACACCCGTGGGGTCGACGGCCCGGATCTCCCGGGCGATGGGCACGTGGATGGGGTCGATACCCCGACCGGCGATCTCGACGCCGTCCTTGCCCAGCGTGGTGACCCGCACCTTCACCAGGTCCAGCAACTGGTCGTCGCTGAGCTGCGCCTTGCTCTGCAGCAGCGACTTCTCGTAGTCGTTGGTCATCAGGTACTCGGCGCCCTCGATCAGCGCCACCACGTCCTCGCCGGGCATCCGGGCGAGCTGCTGCGAGGGGTCGGCGGCGAAGGCGTACCCGCGGGCCCGGCATTCGGCCGAGTGCCGCAGCATCGCCGCCGGGTCGTTGGCGCTGACCAGCACCAGGTCCAGTCCGCCGAGCCGGTCGGCGACCGGGGCCAGTTCGATGTTGCGCGCCTCGCTCATGGCGCCCGCGTAGAACGAGGCGATCTGGCACATGTCGGTGTCGGTGGTGCAGACGAACCGGGCGGTGTGCGCCACCTCACTGATGTGTACCGAGTCGCAGTCCACGCCGTGCCGCTCCAGCCAGGAGCGGTAGTCGGCGAAGTCCGCGCCGACCGCCCCGAGCAGCACCGGGCGCAGCCCGAGCTGGCCCATGCCGAAGGAGATGTTCGCCGCCACCCCACCGCGGCGGAGCACCAGGTCGTCCACCAGGAAAGAGAGCGAAACCTTGTGCAGCTGATCGGCGATGAGCTGGTCGGCGAAGCGACCCGGGAAGCTCATCAGGTGATCGGTGGCGATCGAGCCGGTCACGGCGATCTTCATGTCAACCCTCAGGGTCGGGAGCAGGGCGCGGTCAGCCTACCGGCCCGGTAACCGGGACGTGTCCGGTCCGTCGGGCAACGGCAACCAGCTCGTCACCGGCGCGTCACGACGACGGGGCCGCCCCGAAGGACGGCCCCGTCGTCGCTGGTGTGGCGCGTGACTCAGTTGAACGAGTCGCCGCAGGCGCAGGAGTTACCCGCGTTGGGGTTGTCGATGGTGAAGCCCTGGGCGTCGATCCGGTCGGCGAAGTCGATCGTCGCGCCGGCCAGGTACGGGGCGCTCATGCGGTCGACGACGACCTCGACGCCACCGAAGTCGGTGACGACGTCACCGTCGAGCGAGCGCTCGTCGAAGAAGAGCTGGTACCGCAGGCCGGAGCAGCCGCCCGGCTGCACCGCGACCCGGAGCCGCAGGTCGTCGCGGCCCTCCTGCTCGATCAGGGCCTTGACCTTCTGCGCCGCGACGTCGGTGAGGACGACGGAAGTAGGGGCCTGGGCCTCGGTCGACTCGGTCTGCGCTGGCGTGGTCACGTGGAAGTCTCCCTGCGCGGTTTTGGGTCCGGACGCACTGGCCAACGTCGCGCGCCGTCCAGTGATTCCCGGTTGTGGTCCGGTTCCGATGGTACGCCGCCCCGGCCGGACGTACCCGCGTGGCGGGCCCCCGCCCCAGGTGGGACCGGGGCGAGCGCTCAGCGGCTCCACTGCCGGGCCAGCCGGGCGCCCAACTCGCGCAGCCCGTCCGCGGGGCGGCTCAGCGCGGCGTCGAGCCCGCCGGCCTCCTCGCCGCCGAAGTGCTCCACCAGGCTGTACGCGTCGGTCACCCCGGCCGAGGCGGCCTCCCGCCGGCCGGTGCTGACCTGACCGGCGAGCACCACGCAGGGCACCCCACGGTCCCGGGCGGCCCCGGCCACCCCGGCGACGACCTTGCCGCGCAGCGACTGGTGGTCGAACGACCCCTCCCCGGTGATCACCAGGTCGGCGGTGTCCAGTGCGGCGTCCAGCCGGGTGGCGCGGGTGACCAGGCCGATGCCGGACTCGCAGCCGCCGCCCAGCGCGAGGATGGCCGCGCCGAGGCCGCCGGCCGCACCCGCGCCGGGCAGCGCGCCGAGTCCCGCCGGGCAACCCGGCAGGTCCCGTTCCAGCACCGCCGCGAAACGTTCCAGGGCGGCGTCGAGCAGCAGCACGTCGGCCCGGTCGGCGCCCTTCTGCGGACCGAAGACGTTGCTCGCGCCGTGCAGACCGAGCAGCGGGTTGTCGACGTCGGTGGCGGCGACCAGCCGGGCGTCCCGCAATCGGGGTACGCCGTCCAGCGCGTCGACCGCGGCCAGCGCGGCTCCGCCGTACGGCAGGGCGGCGCCGGCGGCGTCCAGCGGTGTCACGCCCAGCGCGGTCAGCATGCCCGCGCCGGCGTCGTTGGTGGCGGAGCCGCCCAGCCCGATCACCACCGTCCGGGCCCCGCTCTCCACCGCGGCGGCCACCAGCAGACCCAGCCCGTACGAGGTGGTGGCCTTCGGGTCGCGCTCGGCGGCGGCGAGCAGGTGCAGTCCGCACGCCTGCGCGCTCTCCAGGTAGGCGGTCGCGCCGTCGGTGGTGAGCAGGATCTCACCCGCCACCGGCCGGCCCAGCGGATCGACCGTCGACACCGGCAGCCGCCGGCCGCCGAGCGCGTCGGCGAGCACCTGGACGAAGCCCGGCCCGCCGTCGGCGAGGGGCCGGATCAGCAGGTCGTCCGCGTCGGTGACGGTGCGCCAACCGGCGGCGACCGCGGCGGCCACCTCCGGCGCGGACAGGGTGCCGGCGAACTTGTCCGGGCAGAGCAGCACGCGCATGCCGAGCAGTGTGGCAGCCCACACCGAGCGGAGCTGCGGCGCGCTCGTGCTGTGGGACCATGGGCTACGTGACTTCGACCTGGGTGGAACCCTCCAACACGGCGACGGCTCTGCTGCTGCTCGGCCGGGGCAGCGACCCCGACACCGAGCGCGGCGTCGAGTGTCCGGGCGACCTGCCGGCGCCCAGCGATCCCGATCTGGTGGCCCGCGCCACGGCGGCGAAGGCGGAGCTGGGCAGCAAGGTCTTCGTGCTGGGGCACCACTACCAGCGCGACGAGGTGATCCAGTTCGCCGACGTGACCGGTGACTCGTTCAAGCTGGCCCGGGAGGCGGCGGCCCGCCCGGAGGCGGAGTACATCGTCTTCTGCGGCGTGCACTTCATGGCCGAGAGCGCCGACATCCTCACCACCGACACCCAGCGGGTGATCCTGCCCGACCTGGCGGCCGGCTGCTCGATGGCGGACATGGCCGTGCTCGGTCAGGTCGAGGCCGCCTGGGACACGCTGACCGAACTGGGCATCGCGAGCGACACCGTGCCGGTGACGTACATGAACTCCTCGGCGGACATCAAGGGCTTCGTGGGACGCAACGGTGGCGTGGTCTGCACCTCGTCCAATGCCAAGCGCGCCCTGGACTGGGCGTTCGAGCAGGGTGCGAAGGTGCTCTTCCTGCCGGACCAGCACCTGGGCCGCAACACGGCGGTGTTGGAGATGGGCCTGTCGCTCGACGACTGCGTGCTCTACGACCCGCACAAGCCCGGCGGCGGGCTCACGCCGGAGCAGCTGCGCGACGCCAAGATGATCCTCTGGCGGGGGCACTGCTCGGTGCACGGCCGGTTCACGCTGGACAGCGTCAACGACGTACGGGAGCGGGTGCCGGGCGTCAACGTGCTGGTCCACCCGGAGTGCCGGCACGAGGTGGTCACCGCCGCCGACTACGTCGGCTCGACCGAGTACATCATCAAGACCATCGAGGCGGCGCCGGCCGGCTCGGCGTGGGCGCTGGGCACCGAGCTGAACCTGGTCCGTCGGCTGGCCCTGGCCCACCCGGACAAGCAGATCATGTTCCTCGACAAGGCGGTCTGCTACTGCTCGACGATGAACCGGATCGATCTGCCGCACCTGGTGTGGGCGCTGGAGGAGCTGGTGGCGGGCCGGGTGGTCAACCAGATCACGGTGGACGCCGACACCGCCCACCACGCGCGGGTGGCGCTGGACCAGATGCTCGCCCTGCCCGGGGCGTGATCACGATCTGTGACGTCCTTGGTACGCAAAAGTGCCGGATCACCGATTAATGCCACACACGCCGGTCTGACCGAGTCCTTTTTCGTCACCGAGGGCTATGCTGCCGGAGCGACGACGCGAGCGGGCCGTTTCGATATGGCCGCATCCGGGGTAGCGACAAGGTTCACGCTCCCCATCATCAACACAGCAGCACCGACGCGCTGGAGGTTGCGTTGACCGACGACGTCCTGGTCGTGCACGGAGGAACCCCGCTCGAAGGGCGGATCCGCGTGCGCGGCGCGAAGAACCTGGTTTCGAAGGCGATGGTCGCCGCACTGCTGGGCGACAGCCCGAGCCGGCTGTTCGACGTGCCGAAGATCCGCGACGTCGAGGTGGTCCGGGGTCTACTCGGTCTGCACGGCGTCAAGGTGACCGACGGCGCCGAGGACGGCGAGCTCGTCTTCGACCCGGCGAACGTGGAGAGCGCCAGCACCGACCAGATCAACGTGCACGCCGGCTCCAGCCGGATTCCGATCCTGTTCTGCGGCCCGCTGCTGCACCGGCTCGGGCACGCGTTCATTCCGGACCTGGGCGGCTGCCACATCGGCCCGCGACCGATCGACTTCCACCTGCAGGCGCTGCGGGAGTTCGGCGCGACCGTCGAGAAGCGGCCCGAGGGGCTGCACCTGTCCGCGCCGAACGGGCTGCACGGCACCAAGTTCGCCCTGCCGTACCCGAGCGTCGGCGCCACCGAGCAGGTGCTGCTGACCGCGGTCATGGCCGAGGGCGTCACCGAGCTGCGCAACGCCGCCGTCGAGCCGGAGATCATCGACCTGATCTGCATCCTGCAGAAGATGGGCGCGATCATCAAGGTCCACACCGACCGGGTGATCGAGATCCAGGGCGTGCCGAAGCTGCACGGGTACACCCACCGGCCGATTCCGGACCGGATCGAGGCCGCGAGCTGGGCCGCCGCCGCGCTGGCCACCCGTGGCCACGTCGAGGTCCTCGGCGCGCAGCAGGCCGACATGATGACCTTCCTGAACATCTTCCGCTCGGTCGGTGGCGAGTACGAGGTCACCGACGCCCGCGCGCCGAAGCTGGGCGACCCGGGTCAGGAGGGCGGCATCCGGTTCTGGCACCCGGGCGGCGAGCTGAACGCCGTGGCGCTGGAGACCGACGTGCACCCGGGCTTCATGACCGACTGGCAGCAACCGCTGGTCGTGGCGCTGACCCAGGCCCGTGGCCTGTCGATCGTGCACGAGACGGTCTACGAGCAGCGGCTCGGCTACACCGAGGCGCTGAACTCGATGGGCGCGAACATCCAGGTCTACCGGGACTGCCTCGGCGGCACCCCGTGCCGCTTCGGCCGGCGCAACTTCAAGCACTCGGCGGTGATCGCCGGGCCGAGCAAGCTGCACGCCGCCGACCTGGTCATCCCGGACCTCCGGGCCGGGTTCAGCCACCTGATCGCGGCGCTCGCGGCCGAGGGCACCTCCCGCGTGTACGGCGTCGACCTGATCAACCGGGGCTACGAGGACTTCGAGGCGAAGCTCGCCGACCTGGGCGCGCACGTCGAACGCCCGTAACCCCGCGCACCAATCGCTCGGCCCCGACGGCTCCAGGTCGCACTACGACCTGGAGCCGTCGGCCCGTTGCACCGCGATGTGCACCGGGCGCGGGCGGTTGGCTACCCTTGCCGCGTGCCGTCGCTCTTTCGCCGCAAGTCCACCGACCTCGTCGACGAGGCCGTCACCTCGGTGACCCCCGAGGAGACCGCCGAGCGTCCCCGGGGTTACACCCCGGCCAAGGGCCGGGAGACGCCGAAGCGGCCGACGGTCGGCCGGCGTCCGGCCGGCCCGAGTCGCCCCCTCACCAAGGAGGAGGAGCGGGAACGGCGTCGTCAACTGCGCGCCGAGGCCGCCGCCGACTTCCGTCGCGAGGGTGGCCCGCGCGACCGGGGCCCGGAGCGGCTGTTGGCGCGCAACGTGGTCGACTCCCGTCGTACCGTCGGCACCTGGTTCTTCGGCGGCGCGCTGATCGTGCTGATCGGCTCGAACGCCGCGATGCCGCCGGTGGTCCGCTTGATCTCCAACGTGCTCTGGGGCGCCCTGGCCCTCGGCGTGGTCGTCGACTCGGTGCTGATCTGCCGCAAGATCGGCAAGTTGGTCCGGCAGCGTTTCCCGAAGACCGACCAGCGGATGGGCTCGCTCTACCTCTACGCCGTGATGCGCTCGATCACCTTCCGACGGATGCGCGCTCCCGCGCCCGCGGTGAAGCTCGGCGACCAGGTCTGATCCCGGCGACGCGTCCGCCGGCTGGGCGCTTTGCCGGCAATGGACGTCGGGCCCTCGTCGTTCGTTGTACCGTGCGCGTAGTCCCGCACGGTGACCAGCGTTGTTCGTGACCGCGAACGATGATCCAGTGGAGCGAACACGCATGCCCGGAGAACCATCGGCCAGCGTCGCCGCCGCCCTGCGCCGCGAACGCGAACGGGCCGGTGTCTCGTTGACCGAGTTGGCCGCCCGCTCGGGTAAGGCCGAGGCCACGCTCTCGGCCCTGGAGTCGGGGACCGTCGACCCGAGCGTGGAGACGCTGTGGGCGATCGGCGTGGCGCTGGGCGTACCGTTCAGCCGGCTCGTGGAGCCGGCGGCCGACGATCTGCGGGTGATTCGTGCCGGCGAGGGCCCCCGGGTCCGCTCCGAGCGGGCCGACTTCACCGGGACGCTGCTCAGCGCCGGAACGTCGCGGGTACGCCGGGACATCTACCTGATCGAGTTGGAGCCGGGCGCGGTGCGGGAGGCGGACGGCCACACGCCGCACAGCGTGGAGCATGTGGTGGTGGCCGCCGGACGGTTGCGGGTGGGCCCCGAGGACGACGTGGTCGACCTCGGCCCGGGTGACTACGCGACGTTCCCCGGCGACCTGCCGCACCGGTACGAGGCACTGGTCCCCGGGACGTTCGCCGTCCTCGTGATGGAGCATCCCTGACCCGGTGCTCCGGTCCGTCCGGGCGGCGGGTGGGGTATCGTCGAAGGTCAGATTCGGTTATCGACCTAAATGTCCGGAACCATCGGATAACGTTTGCGTCCGTGGGCGGTGCCACAGTGGCGGTGAGCGAGCCCGCGCCGTTACCCTCCATCCGCAGCCACGCCCTGCCGGAACGGGCGACCCGACCGGCACGCGAGGCCCCAGCGCGACAATGTGCAACGAGGTGACAACGCCGTGAGCGAGCGGACGCGAGCCGGCCACCGGAGCGTGGCAGGCGGCGACCGGACGCCCAACGGCCAGCGGGACAGGAGCGCCACCTCACCGTCGGCGGGGAGCGGCCGAGCGGTCGGGTGTGGCGACGGGCTCGACGGATGAACGGCCGTTACACCGACCGGTGGCGGGATCCGAACGAGCCGTCCTGGGTGGTCGAACCGACCACCGAATGGCAACCCCAGTTCCCCGGCCAGCGCTACCCCGGTGACATCGGCGCCACCCACCAGTCCCCGCCGTCGCGCGGACGGGCGAGCGCGGTGGGTCGTGCCGAGGTGCCCCCGCTCGCGCCCACCCGACCGGACGGCACCTACCTCGGCCGCTCCTGGGCCGACGAACCTCCGGTCGAGCCCGACGCCCGGTGGCGGGAGGACGAGCCGGGCCAGCCCTACGGTTGGCCGCGCGGCGACGACCGGACGCCCGACGCGTCGCGGCACGGCCGATCCGAGACCGCGTACTACGACCACGAGCCGTACCGCCGGCCGCTCCCCGAGCCGCCCCGGCGCGAGGAGCGCCGCTCGCCCGAGTCGGACCGCCGTACCGCCTGGTCCGACCGACGCGCCACCGACGACCGGACGCCCGGCCGCGAGGCCGCGTGGCACCGCGAGCAGCCCGCTTCCGACGGGTACGACAGCCGTCGTCGCCGACCCGAGCCGACCGACCGGGACCGGGGGTACCCGACGTCGCCGCCGGTCTCCCCCGGGCCGTACTCCCCGGCGCCCCGCGGTGATTCGGGCTGGGTGCCCGAGCCCGACGAGCCACCACGCCGCCGCGGCACGTCGGAGCGACCGGCCGCCGCCCGCGACCGGCAGCCCGACGACGGGTACGGCATCCGCCCGACCCGGAGCCCCGAGGGCCGCCCGACTGACGGCTGGGCCGCCGAGGGCCCCGGCCAGTGGGCGCCCATCGACAGTCGCAACCGCTACCGCGCCGACGGCCAGCCCGACCGTCGCCCCGACGACGCCCGCCGCACGGAACGCTGGGCGGACGACGCCCGCCGTGCGGAGCGCGGCGTCGCCGACGAGCGGTCCCGGGGGGAGACCGGCCCCGGTGGGTCCAGCGAGCGGCAGCGCCGCCCGGACGAGATGTACGGGCCGCCCCGGACCCCCGAGGGCGGACGACGACGCCGCCCCGAGACGGACGCGCCGCAGCAGCCCCGCCGCGACGACGACCGCCGCCGTCCCGACGTCGACCCGCACCGCCAGCAACCCCGCGAGGCGGCCGCGCGCACCGAGGCGTACCCGGACCGTCGCCCGCGCGAGACGACCCGACCGGAGCCGTACCGGGAAGAGACCCGCCGCGACGAGGCCTACCGCGAGCCCCGCTCGGGTGGCGGACTGCCCTGGCCGGCGCCCGGGCCGGTACATCCGGACCGCACCCGGGAGCCGGGCTACCGGCCCGAGCCGCACCGCGACACCGAGCCGCGGGTGGGGTCACGGCCGCCGACCGCCCCCGCCCGGCCGGCGGCAGAGCCGGGCCGGTACGACGAACGGCAGGTTCGCCCCGCCGCCAGCGCGTCGCCCACCTACAGTCGGGCCACCCCGGTCCCGCCCACACCCGTCTCCCCGGCCGCGCCGGGCACCGACCGGGTGCCTCCGGACCGGCCCGTGTCCCCCGCCGCCGGCGGGCGGGACCGGCCCGTGTCCCCCGCCGCTCCCGTGTCCCCCGCCGCCGGGTGGGAGGCACCGCTGTCGGCGACGCCCGTCTCCCCCGCGCCCACCGACCACGAGCGGCGACCGTCCACCTCGTCCGCTCGGCCGGAGTACGACCGGCCGGTGTCGGGCATGCCGGTCTCGCCGGCTGTGGACGCGCCGACCTCCGGCCCGCCGGCCGCGCGGCTCCGGGTGGAGTTCCTGCCCGCCCCGGTGGATCCCCCGTCGTCGGACGAACACTCGGCGTCGCCGCCCCGACCCGAGCACCGCCCCACCGAAGCTGCGCCGACTGCGGACGCCCGGCCCACCACTGCACCCCGTTACCCCGGCCCGGACCGCCGGCCGCCGGTCACGCCGCCACCCACGTGGCAGCGACCGGAACCGCCCGCCCCGCAGACGTCCCCGACACCCGATGCCGAGCCGGCGCTCCCGATCGCCCCGGGGGTGCCGCGTCGCTACGTGCCTCCGACGCCCACCGAAACGCCCGCGCCGACCACCCCGGAGCCGGCGACGACACCGGTGCGGGGGCCCGACGCCTGGTTCAGCCCCGCCAGCCAGCCGGGCGGGTCCGATCAGGACGCGCCCGCGGCGACCGACACACCGCCGACGGCCGACGCGACGGCTACGACCGAGGACCGGGCCCGCGTCGACGTACCGGCAGGGTCACCGCCCGCGACCGGGGACCCGCAGGACACGAGCGCGTCGATCGAACCGCTTGTCGACCACCCGGCCACCGACCCGCGAGCCGACGCGGGCGAGGCCGACGCGGCACCGGTCTCCGCGCCGCCGGTCCCCGCACGGCCGGTCTCCGCCCCACCCGTCGCCGCGCCGCCGGCCCCCGCACGGCCGGTCTCCGCGCCACCCGCCGCCGCACGGCCCGTCTCCGCGCCGCCCGTCTCCGCGCCGCCGGTCTCCGCGCCACCGGCCGCCGCGCCACCGGCCGCCGCGACGCCCGTCTCCACGCCACCGGCCGCCGCGACGCCCGTCTCCGCGCCACCGGCCGCGCCGCAGGTACCCGCACGGCCGGTCTCCGCGCCACCGGCCGCCGCGCGGCCTGTCTCCGCGACGCCGATCGGGCCGGTCGACGCGGGGCGTCCGCCCTGGCCCGGCGACCTGGTCAACGACGCGACGCCCGCGGCCGAGGCGACCCCGACCTGGATGGACCCCGTGTCGGGTCCACCGGCGGAATCCGATCCGGTCGCGCCGCACGCCTGGTCGGATGAGCTGGGCGACACCACGAGCCGCGAGCAGGTGCCGGCCGACGGCGCAGCCACCAGCGATCGCCGCCCGGTCTCCGACGAGCCGCCGGAGTGGCAGAACGAGTCCACTGCGGACGGCTTCGACGACGTGCCCGCTCCGCGAGGCACGCCATCCGTCGACGGTCCCGCCGGCCCGGGATCGTCGGACCGGCAGTCGTCACCCGGGCCGTACGCCGCAGAGCCGTCGACCACCACGCCGGGCACCGACGCGCGGCCCGCGCCGTCGACCGAGGCGGCTCGCACGACACCAGAGCCCGCGACGGGATGGCCCGTCCACGCGGACTCCGGCGCGGCGCCCACAACGGCCACGCCCGTGTCGGCACCACCGGCCACACCCGTGTCGGCACCGCCGGCCGCGCCCGCGCCCCTCTCCGCGCCACCGGTCTCTCCGCCATCCGCCGCCGCGCCGGAACCCGTTCCCGCGCCGTCCGGCACGGCGGAGAGTGGCACCGCGGCACCCGCCACACCGGACGCCATGCCGGGCACATCGGGGCCCGCCTACGAGTCGCCCGCGGCCGAACCAACCTTCGCACCGCCGGCCGCCGACAAGCCCGTTTCCGGACCACCCGCCGCCCCCGAACCCAGCACAGCACAGGCCGCCCCCGAGCCCTCCTTCCCGCCCCGGGCCGAGGCGGAACCCATCTCCGCGCCACCAGCGGCGTCCACGCCCATCTCCGCGCCACCAGCGGCGTCCACGCCCGTCTCCGCGCCACCAGCGGGGTCTTCGCCTCATGCCACGCCACCCGTCTCCGCAGAGGCAGAGACCGCCTCCGCAGAGCCCACCGCCACGGAGGCCGCCCGCGCAGATACCGCCCCCGCAGAAGCCGCTCCCGCCGGGGCCGCCGGCGTCATTCCCGGGCCGCGTGACCCCTCGTCCGGGGCGGACGTGCCCGTGTCGGCACCGCCGGGGACGGCGACCGGGCCGGTGGGTCCGTCGCTGTCCGACGAGGGCGACCCGGAGCAGGTCCTGGCCGCGTACCGCTGGCGGCTGGACCCGGTGACCCTGCGCGAGGAGCTGACCGAGCCGGACGGCATGCGGGCCATCCGGCGGCGACTGACCGAGAAGTTGGGTACGGCCGTCGACAACCGGGCCCGCGCGCGGTTGCTCAGCCTCCGGGCGGTGGCCTCACGGATCCTCGGCGACCTCGACGACGCGTTGGCCGACGGACGCCTCGCCCTCACGTACGCGGAGGCCACCGGTGAGCTGCGCCGGACCGCACTCGCGCAGGCGCGGCTGGCGCACGTCCTGCGGTGGCGGGGCGACTTCGCCGAGGCCGACCAGCTCTTCGCCGAGGCCAACTCGGTCGAGCTGCCCGACCGGTTGCGCGCCGCCCTGCACGAGCACGCCGGACGCTGCTGTTACGACCAGGGCCGGCTAATGGAGGCCTGCCAGCACTTCGAGCGGGCGCTCGATCTGCGCGGTGCGGCCGACTCCGAACTGCTGGACCGGGTGCGGGTGGCCCTCGACGCGGTCACCGTGCGGGCGGCGGACGGCTTCGGGCCGTACCCCCGGGGTCGGGACGAGGTGCTCGACCGTGACCGGCCCCCGCAGCCGGACCGCGACGGTCCGTTGTGGGGTTACACCGACCAGGCCGGGGAGGTCACCATTCCCGCCCGGTACGCCGAGGCGCAGCCGTTCCACGACGGGCTGGCCTGGGTGCGGCGGCCGGACACCGACCGGTGGTCGCTGATCAACATGTTGGGTACGACGGTGATCCCACCGTCGTACCGGGCCGTGCGCCCGTTCAGCGACGGTCTGGCCTGGGTGGTCACCGACGGCGGGTGGACGGCGATCGACCCGACGGGCGCGGTGCAGGTCCCACCGAACTTCGCCGACGTACGACCGTTCCGCCGCGGACTGGCCCCGGTCAAGCGCGAGGGCTGGGGGGCGGTCGACCGGACCGGACGGATCGTGGTGCCGACCCGCTACCACGCCTTCGTCACCGAGTTGACCGACGCGGGGCCGGTCGACGGCTTCACCGACGAGGGTCTCGCGGTCGTCGACGTGGCCGGGCGGCGCGGTGTGGTGGATCGCACGGGTGCGGTGGTGGTGCCACCGTCGTACCCGATGGTGGTCATCCATCCGGTGGCGTTCCTCGTCGGCGGCGGCGGTCGGTGGGGCGCGCTGGACCGTCGTGGCGCGTCACTGATCGACCTGGTTCACCCCGATCGCGGGGCGGTGCTGGAGGAGATCGACCGACTGTTGACCGACGCCAGTCCCGTGCTCTGAGTCGCCGCTCGGCGATCGTGACCGGCCGGCGTTAGGGTCGGCACATGGAATTCCGACACCTGGGCCGCTCCGGCCTGATGGTCAGCGAGATCTCGTACGGCAACTGGATCACCCACGGTTCCCAGGTCGAGGAGGACGCGGCGTTCGCCTGTGTGCGGGCCGCCCTCGACGCGGGGATCACCACCTTCGACACCGCCGACGTGTACGCCGGCACCCGGGCCGAGGACGTGCTCGGCCGGGCGCTGGAGAGTGAGCGTCGCGAGGGCCTGGAGATCTTCACCAAGGTCTACTGGCCGACCGGGCCGGGTCGCAACGACCGTGGCCTGTCCCGCAAGCACATCATGGAGTCGATCAACGGCTCGCTGCGCCGGCTGCGTACCGACTACGTGGACCTGTACCAGGCCCACCGGTACGACTACAGCACGCCGCTGGAGGAGACGATGGAGGCGTTCGCCGACGTCGTGCACTCCGGTAAGGCGCACTACATCGGCGTCTCCGAGTGGACCGCCGAGCAGCTGCGCGCCGCCCACCCGCTGGCCCGGGAGCTGCACGTCCCCCTGGTCTCCAACCAACCGCAGTACTCGATGCTGTGGCGGGTCATCGAGGCCGAGGTCGTACCGGCCAGCGAGGAGCTGGGCATCGGTCAGATCGTCTGGTCGCCGATGGCACAGGGCGTGCTCTCCGGCAAGTACCTGCCGGGGCAGCCGCCGCCGGCCGGCTCCCGTGCCACCGACGAGAAGTCCGGCGCGAACTTCATCGCCCGGTTCATGAACGACGACGTGCTCACCCGGGTGCAGCAGCTCAAGCCGCTCGCCGAGCAGGCCGGCCTGAGCATGGCCCAGCTCGCCGTGGCCTGGGTGCTGCAGAACCCGAACATCTCGTCGGCGATCATCGGCGCGACCCGCCCCGAGCAGGTGAACGACAACGTGAAGGCGGCCGGGGTGAAGCTCGACGCCGACCTGCTCAAGGCCATCGACGACATCGTCGAGCCGGTGGTCGAGCGGGACCCGGCGAAGACCGAGTCTCCCGCGCAGCGGCCCTGACGCGGGTCCGGCCCGGTCGGCGCGGTACCCCGCCGACCGGGCCGGTCAGCTCGGTCCGGCAGCTCAGCTCTGCCAGAAGCGGATCAGGTCGAGGCCGGCGGCGTACAGCCAGGACGGCAGGCCGAGCAGGTCACCGACCGCGAAGACCGCGTCGAAGAACCAGCCGCCGAGGCGCGGGTTCCACAGCAGCGCGAAGAGCAGGATGAAGCCGTACGGAGCGAACAGGTCGTACATCCGGCGCCACTGTGGATTGAGCCACGGCTGGATCATGTTGCCGCCGTCCAGGCCCGGCACCGGCAGCAGGTTGAGCACGCTCGCGGTGAGTTGCAGGAACGCCAGCAGCGCCAGCCCCGCCCAGAACTCGACCCGACCACCCGAGGTCGCACCGAGTCGGACCGCGAGCACCAGCAGCAACGCGAACAACACGTTCGTCGCCGGGCCGGCGAGGCTCACCAGGGTGTGCCGCAGTCGCCCCGGGATGGCGTGCCGGTCCACCCACACCGCGCCGCCGGGCAGACCGATGCCACCGAGCAGCACCACCACCACCGGCAGCACGATCGACAGCAGCGGGTGGGTGTACTTGAACGGGTTGAGCGTCAGGTAGCCGCGGTGGGCGATGTCCCGGTCGCCGGCGCGGTAGGCGACGACCGCGTGCGCGTACTCGTGCAGGCAGAGCGACACCAGCCAGCCGGAGACCACGAACAGGAACACGTCGAAGCGGACACTGCCGTAGCCGTTGTAGGCCAGCACCCCGCTCACCGCGAAGAGCGCGACCAGGCCGAGGAAGACCGGGCTGGGCCGGAACGCCGCCTGCGGCACGCCGAGGACCAGCTTGTCGCCCGGCCGGTCGTACGCCATCACTCGGCCGTGGGCAGCAGGCTCATCCGGTACTCGACCCGGTCGTCCTCGACGAGCGCGACCGAGGTGACGCCGGACGCCGCGAGTTCACGCCAGGTCTGGCCGATCCAGGATTCGGCGTCGGCCTGGCTGCCGAACGACTCCGCCGGTCCCTCGACCGACTGGCCGTCCGTGCCCTCGTACCGCCAGCTCCACGCCATGCCGCGTCTCCCCTCGCCGCTGAAGTCCCGGTGGGACGAACCTCCGCCAGCGTAGTCGGCCCGACGCGAGACGGCCCCCCACCCGTCGCGCGAGCGCCGGGCCGGCAGGCAGAGCGACCCCGGGCGGCCTTAAGGTACGGGCATGTCCGTTGACGGGTGGAACACGGTCCTGGTGCTCGGCGGCATCCGGTCCGGCAAGTCCGAGTTCGCCGAGTCCCTGGTCGCCGACGCGCCGGTGGTCCGCTACGTCGCCACCGCGCCCGAGGGCGACCCGGAGGACACCGAGTGGGCCACCCGGTTGGCGACGCACCGCGCCCGGCGGCCGGGTAGCTGGACCACCGAGGAGACCGCCGGGGAGCCGCGTCGGCTGGCGGACGTGCTCGCGTCCGCCGAGCCGAACGAGACGCTGCTCGTGGACGACCTGGGCGGCTGGGTGACCGTGCTGCTCGACCCGGAGCACCAGCCCGCCGACGACGTGGCCACGATCGCCGAGTTGGCCGAGGCGATCCGGGCCTGCGCGGCGCGGGTGGTGCTGGTCAGCCCCGAGGTGGGGCTGTCGCTGGTGCCGACGACCCCGCTCGGGCGGGCGTTCGCCGACGCGCTCGGCACGGCCAACCGCGCGGTCGCGGACGCCTGCGACGCCGTGGTGCTGGTGGTCGCCGGTCAGCCCACCTGGTTGAAGCCCGCAGCGGCCGCCACCTCGACCCCGGCCGCGCCGGCGACCGGGAGACACGCGGTCGCCGCCGCGGTGAGCCGGAACGCTCCCGCCAGCGCCACCCCGAGTCTGGACGACACCGAGCCCACGCCCGAGGTGCAGCTCCCCGAGGTCCTGACCCACACCCCGCCGGCCGCGCCGAGCCCGGAGCCCGGCAACCCGTGGGCCGCGCCGACCATGGCGCTGCCGATGGTGGCCACCGGTCTGGTCATCCAGCCGGGCATGGAACTGCCGATGCCCGACGAGTACGCGGGCCCGCAGGCGGTGGACCGGCTGGCCACCCTGGACGTGCCGGGCGCCGGGTTGGGCGTCCTGGACCGGGTGGTCGGCTTCGCCGCCGCCACGCAGGGCACGTCGACCCCGTCCGCCTGGGGTTCGGTACGGGTGCTGCTGCTCAACGGCGACCACGCGGGCAGCGCGTCCGCCGGCACCGTCGCCGGCGAGTCGGCACGTCGCGCCGCGCAGGCCCGCGCCGGCCGGGGCGCGCTGGCCCGGCTGGCCGCCGAGGCCGGCGCGAGCCTCCAGGTCGTGGACACGCCGGCCGCCGCGCCGATGGAGACCCAGCCGGCGCTGACCGGCGAGCAGGTCGAGTCGGCGCTGCGCTACGGCTGGCGGCTGGCCGAGCAGGCGGCCGACGCGGGCGTACAACTGCTGGTCCTGGGGGCCTGCGGCGCCGGCACCGAAGCGGCGGCGGCCGCCGTGCTGGCGGCCACCGCGGGCGCGGAACCGCCGTCGGTGCTGGGTCGGGTGATCACCGATTCCGGTGAGATCGACGACGCGGCCTGGATGGTCCGCTGCGCCGCCGTGCGGGACGCCCTGCACCGCACCCGCCGCTCGCCGCGCTCCGCCAAGGACGTGCTGGCCGAGTTGGGTGGCGGCGACGTGGCGGTGGCCACCGGAGTGCTGCTGGGCGCGACCGCCCGCCGGGTGCCGGTGCTGCTGGACGGGCCGGTCGGCCTGGCCGCCGGGATGATCAGCCGCGACCTGGCCGGGCAGGCTCGGCACTGGTGCCTGCTGGCCGACCACGGCCGGCACCCCGCGGTGCGGCTCGCGGCCGACGTGCTCGGCCTCGAGCCCCTGCTCGACCTCCGCCTGGACCTGGGCGAGGGCGCGAACGCCCTGGTCGCGCTCCCGATGCTGCGTTCGGTGCTGGCGCTGGCCGCCGCCCTGCCGGTGCACCCGTCGCTCGGCGGCGACGCCGACCCGGACGGCGCCGACGAGCCGGAGCCCGACCACACCGACGACGAGCCGGCGTACACCGGGCCGGACTACACCGATCCGGAGTTCGTCGAGCCGGAGCCGGCCGGGCCGGGCCCCACCCGTACCGGTGTCGACGAGCAGCCGGCGTCGGGCTGGCGTGCCGGCTGAGTCGCGGTTCGTCGCGGGCGTCCGGCTCGCCGTCACCACCTTCAGCACCCTGCCGGTACGTGCCGGACGGATCGACCGCCCGGTGGCGGGTACGGCGATGGCGCTCGCCCCGGCCGTCGGCGCGCTGCTCGGCGTACTCCTGGGCGGTGTCCTGCTCCTGGCCGGCCTGCTCGCTCCCCCGCTGGTGGCCGCCGGCGTGACGGTGGGGGTCGCCGCCCTGCTGACCCGGGGGCTGCACCTGGACGGGCTGGCCGACACGGTGGACGCGCTCGGGTCGTACCGGCGGGGCGCCGCCGCCCTGGAGATCATGAAGAAGCCGGACGTCGGCCCGTTCGGTGTCGTGGCGCTGGTGGTCGTACTCCTGGTGCAGGCCGCGGCCCTCGCCGACCTGGCCGGGCGCTCGTGGCCGGCGTGCCTCGCGGCGGTGGTCACGGCGACGGCAGCCGGCCGCCTGGGCGTCACGGTGGCGTGTCGGCGGGGCGTGCCCGCGGCCCGGCCGGACGGCCTCGGCGCGCTGGTGGCCGGCACGGTCGGCCCGGCGGCGCTGACCGTGGGCGCGATCACCGTCGCGCTGCTGGCGGCGGCCGCGGTGCCGGGCCGCCCCTGGCAGGGGCCGATCGCCGTCGTCGCCGCGCTGGCCGTCGCGGTGGCGCTGCTGACCCACGTGGTACGCCGGCTCGGCGGCATCACCGGCGACGTGCTCGGCGCGACCGTCGAGGTGGTCACCACGCTGGTCTACCTGGGCTTGGTGCTGTCCGGCTGAGGCCGGCACACGAGGCCAGGTAGCGTTCGGCTCGACAACACCGGCGCGGCCACCGGGGGAACGAACATGCTCATCACGGACGACTTCCTGCCCGTACCGGTGCCGGAGTCGCTCAGCGCGACCTACCTGGTGCCGATGGCGGGGCTGCCGAAGGTCAGCGCGAAGACGGCGGTGGCGTCGCTGGCCGGGCGGCTGGCCGAACCGGTGCACGGGCTCGCCACACAGATGCTGGACAGCCCGCTGATGAGCGTGGACACCCGGCCGATCGCCGAGTTCCCCGCGCTGCCGCCGGATCTGCTCACCGCGTTCGGCGCCACCGAGGAGCAGTTGGCCCGGCTGGCGGCGGCGACGCACCTGGTGGTGGTGCAGGCCGAGTACCGACCCGGTTGGCCGCCGGCACACGAGTGGGCGGCACGGGCGGTGGCGGCGGCGGTCGCCGAGTCCGTCGACGGCGACGTGGTGGACGTCTTCGGCCTCCAGTTCCTCGACCCGGCGACCGCGCTGCGCTCGCTCCCCGACGAGCAGGGCCGGATCCGGCTGGTCGACTGGGTGCTGGTGCCGTACTCGTCGGACGCCGAGGGGCTGTGGTTCACCACGAAGGGGCTACGTCGCTTCGGGCTGCTGGAGTTGCAGACCCAGGGGGTGCCCGACCACCTCACCCGCGCCTGGGGCGCGGTGATGACCGGCGCGGCCCGTCGCCTGCTGCGGGACTGGACCGACGGCCTCAACGGCGCGGAGGTGCCCGCGTTCGTGCAGCTACCGGTGCTCGCCACGGTCACCGGGCACGACATCGCGGTGGCGTACGGCAACCCGGAGCAGCACGGCGCGACCGCCCCGGTGCTGCTGCGCCTCGAGCTGGACCCGGCGACCGACCCGGAGGCCGACTCGTTCCTGAGCCTGCGCCCACCGGCCGGGCACCCCGGCCCGGACGGGCGATACTACGCGGCCGCCTGCGCGACCCTGTTCTCCGGCATCCAACCGGACGTGCGCTACGCCCGCTCGGGCGACGCGATGAGCCGGGCGGTGGCCACCGCCCGCGCCGCGCTGGGCGACGCGCGGGCCCGTTTCGTCGCCGGCCGGCTACCGACCGAGTCGCAGCTCGTCGTCAAGTACGGCCTGCCGGGCGACGACGGCCCGGAGTACGTCTGGGCGGGCGTCACCTCGTGGGAGACCCCGGAGCGCATCGTCGGCGTGAGCGCCAGCGACGCGAACACCGACCAGAGCGTCCGCATCGGCGCCCCGGTGGTCGTGGAGGTGTCCGACATCGTCGACTGGGCGGTCCTGGACGCGACCGGAGTCATCGAAGGCGGCTGGACCCAAGCCGTCCTCGACTCCGGCGAACCCCCCACCCCCTAACCCCACCCCCGGCCCCCGCCCGCCCCCGGCCCCCGCCCGGCCCCCCGGTGATCATGAAGTTATTGCCACCGATGTCGGCGTGTCACGGCAATAACTCCATGATCAACAGGGTCTTTCGGCGGGGTTAGTGGGCGGGGTTAGTGGGTTGAGGGGGTTACGAAGGGGGGTTTGGTTACCGTCAGGGGGGCTCGGCGGCCGCGGATGTCGATCTCGACCTCGGCGCCGTCGGGGAGGTTGGCGTCCGTGTTCACCAGGGCCAGGGCGATGCCCTGCTTCCTCGTCGGGCTGAAGGTGCCGCTCGTCACTACGCCGACCTGCTGGTCGCCCACGTGCAGGGTCATGCCGGGGCGCGGGATGGCACGGTCGACGGCCACCAGGCCCCGCAGGGTACGGCGGGGGCCGGCGGCCTTCTCGGCGCGCAGCGCGTCGCGACCCCAGAACGCCGGCTTGTCCCAGCCGACCGCCCAACCGGAGCGGGCCTGCACCGGGGTGATGTCCAGCGAGAGGTCCTGCCCGTGCAGCGGGTACCCCATCTCGGTGCGCAGCGTGTCCCGGGCGGCGAGGCCGCAGGCGCGCAGCTCGAACGCCTCGCCGGCGGCGAAGAGCGCGTCCCACACGGTCACCGCCTGCTGCGCCGGCACCACCAGCTCGTAGCCCAGCTCGCCGGTGTAGCCGGTACGGCAGACGGTCAGCTCCACGGCGGCGAGGCGGGCCGCGTCGAAGCTCATGTAGCCGTGCTCGGTGGGCAGGGCCAGGGCGGCGAGCAGGTCGGCGGAGCGGGGGCCCTGCACGGCCAGCACCGCGTACGCCTCGTGCTCGTCGGTGACGGTGATCTGCTCCGGCGCGGCGGCGCGCAACCGGCGTACGACCTCGGTGGTGTTCGCGGCGTTCGGGATGAGGAAGACGTGGTCGTCGGCGTACAGGTAGGCGATGATGTCGTCGACCACGCCGCCGGTGGCGTCGTCGCAGCACAGCGTGTACTGCGCGCGGCCCGGCCCGATCCGGCCCAGGTCGTTGCTCAGGCACGAGTTGACGAACTCGGCCGCTCCGGGACCGGTCACCCGGACCTTGCCCAGGTGCGACACGTCGAAGACCCCCACCGCCGTACGCACCGCGGTGTGCTCCTTGAGCACCCCGCCGCCGGCGTACTCCAGCGGCATCTCCCAGCCCCCGAAGGGGGCGAATTTGGCGCCGGCGGCGGTGTGCCGCTCGTGCAGCGGGGAACGTCGCAGCCGGGTCGCGGCGGCGGCGGAGGTCACGTCGGTCATGGGTGGCAACTTACCGGGGGTCACGCCGCTGGTTAGCATCGGCGGGAGCCCGTTGTGTGATCGACGGGACAGCCCTGACGTCCGGCGGGTAGGTTCCGCCGGAGACCTTCACCGCTGGTACGCGACGACGCGACCGGCCCGGCCCGCCCGGAGTAGCTTCAGTGACAACCCCCCGCACCACCACCCTGAGCCTGGTCGACACCGACCCGGCGGAGCTCGCCGTCGACGCGATCGTGATCGGCGTGCACAGCCAGACCGGAGAGCAGGACGCCACCAGCGGCCTCGCCGGCACCCTGCTGCTCGGCAGCGGCGCGGAGAGCATCGCCGCCGCGTTCGACGGCAAGCTGACCGAGACGCTGGCGCTGCTCGGCGCGACCGGTGGCCCGGGCGAGGTGATCAAGCTGGCCACGCTGGGTACGGTCACGGCTCCGCTGGTCGTCGCGGTCGGGCTCGGCCCGGAGCCGACGGGTGCCGCCCCGGCGCCGGAGACGCTGCGTCGGGCGGCCGGCGCGGTGGTGCGGGCCCTGGCGGGCGCGCCGAAGGTGGCGCTCAGCCTGCCCCTGCCCGACGACGCGGACGCGCTGGCGGCGCTGCGTGCGGTCGCCGAGGGCGCGCTGCTCGGCGGCTATCGCTTCGCCGGCTACAAGACCCGGCCGCAGCCGACCCGGCGGGAGCCGGTGGCCGAGGTGCTCATCGCCGTTCCGGACGCCGCCGACACGAGCGCCCAGGCGGAGATCACCCGCGCGCAGGCGGTCGCCGGCGCGGTCCGGACCAGCCGGGACTGGGTGAACACGGCCCCGAACGAGCTGCGTCCCCCGTCGTTCGCCGACGCCGTGGCCGCCGCCGCCCGTGACGCCGGTCTCGGCGTCGAGGTGCTGGACGAGGCGGCGCTGGCCGCTGGCGGGTACGGCGGCATCATCGCGGTCGGGCAGGGTTCGGAGGCCCCGCCGCGGCTGGTGAAGCTCACCTACACCCCGCAGAACGCCGGTAACGGCAAGCGGGTCGCGCTGGTCGGCAAGGGCATCACCTTCGACACCGGCGGCATCTCGATCAAGCCGGCGCAGGGCATGTGGGAGATGAAGTCCGACATGGCGGGCGCCGCCGCGGTGGGTGCGGCGATGCTGGCGATCGCCGCGCTCAAGCCGGACGTGGCGGTCAGCGGCTACCTGCCGATGGCCGAGAACATGCCGTCGGGCACCAGCTACCGGCCGGGCGACGTGATCAGCATGTTCAACGGCAAGAAGGTGGAGGTGCTCAACACCGACGCCGAGGGTCGGATGGTGCTGGCCGACGCCATCGCCCGCGCCTGTGCCGACGGCACGGACTACCTGTTCGAGACGTCCACCCTGACCGGCGGTCAGGTGATCGCGTTGGGCAAGCGGGTGGCCGGCGTGATGGGTACTCCCGAGCTGTGCGAGCGGGTCCGCACGGTCGGCGACGCGGTCGGCGAGCCGGCCTGGCCGATGCCGCTGCCGGACGACGTGCGCAAGGGCATGGACTCCGACGTGGCGGACATCTCGCAGGTCAACGCCGGGATGGACCGGGCCGGGCACATGCTGCAGGGCGGCGTGTTCCTGCGCGAGTTCGTGACCGACGACGTGGCGTGGGCGCACATCGACATCGCCGGCCCGGGCTACCACTCGGGCGAGCCGACCGGCTACTGGACCAAGGGCGGCACCGGCGTGCCGGTCCGCACCCTGGTGCAGCTCGTCGAGGACGTCGCCGCCAACGGCTGACACCCGCCGGACAACGCGGGCCCCCGGTCGACGCCGGGGGCCCGCGTTGTCAGTACAGCTCGGGGCGGCGCTTGCGGCGCTCGTTGAAGTCGCGCATCCGCTGCGGGTAGCCCATCAGGCGGACGTCGTACACCGGGATGCCCATCCGGTACGCGAAGCGACGCGCGCCGTCGGGACCGTCGATGCGCCGACGGGTCCACTCCCCGTCGTCGGCGATCAGGATGACGGTGGTCTCGGTGACCGTCGTCCGGGGCTCGATGAACGCCTCGACACCTCGCCGGCTCCGGATGAAGTTCTCCAGATGGACCAGATCCCCCCGATCGGCCGCACGGTCGTGGCTAGCCACACGCGCCTGTTTGCGGCGCCGGAACAACCCCACCGGACCTCTCCCCCACCTGACGTCATCGACAACGGTGCCAAGGGTACGTGTCGATGACGTGTCGTTGGGCACCTCACTACGCACCCTGTGCCCGGTGGTGACAAGATGACCGAGGTGGGGTGTGTCCGTGTTACCCCATAGGGACCCCCGATGCAGTGACGCGACCTGGGAGTTGGACGTGAGCGAGCCGAACGAAGCGACCTTCGACATCGTCATCCTCGGAGGTGGCAGCGGCGGCTACGCGACCGCGCTGCGCGCCGTCCAGCTGGGCCAGAAGGTCGCGCTGGTCGAGAAGGGCAAGCTCGGCGGTACCTGCCTGCACAACGGCTGCATCCCGACCAAGGCGCTGCTGCACGCGGCCGAGATCGCCGACCAGACCCGCGAGTCGGAGCAGTTCGGTGTGAAGGCCGAGCTGGTCGGCATCGACATGGCCCGGGTCAACTCGTACAAGGACAGCGTCATCGCGCGCCTGTACAAGGGCCTCCAGGGCATGTTGAAGAGCAACAAGTCGATCACGATCATCGAGGGCCACGGCAAGCTCGTCGGCAAGAACGTGGTCGAGGTCGACGGCAAGCGCTACACCGGCCGCAACATCGTGCTGGCCTCCGGCTCGTACGCGAAGAGCCTGCCCGGCCTGGAGGTCGACGGCGAGCGGATCATCACGAGTGACCACGCGCTGACCCTGGACCGGATCCCCTCGTCGGTGATCGTGCTCGGCGGTGGCGTGATCGGCGTCGAGTTCGCCAGCGTGTGGAAGTCCTTCGGCGTGGACGTGACGATCGTCGAGGCGCTGCCCCGGCTGGTCGCCGCCGAGGACGAGGAGTCGTCGAAGGCGCTGGAGCGGGCGTTCCGTAAGCGCAAGATCAACTTTAAGGTCGGCAAGCCGTTCGAGAAGGTCGAGAAGACCGAGAACGGCGTCAAGCTGACCATCTCCGGCGGGGAGACCGTCGAGGCGGAGCTGCTGCTGGTCGCCGTGGGCCGCGGTCCGAACACCGCGAACCTCGGGTACGAGGAGCAGGGCGTCAAGATGGACCGCGGCTACGTGCTGACCGACGAGCGGCTGCGCACCAGCGTGCCGAACGTCTACGCGGTCGGCGACATCGTCCCCGGCCTCCAGCTCGCGCACCGGGGCTTCCAGCAGGGCATCTTCGTCGCCGAGGAGATCGCCGGGCAGACCCCGGCCGTCATCGACGAGATGGGCATCCCGCGCGTCACCTACTGCGACCCGGAGCTGGCGTCGGTGGGCCTGACCGAGGCGAAGGCCAAGGAGCAGTACGGCGCCGACAAGGTCACCACGTTCAACTACAACCTGGGTGGCAACGGCAAGAGCCAGATCCTCAAGACCACCGGCTTCGTGAAGCTGGTGCGGGTCCAGGACGGCCCGGTGGTCGGCGTCCACATGGTCGGCGCCCGGGTCGGTGAGCTGGTCGGTGAGGCACAGCTCATCTACAACTGGGAGGCCTACCCGGCGGAGGTCGCCCAGCTCGTGCACGCCCACCCCACCCAGAGCGAGGCCCTGGGCGAGGCGCACCTGGCCCTCGCCGGCAAGCCGCTGCACGCGCACGCCTGATCACCCAAACCGCGGCGTCCGGCGACGGGCGAAGATCCCCTAGGGGAATGAAGGAGTCTGGAGAACATGCCGGTATCGGTCACCATGCCCCGGCTCGGCGAGAGCGTCACCGAGGGCACCGTCACGCGCTGGCTCAAGCAGGAGGGCGACACGGTCGAGGTCGACGAGCCCCTACTCGAGGTCTCGACCGACAAGGTCGACACCGAGATCCCGTCGCCCGCTGCGGGCGTGCTGAGCCGCATCGTGGTCGGCGAGGACGAGACCGCCGAGGTCGGCAGCGAGCTGGCCGTCATCGCCGGTGAAGGCGAGTCGACCGGCGGCGGCGAGGCCGCCCCGCAGGAGCAGCAGCAGGCACCGGCCGCGGTCGAGCCGGCTGCCGAGCCGACCGCCGCCGCCGAGGGCACCGCCGACCAGGTGGCGCAGGACGAGGCCCCGGCCGAGGCGCCGACGCCGGCCGCCGCGTCGTCGGGCGAGGGCACCGCGGTCAAGATGCCGGCCCTGGGCGAGAGCGTCACCGAGGGTACGGTCACCCGCTGGCTCAAGCAGGTCGGCGACACCGTCGAGGTGGACGAGCCGCTGCTGGAGGTGTCCACCGACAAGGTCGACACGGAGATCCCCTCGCCGGTCGCCGGCACCGTGCTGGAGATCAAGGTCGCCGAGGACGAGACCGCCGCGGTCGGCGCCGACCTCGTGGTCATCGGCGCCGAGGGCGGCGCCCCCGCCCCGGCGAAGACCGAGCCGAAGGCGGAGGCCGCGCCGGCCCCCAAGGCCGAGCCGAAGCCGGAGCCCAAGGTCGAGGAGCCGACGCCGGGCGCGTCGTACAACGAGCCGGCCGCCGAGGCGGAGACGTCGGCGCAGCCGGCGAAGGCCGAGCAGGCCGCCCAGCCGTCCGCGCCGACTGCGGCGCCGCAGCGCCCGTCCGCGCCGGCCCAGGGCGGCGAGGAGGCCGCCGGATACGTCACGCCGCTGGTCCGCAAGCTGGCCAGCGAGCACGGCGTGGACCTGGCCGCGCTCAACGGCACCGGCGTGGGTGGCCGGATCCGCAAGCAGGACGTGCTCGACGCGGCCGAGAAGGCCAAGGCCGCCGCGGCCACGCCGGCTCCGGCGGCACAGCCCGCTGCCGCGCCGTCGGCCGCCGCGCCGAAGCCGGCCGCGAAGCCTCAGCCCAGCGCGAAGCGGGGCACCACGGAGAAGCTGCCGCGGATCCGGGCGACCATCGCGAAGCGGATGCAGCAGTCGCTGCACGAGACGGCGCAGCTGACCACGGTCGTCGAGGTCGACGTCACCAAGGTCGCCAAGCTGCGGGCCCAGGCCAAGGACTCGTTCCTGGCCAAGCACGGCGTGAAGCTGTCCTTCCTGCCGTTCTTCGCTCTCGCCGCCATCGAGGCGCTGCAGACCCACCCGATCATCCAGGCCAGCATGGACCTGGACGGCGGTACGATCACGTACCCGGCCGCCGAGCACCTCGGCATCGCGGTGGACACCGAGCGCGGGCTGCTCGTGCCGGTGATCCACAACGCCGGTGACCTCAACATGGGTGGCATCGCCAAGCGGATCGCCGACCTCGCCGAGCGCACCCGGAACAACAAGATCACCCCGGACGAGATGGCCGGGGCGACCTTCACGCTGACCAACACGGGCAGCCGGGGCGCTCTCTTCGACACGCCGATCGTGCCGTCGCCGCAGTCGGCGATGCTCGGCACGGGCGCCGTGGTGAAGCGTCCGGTCGTGGTCAACGACCCCGACCTGGGCGAGGTCATCGCGGTCCGCTCGATGGTCTACCTGGCCATGTCGTACGACCACCGCCTGATCGACGGCGCCGACGCGGCCCGCTTCCTGACCTCGGTCAAGGAGCGCCTCGAGGGCGGCAACTTCGAGTCGGAGCTGGGCCTGGCCTGATCCATCGCGTACGCCGTGAGGGGCGCCCCGGTCGTCGACCGGGGCGCCCCTTCGTCTCTGCCGCGTCGGTGCCGCTCAGCCCTTGAGCAGGTCGGTCGAGACCTTCCAGAGCCGCTCGGCGGCCTCCGGGTCCAGCGCGTAGTCCGCGACGCCGGTGCGCGTGTCGGGTCGGGCGGGCGCGGCCTGCTGGCAGTCCTCGAAGTAGCGTCCGCCGACTTCGTCGAGCAGCGGGGACGCGGCCACCAGCACCGACGTGGCCGCGCCCTGCTCGACGGTCTTCCACGCGGCCGCGTTGCCGGCGCGCAGCCGGTTCAGCTCCTCCTCGCTGACGTAGCGCTGGAGGTTGGTGCGGATCGCGCCGGGCATCAGCGCGTTGGTGTAGATGCCGTCGTCCGACCAGCGGCGGGTCGCCTCCACAGCGAAGAGCACGTTTGCCGTCTTCGACTGCCCGTACGCCTGCCAGGGCTCGTACTCGCGGCGGTCGTACTGGATGTCCTCGAAGACCACCGGCGAGCGCAGGTGGGCGGCGGAGCTGACCGAGGCGATGCGGGCCCCGTCGGCGGCGGCGAGCGCCGGGCGCAGCCCGGTGGCGAGCGCGAAGTGCCCGAGGTGGTTGGTGGCGAACTGCATCTCCCAGCCCTGCGGGGTGCGGCTCAGGGGCGCGGCCATGATGCCGGCGTTGTTGACCAGGATGTGCAGGGGGCCGTCCCAGTTGGCCACGAAGTCGGCGACCGAACCCTGGTCGGCGAGGTCGAGCGGGGCGACCAGGACGCGGTCGTTGCCGGTGGTGCCGGTGATGTCGTCGGCGGCCCGCTGGCCGGCGTCGGGGTTGCGGACGGCCAGGGTGACCTCCGCGCCGGCGCTGGCCAGGGCGCGTGCGGTCTCCACGCCGATGCCGGACGACCCCCCGGTGACGATCGCCCGCCGGCCGACCAGGTCCACGCCCCGGATCACGTCCATGGCGGTGGAGTCGTGGGCGA
Organism: Micromonospora sp. WMMD736; assembly: GCF_049179015.1. Classification (NCBI taxonomy): domain Bacteria; kingdom Bacillati; phylum Actinomycetota; class Actinomycetes; order Micromonosporales; family Micromonosporaceae; genus Micromonospora; species Micromonospora sp. WMMD736. The sequence continues at coordinate 2,686,304 of NZ_JBMHMI010000001.1, forward strand.
ACGACGTGGTGATCGGATTGCTCGTCGTCATGATCCATCCTCGTCCAGGCTTCGGGTCGCGTAGCTTCTTCCCGCCCCCGGCCGGAGGTAACGCCCGATGTCCCCTTTCATCGACTACCTCACTGACCCGTTCCGTCCTCCGACCAGGCCGGACGCTGCCAGAGTGGGACCGTGGGCGGTAACCGGCGGCGCGGACAACTCGGACCTGCCGTCCCCATCGCGCCCGGCGCCCGGGTGGACAAGTTCGAGGTCTTCTTCGACCTGGTCTTCGTCTTCTCGTTCTTCATCATCACCCGCGCGACGGCCGCGAACATCACCGGCCGCCAACTGCTGCACGCCGCCCTGGTGCTCGCCGTGCTCTGGTGGATCTGGGTGGTGCACAGCCTGGTCGCCACCCGGGTCCGGCTCGGCGAGGGCTACGTGCCGGTGCTCATGGTGATCTCGATGGTCGCGTTGTTCGCGTTCGCGCTGGGGCTGCCGCAGGCGTTCAGCGACCCGAAGGGCAGCGCCGCCGGCCCGATGCTGGTGGCCATCAGCTACGTCGTGGTCCGGGCCGTACACATGTTGCTGTACCAGCACGTGGTGCGGGACAGCCCGCAGGAGCGACGCCAGCTCCGACGGTTCGCCCCGGAGTTGGCGCTGAGCATCCTGCTGCTGCTCGCCGCCGCGCTGATCCCGCCGCAGATCACCGACCCCGACCAGGCCGCCCTGGTCCGCGACGGGCTGTGGATCGCCGTGGTGGTGGTGCAGTACGCGACCGGCTTCATCGTCGGCACGTGGGGTTGGGGAGTGACCAGCGCGGAGCACTGGACCGAGCGCTACGACCTCATCCTGATCATCGCGCTCGGCGAGTCGATCATCTCCACCGGCGTGGGCGGCAACCTGCTCGGCAAGTCGGTCACCTGGCCGGCGGTGGCCGCCGCCGCGCTCGGCATCGTGATCACCGCCGCGCTCTGGTGGGCGCACTTCGACTTCGTCGGGCCCGCCGCCCGGATCGCCCTGCACGCGGCGGAGGGGGCGCCCCGGGTGGCGATGGCCCGCGACGCGTACGCGTACCTCTACCTGCCGATGATCGCCGGGGTGATCCTCTTCTCCATCGGCAACGAGGAGATCCTGCACAAGATCACCGATCCGGCCGGCGGCATCGCGGAGCGGATCGAGGGGCCGGCGATACCGATGCTCTTCGGCGGGTTGATCACTTATTTCGCCGTCAACATGCTGTTCCAACTGCGCACCCTGCACACCGCCACCTGGACCCGGGTGGGCGTCATCCTGGCGCTCGCGGCGGCCCTGCCGGTCGGCCTGCACCTGCCGGTGCTGGGCGCGCTCACCCTGGCGACCGTGATCTGCGTCGGGCTGGTGGCGATCGAGGTGCTGGTGATGTCGGACTCCCGGCACGCGCTGCGGGCGGCCGTGTTCCAGGAACGGACGACGCACGAGGCGCACGAGGCGGCCTGGCGGGCGCGCTGGCACGACGTCCATGAGCCCGACGAGCCCACCACGCCCTGACGGTGACGGTCTAGGGTGTCGGACAGCGTCGCGGTGTACCCGGCACGATGGCCGCCGAGGGCATGGAGGCGCGGGAACAGCATGGGACGCAGGTGCACCCGACGAGTTCACCGGCCGACCGGCTCGCCGCCGTCGGCAATCAGATGATCGAGATCCACCTCTGGCTTCGCGCGGAACTGGCCCGCCTCCGCGCCGACCTCGACGCCCCCTCGCGGGATCTACGGGCCCACTGCCTGAGCTTCTGCGCCGCACTCGGCCGCCACCACACCGGCGAGGACGCGGGCGCGTTCCGGATCCTGGCCGACGAGGTGCCCGAGCTGCGCCCGGTCCTGGCCAACCTGATCGTCGACCACGAGGTGGTGGCGGGGATCCTCACCCGGGTCGAGGAGCTGCTGGGCGACGACCGACCGCTGCCGACCGCTCAGGTACGCGCCGAGCTGGACGGGTTGGCCGCCCTGCTGGAGTCACACTTCCGTTACGAGGAGAAGCGGCTGGTCAGCGCGTTGAACGCGCTCGCCGGCCGACCCGGGACCGCCGAGCAGTTGCTCGGCCTGACCGCGCCGGCCGACTGAGCGGGTCCGCCCACGATCAGCGGCCTTCGTCCGGGGCGGGCGCGCCGGGCAGCCGCTCGTAGAAGCGGATCTTCTCGCGCAGATGGTCGTACTGACGCCGCAGCAGGCGCATCTGCTCCTCCACCTGCGCGGCGTGCTGTCGCAGCAGTTCCCGCCGCTCGTCGACGGTGTGCTCACCCGCGCGGGCCAGCGACGCGTACCGGCACATCTGGGCGATCGGCATGCCGGTGTCCCGCAGGCAGCGGAACAGCAGCAGCCAGCTCAGGTCGTCGTCGGTGAAGACGCGCTGGCCACCCGGCGTACGACCCACGTCGGCCAGCAGGCCGATCTTCTCGTAGTACCGCAGCGTGTCCAGGGTGAAGCCGCTGCGCCGGGCGGCCTCGGCGGGGGCGTAACCGGTCATGCTCCGGATGCTAACGCTCCCCCTTGACCTGGAGCGCACTCCAGGTTGGAGGCTGGTGAACATGACGACGACACGCACGCTGGGACGCAGCGGCATCGAGGTGAGCGCGATCGGGATGGGTTGCTGGGCGATCGGTGGTCCGCTCTGGGGCGACGGCGGGCAGCCGTTCGGTTGGGGCGAGGTCGACGACGACGAGTCGATCCGTACGATCCACCGGGCCCTCGACCTCGGCGTGACCCTCTTCGACACGGCCAGCAACTACGGCGCCGGGCACAGCGAACGCGTCCTCGGCCGGGCCCTCGCGGGCCGCCGGTCCGCGGCGGTGATCGCCACCAAGTTCGGCAACGTCAGCGACGAGGACACTCGACGGGCACTCGGCACCGACGCCAGCGCAACGTTCGCCGTGCGCAGCCTGGAGGACTCGCTGCGCCGCCTCGGCACCGATTACGTCGACCTCTACCAACTGCACCTCAACGACCTGCCGGCGTCCGCCGCGCTCGACCTGGTCGACACCCTGGAGGGCCTCGTCGACCAGGGCAAGATCCGGTCGTACGGCTGGAGCACCGACGACCCGGCCTCGGCGCAGGCGTTCGCGGCCGCCGGACCACACTGCGCGGCCATCCAGCACGACGAGTCGGTGCTGAACGACAACGCGGCGGTCCTGGCCGTCTGCGACCGTCACGACCTGGCGAGCCTCAACCGAGGGCCACTGGCGATGGGGCTGCTCACCGGCTCGACCCGCACCCTCGGCGCGGACGACGTGCGCGGCCGTACGCCCGAGTGGTTGCAGTGGTTCACCGACGGCCGTCCGACACCGGAGTGGGCGGCGCGGGTCGAGCAGGTCCGTGCGGCGCTCACCGCCGACGGTCGGACCCTCGCCCAGGGCGCGCTCGGCTGGCTGCTGGCCCGCAGCCCACGTACGGTGCCGATCCCCGGCCTGCGCACGGTGGCCCAAGCCGACGAAAACCTGGCAACCCTGACGCTGGCCCCCCTCCCCCCGTCGGCCTACACCGAAGTGGAAACCCTCCTGACCGACCTACGCCGCTCGTCCTGACCCCGCCGATCTTGCACTTTCCGTGGCGACGAAACGGGTCTGGCCCGACATAACGACGACACAATGTGCAAGATCGGCGAGGAGTGGGGGCGGGGCGCGTCCGGGGAAGGGGTTTTCGACGAAGATAACGGCATGCGGATCCTCATGGCCGGCGCGTCCGGCTTCCTCGGCACCTGGCTGGTCGACCGGCTCGTCGCCGACGGGCACCAGGTCACCCGACTCGTGCGACGCGCGCCGCGCGACCCCCACGAGCGGCAGTGGGACCCGGCGGCCGGTCAGCTCGACCCGGCCGTGGTCGCCGAGGCAGACGCGGTGATCAACCTGGCCGGTGCGGGCGTCGGCGACAAGCGCTGGAACGACGACTACCGGCGGTTGATCCGCACCAGCCGGGTGGACACCACCACCACGCTCGCGACGACGATCGCCGGCCTGCCCGACGGCGACCGCCCCCGGGCGCTGCTCAACTCGTCCGCCGTCGGCTGGTACGGCAACACCGGCGACCGGGTGGTCGAGGAGGACACGCCGGCCGGCGAGGGCTTCCTGGCCGACGTCTGCCGGGTGTGGGAGGCCGCGACCCGGCCGGCCGAGGACGCCGGGGTGCGCGTGGTCCGCCTACGCACCGGCCTACCGCTGCACCGCGACGGCGGTCTGCTCAAGCCGCAGTTGCTGCCGTTCAAGCTGGGCATCGCCGGGCGGCTGGGCAGTGGCCGGCAGTGGCTGCCGTGGATCTCCATGCGGGACTGGCTGGACGCGACCCTCTTCCTGCTCGCGCACGACGAGATCGCCGGTCCGGTCAACGTGGTGGGTCCGCACCCGGTGACGAACGCCGAGTTCACCCGGGAGCTGGCCCGGCAGCTGCACCGTCCGGCGATCATCCCGATCCCCGCCCTGGCGCTCAAGGTGGCCCTGGGCGGCTTCGCCCACGAGGCCCTGACCAGCACAAGAGTCCACCCCAAAGTCCTCACCGAGGCCGCCTACCCCTACACCCACCCCACCCTCCCCAAGGCCCTGAAAGCAGCCCTCCAAACCTGACCCGACGGCGTTGATCATGAAGTTATCGCCCGCCACGTCGGCGTTTCGTGGCAATAACTTCATGATCAACGCGGTCTGGGCTGAGGTCAGCAGCCGATCACCCAGTAGTTGGGGGCGGTCTGCTTGAGGGTGCTCGTGTAGAAGGTGTTGTAGAGGCCCATGCGCTGGTTCGAGCCGTTGGCGTAGGCGTAGCCGCCGGACTGGTACGCCCGACCGGCCGTCACGTGCGCGTAGTTGGTCGCCGTCACGCAGGTCGGCGGCGTGGTCGGGGTCGGGCTCGCCGTGGGCGTCGCGGTGGGGGTGGGCGACGGCGTGGAGGTGGCCGGCGGGGTCGTGGGGGTGGTGCCGCCGTTGTTCAGGCCGAAGAAGAGCGCGTCACGGTACGTCGAGCAGATGGTGTCCAGGAAGTACGCGGCGGCGGTGCCGCACTGGTCCGCGCCGGAGCCCGGGTCGACAGGGGTCCCGTGGCCCATGCCGGAGACGCGGTACAGGCGTACCTCGTCGTTGCCGTACACCTCGAGGCTGGTGTTGCCCGGCAGCGAGGTCGTGCTGGTCGGCGTCTGCGAGATCCCCCGCACGTTGGTCCACTGGTCGCGGGACTCGGTGCCGTTCAGCGGAGTCACGGTGGTGTCCGACGTGCCGTGCCAGATGGCCACCCGGGGACGCGGGCCGGTGTAGCCGGAGTAGGCGCCACGGACCAGGTCGCCCCAGGCCGCCGGCGTCTTGTCGGTGCCCGGGTTCATGCAGCTGAACGCGTTGACCATGCTGGTGGCGCAGCGGTACGGGATGCCCGCGATGATCGATCCGGCGGCGAAGACGTCCGGGTACGTGGCCAGCATGACCGCGCTCATCGCCCCGCCCGCGGAGAGGCCGCTGACGAAGACCCGCGAGCCGTCGACGGCGTAGTTCGCCTTGGCGTGGTCCACCATCTGCTTGATCGACAGCGCCTCGCCCTGCCCCCGGGCCGTGTCGCCGCTCTCGAAGAAGTTGAAGCAGGAGTTGGCGTTGTTGCCGGCGGGTTGCTGGGCGACGATCAACGCGAACTTCCACTGGTCGGCGTACTTCTGCCAGCCCGAGTTCGCGAAGTAGCCGGCGGCGTTCTGGACGCACCCGTGCAGCAGCACCACAGCCGGGGAGTTGGCCGGCAGGTTGTCCGGCCGGTAGGCGTACATGGCGAGGTTGCCCGGGTTCGAACCGAACCCGGTGACCTGGGTGAGGCTGGCGGCCTGGGCGGGTGTGGCGAGGGTGATCGCGCCCGCCACGGCGAGGACGAGCCCGGCGACCGCACCGGTCAGCCGAGTGAGGGGGGACGAGGAGCGGCGCACGGAGGCCTCCTGACGGGGCAGACTGTGAACTGGGTCACGGTCAAGTTGCCGAGACGTTACGACAGCGTGTCGCCGACCCGGTATGGGGCGCGTTCACACATTCACGACAGCCGTTGTGTACGCCGAACTCCTCCCGCCACGGCAGCACCCGGAGCCGACAACAACCGCCGGTCTGACCGGCTCGTCCAGGTCCGATTGGTAACGTCCGCTGCGTGCCGTCCTCCCCGTCGCTGGCCACCGGGCCCGCACCAGCGTCGTCACCGCGTATCCGCCGGGACCGCCGGGCCGACCTGATCGTCGTGCTGGTGGCGCTCGCGCTCGCCGTCTGGGTGACCAGTGGGCTGTGGCGGGATCCGAACGTCCGCACGATCACCGTGAACTCCAGCGACCAGGCGCTCTTCGAGTGGCTGCTGGCCTTCGGCGGGCACGCGGTCACCCAGGGGGAGAATCCCTTCTTCACCTACCTGATCAACGTCCCGGACGGCGTGAACCTCGCGGTCAACACCTCGATCACGGTGTACGCGGTGGTCTTCGCCCCGCTCACGTACCTCCTCGGGCCACCGGTGACGTTCCTCGTGATCCTCACCCTGAACCTGTTCGCCACCGCGCTGGCCTGGTACTGGCTGCTCTCGCGGCACCTCGTCCGCAGCCGGCTCGCCGCCGCCGTGGGCAGCCTCTTCATCGCCTACTCCCCCGGCATGGTCTCGCACGCCAACGCGCACCTGAACTGGACCGCCGGCTGGCTGATCCCGCTGTTGATCTGGCGGCTGTTCGCGCTACGGCGACCCGGGCACTGGCTGCGCGACGGGGTGATCCTCGGCGTGCTGGTCGCGGTGGCCTTCTCGATCGCCGCCGAGGGCCTGTTCTTCGCCGCTCTCGCGCTCGGTGTGTTCGTCGCCGTCTGGGCGCTGCACCCGGCCAACCGGGCCGAGGCCCGCGCCGCGCTACCCACCTTCCTGCGCGGGCTCGGGGTTACCGCCGTGGTGGCCGGCGTGCTGCTGGCGTACCCGTTGTGGTTGCACTTCGCCGGGCCGCAGCGGTTCCACGGCACCGGCTTCGACCCGGTGATCCACTCCGAGGACATCGCCGCCTTCGCCGCGTTCCCACGCCGCTCGCTGGCCGGGGAGGTCGGGCTGGGCACCGCGCTGGCGCCGAACCCCACCGAGGAGAACTCGTTCTTCGGCGTTCCCCTGCTCGTGCTCGCCGTGGTCTGCTTCGTCGTGCTGTGGCGACGCGCCGACCCCGGTCGCCGGGCGGTCCTCTGGGCGCTGGGCGTCGTCGCGGTGATCTTCTCGGTGCTGTCCTTCGGCCCGGTCGCGAAGGTCGACGGACGGCGTACCGACCTGCCGATGCCGTTCGACATCCTCGGCCAGTTCCCGGTGGTGAACGCCGCGCTGCCCGCCCGGCTGGCGCTGGTCGTGGCCCCGGTGATCGGAGTCCTGCTGGCGTACACCGTCGAGAAGTTGCGCACCTCCCCACCCCGGCACCGCTCGACGGAGCTGGCCTGGGCGATCGGGTTCGCGGTGGCCCTGCTGCCGCTGCTGCCCACCCCGCTGTTGACCGACGAGCGGGAGCCCATCCCGGCGTTCATCACCTCCGGTGCCTGGCGGGAGTACGTCTCCGACGGCAACACGCTGACCCCGGTGCCGCTGACCGTGGACATCTACCCGGACGGTCAGCGCTGGCAGGCGTACGCCCTGTCGCACCGGCAGGGCGAGTTCGCCATCCCGGGCGGCTTCTTCCTCGGCCCCGGCGGCCCGGACGGGCGGGGCCGGATCGGCCCGGTGCCGCGCACCCTGAGCGCGCTCATGGACCAGGCCGGCCGCACCGGGCTGGTGCCGATCATCACGGACGGCACCCGTACGGAGGTCCAGTCCGACCTGCGGCACTGGCGGATCGAGACGCTGGTCCTCGCGGACGCGGTGCACGGCGCGAAGTTCGAGGTGGACGAGGCGGCCGTCCGGCGTACCGCCACGGCGCTGTTCGGCGAGCCGCAGCGGGTCGACGACGTCTGGCTCTGGCGCGTCCCACCGGCCTGACCGGTGGTCGCGGCGCGGGCGACCGGGACACCGCCACGGGTCTTCACCGCGTCTAATGGACCGATGGGAATGACGGACCGCCACCTGCGGCGCTGGGCCACGGCCGCTGTCACGCTGGCCCTCGTGGTCCTGGGGGCGCCAGCGGCCACGGCCGGCGCTGCCGCCGACGGGCCGGCGGGTGTGGTGCCGGCGCGGGTGCACAATCCGTGGTTGTGGCAGGCCACCGTGGAGCAGCGGCCGGCCGGTCCGGCCGCGCTGGTGTTCTTCACCGACCGCACCCGCTACTTCGAGTCGACCGGGGTGCTGGTGGCCGCCGACGGCGCGTACCGGCTGATCCCGATCGACATCGGCGAGGGGCACGGGCTGCTCTCGCCGGACGGACGGCACTACCTGCGGCCACAGCACGGCGAGTTGCTCGACCTCACCACCGGCCGGCAGATCCACGCCGCGACCGACGGGCTGGACCCGCTGGCCTGGTCGCCGGATGGGCGACGCGTGCTGGGCACCCGCAGCAACGACGACGGTGTGATCACCTATGGGCCGGACAACCAACAGCTCAACGACCCGGAGAAGCCCGACGACCTGGTCGTCGTCGACCCGTTCCGAGGCACCGAGCAGGTGGTGACCGCCGGCACGTTCGCCGCCCACCACGCCGCCGCGTGGTCGCCCGGCGGTGACCGGCTGGCGGTCGCCGGTCCCCCCGACCCGGCGGCGTCGGTCGCCGGGCGGCAACGGCTGGTGGTCGTCGATTCGGCCGGCGGCGCTCCCCGTTGGCAGGTCGACCTGGGCGATCGGCGGATGTTGGCCGGCCCGGCCGCCTGGCACCCGGACGGTCGGCGGATCGCCCTGCTCGCCTTCGACGGCTGCGCCGGCCTGACGTGCACGGCGCAGCAGATGGCGGAGCGCACCCTACGGATCGAGTTCCTGGACGCCGCCACCGGCCAGGCCGTCGGCCAGCCGCTGCCGGTCGCCGCCTCGACCAGCAAGATCGTTGGTTGGCGCGGGAACGACCCGCTGGTGCAGGAGGTGAGCGGAACGGAGCAGGACACCGACCGGCAGGCGGTTCTCGCCACGCTGTCGTCCGGCGGCGGACGGGAGGTGCTGGTGACCGCGCCGGTCGGGTCGAGCGACCTGACCGTCCCCGGCGACCTGCTGAAGCGGTACGAGTTCGGCGGTCCGGAACGCCGGCCGTCGCCGTTCGCCGCCCCGCTCGGGCTGTACGTCGCGCTGGCCGTGCTGGCTTTGCTCGCCGTCTCCCTCGTCGTGTGGCGGGTTCGTCGTCGGCGCACGGCGACGAACAGGGCGTCGGCGTGACCGGCGAGTCTTCGGTCGTGAGACGTCTCACCAGCGATTGGAGGCGGGTACGGGACTAGGCTGGATGCCGTGACGACGACGACCCCCGGCCTGACGGCCGTCCGTGCCGGCCTGCTCGACTACCAGGCCGCCTGGGACGAGCAGCGGCGCCTGCACGAGTCGGTGGTGGCCGGCGAGCGCGCCGACACCGTGCTGCTCCTGGAGCACCCGAGCGTCTACACCGCCGGCAAGCGCACCGAGCCGTGGGACCGTCCCATGGACGGCACCCCGGTCGTCGACGTGGACCGCGGCGGCAAGATCACCTGGCACGGGCCGGGTCAGCTCGTCGGCTACCCGATCCTGCGGCTGCCCGACCCGGTCGACGTCGTGGCCTATGTCCGCCGCACGGAAGACCTGCTCATCGACGTGTGTGCCGAGTTCGGCCTGACGGCGGGCCGGGTCGACGGGCGCAGCGGAGTCTGGGTGCCCGAGGACGACCGGGGGCCGGCCCGCAAGGTCGCCGCCATCGGCATCCGGGTGGCCCGTGGCGTCACCCTGCACGGCTTCTCGATCAACTGCGACTGCGACCTGACGTACTTCGACCGGATCGTGCCCTGCGGCATCCGCGACGCGGGCGTCACGTCGCTCACCGCCGAGCTGGGCCGGCCGATCACCGTCGCCGACGTGCTGCCGGTGGTGGAGCGCCGCCTCGCCACCCTCATCGCGGTCTGAGCGGCCTCCAGGTCTGCGCAGTGGCCCCCGGCGGCAACGCCGGGGGCCGCTCTGCTCACGGGGTGAGCCGGTGCAGGTCGCGCGGGAACGCGGTGACCTCCCGAACGTTGGCCGCACCCACCAGGCGGGCCACGAACCGTTCCAGGCCGATGGCGAACCCGCCGTGCGGCGGCATGCCGTGCCGGAACGCGTCCAGGTAGCCGGCGTAGGGCTCGACCGGCTCGCCCCGGGCCGCCAACGCCGCCAGGTAGTCGGCGTGCCGGTGCAGCCGCTGTCCGCCGGTGACCAGCTCCACGCCGCGAAAGAGCAGGTCGAAACCGTTCGAGTACGCGGGCCGCGCCGGGTCCGGGTGGGTGTAGAAGGGTCGCTTCGCCATCGGGTACCCGGTGACGAAGAGGAAGTCGGAGCCGTGTTCACGCAGGGCCCACTCGCCGAGTGCCCGTTCGTGGGCGGGCGCGAGGTCCGGCTCGTCGGCGGGTGCGCCGGCGATCGTCAGCGCCTCGGTGAAGTGCACGGCCGGGATCTCCGCCGGCACCCGCGGCGGCGTGACGCCGAGCGTCGCCAGTGCGGCGCCGGCTCGCCGACTGACGGCGTCGAGCATCCCGGTCAGAGTGTCGCGCAGCACGCGCATCACGTTTCGGTGGTCGGTGACGAAGCCCAACTCCACGTCGAGCGACGTGTACTGCGCGAGGTGCCGCACGGTGTCGTGCGGCTCGGCCCGGAAGACGGGCCCCACCTCGTAGACCCGCTCGAAGACGCCGACCATGAGCTGCTTGTAGAACTGCGGCGACTGGGCCAGGTACGCCGGCCGGCCGAACCAGTCCAGCGCGAACACGTTCGCCCCGCTCTCCGTGCTGGAACTGACCACCTTCGGCGTGTGAATCTCCACGAAGTCGCTCGCGTCGAGCGCGGCCCGGAAACCGGCCACCGCGGCCGCCGAGACCCGCAGCGTGGCCGACCGGGTGGGGTGCCGCAGCGCGGTGGGCGCGTGGTCCAACTGGGTGGGCAGGCTCGCGGTGAGCGCCGGCCGGTACAGGTCGAACGGGGGCGGCACGGCGGACGGCCCGAGTGGACGTACCGTCGGGTCGGTCAGCTCGACCCCGGCGGGCGCCGTGGCGTTCGCCGTGGCCGTGCCGACGACCTCGACAACCGTCTCCTCGGTCAGTTTCTCCAGTTCGGCGCGGACGGCCGGGTCGGTGACGACCACCTGGGCCAGGCCGGACGCGTCACGCACGATCAGGAAGGCCACCGACTTGAGCAGTCGGCGTCGGTGCACCCAGCCGGCGATACGTACGGTCGAGCCGATCTGGGTGCTCAGGTGGTGGGACAGGGTTCGTCGCATGGCGGACTCCTCGGTCGATCGCCACGCCGTCGCCGCCCGGGGGAAGCGATGCGTCGCGTCAGCCCCAGGGAGGTGTGGGCGAGCGGGAACCTCGCGGTGCCACCACACCTTCGCCCCCGCCGAAGCGAGGGCCTCGTTCGTCGCCTGGTGACCGGGGCCAGCCGGGCGGGCTCTAGTAGGCGTCGCCGCCGTTCTGCCCGCAGCTCGGGAGGGTCTTCGCGCCCCGGCGCCAGACCGCCTCTCAGCACCGGCGGCTCTCTGCGCTGGCGGGGTCGGGGTGCTACTCGGCTCCGTCGTCGCTGTTGCCGGCGACGCTAACACCCCAACCACGAGCGTGTGACGCCATTTTTCGGCTCGCCGGTGTCCGGCGTCACAACGTCTGCGGCGTGACGCCGGTCGCCTGACGCACATAGACGGCCACCATCCGGCGTAGGCTCGTTTTCGTGACGATCGAGCACTCCGCGCCGACGACCGGCCAGGCAGCGCGTACCGCAACGGCCGCCCCCGAGGGGCGGCGCCTGCTGCGTATCGAGGCGCGCAACGCCGAGACACCGATCGAGCGCAAACCCCCGTGGATCAAAGTCAAGGCCAAGATGGGCCCGGAGTACACCCAGCTGCGCGGGCTCGTCTCGCGCGAGGGCCTGCACACGGTGTGCCAGGAGGCCGGCTGCCCCAACATCTACGAGTGTTGGGAGGACCGGGAGGCCACCTTCCTCATCGGCGGCGACCAGTGCACCCGGCGCTGCGACTTCTGCCAGATCGACACCGGCAAGCCGGCCGAGTTCGACGCCGACGAGCCGCGTCGGGTCGCCGAGTCGGTGGTCTCGATGGGCCTGCGGTACGCCACCATCACCGGCGTCGCCCGCGACGACCTGCCCGACGGCGGCGCCTGGCTGTACGCCGAGACGGTCCGGCAGATCCACGCCCTCCAGCCCGGCTGTGGCGTCGAGCTGCTGATCCCGGACTTCAACGCCGTCCCCGAGCAGTTGGCCGAGGTGTTCGGCTCCCGGCCCGAGGTGCTGGCGCACAACGTGGAGACCGTGCCGCGCATCTTCAAGCGGATCCGCCCCGCGTTCCGCTACGACCGCTCGCTGGACGTGATCCGGCAGGCCCGCGCCGACGGCCTGGTCACCAAGAGCAACCTCATCCTGGGCATGGGCGAGGAGCGCGCCGAGGTCTCGCAGGCGCTGCGCGACCTGCACGACGCGGGCTGCGAGCTGATCACCATCACGCAGTACCTGCGCCCTTCCCCCCGGCACCACCCGGTGACCCGCTGGGTCAAGCCGGAGGAGTTCGTGGAGCTGCGCGAGGAGGCCGAGGAGATCGGCTTCGCCGGGGTGATGAGCGGGCCGCTGGTGCGCTCGTCGTACCGCGCCGGCCGGCTCTACCAGCAGGCGCTCGACGCCCGCGCCGCCAGCACCGTCGCCACCGCCGGCTGACCCGCCGACAGCGCCGCACGGACCGTGCGGCGCCCGGGTGTCATGATCGTGCGATGACCGCCGGGGTACGCGACCAGCCGCGCGGCGCGGATCGACCGCGCCCGCGGCCCGGCGCGCGCCTCGGGCTCCTCGGCTGCCTCACCGGGCTGGCCGTGCTCGTCGGCGTCGGCTACCGGCTCTGGCTACTGGCGTACGCGACTCCGCCGACGAACAGCGACGAGGCCACCATGGGGTTGGCCGCGCTGCACATCGCCCGGGGCGAGGGCTTCCCGGTCTGGTTCTACGGCCAGCAGTACATGGGCACGCTGGAGGCGTACCTGGCCGCGCCGGTGTTCGCGCTCGCCGGTCCGTCGCTGTTCGCGCTGCGACTGCCCACGCTGGCGCTGTACGCACTGTTTCTGCTGCTGGCCTGGCGGCTGACGCTGCGCTTGACCGGGGACCGCTGGTTCGGCCTGCTGGTGGTCGTCCTGCTCGCCCTCGGATCCGACCGGATCGTCAAGAACCAGTTGATCGCCGGTGGCGGCTATCCCGAGATGAACGCCGTCGGGGTGGCGCTCGCCCTGCTCGCCGTGGACCTGGCCGCCGGCCGACCCGGGTGGCGACTGACCCGCTGGGCGACCTGGGGTCTCCTGGCCGGCCTGATGCTCTGGGTCGATCCGCTGGTGCTGCCGTACGTCGTGGCGACAGGTGCGGTGCTCGTCGGGTTCCGCCACCGCGAGCTGCGCGGTCGGGCCGGCGCGCTGGTCGGCGTGACCGTCCTGCTGGGGGCTGCCCCGCTGCTCATGGACAGCCTGTCGAGCGGCCGGAACCCGGTGCACGCGGTGCTCGCCGCGGGTGGCGCCGACGCCACCGCCGGGTGGGGCGCCCGGCTGCACGGCGGGTTGCTGGTCGGGCCGCCGCTGGGCATGGGCTTCTGCGACCCCGGCACCTGTGCCACCTGGCAACTGTGGTGGGCGTACGCGCTGCCGGTGTTGCTGGCCGTCGCGGCCGGCACGGCCTGGCGGACCCTGCGCCGCCCACCCGCGCCGGCCGGCACGGACGGTGTCTCGCCCCGCGTCGCGGCAGCGGTGCGGCTGGCCCTCGTGCTGGCCGCGGTGGCGACGCTCGGCGCGTACACCGTGAGTAGTTCCTCCGGCCTGACCCCGACGGAGAGCGCCCGCTACCTGTCCACCCTGCTCATCTCCGTGCCGGCGCTGCTCTGGCCGGTCTGGACGCTGGCCCGGTCCCGACCGGGGGCAACGGCGGCCCGGCCGGTCGCGCTGGTCGTCCTGGTCGCCACGCTGCTCACCACCGGCTACGCGACGGCGCAGGCGGCGCGGACGACGTCGGCGAACCGGTCCGACGAGGCCCGGCACGCCGAGCTGGTGGCCGCGCTGCGTCACCTCGGGGTACGACAGGTACGCGCCGGCTACTGGACCTGCAACCGGCTCACCTTCGCCACCGCCGAGCGGGTGGTCTGCGCCGTCGTCGACGACGACCTGCGCCCCGGCTTCGACCGCTACCCCGCGTACCGCCGGGAGGTGGAGCGCGCGGCGGCGCCCGCCTGGGTGGCGCCGACCGGCTCGCCGCTGGCGGCCCGGCTCGACGGGCGACTCGGTACGGGACCGGACGCCCTCGACCTGGTCACCGTCGACGGCTGGCGGATCTACCTGCCGCGCGGCTGAGGGCGGCCACCGTCACCGCTGGACGGCGGGCTCGGCCAGCAGGCCGAGGCGGTGGGCCAGCGCGGCGGCCTCCCCCCGGTTGGTGACGTCCAGCTTGGCGATGATGCGGGAGACGTGCACGCTTGCCGTCTTCGGTGAGATGAACAGCCGCTCGGCGATGCGGCTGTTGCTGTGCCCCTCGGCGACCAGCCGCAACACCTCCCGTTCCCGGGACGTCAGCACATCCGGGCCGGCCCCGCCGCTGCCCGCCCCGCGCAGGCCGACCCGCCGCGCCAGGGTGGTGGCCATCCCGGCCAGCGGTGTCGCGCCGAGCCGCCAGGCGATCTCGGTCGCTTCGGTGATCGCCGCCGACACCTCGTCCCGCTCGCCGGCCACGGCGGCGGCCTCGGCCAGCGCCAGCAACGCCCGCCCGAGCGGGTACGGCTGCCCGTCGGCGCGCCACGCCCGCACCGCCGTCCGCCACGCCGGCAACGCCTCGTCGTCGGCCGCCAGCAGAGCGCTGACCTGGGCGCGGTGCGCCTGAGCGGCCGGGTGCCGCGCCGGCAGGTCGGCCGCGAGCGTGGCCACCGCGGCGGCCAGCTCGGCGTCACCCGTCCGGGCGGCGGTACGCGCGGCGGCGCTCAGTACCGGCCAGCCCTCGCGGGGTAGCTGCGGCAGGCCCTCGTCGGACACCGCGACGCGGGCCGCGCGGACCGCCTCGGACACGTCGTCGGCGGCCAGCGCCGCCTCGATCCCCAGCTCGTGCAGGGGCAGTCGGTGGTTCGGCCACAGGTAGGGCCGGCCGAGGAAGGCCAACGCGCGCTCGACCAGCTCGTCGGCGCCCGGGTGCGCCCGGGCCAGCCGCAGACCGGCGCACACCTGGAGCCAGTGCAGGCCGGTCACGCCGGACAGGTCGATCCGGGCCGCCTCCGCGCAGACCGTCTCCGCTTCGTCCCAACGGCCCAACGCGATCAGCGCCTCGGCCCGGTTGGACAGCAGGTACGCCCCGGTCGAGCGGCTGATCCCCACCCGCCGCGCCTCGGCCATGCCGGCCTCGGCCGCCTCGGCGGACTCGGCGTAGCGGCCCGCCTCGCAGAGCATGTCCGACTGGAACACCTTGGCGAGCACCAGGGCCGGCACGTCACCGGACGCCCGGGCCGCCGCCTCGGCGCGCTCAAGCTCCGCGAGCCCTCGTTCGCCGTCCCGTTCGCCCTGACAGAGCAGCGCGATCCGGGTCGCGAGCAGGGCCGGCTCCGCGCCCAGCGCCTTGGCGTCCGTGGCAGCCTCGGCGGCCACCCGGGCGGCCTGCCCAGCATCGATCTTGACCAGGTGGGTGGCGATGTCGGCGAGCAGTCGGACCCGCTCGACGCCGGGTGGACCGCCGGCCGCCAGGCGGTACGCCTCGTCCAGCTCCCGCCGGCCGTCGCTCTTGCCCAGCAGGGCCATCAGCCGGCCCCGCTGGTCCAGCAGGCGGGCGGCACGCAGCGGCGCGGCGTCGGCGTCCACCTCGGCCAGTCCGGCGCGGGTCAACGTGATGGCCCGGCTGAAGTCGCCGGCCGTCACCGCCGCATCCAGCGTCTGCTCCAGCAACGCCAGATGGTCCATGCCGAGCAGGTCGGCCGCGTCCGGCACCAACTCCCACAGCTCCAACGCCCGCTCCAGCAGGCGACGTTGCTCGGCGTAGGCGTACCGGTCGGCGGCGGCGCAGGCCGCGACCCGTGCGGCGACGAGGGCCCGGGGGTGGTCGTGCGCCGCGTACCAGTGGTGGGCGATCTCGGCCGGGGCCCGGCCGGCGACGACCAGGTGCGGCTGTGCCTCGATCGCGGCGGCGAACCGCGCGTGCAGGCGGGCGTGCTCGCCGGGCAGCAACTCGTCGTGCACGGCCTCGCGGACCAGGGCGTGCCGGAACTCGTAGTCGCCGTCCCGGTCGGCCACCACCAGTTGGGCCGCGACGGCGGCGCGCAGCGCGTCCTCCAACTCGGCCTCGGGCAGGCCGGCGACCTCGGCGAGCAGGTCGTGGGCGAAGCGCGTGCCGCCGGCCGCGGCGATCCGCAGCACCCGCTGGGTCGGCTCGGGCAGCTGGTCCACGCGGGCCAGCAGCAGGTCACGCAGCGTCTCGGGAATCGCCGCGCAACCGATCGGATCGCCGGCCACCGCCAGTTCCTCGATGAAGAAGGGATTGCCCTGCGTACGGTGGTGGACGTCGTCGACGGCACGGGGCGCCGGCTCGCCGCCGAGCAGGTCGGCGAGGATCGCGCCGGTGCCGTCGCGGTCCAGCCGACCCAACTCGACCCGCTCGACACCTCGGGCCCGGTCCAGCTCGGCGAGGAACGGGCGCAGCGGGTGGCCGCGCTGCAACTCGTCGGTGCGGTACGTGCAGACCAGCAGCAGCCGGCCCGGCCGGGCGGCCCGGACCAGGAAACCGATCAGATCCCGGGTGGACCGGTCCGCCCAGTGCAGGTCCTCGACGACCAGCAGTAGCGGCCGAGCCTCGGCGAGCCGCTGGAACAGCTCGGCGACCAGGTCGAACAGGTATCCGCGCGGGGCATCGGTCAGCGGTCCCGCCCGCGACACGGTCGACGCCGTCGGCGTGCGGCCCAGCTCCGGCAGCAGCCGGGCGAACTCCGCCTCGAAGCCGGCGAAGACCTCCGGGCCGTCGGCCCGCAGCACCTTGCGCAGCGCGGCGGCGAACGGGGCGAACGGCAACCCCGCCTCACCCAGCTCCAGGCACTGACCGACCAGCACCCGGGCGCCGGAGGCGGTGGCTCCGGCCGCGAAGTCCTCCAACAGCCGGGTCTTGCCCACCCCCGCCTCACCACCCACCAGCACGGTGGCCGGCTCGCCTCGCCCGGCCCGACCCAGCGCATCGTGCAGCGCCGCGATCTCACGCTGGCGGCCGACGAGGACGGAACTGGTGGCACGGAGGGGCACGGGACCGAGCATGCCATGACCGGACGACACCGCGACCCCGCCGATCGGCGGGGTCGCGGCACCGGGTCGAACGGCGGCGGGTGGGGCCACGGCGGTCACCGGCGGTCGTCGCCCGTGCGACGGGCCGGCTGGCGACGGCCCGTCCAGGTACGGCCGGCCCGGCGCGGCACCGAGCGGGCCAGTCGCTCCGCGGCGGCCTCGGCCCGCAACTCGGCGGCCTGGGTACGGTGCAGGGAAAGCAGGAAGTCCACGTCGTTGCCGAACATGTCAGGCTCCTTCGTCGCGTCGTCGTCCTCTGCCGACAACTCTTCGCGCGAAGGCCCCAACCGGACATGGGCACACCGCCTCATCTTCGCCAGCGGCACCCTCCTTACTCGCGGAATCCGGGCCGCTGAGGCGACGTAAGGTACTCAGCCGGGCGGCACCCGGACGCGGATCAACGTGGGCGACGGGGACCACTAGACTCTGCGGCATGGCAAAGCCCCAGGAGAAGGTCTCGTTCGGCCAGCGGCTGAAGCAGATCGGGATGGTGTTCCAGTTCACCGCCAAGCAGGACCGGTGGTTCGCGCCGCTGGTCGCCGCAGCGGTGCTCATCCCGCTCGCGCTCACCGTGGTCGCGGTGATCCTCTGGAGCTGGATCTGGCTGCCGCTGGGCATCCTGTTCGCCCTGCTCGCGGTGCTGATCGTGCTGAACCTGCGGTCCAACGCGGCGATGATGAACGCCGCCGAGGGGCAGCCCGGCGCGGCGGCGCAGATCATGGACAACATGCGCGGCGACTGGCGGGTCACGCCGGCCGTCAGCTCCACCACCCAGATGGACATGGTCCACCTGGTGATCGGCCGGCCGGGCGTGATCCTGCTGGCCGAGGGCAACCCCCAGCGCGTACGAGGCCTGCTCGGGCAGGAGAAGCGTCGACTGGCCAAGGTCATCGGCTCCGCCCCGCTGCACGACTACGTGATCGGCCAGCAGGAGGGCGAGCTGCCGATCCGCAAGCTGCGTACGACGCTGCTGCGGCTGCCCCGCGCCCTCAGCGGCAAGGACGTCAACGCGCTGGACCGGCGTCTCAAGGCGCTCACCGCCCGTCCGCAGATGCCCAAGGGCGCGATCCCGAAGAACATGCGCCCGCCGGGCGGCGCTCGCCAGCCCCGACGCTGACCCCGCGCCCCGCGCCCCGCGCCCCGCGCCCCGCGCCCCGCGCCCCGCGCCCAAGATCTGCGCAACTTCGCCGATGTTGCTGCCGACGACGCGCGGGAAGCAGCAACATCCCCGAAGTTGTGCGGATCTTGCCGGGCCGGGCCGGGCCGGGCCGGGCCGCGCCCGGCCGAGTCGGGCCGGATCGCGTCGGGCCGGGTGCGGCGGGTATCGGGGGTGTCAGGCGCGGGGGGCGTCGATGATGACGGAGTCGACGAGCCGGTCGTGGATGCCCCGGCGGTGCTGGTCCATGATCAGCGCGGGCACGACGAGCGCCAGCAGCACACCCCGGGCCAGCGCGCGGAGCACGCCGATCCGACCCCCGTCGTGCCAGTTCACGCAGCGCACCTTGGTGATGTACATGCCCGGCGTCTGGGCGAACAGGCCGAGGAAGAGGCCGTACTCCAGGATCAGCACCAGCACCGGTGCCCAACCGTCGCGTACCGGGTCGGCGAAGATGTTGGCCACCAGCAGGCAGAGCACCCAGTCCACGATCAGCGCGCCGAAGCGCCGGCCCAGGCTCGGCGGGGTGAAGGTCGGGTCGGTGGCCGGCGCTGCCGGGACGTGCGGATTGGTCACAGCGATCAAGGGTATCCGCGCCCGGATCGAGCCCGCCGAGGAGCCGTCACCACTGCGTGCCGATTCGGGCCAATGACCGCAAGTGTCATTACACTGGCACAGCCGGTACGACGTTCGCGCACGCTGAGTGCGTGGACAGGAGTGTCCCTGACGCTCCGCGAGGGACGTAACACGGCAGAAACACTGAAGACATGGCCGGGCAACTCCCCGGCCATAGCGTCGCCAGGACGCTAGCCACCCGTGGACGTGCCAGGAGGATGTGTGTTCGCCAATCCCGAGGAACTGCTGCGATACCTCAAGAACGAGGACGTGAAGTTCGTCGACGTGCGTTTCTGTGACCTGCCCGGCGTGATGCAGCACTTCAACCTGCCGGTCGAGTCCGTCAACGACGACCTCTTCACCGACGGCCTCGCGTTCGACGGTTCGTCGATCCGCGGTTTCCAGGCGATCCACGAGTCGGACATGCTCCTGCTCCCGGATGTCGCCACCGCGTTCATCGACCCGTTCCGCGCGCAGAAGACTCTCGCGTTGAACTTCTTCATCCACGACCCGTTCACCCGCGAGGCCTACACCCGCGACCCGCGCAACGTCGCGAAGAAGGCCGAGGCGTACCTGGCGGCGAGCGGCATCGCCGACACCGCCTACTTCGGCGCCGAGGCGGAGTTCTACATCTTCGACTCGATTCGCCACGAGACCTCGGCGAACCAGTCGTTCTACTACATCGACTCCATCGAGGGCGCCTGGAACACCGGCCGCGAGGAGGAGGGCGGCAACCGGGGCTACAAGACCGCCTACAAGGGCGGCTACTTCCCCGTACCGCCGGTCGACCACTACGCCGACCTGCGCGACTCGATCGTGCGTCGCCTCGTCGACACGGGCTTCACCGTGGAGCGCTCGCACCACGAGGTCGGCACCGCCGGGCAGGCCGAGATCAACTACAAGTTCTCCACCCTGCTGCACGCCGGTGACCAGCTCCAGCTCTTCAAGTACATCGTGAAGAACGAGGCCTGGGCCAACGGCAAGACCGCCACGTTCATGCCCAAGCCGCTCTTCGGTGACAACGGGTCCGGCATGCACACCCACCAGAGCCTCTGGCTCAACGGTGAGCCGCTGTTCTACGACGAGACCGGCTACGCCGGCCTGTCCGACACCGCCCGTTGGTACATCGGCGGTCTGCTGCACCACGCGCCGTCGCTGCTGGCCTTCACCAACCCGACGGTCAACTCGTACCGCCGCCTGGTGCCGGGCTTCGAGGCGCCGGTCAACCTGGTCTACTCGCAGCGCAACCGCTCCGCCTGCACCCGTATCCCGGTGACCGGCAGCAACCCGAAGGCCAAGCGCGTCGAGTTCCGCGTGCCGGACCCGTCGGCCAACGTCTACCTGGCCTTCTCGGCCATGATGATGGCCGGTCTGGACGGCATCAAGAGCAAGATCGAGCCGCCGACGCCGATCGACAAGGACCTCTACGACCTCCCGCCGGAGGAGTGGGGCGACGTCAAGCAGGTCCCGGGCTCGCTGCCCGCCGTGCTCGACTCGCTCGAGGCCGACCACGACTACCTGCTCGAGGGCGGCGTCTTCACCCCCGACCTGATCTCCACCTGGGTCGACTGGAAGCGCGCCAACGAGGTCGACCCGGTGCGTCTGCGCCCGACCCCGCACGAGTTCGCCATGTACTACGACTGCTGAGCAGTCCACCGCTCCACCGGCCGGGCCGGCTCCGCGATCGCGGAGCCGGCCCGGCCCGCTTGTAACGCCCCCCGATATACCTTCGCGTCCGATATATTGTCGCGGTGGACATACCCCTGCGCGAACCGACCTTCCTGATCCTGACCGCGCTCGCCGTCGAGCCGATGCACGGCTACGGACTGATCGGTGAGGTCGCCGCCCTCTCCGACAACCGCGTGTCGCTACGCCCCGGAACCCTCTACGGCGCGCTGGACCGGCTGGTCGACGCCGGTCTCGTCGAGGTCGACCGGGAGGAGGTGGTGGACGGCCGACTACGCCGCTACTACCGCCTCTCCCCCGATGGCGACGCCACCCTCAGCGCCGAGACCGAGCGGCTCCGGCGCAACGTCGAGGCCGCCACCGCCCGGCTCGCCGCGCGAGCCCGCGCCGCCCGACCGACCACCCCACGCCTCGCCGGAGGGCTCGCATGACCGACCTCGAACGCCGCTACTTCCGGCTCCTCGCCGCGTACCCCGCCGACTACCGGCGGGCCCGGGGTTCCGAGATCGTCGGCACGTACCTGGACCTGGCCGAGCCGGGCCGCCGCTGGCCGACGCCCGCGGACGCCGTGGACCTCCTGCGCGGCGGCCTCCGCCAGCGGGTACGCGCCACCGGCGCCACCGACCTGGTCCCCGGGGTACGCCTCGCGGCCGCCTTGGCCCTGCTGACCGCCACCGCGCTCGCCGGCATGTGGACGGTGCTCGAACTGCGCCCGGCACCGCCCGGCTTCGGCGAGCCATCCGCGGGGCCGTTCGTCTCGCTCGGCATCGTGGCGTGGGCCGGCTGGCTGCTCGCTGCGGCGGCGCAGGCGCTGACACCCGGCCGGTGGCACCGGCGCGCGGTCGCGCTCGCGGTGCTCGTCACGGTCGCGCTCGTACCCGCCGCGGCGCTCACCGGCCTACCCCGCCCGCCGCTGTTCGTGCTACTCCCCCAGGTCGGGTTGGGTGTGGTCGCGCTCGGCGCGTCCCGGATCCAGCCGGTGTCGCTGCGGGTGACGCCGCTGGTTGCCGCCGTCGCCGGCCTGGCAGTGGCGAGCGCGATGCCGAGGAACGTCTTCTCCTCGAGCTACCGCGCTCTGACGGCGGAGCCGGTCCTGGGGAACACCGCCGTGGCGGTGCTCGCGGTGGCGGTGCTGCTCGCGGTGGGGCTGGCGCTGCGCGGCGACCACCGGGGCGGCTGGGCGGCCCTGATCCTGCTCACCCCGGTGGGCCTGCTGGCCCTGCATCCGCTGGCGGGGGCGGCGGACGGCGTCCCGTCGGCGTTCGCCGCGAACTGGACGGCGCTCGCCGTGACGGCGGCAGTGATCGGCCTGATCGGCCCCGCCCTGCTACCGGTGGCCCTCGCGGTACGCGGCCGGCTGGCTCGCCCCTCGGCCCCCGGCCGGACCTATGGTGCCCGCCACTGACTCAGTAGGCCCGCCACGGCCCACGGGATGATCGTGGCCGTCTCCTGAGTGCGGGCGGCGAGGTGTTCCGGTCGTCCTTTGCTCTGCTTCAACCCAGGGGACACCTGACGTCCGATAATCGGACAGTGGGTGTTGCCTCCGCTGAAGCAGAGCAAAGGACGCGACCAGGCCGGTGCCCGCTCCGCCGAGCCAGCTCGCGACGGGACGCAGGCCAGCACGAGCGAGCGTCGACAACCCGGTCCCGCGTCAGAGCGGCGGTACGGACGTCGACGATCGACGGGCGCGGACACCAGTGCGCCACAGGAGCAGGAACAGGAGCAGCACGGTCATCGCCAGCGCGCCGGGGGCCTTGGTGAAGCGGGCCAGGTTGGTGCCGTCGGGTAGGACCAGGAAGGCCGCGACCGCCACCGGCAGCGCGAACCACGTGGTCCGGGCGGCGGTGAGCGCGAGCAGCGCCAGCGGCCAGGTCGCGTACCAGGGGTAGAAGACCGGGGACAGGACCACGGTGGCGACCAGGGCCAGGCCAGCACCGTGCAGCGCCGCGCGGCACCGCGCCGCGCCAGCCGACAGGCCAGCGGAGCCGGCCGACGACCCACCCGAGGCGGCCGGCAACCCGCCGGAGCCGGCGTCAGCTCGCCGCCACGTTCGCCAGGTGCGCCACCAGAGGGCCACGAGCACGACCGCGAGCAGCGCCAACGCGAGCACGCGGGTCACCGGCACAGCTTGCGGGTCCCGTCCGAGCAGCGCGCCCGCGTAGTCGACGACGAATCCGACGGCGGTGGGTGGCGACGTCCACTGTTCGGAGTCTCCGCTGCGGGTCAGCCCACCCACCCAGCCGAACCCGAGGCCGGTCAGCGCCGAGCTGCCCAACAGTGCGCCGACGAGGCCGCCCGCCAGCCACGCGCCGCTGCGGAACACCGTCCGGCCGGATGCTCCCGCCAGCACGGCGAACGGCACCACCACGACTGCGCTGGCCTTCACGGTCACCGCCAGCCCCAGCAGCACCCCGGCGAGCAGCAGCGCGGTGGGGCGGCCCGGCCGGCGGACCGCCACCAGCAACCCGCACAGCAACAGCCCGAGCATCAGGGCGTCGTTGTGGGCGCCCGCCACCAGGTGTACGCCGACCAGCGGCGCGGCCAGCGCCAGCCAGGCCGCCCGCCGGGTCGGTACGCCGACCGCCCGGGCCAGCTGAGGCAGGCAGTACGCCGTCAGCAGGACACCCGCCACCGCGAGCACGCGCAGCAGCACGACCGTGCCGGTGAGCCCACCGCCGAGGACGACGGTCAGCGCCGCGAGCAGCACGAAGACCGGCCCGTACGGCGTCGGCGCGTCCCGCCAGATCGGTGCCACCGTCTCCACCCACGGGCAGCCGGCCGCCGCCACCGGAACCGCGTACGGGTCGACACCGTGCGCGTAGGTCCAGCCCTGGCAGGCGTACGAGTAGACGTCCCGGCTGCCCAGAGGCGGCGCGACCAGCAGCGGCAGCGCCCACAGCCCGGCGGTGACGTACGCCCAGCGACCCGACGGCGCACCGGCGCGCAGCGACCACCAGGCACCGACGAGCAGTGCGGTGCCGACCAGCCAGCAGGCCAGCGTCGCCGGGCCGCCCGGGGCCCGCCAGATCGACGCGGGTGTGACGTTCAGCGGGGCGTCGGGCAGCGCCCCGCCGAGATACCCGGCCACGGCGAGCAGGGCCGCACCGAGCAGCCCGGCGTACCGGGAGAGAGGGGCGCCGGGAGTGGTCACCGGCGCACCTTCCCTCAGTCGGCGGCGACCGGTTGGCGGGCCGCCCGAGCCGACCGTACCAACCGGATGGCCAGCACGATCACCAACAGCGTCATCAGCGGCGCACCGACCGTCTTGGTGTACCGGGGCAGCCCGGTGCCGTCCGGCAGCACCAGGAACGACGCGACCAGCGCCACCACCGTGAACCAGCCGGTACGTCGGGCGGTGGCGGCGAGCACCGCGAGGGGCCAGATCCAGTACCAGGGGTGGAACAGCGGGGCGAGGGCGACCGTGGCGGCCAGCGCCACGGCGGCGTACCACAGCGGTTCCCGGGTGCGGGCCCGCCACCACAGCCAGACCAGCAGCACCGCCAGCACCGCCATGCCGATCCCCCGGGTGACCGCGAGCGCGTCCACGTGCCCGCCGAAGGGCACCGCCAGGTACCCGATGGTCTGCCCGACCGCCGTGGACGGCGACGTCCAGGCGATCACGTCGCCGCCCCGGGCCAGCCCGCCGACCCAGCCGAAGTCGAGGCCGGCGGCGAAGGTCACCCCGACCACGACGGCGACCGCGCCGCCGACCACCCAGCCACCGTGGCGGATCAGCGCGCGGATCGAGTACCCGCCGACGATCGCGGCCAGCGCGGCGAACGGCATCACGACCAGCGCCGTCACCTTGATGCCGGCGGCGAGACCGAGCAGCACACCACCGGCGAGCAGCGGGCCGGGGCGTCCGGGCCGGGAGGCGATCACGGCCAGTCCGGCGACGAGCAGGCCGACCATCAGGGCGTCGTTGTGCGCGCCGGAGACCAGGTGCACGGCGACCAGCGGGCAGGCGAGCGTCAGCCAGACCGCCCGGGAGGCCGGTACGCCCACCCGTCGGGCCAGTACCGGCAGGCTGACCGCCATCAGCGCGACCCCCGCCACGGCGATCAGCCGGAACACCACGATCGCGCCGGTCAGCGAGCCGGTGGCCTTGACCACCGCGCCGGACAGCACCACGAACAGCGGCCCGTACGGCGCGGGGGTGTCCCGCCAGATGTACGAGATGGTGTCCAGCCACGGGCAGGGCAGCGCGGAGACGCCCTGCTCGTACGGGTTGATCCCGGCGGCGTAGCTGGCACCCTGGCAGGCGTACGCGTAGACGTCGCGGCTGGCCAGCGGCGGCGCGATCAGCAGCGGCAGCAGCCAGAGCCCGACGGTGACCAGCGCCCAGCGGGTCGACGGCACGTCGTCGCGCAGCGACCACCAGGCGTACGCCAGCAGCGCGGTGCCGACCAGCCAGGCGATGAGCACCAGCGGTCCGTTCGGGCCCTGCCAGATGCTGACCGGGTTGCTGCGCAGGGGTGAGTCGGGCAGTGCGCCGCCGAGGAACGCGGCGACGGCGAGGAGCGCCGATCCCGCCAGTCCGGTCCAGCGCGCGAGGTGGTGAGGCACGCCGGACATGCTGCCAGTACGGTTGTCGCGGTACGGAGGTGGGCATGCGGCGCAGTCGGGTGGTGGCGGTGGCCGCCGGTTGCTCCGTCGTGCTCGGCGCGCTCTGGCTGGCCCTGCCGCTGATGGGCTCGGACCTCGCCGCGCAGGTCGCCCGCGCCGACTTCTTCGCCGCCCACGGCCTCACCCCGGTGGATCTGCGCTGGTACGGCGGGGTGCAGCAGTTCGGCTACAGCCTGGTGTCGCAGCCCGTGATGGCGGTGCTCGGTGTGCGGGTGACCGGTGCGCTGGCGCTGGTGGCGTCGGCCACCGCGCTGGCCGCGCTGCTGGTCCGCAGCCCGGTGCCGCGCCCGCTGCTGGGCAGCCTGGTCGGCGTGGTCACGCTGACCGGCAACCTGGTCTCGGGCCGGGTGACGTACGCCCTGGGTGTCGCTTTCGGGCTGGCGGCGCTGGTCGCGCTGACGCGGGGCGTACCCCCGGGTCGTCGGGTCGCGTTGGCGGCGGCCGGCGCGTTGCTGGCCTCGGCGACGAGCCCGGTGGCCGGCCTGTTCGTCGGCCTGGCGGGCGCGGCGCTGCTGCTGGCCCGCCGGTACGCCGACGGGCTGGCGCTCGGTGTCGCGGCGGCCGTGCCGCTGGCCGCGACCGCGGTGCTCTTCGGCGACGGCGGCTGGATGAACATCAGCCGCACCGACACCGTGCGGGCGGTGGTGACGAGCCTGCTGGTGGCGGCGCTGGTGGCGTACCGGCCGGTGCGGTTCGGCGCGCTGCTGGCCGCCGCCGGGGTGCTGGTCGCCGCGCTGGTGCACACGCCGGTGGGGCTGAACGCGACCCGGCTGGCGACGATGTTCGCGCTGCCGGTGCTCGCCGCCGCCGCCCGCCCGCCGGCCTGGCTGTCGACCCGCCTCGCCCGCCGGCCGGCCGTCGGGTCCGGGCCGGCCCGGCTGCTGGGTGGGATCGGCCTGGCCGCGCTGCTGACGGCCGTCTGCGGGTGGCAGCCGCCGGTGGTGCCGGCGGACCTGCGGGGCATCGGCGACCCGACCAGCGCGCCCGGCTACCACGCGCCGCTGCGCGCGTTCCTGGCCGGGCAGCGGCTCACCGGCCGGGTGGAGGTGCCGCCGACCCGCAACTACTGGGAGGCGGCCCGCCTCGGTGAGGTGCCGCTGGCCCGAGGCTGGCTGCGGCAGGCCGACATCGACCGCAACCCGCTCTTCTTCACCACCGTGCCCGGCGCGACCGGCACCGGCGTGCCACTGACCCCGGACAGCTACCGGGCCTGGCTGGCGGAGAACGCCGTGCAGTACGTGGCGGTGCCGGACGCCCCGCTGTCCTGGGTGGGGCGGGCCGAGGCGGAACTCGTCGAGGGCGGTCTGCCGTACCTGACCCCGGCCTGGTCCGGCCCGCACTGGCGGGTCTGGGCGGTGGCCGACCCGACGCCGCTGGTCGCCGCGCCCGCCGAGCTGGTCCGCGCGGACGGCGCCGCGGTGACCTTCCGGGCCCCGGCCGCCGGCCCGGTGGCGGTCCGCGTGCGGCACAGCCGCTGGCTGACCGCGTCCGGTGGCGCGACGGTCGCCGCCGACGGGGACTGGACCACCGTCGCCGTCCCCCGGGCCGGCGAATACACCCTCGGCTGACCGTCCTACCCCTCCAGCACGCGCTGGGCGGCGGCGCGGGAGCGGCGGCCGGTGCGCAGGTACTCGTCGAGGAACTCCCCCGGATCGTCACGGCCGAGCAGCCGGACCACCCCCGCCAGCTCCACCCCGTGCCGGGGCAGCTGGTCGCCGGCCCGGCCCCGGACCAGCATCAGCGCGTTGCGGACCTGCGCGGCCAGGGACCAGCCGGCGGCCATCTCCGCGGCGTCCGCCGGATCGACCAGGCCGGCCCGCTCGGCCGCCGCGAGGGCATCGAGGGTACGCGTGCCGCGCAGCTCCGGGATCGCGCCCGCGTGTCGGAGCTGGACGAGTTGGACGGCCCACTCGACGTCGGCCAGCCCGCCCCGGCCCAGTTTCGTGTGGGTGGCCGGGTCGGCCCCGCGCGGCAGCCGCTCGGTCTCCACCCGGGCCTTGATCCGGCGGATCTCGACGACCTGCTCGCGGGTCAGCCCGTCGGCCGGGTAGCGCACCGGCTCGATCATCGCCTCGAACTCGGCACCCAGGTCGGCGTCACCGCAGACGAACCGGGCGCGCAGCAGCGCCTGCGCCTCCCACACCCGGGACCAGCGGGCGTAGTACTGGGCGTACGCGGCGAGGCTGCGCACCAGCGGACCCTGCCGGCCCTCGGGACGCAGGTCGGCGTCGACCCCGAGCGGCGGATCGGGGGCGGGAACACCGAGCAGTCGACGCAGCTCCTCCGCGATGGCGTGCGCGGCGGCGCTGGCGGCGCTCTCGTTGCTGCCGGCGGGCGGGTCGTAGACGAAGAGCACGTCGGCGTCGGAGAGGTAGTTCGACTCGTACCCGCCGAGCCGGCCCATCCCGATCACCGCGAACCGCAGCCCGTCCGGGGCCGGCTGGCTGGCCCGCGCGGCCCGCAGCGCGGCGGCCAGGGTGGCGTCGGTGACGTCGGCGAGCGCGGTACCGACCTCGGTGATGTCGGCCAGGCCCGGTGACGGCCGCGTCGTGCCGTCCGCCCGGGTCGGGGTGGGTGCGAGCGCGCCGGCTCGGCAGAGCACGTCCGCGCAGGCCACCCGGACCAGCTCCCGGCGGCGCAGCGCCCGCACCGCGCGGGTCGCCTCGACCGGGTCGGTGTGCCGGGCCGCCGCCGCGAGGAAGCCCTCCCGCAGCACCGGACGCGGACGCGGTGACAGCTCGTTCTCCTCGGCGAGCAGCCGCAGCGCCTCCGGGTCGCGGGCGAGCAGGTCGGCGACGTACCGGGACAGGGCCAGCACCCGCGCCAGCCGGCGGGCGACGGGACCGCCGTCCCGCAGCAGCCGCAGGTACCAGGGGGTGCTGCCCAGCTTGTCGGAGACCTTGCGGTAGTTGAGCAGCCCCCGATCCGGCTCCGGCGCGTCGGCGAACTCGCTCAGCAGCACCGGCAGCAGGGTGCGCTGGATGGCCGCCGTACGGCTCACCCCGCCGGTGAGCGCCTGGAGGTGACGCAGCGCGCCGGCCGGGTCGGCGAAGCCGAGGATCTCCAACCGGTGCCGGGCCGCCTCCGGGGTGAGCCGGAGCCCGTCGGCCGGTACCCGGGCCACCGACTCCAGCAGCGGCCGGTAGAGCAGTTTGGCGTGCAGCCGTCGTACCTCGGTGGCGTGGGTGACCCAGTCGGCCCGGAAGCTCTCGACGGCACTGCGGCCCGGCGTGGCCACGAAACCCAGCGCGGCGGCCAGCCAGCGCAGCGCGCCCGGCTCGGTGGGCACGGTGTGCGTACGGCGCAGGGCCTGGAGTTGGAGCCGGTGCTCGACGGCGCGCAGGAAGCGGTAGCCACGCAGCAGCGACTCACCGTCGGCGCGGCCGACGTAGCCTCCGGCGACCAGCGCGCGCAGCGCCGGAATGGTGCCCGGCGCCCGCAGTGTCTCGTCGCCGCGACCGTGTACGAGTTGCAGGAGCTGGACGGCGAACTCGATGTCGCGCAGCCCGCCCGGACCACGCTTGATCTCGCGCTCCAGCTCCTTGGGCGGAATGTTGTCGATGATCCGGCGGCGCATCGCACGGACGTCCTCGACCGCCTCGGGGCGTTCGGCGGCCCGCCACACCAGCGGCGCGAGCTGGTCGATCCACTCCTGGGCCAGCGGCAGGTCCCCGGCGGCCGGGCGGGCCTTGAGCAGCGCCTGGAACTCCCAGGTGCGCGCCCACCGGCGGTAGTAGGCGAGGTGGCTGGCGAGGGTACGCACCAGCGGGCCGCGACTGCCCTCGGGCCGCAGGGCGGCGTCCACCGGCCAGGCGACCATCCCGCAGACGGAGATCAGCCGGGTCGCCACCTGGGTCGCGGCGGGCAGGTCGGCGTCCTCGGCGGCCACGAAGATCACGTCCACGTCGGAGACGTAGTTCAGTTCGCCGCCGCCGCACTTGCCCATCGCCACCACGGCCAGCCGGGGCCGCTCGGTGCCGGCCGCCAACTCGGCGACGGCGATCTCGTACGCGGCGGCCAGCGTCGCGTCGGCCAGCGCGGACAGCGCCGCCATGGTCTGTTCGAGGGCACGTCCGCCGGTGAGGTCGGCCGCCGCGATCCGCAGCAGGGAGAGCCGGTACGCGGCACGCAGCACCGCCACCGGGTGCCCGTCGCCGGCCGGTTCCAGCCGACCGTCGGCGATCGGCGCGAGCCCGTCCGGTGCCGTACGCAGCGTCCGACAGTGCTCGGGGTTCGCCACCAGATGGTCACCGAGCGCCGACGACGCGCCCAGCACGGCGATCAGCCGACGCCGCAGCCCGGGGTCGGCGTGCAGCTCCGCGAGCAGCGGCGAGCTGCTGCTGCCGGCGGCGCTGCTGCCGGCGGCGCTGCTGCCGGCGGCGCTGCTGCCGGCGGCGCTGCTGCCGGCGGCGCTGGTTCGGCTCTCGGCCTCGACGATGCGGTGCAGTTGGCGCAGCGCGAGGTCCGGGTCGGCGGCCCGGGACAGCGCGGCGAGCAGCTCCCCGGCCGCGTCGTCGACCGGCTCCTGCTCCTCCGGCTGCCACAGACCCAGCCCGTCCGGGCCGAGCAGGTCGGCGGCGCGGGCCCCGCCGTCGCCCTCGGCGGTGCCGAAGCCGTAGCGGGCGAGCCGGCCGGGGGCCCTCGTCGGCCGGCTCATCCGTGCCCGAGCAGCGGCAGGCCGCGCCGGATCGTGCTGTCGTCCAACTCACCGAGGGCCAGCGCCGCGAACCGGGCGGCGAACGGCTGCCAGACCTCCTCGACGTCCACCATCACCGAGTCGCAGGCCGCCACCACCAGCTCCGGGTCGTAGCCCAACTCGGCGAGCAGGGTCGAGTCGGTGGCCCAGTCGGCGATCATCGCGGTGTCGCACTCGATGTGGAACTGCAACCCCCAGGCCCGGTCGCCGAGCCGGAACGCCTGGTGCGGGTACCGGGTGGAGGCGGCCAGCAGGGTGGCGCCCCGGGGCAGTTCGGTGATCTCGTCGGAGTGCCACTGGAGCACGTCCGGGATCAGCGGCACGTACCGGAACAGCGGGTCCTGCTCGGCGGCGTCGCGCCGGCCGACCACGGCGGGGCCGATCTCCGGCCCGGACGGGCTCCGCTCGACCAGCCCGGCGTGCGCCGTGGCGAGCAGCTGCGCGCCCAGGCAGACGGCCAGGGTGGGCACGCGGTACCGGACCGCCTTGCGCAGCAGCCCTTCTACGGCCGGGAACCAGGGCGCCCCCGGGGAGCCGTCCGGCAGCGGATAGGCCTGCTGGTCGCCACCCAGCACCACCAGTGCCGCGTACCCCTCAAGGTCGGCGGGAAGTTCCTCACCGGCGTGCGGGCGGACCACCCACAAACCCAGCCCTGCCTCGGTCAGCCACTCACCCAACCGGCGCGCGTCGTCCGTCGGGTCGTTCTCGATCACCAGCGCGGTTGCCACCCGTCGAGGCTAGCGGGTGCGGCGCGCTCCGCCACGCCCCGGCGCGGGTCGGTGCCACCGGCTGCGGCCTTCGTGTCGGCGCGGTGGTTAGGCTCTGCGGTTGTGATCAACCAGGAGACCGTCGCCGTCCGCCCGCCCGTACTGCGCCCGGGTGACGCGGTGCTGCTCGTCTCGCCGTCCGGGCCGACCTCGCCGGAGCGGGTGGCCCGCGGCGTGGAGCTGCTCACCAGCTGGGGTCTGCGCCCGATACCGGCCCCGAACGTGTACGCCCGCCACGGCTACCTCGCCGGCACCGACGACCTGCGGGCCGCCGACCTGAACGCGGCGTTCGCCGACCCCGAGATCCGCGGGGTGATCTGCACCCGGGGCGGCTACGGCGCCCAACGGATCGTCGACGCCATCGACATGGCAGCGGTGCGCCGCGACCCGAAGGTGGTGGCCGGCTTCTCGGACATCACCGCGTTGCAGCTGGCCCTGTGGCGGGCCGCCCGACTGGCCGGCGTACACGGCCCCGGGGCTGCCTGGCGGGACGAGCGGACGCCGCTGCGCTCCGCCGAGTCCCTGCACGCGGCGCTGATGACCACCGAGCCGGTGACCGTCGAGGCGGTACCCACCGAGGAGACCTTCGACGTCCGCGTCCCGGGCCGCGCCACCGGCACCCTGCTCGGCGGCAACCTGTGCCTGCTGGCCGCGTCGATCGGCACACCGGACCTGCCCGACCTGACCGGCGCGGTGCTGTTGATCGAGGACGTGCAGGAGCCCCCGTACAAGGTCGACCGGATGCTCACCCAGCTCCGCCGGGCCGGCGCGCTGGACGGGCTGGCCGGGGTCGCGGTCGGGCAGTTCACCGACTGCGGCGACGGCTGGGACACCACGATCGTCGACGTCCTCACCGAACGCCTCGGCGACCTGGGCGTACCGGTCCTCGGCGGCCTTTCCATCGGCCACGGCCACAACCAGCTGACCGTTCCGGTAGGCACCGAAGCACTCCTGGACACCGAAACCAACACCCTGACCGCCGCCCCCGCCGTCCAGTAACCCACGCCCACCCCAACCCGAGCCCGCCGGGCCGGACGGGCCGGGGGCGGATGGGCGCAGGGGTATGGGTCAGTGGGGTAGGTGGGCTAGGGCGCCGGTTTCCAGGGCTGCCCAGACTCCGTCTTGGGTGTGGACGATGCCGTGGGGTTCGGACTGCGGGGTGGGTAGGGCGTAACTCTCGAATCGTCCGCTGGGATCGAGGTGGCCGATCCGGTTGGCGCCCCACTCGGTGAACCAGGCCCCACCCGCCGGATCGGCCACGATCGCGTGCGGGCGCGCGGCCCGGTCCGGCAGCGGAACCTCGACGATCACGCCGTCCGGCGTGATCCGTCCGAGCTGACCGGCGGTGATCTCGACGAACCAGATGGTGCCGTCGGGGCCGAGGGCGATGCCGACCGGCCCGGCGTCGGAGGTCGGCAGCGGGTACAGCGTCACCGCGCCGTCCAGGGCGATCCGGCCGATGGCGTTCGCGCGGTTGAGCGTGAACCAGAGGGCATCGTCCGCGCCGGCGGTGATCATCGAGGGGAACCCACCGGTGACCGGCAGCGGAAAGGTGGTCACCGTGCCGTCGGTGGTGACCCGGCCGATCGTGTCGGAGGTCATCCCCGCGTACCAGAGTGCCCCGTCGGGTCCGGCCGCGATGCCACCCGGCCCGGTCCCGGGCGGCAGGGCGATCGTGCGCTGCTGGCCGTCGACGGTGATCCGACCGATCCGGTCGTCACCGGAGCGGGTGAACCAGAGCGCTCCGTCCGGACCCGTCGTGATGATCAACGGACGGGCACCGGCAGGTTCCAGCGGGTAGGTCCGGACCGGTCCGTCCGCGTCCAGGCGGGCGATGCCGCCGCCGTGGACCAGCGTCAGCCACAGCGCGCCGTCGGGCCCGACCGTGATGCCGTACGGGCCGACGCCCGGCTCGACGAGCGGGATCTCCCGGATCTCGACTCTCATCTCGGCATACGTCCCTTCGTTGGCGGTGGACCGACCCTGAACGCCCGACAAGCGACGAGACAACCGATTTTTGCCTCCAATTGTCAGCGCGCTGACAGGTTCGCCACGGGTCGCACCCAGGCTGACCGGTCACTGTCGGTGACGACATCGCGCATCACCGAGCCTTCTGGAGGAGAGCATGTCCCGCACCATCCGCAGGAAGCACCTGCTGGCCGGTCTGGCCGCCGCCGGCGTCCTCGGCGTCGGGATCGCGGCCCCGACGATCGCCTTCGCCGCCGACTCGCCGACGCCGAGCGCCAGCGCCGCCCCGGCGCCCGGTGCCAAATCCGACCGGCAGGGCCGGTTCGCCGAGGAGTTGGCCAAGGAGTTGGGCGTGCCCACCGACAAGGTGACCGCCGCCCTGGAGAAGATCCGCGAGCAGCACCGGCCGGCCGACCGGCCGCAGCGACACTCACCCGAGGATCGCAAGGCCGCGCTCAAGGAGCGGCTGGACCAGGCGGTCAAGGACGGCAAGCTCACCCAGGAGCAGGCCGACGCCATCACCAAGGCCGTCGAGGCCGGCGTCTTCCCGGGCGGCGGCTTCCCGGGCGGCCACCGCGGCCCGCTCGGCCACGGCGGCCCGGCCGGCCCCGCCGGACAGCGCGGCCCGGCCTGATCCACTCGGCTTTCCTGAAGTCGGGGTGTCCGGCAGCCCCGGACACCCCGACTTCCCCGACGTCGAGTTGATCAGCGCCGCAAGCCCGGACGGCGCGGCCCGGCCCGCGACCAGCGCCAGGTCTGCCTCTTGATCGACTCCGTTTCGCCGATGTGGCGGTGTCCATCGCACTCGGACACCGCCACATCGGCGATCTGGAGTCGATCATGCCGCTGGAAGGCCGCAGGGCACCGGCCGGCGACGGCGTCCAGGTCGACGGGCGTGCCGGCTCGTTCCTGGTCGCCCGGTCACTGATCGCGGCGGTCGGCCCGTGGCGCCGCACCCCTCGCCGGCGTCAGCTCTGCGCGGGTGGGGACGCGAACACGCCCAGGTGATTGCCGGTCGGGTCGATCAGCCGGGCCAGCGTGAGCCCGGTCGGCGTGGTCCGGGGCGGCACGAGCACCTGACCACCGGCCGCCTCGGCCCGCCGGCAGGTCTCCGCCACGTCGGTGACCTCGGCGTAGAAGATCGTGTAGTTCGGCGTCGAGCCGTCGGTCGCCCGGATCGCCCCACCGATCCCGGTGTCGCCTCCGGCCCCGGTCGTGCGGTAGGAGCCGCCGGCCCCGCCCTCCTCGGTGAAGGTCCAGCCGAACAGGTCACCGTAGAAGCGCTCCGCCTCCTCCGGCCGGTCGGTGCCGATCTCGAACCAGGTGATGGGCGTCGCGGACATGCTGCCTCCAGGTCTTTCCGTGCCAGCCGTTCGGCCGGCTTCCGGTGCAGTCTCGAGGTCGTCCGCGACACCGTCCTGTCGGTGTTTCCGGGCTAGTCCGTCGGATCGGACGGCTCGTCCGCGATCATCCGCAGCCGGCGGACCAGGTCGGGCCGGCGGGTACCGTGCCGGGAGCTGAAGTGCTGCGCCTCGGCCGCCGAGATCGGCTCGGTGTACAGCTCCAGCTCGTACATCCGCACCACCAGCTCGCAGGTCTGCTCGTCCAGCCACTCGAGCGGACGTCCCCCGCCGGCCGCGCTGCCCCGAGCACTGGCAAGCAGGTCGCCGACGAGCGCTACCCACCTGGCGTTGACCTGCTCGTCGCGGCCCAGGAAGGCGAGCACGCACCTGACCGCCTCGGCGGTCTGTCCCATGAACGGGTCCCGTTCGTCGAGCTCCGAGAGGACGTCGGCGACGAACGCGGACGACAGCTCGGTGTCGAGGGCCAGCCGGTCGAGCAGGAAAGCGGCCAGGTCCGGGCCCGGCGACTCCGGATCCGGCGGTCCGAGACTCGCGAGCGTCCGCCGGTACACCCGCTCCCGCTCGGGCAGCGGGGTGCGATGAAGTGGCAGGAGGGCGAGATCGAGCAACAGCCGAGCGTCCGAGCGGTCACCGTCCGAAAAGGCCAGGAAGTATTCGAAGGCGCCGAAGCGCCGTGGTGTCTTGCTGAATATGGCCGCCGGCTCCATGCCGTGCAGCACCGCCTCGCCGTCCGGGTCGCACTCGAAGTGGACGCTTCGCTGCCACAGGTCCAGATTGACACTGGTGAAGTAAGCGTGCACCCCGTCAGCCACGGAGGCTCTGTTCCGCCGGCCGCGAAAGTGCCAGCGGGGATGGGGTTGCAACGGCGCCGGCTCGCGGCCGTGGCTCAGTGACAGGGTGAGCTGAGGAAGACCTTCCTGCCAGTGCCGGATCGGCTGGACGAGGGTCAGCAGACCGAGGTAGGCGGCGTCGTCCAGGTGGGCCCGCCACTGCAACGCCTGCCGCCGCCAGCTCCCCACGGGGTCCGTACTGGACGGGAACATTTCGTCGCACGGCAGGTTCCGGATACACAGGGCGAGTAGCAGCAGATTGGCGGCGTACACCGCGCAGCGCTCCGGCAGCGGTGACCGGCGCGGCCGGTACGCCTCGTACCGGCCCGCCGGACGCGGTTCGGATGCCAGCCCGAACAGCCGCAGCAGCAGGTCCAGAGCGTCGGCCCGGTGCTCGGCGGGCCACGTCGTCAGCGCCTCGGCCACGAAGGCGACCACCGGCGCCCGGTTGGAGAGCACGGCGAACGAGAGCAACGCGTACAGCGGCTCATCGTCGACGGGCGTGTCGTCGAGCAGGGTTGCGGCCGCACGCATGACCAGGTCGTGCAGGACGAGCGTGGCAGTGCGGGCGATGAGGAACTCGCCGAAGGTCGCGTGCAGGAACTCGTAGGTGTGCGCGGGCCCGTGCTCGCGCACCGCGGTGGACCGGTGGACGAAGAAGAACCTTCCCAGCACGATCTCGGCGGCGCTCAACGAGGCCCGCTCGTCCTGGCGGATCGTCGGGGCCCTCCGTCCGAGGAACGGCAGCGCGGCCAGGTCGGTTTCGAGATCGTCCTCGCTCACCCACTGCACGCCCCGGTTGAACATGCTGAAGGCGACCACCGAGAGCCGGCGCAGTTCCTCCTCGGTGGCCCGGGCCAGGTCTCGTTCCGACAAGCCGGCGGACTGCTTCAGGACCTCCCGGTTGGCGAACCGGGTCAGCAGCCGTTCGTACAACTCGCCGCGCCCCAGCGCGCCAGCCGAGCGGAGGTCGTGCCCGTCCGCGTCGTACAGAGCGAGCATCAGCAGGAGCAGCGGCTGCTCAGCGAGTTCCAGGTGCGCCCGCACCACGTCCGGGTCCAACCCGCCGGTGCCCGAGGCCCGGAAGACCTCGGCGTTGACCCGGTTCCAGGTGGCGACCCAGGTGCCGATCCTGGTCGTGTCGAACGGCTCCAGCAGCACCGCGACCGCGCCGGGCGGCGGCTGGGCGCGGTCGGCGACGCTCGTCCGGGTGGTGACGAGCACCGCGACCGAGCGTCCCTGATCCGCCTCACGACGTTGGAACGACGCCACCCTCCGCAGGTAGTCGGTCTGGCTGGCACCAGTCGCCTGGAGCAGTTCGTCGAACCCGTCGAGCAACACGACCGGCATGGCGTCACCGGCCGACCGGACCAGTTCGGGCCAGGTGAGCCGCTCGCCGGTCGCCGCGCGCACCGCCTGTTCGATCTGATCTTGCAGGTCACCGGCCGCGTACACCTCGCGCAGCACCACCCGGATCACCAGGAAGTCGGCGGCGGGTAGCTGGGCGGCGAGAATCCGGGTGAGCACCGACTTGCCCGAACCGGGCTGACCGAGCACGAGCAATGGTGCCGTCGTCGCGCCGGGCGAGGTCAGATGCACCACGAGCGACTGCCACAGGTCGTCGCGGAGCGGGTGACCCTGCCACCAGCTCTCGTCACTCGGACGCGCACCGGCACCCAACTCGGCGATTCGGCACAAGGGCGGCACGTACGCCTCACCGAGCGTCGGCATGCGCAACCCCGCCGGTATCTCCCCCGACGCGACGATCGGCCGCCGCAGGTCGGCGGCGTACGCAGCGGCAAGACCAGCCCGCCGGTCGGTGGGATCGCGGCCGGTGGACATGGCGACCAACGTCCGGCGCATCTCCTCCAGCCCGACCGAGATCGCCTGAAGCTGCTGACGAGTCGCCTCGTGCTCCTGCAACCCGAGCCAGAAGTTGACCTCGAAGAAGTCCTCCGCCAACCGGGTCAACAGGTCGCGGTGGCGTCCCACGGCCGCCTCCGGGAGCTGGGACAGCGCCAGCGCGAATCTGCTGCGCAGCTGGTGGTCCGCCTGATCCCAGATGGCCAGGCCTTCGACGAAGGTCAGCAGCCGGGTGGCGAGACCGTCGTAGTACGTGGCGAGGGACCCGCGCAGCGCCGGGTACGGCAGATGCGGCCCCGGCAGCGGCGCCGCCGTGCCGAAGAACGATTCCACCACCGCGTCGCCGACCGACCCGGCACCGCCGAGCACCAACTGCTCCCGCTTCTCCAACCCCAGTTCGGCCGCGTCCAGGGGTAGGTCGACGTCGCGCAGCGCCTCGAAGAAGGCGGTCACCGCGATCACCGCGTGCGCCGCCTCCAGACGCTGCGTCCGGCCGTACCGGGACAACCCGGAGCGTTGTTCGGAGACGGTGCGGACGAGTTCGTAGCCGAGCCGGACGAACTCCGCCTTGGCGTCGAAGATGCCCAGGGCTCCCGGCACGCCACCAGCCGACGCACCCAGCAGTGACCAGCCCGTCAGCTTGTCGAACCAGGTGACGAACCGGCTCTTCTCCCCGCCGAGCAGACGGACGGCGTCGGCGTAGCTGAGCGTGTCGGGCACGCGGTCCTCCCCCGGAACGGCAGACCTGCCAGCGTTCCGGATTCCCGCGCCGCGTGCTGTCGGATTTCAGACCAGACTCAACGCGCGAACCCGCTCGTGCGGGATGTCCAGGTCCGCCAGGCGGAG
The DNA here is from genome assembly GCF_049179015.1 of Micromonospora sp. WMMD736. Taxonomy (NCBI): domain Bacteria; kingdom Bacillati; phylum Actinomycetota; class Actinomycetes; order Micromonosporales; family Micromonosporaceae; genus Micromonospora; species Micromonospora sp. WMMD736. The sequence goes on from NZ_JBMHMI010000001.1 coordinate 2,724,074, forward strand.
TTCCCGGGCCACCCGCTCTGGCCGGGCCTCGACGTCGCGGATGCGGTCGGTACGGAAACAGCGCACCTCGTCACGCAGCCGGCACCACGCCACCAGGTACCAGTGGTGGGAGTTGCCGAGGTAGCCCAGCGGCTCGACGTCCCGGAGCGAGTCGACGCCGTCGCGGTCGGCGTACCGGATGCGCAGCACCCGCCGCGCGGCGACCGCGTGGGCGACGGTGGCCGGGACGGGCGTGGCCGGCCCCTCGCCGATCAGGTGCACCCGGCCGGCGAGCCGGTGTGCCTCGGCGGCGTCGGCGGCCGGCAGCACCGCCAGCAGCTTGCGCAGCGCGGTGGCGCCCGGACCGGCGAACGGCGAGCCGGCGAGCCGGTGCAGCGCCACGGCCATCGCGACCGCCTCGGCGGCGGTCAGGTTGACCGGCGGCAGGGTGTGGGCGCGGTCCAGGACGTAACCGCCGGTACGCCCCGACTCGGCCCAGATCGGCACCCCGGCCTGCTGGAGCGCGCCGATGTCCCGTTCGATGGTCCGGCTGCTCACCTCGAAGCGGACGGCCAGCCAGCGCGCGCTGCGCGGCCGTGGCGACACCGCCCGCAGCTCCTCGACCAGGGCGTAGAGGCGGTCCGTACGGTTCATGCCCGGCACGCTACGACCGGGGTACGACGCCCGCGCTCAGCCGTGCGGGCTCAGGCGATGCAGGCGCAGACGATCAGGGCGGCACCGAAGTGCGTGGCGGCGCTGACCCGGGCCGCCGGGTGCGGCTCGGACGAGCAGATGACCTCACCGAGCTTGCCCGGGGTGAGCAGATCCAGCACGACGAAGGCCAGCGCCATGATGGCCAGCCCGACCAGCCCGAACAGCACGGTCGAGGCGAGCCCCTTGGCGAAGTCGCTGTAGCTGGTCAGGATCGCCGTGAAGACGATGCCGGCGATGCCGAGCTGGTTGGCGGCGAGCAGCAGCCCCGCGTTGGTGTTGCGCTCGACCCAGATCAGGTCCCGCAACCTCCCCGGGGTCAGCAGGTCGACGAGCCCGAAGCCGGCCGCCATGAGCCCGACGCCCACGATCCCGAACACGACGCTCTGCCAGGCACCGCTGAGCAGGTCCTCCAGCACCGACTGCCTCCCGATTCTCCGCCCGGAAGGGGTACCGGCACGGTGATCGAGACGATAGCGGCAGCGGGCAAGCGCGTCAGCCCCGCGCCGACGCCCTGCCTACAGCGCCAGGTAACGCTGCCGCTCGTACGGGGTGACCTCGCGGCGGTACTGCTCCCACTCGGCCCGCTTGTTGCGCAGGAAGAAGTCGAAGACGTGCTCGCCCAGCACCTCGGCGACCAGTTCGGACTCCGCCATCACGTCGATCGCCTCGGCGAGGTTCTCCGGCAGCGCCTCGTACCCCATCGCGCGGCGCTCGGCGCTGCTCAGCGACCAGACGTCGTCCTCGGCCCCCGGCGGCAGCTCGTAGCCCTCCTCGATGCCCTTGAGGCCGGCGCCGAGCAGCACCGCGAAGGCGAGGTACGGGTTGGTCGCCGAGTCCAGCGAGCGGACCTCGACCCGGGCCGAGTTCGGCTTGCCGTACGCGGGCACCCGGACCAGCGCGGACCGGTTCAGGTGACCCCAGCAGACGTACGCCGGGCTCTCGGTGATCCGGTCGGGCAGGTGCTGCGGGAAGAGCCGCTTGTACGAGTTGACCCACTGGTTGGTGACCGCCGTGTACTCCCGGGCGTGCATCAGCAGGCCGGCGATGAACGACTTCGCCACCTTGGAGAGCTTCATCGGGTCGCCACCGTCGTGGAAGGCGTTGCGCTCGCCCTCGAACAGCGACAGGTGGGTGTGCATGCCGCTGCCGGGCTGGTCGGTGAACGGCTTCGGCATGAAGCTGGCCTGCACGCCGGTGGAGAGCGCGACCTCCTTGACCACGTGCCGGAAGGTCATGATGTTGTCGGCGGTGGTCAGCGCGTCGGCGTACCGCAGGTCGATCTCCTGCTGGCCGGGCGCGACCTCGTGGTGGCTGAACTCCACCGAGATGCCGATGCGCTCCAGCGCCAGCACGCCCTGGCGGCGGAAGTCGCGGGCCACGGCGTGGGTGGTGTGCTCGAAGTAGCCGCCGGTGTCGACCGGGGTGGGCACCGAGCCGTCCTGCGGACCGTTCTCCAGCAGGAAGAACTCGATCTCGGGGTGGGTGTAGAAGGTGAAGCCCTTCTCGGCCGCCTTGGACAGCGCGCGGCGCAGCACGTGCCGCGGGTCGGCCCAGGAGGGGCCGCCGTCGGGCAGCAGGATGTCGCAGAACATCCGGGCGCTCTCGCCGCTGACCCCACCCTCGAACGGGAAGACCTGGAAGGTGGTCGGGTCGGGCATCGCGACCATGTCCGATTCGAAGACGCGCGCGAAGCCCTCGATCGCCGAGCCGTCGAAGCCGATGCCTTCCTCGAAGGCCGCTTCCAACTCCGCGGGCGCCACCGAGACGCTCTTGAGCGTGCCCAGCACGTCCGTGAACCACAGCCGGACGAACCGGATGTCCCGCTCTTCCAGCGTACGGAGGACGAACTCCTGCTGACGGTCCACTTCCCCAACCCCTCGCGACACTCTTTGTCCGCCTTGGCCGGGCTGCGCCCGACCTGACCGCCCAGTGTTCCCGGGCCTGGTTACGCAGACGTTACGCGAACCGCCGCCGCCCGTCCCCTCGTGTCCCGCCCGGCGAGCGGTACCGATGCGGCACGGCGTCCGCGCGGCGTCCGCGCGTGGCCGCCGTCTCGTCCGAGGGTACGGATTGGTCCGGCGCAGCTGGGGCAAGATGGGGGCATGCCCACCCTGCGTCTCGCCCTGTCCCAGGTCAACCCGAGCGTCGGTGACCTCGCCGGCAACGCCGACCTGGTCCGCAGCTGGACCCGCCAGGCCGCCACCGCCGGCGCCCAGCTGGTGCTCTTCCCGGAGATGATGCTGACCGGCTACCCGGTCGAGGACCTGGTCTTCCGGCGCTCCTTCGTCGCCGCGTCCCAGGCCGCCCTGCGGCAGCTCGCCGCCGACCTCGCCAGCGATGGTCTCGGTGGCCTGCCGGTCGTGGTCGGCTACCTGGACGCCGACGGGCCGCCGCAGGTCAGCGGGGACGCCGAGCCGGGACGGGGCGCCCGCAACGCGGCCGCGCTGCTGCACGGGGGCGAGGTGATCGCCCGCTACTTCAAGCACCACCTGCCCAACTACGGCGTCTTCGACGAGGACCGCTACTTCGTCTCCGGCGACGAGTTGACCGTCGTGCGGATCGGCGGGGTGGACGTCGCGCTGACCATCTGCGAGGACCTGTGGCAGGCCGGCGGGCCGTTCGCCGCCGCCCGGCAGGCGGGCGTCGGCCTCGTGGTCAACATCAACGGCTCGCCGTACGAGTTGAACAAGGACGACATCCGGCTGCCGCTGGTCCGCCGCCGGGCGGCCGAGGCGAACGCCACCATCGCGTACGTGAACATGATCGGCGGCCAGGACGAGCTGGTCTTCGAGGGCGACTCCATGATCGTCACCCCCGACGGCGAGCTGCTCACCCGCGCCCCGCAGTTCGTCGAGCACCTGCTCGTGCACGACGTCGAGCTGCCGGCCGCCACCGGGAACCCGGGCAACGACGGCGTCGCGGACGGCATGCGGGTGGCGCACCACACGGTGGACGGCATCCCGCCCGCGCCGACCGGCCCGGCCGTCACCGGCGGGCTGATCGAGCCGGTCGCCGACGAGGCCGAGGTCTGGCACGCGCTGGTGCTCGGCCTGCGCGACTACGTCAACAAGAACCGATTCTCGTCGGTGGTGCTCGGCCTCTCCGGCGGCATCGACTCGGCGGTGGTGGCCGCCCTCGCCGTCGACGCGCTCGGCCCGGACCGGGTGGTCGGCGTGTCGCTGCCCAGCCAGCACTCCTCCGAGCACTCCCGGGAGGACGCCGCCGACCTGGCCAAACGCACCGGGCTCGACTACCGCGTCGAGCCGATCCAGCCGATGGTGGACGCCTTCCTGGCGAACCTGTCGCTGTCCGGGATCGCCGTGGAAAACCTCCAGGCCCGGGTACGCGGTGTCATCCTCATGGCGCTGTCGAACCAGGAGGGCCACCTCGTGCTGACCACCGGCAACAAGAGCGAGCTGGCGGTCGGCTACTCCACCCTGTACGGCGACTCGGTGGGCGGCTTCAACCCGATCAAGGACGTCTGGAAGACGCTGGTGTGGCGTCTGGCGAAGTGGCGCAACGCGGACGCGGCCCGCCGCGGCGAGACCGCCCCGATCCCGGAGAACTCGATCGGCAAGCCGCCGAGCGCCGAGCTGAGCCCGGGCCAGCTCGACAGCGACTCGCTGCCCGACTACGACGTGCTGGACCCGATCCTCATCGGCTACGTCGACGGCGACCTGGGCCGCGACGGGCTGGTCGAGTCGGGCCACGACCCGGCCGTGGTCGACAAGGTGCTGCGGCTGGTGGATACCGCCGAGTACAAGCGACGCCAGTCCGCGCCGGGCACGAAGATCTCCATGAAGGCGTTCGGCCGGGACCGGCGGCTGCCGATCACGAACCGGTGGCGCGAGCACGGCTGAGCCTCGTACCCCGCTGGGGTTGCCGGGCCGTGCTGCGGCCCGGCGGCCTACCGGCGGGCCGCAGCACGGCGAGCTCGGGTGGCGGAGTGACATCTTCCACTGGGCCCTGCCGCCGGGCCGTCGCGCGGTGCGACGATCGGCGGAGCCCGGGGACCGCGCAGGCGGCCTCGAGGAAGGGAGAAAATCATGATCGAGTCCACTCCGCACGAGGTGACCGCGCTGTACGGCGGACCGGCCACCCGTCGGGTCCGCACCCGCGACCTGATCGCCGCCAAGGAGCGCGGCGAACGGTGGCCGATGCTCACCTCGTACGACCAGTACACGGCGGGGATCTTCGACCGGGCCGGCGTACCGGTGCTGCTGGTCGGTGATTCGGCGGCGAACAACGTGTTCGGCTACGAGACGACCCTGCCGATCACTGCCGACGACCTGTTGCCGCTGGTACGCGCCGTGGTGCGCTCGACGAAGCAGACCCTCGTCGTCGGTGACCTGCCGTTCGGCTCGTACGAGGAGGGCCCGGCCCAGGCGCTGCGTACCGCCGTCCGGTTCATGAAGGAGGGCGGCTGCCACGCGGTGAAGCTGGAGGGCGGCCGGCGCTGCGCCGCGCAGATCGCCGCGATCGTCGGCGCCGGTATCCCGGTGATGGCGCACATCGGCTTCACCCCGCAGAGCGAACACACCCTGGGCGGCTACCGGGTGCAGGGGCGGGGCGACACGGCCGACGAGGTGCTGGCCGACGCGCGGGCGGTGGCCGAGGCGGGCGCCTTCGCGGTGGTGCTGGAGATGGTGCCGGGCGCGGTGGCCAAGCAGATCACCCACGAACTGTCCATCCCCACCGTCGGCATCGGCGCCGGCCCGGACACCGACGCCCAGGTGCTCGTCTGGCAGGACATGGCCGGCCTGCGCACCGGTAAGGCGCCACGCTTCGTGAAGCGGTACGCGGACCTCGCGGATGTCCTCACCGACGCCACCCGCCGCTTCGCCGACGAGGTCCGCGGCGGCGAGTTCCCCGCCGCCGAGCACACCTTCTAGTTGGTCCGGTGGCCTGGGCTGGCGGGGGCCGCGTCCACCCCCGTCGCCCGGGCCGCTGTTCGCCCGGGCCGCGACGGAACTCCGCACGCCTGATCGGGCACGCACGAGACCCGCCGGGGTCACATGGTGACGACGATCTTCCCCGCCGGGTGCCCATGCCGGAGGTGGCGGATCGCGTCCGCCGCCTGGGCCAGCGGATAGGCGTGGTCGACCGCCGGAGTGAGCGCCCCCGACTCGATGAGGTCTCCCAGCTCCTCCAGGTCCCTGGTGCGCTCGACCGCGCTCACGCTGCGCAGCCGTTGACCGACGAACACCGACAGCAGCGGCGCCCGGAACATCTGCCGGCCGTAGCCGCTGAGCACGGGACCCTTGGTGTAACTGCCGCCGACCAGCGCCAGTGTTCCGTGTGCGGTGAGGGCGCGGCGCAGGAGAGAGATCGGCCGATCGCCGCCGGTGTCGATGACCACGTCGTGGATCGGGCCACGGCTGTCGACCTCCTCGCTGGTGTAGTCGAGCACGTCGTCGGCGCCGAGGCCGCGTACGAACGCGGCCCTGGCCGGTGCGCAGACGGCGGTGACCGTTGCCCCGTACGCCTTGGCGATCTGTACGGCGTGCGACCCGACACCGCCGGACGCGCCGATGACCAGCACGCGGTGCCCCGGGCCCACCGCCCCGCTGTCGCGGACCGCACGCAGCGCCGTCATCCCGGAGACCGGCGCCGCGGCGGCCTGCGCGAACGACAGGTGTGCCGGTTTGCGGGCCAGCCGCCGCTCCGGCGTGCTCGCGAACTCGGCGTACGAGCCGCGCAGGCAGGTGCCGAACACCTCGTCGCCGGGCCGGAACCGGGTCACCCGAGCACCGACCGCGACCACCACCCCGGCCAGGTCCCGGCCGCGCACCGGAACCCGGGGCCGGCGCAGCCCTGCGGCCAGCCGCGCCAGGTAGGGGCGACCGGTCATGAAGATCCACACTCCGGGGTCGACCGCGGCGGCGCGGACCTGGACGAGGACCTCGTCGTCCCGCACGGTCGGTTGGTCGATGTCGCGCAGGTGCAGCACGTCGGCCGGGCCGTAGTTGTCCTGGACGATGGCCTTCATGGTGTCGTCTCCTCGGGGTACTGGAAGACGTCGTCGAGACGTGCGTTGAACAGACGCGCGATCTTGAACGCCATCTCCAGCGACGGCGAATAGCGACTCTGCTCGATGGCGATGACGGTCTGCCGGGTCACGCCGATCCGCTCGGCGAGCTCGGCCTGGGTCATCTCGCCGTGCGCGAAGCGCAGCGCGCGGATGTTGTTCGTGACACGGGTCGGCTTCACCACTGCGGGACACCCTTGCGGTAGACGATCACCTTGGCCAGCGAGCCGACCGCCGCCGACAGGACGAAGCACAGGTAGATGACGTTGGCGATCCAGAACCAGTCCCACTCGGCCAGCGCCATCAGCATCGCCGACAACGCGCCGATGGCCACGAACGCCTGGCCGACGTGGTCACCGAGCCGTCCGATCTCGCGGTCACGGACGTCCTTGGCCCGGGAGGCGCCCGGGTTGACCACACCCATCGCGATTTCGGCCACGATGCTCGCGACGATGGCTCCGCCGACCGTCCACAGCAGAGCCATGGCGTACGGGGTGGCGGTGAGCGGGCCGCCGTCGGCCCGGTTCAGGACGACGGCGGCGTAGACGGCGTAGCCCACCACGCTGACCACCAGCATGATCCAGGCGCGCTTCTCCTCGTGTGTCACAGCGGCCTCCTACGTGTAAAGAATTATTGACACGCTCACAGTATGGCGTCTTTGACATCATGTCTAGAAAGTTTTACACGACGGAATTGATCACGACCACTGGTTCTGTCGTACACCTGTTCTAATCTCGGGGTGTGATCGACGAGTTGGCGCAGGCGCGGGGCGCGGTGGCGGTGTCCGCCGCCGCGCCCGTCTGGGCCCTCGCGGAGCATGACCTGGTGGCCGCGCTCGACGCCGCGCACCGGCTCGAGCAGCAGCTCGCGGCCGTCAAGCTGGCCCTGGTGCGCGAGTTGGACGGCCGGGGCATCGCCCGGGCGCAGGGCGCGTCGTCGACGGCGGTGTGGCTGCGCGACCGCCTACGGCTGACCGTTCCCGCGGCCCGCCGGCTGGTCGAGTCCGCCTCCGCCCTCGACGCGGGCGCTCCCGAGGTCCGCCGGGCGCTGGCCGACGGGGACGTCAGCCTGGAGCAGGCCCGCGTCATCGCGGACACGGTCGACACCGTGCGGGCCGCCGCCGGCGCCGAGGTCGCCACCAGAGCGATCGGCGTCCTCGTCGACTGGGCCGGTCAGTTCGACCCGAGCCTGCTGCGCAAGCTCGGCACCCGCATCCTCGACCACGTCGCTCCCGAGGTCGCCGATGCCGCCGCCAAGGCCGCCCTCGACGCCGAAGCCCGCCGCGCCACCCGGGATCGTCATCTCACCCTGTCCGAGCTGACCGACGGCCGGCTGCGGTTGAGCGGCACCCTCGACGCGGAGACCGCCGGCCTGCTCCGCACCGCCATCGACCCGCTGACCGCACCCGCCGGGCAGGACGACCGGCGGTCACCCGGGCAACGGCGGCACGACGCCCTCGGCGACCTCTGCCGACTCGCCCTGCGCACCGGCGAGCTGCCCGAGCACGGCGGGGAGCCGCCTCAGCTCGTGGTCACCACCAGCTTCGACGGCCTGGTTGGGCAGCTCGGCGCGGGCACCCTCGACACCGGCCTCGGGCTCACCGCCGAGACCGTACGGCGACTCGCCTGCGACGCGGCGATCCTGCCCGCCGTACTCGGCAGCAGCGGCCAGACACTCGACGTGGGCCGGCAACGACGACTCGTCACCGGCCCTCTGCGCCGCGCCCTGGTGCTCCGCGACCGAGGCTGCGCCTTCCCCGGCTGCGACCGGCCACCCCGCTGGTGCGACGCCCACCACATCCGCCACTGGGCCGACGGCGGCCACACCAGCCTGACCAACTCCGTGCTCCTCTGCGGCCACCACCACCGCCACCTCCACCGTGGCGAGTGGGCCGTCCGCCTGGGCGGCGACGGCCACCCGGAATTCGTCCCACCCGCCTGGCTCGACCCGGAACAGCTCCCCCGCCGCAACCAGTACCACCGACGAACCTGACCCCGTCCGAGGGCGACCCACCCGCGCGGATGGATCCCTGGTGACAAAAGCCGGCTGCGCCAGCACGGGGTGCCGGTGATGACGCGGGCCTACTTCTCGCGCACCTCGCGGGTGTCGGGCAGGTCGAGGTACGCCAGCAGCCGCAGCAGCCCGCTCACGTGCGAAAGGTCGTGCCACAGCGACACGGAGCCCTCGGGACCACGCCGCCGCAGGAGGCTCGTCAGCTCAGCGACATCGTCACTGCTCTGCCCGCAGTCGATCTCCAACTCGGGCCGCTCGACCAGCCGAAACGCCGCCCCCAGGTCCACGTTCCAGTAGTGGTCGACGTCGAGCTGGGACAGCTGGATCTGCGGACCGAATCGGCTCTCCGCCGCATCCAACAACATCGAGCACGCTTCGCGGAGATCCACGATCCGCAACACCGCGTCAGCATCGGTCACGCCCCATCATCCCGCAGGGGACCCTCAGAGGTCGGTGACGCGGATGCCGGCGTGGGCCTTGTAGCGCTTGTTGATGGCGATCAGGTTCGCGGTGAACGCCTCGATCTGGTGGGCGTTGCGCAGCCGACCGGCGTAGATGCCGCGCATGCCGGGGATCCGGGCGGCGAGCGCCCCCACGATGTCGACGAGTTCCCGGTCCTCGGTGCAGATCAGCACGTCGAGGTCGATCCGGTCGACCTCCGGGTCGGCCAGCAGTGGGGCGCTCACGTGGTTGAACGCGGCGCAGACGCGGGAGTCGGGCAGCAGCGCGGCGGCCTGCTGGACGGCGCTGCCCTCGTCCACGGTCAGCGCGTACGGCCCCTGCTTGTCGAAGCCCAGCGGGTTGACGCAGTCGACGACGATCGTGCCGGCCAGCGGCTCCGCGAGGGCGGCGACGGTGGCCGCGTGCCCGTCCCACGGCACCGCGATGATCACCACGTCGCTGCGGCGGGCCACCTCCTCGTTGGCCGCGCCGCTGATGCGGACGTCGGCCGGCATCCGGGGCAGCGCGGCGATCTCGGCGGCGGATTCGGCGGCCCGCTCGGCGGACCGGGAGCCGATCAGCACCGTCTGGCCGGCACGGGCGAGTCGATAGGCGAGGCCGCGGCCCTGGTCGCCGGTGCCGCCGATGATGCCGACCGTCAGCCCGGAAACGTCGGGCAGCGTGCTCGCGTCATATGCCATGGACTCATCCTCGCAAACCGCTGGGCGCGCCAGAGTCGCCAGCCTCTGTGACCCACGCGACCCGACGCCTGACGACTCAGGCCAGCTCGAACAGCACTGTGCGGGTCGCCGGGTCGGCGGTGACCAGGCGGACGCGGACCCGTTCGCCGAGGGGCAGCTCGCCGAGGCAGCGGCTGCGGACCGGCGGGGCGTCCAGGGCCACGGTTCCGCCGGACGGACGCGGCCGGGACTTGCCGTTGGGCGGAGCGTCGACGTCGAGCACCGCCGCGTCGAAGGTCTTCCCCACCCGGTGTTCGAGGAGCACCGCCTCGGCCAGTTCGACCGCGCCCCGGCTGGCCGCCGAGGCGGTGCGGTCGGTGCTGGCCATCACCTCGGGCAGCCGGGGCAGCGCGGCGCGGGCCCAGTCGGGCACCTCCCGGCCCGCGTGCAGGGCCAGGCAGACCTCGGTGGCGTACCGGTCGGCCAGGCGCCGCAACGGCGCCGTGACATGGGCGTACGCGGCCGCGACCCCGCCGTGTTCCGGCTGCTCCGGGCGGCTGCCGTCGAAGGCGGTGTACGCGGCGCCGCGCATCAACTCGGCCGACTGGTCGATGAACGCGGCGGCACGTGGCTGCGCGGCGTCCAGACCGGCGATGACCTCGCCGGGGCTCGCGCCGTCCGGCCAGCGCACGCCCAGCGGGGCGGCGGCCGCCCGCAGACGTTGCACCGCCTCCGGCTTCGGCGGGGGCATCGTCCGCAGCAGGCCGATCCCGCCGGCCAGCATGATGTCGGCGGCGGCCATCCCGGTCAGCAGCGAGATCTGCGCGTTGTGCTCCTCCATGGGCACCGGCCCGCGCAGCACCAGCCGCCAGCCGTCGCCGTCGGGCTCCACGTCCTGCTCGGGCAGCGGCAGGTTGATGGCTCCCCGGCGCAGCCCACGGGCGGTCAGCCGGTCGCCGATCTCGGGCAGCAGCGCGATCGGCTCGGGCAGTCGACCGGCGTCGGCCGCCGCCTGCATACCGGTGTAGTCGAGCTTGGCCCGACTACGGACCATGGCGCGCTCCAGCCCGACGGCGACCGTGCCGCCGTCGGCGTCCAGGTCGATGGTCCACACCACGGCGGCGCGGTCGTCGTCGGGCAGCAGGCTCGCCGCGCCCTCGCTGAGCGTCACCGGGTGCAGCGGAACGTTGCCGTCGGGCAGGTAGACCGTCTGCCCCCGCCGCCAGGTCTCCTCCTCAAGCGCGCCGCCGGGCCGGACGTGCGCGGCGACGTCCGCGATGGCGTACCGCACGCGGTAACCACCGCCCGGCCGGCGGGCCAGGTGCATCGCCTGGTCCAGGTCACGGGAGGTGGCCGGGTCGAGCGTGACGAACGGTATGTCGGTGCGGTCGACGGCCGGTCGGGGCGGCGCGGCAGCCGCCGCGTCGGCCTCCCGCTGGGCGGCCTCGGGGAAGCTCTCGGGCAGGCCGAGCTCGCGGCGCAGCGCGCCGAAGTCGATGCGGGGGGCGAGTACGCGTCGGATGACCACGGGTCAATCCTGACAGCGCCGCCGGTGATCCGCTTCCGGTGACCGGCCGAGTGCGCGCCGCGCCGCGCCGACCCAGGGCAGCGACCAGCGCCAGCCCAGGGCAGCGATCCGCGCCAGCCCGCGGCGACCCCGGGCGACCGGCGGCCGGCCGGGGACGGCCGACGGTCAGCCGGTCGCCCGGCGCGCCGTGGTGCGCGTACCCCGGGGGGCGGTTGCTCGGGCGGCGACCGGCTGCGACGGCGACTTGCGGGCGGTCACCTTGCGGGCCGGCGCCTTGGCGGCGGTGGTCTTCTTCGCCGGGGCCTTCTTCGCCGCCGCCTTACGGGCGGTCGTCGACGACGTGCCGGTCACCTTCGAGGCCGGTGCCTTCTTCGCCGCTGCCTTGCGGGCGCCGACGGCCGGACGCGTCGCCGTCTTCTTCGCCGCCGTGGTCTTCTTGGCGGGGGCCTTCTTGGCGGGGGCCTTCTTGGCGGGGGCCTTCTTGGCCGCCGTCTTCTTCACCGCCGACGCCTTGGTCGCGACCTTGCGGGCGGGCGCCTTCGCCGCGGCCGTGGTTTTCCTGGCCGCCGACGCCTTGGTCGCGACCTTGCGGGCGGGCGCCTTCGCCGCGGCCGTGGTTTTCCTGGCCGCCGACGCGGTGGTCTTCTTCGCCGCGCTCGTGGTCTTCTTCGCCGCGCTGGTCGTCTTCTTCGCCGCGCCCGCCGTCTTCTTCGCCGCGCCGGTCGTCTTGGCCGCGGTGGCGCTCTTGCGCGTCGTGGACGCCGGACTCCGCTTCGCGGCGGTGGTCGTCCCGCGGGCGGACGCGGTTTTCGCGGGGGCCTTCTTGGCCACCGTGGTCCTGGCCGTGGTCGCGGTCTTCTTCGCGGGCGCCTTCTTGGCCGCCGCCGTGGTCTTCGCCGTCTTCGTGGCCGTGGCCTTCTTCGCGGGGGCCTTCTTCGCCGCCGTGGTCGTCTTCGTCGCCGGGGCACGCCCCGCGCCACCGGCGGCCTTGCGGGCCGGCGCCTTCGCCACGCTCGCGGTGGACTTGCGCACGGGGGTGGTCCGGCTCGCCGACGTGCCACGCTCCGCCGCGGCGGTCTTCTTCGCGGTGGTCTTGCGGGCAGCCGGGCGGGTGGTGGCCTGCTGTGTAACGGCCATCGTGGTTCCCTCCTTGGGGACGTGCTCTCGCGTGCGTCCTCGCGGAGCACGAACTACCGCGACGCGGACCGTCCCGCGCCGTCTACCTGTCCTCCCCGGCCCAACGCGCGTCCTCGGCCTCCCACGCCTCGTTCCGCTCCTGCACTCGCTGCAGGGCGTTCTCCGCGTCGGCTGCCGAGTTGTACGGGCCGAGGACGTGCTTCGCCGGACACACGTCGGCGTCCGTCTCGACCCGGTGGTGTCGGGTGCACCAGTAGAACTGCCCACTGCGTCCGCTGTCGCTCATGGGAAACACTGTGCACCGCGAACCGGTCGCCCGCCACCGGATCACGCAAGTCGCCTAACCCTCTCCACAGTAGAGACGCTTATCGCACCGCGGGCGAAAACGCCGAAAGAAGTGCAGGTGGGGACGCGTAGCCGAACGGTTGATTCCCCCGTACGACGGTCCGGGGCAGGATTCGTGGCCGTGATCAACACGGTGACGGGCACGGGGGCGTGCCCGCGATGCGGAACGACCACCGCATCGCTGAGGGACGCGGTGCCGTGGTGCCCCGGCTGCGAGTGGAACCTGGACGCGTACGACCCCGGGCGGCGCGAGCGCGAGTTCGGCTGGACCTGGATCGACCGGTGGACCCACCGGCTGGCGTTCCGGGCGACCGGGCAGCAGTTCCGCCAGTTGCTCGGCCGTCCACTCGGCGACACCGGATCGGGTACGGCGCGGACACTGACTGCCGTGGTGTCCCTGCTGCTGGTCACGGCCGTGCTCGCCCTCGCGGTCGTCGGCGGTTGGCTGATCGTGGCGTTTCCCTTCCCCAACCTGGCGATCGTGCTGGGTGTGGCGATGGTCGCCCTGGCGGTCGCCCTGCGGCCACGCTTCGGCCGGGTCGACCCGGATCTGGAGGTGCTGTCCCGCGACCGGGCACCGGAGCTGTTCGGGCTGATCGACGAGGTGGCCGCCGCGATCGGCGCGCCTGTGCCGGACGTGGTCGGCGTCGACGGGGCCGTCAACGCGTACGCGGGCGCGGTCGGGGTGCGACGCCGCCGGGTGCTGGCGCTCGGGCTGCCACTGTGGGGCTCGCTCACCGCCGGCGAACGGGTGGCGCTGCTCGGACACGAACTCGGCCACTTCGTCAACGGCGACCCGCGTCGGGGCCTGCTCACCCAACCCGCGTTCACCACACTCGCGTCGGCGGCCGACCTGTTCCGGCCGGTACGGACCACCGTCGGGGGCGGGCTGGTCGAGATGGTGGGTGACGCGCTGGGTCGCGCGTTCCAGTGGGTGCTGTCCCGGGTGCTGTTCGGCGCGCACCTCGTGTTGGTGAGCGTGGCGCTGCGGGACAGCCAGCGTGCCGAGTACCTCGCCGACGACCTCGCCGCCCGTGTCGCCGGCACGACGGCCGCCAGCGACCTGCTCGACGCCCTGCTGGCCACCGAGTCGCTGACATTGGCGGTACGCGTCCACGCACGGGCCGGGCACGGCCCGGACCGTTGGCGGTCGGCGTTCACCGAGGCCCGGGCGGCGAGCGGTGACCGGCTACCGCTGCTGCGCCAACTGTCGGTCCGTGACGAGTCCTCGCTCTTCGCCGCCCACCCGCCGCTCGGGCTGCGTCGCCAACTGCTCGCCGGACGCCCGTGGCAGGACCCGTCGGTGGTGCTCACCCCCGCCCGGCTGGAGCGGATCGACGCCGAGTTGACCAAGGAGTACGCGCGCTTTCGTCGTACCGTCGAATGGTCGGGCTGAGCACGACGCGACCTCGCCGCACGGGCGGCGGCCTATGATCGCCCGATGGCGGTACCGGACTACATCGTGCGGATGCGCAAGCACGTCGGCCACGACCTGCTGTGGCTGCCCAGCGTCAGCGCGGTCATCCGCAACGACGCCGGTGAGCTGCTGCTCGGCGAACGCTCGGACGACGGACGCTGGTCGGTGATCAGCGGGTTCGTCGAGCCGGGCGAGCAGCCGGCCACCGCGCTGGTCCGGGAGGTGCGGGAGGAGACCGGCCTGGACGTGACGCCGCTGCGCCTCACCAGTGCCGTCTCCCACCCGCACACCTACCCCAACGGCGACCGCTGCGAGTACCTCAACCTGGGCTTCGTCTGCACCGTGGTGTCCGGCACCGCGCGGGTCAACGACGACGAGTCGCTGGACGTGCGGTGGTTTCCGCTGGACCGGCTGCCCGATTTGGACAAGCACGCGCTGCTGGTCATCGCCTACGCGTTGCGCGACAACCCGTCCGCCGGTCACCTGCCGCCGGGGACCACCTGGGACGACGTGCCCGACTGAGGCTCAGGCCGCGGCCCGTTCGACGGGGATCCACAACTCCGCGTCCGCCGTGGTCCCGTCCGCGGAGACCCGTACCCGGGAGATCTCCGGTCCGGGTCGGCTGCGGTACGGGTTGGACGGGAACCACTGGGTGAACACGTCCCGCCAGAGGAACTGCACCGCCTGCGGAAACGCGCCGGAGGTGCTGAACACCGCCCACGTACCGGCCTGCACCGGCAGCGCGTCCAGGTCCTCCGGTGGCGTGGCCGAGGTGACCGCCCCGTGCCAGTAGTCCAGCTCGCTGCCCTCGGCCCGGCTGTCGGCCAGGTTGTCGCTGACGTTGACGATCCCGGCCGGCTCCTGGTCGGAGAGCGCCTCGATCCGGGCGGTCGTCTCCTTGTCGATGCTCCTGATGAACGCGACGATCGCCGGGTTCATCCCCTCGTGCACCAGCGGGACCCGGGCCTTTCGCCCCACCAGCGCGAACGCGTCCTTGGTGACGATTCGGTACTCCATGCTGCCACTCCCTTCCACGGTGAGTCGGAAGGACATCCGGGGCTGGGCACGCAGCGCCGCCCCCGTACGCCGGGCTTCTCCGGGCCCCACGCCGTGCACGGCGTGGAACGCCCGGGCGAACGCCTCGGCCGATCCGTAGCCGTAGCGCACCGCGACGTCGAGCAGCGTCCGCTCCCCCGCCAGCACGTCCGCTCCGGCGACGGTGAGCCGACGGCGGCGGATGTACTCGGACAGCGGCATGCCGGCCAGCGCGGAGAACAGCCGCCGGAAGTGGTACTCCGACGTGAGCGCGATCCGCGCCAGCTCGGCCACCTCGATCTGCTGGTCGAGGTGCCGCTCGATGTGCGCCATGGCCTCGTTGAGCCGATCCAGCATCCGGGCCTCCTTCCCTTACGAGCAGCAACGCTAGGTGGCAGGGCAGGGGGCCCACCCGACATCCGATGCCCGCGATGATCGGGTGGTGCCTCAGCGCGGTGGCTGCCGCATGAACCAGGTGGGGACCGGTTCCGGCAGGGAGCCGATCACCTCCCAGCCGGCGCGGCGGTACAGCTCGACGTTGCCCGGGTTGCTGGTCTCCAGGATCGCCGGCAGGCCGTCGGCGGCGGCGCGGGCCAGTCCGGCCCGCATGACCGCGCGGCCCCAGCCGCGTCCGGCGCTGTCCGGGTGGGTGCCCAGGACGCCGAGGTACCAGAAGGGGTACGTCGGCAGGGCCGCGTGTACCGCGTCGTCGTAGCTCTGCACCCGGGCCAGCACGTCGGCGGGGTAACGATCGGCGGCATCCCCGCCCGCCGACGACGGGTGCCCGACGGCGTGCGGCTCGGCCGGTGGGTCCCACAGGGCGACCGAGGCGCCGCCACCGATCGTCCAGATCGACGACCGGTGCACCCGCTTGTCGAAGAGGTCCCCGAAGAAGGTCGCGGCGTGCCGCGGATAGGTCTCGTCGTCGGGGAAGAGGTGCCGCAGGATCGGGTCCCTGACGAACGCGGCGACCAGCGTGCCGACCACGGCGTCCCGGTCGGCGGGGGTGGCGATAGTGATCTCGGGCGTGGTCACGACGGTCGACACTACCGTCGGCGGGGTGCCCGTGACCTACCCGAACGTGAAGGCGTACGCCTCGGCACCGGGAGCGTCGAACGTGATCTGGACGGTCCGCTCTCGGATCGCGCCGTCCTGCCGGATGAGCTGGTACAGCCGCCCCTCCGCCAGGACGCCGTTGCCGTCGGCGTCGACGTCCACCCCGTGCGACGGGCCGGGCGGCTCGCCGTCGAGCGACACCCGGTACGGGATCGGCCCCTGCCCGTCGGGCGACAGCACGAGGTGCGCGTCGCGGGCGTGGAAGCGGAACGCGACGCGTCCGCCGGCCTGCGCGAGTACCGCCTTCTCGGGGCCGATCGTCCACTCTCCGGCGAGGGCCCACTGGTGGAGACCCAGGCTCTCGGGTAGGTCGTAGCCGCGGCGTTCGTCGAGGGCGGCGCCCTGCGGCGAAGCGAAGTGTCCGCCGCGACCGAAGCCGAGGTACGTCTCGGGCGTGCGCAACTGGTCCCAGTCGGCCGCCGCCTCGACGCCGACCCCCTCGACGGGTACGAGGGCCCGCTCGATGCCGAGCAGCCGCTGGATGACCCGTTCGGACTGTTCGTAGCGCCCCTCACCGAAGTGCTCGTCGCTGATCACGCCGTCGGCGTCGACGAAGTAGAGCGCCGGCCAGTACTGGTTGGCGAACGCGCCCCAGATCGCGTAGTCGCTGTCGACCGCGACCGGGTAGTCGATGTCGCGCGCCGCGACGGCGGCGCGTACCCAGTCGAGTTGGTGCTCGAATCCGAATTCGGGCGTGTGCACCCCGATGACGACCAGACCGTCGTCCCGGTAGGCCCGCGACCAGGCCCGCACGTACGGCTCCTGGCGCAGCCAGTTGATGCAGGTCAGCGTCCAGAAGTTGACGAGTACGACGCGTCCGCGCAGCTCGGCGGGGCCGAGCGGCTCGGAATTGAGCCACTCGACCGCGCCGCCGAGCGGCGGCAGGTGCACCCGACCGAACGCGGCCATCTAGCGCAGCGACCGGAAGGCGGTGCGCAGTTCCTCGGAGAACAGCTTCGGCTGCTCCCAGGCCGCGAAGTGCCCACCGACGTCGAGCTTGTTGTAGTAGATGAGGTTCGGGTACGCCTGCTCCGCCCAGCTCTGCGGGGCTTCGTACAGCTCGTCGGGGAAGACGCTCACGGCGACCGGGACGTTGACGCCCTTGGTGGCGAAGAACGAGAGCTTGTTCTCCGCGTAGAGGCGGGACGCGGAGACCGCGGTGTTCGTCAGCCAGTAGAGCGAGATGTTGTCCAGGATGTCGTCGCGGGTCAGGCCCGCCTGCGCGCCCTCGAAGACCTTCGCGATCAGGGCGAGGCTCTTCGCGTCGTGGTCGAGCAGGAACGACGCCAGGCCCACCGGGGAGTCCGCCAGGGCGGTCAACGTCTGCGGGCGTGTCGCCATCATCAGGGCGTACGCGACGTGCTTCCAGACGTAGTCCAGTTCGGTGGCCGCGCGCATCTCGTCGTCCGACAGGCCCGAGGGCAGCGAGCCCATGGCGTTGTTCGCGCCGGTGGTGTCGCCCTGGAACAGCAGGTCGATCTCGGGCGGGACCGCGCCGGGCATGTTGGTGTGGATGCCGAGCAGCTGCGCAGGGGCCTGCACGCCCATCTGGTCCACGATGACCGCTCCCCAGTCGCCGCCCTGGGCGACGAACCGGTCGTACCCGAGGCGCGTCATCAGCTCGGTCCAGGCGGTGGCGATCTTCTGCGGGTTCCAGCCCGTCGCGGTGGGCTTACCCGAGAAGCCGTGCCCGGGCAGTGACGGGATCACCAGGTGGAAGGCGTCCGACGCGCTCGCGCCGTGCGCGGTCGGGTCGGTCAACGGCTCGATGATCTTCATTTGCTCGATCACCGAGCCGGGCCACCCGTGGGTGACGATGAGCGGCAGCGCGTCCTCGTGCTTGGAGCGGACGTGAATGAAGTGGATGTCCACCCCGTCGATGGTGGTCATGAACTGCGGTACGGCATTCAGCCGTGACTCGACCTTGCGCCAGTCGTACTCGTTCTCCCAGTAACGCGCGACGGCCTGGATGGTCGCCAGTGGCACGCCCTGCGACTGGTCGTCGACGATCTCCTTCTCCGGCCACCGGGTGGCCGCGATCCGCCGTTTCAGGTCGTCCAGGTCCGCCTGGGGGATTTCCACCGTGAATGGCCGGATCTCCGTGGTGCCGGGCCGTGTCTTCGTCTTGACCGCCATGCGTGCTTCCTCTCCCTCTGAGTTCGCGCGACCTGCGGAAACGACGGGTGCGCCAGGCTGAGAGGAGCGCGCCACCGCCATCTCCCGGAGCGTAGAACGCAACGGATCGACCGCGTGGCGATACGGGAAGTCAGCGGTCGCTGGGGGCGGCGACGGCGTGCTCGGCGGCTCGACTGACCTGTTCCCACGCCGCCCAGGTGTCCATCCGCTGACGGGAGATGTCGAACGCCAGGTCGTACACCATGCTGCCGAGCAGAAGCCGCAGCGGCGGATCGTCGCTGTCGACCAGCCGCAGCAACGCCTCGGCGGCGAGTCGGGGTTCGCTGTCGACTGAGCCGTCCGCCCACTGCCGCTCCAACTCGGCGCGGAGCGGCGCGTAGACCTCCAGCGGCGTCGTGGCGCTGATGCTGGCGTAAAGGTCGGTCCAGTAGCCGCCCGGCTGCACGATGCTGAGCCGGACGCCGAAGGCCGCCGCCTCCCGTGCCAACGCCTCGCTCATGCCTTCCAGGGCGAACTTGCTCGCGCTGTACAGGCCGGTGCTGGGGAAGCCGCCGAGCGCGGCGATGCTGGACACCTGCACGATGTGGCCGGACCGCTGGGCGCGCAGGTGTGGCAGCACGGCCTGACTGACCCACAGTGCGCCGAAGAGGTTGACCTCGAACTGGGAGCGCGCCTCGGCCTCGGTGAACTCCTCGACCATGCCCATGGACAGGGTGCCGGCGTTGTTGACGACGATGTCGAGGCGTCCGACCTGCGCGACGGCGGCGTCCACGGCGGCGAGGACCGCCGTACGGTCGCTGACGTCGAGGTTCAACGTCAGCAGCCGGTCGGCGTGCCGTTCGTCGAAGTCGTCCGGCGACACGGTCCGGGAGGCGGCGACCACCCGATCGCCACGGTCCAGCGCGGCGTCGGCGAAGGCGCGACCCAGACCGCGGCTCGCGCCGGTGATGAACCAGGTACGCATGATGGTCTCCCTCGTTGTTGCGAGACGATACGGTCCGTCTCGTCAGGCCATGAACACTAGGCCGCGTCACCACCGCCGTCAAGACGAGACGGTCCGTCTCGCCGCTGGTAGGATCATCGCCCATGACGCCTAACAGGGCCCGCCGCAACGAGACGTCGCGCCGCGCCATCCTCACCGCGGCGTTCGAGCTGCTCCAGGAGACGGGGTACGCGAAGGTCAGCATCGAGGGCATCGCCACGCGGGCCGGCGTCGGCAAACAGACCATCTACCGCTGGTGGCCGTCCAAGGGCGCGGTCATCTTCGACGCGTTCCTCATGCTCAGCGAGGGCGCCGAGGGCGAGCCGCCGACGTTGCCGGACACGGGCGACCTGGCGGCGGACCTGACAGCCGTGCTCCGCGACACGGTCGTGGAGATGAATGATCCCCGCTACGAGCAGCCAATGCGCGCTCTGGCCACCGAGATCGCGCACGACCCCGAGTTGGCGGCGGTCTACGCCGAGCGGCTGGACGGGCCGTTGAAGGAGGCCAAACGGCAGCGACTGCGCAGCGCCCAGCGGGCGGGACAACTCGCCGAGGACGTCGACCTCGACGTGGCGGTGGACCTGATCTGGGGGCCGCTGTTCAGCCGCTGGCTCCAGCGCAGCGGGCCGCTCACCGCCGGGTACGCCGACCGCGTCGTCAGCACCGCTCTCGACGGTCTGCGTCCCCGCCGATCCGGCGCGTAGCACGTCGGACAGAACGCCTAGCTGCCCGTCCAGGTCACGGTGGTCAGCCGGGCACCGAGCAGCCGCCGGGCCCGGGCGACCTGACGCGCGTTCGCGTTGACCAGCACCGCCTGCTCCGCGGCGGCGAGGACGGGCAGATCCGACAGCGAGTCGCTGTACGCCACCCGCCAGGGCGGCGTCACCTCGTGGGCCGCCAGTTGCACCAGCTTGGTCGGCCCGTGGTTGTGCACGATCAACTTGGGACCATCGATGTGCGAGGCCACGAGCTCGACCTCGGCAAGCCCGATCACGTCGAGCACCGCGCGCGCGAGGGTGTGCTCGCACGCGGTCGCCACCACGACGCGGTCTCCCGCCGCGAGGTGGGTACGGATCATCCGAAGAGCGGGCACGATGATCCGCCCTGGCTCGGCACCGAGGTCCGCGCCGAAATGCGCGAGTTCGGCCCGCACCTGACCCGCGTCCCGGCCCCACAGGCCGATCCGGCTCATCCAGCGCGCCGCCCGGACGCGCCAGGCGGGAACAGCGATCATGGGCGCGAGGAGGACGAGCAGGACGACGGCCAGCGGCAGTCGGGCACCCGCAAAGGCGACGCGTCGCAGGAAGAGCCCGAATGCGTCCCCGCGCAGCAGGACGCCGTCGAAATCGAAGATGACGGTGCCGCCCCCGCCCTGACTTGGCGCCACCTCAGGTGGCGTTGGACGGTCGAGGTGGCCTGCTGACGACGGCGCCGGCGATCAGGAGCACCGTCGCCGGCAGGAACGCGCCGCCGATACCCAGCCCGAGCAGCAGACCCCACGCAGCGATGACCAGCGCGGCCACCAGGTCGACGACCCCGCCCAGCCGACCGAACCGCTGCGCGAGAACCGGCATTGTCGCGGCGACGACCGGCACGCCGAGCAGGTAGCTGGCGGCAGGGCCGGAATCATCCACGGTGAAGGGCGTCAGCGCGGCGGCCACCAGCACGGTGATCGCGAGGGCCGACCATCGCAGGACCCGCCGGGCGTCGACCGGCCTGCGAACCACGACCAGGACACCGACGACAGCGCCGACGATCACCAGATCGACCATCCGTACTCCCCGCAGAGGATGATCCGCTCGGCTTCCGTGAAACCGGCCCATCCCTGGCCACGGAACCGCCCGCCTTCCATGAACCTGAGTGAATCAGGTCGATTCCACCTCGCACCCGACCCGGGGCTCGTGCCGTCCCCACGGAGCGAACGGATTGCGACCTCATTGGCGCGGCACGTGACGGTCCGCTTGGGGACTTTGCGCTGCCTGCGGATCATGCGGCAACATCAGGCCCCGTGACGGCACCAGGCACGGAACCCGCACGTGAGAGCCCGGCCAGTACGCCCCGATCGAGTCGGCGGGTCCCGCGCTGGCTGGTCGGCGCCGGAATCGCCGCGCTGGCCGCCGTCCTGGCCGTCACCCTCGCCGTACGCGGTGGCGCCACCCCGGCCTGCGCCGCACCGCCCAGCGGCGGCACCGTCCACAGGGGAACCGCCAGCTTCTACGACGCGGGCCGCTCGGGCGGCACCTGCTCCTTCCCCGGCCCGCCGGCCGACCGACTCTACGCGGCCCTCGGCTCGTCGCAGTACGCCAAGGCCGCCGCCTGCGGCAGCTACCTCGACGTCACCGGCCCGAAGGGCACGGTCCGCGTGCTGGTCATGGACCAGTGCGGCGGCTGCGGAAGCAGCAAGATCGACCTCTCCAAGGAGGCGTTCGGCCGGATCGCCGACCGCTCACAGGGCATCGCCTCCGTCACCTACCGGACGGTGGTCGACCCGTCACTCGACGGCAGTCTCACCTTCCGGATCAAGGGCGGGGCGTCGCAGTGGTGGTTCGCGGTGCAGGTCGGCAACCACGGCAACCCGTTGCGCTCGGTCGAGGCGAAGGGCCCGAGCGGCGGCTTCCGCAAGGCGGCCCGCCAGGTCGACAACTACTGGACCATCGAGGACGGGATCGGTCCCGGCCCGTACACGATCAGGGTCACCGACGTGTACGGCCACCAGGCGACCGCCACCGGCATCCGCATGACGCCGAGGAAGGTCCAGCGAAGTACGGCGTCCCTCGTCGCGGCCCCGCCTCCACCCTCGCCGACTCCCACGCCGTCGCTTACGCCCTCGCTCTCGCCGACGCCGGCGGAGTCGGCCGCCCCCACGACGACAGTCGAGGCCCTGGCCGGCGCAGCCCCGCTGGCCGCCGCCCGCTGCTGACCCGCGCCACGCTGCGGCGCTTGCGGCGCGACACCCCCACCTCGCCGACCTGGAGTGGATCACAGCGGCTGGTGGCGTGTCAGGTGCTGATGGCACCCAGCACGGCGGCGGTGTTGCCGCGAGCGGCACGTTCGCCGGCGGCCACCACTTCTTCCGGGGCGGCGCCACGGGCCATCGCCTTGGCCATGGCCTCCTGACGCCGCTGCTCGATCTGCTCGCCTCGCCTCTGCTTCAACCGACTCCAAAAAGACATGCGTCAGACCATCCCCGCGCACCGGTGGCGGTAAACCGGGTCGGAGGTGCGGTGCCGTCGTCGGCCGAAGTCTGCGCCGGCGCGGACGCACAGGTCCAGGCTGGCGCTTTCTTACAGGTCCGCGAAGGAGGGAAAAGAATTTCTCCGAGCCCGTTGACAGAGGTTTCAGGCTAGTGACAGCGTTGTCATCGACTCATTTCCTCCATATGAGACGAGGAGCGCATCTTGCTCTATCGGAACTCACCCCGCCGCCGGGCGACAGCAGCCGCCGCGGCTGGCCTTCTCGTCACGGGCCTGGCGCTCGCCCCCTCCGCGCCCGCCCAGGCCAAACCCCACGGCGCGCAGGACGGCGCCGTACGCTCGGGCGACGCACGCTTCGAAGTGCTGTCCCCGACCCTGATCCGCACCGAGTACCAGAAGGACGGCCGCTTCACCGACGCCGCCACGTTCAACGCCATCGGGCGTGACGACTTCCCCCGTACGCGTTTCACGAAGCGCGTCGAGGACGGCTGGCTCACCATCGACACCGGCGCGATGACGCTGCGCTACCGGGTCGGCTCAGGGGCGTTCACCGCCGACAACCTCACCGTGCGGCTCGCGACCGGCAAGCAGACCGTGCAGGGCCAGCCCTGGGCCGGCCACACCGCGCCGACGTGCGCGTTCGGCGCGCTCTGTGAGGCCGAGTCGCTGCAACTGAACGGTCCCGGCGTGGCCACCGACCACCGGGGGTACACCGGGCGCGGCTTCGCGGCAGGCTTCTCCGCGTCCGGCGACTCGGTCACCTTCGCGCTCGACGCACCCGACGGCGGCACGAAGCAGCTCGCCGTCCGCTACGCCAACAGCACGGGCGGCGACGGCCAGAACGTGGACCGCACCCTGACCGTGCGGGTCGACGGCGACGCCGGCCACCCGCTGACGCTGCCGCCCACCGCGAACTGGGACACCTGGGGCCTGGCCAGCGTGCCGGTCGACCTCACCGCCGGCCGGCACGAGATCAGCGTCGTTCGGGGTCCCAGCGACTCGGGCAACGTGAACGTCGACAGCCTCGCGGTGGTCAACCCGGGTGACCCGTTCCCCGCTCCGGCCGCACCCCAGCCGCAGCCCCTACGCTTCGGCACCCTGGGAGAGGCCGAAACCGGCACGCTCACCGGCGGCGCGCGACCCGCGAACGACCACAACGGCGCTTCGGGTACGGGTTTCCTGGCCGGCCTGGAGAGCACCGCCGCCGCCGTGGCGCTCACCGTCACGGACGTACCCGCCGAGGGTGACTACCAGCTCCAGGTCCGCTACGCCAACGGCCAGGCCGGCGCGCAGCCGAGCCAGACGCGCACCATGTCGGTGACGGCGGGCTCGGCGGCACCGGTCACGGCGACCCTGCCGCCGACCAGCGGATGGGACTACTGGAACACCGTCTCCGTCCCGGTCCACCTCGACCGTGGCACCACCACCGTGACGCTGGGCTGCCCCACCGAGGCCATCTGCAACGTGAACGTCGACACCGTCGCCGTCACGGGCAAGGACTCCCCGCTGCTCGCCCCGCACGCGCCGCTCGGCGGCTACCGCCGGGGCCTGGACGGCGTCACCGGCGCCGCGCTCACCGCCCCGGGCCTGCTCTACCAGGACGGCTGGTACCTGCTCGACGACTCGGCCTCGGCCCTGCGCAGCACCAAGCCCCGGCCCGCCCCCGAGCAGGACGGGTACGTCTTCGCGTACGGGCAGGACTTCACCCGTGCCCTCAAGGACCTGTCGACCCTGACCGGCCCCACGAAGCTGCTGCCCCAGTGGGCGTACGGGGTGTGGTACTCCGAGTACTACGACCGCACCGCCGCCGAGTTCCAGGCCCTGGTGGATCGGGCTCGGGCTGAGGGCGTACCCATGGACGTCCTTGTCCTCGACACCGACATCAAGGCGCCGGACAAGTGGAACGGCTGGAGCATCGACCCCACCCGCATCCCCGACCCGAAGGCGTTCTTCGACTGGGCGAAGAAGCAGGGCCTGCACACCGGCATCAACATCCACCCGAGCATCCTCGGGTCGGACCCGAAGTTCGCGCAGGCGCAGGCCACCGCGAAGGGCAAGCTGCAACGCGTCGGCTGCAACGGCGGCCCCGACTGCTACACGTTCGACTTCGGCGACCCGGACCAGCTCAAGGCCTATATGCAGCTCCACGACGGGATGATCTCAAAGGGCAGCAAGGGCCCGGACCTGTGGTGGCTGGACTGGTGCTGCGACAACACGAAGTCCTCGCTCGCCGGCGTGACCGGCGACGCGTGGATCAACCAGCAGTACGCCGACAAGACCGGCTTCGCCTTCTCCCGCGCGTACGGGTCGTTGCAGGCCGGCGGCTACAGCAGCCCCACCCCCGTGCCGACCGGCCCGTGGGCCGACAAGCGCACCACGCTGCACTTCACCGGCGACACCACCAGCGACTGGTCGACCCTGACGATGGAGGTCGGCTACACGCCGGGCGAGTCGGCCGCGACCGGGCTCGCCGCCGTCAGCCACGACATCGGCGGGCACACCGGCGGCCTGCGGGAGCCGGGCAGCGAACCGGGCAGCACCAAGCTGCCCGACGACCTGTACGCCCGGTGGGTGCAGTTCGGCACGTTCCAGCCCATCGACCGGCTGCACTCCAACCACAGCGACCGGCTGCCCTGGCAGTACGGCCCGGCCGCGAACGCGTCGGCCAAGAAGTTCCTCAACCTCCGTAAGGAACTACAGCCGTACACCTACGCCGCCGCCAAGGAGGCAACCCGCACGGGTACGCCCATCGTCCGCTCGATGTACCTGGCGTACCCGAACGAGCAGGCCGCGTACGCCACCGCCGGCTCCCAGTACCTGTACGGCCCGGACTACCTGGTGGCGCCGGTGACGACGCCGGGTGACACCGCCACCACGTCGGTGTGGTTCCCGCCGGGCAACGACTGGACGGACATCTTCACCGGCAGGACGTACCGGGGCGGCACCACGCAGGACATCACCACCACCCTGGACACCATGCCGGTGTTCAAGAAGCACTGACGGTCTGACCTGATTCCGGCCGGGTGGGTTTCCCCACCCGGCCGGTTCGTCTCTTCTGCTGGCCTCAGCGTCGGCGAGCCAGCGGCAGTCGGGAACTCGTCCCATACCCAGTCGCAGGACTCCGCTGACGTTGCTCCGCCAGTTCGGCGAAGGGCAGTGGGCAGCGAGGGCTTGCGGCGCAGGTGACCAGGTCGTCGCAGCCGGCCGAGATGGCGTCCCGCAACGTGTCGCGGATGAACGTCAGGTCCGCCAACCTCTGCTCGATCTCGACGAGCTTCTCCCTCGCACGCGCCTGGAGGTCGGCGTCGGATCGGCCCCGGTGCCGGTGTCTGCCGGCGTCGAGCAGGTCGCCTACCTCGTCGAGGGTGAAACCCAGGCGTTGCGCGGTCTTGATGACCCGCAGCAGGGTGACCGTCTCGGCCGGGTAGAGCCGATGCCCGCCCGGCGAACGCTGCGGCGATTCGAGCAGGCCCCGGCGCTCGTAGTAGCGCAGGGTCTGCTGGTTGACCCCGGCCGCGTCGGCCAGTTGACCGCTGCGCAGGCGCGACCCGGTCAACTCCGGCTCCCCGAAGACACGGCCCGCTCGGCGAGGGCGTCGAGCACGTCGACGTGGGCCGCCGGCACCCGGACGTCAAGCGACAGCGAGACGGGGTCCGGGCGGGAGAAGTCGAAGGTGAAGAACGAGCAGCAGGACGACTCTCGGGCCGTCAGGTCCCGCGCCAACTCCTCGGTCTGCGCGGCACCGTCGAGCCGCAACCGCAGATGCTGCGCCGACAGTCGGTCGACGCCTCGTACCGCGGTGGTGAAGAGCCGATCGAATTCGGCGAGCCGCAGCGGCCGTTCGGCCGTCGGGAGGGTGCAGGCATCCGGCACCCAGGCCTCGTCCGGCGTGCTGTGGGGATCACTCATACCCTCGACGGTAAGCCCGTACCCAGGTATCGGATGCAAGCCCGACGGCCCGGTGCTCGCGCCTTACCATCCCTCAGTGATCTCGAATGCCTTCGATACGCGCGGTGGGCTCACCTACGTTGACCGCCTCGACTTCACCCGAGGCAGCCCGCTCAGGGCTGTCCGCCGAATGGCCTGGCCAACGGTGAAGCTGCACGTCGACGACAGCACCTTGACCCTGACATCGCGCACCAGTTCGGACACCTTGCCACACTTCGAGGTGGAGGCGCTGCCGCACCGACCTCTATACGGACGGTTCCCGCTGCCGGCGACCGCCGTCTCCTTCCAGGTCGAGGGACGCGACCAGGTTCTGCTCTTCTGGACTCCGCGCGTCGGCATGGTCCTGCGTAAACTCGCCGATCTCGGCTGGGACGCCGAAGATCCTGGGTCCTGAGCCGGCCCGGATCAGCTCGTCGAGGTTCTGGTTGTCCACCTGTCCAGGATCCCCAACGCGTCAACCGCCATGGGCCGCCTCTCCAATGCCCTGCGGTCTCGGCTCGGACCTACGCCAGGACCAGCGCGATCACCAGGGCGGGCAGCATCATGAGGGGCGCCGCAAGGCGGACGAGCTGCCACGCCCAGACGTTGCGGCGCGAACCGTGCTTCATGCGGCCGCTCGCGAGCCACACGGTCAAGAGCACCAACCACGCGGCCCACGTCCCGCAGTGGATCCCGACCACGAGGGCGTCTCCGTTCGGCACCCCGACCACGAGGTCTCTCATCCACGGCTCGTGGCCAGTCTCGTACGTGACGTCCGAGAGCAGCAGACCTGGAACAACCAGCCCCACAGCTGGGAGCAGGAGAACGTAGAAGAGCCATCGACGCGGCCGGTACACGAGCGCAAGCACGGCCACCATAACGACAGCAGTCGCCCGCACACTCCAGCCGATCGTGGCCATGGAGAACCGGCCGCAGCCGGAGGCCTGGCAAGCCAACTCGGCGAACCACGGAACGAAGCGTTGCCGGAAATCTATCGCCGAGCCGAGCACAAACGTCACTCCGGCGCAGACGGCGCACAGCATGACGACGGCCGCGAGACAGCCGACGGTGCCCTTCCACCCCGGTGTGGCTATCTCGCTGGGCGTCGCGTCGCGGTCGCTGGTCATAACGGCGGCGAAGGTACACGGCGTGGTCAACCCACGGATGGTGTCCACCTCATCGCCATCGCCGAACTGCCACACGTCCACGTACACGTGATTCCGGCTGGCGCGGGCCTGCACATCGGGCTGTCCGGGCCGTTCGCGCTGGCCCGAGCCAGCGACGGGGCGTGGGTCGGGCACCTTGAGAATCAGCTAGGCGGCATCGTGGTCAACACGGAAGATCGGCTGGATACTCTCCAGGCAAGGTGGGAGAACGTTCGCAACGAAGCACTCCCGCGCCGACAGTCCAACGAGCTGATGAAGGAAGTGCAGAGCCATCATGGACCTCACTAACGCCATCTGGCGCAAGTCCCGGCGCAGCGGATCGTCCGGCGGCAACTGCGTCGAGGTCGCCGACAATCTGCCCGGCATCGTCGGCGTACGGGACAGCAAGGACCCCGCTGGCCCAGCACTGACCTTCGGTCCGGCAGCCTGGCGGGCGTTCGTCGCTCAGGTCGTCGCGCGGCCGTAATCGCGGCCGCATCTAGGTCGCGCGCTGGCAACGGATGCGGGCGCTGGGTCGGCGGCCATCTCGAGGTGCCGTGCGACCTTCAGCAGGTCGAACGCCCGGTAGTAAGCCTGCGAGTCATTGCGCCACGTCTCGGACCCCATCCGCTGCCGCAGAGCTTCGACGGTTGCGCTCAGCACTTCTCGTTCGGCGGATAGCAGTGAGCCGCCTGCGGCCAGGGACGCGGTGACGCAGGCGGCCAGGTCCAACGTGATCGAATCCGGCTCTGCCAGCAGCCCGGGTGCCTCATGCTGACGCCAGTACCGCACGGCGTGCAGAGCAGCCCGTCCGGGAGCGCCGTACCAGCACCGGGGAAAGCCGTTCGTGTTCCGCTCGGTCGGGTGAGGGCTCCGCTGCCCACGGCGCTTGGCGAGCTTCCGTTCGGCGGCGTACTCGCGGAGATCGGCATGCCAGCCCGTACGACTCGCCACGAGGGCGTCCAACGCGCGCAGCAACGCCGCCTCGTCGCGGTCGAACGGTCCGGCGATCTCCTCAAGGAAACTCAGCGTGGCGTGGAAGCCGATCGGCCGGTACAACTGCACGCAAGAGCTCAGCGCAGAGACCCGTTGCCGGTACGGCAGCTCAGCGTTGCGCACGCGGCGGGCGTAGGTGCCGAAGCTCACCCAACGACGCTAGACCGCCTTACGAGCCCTGCCTACCGGATAACCCACGCGAGAAAGGTCGACGGCTGAGGACAGACAGTTTTCACCCTGGCGGTCAGTCGTCGAACTCGAACCCGCGCGCCTCGGCATCCGTGATCAACCGCCGCATCCGTTCACCGTCGGTCGCGACCACCCTCATTCGTGCTGCCAACTCTTCCAGCGCTTCACGATCAGTCCCGTAGGCACAAAACATTCCACCCTCGGGGTCATAGGAGAACCGGCCCTCGAGCATTTGAGCCTCGGTGCTGACGAGAACCTGCGCCACGCCCTCCCAGAAGTACCCGTTCGGCTCGTGTCCGAGTTCCTCGACCAGGTCGTCAACCGGCGAGTCCCCGGCATTCAACAACAGCGAGTACCGCCCGGGAGTCGTCTCGATCAGCCGCAGCAAGGTCATCGGCGAAGCCTGGCATGCGTCGTCGGACGGCGACAAGGGTTAGATCATCACGGCCAGGGCGCGGCCCCGGCTGCGCTTCGTGCAATGCGCCCGGCCGGGCACACCGTCCCCAAACGTCACCCGCGGTCGACGAGGAGCACGCTCACCGGCTCACTGCCCTCTAGCCTGACGTGCATGAGCGACAGCCTTCGGGCGAGTGCGTCCACGAGCACCCGCAGTTGGGTCCTCGCTGCGAATGTCCGCCCGTTGATCGAGTCACTGGCAGCCCTGGTCGACTACGAGGCCGACGCCTGGGACTGGGATGCCATCGAGGCCGGGTTGAGAGGCACGGACGCCGACGATCCGCACGGGTGGTACGACTACCCACTCATCGGGACCGTCGCCACGCTCCGTGTAGAGCTGGCGAACGACCCCGGATCCATCATCACCACGGTTCAGGTCCACCACGCGCCCGACGATCTGCTGACAGCCCGCATCGAAACTGTCCTGTCTATGCTCGCGCGGTACCAGGTCATCGCTTAGTCGAACCGTCGATCTTGAGCCTAGAACCAGCTCAGAGCCTTGATCAGGTCTCTGAGCTGGTGGGCGACGGACGAGTCGACCTGTACGCCGGATTCTGTGCACGGCGCGTACCCCAAGGGGTTTCGCGACGGCGGCGGCCATCCATCTCGGCCTGCCGTTGCCGGCAGGCTCCAGCGGCCTACCCGCAGACATCGGGCGGGCAGCCCTCGAGCGTCTGCGCCGGGTCGTCATCTTGCGGTGACGGCCCTTGCTTGGCCTTGCTCCGGGTGGGGTTTACCGAGCCACCCCGGTCACCCGGGGTGCTGGTGGGCTCTTACCCCACCGTTTCACCCTTACCGTCCCCGTTGGGGTCGGCGGTCTGTTTTCTGTGGCACTGTCCCGCGGGTCGCCCCGGGTTGCCGTTAACAACCACCCTGCCCTGTGGAGTCC
This sequence comes from Micromonospora sp. WMMD736, assembly GCF_049179015.1. Taxonomy (NCBI): domain Bacteria; kingdom Bacillati; phylum Actinomycetota; class Actinomycetes; order Micromonosporales; family Micromonosporaceae; genus Micromonospora; species Micromonospora sp. WMMD736. Next base: position 2,754,424 of record NZ_JBMHMI010000001.1, read on the forward strand.
GGACGTTCCTCGGCGGCGGGCCGGAGCCCGCCGACGCGACCGCCCGGTCGACTCGTCCGTCGCGCCCCCATCCTAACGGCGGGGCGGGGACGCCCCTTCCCACCCCGGCTCGGCCGATGACGGTGGCGGGCCGGCGCGGCCGACGAGGGCGAGACGGCCGGGACGCAGGAACGACGCGTCGAGCCCGGCAGACGCCCGAGGGCGCTCAGGCCCCCAGGCTCGCCGTCCACGACGCGACGTCGGCGACCGTCGAGTTGCCGCCGCAGAGCACGAGACCCAACCGGGCGTCGTCACCCACCCGCTCCCGTACCTGGCGGGCGGCCGGCAGCAGGCATCCGGCGGCCGGCTCGGCCCAGACCTTCGCGTGCTCGGCCAACTCCACCGTCCCCCGGACCGCCTCGGCGTCGGAGACCACGAGCACGTCGCTGACCAGGGCGGTCACGTGGTCGTAGGTGAGCTGCGAGACGGTCGGCGCGCTGAGCGTGGTGACGATCGACGACAGCGGCACCTCGACCGGCCCACCCTTGGCCAGTGCCTGCGACATCGCCTGTGCGCCCTCGGTCTCCACGCCCCAGATCCGTACCCCCGGGCGACGTGCCCGCAGCGCCGCGGCCACCCCGGAGATCAGCGCCCCGCCGCCGACGCTGACCAGCACGTCGGTCAACTCACCGGCGTCGTCGGCGAACTCCAGTCCGACCGTGCCCTGCCCGGCGAGCACCACCGGGTCGTCGAACGGGTGCAGCAGGGTCAGGCCGTCCTCCCGCAGCCGGGACATGAGCGCGAACGCGGCGGACATGCCGTCGGTCAAGTGGACGTCCGCGCCGGCCGCGCGGGCCACCTCGATGGCACGCGCCGGCGCCGTCCGGGGCATCACCACGGTCGCCGCCACGCCCAGGGCGCCGGCCATCACCGCGACCGCGATGCCGTGGTTGCCGCCGCTGACCGCCACCACGCCGGCCGCCCGCTCGGCGTCGTCCAGGACGAGCAGCTTCGCGGCCGCGCCGCGCGCCTTGAACGACCCGGTACGTTGCAACAGCTCCAGCTTGGCGGTGACGGGCACGCCGAGCAGCTCGGACAGGCCGGGGCTGGGCACTGTCGGTGTGTGGACCACATGGCCGGCGATCCGGCCGGCGGCGGCCTCGATGTCCGCGAGCTCGATCATTGCTGAAGCGTGCCACAGCAGCGGCACGGGTCAGACCTCGGATCAGAGGCAGACGACCTGATCCCCGTCAGCGATAGCGGGTCAGCAGCTCCGCCCGAAGGTCGACGCCGGTGGCGGACACCGCATGGATGTCCCCGATCCGCAGTACGGGGAGGTCGTCCCGCTGGTACTCGGAGATCAACGAGAACATGACCTTGCCATCCGGTATCCAATACTGTTCGAGGGACGCCACATGCACCCGGCTGACGTGATAGATCTCCACGCCCGCGCTGACGAGCCGGTCGGCGACCTCCTCGAACGGCACTCGCGGCGGGAAGTCCCCGTACCGGCCGAGGATCGCCTCGGGGACGAAGTCGTCGAACCGGTGCAACTGCCAGAGTTTGACGTCGACGTCACCACAAATCCACTCGCCCGTTCCGTCATGGAAGTTGGCATCGACGAACCCGAACTGCCGCACCAGGTGGTGATCGGTCCACGATGCCTCATGGAAGTCGGCGCCCAGGACGCCCGGCCAGTCGTCCGGGCGGGAGCCGGGGCCGACGCCGAGGACCGTGCCGGTGACCGCGACATCAGCGAGGAAGTCCAGATGTGAGGGCATCCCCGTAGTCCACACCCCGCTTCCGGAGCTCACCGAGCCGCCCCCGGCCAAGCGGGGCGCACGCCCGAGCGACTCGTCCGTCGCACCTCCACCCCGACGATGGCCGGTATGCCCCGCCCGCAAGATCGCGCAGCTCATGGGCGATCCGGCGACGCCAGCTCGGCAGGCGGGGGCTAGCCTCGTGGGGCTATGGATCTCTCCCACGCCGCGCTGCTGCTCGCCGCCGGTCTCGCCGCGGGCACGGTCAACGCGGTGGCCGGTGGTGGTTCGCTGATCACGTTCCCGGCGATGATCGCGGTCGGGCTGCCGCCGGTACCCGCGAATGTCAGCAACTCCGTCGCCGTCTTCCCCGGGTACGTCGCCAGCGTGGCGGGCAGCCGCCAGGACCTGCCGCGCCCCCGCGCGCTCGCCACGTTGGTGCCCACCACGATCGTCGGCACGATCGTCGGGGCGCTGCTGTTGCTGGCGACTCCGGCCCGCGCGTTCGAGCTGGTCGTACCCTTTCTGGTGCTCGGCGCGACCGCGGTCCTGGCCTTCCAGGACCCGCTACGCCGGCTGGTCGGCCACCCCAAGGACCTGTCGCCACGCCGGCGGACGGTCGCGGTCCAGACGATGGTCGCGCTCGGCGCGGTGTACGGCGGCTACTTCGGCGCGGCGCTCGGGGTGATGCTGGTCGCCGGCCTGGCCCTGGTGCTCGACGCGACGCTGGCGCGGGTGAGCGCGATCAAGAACCTGCTCTCGGCCGTGGTGGGCTTGACCACGCTCGTGATTTTCGCCCTGTTCGGCCCGCTGAACTGGGCGGCGGTCGCGGTGGTCGCGCCCGCCACCCTCCTTGGGGGGTACGCGGGCGCGCGGCTGGTCCGCCGGCTGCCGCCGGTGGTGCTCAAGACCCTGATCGTGGTGTTCGGCACGACGATCGGCCTCTACCTGCTCTACCGCGCCCTGCGCTGACGCACCCCCGCCCGCCCGCCCGGCGTCGCCCGCCCGGCGTCGCTGCCGAGATCCGCGCAACATCCGGGATGTTGCTGCCTCAGCAGACCCGGAAGCAGCAACATCCCCGAAAGTGCGCGGATCTCGGTGCGGGCGGCGCGGGCGGGCGGCGCGGGCGGGCGGCGCGGGCGGGCGGGCTAGTGGGACGGGTCAGTAGGCCTCGCCTACCGGCTCCTCGACGGACTTCTCGGTGTCGGCGGCGGCACGGTTCCAGCGGGACCAGAGGACCCGCTCGCCGTAACCGGCGGCCATCATGTGCGCGAACGCCAGGTAGACCAGCACCCCGACGGCGAGCACCCCGAAGCCGACCCAGAACGGCAGCGCCAGGGACTGCTCGGCGAGCTTGCCGGAGATGATCGGGGCGGGCGCGGCGGCACCCCAGCGGACCAGGTTGAACGCGCCGGTGGCGAGCCGGCGGTCGCTGGAGCCGAGGCCGAGCGCCAGGTCGGTGAGGTTGGCGTTGGCCAGGCCCATGCACAGGCCGGCGAGGACCAGCACCACGAGCGCCTCGGCGGTGCTGGTGGAGGTCGCGAAGAGGACCATGCAGACCAGCAGCCCGGCGATGGCCACGCCGACGGTCTGTACCGCGCCGATCCGGTGGGCGAGCCGGTGGCCGATCACCAGGATGCCGGTGGCCAGGCCGAGGCCCCAGCCGGTGAAGGCGAGGCCCAGCGGGATCACGTCCAGGCCCAGGAAGAGCGGCGTGTAGCCGAGCACGACGAAGAACACGAAGTTGTACGCGGCGGTGACCGCACAGAGCGCGATGAACGCCGGGCGGCGGTAGGTGGCGAAGATCTGGCCGACGCGTACCGGCGCTTGGCGGTTGGTGGGCTCGCGCAGCTTGCGGGCGGCCACGGCGAGGGCGAGGACCATGAACACGCCGCACACGAAGAACGGCAGCCGCCAGCTCACCTCACCGAGCAGGCCGCCGATCAGCGGGCCGACGGCGAAGCCGAGACCGAGGGCGGTCTCGAAGAGGCCGACCACCCACTCCCGGTCGACGGCCAGGTTGACCAACACCACCATCGCGGTGGCGAAGAACATCGCGTTGCCCAGGCCCCACACGCCACGCAGCACGGAGAGTTGCACGATGTTGCCGCTGAACGAGGCGAGGATGGCGGCCAGGCCGACCACCGAGACACCGGCGACCAGCACCGGCTTGAAGCCGAAGCGGCCGCTGGCGAGCGTCGCCGGGATCATGCCCAGGGCCATGACCGCGATGTACGCGGTGAACAGCAGTTCGACCTGCCAGGCGGTGACCCCGATCGCCTCGCCGATGGCGGGCAGGATCGGGTCGACGACGGCGATGCCGGCGATGGCGAGGAACGCCACCAGCGTGGTGGCGCAGATGGCACTGCGGTTTGGTTCGGATGACCGATCCACTCCGACTCCCCAATTAGCTGTATCGTACAGGTATTTACCCTGTATCCTACAGCTATGAGCGACGACGACGAGAGCACCCTCGGACTGATCGAGACCGAGGTGGCCCTGCTGATGCGTTTCGGCGAGGCCACCCGACGGGCCAGCGGGTCCGCCGAGCACCGGGTGCTCGACCGAGCGGCGTACGTCATCCTGCGGCACCTCGACGCCGCCGGCCCGCAGAACGTCTCCGCGCTCGCCGCGCGGCTCAACCTGGACGGCTCGACGGTGACCCGGCAGGTCTCCGCCCTGCAACGCGACGGCCTCATCGCCCGCGCCCCCGACCCCACGGACGGGCGCGGCACGGTCATCTCCCCCACCACGGCCGGCCTCCAGCGGATGGCCGCCGTACAGGCGGCCCGGACCCGGCTCTACGGCGACATGCTGTCCGACTGGAGCCCCGAGGACCGAGAAACCCTCGCACGGCTGCTGGGCCGCCTCAACCAGGCCCTGGTAAACCGCAACCGCCCCCGCTGAACGTCAAGATCCGCGCAACTTCAGGGTTGTTGCTGCCTCCGCCCCGCCCGAAACAGCAACAACCCTGAAGTTGCCCCCCCCCCCCCCGACCTGGCCCCGCCCGGCCCGGCCCGGCCCGTCTTGACCTCACCCCTGCCGGGACCGATCCTGCCTGGCCCGTTGATCATGGAGTGGTGGTGGGACACGGACAGGCGCATTTAGCCACCACCCGGGCACCAGAACTCCATGATCGACGTGGAAGGTGGGCGCGCGGGCCCTTGCACCGCCACCGTCCGGGCTTACGGACGCTGTGGCTTAGCCGTTTCGCCCCAAGATCGCGCAACATCGTGGATGTAGTGGCATCCCCCGCCGCCCGACACCACTAGAACAAGGATCGAGCACGATCTTGGTCGGTGGGTGACTCGCGACAGCGCACGCAACGGGCGACGGGCAACCTCGACCGCGATTGGCGCGCGCCGGGTGACGGGTGGCGAGCGCCGGATGGAGGGCCAGGGGCCAGGGGCGATGGGTGCTGAGGTGCGGCGGGCCTGCCGAGCGCCCCCGGGCGCCGGCCTCGCGGCAGGCGCCCGGGGGAACGGGAACGGTGGACGAGAAACGGGAAACGCGGGTCAGGCGACAGGTTCGCGGGCCGAGTCGGCGTCGCGGTCGACGCCGGGGGTGACGCGCGGGTCGCCCTCGTCGGCGAAGTAGTCGTCCGGCTCGGTGCCGTCGACTCCGTCGGGCGTCTTCAGTACCCGCAGGATCAGCGTCACCAGCGCCGCGACGGCCAGGTTGACCAGCACCGCCACGATGCCCACGTAGATCGTCTTCTTGGTGTCGAACCCGAACTCGGACAGCGGGAACGCCGAGCCTCCGAAGTGCTTCTTCGTCGGGCTGGCGACCTGGTACAGCATCCACATGCCGAGGCCCATGCCGGCGACCCAGCCGGCGATCAGGGCGGTGCGGTGGAACCAGCGGGTGTAGAGGCCCAGCGCCACCGCCGGCAGCGTCTGGAGGATGATGACGCCGCCGATGAGCTGGAGGTCGATCGAGAACTGCGGGTCGAGGAAGACGATGCAGGCGACCGCGCCGACCTTGACCACCAGCGAGGTGATTTTCGAGACGTTGGCTTCCTGCGCCGGGGAGGCGTCCCTCTTCAGGTACTCCTTGTAGATGTTGCGGGTGAACAGGTTCGCCGCCGCGATCGACATGATGGCCGCCGGCACCAGCGCGCCGATGCCGATGGCCGCGTACGCGACGCCGGCGAACCAGTCCGGGAACTGCTGGTCGAACAGCAGCGGGACGATCGTGTTGTTGTCGACGCTGCCCTCCTTGGCCCCCGGCAGCGGCTTCACCCCGGCCGCGATGGCCATGTAGCCGAGCAGCGCGATCAACCCGAGCAGCAGGCTGTACGCGGGCAGCGCCGACATGTTGCGCTTGATCACGTCACGGTTCCGGCTGGCCAGGACGCCGGTGATGCTGTGCGGGTAGAGGAACAGGGCCAACGCGGAGCCGAACGCCAACGTGACGTACTGGAGCTGGTTGTTGCCGTTGAGCAGGATGCCGTCGTTCGGGTTCGGGGACGCCTGGAACTTCGCGTCCGCCGCGTCGAAGATGTCGCCCCAGCCGCCGAGCTTGTACGGCAGGTAGATGACCGCCACCAGGATGACGATGTAGATCAGGCTGTCCTTGACGAACGCGATCAGCGCGGGCGCGCGCAGCCCCGACTGGTAGGTGTACGCGGCGAGGATGGCGAACGCGATGATGATCGGCAGATGCCGGGCCAGGGCGCTGTCACCCGTCACGCCCATCGTCTTGAGGACCGCCTCGATGCCGACCAGTTGCAGCGCGATGTACGGCATGGTGGCGACGATGCCGGTGATCGCGATGAGCAGCGCCAGTACGGGCGAGTCGAACCGCCGACGGACGAAGTCGGCCGGGGTGACGAAGCCGTGCCGGTGCGAGACCGACCAGAGCCGGATCAGCACCAGGAAGACCAGCGGGTAGACGACGATCGTGTACGGCACGGCGAAGAACCCGGCCGCCCCGGCTCCGAACATGAGGGCCGGCACCGCCACGAAGGTGTACGCCGTGTAGAGGTCACCGCCGACCAGGAACCAGGTGATCCAGCCACCGAAGCTGCGCCCGCCCAGGCCCCACTCGTCGAGGTGCGCCATGTCCTTCGGCGCGCGCCAGCGGGCGGCCACGAAGCCCATCGCGCTGACCAGCAGGAACAGCAGCGAGAAGACGATGATCTCGGTGAGATGGTCGCGCCACATCAGCGGGTCCCCCGCTTCTTCGTCATCTGGTAGACGAGCGTCGTGGTGGAGACGCCGAGCAGGATCCAGGCCAGTTGCAGCCAGTAGTAGCGCGGGAATCCGAAGATTCGGGGCGCGTCACTGTTGAAGAACGCCGGGACGAGCGGCACCACAATGGGGATCAGGAGCAACCAGTTCCAGGGGCTGTGGTCCTTCGCCCTGGAGGGCGCCCTGGTAGGCGCCTCCGGTTCGGGTGCAGCCATCTGACACACCTCCGGGGAATCGAGACAGTCGATGTAACCGCCGGAGGCTACGACTCGGTGACCGCCGTCGCGATCACGGTGCGGACGGCTCTGCGCCGAACGGCGCATCGGCTGCGCCGAATGGCGGGGGCGCGCTGCTCAGGCGGAGGGCAGGTGCGCGGTGTCGTTGACCGTGCGGACGGCGATGCCGCCGTCGGGCCACAGGTCGAGCACCGAGATGCCGGCCGCGTCCAGGAAGAGCCGGTGCAGGAAGCCGTCGGTGGCGGCGAGGGCGTCGCGCAGCGCCAGCTTGATCGGCGAGACGTGCGAGACGACCACCACGGTCTCTCCGGGGTACGCCTTCGGCAGCGCCTCGACGACCCGACGCACCCGTTCGGCGACCTGGGTGAACGACTCGCCGCCGGGCGGGGCGATCCGCGCCGATGCCAGCCAGGCGTCCATCTCCCCCGGCCACTGCTGGCGTACCTCGGCGAAGGTGCGCCCCTCCCACTGCCCGAAGTCGCACTCGATCAGGTCGGCTTCGGTGCGTACCGGCACGTCACCGATCGCGTCGGCGATCGCCGCCGCGGTGGCCGTACACCGGGACAGGGGTGAGCTGAGCACGGCCGCGACGGACGGGGCCAGCGCGGCCACGCGCGTGCCGGTGGCGGCGGCCTGGGCACGGCCGCGCTCCGAGAGCGGCACGTCGCCGCGGCCGGAGTAGCGGCCCTGCTCGGTGTACGCGGTCTCGCCGTGCCGCACGAGGATCAGCCGGGTGGCCGTGAAGCTCGGACGGGGCTCCCAGGAGGCCGGCGCGGTCGCCGGGTCGCTGCCCGCCGACGCGCCTCCTTGCGGCGCAGTGGCCGAGGCGGGCGCGCTCGGGGACGTCGGCGGGGTGGTACGGCCGGTGGCGGCGTCCATCGCGGCGTTGGCGAGCGCGTCGGCGTGCCGGTTCTCCTCGCGCGGGATCCAGGTGAAGCGGACCGCGCCGAAGCGGCCCACCAGCGCGGCCGCCTGCGCGGCGAGCGGACGCAGGCCGGGGTGCTTGATCTGCCACCGGCCGCACATCTGCTCGACGACCAGCTTGGAGTCCATCCGGACGTCCACCTCGGCGGCGTCCAGTTCGGCGGCGGCCCGCAGACCGGCGATCAGGCCCTGGTACTCGGCGACGTTGTTGGTCGCCGTACCCAACGACTCGGCGCGTTCGGCGAGCACCTCGCCGGTCTCCGGGTCACGCACCACCGCGCCGTAGCCGGCCGGCCCGGGGTTGCCCCGGGACCCGCCGTCGGCCTCGACGACGACCACGCGCGGCGCCACGACCTACAGACCCGACTCGTTGGTGCGGACCATGATCCGCCGGCAGTCCTCGCAGCGGACCACGTCGTCCGGGGCGGCCTGGCGGATGCGGGCCAGGTCGGCGCCGGAGAGTTCCAGCCGGCAGCCGCCGCAACGGCCGGCGGTGAGCAGCGCCGCGCCCAGCCCGGTGTCCTCGCGGATCTTGTCGTAGAGGGTGACCAGGTCGCCGGGGAGGTCGGCCGCGAGCGGCTGGCGGGCGCCCCGCTTGAACTCCTCCTCCTTGGCGATCTCGGCCAGCGCGTCGTCCCGACGCTGCTCGGTGGCGGCCCGCTTCTCCCGGGCGTCGGCGAGGCGCTGTTCCACGCCGTCCAGGACGCCCTGGGCGGTCTCCCGCTGCTCCATCAACTCCAGCTCGGCGTCCTCCAGGTCACCCTGACGCCGGTTGAGCGAGGCCAGCTCGTGCTGGAGCGCCTCCAGCTCCCGGGCCGGGCCGGTGCCGGCGGCGAGCCGGTTCTGGTCCTTCTCCTTGCGGGCGCGGACCTGCTCGACGTCCTTCTCCAGGCGGGCGATGTCCCGGTCCAGGTCGTCGACCGCCACCTGGGCGCGTACCCGCTCGTCCTCCAGCGACGACAGCTCCCGGGCCAGTGCCTCCAGTTCGGCCCGCTCCGGCAGCGACCGGCGGCGGTGCGCGAGCTGGGCGAGGTTGGTGTCGAGCGCCTGAAGGTCGAGCAGGCGGCGCTGGACCTGGGGGTCAGCCTTCACGGTCGGGCTCCTTGTCGTCCACAACGGGTGCGGCGGCGTGCACGGTCCACGGGTCGGTGTCCAGGTCGGACACCAGCGTCTCGACGCCCGGAGCCTCCCGCAGGAAAGCGGCCAGGTCGTCCAGCCACGGTCGTTCGGTCGCCCAGTGGGCGGCCTCGATCAGGGCGGGACCATCGGCGGCGACGTGCTCGCTGGCCGGATGGTGCCGCAGGTCGGAGGTGAGAAACGCATCCACCCCGGCGGCGGTCGCGGCGCCGAGGAAGCTGTCTCCCGATCCGCCGCTGACGGCGAGGGTACGAACCATACGCCGGGGATCGCCCGCGGCGCGAACTCCCCAGGACGTGACGGGAAGCACGGCGGCGGCGTGCCGGGTCAGCTCGGCGAGGCTCATCGGGTGGGGCAATTCCCCGATCCGGCCGAAACCACGGTCGTCGCCGTGAGCGGGAGAGCCGGGCGCGGGCCGTTGCAGCGGTCGCAGCCCGGTCAGGCCGAACCGGGCGGCGAGAGCGTCGGAGACGCCCGGCGAGGCCACGTCGGCGTTGGTGTGCGCCGCGTACAGCGCCACGCCGGCCCGGATCAGCTCGTGGACGATCCGCCCCTTGACGGTCGTCGGCGCGACCGACGACACCCCGCGTAGCAGCAGCGGATGGTGCGCGACGATCATGTCTGCCTCGACGGCCAGCGCCTCGGCGACCGTCTCGGGCACCACGTCGACCACGCAGAGCACCCGGCGGACCGGGGCAGTCGGCTCACCGAGCACCAGGCCGACACGATCCCACTCTTGCGCCCAGACGGGCGGATAGCGGCGCTCCACCTCGGCCACCACGTCGCTCACCGTGGGGGCGGATCGGCTTGTGCTCACGGCGGGCCAGCTTACCGGCGTCGAGCCCGTCTGGCGGCGACACCCGGCCCCGGCCGCGTCGACCGGGACCGGGCGGGCGGGCTCAGGCGGCGCGGTACGCGACGGTCCGCAGGGCGGCGAGCGGCATCGCCCAGGGGAAGGCGTGCATGTGCTGCTCTCCCGTACCGGGTGGGTGCAGGGCGACCACGTGGTCACCGAAGAGCACGGTGATCCCCCAGTCCGCCAGCCGGGCCACGCCGGCCCGGAACGCCGGGTGGGCGGCCATCGCGACGTTGGTGTACGGCACGGCGACGATCGGGATGCCCCTGCCCTGCGCCTCGACGAGCAGGCCGAGCGCGAGGGTGTCGGCGATACCCGCCGCCCACTTGTTGACCGTGTTCACGGTCGCCGGGCAGACGACCATGGCGTCGGCGGGCGGCAGCACGTCCGGGTCGCCGGGATTCTTGTAGTGCGTCCGTACCGGGTGGCCGGTCTGTCGATGAAGGGCCGCCCGGTCGACGAACTTCGCGCCGTCCGGCGTGGTGATCACGCAGACGTCCCAGCCGTCGGCCTGGGCCAACTCGACCAGGCGGCCGACGTGACGGGCCAACGGCGAACCGCAGGCGATGACGTAGAGCACCGCACGGTGCTCGCTGGTGTGTGGTCCGCCGGTCGTCACACCGGCTCCGTGCTCATACCCCTACTCCCATTTGCTCAGCCAACTCCGCTACCGGAGAAGGCGGCGCACCCCGTGTGCGACGAAGGACGTCGGACATCACCTCGTGGGCGATCGGTCGGCAGCGGATCTCCGACGGCGCGAGCCGGTCACCGAGCAGCAGCATCTCCCCGGCGTTGGCCACGTCGCCGATCTGGGCGTACCCACGGGCGATGTCGAGCAGGTGGTGGGCCCGGCGCTCGGGCAGCAGCGCGTTGAAGTCGGGCTCCGCGATGCGCAGTTGGTGCACCTCCACCGCCCGGCCCCCGTCGCCCAGCTCGACGGCGGCGGCGGCCCGGTGCAGCTCGACGTTCGTCGGGCCGAACGACGTCCAGTAGTGGTTATGGTCGCCGCCGAGCAGGGTGGCGGCTTCCTCCGCGCAGTTGATCAGGTCGTCGACGCTGGCCGAGTCGCCGATCCGGGACGCCGCCATGGCCCCCTGCAACAGCAGCATCCCGTAGACGGACAGCCGGGCCGGCGACACGTCGTTGCCGCCGCCGGGGGCCAACCGGTTGGCGATCTGCACGTTCAGTTCCAGCGCCGGCCGGGCCCGGCCCATGGCGACCAGGGCGTTGCAGACCCGCGTGGTGGCGATCCCGGCCAGCAGCGGGTCGTCGGCGCGTTGGGCCACCGCCATCGACCGGTCGGCGGCCAGCCAGGCCAGCTCGAACTCGCCGAGCTTGCGCAGCACCGAGGAGGCGATCTGGTAGACCTGCCCGAGCAGGTGTGCCGCTTCCGGCGCCTGCGCCCCGCTGTAGGCGGCGTCGGCGGCCTGCGCGTCGCGCAGCAGCTTGGGCAGCGCGCGGGTGAGCATCCCGTAGCGGCCGTACTGGTAGGTGAGCCAGGCGTGGTTGACGGCCTTGCGCATGTCGTCCAGCGGCGGCGGGTACGGCACGGCGTCGAAGTACGCGCTCATCGAGTCGTACCGTTCCAGGGCCGCCCGGATCTCCTGCACCTCGATCTGGTCGATGCAGTTCAAGGCGTCCGTACGCCGCTCCGGGTCCCGACCCAGCAGCAGCTGCACGTCCATCTGGAGGATGTCGGCGATCTCGTAGAGGACCGAGAACTTGTCCAGCCGGCGGACGCCCCGCTCGACCTTGTCGACCCAGCTCTTCGACTTGCCCAGGCGGTCCGCGAAGACCTGCTGCGACATCTTGCGCCGCCCCCGCCAGTAGGCCACTCGCCGGCCAATGGGTAGCTCGTCCATCTGCCCATTCCTCCCCTGCCACCGCCGAACGGGCGGGGCACTGTCCGTGGGTGCGGCGATTCAGTCGTTCGTCTTGCAGTTTTCGCTGGTCGCACAGCCTGTACGTCAGCCGGACAGCCAGTCCTCGTACTTTTCGTGCAAGTTGCACGAGCCGTTCGTCAACCTCAACGATCGTGGGTTACGGCAGTGACGGCGTTCGAACTGCGACCTGGCGTCCGCCGGGCCCGACCGAGGGGAGATGGCACACATGTGGGGGAACGTCGGACCACGCGTCGCCGAACTGTCGCCGCTGGAACGCGTCCGGCTGCGCCGGGTCGCCATCCGGTACGCCGTACACGGGTGGGAGGTGACGCCCGGCGCCTGCCTCGCCCGCAGCAGGTTCGTGTGCGGTCGGGCCGGCTGTCCCACCGTGGGCTGCCACCCCGCGCTGGAGAACTGGGAGCTGGCCGCCACCACCGACCCGGCCCGGGTGGCCACCTGGTGGCGGACGCGTCCACACGGCGTACTGCTGCCCACCGGGCGGACCTTCGACGTGCTGGAGGTGCCGGCGCACCTCGGCCGGCACGTCCTCGACGCCGTGCAGACCCACCCGGCCGGCACCGGCGTACGCGGGCCCGTGCTGGTCACCCCCACCGGCCGGTGGATGTTCCTGGTGCGCCCCGGTGACCCGCTGCGGCCGGAGTTGGAGCACTGCTTCCACGTGGTCCGGCACGGGCCGGGATCGTGGATCCCCGCGCCGCCGACCCGGCTGCCGGAGGGGACGGTCCGCTGGGCGGTCGCGCCGGAGCAGGCCCGCTGGCAGCTCCCCGACTCGTACCTGGTGCAGAACACCCTGATCGAGGCGCTGCGGGCCAGCGGGGTGACGCTCACCCACGACCTGCTCCCCGGGCACCTGCCGCTCCCCCGCCGGGGCAGGTGAGCCGGGGCCGGCCGACGATGCGATCCGATCCGGTGACCGACAGCGTCGCCGGACCACCGGTCCTCGTTGAGCAGGTGACGGCGCGAACGCGCGGCACGAACGGGGGAACGATGTCCACACACGACCGGTCGCCGTATCCCGGCGGCACCGAGCCGCCCAGGCGCGGCCAACGAGGGCACCGCTGGGCCGGCACCCGCCCCACAGGCTCCCGCCCAGGTCGCCCCCGCCCCACCGGCACCCGCCCCGCCACCACCCACCGCCCCCTCCGCTAACCCTTCCAGCCCCACGGCCCCCACCTCGTCGATCTTGCACTTTGTGCGGTGACATTCCCCCTCACGAGGGGCGAATCGACAACCGAAACTGCAAGATCGCGGGGCAGGAGCGGGTCGCGGGGCAGGCGCGGGTCGTGGGGCAGGAGCGGGGGCAGGAGCGGGTCGCGGGGCGGGTCAGACCGTCAGTGCTAGGGCGGCGGAGTGGAACTGGCGGGCGTCGTCGGTGACGACCGCGTAGGTGTGGTCGGTCAGGCGGTCCAGCCAGCCGGTTCCCGCCGCGCCCATGGCCAGGGCGGCGGTGGCGTAGGCGTCCGCGACACCCAGGTCGCTGCCGACCACGGTCACCGAGCGCAGCCCGCTGGCCGGGGCGCCCCGGCGTGGGTCCAGCACGTGCCGGCCCCGCTCGTAGACGCCGGAGGTGGCCACCGCCAGGTCGGTGCCGGCGAGCACCAGGCAGGTCGCCATCTCGTCCCACGGGTGCCGGATGCCGATGCGCCACGGCTCGCCGGTGGGCGAGAAGCCGCGTACGCGGACGTCGCCACCGGCGTTGACGCAGTGGTTCGCCGCCCCGGCGGCGAGGAGCCGGTCGGAGGCGACCTGCGCCGCCCAGCCCTTCACGTACCCGGACGGGTCGAGCCGGCCGGTGGCGTACGCGTCGAAGAACCCGTCGGTGACGCCCCACAGGTCGGCGCACGCCTCCAGCACGAAACGCAGGTCCGCCGACGCCTCGGAGAGCAGCACCTCGCCCCGGTCGAACCGGCACACCTCGCTGTCCGGCTTGTACGTGCTGAACCGGGCGTCCACCTCGTGCATCCAGGCGAAGACGTCGTCGGCCAGCTCGCGTAGGCGCGCGGGAGGCAGGTCGTCGGCGAGGTCCAGGGTGATCGTCGTACCCATGATGTGCTCGACCCGGCACAACCCGGGCCGGGTCATCGCGGCCGACACCTCAGAACGCCTGCTCGATCGCGGCCCGCAGAGACGACTTGTACGCGTTGCTGGTCGCGGTGGCGCCGGAGACGGTGTTGAGGTTGGCGCTCTGCTTCTGCACCACCTCGCCACCGGTGCCGTTGTACTTGCTGCGGACGTCGCCGCTGTGGATGTCGGACTCTCCGCCGCTGGGCAGTTCCAGCGTGGTGGCGTCAATGATCTTGTTGCCGGACACCACGATCTGCACCGTCACGGTCCCGTAGTCACTGGCCGTGTCCACCGGAGGGCCGGTGATCCGGCGAGTGGTCGGCTGCGGCGCCTTGGTGGTCTTCGGCGCGGTCGGGGCCTTCGCGGTGGTCTTCGTGCCGGACGGCTTGGCGGTGGTCTTGCCGGGCTTCGGCGACGCGGGTGCGTCGGCGGTCTCCGACGGCTTCGGCGCCGCACCCGACGGGTCGACGGCCGGGGCGACGCTCGGGTCGACCCCCGGTCCGCTCGGATTGACCGGTTGCGCGGTCGGCAGGTTCTGGGCGACCTGGGTGGTGCCCGGCGAGCCCTTGAGCACCACCAGGGCGGTGGTGCTGGCGGCCAGGCCGGTGATCGCGAGCAACGCGCGACGCATGCGATGCCTTCCTACAGTTCGAAGGTGGCCAGGTGGATCTGCCGGCGGGGCACACCGGCGCGGCGCAGCGCACGCACCGACTGCTCGACGAGTCCGGACGGTCCGCAGAGGTAGACATCCCGCCGGGCCACGTCGGGTACCAGTTGGCGCAGCCCGTCCGGGCTCATGAGCTGGCGGGGGCCGGGGTCGTCGCGGGAGCCGATGACGTACCAGATCGACGTGTCGCGTTCCTGGGCCAGCCAGTCCAGCTCGCGGCTGAGCAGCACGTCGGCCGGGGTGCGGGCACGGTAGATCAGGGCCGCGCCCGGCGGCAACTCCTCGAGCATGGCCCGGATGGGCGTGATGCCGCTGCCACCGGCGATCAGCAGCGCCCGCTCGCGCACCCGGTGCGCGGCGGTGAAGGTGCCCGACGGGCCGTGCGCCCACACCCGGGTACCCGGGTCGAGGTCGCGCAGGTCGGCGGTGTGCCGGCCGACGACCTTGACGGTGAGCCGCAGCCAGCGGCCGTTCCCGGCGGCGGAGACGGAGAACGGGTGCGACTGCCACCAGCAGCCGGGGGTGAGGAAACGCCAGCGGAAGTACTGCCCGCCGAGCATTTCGAGCCGGCCCAGCCGCTCACCCGTGAGGTAGATGGAGATGGTGTCCGGGCTCTCCGCCACCACGTCGGCGACCCGCAGCTTGTAGCGCAGGTTGAACGCCAGCGGCGCGATCACCCGTCCCCAGAGCAACGCGGCGACCACCAGCAGGTAGAGCGCGATCCAGCCGGTACGTACCGGGCCCGGCTTGTAGAGCTGCGCGCCGTGGCTGAACTGGTGCCCGTAGCCGAGCAGCAGCACCAGATAGCTGGAGCGGTGCAGCAGGTGCCACAGCTCGTAGGGCAGCGCCCGCCGGATGGCCCGGACGCTGCTGAAGCCGATCACCATCATGATGCCGGTGGCGACGAAGGCCGAGAGCATGTCCTCGTAGCTGCCCAGCAGCGTGCCCACCTCGGCGAACACCGAGTGGTTCCGCAGGTCGGCGTAGCCGACGAGGATCAGCGACAGGTGCGCCAGCACGGCGACCAGCAGCGTCGCGCCGATGTCGCGGTGCCAGCGGCCGATCTGCTCACCGCCGATCCACCGTTCCAGCACCGGCAGGCGACTCATCATCAGCACCTGCACGAGCAGCAGGTAACCGGCGATCAGGCCGGTGATCCGCCCCGCCGCGGTGAGGGTCGCGGCGGTGCTGCGCAGCGAGCCGGCGGGCGTACCCAGCCACCACGGCAGCACGCTGGCCAGCAGCCCGACCAGCAGCAGCACGGCCAGCAACCGCCGGCCGCCGGGTCCGCGCCGCTGCGGAACCTGCGGGGGTACGGGAGCAGCCGACCGGCCGCCGTGCCGGGACGAGGTCCCGGTGCGGCGGCCGGCGGCGTGGGTGCCCGGGTACGTCACGCGTACAGCTTCATCGGGGCGTACTTCATGCGCGGGAACACCTTCTGCACCTCGGCGTTGGTGAGCCCGAAGCGACCCTGTGCCAGGGAGCCGTAGACGTTGAACATGTTGTTGTATTCCGGCACGTCGCCGGAGTCCAACTTGCTGAGCCCGTTCCAGGTGCCCAGCAGCGATCCGGCCAGCTTCTTGCCGGACAGGACGGTGACCACGCCGCCGTGACCGTGGTCGGTGCCGCCGGTGTTCGAGCCGACCCGGCGACCGAACTCGCTCGACACCATGATCGTCACGTCGGCGGCCTGCGGGCCGAGGTCGGTGAAGAACGCCGCCATCGCGCTGGCCAGCTCGTTCAGCCGGCGGTGCAGCTGGCCGCCGCTCTGCGTGCCCTGGTTCTCGTGGGTGTCGTAGCCGCCCATGCCGACGGTGGCGACCCGGACGTTGGCGCCGCCCTTGATGAGCTGGGCGAGCTGCTGGAACGCGTTGCCGACGCCCTCGTACTTGACGCCCGCGGCGGGCTGGTACGGCTTGGCGGCCAGCTTCTGGGCGGTGGCGAGCGCGCCCATGCCCTCCTGGACGGCCTCCTCCACCGGGTGGTTGATCCCGGTGAAGAGCCCCTTGATGGCCTTCTCGGTGGCGGCCCGGAACTTGTCGTCGCCGTTGAGGCGCAGCGAGCCGACGCTGTTCAGCGAGAGCGCGCCGTTGTTGCCGACCAACGAGCGGGGCAGCGTGCTGCCGATGCCGACGCTGCGGAACGCGGTGCCCTTGCCGAGGTGGTCGACCAGGCCGTCGAGCCAGCCCCGGCCACCGGTCTCGTTGGGCAGGCCGCCCAAGTTGCAGGCGTCGGCGGCCTGGAAGTGGCTGCGGGACAGCCGCTCGTCGGAGACCGCCGGGATGAAGCCGAGCTGACCGGCCTTGAGGAAGCTCTCCAGCGGCTTGAACGCGCTGGTCAGCTTGAAGCCGCGGCTCAGGGCCAGCGAGTCGTTGCCGAGCAGCAGGTCGGGCCGGGCCTTGGCGAGCACCGGGTCGCCGTCCGGTGCGACCAGGCTGAGCCCGTCCAGGCCGCCGTAGAGGAAGACGTGGATCAGCGTGCCGGTCTTGGTGGCCGCGAACGACGCCGAGGTGGTGACGAACTGGGCGGTGGCCAGTGCGGTGGCGGTGGCCGCGGCACCGGCGACGAACGTGCGTCGGGTGACGCCGCGCCCGTCCTGCTGGGCCTCCTCCAGGTCCTCCAGCCGGCGGTAGCGGTCGGCCTCGGCCGCGTTCTCGGCGGCCACCAGGTCGGCCTCGGCGCGCAGCAGCGCCTCGGCCGGGTTGTCGGCCAGCCGTCGCACGTCGGGGCATTCGGGGTGCAGGGGGAAAGAGTTGTACACAGTCTTCTCCATCGGGTGCCTCACCGGAGGTGGTGCTGGGGGGAAGCGAGGATCGCCCGCGCTACGGCGGTGATGGCCCCGTTGAACGTGGCGTCGACCTTGGCGGTCGCCGCCACACCGGCCACGCCGAGGATCAGGTTCTTCTCCCGGGTGCTCAGCTTCTGGCCCACGAGCCGCAGGGACAGCGCGTCCACGTACGCCCCGGCCGTGGCCGGCGCCTTGACCAGCTTCTCCGGGGCGGTGTACGTGAAGACGGTGCGGTAGCCGGCCACGATCTCGCCGGCCTCGTTCCAGCCGTTGACCATGGTGCCCGCCGAGGTCCACGCGACGTAGACGTCGGGGTAGCCGTCCGGGGTGGGCTGACCCATCGGGTACTGGCCCAGCTCGCGCAGCTTGTCGTGGATCTGCCGCAGGCCCCGGGCGAACGGGGTGCGCTTGTTGTCGCCGTTGTTGTTCTTCGGCGACGCCTCGGGCGAGACGCCCAGGGTGCGGTACGTGGCGACCAGGTACTCCATGGGCCGGCGGACCTTCTGACCCACCGCCGCCCAGAACTCCGACGAGCTGAACAGCGTCATCAGCACCGGCTTGATCATGCCGTTGTTGCTGCTGTACGTCTTGGCCAGCCGGTCCACGAGGGACTTCGGCGGGGTGTCCGAGACGAACCGGGTCGCCAGGCTCTGCGCCACGTACTTCGCGGTCGAGGGGTGCAGCGCGATGTAGGTGATGTACTTGTCGATCGCCGCGTCCACGGCGGCGATCTCCTTGGCCGTCGGGTTGTTGACGTCCTTGATGCTGAACGTGTTGGCGTGGGTGAAGCCGAGGATCTTCACCTTGCCCATGTAGTGCTGGTTGACGCGCAGGACGTACTGGCCCTTGTCGTCGACGCCACGGCCGGTCTGGAGCATGGCGGCCTGCCGGACGTCACCCTCCTTGTAGCCGCCGTCGACGCCGACCGAGTACAGCTCGAGGTTCTCCCGGGCGAGGTTCTCGTTGATGGCGTCCTTGCGGGAGTCCTTCTGGTTCAGGTAGATCAGCAGCGCGGGGTGCTTGTTCGCCGCCACCAGCATCTCGGGGTAGCTGCCCAGCGCGTGCTTGCGCACGACGTCCTTGTCGAACGAGGTGCGGTAGACCTCCCCGCCGTCGAAGTCGGCGGCGACGTGCAGGAAGTCGTTCCAGAAGTCGACCATCACCTCGAAGAGCTGACGCTTCGACCAGATCTGCCGGGCCAGGGTGGCGTCGACCACCTCCCGCTCCGGCTGGGCGCCCTGGTCGTTCAGCTTGTCCCGCTGGTCACGCAGCTGCTGCACGGAGAGCGACTGGGTGGGCAGCTCGGCGAGCTTCAGCTCGGCCTTGCTCGGCTCGACCTTGTCCGGGTCGAGCTGCGTCCGGATCCACGCGTCGATGCCCTGCTTCTTGATGTCGGCGACGACGGTCGGCGTCGCCCCGAAGGTGGCCCGCCGGGCCAGGTGCAGGATCGGGTCCTTGGCGAGCACCGTCTTGACGGTCACCTCGGTCGCCGCGGCGGCCGCCGCCGGGCCGGAGAAGGTACGGCCACCGGCGGGCGCGTTCTTCTTCAGCGCCTCTCCGGCGCGCGAGCCCATGTAGCTCTCGTTCTGCTCGGTGTAGGTGCGCACCGTGCTGGGCTGCTGGCCGCTGGGACGCGCCGCGGTTCCGTCGGTCACCGTGCTGCCGGTCGCGTCGGCCGCCGCCTCGTCACCGAAGAGGTCACGGAACTGCGGGGTCATGGCGAGCGCCGCGCCACCGGCCACGACGGCGGCGGTGCCACCGATGGCGGCCATGGCCTTACGGCGGCCGACCTTGCGGCCCGGCTCACCGTCATCGTCCAGAGTGGGCAGTCCGGCGCCGGCCGGGCCGGACGGGGCGGGACGACCGAGGCCCTCCGGGCCGACCCACTGCGGCCCACGCGGGGCGGGGGCGGGCTGCGCGTGGTACGCGTACCCGTCGACGTACTGCTCACGCGGGTCGCCCTGCGCCGGGTAGCCGCCCTGGTAGGGGTGGGGCGAGTCGTATCCGTACGACGCGGACGCGGTCGGGTCGCCGTACGTGTCCGAGGTGTGGTGCTGGCGTCCGTCCCAGCCGCGGTCGTCCCGCGGTCGACGTGGTGGCACATTCTGGTCGGCCATGTACCAATCTCGATTTCTGATGAGCGCCGGAAGCTGCGACCGGGCAGGTGCGGCAGGTGCGGCGACTGTTGCCTGAGGGGGTTGCTACGGCAAAGTAACCAAGCGCTCAGGTGCCTTCAAGGTGAGCCGAACACGCCCGGGAGGGCACTTAAGACAGCCCTCACCACGGCATTCAAGGCCGACGGGCCGACGCGGCCGGGTTCCAACCTTCCCAGCAGGGCGGACGCGCGCCAGCCGGGTACGGATCGGACCACGCGGCCGTACGCGCCCCGTTCACCGCTGTTCACCACCACAGGCAAACTTAAGGTTCGGATAAGCCGGACGTGAGGTGCCCTCACGCTGGCGAAAAGTAGCAGGAGCAGGAGCGTGAGCCGCCGTCGCAGCGGGTATGCCGCCGAACCGCTGAACGCGTGAGGGGAAGGCAGCGCCATGCTCAGCAAAGAGGATCAGCGCAGGTTCGACCAGATCACCCGTCAGCTCCGGGAGAGCGACCCGGCGTTCTTCGCCCGGCTCGACCATCGGGTCCGGGCCCGTCGGGGCCGTTATCTGATGTTGTTGACCATCGTGCTGTGGGCGTCGCTCCCGGCGATGGCCGTCTTCGCCGGCCGGCTGGCCGGCGCGATCTGCGCGGTGGTGCTGGTGGCCAACGCGGCGATCATGTGGCGGTTCCGCCGCCGCTGGACGTGACGGCTCACCCCGGGCCGAAGGCCCGGTACGCGCGGCGCAGCCGTTCCAGCAGGCCCGGCCCACCGATGGCCGGCGCGGGCGGACCGAGCTGGCGCAGCAGGAGATCCGGCCCGGTCGCCAGTCGGGGTGGGCGGTCGGGCAGCGGCACCGGGGCCGTCCAGAAGCGGTCCACCGCCTCCGCGACGGGCGTGGTGGCCAGTCCGGCGAGCGCCCGGGACGCGCCGGCCGGTGACCGGACGTCGACCGCCGATCGGCTGGTGTCCACGATGGAGGTTGGCGCGGCCGACGCCGGTTGGCCGGTCGCCTCGGCGCGGCGGGCACGCAACCGGTCCAGCAGGTCCGCGCGCGACCGGCCACGCCAGTGCAGCAGCTCGAACGGATCCGCGTCGAACGCCTCGGCGAGCAGGTAGAACGTGGCCGCGAGGTGCTTGCACGGCACCGCGAAGTCGGGGCAGTTGCAGCGCTGTGTCAGCTCGTCGACGGCGGTGGGAAAGAGCGGGGCGCCCGCCGCGGCGAACAGCTCCTCCAACTCGTCGGGCAGGTCCCCGGCGAGCAGGCGGGCGCTGAAGAACGCCTGCCCGGCCAGTTCGTCCTCGATCCGGGACCAGAGCGCCTCCGGGAACGCCGCCAGCGCGATGGACACCTCGTACGGGCGGGGCCGGGAGCCCTGCACCTGGGCGGTGACCCGGCCGGGCGTGACGTCGAGCCGGAGCACCTGACCGGCCCGCGCGTACGACCGGCCCCGGGTCAGCCGGGTGCCGAGCGCGAACGACTCCAGCACCTCCAGGAAGCGCCGGGACCACCAGGACCGCCCGATCGCGCCCCGGGTGCTGCGCGCCTTCAGTCCCCCGTCGACCTTCCGGGGACGGCCGTAGTCGGAGAAGTCGGTCACTCCACCACCGCCCCGGCCTCCAGGGCGAACAGGTCCCGGAGCTGGCCGGTGGACAGCTCGGTGATCCACTGCTCGCCGGTGCCGACCACCCGCTCGGCGAGGCTGCGCTTGTCGGCGATCAACGCGGCCACCTTCTCCTCGACGGTGCCCGCGCAGACGAACTTGCGGACCTGCACCCGTCGCCGCTGCCCGATCCGGAACGCCCGGTCGGTGGCCTGGTCCTCCACCGCCGGGTTCCACCACCGGTCCACGTGCACCACGTGATTGGCGGCGGTCAGGGTGAGGCCGGTGCCGCCCGCCTTGAGGGAGAGCACGAACAGCGGTGGCCCGTCGGCGGACTGGAACCGCTGCACCAGCGCGTCCCGCTCGGCCTTACCGAGCCCGCCGTGCAGGAACAGCACCTCCCGGCCGAACCGCGCCGACAGGTGGCCGCGCAGCATCGCCCCGAACTCGGCGTACTGGGTGAACAGCAGCGCCCGCTCCCCCGCCGCCAACACCTCCTCCAGGATCTCGGTGAGCCGGGCCAGCTTGCCCGAGCGCCCGTCCAGCGGGGAGCCGTCGCGCAGCAGTTGGGCCGGGTGGTTGCAGACCTGCTTGAGTCGGGTCATGGTGGCCAGCACCAGTCCGCGTCGCTCGATGCCGTCGCTGGTCTCGATCCGGGCGAGCATGTCGTCGACCACCACCTGGTAGAGCGCGGCCTGCTCGGCGGTGAGGTTGCAGACCACCTCCATCTCCAGCTTCTCCGGCAGGTCCGAGATGATCGACGAGTCGGTCTTGAGCCGGCGCAGCACGAACGGGCCGGTGATCCGGCGCAGCCGCTCGGCGGCCTCGGCGTCGCCGTTGCGCTCGATCGGCTCGGCGAACCGCTTGCGGAACGTCGCGGCCGGGCCGAGCAGCCCCGGATTGGCGAACTGCATGATCGACCAGAGGTCGGCGAGCCGGTTCTCCACGGGCGTACCCGTCACCGCCACCCGCTGCCGGGCCGGCAGCGCACGGACCGCCTCGGCCTGCCGGGTGGAGGCGTTCTTGATCGCCTGCGCCTCGTCCACCACCACCCGGTGCCAGTCGATGCCGGCCAGGTCGACGGCGTCGCGGGCGGCCACCGAATAGGTGGTGAGGACCAGGTCCGCGCCGTGCGCGGCCGCCGTGAACTCCGCCCCCCGCGCGCGCTCCGCGCCATGGTGTACGTGCACCCGCAGCCCCGGCGTGAACTTCGCCGCCTCCCGCTGCCAGTTGCCGACCAGCGACATCGGACAGACCAGCAGCGTCGGCCCGGCGTCCGGCGGGTCTCCGGCGAGCAGCGCGAGCAACTGCACCGTCTTGCCCAGCCCCATGTCGTCGGCCAGCACCCCGCCGAGCCCCAACGACCGCAGGAAGGCCAGCCAGGCCAACCCCCGCTGCTGGTACGGCCGCAGCGTCCCGGCGAACCCCGGCGGCGGATCGAGCGGGGTGAGCCGGTGCTCGACCGCTCCGGCGAGCAGGTCACCCAGCGCGCCGTCGGCGCTCACCTCCAGCACCGGCAGCGCCCCGGTGTCGTCGCCGTCGGTGAGCCCCAGGCGCAGCAGGTCGGCGACGGTCAGCTCGCCGGCCGAGCGGAGCAGCCGCAGACCGGCGGCGAGGCGTCCCGGGTCCAGCTCCACCCACCGGCCGCGCAGCCGCACCAGCGGGGTCTTCAGCTCAGCCAGCGCCGCCAACTCCTCGGCCGACAGCGGCTGGTCGCCGAGTGCGATCTCCCAGCGGTAGTCGACGAGCGCGTCCAACCCGACCCCGGCCTCGGTGCCGGCGACCGTGCCGGGCGCGGTACGGCTGCGGGCGCGCAGCCGAGCGCCGAGCCGCGCCGACCGGCGCTGCCACCACGAGGGCAGCAGCACCCCGAACCCGGCGGCGTGCAGCACCGGCGCGCCCTCGCTGAGGAACCGGTGCGCGCCCTCCACGTCCAACTCCATCGCCTCGGGGGCGGCGGTGCGCAGCGCGGCGTCCAGGTCGGGCCAGAGCCGGCTGGCCCGACCCAACTCGGCCAGCAGGGTCTCCTGCGGACTACCGGTACGGCCGTCCGGGTCCGCCCGCCAGACCTCGGCGGCGTCGACGTGCAGGCCCGGCTCGTCGGCGGACTGCAACCCGAACTCCAACCGCCACCGCGCGCTGTCGGTCGAGGTGACGGGCGGGCTGTCCCCGGATGGGCGGGTGGCCAGGATCGGCTCGGTGACCTCGTCGGGGGCCGGCTCGACCAGCCGGAAGCTGGCCCGCACGGCCCCGCCGGCCGCGTCGCGCTGCCACTCGTCCAGCTCGGTACGCAGCAGGTCCAGCGCCGCCTGCTCGACGGTGAAGTCCCGGTGGGGCCCGGCCAACGCGGCCAGCCAGGCCGGCGCGGGCCCGGTCGGGCGCACTCCCCGACCCAGGGTGGTGTTCGCGAGGGCGGCCCGCGCGGCGGCGTCGGTGAGCGCGTCGAGCGCGTCCGCCACCAGGTCGGCGGCGGTCAGCTCGCCGCCGCGCTCGGTCACCGGGGACGCCCCCACCTCGTCGGGCACCGGAGCAGGCGCAGCGCCGGCCGGCACCCGGGCAGGGGCGGTCGCCGGCAGCGCGGTCGAGGCGACAGCGGAGACGGTGGCGGCGCGGGTGGCCGGTGGCAGGGCCAGGGCCAGCGAGCGCGCCCAGGCGGCGTCGGTGCCGGTCAGCAACGGACGCCACACCGCCCGCGCGACGACCTGGGCCGCCCGCTCGTCGACCGAGCGGGCCGCGCCGGCACCAGCCAGGGCGACACCAGCCGCGTCGGCACCGGCCAGGGCGGTCGGGTCGGTCGGGGCGTGCACGCCGGGCAGGACGCGGCCCCGGGCCACCAGGTCGGCGGCGAAGTCGGCCAGCTCGGCGAGGTGCCGCAGGGTCGCCCCGCACACCACCGGGAGATCGTCCAGGGCGCGGAGCAGGGGCAGGGCGTCGTCCGGGGCGTACACCAGGGTGGGCACCCGCCACGCGGCGAGGGTGAGCCGGCCGCGGACCGGGGGTGCGACGGTGGTCCGGATCAGCTCGGGTGAGTCGGCCGGCGCGCCCGCCCGGGTGGGCAGGGTGAGCAGCGCGGTGGCCCGGCGGGCCGGCGCGGCGGCCTCGGCGAGGGCCGCGACCAGGTCGTCGTGCCCGGCCGCGAAGGGGTGCGGGCGTTCCCGGCGTGGCCGGCCGGAGCGCGCGACGGCTACCGGAGCGGCGCTGTCCTCGGCCCACACGCCAAGCCCGGAGCCGGGCAACCACAGCCCGTGGATGACCAGCACCTACTCCCCCTCATCGCCGCCCCGGCCCAGGATAGGCGGCCCGGCGCGACAAGCCCGCGCCGATCTTGCGGTCGCTGTTGTCGAGATGCGTGGTAATGCCCGTTACGTCAGGACAGAAAGTGCAAGATCGCGGCGCCGAGGGCTAGCGTCGCAACGTGGTCGATCTCCTGGTGCTGGGCGGGTTGGGGGTGGACGTACGGGTTCGGGTGCCCGCGCTTCCGCTGCCGGCCGCCGATTCGCACACCGTCGAGCCGATCGAGCTGCGGATCGGCAACACCGGGGCCGGGGTGGCGCTGGCCGGCCGGGCGCTCGGACTGCGGGTACGGGTGGTCGACACCCTCGGCGCGGACCCGGCCGGCGACGTGGTGCGGTCGGCACTGACCCGGGCCGGGGTGCCGGCGGTGCTGGCCGAGGCGATGAACCGCCGCGCTCAGACGGCGCCCGTCGACCCGTCGGTCAGTTCGCGCAGGATGTCGGCGTGGCCGGCGTGTCGGGCGGTCTCCTCGATGAGGTGGACCAGGATCCAGCGCACCGACACCTCGCCGAGCTGCGGGTGCGGCACCACGTGGTCGAGGTCGAAACGCGCGACGACCGCCCGGGACCGGGCGCAGGCCCGCTGGTACGCCTCGACGAGCCCGTCGACCGTGTCCCGCTCGTCGAGGGTGAAGCTCGCCACCGCGTCCTCCTCCGAGGTCAGGTAGACGTCGCCGGGCTCGGGGGCGAGCAGCACCGGGAACCAGTTCCGCTCGACCAGCGTCAGGTGCTTGACCAGCCCGGCGAGCGTGGTCGCGGAGGGCACCAGCCGGCGGGCGGCATCGTCGTGGGACAGACCCCGCACCTTGCGCACCACCACCGCGCGGTGGAAGTCGAGGAACGACTCCAGGACGGCGCGCTCGTCGCCGACGCGGGCGAGCACCGGGCCGAGCGTCGGATCGATGGTCTGCTCTGCCATCCGCCGACACTAACCGCGCGGGAGGCCTCGCGCTGCCCCGCATCCGCTGCGAGGCGGCTTCGCGACGGGCAGGATGGGCGCATGGCCTCATCCGTGCAGATCCTTCTCGTCGGCGGTACGGCGGACGGGCAGACCGTGACCGTCGAGCTGGACACCAACGGCCGCCCGCCGCTCACCCACCACCACCTCGGGCCGGGCGGGCTGGCCGAGGCGCAGATCTACGAGTTGGAAACCGCCCGCGAGGAAACCCGCGAGTGGACCTACCGCTTCACCGGCCCTGCCGTGTGACAGTCGGTCAGGCCCGGGTGAGGTTCTGACTGCGCAGCTGGTCCAGCACGCCACGGGTGACCTCGGAGGTGCCCCGCGCCTGCTCGCAGACCTCGGCGACCCGGCGGGCGGTGGCCTCGGCGCGCTGCTCGCGCTCGTCCCACAGCCGGTCGACCTCGGCCAGCAGCGGCCCCTCCACCTCCCGTTCCACGCCGCGCAGTGCCGGCACACCGAGCCGTTGGGCCAGGTCGAAGACCTTTCCGGCGTACGGCAGTGGCAGGAACGGCGTACCCACCATCGCCGCGAAGATCAAGAAGTGCAGGCGCATGCCGACGGCCAGGTCGAAGTGGCGCATCAGCCCGAGCACCTGCTGCGGCGAGTAGGTGCCGTGCAGGATCCGCCCCCGCTCGGCGGCGACCATGTGCGACAGCACCCCGTGCGAGTGCCGGATGTCGTCGCGTTCCATCGGCACGAACAGCACGTACGCGTCGATGCGGTGCACCAGGAAGTCACCGATCTGGGCCAGCAGCCGGTGGTAGCCGTCGACGTCGAGGCGTTCGGCGGCCCGTCCCGGCTCACGCACACTGATCCCGACCAGCCGCTTGCCGACCGGTACGCCCTCCTCGGCCAGCAGGTGGGTCGGGAACTCCTCCGGTTGCAGCAGGAACGCCGGGTCGGCGGTGACCGTGATCGGGTTGAGCAGTCCGGCCTCCTCCAGGACCATCCGGGACTCCTGGTCTCGGACGGTGACCTGGGTGGCGCCGGCCAGCGTCTCGCGGACCATGCCCGTGTCGACCGCGTCGCTGAGCGGTCCGACCCCCACCGCGTACGTGATCAGCGGCAGGCCGCGTTCCTGGGCGACCCGGACGACCCGCAGGTAGCGGCGGGCCTCCCGGTCGTAGAGGATCCCGCCGCCGCCGAGGATCAGCAGGTCGAGCTGGGCCAGCACCAATGCCGAGTCGGTACGGCTGACGCCCTCCCACGGCACCGCCTCGACGTCCGGGTGCGCGGCCCGGGTGTGCTCCGGGTGACGGGAGAAGACGATGATCCGGGCGTTCGGCTCCTGCGTGCGCAGATCGGCGAGCAGGCCGGTGAGGATCGCCTCGTCGCCGAGGTTCCGGCCACCGTACGAGCCGAGCACACCGATGGTCAGTCCGGCGCCGTGCGTCATCTCCTCGCTCCTCCCCAGGTGCGGTCCGCGCGGGTTTCCCGCTGGGCAGGTGAACAGTCCCGGTTCAGCTCGGCGGGTCGATCCGCTTCGCCATCTGCTGCGCGGTGACCTCGAAGCCCAGGCTCCGGTAGAGGCCGATCGCCACGGTGTTCGTGCCGAAGACGTTCAAAGCCAGCTCGGGTACGCCGAGTCCGGCCAGTTCGGTCTCGATGAGCTGGATCATCCGTCGTGCGTGTCCCCGTCCCCGGTGCGCCGGATGTACCTCGATGTTGTAGATCCAGGCCTGTCGGGTGTCGGCGCTCGCGGGCAGGCCCACCCAGATCCAGCCGACCTCGGTGTCGTCGACCCGCCCCACCCGCAGCAGCGCCCGCTCGGTGGCCGCGCCCGCCGGCAGCAGCTCGCGGAGCTGCTCGTCCGTGCGCTCCCGGGCCGCCTCCGGGGTCAGGCCGCGGTGCGCGACGAGATCCTCGGCGTACCCGACCTCCAGGGGTTCCCGCAGCCGGGCCAGTTCCTGCTCGGTCATCGGCGTCAGGGTCAACTCCACCGTGGCCTCCCTCTCCCCCTCGGTCGGATTCCGCCACCACTTCACCACACCCACCCCAGCCCTCGGCGCGGTGATCATGAGGTTAGCCGGAAAGTTGATCTCTTCGGCACGCGTAATCGGGTTGTCGCGGGGGTGGGCCGAGGGGCACCGTGGCGGAATGGCGCAGGGGACGGCGACGCGAATCGGCTGGGGTGACCTGCCGGCGGCGGTCCGGGCCGCCGTGGAGGGCATCATCGGTGACCGGGTGGTGGCGGCGGTCTCCCAGTCGGGTGGCTACTCGCCGGGCACCGCCGACCGGGTTCGCACCGCCAGCGGGCGACGGGCGTTCGTCAAGGCGGTCAACCCGGCGTTGAACCCGGACAGTCCGGTCATGCACCGCGCCGAGGCCGGCATCGCCGGGGCGCTCCCGGCGACCGCGCCGACGCCCCGCCTGCTGGGTTGCCACGACGACGGCGACTGGGTGGCGCTGGTCTTCTCCGACGTGGACGGCCGGCACCCGGTCACCCCTTGGCGGTCCGACGAGCTGACCCGGGTCCTGGACGCCCTGGAGGCGATGGCCGTCGCGCTCACCCCGAGCCCCGTCGCGCACGTGCCGACCGCCGCCGACCTGCTGGCCCGGGACTTCGCGGGTTGGCACCGGATCGCCGCCGACCCGCCGCCACGACTCGACCCGTGGGCCCGCGCCCACCTCGACGAACTGCGCGCGGCCGCCGACGAGGGCGTCGCCGCGCTGACCGGGGACACGCTCTGCCACGTCGACGTGCGGGCCGACAACCTGCTGCTCGACGCCGCCGCAACGGTGACCGTGGTCGACTGGCCGTGGGCCTGCCAGGGGCCGGCCTGGCTGGACACGGCGCTGCTGCTGGTGAACGTCCGGCTGCACGGCGGGCACGACACCGAGGCGATGCTGCGCCGGCTGCCGCTCACCGCCGACGTCGACCCGGCCGCGATCACCGGCGTGTACGCCGGGCTGGCCGGCTTCTTCACCGACAGCGCCCGCCGTCCGCCGCCGCCCGGCATCCCCACCGTACGGGCGTTCCAGCAGGCCCAGGCCGACGCCCTGCTGCCCTGGCTGGCAGCACGCCTCGGCTGACGCCGATCGGTCAGCTCGCGGCGGTCGCCGCCTGGAACCGGCGGGCCAACTGCCCCAGGTCGTCCAGGCGCACGTCGCCGTCGAGCCCCTTGAGCGCGGCCGTCATCGCGCCGGCCGCGCGCCCGGCCCGCAGCCCGACCTCGGCGTCCTCGACGACCAGGCAGCGGGCCGGCGGCACGTCGAGCAGCGCGGCGGCGCGCAGGTAGCCCTCCGGCGCCGGCTTGCCCTCCCGTACGTCCTCCACCGTCACCAACACCTGTGGCGCGATGCCGGCGGCACCGAGCCGGGCCTCGGCCAGCCGCACGTCGGCGCTGGTCACCACCGCCCAGGGCACCCCCGACCGGGTCAACGTCGACAGCAGCTCACGGGCGCCCGGGGTGGCGGTCACGTCGGACAGGTCGTCGTACTGCAACGCCAACTGTCGGGCCGCCGCCACGGCCGCCGCCGCGTCGTCGAGTGCGGGCAGGAGCCGACGGATCGTCTGGTCGGCCGGCCTGCCGTGCGAGATCGCGAGTGCCGCCGCCGGTTCGACGGCGTACTCGGACGCCCACCGCTCCCAGGCCCGCTCGACGGCGGCGTCGGAGTCGACAAGGGTGCCGTCCATGTCGAAGAGCACCGCGCCGATGCCGGACAGATCCACCTGACCTCCCCCTGTTCCCGCCCGAGCATAGGCGGGACGCGGTCAGCCCTTACTGTCGACGGCGGGACGCGCGGCGTCGACGAACGCGACGCGGCGGTCCGTTCGTACCTCGATGGCCGCGAGCCACCGCTCCCGATGCCGGTCGCGCAGCGCCGCCGCCGCGTCGCCCGGCTCGTCGGCGAGCCGGCGCTGCTCGGCGTACTCCGTCGTCAGGCTGGCCACCACCGACCGGCCCGCCGCCGCGACCTCCGCCGGGCCTGCCAACAACACCAGGTTGTACGCCTCGTCCACGGCGCGCATCGCCGCGTACGTCTCGTCGTAGCACGGCGGGACCGCGTCCGCGCCCGGCTCGACCCACCGCCGGTCCAGCCGCCGGTAGGCCGCGTCGCAGGCGCCGAGGAACCCGACGTACGCGTCGCGCCGCAGCTCCTCGCGCCGGGTAGCGGCCCGGTCGGCGCTCTCCTCCCGAGCGATGGTGAGCTGGTGGGCGAGCTGCCGACGGGTGCTGCGGGCGGCGATCAGCCCGGTCAGGGCGGAGGCTGCCAACGTGGACAGTGACGTGATCAGCGCGACGGCAACGGTGTCCTGCACGCGCCCATTCTGCTGGCAACCCGCCGCTTCAGCGCAGCCAGCCCAGGAAGCGCTGATGCAGCCGCTCGGCGGGAATCCAGGCCAGGTCGGCGCTTGCCCGTGCGAACTGCGAACCCAGGTACAGGGCCAGGGTCAGCGGCGCGTCCGCGAACTCAGCATGCAGCCTTCGCCGTTCTGCGGGGCAGGGCCAGGGCAGGTCACATCCCTGGCAACTCCAGATGGGCAGGACCGGCGAATGGCAAGGCTCGGATGCGTGATAATCGCTCACGACTCCTCCTCGTCCGGCCAAAGCTGTCGGCTAATCGGGATTCGGTGACGCTGTCGGCAGGGCAGGTCCGCCCCGCAGCGACAGATCCGCCGCCAACGCCTCCAGGACCAGACCGGTCGATGCCGCTGCGCGAGCGTGAGCGCGGTAACGACGAGGTACTGGTCGTAGCCCACTCGCCGCATCGAACCCCCTCGACCGTCACGCGTCGTCATTCCTGCCATCACTCTCCGGCGGTAGTGTTGGCGGGGTCGATCGGTTGTCGGTTGCCAGTCGCAGGGCGGCAACCCGCAACGGTGAGAGGGTGAGACGATGCCGTCCTTCGGCGTACGGATGCGGGCGCTGCGCGAAGTGCGCGGCTTCTCGTTGGCCGCCCTCGCTGAGCGGCTGCCCGCCGACAAGGGTCACCTCTCGCGTCTGGAGAACGGGCACCGCAAGCCCACCGACGATCTGGCAAGACGCATCGACGGTGTCCTCGATGCCCGAGGCGAACTCATCGCCATCGCCCACCTCGACGTCGCCGCGGCACGGGACGCGCGTCCGTGGGAGACTGCGGACCTGCTGCGCCGGGTCCGCCTCAGCGACAGCGCGCCGGCCACTCTGGAATCGCTCCAGGCCACGGTTACCGAGCTGTGTTGTCAGTACGGCTGGCGCGACGCTCGAGACTTGAGAGCCGAGGGCCAGGGCTGGCTCCGCGAAACCGTCCGCCTGCTCCGACAACCGGTCGGTCTACGGGAGCACCGGGAACTGCTGGTCTGCGCCGGTCGGCTGGCGCTGCTCATCGGTTGCGTCGAGTACGACTTCGGAATGCGCGCGAGCGCGGAGGCGACCCGAATCGCCGCTCGCCAGCTCGGCGAGGAGGCCGGGCACAACGGGATAGTCGGCTGGTCGTGGGAGATGGCCGCCTGGTTCGCCCTCACCCAGTCACGCCCTTCGGCGGCGCTGGACGCGGCACGGGCTGGCCAGCGCACAGCGGGGTCGTCCGCCGTCGCGGTGCAGCTCATCGCCCAGGAAGCGAAAGCCCTCGGCCGGCTCGCCGACATCGCGGGCGTCCACCGGGCGCTGGATCGCGGCCGAGAGCTGCTCGACGAACTGCCGATCGCGGAACGGCCCGACGATCACTTTCAGGTCGATCGGGCGAAATGGTCGTTCTATGCCATGGACGCGTACCGGCTCGCGGAGGACGATGCGCGAGCGCGGCGGTACGCGGTCGAGGTGATCGAGACAGCGACCGCACCAGACGGTGTCCATCGGTCGCCGATGCGGGTGGCAGAGGCGCAACTGACGCTGGCCGCCACCGCAGCGCGCTCGGGCGATCTGGAGCTGGCTGTTCAGACCGGCCTGGCTGCCTTCACCGCCGGCCGTCGCTCGCTCCCGTCGCTTCTGCTCATTGCCGGCGAGGTGGACGCCGAACTGCACCGTCGGTACCCACGCGAGCCAGCCACCGCCGAGTTCGGCGATGCACTACACGTGCTGCGGGAGACAGTGATCGGGGGCAATCCGACGTCGAGGTGAGACGGCGGGTGGCGATCAGCGGGGCGGGTCCTCGCCGGTAAGCCCGTCCACCGACTCACGGATCAGGTCGGCGTGCCCGGCGTGCCGCGCGTACTCCTCGATGAGGTCGACCAGGACCCGCCGCAGGCTGGGCACCTGGCCGTCGGGCCACTCGCCCCGGGCCAACTGCTCCGGACCGCCGTCGGCCAGCAACTCGGCCACGGTGGCCCGGGAGCGCGCCACGGCCTCCCGCCACAGCGTGTGGAGCTGTTCCGGCGTGTCCTCGGCGGCCGAACGCCACTCCCAGCCCGGGTTGGCGTCCCAATCGACGGTCTCCCACGGCGGTCCCGGTGAGCGCCCGGCCAACTTGAACGAGAAGTAGAGGTCCTCGACCAAGGCCAGGTGCTTGAGCAGCCCGCCCAGGGTGATCGACGACGGACCGAGCGTCGCCCGCAGGCCGGCGGCGTCGAGCCCGCCTGTCTTCCAGGCCAGGGTGGCGCGCTGCCGGTCGAGGGAGCCGAGCAGGGTGGCGGTCTCGTCGCCCGCGATCGGCGGCTCGGGGTGACCGTGCTCGTTCGCGTTGGTCATGGCCGTTGACACTAACGGGCGACCGCGGGTCAGCGTCGGTTGCGCTTGCGGAGGACGGCCCAGACTCCGCCGGCGACTGCGGCCGTGAACGGAAGGAGACAGCAGAGGCTAAGGACCGCAAGGTGCCATGGTTTGATCGCGCCCATAGCCGCGAAGGCTATCGGGTGCGGTCAAATGACTCCGCGCGGCGGCACGGTCTGCACGCCGCGACCCGGGTCAGTTGACCAGCCGATCCACCAGCGCGGCGAGCGTGTCGGGGTGTTCGTCGGTGACGAGGTGACCGGCGGCGGGGACGATGTCGACGCCGGCATCAAGCCGCCGTTCCGCCGCCGCACGCAGCCGGTCCGGGGGCAGGAACACGTCGTGGTCGCCGCTCGCGATCACGACCGGCGCCCTGCCCGTCGTCGCCGGCACGAGATCATCGGTACTCACCGGACGGGCGTGCCGGGCGACAAGCGTCATCCACTCCACCAGTTCGGCGCGCGGCGTGCGGCCGGGCGCGGACAGGAGACGCAGTAACCGGAGGCTCGACGCCGGCCGGGGCCGCGCGAGCCAGCCCAGGAACGCCAGCAGGACACGAGGGGTGACTCTGAGCCGGCACAGTCCGCCCGGTGCCACCGCGACCGTGCCGTTGACCTGGGGATGCTCGGCGGCGAGCGTCACCGCGCCGCCGAACGAGTGCCCGAAGGTCACGACCGGTCCGGTGGTGGCCTCCTCGACAACCTCGGCCAGCCACGCCCCGTACCCGGCAAGCCCGCCGTCGGCGACGTCCGCCGCGTCGGAACTCAGCCCGGGCTGGCCCGGGATGTCGGCGGCCACCACCCGGTACTGCCGTGCCAGGGCCGTGAGCAGCGGCAGGTAGGCGGCCGTGCTGAAGCGGTCACCGGCGACGAGGACGACCGTCACGCGGCCCGCGCCGGCGGTGAGGAGGTGGGTGTCGTGGCCGTGGGCCCGGATGACGTGTCGCTCGTGCGGGGTCGACCACCCGCTGAACTGCTGCTCACACCACCGCCGGATGGTGTCTCTGCCCGCAGGGGTGCGGTAGATGGACGTCACCGCTGCATCCTGCACCACGGTCGGTCCACGGAGGCACGACGCCACCGGCGATCGTTCTCGACCTGCACCGACGAAAATAGATGTACATTGATGAACGGTCGCCGCCCGCCCACGGAAGGACGAACGTAGTGAGACGCAACAGACTGCTTCCATCCCTGGTGGCGGCGCTCACCCTGGTCGGAACGGCGATCGTGGCGGTCACCACCATGGCCGCCGCCCCGGCCCAAGCCGCGCCGGTCACGATCCCCAACGGCACGCAGTTCACCGACACCACCGGCAATCTCGTGCACGCGCACGGTGGTGGGGTGCTAAAGGTCGGCGACTACTACTACTGGTTCGGCGAGAACCGCAACGCCAACAACACGTTCCGGGCGGTCTCCGTCTACCGCTCCACCAACCTGCGCGACTGGGAGTTCCGCAACAACGTGCTGACCCAGTCGTCGGCGGCGGAACTGCAGTCGGCAAACATCGAGCGGCCGAAGGTCATCTACAACGCCAGCACCAACCGGTACGTGATGTGGATGCACAAGGAGAACGGCAGCGACTACGGCGAGGCGAGGGCCGCCGTCGCCTCCTCGGCCACCGTGGACGGCACCTACACCTACCACGGCAGCTTCCGGCCGCTGGGCAACATGTCGCGGGACATCACGCTCTACAACGACGGCGGTACCGCCTACATGATCTCGGCCGGCGACGAGAACCGCGACCTGCTCATCTACCGCCTCAGCGCCGACTACCTCACCCCGGCCACGCTGGTCGGCAACTTCTGGAACGACGGCAACCGCGAGGCACCGGCCCTGTTCAAGCGCGGTAGCACCTACTTCCTGCTCACCTCGGGCCTGACCGGCTGGAGCCCGAACCAGGCCAGGTACGCCACGGCGTCCAGCATCTCCGGCCCGTGGAGCGGCATGACGAACGTCGGGGACTCGACCACCTTCCGCTCCCAGTCGGCCTTCGTGCTCCCCATCCAGGGCACGTCGACGACCAGCTACCTCTACCTCGGCGACCGCTGGGCCGGCGCCTGGGGCGGGCCGGTCAACGACTCGCAGTACGTGTGGTTGCCGATCGCCTTCCCCACCGCCACGAGCATGAGCCTGACCTGGTATCCCACCATCACCATCGACGCCGCAGCAGGCACCGTGACCGGAGAGGCGCCGCTCTCCTATCGCATCACCAACCGCAACAGCGGCAAGGTGGTCGACGTCCTGGACATGTCCGTCAGCGACAACGCCGAAGTCAGACAGTGGTCCTGGAACGGGGGCGCGAACCAGAAGTGGGAGTTCCGCGACGCCGGTAGCGGCTACTTCCGGATCGTCAACCAGAACAGCGGCAAATGCCTCGACGTCGCCAACGCCTCCACCGCCAACAGCGCCAACATCGTCCAGTACACCTGTGGCACGGGCACCAACCAGCAGTGGCAGTGGGTCGCCACCGGCAGCTACTACCAGCTGCGCGCCCGACACAGCGGCAAGTGCCTGGACGTGGTGAGCAGCGGCACGGCAGACGGCACCGACATCACCCAGTACACCTGCGGAACCGGCGCCAACCAGCAGTGGACCCGTACCCAGTCCTGACGGCCGTACCACGCCATCGCCGCCTGCTCTCGACACCGCTGAACGCGTACGGCAGGCTGCGCCGGTGGCGATCGACAGAAGCGGCGAGTTCTGGCGAGGCGAGGACTTCACGGACCTTGCCGACTACCTCCGTGAGTTCCAGCCCGGCGGCTACCCGGTGGTGCGGGTCAAGGAGGTGGTCTGCGTCGAGTGCGCCGGCCGGGCCTTCGACGTCCTTGTCGACGACGAGGAGGGCTGCGCCGAGGTGAGCTGCGCGGCCTGCGATGCACGTGCCTTCGTCGCGGACAGCGCCGACCACTGGGAGGACGCCGAGCCGGGCGACTGCGCCTGCCCGTGCGGCGGCGAAGTCTTCCACGTCGCCGTCGGCTTCGCCCTGTACGCGGACGGTGAGATCCGCTGGATCAGCGTCGGACTGCGCTGTGTTCAGGACGGCACGATGGGCGTCTACGCCGACTGGCGGATCAACTACAGCCCCACTGATCATCTTCTTGAGGGTGCCGCCTGACAGATCGCGACAGGTTGCGGACCCTCAGACGAACCGTTCATGGGTCGTCACAGGTCTTCGTCGTCCTCGTCTGGTGGCAGGTCGGTCTGCCACCAGATCCGCATCAGGTAACGCTCGATGCCGGCGTGTTGTCGTTGCAGGTCGGCGATGCGGGCGTTGTCGTCATCAGCGCCCGTCACCATCAGAATCTCGTGGAATGCCCGGTCTGCCTGCTCACGCCCGCGATGGAAAAGCGCGACCGTGTACCGGCCAGGACCGCTCGGCGGGTCGATGCCAGAAATGACCCTGCCAAAGATGTCGCCAACCTGTAGCTTGCCGGTAGGACAGTCGAGGTCGAACGTCAGAGGACCCGTCCACCCGGACACACTCAGGTCATCATCGGGGGGCTTGTCCCAGATCTCCACGTCGGCTCGCACCTCGACGAGGTCTTGGGTCACGACGATGTAGATCTCGTATCCGGTGCTCCCCGCCACATTCTCAGTGGCCTCCCTGATTGCGGCCGTCGAGCCCACCGCGGCGTCGCAGTAGACGTCGCGTAGGACGATCATCCGGTAGTCCGGACTCAACGTCAGGCCATGGCGGCTGTGCCGGGTCGGCATGGTTGCTCTCCTACGACGGTCCATAGCTCGATACCTCACACTGCACGCCCGTAGTGAGAAGGTCAGCGGAGCTGGCTCACTGACTCGGCTCTCGCTCCGCGCAGTCGGCGTAGAGCCAGGTTGCGACCAGGTCCTGGCTTGTCACGATCAGCCGTCCCGAGAGACAGACGATTTCGTGTCGGCACCCGTCTTCGTCCGGTAGCACTTCGTCCAGCATCACGTCCTGGAGCCGGGCGACGTCCAGCCCATGGTCAACGGGCTCGATGGTGACGCTGTGCACGCCGCTGTAGCGGATCGTCAGATCTTCCTCGTGCTTCCAGCAGTTGTGCCGCAGCTGAAACTCCAGCCAGCGACTCCCGTCCGTCTCACCAGAGGTCAGGCGCTCGGGCTTCAGGTTCTTGACGCACCGTTGCCCGTGGAAGTCGTAGTGGTCGGGGTCCACCGCGAACCTGCGCGCTCCGTCGGGCAACGAGTCGGCGAACGACGGCAACTGCCGGAGGTATGCCTCGGGATCCAGAGCCACGCCATGGCTGGTCCGCTCAACGCTGACGTACCGCACCGCTGCCCTCCCATTCCGCCGTCGCAGCCCGCAACGGCGGGGGAATCATCGCACCTGTGGTGGCGCAGAACTGTGACGGCACGTGTCCGGTAGCGAGTCGCCATCGTGCCCCGAGGGCAGCATCTGATCGCCGCCGCCGTCGACGCGACCACGGGCGGGTCGGACGGCATCATTTGGACCTGGGAGTTCGTTCACGCGGCGTGGGCCGAGCCGATCATCGACGATCACTAGCGCGGAAAGCCCAACCCGGGTCACCGTGGTGAAGCCCTTCACGGCTAGCGCCGGTGCACCAACTCAGGGATGATCATCGCCATGTCGGAGCAAGATCTGGCCGGAACCTGGCGTCGCATCATCCAAGGGGATGGTAAATCCTGGGTCGTGTTCGCCAACGGCACGTGCGTCGTACTGCCATCTCCCGGACCCAGCGCCGACCTCGCCGCTCAGGCCATCGAGATCCTGCGCGAGTACGGCCCTGTTCACGTCGGCTCACCTGCCGGAGACTTCAGCACCATCACTCTCGATCCCGGTCCCGGATGGGTGGTCTACGGCCACCACAACGACGTGCTGACCTACGTGGGGCCCGACGAAGTCCAGGACAACAGCGACCTGGCCGTTGGCTTCTATGGACGCCACAAGCGCGACCAGGACGGGCATGAGCTCGACGTCGTACACGTCGAGGACAAGCGGCCCCGGTAGCTGGCTGACGTCGCTCGACCATCGGAAGCACCTACGGCTGTTGTGATTGATGGGCGCGGCAGGTCTCGAACCTGCGACCCCTCGCATGTGAGTTCTGGGTGCCACCGCCGCTTAGTGTTGGTCGGCGATCGCCACTTGCTGCCCAAGGAACTCGCGGAGGAGCCGGCAGAGGTTCGAGATGGCCAGCATGTGATCGTCATCGTTGGCAATGCTCTCCTCGGCCGCCCCCTCACCGAAGGTCTCCGCCAGCACCAGCGCCCAGAAGGCAAGGCTGCTGCCACGGTGGCGGGCGGACATCCACCCTTGGAACGCTGCCAGCTCGCCCCGGCCACGCGCGAGGTCGAACCCTGTCACCGCCGAGAACGCTCGCTCATACCTTGGCCGTCCGACGTACATACCCAGCCGGTGGTCCATATGCCAGAGAAAATCTTCCCAACCCACCGAAGCATTGTTTCTGACCACGACCGCTTCGGTGGGTAGGAACCATCCGTCGAGCACGCAACGGGCACGGCCGCACCTCACCCGCGGCTGCCTGGCCGGCATGTCCCAGAGCGGTTTCGGCTGTTGGTCATGGTAGGCGCGGCAGCTAGCATCGGCTGCCCGTCACCGTTGCGGTGGGCTCAGCGGAAGGAGCGGCAATGGTGGACGTGTCGGTCGAAATACCATCGCATCGAATTTTGCGAGGTCGAATGCATTCGCCTGGTGCTGCGGGATCGACGCCGTCTCCACCGATCCCGTCCTTATCGACGCGTGGCGCCGTCAGGTGAGGTCGGTCGCGGTGGTCAAGGCTCGGCTTCAACTCGCCGAGCTGATCGAGGCGGCCGGTGACGCCTAGCGCAGAGCGCTGATGCAGTCTGCAGCGGGCTACTGCTGAGGACTGGTGTTGACCGTTGCGTCGGGCACGGAACGGGCACGATCGAAGTAGGGAGGCAACATGAACATCACTTCTGGCGGTACCCCCGGGCCGCGTCTTGCCGACCAGCTAGCCGTTCTCGACAACAACGTCTATGGCTGTCTCCCCAATGCCCCGGGGGTGAAGGTCTTGGCTGAGATGTTCATACGAGCAGGCTGGCGTGCCCGTGCAAGCTCGTGGACTGAGTATGAGGTTGAGCACGAGTGGGTGTGCATCGAGCTGGTCGAGCCGTCACCTGATGAACGCCTTTTCAGCGGCGTCGTCGATCCGTCCCGCGTAGACGAACTCGGTGCCGTCCTCGCGGGTCTGGGCCTGCGCTACTCGATCGAACTGTGGAGCGACGACCGAACAAGCCTTCTGCGGGAACTTGCCGGATGACTGCCGGGGGCATCCCCGTCTGCGGCTGCCCTCAGCACCGACTGCACATCCTTGATGGCCTGGTCCAGCTCCACCGCGAGCGGCTCTCGTGGACCCGCTGCCGTCACCGCCCCGGGCAGTGATCGCGGGTTTTGGCTGTTGGTGACTGGTGGGCGCGGCAGGTTTCGAACCTGCGACCCCCCGCTTGTAAGGCGGGTGCTCTCCCACTGAGCTACGCGCCCCGGATCGCCCCGTCTGCGGCGGGCCGGTGGCTGGCAAGCCTACCTGCTCGCCGCCGACCCGACCGCATCAGGCTGTCGCGTCGGCGATGGCCTTGCGCCAGGCCTGCTGGTCGCGGGCCTCGCCGGGGTTGTTCATCTCGGCGAAGCGGACCACGCCGACCTTGTCGATGACGAAGGTGCCCCGGTTGGCGATGCCGGCCACGTCGTTGAAGACCCCGTACGCCTGGGCGACGCCGCCGTGCGGCCAGAAGTCGGCCAGCAGCGGAAACTGGTAGCCCTCCCGGTCGGCCCAGATCTTGTGGCTGTAGACCGAGTCGACGCTGACGGTCAGCACCTGGACGTCGTCGTTCGCGTACTCGTGGAGGTTGTCCCGCACCTCGGCCAGCTCTCCCTGGCAGGTGCCGGTGAACGCCAGCGGGTAGAAGACCAGCAGCACGGCGCGGCGGCCCCGGAAGTCCGAGAGTCGGATCTCCTGGTTGTTCTGGTCCTTGAGCACGAAGTCCGGCGCTTCGGCGCCAACCTCGATGGGCATGCGAACTCCTCGGGTCGACTCGGAGGACAAGGCCAGCCCAGCGCGCCCGACGGCGGACCGTCGGGGCGCGAGGGGCGCGGGTGGGTTACTTCTTGCCCTTGGCCCCTCGGCGCAGCACCAGGCGGGCGCCGCTCCAGTCCCGGCCGGCGTTGACGGTCGAGGTCTGCTGGAGGCCGGCGGTGGGCGCGGACTCCGCGACCTCGCTCGGCTCGACGTGCCCCTCGCGCCCCGCCTTCGGGGTGAGCAGCCACACGACCCCGTTGTCGGCCAGCGGGCCGAGGGCGTCGACGAGCAGCTCGAAGAGGTCACCGTCGCCGTCGCGGTACCACACGAGCACCGCGTCGACCACCTCGTCGGTGTCCTCGTCGACCAGATCTCCACAGCGGTCGGTCAGGGCGTCCCGGAGATCCTGGTCGACGTCGTCGTCGTACCCCATCTCCATGACGACCATCCCCGGTTCGATGCCGAACCGGTCCGCCAGGCTGCGTACCCCGTCGGCGGCCTGACCAGCGGTCGCGCTCACTGTCGCGTGCCTCCTCATCTCGTCCCTGCTCGCGGCGTCGGACCGACGCCGTCAGGCAAAGTCCACACAGTTGTGCGTCTGCGCGCAAGTGGCGCACCGGGTGGAACGGAATTTACCGTGCCAGCAGCGTACGGGCACCGTCGGTAATGGCTTCCGGGGAGACCAGAACATGACGTGCCGCCGGACCTAATGGTACAAACGAGTCAACTCCGGCCACCCGCCGCGCTGCGCCCACATATCCACCATCCACCAGGGCGGCGATGACTCCCTCGCCGACCCCGCCCGACCGGCGTGTCTCGTCCACCACCAGCACCCGGCCGGTCGCCGCGGACTCCCGAATGATGTCCGCCACCGGCAGGGGCGCCAGCCAGCGCAGGTCCACCACGCGGGTGCCGACGCCCTCCTCGGCGAGCACGGCCGCCGCCCGCAGCGACATCCGCACCCCGTTACCGAAGGTGATGATCGTCAGGTCGTCGGCCGAGCCGACCCGGTAGACCCGGGCCCGGCCGATCGGCACGTGCCCGGCCACCCACGAGCCCGGCTCGGGATAGCCGGCGAGCCACTCCCCGTCGCCGTCGGCGTACAGGTCACGAGTGTGGTAGAGCGCGATCGGCTCCAGGAACACGCACACGCTGCCGTCCACCGCCGCGCTCGCCAGGCAGGTCCGCAGCATGGGCGCGGCGTCGTCCGGCCGCGCCGGCACCGCGACCACCAGACCAGGAACATCCCGGAGTACGGCCACCGAGTTGTCGTTGTGGAAGTGCCCGCCGAACCCCTCCTGGTACGCCAGACCGGCGACCCGCACCACCATGGGGTTGCGGAACGCGCCGCGCGAGAAGAACTGCATGGTGGCGGCCTCGCCGCGGAGCTGGTCCTCGGCGTTGTGCAGGTACGCCAGGTACTGGATCTCCGGCACCGGCAGCATTCCGGCCAGCCCGGCGCCGAGGCCCAACCCGAGCACCGACGTCTCGTCGAGCAGGGTGTCGAAGACCCTCGCCGGCCCGAACCGGTCGCGCAGGCCCTTCGTCACGCCGTACACCCCGCCCTTGGCGGCCACGTCCTCGCCGAAGACGGCCATCTGGGGGTGGTCGAGCAGCCCGTCGGCGAGCGCCGCGTTGATGCTCTGCGCCAGGGTCATCGGGCCGACCAGCTCGGGCGGCTTGCCGCCGAACGCCTCCTCCCGGGCCGCCGCGCCCGGCCCGCTGGCCCGGGCCGCCGCGTCGGCCACGGCCCGCGCCACCCGCACCGGGCGGCGGGGAGCCAGCGCCGACACCACGTCGGCCGCGGAGGCCAGCTTGGGCTCGCCCAGCACCTCCTCGGCGAGCCGGCGTACCTGCCAGCCCGTCTCGTCGTACCGGGCCAGCAGCTCGTCGGCGGTCGCCACGCCCGCGGCGACGAGCAGCCGCGCGGTGGCGACCACCGGGTCCCGGTCCAGGTCCTCGGCCAGCTCGGCCGGAGTGCGGTACGCCGACTCCGCGTCCGCCCCGGCGTGGCCCATGAGCCGGACCGTGCGCAGGTGCAGCACGGCCGGCCGCCGGTACCGGCGTACCCAGGCAGCGGCCTCCTGCGCCACCGTGTACGCCCGCACCGGGTCGGCGCCGTCCGCGCTGAAGTAGCGGATGCCCGGCTTGGCGCGCAGCGTCGCCTCCACCCAGCCCTCCGGCGAGCGGACGCTGATGCCGAGCCCGTTGTCCTCGCAGACGAAGAGCACCGGGATGCGCAGGCCGGCGTGGTCGTACCAGCCGGCGGTGTTGAAGGCGGCGGTGGCGCTGGCGTGGTTGACCGACGCGTCGCCGAACGAGCAGACCACGATGGCGTCCGGCGGCCACGCGACGTTCGCCGCGCCGGCGCCGCTGCCGGCCCGCACCCCCGTCCCGGTACGCCGCCCGGCGGTGTCCAGCCGACGCAGCCGCTCCACGGCCAACCCCATCCCGACCGCGCGGGGCAGGTGCGAGGCGATGGTGGAGGTGGTCGGCACGACGGCCAGGTCGGCACGGCCGAACACCTTGTGCCGGCCGCCGGCGATCGGCTCCTCGCTGGACGCGACCATCCCCCGCAGCACGTCCCGGGCCGCCTCGGCGTACACCTCGAATCCACCGGTGGGGGTCGCGGACCCGGCGGCCTCGGCGTCGGAGGCCGGCTCGGGGGCGTCGGAGGCCGGCTCCGGGGCCTCGGCGGCGGACGCCGGAGCGGCGGCGGCGACCTGGGCCGCCCGCACGCAGTAGAACGCCCCGGAACGGTAGTGCAGCAGCGCCGGATCGGTGGGGCGCAGCGCGGCGGCGACCGCCGCGTTGCCCTCGTGCCCGGACGAGCCGATGGTGTAGAAGCCCTCCCCGAAGCTGCGCAGCCAGCGCCCGGCCAGGTCGAGCTGCCGGCTGGCCACCTGCGCGTCGAACAGCTCCAGCAGTTGGGCGCCGGTCAGCGGGGCGTCGTCGGTGACCGGTTCGGCGAGGTCACGCCGTTGCGGTGCGGCGGGCAGCGCCGCCAGCGTCTCCCGGAACCGGTCGTCGAGATCTTGCGGGGTGGTCACGTCCGACAGCATTACCGACGCGGGCCACCGTCGCCCAGTGGGACACGGCAGCCACCGGTCGACTCACTGCGGGTCGCAGGGCTCCGGACAACCGCCGTCGGACACCTTCCACACCAGGTCACGCAGGGTGGACAGCTCCTCGTCACGCAGTGGCGCGAGGAGTCGGGAGTCGGACATCACCTCGGCCACCCGGTCCCGCACGGCGCGACCGTCCCCGGTCACCACGAGCGTCTTCTGCCGGCGGTCGGCCGGGTCGGTCCGACGCTCGACCAGGCCGGCCTGCTCCAGCTTGTCGACCAGGGCGGTCACGTTCGACCGGTCACAGCTCAGCCGCTCGGCGAGGTCACGTGCCGGCAGGGGCCGGTCCGGGTCCAGCTCGTGCAGCGCCCGGGCCGCCGCCGGGGTGAGCCCCAGGTCGGCGAAGGCGGTGCCCTGCCGATGCCGCAGGGACGCCGTCAGGTGCGCCATCCGACGCATCACGTCGGCGGCCAACCCGTCGCGGTCCACCTGCCCGTTCGCCGTCTCCCCCGCCACCGCCACATCGTACGCACCGCAACGACCGCCCAGCTCAGCGATCAGATCCTGCCGGCTCCGGGCTGCCCGGCCGCAACAGCCGTCGGGGCGGTCAAGATCCGGGACGGTGGGGGCGTCAGGCGGGCAGGAACGAGAACCGGACCTGGCGGGTCGGGTTGTCGCCGTTGGTGTCGACGAGGCAGATCGACTGCCAGGTGCCCAGGGCCAGCCGGCCGCCGAGCACCGGCAGCGTGGCGTACGGCGGGACGAACGCCGGCAGGACGTGGTCCCGCCCATGGCCGGCCGAGCCGTGCCGGTGTCGCCAGCGGTTGTCGGTGGGCAGCAGCGCGTCGATCGCGGTGAGCAGGTCGTCGTCGGAGCCCGATCCGGTCTCGATGATCGCCAACCCGGCGGTGGCGTGCGGCACGAAGACGTGCAGCAGACCGTCCCCCTCGCCGGAGACGAAACTCTGGGCCTCGGCGGTGATGTCCCGGACGGCCGGCCGGGACCCGGTCTGGACGGTGATCACGTCACTGCGCATACGTCGCATTCTGCCGCAGCCGGCGGTCAGGAACCGCCGCCACCGCCACCGGAGTCCCCACCACCGCCGGAGAAGCCGCCGCCGGAGTCCCCGCCGCCGAAGAAGCCACCACCGCCGGAGTCGCCGCCGCCGGAGTCGCCGCCGCCGGACCAGTCACCCGCGCCGTAGTACGTCAACGGGACGCTGGTGTCGGCGTACCGTCGGCGCGGACCCGGTACACGACGAGTCCGTCGGGGCGCGGGCGCGCGCCACCCGCCGCGGAGTTGGACCGCGCCGAACGCCATCGCCGCGACGCCGAGAATCGTGATCGGCAGCACGGCGGGATTCCCCGCCAGGAGCACCGGCACGGAGACAAGCGCTCCGAGCGCGCCAACCAGGAGGACCACACCGCCGCTCACCACCCGCCGCCGGTTCATACCCGGCACCGTAGCGAGCCCGGGCAAGTGGGCGGTCGGACCGCCGTAGCGCTAAGTTACCGGCGAGTACCTGTGTTCAGCATCGCGTCCGGGGGACCTAGACGTGACGACAGGTGCCACCAGGGGGCAGGATGGCGCTAGAGACCTATCCCACACACAACCGAGGGAACGCCTGTGGCTACGGAACGCAAGCGCCCGGTGATCAGCGACGGCCTACCGAGCCAGCTTCCGGACATCGACCCTGAAGAGACCAGCGAATGGGTCGAGTCGCTTGACGGTGTCATCGACGAGCGGGGAGCCAAGCGCGCCCGCTACGTGATGCTGCGCCTGCTGGAGCGGGCCCGTGAGCGCCAGGTCGGGGTTCCGCCCCTGACCACCACCGACTACATCAACACCATCACTCCGGAACGCGAACCGTGGTTCCCGGGTGACGAGCACGTCGAGCGGCGCATCCGGGCGTACGTGCGGTGGAACGCCGCGATGCTGGTGCACCGGGCGCAGCGCCCGGAGATCGGCGTCGGCGGGCACATCTCCACCTTCGCCAGCTCCGCGTCGCTCTACGAGGTGGGCTTCAACCACTTCTTCCGGGGCAAGAACCACCCGGGCGGCGGCGACCAGATCTTCTACCAGGGCCACGC
The DNA here is from genome assembly GCF_049179015.1 of Micromonospora sp. WMMD736. Classification (NCBI taxonomy): domain Bacteria; kingdom Bacillati; phylum Actinomycetota; class Actinomycetes; order Micromonosporales; family Micromonosporaceae; genus Micromonospora; species Micromonospora sp. WMMD736. The sequence continues at coordinate 2,798,689 of NZ_JBMHMI010000001.1, forward strand.
CTCGCCCGGCATGTACGCGCGGGCGTTCCTGGAGGGGCGGCTCAGCGAGCACGAGCTCGACGGGTTCCGCCAGGAGCTGTCGCACCCGGGCGGCGGTCTTCCGTCGTACCCGCACCCGCGGCTCATGCCGGACTTCTGGGAGTTCCCCACCGTCTCGATGGGTCTCGGCGGTCTGAACGCGATCTACCAGGCCCGGTTCAACCGGTACCTGCAGCACCGCGGCATCAAGGACACCTCGCAGCAGCACGTGTGGGCGTTCCTCGGCGACGGCGAGATGGACGAGCCGGAGACGCTCGGCGCGATCGGCGTGGCCGCCCGCGAGGAGTTGGACAACCTCACCTTCGTGATCAACTGCAACCTCCAGCGGCTGGACGGCCCGGTCCGGGGCAACGGCAAGGTCATGCAGGAGCTGGAGGCGTTCTTCCGGGGCGCCGGCTGGAACGTCATCAAGGTGGTCTGGGGCCGGGAGTGGGACCCGCTGCTCGCCGCGGACACCGACGGCGCGCTGGTCAACCTCATGAACACCACGACCGACGGCGACTACCAGACCTACAAGGCGGAGTCCGGCGCGTACGTGCGGGAGCACTTCTTCGGTCGGGACGCCCGTACCCGCAAGATGGTCGAGCCGCTCAGCGACGACGAGATCTGGAACCTCAAGCGGGGTGGGCACGACTACCGCAAGCTCTACGCGGCCTACAAGGCGGCCACCGAGCACACCGGTCAGCCGACGGTCATCCTGGCGAAGACGATCAAGGGCTGGACGCTCGGCTCGCACTTCGAGGGCCGCAACGCGACCCACCAGATGAAGAAGCTGACGCTGGAGGACCTGAAGACCTTCCGCGACCGCCTCTACCTGGACATCCCGGACAAGGCGCTGGAGGACAACCCCTACCTGCCGCCGTACTACCACCCGGGTGAGAAGTCCGAGGAGCTGGCGTACCTGAAGGAGCGCCGCGAGCAGCTCGGCGGCTACCTGCCCTCCCGGCGGACCAGCACCAAGCGGCTGAGCATCCCCGGTCCGGAGCGGTTCGCCGACGTCAAGCGCGGTTCGGGCAAGCAGAAGGTGGCCACCACGATGGCCTTCGTCCGCCTGCTCAAGGACATCATGAAGGACAAGGAGTTCGGCAAGCGCTGGGTGCCGATCATCCCGGACGAGGCGCGCACCTTCGGTCTCGACTCGATCTTCCCGACCGCGAAGATCTACTCGCCGCACGGTCAGCGGTACACCTCCGTCGACCGGGAGCTGTTCCTGTCGTACAAGGAGTCGACCACCGGGCAGATCCTGCACGAGGGCATCAACGAGGCCGGCTCGGTCGCCTCGTTCACCGCGGCGGGCTCGGCGTACGCCACCCACGACGAGCCGATGATCCCGATGTACATCTTCTACTCGATGTTCGGGTTCCAGCGGACCGCCGACGGGCTGTGGGCCGCGGCCGACCAGATGGCGCGGGGCTTCCTGCTCGGCGCGACCGCGGGGCGGACCACGCTCAACGGTGAGGGTCTGCAGCACGAAGACGGTCACTCGCTGCTGATCGCCGCCACCAACCCGGCGGTGGTCGCGTACGACCCGGCGTTCTCCTTCGAGATCGCGCACATCATGGAGAACGGCCTGCACCGGATGTACGGGGACGCGCAGGAGAACGTCTTCTACTACCTGACGGTCTACAACGAGCCGATCCTCCAGCCGGCCGAGCCCGAGGGCGTCGACGTGGAGGGCCTGCTCAAGGGCATCTACCGCTACTCGCCGGCACCGCAGGTCGACGGCCCGAAGGCCAACGTCCTCGCCTCCGGCACGGGCATGCAGTGGGCGCTCAAGGCCCAGCAGCTCCTCGCCCAGGACTGGGGGGTGGCCGCCGACGTCTGGTCGGTGACCTCCTGGACCGAGCTGCGCCGCGACGCGGTGGAGACCGAGGAGTACAACCTGCTCAACCCGGGCGCCGAGGCCAAGGTGCCGTACATCGCGCAGAAGCTGGCCGACGCGGACGGCCCCAAGGTCGCGGTCAGCGACTGGATGCGGGCCGTACCGGACCTGATCGCCCGCTGGGTACCCGGTGACTACACGTCGCTCGGCACCGACGGCTTCGGGATGTCGGACACCCGGCACGCGCTGCGCCGGCACTTCCACGTCGACGCCGAGTCGATCGTGGTCGCCACGCTGCGGCAGCTCGCCCGCAGCGGCGCGGTCGAGGCCACCGTGCCGGCCGAGGCCGCCAAGAAGTACGCGATCGACGACGTCAACGCCGCCCCGGTCGGCGAGACCGGCGGCGACAGCTGATCCAGCACGATCGAGGAAGGGCCCGGCGCTGACGCGCCGGGCCCTTCTGCGTCGCCCCCGCCCCGCCTCGCCCTCGCCCTGCACTGCGTCGATCAAGGAGTTGTGGTGGGGGACGAAGCGGTGAAGTCACCTCGTTCCGGGCACCACAAGTTCTTGATCGACCCGGCTCCTCGGGGGCGGCGGGCACGGGGGGCGGTGGCCGACGTTCCTGGTGGGGACGCCGGGCCACCGCCGGGGCGGGTGGCGCCGAGAGGACGTGGCTCGGTCAGCCGACGGCGGCCAGGTCGGTGAGCCGGGCCAACGAGTCCTCCAGGTCGGCGCCGACCCGACGCAGGCCGAGGCGCAGCAGAGCCGCCTTGACGGGGCCGGCCGGCCAGCGGACCACGATGAGCCGCACGACCGTCCCGCCCTCCTCCTCGTCCTCGGTGAGCTGGACGTAGATTTCGGTGCGCGCCTCCGCACGAGCACCGGCCCCCTTGGCCCGCTCCCGCCAGCCGATCAGTGTCGGCTCCTGATAGGCGATCACCTCGGCCTCATGCGCCGAACGCCCCGCCTGGACCAGTTGTCGCCGCCCGAAGCCCTCTCCCGAGAGGACTTCGGCCGCGCGAACCCCCGCCAGCCAGGCCGGCAACTGCTCGGCCCGCTGGACGACGTCCCAGACCACTTCCATCGGCGCCGCCACGTGCGCACTACGTTCCACGAGGATCATTTCCGTCTTGCCTCCAGTGAGGACATCCCACGATATCGGCACTCTATGCGTCAAAACGGACCAACCCGGACGGGTTCGGAAAAAGACACGCCGATCAACCATTGCGGATTGCGCCAGACCGCCCTATGGCGCATTCATCGACAGCGCCCTAGAGTCCCGAACACGTTTCACGTTGACCGGGAGGGCGCATGTCGACCGCACCGATGCCCGAGTTCCCCGACGGCTTCCGCTGGGGCGTCTCCACCTCGGCCCACCAGATCGAGGGCGCCACCACGGCCGACGGACGCGGAGCGTCCATCTGGGACACCTTCGCCCGCGAGCCGGGCCGGATCAGCGACGGCAGCAGCGGCGAGGTCGCCTGCGACCATTACCACCGGTCCGCCGAGGACGTGGCGCTGATGGCCGGGCTGGGCGTCGGGGCGTACCGGTTCTCCATCGCCTGGCCCCGCGTGCAGCCGGACGGCTCCGGGCCGACCAACGCCGCCGGCCTGGACTTCTACGACCGGCTGGTCGACGACCTGCTGGCCGCCGGCATCGATCCGGTGGCCACCCTGTACCACTGGGACCTGCCGCAACCCCTCGAGGACGCCGGTGGCTGGCTGCACCGCGACACCGCCGCCCGCTTCGCCGAGTACGCCGAGCGGACCGCCGCCCGCCTCGGTGACCGCGTCCGGCTCTGGATCACCCTCAACGAGCCGTTCATCCACATGAGCCTCGGTTACGGCATGGGCCAGCACGCCCCCGGCCGGATACTGCTCTTCGACGCCTTCCCGGTCGCCCACCACCAACTGCTCGGCCACGGGCTCGCGGTGCAGGCGCTGCGGGCGCACACCGCCAGCCCGGTCGCGATCGCCAACAACTACTCGCCCGTGCGGGTGCTCGGCGACAGCGACGCCGACCGGGCCGCCGGGGCCGCGTACGAGACGTTGCACAACCGGCTCTTCACCGACCCGCTGCTCGGACGCGGCTACCCCGAGCTGCCCGGCCTCGACCCGGCCGTCGTCCGCGCCGGCGACCTGGACACCATCGCCGCCCCCATCGACGTGCTGGGGGTCAACTACTACAACCCCACCGGGGTACGGGCAGCCGAGGCGGACTCGCCACTGCCGTTCGACCTGGTGCCGCTGGACGGCTACCCGCGTACCGCCTTCGACTGGCCGGTCGCCCCGGACGGCCTGCACGAGCTGCTCCGCTGGCTGCGGGACACCTACGGCGCGGCCCTGCCACCCATCGAGATCACCGAGGGCGGCTGCGCGTACGACGACGAGCCGGACGCGCACGGGCAGGTGGCGGACCCGGAACGGATCGCGTACCTCGACGGGCACCTGCGGGCCGTCCGGGCCGCCATCGACGACGGGGTGGACGTCCGCGGGTACTTCGTCTGGTCGCTGCTGGACAACTGGGAGTGGGCCGAGGGGTTCACCAAGCGCTTCGGCCTGGTGCACGTCGACTACGCCACGCAGCGGCGTACGCCGAAGTCGTCGTACACCTGGCTGCGGGACCTGATCGCGGGCAGCGCGCCGGGGTCGGCGCGGTGACCACCGTCGACCCGACGGCGGCGGCGCTGCCGGCGGCGCTCGCCGAGCCGACCGTGCCGGTGCGGCGCGGCTGGATCGGCCTGGTCTTCGCCGCCAACCTGGGTGTGTGGATGGCGTTCTTCACCCCCATCCAGGTGCTGCTGCCGCAGCAGATCGAGCGGATCACGCCCGGCGACAAGGAGGCCATGCTGGCCGTGGTCACCGGCCTGGGCGCGTTGGCGGCGGTGCTCGCCAACCCCCTGGCGGGCGCGCTGTCCGACCGGACCTGCCTGCGGATCGGAGGCCGGGAGTTCGGCCGGCGGCACGTCTGGACCGCCGGCGGCGCCGTGCTCGGCGCGGCGGCGCTGGTGCTGCTGGCCCAGCAGCGGACGATCCTCGGGGTCGCCGTCGGCTGGGTCGCCGCGCAGGTGTGCTTCAACGCGATGCTGGCCAGCCTCACCGCCGCCATCCCGGACCGGGTGCCGGTGACGCAGCGCGGCGGCGTGTCGGGCTGGGTGGGCATCCCGCAGGCGCTCGGGCTGGTCCTCGGGGCGATCCTGGTCACCGCAGTGGTCACCGGCAACGCCGCCGGCTATCTGGCCATCGCGGTGGCCATCCTGCTGCTGTCGCTGCCGTTCGCGCTGTTCACCCCCGACGACCCGCTGCCCCGCACGAACCGTCCGGCGCTGCGCGTCCGCGCGCTGTTCACCTCGATGTGGATCAGCCCGCGCCGGCACCCGGACTTCGCCTGGGCATGGATCACCCGGTTCCTGGTCCAGCTCGGCAACGCGCTCGGCACCCTGTACCTGCTGTACTTCCTCACCGACGGGGTCCGGTACCCCGATCCCGAGGGCGGCCTGCTGGTGCTGATCCTGCTCTACACGCTCGGCATGATGCTGACCGCAGTGGTCGCCGGCCGGCTCTCCGACCGCTCCGGGCGGCGCAAGATCTACGTGGTCGTCTCCGGCCTGATCATGGCGGTGGCGGCGCTGTTGCTCGCGGTCGCGCCCACCTGGCCGATGGCGATCGTCGCCGCGCTGCTGCTCGGCGCCGGCTACGGCGTCTACCTCTCGGTGGACGCCGCGTTGATCACGCAGGTGCTGCCCCGGGCCACCGATCGGGCCAAGGACCTCGGCGTGATCAACATCGCCAACTCGGCGCCGCAGGTGCTCGGTCCGGCGCTCTCCGCCCCGCTCGTGGTCCACCTGGGCGGCTATCCGACGCTCTACGCGGTCACCGCCGCCGTCACCGTGGTGGGCAGCGCCCTCGTGTTCAAGATCCGTTCGGTGGCCTGAGTCGGGGGCCGGCGGCTTTCGCGCGCCCGGAGTCGGGGGGCCGTGGCCGAAAGCGGTCGCGCACCGCCGTAGGCTTAAGGACGTGACGGTACGTGTGCGCTTCGCCCCCTCCCCGACCGGTATGTTCCACGTCGGCGGCGCCCGCTCGGCGCTGCAGAACTGGATCTACGCCAAGCAGCAGGGCGGGGTGTTCGTGCTGCGCATCGAGGACACGGACGCGGCGCGCAACAAGCCCGAATGGACCGAGGGCATCCTCTCCGCGCTGGACTGGATCGGCATCTCCCGGGGCAGCTACGAAGGGCCACACTTCCAGTCCGAGAACGCCGGCGAGCACCGGGCCGCCGCCGCCCGGCTCTACGAGTCGGGCCGCGCCTACTACTGCGACTGCACCCGTGAGGACGTCCAGGCCCGCACCGGCTCGCAGTACCAGGGCTACGACGGCTACCACCGCGACCGTGGCCTCGGGCCGGGGCCCGGGCACGCGCTGCGCTTCCGTACGCCCGACGAGGGCACGACCGTGGTCGTCGACCTGATCCGCGGCGAGCCCACCTTCGAGAACAAGCTCATCGAGGACTTCGTCATCGCCCGGGGCGACGGTTCGCCGGTTTTCCTGCTGGCCAACGTCGTCGACGACATGACCATGGGCATCACCCACGTGATCCGCGCCGAGGAGCACCTGCCCAACACGCCCAAGCAGCAGCTCCTCTGGGACGCCCTCGGGGTCAAGCCGCCGGTCTGGGCGCACGTGCCCGTGGTGGTCAACGAGAAGCGGCAGAAGCTCTCCAAGCGCCGCGACAAGGTCGCCCTGGAGGCGTACCGCGAAGAGGGTTACCTCGCCGGGGCGATGCGCAACTACCTCATGCTGCTCGGCTGGGCCCCCTCGGGCGACCGGGAGATCGTGCCCTGGTCGGTCATCGAGGACGAGTTCCGGCTGGAGGAGGTCAACCCCTCCCCCGCGTTCTTCGACGAGAAGAAGCTGCGCGCGTTCAACGGCGAGTACATCCGCGCTCTGCCGGTGGCCGAATTCGTCGACGCCTGCCAGCCGTGGCTGACCGGCACCGAGACCATCGCACCGCCGCCGTGGCAGCCGGAAGAGTTCGACGCCGACGCGTTCGCCGCCGTGGCACCGCTGGCCCAGACCCGGATCGCGGTGCTCAGCGAGATCGTGCCGAACGTCGACTTCCTCTTCCTGGCCTCGCCGACGATCGACGAAGCCGCCTGGACCAAGACGATGAAGGACGGGTCGGCCGAGTTGCTGGACGACGCCGTCGCGGCCTTCGAGACGCTGGAGTCCTGGGACGCCGAGTCGCTGAAGTCGACGCTGGAAGCGGTCGGGGCCGAGCGGGGCCTCAAGCTCGGCAAGACGCAGGCACCGGTCCGGGTCGCGGTCACCGGGCGCACCGTGGGCCTGCCGCTCTTCGAGTCCCTCGAGGTACTGGGCCGCGACCGCACCCTGACCAGAATCCGCGCCGCCCGCCTCCGCCTGATCTAACCCGCCCCCTGCCCCTGCCCCTGCGCCCCGCCCCCGCCGATCATGGAGTTGTGGTGCCGGGTTGGGCACCTTTGCGCAGGTTTTGCCCCCACCACAAGTCCATGATCGACCCCGATCCTGGCGAGCAGCGCCCGCAAGGGCGGAATGCGGCGGCGGGAGGTGCCGGCTCGCTGTAGGCGGTGTTGCGTGCGCGCTCCCCGCGCCGCGTCGATCTTGCAGTTTCGGTTGTCGATACGGGGCTTCGTGTCCGTTACGTCGGCACAGAAAGCGCAAGATCGGCGGGCTCGGGGGGCGGGGCAGGGGCACCCCCGAGGGCGGGGGGCGTTAGCGGGGGCGGCGGCGGAGCAGCAGGGTGGCGGCCAGGCCGGCCAGTAGCGCCGCGCCGCCCAGGGCCCAGGGCCACCAGGGGCCGCCCGAGTCGGATCGTTCGTCGGCGGCCGGTACGGCGGACACGGTGTCGGCCGACGGCGAGACAGGTGCGGCGGGGGACGCCGGGGGCGAGCCGGTCATGGTTGCCGACGGGCCGGGGGCTGAAGGGCTGCCGGCCGCCGAAGGGCTGGCCGAGGGGTCGGCGGCCGTACCGGTGGTGAGGGTGAACCGCACCTCGCCCTTGATCGGATGGCCGTCGTTCGACGGCAGCTGGTAGCCGACGGTGTAGAGCCCCGCCGCGCCCGGCTCGAAGGGCACGCGCACCCGGGTGCCGTCGAAGGTGGGCGGCCCGCCAGCGGCCACATTGTCCGGTCCGGTTATTGTGATCTTCGTCGTAGCCGGCGGCGGTTTGGCCAGGAAACGAAGCTCGATCCGGGTGGGCGCGGTGGCCACCCGGGCGCCGTCGCGCGGATCGCTGCCGGTCAGCGAGTTGTGCGCGGCAGCTGGCGTCGCCGGTGCCAGTAACGACACACCGAACGCCACGCCGAGTACCACTGGCACGAGCCGTGCCATCCGTGTAACCCTGCCCCCCATGAACCCCTCCGTAAGGGTACGATCCGCCCGCTGATCAAACAGCTCCTCGTTAGTCGAGCAGAGATCGCAGATAGTTCCAAATACTGTTCCACAAGCTGCAATCCATCGACGTTCTGCGGAGTCTGTGAGAGTGGGACCGACCCGGTCGGTGCCGTCACCGGCCGACCGACCCGGACGTCACGGCGAAGCCATCCATCGAACGGGGCGAGGAGGCGGGATGGTCCGACAGATGAGGCGTTGGCTCGCCGTGCTGGCGGGCACGCTGGCTGCGGCACTTGTGATGCTCGGCGTCGCCGGCCCGGTCAGCGCGGCGCCCAAGCCCGCGCCCGCCGGTGTGGACGTCACCGGCGAAGGGCTCACCGAGCCGCTGCGGCTACGGTCCGAGACCCAGCCGGCGCACGTTCTCGCGGTCATCGACCAGGTCAACTTCCTCGGTCGTACCGGAATGGCGACCGGCCCCAAGGCGGCCGACCTCGGTCCGAAGTACACGGTCGTGGTGCTGGCCGGAGAGACCCCGAAGCAGATCTTCGACCTCTACCCCAAGGCGGCCGGTGGCCCGCGCGTCTACCGCCCGGCCAAACAGCCGGACGGCCGTAAGACCAGCGCCGGCTGGTTCCTGGGCCGGCTCAGCATGTCCGAGACGCTGCGCACCGCCGGGGTGCCGCTGGAGCGGCAGTTCGACACGGTCAGCGGCGGCGTGGGCGGCGGCGAGCGGGTGCTGCCGGAGGACACGATGGATCCGGTGCGGGACATCGACGAAGCGCTCGGTGAGTTGCAGCGGCTGCTGCTGCTCAACGTCGGGGTGATGCTGACCATCACGGTCGGCCTCGCCGGGATCGCCCTGCTGATCCGCCGCCGGACCCGCTGACACGACCGCCCGACGACGCCGCCGGCCCGCCGACACGACCGCCCACCGCCGGCCCGCTCACACGACCGCCGGAAGACGTCGGCGCGGTGCAGCGGGCCACACCGGCCTCCGGGGTCAGCACCAGCGGCGTGGCGGGCGTTCCCGTCGTGTGCCCCGCTGACGTGGCCGGACCGGGCCGTGCCGGTGGGCGCCCGCCCAGCCCGGAAGTTCACTGAGGCAACCAGCGGCGTCCGACTCCGGCTCGCCCAGGGCCACCGGCTCGGCGGCCCGCTGGCGTGGGATCTCCTCGTCCGGCCGCCCGGTGGACACCTCGCTCGGGTGCGCCGCCGCCGGGCCGACCGGCCGGCGGGGCTTGCCGGCCGCCTGTGGGTCGTGGTGCCCCAGGCGGCAGGGCTCGCCCTGGGCGCAGCCGTGCTCGGCCTCCCCGTGCGCCATCCCCGGTCTCCTCACGCTCGCACTCACACGCAGGTGCTCCCCCCGTACGTGCCCTGTCACCGTACTGGCCGGGCCCGACGGGTTGTGCACGGCGTACCCCGGGGTCAGCGCCGCGGGCGGCCCGGGAAGACGGTCGCCCAGACCGGGAAGGCGACCAGCCAGATGAGGATCACGGTGGTCAGGCTGCGAATCCAGTTGCCCAGTTCACGGGTTCTTTCCGCGTCGTTCACCCAGAGGATGGCCGCGCCGAGCAGGCCGCACGCGACGGCCCAGCCGAGGAGCGCCTTGGCCCACTCCCGCCACTCGTGCCGGGCGCGGGCCCAGCCGTGGCGGGGTGGCCGCACGGGCGGCGGGCCACCGGCGAAGTGGTAGGCGAAACGCTGGTCCGCCCACCGGACCATCGAGTGCCCGAAGGCCACCGAGAAGCCGAGGTAGGCGGCGGCGAGGCCGTGGCCGACGTCGGCGGTGGCGCCGCGCCGCAGGTCGAGCGCGGACGCGGCGAGCAGGGCCAGATCAACGAGCGGTACGCAGAGCAGCAGCACCCCGCCGAGCCGTGGTCGGCGCAGCGGGTAGCGGGCCACCAGCCCGGCGGCGATCAGCACCCAGAACGCGATCTCACAACCGATGATCACCGCGATCAGCATGGCGTCCTCCCCCGTCGTCGCGACCAGCGTCGCCTACCGGCCGGGCCCGGACCTCGACACCGGAGACGAGATCGGAGTCCTCCCTTCGATGGACCGGCCACCCGGCGTACCCCTTTCGGCGCATGTCGGAGCGACCGGGCTCCTCCCTCGGTCGGAGTCGAAGGGCCGGCCGTCGTGATGGGATCGGGGCATGCGACCGCCACCGTGGCTCGGCTCCGGTACGCCTGGCCGGGACCTCACGCTGGCCGGCGCGTCGCTCGTCGGTGGCCTGGTGCTCTACGGCCTGGGCATGCAGCCACAGATCATCCCGCACCCGGACGTGCCGCCCGCGCTGTTCCTGGTGCCGCTGCTGGCGGTGTGCGGGGCTGTCGGCCTGCGCCGGGTCGCGCCCCGTGCCAGCCTGGCGGTGGGCACCGGGGCGCTGGTGGTGGACACGGCGCTGGGTAACTCGCTGGGCACGGTGGTGGTCTACACCCAGGTGCTCTACGACGCGTGCGTGTACGGACCGCCCCGACTGTGGCGGTGGCTGCTGGGGATCACCGTGACGCTGAGCGTGATCGGGGCGGTGGCCGGCGTGCTCGGCTTCGGTCAGTGGCGCGGGGCCGCCGTCGGGGTGCCGGTGGTGCTCGCCGGGCTGCTGCCGGTGCTGACCGGGATCAGCGTGCGGCAGTACCGCGACCAGGCCGCCGCCGAGCGGACCCGGGCCGAGCAGACCGCCCGGTTGGTGGAGTTGGACCGTCGGCAGGCGGTCAGCGCCGAGCGGGCCCGGATGGCCCGGGAGCTGCACGACGTGGTCGCCAACCACCTGAGCGCGGTGGCCATCCACGCCACCGCCGTGCTGTCCGTACCGGGGTTGGAACGTGGCCAGGTGGAGTCCGCGTTGCGGGTGATCCGGGAGAGCAGTGTGCAGGGTCTGGCCGAGATGCGGCAGATGATCGAGGTGTTGCGGGAGCCGGATGGTGGTGGACACAGCGGGCCGGGCACGGTGCCGGAGGCGGTCGCCGCGCGGCTCGCCGAGGCCGACGGGTTGATCGAGCGGGTTCGCGCGGCCGGCCTCGCGGTGCGCTTCCGCACCGACGGCACGCCGGGTCCGCTGCCGGTGGGGGTGGATCTCGCCGCGTACCGGATCGTGCAGGAGTCGCTGACCAACGCCCTCAAACACGGCACGGGCGAGGCGGATCTGACGATCGCGTACCGCCCGGCGGAGGTGGTGCTGACCGTCGAGAACCCGGTGCGCCCGGACGGGGCGGGGCTGACGGGCGCCGGAGCGGGACTCATCGGGATGCGGGAGCGGGCGGCGCTGCTGGCCGGCCGGTTCACCGCCGGACCGCAGGACGGCCGCTGGCAGGTGCGGGCCGCGCTGCCCACCGGGGATGGCCGGTGACCGCCCCGGTACGGGTGGTGCTCGCGGACGACCAGCCGGCGGTGCGGGCCGGGCTGGTGCTGATCCTGGCCGGTTCACCGGGCATCGAGGTGGTCGGCGAGGCGGCCGACGGCGACGAGGCGGTCCGGCTGTGCCGGCAGGTACGTCCCGACGTGGCGGTGCTGGACGTGCGGATGCCACGGCTCGACGGCATCGCCGCGACCAGGGCGATCGTCGCCGACGGGCTCGCCGACGTGCTGGTGCTGACGACCTTCGACCGGGACGAGTACGTCTTCGGCGCGCTGCGTGCAGGCGCGGCCGGATTCCTGCTCAAGGACACCGACGCGGCGGGGTTGGTCGCGGCGGTACGCACCGTGGCGCGGGGCGACGGCTTCATCGCCCCCGCGGTGACGCGCCGGTTGATCACCGCCTTCGCGGCCACCGCGCCGGGCGCGTCGGCCGCCACCCGGGCCGCCCTGGACACGTTGACCCCGCGCGAACGCGACGTGCTGGCCTGTCTCGGACTCGGCCTGTCCAATCAGCAGATCGCCGACCGGCTGGCGCTGGCGGAGAGCACCACCAAGACCCACGTGAGCCGCATCCTGGCGAAGCTGGACCTGCGCAGCCGGGTGCAGGCCGCGATCCTGGCCCAGGAGCTGGGGCTCTCCGCCCCGCCACGACCCTGAGTCGCCCGCTCCACATCGGACACCACCGGACGGCCCTGCTGTCGTACGCTGCGCGCCAGCGGTACCGATGATCACCGCTGCGGACGGAGACGACGTGCGACGGCTGTGGGGAACGACGGTCCTGGTGGCGCTGACCGTGGGGATGGGCGGCTGTGACAGCGCTCCCACCGAGGAGGCGGGTTCGACCTTCGCTCCCGCGGCGGGCGTGTGTCATGCCACCGCCTCCGACGATCGCAGCCCCGAGACGTACGCCCCGATCCCCTGTTCCGCCAAGCACGAGGTGGAGACGTTCCTGGTCGGCGTCATCCGTGGCACGGACGGTGCCGCGTCGGCGCCACCGGCGGCTGACACCGAGGCCATGTGGCGTCTCCACGATGCCTGCGACAGCGAGGCGGCCCGCTTCCTGGGCGGCGAGTGGCGCGAGTCACGACTGGCGATGCGGACGCTGACCCCGTCGACGGCGCGTTGGAAGGCGGGCGAACGGTGGTACCGCTGTGACCTGGTGGAGATGCTCGCGCTGGACCGGTGGGTGCCGAACCCGCGGGCGAACAGCCTGCGGGCCGGCCTGACGGGTGACTCACCGCTGCGGCTGACGTGCTTCACCGCGCCCGAGGAGAACGCCGAGAGCCTGGTCGACCTGCCGCCGGCCTCCTGCACCGGGCCGCACAGCACCGAGTTCGCCGGCATCTGGGCGGCCGGCCCGGAGGTGGAGGAACTCACCGAGGAGGTCATGCAGGCGGGATGCCGATCGACGGTGGCCCGGTACGTCGCAGCGCCGGAGGCCGCCCTGAAGGGCCGGCTGGAGGTGTTGGCGTACTTCCTGGAGAGCGAGCCGGAATGGCTCGCGGGCCGACTCAGCGCCATCTGCTTCCTGCACAGCCCAAACCGGCAGCTCAGCGGGTCCCTCGAAAATACCGGGCTGGCGGCCCGCTGATCGGTGCCGGCGTTCGTGGCCTGCTCACCACGTGTCAGGCTAGAGCGGTGAGCACGGCCGAGGGTGGGGAGCTGGCGGCCACGCTGCGCCGGATCGAGCGTTCGGCGGGGGCGTTGGCCACTGCCAGCGTGGCCCGGATGGACGAGACGCTGCCGTGGTTCCGGGCTCTCCCGGCCGATCAGCGCTCCTGGGTGATGCTGGTGGCCCAGGCGGGCGCCCGCTCGCTGGTGCAGTGGCTGCGCGAGGGTGGCGGCACGGCGGACAGCACGCAGGAGGTCTCCGACGACGTGTTCGACGCGGCGCCGCAGGCGCTGGCCCGGTCGATCACCCTCCAGCAGACCGTGGCGCTGATCAAGGTGACCATCGACGTCGTCGAGGAGCAGGTGTCGCAGCTCGCCGCCGAGGGCGAGGAGCAGCTGCTGCGCGAGGCGGTGCTCCGCTTCTCCCGGGAGATCGCGTTCGCCGCAGCCCGGGTGTACGCGCGGGCCGCCGAGTCGCGCGGCGCGTGGGACGCCCGGTTGCAGGCGCTGCTGGTCGACGCGCTGCTGCGCGGTGACTCGCCGGACGTCCTGGCGAGCCGGGCCGCCGCGTTGGGCTGGGCGGACGCGCCGCCGGTCGCGGTGGCGGTGGGCCACTCCCCCGGCGGAGAGGTCTCCGCCGTGCTGCACGTGGTGTACCGGCTGGCACGGCGGATCGGTGTCGAGGTGATCGGCGGGGTGCACGGCGACCGGCTGGTGATCGTGCTGGGTGGCGCGGCGGACCCGTTGAGCGCCACCGGCAAGCTGCTGGACGCGTTCGGTGCGGGCCCGGTGGTGGTCGGTCCGGCCGTACCCAGTCTGGACGAGGCGACGGAGTCGGCGCGGTCGGCGTTGTCCGGCTTCCGGGCGGCGCCGGCGTGGCCGAGCGCGCCCCGGCCGGTGGCGGCCGCCGACCTGTTGCCGGAGCGGGCCCTGGCCGGCGACGCGGAGGCCCGCCGCCGGCTGCGTCACGACGTGTACGCGACGCTGGTCCGGGCCGGTGGCGAGCTGCTGGAGACCCTGGACGCGTTCCTGGCCGCCGGTGGCACGCTGGAGAGCGCGGCGCGGGCGCTGTTCGTCCACCCGAACACGGTGCGGTACCGGTTGCGCCGTATCGCCGAGGTGACCGGTTTCTCGCCACTGTCGCCCCGGGACGCGTTCGCCCTCCAGGTGGCGTTGACTGTCGGTCGGCTGGACCCGGTGGTCCCGGTGGCCTCCTCGGTCCCGACCCAGACATTGACCCCGGCCGCCCGGAAATCCGCCCAAACCAGTGATGATCCCCGCCGATCTTTGTAAGAAACCTCCAAAGGTTCTAGTGCGGTTTGGTCGGCCCCGGCACAGCGCTACCCACGCGTATCCGGGAGAGTCATAGGCGTGCTCGCCGTACTTAGTCCCGGCCAGGGTTCCCAGAAACCCGGCTTTCTGACCCCCTGGCTCGATCTGACCGGCACCGAGGCGCGCCTGCGCTGGTGGTCGGCGCTGGCCGGCGTGGACCTGGTGCACCTGGGCACCGCCGCCGACGCGGACGAGATCAAGGACACCGCCCGTACCCAGCCACTGCTCGTCGCCGCGGCGCTGCTCGCCGCCGAGCACCTGCCGCTGGACGGCGTGGCGCTCACCGCCGGGCACAGCGTCGGCGAGCTGGGGGCCGCGACGGTGGCCGGGGTGCTGTCGGCCGAGGCCGCCATCGCCCTCGCCGGAATCCGCGGCCGGGAGATGGCCGCCGCCTGCGCGCTGGAGCCGACCGGGATGGCGGCCGTGCTCGGCGGCGACCCCGACGAGGTGCTGGCCGCGATCAGCGCCAACGGGCTGCACCCCGCCAACCGCAACGG
The DNA here is from genome assembly GCF_049179015.1 of Micromonospora sp. WMMD736. NCBI lineage: Bacteria > Bacillati > Actinomycetota > Actinomycetes > Micromonosporales > Micromonosporaceae > Micromonospora > Micromonospora sp. WMMD736. The sequence continues at coordinate 2,813,719 of NZ_JBMHMI010000001.1, forward strand.
CGCCGGCCAGATCGTCGCCGCCGGCGCGCTGGACGGGCTGGACGCGTTCGCCGCCGCGCCGCCCGCGAAGGCACGGGTCAAGCAGCTCCAGGTGGCCGGGGCCTTCCACACCCCGTACATGGCCCCGGCCGAGACCGCGCTGGCCGCCGTCGCCGCGGGGATCGCCCCCGTCGACCCGGCCCGGATCCTGCTGTCGAACCTCGACGGCACCGCCGTCACCGACGGGCACGAGCTGGTGCGACGCCTGGTCCGCCAGGTCACCGCGCCGGTGCGTTGGGACCTGTGCATGCGCGCCCTGGTCGAGCACGGGGTGACCGGCGTCATCGAGCTCCCCCCGGCCGGTACCCTCGCCGGTCTGGTCAAGCGGGAGCTCCGGGGCGAGGGCGCCCCGGAGATCGTCACCCTGAACACCCCGGACGACCTGCCGGCCGCACGGGACCTGATCGCCCGCCACGCCACGCCGGGCCAACCGCTCGCCCGCATCGGAGGACACTCATGACTGGCAGTCGCATCGTATCGATGGGGCACTACCAGCCCTCCCGGGTGGTGACCAACGACGACATCGCCCAACTGGTGGACACCAACGACGAGTGGATCCGCGACCGGGTGGGCATCGCCACCCGGCGGATCGCCGACAGCGAGACGGTGGCCGACATGGCCGCCGCGGCCGCCGGCAAGGCCCTGGCCAACTCCGGCCTCAGCGCCGCCGACATCGACCTGGTCGTGGTCGCCACCTGCTCCTCGATCGACCGGAGCCCCAACGTGGCCTGCCGGGTCGCCGCCAAGATGGGCATCGCCGCTCCGGGCGCGTTCGACGTCAACACCGCCTGCTCGGGTTTCGCGTACGCACTGGGCACCGTCGACCACGCCATCCGCGCCGGAGCGTCGCGCAACGCGATCGTGATCGGCGCGGAGAAGCTGTCCGACTTCACCGACTGGACCGACCGCTCCACCTGCATCATCTTCGGCGACGGCGCCGGCGCCGCGGTGGTCACCGCCACCGCCGACGACGAGCCCGCCGGCATCGGCCCGGTGGTCTGGGGCTCGGCGCCGGAGAAGAGCGACGCGGTACGCATCGAGGGCTGGCGCCCGTACATCCAGCAGGAGGGTCAGTCGGTGTTCCGCTGGGCCACCACCGCGCTGGCACCGCTCGCGCTCCAAGCCTGCGAGCGGGCCGGGGTGGACCCGTCGGAGCTGGCCGCGTTCGTGCCGCACCAGGCCAACGCCCGGATCATCGACGGCATCGCCAAGCGGCTCAACATCCCCGACGCGATCATCGCGAAGGACATCGTCGAGTCCGGCAACACCTCGGCGGCGAGCATCCCGCTGGCCCTGTCCAAGCTCGTCGAGCGGCGGGAGGTGCCCTCGGGCGCCCCGGTCCTGCTGTTCGGCTTCGGCGGTGGCCTGACCTACGCCGGTCAGGTCGTTCGCTGCCCCTGAAGCCCCCTTGAGCCGCGTACGCGCTCCAGGAGTGGCGGTCGGCGACGCCGGCCGCCGGAGAACCCCCTATGAGAGGAACCAACCGCAATGACCCGTGACGAGATCACCACCGGCCTCGCCGAGATCCTCGAAGAGGTTGCCGGGGTGAACCCGGACGACGTGGCCGAGGGGAAGTCCTTCACCGACGACCTCGATGTCGACTCGCTCTCCATGGTGGAGGTCGTGGTGGCCGCCGAGGAGAAGTTCGGCGTCAAGATCCCGGACAACGAGGTGCAGAACCTCAAGACCGTCGGGGACGCCGTCAGCTTCATCGAGGCGCAGTCCTGATCATGAGTCGTCCTGACGTCGTCGTCACCGGGCTCGGCGCGACGACCCCGCTCGGCGGGGACGTCGCGTCGACCTGGGACGCCATGCTCGCCGGCCGCTCCGGGGTGAGTGCCCTCACCCAGGAGTGGGCCGCGCAACTGCCCGTCCGGATCGCCGCCCAGCTGGCCGTGGAGCCGTCCGAGGTGCTGGACCGGGTGAAGCTGCGCCGGCTGGACCGCTCCGAGGCGATCGCGCTCATCGCGGCGCAGCAGGCCTGGGCGGACGCCGGCCTGGCGGACGCCGGCCTGGACGCCGAGCGGCTCGCGGTCAGCGTCGGCTCCGGCATCGGTGGCGCCACCACCCTGCTCGCCCAGGACGACATCCTGGAGGCGTCCGGACCGCGGCGGGTGTCCCCGCACACGATCCCGATGTTGATGCCCAACGGACCGGCCGCCTGGGTCGGCCTGGAGTTGGGCGCCAAGGCCGGCGTGCACACGGTGGCCAGCGCCTGCGCGACCGGCGCGGAGGCGATCGCGCTCGGCCTGGACATCATCCGCGCCGGCCGGGCCGACGTGGTGGTGGCCGGCGGCACCGAGGCGGTCATCCACCCGCTGCCGATCGCCGGCTTCAGCTCGATGCGGGCCATGTCGACCCGCAACGACGAGCCGGAGCGGGCCTCCCGCCCGTGGGACACCGGCCGCGACGGCTTCGTCCTCGGTGAGGGCGCGGGCATCGTGGTGCTGGAGCGGGCCGACCACGCCGCGGCCCGGGGCGCCCGGGTGTACGCGCGTCTCGCGGGTGCCGGCATCACCTCCGACGCGTACGACATCGTGCAGCCGCACGCCGAGGGTGAGGGCGCCATCCGGGCCATCGCCAAGGCGATCGCGGACGCGGACATCGCCAAGCAGGACATCGTGCACGTCAACGCGCACGCCACGTCGACTCCGGTCGGCGACATGCTGGAGATCGGCGCGCTGCACAAGGCGCTCGGCGACCACCCGGTGCTGGCGGCGACGAAGTCGATGACCGGTCACCTGCTGGGCGCGGCCGGCGCGTTGGAGTCGATCGCCACGATCCTGGCGATCCGCGACAGCGTCGTACCCCCGACGATCAACCTGGACGACCCGGAGCCCGGGCTCAGCCTGGAGGTCGCCGCGCACAAGGCACGTCACATGGAGATTCCCGCCGCGCTGAACAACGCGTTCGGTTTCGGCGGTCACAACGTGGCGCTGGTCTTCGCGCGGCCCTGACCCGACCGATCCGCGGCTATCCGGAACGGGCCCCCTCTCACCAGAGGGGGCCCGTTCGGCTGTTCAGCCTCGGTTGCGGGGGTGTTGCCGGGCGGTGCGCTCGTTGCCGTGGCGGTAGTTGCCGGTCCAGCGGGCCATCACCAGTTGCGGGTCGTCGTCGACCTCGGCGAGGAACTCCGCCGCGCGGGCGCCCCGCAGCGTGCCGGCCACCCGGCCGTGATGGGTGATCACCACCGTGCCGTCGGCCCGCTGGTCGTACCGGAAGCCCTGCGCCTGACCCATGGGCGACACGCTGCCAGGGCGGCCCCGCGTGGCGCGACCGAATTCCGGAGCGGACCAGCCCGCTTCCGCGACGATCGTCGAGGGCGTCGACTGACCGGGATCCGATCGAATTTCCGATGCCGTCAGTTCTTGCAGGTGGTGGCGGGCAGGCCGGACACGGCCACCGGGGACCGCCCGCTCGGGCGGGCCTTGCCGGCCAGCACGGCGGCGAGCGCGGTCATCGACGCCCGACTGGAGGAGTACGTGGCCAGCAGCGTCGGCGACTTGGCCTTGGCCAGCACGTACGGCGTGTCCATGGCGACGGTGACGGCCGCGCTGGCGCTCAGGTCCTTCTCCCCGTCGCCGTAGCCGACCAGGTGCACCACCGTCCCGCCGCTCGGCTTCACGGTCACCCCGGCCGCTTTCAGCGCGGTGGTGAGCGTGGCCCGGGTGCCGTCCCGACCGTCGGAGGAGGTGACGGTGACGGGGCCGTGCACCGCGCCTCCGCAGGCCCCCCGCAACACGGTGACCGCTCCGGCGGCCAGCGCGTCCGCCGCAGCGCGGTGTGCCGGGGTGTTGAGCGTGGACATCGGCTCGGCGGGAGCCGCCGCCAACCGGAACTTCATGGTCAGGATCCGGGTGACCGCGTCGACGAGCCGGGCCCGGGGCAGCGACCCGCCGCGCAGGGCAGCGAGCAGCCCGTCGTACGCCTGACCGACGTTCGGCGTCATCAGGATCAGGTCGTTGCCGGCGTTCAGCGCGCGGACGGCCGCCTCGCCGGGTGCCCACCGCTTGGCCGGCGGCATGTTCATCCCGTCGGTGATCACCACACCCTTGAAGCCGAGCTGACCGCGCAGCACGTCGGTGAGCAGCTTGTGGGAGAAGGTCGCCGGGGTGCCCGGGTCGATGGCCTGCGCGTCCAGGTGGCCGGACATGACGGCCATCGCGCCCGCGTCGAACCCGGCGCTGAACGGCGGCCACGCGCCGCTCTGCAACGCCGCCGCGGACTGGGTGAGCACCGGCAGGTCCTTGTGCGAGTCGTCCGCGCTGTGGCCGTGCCCCGGGAAGTGCTTCAGGGTGGCCGCGACGCCGCTGGCCTGTAGGCCCCGGACCGCGCCACCGACCTGCGCGGCGGCGAGCTTCGGGTCGGCGCCGAACGACCGGGAGCCGATCACCGTGCTGCGGGTGGCGAGCACGTCGGCCACCGGGGCGAAGTCGATGTTGATGCCCATGGCGGCAAGCTCGGCGCCGGCGGCCCGCCAGGCCGCCTCGGTCAGCTTCGGGTCGCCGGCCGCGCCCGCCGCGAGGGCGCTGGGCAGGATGGTGACGCCGTCGGTGACGCGGGTGACCACGCCGTACTCCTGGTCGGTGCCGATCAGGAAGGGCGCCGGGCCGGCGGCCAGCCGTCCGGCGGCCCCGCGCAGCCCGGTGGTCAGGTCGTGGACCTGCTTCGGGTTGTCGACGTTGGTGGTCTCCTGGTTGCCCTTGGTGGGGTCGTCGGCGCTGAAGCCGACCAGGATGAGCCCGCCGAGGCGGTACTTGGCGATCATCTCGGCGGGGGTGTCGACGCCGGCGAGCGCCTGGTTGCCGGCCGCCGAGCCGGTGGAGACCTTGGTGGCCGAGTCGCCGTACGCGTAGGGCATCAGCACCTGCCCGACCAGGTCCTCGTCGGAGAGCGTCACGACCAGCGCGGCGGCCCGGGCGGCCGGGTCGTCGGTCGGCGGCGAGGCGGGTGCGCTCGGGGCCGCCGAGGCACCGGTGGGGCCGGGCGTCGGGTCGGGACGATCCGGGGTACCCGAGCAGCCAGAGACGATCAGGGCGGTCAGGGCGGCGACGGCGACACCGGCGTGTCGCGGGCGAATCGGCACGCCGACCATCCCACCAGTTCCCCCTTATCGGGGCAACTTGACCTTACCGGTCGGCGCCGTACGGGTGACGCGACAGCCAGCTGGGCAGCGCGCGAGGCCCCGTCGTCAGCCGACCCGGGTGAGCAACGTCACCGGCGCACCGTCACCGGCGTACCGGTAGGGCTCCAGGTCAGCGTCCCACGCGGTGCCGAGTGCCTTGTCGAGGGCGTGCGACAACGCCTCCGGGGCCCGGGCGGAGGCCATCAGGGCCCGCAGCCGGTCCTCGCCGAGCTGGATGTCACCGGCTGCCCCGACGGTGGCCCGGAACAGCCCACGGGCGGGCACGTACATGAAGCGCTCACCGTCGACGCCGGGACTCGGCTCCTCGGTGACCTCGAAACGGATCATGGGCCACTGCCGGAGGGCAGCAGCCAGCTCAGCGCCCGTCCCCGGACGGCCGGTCCACCCGCACTCGGCCCGGCGGGCGCCGGGGTCGACGGGCTGAGCCGTCCACTGCAGGTTGACCGGCGCGGCTAGGACGCGCGCGATCGCCCACTCGACGTGCGAGCACACGGCGAGCGGGGTCGAGTGGACGTATACGACGCCACGCGTTGGCACGGTGACCTCCCGGAGAGCGAGGTGCGTCTTCCCCTACGACCTCGTCCACCCGAGTGGTTGCTGGAACACATGATGACTGCTGTGACGGATGGTGCGCCAGGGAATCGGAAAAAACGCCTCCCGGAATAGCCGGACGGGTGGTCTCCGTTGCCTCTCAGGACACCGCGACGACCAGCCTGATGTCGTGGTCATGTACAGTTCCATCGGCGGCTTCTGCCGCGTTACACCTCTGCGGGCCGACGCAGTGTCACCCGCACACAGCCCCCGGACGTTCCAGTCCTCCCGTACGTCTTGCAAGGAGTACCTCCGTGGCGAGCAACACCTCTAAGACCGCGCGCGCGTCAGTCCGGGCCGGCCAGGCTGGCCAGGGTGGCGCCCTCAGCGTGCTGGGCGAGTTCAAGTACCTCATCCCGCTCAACGGCGGCAAGCACGCCTACGTGCGCAACCTGACCAACGGCAAGACCGCGCACCTGCGTACCGACTCCGACGCCTTCGTCGAGGAGATCCGGGCGCTGGCCGCCGCCGGCCACGCCGCCAAGATCCGGGCGGAGATCAACAACCTGGCCACCGTTCACCCGAACGACGGCTGGGAGGCCACCGAGAAGCGTCTGGTCGCGGCCGGCGTCTTCGAGGGCTGAGCCCTCCCCCACCGCAGCACCGACCGCCCGCCGGGATCTCCCGGCGGGCGGTCGTTCGTTTCTCAGGACGGTTCGAGCAGGGCGACCTCGCCGGTACGCAGGTCGTAGAGGCCGCCGACCACCGCGACCCGACCGGCGGCGACCGCCTCGGCCAGCAGGTCGTCCTCGCGCAGCGTGTGGACCGTACGCCGGACGTGCCGGCGGACCGTGAGGGCGAGCACGGCCGGGTCGTCGAGCCCCACCTCGGTGACCGCCGGGGCGATCTCGTCGACCAGGTGGTCCAGCGAGCCGCCCGGCCGCTCCCCCGTACGCAGCGCGTCCACGGTGGCGCCCACCGCCCCGCACCGCTCATGGCCGAGCACCAGCACCAGCGGCACGCCGAGCTGGCCGACCACGAACTCGATGGATCCGCGCACCGCGCGGTCCAGCACGTGCCCGCCCGTGCGGATCACACAGATCGCCCCGAAGGTCTGGTCGAAGATCGCCTCCAGCGGCACCCGCGAGTCGATGCAGCCGAGCACCACCGCGTACGGCTGCTGGTCGCCGGAGGCGGCCGCCGCGGCCGTGACGTCGTGACCGTGCACGGGTTGGCCGCTGACGAACCGCCGGTTGCCGGCGAGCAGTTCGGCGAGCGCGGCGCGCGGCGTACCGCCGGCCTGCCGCCCCTGCCCCGCCACCTTCATGCCGTCCAGCCTGGCCCGCCGCGGTACGACCACGGGCGAGGTCGGGAATGTTCGCTCGGACGCGATTGGCGTGGTGTCCCGGGGGGTAGCCGGTGTTACCACCGGGTAATCCGGTGCGGGTGCGGCCGGGGCGGCCCTGGGAGGTGGCGATGCCGGAGCGGTTCGAAGTCGGTATGCCCGACGGCGTACGGCTGCACGTCGAGACCACCGGTCCCGCGGACGCCCCGGTGACGGCGGTCCTGCTGCACGGCTGGACGCTGGACGGGCGCAGCTGGCACCGGCAGCTCGACGCGCTCACGTCGTCCTTCGGCGAATCGGTGCGGGTGGTCACCTACGACGCGCGGGGCCACGGCCGGTCGAGCTGCATGGCGCTGCCCACGGCCACCCTGGCCCAACTCGGCGACGACCTGGCCACCGTCCTCGACGCGGTCGCGCCGAGCGGTCGGGTGGTCCTGGTCGGGCACTCGATGGGCGGCATGACGATCATGGAGTACGCGCACCGCCACCGGCAGCACTTCGCCGCGCGTACGGCCGGCCTGGTCTTCGTCTCGACCACCGCCGAGGGGCACACGCACACCGTGTACGGGCTCTCGCCACGCATCGCCCGACTGATCCGGCTCGCCGAGACGACCGGCGCCGGCGTGCTGGCCCGCTGCGGCTCCTGGCGAGCCCCCCGGGCGCTGCTCAACGCGCTGCGACCGAGCATCCGGTGGATGCTCTTCGGCGACCGTTGCGATCCCTCCGACATCCGGTTGGTCACGTCGGCGGTGGCCCGCGCCTCGCTGCGCTCGATCGGCGGTTTCCGCGCCTCGATCGGCGCCCAGCACCGCCTGGACACCCTCGCCGCCCTCGCGCACCTGCCGGCCGCCGCCCTGGTCGGTGACCGGGACCGGCTGACCCCGCCGCCGTGCGCCGAGTCGATCGCCGCCGTCCTGCCGGCCACCGAGCTGACCGTCTGCCCGGGCGCCGGCCACATGCTGATGATGGAGCGTCCGATTGAGGTGAACGCGGCCCTGAACGGCGTCCTGGGCCGGGTGTTCGCCGCAGCGCCGCCGCCGGCCGCCGGGCCGAGCGCCGCACTGCCGGCGCGCGCGGCCGGCCTGAGCGCCGCGCCGCCGCCGGACGGGCAGGTCGTGAGCACCGTCGCGGCGGGTCGCTGAGCACGTTCGCGCACCTCGGGCGCGGCGGGCCGGGCGGGGGGCCGTACCCTTCTGCGGTTGGCCCGCGCGGTTCGCGCCGCTTGCCGGCGACATCGAAGGAGCGTGCGTTGACCGACCAGACCGCCCTGGAGCAGGAGATCGCCGTCGAGCAACGGCACCTCGACCGGGTGTACGCCCGACTGGCCGAGCTGCGGCAGTCGGCGGTGCGCGCCGAGCGGGACGGCTACCGGATGGCGCGGGTGGGCACGTTCGGCGCGCTCGTCGAACGCGACGCGATGGTCTTCCACGCGGCACAGCGGCGGCACACCCTCGACGCCGAGCACGAGGGGCTGGTCTTCGGCCGCCTGGACCTGCGGGACCGGCAGGTGCTGCACGTCGGGCGGCTCGGCATCCGGGACGAGGACGCAACCACGCTGGTCGTCGACTGGCGGGCGCCGGCCGCGTCGGCGTTCTACCAGGCCACCCCCGCGCAGCCGCTGGGCGTGGTGCGCCGCCGTACCATTCAGTCGCAGCGCGAGCGGGTCACCCGCATCGAGGACGACCTGCTCGATCCGGAGGCCGCCCCGGAGGGGATGACGGTCGTCGGTGACGGCGCGCTGCTGGCCACCCTCTCCCGGGCCACCGGCCGGGGCATGCGCGACATCGTGGCGACCATCCAGCGGGAGCAGGACGAGGCGATCCGATCGCCCGGCTCCGGAGTGACGATCGTCGCGGGCGGCCCGGGCACCGGCAAGACGGCGGTCGCCCTGCACCGGGCGGCCTTCCTGCTCTACTCCGACCGCAGCCGGTACGCCGGTGGCGGCATCCTGGTGGTCGGGCCGTCGACCGTCTTCGTCGAGTACATCGCGTCGGTGCTGCCGTCGCTCGGTGAGGAGACGGCGACCCTGCACTCGCTGGGCACCCTGTTCCCGGGGATGACGGCCACCCGCACCGATCCGCCCGAGGTGGCGGCGGTGAAGGGCTCGCTGCGCATGCGCCGGGTGCTGGAACGGGCGGCCCGCGACGCGGCCCCGGGGGCTCCCGGCGAGCTGCGGCTGCTCTACCGGGGCGGGCTGCTGCGGTTGGACCGCCGCGAGCTGGACGCGATCCGGGACCGCGCGCTGCACCGGGGCGCCCGGCGCAACGAGGTGCGCCGGGCCGGCTTCGACGGTGTCTTCGCCGCGCTGTGGGCGCAGGCCCGGCGGGTGAACATCGGCCGGCTGCCCGAGCAGCGGGCCTTCGAGGACGAGATCGCGGAGCGGCCGGAGTTCCGGGAGTTCCTCAAGGCCTGGTGGCCGCGTCTGCACCCCCGGCACGTGCTCGGCTGGCTGGCCCGACCGGATCGGCTGCGCCGGTACGCCGGCGGGATCCTCTCCGGCGCGGAGATCCGGCTGCTCGGCGCGGCGTACCAGAGTCTGGACAGCGAGGGCCTGACCATCGCGGACGTGGCGCTGCTCGACGAGCTGGACGCGCTGCTCGGCAAGCCGGTGAAACCGGCGCGGGCCCGGCGCGACCCGTTCCAGCTCGCGGGCGGCGTCCGTGAGCTGAGCACCGCGGCCGACCGGCAGCGGGCCGCCCGCGCGGCGGCCCGGGAGCGGCCGGAGGACTACCGGGAGTACGCGCACGTGGTGGTCGACGAGGCGCAGGACGTCTCGCCGATGCAGTGGCGGATGATCGGTCGCCGTGGCCGGTTGGCCTCGTGGACGGTGGTGGGCGATCCGGCGCAGACCGCCTGGACGGGTGACCCCGAGGAGCTGACCCGCTCCCGCGACCAGGCGCTGGGCCGGCGCAAACGGCACGAGTTCACGCTCACCACCAACTACCGCAACTCGGCGGAGATCTTCGCGGTGGCGGCGGCGGAGATCCGCCGGCTCTACCCGGACCTGTCCCTGCCGACGGCCGTCCGCTCCACCGGCGTCGACCCGGTCGAGCTGGTCGTGCCGCCCGCCGGGCTCGAGGCCGCGGTCGTGCAGGCGGCCACCGGCCTGCTGGGCGAGGTCGACGGCACGGTCGGGGTGATCACGCCGGTCACCCGCCGCGACGAGGTCGCCGGTTGGCTCGCCGCGCTCGGCGCGGCGCGCTTGCAGGTGGTGACCAGCCTGGAGGCCAAGGGCATGGAGTACGACGGAGTCGTGCTGGTCGCTCCGGGCGAGATCCGGGCCGATCCGGGCTCCGGCGTCCGCACGCTCTACGTGGCGCTCTCCCGCGCCACCCAGCGCCTCACCACCGTCGACCCGACCGGCTGACCGTCGCGTTGGCGCCGCCCATGGGCGGACCCTCGCCCTACACTTGCACACATAGCGATGTGAGCATACATTTGACCGGGTCCGGTGCGGCGTCGGAGGGTGGGTTTCGTGGGAGCAGGACATGACCACCACCACGGGTCGGTCGCCAACGCCGCCCACCAGCATCGGGGACGGCTCTGGGCGGCCTTCGGACTGCTCGCCACCCTGATGGTGGTCGAGGCGGTCGCCGCCTTCCACACCGGCTCTCTGGCCCTGCTGTCCGACGCCGGGCACATGTTCACCGACGTGCTCGGCATCGGCATGGCGCTCGCCGCGATCACCGCCACCCGGCGGGCCACCGGCGACCCGCAGCGCACCTTCGGGCTCTACCGCCTCGAAGTGCTCGCCGCGCTGGCCAACGCCGTCCTGCTCTCCGGCGTGGCGGTCTACGTGGTGATCGAGGCGATCGGCCGGTTCGGCGACCCGCACCAGGTGCTGAGCGGTCCGATGCTCACGGTGGCCGTCCTCGGGCTGCTCGCGAACGTGGTCGCCTTCGGGCTGCTGCGCGCCGGCGCCAAGGAGAGCATCAACCTCCAGGGCGCCTACCTCGAGGTGCTGGGCGACCTGCTCGGCTCGCTCGGCGTCATCGGCGCGGCGCTGCTCATCGCGGTCACCGACTGGTGGTGGGCCGACCCGCTGGTCGCGGTCGCCATCGGCGTGTTCATCCTGCCGCGCACCTGGCGGCTGGGACGCGCCGCCGTACGCATCCTCGTGCAGGCCGCCCCGGAACACCTCCAGGTCACCGCCGTGCACGACCGACTGGCCGCCGTGCCCGGCGTGGTCGAGGTGCACGACCTGCACGTCTGGACGCTCACCTCGGGCATGGAGGTGGCCTCCGCGCACCTGACCATGGCGCCCGGCGCGGAGGTCGGGGCGGTGCTCACCGCGGCGCGTACCGCCCTGCGGGACGACTTCCGCATCGAGCACGCCACGCTTCAGATCGAGCCCGGGGCCGCACCGGGCGTCTGCGGTTCCGTCGAGTGGTGAGAGTGCTACTCCGTCACGCCACACGCACCGTCCGTCACATCGGCTGCACAGACCCCAGCAGCACCGGTAGGCTCTGTCCCGGCCACCACCCGGCGGCGCCTCCCGGCGCCGGTGGCGGCCGTCGCCTAATCGCCCGACAGGGCGAACCGGGGAACCACGTTCCTGGGGTGCATCCGCGTCAGCGGTAGGGATCTTCCGTCCCGAACCCGTCAGCTAACCCGGTCGGCGGCTGACGGAAGGACATGCGTAGTGGCACCAGCACGACCTCTGGCCGCCCGACTGGCGGCACTGATCGTCATGATGGTCACCCTCGGCGTCGCGATCCCGGTCGGCGCCGCCACCGCCGCTCCCCCCGGCGGCCTGCGGGCCGCGCTGGCACCGGACGGTGACGAGGAGGGCGGCACCCCGGCGCTCCGGGCCCAGCTCGAGGCGGCCAGCAAGGGCTACCTGGACGCGAAGCGCGCCCTGGACACCTCCGTCCAGCGGCAGCAACAGCTCGCGGTCAAGCTCAAGACCACCGAGGCCGAGATGACCGTCCGCAACGGCAAGGTCGGCGAGATCGCCGGCGTGGCGTACCGCACCGGTCGACTCAGCACGGTCTCGGCTCTGCTCAACAGCAACACCCCCGAGGGGTTCATGGACCGGGCGGCCGCCCTCGACGTGGTGGCCGCCAACGAGGACCGGGTGCTGCGCGACCTGCACGCCACCCGGGACGAGGCGAACCGCACCCGCGTCGCCCTCGACGGCGAGATCCGGGAGCAGCGTAAGCAGGTCGAGGTGATGGCCAAGCGCAAGGAGCAGGCTGAACGGGCCCTGACCGTCGCCAACGACAAGGCACGCACCGCCACCACCGCCGACACCGGCTCCAACCGCGGCACCTCCACCGCCAACGCCCAGCCCGCCCCCCGCAACTCCGACGGCTCCTGGCCGTCCGAGTCGTGCAGCATCAACGACCCCACCCCGGCCAGCGGCTGCATCACCCCCCGCACCCTGCACGCGCTCAACCAGGCCAAGGCCGCCGGCTTCACCCGGTACGTCTCCTGTCACCGCAACGGCGGCTCAGGCGAGCACCCCAAGGGCCGGGCCTGCGATTTCGCCGCGCAGAAGGGTGGCTTCGGCGGGGTCGCCACCGGCGGCGACAAGACGTACGGCAACAACCTGGCGGCGTACTTCATCCGCAACGCCGACCGGCTCGCGGTGCTCTACGTGATCTGGTTCAAGCAGATCTGGCTGCCCAGCAGCGGCTGGAAGGCGTACAGCGGGGGCAACGGCGACCCGTCCAGCGACCACACCAACCACGTGCACCTGTCGGTGTACTGACCCGGCCGACGTCCGGGGTACGTCAGCGGGCGTACCCCGGACGTCGTCGGCGGTCGGACGACGACGCCGGGACGGGCCGGGAGCATTCGGGTATGCCGCGAATCGCGCCCACCGCCCGCAAGGCCCTGCTCACCCTGCACCTGGTCACCTCCCTCGGCTGGCTCGGGGCCGACCTGGTGCTGCTCACCCTCGGCATCGCGGCCCAGCGCGGGGCTGACCCGGCCGTGGTCTACCCCGTCGCCGGGCTCGTCGGCACCGTGCTCTTCGCGCCGCTGAGCGTGCTCGTGTGGCTCGTCGGTGTCGCCAGCGCGCTGCTCACCCCCTGGGGCCTGCTGCGCTACCGGTGGGTGGTGGTCAAGCTGGTGATCACGACGGTGATGGTCGGGCTGGTGCTGTTCCTGCTCACCCCGAAGCTGCGGCACGCCGGCGCGCTGGGTGCCGCCCTACCCACGCGGGAGCGCGCCGACCTGGTGATCGCGCCCGCGGTGTCGACCAGCCTCATGATCATCGCGACGGTGCTGTCGACGTACAAGCCCTGGGGACGCCGACCTGCGCGAGCCCGCCGCCCCAGGGCCGCACACGCCACGACGCACCCTTCTCCCGCCGGCAGCACCGGGCGCGATCGCGCGCCGACGCGATGACCAACGCCGTCGCTGTCGCGATCACGCCGCCGGTCTCCGAGGTACGAGCCTGATCACCACGGCCACGAGCGGCCGGGCCGGGCGGGGTCGATCAACTGCCCCCGGCGGGCCGGGCGATCAGGGCGCCCGGGTGTCGAGGGCCGCGCCGAGGCGCGCGGCCAGGGCGAGGTGGGCGGCGCGGGCCTGACGGAAGGCGTACCGGAACAGGGGCGTCGGCGCGCGCAGGGTGATGTCGACGTCGATGCGGACCAGTCCGTCCGGCTCGGCGCGCAGCCGAGTGTGGTTGCGGACCGTGGTGGCCGGCCACTGACGGGCCACGGTGATGATCTCGTTCGGCTCGCTGACCAGCACGTCCGCGTGGTAGGTGGTGCGGAAGCGCAGCGGACCGGCGACCAGCCTGTCGTTGATCGTGTAGCTGGCGCGGGCGCCCGGGCGGGGCGGCACCTCGCGGACCCGCACGATCAGGGGGTGCAACTCACCCTGCCGGGTCAGGTCGCTCAACAGCGCCGCAGCCTCGGCGAGTGAGCAGCGGGCCTGGACGGTGTAGCTGAAGGTATCGCTGCTGAGCACACCGTCTCCCGACGTCGCTGGTCGCACGATCGTCCCGTACGCCCGCCCGGCCTGGCAACGGCCGGACGGACACCGTGCGTTGTGCCGCCATTTGCGCAGCGTTGCCACTACGGTCGGCTGATGGACAATCACCGGTTGTGACGAAAGGTGGCTACGTGAACGGTGACGACCGGTGAGCGGGCACGTGATGGTCTTCGCGCCGACGCCGCAGCTGACGGTGACGGTGGACCAACCGAACGACCAGCCCGAGCTGCACCTGCACCCCGGCGGTCAGGGCGTCTGGCAGGCCCGCATGGTGCTGTCCCTCGGGGTCGACGTGGTGCTCTGCGCCGCGCTCGGTGGCGAGATCGGCCAGGTGCTGGAGCCGCTGCTGGTCAGCGAGGGGGTGGACCTGAAGGTCGTGGTGCGCGACTCTGGCAGCGGCGGGTACGTGCACGACCGCCGCGGCGGCTCCCGCCAGGAGGTCGTGGACGTGCCCGGGGAACGCCTGAGCCGCCACGAGTTGGACGAGTTGTACAACCTGGCGCTCGGTGAAGGTCTGCGCGCCGAGGTGAGCGTCCTCAGTGGCCCGAACGCGCCGTGGCTCGTCCCGGCCGACCTGTACCGGCGTTTCGCCGCCGACCTGGGCGCGAACGGCAGTCGGGTGGTCGTCGACCTGTCCGGTGACCACCTCGGCGCGGTGCTGGACAGCGGCGTATTCTTCCTCAAGGTGAGCCACGAGGAGCTGATCCGGGACGGCCGCGCCCGCGACGGGAGCGGCCCGGAGCTGACGCGGGCGATGTACGACCTGCACGCCGCCGGTGCGGAGACGGTGGTGGTGAGCCGCGCCGAGCAGCCGGCGCTGGCGCTCGTCGACGGGGAACTCTTCGAGGTGGAGATGCCCCGACTGGAGGCCGCCGATCCACGCGGCGCGGGCGACTCGATGACCGCCGGCGTGGCGGCCGTCATCGCCCGGGGCGGCGACATCCGTACGGCGATCCGCACTGGCGCGGCGGCGGGCGCGCTGAACGTGACCCGGCACGGGCTCGGCACCGGACGGGTGGACTCGATAACCGGTCTCGTGGAGCGGGTCCGGCTCGTCCCGGCGGACAGTCGGCACCACGAGCGGACCACGCCCGACGAGTTGGCCGACCGGGTGCTCGAGCGATGACGCTGCGGGTGCTCGTCACCAACGACGACGGGATCGGCGCACCCGGCATCCAGGCGCTGGCCCTGGCGGCCGCCCAGCGCGGGCTCGACGTGGTGGTCGCGGCACCGCTGGAAGAAGCCAGCGGCACCAGCGCCTCGATGAGCGCGATCGAGCGGGACGGACGGGTGGTGGTGAACGACCATCCGCTGCCCGACCTGCCGGGGGTGCCCGCGTACGGGGTCGGCGGCTCGCCGGGTTTCATCACGTTGATAGCGCTGCACGGCGCGTTCGGCCCGCCCCCGTCGGTGGTGCTGTCGGGCATCAACCGGGGCGCCAACGCCGGCCGGGCGGTGCTGCACTCCGGCACGGTGGGCGCCGCGTTCACCGCGGCCTCGAACGGGTGCCGGGCCATGGCGGTGTCGCTGGACGTGCTGAGCGTGGGCGAGGCGACGGCCGCCAGCGGTGGCGCCGCCGTGGACGCCGCAGGCCGGGTACGCGACGCCGAGCGGCACTGGAGCACCGCCGCGCGGGTGGCCCTGGACCTGCTCCCCCGGCTGACCTCCGCGCCGCCGGAGAGCGTGCTCAACGTCAACGCCCCCGACCTGCCGCACGAGCGGCTGCACGGGGTACGCCGCGGCGCGCTGGCCAGCTTCGGTCAGGTGCAGATGACGGTGGCGGAGTCGGGTCACGGCTTCGTGCGTACCTCGTTGGAGGAGCCCGGGCAGGCCGCGCAGCCCGGCACCGACGTGGCGTTGCTGGCCGCCGGGTACGCGTCGGTCACGGCGATCCGGGCGGTCACCGCGGTGACCGACGTGGACCTCACCGGTCTGGACGAGCAGGCCTGACGGTGGCAGCCGCGCTCAGGCGCCGGGGAGCACCTCGGGGGTGGCGGCCCCGGCGAAGTAGGGCTCGGGGGCGCCGAAGAGACCGAGCAGGCCGGTCACCCAGAGCTGACGGTGCACGAACCGGCTCGGCTCGGTGACGACCAGCTTGACGCCGCTGACCTCGGCGGTCTGGAAGCCGGCGACCATGGCGCTGATGCCCACGGAGTCGATGAAGGTGACCAGCCTCATGTTCAGCTCGATGCGGAGCGGACGGCTCTTGGCCAGCACCTCCGCAATCGCCTCACGCACCTCGTACGCTGTGTCGACGTCGATCTCACCCCGGGGGGCGATCTCGACGACACCACCGGACAGGACCGACTTCACGATCGACAGGCTCACGCGAGCACCTCCACCCGCCCGTCCCCCGGGCGCCTCATCAGTACGCGGGCCGCGACCGAGAGTATTCCTCCAACGGCCTCGGTCGCCACCCCTCGGGATGAGCAATTCACGGATCCGAGCGGACAAAGTCGCCCATATCCCCACTTTTCGGCATCTGATCATTCAATACTTTTCGTTATCTGATCAGTCGACGATCGGTCGGAACCGACGCGTCGCCGGACCAGGGTAGCGGTCGCGGTCCGGCGAGCCCGACATCCGTCCCGTCCCGCACGCCCGTCCCGCGTGGAGCCGGCGTGTCGCGCCGCCGGCCCGTGGCCCGATCCGCCGGGATGATTGCCGGCGCTTCCTAGCATCGGCCCGGGACACCCACCGCAACGGAGAGGACCTTCGATGATCAAGCGAATGGCCGGGTTGGCCGGCGTCGGTCTGCTGCTCGCCCTCGTACTGGCCTGCGGTTTCGGCGGCGGGGACGACGACGATGACGATGACGACGACTTCGCAAACGGTGTGGCCGCGGTGGCGGTGCGCTGATCCGGCCGGTGCGCCACCCGGGGCCGGGTTTGCGCGCGGCCGGCCCGGGGCACTGCGCAGTCAGCGAACCGTGTCGCGCTGGACGGACGCCGAGGTCCGAAGTGGCCGGCGGCTTCGGCACCTGAGGAGGTAACGACGATGTTCGGAAGCAACCTGCTGGACCGGCGCAGCAAGCCGGAGCGGATCGCGGACCAGGCGTGGGAGCAGCTGCTCTCCGCCGTCAGCTCCGCGGGAGACAGCGTCCGGGACACCGCACGGACGGCCCGGCGCAGCGGCGGCGACCTCGCCGACGGCGCCGGTGACCTGGTGGGCTCGGCGGCAGAGGAGGCACGGCGTCGCGCCTCGCGCGCCTTCGACGCGCTCGCCGGACGCCAGCCGGCGCTGCCGTGGACGCTGCTGATCGGTGCCGCGCTGGTCGGCGCGGCGGTCGGCTGGGCCGTCGGCTCCGCCGCCCGCGCCGCCGGCAGTCGGGACGACCGCGCCGTGCACGACGTCGAGTTCGTCGACGTCGACCGCCCCAACTCCCCCGTCGGACTCGACGACTAGGGCAACACCGATCGGGCCCCGTCGACGCGCTGTCGACGGGGCCCGATCGGTGTCGGGTGGCCCGGTCCGCCGGGGTGCCGGACCCCTCAGGCAGCCCCGGCGGACCGGTGTTCTCGGGTGGCCCGGACGAGGCCGGGCCACCGGGTCAGCGACTCGTGCAGCTCACCGAGGTGGGCGGCGAGTTGGTGCCGGTCCAGGTACCGAGGAAGCCGATCGTGGTGCTGGCCCCGGCGGCGAGCGCGCCGTTCCAGCCGCTGTCCACGACCGAGACGACCGCCCCGGTCTGGGTGTGGGTGCCGCCCCAGAGTTGGCTGACGCGCTGGCCGTTGGGGAAGGTCCAGCCGAGCGTCCAGCCGGCGATGGGCCCCGTGCCGGGGTTGCTGACCACGATCTCGGCCTGGAACCCGCCCGTCCACGAGCCGGTGACCCGGTAGGTCGCCGCGCACCCGCCGACCGGAGGCGGCGTTGTCGGGGGTGGCGTCGTGGGAGGTGGCGTGGTCGGCGGCGGCGTCGTCGGGGGTGGCGTGGTCGGCGGTGGCGTCGTCGGGGGTGGCGTGGTCGGGGGCGGGGTCGTGGGAGGCGGGGTCGTCGGGGTGCCGCCGGTGCGGTCGGCCACCAGGATGCCGCGGCCGTTGGTGCCCAGGTAGACACGCCCGTAGACCCGGGGGTCTCCGGTCAGCGCCTCGGTCGGGTTGCCGTACTGGTGGCGGTCGTCGTTGATGCGTACCCACGTCGTGCCGCCGTCGTCGGAGCGGTGGACGCCGGGTTGACCGTCCACCGTGCCGTAGAGGAAGACGGCGGGGTTGGTCCGCCCCGGCGCGGCCTTGCCGAAGCCGACGTTGCCGGAGGCGCTGACGCCGCCCAGCTTGGTGAAGCTGGCCCCGGAGTCGGTGGACCGCCAGAGCCCGCCCGGGCCGGCCAGCCACAGCTCTCCCGCCTTGCCGGGCAGCG
Source organism: Micromonospora sp. WMMD736 (assembly GCF_049179015.1). Taxonomy (NCBI): domain Bacteria; kingdom Bacillati; phylum Actinomycetota; class Actinomycetes; order Micromonosporales; family Micromonosporaceae; genus Micromonospora; species Micromonospora sp. WMMD736. The sequence goes on from NZ_JBMHMI010000001.1 coordinate 2,832,084, forward strand.
CCTTGAAGCGCACGTCCGAGGTAGGCAGCCCGGTCGCCGCCGTCGCGGTGAAGCTCGCGCCACCATTGGTGCTCAGGTAGAGCCGACCGCCGCTGAAGCCGTAGAAGCGGTTCGGGTCGACGCGGTCGGACTCGATGGTCGCGTTGGCCGGGATACCGGTGGACGGTGCCCACGAGTTGCCGAAGCCGACCGCGTAGACGACGCGTTGGCCCGCGTCGCCGGGTGCCCAGACGAACCGGCTGCCGTCGGCCGCCGCGGCGACCGTACCGCCAGCGTTGACGCCCGACGGTTCGGTGCCCTGGAACCAGGTGGTCCCGCCGTCGGTGGAAAAGGCGACGTGGCTGTCGTTGGGCCGGTCGGAGTCGGTGAAGCTGCCGGCACGCACCAGCACGGCGGGCTTGCTCTCGGCGTAGTCCAGGCTCGTGGTGCTGGTGAAGACCGGCTGGGTGAACAGCATCGACGGAATGGTCTCCAGGTCGGTGTGCCGGAAGCCGCCGACGTCGCCGAGCGCGCTGATCAGGGGTGCGCCGCTGGGTGGGCTGACCAGGTCGAGAACGGCCGTCTCCTCCAGGCCCCGGACCATCGGCCGGATCGTGAACTGACCGCCGGTGTCCCACTTGGTGAGGTCGGTGGTGCCGTAGATGGTGGCCCCGGTGCCGTACATCAGGCGGTTGGAGTCGTGCGGGTCGATCTCCACCGACTCGTTCATCCAGCCGAGCTTGGGGCTCTCCTCCGGAGGCGCCGGGTTGCTGCCGAAGGTCAGCCAGGGCACCGAGCTGATGTCCATGGTGTAGCGCTTGGACCGCTGGGGGTAGCTGGTGAAGTCCCAGATACGGGTCCAGCTCGCCCCACCGTCGGTGCTACGGAAGAAGATCGCGTCCGGCCACCAGGAGACCTGGGTCGCCACCATCAGCGTGTTCGGGCGCTGCCGGTCGATGGTCAGGCCGCTGTAGCCGAAGTAGTCGTCGCCGCTGGTGGAGGGGATCGGGCTGATCCGCGTCCAGGCCCCGGTGGACCGGGTGAACTTCCAGACGTCGCCCTTGCCGCCGTCGTACGGGCCGCCGGTGTCGCTGGTGGCGATGTAGAGGTGACCGCCGACCGGGTCGACGACACCCTTGTGCGCCAGGTAGCCGGTGGGCTGTCCGGGAATCCGTGCCCAGGTGACACCACCGTCGGTGCTGCGGTAGACCGGGTTGTCCTTGTCCGCCACACCCACGTAGATCGTCTGGGTGATGCTGCCGGCGGTGCCGGTGCTCTTGTCGAAGCTGACCCAGGTGAGGCCCTGGTTCTGACCGTTGTAGCCGTTCGGGTCGCTGGGGTCGGCCCGGTAGTTGCCGACGTTGGGGAAGGCGGTGACCCTGGCCCAGGTCGCCCCGTAGTCGGTGCTGCGCCACAGCCCGTTGCCGCCCTCGGCACCGTAGTAGAGGACGCTGTTGCGGTTGGGGTCGACGGCCAGCCGCTCGCCCATGCCCCGGCCCGGCATGTTGCCGCCGTTCTTGAACGGCAGCTCGGTGACCTGCCAGGTGGCGCCCTTGTCGGTCGAGCGCAGGATCGCGCCGTTGTTCGGGTCCCAGCCGTTGGTGTACATGCCGACGGCCGCGTACACCCGGTTGGTCTGCACCGGGTCGGTGGCGATGCTGACCACGCCGTTGTAGCCCCAGCGGTCCGCGCCGACCCAGTCGAGCAGCGGCGTCCAGGACTGGCTGCCCTGCTCCCAGCGGTAGGCCCCGCCGATGTCGGTCCGGGCGTAGATCAGGTTCTTCTCGGTGGGGTTGAAGACGATGCCCGGCACGAAGCCACCGCCGCCGACCGGGACGTTGCGCCAGGTGTACGCCTCGGCGGCGGCCGGTGCCGGCGTCGAGCCCGCGGCGGTGATCGGGACCGCCACGACGGCCGTGGCGACGGTCAGCGCCGCGACGACCACGCTCGCCAGTGATCTGGGCATCTGTGTTCCTCTCGGGGGTGGGAACCCGGGAGTCGGGGATCGACCGGGGTGGCGTCGCGGCCCGGGGGACGAGCGCGGCGACGCGGGGACGGATCGACCAGAAGTGGCGCGTCGGTGCCCGGGGGACGGACGACGACGCGGGGGAAGAATCGGAGCTGCCCTGGCTCCAACCACCCGACGCGAGGCTCCCGCGATCGAGGAACGCACTCACCCTAACCGATCCGACGCCGCTATGGAAGCGCTCCCATCATGGTCGACACGCTCGCCTGGCACGCCGGATCGCACGACCCCACCCGCATCGGGTGAGGACGGCTAGCCCGCGCCACCGGCAGGATCGGACCTCGGCGGGCCGGTCACGGCCAACACCCCGGTCCGCCAGGCACGCGAGCCGATGGGAGGGGCAGATGGCCATCGCGACGATCACGCGTACCGACCAGGACATCCAGTCCGCCGTCCTCGACGAGTTGACCTGGGAACCCCGGGTGCAGCCGCACGAGATCGGCGTGACCGTGACCGAGGGCGTCGTCACGCTGAACGGGCGGGTGGACAGCTACGCGAAGAAGTGGGCCGGGGAACGGGCCGCGCACCGCGTCGCCGGTGTCCGGGCGGTCGCCAACGACCTGACCGTGCAACTGGCCGGCAGTGCCGAACGCGCCGACCCGGACCTAGCCGCCGCGGCCGGCAACGCGCTGGAGTGGGACGCGTTCGTGCCCATCGAGAAGCTCCAGGTCACCGTCTCGGCCGGGTGGGTGACGCTGCACGGCGAGGTCGAGTGGGAGTACCAACGCCGGGCCGCCGAACGGGCGGTGTGCCGGCTGACCGGCGTCCGTGGGGTCAGCAACGGCATCACCGTCCAGCCGGACGCGACGCCGGACGGCGTGAACCTGGCCGGCAGGATCGTGGACGCGCTCGCCCGGGCCGGCGCCACCGAGGCCGAACGGGTCACCGTCCGGGTGCACGGCGACACGGCGGTGCTCGCCGGGTTGGTGCACTCCATGCCCGAACGCGCCGAGATCGAGCAGGTGGCCTGGTCGGCGCCGGGCATCCGGGAGGTCCAGAACCACATCGCGGTCGCCCCGGTCCTGCGCTGAGCGCGGATACCACCCGGGACGGGTGAGCCCACCTCACCCGTCCCGGCGGCAGGCTGGTGGCATGAGTGATCCGAACGGGCTGATCCAACCCGGGCACCCCGCCCCCGGCTTCACCCTGGCCAGCACTCCGGACGGCCGTCAGACCGGTCCCGAGCAGTTCCGGGGTCGCCCCGTCGTCCTGGCCTTCTATCCGGCCGACTGGAGCCCCGTCTGCGGCGACCAGATGTCGCTCTACCAGGCGGCGGCGCCGGTGTTCGAGCAGTACCGGGCGATGGTGCTGGGCATCTCGGTGGACAGCATCTGGTCGCACCGGGCGTTCGCCGAGAGCCAGGGCATCACCTTCCCGCTGCTGTCCGACTTCGAGCCCAAGGGCGAGGTGTCCCGCCGGTACGGCGCGTACCTCCCGCGGGGCGAGTCGGCCCGCGCGCTGGTGGTGATCGACCCGGCGGGGACGGTGGCGTGGAGCTACCTCTCGGCCCCCGACGTCAACCCGGGCGCGGACGGGATCTTCGACGCGCTGGACAACCTGACCAACGAGCGGAAGGTGATGGCCGGATGACCACGCCACTGCAGGTCACCGCACGGCTGCGTGAGCCGCTGACCGTCGAGGACCACGTCCGCGGGCCGTCCGACGCCGCGGTGACCATCATCGAGTACGGCGACTTCCAGTGCCGGTTCTGCGGCGCCGCGTACCCGAACCTGCACGAGTTGCTGCGCCAGCGCGCCGACACGGTACGGCTGGTCTACCGCTACTTCCCCATCGCCAACGTGCATCCGTACGCCGAGCGGGCCGCCGAGACGGCGGAGGCCGCCGCGTCGCGGGGCAAGTTCTGGGAGATGCACGACTGGCTGTACGAGCACCAGGACCAGTTGGACCCCGTCCATCTCTCGCTCGGCGTCGAGCAGCTCGGGCTGCCGACGGACGAGGTGAACGGCGAGGTGGACCGCCGCACGTACGCCGACCGGGTACGCCGGGACTTCGTGGGCGGGATCCGCAGCGGGGTCAACGGAACGCCGACCCTCTTCGTCAACGACGTCCGGCACGACGGCGGGTACGACCTGCCCGACCTGCTGGCCGCCGTGGACGCGGCGGCCAACGCCTGACGGCCGTCGGCCGATCCGGGCGACTTCAGATCAGCCGCAGCTCGCGCGCCCGCCGGACCGCCTCGCGCCGGCGGGTCGCGCCGAGTTTGCGGTAGATGTTGCGCACGTGCGTCTTGACCGTGTTGACCGACAGCGACAGCTCACCGGCGATCTCCACGTTGGACAGGATGCTCTGCAGGTAGCGCAGGATGGTCAGCTCCCGCTCGGTGAGCGGTTCGTCGAGCGGGCCGCCCGGCTCGACCGCCGGCCGGGACGCGCCCTCCTCGACGCCCCGGACCAGGTCGCCGACCAGCGGGAAGTGCGCGGTACCCGCGTCGAGGTGGGCGGCCAGCAGGTCCCGGACCGACGGCTGCGCCCGGGTGAACGCCCGACGGGAGCCGGGCGGGCCGGCCAGGTCGAGCACCTGTTCGAGGACCCGCCCGGCCCGTCGTGCGTCCCCGGCCCGCTCGGCGAGCACCGCCTCCAGCAGGCCGGCGTCCAGGCGTACCGACAGGGGCCAGGCTGCGGCCGGCGGCGCCTGCCAGTCCGGTAGCGCCCGACCGGCGGCGCCGGGATCGCCGGCCCGCAGCTCCACCCGGGCCAGGGCCACGTCGAGCGCCGGGGTGGCCGGGTCGCCGATGACGTCCACCAGCAGGTCCCGGGCGGCGTCCAGGTCGCCCCGCTCGGCGCGGGCATCGGCCTCGGCGGCCCGGAGCAGGCTCGACAGTTCGGCGGCGGCAAGCTCGTCGGGCAGTGCCTCGCGCGCGCCCACGAGCAGCCGCTGCGCGGCGGCCGGGTCACCGGCGTCCCGGGCCAGACCCGCACGGCACAGCGCGAGGACCGCCGCCGCCACCGGCTCGTCGCCGGGCGCGTCGGTGGCGGGCGCGGCCAGCGCGAGGTTCGCGGCGGCCTCCTCGGGCTGGTCACGGTGCAGCGCCACCACCGCCAACGCCAGGTACGCGTAGCCGCAGTCGAGCCGGCAGGACCAACCCCGGCAGGCCGGCATGCCCAGCGCGTCGTGCGCCGCCCGTTCCGCCGCGCGCAGGTCACCGCGCACGGCGAGCAGCAGCGCGCTGCGGCTGGCCGCGACCAGCTCGGTACGCGGCCGGCCGGCCTCCCGGGCCGCCGCCCGGGCCCGGACGAACCGCGCGTCGGGCAGCCCTCCGGCGGACATCCCGACCAGGCCCAGCGCGGTCCCGGTGAACGCGCGCAGGTCGGCGTCCTCGGGATCCGCGGAGTCGGTCAGCGGCCCGGCGGGCGGGCCGTCGGGTGAGCCGGCGGTCGGGGCGGCGGTCGGGCGGGTGCGCAGCAGTCGGGCGGCGGCTGCCCGGGTCTGCGGCAGGTCACCGGCGAGCCGGGCCAGGGTCAGCTCCAGCGCGGTCGCCAACCGCAGGAACCGGTCCCGCCGTGGCGTCGGCAGCGCGTCCGCGTACGACGCGGCGGTGCGCAGGTGACCGGTGGCGGCGCTGAGGTCTCCGGCGTACGCCCGCTCGGCGGCGCTCGCGAGGGCCACCTCCGGATCGACCTCGACCGCCGCCGGGGGCGGAGCCGGCGGTGTCGGGCCATCGACGGGGTCGTGGTCGTAGCGGGTCAGCTCGGGCCAGTGCGCGACGAACAGGTCGGCGGCCAGGTTCCACCTGCCAGCCGCGAGGGCGTGCCGCAGGCCGTCGGCCGGTCGGCCCGCCCCGGCGTACCAGTCGGACGCCCGCGCGTGCAGTTCCCGCACCTCGTCGCCGGGCAGCCGGGCCAGCTCGGCGCGGAGCAGGTCGGCGAGCAGCGGGTCGCAGCGGTACCAGGGTGGTCGGCTGTCCTCCCGGCGCAACAGGCCGCCGGCCCCGGCCAGGTCGGCCAACGCCCGCTCGGCGTCCGCGCGGCCGGTCAACGCCTCGGCCAGCTCGGCGCAGACGCTCTCGGCGAGGGCCGTACGACGCAGCAGGTCCCGATCGTCCGGGTCGATCGCGGCCAGCACCTCCTCGTGCAGGTAGCCGGCGATCTCCGGCTGGTCGCCGCCGAACTGCCCCACCCACCGTTCCGGATCGGGCTGGCCGCGCAACGCCAGCGCGGCGATCCGCAGCGCGGCCGGCCAGCCCCCGGTGCGCTCGGCGAGCCGGTGCACGGCGGCGGCCGGCAGCGGCGCACCGTGCGCGGTCAGCAGGTCGGCCACCTCGTCGTCGGTGAAGGCCAGCTCGTCCGTGCCGACCTCGGTCAGCTCGCCGGCGAGGCGTAGCCGGTGCAGGGCCAGCGGCAGCCCGGCCCGCGCGCCGACCACCAGGCGCAGCCGCTGCTCCGAGTGCCGCAGCAGGAACTCCAACCCGCTCAGCGCGGCCGGGTCGGTGATCCGGTGCAGGTCGTCCAGGACCAACCGGACGGGCCGCTCGGCGGCGGCCAGCCCGGCCGCCAACAGTTCCAGCTGATCGGGGCGCGGCGGGCCGGTCGGCAGGGGCGCGACCAGGTCGTCGTCCGCCGCGCCGGTGGCCGTGCGCAGGGCCGCCGCCAGGTACGCCCAGAGCCGGTCGCCGTCGTCGCCCGCCTCCACCGAGACCCACGCCGGCCCCGGCACGTCCTCGGGATCGGCCAGCCGTACCCAGGAGGCGAGCAGGGTCGTCTTGCCCCACCCGGCCGGCGCGACGACCAGGGTGACCGGCCCGGCGCTGCCCTCGTCGAGGCGGCGCAGCAGACGCGGCCGGGCCACCACCGGCTCCGGCGGCACGGTCGGCGTCAGCCGGGACGACAGCAGCGGCCGCTGCTGCCCCTGCCGCGCCGCCGCCGTGCCGACCCGCGCGGAATCCTGCTGTTCCGGCACCCGGCCCCCACCCCCACCGCCCGCGTTCCACCCCCCGGTCGGCGAGCGGTTACCCGGCGGGGGCCGGTTCACCCCTTCCGGGCGAGCCCGCTTCACCCGGGTCCGACCGACGATCGGGGGACGTGGACCGGGAGGACCGATGGGACGCAGGAGACGGCTGACACGGGCGGGATCGGCCCGCGCCGGTGTCGCGTTGGCCGGGGCGGGACGGCTTTTGCGCGTACCCCGGTGGCGTGGTCGGTCCGGCGCGGACCGCGACCTCACCGCGGCCGGGTGGGAGGTGGTGACCGTGGACCGACCCCCGGCGCAGGTGCTTCCCGACGGCCGGTGGCCGGAGCCGTTGCGCCGCCTGGACGGCGTGGTGGAGGTGCGGGTGCGACCGGCACCTGGTGACCGGGGCACCGAGCTGGCCGCCCGGCCACTGGCCCGTGCCGCCGCGACGGCCGGCCTCACCGCCCACCTCGTCGGTGACGATCCGCGCCTGCTGGTCCGGCGGACCCTGCGCCAGGTGAAGCAGCACGTGGAGACCGGCGAGGTGCTGCGCGCGGACCGTTCGGCGCTGGACCGCCCGAGGGCCCCCGGGTGAGGGCGCTGTGCTGGGTGGCCGCCGACGAGCTGGCGGTACGCGAGGTGCCCGACCCGGAGTTGCGCAACGAGCGGGACGTCATCGTCCGGGTCCGCCGCAGCGCCACCTGCGGCGGTGACCTGCCCCTGCTCGCGGGACGGGACCCGCTGCTGCGCGCCGGTGACGTGCTGGGGGCCGAATTCGTGGGTGAGGTGGTCGAGGCCGGGCCGGCGATCCGGGGGCACCGGATCGGCGACCGGGTGGTGGTCGGCGCGGGCGTGGCGTGCGGCGGCTGCTGGTACTGCCGCCAGGGGCGACACTCGTGCTGCGACAACGCCGGCGTCGACGTGCCGGGCGTCGATCCAGGCTGGGAACGTCCGGACGCCGGCTGCTTCGGTCGCCCCCGGGAAGCGGGCGGCTTCGCCGGTGGGCACGCCGAGTACGTGCGGGTGCCGTACGCCGACGTGGGCGCGTTCCGGGTGCCGGACGCGGTCGACGACGACCGGGCGCTCTTCGCCGCCGACGCGGCACCGACCGCCTGGCTGGCAGCCGAACTGGGCGAGGTGCGAACCGGCGACGTGGTGGCCGTGTGGGGGGCCGGCGCGGTGGGCCAGTTGACCGCCCACGCCGCCGTGCTGCGGGGCGCGGCCCGGGTGCTCGTCGTCGACCGGTACGAGGAGCGGCTGCGGATGGCCGAACGGCACGCCGGGGCCGAGCCGCTGGACTACCGCCAGGCCGATGTGACGGCCGAGCTGCGCGAACGCAGCGGTGGGCGGGGCCCGGACGTGTGCGTGGTCGCGGTCGGTCCGCCGCCGCCCCGCTCGATCGGCGACCGGTTGGCCGGCGGCGACCGCCCGGACCCGGTGCGCGAGGCGGTGCACGCCTGCCGCAAGGACGGCGTGGTGGTGGTGCTCGGCGGCACCGACGGGTTCGCCCTGGACACCGTCACCGACAAGCGGCTCACGGTGCGCGCGGCACGTCGGCCGGACCTGCGGGACGTGCCGATGCTGCTGCACCGGATGGCCCGCGACGAGCTGCGCACCGAGCACCTGGCCACCCACCGGTTGCCGCTCGCGGACGGGCCTTCGGGGTACGCGCTGTTCGCCGACCGCGCCGACGGCTGCGTCCGGGCCGTCTTCACGCCGTGACCCGCCCGCGCGGGACCGGTGCGGGGGCGAAGACCGGTGGCAGACTCGGAGAATGACTGGCGAGCGGGCGTACGACGTGGTGCTGTTCGGCGCGACCGGCTTCACGGGCGGGTTGACGGCCGAGTACCTGGCCCGGCACGCGCCGCCCGGGTTGCGCTGGGCACTGGCCGGACGCGACCCCGGTCGCCTGGCGGCCGTGCGCGACCGGCTCGCCGCGATCGACCCCGCCCTGGTGGACCTGCCGCTGCTGCGCGCCGACGTGACCGACGCCGGGTCGCTGCGCGCGGTGGCCGAGAGCGCCCGGGTGGTCGCCAGCACCGTCGGCCCGTACGTCCACCACGGGGAACCGCTGGTCGCGGCCTGCGCCCGCGCCGGCACCGACTACCTGGACATCACCGGCGAGCCGGAGTTCGTCGACCTGATGTACGTCCGCCACCACGTCGAGGCGACCCGCACGGGCGCCCGCCTGGTGCACGCCTGCGGGTTCGACTCCGTCCCGCACGACCTGGGTGTCTGGTTCACCGTCAAGCACCTGCCGGCCGGTGCACCGATCACCGTGGACGGTTACGTGCGCGCCGGTGCCCGGTTCTCCGGTGGCACGTACCACTCCGCGCTCACCGCGTTCGCCCGGCGGAAGGAGGCGAGCCGGGCCGCCCGGGCCCGCCGCGCGGTCGAGCCGCGCCCCACCGACCGTCGGGTCCGCGCGGTGCCCGGCCGGCTGGCCCGCTCGGCGGAGCTGGGCATCTGGACCGTGCCGCTGCCCACCATCGATCCGCAGGTCGTCCGCCGGTCGGCCGCGGCCCGCCCCGAGTACGGGCCGGACTTCCGCTACCGGCATTTCGCGGCGCTGAAACGGCTGCCGACGGTGCTCGTCGGCGCGGCAGGGCTCGGCGCGCTGCTCGGCCTGGTGAAGGTGCCGCCCACCCGGCGGTGGCTGCTCGGATGGCTGGCCTCCGGGCAGGGGCCCAGCGCGCAGCAGCGGGCGTCGTCCTGGTTCCGGGTCCGGTTCGTCGGCACCGGGGGCGGACGGCGCGTGGTCACCGAGGTCGCGGGCGGCGACCCGGGCTACGACGAGACGGCGAAGATGCTCGCCGAGTCGGCGCTGTGCCTGACGCTCGACGACCTGCCGCCGACCGCCGGCCAGCTCACCCCGGTCAGCGCGATGGGCGACGCGCTGCTCGACCGGCTGGTCCGCGCCGGGCTCACCTTCCGGGTGCTGGAACGGGACGAGGCGGTCCCGGCCCAGCCGGCGACGGAGGCGGCGACGCGGGGCACGCACCCCGCCGCTTGACCCTCGACCAGGTCGAGGGGGCAGGATGCCCTACGTGGTGAGCGACCTGCACAGCATCGGCGAGTTGGCCCGCGCCAGCGGCCTGACCGTCAGCGCGCTGCGCTTCTACGACTCGGCGGGCGTGCTGACGCCGGCCCTGGTCGACCCGGTGACCGGCTACCGCTGGTACACCGATGCGCAGATCGGGCCGGCCCGGCTGGTCGCGGGGTTGCGCCGGGTCGGTATGCCGGTGCCCGACATCGCTGCCGCCGTCCGCGCCGAGCCGGTCGAGGTGCACCGGCTGCTCGACGCGCACCTGCGCCGGCTGGCCGACGGGCTCGCCGACGCGCGCCGCGAGATCGCGCGGCTGCGCACCCTGGTCGATCCGGCCCCGGCCGTGGTGACCACGCTGCTGCTCTCCCCCGCCGAGTTCGCCGCCGCGCTCGACGCGGTGCGCTTCGCCGTCGGCGTGGACCCGGAGCTGCCGGCCCTGTCCGGGGTGCTGCTCGACGTCGAGGCGGACGGGGTGCGGCTGGTCGCCACCGACCGGCACCGCCTCGCGCTGGCCCGGGCCGGGGCCGCCGTCGACGGGCCGCCCGCCCGGGTGCTGCTGCCGGTGGACCTCGTCGACCGGCTGCGCCGGCTGCTGGACACCGACGACGGGCCGGTACGACTGACGGTGGCCGGGCCAGAGCTACAGGTCATGGTGGCCGGCCGGACACTCACCGGCACCGCCCTGCCGTACGACTTCCCGGACTACCGGCGGCTGCTGCGGGAGGCGGTCGGGGCACGGCCGGCCGCGTACCGCATTCCGGTGGACGTGGCGGCCCTGCGCGCCGCGCTGCGCGACCCGGCCGCCCCCACACTCGCCCGCGAGTACGCGGGCACGCCGCTGGCGGTCTCCGTCCTGGGCCTCGACGAGGTGGGCGGCCTGCGACTGCTGCACCCCACCGAGCTGACCGGGCCGCCCGCCGATCCGAACGACGGGCTGCGGTTCGGGGTGAACGGCGCGTACCTGCTCGACGCGCTGGACGCGGCCGGCGGCCCGCAACTGGTGCTGGAGCTGGACGGGCCGATCGCCCCACTGGCCGTCCGCCGCCCGCACGACGAGGACACCTTCTCCGTGCTGATGCCGATCCGGCTGTAGAAACCGGTCGCGCTCCCCGTAGTCGGGTGGAAACGTGCGCGACGGTAGCATTTGATGGTTCACCAGTGAACCCCGGACGGAGGCGTACGGAGCAGCATGCTCGACATGGAGTTGATCCGGAAGGATCGCGAGGCGGTGGCGACCGCGCTGGCGAAGCGACTGGATCCCGCCGAGGTCACCCGATCCCTGGACGAGATCCAGCGGCTCGACCAGGAACGCCGCGCCCTGATCACGGAGATCGACGCCGAGCGGCAGCGCCGCAAGGCCGAGGCCCGGGCGTACGCGCAGGCCAAGCGCGCCGGCACCGAGCCGCAGGTTTCCGCCCCCGAGGCGGAGCGCAAGCAGCTCGCCGAGCTGGAGTCCCAGCTGGACGAGGTGCAGGCCCGGCTGCGCGACGCGATGAGCGAGCTGCCGAACCTGCCCGCCGACGACATCCTCCCCGGCGGCAAGGAGGCCAACCGGGTCGTCAAGACCTTCGGTGAACCGCCGGTCATCGAGAAGGTCCGCGACCACGTGGAGTTGTCCCGGGCGCTCGGTCTGGTCGACTACGAGCGCGGCGTCAAGCTCGGCGGCTCCGGCTTCTGGATCTACACGGGGATCGGCGCCCGGCTGGAGTGGGCGCTGCTCAACTACTTCGTCGACCAGCACATCAAGGCCGGGTACGAGTTCCTGCTCCCGCCGCACCTGCTGCTCGACTCGGCCGGGTTCGCCGCCGGCCAGTTCCCCAAGTTCTACGACGATGTCTACCACCTGGACGCCGCCTCCGCGCCGCGCGGACAGTTCCTGCTGCCCACGTCGGAGACGGCGATCCTGGGCGCGTACCAGGACGAGATCCTGGAGACCACGAAGCTGCCGTTGAAGGCGTTCGCGTACACGCCGTGCTACCGGCGGGAGTCGGCCGGGTCGCACTCGGACGAGCGCGGCACGGTGCGCGGGCACCAGTTCAACAAGGTGGAGATCTTCCAATTCACCCTGCCCGAGCAGGCCGACGCGGCGCTGGAGGAGATGCTCGCCCACGCCGAGAGCCTGGTCGAGGGGCTGGGCCTGCACTACCAGCGCACCCTGCTCTCGGCCGGTGACGCCAGCGCCTCGATGAAGAAGACGCTCGACATCGAGGTGTGGATGCCGAGCACCGGCAAGTACAAGGAGGTGTCGTCGGTCTCCTGGGCCGGTGACTACCAGGCGCGTCGGGCGGCCATCCGCTACCGCGAACCGGGTGGCAAGCAGACCCGCTTCGTGCACACGCTCAACGGCTCCGCCCTGGCCACCAGCCGCCTCTTCCCGGCCATCCTGGAGCAGTACCAGCAGGCCGACGGCAGCGTCCTGGTCCCCAAGGTCCTCCAGGACCGCCTGGGAACCGACCGCCTGACCCCCTCGCGCTGAATCAGTCGGCGGCGGGGCTGGTGCGATCCGCACCAGCCCCGCCGTCGTTTGTTCGGGCCTTCAGGCTCCGAACGCCTCCACGGAGGTCAGCCGGGCGTCACCGGGCTGCCAGTCGGCGACCGCGACCGCCAGGTACCGCGCCGAGGAGCTGGCCGAGATGGTGGTCTCGGGCTTCGGCTTCGCAACCGAGGCCACCGTCACGTAGCCGAGTCCGTCGGCCGAGGCGGTCACGGTGACCGGCCGCCGCCGACCGGGAGTCCAGGTCAGGCGGACCGATGCCAACTCCTGGAGCGATCCGAGGTCGATCACCATTCGGCCGTTCGGGCCGGGTTGCCAGGCGGTCCCCGGGTCGCCGTCGACGGCGGCCGACGGGTCGGTCATGCCGGCCGGCAGCGGTGACGTCGGGTAGGTCGTCCGGGACCGGGCCAGGTCGCTGGTCGGCGTCACCGTCCCACCCGGGAACGCGACGTCCTTGCTGTGGCCAGCGGGAACCGTCACGCGCTGTCGGGCGCCGCCGGCCGCGGCCTCCACCTGCACCTTCACGATGTGCCCGGCGGGTGCGGTGACGCGGACCCGGTGCGAGTCGGTGACCTCGAACCGGGTACCGGCGGGAATCGCCTTCTCCGGCTGTGCCGCGGTCACGGTGAACCGGGGCGGCTCGACACGTGCGGTCGCGGCGGCAAGGTCGACCTGGTAGATCGTGGTCCCCGATCCGGTGACCTGGCTTCCGTGGTAGAGCCGCAGCGTGGCGTCCTGCGACAGGGTGACGGCCGCCGTCGTGATGGCGTCGTCGGACAGGTTGAACAGGCTCAGGTACCCGTCCGCGTCACTCACCCGCAACGTCTCCGGACCGCCGCTGGGCAGGGTGCGGGACGCCGCGGCGGCCAGGGCCGACCGGCTCGCGCCCGCGTACCCCTCGACGATCAGCCGGGTGCTGCCGGTGGCCGGTCCGCTGGACAGGGTGACGGTGGTGGCGGTCACGGTGATCGGATTCTGGGCGTTGTGGACCACCAGGCCCGCTCGTCCGTCGACGTCCAGCCAGGAGCCGGCAATGGTCGGACTGTCCGGCACCACCGCCGCGTCGCTCCATCCGGTGCCGTCGAGGGAGGTCTGGATGACGTAGCGGGTGCCGTACGCGGCCTCCCAGTCCAGGCGTACGCCGCTGATGTCGATGGGTTCGCCGAGGTCGACGGCGAGCCAGCTGTCCGCACGGGCGCGTTCCTCCCGGGCGACCGCCCAGCGGGTGCCGGGGTTGCCGTCGGTCGCCCGCGCCGCCGGGTAGGCGGGGTCGGCGGACGAGGCCGTGGTGGGCCGGCCGATGGCCCGATCGACCCCACCGCCGTCGAGCACCGCGAAGGCGAACAGCGAGTAGCCGTACTGGGTGGCGGGGGATCGGCCGAGCATCCGCACGTACCTGGCGGCACGGGACGCGAAGCTGATCTGGTCGGTTCCGCCGTCGCCGACGCCCGATTGTCCGGCCAGGGTGACGGACCCCGGTTCGCCGGTGAAGGTACGGGTGCCGGTGAGCCCGGGAACGCCGGGCATGTTCAGGTTGAACAGGGTGAACACGCCCTCGTCGGCACCGGTGCCGGTGGTGGCGTACACGACGGTGCCGGTGGGCAGCGTGACGTATCCGGCGGTGCCGCCCGCGACGCGCAGAACGGTCGCCGTGGCGTCGACGCCGTCCCGGGCCACCGTGTACGCGGCGGAGGTGCGGCCGAGGACCGGCGCGGACTGCCTCGGCAGCAGCGCGGCGGCCCGGGTGTCGAACAACCAGTTGTCGTGGGCGGGCGCCCACTGGAACGAGACGAATCCGGTCTTGCTGACGGCCGCGGCGAAGGCGGCCGGAGTCTGGTGGGCGGTCAGCCCGGCCTGCTCCCCGAAGTCCCGGGTGCCGGCCGCCGCCGCGAAGAACGTGCCGCTGGCGACCGGCTGGACCACGCCGCCGTTGGCCGCCCGCCAGGCGTGGAAGAGATAACTGATGGCGACCTCGGCCCGGGCTTCGGGCTCGTACTTCGGCTCGCCGCTGAACTTGGTGAGCCGATTCTCGGGCGGGTAGTTCAGGTACGGCATGAGCCGCTCGGCGAGGTCTGCCTCGGCCCGGGCGGCGTGCCGGTCGCCCTGGACCTGCGCGAGGAAGGCGAGCGGCAGGACGTCACGGCCGTACAGGTGGTAGCGGTCCGCGACCATCGGCATGAAGGGTTCGCCGGCATCGCTGGCCAGCAGCCGCATGGTCCGCCACAGCTGGTCGCCGTTGGGCTGCCGGGAGAGCGCCTCGGGCAGCGGTTGGCCGGCGGTCAGGAAGTGCGCCGCGGTACGACCTGCGGTGCGCCACAGTTCTTCCTGGTAGTGCGGCCCGAAGGAGCCGTGGTTCTCGACGAGGAACGTGTCGTGGATGTTGTGGGCGGTGTTCCAGTCCGCGATCGCCCGCCCGTCGACGAGGGCGGGGTTGGCCCGGTCGGCTGCCGGCAGTCCACTCGCGTTGAGCGTCCACATCGAGAACCGCTCGTGCCACGCCGCGGCGGCGGGGTCGTCCGGCGCCCAGGCCAGGCCGGGCGCGATCGCCTGGGCGTAGACCCCCATCTCCTCGAGCTTGGTGTCACCGACCCAGCCACCGGTGAGACCGTTCGGCGTCCAACTGCCACTGAGCGGGTCGTTACCGGTGCCGAGGGAGTGGGCGTACGCGGCCTGCCCACGCGCGATGCGGTCGACGTTGGCGCGGGTCACCTCGTCCAGGTCG
This sequence comes from Micromonospora sp. WMMD736, assembly GCF_049179015.1. Taxonomy (NCBI): domain Bacteria; kingdom Bacillati; phylum Actinomycetota; class Actinomycetes; order Micromonosporales; family Micromonosporaceae; genus Micromonospora; species Micromonospora sp. WMMD736. The sequence goes on from NZ_JBMHMI010000001.1 coordinate 2,847,259, forward strand.
GACCAGAGCAGTCGGGCGGCCAGGACGAAGTACAGCTCGAAGGTGCTGTCCCAGAACAGCTGCCGACCCCACTCGGTGCCGCCGGTGAGCCGGTTGGTGGCCGCGAACCGGCGGATGGTGGCGATGGTGCGGGCGTGCAGCGTGTTCCGGTCGACGCCGGTCACCGCCGCGTCGTACCCGGGCGAGATGAGCAGGACCGCGTTACCGAGGACGACCGCGAACCTGAAGTCCGCGAGGCGGTACGCGTTGGTCGCCGGATCCCACTGCTCCTCGGCCCATCGGGTGTGGGCGAGCAGCAGCGCGTGGTAGGTGTCGGCGACCGGGCCGGTGGCCGCGGCCGGTGGCGTGGTGGCGGCTGGCCCGGCCTGGGCGGCGGCGGGGCGGGCGATGGCGAGTCCAGCGCCGATGGCGCCGCCAAGCATGAGGAGCCGTCGCCTACTCAGCTCGAATTCGGATATGCGCATGGTGGTCCTTCGGTGGTGACAACGTTGTCAGCCAGCCTCCGATGATCGTTCCGCGATGTCAAGACCCACACCACCGCGCCCGCCCCGGCGGATGATCATGAAGTTATTGCTCCGCACCTCGGCGTGTCGGGGCAATAACTTCATGGTCAACAAGGGTTGGGGGCGGGCGGCGGGGACGCTTTGTGAGGAGCGCGGCCAGGAGGAGCAGCGCTGCCAGGGTGGCCAGGAGCACCGCTGGGCCGGCCTGGTCCACGGTGTCGGCCAGGGCTCGCTGGATCTGGGCGGCCACCTGGATGACCGGGTCGTGCAGAGCATCTCGGCGGCCGGCGGCGAGCCGTAGCTCGTACCAGCCGTACCAGGCGACGTAAGCACCCGCCAGCAGCAGCACCAGACCGCTGAGCCGGGGCACCAGCGCGCCGGCGATGCGCAGCCGCGCCACCAGCGAATCGCGCAGCAGCGCCACACCGACCGCGGCGACCGCGACCACCAGGCCCATCCCGAGGGCGTACGCGCCGTACAGCGCCAACCCGCGGCCGGTCGAGCCGGCCTGGAGGCTGGTCACCACGATGGCCAGGAAGGGCGCGATGGCACAGCCGAGCGAGGCCAGCGCGTACGCCGCCCCGAACAGCGCCATCGACGGCCAGGACCTCCTCAGCCGGGGCGCCCGGGCGGTCCAACCCGGCGCGGGCAGACGCCGACCGGCGAGCAGCCAGCAACCGGCCCCCACGAGCAGCAGCCCGAGCACCACCGTCAGCCACGGCAACCGGGGCCGCAGCCAGCCGGCCAGCGGCGCGAGCGCCAAGCCGAAGGCGCCGAAGACCACCACGTACCCGAGGGTGAGCCCGGCCGCCGCGGTGAGCGCGCGGCCGACCGCGCCGCGGGCGTCCGACGCTCCGGCGACCAGCAGTGAGAGGTACGCGGGCAGCAACGCGAAACCGCACGGGTTGACCGCGCCGAGCATGCCGGCGGTCAGCGCGAGCAGCAGCGGACCGGTCACGCCCCGGCCAGCGCGGCGACGCGGGCGGTGAGCGACTCACCGTCCAGGAAGCCCTGGTGGACGACCTTGCCGTCCCGGTCGACGATCACGAAGATGCTCTGTTCGGTGACCTTGAACCGCTTCCAGAGCACGCCCTTGCGGTCGTCGATCTGGGGCATGTCGCCGAGGTCGAACTCGGTGACGAAGTTCTTCATGTCGCGCTGCTCGCCCAGTCCGGCGACGCCGACGATCGGCACGGTGTCCCGGTACTTCGGGGCGATCTCGGCCACCGTCCAGGCCTGGCTGGCGCAGGTGGCGCACCACGGCGCCCAGAACCAGAGCACCACCGGCCGACCGGCCAGTCGGGTCGCGTCGAAGGCGCTGCCGGCAAGGGTCGTGCCGGTGAAGCGCAGGGTGTCCGGAACCGGGGCCGCCGGGGCCGACGACGCGCCGGCCGAGGGGGTAGCCGAGGGGGTCGGGGAGCCGGTCGCGGCCGGCGGGGTCCCGGCGGCGGCAGCGTCGGGCGGCACCGTGCCGGTGCAGGCCGCCGTGGCGAGCAGGGCGGCGACGAGCGCCCCCACGATGGCGACCCGGGGCGGGTACGCCGCCGCTGTCCGCCCGTTCCGCTTGCGCATCCGCAGCTCCGTTCGACGGGTGTGGTGGTCAGTGCCTTTCCCTACTCGGCCTTGGCGAGGCGCAGGGCGAGTTCCGGGCAGACCTTGACGGCCTTGAGGGCGCCCTCGCGCAGCCAGGTCGGCACGGGCGTGGTGGGGAAGGCGGGGTAACCGTTGGCGTCGAGCCGGATGAAGTCCGGCACCACGTGCGCGCAGAGGCCGTGCCCGTCACAGCGGGACCAGTCCAGGGTGAGCTTCTGCGGGTTCGGATCGGGTGCGCCGGGCAGCCCCATGACACCCTTGACCCGCCGACCGCAGCCGTCGCCGGTGCTGTGCAGCCGCAGGTCTTCGGCGAAGACCTCGATCGCCGAGAGCGCGAAGCGGGCCGTACCGTCGGGGTGGCTGCACGCGCCCCGGCCCTTGACCTCGCCCGCGGCGGCGCGGACGACGTCGGCCGGTTGGCTGCCGGCCACGGCCAGGTCGACGGCGCGGGCCAGGTCCGGCAGACCCATCTTGCACGGGCCGCACTGGCCGGCGGACTCGCCGGCCAGGTAGCGCACCACCTGCGCCGCCTCACCGAGCGGGCAGGTGTCCACCCCGATCGGGATGATGATGCCCGCGCCCAGGGTGCCGCCGACCGCGGCGAGGCCCCTGCGGGAGACCTCGGCCTTCTCCGCCGCCTCGGCGGTGATCCACTTGCCGTGGTAGCCGCCCATCAGGATGCCCTGCACGTCCGGGACCTCGCACAGGTCGAGGACGTCGCGCAGCGGCATGCCGGCGGTGCACTCCACCACGGCCGGCCGGGCCGCCGCGCCGGTCACCGTGAGCAGCACGGTGCCCGGCTCGTCGTCGGTGCCGAGCGCCGCGTACTCGTACGGGCCGAGTCGCGCGCCGACCGCGAGCTGGGCGAACGTCTCGGCGTTGGACAACAGGGTGGGCAGGCCACTGACCCCGGAGTCGCTGGAGCGCTTCTTGGTGCCGGGCGGGATGTGCGGCAGCCCGTTGATCCCGTTGACCAGCGCGCCACCCTCGCCGGAGATGAACCGGTGCGGCACGGTGACGATGGTGGTCGGCACCGGCATCCGCCGCTCGTCGAGGGCCTCCATCAGCGAGTCCCGGCCGACCCCGTCGTCCGCCACACCGATCACGATCTCGTCGGCGTCCAGCGCGTACGCGGCCAACGCCGCGCCGTCGAGGATCAGGTGCGGGGCGCGGGTGAGCAGCACCTTGTCCTTCCAGCTCGCCGGCTCCCCCTCGGTGGCGTTGACCACCACCACCGCGGCGAGGTCCTGGCGCTCGCAGGACTCCAGCACGGCGCGCAGCTTGCGGGCGAACGGGAAGCCCGCGCCGCCCTTGCCCTTGAGCTGCATGCCCTCGGCGAGTCGCAGCAGCTGCGCCGGCTCCATCGGGCCGATCGGTCCGTGCACCTCCTCGTGCGCGGCCAGGTCGAGGCGTCCGAACTCGGCGAAGCCGGCGGTCAGCCGAGGCTCACCGACGCAGGCCACCGGAGGGACGGTCGTCCGCATCACTTCGCCTCACCCCGCAGTCCGGCCCAGTACGCCCCGTCCACCGCGTCCGCGCTGGCCTTGCGGCGCTTGGCGGAGCGTCCCTCGGCCCGCCGCGCGCGACGAGATGCCAGGTCGACCAGGGTGGGGGTGTCGTCGACGGGCGGCGGGACCTCGTCGGGGACGTACCGGGCCGGCGGGCGCCAGTAGTCCGGCTCCTCCGGGAGGTCGTCCTCGGCGCTGTGCCGGCCGCTGCCGCTGCGCGGTGCCGCCGAGATGGGACCGGCCGAGATCGGGCTGCTGGAGATCGGACCCGCCGAGATCGGCTCGACCGAGACCGGACCGGCCGAGATCGGCTCGGCGGCCTGCCAGCGGCGCGGGCTGTCCCACGGCTCCTCCGGCTCGTCGGCGGCCCGCCGGGGCGGGGCCGAGTACCGGGTGCCCTCGTCCTCGGTGCGGGACCGGCGACTGCTCCGCTCGACCACCGGCTCCTCGGCACGCCGCCGCCCGGTCTGGGTGGTCTCCTCGTCCCGGTCGCGGCTGCGCGAGGCGCGCCGCCGGGTCACCGGCGCCGTCTCCTCCTCGGCGCTGCGGCGCGCGGCGCGGCGGGTGGCCGTCGTCTCCAGCTCTTCGCGGCGGTCCTGTCGGGCGGCGGGTTCCTCGTCCCGGCGACGCCGGCTGGGTCGGGTCGGCTCGACCAGCGAGCCGGGCTCGGGCACCACCGGAACGGTGAACCGTTCGGGGTCCCGCCGCCGCGGGCCGGTCGGCGCGGTCCAGGTGGCGGTGGTGGCCTCCGCCCAGGCCGGACGCTTGTCCTCGCTGGTCTCGCGGCGGCGGCCCAGGCCGGCCAGCAGCGAGCGTCCACGGCCCTCGTCGGTGCCCCGCCCGGCCAGCGCCGCGTTGCGCACGGCGGCCTGGTGTTGCTCGCGGCTGCGCCGGCCGATGGTGACCGAGAGCCGGACCAGCAGCGCCAGCACGACGAACAGGACGCACGCGGCGTAGCTGAGGACCACCCAGGACGCCGCCGCCCGCCCGGCGTTGAGACCGTGGAAGATCGCGAAAGGCCAGGCGAGGTACGCGGCGGAGTGCAGCGTACGCCACAGCCACTTCGGACCGACGCCGGCGAAGCGGGCCCGGATGATGCCGGTCCAGATCACGCTGACCATGAGCAGGGCGGCCACCGTGCCCAGGCCGACGTAGAGCCCTCGGCCACCGACGAACGGCACGAGTGAGTCGGTCGGCGCGGCCCGACCGGTGGCGATCTTGGTAAGCACGTGGAAGACCAGTCCGGCCGTGCCCAGGACGCCGGTGGCGCGGTGCGCGGACTGCATCAGTACGCGGTGCGAGATGTTCAGCACCAGCCGGTCGGTGGCGAGCAGTCCCAGCATCACGGTGAGACTCAGCGACACCAGGGCGATCACGCCGGCGAAGAACTCGGTGAAGAAGAAGCCGTACGCGTACGCCATCTGACCCGCGCCGGTCAGCATGGTCGCCGCCCAGAACGCGGCGAGCATCGAGGCGATCAGCATCATCGTCGCCGAGCGGGACCGCGTCCGCACCCCTCGACTGCTGGTGCTGGTCCGGACCTCGGTGGCCTTCTGGTTCTGCTTTGCCCGGGCCATCTGCTCCTCGATCGTCTCGCGGCGGCGTACCACCGGCCGACCCCTGCTCCCCCATCCAGTACGGACCGGCGGCGCGCGCGGATCACCCGGGAGGAAAAAATTCTGGGCCGCGATCGAACCGAGTGGGGTCGCGGTGCGTTGTGCACGCCCCCGCGCAGACAAGAGGCAGTGACACAGGTCCATGCATTGACAGTCCTTGCAACACGCTTGTAACCTTTCCGCAAATTTTCAGCACGAACTGCAAGATCCGAGCAGTTCTGCGCTCCCCCGCACCACCTCCCCCACCCCCGCTCCCCTCAGGAGTTCCGATGCGCCACCGTCGACGCGGCTCGGCGATCCTCGCCCTCGGCCTGGTCGCCAGCCTGTTGGTTCCCCTCACCGCGACACCGCCCCCGGCCGCCGCCAGCCCGGCCAACGCGAAGAAGGTCATCGTCCAGCTCTTCGAGTGGAACTGGCCGTCGGTCGCCAGCGAGTGCCAGAGCACTCTCGGCCCCAAGGGCTACGGCTACGTGCAGGTCTCGCCCCCGCAGGAGCACGTGCGGGGCAACCAGTGGTACATGGCGTACCAGCCGGTCAGCTACCGGATCGAGTCCCGCAAGGGCACCCGGGCCCAGTTCCAGTCGATGGTGAACACCTGCCACGCGGCCGGCGTGAAGGTGATCGTCGACGCCGTCGTCAACCACATGTCCGGCCAGGACAGCGGCGGCACCGGCTGGGCCGGCTCGTCGTACGCGCACTACGACTACCCGGGCATCTACCAGACCCAGGACTTCCACCACTGCGGGCGCAACGGCGGCGACGACATCGCCAACTACAACGACCGGTACGAGGTGCAGAACTGCGAGCTGGTCAACCTGTCCGACCTGAAGACCGAGTCCGACTACGTCCGTACGAAGATCGCGTCCTACCTCAACGACCTGCTGTCCCTCGGTGTGGACGGTTTCCGGATGGACGCCAGCAAGCACATGCCGGCCGCCGACATCGCCGCCATCAAGGGCAAGCTCTCCCGCTCGGCGTACATCGTGCAGGAGGTCATCTACGGCGCCGGCGAGCCGGTCCAGCCGACCGAGTACACCGGCAACGGCGACGTGCACGAGTTCCGCTACGGCAAGGACCTGGCCCGGGTGTTCCGCTCCGAGCGGCTCGCCTACCTGAAGAACTTCGGCGAGGGCTGGGGGCACCTGCCCTCCGGCTCTGCCTCCGTGTTCGTGGACAACCACGACACCCAGCGCGACAGCGGCGGCGTGCTGACCTACCGCGACCGGGGCATCTACGCCCTCGCCAACGCCTTCATGCTGGCCTGGCCGTACGGGTCGCCGACCGTCATGTCCAGCTACACCTTCAGCGACCGGGACGCCGGCCCGCCCTCGGACGGCAGCAACAAGACCCTCGACACCACCTGTTACTCCGGCTGGGAATGCGAGCACCGCTGGCCGGTGATCGCCAACATGGTCGGCTTCCGCAACGCCACCGAGGGCGCCGGGGTGGCCAACTGGTACGACAACGGCAACAACCACATCGCGTTCAGCCGCAGCGGCAAGGGCTACCTCACGGTCAACGACGAGGACGCCGCGGTGAACGGACGCTCGTACTACACCGGTTTGCCCGCCGGCCGGTACTGCGACGTCATCCACGGCACGTACGCCAACGGATCGTGCAGCGGCCCGGTGATCACCGTGGACGGTAACGGCTGGTTCGCCACGAACGTGCCGGCGCACGACGCGGTGGCCATCCACATCGGCGCGCGGCTCTGACCGACCCTGGGGCCTCCAGACGGCGGGTATCGCCGAACCGGGGGCCCCGGACCGGCCACCGCCATAGAGTGGTTTGGTGCCGTTTGACCGAATGTCCCCGTACCGTCGTCGCGCCGGCTGGATCGTCGGTGCGGTAGCCGTACCCGTGCTGCTGGTCGCCGCGCTGCTGGTCGGCCAGGCTCTCACCCCACGCTCGGCGGCCCGCGACGAGCAGAACGTGGTGGTCGCCGACCCGACGCCGAACAGCGTCGAGCAGAGCCCGGACGAGTCGGTCCCGCCGGCCGCACCCGCCCCGGCCGGCCTACCGGTGCTCGACTACGACCCCGCTCCCCGGGGCTTCCCCGCCGACCCGGCCACGATGGACACCACCCCACTGACCGAGGGCGTGCACCCGACCCGACGGATCGCCGCGTACGACGCGCCTGGTGGCCGGCCGCTGGCCTTCGTCGAGCCGACGCTCGCGGGCGTCGAGCTGACCGTGCCGATCGCCCAGCGGCGGGCCGGCTGGACGGCCGTGCTGCTGCCGTCGGCGAACCGGCAACTCGCCTGGCTGGCGCCGGGCGGGTTCGACACCGTGGCGCTGCGCGACCAGCTCGTGGTGGAGCGCAAGGCGCACCGGCTGACCTGGTACCGGGCTGGCAAGGCGGTGCGCTCCTGGGAGACGAGCCTCGGCCAGTCAGGACAGGAGACGCCGCTCGGGCGCACCTTCATCCTGGGCCGCACCCCGCCACCCGAGGAGGTCTACGGCGGCGTGGACATCTACGCCCTCGGCTCGGTGCCGGACGACCCGGAGGCGGTGCCGACCGGGCTCAAGGGGGCGCACATCGGCCTGCACACCTGGCAGAACGACGACGAACTGGGCGAGAACACGACCAACGGCTGCATCCGGGTGACCCGCAGCGGTCAGCGGGAACTGCTCGCCGAGGTCCGGCCCGGCAGCAGCCTGGTGGTCGTCGACCAGCTCCCCACCCCACCGCCGACCGCCTGAGCGGGCCGCTCAGTCACCGAGCAGCCAACCGTTCTGCTCGGCGATGCGTACGGCCGCGGCCCGGTTCCGCGCGCCGGTCTTGCCGATCGCCGCCGACAGATGGTTACGTACCGTCCCCTCGGACAGGTGCAGCGCCCTCGCCAACTCGGCGACCGCGCCGCCGCCCCGCGCCGCCCGCAGCACCTCGGTCTCCCGCTCGGTCAACGGGCTCGCCCCGGTGGCCAGCGTCTCCGCGGCCAGGGTCGGGTCCACCACCCGCAGGCCGGCGTGCACCCGTCGGACGGCGTCGGCGAGCTGCCGGGCCGGGGTGTCCTTGACCACGAACCCGTTCGCGCCGGCCTCCATGGCGCGACGCAGGTAGCCGGGCCGACCGAACGTGGTCACCACCAGCACCCGGCAGGTCGGCAGCGCGGCCCGCACCGCGGCGGTGGCGGCGATGCCGTCCAGGCCGGGCATCTCGACGTCCAGCAGGGCCACGTCGGGCGTGTGCCGGAGGGCCTCGGACACCACCTCGTCGCCCCGGCCGACCTCGGCCACGACGGTCAGGTCCGGCTCCAGCGACAGCAGCGCGGCCAACGCGCCCCGCACGAGCGCCTGGTCGTCGGCGAGCAACAGCCGGATCGGCGTCGAGGAGCCGCTCACCGGGCCTCCCCCGGAGCGTGCACCCGCAGCAGGAAACCGGTGCCGTCGCCACGCCGACCCACGGTGACCACGGCATCCAGCCGGCGGGCCCGCTCCCGTAGGCCGACCAGGCCGTACCCGGCGGCGTCGGGTGTGGACGGGCCCCGCCCGTCGTCACCGATCTCGACCCGATCCGGGTGCACCCGGATCACGCAGCACCGCGCCCCACTGTGCCGGACCACGTTCGTCACCCCTTCGCGCACCGCCCACCCGAACAACCGGTCCCACTCGCGCGGCAACTCCGGCGTCTCGGCCGGCACCTCGGCCGCGATGCCCGCGGCGGCGAGCGCGGACCGCGCGCCGGCCAGCTCACCGGCGAGGGTGACCTCCCGGTACGCCCCGACGGTCTGCCGGACGTCGGCCAACGCCGACCGCGCCAGCCGCTCCACCTCGGCGATCTCGGCGGCGGCCCGGACGGTGTCCACCTCGATCAGTCGGCCGGCCAGCTCGGCCTTGATCGCCACCACGGTCAGCGAGTGCCCGAGGATGTCGTGCAGGTCGCGGGCGGCGCGGGCCCGCTCCTCGGCGACCGCGAGCCGGCCGATCTCCTGCTGGGCGGCCTGCAACTCGCTGTTGCGCTGAGCCAGTCGCGACACGCCGAACATGGCGAACGACGCGAGCAGCACCGCGAAGACGATGCCGTTCTCCGCCTCCCACCCGCTCACCAGCCAGGACGTCAGCGCCGGGGTCACCGCGCAGAGCGCCACGGTGGCCGCCGCCTCCCACGCCGGCAGCAGGAACACACCGGCCGCAGCCACGTAGACCAGCGTCGCCAGCCAGTCTCCGCCGGTGCCCGGGATGCTGGCCAGCCCCACCGCGAGCAGCAACAGCAGGCCCACCCGCGCCCGCCCGGCCGGGATCGGCAGCAGCGACTGGCGCAGTCGACGGGCCCACTGGAACAGCAGCACGTAGCCCAGGCCGAAGAGCACCAGGGCGGCCACTCCGACGACCCGCCGCCAGGGCTGCGGCTGGTGCAGCGCCGTGGTGAGCGGCACGTTGAGGAAGAACAGCCACACGGCGGCCAGCAGCCAGCCGATGTACCGCCAGTGGCGGGTCATCGGCCGGGGCTGCCCTGCCGGAAGGTCCATCGGGTCCACGCTAGCGGTCGCGGCGGTCAGACCCGAGCGGTGTCCCGGCGGAACAGCCGGGCCGCGCCGACACCGAAGACCAGGGTCCAGATGACGATGTTGGCCACTGCCGCCATGCTCACACCGTCGCCGGTGAGCGGCGAGCGGGCCAGCTCACCCATGCCGTACACCGGGGTGAACTTCGCGACCTGTTGGAGCACGTGCGGCAGCACCTCGACCGGCACGAACAGCCCGCCGAACATGGCCAGCACCGCCAGGATCGGCCCGATGAACTGCATGACGTTCTCGGCCGGCGCCAGATAGCCGACGAACAGGCCGAACGCGGCGAACACCAGCGAGCCGATCCACGCGGCCAGCCCGGACAGCACCCAGACGTACGCCGGGACGCGGACACCTGCCATGGCGCCCACCAGGAACTCGATGACGACCGCGAGCAGGCCGAGGGTCATCGCGGTGGCGAGCTTCATCGCCACGTACGCGCTCGGGCGCAGCGGGGTGAGCCGTAGCTGCCGGCTCCACCCCAACGCCCGCTCGGTGGCGACCGCGCCACCCGCGCTGGTCGTCGCCACCATCGCCGCGTACACGGCGAGGCTGATCATGATGTACGCCGTGACGGGTCGGCCGTTGTCGAGCGTCTGCCCCCGCTGCGGCAGACCGAAGATGAGGAAGAAGGCGGCCGGCATGATCAGCGTGAAGGCGAGGGTACGGCGGTTGCGCAGCACCCGGCGCAGCTCGATGCCGAGAACGGCCGGGGCGATGGGGGTGGACATTCGTCAGGCTCCGATTCGCTCGGTGGTCAGGGCGAGGAAGGCGTCCTCGAGGTTGCGGGAGGTGATCTCCACGTCCCGGGCGGCGGTCCGGGTGAGCAGGTGCCGGGCGATCGCATCCGAGTCGCCGGTACGCACCAGCACGGTGTCGCCGCGTACCTCCACGGCGTCGACGCCGGGCAACGCGGCGAGCGCGGCCTGGTCCGCGCCGGGCAGGGTGGCCCGCACCGTACGACCGGCGGCCAGGTTCTTGATCTCTGCGGTGGTGCCGTCGGCGACGACGCGGCCCTGGCGGACCAGCACGATCCGGTCGGCGTACGCGTCCGCCTCGTCGAGGTAGTGGGTGGCGAAGATGACGGTCCTGCCGTCGCGGGCATCGCGGCGCAGAGCCTGCCAGAAGTCCCGACGGCCCTCGACGTCCATGCCCGTGGTCGGCTCGTCGAGGACCATCAGGTCCGGGTCCGGCAGCAGCGCCAACGCGAAGCGCAGCCGCTGCTGCTGACCGCCCGAACACCGACCGACCATCCGGTCGGCGATCTCGGCGATACCGGCGCGCTCCAGCACCTCGGCCGCCGGGCGGGTGTGCCGGTAGAAGTGCGCGGTCATCCGTACCGTCTCGCCCACGGTCAGGTCCTTGAGCAGACCCCCGGTCTGGAGCACGGCGGCGATCCGACCCTGGGCCACCGCCTCGTCGGCGGTGCCGCCGAGTACGCGCACCGCGCCCGCGTCCGGACGGGCCAGGCCGAGCAGCATGTCGATCGTGGTGGTCTTGCCCGCCCCGTTGGGGCCGAGGAACGCCACCACCTCGCCGGGCTGCACCCGCAGGCTCAGTCCGTCGACCGCGGTGACCGTACCGAAGGTCTTGGTGAGGCCGTTCAGCTCGACGGCCGGCTGCGTACTTGTCATGAAATGAATGCTGGGGTGTCGCGGACCTCGACTCCTGAACCGGCCGTCACGTCCCGGCCGTGACATTTGTCAGGGCCCCGACGGCACGGCTCAGAGCTCGGCGGGCACGCAGCGTGACGGGCCGGCGGGCGAGGACCGCGACGAGCGTGATGCCACCGAGTCATCAAGATGCCCCTGAGTCATCACGCTCTCCGGCACATCCGCCCCGCCGCAGGCATTGCGGCGGCGGCAGCGGGTAAGCGCGCCGCCGGACGCCGCGACACCGGGAGGACGCGATGGGCGCCACACCGCAGGGCCAGGTCGACACGGTCGTGCTGATCCACGGACTCTGGATGACTCCGCGCAGCTGGGAGGGGTGGGCCCAGCGATTCACCGCGCGCGGCATGCACGTGATCGCCCCGGCCTGGCCCGGGATGGACCGGTCCGTGGAGCAGTTGCGCGACGATCCCAGCCCGATCGCCGAGCAGAGCATGGCCACGATCGTCGCCCACTACGACCGGATCATCCGGGCGCTCCCCCGGCCGCCGATCATCATGGGTCACTCGTTCGGCGGGCTGTTCGCCCAGGTCCTCGCCGACCGGGGCCTCGGCGCGGCGGTGGTGGGAGTGCACCCCGCGGCGATCAAGGGGGTGCTCAAGGTGCCGTTGAGCCAGTTGCGCTCCGGCTTCCCGATCCTGCGCAGCCCCGCCAACCGCGGCAAGGCCGTCCCGTTCACCCCGGACGACTTCGCCTACACCTTCGGCAACACCCTGAGCCGCGAGGAGTCCGACCGGGCCTGGCAGCGATACGCCGTCCCCGGAGCGGGCCGGGTGTTCTTCGAGGGCGCGTTCGCCAACGTCGACCCGCGCTCGCCCGCCCGTGTCGACACCGGACGCGTCGACCGGGCGCCGCTGCTGCTGATGGCCGGCGGGCAGGACCACGTGGTGCCGGCGTCGGTGGTCCGCGCCAACGCGGGGCTCTATCAGAAGTCCCGCGCCCTCACCGCGTACGAGGAGTTTCCCGACCGGTCACACTTCACCGTCGGGGCGCCCGGCTGGGAGGCGATCGCCGACTACGCGCTGGACTGGGCGATGCGGGCGGCGGCACTTCCCCGCGAGGCGACGATCGCCAGCGAGATGCCTCGCCGCTGACGGCCAGGGACTCGGCCTCGCCGTTCGCACCGCCTGCCGCATGGCTCGGCTGACCGTGGGTATGAGCCCAGGATGAGGGCGAGTTTCCGGATCGGTCGGATCGCGGGGGTGCCGGTCGGCGTCAACTGGAGCGTGCTGGTCATCTTCGCGCTGATCGCGTGGGGACTGGCCGCCAACCAGTTTCCCCGCTCGTACCCGGACCGCTCGCCCGTGGCGTACACCCTGGCCGGTCTGGCCGCGGCGGTGGTCTTCTTCGTCGGCCTGCTCGCCCACGAGGTGTCGCACGCCGTGGTGGCCAAGCGCAACGGGCTCACCGTCGACGGGATCACCCTGTGGTTGTTCGGCGGCGTGGCCGAGCTGAAGGGCGAGCCGCGCGACCCGGGCGCGGAGTTGCGCATCGCGGGTGTCGGCCCGCTGGTCAGTCTGCTGCTCGGGGCGTTCTTCGGTGTCATCGCGCTGCTGTTCGCGCTGGTTGGGCAGGGCGGGCTGCTCTTCGGGGCGATCGCCTGGCTGGCGGGCATCAACGTGCTGCTGGCGGTCTTCAACGTGCTGCCGGCCGCTCCGCTGGACGGCGGCCGGCTACTGCGCGCGGCGGTGTGGAAGGCCACCGGCGACCGGACCCGGGCGTCCGTGGTCGCCGCGCGGGCCGGCTGGGTGCTCGGCGTGCTGCTCATCGGCCTCGGGTTGTGGCAGTTCCTGTCCGGCATCGGCTTCGGCGGCCTCTGGTTGGCGCTGATCGGCTGGTTCCTGATCGGAGCCGCCGGGGTGGAGGAACGGCAGGCCCGCACCGGTACGGCACTGCGTGGAATCCGGGTCGCCGACGTGATGACTCCACAGCCGCAGACCGCGTCGGCGGAGATGACGGTCGCGGACTTCGTCGACCACTACCTCTTCGCGTACCGGCACTCGGCGCTGCCGCTGACCGACCAGGGGCGACCGACCGGCCTGGTCACCGTGGACCGGGTGCGGGGCGTACCGGCCGAGCGGCGCGCATCGACGACCCTCGCGGAGGTGGCCTGCCGGGCCGACGAGCTGGTGCTCGCCCAGCCGGGTGAACAGCTCAACGACCTGCTCCCCCGGCTCACCGAGTGCGCCGACGGCCGCGCCCTGGTGGTGACCGACGACGGCCACCTGACCGGCATCGTCTCCCCCAGCGACATCAGCCGCGCCGTCCAACGCGCCACCCTCCGCACCCCCACGGCTTCCCGCTCCTCCTCCCGCTCCTCCTCCCGGTCCTCCTCCCGCTGATCATGAAGTTATTGCGCCGACACGCCGAGCCGGAAGGCAATAACTTCATGATCACCGGGCGAATGGGTCCGGGCCGGTCAGCGGGGGAAGTGGTGGTTGAGCTGGGTGGTTTGGAACTTGGCGGCGGGGTCCAGGGTGGTCAGCAGCGCGGCGAAGTCGGCGTACCTCGGGTAGCGGGCCGACAGGTCCTCCGGGTCGGTGACGAAGACCTTGCCCCAGTGCGGGCGCGGGGCGAACGGGGCCAACCGCGCCTCCACCTCGGCCAGCACGGGTAGCACCGCGTCGGTGTCGTCGACCCAGGTGAAGTGGACGACGAAGCTGTCCCGCCGGTAGTTGGGGCTGAGCCACAGCTCGTCGGCGGCCACCGTCCGCAGCTCGCACACGTGCAGGACGGGGGCGATCAGGTGCGCCACGTCGGCCAGGGCGGCGAGCGCGTCGGCGACGGCGGCACGCGGCAGGTGGTACTCGGACTGCAACTCGTCACCGCTGCTCGGGGTGAAGCCGAGCTTGAAGTGCGGCAGGCGCTCGTGCCACGGGCCCGGCTCACCGAGCTGCGGGGTGCAGTTCTCCGGCGGCATGCCGAGCACCGGATGCCGGGGCTGCTCGGCGGCGGTGGTGCCGAGCCAGTCCACCGTCGGCGGCGGCTGGTCCGCGAGCTGCTTGCGCCACACCTCCCGCAGCCGCGGCGTACGCCAGTCGGTGAAGACACTCACGCTGTACGCCGAGTCGAGCGCCTCGTCCAGCGCGGCCGGGTCGAGGTCGAGCCGCACGTACTGGCGCAGCTCGAAGGCCGGTACCAGGTCCAGGGTGACCCGGGTGACCAGGCCGAGCGCGCCGAGCCCCACCACCATCCCGGCGAACGTGTCGTCGTCGCGGTCGATCCGCAGCAGGTCGCCGTCGGCGGTGACCAGTTCCAGGCCGGCGACGGCGCTGGCCAGGTTGCCGTGGGTGGGGCCGGAGCCGTGGGTGGCGGTGGCCACCGCGCCGGCGACCGAGATGTGCGGCAGCGACGCCATGTTGGCCAGCGCGTACCCCTGCGGGTGCAGCTGCCGGGCGAGGTCGCCGTAGCGCATCGCGCCGCTCACGGTGACCTGGCCGCGATCGCGGTCCACCTCGACACTCGGCGGCAGGCCGGCCAGGCTCACCAGGTCACCCTCGGTGTCGCCGAGGCGGTTGAAGGAGTGCCCGGTGCCGAGCGCGCGGACGCGCGGACTGCCGGCGACGAGGCGGCGCACCTCATCGAGGGAGGTCGGTCGGTGGAACGCCCGGGCCGCGTACCGGACGTTGCCGGCCCAGTTACGGCGCGGGATCTCGGGAGCTGCGGTCGACGTGGCGTTCGGTCCCGGGGTGGTCACGTGGCGGTCTCCCGATCGGTGGACTGCTGGTCGCTCAGAGCGGCGAGGAGGGCGTCTAGCACCGTATCCACCTGGACCGAGTTGTAACCACGTTGCGCGCGCGGCAGACCGGCCGCGGTGGCGCGTTCGATCTCACCACGTGCCGCCTGCCGGGCCGCCGCGTCACCGGACAGCAGGGCGTCCTGGCCACGCCGGAGCAACCGGTCGACCCGATCCATGGCGTAGCCGCGCAGGCCGACCGTGATGTCCGGAACGGCGAAGGCGGCGCGCCGCCGGGCGAGCAGGTCGACGAAGCGGTCTCCGGCGTGCCGGGTGAGGGCTTCGGACACCTGCTCGGGCTGCTCGCGGACCTGGTCGAGGACGAGCAGTTCGATGGCCGGTCGGCCGTCGAGCGGGTGGCGGGCGGTCACCAGCTCGCGCGGCATCGCCTGCACGGGCACCAGCAACAGCCTCGGCGGCGTCGGGTAGCCGTCCCGGCGGGGCGGCTCGTCCAGGATCACCGTGTCGACCTCGGCCCAGCGGAACTCCCGGCGCAGGCCGGGCCGCCGGATGCTCAGCCCGTCCGCGTGGATGCCGAACCGGAACGGGCGCAACGCGCTGACCAGTGCCACCGCGCCGAGCGCGATGGCACCCACCGCGATGATCGTCCGTAGCGGGGCGCGGTCGCTGGGATAGACCAGGAGGATCACCCCACCGAGTACGCAGGCCAGGGCGAGCGCGCGGGCCCCCCGATTCCGGCGCAATTCCACCCGTGGACCCCCGTTTCGTGACCGTGGCGTCGGTCCCGACATCTTCCGCCACACCGGGCACCGAGGACACCCGACGATCGGGCACGGTTGTTCTCGCTGTCGTCGGGGAACCCTACGCCCATGAGCAGTTACCGTGATCCGGCCCCGCGCGGCGACGTCTTCCCGTCCGAGGAGGAGTTGGACCCGACCGGCAGCGCGGTCGAGCCGGCCAGCGCGCCGCCGGACGTCCGGATGCCGAGCCACCCGGCGCCCACCCCCGGTCCCCGGCCGACGCCCGCACCCGCTCCCGCGCCGACGCCCGTACCGTCGCCGGGGCCGCCGCCCCGCGAGCCCGGCGGCGGGTCGCGGTCGATCGTGACGCGGCACCTGGACGGGTCGGTCGAGATCGTCACCGACCTCGACGGTGACGGCGTCGCCGACGTCGTCCAGATCGACGTGGACGGTGACGGCGTACCGGACATCACCTATGTGGACAGCGACCGTGACGGCCGGTTGGACACGGTGCTGCGCGAGCCGGGCCGGCACGCGCAGCACCGCGCATGACGAGTCACAGGTTCGCCAGCACCTCGCTCGCGACCAGGTCGAGGTGGTCGAGGTCGGCCAGGTCCAGCACCTGGAGGTAGATCCGCTGGCTGCCGATCTTGGCGTACCGGTCGATGGTGCTCAGGACCTCGTCCGGGGTGCCGGCGAGGCCGTTGGCCCGCAGCTCGTCCGGGTCACGGCCGATGGCGACGGCCCGGCGGGCCACCTCGGCGTCGTCGCGTCCGCAGCAGAGCACCAGGGCGTTGGACCAGACCAGCCCCGCCGGGTCGCGGCCGATCTCGGCGCACGCCGCGCGGACGCGGTCGAACTGCGCCGCCGAGTCCGCCGCCGACGCGAACGGCAGATTGAACTCGTCGGCGTAGCGGGCGGCGAGTCGGGGCGTCCGCTTCGGCCCCATTCCGCCGAGCAGGATCGGCGGGCGGGGCTGCTGCACCGGCTTGGGCAGGGCGGGCGAGTCGCTGACCGGGTAGTACGGGCCCGGGTGGTTGAACAGCTCCCCCGCCGGGGTGGACCAGAGGCCGGTGATGACCGCGAGCTGCTCCTCCAGCCGGTCGAACCGTTCGCCCAGGGCCGGGAACGGAATTCCGTACGCGGTGTGCTCATCGCCGTACCAGCCGGTGCCGATGCCGAGCTCCACCCGGCCGCCGCTCATCTGGTCGACCTGCGCCACGGTGATCGCCAGCGGGCCGGGCAGCCGGAACGTGGCGGCGGTCATCAGCGTGCCGAGCCGGATGCTGCTGGTGTCGCGGGCCAGACCGGCCAGCGTGGTCCACGCGTCGGTGGGGCCCGGGTCGCCGCTCACCGAGCCCATCTTGAGGTAGTGGTCGGAGCGGAAGAACGCGCCGAAGCCGGCGTCCTCGGCACGTCGGGCCACCGCGAGCAGTTGGTCGTACGTGGCACCCTGCTGGGGTTCGGTGAAGATCCGCAGTTCCATGCTCCGAGCATAGATAGCGGCCTTCGGTCCCGCTCCGGGACGGCTCTGACCGTCGTATGCCTTGACGGACATATGAACAGCAAGGCATATTAGGCGGGTGTCCAGCGACGCGTTCGCCGTGCTCGCCGAGCCCACCCGACGCCGGATCCTCGACGCGCTCCGCGCGAGCGACCACAGCGTGAACGAGCTGGTCGACGGGCTCGGCCTGAGTCAGCCGGCCATCTCCAAACACCTGCGGGTACTGCGCGAGGCCGGCTTCGTCTCCGTCCGGGTGGCCGCCCGGCAGCGGATCTACCGCCTCGACCCGGAGCCGCTGCGAGCGGTCGACGGGTGGCTCGACCCGTACCGCCGGCTGTGGAGCCGGCACCTGGACGCCCTGCAACGACACCTCGACAGTCAGGAGCAGTGACATGGACCGCGACGCCTTCCGCCCCAGCCCGCCCGGCGAGGCGTACACCGAGCACGCCGACGGCGGCGTGACGCTGGTGTTCGTCCGCGACCTGCGGCACCCACCCGGCGTGGTCTGGGCGGCGCTGACCGACCCGGCCCAGCTCGCGCAGTGGGCGCCGTTCCTCGCCGACCGTGACCTCGGCAGCCCCGGCGCCGCCGTGCTCACGCTGGTCGACGGCGAGACGACCGCCGAACAGACCGCGGTGGTACGCCGAGCCGAGCCACCCCAGCTGCTCGAATACACCTGGGGTGACGACCTGCTGCGCTGGGAGCTGACCCCCTCGGGTGACGGCACCCGGCTCACCCTGCGACACACCGTCGCGGACCGGGGCGTGCTGCCGATGGTCGCCGCCGGCTGGCACCTCTGCCTCGACGTGGCCGACCGGCTGCTCGACGGCGACCCGGTCGGCCCCATCCGCGGCGCGGAGGCCAAGGACTTCGGCTGGCCCGCGCTGCGCGATGCGTACGCCGAGCAGCTCGACGCCGAGTGACCGCCGCTCCTGCTCAGACGTACGGTCGGGTGGCGTACGCGGTCCGCAGCGCGGCCAACCCGGCCGCCTTGGGCGACAGCGTGCCCCACCCGGAGTTGAAGTAGTTGGTCCGCGCGATCAGGGGCCCACGCTCGGCGTTGAGCTGCGCGATCGCCGCCGGAACGGTGGCGATCCAGGCCGCCTGGTCGGGGATCTCGGCGGACCGCACCCCGTACTCCGCGATGATCACCGGTCGGGACAGCGCCACCGGGCCGAGGTCCGCCACCGCCCAGTCCTTGGTCCGGCGGAAGCGGGCCAGCGCGGTCTGGCCGGCGGCGGTCGCGTAGGCGTTCCACTGCAGGTAGTCCAGTCGGGACATCAGCGCCTCGGTGTGGGTGCGTTGGAAGCACGCCCGGTCGAAGCCGCCCACCCCCACCGAGAAGGTGGTGCCGGTGGGCAGCGTCCGGGCCTTGAACCAGGTGACGATGTAGTTCACGGCCTGCACCGCCCGCGCGTCGGACTCGGCCCAGGTGTACGCCTTGCCGGCCTCGGTCGTGCCGAACTCGTGGTCGGTGTCCAGTTCGGAGGCGAGTTGGATGTTCACTCCGAAGCCGAGCGAACGGTACTGGGACAGGGCACGCGCGAACAGCCCGTCGCACTGGCCGTTGAGCACCTGGGTGTACCCGTACGCCTTGGGCCACGGGGTGACCCCCGGACGCTGCTGGATCGTCATCGACGGCGCGGGCACCGTGTAGGTGACGCCGTCCACGGTGAAGGTCTGCGGCCCGGCGTCGCCGGCGCCGTAGTGCTTCAACTCCAGGACCATGTTCATCTGCACGCCGGCCTTGCCCAGGTTGACCAGCCAGGGCCGGTTGTAGCCGGGGAAGATGTACCCGTCGGCGAAGCTGCGGTACTGGGTCAACGAGCGGAAGTTGCCGCCGGCCATGTCGGCGGTGGGGTCGGCCCCGCCGGACAGGTAGTAGCCGCCGAGCACCGGTTGGCGCAGGGTGTAGTCGACCCCGGCCGTCGCCGTGTTGCCGGCCGCGTCGCGGACCTGGACGGTGACCCGGGGCATCACGCCACCGCCCGGTACACGGCCACGGAACCGTTGTCGGAGACCCGGGTCCAGGCACGCCCGGAGTTGTCGGAGACGGTCACGGTGAGCGGGTCGATGACCGCGGTCACCTTGACCGGCGCGCTGCTGTTGCCTTGCGCGTCGGTGACCACGATGGTGACGGTCAGCGGTTTGGTGTCGGCGTCGGAGTACGTGACGGTCAGCAGCATCTGGTCACCCGGCGCGAAGACGGATGCGTTCAGGGCTGCGGTCGCGGTGGGAGCCGCCATGGCAGGGCCTCTCTGGTTCGGTCGCCCGGTCGGGCGCGCGGGTGAGCGACGCCGAACCGGGCGGGATCCACGATGCGTGTGGTCGACAGGGCACGTAGGCGACGTGCCGGTGGGCGACGTCGCCGGCGGTGGACGGTGACACCGCTGCGGGCGCCTCCAGCGGTGTGGGACGGCCGAGCCGTACGCCTCGTCGGAGCCGGCGGCTGTGCCGGGCCCGCACCGGCGGAGCCGGGCCGGCGAGGGCGGCACCGGAGCGGACGGTGCTGTCCGTACCGGGCACGCGGGCGGGGCTGTGGCCCGACAGCCGCCGCCTTCTCACCTGCCCCAAGCGTCCCCTATCAGGGGCTTTACCGTCTTGTCCAGTTAGCGACATCTGTCCTTGACGAACAGGCCACTGACCTGCGCAAACGCCTCAGCGGACAGCGCGGCACACGGCGAGAGCGCTGCTGCCGGGTGTCAGAGGCTCTGGTCGAGGTGGTCGGCGGGGGCCGACTGGAGCAGCCACGCCAACGGCATCTTCGCGTGCTCCTCGTACGACCCGTCACCACCGAGCCGGTGCAGGGTGACCGTCTGCGCCCCGTCGCGGTCCACAATCTGCGGCCAGCTGACCCCGGGTCACCCTGAGGCAGAAGCCCGGACAGCGGTCCTGCGCCGCCCACGTCCACTGGCGCGCGTCCACGCCGTCATTGTGTCGATGGTGCGGTCAGGCACTGGCCGCGCGACGAGCGCGGCTACTGTCGGGCCATGTCGCTGCGTCCCGACGAGATCGAGGTGTTCGAGCGCTCCCGGCCGCGCCTGGAGGCGATCGCCTATCGACTGCTGGGCTCGGCAAGCGACGCCGAGGACGCGGTGCAGGACACGTTCCTGCGTTGGCAGGCCGCCGACCGGGAGCGGGTCGAGACGCCCGAGGCCTGGCTGACGAGGGTGCTCACCAACCTGTGCCTGAACCAGCTCACCTCGGCGCGCGCCCGGCGGGAGACCTACGTGGGCACCTGGCTACCCGAGCCCGTCCTCGCCGGGGATCGGATGCTCGGCCCGGTCGACACCGTCGAGCAGCGTGAATCGGTCTCGATGGCGGTGCTCACCCTCATGGAGCGGCTGTCGCCCAACGAACGCGCGGTGTACGTGCTGCGCGAGGCGTTCGGCTACCCGCACAGCGAGATCGCCGAGATCCTCGACCTCACCGAGTCGAACTGCCAGCAGATCTACCGGCGCGCCAAGCAGCACGTCTCCGCCGGCCGGGCGCGCGCTGCCGTGGACGACGCGGCCGCCCGGACGATCGTCACCGAGTTCCTCACGGCGGCCAACAGCGGCCAGATCCAGCGGCTGGTGGAGTTGTTGACCGGGGACGTGACGAGCATCGGTGACGGCGGCGGCAAGATCCCGGCCCGCACCACGCCGGTCGTCGGCGCGCTGGCGGTGGCGAAGTTCCTGCGCGGCCTCTTCCGGCCCAGCGACGTCAAACGGAACCTGGTGGGCGGCAGCAGTCCCGCCCTCTACGCCGAGGTCGTCAACGGCGGCCCCGCGGTCGTCGTCGTGACCGGCGAGCAGGTCGTCGGCGTCATGTCCCTGGAGGTCACGCCCGAGGGAGTCGCGGCGATCCGCGTGCAGGTCAACCCCGACAAGCTCGAACGCGTCACCCGCCAGTGGTCCGTCACCGCGCACGCGGAGCCGCTCCTGCACGTCTGGTGACCCAGGTCATAGCCGCCTGCTGTCAGCAACGGCGTCGCCGCCCGGTTCAGGTAGCGACCATCGCCGAGACAGGAGCGCCGCCATGAAGCACCGCATCGTCGTCCTCGGAGCCGGCTACGCCGGAGCGATCGCCGCCGGCCGCCTGGCCCGCCGCTTGCACCCCGACGACATCGAGATCACCGTGGTCAACGCCGAGGCCGACTTCGTCGAGCGGGTACGCATGCACCAGCTCGTCGCCGGCCAGGACCTGCCGCGCCGCGAGCTGAACCGGGTGTACGCGGGCACCGGGGTGCGGGTCCGCGTCGCCCGGGTGACCGCCGTCGACGTCGACCGCCGGACCGTCGCGCTGACCGACGAGCACGGCAGCGACGAGATTGCGTACGACACGCTCGTCTACGCCCTCGGCAGCGCCTCCGCCGACCACGGCGTTCCCGGGGTCGCCGAGCACGCGTACGACCTCGCGGGTCGGCCGTCGGCGCTGCGGCTGCGTGACCGGCTCGCGCACCTCGCGGCCGGCCAGCGGGTGCTCGTGGTCGGCGGGGGTCTCACCGGCCTGGAGGCCGTCACCGAGATCGCCGAGGCCCGACCCGACCTGGACGTCGCGCTCGCCGCCCGTGGCGGCCTCGGCGACTGGCTCAGCGAGAAGGCGCGGCAGCACCTGCGGGGCGTCACGGACCGGCTGGGCATCACGGTCCACGAGCACACCGACGTCGTCCGGGTGGAGCCGACCGGCGTGGTCACCGCCGACGGTCGGACGATCCCGGCCGCAGTGACCGTCTGGACGACCGGCTTCGCCGTGCACCCCATCGCCGCCGCCACCGGCCTGACCGTCGCGGCCACCGGGCAGATCGTCGTCGACGACACCATGCGGTCCGTCTCGCACCCCGACGTGTACGCCGTCGGCGACGCCGGACTCGCCGCCGGGCCGGGCGGCAAGCCGCTGCGGATGTCCTGCGCCTCGGGAACCCCGATGGCCTGGCAGGCGGCCGACGCCATCGCCGCACGCCTGACCGGCCGGACGAAGATGCCGAACGCGCCGCTGCGCTACTTCAACCAGTGCATCAGCCTCGGCCGCCGCGACGGCATCATCCAGTACGTGACCGCCGACGACCGGGCCAAGCCGTCCCAGCTGACGGGTAGGTTGGCGGCCCGCTACAAGGAGGTCGTCTGCAAGGGCGCCGCCTGGAGCATCTCCCACCCCATCCCGTTCCCGGTCCGTCGCCGCCGCGTGACGGCGACGCGGACGCAGGCCCGCGCGACGGTGTGACGCTCAGGAGAACGTCCGGCCTGCCCACCTCCGCCAGTCGGTCGTGGGCAGGCCGGACCGTCACCCGCACGGACGGGACCGCGACGGCCGTCACCGGGCCGTCGCGATCCGTGTGCGATGTCACCGAACCGGTTGTGCCTCAGTGGTCGGTGGCGCACAGCGCCGTCTCGACGCTCTCGTTCACCTTGGCGAGCATCTGCTCACCGGTCGGCAGTCCGGTCACGGCTACCACGACCCCACGGCCGTCGCGGGTGACCAGGTTGCGGGTCTCGAAGCCCTGGATGTCCCCGCCGTGGCCCCAGGCTTCGCCGCCGCAGGGCAACTCGTGGCTGGCGATGCCGAGCCCGTACGCGTACTCGCCGGTCGGCTCGAAGTCGGGTGCCGGAACGGTGGTCAGCATCGCCTTCTGCTGCGCGGGCTCGAGCAGCCGACCGCCGACGAGCGCCTGGAAGAAGGTACGCAGCTCGTCCGGGGTGGAGACCAGTTGGCCGGCGGCCCAGCCCAGCGACGGGTCCATGTCGGTGACGCCCACCCATGGTGCGCCCGGTGCCACGGCAACGTAGCCGTGCGGGTGCGTACCCCGAAGAGACTGCTCCCCCACCCCCGGCCAGTAGGTGTCGCGCAGGCCGAGCGGCCTGATGATCCGGTTGGTGATCTCCTCGCCGATGGGACGCTCGGTGACCTGCTCGACGATGAGCCCGGCGAGAACGTAGTTGGTGTTGCTGTACTCCCACTGCGCGCCGGGCGCGAAGTGCGGCGCGTTCGTCAGCGCGGCGTCCACCAGCCGCCTCGGCTGGTAGTACGAGTGGCTCTTGTCGACGAGGTCCTGCGCCTTGGTGAAGAGCACGTCGTCGTAGTCCGGCAGGCCGCTCGTCTGCTGCAACAGCTGCCGTACGGTGATGGTGTCGCCGTCGTTGCCGTGACCTCGCACGACTCCGGGCAGGTAGTGCTCGACGGTGGCATCCAGGTCGATGCGGCCCTCCCCCACCAACTGCAGGACGACCACCGCGGTGAAGGTCTTGGTGTTGCTGCCGATGCGAACCTGGCCGTCCCGGGGAACCGGGCGGCGCGTCTGGAGGTCGCCGACCCCGGCGGTGTAGTCGCGGACCCGGCCGTCGGCCCCCCGGACGGAGGCGAGGACGCCGGGGAAGCCGCTGTCGCTGACCAAGCCGTCCAGTTGCCGCTGGACGGCGTCGCGCGGACCGGTCGGCCGACCGCTGTCGGTGGCGGCGAACGCGGCGGAGCCGGTCAGAACGGTGGCGGCGGCCAGTGTCGCGGCGAGAGCCCGCAGGGCCCGGCGGCGCGTGGACGTGACGGCGTGCGGGGGCATGACTGCTCCTCTGTCTCGGAAAGCTCTACGCCCTCAAGGGTTCAAGAATTCCGATACAGGGACGATCCCCCCAGCTACCCACCTTCGGGTACAGCCTGCGCTACCCGTGCGCGCGAGGCGCTGACCCTGGTGAGCGGTATACCTCGGCGGAATCTCATGCCGCTGAGGTACACCGCTCTCCGGTGCACCTAGAACCACCCGCTCCAGGGGCGGGTCGAGCACTTCCACGTCTTGCCGTCGTCGTGCGAGACGCAGACCACCAGGACCTTCCCGATGAAGGGAAGCCCGAAGGTGAAGATGTGGATGGTGGTCTTCCGGTACGGCACACCGGACTTCTCGGCGATGTCGGCCAACGCCCAGCCGGTGTCCGGCGTCGGCACGGTCGCCACCCGGCGCAGCGAGTCGACGTCCTTGCCGTCCAGCAACGCATGGATCTCGTCCGCCGAGGGCTCACCGTCACCGATGAGCGTGTCGACGGCGTACGGACCCTCGACGGCCACCCCGTTGACCTTCTCGAAGGCCGTCTTCGTCGCGCCGACCGTCGTGTCTCCGGTGAAGTCGAGGGTGCGGATCAGCTCGCCTGTCCGGCGCGACAGCAAGCACTCGTACACGGACTTCCCCGAGGCCACGCACATGGTGATGCACCACTCCCGGCCGCCCGGGACGGAGGAGGCGAAGAGCAGGGTACCGCCGCCGTCTTTGCCGTCGTACGCGCCGTCGGCCAGATCGGCCATGGTGGTGCCGAGGATGTCCCGGCTGCCGGGCATCGTGCCCAGGACCGTGACACCGTCGACCTTCTCGCCGGCGACGAGCGCGGCGGCTTCGTCGACCGTGACGTTCCGACCGCCGGTGTCGACGGCCAGCACCGTGTTCAGGTCACCGACGCTCCGGCCGGTGAGGTCCTCGAACTGGCGCAGCATCGTTCCCGGAGCACCGGGCTGGTCGACGACCGTCGTCCGGGCGTCCCCCTCGGCCGCCCGCGACGGCGCGTACGACGCCACCAGCCCGACGACGAGCGTCAGGGCGACGACTCCGACCCGCCTGGTGACGTCCCGCGCTACCAGCGACATGTGACCACCACACCCAGGCCGCTGGGCGAGAGCCCCCAGTCGCAGTGCCGCTCGATCCAGTCACCGATGTCACTGATCGTGTCCGCGACCCACGCGAACACCGACTTGATCGCGCCCAAGATGCTGAAGTAGACGACGCTGCCTTCGGGGGTGCCGCCGGCCTCGTCGATGACGTCCTTCGCCGACATGGCGGCGTCCGGCTTGTCGATCGTACCCAGCACCCGTACCCCGGTGTCGTCCTTGCCGGCCAGCAGTGCCGCGATCTCCTCGGGGGTCCGCTGCTTGCCGTCGTCGACCGCCACGATCGCACGGTCGACCATCACCTCCCCGCTGCCGGTGACGGCCTGGGCGATGGCGGTGATCTCGCCGATCGTCAGGTCGTTGCCGAGCGCCGGGCCGGTGAACCGCCGTACCGAGACGACACCGGACGGGTCGACGACGACCTCGTCGGCCACGATCGCGTCGTCCGCGCCGAACGGGTCCCAGGCGAACGTCCACTGTCCGCTGGCGCAGCGGAACCGGCCGTACTCCCGACCCTCCGGCTCGGTCTCGGTGCGGATGATCCCGCCGCGCTCGTCGACGTACTGGACCACGCAGTCGACGCCCTTGGTGGGCGGCTTGTCGGTCTGCGCCAGCGCGGTGCTGGACGTGGCCAGCACCGTCGCGCCGGCCACTGCCATCACCGCGAGGCGGCGTGCCAAGCGACTCATCGAACACTCCATTCCTGGATGGAAACTCGTGTCCGAAGAGTGCCGAGCCGCCCTGAAACGGCCCGGAAACGGCGCGGAAAGCGGGTACGTCAGCCCGAGCGGGTCGCGTCGAGCCGTACGAGGTCGGCGCGGACCGCGTCGGCGCCGGCGTCGCCGAGTTCGTCGAGGATGCGCAGCGCGCGACGCCAGGCGGCACGGGCGGCGCCCAGGTCACCGAGGGCCCGGTGGCTACCGCCGAGGTTGACGTACGTGCTCGCTTCGGCGTACCGGTCGTGGACCTGGCCGAAGAGTTCCAGGGCCCGGGCGTAGCAGGCGACGGCCTGCCGGTCGTCCCCGAGCTGGTGGTGGGCGTGGCCGAGGCTGTCCCAGGTGTCGGCCTGACCCTGGACGTCGTCCACCTCCTGCAACATCCGCAGCGCCTCGCCGCAGGAGGTGAGGGCGCGGTGATGCTCACCGAGCAGCCCTTCCTGCCAACCGACCGCGTTGAGGGTGTACCCCTGCCCGGCCCGGTTCCCGGCCCGCCGGAACAGGGTCAGCGCCCGCCGGGAGTGCTCCAACGCCTCACGGATGTCGCCCCGCCGCTCGGCGAGCTGACCGAGGTTCAGGCAGGTGTGTGCCCGTCCGGCGTCGTCGTCGACCTCGCCGAACAGGTCGAGCGCGCGCCGCAGGTGGTCGTCGGCCTCGTCGTAGCGGCGCAACCGGGAGCAGACGAGACCGAGACTACGGTGCGCGTGCCCCTGCCCGGTCCGGTCCCCGATGCGGGACGCGGCGGCGAGGGCGATCTGTTGCGTACCGAGCCAGTCCTGCCAGTGTCCCTGCCGGTGCAGGTAGCCGGCCATGGTCCAGGCGAGCCGCCAGGCGTGCCCCTCGAACCCGGACCGCGCCGCGAGCGGCACGGCGGCCAGCAGGACGGGGATCTCGGCGGCGAACCAGGCCGACGCGGCCGACCGGTTCCGAGGGCTCTCCGGCGTCACGCCCGGGTGCGGGGCCGGCAGACTGATCGTGCTGAAGTGCGGATGCAGCGCGAGGTCGGCGACGTGCGCGGCGTGCAGGCAGTGGTCGAGCAGCCGGTGGACCGCCGCACGGCGCTCGGCCGCCGGCTCCGCCTCGTCGGCCAGACCAGCGGCGTACGCGCGCAGCAGGTCGTGGAACGCGTACCGCCCGTACGCGTGCTCGGCGAGGAGGTTCGCCCGCGTCAGCTCGGCGAGCAGGGGGCCGACCGCCTGCGGGGCGCCGCCGACGAGGCTGGCCACGGCCGGTGCGGCGACATCCGGCCCCGGGTGCAGGCTCAACAGCCGGAACAGCCGGACCGCCGCCGGGCTGAGGGTGCGGCACGACCAGGAGAAGACGGCCCTGACATCGGTGGTCGCGTCCCCGCCGTGGAAGGCGTCCAGACCGCCCAGTTCGCTCGCCACCGAGGCCAACGAGAAGCGTGGGTTGGTGGCCGCCCGGGCGGCGACGATGGCGAGGGCGAGGGGCAGCCGCGCGCAGCGGTCGGCGATGTCGTCCGCCGCCGCGGGTTCGGCGGCGACCGGTCGCGCGCCGAGCCGACGGACGAGCATGTCGCGGGCCTCGTCGGGGCTCAGCAGGTCGAGGACCACCGGCTGGGCGCTCTCGGTGACGACGAGTGGGACGAGCTGGTCGCGGCTCGTGACGACCGCGAGGCAGTCCGGCGAGCTGGGCAGCAGCGGCCGGACCTGGTCCGCGTCGCGGGCGTTGTCGAGCACCACCAGTAGACGCCGGCCCGCCACCAGCGTCCGGTACCGGCTCACCATCGAGTCCGGATCGCTCGGCATCCGTGCCGGTGGAACGCCGAGCGCCTCCAGGAACCCGCGCAGCACCCGCATCGGGTCGGTCGGCGGGGTCGCCGGGTCGAAGCCGCGCAGGTTGACGTAGAGCTGCCCGTCGGGGAAGCGCTCGGCCACGCGGTGCGCCCAGCGCACGACGAGTGCGGTCTTGCCGACGCCCGCCGTGCCGGACACCACCACCGCGCCGCCCCGGTCGACCAGCGCATCCAGGGCCGCCAGCTCCGCGGCACGTCCGCTGAACGTGGGTACGGGCGGAGGCAACTGCGCCGCCACCGCCCGTGCGGGTACGGCCGGGGTGGCCGGGGTGGGCGCGGCGATCGAGGCGTCCTGGCGCAGGATGGCCGCCTGGAGATCCTTGAGCCGTGGGCTCGGGTCGATGCCGAGGTTCTCCCGAAGGCCGTCCCGCAACCGCCGGTACGTGGCGACCGCCTCGCCCTGCCGACCGTCCCGGTACAGGGCGAGCATCAGGTGGGCGTGCAGGTGCTCGTCGAAGGGATGCTGCCGGACGAGCCGTTCGAGTCCGGGGACGAGTCGCGCGTGCTCACCGGCGCGCAGCCGCGCTTCGGCGAGCGCCCGTTCGGCCTCCAGCCGCAGCCGGGCCAGGTGCTCGGCCTGCTCCTCGAGCCAGGGTGAGCCGGTGACGTCGGCGAGCGGCGGGCCACGCCACAGCGCCACCGCGGCGGTGAGGCGGGCCACCCGCTCGGCCCGATCCGTCGTCCGCCGGGCCAGGTCGAGGAGGTGCTCGGCGGCCTGGACGTCCGTGGACCCCGGCCCGGTGTCGAGCAGGTAACCGGGCCGACGCGCCACGATCGATCCGGGCTCGCCGAGCACCCCGCGCAGATAGGAGACGTGACGTTGCAGCGTGTTCTCGGCCGTCGCGGGTGGACGCTCACCCCAGACCACGTCGACCAGTCGATCGACGCTCACCACCCGGCCCACGTGCAGCGCCAACGTCGCCAGGACCGCTTTGCGGCGTACGCCGTTCACCGCCTGCGGCCCGTCGGCGACGACGACCTCCACCGGCCCGAGCAGCCGGACGCGTACGCCCAAGTCCGCGATCGACGTCACCGGCTCAGGCTAATTCCGCAGGCCGCAGCCTCGATCCGTTCGTCGCGCACTGGACACGAGGGGTCACCCTCGACGGTCGGCGCGGCGGAGCATCTCCTCCATCTCGGGGTCGGCCATGATCTCCCGAACCTCCTGGGCGCAGCGGCAAGCGGCGGCGAACTTGGCAGCCCACCCGAGCGCCTCCTCGCGGGTGGGCACGTCGACGACCACGAACCCGCCAACGACCTCCCTGGTCTCCGGGTAGGGGCCGTCGGTGACCGACCCGTCCGTGGTCACGATGTTGGCCTGCTGCCGTTCGAGGCCGCCGCCGAACACCCAGACGCCCGCGTCGACGGCCTCCTGGAGCACGGCGTGCGCCGCCTTGCCCACCTCGGGCAACTCTTCGGCGGGGATGTGGTCCATCGCGCCGTCGTTGAACGAGATCAGGTATCGCGCCATCTCGGAACTCCCCTCTTCCGGGCGGCCTTCGTCGGCCGCCTCCACCCGTACCACGAACGGCCCGACCCCGATTCGACAGTGTGGCGTGGTGTTCGTGGCGTGGTGTTCGTGGCGTGGTGTTCGTGGCAGCAACTTCGGGGATGTTGTGCAGATCTTGGGCGTCCCTCAGCCGCTTCTTCGTACCAGCCGGTAGAGGTCCTGGCGTACCGTCGGCCAGCCGTCGCCGAGCGCAACCGCTCGACGACCCCGTCAACGGTGGCCTCGGCACTTGCCGGCTGCACCACGGCCCAGCTCAGCCCCTCGGCGAGCCAGTCCCGCTCGGCGAGGAAGTCGTCGTAGTACCGCACCGCCTCCGAGACCATCGGAACACCGTACGACGATCATCGACGCCCGTGGTGCCCCCGGAAACCCTTCCGCATCGCCCGGCGGCATCGTTCGGAAAATGGCTGCCTAGTTGCCGTCCATGAAAACATCATCGAGTACGAGTCTCGCCCGGGCCGGCACCTCTTCGTCTGGAAATATCTCTGCGCAGAGGCTGACCACCTGATCGGAACTGGTTAGTCCGAGTCGCCCGACCAGGAAGCGGATGTCCTCGGCGTCCCGTCGACGTGCAGCGAGCACTTTCATGGCCAGCAGATGCTCCGGGGACGCCGCCGCCACCCGTAGGCCCGGGTGGTCGAACACACGAGGGGCCATCGCATCGCCGCCGGGCGCCACGTAGGCGCTCGCCTGCTCGTTGAGCCACCAATACGGAAGACCAAGCTCGTCAGCGACAGCCCTTGCTTCGTCGAGCACGACACCATGCGGTTGAAAGACGGCACCTATATCTCGGGTCGCCCGACGCGCGTCATAGGCCAGAGCCATCGCAGCCCCACCAAAGATATAGATATCCGCAACCACGCCCCGCTTTGCCAGCCTGTCACCCAGTCGGCGAAAAGCGTCTTCGATCGAGGCGCGGTCCAGCAGCGGGTCATCGGGGCTCACGCGACGTTCAACTCCTGGGCCGCTACATACACCCCGCGCCGCCTGAATGCTGCCGGCGCATGAACCACCGCGTCGACACGAGCTGCTGGCGTATTGAAGGGAAACCAGAACTGGCGCAGCGACCGCGTCGTGACCCAGGATGGCGCGCCGCGCCCATCCTTGGCGGCCAGGTGCTCCGCCAACGCCGCGAGGAACACGTCCCAACGCTCATCGCCGGTCGGAGCCGGTTCCACGTCCAGCAGACCTGGCCGGACCTCGGCCGGCTCCCATCGATACTCCTCCAGGAACTCTGCCACCAGCCGCCACCGCCGCGCCTCGCTGGTGCTGACAAGAAGGGAAGCCAGACGCTCCACCGTCAGGGGCTCATAAGCCGCAGCGTGTTCCTCCACACCCCGTGACGGTAGTACACCTTCAGGCGATCGGTCTTCGGAGCCGCTGCTCGACCCGCCGCACTACGCGTCCTATACTTACCTGGTTGTGTCCGGTCACTAAGGAGCTCTCCATGCCTCCTCGCACCACCTCGGGAAGTACGGCGCTAGCAAGCGCCATCCGTGAACGGCGAGTCGCGCTCAACCTGAGCATCGACGAGGCGGCCGCGAAGGCTGGAGTTGGAGCGAAATCCTGGAGTCGTTACGAGTCGGGCGCTGCCATCCGCCGCGACAAGGTTCGCGGCGTCTGCCGCGCCCTGGGCTGGAGCAAGCTGCCAGGAGACGAGCACGGCTCCGACAGAGCCGAAGACGACTGGCTTCGCAAGATCGACCACAGCCATGACGCCTGGTCCGAGGCGCTCAACGACCTGTACGGCCGAGCCTGCGCAACGACGTTCGCGGTAGGTAGCGACCTCGTCCACGATCACCTCGCGGACGACCTCAGTGCTCTAGCGGAACACCCTCGAGGCACGCATGTAGGTCAACTCGCAGCCTCGTGGTTTTACGGCGACCTGCCACCCCAGTTCCTAACTCGTTACGACTACGAGTTCGTCTACGGCCTCAGGGCAGCAGTGATCAGACTTCGTCGGCGCTTTGCTCATGGGGACCTCGTCGCGCACACCGTGTTGGAGGAACTGGCGCTCTATCTGATCTTCGGGGAGGCCGAGCTTCTCGCCGACATGAGTCCGGCGCTCTTCGACGAAGAGGAGGACGATTGGCGCGAATGGCTGGCCGGAATCTTGGGAGACACGGACGTCGAGCTTCTTCTGTTCAACAGCGACTTGGCCCTGACCCCCGACGTCGGCTACCACTTCGATCATTGGAACAAGAGGCAGTTCTATGTCACCGAAGGCGACGAGACCCCTGCGGAGTAGCATCCCGCTACGACGTGCGGCAGGCGTCGGCGAGCCACAGTCCTCCACCGATGGCGACTGACCACGTCGTCGATCCAGGTATCGGGATCCCCTGGGACGCACAGGTGCACTGTCCGGCGCGGACGGTGTTCGCGGAGGGGTGCGGATAAGGCCAACCTGGCAGCGAACATGGTCCGCGTGCCGTCGTAGGTTCAGTCGCCGTCGTCGGCCCCCTCCGCCCTGGTGGCTCGGGACGCCCGCCCGTCGCGGTCCTGTCGACTGAACGCGCGGTACAGCCGGGTGATGTCGTGCAGGAACCGTTCGATCGTGGCGCGGTCGTCGACGGTGTAGTCGGCCGCCAGATCGTGGATCGCGTCGTCGAGCGGACGCAGTTCGTTCGCGGTGCGGTCGAGTGCCTGCTCGGTGGGTTCGAGGACGAGGCGACGCCGGTCGTGCGGGTCGCGGTGGCGGTGGAGATGGCCGCCGCGCTCCAAGCGGTCGACCAGGCCGGTGGCGGAACCGGAGGTCAGGCCGACCAGGGCGCCGAGTTCGACCGGACCGAGGGCGGCCTCGCTGGTCATCAGGTGCTTCATGGCCAGATAGTCGCCGGGGCTGAGGCGCAGTCGCCGACCCAGGGCGACATCGAGTTCCGCAGCCGCGACGACAAAGTGGTGCAGCGCCATCGACAGGTCCGGAGATGCGTCGTCGTCCCGGTTTCGCATCTCCGCATAATAGTCTAGCTTGGAAACCAAGCTACTTAGTTGCCAAGCCTGCTCGCTGGTCTCGGCATGCCCCTCCACACTCGATGCGAGGTGAGTGCTCATGGACAGGCCTGATCGACTCCGCTGCGTCGCGCTCGGCGTATCGACCGCCGCGCTGGTTCTCGTCCCCACACTCGGACCGGTACTGGCCGGCACCGAGGAGGGCGCGGAGGAGTTCGACACCGACATCACGCCGCCCGACTACGCCTTCGCGATCTGGGCGCCGATCTTCGCCACCAGCGCGGCGAGCACCATCCAGCACATCGCCCACCCCACCGACGACGCCAACCGGCGGCACGGCTGGTGGCTTGCCGGCGCCCACGCCGCGAACGCCGCCTGGTCGCTGGCCGCCCAGTCTGACCGCTTCCGATACACCGCCGCGATCCTGCCAATCGCGACCGCTCTGGCGGCGGGGGCACACCGTCAACTCCAGGGCTCGGACCCGGCGGGCATCGCGCCGCACAGCACCGGCCTGCTGCTCGGCTGGACGAGCGTGGCCTCGGTCGTCAACGTCTTCGCCGTACGCAAGCGGGCGCCGCACCCACGGACGACGGCCGCCGCGGTGGTGGGGGCCGCCGCCGTGCTGGCGGGCACGCTCGCCACGAGCCGACGCGGGTACGTCGCAGTCGCCGCCGCAGGCCTGTGGGCGCTGACGACAAGTGCGTTCAACACCAGGCGTACGCGGAGCGCCCGGGTGGCGAACGCCGTCGGCGCGACCCTCGTCGCCACCACTGCGGCGACGAAACTCTGGCGGGATCGCGGCGAGACTCAGGGTGCGAAGGCGTCCCACTCCCGGCGGTGACGGGTCTGTGGGCGTCGACATTCGGCGGTATCGTCCCACCGGTGAAACTGGACCGGCGTCGTGACCTTGCCGGATGGGTGGTGACGCCACTGTTCACCCTCGTGGCGGCGCCGGTGTTGGCTGGCATCGTCGGCGTATTGGGAAACATGCAGAACGACCACCGCACCCCGGCGCTGTGCGAAGAGGCGATCGCCGACAACATGTGCGAGGAGACCAGCCTCGGAGTGATCGGCTTGCACCTGGCGATCGCGGGCGTCATGTGGTTGCTGCTCTGGACCATCCCGTGGTGGCGAGGCCTCCGCACGGTGCGAGTGCTGCTCGCCGTCGCCGCGACAGTCGTCCTCGTACTCCTGCCGGTGCGCATGTTCGACTGGTCCTTCTGACGACCGTTCCGGCTGGGTGCGCGGGAACGGGTCAGCGCGGCCGCTTGGCGCTGCTGACGAACGCCGCCCAGGCGGCCGGCGCGAAGCTCAGCACCCCGGCATCCGGAGCCTTGGAGTCGCGAACATCGACCCCGGTGCCCCGGTCCCGCACCTCCACGCACTGGCCGTTACTACCGGAACGGCTCGACGTGCGCCAGGCGTTACGTTCCATGCTTGCTCAGCTCCTTGATGAACGTGACCGACTCGGCGGGTGACATCGCCAGCATCTTCAGATTGTCGTACGCCGCCGACAGCCGCGCCAGGTCGCGGCTCGACTCGAGGAACAGCTCACCGGCCAGGGTTTCGATGTAGCCGAGCGGCGGCTCATCCTGCTCGAAGCTGAGCAGAACGAAGCCGCTGCTGTCGGCCAGGTGCGCGCCGGCCTGAAAGCGCAGCACCTGGATGGTCACGTTCGGCAGCCGGCTCTGGGTGACCAAGTGGTCGAGTTGTTCACGCAGCACGTCCGGGCCGCCGACCTCGGTGCGCAGCGACGCCTCGGAGAGGATGGCGTGCATCCGCAACGGATTCGGCTGCCGGCGCAGCACCTCCTGCCGGGTCATCCGGGCGGCGACGCGCTGGTCGATGGTGTCCGGGTCCGTCTCCCGGCCGATCACGTTGACCTCGCGGGCGTAGCTCTCGGTCTGCAACAGACCGGGCACCAGCATCGGCTCGAAGTTCTTCAGCTCCACGGCCTCGATCTCGTACGCGATGTAGGTGGCGTACTTACCGCCGAGGCGCTGCCACCAACCGTCCTCGCGCAGCGCCCGCGCCTTGTCGAGCAGCGAGGTGCCCGGCTCCTCGTCGATCCTGACGCCGTACGCGACGAGCAACTCCATCACGTCACCGGCACGAGGTCTGATCTCGCCCGACTCGATGCGGCTGATCCGCGACGGCGAGCAGTCGACGATGTCGGCCGTCGCCTCTCCGGTGAGTCCCTTCGCTTCCCGGAGCTTGCGTAGCTCCCGGCCCAGGCGGCGGGAGCGTGGCGTCGCGGAGATGAATCGAGGCATGTCGTGATTCTGCGCCCTACTCGCATTTATCCATGCCTTAGCTCACGTGCTCGGCGTGTCGATCATGTCCATCCCCTTGCTTCGCATCACATGATGCGCGACTCTGATAGCAGCCGACCACGAAGCGTCACCACAAGCAGCCGACAGACGGTCCGAGCTGGACAGAAAGCGAGCGCGTCGCATGATTTCCGATGTCGTGCCGATCGTCTTCGGCGGCTTGGTGCCGGGTTTCCTCGTCGGGCTCCTCGCGTTCCGGGTCAAGTCCCGCTGGTGTCCGCGCTGCGGCGAGTCCACGGAGGCCATGTCGTCATCGCCGGAGCGGGAGCGGTGAGCGGGTCCGGCAGCCGCCACCGCAACGAGCCGCCCATCGGGCGACGGATGGCGGAGCTACGAGCACGACGCGGCATGAGCCAACAGGTGTTCGCCGACCGGATCCGCAGGTCGAAGAGCTGGGTGGACAAAGTCGAGCGAGGCGTCCGTACCCTCGATCGGTTGTCGGTGATCGAGACAGTGGCCGGCGCCCTCGGCGTCGCGCCCGACGTGTTGCTCGCCGGCAACGCGCCGCGCGAGTCGGTCGCCGACACCGGCGGTGACGTGGACCAGGTCCGCGCGGCGCTCGCCCGCTACGACCTGCCCGGTCCCGGCAGCGACGACCGACCAACGCCGTCGTTGGCCGAGCTGGACAGCCAGGCGGGGTACGCGTGGACGGCGTACCGCCACGGTCACCACCCACAGGTGTTACGGCTGTTGCCCGGGCTGCTCGCCGACAGCCGCCGGATGTGCCACGCGCACCCGCAGGAGGCAGCGGATCTCTCGGTGCGAGTGAACCGGCTCGCCGCCCACGTGCTGGTCAAGCTCGGCGAGGGCGACCTGGCGTGGCTGGCCGCCGACCGGGCAATGAGCGCCGCCAACGGCGACCCGTGGCGCGGCGGTCTCGCGGCCATCTCCCTCGCGCAGGCACTACGGACCCTGGGGCGGGGCCGGCTGGCGATGACGGCCGCCATGGACGCCGTACGCCAGAT
This sequence comes from Micromonospora sp. WMMD736, assembly GCF_049179015.1. Classification (NCBI taxonomy): domain Bacteria; kingdom Bacillati; phylum Actinomycetota; class Actinomycetes; order Micromonosporales; family Micromonosporaceae; genus Micromonospora; species Micromonospora sp. WMMD736. The sequence continues at coordinate 2,882,513 of NZ_JBMHMI010000001.1, forward strand.
CGACCTTGCGCCGCCGCACCCCCGCCAGACGGGCGTAGCGGGGACCCTGCTGATCGAAGCGGCGCTCGCCGCCGCCATCAGCTCGGACGTCACCGCCGCAGGCGAACTCACCGAGCGCGCGACCCGCCTCGCAGACGACGCCGACTGCCACGACCACGATGGCATCGCTTTCAGCGCCACTGGGGTCGACCTCGCTCGCGCCCTGATCGCGACGTGGTCCGGGGATCACCACCTGGCCGTGCTCAGACACCGACGGGCCATCGGTGCCATCGGCTGGCACCTGCTCCCCGCCGAACATCGCGCCGCCCACCTGATCGACATCGCACGCGCCCATCTCGACATCGGCGACGCGGGCGCAGCCGGCCAGGCCCTGGTCAACGCCGATCGCATCGCACCCGCGGAGACGCGGACCCGCCCCGTCGCCCGGGAGGCGCTGACCGCCGCGCTACGAGCCGGCCCGACAACAGCCGGCGTGGCCCGCCTGGCCGCCGCCGTCGGACTGGCCCGGAGCTAGGTCGCTGTTCGAGTCGACGTGCGGAACATCGACGACCGCAGACTGCCCGCCGTGGGATATTCGGTGCGGCCTTCGGGCCGTCTGCACCTACCCGAGTCGGACGATGCCGCCGCGACCGCCGCCGCCAAGGCCGCCATGGCCGAACAAAGCCGTTGGTATCAGCCCGATATGGCTGAGGTGAATGATCGGCTCGTCGACATAGCGTGCGAGGCCAGAGCCTCGATCACCCGCGACGGGGACTGGATCGAGTTCGACCACGACGACGAGGGCGACCCCAAGTGGTCGAAGCAGGCCATCGCCTTCTATGTCGCGATCGCGCCGTTCGTTCGCTCCGGCATCGTCAACTTCGAAGGCGAGGATGGGGCCCGCTGGTCCTACATCTACGCCGACGGACGGATGACCCAACAGGGTTGGCTCGGCTGGGACGGCTCGATCGAGCCGTTCGGCGAGTACGTGGATCCCCCTCCCCCGGAGTAGCCAACCGGGACCACGCGCATCGACTTCCGCGAGCACCAGCGGCACCGGGCGGTGGGTCTGTCCGATCGACCGTTCCGACTGTGCATGGCTCCGCCACGGCACACGGCTGACCGGCAGCACTATGGTGGCTCCGTGGTGAAGTTGGGGCATGAAACCTTGATGTTCGTGCGGGACCGGTGGCCCTGGACGGCGTTGGGGTCGGGCGCGGTCGGCGTGGCAGCTGTCACCGTCGCCTGGGAGGTCATGCCTCCCACTTCCGAATGCCTCAACTCAGGCGTCGACGGCGTTGCGTGCGGGGCGGCGCAGAGCATGGTTGGCCTGGTCTTCGCGTTTCCCGCAGCACTCCTGGTGGCGCTACTCGGCGCAAAGCTGCTCCGTGTTCGCCAATGGTGGCAGATAAGCGCATCGGCAACGTTCCTGACGGCTGTCCTCACCACGGTCACCCACATCGACACCTGGCGCGCTCTGGCCGCGCTCGGAGCTGGGGCCTTCTTCCTCGCCACTGTCGCGTTCGGTCGCGTTCGCGCGTGAGCTGCTGGCTCCTGTCCAGCCTGGGACTGTGCGGACCAGGTGCGAATCACCCGCTCATCATCGGCTCGAAGCGATCGGCTCAGGGCCCGTAGGCGACTGCACTGCCCCACCGTGCAACGCCGGTGGGAATCTGGAACGGACGCACGATGTGAGCCTTGCTGGGCGTTGCTAGCGTCGGCGCTACGTCCGGAAGCGAACAGGTGGGACGACGCGATGGCCAGCAGCGGAAGTGCAGCTAGCTTGGCGAATCGGCGTGCTCGCGCGCCGATGGTCGTGATCGGCAGCGTCGTGGCCGTGGCCGCCCTCATGGCGCTGGGGTACCGGCTGGGTGCCGACCCGCGGGTCGGGCACGGAGGGGTCATCATCCGCGTGGCGCTGGCTCCGGGAGCCCTTCTGGTGCTGCCCTGGCTCGTCCGCCTGGTGCAGTGGTGGGGTGCTGCTCGTGCTCCCGCGAGGCGCGCCAGGGTGACCGCGCATCTGGCGCAGTCGGGAAGCCCGGGACGGATCACCGCTGTGGCGCACGCCGTCAGCGCCGCCGGCGGAATCAACGCCAGCCCCAAGGGATACTCCGTGTGGCTGACGATGAAGGGCCCGGGCGGCGGTGTCCTGCACCAACGTGTCGTCTGGGAACCGTGGTTTCGCGAGCTGACCAGGCCGCGTGAGGCTACGATCCGGCACGGGTTCGGCGTCAGCGTGGTCGACGTGGCCGGGTACGGGCGGCTCTGGCCGGCGAGCTCCACGCTGCGCCGTCGTCCCTACGGGGTCGGACTCATTCCGTTCCGCCAGGCCCACGAGTTGCCGAAGAACAGGAGCCTCTCGTACGGCCGTCTGGCCTACCTTTTCCTCGTGCTCCTCATGCCCGGCCTGGCCGAGGCCGTCGCCCAGGGTATGTGGGCGCTGTTCGTGTGGTGGGCGGCGTACCTCGTTGCCGGGATGGCCGCCACCGGAGCCTGGTTCGGCATCCTCCCGCCCGGCGTGCTGTGGGAAGCAGCCCCGCGGGGCCACGCCCCGACGACCTCCTGACCACGGACGCGATCGAGCGAACAGGCGGCGACCTCGGCCAGACCCTCGTCTCCCCACGGCTCCGATCCCGGTCCCGACGCTGCTGGCGTCGGCGGCCGGGTTGACGTCCTCCACACGACCCGCCGGTCCGCAACCTGAAAGCCAGCCAACCCCGCGAAGCGGCTACTGGTGGCTAGGGCATCCGCAGCGCGCGGGCCACCTTCCGCTGCACCACCCGCAACAGCTTGATCGTCTCCTCGTCGGAAAGGCCAGTGGTGATCGACCAATCCCAGCCGGAACCCACCACGTCGCTCGCGAAGACGATCTCAGTGGCCAGCACCGCCTTTCGCCACTGCGACCTCGTCAACGGCTCCCCGTGGTCCAGCGCCTCTCGCAGCCTGCGTCCCTCGCCTCGCCACAGGTCCTCCTTGCTGACGAAACCCATTGCCCGTGCGAGGTCATCCGTTGGACTGGCGGGTCCGCCCCACTCACCCAACCCTCGGCTCAACAGGAACCGCTCGTCTGCGGTGAGATCGACCGCTACAAGGTCAGAAGCGCTCATGGGCACGATTCTGCGGCACGGCCCCTACGGGGCTCCTCCCCGCAGGGCCACATCCAGCAGTAACGCCCCACGCAGCGCCCGGCCCGAGCTTTCACAGAACCTGGACTGTCTTCCGTCGTCTGAGGTGCGACAGTCGCCCGCCAACCGATCCGCGACGCCAGCACATCGCCGTCCACGTCCACTGCCTCGATTGATGGCATCGGACCTCAGTGCGGTTCGCCTGGTTCGTCGGAAGCATGACTGACCGAAGGAATACGTGGTGGGCCGGAGGTACCACCATGCGAACCACCCCGCGACGATCGCCGGTGACCCGCTTCCACTCAGGTTGGCCGGCCCAAGGGCGTCAGGCCGATGATCCTCGGGCGGCCACCGTCAGGACACCGCGAGCAGTCGGAACTCGCAGCGGACGCCGCTCGCCTTGGCGAGCCGACCATCACCGGTCACGAGTGGGCAGGCCAACAGTTCCGCCGCCGCAACGTAGGCCGCGTCGTACGCTGTGACGTTGCCCCGCATCTGCCACATCCGGTCGAGCAGCAGCGCAACGCCAACCTCGTCGATGACCAACGAAGGCAGGGTGTCGATCGCCTCCTGAGCACGGGCAAGGCCGAGCTTCCCACCGAGTACCTTGCCCCTGATCACGGACATGACCTCGAGCAGAAGGTGACTCGGCGCGGCCCAGTGCGGATCTCCGGTCAGTTCCGCCCGTGCCGCGTCCCCGACCGGCCCGTCATCGACCAGAGCGTCGGCCAGAACCGACGCATCCACGACGATCACGCGGCGCTTCCCCACGGTCCGCGCTGCTCCCGCTGGTCGTCCAACTCTGCGGCGCTCTCCCCCGGCAGAGAGCGAGCACCGTCGGATCGGCCGGCGAAGCGATCAAGGGCCGCCGTGTTGCGCAGCCGTCGAGCCTGCGTTTCCACCAGTTCCAGCAGGTATGCCTGGAGTGACTGCCCACGCGCCCTGGCCTGGGCTGCCAGGGCGTCTCGTACTTCTTCTGGCACGTCCCGAATCTGGAGAGCAACCATGCATTCATTATGCATGCAGCCTCTCTCGCTCGCCGGGAAAGACTCGGACCTTGGCTCGACTGGTCCGCATGGCGACTGTGGTACCGCCAAGAGCCACAGGTCAGAAAAGTGCGTGGGGCGGGCGGGACTCGAACCCGCGGGTCCAGCTTGGGGATCACGGCCTGGTCGCCATCGTCAAGATGGACGGCGAACGCCAGCGGGGTCGCTGGACGGTGCTGGTGTCGGGCAAGCCGAGGCAGGCAAGGCCGCCCCAACTGGCGATCTCACTCGCGGATACCCACGGGGAAAAGATGACCACGATGCCGAGGAACCCGAGGGCGAACCCGGGGGCCTTCTTCACGGTGACGGCCCGGTCGACGCCGACGAGGAAGGCTAGGAGCAGGGTCCACAGCGGCGTGGTCGCGTTCAGCACGCCTGCCACGTTCGATCCGACCGTCTCTTCCCCGATGCCAAACAGCACGTACGGCACGGCGTTGGAGACCAGGGCCGCCACGAACAGGTGCCCCCAGACGCGTCGCTCTCTGGGGAACCCCAGCCCTCGCGACAGGGCGATGGGCGCCAGGACCACGAAGCCGAGCAGGAGCCGAGCGAACACGATCTGGACCGGGTTGAACCCCCGCAGTGCCAGCTTGATCCATAGGAAGCTGGACCCCCACAGCAACGCCAGAGCAGCCAACCGGGCGATACCCGCCCGGGTGACGCCCTGGTGGTCAGTCTTCAACGGGCATCTCGTAGTCCAAGCCGTTCACGTCGGCCCGCATGACGAACCGCGTCACCTCGAACGCACCGATCAACGTCCGCACCCCGTTCGTGCGTATCCCGATGTGGCTGGCCCTGTCCTGGTGGACCGCGAAGGCCTTCGGCCGCCTGGCCGTGGTCCTGGTCCGAGCGCAAGGAGGTGCTGCCGTTCCGGGACCTGTTCCCCACCCCCATTGGCCTCCGGCTGGCGGAAGCCGCTCAGGTCGACCTCGTGCTCGGGGAAGGGATGCGGGACCGGGGCGCGCTCTGCGACCGCATCCCGCAGTCCCTGCCCGGCGTGGGCTTCGTGGTCATCGACGGTGACCCGACGCCGATGCGGGTGCGGTTCCCCTACCTGACCGACGACGAGATCCGCGACATGGCCCACACCTATGGCCGGCTGCGCGTGATCGACGGTCAGGTCAGCGAGGGTGGTGCCGCGTGATCGTCTTCGCTGCTGGTTGCCCCAAGCTCACGCCCGGTCGTCCTGGCCCTTACCGCCTTACAGCGCTCCTCGAACAGCCGGTAAGCCTCCGGCAAGGTGCACCCGCGACTCTGACGAATCTTGATCACGGCCTTCACCTCTCGGCCGTCAACGATCAGTGCGTCAACGTCATCCCATTCCCCCACGCCGCTCATCGTGGCAGGTTTCTCGGACAGGAGCAGGCCCGATGACTCGAAGCCGCAACGACCGCCTCGAATCCGCCGCTCTGGTCGCCATACTGCTCATCGTCGCCGGCTTCGCCGGGGCCGCCTCCTTCACCCACGTCAAAGACTGGACCCTCGACAACTCCCCGGCCGGCAAGTGCCCGGCCTGCGCGAAGCGTGCCCGCCGGCTACGGCAACAGCAGATCGCGAGGGCTGGCACCGTTCCGACGAACCCGACCTCGGCCTCCAGCCCGCGACCGACGCGCAACGGGGGCTGATCGTGGCTCGCGCGCATCTGGAGTTCGCCCGCGACGAAGCCGCCCGCGCCTCCTAGTGGGACCAGGTGGCCGACCTCGATAACGCGATCGAGGAGCTGGAAGGCCAGATCACCACCGAAGGGATGCGCGGCCGGCCCGCCCCACCGCACGCCAGCGACGACCAGGACGACGGAGACGGCAAGCGACGGGTCCGCTCCATGACGGTCGGCGCGATCGTCGCGACACGGAGCGACCGGCAGGATCGAGTAGGCGCTCATCGGCTAGATCCGGAAGCGAGCGGCTCTCGGTACTCAGAGATCCGTCACGCACCGTTATCTGGCTTCGTGTTTGTGCCGGCACCCCGACACCGGTTCCTGCTCCGCGATCGAGATACGAAATTTGCGGCGGCCTTCGACGGAGCATGTTGGGTCCTGCATCGTTGCTGCTGGGAAGAACCGCTTCACAACTTTCGCTGATCTTTCGCCGTCAGCAGGACAGCTACACGGATCAAGGGTGCGGCCAGATCGGGGATCTGGCTCGGACTTTCGATTCGGCCAGGCCGGTAGGTCATCAACTCTGTCTGGTGCAGAGCCCAGAGTGGCACGGAGCCGGCAACGTGCTCGGCTCGTAAGGCAGGCCCGATGAGTTGCCGGACGGCTACCGGTTCGCCAGCCACCCGGTAGTGCTTGTCAAAGTTCTGGTCGCCGGTCACGGTCCCGGCGTCGCCGAACAGGACTTGACCCATTCGGGAGACGGCGGTGCGTGGCTGTACAGAGATCGTGGGATGAGGCTCGTCGAGGTGGACCACGATCACGACGTAGGGATGGCTGTGGCTGGACGTGGTTGTGGTCGTGCCGCCCAATCCGTCACCGCTGGTGGAGGTGTGGGTCTCGGTGTAGGAGTATTCGGCGACGCTGACCCGGTAGCCGCCGATCGCGCCGAACACGGCCAGGGAGACACCACGTCGATTACGGCCTGGTAGGCGGCTGCCCCAGTCGACGTTCGGTGACGGAACGAAGGTCCACCCATGCTGCCTGGCCCACTGTTGGAACACATCGCGCCGGTCTCGTTCACGTCTGCGGGAGTACGCGATCAACCCGACGAGCAACCCCACGAGCGCGAGGGCGAGGACGCAGCCGAGTACTGCGAAGACCGCTCCACCTTCCGTACCAGTCAACGGCGGCGGGCCACAGGCAGGGACAGAGCCACCAGGATCGGCGGCCCGAGCAGCAGGATGACCGAGGCGAGAGTGATGAGGCCGACCGTCGAGTCAGAGCTGATCAGATAGAAGATCCCCACCACGACCAGGGCAGCCGCGCCCACCGCAGTCAGGGCGACAGCGCCCCACAACAGACCGCGCGCTGGCCCGCCACCCCGCCCGGCCGCCATCCGCGCATTTGCCGCAAATACAGCGAGCGAACCCACGAGCCCGAAACCGCTCCCGACGGCCAGAGGAACCAGCACGCTGGCCGCCTGGATCGTGGCCAGGTAGGCCACAAACACCAGCAACAGGAGGTACGCGACGGCGCCCAGCCCGGCGAGTACGGCCAGCGCTCTCGTCCCCCGCGGTACGCCGGTCGGCCCGTTTGTTCCTGTCATGGCCGCAGACGCCAGTCGGTGTCGTCTGGAACCCCGGGGTCGCGGAGCGTGCCGTCTTGCAGCTTGCTGGCGGTGGAGATCGGCCAACTCTCTCCCCCGAAGGCACCCCACTCTGCGAGCTTGTCGCGCAGGTTGCCGTCTTGAACGGCGGTGACTCCCAGTAAAGTGGCATGACCGGTAGCCAGGGCCGCCAGGAAGGCCAGGCAAGCGGCGACTCCGATTACTGGTCCGGCGGGCGCGCCGAACACGGTTGCGGTAGACCCCACAGCTGCGATCAGGCCGCCAACCAGGGCTACGAGTGCAACGACGATCGACCCCCACCAGAGGACGATGGCGGCAGCCGTCGCCGTCAGCGCGCTGTGGATGACATCGCTGAACTCTTTCTTGATAGCCAGAATGGCCTTCTGTTGCGGACCCAGGATCCGCTTGTAAGCGTCGGCGGCTGCGCCCTTCCACTCGTCCAGGATGGGGGACAGGTCTGGGTCGGCTGCCCCTGCCGTGGCGCTCACCGGGGCCCCGACCCGGTCTGCCCATTCATTGCCAGCACTCAGCAGCGCCGGTGGCCACCCGGGCTTGCCGAGGTACTTGTCCAGTTCGCGATGAATGTTGTTCAGCAGCCCGAGCAGACGCTCAGTTCCGCTGCGGATGCCATTGCCCACGAAGCCAGGCACCATACCGAGGATCCGGTTGACGTTGTTGACAATCTCGGTCGCCTTGTCGTGAACCCTTCTCAGTAGGCCCTCGGCCTTTGCGATCAGCTCGCGGAACTCCTGATCACCGGGACCCGGCACCATCGCGCACCGCCCTTCTGCTCATCGGGGATTGTCAGTAGATGCCGCGCTGGCGGTGCAACTCGTCAATCTCGTCCTGCTCGTAGCCGTCGGCCGCAGTCTTCAGCGCGGCACCGATCGCCTCGAAATTGTCGGCTCCCTGCCGCAACAGGGTCGCCACCTTTTCCTGCAACAACCCGTACGTCTCCACCAGCCCGGTGATCGAGGCGTGCGCCGACAACTCGAAGGAGCCCAGGCTCTGCGCCGTCACCGCCGACGAGGCGGCTTGCATGACCTCGGCGTTCTGCTGCCACGTGATGCCGCCCTGCCGCAACGCCTCGATCGCGACTTCAAGCTCTTCCTTGCTCGGTGTTGCCACGTCACCCCCCGTCAATACGTACGTCGTCTATCGGCCGTGCAGGCCCAGACGGCGGGCTAACTCCACCGGGTCACCGGCGAGGCGTCCCAGCGCAGCTATCCGGCTGTCCGGCAACAGTCCCTGCACCGTCTGCGTGCCCGCGATTCGATAGGCCGCTTCGAACGCGTCACGCGTCTCCCGAGCGATGTTGAACTCATGTGCCCCGCGTAGCCACCGCGATTCGTAATCGACGCCGAGGACGGCCCCGTCACCGGCAACACGGACGGTGACGTGGCCACCGGTGCTGCGCCCCTCGTATGGCTGACTCTGCTGACCGGAGACTTGCCGAGCCAGCTCATCCAAGTCGGCGTCGACGCCCTCCAACATGGTCACCAGTTCCCGCAGTGCCGCCACCGTGGAAGCGCTACTTGCCTGCGTGGACAACGATTCAACCAACTCGTCGATCGACCCGCCGCCGGCACCGACCCCGATCGGCGAATCGGCCGATTCAGCGGGCGGGACTTCCTCGGCGTCCAACTGTTCCTCGAGGCTCTCGTCGAGCCGCCGCAGCCGCTCCAGCGCGGCTGATTCGCGCGCTTCCTGCACTGCGACCGCCAACTGGGCCGCTCCGCCGACGCGCTTCCAGCCCTGCGCAACGATGACATCCCGAACCAGGCCATTGCCATCTACCGCCACGGTGACCACGCCGCGCGAGTCGACTCCCTTGTAGCTCGCCGCCGGATCCTGGGCCTGACCCATCCGCCTTGCAAGATCATTGGCCTCGGCCTGTAACCAGCCGATATCGGACGCACCCCCGTGCTCGTCCCGCACCGCCGCACCCCCAAAGTCATGTCTCGGCGGGAGCCTAGTGGACGCAATCCATCAGGTCTATCCCATCTCGACGTCACCGTCATGAATATACTCTTGTGGATCTTCTGCCCGCGATGGCGATTCAGCGGCTGGTCGGGGAACATGCCTGGCGGCCGAATTTGTCATGACAGCTTCGGTAAAGGGGTTACGACGTTTCGGGCCTTTCGAACTTTAGCGGGTTGGGTGTCGCAGGACCTTGGAGCCGCATGATCCAGCGGTAGGTACCCGTGGGTCATTGTTGACCATCCCCCGTTGTCGAAGCAGTTCTGGGCACAGCAAAGAGCCACGGGCACAGTCAACGAAGGGCACGCCGCGACAATTGAGCATGGTCGTCCGTCAGCCCTGAGTAGATCCCTCGCATTCCCAGGCTCATCGTCAACGCGGTCAGCCCAAAGGCCGGCACAGCCATCGTCGAACTCAGCCCTCGGACGGACGTGCCGTCCACTGTGGGTAACGCTCGTTGATGCTGGGCAGCGGACGCCTCTTCTGCCGTCCGACCGGCGGGTGGATCGAGCCCGACTGACTGTCCGACCATTTCGATCGGCTGGTACGCAAGGCCGCCCTGCCACCGATCCGCCTTCACGACCGTCGCCACGGAGCTGCCACGATCGCGCTCGCGGCGGGCACGCGACGCCGCCGAAGCTGCCGCCCGTCTGGTGCCCCGCCGGGGCAACGAGCGCCCCGCCGGGCTCACCTCGGGCTCACAGCTGCCGTCTTCATCGAAGTCGACGAACGAGAAAGATCGCAAGAAGAGCAAGAAGAAGCAGGTCAAAGCCGCTTCTTGGTGGTGGGGCGGGCGGGACTCGAACCCGCGACCGAGGGATTATGAGTCCCCTGCTCTAACCGGCTGAGCTACCGCCCCGGAACCGCGCGGATCTTAACCCGCCCGGTGGATCACGGGCCAGCGCCGATGCGGCCCCCGTCCCATCACCGCCGCCGTCGCCACAGCAGCACGATGGGCAACGCGAGGATAACAGTGAGCAGCCAGCCTGCCACGACGACGCCCCAGAGCCATTCTTCGCCCGGCTCGGTGCCGGCGGCGGCCATGACGTACGTCACCAGCAGGCTCACCGCACCCACCACGAGCACCGCGACGCCGCTGACCACGATCATCGCGACCTCCCACCAGGGGCGGTCGCCGGGCGCGCGGGCCGGCTTCTCCTGGGTCGAGGGCTGCGGGATCTCGTCGGGCGTACGGGCCGGCATGCTGATGTGCCGGTCGGCCGGCACCTGGGCGTCGATGACCGGGAGCGCCGCCGGGTGCAGGTGGAACATCGTCGGCTCGATGTGCAGCACGATGGCGTCCGCGCCGATCAGTTGCCGGGCTCCGTCGGGCCAGGTGAGCATGGCGGCACAGTCGGCGTAGCGGACGGTCAGCGGCTTGTCGCTCTGGAGCAGGGTAACCCCGTCGACGCCGATCCGCAGGGCGGCGTGGCCCTCCCTCGCCGAGTAGCCGGTGCCCTCCACGGTCTCCGTGGAGTGGGTGGGCGCGGCGACGAAGCCGGCCCAGTCGGCGGTGAGCCCCCGCGGCACCATGAGCAGCGCGGAGCCCATCACCTCGCCCGCGACCTCGTGCAGGTCGGCGAGGTTCACGGCCTTCAACTCGGCCCGGTGCTCGTCGATGGTGAGGTTGGGTTCCCCGGTGAGCACGTTCAGGGCGTACCCGGGAAGTCGCGCGGCATCGACCTCGGCGGTGCCGAGCAGGTCCTCGCGCTTGGCCACGGTGGCGTCCAGGTCGGCCTGCTCGATCCGGCCGACCCGCAGCTTGGCGAGCACGTCGACGAAGCCGCCGAGGACGGCGTCCTGCTTCTCCGCCAGCGCGTCGGCGAGCGCCCGCAGCGTGGCGTTGCCGTCGCCGCGCGGGTCGTACCCGGTGGTGGCGGTGTAGGAGAGGCCGGATTCCTGGCGCAGCGACCGGTACAGCTCCCGCTCCAGCACACCGGCGAAGACGGCTGCGGCGGCGCTGCGCCGCACCACGGCGTCGAGCACCACGGCACGCGCGCCGTGCACGAAGTACGCGGGGGTCTGCGGCAGCGCCGACGAGACCGCCGGAACGGGCTGGCGTACCCCGGTCGGCAGCGGCAGCCGGAGTCCCGCGGGCACCCGGTCGCCGCAGATCCACAGCACCGCGTTCTCCCGGGTGAACCAGCGGGCCGTCCACTCGCGCAGGTCGTCGCCGGTGAGCGCGCCCAGGCCCCACTCCGGGTAGCTGCTGAGCCCGAAGTCCCGGGCCCCGTGCCGCCACAGCGGGATGTCGTCGATGGCGGCGGCGCCCCGGCTGCTCCACTCGGTACGCAGGATGTCCTTCTCGACGTCGAGTCGCGCGACCGGCAGGTCGGACAGGTGCCCGCAGACGGCGGTCAGGAACGCCGCGATGTCGGACTCGGAGCCCTGCGTGTGGAACATGGTGAACGCCGGGGCGGTCACGCCGTTGACGTGGTAGTCGGCCAGGCCGAGCGGCGCGAGCGCCAGGTGCTCGACGAGGTGGGTGGTGCCGGCCCGGGCGAGGGTCTCGTCGGCCGTGCCGACCCGGAAGGTCAGCCCGGCGCGCATCGGCCCACCGGTGGGGGCGAGCAGCGTGGGCACCCCGTCCACGTCCAGGTGCTGGATCACGACCGACCACCCTTCGCGTACGCCTTCGCGCGGTACTTCGTGTAGCCCTCGGCGTCATCGGCATACGTCCAGGGGAATTCCGAGCCGAGGTTGCCGAGAGCGGAGAACTGGCTGGCCGCCGCCGACCACTGCTCGGTCAGGCTGAACATCAGCGCGAACGACGAGCGGACCCAGACCCAGCCGGGCCGGTCGACGAAGTCCGGGTGCAGCACGGACCGCTGCCCGGCCTGCATGATCTCGTCCACGACGGTGGCGCTGCGCACATACGCGGTACGTTCCCGTTCGGTGTCGAAGTCGAGCCAGCGTTCCAGGTGCGCCTCGGCGAGCACCACGGCGTTGGGCGCTCCGGCGGGCGCGGCCTGCGCGCACTCGCGGGCGAACGCGAAGGCACGGTCCCAGTCGCCGCTCCACTTCGGGCAGAGCTGCTGGAGCAGGGTCGCCTGGGCGGGCGCGTGGTGGGGGTGGTGCTGGGCGAGCCGGTCGTAGCGGCGACGCGCCTCGTTCTGGCCCAGTTCCAGACCACGGGCGATGGTGATCCGTTGGGTCGAGGCGGCCGCGTCGTCGGGGTGCCGGGCGGTGACGTCGATGAGGACCCGCTCGGCACGCCGCAGGTGGTCGTGGAACTGGTCGAACTGCTCCCGATTGACGTACCGGGCCCGGTAGGCGCTGCGGATCCGCCAGCCGGCGCGGATGAGGTGGTTGCCGAGCAGCGTCCCGGCGAGCGGGTCGGCGGGGTCCGCGTCGTACACCCGGCGTAGGAACGGCTCGGTCCCGAGCTTGTCGCCGGCCGCGGCGACGAGCAGCGTGCGGCCGTCCGGCGCGCGGTCCGCGAACACCGCCCGCACCGCGGGCCAGTCGGCGGCGTCGAGCGCCTTGTGGAGGTCGCTGACCTCGGGGTACGCGTCGGCGACGTCGAAGGTTGGCGCCGGGAGGGTGGCGGGCATGGCGGGGGATCATAGGTGATCAACTACGGCTGCGGTGCCCCCGTTTTCGGCTTCAGGTCAGCCGGCGCGCAGCTCCTCGAGGACCGCGCCCGCGGCACGCCAACCGCTCGCGAGAGCGCCCTGGATCGATGGGCTGTCCCGGTGGTCACCGGCCACGAACAGCCCCTGCCCGAGCGCGACGGGCTTGCGCAGCCGCCCCTGCGGGGGTGGGGCGGCGGGCAGCGCGTCCGGAATGGACACGGTGGTGAGGTGCGTCCAGTCGGCGGTGGATCGTCCGTACAGTCGGGTCAACTCGGCCCGGATGGTCGGCTCGGGCGGGGCCGTCGGGCCGACCACCGAGGTGGCCACGAGGTGCCGGCCGGCCGGGGCGTAGGTCGGCACGGCGTTGCTGAGCACCACCGTGTTCGCCACGATCTCCCGACGGTCGCCGTCGACGAGCAGGATCGGCTCGCTCAGCGGTGGTTCGGCAGCGCTGTGGTAGTACGTCGTGTAGCTGTGCATCCGTACCGTCGTCAGAGCCGGCAGCAGCGCGGCCGCGGCGGGCGGGTCGACGGCGACCACGACGGCCCGGCATCTGATGTCGCCGGCCTGCGTGCGGACCAGGCCGGGCGTGACCTGCGCGACCGGGGTGTCCAGGTCGAGCAGGTCGACCGGAAGCGGATCGGCGACGGCCCGGGGCAGCGCGGCCATCCCCTCGGCGGGCAGGCCGATGCGACCCCGGGCGAACGAGCGCAGCACCATCGCGAACACGTGGCTGGAGGTCGCCAACTCCCGGTCGATGAACACACCGGACAGGAACGGCCGCAGCAGCTCCTCGATGATCGCGTCGGAGAGACCGGCCCGGCGCAGCGCCGTCTCGGTGGTGGTCTCCGTTGCGGCCAGCAGGCGGGACACCGGCAGCGTGGCGGCACCGGTGGCGAGCGCGGCGAAGCGGAGCCGGTCGAGCAGCGAACCGACGTCGGCGAGCGCGGTACGCGGGCCACCGGTCGGCTCGCGCAGCGGGTTGACCAGCCGCAGCAGGTCGTCGCCCCGACGGACCAGCACGCCGGAGGTGAAGTAGCCGAGGTTCAGGCGATCGGTGTCGAGCAGCGTGCCGAGCTTCGGGTAGGAGGTGTTGAGCACCTGGAAGCCGCGATCGATCAGGTACCCGTCGACGACGTCGGTGGCGACCCGACCCCCGAGCCGGCCGCCGGCCTCCAGCAGCCGCCAGGGCACACCGGCCCGGTGCAGCCGGCGGGCGGCGGCGAGGCCCGCCAGGCCGCCGCCGACCACCACCACGTCGGTCTCAGCCAGCATCGCGCGCCTCCCGCTCACCGTTCGTCCGGGACAACCGGCCCGGCCACCAGATCTTCGGCCCGATGTCGTACGCGAGCGCGGGCACCAGCAGCGACCGGACGATGATCGTGTCGATCAGTACCCCGATCGCGACCGCCGTACCCAACTCGACGAGCACCACGAGCGGCAGCACGGCGAGGGCGGAGAACGTCGCGGCGAGCACGATGCCGGCGGACGTGATCACGCCACCGGTGACGGCGAGACCGGCCAGCACACCGGCCCGGGTGCCCCGCTTGACCGACTCCTCGCGGACCCGGCTCATCAGGAAGATGTTGTAGTCGATGCCGAGCGCGACGAGGAAGACGAACGCGAACAGCGGGAACGACGAGTCCACTCCGGGAAAGCCGAAGACGTGGCGGAACAGCAGCGCACACAGGCCGAGGGTGGCCGCGAAGCTGAGTAGCACCGTGCCGATAAGCAGCAGCGGCGCGAGGAGGGCGCGCAGCAGCAGGGCCAGGATCACCGCGATGACCACCAGCACCACCGGGATGATGACGTTCTGGTCGCGCTTCGCGGCGTCCGAGGTGTCCACGTTGATCGCGGTGAAGCCGCCGACCACGGCGTCCGCGCCGGGCACCCGGTGTACGGCCTCCCGCAGGTCGCGGATGGTCCGCTCGGCGCCCTTGCTGTCCGGCGCGTCGGTCAGGGTCGCCTCCAGCTGCACCCGACCGTCGACGATCTTCGGGGCGGCGTTGCGGTCGGGCGGGCCGCCCTGCTGGCCGTCGCTGAACGGGCGGACGGCAGCCACCCCGGGCACCCCCTGTGCCACCTCGGCCACCCGCTGCGCGGACTGCGCGGTGGTGAAGATCGTGGCCGGGCTTCCGGTGCCGGCCGGGTAGTGCCGGGCGATCACCTCCTGCCCGTCCACCGAGTCGGTGCGCTGGGTGAACAGATCCGACTGACCGAGAATGGTCGCGCCGAGCTGGGTGAGGCCGAGCGTGAGCACCGCCAACACGACGGCGGTGCTCAACCAGATCGGACGGGCGTGCCGGGCCACGAAGCCGGCGACCCTGCTCCAGATGCCGTGCTCGGCCTGCGGGTCGGCCTGGTCGACGCGGGGACGTCGGGGCCAGAACGCCCACCGACCGCCGAGCACCAGCAGCGCGGGCAGGAAGGTGAGCATCACCAGCAGCGTGGCGGCGATCCCGATGGCGGCGACCGGACCGAGCGCCCGGTTGGAGTTCAGGCTGGACAGCAGCAGGCACAGCAGGCTGACGATGACCGTTCCGCCGGACGCGATGATGGCCGGCGCCGCACCCCGCCACGCGGCACGCATCGCGCTCCACGGACGGTCGTGGCGGTGCAACTCCTCCCGATAACGAGCGATCAGCAGCAGCGCGTAGTCGGTGCCCGCGCCGAAGACCAACACAGTGAGGATGCCCTGCGCCTGCCCGTTGAGTTTGAGGACGTCGGCGTCGGCGAGCAGGTAGACGAAGACGGCGGCGAGGGCGTACGACATCCCCGCGGCCAGCAGCGGAAAGATCCACAGGACCGGGCTGCGGTAGACGATCAGCAGGATGACCAGCACCACCACGAGCGTGACGAGCAGCAACGGTCCGTCGATGGCGGAGAACACCTCGATCAGATCGGCGAGCAGACCGGCCGGGCCCGCGACGTCCACGCTCAGACCGTCCCGGTCGCCCCCGGCGATGTCGCGCACCTGCTCGACGACCGAACCGATCTGCTCGCCCTCGGCGTCGTCCACCGGCACGATCACCTGTAGCGCCTGACCGTCCTGACTCGGGATGGGCGGCGGCAGCGGGGTGACCACGCCCGGCACCTGGGCGAACCGGGCCGCGTCGGCGGCGACCCGCTGCTGGTCGGCGTCGGTGATCCCCGCCGACCGCTCGTAGACGACCAGCGCCGGGATGGTCTGCCGGTCGACGAATCCACCGGCGAGATCCTGGGCACGGGTCGCCTCGGCGTCGGTGGGCAGGAACGCGGCGTTGTCGTTGGTGGAGACCTCGCCGAGCCGTCCGGCGTACGGGCCGGCCACCGCACCGATCACCAACCAGGCCAGCACGACCACGACCGCGACCAGCGTGGCCCGGCCGAAGCCCTGTCGTCCGGACATTGGCGCTCACTCCAAGAATCGACGCAGAAATCGACGCAGCGGGAGTCTAAGTCGACATCGCCATCCTGCCGGGCCGACAAGCCCCAAACAGGCCGAACCTCTCATTCCACCCTCGCGCCCTCGCGCCCTCGCGCCTCGCGCCCTCGCGCCTCGCGCCCACGCCCACGCCCACGCCCACGCCCACGCCCACGCCCACGCCAAGATCCTCACAACATCGGTGAAGTTGCTGCATCCGGCGCGCGGGAAACAGCAACAACCCTGAAGTTGCTGACCCGAACACCGACCCCGCACCCCGCACACCCGCGCACCCCGTGCTCGCCGGCATGATCGCGTCGATCTTGCACTTTCGGCTGCCGAAAGGCGCGCTACGTCCCGATATGCGACCGCACTAAGTGCAAGATCGCCGGGCAGAGGTGGGCCGCGAGGGCTGGGGCGGGGCCAGGAGGCGGGGCGGGGCGGGGGCCGGGCGGGGGCCGGGCGGGGGCGGGGCGGGGCGGGCGGCGGGAAGGAGCCGGGGCGGGGTGGCGGGACCGAGCCAAGGGCCGGGGCGAGGTGGCGGGGTGGCAGGACCGAGCCACGGGCCGGGGCGTGCTGGGGCTGGGAGGGTGGGCATACGGAAACGCCCGTCGGCGTGGGCCGACGGGCGTTGGCGTGGAGCAAAAGCTCCCCCGATTGGACTCGAACCAATAACCTGCCGGTTAACAGCCGGCTGCTCTGCCAATTGAGCTACAGGGGATCGTGCACCGCTGGGAACCGGATCTCGCCGGCACCTCGCGACGGGGACAAGAGTACAGGACATACCCGGGTGGTGGTCCAGTGGGTTCCACCCACCGCCCACCTATAACTCACCATGATCCAGGTTCGCAGGTCAGGGCTCGGGGCGATACGACAATCCGGGCAAATCGCCATCCGGGCACAAGCAGGCTTGAGCGGAGAGCAGGATGGGTAGTTAGCTGCGGACAGAGGACGCAGGCGCGAATTGGTCGCGTCCGGCGGGGCGACCCGACGGAGCGACGGCGCGTCAGGTACGGAAGGAGCCGCCATGCGCGGAAAGATCATGTTTCTTGGCGGGCTGGCTGCGGGATTCGTCCTGGGCGCCCGTGCCGGCCGGGAGAAGTACGAAGAGCTCGTGGTCCGGGGCCGCAAGGTGCTCGACCACCCGACCGTCCAGGAGGCGGCCGGGGTTGCGCAGGCCCAGGCCAACCGGCTCTACAGCGAGGGCAAGGACAAGCTTGGCCAGACCAAGCTGGGTGAGAAGCTGGGCAACGGCAGCACCGGCAAGCAGGAGCTGACCGCCGCTGACGACGCGTTCGCCGGCACGCCCGCCACGGTGGGCGCCAAGTCGGGCAGCAGCCCGGTCGGCACGACCTCCGGGTCGCCGTCGGCCACCACCCCCCGCACCAAGCCGTCCGGCTCGGGCACCAACGCAAGCACGCTCTGACCCACCCGCACGTCGACGGGCCGGCCGCCGCAAGGCGACCGGCCCGTGGTCTGTCCGGACCCTGCCCCGGCCAGCCAGGCAGCGGCCAACCAGCCAGCCAGTCCGCCGACCGGCCAACCGGCCAACCGGCCAACCGGCCAACCAACCAACGAGGCAGCCCGCCAACCAGGCAGGCCGCCAGCCAGACAGACAGCCCGCCAGCCGGGCACCAACCGGCCAGCGGCCAGCCGAATAGCCAGCGGAACCGTGGCCCGGCCCGGTGGTCGTCGGGCCGGGCGGTGGTTCGTCAGTCCTTGCTGCTGAACGCGGCGTCGAAGGCGGCGCTCGGCGCGTCGAAGGCGAGCCGGCGGACGAACTGCAGCGCCTCGGGGGCACCGACCAGGCGGTCCATGCCGGCGTCCTCCCACTCGACCGAGATCGGGCCGTCGTAACCGATCGCGTTCAGGGCGCGGAAGCAGTCCTCCCAGGGCACGTCGCCGTGGCCGGTGGAGACGAAGTCCCAGCCGCGGCGCAGGTCGGCCCAGGGCAGGTGCGAGGCGAGTCGGCCGCGACGGCCGTCGCCGGTACGCACCTTCGCGTCCTTGCAGTCGACGTGGTAGATGCGGTCGGCGAAGTCGAAGATGAAGTTCACCGGGTCCAGCTCCTGCCAGACGAAGTGCGACGGGTCCCAGTTGAGCCCGAACGCGGGCCGGTTGCCGATGGCTTCCAACGTCCGCTTCGTCGTCCAGTAGTCGTACGCGATCTCGCTGGGGTGCACCTCGTGCGCGAACCGCACCCCGACCTCGTCGAAGACGTCGAGGATCGGGTTCCACCGGTCGGCGAAGTCCTGGTAGCCGCGCTCGATCATCGACGGCGGCACCGGCGGGAACATCGCCAGGGTGTGCCAGATCGACGAGCCGGTGAAGCCGACGACGGTGTTCACCCCGAGCTTCGCCGCCGCCCGCGCGGTGTCCTTGATCTCCTCGGCGGCCCGCTGGCGGACGCCCTCGGGCTCCCCGTCACCCCAGATGCGGCCGGGCAGGATGTCCTGGTGCCGCTCGTCGATCGGGTGGTCGCAGACCGCCTGACCGACCAGGTGGTTGGAGATCGTGAAGACCTGGAGGTTGTGCTTGGCCAGGGTCTCCTTCTTGCGCTCGATGTACGAGTCGTCGGCGAGCGCCTTGTCGACCTCGAAGTGGTCGCCCCAGCAGGCGATCTCCAGACCGTCGTAGCCCCACTCGGAGGCGAGCCGGCAGACCTCTTCGAACGGCAGGTCGGCCCACTGGCCGGTGAAGAGCGTGATGGGTCGCGCCATTGTCCTTCTCCCCTGATGTGATGGGGATTCCGTTGTGCGGACCGGGGCGAGGGTGACCGGTCAGACCGGTACGCGGCACCGGGGCGGAACGCCGGTGGGTGCCGAGCACACCTGAGCCCGGCGGGTTGCGCCTCCCACCGGGTCACCGGCCACCGTCACGGTCGCCGCCCCCACCCTATTTCCGCCGGGCCCATCGCGAAAGCCCCCGACCACCACCCGACCGCATCGCGAATCCCCCGGACCACCACCAGGCCGCATCACAAAAGCCCCGGACCGTCTCACCCGGCCATCTCTTCGGGGGCCGGCAGGACCGCCCGGACGGTGAAGCCGCCGTCGGGGTCCGGGCCGGCGCTCAGGGTGCCGCCGACCCGCTCGACGCGGCGGCGTACGGCGAGGAGACCGTCACCGGCACGCGGGGCGCGCTCCGCCGTTGGTCCGCCGTTGTCGCGTACCTCGATGGTGATGCCCTCGTCGTCGTAGCGCAGGCGGACCGCGACGGCCGCGCCCGGCGCGTGCCGGCACGCGTTGGTCAGGGACTCTTCGATGACCCGGTACGCCGCCACGTCCACCGCCTCGGGGAGCGGCCGGGGCGCTCCGGCCAGGCTCCAGCGCACGGGCTGGCCTGCGGCGAAGCCCTCCACCAGGGCGTCGAGACGGTTCAGGCTGGGCACCGGCCCGGTCAGCGGGTCGGGCTCGTCGGCCGGGCGCAGCGCGTCGTGCAGCCGGAGTCCCTGCGCCTGGACCATCCGGCGCCATCGCGCGTAACGCCCCATGCCGGCCAAGGTACGGCAGGCGGCTGGGCGTTGGTCGGCGGCATCGGTCCGACGCGCGGGACGCGGCCGGCGCGGCGGCGGTGAGGTACCGCCGCGCCGACGGCGTCATCGGGTGGTACGCCGGGGCCGCCGGTCACGTCCGACGGCCCCAGCGGGCTCGGTGGGTCAGGGCAGGGTCCACTTCTGGTTGGCTGCGCCGTTGCAGGTCCAGAGGTGGACGACGGTGCTGTCGGCGGAGTTGTTGCCGGACACGTCGAGGCACTTGTTGGAGGAGGTGTTGCGCAGGCTGCCGTCGGACTGGGCCGCCCAGTTCTGCGCGCCGGAGCCGTTGCAGGTCCAGAGCTGGATCTTGGTGCCGTCCGCGGTGCCGGCGCCGTTGACGTCGAGGCACTTGCCGAGCGCCTTGATGGTCGAGTTCGGCGTCACGGTCCAGGTCTGCGCCGTACTGCCGTTGCAGGTGTAGATCTGGATCTGGGTGCCGTCGGCGGTGGCGGCGTTGCGGACGTCCAGGCACTTGCCGGCCAGGCCCTTGACCGGGCCGACGCCGGAACCGCCGCCGGTGCCCTTGACGAGGGTGAAGTCGTCCACGTCGAAGAGGCCGGTGCCGCTGCCGCTGAACGTGAGGTACAGGTTCTGGGTGCCGGACGGGACGTTCGACAGCGTCGTGGTGACGTTGGCGTACGTGCTCCAGCTGCCGGTGTTCGGCACGGTGACGGTGCCGAGCAACGGGCCGGTGGCCGAGCCGGTGCGGACGCCGATGGTGCCGCCCGCGCCCCCGGAGACGACCCGGGAGGTGAACGAGGTGACGCCGGTCAGGTCCACGCCGTTGTACGCGGCCCAGTCCCCCGGCTCGATGTAGCCGAGCGTCTGCCCGCCGTTGGCGCCGGCCTTGGTGAACGCGCTGACGCCGTTGGCCGAGCTG
Organism: Micromonospora sp. WMMD736; assembly: GCF_049179015.1. Classification (NCBI taxonomy): domain Bacteria; kingdom Bacillati; phylum Actinomycetota; class Actinomycetes; order Micromonosporales; family Micromonosporaceae; genus Micromonospora; species Micromonospora sp. WMMD736. The sequence goes on from NZ_JBMHMI010000001.1 coordinate 2,903,260, forward strand.
AACGCCTCGGCCTGGACCGTGGTGTTGCCGGTCGGCGGGTTGCTGCCGCCCAGCTCCTTGATCCGGATGTTGCGGAAGTAGGCGTCGTCACCCGTACCGTGGTTCTGGATGCCGATGTGGCCGGCCAGCGACCGTACCGGATTGGTGTTGGTGAAGTCGTTGATCTTCACCCCGTTGAGGAAGACCTGGAGCCGTTCCCCCTCGACCAGCAGCTCGTAGGTGTTCCACTCCCCCGGCGCGTTCAACGCCGCGTCCCGGGCCGCGATGTCGGCGGCCTTGAAGGTGTAGACCGCGCCGGTGGTGCGGTCGACCGCGTCGGTGGCGTCGATCTGGACCTCGTAGCCGTTGTCGATCGCCGACTGCGGGTCGCTCGACGGCGGGAAGCCGATGAAGATGCCCGAGTTGTCGTCGCCGGCCAACTTCCAGTCCAGCTTCAGCGAGTAGTTGGTGAACTGCTTCGCGCTGTACCAGTACAGGCCCATGCCGCCGACCGAGGTGAGGGTGGCGTCGGAGTTGGTGAAGTTGCCCGGTCCGGCCTGCGACCAGCCGGTGGTGGAGCCGTTGTAGAGCGGGGTGTAGCCGGTTTCGGGCCGGCAGTCGGCCTTGCTCCGGCCGGAGGCGTACCGGATGCCGCCGAGCAGGTGGTTGCGGAAGTTCGACTCCGCGTACGACGCCTGGGTGTGGCCGGCGCCGGTGTAGAAGGAGCGGCCACCGCCGTAGCTCTTGCACCAGCTCAGCGGGTGGTCGGCGCCCATCCCGCCGCCGGAGTACGACGACTCGTCGAGCGTGGCGAGCACGTGCGCGGTGGACCGGGCGTTGGTGCGGTAGTTGTACCACTCGTCGGTACGGGTCCAGGTCTGCGGCAGGTGCCCGGTCGCGGCGTGCCCCCGGTCCTCCACCTTGATGTTGGCCTGCTGGATGGCCGGGTGCGAGGCGAACCACGCGCCGACCAGGTTGCCGTAGAACGGCCAGTCGTACTCGGTGTCGGCGGCGGCGTGCACGCCCACGTACCCGCGCCCGGAGCCGATGTACGACTCGAAGGCGGTCTGCTGGGTGGCGTTGAGCACGTCGCCGGTGGTGTTGAGGAAGACGACCGCCTCGTACTGGGCGAGGTTCGCGGTGGTGAACGCGGCGGCGTCCTCGGTGGCGGTGACCGTGAAGTTGTTGGCCGCGCCCAGGTCACGGATGGTCTGGATGCCGACCGGGATGGCGTCGTGCCGGAAGCCGGCGGTCTTGGAGAAGACCAGCACGTCGTACGGGGCGTCGGCGGCGCTGGCCGGGGTGGCCGGGGTGGTGCAGGCGATGACGGCGAGGGCGGCAGCGCCCACACCGACAACGGATCGCAGGAGTCTGCGCATGTCGCTCTCCTTCGGAAGGTGTGGGAGGGGCTCCCGGGACGGTGGGAGCCCCTCCGCTCAGCTCAGGGCAGGGTCCACTTCTGGTTCGCCGCACCGCTGACACAGGTCCACAGGTGGACCACCGTGCTGTCCGCGGAGTTGTTGCCGGAGACGTCCAGGCACTTGCCGGACGCGGCATTGCGGATCGTGCCGTCGGCCTGCGCGGACCAGTTCTGCGCCCCGGTGCCGTTGCAGGTGTAGAGCTGGATCTTGGTGCCGTCGGCGGTGCCGGCGCCGGAGACGTCGAGACACTTGCCCAACGACTTGATGGTGGAGTTCGGCGTGACCGCCCAGGTCTGGGCCGCGCTGCCGTTGCAGGTGTAGATCTGGATCTGCGTGCCGTCGGCGGTGGCGGCGTTGCGCACGTCCAGGCACTTGCCGCCCAGGCCCTTGATCGGGCCGGTCCCGCCGGTCGGGGCCGACCCGGTGACGAAGGTGAACGCGTCCAGGTCGTAGAGCGCGCCGGTACCGGTACCCGCGAAGGTCAGGTAGAGCGTGGTGGTGCCGGTCGGCGGGTTGGTGATCGTCCCCGTGACGGTGGTGAAGGTCTCCCAGCCGCCGGTCACCGGAACGGTCGCGGAGCCGAGCACCGTGCCGGTGGCCGAGCCGGCCCGCACCTGGAGGGTGCCGCCGCTGCCCGCCGACGAGACCCGGGCGGTGAAGGAGGTGACGTTGCCCAGCCGGTACGGCTGGAAGGCGATCCAGTCGCCGTTGTTGATGTCACCGACGGTCTTGCCGCCCTCGGCCGGGGTCTTGCTGAACACGTTGATGCCGGAGGAGCTACCGAAGAACTCGGCCTGGCGGTGCCGCGGCGGCAGGGTGTGCTGGGTGTGCGTGGTCAGGCCGCCCGCGTCGGTGTACTCGGCGTCGAAGATGGCGAAGATGTTCGCCGCGTCGTCGTGCTCGCCGTCGACCGGGATGGTGATCGAGCCGGAGCAGCCGGTCTTCGAGGTGATCTGGTGCCCGTGCTGGTCGTGGCCGAGCACGTAGGTCATCTTGACCTTGGTGCAGTCGATCGTGCCGTCCTCCGGGTCGGTCACCGTGATGCTGTACGGCACGGTGTCACCGAAGCTGAACAGTTGGCCGTTGCCGGGGTTGTTGATGGTCACCGTGGGCGCGGTGTTGCCGACGTTGATCTGCACGCTGGCGCTGCCGGTGGCGCCCTGCGGGTCCCGGACGGTCAGCGTCGCGGTGTACGTGCCGTTGGTGCTGTAGGTCTTCGTCGGGTTCGCCACCGTGGAGGTGGTGCCGTCGCCGAACGCCCACGAGTAGGTGAGCGCGCCGCCCTCGGGGTCGGACGAGCCGGCCGAGGAGAACGTCACGGTCAGCGGTGCCGCGCCGGACGTCTTGTTGGCACTGGCCGCGGCGCTGGGGGCCCGGTTGCCGCCGCCGACGTAGTCGAAGCGGTAGAGCGCCGAGTTGGCGTCACCGTTGAAGTAGCCGGTGCCGTAGTCGAGCACGTAGTACGAGCCGTCCGGGCCGAAGGCCGAGTCCATCACCTGCTTGCCGACCCACGGGAAGGTGTCGATGGTGCCCCGGGAACCGTCGGAGTTGACGTGGATGGGCTTGATCCAGCCCCGGCCGAACTCGGTGGCGAAGAACTGCCCGTCGAACGACTGCGGGAACTTGGTGGTGGAGGTCGACGAGGCGTTGTATCGGTAGACCGGACCGCCCATCGGCGACTCGGAGCCGCCGCCGAACTCGGTGGGGGTGCCGGCGTCACCGGCGTACCGGATCCAGGCCGGCTGGGCCGGCGGCAGGGTAATCAGGCCGGTGTTGCGGAACGAGTTGTTGGTCGGCCCGCCGGTGCAGTTGTACTTCGCCCCGCTGGTGTTGGTGGCGAAGTCCCACTCGTTGTACGTCTCGGTGCTGGTGTTGGTGCCGGTGCAGTACGGCCAGCCGTAGTTGCCCGGAGCCGCGACCCGGTTGAACTCCACCTGGCCGGACGGGCCACGGGTGGCGCTGGTCGAGCCGGCGTCCGGCCCGTAGTCACCGACGTAGACGACCCCGGTGCCCTTGTCCACGCTGATCCGGAACGGGTTGCGGAACCCCATCGCGTAGATCTCCGGCCGCGTCCGGGCGGTGCCGGGCGCGAACAGGTTGCCCGACGGGATGGAGTACGTCCCGTTGGCGTTCACCTTGATCCGCAGGATCTTGCCCCGCAGGTCGTTGGTGTTGCCGGCGCTGCGCTGCGCGTCGTACGCCGGGTTGCGGTTGGTCCGCTCGTCCAGCGGCGAGTAGCCGGCGGACTCGAACGGGTTGGTGTCGTCGCCGGTGGACAGGTAGAGGTTGCCGGCGGCGTCGAAGTCGATGTCGCCACCGACGTGGCAGCACAGGCCGCGGTCGGCCGGCACGTCGAGGACGTCGACCTTGCTGGCCTGGTTGAGCGTGAAGTCGCTGTTGAGGGTGAACCGGGAGAGGCGGTTCACTCCCTGCCAGGCCGAGAAGTCGGTGCCGGTCGCGGGGGCGTCGCCGGCGGGGGTGGACAGCGGCGGCGCGTAGTAGAGGAAGATCTGCCGGTTGCTGGCGAAGTTCGGGTCGACGCCGACGCCCTGTAGGCCCTCCTCGTCGTGGTTGTAGACCGACAGGGTGCCGATCACCGAGGTGGTGCCGTTCGCGTCGGTGCGACGCAGGGTGCCGTTGCGGGCGGTGTGCAGGACCGAGCGGTCCGGCAGGACGGCCAGTGACATCGGCTCACCCATGTCGGTGACGCCCCGGGCGAGTTCGACCTGCTGGAAGTCGCTGGCGTTGATCGTGTGCGCCTGGGCCGGTGTCGCACCGGCGGTGAGGGTGACCGTGCCGGCCGCGGCCACGAGGAGCAGGGCCGATCCGGCAGAGAACCATCGTCGGGACCGTTGGGTGGGTCTGTCCTTCATGGACATCTGTGGTGTCCCTTCCTGACGAGGAGGCCAGGGCGGGGCGCGCGCCGTCGCGCCGGATGCCGTAGCGGGTGGTGGGGTCGATGGGTTACCGCGCCGCCGGTTCACCTCGACGAAACATTGCTGTGTTGGCCCCGACACTAAGTCGCAAGTGTCGATGTGTCCATACCTTCCGGTAGCACGGCATGAACTTTCGTCGATTTGATCGAAAGTCGGCGGGTCAGGCGCGCCGGTCGATGGCCTGACCGGCCAACGCGATCAGGGCCGCGCGGGCCTCCTCGTTCACCGCCGCGCTCCGCAACGCGGTCAGCGCCGCCTCGGTACGGACCCGGATCATCTGCTCGATCCGGTCCCGCGCGCCGGTGGCCTCGATGATCTCGCGCAGGTCCGCCGCGCCGTCGGTGTCGAGCGACGGGTTGCCGAACAACTCCCGCAACCGCGCGGTCTGCGACCGGTCCGCGGCGCTGCGGGCCAGCGCCATCATCACCGTGGGCTTGCCCTCGCGCAGGTCGTCCAGGATCGACTTGCCGGTGACCGCCGGATCACCGAAGACGCCCAACACGTCGTCGCGGAGCTGGAACGCATCCCCCAACGGGTCGCCGAACTCGCCGAGAGCGGCAATCAGCTCCGGTCCCGCACCGGCGAGCGCCGCGCCGATCTGCAACGGCCGGGTGACCGTGTACCGGGCCGCCTTCATCCGTATCACCGTGAGCGCGCTCGCGACCGAGCCGTCGCCCACCCCGGACACCAGGTCCAGGTACTCCCCCGCGATCACCTCGGTACGCATCAGCGCGAACACCGCGTACCCCCGGTGCACCTGCTCGGTCGCGAGCCCGCACTCGTGGAACATCTGATCCGACCAGGCCGCGCAGAGGTCCCCGCAGAGCAGCGCGGTGTTGCGCCCGTACGCCTCGGGGTCGCCGCGCCACGACGACCGGGTGTGCAGGTCGGCGAAGAGCCGGTGCACCGACGGCTCACCCCGGCGGCGGTCGCTGCCGTCCAGGATGTCGTCGTGGATGAGCGCGAACGCGTGGAACAGCTCCAACGCCGCCGCGGCCACCACGATCGGGGTGGCGTCGGCCGCCCCGGCGCCACGCCAGCCCCAGTAGCAGAACAGGGGGCGCAGCCGCTTTCCGCCGGCCAGCACGAACCGTTGCAGCGCGGTGAACACCCCCCGGGGCGCACCGTCCGGCCAGTCCGGGCCCTGCCGGTCGAGGAAGGCGGCCAACTCCGCGTCGAAGCGCGCCCGCAGACCGCTGGTGTCGGTGGGCGCGACGGTGACGGTCACGTCCGATCTCCCGGACCCTGCGCCCCGGCACCGTTCAATCCGGCCAGCTCGAGTAACAGCCCCTTGACCTCGGTGGCCGCGATCCGGTCCCGGGCGGCGGAGGGGTCCGAGCAGAGCAGCACCGGGGCGTCCGCCGGGTCGCTGGGTAGCCGCCCGTGCGACCCGCGGATCGCCCGGGCGCCGGCGTCCAGGCCGACGGCGCTCATCAGGTAGCGCATGCCGATCTTCTTGCGGGCCAGCGCCACCCCGGCGCGGGCCTTGGCGGCACCGGGATTGGCCGGGTCGAAGAAGAGTTCGGCGGGGTCGTACCCCGGCTTACGGTGGATCTCGACCAGCCGGGCGAAGTCGGGCGCACGGGCGTCGTCGAGCCAGTAGTAGTAGGTGAACCAGGAGTCCGGCTCGGCCACCAGCACCAGCTCCCCGGCACGCGGGTGGTCCAGCCCGTGCGCGGCCTTGCCGTCGGCGTCGAGCACCTCGGCCACGCCGGGCAGCCCGGCGCAGAGCTTCGCCACCGCCGGCACGTCCGCCGGGTCCTTGACGTAGACGTGCGCGACCTGGTGGTCGGCGACGGCGAAGGCCTTGGACGTCCACGGGTCGAGGTACTCCATGCCGGCCTGGGTGTGCACCCGCAGCAACCCCTCGCTGCGCAGCAGCCGGTTGACGTCGACCGGCCGGGACACGTCGGTGATGCCGTACTCCGAGAGCACCACCACGGTGGCGTCCCGGGCGCGGGCGGCGTCCAGCAGCGGCCCGAGGACGGCGTCCAGCTCCGCCGCCGCCGTGGCGGCCTGCGGCGACGAGGGACCGTACCGTTGCAGGTCGTAGTCCAGGTGGGGGACGTAGACCAGGGTCAGGTCGGGTGACACGTCGGCCAGGATCTGCTCGGCCGCCTGGCAGATCCACTTCGACGACGGCAGGCCGGCCGTCGGCCCCCAGTAGGTGAACAGCGGGAAGGTGCCCAGCCGCCCGGTCAGCGCGTCGTGCAGCTCCGGCGGGTCGGTGTAGCAGTCCGGCTCCTTGCGGCCGTCGGCGTAGTACACCGGGCGGGGCGTGACGGTCCAGTTCACGTCGGCGCCCATGGCGTACCACCAGCAGACGTTGGCGACGGTGTAGCCCGGCTCGGCCCGGCGGGCCGCGTGCCAGAGCTTGTCCCCGCCGACCAGCGCGTTGTGCTGCCGCCACAGCAGCACCTCGCCCAGGTCCCGGAAGTACCACCCGTTGCCGACGATGCCGTGCCCGCTGGGCTGCTCGCCGGTGAGGAACGTGGACTGCACCGAGCAGGTCACCGCCGGCAGCACCGTGCCCAGCTCGGCCCGGAAGCCACCGTCGGCGACGCCGCGCAGTCGGGGCATGTGCTTCAGCAGTCGCGGGGTCAACCCCACCACGTCGAGGACCACCAGTCGCCGGCTCATCGCGTCACCTCCATGCTCACGGTTCGGTCTGCGGTCAGCCCGAGGCCGACCAGTTCGTCGCGGGCGAAGGCCAACTCGGCGGCGATGCCGGCGGCCAGCTCCGCGTCGGTGCCGGGCCGCCGTGCGGCCGGCAGCACACCCCAGGTGTACGTCTCGACGTCGAGGTGGTCGCAGCCGGCGACCGGCCCGTCGAAGAGCGCTCTCAGGGCCGCGCGCAGGACCGGCAGGGTCGAGCCGAGCGGCTCCTCGGGCGGGGCGTGCAGGGGCACGTGGTAGTGCACCCGCCACGGGCCGGGAAGCTTCCGGTCCAGCGCCTCGTCGAGGTCGTCGGCGGCGTACGCCTCGTCGGCCGGGTCGGCCACGCCCGCGCAGCCGGCGCCCCGGGTCTGGTGCAGGAAGCGCGGCTCCACCCAGCGGCGCAGCGCGTCGGCACCACCGGCCGGGTCGGCCGCCTCGACGGCGGCGGAGACCTGCACCTTCACCACCGGCAGTCCGGCCGCCCGCAGCCGGTCCAACGCCGCCGCCGGCTCCTCCCACGCGCAGGCCAGGTGCGCGAGGTCGAGGCAGACGCCCATCCGGTCGGTGTCCATGCCGGACAACAGGGCGGCGGCCTGCCCGGTGCTCTCCACCACGCAACCCGGCTCCGGCTCGAACGCCACCCGCACCTCACGGCCGGTGTCCCGCTGGACGTCGGCCAGGCCGGCCGCGAGCGCATCGAGCCGCCGCCGGGCGGCGTCCGCCATGTCCGTGTCCCACGGCCGCCGCCAGGCCAGCGGCAGGGTGGAGATCGAGCCCCGGGCCGCGTCGTCCGGCAGCAGGTCCGCGAGCACCCGGGCCAGATCCAGGGTGTACGTCAGCCGCTGCTCGGTCGTCCAGTCCGGGTGGTACACGTCCTGCTTGACCACGGGGGCCTGGAAGGCCGCGTACGGGAAGCCGTTGAGGGTGACCACCTCCAGACCGCGCGCGTCCAGCTCGGCGCGGAGCCGGCGGCGCAGCGTCGGCTCGGCGGCCAGTTCGGCGGCGACCGGGGCGGCCAGCCACAGGCCGAGCCCGAGCAGGTCACTGCCGAGCGCCTGCCGCACCGGCACGGCGTAGGTGTCCAGCTGGGCGAGGATGCCGGCCAGGTCCTCGGCGGGGTGCACGTTGGTGCAGTAGCCGAGGTGCACGGTCTCGCCGCCGGAGTGTCGCAGCCGCATCAGCTACCACCGCGCAGGATCGAGTTGCCGGTCTGCGGGTCCACCGCGGCGGGCTCCGCCACGTCGCCGAGGTCCAGCCGACCCGACTGCCCGTAGAACTCCACCGGGTTGCGCCACAGCACCTTGTCGACGTCGTCGTCGCTGAAACCGGCCTGACGCATCGCCTCGCCGGTCGCCCGGGTCAGCAGCGGATCGGAGCGTCCCCAGTCGGCGGCCGAGTTGACCAGCATCCGTTCGGTGCCGTACTCGCGCAGCAGCTCGACCATCCGCGACGGGGTCATCTTGGTGTCCGGGTAGATGGAGAAGCCCAGCCAGCAGCCGCTGTCCTTGACGAGCTTGACGGTCACCTCGTTGAGGTGGTCGACCACCACGCGCCCCGCGTCGATGCCGGACTCGGCGACCACGGCGAGGGTGCGTTCGCAGCCCCGGGCCTTGTCCCGGTGCGGGGTGTGCACCAGCGCCGGCAGGTCGTACGCCACGGCCAGAGCGAGCTGCGCGGCGAACGCCTCGTCCTCCTCGGGCGTCATCGAGTCGTACCCGATCTCGCCGACCGCCACGACCCCGTCCTTGTCCAGGTAGCGGGGCAACAGGTCGAGCACGGGGCGGCAGCGCGGGTCGTTGGCCTCCTTCGGGTTGAGCGCGATGGTGGCGAAGTGGCGCACCCCGAACTGCCCGGCCCGGAACGGCTCCCAGCCGATCAGCGAGTCGAAGTAGTCGACGAACGACGCGGCGCTGGTGCGCGGCTGCCCCAGCCAGAACGCCGGCTCGACCACTGCGAGGACGCCGGCGCCGGCCATCCGTTCGTAGTCGTCGGTGGTGCGCGAGGTCATGTGGATGTGCGGGTCGAAGATGCGCATGTCACGCCTCCCGGGGCAGTGCGGCGGTGAGCCGGTGGAGCAGGTCGGTGGCGTCGGCGGGCAGGTCCCGGCCGGCGGCGTGCCGTTCGGCGGCGAGCGCGGCGAGCATCGCGGCCAGCTCGCCGTCGGCCCGGCCGTCCAGGTCGGCCACCGCCGCGAGGGGCACCCCGCTGAACACGCACTTGAGCACGGCCTGCCGCCAGGCGGCCGCGTCGAGGTGCCGGGCGTACGGGCCGAGCGCGGCGGCGACCAGCCGGGTGTCGTTGGTCCGGATCGCGTCGTGTAGCAGCGGCACCGCCTCGGCGCCGATCGGCAGCAGCGGCAGCGCCCGGAGCACGGCTCGCCGTTCGGCGGCGTCGCCGTGCCGGTAGAGGGTCTCGGCGTACCCGGCGTGCTCGCCGGGCAGGCTGGTCAGCAGCAGCACCCGCGCCGCGTCGTCGGCGGTCCAGCCGGGCGCGTCGGGCAGCGCGGCCCGACCGCAGCGCCGGCCGACGGCCGGAAAGAGCCGGGTGATCGCGGTGGGCTCGGCCGCGACCCGGCGCAGCGCCGTGTCCAGCCAGTCGGGATCGGGTACGCCTCGCAGCGCGGCCCGCAGTGAATCCGGTGTCATCCCGTCTCCTCCCCTTGTGCTGCTGTGCTGCTGTGCTGCTGCGCGGGTGCCAGAGCGCGTCCTTTGCTCTGCTTCACTCCACGCGTCGGTCGGTGTCCGGATCTGTTGCGTCCGTTGAAGCAGAGCAAAGGGCGTCGGCGGGTACCTTCTGTCGCCGGCGGTCACCGATTGTCGAGGTGACCGCCGCGGCGCGCAGGAAATCAATGGACCGGGCGGCCACGGCGGGTGCGGCGTGCGAGTCGCGGGGTAGCTCCACCGCGACCAGGCCGCGGTAGCCGGCATCGGCCAGGGCGGCGAGCACCGGCGGAAAGTCGATCTCGCCGGTACCGAACTCCAGGTGCTCGTGCACGCCCCGGCGCATGTCGTCGATCTGCACGTTGACCAGGTGCTCGGCGACCTCGGCGACGCACTGCGGCACCGGCTGTGGCTCCAGGCACCGGCAGTGGCCTATGTCGAGGGTGATGCCGAGGCGGGCCGGGCCGCCGAGCGCCGCGTGCAGTCGACGCCAGTCGGCGATGTCCTGCACCAGCATCCCCGGCTCCGGTTCGAAGCCGAGGGTCACGCCCGCGCTGTCGGCAGCGTCGACCACGGTGGCGCAGCCGGCCACCAGCCGGTCCCACGCGCACTGCGGCGACACCGTCTCCGGCCGTACGCCGGCCCAGAACGAGACGGCCTCCGCGCCCAGGTCGGCGCCGATCCGTACCGCCCGGCGCAGGAACTCGATCCGCCGGGTGGGGTCGTCGTGCAGCAGCGTCGGGGCGTGCTTGTGCCACGGGTCCAACAGGTAACGGGCCCCGGTCTCGACGACCAGCCCGAGACCCAGCGCGGACAGCCGTCGGCCGACCGCGGCGATCCGGCGGGTGAGGCCGGGCGCGAACGGGTCCAGGTGGTCGTGGTCCAGGGTGAGCGCCACCCCCTCGTAGCCGAGGTCGGCGATCACGGCGAGCGCGTCGTCGAGCCGGTGGTTGGCGAAGCCGTTGGTGCCGTACCCGAGGCGCAGCGTCGTCGCGTCGGCCCGGACAGCGTCGGCCGGCGCGGCCTCCGGGTCGGCGCTGCCCGGCTGGGCGCGGCGGGCCTGGGGCACCGTCATGTCGGGGAGACCTTCCGGGCCAGCCGACGACCCAGCGGCGCGGCCGCCGCGACGGCCAGCCCGAGCAGGCCCGCGCCGCCCCGGGCGGTGAGCGCTCCCTGCAGGGCGGGCAGGCCGGTGATCCCGGCGCCCACCGCCGCACGGACCTTCGGAGCCGACGGATCCCGGACCACCTGGGCCTGGGCCGCGCCGTAGCGGGCGGCGTACCACCCGGCCAGCGCGGCGGGCAGCGCGGCGGCGATCCCGGTCGACCAGGCCCGGCCCGCGCGTGCGTCCGCCCGTCCGTCGGTGCGTCCGGCTTCGAGGTCGGCGGCGGGGCGGGCGCCCGGGTGGGCGGACCGGCGCGCGCCGGGAACGGCCACGGCGGCGCTCGCGGCCACCACGGCGGTGCCGGCCAGGGTACGCATCGGCAGGGCGGCGTCCGCGCCGCTGACCTCGCGACGGGACAGCGCGGTGACCGTCCAGGTGTGGGCCGCCACGGTGGCCGCCGAGGGCAGCGCCCGCGCCAACCGGCCGCCGGACGCGCCCAGCAGCACGTCCAGCCCCCGGCAGGCGGCCATCACGGCGGGACCGGCGGCGGTGTTCTTGGCCAGCAGGTCGTACCCCCAGATGCTGGCCGCCAACGGCACCGCGAGCGCGGCGGCGCGGCGACCGCCCACGGCGGCGGCCAGGCCCACACCGGCGGCGGTGAGGCCGGCGGCGAGACCCAGCGCGGCGGTCGGGGTGACCCGGCCGCTGGGGATCGGCCGTTCGGGGCGTTCGACGGCGTCGAGCTGCCGGTCGGCCCAGTCGTTGGCGGCCATGCCGGCCCAGTAGAGCAGCACCGACGCGCCCGCCAGGGCGGGAGTACGCGGGCCCAGCGCGCCGGCCGCCGCCGCGCCGGCCACGACGTCCCCGGGGACCGAGAGCGCGGCCGGTGCGCGGACCAGCTCGGCCAGGTCAGCCAGCGTGGTCATGGGCACCGTCCGGGCCGGCGTGCAGTCGCTGGGCGAAGTCGGTCAGCCGGGCCCACTGCTCGGCCAGCGAGTGGGTCGGCGTGCCGAGCGGGTCCTTGAAGAAGAAGCCCAGGTCGGCCAGCGGCCCGACGTGCCCGGCGGCGTGTGCGGCGGCGGTGAGGCGGGCCAGGTCGAGCACCAGCGGCGCGGCCAGCGCCGAGTCGCAGCCGTGCCAGGTGAACTCCATCCGCATGCCGGTCCCGAGGAAGCCGGCGAACGTGATCAGATCCCAGGCGGTCTTGAAGTCGCCCAGCTCCTCGACGTACTCGATGCGGGTGTTGCCCTGCGGCACGTAGCCGAGCGTCTCGCCGAGCACACGTTGCTTGCTCTGCACCTTTGCCGCGTTGGCGGCCGGGTCGGCGAGGGTCGCGCCGTCGCCGCCGCCGAGCAGGTTCATCCCGGACCAGGAGCGTACGGCGAGGTTGCGCATCGCGAACATCGGTGCGAGCACCGACTTGACCAGGGTTTCGCCGGTCTTGCCGTCGTGCCCGGCGTACGGCAGGCGGCGTTCCTGCGCCAGCGCGGCGAGCGCCGGCAGCCGCAGACCGGTGGACGGCGTGAAGTCCACATAGGCGCAGTCGGCCAGCAGCGCGGCGTACGCGTACAGGGAGCTGGGCGGCAGCACCTCGTCGGGGCTGTCGAGGGCGGCGTGCAACGCGGCCGGGTCGGCGTGTCCGGGGTGCGGTCGGGGCACGGCCTCGGTGGCGGAGACGTTGACCACGACCACGCGGTCCAGTTCGTGGCGTTCCCGGAAGCTGGTCAGGTCGCGGACGACCGCCGCGGCCCGGTCGGCCTGGGTGTCGCCGACCGGCGCGGGGCGCAACTCCTGCTCGACCACGCCCAACTCGTCGCGGAGCGCGGCGACCAGCCGCCCGGGGATGACACCGGCGTCGGCGAGCGCCTCGGCGCGCTTGCACAGCGGGGTGGTGGCCACGTCGTGCCCGCCGAAGACCAGGTCCGCGAAGGACGGCAGGGCGGGACCGCGCAGATCCGGCAGTTCGGTCACACAGCCGGTGGGCCCGGCCAGGCCGGCGCGCAGCGCGAGCCCCCCGACGATGCTGGTGGTCGCGACGGAACCGCGCGCTCCTACCAGCCAGACACCTGTACGCATGGTGCTCCTTCCCCATTACCGAGGAACCGTCGGTACCGCTAAATATAGGAATATCAGAATATGTTTCGGAAAGATACGGCCCGGTTTCGGAAAAGTTTCGGGCCGGATGGATGGGCCCCGCCCGCCCGACCCGTACCGGTGCGACGCCGGCCCGGCGTCGGCGTCGGCGGCGACGACGACGGACCGGGTCTCGGCACGGGTACGGACAGACGGGGCTGGCAGGCAGGGTCGGTCGGCGTCTCGACCCTGCCTCCCCCGCATCCGCCGGCCGGGGCGTTGGCATGCCCCGACCGGACGTCTCAGGTTGCCGCGCCCACCGGATCCTCGACCGGGGTGCGGCCCGCCGTGTGGTGGCAGGCGGAAGCGGTACGGGTGGGGGCAGCGGCGGGCGATGTCATCGGGTCTCCTCCGGATCGCCGGGGGGGGTGGTGGCGGTCCTCCGGTGCGGCCGGGGAATCCCGGTCCGGTCGCACCGGACGACCGTCCTAGCCGTGCGCCACCGGGCCTCGATGGCCCGGCTGCACACTCTCCGGAGCCGACCTCGTCCCGGCCGCGGGGCGCAAACCGCGGCCGGTCCCTCGCCGGTCGGCTCCGGAAAGCCGGTCGGGCGACGGCGGCGCGAACACCGCCGTCGCGGATGGTCAGGGTCAGACGGTGACCACGGTCAGCGCCGGTTCCACGTCGGTCCACGAGGAACCGGTCTCCGCCGAACGGGTCACCGCGTCCAGCACGAGCTGGACCTGCAACGCGTCGGCGAAGGACGGCGCCGGGTCGGTGCCGGTGGCGATCGCCTCGATGAGATCGCGCATCTGGTGCGTGAAGGAGTGCTCGTAGCCGATGATGTGGCCCGGCGGCCACCACGCCGACATGTACGGGTGGTCGCCCTCGGTCACCAGGATCCGGCTGAAGCCCTGCTCCAGCGTGGGCCGGGTGGCGTCGTAGAACTCCAACTCGTTGAGCCGCTCCAGGTCGAAGACCACGCTGCCCAGCGAGCCATTGATCTCGACACGCAGGGCGTTCTTGCGGCCCGTGGCGAACCGGCTCGCCTCGTACGTGGCCAGGGCGCCGCCGTCGAGCCGGGCCACGAAGACCGCGGCGTCGTCGACGGTGACCGGCCCGGTGGCCGGAGCACCACCGTCGGCCGACTCGCCGTCGACGGTGGCCGCCAGCCCGCTCGACTCGGCCGGCAACGGCCGCTCCTTGACGAACGTCTCGGTGATCGCGCTGACACCGGTGATCGACTGGCCGACGACGAACTGCGTCAGGTCGATGATGTGCGCACCGATGTCACCGAGCGCGCCGGAGCCCGCCCTGTCCTTCTGCAACCGCCAGACCAGCGGGAACTGCGGATCCACGATCCAGTCCTGCAGGTACGTCGCGCGGACGTGGCGGATCACCCCGAGTCGTCCCTCGGCGACCATCTGGCGCATCATCGTGACCGCGGGGACCCGGCGGTAGTTGAACCCGCACATCGACCGCACCCCGGCGGCGCGGGCGGTGTCCGCCGCGGCGGTCATCGCCCGTGCCTCGGCGACCGTGTTGGCCAGCGGCTTCTCGCACAGCACGTGCTTGCCGGCGGCCAACGCGGCGAGGGCGATCTCGGCGTGACTGTCGCCCGGTGTGCACACATCGACCACGTCGATGTCGTCCCGGGTGACCAGGTCACGCCAGTCGGTCGTGTACGCGTCCCAGCCGAGCCGGTCCGCGGCGTCGGACACCGCTGTGGTGTCCCGGCCGCAGATCAGCGCCATCCGGGCCCGCGCCGGCAGGTCGTACACGCGGTTCACGGTGCGCCACGCCTGCGAGTGCGCGGCGCCCATGAACGCGTAACCGACCATGCCGATCCGCAGTTCTCTGTCTGTCGTGGACAAGGTGGGTCTCCCCCCGGTATGTCAGAACCCGAGCTTGTCGTAGCTGCTCGCGTTCTCCTTGGTGATCGTCTCGGAGGCGAGGGTCACTTCCTTGGGCACCTGCAGCTCCGTCAGGTCGCCCAGGCCCCGACCCTGCGCGATGAGCCGCGCGAGCGAGATCGCCGACGACGCCATCGACGGGTTGTAGGTGACCGTCGCCTTGAGCACCGAGTTGTCGGCCTTGATCGCGTCGATCGCGAGCTTGGAGCCCGCGCCACCGACCATGAAGAAATCCGACCGGTTGGCCTGCTTGACGGCCGCGAGCACACCGATGCCCTGGTCGTCGTCGTGGTTCCAGATCGCGTCGATCTTCGGCAGCGCCTGCAGGAGCTGGGCCGCCTCGCGCTGGCCGCTGTCCGAGGTGAACTCGGCCGAACGGCGGTTGGCCACCTTGAACCCGTAGGTCGCCAGGGCGGCCTTGAAGCCCTCGCTGCGCTCGACGGTCAGCGGGATCTCCAGGCCGGCGATCTCACCGATGACCGGGTTGGCGACGCCCTTGTCCTTGAGCATCTTGCCGATGAAGTGGCCGGCCGAGACGCCCATGCCGTAGTTGTCACCCTTGATCACCAGCCGCGAGGCCAGCGCGTCGGGGAACGCCCGGTCGAGGTTGACGATCGGGATGCCGGCCTGCATGGCCTGGAGGGCAACGGCGTTGACCTCCTTGCCGTCGTGCGGCAGCACGACGATGATGTCCGGCTTCTGGGCGATCAGGGTGCCGAGCGTGGAGCGCTGGGCCTCCGAGTTAGACCCGCCGTCGACCTCCTTGAACTCCACGTCCGAGTACGCCGCGGCCTGCGCCTTGGCGTTGGCGTGGATGGCGCCCATCCAGCCGTGGTCGGCCGCCGGGGCGGAGAAGCCGATGACGACCTTCTTGCCCGGAGCGTTGTTGCCCTCGGCGTTGCCGGCGGCCTTGGTCTGGGTGCTGGCGGCCGGGGTCTCGTTACTGGTGCAGGCGGTCAGCAGGGTGGCGGCGCCGACCGCGGCACCACCGAAGAGCAACCGGCGGCGCGACAGGTCGCGACTGTTCTGGGTCATGAACGACCTCCTGGGAGCGGGTTTTCATCTGGGTGAGGGTGTGCGAGGTCCGGCCACCGTCGAAGATCTCGACGTCGCCAGGACAACGGTGCGGTGCGTCAGGTTGTGGTGGTGACCCTGTTCCGCGCGAGGAGCCGGGTGACTGACTTGAACTTGAACTGCTGGATCAGGACGGCGGCGACGATAATGCCGCCCTTGACCATGTTCTGCGCCTCGATGGAGAGGCCGTTGATGGCGAAGAGGTTCGTGATCGTGGCGAAGATGATGACGCCGAGCAGCGAGCCGACGATCGTGCCCCGACCACCGCTGAGCAACGTCCCACCGATGATCGCCGCGGCGATCGCGTCCAGCTCGTACAGGTTGGCCATCGCCGCCTGCGCCGAGGTGGCCTGCGAGGTGAGCATGATGGCGGCGATGCCGCAGCACAGACCGGAGAGCGCGTAGAGCAGCATCGTGTGCCGACGGACGTTGATACCGGCCAGCCGGGCGGCCTCCGGGTTACCGCCGACGGCGATGGTCCGCCGGCCGAAGGTCGTCCGGTTGAGCAGCACCCAACCGGCCAGCACGACCGCGCCGAGGATGTAGACCAGGATCGGGATGCCGATCACCTTGCGGGCGGCGATGTCGTTGATGAACGTGCTGCTCGACACCTGCGTCTGCTTGTTGGAGATCGAGGCCGCCAGGCCGCGCGCGGCCACCAGCATCGCGAGGGTCGCGATGAAGGGCACCAACCTGCCGTACGAGATGAGCACGCCGTTCACCAGGCCGACGCAGATGCCCACCACGAGGGCCGTGAAGATCATGCCCCCGGCGCCGTAGCTCTGGGTGGCGACCGTGGTGCACCAGACCCCGGCCAGCGCGACGATCGCGCCGACCGACAGGTCGATGCCACCGCCGATGATCACGAAGGTCATGCCCACCGTGACCACACCGACGACCGAGGCGAGCTGAAGGATCGCCAGGACGTTGTTCCAGACCCAGGTCGGGTCGCCGTACAGGTCCGGCTTCGTGATCGCGCCGACCACGACGAGCGCGGCCAGCACGCCGATCAGGCCGAGGTTGCGCTTCGCGCCGTCGCCACCGTCGCCCCGCCACCAGGAGAGCTTGCCGACCGATGCCGCCTTGTCGCTGGCCACCGCCGTCTCCGCCGGGTCCACCGGCGGCGACTGGGCCGGAAGCTGCGGGCGCTCCGGTGTCGCGGTGGGTGTGGGAGTCGCGTCGCTCATGCCGGTGCGCCTTCCATCAAGGACCCCGCCATCACGAGGTCAAGCACAGTGTTCTCGTCCAGTTCGCCGGCCGCCGCCTCGCGGACGACCCGGCCTTCGCGCATGACCAGCACCCGGTCGGCCAGGCCCAGTACCTCGGGCACCTCGCTGGAGACCAGCAGCACGCCGACGCCCTGCGCGGCCAGTGAGCGGATGACCTGGTACAACTCGGCCCGGGCGCCCACGTCCACACCCCGGGTGGGCTCGTCGAGCAGCAGCAGCTTGGTGCCGCCGAGCAACCACCGGCCGACCACCACCTTCTGCTGGTTGCCGCCGGACAGGGTGCGTACCGGCCGGTCGACGTCCCGGGGACGCAGCTCCAGGGTCTCGGCGATCCGGTCCGCCTCGGCGCGTTCCGCCGCCGCGTTGGTGAAGCCGAGCCGCGCGTACCGGCCGAAGGTGGCAAGCGTGACGTTGCGGTAGATCGGCTCGCCCAGCAGCAGCGCCTGACTCTTGCGCTCCTCCGGGGCCATGCCCATGCCGGCCCGTACCGCCGCCCCGACGCCGGGGCGCAGCGCCTTGCCGTCCATCCGCACCGTGCCGGCCTCCGCCAGTCGGGCGCCGTAGATCGTCTCCAGCAGCTCGGACCGGCCGGAGCCGACCAGGCCTGCGATGCCGACGATCTCCCCGGCCCGGACGGTCAGCGAGACGTCGGCGAACTCGCCGGTGCGGGTCAACCCCTCCACCTGGAGCAGGTCGACGCCGGCGGTGTCGTCGGCCGGGCGGTCCGGGAAGACGTACTCGATGGTCCGGCCGGTCATCCGGCTGACCAGGTCGCGGGTCGGGGTGTCGCGCGCCGGCAGGTTCGCCGCCGTGGTCCGGCCGTCCTTGAGTACGGTGACCCGGTCGCCGATTTCGCGGATCTCCTCCATCCGGTGGGAGATGTAGATGACGGCGATGCCCTGCGCGGTCAGCTCGCGGATGATCCGGAACAGGTTGCCGACCTCGTCGTGGGCCAGCACCGCGCTCGGCTCGTCCATGATGATCAGTCGCGCCTCGTGCGACAGCGCCCGGGCCATGCTGACGATCTGCTTGCCGGCCGCCGGCAGGGAGCGGACCATCCGACCGGGCGGGATCTCGCCGTGCCCGAGCCGGCTGAGGATCTGCCGGGTGTGCCGGGCCATCTGGCCGCGCCGGACGAAGCCGAGGCTGCGGTACTCGTGCCCGAGGAACGCGTTCTCCGCGACCGAGAGGTCTTCGACGAGGTCGAGCTCCTGGTAGATGGTGGCGATGCCGGCCTTCATGGCGGCCTGCGGGTTGGCGAAGGTGACCGGCTCGCCGCGCCACTCGACCACCCCGGAGTCCGGCTGGTGTACGCCGGCCAGCACCTTGATGAGGGTGGACTTGCCAGCGCCGTTCTGCCCCAGCAGGCAGTGCACCTCTCCGGCGCGTACCTCGAGTTGGACCCCGTCCAGGGCGCGTACGCCGGGGAAGGTCTTGACCACGTCGGTGAGGCGCAGGACCACCTCGCCCGCGACGGTGTCGGGCGGAGCTTCGACCAGCGGCGCGGCGGCGTCGGCGTCGGCCGACCCGGTGGTGGCGGTCTCGTCGGACAGGGCCACGGTCTCCTCCTCGCTCATGATGCTTCCCCGAAGGCGACGTCGCTGGCGAGCACGGCCGCGCCGGCGACACCGGCCCGGCCACCCAACTCGGACAGCACGACGGGCAGGTTGCCGGTAGCCAGGGGCAGTGACCGGCGGTAGACCACACTGCGGATCTCGGCGAGCAGGATGTGCCCGAGCTGGGCCAACCCGCCGCCGATCACGATCATCGACGGGTTGGTGAAGCTGACCAGGCCGGCGAGCACGCCGCCGACCCGCCGTCCGCCGTCGCGGATCAACTGGATGCAGGTCACGTCGCCCTCGACGGCGCCCTCGGCGACGTCCAGGGCGGTCACCGTGCCGCGCAGGCTCAACCGCTCGGCCAGGGCCGGCGACGCCCCGCTGCGGGCCGCGGCGAACGCCTCCTTGGCCAGCGCGGCGCCGCTGAACAGCGCCTCGAGGCAGCCCGCGTTGCCGCAGGAGCACATCGGGCCGTGCGCGTCGACCTGGATGTGGCCGATGTCCCCGGCGCAGCCGTCGGTGCCCCGGTAGACCTCGCCGGAGAGGTAGATGCCGCAGCCGACACCGGTGCCGATCTTCACGAAGAGGAAGTCGTCCACCGAGTGGGCGACCCCGCCGTGGCGTTCCCCGATGGCCATGATGTTGACGTCGTTGTCGACCACCGCCGGGCAGGCGTGTTCCCGGCTGAGCAGCTCGCGGACGGGGAACCGGTCCCAGCCCGGCATGATCGGCGGCGACACCGGTACGCCGTCGCGGAAGCTGACCGGCCCGGGTACGCCGATGCCGACCGCGTCCAGCCGCTCGTACGCCCCGTCGACCCGGGCCTTGTGCAGCAGCTCGTTGACCCGTTGCAGGGTCACCTTCGGGCCGCTGCGGATGTCGGCCGGCTCGGCGTAGTGGGCCACCGGTTCGAGGCGGCCGTTGACCACCTCGACGTCCATCGAGCTGGCGCCCAGGTCGACGGCGGCGAAGCGCAGCTTCGGGTTCAGCTCGACGAGCGTCGAGCGACGCCCGCCCCGGGAGGCGGCGAAACCGGCCTCGGCGACGTACCCCAGCGCGACCAGGCGATCCAGCTCAGCGAGCAGTCGCGGGCGCGGCATCTGGAGCCGGTCGCCCAGCTCGGCGCGGGACACGGCCCCCTCGTCGCGGAGCAACCGCAACAGTCGGACGTGCAGGGGGTCGACGCTCCGCACGCGCGGTTCACCTCTTCATCGGACTCGTTCACATCGACGCAATGCCGATGTGTTGTGTCCGACACAGTAGGAGCGCGCTGCGCCGCCTGTCCAGAGCTTCAGCCGTTCCGTTCCCAACTTTTGTCCGAAGGAACAAAAGCTAAAAGTGGATCAAGAAAAGGATAACGGCGTGCCCCCGGGCGCTCGCGTGCAGTTTCATCGACCGACGCGAACCCGCCCCGCCAGCGGGTCTCTGCTGGCGGGGCGGGTACGGGTGGCTCAGTTGGTGTGCGCGGCGCCTTTCTTGCGGAGCTTGCGGTCGTCGCGCAGCTCGACGTACGGCTCGTCGTCGACGGGGTGCCCCGCCGAGATGGCCCGACCGCGCTCCAACTCCGCGTCGAACTCGGCACCCAGCAGGATCGCGATGTTGCTCAACCACAGCCAGACCAGGAAGACGATCACACCGGCCAGCGCCCCGTACGTCTTGTTGTACGAGCCGAAGTTGCCCACGTAGAAGGCGAACAGGCCGGAGATCACCAGCCAGATCACCACGGCCAGCACGCCACCCGGGCTGACCCACCGGAACCCGCCGTGCCGAGCGTTCGGCGAGGCCCAGTAGAGGATGGCGAACATCAGGCTGACCAGGATCAGCAACACCGGCCACTTGGCGATGTCCCACACCGTGACCGCCGTCGAGCCGAGGCCGACGACATCCCCCACCGCCTCGGCGAGCCGACCGGTGAACACCACGATCACCGCGCTGGCCAGCAGCAGCACCCCGATCACCGCGGTCACGCCGAGCCGGATCGGCAACGTCTTCCAGATCGGCCGACCCTCCGGCACGTCGTAGATGGTGTTCGAGGCGCGCATGAACGCGCCCACGTACCCGGACGCGGACCAGAACGCCGCCAGCAGACCGATGATCGCCGCGACGCTGGCCAGCCCGCCGTTCTCGTTCGCCGCGCTGATCGCGTCGTTGATGATCGTCTGGATGCTGTCGTTCGGCACCGCCTGGCTGACGGTGTCCTTGACGCCCTCGGTGGCGCTCTCCCCGAGCAGCCCGAGGATGGAGATCAGCACCAGCAGCCCGGGGAAGATGGACAGCACCCCGTAGTAGGTCAACGCCGCCGCCCAGTCGGTCAGGCTGTCGTCCTGGAACTCCCTGACCGTGCGACGGATCGCCGCCTTCCAGCCGCTGCCGGGCAGGTCGGTGGGGCTGTCCGGGCCGTCGTCCGGCCCGACCGGCCCGACCGCCGCGCTCGCACGGTCACGCTCGGTGCCTCGCCTGCGGGGATCGTGCTCGCTCCGACCGTGCTTGGCAGCGGGCGCGGTGCTGTCGGGCGCGGTGCTGTCGGGCGCGGTGCTGTGGTCGCGCTCGCGCTGGGCGGGAGACTCGTCCGAGGCCATCGCCCCTCCTCGTCGTCGGCGGTGTCACCTGCGGACATGCCCCGTCGACGGGTCGGCATAACCCCCTACTTGTAGAGCATCCTGCCCATCCGGCGCGAGGCCACCAGCAGACCGACCGCCATCATCGCCAGCAGGTAGAGCACGTCGAGCAGCCAGAGCCAGCCACCGGTGCCCACGGTGACCCCGCGGATCAGGTGCACCGCCCGGTACAGCGGGGTGACCTCGACCAGCCAGCGCAGCAGCGTCGGATAGGCCTGCGCCGGCACGAACGTGCCCGAGAAGAAGAACAGCGTGAACTGGACCGACCCCACCAGGTCGAAATCCTGCCAACTGCGCATCACGGTGGCGACCGCCATGCCGAGCGCGCCGAACGCGAACCCGACCAGCACCGCCGCCGGCAGCGCGGTGACCGCCCGGGGCACCGTGGTCAGATCGAGCGCCACCATGATCACGAGGAACGCCGCCGAGTACGCACTGCCCCGCAGCATCGCCCAGCCCAGCTCACCGAGGGCGATCTCGAACGGGCGGACCGGGGTCGCGATCATCCCGTCGTACAGCTTCATGTACTTCATCTTGCCGAAGAAATTGAATGTGGTCTCCGAGATCGCCCCGGTCATCGCGGAGGAGGCCAGCATCGCCGGAGCCACGAACTCGGCGTACGACACCAGCCGCCCGTCGGGCAACGGCAGGTCCCCGACCAGCGCTCCCACGCCCAGGCCGATGGAGAGCAGGTAGAGCAGCGGCTCCACGAAGCCGGAGAGCAACAGCAGCCAGTAGACGGCCTTCAGGGCCGTGACGTTGCGCCCGACCACCGACGCCGACCGGCGGGACGCGCCGGAGACGTCGACCAGCCGGGGCAGGACCAGCGTGACCACGGGTTCCCCCTAGACGACGAGCTTGCGGCGGAAGGTGCGCAGCGCGAGCAGCCACCCGGCGACCGCCCAGGCGGCCAGATAGAGCAGGTGGCCGACGACGGACCACTGTGGGGCGACTCCGAGCGTGGCGGCCCGGCACAGGTCGACGGCGTGCCACAACGGTGTCGCGTACGCCAGCCAGCGCAGCGCCTCGGGCAGCGACTCGACCGGGAAGAACACCCCGGCGAACAGGCTCATCGGGATGACCGCGAACCGGAACAGCATCGCCAGCCAGCTGTCACCGGGCACCACCCCGGCGTACGCGAAGGTCGGCGCGGCCACGGCCAGCCCGAGCAACGCCACCACCGGCAGGGTGACCACCGCCCACGGTGACCGCAACGCCCCGAACAGGCCGGTGACCAGCAGGAAAACCGCGATCGTGGTGACCACCCGGAACACCACGAAGGCCAGGTGCCCGGCCAGGATGTCACCGACGCGCAGCGGCGACGCGCTCTGCGCCTGGTAGCTCTTGACCCACTGGAAGTTACTGAACACCGGCCACGTCGAGTCGCCCACCGTCACCTGGAGCGCGGTCGAGGCGATCAGCCCCGGGACCAGCCAGTTCAGGTAGGGCACCCCGTCGACACCCTGGTCGATGTAGCCCCCGACGCCCACGCCGAACCCGAGCACGGTCAGCAACGGCAGCAGGAACGACGAGAACACCCCGGCCCGCCAGGTGCGCCGCAGCCCGATCAGGTAGTAGCCGAACACCGCGGACGCCGGCGCCCACGGCAGCCCCGGTCTCGCCCCCGCCCGCTCCGCCACACTCACCGCGCCACCTCCGCCCGCATCGACCCCGACCTGTCTACCCAAGGGGTACGACAGACCGCGACCCCTTTACGCCACGCCCGACCGCCGCGATTGCGTGATCGACTCGTCTTCCCGGAAGTCGCGGTGTCGACGGCCGGGGGAAGCCCCGACATCCGGGAAGTCGAGTGGATCACCCGCCACGCCAGCGAGGGCTGCCCGCGCGATGATCCACTCCAGATCGGCGACGTGGCGGCATCCCATCGCCTTGGGCTCAAGTGGTTGTTGCAACGGGGTGGATTCTCGTCAGGATGAGGGGTCATGCCGGGGCAGAGGTTGTCGTCCGCGGAGCGGGCGCAGATTGAGGTGTTGTTCGGTCAGGGGTTGACGTTCCCGCAGATCGCGGAGGTGATTGGGCGGCATCGCTCGACGGTTTGGCGGGAGTTGTCGCGGAATCACTGTGGCACCGGGGGTCGGGTGCCGGCGGGTCAGCGGCATCCGTTCGGGCCTGACCCGGGTTATGTGGCCGGGGTGGGCTATCCGAAGGGATGGGGTGGGGCGTACCGGTGGAAGTACTCTCACCGCAACGCTCAGGACAAGGCGGATGCGCGGGCGCGGCGTCCTCGTGAGGGCAAGTTGCGTCCGAGGTGGGGGCGGGCGTGGCCGCCGTTGTGGCAGACGGTCAAGGATCGTCTGTGTCAGCGGCACTCGCCGCAGCAGATCGCTCGGTCGCTGCGGCGGGAGTTCCCCGACAGGCCGGAGATGTGGGTGTCACACGAGACGATCTACCAAGCGATCTACTTCCAGGCCCGAGGTGGAATGCGCCAGGAACTCGCCCGGCAAGTCGCGCTGCGCTCGGGACGCGCTGGCCGACGGCCCCAGTCGCGCCAGGCCGGCGCGCTGCGGGGACGCCCGTGGGTGCGTGACTTCCACATCTCAACCCGCCCGGCCGAGGTCGAAGACCGGGCCGTGCCCGGGCACTGGGAAGGTGACCTGGTCATCGGCGCCCGAGGCTCCAGCGCGATCATCACCTTGGTCGAGCGGGCCACCCGATACGTGATGCTTGGCGCTCTGCCCGAATCGCGGGTCAGTGAACAGGTCATCGACACCCTCACCGGTCTCATGCGCCGGCTGCCGGCCGAGCTGCGCAAGACCCTGACCTGGGACCAGGGCATCGAGATGATCTACCACCCGGTGTTCACCCTGGCCACCGACTGCAAGGTCTACTTCTGCGACCCCCACAGCCCATGGCAACGCGGCAGCAACGAGAACACCAACGGTCTCCTGCGCCAGTACTTCCCCCGCTCCAGCACCGACTTTCGCACCTGGACCCAGGACGACCTCGACGCCGTGGCCCGAGAACTCAACGGACGACCACGCCAAACCCTCGACTGGCAGAATCCAGCCGAGGTACTCCACAAACACCTGGTTGCAACCACCACTTGAAACCGCCCGCCCGGACACCCCCAGATCGGCGATCTGGTGTGGATCATGCTCGACGGGCCGCGTCGGACCCAACGAAGGCGCGCCACGCGTCGGCCGTGAACACCAGCGCCGGACCACTCGGGTCCTTCGAGTCACGCACGGCCACCACTCCCGGCAGGTTGTCGGCCACCTCCACGCAGTTGCCGCCGCTGCCATTGCTGCGAGTGCTCTTGCGCCACCGCGCGCCGCTCAGCTCCATGTCTCCGCCACCTTCTTCGCTTCCGTCGCTGCTGCCGTAGTTCCTCGTGGCAGATCAACCCGGGCTCCCGGAAAGCGGGTTGTCCCGGTCCCGCAAACACCCCGGTTAGCTGAAAGCCGAGTGGACCTTGGTGATGTGCAGGACCAGGCGGCTCGACCACGCGACCGTCCAGGGACCGACCGGCCCCGCGGCTACCAGCCGAGCATCTACTGCCCCGGCGACCTACCGGGCCCAGGATTCGCGGGCCGGCGACCTACCGGACTCCGGCACCGGGCCCGACGAACGCCCGCCACGCCCCGGGCTCGAAGACGAGCACCGGGCCGCCCGGGTCCTTCGAGTCACGCACGGCCACCAGGCCCGGCAGGTTGTCGGCCACTTCCACACAGGCCCCGCCGCTGCCGTTGCTGCGAGTGCTCTTGCGCCACCGGGCACCGGTCAGTTCCATGTCTCCGCCACTTCCGCGATCAGGTCGAGGGACTGTTGCTGCGATAGTGCCTCACCCCGGATCGACTCCCACACCTCGACCATCTGACGCACGTAATCGGACCGGTCGATGACCTGCCCGTGACGCTGCCCGTCGAGGTAGACGACATCCTCACCGGTTGCCGCAGTGGCGATCACGAAGGGACCATCGAGCCCAGCGTAAGCACCGGCGGACAGCGGCACGACCTGGATTCTGAACCGGGGCAGGGCCGACCCGAGCTTCACCAGGTGCCGCAACTGCTCGCGCATCACCTCCGGCTCGCCGACGCGGCGGCGCAGCGCGTACTCGTCGACGACCACGCTGAGCAGCGGTGGTCGGTCCCGGGTGAGCACGCCCTGGCGGTCGAGTCGAGCGGTCACCTGCTGCTCGACCTCGTCAGGTGCGAATAACCCGGCACCGGCATATCACTCGGTCTGGACCAGACCGGGCACGTAGAGCGGCTCGAACCACCGTAGTGCGGTGGTTTCCTGCTCGACGCCGGCCCAGTCGCGGAACCACGGCACGACGATCTCGCGGCTGATCCGCCGTTGGATGCGTTCGAACCGGCCGTCGGCGGCGAGCACGACGTCGCAGCGGCGCGCGAAGTCCAGGCTCGGCCGGCGCTCGGAGGTCTCCACCTTGGCGACCAGCGCACCCGAATAGCTCAACGCCTCGGCGAGTGCCGCCTGCGACAGGCCCCGGTCCGTCCGGGCCAGCCGCAGCTCCTCCGCGAAGTGCTCCAGCATGGACGAACTCTCCACGGACAACCTCCGTACATCTTCGTACCGTGCCGGGCCGACCGTCGTACGCGCTGGTCGTCGGCGCGCGGAACCTCCCACCGTAGTCGCGTCGTCACCAGAGTGTCACGCAGCGGAACCGCTCACGGGATCGGACGGCGGGCGGAACCAGGCCGGGAGCGCCCCGTGACCCCCGATCCGGGGCGCTCCCACCCACCCTTTGCTCTGCTTCACCGGAGGCAACACCGGGAGCCTTCGAGTGTTGCGTCGGTGGAAGCAGAGCAAAGGACCTGCCCGACCCGAGCACGTCGGCTCACGACCCAGGGAGGCATTCATGCCCCGCTACCGTGCGCATGTGGCGGCCCGCCCGTCGTGGCGCTGCCGGGTCTGCGGCGCCGGGTGGCCCTGCTCCCCGGCCCGGCTGGCGCTGCTCGGCGAGTACCGGGAGAACCGGACCGGCCTGCTCATCTACCTCGCCACGCTGCTCGACGAGGCCACCGGCGACCTCCCCAGCCTCGACCCCGGACGCCTGGCCGACCGCTTCCTCACCTGGGCCAGAGCCCGATGAGCGAAGCTGACCGGTACACCTAGAGCAGATCTTGGACACTTCCCGTCATCTGCTGACGGGAAGTGTCCAAGATCTGCGAAGCGCGCGGCCGCGGCAGCGGCAGCGCCTCAGTCGACCAGGGTGCGGCCGGTCAGGTGCAGGAAGACGTCCTCCAGGCTGCTGCGGCGCACCAGCACATTCGCCGGCTGCAACCCCAGCGCGGTCACCTCGGCGACCGCCGCGTCGCCGTCGGGCACGTAGAGCAGTACGCGGTCGGGCAGCACCTCGACCCGCTCCCCCAACCCGTCGAGCTTGTCGGCGAACGGTGCCTGCGACTCGGCCGCGAAGCGCAGCTCGACCACCTCGCGGGTGGAGTGTCGCTCGATGAGCGCCCGAGGTGAGCCCTCGGCGACGATCCGCCCACCGTCCATCACCACCAGCCGGTCGCAGATCTGCTCGGCCTCGTCCATGTAGTGCGTGGTGAGCACCAGCGTGACGCCCTGCTGCTTCAGCCGGAACAGGCGCTCCCACACCAGGTGCCGGGCCTGCGGGTCGAGCCCGGTGGTCGGCTCGTCCAGCAGCACGATGTCCGGTTCGTTGACCAGGGCGCGGGCGATGGTCAAGCGGCGCTTCATCCCGCCGGAGAGCGGATCGACCTTGCTGTCGGCCCGCTCGCTGAGCTGGACGAAGTCGAGCAACTCGTCGGCCCGCGCCCGGGCCGCCCGGCGTGGAATGCCGAAGTAGCGGGCGTAGACGGTCAGGTTCTCCCGGACGGTCAGCTCCGGGTCGAGGTTGTCGAGCTGCGGGCACACCCCGAGGCGGGCGCGGATCGCCGGTCCGTCGGCCACCGGGTCCAGGCCGAGGATGCGCAGCTCGCCAGCGCTCGGTGGGGAGGTGCAGCCGACCATCCGCATGGTGGAGGACTTGCCCGCGCCGTTCGGCCCGAGGAACCCGAACGCCTCGCCCGCCTGTACCTCGACGTCGATGCCGTCCACGGCGGTGAAGTCACCGAACCGCTTCACCAGCCCGCGGGCCTGAATCAGTGGTCGCCCGGTAGTCACCGCCCGACCCTAACCGCCGGGTCCGACACCCCTCCACGGAAATATGCGCGCGTCCGAGCCGCCGGAAGCGAAACGCCGATCAATGCCCCACGCCATCGGCCAATCGACAGGTATCGTCCCCCTGTGTCGCCCGCCAGCTCGCCCGATGGTCCGCCGTCACCCGCCCGACCAGCCAACTCATCCGGCGGCGGGCCCGACACGAACGCGACCGACCGGCCACCCCGACCACGTGCAGCGACAGAGACCGCGCCGCCGGCCGACACAGCGGGACCGGCCCAGACCGCAGCCCCGACCCAGACCGCAGGACCGGCCGGTCCGGCCGGCGCCGCCGAGCGGGCCACAAGGGACCTGGCTGCCCAGTTCGAGGACGAGAAGCCCGGCCGGGTGTTGGCCGGTCCGGCGGCCCTCCTGCTCGGCACGGTGGCGCTGGCGGTCGGCGCGCTCGCTCTCTGGCAGGTGTTCCGCCCACTCGCGCAGGGCAGCAAGTACTACCTGATCATCTTCTTGGCGGGTGTGCTCCCGCTGGTCTTCCTCGCCTACCCGGCCGACCTGCCGCGCTGGACCCGCCTGCGCCGCCGCCGACAAGCCAGCGCAAGCAAAGAACACACCGCCAGCACAGAACACACGGCCAGCACAGAACACACGGCCAGCACAGAACACACCGCCAGCACGGCCGGGCCCGCCGACAGCACGGGACCCAGCGCCGCCAGCACCCGGCCCACCGTCGCGGACTGGGTACTGGCCGCCGTGGCCGTGGCGGCCTGCCTCTATCCCGTCCTGCCGATCACGATCGGTACGGGTGGCGGCGGCTACAACGCGTTCCTCGACCGGCAGGGCCTGCTCGCGCCGACCGACCTGGTCCTCGGCACCGTACTGCTGCTCCTGCTGCTGGAGGCGTGCCGGCGTACGACGGGTTGGATCCTGCCGGCGGTCTGCCTGCTGTTCCTCGGGTACGGCTACTACGGCGGGCTGCTGCCGCAGTCCTGGCCGGTCGCGCACGCCGGGCTCGACTTCCGTCAACTCGTCGACGCGTTCTACAACTCCGACAGCGGTTTCTACGGCACCCCGTTGGACGTGGCCGCCTCGTACATCGTGCTGTTCACCATCTACGGCGCGGTGTTGGAGCTGTCCGGGGCCGGACGGTTCTTCGTCGACCTGTCGGCCGCCGCGTTCCGTCGTTCCCGGACCGCCGCCGGTCGGACGGCGGTGGCGTCGGGCTTCCTACTCGGCACCGTCTCGGGCTCGGGCGCGGCGACGACGGTGAGCATCGGCGCGGTCACCTGGCCGCTGCTGCGTCGCGCCGGCTATCCACCGGAACGGGCCGGCGGCATGCTGGCCGCTGCCGGGGTGGGGGCGATCCTCTCCCCGCCCACCCTGGGGGCGGCGGCGTTCATCATCGCCGAGTACCTGGGCGTCTCCTACCTCCAGGTGCTGGGCTGGGCGACGGTGCCGACGGTGCTCTACTACCTGGGCATCCTGCTCTCCGTGGAAATCGATGCCCGCCGGTCCGGCGTACAGCCGGTCGTGCTCGACGTCGGCTCGCCGTGGCGGCTGCTGGGCCGGTTCGGCTACCACTTCGCCTCGCTGATCGCGATCATCGTGTTCCTCGCGGTCGGCGTCTCCGCGATGAGGGCGGTCGTCTTCGCCATCGTCCTCACCGCCGCCCTGTCGTGGCTGGACCGTACGCACCGACTCACCCCGGCCCGGCTGGTGACCGCCCTGGTCACCGGCGTACGCGGGGTGCTCGCCGTCACCGCCGTGTGCGCCGCCGCCGGCATCATCACGGCGACCACCACGAAGACCGGGCTCGGGCCGCAGGCGGCGGCGCTGCTGATCGGCGGGGCTAAGGCGGCCACCTCGAACCCGACGCTGGTCCTGGTGCTCACGGCACTGCTCGCGGCCGTCGCGCTCAGCCTGTTGGGCCTGGCCGTGCCGGTCACCGCCTCGTTCGTGATCGGGTGGGTGATCGTCGGCCCGGCCCTGCTCGACCTGGGCGTTACCGCGCCCGCCGCGGCGATGTTCGTCTTCTACTTCGCCGTGCTGTCCGAGGTGTCCCCGCCGACCGCCCTCGCGGCCGTGGCCGCCGCCGCCGTCACCGGGGGCCGGCTGGTGCCGACCATGTGGCAGACCCTGCGGTACGCGCTGCCGGCGTACCTGACTCCGATCGCGTTCGTCATCACCCCGACCGGGCTGGGCCTGCTCGGCATCGGTGGTGTCCAACAGGTTGCCATCGCCGCGGTGGTCACGGCGCTCAGCGTGGCCGTGCTGGCCGTCTCCGCAGGTGGTTGGCTGCCCGGCGTGGGCCCGGCCGGCGCACCGGAGCGGGTGCTCGGCGCTGTCGGCGGGGTCACCCTGCTCTGGCTCGAACCCGTGCCGGTCGCGGTCGGCGTGGCGCTGGCCGCCATCGCGGCAGTGGGAGTGCTCGTCCGCCGCGGATCCGCGGGCCGACCGCAGACACCAACAGACACGGGCCGACCGCAGACACCAGCACAGGGCCGACCGCGAACACCAACAGAGGAGAGACTGTGAGACGAACCGACGTACGGCTCGCGGCGGGTGTGGGCGCGCTCGCCCTCGTCCTGGCGGGCGTCACCGGCTGCGGAGGCCAACAGGGCGGCGCGGCCACGGACGACACGGCCAGTGCGGTCACCTGCGAGGTGGCCCGGGAGACCCGCGTGGGCATCGCCACCGGCAACTCGACGGGCGTCTACTACGTGGTCGGCAACGCCCTGGCCGGGCAACTCTCCGATGCGACCGGCGGCAAGCTGACCGGCACCGCCGCCGAGACCGGCGCGTCGGTGCAGAACGTCGAGCAGTTGGTCGGCGGCCAGTACGACGTGGCGTTCTCGCTGTTCGACACGGCGGTCAGCGCGGTCGAGGGCAACGGCAGCTTCACCGCGCCGCAGCCGGTGCGGGCGTTGGCCCGCCTCTATGACAACTACACGCAGGTGGTGGTCCGCAAGGACGCCGGGATCACCTCGGTGGCCGACATGCGCGGCAAGCGGATCTCCACGGGCTCTCCGAAGTCCGGCACGGAGGTGATCGCAAACCGGCTGCTGGAGGCCGCCGGACTCGACCCGGCGAAGGACGTCCGGGCGCAGCGACTCGACTTGACCAAGACGGTCGACGGCGTCAAGGACGGCAGCATAGACGGGTTCTTCTGGTCCGGTGGCCTGCCCACCGGTGGCCTGACCGACCTGTTCACCACCGCCGGCGACACGGTGCGGTTCGTCGACATCGCGCCGCTGCTGCCGAAGCTGACCACGCTGGGCCCCGGCTACCAGGCCGGCACGATCGGTCGGGACGTGTACCGGACGGCGACCGACACCCCGACCATCGTCGTGCCGAACGTGCTGCTGGTCCGCGAGGACCTGGACGCCAACGTCGCCTGCGTGATCACCCGGACGGTGTTCGAGAAGCGCGACGTCCTGGCCCAGGCCAACCCGGCGGCCAAGGGCATCTCGCTGGAGAAGGCCCGCAGGACCCTGCCGGTGCCGCTGCACCGGGGCGCCGAGAAGGCGCTGAACGACCTGGGAGCGCGCTGACCGTCGGTCAGAGGTCCGTCGGGGCGGTCGCGGCGCGGGCCGCGCCGACCAGGCGGTCGGTCTCGGCGAGCACCGCCTCGTCGTCCGCCGGTGTGCCGGGGTCGAGTCGGACCGTCCAGGTCAGACCGTCGGCCCCGGCCGCGCGGCGGGCCGCGACCCGCGCCGCGCCGCCGGGCACCGGGTGGTGTTCGGTGTACGCGACGGAGCGGGTCACCCGGGCGCGCACCTGGTGCGGCAGCTCACCGGGGTCGAGCAGCAGGTACGTCTCGGCCGGCCCGTCGGCGACCACGAGGTAGCCGTCGCGCTCGACGACGGTCTCGGCGGGCGTGACGGTCAGCTCCCGACCCGACCAGACCGCCTTGATCAGGTCGTGCCAGCCGATGCGGTGCCCCCGACCGGGCAGCCACAGCCCGAGGTTGCTGGCCACGACGACGCCGTCGCCCTCGCCGTTGCCCACCGCCGCCCAGGCGAGCACCCGCTCGTCGGTGGCCAACGGCGGCCGGTCGGCCGGGGGCAGCTTCGGCTTGCGGCTGAACAGTCCCATCTCAGAGCCCTCCCGCGGCCTGCTCGCGCAGCGCCCGGGCGTGCTGTTCCAGCGACAGCAGCTCCCCGAAGGCGGCGAAGTACTCGTCCTTGTTGTTGACCGGGTTGATGCGCTGGATCCGCGACTTGAGGTCCCGGATGCGAGCGGTCACCGAGCCGAACTGCACCCGGGCCATGGTGATCGACACGTAGCGCGGGTCGGGCTCACCGTCGATCCGCAGCGGCTCCACGGCCAGTTCGCCGACCAGCGCCGCGGCGACCAGGTCCGCGCAGGCGTCGCGGACCTTCTCGATCCAGACCGCGCCGCCGGTCGCGGACGCGGCCCCGCCGGCCGCCGCGACGGCCGTGCGCACGGCCACGTGCACCGGGTGGCGGTACTCGGTCGCCTCCACCGCGTCGAACATCGGCCCGGCCAGCACCGGCTGTTGCAGGGCGAGCTTCAACGCCTCCCGCTCGACCATCGACTGTGGGCTGTCCACTGCCGGCTCGGCCGGGGCCGGGGCGGGCCGGGGAGCGGGCGCGGCGTCCCGGGCACCGGACGGCGGGGTGTTGGCGGCGGCGAGCACCGCCCGCTGCACCGGCTCGATCTCCATACCGAGGTCCATGGCGAGCTTGCGGACGTACTCTGGGCGCTTTTCCCGGTCTTTGAGCTGCGCGACCAGCGGCGCGGCCCGGCGCATGGCCTCCACCCGGCCGTCGACGGTGTCCAGGTCGAAGCGGTTGATCTCGTGCCGCAGCGCGAAGTCGACGAGCGGTTCGCGGCGGGCGACCAGGTCCCGCACGGCCAGGTCACCCTTGGCCAGGCGCAGCTCGCACGGGTCCATGTTGTCGGGGCTGACCGCGATGAACGTCCGCCCGACGAAGCGCTGGTCGTCGGCGAACGCGCGCAGCGCCGCCTTCTGGCCGGCGGCGTCACCGTCGAAGGTGAAGATGATCTCACCGGCCACCGAGTCGGTGTCCAGCAGGAGCCGGCGCAGCACCCCGATGTGGTCCGCGCCGAACGCCGTGCCGCAGGTCGCCACCGCCGTGGTGACCCCGGCCAGGTGACAGGCCATCACGTCGGTGTAGCCCTCGACGATCACCGCCCGGCCCTGCTTGGCGATCTCGCGCTTGGCCTGGTCGATGCCGTAGAGCACGTGCGACTTCTTGTAGATCGGGGTCTCGGGGGTGTTCAGGTACTTCGGGCCGTCGTCGTCGTCGAAGAGCTTGCGCGCCCCGAAGCCGATCACGTCGCCCGTCAGGTCGCGGATCGGCCAGAGCAGCCGGCGACGGAACCGGTCGATCAGCGTGCCCGAGCGGGACTCCCGGGACAGCCCGGCGGTGACCAGCTCCTGGTGGGTGAAGCCCTGCTGACGCAGGTGTTTGGTGAGCAGGTCCCAACCTTCCGGCGCGAACCCGCACCCGTAGCGCTCGGCGGCCGCCCGGTCGAAACCACGTTGGGCGAGGAACTCGCGCGCCGGTCGGGCCCCGGCGGTGCGCAGCTGCGCCCGGTAGAACTCGACGGCGGCGGCGTGCGCGGCGACCAGTCGCTGGCGCTGGCCCTGCTGCGGGCGCGGGCGGGGGGCGCCCCGGTCGTCCTCGACGTAGCGCAGCTGGATGCCGGCGCGTCCGGCCAGCCGCTCGACGGACTCGACGAAGCTGAGGTGCTCGGCGTCCATCAGGAACTTGATCGCGTCGCCGCCGGCCCCGCAGCCGAAGCAGTACCAGACGTTGCGGGCCGGCGAGACGTTGAACGACGGGCTCTTCTCGTCGTGGAAGGGGCACAGGCCCTTGAGGTTGCCGCCCCCGGCGGACTTCAGGGTGACCGTCTCGGAGATCACATCTGAGATCGAGGTGCGTTCCCGGACCAGCGCGATGTCCTCGTCCCGGATCCGCCCAGCCATGCGCCACCCCCTCGCCGTACATCCTGCCCTGCCCGACCGGCGACACGCCGGCCGGGGGACGCCGGTGTGGCGACCACCGCTGCCGGCTGGGCGGTTCCGGCCCCCACGCCGGGTCCGCGCGGGGACCATGACCAGATGCGCAGGGTACGCGCCAACGGGCCCCGGCCGCCACGATGGGTGTCCGGTCGGCTGCGGATGCGCGGGCAGGGTCCGCAGACGGACGACACCGGTGAACGGCACGCCACCTGGTTGGAGCTGTTCCTCGACCTCATCTTCGTGTACGCCCTGGCGGCGGTGGTACGCCGGCTGGGCGACGATCCCACGCCGTCGCCCAGCGCCGTGCTGGCCGTGCTCGGGCTGTTCGTGGTGGTCCAGTGGGCCTGGTTGGGCCAGGTGTTCTACGACACCCGCTTCGACCCGGACGACGTACCGCACCGGCTCCTGGTCCTGGTCGCGCTGGTCGGCGCGGGCACGATGACGCTCGGGGTGGACGAGGTGCCGGAGAGCGTGCTCCTGCCGGTCGGCTACCTGATCGTGCGGGGTGTGCTGCTGCTGCTGTATCTGCGGGCCCGCCCGACCAGCCCGCCGGCCCGTACGGTGACCACGATCTACCTGCTCGGCTTCGGGTCGGGCTGGCTGATCTGGCTGGCCTCGCTGGCCGCTCCCGCCTCGGCGCGTGCGACGTTGTGGATCGTCGCGATGCTCATCGAGCTGGCCACCCCGTGGGTCGGCAAGCGCTGGCTCAACCGGTTTCCGGTCGACGACCAGCACCTACCCGAGCGGATCGGGCAGTTCACCATCATCGTGCTGGGCAGCGCGCTGGCCAATCTGCTCTTCGCGGTGCCGGACCATCCCCGGCCGCACATGATCGTGACGGCCGGACTGGCGTTCCTGGTGCCGGCCGGCGTCTGGTGGGTCTACACCACCTTCGTCACCACCCGCGAGCCACGGCGACGGCTGCGCGGCGGCCAGACGTACGCCTACCTGCACATCCCGCTCGGCGGCGCACTGCTGCTGCTCGGCTGGTCACTCGGGCAGGTGGTCCGACTGGCCGACGACGAGGTGATGCGGCTACCGATGGAACTGCGGCTCGTCCTGGCCGCCTCGATCATGGCCTGGATGCTCTGCGGGCTGGCGTTGCACTGGGTGTGGAACCGGCCGAGCGTCGGCCGCCTCGGCATCGCCGGTTACGGCGTGGGCTCGGTCGTCCTGATCACCGTCGTGGTGCACGAGCCGAAGCTGATGCTGGCCCTGCTCTCGGTGGCGGTCGTCGGGTACGCGGTGCTGCTCACCCGACGACTCACCGCGACGGCCGAGGACTGACCTGGCCGACGCTCAGGCCGCGGCCGGCTCCTCGGCGTTCAGGCCGCGGCCGGCTCCTCGGCGGCGACCTGCCGGTTCCACTCCTGCTTCGACGAACGCCAGCCCTCGTCGTCCATGCCGCGTCGCCAGTAGCCGGAGATGGAGAGCCGGTCGAGCGGCACACCCCGCTCGCCGCGCAGCAGCCTGCGCAGGTGCCGGACGAAGGCCGCCTCACCGTGCACGAAGGCGTGCACCTGCCCGGCCGGAAACTCCAACGCCCGCACCGCCTCGACCAGCGCCTCGCCCACCGGACGCTCGCCACGGTGCAACCAGGTCAGCTCGACCGCCCCCGGGCTGAGCAGCTTCTGCTCGTCGGCCGGGTCGGCGATCTCCACGAAGACGTGGGCCGGGACGCCCACCGGCAGCCGCTCCAGCGCGGCGGCGATCGCCGGCAGGGCGCTCTCGTCGCCGACCAGCAGGTGCCAGTCCGCGTCCGGGTCCGGCGCGTACGCCCCACCGGGGCCGACGAAGTGCACCGGGTCGCCGGGGCGCAGCGCGGCGGCCCACGGCCCGGCCAGGCCCTCGTCGCCGTGGTGCACCACGTCCACGGTCAGCTCGCCGGCGCGCGGGTCCCACCGGCGCACGGTGTACGCCCGCAGCCGGGGCCACTGCTCGCGGGGCATGTCCCGGCGGATGGCGGCGAGGTCCAGCGGCTGCGGGTACGCGACGCCGGGCTGCGGGAAGACCACCTTGATGTAGTGGTCGGTGAACTCGCCCACCGGCAGGCCGGCCAGCTCGTCCCCACCGAGGACGAGCCGGATCAGGTGCGGGGTGGGTCGTTCGGTGCGTAGCACCCGGACCGAGGTGACGTTCCTGGGGCGTTCCGTCATACAGTTAGGCTAACCTAAGTTGTCGAGGTGTCGACCAGACGGGTGTGCCAGCTCACCGCCGCCGGGTCGGTGAGCGAGGCGACCTGGTCGATCACGACCCGCAACCGGGCGTCGTCGTCCGGCGCGGCCCGCCACAGCGGAGCGAAGATCGGGTCGAGCCCGTCCGGCGCCCGCCGCACCAGCGCGGCAACCAGTTCGGCCAACATCGTCCGCTGCCGCTCGTAACGGCCCCGGAACCCGCTGCGCCGCATCACGTACCGCAGGGCGATGCCCTTGAGCAGCGCACACTGCGCCCGGACCCGCCTCGGCACCACCAGGTCTGCGGCGTAGCGGCGGTGCGGGCCGGGGCCGTACCGCTCCTCGGTGGCCTCCACCGCCGCCGCCACGAACCGGCCGGTCAGGCCGCTCGTGGTGGCCTTCAGCGCAACCTGGGCACGGTGGCTGCCGTCGTACGCGGCGAGGGGGGCGAGCAGCGGGTCGGCCAGCAACGCGACCAGCACCTCGGCCAGGTCGTCCGGGGACTCCCCCGAGTACGTGGCGGCCACGTCGGCACAGAGCGCGGCCCGTTCGTCGACGTCGGCGAGCAGCGGGCCCAGCGCGACGTACCCGCCGTGGATGCCGTCCTCGACGTCGTGCACCGAGTACGCGACATCGTCGGCCCAGTCCATCACCTGCGCCTCCAGGCAGCGCCGGTCCCCCGGCGCACCGGCCCGGAGCCACTCGAACACCGCCGTGTCGTCGGCGTACACCCCGAACTTGCGCTGCCCCGGGCGGCGCGGCCACGGATACTTGCCGATCGCGTCGAGCGACGCCCGGGTCAGGTTCAACCCGGCGGACGACCCGTCCGGGGCGAGTACCTTCGCCTCCAACCGGGTGAGCACCCGCAGCGTCTGCGCGTTGCCCTCGAAGCCACCGCAGGGCGTCGCGAGCAGATCCAGCGCGGCCTCGCCGTTGTGCCCGAACGGCGGGTGCCCCAGATCGTGGGCGAGCCCGGCGACGTCGACCACGTCCGGGTCACAGCCCAGCCGGGCGCCCATCTCCCGGGCGATCTGGGCCACCTCCAACGAGTGCGTCAGCCGCGTACGCAGGAAGTCGTCGGTGCCGGCGGTGTGCACCTGCGTCTTGGTGGCCAACCGACGGAACGCGGCCGAGTGCAGCACCCGGGCGCGGTCACGCTCGTACGGCGACCGGCGGTGGCCGGTGTCCTTGGGGGGCTCCGCCACCAGCCGGTCCGCCGGGTCGACGCTCACTCCTCGCGCGCAGGGAGCACGCAGAACTCGTTGCCCTCCGGGTCGGCGAGCACCGTCCACTCCACATCGCCCTGGCCGATGTCGACGTGCCGGGCGCCCATGTCGACAAGTCGCTCGACCTCGGCCTCCTGGTCGGCGGGGCGCAGGTCCAGGTGCAGCCGGTTCTTTCGCACCTTGCCCTCGGTCACCGGGCCGAAGAAGATGGCGGGGGACCGATCGGACTGGCGGATCTCCACGCCGCTCGGCTTCTCCGAGACGATCCGATAGCCGAGCGCCTCGGCCCACCAGCGGGCCAGCCGCGCCGGATCACGGGCATCGACGGTGAGGCTCTCCCAGACGCTTGTCATTCAGTCACCCTTCCCGTTCGACGGCGTACCCAATCGGCCGTTTGCGAGCGAGCCAAGGTTACGCCCGTAACGGCCGATCGACGCGCCCCCGATGCGTCGGCGGGTGACGAACGCCGACGGCGGCCCGGTCGTCCCGGGCCGCCGTGGCGCGCGGCGTCAGCGACTGTCCGAGCCGTCGGTCTCCACGGCCGCCCGGCCCGCCTCCAGACGCGCCACCGGCACCCGGAACGGTGAGCAGGAGACGTAGTCCAGGCCCACGGAGTGGAAGAAGTGCACCGAGTCGGGGTCGCCGCCGTGCTCGCCGCAGACGCCGAGCTTCAGCCCGGGGCGGGCGGCCCGCCCCTCCTCGGCGGCGATCCGGACCAGCCGGCCGACGCCGTCGCGGTCGATCGACTCGAACGGCGAGATGCCGAAGATGCCCAGCTCCAGATAGCGCCAGAAGAACGCGCCCTCGACGTCGTCCCGGGAGAAGCCCCAACCCATCTGGGTGAGGTCGTTGGTGCCGAACGAGAAGAACTCGGCGGCCTCCGCGATCTGGCCGGCGGTCAGCGCCGCCCGGGGCACCTCGATCATGGTGCCGATCAACACCTCGACGCCGCTGTCCCCGACCACCTCCGTGATGATCTTTTCGGCCTCGGCGCGTACCGTCTCCAACTCCTGCACGGCCCCGACCAGCGGCACCATGATCTCGGGGCAGGCCTTGCCGCCACCGCGGACGACCGCGACGGCGGCCTCGGCGATGGCCCGGACCTGCATCGCGAACAGGCCGGGGATGACCAGGCCGAGGCGTACGCCCCGCAGCCCGAGCATCGGGTTCTCCTCGTGCATCCGCCGGACGGCGGCGAGCAGCGCCTCCTCCTTGGCCACGTCCTCGCCGCGCTCCTGGGCGACCGCCACGTTGACCGCGAGCTGTTCCAACGGCGGCAGGAACTCGTGCAGCGGCGGGTCGATGAGCCGGACGGTGACCGGCAGGCCGTCCATCTCGCGGAAGATCTCCTCGAAGTCGGCCCGCTGCAACGGCAGCAGCGCGGCCAGCGCCTCGTCGCGCTCACCCTCGGCGCGGGCCAGGATCAGCCGCTCCACCAGCTCGCGTCGTTCGCCGAGGAACATGTGCTCGGTACGGCACAGCCCGATGCCCTCGGCGCCGAAGCGCCGGGCCCGGGCCGCGTCCGCGCCGGTGTCGGCGTTCGTGCGGACCGCCAGCCGCCGCTTCCCGTCGGCGTGCGTCATGACCCGGTGTACGGCCCGGACCAGCGGGTTGTCGACGTGCTCGCCGTCGAGGCTGCCCTCGAAGTACTGCACGACCTCCGAGGGCATGACCGGCACCTCGCCCAGGTACACCTTGCCGGTGGTGCCGTCGATGGAGACGACGTCGCCCTCGTTCACGGTCCGCCCGGCCACGGTGAACCGCTTCGCGGGCACGTTGACGTCGATCGCGTCCGCGCCGGACACGCAGGTCTTGCCCATGCCCCGGGCCACCACGGCGGCGTGGCTGGTCTTGCCGCCGCGCGAGGTGAGAATGCCCTTCGCGGCGATCATGCCGTTCAGGTCGTCCGGGTTGGTCTCCCGGCGGACCAGGATCACCGACTCACCCTCGGCGGCCAGCTCGACGGCCCGCGCGGAGGTGAAGACCACCTTGCCGGACGCCGCGCCGGGTGACGCGCCGATGCCCGTGGCGACCGCCTCGAACTCGTGGTCGAGCTGGAAGCGGGGGAACATGAGCTGGGCGAGCTGCGCGCCGTTGACCCGGTGCAGCGCCTCGTCCTCGTCGATCAGTCCCTCGTCGACGAGTTGCCCGGCGATGACGAACGCGGCGGCGGCAGTGCGCTTGCCCACCCGGGTCTGCAACATCCACAGCTTGCCGCGCTCGATGGTGAACTCGATGTCGCACAGGTCCCGGTAGTGCTCCTCCAACCGGGCCATGATCGACAACAGCTCGTCGTAGGAGGACTTGTCCAGCCGCTCCAACTCCTGCAACGGCACGGTGTTGCGGATGCCGGCGACCACGTCCTCGCCCTGGGCGTTGGCCAGGTAGTCGCCGTAGATGCCCTGCGCGCCGCTGCCCGGGTCCCGAGTGAACGCGACGCCGGTGCCCGAGTCCGGGCCGAGGTTGCCGAAGACCATCGTCACCACGTTGACGGCCGTGCCGAGGTCGGCCGGGATCCGCTCCTGGCGGCGGTAGAGCACCGCGCGCTCGGCGTTCCACGACTCGAAGACGGCCCGGATCGCCAGGTCGAGCTGCTCCCGTGGCTGCTGCGGAAACTCCCGCCCGGTGTGCTTGGCGAAGATCTTCTTGTAGGCGTCGACCAGCCCCCGCAGGTCGTCCGCGTCCAGGTCCAGGTCGTTGTGCGTACCCTTGGCGCTCTTGACCTCGTCGAGGGCGTGCTCGAACTCCTCGCCCGGCACCTCGCAGACGGTCTTGCCGAACATCTGGATGAGTCGGCGGTAGGAGTCCCAGGCGAAGCGGTCGTTCTGGCCTGCCTGCGCGGCGAGTCCCACCACGCTCTGGTCGTTGAGGCCGACGTTGAGGACGGTCTCCATCATGCCGGGCATGGAGAACTTGGCGCCGGAACGGACGGACACCAGCAGCGGGTCCCGCGGGTCGCCGAGGCGCTTGCCCATCTCGCTCTCCAGCGCCCGCAGGTGCGCCTCGATCTGTTCGGCAAGGCCGTCCGGTTCCCGTCCGGTGGCGAGGTATGCCTGGCACGCCTCGGTGGTGATGGTGAAACCGGGCGGCACGGGCAGGCCGAGGTTGGTCATCTCGGCGAGGTTGGCGCCCTTACCCCCGAGCAGGTCCTTGAGGTCCTTGTTGCCCTCGGAGAAGTCGTAGACGTACTTGTGATCGTCGTTCTCTTGCGCTGCCACCAGAGCCTCCCACGCGCGCCGGATTGACACTTAACGAAGGTTCAGGGCGAAGGTTAAGCGAAGATCGGGTGGGCTGGGACCGTTCGGTGACAATAGGCACAGCCATCACGACTATCCGCGTTCGTACCGGTTTTTGGGAACGCTTCCACGCGCACGATCACGCAATTTCTCCGGCCCTCGTATTGTTGACGCCACTGGTTCTGCCGAAGCTCGCTTTTGCCATATCCGACGCGAAATAACCCCTTCCGGAGCCGTCGTCGTGTCAACCCTTCCGCTCTCCTCCCCCACCCCCGACCCCGCCGCGCTGCCCACCCAGCACCAACCGGAGGCCGCTGACCTGGCCACGCTCGCCGCACGGACGGCCGGTGCCGACCTGCTCGCCCCGCCGGCACGCCTCGACGACGTCGTGCCCGCGCCGGAACGGGTCGAAGCGGACCCGACCGCGACGTTCACGCTCGACGGGGACACCGCCATCCGGGTCACCGCCGCGCCCGACGCCCGGCAGGTGGCCGACCAGCTGGCCGAACTGCTCCGCCCGGCGACCGGGTACCCCCTGCCCGTCGCCGAGACCCTCGCGGCCGAGAAGAACGGCACCCTGACCCTCACCCTGGCCGGTACGGCCTTCCCGCCCCCCGGCACCGACGCCGAGAGCGCCGACCTCGGGGCGGAGGGCTACCGGCTCGACGTGACCGCCACCGGGGTACGCGTCGTCGCCGAGACCGCCACCGGTCTGTTCTACGGCGTCCAGACCCTCCGGCAGCTCCTCCCCGCCGCCATCGAGAGCCCCACCCCGGTGACTGCCCGTTGGACGTTGCCCGGCGGCACGATCCTGGACCGCCCCCGCTTCCCGTACCGGGGCACGATGCTCGACGTGGCCCGACACTTCTTCGCCGTCGAGGACGTCCTGCGGGTCATCGACCACCTGGCCCGCTACAAGCTCAACCACCTGCACCTGCACCTCACCGACGACCAGGGCTGGCGCATCGCCGTCGACTCCTGGCCGAGGCTCGCCACCGTCGGCGGGGCGACCGAGGTCGGCGGCGGCCCCGGCGGGCACTACACCAAGGACGACT
This sequence comes from Micromonospora sp. WMMD736, assembly GCF_049179015.1. Lineage (NCBI taxonomy): Bacteria > Bacillati > Actinomycetota > Actinomycetes > Micromonosporales > Micromonosporaceae > Micromonospora > Micromonospora sp. WMMD736. Next base: position 2,944,297 of record NZ_JBMHMI010000001.1, read on the forward strand.
ACCGGCGGATCGTCTCGTACGCCTCCGCCCGGCACGTCACCGTCGTCCCGGAGATCGACCTACCGGGGCACACCAATGCGGCGCTCGTCGCATACCCGCGCCTCGCGCCGGACAAGGTCGCGCCCGCGCCGTACACCGGCACCGAGGTCGGCTTCAGCTACGTCGACCCGGCCGACGAGCAGACGTACGACTTCATCGCCGACGTGCTCGGCGAGGTGGCCGCCCTCACCCCCGGACCGTGGCTGCACATCGGCGGCGACGAGGCGTTCAAGGTCAAGGGCGAGGTCTACACCGGTTTCGTGGAGCGGACGCAGCGACTCGTCGCCGACACCGGCAAGACCGTGGTGGGCTGGCACCAGCTCGCCCCGGCCGCACACGTCGACGGACGGGTCCTGCAATGGTGGGGTACGGACACCGACGATCCCACCACCGCCGACGCCGTCCGCCGAGGCGCCCGCCTGATCGTCTCCCCCGGTAACCACGCGTACCTGGACATGAAGTACGCCGAGGACACCCCGATCGGGCACGACTGGGCCGGCCTCATCGACGTACGACGCGCGTACGACTGGGATCCGGGCACCCACGTCGCGGGTGTGCCCGCCACGGCCGTCCTGGGCGTCGAGGCCCCGCTGTGGACCGAATCGGTCACCTCGCTGGCCGACATCGAGTTCCTGCTGCTCCCCCGGCTCCCCGCCATCGCCGAGCTGGGCTGGTCGCCCCGGGCCACGCACGACTGGGCCGGCTTCCGGGACCGCCTGGCCGGCCACGGCCCGCGCTGGTCCGCCGCCGGCATCACCTTCCACCGCAGCCCCGAGATCCCCTGGCCGGCGACGCCCACCGTCCCCCGCCAACACGGCGCACCCCAGGCGGACCCGGCGACCCCCTGAGGTCGCGATACCTCCAGGCCGCCAGCGGGAGCCCCTGAGGTCGCCAGCGGGGGGGTGATCGACTCGGGATCGCCGATGTCGGGGTATCCCGCACGCCCGGACACCCCGACATCGCCGACGTCGAGTCGATCACGCCCCGACACGCCGGATGCCCCACATCGCCCCCCAAGGGGCCGCCGGATCGCGCGGATGATCGACTCCAGGTCGCCGAGATGGGGGCGTCGTCCCGGCGTGCGGATATCCCAGATCGGCGATCTCGTGACGATCACGCCGAGGCGCACCGGGTACGGCGTCACGGACGTGACGTCTGTCCGGTTTCGGCCGTCCGCATGCTGTGGTCGGTGCCACCGCGCAGGCGGAATCGCGGGCCCGGCGGGGTCGTTATACCTGCCATGCCGCCGCGCCCCCAGGGTTCGGGGCGGCCGAGGAAAACCCGACGGGCAGTCGCACGCCCCGCACCACGGCGTCGGACGGAGTCGCCCCCGGGAACACCCGCCAGGCCGGGCTCGTTACACCCCCCGCACCACCGGCCCAGGGCCGATAGCCGCCCCCGGGAACACCCGTCGGGTCGGCGTCGTTACGCCCCCGCACCACCGAGCACCACCGGCCATCCCCCGGCCCAGCGGTGCGGGAATGACCCGCCATCGCGGACCGTTGCACCACCTCCCGCGCAGACCCCCTCTTGTCGGGTCGCCGGACAGAACTCCCTCACGAACTTTCCCCGCCGGGCACACCCCCGTGTGTCGGGTGCGTTCTTCCCCCGGATGAAGCAGAGGAGCACGCCATCATGCGTACCGATCTGATTCGTAAGACCGCCCTGACCGCCGCTGGCCTCGCGTTCACCGGTGGCGCCATCGCCGGCCCCGTGACCACCGCCTTCGCCGCCGAGAGCACCGCCAAGCCCGTGTCGCAGACCCAGACCGACCGCAAGGGCCACGGCGAGCGTCAACTCGGCGTGCGGTACGAAGCCCAGCCGAACTTCTACTACTGCGGCCCCGCCGCCGCCCGCAACGCGCTGAGCGTGCAGGGCAAGGACATCAGCGTGGACGCCATGGCCAAGGAGATGGGCACCACCGAGGCCGGCACCAACAGCATCAACGACATCACCCCGGTGCTGAACAAGGAAACCGGCAAGACCGACGCCTACCACAGCGTCGAGATCAGCAAGCCCGACGCCGACGCCAAGCAGACCGACCAGCTGCGCGCCGACATCGTCCGCACCGTGGACAACGGTCGGGCCGTGGTCGCCAACATCGCCGGCACCAGCGTCGACACCGACGGTGGTATCCACTCCTTCGAGGGCGGGCACTACATCAGCGTCGTGGGCTACCGCGACAACGGCAACGTGGTGCGGATCGCCGACTCGGCCGACCCGAACACCGCCGCGTACGACATCACCGTCGAGCACCTCGCCGACTGGATCGCCACCCGCGGCTACGCCACCAGCTAAGACTCAACCGAAAGGGCCGGACCCCACCACGGGGCCCGGCCCTTTCGGCATGCCCAGGACACGTCGCCCCGCGCCCCGCGCCCCGCGCCCCGCGCCCCGCGCCCCGCGCCCCGCGCCCCGCGCCCCGCGCCAAGATCCTCACAACATCCCCGATGGTGCTGCCTCAGACGCGCCGGAAACAGCAACAACACCGATGTTGCGTGGATCTTGCGCCGCGGAACAGCGGGTAGGGCGGTGGGCGGGGACGGCGACGAGCGGTCGGGCTCGAGGTGCCGTCCCCGGCCGCGCGGCGTCAGCCGCCGGAGTCGTCCATCTCGGCGCCCTCGGGCACGGTGTCGTCGTCCCGGCTGGCCAGCCAGCCGTCCGGCAGGGCGACCTTGCCCGGTGAGTTGGTGCGCCCGCGCGGCTGGCCCAGGGCGGTGACCGGGAACGGCTCCGCCGGGTCGAGCTTGCCCAGCAGGTCGTCGAGCTGGGCGAGGCTCTCGATCATCGCCAGCGAGCGGCGCAGTTCGCCGCCGACCGGGAAGCCCTTCAGGTACCAGGCGACGTGCTTGCGGAAGTCGGTGCAGCCGTCCCGCTCACCCCGGGCCGGGTTGCGGGCGCCCGCCACGAACTGGTCGACCAGCAGCTCGGCGTGCCGGCGCATGGTCACCGCCACCTCGCCGAGGGTGGGCAGTCGCCGCTCCGGCCGACCGTTGAAGGCGGCCTCCAGGTCGGCGAAGAGCCACGGCCGACCGAGGCAGCCGCGACCCACGACCACGCCGTCGACGCCGGTGTGGGCGACCATCCGCAGCGCGTCGTCGGCTTCCCAGATGTCGCCGTTGCCGAGCACCGGCACGTCCAGGGCCTGCTTGAGGGTGGCGATGGCGTCCCAGTCGGCGGTACCCGAGTAGCGCTGCGAGGCCGTACGCCCGTGCAGCGCCACCGCCGCGACGCCGGCCTCCTGCGCGGCGAGCCCCGCCTCGACGTACGTCAGGTGGTCGTCGTCGATGCCCTTGCGCATCTTGACCGTGACCGGCACCCCGGAGGGTGCGGCGGCATCCACCGCGGCCTTCACCAGGCGGGCGAAGAGCCGGCGCCGCCACGGCAGCGCCGCGCCGCCGCCCCGGCGGGTGACCTTGGGTACGGGGCAGCCGAAGTTGAGGTCGATGTGGTCGGCCAGGTCGCGCTCGACCACGATCCGGACGGCGGCGGCGGTGATCTCCGGGTCGGTGCCGTAGAGCTGGAGGCTGCGCGGCTGCTCGTCGTCGCCGAACGCGATCATGCGCAGCGTCTTCGGGTTCCGCTCGACCAGCGCCCGGGTCGTGATCATCTCGCAGACGTAGATGCCGCCGCCCTGCTCACGGCAGAGCCGGCGGAAGCCGATGTTGGTGATCCCCGCCATCGGGGCGAGCACCACCGGCGGTGACACCTGGTACGGCCCGAGGGTCAACGGGCGCAGCGCGGGCACGGTCGAGGCGGTCACCGGACAAGTGTAAGGAACGGCCCCCTCTTAACGCCTAGCGCATAGAAGGGGGCCCTTCCTTTCACGACGCATATCACACCGCACCATGATCGAACGAGTTATCCACACCTGGCAGGAGTTTCCACAGGCCGTACGACCGGGCGGGACACGGCCTGGTTCCGGCGGTCAAGCTGCGGTCATGCGTGAACATCCACCCGAGCTGGCGGCGATGGCCGAGCGGCAGCAGCAGATCGCCACCCGGGCGCAGTTGCTCGCCGCCGGCTACGACGACATGTACCTGTACCGCCAGGCCCGGCGCGGTCAATGGCAACGCGTCCTGCCAGCGACCTACGCCCTGTTCACGGGCACGCTGACCGATGAACAACGGCGGATCTCCGCAGCCCTCTACGCCGGGCCGCAGGCGCAGCTCACCAGCTTGGCCGCGCTCGCCTGGTACGGGTTCCGGCAGATTCCGCGCAACACCGACGTACACCTGGTGGTGCCGCACCGCGCGCGGCGCCGGTCGGCGGGCTACGCCCTTGTTCGACGGGCCCTGGCACTGGACAGCCGGCCGCGTTCGAGCGCGCCCTACCCCGTGTGCTCGCCGGCGCGGGCGGTGGTGGACGCGGGCCGCGACCTCGGGCAGCTTCGCCCGGTGCGGGCCATCGTCGCCGAGTCCATCCAGCGCGGTTTCACCGACCTGGCCGGGTTGGATGAGGAGATCCGCCGGGCGCGGCGCAGTCGCACCGCGCTGGTCAGGATGGCGTACGCGGAAGTCGTGGCCGGCACCCGGTCGGCTCCGGAGGCAGAGCTACGCGAATGCTTGGCGGGCAGCCCGATCCTGCCGCGGATTCGGTGGAATCCCCGCCTTCGCACGCTCGACGGGACCGTGTTGCCGACGCCGGACGGGTACATGGACGATTCGGCGGTGGCGCTGGAGGTCGATTCACAGGAGTACCACTTCAGCCCAAGCGACTGGGCTCGGACGCTGGAGCGGCACAACGAGCTGAGTCGGCACGGTGTCCTGGTTCTGCACGTCACGCCAGCACAGCTCCGACGCCATCCGGACCGCATTCGACAAACTGTCGAGGACGCGTACGAGTCCCGGCAGGGCGTCGGCGCCACGCTTCGGGTCCGGGTCGATCCAGCCGGCCCGGAGCAGGCAAAGGCCTGATCGCATACGGCCCTCGATACCACTCCGCTCAGCTGGGCAGCGAAGTTAGGAAGGGCCCCCTCCTATACCTGAGGCGTTATGAGGGGGCCCTTCCTTACACGTCAGCAGCCGGGAAGGCGCTCGATGAGGTACCGCTCGACCTGGTCCAGGGAGACGCGCTCCTGACCCATGGTGTCCCGGTTCCGGACCGTCACGGCGTTGTCGTCCAGGGTGTCGAAGTCGACGGTCACGCAGAACGGGGTGCCGATCTCGTCCTGCCGGCGGTACCGGCGGCCGATGGCCTGCGAGTCGTCGAACTCCACCACCCAGCGCTTGCGCAGCAGCGCCGCGAGGTCCTTCGCCTTGGGCGACAGCGCCTCGTTGCGCGACAGCGGCAGCACCGCCACCTTGACCGGGGCCAGGCGCGGGTCGAACCGCATCACCGTGCGCTTGTCCACGCCGCCCTTGGTGTTCGGGGCCTCGTCCTCGTCGTACGCCTCGAGCAGGAAGGCGAGCACCGCGCGGGTCAAACCGGCGGCCGGCTCGATGACGTACGGCATCCAGCGCTCGCTCTTGCTCTGGTCGAAGTACGACAGGTCGACGCCGGAGTGCTTGCTGTGCGTGGAGAGGTCGAAGTCGGTGCGGTTCGCGACACCTTCCAGCTCGGCGAACTCGGTGCCGCCGAACTGGAACCGGTACTCGATGTCGACCGTGCGCTTCGAGTAGTGCGACAGCTTCTCGGCAGGGTGCTCGTACAGGCGCAGATTGTCCGCCGAGAGGCCGAGGTCGAGGTACCAGTTCCAGCGCTCCTGGAGCCAGTACTCGTGCCACTGTTCGTCGGTGCCCGGCTCGACGAAGAACTCCATCTCCATCTGCTCGAACTCGCGGGTCCGGAAGATGAAGTTGCCCGGGGTGATCTCGTTGCGGAACGACTTGCCGGTCTGCGCGATGCCGAACGGGGGCTTCTTGCGGGCGACCGTCTCGACGTTCTTGTAGTTGACGAAGATGCCCTGCGCGGTCTCCGGACGCAGGTAGTGCAGCCCCTCGTCGCTCTCCACCGGACCCAGGTACGTCTTCATGAGGCCGTTGAACATCTTCGGCTCGGTGAACGTGCCCTTGTTGCCGCAGTTGGGGCAGTTGACCTCGGCGAGCGAGGTGGGCGCGTGGCCGTGCTTGGCCTCGTACGCCTCCTCGATGTGGTCCGCCCGGAACCGCTTGTGGCAGAACTGGCACTCGGTGAGCGGGTCGACGAACTCGGCGATGTGGCCGGACGCCTCCCACACCTTGCGGGCCAGGATCACCGCGGAGTCGAGACCGACGACGTCGTCGCGCTGCTGGACCATGGTCTTCCACCACTGCCGGCGGACGTTCTCCTTCAGCTCCACGCCGAGCGGACCGTAGTCCCACGCCGACCGGGTGCCTCCGTAGATCTCGCTGGAGGGGAAGACGAAGCCTCGGCGCTTGGCGAGGCTGACGACGGCGTCGATACGGTCGGCTGGCATGTTTCCTCCTACGCCGGCTGGCGGTCGGCGGGGGCGAGATGTGGATGGAACGGTCGGTTCGGGACAACGGTACGACCACCGCCGCCCCGAGCCCAGCAGAATACCGGGGGCGGGTCAGCTCACCCCGCAGACCTCCATGCCACCGGTCTGACCGTCCTGACCCAGGCTGACCTGCTGACGCTCCCGGTCGCCGCCGGCCAGGGTCACGTCCACCGGCACGGTCAGGGTGGTGGTGTCCACCTCACCCACCCGGAACGCGGTGACCTGCGGCTCGGCGGCCGCCCGCCGCTCGAACTCGGGGCGGGACTCGCGCCGCTGCGCGTCGTCGCAGAGCTGGTCGTACGCCCGGCCGTAGTTGCGCTCGACGAGCGCCTGGTAGTAGTCGTCGGTCACCGTGCGGCCCTGCTCGCGTACCGCCTGCACGCCGCTCACGGCCAGGCCCACGACGGCCGTGCCACCTCCGCCACAGCAGAGCAGCACGGCGAGGGCGCCGACGCCGATGCCGATCCAGAGCCGGGTGCGGCGTCCTTCGGTGGGAGGCGCGGCGAAGGGCGGAGCCACACCGGGACCGGGCGGCGGGGCGGGTGCGGTCATAGGAGCAGGGTAGTGCCCGACGGCTCAGCGGTAAGGACCTGCAGCCCGATCACTCTCGGCTACCACCACGGCTCCGCCCGGCGCGGCGCTGGCCAGCGCCTCGTACGCGGACGGCTCGTCCACCGACTCGGCGAGCAGCGGCACCGCGCTCACCTTGACCTCGAAGGCGCCCAGCGCCCGCCGGTAGGTGCCGACGGACTCCCACTCGGTGACCAGTGACCAGTACCGGGGGTCGTCCAGGGCTCGGACCAGTTGGCCGCGCAGGTAGCCGGGGCAGGCCGCCAGCGCGGTCAGGGCGGCGTGCGCCCGTTCGGTGAAGCCGTCGGCGACATCGACGTCGACCACGAACCGGTTGGTCACCAGCACCGGGGGTTCCTCCTCGTAGAGTCTGTGGGATGCAGCGTACGCAGCGCCCTCTGCTGGCCCGGTTGGCCGGGGCGAACCCGACGTCGGTGTTCCTGCTCACCCTCGTGGTGGTGCTGGTGGCGTTCTTCACGCCGGGGGTGGTCGGCGGCCTGCTGACGTTGGCCCTCGCCGCCGCCCTGATCGCCCTGTTGGCGACCACCTGGCCGGTTCAGGCGCCGCAGACCAGGGTGGTCCGGCTGCTGATGCTGACCCTGCTGGTGACGGTGGGCCTGGCGAAGCTGCTCTGACATGCAAGCATGCGTTTTTGACAATCATTCTCATTACCACGGACAGTGGGGACCATGAGCAACCGCACCACGCCCCGCGTCCTGGCCGCCGCCGCTACCGCCCTGCTCGCCCTGGGCGCCGCCGCCGGCTGCTCCACCGGCGGCCCGGCCGGCGCCGATCCCCAACGGGTCGACGTGGTGGCCGCGTTCTACCCGCTCCAGTTCGTCGCCGAGCGCGTCGGCGGCGACGCCGTCCGCGTGACCAACCTGGCCAAGCCCGGCGCCGAGCCGCACGACCTGGAGCTGAGTCCCCGCCAGGTCGGTCAGATCACCGAGGCCGAGCTGATCGTCTACCTCAAGGGCTTCCAGCCCGCGGTGGACGAGGCGATCGCGCAGGACGACGACGCCCCGGTGTTCGACGTGGCCAGCGTGCAGCCGCTGATGGACGCGAGTTCCGGTGGCCACAACCACGAGGGCGACGAGGAGGGCGAAGAGGGGCACGGGCACGCCAAGGACCCGCACGTCTGGCTCGACCCGATCCGACTCGCCGCCATCGGCGACAAGCTCGCCCAACAGCTCGGGACGGTCGACGAGAAGCACGCCGCCGACTACACCGCCCGCGCCGCGACCCTGCGCGCCGACCTGACCACCCTCGACGGCGAGTTCACCAAGGGCCTGACGACCTGCCAGCGACGCGAGATCGTGACCAGCCACACCGCGTTCGGCTACCTGGCCGACCGCTACCGCCTCGACCAGGTCGGCATCACCGGGCTCAGCCCCGACGTCGAGCCCTCGCCACAGCGACTCGCCCAGGTCATCGAGGAGGCGAAGGAGCACCGGGCCACCACGATCTTCTTCGAGGCGCTGGTCAGCCCGAAGGTCGCCGAGACCATCGCCGGTCAGGTCGGCGCGAAGACCGCGGTGCTCGATCCGATCGAAGGACTCGCTGCGGGCAGCGACGCCGACTATTTTTCGGTGATGCGTACCAACCTGCAGACCCTGCGGACGGCGTTGAGCTGCTCGTGAGCACCCCTGTCATCACCGTCGAGCACGGCGCGGTCGGCTACGAGGGCCGCCCCGTGCTCCGGGACGTCTCGCTCACCGTGACCGCCGGGGAGGTGGTCGCGGTGCTCGGCGCCAACGGCTCCGGCAAGTCCACGCTGATCCGCACGATCCTCGGCCTGGTGCCGCTCAGCTCCGGCTCGATCACCCTCTTCGACCGGCCGTTGCGCCAGTTCCGCCAGTGGCAGCGCATCGGGTACGTCCCGCAGCGCCTCGGCGCCGGGTCGGGCGTACCCGCCACCGTCCGCGAGGTGGTGGCCTCCGGCCGGCTGGCCCGCCGGGGCATCCTGCGCCCTCCCGGCGCCGCCGACCGGGCCGCCGTCGACGCGGCGCTGCGGGCGGTCGGGCTCGCCGACCGGTCCACCGATCCGGTGTCCACCCTCTCCGGCGGTCAGCAGCAGCGCACCCTGATCGCCCGCGCGCTGGCCGGTAAGCCGGAGCTGCTGATCCTCGACGAGCCCACCGCCGGGGTGGACGCGGCCAGCCAGGAGGCGTTCGCGGGCGCGTTGCGCGACTTCGTCGCCGACGGCGGGACGGTGCTGCTGGTGGCCCACGAGCTGGGGCCGCTGCGACCGGTGATCAGCCGGGCGGTCGTCGTCCACCAGGGCGGCATCTGTCACGACGGCACGGTCCCGGACCCGGCCGGCCACCACGCCGAGCCCGACCACGACCACGTGCACCCGCACGGTCCCGACGAGCCCGCCGGGCTGTGGAGCAACTGACCATGGAACTCTTCCAGTACCCCTACATGCAGCGTGCCCTGATCGGCGCGCTGGTGATCGGCCTGGCCGCCCCGGCGCTCGGCATCTATCTGGTGCAGCGCCGACTCACGCTGATCGGCGACGGCATCGGACACGTGGCGTTGACGGGTGTCGGCGCCGGCCTGCTGCTGAACCGCTCACCGGTGCTGGTGGCGGTGATCGTCGCCACCGCCGGCGCGATCGCCATCGAGCTGGTCCGCGCCCGCGGGCGTACCTCCGGCGACCTGGCCCTGGCCCTGCTCTTCTACGGCGGCATCGCCGGTGGCGTCCTGCTGGTCGGTCTCTCGGACGCGACAAGCGCCAACCTCAACGCCTACCTGTTCGGATCGCTGCTCTCCACCTCGGTCAACGACCTGATCACCGTCGGTGTGCTCGGAGCGGCGATCCTGATCACCATGATCGCCCTGCGGCCGGCGCTCTTCGCGATCAGCCACGACGAGGAGTACGCCCGTGTCTCCGGCCTGCCGGTGCGCACGCTCAACCTACTGATCGCGGTCACCACCGCAGTCACGGTGACCATCGCGATGCGGGCCGTCGGAGTGTTGCTGATCAGCGCGTTGATGGTGGTTCCGGTGGCCGCCGCCCAGCAGGTCACCCGGGGCTTCCGCAGCACGATGACCGCCGCCATGGCGCTCGGGTTCTTCGCCGCCGGCTCGGGTGTCTGGGTGGCCGCCAACGCCGACACCCCGCCCGGAGCGTCGGTGGTGCTGCTGGCGATCGCCTCCTTCCTGGTGGTGGCCGTGGCCGGGGCGATCTGGCGGACGCTGCGCCGCCGCACCGCGCCGGCACCCGTACCGGCGGTGGAGCCGCACGAGGTCGTCCTGGACTGAACCCGATCGGCGGATGTCGGTGGTATTGGTTACCGTTGCAAGATGACCAGCGCAACGGGCTACGAGGGTTTCGACGGAGCCAGCGAACTGCTCCGAGCCCTGTCCGCACCGATCCGGCTGGCCATCGTCAGCGAGCTCGCCGACGGCGAGCGGTGCGTGCACGAGCTGGTGGAGAAGCTGGGCGCCGCGCAACCGCTCGTCTCCCAGCACCTGCGGGTGCTGCGCGGCGCGGGTGTGGTGCGCGGCTCGCGTCGGGGTCGGGAGATCGCCTACAACCTGGTCGACGAGCACGTCGCGCACATCGTGGCGGACGCGGTCAGTCACGCGGGGGAGGGATCATGAGCGAGAGCGGCGCCGCGGTACGCAACACCCGGCAGCGCTCGGCGGTAAGCGCGCTGCTGGGCGAGATGGAGGGCTTCCACAGCGCCCAGGACCTGCACGCGATGCTCCGGCAGCGCGGTGAGCGGGTCGGCCTGACCACCGTCTACCGCACCCTGCAAGGGCTGGCCGACGCGGGCGAGATCGACGTGATGCGCCCGCCGGGCGGCGAGCACCTCTACCGCCGGTGCAGCGAGGGGCACCACCACCACCTGGTCTGCCGGGCCTGCGGGCGGACGGTCGAGGTCGCCGGCCCGGCGGTGGAGAGCTGGGCGGACCGGGTCGCCGCCGAGCACGGGTACGCCGACGTCAGCCACACCCTGGAAATCTTCGGCACCTGCCCGACGTGCGTCCGATGACGGGCCTCCGGTTCACGCCGGTCGATCCGGCGGGCAGTGACACGACGCTGCGCGACTGGCAGCACATCCACAACTCGATCATCCCGACGGCACCCCTGTCGGCCGACGAGATCGCCGCTCGCGCCCAGCGCCACATCCTCGAGGTCGCGTACGCCGACGGGGCGGCAGTGGGCTGCTCGACCGTACGTCCCCCGGCACCCGACGCCGCAACCGTGATCGCCCGGGTGCTGCCGGAGAGCCGCCGGCACGGCTACGGGGAGCAGATCTACCAGCGCGGACTGGCCCGGGCCCGTGAGCTGGGCGCGCAGACCATCGAGACGGTCGTCCTGGCGTCCAACGACGAGGGCCTGCGGTTCGCCCGCCAGCACGGCTTCGTCGAGATCGAACGGTACGTCCTGCCGGGCGACACCGTCGCGTTCGTGGACCTGCGGCTCGCCTGATCCGGCGCTCCGGCCGAGCACCGGAATCGACGGGTGCCGGGCCGGAGCCGTTCGTGGCACGCTGTCCGGCGTGAAGATCTACGCCGATCGGTTTCCGACCGCCGTCCGTCAGTTGCTCACCGACCTGCTCGTCGTCATCTGGGTGTACGCCGCGATCCGCGCCGCCCTCTGGCTGCACGACCTGGTGCAGAAGCTCGCCGTACCCGGGCAGAAGCTGGAGGGCGCGGGCGGTGGCCTCGCCGACAACCTCGCCGACGCCGGCGGCAAGGTACGGCGGGTGCCGCTGGTCGGTGACGAGCTCACCGCACCCTTCCAGCGCGCCGCCGACGCCGCCCGAGGTCTCGCCGACGCCGGCCGGGAGCAGCAGCACCTCGTCGACCAGCTCGCCCTCGCCCTCGCCGTCGCGGTGCTGATCTTCCCGCTCGGTCTGGTGCTCGTCGGTTGGCTGCCGCTGCGGCTGCGCTGGATGCGTCGCGCCGGCTCCGCCGCGAAGCTCGCCGCCGTACCGGCCGGACGGGACCTGCTCGCGCTCCGCGCGCTGGCCACTCAACCGCTGGGCCGCCTCACCCGGATCGCGCCCGACGTCGCCGAGGCGTGGCGACGCGGCGACGACGACACCGTCGAAGCCCTGGCCGCCCTGGAGCTACGCCACCTAGGCCTCCGCAACAAAACCCCCTAAACACAACCCCGCCCCGCCCCGCCATGCCGATCATGGACTTGTGGTGGGCGACAAAGCGCCCCGTAAGCCCCTAAAACAGGCACCACAACTCCATGATCCACGAGGCCGGGCGGCGAGTACCCCGCGATCTTGCACTTTCTGTAGTGACGTAAGAGGCAAACCGTCCTGAATTGACCACCGAAAGTGCAAGATCGACGAGGACAGGGGCGTGGACGAGGGCTCTGGGCAAGATCTACGAGGGCGAAGGGCTTGGGGTGTGTGGTGGCGGCTCGGGGGTGCGGGCGCAGGCCGTTAAGGTCGTCGGGTGTTCTACTTCCTGGTCGTCATCGCCGTCCTGCTGCTCGGATACGCCGCCGTGCTGGTTTCCTTCGTGCGGCGGGGCAAGAAGATTCCGCCCGCCGCGTACCTCGCGCTGGCCGTGCTCAACGGTCTGATCCTGGCGGGAGTGCTGGCCTGGGCGGTCGCCCGTTGACCTGCGGCAACGCCACGCCTTGCCCCGCGACGCCACGGCCCGCCCCGCCACACCCCGCAACGCGACACTGCGCGCCGCCACACCCCGCCACGCGACACCCGCCCCGCCCCACCCCGCCACGTCCCGGCCGCCCGGGCCGCCCCAAGATCGTGCTCGAACCAGAAGGTAGTGGCCTCGGGGTCGGAGGGATGCCACCGAATCCAGGATCGAGCGTGAGCTTGCACCGCTCTCGGGCATGGTCTTGCGTCAGGGTCGGACAGCGACCTCGCGCAGTGACCGGTTACGGTTTCGGGGGGATGCGGCGGCGGACGTCCTCGGCGGTGGACGGGCCGGGCTTCCAGCGCGCCACCCAGGGCAGTTCGGCGGACGGGGTGACGACGCCCTCCTCCACGCTCGCGTAGCGGCCGGCGAGGATCCGCTTGGCGGCGGCGGTGTCGACCGAGTCGGTGTTGTCCCACAGGGCGGCGAACAGGGCGTCCACCCGAACGCGGGCCTGCCGGCAGAACAGGTCGGCCAACTCGACGTTCTCCGGGTGGGCGTCACGTTCGGCGGTTGCCCGTACGCAGACGGCGGACATCGCGAACAGCTCCGCGCCGATGTCCACGATGCGCCCGAGGAACGCCTGCTTGCGCTCCATCTTGCCCTGCCAACGGGACATCGCGTAGAACGTCGAGCGGGCCAGCTTGCGCGACGAGCGTTCCACCTGGCGCAGGTGCCCGGCGAGGGGGCCGAACTCGGCGTACCCCGATGGGCTCTGGCCCTTGCCGACCGTGAGGGTCGGCAACCACCGGGCGTAGAACGCTCCCGCCCGCGCCCCGGCGCGGGCCTTGCGGCCGAGCCCAGCCTCCGGGTCGATGATGTCGCCGGCCACCGACAGGTGGGCGTCGACGGCCTCGCGGGCGATCAGCAGGTGCATGATCTCGGTGGAACCCTCGAAGATCCGGTTGATGCGCAGGTCCCGGAGCACCTGTTCGACGGTGGCCGGGCGTTCACCCCGGGCGGCGAGTGAGTCGGCGGTCTCGTAGCCGCGTCCGCCCCGGATCTGGACCAACTCGTCGGCGATCTTCCAGGCCATCTCGCTGGCGTAGAGCTTGACCAGCGCCGCCTCGATCCGGATGTCGTTTCGGTCGTCGTCGGCGAGCAGGCAGCACAGGTCGAGCATGGTCTCCATGCCGTACGTGGTCGCGGCGATGAAGGAGAGCTTCTGGGCGACGGCCTCATGCTCGCCCACCGGCCGCCCCCACTGGACGCGGTCGGCGGCCCATTCCCGGGCCACGTTCAGCGCCCACTTGCCGGCGCCCACGCACATGGCGGGCAGTGAGAGTCGGCCGGTGTTGAGCGTGGTCAGGGCGATCTTGAGGCCCTTGCCCTCGCCGCCGATGACGTTCTCGGCGGGTACGAAGACGTCGTGGAAGCGGGTCAGGCTGTTTTCCAGGCCGCGCAGGCCGACGAACTCGTTGCGCCGCTCCACGGTGATGCCGGCGCTGTCGCCGTCCACCACGAACGCGGTGATGCCGCCGCGGCGGCCTTCGGCGGCGGGCACCCGGGCCATCACCACCAGCAGGGTGGCCACGGTGCCGTTGGTGGCCCAGAGTTTCACGCCGTTGAGTCGGTAGCCGGTGCCGTCCTCGGTCGGTTCGGCAGTGGTGGCGAGCCGGGCCGGGTCGGAGCCGACGTCGGGCTCGGTGAGCAGGAAGGCGGAGACCTCGCCCGCCGCGAGTCGGGGCAGGAAGCGCTGCTTCTGCTCGGCGGTGCCGAACATCTTCAGCGGTTGCGGCACGCCGATCGACTGGTGGGCCGAGAGCAGCGCCCCGATCGCCGGGCTGACCGAACCGGCCAGCATCAGCGCCCGGCAGTAGTGCAGGTTGCTAAGCCCCAGGCCGCCGTACTTCCGATCGATCTTCATGCCGAACGCGCCGAGGTCGGCGAGGCCGTGGAAGACGGAGTCCGGGATGGCGGCGTCGCGCTCGATGGCGGCGCCGTCCACCTCGGCGGTGACGAAGGCGCGGAGCCGGCCGAGGAACTCCTCGGCGCGGGCCACCTCGGCCGGGTCGGCGCGCGGCCACGGGTCGATGAGGTCGAGCCGGAACCGGCCGAGGAACAGCTCCTTGCCGAAGCTGGGACGGTCCCAGGTGGACTCGCGGGCGGCCTCGGCGACCCGGCGGGCTTCCTTCTCGGAGACCTGCCCGGCCTCGGCCGGAAGCGGCGCGGCGGTGCCGGCGGCCGGCGATCCAACGGCAGACCCGGCGGCGGCTGCGGGCGAGGCGGCAGACCCGGCGGCGGCTGCGGAGTCGGGGCCGTCCGGTGCCGGTCGGCCGTCCTGTGTCGTGGTCACGGCTGCCCCCTCGAAACTCGGTGCGGCTGCTCGACGTGCGCGACTGACGCCACGCTACCCCCGGTTGTTACCCAGAGGTAGCGTGGCGTGAACATCGACGGGCGTCAACCGACGCTGAGCGTCTCCGGGTCGTCGTCCTCGTCGTCGATGTCGTCGTCACCCCAGTTGCGGCGGGCGAACGGCAGGATCACCCAGAAGACGAGGAACCAGATCCCGGCGAGCGCGCTCAGCACGAAGGCGATCGGCCGGTCCAGCACGAAGTCGGTGATCAGCAGCACCGCGCTGACCATCGCGATCAGCATGAAGCCGAGCCCGCCGGTCGCCATCCGGTGCGCGAACCGCACCAGTTCCGGCTTGCGCCCCTGACGGAACAGCGCCCGGTGGAACGCCACCGGCGAAATGATCATCGCGGTGGCGGCGGCCGCAGCGAGCAGGGCGACGATGTAGACGTCGCGCTGGAACTCGCTGGTCCGGGTGAACCCGTTGCTGAACGGCAGGGTGAGCAGGAAGGCGAAGAGGATCTGCACGCCGGTCTGGGCGACCCGCAACTCCTGGAGCAGATCGGCGAAGTTTCGCTGCCAGCGTTGCTTCTCGGTCTCCTTGGACACGCGCTACCTCCGTGTGAACGGTACTGTCGGCGGTCCCGCCGCCGGCAGCAACGCCAATGCCCCACCCGACCGAGCGCGAAACAGGCTCACGACACCTGCCGTTCATCGTGTGGCAACGTCAGGACCCGCGACGGATCCGGCCGGCGTACCGGGCCTCCAGCGCGTTGTTGTGCGCGTCCCCGTCCGGAATGTTCGCCGACAGGTACACCGGGGGCCGCTCCCCCACCGCGAGCAGCCGAGCCACCACCTCCACGGTGATCTGCTGGGCCAGCAGCGCGGCCGTGATCGAGGAGACCGCGCCGACCGCGCCCCCGTCGGGCAGCGGCAGCGTCGCGTCGCCGTACGGGGCGCCGTTGTCGAGCACCACGTCGGCGAGGTCGGCCAACTTGCGTCCGGACGGGTGGCGGGAGGCCATCTGGCCGGAGTGCTGTGCGGAGGTGATCGCCACCAGCTGGTGACCCCGCTCCTTGACCAGCGTGGCGAACTCGACCATCGCGCCGTTGACGCCGGAGTTCGAGGCGAGCACGAAGACGTCGGCGGGCCGTACGGGAGCCAGCTCCCAGAGCCGGTGCGCCACCGCCGGGTCCCGTTCCAGCAGCGGCCCGAGCACGTCCGCCGGCTCGCCGCCGAGCAGCACCAGGTCCCGCAGGGCGATCCGGTTGGTGGGTACCAGCCCGCCGGCCCGGCCGGCGATCTCCATGGCGAGGGCCTCCGAGTGCCCGGTGCCGAAGGCGTGCACCACCCCGTCGGCGCGTACCGCTTCGGCGATCAGGTCAGCGGCCCGACCCACGGCGTCCCGCTGGCTGGCGGCCACCCGGGACATCGTCTCGGTCACCACCCTCAGGTAGTCCTCGGCGCTCACCGTCATGCTTCCTCCGTCCGTCTGTTGCGGGCGAACCACCGCACCGCGAAGTCGACCGCCGCCCGCTGGCTTACCAGCCTCGCCGTTCCGACGCCCACCGGGCCGACGCGGACCACCGTCGTGGCGTCGAGGTCCCGGCCCAGGGCACCGAAGTCGCTCTCGTCGAGCCGGACGTCCTGCCACCACACCCATTCCCGGCCGCCGTCGGCGGTCCGCACCGCCGCGCCCAGTCGCTCGCGGACGATAGCGGGACGACGGTACTCGGCCAGGTGCAGCGAGGTGTTGACGCTGTGGTCGACGCCGAGCAGCAGCACGTCGGCGTCCAGATCGTAGAGCCGGGCCAGCGGTGAGACCTCGCCGAGCATGTCGGCCAGGGCGTGCCCGGCGACGACCTGCTCGGCCGTCGGGCCGAGCGCCGCGAACGACACCTGGGGGTGCGTGCTGCGCAGTGCCCCCGGCCAGCAGCGGACCGTCTCGGCGAGGACGCCCATGTAGCGGCTCGGTGTGATCGCCGGGTCGAAGCCCGGCATCTCGGCGCGGATCAGCGGCCACCAGTCCACCGGCACCGACGGGTGCCGCCACTGCGCCGGGTCGCTGTTGTCGGGGGTGTGCGTCGGCACCACGATCGTGCCGTCGGGGCCGAGCGCGTCCCGCAGGGCAAGCGCCAGCGCCTGCGGTCCGCCGCAGACGTAGCCCAGCGGACGCATCCCGGCGTGCACCAGCACCGTCGATCCGGGGCGTACGCCCAGCAGGCGGAGTTGCGCGGCGATCGACCGGCGGGTGCCCGGTCCACCGGTGGCGCCCGGCACGGCTCAGGCCGTCCCGGCGGCCCGGGCCAGGACCGCCTCGGCCAGCGCGGCGGGCGCGGCGTCCGGGATCCAGTGGCTCACCCCGGTCAGGGGTACGAAGAGGTAGTCGCCGGTGACGTGGGCGGCGCACGCCTCGGCGGCGGTCCGGCCGATCGCGACGTCCCGGTCGCTCCACACGTAACTGGTCGGTACGGCGACCGGGCCGACGGCGGCCAGGTCGGCGCGGGACATGGCCCGATACCAGTTCAGGGCGGCGGTGAGCGCGCCCGGCTCGCGCATCGGGTCGGCGTAGCGGTTCACCCGGGCGGCGTCGCCCACTCCGCCCAGCAGCTTGCGCAGCGCCGTCGCGTGCCACGCCAACAGCACCTTCTCGGCCTTGCCCGGCTTGCGGAACAGCGCGATGTACGACGAGCGGGCCTTCTGTTGGCCGTCGGTGGCGAGCGCGTGTGCCATGGCCGCCGGGTGCGGCACCGACACCGCGGTCAGCGTCCGGACCCGCTGCGGGTGCGCGGCGGCCACCGCCCAGGCCACGACCGCGCCCCAGTCGTGGCCGACGAGGTGCACGGCGTCGAGACCGAGCGCGTCGAGCACCGCGACCGCGTCGGCGACCAGCTCGGGGATGCGGTACGCCGCCACCTCGGCGGGGCGCGCGCCCGGCGAGTAGCCCCGCTGGTCCAGCGCGTACGTGCGCAGGCCGGCGGCGTGCAGCGGCGGCACCACCTCGTCCCACTCGCCGCTGTGCTGCGGAAACCCGTGCAGCAGCAGCACGGGGGCGCCGTCGGACGGGCCGCCGGTGCGTACCTCGAACGTCAGACCCCGCGCGTCGACCTGCATGATCGTGAGCCTACCCAGCCGCCGCCGCGCCGGCCCCGGATGCGCGGGCCGGCGCGACGCCCTGCTGGGCTGTTACCCCTGGTCGGTGCTAGCGTCAGCGAGACAACTTCACATCCGACAGGGGAGCGCACAGCGCTGAGAGTGCGGGCACGCCCGCAGACCCTCGAACCTGATCTGGGTAATGCCAGCGCAGGGAGTTCGGTCGACCTCCAGCCGCGCCGTGGGTCCGGTGCCACCGGACGCGCGGCGTGCGTCTTCTCCTGGTTCGTTCCACTGAACTGGGAGCACAGCATGAACAACACCACCAACCGTTGGCGCACGATCGACATCGTGGTCGCCTCGGTGATCGCGGTCGCCTTCGGCGTCATCTTCTGGGCCTGGGGCCTGGTGTGGAGCGCCACCGAGGGCGCGTTCGTCTTCTTCCCGCCCGCGCAGACGCTGATCTACGGCGTGTGGCTGATGCCGGCCGTGGTCGGCGGGCTGGTCATCCGCAAGCCGGGCGCGGCACTCTACTGCGAGACCGTGGCCGCGGTCGTCTCCGCGCTGCTGGGCAGCCAGTGGGCCGGCACGGTCATCCCGCAGGGCATCGTGCAGGGCATCGGGGCCGAGCTGGCGTTCGCCGCCTTCCGGTACCGGTCGTACCGCCTGCCGACCGCCGTGCTGGCCGGCGCGCTGACCGGCCTCAGCGCGGCCCTGTTCGACTTCTTCGTCTGGAACAGCGAGACCGAGCTGGTCAACTACCGCATCCCGTACGCGCTGCTCACCATCGTCAGCGCCACGGTCATCGCGGGCGTCGGCGGCTGGGCCCTCACCCGCGCCCTGGCCAACACCGGCGCCCTGGACCGCCTCCCGTCCGGCCGAACCCGCGCCCTGGTCTAGAACCTGCCCTTACCTCGTTGATCAAGAGGTTGGCGTCACCGCGAGGCGGAGATCTGACGCGAACCTCTTGATCAACGACGACGGCGACCCGGGAGGAGGGGCGGTGGGGGTACTGCTGCGAGGGTTTGGGTGGCGGCACGCCGGGCGGCGGGCGTGGGCGCTGCGCGGGGTGGATCTGCGGGTGGCGGACGGGGAGCGGGTACTGCTGCTCGGGCCCTCGGGGGCCGGCAAGAGCACGCTGCTCGCCGCGCTCGCCGGGCTGCTGCCGGAGGACTCCGGTGAGCAGGAGGGCACCGTCGAGATCGACGGGCTCGACGCCCACAAGGCCCGGGAACGGGTCGGCATCGTCTTCCAGGACCCGCAGACCCAGTTGGTCATGGCGCGCACCGGAGACGACGTCGCGTTCGGCTTGGAGAACCGGGGCGTACCCACGGACGAGATCTGGTCGCGCGTCGACGAGGCGCTGCGGCGGGTCGGCTTCCCGTACCCCAGGGAACGCAACACGGCCGCCCTCTCCGGCGGCGAACAGCAACGCCTCGCCCTGGCCGGCGCGCTGGCGCTGCGGCCCGGCCTGCTGCTGCTCGACGAGCCCACCGCCAACCTCGACCCGGACGGAGCCGCCCTGGTCCGGGGCGCGGTGGCGGGCGCACTGGACGCCGACACCACCCTGATCCTCGTCGAACACCGGGTCGCCGAGGCGTTGCCGCTGGTGGACCGGGTGGTCGTCCTGGCGCCCGGCGGCGGCGTCCGCGCCGACGGACCACCCGACGCGGTCTTCGCCCTGCACGGCGACGCCCTCGCCGCCGAGGGCGTCTGGGTGCCCGGTCACCCCATCGCGCCGCGCCGGGCCACCACCGCCGCCGGCGACGTGTTGCTCACCGCCGACCGGCTCGGCCTGCCGTCCCGGCTGGGCCCCACCGATCTGACGGTACGCGCCGGAGAGGCCCTCGCCGTCCGCGGACCGAACGGGGCCGGCAAGTCCACCCTGGCGCTGCTGCTCGGCGGACTGCTCAAACCGGGCACCGGCCGGGTCACCGCCTCGGCCGAGTTGGCCGGCACCCACCAGCGCACTCCCCCGCACCGCTGGCGCGCGCCCGTGCTGGCCCGCCGGATCGGGTCGGTCTTCCAGGACCCGGAGCACCAGTTCGTCACCGGCACCGTCTTCGACGAGCTGGCGCTCGGCCCACGCCGCACGGGTCAACCCGATGCGGCCGTCACGGAGACGGTGGCCACGCTGCTCGAACGGTTACGACTGACCCGGCTCGCGGCGGCCAACCCGTACACCCTCTCCGGTGGGGAGGCGCGACGCCTCAGCGTGGCGACGGCCCTGGCCACCGCGCCCCGCGTGCTGATCTGCGACGAACCCACCTTCGGCCAGGACCGGCGCACCTGGGGCGAGCTGGTCGACCTCTTCGCCGACCTGCGCGACGCCGGACACGGCGTCGTCAGCGTCACCCACGACCCGGACTTCGTCGCCGCGCTCGCCGACCGCACCGTCACCCTGGAGCGGTCGTGAGGACGGTGGCGCGCGACCGACGCCTCGGAGCGGTCGTCGACGGGGTGGCGCGCGGCGACCGACGCCTCGACGCCGGACGGGCGGAGCGCCGATGATCGGCATCGAGCCGGTCGCCAGGCCCGGAGCGCCGCTGGCCCGGCGCAACCCGGTGGCGAAGCTCGCCGCCGCGCTGGTCTTCTCGTTCACCCTGCTGGCCACGCTCGACCCGGTGGCGCCCGCGGTCGCCATCGCCGTCGAACTCGCCGTGCTGCCGCTGTTCGGCCTGCGCTACCGGGTGCTGGCCCGGCGGGCGCTGCCGCTGCTGCTCAGCGCCGTCGGCATCCTGGTCACCCTGGTGCTCTTCGCCGCCGACCAGTCCGGCCGCGTGCTGCTGGACGCCGGGCCGGTGCTGGTGAGTACCGGTGTGCTGCTGACCGCGCTCGGCCTGGTGCTGCGGATCTTCGCGGTGGCCCTGCCCGGCGTGATCGTCTTCGCCACCACCGACCCGACCGACCTGGCGGACGCGTTGATCCAGAACGCGAAGGCACCGGCCCGGTTCGCCATCGGGGCGCTGGCCGCGTTCCGGCTCGTACCGCTGCTCGAACAGGAGTGGCAGATGATCAGCATGGCCCGCCGGGCACGCGGCGTCGACGCGGGACGCAATCCCGTGGCCAAGCTACGACTCTTCGCGTCCACGGCGTTCGCGCTGCTGGTCGGGGCGATCCGTCGAGGTACCCGGCTGGCCGTCGCGATGGACGCGCGCGGATTCGACGCCGGCACACCCCGTACCGTGGCCCGCCGGCAGCGCTTCGTACTCGCCGACACGCTGCTCGTCGTCGGCGCGGCGGCGCTGGCCGGCGCCGCCCTGACGACGAGCATCTTGGCCGGCACCTTCCGCCCCCTACTCGGCTGACACCGCCCCGCGCCGCGCCACCGCGCGCCCGTCCAGGGCACTCCCGGCCGCCCCGCGCCGGGCCCCCGCACGCCGGCCCCCGCCCGCCGGCCGGCGAGCCGCCGGCCGGCGAGCCGCCGGCAAGATCCGCGCAACTTCAGGGATGTTGTGGCCTCGTCCGTGTGGGTGGCCACAACATCCCTGAAGTTGCTGTTACGGACCGGCGCCCGGGCGGCTCGGTCAGCTACGCCGGAACGCGTAGCGGCGGGTCTGGCCCGCCGGCTGACTGCGGCCGCCGGCCGAGCAGTTGCCGCCGCCCGTCGGCGGTCCGGCCGTGGGCGCGGACGGTCGCCGGGCCGGCGTCGGCAGGTCCTCCACCGCAGGCGCGTCGACCGCCGCCGGCACATCGACCGGCAGCGCCATGTCGGCCGGGACAGCTACGGGCCGCACGGGCTCGACGGTCGCCGCCGGGTCGACCAGCGCCGCCGGCAGCGCCGGCTCGACCAGCGCCGCCGGCCACGCCGGCTCGCCCCCGGCAGCGGGGCCGGCCGGGCCGTGGTCGGCCGCCGGGATCCTTCCGGACGGGGTGGTCTTCGGGGTACGGGACTTCTTCGGGTTACGCCTGGCGGGCATCCGGGCCTCCTTCGGTGCCGACCGTCGCGGCCGGTCCCGCGCTCCGGCGGTCGGTCGGATCGGCTGGTGACCGTCGCGGTGCGACGGTCGGTGGGAAGGGACTGCTCACCGGGGATCAGGCAGGCTCGACGCCGCCGCATGGCGGGGAGAAAGACGCGCGACGCCCGGGAGCGCACGGACCGCGACGCGGGGCGGCGGACCGGCTCGGAAGTGGGGCGTCAGTTACGCATGCCGGAACCCTAACCACCGGCTGGGAAGACGCGCATCCGAATTTACTGGCACGATCAGCAGATGCTGATCGCGTTCTCGATCACCCCGCTGGGCGGCGGCGACTCCGTGGGCGACCTCGTGGCAGAGGCGGTACGGGTGGTCCGCGAGTCCGGTCTGCCGAACCGGACCGATGCCATGTTCACCACCGTCGAGGGTGAGTGGGACGAGGTGATGGCGGTGGTGAAGCGGGCCGTCGACGTGGTGGCCGCGCAGGCGCCCCGGGTGAGCGTCGTCCTCAAGGCCGACGTCCGGCCGGGAGTCACCGACGCGCTCACCGCGAAGGTGGCGCGGGTGGAGGAACGCCTGGCCCAGGAGTGAGCGTGGACCTCGGTCGTCCGGTGGACGCGGTGGACGGACGGGCCGCGACCAGGCGGTGACCCGCCGTGGGACGACCTGCCCGTGATCCCGGATGCCGCGATACCGTCGCAGGGACAGTTCGACGGCGAGAGGTGGCGGCACGAATGGCTCAGCAGGCGACAGCGCAGATCGGCGTGACCGGGCTGGCGGTGATGGGCCGCAACCTGGCCCGCAACCTGGCCCGCAACGGCTTCACCGTGGCGGTGCACAACCGGTCCCCGGAACGCACCCGCAGCCTCGTCGCGGAGCACGGCGATGAGGGCACCTTTGTGCCCGGTGAGACGATGGCCGACTTCGTGGCGTCGCTGGAGCGTCCCCGCGCGGTGATCGTGATGGTCAAGGCCGGCGCGCCCACCGACGCGGTGATCGACGAGCTGGTTCCGCTGCTGGACGAGGGCGACATCATCGTCGACTGTGGCAACGCCCACTTCGCCGACACCCGCCGCCGCGAGGAGTCACTGCGCGCGCAGGGGCTGCACTTTAGCGGCACCGGCGTCTCCGGCGGCGAGGAGGGCGCGCTGCTCGGCCCGAGCATCATGCCGGGTGGCTCGACCGAGTCGTACGCCAAGCTCGGGCCGATGTTCGAGAAGATCGCCGCCCAGGTGGACGGTGTGCCGTGCTGCACGCACGTCGGGCCGGACGGCGCCGGGCACTTCGTCAAGATGGTGCACAACGGCATCGAGTACGCCGACATGCAGCTCATCGCCGAGGCGTACGACCTGCTGCGGGCCGGCTTGGACGCCACCCCGGCCGAGATCGCGGAGATCTTCCGCGAGTGGAACAGCGGCGAGCTGGAGTCGTTCCTCATCGAGATCACCGCCGACGTGTTGGCGCACACCGACGCGGCGACCGGCCGCGCTTTCGTCGACATCGTGCAGGACCGGGCCGAGCAGAAGGGCACCGGCCGGTGGACCGTGCAGAGCGCCCTTGACCTGGGCATCCCGATCACCGGGATCGCCGAGGCGACGTTCGCGCGTTCGCTGTCCGGGCATGTCGACCAGCGCGAGGCGGCCCGCCGGGCCTTCCCGGACGCCGGCGAGAAGTGGCAGGTGGCCGACCGGGACGCGTTCGTCGAGGACGTCCGCCGGGCGCTGCTCGCTTCCAAGATCGTCGCGTACGCCCAGGGTTTCGACCACATCCGGGCCGGCAGCAGCGAGTTCAACTGGGACATCGACCTGGGCGGTACGGCGACCATCTGGCGCGGTGGCTGCATCATCCGGGCCCGCTTCCTGAACCGGATCCGCGAGGCGTACGACGAGCAGCCCGACCTGCCGACGCTGCTGGTGGCGCCGTACTTCGCCGAGGCGGTCAGCGCGGGCGTGCCGAGCTGGCGGCGGGTGGTGGCCGACGCCGCGCAGGCGGGTGTCCCGACGCCGGCGTTCTCGTCGTCGCTCGCGTACTTCGACGCGCTGCGGGCCGAGCGACTCCCCGCCGCGCTGATCCAGGGCCTGCGGGACAACTTCGGCGCACACACCTACCAGCGCGTGGACCGCGAGGGCTCGTTCCACACCACCTGGGCCGCCGACAAGACGGAGTCCCCGGCGTAACGCACGGCCCACGGCCCACGGCCCACGGCCCACGGCCCACGGCCCACGGCCCACGGCCCACGGCCCACGGCCCACGGCAAGATCGTGCTCAAACCATGATGTAGTGGCCTCCGCAATGCAGGGAGGCCACTACATCCATGTTCGAGCGCGATCATGGGAGACGGCGGGCGGCGCCGGGCTGTGGCGGGCTGTGGCGGCGGCTGACCGACGGCGCGACGACGTGCCCACCCGTCAGTTGATCGTGGCGTGCATTTCCCACACGAGGATCTCCGCCGGGTCGTCGGCGCTGAGCCGTCGACCGCCGGTCATGGTGAGCCGGGCCGCGTCACCGGTGCCGAGTGGACCGCTGCCCTCCAGGGTGACCGTGCCGTTGGGCACGTACACGTGCACGAAGGGCGCGTCGGGGATGGTGACCTCGTCGCCGGGGCGGAGACGGGCAGCGTGCAGGGTTGCGTACCGGTTGCGGATCCGGATGGCGGACGCACCGTCGTAGCGGTCCATCCCGGAGGCGATCGGGACCAGGCCGCCGCGCAGCAACTCGTCCTCGATCTCCAACTGTTCGTAGCCGGGGTCCACGCCCTGCTCGTCGGGGAGCACCCACATCTGCACGAAGTGCACGGGGTCGCTGTGCGGCTGCTGGTTGTTCAGCCGCCAGGCGTCGTTCTTCTCCGAGTGCAGGATGCCGGTGCCGGCGCTCATCCGCTGCGCCAGGCCCGGATAGATCACGCCGGAGTGGCCGGTGGAGTCCTGGTGCACGAGTGAACCCCGCAGCACCCAGGTGACGATCTCCATGTCCTGGTGGGGATGGGTCTCGAAGCCGGCGCCCGGCCGGACCACGTCGTCGTTGTTGACCAGCAGCAGCCCATGGTGGGTGTTGGCCGGGTCGTAGTGCCGGGAGAACGAGAAGGAGTGCTTCGAGTCCAGCCAGGAGATCCGGGTGGCGAAGCGGTCCTCGGCGCGGCGTACGTCGACCGCCGGGGCGGGTGCCGTCACCAGGCACGCTGCCCAGCGTCGGGAATCGACGGCGCCCAGGTCAGCGCCGGCTCTCCGGTGGCCAGTTCGGCGATCTCACCGGTGCGCAGCGCGGGCGTGTGACCGAACTCGGCGCAGTGCTGCTCGGCGATCTCGGCACAGATCTCGGCGACCTGCTCACAGATCGGGCCACCCAGGTCGGCCGCGTTCAACGCCATGATCATCTTGTACCGCAGATCCCGCACACCCACCCACCCCCACCCATCCACTCGACAGGTCCCGCCTCCCTCTCGGACCCTACCGGCCCCCACCGCCCCAAACCCCAGAACAACCAACCCCCACCCCACCCCTGCCGAGCCCCGCCGATCTTGCACTTATGGTGGTCGACAAGTCCGCTTCCATGGCTTTTGTCACCACGGAAAGTGCAAGATCGGCGGGCCTCATCGCGGAGGAAGTCGCGCGGGGTGGGGTGGGGTGAGGGTCGGGGTGGGGTGGGGTACGGGGCGAGGCGCCGCCCTGCACGTTGTGCGGGGCGGCGCCTCGGGGGTTGCTCTTGCGTTACCAGAATCGGCGGCGCTTGGCTTTCTGCGGGCGGATCAGGTCCGCGCCCTTCGTCAGCAGCCGGGTCGCCCCGGAGGGACCACGGCGGGCCTCCAGGGTGTGGCTGAGCCGACGCGCGCCGGCCGCGGCCAGTGGCGCCGCGACGGCCATCACCGCCCACTGGGCAATGCGCTTCTGGATCATGTGGGTTCACCTCCGTCAGTGGCTCCTGACGTTCCTGATACCCAGCGTGACGTGTGGGTAAGCCTCGCTCAGGCCGTCGGCGCCACCGGGTTGGGCAGCGCGCCCCCGAAGCGCCGGTCCCGCTGGGCGTACAGCTCGCACGCGTACCAGAGGTGACGGCGGTCGAAGTCCGGCCAGAGCGTGTCGAGGAAGACCAGTTCGGCGTACGCGGTCTGCCAGAGCAGGAAGTTGGAGATCCGCTCCTCGCCGGAGGGCCGCAGGAACAGATCCACCTCCGGGATCTCGGGGTGGTAGAGGTACTTCGCGACGGTCTTCTCGGTGACCTTCGCCGGGTCCAGTCGACCGGCGGCCACGTCCCGGGCGATCGCGGCGGCGGCGTCACCGATCTCGGCGTGCCCGCCGTAGTTGACGCAGAACTGCAGGGTCAACGTGGAGTTGTCGCGGGACATCTCCTCGGCGGTCTGCAGCTCGGAGATGACGCTCTTCCACAACCGGCCGGGCCGGCCGGACCACACCACCCGGACGCCCAGGTCGACCAGCTGGTCGCGGCGTCGACGGATGACGTCCCGGTTGAACCCCATCAGGAACCGGACCTCGTCGGGCGAGCGCCGCCAGTTCTCGGTGGAGAAGGCGTACGCCGACAGGTAGGGGATGCCCATCTCGATGGCGCCCTCGATGGTGTCGAAGAGGCTGTGCTCCCCCGCCTCGTGCCCCTTGGTGCGGGGCAGCCCACGGTCCTTGGCCCACCGACCGTTGCCGTCCATCACGATGGCCACGTGCTTCGGCACCGCCCCCGCGGGCAGCGCCGGCGGCCGCGCGCCGGACGGGTGGGGCGTCGGTGGTGTCGGCTCGCGCCGACCGGACCTCGTCGATCGGATCACTCGGCTCTCTCCCTGCTCGTGCCGTCCGCTCCGGACCCGACGTCACCGCCCGGCCGGAGCATCGCAGCCCCGGACCCGACGTCACCGCCCGGCCGGAGTATCCCCGCCCCGCCGCCGCCCGGCGGTGGGACCGTACCGGCGACCGGGGTGGTGCTCCGGTCGACCAGCGGCAGCGAGCGTAACGCGCGTTCCAGGTGCCACTGGAGGTGCGCCGCCACCAGGCCGCTGCACTCCCGTCGTACCCCGGTGTCGGTGGCATCGGCGACCACCCAGTCGCCGGTGGTCAGCGCGGACATCAGGTCGATGGTGGCCGGCGCGGGGTGGGCCGCGCCGGGCGGCCGGCAGTCCGGGCAGACCGCGCCGCCGGCCGGCACGGAGAACGCGCGGTGCCGCCCGGGGGTGCCGCAGACCGCGCAGGCGGTCAGCGCCGGCGCCCAGCCGGCGAGGGCCATCCCCCGCAGCAGGTACGCGTCGAGCACCAGGGTGGTGTCGTGCTCGCCCCGGGACAACGCCTTCAACGCCCCCACCGTGAGCTGGAACAGCCGCAGCGACGGTTCCCGCTCGACGGGGGTCAGCCGCTCGGCGGTCTCGGCGATCGCGCTGGCCGCCGTGTAGCGGGGGTAGTCGCCGAGGAACCGCTTGCCGTACAGGTCGATGCCCTCGACCTGGCTGACGGTGTGCAGCGAGCTGCCGTGGTTGCCCTTGGGGTCACCGGCGAGTTGCAGGTCGACGTGACCGAACGGCTCCAGCCGGGCGCCGAACTTGCTCATGGTGCGCCGGACCCCCCGGGCCACCGCCCGCAGCCGACCGTGCCGGCGGGTCAGCAGGGTGATGATCCGGTCGGACTCGCCGAGCTTCTGCACGCGCAGCACCACCGCGTCGTCGCGGTAGAGCTGTCGGCGGTACCCGGCCATCGGACCATTCTCCCTCGGGGTGTGAAATCAGGGTCGCTTCGGGGTGGACGCGAGGATGAACCCCGATGCGCCGGGCCGACGGCCGGCCGTAGCGTGCTGGCCATGGCACTGCACCAGACCACCGCCGCCCGTCGTCGCCGCGCCACCGCGCCCGTCGCGTTGGGGTTGTCCACCGCCCTCATCCTGCTGGCCGGGTGCGACAACCTGTCGTTCCGCCGGCTCGACTACGACGACACCGAGCCGGTGAAGATCACCACCATCCGGGTGGACGGTGGCTCCGGCGACGTGATCATCCGAGGCACCGGCGCGGCCGGCGAGGCGCGGATCAAGCGGGTGGTGCGCTACCAGGGCGGCGAGCCCAAGGCGCGGTACGAGATCAAGGACAGCGAGTTGGTGTTGAACACCGACTGCGGTGACCGGTGCAGCGTCTCGTACGAGGTGACCGTTCCGGCGGGCGTGAACGTACAGGGCGACAGCGGCTCCGGAGACGTCGAGCTGACCAAGGTGGGCACGGTGAAACTGCGGCTGGGCTCGGGCGACGTGCGGATCACCGAGGTCACGGGGGCGCTCGACGTGGAGACCGGCTCGGGCAACATCGACCTGAGCGAGGCCGGTTCGACGGTACGACTGCGGGCCGGCTCCGGCGACGTCAACGCCCGCCGCCTGGCCGGCGCGACGGATGCCGAGGCCGGCTCGGGCAACGTGACCGTCGAGTTGGAGACGCCGACCTCGGCACGGGCGCACGCCTCCAGCGGTGATGTCACCGTCCTCGTACCGGCGGGCAGCTACCGGGTCCGCTCCAGCACCGGCTCCGGCGACGCGCGGATCACCGTGGCGGACGACCCGGCGGCGTCCCTGGTGCTCGACGGCTCCGCCGGCAGCGGCGACGTGACCATCAGCCAGCGGTGATCTCGACGGTCGCCGCCTCACCGGCCCGCTGCGCCGGCACGACGGCCCGCCCGACGGTCGTACCGGCTCCGGGCCGACCCGCCGGTCCGTCGTCCGAGGGGGCCGACGGACCGGTCGGGGTCGGCGAGCCGACGGGCACCAGTTCCGGCCGGCGGCGGGCGGCGACGTCCTCGACCCAGCCGACGGCCAGGGTGACCAAGCCGACCAGCACGAAGACCAGCAGCACCCGTACCGCCAGTCCCACCGGGTCCTGGTGGGACCAGCCGACCACGTCGACGAGCGGGGTAAGCGCCACCACGAACGGCATGTGCCAGAGGTAGATGGTGAGCGCCCGCCGGTTGACCACGGTCACCGCCCGGTCGGCCAGCCGGCTGCGCGACAGCCAGGCCACCCCGGCCGGCGCCCGGCCCAGGACGACCAGGATGAAGGCGGCCGACCAGAGGGCGTTGCCCAGGTGGTTGTCGTTGAGGTCGTACCCCCGTGGCCCGGGATGCGTGACGATCCAGGCCCCGCCGACGACGGCGAGGGCCAGCGCGAGCGGATACAGCACCCGGCCGGTGAGGCGGCGCAGCATCCCGGCCTGGTGGGCGAAGCCGAGCAGCCACGCGCCGAAGTACAGGCCGAACTCGCGGACGACGGTAGGCGCCGGGTAGATGCCCGCCTCGATGGCTACCAGCAGCAGGTACGGGGCCAGCAGGGTGGGCAGCGGAGCCCGCCGGAACAGCCAGAACGCGACCGGCGAGGCGAGCACGAACCAGAGGTAGTCGCGCAGGTACCAGATGACGCTCAGCGCCAGGGCGCCCCAGTAGTTGGCCGGCGGGTCGGCGACCGGGAACAGCCACAGCAGCACCCGGGGGGACAGCGACAACCCGGTGAACAGCATGGCCGGCACGAAGATCACCGCCACCACCCACAGCGACGGCAGCAGGCGGCGCAGCCGACGGCCGACCGCCGCCGGGCCGGACCGGACGAGCGACGCGGCCATCAGCGAGCCGGCCAGCGCGAACATCACCGACATGGCGGGGAACACCAGGGTGAGGGTCGCCCACCCGGTGACGTGGTAGACGACGACTCGGACGATGGCCAGGAAACGGAGCAGATCGAGGTATCTGTTGCGCATCAGCCTGCATCTGGATCGGGGGCGCGGGGATTGCCCTCTC
The DNA here is from genome assembly GCF_049179015.1 of Micromonospora sp. WMMD736. Classification (NCBI taxonomy): domain Bacteria; kingdom Bacillati; phylum Actinomycetota; class Actinomycetes; order Micromonosporales; family Micromonosporaceae; genus Micromonospora; species Micromonospora sp. WMMD736. The sequence continues at coordinate 2,974,041 of NZ_JBMHMI010000001.1, forward strand.
CCCTACCCGGCGCGGCGCACGCGCCAAACGACGCCTCAGAAACCCAGCTTGCGCAACTGCCGTGGGTCGCGTTGCCAGTCCTTCGCGACCCGGACGTGCAGGTCGAGGTAGACCCGTGAGCCGAGCAGCTCCTCGATCTGCCGGCGGGCGGTGGTGCCGACCTCCTTGAGCCGACTGGCCCGGTGGCCGAGCACGATCGCCTTCTGGCTGGGCCGCTCCACGTACACGTCGGCGTAGATCTTCATGAGCTGGCCCTCGGGGATCATCTCCTCCACCACCACGGCGATGGAGTGCGGCAGCTCGTCGCGCACACCCTCCAGCGCGGCCTCCCGGATCAGCTCCGCGACCAGCACCTGCTCCGGATCGTCGGTCAGCATGTCGTCCGGGTAGAGCTGCGGCGACGGCGGCAGGTAGTTCGTCATCACGTCGACGAGGGTGTCCACCTGGTGCCCGGAGACCGCGCTCACCGGCACGATCTCGGCGAACTCCCCCAGCTCGCTGACCGCGAGCAACTGCTCGGCCAACCGACGCTTGTCCACCAGGTCGGTCTTGGTGACAACCGCCAGCACGGTCGCCTTCAGCTCGGCCAGCTCGCCCGTGATGAACCGGTCGCCGCGCCCGACCGGCTCGTCCGCCGGGATGCACAGGCCGATGACGTCGACCTCGGTCCAGGTGGAGCGGACCAGGTCGTTGAGGCGCTCGCCGAGCAGCGTACGGGGTCGGTGCAGGCCCGGCGTGTCCACCAGGACCAGCTGCGACTCCGGGCGGTGCAGCACCGCCCGGATGACGTGCCGGGTGGTCTGCGGCTTGTTCGACGTGATCGCGATCTTGGTGCCGACGATGGCGTTGGTCAGGGTGGACTTGCCCGCGTTGGGTCGGCCGACGAAACAGCCGAACCCGGCCCGGTACGGGCGTGCCTCCGGGTCGCGCACCGGGCTCATTCGGTCACCGTGCCGAGGACCGTGCCGTCCGGGGCGGCGACGTGGATCGGCGCGTCCGGCGAGAGGTCACGCACCACCGCGTGCCCCGCGCCGTCGAGCGTCGACGCCTCGGTCACCACCGCCGCCGCCTCCAGCCGGCTCGCCCCGGCGGCGACCGCCGAGGCCACCGCCAACTGCAGCGCGGTGAGGGTCAGCGAGGGCAACGCCACGCTCGCCGCCGCGTACGTCCGACCGTCCTGATCCCGGACCGCGGCGCCCTCCACGGCACCGACCCGCGCACGGGCGCCCCGGGCCAGGACGACGAGCTTGCCGTCCTCGGCGCTCAGTGGCGCCGACGCGCCGGGGGCGGGCCGGGCGGTGGGCGCGGCGGGTGTCTCAGGCATCGGCGGCTTGCCTCTCGTCGTCTCGGTAGTGGTTCGGGTCGCTGCCGGCGCCGGCGTGGTCGCCGCGCCCGGTGGCGTCCTGCTCGTCGCCCGACTCCACCCTGCTCACCAGGACGGTGTCGATCCGGTTGCGTCGACCGGTGGTGCCCTCGGCCACCAGCCGGAGGCCGGCCACCTCGGCCTGCGCCCCGGGGATCGGCACCCGCCCCAGCGACTGGGCGAGCAGGCCACCGACCGTCTCCACCTCGTCGGTGGGCAGGTCGGTGTCGAACAGCTCGCCCAGGTTCTCCACCGGCAGGCGGGCCGTGACCCGTACCGAGGAGTCCGCGAGGTGTTCGACCGGCGGGCGTTCGACATCGTACTCGTCGGTGATCTCACCGACGATCTCCTCCAGGATGTCCTCGATCGTGACGAGGCCGCCGGTGCCGCCGTACTCGTCGACCACGATGACCAGGTGGTTGCGGGCCGCCTGCATCTCCGACAGCAGGTCGTCGACCGGCTTGGACTCCGGCACGAAGGTCGCCGGGCGCATCAGCTCAGCCACCGGCACCTGCTCGGCGCCGGGATCGCCGCCGCGCGACCGGCGGATCAGGTCCTTCAGGTAGAGCACCCCGAGGACGTCGTCGACGCTCTCGCCGATGACCGGGATGCGGGAGAAGCCCGAGCGCAGGAAGAGCACCAGCGCCTGGGCCAGGGTCTTACCCTCCTCGATCCACACCATCTCGGTACGCGGCACCATCACCTCGCGGGCGATGGTGTCACCGAGCGCGAAGACCGAGTGGATCATCTGACGCTCGCCGTGCTCCACGACACCACGCTGCTCGGCCAGGTCGACCAGCTCACGCAGCTCCACCTGGCTGGCGAACGGCCCCTCCCGGAAGCCGCGCCCGGGGGTGACGGCGTTGCCGATCAGGATGAGCAGCGACGCGAGCGGGTTGAGCGCGCGACCCAGCCAGCGGACCAGCGGCGCGACCGCCCGACCCACGGCGTACGCGTGCTGCCGACCGATGGTGCGCGGCGCGACACCGACCACCACGAAGCTGACCACCGTCATCGCGCCCGCGGTGACCAGCGCGGCACGCCAACCCGCACCGAAGCTGTCCACCGCGACCAGCGCCACCAGCGTGGTGGCGGTCAGCTCGGCGAGCAGCCGCAACAACAGCAGCAGGTTGAGGTGCCGGACGACGTCCCCGGCCACGGCCTGGAGGGTACGGGCACCGCGTACGCCGTCCCGGGCCAGTTCGGCGGCCCGGGCCGGCGAGACCGCGGCGAGCGCCGCCTCGGTCATCGCGATCACACCGGCCAGCACCACCAGGCCGGCCGCGAAGACGATCAGTTGCAGGTCGGGAAGACCGGCCGTGGGGCCGATCGCGAGTAACACGGGAGTGGACATCACGGGGTACGGGTCGACCGCCAGCTCGCCAGCAGCCGTGCCTGGAGGCCGAACATCTCCCGTTCCTCCTCCGGCTCCGCGTGGTCGTACCCGAGCAGGTGCAGCACCCCGTGCACGGTGAGCAGGTGCAGCTCGTCGGCCGGGGCGTGCCCGGCGGTCGCGGCCTGCTTGGCCGCCACCTCGGGGCAGAGCACGATGTCGCCGAGCAGGGCCGGCTCGCCGCCGGCCGGGGCGGACTCGCCCGGGCCGTGGTCGACGCTTCCCTCGTCCATCGGGAAGGCGAGGACGTCGGTCGGGCCGTCCCCGCCCATCCAGCGGTGGTTCAGCTCGGTCATGTAGTCGATGTCGACCAGCAGCACGGACAGCTCGGCGAGGGGGTTGACCCCCATCTCGTCGAGGGCGTGCCGGGCGACGGCGAGCACGGCGTCGGTGTCGACGTCGACACCGGACTCGTTGGCGATCTCGATGGACAACTGCTTTCCTCTGCTTTAGCGGCGACGGCCGGCCCGGCCGCCCTGGGCGGGTCGCCCGGGCACGGCGTGAACGCCCTGCGCCTGCTGGTTCTCCCGCTCGGCGTCCCAGCGGGCGTACGCGTCGACGATCTCCCCGACCAGCCGGTGGCGTACCACGTCGGAGCTGGACAACTGGGCGAAGTGCACGTCGTCGACGTTTCCCAGGATCTCCCGGACGACGCGCAGCCCGCTGCTCGTCCCGCCGGGAAGGTCCACCTGGGTGATGTCACCCGTCACGACGATCTTGGAGTTGAAGCCGAGCCGGGTGAGGAACATCTTCATCTGCTCGGGCGTGGTGTTCTGCGCCTCGTCCAGGATGATGAAGGCGTCGTTGAGGGTCCGACCGCGCATGTACGCCAGCGGGGCGACCTCGATCGTGCCGGCGGCCATCAGCTTCGGGATCGACTCCGGGTCGAGCATGTCGTGCAGCGCGTCGTAGAGCGGGCGCAGGTACGGGTCGATCTTCTCGTTGAGCGTGCCGGGCAGGAAGCCCAGCCGCTCGCCGGCCTCGACCGCCGGCCGGGTCAGGATGATTCGGTTGACCTGCTTCGCCTGCAACGCCTGGACGGCCTTCGCCATGGCCAGGTACGTCTTGCCGGTACCAGCCGGACCGATGCCGAAGACGATGGTGTGCGAGTCGATCGCGTCGACGTACCGCTTCTGCCCGAGCGTCTTCGGGCGGATGGTGCGCCCACGGCGGGAGAGGATGTCGAGGGTCAGGACCTCGGCGGGCCGCTCGGCGCTGCCCTGCTCGAGCATGCCGACGGTACGCCGGACGGCGTCAGTGGTCAGGATCTCGCCTTTCTCGATGAGTTCGAGCAGCTCACTGAAGACCCGCTCGGCGAGGGCGTTGTCGGCGGGGGCGCCGGTGATGGTGATCTCGTTGCCGCGGACGTGCACGTCACTGGCGACCGAGCGTTCGACGAGGCGCAGGATCTCGTCACCCGCGCCCAGCAGATTGACCATGATCTTGGGGTCGGGCACGGTGATCCTGGTCTGCACCCGGGGCGGGCCGGGAGGTGGGGTGCCAGTCATAGGTCGGGCCGAGGGGCCCTGCGCACCTGCTCTCGATCTCTGCGCCGGCCCTGCTGGCACGGCGTGCGGACGTTACACCCATCGTATCGGGTCAACGCGGGCCGCATCGCGCCCATTTCCGCTGGCCGCGATCAACTACCGGCCCGGAAGTCGTACCCGTCGAAGGTCTCCTGGTGACGGGTGAACCGGTAGGTCGCCCAGTGCATCCGGACCACCGTCCGAGCCTCGTCGCGGGTCAGCCGCAGCAGCTCGCCGACCTCCCGGCCGGAGACCGTCCGGAACACGTCCGGCCGGTCCGGCAGCGGTGCGAAGACCGCCGGTGGACGGCCCGGCGGGTCGCCCACGCCCTGCGCCCGCAGCGTGCCGTCGCGCCAGGAGAAGACGTACTCGAAACCCTCACCCCACCAGCGACCGAGCACCCCCCGCAGGGCGGCCGGGGCGGCCGCGCCGGGCGTCCACGGCAGGATGTCGGCCGGGTCGTGCGCGACCGCCTCCGCGAGCAACCGGTGCGGCAGGTCGAACAGCTCGGTCGCGGTACCGGACGAGCCGAGCACCGCGGCTCCCATCGCCCCGGCGGTGCCGTCGCCGCCCCGGCGGCCGTACACCCCGGCGAGGAATCCGGGCATCGCCCCGTCGTGCCCCACGTGCACCACGCGCTCGCCCTGCGGGACGAGGATCAGGCCGAGTCCGAAGCCCGCGCCCCAGAGCGTCTCGTCGGTGGTGGTCGCCGGCCAGCGCATCTCGTCCAGCGTGGTCGGGGCGAGAACCGCCCCGGTCGGGTCGAGCTCCGCCGGGTCGGCGAGGAACGCCGCCCAGCGGGCCATGTCCGGCGCGGTGCTCCAGAGCTGGGCGGCCGGGCCGACCGCGCCGAAGTCGGTGGGCGGCTCGGGGTGCGCCTCGTCGGAGTACGCGTCGACCAGGAACCCGGTGGCCGCCGAGGGCTGTGGGGTCACGGTCGTGTCGGTCAGCCCCAGCGGCGTCAGCACCCGCTCGGCGAGCACCTCGCCCCAGGTGCCGCCGCGCAGCCGACCGACCAGCAGGCCGAGCACGGCCATACCGAGGTTGGAGTAGTGGAACCGTCGGCCCGGCGGCAGCACCCGCTCGGCCCGGCCCAACTCGGCCACCAAGCGCGCGACGTCCGGCGCGTCCAGGGTGTCCCAGACGTCGCCGAACGGTTCGCGTTGCAGACCGGCGGTGTGCGAGAGCAGCCGGCGTACGGTCAGCTCACCGTGCGCCGGCAGGTCCAGGTGCCGACCCACCGGGTCGTCCAGATCCAGCAGCCCGTCGTCGCGGCACTGGAGGGTGAGCACCGCCGTGAAGGTCTTGGTGACCGAGCCGATCCGGAACTGGGTCTGCGGTCCCAGCGCGCTGTCGGTGCCGGTGCCCCCGACGGTGCAGCTCCACAGCGGGCGGTCGGCCCGGTGCAGCGCCGCCGACACCGCCGGGACGCGGGCGTCGGCCTGCACCCGACGAACCAACCGGGTGTACGTGTCGGGGCCGGCCGTCACGTCAGGTCCCGGGCGAGCATCGGGCCGAGGGGCGCACCGCCGAGCAGGTGGGCGTGCGCGTGGAACACCTCCTGCCCGCCGTACGCCCCGGTGTTGAACATCAGCCGGAAGCCGTCGCCGAGCAGCCCCTCGTCCTCGGCCACGTCGGCGGCCGTGGCCAGCACTGCCCCGGCGAGCGCCGGGTCACCCTCGGCCAGGGCGGCGACGTCCGCGTAGTGCTCCTTGGGAATGACCAGGACGTGCACCGGGGCCTTCGGGTCGATGTCGCGGAAGGCGAGCGTGGTGTCGGTCTCGCGGACCACGGTGGCCGGGATCTCCCCGGCGACGATGCGGCAGAACAGGCAGTCGGATCCCATCGGGGCAGTGTAGGGACCAGGGGCGTGCGGTGCGGCACACCATGCGCCCGACGGAGCGCTGCGGCCTTCGCGGGCGGGCGGCGGACACATGTCGAGCCTGATGCCTGTGCGTCATCTTGATGACCGACCGGCATCACGCTCAATGGAGTGGGCGGCTCCGATCCTCCCGAACCACGGGTACCTCCGCGTCCTCGCTCAGCGCCGAGGCCCATGCGTGGGACCAGCGGACGAGCGGGCGCAGTGCCTGGTAGGCGCCGCGCCCCAGGTCGGTGAGCGTGTAGGCCGTGTCCGGCTGCTGGGCGACGAGACGGGCGTCGAGTAGCTCAGTCAGCCGTTGCCGCAGGACGCTTGACGACATGTTGTCGCAGCGCTGCTGCAATGCGCGGAACCCGAGCGGCCCGTGCTGCAGCTCCCAGACGAGGCGCAGGTTCCACCGGCGGCCGAACAGGTCGAGGGCGGCCATGAGGGGTCGTCCGGTACTCGATCCGCGTACCGGCTGGCCCGGCCTGGGCACCGTCATCGCCTTACCGCCCCTCTCGGTGCTTCGATGTCCGCTACAGCAGCGTTCGGCATCGTGCTTCGACATCCGAAGCGACCACGTGGCTGCGTGCGGCGATCACGTCGTCGCGTCAGCCTTCGCCACGGACCACCGCCAACCCGCCGACCCGGGCCGTGATGCCCGCAGGCCCGCGTCGGGCCGAAGCGAGCACGCTGGCCGGTCGACCGAGAGTGTCGCCCTGCTCCACCTCGATCGCGACCGATCGTGCGGCTGTCGAGTCGAGCAGGTGGGCGGCGAGGCAGCCGGCGCTGTTGGCGTTGGCGACGTCCTCGTCGACACCGACGGCCGGCGCGAACATCCGCGCCGCGGCCGGTCGGTCGCCCACCGGCGGTACGTAGACGAAACAGCCGAGGAGCCCGTACCGCCGGCACGCCGTAGCCAGCCTGCCGAGATGTGGGTTGACTAGGTCCAGCGCCGACCGGTCGCGGACCGGTACCAGCATGCGGGGTGCCCCCGGCGCGGCGATCCGTGGCGCGTCTTCCGGATGCGGATCGTCCGCCGCGAGTCCGAGCGCTTCGACGATCGCGGTCCGCTCGTTCGGTGCCGGGTGACGCAGTGCGACGAGGCCTTGGTCGAACCACACCTCGATGCCGGCGGGTTGGCGGATCGCGACGGTGTCGAACGTGCGCCCGCCGGTGTGTTGGCGATCATTGAGCTCATCACGCCCGCTGCGGGTCAACCGGACGGCCTGCGCGGCGACGGTGCCGTGGCCGCAGCCGGACAGCTCGGTGGTGACGGTGAAGAACCGGACCGGCCAGGCGCCGTCCCGCGTCCGCCCCGGGCCGACGAACGCCGCGTGCGACGTGCCGGCCGTGGCAGCCACCGCACACCGGTCGGCGTCCGTCGCCGCCGGATCGTCGTGGGTGACGGCAGTGGGGCTCCCACCCTCGCCGTCGCGCCGCACACAGGCATCGACCAGCGTGACCTCCGGCCAGAACATCGACCCACCTTCAGCCCTCTGGAGCGGGTTTGCCGCGCCGGACCTGGCCGCTGTCGACCGGCCGGCGGCCATGGGTGTGGGACCAGACCAGGTCGGGGTCGAGGTTGCGGTACGTCGCCCACCGGCTCCAGACCCGGCGGTACGCAGGGTACGAATCGACGAGCACACCGTCGACATCGAACAACACCGCCTTCTCCGCAGCAGCCCCCCGTTGCTTCGAAAATCGAATCGACGGACGTGGACGTTACTGTTTCGGATATCGAAGCGTCAACAGGGGTGGGAGCACCGGTGCGTCCACCGTCGGCCACTGCGGCGACCGGGTGAGCACGGACGGCACGGCTGAGGCAGGATGGCCGGCATGACGGATCGGGCGATTCTGGTGACGGGGTCCTCGCGCGGCATCGGTCGGGCGGTGGTGCAGGCGTTCGCCGCAGGTGGGGACCGGGTGGCCATCCACCACCGCGACTCCGCCGGGGCGGCCGAGGAGCTGCGCGCCGGGCTGCCCGGGTCGGGGCACGTGGTGGTCCGCGCCGACCTCACCGACCCGGACGCGGTACGCGGCATGGTCGACCGGGCCGCCGAACAGCTCGGCGGCCTGGACGTGCTGGTCAACAACGCCGGCACGTACGGCGACCGGGACGTGCCGCACCCGATCTTCGGCACCTCGTACGAGGAGTGGCAGGCTCGCTGGCGGCAGGTGCTGGACACCAACCTGACCGGTGCGGGAAACGTGATCTGGTGCGCCGCCCAGCACCTGCGCGAGCGGGGTGGCCGGATCGTCAACGTGTCGTCCCGGGGCGCGTTCCGGGGCGAACCGGAGCAGCCGGCGTACGGCGCCAGCAAGGCGGGGCTGAACGCGCTCGGTCAGTCCCTCGCCGTGGCGCTCGCGCCGTACGGCATCACGGTCGCCACGGTGGCCCCGGGCTTCGTGGCGACCGACATGACGACCGAGCACCTGCGCGGTGAGCGGGGCGCGGCGATCCGGGCGCAGAGCCCGTTCGACCGGGTGGCTCGACCGGAGGAGATCGCGGCCGCGGTGCACTGGCTGGCCTCGCCCGAGGCCGAGTGGGCCTCCGGCACGATCGTCGACCTCAACGGCGCTTCGTACCTGCGCAGCTGACCCACGGCCGGACCACCGTCCCGCGAGCGGCGGGTCACACCAGCTACCAGCGGCCGAGGCGGGTGGCGAGCACGCTGAGCGCGGCCACGCCGGCCGTGGAGGTACGCAGCACCTCCGGTCCGAGGCGTACCGGCCGGCCGCCCGCCTCGCGGAAGGCGGTGAGTTCGGCCGGGGCGATGCCGCCCTCCGGGCCGACGACGAGGACGATCTCCCCGCCCGACGGCAGGTCGACCCCGGTCAGCGGTTCGTCGGCCTCCTCGTGCAGGACGAACCCGGCGGCGGCGTCGGCGATCCGGCGGGCGACCGTGGCGGTGGACTCGTCCGGTGCGCCGGCCACGACGGGCAGCCAGGGCCGGCGGGCCTGCTTCGCCGCCTCGCGGGCGGTGGCGACCCACTTCTCGCGGGCGCGTACGCCCCGGTCGCCGCGCCACTGGGCCACCGAGCGCGACGCCGCCCAGGGCACGATCTCGTCCACCCCGACCTCGGTCATCGCCTGCACGGCCAGCTCGCCCCGGTCACCCTTGGCGATGCCCTGCACGATGACGATCCGGGGTACGGGCGCGTCCGCGTACCCCCGGGAGGTCACGGTGACCTCCAGGCTGCCCCGGCCGACGGCCGTGACCACGGCGGCGGCCGTGCCGCCCCGACCGTCGGCGAGCAGCAGCTCCTCGCCGACGCGCAGCCGCTGCACGGTGGCGGCGTGGTGCCCCTCCGGGCCGTCGAGCGTCAACGCGTCACCGGTGGGCAGCGCGTCGACGAGGAACAGCGGCGCCGACACGTCAGGCGTGGCCGTTGAACGCGTCGCGCATCCGGGAGAAGAAGCCGCCCTGCTTGGTCAGCTCGGCGACCTCCTCGCCCCGGGTCTTGGCGAAGTCGCGCAGCATCTTCTCCTGGTCCGGGTCGAGCTTGGTGGGCGTCCGGACGTCCAGGTGCACGTAGAGGTCGCCCCGGCCGGTGCCGCGCAGGTGCGGCACGCCCCGGGCGCGCAGGCGCAGCGTGCTGGCCGGTTGGGTGCCGGCCTTGACGTCGACGGTCTCCTCGCTGTCCAGCGTCTTGATGGTGAGCCGGGTGCCCAGCGCGGCGGCGGTCATCGGCACGGTGACGCGGCAGTGCAGGTCGTCGCCCTTGCGGGAGTAGACGTCGTGCGGGCGCTCGTGGATCTCCACGTAGAGGTCGCCGGCGGTGCCACCGCCCGGACCCACCTCACCCTGCTGGGCCAGCCGGATCCGCATGCCGTCCTCGACGCCGGCCGGGATCTTGACGGTGAGCGAGCGGCGGGTGCGTACCCGGCCGTCGCCCGCGCAGGTCGGGCAGGGGTGCGGGATGGTGGTGCCGTAGCCCTGGCAGACGGTGCACGGCCGGGCCGAGACCACCTGGCCGAGGAAGGTGCGCTGCACCGACTGCACCTCGCCGCGGCCGGCGCACGCCTCGCAGGTGGCCAGGTGGGTACCGGCCGCGGTGCCGGCGCCCGAGCAGGTGGTGCAGAGCACGGCGGTGTCGACGGTGATCGGAGCCTCGACGCCGAACGCCGTCTCGTGCAGGTCCAGTTCGAGGCGCAGGATCGCGTCCGCGCCCGGTCGGGTCCGTGGACGTGGCCCACGGCCGGCGCCGCCCCCGGCGCCACCGAAGAACGCGTCCATGATGTCCTGGAAACCGACGAACGGGCCGGCTCCGCCCGGACCACCCGGGCCGCCCGCGCCCCCGCCGCCGGGGGCGAGCGGGTCGCCACCCAGGTCGACGATCTGCCGCTTCCGGTCGTCCGAGAGGACCTCGTACGCGGCGTTGATGTCCTTGAACTTCTCCTGGGCCTCCGGGTCCGGATTGACATCCGGGTGGAACTGGCGCGCCAGCTTGCGGTAGGCGCGCTTGATCTCGTCATCGGAGGCTTCCCGGCTGACACCGAGGATGCCGTAGTAGTCCCTGGCCACTGCGTTCCGTGTCCTCATGTTCGTCTCGCGTTGCGCCGACCGGCGGCCGCAGCCGGCCGTCGGCCCTGACTGGTCAGTTCTGGGCCAGCAGCTCGCCCACGTAGCGTGCCACGGCGCGCACCATGGCGATATTGCCGGGGTAGTCCATCCGGGTGGGCCCCAGCACTCCCAGGCCACCCACGATGGTGGCCCCCGGGCCGTACCCGGTGCTGACCACCGAGGCGGCACGCAGGTTGTCGAACTCGTTCTCGTCGCCGATCAGCACGCGGGTCGTGCTGGGCTCGGTCTCGCCGATGAGCTTGAGGAGCACGACCTCCTCCTCCAACGCCTCCAGGATGGGCCGCAGCGAACCCTGGAAGTCGAGCAGACCACCCCGGGTCAGGTTGGCGGTGCCGGCCAGGGCGATGCGCTCCTCGTGCCGCTCGACAAGCGTCTCCAGCAGGACGGTGGAGAGCGTGGTCATGGCCGGGCGCAGCTCGACCGGCGCCTCCTCCACCAACGCCTGCACCAGCGGAGGCGTGTCCGACATGCGCTCGCCGGCGAGCTTCTCGTTGACCAGGCGACGCAGGTCGGTGACGTCGTCGGCGGGCACCGGCCCGGGCAGCTCCACCAGCCGCTGCTCGACCCGGCCGGTGTCGGCGATCATGACGAGCATCAACCGGGTGGTGGAGATCGGCACCAGCTCCAGATGGCGCACCGAGGAGCGGGCGAGGCTCGGGTACTGCACCACGGCCACCTGCCGGGTCAACTGGGCGAGCAGCCGTACGGTGCGGTGGACCACGTCGTCGAGGTCGACGGCCCCGACGAGGAAGCGCTCGATGGCCCGACGTTCGGCCGGACTGAGCGGCTTGACCCGCGACAGCCGGTCGACGAAGAGACGGTAGCCGCGGTCGGTGGGCACCCGGCCGGCGCTGGTGTGCGGCTGCCGGATGTAGCCCTCCTCCTCCAGCACGGCCATGTCGTTGCGGACCGTCGCCGGGGAGACCCCGAGTTGGTGCCGCTCGACCAGCGCCTTGCTGCCGACCGGCTCCTGGGTCGAGACGTAGTCCTCGACGATGGCGCGGAGCACGGCGAGCTTCCGGTCGTCCAGACCCATCCTCCGCACCTCCTCTCGCACGTCGGCCGCCGGCCCACGCGGGCCGACGGACCGTCCTGGCACTCGACTGTAACGAGTGCCAGTCTACGTCGGCGTGCCCGCCGACGCGATGATCAAGGTTGTCCTGGACCGGGCCGCCGGTGTCGCACTGGTGCGACGTTGCCCACGGCACCTACCGTGACAACCATGACTGAACCACCTCGCCCTCCCGGCGCGGGAGACCCCGGCAGCTACCCGCCGGAGCCGAATCTCCCCGGCTCGACCCCGTCGGCCGAGCCGCCCACCGCACCACTGTCCGGGGCACCCGGCCCGGGCGGCTATCCCCCAGCCGGTGGCTATCCGCCGCCCACCGGTGACCAACCGCCGTCGGGCGGCTACCCTCCGCCGGGCAACTATCCCCCACCGGGCGGTTATCCCCCACCGGGCGGCACGACCGTCGGCTATCCGACCGGCGGCGCGTACGGCGGTCCCGGCGGCGGTTACGCCAACAACGAGGACAAGACCTGGGCGCTCGTCGCCCACTTCGGCGGCGCTGCCGGCATGATCATCAGCGCTGGCGTGCTGGGCTGGATCGCCCCGCTGGTGGCACTGCTGGCCCGGGGCAGCCAGTCCCCGACCGTCCGGGCGCACGCCGTGTCGGCGCTCAACTTCCAGCTCATCTGGTCGATCGTCGGCCTGGTCGGCTGGGTGCTGTCGTGCATCCTGATCGGCTTCATCGCGGTCGCGGCGGCCGTCATCCTCGGGACCGTGTGCGGCATCCTCGCCGGCATCAAGGCCAACGAGGGGCAGGTCTACCGCTACCCGCTCTCCGCCACCTTCATCAAGTGATCCGGGCCGGCCGCTCCCCGGCCGGTCCGGCACACCGCCGCCGGCCGGGCGGGCGTCCGGCTCAGGGCAGCAGGTCCCGCACGACCGCGTCGGCGAGCAGTCGGCCGCGCAGGGTGAGGACCGCCCGTCCGGCGGCGTACCCCTCGGCGTCCAGCAGACCGTCGGCGAGGGCCCGCGCGGCACCGGCCCGGCCCGCGTCGTCGAGCACCCCGAGCGGCAGTCCGCTGGCGAGCCGCAGCCGGAGCATCACGTCCTCCATGTGCGCCTCGTCCGTGGTGAGCACCTCGCGGGCCAGGCCGGGCGACGCGCCGGCCGCCAGCCGCTGGGCGTACGTCGTGGGGTGCTTCACGTTCCACCAGCGCACCCCGCCGACGTGGCTGTGCGCGCCCGGGCCGAGGCCCCACCAGTCGGCGCCGGTCCAGTAGAGCAGGTTGTGCCGGCACCGGGCCTCGTCGGTGCGCGCCCAGTTGGACACCTCGTACCAGGAGAGGCCGGCCGCGTCGAGGGCGGCCTCCGCGGCCAGGTAGCGGTCCGCCGCCACGTCGTCACTGGGGTACGGCACCTCGCCGCGCTTCATCCGCGCGGCGAGCCGGGTGCCGTCCTCCACGATGAGGGCGTACGCGCTGACGTGGTCGACCCCGGCGGCCACGACCTGCTCCAACGTGGCGGCGAAGTCCTCGGTCCGCTCCCCCGGCGTGCCGTAGATCAGGTCCAGGTTGACGTGCTCGAATCCGGCCTCACGTGCCTCGCGGGCGGCGGCGGTGGCCCGGCCGGCGCTGTGCTTGCGGTCGAGGATCGCCAGCACCCCGGGCGACGCGGACTGCATGCCCAGCGAGATCCGGGTGTAGCCGGCTGCCCGCAGCAGCTTCAACGACTCCGGGGTGACCGACTCCGGGTTCGCCTCGGTGGTCACCTCGGCGTCGGCGGCGAGCCCCCAGGTGCGGTCGATGCCGTCGAGGATGCGGGCCAGGTCGTCGGCGGGGAGCAGGGTGGGCGTGCCGCCACCGACGAAGACGGTGTCGACGCGGGGCGGCGGGTTGTCGCCGAGCACCCGGGCGGCGAGCGCCAGCTCGGCCAGCACGGTGTCGGCGTACGCCTCGCGGCTCGCGCCCCCACCCAGCTCGGCGGCCGTGTACGTGTTGAAGTCGCAGTAGCCGCACCGACTGGCGCAGAACGGAACGTGCACGTACACGCCGAAGCCGCGCGCGCCGACCGCCGTGGTGGCGCTGGCGGGCAACGATCCGTCGACGGGGACGGTCTCACCATCTGGAAGGACGCCGGGCATGGCCACTAGTGTGCCCGGCATGACCTCTCCCGACGTGCTCGTGCGGGTCGCCACGGCCCGTGGGGTGACCACCCTCACCCTGGACAGCCCGCACAACCGCAACGCGCTCTCCACCGCACTGATGACCCAGCTGCTGGCCGGGCTGGCCGACGCGGTGGCCGACGAGGCGGTCCGCGTGATCGTGCTCGACCACACCGGGCCGGTCTTCTGTTCCGGCGCGGACCTGAAGGAGACCGCCGCGGCGTACGCCAGCGGCACCGTGCCCGCCGGCATGCTGGGCGACGTGCTGGCGGCGCTCTGGGAGTGCCCGAAGCCGGTCCTGGCCCGGGTCGCCGGGCCCGCGCGGGCGGGCGGGCTGGGCCTCATCGCCGCCGCCGATCTCGCGGTCTGCTCCGATGAGGCGACCTTCGCGTTCACCGAGGTCCGCATCGGGGTGATCCCGGCGGTGATCTCGGCGACCGTGCTGCCCCGGCTACACCCCCGCGCCGCCGCCGAGCTGTACCTGACCGGGGACACCTTCGACGGGCGGCGGGCCGCCGAGGTCGGCCTGGTGACGGCCTCGGTGCCGGCTGACGAGCTGGACGACGCGGTGCGGAACTACTGCGACTCGCTGGTCCGTGGCGCGCCCGGCGCGCTGGCCGGCGCGAAGGATCTGCTGCGCCGACCGGGCACCGCCGAGCTGCGGGGCGACCTGGCCCGACTGTCCGCGCTCTCGACCGGCTACTTCCTCTCCGACGAGGGCCGCGAGGGGGTCATGGCGTTCCGGGAGAAGAGGCCGGCGCGGTGGGTTGCCGCTCTGGACGCTGGTTCGGCTGATCACACCGGGTAGGACCGGGGGCGTCGCCCGGTCGCGGTGATCGCCGGGGTGCCGGGTGCCCATGCCCTCCCGCACGTCCTTTGCTCTGCTTCAACAGGCGCAACATTCGAGGGCTTCGAGTGTTGCGTCCGGTGAAGCAGAGCAAAGGTTCTCGATGAGGGCCGGGCCCCGCCCGGAAGGGGCGGGGCCCCGGCGCGGCGGTGCCCCGAGGTCGGTCACCACGCGCTCGCGCCGCCGTCGACCGCGTAGTTGGCACCGGTGATGTACGACGCCCGGTCGGAGGCGAGGAAGACCACCAGTTCGGCGACCTCCTCGGGGCGGGCGAACCGCTTCAGCATCGTCTTGGCGGTGATCGCGTCCCGGTCCGCCTGGTTGTCCCCCAGGTCGCGGTCGCTGGCCGGGGTGAGGATGGGCCCGGGGCTGACCGCCACCGCCCGGATGCCGTGCGGCGCCCCTTCGAGCGCGAGCTGCCGGGTCATCCCGATGACGCCCGCGTTGGCCGCCGTGTGGCCGACCATCGGCGGGACGTGACCGGCGATCATTCCGGCCATCGAGGCGGCGTTGATGATGACGCCGCCGCCGCGCCGCACCAGGTGCGGCCAGGCGAACTTGGACACCAGGTACGGAATGTCGAGTTCGCCGGCGATCGTGTACCGCCAGTCCTCGACCGAGAAGTCCGGCAGTGGGCCGAAGCGCAGCGCGGCCGCGTTGTTGTAGACCACGTCGAGCCCGCCGTAGGCGGCTGCGGCGTCCTCGACCAGTTGGTGGACCTGTTCCGGGTCGGTCAGGTCGACGGGCGCGATGCTCGTCATCTCCCCACCGGCGGCCCGGACGAGCTCGACCGTCTCGGTGTTGCCGTCGACCTGGATGTCGGCCCCGACCACCTTCGCGCCCTCGCGGGCGAAGGTCAGCGCCGCGACGCGACCCAGCCCGCCGCCGGTGCCGGTCACCAGCACCACCTTGCCGTCAAGCGTTCCCATCGCACTCCTCCTTGGCTCCCACGTCCGATTGACGTGTCAACCGAGAAAAGCCCGTGACCAGGCAATATCTTCCGCCGGTTGACGAGGGGTGACGTGGCAGACACGATCTCCAGCGGCAGGTGAGTTCGGCGCGGGAGCGGGAACGTCCCGATCCGTACGCGACGGCGGAGCGGAGCCCGAACCGGTCGAACGACCCGGACGACGCCGACGGGGACGTACGCTTGTCGAACTGTCGATCAGGAGGTGTGGGTGCGAACTCGGGCAGCCGTGGCGGGCGGAGTGGTGCTCATTCTCGTCGCCGTGATCGCGATCTGGCTCGTCCTCAAGCGGGTCGGCGACGAACTGCGGCTGCCGCTGGCGGGACGCACCTGCACGGTCCAGGCCGACGGCCGGGTGGTCCTGGACGTCGAGCAGATGGCGAACGCGGCGACCATCGCGGCGATCGGCGTCCAGCGCGGCATGCCCGAGCGCGCCGTGGTGGTCGCGCTGGCCACCGCGTACCAGGAGTCGGGGCTGCGCAACCTCGACCACGGTGACCGCGACTCGCTCGGGCTGTTCCAGCAGCGCCCGAGCAAGGGCTGGGGCACGCCGGAACAGATCCGCGACCCCCGCTACGCGGCGAACAGGTTCTACAAGGCGCTCAAGAAGGTGCGCGGCTGGGAGGAGATGCGGGTCACCGACGCCGCCCAGCGGGTGCAGCGGTCGGCGTTCCCCGAGGCGTACCAGAAGTGGGCCGACGACTCCGAGGTACTCACCAAGGCCCTGCTCGGCGACGCCACCGAGGCGGTGGCCTGCACGGTGGGGCGTACCCCGGTGATGCACGGCGCGGCGGCGGCCGCGCAGCTGACCCGCAACCTGGCGCTGGACTGGGGTGTGTCGAGCGCCGAGAAGGCCAGTCAGACCGGGTTGGCGGTGACCGCGCAGGACCAGCGCGACGGCTGGCGGTACGCACACTGGCTGGTCTCGCACGCCCAGGACCACGGGGTGAAGCGGGTCCGCTTCGGCGACCTGGAGTGGACCGCCCGTAAGGGCACCTGGAGCCAGGTGACCGGCGAACAGGGTCCCGCCGGCCAGGTGCTGGCCGAGGTCTTCGCCGAGGGCTGACCGAACCCGGATCTCTTAACCGGCAGTGACCGCACAATCGGACAAAAGCCTACATAGCTGGCTGGTGGTCGCGTAAATGTGACTCCCCGCACTGGTTCCGCTGCACGCGGTCCGGCCCCGGGCCGTACCGCCGCCGCTCGCCCTCCCACCGCCCCGGCGCTCGCGTTACGATCGGCGGCCTGTGCCAGAAATGGTTTCACCTCATGGGGAGGGGTACGACGCGGTGTTCGATTACGGCGACCGGACCGGCTACGAACCGATCAGCGACACTGACCGCAAGGAGTTCCACGAGCAGGGCTTCCTCCTGCTGCGCAACGTCCTGACGGAGGACCACCGGGCGGCGCTGGAGGCGGCTGTCGACCGCGTCTACGCGGAGGAGCAGGCCAAGGGCACCACCAAGAAGGACGGCACCCTGCACCTGCTGGGCTTCCTGGAGCGCGACGAGCTCTTCGGCGAGCTGCTCACCCACCCGATCGCCTTCCCGTACATGTGGGGGCTGGCCGGCTGGAACATCTACACCCACCACAACCACCTGGACGTCACCCCGCCGGCCGCCGAGCCGGAGAAGCCGTACTGGGGTTGGCACCAGGACGGGTACCGGCAGAACTCCGACCCGGAGACGATGGACCCGAACCTGCCCCGCCCGATGTTCTCGCTGAAGGTCGCCTACGTGCTCTCCGACCTGTCGGAGACCGGCCGTGGCGCCACCAAGGTCATCCCGGGCAGCCACCTGTGGAACTCGCTGGACCGTCCCAAGGACCTCAGCGTGCACAACCCGGACCCGGAGGGCACGGTGGAGATCACCGCCAACCCGGGTGACGCGTTCATCTTCGACCGGCGGCAGTGGCACTCGCGCTCGACGAACCTGTCGACCATCACCCGCAAGATGCTCTTCGTCGGCTACACCTACCGGTGGATCCGTCCGCTGGACGAGCTGCACCCCGACGTGAACGGCGAGTGGTACCGCAACCGCACGCCCGTGCAGCGCCAGCTGATCGGTGAGGGCACCCACACCGCCAACTACTGGGGCATCAACTGGGACGGGTACGTCGACGACGAGATCCCGCTGCGCAAGGAGCTCAAGGAGCGCGGTCTGCTCGACCGCAACATCCCCTGGCTGCGCTGATCACCCGCGCCTGCGAACGACCCCCTGCCATCGGCGGGGGGTCGTTCCCGTATCCGCCTCCCCCAGGGGTCGACGGTTCTCACCGCGCGTCGTCCCGGCGGCGCGAGGACGGTCAGGCGACGTCCCGGCGCAGGGCGAGCAGCACGGCGATCGCCGAGGCGGCCAACGCGTACGCGGTGAGCAGGAGAGCGCCGGCCGCCGGCGGGAGCAGATGGACGGTGCCGCTGCCGAGTTCCGCGGAGATGGCGTCGGCGACGTAGGTGAAATCGGTGAGCGCGGCCGTGGCTCCGCCGGGCAGCACCGGGTACAGCGTATTGACGCCCGGGATCATCATCAGCACCGGCTCCCCCACGTACAGATAGCCGACCACGACGCACAGCGCCGCGATCTGGTGGTGGACGAGAGCGCCCACCCCGGCCCCGAGGAGCAGGTAGACCACCATCGCGACGGCGATCCGACCGAGCAGCGCCAGCACGGTGGTCACTGGCATACCGAGCGGGACGTCGCGGACGGCGACGACGGCGAACAGCGCCACCGCGGCGGTGCCCGCGAGGACGAGCCCGTAGGCGAGACCGACGACCGCGTACGTGGTGAGTTTGGCGGCGAGCACCCGCCCACGGCGCGGGGCGAACAGGAAGGTGACCGCGGCGGTGTGGTGTCGGTACTCGGAGGTGACCGCGAGGGCCCCGGCCGCGGCCGGTACGAATGCGGTGTAGCCGAGGATGCCGAGGATCGCGCGGAGACCGGCCTCGGTGTCCAGGCCGGGCATCGGCGGGTCGAAGTTCTCCGGCCCCACCAGCGCCATGGCCCCGAACATGCCGCCGCCCAGCGCGGCGGCGGCGAGCAGCAGGCCACCCCACATCCGGGTGGCCAGCAGCCTGCGGAACTCCGCTCTGATCAGGAGGTTCATCAGCTGGCCGCCTTGTCCCTGGTGAGGTGGAGGAAGAGTTCTTCGAGGCCGGTGGTCTCGACGACCAGCTCGTGCACCCGGACATGATGGGCGGCGGCGAGGTCGGCGACGCCCGGC
The DNA here is from genome assembly GCF_049179015.1 of Micromonospora sp. WMMD736. Classification (NCBI taxonomy): domain Bacteria; kingdom Bacillati; phylum Actinomycetota; class Actinomycetes; order Micromonosporales; family Micromonosporaceae; genus Micromonospora; species Micromonospora sp. WMMD736. Next base: position 2,992,979 of record NZ_JBMHMI010000001.1, read on the forward strand.
GCGTCCAGCCCCCGTACGCGCAGCCGATCGGGCCCGGCGGCCTCGACGTGCGGTGCCGTGCCGCCGTCTGCCGGTTCGGCCGTCAGGACGGCGGCGAGCGCGTCCGCGTCGGGTGAGGTGATCAGCACCGCCGGCGGGCCGGCAAGCCGGGAACAGGGCCCGGCGGCGACGAGTTCGCCGCGCCGGATCACCACCACGTCATCCACGAGCTGCTGGATCTCGCCGAGCGCGTGACTGGAGATCAGGACGGTGCGGCCCTCGTCGGCGAACTGGCGCAGGAAGCCGCGCAGCCACGACATCCCTTCCGGGTCCAGGCCGTTGCCGGGCTCGTCCAGCAGCAGGACGCGGGGGTCGCCGAGCAACGCCGTGGCGAGGTTGAGCCGCTGCCGCATGCCCGTGGAGAATCCCCTGATCCGACGGTGCGCAGCCTCGGCGAGGCCGAGCAGGTCGAGCAGGTCGGTGACGCGGTTGTCCGGATACCCGCCCATGGCGGCGTAGACGCGCAGGTGGTCGCGGGCGGTGTGTCCAGGGTGGAAGGCGTTGGCGTCGAACACGGCGCCAACCGTGCGCGACGGCCGGGCCAGTTGGCCGTACGGCTGCCCGCCGATCGTGGCGGTGCCACTGGTCGGCGACACCAGCCCGGTCATCATGCGCATCGTGGTGGTCTTGCCGGCGCCGTTCGGGCCGAGGAATCCGGTGATCACGCCGGGCTGCACGGTGAAGCTCAGATCACGCACGGCGGTGACGTCACCGAAGCGCTTCGTCAGGCGCGACACCTCGATCGCGAGGTGGTCGCCGGTCATGCGCGGGCCGCCATGACCGTCTCCACGATGCCCGGCGCGACCGGGCTGGAGAGCACGACCTCGTCGAACTCGCCGCCGGAAGCCGCCCGGTCCAGGACGAGGTGCAGCCCCGGCTCCGACCGGCGGGCTGCCACGAGTTGTCGAGGACCGCCGTACAGGCCCCACACTCCGATCTTGACGAAGCCGGACACCACGTATCCCCGGCGGGCGCCATGGGCCAGTCGCAGTGGGTTGTCCGCCAGGGCGACCCGCCGCACCGCGCTGAGGGGCACTGCGAACCGCGCCCGTCCGACCCAGACCCGCTCCCATCCGGTGAACCGAATGTCGATCACATCGTTGGTCACCATGACCGATGCCATCAGTCATCCCCTCTCGTCGTGTCGGAGTTGTCCGTCGGCGGCGGCGCGCGCCTGTCGGCAGCCGGCAGGTCGGTGGGCAGCAGAACGGTCGCCAACAGTCGCGGTATCCGTCCATCGCCGGGCTGGTTGCCGAGCAACGGGCCCACCAGAGCGCTGAGACCGGCGGCGAACTCGCCCAGTTCGGCGTCGGTCAGGTGCAGCACGAGTTGCTGGTAGCCCGCACCGTCGGCGGTGAAGTCGATCCGCTCCCGGGCGAGGTAGCGGGAGAACTCCGACAGCAGGCTCGACATGAACGCCGTGAAGTAACGCGCGTGGTCCTCCGGCGTCGCCGTGGCGAGGGCCGCAGGGTCGAGCGTCGCGCCGCGCGCGGGCAACGCGTACACCCGCTCGACGGCGCCGCGCACCCTGCGTTCGTCGATCACCTCGACCAGCCCGGCCTTGACCAGGATCGCCAGGTGCCGGTACATCGTGGCCTGCGGGACGTCGGGCAGCAGCTCGAGCAGGCCCTGCGTGGTCAGGCGCGTGCCCGCGACCGCACGCAGGATCCGGATCCGCAGCGGGTGCAGCGCCAGGTCCGCCCAGCGCTCTCGCGACATCTCCACGACCAGACGTTATCACTATCGATAGTGATAATGAAAGGGCGACATCGCTCGGCGGGTGTCCACACGAGCGGTGGGGCTCGACCCTGGACGTCAGCTACGGGTGGCGAGACGGCGGCGGACCTTGTCCCGGATCGGCTCCGGCAGGTCAGGTGCCTCCAGCAGCCGGGGCAACAGCTCCGGCTCCAGGCTGGTGGCCCGGAACACCTCGCCGATGGTCACCCCGTGCGCGGGCCGGTCCACCACGTCGACCGGGTCACCCGGGCCCACCTCCCCCTCGCGGAGCACCCGCAGGTAGGCCCCCGGGGTGGCCCGGACCGTGAACCGCTTGATCAGATCCGGTACGCCCCAGAAGCCGGCGAACGTGGTGCACGGGGTACGCGGCATGGTCACCTGGAGCAGCGCCGTACCCACCGCCCACTGCTCGCCGATGACCGCCCCGGTCACGTCGACCGCGTACGTGGTCAGGTTCTCCCCGAAGCCGCCGGGGCGGATGGACCGACCGATCTCGGCCGACCACCACGCGGCGTCCTCCTCGGCGTACGCGTAGACGGCCTTCTCCGGCCCGCCGTGGTGGGCTCGCTCGCCGATGAAGTCACCGGCCAAGCCCTCCGTCAGCAGCGACACCGGCCCGTCGACCGGACGCTTGTCGATGCCACTGCGACCGCTCGCGTCGCCGGCCCACTCCGCCTCGGTCACGATGCCGAGGTTCACCGCTGCCACCCTGCCCGTCATGACGGCCAGCCTAGGGTCTGTCAGCCCTTGACCGCTCCCGCGACCAGGCCGGAGACCATCTTCCGCTGCACCAGCAGGAAGAAGATGATGACCGGCAGGGTGAACAGCGTGGAGGCGGCCATCACCGGCCCCCAGTTGGTGTCGTCGCGGCCGAAGAAGAAGGTCATCGCCACCGGCAGCGTGTAGCGCCCCTGGTCGTTGACGAACGTCAACGCGAAGATCAGCTCGTTCCACGCCGTGATGAACGAGAAGATGCTGGTGGCGACCAGTCCTGGCGCGACGAGCGGGAACAGCACCCGGCGGAAGGTCTGGGCCCGGCTCGCGCCGTCGATCGCCGCCGCCTCCTCCAGTTCCTTGGGCACGGCCGCGACGAACCCGCGCAGCATCCACACCGCGAACGGCAGCGAGAAGCCGAGGTACGTGAGGATCAGGCTGGGCAGCGTGTTGTAGAGCCCGAGCCGCTGGATCATCAGGAACAGCGGAATGACCAGCGCCTCCAACGGGATCATCTGCACGATCAGCAGCATGATCAGGAAGCTGGTCCGGAGCTTGAAGCGGAACCGGGCCACCGCCGTCGCCGCGAGCAGGGCGACGAGCCCACTGAGCACCACGGTGGACACCGCGACGATCGCGCTGTTCACGAAGAAGTCGAGGAAGGTCACCCCGGGGATCAGGTTGCCGGTGAGGATCTCCCGGTAGTGCGCCAGCGTGGGATGGGTCGGCACCGGCTGCGGGGTGGCCGAGAAGATCTCGTTGCTCGGCTTCAGCGACGTCGAGATCATCCAGTAGACCGGGAACGCCGCGAAGAGCGCGACCAGCAGCCCGGCGGCGTTGAGGGCGACCTTCTTCACGACTCGTCCTCCTGCTTGAGCACCATCCGCACGTAGAAGCCGGTGACCACGAGCAGGATCAGCGTGAGGATCACCGCGATGGCCGCGCCGAGCCCGTACTTCGGCGGCGGCGAGAAGGCCTCGGCGTACGAGTAGATCGACAGCATGAACGTGGGCCGGTCCTGGGTGCCGCCGGCCAGCACGAACTGCTGGGTGAAGACCTTGAAGTCCCAGATGGTGGAGAGCACGATCAGGATCCCGAAGACCGGTCGCAACAGCGGAAACGTGATCTTCCAGAAGACCCGCCACGGGCTCGCGCCGTCCACCCGGGCCGCCTCGTGCAGCTCACTCGGCACACTCTTGAGGCCGGCGAGCACGCTCACCGCGATGAACGGGAACGAGTGCCACACGACCACCAGCGTGAGGATGGCGAAGAACAGCAGCGGCGAGTTGAACCAGCCGTAACCGGTCCAGTCGCTGCGACCGAACAGGGCGTTCGAGAGCCCGTCGGGCAGAGCGTTGAACAGCCAGGTGACCAGTCCGCTCGTATCGTCGAAGATCCACTTCCAGACGATCGTGCCGGTCAGCGCGGGGGTGGCCCAGGCGAGCATCACGCAACTGGCCACGAAGGTCGCCATCTTGCGACCGAGCCGGTTGAGCAGCAGCCCGACCAGGGTGCCCAGCACCATCGTGAGCAGCACGTTCGCCGCGGCGAACAGCACGGTGTTGCGCAGTACGGTCAGGAAGAACGGGTCCGTGAGGATGTCGGTGTAGTTGCCGAGCCCCACCCACGGCCACTCCCGGTCGCCGCGCAGTTGCCGGACGCTGTTGAGCCGGTAGAAGGACATCGCCACCACCTGGCCGAGCGGCCAGAGCAGCAGCACCCCGATGATGACGAGCGCGGGCAGGAGCAGCAGATAGGGCAGGCGGTCGACCCGGGGACGCCGCCGCGCGGGGTTCTCCCGCGCGGCGGACGTCTCCGGCACCTCGGTCAGCGTGGTCACTTGGAGTTGAGGATGCTTTCCATCTCACCGGCCGCGTCGGCGGTAGCCTTCTCGACCGTCTTCTGACCCTTCATGACCGAGCTGTTCATCGCCTGGGTCACCGTCTTCGTCCGGCTGACCTCCACCCACTTCGGGGTGAGCGGCGTGAGCTTCGTGTTCTGCATGGTGGTGGCGAACGCCGCCATCACCTTGTCGTTGGCGTACGTGTCACTGGCGACCAGGTCCTTGTAGACCGGGAAGAACCCGAGGCTGCTGGCGAAGCTCTGCGCGTTCTTCTTGTTCAGCAGCACGGTCAGGTAGTCCCAGGCGAGGTCCTGGCGCTCGCTGTCCTTCCAGATCGCCACGTCGGAGCCGCCGGCGAAACCGGGCGCGGCCTTGCCGTCCGGGCCGGGGATCGGGAACGTACCCCAGACCTTCTCGATCTCGGGGTTGTCCTTCTTGATGGCGGCCTGCTGCCAGCTACCGGCGAACGCCATGGCGGCCTTGCCGGTGGCGAACTGCGTCCGCGCGTCGATCTCGTTCCAACCGGCGGCGGCCGGCGGGGCGACCTTGTGGACGGTGACCAGGTCGGTCCAGTACTTGACGGCCCGCTGCGCCTCCGGCGTCGAGTAGCCCGACTTCCAGGCGCCACCCTGGTTGGTGGCGATCTCCGCGCCCGCGCCCCAGAGGAAGGAGTAGAAGGGCAGCTCGGAGTTGCCCGGCAGCGCGATGCCGTAGGTGCCCTTCTTCTTGGCCTGCACGGCCTTGGCGACGGTCACCAGGTCGTCCCACGTCTTCGGCGGCTGCACGCCCGCCTCGGCGAACCAGTCGGTGCGGTAGTAGATGGCCCGCACGCCCGCGTACCAGGGGACGCCGTACTGCTTGCCGTCGAGCTGCGCGTTGCGCACCAGGTCGGGCAGCAGGTCCTTGCCGTCCGCCCAGCCACCCATCCGACCGCTGACGTCGGCGAGCGCCTCCTGCGCGGCCCAGCCCTGGGTCTCGGTGTTGCCCAGTTCGGTGATGTCCGGGCCCTCACCGCCGGCGAGCGCGGCCTGGAACTTCTTCGGCGCCTCCAGCCAGGGGATGTACTGCACCACCACATCGGTGTCGGGGTGCTTCTGCCGGAACTCGGTCTCCACGCTGTCGAGGAAGGCGTTCTGGGCGTCGCCGCCCTCGCCCATCATCCAGACCGTGAGCTTGCTGTCGTCGGCCGCTTTCTCGCCGGAGCCGCCACAGCCGCCCATCACCATGGCCACCGAGGCCACCACGGCGGTGACCGGGGCCAGCCGCTTCCACCTGTTCACGCCACTTCTCCCCTCGCGCCGCCTGGAACTAACCTTCTCCGCCGCACCTTAGTACGAAGAAATCCTTTACGACAGTGGGCGGCCGGGCCGAAGCCTGGCGACCGTATCGCAGGTGGCCGACGCGAGCAGCTCGCAAAACCGGGCCGAATAAGGGCAGGACGTCACGAAAGAGCGCCCGGCCGTCCGGCCGGGCGCTCTTTTCGCTTCCTGCGGTGATGCCAGGTTGTTACCGGGTGACGCGGCGGCGGCCACCCACACCGGCCACCAGCGCGACCGCGATCGCGGCCACCACGACCTGCACCAGCAACTCGGTCCAGTCGACACCGGCGGTCTCGGTCGCGATACCCATCGCCCGCGCCAGCACGGTGCCCAGCAGAGCCGCGCCGATACCGATCAGCAGGTGCAACCACATCGGCATGTTCTGGCGGCCCGGAACGACCAGGCGGCCGAGCGCCCCGACGATGAGACCAACAACGATGGCGGTGATGATGCCCCACACGGTGAGCTCCACGGTCGCCCTCCTTCAAAGAATGTCTGACACACAACGTGTGCTTCCTGTCGTGACCGCTAAGTTCCCGACCCACCAAAAATCCAAACCGTTTCGATCGCCCAAACGATCACGACTTGGTGAACAGAGGCACGTACCACCAGACCCCGCACCCCGCACCCCGCACCCCGCACCCCGCACCCCGCACCCCGCACCCCGCCGATCTTGCACTTTCCGTTGTCGGTAGGAGTGGAATGCCTTGTGTCTCAGCAGAAAGTGCAAGATCGGCGCGGGTGGGGGTGGTGGGGGGGGGTCCGCCGCGCGCAGCGTTGCGTCTCGGGATCGAGCACGATCTTGGCGCGGGACGGGCGCGAGACAGGCCCGGATCGCCGGGGCGCGATGCCTCGGCGATCCAGGTTCAGCAAAGCACCGAGGGCGCCCGGCCTGATGGCCGAGCGCCCTTCGAAAGTGTTGCGGTGCTACAGGTGTGTGGTGTTACCGGGTGACGCGGCGGCGGCCACCCACACCGGCCACCAGCGCGACCGCGATCGCCGCCACCACGACCTGCACCAGCAACTCCGCCCAGTCCACACCGGCGGTCTCGGTCGCGATACCCATCGCCCGCGCCAGCACCGTGCCCAGCAGAGCCGCGCCGATACCGATCAGCAGGTGCAACCACATCGGCATGTTCTGGCGGCCCGGAACGACCAGGCGGCCGAGCGCCCCGACGATGAGACCAACAACGATGGCAGTGATGATGCCCCACACGGTGAGCTCCACGGTCGCCCTCCTTCAAAGAATGTCTGACACACAACGTGTGCTTCCTGTCGTGACCGCTAAGTTCCCGACCCACCAAAAATCCAAACCGACTCAGCCGCACAAGAAGTTGCCGGCATCGATGTCGATCGGCTGCGTCGGTTGGCCCGGCCCGACGTCCACACAGCTCAGACAACCTGTCGCCCCGGGCAACAACCCCAGACCTCGACCCCAAAAAAATCCCCACCCCGCCTCGGTGATCAAGAGGTTCGCGTCAGGATCCGGGCTTCGGATGACGCGAACCTCTTGATCACCGCGGGCAGCGGGTGGGGTGACGGCCGGGAGGGTCGGCCGGGTTACTTCTTGGTGGTGGGTTTGGCGTCGCCGGAGTCGGAGGAGAGAGCGGCGATGAAGGCCTCCTGCGGGACCTCGACGCGGCCGACCATCTTCATCCGCTTCTTGCCCTCCTTCTGCTTCTCCAGCAGCTTGCGCTTACGGCTGATGTCACCGCCGTAGCACTTGGCGAGCACGTCCTTGCGGATGGCGCGGATGGTTTCCCGGGCGATCACCCGGCTGCCGATGGCCGCCTGGATGGGCACCTCGAACTGCTGGCGCGGGATCAGCGTACGGAGCTTCGCGGCGATCGTGACGCCGTAGTTGTACGCCTTGTCCTTGTGCACGATGGCGCTGAACGCGTCCACCGGCTCGCCGTGCAGCAGGATGTCCACCTTCACCAGGTCGGACGCCTGCTCGCCGGAGGGCTCGTAGTCCAGTGAGGCGTACCCCTTGGTACGACTCTTCAACTGGTCGAAGAAGTCGTAGATGATCTCGGCGAGGGGCAGCGTGTAGCGCAGCTCCACCCGGTCGGCGGAGAGGTAGTCCATGCCCAGCAGACTGCCGCGCCGGCCCTGGCACAGCTCCATGACCGCGCCCACGTAGTCGTTGGGCGTCAGCACGGTGGCCCGCACCACCGGCTCGTACACCTCGGCGATCTTGCCGGTCGGGTACTCGCTCGGGTTGGTCACCACGATCTCGGCGCCGTCGTCCTGGATCGCCCGGTACACCACGTTGGGCGCGGTGGAGATCAGGTCGAGGTTGTACTCCCGCTCCAACCGCTCCCGGATGATCTCCAGGTGGAGCAGGCCGAGGAAGCCGCAGCGGAAGCCGAAGCCGAGCGCGCCGGAGGTCTCCGGCTCGTAGTCCAGGGCGGCGTCGTTGAGCTTGAGCTTGTCCAGCGCCTCGCGCAGGTTCGGGTAGTCGGACCCGTCGATCGGGTAGAGGCCGGAGTAGACCATCGGCTTCGGGTCCTTGTAGCCACCGAGGGGTTCGGCCGCCGGCTGGCTGTTGATGGTGACCGTGTCACCGACCCGGGACTGCCGGACGTCCTTCACGCCGGTAATCAGGTAGCCGACCTCGCCCACGCCGAGGCCGTCGGCCTTGACCATCTCCGGCGAGATGACGCCGATCTCCAGCAGCTCGTGCACCGCGCCGGTGGACATCATCTTGATCCGGTCGCGGGCGCTGATCCGGCCGTCGACGACCCGGACGTACGTGACGACGCCGCGGTACACGTCGTACACCGAATCGAAGATCATGGCCCGGGCGGACGTCTCGGCGTCGCCGACCGGCGGGACGAACTGCCGGACGATCTCGTCGAGCAGGTGCGGTACGCCCTCGCCGGTCTTGCCGGAGACCCGGATGCAGTCGGCGGGGTCACCGCCGATGAGGTGCGCCAACTCCTCGGCGTACTTCTCCGGCTGCGCGGCCGGCAGGTCGATCTTGTTGAGCACCGGGATGATGCGCAGGTCGTTCTCGAGCGCCAGGTAGAGGTTGGCCAGGGTCTGCGCCTCGATGCCCTGCGCGGCGTCGACCAGCAGCACGGCGCCCTCACAGGCGGCCAGCGACCGGGACACCTCGTACGTGAAGTCGACGTGCCCCGGGGTGTCGATCATGTTGAGCACGGCCTGTTCGCCGGCCCGCTCGCCCTCGCGGATGGTCCACGGCATGCGGACGGCCTGGCTCTTGATGGTGATGCCGCGTTCGCGCTCGATGTCCATCCGGTCCAGGTACTGAGCGCGCATCTGCCGGGGGTCGACCACGCCGGTGAGCTGCAACATCCGGTCGGCCAGGGTCGACTTCCCGTGGTCGATGTGGGCGATGATGCCGAAGTTCCGGATGCGACCGGGGTCGGTGGCACCAGGGGCGTTCGCGCCGGGATCGAGCTTCGGTGGCACAGCGGTCCGTTCTGGTCGGCTGACGTGAACAGGCCGGCGCGCCGCCGACCCCCTCCATGTTCCCACGCCGCCGGGGTACGCCCACGGCGCGGGCGACGGATCGGTCCCGAAGACCGTTCACTCCATCGGCGGCTCCACGAAGAGCGCGGCCAACCGGGGCAGCCGGCGGCGGGCCTCGTCCTCGTCGTCGAAGTCCCAGAAGTCGTTGAGGTCCGGTGTCCGGACCGGCTCGCGGTCCGTCGGCAGCTCCGCCGCGGTGGCCCGGCGGTACGCGTCCCACGGCACCGCGAGCATCTGCTCGGCGGAGAACTCCTCCCCGCTGAGCGACGCGGCCCGCACCTGGGGCAGCTCGGCCAGCGAGTCGGGGTCGCCGACCGCGCGGGCGAAGACCGCCCGCCCCTGGGTCATCAGCCAGCCCCGGAAGTGCTCGAAGCCCTCCGCCGAGGCGCCCCCGTTGATCAGGTACGCCGCACCCCACAGGTCCGCCTTGTGCGAGGCCGCCAGCACCCGGGCCTGGTGCTGGGCGTACCCGACGATGTCCTGCGGATCGCGCTCGGCGAGCAGCGCCACGGCCCGCGCGGCGACCGGCCCCGGCTCACCCCCGCCCCCGGCGCGGGCCTGGTCGATCAGCTGCCAGAAGTCCTCGGTCCTCATGGCTTGGCAGTCTGGCAGTGTCGCCGCGCGCCGCGCACGTACCCCGGGGCAGCATGGTGGGGTGTCCTCTCCACCGCCGTACCACGTGGGCGCGCTGCGCCCGTCGTGGCCGGAGCTGCCGGCGGCGCTGCGGGCCGCCATCGCCGATCGGCTCGGCGCGCCGGTGGTCACCGCCCGGGCCGCCGCCGCCGGCTTCACCCGGGGCTTCGCCGCCGTGCTGCACACCGCCGACGGCGGCCGGGCCTTCGTCAAGGCCGCACCCGCCGCCGCGCAACCGCACCTGGTCCAGGGGTACGCCCGGGAGGCCGCGATCCTCGACCGGCTGCCGGCCGACCTGCCCGTGCCCCGCCTGCGGTGGACGCTGGACGAGGCCGGCTGGTTCGCGCTCTGCGCCGACGCGGTCGACGGCCACGTCCCCCGCCTGCCCTGGGCGGGTGCCGAGCTGGACGCCACCCTCACCGCGTACGCCGAGGTCGCCGCCGCCCTCGCCGACCCGCCGGCCGGTCTGACCGCGCTCGGCCTGCCCCGCCTGGCCGACCTGGCCCGCTCGGACGTCCTCTGGTGGGAGGAGGTCGCCGCGGGCCGGGAGCCGCTCCCCGCGCTGCCCGCCACCGCCCGGGGCCGACTTCCCGAGCTGGTGGCGCTGGAGTCCCGCCTCCCCGCGTACGCGGACGGGGTGACCGGCGTGATCCACGGCGACCTGCGGGTGGACAACGTGCTCATCGGCGCGGACGGCCGGGCCTGGATCTGCGACTGGACCTGGGCCTGCACCGGGCCGGCCTGGTTCGACCTGGTGACCCTGCTGCTCACCGCGTACGCCAGCGGCCTGGACGTCGACCGGATCTTCGCCGCGCACCCGGCGAGCGCGGGCGCTCCCCCGGACGCGCTGGACGCCACCCTCGCCGCGTTGGCCGGCTACTACATCACCGGGGCGGACGCGACACCGGTGACGGCCTCGCCGCACCGGTCGGCACACCAGCGGTTCAGCGGCGAACAGGCCCTCGGCTGGCTCGCCCGCCGGCAGGGCTGGGGGTGAACACGCGGCGTGATCCACTCGGGTTGCGGGAAGTCGGGCGGTCAGCAGGCGGCGGATACCCTGGTTTCCAGGAAGCCGAGTGGATCACGGCCTGAACGCCCGGGTGGACGCGGGCGGCGGAGCCGTTTTGGCTCGTCCCGGACGACCTGGTAACCTGGCTTTTCGCGCGGCGATGACTCGTGTCGTCATGCCGTGCACAAGCTGACCAACCCGAGCTATCAAGACGAGGCTGTCGCGTGGCGAACATCAAGTCCCAGATCAAGCGCAACCGGCAGAACGAGAAGGCCCGGCTGCGCAACAAGTCGGTCAAGTCGTCGCTGAAGACCGCCGTCCGGAAGTTCCACGAGGCCGCCGAGGCCGGTGACGTCGAGAAGGCCACCGCTCTCATGCAGGACGCCTCGCGCAAGCTGGACAAGGCCGTCAGCAAGGGCGTGATCCACGCCAACCAGGCCGCGAACCGCAAGTCGGCGATCGCGAAGCGCGTGGTGGCCCTCTCTGCCTGACGCTTCATCGTCAGACTGATTCGGAAAGCCCCGGACCTCGGTCCGGGGCTTCCGTGTGTCCACGGACCATCGCCCGACCTGGACGCGCCCGCGGCTAGGACGGCCGTCAGTCCAGCGGGTCCCTACGACGCCTGGGCCGCACCGCGTCGGGCCTGACCACCACCGGAGTCACGGCGCTCCACTCGACCCGTGCCCGGCCGACCACCGGCTCCATCTGCCGGCGGAAGCGGTCCCGCTCCTGTTCCGGTACGAGCGCGGCGGACCGGACCACCACCGCGGCCACCATGTCGTTGAGCTTGACCATCGCCGCCACCACCACGGGTAGCACCAGCACCGCCCACCAGCTGACCAGCTCCGCGAGGGCGAGCAGCACGGCCAGGGCGATGACGCCCTCGAAGAACAGGAAGCAGAGCACCCCACCGGGGTTGACGAACCGCAGGCCGAGGAGCCGGGCGTAGAGCGGCCGGTACCGCTCCTCGTCGGCGGACACGGTGGCCCAGGCCGTACGGTTCGGCCCCGTCACCGGCTGCTGCCCTGCCGGGCCGCCGCGACCGAGAAGACCGCCCGCTCCAGGGCGTACGCCCGGTCGTCCGAGCCGCCCTTGACGGCCGCGTTGCACTCCGCGGCGACCTGCATGGCCCGGACCAGACCTTCCGGGGTCCAGCCGCGCCCCTGTCGCTGCGCTCGCTCGATCTTCCACGCCGGCATGCCGAGGCTGCTGGCGAGCTGGTACGCGTTGCCGCGCCCGGCCGACGCCACCCGCGCCACCGTCCGCACCCCGTCGGCCAGGGCGTCGGCGATGGGCACCGGGTCGACACCGACGTGCAGGGCCCAGCGCAGCGCCTCCAGGGCGGCCGGCACGTCGCCGACCATGGTGGCGTCCGCCACGGTGAAGCCGGTCACCTCGACGCGCCCCCGGTAGTAACGGGACACCGTCTCGGCGCTGATCCGCCCGTCCGTGTCGGCCATGAGCTGGGAACAGGCGGCGGCCAGCTCGCGCAGGTCGTTGCCGACCGCCGCGATCAGCGCCTCGGCGGCATCGTCGGCGCATCGGCCGCCCGCCCGGCGGATCTCGTCGCGGACGAAGGCGACCCGGTCGCGGTGACCCTTGAGCTTGGCCGCCGGGACCACCGTCGCGCCGGCCGACCGCAGCCCGTCGGCGAACGCCTTGCCCTTGGCCCCGCCGAGGTGCAGCACCAAGAGCTGCACCTCCGGGTCGGGATTCTTCGCGTACGCCAGCAGCGCGGCCACCAGATCCTTGCGGGCGTCCTGGCCGGAGCGCAGGATGAGCAGCCGCCGGCCGCCGAACAGCGACGGGCTGAGCATCTCGGCTATCTCGCCGACGGTGAGCGCACCCGCCTGGTACTCGCGAACGTCCACCTCGGGGTCGGTGGCGCGGGCCTGTTCGACAGCTTCGGAGACCGCGCGCGTGGCGAGCAGCTCCTCGTCGCCGAGGACGAGCACAATGGGGGCGAGGCTGGCGGGGGTCACGTCGCCCATATTCGCACGGCCTGTGGCGGGTACGGGCCTGCTCATTCGTCGCCCGGTCGGCGCAGCCCGCACTTAGCGCAAATCCAGACATTTATCTCGGTTCACCACCTAATCCGCAAATGGTAAAGATTCCGGGCCGAGTACGCGCAATTTCCACGTGCCTATCCCGGTGGTGGTCGTCCCGGCGGTACCCCGCGACGGGCCACCGCCAGCCCGTCCGTCGTCCGGACCGCCGTCACGTCGCCGTCGGTGTCGGTGCGCAGGACCCGGGTGCCGTTCCTGCTCAGCCGGGCCAGCAGCGCCGGATTCGGGTGCCCGTACGTATTGCCCGTGCCGACCGGCACCAACGCCACGGCCGGCCGCACAGCGACGAGGAAGCCCTCGTCCTGGTACGCCGAACCGTGGTGCGCGATCTTCAGCACGTCCGCCCGTAGCTGGTCGGGCGGCGTACGGGCCAGGACGGCGTGCTGCTCCTCGGTCTCGGCGTCACCGGGCAGCAGGACCGAGACGCCGGCGACCGTGGCCCGCAGCACCAGCGAGTTGTTGTTCGGGTCCGAGCGGGTGCCGGACAGCGGGTACGGCGGACCGAGCACCAGCAGCTCGACACCGCCGACCCGGTGCCGTGCCCCGGCGGTGGCGTCCCGCATCGTGGCCCGGCCGCCGGTCGCCGCCGCGCGGACCGCCGCCCGGCCGCTCGCCGGCTCCGTCGACGGCGGGGTCAGCACGGCGGCCACCCGTCGCCCCCGGAACACCCCGGCCACCCCGCCCACGTGGTCGAGGTGGAAGTGGCTGACCACCAGCAGCGACACCTCCCGGATGCCGAGCCGTCGCAGACACGCGTCCACCGCGCCCGGCTCCGGCCCCGTGTCCACCAGCACCGCCCGGCCGGGCGCGACGGGCAGCACCAGGGCGTCGCCCTGCCCCACGGCGCAGGCCACCACCACCCAGCCGGGCGGCGGCCAGCCGCTGGCGACCAACCGGACCCCGAGAGCGCCCACCAGGGCGGCGACGGCGACCACCGCCACCAGCCGGCGCACCAGCGGTCGGCGTGCCGCCACCAGCAGCGCCACGGTCAGCCCGGCCAGCAGCAGGGCGCCCCACGCCCCGCCCGGCCACGCCAGGGTGCCGGCCGGGAGGCGAGCGCCGTGCCGGGCGATGACGACCAGCCACCAGGCCGGCCAGCTCGCGAGCCAGGCGACGAACCCGGCCCCGGCCGGCCAGACCGGCGACAGCACGGCAGCCGTCACGCCCAGCACCGTCGCCGGTGCGATGGCCGGCACCGCCAGCAGGTTGGCCGGCACCGCCACCAGGCTGACCGTGCCGGAGATCCCGGCGACGACCGGCCCGCAGGCCACCTGGGCGGCCGCCGGAACCGCCAACGCCTCGGCCAACCCGGCCGGTACGCCCCGGCGGCGCAGCCCGTCCCGCCACCGCGGCGCGAGCAGCAGCAGACCCCCGGTGGCCAGTACGGACAGCGCGAACCCGGCGTCGCCGGCCAACTCGGGGTCGACGAGCACCAGCACGGTGACGGCGGCGGCCAGCGCGGGCAGCGCGGCCCGGGATCGACCGGCGGCCAGCGCGGCGAGCCCGATCGCCCCCATCGTGGCGGCCCGTACGACGCTCGGTGACGGACGCACCAGGATGACGAAGCCCACCAGCGCCACCCCGCAGAGCACACCGGCGAGCAACGGGCCGGCGCGGGCCCAGCGCGCCAGCAGCAGCACCGCACCCACCACGATCGCGACGTTGCTGCCCGAGACGGCGTTGAGGTGCGTCATGCCGGTCGCCCGGAAGTCCTCCTCGACGGCGGGCGGCAGGCGGCTGGTGTCCCCCACCACCAGTCCCGGTAGCAGGCCACCAGGGTCGTCGGGCAGCGGCGCGCAGGCCCGTTGCAGACCCGCGCGCAGGGTGCCGGCGACGCGCTGCGCCCACGACGGCGTACCGCGCCGCTCCGGTGGACCGGTGGCCGCGAGGACCGCTGCGGTGAGGTCACCGCCGCGCGGAACGCCGAGCCGCCCCTCGGCGGTCAGCCGCTGCCCCGGCAACAGCCCTCGCCAGCCGGGGTCGGTGGCGAGGACCAGCACCCGTACCGATACCCGGAGCGGCTGGCCGTCGGGACCGGTCAGCCGGGTCAGCTGGCCCGACACCAGCAGCATGCCGGGACGCCCGGCGGAACGGATCGGCCGGGGATCGTCCCGGACGACGAGGTCGGCGGTGACCGGGGCACGCTCCTCGGCCAGCGTGCGGACCGGTGGCGCGTCCCGCACGACCAGCCGGGCCGAGGTCGCCGCCGCGCCGCAGAGGACGCCGAGGCCGACCGCGACGACGATCCAGCCGAAACGGCGGGCGAGAGTCCCGGGGCGACCGAGCCGACCGAGCAGGTGCAGGGTGCTCAGCGCCGTCGACACGGCTGCCGCGCCGGCCACCAGCAGCAGTGGTCGCGGGCCGAGGTGCAGGCCGGCGAGCGCGGTGAGCCAGGCGGCCACGGCCAGCCCGGCGAGCCGGAGGTCCGGTGGCGGCGGGTCGCCCACGACCGGCGGGACGTTCACACCGTCACCAGGTCCTTGAGCTGCTCGTAACGCGCGTCGCCGATCCCCTCGACCTGGCGCAGGTCACCGACGGCCGTGAAACCGCCGTGCTGGTCCCGGTAGGCGAGGATGCGCTGGGCGAGCACCGGCCCCACCCCGGGCAGCGCGTCGAGTTGGGCGAGCGTCGCGGAGTTGAGGTTCAGCACTCCCCCGGGGGCCGGCGTCCCGCCGGCCAGGGGACCGGCCGCGCCCGGCACCGGCGGTGGCGTCACCCCGACGACGATCAACTCGCCGTCGGTGACCTTGCGGGCGGGATTGAGCAGCGCCACGTCGACGCCGGGCAGCGGGCCACCGGCCTCCCGGAGCGCGTCGGCGAGTCGGGCCCCGGCCGGTACGCGCACCAGTCCCGGTTTGCGCACCTTGCCGGCGACCGCCACCACCAGCTCGCCGGACGCGGACGCGCTGGCCGGCCCGGCCACGACGGTCGAGGTGGCCTCGCCGACCGGCGGGGTGACCGGTTCGGCGTGCGGTCGGGAGCGCCAGGCCCAGCCGGCGGCGGCCAGCACCACCACGAGGGCCACCGCGGCCAACGCCCGTACGCCGCGTCTGCCCGGGTCGAATGCTCCGGGGCCGGGCAGCCGTGCCGTTGCGCCGGGCTCGGCGGGCACGTCCGCTGCCGACGCGTCGGCCCCCGAGGGAGGCGGCGCCGCGCCGCCCGTCGCGGCGGTCAACCGGCGCAGCCGCTGACGTACCGCTGTCTCCTCGTCCTCTGCCACGCCGCGACGCTAGGACGCCGGACGCCACGACGGCTGCCTCGCTGGCCCGGCCTGTGGACAGCCGAGGCCTCTGTGGACAACGGCCTGATCATGCTCGCTTCTGCTACGGGAGCACCGGACACCGGCCGCCCGGAGGTAGCGCGCATTCATGGATGAGGATTAATGTTAACGCTATCATCGCCCCCCACCACCACCGCCACCTGAGGGGAACCATGGACGTGAAGAGAAGGCTGCACCGCCTGCTGGCCGCAGCGGGGACCCTGCTGGTCCTCGTCGCCGGGGCCGGCGTCTACCTGGTCACGGAGACGCCCGGCGTCGCCCGGGCGGCCGGCACCGGCCCGTGCGACATCTACGCCTCCGGCGGCACGCCGTGCGTCGCCGCGCACAGCACCACCCGGGCCCTGTACGGGGCGTACAACGGCCCGCTCTACCAGGTCCGCAGATCGTCGGACAACACCACCCGCGACGTCGGCGTGCTCAGCGCCGGTGGCGTCGCCAACGCCGCCACCCAGGACACGTTCTGCGCCAACACGAGCTGCGTCATCACGATCATCTACGACCAGTCCGGCCGCAACAACCGCCTCACCCAGGCCCCTCCGGGTGGCTTCACCGGCCCGGCGCCGGGCGGGTACGACAACCTCGCCGACGCGAAGGCGGCCCCGGTCACCATCGGCGGCCAGAAGGCGTACGGCGTCTACATCGCCCCCGGCACCGGCTACCGCAACAACAACACCAACGGCGTCGCGACCGGCGACCAGCCCGAGGGCATCTACGCCGTCGTGGACGGGACGCACTACAACCAGTGGTGCTGCTTCGACTACGGCAACGCGCAGACCAACGTCCTGGCCGACGAGCGCGCCATCATGGAGACGGTCTACTTCGGCGCCAACAAGCAGTGGGGCTACGGCGCGGGCGCGGGCCCCTGGATCATGGCCGACCTGGAGTGGGGCCTGTTCTCCGGCGTGAACGCGGGCTACAACAACATCCCGTCCATCAACCACCGCTTCGTGACGGCCATGGTCAAGGGCGAGCCGAACCACTGGGCGATCCGCGGCGGGAACTCGCAGTCGGGTGGTCTGACCACCTACTTCGACGGTCGACGGCCCAACGGCTACCACCCGATGAAGAAGGAGGGGGCGATCCTCCTGGGCATCGGGGGCGACAACAGCATCACCGGTCGCGGCACCTTCTTCGAGGGTGTGCTGACCTCCGGCTACCCGACGGCGGCCACCGAGGACGCCGTGCAGGCCAACATCGCCGCTGCCGCGTACACCCCCGCCAGCGGCGGCAACCCGCAGCAGAACGCCCAGATCGTGGGCGCGCAGTCCGGTCGCTGCGTCGACGTGCCGAACGGCACCAGCACCAACGGCACCCAGGTGCAACTGTGGGACTGCATCAGCAACAGCACCGCGCAGCGCTGGACCTACACGGCCGGCAAGCAGATCCAGGTGTACGGCAACAAGTGCCTCGACGCCAACGGCCAGGGCACCGCGAACGGCACCCAGGTGATCATCTGGGACTGCCACGGAGGCACGAACCAGCAGTGGAACGTCAACGCCAACGGCACCGTCACCGGCGTCCAGTCCGGGCTGTGCCTGGACGCCAACGGTGCCGCCACCGCCAACGGCACGAAACTCATCCTCTGGGCCTGCAACGGTGGCCAGAACCAGCAGTGGTCCCTGCGGAGCTGAGCGGGCAGCGGTCGGGCCGCCTCCGGATGGAGGCGGCCCGACGGCACCGGATCAGCGGGCCTCCGGGTCGAGGCCGAGCACCGCTCGTCCCCCGTCCACCGGCAGGGTCACCCCGTTGACGAAGCTCGCGGCCGGCGACAGCAGGTAGGCGACCGCCTCCGCCACCTCGTCGGCACGCCCGATCCGGCCCACCGGGTGCAGCCGGGCCAGTTCGGCGTCGACCTGCTCGGCCCGGGCGGGCTCCTGTGCGGCGAGGAACTCGGCGTGCCGCTCGGTGGCGATCGAGCCGAGCGCGACGGCGTTGGCGCGGATGCCGTGCCGCCCGTACTCGACGGCCAGCGCCCGGGTCAGCCCTTCCACGGCGGCCTTCGCCGTGGCGTACGGCAGGGCGCCCGGCACGGGCCGGCGGGCCTGGTGCGACGAGACGTTCACGATGGCGCCCGCCCGTGCCGGCGGCCAGGAACCGGCGTACCGCCACGGTGGCGCCGACCACGGCCGGGCGCAGGTTCAGCCCGATCAGGTCCAGCACGGTGTCGGCCGACGCCGTGCGCAGGGCCGCGTCCCGGAAGATCGCCGCGTTGTTCACCCAGCCGCTGAGCGGGGCGACGCGTTCGGCCATCTCGGCGGCGTGTTCGGCCACCCGCTCGTCAGCGGCGTCGCCGACCACCGCGAGCAGGCGGTCGGCGGCCGGGTGCCCGGCGAGCCAGTCCACCGCCTCGGCGTCGCGTTCCACCACGACGACGGTGACGCCGGCCCTCGCCAGCCGGTGCGTCACGGCCCGGCCGACGCCACGGCCACCGCCGGTCACCACGCACGTGCCGGCCACTGCGGTCAGCTCCGGGGCCGACGGTGCACGACCACGCACGCCAGACCCGGCCCGGCGTGCGCGGCGACCACCGCGCCCGCCTCGGAGACGTACGTGTCGTGCACCCGTTCGCCCAGGCGCGTGCTGAGCGCGGCGAGCAGCGTCTCGGCGCGTTGCGGTGCGGCCAGGTGGTGTACGCCGAGGTCGACGTCGTCGTCGCCGGCCGCCTCGACGGCCAGGTCGACGAGGCGGGC
Source organism: Micromonospora sp. WMMD736 (assembly GCF_049179015.1). Classification (NCBI taxonomy): domain Bacteria; kingdom Bacillati; phylum Actinomycetota; class Actinomycetes; order Micromonosporales; family Micromonosporaceae; genus Micromonospora; species Micromonospora sp. WMMD736. Next base: position 3,011,807 of record NZ_JBMHMI010000001.1, read on the forward strand.
GACTCCCCGACTGGCGGTACGCACCTTCTCGCGCAGCACGATCGCGCCGTCCGGCATGTGCATGATCGGCTTGACCGACAGGGCGGTGCCGAGCAGCGCCTCGGCGGCGTTGATCCGGCCACCCCGGCGCAGGAACTCCAACGTGTCGACGTAGAACCAGACGGTGGTCCGGGCGACCGCGGCGAGCGCGGCGTCGCGTACGCCGGCCAGGTCCGCTCCGGCCTCGGCGGCGGTGGCGGCGGCGATGGCCGGGAAACCGAGCCCCATGCCGGTGGAGCGACTGTCGACGACCTCGACCCGACCGCCGAGGTCGACGGCGGCCAGTCGGGCCGCCTCGACGGTGCCGGACAGGCCGGCGGAGAGGTGCACCGAGACGACGCCGTCGGCACCGTCGTCGAGCAGACGGCGGTACGTCCGGGCGAACTGTTCGGGCGCCGGGCGGGACGTGCTGGCCGACACCCGCCGCTCCCCCAGCGCTCGGGTGGCGTCGGCGGGTTGGGTCTCCACCCCCTCCAGTCCCTCCGCGCCGTTGAGCACGACGGTCAGCGGGACGACGGTCAGCCGGTGCCGCCGCACCAGCTCGGGTGCGAGGTAGGCGGTGGAGTCGGTGACGACCGCGACGGGCATGCCCGGCACGCTAGCCGATCACGCCGCGCCGCGCCGAGGTGCGAGCGCCGGCCGGGAGCCGGTCGGCGCTCAGACCGCGTCGACGACGGCCGGGGCGGTGACGACGCCGACGTTGTGGCCGCGGAGCTGCCAGCCCCGGACGTCGTCGTGCCGCAGCTCGGTCCAGTGGCAGTTGGCCAGTGAGCCGATGGTGCGCAGCACGTCGGAGGGCCAGCCGAGCAGGTGGCCGACGCCCTGGCGGGAGGCGCCGCCGTGGGTGGCGAGGACCACCGTCCCGCCGGGCGTCGCGTCGGCCGCCGTCAGCAACGCGGCGGCGACCCGCTCACCGAGCTCGTGCAGCGGCTCCACGTCCGCGCCGGGCGTCGGGTCGCCGGCCCGCCAGCGCGCGTACTCGCCGGGGAACCGCTCGGCGACCTCGCTGAGGTGCAGGCCCTGCCACTGGCCGAAGTGCCGCTCGCGCAGCCGGGCGTCGGTGCGTACCCCGAGCCCGGTGATCGCGGCCAGCGCCGCGGCGGTCTCGGCGGCGCGGCTCAGGTCGCTGGAGACGATGGCGTCCGGTCGCAGCGACGCGAGCAGCGGCGCGGCGGCGCGGGCCTGGTCGCGGCCCCGCTCGTTGAGGGGTACGTCGGTCTGGCCCTGGACGCGGTTGGCGGCGTTCCAGTCGGTGTTGCCGTGCCGCCAGACGATCAGCCGGGTCATTCGGCTGCGACGGACCCGCTGGCGTCGGCCTCGACCAGGTCGCGGTCGACGAACGGGATGGTGGGGCAGTCCTTCCAGAGGCGGTCGAGCCCGTAGAACTCGCGCTCCTCGGTGTGCTGGACGTGCACCACGATGTCGACGTAGTCGAGGAGCACCCAGCGGCCACCCCGCTCGCCCTCGCGGCGCACCGGCTTCGCCTTCTCCGGCAGCTCCAGCAGGCGCTCCTCGATGGCGTCGACGATGGCGAGCACCTGACGCTCGTTGGGGGCGGCGGCGAGCAGGAACGCGTCGGTGATGGCGAGCTGGTCGCCGACGTCGATGATCGCGATGTCCTGCGCCTTCTTGTCGGCGGCGGCCTGCGCGGCGGCGATCGCCAGCTCGTGCGCGCGTTCGGAAACTGTCACCGTTCTCCTTCGATCAGGCGTGCGATCCTCCAAGCGTCTCACACCCGGCGAGGTCCCGACCCGTCAGTTCTGGTCGGTTAGACCCACTAACCGGCACATACCGGACGCAATCAGGACTGATAGAGGCGTCGCTTGGCGATGTACTGCACCACACCGTCGGGCACCAGGTACCAGACCGGCTCACCCCGGGCGACCCGGGCGCGGCAATCGGTCGACGAGATGGACATCGCGGGCACCTGGATCAGGCTGACCGTGTCCGCCGGGAGGTGTTTGTCGGTCAGCGCGAAACCGGGCCGGGTCACTCCGATGAAGTGGGCCAGCTCGAAGATCTCGTCCAGGTCCTTCCAGGACAGGATGCGTTGCAGCGCGTCCGCTCCGGTGATGAAGAAGAGCTGGACCTTGGAGCCGTACTCGGCCTGCAGGTCGCGCAACGTGTCGACCGTGTAGGTCGGGCCGCTGCGGTCGATGTCGACGCGACTGACCTGGAAGCGGGGGTTGGAGGCGGTGGCGATGACCGTCATGAGGTACCGGTCCTCGGCGGGGCTGACCGGCTCGTCGGCCTTCTGCCACGGCTGGCCGGTGGGGACGAAGACCACCTCGTCCAGGCCGAACCGGTCCGCCACCTCGCTGGCCGCGACGAGGTGCCCGTGGTGGATCGGGTCGAAGGTGCCACCCATGATCCCGATCCGCCGGATATCTTCCTCCACCCCGTGATCGTAGGCCGGGCGTCCGAACCGGTCGTATCGGCCCGAGACCTGGCGACCCGGATACTCGCATGCGTATACTCGTCGACGAGTATTTGGGAGGTGCGTCATGCCGAAGCGGCGCAAGGTCGGCAACCTGCTGGCGCTGGCCGTGCTCTCCGCCCTCGTCCAACGGCCCATGCATCCCTACGAGATGGCCAGCACGCTGCGCGCCTGGGGTAAGGACCAGGACATGGAGTTCAAGTGGGGCTCCTTCTACACGGTGATCCGCAACCTGGACAAACACCAGTTGATCGCCGCCGTGGAGAGCGTCCGCGAGGGACGACGCCCGGAACGCACCGTCTACCGGATCACCGACGCGGGCCGGGCCGAGCTGGTCGACTGGGCGCGGGAGCTGGTCGGCACACCCATGCCGGAACATCCCCGCTTCCGGGCCGGCCTCTCCGTGCTGGCCGCCCTGCACCCCGACGAGGCGACCGACCTGCTCCGGCAGCGGCTCGACCACCTCGACGACGCGCTCCGCCGTGACCGCGCGACGCTCGACGCCCACCTGCGCGAGATCCCGCGACTGTTCCTCGTGGAGACCGAGTACGACCTCGCCATCCGGGAGGCCGAGGCCACCTGGCTGCGGGCCCTGCTGGCGGAGCTGACCTCGGGGAGTTACCCGGGGCTGGACACGTGGCGAGCCTTCCACGAGACCGGCGAGATGCCGGCCGAGCTGACCGAGCTGGCCGCGAGGACCAGCAGCGACCCCGACACCGCCGACTGAGAAGACAGCTCCGGCGGGGTGCGCCAACACCCCGCCGGAGCCCTACCTCGAACCGACACCTGAGCAGGCACCCGGCCCGAAGCGGCAACCACGAGGATAACCGGGTTCCCTCCCAGGACGGTTCGTCCGCACCCACGCGACGACACCAGGGAGAAAGAGCATGACAACGGTACGAACCGCACTCGTCATCGGCGGCGGCATCGCCGGGCCGGTGACGGCCCTCGCGCTGCACCGCGCCGGCATCACCGCCACCGTCGCCGAGGCGTACCCGGCGACCGCCAGCGGAGCGGGTGGCATCGGCGGCACCCTCGCGCTCGCGCCCAACGGCGTGGCAGCCCTGCGGACGGTCGGCGCGGACGAGGCGGTGACGGCGATCGCCACACCCATCCACCGCAGCGTCATGGCCGTCGGCGCCCGACGCGTCGACCTGCCGACGCTGGCCGGGGTGCCGCCGCTGCGCGTGGTGCACCGGGCCGAGCTGCACCGGGTGCTGCACGACCGGGCCGTCGCCGCGGGCATCACCTTCGCGTACGGCAGACGACTTGTCGACGTCACGCAGACCGACGACGGCGTGACCGCGCGTTTCGCGGACGGCAGCACGGTGACCGCCGACGTCCTGATCGGCGCGGACGGCATCCGGTCCACGGTCCGTGGCCTCATCGATCCGGCCGCGCCCGGCCCCCGGTTCACCGGACTGCTCGGCTTCGAGGCGGTCGCCCGGCACGAGGTGGACGCCGAGGCGGGCACGATGACGTTCGCCTTCGGTCGGCGCGGCTACTACCTGTACTGGCCGGAGCCGGGTGGCGGCACCCGGTGGGGCGTCAACCTGCCGGGGCAACGGCCGATGAGCCTCGTCGAGGCCCGTGCGGTGCCCGCGCGGCAGTGGCTGGACACGTTGCGCGCCACCTACGGCGACGACGACCCGGGCCGCGAGTTGATGGCCACCAGCTCCGCCGACGATCTCCAGGTGGTCGGCGCGTTGCAGATCATGCCACCCGTGCCGCACTGGCACCGGGGGCGCATGGTGCTGGTCGGCGACGCCGCGCACGCGCCGTCGAACAGCTCCGGGCAGGGCGCGTCGCTCGCCATCGAGAGCGCGGTGCAGCTCGCCCGGTGCCTGCGGGACCTGCCCGACGTGACGTCGGCGTTCGAGGCGTACGTGCGGCTGCGTCGCACCCGGGTCGAGAAGGTCGCCGCCCGCGCGGCACGGATCAACCACGCCAAGGCCCCCGGCCCGGTCGCCCGGACGCTGCTGCCCCTGCTGATGCCGCTGTTGGTGCGCACCGCGATGGACCCGGAGCGGACCATCGCCCACGAACAGCGCTACGTCATCGACTTCGACGCCCCGGTCACGGCCGAGCCCGCGCTGCGCTGAGCACGGGCGCGGGGGTGACCCCTGGGCCACCCCGCGCCCGACCACTTGCGGGGGTGGCCGGCTCGGTCTCGGACCGAGCCGGCCACGCCACCCCGTCGGCCTCAGGCCGAGGCGGCGGCCACCGCCGTGCGGGCCACGAGCGCCCGCCGCAGGTCGTCGTCGGCGTCGGTGACCACCCGCCGCAGGCCCGCCGTCAGGTCGTCGCGGGCCAGCAACGCCGCGGCCGCCTCCCGGGTCGGCTGCGCCACGGCGTAGCGGGGAAACGCCAGCTTCGCCACCCGGTCGGCCGTCCACGGGGTACGCCGACGAGCGGCGGCCGGCATCTCGGCGAAGTACCGCCCGACGTACCCGGCGGTCAGGTCGGCCTGCTCGGGCTGCCAGAACCCCTCCGCCGTCGCCTCCAGCAGCCGGTTGGACAGCTCGGTCTCCCGCACGATGATCTCCCACGCCGCCTGCTTGGCAGCCGGGTCGCCCACGGCGGCCCGGCAGTAGGCGGCCTGTTCCGCCCCGGCGGCGCTGACGTCGGCCCGCGCCTCGGCGGCGATCTCCGCCTCGCCCGCCGCGCCCAGCACCACGAGCCGGCGCAGTACCGCCCAGCGCAGCTCCGCGTCGACGGCCAGCCCGGCCGGCACGTCCCGCCCGGCGAGCCAGCCGACGAGCAGGTCGCTGTCGGTGGTCGCGGCGATCCAGCCGCGCGCGGCGGCGAGCTGCACCGACTCCCCCGCCGGCGCGCCGTCGAGCAGACGCCGGCACGCCTCGGCGATCCGGGCCAGCGCCGTCGCACGGGCCAGCGGGTCGAGGTACCGGTCCACCAGCGATCGGCTGAGGAGCAGCACGTCCTCCGCGATGATCACCTCGGTCTCGGCGGGCAGCGCCGCCACCATCAGGTCGACCAGGCCGCCGACCGGCCGCTCACCGTCGGTCACCGCGTCCAGCGCCTCGCCCCAGAGCACCGCCCGGCCCAGCGGGTCGGTCAGGCCCGGCAGCACCAGCGCGACGGCGTCCGCCGACGCCGCGTCGAGGCGCACCTTGGCGTACGTGAGGTCACCGTCGTTGAGCAGCAGCACCGGGACCGCCGGCTCGCCGGTCAGCGCGCCGAGCACCGTACGACCACCGTCGACGGCCGGATCCAGACTCACCTCCGCGCGCTGGACGGTGCCGTCCGCCGCGTACCGGCCCACGCCGATGCGGTGCGGACGCAGCACCGGGTGGGACTCGGGGGCGGTCTGCACCACGGCGACCTCGGTGTAGCGGCCGTCGGCGTCGACGCCGACCTCGGCCCGCAACGTGTTGACCTGCGGCCGGCGCAGCCACAGCTCGGCCCAACCGGACAGGTCCCGGCCGCTGGCGGCGGAGAGGCTGGCCAGCAGGTCGGCCAGGGTGGCGTTGCCGAAGCGGTGCGCGGCGAAGTGCGCGTTCAGGCCGGCGAGGAAGGCCTCGTCGCCGAGCCAGGCGACCAGTTGCCGCAGCACGGCGGCGCCCTTGGCGTACGAGATCCCGTCGAAGTTGAGCAGGCCCTCGTCGGCGTCGGCGACCTCCTCGGGCGCGACCGGGTGGGTGGAGGGACGCTGGTCGGCCGCGTACCCCCAGGCCTTGCGGCGCATGGCGAACGTCGTCCACGCCTGGTCGAAGCGGGTCGCCTCGGCGGTGACCCGGGTGCCCAGGTACTCGGCGAAGGACTCGTTGAGCCACAGGTCGTCCCACCAGCGCATGGTGACCAGGTCACCGAACCACATGTGCGCCATCTCGTGCGCGATCGTGGTGGCCCGCACCTCGCGCTGGCTGTCGGTGACCGCCGACCGGAACACGTAGTCGTCGCGGAACGTGACGATGCCGGGGTTCTCCATCGCGCCGGCGTTGAACTCGGGCACGAACGCCTGGTCGTACTTGCCGAACGGGTAGCGCTCGGTGAAGAGCTGGTGGAACCGGTCGAGGCACCGCCCGGTGATGTCGAAGATCTCCTCGGCGTCGGTGTCCAGGTGCTCGGCGAGCGACCGTCGACAGTAGATCGCCAACGGGATGCCGTCGTGCTCGGCCCGGCGCACGTGGTACGGCCCCGCGATCAGCGAGAAGAAGTACGTCGCCAGCGGCGCGGTCGGGGCGAACTCCCAGCGCCCCGGGGCCGGGGTGGCTGCCACCGCGGCGTTGCCGGAGACCGTCCACTGCGGCGGCGCGGTGACCGTGAGGGTGAACGGGGCCTTCAGGTCGGGCTGGTCGAACGCGGCGAAGATGCGCTGGGCGTTGTCGAGGAACGACATCGCGTAGAGGTAGGTCTCGCCGTCCGCCGGGTCGACGAAGCGGTGCAGCCCTTCGCCGGTGTTGGAGTAGGCCATCTCCGCCTCGACGACGAGGGTGTTGGTCGGATCGAGCTCGCCCAGCGGCAGCCGGTTGTCGGTCAGGGTGGCGGGGTCGACGGGGCGGTCGTTGAGGCGTACCGAAAGCAGGTTTGCGGGCTTGACCTCGGCGAAGGTGGCGGTGCCGGCGGCCGCCCGGAACCGGATCTCGACGCGGGACCGGAACAGGTCGCCGTCGCCGGTCAGGTCGAGGTCCACCTGATAGGACTCGACAGTAATCGCCGCGCCACGCGCGGTCGCCTCTACACGGGTCAGGCTCGGCATCCGCTTATCCTGCCCGATGGGGATCGGCATGCGGTCCCCACCTGGCCCCCTGCAGTGGAGGAAAGAACCATGGCGCAGCACCCCAAGGGCGATTTCGACCTCTCCCGCGCGGTCTGGCAACGGGCCGAGGGGGACACCTCCGAGAGCGCTGTCGAGGTCGCCTTCGTCGACGACCTGATCGGGATGCGCAACTCCGCCGAGCCGGAGGGCCCGGTGCTGGTCTTCACCCAGGCCGAGTGGGACGCGTTCGTGGCCGGCGCGCAGGACGGCGAGTTCGACCTCGACTGATCGACCGTCGGTCGCCCGTGCCGGCGTCTTCGAAAGAGAGGACACCGGCACGGGTCGCGCCGATGGGTGCGAGCGTGCGGTGCGGCTTGTCAGCCGGGTTGGGGCACGTCGTCACACAACCCCCTAGTCGCCGTCGCCCCAGCCCAGGCCACCCGGGCCTGGCGCGTGGTGGAAGCCCGGATGGTCGGCCACGTCGACGCAGCGTTCGCCGTCCGGGCCGACCGCGCCGCAGAACAGCCGCTCGGCCCGGTGCCACGCATCGGCCGGCGACAGGGCCGCCGCACCGAGCGCCAGCTCCGGGCGGAGCAGACTCAGCGCCTCCGCGTACGCCACCGCCTGTTCGAGCGCGTCGGCCGGGCCCGGCGCGGTGAAGCCCAGGTGCACGGTGAAGAACCGGCGTGGCCGAGCCGGCCGACCGGGCGGGCCGATCAGCGGCCGCGCGGCCCGACCCGCACCCGGCGTCTCGACCGCCCGCCGCAGCCGCCAGCGCGGCGACCTGTTGTCGTTCATGGGTCCTCCCCCGTGGTCGTGGACGTCGGCCCGGCGGGGTCGCCTCCGTCGTCCGACGGTGCCGGTCGGCGACGCCCCCACCGGCTAGCAAACCAGGTCCCGCCGCCCGTGGGAGGGGCCAGCGGACGCGCTGTCGACGCGGGGATTGCGCGGCGGCCACGAGGGTAGACGTGCCACGGCGGCGACACGGGCCGCCGCCGGAACCCGAGGAGGCCCGATGGCGATCATGCCGGACAGCACCCTCACCCTGCTGCGCACCGGCTACCGGTTCATCGGGGAACGCTGCGACCGGGTGGGCAGCGACGTCTTCTCGACCCGGATCCTGCTCGCGCCGACCATCTGCCTGCGGGGTCGGCCGGCCGCCGAGCTGTTCTACGACACCGGGCGCTTCCAGCGCGAGGGCGCCATGCCGCTGCGGATTCAGCGGACCCTCACCGGCCGGGGCGGCGTGCAGGGGCTGGACGGCGCCGCGCACACCGACCGCAAGGCCATGTTCATGTCGATCATGACGCCGACGGCGATCGGGCGACTCGGGCACCTCTTCGACGCCGAGTGGCAGGCACGAATTCCCGCCTGGGAGGCGGCCGGCGCGGTGCCGCTCTACGACGAGCTGGGTCGGCTGCTGACCCGGGTGGTCTGCGCCTGGGCCGGCGTGCCGCTGGCCACGTCGCAGGTCGACCGCCGGGCCGTCGACCTGCACGCCATGATCGAGGGCCCGGCGGTCGTCGGCCCACGGCACTGGCGGGGCCTGCTCGCCCGTCGCCGCGCCGAACGCTGGATCGGCGACCTCGTCGAACGGACCCGTGTCGGCATCCACCCGGCTCCGACCGACAGCCCGCTACGGGTGGTCGCCGAGTACCGCGACGCGCGCGGCGCGCTGCTCCCCCGCCGGATCGCCGCCGTCGAACTGCTCAACCTGCTTCGTCCCACGGTCGCCGTGGACCGGTACATCGTCTTCGCCGCGCTCGCGCTGCGCGACCATCCCGGCTGGCGTCAGCGGGTCCGGGGCGACGACGAGGCCACCGAGCAGTTCGTCCAGGAGGTACGCCGCTACTACCCGTTCTTCCCGATGGCCGCCGCCCGGGTCCGGCGCTCCTTCGACTGGCAGGGCCACCACTTCCCGCAGGGGCGACGGGTGTTGCTCGACCTGTACGGCACGAACCACCATCCGGCGCTCTGGCCCGAACCGGACCTGTTCCGCCCCGAGCGGTTCGCCGACCGGCGCGTGGACCCGTTCGCGCTGATCGCGCAGGGCGGCGGCGACCACACCGCCGGGCACCGCTGCGCCGGCGAGTGGATCACCATCGACCTGATGAAGCGGGCGGTCACCCAGCTGACCGGCGGCATGCGCTACGAGGTGCCGCCACAGGATCTACGCCTGGAGCTGCACCGGATGCCCGCCCTGCCGCCCGGCCGGATGACCGTCACCAACGTCCGCCGCGCCTGATCTCGCCCCACCCGCAGGTGTGGGCGCCGACGCCTCGTCCGGGTTTGGACGGCCGGGCAACGGGCAGGCGCAGGGCGCGGCGACGCACCGCATCCACCTGCCCAGGAGGCGCCGATGCTCTCCCCGGCACCCGGCGCCGACCGGCGCGACGCCGACACACCGCCGGCCGCCCTGCCGCCGACGGCCCTGCCGATGGCGTACGTCCTGCCGCTGCGCTGGCACACCGACGCCGGCCTGGACGAGCTGACCGGCTACCTGCGCCGGCTGGGCGGTCTCGTCGACGTGGTCGTGGTCGACGGGTCGACTCCGGAGCTGTTCGCCCGGCACGCGGCGGCCTGGCACGGGCTGGTCCGGCACCTGCGGCCCGACCCCGCTCGGCGCGGGCTCAACGGGAAGGTGGTGGGGGTGCACACCGGCGTGGGCGCGGCACGCCACGAGCACGTGGTGATCGCCGACGACGACGTCCGCTACGACGAGGCCGGGCTCCACGCGGTGCACCGACTGCTGGACCGGGTCGACCTGGTCCGGCCGCAGAACTACTTCGACCCCCTGCCCTGGCACGCCTGGTGGGACACCGGGCGGACGCTGCTCAACCGGGCCCTCGGCAACGACTACCCCGGCACCCTGGCGGTACGCCGCAGCACGTTCGTCGCCATGGGCGGGTACGACCCCGACGTGCTCTTCGAGAACCTGGAGCTGATCCGCACCGTGCACGCGTACGGCGGCAGCGAGGCCGCGCCGCCGTGGCTGTACGTACGCCGGCTGCCGCCGGACACGGCGCACTTCCGGGGCCAGCGGGTCCGGCAGGCGTACGACGACCTGGCCCAGCCGGTCCGCCTGCTGACCGCGCTCGCGGTCCTGCCCGCGCTGGCCACGGCGGTCGCGTCCCGCCGGCCCCGGCTGCTGCTCGGCATGACGGCCACCGTCGTCGCGCTGGCCGAGGCGGGTCGCCGCCGCGCCGCCGGCACCGCCGTCTTCCCACCGAGCACCGCGCTGGCCGCGCCCCTCTGGCTCCTCGAACGCGGCATCTGCAGCTGGCTGGCGCTGACCCAGCGCCTCCTGAGAGGCGGCACCCGCTACGGCGACACCCGAATCCGCACCCCGGCCCAGCCCCACCCCCAAGTCCCCGCGATCTTGCACTTTCTGCTGGGACAGAAGCCTCGTTAGGCGACAGAACGGCAACAGCAACTGCAAGATCGCGGGGAGATGCGGCGACGGCTCGCAGCCACCGGGTGGCCGCGAGCCGTCGTGGACGTTGGTGTCTTCAGGAGCTGACCTGCTGGCGGGCCTGCTGGGCCTGATCCTTGACGTCCTGGGCGGCCGAACGACCGTCGTCCTTGACCGCGTGCACGGCGTCCTGGGCGGTGCTCTTCACCGACTCGGCCGCGTGCTGGGCCGGCTCGCGCAGCTCGTCCTTGAGCTCACTGGCCACCTCGCCCAGCTTCTCCTTGACGACGCCGCTGTGCTCACCGACCTTCTCCTTCACCTGGGCGGCGGCCTGCTGCTCCCGGCGCGAGGCGGGGATCAGCGAGGAGGCTAGCCAGCCCACGCCGAAGGCGATCAGACCGGCGGCGAGCGGGTTGCCCTGTGACTTCTGCCGGATGACCCGGGGCGCGCTGTGGGCGGCGTCGCTGACGGAGGAGGCCGCCGAGTGCGCGGCGTCGCTGACGCTGGACGCCGCCGACGAGGCCCGGTCGCCCACCGAGTGGGCGGCGTGGCCGGTGCCGTGGCCGAGGTCGGAAGCGGTTCCCATGACCTTGTCCCTCACATTCTGCAGCGCGGAGCGGGCCCGCTGCTTACGGTCGTCGACGATGCGGCTGGGGCTGACCTTGTACGCCAGCGCGTCCACATCGGAGCTGAGGCTGTTGCGGGTGGCTTCGATCTCCCGGCGGATCTGGTCGGGATCGGTGCTCATCGGGTGACTCCCTCCGGGTGGGGCTTGAGCGCGTCGGGGATCCGCTGCACGCTGTCGTTGGTCTGCTTGAGCCCGCGTACGTGCTGGGCGTTCTTCTTGGCTGCCGAGTAGAGGACGGCGGCGACCACGGCCCAGATCACGGCCACGATCAGCGCGGCGAGGCCGGAGTCCATGACGTTGTCCAGGAACTGCCAGATGGCGATCGACACGAAGAGGGCCACCATGTAGCCGCCGAAGCCGGCGCCGCCGAAGAGACCCGCGGCCTTGCCGGCCTTCTTGCCCTCCTGCCGGATCTCGGCCTTGGCCAGCTCGACCTCCTGGCGCATCAGCGTCGACAGGTCGGTGGTGACCTGACGCATCAGGTCACCGATCGAGCTGCCCTTCACCTCGGCCGCGGTGTGCGGGGCACCCGCGTCGGGGTGGTAACCGGAGTCCAGTCCGGACCCCTGCGTCGGCATGCTCATGCCGCCGCCTCCTTTCGGATGACTCGGCGCCTCACGGGCGGGGGCTGCCGCTGGACGGCACGCCCGGCAGCGGGTCGGTCTGGGTCACCGGCGGCAGCGGCTGACCGGTGCTCGCCGGCTCGGTGTAACCGCCCGGACGGGCCGGGTCGCGGTAGCCGCCCGGCGTCGGCTCGGCGTAACCGCCGGAGGTCGGCTCGGTGTAGGTGCCCGGGGTCGGGTCGAGGTAGCCGCCGGCCGGGGTGGTGTCCGCAGCCGTACGGGGCGCCGGCGGCGGCGTGGGGATCACCGCGGTGCGCTCCGGGTCGTACGCGCCCGCGCCGCGGTAACCGGCGGAGCCGTTGCCGGAGTCGTCACCGGAGGCCGAGATGCCGCGGGTCAGTCGACCGGCCAGCACACCCAGCACCGCCGCGCCGACCAAGAACGTGCCCGGGTTGCGCCGCGCGTAGTCGCGTACCTCGTTGATCAGGTCGCCGGGCTCGCGCTCCTCGAGCCAGCCGGCCACGCCGTGCACCCGGTCGGCGGCCTGGCGGGCCAGCTCGCTCACCGGACCAGCCTGACCACCCTGCTCGGCCATCGAGCGCATCTCGTCGGCGATCGACCGCAGTCCGCCGGCCGCCCGGCGCTGCTGCTCACCGGTCTGGCTGGCGAGCTGGGTGCGGGCCTCGCCGTAGAGGTTGCGGGCCTGCCGGACGGCCTCGCGGCCGACCTCGGTGCCCTGCTCCTTGGCGGTCTGGGCGACCGCGCCACCGGCGTGCGCCGCCTCGGACCCGACGTGCCGGGCCTGCTCGCGGACGCCGCCGCCGTTGGTGGACTCGTGACCGTAGGTGGAGGTCGTGGGTGACAGATCGTAAGTCATGATTTCCCTTCCGCTCGGAAGTGTCTTCGCGGTTGTGCTGGGGGGATGCGGCCGTGTCGCCCGTGGCCGCTGACAACTCACCTACCCGGCGTTTTGGCTTCCATACCTGTTCGTGCATTTCTCTGCGCGAGGGCCGGGACCGACTTCAAAATGGAGGATCGTCGGGCTGCGTCACCTCGCCGCTGCGGACAGTGACGTTCGCGGGACCGGGCAGATCCACGAAAGGGGCACCGATGGCACGAGACGCGCGGGGCGGCCGGCCCGCCGCGCCCCGACCCCGGGTGCAGGTCGCCGCGCTGGTCGTGGCCGGGGTCTTCCTGCTGATCGGCGTCCTCGGCTACATCCCCGGCATCACGACCGACTACGGGGAGCTGAGCTTCGCCGGGCACCACTCCGAGGCCAAGCTGCTCGGCGTGTTCCAGGTCTCGATCCTGCACAACGCCGTACACCTGCTGTTCGGGCTGGTGGGCCTGGCGCTGGCCCGCAGCGTCGCCGGCGCGCGGGTCTTCCTGGCCGGCGGCGGCGCGATCTACCTGGCCCTCTGGCTGTACGGACTGGCGATCGAGGCGATCGACGAGAGCGGCGGCGCGAACATCCTGCCCGTCAACGGCGCCGACAACTGGCTGCACCTCGCGCTCGGCTTCGGCATGCTGGCGCTCGGCCTGCTGCTGTCGAACGAGGCCGGGACCGGCGGACGCCTCGACACCCCGATCGACCGACCCTGAGCTGCTGCTTCGCACGTTTGAGAGCGACGGCGGCAGGGGTACGTCACGGGTGATGATCCGTGAAGGAGGTCGATGATGCCTCGCTGGATACGCGACAACGCGCTCGCCGCCGCGATGCTGGGTGCCTTCGTGGTGTTCCTGGTCCTGCAGAGCGTATTCGGCTGGCAGACCCACAACGAGGAGCTGACCGAGTTCGGCGCGGCCCCGCTGAGCTGGCCCGCGTACCTGACCAGCGGGCACTTCGCCGAGGCCGTCTTCGAGAACTGGGAGTCGGAGTTCCTCCAGATGGGCGGGTACGTGCTGCTCACCGCGTACCTGGTGCAGCGCGGCTCGGCCGAGTCGAAGCCGGTCGACCAGACCGACCGGCCGGAGGACGACGCCCGCCGGGCCACCGCGCGGTCGCCGTGGCCGGTACGCGCCGGTGGCCTGCCCCTGGTGGTCTACCGCAACAGCCTCTCCATCGCGCTGCTGCTGATCTTCGCCGGCTCGTTCGTCGGGCACCTGCTCGGCGGCACGGCCGCCTACAACCAGGAGCAGGCGTTGCAGAGCGGAGCGCCGCCGGTCAGTGTGTGGGACTTCCTCGGCACGAGCGACTTCTGGTTCCAGTCCATGCAGAACTGGCAGAGCGAGTTCCTGGCGGTCGGCGCCCTCATCCTGCTGAGCATCGTGCTGCGGCAGCACGCTTCACCGGAGTCGAAGCCGGTCACCGTCGCGCACGCCGAGACCGGCGCCTGAGGCCACCACTGCCGACCGGAGCACCGGTGGCCCGTCAGGCCGCGATCGGGAGCCGCTTGGCGAAGCAGACGCTGTACGGGTTGCCGACGTACTCGCCGTACACCGGGATCGGTTCGTAGCCGCACGACGTGTACAGCCCGATGGCCGCCGGCAGGTACGTGCCGGTCTCCAGGCAGACCACCGTGTGCCCCTGCTGGAAAGCGCACTCCTCCAGGGCGGCGAGCAGTTGCCGGGCGATACCCCGGCCCCGGTACGCCGGCCGCACGTACATCCGCTTGACCTCGCCGGTGGCGGCGTCGAGCGACTGGAGCCCGCCACAGGCGACCGCCCGACCGCGCACCACCACGGCCAGGTAGCGGATGTCGTCGTGGGTGACGGTGACCTGCCCGTCCAACCCGCCGTCAGCGTCGCGCAGCTCACGCTGCTGGGCGACGACCAGGGCGGCGATCTCGGGATCGATGGCGGGCCGCGACTCGATCAGCATCACCCGACGTTAAGCGGGATGGATTTCGCGAAGGTTTCCAGCAATCAACCCGATCACGGAGCGCAACCGGCTACTCGGCGTCATCCTCGATGTCGTCGTCGCCCGCGTCCGCGCCGACCTCGTCCACGCCGACCTCGTCGGCCGGGCGCACCCGGCGGGCCTTGCGCGCGGCCAGCCGCTCCGCCGCCGACGCCCGGCTCGACTTCTCCTCCAGGCGTACGTCGGTGCCCCGGTTACCGGGCACGAACTCCACACCCGCGTAGAGCGTCGGCTGCCAGTCGAACTCGCGCTCACCGATCCGGACCAGGTCACCGGGCTCGGCGCCGGCCTTGGCGAGCTTGTCCTCCACCCCGAGGCGGGCCAGCCGGTCGGCGAGGTAGCCGACCGCCTCGTCGTTGTCGAAGTTGGTCTGCTTGACCCACCGCTCCGGGCGTACGCCGCGCACGGTGAACGACCCGTCGGCCTCCGCCGTGATGGTGAAGCCGGCGTCGTCCACGGCCATCGGCCGGATCACGATCCGGGTCGGCTCGGCCGGCGGGGCGGCCTTACGCTCGGCCTCGACCAGTTCGGCCATCGCGTACGTCAGCTCCTTGAGCCCTTCCCGGGTGGCCGCCGAGACCTCGAACACCCGGTAGCCGCGCTCCTCGAGGTCGGGGCGGACGATCTCGGCGAGGTCCCGGCCGTCCGGCACGTCGACCTTGTTGACGGCCACCAACCGGGGGCGGTCGGCCAGCCCGCCGTACTGGCTCAGCTCGGCCTCGATCGCGTCGATGTCGGCGACCGGGTCGCGGCCCGGCTCCAGGGTCGCCGAGTCGATGACGTGCACCAGCACCGCGCAGCGCTCGATGTGCCGCAGGAACTCCAGGCCCAGGCCCTTGCCGGTGGCCGCGCCGGGGATCAGGCCCGGCACGTCGGCGACGGTGAAGGTGTGGTTGTCCAGCCGGACCACGCCGAGGTTCGGCACGAGGGTGGTGAACGGGTAGTCGGCGATCTTCGGCTTCGCGGCGGAGATCACCGAGATCAGCGACGACTTGCCGGCCGACGGGAAACCCACCAGGCCGACGTCGGCGACGCTCTTCAACTCCAGCACGATGTCGAGCTGGTCGCCGGGCTCCCCCAACTCGGCGAAGCCGGGCGCCTTGCGCCGGGCGTTGGCCAGCGAGGCGTTGCCGCGCCCGCCACGCCCGCCCCGGGCCACCTCGAAGGTGGTGCCGGCGCCGACCATGTCGGCCAGCACGGTGCCGTCGGTGGTCTGCACGACCGTGCCGTTGGGCACCTTGAGTACCAGGTTGTGGCCGTTGGCCCCGTCCCGGTTCGACCCGGCGCCGCCCTTGCCGTTGTCGGCCTTGACGTGCGGGTGGAAGTGGAAGTCGAGCAGCGTGGTCACCTGCGGGTCGACCACCAGCGACACGCTGCCGCCGTGGCCGCCGTTGCCGCCGTCCGGCCCACCGAAGGGCTTGAACTTCTCGCGGTGGATCGAGACACAACCGTGCCCACCATCGCCGGCCTGCAGATGCAGGACGACCCGGTCAACGAACGTCGCCACGGCGTCAATCCTTCCAGCGAGGGTCGACCCCGCACGTCGAAAAAGCCGAGCGGGCCGGGACCCGGAGGTCCGCGGCCCGCTCAGCGAAGAGAACTACTGCTGCGGAACGATGCTGACGGTCTTGCGACCGCGCTTGGTGCCGAACAGGACCGAGCCGGCGGCCAGGGCGAACAGCGTGTCGTCGCCGCCACGGCCGACCAGGTCACCGGGGTGGAACTTGGTGCCACGCTGCCGGATGAGGATCTCACCGGCGCTGACGACCTGACCACCGAAGCGCTTCACGCCAAGTCGCTGGGCCGCGGAGTCACGACCGTTACGCGAGCTGGACGCACCCTTTTTGTGAGCCATTGGAGGACGACCTACTTCCCGCTGGAGATGCCGGTCACCTTGACCTGGGTCAACGGCTGGCGGTGACCCTGGCGCTTGTGGTAGCCGGTCTTGTTCTTGAACTTGTGGATCCGGATCTTCGGGCCCTTGGTGTGCGCGGCGATCTCGCCGGACACCGCGACCTCGGCAAGCTTCGCCGCGTCGGTCACCAGGTCGTCACCGTCGACGAGGAGCACCGCGGTGAGCTTCACCGCGTCACCGGGGGCACCGGTGAGCTTCTCGACCTCGATCACGTCGCCCTCGGCGACCTTGTACTGCTTGCCGCCGGTCTTGACGATCGCGTACATCGGAGGCGGACTCCCTGTCGTTGAGGCTGCTGACTGGTCGTCCCCGCGGCGGCTCGCCGGGTAGCAGTGCACGGCGGCGCGGGCACGCGGGAACTCGGCACACCAAAGGTGGGCCGTAGGCAAGAGTACGCCATCGCCGCCGTGGACCCCAAACCGGCCCGCCCTGGTCACCGGGGGCAGAGCTGATCGAGGCGCTGTTGGAGCCGGTCCAGCTCGGTCTCGTCGATCGACTCGACGTCGACGCCGAGGGCGGCGACCTCCGTGCCGAGGTCACTGAGCAGCGTCCTGAGCTGCGCGTCGGTGGCCTGTGCCCGCTGCTCCCGCAGCGCGGCCCGCCAGCCGGCCAGCGCCGCCTGCGCCCGGGTCCGGGCCGCGTCGGCCGTCACGGTGTCACCCGCGCCGACCGCGGCCACCATCCGGCCCAGCTCCTCGACATATTCCCGGACGGCGGTGGCCCCGGCCCGCCGCGCCCCGGCACAGACCTGGACGTCGCCGCCCACCACCTGACCGGCCGGGGTGGCGGTCGACCCCCCGGACCCGGTCGGGCCCGTGCCACCCGAGCGGTCGTCGGAACAGCCCGCTCCGGTCAGGAGTACGACCACCAGCAGGGTACGAGCGAGCAGGCGACGCATGTTCTTCTCCTGACCGGGCCCGACCGTTCCCGCGTCGGGGTGACCCGAGCGGCGAGGTCCCTCGCCCGTCACATTGCCGGGAAAGGGACCTCGTCAAACACCGGGCCGGTCAGCCGTCAGGGGCGGGTCCGTCGGCGGGCGCCACCCCGGCGGGAACGACGACGTCCGGTGCCACCCTCGGCGGCCTCCTCGTCGCCGTCGGCGTCGGCGAGAGCGTCCGGGTCGTCCGCCGCGGCCAGCCGGGCCGACTCACCCCGCTGGCTGTCGGACACCGCCGGGGCGGCCTCCGTCTCCGTCTCGTAGCGGGACAGGTCGTACCCCATGGTGTCCTGGTAGTCGGCGTCCGGTTCGGCGCGGTTGTCGGTGTCGACGACCTCGACCACGGCGCGCTCGGCCGGGGTGCTCTTGCGCGCCCGGCGGCGGGAGGACGGCGTGCCGTTCTCCGCGGCCGGGGCGGCCGGGGCGGCCGGTGCCGACGACGCGACGGCCTTGACCTTCTCCGCGGCCCCGCCGTTGCGCGGCTTCTCCGGCACCGGCTCGGTGTGGATGATGACGCCCCGGCCCTTGCAGCACTCGCAGGTCTCGCTGAACGCCTCCAGCAGGCCCGCGCCGATCCGCTTGCGGGTCATCTGCACCAGGCCGAGCGAGGTGATCTCGGTGACCTGGTGCTTGGTGCGGTCCCGACCCAGGCACTCGGTGAGCCGGCGCAGCACCAGCTCCCGGTTCGACTCGAGCACCATGTCGATGAAGTCGATCACCACGATGCCGCCGATGTCCCGCAGCCGGAGCTGGCGGACGATCTCCTCCGCCGCCTCCAGGTTGTTGCGGGTGACCGTCTCCTCCAGGTTGCCGCCGGAGCCGGTGTACTTGCCGGTGTTCACGTCGACGACCGTCATGGCCTCGGTCTTGTCGATCACCAGTGAACCGCCGGACGGCAGGAACACCTTGCGGTCCAGACCCTTGATGATCTGCTCGTCGATCCGGTACTCGGCGAACACGTCGTTCGTGCCGACGTGCCGGCGGACCCGGTCGACCAGGTCCGGGGAGACGTGCGACAGGTACGACTCGACCATGCCGTACGACTGCTCGCCCTCGATGACCAGCTCGCGGAAGTCCTCGTTGAACAGGTCCCGGACCACCCGGATGACCAGGTCGGGCTCCTCGTAGAGCAGCACCGGCGCGCCACCCTCGGCGGCCTTGGCCTGGATGTCCTCCCACTGCGCCTGCAACCGCTTGACGTCGCGGGCCAGCTCGTCCTCGCTGGCACCCTCGGCGGCCGTCCGGACGATCACGCCCGCGCCGTCCGGGACCAGCTTCTTGAGCACGTCCCGCAGCCGCTTGCGCTCGTTGTCCGGCAGCTTGCGGCTGATCCCGGAGGCGTTGCCGTTGGGCACGTAGACCAGGTGCCGACCGGAGAGCGCGATGTGGCTGGTCAGCCGTGCGCCCTTGTGCCCGATCGGGTCCTTGGTGACCTGGACCAGCACCGAGTCGCCGGAGCGCAGCGCCTGCTCGATCGAGCGGGCCCGCCCCTCCAGCCCGGAGCTGTCCCAGTTGACCTCACCGGCGTAGAGCACCGCGTTGCGGCCCCGACCGACGTCGACGAACGCCGCCTCCATGCTGGGCAGCACGTTCTGGACCTTGCCCAGGTAGACGTTGCCGGCCATCGTGCCGGAGGAGTTCCGGGTGACGTAGTGCTCGACCAGCACACCGTCCTCCAGGACGGCGATCTGGGTACGGTCACCGCGCTGCCGGACCGCCATCACCCGGTCCACCGCCTCCCGGCGGGCCAGGAACTCCGACTCGCTGAGGATCGGCGGCCGCGTACGCCGCTGCTCCCGGCCGTCCCGGCGACGCTGGCGCTTGGCCTCCAGCCGGGTCGAGCCGGACACGCCCTGGACCTCGTCGACCGTACGACGGGGTTCGCGGATCTTGACCACGGTCGGCACGCCGTCGTCGGCGGCCCCCTCGGTGTCACCCGCGCCCCGGCGACGACGGCGACGGCGACGGCGGGTCATCCCGTCCCCGCCCTCGGACTCCTCGTCCTCGTCGCCCTCGCCCTCGGACTCGGCCTCGGCGGTCTCCTCCTCGGCCTGCGCCGCCTCGTCGGACTCCTCGTCCTCGGCCTCGTCGGCACCACCCTTGCCTCGGCCCCGACCACGGCGACCACGGCGGCGGCGACGGCGTGCGGCAGCACTGTCCTCGTCGTCCTCGTCCGCCTCGGTGGCCTCGTCGGCCTCCTCGGTCGGCTCCTCCTCGGCCTCGACGGCCTCGATCGGCTCCACCGGCTCCGCGTCGCGGCGGCCGCGCCGCCGACGACGGGAGGGCTCGGCCTCGACGGCGGGCTCCTCGGCGACCGGCTCGGGCTCCGCCGGACGGGTCACCGGCACGGCATCCGGCTGGGGCGCCATGAACAGCACGGTGGGCGCGGAGAGCGCGGCGCGACGACGGCGGGTCTTCGGCGGCTCGGCCTCGATGACGTCGGCCGGCTCGATCGGCTCGTCGGTCACGTTCGCCACGGCGACACCGGGCGCGACATCGCCGAACGCCTGCTCGGCCGCGGCCGGCAGGGTCGGCGCCTCGCCCAGCTCGGCTTCGGCCTCGCGCAGATCGGACTCCGCCGGGTTGTCGGCGGCGGGCGCGTTGGCCGGGGCGGCCGCCTCGGGCTCGCCGGCAGCCGGCTCGGGCTCCGCGACAGCGGGCGGCTCCTCGACGGCCGGCTCCGCGACCACGGCGGGCTCGGGCTCCGCGACAGCGGGCGGCGTCGCCTTCTTGCGCCGGGTGCGGGTCACCTTGACCGGAGGAACGACCTCGGGCGACGCCAGCTCCGCGCTGGCCGCGACCAGCGGCTCCTCGGCGGTCGTCTCGACCGGCACGGCCTTGCGACGACGGCGGGGGGTCTTCGGGGCGACGTCCTGGTCACCGGAGATCGGCGCGAAGACCTCCGCCTGCGGTGACTCGACAGCGCCGACCCCACCGGTGGACGCCTCGACGGGCGCGTCGGCCTGCTCCGGCTGGTTCAACGGGGCGGCCCGACGCCGGGTGGTCCGCGCCCGGCGCGGCTTCGCGGCGGGCTCGGCGTTCTCGGCCGCGGTCTGCTCCGCGCCGGTGGCCTGCTCGGTGCCGGTGATGCTGTCGGTGCTGCTCTGCTCAGCGGTCTCCCCGGCCGGCTGTGAACCGGTCCGTTCGCCGCCCTCGGGCTCGTTCTCGAGCATGGACGTTCTCCAGTTCTGGCTGCCCCGGGCGCGGGTGAGCGCTGCCACGCAGGGTCGCCGCAAAAGTGTTTCCGCCGGGCGCGCGTGGTGCGCGACCGCCGAAGTCTGCCTGCAAGAGCGCTGACCGTCGGTCAGTGCCCAACGATGGCTGCCCCGCCGCGGTCCGCATCCAACGGATCCACGATCGCACCCTGCGCGGTCAGCGTGCCCTGAGCCAGCCGGGTCACCCTCGGCGAGACCGGCGGCTCCAGGTCGGCCACCACGCGGAGGCCGGAAAGGACGTCATCGGGCCGCACGGACGGAGTGACCTGCCGTACGACCAGTTCGAGTATCGCACACGGTACGGCCGGTACCCCGGAAGGCGTCTGCGTCGGGGCGAGGACATCGATAGACATGACCGCCGCGCGCGCGTCGAAGGTGCGTCGTCCCTGCTTGGTCATCCGCTCGACCAGCACCTCGTCGGCGGCGGTGAACGCGTCCACGGCGGCGCGCAGCGTCGCCGTGTCGACCTCGGGCAGCTCGATGCGCCAGTGCGACGCCTCGATACGGTCGGCCAGGCTGCCGCCCTCGGCGATCACCACCTCCAGCACGTCCAGGCCGGGCGAGAGCGCGGCGTCGAGCGCGGCGCGCAGCGCCTCCGGGTCGACCTGGGCCTGAAGGCCGATCTCCAGGTACTCCGCCTCACTGGCCACCCCGGTCGGAGCGGCGCTGGCGTAGGAGATCTTCGGGTGCGGGGTGAAGCCCTGGGAGAACGCGATCGGTACGGCGGCACGACGCAGCGCGCGCTCGAAGGCCCGGGCGAAGTCCCGGTGCGAGGTGAACCGCAGCGGCCCGCGCTTGGCGTACCGGATGCGGGCGCGCTGGACGACCGGCGCCTGCCCACCCTCCGGCTGGTTTTTCTTACTGATCGTCTCGCTCCTCGAAACTCAGCACCGCAACCCCCGGAACCGGGTCAGGAGGCGGGGGTCTTCAGGGGGGTGACCGGCGTCAGGGGAAGGAGCTTCTTGCCCGTCGGGCCGATCTGGATCTCCGTGTCCATGGAGGGACAGACGCCGCAGTCGAAGCATGGGGTCCACCGGCAGTCGTCCTGCTCGAACCCGCTGACCGAATCCTGCCAGTCCTGCCAGAGCCAGTCCTTGTCCAGCCCCGAGTCCAGGTGGTCCCAGGGCAGGACCTCCAGCTCGTCGCGCTGGCGGGTGGTGTACCAGTCGAGGTCCACCCCGAACGTGGGCAGCGTCTCGGCCGCCGCGTCCACCCAGCGCTGGTACGAGAAGTGCTCGCTCCACCCGTCGAACCGGCCGCCGTTCTCCCAGACCCGGCGGATCACCGCGCCGACCCGGCGGTCACCCCGGGAGAGCAGGCCCTCGATCAGCGACGGCTCGCCGTCGTGGTAGCGGAAGCCGATCGCCCGACCCAGCGAACGGTCCGCGTTGATGGCCTGCTTGAGCATCTTGAGCCGGCCGTCGATGACCTCCGGGCGCTCCATGGAGGCCCACTGGAACGGGGTGTGCGGCTTCGGCACGAACCCGCCGATGGAGACCGTGCAGCGGATGTCCTTGGAGCCGGTGGCGGCCCGACCGGCCCGGATCACCTCGTGGGCCATCTCCGCGATCTCGAGGACGTCCTCGTCGGTCTCGGTCGGCAGGCCGCACATGAAGTAGAGCTTCACCTGCCGCCAGCCGTTGCTGTACGCGGTGACGACCGTGCGGATCAGGTCTTCCTTCGACACCATCTTGTTGATGACCTTGCGGATCCGCTCCGACCCGCCCTCCGGGGCGAAGGTCAGACCGGTACGCCGCCCGTTGCGGGACAGCTCCTGCGCAAGGTCGATGTTGAAGGCGTCCACCCGGGTCGACGGCAGCGACAGCGACACGTTGGTGCCCTCGTACTGCTGGGCGAGGCCCGAGCACATGTCGCCGATCTCGGAGTGGTCGGCGGAGGAGAGCGACAGCAGGCCCACCTCGGAGAAACCGGAGAACTCCAGACCCTCGCGGACCATCTGCCCCACGGTGGTGATCGACCGTTCCCGCACCGGGCGGGTGATCATGCCGGCCTGGCAGAAGCGGCAGCCCCGGGTGCAGCCCCGGAAGATCTCCACGGCGTACCGCTCGTGCACCGTCTCGGCGAGCGGCACGAGGGGCTTCTTCGGGTACGGCCACGCGTCCAGGTCCATCGTCGTGCGCTTGTGCACCCGGAACGGCACGTCCGCCCGGTTCGGCACGACCCGCTGGATCCGCCCGTCCGGGAGGTAGTCGACGTCGTAGAAGCGCGGCACGTAGACGCTCTCGGTACGGGCCAGCCGCAGCAGCAGCTCGTCGCGGCCACCCGGGGAGCCCTCACCCTTCCACTCCCGGACGATCGCGGTGATCTCCAGGACGGCCTCCTCGCCGTCGCCGAGCACCGCGGCGTCGATGAAGTCGGCGATCGGCTCCGGGTTGAACGCGGCGTGCCCGCCGGCCACGATCACCGGGTCGGCGTCGGTGCGGTCGGCGGCCAGCAGCGGCATGCCGGCCAGGTCGATCGCCGTGAGCATGTTGGTGTAACCCAGCTCGGTGGAGAAGGAGATGCCGAACACGTCGAACTCACGCACCGGCCGGTGGGCGTCGACGGTGAACTGCGGCACGCCGTGCGTGCGCATCAGGTTCTCCAGGTCGGGCCAGACCGCGTACGTCCGCTCGGCGAGGGTGTCGGGCAGCTCGTTGAGCACCTCGTAGAGGATCTGCACGCCCTGGTTGGGCAGGCCCACCTCGTACGCGTCGGGATACATCAGCGCCCAGCGCACCGTCGCCGCGTCCCAGTCCTTGACGACCGCGCCCAGCTCACCGCCGACGTACTGGATCGGCTTGGAGATCTGCGGGAGCAACGGCTCGAGGCGGGGCCAGACCGAATTGGTCGCGGTTGCGCGCGGTGTCGTGGACGGGGCACTCATGATGCCCAAGGGTACGCGCCCGCCCGGAGGTGACCGCGCGCACGCCACGATGCCGGTCGACCGGCCGCCTGAGGGCCCGCGCCCGGTGCCCGGGCGGCGGCGGTGGCGGCACGGTACTAACCTCGGACCGGCGCGAGAGGAGATTGCCGCGATGCCGGAGCCCCAGCCGGGAGCACGGCCGGCCGACGGGCGCACCCCTGGCCCGGAACCGGACGAGGCTCCGGCGGTCGCCGACGAGTCGACCTCCCCACCCGTACCCCCGGACCAGCCTGATGCCCCCGACCAGCCGGAAGCCTCGGCCGGCCGGAGCGCGACGGCCGCGGCGGACCAGACGACGCCCGAGCCGGCGGCCACGCCGGAACCGACGGCGTCCGAGCCCGAAGCAGCGCCGGACCCGACGGCGCCCGAGCCGGCGGCAGCGCCGGACCCGACGGTAAAGGAGCCGGCGGCCGAGCCCGCGCCTCGGTGGAGCGGGTCCGCGCCGGTTCCGCCTCCGCTGCCGCGTCGGCGTGCCTGGGGCGAGTCGGCCGAGCCGACCCCGCCGCCGCCGTTGCCGGAGCAGCCGCCCGAGCACCGCACCCCGGTCGACCCGTGGGCCGGGGTGGACACCGGCGGCTGGGACCTGCCGTCCGCCGAACTGCCTCCGCTGCCGCCGACGCTGGACTACCCGGTCCCGCCGGTCACCCGGCAGTGGCCGGGGCCGCCGATCGGCACCCATCCCGTCTCGCCGCCGCCGGTCGGGACGCACCCCGTCTCACCGCCGCCCCACCACCGACCCGCCGCATACCCGCCACCGCCGGCCCACCTGCCGCCGGTCGCCTACCCGCCACCGCACGCGCGACCTGCCCCACCGCCTCCACCCGCCGCCGGCCGGCCCGCCGCGCCGGTCCGGCC
This sequence comes from Micromonospora sp. WMMD736, assembly GCF_049179015.1. Taxonomy (NCBI): domain Bacteria; kingdom Bacillati; phylum Actinomycetota; class Actinomycetes; order Micromonosporales; family Micromonosporaceae; genus Micromonospora; species Micromonospora sp. WMMD736. Next base: position 3,036,314 of record NZ_JBMHMI010000001.1, read on the forward strand.
GGCGCCGCCGGTTCCGGTGCCGAAACAGCGCCGGGGGCGGGGTCCGGCCATGCCGCCGCCGGGCGGGGAGGCCCCCAAGGGGTACCCGCCCCCACGACCACGCCGCCGTCGGCGTCGCTGGCCGTGGCTGCTGCTGCTCACCCTGGCCTGCTGCTGCGGCTGCCCCGCCTACTACGGCCTGCCGATCTCGGCCCAGTACCCGGCCCGCGCCGCGCTGCCCGAGCAGGTCGCCGACCTGAGCCTGCGGCAGGACGACAGCAGCTCCGAGGCGGCCAAGCAGCTGGAGAAAGAGGTACGCCAGGAGCACCTGCTGGCCGAGGACACCTTCGCGGGCGTCTACCGGACGGCGGACGGCAAGCAGGTGACGGTCTTCGGCGGCACCGGCTTCCGGCTGACCCCCGAGGCGGACGCGGACGAGGAGATCACGCGGCTCGGTGAGCGCTACGCGCTGGAGGCCCCCGAGACGGTGCAGACCGGCGTACGGGGTCGGCACGAGCGCTGCGCGATCGGCCGGCCGGCCGGCGGTGACGTGGTGGTGTGCACCTCGGTGGACCACGGCAGCATCGCCACCGGGGTGTTCACCCGGCTCTCCCTCGCCGACAGCGCGACGTTGCTGGACACCCTGCGCACGCAGATCGTCCAGCCCAAGCAGGGCTGAGCGGCATCCGGTGAGCGTGATGCCTGTGAGTCATATTTATGACGCACAGGCATCAAGCTGTCGAGAGCGAACGCCTCCCCGCGGGACGCGCGGGTCCGGTTGCGGCCCGACGCAGGTGCCCGGGTCAGGCCTCGGCGGCCGGGTCGGTGTCGGCGCGCTTCGGGGCGTAGCGGGGGACGTACTCCTGGCCGGTGAGCTTCTGGATCTCGCTCATCACCTCGTCGGTCATCTGCCGCAGCGAGGTGCGATCGTCCGGACGGCCGGTGAAGTCCAGGGGCTTCCCGAACCTCACGGTGATCTTGGCGGTGCCGGGACGGGGTACCCGTGCCCCGATCGGCTGGGCCTTGTCGGTGCCGATCGTGCCCACCGGGATGATCGGCACACCGGCGGCGACCGCCAGCCGGGCCGCACCCGTCCGGCCCCGGTAGAGCTTGCCGTCCGGGGAGCGGGTGCCCTCCGGATAGACCACCACCAGGTCACCGCCGCGCAACGCCGGGATGGCGGCGTCGAACGCGGACAGCGCGGCACGTCCACCGGCCCGTTCGACCGGGATGGCGCCCAGACCGGTGAGGACGAACTTCGAGAACGCGCCCTTCGCCCCGGTGCCGGTGAAGTACTCCGACTTGGCCCAGAACGCCAGGTGCCGGGGCACTACCGTGCCGAGGAACAGCTCGTCCGCCACCGAGAGGTGGTTGCCGGCGAAGATGGCGCCACCGGTCTCCGGCACGTGTTCCAGACCCTCCACGGTCGGGCGGAACGCCAACCGCAGCGCGGGCGCCACGGTGAGCTTGCCGATGGTGTAGAGCAGGGGCACTGGTCCTCCGGCAGATGAGGTGCGAGCAGGCGGTGTCACGGTAGCGGACGCCTCCACACCCCGCCGACGGAGGTGGGAGGCGTCCGCGTACGTGTTCTACGACCGACGGACGGTGACCGTCACCCGCTCGCCCTCGCCCACCTCACCGGCGAAACCGTCGAGGCCCTCGGCGAAGTCGACCGAGTCGGCCAGCACCTCACCCGACACGAACTCCCGGTACGCGGCCACCGCGGCGCGCACCTCCTCGGACGCCGACACCGACACCACGATCCGGTCCGAGACGTCCAGGTCGGCGTCGCGGCGGGCCTGCTGCACCACCCGCACCACGTCGCGGGCCAGGCCCTCGGCGGCCAGCTCCGGGGTGACCTCGGTGTCGAGCACCACCACGCCCTCGCCACCGGGCAGCGGCGCGGAGTGCTCGGCGTCGGCGGCCACGAGACGGAGCTCGTACTCGCCCTCGGCCAGGGTGATGCCGGCGGCCACCGGTGCGCCGTCGACGAGCTCCCAGTCGCCGGCCTTGACCGCCTTGATCACCTGCTGGACCTGCTTGCCGACGCGCGGGCCGAGCGCCCGGGGCACCACGGTCAACACCTGCTCGCAGTACGCGGCCAGTTCGGCGCTGAACTCCACCGCCTTCACGTTGACCTCGTCGGCGATCAGGTCGGCGAACGGGCGCAGTTGCTCCGCCGCCGGGGACGCCACGGTCAACGTCGACAGCGGCAGCCGTACCCGCAGCCCCTTGGCCTTGCGCAACGACAGCGCCGCCGAGGCGACCGCCCGTACGTTGTCCATCGCCGCGACCAGGTCGTGGTCGGCGGGGAACTCCTCGGCGGACGGCCAGTCGGTCAGGTGCACCGACCGCTCGCCCGTCAGGCCGCGCCAGATCTCCTCGGCCGTCAGCGGCGCGAGCGGCGCCACCACCCGGCAGAGCGTCTCCAGCACCGTCGACAGGGTGTCGAAGGCGTTGGCGTCCCCGGACCAGAACCGGTCCCGGGAACGGCGCACGTACCAGTTGGTGAGCGCGTCCAGGTAGGACCGGACGGTGGCGCACGCGCCGGAGATGTCGTACGCGTCCATCTGTGCGCCGACCGTCGACACCAGTTCGTTGGTTTTCGCCAGGATGTACCGGTCCAGCAGGTGCGTCGAATCCGTCCGACGCCGCGCGGTGTGCCCGTCGGCGTTGGCGTAGAGCGAGAAGAAGTACCAGACGTTCCACAACGGCAGCAGCACCTGGCGTACGGCGTCGCGGATCAGCGTCTCGGTGACCGCCATGTCGCCGCCGCGCAGCACCGGCGAGGACATCAGCATCCAGCGCATCGCGTCCGAGCCGTACGACTCGAAGACGTGGTAGACGTCCGGGTAGTTGCGCAGGCTCTTGGACATCTTGCGCCCGTCCGAGCCGAGCAGGATGCCGTGGCTCAGGCAGTTGCGGAACGCCGGCCGGTCGAACAGCGCGGTGGCCAGCACGTGCATCGTGTAGAACCAGCCGCGGGTCTGCCCGATGTACTCGACGATGAAGTCACCCGGGTAGTGGTGCTCGAACCAGTCCGCGTTCTCGAACGGGTAGTGCACCTGGGCGAACGGCATCGACCCGGACTCGAACCAGCAGTCCAGCACCTCCGGCACCCGACGCATCATCGACTGACCGCTCGGGTCGTCCGGGTTGGGGCGGACCAGGTCGTCCACCGCCGGCCGGTGCAGGTCGCTCAGGCGTACCCCGAAGTCGCGCTCGATGTCCGCCAGCGATCCGTAGACGTCCAGGCGCGGGTAGTTCGGGTCGTCGGACTTCCACACCGGGATCGGCGAGCCCCAGAACCGGTTCCGGCTGATCGACCAGTCCCGGGCGTTGGCCAGCCACTTGCCGAACGAGCCGTCCTTGATGTGCCCGGGCGTCCAGTTGATCTCCTGGTTCAGCTCGACCATCCGGTCCCGGAACTTCGTCACGGCGACGAACCACGAGGACACCGCCTTGTAGACCAGCGGGGTGTCGCAGCGCCAGCAGTGCGGGTACGAGTGGGTGTAGGTGTCCTGCCGCAGCACCACCCCCCGCTCCTTCAGCTCCCGGATCACCGGCTTGTTGACGTCGAAGACCTGCTCACCCTGGTACGGCGGGACCAGCGCGGTGAACCGGGTGTGGTCGTCCACGGTGACGATGGTGGGGATGCCGGCGGCGTTGCAGACGTTCTGGTCGTCCTCACCGAACGCCGGGGCGAGGTGCACGATCCCGGTGCCGTCCTCGGTGGTGACGAACTCCGCCCCGAGCACCTGGTACGCGTTGTCGCCCGCCTGCTCGACGAGGAAGTCGAACAGCGGCGTGTAGCGGCGTCCGACCAGGTCCCGGCCGTACACCGTGCCGACCTGCTCGAACCCGTCCAGCTCCTTGGCGTACGCGCCGAGCCGCGCCGCGCCCACCACGTACCGCTCCCCGTCCCGGTCGAGCACCGCGTACTCGATGTCGGGGCCGACGGCGAGCGCCAGGTTCGAGGGCAGGGTCCACGGCGTGGTGGTCCAGACGCCCAGCTTGACCGGCCCGCGCAGCAGCTCCGGGGCGGACTCGTCGGCGGTCAGCCCGAACCACACGGTCAGCGTGGGGTCGTGCCGGTCCCGGTAGACGTCGTCCATCCGGGTCTCGGTGTTCGACAGCGGCGTCTCGCAGCGCCAGCAGTACGCCAGCACCCGGAAACCCTCGTAGATCAGGCCCTTGTCGTGCAGGGTCTTGAAGGCCCACATGACGCTTTCCATGTAGTCCAGGTCGAGCGTCTTGTAGTCGTTGGTGAAGTCGACCCAGCGGGCCTGCCGGTTGATGTACCGCTCCCAGTCCTGGGTGAACTCCAGCACCGACGTGCGGCAGGCCTCGTTGAACCGGGCCACGCCCAGGTCGATGATCTCGGCCTTGCTGGTGATGCCGAGCTGCTTCTCGGCCACCACCTCGGCGGGCAGACCGTGGCAGTCCCAGCCGAAGCGCCGCTCCACGTGCCGGCCACGCATGGTCTGGTAGCGCGGCACCACGTCCTTGACGTACCCGGTGAACAGGTGGCCGTAGTGCGGCAGGCCGTTGGCGAACGGCGGGCCGTCGTAGAAGACGTACTCGTTCTTGCCGTCGGTCCCGGCGGGACGGGCTTCGACGCTGGCCTCGAAGGTCTTGTCGGCCGTCCAGTGCTCCAGCACCCGGCGCTCGACCGCGGGCAGGTCCGGGCTCGCCGGGACACCGGCGGCGGTCGGGTCGTGCAACGGATAGGCCATCGGGGGTCGCTCTCCTCAGCAGCTCACGCAACGTGGGTCTGCGAGGACGAACCGTCCGGGGTACGCCTGAAAACGACGTTCCCCGGGTGGCCCGCGGTACCACCCCGCTTGGCGGTCAGGATCGACCGCCCGCTCATTGGCCGGCTGTGACGGGCCGGACCCGTCCGGTTCTACTGGGCCGGTCACCCGGCTGTTCTTCCGGAGGCTCACCGGTGATGGCCGGGTCATCGCCTTACGGTGCACAACGATACTCGACCCGCCCCCGGGTCCGCCGCCGAGTAATCCCCCGCGCCGCCCTAGGCTGGTCGGGTGATCCGGATCGAGCTGGACGAGCCGACGCTGGCCCGCACCCGGATCGCCATCAGCCCGATCTGGGAAGTTCTGACCAGTCTGTACGTGCTGCATCGGAACCCAGGTGAGGCGCCCTGGCCGTACACCGCCTGGGCTCGGCACGCACGGAGGGTGCTCGACGAGCTGCCGACGACCGCACCGGTCCGCATACTGACCATCGGCTCCCGTGCGCCGGACTTCCTCAGTCCGGTCCCCACGTCCGCCGCGCCTACCCTGGCCGACCAGCTCGCCGAGCTGCGCGCCACGCCCGCAGAGGTGATCGCCGAGCAGATCCCCCGCTATCACCGCCCGGACGACCTGCCGGGATGGTTGAGTCCGTTCGTCACGGACCGGCAGGCCGCCCTCGACCGACTCGCCGACGGCATCCAGGCGTACTGGGATGCAGCCATCGCCCCCTGGTGGCCGGCGATGCGATCGGCGCTGGACGAGGAGGTGCTGCACCGGGCCCGGGCACTCGCCGCGGACGGGCCGGACGCGCTGCTGGCCGACCTGCACGAACGGGTGCGCTGGGACAAGCCGGTGCTGACGCTGAAGAAGCCGCTGGAGCAGCACTTCGAGGCCGTCGACCAGCGGCTGCTGCTGGTTCCGCTGATCTTCTCCCGAGGAGCGCTGAACTGCTCCACCGATCATCCGGATATCGTCGCCGTCTCCTACCAGGCACGCGGGGCGGTACTGCTCGCCGAGGGCACGCCTGCGCCGGGGCACCGGACCGCCCCGGCAACCGACCGGCTGGCCGTTCTGGTGGGGCGGGGGCGCGCCCAGGTGCTGCGGGCGCTGACCCGTCCGGCCACCACCGCCGGCCTCGCGGCCACCCTCGGCCTGGCCCCCAGCACCGTCTCGGAGCAGCTCTCCGCGCTGCTCAGCGCCGGCGTGGTGCACCGCCGTCGGGTCGGCCGGCGCGTGCTGTACGGCCTGGAACCGGCCGGCGTGGCGCTGGTGCAGCTCGTCGGCGACGAGCCGGCGACCGCCTCCGCCTGAGCATTCGGTCCGATCCGAATTCGTTTCCCACCCGTACCGGCCACTCCTAGCCTTCGGACATGAGCGAACACGCGATCGAGGCGGTCGGGCTGTACCGCACGTACCGCAGCCGGACCGGATGGTTGCGACCTCAGCGCCGGGAGGTCCGGGCGGTCCGCGGCGTCGACCTGACGGTCGGCAACGGGGAGCTGTTCGGCCTGCTCGGGCCGAACGGCGCTGGCAAGACCACGACCATCAAGCTGCTGAACACGCTGCTCATCCCGACCGCCGGCGAGGCCCGGATCTGCGGGTTCGACGTGGTCCGGCAGACCCGGGAGGTACGCCGACGGATCGGGTACGTCTTCGGCGGCGACCGAGGGCTCTACGACCGGCTCTCCGCACGGGACAACCTGCGCTACTTCGCGGAGCTGTACGGCGTGCCGGGGCGGGAGCAGAAGCGGCGCATCGCCGAACTGTTCGACCTCGTCCGGCTGACCGGCCGGGAGGACGACCGGGTGGAGGGCTACTCGCGGGGCATGCGGCAGCGGCTGCACATCGCCCGGGGTCTGCTGCACCGGCCGCGGGTGCTCTTCCTCGACGAGCCGTCCATCGGGGTGGACCCGGTGGCCGCCCGGGAGCTGCGGCAGACCGTGGCCGACCTCGCCGCCACCGGCACCACCGTGCTGCTCACGACGCATTACATGGCCGAGGCGGACGAGCTGTGCGGACGGATCGCGGTGATCGCGGACGGCACGATCCAGGCCATCGGCACCCCGGCGGAGCTGCGGCACCACGCCGACGGCCGGCAGGTGCTGGAGGTGGAGGCGTACGGGGTGGGCGACGCGTCGCTCGCGCTCGTCCACGCCCTACCCGGGGTGCGCGAGGCGAGCGTGGCGGTCGTCGGGGCCGCGCAGGTGCTGACGGTGCAGTCCAACGCGGGGGTGGACGTGCAGGCGGACGTGTTGCGCGCGCTGGATGGCGTTCGGTTGGGCCGGGTCACCGCCCGGCAGCCCACTCTGGAGGACGCGTACGTGGCGATCGTGAACCGGGTCGGCGCGCAGGCCGACCCGGCCGAGGCGGTGGCGGTATGAGGACGCTGCGGATGATCGCGGTCGGCGCGCTGCTGCACGCCAAGCAGCTCAGCCGGTCGCCCTTCGAGATCGCCACCGCGCTCATCGTGCCGGTGGTCCAGGCCACCCTGGCCGTCTATCTGTTCCGGGCCGGCGGCGAACCGGGCCGGCTGCTGGAGGCCGCCGTTGGCGCCGGGCTGATGGGCATCTGGTCGTCGGTGCTGTTCGGCTCCGGCGGCGCCATTCAAAACCAGCGCTGGCAGGGCACCCTGGAGATGATCATGCTGGCACCCCGGCCACCGGCGCTGGTGGTGCTGCCGATCACCCTCGCGACCGCGCTCACCGGCACGTACGCCATGGTCGCCACGCTGGCCTGGGGCCGCCTGCTGTACGGCATCCCGCTGACCTTCGCCGACCCGGTGGCGTTCGCCGTCGCCGTACCCGGCTGCATCATCGGGCTCGGCATGTTCGGGCTGCTGCTCGCCTCCACGTTCGTGCTGCTGCGCAACGCCAACGCGCTGACCAACACGCTGGAGTACCCGATCTGGTTGGTCTCCGGGATGCTCATCCCGATCACCGCGCTGCCCGGTTGGACCGGCCCGGTCGCCGCCGTGCTGCCCACCACCTGGGGAGCGCGGGCAGTCCGCGAGGCCGCCACCGGCAGCGGCCCGGTCTGGCCCTCGCTCGGCATCTGTCTGGCGATCAGCCTGGCCTGCCTGGCGCTCGGCGCGATCATGATGACCCACGTCGAGCGGCGGGCCCGCGCGGCGGCCACCCTCGCCCTGGCCTGAGGAGGCGACGATGACCGCTCTGTTCCGCCTGGTCGGCACCGGTGGCGTGATCGCCTACCGGGCCCTGTTCAACTGGACCACCCCGGCGATGTTCGTCGGCACCCTGCTCGTCGGTCCGCTGTTCCAACTACTCTTCTTCGCCTACCTGGGACGGCAGCTCGGAGTCGCCGACGACGGCTTCTACATCACCGGCAACGCGGTGCTCGCGTCCTCGCTGGCCTGCGTGTTCGGCGGCACGATGGCGGTGTCCAACGAGCGGCGCTTCGGCACCCTCGGGCACGTGCTGCTGTCGCCGCGCAGCCGCACCGCGGTGTTCCTCGGTCGGGTCCTGCCGTACGCCGGAAACGGGCTGCTGATCGCGGTGACGACGCTAGCGGCGGCGTCGTTGCTGCTCGGCCTCCGGATGCCCCTCGGCGCGCTGCCGGGGTTGCTGCTGACCCTGGCCGTCGCGGCGTTGGCCTGCGGCTTCTTCGGCCTGACGTTGGGCGCGATCGGGCTGCGGTTCCGTGACGTCTGGCTGGTCTCCAACGTCTCGGTGGCGCTGCTGCTCCTGCTCACCGGCGTCAACGTGCCCTCCGCCGGGCTGCCGACCTGGATGCGGGTCGCCGGCGAACTGCTGCCGATCACCCACGCCACCGAAGCGGCCCGCCGACTGGTCGCGGGCGACGGCTTCCGGGCCGCCGCGCCACAAATCGCGGCCGAACTCGCCGTCGGCGCCGCCTACGCCGTCCTCGCCGCAGCCCTGCTCAAGGTCTTCGAAGCCGAGTCCCGCCGCCGCGCCTCCCTAGAAACCCTCTAACCCCCACCCCCACCCCCACCCCCACCCCCACCCCCAGCCCCCGGCCCCCCGCCCCCCCGCCCCCGCCCCCGCCCCCGCCCCCGCCCCCGGTGATCATGAAGTTATTGCCCGCCGCAGCGGCGTGTCGCGGCAATAACTTCATGATCAACCGAAGGTCGGGGCCGGGGTCGGGGCCGGGGTGGGGTGGGATTAGGGGGTGGGGAGGGTGGTGGTCCAGAGGGAGGCTCCGGCGCGGTCGCGCAGGTGCACCGTCAGGGCACCGGACTCGCCGTCGATCTGGACCTCGCCGAAGTGTTGGAAGCCCTCGGCCGGCCCGGTGTTCGCCCTCGGCGGGGCGTGCACGAAGACCGCCTGCGGCCCGAACGTGCCGTCGAGGGCGTTCGGACCGAACGCGCCGGCGTGCGCCGGGCCGGAGACGAACTCCCAGAACGGCGTGAAGTCACCGACCGCCGCGCGGGACGGGTCGTAGTGGTGCGCGGCGGAGTAGTGCACGTCGGCGGTGAGGAAGACCATGCCGGTCACCCCGGCCCGGTGGGTGGCCCGCAGCACCTCGGCGAACTCCAGCTCGCGCCCGGCCGGCGCGCCCGGGTCGCCCTGCGCCACACCCTCCTGCGCGCCCGGACCGTCCGGCACCACGACGCCGATCGGCAGGTCGTTGGCGATCACCTTCCACGTCGCCGTGGACCGCTTCAGCTCCCGGATCAGCCACTCCCGCTGCTCGCGGCCGAGCAGACCGCGCTTCGGGTCGGCGTACGTGTTGCCGTCGTTGGGGTCCTTGTGGGTCCGCATGTCGAGCACGAAGACGTCCAGCAGCGGCCCGTACGAGATCCGCCGGTACAGCGGCCCGCCGTCCGGCACCGGCAGCCACTCGTGGAACGCCTGGCTGGCCCGCGCGGCCAACACGTCGACCCGCCGCTCGGTGTAGCGCGGGTCGTCCAGGATCTCCCCCGGATACCAGTTGTTGAGCACCTCGTGGTCGTCCCACTGGTTGATCTGCGGCACCGTCGCCGCGAACTCCCGCAGGTGCTCGTCGAGCAGGTTGTAGGCGAACTGTCCCCGGTACTCGGTCAGCGTCTCGGCGACCTTGCTCTTCTCCGGGGTGACCAGGTTGCGCCAGATCCGCCCGTCGGGCAGCGTCACCGACTCCACCAGCGGGCCGTCCGCGTACACCGTGTCGCCGCTGCACAGGTAGAAGTCCGGACGCACCGCGCGCATCGCCCGGAAGATCGACAGCCCGCCGAAGGCGGGATCGATCCCCCAGCCCTGCCCGACGACGTCCCCGGTCCAGACGAACCGCACGTCCCGTCGGCGGTGCCGGCCCGGCGCGGTGGTGAACGACCCGGTCGACGGTTCGCTGACCACCCCGTGCCGGTCCAGGCTCTCCACCCGCACCCGGTAGTGCAGCCGCTCGGCGTCCGGCAGGCCCCGCAGCCGTACCTTGCCGGTGAAGTCCGCGTTCGGGCCCAGCACCGGGCCGCGGAGCTGCCGTGCGCCACGGAAGTCGGGGCGGCGGCTCACCTCGACCAACATCCGACCCGGGCGGTCGGCCCGCGTCCAGACCAGCGCCGAGTCCGCGGTCACGTCGCCGCTCTGCACCCCGTGGGTGAGCACGGGGCGTCCCGCCGGACGCCAGGCCGGTGCGGCGTTCGCGCCGACGCCGCCCATCAGAGCGCCGCCGGCGACTCCGGCGCCGGCCACCAGGCCAGCCCGCAGCAGGGTACGTCGATCAAGCTCGGTCATGCTTCCTCCCGGTCATGGGTTGACCCCGTGGGTCTACCGGGCGCAGATGACCGCGACCGGCGGTCCGGGTGACCGCCGACCGAACGCCCGTTGTCCGACGGGCGCGTCCCGGGGCTGATCCCCTGACGTGACCGGGCTCATAGCCCCGGTTGTCACAGCGCGACCGACCAGACCGTCGTAGCGGTGTCGGACCGATCAGGGAGGTTGCCGTGCAACGGATGAAGCTTTTCGAGGTCACGCCGCAGGGATACCAGGCCGTGTCGGGTCTGGAGAAGTACGTCCAGGCGAACGTCGACCACACCGTGTTGGAGCTGGTCAAGCTGCGGGCGTCGATGCTGAACGGCTGCGCGTACTGCGTGGACATGCACAGCCGCGACGCCCTCGCCGCCGGCGAGTCGAGTCGGCGGCTGTTCGCGGTGAGCGCCTGGCGGGAGGCGCTGTCGTTCTTCGACGAGCGGGAGCAGACCGCGCTGGCGCTCACCGACGCGGTGACCCGGCTCGGCGAGCACGGGGTGTCGGACGAGGTGTGGGACGCCGCCGCGAAGGTCTGGTCCGAGAAGGAGTTGGCCGACCTGGTCCTCGCGATCGCCACAATCAACGTGTGGAATCGCATCGCCGTGACGACGCACACGGAGCCTCCGGCACAGGCGTGACGACCGAGGCGGCAGAGGCGGCCGGTGCGCTCCAGGCGCACCGGCCGATGCTGCTCGGCCTCGCCTACCGGCTGCTCGGCAGCCGGCACGACGCCGAGGACGTGCTCCAGGAGACGTACCTGCGCTGGTTGGGCGTGGACCGCTCGACGGTGGGCGAGCCCCGCCGCTACCTGTCCCGGGTGGTGACCCGGCTCGCGCTCGACAAGCTGCGGGCACGGCAGGCGGCCCGCGAGACATACGTCGGACCGTGGCTGCCCGAGCCGGTGCCGACCGAGCCCTCGCCGTTCGGCCCGCTCGACCGCGCGGAGTTGCGCGACTCACTGTCCACCGCGCTGCTGCACGTGCTGGAACGGCTCACGCCACCGGAGCGTGCCGTGTACGTCCTGCGCACCGCCTTCGACCTGCCGTACGCCGAGATCGCGGAGATCCTGGACCGGACCCCGCAGGACTGCCGTCAGCTGCTCCACCGGGCGACCACGCGCGTACGTCAGGAGGACCGCCGCTTCACCGCCAGCCGGTCCGAGCGTGAACGGCTGCTGGAGGCGTTCCTCGCTGCCGCCCGGAACGGGGACCTGGCGACGCTCACCCACCTGATGGCCGCGGACGTCACGGCGTGGAACGACGGCGGCGGCCGCGTCCGTTCCGGACGTAACCCGGTGCGGGGCGCGGACCGGGTCGCCCGGTACTACGCCGGAATCTACGGCCCGCGCCGTGCGTGGACGGCACGTCGGCTGGAGCTGAACGGCGAACCCGCGCTGCTGCTGGTGCGCAGCTCCGACGGTGGCCGGTACACGCTGACCGTCGCCGCGGCAGCCGGCCGGATCACCGAGGTCTACGTGGTGGGGAACCCGGAGAAACTACCCCCGGTCGACTGAACCGCGAGGCCGTCAGCCCAGCTCGGGGAACCAGAGCGCGATCTCGCGCTTGGCGCTGTCCGGCGAATCGGAGGCGTGCACGAGGTTCTCCCGGTTGGACAGCGACAGGTCGCCCCGGATGGTGCCGGCGGCGGCCTTGCGGCCGTCGGTCGCGCCGACCAGCCCACGGACCACGTCGATGACCTGGTCGCCGGAGAGGATCAGGGCGACCAGCGGGCCGCCGGTCATGAAGTCCTTCAGCGGCGGGTAGAACGCCTTGTCGACGTGCTCGGCGTAGTGCGCGTCCGCGAGCGCGGCGTCCATCGTCCGGTGCGCCATCGCGTCGATCCGCAGCCCCTTGCGCTCGAAGCGGGAGAGGACCTCGCCGACCAGGCCGCGGCGGACCGCGTCGGGCTTGATCAGCACGAGGCTGCGCTCTTCCGGGCTGTTGCTGGACACGCTGGGTTCCTCCTGTACGCGCAGAACGCTTGGGCTCGGTACGGTCAGCGTAGCGACCCGGTCCCGGCGCCGGCGCGGCGGCCGGTCTTTCCTCCGGTGGCCGATCCGGCCTAGCCTGGCCCTGACCCCCGGGAGGTCCACTGTGGCGAATGGCGGGAACCGGCCCATCGCGCCGGTACGCAAGCTGATCGGCACGGTGCTCGGCACCGTGGCCACCTTCGTCGTCCTCTTCGGGCTGGGCATGACCAGCTGGGCCATCGTCGCGCTCGGCGTCGCCCTGCTGGTGCTGGCGATCGCGCTGGCCACCGTCAAGGGCGGCGGACGCGCCTGGGTGGTGGGCGTGGCGCACGTGCACAGCGCCTCCGAGCCACCCACGCAGTACGCGTTCGGCCGGTGCGAGCTGCAACTGGTCATCGACGCGCCCGGCCTGCCGCCGCGCTCCAAGAAGATCATCGAGCCGCGGGTGCCGGTCTCCAAGTGGCCCTCGCTGGGCCAGACCCTGCCCATCCGGGTCGCGCTCGACGACCAGCGGCACGTGAAGGTCCTCTGGGACGAGGTGCCCACCCACGCCGAGACCGCCGCGGCCGTCGCGGACCTGCCGCCCGAGTTCGGCGACATCGACGCCGTCGACGAGGTGCTGATCCAGCAGGACGCCCCGCCCTGGGCGGACCGCGCGCCCGACGACGACTTCCGGGACGCGCGCGGCGGCGACCCGTTCGGCCCGGACCCGTTCGGCGACCCGCGCGGCCCCGATCCGTTCCGCGACCCGCGCGGCGGCGACCCGTTCCGCGACCCGCGCGGTCCCGACCCGCTGCGCGACGACCGGTCCGTCGTACCCGACGAGCGCGAGCCGGTGGTGGTCAGCCAGACCCCGGGCGGCCCGGTGGTCCTCGAAGGCGTCGTCGTCGAGCAGCAGGCCGGTGCGGGACTGCCCCGACGGGCCACTCCCGCCCCCCGAACTGCGGCCGAGGAGCACTTCGAGCAGCCCGACGCCGATCGTGGCGACGACCGCGCCACCGAGCCCGACGACGACCACGTGGACGCAGGAGCGCAGGCCCGGTCCGCGCCCGGCGCGGACCGGGCGACCGAGGCCCCGCCGACGCAGCGGACCGGCCCGGTCGTGGTGGACCCGCTGGACCCGTTGGACCTGCCACTCGACGATCCGACCCCGGTGGGAGCGGCCCGCGAGACCGTCACCGCCGAGGCCCTGGACGAGGCGATCTTCGGGTACGACGGGGCGTCGGCGGCGGACCCGGCCGGTCCCATCAGCGGCGTCGGCCTGACTCTGCTGGTCACCGACCTGGCGCGGTCGCTCGGCTTCTACCGGGACATGCTCGGCTTCACCGAGGTCGACCAGGGCACCGGCAACGCGGTGCTCGCCTTCGGCACGACCCGGCTGGTCCTGCGCGAGGTGACCGGGGCGGCGCCGATCAGTCGCCGGCTCGTGCACGTCAACCTCGAGGTGGACGACATCGAGGCGGCGTACGGACGACTGCGCGAATCCGGTGTCCGCTTCACGTACGCCCCGCGCGTGGTGAACCGGGGCAGCAGGCTGGAGGTGTGGGCGGCCGCCTTCCGGGACCCGGACGGCCACGGCATCGCCCTCACCCAGTGGCGCGAACGCGCCGACGCCTGACCCGACCGGGCCGCTGGGCCTCCTCGGTCGTCAGCCGAGGATGACCCGCCGGACGTGCAGCGCGTACGCCCAGACCAGCGCGAAGATGATGCCCAGCACGAGCAGCGACCAGTGCAGCAGCCCGGCCAGCATCAGCAGGCCCTGCAACACGGTACCGGCGTGCCAGGCCCAGGGACGGCGCATCATGCCGGCCAGCAGGATGGCGGCCACCGCCAGCGCCACCACCACGGCGATCGCGGCGCCGCCCAGGTCACCGCCGACCACCCGGATCGGTTGGATGGCCAGCAGCAGCACCAGCGCCTCCAGGCCGAGCGTTCCGGCGCCGAGTCCGCGTACGGCCGCCTGCGGATTCCGCAGGCCGGAGCGTCGTACCTGCCCGGCCTGCGACTCCCCCGTGGGCGATCCCGGCGTGCCCTGATCGGGCGTGCCCGCCTCGCCCGTGGCCGGCTCGCCGTGCGACGGCCCGGTCTCGCCGCCCGGCGGGCGGGTCACATCGTCGGTGGCGCGCAGGTCGCGCTCGGGGCCGGTCATCGCTTCAGCAGCCGGCGGGCGTCGGCGACCGTGACCACCGAACCCGTCACCAGGACACCGACGCCGCTGAGCTCACCGGGTACGTCCTCCTCGGCCAGCGCGACCGCCAGCTCGATCGCGTCCGGCATCTCCTCGGCCACCTCGACGCGCTCCTCGCCGAAGATCTCGGCGGCCAGCGCGGCGAGTTCCTTCGTGGGCATCGCCCGGGGCGAGCTGTTGCGGGTGACCACCACCACGTCCGTCACCGGTTCCAGCAGCTCCAGCAGGCTGCTCGCGTCCTTGTCGGCGAGGACACCCACCAGCGCCACCAGCTTGCTGAACGCGAACTCCTCCTGCAGGGCGGTCACCGTCGCGGCCATGCCGTGCGGGTTGTGCGCCCCGTCCAGCAGGACGGTCGGAGCGCTGCGGACCCGCTCCAGCCGGCCCGGGGAGCTGGCCGTGGCGAACCCTTCGCGCACGGCCTCGACATCCAGCTGACGGCGGGCACCGGCACCGAGGAACGCCTCCACGGCGGCGAGCGCCACCGCAGCGTTCTGCGCCTGGTGCGCGCCGTGCAGGGGGATGAACACGTCGTCGTAGACCCCGCCGAGGCCCTGCAGCTTGAGCACCTGCCCACCGACGGCGACCGCCCGGCTCAGCACGCCGAACTCGGCACCCTCGCGGGCGATGGTCGCGCCCACCTCCGAGCAGCGTTCGAGGAGGGGACGCGCGGCCTCCTCCTCCTGCGCGGCGGCGATCACGGTGGCGCCCGGATGGATGATGCCCGCCTTGGCCAGCGCGATGTCCTGGAGCGTGTCGCCGAGCCACTCGGTGTGGTCCAGGCCGATCGGAGTGATCACGCAGACGCCGGCCTGGATGACGTTCGTGGCGTCCTCGGCGCCACCCAGGCCCACCTCGACCACGGCGATGTCGACCGGCGCGTCGGCGAAGGTGGCGAACGCCAACGCGGTCGTCATGTCGAAGTACGTCAGCGGCTCGGCCGAGCGCGCGTCGACCAGCTCCGCCAGTGGCTTGATCTCCCCGTACACGGCGGCGAAGCGCTCCTCGCTCACCGGTTCGCCGTCCAGGCTGATCCGCTCCCGGACGGTCTCCAGGTGCGGGCTCGTGTACCTGCCGGTGTGCAGCCCGAACGCCCGCAGCAGCGAGTCGATCATCCGGGCGGTGGACGTCTTGCCGTTGGTGCCGGTGAGGTGGATCGACGGGTACGCCCGCTGCGGACTCCCGAGCAGGTCGAGCAGCGACTCGATGCGGTCCAGCTCGAACACCATGCGGGTGAAACCGCGGGCGTTCAGCTCGGCTTCGGCGGCGGCGAAATCGGTACGGTCGGTCACGAGGTAAGTGTCTCCAGAGCGGCGTCGATCCGGACCAGGTCGGCCTCGGCGGTGGCGAGCCGTTCGCGGATCTTCACGACGACCGGCTCGGGGGCCTTGCCGACGAAGGCCGGGTTGTCGAGCTTCGCCCGGGCCTGCGCGACCTCCTTCTCGGCGGCGGCGCGGTCCTTGGTCAGCCGGGCCCGCTCGGCGGCCACGTCGATGGAGCCCCGGGTGTCCAACGCGACACCGACCGCGCCGGGCATGGCCAACGTCGCGCTGGCCTGGAAGTCGTCACCGGCGGGGTCGAGACGCACCAGCGACCGGATCAGCGGCTCGTGGGCCGCGATACCGGCCCCAGCCAACCCGTCCAGGCGGGCCGCGACCCGCTGCGTCGGGCGCAGCCCCTGGTCGGAACGGAACCGGCGGATCTCGGTGACGACCCGCTGCACGGCGGCCAGCTCGACCTCGGCGGCGTCGTCGACCAGCGACCGGTCGGCCACCGGCCAGGCGACGGCCTGCACCGTCTCGCCGCCGGTCAGCGCGAGCCACAACTCCTCGGTGACGAACGGGATGACCGGGTGCAGCAGCCGCAGCAGCTGGTCCAGGACGTGCCCGAGCACCCGGCGGGTCACCTCGGCCCGCTCACCGCCCTCGGCGAGCACCGGCTTGCTCAGCTCGACGTACCAGTCGCAGACGTCGTCCCAGGCGAAGTGGTAGAGCAGGTCGCACACCTTGGCGAACTCGTACGCCTCGAACTGCTCGTCGACCTCGGCGGTGACGTGCGCCAGCCGGGACAGGACCCACCGGTCGACGGTGGAGAGCTGCTCGACCGGCGGCAGGTCGCCGGTCGTGTGCGCGCCGTTCATCAACGCGAACCGGGTGGCGTTCCAGAGCTTGTTGCAGAAGTTACGCGAGCCCTGGCACCACTCCTCGCTGACCGGCACGTCCTGGCCGGGGTTCGCGCCCCGGGCCAGGGTGAACCGGGTGGCGTCGGCGCCGTACCTGTCGATCCAGTCCAGCGGGTCGACCACGTTGCCGAACGACTTCGACATCTTCTTGCCGAACTGGTCGCGCACCATGCCGTGCAACGCGACAACGTCGAAGGGCGGCCGGCCGTCCATCGCGTAGAGGCCGAACATCATCATCCGGGCGACCCAGAAGAACAGGATGTCGTACCCGGTGACCAGCACGCTGGTCGGATAGAACTTCGCCAGGTCCGGGGTCTCTTCCGGCCAGCCCAGGGTGGAGAACGGCCACAGCCCGCTGGAGAACCAGGTGTCGAGGACGTCCTCGTCCTGGTGCCAACCCTCGCCGGTCGGCGGCGTCTCGTCGGGTCCGACGCAGACGATCTCGCCGGCCGGGCCGTACCAGACCGGGATGCGGTGCCCCCACCAGAGCTGGCGGGAGATGCACCAGTCGTGCATGTTGTCGACCCAGGCGAAGTACCGCTTCGCCAGCTCGGCCGGCTCGATGCGGACCCGACCGTCGCGCACCGCATCACCGGCGGCCTGGGCCAGCGGGGCGGTGTTGACGAACCACTGCAGCGACAGCCGCGGCTCGACGGTCGTCTTGCACCGCGAACAGTGCCCGACGGCGTGCACGTACGGGCGCTTTTCGGCGACGATCCGGCCCTGCTCCCGCAGCGCGGCCACGATCGCCGGCCGCGCCTCGAACCGGTCCAGCCCCTCGAACGGGCCGGGCACGGTGATGACGCCGCGCTCGTCCATGACGGTCAGCGAGGGCAGGTCGTGCCGCTGGCCGATCTCGAAGTCGTTCGGGTCGTGGGCGGGGGTCACCTTGACCATGCCGGTGCCGAAGGACGGGTCGACGTGCGCGTCGGCGACGATCGGGATCCGCCGGCCGGTGAGCGGCAACTCGACCTCGGTGCCGATCAGGTGCTGGTAGCGCTCGTCGTCGGGGTGCACCGCCACGGCGGTGTCACCGAGCATCGTCTCGGCCCGCGTGGTGGCCACCACGACCTCGTCGCTGTAGCGGATCGAGATCAGCTCACCGTCGTCGTCGGTGTGCTCCACCTCGATGTCCGACAGAGCGGTCAGGCAGCGCGGACACCAGTTGATGATCCGGTTGGCCCGGTAGATGAGGCCGTCGTCGAAGAGCTTCTTGAAGATCGTCTGGACCGCGCGGCTCAGGCCGGCGTCCATGGTGAAGCGCTCCCGCTCCCAGTCGACGGAGTCGCCGAGGCGGCGCATCTGGCCGAGGATCTTGCCGCCGGACTCGGCCTTCCACTGCCAGACCCGCTCGACGAACTTTTCCCGCCCGAGGTCGTGCCGCGACAGTCCTTCGGCGGCGAGCTGACGCTCGACCAGGTTCTGGGTGGCGATGCCGGCGTGGTCCATGCCGGGCAGCCACAGCGCCTCGAAGCCCTGCATCCGCTTGCGCCGGGTCAGGGCGTCCATGAGCGTGTGCTCGAACGCGTGGCCCATGTGCAGGGAGCCGGTGACGTTCGGCGGCGGGATGACGATGGTGAAGGGGGGCTTGTCGCTGTCGGCGGACGCCCGGAAGTGCCCGGCGGCTACCCACTGCTCGTACCGTCGCTGCTCTACCTCGCCGGGCTGGTACTGGCCGGCAAGGGTCGGGGCGTCGGGGCGTCGGGCATCCAGTCTCTCGGTCACCCGACAAGTCTACGAAGGGCTTCTGCGGACCTGACGTGCGCCACCTGTCGTTCGCGTACGGTGTCGGCTATGTCCGACGCACATCTCACCGACCGGTCGCTCGACCACGGCCGCGAGCCGGTCGAACTGACCGAGGAGCCGATCCAGCTGAGCACGCGGGACACCGGCGGCGATCCCGACGAGCGGTCCGGTGGCTGGTCCCGCCGCCGCAAGATCGGCTGGACGGTCGCGCTGGTCGTCGGTCTGGCGGGCGCGGGCGTGCTCGGGGTCGGCGGGTGGCGGGTGGCGCAGCAGAAGGACACCCGGTTGACCTCACCCGACCGGGTGGCGGGGTTGACGCGGGACGACAGCGAGCGCGCCAAGAGCACGGCGGACTACCTGCGCAGCGGCCTGGCCGCCGACATCGACCTGGACCGTAGTTTCGGCACCGTCTACCGCGACCCCGCCGACGAGAAGCGCTCGGTCCTGGTCTTCGGCGGCACGACGCTGTTGTGGCAGCCCGAGCGCGACCTGGACAGTCTCTTCGGCCTGATGTCCGACGAGACCGGGGCGGTGACGGGGCTGCGCGAGGTGCCGGCCGGCAAGCTGGGTGGCGTCATGAAGTGCGGTAGCACGAGCGGTGAGGGCGGCGACTTCGCGGTCTGCGGTTGGGCCGACCACGGCAGCGTCGTGATGGCGATGTTCCCCGGCAGGTCGGTGGCCGACGCCGGCGCCCTACTGGCCGACCTCCGCAACGAAATGCAATCCCGCAACTAGCCCCCCCCCCCCCCCGAACCGCCCACCGGCCCCCGGCCTGTCGTGATCGACACGACGTCCCCAATGGGGGGTATCCCACTCAGCGCCAAGCCCTCTCGCCGCGGTGATCATGAAGTTATTGCCGTGACACGCCGATGGCGGTGGCAATAACTTCATGATCACCGCGCGGATCGCGCAGTGCGAGGCGCGCGGACCCGGGCACGGGACCGGCGGGGGCCGAAGGGCCCGCGGGGTTCGGGCCGGAATGCAGAAAAGGCCACCCCCATCGGGGGTGGCCTTAACTGGAAGATTGTCCGGCGGTGTCCTACTCTCCCACACCCTCACGAGTGCAGTACCATCGGCGCTGGAGGGCTTAGCTTCCGGGTTCGGAATGTAACCGGGCGTTTCCCCTCCGCCATGACCGCCGTAACTCTATGAACATATCAACCAACCCGGCACAACACTCACGGGTGGGTGTTTGTTCAGAGTTGCACAGTGGACGCGTAGCAGCTTAGTAGTCAAGTCCTCGGCCTATTAGTACCGGTCAACTGAACCCGTTACCGGGCTTACATTTCCGGCCTATCAACCCAGTCGTCTAGCTGGGGGCCTTACCCCACAAAGTGGGTGGGATACCTCATCTTGAAGCAGGCTTCCCGCTTAGATGCTTTCAGCGGTTATCCCTTCCGAACGTAGCTAACCAGCCGTGCCCCTGGCGGGACAACTGGCACACCAGAGGTTCGTCCGTCCCGGTCCTCTCGTACTAGGGACAGCCCTTCTCAAGTATCCTACGCGCACGGCGGATAGGGACCGAACTGTCTCACGACGTTCTAAACCCAGCTCGCGTACCGCTTTAATGGGCGAACAGCCCAACCCTTGGGACCTGCTACAGCCCCAGGATGCGACGAGCCGACATCGAGGTGCCAAACCATCCCGTCGATATGGACTCTTGGGGAAGATCAGCCTGTTATCCCCGGGGTACCTTTTATCCGTTGAGCGACACCGCTTCCACTCGCAAGTGCCGGATCACTAGTCCCGACTTTCGTCCCTGCTCGACCTGTCAGTCTCACAGTCAAGCTCCCTTGTGTACTTGCACTCAACACCTGATTGCCAACCAGGCTGAGGGAACCTTTGGGCGCCTCCGTTACCCTTTAGGAGGCAACCGCCCCAGTTAAACTACCCACCAGACACTGTCCCTGAACCGGATAACGGTCCGAAGTTAGATACCCAAATCAACCAGAGTGGTATTTCAAGATTGCCTCCACCCATACTGGCGTATGAGCTTCACCGGCTCCCACCTATCCTACACAAGCTAACTCAAGTACCAATGTCAAGCTATAGTAAAGGTCCCGGGGTCTTTCCGTCCTGCCGCGCGTAACGAGCATCTTTACTCGTACTGCAATTTCGCCGGGCCTGTGGTTGAGACAGTGGGGAAGTCGTTACGCCATTCGTGCAGGTCGGAACTTACCCGACAAGGAATTTCGCTACCTTAGGATGGTTATAGTTACCACCGCCGTTTACTGGCGCTTAAGTTCTCCGCTTCGCCCCGAAGAGCTAACAGGTCCCCTTAACGTTCCAGCACCGGGCAGGCGTCAGTCCATATACATCGAATTACTTCTTCGCATGGACCTGTGTTTTTAGTAAACAGTCGCTTCCCCCTGCTCTCTGCGGCCATACAACGCTCCACCCGCGCGGGGCTTCACGTCTCCGGCCCCCCTTCTCCCTAAGTTACGGGGGCAATTTGCCGAGTTCCTTAACCACAGTTCGCCCGATCGCCTCGGTATTCTCTACCTGACCACCTGTGTCGGTTTGGGGTACGGGCCGCTAAGAACTCGCTAGAGGCTTTTCTCGGCAGCATAGGATCACTGACTTCACCTGAATCGGCTCGGCATCACGTCTCAGCCCTAGTGTGTCGCGGATTTGCCTACGACACGGCCTACACGCTTACCCCGG
>NZ_JBMHMI010000001.1:3062500-4205000 GCF_049179015.1 Micromonospora sp. WMMD736
CACCCACATGCCCAGCCGCCGTGCGACCCCGGCGAAGAAGCTGCCCACCTCGCCGTCGACCGGCTCCGGCTCCGGCAGACCGGCCTCGGGGCCGAGATAGTCGACGTACTCGGGAAGGATGGCCAGGTCCGCGCCGCCGTCGGCGGCGCGTTCCAGCAGCAGCTCCGCGGCGGCCAGGTTGGCCTTTCGGTCGTCCCGGGCGTTGAGCTGGCAGACGGCGACGCGCATGAGGCAAGAGTACGACCGGACCGGCCGGTGTGGACAGCCTCAGATGCTGGCCAGCACGAGAGCACCCGCCGCGAAGCCGAGACCGGCGACCTGGACCGGCCGCAGCCGTTCGCGGTCGACGGCGAGCGCGAGCAGTACCGTGCTGGCGGGGTAGAGCGCGGCTATGGCCGCCACGATGCTGAGGTGCCCCCGGGCGGCAGCGGCCAGGAAGAGCGCGTTCGCGGCGCTGTCCAGCAGACCGGCGGCGGCCGCCCAACCGAGCACCCGCCGTTCGAGCCGCAGTCGCACACCGGTGCCAGCCGCGAGGAGCAGGCCGAACGCGATCGAACTGGTCCGTACCGCTGCCACCGGCCACATGCCCGCGCTCTCGTCGGCCTGACCGAGCAGGGTGAAGAAGACGCCGAAGAGCGCGCCGGACGCGAGGGCGAGCCCCACCAGTCGGGCCGGGACCGTCGGTCGGCCACCGCCTTCGCCGAGGCTGACCAGGGCGATCGCCACCACCGCGAGGCCGGCGCCGGTGAGGGCCGGTGCGCCGGGGAACGTGGCGGTGAAGAGGCCGGCGACGATCGGCACCACCGCCGCGGTGATCGCGGTGACCGGTGCCACCACGGCCATCATCCCGCCGGAGAGCGCCCGGTAGAGCAGGACGATGCCGCCCGCACCCGCCGTCCCCGCGAGCAGCCCCCAGGCGATGTCGGCGACCCTCGGCGAGCCCGGCACCAGGAGCACCAGCGCGACCAGGAGCGGGACGCTCAGCAGCTGGGAGACCACGGTCACCGCGATCGGGTCGGCGCGGCGGGACGCCTTGCCGCCGGAGAAGTCGGCGGTGCCGAACGCGACTGCGGACACCGCTGCCAGGAGAATGGGGAACATGCCACTGTCGTACCACAATAATGACCGTGAAGGATAGTTTGATGACCGACGCAGGTGGCCGGGTCAGTGCCGTGACGGCTGCGGTGGCCCGGCAGGTACGGGAACTACGCGCCGCCCGGGGCTGGTCCTTCGAGGAGTTGGCCGGCCGATCCGGCGTGAGCAAGGCGATGCTCGTGCAGATCGAGAGCGCACGCACCAACCCCAGCGTCGGCACGCTGTGCCGGGTCGCCGACGCGTTCGGCGTCAACATCGCCCGGCTGCTCGAGCCCGACGAGGAGCAGACCGTGCGGATCAGCTCCACGGCCGAGGCCCCCGTGCTCTGGCAAGGCGAGCACGGCGGCACCGCCCACCTGCTCAGCGGGCTCGGCGAACCCGACCTCGTCGAGCTGTGGGACTGGCGGCTGGAACCCGGAGAGCGGCACCGCTCCGCCGACCATCCCCGGGGTACCCGGGAGGTCCTGCACGTCCTCACCGGTGCGGTGGTCGTCCGCGTGGACGGGCAGGATCACGCCGTACGGGCCGGGGAGACGATCGAGTTCCACGCCGACCGGGAGCACGGCTACCGCAACGACGCCGACGAACCAGCTCGGCTGATGATGGTGACGGTCACCCCGTCGGGCGAGTGGGACCGCCGGACACGGTCACGCCGGCCGCGTCAGTGACGGACGGCCGGCGTGACGCGGGGAGGATCAGGCCGACTTCTCCTCGCGGTCCCGCCGGGCCCGACGCCCGGTGAACTCGCGCGGAACGATCGTCGGGTTGACGTTCTCCAGAACGACCTCGCGGGTGATCAGCACCCGGGCGGCGTCGGGATTGCTCGGCACCTCGTACATCGCGGAGAGTAGGACCTCCTCGATGATGGCCCGCAGGCCACGGGCGCCGGTGCCCCGCAGCATGGCCTGGTCGGCGATGGCCTCCAACGCCGCCTCGTCGAACTCCAGCTCGACGCCGTCCAGCTCGAACAGGCGCTGGTACTGCCGGACCAGGGCGTTGCGCGGCTCGGTGAGGATGCGTACCAGGGCGCTGCGGTCCAGGCTGCGCACGTTGGTGATCACGGGGAGCCGGCCGACGAACTCGGGGATGAGCCCGAACTTGAGCATGTCCTCCGGCATGACCTGGCTGAAGATGTCGTCGGTCGACCGCTCGGACACCGACCGCAGCCGGGCGCCGAAGCCGGTGCCACCCTGCCCGGTGCGGGACTCGATGATCTGGTCGAGGCCGGCGAACGCGCCACCGCAGATGAACAGCACGTTTGTGGTGTCGATCTGGATGAACTCCTGGTGGGGGTGCTTGCGACCGCCCTGCGGCGGAACGTTGGCGACCGTGCCCTCGAGCATCTTGAGCAGGGCCTGCTGCACACCCTCGCCGGAGACGTCGCGAGTGATCGACGGATTCTCCGACTTACGGGCGATCTTGTCGACCTCGTCGATGTAGATGATGCCGGTCTCGGCGCGCTTGATGTCGTAGTCGGCGGCCTGGATCAGCTTGAGGAGGATGTTCTCCACGTCCTCGCCCACGTAGCCCGCCTCGGTCAACGCCGTGGCGTCCGCGATGGCGAACGGGACGTTCAGCATCCGGGCGAGGGTCTGCGCCAGGTGGGTCTTGCCGCATCCCGTCGGGCCGAGCAGCAGGATGTTGGACTTCGCCAGCTCGACGGCGTCACTGCCGGAGCCGGGCGCGCCGGCCGCCTCGGCCTGGATGCGCTTGTAGTGGTTGTAGACCGCGACGGCGAGCGCCTTCTTGGCCTGGTCCTGCCCCACGACGTAGTTGTCGAGGAACTGGCAGATCTCCATCGGCTTTGGAAGCTCTTCCCACTTCACCTCGCCGGACTCGGCCAACTCCTCTTCGATGATCTCGTTACAGAGATCGATGCACTCGTCGCAGATGTAGACCCCTGGGCCCGCGATGAGCTTCTTGACCTGCTTCTGCGACTTACCGCAGAAGGAGCATTTCAGTAGGTCGCCGCCGTCACCGATCCGTGCCACCTACGTTCTCCCTGCACTCGTCGGCCGGAGACCCGGCCCTGACCTGCGGACGCTGCGCGCCGCCCGGCTTGGTTCGCTTCGCTGGCCCGACCGGCGAAGCGGTACGGACCCGACGTTACCCGCTGGCGGGGCATTCTCCGACCCCCAAAACGGGTGTGTCAGAGGCCGGCCGGGAACTCGACGCCCCGGCCAACCTCTGACCCGGTACAGCTCAGCCGGCGGAGTGGGTCGCCAGCAGACCCTTCTTACGGCTGGTCAGGATCGTGTCCACCAGCCCGTACTCCTTGGACTCCTCGGCCGTCATAATCTTGTCACGGTCGATGTCCTTGCGAACCTGCTCGATCGGGCGGTTGCAGTGGCGGGACAACATGTCCTCCAGCTGCGTCCGCATCCGCAGGATCTCCCGGGCCTGGATCTCGATGTCCGAGCCCTGCCCGTAGCCGCCCTCGGTGGCCGGCTGGTGGATGATGATCCGCGAGTTCGGAAGCGCCATCCGCTTGCCCGGGGTGCCCGCCGACAGCAGCACGGCCGCGGCGCTGGCGGCCTGCCCGAGGCAGACCGTCTGGATGTCGGGGCGGACGTACTGCATGGTGTCGTAGATCGCCGTCATCGCGGTGAAGGAGCCACCCGGCGAGTTGATGTACATGATGATGTCGCGGTCCGGGTCGGTGCCCTCCAGCGTGAGCAGCTGGGCCATCACGTCGTTGGCCGACGCGTCGTCCACCTGGACGCCGAGGAAGATGATCCGGTCCTCGAAGAGCTTGTTGTACGGGTTGGACTCCTTGACCCCGTACGACGTGCGCTCGACGAACGACGGCAGCACGTAACGGTTGTGCACGGCCGCGAACTGGGGCGGCAGGCTCAGGTCGGTCATCGTCAGCTCCTCAGCTCAGGGTCCCGGCGCCATCCGGAACCTGAGCGGCCCCGATGATCACCTTGTCGATGAAGCCGTAGTCCATGGCCTCCTGGGCGGTGAACCAACGGTCCCGGTCCGAGTCCGCCTCGATCTGCGACTGGTCTTGGCCGGTGTGGTGCGCGACCCGCTCCTGGAACATCCGCTTCGTGTAGAGCATCTGCTCCGCCTGGATGGCGATGTCGGACGCCGTGCCGCCCAGGCCACCGGACGGCTGGTGCATCATGATCCGGGCGTGCGGCAGGGCGTAACGCTTGCCCTTGGTGCCCGCGCAGAGCAGCAGCTGACCCATCGAGGCCGCCATGCCCATCGCCACGGTCGACACGTCGTTGTCGATGAACTGCATGGTGTCGTAGATCGCCATGCCCGAGTAGACCGAGCCACCCGGCGAGTTGATCCATAGGTTGATGTCGCGGTCCGGGTCCTCCGCGGCGAGCAGCAGCAGCTGCGCGCAGATGCGGTTGGCGACCTGGTCGGTCACCTCACTGCCCAGGAAGATGATGCGCTCCTTGAGCAACCGGTTGTAGACCGAGTCGTCGAGGTTGCCAATGGAGTCGCCACCGCGCGCGTCAATCGCCCGGAGCGACTTCTTGGGGATGTGCATGTCGGTCATGGCAGCCCTTCGCTCTCCGTACCGTCTTTCCCGACACTAACCGCTGTGTGGGGCGGCAGAGTCCCGGTCGGGGCACTGTTCGCTCTCAGCGCAGTCGCGTCGGGGCGTACCCGGAAAAGGGTTTGGCCGCCGTGCACCGCGCAGCGGCGGACGGCGGCCGCACCCGACGATCAGTGCTCGTGGTTGTGCTCGGCCTCGTTGGCGGCGCGCAGCGCGTCCAGGGTGACCGGGTTGCCGGCCGAGTCCTTGATCGTGATGCGCTCCATGACGGCCGCGAGCGCCTTGCCCCGCCGCACGTCACCGAAGACCGCGGCGGCGGCGCCGGAGCGCACCAGCTGGTCGTAGTACTGCTGCGGGGCCATCCCGGCGCGCTGCGCCCGGTGCACGATCTCGTGCCCGAACTCGTCGTCGGAGACCTGCACGTCCTCCGCGTCGGCCAGCGTGTCGAGCAGGAGCTGCACCTTGACGCCCTCGGTGGCCGCCTCGGTCAGCTCGGCGTCGATCTGCTCCTCGGTCTTCTCCTCGGCCGCGAGGTACTCCTCCATCGAGGCGCCGATCCGCTCGAGCTGGTCGACCATCGCCTGCTTGCGGCTGGCGACCTCCTCGCGCACGACACCCTCCGGCGCCGGCACCTCGGCGGTCTCGACCAGCTGCGCCAGCGCCTTGTCGCGGGCCGCGTAGATCTGCTCGACCTGCTTGCCCTGGGTGACCCGGGACCGCAGGTCGCCGCGCAGCTCCTCGATCGTGTCGAACTCGCTGGCCATCTGCGCGAACTCGTCGTTCAGCTCCGGCAGCTCCTTCTCCTTGACCGTGCGCACGGTCACCGCCACCTCGGCGTCGCGGCCGGCGAAGTCGCCGCCCACGAGCTGGGTGGTGAAGGTGGTGCTGTCGCCGGCGGCGAGGCCGACCACGGCCTCGTCCAAGCCCGGCAGGAGCTGCTTGCTGCCCACCTCGTGGGAGATGTTGCTGGCCTGACCGCCCGGCACGTCCTCGCCGTCGACGGTCGCGTTCAGGTCGATCTGCACGTAGTCGCCCTCGGCGGCGGCCCGCTCGACCGTCTTGAGGGTGGCGAACCGCTCCCGCAGGTTCTTGACCTGCTCGTCGATCTCGCTGTCGTCGATCTGCAGCTCGTCGACGGTGACCTCGATGGTGGACGCGTCCGGGATGGTGATCTCCGGACGGACGTCGACCTCGGCGGTGAAGTTGAGCGAGTCACCGTCGTTGAACTCGGTGATCTCGACCTCGGGACGCCCCAGCGTCTTCAGGTCGTGCTCACGCACCGCGGCCATGATGTTCTCCGGGATGGCCTCCTGGACCGCCTCGTTGAGGACGGTGCCCCGGCCCACCCGCTGGTCGATCACCGCGGTCGGCACCTTGCCCCGGCGGAAGCCCGGGACCTGGACCTGCGAACCGATCTCCCGGTACGCCTTCTTGAGGCTCGGCTCGAGCTCGACGAACGGCACCTCGATGGCGAGCCGCACGCGCGTCGGGCTCAGAGTCTCGACGGTGCTCTTCACAGGCGTACTCCTTGACGGATCTGGGTTTGATTCTGGGCCTTCGATTGGCCCATCGAGTGTAGGCGAGCCGGCGGGGCCGGCTCGCAGCGCCCGGGGAGACCCGGACGCGGACGACAGTCGGGGTGGCGGGATTTGAACCCACGGCCCCTCGCTCCCAAAGCGAGTGCGCTACCAAGCTGCGCCACACCCCGTGGCGACGTGCAGTCTATGCCGTCGCCGCGCCTCCGGCAGTGCCGGGGCGTCCGCCACCCGGACAGATCTCCCATCTGGCCCCCTTTCGCCCCTCGAGACCCGCGCGGCGCGCGCCCCCGCCGCCCGCCGCCCGCCGCCGGCCGCCCGCCGCAAGATCCGCGCAACTTCGGGGAAACTGCGGCTTCCCGGCGCGGGGATGCCACAACTTCGGTGTTGTTGTGCGGATCTTGAGGGGGGCCGCGCGGCGTCGCGACGACACGACGCCGCGGGGGCGGTGGCGCGGTCGCGCGCGCACGACCGGCATTGGGTACGCTGTCGGCGCGCCCCGTTCCGGCGGGGCCGAGCGCGGGCGTAGCTCAATGGCAGAGCTTCAGTCTTCCAAACTGACGGTGCGGGTTCGATTCCCGTCGCCCGCTCCAGCAACCTCACGGCCCGACGTCCGAGCTGTCCTGGACGTCCCGCGTCACGCCTCGCGGACACTCGCGGCGGCGCGGTGGTGGCGGGGCGTCTCGACCTCGTCGAGCAGCGCGACCGCGAAGTCCGGGTAGCTGATCCGGCTGGCCGGGTCACCGTGCTCGGCGACCCGGTAGCGGCCGGTACGGCCGCCCGCGTGGTCGAAGTCGCCGGCCGGAGCCACGTACGCCCAGTCGAGGTCGCAGGTCCGGAGTTCGTCGAGGCCCGCCGCGTGGCCCAGGTAGAAGGAGCGGTACTCGTCGGGGTAGCCGGGCTCCTCCATGAGGGCGACGCCGGACGCCCCCGGCATGATCGCGGCGAGGCCCACCACCACCAGGCGGCGTACGCCCGCCTCGGCGAGGCCGGCGGCCAGGGCGCGGGACGACGTCGTGAAGAAGTCGCGCGGCGGCTGGGACAGGTCCACGGCGGCACTGATCGCGGCGTCCTGGCCGGCGGCGGCATGCGCGACACTCGCGGCGTCGGTGACGTCGCCGGCCACCACGTGCCCGTCGCCCAGGTCGCCGTGTGCCGCCGGGTCGCGCACCACAGCGGTGACCCGGTGGCCGCGTCGACGCGCCTCGGCGGCGGCCTGCCGTCCGGCCCGTCCACCCGCGCCGAAGATCACGATGTTCATGGCGAACGCCTCTCACCAGGGCCGGAGCCCGTACGCCCGGCCGGTCCGCCGACGCTATCTCCGGGCCTGGTTACCGCCGGGATACCAGCTATCGTCAGGCCATGAGGCAACCCCTGCCCGCCGACATGTTCGACGAGCTGTGCCCCTCCGCGCTCAATCCGATCCGGTTCGGTGACAAGTGGGCTGCGCTCGTCATCCGCTGCCTGGAACACGGGCCCCGCCGGTTCTCCGAGCTACGCGTGCCGCTGCGCCGCGTCACCCCGAAGGTCCTCACCCAGTCGCTGCGCTCCCTCGAACGGGACGGGCTGATCACCCGCACCGTCCACGCCGGAGCGGCCGCACACGTCGAGTACGAGCTGACGCCGGTGGGTCGCAGCATGCTCGAACCGATCGCGGTCGCCTGCGCCTGGGTGGCGCAGCACTGGGACGAGTTGCTCGACGCCCGCGAGTCGTACGACAAGGGGACAGCACCGCGCTGACCGACGCCCGTCCCACGCGGGCAGGGCAGGCGCCGGTCGCCCGGTCGCGGGTCAGCTGGTCGGCACCAGGAGGTAGGCGCGGCGCGCGCGATCGCCGCCCTCGGCACAGGCGGTCGGGCAGGCGAGGCCCACGATGACGCCGTCGTCGTTGACGTCCTCGGCGGAGCGGAGCGTCACCGTCGCAGGGAGGTTCGCAACGCGGGTGTTCAGGTCGACCATCCGGCCGCCCTGCCAGAGGAACGCCCGCTCGTTGTAGGAGTCGGGGCTGCTGGTCCGGGCGATACCCACCACCTGGCCGGTCTCGTTCACGGCCCGCGCCTCGGAGTAGTTGCCGCCGAGGGAGCCGAGGTCGCGGATGGTGCCGTTGCGCCAGAGGGTCGCGCGCAGCTGGCCGGCGGTGTTCTGCGAGACACCGACGACGTGACCCCGGTCGTTGATGTCCCGGGCGTAGGTGGACCCGGTGACGCCGCCCAGGGTGCCGAGATCCGTGAGCGCCCCGCCCCGGTAGAGGAAGGCGTGCAGGCCGCCGCCGGGCACGGCGGCGCCGCCCACGACGTGCCCGGCGGAGTTCACGCCGTACGCGATGCTGTCGGTGCCCCAGGGACCCGCCTGGCCGCCGAGCGTGCCCAGGTCGATGACCTTGCCGTTGCGCCAGACGACCGCCCGGGTCGGTGCCCCCTGCGTCTCGAACCGGGTGCCGACCACGACGCCGTCGTCGTTGACGTCGTTCGCCGCGCTGCCGCTGCCCGCGCCGTAGCCGGTGCCGAGGTCGGTCATGATCCCGTCGGCGTACCGGAAGGCGTGCGGGGGCTCCGTCCCGTTGACGTGGGTGGCCCCGACGACGACGCCCCGCTCGTTGATGCCCGTCGCGGAACTCGCGCCGTACGGACCGGCGTACAGGACGCCCAGGTCGCTCATCACCCCGCCCGCCGAGGCGAACGCGTGGAAGTTGTAGACACCGTCGATCGTGGAGACGCCCACCACGGTACGGGCGTTGTTGAGGGCGTGGCCGTCACTGGTGGGCGGCTCCCCCGTACTCGGTACACCGAGCGTTCCCAGGTCCACGAAGGTGTACGTGGGCAGCGCCGTGGCGGCCGACGCGACGCCCGGTGCGGTCGTCAGACCGGTGGTCAGCACGATCAGGAAGGCCAGACTTCTCCGTAGTCGACTCATCGACGGTCCCCTCGTTGGCTACGTATGGGGGGAATGATGTCGGTCGACGTGGCCGGACGACCTTACGCCGTCCTTACCGATCAGTTCCGTCGACCCGCGTCGATCGACGCACCGATGCTGGCCGCCACCGGGACCGTGACCGGCAGACCCGAACGACGGACGCACCGGCCGACTACGGATGAACCGTGGCCGGCCGGGTAAGCAGCGACACTGCCTGGTGGGGAAACGACCGGGTGCACGGGCGGGCGGCGTCGGGCCGACCCGCCCGTGCACGCCTCGTCACACGTTCGAGGTGATCCAGTTCCAGGCCGAGACGACCCATTCGGTCTGCTGGAGCCAGGCGACGCCGAGACCGACGAGGAAGACGGCGGTGGCCAGGTGCGCGCCCCGCGCGCCGCGCCGGACCCGCCCGAGTTGCCGCTCCAGCACCAGGCGGCCGACCGCCCGGGCCAGCGCGAACAGGCCGACCGCCACCAGCAGGCTCAGCACGAGCACCAGCAGCGGGCCGGACAGGTTGCCACCGCCGGAGAGCGCCCAGATGCCCCAGCACACGAAGGCGAACAGGCCACCCGCCGTGCTCCACTCGCCGCCGCGGCGCAACTGCGCCAGACGCCAGCTCAGCGGTCGGCGCGGCGCGGGCTCGCCCGGCCAACCCGTACCGGTCGGCTCCTGCTCGACCACCGGAAACGGTTCGGTCCGCGGGGTACGCGGTTGACCCACCGACGCCACACCGCGGCGGAAGCCGTCCCGCTGCGCCGGCACATCGACGCCTGCCTGCGGTGGGACCTCCACGGTGCGCTCCGCCCACGGCTGCGTCTGGTCTGCCATCTCGTCCTCCCCCTGACGGGCGGCGTCAGCACCGCCCTGATCCGAGGGTAGCCAGCCGGCAAATCGGTCGCAGACCGCCGTCCAAGGGTCAAGATCCGCACAACTACTCAGATGTTGCTGCCTCCGAGGCTCGGGAAGCAGCAACATCCCTGATGTTGTGCGGATCTTGATGGCGTGCGCGAGGTACGGTCGGACGATGGGTGACCCGGACCGACGCCGGCGACGGCTGCGCCACCACTCCGACTCCGACCCGGCCGCGCGCAGCGCCGACGGCTCGACAGCCAGCACGGCCGGCGTCCACGACGGCGGAGATCCGCCACCGCGACGTCGAGGGGCCGGCGGCGACGACCGCGACGGCGAGCGGGGGCTACGCGGGCTGGTCGGCTCCGGCTCGTCCCAGGTGGGGCTGAGCGCGGCGCTGCGGGCCCGCGACGCCGCCCGGCCGAGCGACGACGACCTCGCCGACGCGGAGGCCCGGGTGGTGGTCGTACGCCGCAACTGGGTGCCCCGCGAGGACCTGCCCCGCCCGCCGCGCTGACGACGGGCGACGCGGGTCAGCAGGGTCAGGGCAGGTCGGGCAGCTTGCGGGTCTGCTCGTACTCGGCGACCTGGGTGATCCGGCGGGCGTGCCGCTCGTTACCGGAGAACGGCGTGTTCAGGAACGCCTCGACGATGCCCGTCGCCTCGTCCAGCGTGTGCTGGCGGGCGCCCACCGCGACGACGTTCGCGTCGTTGTGCTGCCGGGCGAGTTGAGCCGTCTCGACACTCCAGGCCAGGGCGGCACGAACCCCGGCAACCTTGTTCGCGGCGATCTGCTCGCCGTTGCCGGACCCGCCGATGACGACCCCCAGGGAGGTCTCGTCGGCGACCACCCGGTCACCGGTGTGCAGGCAGAACGTCGGGTAGTCGTCGTCCGGGTCGTAGCTGTGCGGGCCGACGTCGACCACGTCGTACCCCTGCTTGGCCAGGTGGTTGGCCAGGTGCACCTTCAACTCGAAACCGGCGTGGTCGGATCCCAGGTAGACGCGCATACCGGGCAGTCTGTCAGGCCGCGCTCCGAAGCGCCGCAGGGGCGGCGCTTCGGAGGCGGGTACGTCACACGGTCGGGCGCTGCACGGTCAGCGCGGCAGCTCGGCGACCACCAGGCCACCGCGCGCCTTCGGGGTGAACCAGGTGCTCTTGCGGGGCATCTTCTCCCGGGCCAGGTTCACCGCGACGAAGTCCGCCACGGTCACCGGCGCGATGAGGATGGCCAACTCGGCGCGGCCGGCGTCGACCTCCCCGGTGAGCCAGCTCGCCGGGTAGTCCCCGCCCACGTAGGTGATCCGCTTGTCGCCCGGATCCAACCCCAGGGCGTCACGCAGCAGCAACCGCTCGACCAGGGCGTGGTCCAGGTTCTCCAGGCGGGCGTCGGCGGTGGCGGGCAGGCGTACCGCGTACCCCTGGTCGGCCAGCCGGAGGTGGACGGTGCCGCCGGCCGCCGGGACCTCGACCGGGCCGTCGATCGGCGCGACCTCGGCGCCCGCGGCGCGCAACCGGTCGAGCAGCTCGGCCGGCGTGGTGGTCAGCTCGCTGACCAGCCGGTTGTACGGCTGGATCGCCACCGAGGCCGGGGTGGTCACCACGGCCAGGAAGCGCGACAACCCGCCGGTCTGGGCGGCCAGGCTGCGGTGGTTGCCGTCGGCGACGACCAGCTCGCCGCCGCCCGCCAGGGCGGTCAGCGAGTCCTGCTCGGCGCCCGGGCCGAGCAGCCAGATGGCGTGGGTGCGGCCCGCCTGGTCGGTGTCGGTAGCGGCCGGCGCACCGGCCGCGTCGGTCACCGCCGCGAGCGCGGCGTGCAGCTCGTCGCCACTTCCGGTCTGCAGCAGGAGTACGGGTGAGAGCAGGTGGCCCAGCGCCTCGGCCAGCGCGACGCGCTCGCGCACCTTGGCGATGAACACGTCCTCGTTGCGGATGACCAGGCCCGGCTCGTCGGCGCTGGTGGAGATCTGGTCGGTGTCCACCATCGCGAACATCCCGTACGCCGGCTCCTCGGCCGGGGCGCTGATCCGGTACAGCACGATCACCTGCTCGGCGGGTGTGTAGCTGCCGTCGGCCTTGGCCTCGGCGAGCCGGGCCACCGCGGCCGGCAGCGCGTCGAGGAACGACATCCCCAGGCTGTCCGGAGCACGGTGCGGCATCTCGATGCCGAGGGCACTGTGCGGGTTCGCCTCGATGATCGCGGTGATCTCCGCGTCGTCGGCGAACTCGTCGTAGTTCTGCGCGCCGGTGCCGCCAGTGGTGATCCAGGCCCGGGCGATCGGATGCACGACCGTCATGCCCACTGACGCTACCGGCGTCGACGGACCGGACGACGGGGACCCGCGCGGCGTCCACCAGATGAAAGCGGCCGCACGACGACGGACGGTCAGCCGGCGCGGCCGGAAGCGCCGTTGTGCCGGCGGTGCCGCCCCGCGACGACCGGTCCGGCGTTGCCGCGCCGGCCACCCCCGATGGGACCGGTGACCGCGTTGCGGCGCGGCGCGGCGGGCGGCCCCGGCACGGGACGCTCGGGCGGGGGCGCCGGAACGGGCCGCGGGTTCAGCGGCGGGGTGGGCACGGGACGCGGCCCGGTGGGCGCCGGCGGGGGCGGAGCCGGCTCGGCCGGCGCGGCCGCCACCACGACCAGCTCCGGAGCCGCCACGACCGGTGCGGACGTCACCAGCGGGGGTGCGGGCGCTACCGGCGTGGCCCGCGCGGGTGTCAGGCGCGACGTGACCGGCACCCGGGCCACGCCGACCACGATGGGCGGCGCGAGCAGGTCCGCCACGTCGGCGGGGAGGTCGGGGCGGACCGTCGGCCAGCGGGAACCGTCGACCGACCAGTACGCCGCGCCGGGAGCCTCGTTCACCCCCTGCCGGGTCGACTGATCGTCACCGGACGCACGGTGCTTGGCCATCGGGACTGCCTCCACGAGCTGCGGTGTGCGGCCCTGCGGGGCCACTGCGCGGACACCGAGGGAAACGACGCCGCCCGCCCAGCGGTGACGCTGTGACCGTTTCGCCGCCGCGGGCGCATCGGGCGTCCCGGCGCTACCCGCCCCCGCCCGGACAACCGACGGAGTCCGGCCGGGGCGGGTAGCGGTCGTGGTCAGTCGAAGATCGGGGACTGCTCGCGGGTGCGCTTGAGCTCGTAGAAGCCCGGGGTGCCGGCGACCAGGAGGACGCCGTCCCAGAGCCGTCCGGCGGCCTCGCCCTTCGGGCGCGGCGTGATCACCGGGCCGAAGAACGCGACCGGGTTGCCGTCCGGGCCGGGCGCGTGGACGACCGGCGTTCCGACGTCCTGCCCGACGGGGCGCATGCCGGCCTCGTGGCTGGCGCGCAGCGCCTCGTCGTACTCGGTGCTGTCGGCGGCGGCGGCCAGCGCCGGGTCCAGGCCCGCCTCGGTCAGCGCGGCCACGTACAACTCCGGCCCGAGCTGCTCCTTGCCGAGATGGATGCGGGTGCCGAGCGCGGTGTAGAGCTTGCGGAGCACGTCCGAGCCGTAGCGCTGCTCGGCGGCGATGCACACCCGCACCGGGCCCCACCCGTTGTCCATCAGTTCCCGGTACTGCTCCGGCAGGTCCCGGCCCTCGTTGAGCACCGAAAGGCTCATCACGTGGTAGCGGATGTCCACTTCGCGGACCTGCTCGACCTCCAGCAGCCAGCGGGAGGTGATCCACGCCCACGGACAGATTGGGTCGAACCACATGTCGGCGGTGACACGGTCGGTCACGGTGAGGTCCCTTCGCGACGGGTGGCGCCGGCAGTCCGGCGTCTCACCTCGAATACTCACCCCACGGCCCACCGGCCGGCACCCGAATGAGAGCGTGACCTCGACCACCGATGGCCGTCCGTACGTGGAAGACTCGAACCGGGCCGGACGTCACGAGCGGTCGGCAGACGGGCGCCGCCGGGCGTACGGCGAGACGTGGGATGGAGACAACAGTGCCGGGAGTGCGTAACCTGACGCAGGTCGAGGCGACCGAGCGGGCCCGCCTGCTCGAGGTGACCGGGTACGACATCAGGCTGGACCTGGCGACCGCCGTGCTGGCCGCTGACGGCCGCACCTTCCGGTCGACGACCGAGGTCAGGTTCCGCTGCGCCGAGCCGGGGGCGAGCACGTTCATCGAGGTGGCCGCCGAGTCGGTGCGGTCCGCCACGCTGAACGGCACCCCCGTGGACCTGTCCGACTGGTCGGCCGAGAAGGGCCTGACCCTGTCCGGGCTGGCCGGCGACAACACCCTGGTCGTCGACGCCGACTTCGCCTACTCCAACAGCGGGCAGGGGTTGCACCGCACGGTCGACCCGGTCGACGGCGAGACGTACCTCTACAGCCAGTTCGAGACGGCCGACGCGCAGCGGGTGTTCGCCTGCTTCGACCAGCCCGACCTCAAGAGCGTCTACACCTGGCACGCGACCGTTCCGGCGCACTGGCGGGTCGTGTCCAACATGCCCGTGCAGAGCGAGGAGCCGGCCGGCGAGGACCTGAAGACCGTCCACTTCACCGAGTCGGCCCGGATGAGCACGTACATCACCGCGCTGTGCGCCGGCCCGTACCACGAGGTGCGCGACAGCCACGACGGCATCGACCTGGGGGTGTTCTGCCGGGCGTCCATGTCGCGCTACCTGGACTCCGACGACCTGTTCCTCATCACCAAGCAGGGCTTCGACTTCTTCCACGAGAAGTTCGGCGTGCGCTACCCGCTGCCGAAGTACGACCAGCTGTGGGTGCCCGACTTCAACGCCGGCGCGATGGAGAACTTCGGCTGCGTCACGCACGCCGAGTCGCACTACCTGTACCGCTCGCAGGTCACCGACTTCGAGTACGAGCAGCGGGCCAACACGATCCTGCACGAGCTGGCGCACATGTGGTTCGGTGACCTGGTCACCATGCGCTGGTGGAACGACCTGTGGCTGAACGAGTCGTTCGCCGAGTGGGCCAGCCACTGGTGCAACACCAACGCCACCCGGTTCACCGAGGCGTGGACGACGTTCCTGTCGATCCGCAAGAACTGGGGTTACCGACAGGACCAGCTCTCCTCCACCCACCCGGTCTACACCGAGATGCCGGACATGGAGGCCGTCGAGGTCAACTTCGACGGCATCACCTACGCCAAGGGCGCGAGCGTGCTCAAGCAGCTCGTCGCGTACGTGGGCGAGGAACCGTTCGTGGCCGGGCTGCGGGCGTACTTCGGCAAGCACGCGTGGGGCAACGCCACCTTCGACGACCTGCTCACCGAGCTGGAGGCCGCCTCGGGCCGGGAGCTGCGCAAGTTCGCGGCGCAGTGGCTGGAGACCGCGCAGGTGAACACGCTGCGCCCCGAGGTGACCATCGGCGCCGACGGCACGTACGAGCAGGTGGTCGTCCGGCAGGAGGCGCCGACGGCGTACCCGACGCTGCGTACCCACCGGATCGGCGTGGGCCTGTACGACCTGGCCGACGGTCGGCTGGTCCGCCGCGAACGGTACGAGGTGGACGTGACCGGTGAGCGGACCGACCTCGCCGAGCTGCGTGGCGTCCGGGCCGCCGACGTGCTGCTGCTCAACGACGACG
This sequence comes from Micromonospora sp. WMMD736, assembly GCF_049179015.1. Lineage (NCBI taxonomy): Bacteria > Bacillati > Actinomycetota > Actinomycetes > Micromonosporales > Micromonosporaceae > Micromonospora > Micromonospora sp. WMMD736. The sequence continues at coordinate 3,077,963 of NZ_JBMHMI010000001.1, forward strand.
ACCTGAGCTACACCAAGCTGCGTCTGGACGACCGGTCGATGGCGACGGTGGTGCAGCACATCGGCGGCTTCGACTCGTCGCTGGCCCGCGCGCTGTGCTGGACGGCCGCGTGGGACATGACCCGCGACGCCGAGCTGGCGACCCGTGACTACGTGGCGCTGGTGCTGGCCGGGCTGCCCGCCGAGACCGACATCAACCTGGTCACCGCCACCCTGCGCCAGGCCACCACCGCGCTGACCCTCTACGCCGACCCGGCGTGGGCACCCACCGGCTGGGCGGGGCTGGCCCGCACGGCGAAGGACGCGCTCGCCGCCGCCGAGCCGGGCAGCGGCTTCCAGCTCGCCTGGGCCCGGGCGTTCACCTCGGCGGCCCGCTCGGACGAGGACCTGGCCACGCTGCGCGGCTGGCTGGACGGCTCCGGCACGCCGGAGGGTCTGACCGTGGACACCGAGCTGCGCTGGACGGTGCTCGGCGCGCTGGTGGCCAACGGCGCGGCCGGCGCGGCCGAGGTCGAGGCGGAGCTGGCCGGCGACCGTACGGCCAGCGGCGAGCGGGAGGCCGCGTACGCGCACGCGTTGGTGCCGACGGCGGAGAACAAGGCGGCCGTGTGGGCGCTGCTGACCGGCCCGGAGTCGCTGCCGAACTGGCGGAACCGGGCGCTGTTGCAGGGCCTGGCCCACCCGGCGCAGGTGGAGCTGGTCACCCCGTACCGGGAGAAGTACTTCGCGACGGTCGGGCAGGTGTGGGCCAGCCGGGACAGCGAGCCGGCGCAGGAGTTCGCCCAGCTCGCGTACCCGACGTACCTGGTGGACGACGAGACGGTCGCGGCCACCGACGCGTGGCTGGCCGGGGACGGCAACCCGGCGCCGCTGCGTCGCCTGGTCGCCGAGGGACGGGACGGCGTGCTGCGGGCGCTCAAGGCCCGCGCGAAGGACACCGAGCAGAGCTGAGCAGGGAGTACGCGGCCCGGGCCGGCGTGGGTACGAACCCACGCCGGCCCGGGCCATTATGGTGACGAGAGGAGGTGGACGCGATGGCACAGCCGACCTACGAGTGGCGACCCCCGGAGCGGGGCTGGCGCGAGCAGGACCTGTTCGACCTGCCTGAGGACGGGAACCGCTACGAGATCATCGACGGGAGCCTGCACGTGACCCCTCCAGCCGGTCCCGAGCACCACGAACTCGCGGACGACATCCGGATGGCGATCCGCCAGACGGCGCCCACGGGTTGGCGGGTGATTCGGGAGATCCGGGTGCGGGTTCCTGGCGGCAACCTCATCCCCGATCTGACGGTGTTGCGGCCGGGCGCACCGCGCGAGCGGATGTGGGCCGAGCCGGTGGACATCGCGCTCGCCCTGGAAGTCGAGTCGACAGGAAGTCGCCGTCACGATCGCTTCACCAAGCCGGCCCTCTACGCCGAGGCTGGTATCGCGCACTACTGGCGGGTGGAGCGTGGCGACTTCGGCCCGGTCGTCTACCGTTACCGCCTCGTCAAGGCCGTGCACTACGACCTGGTGGGCACCATCGGACCGGACGACGCGGTGACCGTGGACGAGCCGTGGCAGATGAGGTTGGACCCGTCCTCCTGGCCGCGCTGAGACAACCCCCGACACGTTGAAGCCCGACCCGCCGTGCGGCGGGTCGGGCTTCGTCGTACGAGTAAGGGATCAGCCCTTACCGGCGTGGCTGGCGAGCTGGTCGAGCCCGTTGATGATGCCGCCGGCCAGGTCGCCGCCGCTGAACGCGCCGGCCATCGAGAGCGCGGCCAGCTTGGCGTACGTGTCGGGGATGCGCTTGCGGGCGTGCCGCCCGGTGACGATCTCCAACTGCCGCTGGTTGGGCGATACGGCGATCAGCACCGACTTGTCCGGGTCGGCGAGCTGGCGGTGCAGCCGCTGGGCGTGCTCGCGGATCGGCTCGTCGAGGCCGCCGACGAACACCGAGAAGACCAGGCCGGTGCCCTGGTCGGCCAGGCGCAGGGCCTCGTCGATGCGCAGCAGCTGACGGGTCGAGAAGGGCCCGTCGAGCACCTCGGGCGGATTCTCCGTCCCGGTCTGCTTCTCACCAACGGTCACTTGCGCCTCCGGTTCCACCGGCCGGCGCCTCGACGCTGGCCTGCTCTAGCTTGTGGCTGGTCAGCGCGGGCGCCTGCGCGCCCGCCGTCAGCGCGGTGCCGGCCGAGTCGGCCAGCTGCTCCGGGCGGCCCAGGAACCAGACCGGAGTGAAGTCGAAGGGCCGGCCCGGCCGGTAGCGCTTGGCGCCACCACCACCGCCGGTGGCACCCCCACGGCTACCGGCGTACGACAGGCCGGCGATCACCAGCACTGCCGCCAACGGGATGCCGACGAAGACCAGCACCGTCTCGGTAACAGACAATCCCAACGCCCCCAGGCGGAAGAAGGACCTCGGACAAGCGGGTCGGATGGACGATCATGATGGCGACCGGCCAACTCCGTCGCCATTCACGTTAGCGGAGTCGACGGCCCGCCAGATTGCGGGGTGCCGATCCCATCCGTCACTGGCGTGCTCCAGTTGCGCAGCGGTAGCGATGAGCCGCGCATCGTCGCCGTACCGGCCGGTGAGCAGCACCCCGACGGGCAGGCCGTCGGTGGTCGTGGTGGCCAGGGGCAGGGAGACCGAGGGGTCGCCGGTGACGTTGAAGATGGCGCAGTAGGGCGAGAAGCGGCGCTGCCGGTCGAAATCGGCCGCCGGGTCGCCGTCGGCGGTGAACCAGCCGACGGGCGCCTGTGGGGTGGCCAGGGTGGGGCAGAGCAGGAGGTCGCAGCCGGCGGTGCGGGCCGCGCCGAGGCGTACCTGCGCCTGTAGTTCGCCGAGGGTCGCGGACAGCGTCCCCGCGGACACCTCGGCGCCCCGGGCGCGGAGCAGCCGGGTCAGCGGCAGCAGCTCCGGCTCGCGGTGCGCCGGGACGGGGGCGAGCGCCAGGACGTACCAGATGATCTCGAACAGCGGCCACACCGTCGGCGTGAGCGGCGGCGGCACCTCGACCACCTCGTGGCCGGCGGCGGTGAGCAGCGCGGCGGCGGAGTCGACGGCCGCGACGCAGTCGGGGTGCACCGGCTCGTCGGCGAGCATCGGCGTGGTGAACCGGCCGATCCGTAGCCGGCCGGGCTCGGCCCGGCGGGCGGCGGCCAGGTATCCGCCGGGCGGCGCGGGCGGCGACAGGTACGGCTCGCCGGGCACCGGGACGGCCATGACGTCGAGCAGCGCGGCGACGTCGGCAACCGTCCGTCCGATCGGCCCGCTGGTGGGCAGACCGAACGCACCGGAGCCGAGCGGCCCGCCGGAGACCAGGCCACGGCTGGGTTTGTAGCCGACCAGGCCGCAGAGCGACGCCGGGATGCGCAGCGACCCGCCGCCGTCGGACCCCTGAGCGACCGGCACCAGGCCGGCCGCGACCGCCGCCGCCGCGCCGCCACTGGAACCACCGGCGGTGTACGCCAACTGCCACGGATTGCGGGCCGGTGGCGCGACGCGGCCCTCCGAGTAGAGCGAGCAGCCCAGCTCGGAGGTGGTCGTCTTGCCGAGGCTGACGAGGCCGGCGGCCTTGATGAACCGGACCACGTCGGCGTCGACCGGCGGGACGAAGTCGGCGAAGGCGGCCGACCCGAAGGTGGTGCGTACCCCGGCGGTGAGGGTGAGGTCCTTGATGGCGGTCGGTACGCCGTGCAGCGGGCCGCGCGCCTCGGCGGGCACCGCGTCGGCGGCCCGCGCGGCCTGCCGGGCGAGGTCCGGCGTGACGGTGACGAACGCGCCCACGGTGTCGCCGAGCGCCGCCACCCGGCTCAGGGAGTGCTCGACCAACTCGACGCTGGACAGCTCGCCGCGGCCGATGGCAGCGGCCTGCTCCAGCGCCGTCAGGTCGTGCGGCTCGGCCATGCCCTCATCCTGCCCGCTGGGAGCGGCTGTCACCGGACCGACACGATGTCGGTGTCGCCGTCCGTCGTCCGGGGGCGCTACCGGGGGTACGCCGTCAGCGCCGCCCGTGCAGGAAGCGCAGGGCGTTTGTGGATCGGAGTTTCTCGCGCTGAGCGTCGGAGAGGAAGTCGGCGGCGTCGACCACCGCGCCGACGGGCCGCTCCCCCAGCGGGTACGGGTAGTCGCTGCCGACCAGCACCCGGTCCTCCCCCAGCGTGTCGACCAGCAGCCGCAGGGCCGGCGGCGCGAAGACCACCGAGTCGACGCTGAACCGGTCGACGTAGCTGCTCGGCGGGGCGGCGGACGCGCCCCGGACCAGGTCGCCCCGGCGGTGCCAGGCGTTGTCGGCGCGGCCGAGCCAGAACGGGAAGCTGCCGCCGCCGTGTGCGAAGCAGATCCGCAGCGTCTCCGGTACCCGGTCGAACACGCCGCCCAGGATCATCGCCAGCACCGACAGGTGCGTCTCGGCGGGCATGCCGGTGAGCCAGCGGGCCATCCAGCGGTCCAGTCGAGGGCTGCCCGGCATGTCCCAGGGGTGGACGAAGACCGGGGCACCCACCTCGGCACAGTGCTGGAGGAAGGTGACCACGCCCGCGTCGTCCAGGTCCCGGTCGCCGACGTGGTTGCCGATCTCCACGCCCACGTGGCCGGCGGCCAGGCTGCGATCCAGCTCGGCGCAGGCGGCGTCCGGGTCCTGGAGGGGCACCTGGCAGAACGGCACCAGCCGGTCGCCACCGGCCGCGGTGACCTCCAGGGTCAGGTCGTTGAAGATCCGGGCGACCTTCACGGCCTGGTCGGCCGGGCGGTCGTAGCTGAAGAAGACGGGCGTCGGCGACACCACCTGCACGGCGACACCGTCGGCGTCCATGTCGGCGAGTCGGCGCGACGCGTCCCAGCACTCCGCGCCGATCGGGCGGAACTCCGTCTCCCCCACCATGATCATGGCGGCACGTTCGGAGTCCACCCGCAACCACGGCCAGCCGGAGCCGCCGCACGTCGCGCCGAGGTCCGGCCACCCCTTCGGTACGACGTGCGTGTGCACGTCGACCACACCAGTGGGCATCAGCCCTTGCCCGGGTGCAGGGTGCCGCAGTTCGCGCAGGTACGCGCCGACTCGTCCCCGTAGAACGCCTGGAACACCGGCGGCAGGTCGGCCGCGATGTCACGGACCTGCAACTCCACCTCGTGCACCTTGTGCCCGCACTCCGGGCAGTACCACTGGAACGTCTCCAGCGTGCCCTCCTCGCGGACCCGCTCCACCACCACACCGATCGAGCCGGCCTCCGGCCGCTGCGGCGAGTGCGGGGTGTTGCGCGGCAGCATCCACATCTGACCCTCGCGCACGTGCACCGTACGCGGCCCCTGCGGGGTCATCAGGTTGATGTGCATGTTGCCCTTGACCTGGTAGAAGAACTCCTCGTACGGGTCCACGTGGAAGTCGGTGCGCTGGTTGGGCCCGCCCACCACCATCACGATGAAGTCGTCCCCGCCGGGGAACATCTCCTTGTTGCCCACCGGGGGCTTCAGCAGGTGCTGGTTCTCCGCGATCCAGCCCGGAAAGCTGAACGGCTCGGCGATCTCACTCACGACTGACCTCCCGAGGGAAGAAGGGCCACGGCCTGGATCTCGATGAGCAGGTGCGGGTGCGGCAACTGGTGTACCGCCACCGTGGTGCGGGTCGGCCCGGACGCGTCGAAGAACTCCGCCCAGACCTCGTTGTAGCCACCGAAGTCATTCATGTTGACCAGGTACGACGTCACCTGGACGAGGTCGGTGAGGTCCGCGCCGACCGACCGCAGCAGGTCACCGACGTTCTCGATGACGGCCCGGGTCTGTGCCCGGATGTCGAGGTTGGTGGTGCCGAACTCGTCCACCTCGACACCGGCGAAGCTGTTGTCCGCTCGGCGGGACGACGTACCGGAGACGAAGACGAACCCACCCGCCACCTTGACGTGCGGAAAGGCCCCTCGCGGGACGGCCTTGCCGGCGACGACGACCCCGCTCACGACGATGCCCGCAGCGAGGCCGTGCCGAGCTTCTCGACGACCGCACGGACGTGCGCGCCGGGACGCAGCGGCACGGCGGCGGTGGCCGCGCCGGCCAGGAAGACCCAGCCCGACTCCAGTCGTACCCCGTGCCGGCCCGCCAGTCGGATGCCCTCGTCCAGCGCGCGGCGCGGATCGCCGAGGATCGCCGCGGTCGAGCCGACCTGGGCCACCCGGCCGTCGACCTCCAGCAGGACGCCCAGGTTGTCCAGGCCCGCCGGCACCGGGGACCACGGGCCGATCACGAACGCGGCGGCCGAGGTGTTGTCGGCGATGACGTCCGGCAACGAGAAGCGGAAGTCCGCGTACCGGGAGTCGATCAGCTCGATGGCCGGGGCGACCGCGCGGACCGCCGTGGCGAAGTCGCCGACCGGCTCGCCCGGCTCGGGGAGCCGGTCCAGCAGGAACGCGACCTCCGGCTCGACCCGGGGATGGATGTACGCGGCCGGGTCGACCACGCCGCCGTCGGGCACCCGCATCGTGTCGGTGAGCCGTCCCCAGATCACCTCGTCCACGCCGACCTGGGCCATCTTCGCCTTGCTGGTGAGCCCCATCTTCAGCCCGACCAGCCGCTCACCGGCGTCGATCCGGCGCTGCGCCAGCGCGGCCTGCACGGCGTACGCGGCGTCCACGTCGAGGCCGGTCTCGGCGGCGAGCTGCGGAATGGCCGTGGCCGTGGCGGCGGCCGCGCCCAACTTCTCGGCGATTCCCGCGATGTCCGGTCCGATCATGCTGCCTCATCCTCCGTCCGCGACCGCGTCGTGCCGGCCAGGTCGAGTGCCACGTCGACGATCATGTCCTCCTGGCCGCCGACCATCCGACGCCGACCCAGCTCGACCAGGATCGAGCGCACGTCCACGCCGTACTTCGCCGAGGCCCGCTCGGCGTGCCGCAGGAAGCTGGAGTAGACCCCGGCGTACCCCAGGGAGAGCGTCTCCCGGTCCACCTGGACCGGCCGGTCCTGCAACGGGCGGACGAGGTCGTCGGCGGCGTCCATCAGCGCGAACACGTCGCAGCCGTGCTTCCAGCCGTGCAGTTCGGCGACCGCCACGAAGACCTCCAACGGCGCGTTTCCGGCGCCCGCGCCCATCCCGGCGAGGGACGCGTCGACGCGGACGGTCCGGCCGTGCGGCGCGTCGGGGCCGGCCGGCGCGGACCCGAGGACCCGGCCGTGCTCGACGGCGAGCACGCTGTTGGCCACCCCGAGGGACAGGTTGTGGTGCGCGTGGATGCCGATCTGCGTCTCCGGTTCCAGGACCTGCCGGTACGCGTCGACCCGCTGCGCCACGTCGGACATCAGCAGCCGTCCGCCGGAGTCGGTGACGTAGACGCAGTGCGCCCCGTACGACTCCATGAGCTTGGCCTGCCCGGCCAACCCGGCCGGGTCGTTCATGTGCGACATCATCAGGAACCCGGCCACGTCCATGCCGTTCTCCCGGGCCCAGGAGATGTGCTGGGCGGAGATGTCCGCCTCCGTGCAGTGCGTGGCGATCCGGACGCTGGTCACCCCGAGCGCCTTGGCGGCCTTCAGGTCGGCGATGGTGCCGATGCCGGGCAGCAGCAGGGTGGTCAGCTTGGCCGTGGTCAGCACCTCGGCGGCCGCGGAGATCCACTCGGCGTCGCTGGCCGCGCCGTGGCCGTAGTTGACGCTGGACCCGGCGAGCCCGTCGCCGTGCGCGACCTCGATGGCGGCCACCCCGGCGGCGTCCAGCGCGGCGGCGATCGCGCGCACCTGGTCGACGGTGTAGCGGTGGGCGATGGCGTGCATGCCGTCGCGCAGGGTCACGTCCTGGATGTACAGGTCGGTCATGCCACCGCTCCCGTCGTCCGCAGGGCCACCAGCCGCTCGGCGGTCCGCAACGCGGCCGACGTCATGATGTCCAGGTTCCCGGCGTACGCGGGCAGGTAGTGGCCGGCGCCGGAGACCTCCAGGAACACCGACACCTGAAGGGCGGTGAGCTGCCGCCCGAACGACGGCAGGTACGCCTGCACCCGGTCGAACTGCACGTCCTGCTTGAGCCGGTAGCCGGGGACGTACTCCTGCACCCTCGCCACCATGTCGCTGATCGAGGCGGCGATGGCGGCGCGGTCGGCGTCGGCGTCCGGGCAGAGGCAGTAGACGGTGTCCCGCATGAGCAGCGGCGGGTCCGCCGGGTTCAGCACGATGATGGCCTTGCCCCGTTCAGCGCCGCCGACCACCTCGATGGCGCGTGCCGTGGTCTCGGTGAACTCGTCGATGTTGGCCCGGGTGCCCGGCCCCGCCGACTTCGAGGCGATCGACGCGACGATCTCGCCGTACGCCACCGGGGTGACCCGACCGACGGCGGCGACGATCGGCACGGTCGCCTGCCCGCCGCAGGTCACCATGTTCACGTTCGGCTCGTGCAGGTGCTCGTCGAGGTTGACCGGCGGCACCACGTACGGGCCGATCGCGGCCGGGGTCAGGTCGACCACCGTACGACCGTGCGCCCGCAGCACCTCGTCGTGGCGGCGGTGCGCGCCGGCCGAGGTGGCGTCGAAGACCAGTTGGACGTCGGCGAACTCGGGCAGCGCGACGAGGCCGTCCACGCCGTCGGCGGTGGTGGTGACGCCGAGGCGGCGGGCCCGGGCCAGGCCGTCGGAGGCCGGGTCGATGCCGGCCATCGCCACCATCCGCAGCTCGCTACTGAGCCGCAACACCTTGATCATCAGGTCGGTGCCGATGTTTCCGGAACCGAGCACCGCCACTCCGGTGGTCACGCGGAAACCTCCTCGCTGAAGCAGGTACGGACCGAGCCGAGCCCGGAGATCCGGGCCTCGTACGCGGCCCCCGGGGTGACCGGGACCATCGGGCCGAGCGCCCCGGAGAGCACCACGTCCCCGGCGCGCAGCGGGTCACCGGCCCGGGCGAGGGTGGCGGCCAGCCAGTGCAGGGCGTGCAGCGGGTTGCCCAAACAGGCCGCGCCCGCGCCCACCGAGACCGGCTCACCGGCGTGCTCCAGCACCATCCCGCACAGTCGTAGGTCGACGTCGGCGAGCCGGCGGGGCGTGGTGCCCAGCACGAACAGCCCGCTGGAGGCGTTGTCGGCGATCGTGTCCACGATGGAGATGTCCCAGCCGGCGACCCGTGAGTCGACGATCTCGATGGCCGGCAGCACGTGGTCGACCGCGCGGATCAGGTCGACCGTGGTGATTCGCTCCTCGGCGAGGTCACCGCCGAGCACGAACGCGATCTCCGCCTCGACCCGCGGCTGGAGCAGCCGCTCGATCGGCACCTCGACCCCGTCGCCGACGGCCATCTCGTCGGTCAGCACCCCGAAGTCCGGCTGGAACACCCCGAAGGTCTCCTGCACCGCCCGGGACGTCAGCCCGATCTTCGCGCCGACGCGGCGCTCGCCCCGGCCCTGCCAGGCCCGCGTCTGCAACTGCTGCACACGGTACGCGGACTCGACGTCCCCCTCCGGCAGCAACCGGCCGCGCAGCGGCGGGCACGGCGTGCCGCTGCTGCGCGCCTCGGCCAACTCCCGGTTGGCGGCCTCGATGTCGGCTTCCACGTTCACTCCTCCGGTCACGACAGGTCCACGCAGACGTTTGTGAGTTCGGAGTAGAAGTCCAGCGAGTGCACGCCGCCCTCCCGACCGATGCCGGACGCCTTCACCCCGCCGAACGGGGTGCGCAGGTCCCGCAGGAACCAGGTGTTGACCCAGACGATGCCCGCGTCCAGCCGCGCCCCGGCCCGGTGCGCCACCCCGACGTCCCGGGTCCACACCGTCGCCGCCAGGCCGTAGTCGGTGCCGTTGGCCAGCGCGTACGCCTCGTCCTCGGTGTCGAACGGCGCGACGTGCACGACCGGGCCGAAGATCTCCTCCCGGTTGGTGCGGGCGTCCGCGCCCAGGCCGGCGAGCACCGTTGGCTGCACGTACGAGCCGCCGTCCCGGGCGTCGCCGAAGGTGGGCGTACCGCCGCCGGTCAGCACCTCGGCGCCCTCGGACCGGGCCAGGTCGTACGCCCCGAGCACCTTGGCCCGGTGCTGCGGGGAGATGAGCGGCATGGTGGCCGTGGCCTCGTCGGTCGGCCAGCCGTACGCCAGCTCGCCGGCCCGCTTCGCCAGCCGGGCGGTGAACTCCTCGAAGACCGGCCGCTGCACGTAGATGCGCTCGGTGCAGAGGCACACCTGGCCGCCGTTGGTGAAGCTGGACCGCACCGAGCCGGCGACCGCCGCGTCCAGGTCGGCGTCGGCGAAGACCAGGCCGGCGTTCTTGCCGCCCAACTCGAAGCTGACCGCCTTCACCCCGTCGGCGGCGGCCCGCATGATCGCGCCGCCGGTGGCCGACTCGCCCGTGAAGGTGATCGCGTCCACGCCCGGGTGGCGGATCAGGAACTCCCCCGCCGAGTCCGGGCCGAAGCCGTGCACGAGGTTGAACACACCCTCGGGTACGCCAGCGGCGGCCATCACCTCGGCCAGCACCGTCGCCGAGGCGGGCGTCTCCTCGCTGGGCTTGACCACCACGGCGTTGCCGCAGGCCAGTGCCGGGGCGACCTTCCAGGTGAGCAGCAGCAGCGGCAGGTTCCACGGCACGATCACCGCGACCACGCCGACCGGCTTGCGGACCGCGTAGTTCAGGGCGCGGCCGCCGGTCGGGGTGACCGTGGTGAACGACTCGGTGGGCGCGGTCGCCACGATCTCCGCGAACGCCCGGAAGTTCGCCGCGCCACGCGGAATGTCCAGCGTACGGGCCTGGGCGATGGACTTGCCGGTGTCGGCGACCTCGGCCGTGACCAGGTCGTCGAAGCGGCGTTCCAGCTCGTCGGCGACGCGCCGCAGCACCTCGGCGCGCTCGCGTTCGCCCATCCGGCCCCACGGCCCGCGCAGGGCCGCGCGGGCGGCGGCCACCGCGTCGTCCACCGTGGACCGGGACGCCTCGGCCACCTCGAAGACCGGCTCGCCGGTCACCGGGCTGACCTTGGTGAACGTCGATCCTCCGTCGACGAACTCGCCGCCCACGAAGTTGCGCAGCCGCGGCGGCCCGGCCGGCGCGCGGCCGGTCATCAACGACGGGTCCCAGAGGTTCGTCACGCGCGCCTCCCTCGGTTGAGCACCGCCGTGACCGCGCCGGCCAGCAGCAGCGCCGCCCCAGCGGCGACCGCGCCGAGCACCCGGTGCTGCCGGCGCACCCGGCGGCGCACCTCGGCGTACGGGGTGGTGGAGAAGGACACCAGCTCGTACTGCGAAACGTACCGGCCGGGCAGGGCCCGTTCCAGCGCGTGCTCCACCCGCCGCCGGGCCTGGAAGACCGGCGAGGCGACCTTGTCGCGCATCTCCACGAAGTTGGTCAGCGCCATCTGCGCGATGGCCTCGGCGTTCTCCTGGCGGCGGCGCTGGAACAGCGGCAGCGCCGCCGTCCACTCGTCGGCGCACTCGTCGAGGCAGCGGTCCAGCTCGACGACGTCCTCGAAGGCACAGTTCGCGCCCTGACCGTAGAACGGCACGATGGCGTGCGCCGCGTCGCCGATCAGGCCGACCGTGCCGTTGACCTGCCAGGGCGTGCTGCGGACCGTGCCGAGCACACCCACCGGGTTGTGCTGGTAGTCGTCGACGAGGGTCGGAGCCAGCGGGACCAGGTCCGGGTACTGCTCGGCGAAGTGCGCCCGGATCGCCGCCGGATCGTCCAGGGCGGCGAAGCTGCCGGCGCCCTCGTTCGGCCAGAACAGCGTGCAGGTGAAGGAGCGGTCCGGGTTCGGCAGCGCGATCATCATCGACGTGCCGCGCGGCCAGATGTGCAGGGCGTCCTCGTCGAGGGCGAAGTCCCCGCCCAGCGGCGGGATCGTCAGCTCCTTGTAGCCGTAGTCGAGGAAGTCCACGCTCTCGCGCAGCAGTCCGTGCGCCAGGAGCTGCCCGCGTACGGCGGAGCCCGCGCCGTCCGCGCCCAGCACCACGGACGCCTTGGCGGCGACCGGCCCCTGCGGGGTGTCGAAGCTCATCGAGCCGTCGGCCGGGTCGAGCCCGACGAGACGGTGGTCGAAGACGACCCGTACCCCGGGCAGTGCGGCCGCGGCGTCCAACAGGGCGTTGTTCAACGCGCCCCGGCTGATCGAGTTGATCGCCCGGTCGCCGGCCGCGCTGTACGACTGGAACTGCGGCTCCCCCTCGACCGGGTGGATCATCCGGCCGCGCATCGGCAGCGCGTCGGCCATCACCTGGTCGGCCAGGCCGATCCGGCGCAGCGCGTCCAGCCCGCGCTCGGAGAGCGCCAGGTTGATCGAACGCCCCCGCTCGGCCGTTCCGGTGCGCGGGTCCGGCCGACGCTCGTACAGCGCCACCGGGTAGCCCCGCCGGGCCAGGAAACAGGCGGCCAGGCACCCGGCCATGCCGGCGCCGATGATCGCGACCTCGTCGCGCCGGGCCGTCACGGGTTCACCTGCCCCACCGTGGCCGCCAGTGCGGCGGCGGCCCGCCAACAGTCGAGGTACGTCGAGTAGAGCGACACCGGGGCAAACCGGACCACGTCCGGCTCCCGGGCGTCGGCGATGACGCCGTGTTCGTACCGTAGGCGCTTGGTCAGCTCGGCGGCGTTGCCGGCGCCGACGCGGACCGAGAGTTGGCAGCCCCGCCGGGCCGGGTCGCGCGGGGTGACCACCCGCAGCGGCCGGTCGGCGGTGACTTCGTCGAGCAGCGACTCCAGCCAGCCGGTGAGGCGCAGGCTGCGGGCGCGCAGCGCCGGCATGCCGACCGCGTCGAACAGCTCCAGCGAGGTACGCACCGGGCCCATGGCGAAGATCGGCGGGTTGGAGATCTGCCACGCCTCCACCGTGGACGGTGGGCGGGACACCGGCGTCATCTCGAACCGGGTGGCCGCCGCAGTGCTCCACCAGCCCTCGAAGCGGGGCAGGTTCGGGTCGCCGAGGTGGCGCTCGTGCACGAAGACGCCGGCCAGGGCGCCGGGACCGGCGTTCAGGTACTTGTAGGAGCACCAGGCCGCGAAGTCGACGTCCCAGTCGTGCAACTCGAGGGGCACGTTGCCGACCGCGTGGGCGAGATCCCAGCCGACCACCGCGCCGGCCGCCCGGCCGGCGGCCGTGATCGCCGGAATGTCCAGCAACTCACCGGTGAGGTAGTTGACCCCGCCGAGGAGCACCAGCGCCACCCGGTCGCCCTCGGCGGCCAGGTAGTCGGTGACGTCCTCGGTACGCAGCGCGTCCTCGCCGGGGCGGGGGCGCAGCCGGACCACGGTCTCGTCCGGGTCCAGGCCGTGGAACCTCGCCTGGCTGCGCACCGCGTAACTGTCCGAGGGGAAGGCGGAGTCCTCGATGACGATGCGGGTGCGCGCGCCGGCCGGGCGGTAGAAGCTGACCATCAGCAGGTGCAGGTTGACGGTGAGCGAGTTCATCACCACGGCCTCCGCGGGCCGGGCGCCGACCAGTCGGGCGGCCGGGCCGGTCAACAGCTCGTGGTACGGCAACCAGGCGCGCTCGGCCTCCAGATGCCCCTCCACGCCGAGCCGTCCCCAGGCGTCCAGGTCGGCGAGGAGTTCGTCGCGGGTGGCCCGGGGTTGCAGACCGAGCGAATTGCCCGCCAGGTACGCCGACTCGGGGTGGTCGCCGCCGTCGGCGGGTGGCACGTGGAAGAGATGCCGGTGACCGGGGTCGGCCTCGTCGAGGCGGTGCGCCTCGTGTTGTGGGGTGTGCATGTCTGGTTCTCCGGTCACATCGCGGTACGGGCCGACCACAGCTCCGGGAAGACCACCCGGGCCATGCTCCGTTGCAGCCACGCCAGGCCGGCGGAACCGCCGCTGCCGACCTTGGCGCCCATCGTCCGCTGCACCGCCTTGACGTGGTTCCAGCGCCAGTCGCCGAACTCCTCGGCGACATCGCTGAGGGCCTCGCCGAGCAGCCGCAGCTGGTTGTCGGGGCTGTTGTCGGCGTAGATCCGCACCCAGGCGGCCTCGACAGCCGGTTGCGGGTCGTGCTCGACCGCGACGTCCCGGCCAAGCAGATCGGCGGGGATGTCGAAGCCGCGCCGGGCCAACAGCGCGACGACGTCGTCCCAGAGACTCGGGGCGGCCAGCGCGGCCGTGAGCGCGGCGTGCACCTCGGTCTGCCGGCGGAACGGGCGGATCAGCGCCGGGTCGCGCAGCCCGAGCAGGAACTCGAGGTGCCGGTACATGGCGGACTGGAAGCCGCTGCCCTCGCCCAGCAGGTTGCGGAACCGGTTGAAGTCGGCCGGGGACATCCACCGCAGGCCCTGCCAGGCGGCGTTCAGCCCCTCCAGGTGCAGGGTGGCGCGGCGCAGCGGAGCCAGCGCGTCCCAGATCCGGTCGGCGCGCAGCAGACGCTGGGTCTCGCGCAGTTCGTGACAGGTCAGCCCGAAGTACAACTCCATGATCTGACTGACCATGAGGAACGACATCTCGCCGGGATCGTCGCTCAGGGGTTGCTGCAACTGGTGCAGCGCGCTCGCCCGCACGTACGCGTCGTACGGCACCAGGTCGGCGAACTCGAGAGTCGGTTCACCGCCATTGCGTGCGGCGCGGGCCGCCCGTTGTCGCGGGGTCACCGGTCGCACCGTGGCGACGCGGTTCGAGGCCCGCCGCTCCGTCGATTCCACCAGTCGTCTCCCTTCCCTGAACTGCCGACGTCATGATCTCGCGGTGGGATCGGCGTACGGAATGCCGGATCAACGGGACTTGCCGTCCTGACCTGGCGAACGCAAGGCAGCTAGGCGAATCCGGTTCACGAAAGTAAGGTGCCAGCGTGGACGACATGGACTGGGCGCTGCTGCGCGAGTTGCAGGCCGACGCCCGGCTCTCCTTCAGCGAACTGTCCCGCCGGGTGCACCTGTCCCCACCGGCGGTCGCCGAGCGGGTCCGCCGGCTCGAGGAGACCGGAGTGATCACCGGCTACCACGCCCACGTCGACCTCACCCGGGCCGGCCGGACGGTGGTCGCCCTGATCCGGATGTCCTGTTACGGGTCCCGCTGCATCCTGCACGACCCGGAGGTGTCCGACTGGCCGGAGATCCTGGAGATCCACCGGATCACCGGTGACGCGTGCAGCATGCTCAAGGTGGCCGCCGGTTCGATCGGAGACTTCGAGGCGGTCATCGACCGCCTGGCCCCCTACGGCCAACCCTCGAGCACCATGGTCCTCTCCACCCCCCTCCCCTGGCACCCCATAACCCCCCACCCCTAACACCCTCCCCGCGCCCCTCCCCGCGCCCCTCCCCGCCCCTTCCCCGCGCCGATCTTGCACTTGCTGTTGCCCAAAAGCCCCTAGTGTCCTGTTTCGTCACCACAGCAAGTGCAAGATCTGTGAGGGTTGCTGTCAAGCGGGGCCTGTCTCGCTAAAGGTGTTTCCGGCGATCTTGGTTAGTAAGTTTCAGCGGCTGGGAAGCGGTCGCTGAAGGTGATGGCAAAGGCGTTCAGGGCGGGTTTCCAGCGCATCGTCCATCGGGTTCGGCCTGCCCCGGTGGGGTCCAGGGATCGGGTTACCAGGTACAGACACTTCAACGCGGCCTGCTCGTTGGGGAAGTGGCCGCGGGCTTTGACGGCCCGCCGGTAGCGGGCGTTGAGCGACTCGATCGCGTTGGTCGAGCAGATCACCCGCCGGATTTCGACGTCGTAGTCGAGGAACGGGATGAACTCTGCCCAGGCGTTGTCCCACAACCGGATCACCGCCGGATACCGGCTGCCCCACTTCTCGGCCAAGTCATCGAACGCCGCCCGGGCCGCCTGGGCGTTCACGGCGGTGTAGATCGGCTTGATGTCGTGCTTGAGCGCGTCCCAGTACTTGCGGGAGGTGAGCCGGAACGTGTTGCGGATCAGATGGATGATGCACGTCTGCACGATCGTGCGGGGCCACACGTTCGTCACCACCTCAGGCAGCCCTTTGAGGCCGTCGCAGACGAGGAAGAACACGTCCTTCACACCGCGGTTGCGCAGGTCGGTCAGCACGCTCATCCAGAACTTCGCGCCCTCACCACCGGTGCCGGCCCACAACCCGAGGATGTCCTTCTCACCGTCGAGCGTGACGCCGATCGCGGCATAGAACGGCCGGTTCGCGACCTGCCCATCGCGGACCTTGACCACGATCGCGTCGATGAACACCGCCGCGTAAATCTCATCCAACGGGCGGTGCGACCAGTCGGTCATCTCCTCGATCACCTTGTCGGTGATCCGCGAGATCGTCTCCTTGGACACCGAGGCGCCATAGATCTCCGCGAAATGCGCCGAGATCTCCCCAGTCGTGAGCCCTTTGGCATACAACGACAACACGACCTCGTCGACTCCGGAGAGCCGGCGCTGCCGCTTGCGGACGATCTGCGGCTCGAACGTGCCGGCCCGGTCCCGGGGCACGTCGATCTGCACCGGACCGGTGCTGTCGGTCAGCACCGTCTTCGCCCTGGTGCCGTTACGGACGTTGCCCGACCCGGCACCGACCTGATCGTGTTTCTCATAGCCGAGGTGCTCGGTCATCTCCTCGTTCAACGCGGTCTCCAGGACCGTCTTGGTCAACTGCTTGAGCAGCCCGTCCGGGCCGGTCAACGACAGCCCCTGTTCCTTCGCGGCCCGAACCAGCTCAGCGGCCGCCTTCGCCTCCGCCGACGGCTCGGGCCGCTTCCTACGTCCGGTCTGGTCGTTCAGTGTCGCGGTCATCACGGCACCCTCCTCACCAGGCACAACGCCCGGCAGGTCAGGCCGGAAACACCGTTAGATCCACAGACCCGTCAAGCGGTGGCTTCGAGGATGCGCCAGATTTGGCGGGCTATGTAGCGTTTGAGGCTGCGGGTGATCTCGGCTGGGGTGTGGCCTTGGGTGGTGCGGCGGTTGACGTAGTCCTTGGTGGGTTGGTGGCAGCGTTGTCGGGCTTTGGCGATGGTGTGCAGGGCGGCGTTGAGGGTGCGGTCGCCGCCTCGGTTGAGGCGGTGGCGGACGGTGCGGCCGGAGCTGGCGGGGACGGGGCTGACGCCGGCGAGTGAGGCGAATGCGGCTTCGCTGCGGAACCGGCCGGGGTGTGACCAGGCGGTCAGGGTGATCGCGGCGGTGACGGGGCCGATGCCGGGTTGGTCGAGCAGGGTCGGGCAGAGTTTGTCGACCAGGGTGCGGATCTCGGTGAGGTTGGCTTTCAGGAGCCGGTCGAGGGTCAGGATCTGCTCGGCGAGGGCTGCTAGTTGACTGCGGCGTAGGTGGTCGCCGCTGTTGTCGTTGGTGAGGGTGGTGGCGTGCTGGACCTGCCGCAGGGTGCTCAGGCCACGTAGTTGGGTGCGTAGGTCGTCGTCGGCGGTGAGGATCACCGATTTGAACAGGTTGATGGTGGCGGTACGGGTGTCGCTGTAGTGGCGGCGGCAGACGTGCAGCAGGCGCAGGGATTCCCGGTCGCCGTCGATGCGGGGCACGGCGACGTGATCGGCGGCCAGCACGGCACGAGCGGCGTGCACGGCGTCCAGCGCGTCGGACTTGCCGCCTCGCCGGCGGCGGCCGGTCGCGGGTTTGGGTGCTTCCAGGACATCTTCACCCGCGGCACGCAGGACCCGTAGCAGGCCGACACCGTGACAGCGGGCACCGTCCAGGGCCCAGGCCCGCCGGCCCGTTCCCAGCACGCTCGTCTGCTGCCGGGCCCAGGCCAGCAGAACAGCGGCACCGTCGGCGGTGGCCGGCACGGTGATCTCGGCCAACACGGTCCCGACCGGGGTGCTGACCACAGCGGTGTGCGTATCGGTATGGGTATCCACACCGATAACCGCGTCGACACGGTCGGCCAGGCGATCTGTCAGGATGCAAGACACGGACGCTTCTCCCTTGCACGGGACGACGTTCGGACGGCGTCGGCCCGGGAGACGATCACCCGGCGGCATATCTGTGATGAGTCACGCGATACCAGTCGCGGACAGGCTTCTGATCAGGCCAGCAAGGTGGGCCGGGCCGACGCCGGTAACCCACGAGGACAAGTCGCACTCCACGGCACACCCTCTGACGGCGGCCAGATCTTGCATGAGTCACTCGTCGATCACCGACGTCGAACCCTACCGATGCCAGCCTCCCGGAACCGGCCCACCTATAGAAGCGTCGCGGGACTGAAGGCGTAGCTCGACGTCGATCATGGGGTCGTGGTGGGTAGATGGCGCTGGTATGCGCCTTTCGCGGGGCACCACAACTCCATGATCGACGGGGCGGGGGCGGAGGGCGGGCGGGGGTGGGTTTGTTGGGGGGGTGGGGGGAAAGCAGCCGCGTACCCAGGGGAGGGTTCCGGCGGTCGTCGCCGGTTGGGGGGAAATCATGCAGGGTCTTCGCACGATCAACCGCGCGCTCTCGTCCGCTCTGACACTTGTCGGACTGATCGGGGCGTTCGTCCTGCTGTCGGTCACGCCGGCCCACGCGGGCGAGAACACCTTCGTCGAGGTGACGCCGAACAGCGTCCCGGCGGGCAGTCGGGTCACGATCCGCGCGAGCTGCGACAACAACAACGACCGGCAGGCGAATGTGCGCTCCGACGCGTTCGGGCACGTCATGCTCAGGCCGGACAACGGCTTCCTCAAGGGGGAGGTCACCGTTCCGGGCAACAAGGAGCCCGGTGACTACCAGGTCGACCTGCGCTGCCAGAACAACCAGACCGCCGAGACGATGCTGACCGTGCTCAACATGGCCTCACCCAGCAAGGGGCCGGCGACCGGGGGCGGCGGCACCGCCGGCGGCCGGGGCACCGGCTCGGTCCTGGTCATCGGCGGGGTGGCGCTGGTGGCCGCCGCGGTCGCGCTCGGCATGGTGGGTAACCGGCGTCGGCCCGGAGCCGGCTCCTGACCCGGAGCTGCCATGACCCGCAGATCCGCGCGTACGCGGCGGGACGGCTCAGCCCGCTCCACTCGACCGGACGGTGCGGCTCGCGTCCGGGCCGCGAAGACGCTGCGCGCCACCGGCCGGCTGGTGGTTCGGGCCTCGGGCCGACTGCGGCGGGTCGCCGGACAGGCGTTCTCCGCCAGCGTCGCCACCATCGACCCGGACGCGCGACCGCTGCCGCCACGGCGTCCCGGCGGGCCGGCGCTGGGCCGGCGTCGGCTGGGCGGCGACGGGCCGGGGGTGCCGGTCCTGGTCATCGCGTCGCTGATGGTGCTGATCGTGGCGATGCTCGGCGTCGAACGGGTGACCGGGGTGAGTCTGCTGCCGGACCGGATCAGTGCGGGCCTGCGTCCGCCGCCGAAGAAGTTCCCGGTACTGCCGGCCAGTCGCCCGACCGACCTCGCCATCGACACGATCGACCTGCGGGCACCGCTGCACGACGTGGGCATCGCCCCGGACGGCACCATCGCCGTGCCCGACGTGGCCCGCGCCCAGGAGGCCGGCTGGTACGACCAGGGCCCCACCCCGGGGCAGTACGGCCCGGCGGTGATCGTCGGGCACGTGGACACCACCACCGGACCGGCCGTCTTCCACCGGCTACGGGAGCTGCGCTCCGGCGACCAGGTCGACATCACCCGCGCCGACGGTCGGGTGGCGGTCTTCGAGGTGGACTCGGTGGAGCGGTTCGACAAGGAACGGCTACCGGTGGAAGAGGTGTACGGCGACTTCAGCCGTCCCAGCCTGCGGCTGATCACCTGTGGCGGACGGTGGGTGGGTGGTGAGACCGGCTACTCGGACAACCTGGTGGTCTTCGCCTCGCTGGTCGAGGCCCGTGACGGGTGACCTCCCGCGCCGCCGTCCAGGTACGCGGCGAGCCGGGCGGCACCGGTGAGCATGGCCCGGCCGCGCTGGGTGAGCCGTCCGCGCCACTGGGCCAGCGACGCGGCCAGTGGTTCGGCGCCCCCGGCGTCCCGTACCCGGTGCAGCACCTCGGCGATGTGACTCAGCCGGTAGCCGCCCCGGCGCAGCAGGTGGGCGAGTTCGGCGTCCCGGACGTCGTCGGGCGAGTAGACGCGGTGGCGGGTGACCCGGTCGCGCTCCGGTCGCAGGATTCCGGCCGACTCCCACTTGCGCAGCGTCGCCGGTCGTACGCCGAGCCGGTGCGCGAGCACGCTGATCGGTACGGCCCGCCGGGTCAGCGGTGCGGGCGTGCCGGCGGTGAGCGTACTGACCGCCGCCTCGACCGCGTCCAGCGTCTCCCGGTCGCGTCGTAGCTGGTCGTGGCTGTGGTCGATCGCCCGCAACGCCGCGTCGATCTCGCCCCGGTTGACGGCGCGCATGATGTCGCCGCCGGCCGCGTGACCGTGGCCCGCGACGAGGGCGAGGTAGGCGGCCAGTGCCCGGGCGTGTGTCTCGGTGAACCGGCGGTACCCGCTGACGGTGCGCTCGGCCGGCGGCAGCACACCGTCACGTTCGTAGTTGCGCACGGCCTGCGCCGACAGTCCGTGCCGCCGCGCGAGGTCGATCGGTCGGCGTACCCCCGGGTTTGAGGGTTTTAGGGTGACCACCGTGCTCCCTGGCTCTGAAGTCTCAACCGCTGGTTCAACGATACGGTCGATGCAATGACCACTCTTCTCGACCTGCTCACCGCTTCACCGACCCTGCTCGCGCTCGGCGAGCCCACGCATGGTGAGTCGGCGTTCCTCCAGATCCGCAACGACACCTTCCTGACGCTGGCCGAGCACGGTTACCGCTCCATCGCCCTGGAGAGCGACCGGGCCGCCGGGCTGCTCGTCGACGATTTCGTGGGCGGCGGCCCCGTGCCGCTCGACCGCGCGCTCGCCGAGGGGTTCAGCCACGGCTTCGGCGTCGCCCCGGCCAACCGTGACCTGCTGCTGCGCATGCGGGAGTGGAACGCCGGACGGCCCGTCGGGCAGCGCCTGCGGTTCCACGGTTTCGACGCGCCGCTGGAGATGGAGGGCGCCCCGAGCCCGCGCCGGCACCTGACGCTCGTGTGCGAATTCCTCGAACTCGACCGGTCGGCGGAGATCGACGACCTGGTCGGGGACGAGGCCCGGTGGAGCGACACCGCCGCCGTCTGGGAGCCGGGCCGGTCGGTCGGACGTTCGCCGGAGGCGCAGCGGCTGCGGGTCCTCGCCGACGACCTGCTGACCGAGCTGTACCGCCAGGCGCACCGCCGGTCCGCGGGCTGGCACGAGGCGCACGTGCACGCCACGTCCGCGGTCGCGTTGCTGCGGTACCACGCCGCCGCGGCGGTCGACCTCGCGCAGGAGGAACGGTTCGCGCACCTGGCCGGGGTCCGGGACGCGCTGATGGCCGAGAACCTGCTCGCGATCCGGGCGGTGGAGGCCGACCGGGGACCAACGCTGGTCTTCGCGCACAACGGGCACCTCCAGCGCCATCCGACCACCATGACGGTCGGTGGCGCGACGGTGTCGTGGGCCGGTGCCGGCGCGATCGTCGGTGCGCTGCTCGGCGAGCGGTACGCGGTGGTCGTCGGCAGCCTCGGCGCGAGTCCCGCGCTCGGCATCGACGCGCCCGCCGCGTCGAGCTACGAGGGTCGGCTCCGGCAGCGGGGCGACCTTCCCGGGTACGTCCCGACGGCCGACATCGCGCCGGCCGAGCGCAGAATGCACGACTACCGCTACGTCCCGCTGGACCAGGCCGCCATCGATCACGCCGACGCGGTACTGCACATCCCGACCGGAGTCGACCCGGCCGTGCTCGCCGAGCGCATCGCCGCACTGCCCGGCGTCGAGCAGGTGGTGGCGAGCGCGGAGAACGGGTCACCGGAGGGCGCGTGGGGCGATCGCTTCTTCCACGTCGGACCGGACCGCCGCCAACCGTTCGCCACCATCGTCGAGCACGACGTGCCGGGCTTCGACGAGGCCGGGCAACTCGACCGTCCCGGCGTCTTCCGCCTCAACCTCGACCTGGGTCGGGCCGAGTTCACCAAGGCGTTCGGCTTCGCGCCCGGGGCCTTCGAGGAGCACCGGGACGACTTCGACTACGCCCGGCTGGACACGCTCACGCCGCACCCGGGCTACGCGCTGTACGGCTTCGCCAGCATCGTGATGCCAGGTCCGCAGATGCTGCCCAAGGTCGACCGGCTCCTCGCGATCGCGCACCGCCGGGCCGTGGACCGGCACGAGCGCGCGACGCGTCGGGCCGCCGACCCGCAGGCCTGATCGGCCCGGTCAGGCCGCCGCTTCGGGCTCGCGCAGGTCGAGCCAGTCGGCCCAGCGCGGGTCCGGGGCGCGGTGCCCGAGCACCCGCCACGCGGTGCCCTTCGGCGCGGCCGGCAGGGCGTGCAGCCGCCAGCCCAGCTCGGCCGGGGTCTTGTCGCCCTTGGTGTGGTTGCACCGCGCGCACGCGGCGACCACGTTCTCCCACGCGTGCCGGCCGCCCCGGCTGCGCGGGAAGACGTGGTCGATGGTCTCCGCCGGGCCCCGGCAGTAGGCGCACCGCCATCCGTCCCGGGCGAAGATCGCGCGACGGGACAGCCCGACGTGGGTGCGGTAGGGCACCCGGACGAAGCGGGTCAGCCGCACGACCGACGGCACCGGCAGCGCGTCCCGGGCGCTGTGCAGGATGCCGTCGCCGTCGGCGACGCAGACGGCCTTGGCGGAGAGGACGAGGATCGCGGCGCGACGCACCGACACGACACACAGCGGCTCGTAGGTGGCGTTGAGAACCAGCGCGCCGGAGCCCACCGTGGGTCGTATGTCAGGCATCGCGCTCACCCTCCCGGTTCAGCGGCTGCTGCGAACCCGCCGCCGACCGGAGTTGGGCACGAGGGCCCGCACCGTCGACGCCCGTTCGATCACCGACGTCCGTTGCGCCAATAGTCCCTGATCGGACCCCGGATTGCACGTACTAATCCGGGGTCGGATGTGAAGCTCTTTTCCGCACCTGTCACGATGGCCGGTTCGCCCCGGTCCGACCCTGCGCTCCGGCGCATCTCACCCGGCTGGTGGGTCGGCGACGGCCGGCCCGAGGTGTTGCGGTACGAAGACAGGGTGAGTGCCGCCAGCGTGACGCCCCTTGCCCTGCCCGACGCCGTATCGGTGAACTGTCAGGGCAGCACCTCCTGCGAGTGGATCTACGGGATCACCCACTCGGCGTGGTTCGCCGAGGGCAGCTACTGGATCCTGCTCAAGCCACTGCGGGTCGTGCTGATCCTGGCGCTGGCGATGGTGGCCCGCTGGGCGCTGCACCGGACGATCAACCGGCTGGTCCGGACGACCACCGACGGCGCGGTGCCGACGATGCTGCGGCCGCTGCGCGAGCGGGTGCCCACGGCGGCGGTCGACCCGGCCGAGTTCGTGCCGGAACGGCGGCGCCAGCGGGCCGAGGCGATCGGCTCGGTGCTGCGCAGCCTGACCACGGCGTTCGTCTTCGGCATCGCGCTGTTGATGATCCTGCGCGAGTTCAGCTTCGACCTGGCGCCGCTGCTGGCCAGCGCCGGCATCGCCGGCGTGGCGCTGGGCTTCGGCGCGCAGAGCCTGGTGAAGGACCTGATCGCCGGTCTCTTCATGCTCATCGAGGACCAGTACGGCGTGGGCGACAACGTCGACCTCGGCGAGGCGACGGGCGTCGTGGAGTCGGTCGGGCTGCGCGTCACCACCGTCCGGGACGGACGCGGCGTGCTCTGGTACATCCGCAACGGCGAGATCATCCGGGTGGGCAACAAGAGCCAGGGCTGGGCGCTGGTGGTGGTGGACCTGCCGATCGGCTTCAGCGGTACGGAGGAGGCCAGCGCGGTGCTGCGCACGGCCGCCGCGTCGGTGGCGGTGGACCCGGAACTGTCGCCGGAGATCGTCGAGGCGCCGGAGGTGCTGGGCGTCGAACAGATGACGGTGGACGGCGCCGTGATCCGTACGGTGGTCAAGACGACTGCCGACGGCCAGTTCGCGGTGGGACGGGAGCTGCGGCGCAGGTTGGCGGAGGCGTTGGAGAACTCGGGTATCACCGCGCAGATCGCCGCCGCCCGCATCTATCCCGGCGTGCCGAGCCGGCCCCTGTCGGAGGGTGAGACCGGCCAGGGCGGCGCCACCTGACCCGGTGATACTGGCCGGCAATCCAGGGCTCGCGGTCCACCCGGCCCCTGGAGTATCGTCCGTTCGTTCAGTCGGGGATGCGACGAACGATCCGTTCGCCCTAGCTAGTTGTCGGATGATCGGGCAGAATCCCGAAGCACGCGTTCCCGCTGGAGCGCGGTCACATCCTCGCTGATCCGACAGATCTGACGAGTGTTCCCGGCCCGGCGGCCACAAGCAGCCGTGTCCGGGGGCCGATGGAGGCGACGGTGCCCGACGAGAGACCTTCCGCGGAAGGTCCGGCCACTTTTCGCGAAGTGTTCGCCCAACGTGAGTACCGGGCCGTCTTCCTGGCGGGGTCGCTGTCCTGGATCGGTGACTACGTCGCCAGGGCCGCCGTCACCCTCCTCGTCTACCAGCAGACCAGGTCCGTCGCGCTCTCCGCCGCCGCGTTCGCGGTGAGCTACCTGCCGTGGCTGCTCGGCGGTCCGCTGCTCTCCGCGCTGGCCGAGCGGCACCCGTACCGGCGGGTGATGGTGGCGTGTGACCTCATCCGGATGGCGCTGATGGTCCTCATCGCCCTCCCCGGTCTGCCCGTCCCGGTGGTGCTGGTGCTCCTCTTCACCACCACGCTGGCCAACCCCCCCAGCCAGGCGGCGAAGTCGGCGCTGCTGCCGCAGATCCTCACCGGTGACCGGCTGGTGCTCGGACTGTCGTTGAACGGCAGCGTCGGGCAGGCCGCACAGGTCGTCGGCTACCTGTTCGGCGCCGCCGTCGCCTCGATCGACCCGACGGCCGCACTGCTGTTCAACGCCGCGACCTTCGGCTTGTCGGCGCTGCTGCTGCGCGTCGGCGTCCGCGACCACGCCGCCGCGATGACCACCGCCCACCGCAGCCACCTGCTGCGCGAGACCGCCGAGGGCTTCGGGATCGTCTTCCGTACGCCGGTGTTGCGGGCCATCGCGGTGCTGGTGTTCAGCGCGATGCTCTTCTCGATCGTCCCTGAAGGGCTGGCCGCCGCCTGGGCCAACGAGGACGCCCGGACCGGCATGGCCGCCGGTACCGCCCAGGCCGTCATCATGGTCGCCAGTCCGGTGGGCTTCATCCTCGGCGGACTGCTGGTGAGCCGGTTGTGCGGCCCGGCCCGCCGGTTGGTCCTGATGCGCCCGCTCGCGGTGCTCGCCCCGCTGGCGCTGGTGCCCGCCCTGTTCGATCCGCCACCGCTGGTGGTGGCGCTGCTGGCCGCCCTGAGCGGCTTCGCGGTCGCCGGCATGATCCCGATGGCCAACGGGCTGTTCGTCCGGGCCCTGCCGAACGGGTTCCGGGCTCGCGCGTTCGGCGTGATGGCCACCGGTGTGCAGGTCATCCAGGGCGTCGCCGTGCTGGTCACCGGGTTGCTCGCCGAACGGTTCCCCATCCCGGTGGTGGTCGGCCTCTGGAGCGCCGCCGGGGTGCTGCTGATGACTGTCGCCGCTCTGCGCTGGCCGAACCGGCGGACGGTCGAGGAGGCAGTGGCGGCTGCCACGGCCGTCAACGTCGCGCAGGCCGGCGCGGCGGGCGACGTCGCCGTCGACGGGACGACGCCGCTCGCCGATCCCCGTACGGGCGGCGGCCACCGCCGGCACGCGGTCACGTGATCCACGGCGTGAGCCGACGCACGGTCTCCGGGTCGGGTCCACGGCCGACGCACCTGGCAGGATGGAATGGTGAACCCCGCAGGTGAATCCGACCGTCCCGACGCGTCGATGACGCTCTTCGAAGCGGTCGGCGGCGAACCCACCTTCCGCAGGCTGGTGGACGAGTTCTACGTCGGTGTCGCCAGCGATCCGCTGCTGCGACCCATGTATCCGGAGGAGGACCTGGGTCCGGCGGCCGACCGGCTGACCCTGTTCCTGATGCAGTACTGGGGTGGGCCGAACACGTACTCGGCGCAGCGTGGGCACCCGCGGCTGCGGATGCGGCACGCGCCGTTCCGGATCGGCGCGGCCGAGCGGGACGCCTGGCTGCGGCACATGCGCCAGGCGGTGGATCGTCTCGACCTGGAACCGCAGCTCGCCGTCGCCCTCTGGGACTACCTGGAGCGGGCCGCGTACTTCATGGTCAACGTCATGGAGGACCCGGCGGAGCGCGCCTGACGGCGCGCGTGCCGGGTGTGCCTGCCGCGGCCCGTCTCAGAGCAGCGCGCCCTCGTCGTGCAGCCAGTCCACGAAGCTGGTCGCCACTGCCGCGCCGCAGTCGAGCATCTCGACCAGCAGCGCGTCGTGCGTACCGGCGCCGAGGGGCACCTGTAGCTCGGCGTAGATCGGCAGCTGCCCGCGCTCGGTCGGATCGCCGATGTACGCCTTGCAGAAGCGGCGGGTGTGGTTCCACTCGTTGACCACCCGGTAGGCCCGGTCGGCCCAGTCCGGCGGAACCGTGGCGTGCGGACGGGCCCGCATCACCAGGATCTCGTCCTCCGGACCCTCGAGGGTCACCAGCACGGCGTGGCGCTCCCACATGGCCAGCAGGTTGCCGTCACCGTCGGCCAGGTAACGCACGTCGAGCAGGTCGAGTGCGTCACAGACCCGGCGCAGGCTCACCGGCTCGATGGTGGCCGCCATCTCGGCCAGTACCGGTCGGTCGCTGCCCGGGCAGTCGTCCCCCGGCTGGCGAGGACTCGGCGGCCCGACCCGGACCGCGCTCTCCACTGTGATCCCGCTTCGGGTTTCCGGATCACCGCCGTCGGCGGGACCGGGGCGCCATGACCACCACGGCATCGCTCGTCGCACCTCACTCCCCAGCGGATCCAGTCGCCTACGGTGCGTTGGATCCGAGGATGGACGGTACCCGGACAGCCGGGTTGAAGCACCCCCCCAACGACCCCACCGGCCCAGAAGAATGAATGGGGGTCATCCGTTCGGACGAGAAGTGAGGGGGGTCACGGCAAGATCGGTGGCCTTCTGCAACCAGGCCGCTCCGTACGGTCCCACCAGGCCCACCCAGCGGCCGGCGACCCGTACCCGCACCCCGGCCCGTGCCGGAGGGGCGCTCGGGTCGTCGACCGCGCCCAGGAAGCCCATCCGGACCAGCCCCTGCACCAGCCGCTGCGGCACCTCGACCGGCGGACCCGGCGGATCGTCCGGGGTGACCACCACGGCCACGTGGTCGAGCAACGCGTCGCGCAGGGCCCGCTGACCCACCGCGCGGCCCGCCACCCCCTCCTGGCTCGCCGTGCGCAGGGTGCCCGCCGCCGCGGCCGCGATCCGGCGCACCTCGACGCCGGGCAGCACCTCGACCGGCTCGCTGCGCGACGGCGGCAGGGGCCAGCGCCACTGCGCGTCCCGGCGCTCCGGCAACGCCGTACCGCCGCGCCCCAGCTCGGCCAGCAGGTCGGCCGCGCTTACGGTGACGTCCCCGGGGGCGTCGCCGGCCACCGTGGAGGCGACCAGCACCTGCCACGGCAACCGCGCCCACAGGACGACCCGGCCCGGAGCGCCGGCCGGACGCAGCCGCACCGGCGCCGCCGGGTCCAGCCGGACCAGCCGGGCCAGGAAGGCGCCCGCGTCGGCCACCCCGGCCAGGCCGTGGCCGGGCGGCGACACCGCCACCCGGTCCGCTCCCGGCCGCGTCACGATCCACCGCCCTGCGGGGCGTACGTCAGCAGGAAGTCCCGCTCCTCGACGGTGATCCGCCGGGGCACCTGACGGGTCAGGTCGAACGGCACCAGCACCGAGCGGGCTCGGCTGGCCAGCACGTCACCGTCGTAGAGCTCGTAGGCGACGGTGAACCGGGACGCCTTGATCTCCTCCACCCACAGCTCGATGCGGACCGTGGGCGCGGCCTCCGCGGTGGCCCGGCCCAGCGCGTAGTCGACCGGGCGCAGGTAGTCGACCTCGTGCCGGCGGATCACCACCCCGTCGGCGAACGAGCCCACTCCCCAGGCCCGGCCGCCGGCGAACATCAACGCCACCCGCGCCTCCTCGTACAGGGTGAGGAAGCGCGAGTTGTTGACGTGGCCGTACGCGTCCAGGTCGGACCAGCGCAGCGTGCAGTGGTAGACGAAGCGGTCAGTCACGGGTCAGCTTGCGGTAGGTCACCCGGTGCGGTCGGGCGGCCTCCGCGCCGAGGCGGTCGATCTTGTTCTTCTCGTACGCCTCGAAGTTGCCCTCGAACCAGAACCACTTGGCCGGGTCCTGGTCGTCGCCCTCCCAGGCCAGGATGTGCGTGGCGACCCGGTCCAGGAACATCCGGTCGTGGGAGATGACCACGGCGCAGCCGGGGAACTCCAGCAGGGCGTTCTCCAGGCTGGAGAGCGTCTCCACGTCCAGGTCGTTCGTCGGCTCGTCGAGCAGGATGACGTTGCCGCCGATCTTCAGGGTCAGCGCCAGGTTGAGCCGGTTGCGCTCACCGCCGGAGAGCACCTTCGTCGGCTTCTGCTGGTCCGGACCCTTGAAGCCGAAGGCCGCGATGTACGCCCGCGACGGCATCTCGACCTTGCCCACCATCAGGTAGTCCAGCCCGTCCGAGACGACCTCCCAGACGGTCTTGTCGCCGTTGAGGCCCTCGCGGTTCTGGTCGACGTACGACAGCGAGACGGTCGGACCGACCCGCACCTCGCCGCCGGTCGGCTCCTCCAGCCCGACGATGGTCTTGAACAGGGTGGTCTTGCCGACGCCGTTCGGGCCGATGATGCCGACGATGCCGTTGCGCGGCAGCGAGAACGACAGGTTGTCGATGAGCAGCCGGTCGCCGAAGCCCTTGCTGAGGTTGTTCGCCTCGATGACCGTGCCGCCCAGGCGCGGGCCCGGCGGGATCTGGATCTCCTCGAAGTCCAGCTTGCGGGTCTTCTCCGCCTCGGCGGCCATCTCGTCGTACCGATCGAGGCGGGCCTTGGACTTGGTCTGCCGGGCCTTGGCGTTGGAGCGGACCCACTCCAACTCCTCGGTGAGGCGCTTCTTCATCTTGGCGTCGCGGCGGCCCTCGACGGCCAGCCGGGCGGCCTTCTTCTCCAGGTAGGTGGAGTAGTTGCCCTCGTACGGGTACGTCCGGCCGCGGTCCAGCTCCAGGATCCAGTTGGCCACGTTGTCGAGGAAGTACCGGTCGTGCGTGATCGCCATGACCGTGCCGGCGTACTTGGCCAGGTGCTGCTCCAGCCAGGAGACGCTCTCCGCGTCCAGGTGGTTGGTGGGCTCGTCGAGCAGCAGCAGGTCGGGGGCCTCCAGCAGCAGCTTGCAGAGCGCGACCCGGCGGCGCTCACCACCGGAGAGCTGGGTCACGTCGGCGTCCGGCGGCGGGCAGCGCAGGGCGTCCATGGCCAGTTCGAGCTTGGAGTCGATGTCCCACGCGTCGAGGTGGTCCAGCTCCTCCTGGAGCCGGCCCATCTCCTCCATCAGCTCGTCGGAGTAGTCGGTCGCCATCTGCTCGGCGATCTTGTTGAACCGCTCCAGCTTGGCCTTGGTCTCGGCGACCGCCTCCTCGACGTTGCCGAGCACCGTCTTGGCGTCGTTGAGCGGGGGCTCCTGCGCGAGCATGCCGACGGTGTAGCCGGGCATGAGCCGGGCCTCGCCGTTGCTCGGCTTGTCCATGCCTGCCATGATCTTGAGGAGGCTGGACTTACCGGCGCCGTTCGGGCCGACCACACCGATCTTGGCGCCCGGCAGGAAGTTCAGCGTCACGTTGTCCAGCACGACCTTGTCGCCGTGCGCCTTGCGCGCCTTTTCCAGGACGTAGATGAACTGGGCCACGGTGCGGGCTACCTCCGTCGGTTTACTGTCGCCTGAGTGGGCGGCGCGGCGCGAGCTGGCACCTCCGCCCGCCGCCGCCGGCCGGGAGCCGGCCGCGCGCACGCCATCGTCAATCCTGACAGGTACGGCGCGCTTCGCCCACATCACCCCGCCGCAGGAGTACGCCGACGAGCCGCGTTGCCTCCGACCGCCGGGCTGTCGACAAGATCACCTTCAGGATTCACCGCACGCGAGGCGGGTAGGAGACTCCGGCACGGGGGCCCAGACACCGCAGCTACGCTCAGTACGCTCATCGCGGTGGACCCGTCAGTACCCGGAGGTGGCCGATCGTGACCGTCCGTAGCTCCTTTGTCGTAGTGGCGAACCGTCTGCCGGTCGACGAGGTGAGCACACCCGAGGGACGGCAGTGGCGACGCAGCCCCGGCGGGCTCGTCACCGCGCTGCATCCCGTACTCGCCGAGCACCAGGGCACCTGGGTCGGCTGGGCCGGCGGCACCGGCCCCGCGCCCGAGCCGTTCGACCTGGAGGGCATCCGGCTGCACCCGGTCCCGTTGAGCGCCGAGGAGTTGGAGCGCTACTACGAGGGCCAGTCCAACGCGACGATCTGGCCTCTCTACCACGACGCGGTCGAGACACCGGCGTACAAGCGTCGCTGGCGCGAGGCGTACCGGCTGGTCAACGCCCGGTTCGCGGAGGCCGCAGCCGACGTGGCGGCCGAGGGCGCGACGGTCTGGGTGCAGGACTACCAGCTCCAACTGGTGCCGGCCATGCTCCGCGAGCTGCGCCCGGACCTGCGGATCGGCTTCTTCCTGCACATCCCGTTCCCGCCGATCGAGCTGTTCATGCAGATGCCGTTCCGTACCGAGCTGCTGCGCGGGCTGCTCGGCGCGGACCTGGTGGGCTTCCAGCAGCGACTGGCCGCGCAGAACTTCGTCCGGCTGGCCCGGCACCTGCTCGGGCTCCGCTACGAGGGTCAGATGATCCAGGTCGACGGTCGGCAGGTGAAGGCGGGCGCCTTCCCCATCTCCATCGACACGCAGGAGATGGAGCGGATGGCGGCCGACCCGGCGATCCAGGCGCGGGCGAAGCAGATCCGCGCCGAACTGGGCGACCCGAAGACGATAATCCTCGGCGTGGACCGGCTCGACTACACCAAGGGCATCGAGTTGCGCCTCAAGGCGTTCCGCGAGTTGCTGGCTGACGGAAAGTTGACAGTTCCGGACGCCGTTATGGTGCAGGTGGCCACACCGAGCCGCGAGCGCGTCGAGCACTACCAGGCACTACGGGTCAAGGTGGAGCGCGAGGTTGGTCGGATTAATGGCGAATTCGGCCGAGTCGGCGTGCCTGCCGTGCATTACCTCCATCAGTCGTACAGTCGCAGTGAACTGGCCGCGATGTACGTTGCTGCGGACGTGATGATGGTGACCCCGCTGCGAGACGGCATGAACCTCGTGGCCAAGGAGTACGTCGCATCCCGTGCCGACCAGGGCGGTGCGCTCGTGCTCAGCGAGTTCGCTGGCGCCGCAACGGAGCTGCGCCAGGCATTCCTATGTAACCCGCACGACCCGGACGCGGTGAAGGACGCCCTGCTCCGGGCCGTGCACGTGGAGAAAACCGAGGCACGCCGCCGGATGCGGACAATGCAACGTCACCTGCGTACCCACGACGTGGGGCACTGGGCCAAGTCTTTCCTCTCCGAACTGGGAGTTTCCGAGGCGGAGGCCGCGTGAACACGGCCGTCAACGACGGAACGGCGGTCGCAACCGGGGTGATGGACCCCGAACTGCGCGCCGCCATCGGCCGGATCGCCCGGGTTCCGCAGCTCCTGATCGCCTGCGACTACGACGGCACACTCGCGCCGATCGTGGAGGATCCCAGCACCGCCGTACCGCTGCCCGAGTCGGTGGCCGCGATCCGCGCGCTCGCCGCCCTGCCGCAGACGAGTGTGGCCGTGGTCTCCGGCCGCGCGCTGCGCGACCTGGCCGCGCTCTCCCGACTGCCCAGCGAGGTACACCTCGTCGGCAGCCACGGCTCCGAATTCGACATCGGCTTCGTCGAGCGCCTCTCCCCCGAGCTGGTCGCGGTCCGCACCCAGGTGCGCAACGCGCTGCGCGAGATCGCCGCCGAACACCCGGGTATCCGGCTGGAACGCAAGCCGGCCAGCGTCGCGGTGCACACCCGGGGCGTCGACCCGCAGGTCGCCGCCGCCGCCATCGAGGCCGTCCGCAACGGGCCGGCCGCCTTCGACGGCGTCACCGTGACGCAGGGCAAGGAGGTCATCGAGCTGTCCGTGGTGGCCACCCACAAGGGCACGGCCGTCGACCAGCTACGGACCCAGCTCTCGGCGAGCGCGGTGCTCTTCATCGGCGACGACGTCACCGACGAGAACGCCTTCGGCAACCTGCACGGACCGGACCTCGGCATCAAGATCGGCCCGGGCGAGACCAAGGCCGGCTTCCGGGTGGCCGAACCCATCGAGGCCGCCCGCGCGCTCGGGCTGCTGCTGGAGACCCGCCGGCACTGGCTGTTCGGCGAGCGGGCGGTGCCCATCGAGCGGCACTCCATGCTGGCCAACGGCCGTACCGTCGCGCTGCTCACCCCCGAGGCGAAGGTGAGCTGGCTCTGCCACCCCAAGCCGGACTCGGCGGCGATCTTCGCCGACCTGGTCGGCGGCAGCCCGGCCGGTCACTTCAGCATCGCCCCGGAGCGGGGCGGCATCCCGCTGGGCCAGCGCTACCGCTCCGGCACGATGACCGTCGAGACCCGGTGGTCCGGGCTGACCGTCACCGACTGGCTGGACAAGCCGGCCCGCGAGACCACCCCGGACGGCCCGGCCGTGGTCACCGGCGACTCGACCCTGGTCCGGGTCCTCAGCGGCAACGGCCGGGTCCGGGTGGAGTTCGCACCGCGCCCCGAATTCGGCCAGGTCGCCGTGCAGTTGCAGCCCGTCGGCGACGGCCTGCTGGTGCTCGGCTCGAACGAACCGGTCGCCCTCTACTCCCCCGGGGTGGAGTGGCAGGTCAACAACGACGGCGGGTACGAGACCGCCAAGGCGGTCGTCGACCTCTCCGCCGCGGGCGGGCAGGTCGTGCTGGAGCTGCGCTTCGGCACGCACAGCCTGGAGCACCACCGGGTGCCGATCCACGAGCGGCAGGCCGCTGCCGAGCAGCCGTGGAAGGACTGGGTGGCCTCGCTGCGGCTGCCGTCCACCTCCCGTGACCTGGTCGCGCGCAGCGCCCTCACCCTGCGCGCGCTCTGCCACGAGGCCACCGGCTCGATCCTCGCCGCCGCCACCACCTCCCTGCCGGAGGAGTTGGGCGGCGTCCGCAACTGGGACTACCGCTACTGCTGGCTGCGCGACGCCGCGCTGACCGCCCGCGCGCTCGTCGACCTCGGCTCCGTCGAGGAGGCCGAGGCGTTCCTCCGCTGGGTGGACGGCTGCATCGAGCGCACCGGCGGTCACCCGGAGCGGCTGCACCCGCTCTACACCATCGACGGGTACGAGCTGGGCGCCGAGGCGGTCATCGACACGCTGCCCGGGTACGCCGGCTCCCGGCCGGTCCGGGTCGGCAACCTCGCCAACCACCAGCTCCAGCTCGACGTGTTCGGCCCGATCGCCGACCTGATCGCGGCCGTCGCCGACGCCCGGGGCTCGGTCCGCGACGACGAGTGGCGGGTCCTGGAGAACATGGTCGAGGCGGTCCGCCGCCGCTGGCACGAGCCCGACCACGGCATCTGGGAGGCGCGGCTGCCACCCCGGCACCACGTCTTCTCCAAGGTGATGTGCTGGATGACCGTCGACCGGGCGCTGCACGTGATGCGTCAGCACGGTGGCGAGGACCGGCCCGAGTGGACGGACCTGCGCGACCGGATCGGCGCGAACGTGCTGGAGCACGGCTGGCACGGTGACGTCGAGGCGTACAGCGTCGCCTACGGGGACGAGGACATGGACGCCTCGTCGCTCTGGATCGGCCTCTCCGGCCTGCTCCCGGGCGACGACCCGCGCTTCCTGTCCACCGTTCTGAAGATCGAGGCCGACCTGCGCAGCGGCCCGGTCGTCTACCGGTACCACTGGGACGACGGCCTGCCCGGCCGCGAGGGCGGCTTCCACATCTGCACGGCGTGGCTGATCGAGGCGTACCTGCGCACCGGTCGCCGCACCGACGCGGAGGAGCTGTTCGCGCAGATGGTGCTGACCGCCGGCCCGACCGGTCTGCTCCCCGAGCAGTACGACCCGCTCGCCGAGCGCGGCCTGGGCAACCACCCGCAGGCGTACAGCCACCTCGGGCTGATCCGCTGCGCCCTGCTGCTGGACAACATGCTCAAGCAGTAAACGATCGTGAGTTCGACGACGGGCCGGAGCAGCGCTGCTCCGGCCCGTCGTCGATACGGCAGGTGCCGGTAACCCGAGCGCCGCCGTCACCACCCTCGCGCGCGCCCTCCGCGCTGCTTCACTCCGCGCTGCTTCACTCCGCGCGTCCTTTGCTCTGCTTCACTCCACGCAACACAAACACCTGCTCGGTGTTGCGCGGGTTGAAGCAGAGCAAAGGACGCGCAGGAACCAGCCGGTCCCCGCCGCTGGAGCCGCCGGAGCCGAGCCGGTCAGCCGTCGAGCGCGCCCACCACGTCGCCGACCACGACGACGGCGGGTGGGCGGACGTCCGCCGTGTGCACGTCGGCGGCGACCGCGTCGAGCGTGGAGCGCAGCACCCGTTGGGCGCCTGTGGTGCCCTCCTGGACGACG
This sequence comes from Micromonospora sp. WMMD736, assembly GCF_049179015.1. Classification (NCBI taxonomy): domain Bacteria; kingdom Bacillati; phylum Actinomycetota; class Actinomycetes; order Micromonosporales; family Micromonosporaceae; genus Micromonospora; species Micromonospora sp. WMMD736. Next base: position 3,112,279 of record NZ_JBMHMI010000001.1, read on the forward strand.
GCGGCCGGCGTCTGCGGCGGTCGACCGTGCGCGATCAGGGTGGCCGTGATGGCGGCGAGGTTCTTCAGCCCCATCAGGATCACCAGGGTGCCGCGCAGGCCGGCCAGGGCGTCCCAGCGCACCAGCGACGCCGGTGAGTCGGGCGCCACGTGCCCGGAGACCACGGTGAACTCGTGTGCCACCCCGCGGTGGGTGACCGGTATGCCGGCCGCCGCGGGTGCGGCGATCGAGCTGGTCACCCCGGGTACGACGGTCACCGGTACGCCGGCCGCCGCGCAGGCCAGCAACTCCTCGCCGCCCCGGCCGAAGACGTACGGGTCGCCGCCCTTGAGGCGTACCACGAACGCGCCGGCCAGCGCGCGGTCGACCAGGATCTGGTTGATCTCCTCCTGCGCCCGCGAGGGGCCGTAGGGGATCTTCGAGGCGTCCACCAGCTCGACGTCGGGGCGCAGCTCGTCCAGGAGCAGGCCGGGCACCAGCCGGTCGGCGACCACCACGTCCGCCTCGGTGAGCAGCCGCCAACCCTTCACGGTGATCAGCTCCGGGTCCCCCGGGCCGGAACCGACGAGAGCCACCCGTCCGCCGGTCGCACCTGCCGCACCTGTCGTCCCGGTTGCGGCGTCGGCGGGGCTCTGCGGCGGGGCACTCTCGTCAAACCCCGAGCGCACGGCCAGCAGGTCGCGGATGGCGTCGCGGACGCTCATCGCCCGCCGAGGGTCACCTCCGCCGAGCACCGCCACGGTGACCGGCCCCTGCCGGGTCACCGCCGGAGTCCAGGCGGTGGCGGCCGCCCGGTCATCGGCGCGTACGCAGAAGATCCGCCGCTCGGCCGCGACGGCGCTGACCGCGGCCGCCGCGATCGGGTCGTCGATCGCCACCTGGACCAGCCACGCCCCGTCCAGGTCCTCGGGCACGAAGCGGCGCGGCGCCCAGCGCAGCCGACCCGCGTCGACCCGGGCCTGCAACGCCGGGGTCAGCTCCGGTGCCACCAGTAGCACGTCCGCGCCGGCGTCCAGCAGCGCCGGCACGCGCCGGGTGGCGACCGCGCCGCCACCCACCACGACCACCCGCCGCCCGTCGAGCCGCAGACCAAGGGGGTACGGGTTCGCGCTCATCGAGCACCACCCGACCGCTCGTTGGACGCGGTCACTTCTCGGCCACGCCGGCCGAGTCGAACGTGGCCACCTCGTGCAGCACGCGGACCGCGCCGGTGACCACCGGCAGCGCCAGCAGTGCACCGGTGCCCTCGCCGAGGCGCAGCCCCAGGTCGATGAGCGGGTCGAGGCCGAGGTGTCGCAACGCCACCGTCGCGCCGGGTTCGGCCGAGCGGTGTCCGGCGACCATGGCGGCGACCGCGTCCGGCGCGAAGGCGGCGGCGGCGAGCGCGGCGGACACCGCGATCACCCCGTCCAGCAGGACCGGCGTACGACGGGCGGCGGCGCCCAGGATCAGCCCGGCCAGGGCGGCGTGCTCCAGTCCGCCAACGGCGGCGAGGACACCCAGCGGGTCGGCCGGGTCGGGTGTGTGCCGGGCCAGCGCGGCCCGCACCACGGCCACCTTGTGGGCGTACGTCGCATCGTCCACACCGGTGCCCCGACCGGTGGAGTCGAGCGGGTCGGCACCGGTGAAGGCGGCGATCAGCGCGGCGGCCGGGGTGGTGTTGCCGATGCCCATGTCCCCGGTGAGCAGGATGCCGGCACCGGCGTCGATCAGCTCGTCGGCGACCCGGATGCCGGCCGCGACCGCCGCGAGCGCCTCGTCCCGGGTGAGCGCGGCGGTCACCGCGAGGTCCCGGGTGCCCCGGCGTACGGACGCGGAGACCAGCCGGGGCGCGGCCGGGTCGGTCGGTGCGGTGGGCGCGGGCAGCGGGTGGGCCACCCCGACGTCGACGACGGTGACCGACGCGCCGGCCTGCCGGGCGAACGCGTTGACGACGGCGCCACCGGCCAGGAAGTTGCCGATCATCTGCGCGGTGACCTCCTGCGGCCAGGGCGTGACACCCTGGGCGTGCACCCCGTGGTCGCCCGCGAAGATCGCCACAGCGGCGGGCTCGGGCACCGGGGGCGGGCAGGTCCCGGCCAGCCCGGCGAGGCGTACCGACAGGTCCTCCAGCAGGCCCAGCGAGCCCGCCGGCTTGGTCAGCCGGCCGTGCAGCTCACGGGCGGCGGCCATCGCCGCCTCGTCCGGTGGCCGGATCGCCGACGTCGTGGTCTCCAACATCATGCCTCCATGATCTCGCGCAGCACCGTGATGAACGCGTCGGTGGTGTCTCGGTCGCGTACCGCGACCCGCAGCCAGTCCGGGCCGAGCCCGGGGAAGGTGTCGCCGCGGCGGACCGCCCAGCCCTGCTCGCGCAGGGCGGCTCGTACCCGGGTCGCGTCGGGCAGGCGCAGCAGGACGAACGCGCTGGCGGGACGGCCGGCGACGCGTACGCCGGGCAGGTCGGACAGGCGGGCGACCAGGTGGTCGCGGTCGGCGGCGAGTTCGGCGGCGATCGCGCGTTCGGCCTGGACCGCGACGGGCGTGGCACAGGCCTCGGCGGCGGCCAGCGCGGGCGTGGAGACGGCCCAGAGCGGCTGGACGGCGGCCAGGCGGGACAGCAGGGCCGGATCGCCGAGCAGGTAGCCGATCCGCAGGCCGGCCAGACCCCAGGTCTTGGTGAGGCTGCGCAGGACGAGCAGCCCGGGCAGGTCGCGCCGCTCGGCGAGCGACTCCGGTTCGCCGGTGTCCGCGCCGCCCGTGGTGTCGGCGAACGCCTCGTCGACGACCAGCACCCGGCCGGGACGGGCGAGCGCGGCAATGGTCCGCGCGGGGTGCAACACCGAGGTCGGGTTCGTCGGGTTGCCGATCATGACCAGGTCCGCGTCGGCGGGCACCACGGACTCGTCGAGGCGGAAGCCGTCGGCCGGGTCCAGCAGGACCCGCTCGACCGGGTGCCCGGCGGCCCGCAGCGCCGCCTCCGGCTCGGTGAACTGCGGGTGCACCACCACGGGCCGGCGCACCCCGCGCAGCGCCTGGGCAATGAGCACGAAACCCTCGGCGGCCCCGGCGGTGAGCAGTACCTCGTCCGGGTGACGTCGGTGCCGGGCGGCGACGGCGGCCCGGGCCGGGGCCGGGTCCGGGTAGCGGGCCAGGTCGGTGAGGGTGGCGGCGATCGGATCGGCCAACCAGGCCGGCAGCGGCGCCCGGCGGACGTTGACGGCGAGGTCGACCAAACCGGCGCTGGCCTCGGCGTCGCCGTGGTGCGCCAGGTCGGGCTCGCCGTCGACGAACGGCGACACCCCGCACGGCTGATCACGCATGTCCGCGATCCTGCCGGGAAGGCGGCCGGCGGGACAGTCGATGTCGACGTAAGCCATGTCACCACCTCGCGGGTTTATGAGTTCTTCTCATGTATGAATCGGAAATGTCATAACTTGGCCACGTGAGCAACCGACCCCTTGCTGCCGCTGGTCGTCTCGTTCCTCTCCTGCGCGCCGGGCTCATCGCCGGCATCGTGATCGCCGCCGCCGCCTACCCGCTGGTCGCCCTCACCGGGCTCGGCGCGAAGGCCACCGCCCACGCCACGGAGCAGAAGACCCGGCTGCTGACCAGAGCCCTGCCCGCCGAGACCTCCTACCTGTACGCCCCGGACGGCAAGACCGTGCTGACGATGTTCTACGAGGAGTACCGGCAGTACACGAAGCTGTCGGACATGTCGCCGAACATCCAGCAGGCGATCGTCGCCGCCGAGGACTCCCGCTTCTACCAGCACCACGGCGTCGACCCGAAGGGCGTAGCCCGCGCCTTCGTGGCCAACGCCCACTCCAGCGGGGTGTCCCAGGGCGCGTCGACGCTGACCATGCAGTACGTCCGGATGGCCCTGCGGGACAGCGCCACCACCCCGAAGGAGGTCCAGGAGGCCACCCAGCAGACCAGCCTGCGCAAGGTCAAGGAGATGCGCATGGCGCTGGACCTGGAGAAGGAGCTGAGCAAGGAAGACATCATGGAGCGCTACCTGAACTCGGCGTACTTCGGTCACCGGGCGTACGGCATCTACGCGGCCAGCGAGATCTTCTTCTCCAAGACCCCGAAGGACCTCACCCCGGTCGAGGCGGCCACCCTCGCCGGGCTCGTCAAGTCCCCCTCCGAGTACGACCCGGCCGACTCCGACCAGAAGGAGGCCACCGGGCGGCGCAACTACGTCCTGGACCGGATGAGCCAACTCGGCTACATGTCCCCCGACTCGGCCGCCGCCGCGAAGTCCGAGCCGATCCGGCTCAAGCTCACCACGCCACCGAGCGACTGCGCCTCGATCATCGACAAGTACCAGAGCTGGGGCTTCGCCTGCGACTACGTCAAGAACTGGTGGAGCGCCCAACCCGCGTTCGGCAGCAACCGCCTCGAACGGATGGACAAGCTACGCCGGGGCGGCTACCGGATCGTGCTCAGCCTCGACCCCAAGGTCCAGGAGGCGGCCGAGAAGAACGTCGGCGCGAAGGAGGGCACCGGCAGCCCGTTCGCCAACGGCATCGTGGTCTCCGAGCCGGGCACCGGACGGGTCAAGGCGATGGCGGTGAACCGGAACTACTCCCTGGACCTGGCCGACAATCCACCCAGCTCCAATCCCGAGGCCGGGCCGAAGGTGAAGGCCAACTACCCGAACACGGTGGCGCCGCTGCTCGGCGGCGGTGACCTGCCCGGCTACCAGGCCGGATCGACGTTCAAGATGTTCCCGATGCTGGCCGCGCTGGACTCCGGCATGACGCTCTCCACCTCGTTCAACGCCCCGTACCGCTACAAGTCGTCCGTCTACGACGGCTGGGCGCCGTCGAACGCCAGCGGCGCGATGACCGGCCAGCAGACCATGTGGTCCGGCTTCGGCAAGTCCGTCAACACGTACTTCGTGTGGCTGGAGGAGAAGGTGGGCGCGGAGAAGGCGGTCCGGCTCGCCGAACAGCTCGGCCTGCGCTGGCGCACCGACGTCGACCGGGAGCAGGCGTCACCCGGCAAGGCCAACAAGTGGGGCGCGTTCACCCTGGGCGTCTCCGACGCCACCCCACTGGAGATGGCCAACGCGTACGCGGCCATCGCGGCCGACGGCCGCTACTGCGAGGCGATACCCGTGCAGGCGATCATGAACCGGGACGGCACACCGGCCACGTACGCCACCCCGGGCGGCATCCAGCGCGAGGTGGCCAAGCCCCGCTGCCGCCAGGTGGTCAGCGCCGACGCCGCCCGCGCGGCCACCGACGCCGCCCGCTGCCCGACCGGGGACACCCCGGCGCGCGGAGGCTGCGGCGGCTGGTCGACGGCCGACAGCGTCCGGGGTACGGTCGGCCGCCCGGTCGCCGGCAAGACGGGTACCACCGACAGCACCCGGTCCGCCTGGTTCGTCGGGTACACACCGGAACTGGCTGCGGCGAGCTTCATCTCCGACCCGGACAACCCGTTCAACGCGGTCGGCGACGGGCAGTCCCAGATCCCGATCGCGGCGGTGGCACAGACCCTGCGGGACGGCCTCAAGGGCACACCGACCCGCCAGTTCACGCCACCCTCGGACGCCATCGTGGGGTGACCGCGCAGCTTCGCCTGGTGGCGGCGGGTCAGCGCAGGTCCGCCGCCACGAACGACCAGAGTTCGAGGTCGACCCGGCCACCGCCGACGAAGCCGGCGTTGCGCAACAGGCCCTCGTAGGTGAAGCCGGCCTTCTCGGCGACCCGGCGGGACGCCAGGTTGCCGGGCGCGACCCGCAGCTCCACCCGCTGGAAACCGTGCTCCAGGATCAGCGCGATGGCCACCGCGTCCACCGCCTCGGCGGCCAAACCGAAGCCCCGGGCGTGGGGGGCCATCGCGTAGGAGACCTCGGTGAGGCGGGCGCCCCAGTCGGTACGCCGGGTCCAGAGGGAACCGACCACCTGGTCGTCCTCCCGGCGGATCACCGCGTAGTGGTCGCCCTCGCCGCTGTCGCGTCGCTGCCGGGCCAGGTCGGTGCACCAGGCGTGCCCGTCGATCGGGCCGGAGTCGTCGGGCAGCGGCAGCCAACGCCGGGTCAGCTTGTCGGCGAAGATCTCGCCGGCCGCCGCCGCGTCGGCCGCGGTGAGTTGACGCACCTCCGTACGCGGGGTGGAGACGGTCAACGCCGGAAACCGGCGGACCGCCACCTGACCGATCACGCCGGCACCACCGGCGGTGACACCGCCTCGGCTGCTGGCTCGCCCACCGCCGCGGCCACCACCCGCGCGGCGGTCGCCGGATGACCGGCCCAGTGCAGGGTGAGCTGCGAGGCGTGCACGTTGCGCCAGACGAAGCCCTCCGGCGTGCCGCCGTCCCAGCTCCACGCCGGCCGCTGACCGGCGCGCGGGGTGAGCACCGCCCGGTGCTCCTTGTGCCCGACGACCTTCGTGCCACTCGCGGCGACCACGCTGTCGGTCCCGGCGGTCGCCTCCCGGTAGCCCACCACGAGACCGTCGCGGCTCACACCCACCGCGTCCAGCACACCGCACATGGGCAGCCCGTCCAGCTCGCGGGCGAGCCAGAGCAGGCCGGCGCCCTCGGCGACCACCGGCCGGCCGGTACGCGCCAACTCGGCCACCGCGATGCAGAGCCGACGGTTGGCCGACAGTTGCTCGGCGTACGCCTCGGGCAGCGCGCCGCCGACGACAAGCGCGCGGGTGCCGACGGGCAACGCCTCGTCGCGCAGCGGATCGACGGTGACCACCTCGGCGCCGGCCGCCGACAGCAGCTCTGCGGTCTCCGGGTGGCTGAAGCTGCCACCCGGGCCGCCCGCCACCGCGACCAGCGGACGCTGTGCCGGCACGACCAGCTCACCGAGCGCGTCCCCCGGCGACCAGGCCACCGCCGGCAGGGGCGGAGCGGAACGGGCCAACCCGAGCAGGCGTTCCAGGTCGACGGTGGCGGCGACGGCCTCACCCAGTCGACGCACCGCACGGACCGCGTCGGCCGAGGCGTCGACGACCGGCGCGACCCCGTGCCGGCGGGACGGCAGCACGGCCGGCAGGTCCTGGCGGCGCAGCGCGCCGTAGACGGGCACACCCACGTCGTCCAACGCCTCGCGCAGCATGCCCTCGTGCCGCGACGACGCCACCCGGTTGAGGATCACCCCGCCCAGCCACAGCTGCTCGTCGTACGAGCGGAAGCCGTGCACCAGCGCGGCCACCGACTGACCCATCGCGGCCACGTCGACCACGAGCACCACCGGGCTGCGCAGCGCCGCCGCGGCGGCGGCCGTGGACTCCTGTTCGGGGCGGCCGCCCACCGAGTCGTAGAGGCCCATGCTGCCCTGCACGACCGCGAGACCGGCACCGGCGGCGCCGTGCGCGACCAGCGGGGCGAGCCGGTCGACGCCGACCAGCCGGGGGTCGATGACCCGGCCCGGTCGGCCGGCGGCGAGACCGAGGTACGCGGCGTCGACGTGGTCCGGGCCGAGCTTGAACCCGGCGACGTCGACACCCCGCTCGGCCAGGGCGGCGAGCAGCCCGATCGCCAGCGCGTTCTTTCCGTGCCCGGAGGACGGCGCGCTGAGCACCAGGCGCGGCACGACGGTCATCATCGACTCCTCGCGGGCGGCGGCGGGTACGCGACGGACAACCGAGGAGGTCGATCCGTCGGCGTGACGATACTCGCCCGCGCCGACGGGCGAGCACCGCCAACCGGGGGTCGGCGGACCGTCCCGGCCCGGTCGCGGTGAGTGGCCCCGGTCATACGGGTAGCCTCGGTGCCGTGTACCGGTTCCTGCTGAGCCCACGCTGGTTGGGCGCCCTCGCGTTGACGCTGGTCGCCGCCGCCGTCATGGTGTGGCTCGGCAACTGGCAGCTGGACCGCTACCGAGGTCGGACCGAGATCAACGAGCGGATCGACGCGGGCGAGCGGATGGCCCCGGCGCCGCTGTCCGACGCGTTCCGCCCGCCGGCCGGCGGCCCCGGCACCGCCGGCCCGGCCCCCGCGAAGGACCGGGTCTGGACCCGCGTCACCGCGACCGGCCGGTACGACACGTCGAACACCGTCCTGGTCCGGGGCCGGACGGTCGACAGCCGGGTCGGCTTCGAGGTGCTCACCCCACTCGTGCTCGCCGACGGCACCGCGCTGCTGGTGGACCGGGGCTGGATCCCGCCCGCGCCGGGCGGCGCGACCGCCCAACCGTCGGTACCCACCCCGCCCGGCGGCGACGTCACGGTCAGCGGCCGGGTGCACGAGACCGAGAGTGGCGCCGGTACGGTGGACCGCCGCGACGGGCGGCTGGAGACGCGCCGGATCGCCGTGCCGCGGCTGGCCCGCGAGCTGCCCTACCCGGTCTACGGCGGCTATCTCCTGCTGGACGAGCAGACCCCGGCCGCCGACCCGGCGTTCAAGGCCGTACCGGTCGGGCACACCAACAACTGGCAGAACTTCGGCTACGTCGTGCAGTGGTGGCTCTTCGCCGCGATGGCGATCTTCGGCTACGGCTGGGTGGCCCGCCGTGAGGCACGCCGGGCCGCCGGCCTCGGTGGCGCGTCAGCCCCGCTGGACCGGGCGGCTGAGCCGACGCCCAGCGCCTCCGCCTGACCCCCGCCCTGCCAGGCTGGGCCGGCGTCAGCCGGTTGCCCGGCCGGCGTGGATGGCACGGACAGCGTCGATGGTGTCGGCCTCGGCGGCGGACTTGTCGTCCCGGTAGCGCACCACGCGCGCGAACCGCAGCGCCATCCCACCGGGATAGCGGGTGCTCGTTTGCACCCCGTCGAACGCGATCTCCACGACCTGCTCGGGGCGCACCCGGACCACCCAGTCGCCGCGCTCGACGGCCAGGCCGAGGAACCGCTCGGTCTGCCAGCGCAGCAGCTCGTCGGTGAGCCCCTTGAACGTCTTGCCGAGCATCACGAAGTCGCCCGTGCGCGGGTCACGGGCGCCGAGGTGCAGGTTGGAGAGCCAACCCTTGCGCCGCCCGCTGCCCCACTCCACGGCGAGCACCACCAGGTCGAGGGTGTGTCGGGGTTTGACCTTGACCCAGGCCGCCCCACGACGGCCGGCGTCGTAGGGGGCGTCCGGCGCCTTGACCACCACGCCCTCCTGGCCCGCGTCGAGGGCGGCGGCGAACGCCGCGCCGGCCTGCTCCGGACCGTCGACCGCCATCCGTCCGACCAGCAACGACGCGTCCACCGCGCCGGCGAGCGCGGCCCACCGCTCGTGGCCGGGCAGGTCGATCAGATCCTCACCGTCGAGGTGCAGCAGGTCGAAGAAGTACGGGGTGAGCACCGTCGTGCCGGTGCTGGCGGCGGCCGCGAGCACCGCCGGGGCGACCGGGGTACGGCCGGTGGTGCTCGGTGTGGTGCGTCGGGCGGCCCGGCTGGAGGTCTGTTGGAACGGCAGCGGGCGGCCCGTCTCGTCCAGCCCGATCGCCTCCCCGTCGAGCACCAGCTCCCGACCGGGCAGGGCGCGCACCGCCGCGACGACCTCGGGCACCCGGCTGGTGATCTCGTCGAGGCTGCGGGTGAACACGGCGATGTCGGCGCCGGAGCGGTGCACCTGGATGCGGATGCCGTCGAGCTTCACGTCGACCACTGCGGGCGTGCCGGTCGCGGCCAGCGCCTCGTCGACCGAGGGGGCACTCTGGGCGAGCATCGGCGCGAGCGGTCGGCCGACCCGCAGGCCGAAGCCGGCAAGCTCGGCGGCCCCTCCGCGCAGCGCGGCCACCGCCACGGCGCGCAGGTCACCGGCGAGCAGCAGGGCACGGCGTACGGTGGCGACCGGCACCTCGGCGGCCCGGGCCACGGCGTCGGCGAGCAGCCCGGCCTGCGCGCCCTGGCGCAGTTCACCGCCGAACAGGCCGGTCAGCAGCCGTTGCTCGTCGGCGGTGGCCGCCCCGTAGAGGGCGCCGAGCAACGCGCGACGGCGGGCCTGCGACCCCGAGCCCTGCACAGCGGCGATCTCAGCGATGGCCGCGTCGACGGCAGCCACGGTCAGCGTCGGCTCGGCGGCCGGCGTGGGCAGGTCACGCAGGCTCGCGTAACCCACGCCGGTCTGGCGTTGCCGCAGCTCACCGGCGAGATAGCCGGCGCCGGGCTCCACCTCGGCCGGGTCGAGCCGGCGCAGCGCGTCGGCGAGCAGCTCCACCTTGGCCCGCCGGCCGCTGGTGGCGCCCACGGCGGCGGAGGTGGCCGCCAGGTCGATGAACCGCACGAGACTCATCCTGCCAGTCACCTCCGACACCGCCCGGACATTGCCGTGCCCGGGCGGTGTCGGCGCGGGGCCGCGACCCCGCGGGGCCCTGCTGTCCAGGGCACCGAGGGGTGGCGGGAATCAGGCGGAGACGGGCTCCTCGATGCGCAATCCTCGGGCGCGGACCTCACCGGCCACCCGGGAGAGCACCGAGTCGAGGGCGACCAGGGCGGCGGAGAGCTCACCGAGCTGCTCGTTGAGCGTCTCCTCGGACCACGCGGAGACGTCGACGTCCCCCAGTGCGCTGACGGCGGCCCCCAACCGGGCCATCACCTCGTTCGTACTCATGTTCGAAAGCCTATAACAATCCCATCGGCGACACGCCGTAAACGCGCAGATCAGACGCAAACTTGCCGTTATCACTCCGCCGCGGCGGCCACCTTGCCCAGCAGCAGCGCCTCGGCGAGGCAGACCTTGGCGAACTCGCCCAGGTGCAGGCTCTCGTTGGGGCCGTGCGCGCGGGCGTGCGGGTCCTCCACGCCGGTCACCAGGATCGCCGCCTGCGGGAACATCTCCTGGAACGTGGCGATGAACGGGATCGAACCACCGATGCCGATGTCCACCGGCTCGGTGCCGTCCCAGGCGGCCTTGAACGCCGAGCGGGCGGCGTCGAACATCGGTCCGGACGCGTCGATCACGCACGGGTCGCCGTCGTGCTCGATGGTGACCGTCACCTGCGCGCCCCACGGCGCGTGCTTCTCCAGGTGGGCGCGCACCGCCGCGTACGCCCGCTTGGGGTCGTCGCCCGGGGCGAGGCGGACGCTGAGCTTGGCCTTCGCGGCCGGCACCAGGGCGTTCGGCGCCTCACCGGTGGCCGGAGCGTCGACACCGAGCACGGCCACCGCCGGCTTGGTCCAGATCCGGTCGGTGATCCGACCGGTGCCGATGAACTGCACACCCTCGGCCAGCCCGGCCTCGGCGCGCACCCGGTCCTCCGGGTAGTCGACAGTCGCGCCCTCGCGACTCACGAGGCCGTCCACCGCCACGTCACCGGCATCGTCGTGCAGGGTCGCCAGCAGCCGGACCAGCGCGGTCAGCGCGTCCGGGACGGCACCGCCGAACATGCCGCTGTGCACGGCGTGGTCCAGCGTGCGCACCTCGACGAAGCAGTTGACGATGCCGCGCAGCGAGGTGGTCAGCGCCGGTACGCCGATGTCCCAGTTGCCGGAGTCGGCGATCACGATGACGTCCGAGGCGATCTCGTCGCGGTGCTCGACGAGCAGCCGCTCCAACGAGTCGGAGCCGAACTCCTCCTCGCCCTCGATGAACAGCACCACACCGACCGGCAGGGCGTCCCCGTACGCCCGCAGGGCCGCGACGTGCGCCATGATGCCGGCCTTGTCGTCGGCGGCACCCCGGCCGTACAGGCGACCGTCGCGCTCCACCGGCTCGAACGGGTCGGACTCCCACAGCGACCGGTCGCCGACCGGCTGCACGTCGTGGTGGGCGTAGAGCAGCACGGTGGGTGCCCCGGGCGGAGCCGCGCGACGGCCGATCACGGCCGGCTGCCCGCCGGAACGCACGATGTCGACGTCCAGGCCGCAGCCGCGCAGCAACTCGGCGACCGCCTCGGCGGAACGCTCGACGTGCGAGTGGTCGAAGCCGTCGAAGGCGATGCCGGGAATGCGGACGAGGCGTTCGAGGTCGGCCCGTACGCCGGGCATCTCCCGCTCGACGGCGGCCCGCACCTCGGACTCGGACATGATCGGTGAGGTCATGACCGGCATCGTATGCCGGCCTTACCCAGGCCTGCCGGCGGAGCCCGTACCCGCTGTGGGGACCCGCACGAAGTAGCGCAACGCGTCGAGCAGCAGCGTCGGCGCGCCGTCGACCACCAGGTCGGCGTGCGCGACGGTGTCGTCGGCGGTGAAGTGCGTCCGCTCACCGGCATGCCAGCGACGCAGCTCCGGCAGGATCTCCGGCCCGTCCCGTTCGACCGCGCGGGCCAGCCGCAGCGGCGCGGGCGCGGTCACGAAGACGGCGAGCGTCAGCTCCGGCCGGACGACGGCACGGGCGGCGCTGACCCCCTCCACGATCAACACCGGCGTCACCGGCACCGGCACCGGGCGGGGCAGGAAGGACCGCCGCACCCAGCTGTACCGCCGGTACGCGCCCGGCTCACCCTCGCGCAGCCGGGCCAGCACGTCGCCGTCGAGCCGCGGCCAGAAGGTGAGCTGGTCGTCCCAGCCGTCGAGCAGGTCGTCGGTGTGCACCACCGGCGGCCGCCCGCCGGGCAACGCCGCCAGGGCATCCGCGAGGTGCGCCGCGAACCGGCTCTTGCCCGCGCCACTCGGCCCGTCGACGGCCACCAGCCGGGTCCGTCCCAACCGTGCCGGGCCCGCGAGCACCCGGCGCGCGACCTCGGCGTACGCCTCGACGACCGCCACCGGTGCCACCTGCGCGGCGGAACACCCCGTCGGCCCGCCGTCGTCGTCCGGGTGGCGAAGGGTGCCGGGGTCACGCAGCGGCGGGCCCTTGCGGCCGAGCGGTCCCCTGGCGACGAGTCCGTACACGACCGCAGTATGCGCGGCCCCGCTCCGACCCGCGCCCGCCGGGCCAGACCGGTCCGGCCGGCCCGGTCGGGCCGATGATCGACTCGATTTCAAGGATGTCGGGGTGTCGCGCCGACGGGGACGCCCCGACATCCTTGAAATCGAGTCGATCACGGCCGACTGGGCGGTGTGACACGTCCGGCTGAGGCCGTCAGGGGCGGCCATTCTCACGTCCGGGGGATTTGGGGTGGCGACGGGTGACGGGCCGCCCGTTCGGCGCGCGAGCCGGGAGTCGAGTCGGCATCATCGGGTGGTGCTCCGAGACGTGATGAGCCCCGGCATCGACGCCCTACTCGAACAGGCCCGCGCCGGGCTGCACCGACTGACTCCACAGCAGACCGTCGAGGCGGTCCGCGGTGGCGCTCTGCTTGTCGACACCCGTACCGACACGCAGCGCCGCGAACAGGGTGACCTTCCCGGGGCGGTCGTCATCGACCGCACGGTGCTGGAGTGGCGGCTCGACCCGGCCAGCGCCTGGCGCATCCCGGAGGCCACCGCGTACGACCGGGAGATCATCGTGGTGTGCCGCCAGGGCTACAGCTCCAGCCTGGCCGCCGCCAGCCTGCAGACCCTCGGGTTGCGCCGGGCCACCGACATGATCGGCGGCGTCGACGCGTGGCTGGCCGCCGGCCTGCCCACCACCGACCGCCCCGCCGACATCCGCCTCTGACCCGCCCGCCACTCCAGCCCCGCCGATCATGGGGTTGTGGTGGGGGACGTAGGGGGACCATTCCTGGCGTATCAGGCACCACAACTTCATGATCGACGGTGGAGGCGGGGGTCAGGAGCAGCCGTGCCGCTGTCGACGCTGGAGGCGGTCGGTCCGGCGCGGGGGTGGCGCGTTCAGGTGGGCGGGGCGCCGGGTGGGATGAAGGGGAGAGCCTCGGGTGCGCCGGTCTCGATGAGCCGCCAGAGCGCGTCGGTGTCGAGGTGCTCCTCGACGAGGTCGCCGAGCAGGTCGAGCGAGCGTTCCCGGGCGGCGGCGAAGCTGGTGGCCGGCGCGACCTGAAAGCCGGTACGCCCGGCCAGCCGCGCCGCCTCCGTGAGGAACCAGCGGCGGAAGCCGTCGGACTCGAACGCACCGTGCCAGTGCGTGCCGTGCACCGGGCCGAGCACCGCTCCCTCGCCCGCGCCGTCGGCCCCGGTCAGCAGTGGGGGCAACGCCGGGTCGGCCTGCGAGACGTACCCGTGGTGGATCTCGTAGCCGCGGACCGTCACGTCGCCGGGGCCGGCGCCCACCGACTGCCGGACGGTCTTGCGGGGGTCGAAGGTGATCTCGATGGGCAGCAGACCGAGCCCGGGTACGCTGCCCTGCCGACTCTCGACCGGGTCGTGGATGGCCCGGCCGAGCATCTGGAACCCGCCGCAGAGGCCGAGCAGCGGCTTGCCGGCTGCCGCGTGGGCGGCGACCGCGTCGGCGAGACCGGTCTCGCGCAGCCAGGTCAGGTCCGCGACGGTCGACTTCGAGCCAGGTAGGACGATCACGTCGGCGGAGGCCAGTTCGGCCGGCTCGACGGTGAGGCGTACGCGGACACCCGGCTCGGTGGCGAGCGCCTCCACGTCGGTGGCGTTGCTGATGCGGGGCAGCCGGACGACGGCCACATCCAGCCATTCGGTGCCGTGTGGGGCTGCGGGTCGCCCGAGTACCCGGCCGTAGGCGAGGGAGTCCTCCGCGTCGAGCCACAGGTCGAGCGACCACGGCAGCACCCCGTACGTGGGACGGCCCGTCACGTGACGCAGCATGTCCAGCCCTGGCTGGAGCAGGCCGAGGTCCCCCCGGAACTTGTTGATCACGAAGCCGGCGACCAGGGCCTGGTCGGCCGGGTCGAGCAGGGCCACCGTGCCGAACATCGACGCGAAGACGCCACCCCGGTCGATGTCGCCGACCACGATGGCGGGCAGGTTGGCGTGCCGGGCGAGCCCCATGTTGACGTAGTCCCCGGCCCGCAAGTTGATCTCCGCTGGGCTGCCCGCGCCCTCACAGATCACCACGTCGTACGCGGCGCGCAGCTCGGCCAGCGCCGCGTACGCGGTCTCGGCGAGCCGGGGTCGCAACTGCCGGAAGGTGCCGGCGGTGATCGTGTCGACCGCTTCGCCGAGGAGGACCACCTGACTGGCGAGGTCACTGCCCGGCTTGAGCAGCACCGGGTTGAAACGCAGGTCCGGTGCGAGCCCGCACGCCGCGGCCTGCATGGCCTGGGCGCGGCCGATCTCCCCACCCCGCCCGTCCGGCCCGACGACGACAGCCGAGTTGTTCGACATGTTCTGCGCCTTGAACGGCGCCACCTTGACGCCCCGCCGGTGCAGCCAGCGGCAGATGCCGGCGGTGAGCACGCTCTTGCCGGCGTCCGAGGTGGTGCCGGCGACCAGCAGCCCGCCGCTCACCGCCCGCTCCCCCGCCCCGTCACGGCGCGCAGGCCCCGCCGCGCGGCTGCGCCGGTGAGGCGACCGACGGTCAGCGGGTAGGCGGCGGCCAGCCCGAGAGCCGCCAGGCCGACGGCCCCGGAGATGCGCGCCGCCCGCTTGAGGTGTCGCGCCTCGGGACGGGGTCCGTCGCCCAGGAACGGGCGGACCTCGGAACGCCCGAAGTACCTGTTGCGGCCACCGAGGCGGACGCCGAGCGCGCCGGCCATCGCCGCCTCGCACTGGCCGGCGTTGGGGCTCGGGTGGTCGTTGCGGTCTCGTCGCCACACCCGCCAGGCGCGCTCCCGGTCGCCGTGCGCCACCGGAGCGACGGCGATGGTGAGGAGCCCGGTCAGCCGGGACGGCACGAGGTTGAGTAGGTCGTCCAGGCGGGCGGACGGGGTGCCGAACCGGGCGTAGCGCTCCGACCGGTGCCCCACCATCGCGTCCAGCGTGTTCGCGGCGCGATAACCCAGCAGGCCGGGCAGGCCGGCGACCGCACCCCAGAGCAGCGGGGCGACCACCGCGTCGGAGGTGTTCTCCGCGACCGACTCGACGGTGGCCCGGGCCAACTCCGACTCGTCCAGGGTCGACGGGTCCCGGCCGCACAGGTTGCCGAGGCGCTCCCGGGCGGCGGGCAGATCGCCGCCGCGCAGCGTCCGACCCATGATCGCGGCCTCGCGCCGCAGGGTGCGTCCGCCCAGCACGGTCCAGGTGCCGGCGGCGACGAGGACCGCGCGGCTCACCGGCCGGTGTCGGGTGGCCACCGCGGCGACCACCCCGAGCGCCACCGGACCGCCGACCGCCAGCGCGGTGAACGCCGCCCCGGCGGTCCGGTCCGGCCGGTGCAGGCGACGTTCCAGAGTGCCGGCCAGCTGACCGAACCCGGCGACCGGGTGCCACCGGCGAGGGTCGCCGAGCAGCCCGTCCAGCGCGTAACCGGCCACCAGGCCCACCGCGTTCGCCACCGGTGCTGTCCGTCGCACGCTCACCACCCCCGGCCGGCCAGCCTAGACGAGCACCGCACGAGCCAGCCGCGGCCGCCGTACCCCATCGAACTCTCCTCTGCCCGTTCTGCCCACGCGGGGTGACGACGCCGACCGCGCCGCCACCCCGCCCCCGTCGTGCCACCGACGCGAACCGACCTCTCAGGCGTCCGCTCCGCCGCCCCGGGAACGGACGCTCACGCCGGCTGCGGAACCCGACCCCGGCCCCGCCGCCCCCGACCGGACGCCGGGACGTCCGGCTGACCTTCGTCGGGCACCGGCCCCAACTCGTCGTCGGGGTCGCCCTCCGGGTCGGTGTCGTCCGCCGCCGCGAGGGCCAGCCCGTCGTCGTCCAGCGACGCCGGAACGGCACCGATGCCGTCCAGGGAGGAGTCGAACGGACCGCGACCCAGTGCGCCGGTACGCGGCGCGGCGTACTCGGGCAGCTCGAAGTCGTCGTCGAGCGGACCGTCGTCGGGCAGCGCCGGCGCCTCCTCGGCGGGTACCGACTCGGTGGGCTCGCCGTGCACGCGGCTCTGAGTGGCGGCGTCCTCGACGGTGCTGGTGGTCATGGTCGGCCGGTTGCGCAGGAAGCGGGCACGGCCCCGGGAGAGGTCGTGGCCGACGGCGACCGCCTCCAGCTCGTAGAGGGTGCGGTGGGTGCCGGCCTCGTCGACCCAGTCGCGGGTGTAGAGCCGACCGCAGACCACCACCGGGTCGCCGACCATCACCGACGCGGCGACGCCCTCGGCGAGCTTGCGCCAGCAGTTGACGCGGACGCGCAGCGAGTTCCCGTCGACCCAACGGCCGCTGTCGCGGTCGAGTCGGCGGGCGGTGGAGGCGACCTTGAAGTTGGCCACCAGCGTGTTGCTCTCCTTGGTCCGGCGCCACTCGGGCGCCGTCAAGATGTTGCCGACGATCGTGACGTACGTGTCGAACATCGTCCCTCCAGGGGATCCGGGGTCTGCCAGCGCGAGTCGACTCGGCATCGAGCCTGTGCGATGTCGACGGCCACCGCCAGCGCCGCCACCTCGACCTGTGGACAACGGCCCACCTGTGGACAACGCCCTGATCAAGCCCTGTTGTGGTACGGCCGACCCACCCGAGCGGCCAATGGCGGTTCCGGAGCCGACCGAACTGGGTATGGATTTGATCAACGCACCACCGACAAGCTCCACGTCGACGAGAGGTCAGCACCATGACGATCACTACTTTCGGCTCCGCGACCGTTTCCGAGGTGCGGCGATGAGCGCCGTGACGAACCCGGCGACCGTGGGTGAGTGCCTGCGGGTCGGCGCGGGGTTCTCGCAGGGCGACCGCAACTGGATCGCCGAGCAGTTCGCCACCCTCGACGCCCGGCTGGCCGGTTTCCACGCCGACGCCACCGAGCTGGAGGTGTCGGTGAAGGACCGGGAGGCGCGGGGTCAGAAGGTCACGCTGGAGTGCTGGATCGCCGGCCGGCAGAAGATCGTCACCACCTCCACCGAGGAGGACCTGCACGCCGCCCTCAACGACGTCCGCGACGACCTGCGGCGGAAGCTCAACGACGCCAAGACCCGCCAGGAGCCGCGTAACAACAAGCACCTGCGCGACATCCCCCAGCCCCAGGGCGAGACCGACCCGATCGACGAGGACCCGGCCCGCGCCGACGCGGAAACCGCCTGACCCCCTCATAACCTGGTCGATCATGGAGTTGTGGTGGTCGTTATACCCCCTAAATCTTTTTCGCGGGGCACCACAACTCCATGATCGACGCGGAGGCGCGGGGCGGGCGCGGGCGGGGGCGCGGGGCGGGCGCGGGCGGGGGCGCGGGGCGGGCGCGGCAGGAACGGGCGCGCCGCGCGGGAGCGTGGGCGGCGGGCTACCGTCGGGTAGGGCTGGCGGCGTAGCGTCGTGGTTGTGGAACCGGACGTGTTGGGGCCGCCGTACGAGCGGCAGACGATCGACCTGGGCACCGACGAGGAAGGTCCCGTTGTCGCGACCCTGGTCCGGCGGCGGGCCGAGCGCCCCACCCGGCGGGCGGTGCTCTACGTGCACGGGTTCGTCGACTACTTCTTCCAGACCCACCTGGCCGACTTCTTCGCCGAGCGTGGTTGGGATTTCTACGCGCTCGACCTGCGCAAGTACGGGCGTAGTCTGCTCCCGCACCAGACACCGAACTTCTGCCGTGACATCAGCGACTACTTCCCCGAGCTGGACGCCGCCGCCGAGATCATCCGCGACGAGGACGAGCACGACACCCTGCTGGTGATGGGCCACTCCACCGGCGGCCTGATCATCTCGCTCTGGGCGGACGCCCGCCGCGACGCCGGCATCGTCGACGGCCTGGTCCTCAACAGCCCCTTCTTCGACCTCAACGCTCCCTGGGTGGTCCGTCGACCCCTCGCGGCCGCCGTCGCTCGGCTGGGCCGCAGGGCGCCGCACCGCGTCCTGCCGTTGGGCCTGGGCACGGTGTACGGCGAGAGCCTGCACGCCGACCACCGCGGCGAGTGGACCTATGACCTGGCCTGGAAGCCGCTGGCCGGGTTCCCGGTGCGGGCCGGCTGGCTGAACGCGATCCGTACCGGTCAGCGTCGGCTGCGCGCCGGACTGGACATCCCGGTGCCGGTGCTGCTGGCCTGTTCGACCCGTTCCTTCCGGGGCACGAAGTGGCACGACAACGCCACCCTCGCCGACGCGGTGCTGGACGTCGGGCACATGGTCAAGTACGCGCCCCGCCTCGGCCAGCACGTCACCCTGGCCCGCTTCGACGGCGGGTTGCACGACCTCACGCTCTCCGGCCCGGCCGTACGCGCCAAGGTCTTCGACGAGGTGGGCCGCTGGGCCGAGGCGTTCCTGGCCGCCGGCCCCACCGCTCCGGCCGACGACGATGCCGACACCGACGTGCCCACGGTGCCGCAGAGCCGCCGCCCGTCGACCGACACCGCGGAGGCAACGGCGGTCGGCGACTGAGCGGTCGAGCCGGGTTCAGGCGTCGCCGTGCGCGGCCGACAGGACCGCGCCGATGCGGTCGAAGGTCGCCACCGGGTGGCCGCCGACGCCGGGCAGGACCAGGCCGAGGCAGTACAGCGACACGTCACCCGTGGCGTCGGCCCGCACGACGAAGACGGGCGCCCCGACGTACCCCGGGGGTAGTTCCGCGGTGATCCGCACCTCGTCCCCGTCGCGGATCACGCGCTCGATCGCCACCTCCAGCGGGCGGGAGCCGTCCTCGCGTACCCCGTGGGCCAGGACGAAGGCGGAGCTGGCGTCGGCGACGGCCTCGGGCCCGGCGGCGATCCCCGCCGGTACCGGCTGCACGCGCCACCGCCAGCCGCCGTCGCCCGCGTAGCGGTGCAGACCGGCGGTCGGCAGCACCGCGACCCCGTCACCCGCAAAGCTGGACCAACCGGGCACGATCTCGCCCTGCGCGACGGCGTCGGGCGCGACGCCCGCCGGCTCGGTGACGCTCGCCCGCAGGCCCAACTCACCGCCCGCCGCGCCGACGAGGTCGGCCGCCGTCAGCAGCGCCTCCCCCACCGGGTCGTCGCCACCCTGGTAGAAGAAGGCGGTGCCGTAGGCGTCGGCCGCGCGGTAGGGCAGGATCGCCCGACCGACGACCTGGCACAGCTCGTAGGCGACGCTGCTCTCGGCGTCGGGGTCCAGCAACACCAGCCGAGGGTACGGGGAGACGACCGGCCTCCTCGCGGGAACCCGGATGCCGACCGGAGCCGCCTCGTGAGACTCTGCACGGCAACGTGGAGGCGGCACCCATCGACCCGACGCGCGGTGGGTCGGCGGTACCCTTCTGGCGCGACTTCCACGCCGCGCGCCCGTAGCTCAGCGGATAGAGCAGGGGACTTCTAATCCCAAGGCCGCAGGTTCGAATCCTGCCGGGCGCACCTCTCCACCGGAGTCGGTCGGTCACGGATCAGGGAGTCGGCCGGTTCGCGGCAATGTGCCAGTAGGCGTCGCGTGCCTCGGTCAACTGTTCGGGGCTGACGTCCGAAAAGGTCCTCGAGAGCCTGCCGGCTCGTTGACGCATCGCCAGGTTGACCTGGTGGGTGCCGGGGCCGTGGACAGATTCGCCCAGCGGCCTGCCGTCCTCGTGCCCAGCGAGCTGGCCCAGAATCGGGGTCAGGGGGTCGGCGATGGCGGTGCGTAGATCTTGGATCAGCGGGCTCAGTGTGATCGCGGCGGTCTGCAACGCGTGGAGCGTTTCGGTCCCGAGTGTCTGCTCGGGTTGGAGCGTCGACGCGACCCCGTGCCGGACCTCTGGCGCGTAGAGATAGCCGGCGTCGTCGCGGGCCAGGGACAAGCGCGGCAGACGCGCCATTCCGTGGTACACCCAGTTGGAGATCGCCGTCAGACAGACATGGCGAATAATCGTCATCTGGTCGGCGTCCAGACCCCTCAGCAGCGGAGCGAGCTGACGGTGCTGCCAGAGCGGGAAGTTCTGATCATGGTGGCAGCGAGCCGGCAGGGCACTCTGCACCGCAGTCACGGCGAGCGACGCCGCACTGATCGCGAGCAGCGTCTCGCAGCTGGTGACGTGTTCGGGTCCGGCGAACGCCGGCACCAGTTGGCGTGCTGTCGCCCGATCCACACCGCGGGTGGCGGCGACCGGCGGTGGCGACGTCTTCTCCGGTTCGGTGTGCCAGACGACGTTGACGTACCAGTTCGACGGCGGCTGCCCGTGCTCGTGCCATTCGTGGTAGAGCGAGACGCTGCCACCCGCACCGCCCCGACGCAGCGAATACCTGACCATGCACGTCTTGTCGACGTAGTCGGCGATCTCGGCTGCGGGCACGGCGCCCAGGTCACATCCGAAGCTCCGCAGCTGCTCCAGGTATTCGGTGAACGGCCGGCCCGAGCGCCGCCACGCGGCGTGTTCCCAGGTGCCGTCGCGGGCCTGCTGGGCGAGTACGAGCACGGCATTCTGCGGTACCGGGAACCCGGCGGGAAAGTGTGGCGGCAGCCCTCGCGCGTCCAGCTCCAGCAGCCCCGTCGCGGCGCCGGAGAAGATGTCCGCCTGGGCGTCATAGTCGAAGGGCGGCTGTGGTGGCGTCCTGGGCGCAAGTCGACCGTCGATGCCGGCCGCCTCGAGTTCTTCGAGCAGGATCCGAACGACCCGCTCGGCGTACTGACCTTCATCCTTGAGGTCAAGACGGAACACCGGAACGGCGTCCTCGACCAGTACGCTGCACCAGCTCGGCAACGGGCAGTCGGGTTCGTCCGGATGTGAGATCTGGCTGACCGCCCGAACCGCACGCCGCAGGGCCGCGATGCCCGCGGCCTGGTCCGTCGTGTCGTGCAAGGCCAGCGCTACCCCGGAGCAGCGCTCGGTGACGTAGGCGGTCAATTCCGCTTCGTCATAGCGCAACATCGATCGATGCTCTCACGCACCTACCGGGTGCCATCCGTCGGGCCGGCCGTCGAGCAGGCGGCCATACTGCCTCGCATGAGTTACGACCTGGCGGTGTGGGAGGGCGACATGCCCGCCGACGACGAAACGGCCGGCGAGCTGTACGAAGCGCTGTACCAGCAGTACTTCGAGTTCGAGGAGCTGCCGCCCACGCCCCGGATCCGCGCCTACGTCGATGCCGTCGCGGAACGCTGGCCCGACCTCTATGGCCACGACGCCCAGCTCTACCCCCTGTCGAACGGACTCGTCGACGAGGCGTCCGGGCCGATGGTCTACTTCACGATCCCCTTCAACCGGGCCGACGAGGTTTCCGCGGCAGCGGCGCAACTAGCCATCGACCACGGGCTCGTCTGCTACGACCCGCAGGGGGAACACCTGCGCCCCGCTGCCGCTCACGAGGACCGGGTGTTCGGAGCGGCTGCCGAGGACTTGGGAGCCAACCTCCAAGGCGACGACGGAGTCCTGCCGCCGACCCGGTGAACGGTGGGGCTCCGCGCTCCACGGCGGCGGGCGGGCCGAGTGGGATTGATCAGGTGGCGCGCAGACCGTCGCAGACGGCGACCTGCCTCGGCATCCTGAATGCCGCCGCGCTGCTCGTGCCGACTGCGGCGGACGCGCAGCGAGTCCGCTGATAGCGTCGTCGCGTGTCGATGTTCCGAACTCCTCAGGTGATTCTCTTCAGCGAGGACGTCCCGCGCGCCGCCGAGTTCTATGGCGGTCTCGGCTTCACCGAGACCTTCCGGGTACCGACCGAGGGCGAGCCGATCCACATCGACCTGACGCTCGACGGCTACAAGATCGGTATCGCCTCGGTGACCTCCACGCGCGAGGACCACGGACTCGATCCCGTACCGCAGGGTCAGCGGGCGGCGGTGATCCTCTGGACCGACGACACCGCCGGCGCTTACGCGGCCCTCACGACGAACGGCGCTCCCGCCCTGGCCGCACCGCACCGGTGGCTCGACCGCCTGCTGATCGCGTGGACGGCCGACCCGGACGGCAACCCGATCCAGATCGTCCAGCAGCTCTGACGACTTCGTCTGCGGGGCGGGTCTACTCGTAGAAGCAGCCGGCACGCAGGGCGTCCGCGAGGAGTTGCCAGGTCGGTTGCGCCGGCAGCGGTCGGCCGGCACGCTTCTGTAGGCGGCTTCGGTCCTGTAGAAACGCCGCGCACGCCTTCAGGTAGCGGTCTGTGGTCATGTTCTCGACCGCGTCTGGATCGCGAGCGACGTCATCAGCCAGCCATCGCAGCCAGGTGACCAGGTCGTCCAGGCTGTCGACCCGCTTCAGCGGGCGGTTGTCGTCCTCGGCCATGACCGCCTCCCCTGCATCCCGCCGCCACCATTCGCGGATTTTTCCTGCATTGTGCCGGTCCATGCGCGGAGGACTGACATACGGCAGGCTGACCCGATGCGGAAACTGACCTTCGGTATGAGCGTGAGCCTGGACGGCTACGTCGCCGCGCCCGGTGACGACCTCGGGTGGGGTGTGCCGAGCGACGAACTTTTCCAATTCTGGTCCGACCGGGTGGCGGCGACCGCTACGGCCCTGTACGGGCGCAGGCTGTGGGAGGCGATGAGTTCCCACTGGCCGACCGCCGACCAGCAACCGGGTGCCACACCGGCGACGATCGAGTTCGCCGGCCGCTGGCGGGACATGCCGAAGGTGGTCTTCTCCTCGACGATCGACACGGTCGACTGGAACGCCCGCCTGCACACCGGCGACGCGGTCACCGAGATCATCCGGCTCAAGGACGGGGACGGCGGTCCGTTGGACATCGCCGGCGCCACCCTCGCGGCGGAGGCCATGCGGGAAGGGCTGATCGACGAGTACGTGCTGGTCACCCACCCGGTCCTCATCGGCGGTGGCAGACCGTTCTTCACGGCCCTCGACAAGTGGGTGAGCCTGAGCCTGGTGGAGACCAGGACGTTCCCCGGCGGCGTGCTCCTGACCAGGTACGAGACCAAAAGCTGAACGGCCCGCCCGCTGTCAGATCAGGGAGGTGTCGGGTCAGGTCGACGTGCTAACCGACCTGGTGATTCACCGGCCCGATGTATTCGGTGAGCGTGAACCGTCGGTGGTCCTGGAAGGGATGAACAGTGACCTCGACGGTGCTCTCGTCCTCGAAGCGCAGCGTGAAGACGGGATCGAGGTCGCACAGGAACGCGAAGCCGTCGCGGTCGTCGTCGGAGTCGCCGACCAGGTGGCCGCGTGCGTCCCAGCCGGCGTCGCTGGCGGTGATCACGACGGCGACTTCGACGGGGCCGAACGTCAGCGAGCTGTTGGCCCACCAGTCCAGCCAGCAGCGGCCCTCGAAGCGGTCCATGGCGCCACCTCCTCAAGATGAGCCGTCCGGTGACTGCGGACTATGAACGGGCTAACAGCCCCACGCCGGTCACGGTCCGCGCGACCCTGGTGCCCGACGGCGTCAGAACCGAGGCCCTTCTTGGTCACCCTTGTTCGGCTACGAAGGTGCCTCGCGCGTGGACGGTGACAACCAGACCGCGTTCGCGCAGCTCGCGCATTGCCATCCGGACGGTCCCGCGCGCCACGCCGTAAGTCTGCTGCAAGTGAAGTTCGCTCGGCAAGGGCTGCCCAGGTCGGAGCTTGCCCTCCTCGATTTGCTTGGCGAGCAGGTCAGCCAACTGCCGGTAAAGCGGCATGTTGTTGAGCGGGCTCGTCATGGGCGGCAGCGTAGACCCCTCAGTTGGAAAGTGAGGCAGACCTCGCTGGATCATCGATCACTGCGAAAGCACAGTCGCAGGACGGCCTTCTTCATTGCGCTGGGCATGCGATGCAAGCCCGGACACCTTCTGACCCACGCGCCACGTCCGAGGCGGCACCGGGCTACAAGCCTTGATGCCAGCGCTGCGGACATAGACCTCCCGCTTGTCGGTGGCCATGCCCTTCGCATCGAGCACGTAGCCGGTCAACCACACCCAGCCGTGGTACGGGTCGGACGCGCCGATCGACACGAGCCGGACGCGGAGTGCTCTGTCCCCGCCGAACTGCACTGAACATTCCGGACCGATAAGCACGACATCACCGGCCTTGAACGCGGTCACGGCACCCAACCGAGAAAGCGGAGTCGAAGGGCCTCCGGGCGCGCCCAGCTCATGTCCTGGCGGGCGGAGGCGAGGCACATGCCCATGTAGAGCTTCAGCGCGCACGAATCCTCCGCGTACTCGCCCCGCAGTTCCTCTCGTCGCGCCAGGCACGGCCAGGGGCGGTCGCACGTCACGCACAGCCAGAGCGGCAGGGTCGGCCCGTGCCGCGTCATTGGTCCTCGCCCGGCCAGTGGCCCCGGTTGATGGGGATGCGATGACGAGAGTGGCAGGGCAGCTCGGCACCACAGCGACATACGTAACGCCATCGTTCCCAGCTCCAGGCCGGACGGTGACGGCGCGCGAGGGTCAGTGCCGTCGACAGCAGGTAATCATCGAAACGAACCCTTCGCATCCAGCCTCCTACGGACTGTCACCCTCTCTTCCGCGACGGTAGCGCTATACGTATGTGTACGTCTATAGACGTACCAGAGGTCTAGACGTCCATGGACGTGCCCTAGGTTGCGTTCATGATCGATCCGCTGTCTCCGACGCCGATGTACGTGCAGCTCGCTGACGTGATCGCCAAGCGGATCGAGACCGGCGAGCTGCCACCGAAGCGACCGATCCCCAGCGAGTCCACGCTTCAGCAGGAGTACGGCGTCGCCCGCGGCACGGTCCGTGCGGCAGTGCGCCTGCTGCGCGAGCGCGGACTGGTCATGACCGTGCCGCAGCGCGGGACCTACGTCAGCGACAAGTAGGGCTCCGCTGCGGAAGAAGTGCCGAACGGGTGTCTACGGGCGGCACGGCCCCCGGCGTTAATAGGGCGTGACGTTCGAGGAATACGCGTTCGCCCGCACATCGGCGCTGGTGCGGCTCGCGCGCCTGTTGACCGGCGACGAGCACCGGGCCGAGGACCTGGTCCAGGACGTCCTGGCTCGGGCGTACGCCCGCTGGGGTCGTATCTCGCGGACGGATCAACCGGACGCCTACGTCCGCCGCATGCTCGTCAACGCCCACCACTCGTGGTGGCGTCGGCGCAGGAGCCGGGAGGTCACCGTCGCGGCCGTACTCGATCGGGCGGGTGACGTGGACGAGGCGGTCGGCGTCGTCGAGCGCGACGCGCTGTGGCGGCTCGTGTCCGACCTGCCGGCGCGTCAGCGGACCGTGATCGTCCTGCGCTACTACGAGGATCTCGACGACACGGCGATCGCCGAGATCCTCGCCTGCTCGACCGGCACGGTACGCACCCACGCGAAGCGCGCCCTGACGACGCTGCGCCGACGGCAGGAAGCACCGACCCTCGCACGGGCAGGAGACCTCTGATGGTCAGCGACTTTGATCGGCAGCTCGCCGCCACGCTCGCGCATCGCGCCGGTGGCGACATCGACCCGACACCCATCGTCGAGCAGGCCCGTCAGAACGGTCGCCGTCTGCGGCGGCGTCGCCGTGGGCTGCTCGCCGCGGGCGCGGCGGCGGCGTGTGCGGCCCTCGCCGCGGTGGGCCTGACCATCCCCAGCGCCGATGACCCGATGCCGCCAGCCACAACGCTCCTACTGCCGGAGGCGTCCGTACAGAACGCGGTACGACCCGAGGATGTCGTCGGCGCCGACCCCACCACCATCCACTTCTCGGCGGACGCGCTTGTGAGCAGCGCCGAATCCGCCACCTGGCGTACCGGGCGCGGGTCCGAGAGTGTCGAGTTCCGGGGCCCGGACGGCGCGGCGCGTTTCGCGCTGGCGCGCAGCGTCGCGGCGCTGGACGCGTTGCCGCAGACCCTGTCCTCGTCCGGCCGCCCGCAGCCCCGGACCGACGTGCGGGTCGGTGACCGGCCGGGGGTCGCCTGGTTCGATCCGTCCGGCGACCAGAAGCTGTGGTTCGTCCGTTGGCAGCCCACCGACGGGCTCTGGGCGCAATTGGACACGTACGCGGTCACCAGCGACGAGGCGACCGGCACGGCGGGCCGGGTGCGGTTCGACGGTGCCCGCCGCTGCGTGGTGCCGTTCCACCTGGAAGCACTGCCGGCCGGCGCGCGGCTGCTGGAATGCTCGGTCACCCTCGGCCGGTCGGAGAGGGGCGCGATCGCCGAGGGCTCGCTCGTCGTCGGCGACGACGCCGGCCGCTGGCTGACGGTCCGGGCGCAGCCCGCCCCGGGCCACCGGGTCAGGTCGGCGGACCTCGTCGCGGGCCCCTACCGGGCACGTCGACAGGGTGACGACGTCCTGGAGATGACCGTCGACCCCTTCTTCGTCGAGGCGTTCCGCGAGGGCTGGGGCAACGGCTACACCGAGGCGGAGGCGCTGACGATCCTCGGCGGGTACCGCCCCGCCCCCGACCTCGACCACCCCGACACCTGGTGACGCCCACTGTTGCGCCCACGGTGGACGATGGCCCGGTGTCCAGACGACGGCGTCGGTCGCCGCCACCCGCTCCGAGGAGTCTGCGTCCGCGCGTGCGGGTGCTGCTGATCGCGCTGCCCATGCTGCTTGGAGGGTTGGGCCTGGCCATTGGTGCCGGGGTCTACCGCTGGCACGTGTCGTCGGAGGCGGCTCGCCTGCGCGCGGACGGCGTGCCGGTCACGGCCTACGTCTCCGATCGGGCCGGGGGCCACGGCCGGGGCAGCGGGATCGACCGGATCGAGGTCTCCTATCTGTACGAGTCGAGGTCGTACAGCACCTGGATTCCCTGCGCGGGTGGGACCGGCTGCCACCGGACTCCCGGCCCGACGATGGACGTGTGGGTGGACCCGGCCGCGCCCGACAGGTTCGTAGCGGCGAACGGGCATACCAACGGTTCGATGTCGTTCCTGATGAACTGGACGATTCCCCCGGTCGGGCTCGCGTTCGCCGCCCTCGGCGTCGTTCTGCTGGTGCTGGTCGTCCGCACGAGGGACGAGCAGTGGCGGTAAGGCCGGCCGAACCGCACCGGAAGCCGGTGCCGGTCGGTCACGGCCGTGCCATATGCTGCCCGCGTTCGACACGGGGGCCACGGGGAGAAACACATGCGACGGTACGGCTGGGCGGCGCTCACGGCTGCGATCCTCACGATGACGCTGGCGGGCTGCGGCACGCCGGCCGGCACCGATGGCGATCTGGCCGACGACTGGCAGCCGATGGCGGCGGCGCAGCAGTTCGTCCCGAAGGCCGACGAGTGCCACCTCATCGACGAGGCCACGTCGTACCTGAGCAGCTACTCCCCCGTCGACTGCGCGAAGACCCACAAGGTGGAGACCTTCCACGTCGGCACCTTCACCGGCGCTCTGGCCACCCGCACCGCGCCGCCCAAGACGGAGTCGGCGACCATGCGGTCGACCTTCGCCGACTGTGACAAGCGCGCGAAGCAGTTCGTGGGCGGCGACTGGCGCGACGCCCGCCTGTCGGTGCAGGTCGCGCCGCCGTCGCCGGCCGCCTGGTCGGGTGGCGCGCGCTGGTACCGGTGCGACATCTTCGAGTTGGACGAGGTCAACGGCCCGAACGGCGAGAGCGATGCGGCGATCCAGCGGGGCGGCTCGCTGCGCAACGCCCTGGCCACCCGCTCTCCGCTGCACTACGGGTGCATGAACGAGGACAAGTGGAACATGCTGCGGCCGGTCGCCTGCACCGCCGGACATCAGTTCGAGTACGCCGGCACCTGGATGGCACCGGACCGCTCCTGGGATGACGCGACCCGGGACGAGGACTCCATCCACGCGGCCTGCCGGAAGGTCATCGCCCGGTACGCGAAGGTGCCGGTGGACGGCGATCTGGTCTACCGCACCGGCACCTCGTACCGCTTTCCGAACCGTCTGCTGTGGGAGCGCGGCGACCGCGGCGTGCGCTGCTACTACTGGTCCGGCGGCACCACCGTCAAGCGGTCCATCGCCGGTGCCGGCACCAAGGCGCTGCCCATCCGCTGAGCCGGGTCAGCTCGGTCCCAGCAGCGCCGCCAGCGCGGCGTCGCCCTGCCCGAGCTGTGACCCACCGGACGGTGCCACCGCCAGGAACCGCCGGCAGGCATCGAGTTCGACGTACCACTGCGGCCCGTTGTCGTCGACGGGCCGCAGCACCGCGAAGCGGGACGCCGGGGTGGCGCAGTCGGCCACCGGTCGCGTGCCGACCAGCGCCCGCAGCACGTCCGCCTGCCGCTCGGGCGGGAGCGGCCGGCCGTACACGAAGTCACCTGCCGGTTTGCCGCCGCCCCGCTCGGACGGGGGCACCTGGTAGACGCAGAGGCGCAGCGGCCCGGTCTTCGGCGCGGCGCCCGGCGCGGCGCCCGGCGCGACGGGGTCGGGACCGCCGATGCTGGCCTGCACCCACACCATGTCCGCCCACTGTTGCGCGCATCCGGCGGCCTCGGCCGCCGAGGATTCGACGATCCCGACGGTACGGCTGTCGACGCTGGTCAACCGCAGCCCGTCCAGGGCCGCGCGGACCTCCCTGCGCGGCTTGCCGCAGACATCCATCGGCAGGTACGGCCGTAGCCACCGACCCTGGTCGTCGAGCAGCGCCAGCCAGGGCGGGACCAGCATGTCGGCGGTGCAGGCGACGTCGCCCCGGCCCCGTTCCTCGTCGGCCAGTGCCAGCGCGGCGACCAGCGGGCCGATCTCGTCGGCGCGGCGCTCGACGGCCACCTGTTCCCGGCCACCGGCGGCCCCCGGCACGACGTCGCGGCCGCACAGCACGGCGGCGACCGGGGTGAACGCCGGATCGATCCGTCCGACGCGCGGCTCGACCCCGGCGGGCGGCGACGTCGCCGATCCGGGACGTACCGGCAGCATGACGCCCGCCTGCGGCGCGACCTCGGCGCAGGAGGTCCACTTCTCGGCGATCTCGGCAGGGCCGGGACCCTTCGGCGGGTCGGCCGGTCCGGCGCAGCCGGTCAGTGCCAGGCCGCACAGCCCCAGGCCGAGCAGCGTCGCCACCAGTGTCGTTCCGCGCGGACGCATCCCGCTCACCACCTCTCTACCGCTGAATGGGACGGGAGTGCGTCCCGCCAGGTTCCCGCGTGACCTTGCCGACCATGGTGACGCCCCCGGCGGCGCCGGAGTGTCCGTTGCGCAGAATGGGCGGATGGCACATCTGGGACTGGTCGCGCTGCTGGTGAACGAGTACGACGAGGCGCTCGACTTCTACGTCGGCGGGCTCGGCTTCGAGTTGGTGGAGGACACGCCACGCCCGGACGGGTCACGGTGGGTGGTCGTGCGGCCTCCCGGGGCTCGGGAGACGGCCCTGCTGCTGGCCCGCGCGGGCAACGCCGAACAGCGGGCCCGGGTGGGCGACCAGACCGGCGGACGGGTCGGCCTGTTCCTGCACACCGAGGACTTCGCCGCAGCTCACGCCCGGATGGTCGCGGCCGGCGTACGGTTCCTGGAGGAGCCGCGGCACGAGGTGTACGGGTCGGTGGCGGTCTTCGTCGACCTGTACGGCAACCGCTGGGACCTGATCCAGCCCCGCAGCGCAGAGTGACGACAAGGCGACACCACGCATCCGGTAGGTGAACGCTCACCGTCCGCCATGCTATTCTCCGATGTCGATCTCCGCCGTGCGGACCCGAGAGCGGGTCGTTGTCGGAAGGACACCTCCCGATGCCGGCGACTGCCGCCCCGACCGTGCCACCGCCCGCCCTCGACAATCCGGCTGGCGGGGCGTTCGGGTTCATCTTCACCACCCTGCCGGCCCTGCTGCGGCTGACCTGCGGGCTGGTCGGCGCCGCCGTGGCGCTGTCGGTGCGTACCCCGCCGGTGGACCCGGCTCTGCTGCTGCCCGGTGTGGCCGCGCTGACCGGGTGGTCGCTCTGGTACGCGGTCCGCGCGCTACGCCACGGGATCACGCCGACGCTGGTCGCCGGTGACGTCGCGATCACCGCGGTCGCCTGCCTGCTCATCCCCCGCCTGGTGGCACCCGAGGTGCTGCCCGGCGAGGGCAGTTGGATCGCGGTGCTCGCCAGCACGACGGTGATCAACGCGCAGGCCACCGCCAGTGCCCGCTGGTCGATTCCGGCCGGGCTGCTGGTCACCGCCGCGTACGTGGCGGGCGCGCAGGCCGCCGGCGACGTCACCGAGGCGCGGGCCCACGCCGCCACCCTGCTCGTGCAGACGGCCTGCACCGCGATGATGACGGGGGTGATGCGCCGTCGGATCGCTCGGGCCGACAACGCGTTCGCCGAGCACCAGCGGCTCACCCGGGAGGCGCTGGTCGACCGGGCCGCCCGGGAGTCGGAGCGTCAGCAGAACCGGGACCTGCACGACACGGTGCTCGGCACCCTGACCATGGTGGGGCTGGGCGCGGTACCCGGCCCGTCGGCCGCGTTCCGTGGTCGGTGCGCCGCCGACCTGCGTACCCTCGTCGAGTTGACCGACCTCGACCCGACGCCCGGCGACGGCCCGGTGCCGCTCGACGAGCGGCTGCGCGCGGTGCCCGACCGGCTGCCCGAGCTACCGGTGAGCCTGGAGCTGACCGCCTGTGCGGTGCCGGCCGGGGTGGCCGACGCGATCACCGAGAGCGCCTACGCGGCGCTGTCCAACGTGGTCCGGCACGCCCCGGGCGCGCGGACCACACTGCGGCTGAGCCGCGACGCGGTCACCGTCGTGGCCGAGGTGGTCGACGACGGCCCCGGCTTCGACCCGGCCACCGTCCCCGCGCACCGGTACGGTCTGCGCGAGTCGATCCACGGGCGGATGGCGGCGGTCGGCGGGCGGGCCGAGGTGTGTTCCGCGCCCGGCGCCGGCACCCGGATTCGACTGGAGTGGCCCGGTGGCGGCTGACCTGGGCGCGACGGCGGACCGCACCGGAGCCGGGGTCGCGTCGGTGCCGGCACCTCGACCGGGGCCGGTCGACGGGCCCGCACCCGAGCAGTCGGTGCTCGCCGCGCCCGCCGCCGTGGCGCACGCCTCCGACCGGGGTGCCCGGATCGTCGCCGTCGCCATTGCGCTGGCCTGGCACGTCGCGATCGGACTGCCGGCGGTGGTGGCGGCCCGCACGCAGTTCTCCGCGCCCCTGGTGGTGCTCGGCGGCTGGCTACTGGTCGCCGTGGCCGGGGCGGTGGCCGGCGTCCAGCTGCTGCGCGGCACGCCGCTGCCGCCGTGGCCGCTCGCCGGGGTACTGGTCGCCGTCGACGCGGCGGTCTTCGCGGCGGTCGGCGAACGACAGCTGTTCACCGCCGCCAACTGGGTGTGGGGCACGCTCGGCTGGTTCTTCGTGCTCGCGCTGTGGGGGCGGCGGGTGGGCGGTCTCGTCGCACTGCTGACCACCCACGCGTTGATCGCGCTCGCCGCCGTCCTGGCGTACGCGCCGGGCACGGCCGACCTGGCCCGCTACACCATGTACGTCTACGGCACGTTCTCGCTGCCGGTGGCGGTCTTCGCCGGCAGCGCGGTGATCGTCGGCCTGGCCCGGGAACGCGCCGCCGCAGCCGCGGCGATGCACACGATCGCCGCCGAACGGGCCGCCGCCGAGCAGGGCCGGGAGGAACGCCGTGACCGGCTCGCCCTGGCGGGTGCGGCGGCCGGTCGGGTGCTCGGCGAGCTGGCCGCCGGGGAGGCGGACCCGGGTGACCCGGAGGTGCAGCGTCGGTGCGTGCTCGCCGCGGCCCGGCTGCGCCGTCTGATTGCCGAATCCGACGACGTGCCCGACCCGCTCCTGCACGAGTTACGGGCCGCCGCCGACCTTGCCGAACGCAACGGGCTACCGATCGACCTGGTCGCCATCGGCAACCCGCCGCCGCTACCGGTCCAGGTCCGTCGCCGGCTGGCCGACCCACTCACCAGCCTGCTCGCCGACGCCCGAGGGTGGGCCCGCCTGACCGTGGTGTCCGGCCCGGACGAGGTGGTGGTCAGCCTCGTCACGCCGGACCGGGAGGGGCCGGACGCGACCGGCCCGCCCAGCGAGCTCCAGGACGGACCGGTGCAGCACCTCTACGAACGGGACGGGGACATCAGATGGGCGCAGACCCGATGGTCGACATGACCGGTGACCGGCCGGTCGGGGTGGCGATCGTCGACGACCACCCGGTGGTCGTCGAGGGGGTACGCGCCTGGCTCGCCAGCGAACCGCGACTGACCGTGCTGGCCACCGGGGACGACCCGGACGAGGTGCTACGCGCCGCGCCGGACGCCGACGTCGTCCTGCTCGACCTGCGGCTGCACGGCCGGATGGCGCTGGACAAGCTGGCCGAGTTGAGCGCCACCGGGCGGCGGGTGGTGGTCTACTCGGAGCACACCGACCCGGCGACCATGCTCGCCGCGCTGGACGCCGGGGCGGTGGCGTTCCTGGCCAAGCACGAGGGCCGCGAGCACTGCGTGGCGACCGTACTGGCCGCGGCGAGTGACCGCCCGTACGTGCCACCGGCGCTGGCCGGCGCGATGGTCGGCGACCCGAGACCGGACCGGCCGGCACTGTCCGACAAGGAACGGGAGGCCCTGCTGCTCTGGTTCCAGTCGATGTCCAAGGCGTCGGTGGCGCGTCGCATGCAGATCAGCGAGCACACCGTGAAGCAGTACGTCGACCGCGCGCGGATCAAGTACACCCGGGCGGGGCGGCCGGCAGCCACAAAGGCGGCGCTGCTCGCCCGTGCGATCGAGGACGGCCTCGTCCGCCCGGAGGAGATCGGCATCTACCGGTCACAGGCGACACACGACCGGCCGACCCCCTAACGGGCGTCATGACAGTGGCCGACCAATCGGCGAAGCTCAACGCACAGCCAGTTGACCGGGAGGTCGTGACGATGCATGCCGACGCGTCCCCCTTCTTCATCGGCCCGCACCGGTTCGACGCGCCGGACGACGCCGGCCCCACCCTCGACCGGCGGTACGACATGCGCCCGCTGCCCGGCGAGAAGGTGCTCGGCCGGCACCGGCTGCTCGTGGCGGGCTACCTGCTCGGGCCCACGGAGACACGACGCGCCTGGCAGCTCCCCGGGCCTGTCTCGGTGACCGTCACCGACCAGCGGATCTGCTGGGTCGGCACCGGCTCGCAGCTTTCGCTGGTCGCCGACGACGCGCCCCGGCCCCGGCCCACCGGCCGCGTGACCGGCCTGATGACCGGCCAGATCCGCTGGCAGTGGCCGTCCCGGCTGGAGTTGCCCGCCGAGCCACCACAACTGATGATCGTCTGCGACGCGTTGCGGACGATCCAGCAGCCGGCGCTGGCCCTGGGTGGGTCGCCGGGCGAGGTCGTCGCGCTGGCCCGGCAGGTCCGCCGGGCGGTGGCCATGTTCCGCCTCACCCGCCCGCAACTGGTGGATCTCTCTGCCCAGGAGCGCGACGTCCTGCTGCTGCGGGCCGGCCCCGCGCTGCTCGACGGGGACAGCCGGATCACCCTGCCCGGCTCACTGCCGGTGGAGTTCCGCTCCCGCGACGACTACTACCGCTCGGGACCGGAGCCCAATTCGTGGGACCGCTTCGCGGACGGCACGTCCGGGCGGCACTGACGCGGAGTCCGGCCGTACCCAGGTGTCGTTGGTGGCGTACCCCGGCGTCGCCGACAGCCTGCGCGCGGCCGGCGGCCGGTCCGGACGGCGGCCGGCGGGGTGGCCGGGCGTCCTCAGACGCTGGGGGCGCGCTCCTCCCCCTCGGCGTCGAGCGCGGCCGCCTCCTGCGGCGTCGGCGCGCTCCCACCGAGGTGCGCCGGCAGCCACCAGGTGTCCTCCGGGCCGGCCGGCACGTCCGGGTAGTCGCGCTGGGCCCGCTCGACGAGCGCGCTCAGCCGGGTGGTCAACTCGGCGGCCAGCACGTTCGGGTCCGGAAAGTCCGCCGGCATGATCGGCTCGCCGATGAGGATCGTGATGGGCGTGTGCCGGCGGGTGAGCGTGCGGGGGCGGCCCTTGGTCCAGAGTCGCTGGGTGCCCCACAGCGCGACCGGCAGCACCGGCACCTTCGCCGAACGGGCCATCCGGACGGTGCCGCTCTTGAGCTCCTTCACGGTAAACGACCGGCTGATGGTGGCCTCCGGGAAGACGCCGACCACCTCGCCGCGCTTGAGCGCGTCGACGGCCGCGCGGAACGAGGCCGCACCGGCCTGCCGGTCCACCGGGATGTGCCGCATGCCGCGCATCAGCGGGCCGGAGATCCGGTGCGCGAACACCGACTGCTTGGCCATGAACCGGACGAGCCGACCCGAGGGGTTCGCGCCCAACCCCGCGAAGATGAAGTCGAGGTAGCTGACGTGGTTGCTGGCCAGCACCGCCCCGCCCGTGCGAGGTACGTGGTGGGCGCCCTCGATGGTGATCTTCAGGTCGAGGACCCGGAACAGCGTCTTGGCAGCGGCGATAACGGGCGGGTACACGAGCTCCGGCATTCGCAGAATCTACCGTGCCGGACTGGGGATCGCCTGGGCGGCGGCCCGGCGGCGACGCGGGTGGCGTGCCGCCGCCGGTATGCCCGCCCGCGTATCAGTCGGCGAGGCTGTGCAGATCGAGTCGGCCCCGGGCGAAGGCGTCCACCCGCCCCCAACGGCCGGGAATGTCCAGGACCTCGATCCGGCCCATCCCCACCGGCAGACGCGGCTCGACCGCCAGGTGCCCGTCGTGTGGTTCGAGACCGAGCATGGTGCGCAGCAGCAGTAGCGGCGTACCCGTCGACCAGGCCTGCGGGCTGCACGCCGTCGGGTACTCGACCGGGAACTTGGTCAGCTCCCGCGGGTAGCCGCCGAACGCCTCCGGTAGCCGCCCGTCGAAGTAGGTGGCCGCGTCCAGGATGCCGTTGGCGATGGTGGCGGCCTCCTCGGCGAAGCCGTACCGCCGCAGGCCCCAGGCGATGAAGGAGTTGTCGAACGGCCAGATCGTGCCGTTGTGGTAGCCGATCGGGTTGTACCGGACCTCCCCCTCAGCGAGCGTGCGCACCCCCCAGCCGGAGAACAGTCGCGGCCCGACCAGGTGCGCCGCCAACTTCTCGGCCCGCGCCGGATCGACGATCCCGCTCCACAGCAGGTGACCGATGTTGGAGCTGAGGATGTCGCACTGGCGACCGTCCGGGTCCAGGGCCAGCGCGTAGTACTCGCCGTCGGCCACCCACCAGTCCCGGTTGAACCGCTCCTTCAGCTCCGCCGCCTCCCGCTCCAACTGGTCGGCGAACTCCGGGTCGTCCCAGAACAGGCGGGCCATCCGCGCCGCGCGGACCTTCGCGTCGTACGCGTACCCCTGCACCTCGCAGGTGGCCCGGGGGAACGGTGGCAGGGTGCCGTCGGAGTAGGAGATCGAGTCCCAGGAGTCCTTCCAGCACTGGTTCTCCAGGCCGGTCTCGGTGTTGCGGCGCTCGTACCAGATGTAGCCGTTGCCGACCAGGTCGGCGTAGCTGTCGATCCACTTGAGCGCGGCCCGGGACTCCTGCTCCAACTCCTTGACCAGCGCCACGTCCCCACTCCACCGCTCGTACTCGTCGAGCAGCACGAGGAACAGCGGAGTCGCGTCCACCGATCCGTAGTACGGGGAGTGCGGCTGCTCCTCGAAGGCGGCGGTCTCGCCGTAGCGCATCTCGTGCAGGATCCGCCCCGGGTCCTCGTCCCGGAAGTCGTCGAACCGGCTGCCCTGCAGGGACGCGAGGATGCGCAGCGTCGTCTTCGACAACTGCGGCGTGAACGGCAGCGTCTGGAGGCAGGTGAGGATGCTGTCCCGGCCGAACATGGTCATGAACCAGGGCAGACCGGCCGCGGGCAGGGTCGCGCCCCCGAGCGACAGCGGCGAGAAGCGCAGCGCCGCCAGATCGATCAGACTGCGACGGTACGTGGCGGCGACCCGACCGTGCTCGCTGTTGACCTTCGGGGCGTCCGCGATCCACTGCTCCAGGTCGTGTTGCAGGGCCAGCCGTTCGCCGCCGTGCACGCGCAGACCCATCCGCAGGTCCCGGTCCCCGGGACCGACCGCGCGTGTCTGCACGTCGATCGTCGCGTCCCACTGCTCGTTGGGCTCCAGGTGGATGGTGTACGAGAAGCCCCGGTTGTCGTAGCGCGGCGACATCGACGAGGAGATGCTCGTCTCGCGCCGGAAGTTGCCCCGGCGGTAGCCCAGGCGCAGCTTGTCCGACTCGACCTCGGTGTAGATCTCGCCCTTCTTGTTCAGGATCTCGTCCTTGACCTGGAACAGGTCGGCGAAGTCGGACGCCGCGTCCATCCGTACTTCCAGGTCGACCGCCTTCTCGTCATGGTTGAGGATGGTGAGCTGCTCGCGGAAGCTGCCGCCGACCGCCCGCTCACGGATGATCGACAACTTCGCGTCCACGTAGTGCGTGGCCATCCCCGGCACCAGGAAGAACCGGGACTCGAAGTACTGCAGGTCGTCGTACGACAGCGAGTTGAGGCGTTCGCCGTTGACGCTCAGCACCCACGTCGACAGGAACCGGGTGTCGAGAGAGAAGAGCCCGGTCGGTTCGCTCGGCGTCGCCTCGATGTCGCCGGTGTCCTCGCAGACGACGAACGTGTTGCCGTCCAGGATCCGGATCGTGTTGCTCTGCCCCATCACCGCACCTCCCCCGCGAATCGGCGGCGCGGCCCACGGGCGTCCGGCGACCCGGGGAAGATCCGCTCCACCTGCACCACCAGCCGGGCGTCCCCCGACACCGTCATGTCCCCGCGCAACAGGGCCGCCAGGCCGTGCTCACGGCCGGCAGCTATCTCGTCGAACAGCATCGGGCTGGCGCCGATGACCGTGTCGGCCTCGCGGTCCTCCTGGCTCACGTTGAGCCGCCCCCGGTCGATCCTCAGCAGCCAGTGCCGGGTCTGCGCTCCCTCGTGCAGGTCGATCCGCAGCGTCCCGGAGGTCTTCGCCAGCAGGGGCTCGTACCCCCGCCGGTCCAGGTCCTCGAAGAACCTCGTGGTCGCGTCCACCATCGGGTCCACTCCTCCCAGTCGGCCAGGCCGCCGCAACCCACCGGCGCGCTCAGGGCCGGCGTCGCACGTCCCCGCTCGGGTCCCCGCACCGCACAGTCCCAACCTCGCCCACATGGGGTGACCCACCGCTCCTCCCCCGCTCGGGGGCCGTAGGGGCGGGGGTATGGAGGCGCCGGCCCTTCCGGGACGGAAGGGCCGGCGCTCGTGTGCTGGGTACGTCAGTTGTTCGGCTCGTCGGCGCTGATGTCGGCCAGCACCGACTGCGGCTCACGCTCGACCGCGAGGTCACCCATCGAGACCAGGCCGATCAGGCGGCCCTCGTCGACCACCGGCAGTCGGCGTACGGCGTAGGTACGCATCAGGTCAGCGGCGGACACCGCATCGTCGTACTGGCTCACCGTGATCACGTCGCGGCTGGTGATCTGGTTCAGCCGGGTCGAGCCCGGGTCCATGTTCTCCGCGACGCCCCGGACCGTGATGTCCCGGTCCGTAACGATACCGACGACACTGTCGCCGTCGGTCACCACCACGTCACCAATGGCGCTGTCGCGCATCTCCTGCGCGGCGGCGATCAACGTGTCGTTGCCGTCCATCGTCACCAACCGGGTCGTCATGAACTCTCCGACCGTTGTCATGGTGCTCCCCTCTCGGTGTCGGCACGGCCCGTCTACCCGCCGTCCCGCAGGGGGTAACGCGGTCGGTGCGGCGGCTATCCGTCCGGCCGGCGCAAGCGGCGCAGTTCGTAGAGGCCACTGCTGGTCAGGCTGTAGAAGATCGGCAGCAGCAGGAAGATCACCAACGCGAACAGCGGTTCGGTGACGAACCCGATGAGCACCGCCAGCGCGTACCCCAGGATGCCCACCACGGCCCGTTTTCGTTCTCCGGGGAAGAACTCTCGCGGGACGGCCGGGTCGACCAGGTCGTGATGGCGGGCCAGATAGTGGTACAGACCGAGCCAACTTGTCGTGAGCAGGATGCCGACCAGGCCGTAGAGGGCGACCCCGGTACGCTCGTCCGCCCGGTCGCCCAGCTGCACGGCCTGGGAGACGATGGAGGTCGCGAAGGGCAGCAGTGCTGTCGTGAACAGCACGCCCAGGTTGTACCACTGCAAACCCTTCCCGCTGTTGACCACCCGGTGCAGCGCGGAGCGGTGGTTCAGCCAGGTGACGGCCACGAGGACGTACGAGGTGACGTACGCCAGGTAGGCCGGCCACTGCTCGACGAGCGCGTGCAGCAGCTGGCCACGGCCCACCCGGGGCGGCTGGAGGTCGAGTACCAGCAGCGTGATGACGATGGCGAAGACCCCGTCACTGAAAGCGAGCAGGCGGGAGGTCTCCGAACGCAGGATCGGGCCGCCGCCGGCCTGCCCGACGTCGTCGTTCCCCTGCTCGGTGCCCAATTCCGCCCCCTCCCCCGAGGTGCCGCGCCGCCCGGCATACCGCCTGGGCTGCTCCGGCACGGCGGTCCGGTATACCCGCCGAGGGTCCCGACACCCGTGGGCCGGGCCGCGCGTCCGGGTCACCACACCTACCGTGGGTACGGTGCTGACGGGTGAACATGAGCTGCGGGAACTGGTCGCCGGCAACGCCTGGCTGACCCGGGCACTGACAGTGGTCCGCGATTCCGGTCTACCGAACGCCTGGATCGGCGCGGGCGCGCTGCGCGACCTGGTCTGGGGCGAGCGGTACGGCGACGGGTTCGCCCCGACCACCGTCCGCGACGTGGACGTGGTCTTCTTCGACCCGACGAAGCTGTCCCGCGCCGACGATGACCGGGCCACCGCCCGCCTGGCCGCCGCCTGGCCCGAGCCGCCGTGGGAGGCGCGCAACCAGGCGGCGGTGCACACCTGGTACGCCGCGAAGTTCGGTGGCGAGCCGATCGCGCCGTACCGCAGCGTCGCCGAGGCGGTGGCCACCTGGCCGGAGTACGCCACCGCGGTGGCCGTGCGCCTGTCGACGGACGGTGAGCTGAAGGTCTGCGCCCCGTACGGCCTCGCGGACCTGCTGGGCGGGGTGTGGCGGCACAACCCGACCCGGGTGGACGTCGCGCGGTCCCGACAGCGGCTGGCCCGCCACCGGCCCGCGCAGCGTTGGCCCGGGGTGACCGTGGTCGAGCCGGGCTGACCGGCGCCCGTCAGACCGGCCCGCTCAGGAGCGCGGCGGCATCCCGTAGACCCGTTCCACGTGCAGGCGCAGCACCAGCCGCCGCTCGGCGACCATGGCGTCGCGGTATTCGGCCCAGTCCGGGTGCTCGCCGCGCAACGACCGGTAGAGCCCGACCAGCTCCTCGACCGTGGCGTCATCGACGTCGGCCGCCGGAACGGTCAGCTCGGCCCGCCCCT
Source organism: Micromonospora sp. WMMD736 (assembly GCF_049179015.1). NCBI lineage: Bacteria > Bacillati > Actinomycetota > Actinomycetes > Micromonosporales > Micromonosporaceae > Micromonospora > Micromonospora sp. WMMD736. The sequence continues at coordinate 3,152,000 of NZ_JBMHMI010000001.1, forward strand.
CGACGACCGCGTACGCCCACCCGTCCTCGCTGCTGACGTGGAAGCTGGCGCGCGGGTCCCGACGGAGGTTGGCGGTCTTGGCCCGGCCGTCGGTGACGGACACCCGGATCAGGCCGGCGGCGGGGTCGAACGAGTAGACCACGGTGGACAGCTGCGGTCGTCCGTCACGCTTGATGGTGGCGAGCACGCCCATCGAACGACCGGCGATCAACTCGGTCAACGCCTGCTGGTTGGGGTCCTCCGGCACGGCTTCCTCCAGGTGGCACGGTCGGCTTCGTCCATCCAAACACGACCGGCGCGCCTCCGCCCCCGACGTGCCGGTACCCACCACCGACTACGGGCCCGGACCGTGACCGGCCGGGCCCGCAGGGGACGGTGACCCTCAGCGCCGTTCGGCGGCGACCAACTCGGCGAGCTGTACGGCGTTGAGCGCCGCGCCCTTGCGCAGGTTGTCGTTGGAGCAGAACAGCGCCAGCCCGTACTCGACGGTCTCGTCGGCGCGGATGCGACCCACGTAGGTCGGGTCCTGCCCAGCCGCCTGCAACGGCGTCGGCACGGCGGTCAACGCGACGCCGGGCGCGTCGGTGAGCAGCTCGTGGGCCCGCTGCGGCGTGATCGGCCGCGCGAAGCGGGCGTTGATCTGGAGCGAGTGGCCGGTGAAGACCGGCACCCGGACGCAGGTGCCGGAGACCTTGAGGTCGGGGATCTCCAGGATCTTGCGGCTCTCGTTGCGGAGCTTCTGCTCCTCGTCCGTCTCGAACGAGCCGTCGTCGACGATCGAGCCGGCCAGCGGCAGCACGTTGAAGGCGATCGGCTCGGCGAACGAGCGCGGCGCGGGGAACTCGACGGCCGACCCGTCGAAGGCGAGACCGGAGGCGTGCTCGGCGACCTTGCGGACCTGCTCGTCCAACTCGGCGACGCCGGCCAGCCCGGCGCCGGAGACCGCCTGGTACGTCGAGACGACCAGGCCGATCAGACCCGCCTCGGCGTGCAACGGGCGCAGCACCGGCATCGCGGCCATCGTCGTGCAGTTGGGGTTGGCGATGATGCCCTTCGGGCGGTCGGCGGCGGCGTGTGGGTTGACCTCGGCGACCACCAGTGGCACCAGCGGGTCCATCCGGAAGGCCGACGAGTTGTCGATCACCACGGCGCCGGCCTCGGCGACCCGGGGAGCCAACTCCCTGGCCGTGCCCTTACCGGCCGAGAAGAGCACGATGTCCAGCCCGGAGTAGTCCGCCGTCGCGGCGTCCTCGACGGTGATCTCGTCGTCGCGCCACGGCAGCGTACGCCCCGCGGACCGCGCCGAGGCGAACAACCGCACCTGCTCCGCCGGGAACTCCCGCTCCGCCAGCACCTGCCGCATCACGCCACCGACCTGGCCGGTGGCACCCACAATGCCGATCCTCATGCCCGGAGGCTACCCACCCCACCCCCGAAACCGGGACCCCTTTCCCACCCCCCGGGTCCCACCTCACACCGATCCCTCCCCCGCGTCGATCATGAAGTTGTTGCCACGACACGCCGGGCGGGGTGACAACAACTTCATGATCAACGAGGTCGAACGCCGGGGTCACGGGAGCAGGTGCAGGTCTCCCAGGTTCGCCGACTCCAGGTCTTCGCGGATCACTGCCGCGTCGCCCTCCACGACCAGGGTCAGCGCCTCGGTGTGCAGGTGTGTGGCTGCCGCCGCGGAGACCTGGTCCACGTCGGCGTTGAGCAGTTCCTCGCGCAGCCGGGCGTGGTAGTCGTCCGGCAGGTCGTGCACCACGAGCGTGGTCAGGGCGGACGCGATCGCCCGCGGGCTCTGCAACTCGACCGAGAGCTGCCCGGCCCGCCAGGAACGGGCCACCGCCAGCTCGTCCTCGGTCACCCCCTCCGCCTGCGTACGGGCGATCTCGCCCACCGCCTCGACCAGGGCCGGGGTGGTGACCGCGGTCTGCACGCCCGAGCTGACCGCGAACCGGCCGAACCGTCGGGACGAGGCGAACTCGCCCCGGATGCCGTACGTGTAGCCACGCACCTCGCGGATCAGGTGGTTGAGCCGGGAGGTGAACGCCCCGCCGAGGACCGTGCCGGCGAGGGTCATCGGTACGTGGTCGGGGTGCGCCCGGTGCGGCGACGGGTGACCCAGCCGCAGCGTGGACTGCACCGAGCCCGGCCGGTCCACCAGGATGATCCGTCGGTCGGCGCGCAGCGGTACCTCGATCGGGCCACCCGACTCGGCCGGCCCCCCTCCGCTGCCGGCGAACGCCGCGGCCGCCAACGCGTCCAGGTCGATCCGGTCCAGGTCACCGGCGACGACCAGGGTCCCGGGCCGCAGGAACCACTCGGAGTGAAAGACGGTGATGTCCTCCACGTCCAGGGCGGCCACCGAGTCCGGGTCGCCGTACATCGGTCGTCCCCAGCGCGTGTCGGCGCCGAACAGGTCCGCACGCAGCGCCGCGTCGGCGCGCGGGCCGGGGTTGGCCCAGTCCATGCGCAGCGCGTTCGCCTCGTCGTCGCGGACCCGCCGCACGTCCGCCGGGTCGAGCCGGGGCGTCCGGACGGCCTCGGCGAGCAGTTCCACGGCGGCGGTCAACCGGTCCACCGGGACCTGCACGCTGACCTGGAACGAGTCCCAGTCCAGCCCGGTCACCAGTTCGGTGCCCAAGGCCTCGATGGCCAGCGCGTACGCGGTGGCGTCCCGCTGCGCGGTGCCCTCCTCCATGGCCTTGGCGAGGACGCCGCCCAAGCCTTCCTTGCCGGTCAGCTCGCGGCCGGCGCCGGCGTCGAGCAGCAGCAGCGCGACGGCCAGGTTCTGACCGGGCAGGTGCGCGGCGACCACCTGCCCGCCGCCTACCGCGCGGCGGACCACCGGCGGGAACCGGTACGGGCGAGCGGCACCCGGGCCGGGACGGTCGGTGATCAGCGTCATGCGGTCTCCTCGGGCACGTAGGTCAAGGTCACCCGGTCGGCGGCGCCGAGCACCTCGGCGGCCGTCTCGGCGATCTGCTCGGCGGTCACGGCGAGCCAGGCGGGCAGCCGGTCGGCGGCCCGGGCCGGGTCACCGAACTGGGTGGCGTACCGGCCGAGCGTGTCCGCGCGGCCGTCCACCGTCGACATCTGCCGCCACCACGCGGTGCTCAGCAGCGCCTTGGCCCGGTCCAGCTCAGCGGCGGTGACCGGCACGGTGGCCAGCTCGTCGACGACCTCGGCGAGCCCTTCGGCCAGCCGTTCGGCGCTGACCCCGGGGCGGGCCGTGGCGGTGGCGATCAGCGGCGCGGGCGCGTGCGCGAGGTCCACCCCGTACGCGCCGACCAGGTCGGGTTGGGCGATCCGCTCGCCGTCCGCGAGCCGCTGGTAGAGCCGACTGCCCCGACCGCTGCCGAGGACGGTCGCGAGCACGGTGAGCACGTCGTACCCGGGGGTGCCGAACGGGTGACCACGGTGCGCGACGTAGACGCGCGGGGCGGGCACGTCGGCGGTCACCGTCTCCACCGCGGGCTGCCCGGTCGCCGGGACGTTGCGGCCGTCCGGCGCGGCCGGGATGTCGTCGCGGGCGGGCAGCGCGCCGAAGTACTTGTCGGCCAGCGCGAACACCTCGGCGGCCGTGGCGTCGCCGACGACGGTGAGCACCGCGTTGTTCGGCGCGTAGTACATCTCGTGGAACGCCTGGAAGGTCGCGAGGTCGGCGGCGTTCAGGTCGGCCATCGAGCCGATCGTCGAGTGGTGGTACGGGTGCCCCGGCGGGTAGAGCAGCGGCAGCAGCCGCAGCCAGGCGTCGCCGTACGGGACGTTCTCGTAGCGCTGTCGGCGCTCGTTCTTGACCACCTCGCGCTGGTTGTCCAGCGTCTCCTGGGTGAGCGCCGGGACGAGCCCACCCATCCGGTCGGCCTCCAGCCAGAGCGCCAACTCCAGATGCTCGGCCGGGACCGTCTCGAAGTAGTTCGTCCGGTCCGGGTTGGTGGTGGCGTTCAGCGAGCCGCCGGAGCCCTGGATCAGCTTCATGTGTTCGGTCTTCGCCACGTTCACCGAGCCCTCGAACATGAGGTGCTCGAAGAGGTGGGCGAAGCCGGTCTGCCCGGCCGGCTCGTGCCGGGATCCGACGTCGTACCAGAGGTTCACGGCCACGGCGGGCGCGGTCCGGTCCTCGCTCACCACCACACGCAGGCCGTTGTCCAGTCGGGACGTCTCGATGGGCCAGGGGTAACCACTGTCGGGCATGGCACGACGCTATCCGATCTCGCGGGCGGAAAGGTGACGTGTGGTGCGTCGGCGAGCCGACCCACCCGCGGGCCCGCATCGAGTCCGCCGGTCGGGGTACCGCAGGGGTATGACCCGTTCGAGCGCCCGTCCACCCGCGCGTCGCGCCGCCCGCGCCGTCGAACGCGCGAGCGCCGCGCTCGGCCGCCTGCGCCGCGGCCGGTTGCTGCATCCGGCGGGGGCGTCGTTCTCCGCCACGGTGACGATCTGGGGTACGCCCGGACCGCCCGTCGGGGTCGGCCTCCTGGACGACCCCGGTGAGTACGCGGGCACGGTACGGCTGTCCCGGGGGACGCCCACGCCGGGCGGATGGCCGGACGTGCTGGGCCTGGCGCTGCGTGTGCACTCCGGCCAGGGACGCCCGTTCGACCTGCTGGTCAGCTCCAGCGGTGCCGCTCCGGTGCTGCGGAACCTGCCACTGCCCCGCCGGGGCTTCTCCGGGACGTACAGCACGATCATGGGCTATCGCGCGGGCCGCCGCCGGGTGTGGTTGGCCGCGCTGGCCGACCCGGAGGCGGTCGACCTCGGTCGTACCCTGGCCGCCGTCACGGCCGCGGCCCGGACGGACGCGCCGCGCCTGGTGCTCGCGGTCGCGTCCGCCGTCGGGCCGTGGCGGCCGGTCGGCCAGGTCGGCATCGGCGTCCCGCTGGACGCCCGCCAGGACGCGGCGCTGGCGTTCGATCCGGTGCGCAACCTGCCGGCCGGACTGCGGGCGGCCGGTCCGCTCGCCTGGCTGCGCGAGCAGACCTACCGGGGGTCACGCCGGGCCCGCGGTGCGTCGGTTCAGTCCGGCGGCTCGACGGCCACCACGCTCTGATCGGAGGTACGCCGTTCCAGCACCGTGTCGGGGGCCGCGTTCTGGTCCGCCTCGCGCAGGTCCGATTCGGCGAGGATGGCCTCGGCCTGCGCCTGCGGATCGTCACTGCCCGCGGCGACCTCCTCGGGTAGGAGGTGGTGGGCGCGGGACTCCGCCCGCTCCTGATCGCTCTGCTCGTCAGTCATGGCACCCCTGTTACCCCGGGCCCGCCCTTCGCACGCGGTGTTCACTCCGCATCCTGGGACGAGGGGCCGGCGAGCCCCGCCCGGTCGGGTACGCTGGCCCGGTGATGAAGACGTATCCATGGTTTAGGCAGCCGGCTCGCACGCCGGTGACTTCACCATGATCTGACGTCACCACGGACCGAGCCGGCCGGGCAGGAGCTGTCGTTCCCGCCCCTCTGCGTACGAGCAGCCGGCTCGTCCCGGGCACCGGCCCCGGGCACGGTCGGCGAAAGGATGCCCACCGTGACGACCCCGGAGACCGATCGGGTCAGCGATCAGCGGATCGACCGCGTCGTGCCGCTGACCACACCCGCCCTGCTGCACCACGAGTTGCCCCTGGACGCCCCGCTCGCCGCGGCCGTGTTGAATCACCGCCGCGCCGTGAGCCGGGTGCTCGACCGCGAGGACGACCGCCTGCTGGTGGTCGTCGGCCCGTGCTCGGTGCACGATCCGGCGGCCGCGCTGGAGTACGCCGAGCGGCTGCGCGCCGCCGCCGACCGGCTCGCCGACGACCTGCTCATCGTCATGCGGGTCTACTTCGAGAAACCCCGCTCGACGGTCGGTTGGAAGGGCCTGATCAACGACCCCGGGCTGGACGGCAGCGGGGACGTCAACACCGGCCTGCGCCGGGCCCGGGCGCTGCTGCTCGACGTCCTGCGCCTCGGTCTGCCGGTGGGCTGCGAGTTCCTCGACCCGATCACCCCGCAGTACATCGCCGACACGGTGGGCTGGGGCGCGATCGGTGCCCGCACCGTGGAGAGCCAGGTGCACCGGCAGCTCGCCTCCGGCCTGTCCATGCCGATCGGCATGAAGAACCGCCCCGACGGCAGCATCGGCACGGCCGTGGACGCGATCCGCGCCGCGGGAGTGCCGCACGTCTTCCCGGGCATCGACTTCTCGGGCACCCCCGCGATCATGCACACGCGGGGCAACACCGATGGCCACCTGGTGCTGCGCGGCGGCGGCGGTCGGCCCAACTACGACGCGGCGTCGGTGGCGGGGGCGCTCGACCTGCTCCGGGCGGCCGGGCTGCCGGAGCGTCTGGTGATTGACGCCAGCCACGCCAACAGCGGCAAGGACCACCGCAACCAGCCCCTGGTCGCCGCCGACGTGGCCGCCCAACTGGCCGCCGGCCAGCGCGGGATCACCGGCGTGATGCTGGAGTCGTTCCTCCTGCCCGGCCGGCAGGACCTCGACCCCACCCGCGAGCTGGTGTACGGCCGTTCGGTGACGGACGCCTGCCTCGGCTGGGACGACACCGCCGAGGTGCTCGCCGAACTGGCCGCCGCCGTACGCGCCCGCCGGGCCACCCTGCCCACCCACGCCTGAGACGTGTGACGGCCGGCACTGCGGTGCCCGGAACACGAAGGGGCGAGGACTGGTTAACTGAGGTGTCGGTGTGCTCAGTGTCCCCGGGCCTCACCTAAATAGCCCTCGCGGAATACCGTTCGGCTGGAGCCGCGTCGCGCCACTCGCCGAGAGGCGACCTACACACCGACACCAGCGCCGCCCCCGGCTCACGAGGCCGGGGGCGGCGCTGTCTCTGCGCACGGGCGGGGCGTGACGTTTGACCGATTCCGGCCCGGGTAGCTGACCGACGTGACCGACGACGCATCCGTGGCCGACGAGCCGGACACCCGCGCCCTCGACGACCTGCTCGACGACATCTACCGGGGGCAGGAGCGCGTCACCCAGGCGGAGATCTACCGCCGGGCCGTCGCCGCCGAACTCCCGCCGGACCTGCTCGCCCGCATCGACGCGCTGCCCGAGGGCGAGTACGCGGTGGACGAGGCCAGCGACCTGCTGGGTGGCAGCGTCGGGTGAGCGGAACGAGCGCAGCCAGCGAGCCCAGCGACGCGAAGGGACGACACACGATGACGCACCACGAGGACCACGAGGAGAAGGTCCCGGCGCTGGGCCAGCCGCCGGAGGGCAGGGACACCACGCCCGAGCCGGACTTCGCCAACGAGCACGACCGCACGGCGGTGGACCGCGACATCATCACCGGCGCGGACGAGGACGAACGCGAGCCGGAGTCGCCGCACGGTTGGTCCGGCATGCAGCGTTGACGTGGGCACGACAGCGGGGGCCGGCGACATTCGCCGGCCCCCGTCGTGTCGTGCCCGTCGTCGGGTCAGTCGTCGTGTCCGCCCTCGGCGGCCTGCTGGGCCGAGGCGTACGCCATCTGGAGGAAGTCAGAGGCTGCGACGGCGGTGAGCGCGGTCGCCACCAGACGCGTCAGCCGGGGGGCGAGCACCAGTCCACCGGTGAGCCCCGTCGCCACCCAGACCGCCAGGCAGAACGGGCAGCTCAGCAACTCACCGATGGCGTGCCGGGTGGAGCTGCCGGAGTCGCGGACCTGCTCCATCACCTCGCCGCTGCCGATCGGCCGGTCGTACCGGGTGAACGGGGCCCGCAGCGGGCTGGTCACCGCGTCCTTGGAGAGCAGCCGGCTGAGCTTGTGGGTGGCGATGGAGAGCAGCACCACATCGGTGACGGCGGGACGCTCGGGTACCGGCCGCCCGGTCACCTTCACCAGGCCGGCGAGCGCTCCCGTGACGCCCGCGTAGGTGCCCATCGCCGCCAGGTAGCCGCCCAGTGGACGATGCTCGTGCGGCGCGTACGCCCGGCGCAGCCGCGCCACCCTCTGTCGCAGGCCAGAGTCGGTCACCGGTCTCCTTCCATGTCGTCGTGGTGCGAAAGTTCCGAACGGTCGGCGTGTCTCAACCGGCCTGGAGGTTGTCGGCGACCTCGCGGGCGAGGTTGGTCAGCGCCTCGTCGGCCAACTGGTCCGGGTCGGCACCCGAGCCGTCGGTCAGGTCGAGCTGGATCCGCGCGCCGCCGGAGTCGGCCGGATCCACCCGGATCTCGGCTGCCCAGTCGGCGTCGCCCCAGCGGGCCCGCAGTTCCTCCCCGCTGACCTCGGCCGGAGGGCTCCCGTCGGAACGCAGTGGCGCGGGCAACCAGGCCGAGGCCCGGGCCGGGTCGGTGGCCGTGTTGAAGACCACCTCGGGCGGCGCGGACATGCCCCGCACGGCTCGCGCCGCCATCAGGCGTCCCGCAGGCGGCTCGGGTCGATCTCCCGGCCCGGGTGGCGGGCCAGGTACTCGGTCTCCAACTCCGCGGTACGCCGCAGATGGTTCGCGAGCGCGGAATCCGCCGCGTGCCGCAGCGTGTCCAGCCTGGTGCGGTGCAGGCTGTGCATCTCGCGGATCAGATCGTCGTCGGTCAGCTCCGTCGGGTCGACGCCGACCTCGTCGCCGTCGAATTCGGCGCCGATCGCGTCGCCGTCGAGTTCCGCGCCCCCTGGGTCGGCGAAGTGGTCGCCGTTCCACTCGGGCATCCGCTGCTCCGGGCTCATCTCCGTACCGCCGCTGGACGCAAAGCCGTCCTCGCGTACCGATCCGGTCATCTTCGCCCCCCTGGTCTCGTTTGGGCTGGCGCCTAGACGGATGCCCAGCCGGGGTGACGCCAAACCATCCCGTCCGCGCACCACCTACGACACCGTGTCGGAGAGCGCCGCCGTCCCCGGTACCCTCGACGCCATGAGGTGGCTCTGGACCCCGGCGTGGATCGCACGTCACGTGGCCATGGTCGTGCTGGTCGGGAGCTTCCTCGGGCTGGGCTGGTGGCAGATCAGCCGGGCCACCGCCGGCAACAGCCTCAGCTGGGGGTACGCCGTCGAGTGGCCGATCTTCGCCGGCTTCGTGGTGTACGTCTGGTGGCGCGAGGTGCGCCTGGCTCGGCGCGCGGCGCAGGGCGTCCCGGCGTCTCCCGGCGCAGCGGCCGACGAGCCGGCCCCGGCCGTGAACGCCGACTCCCGACCGGCGGTACGCCGACCGGTGCGGGTGACGAGGGCGCCGGTCGACGCGACGCCCGGTGACGACGCGGCCCTGGCCGCGTACAACGACTACCTGTCATGGTTGAACGCCAATCCGGGCGCCCGGCCCGGTGACTATCCCGGCTGAGCCGGGCCTGAAGAAGGACGGACAAAGGTGGGCGCAGCCCTTACCCGGTACCGCGTGATCGCCTGGATCGTGGGCGTGGTGCTGATCCTGCTGGTCGTGATCGGTATGCCGTTGAAGTACGCGTTCGACAACCCGACGGTGGTGGAGACCGTCGGCCCGGCGCACGGCTTCCTCTACATGATCTACCTGGTGGCCGCGTTCGACCTGAGCCGCCGGGCCGACTGGCCGCTGAAGCGGATGCTCCTGGTGATGCTGGCCGGCACCGTGCCATTCGTCTCGTTCTACGCCGAGCGGCGCGTCACCGCCTGGCTCGACCGACCGGCCACCCGTACGCCGGAGCCGGTCGCCAGCTGACCAGGGCCCCGAAGGGCTGTCCGGTCAGCGGTTCGGCCGCCAGGGGTCGGTCGAGGCGAGCGGGTCGGTCCAACCGCCGTACCGGTTGACCTCCCGGGCGCGCAGCAGCGCCCGGGTGACCTGGCCGAACTGCCGCTCGTCGTCGGCGCTGAAGAGCAGCACCTCCGCGCCCCGGTGCCAGCCCCACAGCTCGTACGGCGGTGGCCGCCAGCGGTCACCGACGAGCGCGAGCGTGGCCGGCAGCAGGAGCACCGCGCCGAGGATGAGGTACGCCCCGGCGGTCAGCCGCTGTAGGCCGCCGCTGAAGCCGAGGAGCAGGCCGACCACGCCGATCATGGAGGCGGTGGTCACGACGGCCCGGACGGCGATCCGGTCGTGCGGCCCTCGGGTGGTGCGCAGGTGGGTCAGGTCGGGGATGCGGTAGCTGGTGCGACCGACGGTGAACCGGTCGACGGTGACGATGATGCCGGGTCGCGCGTAGAGCAGCGTGGACCTGGCACCTGGCACCGTTCGCTGCGGTCGCGTCGTTGCGCCTTCACGATTCACGGTTCCTCCCGCGGGTGCGGTCTGTCGGATCGGATCCCGCGACCACCGGTGTGAGTGTCCGGTGACGGGATTCCCGGCCCGGGCTCCATTGTGTTGGGGCGCTGCCACTCCACCTGGGCATTTACGGCAGACGGACCGCTCACCCCCTCGGGTGACATGCTCATGAAACAGCATCCATTTCATCTTTTATCGGTTATGGCGCGCTGTTAACCGTCGGCATGCGCCGGGAACGACGAAAGTCGTATATCGGTCAGAACCCCAGCAAGCGGACCTCGGAGTGCTTCACTCCCGTGTCGGAGGCCCCGCTGACGGTGTGGTTCCGCAGTGGCACTTCCTGCCACTTGGTCAACAATCGCCCCTGCTTCAACTGCGCAGCACAACCGTCCCGGGTTAGGTTGGGCAGGCCGGTCCGGCCCAGTGCCGTCCACCCGGACGACCCCGACCGGTGTCGCCGAGGGCGTCAGCAGCCCCATCGGCGGCCGTGGGAGAGGAGCCTCTCGCTCTTGTCATCCCTGAGAACCCTGCTGCGTACCGTGGCGCTGGTCGGCCTGTCGGCCGCCCTGATCGCCCCGACCGCGGCGGCGCACGCCGAGCCGTCTCCCGCCGACCTGACCCGCCGGATCGAGGCGTCCTCGGCAGAGCTGGAGCGGGTCGTGGAGTCGTACAACAAGCTCACGGAGGACATCAAGGTCAACAAAGCCGCGGTGGCCCGATTACAGGCCCGCATCGGCCCGCTGGAACAGCAGACCGAGCAGAGCCGGGCGGACGTCGCCGCACTCGCCAACAGCGCGTACAAGAGCGGTGGCCTCCGTACCGCCGACGCGTTGCTACGGCCCGGCGGCTCCGCCGCCCTGCTGGACCGACTCGGCACCCTCGACCAGCTGACCCGCCAACGCCAGGAGCGCATCTCCGGCTTCACGGACAACCAGCGGCGACTGCTCGACGAGAAGAAGCGGCTGGACGCCACGCTGGCCCGGCAGGCCGCCCAGGCCCGCGAGTTGGCGGCAGGCAGGACGCGCATCGAGAAGGACCTGGCCGAGCTGTACGAGCTGCGCCGGCAGGCGTACGGGGCGGCCACCGAGCGGCCCGCGCCCAAGTCGGCGCAGGCCGAGGCCCGGAACGTACCGGCGGTCGCCGGAGATGCCGGCGCGGCGGTGCGCTACGCCTTCGGTGCGATCGGCAAGCCGTACGTCTGGGCAGGTGAAGGGCCGGGAGGCTACGACTGCTCCGGGCTCACCCTGGCAGCCTGGCGGGCGGCCGGACGGTCGCTGCCGCACAGCGCGCGGATGCAGTGGGGGGCGGTCGCCCACATCGGTCGTGGCGACCTGCGACCCGGGGACCTCATCTTCTACAGCGGTCTCGGGCACGTCGCCCTCTACGTGGGCGACGGGCAGGTGATCGACGCGCCGAGCGCCGGTCGCAACGTGCTCAAGCGCGGCATGAACATGATGTCGATCCACGGGTACGGCAGGGTCCGCTAGCGCGGCCGATACGGCGACGGCCGGCGTCCCCCTATCGGACGCCGGCCGTTCGCCGTCATTACTACCAGGTCAGGCCGCCTGCAGCCCTTCGGCCCGAGCCAGCTCGCGGAGCCGGCCGAGGGCCTGGATCTCGAGCTGCCGGATCCGCTCGCGGGACAGCGAGAAGCGGGACGCGACCTCGGTCAGCGAGTGCTCGCGGCCGTCCTCCAGCCCGTAGCGGGCCCGCATGATGCCGGCGGACCGGTCGTCGAGGTGGTTGAGCAGCCCCTCGATGCGCTGCCGCTCGAGGCCGCTCAGGACGATGTCCTCCGGCGACGGCGCGTCGCTGTCGGCGACCAGGTCACCGAGGTTGGTGTCGCCGTCGTCGCCGACCGGGGTGTCCAGCGAGACCGTGTCCTGCGACCAGCGGCGCAGCTCGTTGACCCGCTCGACGGTGACGCCGAGCGATGCCGCGATCTGCTCCGGCTCCGGGTCGCTCCCCAGCTCACGGGTGAGCTGCCGGGTCACGTTGCGCATCCGGTTGACGTCCTCCACCAGGTGCACCGGCAGACGGACGGTGCGCTCCTGCTGGGCGATCGCCCGGCTGATGGCCTGGCGGATCCACCAGGTGGCGTAGGTGGAGAACTTGTAACCACGCTCGTAGTCGAACTTCTCGACCGCCCGCACGAGGCCGGTGTTGCCCTCCTGGATCAGGTCCAGCATGGGCATCCCGGAGCGTACGTAACGACGCGCGATCGACACGACCAGTCGCAGGTTGGCGCGGATGAAGAGGTCCTTCGCGCGCTCGCCCTCGGAGACCAGCCGGTCCAGGTCGGCCCGGTCGACACCGTCGGGAACGGCATCCTCGCCGAGCAGGTGCTCGGCGTAGAGGCCCGCCTCGATCGCCTTGGAGAGATCGACCTCCTTGGCGGCGTCCAGCAGTGGCGTCCGGGAGATCTCGTGCAGGTAGACGCCGACCAGGTCACGCTCCTCGGCGACCTCGTCGGTTCGCATGCCAATGTTCTTGTCCACGGTGCCCACGGTCCCCTCGCTCGCGCCGGTTGCCCGGTTCCTTGCCATTCCCCACGTCCGGTCAGCCCCTGGTAACTTCTGCTGTGCCCACCGGTGCTGACACCTACACAACAGATGAGACGTGTCCGGGATTCCATTCCGTGAGTCGAAAGTGTCACGAATGCCTGAGTAGTTGCTGAGAGCACGGTCCATGTTTGCTGTCAGCACCCGTCGGGTGGCGCGCCGCTGGGCACCTCGAACAGGCTGGTGGATCGACGAATCACCGATCGCCCGCACCATAGGCAACACCGCCCGCCGCGCTGGCACAGCGACCCGGGTCACCACCGTGCTGCGATCCTGGTCACTGCCAGATACGCAGCGCTGGACCGGTCGGTTCATCCACGAGGGTGTCATTACCCTCCGGCCCGTTGAACAATCCGGGGGCCCGTTCGCTTCCCGGGTGCGGGCGGGCTCAGGAGGCGAGCAGGGCGAGTGCGCCGCGCACCTGGTCCGCGGAGCGGGCGAGGGCGGCTCGCGCGGCCGTCACCCCGGCCCCGGAAACCAGGGTGACGAGCGCGGTCTTCAGGTCGCCGTCGGCCTCTCCGAGGGCCCGCCGGGAGACCTCCTCGGAACACCCGGTCGCCTCGACCAGGATCGAGATCATTCGGCCCCGGAGCTTGGCGTTGGTGGCAACCATGTCGATCATGAGGTTCGAGTAGACCCGGCCCAGGCGCACCATGACGGCGGTCGAGAACGCGTTCAGCACCAACTTCTGCGCCGTGCCCGCCTTCAGCCGGGTCGACCCGGTGACCACCTCCGGTCCGGTGTCCACCCCGATGAACACGTCGACCGACCGGGCAGCCTCCGCCTCCGGATTGGCGCAGAGCAGCACCGTCGAGGCACCCGTGGCGCGGGACGCGGCGAGCGCCCCGAGGACGTACGGGGTGCGTCCGCTGGCCGCCAGACCGACCACGAGGTCACCGGCACGCACACAACCGGCCGCTTCGAGCGCGCCACCCCGGTCGTCGTCCTCGGCGTCCTCCACGGCGCGCAGCATGGCGTCCGGGCCGCCGGCGAGGTGGGCGCAGAACCAGTCCCGGGGCGAGTTGAAGGTGGGCGCCAGCTCGGCCGCGTCGAGCACGCCCAACCGGCCGGAGGTGCCGGCCCCGAAGTAGTGCACCCGATGGCCGCCGCGCAGCGCCGCGACGGCCAGGTCGACCGTGGCGGCGATCTCGTCGAGCACCTCGGCGACCGCCGCCGGCACCCGTCGGTCGGCGTCGTTGATCACGGAGAGGACGTCCCGGGTCGACATCAAGTCGAGGTCGACGCTGAGCGGGTTACGCCGTTCGGTGGGCGCGGCCACCCGGACCGTGGGGCGGGTGGGTGGTGCTGTCATGTCCTTGTCCGGCTCGACCGAGCCGGGCGTCATGCCCGCCTCCGGCTCGCGCCCACCCGGTGTGACTGGACCGCCTCGGCGGTCGCCTCGAGGGCCTTGCGGGCCCGGGACCGGTTGCGGGCGGCCACCCCGACGAAGAGGCAGTCGACGACGGTGAGCTGCGCCAGACGGCTGGCCGTGGCACCCGAGCGGTAGGTCGTCTCGCGGGCCGCGGTGGTCAGGACGAAGTCGGCGACCTCGGTGATCGGCGAGCGCGGGAAGTTGGTCAGCGCCACGGTGCTCGCGCCGCGCGTCCGGGCCTGTTCCAGCACCTCGATCACGTCCGAGGTGGTGCCGGTGTGCGAGATGCCGATCGCCACGTCGCCACGACCGAGCAGGGCGGCCGAGGTCAGCGCGGTGTGCACGTCCGGGAAGTAGAACGCGATCCGGCCGATGCGGTGCAGCTTCTGCTGGAAGTCCGAGGCGACGAACCCACTGGCCCCGGCGCCGTAGATGTCGATCCGGCCAGCGCCGGCGATCGCCTCGACGACCTGCTCGCAGACGGCCGGGTCGAGCTGTTCGGCGGTCTCCTCGACGGCTCGTGCGTCGTTGAACGCGATGGTGGCGATGATCTGGGCGAGATCGGCGCCGGGCGGGATGTCCCCACCGACGACCCGGGCGTCCGGAGGTTCCACGCGGCGGGCGGCCTCGGCGGCGAGCCGGATGCGCAGCTGCGGGTAACCGTCCATGCCGACCGACCGGCAGAACCGGATGACGGTCGCCTCGGATGTCTCCGCTGCGGTGGCGAGGTCGGTGATGGTCCTCCGCGCGGCGGCGGCCGGGTCGGACACGACAAGTCGGGCGACCCGCTGCTCGGCGGGCGACAGCGACGGCAGCAGCCCACTGATGTGGACGATCAGTCCACCGGGCTCGTGACTCGCAGAAAGCTTCGGACTCTTCGCCACGGGTGAAACTTACTTTCACCAAGCGTGAGCGTCAACCATCACCATCTGTGGTGGGAAAGTGTCGACGATCCGGATCACGCCTTTCGCACAGCGTGCCACGTACCCAGGATCGCCGCCTCATCCGCCGGGTCGAGTCCACCCTGCGGTACGTCGTCCGGGTAGGCACTCATCCAGGAGGCCGTCGCCCGAACGGTGTCGGCGAGCGGACGGACGACCAGCCCGGCGGCCAGGGCCGCGGAGACGTCCCGGTCCATCAGGCCGGCGGACTCTGGCAGCCGTACCCACAGTGGCAGCGCCCGCTCCCCCCACCACTCGCGTACGTCGTGCGCGCGCAGGAAGTCCTGGTCGACCCAGGTGAGACGGGGATCGGCGACCCCCAGCCCGGCGGCCACCCCGGTCAGCATCTCCGCCCGGGACATCGCCGGGCCGGTCCCGTCGTACGTGCCACCGAGCCCGGTGTCGGCGGCGTGCAGCAGCCAACCGGCCAGATCCTCGACGTCCACAAACTGCACGCGGTCGGTCGGCTCCCCCGGCGCGAGAACCTCACCGCCACGGGCCAGCCGCCGCACCCAGTACGGGAAGCGGTTGCTCGAATCCTCCGCGCCGACGATCAGCCCGGCCCGGCAGAGGAACGACCTGTCCACACCCATCCGCTCGCGTACCAGCTGCTCGATGGCGACCTTGCACTCGCCGTACCAGCGGAAATCCGGGCCCGGTCCGTCCACGTCCGACGGCGGGGGCGGCAGCAGCGGGGCGTCTACCGCACGCTGACCCGGGGTCGCGTTGTCCGCGTACACCGACATCGTCGACACGAACGACCAGTGACCGACGTGGTCGGCCAGTGCGGCGAGGGCGTACCGGGCGTGGCTGATCTGGCGGGTCACGTCCACCACCGCGTCGAAAGCCTGGCCGGCGAGCGGTGTCAGCGCCGCCGGATCGTCGCGGTCCACCGACACGAACCGCACCCCCTCCGGTACGGCGCCGGACACGCCCCGCGCCGCGCACGTCACCTCATCCCCCCGCGCGACAGCGAGCCGAGCCACCGCCCGCCCAAGAAATCGAGTGCCTCCGAGAACAAGAATCCGCGCCATCGCCCGATCCTGCGCCATCCCACCCCGAAAGACCCCACCCGTCTGCCGACAGCAGACAGCCCCGACCCCAACCCCAACCCCGGCCCCAACCCCGGCCCCAACCCCGGCCCCAAGGGCTCGTCGATCATGAAGTTATCGGCACGACACGCCGGCCCGGAGGGCAACAAGGGCCTGTCTCGCTAAAGGTGTTTCCGGCGATCTTGGTTAGTAAGTTTCAGCGGCTGGGAAGCGGTCGCTGAAGGTGATGGCAAAGGCGTTCAGGGCGGGTTTCCAGCGCATCGTCCATCGGGTTCGGCCTGCCCCGGTGGGGTCCAGGGATCGGGTTACCAGGTACAGACACTTCAACGCGGCCTGCTCGTTGGGGAAGTGGCCGCGGGCTTTGACGGCCCGCCGGTAGCGGGCGTTGAGCGACTCGATCGCGTTGGTCGAGCAGATCACCCGCCGGATTTCGACGTCGTAGTCGAGGAACGGGATGAACTCTGCCCAGGCGTTGTCCCACAACCGGATCACCGCCGGATACCGGCTGCCCCACTTCTCGGCCAAGTCATCGAACGCCGCCCGGGCCGCCTGGGCGTTCACGGCGGTGTAGATCGGCTTGATGTCGTGCTTGAGCGCGTCCCAGTACTTGCGGGAGGTGAGCCGGAACGTGTTGCGGATCAGATGGATGATGCACGTCTGCACGATCGTGCGGGGCCACACGTTCGTCACCACCTCAGGCAGCCCTTTGAGGCCGTCGCAGACGAGGAAGAACACGTCCTTCACACCGCGGTTGCGCAGGTCGGTCAGCACGCTCATCCAGAACTTCGCGCCCTCACCACCGGTGCCGGCCCACAACCCGAGGATGTCCTTCTCACCGTCGAGCGTGACGCCGATCGCGGCATAGAACGGCCGGTTCGCGACCTGCCCATCGCGGACCTTGACCACGATCGCGTCGATGAACACCGCCGCGTAAATCTCATCCAACGGGCGGTGCGACCAGTCGGTCATCTCCTCGATCACCTTGTCGGTGATCCGCGAGATCGTCTCCTTGGACACCGAGGCGCCATAGATCTCCGCGAAATGCGCCGAGATCTCCCCAGTCGTGAGCCCTTTGGCATACAACGACAACACGACCTCGTCGACTCCGGAGAGCCGGCGCTGCCGCTTGCGGACGATCTGCGGCTCGAACGTGCCGGCCCGGTCCCGGGGCACGTCGATCTGCACCGGACCGGTGCTGTCGGTCAGCACCGTCTTCGCCCTGGTGCCGTTACGGACGTTGCCCGACCCGGCACCGACCTGATCGTGTTTCTCATAGCCGAGGTGCTCGGTCATCTCCTCGTTCAACGCGGTCTCCAGGACCGTCTTGGTCAACTGCTTGAGCAGCCCGTCCGGGCCGGTCAACGACAGCCCCTGTTCCTTCGCGGCCCGAACCAGCTCAGCGGCCGCCTTCGCCTCCGCCGACGGCTCGGGCCGCTTCCTACGTCCGGTCTGGTCGTTCAGTGTCGCGGTCATCACGGCACCCTCCTCACCAGGCACAACGCCCGGCAGGTCAGGCCGGAAACACCGTTAGATCCACAGACCCGGCAACAACTTCATGATCGACGCGCGGAGAGGTCGAGGGGCCGGGGGGGGTGGGGGGTGGGTGGGGTTAGCGTTTGGGGCATGGTGGGGCGGAGTGTGGTCGTGACCGGTGGGGGCGGCGGGTTGGGCGGCGCGGTCGTCGCCTCCTTCGTCGAGGCGGGCTGGCGGGTGGTCGTACCACGAAGGGGTGGGGCCGCCGGCTCGGAGCCGGCGGCGGACGGGCTGGTCCCGCTCACCGCGGACCTGACGGAGCCCGCGGAGGTGGCGCGGGCGGTCGAGGCCGCCGCGGCCGATCCGGCGGCGCCGCTGCGGGCGGTGGTGAACCTGGTCGGCGGGTACGCGAGCGGCGGCCTGGTGCACGAGACACCGGTCGAGGAGTTCGAGCGGATGCTCACCGTCAACCTGCGCCCCACGTACCTGGTCACGCAGGCCGCACTGCCGCACCTGGTGGCGGCCGGCGGCGGCGCGGTGGTGTGCGTCTCCGCCCGGGCGGCCGTCAGCCCGTTCGCCGGGGCGGCCGGTTACGTCACGGCCAAGGCGGCAGTGCTGGCCTTCGCCAACGCCGTCGCCGTGGAGTACCGCTCCCGCGGGGTCCGCTGCAACACCGTGCTGCCCAGCGTCATCGACACCCCGGCGAACCGGGCCGCGCAGCCCGACGCGGACCACTCCCGCTGGGTCGGCCCGGCCGAGATCGCGCCGGTGATCCGCTTTCTCGCCTCGCCGGAGTCGGCACCGACCAGCGGGGCCACCGTCCCGGTCTACGGACGCGCCTGAACCAGCAGCGGTACGTCGCCGGGCCCGGCGCGCCCCGACGCCGGTGGTGTCCCCGTCGACGACTGCGCCGGGTCGGGCCGGCCGTCCGACGGCAGCCAGGACGCCAGGTGGGCCTGGATCTGCTCGGTGACCTCCTCGGCCGGACGCCCGGCGTCGACGAGTACGAAGCTCGGGTACTCGGGCAGGGTCCGGTACGCGGTGTCCGCCGCGGTCAGCCAGTGCATCGACTCGTGGTCGGTGCCGCGCTCCTCGATGCGCCGGTACGCCTCCGCCGGGTCGACGGCGAGCAGGAAGGTCACCTGCGGTGTCGGGAACAGTCGGTAGCCGGCCCGTGCCAGCCGTTCCCAGCGGTGCCCGCCGTGGGCACGGATGCTGGCGTACTGGCAGGCCGAGTAGCGGTCCATGACGGCCGTCCGGCCGGTGAGTAGGCAACTGAGCAGGGCTGCGGCGATGGCCAGCCAGCGCAGCACGGACTCCACCGCGAGGACACCGTCGCGCCCGACGAGTCGTTGCGCGTCCGGCAGGCCGAGACGGTGGGCGAGCCGTCCGAGCCAGCGACGCCCGCTGGCGTTGCGGCGGTAGGTGGCGGGGCGGCCGGCGGCGTTGAGCGCGTCGGCCAGCCGGTGCGCCTGCGTGGTCTTGCCGGAACCGTCGATGCCGATCAGAGCGACGGTGCGCAACCGGGCCGTGCGATGTCGCGTCTCCGATGGTCTCGCCACTCTCCACAGGTTATCCGACCGACGCTCGCCTCCCGCGAGGTTCGTACCTGTTTGTTCCGGTTGGCACCCGCCCGCGACCAGAGCAGGTGTGGGCGACCGGAATGCCGGGTACGGGGGTTCGAATCCAACCGCCTGTCCACCAACACGACCGACGGGAGATCCAGATGGCTGAGCGCGGGGACGAGAGTCTGGTACACACCCTGAAAAAAGTCGCCGCCGTGCTCAAGCAGTCCGAGATCCCGTTCGCGCTGGGCGGCAGCTTCGCCGTCTACGCCCACGGCGGCCACTCCAGCGACCACGACGTCGACTTCCTCATCCGCGAGGCCGACGTCGAACGGTCGCTGGAGGCGCTGGTCGCCGCCGGCTTCCGCGCCGAGCGACCGCCGGAGGACTGGCTCGTCAAGGTCTTCGACGAGGAGCGGATGGTGGACCTGATCCACCGGCCCATCGAGACGCCGGTGACCGAGGAGACGTTCGCCGACACCGTCGTGCGGCCGGTGGACGCCATCCACATGCCGGTCCTGTCCGCCACCCAGCTCATGGTGCACAAGCTGCTCAGTTTCTCGCAGCACTACTGCGACTTCGCCCGCGGCCTGCCGCTGGCCCGGTCGCTGCGGGAGCAGATCGACTGGGAACGGGTACGCAAGGAGACGCAGCACTCGCCGTACGCCGAGGCGTTCCTGGTGTTGCTGGACCGGCTGGAGGTGGTGCCGGAGCCCGGCACCCCGGCAGGAGAGGAGACACCGTGACGAACGATCAGGCCGGTGGCGCGGCGCCACCCGACGAGTACGTCGAAGCGGAGATCCAACGGTCGCTCACCGAGGATCCGGCCGTCGCCGAACAGGGGATCACCGTCGTCCGACGCGATGACGTCCTCGTGCTCCACGGCGAGGTGGAGAGCCCGCACCGGCGGGACGAGATCCTGCGTCTCGTGTCGGAGCGCTTCCCGGACGTGCCGATCACCAGCGACATCGGGGTGATCCGCGTCCAGGCGCCCACGGAGATCGAGCAACTGCCCTGAGGGAGGTTTCATGGTGATCCGGATCGCCGCCGTGGGCGACGTGCATCTGGACGAGGACGTGGTCGGCCGGTTCCGCCCGGCGCTGGAGGAGCTGCCGGAGTGCGCCGACGTGCTGCTGCTGGCCGGCGACCTGACCCGGCACGGCACCGAGGCCGAGGCGCGCTGCGTGGCGCAGGAGTTCGGCGGGCTGGCCGTACCGGTGGTCACCGTGCTGGGCAACCACGACCACCAGTGTGACCAGGTGCCACAGGTGGTGAAGGTGCTCGAGGACGCGGGCATCACCGTGCTGGAGGGCAACGGCGTCGTCCTGGACTGCGCGGGCGGCCGGCTCGGCATCGCCGGGGTCAAGGGCTTCGGCGGGGGGTTCGCCGGTCGGTGCGCGAGCGACTTCGGCGAGCCGGAGATGAAGTCGTTCGTCCGGACCACCAACGAGAGCGCGGACCGCCTGGGAGAGGCCCTGCGCTCGCTGGAGTGCGACATGCTGGTCGCGCTCACGCACTACGCCCCGGTCCCGGACACGCTGGTCGGCGAGCCGCTGGAGATCTACCCGTTCCTGGGGTCGTACCAGTTGGGGCAGGCGATCGACTCGGCGCCGACCGCCCTGGCCCTGCACGGGCACGCGCACGCCGGCACCGAGCGCGGCATGACCCCCGGAGGGGTACGCGTCCGCAACGTGGCGCACCCGGTCATCAAGCAGGCGTACAGCGTCTTTCATGTCGGGGATCAACTCGACACGGACCAGGTTTCCCCGATCGGAGGGTCGGGTATTCAGAGGTCATGGAGCTGATTCTCTGGATTCTCGCAGTCGTACTCGTGGTCGCCGGCATCCTCGCGCTGTTCCGCCGGCAGATCCTGTGGGGCATCGTCCTCATCGTCGTCGGGCTGCTGGTCGGCCCGGGTGGTGTCAGCATCTTCAATTGACGCTCGCACCTCATAAAATCCTCATATCGGACACCGGGACCCGTCGGGGTCGCCGCGACCGGAGCTTCGTCCTCCCGACAGAAGCACCGGCCGCAGCGGCCCCGGCGCTTTCTTCTGGGGTTTGACCGGGCCCGGTACCGGAAATATCTCGACCATGGAGACATCCCGCGAGGTACGGCCCAGGTCCGGCCGGCGGTCGCGCTGGGCGCTCGCCGCCTTCGCGGCGGCCGTCTTCGTCGCGGCGGCGATCGGCGGGCTCGGCGTGCAGGGCACCTCCGACGAGTACGCGAGCCTGCGTCAGCCGGACTGGGCGCCGCCGTCGTGGCTCTTCGGCCCGGTCTGGACCGTCCTCTACGCGCTGATCGCGGTCGCCGGCTGGCTGGCCTGGCGTCGGGTCGGCTTCTCCCCCGCCCTGTGGGCGTGGTCCGCCCAACTCGTGCTCAACGCCATCTGGACCCCGCTGTTCTTCGGCGCGGGCCAGTACGGGCTGGCGTTCGCCGAGATCGTGGTGATGTGGCTGGCGATCGGCCTCACCGTGGTGCTCTTCGCCCGGGTGTCCCGGGTCGCGGCGGCGCTGCTGCTGCCGTACTGGGCGTGGGTCACCTTCGCCGCCGCGCTGAACCTGTCGATCTGGCGGCTCAACGCCTGACCACCCGACTGGTCTCCGGCGGGTCACCCCGCCGGAGACCAGCAGAGGTCAGCAGCGGGGCACGTTCGGGATGTAGCCGTCGTAGCCGGTGTAGACGTACGCGTCGGCGATGTAACGGCCGCTGCCGATACGGTCCCAGATCGAGCTGGTGCCGTAGGTGCCGGTGACGGTGGTGCCACTGGTCTGGCAGGAGATGGTCACCCGGGTGCCGTCGGCGACGGTGCCCACCGAGGCGTACCCCGTGCCGGGGCCGGAGCGGACGGTCAGCGGCGTGCCGCTCGTGTCGACCGTGCCGTTGCCGCTGCCCGACGAGCAACCGTTGCCGCTGGTGTAGGTCTTGGTCCCCCAGTAGAGGGCCAGGGTGCCGTTGAACCGGGCCTGGATGTCGTTGCCGTTGAGGCGCTGCTCGTAGTGCAGGTGCGGGCCGGTGGATCCGCCGGTGCTGCCGACCCAGCCGATCACCTTGCCGTACCCGACGGTCTGCCCGACCGAGACGTTGAAGCCGCTGAGGTGGGCGTAGTAGGTCGTGTAACCGCCACCGTGGTCGATTCGGACGTACTTGCCGTAACTGGTGCCGCCGAGGTCGGTGACCCGGTCGACCGTGCCGGGCGCGCTCGCCACCACCGGGTCGCCCTGGTCGTCGGTGCGGTTGAAGTCGATGGCGTACGCCGGGCTGTGGTCCGACCGGGTCTGCCCCGACCAGGACTGACCGCACGGGAACGGCACCTTGAAGGTCGGCGCGGCCAGCGCCGGGCTCGCGGGCGCGACGGCCCCTCCGACGAGCAGGCCGGTCACCAACAGGCTGATCCACCGCTTACGCATGCAGCTCCTCCTATGTTCAAAACCTTCGATGAAGTGCCATCAGCCTGACAGATATCGCCAATCTTCGAAAGAGCCCGGACCTGCGCCTGGGAAAGCACCCGGGCGGCGGACACGAGGTTTCGGGATTGTTACTCGCTCGTGTCTGACAGGGGGTGGACCAGACCTGATGCAAGCGCTTACATGTGTGCACGCCCAATCGGACCGGCGAGGGTCACCAGCGGAGACCACGCCGGCTAGGAAGGAGGACGGCATGGCGGTCTTTACCAGACCACGCCAGGCCTTCGTGATCGCCGGTGTACTCGGGCTGGCGTTCAGCGCCACCGCTTGCGGTACCGGCAATGACAAGAAGAGCGACAAGGCGGGATCCGCCGAATGCGCCCCGTACGAGAAGTACCAGGGCAATGACGGCAAGAAGGTCTCGATCTACGCGTCCATCCGTGACGCCGAGGCCGACCTGCTCGAGCGTTCCTGGTCGCAGTTCACCGACTGCACCGGCATCGAGATCGCCTACGAGGGCAGCGGCGAGTTCGAGGCGCAGCTCCCCGTCCGGGTCGACGGCGGCAACGCCCCCGACATCGCCTTCGTGCCGCAGCCGGGCCTCGTGAAGCGGTTCGCGGACGCCGGCAAGCTGAAGTCCCTCGGCGCCGACACCAAGGCCATGGCCGAGCAGAACATGCCGGCCGACTGGCTGAAGTACGGCACCGTCAACGGGACGCTCTACGGCGTGCCCCTCGGCGCGAACGTCAAGTCCTTCGTCTGGTACTCCCCCAAGACCTTCAAGGAGAAGGGCTGGGAGGTTCCGACTACCTGGGATCAGCTCATCTCGCTCAGCGACAAGATCGCCGCGAGCGGCATGAAGCCGTGGTGCGTGGGCGTCGAGTCCGGTGACGCCACCGGCTGGCCGGCCACCGACTGGATCGAGGACGTGATCCTGCGGACGCAGGGCCCCGAGGTCTACGACCAGTGGACCACCCACGCCATCCCGTTCAACGACCCGAGGATCGTCGACGCGGTCGACCGCGCCGGCAGCATCCTGAAGAACGAGAAGTACGTCAACGGCGGCTTCGGCGGCGTCAAGAGCATCACCACCACCGCCTTCCAGGAGGCGGGTCTGCCGGTGACCACCGGCAAGTGCGCGATGCACCGGCAGGCGTCCTTCTACGCCAACCAGTTCCCCGAGGGCACCAAGGTGGCCGCGGACGGTGACGCGTTCGCGTTCTACTTCCCGGCCATCGACCCGGCCAAGGGCAAGCCTGTCCTCGGCGCTGGCGAGTTCGTCGTCGCGTACGCCGACCGTCCCGAGGTGCAGGCGGTGCAGACCTACCTCGCCTCCGCCGAGTACGTGAACAGCCGCGCGAAGCTCGGCAACTGGGTCACGGCGAACAACAAGCTGGACATCGCCAACGTGGCCAGCCCGATCGACAAGCTGTCCGTCCAGATCCTGCAGGACAAGACGGGCACCTTCCGCTTCGACGGATCCGACCTGATGCCGGCCGCCGTCGGCGCGGGAACGTTCTGGAAGGGCATGATCGACTGGCTGAACGGCAAGCAGACCGCCCCGGTGCTCCAGGGCATCGAGAGCAGCTGGCCGAAGTGATCACGGCGGTGGCCCGGTTCGCGCACGCGAGCCGGGCCACCGGCCGATCCGGACCCGAGAGGGAGGGTTGATGGAGTTCGACTTCGCCGAAGAGCAGCCGAAGCTCCTCATGCTGATGTACGGGCTGGTCGCCTTCGTCGTGGTGGTGGGCGGTCTGCTCCTGCTGCTCGACGTGGTGCCGGCCTGGTTCGCCCGGCGGCGGGAGGCCCAGCTCGTCGCCGCCTCCGTCAGCGGCACGCCGCTGACCCGGCGGCCCAGGCAGCGGGAAGGGCTCTTCGCGCTCTTCTTCCTGCTGCCCACACTGCTGCTGCTCACCATCGGTCTCGTCGTACCGGCCATCCGCACCATGCTGCTCTCGCTGATGAACGGGAGCAGCACCGAATGGGTGGGGCTGCGCAACTACGGCTGGATGTTCTCCGACACCTCCATGGTCCGGGTCCTGATCAACACCCTGGTCTGGGTGCTCCTGGTCCCGCTGGTGGCCACCGCGTTCGGCCTCATCTACGCCGTACTCGTGGACAAGGCCCGCTTCGAGGCGATCGCCAAGTCACTGATCTTCCTGCCGATGGCCATCTCGTTCGTCGGCGCGAGCATCATCTGGAAGTTCGTCTACGCGTACCGCGGCGACGGCGACCAGATCGGCCTGCTCAACCAGATCGTCGTCAGCCTCGGCGGTGAGCCGAAGCAGTGGCTGCTCGAATCACCCCTGAACACGCTGCTGCTGATCGTCATCATGGTCTGGATCCAGGCCGGCTTCGCCATGGTGGTGCTTTCCGCCGCGATCAAGGCCATCCCCGGCGACATCGTCGAAGCCGCCCGGCTCGACGGCGTCAGCCCGTGGCAGATGTTCTGGCAGATCACCATGCCGAGCATCCGGCCGGCGCTGATCGTCGTGGTGGTGACGCTCACGATCGCCACCCTCAAGGTCTTCGACATCGTCCGGACCTCCACCAACGGCAACTACGACACCAGCGTGATCGCCAGCGAGATGTACAACCAGGCGTTCCGGTACGGCCAGAACGGGCAGGGCTCCGCGCTCGCGGTCTTCCTCTTCATCCTGGTCATCCCGGTCGTGATCTACCAGATCCGCAACCTCCGTCGTCAGCGGGAGGGCTGAGATGACAACCGCAACGCCCCCCGTCGCCGTCGGCACCCAGAACACCGCCGGCACCCCGTCCAGCACCGCGGGCCGGGTTCGCAAGCGGTTGAACAGCCGCACCGCGACACTCGTGTCGATCGTCATCGCGGTGGTCTGGACGATCCCGACCTTCGGCCTACTCGTCTCCTCGCTCCGACCGGAGGACGAGATCAAGACGACCGGCTGGTGGACGGCGTTCACCAACCCGCAGTTCACCTTCGAGAACTACGAACAGGTCCTCTTCGGGCGGTCCGCGTCGTCGGGGCAGCTCGCCAGCTACTTCATCAACTCGCTGGCGATCACCATCCCCTCGGTGCTCTTCCCGCTGGCCTTCGCCTCCCTGGCCGCGTACGCGCTGGCGTGGATCAACTTCCGTGGGCGTGACTGGCTCTACATCGCGATCTTCGCGTTGCAGATCGTCCCGCTGCAGATGGCCCTGGTACCGCTGCTGAAGTTCTTCTCCACGGGCGTCACCCTCGGCGGCGTCACCCTGATGCCGGCGTGGGACCTGGTCGACGAACAGAAGTTCGCCCAGGTGTGGTTCGCGCACACCTGTTTCGCGCTTCCGTTCGCGGTCTTCCTGTTGCACAACTTCATCTCGCAGCTCCCCGGAGACCTGATGGAGGCGGCCCGGGTCGACGGGGCCACGCACCCGAAGATCTTCCGCACCATCGTGCTGCCGCTGATCACCCCGGCGCTGGCCGCGTTCGGCATCTTCCAGTTCCTCTGGGTCTGGAACGACCTGCTGGTCGCGCTGATCTTCGCCGGTGGCGGCAACGAGACCGCGCCGCTCACGGTCCGGTTGGCCGAGATGGCCGGCACCCGGGGCAACGAGTGGCAGCGGCTCACCGCTGGCGCGTTCGTCTCGATCGTCGTACCGCTCGTCGTATTCCTGTCCCTGCAGCGCTTCTTCGTGCGAGGTCTACTCGCCGGCAGCGTCAAGGGCTGACCCGCTTGCCCGCCGTCGCCCGGCCCCTGACGGGCGGCGGCGGGCGACGGGCACCGAGCGGGGGAACCGTGACGAAGATAGATGATGTCGCCCGGCTGGCCGGAGTCTCCACGGCCACCGTCTCGCGCGCACTGCGCGGGCTGCCGACGGTCTCGGCCGCCACCCGACGCCGCGTGCTGGCCGCCGCCGAGCAGCTCGACTACGCGGTCTCGCCGAGCGCCTCCCGGCTCGCCGGTGGTCGCACCGGCACGGTAGCGGTGGTCGTCCCCCGGATCACCCGCTGGTTCTTCAGCACCGTCGTCGAGGCCGTCGAGGAGTACCTCCACCAGTCCGGCTACGACCTGCTGCTCTACAACCTCGGCGGTCGGGAGCAGATCCGCCAGCGCGTGCTGCGTACCGCCAACCTGCACAAGCGGGTGGACGCCATCATGCTGGTCGCCACGCCGCTGCGCCCGGCCGACCTGACCGCGCTGGCCACCCTGGAGCTGTCCGGGGTGACCATCAGCTCGGGGAGCCGGGTCCCCAACTGGCCCTGCGTCCGCATCGACGACGTGGCCGCCGCGCGGATGGCCACCCGGCACCTGCTCGACCTCGGCCACCGTCGGATCGCGCACATCTCCGGCGACCCCGACGACGAGCTGGCCTACACCACCCACCTCGACCGACGCCGGGGCTACCAGGCCGAACTGCGGGCCGCCGGCCTCCGACCCGATCCGAGCCTCGACGTCGAGTCGTCGTTCACCATCGACGGTGGCAACCGGGCCACCGCCGAACTACTGGCCCGCGGTGAGCCGCCCACGGCGATCGTCGCGGCGTGCGACGAGATGGCGATGGGCGCGATGACCGCGCTGCGCGATGCCGGGCTGCGCGTACCGCAGGACGTCAGCGTGGTCGGCATCGACGACCACGACCTCGCCGGAGTGCTGGGCCTGAGCACCGTGGCCCAGCCGGCCGCGGAGCAGGGCCGGCTGGCCGCCCGGATACTGCTCGACCCGCTCGGGGCCCGCACTCTGGGCCCGATCGTCGGTCAACGGACCCCCGCGGGCGACTCGCCGGTGATCCTGCCCACTCGGCTGGTCGTCCGGGAGTCCACCGCACCGCCCCGGGCACACTGAAACATCAACCACGGCACGACACGGGAGACGACCCTGAACACCGACCCGACGCAGCAGACCGCCACCGGCTGGTGGACCGAGGCCGCCATCTACCAGATCTACCCGCGCTCGTACGCCGACTCGAACGGCGACGGGATCGGTGACCTGCCGGGCATCACCGCCCGCCTCGACCACCTGGTCGAGCTGGGGGTGGACGCGGTGTGGCTGTCCCCGTTCTATCCGTCGCCGCAGGCGGACGCGGGCTACGACGTGGCCGACTACCGGAACGTCGACCCGCTGTTCGGCACCCTCGCCGACGCGGACGAGCTGATCGCCGAGGCCCGCTCGCGCGGCCTTCGGGTGATCGTCGACCTGGTGCCCAACCACACCTCCTCGGCGCACCGCTGGTTCCAGGAGGCCCTGGCCGCCGCCCCGGGCAGTGCCCAGCGGTCCCGGTACGTCTTCCGGGACGGCCTGGGTCCGGCCGGGGACCAGCCGCCGAACGACTGGCAGAGCGTGTTCGGCGGTCCGGCGTGGACCCGCACGGTCGACCCGGACGGCCAGCCCGGCCAGTGGTACCTGCACCTGTTCGACACCGGCCAGCCGGACCTCAACTGGGACAACCCGGAGGTGCACGAGGAGTTCCTGGACGTGCTGCGGTTCTGGCTCGACCGGGGGGTGGACGGTTTCCGGGTCGACGTGGCGCACGGCCTCATCAAGCAGGCCAACCTGCCCGACTGGCAGGAGCCCCAGGAGATCCTCTCCGGCAACGAGATCGACAAGCCGCGACCGCCGATGTGGGACCAGGAGGGCGTGCACGACATCTACCGGCAGTGGCGGCAGGTCCTGGACAGCTACCCCGGTGAACGGGTGCTGGTCGCCGAGGCGTGGGTCGAGCCGGCCGAGCGGCTGGCCCGCTACGTCCGCCCGGACGAGATGCACCAGGCGTTCAACTTCGAGTACCTGCTCGCCGCGTGGACCGCGCCGGCCCAGTACGCGGTGATCACCCGGTCCCTGGAGGCGACCGACTCGGTGGGCGCGCCGACGACCTGGGTGCTGTCCAACCACGACGTGGTGCGGCACGCCTCCCGGCTCGGCCTGGCGGTCGGTGGCGGCCGGCCCAACGGCATCGGCATCGGTGACCCGCAGCCGGACGCCGCGCTCGGTCTGCGTCGGGCTCGGGCGGCCACCCTGCTGATGCTCGCCCTGCCCGGCTCCGCGTACCTCTACCAGGGCGAGGAGTTGGGCCTGCCCGAGCACACCACCATGCCGGACGAGGCCCGCCAGGACCCGACCTGGGCGCGCAGCGGGCACACCCAGCGGGGCCGTGACGGCTGCCGGGTGCCGATCCCGTGGGAGGCCGACGCCCCGTCGTACGGCTTCGGGCCCACCGACGCCAGTTGGCTGCCGCAGCCGCCGTCCTGGGCCGAGTACGCGCTGGACCGGCAGCGCGACGTGCCCGGCTCGACGTACGAGCTGTACCGCACGGCGCTGCGGCTGCGCCGCGCCCACGGCCTCGGCCGGGGCGCCCTCGAGTGGCTCTCCTCCGGTGACGACACCCTGGTGTTCCGCAACGGCGACGTGACCGTGCTGACCAACTTCGGCGACGCCCCGCTACCGATCCCGGCCAACGCCGAGGTGCTGGCCACCAGCGCCCCCCTGACCGACCAGGGCGCGATCCCGACCGACGTGACGGTCTGGCTGCGGGGCTGACCTTCTCGATCGACCGCTGCACCGCCCCACCGACCCACCGCTTCGCGCGCCGGTTCGGTGGGGCGGCCGCGGGGGGACCAGGTGTGTGGGACCGGGTGTGTGCATCAGGCCCTTTGCTCTGCTTCAACCCAGGCGACAGTCGGCGGCCTTTTGTGTTGCCTGGGTTGAAGCAGAGCAAAGGTGACGCGGGTACCGCCCGGACCCGGGGGTGGCCCGACGACCGGGTGAGGAGCAGGTCCAGGCCCTCCGGCCGACCCAGCCCGCGAGCCGGCGCGGGCCAGCGGCGGCGGCCTCAGAGGCGGTCGGCTCGGGTGTGCAGCAGGTTGTGGACATTGTCGATGTCGGTCGGTGAGCTGCGGGAGGCGAGCCAGTACATGACGCCGGTGGGGATGAAGAAGAGTTGGAACACGGCCAGCCCGACGGCGAAGTTCAGCGGCGGCGGGAACGCCGCCCGCAGCCCCTGGAACGCCCCCCAGACCAGCCCGTTGCCGGCCGCCCGGCCGACGCCGTTGACCAGGTTGCCGAGGCTGTAGACGGTCCCCCGGTGCTCCGGCGGGTTCACGTCGGCGATCAGCGCGAACCAGTTCGGCGAGTTGGCCGAGGTCAACGCGAGCGCCACCACGGCGGTGAGCAGGCTCAACCCCACCGACGGCTCGGTGAACACGCTGGACAACACCGCGCCGACGACCGCGCCGCCGCTCCCGCCGTCCGGCACGTCGATGGTCACCGGGACGAAGAACAACACCAGGTAGAACGGGAGCGCGGCGAGGATGCCGACCGCGGCGACCACCGCCCGGCCCCGGGGGGTACGCCGCTGCGCCGCGTCGCCGACGAGGCCACCCACGATGGAGAGGACCCCGCCGAGTTGGAACAGGGTGGCGAAGACGCTGCCGACCACCACGGCGGTCGACTCCGAGTAGCCCTGGGCCTCGGCCCGCTCGGCGAAGAGCCTCGGCAGCCACACCAGTGAGCCGAAGGCGACCTGCGCGGTCAACCCCTGCAGGATCAACCACCGGTTGGTCCGCCGGTCCAGGATGCGCGGCAGGTCGGCCCGGCTGATCCGGTAGTCGTACTCGGCACCGGAGTCCAGGGCGTCCACCAGTTCCGGTTGGCTCTGGCCGCGGCGGATGTCGTACGTGAACAGGTACGCCAGGGTGGCGGTCAGCCCCACCCCGGTCAGCAGCAGGAACGGCCGCCGCCAGTCGGTCGCACCGAGCAGCCCACCGACGAGCGTGCCGGCGAGCGTACCGACGCCCTGCGAGAGCCCCCAGAAGCTCATCACCAAGCCACGGCGGGCCGGTGAGATCAAATCGGTGACCACCGAGAAGCCCACCGAGCCGACCGCGCCGAGGCCGACCGCCGCGACGAACTGGGCGGCCAGGAACGTGAGGTACCCACCGGCGAGGGCGCTGCCGCCGGTGCCCGCCGCCCAGATCAGGGTGCCCACCATGAGCAGCGGCTTACGGTTGCTGCGGTCCCCGACGTACGCCCAGCCGACCGCGGCCACCGCGCTGACCAGGAAGGTGACGGCGGTGACCAGGCCCAGCAGTCCGGTCGAGGTGTCGAACGTCCGGGCGATCGGCCCGTACAGCGGTGGGACCAGTCCGATCGCCACGTTGTCCAACGAGGCGAGCACCACGAACACCACGACGCTGTACAGCCGGTGCGCCGGGCCACCGCCCCGGCCGCGCGCGCGTTGCTCCCGCCCGCCACTGGTCACCGTCATGACCCGCAGCCAATCAGACCCGGCGGGGCAGGTCGGCACGCGGGTGGGCGTCGATCACCGTTGACCGACGCCCACCCGGTCGACCTGACGCTCAGCGCCGGTCGAGCACCAGTGGCCGAGCCGCGGCGTACTGGTCACGGACGGCGGGGACGGGCTCCGCCGCGTACTCCTCGGTGCCCTTGACGTCCCACTGAGGTGGCGTCGGCCCGCCCAGGGCGACCCAGGCGGCCTGGCGGGCGGCCCCGTCGGCGACGTACTCCCCGGCGGGTGGGACGACGACCGGGCAGCCGAAGACCTGCGGCGCGATACGGCGGACGGCGGCCGACCGTGCCCCACCGCCGACCAGGATGACCCGGCGGACGGTGGCCCCCTGCGCGGTCAGCGCGTCCAGGCCGTCGGCGAGGGCGCAGAGCATGCCCTCCACGGCGGCCCGGGCCAGGTGCGCGGGAGTCGAGGTGCGCAGGGTCAGGCCGTGCACGGAACCGGTGGCCAGCGGCAGGTTGGGCGTCCGTTCACCCTCCAGGTAGGGCACCATGACCAGCCCGTCCGCGCCGGCGGGCGCGGAGAGGGCCAGCTCGGCGAGCTCGTCCAGGCTGACGCCGAGCATCGCGGCGGCGGCGTCCAGCACGCGGGCGGCGTTGAGCGTGCACACCAGCGGCAGGAAGCGACCGGACGCGTCGGCGAAGCCGGCCACGGCACCGCTGTCGTCGGCGGCCGGGACGTCGGCCACGCTGAAGACGGTGCCGGAGGTGCCGATCGAGACGACCACGTCGCCAGGCCCCGCGCCGACGCCGAACGCGGCGGCAGCGTTGTCGCCCGTGCCCGCCCCCAGCAGGGCGTCACCCCACTCCTTGGTCAGCCGACCGGCCGACTCGGCCGGGCCCAGCACCTCGGGCACCACGAGCTGCCGGCCGAACGCCCGTTCCAGCAGGTCCGGACGGTAGGTGCCGGTGGCCGGGGACCAGTAGCCGGTGCCACTGGCGTCCCCCCGGTCGGTCCGCAGCGCGGACAGGCCGGGCGCGCCGGCCAGCCGCCAGGTCAGCCAGTCGTGCGGCAGGCACACGGCGGCCACCCGGTCGGCCTGCTCCGGCTCGTGCCGGGCCAGCCACCGCAGCTTCGTGATGGTGAAGCTCGCCACCGGCACGCTGCCGGTGGCGTCGGCCCAGAAGCGACGCCCCGCCGCGCCGCCGCCGGCCTCCTCGACGAGGTCGGCGGCGGCGTCGGCGGACCGGGTGTCGTTCCACAGCAGGGCCGGGCGGACCACCTGACCGCCCTCGTCGAGGCAGACCATGCCGTGCTGCTGGCCGGCGACCGAGACCGCCGCGACGTCGACCAGCCCACCGGCCTCGTCGACGGCGCTACGCAGCGCCTGCCACCAGGCCTCCGGGTCGACCTCGGTGCCGTCCGGGTGCGGCGCCCGGCCCTGCCGGAGCAGGGCGCCGGTCTCCGCGTCCCGGATGACCACCTTGCAGGACTGAGTGGACGAGTCAACGCCCGCGACCAGCGGCATGGCGGGCCTCAGCGGGCGCCGAGCAGGTGCTCGACGGCGAGTTGGTTGAGCCGGACGAAGGCGAAGCCCCGGGCGGCCACGGCGTCCACGTCGACGTCCTCGAACGCGGAACGGTCGGCCAGGAACTCCTCGTAGCCCTCACCGTCGTTGAGCGTCGGCGTGCTCAGCTCGCCGACCTTGCTGGCGGCCAGCGCCTCGACGACCTCCGGGTCGGCGCGGAACGCCGCGGCGCGCTCCTTGAGCAGCAGGTACGTGCTCATGTTGGCCGCGGCCGACGCCCACACCCCGTCCATGTCCTCGGTGCGCGACGGCTTGTAGTCGAAGTGCCGGGGCCCGTCGTAGGTCGGCCCGCCGTTCGGGCCGCCGTTCTCCAGGAGGTCCACCAGCGCGAACGCGTTCATCAGGTCACCGTGACCGAAGACCAGGTCCTGGTCGTACTTGATGCCACGCTGGCCGTTGAGGTCCAGGTGGAACAGCTTGCCCTGCCAGAGCGCCTGGGCGATGCCGTGGGCGTAGTTCAGCCCGGCCATCTGCTCGTGCCCGACCTCCGGGTTGAGGCCGACCAGCTCCGGGTGCTCCAGCTGGGAGATGAAGCCGAGCGCGTGGCCGATGGTGGGCAGCAGGATGTCACCGCGCGGCTCGTTGGGCTTGGGCTCCAGGGCGAAGCGCAGGTTGTAGCCCTTGTCGATGGAGTACTGGGTGAGCAGGTTGACGGCCTCGCGGTAGCGGTCCAGGGCGGCCTGGACGTCCTTGGCGAGGTCGTACTCGGAGCCCTCGCGACCACCCCACATGACGAAGGTGCTCGCGCCCAGCTCGGCGGCCAGGTCGACCTGGCGCAGCACCTTGCGCAGCGCGAAGCGGCGGACGTCGCGGTCGTTGCTGGTGAAGCCGCCGTCCTTGAAGATCGGGTGGGTGAAGAGGTTGGTGGTGACCATGGGCACCACCAGGCCGGTCTCGTCGAGGGCCTTGCGGAACCGCGCGATGTGCTGGTCCCGGCTGGCGGCGTCCGCGCCGAACGGGATCAGGTCGTCGTCGTGGAAGGTGATGCCGTACGCGCCGAGCTCGGCGAGCCGGTGCACCGCCTCGACGGCGTCCAGCTCGGGGCGGGTGGCGTCGCCGAACGGGTCGCGGGCCTGCCAGCCCACGGTCCAGAGCCCGAAGGAGAACTTGTCGGCGGGGGTGGGACGGGGTGCCATGGGTGACCTCCGGGATGGTGGTGTCAGGTATTTGTTCAGCGATTGAATTATTTGCCCGTCCTATGGCAGTGTCAAGGGGTGAGCCCCACCCACGCACCGGCCGGCGCGGCCCGCCAGGGCAGCCTGCGCGAGCTCAACCTCGCCCTGGTCCTCGGCCGGATCGCCGCCGCCGACCGCCCCCCGTCCCGGGCCGACCTGGCCACGGCCACCGGCCTGACCCGGGCCACCGTCTCCGCGGTCGTCGAGGACCTGCTCGCGGGCCAACTGGTCAGCGAGGCCGAGCCGGCCCCCCGGGCCGGGGCCGGCCGCCCGGCCCGCGGACTGGTCCTGGCCGACCAGGGCCCGGCCGGTCTCGGGCTCGAGGTCAACGTCGACTATCTGACGGTGTGCGTCGTCGACCTCGCCGGACAGGTCCGCCACCGCACCGTGCACCGGGCCGACCTGCGCCCGGTCGCGCCCGAGGACGCCCTGGCCCGCCTCGTCGACCTCGCCGGGCAGGCCCGCGCCGACGCGGCCCGGCAGGGCCTCACGCTCGCCGGGGCCGCGCTCGCCGTACCCGGGCTGATCGACGACTCCGGGCAGGTCCGACTCGCACCGAACCTCGGCTGGCGGGACGTGCCGGTGCCCGAGCTGCTGGGCGCGCACCCACCGCTCACCGATCGGATACCGGACGTACCGGCCCTGGTGGTGGACAACGAGGCCAACCTTGCCGCGCTCGGCGAGCTGCACTCCCGACCGCCTGGCCCGGCCAGTTTCCTGCACATCTCCGGCGAGGTCGGCATCGGCGCGGGGATCGTCCTGGACGGCGCGCTGTTCCGGGGCGTACGCGGCTGGAGCGGTGAGATCGGGCACCTGCCGGTACACCCGCAGGGGCGACCCTGCCGCTGTGGCGGGCGCGGCTGCCTGGAGCAGTACGCCGGTCAGGAGGCGATCGTGGCCGGCGCCGGACTGGTGCGGGCGGAGCTGCCCGCGGACACCGCGACGGCCCGCCTGGCCGAGTTGGCCGAGGCCGGGGAGCCGGCCGCGCTGCGCGCCCTGCACGACGCCGGCACGGCTCTCGGGGTGGCGGTCGCCAGTGTGGTGAACCTGCTGGACCTGGACACCGTGGTACTCGGCGGCGGGTACGCCCCGCTCGCCCCCTGGCTCTGCCCGCCGGTGCTCGCCGAGATCAAGGCCCGGGTGCTCACCGCCGCCTGGTCGCCGGTCACGGTCCGCCCGTCGACCCTCGGGCCGGAGGCCGCCGCCGTGGGCGCGGCCGGATCGGTGGTACGACGGATCGTCGCCCGTCCCGCCGGCTGGCTGAACCGCGCCGGCTGACCCCGGGCGACGCGGTCTGGGCGTGCGTCGGTACGGCTCGGTACGCTTGCCGTCAAGCAACGATCGGCAGGCGAGGAGCCCGGAGCAGCATGCGTACAGGTCGTCGGACGCGGGCCGGCATCGGGCGGTGACTACGACCCAACGGGGCAGCTCGGCTGGTCCGGTCGGCGGCGAGGGGCATCCGTCGCGCCGTCCGACCCGCCATCACGGCGCGGGGCTGCCCGCCGACCCGCCGCTGGCCCGTGAGCTGCTCGACGGGCTGGCCGAGGCGGTGCTGACGACCGACGCAACCGGCCGGGTGACCCTGGTCAACGCCCGGGCGGTCGAGCTGCTCCCGGAGATCGTCGCAGGCGTCGAGCTGTCCGGGTGCGCGATGGCGGCGCTGGCCCGGGCCGTCCGCGACGGCACCGACGCGTTCGAGGCCGAGCACCACGGCCGCCACCTGCGCGGCGTCCGACGACAGCTCGCCGACGACCGGTACGCCTGGTACGTCCGCGACGTCACCGAGGAGCACGCCCGCACCGACGCCCTGCTGGCCGAGCGCTCCCGCACCGCCTTCCTCGCCCAGGCCGGCAGCCGGCTCGGGCTGTCGCTGCACCGGGACCAGACACTCCGTACCACCGTGACCCTCGCCGTGCCGTACCTGGCCGATGCCGCCGTGGCGCTGCTCCGCCCGCCCGCGCCGGCCGAGCCGCACCCCCGCTTCACGCGGTACGCCGACGACGAGCCGGCCCCGATGACCGGGATTGCCGACGCGGAGCTGACCGACCTCGTCCCCGATCTCGGTGCGGCGCTCGACGGCGACCTCAGCGAGCCGACCCCTTGGCCGGACGCCGACGTCGCCGGGCTGACCGCCCTGCTTCCGCCCAGCTTCGGCCGGCCCGGCGCGGCACTGGTCAGTCCGATGCGCGGCCCCGGCGGCCCGGCCGGCGCCCTGCTGCTCGTCCGCCGCGCCGGGCGGGCCGACTTCGACTCTCGCGACCGCGAGCTGGCCCGCGAATTCGCCGCGCGGGCCGGCGCGGCGCTGGCCGCCGCCGAGCTGTACGGCGAGCAGGCCCACCTGGCCCGGGTGCTGCAGACCAGCCTGCTCCCGCCGGAGCTGCCGACGGTGCCCGGCGTACGCCTGGCCGGCGGCTACCGGGCCGCAGGCGACACGCTGCGCATCGGCGGGGACTTCTACGAGGTGTTCCCGCACCCGCGGGGCGCGCTCTTCGCGCTGGGCGACGTCTCCGGCAAGGGCGTCGGCGCGGCCGTGCTGACCGGGCGGGTCCGGCAGTCGCTACAGACGCTACGACTCGTCGAGCAGCGCCCCCTGGAACTGATCCACCTGCTCAACCGCACCCTGTTCGACGCCCCCGACGCGACACGGCGCAGCCAGCTCACCACCCTGCTGCTCGGGTGGCTGGAGCACGGGCCGACGGGGGTGGATCTCCGGATCGCCGGCGGCGGCCACCCCGCGCCACTGCTGGTCACCGCCACGGGCTCCGTCACCAACGTCCCGGTCGGCGGTATGCCGGTCGGCGCGCTGACCGACGCCCGGTTCACCGAGGTGCGGGTGCACCTCGATCCGGGCGATCTGCTCCTCGCGTACACCGACGGGGTGACCGAGGCGGGCGGCGGCCCGGCCCGGGCGGAGAAGTTCGGCGAGCGCCGGCTGCGCGGCGCACTCGCCGCGGCGGCCGGTCTGCCTCCGGCGGCCCTTGTCGACAGGCTGCTCCAGGTGGTCGACGAGTGGGTGGGCGGGCAGGCCGCCGACGACATCGCCATGTTGGCGGTGTACGCGTCGACGCCGGACTGAGCCCCGACCGTCAGGCGGTCCGCGCCACCGGTGGCTCACCGGCGGGCCAGTCGCGGGGCGCGCTCACCGTCCGCTCCGGTCTCGCCGCCCCGCTCTGCCACACCTCTCGGGTGGGGCGGTCCGGCTGCTCCGGCGACCTGCGCGTCGGGCCGTCGGGCCGGTCCGGATCCTGCGGCCATTCCTCCCGCCCGCGCGGGGAGTCCCCGTCATCCGGTGTGCTCCGCGCCTGCTGCCGGCGGGCGGTCTCGTCGAACTCCCGCACCCCGCTCACCAGCGCGGCGCGACCCGCCGGGCTCATCGCCGCCAACACGGCGGCCAGCCGCGCCTGGCGGTCGTTGCGTAGCTCCGCGAGGAGCCGCCGGGCCTCCGGGGTGAGGTGCAGGGAGATTTCCCGCCGGTCGAAGCGCCCCGGCTCACGCTCGAGCATGCCGGCCGCGACCAACCTGTCGCACAGGCGGCTGGCGGAACTCAACAACATGTCCAGCCGGGTGGCGAGCCGGCGTAGGTTGATCCCGTCGTACTGCTCGACCACCATCACCGCCCGTAGTTGGGCACCGGAAACCCGGCTGGCGGTCGCCTCACGGGCGGAATCCCAGACGCCCAGCAGGGCACCCGCCGCCGCGTCCAATGCGGCAGCCATACTCGTCGCAGGGTCCGGTGGACCGTTGTGTTCGGCCATGGTGGCCCGAGACTACTCCGAACCCACTGGTGGTCGAGCTTGGATGAAGGAGGCCTGATGAGCGAACCGGTCAATCGGGCACGCCGCACCCTGAACGAGACACCGGCCGACCGTCTCGTGGGTGGCGTTCGCAAGGTTCTCGACGAGGCGTACGGGATTTCCGAGGCAGAGCTGTACCAGGTCGACTACCGCCTCGCGGAGCTGCTGCCCCTCACCGAGGGTGATTCACTCCGAGGCGCCGGCCACCCCGCCTGGCGTGCCTTCGACCACCAGTCGCCCGTCCTGGTCGACGGCGTGGCCTGGTTCCCGGTCACCATGCGCGGTGAACGTCGGGGCGTGCTGCGTCTGGCGCCGGTGGTCGACGACCCGGCGGTGCTCGCCGCGCTGGCCGACGTCTGCACCGCGCTGGCACACGAGGTGGCCGCCGTCTCCCCCGGCACCGACGTCTACAGCGTGGCCCGACGCAGCCAGCGGCTCACCCTGGCCGCCGAGATGCAGTGGGACCTGCTGCCCGGCCGGAGCCGGGTCCGCCCCTCGTTCAGCCTGGCCGGCCAGCTCGAACCGGCGTACGCCGTGCGTGGTGACAGCTTCGACTGGTCCGACGACGGGGAACGGCTCTGGCTCTCCACGGTCAACGGCAGCGGTGAGGGTGTCGCGGCATCGCTGCTCACGTCGCTGGCCACCCACGCGCTGCGCAACGCCCGCCGGGCCGGCCTCGGCCTGGGCGATCAGGCCGCCCTCGCCGACCAGGCCATCTACGACGAGTACCGGGGCAAGCGGCACCTCTCCGTGCTGCTGATGGAGCTGGACCTGCGCTCCGGAACGATGACCGTGGTGGACGCGGGCTCGCCACGGCTCGTGCTCCTGCGCCGGGGCGAGGTCACCGAGCAGCCGCTGGAGGCGCAGTTCCCACTCGGCATGTTCGAGGCGACCGACTACCACGAGCAGACGTTCACGCTGGAACGCGGTGACCGGTTGTTCGTCGTCAGCGACGGCGTCGTGGAGGCCACCGGGCAGAACGTCCGCTACGGCGAGACGGCACTGGAACGGTTCCTGCGGCGGACCGGCCCGATGGAGCCGCTGGACGCCGTCCGGTCGCTCCTCGGTGACCTGCGCGCGTTCGTGGCCGGCGACCTCGTCGACGACGCCGTGGTGGTCTGCCTGGACTGGACCGGGCCCCAGCCCTGAGCGTCGCGGTCAGTACGCGCCGCGACTGTTCAGCACCGCGCCGGCGGTCTTCCAGAGGATGGTGAGGTCGGCGGCGAGCGACCAGTTCTCCACGTAGTAGAGATCGAGTCGGATGCCGTCCTCCCAACTGAGGTCGGACCGGCCGCTGACCTGCCACAGGCCGGTCATGCCGGGCTTGACCAGCAGTCGCCGGGCCACGTCGCCGTCGTAGCGGGCCACCTCGGACGGGAGCGGCGGACGCGGCCCGACGAGGCTCATCTGGCCCAGCAGGACGTTGACCAGCTGCGGCAGCTCGTCCAGCGACCACTTGCGCAGCAGCCGGCCGACCCGCGTCACCCGAGGGTCGTCGCGCATCTTGAACATCAGGCCGTCGGTCTCGTTCCGGGCCGCCAGCTCGGCGAGCAACGCGTCGGCGTTGACCACCATCGTCCGGAACTTGAACACCCCGAACTCCTGCCCGCCCCGCCCCACCCGGACCTGGCGGAACAACACCGGCCCCCGGCTGTCCATCTTGATGGCCAACGCGATGACCGCGATCAGCGGCAGGAGCAACGCCAGAGCGACCGACGACATCGACCGGTCGACGAAACCCTTGACCAGCTTGCGCGCGCCGCGGAACTCGGGCGCCTCGACGTGGATCAGGGGCAGCCCGGCGACCGGGCGGGTGTGGATCCGCGGGCCCGCCACGTCGGTGAGCGCGGGGGCCACGACGAGGTCGACGCCGGTCCCCTCCAACTGCCAGCCGAGTCGACGCAGTCGGGCCGCGGTCAGCTCACCGGAGGCGGTCACCGCCACGGTGTCCGCGCCGATCGCGGTCGCGGCCTCCGGGATGCCCCGGAACGATCCCACCACCGGTACGTCGCCGAGTCGCTGCGCCACCGGCGCGAGCAGCGCGTCGGGGATGCACGCGCCGACCACCTGGTAGCCGGCGTACGGCTCGCGACGCAGGGTGTGCACCAGTTCCAGGACGTGCGCGGTGTCGCCGACGACGAGCACCCGGCGGGACCAGCCGGCGCCCTTCGAGCGGGCCCGGTGCAGCCGTTTGCGCGCCGCGAACCGGGTCACCTCCAACCCGATGGTGCCGACCGCGAAGGAGATGCCGAGGAACCCTCGGGAGACGCCGACGTCGGCGATGTAGCCGGCGATGGCGATGGCGCCGGCCAGTCGCAGGCTCGCCGAGCTGACCCGCCGGTACTCGTCCGCCCCGTAGCCGACGACCCGGTCGTCGTAGCAGCCGAGCGCCTTGAGGGAGATCAGCCAGGCCAGGACCAGGCCGGGGGCCACCAGGACGTACGGGATCTTGGAGCCGACCGGCTCCTCGTCACCGAACCTGCCGACGTATCCGACGAGCAGCGCGATGATGAGGACGGTGGTGTCCAGCACCACCAGGACCCGGATGTAGGACCGTTCGTCAGCACGGGCCACCAGCCCGCTCGGACGGTCCTGCGGCGTCGCCGGGGTGTCGGCGGGGGTCAACAGTGTCGCGGTCGTCACCGGCCCTCCCACTCTGCTCAGGACGGCCCCGGCCGACGGGTCGGACCGTAGGCGGACCGACATTGCCGGAACACGTCGACATCCTGCCCTGACAACTATGACTGCCGATTGCTTCCGACGTATTGCCGTCACTTTTCCTCAATCCCGTGGCCACAAAAGAAACCCGCCGTACCGGCTCAGCGGTACGGCGGGTTCGTTTTGCTCAGCGACGGGTCAGCGCGGGGCTGGGGGACGACGCGCGATGGCGGTGAGGAAGATGCTGCCGATCTCGCTCGGGTCCTTCGTGACGAAGACGTCCCCGCCGGTCACCTTCGTGATCGACTCCAGTTCGGCCTTGCTGACGCCCTCGCCGATACCGATCATGATGACCTGCACCGGCCGCTCCGGATCGGCGATCTGCTTGAGCTTGGCGAGCAGCTGCTGCTGGTTGATGCCGTTGTCGTCCTCGTTCTTGCCGTCGGTGAACAGCACGATCGAGTTGACCCGGCCCGGCTGCCAGTCCTCCTGCACCGCCTGGTACGCGGCCAGCATCGTGTCGTACAGGCCGGTGTCACCGTCCGACGGCTTGATGGTGGCGAGCGCACCCTCCAACTGGGCCCGCTGGCCGGAGAGCGGTCCGATCGGCACGAGTTCCCGGTAGTCACGGTTGCCGACCAGCTTGGTGGAGAAGGTCCACAGACCGATGGACCAGGTGTCGTCGAAGAGCCCGAGGCCGCGCCGGGCCGCGTCGACGGTGACCTCCTCCCGGCTGCGGTTGTTGGCGCTGGGCACCTCGTCCTTCATCGAGCCGGAGACGTCGATGACGGCGAGCATCCGGCCGGACTGGGTGGCGATCGACCAACTGGACACGACACGCTGTATCGCGGCCGGGTCCAGGCCGCCGGCCGCGGTGCCGCCGGCCGCCGGGGCGGTCGACGCGCCACCGGCCGGGCTCGGCGCGCCCTGCGGGGCGTTGAAGCCGGCACCCCAGTTGCCGTCCGGCCCGCGTAGCGACTGCGCCGCCAGGCGGTCCCGGAACTTCGGCGCGGTGAGCAGCTCGTACAGCACCTTCGCCGCCGCCGCCTTGGTCGGCTCGATACCGGGCAGCACCGCGTACGGGTAGTCCAGCGGCATCGGCGCCGGCTCCATGTAGAGCGCGGCGAGCGGCACCGGAGGCTTCTTCTTGTTGTACGCGATCACGTCTTCCTCGGACAGCGCCGCCGCACCGAGAGCGCTCGCGATGGAGGTCGGGTCCGTGGCGGTCGGGAAGCGGGCCAGGAGGTCGTTGCGGAGCGAGGAGCGACCCGTGGCCAGCGCCCGCAGCGCGCCCACCGTGTTGCGCTGAGCGTCGCCGCCCGCGCCACTGGCGGCCGTGGTCAGCGAGAGCAGGCCGGAGAGCCCGGCCGCGTCCCGGGTCGGCTCGACGATTCCGGTACGCAACGGCTTGCTGCTGTTGACCTGCTTGAGCAGATCGGCCCAGGTGAACTTGGCGTTGGGCCAGCCCAGCCGCATCGCCACCGGCTCGGGCATCGCCACCACGACGGGGCTGCGCGCGATGGAGGCGCCGTTGGTCGGCGCGAACGCCGTGGCGTCCTTCTTGAGACGCAGCAGCCAGGTCGAGGAGTCCGGCACCCAGACGTCGGGGGTGACGGCCGTGCCGCTGGCCTGGCCGACGCCGGCGAGTACGGCGCCATGCTTCGCGGCCACCACGGCGGCCACGTCGACCGGGTCGGATGCCGAGACATCGACCCGGATGCAGGTGGGGCCGACCGCGGCGCCGTCCTTGACCCACTGGGAGGCGGCGGCGTCCACCGCGGGCGCGAGCTCAGAGGCGACCGCCACGGCGAGTCGGATCTCCCCTGAACAGCTTGGCTGAATCAACTCCTTATAACCGAACCAGACGCCGGTGGTGACGACGAGAACCGTCACCGTTGCAGCGGCGGCGGCTAGATGAAGTTTCGAACGCATTCGATGGCGGCCTGCAGACACGCTGACCATCTTGCGTATTAGGTGCCGTCTCTGCCACATCCGTTCGGACTAAAGTTACGCAGGAGAAACAGTTGATCACCATTTAGCAACAGAGAGTGATGAATCGGCCCCACGGCGTTGCCAAACCCGCCGTGCTCTCGCATTTGCTTCCGTCATTTCGTCCACTCACGGCAGGACGCACGTCGGGCTCGCCAGCGGTACGGGCTCGCCCACCGGAGTCGGTACGCCCGTGCTCGGATCACGTCGGAACACCCGCACCATGTCCGCCCGCTCGTCGGCGACGTAGAGATGCTCGCCGATCAGGGCGAAGTGTCGCGGCCACTCCCCGCCGGTGTCCACCTCGGACACCAGCGCGGGCAGCTCACCGGTCAGGTCGAAGACGGCGATGGTGCCGATACCGCGGTTCGCGACGTAGAGGAAACGCCCGTCCGGGGCGACAGCGACCTCCGAGGGCTGGACGTGACCGGTCCGCCCGCTCGCGTCGACCCGGCCACGCTGGTGCAGCGACCCGTCCCCGGTCAGCTCGTACGCGGTGACCGTGCCGTCCAACTCGCCGACCAGGTAGCAGCGCCGGCCGTCGGGGTGACGGGCCAGGTGCCGGGGCCCGACGCCCGGCGCGGTGCGCAGCCGCGGACCGCGCGGCACCAGCCGCCCGCTCGCGTCGTCCAGGTCGTACCGGTAGACGGAGTCGGTGCCGAGGTCCACCGCCAGCAGGGGTTCGCGGTCACGGCCGGGCGACACCATGTGGGCGTGCGCCCGCTCCTGGCGTTCCGGGTCGGCGCCGTGGCCCTCGTGGACCACGAGATCGGTGCGTTCACCGGGCACGCCCTGCTCGTCCAGCGGGAAGACCGCGACGCTTCCGCTGCCGTAGTTGGCCGCCACCAGGTGCCCACCGTCCGGCAGCACCGCCAGGTGGCAGGGCTCGGCACCGCCGGTCGAGAAGCTGCCGAGCGGGTCCAACGCGCCGTCCGGCCCGACCTGCCAGGCGCTGACCAGACCGTCGGTCAACTCGTTGACCGCGTAGAGCACCGGGCGCGTGGGGTGCCGCGCGAGGAACGACGGCGACGGCGTGACCGCCACCGTGCCGAGCGGAGTCAGTGCCCCGGTGGCCGGGTCGCGGCGCGCGGCCACGATGCCGTCCGCCCGCCCGCCGCTCTGCGCGGTATAACCCCCGATGTGGACGACCTCGCCCTGACCAGTCACGCTGCACTCCTTCGCTGACATTCTGGGGTAGATCCAACCAGAGCTGCCCACGCAGCCGGCCGGCTAACCGGCTTTTCGACGCCAGCGCGGTCCGCAGGGCACGCGGCGGCGGCTCAGGAGGCCGGCACCGGCTCGCCGCGCTGTCGGGCCACGTGCTCGACCAGGGAGATCAACACCAGCTTGCCGGACTGTCGGTCCCGGGCGTCGCAGAGCACCATCGGCACGTCCGGGTCCAGGTCGAGCGCTCGGCGTACGGTCTCCAGGTCGAAGCGACGGGTGTCCTCGAAACAGTTGACGCCCACCACGAACGGGATGCCACGCTGCTCGAAGTAGTCGATCGAGGGGAAGCAGTCGGCCAACCGCCGGGTGTCGGCGAGGACCACCGCGCCGAGCGCGCCGAAGGCCAGCTCGTCCCAGAGGAACCAGAACCGGTCCTGGCCGGGGGTGCCGAACAGGTACACCTGGAGGTCGTCGTTGATGGTGATCCGGCCGAAGTCCATCGCCACGGTGGTGGTCGTCTTGCCCTCCACCCCCGAGAGGTCGTCGGTGCCGATGCCGGCGTCGGTCAGCACCTCCTCGGTCTGCAACGGCCGGACCTCGCTCAACGCGCTCACCAGCGTCGTCTTGCCGGCGCCGAAGCCCCCCGCGATGAGAATCTTCAGTGCCAGCGGGACGGTGACGGCTGAGCCCGCATGGTCATAGCGCACGGAGTCCACTGACCACCGCCTTGAGGATGTCGTCGTTGGGAAGATCGCGGCTGGCCGGCGGCTCGTGCACCGCGACCAGGCCCTGCGCGAGGAGGTCGCCGAGCAGCACCCGGATCACCCCGACCGCGAGGTCCAGCTCGGTTGCCAGCTCGGCCACCGACACCGGGCGACCGGCCAGGGCGACCAGCCGCCGGTGCTCCGGCGGCAACTGCGGCTGAGCCGCCGGGTCGAGGTCCGCGGCGGCCAGCACGAACG
Organism: Micromonospora sp. WMMD736; assembly: GCF_049179015.1. Taxonomy (NCBI): domain Bacteria; kingdom Bacillati; phylum Actinomycetota; class Actinomycetes; order Micromonosporales; family Micromonosporaceae; genus Micromonospora; species Micromonospora sp. WMMD736. Next base: position 3,196,051 of record NZ_JBMHMI010000001.1, read on the forward strand.
CGACCAGGTCGAAGCCACCGGCGGCGGAGCGCACCCGGCCGCCGGTGAGCGTGTACGGGCGGACCACCGGGCCCGCGTCGCCGTCCAGCCACTCGTGCTGGGGGCCGGGCGGCTCAGTCCGCATCACCGGCGTCCGCGGATGGTCGGGCCGACGCGGTCAGGTTCTCCCCCACACGGATGACCAGCATCGCCATCTCGTACGCGACCAGCCCGATGTCCGCGTCCGCGTCACTCACCACGGCCAGGCAGGCACCCTGGCCGGCGGTGGTGACGAAGAGGTACGCCGACTCCATCTCCACCACGGTCTGCCGGACCGGACCACCGTCCACGTGGTGACTCGCGCCCCGAGCCAGGCTGGAGAAGCCGGCGGCGAGCGCGCAGAGGTGCTCGGCGTCGGCGCGTTCCAACTCGGCCGAGGAACCGAGCAGCAGTCCGTCGGCAGAGAGCACGACCGCCTCCCGGGCGGCCGGCACCCGCTGCACCAGGTCGTCGAGCAGCCAATCGAGGCTGGCGCTCTGCTTCGTCGTTTCCCGCACTAGGCGTCCCTCTCAGTCGCTGTCGGTTCGAAGGCCTTCGGGGGCGCGGAGGATCCCGAATCGGCAGCGGACCCGGTCTCGGCGGCCGTCGCGGGTCGCTGAGCCGGGACCGCCGTCGGCGCAGCGGCCGGGATCGCCGGTGCTGCGGAGGGCGGAGGCGTGGATGCGCGGGTCGGGGCCGGCGGGGTGACCACGGATGCCCGGCCGCGGGCGGTACCGGCCTGCAGGGACGCCATCACCCGGCGTACCTCCTCCGGCGAGCGGGGCGACGGCATGTCGGCGGCGGTGGGCCGGGGCAGGGCGTTGGGGGTCCGTCGCCGTACCCGCCGGGGCAGCCCCTCCAGGTCGTCCGCCGTCCCGTTGGATGGCGGCTCGTCCGTCGCGGCCGGCACATCGGGCGCCGGGCCCGTGCGCAGGTCGAGGGTGGGCGGGTCAGTGGTGACGGCCGGGGCCGAGGTGGTACGACCGGCGCGCGACCGGGGTGCCGTCGTCCGGCGTACGGGCCGGGTCAGCCGCCGGTCACCGGGCGCGGCGGCGAGCGCGGCCGGGTCGGGGCCGGCCGGCGGCTCGGCGGTCACCAGGTCGGTGGGGATCAGCACCACGGCGGTGACGCCGCCGTCCTCGGGGGACCGCAGGCTTACGCGTACGGAGTGCCGCGCCGCCAGCCGGGCCACCACGAACAGACCGAGGCGGGCGCTCTGCGCCGGATCGAACTCGGGCGAGCTGGTCAGGCGGGTGTTGGCATTCTCCAGCGCGGTGGCGGACATGCCCAGCCCCTGATCGGTGACCGACAGGACGTACCCGTCGGCGAACTGCTCCCCGGTGATGGTCACCCGGGTGTCCGGCGGGGAGAAGGCGGTGGCGTTCTCGACCAGCTCGGCGAGCAGGTGGATGATGTCGCCCACCGCCCGGCCCAGCACACCGGCCGGCTGTACGACGGTGATGTCCACCCGGTCGTACGCCTCGACCTCACTGATCGCCCCGCGGACCAGGTCGACCATCGCGACCGGGTTGCGCCACCCCCGGCCCGGCGCGGAGCCGGCCAGGATGACCAGGTCCTCGGCGTGCCGGCGGAGTCGGGTGGCCAGATGGTCCACCTGGAACAGCTCGGCCAGCTCGTCCGGGTCCTCGGCGCGTCGCTCCATCCGGTCCAGCAGGTGCAACTGCCGGTGCACCAGGCCCTGGCTGCGGCGGGCGATGTTGAGGAACACCTCGTTGAGCCCTCGGCGCAGGGTGACCTCGTCCACGGCCGCCTGGACGGCGGTGCGCTGCACCTCGGTGAAGGCCCGCCCGACCTCGCCGATCTCGTCGTGGCCGTACTCCAGGGGTGGCGCCTCCCGGGCGACGTCGACGTGCTCGCCGCGACGCAGCCGCGCCACCACGTCGGGTAGCCGGTGCTCGGCCAGTTCGAGGGCGGCGGTACGGACTCCGCTGAGCCGCCGGACCAGGGTGCGGCCGACCCGCAGCGCCACCAGCACCGAGACCACCACGGCGACGAGACCGAGCACCCCGGCGGCGGCGAGACGGACCAGGATCCCGACCGCCATCGGCACCGAACGGTCGGTGAGGTCGTCGGCCTCGGCCAACTCGAAGTCGCGCAACTGCTGTTGTACGGCGTCGTGGCTGGCCTGCCACACGGCGGCGTCGACCGGTGGCCGACCGGACCGGTTGGCGCCGATCAGCGCGTCCTGCATGGCGCGCAGGCTGGTGAAATCGGGAGTCTCGGTGAGCCGCTGGTACGCGGTGCGCCCGGCCTCGGGCAGGTCGGCCACCGCGCTCTCGGTGAGCCAGCGCTGGTTGCCGATGGTCTGTACGAGCAGCGCGTGCTCCCCATTGGCGAACTTCCCGGCGGTCAGCACCCCGGCCAGCATCGCGTCGGTCTGGCCCAGCAGCTCGCGGGATCGGCCCAGCGTGGTGAGGGCCAGCGCCTGCCGGTTGATGCCGGGGTCGCTCAGGCTGGCCATGGCGGAGAACGCCTGGAAAGCGGCCGAGACCATGCCGCTGTAGAGGCCGATCGCCCCCGCGCGGTCCATCATCCCGTCGTCGATGAAGTCCCGCCCGGTCGGCAGCGCCGCCAGGGCGGTGACGAGCCGGTTGACGCGGTCCTCCAGCAGGTCGTCGGCGGCGTCGCGCAACGCCTCCCCGTCGACGCGGCGACGCAGCTCGGCGACCGCCCGGTCGGTACGCAGGCGCTGCTCGGCCAACGCGGGCAGTTCGGTGTCGCCGGCGAGCTGCACCACCGAGAGGCGACGCTCGCGTTGCAGCTCGGTGACCACCGTCTCGCCGGGGCGGCCCAGGTCGTAGAGGAGGGTGCGCGCGGAGAGCAGGTTCAGGGCGGGACCGAAGGTCAACGTCGTCGCGAAGATCCACAGCGCGAGGAGCGCGGTCACCGGCGCGACGACCAATGCGGTCAGCTTCGAACGGATGGGCCAGTCGCGGGTTCTCATCAGACCTCGCCCGTGAAGGGGTGGCAGGAGGGGCGCCGGCACCGCCGGGCAGCGCGCTCGCCGGTCGCGTACCCGGTCGTCGGGCCGGGCACCGGCGCGCGCGCCTTGGGCAGGATACGTAATCATGCCCGGTTGCACTACCGCCGTCCCTCCTGCGCAGCGCTCCTCCGCTCGCAGGCCGGGCGTCCCGCCGCCGTGCTCCTCCGGCCGCTGGTACAGGGCCGGAACGGATCAGACGATGCCGGCGATGTCGTACGACGGGGACCAGTCCACCCACGCGGACTATCTGGAATGAGTCAGTTTTCTGTCAGCTACCGACCCGGCGAACCGCGATCGGCGAGGAAAGTCCCCCGGATCGGGATTGGCGATCAGTACGCGGAGGGAATACCAGACGACGAAGGAGGAGCCCATGTCGCCCACGCAGATAGTCGTCATCGTGCTCGTCGTGCTGGTGATCATCGCGGCGATCGCCGTGGCCGTCCGGACGATCGGTCGCCGCCGCGCGCTGCGCAGCCGGTTCGGACCGGAGTACGACCGGGTGGTGCAGGAGCAGGAGAGCCGGTCCGCTGCGGAGCGTGAGCTACGCGACCGGGAGCGCCGGCACGCCGAGCTCACGCTCACCCCGCTCAGCCCAGAGTCGCGGGCGCGGTACGCCGCCGCCTGGGAGGAGCTCCAGATCCGCTTCATCGACTCGCCGGGTGAGACCGTGGGCGACGCGGACGAACTGGTCACCCGGCTCATCGAGGAGCAGGGCTACCCGACCGGTGACTTCTCCGACCAGATCGCCCACCTCTCCGTCGAGCACGCCCGCACCCTGACCAACTACCGGGACGCGCACGAGATCCACCTGCGCAACTCGCGGGGTGAGGCGACCACCGAGGAGCTGCGTCAGGCGGTCGTGCACTACCGGGCCCTCTTCGCCGACCTGCTCGGCGAGGAGCCCGTCGGTCAGCGCACGCCCGAACAGCGTTCCCACCCGGACACTCCGCACGACGCCACGAGCCGCTGAGGAGGCCACCGATGCGCCACGAAGAGCAGCAGGTGAGCAACGACCACCCGGAGGCCGTCCGGTCCGCGCCGGTGCCGGTCCCGCCGACCCGCGACCGGGCCGCCCACTCGGACGTACCCGAGGACGCCCTGGACGACCGGGGCACCTTCGACGACCCGACCGTCGATGACGAGCGGAGCGCCGACGACACCCCGACCGGCGACCACGAGCGGGCCAACGGCACCGATCCCGGCGTCCGGCACCACCGGGCCGACGACGAGGGTGGCTTCCACGAGCCGGGTCCGCTGCCGACCACTTTCGGCGCCACCACGGTCGCCGACGCGGTGGCCGCGTCCGCCCTGGCCAGCCCGCGCCCGCAGGACCAGCCCGACCCACGGGCCGAGCGGACCGCCGCGCCGGGTGACGGCGCCGAGGACGGCGAGCGGGAGGGCCTGCGCGCCGACCCCACCGCCGAACTGCACCGCCGCGACGGCGTCGCGGAGACCGATGCCGACCCGACACCCGACGCCGAAGGGGCAGCCGACCTGGACATCGACGACCGACGTGACCGGGCCGACACCGCACGAACCGTCGTCGCGCCGGGGAGCACGGAGGGCGCACCGGAACGCCGGAGCGACCTGACCGACTGGGCCGGCGATCCGGACGCGGCCACGGCGGGCGCGGCCGGCTACGGCAGCGCGTCACCGGAGTTGGTCGACCCGGACGCGGACGGCGAGCCGGTCGCCACCGAGGGCACCTCCCTGGAGTCGGCCGGCACCTCGCGACCCGCCGGTTCGACCGTCGCCACCGACGCGGCCACGCTCCTGGACGGGGACACCGCACAGGGTTTCCGGGACCGCTGGCGGGACGTGCAACTACGGTTCGTCGACGATCCGCACGCCGCGGCGGGCGAGGCGCAGGCCCTGGTCGAGGAGGCCATCCAGGCACTCGCCTCGGCGCTCGCGGCGCAGAAGAACACGCTGGGCGGCTGGCAGGACGCCGGCTCGGCGGACACCGAGCAACTGCGGATGGCGGTCCGCAACTACCGGGACTTCCTGGACCGCGTCCTCGGTCGTTGACCCACCGGACCACAGGGGCGCTCGGCCGACACCGGCCGGGCGCCCCGTTTCGTGTCCGCGCCCGCCCGGCTGCCCCGGACCTCTTCCCAAGAACTGGCGACGGGTACGCCACGGAAGACCGCCCGTGCGGGCCGGAACTCCACGGATCGGACAGGCAGGCGTGAAAGCCCGTCCACGGGGTAATAGGGCGCGCGCATCGAATCCGGTGCCAACGTCGGACGAGGGGTGACGAGATGGACGGCGGCGGCCTCCGGCTCAACATGAACGGGCTGGACTACCTGATCCTCGCGCTGTACTTCGTCACCGTCCTCGGGGTCGGCTTCGCCGCCCGCCGGGCGATCCGGACCAGCGTGGACTTCTTCCTCTCCGGTCGCTCCCTGCCCGCCTGGGTGACCGGCCTCGCCTTCGTCTCGGCGAACCTCGGGGCGCTGGAGATCATCGGAATGGCGGCCAACGGCGCCCAGTACGGCGCCATGACGGTCCACTACTACTGGATCGGCGCGGTGCCGGCGATGGTCTTCCTGGGCATCGTGATGATGCCCTTCTACTACGGCTCCAAGGTCCGCAGCGTCCCCGAGTACCTGCGGTTGCGCTTCAACCGGCCGACCCACCTGCTGAACGCGCTCAGCTTCGCAATCGCCCAGGTGCTGATCGCCGGGGTGAACCTCTACGCGCTGGCCCTGGTCATGCAGGCGCTGCTCGGCTGGCCGCTCTGGACGGCGATCGTGGTGGGCGCGGCGATCGTGCTGGCGTACATCACCATCGGTGGTCTCTCCGGGGCCATCTACAACGAGGTGCTCCAGTTCTTCGTCATCCTGGCCGGCCTCATCCCGGTCACCGTGATCGGTCTGGTCAAGGTCGGCGGCGTGAGTGGGCTGATGGACGCGGTCCGTGACTCCCCGCTCGGCGAGGCGGGCCTGCACACCTGGCAGGACACCGGCAGCACCGCCAACCCGCTCGGCGCGCAGTGGATCGGCATCGTCTTCGGTCTCGGCTTCGTGCTCTCGTTCGGCTACTGGACGACGAACTTCGCCGAGGTGCAGCGCGCCCTGTCCGCCAAGAACATGAGCGCTGCCCGGCGGACGCCGATCATCGCCGCGTACCCGAAGCTGTTCATCCCCCTGGTGACGATCATCCCGGGTCTGGTGGCCCTGGTGACGGTGAAGGGGCTCGGCGCGGAGAGCGGCGACCTGCAGTACAACAACGCCATCCCGCTGCTGATGCGGGACCTGCTGCCCAACGGTGTGCTCGGGGTGGCGGTCACCGGCCTGCTCGCGTCGTTCATGGCCGGCATGGCGGCCAACGTGAGTGGTTTCAACACCGTCTTCACCTACGACATCTGGCAGGCGTACGTCCGCCGGGGCCGATCCGACGAGTACTACCTGCGGATCGGCCGGTGGGCGACCGTCGGGGCCGTGGTGATCGGCATCGGAACGGCATTCATCGCGTCCGGGTTCAGCAACATCATGAACTACATCCAGGCGCTCTTCTCCCTGTTCAACGCACCGCTGTTCGCCACCTTCATCATCGGCATGTTCTGGAAGCGGATGAGCGCCCTCGCGGGCTTCTGGTCGCTGCTGCTCGGCACCCTGGCGTCGCTGGCGACGTACCTGCTCTACAAGGGCGGCGTGATCGACTTCAACTCCGACCTGGAGGAGAGCTTCTGGGGCGCCGGCATCGCGTTCGTCACCGTGGCGGTGGTCGCCGCCGTCCTCACTCCGCTCACCGCGCCCAAGCGCGACGAGGAGCTGCGCGGACTGGTCTACGGGCTGGGTGGCGTCGACCTGAAGGGCGACGTGCTCGCCGGGGACGCCGTCTGGTACCGCTCCCCCGTACTGCTCGGCGTGATCGCCGTCGCGCTCGCCGCCCTCTTCTACATCCCGGTCTTCTAGGAAAGGAGTCGGCAGATGAGCAACGACGGACAGCCGGCGCAGGACCCGCTGATCGACGAGACGCAGGCCGAGCAGCGGCGCTCCGCCGCCGCCCGACTGTTCGACATCCGTCGGGTGATCGGTGGGCTCTTCGTGGCGTACGGGATCATCGTGACGTTGATCGGCATCTTCGACAGCCGGGCCGAGATCGACAAGGCCGAGGGTGTCCGGATCAACCTGTGGGCCGGCCTGGCCATGCTCGCCTTCGGACTGGTCATGCTGATCTGGCAGTGGCTGCGGCCGGCGGAGGCGCCCCCCGCGAACGAGTAGCCCGACCCTGAGCCCTGGTCCGCCGTCGGCGCCGTCCACCCGGATGGCGCCGGCGTCGCGCATGGGCACCCGCGCACGGGGTACGCGAGGGGGATCAGGCACCGTGTCGGACACAGGAGGCAGCACCATGACCGATCGCGACCGCCGACCGCTGGAGGAGAGCCCGCAAACGGCCGCTGCGGTGGACGACGACAGCACCGTCCCGGAGCTGCGGACCGGGGGCGGCCCCGACCGCGACACGCCGACTTTCACCGAGCCTCGCGGGCGGCAGCCGGATCTCGCCCCGGACACCGACGACCTGATCGGCGACCCGTACGGTGCCGGGACCGGTGCGACCGGGACGGGCACCGGCGCGGGCGGCGACAACATCCGTACCGGTGCCGAGCAGCCCTGGGAACCGGAGGACCTGGTGATGGCCCGTGGGCAGGACCTCACTCCGGAGAACCTGGAGAAGGCCCGCCGCGACCTGGCCGAACACGGCCGCGCGGCGATCGAACGCACGGTGCCCTGACCTGAGCCGCGAAAAGGGGGGTCCCCGGTCCGACCGTGCTGGTCGGACCGGGGACCCCGGGGAAACCTGCCTCCGGCAGTGCCTCACCTACTGCCGGGGGCGGGTTGGCGCGTGAGCCGCCCGATCAGAGCGCCGGGTAGGCGTTCTGCATCAGCTCCCGGAACTGGGCCGAGAACCACGCGCCGGAGATCGGAGCGTTGCCCAGGGCACCGGTCGGGTTGTTGCCGTTGCGGGCGTTGCCACCGTAGGTCGGGTCGCACATCCGGTCGAAGCCCTTGCCCTCGTTGTTCGGGATCTCCGAGCTGGAGCCGTCCGACTCACCCGGGGGCTTCACCCAGACGTAGGCGTCGATGCCCGTCGCCGGGTTCGCCCGCGGCCGCTCGCCGAGACCCGCACCGGCCTGGTTGCACCAGTTGCCGGCGTGGTACCGGCGGTCGACGCGACCACCGTTGACGTACGTGTCGACGCTGGTCGTCGCGCCCGGGCCGGTGGGCCGGTTGGCGCCGCCCCAGCCGTTACGGGACGTGTCGATCAGCATGCCGATGTTGGAGTTGAAGCCCAGCGACACCAGCTTGGTCCGGAACGCCTGGGCGAAGGACAGCTCGTCGACGTAGTAGTTCCAGTCGATCCACTTGGACTGCCGCACCGTCTGGCCGTTGACGTTGTCGGTGACCTTGAAGTACGGCTCGGTCAGCGCCGAGTAGTTCGCGGTGTTGGTGATGAAGCCGTGCACGTTGTTGACCGTGCTGCCGGAGGCGACGGCGGCGGTCTTCAGGATCTCGGCGGACGGGCCGAAGTTGCTGTCCCAACCGAGCCAGCCGTGGTGCCCGGCGTCGATGTAGTTGTAGACGTTGCCGATCGCGCCCAGCTTGGCGAGGGCGTAGCCGACACCGTTCACGTAGGCACCGTTGGCCTTGACCGTGTCACACATGACCGTGCCGCCGGCCTGGCCGGAGGTGTTGGTCACCAGGTTCGGCAGCGAGTCGATCTCGATGATGTTGATGATCCGGATGTTCCGGTACTTCGAGTCGCTCTGGATCGCGGCGATCGGGTCGATGTACTCGGACTTGTAGCGGGGCAGCTCGTCCGGGCCCAACTCGCCGTTGGAGGCGAGCGCCGAGCAGTCGCGGCCGGGCAGGTTGTAGATGACGAACTGGATGTAGCCGGCACCCTGGCGCAGCGCCTCGTCCAGGTGGTCCTTCACCCCGAAGGCGCCGTTGGAGCTGCTGTTCGGCGTGCCGTTGATCGCGGCGATCCGGTCCAGCCAGACGGCGGTGGGGTTGTTCGACACGCGGCTGCCGCCGGGCTCGGCGTCCGCCTTGGCCTTCCACTCCGGGTTCACGTAGCCGGGCACACCGGCGTACGGGTTGTCGACCTTCACGCCGGGGGGCGGGGTGGTCGGCGGCGGCCCGGTGGTGGGCGGCGGGGTCGTGGGAGGCGGCGTGGTGGGCGGAGGCGTCGTCGGCGGAGGCGTGGTGGGCGGCGGGGTGGTCGGGTTACCGGTGCCACCGTTGCAGACCACGCCGTTCAGGGTGAACGACGTCGGCTTGGGGTTGCTGCCGCTCCACGCGCCGTTGAACCCGAGGGTCGTCGACGCACCGGTGGCGAGGGTGCCGTTGTAGGACATGCTGCGGGCCGTGACCTGGCTGCCGGACTGGGTGTACGTGGCCGACCAGCCCTGCTGAACGCGCTGGCTGGAGTTGGGGAAGGTCCAGCCCAGCGTCCAACCGTTGACCGGGTCGCCGAGGTTCTTGATGGTGATGTTGGCGGTGAAGCCGCCCTGCCAGTCATTGGTCGTGTACGCGATGTCGCACTGCGTCGCGGCCTGCGCCGCGGTGACCGGGATCGTCACCAGCCCGCCGGCGACCAGAACGCCCGCGCCGGCGAGCGCGAGGGTCCGGCGGGGGCCGGACAGCCTTCTCCACACATTCATGCCACTGATCTCCTTGGGCGAGACCGGGCCCACGTACGGCCCGGCGAGACGGCCCGGCGGGCGTCCTGCACAGACGGCCTCCGGCGCCACGGGATTTTTTGGGGTGCCCGACCCGGACGGGCGGTGGTGGTGGTTGGTGGTGATTGGCCGGCACATGGCCGACCGATCGGTGGCCGGCTGTCGCCCGGTGAACCGGATGCCCTCGACGCCTGCCTGCGCGGTGTGGCTCCCCCGAACCGCGTGCGCCGATTCTTGCATGGGAGCGCTTCCATGGCAATGCCTCGATGCGCGACCGCCCTCGACTCGGACGATACCCCCGAGCGACGCGGGCGGCACCAGCCGTCCGTTACCGGTCGAGCACGGCTGGTACCGCGCGGCGGGCCCGGAATGCCGCTCGCCACCCGGCCGGGTGGTGAGCGCCCGAGGCGGCACGGCCGGCAGAGAAAGCCGCGTATCACTCCTTCGCCTCTTACCAGCAGCAAAGGTCAAAACGCGAATCTTTCACTTCATAAGTCGTGAAAAGGTCTAACGTCGGTCTTAGCTCGGTTGTCGCCGAGCTCAGGACAACAGGGATGGAGTGACGCAGGTCATGGCTAAGAAGATGCTCGGGAAGGTCGTTGCGGGCGCCGCCCTCGGGGGCGCGTCCCTCCTGGTGTTCGCGCCGGGGATCGCGTTCGCTGACGGTCACCACGACGAGGACGGCAAGGTCTACGCCAAGCCGCACGTCGTGAAGGCCGGCGACGAGGTCAAGCTCCTCGAGATCTGCCCGGATCGGCAGGAGCACGCGTACGTGTGGTCCAAGGTCACCGGCAAGGTCAAGCTCAAGCCGGCGCGGGACGACCGGGGCGAGGACCGCGGCGAGTGGGGCGAGGAGGAGGACTCCTACGACCACGACGATAAGGGCAAGGACGAGCACGGCAAGGACGACGACAAGGGCAAGGACGAGCACGGCAAGGACGACAAGGGCAAGGACCACGAAGGCAAGGACGACAAGGGCAAGGACCACGAAGGCAAGGACGACGAGGGCAAGGACAAGGGCGAGCACGGCGACGCCCAGCCCGGCGGTCAGGGCGGTGGCGCTGCCGCCGACGCCTACGAGGACGAGGACAGCAAGGACTGGAAGGGCGAGGAGCACGGCCAGGACGCCCAGGACGAAGGCAAGAAGGACTGGGACTCCAAGGACGAAGACAAGAAGGACTGGGACTCCAAGGACGAAGACAAGAAGGACTGGGACTCCAAGGACGAAGACAAGAAGGACTGGGAGTCCAAGGACCGCGAGTACGGCTCGGACGACGAATACGGCTCCGACAAGGGCTGGGAGTCCAAGGGCCACGAGTCCGAAGGCCGCGACTACGGCTCCGACGACGAATACGGCTCCGACAAGGGCTGGGAGTCCAAGGGCCACGAGTCCGAAGGCCGCGACTACGGCTCCGACGACGAATACGGCTCCGACAAGGGCTGGGAGTCCAAGGGCCACGAGTCCGAGGACCGCGACTACGGCTCGGACCACGGCCGGGACGAGCGTGGCTGGGACGACGAGCGCGAGTTCGTCTACTACGGCGAGGCCAAGGTCGACAAGGACGCCAAGCCGGGTCGCTACGAGCTCAAGGGCTCGTGCGGCGAGGGCGAACTGGTCGTCCTGCCCCACGGCGGGGTCGACGGTGGTGACGGCGGCGTCAGCACCGGCACCGACCGTAGCCTGGCCACCGGCGGCGCGAGCCTGCTCGGCGCTGCCGCGCTCGGCGGGATCGTGCTGATGCGTCGTCGGCGGACCGATGGTTCGCTCGCCTGACGTGACGGCGACACGGGCCGGCGGCCGTCACGGGAGACCGTGGCGTGCCGTCGGCGCGGCCGTCGTCGTCACCCTCGCCATGATCGGCGCCGGGATGATCGGCGCCTCGTTGCAGACCACGCCCGCTCCCCGACCCCCGCAGCCGCTGGCCCAGGCCGGCCCCGAGGTCACCGGGTCGGCGGTCCCCGACAGCGACATCCCACCCGCCGACCGGGAAGCCGCGCCGACCGCGCTGACCCGGTCCGCTCCGACCACCATCGAGATCCCCCGGATCGGCGTCGACGCGACGATCATGCCGCTGGGCACCAACCCGGACGGCACCGTCCAGGTCCCCCCGCTGGAGCAGGCCGACCAGGCTGGTTGGTACGAGCCGGGCACCAGCCCCGGTGAGACCGGCAACGCGGTCATCGTCGGGCACGTGGACTCGGCGAAGCTCGGCCCGGCCGTCTTCTTCGACCTCGGTTCACTCGTGCCCGGTGACACGATCACCGTGCGGCGGGCGGATGGCCAGCCGGCGACGTTCCGGGTCGACTCGGTGAAGTCGTACCCGAAGACGGCCTTCCCCACCGAGCTGGTGTACGGGCCGAACGACCGGCCCGGCCTGCGGGTGGTGACGTGCGGCGGGCAGTTCGACGAGACCGTACGCAGCTACACCGACAACATCGTCGTCTTCGCCAGCTTGACGACCTGAGCGGGCGTACTCGAAAGCGGTCCGGCCGGTCGGGGTCACCGACCGGCCGGACCGCGTACGGACTCAGGCCGCGGCGGAGGTCCGCACCAGGGTGCGGATCTGGCGCAGCAGCACCGACAGTGCGGCGAGATCCGCCCGCGACTCGTCGAATTCGCCCATCGCCCGCTGGGCACGGTGGATCGACGTGGCGTTCGACTGCTCCCACTGCTGCACCCGCTCGTGCGGCGGCAACTCGTCTCCGGTGGAGTCGAGCACCTCGGCGGTGAGCGCGGCCAGCGCGGCGTACAGGTCGTAGCGCAACGCCATCCGCGCGAGGGTCTGCCAACGGTCCTCCCGCGGCAGCAGGGAGATCTTCGACAGTAGCGAGTCCACCCGGAACAGGTCGGAGAGCACGAAGTAGACCGAGGCCACCTCGCCGACGTCCCGTCCGCTGCGGGTCGCCGTCTCCACCACGTCCAGCAGGCCGAAGCTGTACATCAGGCGGGTCGCCTGCTCGGCCAGCTCGCGGGGCAGCCCACGCTCGGTCATCGAGTCGATGTGCGCCACGATGCCCTGCCGCTCGCTGCCGTAGAACAGCTCCTCCATGCCGGGCAGCAGGCGAGCCACGCCGTCCCGCAGGCGGGCGATCTCGGCGGGCACGTCGATCGGCGAGCGCCGGTTGGTGACCAGCCAGCGCACGGCCCGGTCGAGCAGCCGGCGGGTGTCCAGGTAGACGCTGGTCTGCAACTCCGGCGAGACCTTGTTGTCCAGCGCCTCCACCGCGTCCCAGAGGTCACGCAGCCCGAACACCTCGCGGACCACCACGTACGCCCGGATCACGTCGGCGGCGCTGGCGGCGGTCTCCTCGACCACCCGGAAGACGAACGAGATGCCGCCCCGGTTGATCGCCTCGTTGACCAGCACGGTGGTGACGATGTCGCGGCGCAGCCGGTGCCGGCCCATCCGGTCGGCGAACCGCTCCCGCATCGGCGTCGGGAAGTAGTTGACAAGCACGTCGCTCGTCCACTCCTCGTCCGCCAACCCGTCGGTGAGGATCTCCCGCTCAAGGACGATCTTCACGTACGCGAGCAGCACGGCGAACTCCGGCGCGGTCAGCCCGGACTCGCTGCGGACCGCCAGTTCCTCGTCCGGCGGCAGCGCCTCCAGCGACCGGTCCAACGCGCCGGACCGCTCCAGCTCGTTGATCATCCGACGGTGCACCGGGAGCAGCGACGCCGCCTGCGCCTGGGCGTTGTTGATCGCCCGAGCCTGGTCGTAGTTGTCGCGCAGCACCAGCTCGGCGACCTCGTCCGTCATCCCGGCCAGCAGCTCGTCCCGCTCGGCCGTGGTCAGCTCGCCGTCGGCCACCGCGGTGTTCAGCAGGATCTTGATGTTCACCTCGTGGTCGGAGGTGTCCACACCGGCCGCGTTGTCGATGAAGTCGGTGTAGATCCGTCCACCGGTCAACGCGTACTCGATCCGGCCGAGCTGGGTCCAGCCCAGGTTGCCGCCCTCGCCCGCCACCCGGCAGCGCAGGCTGCGCCCGTCCACCCGGATCGCGTCGTTGGACTTGTCGCCCACCTCGGCGTTGGTCTGGCTGGAGGCCTTGACGTACGTGCCGATGCCGCCGTTCCAGAACAGGTCCACCGGGGCGGTGACGATGGCCTTCATCAGCTCCTGCGGCGACAACTGCGTGACGTCGTCGTCGAGGCCGATCGCCGCCCGGACCTGCGGCGTGATCGGAATCGACTTCGCGGTACGCGGGAAGATGCCACCCCCGGCCGAGATCAGCTCCGGGTTGTAGTCCTCCCACGAGGAGCGGGGCAGCTCGAACAGCCGCCGCCGCTCCGCGTACGAGGTGGCGGCGTCCGGGTCCGGGTCCAGGAAGATGTGCCGGTGGTCGAACGCGGCCACCAGCCGGATGTGCTCGGAGAGCAGCATCCCGTTGCCGAACACGTCGCCGGACATGTCGCCGACGCCCACCACCGTGAAGTCCTGGGTCTGGGTGTCCACACCCAACTCGCGGAAGTGCCGCTTCACGGACTCCCAGGCGCCCCGGGCGGTGATGCCCATCTTCTTGTGGTCGTACCCGGCCGAACCGCCGGAGGCGAACGCGTCGCCCATCCAGAAGTTGTGCGCCAGCGAGATCTCGTTGGCGATGTCCGAGAACGTCGCCGTGCCCTTGTCCGCCGCGACCACCAGGTACGGGTCGTCGCCGTCGTGCCGGACCACGTCGTCCGGCGGCACGATCTGCCCGCTGACGATGTTGTCGGTGACGTCGAGCATCGCGCCGACGAACTCCTGGTAGCAGGCGACCGCCTCGTCCCGGTCCCCCGGCTTCTGCTTCAGCACGAAGCCGCCCTTGGCGCCCACCGGCACGATCACCGTGTTCTTCACCATCTGCGCCTTGACCAGGCCCAGCACCTCGGTCCGGAAGTCCTCCCGACGGTCGGACCAGCGCAACCCGCCCCGGGCCACCGGCCCGAACCGCAGGTGCACGCCCTCGAACCGGGGCGAGTACACGAAGATCTCGAACTTCGGTCGGGGCGCCGGCAGGTCCGGAATGGCCTGCGGGTCCAGCTTGAACGCCACGTACGCCTTCGGTCGTCCGCCGACCGGCTTCTGATAGAAGCTGGTACGCAGGGTCGCCTCGATCAACGTCAGGTACGAGCGCAGGATCCGGTCCTGGTCGAGGCTGGCCACGTCGTCCAGCGCGCCCCGGATCGTCTCCACCAGCTCGCCGCTGCGCTGCTGCCGCTGCTCGGCGCTCAGCTCACCAGGCGCGAACCGGGTCTCGAACAGCTCCACCAACAGGGTGGCGAGCTTCGGGTACGCGATGAAGGTCTGCTCCATGTAGTCCTGCGAGAAGACCGTGCCGGCCTGCCGCAGGTACTTCGCGTACGCCCGCAGCACCACCACCTGCCGCCAGGTGAGTCCGGCGCGCAGCACCAACTCGTTGAACCGGTCCACCTCGGCCTCGCCACGCCAGGCCGCCGCGAACGCGTTCTCCACGTGCGGGCGGACCTCGGCCAGCTCGTGGTGCCCCTCGGGCAGCATCAGGCCGAAGTCGTACAGGTAGACCCGACCGTCGATCCGGTCCACCTCGTACGGGTGCTCGTCGACCACCCGTACGCCGAGCGAGTGCAGCACGGGCAGCACGGCGGAGAGCATCATCGGCTCGCCGTACCGGTAGACCTTGAACCGTACGTTCATGTCGTCGGGCACCTCGGCGCCCGGCACGCGGGTGCCCGCCCGGGGCGCGAGCTGCTTGCGGAACAGGTGCATCTCGAGCTGGCCGGGCTCCTCCAGCAACTCAAGCTTGGCCAGGTCCTTCATCGCCTCGTACGGCGTGTGTCCGTCCTTGTAGCCCTCCGGGAACGCGTCGGCGTACCGGGTGAACAGGTGCTTGGCCTGCTCGTCGCCGAGCTTGCGCTCCAGCACCAGCCGGTAGTCGTCGTCCCAGAGACGGGTCGCGTCGGCCAGTTCCTCGGCCAACAGGTCGGCGTCGATCTCGCCGGGCGGCCGGGTCGGGTCGGTACGGACGATGAAGTGGATCCGGGCGAGCATCGACTCGGTGACCCGGGTCGTGTAGTCCACTCCGACGCCGTTCAGCTCGCGCAGCAGGATGTCCTGCATGCGCAGCCGGTTCTGCGTGGTGAACCGGTCGCGGGGCAGGTAGATCAGGCAGGAGATGAACCGCCCGTACGCGTCGCGGCGCAGGAACACCCGCAGTTGCCGGCGACCCGCCATCCGCAGCACGCCGATCACGGCGTGGTACAGGTCGTCAGTCTTGATCTGGAACAGCTCGTCGCGCGGGTAGGTCTCCAGGATCTGGAGCAGGTCCTTGCCGGAGTGGCTGCGCCGGCTCAGACCGGAACGGTCGAGCACCTCGGCGACCTTGCGTCGCACCACCGGCAACTCCCGGACGCTGGTCCGGTACGCGGCGGTGGAGAACAGCCCCAGGAACCGCCGCTCCCCGATGACCTCGCCGGCCTCGTTGAAGATCTTGAAGCCGATGTAGTCCAGGTACGCCGATCGGTGCACGGTGGCCCGCGAGTTGGCCTTGGTGATGATGAGGAGGCGCTTCTCCAGCACCTTCTCGTGCGCCTCGGGCGTCATCGAGGCCAGCGACCGGGCGTCCGGGGAGTCCGAGCGCAGGATGCCCAGCCCGGTGCCGAGCACCGCTTCGAGAGCCTTGCCGTCCACCGGGTCCGCGGGGTTTCCGTCGGGGGCGTCGACCAGGCGGTACTCGCGGTAGCCGAGGAACGTGAAGTGGTCGTGCGCGAGCCAGCGCAGCAGCTCCACCGAGTCGGTGATGTCCTTCTCCGGCACGGGCGGGCGATTGTCGGAGGTGCGGGCCGAGGCCAGCTCGTCGGCGAGCGCGAGGGCCCGCTGACGCATCTTCGGCCAGTCCTCCACGGCCTCCCGTACGTCGGTGAGCACCCGTTGCAGCTCGCGCCGCAACCGGTCCCGCTCGGCCGCGTCCCGGACCGGGTCGATCTCGATCCGCATCCAGCTCTCGACGATGTCACCGGCGATCGCGTCGTCCGGCTCCACGTCCGCCGAAACCTCGGTGAGGTGACCCAGCGGCTCGCGCCGGACCACCACCAGCGGGTGCACCAGCAGGTGTACGTCCAGGTGGTACGAGTTGAGCAGCGCGGTCACCGAGTCGACCAGGAACGGCATGTCGTCGGTGACGATCTCGACGACGGTGTGGTGCTGGTCGGCGTGTGGCTCGTGGATGCGCAGCTTCAACTCGCCGGGCACCCGCTGCTGCGCGAGGTCCCGGTGCGCCCGGGCCGCGTCGAGCATCTCCTCCGCCGTGAAGCCGACCAGCTCCTCGTCCGGGGCGAACCGCCAGAAACGACCGACCAGGGTCGCCGCGTCATGGTCGTCCCCGGCGAGCGCGACGGCCTGGGCCACCAGCCGCTCCGCGTTGGGTACGGGTTCGTCGAGCTCGGCGTCCTCCACGTCGTCGGTCAACGCCTCGGTCGGCAGACCCAGATCGTAGATGGTGTCGATGCTCGACCCGGTCAGCCCCGTGACGCCGGTGTCGAGCCGGCCGTAGCCGTCCCCGTCGGTCGCCGAATCGAAGCTGTCGTCATCCCGCCCGGAGTCATCCGGTCGGAGATCGGGTTCCGGTTTGATCGCCGGACGCCGGTCCATCGGTGCCACTCCCCTCGACCCACCGCGTTGTGGGTCACTCTGCCGCCCAGCCTAGGCCTGCCGTTTACCGCCTCCGTCGGCGGACCACTGGCGGGACGTCCGGATCGGGACTTCGTCCTTTCACCCGTTGCGGGTCCGAGGTTGGCCGGTTGCGGGATACCCCGCCGCGCGATGTTCATCACACCGGCCCGGTCCGTCTTTCCGCACGTAGAGGGCTTCGCGGGACGTTGGGGACAGCGTTCGCGTACTACCGTGCAGAGCAGCACGAGATCGGAGGGACCGCTTCATGACCTTGTCCTACCCCCGCCCAAACCGGTCGAACCGCACGCGTCGGGTGGCCGCGCTCACCGCGTCCCTGCTCACCGCCGGTG
The DNA here is from genome assembly GCF_049179015.1 of Micromonospora sp. WMMD736. Classification (NCBI taxonomy): domain Bacteria; kingdom Bacillati; phylum Actinomycetota; class Actinomycetes; order Micromonosporales; family Micromonosporaceae; genus Micromonospora; species Micromonospora sp. WMMD736. The sequence continues at coordinate 3,213,745 of NZ_JBMHMI010000001.1, forward strand.
TGCTGGCGGCGTGCTCCGCAGACGACGGGCCGGAGCGCAGCGCCGACGCTTTCCTCGCCGGCTGGCGCAGCGGCGACCTGCACGCGGTCGCCATGGTCGACTCGACCGGCGCGAAGACACCGGCGGCCGAGGTGAGCAAGGAGATCAAGGAGCTGTCCGGCGAGCTGGCGACCACCCCGCCCGCTCTGACCCGGCAGGGCGAGCCGAAGATCACCAAGAACATCGCGACCACCACCATCCGGGTGGACTGGTCGCTGCCGGGCCAGACCCACTGGACGTACGACCGGGAGCTGCGGCTCGTCCGGGGCGACGACGACCAGTGGCGGGTCATGTGGGAGCCGCGGGTTCTCCACGAGCAGCTCACCAGGGGCGACCGGCTGGCGCTGCGCCGCGACGCCGGCCCCCGTGCCGGTGTGCTGGACGCGGCGGGCACGCCGATCGTGTCGCCGCGCCCGATCGTGCGGGTGGGCGTGCAGCCCAACCAGGTCACCGACATCGGGAAGCTGGTCAAGGACCTCGACGCCGCCTTCAGGGCGATCCGTCCGGCGCTGGTCCCCGGCGTCGACCTGGCCGACCTCCCCAAGCGGGTCGCCGAGGCTGATCCGGGCGCGTTCGTCGAGGTGGTGACCCTGCGCGAGGACGCGTACAAGCAGATCAAACCTCGCATCTACGACCTGCCCGGCACCAAGTTCATCTCCGACAAGCTCGACCTCGCACCGACCCGGGAGTTCGCTCGCGCGCTGCTCGGCACGGTCGACCAGGCGCAGGCCGACGACCTCGCCGCCCACCCCGACAGGTACGTCGCCGGCGACCTCGTCGGGCACGGCGGCCTGCAGGGCCGGTACGACGAGCGGTTGCGCGGCGCCCCCGGGCTGACCGTCGTGGTCGAGCGGCCCACCGAGGACGGCAAACTCGCGCCCACCGGCACCGAGTTGTTCCACCGCGAACCCCAGCCCGGCCAGGCGCTGAAGACCACCCTGGACGTGGCCGCCCAGAACGCCGCCGACGGGGCACTGCGCGCGGAGCCGCGCCGCTCCGCGCTGGTCGCGGTACGGGTCAGCGACGGCGCGGTACTCGCCGCCGCGAACGGTCCCGGCCCGGCCGGTGAGAACCTGGCGTTCACCGCACAGGTACCGCCGGGCTCCACCTTCAAGATGGTGAGCGCGCTGGGCCTGCTGGACCGGGGCGCGGTCACTCTGGACGGCCCGGTGGAGTGCAAGAAGACCTTCACCGTCGATGGCCGGTCCTTCAAGAACTCGAACAATTTCGAGTTGGGCTCGGTGCCGTTCCGCACCGACTTCGCGAAGTCCTGCAACACGGCCTTCGCGTCGCTGGCGCCGAAGCTCGGCGGCGACGGGCTGGCCGCGGCCGGCCGCTCGGTGGGGCTGGAGGGGCAGTGGGACCTCGGCGTGGATGTCTTCACCGGCAAGGTGTCCACCGGCGGCAGCCCGGCCGAGCAGGCCGCCGCGTCGTTCGGCCAGGGCACCACGCTGGTCAGCCCGCTGGCCATGGCCGGTGCCACGGCGGCCGTCGCCCGGGGCCGCTTCGAGCAGCCGAAACTGCTTGTCGACCCGGCCCCGGCCAAGCCGGCCCCACCTGGCGAGCAGCTCAAGCCCGAGTCCGTCACGGCGCTGCGCACGATGATGCGCGAGGTGGTCACCGCGGGCACCGCCAGCGCGCTGAAGGACGTTCCGGGCGGCGAGGTGTACGGCAAGACCGGCACCGCCGAGTTCGACGACAACCCGGCCCACACGCACGCCTGGTTCGTGGGCTGGCGGGGTGACGTCGCGTTCGCCGTCTTCGTGGAGAACGGCGGTGCCAGCACCGCCTCGGCCGTCCCGATCGCCGAACGCTTCCTCCGCGCCCTCCCCACCCCCTGACCGACGATCACGGTCTTGATCCACTCCGTTTCGCTGAAACCGGGGTGTCCATGCTGTCCGGACACCCCGGTTTCGCTGATACCGAGTCGATCACGGTGGGGGCGCTCGCGACTGGCTCAGGCGGTGTCGGCCTGGGGCCCTTCGGGTGAGTTCGGGGCCGGCGGGGAGGGACGCCGCAGCAGACCCGGGCCGGCCGAGGCGGGCGGACCGACCGGTTCGCGCTCGACCGTGGCCGCGATCTGCGCCGCGAGGCCCGACGGCTCGGACGGGGACCGGTCGCGGATCTCGGGTGGCTCGGCCTCGGCCGCGACCTCGTCGGCCACCTCACTCCTCGACACCGGAATCCGGGAGGAGCCGAGGCCCTCGTCGTCGAACTCACCGATCCGGGCGGTGTCTGCGACCGTGCGCACAACGCCCTCGAAGCCGGCAGACCCCTGCGCGCCCGCGGCACCATCAAGCCCGGCGGGCCCGTCGTGGCGCTCGGCACGGTCGGACCGGGCGGCGGTCGTCCGCTCGGTGGCCCGACGCGCGGCGGGCGTGGGCCGGGACGACAGCAGCCGCGGTGGCATCGCCTCCGGGGCGCTGACGGGAGCCAGACCGGCGACCACGGTGTTGACGATCTCGGCGGCGTACGAGCCGTCCGGGTCGTAGTCGGGGTCGAAGACGGTCAACTCGACGCCGAGGCAGTGTGGCGTGTCGACCAGGCCGGCGAGCAGGATCTCCAGCTCGGCGAAGGCGATGCCGCCCGGGTCGGGGGCGTCGACGGCCGGCATCACCGCGGGGTCGAGAACGTCGACGTCGATGTGCACCCAGTAGCCCGCACAGTCGGCGAGCTGCTCGTGTGCCCACTGGGCGGTCCGGGCGGCACCCTCGGCACGCAGCGCGGGGACCGGGCGGGTGGTGATGCCGGCGGCCTGGAGGTCGAGACGGTACTCGTCCTGCGCCCGGATACCGAGCACCACCACGTCGATGTCCCGGAAGTAGGGCCGGCGCCCCTCCAACGCCGCCAGGTCGGCCTGCCCGCGCCCGGTGACCAGGGCCAGGTCCTCCCCGGCGGCCGCGCCGACGTAGGAGGCGTTGCCGGGGTGCCGGAAGTCGGAGTGCCCGTCGACGAAGACCAGTCCGATCCGCCCGCCGACCGCCTCACCGAGGCGGTGCATGGCGAGCGCGGAACCGAGCAGCACGGAACAGTCGCCACCCAGCACCACCGGGAACTCGCCCCGGTCGATGATGGAGCCGATCCGCTCGGCGAGCGCGAGCGAGTAGTCGGCGATCTCCCGGGCGTGGCACACGCCGTCCCCGGGCCGCCAGTCACCGGGGTCGTACCGCGGCGGGGTGAGGCACCCGGCGTCCCGGGCCCGCAGCCGGGCCAGCAGGTCGTGGTCGCGCAGCGCGCCGGGCGCCTTGGCGCAGCCTGGCACGGAGGTGGACGTCGGCGGTCGAAGGCCGAGGTTTGTCGGCGCGTCGAGGACGGCGATCCGGCGCATCATGAGCTCCCGTCCCCGGTGGTCGGGCGGGCCGGCGAAGCGCCGGCCCGCGCGGGCGTACTACGCACTCACTGTCGTGCTGCGGACTCAGAACAGGGCGCTGGCCAGTGCCCTACGGGCCGAGGCGACCGCCGGATCGTCCGGGCCGGCGATGGAGAAGAGCGACACCAGGTGCTGGCGGACCGTCTCGCGGTCCTCGCCGGCGGTGCGTCGGACCAGGCCGACGAGGCGGGCGTACGCCTGCTCGGCCAGCCCGCTGAGCACCTCGACGTCGGCGGCCAGCAGTTGGGCCGCGACGTCGTCGGGGGCGCTCTCGGCGGCGGCCAGCGCGGTGGCCGGGTCGGCGCCCGCCACCCGGCGGGCCACGCCGACCTGGGCGAGACCCGCCGTAGCCGCGGCGTCCGCGGGGGCGTCGGCGAGGATCTTGCGGTACGCCTGCTCGGCGGCGTCCAGGTCGCCGCTCATGAGCGCGTCGTCCGCCTCGTCGAGACGCGGGTCCTCCGGCTCGGCGACGGTCACACCGCCGGCCTTGAGCACGGCCTGGATCCACTGGCGGAGCTGGGCCTCGGGCACCACACCGGAGAAGGCGTCGATCGGCTGACCGCCGACGACCGCGTAGACCGTCGGGATGCCCTGGACCCGGAACATCTGGGCGATCCGCGGGTTTTCCTGCACGTCGACCCGGGCCAACAGCCAGGTGCCGCCGCCCTCGGCGGCCAGCCGTTCGAGCACCGGGGCGAACTCGTCGCTCTCGGGGAAGCCGGCCGCGCCGAAGAAGACGACGACGGGCATGGCCATCGACTGCTCGAGCACCGCGGACTGGATTGTCGCTTCGGTGACGTCGACGATGGAGGCGTTGCCGTCGGCGGTCGGTGCGCCCGGCGTGCCGGCGGACGGGCCGCCCTGCGGGGGTGCGCCGGGGCGGGTACTGGCAGGTGCGGGGCCACGCAGCGTGCTGAGGTCGACCGCGCCGCGGGTGAAGATCGACGAGGTGATCCGTGGGTCGCTCATGGTTACCTAGTCTCGCACGTGGGCCCGCATTCCCGGCTCACCCACAACTCCAACGTCGCAACTCTCACGCCCATCCGACAACCCCGAACGACCCCCCGCACCCAACCCCGCCGATCTTGCGCTTTCGGTTGCCGCTACATCACTTTTGCGCCTTATGCCGCGACACAAACCGCAAGATCGACGGGGGTGGGGGCCGGGGGTGGGGGCTAGAAGCGGGCGGGTTCGCGGTAGGTGCCCCACTCGGCTCGCAGGGCGTCGCAGATCTCGCCCAGGGTGGCCTCGGCGCGGACGGCGTCGAGCATGGCCGGGATCATGTTCTGATCGGTGCGGCTGACCTCGACCATCCGGGTCACCGCCGCGCGGACCGCGGTCTCGTCCCGGGCGCTCTTGCGCTCGGCGAGCACCCGGCGCTGCTCCAGCTCCACCTCGTGCGAGATGCGCAGGATCTCCAGCTCCTTGGCGACCGTGCCGGTGTGGCAGTTGACCCCGACGATCTTCTTGTCGCCCTTCTCCAGGGCCTGCTGGTAGACGAACGCCGACTCGGCGATGTGGCCGGTGAACCAGCCGTCCTCGATGCCGCGCAGGATGCCCGAGGTCATCGGACCGATCTGGTGCGGCCCCTCCCCGCCGAGCTGGCGGATGCGGGCGAAGATCTCCTCCGCCTCGGCCTCGATCTTGTCGGTCAGCGTCTCGACGTACCAGGAGCCGCCGAGCGGGTCGGCCACGTTGACCACGCCGGTCTCCTCCATCAGCACCTGCTGCGTGCGCAGGGCGATTTCGGCGGACTCGTCGGTGGGCAGCGCGAGGGTCTCGTCCAGGGCGTTTGTGTGCAGCGAGTTCGTGCCACCGAGCACCGCGGCGAGCGCCTCCACGGCCGTCCGTACGACGTTGTTGACCGGCTGCTGCGCGGTCAGCGACACCCCGGCGGTCTGCGTGTGAAAGCGCAGCCACAGCGCCTTCTCACTGGTCGCGCCGTAGACCTCGCGGAGCCAGCGGGCCCAGATCCGGCGGGCGGCGCGGAACTTGGCGATCTCCTCGAAGAAGTCGACGTGCGAGTCGAAGAAGAAGCTCAGTCCGGGCGCGAACACGTTCACGTCGAGCCCGCGCGAGAGACCCAGCTCCACGTAGCCGAAGCCGTCGGCCAGGGTGTACGCCAGCTCCTGCGCGGCGGTCGAGCCGGCCTCGCGGATGTGGTAGCCGGAGACCGACAGCGGCTTGTAGCGCGGGATCTCGGCCGCGCAGTACTCCATCAGGTCGCCGATCAGGCGCAGGTGCGGCTCGGGGTCGAACAGCCACTCCTTCTGCGCGATGTACTCCTTGAAGATGTCGGTCTGCAGGGTGCCGTCCAGCGTGGACAGGTCGGCGCCCTGCCGCTCGGCGGCGACCAGGTACATGCAGAACACCGGCACGGCCGGGCCGGAGATCGTCATCGAGGTGGTGACGCCGGCCAGGTCGATGCCGTCGAAGAGCGCCTCCATGTCGGTGGCGGTGTCGATGGCGACGCCGCAGTGCCCGACCTCGCCGAGCGACTGCGGGTCGTCCGAGTCGCGGCCCATCAGCGTCGGCATGTCGAACGCGACCGAGAGGCCGCCACCGCCGGCGCCCAGGATCATCTTGTAGCGCTCGTTGGTCTGCTGGGCGTTGCCGAAGCCGGCGAACTGCCGGATCGTCCAGGTCCGACCGCGGTAGCCGGTGGGGTACAGACCCCGGGTGTACGGGTACTCGCCCGGCCAGCCGATGCGCTCGAAGCCCGGGTAGGAGGCCCCCTCGGGCGGCCCGTAGACCGGGTCGACCGGCATCCCGGAGAGGGTGGTGAAGTCGGCGTCCCGCTTGCGCGCGGAGTCGTACCGGGCCTGCCAGCGTGCCCGTCCGGCGGCGATCTCGTCGGCGTCCATGCGCAGGGCTCCTCCTCGGTTCCGGGACTGGAATTCGAGTGTAGAGCCCTCGCCTGAACGATCGCTAAGTAGCGCCGTACCGGCGGGTAACCGTCACCGGACCAACCGCCGGGAGCACGGGCCGTCGTGGTCGGCCCGCAGCAGGCAGCGCCGGCCGCCGTCGAGCCGCAGGTCACAGAAGACCCGATGGCGTACGCACTGGGCGTCCTCCGCCGAAACGGTGGTCTCCCCCGGGTCGGCGTGGGCGAGTACGCCCGCCCAGCGCGCCACCACCCGAGCCAGGCGCACCGCGCCGCCCAGATCGGCAGCGACCACCGGCAGGTGGATGACGAACCGCTCGCGGGCCCCCATCAGCGGCACCTACCCGCGTCGCCCGGCCGCGCCCGCCGCAGCATCTCCCTGCTCCGGGCGGCCTCCTGACGGCTCTCCCGCAGGGCGTGATGGATGGCGGACAGGTCGACGGCGACCCGGTCGAGGAACGCGTACACCTCGTCCGGATCGAGGCCGGGACGGGCGAACCGCGACGCCCGGAACCGCCGCTCCCGCACCTGCCACGGCAGAAGCGGGAGTTGGGTCGACTGGTCGGAAGGGGCGGGCCGCCCGCTCCACCGAAGGCTCAAACGCACGACAATCACCTGCCTCTCATGGTCGCCGGAGAGTGGAGGGGTGGATCCACCGAGCACGCACCCGATCGGGGCCGAATCTCCCTGTCACCTCACGAGCACGTGGCGCTACGGACGAATATAGCAAAGAGGCAACGTAGCAACAATGCATCATTCCATTAAGGCCTTGATGGATACCGGCGATGACGGCATAAAGGCTGGTGGCATGACCATCGATCCCCGATCGCACACGCCGGTCTACATCCAGCTCGCGGACCTGCTCCGGGAGAAGATCGAGACGGGCACCTTGCCTGCGGGGTCGAACGTCGGCAGCGAGACGCGGTTGAGTCAGGAACACCAGATCGGCCGCGACGCTGTCCGCATGGCGATCTCGCTGCTGCGTTCCGAGGGATTGGTCACCACCAGCCGTCCCGCCGGAACCCGCGTCCGTGCGGTCCCACAGCGAACGCCAGTCGAGTTGGTTGCCGGCGCGCGGGTCATCGCCCGGATGCCCACCAGCACCGAGCGCCGCTCCATGCAGCTTGACGAGGGGGTGCCGGTACTTGAGGTGCACGACCCGACGGGCGAGGTGAAGGTGCTCCCCGGCGACGAGGTCGAGTTGACCCGGCCGGTCGAGGACTGACGGCCGGGTCGTCGCTGTCTCGACGCGCGGTCAGGCGGCCGGGCCGCCCATCGCCACGTCGTCCACCCGGATGTTGACCTCGTCGACCCGCAGCCCGTACGCCTCGACCGCCTCGGTGACCCGGGCCCGCACCTCGCTGGTGATCTGCGGCACCGGCTGACCGGCGTCGATGACGAGCACCAGGTTGACCACCGCCGCGTCGCCCGTCACGTGGGCCGAGCAACCTCGCCGGGCGTCGCCCACCTGGTCCAGCCCGACCCGGTCGAGCACCGAGTTGAAGAAGCGGGCCACGTCCCCGCCCAACTCCGCCACCCCGGGCACCGCGCGGGCCGCCGCGACGGCGATCTTCTCGATCACCTCGTCGGAGACGTGCGTCGTACCACCGGCCGGCACCGACGCCCCGGCCAGATCCTGCGTCGCCTCGTGATCCATCCCCGCTCCCCTGCTCGCCGCATCACCGCCCAGCCCCGACCACAGTCGGGCGGGTGCGAGCGTACCGACCTGGGCGGAGCGACGCGGACCCGCGGTCGCATGTAGAGCGGCCAACTCCCGCACGACCAATCTCAAGTGCTCGATGAGTGCGGGCGTAGGCGACGCCCACGGTGGCCTGCGCTACGCCGACGGGTAGATCTTGGACACTTTCCGTCTTCAGCTCAGTCTTCAGTTCACGGAAAGTGTCCAAGATTGCCAGCCATCAGGATGCAGCGACTGGGCCGCGCCGCCGAAATCGGCTGGGAGAAGCCCAGCACACCGCTCCCAGTGAAGGTGCCGCCTTCCTGTTCAATTCGCCAGCTGCGCGAGCAGTTCGTCCGCTGCCGCGTACGGGTCGATCGCGCCCTCGGCGACCTTGGTGGCGAGCGTGCTCAACTCCGTACCGTCGCGTAGGGAACCGATCCGGGCGCGCAGGGTGCCGAGCGCGATGGCCTCGATCTCGGCGGCGGCCCGCGCCTCCTGCCGGCGGCGCAGCTCGCCGTGTTCGACCAGCCAACCGCGGTGCTTGTCGAGGGCGGCGGCGATGTCGTCGATGCCCTCGCCCCGGGCCGCGATCGATCGGACCACCTGCGGTCGCCACTGCCCCGGCCCGCGCTCGCCCAGCGCGATCATGCCCTGGATGTCGCGGACGGTGGCGTCGACGCCGTCCCGGTCGGCCTTGTTGACCACGAACACGTCGGCGATCTCCAGGATGCCGGCCTTGACGGCCTGGATCGCGTCGCCCATGCCCGGGGCGAGCAGCACCAGCGTGGTGTCGGCCAGCGAGGCGACCTCCACCTCGGCCTGCCCGACGCCGACGGTCTCCACCAGCACCACGTCGCAGCCGGCGCCCTCCAGCACCCGGACCGCCTGCGGCGTCGCCGCCGCCAGCCCGCCGAGGTGACCCCGACTCGACATCGAGCGGATGTAGACGCCCGGGTCGGTGGCGTGGTCCTGCATCCGCACCCGGTCGCCGAGGATCGCGCCGCCGGTGAACGGGCTGGACGGATCGACCGCCAGCACGCCCACCCGATGGCCCCGCGCCCGCAGCGCGCGGACCAGCTCGTTGGTGGTGGTCGATTTGCCCACCCCGGGTGAGCCGGTCAACCCGACCACCTGGGCCTGACCGGCGTACGGTGCCAGCGCGGCGGCGATCGCCGGCAGCAGCGTGTCGCCGTTCTCCACCAGGGTGATCAGTCGGGCCACCGCCCGGGGGTCACCGGTGCGGGCCCGCTCGACCAGCAGCGGTACGTCCCGGCTACGCCGCACCGACGTGGCGACCTCTTGATTCACTGGTTCGACTCAGCCTTGCCCGGAACGTGGATGATCAGCGCGTCGCCCTGACCACCGCCGCCGCAGAGCGCCGCCGCGCCGGTGCCGCCGCCGCGCCGCTTGAGCTCCAGGGCGAGCGTGAGTACGAGACGCGCGCCGGACATGCCGATCGGGTGCCCCAGGGCGATCGCGCCGCCGTTGACGTTGACCTTGTCCGGGCTGATGCCGAGGTCACGCGTGGACTGGATGCCGACCTGCGCGAAGGCCTCGTTGATCTCGATGAGGTCCAGGTCCTCGATGCTCAGGCCGCCCTTCTTGAGGGCGTGGTTGATCGCGTTGGACGGCTGCGAGTGCAGGGAGTTGTCCGGGCCGGCCACGTTGCCGTGCGCGCCGACCTCGGCCAGCCAGGTCAGGCCCAGCTCCTTGGCCTTGGCCTTGCTCATCACGACCACCGCGGCGGCGCCGTCGGAGATCGGCGAGGAGCTGCCGGCGGTGATGGTGCCGTCCTTGGTGAACGCGGGCCGCAGCTTGGCCAGCGACTCGGCGGTGGTGTCCGGCCGGATGCCCTCGTCGTCGCTGATCACCAACGGGTCACCCTTGCGCTGCGGGATCAGCACCGGGGTGATCTCCTCGGCGAAGTGGCCGTTCTTCTGCGCGGCGGCGGCCCGCTGGTGGCTGGTCGCGGCGAACGCGTCCTGCTCCTCGCGGGTGATGCCGTGCCGGCCGCCGAGCCGCTCGGTCGACTCGCCCATCGAACAGCAGTCCCAGGCGTCGCTGAGCCCGTCGTGCGCCATGTGGTCCTTGACCACCACGTCGCCGTACTTGTAGCCGGTGCGCTGACCCATCAGCAGGTGCGGGGCGTTGGTCATCGACTCCATGCCGCCGGCCACCACGATGTCGAACTCGCCGGCCCGGATGAGCTGGTCGGCGAGGGCGATCGCGTCCAGGCCGGACAGGCAGACCTTGTTGATGGTCAACGCGGGCACGGACATCGGTACGCCGGCCTCGACCGCCGCCTGGCGGGCCGGGATCTGACCGGCGCCGGCCTGGAGCACCTGACCCATGATCACGTACTGGACCTGGTCGGGGCTGACACCCGCCCGCTCCAGGGCGGCCTTGATGGCGATCCCGCCCAGCTTGGTGGCCGGGAGGTCCTTGAGGTTGCCCAGCAGCCGGCCCATGGGGGTACGCGCGCCGCTGACGATCACCGAAGCCATGCCTGCCTCCGAGGGGGGTGCCGTGCTGTACGCCTGAACGATAGTTCGGCCAGACTAACGCCATGACTGAGAACTCCCCCGCCGAGCCCGGTGCGGACTACGTCACAGACATCGGACTTCGCAAGATCGACCACGTCGGCATCGCCGTCGCCGACCTGGATGCCGCGATCGACTTCTACCAGCGGACCTTCGGAATGCGCTGTGTGCACGTCGAGACCAACGCCGAGCAGGGCGTACGGGAAGCGATGTTGGCCGTCGGGCCGACCGTCGAGGGCGGCTGCGTGCAGCTGCTCGCTCCACTCAGCCCGGAGTCGACGATCGCGAAGTTCCTGGATCGCAACGGGCCGGGCGTGCAGCAGGTCGCCTACACCGTGGCGGACATCGACGTGGCCTGCGCGGCGCTGCGCGAGCGGGGAATGCGACTGCTCTACGACGAGCCCCGACGCGGCACGGCGGACAGCCGGATCAACTTCGTCCACCCCAAGGATGCCGGCGGCGTCCTCGTCGAACTGGTCCAACCCGCCCCCTGACCCCCACCCTTCTTGGTGATCAAGAGGTTCGCGTCAGATCGAGGCCCTGATCTGACGCGAACCTCTTGATCGGCAGGGGCGGGTGGGGGTTTGTGCGTGGTTTTCGTGCTGGTCGGGCACCTTCACGCATCGGCGGATGCAGTTTTTCACAGAGGACTTCCGGGTTTAGCTACCGTTCAGTAACGTCCCGCCCCATCGGAGCGCGGCCGGTGCCGGATGTGTCGAATGCCGACATGGTGGTCGCGTCCCACCGGCGCCGACGATGGCAGCACCCGGGCCCGCGCGGGTGCGGGACGAACCGGAGGTCACCGTGCAGGACATCCTCGAAGCGATCATGGCAGCGGAGGAATCGAACGACCCGGATCGGGAACTGGCCGGCGTCGCCGGTCTTCCCGTACCGGAGAGTTACCGGGGCGTGGTCGTCCGCGCCGAGGAGTCCCGGATGTTCGACGGGATGTCCACCCGGGACAAGGACCCCCGCAAGGCGCTGCACGTGCAGGAGGTGCCGACACCGGAACTCGGACCGGGCGAGGCGCTGATCGCCGTGATGGCCAGCGCGATCAACTACAACACGGTGTGGACCAGCATCTTCGAGCCGGTGTCCACCTTCCGCTTCCTCGAGCGCTACGGCCGGGTCTCCGAGCTGACCCGCCGGCACGACCTGCCGTACCACGTGGTCGGTTCGGACGCGGCCGGCGTGGTGCTGCGTACCGGCCCCGGGGTGACCCGGTGGGTGGCCGGTGACGAGGTCGTCGCGCACTGCCTCTCGGTCGAGCTGGAGGACGCCGCCGGGCACGACGACACGATGCTCGACCCGCAGCAGCGGATCTGGGGCTTCGAGACCAACTTCGGCGGACTGGCCGAGCTCGCCGTGGTCAAGGCCAACCAGCTCATGCCCAAGCCGCGCCACCTCAGCTGGGAAGAGGCCGCCAGCCCGGGGTTGGTCAACTCGACCGCGTACCGGCAGTTGGTCTCCCACCACGGCGCCAACATGAAGCAGGGCGACGTGGTGCTGATCTGGGGCGCGTCCGGTGGCCTCGGCGGGTACGCCACCCAGATGGCCCTCAACGGTGGCGCGATCCCGGTCTGCGTCGTCTCCTCGCCCGAGAAGGCCGAGCTGTGCCGCAGCATGGGCGCGGAGCTGGTCATCGACCGGGCCGCCGAGGGCTTCCGGTTCTGGAAGGACGACCAGGCCCAGGACCCGGACGAGTGGCGGCGGTTCGGTGAGCGGATCCGCGAACTCACCGGCGGCGAGGACCCGGACATCGTCTTCGAGCACCCCGGTCGGGAGACGTTCGGCGCGAGCGTCTACGTGGCCCGTCGCGGTGGCACCATTGTCACCTGCGCGTCCACGAGCGGTTTCCAGCACCAGTACGACAACCGCTACCTCTGGATGCACCTCAAGCGGATCGTGGGCAGCCACTTCGCCAACTACCACGAGGCGTGGCAGGCCAACCGGCTGGTCGCGCTCGGCAAGGTGCATCCGACGGTGTCCCGCACCTACTCGCTGGAGCAGACCGGTCAGGCGGCGTACGAGGTACACCGCAACGCGCACCAGGGGAAGGTCGGCGTGCGCTGCCTCGCACCGTCGGACGGACTGGGCGTCCGAGACGGGGAGCTGCGGGCCCGGCACGAGGCGGCGATCAACCGGTTCCGGGGGCACTGAGCGGGACACCGGCCGGACGGATGAGCACCCGATGGCCAATGCGGTGATCGGCCATTGTTCTTCCACCCCCATTAGCCCGAACCCAACCGGGTCGAACAAAGGGCCACGGGACACACCCCGTGGCCCTTTTTCGCGTCACGCTGCGTGGCGTCCTACCGGCCCGGGACCTGCCAAGATCGCCGATTGGTCCGGCCCCGGAGGCCAGGGCAGTTGACCATGTAAAGAGGAGACGAAAGCTTCGTACCGCTCTTGCGAAGCACCCTGGGGCGTCTGCCAGTATGTCCCAATGCCCCAGCAGCAGTCCTCCCCTCTCGCGTTCTTCGATAACGCGAACTCGCAGCCAGATTTCACCGTTGGCCTGCGCGGATACAACACTCACCAGGTCGATGACTTCATCGGCCGGATGACCGCCGCGCTGACCCAGTCCGAGCAGGCTCGTGCCGAGGCCGAGCAGCGGATGAACGACGCCCAGCGTCGTCTCCGCCAGGCCGAGCAGCGCATGGGTGCGCTGGAGCAGAAGCTCGCCGACACCAACAAGCAGCTCGAAGAGAACAGCCGGCCCACCCTCTCCGGGCTCGGCACCCGTGTCGAGCAGATCCTCCGGCTCGCCGAGGAGCAGGCCAACGACCACCGCAACGAGGCCAAGCGCGAGTCGGAGGGCATCCTCTCCGCCGCCCGCCTCGAGGCGCGGGAGATCACGGACAAGGCCCGTGCCGAGGCCGCCGCGATGAAGGCCACCGCCGAGCGCGAGGCGGGCAACCTGCGTACCGCCGCCGAGCGGGAGGCCGCCGAGGTCCGGGTGCAGGCCCGCCGTGAGGCCGACACGCTGCGCGCCGACGCGGACCGCGAGACCAAGCAGCTGCGGACGGTCACGGCACACGAGGTGGCCGAGCTGAAGTCGACCGTGGAGCGGGAGGTGGCCACCCTGCGCGCCACCGCCGAGCGGGAGATCACCCAGCAGCGGGCCAAGGCCGCCCGCGAGGCCGAGGAGAAGCGCGCCGAGGCCACCAAGCTGTTGACCGACGCGCGGGACAAGCGCGACAAGGACCTCCAGGCGCTGGAGCTGCAACTCGCCGAACGGCGCGAGAAGGCCGAGCGCGAGGAGTCCGAGCGGCACGCCGCCCAGGTGGCGCAGACCCAGAAGATGGTCAGCGAGGCCGAGCAGCGCGCCCGCGCCGCCCAGGAGCGGGCCAAGGAGATCGAGCAGCGCGCCGAGGCCCGTCGCGTCGAGTCGGAGCGCAACGCCGCCGAGACGGTCGACAAGGCCAAGGCGCAGTCCGACAAGATGCTCAACGAGGCCAAGGCCGAGTCGCAGCGTCTGCTCACCGAGGCCCGCACCGAGGCCGAGCTGACCACCCAGGCCGCCCGCCGCGAGGTCGAGGACCTCACCCGGCAGAAGGACGCGGTCACCTCGCAGCTCGGGCAGATGCTCTCCGGGCTCGCCGGCATCGTGCCCGGCGTTCCCTCGTCGCCGCCCGCCGCGGCGGCGAAGTCCGAGACGAAGAAGACCGACGGCGCTCAGGAGCGGGTCACCGCGGAGACCGCCGGCTGACGCGAGGGCGTCAGGTCGGGGCATCGACGGCGCGAGGTGACACCGGGTGACCGGTGTGACCTCGCGCCGTGTGCGTTTCCCAACCCTCGGTGTGGTGCCCTCGCCACGGAGTGAAGTAGGTCCCACAAGCGGCGTCCGTATCGCCCCAGCCGCGGGCGATGCGTGTGAGGATGGGGGCATGTCGCACGGCGAGGAACTGTTCGCCCTCGGCGGGGACGTGACCACGGAGCCCAGCTTCGAGTCCGCTCTGCGGGGGTACGAGAAGAAGCAGGTTGACCGGTACGTAGCACGTGCCGAGCACGAGATCGCGACTCTCGCCGCCGAACGGGAACAGGCCTATACACAGATCCACAAGCTCGCCGGCCAGGTCGAGGTGTTGCAGCGGGATCTGACCCAGGTCCGCAAGCAGATGAACGTGGTCGACCGGGCTTCCTTCCGGCATCTGGGTCCCCGGGTCGAGTCGATCCTCACCCTCGCCGAGGAGCAGGCCGAACAGATCCTGTCCGCGGCCAACGAGGAGATCGACGCCCGCCGGGCCGCCGCCGAGCACATCATCGAGGAAGCCCGCGAGCAGGCCGCCCGGGCTTTGAAGGACTTCGAGATCGCTCTCGCCGCCCGACGCCAGGAGGAGGAGCGACACAGCGCCTCCCGCCGCGCGGAGGCGGACGCGACCCTGCGCTCGGCCAAGGACGAGTCGGCGAAGCTGCGCAAGGCGGCGCAGGACGAGCTGGCCAAGGCCCAGCAGGAGGCCACCCAGCTGCGGGACGCCGCCAAGGAGATCCACACCCGGGCCCAGCAGGAGGCCACCAAGCTGCGCGAGGAGGCCCGCGAAGCGCTGGCCACCGCCCGCCAGGAGGCGGCGGAGCTGCGCGAGGCGGCCAAGGAAGTGCACGTCAAGGCCCAGCAGGAGGCCAAGCGGCTCACCGACACCGCGACCGAGGCGGGCCGGGCGACCCACGCCAAGGCCCAGCAGGAGGCCAAGCAGATCATCGACGACGCGTCGATGGCCGGCCGAGCCACCCGGGCCAAGGCCCAGCAGGAGGCGGAGCGGCTCACCACGCAGGCGTCCGAGGCGGCCAAGCGCAGCCGGGCGGAGACCGAGGCGTACGTGCAGCGCATGCGCAGCGAGACCGAGGCGTACGTGCAGCAGTCCCGGGCGCAGACGCAGCAGGAGCTCGGCGCCTGGCGGGCCGGCGTGGAGCAGGAGGTCAACTCCCGACGCGAGGCGGCCGATCGGGAGCTGGCCCAGCAACGGGCCACCGCCGAGCAGGAGTTCGCCAAGCGTCGCGGCGAGCTGGACAAGCAGCACGAGTCCCGCCAGCAGGAGCTGGAGTCGGGCTGGACGGCACGCCGCGACGAGCTGGAGACCGCGTACACCGCACGCCGCGACGAGCTGGAGACCGAGTACACCACCCGCAAGAACGAGATCGAGCAGGGCGCGGACGCCATCCGCCAGGCGGCCGAGGCGGACGCGACGGCCCTGCGCCAGCGCGCCGAGACCGAGGCCACCGAGATGCTGAGCCGCGCCGAGACCGAGGCGGGCGACAAGCGCCGCAAGGCCGACGAGCACGTTGCGGCCTCGCGGCGCCAGTTCGAGGAGTACGCGGCCACCACCCAGCAGCATCTCGCGACCACGCAGCAGCACCTGGCGGCGACGCAGCAGGAGGCGGCGGCGGGTCGGCAGCAGCTCGCTCAGGTGATGTTGGAGATCGCGCAGGCCCAGCAGCAGCTCGCCGACCTGCGGCAGGAGACCTGGAAGGCCCGGCAGGAGTCCGACGAGATCGAGCGCCAGATGGCGGAGCTGCGGCTGCACACGATCGCCGGCCCGATCGACGGTCCGCCGACGCCGACGACCGGCGACCGCCCCGACGCCCCGGCCAGCGCCGCGACCGTGGGGGCCAGCGGCGGTGCCGCGACCGTGACGGCGGGCAGCGGGGCCGGTCCGGGCGACGGCTCCGACGCGTCGGCCGAGGCCGCGACGGTGGCGGTCGGCGGTGGTAGCGGCCCGGGAGACAGTGACGACGCCAATGACGGTGCGGCCGGTAGCGGTGCGGCGGGTGGCCTCAAGGCCTCGCCCACCGACGTCCGGCAGCCGGCGAACGCCAGCGCGGACGAGGCCGGGCCGGCCAGCACTCGGCCGGTGGCCGAGCCGGTGACCACTGTCGACGGTGGCACGGCCAGCGCCGGGGTGGACGGCGAGCCGACGGTGGCCGCCGTACCCGGGGAGGGTGGCCGGGGCGCCAAGCCGACCAAGATCACCAGTACCGGCGAGAACGGCAAGCGGCCCACCAAGCCGACCACCGACGAGCGCAGCGCCAAGCCCAGCAAGGTCACCCTGGAGAAGGACTGACAGGGCCAACGCGCCCCTGACTTCGAGATCTTGGACACTTACCGTCAGCTCGTGACGGTAAGTGTCCAAGATCTGTACGGCTTCGGCCGGGTCTAGCTGACGTCCGGGGGTAGATCGACGATCGGGCGGCGGAACGGCCCCCACGCCACGAAACGTTCGAACAACTCCCTGGGCGTCGGCCCGTCGTGGGGATTGAGCTGGTAGAGGTCGTGTGCTGCCTCGTGGTAGAGCCCGGCCAGGTAGATGGTCAGCGCGGCAGGGTCTTCGTCGAACTCCGCCTTGAGCAGCAACCGGGCGTCCGCACACGGCCACGGTCGACCGTCGGCCCGGCAGCACCACATGGGTCGCAGCGGAGTGTGCGGCGTCCGCGCACCGCAGGGTCTGGGGAAGGCGGGGTACGGCCCAAGTCGCGGCTGGGGCAGCCCGGATGCCGGCGTACGGCCCCGGTCGCCCGATCCAGAGCCCGACGGCGTACATCCCGACCGGGACGCTGCGGTGCGGGGCAGCGCGCGACCGGCACGGCGAGAACTGGGCATGGGTACCTCCTCGACTGGAAACGGTTGCACCGCCGTAGACGGGGCTCGGGGCGACGACAGCCGCACCATCCGGTACGTGACAGTCTGCTGATCAGAGCACTACGGTCGGAAGGCATCACCGTGTTCGGCGGCGGCACTGTGTCGACGGCGTGGCACGCCGGGACGGTCGGTGGAATCGACCCTCGACCTGCGGAGGCACTGTGGAAGGCGACACCGCGCCGACGGCCGACATGATCCGCGCGCAGTTGCGCCGGCTGCGGACCGCCGCCGGGATGAGCCAGGAGGATTTCGGCCGGCTGGTCCACTATTCGGGCTCGATGGTGTCGGCGCTGGAGCTGGGCCAACGGCCCCTGGACCGGCTCTTCCTGGCCCGCGCCGACGAGGTGCTGACCACCGACGGCCTCCTCGTCCATCTGCTCAGGCTCGCCGAGCGGGACGGTCAGCCGAGCTGGTTCCGTCCGTGGCTGGATGCCGAGCGAAGCGCCCGCCAACTGCGGTGTTTCCAACCCACGCTGATCCCGGGGCTGCTCCAGACCGAGAACTACGCCCGCGCCGTGATCCGTTGCGACGACCTGCTCAGCGACGACGAGGTGGAACGCCGAGTCCACGCCCGCCTGGACCGCCAGTCCATCCTCACGCAGCCTGACCCACCGCAGTTGATCGCCGTAGTCGACGAGCGAGCGTTGGCGCACTCCGCCGAGCACCTGCGTGGTCTCATGATCGAGCAACTCACCCACCTGATCACCTGCGCCCAGCGGCCACCGGTCAGCGTGCATGTGATTCCCGCCGATGTTGGAGTGCACGTCGGGATGTCCGGACCCTTCACGCTCGCGCGCAGCGCGGACGGCGGCTGGGTCGGCAACCTCGAAAACCAGCTTGCCGGCGTCGTTGTTGACCGAGATGGTGACGTAGCTACGCTGCTCTCACGATGGGAAACGGTCCGAAACGAAGCGCTCTCCCATCGGCACTCGATCGACTTGATGAAGGAAGCAGTGGATTCATGCACCTGAGCGGCGCGGTTTGGCGCACCTCAACTCGCAGCGGCAATAGTGAGTGTGTCGAGGTGGCGGACAACCTACCCGGCGTGGTGGGGGTGCGGGACAGCAAGGACCCGTCCGGCACGGTGCTGCTCTTCGCGCCGGCCGCGTGGCGGGCGTTCGTGGTGGCGACCCGTCGTCCCACCGTCTGAGCCGGGAGGCCCTGGTGCCGCAGCGTGACCCGTCCGGCGACGACCCGGACCCGACCCCCGAGTCCTCTTCAGCCCAGCCCGAAGCACCTCCGGCCGAGCCTGGGACGCCTCCGCCGGTCCCGGTGCCCGCCCCGGGATTCGACCCGGACGAGCCGCCGGCGGTCCCGTCGGGAAAGTTCGGCACGCCGGGGCGTCCGCTGCGGCGCAGCAGTTTCCTCGTCGGCTTCACCGGCGCGCTGGGCGTGCTGCTGGCGTACACCCTCTATCTGGGGATCCGGAATGCCGGCGGCATTCTGGTGCTGGTGGTGATCGCGCTCTTCCTCGCGGTGGGCCTCAACCCGGCGGTGGTGCGCCTGCGCACCTGGGGTGTGCCCCACGGCCTGGCGGTGGCGGTGGTGGCGCTGACCGTGGTGCTGCTGCTCTGCGGCGGCATCGTGGCGCTGGTCCCGCCGATCGTGACGCAGTCCGGGCAGTTCATCGACCAGATCCCGAGCCTGCTCGACGAGTTGCGTCGCAATCCCACGGTGAACGACCTGGTGGAGCGGTACGACGTGGTGGAGCGGGTGCAGGGCGCGGCCAACGCCGACACCATCGGCCGGGCCCTCGGCGGGGTCCTCGGTGGCGCCCAACTGATCTTCGGCACGGTGTTCCGGACGCTGACCGTGCTGGTGCTGACCATCTACTTCTTGGCCTACTTCGACAAGCTGCGTTCCCTGGGCTACGCGCTGGTGCCCCGGTCCCGCCGCGAGCGGGCGGCGTTGATCGGCGATGCCATCCTCACCAAGGTGGGCGCGTACATGGTCGGCGCGTTGAGCATCGCGGTCCTGGCCGGCGCGACCACGTTCGTCTTCGCGCTGATCGTCGGCCTGCCGTACCCCTTCGCACTGGCCGTGGTCGTCGCCGTCACCGATCTGATCCCGCAGATCGGTGCGACCCTGGGGGCGGTGATCGTGAGCCTGGTCGGCTTCGCCGCCGACCTGCCCACCGGCATCGCCTGCGCGGTCTTCTTCCTCGTCTACCAGCAGGTCGAGAACTATCTGATCTACCCGAAGGTGATGCGGCGCTCGGTCGAGGTCAACGAGGTCGCCGCCCTGCTGGCGGCGCTGCTCGGCGTGGCGCTGCTGGGCGTGGTGGGCGCGCTCATCGCCATCCCCACCGTGGCCGCGCTGCAACTGATCCTGCGCGAGGTGGTCCTCCCCCGTCAGGAGCGCAACTGAAGCCGCCAGGAGCGGAACCGAGCAGGGTCAGTCGGCCGGGCCGGGGACGGGTGTGTCGGCGAAGGCGGCCACCGTCCGGTCGGCGTACGCGCTGACGTCGCCCGCCTCCATCGGCCCGTCCCAGGTCGTCGGCAGTGGCACGTCGACCCCGGGGTTGACCCGCTTGACGATCTCGTCGAGCACCGTCTCCGCGTCGCCCACCCAGAGGTGCTTCGCGCCGGGCACCCCGACCACCTCGGCCTGCGGCACCGCCGCGAACCGCTCCCGCGCCTCGGCGGGACGCAGGTAGTCGTCGAACTCGGGCACCAACGCCACCAGCGGCCGACCGGACGTGGCCCAGGTCGCCAGGTCGTCCGGCGTCGAGAAGCGCAGCGGCGGCGAGAGCAGGATCGCTCCGGCCACGGCCGGGTCGCAGCCGTACTTGAGGGCCAGGTCGGTGCCGAACGACCACCCGACCAGCCAGATGTTGGGCAGTTCGGCGAACTCCGCGTACTCGATGGCAGCGGCCACGTCGTACCGCTCGCCCACCGCGCCGTCGAACGCGCCCTCGCTGGTGCCGCGCACGCTGCTGGTGCCCCGGGTGTTGAACCGCAGCACGGCCAGGTCGGCGAGCGCCGGCAGCCGCCAGGCTGCCTTGCGGAACACGTGGCTGTCCATCATCCCGCCGTGCGTGGGCAGCGGGTGCAGGCAGACGAGGGTGGCCACCGGCGGCCGGTCGGCCGGCAGGGCCAGCTCGCCGACCAGCCGCAGCCCGTCGGCGGTGTGCAGCTCGATGTCCTCCCGGCGGCCGGGCAGGATCGACGACGCGCGGATCGCTGTGCTCACCGCCATAGTCTGTCGCGAAGTCGGCGTCGCCGCCCGCCCAGGCACGAACAGCGTGATCCAGGTCGCTGAACCGTGACGCCAGGCGTACCGGCAGGGTGGTTCAGTAGCGCGGCGCGCCCCGGCCGCGCTGCACCGACGGGCCGCGCCGCTCCCGGGCACGCCAGCAGCCGCTGTGCCAGTGCCGGCGGTCGGTCAGGTCACCCAGACCGTCGGCCGGCCAGGCCACCAGATGCGCCACCCCGGGCCGGATCTCCTGGTCACACCCCGGACAGCGGTACGTCTTGACCGACGCCCCCGCCCCGATCCCGCGTACCTGCCAGGCGCCGTCGGTCCACTGCTGCACCGAGGCGACGCCCTGGCGGACCCGGTCGGCGTCCAGGTTCGCGTTCTCGTCCCGGCGAGGGCGGTTGCGACGGGGGCTCACAGTCACCAAGCGTACGGTCACCTCGGGTGGGACGGCCCGGGCGGTCGTCGGGTCGCTCGCGGTCAGCGGTGCGAGTGGTCGCGGAAGCCGCGACGGGTCTTGCGGCCCAGGTAGCCGGCCGTTACCAGGTGTTCCAGCAGCGGCGCGGGCGCGAAGCCCGGCTCGCGCAGCTCCAGGTACAGCTCCCGCTGAATGGCCAGCGCGACGTCCAGTCCCACCACGTCGAGCAGCTCGAACGGGCCCATCGGGTAGCCGCAGCCCAGCTTCATGGCGTGGTCGATGTCGTCGGCCGTGGAGTAGCTGGCCTCCAGCATCCTGACCGCGTCGTTCAGGTACGGGAAGAGCAGCGCGTTGACGATGAAACCGGACCGGTCGCCGCAGACCACGCCGGTCTTGCCCAGCGCCGCGCAGACCGCCCGCGCGGTCGCGGTGGTCTCCGGCGAGGTTCGGATGGTCTGGACCACCTCGATCAGCGGCATTACCGGCGCCGGGTTGAAGAAGTGCAGGCCCACCACGTCGGCCGGTCGCTGGGTGGCCATCGCCACGTCGATCACCGGCAGGGACGAGGTGGTGGTGGCCAGCACCACGCCCGGCTTGCAGATCTCGTCGAGGCTGGCGAAGAGCGCCTTCTTGACGCTGAGCTCCTCGACGACCGCCTCGACGACCAGGTCGACGTCGGCAAGGTGGTCGAGGGTCGCCGACCAGGTGATCCGGCCCAGCGCCGCGTCCCGGTCGGCCTCGGCGAGCTTGCCCCGGACCACGCCCTTGTTCAGCGACGTCTTCACGGCTTCGCACACCGACGCGGACTTCTCCGCGCCCCGGGTCACCGAGACGACCTCGTACCCGGCCTTGGCGAACACCTCGATGATCCCGGTGGCCATCGTCCCGGAACCCACGATGCCGACCTTCGTGATGGCGCGCGCGCCGTCGGCGAGCGCGGCGTCCGTCGCGGGCGGCGTCGTTGCATCGGGTACGACCCTCGGCGAGCCGGGCCGCTCGTAGGTGTAGAAACCCCGACCGGACTTGCGGCCGAGCAGCCCCGCCGTGACCATCTGCTTGAGCAGCGGCACCGGGGCGTGTCGGCGGTCCCGGCCGCCCCGCCGGTACATGGTGTCCAGGATCTCGTACGCGGTGTCCAGGCCGATCAGGTCCATCAGCGCCAGTGGGCCCATCGGCAGGCCGCAGCCGAGCTTCATCGCGGCGTCGATGTCCTCCCGGGTCGCGTAGTGCGACTCGACCATCGCGACCGCGTGGTTGAGGTAGCCGAAGAGCAGCGCGTTGGCGATGAAGCCGGCCCGGTCGTTGATGGTGACGTCGACCTTGCCGAGCCGGGCGCACAGGGCCTCGACGTCGGCCACCACCTCGGGCGCGGTGACGACGGTGCGAACCACCTCGACCAGCTTCATCACCGGCGCCGGGTTGAAGAAGTGGATGCCGATCACCTGGTTGGGCCGGCTGGTCGCCACCGAGATCTCGGTGACGCTCAGCGACGAGGTGTTGGTGGCGAGGATGGTCTCCGGCTTGCAGACTCGGTCCAGCTCCGCGAAGATCCGCTGTTTGAGGTCCAGGTGCTCGGGCACCGCCTCGATGACCAGGTCCACCGAGTGCAACGCGTCCAACCCGACCGCGAAGTGCACCCGCTCGTGCAGGGCGTCGCGGTCCGCCTCGGCGAGCTTGCCCTTGGCGACCGCCCGGTCGGTGGAGCCCTTCAGGGTGGCCCGACCGCGCTCCAGCGCCGACTCGGCGATCTCGACCGCGACGACGTCGATGCCGTTGCGGGCGAAGACCTCGACGATGCCGGCACCCATGGTGCCCAGCCCCACGACACCGACGGTGCTGAACTCGCGCGCCACGACGGGCCTCCCCAGACACTCCGCACGGCCGCTGAACGGCCGCTAAGGCTTTGCGCGCGAGTCTGCCACGCGCCGCCGGGTTGTCGAGACGCCGTGGGATATTTCACCCACGGCGCAGCCCTACGCGGCCTGCGCGTCGGTCAGCGCCAGCAGCTCCGCCACGAACTCCGCCGGCCGCTCCAGGTGCGGGCTGTGCCCGCAGCCGGGCAACACCACCTCACGGTACGCGCCGCCGGCCGCCGCGTACCGTTCCAGCACCGCACGGGTCTGGCCGACCATCGGCTGCGGCGGGCAGGACTCCGCCCCCGGCCATCCGGGTACGGCACCGAGTGAACCGAGGTAAGCCAGGTCGAACAGCGACGTGTCCGAGACGATCACGTCGGCGTCACCGCGTACCCAGGTGACCGGGGGCTTCTCGGCGACGGCCACCAGTTCGTCGGCGACCCGGAACCAGGTCGGCGCGAGCGCGTTCAGCACGCCCCGCTTCCCGGGCGCGGTGCCGGGCCAGTTCTCCGACCCCGCCGACGTGCCCGGGTAGTTGTCCTCGCCGATCGTCGTGGACAGCACACTGTCGAGCAGCAACTCCTCGTCGACGCCGAGCGAGGCCGGGTCGGCCACGTAGGTCGCCCGCAGCACCTCGCGCGGGCTGGCCGGCCCCTCGGCGCTCCGGTCGCCCGCGGCGAGCCGGGCCACGAACTCCGCGTTCGCGGTGCCGGCACCGGTACCGGCGAAGTCGGGCGTGGTCGGCGTGCCGCTCAGGTCGCGCGTGCCACCGAAGCCGTACGGCGACACGGGCGCAGCCAGCAGTAGCGCGCCCACCCGGTGTGGATGGTCGACCAGCAGCCGCATGGCGACTCCTCCACCGAGGGAGTGCCCGACCACGACCGGTCGGACCCCACCAGCAGCGTCGGCGCTGCCGGCGTCGACGCCCGGGAAGAGCGTCGGGTCGTCCAGCAGGGCGGCGACGTCGTCGGCGAAGTCCCGCAGGCCCCGGGTGGCGTCCACCGCAGCGGTCGCCGAGTCACCGAACCCGCGCAGGTCGGGAGCGACGACCCGCAGCGTCGGTGGCAGCCGACGGATCAACGGCTCCCAGAACAGCGATGAGGAGCAGTTGCCGTGGACCAGCAGCACCGGAGTCCCGTCCGGCGGACCGGCCACCCGTACCGCCTGGGTCACGCCGTTCGCCGTCACGACACGCTGCTCGATTTCCATCCGCGGCATGCTGCCACGCCGGCTCCCACCGGTCCAGGTGCCGACCAGCCACGCCGGGACACCGCACGGTGTGGCCGACCACCAACTGCGGCAGGCTCAGGGTCAGCGGCGAGCCCCGGGTGGTGTGGCCAGCGGCAGTGGCAGCGTCGGTCGGACGTCCCGCCGGGACACCCCGAAGCTGAGCCCGACCGGATCCGTGTGGGCGACCCCCGGATCGAAGAGGCGCAGCTCGGTGCGGCCCAGTCGGATCACGTCACCGTCGGAGAGACGTTCCACCTCGGTGATCCGGCGGTCGTTGAGCCAGGTGCCGTTGGTCGAGCCCAGGTCGCGTAGCGACGCGCCCTCGGGAGCCAGCCACACCTCGGCGTGCTGGCGACTCAGATGCGGATCGTTGATGACCACGTGGCCGGTCGGCGCCCGACCGATCACCTGTGGCTCGACCCGCAGACGAAAGCTCGCTCCGCGCATCGGCCCACCAGCGACCGTCAACAACGGCATCAGTTCCGGATAGTCCTCCATGGACAGTCAGCCCTCCACCCCACACCATTACTCCGCGCGTCAGCCTGCCATCAGACGGTAATCGTCAATACCGACCGGCCGGTCAGCTCCTCGTCACCTCCCGGTCACCCGCTGTTCGACGGTTCGGACGGCCACCACCCGACAACCGGCAGCTGACCTGCCCTGATCAACGAGCGGACGGGTGGACGCGACCTCCACCCCGGCACCGGAGAAATCGTGGCCTACCCATGAGTAATGTTCGGGTTTAGACTTCCGCCATGACGGCTGTGCATGTCCCCGGCACCCCCCTGATCGAGGGGCACAAGCTGGTCTCCACCAGTCCGGCCACCGGCGTCGAGGCCGGCCGCCTCCCCGTCGCCACCGACGCGGACATACGGCAGGCCGTCGAGCGCGCCCGCCCCGCCGGCGAATGGTGGGCCGGACTGGGCTTCACCGGCCGTCGTCGGCGGCTGCTGCGCTGGCGCGCGCTGCTCGCCCAACGCGTCGAGCAGCTCGCCGAGTTGATGCACGCCGAGGGCGGCAAGCCGGTCGCCGACGGCATCGTCGAGATCGCCAGCGCGATCGAACACGTCGACTGGGCCGCCCGCAACGCGCGCCGGGTACTCGGACCACGCCGGGTGCGGTCCCGGCTCGTCCTCGCCGAGTTCTCCGCGCATCTGGAATACCAGCCGCACGGCGTGGTGGGTGTGATCGGGCCGTGGAACTATCCGGTCCTCACCCCGCTGGGCTCCGCCGCGTACGCCCTGGCCGCCGGCAACGCGGTCGTGCTCAAGCCCAGCGAGTACACGCCCGTGGTCGGCCAGTGGCTGGTGGACACGTTCGCGGAGGTGGTGCCCGAGCAGCCGGTGTTCACCGCCGTACACGGGCTCGGCGACGTCGGTGCGGCGCTGTGCCGTTCCGGGGTCGACAAGGTCGCCTTCACCGGCTCCACCGCGACCGCCCGCAAGGTGATGGCCGCCTGTGCCGAGACGCTGACGCCCGTGCTGATCGAGGGCGGCGGCAAGGACGCGATGATCATCGACAGCGACGCCGACCTCGACGCCGCCGCCGAGGCCTGCGTCTGGGGCGCCATGACCAACGCCGGGCAGACCTGCATCGGCATCGAGCGCGTCTACGCCGTCGACACGATCTTCGACGCCTTCGTCGACAAGGTGGTCGCCCGCGCCGGCCGGCTCACCGTCGGCCCCGAGGGCGCCGACATCGGCCCGATCACCATGCCCGGCCAGATCGACGTGATCCGCCGCCACATCGAGGCCGCGGTCAGCTCCGGCGGTCGCGCCCTGGTCGGCGGCCCGGACGCGGTGCAACCGCCGTACGTGCATCCGACCGTGCTCGTGGACGTACCCGAGGAATCGGCCGCCGTCCGCGAGGAGACCTTCGGTCCGACCGTGACCATCAGCCGGGTCCGCGACGCCGACGAGGCCGTCGCCCGCGCCAACGCCGTGTCGTACGGCCTGGGGGGTTCGGTCTTCGGCCGGCAGCGTGCCGTGCGCATCGCGCGGCGGCTGCGCTCGGGGATGACCTCGGTCAACTCCACCCTGACCTTCGCCGGGATGTCCACGCTGCCGTTCGGCGGGGTCGGCGACTCCGGCTTCGGGCGGATCCACGGCGAGGACGGCCTCCGCGAGTTCGGCCGCGCCAAGGCCATCACCAAGCGTCGGGCGCGTTCACTGCTGCCGTCGATGACCTTCGACCGCACCCCGTCCGACGTGGCGCGCCTCGTCAAGGCCATCAAGGTGATGTACGGCAGATGAGTGTCGGATAGCCGATCTCCGACCCGATCGGCGTATCCACATGTTTAGTCATCGTAGGCACGGCGGTACATTGCGTTAAATGGGCCCCAATCGATTGCGCCACCGCCTTGTCGACAGTGACCAGTCGTGGAGCGCTCGACAGCGGCGTCGTCGTTCGGAATGGCTGGCGCGCACCTTTCCCGACATCGCCGACATGCACGTCGTCGATCTCGGTGGCCGGCTCGGTACCTGGCAACGCGCCAGCGTGCGGCCGGCCCGCGTCACCGTGGTCAACCTGGAGCAGCCGCCCGCCGCCGTGCCCGAATGGGCCCACGTCGAGCAGGCCGACGCCTGCGACCTGCCACCCCACGTCGCCAAGGGCGGCTACGACCTGGTCTTCTCCAACTCGGTGCTGGAACACGTCGGCGGCCACGAACGCCGGCTGCGGTTCTCCGCCACGGCCCGTTCGCTGGCCGATCGGCACTGGGTGCAGACGCCCTACCGCTACTTCCCCATCGAGCCGCACTGGATCGCGCCCGGGATGCAGTTCCTACCGATCCGGATGCGCACGGCGCTCGCTCGCCGTTGGCCCCTCGGGCACAAACCGACCCGCAGCCACGAGGCCGCCATCCACCAGGTGCTCTGGACCGAACTGCTGGACCGTTCGCAGATGCGTCACTACTTTCCCGACTCGACAATGCTCGTCGAGCGGGTCTTCGGCCTGCCGAAGTCGTTGATCGCCGTACGGACCGGACGCTGAGCCGGATCAGAAAAGGGTCAGCTCGTCCTTCTCGATGCCACGTAGCCGGTCGTAGTTGACGACGACGCACCGGATGCCCCGGTCGGCGGCGAGCACCCGGGCCTGCGGCTTGATCTCCTGCGCGGCGAACACCCCGGTGACCGGGCTGAGCAGCGGGTCACGGTTCATGAGTTCGAGGTAACGGGTCAACTGCTCCACGCCGTCGATCTCGCCACGCCGCTTGACCTCGACGGCCACGGCGCCGGAGTTCGCGTCCCGGCACAGCAGGTCCACCGGGCCGATCGCCGTCATGTACTCGCGGCGCACCAACGTGAACCCCTCGCCCAGCACGCTCGGGTTGGCCGCCAGCAACTCCTGTAGGTGCGCCTCCACCCCGTCCTTGCGCAGGCCGGGATCCACACCCAGCTCGTACGAGGTGTCCTGGAAGACCTCCTCCAGGGTGATCCGCAACTCCTCGCCGGCCTTGTTGACCACCCGCCACACGCCGGGGGCCTCCTCCAGCCGACACGGCGGGCTCATCCAGTTCAGCGGCTTGTACGCACGGTCGTCGGCGTGGATCGACACCGACCCGTCCGCCTTCACCATCAACAGCCGGGTCGCCGGCGGCAGGTGAGCCGAGAGCCGTCCGACGTAGTCCACCGAGCACTTCGCAATGACCAACCGCACCCGACGAGGGTAGCCGAGCAGCCCGCAACCGCCACCGAGCGGCACTGGCGCGTCGGTGCGATGCTGAGACCGTGTTCGAAGTTCTCACCGGCACCGGCCTCGCCGCCTCGGCGGGGTTGAACGCCTACATACCCCTGCTCGTCCTCGGCCTGCTCGGCCGCTACACCAACCTGATCGACCTGCCCAGCGGCTGGACGTGGCTCGGCAACGGCTGGGTCATCGTCATCCTGGCCGTCCTGCTCGCCGTCGAGATGGTGGCGGACAAGGTGCCGGTCGTCGACCACGTCAACGACGTGGTGCAGACCGTCGTCCGACCCACCGCCGGTGGTCTCGCCTTCGGGGCCGGCTCGTCGTCGGAGACCGTGACCGTCAGCGACCCGGGGAGCTTCTTCTCCAGCCACCAATGGGTGCCGGTCGCCACGGGCGTACTCCTCGCCTTCGGTGTACACCTGCTCAAATCCGCCGCACGCCCGGTCGTCAACGCCACCACCGCTGGGTTCGGCGCCCCG
This sequence comes from Micromonospora sp. WMMD736, assembly GCF_049179015.1. NCBI lineage: Bacteria > Bacillati > Actinomycetota > Actinomycetes > Micromonosporales > Micromonosporaceae > Micromonospora > Micromonospora sp. WMMD736. The sequence continues at coordinate 3,241,764 of NZ_JBMHMI010000001.1, forward strand.
GTGGCCAGCACCGCCGAGGACGCGACGAGCGTGATCATGTCCCTGGTCGCGGTCATCCTGCCGGTGCTCGTACTCGCCTTCCTGGTGGGCCTGGTCGTCTTCGTCTACTGGTTCCTCCGTCGACGCTCCGAACGCCGCCGGGAACGCGAGGCGGCCCGCGCCGCCGGCTTCCGCGTCTGACCTCCGGTACGCCCTCCTCACCGAGGCTGCGCCGCCTGCGCGCTCTCGCATCTCCAGATCTTGGACACTTTCCGTCAACTGATGACGGGAAGTGTCCAAGATCTGGAGGTACGCCGATGGCCGGCACCCGTTCAGGGTGCCGGCCATCGGTGTGAGGTCTTAGCTGTTCCAGTGGTGGGCGACGAGGTCGGTGGCCTGCTGCTCCCACTGGGCATAGGCGTCCGGGTAGGCGGAGACCTGCACGGTCTGCGCGGCGTCGGTCAGCGGCATGTCCTGCCAGCCGTCCACCTGGCGCAGGCCCTTGAGGAACGCGGTCGTCGAGTACTCGGGGTTGGTGATCTGCTCCGGCGTGCCCCAACCGGAGGAGGGGCGCTGCTGGAACAGGCCGAGGGAGTCGTGGTCGTTGGCGTCGCCGAGGTGACCCAGGTTCTCCAGCTTGGACTCCTGCAGGCTGGTCGCGATGGAGATGACCGCGGCCCGCTCGGGCAGACCGGCCTTCTTCGTGGCGGCGATGATGGCCTTGGCGTTGGCGGTCTGCTCGTCGTTGAGGTCGATGTGCGACTGGGTGCCCTGCGGCTTCGGCGCGGCGCTCTGCACCGCGGCGGCGACGGGCTTGGTGTCCACGGCCGGGTTGGCGTGGGCGGCGATGGGGCCGGCGAAGACGCCACCGGCGAACGCGAGACCAGCAATGGACAGCATGCTCTTGCGGAAGATCGTGTTCATCAGGGTTGCTCCTTCGGGGGTAGGAAACACCCCCGCGTCACCCATTCGGGGGGATCGGTGACGCCGGGGTGTCAGCACCTCGTCCGGGCGCTCATGCGAAGTCTTGAGGGGGCGGCCTGCGAGCCGGGGGTTCGCGGCGCGGCCGGTCCGGGTGTAACGACCGGCGGGCCGGGGCCATTCCCGGGGGCGTGGCGGCTTGCAAGCCGGGGGGCTCGCGGCGGCCGGTCCGGGTGTAACGACCCGGGGGTCGGGGCCATTCCCGCAGGCGGCGGCCCGTGGGACGTCGTGCCGGTCGGTGCGTAACGCCCGGCGGGCCGGGGTCATTCGCCGGGGCCTTTGCTCTGCTTCAACCGAGGAAACACCTGCCGTCCGATAATCGGACAGCGGGTGTCGCCTGGGCTGAAGCAGAGCAAAGGGCACGACACGGGGAGGCACGGCCCGCAGGGCGGTGGATCACCGACCCGCGATGATCCCCGCACACCCGCGCACCCGGCCACCATCAACGGACATAACGCCCAACCGACACCGTCGACGACCCTGCGGGGTGGTGATCCACACGAGATCGCCGAACTGGGGGCATCCGAGGCCGGTTGATACCCCCAGATCGACGGTGTCGAGTCGATCATGCCCAGCGCAGGGTCGCGAAAGCCTAATATCGGGGCAAGACACTAGAGGAGGTCGGCATGACCGCTGCAATGGAGATGCCCCGAGTCCAGGAATGTGTCGTCGCAGCGTGCGCGTACAACCAGGGCGGTGACTGCCACGCCTTCGCGATCACCATCGGCAGCATGGACCACGCGCACTGCCACACCTTCGTCGAGTCACCCGTCCGGGGCGGGGTGGACGGCCTCACCGCGCAGGTGGGCGCCTGCCAGCGTGCCGACTGCCGGCACAACGAGCAGTTGGAGTGCCACGCCTCGTCGATCAAGGTGGGGCCGGACAACGACCTGGCCGACTGCATGACGTACGCGGGTCGCTGACCCCTTCGGCAACCCGTCAGGGCAGGTCGTTGGCCTGCCGGATGACCGTCACCAGGTCGTCGACGATCCCGGTGAGGGCGAAGTCCTTCGGAGTGAAGACCCGGGCCACCCCGGCGGTGAGCAGGAGATCCGCGTCACCGGCGGGGATGATGCCGCCGACCACCACGGGCAGGTCCGCGCGGCCGGCGGCCCGCAGCCCGTCGAGCACCGCGGGCACGGCCGCCAGGTGCGAGCCGGACAACACCGAAAGCCCGACCAGGTCGACGTCCTCCTCGACGGCGGCCGCGACGATCTGCCCGGCGGTCAGCCGGATGCCCTGGTAGACGACCTCGAAGCCGGCGTCGCGAGCGCGAACGGCGATCTGCTCCGCGCCGTTCGAGTGCCCGTCCAGGCCCGGCTTGCCGACGAGCAACCGCAGCCGTCCGCTGCCCAGCTCGCGCGCGGTCGCGGCGACCCGCTCGCGGACCGCGGCGAGACCCGCGTCGCCACCGCTGCCGGTGGCGCCGGACAGGCCGGTCGGTGCCCGGTACTCACCGAAGACCGCACGCAGCGCGCCGGCCCACTCCCCGGTGGTCACCCCGACCCGCACACACTCCAGGGTCGCCGGCATCAGGTTGGTGGTGGTCGCGGCGTCCGCGCGGAGCCGGGCCAGTGCCGCGTCGACCGCCGCGCCGTCGCGTCCGGCACGCCATTCGCGTACGGAGGCGACGGCGGCCGCCTCGACCATGGGATCGACCTGTACGACGGCCTCGGCGCCCGCCGCCGTCAGCGGGGACGGTTCGGTCTCGGCGAAGCGGTTGACGCCCACCACCACGTCGACGCCGGACTCCATCCGGCGGCGGCGCTCGGCCAGCGAGGCGACCAGCGCGCTCTTGAGATAGCCGGATTCCACGGCGGCCACCACACCGCCCATCTCCAACACGGCGTCCAGTTCGTCCCGCGCCCCGGTGACGATCTCGTCGACGAGCGCGGTCATCACGTGCGAGCCGGCGAAGAGGTCGGGGTATTCGAGCAGGTCCGACTCGTACGCCAGGACCTGCTGCATCCGGAGCGACCACTGCTGGTCCCAGGGCCGGGGCAGGCCGAGCGCCTCGTTCCAGGCGGGCAGTTGCACGGCGCGGGCGCGGGCGTCCCGGGACATCGTCACGCCGAGCATCTCCAGCACGATGCGCTGGATGTTGTTCTCCGGCTGCGCCTCGGTGAGGCCGAGCGAGTTGACCTGTACGCCGTAGCGAAACCGTCGCTGCCGGGCCTCGGACACGCCGTACCGGTCTCGGGTGATCTCGTCCCAGAGCACTCCGAACGCGCGCATCTTGGCGATCTCCTCGACGAAACGCACCCCGGCGTTGACGAAGAACGAGACGCGCTGCACCACGTCACCCATCCGCTCGGCGGGCACCTGCCCGGAGTCGCGGACCGTATCGAGGACGGCGACGGCGGTGGCCAGCGCGAAGCCGACCTCCTGCACGGGCGTCGCGCCAGCCTCCTGAAGGTGGTACGAGCAGATGTTGACCGGGTTCCACCTGGGCATCGTCGTCAGCGTGTGGGCGATGACGTCCGCCGTCAGGCGCAGCGAGGCCGCCGGCGGAAAGATGTACGTCCCCCGGGACAGGTACTCCTTGATGATGTCGTTCTGCGTGGTGCCGGAGAGCCTGTCGGTGGTCGATCCCTGTTCCGCCGCCACGGTCCCGTAGAGCGCGAGCAGCCACATCGCCGGGGCGTTGATGGTCATCGAGGTGTTCATCTCGGCGAGCGGAATGCCGTCGAAGAGCGCCCGCATGTCGCCCAGGTGGGCCACCGGCACGCCGACCCGGCCGACCTCGCCGGCGGCCAGCTCGTGATCGGGGTCGTAGCCGGTCTGGGTGGGTAGGTCGAAGGCGACCGACAGGCCGGTCTGACCCTTGGCGAGGTTGCGGCGGAAGAGCGCGTTGGTGGCGGCGGCCGACGAGTGGCCGGCGTACGTGCGCATGACCCACGGGCGGTCCCGCTCGGGCAGCCGGCTCGGCGTCTCATCCATGGCCGGAGTCTAAGTTACCGCCGAGTAGAAGAGGTTGTGGAAAACCACACAGGTCCATGTCGGGGACGGCCGGGCGCGAAGCGCCCGCGGTGGCGCGGACCGCCACACCCCGGGCGCCCACCGATCGACGCCAGGACGCACACTTGACGTCATGGATGACGAGCTGGCCATCTCCGTCCGAGGGCTACGCAAGGCGTACGGCGACAACGTGGCGGTGGCGGGCGTGGACCTCGACGTCCACCGGGGCGAGGTGTTCGCGTTGCTCGGCCCGAACGGCGCGGGCAAGACCACGACCGTGGAGATCCTGGAGGGCTACCGGCACCGGGATGCCGGCGAGGTGGCCGTACTCGGGGCGGACCCGGCCCGACCCGACGCCGACTGGCGCTCCCGGGTGGGCATCGTGCTCCAGGGCACCGGCGAGTTCGACGAGCTGACCGTGGCCGAGGTGGTCCGACACTTCTCCGGCTTCTATCCCGATGCGGACGACCCCGCCAAGGTGATCGAGCGGGTCGGGCTGGGGGCGAAGGCGAAGGCCCGTACGCACACCCTCTCCGGCGGGCAGAAGCGCCGCCTCGACGTGGCGCTGGGCATCATCGGTCGTCCCGAGCTGCTCTTCCTCGACGAGCCGACCACCGGCTTCGATCCGGAGGCCCGCCGCGAGTTCTGGGAGCTGATCCGCGACCTCGCCGCAGCCGGCACCACGATCGTGCTCACCACCCACTACCTGGACGAGGCGGAGGCGCTCGCCGACCGGGTCGGCGTGATCGCCGCCGGCCGGCTGGTCGAGGTTGCCGCGCCCAACCGGCTGGGCAACCGCCAGGACGCCCTGGCGACGGTCTCCTGGCGTACCCCGGAAGGGGCTTGGGAGAGCGCGCAGAGCGCGACGCCGACGGCCCTGGTGGCCGATCTGGCCGCGCGCTACGGCGGTGAGGTCCCCGGGCTCACGGTGACCCGGCCGACCCTGGAGGACGTCTACCTCACGATGATCGGACACGCGCGATGACGACCACGACGAAGCCGGCCACGCCGATCGCCGCGACCTCGGGCCGACGGCCGGGCGCGGGCGCGCTCGCCCTGCGCCAGGGCCGACTGGAGATCACCCAGTTCCTGCGCAGCCGGGAGTCCGTGGTCTTCACGATGGGTTTCCCCATCATCATGATTCTGATCTTCGCGTCGATCTTCGACGGGACGATCGGCGGCGGGGTCAGGTTCACCCAGTACTTCATCACCGGCATGATCGCGACCGGCCTGATGACGGTGAGCTTCCAGAACCTGGGCATCTGGATCCCGATCGAGCGGGACCGGGGCGTGCTCAAGCGCTACCGGGGCACACCCATGCCGAAGTGGGTCTGGTTCGCCGGAAAAGTGATCATGGTGGTGGCGATCGGGATCGCCGAGACCGCGCTGCTGCTGGCCGTCGCGGTGGCGCTGTTCGATCTCGACCTGCCCGGCACCGCCGGAAAGTGGTTCACCTTCGGCTGGGTCTCCGTGCTCGGGGTGACCGCCTGCACCCTGTGCGGCATCGCCATCTCGTCGCTGGCCCGCACCGCCCGCAGCGGTTCGGCCGTGGTGACCCCGGTCGCGCTGGTGCTCCAGTTCATCTCCGGCGTGTTCTTCGTCTTCACCGACCTGCCCACCTGGATGCAGCAGGTGGCGGCGTTCTTCCCGCTCAAGTGGATGTGCCAGGGGCTGCGGGCGGTCTTCCTGCCGGAGAGCTTCGGAGCGCAGGAGCCGGGCGGCTCGTTCGAGCTGGGGCGGGTGGCGCTGGTGCTGGCCCTGTGGTGCGTGATCGGCCTGGTGCTCTGCCTGACCACCTTCCGCTGGACCACCAAGCGCGACGGCTGAGCGGCCGACCGGGGCGGACACCCGCCCCGGTCGACGCCGCCGTCTCAGTACGTGTAGAAGCCCTTGCCGGTCTTGCGGCCCAGGTCACCGGCGGTGACCATGCGCTGGAGCAGCTCCGGGGGGAAGAACTTCTCGTCGGCCGTGTCGGTGTAGATGTTCTTCGAGGCGTGCAGCAGCACGTCCACCCCGGTCAGGTCGGTGGTCGCCAGCGGACCCATGGCGTGCCCGAAGCCGAGCCGGCAGGCGGTGTCCAGGTCCTCGGCGGACACCACACCCGACTCGACCAGCTTGACCGCCTCCATGACCAGGGCGGAGATCAGCCGGGTGGTGACGAAGCCGGCGATGTCCCGGTTGACCACGACGACCGTCTTGCCGATCTCCTCGGCGAAGGCACGCGCCGTGTCGAGCGTGGCGTCGCTGGTCTTGTAGCCGCGCACCAGCTCACAGAGCTGCATCATCGGCACCGGGGAGAAGAAGTGGGTGCCGACGACGGCCTCCGGCCGCTCGGTGACCGCTGCGATCTGGGTGACCGGAATGGCCGACGTGTTGGTGGCGAGCACCGCGTCGGACTTGCAGATCTTGTCCAGCGCCCGGAACGCCTCGTGCTTGATCTCCAGCCGCTCGAAGACCGCCTCGACCACGATGTCCGCGTCCGCCGCGGCCTCCAGGTCGGTGGTCGGCGTGATCCGCGCGAGGGTCGCCTCGACGTCGGACGCCTCGATCTTGCCCTTCTCGGCGAACTTCTCCAGCGACTTCCGGATGCCGCCGAGCCCCCGGGTGGTGGCCGCGTCGTCCAGGTCGCGCAGCGTCACCTGCCAGCCCGCCTGCGCCGCCACCTGGGCGATGCCGGAGCCCATCAGCCCGGCCCCGACGACCGCGAGTCGACCCGCCATCTTGTTCTCCCTCGCTGCGATTGAGTGCCTGCCTGCACCCTAGTCGGCGAGCCTGAACGATGACTAAGGGCAGGTGACGGATCCACGACTCGCCGCAGCGAACAAACTCCCGAGTGGGTGCATCGAACCCTACGACAACCAACAAGTGGAAACAGCCAGGAGCTCATGATGCGCGCAACGTCCATGGTCGGAACCCTCACCTGCCTCCTGCTCGTAGCGGCGTGCTCGTCGCCCGCACACCAGGACGGCAACGCCGCGCCGGCCGGCTCGCCCGACCCGACGACCAGCGCGGCGACCACCGGCAGCCCCACTCCGCCGGCCCCTTCCGCCTCCTCGACGCCGTCCGCCCGGCAGTCCAGCGCCGCGACCCGCCCCACGTCGCTCGTCCTCGGTCCGAACGGCATCGGTTCACTCAAGCTCGGCATGACCCGTCAGCAGGCCACCGGGACGGGACTGCTGCGGGCGTTCGCGGACACCACGGCCGGCTGCACGCCGGCGCACCTGCGGGCCGCTCCGAGCGAGGAGGGGATCGTCAACCTCTCGCCGACGTTGGGTATCGCCACCATCAACGCGTACGAGGGGATCAAGACGCCCGAAGGAGTGCACATCGGCATGTCGAGCGCCGAGATGCTCCGGATCTACCCGGGCTGGAAGACCGCCGACGGGGACGCGACGAACGGTCGCGGCTTCGCGAAGACCCCTGGCAACAGCAAGGCCGTCTACCGCATCGCGACGCGGAACGGCAAGGTCATCGACCTGACCCTCCAGTACGCGAACCAGGACTGCTACGAGTAGACCGAACCGAAACGGCCGGCCTGCGGCGCCAGCGCGCTGGACATTCGCAGGCCGGCCAGGATCTCGTCGGTCAGGTCCTCGTCGCCGACCTGCTTGATCTGGAGGTAGACGCCGTAGCGGCGCTGCGGCACGGCGATCACGACCTCGCTGAACGACACCGACCCGCCACAGGAGGTCCACCGCCGGACCAGCGCCCGGTCACCGCCCACGCCCACGGTCCGCTCGGGCTGCTGGACGCAGGAGGCGTGGCTGGGTAACGCCGCGACCGGGTCGCCGCCGAGCAGGGCCCTGCTCACGCCGACGAACACACCGGGCATCCCACTGGCCGGATCCGGCCAGGCGGCGAGATCCGGGGCGACGACGAGACCCGGCGCCTGACCGGCCGGGAGGCGCAGCACCGAAGGGTCCCAGCCGGCGTCCTTCACCTGGCCGGCCCAGTTCGCCGGCACCGCGACCGAGAGAGCACCGGAGGCATCGTGTACGCGAACCCACCCGGACCGTTCCGACAACGTGGAACTGGATCCCGTCGTCGCCAGCAGGGCGGCCAGGGCGACCGCGACGCCGACACCCCTCCCCAGCTGCCGCACGAGCCGACCACGGCCCGCCTCCCGCTGCGTCGACGCGATGACCCGGTGCAGTTCGTCGAGCATCACCGCGGCGGACGCCCAGCGTTGCCGCGGGTCGGGATGCAGCGCCCGCCGCACCAGGTCATCCACTTCGGAGGGAACTCCGGGCCGAACCTGGGATGGGCGGGGAAGGGCACGCCCGGCCCGGCCCGGACGGCTGCCGGAGGACCGTGCCGGTTCGGGCGGGCGGCCGGTCAGCATGTGGTAGGTCGTCGCGCCGATCGCGTACACGTCCGCGCGGATGTCCAGACCGCCACCGGCGGTGGCCTGCTCGGGCGGCATGTAACCGGGCGTGCCGGCCGCGATCGTAAAGCCGGACGCGTTGGCGAGCGCCTTGGCCAGGCCGAGGTCGGCGACGAGCACCCGGTCCCGGCCCGCCGCCGGCTGGAACAACACGTTTGACGGTTTGAGGTCCCGGTGCAGCACGCCCGCCTCGTGCAGCACCATGACGGCGCGGGTGATGTCGGCCGCGACGAGCAGCGCCTCCCGGACCGGCATCGGTCCCGAGGCGAGTCGATCCGCGAGAGTGCCACCGGCCGCGTACGGCATCACCAGGTACGGCCGTCCGTCCGGCAGCTCACCGACGTCGAGCACACGCACGAGCAGACTCGAATCCGTCCGCCGCATGATCCGTGCCTCCTGCTCGAACCGCTCCCGCAGATCGGAGTGGTACGACCAGTTGTCGGCCAGCACCTTGATCGCGACGGAGGCGTCCAGAGCATCGTCGGCGCCGAGCCACACGGTGGCGAACGCCCCGGATCCGATACGCCCTACAACGCGATATCGGCCGATCTTGCCGGGTACTGACACGCCCGTATTATGGCCGACTGAACGCTGAGGAACGGGGCCTGAGCATGCCAGACGATCTTGACATCGAGGAACTCGCGGATCGTGCCGCCAAGGGGGACGCCGCCGCGCTCGACGCGTTGCTGAGCCGGATCGGCCCGCAGGTCATGCGACAGTGCCTACGCCTGCTCCCCTGCCGACAGGACGCCGAGGAGGCCTGCCAGGATGCTCTGCTGCAGGTCGCCCGCAAGATTGACAGCTTCGCTGGCCGGTCCAAGTTCTCCACCTGGCTGCACATCGTCACCGCCAACTGCGCCCGGCAGACGTACCGGAGCCTCAAGCGTCGGGCCGAGGAGCAGTCCATGCCACAGCTCCCGCTCGACACCGCCGACCCCCGCACCACGAGCGTGATCGCAGGCTCCCGACTCGACCTGCTCGACGCGCTGGAACGGCTGGAGGCGCACCGACCCGAACTGGTCGCCCCGTTGGTACTGCGCGACCTGTGCCAGTTGACCTACGACCAGATCGCCGACCACCTCGCCATTCCGGTCGGCACCCTGAAGTCACGCATCCACGACGCACGACGGCACGTGCGTGCCTCGCTACAGGCCACCTGAGACCGCGAGAGGCGCAGTGGGGCCTCAGATCTCCAGCGACGGTTCCTCGGGCGTGGTCCCCCGCTCCACCGCCACGCCGAGCGCGCGCAGGTCGGCCACGAAGTCCGGGTACCCCCGGTCGACGTGGTGCACGTGCGAGACCTCGGTGGCTCCGTCCGCACAGAGTCCCGCGATGATCAGTCCGGCGCCCGCCCGGATGTCCGTGGCGCGTACCGGCGCTCCGGACAGCCGCTCCCGACCCCGGACCACGGCGTGGTGCCCGTCGGTCTTGATGTCCGCGCCGAGCCGCATCATCTCGTTGGCGAACATGAACCGGCCGTCGAAGATGTTCTCCGTGATCAGGGAAGCCCCGTCGCTGACCGAGGCCAGCCCGATCGCCATCGGCAGCAGGTCGGTGGCGAAGCCGGGGTACGGCAGGGTCACCACATCCACCGCGCGGGGCCGGTCGTCCATCCGTACCCGGAAGCCGTCGCCCCGCGTCTCGACCAGGCCGCCGGCCGCGACGACCTTGTCCAGCGCGACCTCCAGGTAGGCCGGGTCCAACCCGGTCACCGTCACGTCGCCGCGCGTCATCGCGGCGCCGAACGCCCAGGTGCCGGCGACGATCCGGTCCCCCACGGTGGCGTGCCGGACCGGGCGCAGGCCGGACACGCCGGTGATCCGCAGGGTGGACGTGCCGGCGCCGGAGATCCGCGCGCCCATCTGGTTGAGCATCGTGCAGATGTCGACGATCTCCGGCTCCCGGGCCGCGTTGTCGATCGTCGTGGCGCCCTGGGCCAGCACCGCTGCCATGACCAGGTTCTCGGTCGCCCCCACGCTGGGGAAGTCCAACACGATGTCGGCGCCGCGCAGCCCGTGCGGGGCCTCGGCGATGACGAACCCGTGTTCGCCGGAGATCTCCGCGCCCATCCGGGTCAGCCCGGAGATGTGCATGTCCAGGCCACGTGAGCCGATCGCGTCGCCGCCCGGGTGCGCCACCCGCACGTAGCCACGGCGGGCCAGCAGGGGACCGAGCACGCAGATCGACGCGCGCAGCCGCCGGACCAGGTCGTAGTCGGCCTCCGCGCCCGGCTGTTCGGGTACGTCGATGGTGACCGAACGGGACCGGGCGACGCCGCCCCGCGCCACCATCGGATCGACGGGGTCGTCCGCGTCGAACCGGACGTCGCAACCCAGCCGCCGCAGCACCTCCCCCATGATCGCGATGTCGGTGATCCGCGGAACGTTGGTGATCACGCTGCGGCCCGGAGCGAGCAGCGCGGCGGCCATCAACTTCAGCGCCGAGTTCTTGGCGCCGACGACGTGCACGGTGCCCGCCAGTCGGGCCGCACCGCAGACCCGGATGACGTCGACGTCGTTGACCGCCGTGTCACCGGCGTCGCCCGGGCCCACCACCGCTGGCCAGCCGGCTGTCGTGTCCGGCCGAGCGGGGATCGTCAGTTCCGGTATCCGTAGGCTGTGCGTCATGGCCGTCCACCTCACGCGCATCTACACCAAGGCCGGCGACGCCGGCATGACCAGGCTGAGCAACAACGAGCAGGTCCCGAAGACCGATCCACGGATCGCCGCGTACGCGGATGTCGACGAGTGCAACGCGGCGATCGGTGTCGCACTCGCCCTGGGCCAGCTCGACGAGGAGCTGCGGGCCGTCCTGGCGTCGGTGCAGAACGACCTGTTCGATGTCGGAGCCGATCTGTCCACGCCCGTCGAGCCGGAGCCCAAGTACCCGCCGCTGCGGGTGACCGAGGAGTACGTCGAGCGTCTGGAGGGCTGGTGCGACGAGTACAACGCGCGCCTGAGCAAGCTCGACTCCTTCATCCTCCCCGGCGGCACCGCCGGGGCGGCGCTGCTGCACGTGGCGCGGACCATCGCCCGGCGAGCCGAGCGGGCGGCGTGGGCGCTGGTCAGCCACGATCCGGACCGGACCAGCCCGCTCCCGGCAAAGTATCTCAACCGGCTCTCCGATCTGCTCTTTATCCTGTCAAGAACGGCAAATCCGGCGGGCGATGTGCTATGGATCCCAGGCGGCAAGCGCTGACCGAAGGCACCGTGCAGGCGTGGGTTCCCGCTCTCGCCGCCGTCACGCGTCCGCAGGGCGGGCACCTCGCCTCAGCCAGCCTTGATCGACTCGGGTTCCACGAAGTCGCGGCATCCGAAGCCCTCGGACACCCCGACCTCAAGAAAGCCGAGTCGATCAGCCCGAAGGCAGGACTCATGAAGGCGGGACTCAGCAAAACCGGTAACGGCAGGTGAGCAAAAACCGGACCGGACCGACACACCGCGCCGCGGACGGGTTTCCGGGGCAGCCCGTCCGGCGCAGGGATCAAGCCTGACCGCCCGGAGCCGGGCGGGCTGCCCCGGAAACCCAAACAGCGACCACGGACGGCGTGGCGGGCTGCCCCGGAAACCCCCAACAGCGACCAGAGACAGACAGAGGCCTCAGGCAGCCGGCCAGTCCTGGGAGGCCAGACGCGGCGAGACCGCCCCCGGAGGGGCGGCCTCGAGCCAGGAGAGAAAACCGGTCACGGTCGACCGCGCCATGGCGATCTCCACCGGTGCGTGGTGACTCGTACAGCGGAGGATCACCCAGTCGGCCGGCATGGAGAGCCGTTCCTGCCCTTCGGGCAGCCGTCGGCGTTCGACCGCGAGACCTTTGCGGGACAGGACCCGCTTGGGGCGGAGCGCGAAGCTGAACATCCGGTACCAGCGAAGTTCGTCACCGGCGAACCGGCCGAAGCCCGGTGACCAGCCGCGCCCGTCGAGCACGGTGGTCACCCGGACGCTGAGCCGGATGATGCCACCGGTGCGGGTGACGACGGCCCGCCGGACGAAGAGTACGAGAAGCGCGACGAGGATGACGGCGACGCCGATCCCGATCCCTTCGACGATCTCCATCCCCGGTGTGGCTCAGCGGCTCTGCGCGGAAACCGGGGTAGCGCTCTCGGCCAGCACGGTTACGCCCTGGGCGCTCACCGAGAGGAAGCCGCCGGCCACCTCGTACGCGACCTGCTCCCCGCCGGCCAGCTTGATGCGGACCTGGCCGGGCTCGGCGAGCTGACCGAGCAGCGGCGCGTGACCCGGCAGGACACCGAGCTCGCCCTCGGTGGTCCGGGCGACGACCATCTCGGCCTCACCGGACCAGACCTTCTCCTCGACGGCGACGAGCTCGACGTGAAGCTGCTGTGCCACGCTGTCTCCTTGCTGCGGCGACGGATTGCCGAAAGTCTAGTCGTGCCGCCGCGCCGCCCCCAACGCGGGTGGCGAGAGCTGCGCCACGGCTACTTGGTCTTGTTCTGGAATTCCGGGTGCTCGAGCAGGAACGGGTCCAGTTGTTCATTGTGCAGGGCGGTGAAGAAGTCCGGGACGCCTGCCTGGAACTGCTCACCCAGGTATTTCTTACCCTCGTAGACCCCGCCACCGGGGAGCTTGATCATCTGGATGGTGTTCGGGCGGATGTTCTTCAGGGCGAGCCCGAAGTCGACGACGCTGTTGCCCCGGCCGTTGAAGATCAGCGACTGGCCGGCGGCGCGCAGCACCTTGTCCAGCTTGATCGGGTTGGCCACCACGTCGGCGCTGAACGCCTGACCGACCATCGCCTTGACGAACTGCTGCTGGTGGCGCTGCCGGCCATAGTCCGAGTCCGGGACGCCGTTCTTCGGGTAGCGCTGTCGGACGTAGTCCAGTGCCTGCCACCCCTTGAGGTGGTGGGTGCCCTTCTTGTAGACCGCCTGCGGGCCGATGTAGCCCTCGCCGCGCGGGTTGCCCGGCCGCGGGGTGCCGTCGGGCTGCTTGTGCTCGGACTTGACGTCCCGCTCGACGTACATGTCGACGCCGCCCATCGCGTCGACGATCTTCTGGAAGCCGGTGAAGTTGATGATTGCTCCGCCGTCGAACCGCTTGATGCCGGTCACGTTCTGCACGGTGCTGGCCAGCAACTCGAACCCCCGCGCCGCGTCGGGATTCTTGCCGGGCACCTGACTGCCGAACGACATCGCAGCGTTGATCTTGGTCTTCTCGCCGGGGAAGTTGGCCTTCTTGAAGGCCGGGATCTGCACGTAGAGGTCCCGCGGCACCGAGAAGAGGTAGGCGCGGTCCATCGACGCCGGAACGTGCAGCACCATGATCGAGTCGGCCAGCGGCGCAGCCGTCGGCGTACGCGGATCGATACCGACCAGCAGGAGGTTGAGCGGACCCTTGATGTCGCTCTTCTTCTCCTTGGCGCCCGCCGCCTGGTCGCCGAAGAGGTCGGCCTTGCCGACGGCGCCCTCGTAGCGGGCCATCAGCACCTCGGTGCCGACGAGTACGCCGCCGCTGAGCATGGTCAGCACCAGGCCGAACACGGTGCACACCTTGGCCCAGCGCGGCACACCCCGCCACATGGACGACTTGCGGCCCTTCTTGCCGGCCTTACCCACACTCATCTCCGTTCGCTACGCCCACGCACAGGAGACGGGCTCACGTCGTCGAAAGGTTGCACTCGTCCGCGCTCAGGAACGTGAACGCGCGGAGCGACCGTATCTCGACTGCCGCCCGAATGACGACCACGAGTAACGGACCGCGACGATGGTAGGACGTGAAGATGAACAAAAGACTGCCCCGACGTTGCCGGGGCAGTCTTTTGCGGTACGGATCCGATGCGGGCTGTCAGCCCTTCATCAGCTCCTCAGCCTTCTTCTCGAGGTCCTCGAGACCGCCGCACATGAAGAACGCCTGCTCGGGGAAGTGATCGTACTCACCCTCGCTGATCTTCCGGAACGCCTCGATGGTCTCCTTGATCGGGACCGTCGAGCCCGGCACGCCGGTGAACTGCTCCGCCGCGTAGGTGTTCTGCGACAGGAAGCGCTCGATTCGCCGGGCCCGAGCCACGGTGATCTTGTCTTCCTCGGAGAGCTCCTCGATACCGAGGATGGCGATGATGTCCTGCAGGTCCTTGTAGCGCTGCAGGATCCGCTTGACCTCGGTGGCGACCTGGAAGTGGTCCTGGCCGACGAACTCCGGGGCGAGGATCCGGGACGAGGACGCCAGCGGGTCCACGGCCGGGTAGATGCCCTTGTCGGAGATCGACCGCTCGAGGTTGGTGGTCGCGTCCAGGTGGGCGAACGTGGTGGCCGGAGCGGGGTCGGTGTAGTCGTCCGCCGGCACGTAGATGGCCTGCATCGAGGTGATGGCCTGGCCCCGGACGGAGGTGATCCGCTCCTGGAGCTCGCCCATCTCGTCGGCCAGGGTCGGCTGGTAACCCACCGCGCTCGGCATCCGGCCGAGCAGGGTGGAGACCTCGGAACCGGCCTGGGTGAAGCGGAAGATGTTGTCAATGAAGAGCAGCACCTCCTGCTTCTTCACGTCGCGGAAGTACTCCGCCATGGTGAGCGCGGAGAGGGCGACCCGCAGACGGGTGCCCGGCGGCTCGTCCATCTGGCCGTAGACCAGGGCCGTCTTGTCGATGACGCCGGACTCGGTCATCTCGGCGATGAGGTCGTTGCCCTCACGGGTGCGCTCACCCACGCCGGCGAAGACCGAGGTACCACCGAAGTTACGGGCAACCCGGGTGATCATCTCCTGGATGAGCACCGTCTTGCCCACGCCCGCGCCACCGAACAGGCCGATCTTGCCGCCCTTGACGTACGGGGCGAGCAGGTCGATG
This sequence comes from Micromonospora sp. WMMD736, assembly GCF_049179015.1. Classification (NCBI taxonomy): domain Bacteria; kingdom Bacillati; phylum Actinomycetota; class Actinomycetes; order Micromonosporales; family Micromonosporaceae; genus Micromonospora; species Micromonospora sp. WMMD736. The sequence continues at coordinate 3,256,867 of NZ_JBMHMI010000001.1, forward strand.
ACCTTGATGCCGGTCTCCAGCATCTCGGTCTTCGGCTCTAGGTCCGCGAAGGCCGGGGCCTTGCGGTGGATACCCCAGTGGTCGTCCGGGGTGAGGGTCTCGCCCTCCTTGAGGTTGAGCACCTCGCCGATCGCGTTGAACACGTGGCCCTTGACCGCGTCGCCCACCGGAACGGTGATCGGCGAACCGGAGTCACGAACCTCCGCGCCGCGAACCAGACCGTCCGTCGGCTGCATCGAGATGGCGCGGACCAGGTTGTCACCCAGGTGCTGGGCGACCTCCAGGGTCAGCGTCTTCTCACCGCCGGACAGGCTCACGGTGACGTTCAGGGCGTTGAACAGGGCCGGCATGGCGTCGCGCGGGAACTCGGCGTCGACGACCGGGCCGATGACCCGGACCACGCGACCCGTGGCCGTCTTGGTCTCTACTGGGGCAGTCATCACACTTCACTTCCCGACGCGGCCAGCGCGTTGGCGCCGCCGACGATCTCGCTGATCTCCTGGGTGATCCCGGCCTGGCGGGCCGAGTTCATCTCACGCGTGTACTTCTCGATCATCTCTTCGGCGTTGTCGGTGGCGCTCTTCATCGCCCGCCGCCGCGCCGCCGACTCACTCGCCGCCGACTCGATCAACGCCGCGTAGATCCGCGTGTTGATGTACCTCGGCAGGAGGGCGTCGAGCAGCGCCTCCGCCTCCGGCTCGAACTCGTACGCCGGCAGCAGCCCCTCGGAGCGCGGCCGGTCCTCCACCTGCATCGGACCGATGACCTTGGTGACCGGGTTCTGCGTCATCAGCGAGTGGAACTCGGTGTAGACGATGTGCAACTCGTCGACGCCGAGCACTCCGTCCGCTCCGGGACCACCGTCGACGTCGTCCGCGCCGGCGGTGAACGCCTTGATCAGCGTCTCACCGACGGTACGGGCGTCCTCGAACGACGGCTGCTCGCTGAAGCCGGTCCAGTTCGCCTCGATCGGACGGTCACGGAACCGGTAGAACCCGACACCCTTACGCCCGATGACGTAGAGCACCGGCTCCTTGCCGTCCGCCTTGAGCCGCGCGATCAGCGACTCGGCCATCCGGATCGCGTTGGAGCTGTAACCGCCGGCCAGGCCACGGTCGCTGGTGACCAACAGGACGCCCGCCCGCCGCACCCGCTCGCGCGGGGTGAGCAGCGGGTGGTCGATCCGCGCGTTGGACGCCAGCGCCGTGAGCACACCGGTGATGGCCTCGGCGTACGGCAGGGACGCCTGCACCCGGGCCTGGGCCTTGGCGATCCGGCTCGTCGCCACGAGCTCCATCGCCTTGGTGATCTTCTTCATCGACTTCGCCGAGCGGATTCGTTGACGAAGAACGCGAACCTGGGCCGCCATCGGATCAGCTCTCGGCCGGGCGGTCGGTAGCGCTGTCGCGGAAGCGGGTCACCGTCTCGCGGTTCTCGTCACCCTCGAGCGGGGCGGCCGGCGCGTCGTTGATCTTGCGCTCGTCCTCCTTGTTGAGGAAGACCTGCTTGAACTCGGCGATCGCGCTGTCCAGCGAGTCGATGATGTCATCGCCCCACTGGTTGTCGGCGATCGACGCGAGCACACCCTCGTGCTTGTGGCGCAGGTACTGGAGGAACTCCGCCTCGAAGCGCCGGATCTCGCCGACCGGAACGTCGTCCAGCTTGCCCTCGGTGCCGGCCCAGACCGAGACGACCTCCTCCTGCACCGGGTACGGCGAGTAGTTCGGCTGCTTGAGCAGCTCGACCAGCCGGACACCGCGGTCCAGCTGGGCCCGGGAGGCCTTGTCCAGGTCCGAGGCGAAGGCGGCGAACGCCTCCAGCTCGCGGTACTGGGCCAGGTTGAGCCGCAGCGAACCGGCGACCTTGCGCATCGGCTTCACCTGTGCGGCGCCGCCGACCCGGGAGACCGAGGTACCGACGTTGATCGCCGGACGGACGCCCTGGTTGAACAGGTCGGTCTCCAGGAAGATCTGGCCGTCGGTGATCGAGATGACGTTGGTCGGGATGAAGGCCGAGATGTCGTTGGCCTTCGTCTCGATGATCGGCAGACCGGTCATCGAGCCGCCACCCAGCTCGTCGGAGAGCTTCGCGCAGCGCTCCAGCAGGCGGGAGTGCAGGTAGAAGACGTCACCCGGGTACGCCTCACGGCCCGGCGGGCGACGCAGCAGCAGCGACACGGCCCGGTACGCCTCGGCCTGCTTGCTCAGGTCGTCGAAGACGATCAGGACGTGCTTGCCGCCGTACATCCAGTGCTGTCCGATGGACGAGCCGGTGTACGGGGCCAGGTACTTGAAGCCGGCCGGGTCGGACGCCGGCGAGGCGACGATGGTCGTGTACTCCATCGCGCCCGCCTCCTCCAGCTGCCCCTTGATCGAGGCAATGGTGGAGGCCTTCTGGCCGATGGCGACGTAGATGCAGCGGACCTGCTTCTTCGGGTCGCCGGTGCGCCAGTTGTCCCGCTGGTTGAGGATCGCGTCCAGCGCGACGGTGGTCTTACCCGTCTTGCGGTCGCCGATGATCAGCTGGCGCTGGCCACGGCCGATCGGGGTCATCGCGTCGATGGCCTTGATGCCGGTCTGCAGCGGCTCGAACACCGACTGCCGGGCCATCACGTTCGGAGCCTGCAGCTCCAGCTCGCGGTAACCCTCCTCGGCGATGTCGCCGAGGCCGTCGATCGGCTGGCCGAGCGCGTTGACCACGCGGCCGAGGAACGCGTCGCCGACCGGAACCGAGAGCACCCGGTCGGTGCGCTTGACGCGCTGCCCCTCCTCCAGCTTGGCGGAGTCACCCAGGACGACGACGCCGATCTCCCGGACGTCGAGGTTCAGCGCCACGCCGAGCGTGCCGTCCTCGAACTCGAGGAGCTCGTTGGTCTTGGTCGAGGGCAGGCCCTCGACGTGGGCGATGCCGTCGCCGGTGTCGGCGACGGTGCCGACCTCCTCGCGGGAGACGTCGGACGAGTAAGAGGAGACGTAGCGCTCCAGAGCGCCGCGGATCTCCTCCGTCGAGATGGTCAGCTCGGCCATCCTCTGCTTCCTTAAAGTTCAGGGGCCCGGGATACCTAGTACCAACCGGTCCGAATGGCGTCTGTCAATCCGGGCGCTGCGGCGGCGGAGCCGCCCCAACGGTGAGGCGGCGGAACCACCGCATTGCTGGCGGCGAGCCGCTCAGCGCTTCGCGAGCGCGTTGCGGGTCTCGTTGAGGCGGCGCAGGATGGTGCCGTCGTACAGGTCGGAACCGACCCGGACACTCACGCCACCGAGAACGGCGGGGTCGACCGTCTGCTTGACGGACACCTCTCGACCGTATATCGCGGCGAGGCTGGCACCCAGTCGACGCTCGTCCTCGTCACTCAACGGGGCCGCGACGGTCACGTACGCCACCTGCCGGTCACGCCGGTCGGCGGCCAGCTCGACCAGCCGGGTGAGCGCTCCGGTGAAGGAACGCCCGCCGAATCCGGCGAGCGCCGCCTCGACGAGGCCCACCGTGACCGGCCGGGCCTTGCCGGCGAGCAGCTCGCGGGCCAGGGTGGCCCGCTGCTCGACCGGGGCGACCGGGTCCGCGAGCGCGTTGCTCAGCGCCGACTGACCGGACACGACCTGACCGAAGCGGAACAGCTCGTCCTCCACCTCGCCCAGCTCACCGGCGGAGTCGGCGCTGGCCAGCAGCGCCTCCACGCCGAGGCGCTCGGCGCCGTCGAGCAACTCCGACGGTGCCGACCAGCGGCCCGAGACCAGCGTGACGAGCAGGTCGAGCGCGTCCGCGCCGATCCGCCCACCCAGCATGTCACCGAGCAGCGCGCCGCGGTCCGCGCCGGGACGGGCCGGGTCGGAGAGCGCCCGACGCAGCCGCGGCTCACGCCGCAGCAGGGTGGCCACGGAGAGGATGGCGTCGGCGGTGGCGGCCACCGCCGACGGCTCCGCGCCGCGGACGTACGCGTCGAGGCGCTCGGCCGCGACCTTGTACGACTCCCGGCTGGCGGCCTGCATCAGCGGGCCCCCGTGCTCTCGAGACCGCTCAGGAACCGGTCGACGGTGCCCTTGCGCCGCGCCTCGTCGGCGAGCGACTCGCCGACGATCTTGCTGGCCAGGTCGACCGCGATGGTGCCGACCTCCGCGCGCAGCTCGCGCACGATGGTGGCCCGCTCGGCGGCGAGCGCGTCCTTGCCGGCCTGGATGACCCGGTCGGACTCCTCCCGCGCCTTGGCGAGGATGTCCTGCCGGATGCCCTCGGCGTCGGCCCGCGCGTCGTCGCGGATCTTGGCCGCGTCGGTCCGGGCCTCAGCGAGCTGGGCACGGTACTGCTCGAGCAGCTGGTTCGCCTCGGCCTGAGCGGCCTCGGCGCGCTTGATGCCGCCCTCGATCGCGTCCACCCGAGCCTGGAACGTCTGCTCCATGCGCGGGAAGACGAACTTCATCAGCACGAAGCAGAGCACGGCGAAGGCGATCGTGCCGACCACGATCTCCTCGGGAATGGGGATGATCGGGTTGTGGTCTGACTCACCACCCTCAGCGGCGAGGAAGTACATAGGTGACCTCCCGGTCGACGAGCGGGATTAGAGCTCTCCCTGCCAGATGAAGCCGAAGGCGATGCCGAACAGCGCGAGCGCCTCGATGACGGCGAAGCCGATCCAGACGTACGGCAGGGTCATCCGGGACGACTCCGGCTGGCGGGCGGTCGACTGGATGTAGGCGGCAAAGACCAGACCAACGCCGATGCCCGGGCCGATGGCCGCAAGGCCATAGCCGATGGCGGCGGTGCTGCCAACGACACCTTCTGCGGCGGCGACGTAATCCATTAGTGGTTCCTCCTGGTTATCACGCGTGTCTCTCACGCGGGACGACAACGGATGGTGCGTAGATCAGTGCTCTTCGGCGAGCGCGCCCTGGATGTAGCTGGCGCTCAGCACCGTGAAGACGTAGGCCTGCAGGACGATGACCAGCGCTTCGAGAAGGGTCAGCGCCACGGTCATCACCCAGGAGACCACCGAGATCGGTGCCAGCCAGGCGTTGGCGTTGATCATCGCGAAGCCGCCGAGCGTGAAAACCAGCAGGAGCATGTGGCCGGCGAACATGTTCGCGAAGAGACGGACGGCCAGGGAGAACGGCCGGATGATGAAGGTAGAGAACGCCTCGATCGGGATCAGCAGCGGCAGGATGTACCACGGTGCCGGCGGGATCAGGGCGTGCTTGAAGTATTTGACGAAGCCGTGGTGCCGGATGCCGATGTAGTTGAACAGCACGTAGCTGATCACCGCGAGGATCGCCGGGAAGGCGATGTGCGAGTTCGGCGAGATCTGGAAGACCGGGATGATCGCGAACGCGTTCGTCACGAGCACGAAGCAGAACAGCGTCGTGAAGTACGGCGCGAACCGCACCCCCTGGTGACCGATCATGTCGACCGAGATGTTGTTGCGCACGAAGCCGTAGATCGACTCGGCGAACCACTGCTTCTTGGTCGGCACCAGCTTCGGGTTCCGGTAGGTCGCCAGGAAGAAGATGATCAGAACGCCGACGGCGATCCAGACCATCAACGTGAACTTGGTGAACCAGTACGAGTTTTCCACACCCCAGGGCAGGATGCTGGGCAGGTAGAAGTCCTCCTTGCTAGGTGGGAATTCTGCCTGGCCCGCTGCCAGGACGTTCGCCTGTCCGAACACCGCGTCCCTTCCTAAGTAGGCGTGCCGAGTCGGCGGATGACCAGGATGACGCCCCCAGCCATGCCGAGCACGAAGCCGATCCCGGTGGCGACGCCACCGGTGTCGAGCCACTGGTCGACCAGCCAGCCGATGAAACCCCACACGAGCATGCCTCCGACGAGGTAGCTGAGCGCGGTCCAACCCTGACCGGCACCGGACGGATAGTCGTCCGGTTGACCGGCGGGACGGGGGGTTTGGTCATCAGCCATGACGGGGCGAACGATATCAGCCGGGAAGACGAGGCTGTGCCTCACCCCCCGCACAACCGTCGTTGTGTGGGCATCTCGGGGCTCGCGTCGTCTGTGGGCACGGTACTCCCCTTCCGCCCGTCGGAAAATGACCGGTGGCCGACACATTGCCGCGTGTCCGAAACGTGGGACGCCCGGCCGCTGGCCAGGTCAGCCGACCCGGCGGGCGTGCACCGTGGCGAGCCACCAGATGTGCGCCGCCGTCCACACTGCCACCCCGGCGACGATGCCGAGGCAGAGCGGGATCAACCCCGCCCAACCGGTCGACGCCACGGTCACCAGGACGACACCCAACAGGGTGAACTTCAGCACGTAGAGCCCCACGCCGAGCGGCAGCAGCAACTGCGGGTTGATTCGGTCCGCCCGTGCCAGCACCACCGTCGTGAGGGTGTAGCTGAGCACCGTCACGCCCACCCCGGCCGCCGCGCCGAGCGCGGCCGTCACGCCACCCGTCACCCCGCCCACCACGGCCGCGACCACGGCCAGCGCCGCCGACGCGGCCAGCAGCACCGGGAGGTGCCGCAACCGCCACCGTCCGTCGGTCTCGGCCTCGACCACCCCGGGCTCAGCCACGGGGGTACGCCGGGAAAGCCGCGACCAGTTCGGCCACCTCCGCGCCGACCGCGGTCAGCGCGTCGGCGCCACCCGGTTCACCCGGGTCCGTGCGTACCGCCCGCGCGATCAGGGCGGCCACCTGCCGCAGCTCGCCCTCCCGCATGCCCTGCGTGGTGACGCTCGGCGTGCCCACCCGGATACCCGAGGCCACCAGCGGCGGCTGCGGGTCGTACGGGATGGCGTTCTTGTTCAGGGTGATCGAGGCGGCGTCGCAGCGACGCTCGGCCTCGGCGCCGGTCACCCCCAGCTCCCGCAGGTCGATCAGCGCGAGGTGGGTGTCGGTGCCACCGGAGACCGGGCGCATGCCCTCGTCGGCCAGCCCGGCGGCGAGCGCCTGCGCGTTGCGGACCACCTGGGCGGCGTACGTCTGGAACTCGGGCTGGGCCGCCTCGCGCAGCGCGACCGCCTTGGCCGCGACCGCGTGCATCAGCGGACCACCCTGGGTGAACGGGAAGACCGCCTTGTCGATCCGCTGGGCCAGCGACTCGCGGCAGAGGATCATGCCACCCCGGGGACCGCGCAGCACCTTGTGGGTGGTGGCGCAGACGACGTCGGCATACGGCACCGGCGACGGGATCGCCCGACCGGCCACCAGGCCGATGAAGTGCGCGGCGTCCACCATCAGGTACGCACCGACCTCGTCGGCGATCTCCCGGAACCGCGCGAAGTCGATCAGCCGGGGGTACGCGGTGGCCCCACAGATGATCAGCTTGGGCCGGTGCGCGCGGGCCAGGTCGCGGACCTCGTCGTAGTCGATCAGCTCGGTGTCCGGCCGGACCGGGTAACCCACCGGGTGGAACCACTTGCCGGAGAAGTTCACCCGGCTGCCGTGGGTGAGGTGCCCACCGTGCGGCAGGTCCATCGCCAGGACCGTGTCCCCCGGCTGCACCAGCGCGGCGTACGCGGCCAGGTTGGCGCTCGCACCGGAGTGCGGCTGGAGGTTGGCGTGCTCCGCCCCGAACAGCTCCTTGGCCCGGGCGATGGCGATCTCCTCGGCCCGGTCCACCTCGGCACAGCCGCCGTAGTAACGCCGACCCGGGTAGCCCTCGGCGTACTTGTTGGTCAACGTCGAGCCGAGTGCGGCCAGCACCGCCGGTGAGGTCAGGTTCTCGCTCGCGATGAGTTGCAGACCACCCCGCAACCGGTCCAACTCTCCGAGGACCACCCCGGCGATCTCCGGATCGGTAGCCTCGAGCTGGGCGAAATCCGGCCCCCAGAAGGTGGAACTCTGGCCGGTTTCGGCTTGCCTGGATGCTGCAATCACGGTGCGAAGTCTAGCCTCGTCCTTTAGCAGCTAGCGCCCCTGGCACGACCGCGAGCCGAACACCACGCGGGCACCAGCGCTGGGTGGATCGACTGCGGTCGGATCGTCCGGGCGGCTCTGCGGATGGACGAGCTCAAGACTCCAGGAACAATCTGGAGCGTGGCGTCAACGCGTTTTCGCAATGACGCTTCCCCGATCGCGAGATCGGCAACACACGTCAGGGACGCCTTCGCCAGGAAGTACCGTCCACGGCCCTTGGCTTCGTACACGACCATGGCGATGGCACCGGCGGCAAATAGCGTCAACTTCGACCCACGTCTACGGGTCTTGAATCTGCAGGTCAGCGGGGCCCTGGTGGAGTGAAGGCCGATGTTGCTCGCGATGACGCCCGGAAACCGGGGTAGCGCGCCTCGTACGACATCGGTAACGTTCGAGGTGTCCGGAGTTCAGAGGAACGGGGAAAACCTTGAACAAGACCATCGCTCGAGCTGCACTCGTTGCCACTTTTGCGGGCGCAGCACTCGCCACTGTCGCGACGCCTGCTTTCGCCGGCGCCAAGCCCAGCTGCGTTTCAGTCGACGTGCGGAGCTTCAACCACGTCATCATGTACAACAACTGCTCAAGCAGCCAGAAGCTCAAGGTGGTGTGGAGCTACGCCCGCGATTCGGGTTGCTTCACCGTCGCAGCCGGCGGCTCGAAGGACGTCAACGCCTACAACCAGCCGCTCGCCCAGTACGACAAGGTCGTAACCTGCTGATCAGGCCAAGCATTGGTGGCGGGTGCCAGCTTTCCCGCAGGCACCCGCCACCCTGGCGTATTGGCGGCGGAATACTTGAAGCCGCCCACAAAGCTGCGCCGCACCGCACTTCCCGGGCACGGCATCGGATCGCGCTCAAGACGACTCAGGGTCGCATAGATCGTAGCCATACCGCGTGAGACGGTATCCCTAGCACCGCGCGGCTCATTTCATTTGCTTATCTGACCTGAAGGTTGCGATTGGCGGATGGCCGGGCAATTCCGGATCGCACGATCGAGCGTACAAACGAAATGCAGGATTCCACCTTCGGCATCAGAGTCGTGGGTGGCAACACGGCGTCCCACTTAGAAAAGTCACCGCACGACGCTTCAATGAGCATGCCTGAACCGAAAAATGCGCGAGCCAGCTCTGCTTGATGTGCAAGAATGGTGGCACTTCGGATTCCAGAACCGCATGCACGAATTTAGGGATAATGAAGGCTGACGGCAAGCCGGCCGGTGCGGTGTCGCGACAGGTGAAGACTCCGGGAGCAGTGCAACTGCGAGCGCGGCCAGCACCGCCGGTGAGGTCAGGTTCTCGCTCGCGATCAGTTGCAGGCCACCCCGCAACCGGTCCAACTCGCCGAGGACCACCCCGGCGATCTCCGGATCGGTGGCCCTGAGCTTGGCGAAATCCGGCCCCCAGAAGGTGCTCGTCGCGGTCTCCACAGCAAACGAGTCCAGGGGGCCGCACACTGGGAGCCGTGAGATGCCTCGTCACCGGAGCCACCGGATACATCGGCGGGCGGCTGACGCCGCTGCTGCTCGCCGATGGGCACACCGTCCGCTGCCTGGCCCGCAAGGCCGTCCGCCTACGTGACGTGCCGTGGGCGTCGGCGGCCGAGATCGTCGAGGGCGACCTGAGCCGGCCGGAGACGCTGCCCGCCGCGTTCGCCGACGTCGACGTTGCGTACTTCCTGGTGCACTCGCTCGGTCGGGAGGACTTCGAGGCGGCCGACCGGACGGCGGCGACGAACTTCGCGGCGGCGGCCCGCGCGGCCGGCGTACGCCGGATCGTCTACCTCGGTGGTCCGGAGCCGGCGGCCGACGCCGAGGTCCCGTCGCCGCACCTGCGGTCCCGGGCCGAGGTGGGCCGGATCCTGCTCGGCAGCGGCGTGCCCACGGCGGTGCTGCGCGCTGCGGTGATCATCGGCTCCGGCTCGGCGTCGTTCGAGATGCTGCGCTACCTGACCGAACGGCTGCCCGCCATGGTCACGCCACGGTGGGTCCGTAACCGGATCCAGCCGATCGCGGTCCGCGACGTGCTGCGCTACCTGGCCGGCTGCGCCACCCTGCCGCCCGAGGTCAACCGCGGCTTCGACATCGGCGGACCGGACGTGCTGACCTTCCGCGACATGATGCAGCGCTACGCCCGGGTGGCCGAGTTACGGCGACGGATCATCGTCCCGGTCCGGCCCCTCACGCCGTCGCTCTCGTCGCACTGGGTCGGCCTCATCACCCCGGTGCCGAACAAGATCGCCCGGCCGCTGGTGGAGAGCCTGATCCACGAGGCCGTGGCCCACGAACACGACATCGCCCGGTACGTGCCCGACCCGCCGGGCGGCCTCACCGGCTTCGACGAGGCGGTGGCGTTGGCCCTGGCCAAGGTGCGCGACGCCCAGGTGGAGACCCGCTGGTCCACCGCGAGCGGCCCCGACGCGCCCGCCGAGCCGCTGCCCAGCGACCCGGACTGGTCCGGCGGCACCGTGTACACGGACATGCGGGAACGGGCGGTGGACGCGTCGCCAGCGGCGCTCTGGCGGGTCATCGAGGGTGTGGGCGGCGAGCACGGCTGGTACTCGTTCCCGCTCGCCTGGTCCGTACGCGGCTGGCTGGACCGGCTGGTCGGCGGTGTGGGACTGCGGCGGGGCCGGCGCGACCCGCACCGCCTCCAGGTCGGCGAGGCGCTGGATTTCTGGCGGGTCGAGGAGATCGTTCCAGGCGAGCTGTTGCGGCTGCGCGCGGAGATGCGACTGCCCGGCCGCGCCTGGCTGGAGATGCGGGCGCTGCCGGCCGACGACGGCCGCAGCCGCTACCAGCAACGTGCCGTATTCCTCCCCCGCGGCCTGGCCGGACACGCCTACTGGGGCTCGGTGACCCCGTTCCACGCCGTGATCTTCGGCGGCATGGCCCGCAACATAGCCCGCAACGCCGAACAAACCCCCTAACAGCCCCCCGCTCCCGCTCCCGCCCCCGCCGATCTTGCACTTTGTGTTGGCGGTTTGCGGCCTTGGCACCCTAAGTCCCCGCAGAAAGTGCAAGATCGGCGCGGCGGGGGGCGCGGCGGGGACCGGCGTGGCGGGCGGGGGTGGGGGTGGGGGGTGGGGTTAGTTGGTGGTGCGGGCGGGGGTTACTTGGAAGGCGGCGCGTTCGCTGGGCGGGACGAAGTCGCGTACGGGCTGGTCGCGGAGGGCCACGCCGAGCACCTGGCCGACCCCGGTCACCATCTGGGCCTGCACGGCCTGACCGACCGCGTCGCGCGGATCGTCCGGGTTGGCCGCCATGGAGGCGACCACCAACTGCGGGGTGAAGGCCACCACCGTCTCCGTCTCGTACCGCTCGGAACTGCCGGTCTTGCCGGCCACCGGGCGGCCCAGCCGGGATCGCAGATCAGGTGCCGTGGCGCCGTCGCACCGCCCGTACATCGACTGGTCGCCCACCGGGCAGCGGGCCGCGTCCGCCGCCGCCCGGGCCACGTCGGTGTCGAGTACCTGCCGACAGTCCGGCTTCGCGGCATCCACCGGGCGGCCGGCCGAGTCGCTGATCGAGACCACCGGCAGCGGCGCGCACCACGTCCCCTCCGCGGCCACCGTGGCGTACGCCGTGGCCAGGTCCAGCGGGGTCGTCGCCGCCACGCCCAGGGTGAACGGCCCCCAGTCCTTCGCGCCGTAGCGGGCCAGCCGCTCGTCGGAGTCGGCCCGCAGCACGATGCCCAGCCGCTCGGCCATCTCGACCACCCGGTCGGCGCCGACCCGCTCGGTCAGCCAGGCGAAGTAGGTGTTCACCGACCGGCCGAACGCGGTCCACATCGTGCGGAGGCCATCCATCGACGAAGGGCTGGCGTTCGCCGGGCACCAGCGACCGTCACAGCTACCCGCGCCGGTGGCCGGGAAGCGGGTGAGCAGTTGCGTCGGCGCCGTGAACTCGGTCGACAGCGGCATGCCGGATTCCAGGGCCGCCAGCATGGTGAAGAGCTTGAACGTCGAACCGGCCTGGTAGCCGTCGATGGCCCCACCACCGGCCACGAGTTGGTTGACCGTGTTCGGGTGGTTCTTCTGCCCAACCGGGTTGTCCTGGACGCTGTAGCTGCGGTTCACCGACATCGCCAGCACCCGGCCGGTGCCGGGCTGCACCACAGCGGTGGGTACCGCCCGCGCCTCGGTGGGCCGGTAGATGCGCAGGACCTGCTCGGTGGTGGCCTGCTGTACGGCCGGATCCAGCGACGAGACGATGGAGAACCCGCCCCGGCGCAGCGTGCGCTGCCGTTCGTCGGCGCTCGAACCGAACGCTGACTGGCTGCTCCACCAGCGGGTGAACCAGTCGCAGAAGAAACCCCAGTCCGTGTGCCCGTCGGGTACCCCGGTGCAGTCGTTCGGCGTCTCGCTGGGCCGCAACTGCAGCGGCTCGGCCTGTGCCGCCGCCGCCGCGTCGGCGGGAACCCGACCCGTCTCGACCAGGCGTTCCAGCACGTACGCCCGTCGACGCAGGGCGCTGTCGGCGTCCCCGTGGATCGGGTCGTCGCTGTCCGGCGACCGGACCAGACCGGCCAACAGGGCGGCCTGGGGCAGGGTCAACTCCGCCGGCGAGACGGAGAAGTAGCGCTTGCTGGCGGCCCCGATCCCGTACGCACCGGCGCCGAAGTAGGCGATGTTGAGGTAGCGGGTGAGGATGTCCTCCTTGCTGAGCTCCCGCTCCAACGCCAGCGCGTACCGCATCTCCTGGAGCTTGCGGGCGGTGGTGACCTCGGTGGCCGCCTGGCGCTGGCGCTCGGTGAGCCGGGGGTCGCTGCTGAGCACGTTGCGGACGTACTGCATGGTCAGCGTGGAGGCGCCCTGCCGGGTCTTGCCGTCGCGCTTGTTCACCGTGAAGGCGCGCACCACACCGCGCAGGTCCACCCCGCTGTGCTGGTAGAACCGGACGTCCTCGGCGGCCACGATGGCCTCGCGCATCACCGGGGCGACCTCGTGCAGCGGGACGTCCACCCGGTCCTCCTGGTAGAAGGACGTGATCAGGGTGGTGCCGTCGTTGGCGTAGAGGTTGGAGCGCTGCGCCGTGGGCGGCGTACGGAGCGTGTTGGGCAGCTCCGAGTAGGGCGTGCTGAGGGCGCTGAAACCGATCCCGAAGACCAGGGCGGCGGGCAGGGCGGCACCGGCCAGCACCAGTCCGGCCAGCACGCCGGCGATCACCACGGTCAGCAGTTTGTCGAGTCGGGCCCGGATCATCAGCTCTCCCCGCAGGAGCCGGTCACGCTAGGACCCGTTCAGAATGACCCGGAACGCCCCTTTCGCCCCTGGTTTTCCCCAAACCCGGAGGAAACTCGCAGGACGCTCAGGGCAGCAACGCGGCGGCCAGCGGGTGGACCGTCTCCTCGATCTCGTCGGCGACCCTGGTGAAACACTGGTCGCCGCGACCCCAGGGATCGTCGAGATCGTCGGTGGGCAGCGCCGAGGCGCCCAGTCGTTCGTCGTGCGCCGCCGTCACCAGGGCCACACCTCGCGCGTACACCGCCTCCGGGGTGACCTCGGCCGCCGGCAGCGCGGTGAGATCCACCGCGGCCAACAACCGACCGAACTCACCCAGCACGAAGGTGCGGGCCGCCGCGTCCGGGCGGAGCGCCACCACGTACTCCTGCTGGTCGGCGGTCGCCGTCAGGACCAGATCGGCGGCGTCGATGTGGTCCGAGCGCAGCTTGCGCGCCGCGAACCCGTCGACGTCACCGCCACGGTCGATGACCTGCCGAGCCGCCGGCGGGTTCATCTCCTCGCCCGCGTGCCAGCCACCGGTGCCGGCGCTGTGGCTGTGCAGCAACTCCTCGGCCGTGGCCGGGTCCTGCGAACGCCGCGCCAACCGTTCCCGCACCGCGAGGGCGAGCAGCCGCTCGGCCATGGGCGAGCGACAGATGTTGCCCATGCAGACGTGCAGGACGGTGAACGGGGGCACTCAGGCCCCCTGGATGTCGAGGAGGTCCGGTACCACGTCGCGCAGCTTCTCCAACGGGATCGCGCCGGCCCGCAGCAACTGCGGCACCTCGCCGGTCAGGTCCACGATCGTGCTCGGCACCGGATCGGGACAGGGCCCGGCCTCCAGGTAGGCGCGCACCGAGTAGCTGAGCTGGTCGCGCGCCTCCTCGGCGGTCACCGCCGCCGGCTGGCCCGTCTTGTTGGCCGAGGAGACCGCCATCGGGCCCGTCTCGCGCAGCACCTCCAGCGCCACCGGGTGCAGCGGCATCCGCACCGCCACCGTGCCGGTCTTGTCGCCCAGGTCCCACTGGAGGCTCGGCGAGTGCTCGACCACGATCGTCAGCGCGCCCGGCCAGAACGCCTCCACCAGGTCCCGCGCCGCCGAGGGCAGCGAGAAGACCAGGCCGTCCAGGGTGTGCCGCGAACCGATCAGCACCGGCGGCGGCATCTGCCGACCCCGACCCTTCGCGTCCAGCAGCGCCTTGACCGCGTACGGGGTGAACGCGTCCGCGCCGATCCCGTAGACGGTGTCCGTCGGAAGGACGACCAGTTCGCCGTTCTTGACCGCCTCGATGGCCGCAGCGATGCCGCGGTCCCGATCGGCGGGCGATCGGCAGTCGTAAAGCATCACGGGGAGTCAGTCTGCCACGCCGGCCCGGACCCGGTGTGCTGGCCGTCCGCCCGTCGGGACGCGGTGGCGTACCGGGGGCGACCGGTGAGGTCCGGATGCTCCGCGACGGCGTCGAACCGGCCGTCGCGGACCAACAACTCCGGCACCGCCACGCCATGTGTGTCGTCGTGCTCGACCCCGAGCACACCCCCGGGTCGCAGCAGCGCCGCTGCCCGGTCGATCACCGGCCGGATCACCACCAGGCCGTCGGCGCCTCCGAAGACCGCCTCCGCCGGATCGTGCGCGGCCACCTCCGGCGGCACCACCACGTCGACCGGCACGTACGGCGGATTGCAGAGCAGCACGTCCACCCGACCCACCAGGTCGGCGAGCAGGTCGGGCGCGGTCACGTCGGCCTCGACCACCTCGATCGGCCGGTCGCCCGCCGCCGCCCGCTCGGCCGCGTTGCGACGCAGCCACGCCAGCGCCTCCGGGGACCGCTCCACCGCGACCACCCGCGCTCCCGGCAGCTCCTGCGCCACCGCCAACGCGATCGCGCCGGTGCCGCTGCACAGGTCCACCACCAGCGGCTCGGATCTGCCCCGCCCCTGCTCGACACCCCATCCGGCCAGCAACTCCGTCTCCGGGCGGGGCACGAAGACGCCCGGACCGACCGCCAGCTCCAGGTGCCGAAAACCCGCCCGACCCGTCAGGTGCTGCAACGGCTCCCGGCCGGCGCGACGCCCGACCAGGTCGTCCAGTCGGGCCAGTTGCGCGTCGTCCAGGTCGTCGGCGAGGACCAGCCGACCCCGGGGCACGTCCAGCACGTACGCCGTCAGCAACTCGGCCTCCACGCGCGCGGGCCCCACGCCGGCCGCGGCGAGTACGCGGGCCGCCCGGGCCACCGCGGCGGACGGACGGGTACGACCTGTCCCTTCGGGGGGGTGTTGCGGCAGAGTGGTCACACGATAATCATGGGGCGTCGCGGGGTGACGCCACGAACGGGTGCGTCGAGGCGCACACGACAGGAGGTTGTGGGTGGGCTGGCTCGACCGGGTCCATGACCAGGTTGACACTCTCTCGCACGCCCGCGCTTTGCAGGAAGCAAGTCGCTCCGCGGAGTCGTACACCCTGTTGGAGCGTGTGATCCGCACCACGTCGGACCCTGCGGCCCGCGCGGACGCCATGGTCCAGCGTCTCTCCGCCTTGATCAATCTCGGCCGGACGGCGGAGTTCACCCGGGCCATCGAGGAGGCGTCGGCGGCCGTCCGTGACCTCGCCGAGCCCTACCTGCACGGGCACCTCAACGCGCTGGCCGCGCTCGCCGCCCACCACCAGGGCGCGCTGGACCGCTGCGTCACCCACCTCGTCAAGGCAGCGCGGGCCCTGAACGCCGTGGACGACCCGGACCGGGACACCGCCTGGGGCTGGCACGACCTGGCGATGGCCTACAGCTACCTCAGCTTCCACGGGTACGCCCTGGGCGCGATCGAACGCGCACGGCAGCTCGGGTTGACCGCCGGGATTCCGGAGGAGGCGTTCGCCGCGCCGGGCATCCGGCTGCGCAACGCCGTGGCGCTGGACCACAACGGTGACAGCGACGGTTGCCTGCGCGTGCTGCGGGACGTGGCGGCCGACCTGGCCCAGTTCGTGCAGAGCGGCCGGGCCGGGCGACTACGTCCCAGCAGCCTCGCCGCGTACGGGTACTCGGCGGCCCGGCAGGCCGCGCTCGGCGACACCCTGGAACCGATCGGGGACGCCGTCCCGTCCCGGCTGCTCACCCACGGCGGTGACAGCGCCCGCGCGCGGGACCTGCGGCAACTCGGCATGGTCTGCCTGGCCGTCGCGGACGGTCGGCCCATCGAGGCGGTCGCCCGGCTGGACACCATCCGGGTGTCCACCGAGACGCTCGGGGCGGCCGAGCCGGCCCGGCTGCGCAGCATCGCGCTCGCCCGCGCCGGCGACCATGTCGCGGCCCACCGGGCGGACCGGCTGGCGTTCCGGCTCGCCGCCCAGCGCAACGACCGGCTGCGCGACGTCTACATCGACGGCATCGCCGCCCGGATCGACCACGAGGAGATGCGCCGGGAGGCGGCACGGTACGAGGGTGAGGCGTTGACCGACCCGCTCACCGGCCTACCGAACCGGCGTCGTCTGGAGCGGTACATCACCGCCGTCGTCACCCGGGGCGAGCGGGTCGTCATTGGCGTCTGCGACCTGGACGGCTTCAAGGCGGTCAACACCCGGCACGGCCACCACTCCGGTGACCTGGTGCTGCAACGCATCGCCGGGGTGATCAACCGGGTGATGCGCCGGGGAGACTTCGTGGCCCGCTACGGCGGCGACGAGTTCGTCGTGGTGCTCCCGGACACGGGGATGGCCGAGGCCGCCGAGGTGGCCCGCCGGATCGAGGCAGCGGTACGCAACGAGGACTGGGAGTCGCTGGTGCCCGGCACTCCGGTCGGGGTGAGCATCGGCTTCGCCGAGGTATCCGGCGGTAGCGGGCTACGCGACGCGCTCAGCGTCGCCTTCGAGCAGGCCGACCGGGAGATGCTGCGCGCGAAGTCCCGCCCCCGCGCGAGCTGACCCCCGCCCCCGTTTCGGGTCGATCATGGACTTGTGGTGCCGCACAAAGTGCTCTAGACGGGACAATCCACCCACCACGACTCCATGATCGACAAGGGACCGGCGGGCGGACGGTCAGCGGCGGGTCAGTTCCGTGTCGCCGGCCAGGCGGGCGGCGCGGTCGGCCTCCGCGAGGGCGTCCAGGACACCGTCCAGGTCGCCGGCGAGCGCCAGGTCCAGGTTGTACGCGGTGTAGCCGATCCGGTGGTCGGTGATCCGGTTCTGCGGGAAGTTGTAGGTGCGGATGCGCTCCGAGCGGTCCACGGTGCGTACCTGCGCCTTGCGGGCGTCCGAGGCGGCGGCGTCGGCCTGCTCCTGGGCGGCGGCGAGCAGCCGCGCCCGCAGGATCCGCATCGCCTGCTCCCGGTTCTGCAACTGGGACTTCTCGTTCTGGCAGGAGACCACGATGCCGGTCGGTACGTGCGTGATCCGTACCGCCGAGTCGGTCGTGTTCACCGACTGGCCGCCCGGCCCGGACGACCGGAACACGTCGATGCGCAGGTCGTTCTGGTCGATGGTGACGTCGACGTCCTCGGCCTCCGGCAGCACCAGCACCCCGGCCGCGCTGGTGTGGATCCGGCCCTGCGACTCGGTCACCGGAACGCGCTGCACCCGGTGCACGCCGCCCTCCCACTTGAGCCGCGACCAGACACCGTTCCCGCCGTCCGGCACACCCTTGGTCTTGATCGACAGCGACACGTCCTTGACCCCGCCGAGGTCGGAATCCTGCGCGTCGATCACCTCGGTGACCCAGCCGTGCCGCTCGGCGTACCGGGTGTACATCCGCAGCAGGTCACCGGCGAACAGCGCCGACTCCTCGCCGCCCTCACCGGCCTTGATCTCGACGATCACGTCCTTGGCGTCGTGCGGGTCACGCGGGATGAGCAACTCGGCGAGGCGCTCCTCCAGGGCCGGCAGGGACGACGCGATGGAGTCCGCCTCGGCGGCGAACGACGGGTCCTCGTCGGCCAGCTCGCGGGCCGCGGCCAGATCGGCGCGGGCCTGCTCCAGCTCACCGGCGGCCTTGTGCAGCGGCACCAGCTCGGCGTACCGGCGACCCACCCGGCGCGCGGTGGCCTGGTCGGCGTGGATGGCCGGGTCGGCCAACCGCTTCTCCAGCTCCGCGTACTCGTCGAGGAGTCCGGCCAGACGCTCGCTGCTCATGCTGCGGATGCTCCTTCGACGACGCGGCACCGGGAGGGCCGAGGGTGTTGGCGGGCGAAACGCGGACGGCGCCCGTGTCCGGTACGAAACCGGACACGGGCGCCGAACGGGGAGTTACTTGGCCTTCTTGGCCTGAACCTTGGCGTACTTCTGCTGGAACTTCGCGACCCGACCGGCGGTGTCGAGAACGCGCTGCTTACCGGTGTAGAACGGGTGGCAGGCGCTGCAGGTCTCGACGTGGATCGCGCCGCCCTTGGCGGTGCTGCGGGTCGTGAACGTGTTACCGCAGGAGCAGCTGACCTCGGTGGTCACGTACTCCGGGTGGATGTTTGCCTTCATCTCGCCTCGGTCCTCTCGTTGGTGGTCGCCGGGTCGCCGTCATCACTCGTCGCGCCGTACGCGACGGGCTCGGGCGTGAACCGGAACCGGTGTGGCCGATTGACCAGTGTGCCATGGGCCTGAGCCGGCCCGGCAAGCGGGCCGCACACCTCGTCCGGCATCGTCAACACAGGTCTCCCTGTCCGCATTCCCGCCGTCCGGGCGGGCATTCGTCCGGGCCGGCGCGTGCCCGCCCGGAGCACGGCTGTGCCCTCACCGACCCCACCAGCCTCCCCTTCGCCACCGTGTGGCGCGCAGACGGGGTGGGACGGGGTGACGTCCGGCTGAGGCGGGGAACGAGAAGAGGCGCGGCCGTAACGGCCACGCCTCTTCTCGTCGGCTGGTCAGCGACGGAGGTTCACTCCCCCGGCGTCGACTTCGCGATCTGCATCAGGAACTCGATGTTGGTGCGGGACTGCTTGAGGCGGTCCAGCAGCAGGTCCATCGCCGCCTGCGAGTCCAGCGAGTGCAGGACCTTGCGGAGCTTGTGGATGATGGCCAGCTCCTCGGGCGCGAGCAGGACCTCTTCCTTACGGGTGCCGGACGGGTTGATGTCGATGGCCGGGAAGGTCCGCTTGTCGGCGATCTTCCGGTCCAGCTTCAGCTCCGCGTTACCGGTGCCCTTGAACTCCTCGAAGATGACCGTGTCCGCCATGGAACCGGTCTCCACCAGCGCCGTGGCGATGATGGTCAGGGAGCCGCCGTTCTCGATGTTGCGGGCCGCGCCGAGGAAACGCTTCGGCGGGTAGAGCGCGGTGGAGTCGATACCACCCGACATGATCCGGCCGCTGGCCGGCGCCGCCAGGTTGTACGACCGACCGAGCCGGGTCACCGAGTCGAGCAGCACGACGACGTCGTGCCCCAGCTCGACCAGGCGCTTGGCCCGCTCGATGGCCAGCTCCGCCACCGTGGTGTGGTCCTGCGGCGGACGGTCGAACGTGGCCGCGATGACCTCGCCCTTGATCGACCGCTGCATGTCGGTGACCTCTTCGGGCCGCTCGTCGACCAGCACCACCATGAGGTGGCACTCCGGGTTGTTGCGGGTGATCGCGTTGGCGATCGCCTGGAGCACCATCGTCTTACCCGCCTTCGGCGGCGACTGGATGAGTGCCCGCTGGCCCTTGCCGATCGGCATGACCAGGTCGATGACCCGGGTGGTCAGGATGTGCGGCTCGGTCTCCAGCCGCAGGCGCTCCTGCGGGTAGAGCGGCGTGAGCTTGTAGAACTCGGGCCGACGCCGCGCCTCCTCCGGCTCCATCCCGTTGATCGTGTCCAGCCGCATCAGCGGGTTGTACTTGTCCCGCCGCTGGTCGCCGCTGTTGCCGCCCTCGCGGGCCGCCCGCACGGCGCCGGTGATCGCGTCACCACGACGCAGGCCGTACTTCTTGATCTGGGACATCGAGACGTAGACGTCGTTCGGGCCGGCCAGGTAGCCGGTCGTCCGCACGAAGGCGTAGTTGTCGAGCACGTCGATGATGCCGGCCACGGGGACGAGGACCTCGTCCTCGCCGACCTGCGGCTCACGGCCGCCGCCGGTGTCCCCGCCGGTCTCCCCGCGCTCGCCACGACCACGCCGACGGTCCCGGAAGCGGCTGCGCCGGCCACGCCGACCGCCGCCCTCGCCGTCGTCGTCGTCACTGTCGCGCTCGACGCGCTGACCACGGTCGTTGCGGTCGCCCCGGTCGTTGCGCTCGGCCCGCTCGTTACGGTCGCCCCGCTCGGCACGCTCGCCCCGGTCGTTGCGCTCGGCACGCTCGCCCCGGTCGGAACGGTCGTTGCGGTCGCCCCGCTCGGCACGGTCGTTGCGCTCGCCCCGCTCGCCCCGCTCGGCACGCTCGCCCCGGTCGTTGCGCTCGGCACGCTCACCGCGCTCGCCCCGATCGTTGCGCTCGCCCCGGTCGGAACGGTCGTTGCGCTCGGCACGCTCGGAGCGGTCGTTGCGCTCGGCCCGGTCACGGCGGTTCTCGCCACGCTCGGATCGCTCGCCGCTCTCGACCTCGTCGGTGCGGGCCTCGGCGGCACGCGGCTCGGAGGTGCCGACCTCGGAGGTACGGGCCTCCGCAGCGGCGGTCCGGCTGCGCCGCGAACGACCGCGGCTCTCGGTCTCGGTGGCCGGCTCGGCCGGCGCGTGGTCGGTGCTGCGACCCTCGGCCGCCGGGCGGTCCACGGTCTCCCGCACCTCCTCACGGGCCGGAGCGGCCGCCGCGGCGACCTCGGCCCGCGGTCGAGGGGTTCCGGCCGCGTTGCCGCCCTGCCGCTCGGAGATCGCGGCGATCAGCTCACCCTTGCGCATGCGAGCAGTGCCGGAGATGCCGAGCGACGCGGCCAGGCTCTGCAGCTCTGGCAGCAGCATCGCCGACAGACCGGTACCGCTGCGCCGACGACGGGCGGGAGCGGCAGCGGTGGCATCGCCAGCGACGTTGGAAACATCCGACGTCACGTCGGTGGTGTCGCTCAATGGATTCCTTCCCTCGATAAGGCCGGGACTGCCCGGAGTCGGAACTCAGGTGGCCGGGCGGCCTCGGTGCACCCGCCTCGCAAGGACGCGTCGCGGGAGTCTGTGACACAGCAGCCGGTGGTTTCCCGACCCACCAAACGTCGGTGGGCAGGTCTCGCCGTCTGCGGCGACCTGTGGAAACTGCGGTGCGGCGTGGGCCTTGGCAGGGGTGACGGGCTGACCGCCGAGAGCTTCGGGGGTGCGCCGCCCCGCAGGAGATCGCGTGCTTCGCGGCTGTGCTAGGTCTAGAGCGTAATCAACTCTTCCGACCTGCGGCAACAGGGTCCCGCTCGGCGTGTCCAAGTCTACCCCGGGCGACCCGGGCACCGCTGACGTCTATCGGTAACTTCCAGATCTGCCAGTCTGTTCCCGCGTCGAAGCCCGCTGGCGGCTCGCCGAACGCCAGCACACTCGGCCCGGCCCCGGAGACCACAGCCGCCACATCGGCCTCTCGCAACGCGCTGACCAGCGCCGATGTGCCCGGCATCCCCGCCGCGCGGTAATCCTGGTGCAGCCGGTCGACGGTGGCCGGCATCAGCAGCGCCGGGTCCGTGGTGAGCGCGTGCACCAGCAACGCCGCCCGTCCTGCGGTCAACGCGGCGTCGGCGTGGGGCACGGTGGCCGGCAGGGCCGCCCGCGCGGTCGCGGTCAGGCCGCGCTCGGAGGGCACGAAGACCGTGGGGCGTACGGCGTCGGCGACCGGCAGGGACACCGCACGAGCGCCATCCGTCTCGGTCCAGGCCAGCGTGAAGCCGCCGAGCAGGCACGGCGCGACATTGTCCGGATGGCCCTCGATCTCGGCGGCCAGCCGGAGGAGAGCCGGCTCGTCGAGCCGCTCATCGCCGTCGGCGACCAGGGCACGGGCCAGCAGCACCCCGGCGACGATGGCAGCCGACGACGAACCGAGGCCGCGCGCCTGCGGTATCCGGTTGACGCACTCCACGCGCAGACCCGTGGGCTGCACGCCGAGGACGTCGAACGTGGCACGCATGGCCCGCACCACCAGGTGCTGATCGTCGGCCGGCAGCTCACCGGCGCCCTGACCGGTCACCGTCACCCGGACCCCGCCGGACGACACCTCGGCGGCCAGGTCGTCGTAGAGCCCGAGGGCGAGCCCCAGCGCGTCGAAGCCCGGACCGAGATTGGCACTCGTCGCGGGAACCCGGACCCGGACCGGCCCGGCGGTGAAGTTCGTCGGCACGCGCTCATGCTAGGACCCGACACCGACGATCCGGCCGCTCGCCCGCACCGTGGGACCGGCCCGGTCTCAGCCGGCGGCGTCGGGGACCGGTTCGGCGGCCGGATCGGTCAGCGACAGACGACGGGTGGCGATCCGCCAACCGACCGCGTACACGACGGTGACCAGCCCGCAGCCGGCCAGCACCACCCGCTCGTCCACCACGTCCACGACCAGGGCCACCGCCAGTTGACTCACCGAGATGGCCAGCGTCGCGAGCATCATGTCGGTGGCGAACACGCGTCCGCGCAGCCGGTCCGGCACCTCGCCCTGGAGGGCGAAGTTCGACATCACCCAGTTGCTGCCGCCCGCGAAGTGCGCCACGAACACCAGCAGCAGCACCAGCGGGAACCAGCGGACCACCGACGTGCCCACATAGGACAGACCGTAGAGCGACATGGACAGCGCGAGCCCGGGCAGCAGCCAGGACCGGTTGGTCAACACCCGACGCATCAGGATGGGCCCGACCAACGCACCCGCGCCGCGTACCGCGAAGAGCAGACCCGCGCCCAGTGAGCCGACCCCGTACAAGCCGGCGAGCAGCGGAAACACGGTCAGCACCCCGTTGCCCAGGCCGACCGCCGACTTGACCGTCACCAGCGCCAGCACCCGAGGTCGGTGCCCGATGTAGCCGAGCGCCTCGCGGACCGCCGACCAGGTCCGCTGCGCCGGCAACAACGGGTCGCGGGCCGCCTGCAACGGCCGGCGGATCCGCGTGGCGAGGCCCGCGGCCAGCGCCAGGCCCGCCGCCGCCACCCAGAAGCAGGCGTACGGGCCGGCGGCCGAGCTGAGCACTCCACCCAGTGAGGCGCCCACCACCGTCATGGTGCCCCAGGCCGAGCCGGCCACGGCGTTGCCGGCGGCCAGTTCGTGCGGCTCCAGCACGTTGGGCAGCGCGGCCTGGGCGGCGGGCGAGTAGAACGCCTTGGCGACCGCGACGGCCCCGATCGCCACCAGCGCCAACCAGGCCGTGCCACGGTCGCGGACACCGAGCAGCAGCAACACACCGGCCAGCGCGGCCACGTTCGCGACAATCATGATCTTGCGTCGGTCGAACCGGTCGGCGATGGTGCCGGTGTACGGCAGCAGCAGCGCCACGATGCCGGTGTCCACCGCCAGCACCAGGGCGCCCCAGACGCCGCTTCCCGTGAGGTGGGGCAGCAGCACCAGCAGCGGCACCATGACGAACCAGTCGGCCCCGAAGACCACCAGCTCGGCGAGGAAGAGGTTACGGAAGCTCCGATTGCCGGTAAGGACCGAAAGGGTGGACGCCACGGACCGGCACCCTACCCGGTGGGCGTGGCGGCCACACCCGCTCCCAGCAGCGCCGAGACGGTGACGAAGGTGTACCCGCGCTCCCGGAGTCCGCGAATCATGTCGGGAAGGCCGCGCAGCGCGACCAGGCGCCGCCGCTGACCGACGTCGTGCCCGAGCAGGATCGTCCCGGGCCGGACGCCGTCCACGATCCGCCGGGCATGACCGGCCGGGTCGTCGGGAAACTCCCGCTCGACCATCTGCAACGACCAGAGCACCAGCCGATAGTTCAACCGGGCGGCCGCGTGCAGCACGGCCCCGCCCAGGTGGCCGTACGGCGGGCGGACCAGCCGGGGCGCCCGGCCCGTCACCTCGGTGATCGCGTCGTGGGTGCGGCTCAGGTCGTCGTACACCGCCGCGGCGTCCAACTGGGCGAGATCCCGGTGCGCCCAACTGTGATTGCCGACCTCGTGCTCGGCGAGCCGGTCGCGGACGAGGTCGGGGTGCTGTCGAACCTGGCTACCGACCAGGAAGAACGTGGCGGGCACCCGGTGCTGGGCGAGAGTGTCCAGCACCATGGGCGTCCACTGTGGCGCCGGGCCGTCGTCGAAGGTGAGCGCGACCAGCCGCTGGGTGGTCGATCCCGACCAGACGACCGGAAGGACGCCTGCGCCGACGTCCTGCGCTCCGTTGCCGACGGTGGCGCTGGCCGGACCGCCGGCCAGCGGCAGCCGCCGGTGGGTCAACCAGATGTCGGTCACACCCGCCCCGGCGGCCGCTCCGGTCACCAGCAGGGCGCTTCGGCGCAGCAGGTCGCGCCGGGACCACCCGCGCGCGCCCTCGGTCATCCGCCTGCCCCGCTCGTCACCGCCGATATCTACCAGGAGTATGCAAGACGTGACGCAAAGCCGAGGTCAGGTCGTTCGATCGGCGGGCACGAAGAGCAGCGCCCCCGACAGGAAACCCTGCCGGGGGCGCTGCCCGTGACGTCGGTCGACTACTCGGTCGGCTCCGACGGAGGCAGCGGCGACCTGCGGCTGCGCGGCAGTCGCAACACCTCGAACTGGTCCGTGCCGTCCACCAGCGCACCCGACGGCGCGGGGCGCGTCGCCGACGGCTGCGCGCCCTCGGCCGACGGAGCCGCCGGTGCGCCCGTCGGCACCGCCACCTGGTTCGGGCCATCCGGCTCGACGTCCGCCGGCCCGCTCGGCGTGGCGTCGCCGGAGCGCCGCCGACGACGCCGCTCCCGCAGCGACCCCTTGGTGTGCTCCACCATCGAGTAGAGGGTCGGCACCAGGATCAGCGTCAGCAGCGTCGAGCTGAGCAGGCCACCGATCACCACGACCGCCAGCGGCTGCGAGATGAAGCCACCCTCGCCGGTCAGCCCGAACGCCATCGGCAGCAGCGCGAAGATCGTCGCGACCGCGGTCATCAGGATCGGTCGCAGCCGACGCCGGCCACCCTCGACCACCGCCTCCTGGACCCCCATGCCCCGCGCCCGGTACTGGTTGATCAGGTCGAGCAGCACGATCGCGTTGGTCACCACGATGCCGACCAGCATCAGCACACCGATCAACGCCGGCACGCCCAGCGGCGTCCCGGTGATCAGCAGCAGACCGATCGCGCCGGTGGACGCGAACGGGATGGAGATCAGCAGGATCAACGCCTGGGTGAGGCTGCGGAACGTCGCCACCATGATCAGGAACACGATCGCGATGGCGACGAGCACCGCCAGGCCCAGGTCGCCGAAGGCGTCCGACTGGTCGGCGCTGACCCCACCGATGGTGAAGGTCGCTCCCGGAACGTCGATGCCGTCCAGCCGCTTCTGCAGCTCCTTGGTGGTCGCGCCCAGGTTGGAACCGGTCGCCGCGCCCGTCACCGAGACACTGCGCTCACCGTCGATCCGGGTAACCTGCTGCGGCCCCTCGGCCTGCGTGACGTCCGCGATGTCGTCCAGCTTCACCGGCCCGACCGGAAGGGCGCGCAGCTCCTCCACCGACACCGGAGCGGTCGCGCTCAGCCGCAGCACCACGTCCTGCTGACGCCCGTCGAGCGCCACCTGACCCAGCGGAGCGCCACGGAAAGCCTGCGACACGAGCTGACCCACGGCGGCCTCGGTGAGACCGACCCGACCGGCCGCGACCCGGTCGACGGTCACGTCCACCCGCGGCACGCGCGCGGCGAGGCTCGTGGTGACGTCCTCGACGTCCGGGACGCCGTCCATCGCCGTACGGGCCGCCTCGGCGGCGCGGGTCAGCACCTCCGGGTCGCTGGCCTGGACGATCACCTCCAGCTGACTGGTCGACGCGTCCTGGCCGCCGCTGAAGCTGACCTCGCCCAGGCTGGCGCCGATCTTGTCGAACTCCCGGCGCAGCTCCTCGCGTACCTGCTTGGCGTCCTTGTCGCCGCCGAGCGCCAACGACCAGCTCGCGATGTTGTTACCGCCGCCGCCCGCCCACGGCGTGTCGCCACCACCGGCCGTCACCTGGTACGTCTCGACCCCGTCGGTCCGGCCGAGGACCGCCTCGACCTGCTTGGCCGCCGCGTCGGTAGTGGCCAGGCTGCTGCCCGCCGGCAGTTCCTGCCGGAAGCTGAGCGTGTCCTGGCCGGAATCGTCCAGGAAGTTCGTCTCCAGCTTCTGCGCCAGCCCGAAGGTGGCGAAGAGCACCAGCAGGCCGAGCCCGACCGTGATCCAGCGGGTCGACCGCTTACGGGTGGCGAAGCCGATCACCGGCAGGTACGCCCGCTGCAACGGGTTGTGCAGCTCCTTCTCCTCCGCCGCACGACGCACCGCCTCGTCGTCGGGGGTGCCCCCGCGCGGCTTGAGGAACCAGTACGCCAGCACCGGGATCACCGTCAGCGAGACCAGCAGCGAGGCGAGCAGGGCCACCGTCACGGTGATCGCGAACGGCGCGAAGAGCTGCCCCACGAACCCGCCGACCAGCGCGATCGGGGCGAACACCGCCACCGTGGTGAGGGTGGACGCGGTCACCGCGCCGGCCACCTCACGGACGCCGGTGATGATCGCGTGTTGCTTCTCCTCGCCGTACTCCAGATGCCGTTTGATGTTTTCCAGCACGACGATCGAGTCGTCCACCACCCGGCCCACCGCGATGGTCAACGCGCCGAGGGTGAGCAGGTTGAGCGAGTAGTCGCCGATCCAGAGGGCGATCAGCGCGACCAGCACGGAGAGCGGGATGGAGACCGCGGTGACCACGGTCGAGCGCACCGACAGCAGGAAGACCAGGATGACGATGACCGCCATCACGAGGCCCAGCAGTCCCTCGGTGGTCAACGACTCGATCGACTTCTCCACGAACGGCGCCTGGTCGAACACCACCGTCAGGTCCGCGCCGGAGGCGTTCTTCAGGTCGGCCAGCCGGTCGCGGATCTCGTGGGAGATCTCTACCGCGTTGCCGTCCGGCGAAGCGGTGACGGCGATACCGAGGCTGTCCTTGCCGTTGGTCCGGGTGATCGCGGTAGCCGGGGCGAGCTGCTGCTCGACCGTCGCCACGTCACCGAGGCGCACCGGCGCCGCGCCGGGCGCGACGACGATGCCGCGCAGGTCGTCCAGGGTGGCGACCGGCGTTCCGACCTGCACGGGCAGGGCCAGGCCGCCCGAGGCCACCGCGCCGGCCGGGATGGCGACGCCGTTGGTCTTCAGGGCGGCGCCGATCGCGGTCGGCGCGAGCTTCGCAGCGGCCAGCTTCGCCGGGTCCGGGGTGACCACCACGACGTCGTCGCGGGTGCCGGTCACCTCGACCGTGCGGACGCCCTCGATGCCCTCCAGCTCCGGCACCACCGTGGCGCGCAGCTTCTCGGCGAGCGCCCGCTCGTCCGCGCCACCGGCCGCGGCCAGCACCACCGCCGGCAGGTCGTCGGTGCTGCCCGCGATGACCTGCGGATCGACGCTGTCCGGCAACTGGGCGTCGATCCGGCTCAGCGCGGTCTGCATCTTGTTGACCACGCCGTCCAGGTCGGTGCCGAACTCGTACGCGACCTGGACCGTGGCCGACCCCTCGCGGGACGTGGAGGTGACCTTGTCCAGCCCCGGAATGCCCTGCAGGGCGTTCTCGATCGGTTCGGTCACCTGCGACTCGACGATCTCGGGTCCGGCGCCGGGGTAGGCGGCCACGATGAACGCGGCCGGGAACTCGAGCGACGGCAGCAGTTGCTGCTTCAGCGACGGCACGGCGAACGCTCCGAACGCCGTGGTCACCACCGCGATGAGGGCGACCAGCCCTCGGTTGGCGAGGCTGAATCTGGCGAGCAGCGACATCGGCCTGGCTCACTCCTGAAAGAGAATGCGGGCGGGGATACGTGAAAGTGTGCCGGACTCGATCACCGGAACCCCCGCCGCCCCCAGGGCGGCCCCACCGCCGGCGGCGGCGACGCGCTCAGGCCAGGTCGAGGGCGCGGGCCGCGGCCAGCGGATCGTTGCCGATGGTCAGCGGGGCGGGCGCGGTGGAGATCGCCCACTCCGGGTCCTTCAGGCCGTGACCGGTCACCGTGCAGACCACCGTCGAACCGGCCGGCACCGCGCCCGCAGCAGCCTGCTGGAGCAGACCGGCCACGCTGGCCGCGCTGCCCAGCTCGACGAACACGCCCACCTCACGGGCGAGCAGCCGGTACGCCGACAGGATCTCCCGGTCGGTCACCGCCGCGATGAGGCCGCCGGAGGCTTCCCGCGCGTCGAGCGCCTTCGTCCAGCTCGCCGGGTTGCCGATCCGGATCGCGGTGGCGATGGTGGACGGCTCCGGCACCACCTGGCCGGTCACGATCGGCGCCGCGCCGGACGCCTGGAAGCCGTACATCTTGGGCGCGCGCGTGGTGGCGCCGGCAGCCTGCTCCTCCGCATACCCCATCCAATACGCGGAGATGTTGCCGGCGTTGCCGACCGGCAGGCAGTGGATGTCCGGCGCGTCGCCGAGCGCCTCGACGATCTCGAACGCGGCCGTCTTCTGCCCGTGCAGGCGGTCGATGTTGACCGAGTTGACCAGGGCGACCGGGTGGTCCTGGGCCAGCTTGGCGGCGAGCGCCAGGCAGTCGTCGAAGTTGCCGCTGACCTGGAGCAGCTTCGCTCCGTGCACCAACGCCTGGGCCAGCTTGCCCAGCGCGATCTTGCCCTGCGGCACCAGCACCGCGCAGGTCAGCCCGGCCCGGGCCGCGTACGCCGCGGCGGACGCGCTGGTGTTTCCGGTGGAGGCGCAGATGATCGCCTTGTTGCCGGCCTCGACCGCCTTCGACACCGCGAGGGTCATCCCCCGGTCCTTGAAGGAGCCGGTCGGGTTGGCTCCCTCCACCTTCAGGTAGACGTCACAACCCAGCCGGGCCGAGAGCACCGGCGCCGGCAGCAGCGGGGTGTTCCCCTCGTGCAACGTGACGACCGGCGTGGCCGCGGTGACGGGAAGCCGATCCCGGTACGCCTCGATCAGACCCCGCCACATGTCGCTCTCCTCGCCTCTCCGTCGCCGGACCGACCCGAGCCGCTACCTCAGCACCGACCCGAGCACCCGGTCACCCTGGACCACCCTGCCGCAGCCATCGATGGCACACCCCGGGTTACCCACCTGGCGGGACACCCGCACCCCCGATGGTCCAACGACTCAGGCGCCGCCCTCGACCCGCAGCACGCTCGTCACCGACCGGACGATGTCCAGCCCACGCAGTTCCTCGACGGTCGCGGCGAGCGCGGCGTCCGGCGCCACGTGGGTGACGATGACCAGCTCGGCGTCGCCGTCCCGACCGGGGGCACCACCCGCCGAGCCCTGGCGCACGGTCGCGATCGACACGTCGTGCCGGGCGAACACGCTCGCCACGGCGGCCAGCACACCGGACCGGTCGGCCACGTCCAGACTGACGTGGTAGCGGGTCAGCGCCTCACCCATCGGCCGCACCGACAGGTCGGCGTACGCGCTCTCGCTCGCCGCGCGGACACCGGCGAGCCGGTTGCGGGACACCGCCACCACGTCGCCGAGCACCGCGCTGGCGGTCGGTGCGCCGCCCGCGCCCCGGCCGTAGAACATGAGCTGCCCGGCCGCGTCGGCCTCGACGAAGACCGCGTTGAACGCGTCGCCGACGCTGGCCAGCGGGTGGCTGCGCGGGATCATCGCCGGGTGCACCCGGACGCTGACCGTCTCCTGACCGGCCGCGTCGACGCCCCGGGCCGCGATGCAGAGCAGCTTGATCGTGCAGCCCATCGCCTGGGCGCTGGCCATGTCCGCGGCGGTCACCTCGGTGATGCCCTCGCGGTGCACGTCGGCGGCACCGACCCGGGTGTGGAACGCCAACGAGGCGAGGATCGCGGCCTTGGCCGCCGCGTCGAAGCCCTCCACGTCGGCGGTGGGGTCGGCCTCGGCGTACCCCAGCTCGGTGGCCTCCTCCAGGGCCTCGGCGAAGCCGGCGCCGGTGGCGTCCATCGCGGACAGGATGAAGTTGGTGGTGCCGTTGACGATGCCGGTGACCCGGTTGATCCGGTCGCCGTGCAGCGACTCGCGCAGCGGACGCAGCAACGGGATGGCGCCGGCCACGGACGCCTCGTAGTAGAGGTCCCCGCCACCCTCGGCGGCCGCCTCGTGCAGCGCGACGCCGTCCTCGGCGAGCAACGCCTTGTTGGCGGTGACCACGCTCTTGCCGGCGCGCAGCGCCTCGACCAGCCAGCTCCGGGCCGGCTCGATCCCGCCGACGACCTCGATGACCACGTCCACGTCGTCGCGCTTGATCAACCCGAGCGCGTCGGTGGTGAACAGGCTCTCGTCGACCGGCAGGTCACCCCGGTCGCGGCCGAGTCGGCGGACGGCGATGCCGGCGATCTCCAGTGGAGCGCCGATGCGGGCGGCCAGGTCGGCCGACTGCTCGTGCAGCAGCCGGACCACCTCCTGGCCGACCGTGCCGCAGCCGAGCAGAGCCAAGCGCACAGGTGACGTCATCCCACATCCAATGCCAGCAGGTCCTCTTCGGTCTCCCGCCGGACGATCAGGCGCGCCTGGCCGTCACGTACCGCGACGACCGGCGGCCGGGGCACATGGTTGTAGTTGCTGGCCATGCTCCGGCAGTACGCGCCGGTGCCGGGCACCGCGACAAGATCTCCGGGCTGCACGTCGGCGGGCAGGAATTCATCCTTCACCACGATGTCCCCGGACTCACAGTGCTTTCCCACCACGCGGGCGAGCAACGGCGCCGCGTCCGAGGCGCGCGAGGCCAGGGTCGCCGAGTACGAGGCGTCGTAAAGCGCGGTACGGATGTTGTCGCTCATCCCGCCGTCCACGCTCACGTACGTCCGGATGCCGTCGAGATCCTTGACCGTGCCGACCTCGTAGAGGGTGAACACGGCGGGACCGACGATGGCCCGGCCCGGCTCGATCGACAGGTGCGGCACGGCCAGGTTCTCCGCCGCGCACTCCGAGTCGACGATCTTGCGCAGCCGCTTGGCCAGATCCTGCGGTGTCGCCGGGTCGTCCTGGGTGGTGTACGCGATGCCGAAGCCGCCGCCCAGGTCCAGCTCGGGCAGCTCCACCCCGCGCGCGTCGCGGATCTGCGCCTGCAGGGCGAGCACCCGACGGGCCGAGACCTCGAAGCCACTGGCGTCGAAGATCTGCGAGCCGATGTGCGAGTGCAGACCGCGCAGCTCCAGCACGCCCTCGTCGAGGATCTTGAACGCGGCGTTCGCGGCGGCCCCACCGGCCAACGAGAAGCCGAACTTCTGGTCCTCGTGGGCGGTGGCGATGAACTCGTGGGTGTGCGCCTCGACGCCCACGGTGACCCGGGCCAGCACCCGGGGCCGGACCCCGCGCTCACGGGCCAGCGCGGTGAGCCGGTCGATCTCCGTGAACGAGTCGACGATGATCCGGCCCACCCCGGCGTCCAGCGCCCGGCCCAGCTCGGCCACCGACTTGTTGTTGCCGTGGAAGCCGATCCGCTCCGGAGGCATCCCGGCCGACAGCGCGGTGGCCAGCTCGCCGCCGGTGCAGACGTCGAGGAAAAGGCCCTCCTCGGCGATCATCCGGACCACCGCCCGGCAGAGGAACGCCTTGCCCGCGTAGTAGACGTCCTCGGTCGGGAACGCCGCCCGGAAGTCGCGGCAGCGCGAGCGCAGGTCGGCCTCGTCGAGGACGTACACCGGGGTCCCGAACTCGGCCGCGATGTCGCGGACGCTCAGGCCCGCGACGGCGACCGCGCCGTCCGCGCCGCGCGCCACGCTGCGCGGCCACAGCGCCGGCACGAGGGCGTTGACGTCGGCCGGGGTACGCAGCCACGCCGGCCCCTGGTTGCTGATGTCCGCGTGCAGCGCGCCGGCTTCGTGAGCCCGCATGTCACATCCTCTCGGGAGCGGAGACGCCGAGCAGGTGCAGACCGTTGGCGATCACCGTGCGGGTGGCGTTGTTCAACCAGAGCCGGGCGCGATGCAGGTCGGTGACCTCCTCGTCGCCCAACGGCAGCACCCGGCAGTTGTCGTAGAACCGGTGGTAGGAGGCGGCGACGCTCTCCTCCAGGTAGCGGGCCACCCGGTGCGGTTCGCGCAGCTCGGCGGCCGTGGCCACCACCGCCGGGAACTCGGCGAGCGCCTTGAGCAGCTCGTTCTCCTTCTCGTGGTCGAGCAGCTCGGGGCGGAACGCGTCGGCGTCGCCCGGAACCAGGCCCACTTCGGCGGCGTTGCGAGCCACGCCCGCCGTGCGCGCGGCCACGTACTGCACGTAGTAGACCGGGTTGTCGCGGGTCGCCCGCGTCCACAGTTCGATGTCGATGTCGATCGGGGAGTCGCTGGAGTAGCGGGCCAGCGCGTACCGGGAGGCGTCCACGCCGATCGCCTCGACCAGGTCCTCCAGGGTGATCACGGTGCCGGCCCGCTTGCTCATCCGCATCGGGGCGCCGTCGCGCAGCAGGTTGACCAGCTGCCCGATGAGGATCTCCAGGTTGCGGTCCGGGTCGTCGCCGAAGCACGCCGCCATCGCCTTCATCCGGCCGATGTAGCCGTGGTGGTCGGCGCCCAGCATGATCACGACCCGCTCGAAGCCCCGCTCGCGCTTGTCGAGGTAGTAGGCGCAGTCCGCGGCGAAGTACGTCCACTCGCCGTTGGACTTGCGCAGCACCCGGTCCTTGTCGTCACCGAAGTCGGTGGTCCGCAGCCAGGTCGCGCCCTCGGACTCGTACAGGTGGCCCTGCTCGCGCAGCCGCGCCAGCGCGAGATCCAGCTCGCCCCGGTCGTGCAGGTCCTTCTCGTTGAAGTAGGTGTCGAACTCCACGCCGAAGTCCCGCAGCGACGAGCGGATCTCGTCGAACATCAGCGTGACGCCCTCGACGCGGAACACCTCCTGGGCAGCGGCGTCATCCAGGCCGAGCACGTCGGGCCGGCGGGCCTGCACCTCATTGGCGATCTCGGCGATGTACGCGCCGCCGTAGCCGTCCTCCGGCACGGCCTCGCCCTTCGCGGCGGCCAGCAGTGACCGGGCGAACCGGTCGATCTGCGAACCGGCGTCGTTGAAGTAGTACTCCGTGCCGACGTCGGCGCCGGTGGCCCGCAGCAGCCGGCTCAGCGCGTCGCCGACGGCCGCCCAGCGGACGCCGCCGATGTGCACCGGGCCGGTGGGGTTGGCCGACACGAACTCCAGGTTGATCTTCTCGCCCGCGAGCCGGTCGCTGCGGCCGTACTCCGCGCCGGCCTCGACGATCACCCGGGCGAGCTGGCCGGCGGCGGCGGCGTCCAGCCGGATGTTGAGAAAGCCCGGCCCGGCGATCTCCACCGACTTGATCCCGGGCGCGCGGCCCAGCTCGTCGGCGAGCGCACTGGCCAGCTCACGCGGCGGGACGCCCACCTTCTTGCTCAACTGCAGAGCGAGCGTGGAGGCGTAGTCGCCGTGCTCGGGGTTGCGCGGTCGCTCCACCACCGTGCGCTCCGGAAGCGCGGCGTGATCCAGGCCACGGTCGGTGAAGACGGCGTGGGCGGCGGTGAGGACGACCGAGGCGAGTTCTGCAGGAGTCACCCAACCATGTTATCGGGGGTAGACTCGGGCACTCGGCGGCTACCCTGCGCGTCAACCGGCCCGCCATCTCCCCTGACCGACCGACTTGACGAGGCACGATGAGCATCAGCACCCCGGGTGGCCCGGAGCGCCGCCCGACCGTGGTCAGCACCGGCAAGAAGCCGGCTGCGGGCCGGCCGACGTCCGGCGCCAAGGCCGGTTCCGGCAAGCCGACGGGCTCCCCCCGGGCCGGCGGCAAGGGTCCGCGCAAGCCGGTCGCCCCGGTCAAGGTGAGCCAGGGCCGGGCGTGGGGTCCCATCGCGCTCTTCGTCGCGGTGGGCGTGCTGGCCGCCGGCATCATCGGGTACGGCGCCTGGGCGGCGTTCCAGGGCTCCAAGCCGTGGGACAAGCGGGCCAACGCCATCGACGGCATCGTCAACATCCGCAAGACCGACAAGACGAGCCTCGACTACGAGTCGCACAAGTCCGGCCCGCTGACCTACAAGTACTCGCCGCCGGTGGGTGGCGTGCACAACGCCGCCTGGCAGAACTGCATGGGCGACGTGTACGACGCCCCGATCGCCAGCGAGCACGCCGTGCACAGCCTGGAGCACGGCGCGGTGTGGATCACCTACCGCCCGGACCTGCCCAAGGACCAGGTCGACAAGCTCGCCGGCAAGGTGCGTGGCGTCGAGAAGATGCTGATGAGCCCGTACGAGGGCCTGGACAAGCCGATCTCGCTCCAGGCGTGGGGTTACCAGCTCAAGCTCGACAACGCCGACGACAAGCGGATCGACGAGTTCATCAAGGACCTGCGGGTGAACGCCTCGGTCGAGGGCCCCACGGCGCTCTGCAACCAGGGCGTCACCGCCACCGGCACCACCCCGCGTGAGCTCCAGCAGCAGCCGCCCACCCAGTAAGGACGTCGATGACAGCCCCCACCACCACCGACAGCGAGTACGACGAGACCCAGGCCGTCCCGGACGAGGACGGCCGGGCGCCGGCACGGCGCTACGGGCTGCTCGCGTTGACCGTCCTGCTGGTGGTGGGGCTGTTGCTCGGGTACGCCGGCGGTCTGCTCACCCCCCGACTCACCCGCCCCGGTGACGCCTCGGTCGAGGCGGGTTTCGCCCGGGACATGACGACCCACCACACCCAGGCCGTGGAGATGAGCCTGATCGCGTACCGGTCGGCGACGCTGCCCGAGGTCCGCCAGATCGCCGTCGACATCGCCACCGGCCAGCAGGGCGAGATCGGCGCCATGCAGACCTGGCTGCGCGAATGGGGGCTGAGCCCGACCGGCTCGCAGCCGCCGATGTCGTGGATGTCCGACGGCGCCACCGTCAAGGACGGACTGATGCCGGGCATGGCCACGCCGCAGCAGATGGCCGCCCTGCGCGACGCCAAGGGCATCGAGGTCGACCGCGAGTTCCTGGCCCTCATGTACAACCACCACCTGGGCGGGATCCACATGATCGACGCGGCGCTCGCCGAGACCGACAACGCCGAGGTGGTCCGCGTGGCCGAGACCATGAAGTCCACCCAGCAGTCCGAGCTGAACAACCTCCGGCAGCTCCAGGCGCAGGCCAAGGGCTGATCCACTCCACGGGCACACCGGGCCCGCGTCACCGCCGCACCTGGGCGGGACGCGGGCCCGACCCGTATCCGGCCGCCACCCCGCCCGGGACGGGCGGGCGTGCGGGGCGCGGCGGCCGCGGCGCGGCCGTGGCGGGCGGGGCGACGGGCGGGGCGGAGCGGCGGGGCGGAGCGGCGGGGCGGAGCGGCGGGGCGGAGCGGCGGGCGGGGCGGAGCGGCGGGGCGGAGCGGCGGGCGGGGCGGAGCGGCGGGCGGCGCGGCGCGGCGGGCGGCGCGGCGCGGCGGGCGGCGCGGCGCGGCGGGGCGGAGCGGCGGGCGGGCGGCGCGGCGCGGCGGGCGGCGCGGCGCGGCGGGGCGGAGCGGCGGGCGGGCGGCGCGGCGCGGCGGGGCGGAGCGGCGGGCGGGCGGCGCGGCGCGGCGGGCGGCGCGGCGGGCGGGGCGCGGCCGTGGCGGGCGGCGGGCGGGGCGCGGCCGTGGCGGGGCGGCGGGCGGCGGCGCGGGGCGGGGGGCGGGCGGCGGCGCGGGGCGGGGGGCGGGCGGCGGCGCGGGGCGGGGGCGCGGGCTCGATGATCGACTCGGGTTCCTGCAAAGAGGGCTATCGGCGCGACCGGGACACCCCGGCTTTCAAGAACCCGAGTCGATCACGGCAACCCACGCCGTCGGATGCCCATGATCCACACGAGGTCGGCGATGTCGCGGTGTCGTGGCGTGCGGATACCGCCAGATCGGCGAGCTGGCGACCATCGCGGCCCCATGCAGCGAGTTGGCGACGGCCGCGGATCGCGTCAAGCCCGTCGAGCTGGCGACGGATCACGTCCGGCCCGTCGAGTTCGAGTTGATCGAGCACCGCGGTGCGTCGACGCCGAGCCGCGCTGCCTGCCGAGCCGCGCTGCCTATCGAGCCGCGCTGCCTGCCGAGGCCGCAGCGCCCACCCGAAGGCCGCCATGTCCCATACCTGCCGATTCATTGTCTATGGGCGTTTTGCGTTGGACAGGCGATTACGTTGCTTAGAGAGTTTTCTCCACACATATCGTGACCAGTTGTGATTCGGGCTCGTTGCGCAAGACGTGGGGGTTGCACTCAGAGACGCACGGCGCTCGGTCACCAGTTGGTGCCGACGCCACACCATCGGCGGTGACGGGGCGGTGGCAGCCGTCCGTCGCGGACAGCGGCAGGGCGAGCCGGGAATGCTCAGCCGCGAGCAGGAACTCGAACTGATCGACACACTCCGGGGCGTCCACCCCGACGAGTTCGGCCTGGACGAGGAGCTGTGGACGCGGCAGAGCCTCACCACGCTCATCCAGCGCCGGTTCGACCTTCCGCTGGACGTGGGGGCCGTCGGGGCGTACCTGCGGGCCTGGGGGTTGGGTCCGCGCGAGCCGCGCGAGCGCGCCTGCGGGCTCTGCGTCAGCGCGGTCGAACGGTGGGTACGCAGCGAGTACCCGGCGATCACCCGGACGGCCCAGGAGCACCTGGCCGAGGTCTACTGGATCGGACGGGTCCGGCTGCGGGGCACCATGCCGGCCGCCGACGTGATCTCCGCCGTGTCGTCCCGGGGCCGGGTGCGCTTCATGATCACGACGCCGACGGTCGATCCGCCGCTTCCCCGCGACTTCGTACTGCGACTCAGTGGCGAGGAACAGCGCACCGTGCACCTGATCGTGGACGGTTCCTGGCCCCGCAACGAGTGGCCGCGCCGGCTGCCCCGGCGGATCGTCCTGCACCCGCTGCCCAGTTGCGGGCGGGCGGTCGCGGCCTGAGTATCGGGTGGGCCGGTCGCCGACACGATCGGCCCACCCGATACCGATTCGGCGTACGCGGGGGAGGTTTGCTAGTCTTCTCCAGTCGCTGAGCCCCCGTAGCTCAGGGGATAGAGCACCGCCCTCCGGAGGCGGGGGCGCAGGTTCGAATCCTGCCGGGGGCACAAGCTTTTCGCGCTCCATGTCCGCTGAAGAACGCGGACCTGGGGCGCTTGTCATTTCTGCTCCGGGGCCGAGCCCCGGACCCCACGCCCTCGCCGCCAGCTCGCGTCGAACCCCTCCCCGCCCGAGCCTGTGACCCACGCCCTCGCCGCCAGCTCGCGTCGAACCCCTCCCCGCCCGAGCCTGTGACCCACGCCCTCGCCGCCAGCTCGCGTCGAACCCCTCCCCGCCCGAGCCTGTGACCCACGCCCTCGCCGCCAGCTCGCGTCGAACCCCTCCCCGCCCGAGCCCCGGACCCCACGCTCCCCGGTGCCAGCTCGCGTCGAACCCCCGTCGAAGCCGATCCCGTCGAACCCGGCGATGCTGCTGCCCAGCCGGTTGCGCAGCGGGGCGACCCAGCGGGCCGGCAGGCCGGACGCACCGGCCAGCGCGCCGGTCGCGTCGAACCGCTCCGGGCCTTTCTGCCCCTGACTCCGAACCCCTTGCTCCGCGATCTTGCAGTTTCGGTTGTCGTTGTAGGCGGGATGCGCCTTTTGTCGCCAACGAAAGTGCAAGATCGCGGAGCAGAGAGGGGCCGAGCGCGGAGCAGAGAG
This sequence comes from Micromonospora sp. WMMD736, assembly GCF_049179015.1. Taxonomy (NCBI): domain Bacteria; kingdom Bacillati; phylum Actinomycetota; class Actinomycetes; order Micromonosporales; family Micromonosporaceae; genus Micromonospora; species Micromonospora sp. WMMD736. The sequence goes on from NZ_JBMHMI010000001.1 coordinate 3,294,502, forward strand.
GGGCGGGGGGTGGGGTGGGGGTGGGTCAGGGGTTGACGTATTGGGCTAGGTGTTCTGCGGTGAGGGTGTTGCGGGCGGCTACCAGGTCGGCCGGGGTGCCCTCGAAGACGATCCGGCCGCCGTCGTGGCCGGCACCCGGACCGAGGTCGATGATCCAGTCGGCGTGCGCCATGACCGCCTGGTGGTGCTCGACGACGATGACCGACGTGCCGGAGTCGACGAGCCGGTCCAGCAGACCGAGCAGTTGCTCGACGTCGGCAAGGTGCAGGCCGGTGGTCGGCTCGTCGAGGACGTAGATGCCACCCTTCTCGGCCATCCGGGTGGCCAGCTTCAGCCGCTGCCGCTCGCCGCCCGACAGGGTGGTCAACGGCTGACCGAGGCTGAGATAGCCGAGCCCGACGTCGACGAGCCGGGCGAGGATGGCGTGCGCGGCCGGCGTACGCGCCTCGCCGGTGCCGAAGAACGCCTCCGCCTCGGTCACCGACATGGCGAGCACCTCGCTGATGTCGCGGCCGCCGAACCGGTACTCCAGTACGGACGCCTGGAACCGGCGTCCCTCGCACTCCTCGCACGTGGCGGCGACACCGGCCATCATGCCCAGGTCGGTGTAGACGACACCGGCGCCGTTACAGCCGGGGCAGGCGCCCTCGGAGTTGGCGCTGAACAGCGCGGGCTTGACACCGTTGGCCTTCGCGAACGCCTTACGGATCGGGTCGAGCAGACCCGTGTACGTCGCGGGGTTGCTCCGCCGGGAGCCGCGGATCGCGCTCTGGTCGACCGACACCACGCCGTCGGTGCTGGACACCGAGCCGTGGATGAGCGAGCTCTTGCCCGAACCGGCCACACCGGTCACCACCACGAGCACGCCGAGCGGGATGTCGACGTCGACGTCGCGCAGGTTGTGGGTGTTCGCACCGCGCACAGCGAGCGTGCCGGACGGTGTACGCACCGACGACTTCAGCGCGGCCCGGTCGTCGAGGTGCCGCCCGGTCAGGGTGTCGCTGGCGCGCAGTCCGTCGACGGTGCCCTGGAACACCACCTCACCACCGCCGGTGCCGGCGCCGGGACCGAGGTCGACGACGTGGTCGGCGATGGCAATGGCCTCCGGCTTGTGCTCGACGACCAGGACGGTGTTGCCCTTGTCGCGCAGGCGCAGCAGCAGGCCGTTCATCCGGGCGATGTCGTGTGGGTGCAGCCCGATGGTCGGCTCGTCGAAGACGTACGTGATGTCGGTGAGCGACGACCCGAGGTGACGGATCATCTTGGTGCGCTGCGCCTCGCCACCGGAGAGCGTGCCGGACGGCCGGTCGAGCGACAGGTAGCCCAGGCCGATCTCCTCGAACGAGTCGAGGAGGTGTTGCAACCCGCTGAGCAGCGGCGCGACCGACGGCTCCTCGATGCCCCGGACCCAGGCCGCGAGGTCGCTGATCTGCATGGCGCAGACGTCGGCGATGCTCTTGCCGGCGATCTTCGACGAGCGGGCCTCGGCGCTGAGCCGGGTGCCGTCGCAGTCGGGGCAGGTCGTGAACGTGACCGCCCGGTCGACGAAGGCACGGATGTGCGGCTGCAACGTGTCGATGTCCTTGGAGAGGAACGACTTCTGGATCTGCGGGATCAGGCCCGAGTACGTCAGGTTGATGCCCTCGACCTTGATCTTCGTCGGCTCCCGGTGGAGGAGGTCCTGCAACTCCCGCTTGGTGTACTTGCTGATCGGCTTGTCCGGGTCGAAGTAGCCGCAGCCCCGGTAGATCCGGCCGTACCAGCCCTCCATGCTGTAGCCGGGGATCGTGATCGCGCCCTCGTTGAGCGACTTGCTGTCGTCGTAGAGCGCGGAGAGGTCGAAGTCGGTGACCGCGCCCATCCCCTCGCAGCGCGGGCACATGCCGCCCAGACGGTTGAAGGTCGCCTTCTCGGTCTTCGTCTTGCCCGCGCCGCGTTCCACGGTGATCGCGCCGGTCGCCCGGACCGACGGGACGTTGAAGGAGAAGGCGTTCGGTGAGCCGATGTGCGGCTGCCCGAGCCGGCTGAACAGGATGCGCAGCATCGCGTTGGCGTCGGTGGCGGTGCCGACGGTGGAGCGGGCGTTGGCCCCCATCCGCTCCTGGTCGACGATGATCGCGGTGGTGAGCCCGGCCAGCACGTCGACCTCGGGCCGGGCCAGCGTCGGCATGAAGCCCTGGACGAAGGCGCTGTAGGTCTCGTTGATCATCCGCTGCGACTCGGCGGCGATGGTGCCGAACACCAGCGAGCTCTTGCCCGAGCCGGAGACACCGGTGAACACCGTGAGCCGGCGCTTCGGTAGCTCGACCGTGACGTCCTTGAGGTTGTTGACGCGAGCGCCCTGCACCCGGATCAGGTCGTGGCGGTCGGCGACGTGTGCCGCGGGCGAGTCCGTGGCCTTGCTCATCGTCTCTCCATCTGCTCGGGTGGGCGGGCCCGGATCACGCTACGGGTGGCGGCGTGACCTGCGCTTCTCGATTCCTGACGGGTCGGGTGACCTGCTTCGCCGTACAGGACGGCAGCCCCACCGTCGACAGCGCCGCCTCCCGCCGGTAGGTGCTGGGCGGCATGCCGACCAGTTCGGTGAAGCGGGTGCTGAAGGTGCCGAGCGAGGAGCAGCCGACCGCGAAACATACATCGGTGACGCTCATGTCACCACGACGCAGCAGGGCCATGGCGCGCTCCACGCGCCGCGTCATCAAATAGCTGTACGGAGATTCGCCGTAGGCGAGCCGGAACTCCCGGCTGAGGTGCCCGGCCGACATGTGCACACCCCGGGCGAGCGCCTCGACGTCGAGGGGCTGCGCGTACTCCCGGTCGATGCGGTCGCGGACGCGACGCAGCCGCGCGAGGTCGCTGAGGCGCTGACTCTCGGTCGATCGGCTGGTCACCCGGAAAATCGTGCCACAGAACCCCGACAAGAAAGGACCGCCGGACGGCCGAGGCGGACCCGAGCCGCGCGGCGGTGGGTGGGGCAGTCGTCTGGGGCGTACCGTCAGGTGGTTTCGCGGCGGGCGCGGGCCCGGCGCTTGCCCTCGTGCATGGCCTGCACGCGGGCCACCGGGATGGTGCGGCCCTCGGCGACCAGGTCGGCGGGGATCTGCTGGGGTTCCGGCAGCAGCGCGACCCACGGGTCGGTCCCGGCGAGCAGCGCCGGGACCGTCCGAATGGTGAAGTCCGCCGGGGTCACCCGGGTCAGGTCGGCCCAGTCGACCGGGAAGGACACCGGCATCGCCGGCCGCAGTCGCGGGCTGTACGCGGCGACGACCGTCGCCCCGCCGGAACGGGTGGCGTCCACGAAGACCTTGCCGCCCCGGTCCTCGCGGATGTACGCGGTGGTGGCGAGCGCCGGGTCGAGCCGTTCGGCGCGGACGGCGAGCGCCCTGGTGGCGGCGGCCAACTCCTCGGCGGTGGCGTCGCCCGTGACCGGGACGAAGACGTGCACGCCCTTGGCGCCGCTGGTCTTGACCGCCCCGACCAGGCCGGCGTCGGCGAGCGCCTGGCGGACCAGCAACGCCGCGTCGACCGCCGCGCGGAACCCGTCGCCCTCCGGCGGGTCCAGGTCGAGCACCAGGTGGGTCGGTCGGTGCAGGTCGGCGACCGTGGCCAGGGTCGGGTGGTACTCGACCGCGCGCTGGTTGGCGAACCAGAGCAGGGTCCGCCGGTCGTCGCAGAGGGCGTACGAGATCTCCCGGTGCGACGCCTCGGCCCAGACCGGCGTCCGGCGTACCCAGTCCGGGGTGTAGCGGGGCAGGTTCTTCTGCATGAACGGCGGCTGGCCGGGGCGGACCCGGATCACCGACAGCGGGCGGTCCCGGAGCTGCCCGATGATCGGCTCCCGCACGGCGTCGAGGTAGTCGACGAGGTCGCGCTTGGTCGCGTCGTCACGGTCGGACAGCGGCTGGTCCAGGTTGCTCAGGGCCACACCGTCGCGGGTCTCGTCAGCCTCGGTCACCCGATCACCCTCGCGCCCTCGCCGTCCTCGGTCAACCGGACGCGGCCATCGCCGGGGCGCGGACCAGGTACGACACGGAGCACGCGGACTAAACGAGCGACGGGTGTGGGGAACGCCACCCCGTTCGTCTGACCGATCGGTCAGGGTCTGACCGATCGGTCAGGCATGCTGGTTCACGGAGGTGGACCGGTGATGGCAAGAGCGGTGTCCGAGACGCACGGCGAGATCCTCGCCGCGGCGGCGCGACGGTTCGCGGTGACCGGCTACCGGGGCACCTCGTTGCAGGACATCGCCCGCGAGGTCGGCTGCTCCAAGGCCACCGTGCTCTACCACTTCGCCAACAAGGAAGCGCTGCTCGCCGAGCTGATGGCACCGGCCATCACGGTGCTGACGAACCTCGACGACCAGCTCAGCGGGTTGACCGGCGCGGCCGCCCAGGAGGTCGCCGCGGTCGGCTTCGTCGACCTCGCGGTCCGGTTCCGACGCGAGATCGCCGTCCTGCGCGGCGAGTTCCCGGAACTGCTGTGCCAGCCGGCCTTCGCCCACATCCAGCAGATCTCCGAGCGGCTCCGCGACGCGCTGGCCGGCCACTCCGACCGCCCGGGCGCCCGGATCGCCGCGCTGGTGCTGCTGGCCGGCATCTCCGAGGCGTGCGCCGAGTTCGTCGACATCCCCGACGACGAGCTGCGTCCCGCCCTGCTCACCCTCGTCCGGCGGGCCGTCGAGCCCGTCGGGACACCCCTGCCCCAACCACCCACGACCGAGGACAAGGACTCCTGATGGCCACCCTGCTCTACCGGCTCGGCCGGGGCGCGTTGCGCCGGCGACGGCTCGTCGTCGCGCTCTGGCTCGTCGTACTCGTCGGCGCCGGCCTGGCCGCGGCGACCCTGCGCGGCCCGACGGCGAGCAACTTCACCATGCCCGGAACCGAGAGCCAGCGCGCGCTCGACCTGCTCGCCGAGCAGTTTCCCGCAGCCAGCGGCGCCACGGGCACGATCACGCTGAAGGCGCCCGCGGACGGCCAACTGGCCACCCCGGAGGGCCAGGCCGTGGTGCAGGAGCTGGTCCAGCAGGCCGGGACGCTGCCCGGCGTCGTCGGCGCGGTCAACCCGCTCCAGGTCGGTGCCGTCTCGCCCAACGGCCGGTACGCGCTGGTGCAGGTCCAGTTCGCCACCGGGGCGGACGAGGTGACCGACGCGCAGAAGACCGCGTACGAGGAGGTCGGCGCGGCGGCCAAGGCGAAGGGCTGGCAGGTCGCCCCGGGCGGTGAGGTGCTGGGCGGGGAGCCGGAGGTCGGCTCGACCGAGGCGCTCGGCGTCCTGGTCGCCGCGATCGTCCTGATCATCACGTTCGGCTCGCTGGTGGCCGCCGGCATGACCATGCTCAACGCGCTGATCGGTGTGGGCGTCGGCATGGCCGGCCTGTTCGCGCTGAGCGGCGTCATCGAGTTGACCAGCACCGCGCCGATCCTCGCGCTGATGCTCGGCCTCGCCGTGGGTATCGACTACTCGCTGTTCATCACCTCCCGGCACCGGCAGAACCTGCTCGACGGCCTGCCGCCGGACGAGGCGGTCGGCCGGGCCGTGGGCACCGCCGGCTCCGCCGTGGTCTTCGCGGGCGCCACCGTCGTCATCGCGCTCGCCGGACTGGCCGTGGTGGACATCCCGTTCCTCACCGTGATGGGTCTCGCCGCCGCCGGCACCGTCACCGTGGCCGTCCTCGTCGCCATCACCCTCCAGCCGGCCCTGCTCGGCTTCGCCGGTCGCCGAGTGCTCCCCCGCCGGCTCCGGGCGGTCGGCACCGACGGCACGCCGGGCACCGACGCGGACGTCGACCGGCCGGCCCCGACCGAGGACCGGTCCGCGTTCGGCTTCCGCTGGGCCCGGTTCGTCACCCGTTTCCGCGTACCCGTGATCCTGGTCGGGCTGCTCGGCCTGGGGCTGCTCGCGTTGCCCACGCCCGACATGCGGCTGGCGTTGCCGGGCGCGGCGACGGCCGCCGTCGGCTCTCCGGCGCGGGTGGCGAACGACCTGACCGTCGAGGGCTTCGGCCCGGGCTTCACCGGACGGCTCGCGGTGGTCGTCGCGGGCGACGACGCACAGGCGACCGCAGCCGCCGTACCGCAGGTCACCGCGCTGCTGCAACGCACCGAGAACGTCCTCGCGGTGGCGCCGCCGCAGCTCAGCCCGGACGGCCGGACGGCGCTGCTCGGCGTGGTGCCCAAGACCGGCCCGACCGACGAGGCCACCGAGACGCTGGTGCACGACGTCCGCGACTCGGTCAGCGGCATCCGTGGCGCGGACGTTCTGCTCACCGGCGTCACCGCGATCGGCATCGACGTCTCCGAGAAGCTCTCCGACGCGCTACCGATCTACCTGCTACTGGTGGTCGGGCTGTCGGTCCTGCTGCTGATGCTGGTGTTCCGCTCGCTGCTGGTCCCGATCAAGGCCGCGCTGGGCTTCCTGCTCACCGTCGCCGCCACGTTCGGCATCACGGTGGCGGTGTTCCAGCAGGGGCACCTCGCCGACCTGGTCGGCCTGGACACGCCCGGCCCGCTGATCAGCTTCCTGCCGATCCTGCTCATCGGCATCCTGTTCGGGCTCGCGATGGACTACGAGGTGTTCCTGGTGTCCCGGATGCGGGAGGACTTCGTCCACGGCGAGAGCGCCCGGGCGGCCACGATCAGCGGCATGGGGCACGGCGCCCGGGTGGTCACCGCCGCCGCCCTGATCATGATGTCGGTCTTCGGGGGCTTCGTCTTCCTCGACGACCCGGTGATCAAGTCGATGGGCTTCGCGCTCGCCATCGGCGTGGCCATCGACGCCTTCGTGGTCCGCATGACGATCGTCCCGGCCGTGATGTCCCTGCTCGGTGACCGCGCCTGGTGGCTGCCCCGCTGGCTGTCGCGCGCCCTGCCGAACGTCGACATCGAAGGCGAAGGCCTCCGCGACCACCTGACGGCGCAGGAGCCGACGCGGGTCTAGGACCCACCATCTGAAGGTGCGGTGCCCGCTGCGGGCACCGCACCTTCTTCGTGACCGTCACACACCGGCCGGGTACGTCTCCATCTCGCCGGGAGCGGCCGGGACGGCCAGCGGATGCAGGACCGTCGTCTCGTCGCACCAGATGAGCGCGTCGTAGCGCGCGCCCAGGCGCGTCGGCACGTAGTTGCCCCAGGACTCGAACGACGGGTCGTAGACCACCCCGATCGCCCGGTGGTCCGCCGGCTCGGTGACCCAGCCCGGCTGGTCGTCGCCGCCGAACACGAGCACCGCCCGCTCGGGCATCAACTCGTGCAGCCGCCGCTCCACCGAGCCCTCCCGTGCCGGCGGCACCACCATCGCCTCTGAGGGCGAACCCCACCGGGGAGCGGCGATCACCGTGCCCCGGTAGGTGCCGAACCCGATCAGCGCCACCGCGTCGTCACCGTGCCGTTCGCGGGCCAACTGACCAATGTTGACCATCCCGTCGGCGGCCATGTCGGTGGCCCGCGCGTCCCCCACGTGCGTGTTGTGCGCCCAGACGATCCCTCGGGCGTCCGGGCCGTAGCGGTGCAGCAGCCGGTCCAAAGTGTCCTGCATGTGGGTGTCGCGGATGTTCCACGAGTCCGGGCCGCCGGCCACCATCGCCCGGTAGTAGCGCTCCGCGCCGGCCACCACCTCCGCGTTCTGCCAGGCCGAGAAGCGGTCCGGGCCGTCCGACATGGCCTGTTCCCGGGTACGCGCCAACAGCCGGACCACCTCCTCCTCGCACCGGGCGGAGACGAACCGGCTCGCCGCGCCGTACTCCTCGACCCGCTTGCCGTACGGCTCGAAGCACCGGTACGCGTCCTGCGCCGCCTCCAGCGAGGTCGGGTCCTCCTCCCCCAGGTAGTCGAAGATCGCCTGCATCGACTCCCAGAGGCTGTAGACGTCGAGCCCGTGAAAGCCGGCCCGCTCGTCCTCCGGCCGTTGGAGGTTCCACGCCCGCAGCCACCGGCAGAAGCGTGCCACCTCGGCGTTGGCCCACATCCACGTCGGCCACCGCTCGAAGCGTTCCAGCGCGCTCTGCGGATCGAGCGCCCCGCCGGGGGCGGCGGTGACCGAGCGGTGCACCCGGTCGCAGTCCGGCCAGTCGCCCTCGACGGCCACGAACGAGAAGCCGCACTCCGCGATCAGCCGACGGGTCAACTGCTCCCGTAGCCGGTAGTAGTCGTAACTGCCGTGCGTCGACTCGCCGATCATCACCACCCGGGCGTCCCGGACGCGCTCCAGCAACGGGTCGAAGTCGCTCGGTGCGCCGAGCCGCTGAACCAGCATGGCAGCGGCTACCCGACGCTCGCGCCGACAAACCGTCGGCGCGTCGCGAGCCGACACGCCGTGGGGGTGTACGCCTCACCTGACCGGGTAGCCCGTCGACATGACCGTGTCGGGCGTGCAGTTGCAGGAGTATCTGGCCGGGCTCGACTACCCGGTCTCCCGTGCGGACCTGGTCCGCTGGGCGCAGGAGAACGGCGCCAGCACGGCCACGTTGCACCTGCTCCAGGCCCTACAACCCGAACAGTTCGAAACCCCCGAAGAACTAACCGAAGCCCTAACAACCCCCACCTAACCGCCCCACCCTCCCTCCCTCCCCCCTCCCCCCTCCCCCACACACCCATCCCCGTTGATCATGAAGTTATTGCCAGGACACGCCGCTATCGATGGCAATAACTTCATGATCGACCGGGTGAAGCGGGGGCTGGGCGGGGCAGGGGGTTACGGGAGGGGGATGGTGCGGGATTGTTGGCGGGCCTTCTCGGCGGCGGCGATGATCGTGACCACCTCGCGGCCGAAGCGGACGTCGCAGCGGTGATCGCGGGCACCGCTCTGGACCTGCTCCACGAGCTGGTCGATCGCCACACCGAACGCCGTCACGGGGTCGTTCTCGCCGCGCGGCACGGTCTCGATGCCGTTCTCCCCGTAGAACACGAACTCCCTGGTCATCGCCTCGGTCGGCGCGTCGAGGGAGAGCGAGGCGCTGCTGGTCGCACCGCCCTCGTGGGTGAGCAGCAGGTGCACCATCCCGCTCGGGCCGTCCATCGCGGCCACCTGGGTCACCTTCCCCAGCACGGGCAGGAGGATCGAGAGCGCGTGCGGGGCGATGTCCCAGAGCGCCCCGTGCTCGCGACGCCACAGCGAGCCGCCGTACGGGCTGCCATCCTGGAAGATCGACGCGAACGCGGTGGTGCGGCCGTGCTGCCAGCCACCTGCGGCGGCGGCCGACGCGAGGAACGCGGTGACGTTCGGCAGGAACCGCTGGGTGAAGAACACCACCGAGGCCACTCCCGACGCCTCGGCGGCGGCGACCACCCGGTCGGCGTCGTCCACGCTGAGCGCCAACGGCTTGTCCAGCAGCAGGTGCCGGCCCGCATTGGCGGCCCGGACCGCGATGTCGGGCTGCACGTCCGGCGGCAGCGCGACGGCGATGGCCTCGCACTGTTCGATGAGGGCGTCGACGTCGGCATAGGCGGGCACCCCGTACCGCTCGGCCAGCGCGGAAGCCCGCTCCGGGTTGCGCCCCCACACCCCGACCAGTTCCGCGTCCGGGTGTGCGTGCAGCGCCTTCCCGTGCGTCTCGATCGCCCAGTGACCGGTGCCGAACAAGCCGAACCGCAGCACGTGTACCTCCGCTGTTTCCCCCCACCGTGGCGACCCCACGGACGTGATCCACGCTAGTCGCCCCAGCAGGTCCGTCGGCGGCGGGTCGCCAACCGGAGCAGCCCGCGTGCTGCGCCAGCTGGGGGTGGCCATGGTCCGACCGGTGCCTGTCGAGCTGCCCCAGATCCGGGGCGCGCTACCCGACCTCCGACGCTCCGCCCGACGCCCCGTACCCCACGAGACGCCCGACGCAGCCCGAGACACCCGACGCACCCCGAGACGGCCGACGCACCTTGAGACACGCGACGAGCGCGAGACACGCGACGCAGCCCGAGACGCGCGACGCACTGCGGGACACGCAACGCACCGCGGGACACGCAACGCACCGCGGGACAGGCGACGCAGCGCAAGACACGCGACGCACCGCGAGACACGCGACGCAGCCCTAGACACGCGACGCAGCCCTAGACACGCGACGCAGCCCTAGACACGCGACACCCGACGCACCGCCCCACGGCCGACGCAGGATCCGGGATTGCGTTGCCCCATTTCTGGGGCAGCTCGACAGTGCCTGCGCACCCCTCGGGCAGCCGGCCGCCCGGACGCACACGGCCGCGCGCCCGGACCAACCGAGCCCGTCGGCCGGGACCAGCCGGGCGCACGACCCGACCCGCCGGACCCGCCGGCCAGAACCAGCCGGGCGCACGACCCGACCCGCCGGACCCGTCAGCCGGGACCCGCCGGGCCCGTCGGCCGGGCAGCGCGCGGCGGGTACTACGACGGTTAGTAGGCTGTGCCGGTGACCGAGGCGACGACCAGGTGGGGCCGATGACCAGCGCGGCGGCCGGCTCGCCGGTGGACGGGCTCCTCGCGACGGCGTCGATAGTGCTGTCGCTGCTCGTCGCCGTGTGGGCGCTGGTCGCGGCGGTACGCCACCGGCCGCCGGACCGGGTGCAGTACGCCGGTCTGGCCGTACTCGAGGTGCTTCTGCTCGTGTTGGGGGTGCTGGCGCTGGTGGCGGTCGGCGGCGGCGACCGGCCGGGCGAGCCCGGCGCGTTCTTCGGCTACCTGGTCACGTTGGTCTGCCTGCCACCGCTGGCCTGGGTGCTGGCCCGGATGGAACCGACCCGGTGGGGATCGGCGATCGTCTGCGCGGTCTGCCTGGTGACGCCGGTCGTGGTGGTGCGGTTGCAGCAGACCTGGGAGGTCCTCGGTGGTTGAGACACGGCCCGCCCGGCAACGCACGAACTCCGGCCCCGGCCGACTGTTGATCGCCGTCTACCTGCTCTTCGCCGTCGCGGCGACCAGCCGGGCGGGCCTTCAGATCGCCACCAAGTTCGACGAGGCGCCGGTGGCGTACCTGCTCTCCGCCCTGGCCGCGCTCATCTACATCGTGGCCGCGGTGGGTCTGGCCCGGGCCGGGCACACCGGTCGGCGGGTGGCGCTGGCGTGCTGTTCGGTGGAGTTGGTCGGTGTCGTCGCGGTCGGCATCCTGAGCCTGGCCGACAAGGCCCTCTTCCCCGACGAGACGGTGTGGTCGCAGTTCGGGAGCGGGTACGGCTACATCCCGCTCGTCCTGCCGGTGCTGGGCCTCCTCTGGCTCTGGCGCACCCGCCGCGACCCGGCCTGAGGCGACCGGGCCGCGGGGCGCGGGTGACAGCGCTCAGGCCCGTGGGCCGCCGGCGACGTAGATGACCTGACCGGAGACGAAGCCGGCACCCTCGCTGGTCAGGAACGAGATGGTGTGGGCGACGTCCTCCGGGCGTCCCGGCCGGCGCACGGGGATCTCGGCGGCGGCGTGCTTCTGGAGGTCCTCGAAGTCGACCTTCATCCGGGCGGCGGTGGCCGCCGTCATGTCGGTGACGATGAAGCCGGGCGCGACGGCGTTGACGGTCACCCCGAACGGCCCCAGCTCGATGGCGAGCGTCTTGGTGAAGCCCTGGAGGCCGGCCTTGGCGGCGGCGTAGTTCGCCTGCCCCCGATTGCCCAGCGCGGAGGTGCTGGACAGGTTGACGATCCGCCCCCACTTGCGGTCCACCATGTGCTTCTGGGTGGCCTGGCTGAACAGGAAGGCGCCCCGCAGGTGGACGCCCATGACCGTGTCCCAGTCGGCGTTGGTCATCTTGAACAGCAGGTTGTCGCGCAGCACACCGGCGTTGTTGACCAGGACGGTGGGGGCGCCCAGTTCGGCGGCGACCCGCTCCACGGCGGCCTCGACCTGGTCGCGGTCGGACACGTCGGCACCCACGCCGAGCGCGCGGCCGCCCGCACCGGAGATGGCGTCCACCGTCTCCTTGGTGGCTGCCTCGTCGATGTCGACGACCGCCACTGCCATCCCGTCAGCCGCCAACCGCCGGGCGGTGGCGGCACCGATACCGCGTGCGGCTCCGGTGACGATGGCGATGCGGTGCTCCTCCGACATGATTACCTCCGGGTAACTTTGGGGTGATCGGAGGAGCTTAGCCTCAGAACCCCCGGCCCCGGCATAGGCGAATCCACCGGTATCCGTACCCGGAGACCTTCACCGCGCCGAGCTTGTCCAGCTCGCCGTAGCCACGATCGGTGAGCACGTCGATCGGCAGGTCGGCCTCCGCTTCGAGGCTGCTCAGGTCCACCTCGACGTCGTCGGTACCCAGGTTGTGCAGGAAGACCATCGTGCCGGTCGGCCCGTCCGCGCGGTGCGCCAGCACCCCGGGCGGCATCGCCACGTCGATGTGCGTGGTGGAGCCGGACCCGATCTCGGGGGCTTCCCGAAGGGTACGGATCATGCGCTCGAACCAGCCGAGCAGCGACCTCGGGTCGCCGCGCTGGGCGGTGACGTTGACGTTCTGGTAGCCGAACTCACCCTTGTCGATCACCGGCCGGACCAGCTTCTCCGCATCCGCCGTGGAGAAGCCGGCGTTCGGCTTGTACGACCACTGCATCGGCGTACGGATCGCCTCCCGCCCGGGTAGCGACAGGTCCTCGCCCATCCCGATCTCCTCGCCGTACCGCAGCACCGGAGTGCCGCGCAGGGAGAACTGCAGGGCGTACGCCAGCTCGATGCGCCGTCGGTCGTTGCCGAGCATCGGGGCGAGCCGGCGGCGGATGCCCCGGTCGTAGATGCGCATGTTCTCGTCCGGGCCGAACTCCGCGTACACCTGGTTGCGTTGTTCGGTCGTCAACCGGGACAGGTCGATCTCGTCGTGGTTGCGCAGGAAGGTGGCCCACTGCCCGCCGACGGGGAGCTTCGGGGTGTCCCGCAACGCCTCGATCAGCGACTCCGGGTCCTGCCGCGCCAGGGCGAGCATGAGCCGGCCGTTGAGCATGAAGTCGAAGAGCATGTGGATCCGGTTGCCGGAGCCGCTGGCGTCGCCGAAGAACGTCGGGAGCTGGTCCGGTTCGACGTTGGCCTCGGCGAGCAGGACGGCGTCGCCGCGCCGCCACTGCACGTGCTGGCGCATCTCGGTGAGGAACTCGAAGTCCTTCGGGGAGTCCGGGTTGCCCGGCTCGGTCAGCTCGATGATGAACGGCACGGCGTCCATCCGGAAGCCGGAGACCCCGAGCTGGAGCCAGAACGACATGATCTTCTTGACCTCGGCCCGGACCTGAGGGTTGGCGAAGTTCAGGTCCGGCTGGAACTTGTAGAAGCGGTGGTAGAACCACGCCTTCGCGGTGCGGTCGTAGCTCCACGTCTCCTTCTGCTCACCCGGGAAGACCATGCCCTGGTGGCGGTCGTCCGGCTCGGTGTCGGACCAGACGTACCAGTCCCGGTACGGCGAGTCGGGCGAGGAACGGGCGGACTGGAACCAGGGGTGCTCGTCCGAGGTGTGGTTGACCACCAGGTCGATGATCACCCGGATGCCACGGTTCTGTGCCTGGTGCAGCAGCTCCGCGAAGTCGCCGAGGGTGCCGAAGCGGGGGTCCACGTTGTAGAAGTCGGTGACGTCGTACCCGTCGTCGCGGTTGGGCGACGGGTGGATCGGGTGCAGCCACAGGCACGTCACGCCCAGCCGGGCCAGGTAGTCCAGCCGGCCGATCAGACCACGGATGTCGCCCACACCGTCGCCGTCGGAGTCGGCGTACGTGTCGATGTCGAGGCAGTAGACGACGGCTTCGGAATACCAACGGTCACCCATGCCGCGAAAAACTCTCCAGTTGATCTCCATGGCAAACCTCACGGACGGCGATCGGTACCCTGCCCGACATGGACATCGATCTCGTACCGCCGAGCGACGAGTTGGACTGGTCCCGGGGCGAGTGGCTGCACCCGCCGGTACGCGCCGAGCAGGGCCCCGCTGGTGAGCTGATCGTCGAAGCCGGGGCGGAGACCGACTTCTGGCGGCGGACCAGCTACGGCTTCGTCCACGACAACGGGCCGGCGCTGCTCGCGCCGCTACCCGTCGGCGTGGCGATGGAGGTGAGCTTCGTGCTCGACTTCGCCGCGCAGTTCGACCAGGCCGGCGCGCTGGTCCGGGTGGACGAGCGGACCTGGGTCAAGGCGGGTGTCGAGGTTAGCGACGGCGAGTCGCAGCTCGGCGCCGTGGTGACCCGGGAGTTCTCCGACTGGTCGGTGGCCCCGGTGCCGGGGTGGGCGGGTCAGGAGGTGACCGTACGGGTCAGTCGGGCCGGTGACGCGCTGACCGTACGGGCGCGGGTGGGCGACGCGCCGTGGCGGCTGGTCCGACTCGCCCCGCTGGACCCGGCGGCCGAGGCGACGGCCGGCCCGTTCTGCTGCGCGCCGACGCGCGGCGGCCTCACGGTGACGTTCACCGCCTGGCGGCAGGGCCCGGCCGACACCGCGCTGCACCCGGAGGACTGAGCCGTCGTGGCGCGGCTCACCCGCAGGTGTGCCGCGCCGATCATTGGGTAAGACAGTCCGATCCTCTCGTCGGCCACTTCCGGAAGGACGACCAATGGCGTACGCCCAGACCGGCGACCCGTCCGAGTTCACCGGCCTGACCGGGTGGGTGGCGTCCGTCATCGAGGCGATGGGTCCGGTCGGCGTGGCCCTGCTGGTCGCGTTGGAGAGCATCGTCCCGCCGATCCCCAGCGAGATCGTGCTCGCGATGGCGGGCTTCCTCGCCCACGAGGGTCAGTTCAACGTCGTCCTCGTCGTGGTCGCCGCGACGGTCGGCTCGCTGATCGGCGCGCTGGTGCTCTACTGGCTCGGCGCGGCGCTCGGCGAGGAACGGCTCAAGCGTTGGCTGGACCACATCCCGCTGGTGGACAGCGACGACCTGGAGAAGGCCGACCGCTGGTTCGAGCGGCACGGCCGCTGGGCGGTGCTGATCGGCCGGGTGGTACCGGTGGTCCGCAGTCTGGTCTCCGTCCCGGCCGGGGCCAACCGGATGCCGCTCGGTGAGTTCGTCCTGCTCACCACGATCGGCAGCGGCGTGTGGAACGCCCTGATCGTCGGCTCCGGTTACGCGCTGGGCAGTCGGTGGCAGAACGTCGAGCGGTACAGCGACTGGTTCAACTACGCCATCGGCGCGGTCTTCGTCGTCATGGTGGTCAGCTGGGTGGCCCGCAAGATCCGCCGCCGCCGGCAACGCGACGACCGGCGGTCGGTGACCGCCGGTCGCTGATCCGCGTCCGCGCCGCGATCAGGGCACCTGTTGCCCGGCGACCGGTGTCGGCGCCGCCTGCGGCCGGCGCAGCACCACCTGTTCCAGCGCCGACCACGCCGTCGTCGTCACCAGGTAGATCACGGCGGCGAGCGGCAGCACCAGCGCCACCAGCACGCTCGTGAACGGCAGCAGGGGCAGCAGCCGGCCGAGCGTGGCCGCGCCCGGCCCCTCGGTGGGCGTGCCGGCCACCGTGCCGACCGCCGCTGACGCACGACGTGCCCGCCGCGACGACCACCAGGCCAACGCCAGCAGCAGGACCAGCAGACCGGCGAAGAGCGGTCCGGCCGCGCCGGCCAGGCCGTCGCCGAGGTGATGACCCAGGGGTACGCCGGCCAGCCGCTCGTCGAGCAGTCCGGTACCGCCCTCGTCGGTGGCGAAGAGTCGGTACAGGACCAGGAGGAACGGCGCCTGGATCAGCAGCGGCAGGCAGCCGGCGACCGGGTTCGCGCCGGCCGAGCGGTACAGCGCGAACACCTCGCGCTGGAGGGTCGCCGGGTCGTCGGCGTACCGCTGCTGTAGCTCGCGGACCTGCGGGGCGAGCGCCGCGCGGCGTCGCTCCCCGCGGACCTGCGCGACGGTCAACGGTGTGATCAGCAGCCGGACGGCGACAGTGAGCAGCACGATGGCGGCGACGGTCGCCGCGCCACCGGCCAGCGGTTCGAGCAGATCGGTGAGCCAGGACAACGCCGTGCCGGCGACGCCGACGACGGTGTGCAGTGGTGCGAAGGCGAGCATGGGAAACCCCTCGGTCCGATTCCGGTGGGTCCTTGCGCCGCAGCCGTAGCGGAGGGCACGAAGGACCGATGACGCTGGGATCGGCCGCGCGGCGAGGTGTCGCTACGCGGCGAGGAGGTCTCCCGGTGCGCGGGGGCGGGGTCGTCCGGCGGCGTCCGGATCGATCTGGCGGGGTGTCCGGCGGCTCCGGGCCCGGGCGCGCAGCCCGGCCCAGCGGCGCGCGACACCGGGTGCGCGGGACGGGTCGAGCGGGTACGCGGCGAGCAGCGCGGCGACGAGGACCAGGGCGGTGAGGGCAGCCCCGGCCAGCAGGTCGGCCGGACGGGCGGCGAGCACGCCGAGCTGGGCGAACGCGGACATCCACGTGGCCCAGAGGAATCCCAGCAGCACCGGCACGGGCTCAGCATAGGACCCGGTGTCACGTCTCCCGGCCGGATCGCTGACGGCCCGGGGCCGACACGCGGGGACGCCGTGCCGTCACCACGTTTCCGGGCGTTACCACCGTGGGTAACCACTCGTCCGACCGGCGCGGACGGACCGCGAGCGGCAGAAACGGACGGTGGTGCGCGATGACGGGGCAGGTGGCGGAGGCGCCCGGCGGGACGACCGCGGGGACCGACATGCTCACCGTGGGCGTCGAGGAGGAGTTCCTGCTCGTCGACCCACACACCGGCGCCGCGGTGCCCGCTGTCGACCTCGTGCTGGAACAGGTACCGGCCGAACTGCGCGGTCAGGTGGAGCGCGAGTTCCAGACCAGCCAGATCGAGATCGGCTCGCCGCCCGGGCTGGAGCTGTCCTCCATCCGGCACTCTCTCGGCGTACTCCGTAAAGCTCTTGCCGACGCGGCCGAGCGGGCCGGCGTGCGGCTGCTGGCCATCGGCACCGGCCCGGTGGGCGGCCCGGTGCCGCCGGTCGTGGACAAGCCCCGGTTCGACCGGATGATCGAACGCTTCCGGCTGCTCGTACCCGGCCCCGGCAACAACGGCATGCACGTGCACGTGGGCGTCCCCGACCCGGAGACCGGCGTGCAGGTGCTCAACCACGTCCGGCCGTGGCTGCCGACGCTGCACGCCGTCACCACCAACTCGCCGTTCGCCGGTGGCGAGGACACCGGCTACGCGAGCTGGCGGTCGGTGGAGTGGGAGCGCTGGCCGTCGGTGGCGCCGACGCCGTTCCTGGAGTCGCACGAGCACTACCAGCGGCTGATCCGTCAGTTGATCTCCAGCGGGGTGATGCTCGACGAGGGGATGCTCTACTGGTACGCCCGGCTGTCGGCCAAGTACCCGACCGTCGAGCTGCGGATCGGCGACGTCTGCCCGACGGTGGACGACGCGGTGCTGGTCGCCGCGCTGGTCCGGGCCCTGGTGGCCACCGCCATGGACGACGTCGCGGCCGGCCGCCCCGCGCTGCGGACCGACCACCACCTGCTGGTCGGCGCGCACTGGCGGGCCGCGCACGACGGCCTGGAGGGCGACGGAGTCGACGTCACCACCGGCGAGGTGCGTCCCGCGTGGGAGCTGCTAGACCGGTTCGTGGAACGGCTGCGGCCGGCGCTGGAGCGGCACGGCGACTGGGCCGAGGTGTCCGACCTGCTGGGCGGGCTGCGCCGCCACGGCACCGGCGCGGCCCGGCAGCGCGCCGTGTACGCCCGTACCGGACGGCTCGTCGACGTCGTGCAGGACGTGGCGCGACAGACCCGCGGCTGAGCGCCGCGTGACAGGATGATCGCGTGGCGCAACGACTGATCGTCATCGGTGGGGACGCCGCCGGCATGTCGGCGGCGTCCCAGGCACGGCGCCGCCGCGGCCGGGACGACCTGGAGATCGTGGTCTTCGAGCGGGGCCACTTCACCTCGTACTCGGCCTGCGGCATCCCGTACTGGATCTCGGGGTTGGTGCCCGGCCCGGAGCATCTGATCGCCCGTACCCCCGAGGTGTTCCGCACCAAGTTCGACATCGACGTGCGGATGCGCCACGAGGTGACGGCCATCGACCTCGAACGGCGCGAGGTGACCGCCCGGGACCTGGACAACGGCGACGAGGTCTCCGAACGCTTCGACGAGCTGATGTACGCGACCGGCGCGACGCCCACCAAACCCCCGTGGGCGCAGACGGACATCGCGGGTGTGTTCGGCATGCAGACCCTCGACGACGGCGCGGCGCTGCGCGACTGGCTGGACGCCGAACCACAGCCACGCCGGGCGGTGGTGGTGGGCGGCGGCTACATCGGCGTGGAGATGGCCGAGGCGATGATCCAGCGGGGCCTGTCCGTCACGCTCGTCGAGCAGGCCGCGCAACCCATGTCGACGGTGGACGAGGACATGGCCGAACTCGTCGCCGAGGCCATGCGCGGCCTGGGCATCACCATCCGCAGCGGCCTGCCGGTGACCGGCCTCGACCAGCGGGACGGCCGGGTGTCCGCCGTGGTCACCGCCGAAGGGCCGATCCCGACCGACGTCGTGGTCCTGGGCCTGGGCGTACGCCCCAACGTCGGTCTCGCGGAGGCCGCCGGGCTGCCCCTCGGTCCGACCGGCGCGATCCGGGTGGACCGGCGGATGCGGGTACCCGGCTTCCCCGGAGTCTGGGCGGCCGGCGACTGCGTGGAGACCCTGCACCGGGTCAGCGGGATGCCGGTGTACATCCCGCTGGGCACCCACGCCAACAAGCAGGGCCGGGTGGCCGGCGTCAACATCGGCGGCGGGTACGCCACGTTCACCGGCGTGATCGGCACGGCCGTGACCAAGGTCTGCGAACTCGAGGTCGGTCGCACGGGCCTGCGGGAGCGGGACGCCTCGGCGGCCGGCTTCGACTTCGTCTCGGTGATCGCCGAATCGACCAACCGGGCCGGCTACTACCCGGGCGCCCGGCCGATGACCGTCAAGCTGATCGCCGAACGACCCAGCGGCCGGCTGCTCGGCGCGCAGATCGTCGGCTGGTCCGAGGCGGCCAAGCGGATCGACACTCTGGCCGTCGCGTTGTGGAATGGCATGACCGTGGACGACATGACCGCACTGGACCTGGGCTACGCTCCGCCGTACGCGCCGGTCTGGGATCCGGTGCTGATCGCCGCCCGAAAGGCGGTCGACGCGCTCGCCGCGCTCGATCGCTGAACCGCGCCCGCCGTGGAGGTCCACCCCGTGACCCAGACCCCGACCAGGTCCGCCGCGCGCCGACGACCGACCATGGTCGATGTCGCCCGGCACGCCGGAGTAAGCCTGAAGACGGTGTCCCGGGTGGTCAACGACGAGCCGGTCGGTCAGGAACTGCTCGGCCGGGTGCTGGCCGCCATCACCGAGTTGGGCTTCCGGCGCAACGACATCGCGCGCAACCTGCGCTCGCGGCAGCTCAACGCCACCGTCGGGCTGTTGATCGAGGAGATCGCCAACCCGTTCTACGCCACGATCGCGAGCGTGGCCGCCGAGATCGCCGCCGCGCACGGCACGATGCTGATCACCGCCTCCTCCGAGGAGGACCCGGAACGCGAACGCGCCGTCCTGCAGGACTTCACCCAGCGCCGCGTCGACGGGCTGCTGGTCGTGCCGGCCGGCCCGGACCACTCGTTCCTGCGCCGCGAGGTCGAACTGGGCATGCCGGTGGTCTTCCTGGACCGGCCACCGCAGGGTCTGCTGGCCGACACCGTGCTGTTGGACAACTCCGGTGGCGGTCGGGCCGGGGTCGAGGCCCTGCTCGGCGAGGGACACCGGAGGGTGGCTCTCCTGCTGGGTGCGCCGAGCGTGCCCACCATGCGTGAGCGGCTGGTCGGCGCGCGGACGGCCCTGGCGGCAGCCGGGATCGCGTCGGACGAGTCACTGGTCTGTGACCGCCTGATCGCCCCCGAGGACGCCGGGCGGGCGGTCGGCAGGCTGCTCGACTCCCCTGACCCGCCCACCGCCTTCTTCTGCGGCAACAACCGGCTCACCGTGGGCGCGTTGCAGGAGTTGCACCGCCGCGGCAACGACGCGGCACTGGTCGGCTTCGACGACTTCGAACTGGCGCATCTGATGCCCCGCCCGCTGACCGTCGTCGCCTACGACACGCGCGAACTGGCCCGGGTAGCCACCGAGCGCCTCTTCCAACGCATCGCCGGTGACGACTCTCCCCCGTCGACCACGGTCCTCCCCACCCGCCTCCTACCCCGAGGCCTCCCGTAACCAACCCCCGCGCCCCTGGCCCCCGGCCCGTGCCCGCCCCCGCGCCGGCGCCTGCGCCCGCGCCCGCGCCCGCGCCCGCGCCGATCTTGCACTTCCTGTCGTTGATCTGTGCACAAATGCACCCTTTGTCGCAGCAGAAAGCGCAAGATCGCGGGGGTGAGCGATGTGCACGCGCCCACACCCAAAACACCACGGAACGCCCACTACAAGTTCATGATCGACCCGGGCGGGGCGGGGCTGGGCGGGGCGGGCTGGGCGGGGCTGGATTAGTGCGGGGGTGTTAGGAGGGCTTTTAGTTCGGCTTGGGTTGGGGGGTTGGCGCCTCGGCGGGCGCAGGTGAGGGCGGCCACCGTGGCCGCCTGGCGGAGCACCGCCGACCACTGCTGCTCGGTCACGACGGCGAGCCGGTCGGCGGGCCGGTCGCCGAGCGCGTCGATGTCGGCCAGCGCGGCGAGCAGGCCACCGGTGAACGAGTCGCCCGCGCCGACGGTGTCCACCACCGTGGTGCGTACGGCCGGCTGCTCGTGCAGCACTCCGTTCGGGGCGAGCAGCCACGCGCCCTCACCGCCGCGGGTCACCACCGCACAGGACACTCCGGCCTCGCGCCACTCGGCCATCACGTCGCCCACCGACCGGTCCGGGTAGAGCCAGGCCAGATCCTCGTCGCTGGCCTTGACCAGGTGCGCGAGGGGCACCTGTCGGCGTACCCGCTCCTGCTCGGCGGCCCGGTCCGTGACGATGCTCGGGCGCAGGTTGAGGTCGATCGAGAGGGTGAGCCCGTCGCGGTCGCGTTCGCGGGCGAGCAGTCCCTCAAGGGCCTGCGCCCCGGGGGCGAGCGCGAGGGCGAGAGATCCGGTGTGCAGGGCCGTCGCCGACGAGTCGGCGAGGTCGGGCAGCTCCTGCGGCGTCCACTGCCAGTCCGCCGCGCCGTCGAGCCGGAACTCGTAGCTGGCCTGGCCGGTGGCGTCCAGGGTGGCGACCGCCACCGAGGTGGGCTCGGACGCGCGGACGGCCCACCGCAGGTCCACCTGGTTGGCCGCCAGGTAGTCGGCGATCTGCCGGCCGTACTCGTCGGGGCCGAGCCGGGCGAGCAGCCGTACCGGCTGGTCGAGCCGGGCCAGGGTGACCGCCACGTTCGCCGGAGATCCGCCGGGGACCGCCCGCTGCCCGTCGGCGGTGACCACCAGGTCGATGAGGGCCTCCCCCGCCACGACGATCATGCGGTCACCGTGCCCGGGGCGAGCGGGCCGGGGCCACCGAGGGCGTCGGCCGAGCGGGACAGCAGCACCGCCTGGTACGCGTGGTACACGTCGGGTCGACCGTGCCAGACCGTGTCGGCGGGTAGGTTCCGCGGGTCCAGCTCGTGCCGCCAGCCGGTGCCGTCGATGAGGTAGCGGCGCGCGTACGCCCAGAAGACCCGGTACCAGTCGGCGTAGACGGCGTCCCCGGTGCGGCGGTGCAGGGTGACCGCCGCACCGATGGCCTCGGCCAGCACCCAGTGCATCCGGGAGCGGACCACGGGCCGGTCGTCCCAGTCGATCGTGTAGACGAAGCCGTCCGCGCCGTCGACCGCCCAGCCGCGTCGCAGGGCGGCGGCGAAGAGGGTACGGGCGTCGGCGAACAGCCAGCCCGGCGGCTGCGGCAGCACGGCTTCCAGTTCGAGCAGCAGACGGGCCCATTCCAGCCAGTGGCCCATCGTCGAGCCGTACGGTCGGAACGGGTCGGCGGGCTGCTCCCGGTTGTAGTCGAGCAGCGGCGTCCAGTCGGCCGTGAAGTGCTCGGGCAGCCGCCAGTCGTGCCGGGCTGCCTCGGTGTGCACCAGGTGGGTGGCGATCCGCAGCGCCCGGTCGGTCCAGCTCGTGTCGCCGGTGGCGGCGGCAGCGGCGAGGAACGCCTCGACCATGTGCATGCTGCTGTTCGCGCCCCGGTAGTCCTCGGTGACCGTCCAGTCCCGGTTCCACGACTCGCGGACCGCGCCCGCCTCGTCGTCCCAGAACCGGTCCAGAACCACGCTGAGCGCGTCGGCGAGCAACCGGTCCGCGCCGGGTCGCCCGGCCCGTGCGGCGCTCGACGCCGCGAGCAGCACGAACGCGTGGTCGTAACCCGCCTTGCGCTCGTCGATCGGGGTGCCCTGCTGGTCCACCGCGTTGAACCAGCCGCCGTACCGGTCGTCGCGCAGCAGCGTGTCGAGCGCGGCGATGCCGTGGTCGACGATGGCGGCGGCGTCCGGGTCGCCGTTGCGGTGGGCGAGCGCGGCCACGTGGGTCATCCGGCAGGTGATCCAGGTGTAGACGGCTTCGCCCCGGTCCGGGGTGCGGTCGTCGGTCAGCCACCAGAAGCCACCCTCGGGCCGGACCGAGCGGCGGGCCGTGTCGAGCAGCGTGCGGGTCTGGTCGGCGAGGAACCCGTCCAGGTCGGGCAGGTCGGGCACCCCTGCCGGGGCAGGGGTCGGTTCGGCGTCGGAGCGGGGCGCGTCGGTCATCTCAGCTGGTCACCGTCGAGGAGCGAAGGGGCATACGGCAAGGATCGGCGGACGGACCGGGTCCGCGCCGGAAAACCCGCTAACGGTACGCCCGGAGCCGGTCGACCGAAGGGGATGCAGCGCAAGAAGGATCATGAGGAACATCATCCCGTTTGCCCGTTGACATCGTTGTCACCCCTCCAACCCTGCTCCGACGGCTGGCTCACTGTCAATTCGCGCCCAGACCATCAGTAGTGGTCGTCGATCGGGCGACGCGCCTCCTCGAACAGGGCCGGCCCCTCGTAGCGCACCGGGGGCAGCGCCGGGGTGGCCCGCTTGACCTCCTCGAACTGCTCGCTGGAGAGCGCGTACACGACCCGGCCGAGGCCGGAACGGTCGATCGCCGTCGCGCACATCGGGCAGGGCTGGCAACTCGTGAACATGGTGCTGCCGGCGGCCACTTCGGCGGACAGCTCCCGGGCGGCCCAGCGGGCCAACTTCAACTCCGGGTGGGCGGTGATGTCCGACTCCGAGACCACGGTGTTGTGGTCCTCGACGAGGACGACACCGTCCGCGTCGACCAGCAACGAGCCGAACGGGCGTTCGCCGGACGCCCCGGCCTGACTGGCGATCTCCACGGCGCGGCGGAGGAACTTCTCGTCGTCCGGTGTCACACGGCCTCCTGGGTCACGTCCTGCTGCGGAACGGTGCGAGCGTGGCGCGGATCTGATCGCCCGCGCCCCAATCGTCGTCGAACTGGGCCAGTACCGCGAGGTGCTGTCGCAGTTGGACGATCGGCATCCGGGCCTGCCAACCGTCGTCGAGCGACGTCAGCTCGGCGTAGACGTCGAAGAACCGCCGCGCCTCGGGCGGGGGCGACGTCGTCCAGACGTGGGCGAGGTCGACCTCGGCCCACAGGTAGGACACCGCCGGGTCGATCAGCGCCGGCTCCCCGTCCGGCGTGGCCAGGACGTTCTGCGCCCACAGGTCGCCGTGCGTGAGGCACGCCGGCCGAGCCGGCAGCAGCTCGGGGAGCCGCGAACAGAGCCGTTCCAGCGCCGCCCGGTCGTCGCGGTCGAGCGCGGCGTCGACCCGGGGCTCACCGAGCCAGCGGAGCAGCCGGTGCTGCGCGAAGAAGGCGAACCCGTCGTCGTGCCAGGTGTTGACCTGCCGACGACGCCCCAGCCAGTTGTCCCGGTGCCACCCGAAGCGCGGATGGGTCGTACTCAGGTGCAGGTGGGCCAACAGATGCGCGAACCGCTCCCAGAACTCCTCGCTGCTCGGCCTCGGCCGCAGCAGCGACAGCACCAGCACGTCCCGGTCCGCGAGGATCACGTCGGGCGTCGCCACGCCGCCCAGGTCGCGCAGCGCGGCCAACCCGTCGGCCTCCGCGGGGAAGACGTCGTCGGCCGGCGTCTCGGCGAACGCCTTGACGAACACCGACGGCGCGTCCCGCCGGGTGGCGATGCCCGCGAGCGCCGCGAGCCCACCGTCCGTCGGCTCGACGGCGACGACGTCGCGCATCCCGGCGCGCAGCAAGCTCTCCCGTAGGAACGGCCCCCGTCGCATCAGGACAGGCTCCTGGATGCCCGATCCGGTGTCCACCCCATCTGTCGCGCTCCGGGCAGGATGACGGGATGGAACTGCCCGAGGGGCTTGGTTGGGTACGAGCGTCAGCGGCGGGCCGGGCCTGGCTGACCGCGCTGCCGACGCTGGTGGCGGAGTGTGCCGAGCAGTGGTCGCTGCGGATCGGTCCGCCGTTCCGGTACGCGTACGCCTCGCTGGCACTCCCCGCCGACCTGCCCGACGGCACGGCGGCGGTACTCAAGATCCAGTTTCCGGACGAGGACAGTCGGTACGAGGCCCGCGCGCTCGCCCACTGGGCCGGTGACGGCGCGATCCGGCTGCTCGCCCACGACGTCGAACGGCGCGCGCTGCTGGTGGAGCGCTGCCGACCCGGTACGCCCCTGCACGAGCTGCCGATGGACCGGGCGCTGGACGCGGCGGTCGACCTGCTCCCCCGACTCTGGCGGCCGGCCGGAGCGCCGTTCACCCCGGTCACCGAGGAGGCTGCCGGCTGGCTCGACCGGATGCCGCGCAGTTGGGAACGGGCCGGCCGGCCGTACGAGCGGCGGCTCCTCGACGCCGCGTGCGCACTCCTGGTCGACCTGTCGGCGAGCCAGGGCGAGCAGGTGCTCGTCAACCAGGACCTGCACGCCGGCAACGTGCTCGCCGCCGAGCGCTCCCCTGGCTGGCGATCGACCCCAAGCCGCTGATCGGCGAGCGGGAGTTCTCGGTGGTGCCACGCGTTCGCGGTCCGGAGCTGGGTCACTCGCCGGCCGTCGTCCGGCACCGGCTCGACCGGCTCAGCACCGACCTCGGGCTGGACGTCGAGCGGGTCCGGGGTTGGACGATCGCCCACTGCCTGGCCTGGAGCATCGCCGACCAGGTCGTCTTTGGGCACCAGGTCGAGGTGGTCCGCTGGCTGCTGGACGGCGACTGACGCCGACGATCAGCCCGCTTGGCAGGTACGGCACCAGTAGAGGTTGCGGCCGACCAACTCGCCGCGACTGACCTCGGTGCCGCAGATGTGGCAGGGAGCGCCGGCGCGGCGGTAGACGTACACCTCGCCGCCGTGGCGGTCGACGCGCGCCGGCCGACCCATGGCCTCGGGCAGGTGGACGTCGCGGACGGTGTCGATCCGACCGTGCTCCAGGGCGAGCCGCATCAACGCGACCAGGTCGGCCCAGAGGGCGTCCCAACCGGGGCGGGTCAGCGCCCGACCGGGCATCGTGGGCGGCAGCCCGGCCCGGAACAGCGCCTCGGTCACGAAGATCAGGCCGGTGCCGGCCACCACCGACTGGTCCAGCAGCAGCGCCGCGAGGGGCGTTCGACTGCGGGAGATCCGGGCGTACGCCCGCTCGGGGTCGGCGTCGGCGCGCAACGGATCCGGGCCGAGGCGGGCCCGCAGGGTGTCGACCTCGGGTGGGGTGAGCAGTTCGCAGGCGGTCGGGCCGCGCAGGTCCAGCCAGTGCCGGTCACTGGCGAGCCGCAGCCGCACCTGGCCGACGGGATCGGGTGGCGTCCCCGAACCATCGGTGAACTTGCCGTACAGCCCGAGGTGCACGTGCAGGGTCAGCTCGTCGGCGAAGTGGTGCAGCAGGTGCTTGCCGTACGCCTCGGTGCTGTCCAGGACGGTGCCGGAGAGCCGCGCGGCGCCCTCGGCGAAGCGGCCCTGCGGGCTGGCAGCGTGCAGCTTGTCACCGGCGAACAGCTCGGCGTGCCGGGCCGCCAGGCGGTGGATGGTGTGTCCCTCTGGCACGGGTGCCAAGGATAGTCAGCCGCGCCGGGGCGGCCACCACGCCGGAATCGGCGGCCGTACCCGGAATCGGTGTCAGGAAACGCCCAGGTGGGTATTTCGGGGTCGTAGCGCGTGGGTGCCACCCCTGAACATCGGCCACCACGCATTCAACAGGAGGTGTGTAGTGGTCAGGATTCCTTCGCTGTCCCGGCGGTCCGAGCAGACGCCGACACGGGACGAGAACCTCGACGGCCGGGTCGACGGCCGTGATACACCGCTGACCGACCGGGACGGCGACCAGACGACGTACCCCAGCAGCACGGCGACCAGCGACGCCACCGCGACCGCCGGACGGACCGGCGAGGCCGAGCGGCGGGCCGCGGAGCGCGCGGCCGTGGCCCGCGCCGCCACCGCCCGGTCGTCGGAGACCGAGACCCGGTCCGACGCCAGTCGCACGCCGCAGACCGGCGCCGCCACCGCCCGCGCGACGGAGGGCGAGACCAGGTCCGCCGCCGCCGCGACGGTCGCGGCCCCGACCATCGAACGCGACAAGAGCATCGACGGTACGACCGGACGGCCGGAGCGCGACACGGACCTCGACCGGACGACGACCCGGCGGCCCGACGTGACCGACCGGCCGGTCGACACGACCCCCGCTCGCGACACCGAGCCGACCCCGGTGACGCGCGGCCCGAAGCCGCGGGCCAGCCTGCTCGCCACCCTCGGCCTGATCGTCTCCGTCGTCGGCGCTCTGTTCGTGCTGAGCGGCACCCTGGCCGGGTACGGCATCGGGCTCGGCGCGGTCGGTGCGGTGCTCTCGGTGCTCGGTCTGATGGCGACCCGCCGCCGGCACGTCGCCGGCAAGACCGACGCGCTGTTCGGCATCCTCATCGGGCTCGCGGCCGTGGTGGTCGGCGTGCTCGCGATGACCGGCCAGTTCGTCTGGCCGACCACGGACGGCGACTGGGTGCAGCGTCTCCGAGAGTGGCTTGACTCACAGTTTGTGGACCGCTTCTAGCGGGCACTGTTCGGCTCGCCGGTGGTGCACCGGCGAGAAGCCGGCGGTTCGCCGGCAGCCCGACGGTGGTTCACCAGCAGGGCGACACCCTTTCAGGGGCGGCGATTCGCCGCCCCTGAAGTGTGTCCGGGGTCCGTCCCCTCTCCCCTGGCGCCCGGCGTTCCCTTGCGCCCTCCGCCCTCCCCCCTCCCCTCGCGTCCTTTGCTCTGCTTCACCCCACGCAACACCCTGCGTCCGATTACCGGACAGCAAGTGTTGCGCCCGCTGAAGCAGAGCAAAGGACGTGCACCCACCCACCGCCCCCGCCCGCCGGTCGCCTGATGCACCCCTCACCTGCCGGTCGGCGCAACGAATCGCGGCCGATCCGACTCCAGACGCAACGGATCTACGGTCTGCGCAACTCTCGGTGGTGGATCCTGCCGCTGACGCCGCATAACGTTGAGCAACGGCGCCAGCCCGTGGGCCACGGTGGCCGGGCGCGCCCGACCCCTGGGAGCAGGACAATGACGATGGACGCCACCAGCCAGCGCCTCCTGATGTGCCGGCCGACGTACTTCGCCGTCGACTACGCCATCAACCCCTGGATGGACCCGAGCGCGCCGGTCGACGCCGCGCTGGCCGTCCGGCAGTGGGAGCAGCTTCGCCAGACGTATCTTGACCTGGGTCACACCGTCGAGGAGATCACTCCGGTGCCCGGTCTGCCGGACATGGTCTTCGCCGCGAACGGTGGCACCGTGATCGACGGCAAGGCGATGGCCGTGCAGTTCCGCGACCCGCAGCGCGCCGACGAGGCGCCGGCCTACCGGGCCTGGTTCGAGGCCGCCGGCTTCGAGATGTACGACCCGAAGCACGTCAACGAGGGTGAGGGCGACGTCCTGCTGGCCGGCGACCGCCTGCTGGCCGGCACCGGCTTCCGCACCGCCCACGCCGCGCACGCCCAGTTGCAGGAGGTCTTCGGCTACCCGGTGATCACCATGCAGCTCGTCGACCCGCGCTTCTACCACCTGGACACCGCGCTGACCGTCCTCGACGAGCGGACCGTGGCGTACCTGCCGGAGGCGTTCTCCCCCGGCAGCCAGGCCGTGCTGCGCCGGCTCTTCCCCGACGCCGTACACGCCACCATGGCCGACGCCGAGGTGCTGGGCCTGAACGCGGTCAGCGACGGACGGCACGTGGTGCTGTCCGCGCAGGCCACCGACCTAGCCGCCAAGCTGCGCGACCGGGGCTACGAAACCATCGGGGTCGACCTCTCCGAGCTACGCAAGGCCGGCGGCGGACCGAAGTGCTGCACGCTGCGACTCCGTCAGGGAAAGGCAAGCAAGTGATCGACGACATGCTGCGTACGCCGGGAGCGGTCCGGGACGCCGAGCGCTGGACGGCGCACAACTACCACCCGCTGCCGGTGGTGATCTCGTCGGCCGAGGGCGCGTGGCTCACCGACGTGGACGGCAAGCGCTACCTGGACTGCCTCGCCGGCTACTCGGCGCTCAACTTCGGCCACCGGCACCCGCAGCTCGTCGCCGCCGCGCACGCCCAGCTCGACCGGCTGACGCTGACCAGCCGCGCGTTCATCCACGACCAGTTCGCCGGCTTCTGCCGGGAGCTGGCCGAGCTGTGCGGCAAGGACCTCGTGCTGCCGATGAACACCGGCGCCGAGGCCGTGGAGACCGGGATCAAGGTGGCCCGCAAGTGGGGCTACCAGGTCAAGGGCGTGCCGGCCGGTCAGGCGAACATCGTGGTGGCCGAGGGCAACTTCCACGGGCGGACGACCACCATCGTCAGCTTCTCCACCGACGAGGACGCCCGCGCCGACTTCGGGCCGTACACCCCGGGGTTCACGGTGGTCCCGTACGGCGACCTGGACGCCCTCGCCGCCGCGATCGACGAGAACACCGTCGCCGTGCTGCTGGAGCCGATCCAGGGCGAGCAGGGCGTGGTGATCCCGCCGGAGGGCTACCTGCCCGGCGTACGCCAGGTCTGCACCGAGCGGAACGTGCTGTTCATCGCCGACGAGATCCAGTCGGGTCTGGGGCGTACCGGCCGGACCTTCGCCTGTGACCACGAGAGCGTCGTGCCGGACATGTACCTGCTGGGCAAGGCGCTCGGCGGCGGCATCGTGCCGGTCTCCGCGGTGGCCGCGAACACCGACGTGCTGGGCGTGCTCCAGCCCGGCCAGCACGGCTCCACCTTCGGCGGCAACCCCCTGGCCTGTGCGGTGGCCACCGAGGTCGTCCGGCTGTTGGCGACGGGCGAGTTCCAGCGCCGCTCGGCCGAGCTGGGCGAGCGGCTGCGCGCCGGCCTGGAAGGGCTGCTCGGCAAGGGCCTGGTCGGCGTACGCGTCCGGGGTCTCTGGGCCGGTCTGGACATCGACCCGGCGCTGATGAGCGGACGCGAGGCGTGCGAGCGCCTGATGGCGCGCGGCATCCTCGCCAAGGACACCCACGGCTCCACCATCCGCCTGGCTCCACCCCTGGTCATCACCGAAGCCGAGATCGACCGGGCGCTGACGACGCTAGCCGAGGTCCTGACCGCGTAACCCGCGCTCCCGGTCCCCGCCGCCCCGCGTTGATCATGAAGTTATTGCCCGCCACATCGGCGTGTCGTGGCGATAACTTCATGATCGACGCGGGGCTCCCGGGCGCGACGCCCGGTCGGCGCGGGGTGGGTCAGGGGCGGGGTAGGCGCATCGCCATGGTGGGGGCCTCGGCCATCACCGAGGTGGGGGTGAACGGGGCGCCGGTGGGCAGTTCCTCGGCGCGGCCGATCTGCACGCCGGGGTACAGCTCGATCATGTCGTTCTCGCCGAGCACCCGGGACTGCTGCGGCGCGAGCGGAATCCGGTCCGACTCGGCCATCGACCCGGCCGGCCGGATGCCCGAGCCGTTGGTGCTGATGTCGGTGACGATGACTTCGCCGACCCGCAGCTCGAAGTGGACGTGACCACGGCTGATCCACCGCCGGGCCTCGTCGTTGAGCCACTGCCCGAGCATGATCCCGCCCTCCTGCTCGGGTGCCCGGCCGGCCACCACCGGCTGCTCCTCGCTCAGCACGAACCGCCGCCGAACCAGGCCGCCGACCCGTACCGCGAGCACCTCCGTACGCGGACGCGGGCCCACGTCACCGAGCCGCGCGCCGTGCCGGGGGCAGGTCGGTACGCCGTTGCGCAGCGAGGGCGGCGCCTGCGCGGCCGGGCTACGGTCCGCGCCGCCGGCGAGGTCGGCGAACGCGCCACCCCCACCACCGCCGCCGAACAGCGCGCACCCCGACTCCGGGCACCGCCACTGACGGGCCAGCAGCTTCGCCCCGGTGGGCGAGCGCTTGCCGGCGACCGGGGCGTGCCCGCCGCCGACGTGCGCGATGAACACCGGGCCACCCGCGCCCGGCACCGGGGCGACCACCCGGCCGGGCTGCTCGACCAGCCACGGGAACCGCCCGCGCAACCCGTCGAAGCGCACCCGGGTGAGCACCGGCACGCCCAGCAGGTCGGCCACCTCCAGCATCCGGTCACCGGGATTGTCGAGCACCTCGACCAGCCCGTCGTCCGCCCAGCGGCGCACCACCATCCGCTCGTTGGAGGTCAGGTCGGCGTCCGAGAGCAGCGCGCGGTGCACCACCGCGTACACCTGGACGCTGTCCTCCTCCAACTCGCGGGAGAGCGCGTCGATGACCATGCCGAGGCGCAGCAGGCTCGCCGGCCGGCCACCGTCGATGTCCTGGTAACGAATGATCTCGGCCAGGTCGAGCACCGCCCGGGCCAGCGACGGGTCCGTGCAGACCCGCCCCTCGATGGCGTCGAGCACCTTGCTGATCTCGAATCTCATGCCGCACTCCGGACGATGTCGTCAATCCGCGCCACCCGGTCCACCACCGCGATGGCGTCCGGGAAACTGCCGAGCTGGACGGTACGGCCGATGCCGGTCGGGTCGCCCGACCAGTCGGACAACCCGCCCAGCTCTTCTCGCACCGCGTCCGCGGTGAGCAGGTCTGCCATGACCAGACCCTACCGGTGGCGCGTCCGTCGGGTCGGACGCGCCATCGGTGGACGGCACGGTGGGACGCGTCAGCCGCGCAGCGGCCGGCCCACCTCGTGCAGGTGGGCGAGCGCCTGCCGGTACGACTCCACCAGAGGTGTCTCCGCGTACGAGATGCCCTGCTCGGCGCAGTAGGCGCGGACGATCGGCTGGGCCCGGCGCAGGTTGGCCCGGGGCATGTTCGGGAACAGATGGTGCTCGATCTGGTAGTTGAGCCCACCCAGCGCGGTGTCGACCAGCCGGCTACCCCGCACGTTGCGCGAGGTCAGCACCTGCTTGCGGAGGAAGTCCAACTCGTCCTCGGCGGTCGGCATCGGCATGCCCTTGTGGTTCGGCGCGAACGCGCAGCCCATGTAGAGGCCCCACAGCCCCTGGTGCACGGCGGCGAAGAGCAGCGCCTTGCCCGGCGACATGACCGCCAGCAGCAGCGCCCCGTAGCCGAGGGTGTGCGCCACGAGCAGCGCCGCCTCGACCGCGCGGTGCCGCATCGGGGTGGCGTACCGGCCGTCGGGCCCTCGACCGACGATCGCCCGGATACTCGCCACATGCAGGTTCAGGCCCTCCAACAGCAACATCGGAAAGAACAGGTACGCCTGCCGTCGCGCCAACCACCGGCCGAATCCCCGGGTGCCCGACGCCTGCTCGTGCGTCCACACCAGGGCGCCCGCCCCGACGTCCGGGTCCTCGTCCTCGTGGTTCGGGTTGGCGTGGTGCCGGTTGTGCTTGTCGACCCACCAGCCGTAGCTGAGCCCCACCGCCGCGTTGCCGGCGACCAACCCGACCAGCTCGCTGGGAAGGCGACGACGGAACATCTGGCGGTGTCCGGCGTCGTGGCCCAGGAACGCGACCTGGGTGGTGGCGACCGCCAGTACGACGGCGAGCGCCACCTGCCACCAGGAGTCGCCGACGAGGGCCACGGCGACCCAGCCGGCCACGAACGCGCCGAGGGTGAGCACGATCCGAGCCACGTACGAGGCGGGCCGCCGCTCCAGCAGACCGGCCTGACTGATCCGTCGGGACAACTGTGCGTAGTCACTACCCCGCCGTCGTACGGGCCGTTCCGCCACCGCTCCGAGCGCCATCGCTGTTCCCCCGTTCGACGTTGGGCCCACACCGGCTGGTCCGGGCGCACTGTCAACTCTCGCCGGAACCGTTGCGCTGAGTAACCCTGGAAACCCCCGAACCGGGGGTAGGGCACGCCCTACCCCCGGTTCGGTGTCAGCCCAGCCGGGCCACCACGGCACGCAGTCGGGCCAGGTCACGCCGCCGCCGCTCGTAGCTCGCGGCCAGCCCGATCAGCGCCAACCCGCCGACGCCCAGGTAGATCCACCGGGGCAGCAGGTCCCAGCCCCGGGCCAACTCGTGCAGCGCCAGGACCGCCAGCACCGCGCCCCCGACCACCACCGGCGCCTGCCAGCGGCGGCGGGCCCCGGCCAACACGACGCCCAGCGCCGCCGCCCCGAGCAGCAACCGCCGCCACGGCTGCGGCTCCGACCCGGCCAGCACCGACACCAGGCTCGGCACCAGCGCCGCGACCAGCCCCGGACCGAGCGCCGGCCAACTGGTCAGGCCCGCCCGGGTCCGCAACGCCAGCAGCCCGGCCCCGACGGCGAGCGCCGCCGCCGGCAGGGTGTACGCCTCCAGCACGGTCACCCCACCCGCCGCCAGCAGCACCCACGCCCCGAGCAGCTCACTGCCGGCGGCGACGGCCGCGAACCGCCACCGTCGAGCGGCCGGTTCGCCACGCCGCAGCAGCCGCAGCGCCACGGCCGCCCCCCACAGCACGCAGACGGTCGCGAGATGCCGGGCCGACTCGACGGCGAGCACCGCCGCCACCAGCGCCACCGCCTGCGCGGCGGCGTCCAGCACCCGCCCCACGAGCGCCCGTCGACCGCTCGCGGCGGCGGCTGCGGCGAGGACCAGCACGGCCACCCCCAGCAGCGGGTACGCCGCCGCCCGCACCGGCAGCCCACCGGCGAGCGTTGCCGACACCGCCAACGCGCACGCCGCCGCCACCGCCGCGACGCTGCCGGCCACGCGGACCCCGGCCACCCGCGCCCCGACGCCGACGACCACGGCCGTCACGACGAGCGTGCTCTCGGCCACGAGCGTGCCGGACCGGGTGGCCAGGAACCCCGTCACCCCGGCCACGACCAGCACCGCCCCCGTGGGTACGACGAGCGACACGAGCGCCCGCCGCGGCGTCAGCAGCGCGGCGAGCAGCAGCGCGGACACCCCGACGAGCAGGGTGGCCGCCGGCAGCACCGGCCAGGGCGCGCCCACCGCGACGAGCAGCACCGGCAGCGCGGCACCGGCGAACGGCACAGCGGTCAGCAGCGGTGGGCGTACCCGCCGACCGGCCAGCACCGCCGCCAGCGCCAGCGTGACGAGCGCCAACCCGGCGGGGAGCAGCCCCCGGTCGGCGACGACGGTCGGCGCGCCGGACCAGACCGGCCCGGGGATGCCGTACGGCGCGAACAGCGCCCCCCACACCGCCGGCACCGCGGCCAGCACCGCGACCCCCGCCAGCACGGCCCCCGCCGCCACCAGCACACCCGACGCGCCGACCACCGACGGCCCCCCGACCGTCGACCGCTCCCCCGGGCCGACCGGCTCGGCACCGGTCGTCGACAGGCCGCCCCAGCGGACGACGAGCGCGACACCCAGCGCCGCCAGCGCGGCGTACCAGGTGACCGGCTCGTCCCCCGCCGCCACCAGCGGCGCGACCCCGGCCGCCAACACGGCGACCACCGCGCCCGTCACCGCGTACCCGATGAGGTCGACCCGGTGGCGGCGCACCGCGAGCGCCGCGACCAGCGACAGCCCGGCGGCGGCCAGGGCCGCGCGGGCCTGCCACCACGGCGGCACGCCGGCCGCGAACAGCGCGACTGCGGCGACGCCGGGCAGCGTGAGCTGCGCGACCAGCACGCCCACACCCGCCACCCGGCGGTACGCCCCGACCCCCCGCCGCGCCGCCAACGCCACCCCGAGCACCCCGGTGGTGCCCAGCGCCACCGCCACGCCGACCGGATCGGCGAGCGCCACCAGCAGCGCGTGCCCGAGCAGGACCGCGCCGCCGGACGCCCAGCCGAGCAGGAGCGCCGGTCGGCTCGTCGGACGCGCCAGCACGGCGAGCAGCAGCAGAGACCCACCCACCAGGTCCACGGCCACCACCGACGCCCACGACGCCGTCCAGCCGGCCGGGACGGCGAGCAGCACCACCACCGCGACGGCCGAGGCGAGCGTCGCCCACCCGCGTCGAGGCAGCAGTGCTGCGGTCCCGGCCAGCGCCAACGCCACGGCGGGCGCCACCTGCCAGCCCCACCTCAGGTCCGGCCCCCAACCGGCACCGTGCCACGGCGGCAGCGACCGGGCGGCGGCGGCCACCGCCAGCGCACCGGTGATCAGCGCGGCGATCTGCGCCGTACCGGCGGCCACCAGCAGCGCGCCGGCACGCGGCCCGGCACGCCAACCGGCGGGCAGCAGCCGCACCACCCCCGCCAGGACGACCGCCACCGCCGACGCCGCGAGCAGCAGCAGCGACGGCCGCAGCTCACCCACCGGGCGCAGCAGCGCGGCGGCGAGCACCGGAACCAGCAGGCCGGCCGCCACCGTCCGCAGCGCCGCGCCACCGACCAGCCACGCCGCACCGACCCCCGTCACCGCGACCAGCAGCAACGGTCCCCCGGCCAGCAACGGCGTACCCGCCGCCCGCCCGATCGACAACGGCACCAGCGCACACGCGGCGGCGGCGACCAGCGCGCCGACGTGACCCACTCCGGCGAGCACCCGACCGGCAAGCCGGGCGCCGGCCACGCCGTCGCGCAACGCGACCAGCACCACCAGGTCGAGCAGGGCCACCCCGAGCAGCACCAGCGCCCAGCCGGACGCGCCGACCTCGGCCTCCACCGCGAGCAGCGGCAGCACCGGCTGGGCCGCCACCAGCGCGGTGAACCAGGGCCCGACCAACCCGCTGAGCCGCCCGTACGCGACGGCGACCACCGCGCTGCTCCCCCCGACCAGCGCGGCGTAGCGGGTGCCCGGCCAACCGGCCACCCCGCCCAGGTTCACCGACCAGGCGGCGTACCCGTCGAGCAGCACCAGCAGCAGGCCCACCGCGGCGAACGTCTCCGCCGTCCCCCGTAGACCCCGCCGGACCACCAGCAACGGGACGGCCAGGACCAGAGCCGTGACCGCCGCCAGGATCATCGCCCGGCCACCGACCCCCACGGCCGCCCAGGCCACCGCCGTGAAGACCACCGCCGCCGTACCGAGTAGGAGTCCACCAAGGACGAACAGCAACCCCTGGACGGTCCGGGTCGAGGCCTCCGCCGCACCGGGCGGCGGCGAAACCACCGCTGGCGTCGACGCGGCGAGCGGCGTCGCCGGCACGACCGGGGTCGCCGCCGCCCGCTGTGCCCGCACGACGGCAGCCAGCTCGGCGCGTCGCCGCGAGGTCGCCGCCAGCAGGCCCG
Source organism: Micromonospora sp. WMMD736 (assembly GCF_049179015.1). NCBI lineage: Bacteria > Bacillati > Actinomycetota > Actinomycetes > Micromonosporales > Micromonosporaceae > Micromonospora > Micromonospora sp. WMMD736. Next base: position 3,329,855 of record NZ_JBMHMI010000001.1, read on the forward strand.
CCAACTCGGTGTACGTCCGGCGGGCCCGCTCGACCTCCGGTTCGAGCCGAGCCACCTCCCGGCCGAGTCGTACCACCTCGGCCGCCGTCGGGTCCGGTGGGCGCTGGCATCCGGCGCACCCGGCGTTCAGATCGGCCGGGCCGCCGCAGGCGGGGCAGGGATAGCGGGTGTCGTCCACCCGGCCATCATCGACAAGCCGGTGGGGCACCGCCCAGAGTAGGCGTACCTAGGGGCGGGTGTGGTCGTGTACCCAGGCCGCGTACCCGGGGTCACCGCACTCCACCCTGGACACCAGGATCTCCGGAACCTCGTACGGGTGGCTGGCCCGGATCTGGTCGACCAGCGCGGCCAACCGGTCCGGCGCGGTCTTGAACTGCACCGACCACTCGGTGCTGGTCTCCACCCCGGAACGCCACCAGTAGGTGCTGTCCACCTGACCGCCGACCTGGGCACAGGCGGCGAGCCGCCCGGCGACGGCCGCGGCCGCCAGCACGTCCGCGACCGAACGCGCATCCACCACCGTCGTCACCACGCAGATCTGGTCCACGAGCGCACCCTACGCGGCGACGAGGTGCTGAGCCCGCTCACCGGTTGGCGGCGATCCACGTGTCGATCTGCGCCCACCAGTCGAAGAGCCAGTCGATGCGCTGCTGCCGTTCGGTCGGCACCTCCTCCGGCGGCACCGACCAGAACCGCATCACGATCCGCTTGTCCATGGGCAGTTCCCGCCACACGTCGCCGACGGTCAGCAGCTGGTCCAGACCGGTGTGGGCGACGAAGATGACCCCGGCGTCCGGTGCGGCGTCCAGCGCGGCGAGCACCCCGCCGGGCTGCGGGGCGAGCACGTGGCGCATCCGTTCGGCACGCCGCGCCATGCGTTCGAGGCCCAGCGAGCGCAGCCGGGCGATGGCCCGCAGTCGCCGCTTCGGGGTGAAGTTGCCGCCCTCAGGAAAGATCACGAAGGCGTCGTTGTCGTCCAGGCCGGAGGCCAGGTGCCCGACCTGGCGTACGGTCTCCTCGCCGCGCTCCGCCGTGGGGGCGATGAACCGGTTGGGCAGCCGGTTGAGCAGCACGTCGATCGCCGGGTCCCACTGGAGGCTGTCCTTCAGGACGATCCGGGGCTCCCGCTTGAACCAGTTGACCAGCCCGTGGATCAGGATGAACGAGTCGCCCGGCCCGGCGTGCCGGCACAGCACCAGCTCGGGCCGGCCGGGCAGCGCAGTGTCCGGGTCGGTGCCGACCACGTCGATGTTCAACCGCAGCGACCAGCGGGCCTGCCAGAACAGCACCCGCAGGAACCAGCCGGCCAGCACGTAGTGCGCGCGCTGGAACCCCGGCGACCGGCTGCGCCAGCCGAAGCCGGAGGCCAGCCAGAGCACGAACAACGCGAGCAGCGCGGCGGCGTCCCAGACCAGGTAGACGCAACCGATCCAGAGCAGCCGTAGCGGGCGCAGCCGGCCCGGGACCAGCGGCGACGCGGCCGCGGCCAGCAGCGCCCACACCGGCAGCGTGGTCACCACGAGAAACGCCAGCAGCACCACGCCGGGAGCGATCAGCAGCCGCCGCAGCCACCGGGGAGGCAGCGGCATCAGCGTTCCACGTGGGTGGCGAGGTAACGACGGGAAGCGGTGTACGCCCGGCTGATCCGGCGGCCCACCGCCGCCATGTCCCGGTACGCCCACGGCGTGTCGTCGCGCGGATTCAACCCTCCGGTCGGCAGGACGTGCACCTCCACCCCCTCGGGCAGCGCGGCCATCTCCCGGAAGAAGCGGTGCCGGCGGGAGATCTCGAACGCCACCTGCGCGATCTCCCACGGCCGACGCGGCGGCGTCAGCTCCCGTTCGATCCGACCCACCTGGAGGACGAAGACCTGGCCGGCACCCGCGGCCACCGCCTCGCCGATCGGGATGGAGTTGACGATGCCACCGTCGATGTAGTGCGCGCCGTCGATCTCCGTGGGCGGAAGCAGGCCCGGCACCGACGCCGACGCCAACACCGCCGGCACGACCGGGCCGCTGGTGAACCAGTGCTCGGCGGCCCGCTCGATGTGGGCGGCGCAGCAGCGGAACGGCACCCGCAGGTCGGCGAAGGTGGTGTCCACGCCCAGCTCGGATTCCAGCAGCCGGCGCAGCGGCCGGGGCGAGTGCAGATGGGTACGGGCGGCGAAGCGACGCAGTTGTCGGGCGACCGAGTCGCCGTACACCTCACTGGCCTCGGGTGACGCCCAGAGCCGGACCAGCCGGTCGGTCACCGCCTCGGACGGGTCGGCGGCCACCAGCGCGCCGTTGACCGCGCCGATCGACGTGCCGAGCACCATGTCGGGCTTGATGCCGGCGCGGAACAGGGCGCGCAGCATGCCCACCTCGACGGCGCCGAGCACCCCGCCGCCGCCGAGTACGAACGCCACCGGTCCCGGAGCCATGTCCTCATCCTGGCACGGGCCCGCCGCCCACCCCACGGGCCGCCGCCAACGGACGGTCGGCGCACCCCAGCCACCGTCCGCCGACGATCCGAACCGTCGGCGTTGACAGGGTGGACACATTCGCGCAACCTGATACCGCTCCCACCCCGAGGGCAGGTGCGATCCGTGAAGGCAGCGCTCCATCCGGGCCGCTTGCTGGCCCGCAGGTACCGACTCATCGACCAGATCGGTGCCGGCGGCATGTCGGTCATCTGGCGCGCACGGGACGAGGTGCTCGACCGCTTCGTGGCGCTCAAGGTGCTCGCCGCCTCGTTGGCCGCCGACGCGCGGTTCCGCGACATGGTGCGGGAGGAGGCGCGCGCCGCCGCACAGCTGGTGCACCCGCACGTGACGTCGGTGCACGACTACGGCGAGACGGTCGACCCGGACGGCTCCATCACCTCGTTCGTCGTGATGGAGCTGCTCAGCGGCGAGGAGTTGGAGCTGCGGCTCACCGAGGGGCCGCTGCCGTGGCCCGAGGCCGTCGAGGTGGGCGCCCAGGTCGCCGACGCGCTGGCCGCCGCGCACCGGCTGGGCATCGTCCACCGGGACATCACCCCGGCCAACGTCATGATGACGGCGATGGGGGTCAAGGTCCTCGACTTCGGCATCGCCACCCGGATCGGCGCGCCCGACGAGGACGAGGACGGCGGCACGTTCGGCACCCCGGCGTACGTTGCCCCGGAACGCCTCGACGGCGCGCCCGCCCAGCCGGCCACCGACGTCTACTCGCTCGGCGTCCTGCTGTACGAGGCGTTGACCGGGCGGGTGCCGTACCCGGCGGACACCTGGGAACAGCTCAGCGCCGCGCTCGCCGACGGCCCCGCGCCGACGCTGGCCGGCATGCCGGAGTTGCCGGCCGAGGTCGCCCGGATCTGCCTGCGCAGCCTCGCCCGCGACCCGGCCGACCGGCCGACGGCCCGGCAGGTCGCCACCGTGCTGCGCGGCCACCTGCTGACGCCCGAACCGCCGACCGCCGCGATCACGGTGCCGGTCCCGGCCCTGCCGGCACAGCCGCCACCGCCGAGTGCGGCTCCGGGCGCGGCCGTCGGCGTCGTGACGGCGGTCCGCGCCGACGACGTGCCCCGGCCGCTGACGCCACCCGGCGACCGTCCCGGTCGGTCGCTCCGACGTCCGGCGCTGCTGCTGATCCCCGTGGTCCTGGCCGTCGCCGTGGCGCTGGCCGGCGTGGCCCTGCTCCCCGACGACCAGCCGGGCCGTCAGGCCCAACCCACGGCCGGCCCGACGACGCCCGCACCCAGTGCTCCGCCGACCGATCCGCCGACAACCGCACCGCGCCAACCGGCGCCCTCGTCGGCGCCGCCCACCGTCGCGTCCACCGCCGAGCCGGGCACCCTCGCCGAAGCCGGCCTTCGCGTCAACAGGCTCGTCGACGACGGGGTGCGCGACGGGGAGATCCGCAGCGATGTCGGCCTCGACCTACGCCAGGCGCTGGGCAACATGTTGGCCGCCGTCAGCTCCGGCCGGGACGAGCTGGCACCGTCGGTGGCCCAGCTGCGCGCGAAGGTCGCCGTCCGGCTCGGCGAGGGGGGAATCAGCCCGGCGTACGCGCAGCGGCTCGACGCCGCGATCGCCGAGCTGGGCGCGGCCCGGGTCTGACGCGGGGCGAACCGGTCAGCGCACCGCGACGGGGACCGTGTGTCGGACGTCCCGCCGGCCGAGGGCGAAACGCTGGTAGACCTCCTCGTAGCCGTACGCCATCCGCTCGACCGAGAAGTTCTCGGCCACGTGCTCGACGCAGTCGCGCGGGTCCAGCTCCCAGACGGCCAGCAACGCCGCCGGCAACTCCTCGGGCCCGCGGCAGACCAGCCCGGTTCGTCCCGGCCGTACCAGTTCCGGCACCGCTCCCCGGTCCAGCGCCACCACCGGCGTACCGGTCGCCATCGCCTCCAGCATCACCATGCCGAACGGCTCGTCCCACTGGATCGGCATGATCAGGCAGCGGGCGTCGACGAGCATCCGCAGGGTCTCGGCACGGTCGGCGTTGAGGACGACCGTCACGTCCTCGTCGACGAGCGGCGCGACGACCTGCTCGAAGTACCGCCGCTCGGCGGGCTCGTTGCACTTGCCGGCCAGCACCAGCGGCAGGCCGGCCTCCCGGCAGGCACGAATGGCGACGTCCGGGCCCTTGTCCGGGCTGAACCGGGCCAGCCACAGCACCGGCCCGGGGCCCGGCTCGGTCTTGCGCGGAAAACCCCGCAGGTCCAGCGCGTTGTGCACGGTACCGGCCCAGGGCAGGTCCGTGTTGAGTCGACGCTGAGCGTGCGAGATGGCCACCAGGGCGACGTCCTCGTCGACGTCGCCGAGCACGTCGCCGTACTCCCCCACCGGGTTGCCGTGCACGGTCGCGACCGTCGGCACCGAGCGCCGGCCGGCCACCAGCGGACCGATCGTGCTGTGGTCGTGGATCACGTCGAAGTCGGCCGGCGTGATCAGGCGGTTCACCCGGGCCAGGTGCGCCAACTCCGGCAGTGACTCGCCGAGTCGTTCGTACTGCACCTCCGGCACCGTGGAGACGAAGCCCGTGGCGGCGGTGCCGTGCTGTTCACCCGCGCCGAACAACGTCACCGCGTGTCCGTGCGCGGTCAACGCGTCCACCAGACCGGCCACCACCTGTTCCAGACCGCCGTAGCCGGGCGGCGGCACGGACAGCCAGGGCGGGACCACCATCGCGATGCGCAACGACCGCTCCGGTGGGCGGTCGGCGGGCGGGTGGTTGACGGCCACGAGTCCTCCCCGTTGGTCCCCCGGTCGGCATGGTTCGCGGCGGGTTCCCCCCAGGCCCTCCGCTAAACCGGACAAGACGGACGCTCACCCGCCGACCAGGAGTTGGTCGTGCACGACCCGCACACCCGGCGTCGACCACGCCACCCGCTCCACCTGGTCCCGTTCCCACCACGAGCGGACCACCCCGGCGAGGACCAGCGTGTCACCGTCCACCTCCACCGTCACCCGTTCGCCGCCGAGCGTCCGGGTCAGCGCGCGCAGGACCTCCTGACGCGTCCGCTCGTCCGGCGGTGGCGTCGACGGTCGCACCTCGACGAGGTTCGTGATCCCCCGTACGCCGTCCAGCCTGCGCAACTCCCCCTCGGCGGCCCGGCGCTGCCAGCCGAACTCGACCTCGCCGCGCAGTATCAGCCAGCCGTCGGCCACGCTGACGTCCAGCCGCTCGGCGGGCACGAAACTGTCCCATTCGAGGGCGCGGGACGCCGCGAGGGCGATGTCACCGTCGGTACGCCCCGGCGTCCCCGGTAGCCGTACCTCGATCTCGTCGGCCACCGCGCGTACGCCCCGCACCCGCTGGGCGCAGCGGGTGGCTGCCCAGCCACGGGCAGCGCCGTCGACGTACCCGCTGAGGGTCACCACCCCCTGGTCGACGGTCACCCCGATCTCGTTCGGCAGCACCTGCGGATCCCAGGCCAGCTCGGCCAGGACGTCCCGCTGGATCCGCTGATCGTCCACCCCGCTCATCGGTCCACCCCCGTACGCTCGCCGGCTCGCCCGCCGAGCCTGCCGGGCACCCAGGTGACGGCGGTTCACCCGAACGGGGTGAACCGCCGTGGAAAAAGCGGCGGGTGGCGGAGCCAACCCCCTTGGCTCCGCCACCCGCCGCCGGAGGGAGGCAGGTTCTGGTGTCGGTCAGGACGTCTCGGCGAGCGTCACGGTCACCGTCTTCTCCGCACCGTTGCGCTTGAAGTGCAGCTCGACCCGGTCACCGACCTTGCCGGCCTGCACCGCGCCGACCAGGTCGTCGGAGTCGTTGATCGGCTTGTCGCCGAAGCGGGTGACCACGTCGCCCTGCTGGAGGCCGGCCTTCTCGGCGGGGCTGCCCGGGGTGACCGAGGCGACCAGCGCGCCGCCGCCCTCGGCCTGGTTGACGCCGACCCCGAGCGACGGGTGGCTGACCTTCTCGCCGCGCTGGAGCTTGCCCGCCACGTCCTTGGCCTTGTTGCTGGGGATGGCGAAGCCGACGCCGATGTTGCCGGTGCTCTGCCCGGAGGTGGCGATGGCGGTGTTGACGCCGATCACCTCACCCCGGGTGTTGACCAGCGCGCCACCGGAGTTGCCGGGGTTGATCGGCGCGTCGGTCTGGAGCAGGCCGGAGATCGAGCTGACGGCCTGACCCTGCTGCCTCGGGTCCTGCTGCTGGCCCTCACCGGCCCGGATGGTGCGGTCCCGGGCGCTGAGGATGCCGGCGGTCACCGAGCCCTGGAGGCCGAGCGGGCTGCCCAGTGCGAGGACCTGGTCGCCGACCTGCATGGCGTCGCTGTCGCCGAACTTCGCCGGCTTGAGGTCGCTCACCCCGTTGGCCTTGACCACGGCCAGGTCGGTCTTCGGGTCGGTGCCGATGATCTTCGCCTGGACGTTCCTGCCGTCGGCGAAGACCACCTGCACGGTGTCCCCGCTCGCGGAGGCGACCACGTGGTTGTTGGTGAGTACGTACCCGTCGGCGGTGAGCACCACGCCGGAGCCCTCACCGCTGTCGGTGGCGATGGAGACGACGCTGTCCTGTACGGCGGCGGCGATCTTCGGCAGGTCCGCGCTGTTGAGCACCGGGGCGGCCGTGTAGGTGCGGGTGACGCCACCGCGGTCGCCGTCGAGGGCGAGCGCGAGCGCCCCACCGGCCACGCCGGAGCCGAGCATCAGGGCGAACACCGCGACACCGGCACCGGCGAACTTGGCGATCCGGCTCGGCCGGGGCCCGGATCCCGGCGGCGTGACCTGCGGGCCCCAGGGCGGCACGGGCTGTCCCGGGTGCTGGGCGTGCTGGGCGTGCTGACCCGGGTGCTGCGGGTAGGCCCCGCCCGGCTGGCCCCCGCCGGCCCAGCCGGACTGCTGGCCCGCGTACCAGGGGGCACCCGGGTAGCGGCCGTCGGCCGGTTGCGGGTAGCCGTGCTGGCCGGACGTCGGGTGGCCGGAGACCGGGTACGGCGGCGCGGACGAGCCAGCGGCCGGGGGCTCGTACCCGGTGGGCTGACCGGCGGCCGGCTGGTACCCGGCGGTCGGCTGCTCGTACCCGGTGGGCTGGCCGACGTGCGCGACCGGCGCGGTCGGCGCGTCGTCGGCGGCCGGGCTGGCGGCGGTCGGCGTCGCGTCGCCGCCGGCCGGCACAGGGGTGGTCGGAGAGTCGGACTGCGCGCGCTCGTCGCGCGGCAGCTCGGCGGTGGGGTGCGACGGCTCGGCGTCGGTGGGGGCCGGCCGGCGCTGCGGGTCGGACTCGAACTCGGTCATGTCCCTACCTTCTCCCTCGGCACTGCGATCAAGCTGGAACCGTCCTGGAAGTTGGCTGAAAGTCACTCGCCGCTTCCCTCGTCCGGCGGCAGCAGCGGCAGCCGGACCCGGAAGGTGGCCCCGCCACCGGGCGTCTCGGCCACCTCGACCGAGCCGTGGTGGGCGGTCACCAGAGCCGCCACGATGGCCAGGCCGAGCCCGGTGCCGGTGTTGCCGTCGGCGCGTCGGGTCCGCGCCGCGTCGGCCCGGTAGAACCGCTCGAACACCCGCTCCGCCTGCTCCGGCGAGAGCCCCGGGCCGGTGTCCGCGACCTCGATGACCGCGAGGTTGCCCGTCTCGGCGCGCAGTCGCACGAGAACCTCGGCGTCCGGCGGGGTGTGGGTGAGGGCGTTGGTGACGAGGTTGCCGATGACCTGGCGCAGGCGCGCGTCGTCGGCGAAGACGACGAGCGGACCCGACCCAGGCTCGATGTCCAGGTCTATCCGCCGGTCCGGGGCCATCGCGCGGGCCGCCTGCACCGCGTCGGAGGCGAGCACCGGCAGCTCCACCGGGGCCAGCGACAGCGGGCGTTCCCGGTCCAGCCGGGCCAGCAGCAGCAGGTCCTCCACCAGCAGACCCATCCGGGCCGCCTCGTCCTCGATGCGGCGCAGCAGACCGGCGGTCTGCTCCGGTGCGCGGGCCGCGCCCTGCCGGTACAGCTCGGCGAAGCCACGGATGGTGGTGAGCGGGGTCCGCAGTTCGTGCGAGGCGTCCGCCACGAACTGCCGCATCCGCTCCTCGGAGCGCCGCGCCCGCGCCTCGGACGCCTGGGCGGCGGCGGCCGCGTCCCGGGCGCTGAACTCCGCCGACCGGGCGGCCGTCTCGGATGCCGCGCGAGCGGTGAACGCCGCCTCGATCTGGGTGAGCATCGCGTTCAGCGCACGGGAGAGCCGGCCCAGCTCGGAGGTCGGATACTCCTGACCGGGCTCGGGGTCGGGCACCCGGCGGGTGAGGTCGCCACCGGCGATGGCGGCGGCCGTCTGTTCGATCTCGACGAGGGGCTTGAGGCTGGTCCGGACGATCGCCGCGCCCACCGAGGCCAGCATGATCAGCACCGCGCCGCCGACCAGCAGGTCGATCCAGACGAGCTGCTTCACCGCCCGGTCCACGTCGGTCAGCGGCTGGCCCACGGCCAGCACGGAGCCGTCCGGTTGCGGGGCGTAGTACACCCGCCAGCGGGTGTAGCCGTTGTGGGACAGGACGGTCTGCGGCTCGCCCTCCTGCGCCTCGAAGCCCGCCCGGCTGGTGGGGAACGCGGGCAGCTGGTCGGGGTCGTAGCTGCGGTCGTCGTATTTGGGCTGGTACACCTGCTGCTCGTCGGCCACGATGACGACGTAGTCGCTGGGCAGCATCGCGCCGACCTCACCGCTGCGCAGCTTCGGGAGCAACTGGCCGAGGCCCTGGGCGGTCGACCTGACCTGCCCGTCGACCTGGCCCTGCAGGTAGTTGCGCAGGAAGTAGGCGGTCAGCGAGCTGATCACCAGCAGCGCGACGGCGACCAACGTGAGCACCGAGGTGACCAGTTTCAGCCGCAGCGGCACGCTGCGGACCCGCACCTTCGCCTGCTGGACCGGGTTCACGCCGCCGGCTTGCGCAGCACGTACCCCACGCCACGGAGGGTGTGGATCAACCGGGGCTGACCGGTGTCGACCTTGCGGCGCAGGTAGGAGATGTAGGACTCGACGATGTTGTCGTCGCCCCGGAAGTCGTAGTTCCAGACGTGGTCGAGGATCTGCGCCTTGGACAGCACCCGGTTGGCGTTGAGCATCAGGTAGCGCAGCAGCTTGAACTCGGTCGGGGAGAGCTGCACCCGCTGCCCGGCGCGGTGCACCTCGTGGGTCTCCTCGTCCAGTTCCAGGTCGGCGAAGGTGAGCCGGGACGGCGCCTGCTCGCCGGTGGTGGTGCGCCGCAGCACGGCGCGGATCCGGGCGGTCAACTCCTCCAGGCTGAACGGCTTGGTGACGTAGTCGTCGCCGCCCAGGGTGAGCCCGCGGATCTTGTCGTCGGTGGCGTCCCGCGCGGTCAGGAAGACCACCGGGGTACGCGTACCGCCCTCCCGTAGCATCCGGATGACCTCGAAGCCGTCCAGGTCCGGCAGCATCACGTCGAGCACGACGAGGTCGGGCCGGTGGTCCTTGGCGGCGTTCAGGGCCGCGCTGCCGCTGGTCGCGGTGGCCACGTCGAAGCCCGCGAAGCGCAGGCTCGCGGAGAGCAGTTCGAGGATGTTGGGGTCGTCCTCGACGACGAGAAGTCGCGCCTCGGTCTGGGTAGCGGGCATGGGCCCAATCATCGGTGACCTCACTGCACCGACGCTGGACACTCCCTGGAAAAATCCTGTGAGTCGCCGAACGGTCAGCGCAGCAGCCGGCGCAGCCCGTCCAGGGCCCCGTCGAGTAGCCGGATCGCCGTGCGCAGCTGAGTGTCGCTGAACTGCCGCCCGCGCGCCAGGCGGCTCACCTCGGCGGTGAACGACGTGAGCCGCTCGTCGAACTCGTCGAGCAGGGTGGCGCGTGGCGCGCCGGGCGGCGGCGGTCGATGCGACGACGCGGCGGGTGCCCACCGCGCCCGCCGGGTCTGCCGGGCGGCCTCGCTCAGCTCCCGCTTGAGGTCACGCGTCGAGCCGCGCACCTCGCTGCGGATCTCACCGGCCAGGGTGGAGAGGTCGGCCACCGAGGCCGCGATGTCCGCCTCCAACGAGGCCAGCTCACCGGCGCGTTGGCGCAGCTCGTCGAGGCCGGCGTCGGTGATGGCGTACGTCTTGCGGCCACCGGCGGCGGTGTGGCTGACCAGCCCTTCGGCCTCCAGCCGTTGCAGCCGGGGATAGATGGTGCCGGCGCTGGGCGCGTACAGCCCGAGGAACCGGTCCTCCAGGAGCCGGATCAGCTCGTAGCCGTGCTTGGGACCGTCGTCCAGGAGCTTGAGCAGGTAGAGCCGGAGCCGTCCGTGGCTGAACACGGCGGTCACGGCAGCTCCTCGGAATCGTCGTCGACCGCGCGGGCGAGCAGAGCGATGCTGCCCGAGGTCGCGGAGGCCCAGAGCTTACCGTCACCGTTGCCGAGCACCCCCTCGCTGCTCGGCAGCGGGTACGTCGCGCTGCGTACCTGCGGGAAGCCGCTGGTGATCCGGCCGGCGGCGGTGTTCAACCGCACGGAGAGGTCGCTGTCCTCGCGGACCCGGACGGTGATGCTGCCGGAGATCGTGGAGAGCCGGATGTCGCTGTGCCGGCGTCCACCAAGGTCGCAGGTGATGGCACCGGAGACCGTCTGCGCCCGCACCCGCTCGGCGGCGCTGTCGGCGAGGATCACCTCCCCGGAGACGGTCTCCAGGGTGAGGTCGCCGCGAACGCCCAGCGCCTCCACCGGCCCCGAGGTGATCTTCGCGGAGGTGGTGCCGCGCAGCCCCATCAGGGTGATCTGACCGGCGGCGAGGTCGACGGTGGTCTGCCGGCGCAGCCCCGAGACGACCACCGAGCCCGTGCCCAGGCCCAGATCGGCGAGCACGTCGGCGGGCACAGCCACCGAGACGTCCACCCGGGGGAAGCGGTGGATCGCGCGGAGCCCGCGCAGGAAGCCCGACCAGCCCCACTCGCGCTCCTGGCGAATGCTGAGGCGGCCGTCCGAATGGTCGATCAGGACCGGCCGGCGGCCGACCTCGGTGACGTCGATCCGGGTCGGCCCGTCGGCGGCGACCACGTTGAGCCGCCCGCTGACGAGGCGGACGTCCAGCCGGTCGACCGGGCCGTCCAGGGTGAGCCGCTGCGGTCTCTCGACCGTCCATCCGGCCATGGCTGCGCTCCTCTCGACGGCACGCCGCAGCGCGCCTCCCGAGGAGACAGTAACGCGATACATCGCGATACGACAAGACTGTCGCGAGATGTGGGCGACACCCGCCAAGATCCGCGCAACTTCAGGGATGTTGCTGCCTCAGGCGCACCGGAAGCAGCAACATCCCTGTTTTTGCGCGGATCTTGACGGGTTCCCGCCCGAGCACGGCGCGGGTAGACGGACGCGGCGCGGCGGGCTGACGCGGACGGCCAGCAAACGCGCGGCACGCCGGGCGCGGCGGCGCCGGGTCAGGCGGCCAGGTCCAACTCCCGGCCGGGGTGCGCCGTCGGCGTCGGGACCGTCGGGAGCGAAGTGGCGACCGGCCGCAGCCGGGTCCGCGCCGGAACGGCCGCCACCAGGTGTACGGCCGACTCGGCGGCCCGGGCCAGCAACCGCCGGTCGGCGTCCTGCCCCGGGTGCAGCGCGGCGGCGATCGTCACCGACACCACCAGATGCCGGGCCGCGACCACCCGGGCCACCGAACGCAGCAGGGTGTCCGCGCCGAGGAACGCGGCGACCGTGGTGCACGCCCCGTCGTCCGCGATCCGGTACCCGAGCCGCAGTGGCACCACCGGAGCACCCGCGTCGATGGCCGCCTGGAACATGGCCGGCCGGAACCCGCCCCCGGGGCGACACGCGGCCGCGCCGTCCCCGGCACACCAGGTCGTACCCTCGGGAAAGACCGCGACCGACCGGCCGGCGCGCAGCGCGTCGGCGAGCCGGCGCACGGTGGCCGGGAGCGCGCGCGGGCGCGACCGGTCCACGAAGACCGTGCCCGCGACGGCGGCCAGCAGCCCGACCACCGGCCACGACCGGATCTCCCGCTTCGCCACCATCCGGGTGGGCGCGACGGCCAGGACGGCGAGGATGTCCAGCCAGGACACGTGGTTGGCGACCAGCAGCGCGCGCCGCCGGGGCAGCCGCCCCTTGATCACCAGCCGGACGCCGAAGGCGCGCACGGTGCCCCGGGCCCAGCCGCGCAGCAACGCCTGCCGCTCCGGCGCCGGCAGCACGGGCAGCAGCACCGCCACGCCCACCCCGGCCAGCATCATGCCGCCCGCCGCGACCAGCCGGAGCACCCGGCGGGCCACCGGCACCGTGGGCACCTCGCCGGTCGCCGGTAGGCAGTCGTCGTCGCAGCCCGACGAGGGCCGCCACAGGTCGTGCGCCGCGACGCTCACCGTTCGTCCCCGCCCAGGAAGTGGCGCAGGTAGCGGGGGTTCATCCGGTCGAGGGAGAAGAGCACGTAGAAGTCGGCGCACCCGAAGTCGGGGTCGTACGACGGCTCACCGCAGATCCACGCGCCGAGGCGCAGGTAACCGCGCAGCAGCGGCGGGACCGCCACCCGGGCGGCCGGATCGGCGGCGGGAGCCAGGGCGGCGGCCGGCTCGGCGAACCACGGACGCAGCGGCCGGACCCGCAGCGGCGGCGGCGACAGGTGCCGGGCCTCGGCCTGGGCCCACACCGCGGCGACCGTACGACCGCCGTCGTCGACCGGCACCGAGGCGCAGCCGCCGAGCCAGCGGGAGCCGCGCAGGTGCAGATAGCGGGTGAGCCCCGCCCACATCAGGTTGATCACCGCGCCGGAGCGGTGGTCCGGATGCACGCAGGACCGGCCCGTCTCGACGAGGTCGTCGCGCAGCGGGTCCAGGGCGGCGAGGTCGAACTCGCTCTCGGCGTACCGCCGGTCGGTACGCCCCGGCGGCAGCAGCCGGTACGTGCCGACCACCTGCCCGGTGCTGTCCTCCCGGACGATGAGGTGGTCGCAGTGGGCGTCGAAGGGGTCCACGTCCAACCCGGCCGCGCCGGGTGCGAGGGTGGCGCCCAACTCGGTGGCGAACACCTCGTGGCGCAGGCGTTGCGCGGCCGCGACCTGGGTGGGGTCGTCGGCGATCAGCAGGGTGTATCCGCTGGTCGTCAGTGGCGTGCCAGCGACATGCAGAACGGCCATGGGATCTGTGTAAGGGCCCCGGGTGCCATCGGCGGGCACCGCTGGTGTCGGACGGGTGAACGCCGGCCGGCGGATGCTCGCGGGCTGTCTCCGTGCGAGGCTGCGGGACGGGCCGGCGACGACGCCGGGCCACGCCCCACGGAGGTCACCCATGCGCGTCGAGTCCCGCTACAACGGGCCCACCGGCTCCGGCAACGGCGGTTGGAGCGCCGGGCTCTTCGCCACCGCGGCGGGGCCCGGACCGGTCGAGGTGACGCTGCGCCGGCCACCGCCGCTGGACACGGAGTTGACCCTCGTCGACGGCGAGGTCCGAGACCCGGCCGGCGACCTAGTGGCCGAGGTCCGCCCGACAGGTGCCGTGGACGCCGTCGTACCGCCTGTCGACGCCGAGGTGGCGGCGGAGGCGGCCACCCGCTACCCCGGTTTCGTCGCGCACCCGTACCCCGGGTGTTTCGTCTGTGGTCCGAGCCGGACCGACGGGTTGCGGATCTTCCCCGGACGGCTGCCGGACGGCCGGACCGCCGCGCCGTTCCGCGCGCCCGCGCGGGTCGACGAGGCCACCGTCTGGGCCGCGCTGGACTGCCCCGGCGGCTGGACGGTGCTCGCGCCGGAGCGCCCGTACCTGCTGGGCCGGATGGCCGCCGTGGTCACGGCCCGGCCGGCGCCCGGCGACGAGTGCGTGGTGACCGGCGCGCTGATCGGTGTCGACGGCCGCAAGGCGCTGGTGCACACCACTCTGTACGGACCGGACGGCACGTTGCTCGGCGCGGCCCGGGCCACCTGGATCGCCCGCTGACGGCCCGTCGTCGTGCCGGGTGTCATTCCCAAGGAGGACCACGCCGTAGGTACTCGGACTGATTGACCTTGTTGCTCGGTACCGTCACGCTGTGCCACGGCGTACCTCGACGCCACACGGGAGGAGAACGATGACTGACGGGCAGCGAAGCCCCACCAGCGACGGTCAGATCGTGGTGTCCGGTCTGACGAAGCAGTACAAGAACGTGCGGGCGGTGAACAACCTGTCCTTCACCGTGGCACCGGGGCGGGTGACCGGCTTCCTCGGCCCGAACGGCGCCGGCAAGACCACCACGCTGCGCATGCTGCTGAACCTGGTCACGCCGACCGGGGGCACGGCCACCATCAGCGGCCACCGCTACGCCGACCTGAGCGACCCGCTGCGGCACGTCGGCGCGATCCTGGAGGCGTCCAGCGCGCACAAGGGCCGCACCGGCATCAACCACCTGCGGGTGATCTGCGCGGCGGCCGGCCTGCCCCGCAACCGGGCGGACGAGGTGCTGGAGCTGGTCGGGTTGACCCCGGCCGCGAAGCGCAAGTTCAAGGGCTACTCGCTGGGCATGAAGCAGCGGCTCGGTATCGCCGCCGCGATGCTCGGCAACCCCCGGGTGCTGATCCTCGACGAGCCGGCCAACGGGCTCGACCCGGAGGGCATCCGATGGATGCGCGGGTTCCTCAAGAACCTCGCCCACGAGGGCCGTACGGTGCTGGTCTCCAGCCACCTGCTGTCCGAGATGCAGCTCCTCGCCGACGACGTGGTGATCATCGCGGCCGGGCAGCTCGTCCGGCAGGGTCCGGTCGAGCAGGTGCTCGGGTCGATGGCCCAGGGCGCCCAGGTCCGGGTCCGCACCCCGCAGGCCGAGGCGCTGACCACCGCGCTGAAGGCGCAGTCGGCCACGGTCACCACCGACGAGCACGGCGTCCTGCTGGTCTCCGGGGTGGACGCCCCAACGATCGGCCGGGCCGCCCTGGCCGCCGGCGTGGAACTGCACGAACTGACCACCGAACGGCCCGACCTGGAACGGGTCTTCCTGGAGCTGACGGCCGGAAAGGCGGGCATCCGATGAACCTGGTCCGATCCGAGCTGCTCAAGATCCGTACCACCAACACCTGGTGGATCTTCGCGCTGATCAGCCTGCCGCTGTGGGCGCTCACGCTGTTGTTCAACTGGTTGCAGTCCGACGCACTGACCAGCACCAATCCCGCCGACGTGGGTGACCAGTCCGCCCAGTTCGAGGCGGCGGCCAGCCCGGACGCGATCTCGTCGAACCTGTTCACCAGCGGGCAGTTCTTCGGCCTGCTGATCATCATGCTGCTCGGCATCATCGTGGTGACCAGCGAGTTCTTCCACCAGACGGTCACCACCACGTTCCTCACGAGCCCGCACCGCACCGCGGTGATGGTCGCCAAGCTGGTCGCGGCGGGTGTGCTGGCGCTGCTGTTCTGGCTGGTCACCACCGTACTCAATCTGATCGCCGGGTCGGCGGTGCTGAGCGCGGTCGGTCTGGACTCGCAACTGGGCAACGACGCGGCCTGGCGGGCCATCGGGCTGAACCTGCTCGCGTACCTGCTGTGGGCGGTGTTCGGCGTCGGCATCGGCGTGCTGATCCGCAGCCAGATCGGCGCGACCGTGACCGGCATCCTGCTCTACCTGGGCGGCTCGATCGGTGCGGCAGTGGTGATCGCCGTGCTGGCCAACCGCTGGGGCGACTGGATCAACAACCTGCAACTGCTGGTGCCGTCGCTGGCCTCGGCGCTGATGGTCACCGGGGCATACATCCCCGGCAACCCGCCGCGCTGGGCCGGAGCGGCCGTGCTGATCGGGTACGCGCTGGTCACCGGCGTGGCCGGTGCCCTGCTGATCCGTCGGCGCGACATCTCCTGACCGACCGGAGTCCGGGGTGGCGGCGGCACGGCCGTCCCCCCGGACCGCTTTGGGGTGGCGGCGGCACGGCCGGCACCCCGGGCCCGGTCCGCCCGTCAGCCGCCGGGGCAGCCCCGGCCGCCGCTGATGGGTATGCACTGGGTGATCCGCGGGGCCGGCTCCTGGTCGGCGGGGACATGCCCGATCAGCGTGGTGGCCGCCATGCTCCCCATCAGCGCGACCGCCACGTAGATCAGCGCCACCCCGACGAACGCCCCGGCGAAGTGGCGACGCCACAGCTCTTCCCCGGCCAGCCCGGCCAGCAGCAGACCGACCACCGGAAGCGCCGCGTTGAGCAGGAGCCCGGTCGTCAGCAGGGCGTCGGTGGTCGCGCCGAAGGCCTCGGCCTGCGCGTACGTCGGCGTGTAGGGGTCGGAGACGCGCCGGATCAGCCCCACCAACAGCAGGAACGGCACCCCGTAGAGCCAGGCGAAGAAGAGCCCTCCGAGGCCGAGCCGCTTCATGCCAGCCCCGCGAGGACCGCGCCGCCGAGCGTGAGGCTGACCGCCGCGGACAGTGTCCCGGCGACCACGGCCGACGGGACGAGCCGGGCGGCCAGAGCGGCCACCAGCGCCGTCACGAACAGCAGCCCGACGAATATCGGCGCGCCCCACACCAGCGCGACGAACGCCAGCGACTCCCCCGGCGACATGCAACCGAACATGACTGCGCAGTCGTCGTCCGGCGGCCTGCTCGGCACGCTCGTGGTGCCCACCGCCACGGCCGCGATGGCGATGACGTACCAACCGAGCGCCACCGCCATGCTCCTGCCGTAGCGCCCCCATGCCCCGTGTCCATCCATGCGCCTGATCCTCGTCAAGCAGGGACCGCGGGACATCCGTAGGGATACTCAGATCGGCCGTACCAGTCGGCGGCGGTCACCGCAGGGGTTGCTGAACTTCTGGCATCTTCTGTGAATCCGGCCACCCGACCGAGGCGGAAATGCCGGGGCGATCCGTACGGCGTAGCCTGGGACTCGTCTGTCCGTTCTCCTTGATCGGCGTGACGGACACCGCGTGACACACAAACCCGCGTGAAAGAGGCGATTACCGGCCGTGTCGACCCAGCAGACTTCGCAGGAGAACCCACTGGCGGGTTTCGGCCCGAACGAGTGGATCGTCGAGGAGATGTACCAGCGGTACCTCGCCGACCCCACGAGCGTCGATTCAGCCTGGCACGACTTCTTCGCCGACTACCGACCAGCGCCCGGCGCCGCCACACCGCGCCCGGCGGAGAGCGCCGGTAAGCCGGCCGCCGCGCCCGAGCCGGACGGCCAGCCGGAGGCGGCGGCCAAGGTGACCCAGCCCGCCACGAAGCCGACCGCCGCGCCGGCCAAGCCGGCCGCCGCCGCGCCCGCCCCGGCCAAGAGCGCCCCGGCGCCGGCCATCCAAGCGCCGGCCAAGCCGGCCGCGAAGGCGCCCGCGCCGACCGCCGACGGCCCGCAGACCACGCCGCTACGGGGTGTCGCCGCGAAGATCGTCCAGAACATGGACGCCTCGCTCAGCGTGCCGACCGCGACCAGCGTGCGCGCGGTCCCGGCGAAGCTGCTGGTCGACAACCGCATCGTGATCAACAACCACCTCGCCCGTGGGCGGGGCGGCAAGGTCAGCTTCACCCATCTGGTCGGCTACGCGATGGTCCGCGCGCTGGTCGAGCACCCCGAGATGAACAACTCGTTCGCCGAGGCCAACGGCAAGCCGGCCATGGTCCGCCCGGCGCACGTCAACCTCGGCATCGCCATCGACCTGGCCAAGCCGGACGGCAGCCGCAACCTGGTGGTCCCCTCCATCAAGGGCTGCGAGCAGATGGACTTCCGGCAGTTCTGGCAGGCGTACGAGGACGTGGTCCGGCGGGCGCGGCGCAACGAGCTGACCATGGAGGACTACTCCGGCACCACGATCTCGCTGACCAACCCGGGCGGCATCGGCACCGTGCACTCGATGCCGCGGCTCATGCAGGGGCAGAGCGCGATCATCGGCGTCGGCGCGATGGAGTACCCGGCCCCCTACCAGGGCATGTCCGAGGCCACCCTCGCCGAGTTGGCGGTCAGCAAGATCATCACGCTGACCAGCACGTACGACCACCGGATCATCCAGGGCGCGCAGTCCGGCGAGTTCCTCAAGGTGATGCACGAGCTGATCCTGGGCGAGCGCGGCTTCTACGACCAGATCTTCACCTCGCTGCGCATCCCGTACGAGCCGGTGCGCTGGATGCGGGACGTCGCCGTCAACTCCGAGGGCCAGATCAACAAGACCGCCCGGGTGCACGAGCTGATCCACGCGTACCGGGTGCGCGGTCACCTGATGGCCGACACCGACCCGCTCGAGTTCAAGATCCGCAAGCACCCCGACCTGGACGTCCTCCAGCACGGGCTGACCCTGTGGGACCTGGACCGCGAGTTCCCGGTCAACGGCTTCGCCGGCCGGCAGCGGATGAAGCTGCGCGAGATCCTCGGCGTGCTGCGCGACTCGTACTGCCGCCGGGTCGGCATCGAGTACATGCACATCCAGGACCCGGAGGAGCGGCGCTGGATCCAGGAGCGGATCGAGCGCAAGTACGAGAAGCCGTCCGCCGACGAGCAGAAGCACGTGCTCAACCGGCTCAACGCGGCCGAGGCGTTCGAGACCTTCCTGCAGACCAAGTACGTGGGCCAGAAGCGCTTCTCGCTGGAGGGTGGCGAGTCGCTGATTCCGCTGCTCGGCGAGGTGCTGGAGTCCTCCGCCGAGAACGGTCTGGACGAGGTCGTCATCGGCATGGCCCACCGGGGCCGGCTCAACGTGCTGGCCAACATCGTCGGCAAGCCGTACGAGAAGATCTTCTCGGAGTTCGAGGGCCACCTGGACCCGCGCTCTACCCAGGGCTCCGGCGACGTGAAGTACCACCTGGGCCAGAACGGCAAGTTCACCACCCCGGACGGCGAGCACGCGGTCAAGGTGTCGGTGGTGGCGAACCCGTCGCACCTGGAGGCCGTCGACCCGGTGCTGGAGGGCATCGTCCGGGCCAAGCAGGACCGGATCGACCTCAAGCTGGAGGGCTACACCGTGCTGCCGCTGGCGGTGCACGGTGACGCCGCGTTCGCCGGGCAGGGCGTGGTCGCCGAGACGCTCAACCTGTCGCAGCTGCGCGGCTACCGCACCGGCGGCACCGTGCACGTGGTGGTCAACAACCAGGTCGGCTTCACCACCGCCCCGGAGTACAGCCGGTCCAGCCTCTACAGCACCGACGTGGCCCGGATGATCCAGGCGCCGATCTTCCACGTCAACGGCGACGACCCGGAGGCCGTGGTCCGGGTGGCCCGGCTGGCCTTCGAGTACCGGCAGACGTTCAACAAGGACGTCGTGATCGACATGGTCTGCTACCGCCGCCGCGGCCACAACGAGGGCGACGACCCGTCGATGTCCAACCCTCAGATGTACAAGATCATCGACTCGAAGCGTTCGGTGCGCAAGCTCTACACCGAGGAGCTGATCGGTCGCGGCGACATCACCGTGGAGGACGCGGAGGAGCTGCTGCGCGACTACCAGGCGCAACTGGAGAAGGTCTTCAAGGCCACCCGGGACGCCGCCGCCGCGCCGCGCCAGCTCAACCGGCCGCGCCGCGAGGAGGAGCCGGAGCCGGCTGTCGACACCGCCACCGACGCCGCCGTCGTCAAGGCGATCGGTGCGGCGCACGTCAACCTGCCGGAGGGCTTCACCCCGCACAAGCGCATCCAGCAACTGCTCGACCGGCGGGCCAAGATGTCCGTCGAGGGCAACATCGACTGGGGCTTCGGCGAGATCATCGCGTTCGGCGCGCTGCTGCACGACGGGGTCACCGTCCGGCTCGCCGGTCAGGACTCGCGTCGGGGCACCTTCGTCCAGCGGCACGCGTCGGTGGTCGACTCCCGCACCGGCGACGACTACCTGCCGCTGAAGTCGCTCACCGCCGACGGCGAGCGCTCGCGGTTCTTCGTGCACGACTCGCTGCTCAGCGAGTACGCGGCGATGGGCTTCGAGTACGGCTACTCGGTGGAGAACGTCAACGCGCTGGTCGCCTGGGAGGCCCAGTTCGGTGACTTCGTCAACGGCGCCCAGTCGGTGATCGACGAGTTCATCTCGTCCGGCGAGGTGAAGTGGGGCCAGCGCTCCGCGGTCACCTTGCTGTTGCCGCACGGCCACGAGGGCCAGGGCCCGGACCACACCTCCGGCCGGCCGGAGCGGTTCCTGCAGATGTGCGCCGAGGACAACATGCGGGTGGCCATCCCGACGACCCCGGCGAACTACTTCCACCTGCTGCGCCGCCAGGCCCTCTCGCCGAAGCGCAAGCCGCTCGTGGTGTTCACGCCCAAGTCGCTGTTGCGGCACAAGCTCTGCGTCTCCCCCGTGGAGGACTTCACCACCGGCACCTTCCAGCCGGTGCTGCGCGACACGGCCGCCCCGGCGCCGGAGGCGGTGAAGCGGGTGCTGCTCTGCTCCGGCAAGGTCTACTACGACCTGTTCCAGGCCCGGCAGGAGCGCGGCATCACCGACACCGCGATCATCCGCATCGAGCAGCTCTACCCGCTGCCGGTGGAGGAGATCCGCGAGGCGCTGGCGCAGTACCCGAACGCGGACGACTTCGCCTGGGTGCAGGAGGAGCCGGCCAACCAGGGTGCCTGGTCGTTCGTGGCGCTCAACCTGCTGGAGCACCTCACCGACGTGCGGCTGCGGCGGATCTCCCGCCCGGCTGCGGCGGCCCCGGCGGTCGGCTCGGCCAAGACCCACGAGGTCGAGCAGACCGCGCTCATCGAGGCGGCACTCCCCCGCCCGTGACCTGACCGCGCCACGCGAGCCGGGGCAGGGCCGTCCACCACGGTCCTGCCCCGGCTCGCGTCGGTCCATCCGATCACCGATCCGCCCGGCCCGCGCCGGGCCGAGCACGAGGACGTACGCCGTGTACTTCACCGACCGTGGCATCGAGGAGCTGGTCGAACGCCGGGGCGACGAGCAGGTGACCCTGGAGTGGCTGGGCGAGCGCCTGCGCGACTTCGTCGACCTCAACCCCGAGTTCGAAACCCCCATCGAGCGCCTGGCCACCTACCTGGCCCGCCTAGACGACCCCGACGACGAAGACGCCTGACCCCCCACCCCCGGCCCCCCACCCCCGGCCCTGACTCCCGTTGATCATGAAGTTAGCCGCGCGTGTCGTCGGCGTGTCGGCCGATAACTTCATGATCACCGGGGTGGGTCGCCGGGGTGGGGGTCGGAGGGGTGGGGGTCGGGTTCGCGATCTTCTAGGGTGAGGGCGTGGCTCGCAGCGTTTATCTGACCAGCGTGGGTTCGGGCGGGGGTAAGTCGACCATCGCTCTCGGGCTGGCTGAACTGCTGTCGCGGCAGGTGGGGCGGATCGGCGTGTTCCGGCCGCTGGTCGCCGACACCGGCCCCGATTCGATCCTCACCCTGCTCCGCGAGCGGTACCGGGTCGAGCTGCCGGTCGCCGAGCTGGCCGGGGCCACGTACGCCGAGGCGGCCGCGCTGGTGGCCGACGGCCGACGCGAGGAGCTGATCTCCGCGATCGTGGAGCGCTACCGGGCGGTCGAGCGGCAGTGCCCGGCGGTGGTCGTGGTGGGCAGTGACTTCGACGAGCCGGGTGACCCGGCGCACCCCCGCGAGCTGGCCTTCAACGCCCGGCTGGCCACCGAGTTCGGCAGCGTGGTGGTGCCGGTCGTGGACGGTTACGAGCAGGAGCCGGCGGCTGTGACGGCGGCGATGCGCGGGGCGTACCACGATCTGGCCGACCTGGGCGCGACCGTGCTCGCGGTGATCGCCAACCGGGTGCCCGGGCCGATGACGCTGCCGGAGCTGCCGGTGCCCGCGTACGCCATCCCGGAGGTGCCGAGCGTGTCGGCGCCGACGGTGGCCGAGGTGGCGGCGGCGCTCGGCGCGACCCTGCTGGCCGGGGACGACGCCGCGCTCGGGCGGGACGTGCTGGACTTCGTGGTCGGCGCGGCGCACGTGCCTACCCTGTTGGGCCACCTCACCGAGGGGGCGCTGGTGATCACCCCCGGCGACCGGGCCGACCTGCTCGTCGCCGCCAGCGCGGCCCACGTGGCCGGGCAGGTGTCGGTGGCCGGGTTGGTGCTCACCCTGGGCGAGCAGCCCGATCCCCGGGTCATGCGGCTGGTGGAGGGGTTGAACACCGGCCTGGCGGTGCTCTCCGTGGGCAGCGACAGCTACGACACGGTCGAGGCGTCCAGCCGGATCGAGGGGCGGCCCAGCGTGGCCAACCCGCGCAAGGTGGAGGCCGCGCTGGGCGCGTTCGAGCGCTGCGTGGACACCGACGACCTGGCCCGTCGGCTCCGGGTCAGCCGGTCCACCCGGGTCACCCCGTTGATGTTCGAGAACGAACTGATCGACCGGGCCCGCTCGCGGCGCCGCCACCTCGTGCTTCCCGAGGGCACCGACGACCGGATCCTGCGGGCGGCGGAGATCCTGCTGCGCCGGGGCGTGGCCGACCTGACGCTGCTCGGCCGTCCCGACGACATCGCCCGGCGCACCCGCGAGCTGGGCATCGACCTCGGTGACGCGCGACTCGTCGACCCGACGAGCAGCGGGTGGCACGACGAGTTCGCCGCCGAGTACGCGCGCCTGCGCGCCCACCGGGGAGTGACGGCCGAGCTGGCGTACGACATCGTGGCCCAACCCAACTACTTCGGCACGCTCATGGTGGCCGCCGGGTACGCCGACGGCATGGTCTCCGGCGCCACGCATACGACCGCCGCCACCATCCGACCCGCCTTCGAGATCATCCGTACCGTCCCGGACGTCTCGGTGGCCTCCAGCGTCTTCTTCATGCTGCTGCGCGATCGGGTGCTGGTCTACGGCGACTGCGCGGTGAACCGCGACCCGGACGCCGCCCAACTCGCCGACATCGCGATCTCGTCGGCCGACACCGCCGCCCGGTTCGGCATCGAGCCCCGGGTGGCCATGCTGTCGTACTCCACCGGCAGCTCCGGCGCGGGCGCCGACGTGGAGAAGGTCGCCGAGGCCACCGCGCTCGTCCGGGAACGCCGGCCCGACCTGCTGGTCGAGGGACCGATCCAGTACGACGCGGCGATCGACCCGGCGGTGGCGGCGACCAAACTGCCGGAGAGCAAGGTCGCCGGGCACGCCACGGTCTTCATCTTCCCGGACCTCAACACGGGCAACAACACGTACAAGGCGGTGCAGCGCTCGGCCGGGGCGGTCGCCGTCGGGCCGGTGATGCAGGGCCTGCGCCGGCCGGTGAACGACCTGTCCCGGGGCGCGTTGGTGCCCGACATCGTGAACACGGTGGCGATCACCGCCATCCAGGCGGCCGCCGAGGAGGCGTCGTGAGTCGGGTCCTGGTGCTCAACTGCGGGTCGTCGTCGGTGAAGTGGCGGCTCTACGACGGGGACCGCACGCTCGACCAGGGCACCGTCGAACGGGTCGGCGAACCCGGTGGCGGCCCGGCGGACCACGCCAGCGCGGTCCGCCAGATCCTGGCGGGACTGGACCTGACCGGGCTGACGGCCGTCGGGCACCGCGTCGTGCACGGCGGCCGGACGTTCACCGCCCCGACGCTCGTGGACGACGCGGTGCTTGCCGCGATCCGCGACCTGGTCCCACTCGCCCCGCTGCACAACCCGGCCAACCTGGCCGGCATCGAGATGGCCCGGGCGGCCCTGCCGGACGTACCGCAGGTCGCCGTCTTCGACACGGCGTTCCACCACACCCTGCCCGAGGCCGCCGCCACCTACGCGATCGACCGGGACGCCGCCGAGCGGTACGACATCCGCCGGTACGGCTTCCACGGCACCTCGCACGCGTACGTCTCCCGGCGTACCGCCGAGCTGCTGGACCGCCCGTACGAGCAGCTCAACACGATCACCCTGCACCTGGGCAACGGGGCCAGCGCCTGCGCGGTGGCCGGTGGCCGCAGCGTCGCCACCTCGATGGGGATGTCGCCCCTGCAGGGGCTGGTGATGGGCACCCGCAGCGGCGACCTCGACCCGACCGTCATCTTCCACCTGCGGCGCGAGGGTGGGCTGTCGGTCGACGAGATCGACGACCTGCTCAACCACCGCAGCGGCCTGCTCGGCCTGACCGGTGCCAACGACATGCGCGAGGTGCTGCGACGCCGTGCCGACGGCGACCCATCCGCCGCGCTGGCGTTCGACGTCTACTGCCGGCGGATCACCGAGTACGTCGGGGCGTACTACGCGCTGCTCGGTCGCGTCGACGCGATCGCGTTCACCGCCGGGGTGGGCGAGCACGCCGCGCCGGTGCGGGCCGCCGCGCTGGCCGGCCTGGACCGGCTCGGCATCGGCGTGGACGACAGCCGCAACGACGGCGAGGGTGACCGGGTGATCTCACCCGACGGCGCCGAGGTGAGCGTCTGCGTCATCCGCACCGACGAGGAGCGGGAGATCGCCCGGCAGGCCCGGGACGTGGTGGGCAAGCTCTAGGCGAGCCAGACGACCAGGGCCACCAGCAGCACCACGACCACCGCCGCACCGACGATGAGAGGCAGCCGGGACGGCGCGTCGGCCGGTCCGGTGGCCTCCGGCGTCTGGGTGAAGGCACGGAACGCCTCGGTGTTGCCGCTGGGGTCGGTGTAGTTCTCAGCCATGCCGGTGACCCTAGCGAAGCGCTGGCCGATGCACCGCCCCCACCTCCCGTGGTCGTGTCGGGTCGGGCCGGGCGGCGGAGGCGACCCGACCGGGTGGCGGGTAGAGGCAGGCCGGACGGCGGGCTCGTCGCGCAGGTCCCGACGCCTACGGTGAGACGATGGGGGCGGGACGGCTGGTCGCCGTACTGGTGACAGCGCTGCTGGCGGGGTGCGCGCCGGCCTCCGCCGTGGCCGTCGGTGGGTCCACCGTGCCGCCGGTCGCGCGCCGAGCGCCCGAGGGGTCGTACACCGTCGGCGTGCGTACGCTCACTCTCGATCCGCGCTCGGCGCGCCCCCTGCCGGTGACCGTCTGGTATCCGGCCGGCACCGACGGTGTGGCCGCCGGGCGGTTCCCGGTGGTCGTCTACAGCCACGGGCTGCGCAGCCGGCCCGAACTGCACGCCGGGTTGACCACCCGGTGGGCGGCGGCCGGTTTCGTGGTGGCCGCGCCGGCGTACCCGCACACCCGCGCGGACGCCGCGCACTTCACCCGGGCCGACGTGCGCAACCAGCCCGCCGACGGTTGGCGGCTGATCCGGCACCTGGGGCGCCTCGACCGCGACCCGGGTGATCCGCTCGCCGGTCACCTGGATCTCACCTCGGTCGCCGCCGCCGGTCACTCGGCGGGCGGCTTCACCACCTCCGGCATGTTCACCGAGGGCCACCCGAGCCGACTGCGCGCCGGCATCGTGATCGCTGGCGGCGGCCTGCCCGGCAGCTTCGCCGGGCCGAGCGCCCCGGTGCTGTTCGTGCACGGCACGGCCGACCCGGTGGTGCCGGTGACGGTCGGCCGGGCGGCGTACGCGCGCACCCGGGGTCCGGCGGCCTTCCTCAGCGTCGTCGGTCAGGGGCACGGCGAGTACCTCACGCCGGACCGCCCCGGGTTCGCGCCGGTGCTGGCCACGACGACCGACTTCCTGCGGTGGACCCTGTACGGCGACGGCGCGGCCGGCGCACGCCTCCCCCACGACGCCCGTACGTCGCTGACCCGCTACGAGTCGCGCCCGGCCCAATAGCGTCCCCTCACCCGGCCGAGCCGTCCGGTCACACTTTGCGGACGTCCACGTCGTACAGCGCTATCGACGCGTCGCGGGAAGCGAGGGTCAACCCTTCGGTGATTGCCTGTGCCACCAGCATGCGGTCGAAGGGATCGCGGTGATGTGGTGGCAGGCGGCCGGCGGCGACGGCGTGGGCATGGGTCACCGGGAGTTCCCGGAAGCCGATGTCTCGTACCCGCTCTGCGAGGTCAGGAGGTCCGGCGAGTTTGCCGGTGCTCCGTTTGATGGTGATCTCCCACAGGGTGACCGGGGAGAGGAAGATGTCTGGCTCGTGGCGTAGTTGGTCGAGTAACTCGGGGCCGAGGGCCGGATCGCCGGTGATTGCCCAGAGCGCGACGTGGGTGTCCAGCAGTAGGTTCATGCGCCGATGCCGAAGTCCTCGGCGATCTCGGCGTTGGTCTGCGGTGAGTCCCAGTCACCTGAGAGGTCCAGTTGACCGGCGAGGGAGCCGATCGCGGTGCGGTCGGCCCGTCGGACCAGCGGTACGACCTTCGCCACCGGGGTGCCGGCCCGGTCGATGATGATCTCCTCGCCGCGTTCGACCCGTTCGATGATGCGCGACAGATGGGTCTTGGCGTCATGCATGTTGTAGTGCACGGCCTCAGCCGACATGGCGCAGCCTCCTCGCTTAGCTAAGTGATTAGTCTACTCCGCTCGACCGCCTACGTCAGCGGCCTCGCCGGCTCGGCGGGGGCAGCCGTGCACACCCTCCGCCGGTACCGTGGCCGGGTGGACGACCTCGCGCAGCGTCAGTTGGCGAGCATCGCCGAGCTGGTCGAGGTGTCCGCCTCGGTTGGTATCGCGGTGTGGCTGCGCGGCGGCTGGGCGATGGACTTCCACCTCGGCGTGGTGACCCGCCCGCACGTCGACGTCGACTGGTACTGCTGGCGCGAGGACGCGCAGCGGCTGGCCGCCCTGCTGCTGGCCCGGGGCTGGCGTCCCGACCCGAGGATGCCGGCGGAGCGGCAGCTCGACCTGTTCGCGGGTGACGTGGAGGTCAGCGTCGCGTACCTGGGCCGGGACGACAGCGGTCGGCCGACCGTGGGCGCGGGCCCCTGGGCGGGCACCCCGCTGCCGGCCGGGATGCTCCACGCGCCGCCGGGTCGGATCGGCTCGTTGGCCGTGCCGACGATCTCGGTGGCGGCCCAGATCGAGTTCAAGCAGATGTACCCGGTGTGGATGCCGGAACGTTCGCGCCGCCCGAAGGACGCGGCCGACCTGGCTCGACTGCGCGCTGGGCCTCGTCGAGCAGATCCTCGTACAACCCGACCTTGAAACCGATCAGATCCAGGCACTGCGTGAGTCTGCCGATCTGGCTGGTGACGTGTTCGCGGTGTTCGCGCAGCAGCGCGAGCCGTTCCTCCTCGTTGCCGGTGCCCGCCCGGACGAGGTCGGCGTACCGGCGGAGCGCGGGCAACGGCATGCCGGAGGCCCGGAGGATGATGCAGACGGTCAGCCAGTCCACGTCGTTCTCGCTGTAGACGCGACGCCCACCGGGCCCTCGGCGTACAGGATCGACGAAGACACCCTCCTGCTCGTAGAAGCGGAGGGCGTGCACGCTCAGCCCGGTGCGTTCGGCGACCTGTCCGATGCTCAGACTCGCGATGTCCTCGGCCATGTCGAGCAGGGTAGCGAGGCTTGACCTAGAGCCGACTCGAGCTCCTAGGGTCCTGCTGATCGTTACGACATCGCCAAGGGAGCATCGGCATGCGCTACCGCACGCTCGGCGGCACCGGCATCGAGGTGAGCACCCACTGCCTCGGAACCATGATGTTCGGTGCCGTCGGAAACCCGGACCACGACGAGTGCGTCCGCATCATCCACGCCGCGATCGACAGCGGCATCAACGCCGTCGACACCGCCGACATGTACGGCCGGGGTGAGTCCGAGCAGATCGTGGGGAAGGCGCTGCGCGGGCGTCGCGACGACGTCGTCCTCGCCACCAAGGTCCACTTTCCGATGGGTGAGGGGCCCAATCAGGGCGGCAACTCGCGGCGGTGGATCCTCAAGGCGGTCGAGGGGAGCCTCCGGCGTCTGGGAACCGACTGGATCGACCTCTACCAGGTCCACCGCCCCGACCCCTCGACCGACATCGAGGAGACGCTTTCGGTGCTCACCGACCTGGTGAGCCAGGGCAAGATCCGCGCCTTCGGGTGTTCGACGTTTCCCGCCGAGGAGATCGTCGAGGCACACCAGGTGTCCGAGCGTCGCGGCCTCGGCCGGCTGCGCACCGAGCAGCAGCCGTACTCGATCCTCGCCCGCGGGGTGGAGGCTTCGATCCTCCCGGTCTGTCAGCGCTACGGCATGGGGGTGCTGGTCTGGAGCCCGCTCGCCTTCGGCTTCCTCAGCGGCAGGTACCGCAAGGACCAGGCCGTCGACCTGTCGACCGGGCGGGCGGCTCTCCGGCCGGCGCAGTTCGATCCCACGATTGCCGACAACGCGGCCAAGCTCGACATCGTCGAGCGGCTCGTCGACCTCGCGGCGGACATCGGGTGCACGCTTCCGCAACTCGCCATCGCCTTCACCGTGGCCCATCCGGCGGTCACCTCGGCGATCATCGGGCCACGGACCATGCAGCACCTGGATGACCTGCTCAAGGGCGCGACCCTCGCCCTGGACGACGCGACCCTCGACCGGATCGACGAGATCGTGCCACCCGGCACCAACCGGTACGATCCCAACGCCGCCTTCCCCCCGCGCTCCCTGACCGACCCGGCGCGGCGGCGGCGTCCGCTTCCCGAACGTGCCGCAGCCTGAGACGACCGGCAACAGCGTGGCCGTGGCGCTCCGGACCGCGCCGAGCCACCGTCCCGGCAGGGCACAATTACCTTCATGTCGCGTCGTGTCACCCCCACGCTGCTGGCCAGCGCCCTGCTCGTGGCCGGCCTGGTCGGTTGTTCCACGGACGACGCACCCAAGAGGGAGAACCCGACGGTCGCGGTCGAGCCGCCACCGGCCGCCACTCCGACACCGCGGGTACCCGCCGGCTCCGCGCCCAAGAGCGCCTTCGGCGTCGGCGTACGCCAACTCAAGCTGAACCGGGACGGCCGTGCGCTGCCGGTGACCCTCTGGTATCCGGCGGTCGGGAAGGCCGGCGGCGCGGCCAAGCGGTCCGCGGCGGCGGCGGACGGCCGGTTCCCCGTGGTGATGTTCAGCCACGGTCTCGGCGGGCGGCCGGAGGACTACGCCACGCTACTGACCCGCTGGGCGGCGGCGGGCTTCGTAGTGGCCGCGCCGACCTTCCCGCACACCTCCGAGGGCGGCGACGGCAACGTCCTCGACGTGCTGAACCAACCGGCCGACGTGTCGTACGCGCTGACCCAGGTGCTGGCGCTGGACGGCAAGGCCGGCGACGGGCTGCGCGGCCGGTTGGCGACCGACCGGGTGGCCGCGGCGGGGCACTCGGCCGGCGGGGTGACCACCATCGGTCTCTTCACCGCGAGCCGGGACGAACGGCTGGACGCCGGGGTGGTGTTTGCCGGTACAGCCGTCGGCGTGGGTACGGCGTTCGCGGGCGCGTCCGCGCCCCAGTTGTTCGTGCACGGCGAGTTGGACGAGGTGGTCGACTACGCGGCGGGCAAGGCGGCGTACGACAAGGTGCCGTGGCCGAAGGCGATGCTCAGCCTACCCAAGGGCGACCACGGCCGCTCACTGCTCGGCGACGCCGCGTCCCTGCGGGTCGTCTCGGACACCGCCGTGGAGTTCCTGCGCTGGTCGCTCTACGGCGACCCGGAAGCGAAGAAGCGCATCGCCACCGACGCGACCCGCAACGACATCGCCACCTTCGACGATCACCTCTGACCGTCACCCCCTCGCCTAACCCTCTCCCCGCGATCTTGCACTTTCGGTGGCGACACAGCGGGACTTACTTCGCGAAACGACAACAGAAAGTGCAAGATTGCGGGGGCGGGGGCGTCGGGTCAGGCTTCGTGGTTGATGACGATCTTGCCGAAGGCCTCGCCGGAGTGCAGGCGGGCGAAGGCGTCCTCGACCCGGCTGAACGGGACCACGCTGTCCACCACCGGGCGGACCTCGTTGTCGGCGCAGAACGCCAGCAGCTCGTACAGCTCCCCCGGGGTGCCCATCGACGTGCCCAGGATCTCCAACTGCATGGCGAAGACCCGGCGCAGGTTGACCGACGGCTGGTAGCCGGAGGTAGCGCCGCAGACCACGATCCGGGCCATCGGGGCGGCCGACTTCATCGAGTGCTCGAAGGTCGCCTCGCCGACCGTCTCGATCACCACGTCGACCCGCTCCGGCAGCCGGGCACCGGGCTCCAGAGCAGTGGCCCCGAGAGCGGAGATCCGCTCGCGCTTGTCGGCGTCGCGGCTGGTCGCGTACACCCGTTTGCCCATCGCGACGGCGAGCGCGACGGCCGCCGTCGCGACGCCGCCGCCCGCGCCCTGCACCAGCACGCTGTCGGCGTCCTCGATGCGGCCCTTGGTGGTCAGCATCCGCCACGCGGTCAGCCAGGCCGTGGGTAGGCACGCGGCGTCGGTAGCCGCCAGGCCGTCGGGCAGCGGAACCAGATTCGACCGGGGTACGGCGACCCGCTCGGCGAGGGTCCCGGCGAAGCGCTCGGACAGGATGGTGACGCCGCGCGGGTCACCGGGAGTGACGACGACCGGATAGACGACCACGTCGTTGCCCTCGGGGTCCACGCCCACCGCGTCGCAGCCGAGGATCATCGGCAGCTGGGCCTCGGTGAGCCCCACCCCGCGCAGCGACCACAGGTCGTGGTGGTTGAGCGAGGTGGCGCGCACCTGCACGGTCACCCAGTCGTCCTCCGGGTGGGTCGGCTCAGGTTGCTCACCGACGGTGAGGGCGGTGAGCGGATCGGCGTCGTCGAAACGGGAGACGAAGGCAGCACGCATGATCGGCACCGTAACAAGCTGAGCGGTCGTTAAGAAGGGCCCGCCGTCGGGCCACGCCGCACGCCGGTCATGCCGTCGCGGTCACCGTCGGGCCACGCCGTCGCGGCGGGCGGCCTCGGCCACTGCCTCCGCGACGGCCGGGGCGACCCGCGGGTCCAGTGGCGACGGGACGATCGCCTCGGGCGTCAGCGACTCGGCCACCACCTGCGCGATGGCGTCCGCCGCGGCGACCTTCATCGCCTCGGTGATCCGGGTGGCACCGGCGTCCAGCGCGCCCCGGAACACCCCGGGGAAGGCCAGCACGTTGTTGATCTGGTTGGGGTAGTCGCTGCGGCCCGTGGCGACCACCGCGACGTGCCGGGCGGCCACCTCCGGGTGCACCTCCGGCGTGGGGTTGGCCAGCGCGAACACGATGCCACCGGGGGCCATGCCGGCGATGGCGGCCTCCGGGATCTCGCCTCCGGAGACGCCGATCAGCACGTCCGCGTCGCGCAGCGCCTCGGTGATGTCGCCGTGGCGGCCGTCCGCGTTGGTGCTCGCGGCCAACTCGGCCTTGCCACCGGTCAGCCCGGTGCGGTGCACGCCTATGATCCCCTTCGAGTCGCAGACCACCACCTGGTCGGGGTTGACGCCACCGGCGATGAGCATCTTCGTCACGGCCACCCCGGCCGCGCCCGCGCCGCTCACCGCCACCCGCAGGTCGCCGAGCTTGCGGTTGAGCAGGGTGGCGGCGTTGCGCAGCGCCGCGAGCACCACGATGGCGGTCCCGTGCTGGTCGTCGTGGAAGACCGGGATGTCCAACGCCTCGTCGAGCCGGCGCTCGATCTCGAAGCAGCGCGGCGCGCTGATGTCCTCCAGGTTGATCCCGCCGAACGAGGGGGCCAGCGCCCGCACCACCGCGACGATCTCGTCCACGTCCTGGGTGTCCAGGCAGACCGGCACCGCGTCCACCCCCGCGAACTGCTTGAACAGCACCGCCTTGCCCTCCATCACCGGCAGGGCGGCACGTGGTCCGATGTTGCCCAGGCCCAGCACGGCCGATCCGTCGGTCACCACCGCGACAGCGTGCGCGGCCCAGGTGTACTCGTCGGCCAGGGCGGGGTCGGCGGCGATCGCCTCGCACACCCGGGCCACCCCCGGGGTGTACGCGAGGGAGAGGTCCTCGCGGCTGGTGAGCGGCACCGTCGAGGCGACGGCCATCTTGCCGCCGACGTGCAGTTGGAACACGGGATCAGCAGGGTCCACGGTGGATGAAGACATGGCGGTGACTCCAGGATCTGTCGAGCAGATGTGAGGCGGCGGGCCCGGCCGCGAGGTGGGCGGCGAGCGATGGCACGCGGCGCGGGGGGTCACCCGGCACTTTCCGAGCATAGTGTCGACCCTGCCCCTCGGATGTGAGCAGGGTCATATCAGCCGACGAGGCACCCGTCCGGGGCGCGGCCAGTAGCGCGCCACCACCCGGCCGCGCACGTCGGCGACGCCGTACGCCCGGGAGTCGTCAGTGATCAACTCGTTGTCACCGCGCAGCCACCAGCCGCCATCCTGCGGGCGGACCGCCCGCTTGACGACCAGCAGTTCCGGCCGGGTCCGGAAGACCGCGACCACCACGTCCCCGGGTCGGATCGGACGCCCGCCCGAGCGGACCAGCACCGCGTCTCCGTGCCGCAGCGTCGGCGCCATGGACGGGCCGGCGACCGCGACCGCCGTCAGTGGGCCGCGCAGGCGAGGCGGCCCACCCGGGTGATCGGCGCGCACCGGTTTCACCTCCACCCGGTTCGGGGAGCATTCCCAGGAGTAATGTCGCCTTTGATCATCGCAAACTTCCCATGGAGGATCCCGATGCGACTTCCACGCATCCTTGCGCCCCGCGTCACCGCGAGCGCTCACTGCGACCTGCCGTGCGGCGTCTACGACCCGGCCCAGGCCCGGATCGAGGCCGAGTCGGTCAAAATGATCTGCGAGAAGTACCAGGCGAACACCGACCCGGAGTTCCGCACCCGGGCGGTCATCATCAAGGAGCAGCGCGCCGAGCTGGTCAAGCACCACCTGTGGGTGCTCTGGACCGACTACTTCAAGGCGCCGCACTTCGAGAAGTACCCGAACCTGCACACCCTGTTCAACGAGGCCACCAAGCTGGCCGGCGCCAGCGGCGTCAAGGGCAGCCTCGACCCGGCCACGGCCGACCAGCTCCTCGCGAAGATCGACGAGATCGCGAAGATCTTCTGGGAGACCAAGAAGGCGTGACCAACCCGGTCACCCCGACGATCCGGCCGGTACGTCCCGCGGACGTACCGGCCGTCGTCGCCATGGTGCACGAACTGGCGGCGTACGAACGCGCCCCCGACCAGTGCCACCTCACCGAGGAGCAGCTCACCTCGGCGCTGTTCACCACCGCTCCGGCGCTCTTCGGGCACGTCGCGGTCGACGAACACGACGCGCCGGTCGGCTTCGCCCTGTGGTTCCTCAACTTCTCCACCTGGGCCGGTGTGCACGGCATCTACCTGGAGGACCTCTACGTCTCCCCGGCGGCCCGGGGCACCGGCGCGGGTCGACTGCTGCTCGCCACGCTGGCCGACATCTGCGTACGACGGGGTTACCGTCGGCTGGAGTGGTGGATGATCGAGTGGAATCCGGCCGCCGGCTTCTACGCCTCGATCGGTGCCGAGCAGATGAACGAGTGGGTCCCGTACCGCCTCAGCGGTGCCGCCCTACGGGATCTGGCGGCTCAGGCGGAGGCCGCCGACACGCGTCCGGGCGACTGACCGGGTAGAGTCCCCGACCGGGGGGATGAGCGTGACTCAACTGACCGGCCAGCCAGCGACCGACGACGACGTGGTGCACCTCACGGTGCCCGCCGACGGCGGTTACCTCGGCGTGCTCCGTACCGCCACCGCAGGCCTCGCGGCCCGGTTGCAGTTCGCGCTCGACGAGATCGAGGATCTGCGGATCGCCGTCGACGAGGCGTGCGCCATGCTGCTCGCCATCGCCACCCGGGACGCCGAGTTGGAGTGTCGCTTCGCTGTCACCAACGACGCGCTGACCGTCGAGGTGACCGTGCCGACCGTCCGCGGTGCCACGCTGCCCGCCGAGTCGTCCTTCGCCTGGAAGGTGCTCACCGCGCTGACCACGTCGGCGTCCGCAACGGCCACCGACGGCCGGGCGACCATCTCGTTGCTGACCCGTCGCTCCGGCGGTTACTGACCGACGGCGACGCTGCGCCTCGCGGCGCGGCGTCGCGGGCAGGGGCCAGCGTGCCGCGACGGGCTGAATCGCGCCCGCCGGCCGACGTCACTCGAAGCCGAGGGCCTTCGTCGTGGGCGGGCTGACGAGCAGCCAGCCGACGCCCAGGCCGAGCGCCATCAGCGGAATGCCGAGCCAGCCCATCCCACCCTGGATCATGAACCAGCCGATCGGCAGCAGCATCAGCTGAAGGACGATCGCGGGGGCCCGTGCGCCGGCCCGGCGACGCAGCAGCGCGCGACCGAGGGCCCACAGCGCGACGGCCGCCCCGACGGCGAACGCGGTCACCAGCAACGCCGACGCGAGATCGGTGGTGGCGGCGGTCAGGTCGGCCCAGACCAACCAGACCGCGATCAGCCCGACGGCGACCGCCTCCGCCCACAGCAGCCGCACCGCCCAGCGGAGCGTGCCGGGAATCAGGGCCGAGTCGATGGTCACGCGCGCCACGATACCCGTGCTACCGAGAGGTACAGTGCCGCCCATGCGGGCCGTCCTGGTGGTCAATCCGAAGGCCACCACCACCAGCGAACGCAGCCGAGACGTGCTTGTCCGGGCGCTGCGCAGCGAAGTCGACCTCAGCGTGCGCTACACCCGCCGCCGGGGGCACGCCATGGCGCTGGCCCGGGAGGCCGCCGCCGAGGGCGTCGATCTCGTCGTCACCCTGGGTGGCGACGGCACCGTGAACGAGGTGGTGAACGGCCTGATGACGGCCGAACCGCCGACCGGCGCCGACGGCGCGTCGATGGCGCAGCGGTTACCCGCGCTGGCCACCGTCCCGGGCGGCTCCACGAACGTGTTCGCCCGCGCCGTGGGTCTGCCCCGGGAGTGGCCGGACGCCACCAGCATGATCCTGGAAGGGCTGCGCCTGGGCCGGCAGCGCACGGTCGGGCTGGGCCGCGCGGACGACCGCTACTTCACCTTCTGCGCCGGGTTCGGGCTGGACGCCGCCGTGATCCACCGGGTGGAGCAGGCCCGGCGCAAGGGGCGGGTCTCGACGCCCGGGCTCTACTTCCGCTCGATCATGAGCCAGTACTTCTTCGCCTCGGACCGGCGGCATCCCGCGATCAGTCTGGAGCGACCGGGTGAGGAGTCAGAGGGCGAGCTGGCCACCGTCATCATCCAGAACACCGCCCCGTGGACGTACCTGGGTGATCGCGAGGTCAACCCGAATCCGGAGGCGTCGTTCGACCTCGGCCTCGACGTGCTGGCACTGCGTCAGCTCCGGGTGGCTAGCACAACACGGACAGTCACCCAATTCATGGGTCGCCGGCCGGATCCGAACGGACGTCAGGTGTTACGCCTCCATGACACTGCGGAGTTCACGCTGGTCTCCAGCCGCCCGCAGGCGTTCCAGCTCGACGGCGACTATCTTGGCGAGCGGGAGAAGGTCAGATTCACCTCCATTCCGGCCGCACTGAGAGTAATCTGCTAGGTCTCGGGTACTGCCCTTGGTCGACGCGGCACCGCAACCGCTTCGGCTGGCACCGCCACACCGAGAGGCAGGTGCCGGAAATGTCAGCAATGTCACGCGGACTGTACTATATTGATCCTCGACTGTGGCACGGCGGGTAACCAGGAAGGCACTGGAACCCGGACAAATGGGTTGTGGGCTTGCTCACCGCGCGGAGTTTTTCCGAGCGTCACCCTTGACATCGCGAGCGTTCGTGAAAGTATTCACAAGCGAACTTGAGTTACCGGGACATTGCCTGGATATGCTCGACAGGTTGAGCTGTTCCAGCAGGTCCCCGGGGCTGACTGCCTGCTCACGCACTGCCGAATGGTCAGACGCGAACGGTCACCATAGGCACTGCGGATGCATATAGGAAAAGCACGACCCGCAATAAATTGCCACCCATCCAGAATGAGGAGTGTTGCCGCCATGGACTGGCGTCACCATGCTGTCTGCCGCGACGAGGACCCGGAGCTGTTCTTCCCGATCGGGACGTCCGGACCGGCTCTCCTGCAGGTCGAGCAGGCCAAGGCCGTCTGCCGGCGCTGCTCCGTCACCGACCAGTGCCTGCAGTGGGCACTCGAGTCGGGTCAGGACGCCGGCGTCTGGGGCGGGATGAGCGAGGAGGAGCGGCGCGCTGTCAAGCGGCGCGGCGGCCTCCGGGTGCTGCGCGCTCACTCCGCCTGATCCCCAACGACACAGCAGTACGCCCCGGCGGGTCCGCCTGCCGGGGCGTACCGCTGTCCGGGACCGTGCGGGTCGACCAGCGGTCAGGCCGGCTCGTCGACCCGGCGTAGCACCAGCTCGGCCAGCTCGGGCGCATCCGTCAACGGTGCGGCCACCGCCACCGCGCCGGCCGCCCGCGCCGACGCGGCCACCGCGTCGTGGAACAGGCCCGGCGCGAGGAAGTACGCGGACACCGCGACCCGGCGCGCACCCGCCGCCCGCAGCCGCGTCACCGCCACACCAGTCGGCGGTGGGGCCGCCGAGGCGTACGACACCCGGCAGGGCACTCCGAACTCGACACCGAGCGCATCGGCTACGCGGCCCACCGAACCCCGCGCACGCGCGTCCCGGGTGCCCGCAGCGGCCAGCACCAGGGCGTCGAAGCGGCCGGGAGCGACCTCCCCGAGCCGACGGCGCAGCCCCGCCAGCAGGGACGGCGCCACCGTCCCGTCCGCCGGGCCGAGCACGTCGGTCACCCGTACCGCCAGCGCCGGTCCAGCGGCGGCCACCGCCGCCGGGATGTCCACCCGACGGTGGTACGCGGCCGTCAACAGCAACGGCACCACCACCGCTCGCCGGTGCCCGGCCTCGGCCAACGCGCGCAGTACCTCGGTCGGTCCCGGCTCGGTGTGGTCCAGCCAACTCGCCGACACGGACAGGCCGGGTCGGGCCGACGACACCGCCCGGGCCAGCGCCCGGGTGGCCTCGGCCGCTCGCGGATCCCGGCTGCCGTGCGCCACCAGCACCACCGGGGCCACCCCGCCGGCCGCACCGGGGCCGGTCGGGGTGGTCGACGACGAGGTCAGACGTGCAGCCCGCACTCGGTCTTCTCGAACATGGCCCAGCGGCCGGCGCGCGGATCCTCGCCGGCCTTCGTCCGGCGGGTGCACGGCCAGCAGCCGATCGAGCCGTAACCCTGCTTGAACAGCTCGTTGACCGGCACGTTCCAGCGGGCGATGTAGGCGTCCACGTCCTGCTGCGACCAGGCCGCGATCGGGTTGACCTTGACCTTGCCGCGCCGCGCGTCGAACGTCACCACCGGCGTGTTGGCCCGGGTCGGCGACTCGTCCCGGCGTAGACCGGCGGCCCAGGCGTCGTACCCGGACAGCGCCCGCTCCAACGGCTCCACCTTGCGCAACTGGCAGCAGTCGTCCGGCGACTTGTTGAACAGCCGCGGACCGTACTGGCCGTCCTGCTGCCCCACGGTGAGCCGGGGTCGGATCGACCGGACGTTCACCGGCAGCGTACGGGCGACCTCGTCGCGGACGCGGAGCGTCTCGGGGAAGTGCAGACCGGTGTCGAGGAAGACCACGTCCACGCCCGGTGCGACCCGGGACACCAGGTGGGCCAGGACGGCGTCGGCCATCGAACTGGTGACGCAGAACCGGTCGCCGAAGGTCTGCGCCGCCCAACGGGCGATCTCCAGCGCGGGGGCGCCCTCCAGCTCCCGGCCGGCGTCCTCGGCCAGCACGCGCAGCTCGTCCGGGGTGCGCAGGGACGGGTCAGTGGGCTTCGGACCACCCGGGCCGACCAGGCGCAGGCTTGCCGCGGAGACGAGGGTCATCGGGTCACCGCCCGCGAGAGCAGCCCGGTGAACTTCACCGAGAAGACCCGGGCGCAGGCGTGGCACTCCCAGGCGCCGTGCCCCGCCTCGTGCGGCCGCAGGTCCTCCTCGCCGCAGTACGGGCAGTACAGGGGTGCCGCTCGGTTCTCGCTGCTCACCGCAGTTCCTCCTCGTCGACTCTGATCACCCAGTTGGCGAACGTCTCGCCCTCGCCCCGCCCGGCCAGGTAGCGGCGGGCCAGCCGTTCCACGTACTCCGGAAGCTCCTCGGCGGTGGTCTTCAGGCCGCGCAGCTTGCGCCCGAAACCGGCGGTCTGCCCCTGCGCCATGCCCAGGCCGCCACCCAGGTGCACCTGGAAACCCTCCACCTGCCGGCCGTCCGGGCCGACCACCAGCTGACCCTTGAGACCGATGTCGGCCACCTGGGTGCGGGCGCAGGCGTTCGGGCAGCCGTTGATGTGGATGGAGATGTCCGCGTCGAAGTCGCGCAGCCGCTGCTCCAGCCGGGCCACCAACTCCTCACCGCGAGCCTTGGTCTCGACGATCGCGAGCTTGCAGTACTCGATGCCGGTGCACGCCATGGTGCCCCGCCGCCACGCCGACGGCCGGGCCTCCAGACCGATCCCGCGCAGCGCGTCGACCAGCGACTCCGTCCGCTCCGACGGCACGTCGAGCACCAGCAGCTTCTGGTACGGGGTGAGCCGCACCCGGTCGCTGCCGTGCGCCTCGACCACGTCGGCCAGTTGGGCAAGCTGGGTGCCGGAGACCCGCCCGACCACCGGCGCGGCGCCCACGTAGTGCCGCCCGTCGGCCTGCTCGTGCACGCCCACGTGGTCGATCGGCTTTGACGGCAGGGTCGGCGCGGGGCCGTCGAGCAGCGTACGACCCAGGTATTCCTTCTCCAGCACCTCGCGGAAGCGCTCGATGCCCCAGTCCGCGACCAGGAACTTCAGCCGGGCCCGGTTGCGGAGCCGCCGGTAGCCGTAGTCACGGAAGATGCCGACCACTCCGGCCCACACGTCCGGCACCTCGGCCAGCGGCACCCAGACCCCGAGCCGCTGGGCGAGCATCGGGTTGGTGGAGAGGCCACCGCCGACCCAGACGTCGAAGCCGGGGCCGTGCTCCGGGTGCTCGACACCGAGCAGTGCGATGTCGTTCGACTCGTACGGGGTGTCCACCAGCCAGGAGATCGACGTCTTGAACTTGCGGGGCAGGTTGGAGAACTGCTTGTCGCCCACGTACCGGGCGACGATCTCGTCGATCGCCGGGGTCGGGTCGACCAGCTCGTCGCGGGCCACCCCGGCGACCGGGCTGCCCAGCACGATGCGCGGGCAGTCGCCGCACGCCTCGGTGGTCTGCAGGCCGACCGACTCCAGCCGACGCCAGATCTCCGGCATGTCCTCGACCCGGATCCAGTGGTACTGGATGTTCTGCCGGTCGGTGATGTCGGCGGTGTCCCGGGCGAACTCCCGGGAGATGTCCGCGATGACCCGCAGCTGGGCCAGACTGAGCTGACCGCCGTCGATGCGGACCCGGAGCATG
Organism: Micromonospora sp. WMMD736; assembly: GCF_049179015.1. Taxonomy (NCBI): domain Bacteria; kingdom Bacillati; phylum Actinomycetota; class Actinomycetes; order Micromonosporales; family Micromonosporaceae; genus Micromonospora; species Micromonospora sp. WMMD736. The sequence continues at coordinate 3,369,204 of NZ_JBMHMI010000001.1, forward strand.
AAGAACTCGTCCTCCAGCTCGTGCGGCTCCAGCACGGCGGTGCGCCCGCCGTCGATGCCGGCCTTGCGCTGGGTGTAGAGGCCCCACCAGCGGAACCGGCCGCGCAGGTCCTGCGGGTCGATGGAGGCGAAGCCACGGTGCGCGTAGATGTTCTCGATGCGGGCCCGGACGTTGAGCGGGTCGTCGTCCTTCTTGATCCGCTCGTTGGGGTTGAGCGGCTCACGGTGGCCGAGCGCCCACTGACCCTCGCCTCGCGGCCGGCGCGGCGGCCGGGCGGGCCGGGCCGTCGGGTCCTCGGGCCGGGCCGGGATGCTGCTGACCGCCATCGCGGCGTCCTCCGTTGTCTGCTGTGCCTCGGGGCACGCGCGGGACGCGGCGGCCGGCCCGACGAAGCGGGCGGGACAACGGTGTCTTCAGACAGCCGGCGCGGAGCGCGCCCGAGACAGATTGGTCGGGCGTCGTCAGTGAGCCGGACAGATCGCGCTACGCACGCGGCCGTAGTCGACGTGGCGACGAGCCACGAAGCGACGTACGACAGCGGCGGTCATGCGCCCATGCTGCCACACCGCGTAAGGCCCGGCCAATGTCCGCGTGCGGCATCCCACATCACGGGCCGGCCGACTCGCGGCACTTCGCGGGGTGAGCCCGGAGGCCTTGGCGGCGTGGCAGGCTCGGGACTGTGGACGGATTGTCCGGGAAGTCGATCGGGGTGGCGCGGGGCCTGCCGGTCTGGCTTCTTCCGGCGCTGCTGACCCTGGCGGTCACGCTGACCGGGATCGGTTCGGCGCAGCTCTGGCGGGACGAGCTCGCCACCTGGAGCGCGGCCACCCGGTCTCCCGACGACCTCGCCCGGCTGGCCGGGACCATCGATGCCGCCACCGGCCCGTACTACCTGTTCATGCACGTCTGGGTCCTGGTCGTCGGCGACTCCACGATCGCCCTGCGGGTGCCTGCCGCGGTGGCCATGACCGTCGCCGCGGGGCTGCTGGCCGTGCTCGGGGCGCACCTCGTCGACCGGCGCGCCGGGCTCCTCGCCGGGCTGCTGTTCGCGGTGCTGCCCAGCACCTCCCGGTACGGGCAGGAGGCCCGCCCGTACGCCCTGGCCACCGCGCTCGCGGTGCTCGCCACGCTGGCGCTGGTGGCCGCGCTGCGCCGGCCGGATCGGACTCGCTGGGCCGGGTACGCCGTCGCAGTGGCCGCGCTCGGGCTCACCCACCTGGTCGCGCTCACCCTGCTGGCCGCACACGCGCTGATCGTGCTGGTCTGCTGGTGGAGAGGCCCCTGGGTGGCCGGCATCGCCGCGCCCGGCGGCCGGGACCGCCGCGTTTGGCGCTGGGCGATCGCGCTGGTGCCGGCCGTGCTGGTGGTGACACCGCTGCTGCTCCGTGCCCGCGCGCAGCGCTCCGAGCAGTTGAACTGGGTCGCCCTGGCCCGGCCGGACGACCTGAGCGCGCTGCCGGGCGGCGTGGCCCAGAGCAGCGTGGTGGGCGGGCTGCTGGTCGGGGTCGCCGCGCTCGGCGCGGCCCGCCTCGGGCGGCGCGCCCTGCTACCGCTGAGCGCGGTGCTGCTGCCGGTCCTGCTGCTCTTCGTGGCCGGCGCGGTCGTACCGCTGTGGGTGCCCCGCTACCTGGTGTTCGTGGTGCCGTTCGCCTGCCTGCTGGCCGGCGCGGCGCTGGCGTCGGTGCCCGCACCGGCCGCGCTGACCGTGGTGGTCCTGGCCGGGCTCCTCGGCCTGCCCGACCAGGCCGCGCTGCGACGGACCCACGAGTGGCCGCGCAGCGCGCCGGTGGACTACGCGGGCGTGGCCCGGGTCATCGCGGACGGCCAGCGCCCCGGGGACGCCGTCGTCTACTCCCCCCGGCACAGTTGGCTCTTCCTCGATCTCGGCATCGAGTACCACCTCGACGACCCACCACGGGACGTGCTCGCGACCGAGGACGAGGTCGCCCGGGGCGACCTGTGGGCCGCCGAGTGCCCGCGACCGGCGCAGTGCCTGGCCGGCACGGCACGCGTCTGGCTCGTGGTCGCCGGCCGGCACGCCGAGCCGCTGGCCGCCGTGCCGGGGGCCAAGGGCGACACGCTGCGCGCGCAGTTCACCGTCGCCCAGGTCTGGCAGCGCCCGGGCCTGACGGTCGCGCTGCTGACCAGTCGCTGACCGACCGACCACCGGCTTAGCCACCCGGCTGGCTGTCGGCGCGACCGCTGCGCGTCGGGAGCCGTCCGGTCCATGCGGTGTCCGCTGGGCCGCACCGCCGCGCGGGCCGGCCCACCCTGTCGAGGATGATGCGCTGAGTCATCTAGATGACTCAGCGGCATCACGTTGATTCTGGTGTCCGCCCCCGGAAGGGTTCGTCGACAGCGGGCGGGTCAGCCCTGCGAGCGGCCGTCCGAGGCGGCGCGTGCCAGTGGGACGACAAGCAACGCCTCGGTGCCGCCGTCGACGCCCGCGCGCAGCTCGATGGTGCCGCGCAACTCCCCGGTGACCAGTGCCCGGACGATCTGGAGGCCGAGTCGGCTGCCGCGTTCGGCGTCGAACTCGGGCGGCAGCCCGCGTCCGTTGTCGGTCACCGAGACGTGCAGCATCTTGCGGAACCGGTGCGCCGAGACGACCACCTCGGGTCGCAGCGACGGATCGACCTCGGGTGCGGCGACCGGCACCATGCCCGAGGCGGCATCGGCCGCGGCTGGCTCCTCCGCCTCGTCGGCCGGTGGGAAGCCGTGCTCGACGGCGTTGAGCAGCAGTTCGTTGAGCACCATCACCAGCGACGTGGCGATCTCGGCCGGCAGCACCCCGAAGCTGCCCTGGCGGCGCATCCCGACGCTCACCTCGGTCGCCGCGACCTCGGTCGCCGCGCTGGCGACCCGGTCGACGATGCCGTCGAACTCGACCGCCTCGTCGCTGGACATCGACAGCGTCTCGTGCACGAGGGCGATCGAGGCGACCCGGCGCACGGACTCCTCCAGCGCCACCCGGGCCTCCGGCATGGCCACCCGCCGGGCCTGCAACCGCAGCAACGCGGCCACCGTCTGGAGGTTGTTCTTCACCCGGTGGTGGATCTCCCGGATGGTGGCGTCCTTGGTGATCAGCGCCCGATCCCGGCGGCGGACCTCGGTGATGTCCCGCACCAGCACGAGGGCGCCGATCGGTACGCCGGCGGGCATCAACGGCAGCGCCCGGGTGAGCATCGTGGCCCCACGCGCGTCGATCTCCCGGCGGGGCGGGGCCTCGCCCCGCAGCGCGGCCAGGATCCCGGTCGCCGCCTCGGTGCCGTCCAGCGGGTCGCCGGCCAGTCGGCGGTGCAACGCCGCCAGGTCCTCGCCCACCAGGTGCGCGGCGTAACCCAACCGCCGGTACGCCGACTGGGCGTTCGGGCTCGCATAGGTGACCTTGCCCCCGGCGTCGAGGCGTACCAGGCCGTCGCCGACGCGGGGCGCGGACGTCGTCTCGCCCGGGTGCCGGGGCGGCGGGAAGGTGCCGTCCGCGATCATCTGGGCGAGGTCGTCGGCGGTGGTCAGGTAGTTGAGTTCGAGCTGGCTGGGCGTCCGTGCGGTGGAGAGGTTGGTGTCCCGGCCGACCACGGCGATCACCTCGCCGGCCTCACCGTCGGCGGTGCGCAGCCGGACCGGGATCGCCTCGTGCCGGGCGGGCACGTCGCCGTACCAGACCGGGTCGCCCTCGCGCCAGATCCGCCCCTGGGAGTAGGCGACCGCCAGGTGGGCCACCTCCGAGCCGCCGATGATCCGGCCCACCTGGTCGTCCTGGTACGCGGTCGGCGCGGTGGTGGGACGCACCTGGGCGACGCAGAGAAACGTGCCCTCGGCGTCTACCGGCACCCAGAGCAGCAGGTCGGCGAAGGACAGGTCGGAGAGCAACTGCCAGTCACCGGCGATCCGGTGCAGGTGGTCGATGTCGGCCGGACGGAGGTGGGTGTGCTCCTCGGCGAGGTCGCGCAGCGTGGACACGGTGACCAGGGTGCCACGCCGCGCCCCGCCTCACATCGTCGCGGTGACCTTCTTCAGGCCACGCGGCGCGTCCGGGTCCTCGCCGCGGGTGAGCGCCAACGCCAGCGCCAGCCGCTGCAACGGCAGGATGTCCAGCAGCGGGGCGTACCGCTCGTCGACCTCGGGGACGGCGAGCCGCGCGGTGCCCGGCACGTCGGCGGAGCCGACCACCACCACGTCGGCGCGGCGCTCACCGAGGCGGGGCAGCACCTCGCCCATCGACCGTCCGCCGGGGCCGGAGCCGACCACGGCCAGCACCGGGACCTCCGGATCGGTCATCGCGAGCGGGCCGTGCAGCAGGTCGGCGCCGGAGAAGGCGAGCGCCGGCAGGTACGAGGTCTCCATCAGCTTCAGGGCCGCCTCGCGGGCGGTCGGGTAGGCGTACCCCCGGCCGGTGGTGACGAGTTGGCGGGCAAAGCGGTAACGCGGCGCGAGCTGGGCCGGGGTGTCGTCGGCGAGGGTGCGGGCGGCCAGGTCGGGCAGCGCGGCGAGCGCCTCGCGCTCGGCCGCGGGGAGTACGCCGTCGCCGGCCCGGATGCCCTCCACCAGCATCAGCAGGGCGAGCAGTTCGGCAGTGTACGTCTTCGTCGCGGCCACCGCGCGCTCGTGCCCGGCGGCGATGTCGATGCTCAACTCGGCCGTCTCGACAAGCGGGGAATCGGGGGCGTTGGTCACCGCGAGGGTGAGCGCGCCGGAGGCCCGCGCGGCGCGCAGCACCTCGGCCAGGTCGGGGGAGCCACCGCTCTGGCTGACCCCGACCACGAGGGCGTCGGACAGGTCGGGGCGCGCGCCGAAGAGGGTGACCACGCTCGGCGAGGCGAGCCCGGCGGGCAGGCCGAGCCGAATCTCGGTCAGGTACGCCCCGTAGAGGGCGGCGTGGTCGGAGGTGCCCCGGGCGGTGAAGACGACGTGCCGGGGTCGACGCTCCGCGACGACGGCGGCCACCCGGGCGATCGCCGCCGCGTTGGCGGTGTCGAGCAGTCGCGCGTAACCGGCCGGCTGCTCCTCGATGTCGGCGGCCATTCCGGACCCTGCACGTGACACGGACACTCCCCTCCTGCGCGATTGCCGCGCGTTTCCTGCTCAGTCTTGCACCCTTCTGCCGGCTGGAGCAATTATTCGAGCAGTAGTGCGCAGTTGATCACTTGATCATCTCAACATCAACTACGCTGGCCCCCGCCGAGAAACTGCGACGAGAGGACACCGTGCCCGAGGGAAGGGACAACCCCGCGCTCTCCGCGACGGAGGAGCTGGCCCTGGCCCGGCTGGCACTGGGCGAGGGTGACCTCCACCACGCCGCCCGCCACCTCGCGGGCGCGTTGGCACGAGCGCCCACCCTGCCCGAGGTGCACGAGACGCTTGCCCACCTCGCCGCGGCCGACGGAGGGGGCCTCGACCTCTTTCCGATCAACCACCACACCTTCGTGGGCGCGGTCGTCGCCCGCGCCCACCTACTGGCCGCCGCCGGCCGCCCCGCCGAAGGGCTGGAACTGCTCGCCGCCGCGACCGGCCACGCACCCGGCGCCGAGTGGGCGGGCGTGCCGTGGGTGACCGCTCCCGAACTGGCCGAACGGCTGGACCCGGACCGCCTGGCCCGCGTCCTCATGCAGATCTGCGCGGCGCTGGGCGACCCGGTGCCGCGCGCCGGTCGGACCGCTCTCACGCCGTACCTCACGCTGGCCCGCAACGCCGTCACCGTCCACCCGGAGAACGGGACGCTGTTGGGCGCGGCGTCCGCGCTGGCCCGGCGTCTCGGCGAGGTCGCGCTGGCGATCCGCTGGGCCACCCGAGGGGTACGGAGCCAGCCGTCGAAGATGGGCGAGGTCTGGCTCGGGTACGCGTACCGCAGCGCGGGCCGGACCCGCGACGCCCTCGCGGCCCTGTACCGGGCGGTCGACCTGGACCCCGACGACCTGGCCGTCTACGCCGACATCGCCGGCACCCTGGCGGACATCGGCCGGCTCGACGACGCGCTGGAGTGGACCGAGCGGGCGCTGGCCCGCGACCCGACGTTCGACTGTGCCGTGCACACGGCACACCGCCTGCGGCACCAGCGCGACGGCGACGTGTCCCACCTGGTCGCGCTCGCCGACTTCATCCGTGACCACCCGGACGACAGTCACGAGCACGGCGACCTGGCCCAGTGCTGCCGTGGACGGCCCTGGCTCGGGCAGCTGACGCCAGCCGTCGGCCCCCTGCTGGACGCACTGCGCCAGGCGGTCGTCGACGACGACAACGGCGTCGGTGGCGTCGTACACCTCCCGGCGGCAGCCCCACCGAGCGCCCAGCGGACGGCGACGTCCGTGGCGCCCGGGCTGCGCGTCGAGGTGGAGGGCGTGGTCGAGCCGGACCCGCGCGAGCCCCGGCGCGCGTCCGCGCGGCGGCTGTGGACCTTCACGGAGCACCTACCGACGCCGACGCTTCCCGCGCCTTCGGCGGTGGCGGTCGAACGGATCGGTCAGGTGGCCCAACCGGCGTGGCCGCACCCGCCGGCCGCCTACGACGCGGCGGTCGGTCTGGCCGGTCTCGACGTGGACGACCTGCTCGGGCTGCTGGTGCACCCGCCCGCCGCGCCGGCCAACGCGCTGGGCCGGCTGCTGGCCGTCCAGGACCCGTCGATCTGGGTACGCGCCGTTCAGGTGTGGGCCTGCCTGGGGCTGCTGCACCAGCGCACCGACGAACCCTGGGACTCGTCGACGAGACGGCAGGTGTTGCTCGACCTGGTCTGGGGCGTGGAGGACTGGGTCACCGAAGCGGCGCTGTTCGCCCTGGTCGCCGCCGCCTGGGTGGACCCGGCTGCGCGGTCGGACGTGGCCCGGGTGGTGGCGGAGCGGTTGGCCGATGTGGCGACGGTCGCCCAGACACGGACGGTGCCGATCGCGACCTCGCTGGCCCACCTCGCGCTGGCCGCCCCCGCCGTCGATCCGGCCACCACGGCCCTGGCCATCCGGATGACCGGCGCGCGAGCCTCCCGCCTTCCCCGCCCCCGAAACCCGCTACGCCGTCTCTGGCAGCGCCTGACCCGCCGCCGCTGAGCGGCGCGCCCACGCGAAGAAGCGCCCCGCCGATCCTCGGCGGGGCGCTTCTTCGCGGGAGGGTCAGGCCACCGGGGCCTTGCCGAGGGCGACCTCGGCCTCCTCCTCCGGAGTCGCCTGCGGCGGCGCCTCGTTGGCCGTACGCAGCGGGATCTCCTTGATGAACCAGGCGAGCACCGGGATCACCACGGTGAACAGCACGGCCCAGAGGAACACGTGCGAGATCGCGTCGGCCAGGCCGCCGAGAACCAGCTCACGCGCCTGGGTGGGCAACTGCTTGAGCTTCTCCAGGTCCATCGCACCACCACTGGACTCGCCGCCGAAGGCCGCGCCGGCGGCGGAGTCGGCCAGCCGATTGGCGAAGATCGCGCCGAACAGCGAGATGCCGAACGACCCGCCGATCGACCGGAAGAAGGTGGCCGCGCCACTCGCCGCGCCCAGGTCCTTCTGCTCGACGCTGTTCTGCGCGATCAGCATCGAGGTCTGCATGAGGAAGCCCATGCCCACGCCGAGCACGACCATGTAGAGCGAGGACGTCAGCTTGCTGGTGTTGGTGTCGAGCATCGACAGCAGCGCCATGCCGCCGGCCATCACCACACCACCGATGATCGGGTACGCGCGGTACCTGCCGTTCTTGGTGATCGCCCGACCGATGGCGAGCGAGACGACGAGCATGCCGAACATCAGCGGCAGCAGCAGCAGACCGCTGTTGGTGGCCGAGGCCCCCTGGACGGTCTGCTGGTAGAGCGGCAGGAAGTTCATCGCGCCGAACATCGCGAAGCCGAGCAGGAAGCCGATCACCGAGATCAGCGCGAAGTTGCGGTTGGCGAAGAGCGTCAACGGCAGGATCGGCTCCGGGACCCGACGCTCCACCAGGCCGAACGCCACCAGTGCGACCACCGCCAACGCCGCGAGCCCGAAGATCTGCGGCGAGGTCCAGTCGTACTCGTTACCGCCCCACGTGGTGATCAGGACGATCGCGGTGATGCCCACCGAGAGCAGCCCGGCGCCGAGCCAGTCGATCCGGTGCTCGGTCCGGTACTTCGGCAGGTGCATGGTGGTGATGAGCACGAGCAGCGCGAGGCCACCCAGCGGCAGGTTGACGTAGAACGCCCACCGCCAGGAGAGGTTGTCGGTGATGAAGCCACCGACCAGCGGGCCGGCCACCATGGCGATGGCCATGATGCCGGCGATCATGCCCTGGTAGCGCCCACGCTCGCGCGGCGGGACCAGGTCGCCGATGATCGCCATCACGCCGACCATCAGGCCGCCCGCGCCCAGGCCCTGCACGGCCCGGAAGGCGATGAGCTGCACCATGCCGTCCTCGGGGCCACCGAACATCCCGGAGCCGGCCATGCCGCAGAGCGCCGAGCCGACGAGGAAGATGCCGACCGAGGTCAGGAAGACCGACTTGCGGCCGTAGAGGTCACCGAGCTTGCCCCAGATCGGGGTGGAGACGGTGGTACCCAGGACGTAGGCGGTGACCACCCAGGTGAAGTGGTTGAGGCCGCCGAACTCGCCGACGATCCGCGGCAGCGCGGTGCTGACGATCATGTTGTCGAGCATCGCGAGCATCATCGCGATCATCAGTCCGAACAGCACGACCCGTACATTGGGTCGCACGTCGGCCTGGGTTGCCTGTGTCATGGGTAAGCTCCCCCCGAGGTTTGTCGTACTTACTTGCCGCCCGGCTAGTCACCTTACTAGCCGCACGGTAAGTTGGATACCAACACGCGGTCAAACGAATTGGAGGGCGTGGGTGAGGGAGAGCACAGGCGGCACCCGAGAGCGGATCAAGGCCGTCGCGTTGGAGCTCTTCACCGAGCAGGGGTACGAGAAGACCTCGCTGCGGGAGATCGCCGAACGCCTCAACGTCACCAAGGCCGCGCTCTACTACCACTTCAAGAGCAAGGACGACATCGTCGCCAGCTTCGTGGAGGACCGGCTCGACCAGATGGACGCGCTGACCGCCTGGGGCGAGTCCCAGCCGGCGACCCTGGCGACCCGCCGCGCGCTGATCTCCCGGTACGCCGACACGATGTTCGGCGGGGACATGCCCTCGGTGATGCGCTTCTTCGAGCAGAACCAGACCGTGCTCAAGAGCCTCTCCTCCGGCCAACAGATGCGCGGCCGGATGATGCAGCTCGCCAACGCGCTCTGCCGCGGCGACGACTCACCGGCCGCCCAGCTCCGCGCCGCGCTGTCCCTCTTCGCCGTGCACACGAGCTGGTTCGCCGTACGGGCGCCCGGCATCACCGACTCCGAGCGCCGCCGGCTCGCGCTGGAGGTCGCCGACGAGTTGCTGGCCGCCATCGGCACGCCGCGAGACGAGGACGCGACCCCGAGCAGCCCGGCAACCGCGCACGGCTGACGGGCCGGCACTCAGCCGCGGGACAGCTTCCGCCGCAGGCCCAGCAGGTCCACGCCCGGCACCGGCGACCAGTCCTTCTCCGGCGTCCGGACGAAACCGAGACGCTCGTAGAGCCGATGGGCCGGTACGGCCATCCCCGCGCGGACGCAGATCACGACCGCGGTGCAGCCCAGCTCGGCCGCCCGGTCGACACACGCCCGGGCCAGTGCCAGGCCGACACCCCGCCCCTGGGCTGCCGGGTCCACGGCAAGCATGCGGAACTCCGCCTCGCCCGGCCCGGACAGCTCGGCGAACGGGGTACCCGGCAGCACGAAGGTCACCGAGCCGAGCACCGATCCGGACGCCTCGTCCACCGCCACCAGCACCTCGCCAGCGGCGGCCCGGGTCGACACGTCGGCCAGCACCGCCCCGTACCCGTGTTCGCCCTTGAGCTGACCATCCGCCTCGTACGCGGCGACGGTCAGTCGGGCGACCGCCGGGAAGTCGGCCGGGTCGGCGAGCCGGACCAGCAGGCCGGTCAACCGATCACCGCGATCAGGTCGCCGTCCTGCACGACGTCGCCCTCGTGGACGGCGAGCTGCTGGACCACGCCGTCGGCCTCCGCGACGACCGGGATCTCCATCTTCATCGACTCGAGGATCACCAGGGTGTCGCCCTCGGACACGCTGTCGCCCGCCGACGCGACGACCTTCCAGACGTTCGCCACCATCTCGGCGCGGATCTCCTCGGCCATGTCCACGGCCCTCCCTTTTCGCGATGTGCCTGCCGACGTATCCAATCACGGGAGGCTGGGGCGTGGGTGCGCAGCGGCGCGGGTCGGCCCCGGCGGCAGGGACGAGGTGCCGGTCGCACTACCATCAGCGGGTCGGACCCGACGCCGGGCGGCCGGTGGGTGCAACCGGCGCGAGGCCGCGCGCGAGACGGATCCGACCCATCACGAGGAGGTCAGCATGGCGAAGAAGGCCCGCAAGAAGAAGGCCCGGAAGAAGAGCAGCGCGAACCACGGTAAGCGCCCCAACTCCTGAACGTGCCGACGGGCCGACGCGCCCGTCGACGATCAGCTCACCCCGGCCGAGGCCGGGTACACCGGTGGCCCGGGTCGGTATCGACCCGGGCCACCGGTGTGTGTGCTCTGATGTGACGACGCTCAGTCGGCCAACTCGCGCGAATCGCTGGTCTCGAAGACCACCAGCTCGGTGAGCTTCACCCGCAGCCGCTCACGCAGCTGATCCGGCGCGGTCTCGTTGCCGCAGCAACGCGCGACCAACGCCCGCACCTCCTGCTCGAGCCCGTACTCGCGCAGGCACGGCCCGCACTCGTCGAGGTGGTGCCGGATCAGCGCGCGCCGCTCGTCGGCGCACTCGAGATCCAGGTAGAGGTAGACCTCCGCGAGCACCTCGCGGCAGTCCGTCTCGTGCGGCTCTCCACAGCTCACGTCACACCTCCCGGCCGGCAGCGGCAGCGGTCGAGCCCTTCGCGGACCGGGCCGGACTGAAGCCTCGCTCCGCGGCGTACTGCTCGAGCAGCTTGCGCAGATTACGACGGCCGCGGTGCAGACGCGACATCACGGTGCCGATCGGCGTGCCCATGATGTCGGCGACCTCCTTGTAGGAGAAGCCCTCGACGTCGGTCAGGTAGACGGCCAGGCGGAACTCCTCCGGCAACTGCTGGAGGGCCTCCTTCACGTCGCTGTCCGGCAGCCGGTCCAGAGCCTCGGTCTCGGCCGAACGCAGACCGCTGGAGGTGTGCGACTCGGCCTCGGCGAGCTGCCAGTCGGTGATCTCCTCGGTCGGCGCCTGGATCGGCTGGCGCTGCCGCTTGCGGTAGGAGTTGATGTAGGTGTTGGTCAGGATCCGGTAGAGCCAGGCCTTCAGATTCGTGCCCTGCTCGAACTGGTGGAAGGCGGCGTACGCCTTCAGGTACGTCTCCTGGACCAGGTCCTCGGCATCCGCCGGGTTACGCGTCATGCGCAGCCCAGCAGCGTAGAGCTGATCGACGAATGGCATCGCGTCCCGCTCGAACCGGGCCCTGCGCTCGTCCGTCTTCTCGGTGGTCAACCGCACATCCCCTCGCGTCGGATGCTTTCCCGCCGAGGATACGCGCACGGACCTGCCCACAGATTCACTTCCGGCCGGTGTGCTCGTGCTCACCGCACCCGCCCCGCCCGGTCCCGCTGTCACGGGCCAGTCCGGACCATCCAGCAGCCGCCGTAGCTGCCGGGCGTCCCGCTCGTCCCGTTCCAGGCTTCGTGTCTCGGTCGGCACCGGTCACCCCCCTCGCAGAAAAGTCGTCCGGGGTTAGTAACGCGAGATGACCACTGGGGCATTCCGTCCGGCTCTCCCGTTCCTGGTCCCGGCCCCGGTGACGCCGGCGCTGGGACCAGGAAGGGCCTGGGAGGACTGGTACCACCTGTCCGGTTCGGGCGGGCGGCACCATCGGATGCAACGACCCGCGCCCGGCACCGGAAACGGTCCGCCGATCAGTCGGCCGTCCACCCGTGGGAGCGCAACCAGTCCCGGACGACCGCACCCGTGCCGGCCGGGTCGCGTCGCAGGTCGTGCGCCTCCCCCGGCCGGGTCACGACCTGCACGCCCGGCCCGGACTCGGGCACGCCGAACGGATCGCGGTCCCCGTTGACCACGAGCGTCGGCAGGCCGGTGGCGAGTTCGGCGGCCCGGGACCGCTCCGGCTTTCCGGGCGGGTGCAGCGGAAAGGCCAGCGCGAGGACGCCGGCCGCGCCGACCGCGCCGGCTGTCCGGCAGGCGACCCGCGCGCCACTGGACCGACCACCGACCAGGATCGTGGGTACGTCGCCGTGCCGCTCGCGCAGCACGGCCAGCACGGCCGTCCACGCCTCGTCGAGGTGCCCGGCGGGGGCCGGCGCGCGACGGCCGGCGACGCGGTAGGGCTGCGTCACCCGGATCACCGTCAGACCGGCCGTGACCGCCGCGTCCCGAACCGCGAGCAGGTCGGGGGCGTCCACGCTGCCACCCGCCCCGTGCCCGAGCACCAGCAGGGCGGCCGGCGCGCGAGCAGTCGCGACACCGGCCGTCCGGCCCGGCGCACCGGTCGGCCCGACCGGTGGGTCGGTGTCGATCCGCGCCGGACCGCGCGGGGTGTCGATCTCTTCGCTGGGCAGCACCGGCCCATTCTGCGCCGACCGGGCCGGTCGCCGGGATGCTTCGCCGCCGCTGGTCGGCGCAGCGGCACGTGCTGGTCAGCTCAGCGGCACCAGCGTGAGCAGGCGGTCGCGGACCGGAGGCCCGGCGTCGTCGACCGCGTCCGGGTCGGGTTCGACCTCACCGCGCCAGGCGACGAGCATCGCCCGCCGCTCGCGGGGGGTGGTCGCCCCCCAGACGCCGTGACAGTCGCCGACCTCCAACGCCCACGCGAGGCAGGAGCCCTGCACGTCGCAACTGCGGCAGAGTGCCACAGCGGCGTCCGCCGGTTCGTTGGGTGCCGGAAAGAACGTCTCCGGATCGACGCTCTGGCACGTTCCTCTGGTGCGCCACGCTTCGTCCTGTCGACGGTCTCGCAGCGCCCGCAAGAGCCGCGGATCTCTGCGTGCCGCAGCCACCTCGTGCGGGCGGGGCATACGCGCCCGTGTCATTTCACCCACCTCCCCCGTGGGACCGGCAGGATCGGTGAAGTCGTCCGCCCCGTGCGAATCGACAGCCACTACCGGCGCTGTGTTGTATCGCACTTTCGGACACCGGGACAAGAGGCTTCCGAGAACATGACTGAACGGCCAGGCGACGAATCGATCAGAACCTGGCAAATCGGCGCTCGACGATGCCTCTCATTCTCAGAACAGAGTCAACTCCGGTGGGGACGACATTGACGGAACGGACACCCGGGCGGTCAACTCCGGACCGTCGTTGCGGACGTCGCCGACCGCCGGCCCGACCGGGCGGATCTCCAACCCGGCGAGAAGGTCGGACGACTCCGGCGCGAGCAGACGCTCCGGCTCGTCGCACGGCGTCAGCCACGACGACCACCGCTGCGGGGCCAGCAGCACCGGCATCCGGTCGTGCACCTCGGCCAGCTCGCCGACCGCCGCGGTGGTCAGCACGCTGAAGGTGAGCCTGCTCTCCGCCCCGGACTCCCAGAACGACCAGATCCCGGCCAGGGCGAGCACCGAGCCGTCGGCCGGGGTCATGAAGTACGCCTGCCGACCGCCATCGGGCCGGCGGACCCACTCGTACCAGCCGTCCGCCGGGACAAGGCACCGGCGGCGGGCGAACGCGCCGGCGTACGCCCGGCTGGTCGCCACCGTCTCGGCCCGTGCGTTGATCATGCGGGCGGCACCCGCGGCGGACCGCGACCAGTGCGGCAGCAGACCCCAACGGGCGACGCAGAGGCTGCGGTGCCCCTCGGGGCTGAGCCGGACCAGCGGGACGGGATCGGTGGGCGCGACGTTGTGATCCGGCCGGAGCACCCCGTCGGTGTCGTCGGACGACTCGAACAGGGCGCTCAGCTCACCGGCGCCCCGGGTCGTCGCGTACCTGCCGCACATGCGCTCACGCTAACCCGCCGAGGGCCCCGCCTGCTGTCCCGCCAACCGGGAGTACGCAAGCCGGTCGACGTCACCCACCCGCCGACAGGGCAGAATGTGACCGTGGGGAATCTGACCGCGACCCGGCCGCCACAACCGTGGGCCGCACCGACCGCGTCCGACCCGGTGGCGGCGACGCTGCGCCTACCCGGCTCCAAGTCGATGACCGCGCGTGCCCTGGTGCTCAGCGCCCTGGCCGCCGGGCCGTCGACCCTGGCCGAGCCGCTGCGCGCCCGGGACACCGAGCTGATGTCCGCCGGGCTGCGCGCGATGGGCGCGCACGTGTCGATCAGTGACGACGAGCGCTGGCTGGTCCGGCCGCACCCGCTGGTCGGCCCCGCCCACGTCGACGTGGGGCTGGCCGGCACCGTGATGCGGTTCCTGCCGCCGGTGGCCGGCCTCGCCGACGGGCAGGTCACCTTCGACGGTGACCCGTACGTCCGCACCCGGCCGCTCGGCCGGCTGGTCGACGCGCTGCGCTCGCTGGGCGTCCGGATCGACGTCACCGGCACCGGCAGCCTGCCGCTGACCGTGCTCGGCGCCGGTCGGGTCACCGGCGGCGAGGTGACGATCGACGCGTCCGTGTCCAGCCAGTTCGTTTCCGCGCTGTTGCTGGCCGCCCCGCGCTTCGACCGGGGCGTGGTGGTGCGCCACGTCGGGCCACCGGTGCCCTCCGCGCCGCACCTGCGGATGACCGTGCAGATGCTGCGGGCCGCCGGCGCCGCCGTCGACGACAGCACCCCCGACGTGTGGACCGTCGAACCCGGCCCGCTCACCGGGCGCGGCTGGGACATCGAGCCGGACCTCTCCGGGGCGGTGCCGTTCTTCGCTGCCGCCCTGGTCACCGGCGGTGAGGTGACGCTCCAGGGCTGGCCGCACCGCAGCGCGCAGCCGATCGAGCAACTCCGCTCGCTGCTGCAGCGGATGGGCGGCGAGGTCACCGTCTCCACCGACGGGCTGACCGTCCGGGGCACCGGGGTGGTGCACGGCCTGACCGCCGACCTCTCCGACGTCAGCGAGCTGACCCCGGTGCTGACCGCGCTGGCCATGCTCGCCGACTCGCCCTCGGTCTTCACCGGCGTCGAGCACATCCGCGGCCACGAGACCGACCGGCTCGCCGCCCTGGCGCAGGAGTTCGCCGCGCTCGGGGCCGACGTCACCGAGATGCCCGACGGCCTTCAGATCCGGCCCCGGCCGCTGCGCGGCGGGGTCTTCCACACCTACCACGACCACCGCATGGCGCACGCCGCCGCGGTGGCCGGGCTCGCCGTGCCCGGCATCGAGGTGGACGACGTCGGCTGTACCTCCAAGACCATGCCCGAGTTCCCGGCACTATGGTCAGCGTTGGTGACCGGCAAGTGAGCGTCCCGGACGCTCACTGAGAGCTGACGCGGAGAAGGGGACGGGTCCTGGCGACCAAGCGGCGGGAGTACGACGAGGACGACGTACGGGTACGGCCCGGTAAGTCCTCACGTCCGCGTACGCGCACCCGGCCCCGGCACGACGACGCGGTGGACGGCTTCGTCATCGCCGTCGACCGGGGGCGTTACCAGTGCGTGCTGTCCGGCGCCGAACGCGGCGTGGTCGGTGCCGAGCTGCCGACGGTGACCGCGATGCGGGCCCGAGAACTGGGCCGCAAGTCGGTGGTCGTGGGTGACCGGGTCAGCCTCGTCGGCGACACGTCCGGTGCGCAGGGCGCTCTCGCCCGGATCGTCCGGATCGCCGAGCGTCGCTCGGTGCTGCGCCGCACGGCCGACGACGACGAAACCACCGCCGAGGGCCGGTTGGAACGTGTCGTCGTGGCCAACGCGGACCAGCTGGTGATCGTCAGCGCGTTGGCCGACCCGCCGCCGCGCACCGGGTTCATCGACCGCTGCCTGGTGGCCGCGTACGACGCGGACGTCGACCCGCTGCTCTGCCTCACCAAGGCCGACCTGGCCGGCCCGGAGGAAGTGCTGGGCTACTACACCGAGCTGGAGCTGCCGTACGTGCTCAACCGTCCCGACGGCGACCTGGGCGCGCTGCGCGCGTTGCTCAGCGGCCGGGTGTCGGTGCTGGTCGGGCACTCCGGGGTGGGCAAGTCGACGTTGGTGAACCGCCTCGTCCCGGACGCCGCGCGCGCGGTCGGGGTGGTCAGCGCCATCGGTCGCGGTCGACACACCTCCACCAGCGCGGTGGCGCTGCGGCTACCACCGGTGCCCGGCGTCGACACCGACCCCGGCTGGATCATCGACACCCCGGGCATCCGTAGTTTCGGGCTGGCGCACGTCTCCGCCGACAGCCTGCTGCACGGGTTCCCCGACCTGGTGGAGGGCACCGTCGACTGCCCGCCCAACTGCCCGCACACGGCCGACGAGGCCGACTGCGGGCTGGACGCCTGGGTGGCCGCCGGAAAGGCCGACCCGCGCCGGCTGGCGTCGTACCGCCGGTTGCTGGCCTCCCGGGCCGGCGACGGCGACGCGCGCGGTGAGGGCGACCAGCGCGGCCCTGGCGAGGGCGACCGGCGCGGGCCCGACGAGTGACGCCGTGGGCGTCGGCTAGGTTGCCGGCATGACCGGGTACGCCGACGACCTCGCCCTCGCCCACCTGCTCGCGGACCGCGCCGACGCCATCGCCATGGCCCGGTTCCGGGCGCTCGACCTGCGGGTGGACACGAAGCCGGACCTGACACCGGTCTCCGACGCGGACACCGCCGTGGAGCGGGAGATCCGGGCGCTGCTGGCCGAGCACCGGCCCGCCGACGGGCTGCTCGGTGAGGAGTACGGCGCGCAGCCGGCCACCGGGCCGGGTGGCCGCCAGTGGATCGTCGACCCGATCGACGGCACCAAGAACTTCGTTCGTGGGGTGCCGGTGTGGGCCAGCCTCATCGCGCTGTACGACGGTGACCGGCCGGCGGTCGGCGTGGTGTCCGCCCCCGCGTTGGGACGGCGCTGGTGGGCGAGCGCGGGTGCGGGCGCGTACGCCGGTCCCGGTCCCGCCGCGGGCGAACGGATCGGCGTCTCCGCGGTCCGCAGCGTCGCCGACGCGAGCCTCTGCTACTCGTCGCTGACCGGCTGGGAGGACGCCGGGCGGCTCGACGCGCTGCTCGACCTGCTGCGCGCCGGCTGGCGCAGCCGGGCGTACGGCGACTTCTACGGCTACATGCTGTTGGCCGAGGGCGCGTTGGAGGTGATGGTCGAGCCGGAACTGTCCCTGTGGGACGTGGCGGCGCTGGTACCGATCGTCACCGAGGCGGGTGGCACGATCACCGATCTGACCGGTCGACCCGCGCCGACGGGCGCGCCCGGCACCGAGAGCAGCGTGGTGGCCACCAACGGTGTGCTGCACGCCGACATCCTCGCCCGTCTGGATCGACCAGCCGAGCGCTGACTCCCGACAACCTCTATCCTCGCCAGGTGGTCTCCTCCGGCTGGTGCTTCCTCGCGGCGATGATCGTCGCGTACGGCTTCGCCAACCTTCTCCAGTCGGTGGCCGCGGCACGCACCACCGTGCACCACACCTTCGATCCGGGCCTGCTGCTGAAACTGGCCGGGCACCGGACGTACCTGATCGGACTGACCTGCCAGATCGGCGGTTTCGTGCTCGCCTTCCTGGCCCGGCGCGACCTGCCCCTGTTCCTGGTGCAGGCGAGCGTGGCGGCCGGGCTCGGGGTGACCGCGATCATCGGTGTGCTGGTGTTGAAGTGGCGGTTACCGATGGCGGAGGTGGCCCTGCTCGCGCTGCTCTTCGCCGGGATCACCGCGCTGGTGCTGGCCGCACGGCCGGCACCGTCGAAGCAGCTCGGCACCGCCGGCTCGATAGCCCTGCTGGTGGCGCTCGGGGTCATCGCGGTGCTCGGCATCTTCGCCGTCCGACTGCACGGCGCCCCCGGTTCGGTGGCGTTGGGCTCGCTGGCCGGTCTGGCGTTCTCCTCGGCCGCGGTCGCGGCCCGGCCCCTGGCCTCCGCGCCGTCGGCCGAGGCGTTCCTCGCCGACCCGCTGTTCTACCTGCTGATCGGGCACTCGATCGTCGGCCAACTACTGCTCGGCCTGGCCATGCAGCGCGGTTCGACGACGGCCGCCGTCGCCGCCATGGACGCCGCCGGAGCGGTGCCCGCGGCGATCGTCGGCCTGCTGCTGCTCAACGACAAGATCTGGCCGGGGCGCGAGTGGCTGGCCGCCGCCGGCTTCCTGGTCACCCTGGCCGCCGTCATCGGGTTGACCCGGTACGCCCAGCCGCAGCCGCACCGCGCGGTGGCACGCCGCCGTGACCGGGACATGGTCGGCGCCGGCCGACCCGCCTGAGAGAGAGCCCACGCCGCGTCACCCGGACGCGGCATGGGCTCTGCCGTCTTTCAGGCCTCGACGGGCTTGCGGCGGCTCGCCACCCGCTCGTAGAGGCGTTCCAGCGCGGCGGCGGTCCGTTCCCAGGTGTAGCTGCTGCGGACCCGGTCCACGGCGGCGTGGCCGTACGCGAACCGGCCGGCGTTGTCGGCGAGCAGCCGGCGCAGGGACAGCCCCAGCGTCCGGACGTCACCGGGTGGCACGAGGCGGCCGGTGACCTCGTCGACGACCGCGTCCGCCAGGCCGCCCATGGCGTAACCGACAACCGGTACTCCGCACGCCATCGCCTCCAGGGAGACGCGTCCGGCCGAGGAGTAGTGCGGGGTGCAGGCCACCACGTCGGCCGAGCGGTACCAGGTCGCCATCTGGTCGTGCGGTACCGCACCGACGAGGCGTACCTGCTCGGCGACCCCGGCGCGCTCGGCCAGTTCGCGCAGGCGGCGGGCCTCGGTGTGGTGCGACAGCTGGTCGGCGGGTGGGCCACCGGCGATCACCAACTCGGCGTCGCCGACCAGCCGCATCGCCCGGATCAGGTCGTCCTGGCCGTGCCCCGGGGACAGCCCGCCGACGGAGAGGATCCGGGACCGCTGTTCGCGCGGAGCCGCCTCGCCGTCCGGATGGAACTGCGCGGTGTCCACCCCGGCCGGCACCATCGCCACGGATGTCCGTTGCAGCCCCATCCGGGTCAGCTCGTCCACCTCGTCGTTGGACTGGGCCACGGCGATGTCGACCGCCCGGGTCAGCGCCCGTTCCAGCGGAATGCGCTCCCCCGGGCCGTCGTACCCGCCGCCGAGGTGGCGCAGCTGCTCCACACCGAGCGAGTGGAAGGTCTGTACGACCGGGATGTCGGTCTCCCGGACGGCGTGCGCGGCGGCCAGCCCACCGATCCAGTAGTGCCCGTGCACCACCTCGGGACGCCAGGCGCCGCCCCACTCGTCGGTCAGCCAGCGTCCGAACTCGGTGACGTGCGGGACGAGTCCGGCAGTGGGCAGGGCGGTCGGCGGGCCGACGGGCACCCGGTGCACCCGGTAGCCGTCGACGTCCATCGTCGCCGGCAGCTCCGGATCGTCCCGGCGTTCGTAGATGCGGACATCATGGCCTCTGCCAGCCAACTCGGCGGCGACCCGCGCGATGTGTTGTCGGGTGCCGACCGGCGGGCCGTCGGCGTGCCGGTACGAACTGCTGTGCGCGCAGACGAGGCCGACGCGCATGGGTCACCTCCCTGCGATCTTTTCCTCGGCGGTCCCGGTCAGAGCGTCCCATTAACCTGCGGGCGCCGAGTCGAAACCTGGCAGATCGGGAACAGTCACCGCGAGTGCCACCGACACTTGCGCCACGACAATCACAGCGGCCCCGAATCGGAACCTCGCCGGCCGGTGGTATGACCGGCCCCCACCCGGGGTACCGCTGGAAGATGCCGCTGACCCGGAGCCTCGACGACTCGACCGTGGTGATCACCGGCGCGTCCAGCGGGATCGGCACAGCCACCGCGTACGCGCTGGCACGACGCGGTGCCGCCGTGGTCCTCGCCGCCCGCAGCGAGCAGGCGCTGGAGCAGGTCGCGCAGCGCTGTCGGCAACTGGGCGGCCGCGCGCTGGCCGTACCCACCGACGTGACCGACCTCGACTCCGTACGACAACTGGCCGAGCGGGCGGTAATCGAATTCGGCCGCGTCGACGCCTGGGTGAACAACGCCGCGGTGAGCGCGGTGGGCCTGTTCGACGAGATCCCGGTCGCCGAGTTCCGACGCGTGCTGGAGGTCAACCTGCTGGGCACGGTGCACGGCATCAAGGCCGCGCTGCCGCACCTGGAAGCGGCCGGCGGCGGCGTTCTGGTCAACAACGCCTCGGTGCTCGCGGAGGTGGCGATGCCGTACCAGTCGGCGTACAACGCCGCCAAACACGGCATCCGCGGCCTCGCCGACACCGTCCGACAGGAGCTGCGGGTCACCGGTCGCGGGCAGATCTCCGTCTGCACCGTGCTGCCGGCCACCATCGACACCCCGTTCTTCCGGCACGCGGCCAACCACAGCGGTCGGGAACTGGTGCCGCCCCCGCCGGTCTACCCGCCGGAGGTGGTTGCCCAGACGATCGTGCGGTTGCTGCGCCGGCCCCGCCGGGAGGCGTACGCCGGTGGGGCCGCCCGGCTGCTCGGCCTCCAGTGGCGGCTCGCGCCGGCGCTGGTGGAGCGGACCCTCGGCTGGTACACCCACCGCACCCAGTTCGGCCCGGGGGCCCGGCTGGACAGCACGGGCAACGTGTTCCACGCCGACGGGCAGGCCACCCGCGACGGCGGTTGGCACGGCCGACGGCGTCAGCTGGTACGGATGACGGCGGCGTTCGGTCTCGCCGCGGCCGGCACCGCCGTCGGCACGATGGCGGCGATCAACCGCCGCTCCCGCTCGGTCCGCTGATGACGGGCCCTGCCCCGGTTACGGCGGGAGGGCAGCGGGTAGTGATCAGACATGCGCGACAACGAGTACCCGACCCCCGTGTCCGACACCGAGGCGGAGGGCCTGCCCGACACCGCCGACGACGACTCGACCGCCTACGACGACGTCCTGACCGGGCGTGAGGCGGACGGCCCGGAGCCGGCCCAGATCCCCGGCGACCGCACGCCGGTGGCGGTGGACCGCTTCGGGACGACCGCCGAGGAGCAACTGGACGGGGAGTCGTTGGACTACAAGCTCGGTCGGGAGGTCTACGAACGCCCGGTGGACGATCCGCTCGCCGGCCCGGTCGACCCGAAGATCGCCTTCGAGGCGGAGAACGAGGCCGCCGCGGCGGAGGCCCAACTCGACGCCGACGTGATGGACCCGGGTCCCACCTCCGACCCGAACTCGCCGGTCTCCCTCTACGACCACGGTCAACTCGGCACGGTCGCCGACGCCACCGTGGGCCGGCTGGTGGAACCGGACGAGGGGGCGCACACCGACCAGGAGACCGACTCCGTGGCGTACGACGCGGGTTCGGCCGGCGGCGGGGCTACCGCGGAGGAGTTGGCCATCCACGAGACCGAGCCGCCGCGCTCGGTCTGAGCCGGTCAGGTGTCCAGGCCACGCTCGATGGCGTAACGGGTCAACTCGACACGGTTGTGCAGGTGCAGCTTGCCCAGCGTGTTCTGCACGTGGTTCTGCACCGTACGGTGGGACAGGCCGAGCCGCTCGGCGATCTGCTTGTACGACATCCCCTTCGCCACCAGACGCAGCACCTCCGTCTCCCGGGCGGTGAGTCGGGGCGTCCCCGGCTCACCGTCGTCGGCCGTGCCGGCGTCCGGTCCGGCGGCCAGCCGGCGGTACTCCCCCAGCACCAGCCCGGCCAGGCCGGGCGTGAAGACCGGGTCGCCGTTGGCGGTGCGACGTACCGCGTCGAGAAATTCGCCGGGTGCCGTCGACTTCACCAGGTAGCCGGTGGCGCCCGCCTTGACCGCGTCGAGCACGCTCTGCTCCTCGCCGCTGGCACTGAGCATGAGCACCCGCACGTCAGGCAGCGCGGTGCGCAGCCCGACGACGACCTCCACCCCGGAGATGTCCGGTAGTTGCAGGTCGAGCACGACCACGTCGGGCCGGGCGGCGGCGGCGATCCGGATCGCCTGCCGCCCCTCGCCGCTGGTGGCCACGACCAGGAAGCCAGCCTCCGCCAGGTCCCGGGCCACGCCCTCACGCCACATCGGATGGTCGTCGACCACCATCACCCGCACGGCGGTCACGGCCGCGGCCTCGGCACGGTCAGCTCGATCTCGGTGCCGGCGTCGGGGCTCGACATGATCCGGACCGTCCCGCCCAGGTCGGTCACCCGGCCGCGGATCGACTGGGCGACACCGAGCCGCCCCTGCGCGGCGGCCTCGGCGAGTCTGCCCTCTTCGATGCCCGGCCCCTCGTCCCGGATCGACACGGTCACCGTCTCCCCCTCGTCCTCGATGAGCACCCAGGCCCGTCCCCCGGCGTGCCGGCCGACATTGTCCAGGGCCGCGCCGGTGGCGGCCGCCACCTCGCCGGCCACCTGCCGGGGCAGGGTCACCGGGGTGGCGGGCGCCGAAAGCGACACCGCCGTCGAGGCGTACCGGCCGAGCAGGTCCCGCAGGTCCACCGCGTCCGTCCCGGTGACTCCGGCGGGCGTGGTGCCGGCGATCAGAGCGCGCAGCGCGGTCTCCTGCTCACCGGCCAGCCGGGCCAGCTCACCGGCTTCGCCGGGCAGGTCCGCGCCGCGCCGCTGCACCAACGCCAGCACCTGCAGGACCGAGTCGTGGATGCCGCGGGCCAGCCGCTCCCGCTCCCGGGTGGCCGCCTCCAACTCCACCGCGTGTTGCAGGCGTTCCTCGGCGCGTACGGCGAGCCGGGCGACGTGTCCGACCACCACCCCGGCCAGCAGCAGCAGGATCACCCCGGTGAACGAGGACTGGCCGATCCGCTCCCGGGTGGCCAGGTCCGCGCCGGCCACCAGCAGCGCGGCCACCGTGCCGCGCCGCCGGCCGCCGGAGACGGCCCAGGCCAGCACGGGACCGGCCATCCAGGCCACCCCGAGGGTGGGTACGCCGTGCCCGAGCGCCTGCCGTCCCACCACCCACGGACTGGACAGCACGATGGCGGTCACCACGCCGAGGTCGACCAGCAGCAGCGGCCAGCGACGCCAGGCCGGTCGGGCGTACGCGACGGCGGTCACCCCGGTCCAGATGACCATGACCAGCACCAGGACGCCGACGGCGATCGGGTGGGCGTACCGGTCGGCATCGCGTACGGCGAGCACGCCGACGTACCCGAGGGAGGCCAGCCGGAACACGGTGAGCGCCCGCCAGAGCGGCACCTCGAAACCACCCGGCGGCGACGGCATGGCGGTCAGGATGCCACAGCCGGGTCGAAGACGCGGGGCCACGTGGTGCGGTCCGAGAAACCCTGACGTACGGTTAAAAAGCCGCGAATTATTCCGAGATCCGCCGCCAGGACAGGGCCATGACGAACGCAGATCCGCACGCACCGCGTACGGTTGTGCCCATCGAACCCTCCCTCCTGATCGCCGAGGCCTTCGACCAGGCCCAGGTGACCGAGATTCGACACTCGGTCACCTCCTGCGCGCGCGCCTGCGGCCTCGACGGCCAACGGCTGGACGACTTCGTACTCGCCGTCAACGAGCTGATCACCAACGCGGTGCGGCACGGCGGGGGGCGCGGGTGGCTACGGCTCTGGCAGGAGCCCGGCGAGCTGCTCTGCGAGGTGGCGGACCACGGGCACGGCATCGCCCCGCAGCGGCTGGGTGACCGGAGCCGTCCCGCCCCGGACACCGCCGGCGGATGGGGCCTCTGGCTGGCCCGCGAACTGACCGACGCGATGGAGATCGCCACCAGCGCCTCCGGCACCACCGTCCGCATCACCGCCACCCTCCCCCCCGCCTAACCCCCCGCCCCGTCCCCGCCCCGCCCCGGCCGCCCGCCGCGCCGCCCCCGCCGATCTTGCACTTTCGGTGGTGACGAAGCCGCGCGAGGTGACATTTCGGCAACACAAAGTGCAAGATCTGTGAGGGTTGCTGTCAAGCGGTGGCTTCGAGGATGCGCCAGATTTGGCGGGCTATGTAGCGTTTGAGGCTGCGGGTGATCTCGGCTGGGGTGTGGCCTTGGGTGGTGCGGCGGTTGACGTAGTCCTTGGTGGGTTGGTGGCAGCGTTGTCGGGCTTTGGCGATGGTGTGCAGGGCGGCGTTGAGGGTGCGGTCGCCGCCTCGGTTGAGGCGGTGGCGGACGGTGCGGCCGGAGCTGGCGGGGACGGGGCTGACGCCGGCGAGTGAGGCGAATGCGGCTTCGCTGCGGAACCGGCCGGGGTGTGACCAGGCGGTCAGGGTGATCGCGGCGGTGACGGGGCCGATGCCGGGTTGGTCGAGCAGGGTCGGGCAGAGTTTGTCGACCAGGGTGCGGATCTCGGTGAGGTTGGCTTTCAGGAGCCGGTCGAGGGTCAGGATCTGCTCGGCGAGGGCTGCTAGTTGACTGCGGCGTAGGTGGTCGCCGCTGTTGTCGTTGGTGAGGGTGGTGGCGTGCTGGACCTGCCGCAGGGTGCTCAGGCCACGTAGTTGGGTGCGTAGGTCGTCGTCGGCGGTGAGGATCACCGATTTGAACAGGTTGATGGTGGCGGTACGGGTGTCGCTGTAGTGGCGGCGGCAGACGTGCAGCAGGCGCAGGGATTCCCGGTCGCCGTCGATGCGGGGCACGGCGACGTGATCGGCGGCCAGCACGGCACGAGCGGCGTGCACGGCGTCCAGCGCGTCGGACTTGCCGCCTCGCCGGCGGCGGCCGGTCGCGGGTTTGGGTGCTTCCAGGACATCTTCACCCGCGGCACGCAGGACCCGTAGCAGGCCGACACCGTGACAGCGGGCACCGTCCAGGGCCCAGGCCCGCCGGCCCGTTCCCAGCACGCTCGTCTGCTGCCGGGCCCAGGCCAGCAGAACAGCGGCACCGTCGGCGGTGGCCGGCACGGTGATCTCGGCCAACACGGTCCCGACCGGGGTGCTGACCACAGCGGTGTGCGTATCGGTATGGGTATCCACACCGATAACCGCGTCGACACGGTCGGCCAGGCGATCTGTCAGGATGCAAGACACGGACGCTTCTCCCTTGCACGGGACGACGTTCGGACGGCGTCGGCCCGGGAGACGATCACCCGGCGGCATATCTGTGATGAGTCACGCGATACCAGTCGCGGACAGGCTTCTGATCAGGCCAGCAAGGTGGGCCGGGCCGACGCCGGTAACCCACGAGGACAAGTCGCACTCCACGGCACACCCTCTGACGGCGGCCAGATCTTGCATGAGTCACTCGTCGATCACCGACGTCGAACCCTACCGATGCCAGCCTCCCGGAACCGGCCCACCTATAGAAGCGTCGGCGCGGCGCGGGCGAGGGGCGGCGAGGGGCGGGGTGTTCAGCCGAAGAGGGCGGAGACCGACTCGCCGTTGTGAATCCGTCGCATCGCCTCGGCCAGGGCCGGGGCGACCGAGAGGACCTGAAGCTTCGCCACCCGCTTCTCGGCCGGGATGGGAACGGTGTTGGTGCAGACGATCTCCAACACGCCCTCCTGCTCGCTGAGCCGCCGCAGCGCGTCACCGGAGAACAGGCCGTGCGTACAGGCCAGCCGGATCGAGCGGACCTTCAGGTCGCGCAGGTGCTCCATCAGCTCGATCACGGTGCTGCCCTTGGCGATCTCGTCGTCCAGCACGATGACGTCCCGGTCGGCGACCTCACCGATCACCGCGCTGATCTTGACCAGGTCGTCGCTGAACCGCTGCTTGGCGCCGGCCGCGACGGGCGTGCCGAGCAGCCGTGCGAAGGCGGCGGCCTCCTTGGCGTTGCCCAGGTCGGGCGAGACCACCACCGTGTTGCTCAGGTCGTAGCGGCGGAAGTGGGTGGCCAGCTCCCGCAGCGCGTGCAGGTGGTCGACGGGGACGCTGAAGAAGCCGTGCACCTGCGGCGAGTGCAGGGTCAGCGCCAGCACCCGATCCGCCCCCGCCGACGTCAACAGGTCGGCGACGAGCCGGGCGCCGATCGAGATTCGCGGCGCGTCCTTCTTGTCCGAGCGGGCATAGGCGTAGTGCGGCAGCACCACCGTGATCCGGCCGGCGGACGCACCCCGCGCCGCGTCGATCATCAGCAGCAGCTCGACCAGATTCTCCTGCACCGGTGGCACCAGCGGCTGGATCAGGAAGACGTCTCGCTCCCGGCAGTTGGCCTGCAACTGCACTTCGAGACAGTCGTTGGCGAACCGGGAGACCCGTACCGGATGCAGCGGCACCCCCAGGTGGGCGCAGATCTCGGCGGCGAGGTCGGGATGGGCAGTTCCACTGAAAACGGCGATGTCGCGCACGTTCGCACATAGTAGGCGACGTACGGGCCGACGTGACGCGTGTCGCACCACGCCGCCACTGCGGGTACGGTGCTGCCGTGACCCCCCAGTACGTCGCCGCCATCGACCAGGGCACCACCTCCTCGCGGTGCATCGTGTTCGACTCCGCCGGGGAGATCGTGGCCGCCGCCCAGCGCGAGCACCGCCAGATCTTCCCCCGTCCGGGCTGGGTGGAGCACGACGCCGAGGAGATCTGGGACAACGTCCAGCGGGTGGTCGGCGAGGCGCTGCGGTCGGCCGGCGTCGAACCGCCGGGGCTCGCCGCCGTGGGCATCACCAACCAGCGGGAGACCACCGTCGTCTGGGACCGGACCACCGGCCGGCCGATAGCCAACGCCGTGGTCTGGCAGGACACCCGCACCGGGCCGCTGCTCCGCGAGCTCGCCTCGGCGTACGGCGAGGACTGGTTCCGGGCCCGCACGGGTCTTCCGCTGGCCACCTACTTCGCCGGCCCGAAGCTGCGGTGGCTGCTCGACGAGGTCGACGGCCTCCGCGAGCGCGCGGAACGCGGCGAGGTCCTGTTCGGCACGATGGACAGTTGGCTGATCTGGAAGCTCACCGGTGAGCACGTCACCGACGTGACAAACGCCAGTCGGACCCTGCTGATGGATCTCACCACCCTCGACTGGGCTCCGGAACTACTCGACGCGCTGGGCGTGCCCGCCGCGATGCTGCCCGAGATCCGCTGCTCGGCCGAGGTGTACGGGACGGCCGGCGGGGTGCTCGCCGGGGTGCCGGTGGCCAGCGCGCTCGGCGACCAGCAGGCCGCCCTGTTCGGGCAGACCTGCTTCCAGCCCGGTGAGGCCAAGTGCACCTACGGCACCGGCAGCTTCCTGTTGCTCAACACGGGCGCCAGCCCGGTGCCGTCCACGCACGGCCTGCTCACCACGGTCGCCTACCGGATCAAGGACCAACCACCGGCGTACGCCCTGGAGGGCGCGATCGCCGTCACCGGATCGCTGGTGCAGTGGCTGCGGGACAACCTCGGGTTGATCTCCTCAGCGGCCGAGGTGGAGGAGCTGGCCCGCACCGTCGACGACAACGGCGGCTGCTACGTCGTGCCGGCGTTCTCCGGCCTGTTCGCACCGCACTGGCGCAGCGACGCGCGCGGAGTGATCACCGGCCTGACCGGCTACATCACCAAGGGGCACCTGGCCCGGGCGGTGCTCGAGGCGTCGGCGTGGCAGACCCGCGAGGTGGTCGACGCGATGGACGCCGACTCGGACGTGGCGCTGCGCCGGCTCCGGGTGGACGGCGGGATGACCGCCAACGCGCTGCTCATGCAGTTCCTCGCCGACGTGCTCGACGTCCCGGTGGTCCGCTCCCGGATCACCGAGACCACCTGCCTGGGCGCCGCGTACGCCGCCGGTCTGGCGGTGGGCTTCTGGCCCGACCTGGCCACCCTGCGGGCGCAGTGGCGCTCGGATGCGCAGTGGGAATCGACGTTGGCCCCCGAGCTGCGCGAGCGGGAGTTGCGTCAGTGGCGCAAGGCCGTGCAGCGCACGCTCGACTGGGAGGAGTGAGTCATGCCGCTGGTGGTCCTGATCGTCCTGGCGGGCCTTGGCCTGGCCGGGATGGCGTACGCCCTCGTCCGGTTCCGGCGCGACCTCGGCCTGCTGCGCCGGGGCGTACGGACGCCGGGTGAGGTGGTGGAACTTCGTCCGGTCACCCGGGGGAACGGTCCCCGCACCTACTACCCGGTGGTGCGGTACCGCACGGCCGACGGCGCCGAGGTGACCGCGACGCCGGGGCGCTTCCGGCAGACCCCGCTGTCGGCCGCGCCCGGGCCGGTCACCGTGGTGTACGAACCGGAGCGTCCGAACCGGATCCTCGTCGAGTCGCCGAGCATCGCGGGACGGTCCTCGGTGCTGGTCCCGTTCGTCTCGCTGCTCACCGTCAGCGTGGTCGTGCTGGTGGTCGGCATCGGGATCTACGTGAGCCGGAGTTGATCCACGCTCCACAGTGGTCCAACCCCCGGGTGTTGGGCCGGGGTCGGTACCGTCGGCCGGTCAGACCGACGACAGCGGGAGGGGCACGATGAGCGGGTCGATCGGCGCAACGCCGAACCCGGACGTGATGGCGCAGGTGGCCGCGCGGATGCGGGAGCAGTTGGGTCGCGGCGAGGAACTGCGCGGCCGGTTGACCGGGTTGACCGGTCACGCGGAGAGCGAGAACGGGTTCGTCCGGGTCACCTGCACCGCCGACGACCCGGCCCGGGAACTCCACATCGACCCACGGGCCCTGCGCCTGCCCGCCGCCGAGTTGTCGGAACTGGTCGCCGGCCTCCTGCGCGAGGCGCGGGCCGACCTGGCGCGGGCTACCACCGAGGTGATGCGTGAGTTGGGCGGTCCGGCCGGTCCGGCGACGCTCGTGCACGATCCGGCGGCGGCGCAGGCGAAGCTGGCGCAGCTCAACGACATGGTCAGCGGGCCGCTCCGGGAAAGCACGGAGATGCTGGAACGGCTGCGGCGTCAGTTGGGGGTCTGACGGGCGTCGGCCCGGGAGCGGGTCAGCGGTCGCGCCGCACCCGCTGCACGGCCGCCCGCAGGAAGACGACGGCGAGCGCCACCATGGCGGCCAGCAGGGCCAAGCCCACCAGCAACGGGGCGATGGCCCAGGCCATCAGGCTGGCGGTGGCCCGGTCGCCGTTGGCCCAGCCGTCGACCCGGTCGCCGGTGTGCAGCGAGCCGCCGCCCACCGGGCCGCTGACCACCCTCCCGTCGGACATGTTCCAGGTGCCCCGGCACCGCTGGGTCCCCTTGGGACCGCCGTTGTCGCAGGACTCGACCTGGATGCTCACCCGCTCGGCACCGATCAGGTTGCGGCCGAGGCTGATGGGCAGCACCAGGAGGACCAGGAGCATGAGGATCGGCACCAGAACCCGCTGCCAGCGCGGCCGGCGGGCCATCCGGGTCACGTAGTCCTCGGGGGGCGTCGACGCGGACCATCCGGCTGCCATGGGTCGCAGGCTACCAGCGACGGGCACTCACGCCCATCCATGATCCTGTTAGGCTGTCCGCGCTCCGGCACCATGGACATCGATCACGTACACGGGGAGAGTCGATGATCGAGGTTGACCCGCCGGCGATCCGTGCGCTCGGCGAGACGATCGAGCGCGAGGTCGGCCCGCCCCTCGACGCCTGCGCCGAGCTGCTGGAGTCCGCCCGCGCCATCGAACACAGCAACTTCACCTCGGTGGTGCCGCAGCTCGCGGTCGCCTACGTGGGCGCCGTCGAGTTCGTCGAGGAGCAGTTGCGCACCAAGCGCGAGCACCTCGCGGAGGTGCGGTCACGGTTGGGCCGTACGGCGGACAACTGGGAGGCCGCCGAGACCGCCAGCACCATCGCTCCCCGCTGAGGACGCCGGAGACCGACATGGCAGACCCCACCTACCCCGCAGCCGCCGCGAAAGTCGCGATGACGGAGATCAGCCTGGCCGCCGCGGTCATCCCCGCCGCCTGGCCGATCGCCCAGATCGTCTACTTCAACCAGTGCGACCCCGAGACGATCATGCGCAAGGGCGGCGACTGGTTGGCCATGTACGACAAGCTCGGCACCGCCCACGGCAACCTCGACGACGCCATCGCGACCCTGACCGCGGCCCAGTGGAGCGGCAAGGACCGCGAAGCGTTCGGGGTGCACATCAACGCGTACGGGGCGCAGGTCGTCGGCACCCAGGTCCTCACGGTCACCGTAGGCGTCACCATGCTCTGCGTCGGCGCCGCCCTGCTCTGCCTCGTCGTGGCGTACGCGGTGGTGTCCACCATCCTGCTGGCCTTCGCCACCTTCATCGTGGCGGCCTCGGCGACCGTCGTCGGAGCGCCCGCCGCGGCGTCGGCCGAGGCCACGGCAGCCTCCTTCGCCGCCTTGGCGCTCAGCTTCCTGAAGGGGATCGAGACGATGGCCGAGGCGGTCGCCACCGGCGGGGCGGCGGCCATCGCGGGCGCGGCCGCGTTCGACGTCGGCGCCCACCTGGGCAGCGGCGACGTCGGGGTGCTGAAGGACCTGGTCCAGGCCACCGTCGACGGGCTCGACAACGTGGCCGCCGGCTTCCTGTCCAAGTGGGAGCGCGACTTCGTGGGGTACGGCATCCACAGCGGCGCCCGACACGCGGTCGGTTCCCCGACCGGGCCGGGCTACCTGGTCTACGGAGCCGGCACCCAGGTCGCGCCGGCCGGCACGGACGGCGACGGGGACACCGTCTACGGCACCTCGGGCGTGGTCGACAACCTGTGGTCACGGTTGTTCGGTAACGACGCCTGGAACCACTGAGGGTCCCGGGGCCGCGCGGTCACTCCCAGCGGTTGCCGGTGAGCTTCTCGTACACCTCGACGTAGCGGGCGCGGGTCGCCTCGACGACCTCGGCGGGTACGTCCGGCGCGGGCGGCAGCTTGTTCCAGCCGCTACCGGTGGCCCAGTCCCGCACGTACTGCTTGTCGTAGGAGAACTGCACCCGACCCGGCTGGTACGACTCGGCGGGCCAGAACCGCGACGAGTCGGAGGTCAGCAGCTCGTCGGCGAGCACCAGGGTGCCGTCCGGCGCCCAGCCCAGTTCGATCTTGGTGTCGGCGATCAGGATGCCCCGGTCGGCGGCCAGTTCGGCCCCGCGCCGGTAGATGTCGAGGGTGATCTGCCGCAACCGCTCGGCGGTCTCCCGACCGACCTTGGCCACCACGTCGTCGTACGTGATCGGCTCGTCGTGCTCACCGGCCGGCGCCTTGCTCGACGGGGTGAAGATCGGCTCGGGCAGGATCGACGCCTCGCCGAGCCCTCGGGGCAGCGGTACGCCGGAGACCGTGCCAGTGCGCTCGTACTCACGCAGGCCGCCGCCGGTGAGGTAGCCGCGGGCGACACACTCGACGGGAACCATGTCGAGCCGCTGGCAGCGGATCGCCCGGCCGGCGAACTCGGCCGGTACGTCGGTGGCCGAGATGACGTGGTTCGGCACCAGGTCGGCGAGCTGCTCGAACCACCACAGCGAGAGCGCGGTGAGCAGTCGACCCTTGTCCGGGATCGGTGTCGGCAACGGCACGTCGTAGATCGAGATGCGGTCCGACGCGACCAGGATCAGGTCGTCGCCGTCGGCGTACACGTCCCGGACCTTGCCCGAGTGCAGAAGTTCCACGTGCCCTAGTACACCACGTGACGCCGCCGGGTCCGTTCCGGCCACCCCTGGGCCCGGGGGCCGACCGGGGTGACCGGACGGACGTTGACACCCTCCTGCGCCGCCTGCGTGAATGGTCCGGCCCCCGTCCGTCGGTGCCAGGAGACCCCGTGCCCGCTGTTCGTCCCCCGATCGACCGATTTGGCGCCGACCCGGGCCGACGCCGGGTGCTCACCGCGCTGTTCGGCGCTCCCCTGCTGGTCACCGGTGGACTGGCCGGGTGCAGCGACGACGCCGACACGTCGACCGGGAGCGGTCCGGTCGAGCTGTCGGTCTTCTGGTGGGGCGGGGCGAAGCGGGCCGAGCTGACGGAGAAGGTCCTCCGGCTGTACTCCGAGCGCAACCCGGGAGTCACCTTCCGGGTGACCTGGCAGGGCGCCGACGGCTACTACGAGCGGCTGGCCACCCAGGCGGCCGGCGGGAACGTCCCGGATCTGATCCAGCTCGACGACTCGATGCTGTCCGAGTACACCCAACGCCAGATCACGCTCGACCTGAGCGGGCCGATCGCCGATCACCGACTGGACCTGCGTGGCCTGCCCGAGGGTCTGGTCCGGTACGGCACGGTGGACGGGCGGACGACGGGGGTCGCCGCCGGGCAGACACTCGCGGCCGTGGTCTTCAACCGGGACCTGTTGCGCGAGCTGCAGGTGCCCGAACCGCGCGGCGGGATGTCCTGGGCGGACTACATCGCGTGGGCGCAGCTGGTCACCGAGGCCAGCGACGGGCAGGTGGCCGGCACGATGGACGCGTCCGGCGACTACCGCGCCCTCTGGCTCTGGCTCCGGTCCCAGGGCGGCGAGTTCTACCGGGGTCGGGAGCTGGGCTTCGGCGCCGATGAGCTGATCGCCTGGTTCGAGCTGTGGCAGCGGGCCCGCGCCGGCCGGGCTACACCCGGCGCGGCCCTCGTCGAGCAGGCCGACAGCGGGGAGCCGTCCCGGCAGCCGGTGGTCACCGGGTTGACGGCCGCGTCCTTCGCCTGGTCCCACCAACTGCCGGAGCTGCAACGACTCACCGACTCCGAGCTCGGCGTGGTGGGCTTCCCCGGCCCACCGGGCGCGCAGTGGGCACGCGCCTCGATGTACTGGGCCGGCTTCCGGGGGACCCGCCACCCGGACACCGTGGCCGACGTGATCAACTTCTTGACCACCAACGGTGAGGCCGGCACGGTCCTCGGCCACGAGCGGGGCTTCAACCCCAGTCTCGCCGTCCGCCGGTACACCCAGGGCAGCATCAGCGACCCGGCCCAGCAGCGTGCCGCCGCCCTCGGCGACAGCCTGGCCGACCAGCTCGGGCCGGCGCCCTCGCCGCCGCCGAAGGGCCACGCCAAGGTACGCACCCTGCTGGTCACCGCCGCCGAGCGGGTCCGGGTCAGGCGGGACGGCACCCGTGAGGCCACCGCCCGCTTCCTGTCCCAGGCCATCGGCGCCCTGGCGAGCTGAGCCGGCGGGCCGCGCCTCGACCGCGAGCGCGACGGGTCAGCGCGGCGGGCCGCCGCGACGGTTACGCGTGAGGCGCAGCACCAGGAACACGATGATCGCCACCACCACGAGGCAGCAGAGCAGACCGAGGAAACCGAAGCCGCCGCCACGACGTCGCCGCGCCGCCTCCACCACCAACTCGCCGGTCCCCGTGGACGCCCACGCCGCGACCGGCACGAAGACCGCCAGGACCACCGCACCGAGGACCGCGCTGAGCCGGCCCCACCACTTGCCGAATGAAGACATGCGCCCATCCTCGCCGAAGGACGCAACCTCGGCACGCCAGTCGACACCGAATTCGCGGGACCGGGCGCGGCCGGCCGCGCAATGCCCCCGCAACCTGACGGTAAACATGATGATCTTTACATGAATGCCTTCGGATGATCGGATTCGGCAACTGGTCATCTCTGGAGGCACTGTGCGGCTCTCTCTCACCCGAAGATCTGCGGCAGCAGCGGTGGGCGTCACCCTCGTCACCGCTCTCGTCACCCCGTCGACAGCCCACGGCGCTCCGGCGTCCCCACCGCCGACGGCACCGACGGGCCGGGCCGCGGACGCCCACGGCGCACCCGTGACGGTCACGCTCATCACCGGCGACCGGGTGACCGTCACCCCCGGACGCGCCGACGCGCCGCCCACCGTGGACGTCGCCCGCCCGTCGGGTGCCACCGGCTCCGTCCGCGTCGCCACCGAGCGCGGCGACACCTACGTGTATCCGGACGAGGCGCTGCCGTACCTGGCCACCGGTCGCCTCGACAAGCAGCTATTCGACATCACCCAACTGATCGCGCAGGGCTTCGACGACGCGAGGGCCGGCGCGCTCCCCCTGATCGTCACCCGCACCGTGGGCTCGGCGGCGCTCCGCACCCGTACCGACCTGCCCGGCGCGGAGACCATCCTGGACCTGCCGTCGGTCCGTGGCGAGGCGATCCGCGCCCGCCGCCCGCAGGCCGCCGACTTCTGGTCAGCCCTCACCGGTGGCAGCCGGCCCGGCGCAGCGGCGTCGACGGCCCGCTCCGCCGACACCGCAGCACCCTCCTTCACCGCGGGCGTCGACAAGGTCTGGCTCGACGGCCGGGCGAAGGCGGCCCTCGCCGACACCACGGCGCAGGTAGGCGCGCCGGCCGCCTGGGCCGCCGGAGGAACGGGCGCCGGCGTACGGGTGGCCGTGCTGGACACCGGAGTGGACACGACCCACCCGGACCTCGCGGACCGGATCGTGGCATCCCGGAGCTTCATCCCCGGTCAGGACGTCATCGACCGCGGCGGGCACGGCACCCACACCGCCTCCACCATCGCCGGGACGGGCGCCGCCTCCGGTGGCCGGGAGAAGGGCGTGGCGCCCGGGGCCGACCTGGTGATTGGCAAGGTCCTCGACGACTTCGGGGGCGGATCCATCTCGGGGATCATCGCCGGCATGGAGTGGGCGGCACGGACCGAACACGCCAAGGTGATCAACATGAGCCTGGGCGTCAGCGCCTGGCACAGCCAGGACGATCCGCTGAGCCAGTCGCTCACCCAGCTGACCGCCGAGACGGGCGCGCTCTTCGTCGTCTCCGCCGGCAACAGCGGCCCGGACGCGTACACCCTGGGAGCGCCCGGAACGGCGGACGCCGCGCTGACGATCGGCGCGGTGGACGGCGCCGACCACCTGGCCGACTTCTCGAGCGCCGGGCCCCGGATGGTCGACGAGGGCCTGAAGCCCGACCTGACCGCGCCCGGCGTGGACGTGCTGGCGGCGCGCTCGCAGTACATGGAGTTCGGCGAGGGCTTCTACCGGCTGGACAGCGGCACCTCGATGGCGGCGCCGCACGTCGCCGGGGCCGCCGCCCTGCTGGCGCAGAAGCACCCGACCTGGAGCGCCCGGCAGATCAAGGACGCCCTCATGGGCACCAGCGTGCCCACGCCCGACTACAGCGCCTACCGGGCCGGTAGCGGGCGGTTGAACGTGGCCGCCGCCTACCACCAGGACCAGATCATCGCGACCGGCTCGGTCGACGCCGGTCTCGTCCCGTCGTCGCCCGGCACGCAGCCGCAACGGATCACCCGGAAGATCACCTACACCAACACCACCGACAGCGCGGTCACGTTGGCGCTCTCCGTCAACGGCGCCGATGCCCCCGCCACGACGTTCACGACCGGTGCCGGCCAGGTGACGGTGCCGGCGCGGGGCAGCTCGACGGTCGACGTCGTGGTCGACCCGAAGGGGCTCGCACCGGGCCGCTACTCGGCCCGGATCACCGCCCGCCACGCGGGCGGTGTCGTCCACACGGCCGTCGGGGTCAGCGTGGACTCCAAGAGGTACGACCTCACTATCAACCTGAAGGATCGCACCGGCCGGCCGGCGAGCGGTGAGGTCGAGGTCGTCAGCGCCGAGGGCGTCTCCACCTTCATGTGGGTACGGGACGGAAAACTCGTGAGCCGCTGGGCCCCCGGCACCTACGCCCTGATCGGCGCCATCGACGTCCAGGGGCTGCACGGCGACGCATCGCTCGGCTTCGCGATGCTGACCGCGCCGGAGGTCGAGCTGACGGCCGACCGGGTCGTCGAACTCGACGCCTCGAAGGCCCGCCAGGTGAAGGTGGCGACACCGCAGCCGACCACCATCACCAACAGTCGCATCGACATCTTCCGCTCGTTCACGTCCCGCGAGCCGACGCCCAGCGACTACGGGGCACTGCGCGAGGTGTTCTTCCCCGGGGCCACCTACGACAGCCTGTGGGCGCTCCCGACCCGCGCTCCGGTACGACAGGGCAGCTTCGTCTTCACCACCCGGATCCGGGCCGAGCAGACGCCCCTGGAGATCACCCGCAACGGCCGGCGCACCGGTGACCCGCTCGCGCAGCCCGGTTCCCGCCCGCTCGCCGACGGCACCTCGCGCCTGGACGCCGTCTTCGCCGGCACCGGCGCGGCGGCGGACTACGCCCGCGTGTCGGCCCGTGGCAAGGCGGTCGTCGTCCGGCGTGACGACTCCGTACCCCCGTCGGAACGCGTGCGGGCGGCGACCGCCGCCGGCGCGGCGTTGCTCTTGGTCGTCAACGACGGCAAGGGCCGGGCCAGCGAGTGGTACGGGAACTCCGACGGTAGGACGACCGGGCCGCTCCCGGTCGCGGCGCTGGTCGGTGGTGAGGGCGAGAGCCTGATCGCCGCGATCACCGCCGCCGGCCGCAAGGGGGTACGGCTGACCGTCACCGCGCACCCCTCGCCGAGGTACCTGTACGACCTGGTCGACTACCACCCGGGCGGCGTACCCGACGACCCGTCGCCCCGGACGGACCCCAAGCACCTCGCCCGGATCGACCTCGTGTTCGCCCCGCCGACCGGGAAGCCGGCCGCCGAGTCGCGGACCGACTTCCCGCCGTACTCGTACGTGGCCGCTCCGGCGTTCCCGATGCGGCCGGCGGCTCCGGGACCGCGTACCGACTGGGTGTCCGCCGGAGACGGCGTCCGCTGGAAGCAGACCGCCGACGTCGTCGGGTGGGGGCGCTCGTACACGGAGGAGATCGCCTACCGCCCGGGCAGCGTCCAGCAGGACCGGTGGTTCGGGCCCGTCACCCGACCGCGCCTGCTGATGTACGACATTCCGTTCCGTGGCGAGTTCGGGATGAGCGCCTACATCCAGGGGTTCGGCGACGGTGGTTCCGTGCACAGCGGCAGCGGCAGCGGTGAGATGCGGCAGCGGATCTCGCTCTACCAGGGCGACAGGAAACTGACGCAGATGGAGAACGCCGCGGAGCTGTTCGTCGGCGACCTCCCGACGGAGACGTTGCCGTACCGGCTGCTCGTCGAGACGGAGAGCATTCCGGAGTACAGCCCGTACTCGTCGAGCACGCGCACCGACTGGAGCTTCTTCTCCGGCGCTGTCGCCGGCACCGACGTGCAGGCGATGCCGCTGGTCCAGTTGGACTACGGCACCGAGGTGGACCTCGCCGGTCGCGCGCCGCGCCGGAACGACCTCACCATCACCCCGGTGGTGATGGGCAGCACGGCCGCGAAGGATGCCGTCTCGTCGCTCGACCTCGAGGTGTCGTACGACGACGGTCGTACCTGGCGACGGCAGAGCCTCAAGGAGCACAAGGGCGTCTGGACAGCGGCCCTGAACGCGCCGGGTCGGGCCGGATACGTGTCGATCCGGGTCACCGCCAAACAGCGCAACGGCGGTGGCGTCACACAGACCGTCATGCGGGCCTTCGGCCTGCGGTGACAAGCGCGCGGGGGCCGGTTCGCGCCGGCCCCCGCCCGCGACGGCGACCGGATACGACGGAACCCGGTCCCCATCAGGGGACCGGGTTCCGTCGTACTTCGTGGTAGCGGGGACAGGATTTGAACCTGCGACCTCTGGGTTATGAGCCCAGCGAGCTACCGAGCTGCTCCACCCCGCGTCGGCTGTTCAAGCTTAACCCACCCGTCCCGGCGATGATCAGCGGGGTCGCCGGGCAACCGCGCGCGAGCGGACGCGCCAACGACGAAGCCCGCCTCCGGAAATCCGGAGACGGGCTTTCTCTCGTAGCGGGGACAGGATTTGAACCTGCGACCTCTGGGTTATGAGCCCAGCGAGCTACCGAGCTGCTCCACCCCGCGTCGGCTCGCTAACCGTAGCGCACCGACCCGGGGCACCGCAAAGCGACTCCGATACCGCGTCAACCGAGCCAGTTCTCGATCGCCGCCACCGCACGCCGACTGTCGGCGTCCACCTGCGCACGCTCGGCAGCGGTGTACTCCCAACCCTGCTCCCAGAGCACCGTCACCACGTCGTCGACCCGAACCGCCCGGACCAGCCGCACCTCGAACGCGCCGGGTTCACCGATGCCCGCCGGGTACGGGGCACGCAGCTCGACCAGCACCGACTCGTCGCCGTACGCCCCCGGGTCCAGGAGTCGCTGCCGCCAGACCCTGCCGTCGTCGGGCATCTTCTGCTCCGGGCACGCGCGGACGGCCTGCCGCAGCTCGCGCAGCGCGTCGTCGGCCCGGCCGGGACGGTAGATGGTGATGCTGTGCCGGTAACTGCCGGCCGGCACGTTTCCCGCCCGGCTCTCCGGCCGCTTGTAGGCGATCGACCGGGCGCGGCGCTGCACCACCGCCGACTCGCTGGCGTACCGAGCGCCGCACAGTGTCGGCAGGACCGGCCCCGCAGCGGTCGATTCCAGACCGGTCCGGTTGGCGGTCGCCAGGACGAAGAAGGCGCGATCCGGGATCGAGGTCGGCGGGGCGACCGTCGGCGTCCTCGGGGGCGTACCCCCGGATGTGGCGCGCGGCGGTGGGGAAGACGATCGCGCCGCCGTGGACGGCGCGGGGGACGCGGACGCCGACGGGGTGGGCGGACTTGCTCCGGCCGACGGCGGGGCCGGCGTGTCGGCCGGCGGCGGCAGCGGCGCGGACCCGTCCACGGGAAACGCCAGCCGTCCGCCGACGGCGACCCCACCGAGCAGCACCACCACCGCCAGCGCGCTACCGGCCGCTCGGACGTGGGCCCGCCGGTCGGCGTGCCGCCGGACCGCCTCGGGAGCTGCCACCGCCACGTCGTCCGCGGCGCTGGTGAGCGAGCGGTACAGGTCGGAGAGTTCAGCGGACATCGTTCGCCTCCAGCTCGTCGATGTGGACGTCGGGCAGCAGTACGGCCAGCCGGCACCGACCGCGGGACAACCAGGACTTGACGGTGCCGACCGGCGCGTCGGCCTCGCGGGCGATCTCCTCGACGGACATGTCGAAGAGGTAGTGCAGGGCCAGCGCCTGTCGCTGCGCGGCGGGCAGTTGGCGGAGCGCGTCCACGAGCAGCACCCCGTCCTCACCCGGAGGCGGCGCGGTCGGCGGCGGACCGCTGCGGCTCAGTAGGACCCGCCGACGATGCAGGTGCCGCCAACGGTCGTGCGCCAACCGGGAGACCACCAGTCGCAGCCACGCCTCGGGTGCCGGGTGTTCGGCGAGCCGCCCCCACTGCCGCCAGGCCCGGGCGAACGCCTCCTGCACGACGTCCTGCGCCTCGGTGTGGTCACCGGTCACCGCGTAGCCGTACCGGATCATCCGTCGGACGGTGCCACGGTAGAAATCGTCGAAGCTCTGTGCGTCCCTCACGACTGCCCCCTTGTCCGCGCCCCGATGCATCACTGACGGCAGGGGGCCGGCCGGGGTTGCGGGTCGGCTGGACAAAGCGTGTCGGAGAGGCGACAGGCCGGCATACCGCACGGATGCGACGGAGCCCTCGGCGTCCGGACCCGGGCGGGTCCGACGTCGAGGGCTCCGGTGTGCCTCCCGAGCGGCTGGTCAGCCGCCCGTCGCGGCGCTCGGGGTGCCGGACGGCGACGGGGGCGCGCCGCCGCCCGCCTGCTGCGCCTGCTGGAACGCGGTCAGCGCCTCATCCAACGCCTTCAGCGCCCGGCCGTACCGCTCGAAGTCCCCCGAGGTCTGCGCGGCGCGGACCTCCGTGATGGCCGACTGCACCCGGTCCGCGGCGGCCGCCAGCTCGCCGGCCGGCGGGGTGGTGCTGCCCGGCGTCGGAGGCGCGCTCGGGGTCGCGCTCGGCGACGGGCTGGTCGGGTTGCCACCCGTGGTGGGCGGCGG
Organism: Micromonospora sp. WMMD736; assembly: GCF_049179015.1. NCBI lineage: Bacteria > Bacillati > Actinomycetota > Actinomycetes > Micromonosporales > Micromonosporaceae > Micromonospora > Micromonospora sp. WMMD736. The sequence goes on from NZ_JBMHMI010000001.1 coordinate 3,408,570, forward strand.
CGAGGTGCCCTGCCCGGCCTTCTTACCCTGATCGACCAGCTGCTTGATGCCGTCGTTGATGTTGTCGGCGAGCGCCACGAACGAGCCGCCGTCACCGTACGAGAGCAGCACCTTCTGCAACAGCGGGTACGCGTCCTGCTGGTTGCTCTTCACGTAGACCGGCTCGACGTAGAGCATCCCGTCGGCGAAGGGCAGCGACAGCAGGTTGCCGTACTGCACCTGCGCCTGGTTGCTGGAGAGCAGGTTGAGCTGCTGGCGGATGTTCGCGTTGTTGGTCATCTGCTGGTGCACCTGCACCGGCCCGGAGATCCGGGTCTGGTCCGGCAACTCCAGCACCTCGAGTCGGGGCTTCCCGTCGACGTACGACCCGGAGATCAGCGCGGCCAGGTTCTGCCGGCCGTTCGGGGTGACCGCCGAGGTGAGCTGGAATCGAGGGCTCTCCTGCCCGGGGAACTGGGTGAACAGGTAGTACGGCGGCTGCTTCTGCCCGCTGTCCGGCGCGTCCGGCACGTTCGGCACCTGCCAGAAGTCCTGCGCGGAGTAGAAGTCGCCCGGGTTGGTCACGTGGAACTTGGTGAGCAGGTTGCGCTGCACCTTGAACATGTCCGCCGGGTAGCGGAAGTGCTCGTTCAACTCGACCGGGATGTCCGCCTTTGGCTTGATCAGGTCACCGCCGAACGCCTTGTTCCACGCCTTGAGCACCGGGTCGGTGTCGTCGTACTGGTAGAGCGTCACGGTGCCGTCGTACGCGTCGACGGTGGCCTTCACCGAGTTGCGCATGTAGTTGACGTTCTCCCGGGCCAGTTGGAAGGTGCCCCGGTTGGTCAACTCGTCGGTCGTCTCGACCTGGAGGTTGACGCGCTCGGCGTACGGGTAGGTGGCGGCCGTCGTGTAGCCGTCGACGATCCACTGCACCCGACCGTCGACCACCGCCGGGTACGGGTCACCGTCCAGCGTGAGGAAGGGCGCGACCTTCTCCACCCGGTCCCGCGGGTTGCGCACGTACAGCAGCTTGGAGTCCTTGTTGACCGCCTCGGAGAGCAGGAAGTTCGACTCCTGCTCCTTGATGGCGTAGAGCAGCCGTCGCGCGAAGGAACCGATCTTGACGCCGCCCTCCCCGGTGTAGGTGTAGGACTCTCCGCCACCCTCACCGACCGGCCTGTCGAACTCGGCCTTCTTGTTCGGGTCGGACTGCCCGACGATCGCGTAGTCGTCGGCGGCCATCCGCTCGCCGTAGTAGATGCGCGGCTGCTTGGCGGGGATCTGCTCGGTCTGCGAGGAGCACGCCTCCTGGGTCCGCTCGCCGAGGAAGCCGGAGACGAAGAACGGCTGCCCGCCGCACACCACCTGGTTGGCCGGGGCGGCCACCAGTCCGTACCCGTGGGTGTAGACGGTGTGCCGGTTGATCCAGGTGTTCTGCTGGTCGGTCAGCTCGCCGTAGTTGATCTCGCGGACGCCGACGACGTAGTCCGAGGTCTTGCCGTTCACCCCGTACCGGTCGATGTCCAGCTTGGGACCGAAGTCGTAGAAGCCCCGGACCTGCTGAAGCTGGGTGTACGTCTCGCTGACCAACTGCGGGTCGAGCAGGCGCACGTTCGACACCACCGACGTGTCGGTGGCCAGGTTCGCCGGTGGGGTGAGGTTGCTCGCCGCGTACGGGGTGGTCTCGGTGCTGCCCAACCCGAACGCCGCCCGCGTCGCGTCGATGCTGCGCTGGATGTACGGCGCCTCCTTGTCCTTGGCGCTCGGCTTCACCTCGAAGGTCTGCACCGCCCAGGGGTAGATGCCGCCGATCGCCACCGCGGAGACGCCCAGCAGCGCGAGCGAGATGCCCGGCCACACCAGGTTCCGCATCCAGGCGTTGGAGAACACGACGATCGCGATGGCCACGACGACCGAGATGTACGCCAGGATCTCCTTCGCCGTCAGCAACGCGTTGACGTCCGCGTAGCCGGCGCCGTACAGCTTGGCGCCCTCGTTGTACTCGAGCAGCATCGCCCGCCGGTCCAGCACGTACGCGAGGGCCTTGAGCAGGACGAACACCGCGACGAGACTGCTCAGGTGCGCGCGCGCCGCGTTGCTCATCCGGTCCCCGACGCCCTGGAGACGGACCCCGCCGAAGAGGTAGTGCACCGCCAGCGCGCCGAGCAGCGCCAGCACCACGGCGGTGAAGCCGACACCGAGCAGGTAGCGCCAGAACGGGAGCTGGAAGACGTAGAAGCCGATGTCCACCCCGAACTCCGGGTCCACGGCACCGAAGTCACCGCCGTTGCGGAACAGCAGCCACTGGTCCCACCGACTCTGGGCGGACAGCCCGGCGAAGAGGCCGACCACGGCGGCTACCAACGCGATCCACGTGCCGAGACGCGGGCTGAGCGCCATCCGGTAGCGCTCCAGCGTGGCCTGCTCCGCCGAGTGCGGTCGCAGCCGCGGCCGCAGCCGGTACGCCAGCCACAGGTTGCCGCCGACGACCACGGCCATGCCGAGGCCGATGACTCCGAAGAGCAGCAGTCGGGTGAGCAGCACACCGGTGAAGACCTCGGTGTAGCGCACCTCGTCGAACCAGAGCCAGTCCGTCCAGGCCTGAACACCCCAACCGAGCAGGGTGAAGAGCACGAACACCCCGACCAGGACGGCGATGGTGACCCGGCCGCGCCGGCTCATCCTCGGCAGAGGGCTGCTGCTACGCATTACCACTGTTGGCTCCGCACGCTCGATGTGATCGGCTCCGATCAGGCACCCAGAGTACGGGGTGTTCCTGAGCGTGTCGGGGCACGGTCACACGGGTCAGCAGCGGGTCGGCTGACCACCCGCGCGCAGCGTCTCCAACGCGGTCAGCGCCTCGTCCAGCGAACCCACCTTCAGCAACGGCAGGTCGGGCTGCGGGTTACGGACCGCCTCGGCGCAGTTGTCTGCCGGCACCAGGAAGACCTTGGCCCCCGCCCGCTTCGCGCCGACCAGCTTCTGGGCGATCCCGCCGATCGGGCCGACGGTGCCCTCGTCGTCGATGGTGCCGGTGCCCGCGATGACCTTTCCGCCGGTGAGGTCGGCCGGGGTCAGCTTGTCCACGATGCCCAGGGCGAACATCAGACCGGCGCTCGGCCCGCCGATGTCCTCCAGGTCGATGCCGAGAGTGAAGGGGTGCGGCTGCTGCTGGTCGATCTCGACGCCGATCCGTGGGCGACCGTCCTGCTCCCGACTGGTCACCGTCGCGGTGGCCGGTGAGCCGTCGCGGGTGTAGCCGATGGTCAGCGCCGTACCCGCCGGCTTGGCCTTGATCAGTTCGGTGACCTTGGCGGCCACCGGCACCGGCTGACCGTCGACCGAGGTGATCACGTCGCCGACCTTGAGCGCCCCGGCGGACGGGCCGTCCGCGGTCACCGTCTTGATCACCACCTGTACCGGGAAGCCCAGTTTCCGCAGCGCGGCGGTCTCGGCACTGGTCTGCGACACCTTGAAGTCCTCGGCGTTGCGCTGCTCGACCTGCTCCGTCGACTCCCCCGGCGGGTAGACCAGCTCACGCGGCACCACCGCCTCGTCGTCGGAGAACCAGCCGGCGATCGCCGAGCGGAGCCGCACCGTCGGCTGCACCCCCACCGTGGTCAGCCGGAGCTGCCCCGCCGAGGTGGAGGTCTCCCGGCCGGTGACCTGGATGACCTCCTTACCGTCGGCCGTGCCGAGGGTGTTGACGGTCGGGCCCGGGCCGAGCACCACGTACGGAATCGGCACCCGGAGCACCCCGATGCTCAGCAGGGCGGTGAACAGGGCACCGAGCAGGACCGTCAGGCCACGACGTCTCATGCGCCAGAGCGTACCGATCGCTCGCGGCCGGTCCGACGGATGCGCCACGCGACTTCGCCCTCAGCGCAACGCCAGCGGCGACTACCTGGGGCGCGGCCCGCGTACCGTAGACGTCGTGCCTGATATTCCGTTCGGTTTCGCGCTCCCGGGTGGGCAACCACCAGACCCCAACGATCCCGCGCAGATGCAGCAGTTCATGTCGCAGTTGCAGCACCTGCTCTCGGCGCCGGGCAGCGGGCCGGTCAACTGGGACCTGGCCCGGCAGGTAGCGGCCAGCCAGCTCGCCGCCGCCGGCGATCCGGCTGTGTCGCCGTACGAGCGCAACGCCGTCGAGGAGGCGTTGCGCCTGGCCGACCTGTGGCTGGAGCCGGCCACGTCGTGGCCGTCCGGCATCCAGTCCCCGGTCGCCTGGAACCGCAACGAGTGGATCTTCAAGACGCTCGACGTGTGGCGCAAGCTCTGCGACCCGGTGGCCAGCCGGATGGTCGGCGCGATGGGCGACCTGGTGCCGCCGGAGGCGCGCGCCCAGCTCGGCCCGATGCAGTCGATGGTGGCCACCCTCGGTGGCGCGCTCTTCGGCGGCCAGCTCGGGCAGGCCCTCGGCTCGCTCGCCGCGGAGGTGCTCTCCGCCGGCGACATCGGGCTGCCGCTCGGCCCGGCCGGCACGGCCGCGCTGATTCCGGCCAACATCCGCGCGTACGGCGAGGGCCTGGAACTTCCCGAGGACGAGGTACGCCTCTACGTGGCGCTGCGTGAGGCCGCCCACCAGCGGCTGTTCCAGCACGTTCCGTGGCTGCGCGGGCACGTGCTCAGTGCCGTGGAGATGTACGCCTCGGGCATCCGGGTCAACCGGGAGGCGATCGAGGAGGCGATGGGCCGCGTCGACCCGACCGACCCGGAGTCGATGCAGGCGATCGCCCTCGAAGGCATCTTCACCCCCGAGGACAGCCCGGCGCAGAAGGCCTCGCTGGCCCGCCTGGAGACCGCGTTGGCCCTGGTGGAGGGCTGGGTGTGCCACGTGGTGGACAGCGCCGCCAGCGATCGGCTGCCCAACGTCGTACGACTGGGCGAGGCGTTCCGCCGCCGCCGGGCCGCGGGCGGCCCGGCCGAGCAGACCTTCGCGGCCCTCGTCGGCCTGGAGTTGCGCCCGCGCCGGCTGCGCGAGGCGGCCGCGCTGTGGGCGGCGCTCACCCAGCACCGCGGCATCGAGGGCCGGGACGCCGTCTGGGGCCACCCGGACCTGCTCCCATCGGACGACGACTTCGCCGACCCGGTCGCGTTCGCGATGAACGACTGGGACATGAGCGAGCTCGACAGCTTCGACTTCACCGCCCCCGGCGGCACGCACGAGAAGTCGCCGGGCGAGTCCGACGGCAACGACGACGAGGGCAACAACGACGACAGCGGCACGGACGGCGAAACGGGCGGTGGCACCAAGAGCTGACGTGGCCAGGCCGGACGCACGCGCGGACCGGGCGTCCGGCACACGCCCGGCTCGGCTCGTGCGTCCGGCACACGCCCGGCCCGGCTCGGGCGTCCGGCCCGGCTCGGGCGTCCGGCTCACGCCCGGCTCGGTGATCCACTCGGCTTCCTGAAAGGCGGCCGGTCCGCGCGGCCTGGACGCCGCGCTTTCCGGGAACCCGAGTGGATCACACCCACGACAGCCCCGAGGGGCGGCGGACGCGTCGACGGCGTGGCGACCAGGCCGGCGGCCAGGCCACCCGACGCGCAGAGATCACACGCGCTGGCCAGGCGCGGCGATCGAGCCGGCACGGCCAGGCGCGGCGATCGAGCCGGCACGGCCAGGCGCGGCGATCGAGCCGGCACGGCCAGGCGCGGCGATCGGGCCGGACAGGCGGAAGCCCGACGGCGCGGCGATCAGGCGGGGCGGCCTGAGCCCGACAGCAACGAACGGGTGGCCTCCCAGCCTTCGAAGGCCGGGTCCAACGCGGCGAGATCGGCCGGGCCACGCTGGCGTCGCCAGCCGGCCGTGACGGCGACGTCCCCTGGCTGGGGGGCGCCGACCCGGGCGTCCGCCGGCAATGCCGTATCAAAGTCGAGCGGGGGCAACCACTGCGGCACGGGCAGCCGTACGGCCACGCCGAGCAGGCCCGGACCGCCGCCCTCGGCCGGCGCGACGGCGACCGACCGGGTGGTGAGCGGACGCAGCAGCTTGCCGACGGTCAGCGCGGGCAGGTCGGGCACGTCACCCACGAGCACTGCCGCCTGGTCGTAGCCGTCCAGCGTGGCGAACACCGCGTTCGGCGTCGGCTCGGGCACCTCGTGGACGGCGGTACCGGGCCAGACCAGCGCGTCCGCCAGCGGACGGTCTGCCGGGGTCACGGCGACGGCGACGTCCACCTCGTTCAGGGTCGCGACCAGGTCGATGACATCCTCGGCGAGCGCCGCCCGCCACTGCGCCAGGTCGATGCCCGGTGGCGACCACCGCACCGGCCCGAACATGACCACCACCACCCGCCGCGCCATGACCCGACCCTAACGCCCCGACCCACAGCCCCACCCACCCCGCCGAGCCCCAACGCGCCGAGCCCCAACGCGCCAGACCCGCCGCACCCCCAACCCGTGACCCGCCGCACCCGACAGCCCAGACCGGTCGATCAGCCGGCGGGCCCGGTGATCGACTCCACATCGGCGATGTCGGGGCATCCCGACGCCAGGACACCCCCACATCGGTGACCTGGAGTCGATCAAGACCGAGTAAAGCTCGGGAGGGCCAGACAGGCCCACGCAAGGCCGGACGAAGGCCAGACAGGCCCGCGCAAGGCCGGGCCGGCCAGACAGGCCCGCGCAAGGGCGCGCAAAGCCGGGCGAACGCCAGACAACCCCGCGCAAAGCCGGGCGAACGCCAGACAGCCCCGCGCAAGGCCGGGCGAACGCCAGACAGGCCAGAGCGAGCCGGACAGGCCCGAGCTGGGCCGGGCCGAGGGGCGGGTCAGGTGGGGACGGGGGCGCAGGAGGCGGCGGCGACGCCCTCCAGGTAGCCGCGCGCACGCTCCGACTTGGGGTACCGGCCGACGAGCGCCCAGAAACGGGCGTTGTGGCTAGGCACGATGAGGTGGGTCAACTCGTGCAGCAGCACGTAGTCGATCACCCAGTCGGGCATGTCCTGGACGCGATGTGAGATGCGGATGCTGCGGTCGGCAGGGGTGCACGAGCCCCAGCGGCCGTTCTGGTTGGTCACCCATCGGACGCTGGCCGGCACGGCCTTCTCGCCGTAACTGCCCAGGTATAGCTCGATCAGCCGGTTGGCCCGGGCGATGAGTTCGTCGTCGGAGCGGGCCAGTCGACCTTCGCGGGCGGCGAGCCGCGCCAACATGCGGTCGACCCACTCGCTCTCCTCGGCCCGGGAGAACTGGTCCGGGATGAGGACGACCACCCGTTCACCGTCACGGTACGCAGACACCGTCCGTCGCCGACGCTGGCTGCGCCGTACCTCGACGACCGGCTTACGCGTCCCCGCCATCACTGGGCCGCGCAGCCTCGGCTACGTGTCACGAGGGAAAGCTAATGCCCACTGACCAGGGGTCCGCAAGAGTCAACCGCGCGACACGCGCCCAAAAAATGGTGATTGGTCGTCCGGCGTCCCGAAAATTTCTTGACCGGACCATCGCCGAAGCGCCATCACACCGTCTCGTCACCCACCGTGTACGGCGATGGCGGCACCGCGCGGTTCGCCCCTCCACCGTAGGTGATCACCGCGCTCGACGCTGCCACGGGGCACCCGCAGGGGTGGCTGTGAGGGTTTGGTCGGCGTGTCCCCGCCAAACTGACTTATCCGACCTAATTCGCCATGCACACTCTCGACGTCGACTTGCTCACAGTGTCGATGCACAGCTGACATGGAACTGCCCAGACCTGGGTAGGGTCCGCGGACCAGCGGTCACGAAGGTGGCCGTGGAGTAAGACCCAGCGCCGGCGCCCCGTGTGGCCCGCCGCCGGGCATTCCGCCGGGACCGTATTGACCGGCGGACGAGACGAGGAGGGCACCGTGGCCGACCAGGCCCAGACCTACAACGGTTACTGCGTGAAGTGCAAGGAGAAGCGGGACTTCGAGGGGCACGTGGAGGTCTCGAAGACCGGCATGAACATGGCCAAGGGCAAGTGTCCGGTATGCGGTACAACAGTGAACCGGATTCTCGGCAAGGCGAAGGTCTGACCCGTACAGATCTGCGGGGGCGGGACGGCCGTGTGGCCGTCCCGCCCCCGTTGCCGTGCCGGACGTAGGCCAGCCTGTCGGGTGACCGACAGCACGCGCAGCGACCTGTGGATAACCCGGCAGATCCTGTGGACAAGGCTGGATACGGCCCCGGCCGCCTGTGGACAACGATCGACCGAGCGCAGGGATGCGGTCACGATTCGTCACCATGAGTCGTACGCCGCTGCCTCGCCCCACCCTGCTCCCCGGCCTCAGCCGGCTCTGGCGGGATCGGCACACCCTGCAGATCGGCCTCGGCCCCGGGCCCGCCGTGCTGGTGGAGCTGACCAACCCGCGCACCGCTCACCTGCTCGATCTGCTGGACGGCACCCGCAGCGAGCGGGACGTACTGGCCGAGGCCGGCGCCGCCCAGGTCGCCGCCGCCGACGCGCGTACGCTGCTGGACGCCCTGCGCGCGGCGGGCCTGCTGGTGCCGGCGCACACCCTGCTCCCCCGCGACCTGGCCGGTCCGGTCCGGGCCCGGCTCGCCGCCGAGGCCGGAGCGTTGGCGCTGGCGGCAGCCCGGCTGCCCGGCACCCCGGCGCAGGTCCTGCGTCGCCGACGGGCGGCCCGGGTGCTGCTCACCGGCGGCGGTGCCCTCGGCGGGCCGCTGGCGCTGGCGCTGGCGCAGGCCGGGGTCGGCCAGGTGATCCCGCACCTCAGCGGCCCGGTACGACCGATCGACCTGATCGGGACGGGCATTCCCGCGACGGAGTTGGGCCGACCGTTGGCTCCGGCGATCCGGGCGGCGGTCGACCGTGTCGCGCCCGGCACCGGCACCCACCCGGTCCGGGCCGCCCGGGTGGATCTGGTGATCCAGTTCGGCGCGGACCGTCCGCCCGCGCTGCTCGCCGCCGGTCTCGCCCAGCGCCGCCAACCGCATCTCATGGTGACCGTCCGCGAGGGCGTACCGGTGATCGGGCCGCTGGTCCGCCCGCCCGCCGGGCCGTGTCTGCGCTGCGTCGAGCTGCACCGGGCCGACCGTGATCCGGCCTGGCCGGGGCTCGCCGCCCAACTGGCCGCGGCGCGGCCGGTGACCGCCGGCGCGACCGGCACGCTGTTCGCGGCGATCGGGTACGCGGTTGCCGAGGTGCTGGCGCACCTCGACGGCGGCCAGCCCGAGACGCTGGGGGCCGCGGTGGAGATCTCCGGCGCCGGCCGGTTCCGTCGCCGGGGCTGGCCGCCGCACCCGGCGTGCGAGTGCTCGCGGAGTCGGGCGTACGCACCAGCCCGGCCGCACGGCAGCAGCGGGGCCCTCCGGTCGGTAACAATGGCGAAGTGACCGACATCCCGCGCCGGGCCGTGTCCCGGACCGCCAAGCTCGCCGCTCTGCCGCTCGGCTTCGCCGGTCGGACCGTCCTCGGCATGGGTAAGCGCGTCACCGGGCTCGCCTCCGACGTCATCTCGGCGGAGATCCAGCAGCGTACGGCCGAGCAGTTGTTCAGCGTGTTGGGGCAGCTCAAGGGCGGGGCGATGAAGTTCGGCCAGGCGTTGTCGGTCTTCGAGGCAGCCCTGCCGGAGGAGATCGCCGCGCCCTACCGGCAGGCGTTGACCAAACTCCAGGAGGCCGCGCCGCCGCTGCCGGCCGCGAGCGTGCACAAGGTGCTGGCCGAGCAGCTCGGCCCGGACTGGCGCGACCGGTTCGTCGAGTTCGACGACACCCCGGCCGCCGCGGCGAGCATCGGGCAGGTGCACCGGGCGCGGTGGCGGGAGCCGGGGTACGGCCCGTCCGGCGAGCCGAACAGCCGCGACGTGGCGGTCAAGATCCAGTACCCGGGGGCCGGTGACGCGCTCCTCGCCGACCTCAAGCAGCTCTCCCGCCTCGGCGGGATGTTCCGGGCCATCCAACCGGGCCTCGACGTCAAGCCACTCCTCGTCGAACTGCGCGAGCGGATCACCGAGGAGCTGGACTACGAGCTGGAGGCCGAGTCGCAGCGCACCTTCGCCGCCGCGTACGCCGACGACGACGAGATCTACATCCCGGAGGTCGTCTCCGCGTCGCCCCGGGTGCTGGTCACCGAGTGGGTGACGGGCACGCCGCTGGCCGACGTCATCCGCGACGGCAGCGAGGAGCAGCGGGACGAGGCCGGCCGGCTGATGGCCACGCTGCACCTGTCCGCCCCCCAGCGGGCGGGTCTGCTGCACGCCGACCCGCACCCCGGCAACTTCCGGCTCCTGCCCGACGGTCGGCTCGGGGTGATCGACTTCGGTGCGGTAGCCCGGATGCCGGAGGGCACGCCGGAGCCGATCGGCCTCATCGCCGGTCGGGCGTTGCGCGGGGACGCGGACGGCGTGGTGGCGGGGCTGCGGGACGAGGGGTTCATCGGCGCCACCGACGAGATCGACGCCGAGGGGGTCCTCGACTTCCTCCGCCCCATGCTGGAGCCCATCGCCGCCGACGGGTTCCGGTTCACCCGGGCCTGGCTACGCGCCGAGGCGGCCCGGCTGGCCAGCCCTCGATCCCCCACGTACCAGTTGAGCCGGAAGCTCAACCTGCCACCGTCGTACCTGCTCATCCACCGGGTGACGCTCGGGTCGATCGGGGTGCTCTGCCAGTTGGAGGCGAAGGCCCCGTACCGGAGCATCCTGGAACGCTGGCTGCCCGGCTTCGCGCCGGTCGCCTGAGGACGCCAGGAAGGGCGGGTGCCGGTCGGCACCCGCCCTTCTGCGTGGGGTGGTACTAGAGAACGCCCAGGTCGCGCGCCGACTGGAGGCGGCTGTTCATGGCGACGGTACGGGCGGATCGGGTTGCCTCAGTGCTCGTGGTGGTACGACCGGCCTGAGGCCGGCGCATTCGAGCCCTCGTCAACGCTTCGTGGAGTAGTTGCATCTCGAAGGCACCACTCGGAATGTTCAACATCGTCTTCTCACTCACTGCCGGTGTGACACCGGCGTCGTTGGAACGGGTCGGGAACATGTCAGGCTGCCAGCCGGACCGCGCCTCGCACCTCGGACAGCCCACTGGCCGCCAGGCGCGCCTCGGCCTCGACCCGGAGCGCGGCGTCACGAGCGACGTCCTCCTTGCGCGGACGGCCACGGGGCCGCTTGCGCGGAACGACCGCGCCACGCTCGAAGATCTCGCCGCCCCAGACACCCCACGGCTCCGCTCGCTCCACCGCTCCGGCCAGGCACTCGACGCGCAGCGGGCAGTCCCCGCAGAGCGACTTGGCCAGCTCGAGCTCGGCAGGCGAGTCGGAGAACCACAGGTCGGGGTCGAACTTCCGGCAGGGCAGGTTCGCCTCCAGCTCGACGCTCACATCGAGGGGGGCCAACGCCAGACTCATCTCCCGGTCACCTCTCTCTCACTTCGATCTCGTGGATCGCATTCCGACGTACTTACGGCGGGGCAAAAAACTGAGGCCGCGGATCCCGGTAGCGGGTTCCGCGGCCTCGAGGTGAGCCGGTGTCTGAGATTCAGACCGGTCTACCTCGAGGTGGAACGCCGCGGACATCCGTGCGCTTCTTGGCGCCATCGATGCCCATGCCCGTGAAGCCACTGGTCCCCTCGACTCCGGCATTCGGCGCAACGGTCAGGGTCAGCTCGGTCTGAACCTGGTGCACCTGCGGAACCGACGGTCGTGCGGCCGCGAGGGCCACCCGGACAGCCGACAGCGGAGCGTGGACAGACGGCATCGCCGTCAGACGCTCATAGGTGAAGATCTTCACGGGTGCCACCTCCCTCACGTTCCTCGGATCGACTGGACCAACCCCCGTGAGCAGCCGGAATGGCGCCGCTCGCGTGGTGTGTCCTGAGGCTATTCCTCGCCTGGGCGCGAGGGCAAACGAATTTACGACGAGATTTCGAAAGTTTTCTCCGGGCAGACGTCGTCCACCCCCGCGCCCCCCACGAGCGCCAGTACCGAGTCGCCGTAGAGGCCCAGTTTGCGGGGGCCGATGCCGGCGATCGCGATCAACTCCTCCGGCCGGCGGGGTCGCCGCTCGGCCAACGCGGTCAACGTGGCGTCGGTGAACACCACGTACGCCGGGACCTTCTGCGCGCCGGCCACCCGCTGCCGCCACTCGCGCAGGCGTTCGTGCAGCTCGTCGTCGATGTCGGACGGGCAGGTGGGACAGCGGCCCAGCTTCCGGTCCGGGCCGGCGAGCAGGGTCGCGCCGCAGATCCGGCAGGACACGATCTGCGTCCGACGCCGCTCGGGTCGCCGGGCTCCGCCCGTGGCGGCGCCGGCCCGCTCGGTACCGCCGGAGCGGTCCAGCTGGGGCAGGAACCGCGAGGGCCGCCGGGCCCGTCCGCCCGGCGAGCGCGCGGCGGCGTACGACAGCCAGAGCCACTGCCGGGCCCGGGTGATCCCGACGTACAGCAGGCGGCGCTCCTCCTCCACCTGCTCGACGGTCTTGGCGTACGTGGTGGGCAGGGTGCCCTCGGCGAGGCCGACCAGGAACACGGCGTCCCACTCCAGCCCCTTGGCCGAGTGCAGGGACGCCAGCGTGACGCCGTCCACCGTCGGCACGTGCTGCTGCGCGGCCCGACGGGCCAGTTCCTCGGTGAAGTCGGTGAGGGTGACCGGACGCTCCACCGACGCGGCCTCGCCGATCGGCACCAGTTCGGGGGTGGCCGCGTACTCCTCGGCGAGCTGGACCAGCGCGGCCAGCGCCTCCCAGCGCTCGCGGGCGGCCCCGCCGGCCGGGGGCGCGTCCGGCGCCCAGCCCACGGCGGTGAGCGCCTCGACGACGGCGGCCGGCAGCGGCGTCTCCCCGGGGATGGACCGGGTGGCGGAGCGCAGGGCGACCATGGCCTGGCGGACCTCGGCGCGCTCGAAGAAGCGCTCGGCGCCCTGCACCACGTACGGCACGGCGGCCTCGGTCAGCGCCTTCTCGTACGCCTCGGACTGGGCGTTGGTCCGGAACAGGACGGCGATCTCCTTCGCCGGGGTGCCGGCGTCGATCAGCGACCGGCAGCGCGCGGCCACCGCGTTCGCCTCGGCGGGCTCGTCGGTGAAGATCCGCAGGTCGGGTTCCGGCCCCGGGGGCCGCTGTCCGCTCAACTCCAGTCGCAGCCGGGCCTCGGTGCCGCGCGCCTGCGAGATCACGGCGTTGGCGAGCCCGACGACCTGTGGGGTGGAGCGGTAGTCCCGGACCAGTCGCACGACTGTGGCGTCACGGTGCCGACGCGGGAAGTCCACCAGGTAGGCCGAGGTCGCCCCGGTGAACGAGTAGATGGTCTGGCTGGCGTCGCCGACCACGGTCAGGTCGGTACGGCCGCCCAGCCAGGCGTCCAGCAACCGCTGCTGGAGCGGGTTGACGTCCTGGTACTCGTCGACCACGAAGTGCCGGTACTGGCCACGGACCTGTTCGGCGACGTCCGGGTGCTCCTCGATGCCCCACACCGCGGCCCGCAGCATGTCCTCGAAGTCGATCACCCCGTTGGAGCGCTTGAGCTGCTCGTAGGCGGTGAACACCTCGGCGACCTTCGCCGGCTCGTGCGGCGTGTCCCGCAGCGCGCGGGCCGCGGCCACGACGTAGTCCCCCGGCTCGACCAGCGACGACTTGGCCCACTCGATCTCGCCGGCCAGGTCCCGCGCGGCCGCCCGGTCGGCACGCATACCGACCCGCGCGGCGGCGAGGGTGACCAGCCGCACCTTGCTGTCCAGCAGCTCGGGCATGGCGCGACCGGCCAGCAGGCGGGGCGCGAAGTAGCGCACCTGGCGCAGCGCGGCAGCATGGAACGTCCGCGCCTGGACGCCCTGCGCCCCGAGCAGCGTGAGACGGTGGCGCATCTCGGCGGCGGCGCGGGCGGTGAACGTGACGGCGAGCACGTGCCGGGGGGAGATCTCACCGGAGAGCGCGCGGTGGGCGATCCGGGAGGTGATCGCGCGGGTCTTGCCGGTGCCGGCCCCCGCCAGGATGCAGACCGGGCCGGCCGGCGCGGTCACCGCGGAGCGCTGCTCCGGGTCCAGCCCGGCGAGTACGCCTTCCGACGCTGAGTGAACCCCCACAACCAGGAATCATCTCAGCTCCCCCGGGTGTTGTAGCGGACAGCCTCGGCTTGATCGGCAAGCCGGCGGCCGGAGCAGTTGGAGGATCCGATCATGCTGACGATGTATTCCACTCCCTGGTGCGGCTACTGCCACCGGCTGAAGTCGCAGCTCGACCGGGAAGGCATCGGGTATGAGGTGGTCGACATCGAGCAGGACCCGAAGGCCGCGGACTTCGTGATGAGCGTCAACGGCGGCAACCAGACGGTGCCGACGCTGCGTTTCGACGACGGCAGCGCCCTGACCAACCCGTCGATCGCGCAGGTCAAGCAGCACCTGGCGACGCTGGGCGCCTGACTGGCACGCGTACCGACCCTCGACGAACGGTCACCCCCATGGGTGGCCGTTCGTCGTGTCCGGCCTCCCGTCATCGCCGGAACGGCCGCCGGGTGGCCACGGTCACCGAGCTGTCGATGCCGGCGTCGAGCGGGCGGCGTGGCCCCGGCAGGGTCGGTGGTGTGGGCGTCGCGCCACCTGACGGCGCGCTGAGGTGTCGGCCCCGCCACAGGTAGCTGCCGGCAGCCAGCGTGGCCACCCCGACCAGCACGAACAGGGCACGGTAGTCCAGGACGCCGACCAACAGCGCGCCCGCGCCGATGGAGAACGCCTGCGGCCCGCTGACCAGCGCCTGGGTGGCCGCCGTCACCCGTCCGACCAGGGCGTGCGGCGTGCGCCGCTGGATCAGCGTGTGCAGACCCACCATCGTCAGCGGTAGTGAGACGCCGGCCAGCAGCACCGCTCCGAACCCGAGCCGCAGGTCGGGGTATGCGAGCGCGAGCGCCGCCGGGGAGAAGAACGCCACCCCGGCGGCCAGGGTGCCGACCTCGCCGAGCCGCCGCACCAGGGCCGGCGAGCAGATCCCGCCGCACAGTCCGCCGATGCCCTGCACCATCACCAGCACGCCCACGAACGCGGCGTCCCGGTCCAACCCCTGGTCGACGTACGCGAAGATTAGCGACTCGCTGAAGCCCATCACCAGCGACCCGAGCCCGTAGCCGACGAGGGCCCGGCGCAGCGCCGGCTCACCGGTCAGGTGTCGCAGGCCGGCGCCCAGCTCGGCGGGCCACCGCAACCGTGCGGTGGGCGGCGGCTGTGCCGGGCTCGGCACCGCGGTCACCACCACGGCGGCCGCCGCGAAGCCGAGCATGCCGATGCCGGCCAGCGCCCACCCGCCGAGCGCCGCGTAGAGCGCCGCGCCGACCAGGGGACCGACCAACCGCAATCCCTGGCGTACGGTCTGCAGCACGCCGTTCGCATCGGCCAACAGCTCTACGGGCACCAGTTGCCGGATCAGCCCGCTGAGCGCCGCGCCGAGCGTGATGGACGACAGCCCGTACAGGGTGGCGACCAGGTAGACCACCCAGACGTCACCCGCGTCGCGGACGGTGAACAGCGGTACGAGCAGCACCGCGGTGACCACGTTCGCGGCCACGAAGAAGGGCCGGCGGGGGTACCTGTCGACGAACCATCCGACCAGCGGCGCCATCGTCATCGGAGCGACAACGGCGAAGATGATGCCGCCGGCCAGCCCGTCGGAGCCGGTCAGGTCCTTGACCCAGATGGCGAGCGCGAGTAGCAGGATCGACTCGGCGGTCATGCTGGCCAGCAGGCCGCCGAAGAGGAGACGGAAGTCGGGTCGGCGCAGGACGGTACGCATGGGTCCCTCCGGCAGGATGGCGTGCCCGGCTGGGCGCGGTCGACGAGGCTGGGACCGCGGGTCCGTCATCGTCCGGCGTACCCGTGGTCCATTTTTGGCAAGACACGCCCCCGCCGGAACCTCCGACACCGGTCGCGCCGTCCATACTGACCGTGGGGGGCGAATTTCATACAGTTACCGTCGCGTCTGCGGCGGACGACGGGAAAGAGGACACTGTGCCTCCTGCCGCACCCAGCCCAATCATGCGTCGCCGACGGTTGGGCATCGAACTGCGCAGCCTGCGTGAAATCGCAGGCCTCACGGGCGATCAGGTCATCGAGCGGATCGGCTGGGCGTCCGCGTCCAAACTGTCCCGCCTCGAGAACGGGCGCAGTAGACCGGACCCGCAGGACGTCAGCGTCCTGCTGGACCTGTACGGCGCCGACGCCGCCGCGCGCGAGGAGTTGCTCGGGATCGCCGGTGAGGCCGGCGACATGCGCGGCTGGTTGAAGAACTTTCCGGTGATGACGCAGCAGCAGCGAAGCTGGGCCGAGTTGGAGGCGGGCTGCGCGGAGATCTCCGAGTACAACCCGGTGCTGGTGCCGGGCCTGCTGCAGACCGCCGGATACGCGCGGGTCCGACTCCAGTCGGCCCGTCGGGTGAGCGAGCGGGCCGGCGAGCAGAAGCCGGCCGACGAGTTGGAGACCGAGGTCCAGGCGCGGCTGGCCCGTCAGACGCTGCTGACGCGCGAGCCGCACGCGCCGACCTACACGGCCGTGCTGGAGGAGGCCACCCTCGGCCGTCGGTCCGGACCGCCCGAGGTGCTGCACGAGCAGTTGCACCAACTCTGCGAGCTGGCTCTGCTGCCGAACGTGACGCTGCATGTGCTTCCGCGGGACGTTCAGGTGGGCGATTGGTACCTTCCGCCGACCGCCTTCTCCCTCTATCGGTTCGCCGATCCGCTCGATCCGGAGACATTGGCCATCGAAGGGGGGTTCGTCGACGTCATGTCGACCGAGTCAATCACGCTAAATCGCTATAAAGTGGTGTTCGAGTGGCTATGCACGGCGGCACTAGACGCTTCGGACACCCTCTCCTGGCTGATCGAGGCGACGGGACGGCTGACCGGGGCGGCACCCGCATCCACAGTGGCGTTCGGGCCGGCAACGGCGCCGACCCAGCGCCGCCGTGATTCGGGACGACTGACGGACCGGTGATCCACGGGGGACCTTCCGTCGGGGCGTGCGGCACCACTCGTCCCATCGGATCGGTTCACATCAGGAGCAGAACCATGAACGACATCCACCACACGCCGTCCGTCTCCGCCAGTTCCCTGGCGGACGCCCCGTGGCGTACCAGCACCCGTAGCCAGACCTCCAACTGCGTGGAGGTCGCGCCGCTGGGCACCGGCCCGTCGGCGGTCGCGCTGCGCGACAGCAAGGACCGGGGCGGCCCGGTGCTGCTGTTCAACCGCGCCGGCTGGCTCGGCTTCATCGCCGGGGCGAAGACGGGCCAGTTCGATCTGAACTGATCCTCCACCGTGAGGCGGGGCCGTCGGCACAGTGCCGGCGGCCCCGTCGTCGTATCCGCCCGCGACCCCGCTGACCAGGCATCCGCCGATCGGACGAGCCTCGAAACCAATAGGCGCGTTTCACTTGCTGGGATGACCACGGGGCGTAACATGACCGACGAGAACGTGGAACTTCCACACAGCGGCTCATCCGTCGCGGTTCATCCGGAGACCCTCATGCGGTTCCTGATCGTTCGCACCGACATCCGCGCCGTCGCCGACGGTGACATCGCCGCCGCCTGGGCGGACGGCCACCGCCTCCGCGACGAGACCACCACGCCCGAGCCGCGCCGGCAGACCGTGCACGCCGAGGACCGCGACGCCGCGCTGGTGCTGGCCCGGGCCCTGTCCACCGTCGGTGCGGTGCGGGCCGGCAAGCAACGGGTCAAGGTGCTGCCGCTCGCCGAACCGCAGCCCGCCTTCCGGCGCAGACCCGGCCGCACCGGCACCTGACCCACCAGACGTCCGCCGTGGTCGGCTCGGCTCCCCCGCCGCGTCATACCGCTCCCACCGACCACGGCGGCCCGTGTTCCCGGCCCGTGACCGTCGCGGCAACGACGGCCGCGGGCCGGGACCGTGCTCACCGCGCGGCGTCCACCCACCCGTCCAACCAGCGGTGGATGAGGAACAACGCGATCGACGACGGCGGCGGCAGGATCAGCTGAGCCCCGTCCCCCACGTCCACCGCCCGCCCCGCGCACGCGGCCCCGATCTCCTCCCGGGTGAACCACCGGGCGTACGCGATCTCGGACGGGTCGACCCGCACCGGATCGGACGGGTCGGCGGTGGCCAGGAACCCCAGCATCAGCGAGCCCGGGAACGGCCAGGCCTGGCTGCCGACGTACCCGATCCGTTCGACCGCGATGCCCACCTCCTCGTGGACCTCGCGCAGTACGGCGGCCTCCGCCGACTCCCCCGGCTCGACGTAACCGGCCAGACAGGAGTAGCGCCGGCCACCCGGGGTGCCCGGCCAGCCCGCGTTGTTGCCGAGCAGGCAGCGGCCTTCCGGGCCGTCGACGCCGTCGTGCACCAGCACGATCATCGCCGGGTCGGTACGCGGCCAGATCCGCTCGCCGTTGCGATCCACCCGCGACCAGCCGGCCTCGTCCATGACGGTGGGCGCGCCGGTCGCCGACGAGTGGCCGTGCCGGATGTGCCAGTTCAGCAGCGCGAGCGCGGTGGTGAAGATGCCAGCCTCCCGGTCGCTCAGCAGGTGGCCCACCTCCCGCAGGTTGACCGCGTGGGTGCCCGGCAGCGCCGGCAACGGGGCGTCGACCGCGAACACCGGCACCCCGTCCGGCTCGACACCGAGGAACATCGCCGTCGACTCCGCGCCGGCCGGCGCGTCGGCCGCGCCGAACAGCACCAGCGTAGGAGGCGACACGTCGGTACGCGCGAGCGTCCGCCCGTTGTCCGTCGAGTCGAGCAGCAGCACCCGGCCGCGTAGCCACGCCTCGGTCAACCACTGCGCGTCACCCCGGCGGTGCGCGGCCCGATCCAGCGTCGAGCGCGCCAGCGGTGGCGCGGCCTCCCCGCTCACGGCTGCACCGGCTCGGTGTGCACGGACGTCAGCGCGGTCAGCCCCGGGGTGATCCGCTCGGCGTCGCCGAGCACGACGACCACCGCCCTGGCGGGCGCGAGGTAGTGGGCGGCGGCCCTGGCGACGTCGTCGACGGTCGCCTTCGCGAGGCGGGACGCGTACTCGGCCAGGAAGTCCAGGCGCAGGCCATTACCGGCGTACGCGCTGGTCAGCGCCGCCAGACCAGCCTGCGTGGACATTCCGAGCTGGAGGGTGCCCAGGGCGTACTGGCGGGCCTGCTCCAGCTCCTCGGGCTTCGGCGGCAGTGCGGCCAGCCGACCCAACTCGTAGGTGGTCTCCAGCAGCGCCGGACCGGTGACCTCGGTGGCCACCTCGGCACCGGCGACCAGCACCGACCCGGCCACCGAGTGCTCGATCACCGAGTGCGGGCCGTACGTGTAGCCCTTGTCCTCGCGGATGTTCTCCACCCAGCGGGACGAGAAGTAGCCCCCGAAGATCAGATTGGCCAGTTGCAGCGGGGCGTGGTCGGGGTCGGTACGCGGCACGGCGGGCAACGCCACGCGCAGCGAGGACTGCACCGAGCCGGGCCGGTCGACCAGCAGCAGCGGACCCGGCGTCAGCGGCGGGGTGGCCGGCAGGGTGGCCGTACGCCCGGCCCCGGTCCACCCGGCCAGCGCCCGCTCGACGGCGTCCAGGGCCTTCTCCGGCTGCACGTCGCCGACCACCACCAACTGCGCCCCGGCGGGGTGCACCCGCTCGGCGTGCAGGCTGCGCAGTGCCGCCGGTCGGACGGCACGGAGCTGGGCCGGCTCCGGGGTCTGCGTGGCGTACGGGTGCCGCCCGTAGATCCTTTTCAGGAGCGCTTCGCGGGCCAGGTGCGACGGCTGGCTCTGCGCGACCTGGATCCGGTCGATGAGCCGGTCCCGCTCGGCGGCCACCTCGTCGTTCGGGTAGCTGGCGCCGGTCAGCACCTCGGCCAGCAACTCCAGCATCCGGTCCAGGCCGGTGACCAGCCCGGCACCGGAGATCATCAGCCGGTCCGGGTCGACGCCTGCGGAAAGCCCACCGCCGACCTTCTGCAGCTCGGCGGCGAGTTGCACGCTGGTCATCGACTCGGTGCCGGAGAGCATGGTCTGGGACAGCATCGCGCCGCGCGCGAGGTGGGCGCGACCGAACGGCACCCAGAGCCGCAGCTCGACCAGGGGCACCGCGGGCCGGCGTACCGCGATGACGGTGAGCCCGTTGCCCAGCGTGCGCTCGGCCTCCTTGGGAACCTTCAGCTTGCGGGTCGGGCCGAGCGGGGGCAGCGTACGCGGCCCGACGGTGGCGGCGGTCGTGGTGGTGGTGCTCATCGGGTGCCTCCGGGGATGACCTCGACCGACGCGCGGCGCTCCGGGCGCAGGGTGGCCGCGGCGGCCCGGACCTGCTCCTCGGTGACGTCGCCGACCAGTCGGGGCAGGTCGTTGAGCAGGCCCGGCTCGCCGCGTTGCTGCTCGAGGACGGCCATCCGCAGCGCCCGGCCGAGGACGGCGTCGGTGTCGCGGAGCAGGTGGGTGGCCATCCGTGCCTGGGTGCGGGCCAGTTCGCCGTCGGTCAGCCCGTCAGTGGCCAGCCGGTCCAGCTCCTCGTCGATGGTGCGCAGCACCTTGTCCACGTCCCCGCCGGGCGGCAGATGCGCCTGCAACAGCAACGCGGTGGGGTCGCGGACGTCGAACGGGTCGCCCATGAAGCCGAGGTAGCCACCCAGGCTGGTCACCGTGCGGTCGCGCTGCACGAGGCGTTCGACCAGGCGGGACGCGTCGCCGTCGGTGAGCACCTCGGCCAGCACCACGTACGGCAGGTAGCCGGCGAAGTCGCCGATCGGGTCGGGCACCCGCCACGCGCCGGCCACGGCCGGCAACGGCGCCAGGGCGTCGGTGTACGAGTTGCGCCGTTCGGCGGTGAGGTCGGGCTCGCTGAAGTCGGGTCGTCGTGGCGCGGGGCGGGCCGGAACGTCGCCGAAGTGCCGGGTGACCAGCACGGTCGCCTCGGCCACGTCGATGTCCCCACTGACGGCCAGGACCGCGTTGCCACTGGCGTAGTAGTGGCGGAAGAAGTCGGCGGCGTCGGCCACGGTGGCCGACTCCAGGTCGTCGAAGGAGCCGTAGCCGTCGTGCGCGTTCGCAAAGGTGTCGAACATGACCGGCGGCAGGGTCAGCCAGGGGAAACCACCGTACGGCCGGCTGAGCACGTTGACCCGGATCTCCTCTTTCACGACGTCGACCTGGTTGCGCAGGTTCTCCTCGGTCAGTCGGGGCGCCCGCATCCGGTCCGCTTCGAGGAACAGGGCGCGTTCCAGTGCGTTGCTGGGCAGCGTCTCGAAGTAGTCGGTGTAGTCCAGGTGGGTGGAGCCGTTGAACGTGCCACCGGCGCCCTGCACGTGCCGGAAGTGGGCCAGCTTCTCCAGGTTCTCCGAGCCCTGGAACATCAGGTGCTCGAAGAGGTGGGCGAAGCCCGTACGCCCCTGGGGTTCGGAGCGGATGCCGACGTCGTAGACCACCGCCACCCCGATCACCGGGGCGCTGCGATCGGGGGTGAGGACCACCCGCAGGCCGTTGTCGAGGGTGAACCGCTCGACCGGATACTTCGTCGCTGGAATTCTGGATCTCCGCGCCGCCACGGGATCGACCCTAGCGCGTCGGCACCCCGGCCACCGGCGACCTTCGTGCAGCCGCTGCCACCGGCTTGCGAGGCCGCTCGCCTACCACAGCAAGACAGTAGGAAATGCCGACATAACTGAGACGCCCCTTCCCGACATGTGGATGCCCCTTGACGCTGCTCGCAGGCTGGCCCAGTCTTCCTACCAACTAAGTAGGAATACTGCGGATTGGATGGACGATGAGACGCCTCCCCCTGCGCCGGCTGGTCACCCTGGCCACCCTCACCGCCCTCGGCGCGGCGACCCTGGGCAGCACCGCCGCGTGCGGCGACGACAGCGATGGCGCGCAGGGCGGCTCCGGCCCGGTGACCCTGCGGCTCGGCTACTTCCCCAACATCACCCACGCGCCGGCCGTCGTCGGCGTGGAGAAGGGCATCTTCGCCGAGAAGCTCGGCGCCGACGTCAAGCTGGACCCGAAGACCTTCAACGCCGGCCCGGAGGCCATCGAGGCGGTCTTCTCCGGCGCGCTGGACGCGACCTACATCGGCCCGAACCCCACCGTCAACGCGTTCTCCAAGTCCAAGGGCGAGGCGGTCCGGGTCGTCTCGGGCGCGGCGTCCGGCGGCGTGGCGCTGGTCGTCAAGCCCGGCATCAACGGCCCGCAGGACCTCAAGGGCAAGAAGGTCGCCACCCCGCAGCTCGGCAACACCCAGGACGTGGCCGTCCGGTACTGGCTCAAGCAGCAGGGCCTCACCACCACCAAGGAGGGTGGCGGCGACGTCAAAATCGTCCCGCAGCAGAACGCCCAGACCCTGGAAACCTTCCGAAGCGGCGCGATCGACGCCGCCTGGGTGCCCGAGCCGTTCGTCTCCCAGCTCATCAACGCCGGCGGCAAGGTGCTCGTCGACGAGCGGGACCTGTGGCCCGACAAGAAGTTCGTCATCACCAACCTGCTGGTCAGCACCAAGTTCCTCAAGGCGCACCCGGACGTCGTGCAGAAGCTGGTCGACGGCCAGGTCGCCGCGAACGAGTTCGTCAACAGCAAGCCGGACGAGGCCCAACAGGCCATCTCCGACGCGATCGGCAAGATCACCGGCAAGCCGCTGGACCTCAAGCTGATCAAGCAGGCGTGGCCGACGTTGGAGTTCACCAACGACCCGATCGCCGCCTCGCTCAAGGCCGGACTCGACCACGCCGTCGACGTCAAGCTCACCGAGCCCGTCGACCTCAAGGGCCTGTACGACCTCACGTACCTCAACAAGGCGCTCAAGGCGGCCGGCAAGCCCGAGGTCACCCAGCCATGACGTCGACCACGACGACGCCGCAGAGCGCGACCACCGCGGTCGCGCTCTCCGGCGTGACCAAGGTGTACGGGCGCGGGGCGAACGCGGTACTGGCCCTGGACGGGGTCTCCCTCGACGTCGCGCCGGGCGAGTTCGTCTGTCTGGTCGGCGCGTCCGGCTGCGGTAAGAGCACCCTGCTCAACCTGGTCGCCGGTCTGGACCGGCCGAGCGGCGGCACGATCGGCATCGCCGGAGACGCGAACCCGGGGCTGATGTTCCAGGAGCCGGCGCTGTTCCCCTGGCTGACCGTCGAGGCCAACGTGGAGGTGCCACTGAAGCTGCGGGGCCTC
Organism: Micromonospora sp. WMMD736; assembly: GCF_049179015.1. Taxonomy (NCBI): domain Bacteria; kingdom Bacillati; phylum Actinomycetota; class Actinomycetes; order Micromonosporales; family Micromonosporaceae; genus Micromonospora; species Micromonospora sp. WMMD736. Next base: position 3,431,597 of record NZ_JBMHMI010000001.1, read on the forward strand.
TCCCGCGCCGAGCGCCGCGACCGGGTCGCCGAGCTGCTGCGCACGGTGCACCTGGCCGAGTTCGGCCGCAAGCGTCCGCACGAACTGTCCGGCGGGATGCGCCAGCGGGTCGCGCTGGCCCGCACCCTGGCCCTGGACACGCCGGTGCTGCTGATGGACGAGCCGTTCGGCGCGCTGGACGCCATGACCCGCGACATCCTGCACGACGAGTTGGAACGCATCTGGTCCGAGCGCCGACTCTCGGTCCTGTTCGTCACGCACAACGTCCGCGAGGCTGCCCGGCTCGCCGACCGCATCATCCTGCTCTCCAGCCGCCCCGGCCGGATCATCTACTCCACCGAGGTGGACATCCCACGGCCACGACGGATCGACTCCCCCGAGGTCGCCGCCATCGCCGCCGAGGTCACCGAACGACTCCGTACGGAGGTGGGCCGCCATGGCCAGTGACACCCTCACCAGCACGGCACGCAGCGACGCGGAGATCACCGGACTGGACGCGCTGGAGATCGCCGGCCGGGAGAAGGAGGTCTCCCGGGGTGCCCGGCTCTGGGCGGCCACCTGGCCCAAGCTCGCCGCGCTGGCCATCGCCATCCTGGCCTGGCAGCTGGTGGTCCTCTCGGGCTGGAAGCCGCCGTACTCCCTGCCCGGGCCGCTGGTCGTCGGCCGTGAGCTGATCACCCAGGCCCAGGGCCCGCAGCTCTGGGAGGGCCTGCTCACGACGCTGCGCCGAGCGGCCGTCGGGTACGTCTTCTCGGTCGCGGTCGGCCTGCTGCTGGGCCTCGCGGTGGCCCGGTCCACGGTGCTGCGCGCCGCCATCGGCTCGATGATCACCGCGTTACAGACCATGCCGTCGATCGCCTGGTTCCCGCTGGCCATCCTGCTGTTCGAGTTGAGCGAGAAGGCGATCTTCTTCGTGGTGGTGCTCGGTGCGGCGCCCTCCATCGCCAACGGCGTGATCTCGGGAGTGGACTACGTGCCACCGCTGCTCCTGCGCGCCGGCCGCAACCTGGGCGCCCGCGGGCTGAACCTCTACCGGTACGTGATCGCGCCGGCCGCGCTGCCGGCGATCGTCGCGGGCCTCAAGCAGGGTTGGGCATTCTCCTGGCGGAGTCTGATGGCCGGCGAGCTGATCGTGGTCGGCATCTCGCAGACCTCACTCGGCGCGCAGCTCACCTACTCCCGGGAGCTGTCCGACGCGCCGTGGCTGCTCTCCACGATGATCGTCATCCTGGTGCTCGGCCTGGTGGTGGACGCCGCGTTCGGCGCGGCGGACAAGGCGATCCGACGTCGCTGGGGTGTGCTCGACCAGGCGGGCAACTAAAGCGGTGTACGTCTCCGCGCGCAGCGACTACGCGCTCCGGGCGATGCTCGCCGTCGCCGCCGCCGCACCGGGCGGCGACGGCGTCGGCGAGCTGGTGAAGGCGGGCAGCCTGGCCGAGGTGCAGGAGATCCCGCTGAGCTTCCTCCAGGGCATCCTGCTCGATTTGCGTCGCGCCGGCCTGCTGCACAGCCATCGCGGCGCCGATGGTGGGTACGCGCTGACCAGGCCGGCCACCGAGATCACGATCGGGGACGTGCTGCGCGCGGTCGGTGGGTCGCTGACCACCGTGCGCGGCCTACCGGCCGAGCGGGCCGGCTATCACGGGGTTGCCGCGGGGCTCACCGACGTCTGGCTGGCGGTGCACGGCGCGATCGCCACCGTCGTCGACAGCACCACCCTGGCCGACCTGCTGACCAGCAACCAGACCCGAGCCGCCCCCTCCTAGACCCGCGATCTTGCACTCGCTGCGGCGGCAAAGGGGGTGTACCACGGCACATCGACGACTGAAACTGCAAGATCGACGAGCTGGGTGCACCCGCGGACACGGTGGCGGTGTGGTCGGGCCGGTGCCCCGCCGGCCCGACCACACCTCGTACCGATCCTGACCGGGCCTGCCCCTCCGCCGGCGCCGGTCGGCCGGTCGCTGCTCAGCCCCGGTGCCCGACCGTCGGGCCGGAGCCCGGGTCGCCGGGACTGCGCAGCTCCACCAGACCGGCGGGAGCGTTGCCCGCCGTGGTGGCGTGCCAGGGGCCGAAGGCCGCGAGCATGGCGAGGAGCAACCCGGCGAGCCCGACCGCAACCACCAGGATCAGCTCCCGCAGCGCCCCCGAGCCGGCTTCGCCCACCATTGCCGCTCCTCCCCCGCGCCGGACCCCCGCCCGGCTCTCCCCCGCTGGTCAGCTTCGACCAACCGGAAGCAGGACACAGTCGGCCAGCCGACCCAAGGGAGGCTGATTACCGATTCAACCGAACGGTCAACCGGCGGGAAGCCGCACGGAACGAAGCGACCCGTCCCGCCGAAGCGGGACGGGTCGGTGCCGTGCGGAGAGGATCAGACCGTACGCGGGCGGCGCGGGCGGCGGGACCGGCCCGACGCGCGGTGCGCGGAGCGGGGCGCCCCGTCCGTGGCCGAGCCACCTGCGGCCCGACCCCGGGTGGCCGCTACCTGCGGGGCGGCGATGGTGACCGGCACACCGGAGGGCTCACGGGCCCCGGTGACCCGGGCCAACGCCTCGTCGCCCGGACGCACCTGAACCGACTGCGGCCGGATGCCGGCGGTGGCCATCAGCCGGGACACGTCGCGGCGCTGCTCGGGCAGGACCAGCGTCACCACCGAGCCGGACTCGCCGGCGCGGGCCGTCCGGCCGCCCCGGTGCAGGTAGTCCTTCGCCTCGGTCGGCGGGTCCACGTTGACGACCATGTCGAGGCCGTCCACGTGGATGCCCCGCGCCGCCACGTCCGTGGCGACCAGGGCGGTCACCTGACCGTTGCGGAACTGCTCGAGGATGCGGGTGCGCTGCGGCTGGGACTTGCCGCCGTGCAGCGCGGCGGCGCGTACACCCTTGGAGAGCAACTGGCGGGCGAGCCGGTCGGCGCGGTGCTTGGTGCCCATGAACAGGATGGTGCGGCCCTCCCGGGCCGCGATCCGGGCCAGCGCGTCGGGCTTGTCGAGCGCGTCGACGTGCAGCACGTGGTGCGTCATCGCGGTGACCGTGGCGGTGCCCGGATCGACCGAGTGGGTCACCGGGTTGCTGAGGAACCGCCGGACGAGCCGGTCGACTCCACCGTCCAGGGTGGCGGAGAAGAGCATCCGCTGCCCCCGCGGGGCGACCTGCTCCAGCAGCTTGGTCACCTGCGGCAGGAAGCCCATGTCGGCCATCTGGTCGGCCTCGTCCAGGACGGTGATCTCCACCTGGTCGAGCCGGACGTCACCGCGGTTGATCAGGTCGTGCAGACGACCGGGGGTCGCCACGACCACCTCGGCGCCGGCGCGCAGCGTGTCCGCCTGGCGCTGCAACGACAGTCCGCCGACGACGGTGGCGCACCGCAGCCCGACGGCGCGGGCGTACGGGGCCAGCGCGACGGTGACCTGCTGGGCCAGCTCACGGGTCGGCACCAGCACCAGGGCCAGCGGGCGGCCCGGCCGGGCCTTACGGCCGGCGGTACGCGAAAGCAGAGGAAGCCCGAAGGCGAGTGTCTTACCGGAGCCGGTACGACCCCGACCGAGCACGTCGCGACCGGCGAGCGAGTCGGGCAGCGTGGCCGACTGGATCGGGAACGGCTCGGTGATGCCCTGCGCGGTCAGGGCGCTGAGCAGCGCCGGCGCCAGACCGGTCTGAGCGAAAGAGGGCACAACTGTGGTCATGCGGAAGCCTTCCTCGACGCGGCACGTGTCGAGGGAGGGCGCCGAGGGCGGCGCTGTCACCGGCGGAAGAAGGCCGCCAGGACTCACAAGCACGAACCGATTGGAGTACGGGCCGGCCCGCCACCGGGCCGCCGCCTGCGTAGGCAGGCGACGGCGAGGCGGGCCGGTCCCGTCACCGTCACACCCGGAGGGCGCGACAGGTAATGCTGACCGATCCGAAGATCAGAGCGGGCGGATGTTCTCCGCCTGCGGGCCCTTCTGGCCCTGGGTCACCTCGAACTCGACCCGCTGGTTCTCGTCCAGGCTCCGGTAGCCGGAGGACTGGATCGCCGAGAAGTGGGCGAAGACGTCAGCGCCGCCGCCGTCCGGGGTGATGAAGCCGAAGCCCTTGTCAGCGTTGAACCACTTCACGGTGCCAATAGCCATGTGTTTCGTCTCCTTGACGGAACGTCGGACACGCACGTGTTGCGTGCCCGAAGAGGAGCGCTCCGCGCGGGGATGCGCGAATCGCCTGTCGCTTCTGGTCGCCCCGCCCGGAGAACTCCGGACACAACAAAGAGCGCCTGGGGCCACAATCCCGCCAGGCGCACACAGAGTCTCTGGTAACCAAAACTGCAACCTGGTCAACGTACCACGGATTTCCCCGTGGTGGTCAAACCTGGCTGGAATCCATCGGCAGGTGAGCGATCATGGCGGTGAGCCCGGTCACGTCCAACAGATCGGCCGGACGGACGGTCGCCCCGTCCCGCACATAGTGGAACGCCGCGCCCACCCGCTCGACGTCGACACCGGCCAGCTCGGCCCAGGCCAGCCGGTACACGGCCAACTGGACCGCCGCCACCTGGGCCGCCGGACCGGTGGGACGCGCGCCGGTCTTCCAGTCGACCACGTCGAACCGGCCGCCCGGCCGGGCGAAGACCGCGTCCATCCGCCCCCGGACCACCACACCCGCGATCACCGTGGCGAACGGCACCTCCACCTCGACCGGCACCCGGTCGGCCCACTCGCTGGCCAGGAAGCGCTCCTGAAGCTCGACCAGAGCCTCGTCCGGTGCGGCGTCCGCGTCCGCCGCGCCGGGCAGCTCGTCCACGTCGAGCAGCCGGTCGGCGCCGAAACGCTGCTCCAGCCACGCGTGGAAGGCGGTGCCCCGGCGGGCGTACGGATTCGGCGCGGTGGGCACCGGGCGACGCAGCGTACGGGCCAGCGCCGCCGGGTCACGCCGCAACGCCACCAACTGGGTGACGCTGAGCTGCCCCGGCAGGGCCACCTCCACCGCGCCGGAGAGACGGGTCAGCTCGGCCCGCTCGGCCAACAGCAGGTCCGCCTCCTGCCGCCAGCGCGCCACCTCCGGGTCTGCCGTCTCGGCCGCCTCGACGTCCGACCCGTCTGCCGTCCCGGCCGCGTCGGCGTCCGGCCCGGTCGACGGCAGCGCACCGGCGAGCGCCGGTCCGACCGGCCCGGACAGCGTCGACGCCGGACCGTCGGACATCAGCCGGCGGACCAGACCGGCCGCCTCGGCCAACGCCGGCCGGCGACCGCCCAACGGGTCGGCCGGCCACTCCGCGCGGAGCACCACCTCGGCCGTCGGGTTCGTGGCGTCCGGGGTGGGCTCCGGCGTCCACGCGTCGACCAGGTGCCCGGGGCCGCCGTCCAGACAGGCGTCGTACACCTCGCGCAGGAAGACCGACGGACCCCGCGGTCGCTTGGTGCCCTCGCCCCACCAGTACCCGGAGCACAACAGCAGCCGGCGCGGCCGGGTGACCGCGACGTACGTCAGCCGGCGCTCCTCCCGCTCGTCGTGGGACCGCCAGGCGTCGGTGAAGTCGGCCACCGCCCGGGCCACGGCGCGCTGGTCGGCCGCCTCGTCGAGCGCTAGCTCGGGCAGCCCGTCGGCGTCTCCCCGCAACGGGAACGGCAGCACGCCCAGACCGCCCAGCCAGTGGTCGGAGTTGCGGACCGGACCGGGCCACGAGCCACGGCACAGGCCCGCCACCGCCACCACGTCCCACTCCAGGCCCTTGGCGGCGTGCGCGGTGACCACCTGCACCGCGCCCTCCACGACCTCGACCTCGCCCGGGGCGAGGCCGCGCTCCTCGTCCTCGGCGGCGGCCAGGTAGGAGAGGAAGCCGGAGAGGGTCGCGCCGGGCGTCTCACCGCTGAAGCGGGCCGCCACGTCGGCCAGCGCGTCCAGGTGACCCCGCGCCAGGCCGGCGTCGCCCGCGCCGTCGCGGCCGGCGCGCACCGCGACCTCCACGTCCAGCCCGATGGTCCGTTCGATGTCCGCGATCAGATCCGGCAGCGCCTGGTCCAGGCGGTAGCGCAGCAGCGCCAGCTCGGTGCCGTACGCCCGCAGCCGCGCGAACCCCTCCGCCGAGTACGCCTGCGCCGGCCCGAGATCGGCCAACGCCTCGACCAGGGTCGCCTCGTCCAGCAGGTCGGGGCTGATGTCCGAGTCCTCGTCGGCGGCCACCTGTTGGCGGGCCTTCGCGATGCCCCGCGCCCGTCGGTGCAGCGCCACCAGGTCACGCGGCCCGATCCGCCACCGGGCGCCGGTGAGCAACCGCAGCAGGGCGGCCCCGTCGGTCGGGTCGGCCAGCACCCGCAGGGTGCACACCACGTCGCGGACCTCGGGGGTGTCCAGCAGGCCACCCAGCCCGACGACCTCCACCGGCAGGCCGCGCTCACGCAGGGCCGACTCGATCGCCGGGATCTGGCTGCGGACGCGGACCAGCACGGCCGTCGTCGGGCGCTGCGCCACCGGAATGTGCTCGGGCGCCGCGCCGGGCATCCGGGCCGCGCCACGCCACGCGGCGAGCACGCTGTCGGCGATCCACGCGGCCTCGTCGGCGTACTTGTGCAGCAGCGCGCAATGCACCGTGCCCCCGGCCGCCCCACCGGGGCTGCGGTGCGGAATCGGGTCCCGGACGGTCAGCGCGGACCGCAGCTCCGGAACCCGCGCGCCGGCCGCGCGCAACGGCGTGGACAGCGCGTTCGCCACCCGCAGGATCTCCGGGCGGTTACGCCAACTGGTGGTCAACCCCAGTGCCCGCGCCGGCTCGCCGTCGGACCGCGCGAACTCGGTGGGGAACCGATCGAGGGTGCCGGCGCTGGCTCCCCGCCAGCCGTAGATGGACTGGCACGGATCGCCCACCGCGGTCACCGGATGACCGCCGCCGAACAGCGCGTTGAGCAGCACCACCTGCGCGTGGCTGGTGTCCTGGTACTCGTCCAGCAGCACCACCCGGAAGCGGTCCCGCTCGATCTCGCCGACCGCCGGGTGGTCCCGGGCCACCCGGGCCGCCCGGGCGAGCTGGTCGGCGAAGTCCATGGCCTCGAAGTCCAGCTTGCGTCGGGCGTACGCCCGCACCAGCGGCAGCAGGCGCAGCCGGGTCTGTTGCAGGGTGAGCGCCTTGCGCACGTCGGCGTAGACCCGGCCCGGTCGCGACTGCACCTCGGCGAAGAACCGACCCGTCCAGGCCGCCAACTCGTCCGGGCCGACCAGGTGCTCGTCCAACTCCCCGGCGAGTGCCAGCACCGCGTCGGTGATGGTGCTCGGCATCCGGTCCACCTCGGACATGTCGCCGTCGTAGTTGCGCACCAACAGGTCGACCAACTGCCAGCGGGACGCCTCGGTGAGCAGCCGGGTCGACGGCTCGTAGCCGGCCCGCAGACCGTGCTCGGTGACGATCCGCCCGGCGTACGAGTGGTAGGTGGAGACGGTGGGCTCACCGGCCAGCGGGTCGTCGAGCGGGTCGCGGCCGTGCCGGCCGACCCGGCGGATCAGTTGGTCGAGCCGGGTCCGGACCCGGTGGGCCAGCTCACCGGCCGCCTTGCGGGTGAAGGTCAGCCCCAGGATCTGCTCCGGCCGCACGTACGAGTTGGCCACCAGCCAGACCACCCGCGCGGCCATCGTCTCCGTCTTGCCGGAACCGGCCCCCGCGACGACGAGCAGCGGCTCCACCGGGGCGGCGATGATCGCGGCCTGTTCCCGGGTGGGTGCCGGCAGCCGCAGCAGCTTGGCCAGCTCCACCGGCGTGTACCGGGGACCGGAGTCCGCGAGCCGGGGCGTCGGCGCGGGACCCGCGCCGAACAGGGTGGGCTGGGTCATGGATTCTCCGGGGGACGGACGGTCGGCGGCTCGACCACCTGGCGTCCCTGCCCGGAGACCGGACAGCTGGTCCGCACCGGGCAGACCCGGCACTTCGAGTTGGCCACCGCGGCGAACGTGGCGGCTGCCATCGTATCGGCGGTCCGCCGTACCAACGCCGTCGCCCAGCCGGCCGCCGGGCCCTCACCCGGTGCCGGCTGGTTCTGCTCCCGGGCGTCCTTGGCGGAGGTGCCGAGCTGCACCAGCGCCGCGCCACCGGACTCGTCGCCGAACTCGGCGAAGGCCCCCGCCTCCACCGCTGCCTGGTACGCGCCGAGCTGCGGGTGCTCGGCCAACTCACTGCCGGTGACCGCGGTCGACTTGCCGGTCTTGAGGTCGATCACCACCAGCCGGCCGGCCTCGTCGACCTCCAGCCGGTCGACCCGCCCGGTCAGATCGACCGGGCGCTGCGGATCGTCCAGCCGGACCGCGAACTCGTGTTCGATGGCGAGCAGCCGCCGCGGGTTGGTGGCCAACCAACGCAGCAGCTTGTCGACCATCGCCTCGGCGCGTTCCCGCTCCGGGCCGGCCATCCACCGGGCGGCAAGCTCGATCGCGTCGAACCGGGCGGATACGTACTCGAGCAGAGCGCCCCGGTCGGCGCTGGCGTCCTCGGCGAGCATCGCGGCGGCGTGCACCAGGTTGCCGACGCCCTGCGCGGTGCTGGTCGGGCCGCTGCCGCCGTGCCGTTCCAGCAGCCAGCGCAGGCTGCACCGCAGCGCGCTCTCCATCGCCGACGGCGTGACCCGCACCGGCTCCCCGTCGTCGACCAACGGCCGGTCGTCGGAGAGCGCACGCAGCCCCCACCAGTCGTCGGGGTGTGCGCCGGGCACTCCGGCGGCGGCGAGCCGCGCCAGCTCGGCCGCCGCCGCGCGCCGCCGGGCCGCCGGCGCGGCCGGGTCGATGATGGCGGTACGCAGCTCGGCGACCAGCGCCGGCAGGGTGAGCGCCCGTGGCGGCCGGGTGACCGGCAACGCACCGGCCTCGACCGGCCCGTCATCCTCTTCGGCCAGATCGTCGCCGCCACCGACGGCCGCGCTACCGGTGGAGGCGGCGGCGTCGGTGGTGGGTCCTCCACCGGACGGGCCAGTACGCGGACCGGGCGGGCCCGGCGGGGCGGTGGGCGGGACGGGCGGACTCGGCGGAGCGATCGGGCCCAGCTCGTGCAGGAACCGGCTGGGCTGCTCCTCGTGATCGTCGCCACCGACGGCCGCCGACGCCACCGCGCTGACCAGCAGGCGGTGCCGGGCCCGGCTGATGGCGACGTGGAACAGCCGACGCTCCTCGTCGAGCAGCGCCGAGGTCTGGCCCACGACGTTGGCGGCGCGGGCGCCGCCGACGGACCGGCCGGCCAGGACGTCGACCAGCCGTTCCGACCCGAGCAGGCTGCCGCGCAGGCGCAGGTCCGGCCAGATGCCCTCCTGCACGCCGGCGATCGCCACCAGGTCCCACTCCAGGCCCTTCGCGGCGTGTGCGGTGAGCAGTCGTACCGCCGCGCCCCGGTCCGCGGTCGGCGCGATGGTGTCCGCCGGCAGGTCCTGGGCGAGCACGTGGTCGAGGAAGACCTCGGTGCGCGCGCCGGGTAGCCGGTCGGTGAAGCGGGCCGCCGCGTCGAAGAGCACGAGCACGGCGTCCAGGTCACGGTCGGCTGCCTCGGCCCGCCGACGCCGGGCCAGGTCACCCTCGCCGGCCACCGGCCGCCCCTGGGCGATCGCGCCGGCCCAGCGCTCGGCCAGGCCACTGGCGTCCCAGACCTCCCAGAGGACGGTCTCGGCGGTGGCACCGGGTTGGGCGGCGGCGTCCCGGGCGGTGGCCAGCAGCCCGGCGACCGCCTGCGCCGGCTCCGCCCAGCGCCGGTCGATGCTGGCCAGCTCCGTCGGGTCACGCAACGCCTCGACGATCAGCTCGCCGGACGGGCGGCGGTCGCCCCCGGCCAGCGCGAGGGCGCGCAGCCCCTGCCGCAGCCGTCGTTCGGCCAGCGGGTCGGCACCGCCCAGCGGCGAGTGCAGCAGCGCGACCGCGGCCTCCTCGTCGAGCCGGTCCGGTTCGAGGGCGCAGCGCAGCAGGAGCAGCAGCGGCGCCACCGCGGGTTGCAGGTGCAGCGGAAGGTCCTCGCCGTGCACCACGGTCGGGACGCCGGCGGCGTGCAGCGCGCGTCGCAGGGTCGGCAGTTGCAGGGCGGTGGACCGCACCAGTACCGCCATCCGCGACCATGGCACGCCGTCCAGCAGGTGGGCCGAGCGCAGCATGTGGGCCAACCAGGCGGCCTCGCTGGTCGCCGACCGGAAGGTGTGCACCTCGACCACGCCGTTCGGAGCGTCCGGCAGCGGGTGCAGCCGGCGGTGTGCCGTCGGACCACGGAGCCGACGGCCCAGCCGGGCCATCGCGTCGAGCAGGACCGGTCCGGCCCGGTACGACGTGCTCAGCAGCACGTGCGCGGCCGGCGCTCCGGAGGCCGTCCGGAAACGGTGCCGGAAGGTGGACACCCCGGCCGGGTCGGCACCCCGGAAGGCGTACGTGGACGAGTCGGGGTCGGCGAACGCGACGAGCGGCTTGCCACCGCCGGCGATGACCGAGAGCAGTTCGAGTTGGGCGGGGTCGGTGTCGGCCAGCTCGTCGACGTACACGTGGGCGAGGCGGTGGCGCTCGGCGGCCAGCAACTCCTCGTCGTCGCGCAGCAGACCGGTGGCGGCCCGGACCAGTTCGGCGGGGTCGTACGCGATCGAACCCCGGTTGCTGACGTCGCGCAGCGCGAGCACCTCGACGTACTCCCGCAGGAAGCGCGCGGCGGCCGGCCAGTCGGCGCGGCCGAGCTTCTCGCCCAGCCGGGCCAGGTCGCCCGGCCCGACACCGCGTTCGGCGGCGCGCATGAGCAGGTCACGCAGTTGGCCGGCGAAGGCCCGGGTCCGCAGGGCCGGGCGTAGGTCGGTGGGCCAGCCGACCGGGTCGTCCTCGGGCGCCTCGCCCACCACGTCGAGCAGCTCGCGGATGATCAGATCCTGCTCGGGGCCGGTCAGCAGGCGCGGTGACGGCTCGCCGCGTTCGGCGGCGGCGCGGCGCAGCAGCCCGAAGGCGTACGCCGGGAAGGTCCGCACCAGCGGCTCACGCAGCACCCGGTAGCCGTCCTGCGCGACGCGGGCCTCGATGCGCTGGCGCAGTGCGGTGGCGCCGCGGCGGCCGAAGGTCAGCACGAGGATCCGTTCCGGGTCGACCCCTTCGGCGATCCGGGCGGCGACCGCCTCGACGAGGGTGCTGGTCTTGCCGGTGCCGGGGCCGCCGACGACAAGCATCGGCCCATCGGTGTGCCCGACGATCTCGGCCTGGACGGGATCGGCGTGCCAGCGCGGGCCCGCCGACCCGCTCTGGCCGGTGCCGACGACGGCACCGTCACCCGGCGCGTCCCCGTCCCCCAGCGCCGGCCCACCGGGCCGCCGCACCAACCGGTACGACTGCATCACCAAATCCCATCACCCCCCTACGACAGCAACCCCACCCGACGCCGCCACGCCGATCGTGAGGGTGGTGGCACGACACGCCGACGGCCCTGCCGCCACCCTCACGATCGACGGGGTGGCCCGGAGTCAGGGTAGGTGGGACTCCAGCGCCTTCAGGGCCTCGGGGACCGTGCTGACCACGGTCAGCAGGTCGAGGCCGGCCGGTTTGAGGAAGTGCTGGTCGGTGATGGTGTGCAGCCAGTCCAGCAGGGGGCGGTAGAAGCCGTCGGCGTCGATCAGCACCATCGGCTTGCGGTGCAGCGCGAGGGTGGCGGTGGTCCAGACCTCGAACAGCTCGTCCAGCGTGCCGAGCCCGCCGGGCAGGGCGAGGAACGCGTCCGACCTGTCGATCATCAGGGTCTTGCGGTCGGCCATCGAGTCGGTCACCAGCAGCTCGTCCGAGGCCAGGTCGGCGACCTCCAGGTCGACGAGCGCCTGCGGGATGACGCCCACCGTGCGCCCACCGGCGGCCCGGGCGCCGTCGACCACCGCGCCCATCATGCCGACGCAGCCACCGCCGCTGACCAGCGTGTGCCCGCGCCGGGCCAGCTCCGCACCGGTCTCGGTGGCGAGGTCGAGCCAGCGTTGGTCGAGGGTACGGGAGGAGGCGCAGAAGACGCAGACGGCGGCCATCAGTCCTCCCGGGGCCGGTCGGCGGCCTGCTCGGCGGCGGCCTGCTGGTCGGCGCCGGTACGCGCCACGGCCTCGTCGCGGACCGCCTCCTGCTCGGCCGAGAGCGCCGCCTCGGCCTCGACGATGTGGCGGACGGCGGCGTTGACGTCGTCGGTGAGGCAGATCAGGTCCAGGTCCACCGGGCCGATCTTGCCGCTGGCGGCCATCGTGTCGCGCAGCCAGTCGAGCAGCCCCTGCCAGTACGCCACCCCCATCAGCACGACCGGGAACCGGGTGACCTTGCCGGTCTGCACCAGGGTCAGCGCCTCGAAGAGTTCGTCCATGGTGCCGAACCCACCGGGCAGCACCACGAACGCCTGGGCGTACTTGACGAACATGGTCTTGCGGGCGAAGAAGTACCGGAAGTCGATGGCCAGGTCGACCCAGTCGTTGATGCCCTGCTCGAACGGAAGCTCGATGCCGAGCCCGACGGAGAGCCCGCCGGCTTCGGTGGCGCCCCGGTTGGCGGCCTCCATCACGCCCGGCCCGCCGCCGGTGATCACCGCGTAGCCGGCGCGGGCCAGGGCGCCGCCCAACTCCTCGGCCAGCCGACACTCGGCGGTGTCCGGACCACTGCGCGCCGAACCGAAGACGCTGACGGCCGGCGGCAGGTCGGCGAGGGTGTCGAAGCCCTCGACGAACTCGGAGAGGATGCGCAGCGCGCGCCAGGCGTCCCTGGTCTTCCAGTCGCCGCGTCCACGCGAATCCAGCAGCCGCTGGTCGGCGGTGCTGTTCGGAATGGCGCCCCGACGCAGCGTGACGGCGCCCCGGTGCCGCTCCTGTCCGGGACCGCGGCCGGCCTCCCGACCGTTGTTCTGGCTCATGCAGCAACCGTAGTGGAGCGGCACACCGTCGGGGTCCGGGGCGGGGAGCCGGAGAAATAGTTCGCGATCAAGGGCAACTATTCGGCGGTCCCGTACGTCTTACTATTCACATACCGGGTATGCCCCGGCGCGCGCCTTCGGGGGAGGAGACAGCGTGATCAGCAACAGCGAGATGATCCGGATCCGTCGACAGATGCAGCGACGGATCCGAGACGTGGTGGCCGAGCGCCGCCGCACCCGCGCCCTCGATCCCGCCTTCTCCCCCGCCGCCGCCGGGTCCGGAGCCGACCAAGAGGTTCGCGCCGCCGACAACGGGCCAGGCTGACGCGAACCTCTTGGTCACCGGCAACGGGGGTGACCGGGATCAGGCGGGCGCGAGCCAGCGGTGCAGCGTCGCCGCGCCGTCCCGGATCTTGCTGATCTCGACGTGCTCGTCCGGGTGGTGGGCGAGGTTCGGATCGCCCGGGCCGAAGTTCAGCGCAGGAATGCCCATGGCCGCGAACCGGGCCACGTCCGTCCAACCGAGCTTGCCGATCGGGGCGGCCCCGACCGCCGCCAGGAACTCCTTCGCCGGAGCGGCGCTGAGTCCGGGCGGGGCGCCCGCGATCGAGTCGGTCACCCGTACGTCGAAACCGGCGAACACCTCACGCAGGTGCGCCTCCGCCTCGGCCGGGGTCCGGTCGGGGGCGAACCGGTAGTTGACCTCGACCTCGCACAGGTCCGGGATGACGTTGCCGGCCACCCCACCGTTGATGCGTACCGCGTTCATGCCCTCGCGGTAGTCGCAGCCGTCGATGGTGACGCGGCGTGCCTCGTACGTCTGGAGGCGGCGCAGCACCTCCCCGGCGCCGTGGATGGCGTTGACCCCGTGCCAGGACCGCGCCGAGTGGGCGCGTACGCCGGTGGTGGTGACCACCGAGCGCATCGTGCCCTGACAGCCCGCCTCGACGATGCCGTACGTCGGCTCCAGCAGCACCGCGAAGTCCGCCTCCAGCCACTCCGGGAACGCCTGGGCGACCAGGTTCAGCCCGTTGTACCGGGACTCGATCTCCTCGGCCTCGTAGAAGAAGTACGTGATGTCGTAGCGCGGGTCGGGCAGCGTCACCGCCAGGTGCAACGCGTACGCGACGCCGGACTTCATGTCGGAGGTTCCGCAGCCGTACATCAGGTCGCCGCGCATGGTCGACGGGAAGTTGTTGTTCAGCGGCACCGTGTCGAGGTGACCGGCCAGCACCACGCGCTGCGAGCGGCCCAGGTCGGTACGCGCCATCACCGTGTTGCCGTGCCGGTGCGTGGACAGGTGCGGTACGCCCCGCAGCACCTCCTCGACGCAGTCGGCGATCGCCTTCTCGTTGAGGGACACGGACTCTATGTCAACCAGTACGCGGGTCAGCTGCACCGGATCGGCGAGGACCTCGGGGGTCAGCGGGTTCTCCATGGTTCGCACGGTACCTTCAGGTCTGTCAGCGCGAGGAGCGAGCCGAGGCCGGCGTGGCCGCGACCGAGAGGGTTAACAGTGACGTCCGCAGATTCCGCTTGGGGCATCGGCCTGGCCACCGTCATCGCCGACGGGCAGGTGCTCGACACCTGGTACCCGACCGGCAAGCTGGGCCTGGGTGAGCTGCCGCTGGTCGCCGGCGAGGACAAGTCGGACGTGCTGGACCTGCCGCCGGGCGCGCTGGGCGACCGGCCGCTGCCCGGTCTGCGTACCATGCAGGTGGTCACCGTGATCGGCTCGCTGGACGACCCCATCAAGGACGCCTCCGACGCGTACCTCCGGTTGCACCTGCTCTCCCACCGCCTGGTGCGGCCGAACCAGCTCAACCTCGACGGCATCTTCGGCAAGCTGGCCAACGTGGCCTGGACGTCCGCCGGGCCGTGCCCCCCGGAGCGGGTGGACGAGCTGCGGGTGATCGAGCGGGCGGCGGGCCGGCACCTGTCGGTGTACGGCGTGGACAAGTTCCCCCGGATGACCGACTACGTGGTGCCCTCGGGTGTGCGGATCGCCGACGCGGACCGGGTCCGCCTCGGCGCGCACCTGGCCGCCGGCACGACGGTGATGCACGAGGGCTTCGTCAACTTCAACGCCGGCACGGTGGGCACCTCGATGGTCGAGGGGCGGATCGTGCAGGGCGTGCTGGTCGGCGACGGCTCCGACATCGGCGGCGGCGCCTCGATCATGGGCACCCTCTCCGGCGGCGGCACCGAGAAGGTCAGCATCGGCGAGCGGAGCCTGATCGGCGCGAACGCCGGCGTCGGCATCTCCCTCGGCGACGACTGCGTGGTCGAGGCCGGTTGTTACATCACCGCCGCCTCCAAGATCACGCTGCCGGACGGCCGGGTGGTCAAGGGCCGGGAACTGTCCGGCGTCGACGGCCTGATGTTCTGGCGCAACTCGGTGACGGGCGCGCTGGAGGCCCGCCCGCGTACCGGTCGTGGCATCGAACTGAACGCCGCGCTGCACGCCAACGACTGACGTCCCCGCCGGGTCCGCGGCGGTAGGCCGCGGACCCGACGGGGGTACGCCTCAGCGCAACCGGTACGCCTGGATGATCCGCTGCGTCACCGTGTTGCCGGCGGTGTCGTGGGCGGTGGCCCGCAGCGACACGTAGCCCTTGCCGGCCGGATGGCGCAACAGTGCCGACCAACCATCGGCCGAGGTGCGGATCAGCTTCGCCCTGTCCCAGGTCTTCCCACCGTCGTACGAGACGTCGACGGTGAGCCCCTGGACCCCGGCGGCCGGAGCCCCGGGCTGCCGCTGCACCTGCACCGGTACGAGGAAGCTCCGCCCGGCCGGTGCGCTGCCGTCGACGCGCAGCGGCGGCGCGAAGCGCACCGCCATCAGCGGCAGGCGGGCCGGCGTGTCACCCGCGACGTGCCGGGACCGGAAGGTCCAGCTCGATTCCACCTCGGTGCTGAGGTCGGTGAAGCTCCGCTTCGACGACGTGACGAGCCGGTAGTCCGCCGCGGCCGGTGGCACGGTGAACTCCCCGTAACCTGCGTACTCGCTCTCGCCCACCAGCTTGCCGTTGCGCCAGAGCCCGGTGTGCTCGCTGTCGCTCAGCGAGCCGCCCGGGTGCCCGGCCGCGTCGCTGAAGATCGGCACGTTGACCAGGATGGTGTCGCCGGCCCGGGTGACGCTCTGGTACGGCCAGCGCGGCTCCGGGAAGGACGGTCCCATCGGCGCCTGGTTCCAGATCTCCTGGACCGTCCGCCCGTTCCGGTACGCGGTCGGGACGGAGAGGAGCACGGCCTGCGGGTTCAGCCAGCCCTCGTCGTCGTCCCGGGTGCCGAAGTAGATCTCCGACTCCCACCGCACGCCCCGGGTGTTGTAGTACTCGACCCGCTGGCCGGGCACGCTCGTGGGCAGGACCAGCGTGGAGCCGCCGACGTTGTACTCCAACACGGGGTACAGGGTGCGCTCGGCCTCCATGCCCGCGTAGGCGCCGAGGAACCGGTGCACGACGGTGGCCAGGTCGCTTCGGGCGTAGTTGCGGACGAAGCCCGTGGGCATGCGGCCGGGGATCGCTTCGGCCAGCGCGTACAGGTACGGGCTGTCGGGCGTCCCCGGTTTGATCCACTGACTGCTGACGGTGGAGACGAACTGGTCGGCGGAGACGGTCTTGCCGAGCTGACCGCTTGTCAGTCCGGTGAAGGTGTCGGCCCAGAGACCGATGCCGTACCCGCTGCCGTCCGCGGCCGAGAAGTTGCCGCTGACGTCGATCAGTTCCGGGGCCGCGTTCCGGTCCGGAACGGTCGTCCGTACCGGTTTGGCCCGGCGGGCATCCACGACGATCCGGGTGTCCCGCTCGACCGTCACGACGGGCTGCATCAACAGCGACATCCCGCGCTGCTCGTCCTCCGGCCCGGGCTCGAAGACCAGACCGCTGAGGCCGTAGTGCCCCTTGGGCACCCGCACCGTGGCCACCCCATCGGAACTGAAGAGGTCCCAGGCGGCGTAGGAGTCCATCCCGACCAGCGCGGTCCAGTGGTCTGCGGTGCGCGCGCCCGCGCGGTTCAGGTGTTCCACGGTCAGCGTGTAGCTCTCCACCTCCCGGTTCACGGCCAGCGGCGTGACGGAGACGGCCGATCCCGCCCGGGCCACGACCCGCCCGGTCCAGTAGCCGTCGGCGTCACCGAGCCGGGTGTCCGTGGTGACGGTCGTGGCGGCCGTGCCACCCGCCGGTACGGTGAGTTGGCTGGCGCCCAACTGGAAGAAACCGGCCGGCAACGCTCGACCGCCGGGGCCGGCGCCCTCGACGCTCAGGTCCACGGTGACCGGGGCCGGACCATCGTTGTGCCAGGTCACCGTGCGGGTGACCGGGGTGTCGTCGTTGTGCGGCCAGAGCGCCCGCCCGAACGAGACGCTCACCGGGTCGGTGGTGAGCTGCTGGGTGATCGCGTGGGCGACGTCGACGCGCCCGGCGCCCTGCTGGTAGGCGGTCTGCTCCGGGTGCGGCTTGGCGGCGGCCATCAGGGTGGCCTTGAGCCGGTCGGCCCGCCATCCCGGGTGCTGCTGGGCCAGCAACGCGGCCGACCCGGCGACGTGCGGGGTGGCCATCGAGGTGCCGGAGATCGTGACGTAGCGGTCCCCCACCGGGTCACCGATGACGCCGTTCGCGGACTTCGCGGCGACGATGTCGACGCCGGGCGCGGTGATGTCCGGCTTCAGCGCGTCGTCACCGGTCCGGGGACCCCGGCTGGAGAAGTCGGCCAACTCGTCGTCGCGATCCACCGCGCCCACGGCGAGCCCGGCGTCGGCGCTGGCCGGGGAGCCGACCGAGCCGTCCGAGCCGTCGTTGCCCGCGGCGAGGACGAAGAGCGTGCCGGTCTGCGCGGTCAAGGTCTGCACCGCCTCCTCCAGCGGGTCGACCTCCGGCGTGTCCCAGCCGCTGAGGCTCATGTTGACCACGGCGGCCTTCTTGTCCACCGCGGCCCACTGCATGCCGGCGAGGATCGCCGAGTCGGTGCAGCCCTGGTCCTCACAGACCTTGCCGTCCAGCAGTGTCGCGTCCGGCGCCACACCCCGGTAGCGACCGTCGGAGGCAGCGCCGGAACCGGCGATGGTCGAGGCGACGTGCGTGCCGTGGCCGACCATGTCCCGGGCGTCGTCGACCTCGGTGAAGTTGCGTGCCTCGGCCACCTTGCCGGCCAGGTCCGGGTGGGTGGCGTCGACACCGGTGTCCAGCACGGCCACTGACACGCCCTTGCCGGTGAACCCGGCCGCCCACGCCGCCGGGGCGCCGATCTGCGGCACGCTGTGGTCGAGGGTCACCCGTCGGCGGCCGTCCAACCAGAGTCGCTCGACGCCCCCCGCCGCGCCGAGCCGGGCCGCGCTGGAGCCGGTGGTGACCGCCGCCCAGACCGCGCCGAGGGAGGACTTGTCGCTGCTGAGGGCGGCACCATCGATCGCCGGCAGGTCACGGATAACCCGGGTGCCGGGCAGCGCGGCCGGGGCCCGCCGGGCGGCGTCCGTCGAGCCGTACGACACCAGCAGCGGCAGCGTCTTGCGGTGGGCGTCGTCGTAACCCGCCTCGATCAGCCCGGTGACGTCGAAGAGTCGCCGGTCCACCCGGCCCGAGCGCAGCAACGGCAGCGCGTCCGTCGGCAGCACCGAGAGGCGTCCGCTCTCGCGCTGGACCAGGAACTGCACGGCTCCACGGTCAGGGCCGGGCTGGGCCGAGGCGCCGGCAGCGGTGACGGTGACGCGGTCACCGGTGATCAGCGTGACGGTGGTCGAGCGCTCGGGGCTGGTTGCGAGCGCAGTGGACTGTCGGTCGGCGCCGCCAGGTGGGGCGGGCGCGGCGGGCGCGGCTGAGGCGGGAGCCGGCGCGGCGAGCGCCAGCACTGACACGAGGCCGAGAGCGGCCAATCTTCTGCCCTGGCGCAACGTTTCCTCCTGGTCGTGCGTTCTGATTGATAGGAGTCGCATCGACAACCCAGAATTACATACCGAGTATGCAGAAAGAAGTCGTAAAAACGACGGACCTGCCACGGGGCGGCGTCCCCCGCCGGCATCATCGACCGGGTGACCTCCATGAAGGACCGGATGCTGGCGGGTGAGCCCTACCTCGCCGACGACCCCGAACTCGTCGCCGACCTGGACCGGGCCGCCCGCCTGATGGAACGCTTCAACACCAGCTCCGCCGCCGACCCGGCGGCCCGGCTCGCGGCACTGCGCGACCTGCTCGGCGACCTGGGCGACGACAGCTGGATCCGGCCGCCGTTCTACTGCGACTACGGCTGGAACATCCGGATCGGACCACGCGCCTTCGTCAACTACCACGCGGTCTTCCTCGACGTCGCCCCGATCACCCTCGGCGCGGACGTCCAGGTGGGACCGAACGTGCAACTGCTCACCCCGACCCACCCCGTACAGCCCGGCCCACGCCGCGACAAGTGGGAGGCCGCGAAGCCGATCACCATCGGCGACAACGCGTGGCTCGGCGGCGGCGCGATCGTCCTGGCCGGGGTCACGGTCGGCACGAACACCGTGGTCGGCGCGGGTGCCGTGGTCACCCGGGACCTACCCGCCAACGTCGTCGCCGTCGGCAACCCGGCCCGACCGGTCCGCGAGCTGGACTAGTCGCCCAGGCGGACCACCAGGTCGGCATGCACCGCCGTCGGGCTGATGAGAGCCGCGTTGGCCTCGTCGCTACCCAGCGCCCAGGCCCGGGCCTCCTCGGGCGACCGCCCGTACGCCTCGTGCCGGGCGGTCAACCGACGCTGGCGCAGCTCGGCGTCCAGGTCGAGGAACCACACCTCGTGCAGCAACGTCCGGACCTCCTCCCAAGGCGGGTCCGGCACCAGCAGGTAGTTGCCCTCGGTCACCACGAGGCGAACCGACGGCGGCACCTCGATGGCCCCGGCCACCGGCTCCTCCAGCTCCCGGCGGAACTCCGGCGCGTACACCGAGGTCGGCTCCAGCCGACGCAACCGGCGCAGCAGCGAGGCGTACCCGTTGGCGTCGAAGGTGTCGATCGCGCCCTTGCGCTCGGCGCGGCCCAACCGTTCCAGCTGCGCCTGGGCCAGGTGGAAACCGTCCATGGGCACCAGCCGCGCGCTCGCCCCGACCTCGGCGACGATCCGCTCGGCCAGGGTGGACTTCCCCGCACCGGGCGCACCGGTGATGCCGAGCAGCTGCCGCGGGCCGGCCTCGGCCAGTGACCGCGCCCGCGCCACCAACTCGTCGATGGCCAACACCCGGGCCGGCGGCATCAGCCGAGCACCGGATCGCTGATCGTGAACCTCGCCTGCACGGCCGCCTGCACGGTCTGCGGTTGCGGGTCCAACTCCAGCTCGGGAACGCCACCGCCGGCACCGCCCCCGGCGAATGCCGCGCGGGCGAACATCGGCCCGTCGGCCGGGCCGGCGTCGGCCAGTTCGATGAGGGCGGTGACCCGGGCGCCCAGCGCCTCGGCGTACTCCCGGGCACGCAGCAGCGCGTCGCCGATCGCGGCGTGTCGCGCCTCGCGGTGGGCCGGGCTGTCCGGGCGCAGCTCCCACCAGGGGCCGGACACCTGGACCTGGTCCTGATCGGCGAGTCGGAGCATCAGCTCGCCGAGGGCGGTGAAGTCGGTGACCGTCACCGTGGTGGTGACGCTGCCGAGCCAGCCCACCACGCGTTCGCCCGAGCGCTTGGTCTGCGGCCGGACCCACAGGTCGCCGGTCTCCCGCCGGGCCACCGCCGGCTCGGAACCGTCAAGCAGCACCCGGACGGCCGCTGCCCCTTCGGCCAACTGGGTGAGCGTCGCCTCCCGATCCCGGCCGCGAGCCGTCACGGTGACCGCGAACCGGGCCAACTCGGGCGGCACCTCGCGGGTCGCCTCGCCGCGCACCTGCACCACCGGGCTGTCCGTCGCCATGCCTGCCAGCCTAGGGCCTGTTGCAGAAGGACGGTCGAGCCGAGGCGAAGTCCGGGCAGCTAGTCAGCCAGCGGCAGCAGCGCCGGATAGGAGACGACGTCCGCGCCGATCCGGCAGCCCGTCAGGTGACCGCCGGCGGCACCCAGCTCGCACAGCCAGGCCACCTCGTCGGTGTGGTCGCCGTCGGCCGGGAACTCCCGGTCCGCCGGGGCGAACCGTCGGTCCCGCAGCGCCGACCGCGCCGCGCCGGCCTGCGCGTACCGGGCGGTCAACCCCGTCGCGTCTGCGGACCGCAGCGCGTCCGCCAGCTCGTCCAGCAGTACCCGCACCTCGGCCAACTCGTCCAGCACCCGCGCCCGGTTGCCGAGCAGCATGTTGACCGTCCGCTCGGCCGGCGTCCCGGCGACCCGGGTGCCGTCGGAGAAACTACCCGCGGCCAGCGCCAACACCGCGTCGCGCAGCGGCGACCGCTGCGTCGCCCCGGCCAGTGCGCCGGCCAGCACATGAGGAACGTGTGAGGCGAGCGCGGCCACCGAATCGTGCGCCGCCGGGGACATCGGCACCACCCGGGCTCCGAACAGCTCCACCAGCAGCCCGGTGAGCCAGCGGAAGGCGAGCGTCGCCGCGCCCGGCACCGGGCACAGCACCCAGGCGGCGCCGGCGAGCAGATCCGGCCCGGCGGCCGTCAGGCCCGACCGGTCGGTGCCGGCCATCGGGTGCCCCGGCACGAACCGGTCCGTCAGGCCGGAGGCGGCGGCCATCGCCGCCACCTCCTCCTTGGTGCTGCCGACGTCGGTCAGCACGCAACTCTCGCCGGTCATCGCCGCCATCTCGACAAGCGTCGCCGGCAGGGTGGGCAGCGGCCCGCACAGGAACACCACGTCCCGGTCGGCCACCGCCTCGGCCAGCAGGTCCGGAGCGGGTACGCCCAGCCGGCGGGCCTGTCGCCGGGTGTCCTCGTCCGGATCCCAACCGGTCACGTCGACGCCCGCGGCGTGCATCCGGAGCAGCACCGAACCACCGATCAGGCCGGTGCCGACCACCGCCGCCCGTACCCGTGCGCCAGGCCTGTCCACCATCCGCACACCTCGACGTTCCTGCTGGGGTACGGGACCGGCACGGCCCCGACCAGGTCCGGCGCTGAGGATATCGCTCGGCGACCCGGACGCCGGTCAGTCCTCGGCGGCCATCGCGTCGTTCCGCCATGCGATGAACGGGATCACCGGGTTCCTGTTGATGTACTGCCAGGGCCAACTGGTCACCTGGTCGCCGATCACCTCGAACTGACCGGCCGCGGAGCGCAGGTCCCCCACCTTCGAGAAACCCATGGCGAAGGTGTTGTGCACACTCGCCCAGCCGGGCCGGCGTCGGTAGTCGGGGTGACGTACGGAGTGGTCAGCGGCGGCGTTCATCTCCGCGCGTACGGCGTCGTCGTCCAGATACTCCTCGTCCTCGCCGACGGGCAGGTCCAGCCACTTCTCCAGGTGCGCGACGACGATCAGGTGCCCCAGCGGCGAACCGGCCGGCGACTTCGCCACGGCCTCCCGGGCGAAGTCGAACATCTCCTCGTGACTGCCGAACCACTTGTGGCAGCGGTATTGGAGCATCTGCTCGTGCGCGATCCGGTGCGCCGGGTGCCGGGCCACCACCTCGTCGAAGCGCCGGGCCGCCTCTTCCGGCTCCACCTGCCGCCCACGCGCCGAGGTGACCAGGAACGTGCGCGCGGTGGTGTCGTCCGGGTCGCGGTCCGTCACCTCGTCCAGGGAGTTCTCGGCCAACCGCAGCCGCCGCCAGAACTCCTTGAACTGATCCTGGCTCACCTGCGAGGCGCGGGCGCCGCTGCGGGCCTCCCAGGCCCAGTAGACCGCGTGCGCCCCGCGCACCAGCACCGGCAGCGTCGACCGGGGTTCAGCCTCGACCCACTCGCCGATCCAGTCCTGGAGGCCGTCGGTGTCGGCGAGCGCCGAGACGTAGAAGGCGTGCTCGTCCGGGTCGGTCACCGGGCTGAGGAGATCACGGATGGTGCCCCAGTCCCGGCGTTCACCCGCCTCCCGCAGCGCTCGCGCGGTCGGGTCGCCCTCCGCCGGGTCCACGATCAACGTGGGAACCGCCGCCTGCTTGCCACTACGCCGGAACGGCCACATGCCGTGTTTCCTCTCACCCCGTCGAAGACCCGGCAGATAGTAGATCTTGCCAAGGCCGATCCGGAAGGGGGTTGTCCACTGCTGATCATCGTCGTACGGTCCGCTCCGCTGCCCGCCGTCTGGTTGCGGGCGAACAGCGGGAGGAAATGAAATGTCCGCGACATACCGGGCGCTCGCCTCGGTGGTCATGTTGATCGGCTTCTACGTCGTCGCGCTCCTACAGCTCGCCGCCGTCGTCGCGCTCGGGTTCTGGCTCTACGGCCACACCAGCGGGCTCGTCACCGGGAAGCTGCTGCTGCCCCTCGTCGTCGCGCTGGGTGCGGTCGCCGCCGGGCTGTGGCGCGCGATCCGAACGAAGAACGAGCCGGCACCCGGTCTGGTCCTCACCGAGGATGCGGCGCCGGACCTGTGGGCCACCGTGCGGGAGCTGGCCACCGCGGTCGGTACCCGCGCTCCGGACGAGATCCGGCTGGTGCCCGAGGTGAACGCCGCGGTCGCCGAGCAGAGCCGACTGCTCGGCCTGGTCGGCGGGCGGCGCACCCTGTACGTCGGCCTGCCGTTGCTCCAGGCGATGCGGGTGGACCAGCTACGTGGGGTGCTCGCCCACGAGCTGGGCCACTACTCCGGCAAGCACACCCGGCTCGGCGGTGTCGCGTACCGGGGTCGGCTGGCCATCGCGGAAACGCTGGACCGGATCAGTCCGCGCAACCCGATCGGCTGGGTCTTCAAGGGTTACTCGAAGCTCTACCTGATTGTCGACAACGCCGCGTCACGGAGGCAGGAGCTGGAGGCCGACCGTTCCTCGGTGCTGCTGGCCGGGCACGACGCCGCGGCCTCCGCACTGCGTACGCTGCCGGCGCTGGGCGCCGCCTGGAGCTTCTTCATGCGCGGGTACGTCGAGGGGGGCTGGTCCGCCGGGCTCGCGCCGGACGACCTCTTCGGCGGCTTCGGCAAGCTGCTCGATGCCCGCCGAGATGAGCTGGCCGAGTTGCGGGAGAACGCCCCCGACCGCAAGCCGTCGCCGTGGGACACCCACCCGCCGATCGGCGTCCGGGTTGCCGCGATGGCGGACCTGCCGGCCGGGGCGGTCACGCCGGACGAACGGCCGGCCGCGCTGCTGCTCGCCGACATCGGCGACGCCGGCCGGCAGTTGCAGGGTCTCGTGGTCGACCACGGCAGCCGTCAGGTGCTGCCCTGGACGCAGTTCACCGCCGCGTCGGTGGCGGCCATGGTGCAACAGCGGGCGGACGGCATCTACCGGGCCGCGGGGCGGTTCACCGGTGTCACCACGCCGGGCCTCACGACCGTGCTGGAGCTGGTCAAGTCCGGCCGGCTGGGTGAGTTCGCCGAGCAGTTCTTCGGCGACGCGACCCGCAAGGAGGCGGCCGCCCGGTTCGCCGGGCCGATGGAGACGCTGCTGGACAACGCGGCCGTCCGCTCCGGTGGGGCCCACTGGCAGCTCTCCTGGTCCGGTCCGGCGCGGCTCGTCGGCCCGGACGGGCAACCCTGGGACCTCGCCGAGATCGCCAAGCTGGCCGTCGCGCCGCAGACCCTGGACGTGGCGCTGGCCCGGCTGGCGGAGTTGGGGGTCGACCCGTCCGACGCGACAGTGGTGGAGGAGCGGCTCTCCGGGCGGGACGCCGACCTGATCGGCGCGCTCGCCAACATCAAGATCGACGGCACCGAGCACGATGTGCTCATCCTCGACCGTGGGCTGGTCCTGGTCGCCGACCCCGGCAAGGCCAGCCAGGGCGAGACGCGGCTACGCGCGCTGGTCGAGTCGGTGCCGATCGCGGAGCTGGCGACCCGGCACACGTTCCTGCCGTACGAGGAGATCGCCTCCGTGGACGTCAAGCGGAAGGTGCCGCTGAAGGCGGAGCTGACCCTGCACGACGGCCGGGTGGTCGCCATGCAGGAGCTGATGAGCAGCGAACTGCTGGAGAAGCAGAGCCGGGACACCCTGCTGCGGGTCTTCGACCGGATCAGCGACTGACGCCCGCCGGGCGGTCGACCGCACGGGGTCGGCCGCCCGGAGCGCGGTCAGGCTTCGGCGAGGCGTGCCGCGACGGCGGCGACGTGCTCGTCGGACTCGGTGAGCGCCGCCCGCACGTACCGCTGGGCGGCGGGGCCGTAGAAGGCGCCGGCCGCGACCAGGATGCCGCGCCGGGCCAGCCAGTCGACGGTCTGCCAACAGTCCTCGTCCCGGGTGAGCCAGAGGTAGAGGCCCGCCTCCGAGTGCTCGATCGTGAAACCGGCCTCGGTGAACGCGGCGCTGAGCACCTCGCGCCGGGCGCGGTAGCGCTCCCGCTGCTCGACGGCGTGCTCCTCGTCGTGCAGGGCAGCCACCATCGCGGCCTGCACCGGCGCGGGCACGATCATGCCGGCGTGCTTACGGATCTTCAGCAGCTCGGCGACGAGGGTCGGATCCCCGGCCACGAACCCGGCCCGGTAACCGGCGAGGTTGGACCGCTTGGAGAGCGAGTGCACGGCCAGCACGCCGGTGTAGTCGCCGCCGCAGACCTGCGGGGAGAGCACCGAGACCGGCTCGGCCGACCAGCCCAGCGGCAGGTAACACTCGTCGCTGGCGACCACCGCGCCGCGCTCCCGGGCCCAGTCGACGACCTTGCGCAGGTGCGCCGCGGGCAGCACCCGACCCGTCGGGTTACCGGGCGAGTTGATCCAGACCAACCGGACCCGCGGCGTCGGCCCGACCGAGGTGAGCGAGTCGGCCCGGACCACGGTGGCACCGGCCAGCCGGGCGCCGTCCTCGTACGTCGGATACGCGATCGACGGTACGACCACCACGTCGCCCGGACCGATGCCGAGCAGGGTGGGCAGCCAGGCGACCAACTCTTTGGAGCCGATGGTCGGCAGCACACCGAGCCCGTCGACGCCCGCGCCACAGGCCCGGGCCACCCACCCGGCGATGGCGGCGCGGAGCGCCGGGGTGCCGGCGGTCAGCGGGTAGCCCGGCGCGTCGGACGCGTCAGCCAGCGCCTGACGGATCACCGCCGGGACCGGGTCGACCGGCGTACCCATGGAGAGGTTGATCAGGCCATCCGGATGCGCCGCGGCCAGGGTGGCCGCGGCGTCCAGGGTGTCCCAGGTGAACTCGGGCAGCCGTGCCGAGACCGGCGCGGGCCGGTTCAGTGGCCCTCGCCGCGCGGCGGCTGCGCGGCGACGAAGGTCGCGTCCTTCTCCACCTTGCCGATCTTCGAGGCGCCCCCGGGCGAGCCCAGGTCCTCGAAGAACTCGTAGTTGGCGCCGGTGTAGTCCTTCCACTGCTCCGGGACGTCATCCTCGTAGAAGATCGCCTCCACCGGGCAGACGGGCTCACAGGCACCACAGTCGACGCACTCGTCGGGGTGGATGTAGAGCATCCGGTTGCCCTCGTAAATGCAGTCGACCGGGCATTCCTCGATGCATGCCTTGTCGAGCACATCCACGCACGGCTCGGCGATGATGTAGGTCACCGGTCTTCTCCTCCGCAAGACGCGCCGCGATCTCCCGCGACGGTAAGAGCCTAGTATCTCGCCGGGGAGGGGGTCGATCGTGCTCCGACAGCAGGATGTGGGACATCGGATCGTGGTCCGTCGGATTGTGGGGATTCGCGAAGGCCGCCCGCTGTTCAGCGACGCCCTCGGCGAGCTGGTCGAGCTGAGCGAGACTCATCTCACCCTCGCCACGGCACAGGGTCCGCTACGCGTCCCGGTGGCGCAGGTGCACCGCGCGAAGCGGGTGCCACCGACCCGCCGGCCGACGGCCGCGGCGGTGGTGGCGCTGGAACGGGCCGCCAACGAGGCGTGGCCCGCCCCGACCCGCGGCCGACTCGGTGACTGGTTGCTGCGCTCGGCCGAGGGCTGGACCGGCCGGGCCAACTCGGCGCTGCCGATCGGCGATCCCGACCGGCCGTTGCCGGCGGCCGTGGACGCGGTCGAGCGCTGGTACGCCGAGCGGGGTCAGCCCGCGATGATCAACACACCGCTACCGCTCGCCGCACCGGTCGGCGCCGAGTTGGACGAGCGCGGCTGGACCACCCGTCCACCCACCCTCGTACAGACCGCGTCCCTGCCCCTACCGCTCGCCGCCGTCGACCTCGGCGGGCCGGACGCTGCCGTCGTCGAGCTGGCGACCGCGCCGAGCGCGGACTGGCTCGCCATCGCTGCCGGCCGCAAGGGCGGCCTACCGGATGCCGCCCGGCACGTGCTCACCGCCGTGGACCAGGTCCGCTTCGCCCACGGGTACGTCGACGGCGCGCTGGCGGCGATCGGCCGGGCGACGGTGACCGGCCAGGGGCGATGGCTGGGCCTCAGCCTGATCGAGGTGGTGCCGGCGGCCCGTCGGCAGGGGCTGGCCCGACGCGTGATCGGCGAGCTGACCGCCTGGGGCGTGTCGGCCGGCGCGACACACGCGTTCCTGCAGGTGGAGCAGCGCAACACGCCCGCCATCGCGCTCTACCGAACGCTGAACTTCACCACCCACCACACCTACCTGACCCGAGTAGCCCCAACCTGACCCCCCACCCCCACCCCCACCCCGCGCCCGCGCCGACGCCGACTCCGACGCCGATCTTGCACTTCTGCGGCGACAAAAAGGGCGAACCTGCCCATGCCGGCGACCGAAAGTGCAAGATCGGCGCGGGGGTCTGGCTCGGCGCGCAGGTGCGGCTTGGCGCGGGGGTTCGCAGGGGTGGCGCGGGGTGCTGGCGTCAGCGGCGGACTACCCGGCGGGGCTTCGCGGCTTTGACCTCGGCGTACCGCTTGAGCTGCTGCGAGCGGTAGTCGAGACCGAGGGCGGTCGCCACCAGGTAGCCGGCCAGCACGCCGAGGCCGGTGGCGAGCAGATAGAGCCAGATCATGGCGAAGAACGTGCCCGCGCCATCCCCGAAGGGGTTGTAGCCGACGAGCAGCGGCCCGACCAGCACGGTCAGGGCCATGGCGATCAACACCGCGACCGTCACGTCGCCCGCCCAGGCGGCCAGCGGCCGGGCGCGTCCCCAGCGGAAGGCGACCACGGCCAGGGTCAACCCGATCACCACGAACATCACCAGGGTGACCCGGTCGGCCGCAGCGTCGTCTTTGTCGAAGACGAATCGGGTGATGAGGCGGGCGATCACGTTGACCGCGAAGAGCCCACCCGCGAGCACCCCGGTGATCCGCCACCGTCTGTCCATCGCACGACCTCCTGCCGTACGCCCCTTCTCGCGGGGCCGCTTCCCTGGCAGGAATATCTACCACTCGTAGCTGTGTGACGTCACCAGGCGCGGAGCGTGGATGGCGGGGCGAGGATCTGCCGGAAGCCCATCACGGCGAACGTCATCGCGCCGGCCACGATCATCGCCAGGCCGACCCAGTTGTCGCCGGCCAGCAGCAGGTCGCCCTCGGTAGTGCGGATGGCCGCCACCGCCATCAGGGCGAACCACGGCACCGCCGGCAGCGCCACCGCCCAACGGCGGTCGACCACCTCGTGCGCGAACCAGCTCAGCAGGATGTTCGCGCCGACCGCGAGCAACGCCGAGACGCCGATGAGCTGCCCGCCGACCCGGACGGTGGCGAGCAGCAGCTCCAACACCCCCGTCACCACGCCGGCCACCACCACGACGATCCCGCCGGCCACCCGTAGGCCCAGGTCCAGCAGGCGCGGCGGCGGCCCCGCCGGGGGCGGGGCGTCCTGGTCGTTCACGACCGACATCGGCGCGGCGGGCAACGTCACCGGAGACCGGCCGCCGCGACCGGGGAGCGGTCCGCGTCGGCCTCTCCGATCAGCCCGGCGAAGAGGTCGTCCTCCCAGCCGTACGGGCCGAAACCCGGACCCTTCGCGCCGACGGCGAGGGTGAAGAACTCCACACCCATGAACTCGCCGCCGAAGTTGCCCGCGATCGAGTAGAGCCACGAGGTGGCCGGGATCTGGGTGGCGTGCGCCCGCATCGCCGCCTCCTTGGCGAGATGCTGGTCGGTGCCGTCGATCCGGGCGGCGATCTGCTCGTCCGGGGTGCCGAAGGGCAGCTCGGCCAGGTCCTGGATGCCGGCGAACGGATTGTCCGAGGATTCGGCGAAGTGCGACATGCCGGCCTCCAGCACGCTCAACGGCATGGCCGTCCAGTAGACCTTCGCCGGGGCGCAGCCCTCGACGGCGGCCAGCTCGACGGCGCGCATCGCCACCCGGTGCGCCTGAATGTGGTCAGGGTGCCCGTAGAAGCCGTTCGGGTCGTAGGTGACCAGCACCTGGGGGCGTACCTCTCGCATGATCTCCACCAGATGCCCGGCGGCCTCGTCGAGGTCGGCCTGCCAGAAGGCCCGGGGGTGCTCGTTCGTCGCAAGGCCCATCATGCCCGAGTCGCGGTAGCGACCGGCGCCGCCCAGGAAGCGGTGGTCGGCGACGCCGAGCGCCGCGCAGGCGGCCGCCAGCTCCGCGATCCGGTACCCGCCGAGCTGGTCGGCCTCGGCGGCGGCGAGCTGCGCGAGCGCCGGTACGTGGATCTCGCCCTCCTCGCCGAGCGTGCAGGTCACCAACGTGACGTGCGCCCCGGCGGCGGCGTAGTGGGCCATGGTCGAGCCGGTGCCGATCGACTCGTCGTCGGGATGCGCGTGGACCAGCAGCAGGCGGCGGTCGGGCAGCGTCGTCACGACGGTCACTCTAACCGGCGGTAGGGGCCGGGAGTCGTTGGACGCGTCCGCCCAGGTCGGCCACATCACGCCCGGCGCGGCTCTACGATTTGGCCTGTGGACTTTCCGGAGCTGGCCGCCCGTACCCGCCGGTTCAGCCACGGCGCGCCCCGGGCCGTCTCCGTGGCCGCGGACGGCGCCCGGGTGATCTTCCTGCGCTCGGCCGGTCCGGAGGATCCGGCGGACGCGCTCTGGCTGCTGGACGTGGCGACCGGCGAGGAACGGCTGGTGGCCGACCCAGTGGCCCTGCTGGGCGACGACGGCGACGTACGGGCGCTCACCCCCGGTGAGCGGGCGCTGCGGGAACGGCTCCGGCTCAGCGCCGCCGGCATCGGCTCGTACGCGTTGGACGCCGCCGGCCGGGTGGCCGTGTTCGCGCTGGCCGGACGCCTGTTCCGGGCCGACCTGGTACACGGCGACGTGGTGGAGGTGGCCGCCGTCGGTCCGGTGCTGGACCCTCGACCGGATCCGACCGGCGAGCGCCTGGCGTACGTGACCGACGCGGCCGAGGGCGTACGCCGGGGCGAACTGCGGGTGATCGACGCCGACGGTGCCGACACCCTGTTGGCCGGCGAGGACGCGGGCGTGAGCTGGGGGTTGGCCGAGCACATCGCGGCCGAGGAGTTCGGCCGGTACCGGGGCTACTGGTGGGCCCCGGACGGACGCACGGTGCTCGCCGCCCGGGTGGACGAGTCCCGGCTGGACCGCTGGCACCTGCACGACCCGGCCGAGCCGGGCAGTCCGCCGACCGCCGTCGCGTATCCCCGGGCCGGCGGCCCGAACGCCGAGGTGAGCCTGCACCTGCTGGACCTCGACGACGGCTGGGTCGACGTGCACTGGGACCGCGAGACCTACCCGTACCTGACCGGGGTGAGCTGGGCGGAGGGCAGCCCGCTGATCACCGTGCTGCGCCGCTCGCAGCAGCACGGGCTGGTCCTCGCCGTGGACCCACGGACGGGTGAGACGCAGGTCCACGCCGAGCTGGCCGACCCGCGCTGGGTGGAGCCGATCGCCGGTACCCCGGCGCACCTGCCCGACGGCCGGGTGCTGGTCGGGGGTGAGCTGGCCCACGACGGGTACGACGCGAGGTGCCTGTTCGCCGACGGCACGCTACTCACCCCACCCTCGCTGTACGTGCGGCGGGTCGTCGGTCGGTTGCCGGCCGTCAGCGGCCCCGCCGACCTGCTGGTGGAGGCGAGCGATGGCGAGCCCAGCGAGCGGCACCTGTTCCGGGTCCGTACGACGATCGGCGGCGGGGTGGACGCCCGGCGTCTCACCACCGACTCGGGCTGGCACACGGCGGCCGTGGGCGGCGACGTGCTGGTGGTCGGCACGGCGTCGCTGGACCACGCCGGGGTGCGCTGGACCGTGTCGCGCGGCGGCCAGGAGCTGACCGAGCTGCGGTCGCTGGCCGCCGAGCCGCCGTACTCTCCGCTGCCGCTGCTGGAACGGGTGACCGACCGGCGGCTCCCGGCGGCGGTGCTCTACCCGGACAATCACGTGACGGGCCGACGACTGCCGGTGCTGCTGGACATCTACGGCGGCCCGGGCCACCAAGAGGTGGTGGCGGCGCGGGCCGCGTGGTTGGAGCGGCAGTGGTGGGCCGACGCCGGTTTCGCGGTGGTCACGATCGACAACCGGGGTACGCCGGGAGTGGCCCCCTCGTTCGAGAAGGCGATCCACCGGCGGCTGGCCGACGTCATCCTGACCGACCAGATCGACGCGTTGACCGCGCTCGCCGGTAAGCACCCGGACCTGGACCTCGGCCGGGTGGCCGTACGCGGCTGGTCGTTCGGCGGGTGGCTGGCCGGGTTGGCCGTGCTGCGTCACCCCGAG
This sequence comes from Micromonospora sp. WMMD736, assembly GCF_049179015.1. NCBI lineage: Bacteria > Bacillati > Actinomycetota > Actinomycetes > Micromonosporales > Micromonosporaceae > Micromonospora > Micromonospora sp. WMMD736. The sequence goes on from NZ_JBMHMI010000001.1 coordinate 3,462,930, forward strand.
TTGTTCAAGTGCGGCATCGCCGGCGCCCCGGTGACCGACTGGGCGCTGTACGACACCGCGTACACCGAGCGCTATCTCGGCCTGCCGGAGGACGGCATGGACGTGTACGCGCACCACTCGCTCGTCGAGTTGGCCGCCGAGCCGGTCACCGGTCCGGACCAGGCCCGCCCGCTGCTGCTGGTACACGGCATGGCGGACGACAACGTGGTGGCCGCGCACACGCTCCGGTTGTCGGCGGCACTGCTGTCGACCGGCCGGCCGCACGCCGTGCTGCCGCTGACCGGCGCCACCCACATGGCCGCGAACGGCACCGCCGAGCGGCTGCTCCCGCTGGAACTGGAGTTCCTGCGTACGCATCTGCGGTGAGTCGAACCGCGCGCAACAACCGGAGGTACCGACGTGAATCGGCTGGAGGGGCGCGCGGCACTGGTCACGGGCTCGACGAGCGGGATTGGGCGGGGCGTGGCGGAGGCGATGGCCCGCGAGGGCGCCATCGTCATCGTGACCGGGCTCGGCGCGGAGCAGGGCGCTCAGGTCGTCGACGGGATCGTCGCGGAGGGCGGTACCGCACACTTCGTCGAGGCAGACCTCTCCGCGGGCGGCAGCGAAATCCGCCGGCTCGCCCAGGACGCGACGGCCCTGGCGGGTCGGCCGATCGACATCCTGGTCAACAACGCGGCCTTCCTCGTGCCGCCGCACCCCATGACCGACTCGACCGAGGAACAGGTCAACCTGGTGCTGGAGGTCAACGTCAAAGCCCCGTACCTGCTGACGGCCGCTCTGGTGCCCGGCATGGTCGAGCACGGCGGTGGCTCGGTGATCAACATGGGTTCGATCGGCGGAGTGGACGGAATCAAGTTCACCTCGCTGTACGGTGCGAGCAAGGCGGCTCTGCACTCGCTGACAAGGTCGTGGGCAGCGGAGTTGGCCGCCGACGGGGTACGGGTCAACACCGTCGCCCCCGGCCCCACCCTCACGGAGAGCAACCAGGACCTCCGCCCGCTCCTGGAGGAGATCGCCGAGAGCAACCCGGACCGGCGTACGGGCACCGTGCAGGACACCGCCGCGGCGGTGATCTTCCTGGCCAGTGACGACGCGTCACACATCCACGGCGTACTCCTCCCCGTGGACGGCGGAGCCCTCGCGATCTGAGCCTCCGACGGGTGCGCCGGCAGCAGGTCGGCGTACGCCCTGGCCTGCGCCCGGTCAGAGACTTCCCGAGTCCGGCCAGTGCGACCAGTGCGTGTTCGGCCATCTGGGCGTGTACCGCGTCAGGTCACCGGTCGCCAGCACATCGGCGAGCTGGCGGAACGTCTCGGACTGGCTTGGCCGGGCGTCGCCGGCCAGGTCCGGGTGGTGCCATTCGTCCAGCCGCAGAACCTCGGGCAGGTCGACGGGGATTCGGCGGCGCAGTTCCCGTTCGTCCGCCAGGAGAAGCTCACGGTGGCGCGGAACAAGCCGACGCAGCACGTCGACCAGCTCCTCACCCGATTCGCCGGCAACGGCGATGTCCTGACCGCGAAGTACCAAGGGACCGCCCCGGTACGTCTCCGGTTCGTCCGGGTCCTCTATCTCGTCCCAGTTGTCGACCCGGTCGAGAAAGTCGCCGTTGTCGGTGCCAGGTTCGCCGCTGGTCAGGCAGTTGCCGAACACGTAGAGCACGTCGGTGAGGTTGCCGGCCCGTGGCGAGTAGCCGATTCTCTCGACGATGAGCGCCCATCGCCCCACGTCCCGATATCCGTGCAGCCGGGCGTCGACGGCGTAGTAGTAGCCGTTGTCGAGGTCCGGAAACCGGAACTCCTCGGCTGCGGCGTCGAGTTGTTCGAGGATGTCGGCCGGGCGCACAGCCGAGCAGTGTAGTGCGTCACGCGGCGGCACCCACCTGACCGCGAACGGCACCGCCGAGCGACTGCTCCCGCTGGAAAGCGACTGCTTCCGCTGGAACTGGAATTCCTGCGTAGCCACCTGTGCGGACGGGTCCGCCGCAACGAGGTCGTCGCATCAGGCGCTCGACTGCTGGCATCGGCAGTCCGGCAGGGCTGTCGGAAGGGGGCCTTTCGCCCGCTCTTGCATCCCGCGCACCGGGTGCCGCGCAAGGCGCTCATCCCTTGGGACTGGGGCCGAACCGGTTCGCTCCGGGCGTGCCGTCCTGAACGAAGAACACGATCAGGACGATGGCACCCACGATCGGCACGAGGCCGATCAGCAGCCACCACCCCGTCTTGTCGGTGTCGTGCAGGCGGCGCACCGCGACAGCCAGCGTCGGCAGCAGCAGTGCCAGGGAGACGACGAGGCCGATGAAACCGTTCGACGAACCGTCGACAAAATTCAATCCCAGTGCGTTGTCCAGGACGGAAGCGACGATGCTGACAAGAACGGTGAACAGGGCGAACCACCAGTACTCAGACCGGCGGGCCCGGCCTGCGAAGCCGACGTACTGGCTGAGCACCGATTTGACGGCGGTACCGAAGGACATGGCAGCCTCCCGTTCAATGAGGGGTTCCCATGGTAATCGCGAGAGCAAGCAAGCAGATCGATGCCGCAGGGTCAACGGCTGGCCCAGTAGTCCCGTTCGGGCAGGAGAACCCAGCGGTCGGCGGGACCGGTGATGCATCGCGCGTCGGCAGGGCACAGACCTACGAAGGCGCAGGCGTATGCGGGAGCCTTCAGTCGATAGAGATAGCTGAGCAGGACCGCCTGACTGGTGTCGGTGCTCGACGCGGCACCGCCAGGGTGCAGGTCCCAGCCGATCGTCTCCCCGTCGCGGTGGATGCTGCCCTGGTTGCCGCTCTTCGGATTCGCGTACAGGCCGTAGGCGATGGTGCCGGCGGACAGCGACCGACCCACCACGGGTGTCTGCGGCTGATATCCCCATGGCTGGGTCAGCACGCAGCCGCCAGGAACATCGGTGATGCCGACGAGCAGCAGATCGTTCATCTCCGAGAGCCAGCTCCAGTCGTCCTCCTCCCCCGGCTCGGGATCCTCGTCGACATCGACCTCGACCTCGTAGTGCGCGAGCAACTCGTCCTCGGTCATCGGGGTGGCGTCGAGCCGACGGACAGCCTCCGAGGCGTCGATGCCCGCGACGCAGAGAAGCCCGGTCCCGTCGTAATAGTCGACCTGCAGACGATCGCCCAGCTCACCGGCCAACGCGACGGCATCTCGCTCGGACGAACTCAGTTCGACACCGGCAGGGGCGGCACCGAAGAGGTCAGGCTCGGGACCGGCGAGGCTCAGCCGACCGGGCGACCATCCCGCCATCATCGACTGCCACGGGTCCGCGCCGGCGGCCGCCAGCACCCGGGCGTTGTCGTGCCGTCGCGACTGAACCGCCAGCCACAGCGGGGACCGGCCATCGGACAGGACATCGACATCGGATGCCGCCGCGGCCATCGCCGCCACTACCGAGGGCGGCGAGTGCTCCGCCGCGACATGCAGGGCCGAGTCACGCCCGCGCGGTGCGCAGGGGTCGGCTCCCGCCGCCAGGCGCGCCCGCACCTCGGCCTCGCTGCCGCCATCCCAGAACCGCACCCCGTCCCAGTCGGTCATGACCCGCCTCCCCGCCTGTCGACACCGACGACGCTAAACCGCGCGTACGACAGTCCCCCGTGACGCGCCATCCGCCGTGGTTGCCCTCAGGCCCACCCTCCCCTGGCCCACGATCGTCACAACATCAGGGTTGCTGCTGCTTCAGAGGCTCGGCAGGCAGCAACATCAGGGTTGTTGCTGCCTGCGCGTCACCGTCGGGGAGGTCGCGGCGGGTTGGCGGCCAGCGGTCGGCGCGCCACTCGTTCCAGGTCGTGAAACCGGCCGGTGGGTCGTCGACGGGTTCGGAGCCGTCGAGTTCGCCCGGCGTCGGGACGTCGATGCGGGCGGCCCACTCGGCGAGTTCCTCGTCGGACATGGGCCACGTCGTGTGGGGTGCGTCCGCCTGGCGCTGATCGAGCCGTTCGCGCTGCTCGGCCGGGGTGAGTTCGAAGTAGCGCAGCTCCACCTCCGCGCCGAGGTCGGCCGCGGCCTGTCGCAGGGCGGAACGCTCGTCCCGGCCCCAGAGGCCGAAGTCGATCACCACGTTGTTGCCGAGTTCGAGGGCCCGCAGCCCGATCTCGACGAGTCGCCCCTCGATGACGTCCGAGGCCGCCGGCGGATTCTCGGCCCCGTAGAGGGCCTTCACCCACTCGTCCTTGGTCAGCCGAAGCGCCTTCTGCTCCACCTCGATCCGCCGGGCGGCGGTGGTCTTTCCGGTACACGGGAGCCCCACCGTCAGGAACAGTGTCGGTCGCGTCATCACGGCTCCTCTACGGTCAGCGTGCCCGGGTCTGCCAGACCGGCTTCTGCGGCTCGTCATTGTGCACGACGAAGTCGGCCTGATCCCTCGGGCGCACGATGTCGAAGTAGAGCTGCTGGGCGGGGATGTAACGCTCCCGCCAGCGCCGTTCGACCTCCGCCCGGGAGGACACCCGCCGCTCTCGGATCACGGCACGGTCCACCGTCGTCTCGATCGCCGAGGACACGAGAATGCGCAGCTCCCACCGATCGATCAGTTCCGGGCGCATGAGGAAGACGCCGTCGAACACCAGCACGGCGTCGGCCGGGGCCGTCCTGCTCGGCGGGGACAGCACGGCATCCGTAGCGTGGTCGTACACCGCGGGCTGGAAGCCCCGATCGCCGCCCGGTCCGAGGGGGTCGAGCAGCACCCGGTTCAGTGCCGCCCAGTCGTGGGTGTCGAAATAGCAGCCTTCGGCCGAGTATTCGCCGCGCGGATAGCGTCGCGCCCGGGGAAAGAGGAAGTCGTCGACCGTCGCGCGGATGACGTAGCGGCCCTGATTCCGCAGGACGACGGCGAGTTCGTCGGCGAGGATGGTCTTGCCGGCGGCTGGTGGACCGTCGACGGCGACCCGTACCGGGTGTGCGACGTCGACGGAGCCGACCGCCTCGGCGAGACGGGCGAGCAGCTCCGCACGGCGCGGTCCCGGCCTCATGTCAGTCGTCCTCGATGCGCCCGGTGGCCGGATCGACCGTGGCCAGGAAGTCACGGATGTTCTTCCGGTGCTCGTCGAGCGACAGGCCGAGCGTCGGGCCCACACCGAATCCGTAGCCGGGGTTCGGCCCGCTGAGCCACGTGTAGTCGGTGCCGTCGCATTCGTTCGGGCGCAGAGCGAAGATCTCTCCGTCGACGTCGACCGTGACTGACGTGGCGTCGTCCGTGGGTACGGGACGCAGGCCGGGTACGGCGTCCCGATCGACATCGCCGTCATCTGGGTAGATCGGCTTCACCCGGCCATCTTCCCGCGAAAAGGCCCGAACGGCAGGACCCCTTCCAGTACGGCGTCGCCGACGCCACATGACCTCTGCCGCGAAGGACTCGTCACGAAAGGCGACATCGGTTACGGTCTCTGCAACAAACGCACGGGAGGACAACGTGTCGGATTATCCGAAGATGATCGTCCCGGTCGGTCACATCGAGCCGGTGCCTCGCCGGATCCGAGCCTTCCTCGGCGGCGAGCAGGTACTGGACACCACGCGGGCGTTGTACGTGTGGGAATGGCCGTTCTTCCCGCAGTACTACATCCCCGTCGACGACCTGAATCGCGACCTGTTGATCGAGGGCCAGCACACCGAGGTGACCCCGCGCGGGACCGCGCGGCTGCACGGGCTACAGGTTGGCGAGACGATCCGTCCTTCGTGCGGGCGGTTGTACGGAGACGACGCGCTGGCCGGATTGGCGAACACGATCCGGTTCGACTGGGCAGCCATGGATGCGTGGTTCGAGGAGGACGAAGAGGTCTTCGTCCACCCCCGCAACCCGTTTGCGCGGGTGGACGCGGTGCGTTCCACCCGCAGCGTCAGGGTGGAACTGGAAGGGGTCGTCCTGGCCGAGTCGACATCGCCCGTGCTGGTCTTCGAAACCGGTCTACCGCCTCGCTACTACCTCAACCGGACCGACGTGAACTTCGAGCACCTCGTGGCGTCGGCGACGAGGACCGCCTGCCCGTACAAGGGCCAGACCAGCGACTACTGGTCCATCCGTCTCGGTGACCAGACCCACCCGGACCTGGCCTGGTCGTACGACTTCCCGACGGCCGCACTCCTGCCGATCGCCGGCCTGATCGCCTTCTACAACGAGAAAGTCGATGTCTTCGTCGACGGCGAGCGACTGAGCCGGCCGACAACGCCCTTTCACTGATCAAGAATCGGCAAGGGCCCCTTTCGACGACGCTGTCGAAAGGGGCCCCGCGCGCGGTACGACGACCTACGGCTTGACGAACGCGTTGACGAACGCCGGGTAGCCGAAGACGCTGGAGACGAAGACGCCACCGGCCTTGGAGCCGTGCACGTGGTAAGCCACGTCGACGTAGAGCGGCACCACGGGTGCGTGCTCCTTCATGATCCGCTCGTCCAGCTTGGCCCACTCCGGGCCCTGCTCGGACGGGGCGAGCGCCAGGATCCGGTCCATCTCGGCGTTGATCGTCGGGTCGTTGAAGTACGACTGGTTGCTGTTCCCCTCGGCCTTGATGCTGCGGCCGTCGTACAGCACCGGCAGGATCGCCGCGCCGCTCGGCCAGTCCGCAGCCCAGTTACCGATGTACAGGTCCCACGGGTTGTCCTTCTTCTTGATCTCGTCGAGCTTGGCGTCGTCCGAGATGTTCCGCAGCGTGATCTTGAAGCCGGCACGCTCCAGGTTGGCCTTGAGCTGGGCGCCCTGCTGCTGTTCGGTCGAGTTGTCGGCGACACCGAGGACCAGCTCCGGCGTCTGCCCGCCGAGCAGTTCCTTGGCCTTGGCGACGTCGCCGTTGGGGCCCGCCGGGTACGCCTCGTACGCCTTGTAGCCGATCGTGGCCGGCGGCATCAGCGTGGTCAGCGGGGCGGCCACGTTCTGGCCACCGAGCGCCTTGACCATGCCCTCGCGGTCGATGGCGTAGTTGAGCGCCTGGCGGACCTTGAGGTCCTTGACCCGCTGGTTGTTGATGACGAGCTGGTTGGCGCTCGGCGTCGGCGAGAGGATGCTGCGCGACTTCAGCGCGGCGTCCCCGGCCACCTTGGCGACCAGGGAGGCGGGTACGGCGTTGAAGGCGAGCGCGCTCTGGTCGGCGCCGTTGTCGGCGATCACCCGGTTGTTGGCGGCGTCCGCGGTCGGGCCGAAACTCCACACGAACTGGTCCGGGTACTGGTGCCGGACCGGGTCGGTGTTGGGGTCCCAGTTCGGGTTGCGGTCGAGCGTGAGCTGCACGCCGACCTGGTTCTTGGCGACCTTGTAGGGGCCGGACGAGAACGGCTGCTTGTCCAGGTCGATGCCGGTGTCCTTGTCCGGGGGCAGCGGTGCGGTGGTCGGCAGCGAGACGGCGAACGGCAGGTCACAGCGCGGCTTGGCGAACTCGAACCGCAGCGTCTTCGAGTCCGGCGTGGTCAGACCCGGCGGCAGGGACGTCTTGTTCTTCTTGAAGTCCCACTTGGTGTCGAACTGCGGGGTGTCGGCCAGCCACTCCTGGATATAGGTCGGGCCACCGGAGAGGTCGGGGTCGAAGGAGCGGGCGATGCCGTACGCGATCTCCTTGGCGGTGATCGGCCGGCCGTCCTCGAACTTCACCCCGTCCTTGATGGTGAATTCCCAGACCTTGCAGTCGTTGTTGACGTTCTTGCCCGGCGTCTCGGCGAGGTCACCGACGAGGACCAGGCCGCCCTTGCCGTCGTCCTTCCAGGTGGTGAGGTAGCGCGCGAAGAGCGGGTTGGTCATGAGGCCGGCGAACGAGTACGTCCGCTGCGGGTCGAGGTGGGAGATCGGCGACTCCCGGATGATGGTGAAGGTGCCGCCCTTCGCGGCGCCGCTCACCTCGGCCGCCGGCCCCTGTGAGTCCTTGGGGTCGGTCGCGATGACCCCGGTCTGCTGCCGGCTGTTGTCCACCGTGGTGCCCTCGCCCGTGTTCTTCGAGCACGCACCCAATGCCACAACCAGAGCGATCGCGCCGCCTGCGGCAACCGCCACGCGTGGTCGCATGAAGTACCTCCTTCACCCATCTGCCGTGCGGTTCCGTCGGGGCGGGAACCGCCGACGTCCCGAGGATCGTAAGGAAGAAAAACTACAATTTGTGTAACAGTTGTCGATAAATTTCGCCAGCGGCCACGCGCGGGACGACGAACGGGTCAGCGCAGCCGCACCCGTGGGTCGATGGCCGCGTACAGCAGGTCCACCAGCATGTTCGCCAGCACCACGAAGACCGCCGCGATCAGCACGGTGGCCATGATGGTGGGCAGGTCTCCGGCTTTCACTGCGTCCACCGCCGTACGCCCCAGCCCCTGGATGCCGAACGTCGTCTCGGTGATCACCGTGCCGCCCAGCGCCCCACCGACGTCCAGCCCCGCGATGGTCACCACCGGGGTGATCGCCGCGCGCAGCGCGTGCCGCCCGTACACCTTGGGTTTGGACAGGCCCTTGGCCCGCGCGGTGCGGACGAAGTCCTCGGAGAGCGTCTCCAGCATCTGCGCCCGGGACAGCCGGGCGTAGATCGCCGAGAACAGGAATGCCAACGCCACCCAGGCGAGCACCAGCCCACTGGCCCACTTCGCCGGATTGTCGAACAGGGACGTGTAGCTCGGCACCGGCAGCCAGCGCAGGTTGTAGACGAACACCAGCAGCAGCACCGCGCCCACGAAGTAGAGCTGCAACGACGCGCCGGTGAGCGAGAAGCCGATGGCGGCCCGGTCCAGCCAGGTGCCCCGGCGCAACGCCGAGACCATGCCCAGCCCCACCCCGAGCAGCAGCCAGAGGACGGCCGCCGGGATCACGATGCTCAGTGTCACCGGCAGCACCCGGGCGATGGTGTCCGAGACCGCCTCGTTGGTGACGTACGACCAGCCCAGGCAGGGCGCGTCGCACCGGCCACCCTGGGCGCTGCCCAGGTCCCGACCGGTGACGATGCCCTTCATGTAGCCGGCGTACTGGCTGACCAACGGGTCGTTGAGGCCCAGGTCGTCGCGGACCCGCTCCAGCCGCTCCGGGTTGCAGTTCTTGGAGCAGATACTGCTCACCGGGTCGCGGGGCAGCGCGAAGAACATCAGGAACGTCAACACGCTCACCGCGAAGAGGGTCAGCACCGCCGAGAAGAGCCGCTTGATCAGAAATCGCGTCATGGGGACCCCTACCGGGACGACTTCGGGTCGAGCGCGTCCCGCAACGCGTCGCCGAAGAGGTTGAAGGCGAACACCAGCGCGAAGATCGTGATGCCCGGGAAGAACACGTACGCCGGGTCGGTCTGGAGGTAGTCCAGACTGTCGTAGATCATCCGGCCGAAGCTCGGCGTCTCGTCGCTGAGGCCGACGCCGATGAAGGACAGCGCGGCCTCGCTGGTGATGAACTGCGGCACCGCCAGGGAGAACGACACCAGGATCGGCGCCCAGATGTTCGGCAGGAGCTGCCGGAAGATGATGTGCCTGAGCCCGGCGCCGCTGGCCTTGGCGGCCTCCACGAACTCCCGCTCGCGCAGCGCGATCACCTGCCCGCGCACCAGACGCGCCGTGCTGGTCCAGCCGAAGATCGCGAACACGGCGATCAGCACACCCACCCCGAATGCCGACGACACCTGCCCCCGCTCGCCGTAGAAGCGCAGCGTGATGGCGGGGGTGAGGGCCAACGCGATGATCAGGAACGGCATGGCCAGGGTCAGGTCGGTGATCCAGTTGATCACCGCGTCGAGCCAACCGCCGAGGTAACCCGCCAGCGCGCCGAGCGCGATGCCGATCGCGGCGGTGATCAGGGCTGCGGCGATCGCGATGAACAGGGACGTCCGCAGCCCGTAGATCAATCGGATGAAGATGTCCCGGCCCAGCGCCGGCTCCAGCCCGAACCAGTGGTCGCCGCTGACGCCGCCGACGTAGCCGAGCGGCATGCCGTTGCCGTCGAGCAGGTTCTGGAACTGCTCGCGCGGCCCCACGCCGTAGACCATCTCGATCAGCGGGGCCGACAACCCCAACACCATGAAGAACACCAGGAGTACGCCGCTGACAACTGCCGTACGGTCCCGGCGCAGCCGCAGCCAGGCGAGCTGCCCGGGCGAGCGGCCGACGACGCCCTTCGCGGCGGGCGTGCTCGCGTCCGGGTCGGACTCGATCTCGGCCAGCGCGACACCCTCCACCGGGGACAGGCTCACGACGACACCTCCTCGACGGTCGCTGCGGCAACGCTGGCCGCCTCGGCGGACTCCGGGAAGTGACACGCGGTGGCCTGCCGGCCGCCGTCGCGCGCGACCAGCGCCGGCTCCTCGGTGGCGCAGATGTCCTGTGCCTTCCAGCAGCGGGTCCGGAACCGGCAGCCCGACGGCGGGTCGAGCGGGGTGGGCACGTCACCGGTCAGCCGGATCCGGCCCGCCGGGCCGAGCTGCGTGACGTCCGGGATCGCCGAGAGCAGCGCCCGGGTGTACGGGTGCTGCGGGCGCTCGTAGATGTCCTCCCGGTCGCCGATCTCCACGATCCGGCCCAGGTACATGACCGCGACCCGCTGACAGAAGTGCCGGACCACGGCCAGGTCGTGCGCGATGAACACGAACGCCAGCCCGAGTTCGGATTGCAGGTCGCGCAGCAGGTTCACGACCTGCGCCTGGATCGAGACGTCCAGCGCGCTCACCGGCTCGTCGGCGACGATCAGCTTCGGCCGCAGCGCCAACGCGCGGGCGATGCCGATGCGCTGACGCTGCCCGCCGGAGAACTCGTGCGGGTACCGGTTGTAGTGCTCCGGGTTCAACCCGACCAGCTCCAGCAGCTCCTGCACCCGCGCCTTGATCCCGCCGGGCGGCTTGATGCCGTTGACCTGCAACGGCATCGCCACGATCCGACCGACCGTGTGCCGTGGGTTCAGCGACGCGTACGGGTCCTGGAAGATGATCTGAAGTTCCTGCCGCAGCGGGCGCAGCTCGCGCCGACCGGCGTGGGTGATGTCCCGCCCGCCGAACTCGATGCTGCCCGACGTCGGTTCCAGCAGCCGCACCAGCATCCGGCCGGTGGTGGTCTTGCCACAGCCCGACTCCCCCACCAGGCCGAGCGTCTCGCCGGGTCGCACGTCGAAGTCGAGCCCGTCGACCGCCCGCACGGTGCCGGTCGCGCGCAGTCCCTGCCGTACCGGAAAGTGCTTGGTCAGCCCGCGGACCCGCAGCAGTGGTTCGTCGCTCATCGGGCCACCCCCACGGATGCCACGTTCTCGGCGTAGATCGCTGCCCGCTCCTCGGCGCTCAGGTGACAGGCGACCAGGTGGCCGTCGCCGCCCGCCGGTCGTAGCTCGGGGACCTCGGTGCGGGAGCGGTCGCCGACCCGGTCGTCGTAGCGGCAACGCGGGTGGAAGGCGCACCCGGACGGCAGGTTGATGAGGCTGGGCGGGTTGCCGGGGATGGGCACCAGGTCCGCGTCCGCGTCGCCGTGCAGCGACGGCACGCTGGAGAGCAACCCCCAGGTGTACGGATGCTGCGGCGAGCGGAGCACCTGCTCGACGCTGCCGTGCTCGACGGCCCGCCCGCCGTACATGACCAGCACCTCGTCGGCGACCTGGCCGACGACGCCGAGATCGTGGGTGATCAGGATGATCGCGGAGTGGAACTCGGCCTGCAGGTCGGCGAGCAGGTCGAGGATCTGCGCCTGCACGGTGACGTCCAGCGCGGTGGTCGGCTCGTCGGCGATCAGCAACGCCGGGTCGTTGACCAGCGCCATGGCGATCATCGCCCGCTGGCGCATGCCGCCGGAGAACTCGTGCGGGTACTGATCGAAGCGGCGGGCGGGCTGCGGGATGCCGACCCGGTCCAACATGTCCACCGCCCGCTGCCGGGCCGCACGCCGGCCGACCTCCGGGTGGTGCACCCGGTACGCCTCGGCGATCTGCCGGCCGACGGTGTAGTACGGGTGCAGCGCCGAGAGCGGGTCCTGGAAGATCATCGCCATGTCCCGGCCGCGCAGTCGGCGTACGTCCTCCTCGGGCAGACCGACGAGCTCCCGGCCACCGACGGAGATCTCCCCCGTGATCGTGGCCCGCTTGGGATCGTGCAGACCGAGGATGGCCAGCGACGTGACACTCTTTCCGGAGCCGGACTCACCGACGATGCCGAGCGTGCGCCCCCGCTCGACGGCGAAGGACACCCCGTCGACCGCGCGCACGACGCCGTCGGAGGTGTCGAACCGGACCCGCAGGTCACTCACCCGCAGGTAGGGATCCGAGCTGTCCACGGCACCTCCCTCAGTGACGAAGAGAACCTACAACAATGTCCAGAGGGTGAAAATAAGCTACAACTTCGGCACCTGTCAGCGGGCCCGAGCGTAACGAGTCCGCATCAGCCCCGCACGCCCGTCACCGCGCCATTCACCGGCGTTCATGGCCGTACCCGCACGTCAGGTGCGACCATTGGACGAGCAACCAGCGGAGGATGCCCGTGGCACGAGGTGGAGGTGACCCATGACCGCGGCGGTGTTCGATCACGGAGGTCCGTGGACCGAAGAGGAGTTCCTCGCCCTCGGCGAGACGCAGGAACGCGTCGAACTCTTCGACTGGAGCCTCCACGTGACCCCCGGACCCACGCCGCGTCACCAAAGAATCTCCCGCAAGCTCGGCAACATCCTGGAAGCAGCGGCGGAGGTAGCCAGCCTTGAGCTGCTGGAGGCAGTAAATGTTCGCCTCCGGCCAGGTCGAATACCGATCCCCGATCTCGTCGTAACCAACGCCATCGACCTCGACGAACCCACCATCGAGTCGGCCGATGTGCGGCTGGTTTGCGAGATCATCTCGCCGAGCAACGCATCCACCGACAAAGTCCTCAAGATGCATTACTACGCCGCAGCCGGCATCGAGTGGTACCTGCTGGTGGAGCAGGGAACGGGCGCGATGCGCCTTTACCAGCGGCAGGGCAGCCACTACGTGGAGAGGGCAACGACGAAACGCGGCGAGGTGCTGGAGCTGACCGAGCCGGTCCGCGCCACGATCCGGCCGGAGGATCTCGTCCCCTGACGGGTGTCGGTCGGCTGCCCTAGGGTCGTCACATGACCGAGTTCGACGCGGCCACCACCGCCGTCCAGGCCGCTCTCGACGCGGGCGCCCGGTACGCCGACGCGCGGGTGATGCACCGCCGCTACGAGTCGATGACCGCGCGCAACGGCGACGTGGAGGAGCTGACCCAGGACGAGAGCATCGGGCTCGGCGTCCGGGCGCTGGTCGGCGCGAGTTGGGGCTTTCACGCCGTACCCGATCTGTCGGATGCCGCCGCCCGCGACGCCGGCCGGCGGGCGACCCGGACCGCGATGGCCAGCGCGCGAGTGCCCGGCCCCGCCGTCGACCTGGTCGCGGTCGAGGCCGTGACGGCGAGCTGGTCCTCGGACTGCCGGATCGACCCGCTCGGGGTTCCGCTGTCCGACAAGGGCGACCTGCTGGTCGGCGCGACCCGCGCCATGGCCGAGCACGGCGCGGACCTGGCCGAGGGGCTCTACCAGATCTGGGACACCGCGAAGTGGTTCGTCTCCAGCGAGGGTCACCGCATCGACCAGCGCATCCGCGAGTGCGGCGGCGGCATCTCGGCCACCTCCATCGGCGACGGCGAGACACAACGACGGTCCTGGCCCAGTTACCGAGGGCAGTACGGCACCACCGGCTGGGAGTTGGTCGAATCGCTCGACCTGGCCGCGCACGCCGCGCAGATCGCCGAGGAGTCGCGGGCGCTGCTCACCGCGCCACCGTGCCCGGCCGGCGAGACGGATCTGATCCTCGGCAGCGAGCAGTTGGCCCTGCAGATCCACGAGTCGGTGGGCCACGCCATCGAACTGGACCGGATCCTGGGCTGGGAGGCCGCGTTCGCCGGCACGTCCTGGCTGGACCTGGCCCAACTCGGCGCGCTGCGCTACGGCTCCGAGCTGATGAACGTCACCATCGACCCGACGATCCCCGGCGCGCTGGGCAGCTTCGGTTTCGACGACGAGGGCTCACCCGCCGTCAAGCGGGACGCGGTACGCGACGGCCGGTGGGTGGGGGTGCTCGCGGGTCGCGACTCCGCAGCCGTGGCGGGCCTCGACTACGGCGGCAGCGTACGCGCCGACGGATGGGCCCGGCTGCCGATGGTGCGGATGACCAACGTGGGCCTGGAACCCGGTCCGCACACCCTGGAGGAGATCATCGCGGCCACCGACGACGGCGTGCTGATGGACCTCAACCGCTCGTGGTCGATCGACGACAAGCGGCTCAACTTCCAGTTCGGCTGCGAGATCGGCTGGGAGATCAAGAACGGTCGGCGGGGGCGGATGCTGCGCAATCCGACGTACACCGGGATCGGGCCGCTGTTCTGGCGTTCGATGGACATGCTCTCCGGCGAGACGGTGCCCTGGGGGACGCCCAACTGCGGCAAGGGCCAGCCGGGCCAGATCGGGCACACCGGCCACCCGGCCGCGCCGGCCCGCTTCAAGAACGTCCGGGTGGGGGTGTCGGCGTGAGCGCGAGGAGTGAGCCGGTTTTGCGAGCCCCGCAGTCGCGAACGAAAGGTGGCCCCGCGTGAGCGCGAGGAGTGAGTTGGAGCTGGCGGGGCAGGTCGTCGAGTTGGTCCGACGGCTCGGTGGCCCGGCCGCGCAGGCCGAGGTGGTGGCGACCCGGGCGGATCTGGCGCTGACCCGCTTCGCCAACTCGGCCATCCACCAGAACGTCTCCGAGTCGACGGTCGGCGTCCGGCTGCGGGTGCACGTCGCTGGACGCACCGTCGCCGGCAGCGGAAGCATCGTCACTACGGACGGGCTGCACGCGCTCGTCGAGCGGACCTTGGCCGCGACACGCCTCGGTCCGCTCGACCCGGGGTGGCCCGGCCTGGCGCCGCCCACGCCCGCGTCGATCGCGCCGCCCGTCGACGAGGCGACCGCCCACGCCGAGCCGGACCAGCGGGCCGACCGGGTGGCCGCGTTCGTGGCGGCCGCCGGGCCGCTCACCACGGCGGGATACTGCCGTACCGCGCACCGCTCGTCGGCGTTCGCCAACTCGGCGGGGCACAGCGCGTACGGCCGGTCGGCGGAGGCGGCGATGGACGGCATCGCCCGCCGCGACGGCGCCGACGGCGTCGCGCGGCGCAGCGCGGACCGGCTGTCCGACCTGGACGGGGCCGAGCTGGGCGCGCAGGCCGCCGCGAAGGCGCAGGCCGCAGCCGATCCGGTCGAGTTGCCGCCGGGGCGCTACGAGGTGGTGTTCGAACCGGCCGCCGTGGCAGACCTGTTGCAGAACCTGTCCTGGTACGGCTTCAACGGCAAGCGGTACGCCGAGCGGCAGTCCTTCGCCGAGCCGGGGGCGGCCCAGTTCGACCCGCTGGTGACCCTGGTGGACGATCCGCTCGGTGCGTCGGGCCTGCCGTTCGACGCCGAGGGCACCGGCCGGCGGGCGGTGACCCTGGTCGAGGCGGGCACCACGCGGGCCGTCGCGCACGACCGGCGGACCGCCGCCGAGGCGGGCGCGGAGTCCACCGGCCACGCGATCGCGGGCGGTGCCACCTGGGGCCCGATGGCCCGCAACCTCCGACTCTCGCCTGCGGCGGCAGGCCCGGCCAGCGCGGTGGGCCGGAACACCACGGGTACGGCCGCCGGCGCGGTGGTCGACGCGGACACGGCGGCGCTGGTCGCCGGAGTACGACGGGGGCTGCTGGTCAGCGACCTCTGGTACACCCGGGTGCTCGACCCGAAGAGCCTGGTCGTCACCGGGTTGACCCGCAACGGGGTGTGGCTGATCGAGGACGGCACGGTCGTCCGGGCCGTCCGCGACCTGCGGTTCACCGAGTCGTACCCCCGGGCGCTCGGGCCGGGCGCGGTGCTCGGGCTGGGTGCTCTGCCGGTGCGCCAACCGGACCGGGTGGACGGCGCCTGGTGGGAGGCGCCCTCGGTGCGGCTGGCGTCCTGGCACTTCACCGGAGGCGCGTCGGGCTGAGCACCCCGCGACGGTCCGCGCACCTCGGCGTTTCAACAGGCCAGACACACGGGACGGTCCCTTGCGCGGACGGCTCGAAGAGATCGGCGTAACGTGTGTCACTTAGCTGCGTCGGTCGATCCGGCGTGGTCGTTGGTGTGCGCATGACGTGGCAGCGGGTGCGGGTTCGCCGGTCCGCGTGCCGACCGGAGAGAGCAGCCCGCCCGTACGGGCCCGTCGAGGAGACGACTCGAATGACTTCAACGGCAACGAGGCCGCGGGGAGCGCGGGCGCGCGCCGCCATCGCGGCGAAGACGTTGCGTACCGACCGATGGTGGTTCGCCCCGATGATCACGGTGATCGGGCTCGGCGCCTGGGTGGCGTACGCGACGGTCCGGGTGTTCATGCACAAGTGGTACTGGGTGGACCAGTTCCACTACCTGACCCCGTTCTACTCCCCGTGCGTGACCGACCGGTGTGTCGAGCAGGCCTCGCACTTCGGCCGGTTCCTGCCCGGCTGGTGGATCATCCCGGACGCCGCGCTGACCCTGCCGTTCCTGTTGCTGTTCCGGCTCACCTGCTACTACTACCGCAAGGCGTACTACCGGTCGTTCTGGCTGTCGCCGCCGGCCTGCGCCGTCCCGGACGGTCACAAGGAGTACGGCGGGGAGACGCGTTTCCCGCTGCTCGGTCAGAACCTGCACCGCTACTTCTTCTACGCCGCCGCGATCATCTCGCTGATCAACACGTGGGACGCGATCCTCGCCTTCCACTCACCCAAGGGCTTCGGCTTCGGGCTGGGCAACATCATCCTGCTGCTCAACGTGGTGATGCTCTGGGCGTACACGATCTCCTGCCACTCCTGCCGGCACATCATCGGCGGCCGGCTCAAGCACTTCTCCAAGCACCCGGTGCGCTACCGGGCGTGGACCTTCGTCTCGGCGTTGAACGTCCGGCACATGCAGCTCGCCTGGATCACCCTCGGCACTCTCGCGCTGACCGACTTCTACGTGATGGCGCTGTCGGCCGGCTGGTTCAACGACCTGCGGTTCATCAACTAAAGGGCCCCTGACATGACCACTACCACTCGCATCGAACGACACCACTACGACGTCGTCGTCATCGGGGCCGGCGGCGCCGGTCTGCGCGCGGCCATCGAGGCCCGCCTCGCCGGCAAGAAGACGGCGATCATCTCGAAGTCGCTGTTCGGCAAGGCGCACACGGTGATGGCCGAGGGCGGCGCGGCCGCCGCGATGGGCAACGTGAACAGCCGGGACAACTGGCAGGTGCACTTCCGCGACACCATGCGCGGCGGCAAGTTCCTCAACAACTTCCGGATGGCCGAGCTGCACGCGAAGGAGTCGCCGCAGCGGATCTGGGAGCTGGAGACGTACGGTGCGCTCTTCGACCGGACGAAGGACGGCAAGATCTCCCAGCGCAACTTCGGTGGGCACGAGTACCCCCGACTGGCTCACGTCGGCGACCGGACCGGCCTGGAGTTGATCCGTACGCTCCAGCAAAAGATCGTCTCGCTGCAGCAGGAGGACAAGCGCGAGTTCGGCTCGTACGACGCCCGGATCCGGGTCTTCTCCGAGACGACCATCACCGAGCTGTTGCTCGACGGCGACCGGGTCGCGGGCGCGTTCGGCTACTACCGCGAGTCCGGCGAGTTCATCCTCTTCGAGGCGCCGGCCGTGGTACTGGCCACCGGCGGTGTCGGGCGCTCCTACAAGGTCACCTCGAACTCCTGGGAGTACACCGGGGACGGCCACGCGCTGGCGCTGCGCGCCGGGGCGACGCTGATCAACATGGAGTTCCTCCAGTTCCACCCGACCGGCATGGTCTGGCCGCCCTCGGTGAAGGGCATCCTGGTCACCGAGTCGGTCCGTGGCGACGGCGGTGTCCTCAAGAACTCCGAGGGCAAGCGGTTCATGTTCGACTACGTCCCCGACGTCTTCCGCAAGCAGTACGCGGAGACCGAGGAGGAGGCGGACCGCTGGTACACCGACCCGGACAACAACCGGCGTCCACCGGAGCTGCTGCCCCGCGACGAGGTGGCCCGCGCGATCAACAGCGAGGTCAAGGCCGGTCGGGGCTCCCCCGCCGGTGGTGTCTTCCTGGACATCGCGAGCCGGCGCTCCGCCGACGAGATCCGCCGCCGGCTGCCCTCGATGTACCACCAGTTCAAGGAGCTGGCCGACGTCGACATCACCGCCGAGCCGATGGAGGTCGGGCCGACCTGCCACTACGTGATGGGCGGCGTCGAGGTGGACCCCGACTCGGGTGCCGCGTTCGGCCACGTACGCGGTCTGTTCGCCGCCGGTGAGGTGTCCGGTGGCATGCACGGCTCCAACCGCCTCGGCGGCAACTCCCTGTCCGACCTGCTGGTGTTCGGCAAGCGGGCGGGCGGGCACGCGGCCAGCTACGCCGACGGGCTGTCCGCCCGTCCGAAGGTGGCCGTGGACGCGGTCGAGGCTGCCGTGGAGACCGCCCTGGCCCCGTTGCAGCGGGACACCGGCGAGAGCCCGTACACCCTGCAGCAGGACCTCCAGGCGGTCATGGGGGATTTGGTAGGAATCATCCGCCGTCACGGCGAGCTTGCGGACGCCCTGGTCCGGCTCGCCGAGCTGCGCGAGCGGGTGGCCAAGGTGAGCGCGGCCGGCGGCCGGCGCTACAACCCGGGCTGGCACCTCGCCCTGGACCTGCGCAACATGCTTGTCGTCTCGGAGTGCACCGCGAAGGCGGCGCTGGAGCGGCAGGAGTCGCGCGGCGGGCACACCCGCGAGGACTATCCGACGATGGACCCGGCCTGGCGGCAGGTGAACCTGGTCTGCTCCCTGGACGGCGACACCGTGCAGCTGACCCGCAAGCCGTTGCCGAAGATGCGGCCGGAGCTGATCGGCCTCTTCGACCGGGCGGAGCTGGCCAAGTACCTCACCGACGAGGAGCTCGCCGACTTCGACGCTCTCGTCGCCGACGCTGGAGAGGCGGACAACCGATGAGCGCGAAGCGTCAGTTCCGGATCTGGCGGGGCGACGAGACCGGCGGCGACCTGCAGGACTACATGGTCGAGGTGAACGAGGGCGAGGTCGTCCTCGACGTCATCCACCGCCTCCAGGCGACCGACGCGCCCGACCTGGCCTGCCGGTGGAACTGCAAGGCCGGCAAGTGCGGCTCCTGCTCCATGGAGATCAACGGCAAGCCCCGGCTGGGCTGCATGACCCGGATGTCGACTTTCGGCGAGGACGAGACGGTCACGGTCACCCCGCTGCGCACCTTCCCGATCATCCGGGACCTGGTCACCGACGTCTCGTTCAACTACGAGAAGGCGCGGGAGACGCCCGCGTTCGCCCCGCCGGCGGACGTGGCACCGGGCGACTACCGGATGCAGCAGGTCGACGTGGAGCGCTCGCAGGAGTTCCGCAAGTGCATCGAGTGCTTCCTGTGCCAGACGGTCTGCCACGTGATCCGTGATCACGAGGAGAACAAGCAGGCGTTCTCCGGGCCGCGGTACTTCATCCGGGCGGCCGAGCTGGACATGCACCCGCTGGACGCCCGGACCGACCGCAAGGAGTACGCACAGGCGGAACAGGGCCTCGGCTTCTGCAACATCACCAAGTGCTGCACGGAGGTCTGCCCCGAGCACATCAAGATCACCGACAACGGGATCATCCCCATGAAGGAACGCGTCGTCGACCGCAGGTACGATCCCCTTGTGTGGCTTGGTAGCAAGATCTTCCGCCGGGGCGAGACGCCCCAGACCAGCGTGACCACCGCCCGTCAGGGCTCGGCGACGTCGTCGGGGGCGACCCGGGGCGGGTTGCACTCGCACGCGGGTGGCTCGCACGACCAGCGGGCCGAGGCGCAGGCGCAGGCCGGCGTCAACTGGGACCGGGAGGTGCCCCACCCGACCGCTCCGGCGGTCGACGACCGGGGCAAGCTGCCGCTGACCGAGCTCACCTTCGACCGGCCGGCCGCGCCGTCGCCCTTCGGCGACGACGTGACCTTCCCGCTGCCTCCGGAGCACCTCAACTTCGCGCACCCGGACCAGGACAAGCACTGAGCAAGACCACCGGAGACGGGGGCTGTCGGCGATGCCGACAGCCCCCGCCCCATTCCCACCCCGATTCGGACCCCACCCCACCCCACCCCACCCCACCCCGACCCCACCCCACCCCGACTCCGACCCCGTTGATCATGAAGTTATTGCCATCCCGCTCGGCGTGTCATGACAACAACTTCATGATCAACGGGGCTAATCGGGGGCCGGGGGGCGGGGGCCAGGGGCCGGGCAGGGGCCGGGGGGTCAGGGGGTTTTCAGGTGGGGGGCCAGGGCGGCCACGATGGGGGCGTCGGCGGGGAGCCAGGTGACCGAGTCCAGTTCGTCGGCGGTCAACCAGCGCAGCGCCTGGTGCTCCAGCGCCTGCGGCTCGTCGCCGTGGAGCAGGCGGGCGGCGTACACCTTGAGCACCGAGCGGCCGTGGGCCATCCGGACGTTGCGGCCGACCCGGGCACCGATCTCGACGCGTACGGCCAGCTCCTCGGCGCACTCCCGGATCAGCGCCTCGGTCTCGCCCTCCCCCGGCTCGACCTTTCCACCAGGGAACTCCCACATGCCGGCCACCTCCGGCGGAGCGGAGCGCGCACAGGCGAGCACCCGTCCGTCCCGGATGATCGCCGCTCCCACGATCACCTTCAGGTCCCGTCGCTGGGCCCGCCCGCCACCATTAGCCCGTTCGGTCTGCACGGGCGTCCAGGGTGCCAGATCAATCGGCGGTTTGGGTACCGACGCCGTCCGCTAGGCCAATAGAACACGGAAGTGTGGGCGTGGACACCCCCACCCGGCGACGACAGACTAGAGGGCACCGACAAGACACGGGATGGCGACGATTTGGCCACAAGCCGGCAACGGCGCTTGGGGGGTGCGGTGATGCGCGTGCTGTTCAGCAGCCGAGCCAAACACGACTACCTTTCCGACGCGTTGACCTTGCTATCTGGTTGGACGCGCGACGGTGAGCAGATCCGGCGCACGCTGGTGATCGACGATACCCAACACGCGGCGCTGACTGAACGGGTCAAGGTCGTGGCGGACGCACTGCACCTGCGCCCCGAGATCAGCCGCCGGTCCGACAGCACGCTGATCCGGGTCGGGCACGGCAACGGTGAGCCGCTGACCGAGGGTGAGGTCCTGCTGGCCGCCCGCATCGAGGACGCGTACCGGGCGGTCACCGAGTCCTGACGACCGTTCCCGTAGCCCTCTCCGCGTCCTGCGGATACCACCGCAACTCGACCACGTTGCCGTCCGGGTCCCGCACGTAGATCGAGGTCGCCGACCCACGCGCGCCGAACCGGTCGACCGGCCCGGTCAGCACGGTGAAGACGCCGGACTCGACCACCTGCGCCCAGTCCAACGGCGCTACCACCAGGCAGAAGTGGTCGACGTTCGTACCCTGCGCCGCGCCCCGGACGAGGTCGATGATGCTGTCGGAGCTGATCCGCACCGACGGGAACGGGGCGGACCCCGCGCGCCACTCGTCGACCCGTACCGGCGCCAGGCCGAGCTGGCCGCAGTAGAAGTCCAGGGACCGTTCCACGTCGGCGACGGTCAGCACCAGGTGGTCGAAGCCGGTCACCCGCACCGCGCTCACGCCTCCTCCAGCGCGGCCGCCGCGCGCAGCCAACCCGCGAACAGGGCCGGGTCGATGTCGGCGACGTCGCGCAGCCGCACGGTCGCCATCGCCCGTGCGGCGGGCACCAGCCGGCCGGACGGGTCCGCGATCTCCTGGCCCCGCCACAGCCCAAAGGTGACGTACGACCCGTAGGCCTTGATCAGGCAGACCGGGCGTTGGCCGGGCCGGTCGCCCAGACCCCAGACCGGGTGTCCGTGCCACGTCGCTCCCGTCGCCCCGGGCAGGGCGTCCGCGATGACGGGCGTCAGCTTCTCCCCGACCTCGCGCAGCGGATCGGCCAGGCCGGCCAGGTAACCGTCGATGCTCATCTCGGTGCCTCTCGGTCGAGCGGTGTTCGTGTGAATCCCACGATTCCCTGACCGGAGAGCCGGACCAAGATCTGATTTCGCTACGATCGTTGCCTGCCGGTCAACGATGGGAACGGCGTGCTGGAGCGGTACGAGGTCGAGACGTTCCTGACCCTGGCCGAGGAGTTGCACTTCGGCCGCACCGCCGAGCGGCTGGGGGTCAGCACCGGCCGGGTCAGCCACGTGATCAAGAAACTGGAGCGCCAGGTCGGGGCGCCGCTGTTCGCGAGGACCAGTCGGGTCGTCCGGCTCACCCCGATCGGCCGGCAGCTCGCTGACGACCTGGCCCCGCTGGTCGCCGGGATGAACGACGCTCTCCGGCGTGCGGTCGACGCCGGCCGGGGCGTCACCGGGACGCTACGGGTGGCGTTCCTCGGCGAGTGGACCGCGCCAGTGCTGCTCCGGGCGGTGGCCCTGTTCACCGAGCGGCACCCCGACTGCCGGGTGGAGGTGCACGAGGCCCAGTTGTCCAACAGCCGTGCCGGGCTGCTCGACGGCTCCACGGACGTGCTCATCGCCTCGTACCCCTTCGACGGGATGGCCACCGGCCCGGCGCTGCTCTCCGAAGGCCGGGCGCTGGCGGTGGCCGCCGGTCACCCGCTCGCCCGGCAACCGTCGGTGTCGCTGGAGGCGCTCGCCGACCACCCGGTGGTGCAGTACCCGACGGTCACCTCGGCGGATTTCAAGCGGGACCGCACGCCGGAGCGCACCCCGTCCGGCCGACCGGTTCCGAAAGGGCCGGCGGGGAACACCTTCTCCGAGATGCTGTCCCTGGTGGCACTGGGCCGGGGCGTACTACCGGTGGGGGAACACACGCGGCGCTACTACCCGCGCCCCGACGTGTCCTACGTGCCCATCCACGACGCGCCACCCATCGAGCGTGGGCCGGTCTGGCTGCCCAGTAACACCACGAACCGGGTACGCGAGTTCGTCCGCGCCGCTGCCGACGCGGTGGCACCCGTTTCCTAACCTGAATCGTATGGCGAACATCGCGTACGACCGCAAGGAGCAGGTCCAGCAGATCGAGAGTGGGCTGCTCGACGGCGAGCAGATCATCGCCGTCTACGACGCCGTCGGCACCGGCACCGGGTTCATCGGGCTGACCGACCGGCGCGTGATCATCCAGGACCGCTCCTTCGTCGGTAAGCGGTACGCGATCACCAGCATCCCGTACTCGAAGATCACCAGCGTGAGTGTGGTCAGCAACAAGTCCTGGGGTGGGTCGTTCTTCTCCACGGGCGCGATAGCGATCCACGTCGGCACGCACACGTACGAGGTGGAGTTCCGCGGCGCGCAGAAGAGCCACCACGTGCACAACGTGATCCTGCACCACATCTCCTGACGATCCTTCTTCACGGGGAGCCCGGCGGGCGTAAATGCCTTGCCGGGCTTCCGGCGTCTCTGGTGTCCTCGGTGCACAGCCGCGCGAAGGGAGCAGTGCCATGCCCAACACGACGAAGTCCCCCCGACCGAACGTCATCCGACTTGAGGAAACGAGGCTTCGTGAGCAGAAAGTCATGCGCCACTGACACCCACCCCGGAGGCCGCTGATGTCGGTCTTCGACGATCCCGGCCTCTTCGGCCGACTGTGGGCCGCCGGATACGACAGCCCCGGCAACCCCGACCCGACGCCCGCCGTGGACTTCCTGGCCGATCTGGCCGACGGCGGTCCGGTCCTGGAACTGGCGATCGGCACCGGCCGGGTCGCGCTGCCACTGGCCGAGCGCGGCCTCAGCGTGCACGGCATCGAGGCGTCCGAGGAGATGCTGGCGCTGATGCGCGCCAAGCCCGGCGGCGACCAGATCCCCACGGTCGTCGGTGACATGGCGGACGTGGCCGTGCAGGGCCCGTTCCGCCTGGCGTACCTGGTCTTCAACACGCTGTTCAACCTGGTGGACGCCGAGCGGCAGGCGGACCTGTTCCGCAACGTCGCCCGGGTGCTGTCGCCCGGCGGGGCGTTCGTCATCGAGACGTTCGTTCCCGACCCGAGCAGTTTCGACGCCGACGAGCAGCTACAGGTCCGTGAGGTGACCGAGGACTCCGTGACGGTCCGAGTGCACCGGTACGACCGGCCGGCGCAGCGCTTCATCCGCCAGACCATCACCTTCGACGACGACGGCGTGCACCTGAAGCCGTTTGCGATGCGGTACGCGTGGCCGCACCAGATCGACGAGATGGCGCGGCAGGCGGGCCTTGCGCTCACCGAGCGGTACGCCGACTGGGACCGGCAGCCGTTCTCGGCGGAGAGTTCGTCACACATCTCCGTCTACCGGACGCGGTAACGGTCGGTCGACTCGGGTTCCGCGTCGTCTCACGTGCAGACGCCGGGAACCCGAGTCGACCCCGACACGCATTGCGCGTTGGGCTGATTCTGCTGACAGCAGCCCCTGCTGGACCATGGCACCGACGCCCGGTCGACTGTTCTCATGCCTCGTTTCCCGCGTACCTCGCCGTACTGGCCGGTGGTCAGTCATCCGCTGCTGCGACGCGTACTACCCGGGTTGGCCGTGTCCGCTCTCGGCGACGGCATGGCGATGGTCGCGGTGACCTGGTTGGCCATCCAGCTCGCACCGACCGGTCAGCGCGGTCTCTGGATCGCGGTCGCCGTGGCCGCGTACACCCTGCCCAGCGCCGTCGGAACGGTGGCCTTCGGCCGGCTGCTGCGCGGGCGCAGCGGCGCGCAGCTCGCCGGGTGGGACGCGATTCTGCGGGCCGCCGCGCTCGCCGCGATCCCGATCGCCCACCTGGCCGGCATACTCACGGTCGAGCTGTACGTCGTCCTGCTCACCACCTCCGCACTCCTGCACTCGTGGGGCTCGGCCGGACGGTTCACCCTGATCGCCGAGTTGCTGCCCCAGCGACACCACCTGCCGGC
This sequence comes from Micromonospora sp. WMMD736, assembly GCF_049179015.1. NCBI lineage: Bacteria > Bacillati > Actinomycetota > Actinomycetes > Micromonosporales > Micromonosporaceae > Micromonospora > Micromonospora sp. WMMD736. Next base: position 3,487,731 of record NZ_JBMHMI010000001.1, read on the forward strand.
GAACGCGCTGCTCACCACCCTCTCCGGCTTCGCCACCATCGTCGGCCCACCGCTGGCCGGCATCCTGATCGGCTGGGCGGGCCCGGTGTGGGTCATCGCCGTCGACGCCGCCACCTTCGCGGTGCTGGCGCTCACCTATCGGCTCGCGCTCCCCACCACCGGGACGATCCCTGGGTACGAGCGCAGCGCCTCCCGTACCGCCGGCTTCGCGTTCATCCGCCGTCAGCCCACGCTGCTGGGCCTGCTGGTGCTGAGCGTCGCCTTCTTCTTGCTGTTCGGCCCGGTGTACGTCGCCATGCCGCTGCACGTCACCGACGACCTGCACGCGTCCGCGCCGCTGCTCGGCGCGTACTACACCGCCTTCGGCGTCGGCGGCCTCCTCGGCGGCGTGCTCGCCGGCCATCTTCGGCACTGGCCGCTACAGCCCACGGTCATCGGGATCGTCATCGGGATCGGCGCGGCGATGCTGCCGCTCGGTCTGGGAGCGCCCGTCGTCCTGTCCCTGCCCGCGTTCGCCCTGGCGGGCCTCATCTGGGCGCCGTACATGTCCACGTCGATGGCGCTGTTCCAGCGCAGCGCGTCGACCGAGCAGCTGCCCGCCGTACTCGCCGCGAACAGCGCGGTGCTTGTGCTCGCGGTGCCGGTGGGCACCATGCTCGGCGGCCCGCTGGTCGGCGCGCTCGGCCCCCGGCCGACGCTGCTCCTCAGCAGTGCCGCGATTCTGGCGCTCGGGCTGTCTGCCACGGGGCTCGCGATGCTGCGGCGGAGCGCAGGAGGTCCGGTCGGGATGTCGCGCCGGTCCAGCTCGCGGCTCTGGCGCTCACAGGGCGAGCGCGAGCCCGAGGCCGATCAGCACCGCCGCGGCGGCGCCCGTCGCGAAGACCCGCCTGGTTCGAGGTCGCAGTCCCCAGGTGTTGTCGAAGAACGGCACGCGCTGGCCACGGATCCTGCCGCGCAGCCACCTCGCGCTGAGGAACAGCAACGTCCAGACCATGACGGCACTGAGCGCACCGACCAGACCGGCGGCCAACGCCTCGCCGACAGGGGTGTGCGCGGCCAGCCGGTAGGCGTCCGAGGAACGCCGTTCTTTGCGGAGGATGGTGGGAAACTGGCCCGCCAGCACGAGGCCACACAGCGCTATCGGGGTGAGCCAGGGCTGCCGCATCGGCGGGGCGTCGACCCGTGCCGAGTCCGCAGCGAGGAGGAGCATGAGCAGCCCGAACGGCAGCCAACTCAGCACGACGACCAGCGACAGCCACGTCCCGGACATGACATCGACCAGCATGACCATCAGGTCGTCACCGACGAGGGTGCCGGCACCGAAGATCGCGAACCACAGCACCAGGTAGCCGAAGCCGAACCGTCGTAGATCCCGGGACGTCACGGTCGAGGAGTGTATTCAGCAGCGGCAACAGCCGTCGGCGACCGTCAGAGTCGGCGGGCGCGAAGGACGCCGGTCAGCATCGGCAGAGTGAAGTCACCGTCGGCGGTCTCGGCCCTTTTAGCGAGGAACTCGCGGATCCGGTCGAGCGTGGCCGTCCGGTCCGGTTCCGGCATGACCAGCAGCCCGGCCCGGGTGGCGAGCGTCGCGACCAGCGAGTCGGCGGTCCGGCGCTGCCCGTGGGGGAACTCGGCCTGTTCGGGCGTACCGAAACGGTCGGCAGTCCCGTCGCCCGGCCTGAGCAGGCCTGCCGTGGCCGCGCGCCAGCTGCTCCAGGTATCCCGCGGTCCGATGGCCGCGCTCCCGCTGACCCGTTCGAGGGCGGCCACCCAGTCCACCCGGTCGTCCATGACGTTCCACAGGCCGGCCAGGATGCCGCCGGGCGTCAGGACCCGGGCGATCTCCGGCCCCGCGACGGCCATGTCGAACCAGTGCAGGGCGTTGCCAGCCAGCACCGCGTCGACGGACGCGTCCGGCAGGGGGATCGCCTCCGCGCTGCCGGGGAGGGCCCGTACGGTCGGCAGCGCGCGGCCGAGCTCGGCGAGCATCGCCGGGTCGGGCTCCACCGCCACGACGTCGACACCGAGAGCGACCAGCGTGGCGGACAGTTTGCCGGTGCCGGCGCCAAGGTCGAGGACCCGCGAGCCGGGCGCGAACTCGAGCGCCCACCGCGCCGCGGCCTGCGCGTAGTCCGGGCGATGCCGGTCGTACGCGGACGCCGCCGTACCGAACGACGAGCTGAGCACCATCGATCCCACCGTCCCCTCGCTGCCAGTGTCCACATCATCCCTCGGCTCCTGAATGTCAGGGTGTCCCTATCGGCCGGACACCCCGACATCCAGCGGATCCGCCGTCAGCAGCAGCCCGCGCCGACTCCGCTGACCGCCGGCTCGGTGTCGGTCGGCTTGGTGAGCGTGTCGGCGTCGGCCTTGACGGTGTAGACCTCCCAGCGCTCGTCGCCCGGGCCGCGGACCCAGACCTTGTCCTGGAGGGCGTAGCAGCACTCGGTGTCGTTCTCCTCCAGCGTGATCAGGCCGGAGTCGGTGAGGCGCCTGGTGGCGGCGGTGACGTCGTCGGTGCTGAACACCTCGACGCCCAGGTGGTCCAGCACGGTGGGCTGGTCGGCCTCGCCCTCGATGAGGACGAGCTTCAGCGGCGGGTTCTCGACGGCGAAGTTGGCGTAGCCGGGCCGACGCTTGGCCGGGTCGACGCCGAACAGCTTCGAGTAGAACGCGACCGAGCCTTCCAGGTCGGACACGCGCAGGGCGAGCTGAACACGGGACACGATCATCTCCTTGCCTAGATGTTTATCGAAGCAAGACCTACGTTGCACCCTGTTTTGAAGTCTGTCAAGCTAGAGGAATGTCGAAACAAGAGCTGCCGGTGGCGGACCTCAACGCGGTCGCCTGCTGCTCCCCGATCGCGGCCCGCCCGATGGACGCCGAGCAGGCAGCGGTGGTCGCGCCGCTGTTCAAGGCCCTGGGTGACCCGGTCCGGCTGCGGCTGATGTCGATGATCGCGTCGGTCCCGGAGATCTGCGTCTGTGACTTGACGCCGGCATTCGACCTGTCCGGGCCCACCATCTCCCACCACCTCAAGCTGTTGCGCGAAGCTGGCTTGGTCGACTCGGAGCGGCGCGGCACCTGGGTCTGGTACCGGGTCAAGCCGGAGGCGTTCCGCCAGCTCGGCGCGCTGCTGGACATCTCCGCCGCCCCGGCTGCCGCCACGTGAGCCTCACCCTGGCCCGGCGGGCATCGGCGGAGTTCGCCGGCACCGCCCTGCTGGTCGCCGCCGTGGTCGGCTCCGGGATCGCCGCCGCCCGGCTCTCCCCCACCGACGTCGGCCTCCAACTGCTGGAAAACGCGATCGCCACCGCCCTCGCGTTGGGTGCGCTGATTCTGACGTTCGGGCCGGTGTCCGGGGCACACCTCAATCCGGTCGTCTCCGCCGTGGACTGGTGGCTCGGCCGGCGTGCCGGCACCGGCCTCACCGGTCGGGACCTCGCCGCCTACACCGCCGCCCAGACCGGCGGAGCCATCACCGGCGCGGTGCTGGCTGACCTGATGTTCAACCTGCCGGCCGTCGCCTGGTCCCGTACCGAACGGGTCGGGGCAAACCTGTGGCTGGCTGAAGTGATCGCGACCGCCGGCCTGGTCGTTTTGGTCTTCGCCCTCGCCCGCTCCGACCGCACCACGGTCGCACCGGCCGCTGTGGGCGCCTACATCGGCGCCGCCTACTGGTTCACCTCGTCCACCTCGTTCGCGAACCCCGCCGTCACCATCGGCCGGGCCGTCACCGACACCTTCGCCGGCATCGCCCCCACCTCGGTGCCCGGCTTCGTGGTCGCCCAACTCGTCGGCGGTCTGGTCGGCGTCGCCGCGCTCGCCGCCTGGTACCCCCACGCCGCAGACGCGGCCGATGACGTCCTCGTACCCCACCTCGCCAAGGAGACAGCGGCCCGATGAGCGACAAGCCCAGCGTCCTGTTCGTCTGCGTGCACAACGCCGGCCGCTCGCAGATGGCCGCCGGCTGGCTCCGCCACCTCGCCGGCGACACCGTCGAGGTCCGCAGCGCCGGCAGCGAACCCGCCGAGACGATCAACCCGGTCCGCCGCTTTGGTGGGTCCCCTGCTCGGACCGCTGCGATGCGTCGTACTGCCACAGCTGTGGCACGGCCCGGATGATGCCGGCCACGGCAGGGATGGTCAGTCCTCCACCGACTGAGATCGCCCAGCGCGGTCCCCATGCCGCGCCCGTAGCCGCGATGAACCGCTCGGCGCGTGTGCGTTCACTCCACGGTGGCGCGTTCCAGTAGCGCGGCACGTAGGCGCTGGGCGGTGCAACAGGCCGGCTTCAGACGTTGAAGCGGACTTCAGAGCCGCTACCCCGCCACCAGTGGAGACGACGCTCAACACCTACTCAGACGGCGTTCCGGGTTGCGAGCGTTGATCGCTGTTTGACGACGTTTCAGGCTGTCTTGTGCCCCCTGTGTGCCCCGACGCTGCCGGAGGATCTTCGCCTGCATCTGGCCTTGATCTTGGCGGCCGAGGTGCAACGCCTCAAGCCTTAGGTCGGTAACCTCGCGCCGTGACTTTTGCTGATCAAGAAGGCTGGTCCTTTGCCACTGCACGGGTCCTGGCCGAGTTTGGCGCCGCAGTTTGCCCGCTGACACCGGGTGTGGAGCACGCTTGGGGCGGCGAGGAAACCCTGTGCGGCCTCGTCGAGGACCAGGTCGAATTGTACCGACACCTCTTCGACCGCGAGGAGGCCTCGGCCTGCCCGACCTGCCGGCAGCAGGCCGCCGTCGCCCCGACCCGGCCCTGCGGACAGGAACGCTTGCACGACCGGGTCCTGGCGGCTGCGGCGGGACCGTTGCGCGAGGAACTGCTCGACGCTCTGCGCCGAGGTGCCGAGATCAAGCTGTGGATCAAGGGCCCCGCCGTCGGCCTCGCCAAGCACTATGCGCGGCTGGACCGGATCGTCGAAGGCGGCCCCGCCACGGTCGCGGCGCTTAGCGTCAACGGATCGGTCGGGCTTGCCAGGGTCGAGCACGGACCGTGGCAGTTCATCGTTGTCCTGCCCGACCAGGGGCCTCCCCTGATCGCCCGCGCAACGGCCGACCGGTAGGCATCGGCCGCCACCGTCGGGTAGCAAGCGGCGCAGCAGGCCCGTCAGACTTGCCATCCCGTCTGCCATCGACCGGCCCTCCGGGGAGCGGGCCGCCGCCCGGCCCGCCATGTCAAGCTGACCTTGACGCACGTACGGACGCTGGCGAGCCGGGCGGTGGTCTGCTCGGCTCGTCCCGGGTCCGTGGCAGGCGGGATGGCCTACCGCAACCACCCACGGACCGCGACCCGCCGACGAAGTCCCGGCATCCTGGAGCCGGAGCGCCCCCGCCGGAGGCGCAGTAACCGCAACCCCGCGACCGCCCCCAGCTCGCCGACGCGGCCGGCGTGCGCTCCCCTGCGCCGCGCGGGCTGCTGGCCGCGCGGCCCGGCCGGCTGCTGGCCCAACCCTCACCGGTCAACGTCCCTGTCGTTCTGCGGCGGCCCTCCGGGCCTGGGTGACACTCCGCGAGAGCGCCGAGGCGACGGGCGTGCGATCCGATCACGTCAGGTCGTCTCGGGGGCTGATCGGCGGCGTCTGCGCTCTTCCCAACGGCCTTGTCGCTCGGCATAAGCACGCCGCGCATCCGCCAGGCTGACCGGCCGTTCGGCGTAGGCACGCCGGGCATCCGTCAGACTGAGCGAACCGTTGGGGCCGCCTCGCACCATGTCGGCGTCTTCGTCATCCTGCCCGTCGTCCTCCCAGCCGCAGGCGAAGCAGATCTCGAACTGACCTCGCCCCTCAAGCGTCGGGTGCCGGCAGCAGGGGCATGCGTACGGTTCGCCACCCGCTTTAGCCACTACAGATCGCTGGTTCAACGTCTCGACGTACTGCTCAAACCACCTTGTACGGCTCGCGAGTTCTTCTGCGGACGGCCCCTCCTGCTTACTGGCATGCTCGTCCATCATCTGCACCTATCGCTGTCGATCCAGTTCAAGTATCGAGCTCAGCACAGAAACGCAACCCGCCGATCGCGCCGGACCGTCCCGCTTCCCCAGGTGGTCGCTGACGCTCTCCGCGCGCACACCGCCGACTTCCCGCCGGCCGACGACCGCACGCTCTTCACGACCCGATTCGCCGGCCCTTACCGGCACGACTACTACGGCTCGCTGATCTTCTCAGCGGCCGTCGAGCGGGCCGGACTACCGAAAGGCACCACGAGTCACGACCTGCGGCACCACTACGCCTCAGTCCTTCTGATGCAGGGTGAGTCGGTCATCGTGTCGCCGAGCGGCTGGGGCACGAAAACGCCACCCTGGTCCTGTCGCCCTGCGGGCACCTGATGCCCGACTCGGAGGAACGCACCCGCCGCGCGGTCGATGAAGCGTGGCGTTGTGCCCCCGGCGTGCCCCAGACCAACAGTCCAAGGCCCTGACCTGCCCCAACGGGTCGGATTCAGACGTTGAAGCGGAACTCCACGACGTCGCCGTCCTGCATGACGTACTCCTTGCCCTCGATGCGGACCTTGCCCGCCGCCTTGGCCGCCGCCATCGATCCGGCATCGACGAGGTCGCCGTAGGAGACCACCTCGGCCTTGATGAAGCCGCGCTGAAAGTCGCTGTGGATGACACCCGCGGCCTCCGGCGCGGTCGCGCCGATCGGGACGGTCCAGGCCCGGGCCTCCTTGGGGCCGGCCGTGAGGTACGTCTGGAGCCCGAGCGTACGGAAGCCGACGCGGACGAGCTGGTTGAGGCCGGGCTCGTTCTGGCCGATCGACTCCAGCAGCTCGCGGGCCTCCTCCTCGGGCAGGTCCACCAGCTCGGATTCGATCTTGGCGTCCATGAAGACGGCCTCGGCGGGGGCGACCAGGGCACGCAGTTCGTCGAGGAACGCCTCGTTGGCGAGCTCGGCCTCGTCGACGTTGAAGACGTACAGGAACGGCTTGGTGGTGAGCAGGTGCAGCTCGCGCAGGTGCTCCAGCTCGATCTTCGCGGCGGCGGCCCCGGAGTAGAGGGTGGTGCCGCCGTCGAGCACCTCGATGGCCTGCTTCGCGGCGGCGACCGCGGCGGCCCGGTCCTTGCGGAGCTTGGCCTCCTTCTCCAACCGGGGCAGCGCCTTGTCCAGGGTCTGCAGGTCGGCGAGGATCAGCTCGGTGTTGATCGTCTCGATGTCGTCGGCCGGCGAGACCTTGCCGTCGACGTGCACCACGTTCGGGTCGGAGAAGGCCCGGACCACCTGGCAGATGGCGGAGGCGTCGCGGATGTTGGCCAGGAACGCGTTGCCCCGCCCCTGCCCCTTCGACGCGCCGCGCACCAGGCCGGCGATGTCGACGAACGACACCGGGGCCGGCAGCACCTTCTGCGAGGAGAAGATCTCGGCCAGCTTGTCCAGCCGCTCGTCGGGCAGCCCGACCACGCCGACGTTGGGCTCGATGGTGGCGAACGGGTAGTTCGCCGCCAGCACGTCGTTCTTGGTCAACGCGTTGAACAGCGTGCTCTTGCCGACGTTGGGCAGGCCGACGATGCCGATGGTGAGACTCACGACGAGCCAGCTTACGCCGGTGCCGCACAGGCCGGTCCACGCGGCTCCGATTCCGCCGACCGGACTTCTCCCCTGGTCGCGCACAGGCGCGTCTGCCAAGGTGGCAGACGTGCAGTTCCTCATCATGGTCGACGGCCCGCTGACGGCGGCGGAGCTGCTCGACCTGATCCGCGCCCGGCTCCCCGACGCCACGCCCTACCGCCGGGACTCCGTCGACGTCCGGGGCAACCTGCTGGAGATCAACACCAACGAGGACGCCGACCCGCGGCTCGCCGCCGCCGACGAGGACGACTACCTCTACTTCCGGTGGCGGGTGGAGGTGACGCCGATGGACCGGTCGATCGACGAGGCGCGGCAGATCGCCCTCGCCCGGGAGCTGCTGCGGGCAATCGAGGGGCCGCAGGTACGGGCGACCGTGTGCGCCGCGTTCGAGGACCGGGTCTGATCGGCGCTCAGCGGAGCAGGCGGGGCGCGATGACCGTCTCCCGCACACTGCCGTCGGCGCCACGGCTCACCTCGTACGCCGAGACGCCCTCGCGGTCTGCGACCGCCTCGACCAGCCGGCTCCCCCGGTAGACCAGGCCGACGCCGTCGTCGGTGCAGTGGCTGGTCGGCAACGTCCCGTCGCCGACCAGCTCGTGCATCAGTGGCCGGCGCTGACTCTCGCTGTCGTAGTGCACGCCGTTGCCGTACGGCAGCCAACCCAACGCCTGCGTGTAGCCCCGCAGACGGGGTCCGAAGCTGTCGGTGGCACCGCCCACGTGCCAGCAGATCGAGCCGGCCGAGACGCCGGCCAACACCACGCCGGCCTGCCAGCACTCGTGCAGGATCTCGTCCAGCCCGTGCGCCCGCCAGACCGCGACGAGATTGGCGACGCTGCCGCCGCCGACCCAGATCACATCCTGTGCGAGCAGGTGGGCTCGGACGTCGTCGACGTTCGGCATCGGGAACAGCGCCAGGTGCGACAACCGGAACCGCGTGCCGGCGAACGCCCCGTAGGCAGCGGCGAAGGAGGTCGGCTGGTCACCGACGGCCTGCCCGAGGTAGCAGATCCGTGGCTGCGGACCGGCCTCGGCCAGCTCGGCGGCCAGCTCGAAGATCGGGCCGGGACGCAGGTCGGACGGCCCCCGATCGCCACGGAAGAAGCCCATGCTGGTGGCGAGGATGGTGGGTTCGCTGGCGGGCATGAGCGGTCCTTCCGTCGGTGGCTCTGCCGTCCATCCTGCCGTAGTCGATCATTGGCCAAGGGCTGTCCGCACTCGGGCGCGTCGACCTGCCCGATCTTCCGTCGATGGGCCGGCGCGGCGTCCGACCAGCCGGCTGGGCCGGCGCGGCGTCGATCGACCCGCTCGGCCGGCGTGGGGGGTCGGGTAAACCCGCTCAACCGGCGCGGCGTTGGCGGGGAATGAGGGCGGGACGCGCGCTGGCCGGGTCGGCGGCGGTGACGCTCGACGCGCCCGAAGGTGACGCCTGCGCATCGGGCGGGCGCCTCGCCGTCGCGCCTTCGGCAGGAGGCTCGATCTCGGCGGGCAGGTCGTCGAACGGCCGCTCGGACGCGGGCAGTTGCGCGCCCGCGGCACGGGGCAGGGTGAACCGGTCCGCTGCCGCCGGGCCTGCGGCGATCGACTCGCGCAGCATCCAGCGCACCTCGTCCGCCGTCCAGCCGAGGCCGGGCCGGGCCGCGATCTCCCCGATCAGCCGCCGGCCGACGCTCGTGTCGTCGTCGTAGAAGCGCATGCACCAGTGATGCGTCCACATGCCGAGCGCCCGCAGACCGGACTCGTCGAGCGACCGGACCAGCCGGCCGCAGGCGGTGTCGGCGAACGGCTCCGCCTCGTAAGCGGAGCGGTCCCGTTCGATGGCGCCGACGGCGGCCGGCGCGACGGCCCGCATCCGGCGGTAGAAGGACTGTGCCACGGCGCGGGGTAACGGCGGAATCGAGCCGTGTGTCGACGCCGCCACCCAACCCGCAACGCTCGCCATCGCCGCCCCCCTTCTTGAGTTGGTGGCGAGACGTTACCCGGGACGACCGACACTTCCGGGCGGAAATCTCCCGCGCCCGCCTCCCCGCCCTGCTGATCAAGAGGTTCGCGTCACGGGCACGGCGTGTCGTGACGCGAACCTCTTGATCAGCGGGAGGCAGCCCGGGCTGGGCCCGGCTGGGTACGGTCGGGTCCGATTCCCGCCAGCCGAGGGCTTGAGCAGCGGGGCATCATCGGTGGCGTGGAGATGGACTTCGAACGGTGCTACCGGGCGGTGGACAGTCGCGACCAGAGGTTCGACGGCTGGTTCTACACCGGCGTGACGTCGACCGGGATCTACTGCCGGCCGTCCTGCCCGGCGGTCACCCCGAAGCGGCAGAACGTCCGGTTCTACCCGTCGGCCGCCGCCGCCCAGGGCGCCGGGTTGCGCGCCTGCCGCCGCTGCCGGCCGGACGCCGCGCCCGGCTCGCCCCAGTGGGACGTCCGCGCCGACGTGGTGGGCCGGGCGATGCGGCTGATCGCCGACGGGGTGGTCGACCGGGACGGCGTACCGGGGCTGGCTGCCCGACTGGGCTACACCGAGCGGCACCTGCACCGGATGCTGCGCGCCGAGATGGGGGCCGGGCCGCTCGCGCTGGCCCGGGCCCAACGTGCGCAGACCGCCCGGATCCTCATCGAGACGACCGGGCTGGGGATGGCCGAGATCGCGTTCGCCGCCGGCTTCGGCAGCGTGCGGCAGTTCAACGACACGGTCCGCGAGGTGTACGCGAGCGCCCCCTCGGAGCTACGGACCGCTCGCGGGCGGCAGCTGGCGGCGATCGGGGCGGGGACGATCACGCTCCGGCTGGCGTACCGTCCGCCGCTGCACGCCTCCGCACTGCTGGACTTCCTCGCCGTGCGGGCGCTGCCCGGGGTCGAGGAGGTACGCGACGGGACGTACCGCCGGGGTTTGCGGTTACCCCACGGTCCCGGCCAGGTGGCCCTGACCCCGGCGGACGGGCACGTGGTGGCGGCGCTGCGCCTGACCGACCTGCGCGACCTCGCGCCGGCGGTGGCCCGCTGCCGGCGTCTGCTCGACCTCGACGCGGACCCGGAGGCGGTCGATGCCACGCTGGCGGCGGACCCGGCCCTGGCCCCGGTGGTGGCGGCCGAGCCGGGCATCCGCGTCCCCCGGGCGGTCGACGGTTTCGAGATGGCCGTCCGCGCGATCGTCGGCCAACAGGTCTCCGTCCGCTCCGCGAGAACCACCCTGACCCGCCTACTGGCCTCCGGCGTCGATCATGAAGTTGTTGCCACCGACGACGGCGTGTCGCGACAACAACTTCATGATCAACGCGATGACCTGCGGGGGTTCCTCACCGCGGAGGAGGTTTTGGGGATTCCGGATGCGGGGTTCGGGATGCCGGTGCGGCGGCGGGAGACCATTCGCGGGCTCGCCCGTGCCCTGGTGGACGGACATCTGGACCTCGCGCCGGGCGGTGACCGGGCGGAGACCAGGCGACGGCTGCTCGCGCTGCCCGGGATCGGGCCGTGGACCGCCGACTACCTCGCCATGCGCGCCCTCGGCGACCCCGACGTCCTCCTCCACAGCGACCTCGCGATCCGCCGGGGCGCAGCAGCGCTCGGCCTACCCGACAGGACCCTCGACGCGCACGCCGAACGGTGGCGCCCCTGGCGGTCCTACGCCACGATCAGACTCTGGAGAGCGGCATGAGCATCGACAGCACCGTCCTGACCACCCCGACCGGTCCGCTGAGCATCCTCGCCGACCGTGACGGTCAGGTCCTGGCGGCCGGCTTCACCCCCGACCCGGCAGCGCTGCCGCCCCTGATCCACCCGAGCCTGCGAGCGCCGGTACGGCAACGCGCCGACCTCGGGCCGACCACCGTGGCCGTCCGGTCCTACCTGGACGGAGATCTCACCGCCATCGACTCGGTGCCGGTACGGCAGCACACCGGCGGCGAGTTCATGGCGTACGCCTGGCAGGTGCTGCGGGACGTGCCGCCGGGAGCGCCGGTCACCTACACCGGGTACGCGGCGCTGGCCGGTCGGCCACCCGCGGTACGGGCCGCGGCGGCCGCCTGCGCGCGTAACGCCGCGGCGCTCTTCGTGCCCTGCCACCGGGTGCTGCGTACCGACGGGAGCCTCGGTGGCTACCGCTGGGGGCTGGACGTGAAGAAGTGGCTTCTCGGTCATGAGCGGCGGTTGACGGCAAGCTGACAACTACGCGGGCACCCAATGACGCTACCGTCGGGTAGTGCCTGTGGAGAGCGACGGCGACCGGGCCGCCCCGGTCGCCGCGGGCCGCCACCCCGTGCACAACCTCTGGCGGCTGCGCCGCTACCTGCGCCCGTACGCCGCCGAGTTCGCCTGGCTGCTGGTCGCGGGGCTGGCCGGCACGGCCGCCGGCATCGCCGTACCCCTGGTGGTGCAGCGCGTGGTGGACGGGCCGGTGGCCCGTCACGAGCCTGCGGGCCTGCTCCAGCTCGGTGCTCTGGCGCTGCTGCTCGGCGTGGTCGAGGCGGTGCTCATCTTCATCCGCCGGTGGGTGCAGTCGTCCTCGGCGGTGGGCATGGAGGCGGCGCTGCGCGCCGACATCTACGCGCACCTGCAACGGCTGCCGGCCAGCTTCCACGACCGCTGGCAGTCCGGCCAGCTGCTCTCCCGGATCACCAGCGACCTGTCGGTGATCCGCCGGTTCCTGTCGTTCGGTGTCTTCTTCCTGGTGCTCAACCTGACCACCTACGTGGTGGTGGTGCTGCTGCTGATCCACCTGCACGCGGCGCTCGGCCTGCTGGTCGCGGCCAGCGCCGTACCGCTGCTGCTGATCGCCCGCCGGTTCGGTCGGCACTACCACACCGCGTCCCGACGGATGCAGGACCAGCAGGGCGACGTGGCGACGCTGGTCGAGGAGACCGCGCAGGGCCTGCGCACCATGAAGGCGTACGGGCGGGGGCCCGAGCTGGCCGCCCGCTTCGCCGACGGGGCCCGGACACTGCACGACACCGGCGTGGGCAAGGGCAGGCTGCTGGCGAACACGGCGGCGCTGCTCGACCTGGTGCCCAACCTGACGCTGGGTGTGGTGCTGGTCGCCGGGGCCGCCGCCGCCGCGCGGGGCGCGCTCACGATCGGGGAACTGGTGGCGTTCGCCAGCCTCCAACTGATGCTCATCTGGCCGGTGCAGTCGCTGGGCTGGATCATCGCCAACGGGCAGGAGGCGGCCACCGCCGCCGACCGGATCCAGGAGGTGCTGGACACTCCACCGCAGATCGTGGACGCTCCCGACGCGCTCACCCTGAGCCGCGACGCGGTCCAGGGCCGGCTCCGCTTCGAACGGGTCGCCTTCCGCTACCCGGGCACGACCACCGGCGTCCTGCACGAGATCGACCTGACCATCGAGCCGGGCGAGACGCTGGCCCTGGTCGGTGCCACCGGCTGCGGCAAGAGCACCCTGCTCTCGCTGGTCCCCCGACTGCACGAGGTGACCGGCGGCCGGATCACCCTCGACGGGCACGACCTGCGCGACCTGCGGCTGGCTTCGCTGCGCCGGCTGGTCGGGGTGGCGTTCGAGGAGCCCACCCTCTTCTCCATGTCGGTGTGGGAGAACCTCACCCTGGGCCGCCCGGACGCCGACGACGACGAGGTCCGCGCGGCCCTCGCGCTGGCACAGGCCGATTTCGCGTACGACCTGCCGTGGGGTCTGGCCACCCGCGTGGGTGAGCAGGGGTTGTCCCTCTCCGGTGGCCAGCGGCAGCGGTTGGCCCTGGCGCGGGCGGTGCTCGGTCGTCCGGCGCTGCTGGTGCTCGACGACCCGCTGTCCGCCCTGGACGTGCACACCGAGGCGCTGGTGGAGGGGGCACTAAGGCAGGTGCTGCGGGCCAGCACCGCGCTGCTGGTGGTGCACCGGCCGTCGACGATCGCGCTGGCCGACCGCGTCGCCCTGCTCGACGGTGGACGGATCGCCGCGATCGGCCGGCACTCGGAACTGCTCGCCACGGTGCCCGCCTACCGGGCGTTGCTCGCCGCCGAGCCGGGGCCCAGGCAGCAGGCGCAGCCGGGAGCCGCCGGAGCACCGCCCGCGCAACCGGCCGCCGCCGTCCACCGGGCCGGGACCGGGCCCGGGAGCGTCGGGCCGACGGGACCCGGCGCGTCCACCTCGGGCGGCTGGGGGCTGGTGCGCTCGTGACGTCCCCGGAGCAGGCCGACCCGTCTCCCGCTGGGGAGCCGGAGCTGAGCCGCTGGCGGGGGACGGCCACCGACCCGGAGGCCGATCGGAGTCGGGCCGAGGCGAACACCCCGGAGGCCGTCGCCCGGCTGCGCCGGCACAGCCGGGCCCTGCTGGCCGATCTGCTGCGCCCGCACCGGGGGCGGCTCGCCGCCGCCGTCGGTCTGCTGCTCGCACAGAACGCCGCCGCGATGGCCGGCCCGTACCTGGTCATGGTCGGCATCGACCGCGCCATCGCTCCGCTGCGCGCCGGAGACGCCACCGGACTGGTCGCCGTGGCCGGGGCGTTCGCCGCCGCTGCCGGGACGGAGTACGCGGCCCGCCGAGGCTTCCTGACCCTCTCCGCCCGCATCGGCCAGGCCGTCCTGCTGGACCTGCGGCAGCGGGTGTTCGGGCACTTCCTGCGGCTGTCGGTGGGCTTTCACGAGCGGTACACGTCGGGTCGGATGGTGTCCCGCCTCACCAGCGACCTGGACAGCATCGCCGAGTTGGTCGACGGGGGGATCGACAGCCTGGTGCTCGCCGCGCTGTCGATCCTGTCGGTGGCCGCCATCCTGCTCTGGCTGGACCTGCCACTGGCTGCGGTGACCCTGCTCGCGTTCCCGTTCCTGTTCTGGCTCTCCCGCTGGTTCGCCCGGGCTTCGGCCACCGCCTACCGTCGGACGAGGGAGGCCGTCGCGCTGGTGATCGTGCACTTCGTCGAGTCGATGCGGGGCATCCGGGCGGTGCAGACGTTCCGTCGGGAGCCGCGCAACCAGCGGATCTTCGTGACGCTCGGGGACGACTACCGACGTACGAGCCTGCACGCGTTCCGGCTGATCGCCACGTACTCGCCGGCGATCAAGTTGATCGGCAACCTCACGGTCGCGGTCGTGCTCTGCTACGGCGGATGGCGGGTCCTCGGTGGGCGGACCGAGATCGGTGTGCTCGCCGCGTTCCTGCTCTACCTGCGCCGCTTCTTCGAGCCGATGCAGGAGTTGAGCCAGTTCTACAACTCGTTGCAGTCGGCGACGGCGGCGCTGGAGAAGCTGGCCGGGGTGCTCGACGAGCGGCCCGGCGTCGCCGAGCCGGCCCGGCCGGTGCCGCTGCCGCGCGGGCCCGGCCACGGCGAGCTGACCTTCCGGGGCGTCTCGTTCGGCTACCGCGCGAACACCCCCATCCTCGCCGGACTGGACCTGCGGGTGCCCGCCGGACAGACGGTCGCGCTGATCGGGCCGACCGGCGCGGGCAAGTCGACGATCGCCAAGCTGGTGGCCCGGTTCCACGACCCGGACGCCGGCACGGTCCTGCTGGACGGGATCGACCTGCGCGCGGTGTGCGACGCCGACCTGCGCCGCGCCGTGGTGCTCGTGACGCAGGAGAACCACCTGTTCAGCGGCACGGTGGCGGACAACATCCGGTTCGGCCGACCGGGTGCCGACGATGCCGAGGTACGGGCCGCCGCCCAGGCGATCGGCGCACACGAGTTCATCGCGGCGTTGCCCGACGGGTACGCCACGCAGGTGCACCGACGCGGCGGCCGGCTCTCCGCCGGCCAGCGACAACTGGTCGCGTTCGCCCGGGCGTTCCTCGCCGACCCGACCGTACTGATTCTCGACGAGGCCACATCGTCGCTGGACGTGCCGACGGAACGGCTGGTGCAGCGCGCACTCGGCACCATCCTGCGGGACCGGACGGCGCTGGTGATCGCACACCGGCTCTCCACAGTGGAGACCGCGGACCGGGTGCTGGTCGTCGACGGCGGGCGGGTCGTGGAGGACGGCTCGCCGGCCGTGCTCGCCGCGTCCGGCGGCCGGTACGCGGCCCTGCACCGGCAGTGGCGCGACTCGCTCGTCTGAGCCACGCGCCGGCCGACCAACGGCGACGGCGATCGGCAACTGCGTGGTTCCGCACCCGGCCGATGCCTACGATCGGCAGATGACCGATACGGCGAGGACGGCCCGCGCCGGCGTTCCCGAGCGTCCCAGTCTGGACGGGCTCGAGGAGCGCTGGGCGCAGCGCTGGCAGGAGGAGGGCACGTACGCGTTCGACCGTTCCCGGGAGCGGAAGGACGTGTACTCCATCGACACCCCGCCGCCGACCGTATCGGGCGAGCTGCACATGGGCCACGTGTTCTCGTACACGCACACCGACACCGTCGCCCGCTACCAGCGGATGCGGGGCAGGGCGGTCTTCTACCCGATCGGCTGGGACGACAACGGGCTGCCCACCGAGCGTCGGGTGCAGAACGTGTACGGGGTGCGCTGCGACCCGGCGTTGGCGTACGACCCGGTGTGGCGACCGCCGGCCACCCCGGTCGACGACGCCGCGCGCCGTGACCCGACCCCGATCTCGCGGCGCAACTTCATCGAGCTGTGCGAGCGGCTGACGGTCGCCGACGAGCAGATCTTCGAGTCCCTCTGGCGGCGACTCGGGCTCTCGGTGGACTGGTCCCTGACGTACACGACGATCGGCCGGGTGGCCCGCGCCACCAGCCAGCGGGCGTTCGTGCGCAACCTGCGCCGGGGTGAGGCGTACCAGGCGGAGGCGCCGACCCTGTGGGACGTCGGCTTCGCCACCGCGGTCGCCCAGGCCGAGTTGGAGGATCGGGAACGTCCCGGCGCGTACCACCGGCTGCGGTTCGCCGGGCCCGGGGGGCGCGAGGTGCTCATCGACACCACCCGGCCGGAGCTGCTGCCGGCCTGCGTCGCGCTGGTCTGCCACCCGGACGACGAGCGGTACACCGATCTGGTGGACGCGACCGTGCGCAGCCCGCTGTTCGACGTCGAGGTGCCGGTGCGCGCCCACCCGCTCGCCGATCCCGCGAAGGGCACCGGCATCGCGATGGTCTGTACGTTCGGCGACCTCGCCGACGTGACCTGGTGGCGTGAGCTGAGGTTGGACACCCGTGTGGTGATCGGTCGGGACGGGCGTCTGCTGCCGGAGCCACCGGCCGGGGTGCCCTCGGGTCCGTACGCGGCGCTGGCCGGGCAGACCGTCAACGGCGCGCGCCGGGAGATCGTCGCAATGCTGGCCGACGCGGGTGGCCTGGTCGGCGAGCCGCGTCCGGTGACCCACCCGGTGAAGTTCTACGAACGGGGCGACCGGCCACTGGAGATCGTCTCGACGCGCCAGTGGTACCTGCGCAACGGCGGACGGGACGCCGACCTGCGGGCGACGCTGCTGGCCCGGGGCGCGGAGCTGCACTGGGTGCCGGCGCACATGAAACACCGCTACGACAACTGGGTGGGTGGCCTGACCGGCGACTGGCTGGTCAGCCGGCAGCGCTTCTTCGGAGTGCCGGTGCCGGTGTGGTACCGGCTCGACGACACTGGCGAGCCGGACTGGTCCCACCCTCTCACGCCGGACGAGTCGGCGCTGCCGGTCGACCCGTCCACCGACCCGGCGCCCGGTTTCGACGAGTCGCAGCGCGGGCGGCCGGGCGGCTTCGTCGGCGACCCGGACGTGCTGGACACCTGGGCCACCTCGTCGTTGACGCCGCAGATCGTCGGCGGCTGGGAGATCGACCCGGAGCTGTTCGCGCGGGTCTTCCCGATGGACCTCCGCCCCCAGGGGCAGGAGATCATCCGGACCTGGCTCTTCGACACGGTGATCCGTTCGCACTTCGAGCACGGGGTGCTGCCCTGGCGGGACACCGTGCTGTCGGGCTGGATCCTCGACCCGGACCACAAGAAGATGGCCAAGTCCAAGGGGAACGTGGTCACCCCGCTCGCGCTACTGGAGCAGCACGGCTCGGACGCGGTGCGCTACTGGGCGGCCAGCGGCAAGCCCGGCATGGACCTGGCCTTCGACCCGGCGCAGATCAAGGTCGGCCGTCGGCTGGCCACCAAACTGCTCAACGCGTCGAAGTTCGCGCTCGGCCTGGGCGCCGCGGACGCGCTGCGCGCGTCGGCGACGGCCCCGCTCGACCGGGCCATGCTCGCCGAACTGGGCACGGTGGTCAGCGCCGCGAGCACGGCCTTCGACGGGTACGACCACACGGCCGCCCTCCAGGTGACCGAGGCGTTCTTCTGGCGGTTCTGCGACGACTACATCGAGTTGGTGAAGGAACGGGCGTACGGCACCGGAGCGGCTGCCGACTCGGCTCGCGCCGCGTTGGCCTCGGCGCTGTCGGTGCAGTTGCGGCTGTTCGCCCCCGTGCTGCCGTACGTCACCGAGGAGATCTGGTCGTGGTGGCGGTACGGGTCGGTGCACCGCGCGCCCTGGCCCACCACCTACGAGGTGGCCCGAGCGATCGAGGGAACGGGCGAGCCCGCGCTGCTGCGGCTGGCCGGGGACGCGTTGGGCCAGGTGCGGCGGGCCAAGTCGGAGCGGAAACTGTCGATGAAGGCGGAGGTGCCGCTGGCCGAGGCACTGGGCCCGGCGGCGCTGCTGGAGCAGCTCACCCTGGTCGCCGACGACCTGCGGGCAGCCGGCCGGATCGGCAAGCTCGACCTGCTCCCCGACCGCACCCCGGAGCTCGTGATCGCCTGCGCGTTCTGACCGGGTCCGCCGCCGCCCACCCCCCGGGGGCGGCGGCGGACCGGCCGTCACCAGCCGCGCAGGAAGCGCAGGCCGAGCAGGAAGGCCACCACGGAGGGCCCGACCAGCAGGGTGATCGCCTGGAGCCGGTACGGGATCCGGTGCCGGGCCAACTCGACCGCGTTGCCCAGCACGATGACCCCGGCCAGCATCATGAACGCGCCCCACCAGCCCGTCCCGAGGTGGATCACCCGGACGTGGAGCAGTTGCAGGGTCACCCCGACCAGCGCGCCGGTCAGCGCGAGCAGCGCCACCACGCGGTGCAGGCCACGGGCCAGCGGGTGGCCCGCCCGCCAGCCGTACGTGCCGGCCACCGCCAGGC
This sequence comes from Micromonospora sp. WMMD736, assembly GCF_049179015.1. Classification (NCBI taxonomy): domain Bacteria; kingdom Bacillati; phylum Actinomycetota; class Actinomycetes; order Micromonosporales; family Micromonosporaceae; genus Micromonospora; species Micromonospora sp. WMMD736. Next base: position 3,506,308 of record NZ_JBMHMI010000001.1, read on the forward strand.
AGGGCAGCACCACCAGCAGTGGCCAGCCCCTACCCATCGCACCGAACATCAGCAGCGCGCCCACCACGAACGCCAGCGCCCCGACGGAGGCGACGACGTACCCGGCGAAGGCGCGACCACCACCACGGGCCAGCAGCGGCCCGCCGCTGGCCGCGATCAGCGCGGCCGGGATCAGGATGAAGCCGGCCCACCAGTGGAACCGGCCGCTGCCCTGGGCGGCCGTCGCGACCGTCGCGGACGCCAGGCCGGCAGCGGCCAGGCTGATCAACCACGGCCGGCTGCTGCGGGAGTACGGGTCAGCCAAGGGTCTGCGCTCCGCTTCGACAGTCACGTCCACCAGCCTCGCCGGTGGGACCCGCCCGGTCCATCCGGCCAGCCCTACCCGTCGCCGGAGGGCTGGCCGGACTCCGCACGCCTCAGCTCGTCTCGCCGGCCACGCTGAACGAGCGCAGGCGGTCGATCGCCAGCACGGTGAAGCCGACGCTCACCAGCGCGGTCATCACGCCGGCCACCGGCACCGAGACGGTGGTCTCCAGCAGCCCGCTGGGGGCGAGTCGGTCGGCGAGGGCGATCACGTACTGCTGGATGGAGAGCACCTTCGTGCCGCTGACGAAGTTGCCCAGCAGCCCCTCCCAGATCAGCACGTAGACCAGGCCGAGCAGCACCGGACGCCGGGTGACGAGGCTGAGCGCGAGGAACAGCGCCGAGTACGCCAGCGCGCCGAGCGCGGACGCGGCGGCGAGCGCCAGTCCGAGGCGTACCGAATCGGCGAGCACGCCCGCGACGTAGAGCGGCACCGCGACGGTGGCCGCGGTGACCCCGGTCGCGACCGCGAGCTTCGGCAGCACGATCTGCCAGCGCGGTAGCGGCTTGGTGAGGATGTGCACGACCGTGCCGTCGTCGATCTCCGCGCCCAGCACGCCCGTGCCGATGATCAGGGCCACCACCGGCAGCACCACCGCCAGGCCGAGGCCGACCAGCACCGGCGGGCCCCACTGGCGGGGGTCCACACCCAGCGAACGGCAGAGGACGGCCAGGCCGAGCAGCACCAGCGGCAGCGGGAGCAGCAGCAGGAACCGGCGCCGGCCGAACAGCCCGCGCGCGGTGATCCAGGTAATGGTCGACATGTTCTCAGCCTCTTTCGTTCGTGACTGCGGGGCTCACTCGCTGCGCTCGTTTACTCCTCGCACTCACGTCAGGCCTCCACCAGGTAGGAGAAGACGCTCTCCAGGGACTCGTCGGACGGCACCAACTGACGCACCCGGATGCCCTGGCGCAGGGCGATCCGGGGTAGCGCCCGGGTGAAGGCGCCGTAGTCGCCGGCGCGCACGGTCAGGCCGGCGCGGTCCAGCTCGACGCCACTCACCGACGGTTCGGCGATCAGGGCGACGGCCAGCGCCCGGTCGTCGGTGGAGCGCACCGCGAAGACGTGCGGCCGGTTGGTCATGAGCCGACGGATGGTCCGGAAGTCGCCGGAGGCGGCCAGCCGGCCCGCCACCATCACCTGCACCGTGCCGGAGACCTGCTCGACCTCCTCCAGGATGTGCGAGCTGAACAGGATCGTCCGGCCGGAGTCGCCGAGGGAGTGCAGCAGCTCCATCATGTGCAGCCGCTGACGCGGGTCCATCCCGTTGAACGGCTCGTCGAGCAGCAGGACCTGCGGGTCGTGCACCAGCGCCGCGGCCACCCGCGCGCGCTGCCGCATGCCCTTGGAGTACGTGCCGATCCGACGGTCCTGCGCCGACTCCAGCTCCACCAGGTCGATGGCGCGTCGCGCCGCCGCCGCCGGGTCGGTCAGTCGGTGCAGCTTGGCGCTGGCGAGCACGAACTCGTACGCGGTGAGGAAGCTCTGCACCGCCTCCCGCTCGCTGACCAGGCCCAGCCGGCGGTAGACGCCGGGGTTCCGCCAGGTCGGCTCGTCGTCGAGGGTCACCGTGCCGCGCGACGGGGCGAGGAATCCGGCCATCATGTGCAGCAGCGTGGTCTTGCCGGCGCCGTTCGGGCCGAGCAGGCCGGTGACCCCTGGGCCGAGGGTCATGCTGATGTCGTTGACGGCCACCACGTTGCCGTACCACCGGGACACCCCGGTCAGGCTCAGCGTGCTGCTCATCAGGAGGCGACCTTCCGGTAGCGGGCCAGCAGGAGGGTGGTCGCGCCGACGACCAGCAGCACCGCGACCAAGGCGTAGACCGGGCCGAACCCGCCGATCGACGGGCCACCGCCCTGGTTGTCGGGGACCAGCAGGTCACCGAGCGACCAGATGCCCACCCCCTGGACCAGGGTGGAGGGCGAGGCGAGCCCGGCCAGTTCGTTGGCCGTCCGCGACGGCAGGATGCTCAGCGTGCCGACGATCGGGGTGGTCATCAGGAAGACGGCGACCACCCCACCGGCGGCGAACGCGCGCTTGCCGGTCAGCGACGCGACGAGCAACCCCACCGAGGCGAAGACCACCGCCCACAGCCCGGCGTAGAGCAGGCCCGGAAGCAGGTCGAGCAGCTCGTTCCAGACGCCCTTCAGGCCGTCCTTGGTGGTGAACGCGGCACCCAGGAACATGATCAGTTGCGGCCCGCCGAGCAACAGCCAGAGGCCGGTGACCAGCGCCAGCAGCTTGGCGATCGCGTAGTCGGCGCGGGGCAGCGGGCGGGAGAAGTAGAGCGGCAGCACACCACTGCGCAGGTCGCGGGAGACCAGCTCCGGCGCGGCCACCGCGACGAAGAACAGGACCAGCCAGCTCATCGCGTCGGCGAACTGGGCGTACGTGGCGACCGGTTCACCGAGTTGGCTACGTACGGCGGCCAGGGCCACCGCGACCAGGGTGACGATGCCGATCACCAGCCACGGGAAGATCTTGGCCTTGGCGCTGCGGCCGAGCCCGAAGATGGTCCGCAGCCCGTGCAGGTAGAGCGCGCCGAAGACGTGCCGGCGGCCCAGGCGGGGGCCCTCGTAGCGCTGGTAGCCGATGTCGTGGATGACGCCGGCCGGCGCGGACCGGACGGCGGATGACGGCTCAGGCATGGGTGAGCTCCCTCGTGGCGAAGAGTTCGGCCACCCGGTGCCGGCGCTGGTCCAGCCGGTGCAGCGGCAGGTCCAGTTCGGCGACCGCGCCGAGGATCAGGTCGTAGGTGCTGTCGTCGGCGAGCGGCACCAGCAGCAGCCGACCGTCGCGCGCCACCGGCAGGTCGAGCGCGGCGAGTCGGGCGGCCAGCTCCTCGGTGCCCTCGCTGACCTCGACGGCCAGCACGTCGGTGGCCGAGGTCATCGCGGAGATGTGGTCGGCGCGCAGCAGCCGGCCACCGTCGATGGCGATCAGCGTGTCGCAGATCCGCTCCACCTCGCCCAGCAGGTGCGAGCACACCAGGACGGAGATGCCGAACTCGGTGCCGATCCGGTGCACCAACGCCAGCATGGCGTCCCGCCCGGCCGGGTCCAGACCGTTCGTCGGCTCGTCCAGCAACAGCAGGTCGGGGTCGTGCACCAGCGCCTGGGCCAGCTTGACCCGCTGCTTCATGCCGGTGGAGTAGCCGCCCACCGGCCGGTAGCGCTCCTCGTAGAGCCCGACGTGCCGCAGCGCCTCGGAGGCGCGCTCGCGGGCCACCGTGCGCGGCAGGCCACTGATCCGCCCGAGGTGGGTGACCAGCTCGGCGGCGGACAGGTCGGGTGGCAGGCAGTCGTGCTCGGGCATGTAGCCGACGCGGGCGCGGACCGCCGCCGGTTCGGCGGTCGGGTCGATGCCGAGCACCGACACCTTCCCGCTGGTCGGGGCGATCAGGCCGAGCAGAATCTTGATCAAGGTGGATTTGCCGGCGCCGTTCGCCCCCACCAGGCCGATGATCCCGGGCTCGACGGCGACGGTGAGATCGGTGAGCGCGGTGACCCGACCTCCGTACGTCTTGGTGAGCGACTGGGTCGCGATCAGTGTCACCAGGCCAGCGTAGGGAGTCGATGCCCCAGGTCGACACCGGCGCGCCCCCGGCGCTCCCCTGATCCTCGCGGCGCCGCACCCCTAGGGTCTGTTCCATCGGGGCGGTCCGGCCGAGGCGGAGTCGGACCCCGTGGTCCGGTGAACGTTTGCGCCGGTCCTGCGCTCACCCGGACCCCGCCGCCGGAAAGTCCACTCCGGGGTGGCACGATTCACTTCCCGTTCACCGGGCAGTGTTCCGGGGGATATTCGACCGCCGACGCGGGAAGGATCGTGATGGTCGAGGTTGGCGTCCCCAAGGTCAGTGTCGTGGTGCCCGCGTACAACTGCGGCCCGCACATCGAGAAGCTGGTGGCCTCGCTGCTACGCCAGTCGTTACCCGCCGACGAGTTCGAGGCGATCTTCGTCGACGACGGGTCCACCGACGGCACGGGCGCGCGGCTGGACCAGCTGGCCGCCAAGCACCCGCACATCCAGGTCGTACACATCGAGAATTCGGGCTGGCCGTCGCGCCCGCGCAACGTCGGGATCGAGCGGGCCCGAGGCGAGTACGTGTTCTTCGCCGACGACGACGACTGGTTCGCCGACCAGGCGCTGGAACGGCTCTACGACTGCGCGAAGAAGTACGACGCGGACCTGGTGATCGGGAAGATGGCCGGGCACGGGCGCGGTGTGCCCCGGGAGTTGTTCCGCAAGAACCGCTTCGACGCCACCCTGGAGAACGCGCCGCTGATCGACAGCCTGACCTGTCACAAGCTGTTCCGCCGCACCTTCCTCGACGAGCACAAGCTGCGGTTCCCGGAGGGCGGCAAGCGGCGGCTCGAGGACCATTCGTTCGTCGTACGCGCCTACTTCGCGTCCCGCCGCACCTGCGTGCTGTCCGACTACACCTGCTACCACCACACCCAGCGGCCCGACGCCAAGAACGTCACCGCGGCCCGGCTGGAGCCGGCGAGCTACTTCGCGAGCGTGCGCGACGCGCTCGACGTCGTCACCGCCCACACCGAGCCGGGGCCGCTGCGCGACCGGCTGCACCGGCGGTGGCTGCGCAACGAAATGATCAACCGGCTGCGCGGTAAGCGGCTCCTGGAGGCGCCCGAGGACTGGGTGGCGCAGGTCGCCGCCGAAGCCCAGAAAATCATCCAGGAGCGGTTCGCTCCCGGGGTCGCGGCCGGCCTGCCACCGCTGCAACGGGCCGTGGCGTACCTGGTCGAACGGGGACGGGTCGCGGACCTGCGGCGGCTGGCCAAGTGGGAGTCGGGCATCGCCGGGCACACCAGGATCGAGGCGCTGGAGCCGAACGAGCACACCGTCACGGTGAGCGTGGCGGCCGAGCTGCGCTCCGCGGACCAGCCGATCGGCTTCCGCGCCGACGGCGAACGCGACGTGCTGGTGCTCCCGGTCGACGAGATCTCCGCCGACGTGCTCGACTCCACCGCGCAGGTCCGTAAGGCTCGCCTGGACGTGGTCGCCCGCCGCCGGGAGACCGGTGACGAGATCTTCCTGCCGGTGAAGTTCCAGATCGAGCGGGTCGCCGCGCCCGGCGACGCCGACACCGTCCATCTGGTGCAGCGCGCCACCACCACGATCGACTTCCGGGCCCTCAACGGCGGTCGTACGCGGGGTAAGTGGTTCCTCAAGGCACGGATCACCAACGCCGGATGGACCGAGGACGCCCGGCTGCCGCTGCTCTTCATCTGCCCGGCCGACGGCGCGACGCCGCGGATCCGTGACGAGCGGAAGGTCTGGAACTGGCTGCGGTCGGCGGTGGGACGCCGGGTCCGTCGCTGACCCGACCGCTCACGTCGTGGAGTGGCGGCCTCGACCGAACGGCGGTCGGCTGCGAAACTGTGTGCCGTCAGCGAGTGGGGGGTGTGAATGAGCAACGGCTGGGTGCTGCCCGACGAGGTGCTCCGGGACGCGCCGGCGTATACGCCGCGTCCCGGTGAGCTCGCGGATCTGGAGCTGCTGCTGACCGGCGCGTACGCCCCCCTGACCGGCTTCATGACCCGTGCCGACCTGGTGTCGGTGAGCCGACGCGGCCGGCTGGCCGACGGCACGCCGTGGCAGGTGCCGGTGACCCTGCAGGTGCCGGCCGCGTTGGCGCAGGGCTTCGACCCGCGCGACGAGACCCGCCGGGTTCTGGTGCTGACCGACGCCGAGGGCGCGCCGGCAGCCGCCCTCGACGTGGCGGACGTCTGGCCGGTACGCGAGGGCGTCGCGGGCCTGGGTGGCCCGCTCCGGCGGCTCGGCGACGGCGCTCACGGCCCGTTCCAGCGGTTGCGACGCAGCCCCGAGGAGGTGCGGGCGCTGCTTCCCCCGGGCCGGGTGCTCGGGGTCATCGCCGACCGTCCGCTGCACCGGCCGCAGCTCGCCCAGATCGCGCACGCCGCCCGTACCCTGGCCGCCCATCTGCTGGTGATGATCCCGGTCGGCGAGGGCGGGGTCGGTGGGCTCGCACCCGAGGCGCTGGTGCGTACGATCTTCGCCGCCCGCGACCGGATGCCCCCGGCCACCCTGGTGGCGGTGCCGTTGTCGCACCGCCGCGACGAGATCAGCGACGCGCTGCTGCGGGCCCGCGTCTCGGCCGCGTACGGGGTCACCCACCTGCTCTCCACCGGGGAGATGCTCTCCGGGGCGGGCCTACGGGTGCTGGTGCCGCGCGAGCTGGCGTACGACAACCGGGACGGGCAGTGGCGCTGGCGGGAGGACATCCCGCCGCGTAACCGGCGTCTCGCGCTCACCCAGGACGAGATCGACGATCTGCTCGACCGAGGCTTTCCCCTGCCCGAGTGGCACACCCCGCCGGCGGTGGCGAAGGAATTGGCCCGGGCCCGGCCACCGCGCCGGCACCGGGGGCTCGTGGTGTTCCTGACCGGCCTCTCCGGGTCCGGCAAGTCCACCATCGCCCGAGGGCTGGCCGACGCGTTGCGGGAGAACGGCGACCGGTCGGTGACCCTCCTCGACGGCGACGTGGTGCGCCGGGAACTCTCCGCCGGGTTGACCTTCAGCAAGACCGACCGGGATCTCAACGTCCGCCGGATCGGGTGGGTGGCGGCCGAGATCGCCCGGCATCACGGTATGGGCATCTGCTGCCCGATCGCTCCGTACGCCGCGGCCCGTGCGACGGCACGGGAGATGGCCCTGGCCGCCGGGGCGGGCTTCGTGCTGGTGCACGTCGCCACACCGCTCGAGGTGTGCGAGCAACGGGACCGCAAGGGCCTGTACGCGCGGGCCCGCGCTGGTCTGCTGACCGGGATGACCGGCATCGACGACCCGTACGAGGAGCCGACGGACGCGGACCTGGTGCTGGACACCTCCCGCATGAGCATCGCGGAGGCGGTGCAGGCCGTACTCGATCACCTGACCGAGACCGGCTGGGTGGAGTTGAAGATCCAGTCCGCCTGACCGTCGCTCCGCCCCTTTCCTTCCGCCGGTTCCGGGCACGCGCTAGTGTTCATCTTTGTTGGAACACGTTCGACCGCGTGAGAGTACGTGGACCCCTGGGAGGCACGGCGGATGCTCGCACGGCAGCGGCAGTCAGCCATCCTCGATCGGGTCCGCGCCACCGGCGGTGTCCGGGTGACCGACCTGGCGACCGAGTTCGGCGTCTCCGACATGACCATCCGGCGTGATCTGGAGACGCTGCACGAGCGCGGCCTGCTGGCCAAGGTGCACGGCGGGGCGACCGCGGCCGGCACCAGCTCGACCGACGAGCCCGGCTTCCACGCCAAGTCCGTCCGGCAACTGCCGGAGAAGGCCGCCATCGCGGACCGGGCGGCGGCACTGGTCCGGCCCGGCGCGGCGGTCGCCCTCTCCGCCGGCACCACCACCGCCGAACTGGCCCGCAGGCTGGTGGAGGTTCCCGGTCTGACCGTGGTGACCAACTCGCTGCCGGTGGCCGAGATCCTGCACGCCGGGGGTCGGTCCGACCAGACGGTGGTGCTCACCGGCGGCGTCCGGACGCCGTCGGACGCGCTGGTCGGCCCGCTCGCGGTCGGGGCCGTCCGCCGGCTGCACCTCGATCTGCTCTTCCTGGGTGTCCACGGCATCACCGAGCGGGCCGGCTTCACCACCCCGAACCTGATGGAAGCCGAGATCAACCGGGCGCTGGTCGCCGCGGCGGACCAACTGGTGGTGCTCGCCGACCACACGAAGTGGGGCACGGTCGGCATCTCCTCGATCGTCGAGCTGACGGCAGCCCACGTACTGGTCAGCGACGAGGCGTTGCCTCCGACCGCGCGACGGGTACTCGGCGAACAGGTGGGCCAATTGATCATGGTTAAGGCGACGACGGCGGGCCGCGCGACGCGCACGCCGACGAGTGAGGGGACGGCGCCGTGAAGCGCACCGCGATCAACCTGGCCGACGGCCGGGAACTGATCTACTTCGACGAGAACGAGGACGCCGTCCGCGACCAGCCGGACCGCCGTGACCTGCCGCCGCCGCCACCCGCGTCGCAACTGCGCTACGACCCGTTGACCGACGAGTGGGTGGCGGTGGCCGTGCACCGGCAGACCCGTACGTTCCTCCCGCCGGCGAACGAGTGCCCGCTCGACCCGTCCGAGGGCGACCGGCTGACCGAGATCCCCGCACCGGAATACGACGTCGTGGTCTTCGAGAACCGGTTTCCCTCGTTCAGCGGCCGGGTCGTCGACGAGCCCGGCGAAATCACCCCCTTCACGCAGGTGCGACCGGGCCAGGGACGGTGCGAGGTGGTCTGCTTCACCTCCGACCACAACGCCTCCTTCGCCAGCCTCCCGCCGCGCCGGGTGCGCACCGTGCTGGACGCGCTCGCCGACCGGACCGAGGTGCTCGGCGAACTGCCCGGGGTGGAGCAGATCTTCTGCTTCGAGAACCGGGGTGTCGAGATCGGTGTCACACTGCACCACCCGCACGGGCAGATCTACGCGTACCCCTTCGTGACGCCGCGCACCCGGGCGTTGCTCGCCGCGGCACGCCGGCACGCCGAGCGCACCGGCGGGGGCAACCTGTACGCGGACGTGCTGGCCGCCGAGCGCGCCACCGGCGACCGGGTCGTCACCGAGAACGAGCACTGGACGGCGTTCGTGCCGGCGGCAGCCCGCTGGCCGTTCGAGGTGCACCTCGCGCCGCGGCGCGTGGTACCGGACATCCCGGCCCTGAACGACAGCGAGCGGGACGCCTTCGGGCCGCTCTACCTGGACCTGCTGCGCCGCTTCGACAGCCTGTTCGACATGCCGATGCCCTACATCGCGTCGTGGCAGCAGGCGCCGGTGCGGATCGACCGCGAGCTGGGCCACCTGCACCTTCAGCTCTTCAGCATCCGACGGGCCAAGGACAAGCTGAAGTACCTGGCCGGTTCCGAGTCGGGCATGGGTGTCTTCATCAACGACATCTCCCCCGAACGCGCCGCCGAACTGCTGCGCGCCGCCTGACCGTTCCCCCGAGTGCGGCACGTCGCCGTGAACCCCGGCGGCGAGCGCCAGTGAGCGTCGGGGAACAGGGCGCGGGGGGCCCGGGACAGGGCCCCCCGCAGGGAAGGGACGGCTGGCTGTGCGCGACACAGCCGGGAAGGCTGGCTGATCGGCACACACACCGCGGTCGACCTCGGTCAACCTTCTCGGACGCGACTGGCATCTCGTCCACCCTGGTCAACGAGGCGCCCCGAGGCCGGTGACGCCGCCCGCGTGTCGCCCGCCGGACACAGCGGAGCCCGCCGGCGGCTGCCGACGGGCTCCGGTGGTGAGGCTCTGGTCAGGCGGCGAGCCGGCGGGCCAGGTTCTCGTCGAGCGCGTTCATGAACTCGTCGGTGGTCAGCCACGGGGCGTCGCGCGAGATGAGCAGCGCGAGGTCCTTGGTCATCTGACCGCCCTCGACGGTGTCGACGATGACCTGCTCCAGGGTGTTGGCGAACTCGGTGACCGCCGGGGTGCCATCCAGCTTGCCCCGGTGGGCCAGGCCCCGGGTCCAGGCGTAGATCGACGCGATCGGGTTGGTCGAGGTCTTCTCGCCCTTCTGGTACTGCCGGTAGTGCCGGGTGACCGTGCCGTGCGCCGCCTCGGCCTCGACGGTACGACCGTCCGGGGAGAGCAGCACCGAGGTCATCAGGCCCAGCGAGCCGAAGCCCTGCGCGACGGTGTCGGACTGCACGTCACCGTCGTAGTTCTTGCAGGCCCAGACGTACCCGCCCTCCCACTTGAGCGCGGCGGCGACCATGTCGTCGATGAGCCGGTGCTCGTAGGTCAGGCCAGCGGCGTCGAACTCGGCCTTGAACTCCGCCTCGAACACCTCGGCGAAGATGTCCTTGAACCGGCCGTCGTACGCCTTGAGGATGGTGTTCTTGGTCGACATGTAGACCGGGTAGTTGCGGTCCAGGCCGTACCGGAACGAGGCGCGGGCGAAGTCCCGGATCGACTCGTCGTAGTTGTACATGCCCATGGCGATGCCGCCGCCGGGGAAGTTGGCGACCTCCATCTCCATCGGCGTGCCGCCGTCGGCCGGGGTGTAGGTGATGGTCACCGTGCCCGGGCCGGGGACGACGAAGTCGGTGGCCTTGTACTGGTCACCGTGGGCGTGCCGGCCGATGATGATCGGCTTGGTCCAGCCGGGGACCAGGCGCGGCACGTTGGACATGATGATCGGCTCACGGAAGACGACGCCGCCGAGGATGTTGCGGATGGTGCCGTTGGGCGACCGCCACATCTTCTTCAGGCCGAACTCCTCGACCCGGGCCTCGTCCGGGGTGATGGTGGCGCACTTGACGCCGACGCCGTGCTCCTTGATGGCGTTGGCGGCGTCAATGGTGACCTGGTCGTCGGTCTCGTCGCGGTACTGGATCGACAGGTCGTAGTAGTGCAGGTCGACGTCGAGGTAGGGCAGGATCAGCTGCTCCCGGATCTGCTTCCAGATGATCCGGGTCATCTCGTCGCCGTCGAGCTCCACGACCGGGTTGTTTACCTTGATCTTCGCCATCGGCCGGCGCTCCTCTCGGGGGACACGTGCTCAAGCAGTACGAGCGTACTGCAATTGGCCCGGCAGCCCCCAGCCGGCCTCGGCCGACCACTGAAACCAGGCTGCCCGGCACAGCAGTTCCCCGACACGGCCGCGCGATGCCACCGACCCACACCCCCAGATCCACCGAAATCCCCCCACCCCCCGCCCCCCGCTCCCGCGCCACCCCTCCGGCCCGCGCCGGTCCACCGGATGATCATGAAGTTATTGCCCGCCCGCACGGCGCGTCGGGACAACAACTTCATGATCACCGCCCGGATCGGGGCCGGGGGCCGGGGTGGGTGGGGGGTGGGTGGGGGGGTGGGTGGGGGGGTGGGTGGGGGGGTGGGTGGGGGGGTGGGTGGGGGGGTGGGTGGGGCGTGAAAAGGGCGCGTCGGCGGAGCCGGCGCGCCCTTTTCTGCGTTCGTGGGTACTACATGCTGGAGATGTCGCTCTGCTTGGCGCGGACGGCCTCGGCGGCCTCCAGGAGGCTGGCACGCTCGTCGGCGTCCAGGTCGGTCTCGACGACCCGACGGACGCCCTCGGCGCCGATCTCGGCCTCGACGCCCAGGTAGACGCCGGAGATGCCGTACTCACCGTCGACCCAGGCGCAGACCGGCATGACGTCGCCGGAGTCCTCGGCCACGGCCTTCGCCATCCGGGCGGCGGCGGCGGACGGGGCGTAGTACGCCGAACCGGTCTTGAGCAGCGCGACGACCTCGGCGCCACCGTTACGGGTCTTGACGACCAGCTCTTCGATCTGCTCGGCCGGCATGGCGTCGCGCAGCGGCTTGCCGTTGACGGTGCTCTGCGACGGCACCGGGACCATGGTGTCGCCGTGCGAGCCGAGGGTCAGGGTGCGTACGGACGCCACGGGCACGTTCAGCGCCTCGGCGACGAAGTTGCTGAACCGCGCGGTGTCGAGCATGCCGGCCTGGCCGAGGACCCGGTTCTTGGGGAACTGGGTGGCGATCTGCGCCAGGGCGGTCATCTCGTCCAGCGGGTTGGAGACGACGATGACGACGGCGCTCGGGGCGTACTTGGCGACGTTCTCGGCGACCTGGCGGACGATCTTGGCGTTGGTCTCGAGGAGGTCCATCCGGCTCATGCCCGGCTTGCGGGGCAGACCGGCGGTGATGACCACGACGTCGGAGCCCTCGATGGCCTCGTAGCCCTCGCCGTTCGGGCCGGTGGTCACGCCGACCACCTTGGTCTCGAAGCCCTCGATGGCCCGCGACTGGTTGAGGTCGAGCGCGAGGCCCGCGGGCTTGCCCTCCACGATGTCGGTGATCACTACAGTGTCGAAGACGTCGTACTCGGCCAGGCGCTGTGCGGTGGTGGAGCCGTAGAACCCAGCCCCGACGACAGTGACCTTCTTACCCATGGTCGTCCCACTCCCTGATACCAGTCGGTTTTCCGGACCGTATCAGCCATCCTGACACCGATCGGGCCAGGGGCGGCGGCCTTCCCCGGGATGGGGTGAACGTCACCGGTGTCCCCCGGCGCACGGGGTCAGCCGCGTTCGGCGCGCTCCACCACGTTGGTCAGCAACATCGCGCGGGTCATCGGGCCGACACCGCCGGGCATCGGGACGAGCGCGCCGGCCGTCTCGGCCACCTCCGGGTCGACGTCCCCGGTGTAGCGGCCCTTGCCGTCGGGACCGATCACCCGCGTGATGCCGACGTCCACCACCACCGCGCCGGGATTGATCATGTCAGCGGTCAGCAGCCCGGGTACGCCGGCCGCGACGATGACGATGTCGGCGGCACGGGTGTGCGAGGCGAGGTCGAGGGTGCCGGTGTGGCAGAGGGTCACCGTGGCGTTCTCGCTGCGACGGGTGAGCAGCAGGCCGAGCGGGCGGCCGACGGTGTTGCCCCGGCCCACGACTGCCACGGTGGCGCCCCGCAGCGCCACGTCGTGGCGGCGGAGCAGCTCGACGATGCCGCGCGGGGTGCAGGGCAGCGGACCGTCGTAGCCGAGGACCAGACGGCCGAGGTTGACCGGGTGCAGGCCGTCCGCGTCCTTGTCGGGGTCGATCAGCTCCAGCACCCGCTGGGTGTCCAGGTGGGCGGGCAGCGGCAGTTGGACGATGTAGCCGTGGCACGCCGGGTCGGCGTTCAGCTCGGCGATCACGTCGTCGACCTGCTGCTGGGTGGCGTCGGCCGGCAGCTCCCGGCGGATCGAGGCGATGCCCACCTCGGCGCAGTCGCGGTGCTTGCCGTTGACGTACGCCTGGCTTCCCGGGTCGGCCCCGACCAGGACCGTGCCGAGCCCGGGGATGATGCCGCGCTCCGCGAGAGCCTTCACCCGTGTCCGCAGCTCGTCCTTGATCTCCGCTGCGGTCGCCTTGCCGTCCAGAAGCGTCGCCGTCACGACCAGATCGTCTCATGTCCGGCACCTGCCGTTCCCGGGACCTCGCTCCGGTCGACCGTAGGGGCTCTGATCACACGCCCGCTGGTGACGATGAGTCACGTGCTCTTCATCACTATCAGTGACTGTTTGTGTAACTGGTCACCGCTGAAACGGTCAGCGGCCGCAGGACTGGCCGGCACCGGTCGAATCGCCGGAGGGCAACCGAAATCGCCCCAGCAGCGCACTCAGGATCGCCAACATCCCGGCCGAACGCCGAGGTCAGCACCGCCTATCCGGTTTGGGGTAGCACGCGTTGAGACCACCCGCAAGCAGGTGCACCTGGAACCGTTACCCGCCCGCGACCCAGCCGTTGTCGACAGGCGGTAAGGCGACCTACCGTTACCGCTTGTTGCGCAGCGTAAACCCAGCGTCGGGCATGACTGCGCAGCGTGAGGAGATGAGGAGGCTCAATGCGAGTTCGTAGACTCGCCGCCTGGACCGCCCTCCCGCTCGCGGTGACGCTGGGCCTCGCGGCCTGCGGCAGCGGCGGAGACGGTGGATCCGGCGGCAGCGACAGTTCGGTGGTCAGCATCCAGATCGCCGAGCCGAAGCACCTGGTTCCCACCAACACCACCGAGACGTCCGGCTCGCAGGTCATCGCCGGCCTGTTCAGCCCGCTCGTCGACTACGACGCCCAGAACAAGCCGTACGAGGTCGCGGCCGACTCGGTCACCTCGACGGACAACAAGGTCTGGACGATCAAGCTCAAGGACGGCTACACCTTCCACAACGGTGAGAAGGTCACGTCCCAGAACTACATCAACGCGTGGAACTACGGCGCGTACGCCCCGAACGGCCAGGACACCAACCCGTTCTTCGAGAAGATCGCCGGTTACGCGGACCTGCAGGGCAAGGCGCCGAAGGCCAAGGAGATGTCCGGCCTGAAGAAGGTCGACGACCTCACCTTCACCGTGACGCTCTCCGAGCCGTACATCGACTTCAAGACCACGCTGGGCTACAACGCGTTCTTCCCGATGCCGGACGCCGCGTTCTCGGCCCCGGGCGTGCTCAAGGACTCCTACGAGCAGGCGCCGATCGGGCAGGGCCCCTTCAAGATGAAGGGCACCTGGCAGCACGACAGCAAGATCGACGTCGAGCGGTACGACGCCTTCCCGGGCGAGAAGCCCAAGGTGAAGAACGTCGAGTTCCGGATCTACCAGCAGCTGACCGCGGCCTACGCGGACGTCCTGGCGGACAACCTGGACGTGCTGCCCACGATCCCGACCGAGAGCCTGAGCACCGCGCCGAGCGACCTGGGTGACCGGTACAAGACCAGCCCGATGTCGTCGTTCCAGTTCCTGGCGTTCCCGACGTTCGACAAGGACTACAGCAACCCGGACGTCCGTAAGGCCATCTCGATGGCGATCGACCGTGACGAGATCACCAAGTCGGTCTTCAAGGGCTCGCAGACGCCGGCGCGCTCCTTCGTCTCGCCGGTCCTGCCGGGCTACCGGGACGACACCACCGGCAAGTTTGGCGAGTTCAACCCGACCGAGGCCAAGAAGCTCTACCAGGCCGCCGGTGGCCCGTCGAAGATCGTCATCTCGTACAACGGCGACGGTGGTCACAAGGACTGGGTCGACGCCACGGTCAACCAGCTCAAGGCCAACCTGGGCGTGGACGCCGTGGGCTCGGCCGAGCCGAAGTTCGCCGACCTGCTCACCAAGGTCGAGAACAAGACGCCGGTGGGTGCCTTCCGGATGGGT
Organism: Micromonospora sp. WMMD736; assembly: GCF_049179015.1. Taxonomy (NCBI): domain Bacteria; kingdom Bacillati; phylum Actinomycetota; class Actinomycetes; order Micromonosporales; family Micromonosporaceae; genus Micromonospora; species Micromonospora sp. WMMD736. The sequence continues at coordinate 3,521,317 of NZ_JBMHMI010000001.1, forward strand.
TGGGTCATGGACTACCCGACCATGGAGGACTACCTCGGCCCGCTGTACAGCACGAACGGCTCGTCGAACTACTACGGCTACAGCAACCCGGAGTTCGACAAGCTGGTCAAGGAGGGTTCCGCCGCCAAGACGCAGGACGAGGCGATCGCCAAGTACCAGCAGGCGGAGGACATCCTGGCCAAGGACATGCCGGTGATCCCGCTCCGCTTCGGCGAGAACGTGTTCGGCCACTCGTCCAAGGTCAAGAACGTCGAGATGGACCTGTTCCAGCGGGTCAACCTCGTCAAGATCGAAGCAGCCAACTGAGCTGAGCATGGTGCGGGCCACCCGGGCGACGAAGCCTGGGTGGCCCGATCCGCACCACCGGGGCCGGGCCGCAGCAGCGGACCCGGCGTCGGTGACGCCGGCTTCCCCGGGCCGAACGGCACGTCTGGAGATATTTCGGGTACGACCAGAGATGCCGTACTGCGACCCTTTCGCACATTTCCGGAGAGACTGCTAAGCATGTTCCGCTACATCCTGCGGCGCCTACTGCAGATGGTCCTGGCCTTCTTCGGGACCACCCTGATCGTCTACGCGCTGACATTCGCCGGGCAGGGCGACCCGATCCAGGCGCTCGCCGGCGAACGGCCGGTGACGCCAGCGCAACGGGCCTACCTGACCGAGAAGTACCACCTGGACGCCACCGGCGTCGGCGGCTTCTTCTACCGCTACTTCGACTACGTGAAGAACCTGCTCCAGGGCAATCTGGGCGAGTCGCTCACCGGTCGGAACATCGGTGACATCCTCCAGCAGGCCTGGCCGGTCACCGTGCGGCTCGCGCTCATCGCGCTCGCTGTGGCGATCATCTTCGGCGTCACCGCCGGGGTGCTCGCCGGCGTCCGCCGGGCCAGCATCTTCGACAACTCGACGCTGGTACTGACCCTGCTGGTGCTGGGCATCCCGACCATCGTGCTGGCCCCGCTGGCGCAGTACTTCCTGGGCGTCAAGTGGCAGCTCTTCCCACCCACCGCCGGCTCGGACCCGTCGTTCTACGCGCTCCTGCTGCCGGGCATCGTGCTCGGCTCGCTGTCGCTGGCCACCGCGCTGCGGCTGACCCGTACCTCGGTGGCCGAGAACCTCCGCGCCGACTACGTCCGGACCGCCCGGTCCAAGGGTCTGGTCAAGCGCCGCATCATCACCGTCCACGTGCTGCGCAACTCGCTCATCCCGGTGGTCACCTTCCTCGGTGTGGAACTGGGCAACCTGATGAGCGGCGCGATCATCACCGAGGGCGTCTTCAACATCCCCGGCGTGGGCTTCAACCTCTTCCGCGGCATCCGCACCGAGGACGGCCCGCTGGTGGTGGGCATCGTCAGTGTGCTCGTCGTGGTCTACCTGGTCTCGAACCTGGTGGTGGACGTCCTGTACGCCGTACTCGACCCGAGGATCCGCTATGAGTGACTTTGAGACTGTGGCGGCCACCGAGAACCAGGCCGCCCGGCGTGGCCCCTCGGGCGAGCCGGGCACCCCGAACCAGGTCGGTGCGCCGCAGAAGCCGCGCAGCCTGGCCGGGGACGCGTGGCGCGACCTGCGCCGGAACCCGATCTTCTGGATCTCGTTGGCGCTCGTCGTGATCTTCACCCTGATGGCGATCGCCCCCGGCGTCTTCACCGCCAACAGCCCGAACGACTGCCTGCTCTCCCGCCAGCACGCCGGGCCGTCCGGCGGGGCCATCTTCGGGTACGACTTTCAGGGCTGCGACACGTACGCCAGGGCGGTCTACGGCACCCGGGCCTCGCTGCTGGTCGGCGCGCTCGCCGCGGTCGGCACCGGGATCATCGCGCTGGTCGTCGGCATGCTGGCCGGTTACTTCGGCCGGTGGGTCGACGCGGTGCTCTCCCGGGTGATCGACGTGGTGCTCGGCATCCCGCTGCTGCTGGCCGCGATTGTGCTGCTCAAGCGGGTGTCCAGTGACAGCCAGTGGGCTCGGATCGGTGCGGTGATCTTCGTGCTGGCCCTGCTCGGCTGGACCACCGCCGCCCGGGTGGTCCGCTCCTCCGTGATCACGGCCAAGGAGCAGGACTACGTCGCGGCGGCCCGGATGCTGGGCGCCGGCAACGGCCGGATCATGTGGCGACACATCCTGCCGAACTCGTTGGCCCCGGCCATCGTCGTGCTGACCATCGCGCTCGGTTCGTTCATCGCCGCCGAGGCCACGCTCTCCTTCCTGGGCATCGGACTGAAGGCGCCGACCATCTCGTGGGGCCAGGACATCGACACCGGCCGGATCCACATGCGGGAGGCGGCGACGCCGCTGCTCGTCCCGTCGGCATTCCTCGCGCTGACCGTGCTGGCGTTCATCATGCTCGGCGACGCGATCCGTGACGCCTTCGACCCGAAGCTGCGGTGACATCCCATGACCCACGCAACCGTCGAACCCACGCCCGCCTCCGCCACGCCCGAGGGCGGTCACCTGTTGGAGCTGCGGGACCTGCACGTCGAGTTCCGGACCAACGAGGGTGTGGCCCGGGTGATCAACGGCGTGTCGTACCACCTGGACGCCGGGGAGACCCTCGCCGTGCTCGGTGAGTCCGGCTCCGGCAAGTCGGTCACCGCGCAGGCGATCATGGGCATCCTGGACACCCCGCCCGCGTTCGTCCGCTCCGGGCAGATCCTCTACCAGGGTCAGGACCTGCTCGGCATCTCCGAGGAGCAGCACCGGCAGGTCCGCGGCAAGGAGATCGCGATGATCTTCCAGGACGCGCTGTCCGCCCTGAACCCGGTCTTCCCGGTCGGGTGGCAGATCGGCGAGACGTTGCGCCAGCGCGCCGGCATGTCCCGGAGTGACGCACGCCGTCGCGCGATCGAGCTGATGGACCTGGTCAAGATCCCCGGTGCCGCCAAGCGGATCGGTGACTACCCGCACCAGTTCTCCGGCGGCATGCGGCAGCGCGTCATGATCGCGATGGCGTTGGCGCTGGACCCGAAGGTGCTCATCGCCGACGAGCCCACCACGGCGCTCGACGTCACGGTCCAGGCCCAGATCATGGACCTGCTCGCCGACCTGCGCCGGGACCTCAACATGGCGATGATCCTGATCACCCACGACCTGGGCGTGGTCGCCGGCGTCGCGGACCGGATCGCGGTCATGTACGCCGGTCGGATCGTCGAGCACGCCGACGTCCGCTCGCTGTACAAGGCGCCGGCCCACCCGTACACCAAGGGGTTGTTGGAATCGATCCCCCGCCTGGACGTCCGCGGCCAGGAACTGGCGACGATCAAGGGTTTGCCCCCGAACCTCATGCGCATCCCCTCCGGATGCCCCTTCCACCCCCGGTGCCCGTACGCGCAGCAGGTCTGCGTGGACGAGGTGCCGCACGACCTGGTCCTCGGCGACGGCCGGACCAGCGCTTGCCACTTCGCGCAGGAGGTCCGTGATGACAGCGCCCGCTAGCTCCAGCAAGGTCCGGGGCGAGACCATCCTCTCCGTCGACAACCTGGTGAAGCACTTCCCGATCACTCAGGGTGTGCTGTTCCAGCGGCAGATCGGTGCGGTCAAGGCCGTCGACGGCGTGAGCTTCGAGCTGCGCCGGGGCGAGACGCTGGGCGTGGTCGGCGAGTCCGGGTGCGGCAAGTCCACCCTCGCCCGGCTGCTCATGCGTCTGGAGACGCCGACCTCCGGAAGTGCCACCCTGGAAGGTCGGAACCTGTTCAAGGCCTCCGGTTCCGAACTGCGCCGGCTGCGCCGCAACATGCAGATGGTCATGCAGGACCCGTACACGTCGTTGAACCCGCGGATGACGGTCGGCGACATCATCGGCGAGCCGTTCGAGATCCACCCGGACGCCGCACCCAAGGGCAGCAAGGCCAAGCGGGTCCAGGAGCTACTGGACGTCGTCGGGCTGAACCCGGAGCACATCAACCGGTACCCGCACCAGTTCTCCGGCGGTCAGCGCCAGCGCATCGGCATCGCCCGTGCGCTCGCGCTGCGGCCCGAGGTGATCGTCTGCGACGAGCCCGTCTCGGCGCTCGACGTCTCCATCCAGGCCCAGGTGATCAACCTGCTGGAGCAGCTCCAGGACGAGCTGGGGCTCTCGTACATCTTCATCGCCCACGACCTGTCCGTGGTGCGGCACATCGCCGACCGGGTCGCGGTCATGTACCTCGGGCGGATCGTCGAGATCGGCACCGAGGACGAGATCTACGAGCGCGCCACCCACCCGTACACCCAGGCTCTGCTCTCGGCCGTGCCGGTGCCGGACCCGGAGGTACGCGACCAGCGCACCATGATCCGGCTGGTCGGCGACGTGCCGAGCCCGGCCGACCCGCCCAGCGGCTGCCACTTCCGGACCCGCTGCTGGAAGGCGCAGGAGATCTGCGCGATCGAGGACCCGCAGACCGTGCCGAGAGCGGCAGACCCGCACCCGTCCGCCTGCCACTTCGCCGAACTCCGCTCCCCCACCACGGCCTGACCCCCGGCCCCTCGCCAGGCCCTTTCCCCGGCTGATCATGAAGTTGTTGCCCTGCACATCGGCGTGTCAGGGCAACAACTTCATGATCAACGAGAACCGGGGGCGAGGGGGGTCAGTGGAAGAAGTGGCGGGTTCCGGTCAGGTACATCGTTACGTTGGCCTTCTTCGCCGCTTCGACGACCTCTTCGTCGCGGATGGAGCCGCCGGGCTGGACGATGGCGCGGACGCCTGCGTCGATGAGGATCTGCGGGCCGTCGGCGAACGGGAAGAACGCGTCCGAGGCGGCCACCGAGCCACGGGCCCGGTCGGCGCCGGCACGGCTGACCGCGAGCTGGGCCGAGTCGACCCGGTTGACCTGACCCATGCCCACCCCGACGGTCGCGCCGTCCTTGGCGAGCAGGATCGCGTTGCTCTTCACCGCGCGCACCGCCCGCCAGGCGAACGCCAGGTCGCGCAGCAGCTCCTCGTCGGCGGCCTCGCCGGTCGCCAACTGCCAGGTCGCCGGGTCGTCGCCGGGGGCGTCCACCCGGTCGGCGACCTGGGTCAGCACGCCACCGGTCACCGGCCGCCACTCGATCTTCGCCGGGGTCCAGGCAGGCGCACGCAGCAGCCGGATGTTCTTCTTGCCCTGCAACACCTCGACCGCGCCCTCGTCGAAGCCGGGGGCGACCACCACCTCGGTGAAGATGTCGGCCACCTGCCGGGCCATCTCGACCGAGACCGGCCGGTTGACGGCGATGACGCCACCGAACGCCGACACCGGGTCACAGGCGTGCGCCCGGCGGTGCGCCTCGGCCACGTCGACGCCGACCGCGATGCCACACGGGTTGGCGTGCTTGATGATCGCCACCGCCGGCTGGTCGGCGAAGTCGTTGGCGGCCCGCCAGGCGGCGTCCGCGTCGACGTAGTTGTTGTACGACATCTCCTTGCCGTGCAGCTGCTCGGCCTGGGCCAACCCCGCCGGGGCGTCCGGGTCGGTGTAGAGCGCGGCCGGCTGGTGCGGGTTCTCGCCGTACCGCAGCACCGTCGACTTGCGCAGCGCCGAACCGGCGAACGCCGGCCAGGTGTCGTCGGCGGGGGCCAGCTCACGGGCACACCACTGGGCCACCGCCACGTCGTACTCGGCGATGTCGGCGAACGCGCGAGCCGCCAGCGCCCGACGCTGGGCCAGCGTGAAGCCGCCCTCGTCGAGCGCGCCGAGCAGCGCCGGATAGCCGGCCGGGTCGGTGAGCACGGCGACCGAGGCGTGGTTCTTGGCGGCGGCACGCACCATGGCCGGGCCGCCGATGTCGATCTGCTCCACGCACTCCTCGACGCCGGCCCCGGAGGCGACCGTCGCCTGGAACGGGTAGAGGTTGGAGACCAACAGGTCGAACGCGGCCACCCCCAGCTCGTCGAGCTGCGCCACGTGCGTGTCCTTGCGCAGGTCGGCGAGGAGGCCCGCGTGCACCTTCGGGTGCAGGGTCTTCACCCGCCCGTCGAGCACCTCGGGAAAGCCGGTCACCGTCTCCACCGGCGTCACCGGCACGCCGGCTGCGGCGATGGCGCCCGCCGTGCTGCCGGTGGACACGATCTCGACGCCGGCCGCGTGCAGGGCCTGGGCCAGCTCGACCAGACCGGTCTTGTCGTAGACGCTGACCAGCGCCCGCCGAATCGGGCGACGCCCGTCCTGAGTGGGACTCACGGAACCGTGACCTTCCTTCCGGTGATGGTCCAGCCTTCGCGGACCAGCCGACCGACCTGCTCGACGAGCTGGCGACGCTCGGCTTCCTTGATGCGTTCGGTGAGGGTGTCCACGTCGTCGTCGTCGAGCACCGGCACCGCGACCTGCGCCACGATCGGCCCGGTGTCCATGCCGGCGTCGACGAAGAACAGCGTGGCCCCGGTGAGCTTCACGCCGTAGGCGAGGGCGTCGCGCGGGCCGTGGATGCCGGGAAACGCCGGCAGCAGGGTGTTGTGCGTGTTCAGGTAGCGGTCGCCGAAGGCGGCGAGGAAGTGCGGGCCGACCAGTTTGAGGAACCCGGCGGAGATGACCAGGTCGGGCTGGTGCTTGGCGACGTGCGCGGTGAGCGCCCGGTCCCAGTCCTCCCGGCTGTCGTGGTCCCGGACCCGCTCGACGAAGGTCGGCACCCCGGCGGCCTCGGCCCGGTCCAGGCCCGCGATGCCGTCACGGTCCGCGCCGACCGCCACCACCTGGGCGCCGTACGCGGGATCGACGGCGGCGTCCAGCAGGGCCTGGAGGTTGCTCCCCGAGCCGGAGACGAGGACGACGATACGGGCGACGGAAGCAGGCTCGGTCACCGCAACACCCTATCGGGCAGGTCACGAACGCCCTTCGACCGGGCGGCGCGCCGCGTCTGTGCCGGTGCGGACGAGCATCGAACCGGTACGCTGCCGGTCGCTCGGGCCGGACACCGCGCCGGCCCGCACCCCTGTCAGTAATCCGGCACGGCGAGCGTGCCGATCGAATGAGGAGCACCCCCATGCATCCCGGCGCCCACCCCCAGCAGCAGCCGCCGATCAACAACAACATGACGATGTCGATCGTCGCCATCTTCCTGTTCTGGCCCCTGGCCATCCCGGCAATCATCAACGCGTCGAAGGTCAACCCGCTGCTGCAGCAGGGCGACTACGCCGGCGCGCAGGCCGCCGCCGCGGAGTCGCGCAAGTGGTCCAAGTGGGCCCTCATCGTGGGCATCGCGTGGCTCGTCATCGTGCTGCTGTGCTGTGCGTTGGGTGGTCTGGGCGCGATCATGAGTGGGGACAGCAGCACCAACTGACGGAACCGACCAAGGAGTTCTCTCGAATGCAGCCCGGTAATCCCGGTCAGGACCCGTACGGCCAGCAGCCGAACGACCCGACCGCACCCCAGCCGCCGCACGACCCGTACGCCCCGCCGCCGGCCGCCCCGTACGGGCAGCAGCCCACCTCGGGTCAGCCGTACGGCCAGCCCGCCCCGGGGCAGCCGCCCTACGGCCAGCCGCCGCAGGACCCGTACGGCGCTCCGCAGGCGCCGTACGGGCAGCAGCAGCCCTACGGCGCTCCGACGTACCCGAACGCCGGGTACCCGCAGGCCCAGGGGCAGAACAACACCCTCGGTCTGGTGTCGATGATCCTCGGCATCGCGTCGATCCCGCTGGTCTGCTGCGTCTACCTGGGTATCCCGGTGGGCATCGCCGCCGTGGTGACCGGCTACCTCGCCAAGCAGAAGGTCGCCCAGGGCCAGGCCAACAACGCGGGCCAGGCCAAGGCCGGTCTGATCTGCGGCGCGGTCGGCGTCGGCCTCGGCATCCTGCTGCTCCTTCTGAACATCATCGGGAGCTTCAGCCTGCCCACCGAGCCCTGATCGGCTCGGCTCGTATCGGGGCGCTCCGGATCTCCTCCGGGGCGCCCCGCGCCCTTTCCGGCCGAGAGGTCAGGTGGTGGGGCGCGTTGGTGGGGTGGGACGGGGGGCGCGGGCGAGCACCCGGGTGGCGGCGGCGCCGAGCAGCGCGCCGACCGCGACGACACCGGCCGCCACGGCACCGACCTGCCAGGCCACCGGCCCGAGCTGCGCCAGCCGCCCCGCGCCGAGCGGACCGCCGGAGGCCGCGGCGGCGACACCCAGCAGCACGCCGGCCACCGGCCCGGCCAGCGCCGCCGGCGCCAGCAACTCCGCCCAGCGTCGCGGGGCGCGCTCCGGCCCGGCGACGCGGGCCAGCCGACGGGCGAGCAGCCAGCCGGCCACCATCCCGGCCAGCACCGGCACCGCGAGCAGCAGGGCACCGAGGCCGTCCACCGGGCCGCGCGGCAGGCCGGCGAGCAGGGGTACGGCCGGCAACGCGCCGACGGACACCTCACTGGTACGGACGGCCGTGTCGACGCCGACCGCGAAGCCCGGGCCGAGCAGATAGCTCGTCGACCAGACCGCCGCGTTCGGCGCGTACGCCATGCTGACCAGGGTGATCCCGGCCTGCCCGGCCACCCCGGTCCGGTACGCGCCGATCATGTCCGCCGCGTCGCCGCCGCCGGTGGCCACGGCCAGGCCGGCCGCACCGGCCCCCGCCCCGAGGAGCAGGAGCGCGGCCACCAGTCCGGTGCGGACGCCGTCGCGCAGCGGGCCGGGTAGCCGGGTGACGAGCAGCCGGGTCACGGCGGTGATCCGGATTGCGCCGACCAGCGCGCCGAGCGCACCGACCACCGCGAACGTGGCCGCCGCCCGCACCGGCGACGCCTGCGGACCGTGCGCGCCGATCAGCACCGCGGCGAGGGCGCCGAGCAGCGCGTACGCCAGACCGACCGCTCCGGCCGCGATCAGCGCGCGGCGCGGTGAGCGGCTGTCGCGGGCGCCGATCGCGCGGCTCACGTGCACACCGGCCCGGCTGAGTCGCCACAGCGCGAGCACGGTCAGCGCCAGCGGGGCGAGCCCGAACGGGCCCGCCTCGGTGTGCAGCGGAACGCCGTGCCCCACCAGCCAACCGGCCAACGCGGTGCGCAGGGTGCCGCCCAGCGTGCTGGAGTCCGTACCGAGCTGCACCAGGCCGAGCACGATGGCCACCGGCAGGTACGAGGTGAGGGCGGCCCCGCCGGCGGCCACCCCGGCGGCGACGGGCAGCGGCGCCCGACCGCGTGGCGACCCGCCGGCGCGGGGCGCGGGCACCCGTCGGCGCGGCGCGGCGCGGTCGACCGGCCGGTCGTCGGCGCGGACGCCGCCGGCACGGCTGGGACGGTCAGGGGTGACGGGGGACATCCGCTCTACTCTGGCACGTCGGGCGGGCTGTGGCAGTCCGATAACCCGCCCCGGAGGGCGGCGAGTTGGGCGAACCGGGGTCCGGGCGACCCGGCCGGGTCTAGCGTCGGCCCTGAGGGGCTGGCCGTCGCCGCCGTCGGGTCCCACCCGCCGGGTCGCGACCCGGGTCGGTCGGCCGCCCACGACCCACCGGAGGTAGTCGTGACGACCGCATACCCGCCGCCACCGCCGGCCAGGGGCCGGGACCGCACCACGCTCTGGGGCGTGCTGGGCATCGTCCTCGGCCTGATCTGTTGCGGCATCCTCGGCATCATCTTCGGCTACCTGTCACTGCGCGACGCGCGGCGTAACGGGCAGTCGCCGGTCCTCGGCTACCTCGCCATCGCCTTCGGCGTGATCAACATCATCGGCGGTTCGATCCTGCGGCTCACCGGCAACTACCCGTTCTGGAACAACGACTGAGCCGGCGGTACGACGAAGGGGCCGACCGGTTCCGGTCGACCCCTTCGCTGTTGCCCTGCCGGCTCAGTTGCCGGACATGATCTCCCGCATCAGCTTCGCGGTCTCGGTCGGCGTCTTGCCGACCTTCACTCCGACGGCCTCCAGTGCCGCCTGCTTCGCCTCGGCGGTGCCGGCCGAGCCGGAGATGATCGCCCCGGCGTGGCCCATGGTCTTGCCGGGCGGCGCGGTGAAGCCGGCGATGTAGCCGACCACCGGCTTGGTGACGTTGGCCTTGATGAACTCGGCGGCCCGCTCCTCGGCGTCGCCGCCGATCTCACCGATCATCACGATGGCGTCGGTCTCCGGGTCGGCCTCGAACGCCTTGAGGGCGTCGATGTGCGTGGTGCCGATGATCGGGTCGCCACCGATGCCGACGCAGGTGGAGAAGCCGATGTCGCGCAGCTCGTACATCATCTGGTAGGTCAGCGTGCCGCTCTTGCTGACCAGGCCGATCCGGCCGGAGCCGGTGATGTCGGCCGGGATGATGCCGGCGTTGGACGCGCCCGGCGAGGCGATGCCCGGGCAGTTCGGCCCGATGATGCGGGTGCGCTCGCCCTGCGCGAGGTTGTACGCCCAGAACGCGGCGGTGTCGTGCACCGGCACACCCTCGGTGATCACCACGGCCAGCGGAATCGCGGCGTCGATCGCCTCGACCACGGCGGCCTTGGTGAACTGCGGCGGCACGAAGATGACGGTGACGTCGGCCCCGGTCTCGGCCATGGCGTCCGCCACGGACGCGAAGACCGGCAGCTCGGTGCCGTCGAAGTCGACCTTCTGGCCCGCCTTGCGCGGGTTGACGCCGCCCACCACGTTGGTGCCGGCGGCGAGCATCCGCCGGGTGTGCTTGGAGCCCTCGGATCCGGTCATCCCCTGGACGATGACCTTCGAGTCCTTGGTCAGCCAGATAGCCATGATCAGACCCCCGCAGCTGCCAGCTCAGCGGCCCGCTCGGCCGCACCGTCCATGGTGTCCACCCGCTGCACGAGCGGGTTGTTCGCGCCGTCCAGGATCGCCCGGCCAGCCTCGGCGTTGTTGCCGTCGAGACGGACGACGAGCGGCTTGGTGACCTGCTCGCCGCGCTGCTCGAGCAGGGCCAGCGCCTGGATGATGCCGTTGGCGACCTCGTCGCAGGCGGTGATGCCGCCGAAGACGTTGACGAAGACGCTCTTCACGGCCGGGTCGGAGAGCACGATCTCCAGCCCGTTCGCCATCACCGCGGCGCTCGCGCCGCCGCCGATGTCGAGGAAGTTGGCCGGCTTGACGTTGCCGTGCCGCTCACCGGCGTACGCGACCACGTCGAGGGTCGACATGACCAGACCCGCGCCGTTGCCGATGATGCCGACCTCACCGTCGAGCTTGACGTAGTTGAGGTCCTTCTCCTTGGCCGCCTGCTCCAGCGGGTCCACGCTGGCCTGGTCGACCAGGGCCTCGTGGTCCGGGTGCCGGAACGCGGCGTTCTCGTCCAGAGTGATCTTGGCGTCGAGCAGCAGCAGCCGCCCGTCGCCGTTCTTGGCGAGCGGGTTCACCTCGACCAGGGTGGCGTCCTCGGCGACGAACGCCTGCCACAGGCCGACGGCCACCTCGACGACCTGGTCGGCGACCTCGGCCGGGAAGCCGGCCGCGGTGACGATCTCCCGCGCCTTGGCCTCGTCGACACCGGTGTTGGCGTCGATCGGCGCCTTCACCACGCGGTCCGGGGTCTCGGCGGCGACCTGCTCGATGTCCATACCGCCGGCCACGCTGGCGATGCAGAGGAAGGTGCGGTTCGCCCGGTCGAGCAGGTACGAGAAGTAGTACTCCTCGGCCACGTCCGCCGTCACCGTGATCATGACCTTGTGGACGGTGTGACCCTTGATGTCCATGCCCAGGATGTCGGTGGCCCTGGCGACCGCCTCATCCGGGCCCTCGGCGAGCTTGACGCCACCGGCCTTGCCTCGGCCGCCGACCTTCACCTGCGCCTTGACGACCACTCGACCGCCGAGGCGTTCGGCGATCGCGCGGGCCTCTTCCGGGGTCGTGGCGACGCCGCCGGCCAGCACGGGCAAGCCGTGCCGCTCGAACAGGTCCCGCCCCTGGTACTCGTACAGGTCCACGATTGCGCGTCCCGTCCCGTCTCCGCGGCGCGCCGTCGCGCCGCCACCAGCGTTCAAAAAACAGTTTGACGCCTGTCATCAGTTGAAACAGGCCATTGGCGGCAGCCTAGCGAGGTGGGCACGGCCGGCAACCGAGCGGGTGCGCGGTGTGCGGTAATGCACAGTGGCGCTCGGGACACGACCGGTTCCGGCCAGGCCAGGGCTGGTGTCAGCCGTCCGGGCGATGTTGGCAGGGGTGCGTAACCCGGCCGTGGGGTCGTCGTTGAGTCAGGTGTCGGAGCGCTGCACAGCGCGATGACGGGAGACGGCCGATGCCCTGTCGGTCGAGGGGTGGCGGCGGGGCATCGTGCATAGAGGGGCCGGACGTGTGAGGGGTGCGTCCGGCCCCTCCCCCGTGCCCGGATACAGCGCCTCCGTTCAGGAGACCGGCTGCGCCACGTTCTCGCGGACCCACTCGACGATCGCCTGGGTGGTGGCGCCCGGCGTGAAGATCTTCGCGACGCCCAGCTTCTCCAGCTCCGGGATGTCGTCGTTCGGGATGATGCCGCCACCGAAGACGACGATGTCCCGCGCGTCGCGCTCGCTGAGCAGCTCCAGCACCCGACGGAACAGCGTCATGTGCGCGCCGGAGAGCACGGAGAGTCCGACCGCGTCGGCGTCCTCCTGGATGGCCGTCTCCACGATCTGCTCGGGCGTCTGGTGCAGGCCGGTGTAGACGACCTCCATCCCGGCGTCCCGCAGGGCGCGGGCGACGACCTTCGCGCCGCGGTCGTGGCCGTCCAGACCTGGCTTGGCGACGACGACCCGAATACGAGAGCTCATCAGCGCACACCTTTCACCGGCTTCACGGCCTTCACCTAAACGAACGGTAACCCGCCCGGCCGAGGCCGGGAAATCCGGGCCACGTAGTCGTGGGGACACCGGCCGTGTTCCCGACACGCTCGGCGACACCCGTCCTCGCGCGACGGCGGCGTCAAGCCGGACTACTCCGCCGGATCGGTCACGCTCGGCGACGAACGGGTGGTTACGGGGGCACCGTTCGACGACGCGATGCATGACAATCACGGACGCAAACGGACAAGTCGACACGCCAATTCGACGGTCTGGCTTGTGACTCGCCTGGTGGTTGGCTAACGTGTCCACGGTTGTCATCAGGTCCATGGACGGGTGACGACGCGGTCGGCAGACGTTCACCTGAGCTTCACGGACGTCCACCGGTCGCCTCGGAACCCCGACAACGGAGGGTGTGCGTGCGCCAGCGCCTGTCGTCTGAGCCCGATAGATATCGCGGCCGCCGCCGCGTACCCACCCCCCCGCGTAGCCGTTACGCGGCGGTCGTCACCACCGCGTTCGTCGGTGCGGGCCTCGTGGCGCTGGGCGCCTCGGCCATGCCGGACGCCAAGGACGTCAGCCCCTCGGTGCTCGACGAGCTCAAGCAGGCGTCGATCACCAGCCAGGACGCTGCGGCCCGGGCGGACAACGCCGACCGCGCCTCCCGAGACAGTCGCGGCAAGGAAGCGGCCGAGCCCGACGTCTGGATGCTGCCGCTCCAGGGCTACGACTTCAACTCCCCGTACGGGATGCGGTGGGGCAAGCTGCACACCGGCGCCGACCTGGTGGTCCCCGAGGGCACTCCGTACGTGGCGATCCACGACGGACTGGTCACCAAGGCCGGCTGGTTCGGTGGCTACGGCTACACGGTGATCGTGCAGCACCCCGACGGCAGCGAGGCCATCTACGGCCACTCCTCGGCACTCAGCGTCAAGGAGGGCCAGCAGGTCAAGGCGGGCGACCAGCTCGGCCTGGTGGGCCAGACCGGCCACGCCTACGGCACCCACCTGCACCTCGAACTCCATGTCAAGGGCGCGCCGATCGACCCCGTTCCGTACCTGCAGGAGCGCGGAGTGGACATCAAGCTGCAAGTCGAGGCAATCTACAGCGAGGTAGCCGCGTCCTGACGCTGCGTACTGACCGTTGACCGCCCGGATCTGTCGATCCGGGTGGTTCTGCATGTGCTGATGTTTCCTGGGTCACATCGGCGACTGTGACCCAGCACACGGCACACATGATCATTTTTCCGGACGCAGGGCTCAAGAGCGCCTCATAACGGGCCGGTTCGCCCGCCGTCCGCGTGCGCGGCGGCCGGACCACGCGCTCATCCCACTCGACCCGGCACCAGTATTTCGAGGTCAAGTGCCCCTCGACTGTGAAGGTCCGCCGTGCAGGAAGACAGCCCCGTCCAGAACGAGAACACCCCCGACACCACCGGTGAGCAGCCTCGGCGTGCCCGCCGACGAAACCGCCTCATCGTGCTCGGCGCGGCCGGCCTGGTCGCCCTCGGCCTGGGCGGGGTCGCCGTCGCCACCACCGGACCCGACCGGCCCGCGCCCACCGCCCTCTCCCTCGACGCGCAGTCCCGGGCCGGGGCGGCCAGCCGGGCCGACCGTTCGGCCCGCGAGTCGAGCGCGCCCGCCTCCCCGTCGGCCAGCCCGACCGCCAGCCCCTCGACGGTCACCGCCAGCCCGTCGCCCACGAAGAAGCCCTCCGCCAAGCCGAAGCCGAAGAAGACCACCAAGCCGACGGCCGCCTGGGTCGACCCGATGCCCGGGGCCGCGGTGACCTCCTGCTACGGCCAGCGCTGGGGCACCCTGCACGCCGGGATCGACCTGGCGCTGCCGTCGGGCACCCCCATCCGCGCCGCAGCGGCCGGCACCGTCACCCAGGCCGGTGACGCCGCCGACGGGTACGGCAACTCGGTCTTCATCGACCACGGCAACGGCTACCTGACCCACTACGCCCACCAGAGCCGCATCGCGGTCACCGTCGGCGAGAAGGTCAAAGCCGGCCAGGTGATCGGCTACGAGGGCGCCACCGGCGACGCCACCGGCCCGCACCTGCACTTCGAGGTGCACCAGGGCATGTGGAACCAGATCGACCCGGCCCCCTTCATGCGCGCCCGAGGCGTAGACCTGGGCTGCTGACCCCGTACCCCTGCGCCGATCTTGCACTTTCTGCGGACACATAAGGGGCACGAGCCCTCAAGTCGGCAACCGAAAGTGCAAGATCTGTGAGGGTTGCTGTCAAGCGGTGGCTTCGAGGATGCGCCAGATTTGGCGGGCTATGTAGCGTTTGAGGCTGCGGGTGATCTCGGCTGGGGTGTGGCCTTGGGTGGTGCGGCGGTTGACGTAGTCCTTGGTGGGTTGGTGGCAGCGTTGTCGGGCTTTGGCGATGGTGTGCAGGGCGGCGTTGAGGGTGCGGTCGCCGCCTCGGTTGAGGCGGTGGCGGACGGTGCGGCCGGAGCTGGCGGGGACGGGGCTGACGCCGGCGAGTGAGGCGAATGCGGCTTCGCTGCGGAACCGGCCGGGGTGTGACCAGGCGGTCAGGGTGATCGCGGCGGTGACGGGGCCGATGCCGGGTTGGTCGAGCAGGGTCGGGCAGAGTTTGTCGACCAGGGTGCGGATCTCGGTGAGGTTGGCTTTCAGGAGCCGGTCGAGGGTCAGGATCTGCTCGGCGAGGGCTGCTAGTTGACTGCGGCGTAGGTGGTCGCCGCTGTTGTCGTTGGTGAGGGTGGTGGCGTGCTGGACCTGCCGCAGGGTGCTCAGGCCACGTAGTTGGGTGCGTAGGTCGTCGTCGGCGGTGAGGATCACCG
This sequence comes from Micromonospora sp. WMMD736, assembly GCF_049179015.1. Lineage (NCBI taxonomy): Bacteria > Bacillati > Actinomycetota > Actinomycetes > Micromonosporales > Micromonosporaceae > Micromonospora > Micromonospora sp. WMMD736. The sequence continues at coordinate 3,536,743 of NZ_JBMHMI010000001.1, forward strand.
ATTTGAACAGGTTGATGGTGGCGGTACGGGTGTCGCTGTAGTGGCGGCGGCAGACGTGCAGCAGGCGCAGGGATTCCCGGTCGCCGTCGATGCGGGGCACGGCGACGTGATCGGCGGCCAGCACGGCACGAGCGGCGTGCACGGCGTCCAGCGCGTCGGACTTGCCGCCTCGCCGGCGGCGGCCGGTCGCGGGTTTGGGTGCTTCCAGGACATCTTCACCCGCGGCACGCAGGACCCGTAGCAGGCCGACACCGTGACAGCGGGCACCGTCCAGGGCCCAGGCCCGCCGGCCCGTTCCCAGCACGCTCGTCTGCTGCCGGGCCCAGGCCAGCAGAACAGCGGCACCGTCGGCGGTGGCCGGCACGGTGATCTCGGCCAACACGGTCCCGACCGGGGTGCTGACCACAGCGGTGTGCGTATCGGTATGGGTATCCACACCGATAACCGCGTCGACACGGTCGGCCAGGCGATCTGTCAGGATGCAAGACACGGACGCTTCTCCCTTGCACGGGACGACGTTCGGACGGCGTCGGCCCGGGAGACGATCACCCGGCGGCATATCTGTGATGAGTCACGCGATACCAGTCGCGGACAGGCTTCTGATCAGGCCAGCAAGGTGGGCCGGGCCGACGCCGGTAACCCACGAGGACAAGTCGCACTCCACGGCACACCCTCTGACGGCGGCCAGATCTTGCATGAGTCACTCGTCGATCACCGACGTCGAACCCTACCGATGCCAGCCTCCCGGAACCGGCCCACCTATAGAAGCGTCGGCGCGGGTTCAGAGCTTGTCGACCGGGGCGTGGCGCAGGACCAGCCACATGGTCTGGTCGCCGAAGTCGATCTGCGCTCGGGCGCCGGGGCCGTGACCCTCGACGGCGAGCACCCGCCCCAGGCCGTAGCGCTGGTGGTTGACCCGGTCGCCGGCCGCCACCTTCGGCCCCTGCGGCAGCTCGCTGGCCGTGGTCAGGCGACTGCCGTCCACGCCGAGCCGCTGGGCGAGCTGGGCCGCCTTGGGCGTACCCCCGGTGAAGGTACCGCGCCCGCCGGGCGCGCGGTCCGCGCGGCCACCGACGCCGCCGCCCCCGCCGGCCCACGAGGTGTACGACCCCTCGGTGCGCTCCCAGCGCACCAGCTCCGGCGGCAGCTCCTCCAGGAAGCGCGACGGCGGGTTGTAGGACGGCTGCCCCCACGCCGAGCGGGTGACCGCACGGGACAGGTAGAGCCGCTGTCGGGCCCGGGTGATCCCCACGTACGCCAGTCGGCGCTCCTCCTCCAACTCGCGGGTGTCGCCCAGCGAGCGCAGGTGCGGGAAGACGCCGTCCTCCAGGCCGGTCAGGAAGACCACCGGGAATTCCAGGCCCTTGGCGGTGTGCAACGTCATCAGGGTGACGACGCCCTGGTGGTCGGGGTCGTCGGAGGGGATCTGGTCCGCGTCGGCCACCAAGGCGACCTGCTCCAGGAACCCGGCCAGGGTGGCCCGTTCCCCGTCCTCGCCCAGGGCCTCGATCCGCTCGGTGTACTCCCGGGCGACGCTGACCAGCTCCTGGAGGTTGTCCACCCGGCCGGCGTCCTGCGGGTCGAGGCTCTCCTCCAGCTCGGTGAGGTAGCCCGAGCGGGTCAGCAGGGCCTCCAGCACCTCCTCCGGGGTGCCGGTCTCGGCCAGCTCCCGCGCGCCGTCGAGCAGCGCCACGAAGTCGGCGATGCCGTTCGCCGCCCGGGTGGAGATGCCCGGGGCGTCCTTGGCACGCCGCAGCGCCGCGCCGAACGAGATCCGGTCGCGGCTGGACAGCGCCTCGACGCACGCCTCCGCACGGTCGCCGATCCCCCGGCGCGGGGTGTTCAGCACCCGCCGCAGGCTCACGGTGTCGTCGTCGTTGACCACCGAACGCAGGTACGCCAGCGCGTCACGGACCTCCTTGCGCTCGTAGAAGCGCACCCCGCCGACCACCTTGTACGGCAGGCCGACCCGGATGAACACCTCCTCGAAGACGCGGGACTGGGCGTTGGTGCGGTAGAAGACGGCGACGTCACCGGGGCGGGTCTCGTCGGCGTCGACCAGCCGGTCGATCTCCCGGCCCACCCAGTCGGCCTCGGCGTGCTCGGTGTCCGCCACGTAGCCGACGATCCGCTCGCCGTCGCCGGCCTCGCTCCACAGCCGCTTCGGCTTGCGGGAGGTGTTCCGGTCGATCACCGCGTTGGCCGCGTTGAGGATGGTCTGCGTGGAGCGGTAGTTCTGTTCCAGCAGGATCGTCCGCGCGTCGGTGAAGTCCCGCTCGAACTCCAGGATGTTGCGGATCGTCGCGCCCCGGAACGCGTAGATCGACTGGTCGGCGTCACCGACCACGCACAGCTCGGCCGGCGCCAACCCGTCGGTGCCGGAGACCAGCTCCTTGATCAGGACGTACTGGGCGTGGTTGGTGTCCTGGTATTCGTCGACTAGCACGTGCCGGAACCGCCGCCGGTAGCTCTCGGCCACGTGCGGGTGGGACTGGAGCAGGTGCACCGTCGTCATGATCAGGTCGTCGAAGTCCAGCGCGTGCGCCTCGCGCAGCCGGCGCTGGTAGAGCGTGTACGCCTCGGCGAGCGCCCGCTCGTTGGGCCCGCTGGCCCGCGCGGCGAACTGCTCCGGGTCGACCAGCTCGTTCTTGAGGTTGGAGACCTGGGCGGCCAGCCCACGCGCCGGGTAGCGCTTCGGGTCGAGATCCAGCTCCCGGGCGACCAGCTGCATCAGGCGGCGGGAATCGTCCGCGTCGTAGATCGAGAACGTCGACTTGAGGCCGGCGTGCTCGTGCTCGGCGCGCAGGATGCGGACGCACGCGGAGTGGAACGTCGACACCCACATCAGCCGGGCCCGGGGACCGACAAGCGCGGCGACGCGCTCCTTCATCTCGCCCGCCGCCTTGTTGGTGAACGTGATGGCGATGATCTCGCCGGGATGGACGTCCCGTGCGGCGAGTAGGTAGGCGATCCGGTGGGTGAGCACCCGGGTCTTGCCGGAACCGGCGCCGGCCACGATCAGCAACGGGGAACCAGCGTGGCTGACCGCATCGCGCTGCGGCCCGTTCAACCCGTCGAGCAGTTGACCCGGATCGAGGCGGGCGGAGGCGGACCCGGGCCGGTGCGGACGGGCCGGCGCGGACTCCGGCGCGGGCGGGGACGCGGGGATGTCGAAGAGAGGATGCATCGCGCGACAAGTCTATGCCGCCAGCCGGACACTTCCCGACCGGTGCGGGGCCTGTCCGTCAGCCGGACACGGCGTCACGAACCGCGTCGAATCCTTGCGCACCGGCCGTCCGCGTGGGCATACTCGACGGCGTGATCGGAGCGCGCTACTACTTTTACTACGGCACCGGGAGTCCGGCTGCCGTAGGTCGCGCCTGATCGATCAGACCTGCGAAAAGCCCCGGGCTCCTGGAGTCCGGGGCTTTTTCGTCCCGGGTTGCGGGCACGGGGCACCAGAGCGCGAGAGGTACCCGATGATGACAGACGTGGTGGAGCAGAACGGCGGCCCGGCACGGCCGGACCCGGTACAGGCCCCGGCGGACGGGAGCACGCCGGAGGCGGCGGCCCTTCCGGTGGAATCCGGCGAAACGGCCGACGCGCCGACCGGCACCGTGGAGCCGACCGCCGCCGCGCGGATCGTGCAGATCAGGGAACGGATCGACGAGATCGACCATGCCCTGATCACGCTCTGGCAGGAGCGGGCCGCGCTGTCGCGGGAGGTCGGCGCGACCCGGATGGCCTCCGGCGGCACGCGGCTGGTGCTCTCCCGGGAACGCGACATCCTGGAACGCTTCCGGCTCGCGCTCGGTGCCGACGGTACGCAACTGGCGCTGTTGCTGCTGCGAGCGGGCCGCGGTCCGCTGTAGGGCGAGCCTGGACAGACGGAACCGCCTGCCGTCGTCGTGGTGACGTCGGCAGGCGGTTCCGGTGAATCACGCCTCGTGGGTGGCGACGATCTCGCGCCGCTCTGCGAAGTGGCAGGCGCTCGGGTGGTCCGAGTCGCGGCGGATCTCCAGCAGCGGGACCTGCTCGGCGCAGACATCCTGCGCCTTCCAGCAGCGGGTCCGGAACCGGCAGCCCGAGGGCGGGCTGATCGGCGACGGCACGTCACCCGTGAGCCGGATGATCGTCTTGTTGTTCCGCTGGGTCGGGTCCGGCACCGGCACCGCCGAGAGCAGCGCCTGGGTGTACGGGTGGGTCGGCCGCTCGTAGATCTCGTCCTCGGTGCCGATCTCGACGATCTTGCCGAGGTACATCACCGCCACGCGGTCCGACAGGTGGCGGACCACCGACAGGTCGTGGGCGATGAAGATGTACGAGAGCCCCAGCTCGCCCTGGAGCTTCTCCAGCAGGTTCATCACCTGGGCCTGGATGGAGACGTCGAGCGCCGAGACGGGCTCGTCGCAGACGATCACCTCGGGCCGCAGCGCGAGCGCACGGGCGATGCCGATGCGCTGGCGCTGACCGCCGGAGAACTGGTGCGGGTACCGGTTGATGTGCTCCGGGTTCAGCCCGACCAGGTCGAGCAGTTCGCGAACCTTGGCCCGACGGCTGCCCCGGGGCGCCACCTCCGGGTGGATCTCGAACGGCTCACCGATCAGGTCGCCGACCGTCATCCGCGGGTTGAGCGAGGTGTACGGGTCCTGCATGACCAGCTGGATCTGCCGACGCAAACGACGCAGCGCGCCGCCGGAGAGCTTGGAGATGTCCTGGCCCTTGTAGATCACCCCACCGGCGGTCGGCTTCTCCAGGTTCATCAGAACCCGGGCGAGGGTCGACTTGCCACAGCCGGACTCGCCGACGACACCGAGCGTCTCGCCGGCCCCCAGACCGAAGGAGACCCCGTCGACGGCCTTGACCTGACCGACGGTCTTCTTGAACACCACACCCTGCGTGACGGGGTAGTGCTTGACCAGGTCACGGACCTCGAGGATGTTCTCAGACACGGTTCACCAGCTCCTCGGCGAAGTGGCAGGCGCTGGCCCGGGAGTGGCCCACCTGAAGCAGCGGGGGGACCTTCTCCCGGCACACCGGCTGAGCCATGGGGCAGCGCGGGTTGAACGGGCAGCCCGGCGGGATGTTCATCAGGTTCGGCGGGAGACCCTTGATCGTCCGGAGCTGCTGCCCCTTCTCGTCGAGCCGCGGGATCGAGTCGATCAGACCCAACGTGTACGGGTGCGCCGGCTTGGCGTACAGGTCGTACACGTCGGCTTCCTCGACGATGCGGCCCGCGTACATGACGGCGATCCGGTCCGCGACGTCGGCGACCACGCCGAGGTCGTGGGTGATCAGGATCATGCCCATCTGCCGCTCACGCTGAAGCTCCGCGAGCAGGTCCATGATCTGGGCCTGCACGGTCACGTCGAGCGCGGTGGTCGGCTCGTCGGCGATCAGCACCTCGGGGTCGAGCGCCAGCGACATCGCGATCATCGCGCGCTGCCGCATACCGCCGGAGAACTGGTGCGGATAGTTGTTGAACCGGCCCTTGGCGTTCGGAATCTTGACCTGGTCGAGCATTTCGATCGCGCGCTTCTTGGCTTCGGCGCGACCCATGCCCCGCCGGACCCGGAACTGCTCGGCGATCTGGAACCCGACGGTGAAGACCGGGTTCAGGGCGGAGAGCGCGTCCTGGAAGATCATCGCGATGCCCTCGCCGCGGATGCGACGACGCTCCTCGGCGGACATACGGAGCATGTCCTTGCCGTGGAAGCGGACCTGCCCACCGGTGATGAAGCCGGGAGGCATGTCGAGGATGCCCATGATGGTCTGCGCCGTGACGCTCTTGCCGGAGCCGGACTCGCCAAGCACGGCGAGGGTCTCCCCCGCGTTGACGTGGTACGTGACCCCGTTGATGACCTTTGCGACGCCGTCCCGGGTACGGAACTCCACCCGCAGGTCGTCGACCTCGAGCAGCCGGCCGGAGGGACGCCCGGACCCGCCGGATCCCGGCGCGGACTGCTCGGACACGAGAATGTCGGACACTGGATCTCCCCTAGCGGAGTTTCGGATCGAGGGCCTCGCGGACCGCCTCACCGAGCATCACGAAGCTCAGCACTGCGGCGACGAGGAAGGCGGCGGGGAAGAACACCAGCCCCGGCGCGACCCGGATGAAATCCTTGCCGTCGCTGATCATGATGCCCCAGGACACCACCGGCGACTTCAGGCCGACACCCAGGAACGACAGGGTGGCCTCGGCGCCGATGAACGAGCCGACCATGATCGTGCCGTAGACCAGCAGCGGGGCCAGGCAGTTCGGCAGCAGGTGCTTGAGGATGATCCGACCGCTACCGGCACCCAACGCGCGGGCCGCGACGATGTAGTCGGCCTCCTTGGTGGCGAGCACCGAGGAGCGCATCAGCCGCATCACGACCGGCCAGCTCAGCACGATCAGCGAGATGGTCACCAGGCCCATGATCTCGGCCTTGCTGTTGCTGGCGCCCGAACCGTTGAACGTGGTCAGGATGACGATCGCGCCGAGCACGAACGGGATACCGAAGAACACGTCGGCGATCCGGCTGAGCAGCGTGTCGACCCAACCACCGAGGTAGCCGGAGATGATGCCCATGGTGCCGCCGACCAGCAGGGTGCCGATCACGGAGAGCACGGCGACCACGACGGAGGCACGCGCGCCGTAGATGACCCGGGCGTAGACGTCCCGGCCCTGCAGGTCGTACCCGAACCAGGCGCTTCCGGAGGCCTTGTCGAGGCTCCGCGACAGCGATCCGTTGACCGCGTCTCCCGGGGCGAACAGCGACGGGAAGGCCGCCATCAACAGGAAGATGACGATGACCGTCGCCGAGATCCAGAACAGTGGCTTGCGGCGCAGGTCGCGCCAGGCGTCACCGAGCAGACCGCGCGGCTTCTCGTTGCTCTGCGGGCCGGGTGCGGCCGGCGTGTCGGTCGCCTGCGGGGTAGGGGTGCTGACGATCGATGCGGTGCTTGGGTCACTCATAACGGATCCTCGGGTCCAGGGCGGCGTAGAGCAGGTCGACCAACAGGTTCATCAACAGATAGACGACCACCAGTACGACCACGATGCCAACCACCGTAGCGCTCTCCTTGGTGATGATCGCGCGGTAGACCTCGCGGCCGATGCCGTTGATGCCGAAGATGCCCTCGGTGACGATCGCGCCGCCCATCAGCGCGCCAAGGTCGGTGCCGAGCAGGGTGACCACCGGGATGAGCGAGTTGCGCAGCAGGTGCACACCGACCACCCGGCGCATCGGCAGGCCCTTGGCGATGGCCGTGCGCACGTAGTCGGCGCGGCGGTTCTCCGCGATGCTCGTGCGAGCCACCCGGGCGATGTACGCCACCGACGCGCTACCGAGCACGAAGCCCGGGACGATCAGTTCGGAGAACCGCATCTCGGACGAGACCGTCGGGTGGACGATCTTCCACTGCACGCCCAGCAGCCACTGCAGCACGAAGCCGACGACGAACACCGGCAGCGCGAGCAGGAAGAGGGTCGAGACCAGGACCAGGTTGTCCAGGAAGCCGTTGCGACGCAGACCGGTCAGGATGCCGGCGCCGAGGCCGATGACGGCCTCGATGGCGAGCGCGACCAGGGCCAGCTTCAGCGTGTTCGGGTACGCCGTGGCGATGATGTCGCCGATCTCGCGCTGCGAGAACGTCTGCCCGAAGTCGCCCTGAAGGAGGTTCTTCATGTAGTTGCCGTACTGCACGAAGACGTTCTGGTCCAGGTGGTACTTCTCGGTCATGTACGCGATGTACTGATCCGGGCAGCGCCGCTCGCCGCACTTGCCGGCGAACGGGTCGCCCGGGACCGACCAGACGAGCCAGTAGATCAGGAAAGTCGAGCCGATGAAGACCGGCACGAGTTGGAGCAGCCGTCTCAACAGATAACGGCCCATGGGGTGGTCCTCCAGACAGGGGGCGCGTCGGACGGCCGACACGGTGGTGACAACGTGGCGAGTGGCATGTTGTAGCACCCACTCGCGGAACGGCCCCGGGTCGGGCTCACCGGATGTGGCGAGCCCGACCCGGGGTCAGACCGTACGGATCAGAGCTCGACCGAGGTGATGTCGAGTTCGCCGACGTTGTTCAGCTCGAGCTTCTTGATCTTCTCCGAGTGGCCGGACTGCTGGCCGTAGAAGTAGATCGGGATGCTCGGGACGTCCTGGTCGACAACCTCGACGGCCTTGGCGAACGCCTCGTGCGAGGCCTCCAGGCTCGGCGCGGCGCTGGCCTGCTTGGCCAGGGTGTCGACCTGCGGGTTGCTGTACAGACCGTCGTTGGAGGAGCCACCCTTGACGTAGAGCGGGTTGACCCAGTTCTCCACGTCCGGGTAGTCCTGCTGCCAGGCGGCACGGTACGGGCCGGTCATCTTGTGCGCGTTGATGTTCTGGCGGAAGACCGCGAAGGTCGGAACGCCCTCGGCGCGAGCCTCGATGCCGAGGTTGGTCTTGACCTGCTGCGCAACGGCGTCCATCCAGTCCTTGTGGCTGGAGTCGGCGTTGTAGTAGAACACCATCTCACCGGTGAAGCCGCCGGCCTCGGTCAGCAGCTGCTTGGCCGTGGTCGGGTCGAACTTGCAGGCGGTGCAGTTGCCCGGCTTGGCGCCCGGGGTCAGCGGGTTCGCCCAGCTGTCGGCCGGCTTGCGGGTACCGAAGAAGATCTTGTCCGAGATCTCCTGCCGGTTGATCGACAGCGAGACCGCGCGACGCAGCTTCGGGTTCTGGAAGCGCTTGTCGTAGATCGGGAACGCGATGAACGCGGTCGACGGGGTGACCGTGTTCAGACCCCGGTCACCGAGGTCGGCCTTCCACTTGTCGCCGGCGAGCGCCGAGGTGGGGACAACCTCCATGAAGTCGAGGTTGTTGCTCAGCAGGTCGGCGTAGGCGGCCGTCTCGTCCTGGTACAGCTTGACGTCGACGTCCTTGATCTTCATCTTGTCACGCAGGTTGTAGTCGTCGAAGCGCGTGAGCTTGATGAGGACGTTGTCCTGCCACGAGACGAACTTCACCGGGCCGTTGCCGATCGGGTTCTTACCGAACTCCTCGGGCTTCATGGTGAAGAACTTGTCCGGCAGCGGCATGAAGGCGCTGTAGCCGAGCTTGGTCGGGAAGACCGCGGTCGGGGCGGCGAGGGTGACCTCGAAGGTCTGCTCGTCGATGACCTTCAGGCCGGAGAGCTTGTCGGCCGTCGGGGTCGGGGCCTTCTGCGGGCCCTCCGGGCCGTCCGGGTCCTCGGTGTAGGTCTTGTCGAAGCCCTCGATGTCCGCGAAGAAGGAGCCATTCTGCGCGCCGTTCGGCGAGTACGCGGCCCAGTTCCAGGCGTCGACGAAGTTCTTCGCCTTCACCTCGGTACCGTCGTGGAACTTGGTACCCTTCTTGATCTTGATCGTGAAGACCTTGGAGTCCTTGGTGTCGATGGACTCGGCCAGCGCGTTGCGCGGGGCCCCACCGTCGTTCGGGTACTCGACCAGGCCGGTGAACAGCCAGTCGATGACCTTGCCACCGCCGGTCTCCGTGGTGTTCGACGGAACCAGCGGGTTCTCCGGCTGGACGCCGTGGATGACGATGGCGCCATCCTTGCTGGCGGCAGCGTCGCCGTCACCGTCACCGCTCGAGCAACCGCTCGCGACAAGCGCGGCGGCCGCGCTGAGCGCGATCGCGCTCGTCGCCCGCTTCGAGACTCTCATTCCGAGGGGCCTCCTCTTTCTAACCTGGTTCCGTCGTGGGTTTCACGCACGTTTGGGGGTGACACCGCCCGGCTACCTCGGGGCGGAGGTCGCCGGGACCACAGGGAAGTTTGGAGACACCCCTGATGTTCCGATCCGCCGGGCTCCCCACCCGACAGGGCACGACCCTACGCAGGCGTCGCGACCACGAACCCGCCGGGAAGCAGCGGAGATCATGGTCGTGGGCCGTACGGAGTGCCACACACCGAGGGTGAGGTGCTGCCACTGTGACACCCACCGGCCTCTTCCGTGAAGGTGCCGTTATCAAGCCGTTAGTTGCCCGCCACGTAGCCGATACTTGAAAAATGATCATAAAACGGTCGCTGTGCACCTCCCCGACCTCGACGCTTCGACCTGCTAGGCGACCCGAGCGCGCTCAGACCCGACCTTCGTGAGTCGCCCCGCGCCCGGGGCCGTCGATCCGTAGCCGAACGCGCACCCACTGTTCTTTGCCCGTCCGGACGATGTCCTCGTCCGCTAGACGGGCACCAGCGCCGACTGGGTGGACGAGGGCGTCGCGGACGGACTTCTGCCCACCACCCGCCGCCGAAATGACATCGGCCCCGGCACCGCTCGCGCGGTTCCGGGGCCGATGGTGCGGCGAGATGGATCAGGCGGTGAAGCGGACCTTGCGGCGACGCACCACCAGGACAGCCACCGCGCCCGCGGCGAGCAGCAGCAGACCCGCGGTCGCCGCCGCCGCGATCGGCGAACCGGTCAGCGGCAGGCCGCCACCGTTGCTCGCCGGCGAGGTGGACGGGGCCGGGCTGGCCGGCTGCGCCGAGTCCGACGGCGTGGCCGACGGGGTGGTCGGGGAGGCCGACGCGCTCGGGGTCGCCGACGGGGTGGCCGGCGGGGTGGTGGGTACGGCGGTGAAGGTGGCCGCCGCCCGGGCGGTGACGGTCGCGCCGGTGCTGCCACCGAGGATCAGCTTCTGCGCCTTCTTCGGGCCGGTGAACAGGAACACCCGGCCGAAGGAGACCGAGTCCTGCGCGGTCAGGGTCACGTTGACCGCGCCGGCGGCCTCGGCGGCCAGCCAGAACTGCCCGCCGTTGGTGGTCGTGGTGACCGGCTTGCCCTCGGCGTCGACGACGGTGCCGCCGGTGGCCGCGACGGTGATGACGCCCGCCGGGCCCTTCACCGTGAACGGACCGGCCTTGCCGCCGACCGTCGCGGTGGCGCTGGCCGGGTCGACGGACAGCTCGGCCCGCGGCTCCGGCTGGTCGGTGGCGTTCTTGACCAGATAGTCACGGACCTTCGTGATCACCTCGTACTGCTTCTTCTCGAGCAGACCCTTCTCCCACGCGCCCAGCTCGATGCCGTCGCTGAAGTGCCAGACGGCGGTCTGGGTGCCGAAGTAGAGCAGGTTGTCGAGCTGCTTCTTGCCGATCTTGGTGTCCACGCCGGCGGCGGCGAGGAGCTTGGTCGAGTCGGCGTTCGGGTAGCCGTGGGTGAGCACCCACTGCACCTTGCCGAGGTTCTTCACCTGGGACTCGTCCCAGGTTCCCTCGTCGTACTTGCCGTCGAGCTTGACGTTGGTGTGGTAGTCGATGCAGAACGCCGGCACCAGCTTGCCGTCGATCTTCAGGGCGAGCGCGGACGTGGTGACCTGCTTGCCGTCGAGCTTCAGGGTGACCTGGCTGTCCTTGACCGCCTTGGCCACGCCGGTGGCCGGAGCGGCGGCGGCCGCACCCGCCACGCCGAGCGCCAGGGCGCCGCCGGCGACAGCCGCCAGCGCGACCCGCGCCCAGTGTCGTCCTCGTTGTCCGAACATCAGAAGTGGTACCTCTTCCCCAGGGGTGACCCGCCGTGGCGGGCACGCGCGTGAGCCGCCGTCTCCGCGGGATGCGACACCCACGCGCGGAAACGGGACCGGGGCAGTATGGAACCACGATTGATCTTTTGTCAGCCCCGCCCAGCGGCATCCGTGGCATCTGCCCGAATTGCCGGGGCGGAGGAATTGATCACACGAGCCGGCGGTCCGCCGCCCAGCGGGAAAGCTCGTACCGGTTGGACATCTGGAGCTTGCGCAGCACGTTCGACACGTGCGTCTCCACGGTCTTGATGGAGATGAACAGCTCCTTGGCGATCTCCTTGTACGCGTACCCCCGGGCGAGCAGGCGCAACACCTCCCGCTCACGGTTGGTGAGCTGGTCCAACTCCGGGTCGGCCACCGGCGCGTCCGGCCGGGCCGCGAACGCGTCCAGCACGAACCCGGCCAGCCGTGGGCTGAACACGGCGTCACCGTCGGCAACCCGGCGGATCGCCGCGGCCAACTCGTCCGGAGAGATGGTCTTGGTGACGTACCCCCGGGCGCCGGCCCGGATCAGCCCGATCACGTCCTCGGCCGCGTCGGAGACGCTCAGGGCCAGGAACTTGACCTGCGGGTGACTGCGCCGCATCGCCTCCAGCACCGCGCGGCCACCGCCGTCGGGCATGTGCACGTCGAGCAGCACCACGTCGGGCACCGTGACGGCGATCCGGGCGACCGCCTCGGCCACCGTGCTCGCCTCGCCCACCACCTCGACGTGCGCGCCCAACTCGGCGCGTACCCCGGCGCGGAACATGGCGTGGTCGTCCACCAGGAAGACCCGCAGGCGCTCCGGACGGTTCTCCGCCGGGTGCTCCGTCGGCTGCTCGGCCATGGTCATCTGTTCCTCTCCGCCGCGGACGAGTCCCGGGAGATCGGCAGGATCAACCGGACCTCGGTCCCCTCCCCCGGGCCGGACCGGATCTCGGCCCGTCCGCCGTGCCGCTTCATCCGTCCGATGATCGAACCGCGTACGCCGTGCCGGTGGTCCTCCACCGTATCCGGATCGAAGCCCTTGCCCCGGTCCCGGACGAAGACACTTACCTGTTCCGGTTCCACCTCGGCGTAGAGCGACACGGTCTGCACGCCGGCGTGCCGCGCCGCGTTCACCAGCGCCTCCCGGGCCGCGGCGACCAGCGCGCCGACCTTCTCGTCGGTCTCGCGGTCACCCACCACCACCGCCTCCACGGTGATCGCGAACGTGTCCTCGACCTCGGCGGCAGCCTGCTCCAGAGCGGCCGCGAAGCGCTCGTTCGGCGAGGCTGTGGGCTTGTAGAGCCAGTTGCGCAGCGAGCGCTCCTGCCCCCGCGCCAACCGCTGCACCGTCTTGACGTCGCCCGCGTTGCGCTGGATCAGCGCCAGGGTGTGCAGCACCTGGTCGTGCACCATCGCGGCCAGCTCAGCCCGCTCCTGCTCCCGGATGCGGCCCTCCCGCTCCGCGCGGAGCTGGTTGTACGTCCGCCAGAGCACCGGCGCGGCGACCACGCCGACCCCGGCCAGCCCGACCAGGGCGAAGATCACCCCGTTGATCACCGCGTCGAAGTTCTGTGCCGGCGAGTAGACCGCCGCGACACCGATGATGCCGACCGCGACCAGCACCCCGCCGCCGATGAACCGGAGCACGAAGGCCCGCCGGTCGCTCTCCTCCACGACCGCACCGAGCCACGGGACCGGCATCGTCTCGCCCCAACGACGCCGCCGCTCGGGCGCCGACTGGTGCCAGATCACGCCCGCGCCGACCGCGATGATGGCCACCAGCCAACCGGCGGTACCCGCCGCGCCGACCGAGTCGAAGACCATCACCTGGATCAACAGGACACCGAGCCCGATCCCGACGAACGGCAGGAGTTGGGCCACGTCCCGCCGGGGCGGCACGGCCGTGTCACCGGGCCGCAGCGGCACCACCGCCCAGAACGCCGCGTACAGCAGCAGCCCGAGCCCACTGAGCCCGAGCAGCACCATGAACGCGACGCGCACGCGCAGCACCGAGATGCCGAGGTGGTCGGCGATACCGGCGGCGACGCCAGCGGCCATCCGATGCTCGGGGGCCCGGTACAGGCGCGGAGGCGGGGTCACGGTGCTGATCGCAGGCTCCCTGGTCACGGCGGTGGGCTGGGTGCGGGTCGATGAGTCCGATCGTCACACGCTGCGGCCTCCGACGACCACGGGGACGCCCCCGACATTCCGGCCTGCCGGATCTCAGGGTGGCGTCAGGGTCGGGTCCTGAGGTCGTTCGGGCGAGGTGGGCAGCAGGATCGAGGCATGACCGAGGAAGCTGCCCCGCCGCCCCGACCCGGGTCGGCACAGTCGGGCGGTTCAGCACCGCCCCCACCGCCCACGACACCCGCCGGCTGGACCGAGCCGACCACGTTCGGCCCGCCCGCCGCTCCGACGACCGACGAGCCGCCGGGCGCCGGCTACGCGCCGGGCGCCGGCTTCGCGGCCGGTACCGGCTACGGCCCCGGCGGGGGTACGTCCGGCACGGGCTACGGGCCCGGCGGTGGTGCGGGTACGCCTGGCGGGCCCGGCACGGCCGGAGCGTCCGGGGGCCCGCTGGGCGGCGCCGGCTTCACCTCGCGGTACGGGCTGGTCCGGCCCCGCGACGGCCGTTACCTCGCCGGGGTCTGCGCGGCGATCGGACGGGCCACCAACACCGACCCGGTGCTGTGGCGGGTGCTCCTCGCGGTGCTCGGGTTCTTCGGCGGCATCGGCATCCTGGTGTACGTCGCCGCCTGGCTGATCATCCCCAACGAGGGCGACACGGCCTCCCCGGTGGAGTCGATGCTGGGGCGGGGCCGTTCCAGCATGTCCCCGGTAACCGTGATCATCCTGGGCATCCTGGTGGCCGCGAGCTTCGGCTACATCGTCACCGACGCCTTTCGCGCGGTCCTGCTCGGCGCGGCCATCCTGATCGGTGGCGCGTTGCTCCTCAACCGGGACAACCGTGGGCCACAGCCCCAGGGTGGGCCGGTGCCGCCCGGCCCGGCGGGCACGCCACCCGGGCCGGTCCCGCCGGTCGCCTGGCCCGCTCCCACGTACGGCACGGTGCCGCCCGGTGGTCCGGTGGCGACCGCGCCGCTGGCGGGCGACGCGTACGCCACCGCGCCACAGAGCGCGTACCCGTCCGTCCCGAGTGGTCAGCCACCCATCGGCGCGCAGCCGGCGTCCCCGGCGGCGATGGTGCCCGGCGTAGGTCCGGTGTCCGGGCAGCCGGCCGCCGCGACGGCCACCTCGCAGGGCACCGGCTGGCCGGCCAGCGGCCCGCCCACCAGCGGCTGGCCGTCCGCGCCGGTGACCGCCGTGCCGGCCGCCGGCCCGTCCACCCATCCCGGGGCGGCGACGCCGGGCGGATACCGCCCTCCGTTCGCGCCGCACGGCCCGTACGCCGCACCGGCTCCGGCCGCGTACCCACCGCCCAAGCCACCGAAGCCAGCCAAGCGACCCCGGGAGCGTTCGCCGCTCGGTCCGGTGACCTTCTCGCTGATCTTCCTGGCGCTCGGCGTGGTCGCCCTGCTCGACCTATTGGACGTCTTCGACGTCGGCGCCTCGGCGTACTTCGCCGCCGCGTTGGCCACCATCGGGCTGGGACTGCTGGTCGGCACCTGGTTCGGCCGGGCGCGCTGGTTGATCGCGCTGGGGCTGGTGACGGCCGCCGCGCTGGGCACGGCCACCGTCGCCGAGTCCTACGACCGGATCCGGGGCGTGGACGGCGCGGTCACCTGGGCGCCCACCGACTACCGCGACCTCGCCGACCGGTACGAGAACAGCTTCGGTGACGCCGTCCTCGACCTGCGCGGCATCGACTTCACGAAGCAGGACACCCAGGTGACCGTTGCGATCAACTTCGGTCAGGCGACCGTGGTCGTACCGCCGAACGTGGACGTCACCACGGTGGCCGACGTCAACGCCGGCGACGCCACCGTCTTCGGCAACCGATCCGGCGGCATCGACGGCCGGCTGCGGGAGTCCACCGACCTGGGCGCCGACGGCCCCGGCGGCGGGAAGCTGCGGCTCTACATCCACGTCAATGCCGGCAACCTGGAGGTGACCCGGTGAAGGTTCACCGCACGGACCTGCTCTCGTTCGCCTTCGGGCTGGTGTTCCTGGCGCTGTCGGCCTGGTGGCTGCTCGCCCAACTGCTCGGGCTCGCGCTGCCGCCGGTCGGCTGGTTCCTGGCCGGCGCGCTGATCCTGATCGGGGTCTTCGGTCTGGTCGGCGCGCTGCGCTCTGGCCGGTCCGGCGGCCCGGAGCCGAACGGGTTCACCGGGCCGGCGGCGACGGCCTCCGCCGCCACGGTCACGCCCGAGCCGGGCGCGTCGTGGACCGCCGCAACCGAACCGGGCGCGGCCCAACCGGGCACGTCGTGGACCGCCGCAACCGAACCGGGCGCGGCCCAACCGGGCACGTCGTGGACCGCCGCAACCGGACCGCCCACGGCGGAGCTGCGGACACCGGACGCGTCGACGGACGGCACGGTTCATCCGGCCTGGCTGGCTCACGCCCCGGCAGAGTCGGAGACCGCGCCGGTCACGGCGCGGCCCGCCGACACGACCCGGGTCGACCACCATCCGGTCACTACGGCCGACGCGCACCGGGCGGCCGATCCGCCGGCCGAGAAGTCGGCAGCCGACAAGGACCCGGCGGCCAGCGACGACCAGGTCACCGGCGACGATCCGACAGGCACCGACGAGCAGACGGGGCGGCGAGAGGTTTCCTGACCCCGGCGGTCGGTCCGGCCCGTAGGGCTCGCCGGTGCGGCAGGGACGGACAGGCGCATATGCTGGCCGGTGGAGATCTCGCCTCCGCCGGCCGGCCCGTCCCGCCATGGCGCCCCCGCCGCGATTCCCGTCTCTACCCCGTCAGGAGCCCGCCCGTCATGACGCAGTCCCCCGCCGTGCGTACCACCGGCCGATCCGGTCCGGTCCGCATCGGCGAGCGAGCCGCCCGTACGCTCGTCTCCGAGCTGGCCCGGATGAACGACCCGAAGGCCGCGCTGCTGGTCGGCGCGAGCCCGGAGTCCGCGGTGCTGGCCGCGGCGATCGAGGCGTTGCTCCCCGGCGACCGGCTCACCGTGGTGCCCGCCGAGTCGTCCACCGCCGCCGCGCTCCGTGAGCACGTCACCGCCCAGGGTCGGTGGGTCGCCGACCGGGTACGCGTGGTCGACTCGCTCGCCGACGCCGAGCCCTCGGCGGTGGTCGTCGCCTCGGAGGCGTTCGTCGGCACCGCCGAGGAGGCCCGGCACGACATCCAGGGGCTGTCGAAGTACCTCGCCGACGGCGCGGTGCTGAGCATCGCCACCACCGCGACGCCGGGCCGGACCACCGGCGCGGCCGGCGAACTGGGCCGCCAGGACGCCCTGTACGGCGTCGGCAGCGACCTGGTGCTGCGCAACTCGCCGCCGGTACGGGTCCACCGACTGCGGTTCACGCCGGCCAGCCCGGCGGCGGCCGACCAGCTGGCCCCGGCGTACCGGCCGTCCAGCGTGCCGCTGACCAGGGGCATGCACATCGACTCCAACGGGGTGGCAGCGGCGGGCATCACGCTTTCGCTGGCGGTGCTGGCCCGGGTAGCGCGTCCGTCGTCCAAGCTGTGGCTGCTGCCGGCGCTGGCGGCCGGCCCGGTCGCCGCGTTCTTCCGGGATCCGCAGCGGGACGTTCCGGTGGACAAGAATGCCGTGGTGGCCAGTGCGGACGGCAAGGTCCTGTCGGTGCAGCGGCTGTACGACGAGCGGTTCGGTGACGGCGAGTGGCTGCGGATCGCGGTCTTCCTGTCCGTGCTGGACGTGCACGTCAACCGGGCCCCGGTCGCCGGCAAGGTGGTCGACTACTTCGTCGCCGACGGTGGTTTCGTCAACGCCATGAAGCCGGACGCCGAGCACAACGTCGCCGCGTACACGGTGCTGGACACCAGCCGTGGCACGGTGGTGGTCGCGCAGCGGACCGGTCTGATCGCCCGCCGCATTGTGCAGCGCGCGCCGATCGGCGCGCTGCTGGCCAAGGGCGAGCGGTTCGGGCTCATCCGGTTCGGCTCGCGGACCGACGTCTACCTGCCGGCCGACGCCGCGGAACCGCTGGTGGGGCCGGGCGACAAAGTGATCGGCGGTGCCACGGTCATCGCCCGCTGGCGCTGAGACGGATACGAAGAACGGGGCGCCGCTGTTCCCGGCGCCCCGTTCTCGTGTCTCGGATCAGGCGGTACGACGCTGGCGCAGCCAGAGCACCGGCCCGCTGACCAGGTAACCGACCACGATCAGGGCGAACGTGAGCCGGATGTCGACGAGCGCGCCGAGCACCGGAGCGAGCCAGAGCCACGGCGGCAGCTTCACCAGGCGCGCGAGCTTGGCGTACGGGAAGCTCGACACCATCGCGAAGGCGAGCAGCGCCACGCCGGCCACGAGCACCGGACCGGGCACCGGCAGACCGATCGCCACGGTCACGGCGAGCACCGCGGCGGCCATGGTGGTGGGGACACCGCAGAAGAAGCGGCCGTCCTTCGGCGAGACGTTGAAGCGGGCCAGCCGGATCGCCGCGCACGCCGCGACCAGCGCACAGGCCACCGCGGCAGCGGCCGTCGACACGGAGCCGGCGAGCGAGGCGTAGACCACCACGGGCGCGGCGAGGCCGAACGAGCACATGTCGGCCAGCGAGTCCATCTGCGCGCCGAACGGGCTGGCGACGCCGAGTCGACGTGCCAACGCGCCGTCCAGGCCGTCAAAGACGACGCAGGCGATCAGGCAGAGGGCGGCGATGCGCACCTCGTTCTGCATGGCCAGGAAGATCGCCAGCATGCCAAGCATCAGGCTAGCCAGGGTGCAGGCGTTGACCACGGCGAACTTCATCCGGCGGGCCATCGTGCGCTCGCCGGGGAGCAGGGGGATCGACCCGGCGGTGGCCTCGTCGGTGTGCGCCATCGGCAACGCCGGGCTGACCGGCATGACGGCCTCGATGTCGGCGCGGGTGACGCCGGCGGGTCGGCTGAGCCGGTCCAGACCGTAGCGACGGCGCTGGCGGTCGGCGTACCGGTGCTCGGGGAGTGTCAGGTCGGTGGTCCGCAGGTCACCGTCACGGCGGCCCACCCGGACCAGCAACACCTGGCGGGCGAACGTGCTGCTGCGGCGCAACTGGCCCGCCCAGCGACGCCCTGCGGGGCGCGGACTGTCAGTCGTACGACGCCGGCGCCAAAGGGCTCTCGGCACGTTTCCTCCATCACCGGATCGGCTTGCCGCCCTCGGCGGGCGGGTGTCCGGCTGTCTCGTGCCGGACCTTGCGTGGCCCGGCAGCCGTTTTGGCGGAGTACACCATCGCACAGGGGAACGGGGCTTGGCGATAGCTGCCGGCGGTACTCATCTAGTGCAAACCGCGCGATCCGCCTTTTAATTCCCATCGCGGGCTTCATCGCCCGTTTCCTCCACCATTCCCGCCTCTGACTCTACCGGAGGGTAGCCAACTCGGCTCGCTGAGCCGAGTGCTATGCGGCCAGCTGTCCGATTGCCGAGGCAGCGATGCCGGTCAGCGGCAGCTCAGCGGTCTCGGCGACGGTGAACCAGCCCGCCCGCGCGGTCGAGCCACCGGCCGACTCGGTCACCACGGCGTCGGTGGGTACGTCCACCAGGACCCGGTAGACCACCCGGACGCCGTGCCAGTCCAACGGACGGCCCTCCGGGCCGAGCGCGGCCGGGTTGTGCAGGTTGTCCACGCCGAGCAGCTCCACCACACGGCCCACCTGACCACCCTCCTCCACCAGTTCCCGGAGCAGCCCGGTGGTCGGCTGCTCGCCGTGATCGGTGCCGCCGCCGGGCAGGTGCCACTTGCCGGCCCCGGGGTAGCCGTCGGCGATCTGGGTCAGCAGGATCCGCCCCGCCGGGTCGGTGACCATCCCGTACGCCCCGAAGCGCAACCGGCGATCCGGATGCGACGGCGTGGGCGGCTCGGTGGACGGGTACGCGTCGGCCGCGAGCGGAACGACGGGCAGGCCGAGCAGTTCGGCGCTGAACGGCGTCAACGGCAGCTCGGCCACGGCCTCGGGGGCGACCCAACGGGTCTCGATGCCACCGTCGGTGACGTCGGGCACACCGTCATCTACGGCCACGTCGAACAGCAGCCGGTCGGTGTGCACCGACACACCGTCACCCGCGCCGGTGTGCACGTCCGCGACGGCGGCCCGCAACCGGCCCACCGACACGGTCGATCCGGTCTGCTCGGTGAACGCGCGCGTCACGGCCCGCTCCGGGTGCTCGGCGTGCGCAAGGAGCCCTCCGGGCAGCGACCAGACCCGCGCCCCGCTCTCACGCACAACCAGAAACCGCCCCACATCCCCCAACAGCCCATAAGAACCAACCCGCCGCACCAACTCCACCCGCCCCACGCCCAGTCCCCCGTCCCCCGCAGCACCCGGTGATCATGAAGTTATCGCCGTCCATCTCGGCGTGTCCTGACAATAACTTCATGATCACCGCGAGGTGGGGGGGGTGGGGGTGGGGGTGGGGGTGGGGGTCAGGTTAGTTGGGCTGCTTGGACTGCTTCGGCGGTTACCTCGGTGAGGTGGTCGGTGGGAAGGGCGCCGAGTTCCTCGCGGGCGAACCAGCGGGCTTCGCAGGTGGAGCCGCCGACGTCGCCGATGATCAGCGGGTTGGGCTGGTCGACCACCACCCGGTAGAAGGCGCGTACGCCGTGCCAGTCGATGGGGTAACCCTCCGGGCCGAGCGAGGCGGCGTCGCGGTGGCTCGCCACACCGAGCAGCTCGACGAGGCGGCCGGCCTGGCCGGTCTCCTCGACCAGCTCCCGGATGAGCGCCGCGCCCGGCTGCTCGCCGTAGTCGGTGCCACCGCCGGGCAGGTGCCAGCAGCCGGCGCCCGGATAGCCGTCGGAGATGCGGGTGAGCAGCACCCGTCCGGCCGGGTCGGTGCACACCGCGTACGCGGCGAAGCGCTGCGCACGGTGCAGCCCGTCCGGGCCGGGGACCGCGTAGAAGGAGGGGAACTCGGGGGCCTCCTCGGGCACCACGTCGGCCGAGGAGGCGGGGAGGCCGAGCGCGCGGGCGGTGAAGGAGCGCAGCGGCAACTGACGCGCCTCGTCCAGCGTGTACCACCGGGCCAGGTCGGTGGGACGCTCGCCGGCCCGGTCGGCCAGCGTGCCGCCGCGCACCGCCACCCGGTAGATCAGGCGATCGGTGTGGATCGTGATGCCGCGCTCGGGCAACGCCCGCATGTCGGCGAGCACGTCGGACAGGCCGGAGACGGCGACCGAGAGGCCCGTCTCGGCGGCGGTCTCGCGGACCACCGTGTGGTGGGGGTCCTCGCCGTGGTCGACCGCCCCGCCGGGCAGGGACCATGTGCCGGGTGTGCCGGAGCGCTCCGATGCGCGGACCAGCAACACTCGGCCGTCTGAATCAGCACAAACTGCGTATGCCGCGATTTTGCGAAGCGGCTCCAGCATGGTGGTCACGGGTCCAAATTCTCCCCGGGCCGGGTTACCGGAACGGAAAAGAGTCGGATTCCTGACTTCTCGCTTCCCGCTCAGGGATCGATCAGGGTAGGGATCCGGGCGGTCACCGAGGGCAGGCCCGGCGTCGGCGCGGACCGTGGAGGCATGACACCTACCGCCGCTCCCCAGGCCCCGTACAAGCAGCTCCGGCGACCCACCACCGACCGCATGGTGGCGGGGGTCGCCAGTGGCCTCGGCCGCTACTTCGACGTCGACCCCACACTGGTCCGGGTGGCCTTCGCGGTCACCGGACTGCTCACCGGCGGGCTCGCGCTGCTCGCGTACCCGATCATGTGGTTCCTGATGCCCGAGGAGCCCACCGGCGCGCCCGCCTGGCCGCACCCGGCGGGCGTCGCGCCGACCGCCGGGTCCGCGCCCGACGGTCCACCGCCGGGGTACGCCCCGACGCCGCCCTACCCGCCGACGACCCCGCCGGCCGCGTGAGGCCGGTTCACTCCCACTCGATGGTGCCCGGCGGCTTGCTGGTCACGTCCAGCACCACCCGGTTGACCTCGGCGACCTCGTTGGTGATCCGGGTGGAGATCCGGGCGACGACCTCGTAGGGCAGCCGGGACCAGTCGGCGGTCATCGCGTCCTCGCTGGAGACCGGGCGCAGCACCACGGGATGCCCGTAGCTGCGCCCGTCACCCTGCACCCCGACACTGCGCACGTCGGCGAGCAGCACCACGGGGAACTGCCAGACGCCCCGGTCCAGGCCGGCGGCCGTCAGCTCCTCACGCGCGATCAGGTCGGCCTGACGCAGCAGGTCGAGGCGCTCCCGGTCGACGGCGCCGATGATCCGGATGGCGAGGCCAGGGCCCGGGAACGGGTGCCGCCAGACCATCGCCTCGGGCAGGCCGAGCTGGAGGCCGAGCGCCCGGACCTCGTCCTTGAAGAGCGTGCGCAGCGGCTCGACGAGCGCGAACTTCAGGTCCTCCGGCAGGCCACCGACGTTGTGGTGACTCTTGATGTTGGCGGTGCCGGTGCCGCCACCGGACTCGACGACGTCCGGGTAGAGGGTGCCCTGGACGAGGAACTCCACGTCACCGTGCGAGGCGATCTCCCGGGCGGCGGCCTCGAAGACCCGGATGAACTCCCGGCCGATGATCTTGCGCTTCTGCTCGGGGTCCGTCACCCCGGACAGCGCGCCGAGGAACCGCTCGGCCGCGTCGACCACCTTGAGCCTGATGCCGGTGGCCGCGACGTAGTCCTTCTCGACCTGCTCGGCCTCCCCCGCGCGCAGCAGGCCGTGGTCGACGAAGACGCAGGTGAGCTGGTCACCGACCGCCCGGTGCACCAGCGCGGCGGCGACCGCCGAGTCCACCCCGCCGGAGAGGCCGCAGATGACCTCCTTGTCGCCGACCTGCGCCCGGATCCGGGCCACCTGCTCGTCGATGATGTTCTCGGGCGTCCAGGTCGGCTCGATGCCGGCGATGTCGTACAGGAAGCGGGTGAGCATCTCCTGGCCGTGCGCGGTGTGCCCGACCTCCGGGTGGAACTGCACGCCGGCCCGACGGCCGGCGACGTCCTCGAAGGCGGCCACGGGCGCGCCCGCCGACTCGGCGGTCACCGTGAAGCCCTCGGGGGCCTCGGTGACGCAGTCGCCGTGGCTCATCCAGACGGGCAGGTCCGCCGGCAGGTCGCGGAGCAGCACGCCCGGCTCGGTGAGGCGGGGCCGCAGTGGAGTGCCGCCGTACTCACGGTTGCCCGTGTGCGCGACGGTGCCGCCGAGCGCCTGGGCCATCGCCTGGAAGCCGTAGCAGATGCCGAAGACCGGCACGTCCGCCGTGAACAGGCCGGCGTCGACCTGCGGGGCGTCCGGCGCGTACACGCTGGCGGGACCGCCGGAGAGGATGATCGCGGCCGGGTTCTTCGCCAGCATCTCGGCGACCGGCATGGAGTGCGGCACGATCTCGGAGTAGACCTTCGCCTCGCGAACCCGGCGCGCGATGAGCTGGGCGTACTGGGCTCCGAAGTCCACCACGAGGACGGGGCGAGGCAGGCTCATGTGCACAAAGCCTACCGAGTGTCACCCCCACCCCGTCCCTCCCCCCGCCCCTCCTGCCCCACGTCCCGCGATCTTGCACTTACTGTCCCGACAAAAGTCACGAAGCCCCCCGAAACAACAACACAAACCGCAAGATCGCGCGAGCCGTGGGGCCAGCCCGGGTCGATCATGGAGCTGTGGTGGGCAGATAGGGGGTGACGTGCGCCGTTTGCGGGGCACCACAACTCCATGATCGACGAGGGAGGGGCGGGGGCGGGGCGGGGGCGCGCGAGGGGCGGCGGGGTGTCAGGGGTGTAGGGCGGCGGGGGCGTGTGCGGGGACTGCTGGCGTGTGTGGGGGGACCGGCGGTAGCCGTCGGTACGGATCTCCGAGCGGGGGGCGGGGGTCTGCTTCGCCCTTGTTGGGCCAGAAGGACATCGCCCGCTCCGCCTGCGCGGTGATCGTCAGCGACGGGTTGACCCCGAGGTTGGCGGAGACCGCCGCGCCATCGACCACGTGCAGCCCCGGATGGCCGTACACCCGGTGCCAGGGGTCGACCACGCCGTCGGCGGGGGTGGCGCCGATCACCGCCCCGCCCAGGATGTGTGCGGTGACCGGGATGTCGAACGGCTCGGTCAGCGAGCCGCCGGGCGTACCGCCGATCTCCTCGGCGAGCAGTCGGGTGGCGGTGTTGCCGGCCGGGATCCACGTCGGACTCGGGGTGCCGTGCCCTGGCCCCGCGACCAGGCGGCGACCCCACAGACCGCGCCGCCAGCGGGTGGTCAACGAGTTGTCGACCGACTGCATCACCAGGGCGATCACCGTCCGCTCCGACCAGCCGCGCACGGTCAGCATCCGCGCGGCCAGGCCCGGCTGCCGGACGATGCTGCCCAGCCAGCGCCGGACCCGGTGCGGCCCGCCGTCGACCAGCAGCGACTGGAGCAGGCCCATGGCGTTCGAGCCGCGACCGTAGCGGACCGGCTCGATGTGGGTCTGCGGATCGGGGTGGAACGAACTGGTGATCGCCACCCCCTCGGTGAAGTCGGTCCTCTGCTGCCGGGCCCGTTGCCGGGGGATCGACGCGCCGAGGATCGCCTCGGAGTTGGTGCGGGTCAGCGCGCCCAGCCGGTCGGACAGGCGCGGCAACGCCCCGGTGGCCTTCATCTCGTGCAGCAGCCGCTGGGTGCCGAGCGCCCCGGCCGCGAAGACCACCTGGTCGGCGTGGATGACCTGCCGCCGTCGGCGCAACCACGCCCCGGTGCGCTCGGTGTGCACCTCGTACCCGCCGCCGCTGGCCGGCCGGACGGCCGTCACCGTGGTCAGCGGGTGGACTGTGGCACCCAGCCGCTCGGCGAGCCAGAGGTAGTTCTTGGCCAGCGTGTTCTTGGCGCCGTGCCGGCAGCCGGTCATGCACGAGCCGCAGTGCAGGCAGCCGGTGCGCTGCGGGCCGACACCACCGAAGTAGGGGTCGGCGACGCGTTCACCCGGACGGCCGATGTGCACACCGACCGGGGTGGCGTGGAAGGTGTGCCCCACCCCCATCCGGTCGGCCACCGCCCGCATCGCGCGGTCCGCGCCCGTCTCGATCGGGTACGTGGTGACGCCGAGCATCCGTTTCGCCTGGTCGTAGTGGCGGGCCAACTCGTCCCGCCAGTCCGTGACGTCGCGCCACTGCGGATCGGCGTAGAAGGCGTCCAGCGGCTCGTAGAGGGTGTTCGCGTAGACCAGCGACCCGCCGCCCACCCCGGCCCCGGAGAGCACCAGCACACCGCCGGACCGGCCGGCGGCCGAGCGGAGCAGGGTGAGCCGCTGGATCCCGTAGCAGCCCAGCTTCGGCGCCCAGAGGAACCGGCGCAGACGCCACGACGTCTGCGGGAACTCGTCGTCGGCGAAGCGACGGCCGGCCTCGACGACACCGACCGAATAGCCCTTCTCGGCCAGCCGCAGCGCGGTGACGCCGCCGCCGAAGCCGGACCCGATGACGACCACGTCGTACCGCATGGACGCATCATTACTCGCGAGTAGCGCTCGCGCCAGCGCCCGTTTTCGCGCGATCATGCACCGGCCGACCGACCCGTCGCCTCCCGGCCGCAACCCGGAGCACCCGTCGGAGCGTTGTTCCGGATACGGGTGGAGGGAAGCACACGATGATCCTGGAGTCGATGGA
Source organism: Micromonospora sp. WMMD736 (assembly GCF_049179015.1). Taxonomy (NCBI): domain Bacteria; kingdom Bacillati; phylum Actinomycetota; class Actinomycetes; order Micromonosporales; family Micromonosporaceae; genus Micromonospora; species Micromonospora sp. WMMD736. Next base: position 3,561,895 of record NZ_JBMHMI010000001.1, read on the forward strand.
GCCGCGCCGACGCTGGCTGCTGCTCGGGCTCGCGGCGCTCGCCGTCGTCGCGTTGGTCGTCGGCGGAGCGGCGGTGATCACGCGACTGAGCGGCGACGACAAGCCCGCCAGCACCCCCCTGGCAGGCTCGCCGAGCCCGTCGCCGGTCGCCACGCCCAGCCCGAGCCCGACCGGCCCGCCGCCGGGCGCGAACATCACCGGCCCGTTGACCCTGCTGCTGGTCGGCGTGGACACTCGGGTCAGCGTGCCGGGCTGGGAGCCGCACTCCGACGCCGTCCTGGTGCTGCACGTGCCGAAGGGCCTGGGCCGGGCGTACCTCTTCTCGCTCCCCCGTGACCTACTGGTGGACATCCCGCCGTTCCCCAAGGCCGGCTACAAGGGCGGCAAGACCAAGCTCACCCACTCGATGAGCTACGGCAGTCGGGTGCCGGGCAAGCCCAAGCAGCCGAGCACGGCCCAGGGGTACGAACTGCTGCGCAGCACGGTGAGCGGCTACACCGGGCTGCGGATCGACGCGGGCGCCGTGCTCACCTTCGGCGGGTTCGACAAGCTGGTGAACGCCCTCGGCGGGGTGGACATCTACGTCGACCAGCGGGTCGCGTCCCTGCACCGCAAGCCGGACGGCACGTACCGGGACAGCGCGCCCGGTGGCTACACCGGACCGCAGAAGGTGTACGAGAAGGGCGAACAGCACCTCAACGGCTGGCAGGCGCTTGACTACGCCCGGCAGCGCTACATCACCGGCGGCGACTACGCCCGCCAGCGTCACCAGCAGCAACTGATCAAGGCCTTGACCCGCAAGATCCTCGACGAGGGTCTGGCCCGGCAGCCCGAGCGCGTCGACCAGGTGGTCGCCGCCCTGGGCAACACCCTGGTGTACGTCGGCGGCGACCGCATCGTCGACCTGGCGTACGCGCTCAGCGGGGTGCCGGAGAACCAGTTCACCCTGGTCGGCCTGCCCGGCTCCGGCGTCGGCAAGGGCAGCGCCTACCGCGGCGAACAGCTCACCAGCGAGGGCCGGAAGTTCATTACCGAACTCCGCGCCGGCCGCGCCGACGCGTACCTGAAAACCCACCCCAACCTGGTCGTCAAGAATTGACCGCCGACCCCCCTGAACCCCCGCGACGCTTCTATAGGTGGGCCGGTTCCGGGAGGCTGGCATCGGTAGGGTTCGACGTCGGTGATCGACGAGTGACTCATGCAAGATCTGGCCGCCGTCAGAGGGTGTGCCGTGGAGTGCGACTTGTCCTCGTGGGTTACCGGCGTCGGCCCGGCCCACCTTGCTGGCCTGATCAGAAGCCTGTCCGCGACTGGTATCGCGTGACTCATCACAGATATGCCGCCGGGTGATCGTCTCCCGGGCCGACGCCGTCCGAACGTCGTCCCGTGCAAGGGAGAAGCGTCCGTGTCTTGCATCCTGACAGATCGCCTGGCCGACCGTGTCGACGCGGTTATCGGTGTGGATACCCATACCGATACGCACACCGCTGTGGTCAGCACCCCGGTCGGGACCGTGTTGGCCGAGATCACCGTGCCGGCCACCGCCGACGGTGCCGCTGTTCTGCTGGCCTGGGCCCGGCAGCAGACGAGCGTGCTGGGAACGGGCCGGCGGGCCTGGGCCCTGGACGGTGCCCGCTGTCACGGTGTCGGCCTGCTACGGGTCCTGCGTGCCGCGGGTGAAGATGTCCTGGAAGCACCCAAACCCGCGACCGGCCGCCGCCGGCGAGGCGGCAAGTCCGACGCGCTGGACGCCGTGCACGCCGCTCGTGCCGTGCTGGCCGCCGATCACGTCGCCGTGCCCCGCATCGACGGCGACCGGGAATCCCTGCGCCTGCTGCACGTCTGCCGCCGCCACTACAGCGACACCCGTACCGCCACCATCAACCTGTTCAAATCGGTGATCCTCACCGCCGACGACGACCTACGCACCCAACTACGTGGCCTGAGCACCCTGCGGCAGGTCCAGCACGCCACCACCCTCACCAACGACAACAGCGGCGACCACCTACGCCGCAGTCAACTAGCAGCCCTCGCCGAGCAGATCCTGACCCTCGACCGGCTCCTGAAAGCCAACCTCACCGAGATCCGCACCCTGGTCGACAAACTCTGCCCGACCCTGCTCGACCAACCCGGCATCGGCCCCGTCACCGCCGCGATCACCCTGACCGCCTGGTCACACCCCGGCCGGTTCCGCAGCGAAGCCGCATTCGCCTCACTCGCCGGCGTCAGCCCCGTCCCCGCCAGCTCCGGCCGCACCGTCCGCCACCGCCTCAACCGAGGCGGCGACCGCACCCTCAACGCCGCCCTGCACACCATCGCCAAAGCCCGACAACGCTGCCACCAACCCACCAAGGACTACGTCAACCGCCGCACCACCCAAGGCCACACCCCAGCCGAGATCACCCGCAGCCTCAAACGCTACATAGCCCGCCAAATCTGGCGCATCCTCGAAGCCACCGCTTGACAGCAACCCTCACAGATCTTGCACTTTCGGTTGCCGATTGGGCCGTACTCGCCCCTTTTGCCGGCGCAGAAAGTGCAAGATCGCGGGGAGTGGGGAGTGGGGGTCAGAGCTTCTTGGGCTGGGCGGGCTTCTTGGTGCCGTACAGCCACGCGTCGAAGAGGGCGTCGAGCTGCTTGCCGGAGATCCGCTCGGCGAGGGCCACGAACTCGGCGGTGGTGGCGGTGCCGTTGCGCTTCTCCGCCGCCCAGGTCTTGACGATCTCGAAGAACGCCTTGTCACCGACGGCCACCCGCAGCGCGTGCAGGGTCATCCCGCCGCGCTGGTAGACCGACTCGCTGAACAGTTCCTTCATGCCCGGCTTGCCCGGCGGGGTCTTCCACACCCTGGCGGGCACCCGCTCGTACCGGATGTCGAAGGCCTGCTTGGCGGTGTACTCCTTGGTGTGCTCGGCCCACAGCCACTCCGCGTACGTCGCGAAGCCCTCGTTGAGCCAGATGTCCTCCCACTTGGCCAGCGCCACGCTGTCGCCGAACCACTGGTGGGCCAGCTCGTGGGCGACCACCTCGGTGTTCTCGCCCCGCCGGAAGAAACCGGCCGAGTAGACCGGGCGGCTCTGCGTCTCCAGCGCGTACGAGATCCGGCTGTCCGAGACCACCACACCGCCGTACGCGTCGAACGGATACGGCCCGAAGACGGTCTCCAGGTAGTCGGCCACCTTGACGGTCTGCGCGATCGACGAGTCGGAGGCGCCCTTGGCCACCTTGGTGGTGACCGCGCTGTACACCGGCTTCCCCTTGTGCTGGCCCGTGGTGATCCGGAACTTGCCGATCACCACGTTGCTCAGGTAGCTGGCCATCGGCGACTTCTCCGACCACTTCCAGGTGGTCCAGCCGTCCGTGGTGGTGCTGCCGCCCGGCACACCGTTGCTGACGGCGGTCAGGCCCTGCGGGACGGTGATCTCGAAGTCGTACGCGGCCTTGTCCGACGGGTGGTCGTTGACCGGGAACCAGGTGCTCGCCGACTCGGGCTGGCCCAGGGCGATAGCACCGTCGGCGGTGTGCAGGAACCCGCCCTCGCCGAGCGCCTCGTTCTTCAGCGGCTTCGGCACACCCTCGTACGCGATCTCCACCACGAATCCGTTGCCCGTGATGAGGCCGGCCGCCGGAGTGATGACCAGCTCGTTCTTGTTCCGGGTGTGGGTGGCCGGCGCGGCGTCCACGGTGACCGTCTTGACGGTGAGGCCCGCCAGGTCGAGGTTGAAGGACGACAGGTCGGCCGTCGCGGTCGCCTGCACGGTGGTCGTACCCGTCAACCGGTCCTTGGCCGGGTCGTAGCGCACCTTGACGACGTACTTCCCGACGTCGTACCCGCCGTTGCCGTAGCTGGGGAAGTACGCGTCGCCGACTCCGGCCGCACCGGCGGTGAAGGTCCGCGACGGCGTCGGGGACGCGCTCGGCGACGGCGGTGCCGCCTCCGGAGTGGACGAGTCGCATCCGGACAACACGAGCGCCCCGGTCACCAGCAGACCGATCCCCGCCCGCAGCCTGTGCCGCTTACCCCGCATCACGAACCTCCCCGTACGTCCGGTGCGGAGGGCCGCGCCACCCCGCGCGACCGGCGCTCCTGCCCGATCGCAGGCGGCAGCCTATCGATAGATGATCACGGGGTCGTCACGGCAGGGTCGGTGCCGCTCCGCCCGCCAGCCAGGCGTCGAGGAGCGGACGGAGCGGTCGGTCGGCCACCCGCTCGGCCAGCGCCACGAAGTCGGAGGTGGTGGCGTTTCCGGTCGCCCGCTCGGACGTCCAGGTGCGCAGGATGCGGAAGAAGGTGTCATCGCCGACCGTCCGGCGCAGCGCGTGCACGGCGAGCGCGCCGCGCTTGTAGACGGCGGTGCCGAACATCCGCTCCCGGCCCGGCTCGACCGACGGCTCCGACCAGTCGGTCGACGCGTACTGGAGCTCGAAGTTGCGCTGCGCGGTCCGGCCGCCGTCGTGCTCCTCCCACAGCCACTCGGCGTAACTGGCGAAGCCCTCGTTGAGCCAGATGTCGCTCCACCTGCGCAGGGACACGCTGTCGCCGAACCACTGGTGGGCCAGCTCGTGCGCCACCACCCCGGGGTTCGGGCGGTCCCCGGTGAAGAAGGCAGGCCCGTAGACCGGCCGGGACTGCGTCTCCAACGCGTACCCGATCCGCTCGTCGGCGACCACGATCCCGCCGTACGAGTCGAAGGGGTACGGACCGAAGCGGCTGGCCAGGAAGTCGACGATCTCCCCGGTGCGGGCCACCGAGCCGGCCGCGCCACCGTTCGCCGGCAGGCTCGCGGCGACCGCGGTGACCATCGGCCTTCCGGCGTGGGTGCCGGTGACCACCCGGTAGTTCCCGATCACGAGGGTGCTCAGGTAGCTCGCCATCGGGGTGCGCTCCGACCAGCGCCAGGTCGTCCACCCGTCGGCGCTGCTGCGGGGACCGGGCACCCCGTTGCTCAACGCGGACAGTCCGTCCGGGACGGTCACCGCGATGTCGTAGCTGGCCTTGTCCGACGGGTGGTCGTTGACCGGGAACCAGGTGGCCGCCGATTCGGGCTGGCCGAGGGCGATGGCCCCGTCGGCGGTGTGCAGGAAACCGCCGCTGCCCAGCGCGCCGTCGTCGACGGGAGTGGGCACTCCCGCGTAGTCGACGGTCACCGTGAACGACCGGCCGCGGGCGAGCCCGTCGCGCGGGGTCACCACCAGCTCGCCGTCGTCGCGGCGGTGCTGGGCGCGCTTGCCGGCCACGGTCACCTCGTCGACGCTCAGGCCGACCAGGTCCAGGTTGAACCGGGACAGCTGCTGGGTCGCGGTCGCCGTGATGGTGGCCCGCCCGGTGAGCCGGTCGGTCCTCGGGTCGTAGCGGACGTCCAGCCCGTAGTGCGTGACGTCGTAGCCGCCGTTGCCGCGGCCCGGCACGTACGGGTCACCGGCGTCCGCCGCACCGGGCCGGAAGCCGTCGTCGTCGCCCGTGCAGCCGGCCGGGGTCAGCGCGAGGACGCAGCCCAGCGCCGCCACCACGACGGTCAGCCGACGGCCGTACGGTCTCCGTCCGCTCCGGACCATGCACGACTCCCTCGGTGCCGACTCCCGGTCAGGACGAGCGTAGCCAGCGGCGTCGGGCCGGAGGCCGGTATCGACGATCATCAGTTACTTTCGTTGATACAAGCAAAAGTTCGCGAGAATCGATGCTTTCTTTTGGCTTCGACCGACGTTAGTGTCGGTCCCCAAGATGTAACGCGTTCGGAACATCACCGTCCCTGGCCTCGCCGGGAACGCCGAACAGGCGCTCGGCGGCGCCTCCGCGACCCGACCCTCGTCGCGCCTCTGCTGATCGTCACCGATGGCAATCGCCGTCGCGAAAGGTGGAACGATGCCAGACCACACCGCCCCCAACACCCCCTTAACCGGTCGGCTCAGCCGCCGCTCCCTGCTCGCCGCCTCGGCCGGCGCGGCCGCCGCGCTCGGTGCCGCCGGCCTGCCGGTCCTCGCCACCGGCACCCCCGCGCTCGCCCACCCGAAGGACAAGGGCAAGAGCAAGCTGCGGGTCGAACCGCTGATCCCGGCGCAGAACCGCGGCATCATCCTCTACAGCGTCCGGGACCGGATCACCGCCGGGCCGGACGACAGCGGCGTGCCGTACGGCTTCGAACGGGTCCTCGCCCGCCTCGCCGAGATCGGCTACAAGGAGATCGAGTTCGCCGGCTACACCCAGAGCACGGAGATCCTCGGCCGGCAGATCACCCCCCGCGAGATCCGCAAGATCCTGGACGACAACGGCCTCGTCGCCAACGGCACGCACGCCTCGATCCAGGCGGCCACCTTCCAGCAGCAGCTGGACATCGCCGAGGAACTCGGCATGAAGAACATCGGCACCGGAAGCGACCCGACCAACAGCGCGTACCAGGCCGACTGGGACGCCGCCGCCGACACCTGGAACGAGCTGGGTCGCCAGGCCCACGCCCGGGGCATGCGGCTCTACACGCACAACCACGACGTGGCGTACAGCTTCCTGCTCGACTCCGGGCCGCTGGACGCGCAGGGCCGCCCCACCCGCTCGTCGGGCATCCGGCGGCTGGAGTACTTCTTCGGCCGGACCGATCCCCGGTACGTCTTCTTCGAGTTCGACATCTACTGGGGCTACGTGGCCCGGTACAAGCACCAGAAGTACGTCGACCCGGCCGGTCGGGAGCAGACCGACCTGTTCGACCCGATCCTCAACGTGGCCGACCGGACCACCCGGTTCCCGCTCTTTCACGCCAAGGACGGCGACCGGGACACCAGCGTGCCGAACGGCCACCAGATGGTCCCGCTCGGCGAGGGCGACATCAACTTCCAGCAGTTCTTCCAGACCATCGGTGAGCGGGACTTCCACCACGCCAACTGGGAGATGGACACCGCGCCCGGCGGCACCACGAACCGGGGGCAGTCGCTGGACTTCGCGGCGCTCAGCTACCGCAACATGTCCGACCTGACCATCTACCTCAAGAAGTAACGCGAAGGCCGGCCCCGCAGCGTCGCGGGGCCGGCCTTCGTTGGTACGAGGAGCGCGTCAGCGGTCGAGGACCAGGCCGACCTTCTGGAACTCCTTGAGGTCGCGGTAGCCGCACTTGGCCATGGCCCGACGCAGCCCACCGAACAGGTTGAGCTGGCCGTCGGCCTCGTCCGCCGGACCGAAGAGCAGCTGCTCCATCGAGCCCAGCGGCTCACCGGACACCTCGAAGGCGCCCCGGGGCAGCGACGGGTGGCTGGCCGCCGAGTGCCACCAGGCACCACCGGCCGGCGCCTCGTCGCAGAGCGACAGCGGCTCGCCGAGCATCACCGCGTCCGCGCCGCAGCCGAGGGCCTTGGCGATGTCACCGGAGGTCTGGATGTCACCGTCGGCGATCAGGTGCACGTACCGGCCACCCGTCTCGTCGAGGTAGTCCCGGCGGGCCGCCGCGGCGTCCGCGATGGCGGTGGCCATCGGCACCCGGATGCCCAGCACCGACTCGGTCGTCGACCACTCGTCGCCACCGATGCCCACGATCACACCGGCCGCGCCGGTCCGCATCAGGTGCAGCGCGGTCTTGTAGTCGGTGCAGCCGCCGACGATCACCGGCAGGTCGAGGTCGGCGATGAACTCCTTGAGGTTCAGCGGCTCGTCGGTCGTCGACACGTGCTCGGCCGAGACGATGGTGCCCTGGATGACCAGGATGTCCACCCCGGCGTCCAGGATCACCGGCGCCAGCGCGAGGGTGTGCTGCGGGGAGACCCGCACCGCCACCGTGCCGCCGCCGGCGCGCAGCTCGCGCACCCGCTCGGCGATCAGGTCGGGACGGATCGGCTCCGCGTAGACCTCCTGGAGTCGCTTGGTGGCACGGGCATCCTCGTCGAGGCCGGCCAGCTCGTCCAGCACCTTGGTCGGGTTCTCGTAGCGGGTCCAGAGCCCCTCGACGTTGAGCACGCCGAGACCGCCGAGCTGGCCCAGCCGGACCGCCGACGACGGGCTCATGGTGGCGTCCGAGGGGTGCCCGACGCAGGGGATGCCGAACGGGTACGCGTCGAGCTGCCACGCGGTCGAGACGTCGTCGACGTCCCGGGTCCGGCGGCTCGGCACGATGGCGATGTCGTCCAGGTGGTAACCGCGCTGCGCGGTCTTGCCCAGCCCGATCTCGACCACGTCACGCATGGGGGACTCCAGATTGTTGGGGGATGGTCAGCGGGAGTGGTAGTTCGGCGCCTCGACGGTCATCTGGATGTCGTGCGGGTGGCTCTCCTTGAGCCCGGCCGCGGTGATCCGGATCAGCTGGCCACGCCGGTGCAGCTCGGGGATGCTCTCCGCGCCGACGTACCCCATGGCGGCCCGCAACCCGCCGATGAGCTGGTGGGCGACCGCGGACAGCGGGCCCCGGTAGGGCACCTGACCCTCGACGCCCTCGGGGACCAGCTTGTCCTCGGCGAGCACATCCTGCTGGAAGTACCGGTCCTTGGAGTACGACTTGGCCTGCCCCCGGGACTGCATCGCGCCGAGCGAGCCCATTCCGCGGTACGCCTTGTACTGCTTGCCGTTGATGAAGATCAGCTCGCCGGGGCTCTCCTCGCAGCCGGCCAGCAGGCTGCCGAGCATCACGGTGTCCGCACCGGCGACCAGGGCCTTGGCGATGTCGCCCGAGTACTGGATGCCACCGTCACCGATCACCGGCACGCCGGCCGGGCGGGCGGCCCGGGCCGCCTCCATGATCGCGGTGATCTGCGGGACACCGACGCCGGCGACGATCCGGGTCGTGCAGATCGCGCCCGGGCCCACACCCACCTTGATGCCGTCGGCGCCGGCCTCGACCAGCGCCTTCGCGCCGGCGTACGTGGCCACGTTGCCGCCCACGATGTCGATCGTGACGTCCTTCTTGAGCCGGCGGACCATGTCCAGCACGGCCCGCTGGTGCCCGTGCGCCGTGTCCACGATCAGCACGTCGACGCCCGCGTCGACCAGCGTGCGGGCCCGCTTGTACGCGTCCTCGCCCACACCCACGGCGGCGGCCACCCGCAGCCGGCCGGCGTCGTCCTTGGTGGCGTTCGGGTACTGCTCGCTCTTGGTGAAGTCCTTCACGGTGATCAGCCCGCGCAGCCGGCCGGAGTCGTCCACGATCGGCAGCTTCTCGACCTTGTGCTGGCGCAGCAGCGCCAGCGCGTCGTCCTTGCTCACCCCGACCGGGGCGGTGACCAGCGGCGTCCGGGTCATGATCTCGCGGACCGGAGTGTCCGGCTCGGAAACGAAGCGCATGTCGCGGTTGGTGACGATGCCGACCAACTGGCCGTTGCCGTCCACCACCGGCACGCCGGAGATGCGGTACCGCCCACACAGCTCGTCGACCTCGCGCAGCGTGTCGTCCGGGCTGGCGGTCACCGGGTTGGTGATCATGCCGGACTCGGAGCGCTTCACCAGGTCGACCTGGAGCGCCTGGTCCTCCAGGGACAGGTTGCGGTGCAGCACACCGATGCCACCCTGGCGGGCCATGGCGATCGCCATCCGCGCCTCGGTGACCGTGTCCATGGCGCTGGACAGCAGCGGTACGGTCAGTTCGACGTTGCGGGTGAGCTTCGTCCGGGTGTTGACCCGGCTGGGCACCACGTCCGACTCGCCCGGCTGGAGCAGCACGTCGTCGAAGGTGAGCCCGAGCGGAACGACCCGGGCCGAGCCGGCGGGCAGCTCGGGCAGGTGGCCGCCCAGGTCGGCGTGCTCGACGCCGGCCGGAAGATCGGTACTGGGCGAATTTTCCACGATTGCTCCCCTGAGCTGCTCGGATGGGCTTCAGCGAGGTGGCGCGGGCGGGCACCGGAACACGCCACGGTGCCGGCACGTCGTCTCATCGTACCCAGTGAGCTGCGCGACCTGGATCGGCGGCGGTTGCCTCGGCGCGGTGCCCGGGGGCGGACGTTGCCGCCGCGTTGGGTCTACGGTGAGGGGGTGCACGACGAGCCCATCGACCCGTTCAACGGCGACCCGGCCGACCCGACCGCCGGGCTGGACGATCCGGGCGACGACACGACGCCGGATCCGCTGACCGACGTCGAGCGGCAGGACGTGCTAGAGGATCTCGCCGACCTGGAGATCTACCAGGCCCTGCTGGCGCCCATCGGGGTGCGCGGGCTGGTCATCGAATGCGAGGACTGCCGGGAGCCGCACTACTTCGACTGGGACCTGCTGCGGGGCAACCTGCGGCACCTGCTCAACTCCGGGCGGCCCCGCGTGCACGAGCCGGCGTACGACCCGGACCCGGACCACTACGTGACCTGGGACTACGCCCGTGGTTACGCCGACGGGGTGCACGACACCCTGACCGAGGGCACCGAGGACGAACCGGGCACCGCCACCACCGCCGACTGACGTCCCGCTGCCCGGGGCGCTCAAGATCGTGCTGGAACCGGGAAGTAGTGGCCTCGCCGCGCGGAGAGACCACTACTGCCAGGTTCGAGCACGATCAAGGGCGGGGCGCGGCTCGCCGTGGCGCGGCGCGGCCGGTCAGGAGACCAGGCCGGCTCGGAAGCCGGCGGCGACCGCGTGGGCGCGGTCCCGGGCGCCGAGCTTGCGGAACAGCCGGCGCGCGTGTGTCTTGACGGTGTCCTCCGACACGAACAGTTCCCGGCCGATCTCCGCGTTGCTCTTGCCCTCGGCCATGCCCAGCAGCACCTGGAGTTCCCGTTCGGTGAGCCCGATCGAGGATCGGCTGCCGCGCGCGCCCGGACCGGGCCGGATGGCGTCGGACTGCCCGGTGGCGGTCCCGTCGGTGGCCGGCTCGACCTCGTCGTCACCCCGCTGCACGGGTACCGAGGCCACGCCCGCCGGCCCGTCGCCGGTCGCGGCGGTCCAGCCGGGCTCGGCGGCGCCGCGTACCGACGGGGTCGAGCGGGTCGAGCCGCCGACCGCCGCCGCGTCCCGCGCCGGGTCGGTGACCCGCTGCCGGGAGGCCCGGCCGGGCGCGGTCAGCAGGAGCAGGGCCTTCGCCACCGCGCTGGTGAGGTCGTGGTCGGCGTTCTGGATCAACCCACGGGCACCGGCGCTGATGGTGGCGGCCGCCGCCTCGGATTCCTCGGTGCCGAGCAGCACGACCGCGGCCTGCGGTGCGCGGGCCAGCACCCGGCGGACGAAGCCCGCGCTGTCCGGCCGGGTGAGGGCCGTGTCGGCCAGGACCACGTCGGCCGGTCGTTCGGCCAGTCGCAGCATCACCTCGGGATCGGAGACGGCGGTACGAACGATCGCGGACAAACCCAGCCGCGCGGCAGCAGAAGTGAGGTGCTGAGCCGCGAGCGGTGTCCGAACGCACACAAGAACGGTACGCACTGTGATGGTCTCCTCTCCGCACACGAGCAGACCATGACGGCGTCGGCTGGGGAGGAGGTTCCCGGCAATCATCTGAACTTTTCCGACAGATGGGGCAAAAGCCGCAAGTTGCCAAGCGTTTTGGATCACAGACGTGTGAGCCGACGACGACCCGGGTACCGGGGGGTCCAGGCCGGGAACGGTGCGCCTGCGCGGCCCGCCGCCCGGAAGCCGGCCACAAGCATTCTCGCGGTGCCGCGCGGGAGGAGGGGTGCTGATGTCGAACGTACGTAGACTGCCCGGACCCATCGTCGACCTCTGGGACTGGCAGCGGCTCGGCGCCTGCCGAGGCCGGGACAGCGCGCAGTTCTTCCACCCGGACGGAGAGCGCGGGTCGTCGCGGCTGCGGCGGGAGTCCCAGGCCAAGTCGGTCTGCCGCGCCTGCCCGGTCCGCGCCGAGTGCGCCGCGCACGCGCTGTCGGTCCGCGAGCCGTACGGCGTGTGGGGCGGCTTCAGCGAGTCGGAGCGGCTGCGCCTGCTCGCCGTCGGCTGGGAGGACCTGGCGGACCGCCGGCAACTCCGGGTCGACGTGGCCCGCCTGGAGGCCCGCCTGGGCCGCCCGCACAAGTCGACGGTTCCGGCCCAGCGCAACGTCGCCTGACCCGACCCATCACCCCGACCTCACGAACCGCGCTCCCGCCCAGCGGGAGCGCGGTTTGGCCGTACCCACCACCAACCCCGCCGCCCCCACCCGCCCGCCCCCCATCCGCCGACCCCCAACCCCGCCGGCCCCACCTCGGTGATCATGAAGTTATTGCCGCGCGCGCGGCGTGTCGCAGGCAATAACTTCATGATCATCGGGGCTGAGCGGGGGGTGTGGGGTGGGTGGGGTGGGGTGGGATTAGCGGACGTTGACCGGGACGGTGTGCCAGCCGGTGGCGCCGTTGGGGGCGACGCTCTGGGTGCGCTCGGTCTGCGTCTCGCCGGTCGAGTCCGTTGCCCGGACCTGGAGGCGGTGCTCGCCCGGCGTGGCGTCCCAGCGCCAGGACCATTGGACCCAGGTGTCCACCGACACCGTCGGGGCCAGCTCCGCCTCCTGCCAGGGGCCGTCGTCGACGCGTACCTCGACCCGGCTGATGCCCCGGTGCTGCGCCCAGGCCACACCGGCCACCGTCACCGGGCCCGCGGTCAGCCGGTTGCGCCGTCGGGGCGCATCGATCCGCGACTGGGTCTTGATCGGCCCCTGGGCGGACCACCCGCGCGGCACCCAGTACGCGTCGAAGTCCGCGAAGCGCGTCAACTCCAGCTCGGTCACCCACTTGCAGGCCGACACGTAACCGTAGAGGCCGGGCACCACCATCCGCACCGGGAAGCCGTGCTCCACCGGCAGCGGCTCGCCGTTCATGCCGATCGCCAGCAGCGCGTCCCGCCCGTCGCGCAGGGCCGCGGTGGGGGTCCCGCAGGTCCAGCCGTCGACCGACCGGCCGACGACCTGGTCGGCGTCCGCGTCCGGCTGGGCCTCGTCGAGCAGTTCCCGCAGCGGTACGCCGAGCCAGCGCGCGTTGCCGATCAGGTCCCCACCGACCTCGTTGGAGACGCAGGCGAGCGTGACGTACCGCTCGACCAATGGCCGGGCCAGCAGATCCGCGTAGGTGTAGGTGCGCTCGGTACCCACCCGGCCGTGGATGCGCAGCCGCCAGGTGTCCGGGTTCACCTGCGGCACCACCAGGGCGGTGTCGATCCGGTAGAACCCCGAGTTCGGGGTGACGTACGGCGCGAGCTGAGCCAGTGACAGGTCCGCGCCCGCCGGCACGGCCGGTGCGGGTACGGCCGGGGCCGGCAGCCGGATCGCGTCCCGGGCGGCTGAGACGCCCCGCCGTCCGGCCAGCCAACGCCCGCCGAGACCGGCCACGGCCGCCGTACCGAGCAGCACCCCGGTGCCGGTCAGGAACCGTCGGCGCGACTCCGGGTCGACGCCCTCGACCGGCGCGGCCGGTGTCACCGGCACCGGCGGCCCGGCCGGCGACACCGGCGCGGGTGAGGCCCACGGCCAGGGCTCCAGCTCGAACGGGCCGGCGATGAACAGCCAGAGCACCAGGGCGCCGAGCCCGCCGCCGACAAGTGACGGCAGCGCGTCGAAGACGTCCGCGCCGGGCCGGGTCAGCGCGGCGGCCACACCGACGACGCCGAACGCCGCGATACCGCCCAGGCCCAGGGCCAGCCAGCGGATCGCCAGCATGCCGAGCAGGGCCGCGAACCCAGCCAGCAGCAGGGCCGTTCCGGTCAGCAGGGCGATCTTGTCGGCGGTGCCGAAGACGTCGATGGCGAACTGCTTGAGCGGCTCGGGAACGGCGTCGACGACCACCCCGCCGACCGCGACCAGGGGCGCCGATCGGGGGCCGGTCAGCACCGCCACCGGCTCCGCGGTGCCGATCGCGACGGCTGCGGCGGTGACTCCGGCCAGCGCGGCGTACCGCCGTGACGTCGTGCTCATCGGCCCAGTGTGCGCGATCATCTCGGCCGGTCGCCAACGACGTCAGCGGTTGGTAATGATCCCGCCGACGAAACCGGGGCACACCGCCGTACGGCGGTGTGCCCCGCAAAGGGTGTCGCTACCGGATAAAGGGTCTGTTTCATAAGAACTGGCCGCCCTGCGGCGGGCCCGGACGACGACCGGCGGCGTTGCGGTTGAGTCCGGATACAACACCGGTATCCGGACTCAACCGCGCCTTGCCCGATCGCCGCCCGGACTCCGCCTCGGCTCGACCGCCCTTATAAAACAGACCCTAGAAACCCGGGCCGTGCTGGTGGCCGTGGCCGTGGCCGTGCCCGCCACCGGCGGCGGCCGGCTCGGGCTGCTCCGGCTTGTCCACCACGAGGCTCTCCGTGGTGAGCAGCAGGCCGGCGATCGACGCAGCGTTGGTGACGGCGTTGCGGGTCACCTTGACCGGGTCGATGATGCCGGACTTGACCAGGTCGCCGTACTCGCCGGTGGCCGCGTCGAGGCCGCTGCCCCACGACATGCCGGCGACCTTCTGGGTCACGACGTAGCCGTCGTGGCCGGCGTTCTGCGCGATCCAGCGCAGCGGCTCGACCAGCGCCTTGCGCACGATCGAGACGCCGACCTTCTCCTCGCCGGTGAAGCCCAGGTCGTCGTCGAGCACGGGGAGGATCTGCACCAGGGCGGCCCCGCCGCCGGGCACGGTGCCCTCCTCGACCGCGGCCTTGGTCGCCGCGATGGCGTCCTCGATGCGGTGCTTGCGCTCCTTCATCTCGACCTCGGTCGCCGCGCCCACCTTGATCACGGCGACACCGCCGGAGAGCTTCGCCAGCCGCTCGGCCAGCTTCTCCCGGTCCCAGTCGGAGTCGGAGGCCTCGATCTCCTTGCGGATCTGGGCCACCCGGTCGTCGACCTCGGTCTTCTGGCCGCCGCCGTCGACGATCGTGGTGTTCTCCTTGTCGACCACGACGCGCCGGGCGGTGCCGAGCACCTCCAGGCCGACCTGGTCGAGCTTGTAGCCCAGCTCCGGGGCGACCAGCTCGGCGCCCGTGGAGATCGCGATGTCCTGGAGCATGGCCTTGCGCCGGTCGCCGAAGCCCGGGGCCTTGACCGCGCAGACCTTGAGGGTCTTGCGCAGCGAGTTGACGACCAGGGTGGAGAGCGCCTGACCGTCCACGTCCTCGGCGATGATCAGCAGGGGCTTGCTGTTCTGCAGGACCTTCTCCAGCAGCGGCAGCAGCTCCTCGATCGCCGAGATCTTCTGGGTGGTGACCAGGATGTACGCGTCCTCCAGGACGGACTCCTGACCCTCCAGGTCGGTGACGAAGTTCGGCGAGATGAAGCCCTTGTCGAACTGGAGACCCTCGGTCACGTCCAGCTCGGTGGTGAGCATCGAGCCCTCCTCGACGGTGATGACACCGTCGCGGCCGACCCGCTCCATCGCCTCGGCGATCAGCTCGCCGATGGTGGCGTCCTGCGCGGAGATCGTCGCCACGTTCGCGATCGACTCCTTGCCGGCGACCTCGACGGCCTTGCCGAGCAGCGCCTCGGAGACCTTGGCGGCCGCCGCGTCGATGCCCCGCTTGAGGCCGGCCGGGTTGCTCCCGGCGGTCACGTTGCGCAGGCCCTCACGGACCATCGCCTGCGCCAGCACGGTCGCGGTGGTGGTCCCGTCGCCGGCGACGTCGTTGGTCTTGGTCGCCACCTCCTTGACCAGCTGCGCGCCGAGGTTCTCGTAGGGGTTGGTGAGCTCGATCTCCTTCGCGATGGTCACGCCATCGTTGGTGATCGTCGGCGCACCGAACTTCTTGTCCAGGACGACGTTGCGCCCGCGCGGGCCGAGGGTGACCTTGACCGCGTCAGCGAGGGCGTTGACACCGTGCTCCAGCAGGTGTCGGGCGTCGTCCGAGAAGCTGAGGATCTTCGCCATGAATGTCCCTTCGAAGCGCCGCTGCCCCGGCCCGGCGAGCCGGACCGGGGCAGCGACACTGATCGGTTGCTTACTTCTCGATGACCGCGAGGACGTCGCGGGCGGAGAGCACCAGGTACTCCTCGCCGGCGTACTTGACCTCGGTGCCGCCGTACTTCGAGTAGAGGACGGTGTCGCCGACCTGCACGTCAACCGGGACCCGGTTGCCGTTGTCGTCGACGCGCCCCGGACCGACAGCGAGGACGGTGCCCTCCTGCGGCTTCTCCTTGGCGGTGTCGGGGATCACGATGCCCGACGCCGTGGTGGTCTCAGCCTCGTTCGCCTGGACCACGATGCGGTCCTCGAGCGGCTTGATCGCAACCTTGGTCGCGGTAGTCACGGGCATACCCTCCTGGGGTACTGGTTTCGTTGCCGGCCAGCGGGGCTGACCAGCGTCAATCTGCCTCATGCCACCGGGCGGGACCGTCGTCGCGGGTGCCGGTCCGCCTGGCGTGCGCACCCGGGTCGCGAGACCCGGAAGCTGGCACCCTCAGGGTGAGAGTGCTAATCGCAGGTTATTCCGTGGCTAGCACTCCGTCAAGGAGAGTGCCAGCGCGTCGCGCCCCGCCAGCGGGATTTTCCGCTCGGCCGGGAGAATGGGCAGGTGGATCTCGATCAGTTGGCGGCACTGCGTACCCCCGAGGGGTCGGCCGCCCTCGCGGCGGCGGCCGAGCTGGCCGGCGGCGATCCACTGAGCGCGGCGTCGGCGCTCCGCGCGGCCGGGGTGCCCCCCACGCTGGCGGCGGCGGCGCTCACCCAGGCCGAGCTGCGCCACCGGGCGACGGGCAAGTTCGGGCCGGCCGCCGCCGGGATGTTCCTCACCCGCCCGGGCCTGGAGCAGGCCACCCGCCGGGTGGTCGCCGACCGGCGGGCCGCCCGGCTGCACGCGGCCGGCGTGCGCACCCTGGCCGATCTCGGGTGCGGCCTCGGCGCGGACGCGCTGGCCGCCGCCCGTGCCGGCATCCGGGTGTACGGGGTGGAGGCCGACCCGGTGACCGCGGCGATGGCCGCCGCCAACGCCGCCGCGGCCGGGCTGGCGGACCTGTTCACGGTCGAGTGCGGCGACGCGACCGCGTTCGACGTCTCGCGGGTGGACGGCGTCTTCTGCGACCCGGCCCGACGGGCCACCGGCACCGGACGACGGATCTTCGACCCGCGTGCCTACTCGCCGCCCTGGGACTTCGTGACCGGCCTGGCCGAGCGGGTGCCGCGCACGGTGGTGAAGGTGGCCCCGGGCCTGGATCACGCGCTCATCCCGGCCGGCGCCGAGGCGGAGTGGGTCGGCGTGGACGGCGACCTGGTCGAGGCCGCGCTCTGGTGCGGCGAACTGGCCGAGGTGCCCCGCCGCGCCAGCGTGTACCGGCAGGAGATCCACCAGCTCACCGGCTCGGGCGACACCGAGGCGCCGGTCGGGCCCCCGCGCCGCTACCTGTACGACCCGGACCCCGCGGTGGTCCGCGCGCACCTCGTCGCCGAGCTGGCCACGGAGCTCGACGCCACCCTGGCCGATGAGAAAATCGCCTACCTCTACGCCGACCACCCGACCCGCACCCCGTACGCGCGCTGTCTGGAGGTCACCGACGTGCTGCCGTTCTCGCTCAAGCGCCTGCGGGCGTTGCTGCGGGAGCGCCGGGTGGGCCGGGTGGAGATCCTCAAGCGGGGTTCGGCGCTGACGCCGGAGCAGCTGCGGCGGGACCTGCGCCTGGCCGGCGACCAGGCGGCGAGCCTGGTGCTGACCCGGGTGGCCGGAGCGCCGACCGTGCTGATCGGCCAGCCTGTCGATTAGGTTCGGTGGCGTGGCGGGACAGGGCACTCCGGCAACGGCACTACTGGTCAAGCGCGGGATCGCGCATCGCACCCACCCGTACCGGGTGGCACCGGACGCGCCGAACTACGGCGCCCTGGTGGCGGCGGCCCTCGGTGTGGCACCGGAGCGGGTCTTCAAGTCGCTGGTGACCGAGGTGGACGGTGCCCTCACCGTGGCGGTCGTACCGGTGACCGGTGAGCTGGACCTCAAGGCGCTCGCGGCGGCGGTCGGCGGCAAGCGGGCGGCGCTCGCCGAGCGGACGGTCGCCGAGCGGGCCACCGGCTACGTGCGGGGCGGGATCAGCCCGCTCGGGCAGCGTCGACGGCTGCCCACCGTGCTCGACGACTCCGCGCTGGACCTGCCCACGATCTACGTCTCCGCCGGTCGGCGCGGGCTGCAACTCGAACTGGCGGCGGCGGATCTGGTGGCGCTCACCGAGGCCCGTACCGCGCCGTTGCAGGCCCGCTGACCTGTCGTTACATCGCCCTTTCGTGGGATGTTCGGCGAGTAACAGTTGCGTTGCTGAATTGTTATCGCTTCCAACAAACTTGGGGCCTGCGCGGTCTTGTGGTGCCGCTGCAACGCGGAATACGTTGCCGGGCACAACAAAACACCTCCCCCACCTCCGAAAGGACCCTGCACATGCGTAAGGGGATCCTCACCATCGCCGCCGTGGGCCTGCTCGCGACCGGCGGTTTGACCGCGTGCAGCGACGACTCCGGCACCGGCTCGGCCGACTCCAAGAAAACTCCCAAGATCGGCGTGATCCTTCCGGACAGCAAGTCCTCCCCCCGCTGGGAGACGGCAGACCGTCGCTTCTTGGAGGAGGCCTTCAAGGCCGCCGGCGTCCAGTCCGACATCCAGAACGCCCAGAACGACAAGGCCGCCTTCCAGACCATCGCCGACCAGATGATCACCGGCGGCGTCACCGTTCTGATGATCGTCAACTTGGACTCCGGCACCGGCAAGGCCGTGCTCGACAAGGCCAAGTCGCAGGGCGTCGCCACCATCGACTACGACCGGCTCACCCTCGGCGGCTCGGCCCAGTACTACGTCAGCTTCGACAACGAGGTCGTCGGCAAGCTCCAGGGCGAGGGTCTGGCGAAGTGCCTGACCGAGAAGGGCGCCAAGAACCCCGTCGTGTCGTACCTGAACGGCTCGCCCACCGACAACAACGCCACCCTGTTCAAGGCCGGCTACGACTCGGTACTCAAGCCGAAGTTCGACTCCAAGGAATACACCAAGGGCCCGGACGACGCCGTGCCGGGCTGGGACGGCCCCACCGCCGCGACCATCTTCGAGCAGCAGCTCACCGCAACCAAGGGCAAGATCGACGGCGTGCTGGCCGCCAACGACACTCTCGGCAACGCCGCCATCTCGATCCTGAAGAAGAACAAAATCAACGGCAAGGTGCCGGTGACCGGCCAGGACGCCAGCGTGGAGGGCCTGCAGAACATCCTCGCCGGTGACCAGTGCATGACCGTCTACAAGGCCGTCCGGGAAGAGGCGAAGGCCGCGTCCGACCTGGCAATCGCAGTGGCCAAGGGGGAGAAGAAGGACACCGGCCAGACGGTGAAGGACCCGGAGGGCAACCGGGACGTCCCCTCCGTGCTGCTCACCCCGAAGGCCATCTACAAGGACAACGTCAAGGACGTCGTCGCCGACGGCTACGTGACCAAGGAGCAGATCTGCACCGCGGCGTACGCCAAGTTCTGCGCCGACGCCGGCATCAGCTGACCGACGCCGCAGTACCCGCCGGGACGACCATCGCCGCCCGGCACGGGAGCACCCTCCCGTGCCGGGCGGCGCCCGCCGGACGGGCCCCGACCCTCCCTTAAGAAGGAGACCCCGTGTCCGCGACCCCCCTGCTGGAGCTCCGCGGGATCGACAAGAGCTTCGGTCCCGTCCAGGTGCTCCGCGACGTCGCCCTGAGCGTCCACCCAGGCGAAGTGACCGCACTTGTCGGCGACAACGGCGCCGGCAAGTCGACCCTGGTGAAGTGCATCAGCGGCATCCACCCCACCGACTCCGGCGAGTTCCTGTTCAACGGTGAACCGGTGCACATCGGCAGCCCCCGTGACGCGGCCGCGCTCGGCATCGAGGTCGTCTACCAGGACCTCGCGCTCTGCGACAACCTGGACATCGTGCAGAACATGTTCCTCGGCCGGGAGAAGCGCAGCGGCATCGTCCTCGACGAGCCGACCATGGAACAGCTCGCCGCCGAAACCCTGGCCGGCCTCTCCATCCGCACCGTCACCTCGCTGCGCCAGCACGTGTCCAGCCTCTCCGGCGGTCAACGCCAGACCGTAGCCATCGCCAAGGCGGTGCTCTGGAACAGCAAGCTGGTCATCCTGGACGAGCCGACCGCGGCGCTCGGCGTGGCACAGACCGCCCAGGTGCTCGAACTGGTCCGTCGCCTCGCCGACAACGGCCTGGCCGTGGTGCTCATCTCGCACAACATGAACGACGTCTTCGCCGTCTCCGACCGGATCGCCGCGCTGTACCTCGGCCAGATGGTCGCCCAGGTGAAGACCACCGACATCACTCACGCCCAGGTGGTTGAGCTGATCACCGCCGGGCGCTCGGGCGGCCTCGGCCTCGCCACCGACCCGGGCGGCAACGGCGACGGCCCGCAGCCGGCCGACTCGATCTCAGGAGGCGTCCGATGACCACCACCGCCGTGCGGAAGGACGGCCCGGCGGCCGTTACACCGCCACCGACCGTCGGGAGCCACGTCCGCAACTACGTAAGCCGGGTACGCGGTGGCGACGTCGGCGCGCTGCCGGCCGTGCTCGGCCTGATCGTGCTCTGCACCGTCTTCGCGGTCATGCGGCCGTCCTCGTTCCTGTCGGCCGGCAACTTCGCGAACCTCTTCACCCAGGGCGCGGCGGTCACGCTGATCGCGATGGGCCTGGTCTTCGTGCTGCTGCTCGGCGAGATCGACCTCTCCGCCGGCTTCGCCAGCGGTGTCTGCGCGGCCGTACTGGCCAACGTGGTCACGGTGCTCGGCTACCCCTGGTGGGTCGCCGTCCTCGCCGCGGTCGCCACCGGTGTCATCATCGGCACCACGCTCGGCATGCTCGTCGCGAAGATCGGCATTCCGTCCTTCGTGGTCACTCTCGCCGGCTTCCTCGCCTTCCAGGGTGTCGTGTTGCTGCTCGTGCAGGAGGGCACCAACATCTCTGTCCGCGACGAGGTGCTGGTCGCCATCGCCAACCGCAACCTCGCCCCCGCGCTGGGCTGGGCGCTGACCGCCGTCGCCGTCGTCGGCTACGCGGCGGTGCAACTGCTACGCCACCGCAACCGGGCGGCCCGTGGTCTGATCACCGACCCGATCGCGGTGGTGGCGCTGCGGATCGGCGGGCTAGCCGTCATCCTCGGCACCGCCGTGTACGTGCTCAACCTGGAGCGCAGCCGCAACGTCCTGATCGTCTCGCTCAAGGGTGTGCCGATCGTGGTGCCGATCATCGCGGTGCTGCTGGTCGTGTGGACGTTCGTCCTGCAACGCACCAGCTACGGCCGGCACATCTACGCCGTGGGCGGCAACCGGGAAGCGGCCCGCCGGGCCGGCATCGGCGTCGACCGCATCCGGATCTCGGTGTTCATGATCTGCTCGTCGATGGCCGCCGTCGGCGGCATCGTGGCAGCCAGCCGGGCCAACTCGGTCGACCCGAACACGGGTGGCAGTAACGTACTGCTCTACGCCGTGGGCGCGGCCGTCATCGGTGGCACCAGCCTCTTCGGTGGCAAGGGTCGCGTCCTGGACGCCGTACTCGGCGGCGCCGTGGTCGCGGTCATCGAGAACGGGATGGGCCTGATGGGATACACCGCGGGAGTCAAGTACGTGGTCACCGGCATCGTGCTCCTGCTCGCCGCCAGCGTCGACGCGCTCTCCCGCCGTCGCGCGGCAGCCACCGGCACCCGCTGACCGCGCGGGAGGTAGCACCAGCATGCGCCCGGCGCCCAGCCAGGAAGAGGTCCGCCGGCAGAACCTCGGGGCCCTGCTGCGGTACGTGCACGTCCACGGGGCGACCACCCGCGCCGAACTCACCACGGCCCTGGGGTTGAACCGGAGCACGATCGGCGCGCTCACCGCCGACCTGGCCGGAGTCGGGCTGGTCAGCGAGGGAACGCCGAAGGAGACCGGCCGGGCCGGACGACCGTCGATCGTCGTCCGGCCCGAGTCGGCCCGGGTGTACGCGTACGCGTACTCCGTCGAGGTGGACCGACTGCGGGCCGCGCGGGTCGGTCTGGGCGGCGCGGTGCTGGACCGCCGGGAGCTGGACCGCCCACGCGGCCTGCTCGCCGCGGAGGCCGCGCCGTTGCTGGCCGGCGCGGTCAAGGAGATGCAGCAGGCGGTCCCGGGCGGCGCGATCTGCGTCGGCACCGGCGTCGCGGTCTGCGGCATGGTCCGCCGGGAGGACGGCCTGGTGCGGCTCGGCCCCACCACCGGCTGGGTGGACGAGCCGATCGGCGCGGCACTCGGGGCCGAGATGGGCCTGGACGTGCCGGTCACGGTCGGCAACGTGGCCGACGTGGCGGCCTTCGCCGAGCACACCAGGGGCGTCGCGGCCGGCTGCGACAACGTCATCTACCTGTACGGCGACGTCGGCGTCGGCGCGGGCATCATCGCGGGCGGGCGTCGACTCACCGGACACGGCGGGTACAGCGGCGAGGTCGGGCACATGAAGGTGGTCCGCGACGGCATGCCCTGCGAGTGCGGCGCCCGGGGCTGCTGGGAGACCGAGATCGGCGAACACGGCCTGCTGCGCGCGGCCGGACGCTCCGACGCGCGGGGACGCGACGCCCTGCTGGCCGTCTTCGACGCCGCCGACCGGGGGGACGCCCGCGCCCAGACGGCGGTACGGCAGGCGGGTGACTGGCTCGGCTTCGGGGTCGCCAACCTGGTGAACGTCTTCAACCCCGAGATGGTCATCTTCGGCGGCACCATGCGCGACCTCTACCTCGCGGCGGCCGCCCAGATCCGCAGCCGGCTCAACTCCAACGCACTCGGCGCGTGTCTGGAGCACGTCCGGCTGCGTACGCCGACGCTGGGCGAGGACGCACCCCTGATCGGGGCCGCCGAGCTGGCCTTCGAACGACTGCTCGCCGACCCCCTCGACGTGGGCTGATCCGCGTACGCTGTCCGGCGTGGACGTCGAGCTGCGCGCCTCCGACGACGACCGTCACCGGGTGGTCGCCGAGCTGCACCGGCACACCACCGTGGGCCGCCTCACCCTGGACGAGTTCTCCGAGCGGGTCGGCGCGGTGTGGACCTCCCGCACCCTCGGCGACCTCGCCGCACTGACCCGGGACCTGCCGGCCCTGCCCGATCCCACGGCCGCGGCGAAGGGCGACGGCGGGATCGGGCACGGCCGCCGGGAGCTGCTGGTGCTCTTCGCCGTCGCCGCTCTCACCCTGCTGCTGCTCGGTGGCTTCCTCGCCGTCACCCGCTGATCCGCGTGGCGTGCCCGATGGCACGTTCGACGGGCACCGCATTTTGCGGCACGCGCGGATGAACTGATCGGACGCTCAGTCCGTACCAGTGGGCGGACGGGCGGTCGGCGGAGTGCGACTGCCCGGTCCAGACGCGTTTCGGTCCGGACCGAGGAGGCACCGCAGACATGGCACCGCTCAAGACCGTCCGTCGTCGGCCGGGGAACCGGATGCACCGCGCGGCGATGTTGCTCATCGCGATCATCGCGGGGGTCGGTGTCCTGCCCGGCGTGGCCATCGCCGCCCCCGCCGGTGGGCAGCAGCTCAACGCCGCCGACATGACGCTGCTCAACGGGGTGCGCCTGGCCGGCCTGTGGGAGATGCCGGCCGGTCAGATGGCCGCCGAGAAGGGACAGTCGGCCAAGGTACGCGAGATCGGCGCCGGCATCGCCGGTGAGCACCAGAAGCTCGACCAGCTCGTCGTCGACGCGGCCAACAAGCTGGGCGCGACCATCCCGAGCGAGCCGACGGCGGAACAGAAGGGCTGGCTGTCGGAGATGCAGAACGCCTCCGGGGCCCGGTTCGACCAGATCTTCGTGACCCGCCTCCGGGTCGCTCACGGCAAGATCTTCCCGGTGATCGGCGCGGTACGGGCCAGCACCCGCGACGCCACCGTCCGCAAGCTCTGCGAGGACGCCAACGCCTTCGTGCAGCACCACATGCAGATGCTGGAGTCCACCGGACTGGTCCGCTGGCCCGAACTGCCGCCGGCCGCGCTTCCCGCCCCCGGCAAGGATGGCCTGCTCGCCGCCGCCGGTGCGAACGCGGGGCCGCAGGTCGGGGTGAGCAGCACCGTCGTCTGGCTGGTTTTCCTCGCCGCGCTCGGTACCGGCGGGATCGCCACCTACCGGATGCTGCGCCGTAGCTGACCGATCGTCGAGGTGGCCCGCAGTCAGCGGTCGACCTGGGTGAAGTCCCAGGAGTGCGGGGCACGGGCCACCAGCAGGGCGGGCGGATCGGGCAGCGGGCGAGGGTTGCTGCGCCACTTGGAGATGACCACGACCCGGTGGTCGGTGGACGAGAAGACCTCGCTGGACACGTGCAGCGGATCGTGCTCCAGCTCGGGCAGGGCGGTGTCGCAGACCCAGGTGATCAGGTCGGCGACGCCGTACGCCTCGGCGCGCGCCTCCCACATCCGCACGATCATCTCCGGCGTCCCCGTCACACGCTGACCGTGGTCAACGGCAGCGCCGAGTCGGCCGGCAGGTCCAGTCGGCTCGGCGCGACCCCGGCGGCGACCAGGTGCGATCCGAGCGCGGCCACCATCGCCCCGTTGTCGGTGCACAGCTTCGGCCTCGGCACCCGGACCCGGATGCCGTACTTCTCGGCCCGCTCCTCGGCCAACGCCCGCAGCCGGGAGTTCGCGGCCACTCCCCCGCCGATCACCAGCGTCTCGATGCCCTGTGCCCGGCAGGCTGCGATGGCCTTGTTGGTCAGCACGTCACAGACCGCCTCCTGGAACGACGCGGCCACGTCGGCGACCGGCACCGGCTCGCCGGCGCGCTGCCGCGCCTCCACCCAGCGGGCCACCGCCGTCTTCAGCCCGGAGAACGAGAAGTCGTACCGGTGGGCCGCCAGGTCCTTCGCGGCGGTCAGCCCTCGCGGGAAGGCGATGGAGGCGGCGTCACCCGCGCGGGCCTCGCGGTCGATGGGCGGACCGCCCGGGAACGGCAGCCCGAGCAGCCGGGCGACCTTGTCGAACGCCTCACCGGCGGCATCGTCGATGGTCGCGCCCAGCGGGGTGACGCCCCGGGCCAGGTCGTCGACCAGCAGCAGGGACGAGTGCCCGCCGGAGACCAGCAGCGCGATGGCGGGCTCGGGGAGCGGGCCGTGTTCCAGGGTGTCCACCGCCACGTGCGCGGCGAGGTGGTTGACGCCGTACACCGGCTTCTCGGCGGCCAGGGCGTATCCCTTGGCGGCGGCGACGCCGACGAGCAGCGCGCCGGCCAGACCGGGCCCGGAGGTGACCGCGATGGCGTCGATGTCGGCCAGGGTGACGCCGGCGTCGGTCAGCGCCCGCTGCATGGTCGGCACGATGGCCTCCAGGTGGGCCCGGCTGGCCACCTCCGGCACCACGCCCCCGAAACGGGCGTGCTCCTCGACGCTGGACGCGAGCGCGTCGGCCAGCAGGGTGTGCCCGCGTACGATGCCGACGCCGGTCTCGTCGCACGAGGTCTCGATGCCCAGGATCAGCGGTTCGTCAGCCATGGTCGTGTGGTCCGTCCCCGGTCGGCTCGGCGTCGCGCCGCATGACCAGCGCGTCGGTGTTGCTCGGTTGGTAGTAGCCGCGACGCACTCCGATCGGCTCGAACCCGTACGTCGCGTAGAGGCGCTGGGCGGCGGCGTTGTCCACGGCCACCTCCAGCAGGGTGCTGCGGGCGCCCCGACGGTTCGCCTCGGCGAGCAGTTCCTCCAGCAGGACGCGACCGATGCCACGCCGCTGGACGTCCCGCCGGACGGCGATGACCTGCACCCACACCTCGTCCGGTGGGGCGCCGGCGAGCCCGGCGTAGCCGAGCACCGCCCCGTCGTCGTCGACGGCGACCCGGTAGTGGTGCGCGTTGGCCAGCTCGTTCCAGAACATGGCCGGCGACCACTGGCCGGCGCCGAACAGGTCCGCCTCGAGCGGCATCGCCTGCTCGACGTGCCACCAGCGGAACGGTTCCAGCCGTACCGACGTCACGGGAGGACCGGTTTGCGACCGGTGGCCGCCACGGCGTCCGGACGGCGCAGGTAGAGCGGGGTGAGTCGCTCGCCGGGCGCGCCGGCCCGGATCCGCTCGGCGGCGAGCAACGCCAGCACGGTGGCCTCCGGGTAGCGCGGCTCGACCCGGACCGGCAGGTCCAGAGCGTCGGCGTACCGGTGTGCTCCATCGCCGACCGCGACCGTCGCGCCCAGCTCACGGGCGCGGGCGGCGGCCACCGCCGGCGCGGACACCTCGGGGCCGACGATCCGCTGACCGGCGCCGTCGTAGACGGCCCAGTACAGCTCCTTGCGGCGGGCGTCGCTGGCGGCCAGCACCGGCTCGCCGACGGCCGCCGGGTGGCCGATGGCGTCCAGGGAGCAGACGCCGTACGTCGGAACGCCGAGCACCTGCCCCATCGTGGCGGCGGTGACCAGGCCGACCCGCAGCCCGGTGAACGGTCCGGGGCCGAGCCCGGCGACGATCGCGCCCAGGTCACGCGGGCGCGCGCCGGCGTCGGCGAGGACCGCGTCGACCTGCGGCGCGAGCAGTTCACCGTGCGCGCGGGCATCGACCGTGCACCGGTGCGCCCGGGACGTGACACCGTCCGCCGAGATCTCCACCAACGCTGCGGTCACCGCGGGGGTCGAGCTGTCCACCACGAGTACGAGCACGGTTAGCCAGCCTAGCGGCCCCGCCGCCGCCCCCGGGCACGCCCCGCCCCGTGACCGCACGGCGTGCCGGCGGACCGCCGCTGAGCACCCTTGACCGGCACCGCGAGGAGCGACGGGCGACGGGCGATCCGGACCCCTCGTGCCACACGCCTCGGCACACCCGGGCGACCAGCGACGAAGCGACCAGGCGGCGAGGCGACCAGGCAGCGAGGCGGCGAGGCGACGACGACGACGGCGAGGCGACGACGACGGCGAGGCGACGACGACGACGACGACGACGACGGCGACGGCGACGACGACGACGACGACGACGACGACGGCGACGGCGACGACGACGGCGACAACCCCGGTGAGCGTGATGCCGGTGAGTCATCTAGATGACGGAGAGGCATCGCGCTCACCGGGGTGACCGCCGCCATTTCAGCCAGCGGCCGGAACCCACGCCGATCCCGGTGGGCAACCGCACGGAGTCGTCAATCCGCCGCAGGGCTGTCGGGACCGCCTCGATCCGGGCCAGCATGCCGGGATGTCATCGACTCGCCTCGGCAACCTCCTCGGCACCGCGCTACGGCAACAACGTCAACGACGCGAGCTGAGCCAGCGTCAGCTCGCCGGGCTCGCCGAGGTCAGCCAGGCGGCGGTGGCCCGGATCGAGCGCGGCGAGCGGTCGCCGGGCATCCCGGCGCTGGAGCGGCTGTTCGCGGCGATGGACGTGCAGTTGGTGGTCGCGGTCGAGCCGCTGGACGCGCACCTCGACGCCCGCATCGACGAACTGGCCGCCCGGCCGATCGGCGAGCGCATCGACGAGCTGGGCTTGGATGAGGTGCTCGACCGACTCCCCGATCTACCGCAGGTGCTCACCGGCGGCACGGCGGCGCTGTTGCAGGGCGCGCCGGTGCCGGTCGACGCCGTGGAGATCGCCCTGCGCTGGGAGGACTCGAAGCGGTTCACCGCCTGGCTGGAGGCAAACTACGGGCAGCGGTGGAACGCCCGCTGGGAGGAGTTCGGCGGGGTGTGGTTGGAGCCGGAGGAGCCGGGCGAGCATCGCTGGTCGACCCGGTACGGCGAGATCAGGGCGACCATGTGCGACGAGCTGCCGGAGACGATCGAGGTGCGTCACGGTGGCCGCGACTACCGGGTGGTGCCGCTGGTCGAGTTGGAGCTGACCGAGCCGCGGGCCGCCGACCTGCTGCGCCGCTACCGGGCGCGGCGCAGCGCTCCGGAAAGCTGAGCGACCCCGGACCAGGGCCAAGGCCAGGGCCAGGGCCAGGGCCAGGGCCAGGGCCAAGGCCAGGCCAGCCGGCGACGCCCACTGTCGACGCGGGCGAGGCCAGCCAGCCACACGGCTGAGGTCAGCCGGCGGTGCGCTCCCAGTCGATGGTGGGACGGCCGGCGTCGGCGAGGGCCTTGTTGGCCGCGCTGAACGGGCGGCTGCCCAGGAAGCCGCGCGGGTTCATCGGGCTGGGGTGACCGGCCTCCAGCACGACGTGCCGGGAGTTGGTGACCAGGCCCGCCTTCTTGCGGGCGTAGCCGCCCCAGAGCAGGAAGACCACCCGGTCCGGCAGCGCGTCCAGCGCCCGGATGGTGGCGTCGGTGAACTCCTCCCAGCCAGCGTTCGCATGCGAGCCGGGGGTGGCCTGACGGACGGTCAGCACCGCGTTGAGCAGCAGCACGCCCTGCGCCGCCCAGCCGTCGAGGTTGCCGCTGCGCGGCTTGGGCACGCCCACGTCCTCGCTCAGCTCCTTGAAGACGTTGCGCAGTGACGGCGGCACCGACACGCCCTCGCGGACGCTGAAGCTCAGCCCGTGCGCCTGCCCGGCCCGGTGGTAGGGGTCCTGCCCGAGGATCAGTACCCGGGTCGCCTCCGGCGGGCAGAGCCGGTACGCCGAGAAGAGATCCTCCACCGGCGGGAAGACGGTCTGCGTCGCGTACTCCCGGGCGACGAACTCGCCCAGCGCGGCCGTGCGGGCCGGATCGAGGTGCGGGGTGAGCACGGCACGCCACTGCTCCGGCAGCAGCGCCAGCAGATCCAGGGCGGGGGCATCGTCGGACATCGGGAACCTCTTCCAGCGCGGGTCGGTCCCCCGCACTCTAGGCACCCGGTCCGACAGCGTCGCGCCCTAACCCAGCTCGGCCAACCGCCGGGCCCAGTCACCACCGACCGGATCCAGCTCGACGACCCGGGTGTCGTCGTCGCGGCGGTCGATACGGACCCGCAGGTGCGCGTCGACCAACTGCTCCACCAGGCCCTCGCCCCACTCCACGACCGTCACCGACGCGTCCACCGAGGCGTCGAGGTCCAGGTCGTCGATCTCGGCGCGCGGGTCGTTGGCGGCGCCCAGCCGGTACGCGTCGGCGTGTACGAGGGCCACCCGACCGCCCCGGGCCGGATCGGGCCGGTGCACCCGGGCGATCACGAACGTCGGCGAGGTCACGTCCCCGAGGACGTTGAGCCCGGTGCCGATGCCCTGGGTGAGCGCGGTCTTGCCGGCGCCCAGCGGGCCGGTCAACAGCACCAGGTCACCGGCCCGCAGCACCCCGGCCAGTCGGCGGCCGAACTCCCGAGTGTCCTCCACGGTCGGCAGTTTGACGACGAAACTCACCGGTCCTCCATGTTCTCCAGTGCTTCGAGGAACCGCGCCAGCGCGGCGTTGACCTCGTCGGCGTGCTCCAGCATCACCACGTGACCACTGTCTTTGATCTTGATGAACTCGGCGTGCGGCAGCCGCCGGACGATCTCCTCGGAGTGGGTCACCGGCGTGATCATGTCCTTGTCGCCGACGACCACCAGCACCGGCGCGTTCGCCAACGCCGCCAGCGCCGGGAAGCGCGAGTGCGTGGCGAGGGTCCGCAGGTAGCGGGTCACCGTGTCGGCCGAGGTCCGGGAGTTCATGGTCTCCACGTAGGACACCAGCCGAGGGCTGGGCTTGCGGGTGCCGAAGCCGTACTTGCGGGTCAGCAACCAGGCCACGTTCGAGGTCGACTTGCGGGCTCTGTCGATCACGGGGCCGCCGTACCGGGTGGCGTTGCTGACCATGTAGAGCACCGGACCACCGACCCGGCCCAGCAGCGCCGGGGCGACCAGCTTGGTCTCCGCCACCAGACCGCCCGACGTGGCCATCAGCACCGTGCCCACCACCCGGTCACCGAACAGCTCCGGGAACAGCTCGGCGAACGCCATGATGGTCATGCCGCCCATCGAGTGCCCGACCAGCACCAGCGGCCCTTCCGGGGCGACCCGGTCGATCACCCGGCGCAGTGTCCGGCCGAGCACGGCCAGGTCGTACTCGCCGGTCTCCAGCCGGCCGGAACGGCCGTGACCGGGCTGGTCGTACGCCACGATCCGGTAGTCGCCGCGCGCGGCGAGCATCTGGCGCTGGAAGTGGAAGGTGCCCATGTCCAGGCAGAACCCGTGCACCAACACCACCGTCGGGTGGCCCGGCACCGGGCGGGTCGGCTCGACCACCTCGACGTGGATGTCGGTGCCGTCCGGCAGCTCCAGCCGGAACGCCTCGTCGTACCGCTGCTCGCCGAACGTCTCCTCGGCGTAGCGGTCGGTCGGATCGGCCTTGAGCCGGCGGACCAGGGTGCGTTCGGTCGCGACGCCGGCCGCCAGGCCGGCCGCCGCCACCCCGACCGCGGCACCGACCAGGCCGGCCACGCGGCCGGCCGCGGTCCGCGGACGCGGGATGCGGTACGCCATCAGGGGCGCTCGCCGTCGTAGACGCGCGGTACCCGGGTGCTGCCGAAGCGGGTGACGATCTCGTAGTTGATCGTGCCGACCGCCTCGGCCCAGTCGTCGGCCGTTGGCTCGCCGTCGGCGCCGCTGCCGAACAGGGTGGCCACGTCACCGTCGGCCACCGGGTCGTCACCGCAGTCGAGTACGAACTGGTCCATGCAGACGCGCCCGGAAATCGTCCGCCGTGCGCCGGCGAGCTGCACCGGCCCGGTGTTGGACGCGTGCCGGGGCACCCCGTCGGCGTAGCCGAGCGGCACCACGGCCAGGTTCGCGTCCGACTCGGTGGTGTAGGTGTGCCCGTAGGAGACGCCGGTCCCGGCGGGCACCCGCTTGGTCAGCATCACCCGGGCCCGGGCGGACATCGCCGGACGCAGCCCGTACGTCTCGCCGGCCACCGGGGACAGCCCGTAGATGGCCAGCCCGGGACGGACCAGGTCGAAGTGCGTGTCGGGGCGGGTCAGGGTGGCCGCCGAGTTGGCCAGGTGCCGCCACCGGGGGCGCAGCCCGGCCCGCTCGACCATGGCCAGTCCCTCGTGGAAGACGGCGAGCTGCCGGTCGGTGGTCGGATGGCCGGGCATGTCGGCGTAGACGAAGTGGCTCCACACCCCGACCACCTCGACCAGGCCGTCGGCCTGGGCCTTCGCGGCGGCGTCGAGCAGGGCCGGCCAGTCGGCGACGGTGGCGCCGCCCCGCGACAACCCGGTGTCGATCTTCAGGTGCAGGCGGGCGGGGCGCTCGGCCCGCCGGCTCGCCTCGATCATCTCGTCGAGCTGCGGCAGGCTGGCGGCGCCGAGGTCGACCCCGGCGCTGACGCCCTCGTGCAGCGGCAGCCCGGGCGCGAGCAGCCACGCCAGCACGGGCGCGGTGATCCCGTTCCGGCGCAGCGTGAGCGCCTCGTCGAGGGTGCAGACGCCGAGCCAGTCGGCCCCGGCGTCCAGCGCCGCGCGGGCGGCCGGGAGCATGCCGTGGCCGTACCCGTCGGCCTTCACCACCGCCATCAGCTCGGCGGTGGTGCCGGAGCGGAGCCGGCTCACGTTCTCACGGATCGCGTCAAGATCGACGCGTACCTCGGCCTGCCACATGCGCCCAGCCTACTTTCCAGCCTGATCACCGTGGGCGGCGACGCACGGCCCACCGCGCCGATCCGGTCGGTACGGGACGATCAGCCCAGCCGGGCGACGACCGGACGCAACGCGGTCACCACGTCGGGCGCGGTCACCGGGCCACTCCGGGCCGCTTCCCGACCGGCCAGCCCGTGCAGGTACGCGGCCCCGGCGGCCGCCCGGTCCGCCGGCACCCCGGCCGCCAGCAGCGAGCCGAGCAGCCCGGCCAGCACGTCGCCCGTGCCGCCGGTGGCCAGCGCCGGGGTGCCGGTCGGATTCACGTACGCCCGGCCGTCCGGCGTGCCGATCACGGTGCGGTCCCCCTTGAGCAGCACCACCGCGTTCATCCAGGCGGCCAGGCGCAGCGCGGACCCGACGCGGTCGGCGCCCGGCTCCTCCCCGCACAGCCGGGTGAACTCCCGGTCGTGCGGGGTGACCACGATCGGGGCGTCCCGGCCGCGCAGCCGGTCGGCGAGCGAGCCGTCGACCAGCAGCGTCAAGGCGTCCGCGTCGAGCACCACCGGCACCGACGTCGCCAGGACGGCCCGCAGCTCGGCCGCCGCGTCGTCGCTGGTGCCCAGCCCCGAGCCGCACACCCACGCCTGCACGCGGCCGGCGTCGGCCACCCGGGGCGTGGCGATCACCGAGGGGTGCTGGTGCAGCACCTCGGCGCGGGCCCCACCGGCGTACCGGACCAGGCCGGTCGGCCCGGCGAGCGCACCGCCGACGGAGAGCACCGCCGCGCCGGGGTACGTCGCCGAGCCGGTCGCCACCCCCACCACACCCCGGGTGTACTTCTCCGACGCCGCGCCCAGCTCCGGCCACCATCGCTGAAGGTCGGACCACTCGGTGACGGTCAGCGCGGGGGTGCCCCGCAGCCAGGGCCGCAGCCCGATGTCGACCAGTTCCACCTGCCCGGCCAGGGCAGCGGCCGGCCCGACCACCAGGGCGGGCTTGAGCGCGCCGAAGGCGACGGTCACGTCGGCGCGGACGGCGGTGGGCCGACCGGACGCGGACAGCGGCACGTGCCCGGTGTCCACCGCGACCCCGCTCGGCACGTCCACGGCCAGCACGGTGGCCCGCTGACCGTCGCGCCCGCACAGATCGCCCAGCCGCTGGACGACCTCGTCCGCGTTCGCCCGCAACCCGCCCGTGCCGCCGATCCCGACGATGCCGTCGAGGACCAGATCGACGGGGCCGGTGGGGCGGTCGACCAACCGGCCACCGGCGGCCCGCAGCGCGGCCAACCCGGCGACGTGCGCCCGGCCCGGAGTGAGCAGCAGGGCGGAGACCTCGACGCCCCGCCGGGCCAGCCGCTCACCGGCGAAGAGCGCGTCACCGCCGTTGTCGCCGGAGCCCACGAGCAGCAGCACCCGGCCGCCGTACACGCCGCCGCGCTCGGCGAGCACCAGGGCGGCCCGGCGGGCCAGCCCGGCGGCGGCGCGCTGCATCAGCGTGCCCTCCGGCAGCGTGCCCATCAGCCCCGCCTCGGCGGCCCGTACGTCGGCCACCCGCCACACCGGTCTCATGTCACCGTGTCCCATCCGTTCCGCGGGCTGGCCGGCACGGCCCACCCGGCCGACGTCACCGTTCCGCGACCACCATCGCCGAGGCGATCCCACCGTCGTGCGAGAGCGACAGGTGCCAGTGGTTGATCCCACGTTCGGCGGCCACCGCCGCGACGGTCCCCGAGACGTTCAGCCACGGCCGGCCATCGGTGTCGGGCACGATCTCGCAGTCGTGCCACCGCAGGCCGGCGGGAGCGCCGAGGGCCTTGGCGACGGCCTCCTTCGCGGCGAAGCGGGCGGCCAACGACTCCGGCGAGCGGGGACCGCCGGAACGGGTGACCCGCTCCGGCGCGGTGAAGAGCCGGTCGGCGAGCAGCGGCGTCCGCGCCAGGGACCGGGTGAACCGGTCCACCAGGACGACGTCGAGGCCGACAGCGACGATCACCAGACCACCCTACCGGCGGCGGAGGCGGCAGATTAGCCGTCGGGCCCGCCGTGGGCAACGCCTGTGGACACCCGGGGGTACGACCGCAGCCCGCTGTCCACAGGGCACTCCGACACGGTCCGGCGCTGCCTAGCGTTCACCGCGTCGATGCCGATCCAGCACGGGGGTGGGATCTATGACCGAGGAGCCGTTCGCCGTCCGGCCGCGGGAGCTACGCACGGAGGCCGGCGCGCTCGACGACGAGGCGTACCAGTTGGCGTGGGGTCTGGCGCGGGTGTCCGGGCTGCTGGTGCCGGCGCCGGGCTGGCGGACGGCCGCGGCGCTGGCCAGGTTGGAGGCGGCCGGGCACGCCTGGTTCTGCCGGCTGGGCGCGGCCGTGGCGGTGACCGCCGATGGCGTCCGTGTGGCGGCCGAGGCGTACGAGACGGTGGACGACCGGGCCGCCGACCGGTTCGTCACCGTACCCCGGTGAGCGGGGTCGGCTACCGGCAGCTGTGGGCGGCCGATCCAGCCGGCTGGCGGGCGGCCGGGTCGGCCTGGGCCGCGTTGACCGGCCCGGTCGACCGGCACGCCGACGAGCTGGCCGGCACGGCGGGACGGCTGCGCGGTGGCTGGTCCGGTGCGGCGGCCACGGCGGCCGACGCCCGGCTCGCCGGTCTCCGCGACGAGCTGACGTCGGTGGCGCCAGCGCTGATCGAGGCCGAACAGACGCTTGCCGAGTTGGCCGGGCAGCTCGCCGTGGCGAAGGCCCGACTCGCCGATGCGGTCAGCCGGGCCGAGGCGGCCGGCCTGACGGTGGACCGGACCGGCGCTGTGCGGGCCGGTGGTGTGCGGGCCGATCCGACGCAACCCGCGTCGGCAGCCGCGATCGCCGTGGCGGGCGCGGCGGCGGCGGTGCGCGCGGCGATCGAGCGGGCCGACACGGCGGATCGGGTGGCCGCCGACCGGTTGACCGAACTGGCCAGTGCCGCCGGCACCGGCTGGGCGTCCCCGGCGCCGCCCGGCCGGCCGGCGGTCGGGGCCTCGCCACCGGT
This sequence comes from Micromonospora sp. WMMD736, assembly GCF_049179015.1. Classification (NCBI taxonomy): domain Bacteria; kingdom Bacillati; phylum Actinomycetota; class Actinomycetes; order Micromonosporales; family Micromonosporaceae; genus Micromonospora; species Micromonospora sp. WMMD736. The sequence goes on from NZ_JBMHMI010000001.1 coordinate 3,596,143, forward strand.
GGTACGCGCCTGGTGGTCCGGGCTGACCCCGGCCCAGCGGCGCTGGCTGGTCGGGCACGAACCGGCACTGGTCGGCGCCCTGGACGGGGTGCCGGTGGCGGCCCGCGACCAGGCCAACCGCCTGCTGCTCGGCGCGCGGCGTGCGGAGTTGCTGGCCGAGCGGCGGCGGTTGCTGGCCCGGGTTCCGCCGGGGCCGCTGGCGTCGGTGCGACTGCGCGCGCAGGGGGCGCGGTTGGCCGGCCTGGACGCGCTCACCGAGCGGCTGGCCGGCGGGGCGCCGCGGGCGTACCTGCTGGGGTTGGACCCAACCGGTGAGGGGCGGGTCATGGTGGCGCTCGACGACCCGGACCACGCCGATCGGGTGCTGACATACGTGCCGGGGATGACCGCCGGGCTGGACGACGCTCCCGGCGAGCTGGGTCGGGCCGCCCGGGTGCTGGAGCGCTGCGCGGCGCTCGCGCCGGGTGAGCGCAGCGCGGCGGTGCTGTGGCTGGATTACGACGCGCCGGACTTCCTGACCGAGGCGGCGTCGTCCGGTCAGGCCCGGGACGCCGGGCCGGCGCTGCACCGTTTCCAGGAAGGGCTGCGTGCCACCCACGAGGGGTCGCCGGCCCGGCAGACGGTGCTCGGGCACAGCTACGGGTCGCTGGTGGTGGGGGTGGCCGCCCGGGAGCACGGGCTGGCCGCCGACGCGCTGATGTTCGTCGGCTCGCCCGGGGTGGGCGTGGCACACGCCGACGAACTGGGCGTCCCGGCCGGGCAGGTGTGGGCCAGCAGGGCACCCGACGACGTGATCCGCCTGGCCCGGCCGGTGGACGAGCTGGGCCGCCCGGCCCTGCTGGGCGCCGCTCCACTCGCCGCGGTGGTGGGGTGGCCGGGTCACACCGGCCACGAGCTGTGGTTCGGTCACGATCCGGCGGACGCCGGGTTCGGCGGCCGGGTGTTCCGCAGCGGCCGCGGTGGGCACGCCGGCTACTGGGAGCCGGACAACCCGGCGCTGGACGCGATGGCCCGCGTCGTACTGGGCCGGTGACGGAAAGGGGCCGCCCGGGCCGTTGTCGGCAGCGTCGCCTGGGCGGCGACGGACCGGACTGCGGGCGACGGGATCCGGGGCACCCGACGCGGCGTCGACGACGGAGCCCCGGCCACCGCGGGTGCGGCGCGGCCGGGGCTCCCGGGGGCGTGGCTGTCGACTACTCGACGGTGACCGACTTGGCCAGGTTGCGGGGCTGGTCCACGTCGTGTCCCCGGGCGTTGGCGATCTCGGCGGCGAACACCTGCAGCGGCACCGTGGTGACGAGCGGGGCGAGCAGGGTGGGCGTACGCGGCACGTAGATCAGGTGGTCGGCGTACCGGACGACGGCCTCGTCGCCCTCCTCCGCGATCACGATGGTCCGTGCGCCACGCGCCCGTACCTCCTGGATGTTGGAGACGACCTTGTCGTGCAGCATGCCGCGCCCCACCGGGGAGGGCACCACGCAGATCACCGGGGTGCCCTTGTCGATCAGGGCGATGGGGCCGTGCTTCAGCTCGCCGGCCGCGAAGCCCTCGGCGTGCATGTACGCCAGCTCCTTGAGCTTGAGCGCGCCTTCCAGGGCCACCGGGTAGCCGACGTGCCGGCCGATGAACAGCACGGTCGGCTCGGACTTCAGCTCGCGGGCCAGCTCGCGGACCGGTTCGATGCGGTCCAGCAGCTCGCGCAGCTTGCCCGGCATGTCCTGGAGCTGGGCCACGACCGCGCCGACCTCGTCGGCGAACTTGATGCCGCGAACCTGGGCCAGGTGCAGGCCGATCAGGTAGCAGGCGACGACCTGGGTGAGGAACGCCTTGGTGGAGGCGACGGCGATCTCCGGCCCGCCGTGGGTGTAGAGCACGGCGTCGGACTCGCGGGGGATGGTCGAGCCGTTGGTGTTGCAGATGGCCAGCACCCGGGCCTTCTGCTCCTTGGCATGCCGCAGGGCCATCAGGGTGTCCATCGTCTCGCCGGACTGCGAGATCACCACGATGAGCGTGGACCGGTCGAGCACCGGGTCGCGGTAGCGGAACTCGCTGGCCAGCTCCACCTCGCACGGGATCCGGGTCCAGTGCTCGATGGCGTACTTGGCGACCAGGCCGGCGTGGTACGCCGTACCGCAGGCCACGATGAAGATCTTGTCGACGTCGCGCAGATCCTGGTCGCTGAGGCGGACCTCGTCCAGGGCGATCTCGCCGCTCTCGGTGAGCCGGCCGAGCAGGGTGTCGGCGATGGCCTGCGGCTGCTCCTCGATCTCCTTGAGCATGAACCAGTCGTAACCGCCCTTCTCGGCGGCCGACGAGTCCCAGTCGATGTGGAAGTCCTTGCCGCTGGCCGGCTGACCGTCGAAGTCGGTGATCTCGATGCTGTCGGCGGTGATCAGGACGATCTGGTCCTGACCCAGCTCCACCGCCTCGCGGGTGTGCTCGATGAACGCAGCCACGTCGCTGGCCAGGTAGTTCTCGCCGTCGCCCCGGCCGACGACAAGCGGCGAGTTGCGCCGGGCGCCGACCACCGCGCCGGGCACCGCAGCGTCGACCGCGAGCAGCGTGAACGCGCCCTCCAGTCGCTGGCAGACGACGCGCATGCCGGCGGCGAGCAGTTGCGGGCCGTCCGGCTGGCCGGCGGCGCGCAGGTCGGCCAGCGCGGCGGAGAGCAGGTGCGCGGCGCACTCGGTGTCGGTGTCGCTGCTGAACTGGACGCCGTCGGCCTCCAGCTCGGCGCGGAGCTTGGCGAAGTTCTCGATGATGCCGTTGTGGATGACCGCGACGCGGCCGTCGGGGGCGAGGTGGGGGTGGGCGTTACGGTCGGTCGGCCCGCCGTGGGTGGCCCACCGGGTGTGCCCGATGCCGGTGGTGCCGTCACCGATGCCGATCGGGCTGGCCGCGCAGGAGGTTGGGTCGTCGGCGGCCCGCTCGGAGAGCACCTTCTCGAGGTTGGCGAGCTTGCCGGCCTTCTTCTCGGTCAGCAACTGGCCGTCGCAGACGATCGCGACGCCCGCCGAGTCGTAGCCCCGGTATTCCAGCCGCCGCAGCCCGTCGAGCACGATGCTCAGCGCCGGGCGCGAGCCGGCGTATCCCACGATTCCACACATGGCCCGCAGCCTAACCCAGTTTCGCTCATCATGGGTGCTCGAAAGACGGCTAAACAAGCACCGAATTTGAGCGATCTGCGGTTGTGGGCCGCAATGGGACGAGCGTCACGAGCCGGGCCGCCGGTTTCCGATAGCGGACGGGGTTGCGGGACGGCCGGCGCGTACGACAGTCTTCCGGCGGGCTCGGCGTGCGCTCCGCTGGCGCCTTGACCCCTTACCCACTCCCGCCCGGAGCAGCCATGTCCGACGCGCCGCCGCCCGAGTCGTCCCCGACGCCACCTCCGGACCCCACCCCGACGCCGCCGGACCCGACGGCCGGGCAATCGTCGCCGGAGCCGCCACCTGGGCAGACGCCCGTGGAGCCGACACCCGGCTGGGCCGCGCCGCACGCCTTCCCGACGCCGGGTCCGCTGACGCCGGGCCAGCCCTGGGCACCCCCGGCGCCCTGGGCACCCCCGCCCACGTCCGCGTGGACACCCGAGGGCACCGGCACCCCGTGGCCGCCCGATCCCACCGCCGTTCCGGGTACGCCCGATCCCGCCGGACCAGGCACCTGGTCACCACCTGCGCCGCCGGGCGCCTGGCCACCACCTGCGCCGCCGGGCGCCTGGCCACCACCCGCGCCGCCGGGGCAGCCCTCGGCCGGCTACCCGCCGGGTTACCCGGCACCGGGCTATCCACCGCCCGGCTACCCGCCGCCGTACCTCCATCCCGGCTATCCGCCGCCCGGCCGCCCCGGCGGCGGTGCCGGCCGGGTGGTCGGGATCGTCGCCGCGGTCGTCGCGGTACTCGCCGTCCTCGGGTGCGGGTGCTTCTGCGTGTCCGGGTCACTGCTCGGCCAGCTGGTCCCGGACTCGGTCGCCGAGGATCCGTACGACAGCGACCCCTTCGGCGACGACACCTGGCCGCCGAGCTGGCCTGCGGAGCCGAGCCCTCCCGTGGTTCCGGACACCCCCACCGCAGCGCCCACCAAGAAGCCGATCACGCGTCCGACGTCGGGCCCGGCTCCGGTGACGGTGGTCTACGAGGTCACCGGGGTGGGCCGGGCGGACATCGCGTACTTCGACGCCGAGAGCGACCTCATCCACGCCGACGGCGCGAAACTGCCCTGGCGCATGACCATCCGCACCAACGGCCAGAGTCGGGTCATGGTGGAGGCCCGGTGGTCCGACGACGGTGAGAGACCGCTCGACTGCTCCGTCACGGTCACCGGCTTCGGAAAGCCCGCGACGTACAAGGCCCAGGGGACCTGGGCAACCAGCTGCGAGCCCGAGTGAGGCTGGAGTCGGGTCGGCGCGTGACCGTAGGCTGGCGCAGGTGACGACGAGCACCGATGTCGACCCGCTGGTGGCCCGGATGCGGCCCTTCGGCACGACGATCTTCGCCGAGATGTCCGCCCTCGCCGTACGGACCGGGGCGGTCAACCTCGGCCAGGGCTTCCCGGACACGGACGGTCCGCCGGAGATGCTGGCCGCCGCCGCCGAGGCGCTGGGCGGCGGGCAGAACCAGTACCCGCCCGGTCCGGGAATCCCCGCCCTGCGCGCGGCGGTCGCGGCGCACCAGCGCCGGTTCTACGACCTGGCGTACGACCCGGACGGCGAGATCGTGATCACGGCGGGCGCGACCGAGGCGGTGGCGGCCAGCATCCTCGCGCTCTGCGAACCGGGTGACGAGGTGGTGTGCTTCGAGCCGTACTACGACTCGTACGCCGCTTCGATCGCGCTGGCCGGCGCGGTCCGGCGCCCGGTCACGTTGCGTCCGGGCGCGGACGGCCGGTACGCCTTCGACCCGGAGGCGCTGCGGGCGGCGTTCGGGCCGCGCACGCGGCTGGTGCTGCTCAACTCGCCGCACAACCCGACCGGCAAGGTGTTCACGCCGGCCGAGCTGGCGCTGGTGGCCCAGTTGTGCCAGGAGTTCGACGTGTACGCGGTCACCGACGAGGTGTACGAGCACCTGGTGTTCACGGACGCGTCCAGCGCGCACGTGCCGCTGGCCACGCTGCCCGGGATGTGGGAGCGGACGCTGCGGATCTCGTCGGCCGGCAAGACGTTCTCCTGCACGGGCTGGAAGATCGGCTGGGTGAGCGGCCCGGCGGCACTGGTCTCGGCGGTGCTGCGGGTGAAGCAGTTCCTCACCTATGTCAACGCCGCGCCGCTGCAACCGGCGGTCGCCGTGGCGCTGGCCCTGCCCGACGACTACTACACGGGCTTCCGCGACGGGCTCCAGCAGCGCCGCGACCAGCTCATCGGCGGCCTCACCGACGCCGGGTTCGACGTGCTGACCCCGGAGGGCACGTACTTCGTGACCGCCGATGTCACCGCCCTCGGCGGCACCGACGGGATGGAGTTCTGCCGGTCGCTGCCGGGGCGCTGCGGCGTGGTGGCGGTGCCCACCCAGGTCTTCTACGACGACGTCGAGGCCGGCCGGCGGCTGGTCCGGTTCGCGTTCTGCAAACGTCCGGAGGTGCTGGCCGAGGCGGTCACCCGGCTGCGCGCGCTGACCCGCTGAGCCGGGACGCCGGGTCGAGCCCGGCGGCCCGGCGGCGGCCGGTTACGAGGCGGCCGGGCTGGCCGTACGCACCAGGGCGGCGATCCGCTCGGCGACCTCGCGGGCGATCGCCTCGGTGGCGGCCTCGACCATCACCCGGACCAGCGGCTCCGTGCCCGACGGGCGCAGCAGCACCCGACCGGTCTCCCCCAGCTCCGCCTCGGCTCGCTCGACCTCGGCGCGGACAGCCGGCGCGTTGGCCCCGACGGTCCGGTCGCCGACCGGCACGTTGATCAGCACCTGCGGCAGCTTGGTGACCACCGAGGCCAGCTCGGCGAGGGACTGGCCGGTGGCGGCCATCCGGGCCATCAGGTGCAGACCGGTGAGCACCCCGTCGCCGGTGGTGGCGTGGGCCGGCATGACGATGTGGCCGCTCTGCTCGCCGCCGAGCGCGAGGCCGGACGCGCGCAACTCCTCCAGCACGTACCGGTCGCCGACCTTGGTCTCGACCAGCCGGATGCCCTGCGCGGACATCGCCAACCGCAGACCGAGGTTGCTCATCACGGTCGCCACCAGGGTGTCCTGGGTGAGGGTCCCGGCCTCCCGCATGGCCAGCGCGAGGATCGCCATGACCTGGTCGCCGTCGACCTCGTCGCCGTCGGCGGTGACCGCCAGGCATCGGTCGGCGTCGCCGTCGTGGGCGATGCCGAGGTGGGCGCCGTGCTCGACGACGGCCGCGCGGAGCGCCTCGATGTGGTTGGAGCCGCAGTCGTCGTTGATGTTCAGCCCGTCGGGCTCGGCGTGGATCGCGATGACCTCGGCCCCGGCCTCCCGGTAGGCGACGGGGGCGACCTCGGCGGCGGCGCCGTTCGCGCAGTCGACCACGACCTTGATCCCGTCGAGCCGGTGCGGGACGGTGCCGACGAGGTGCTGGACGTAGTGGTCCGCGCCGTCGAGCAGGTCGTGCACCCGGCCGACACCGGCACCGATCGGCCGGTCCCAGGCGGTGGTGGCGTTCGTCTCGACGGCCGCCTCGATGCGCATCTCGATCTCGTCGGGCAGCTTGTGGCCACCGGCGGCGAAGAGCTTGATGCCGTTGTCCGGCATGGGGTTGTGTGACGCGGAGAGCATCACGCCGAGGTCGGCCTTGGCCTCGGCGGTGAGGAAGGCCACGGCCGGGGTGGGCAGCACGCCGACGCGGACGACGTTGGCCCCGGCACTGGTCAGCCCGGCCACGACGGCGGCCTCCAGCATCTCGCCGCTGGCCCGGGTGTCCCGGCCGACCACGGCGAGCGGCGGGTGACTGCGGTCCGTCTCGGCGAGTGTGTGCGCGGCGGCCACGGCCAGCGCGAGCGCCAACTCGGGCGTGAGATCCGCGTTCGCGCGCCCGCGTACGCCGTCCGTGCCGAACAACCGACCCATACCCGCCAACCTCCGATGAGCAACTGCCGATGAGGAGAAAGCGGAACGGCCGGCCCACCTCCCCGGTCGGGGGAGGCGGACCGGCCGTCCGTCAGAAGTACAACGCGCTGGGAAAGATCAGCGCTTCGAGTACTGGGGAGCCTTACGGGCCTTCTTGAGGCCGTACTTCTTGCTCTCCTTGACCCGGGCGTCCCGGGTGAGGAAGCCGGCCTTCTTGAGGGCCGGGCGGTCGTCCGGCTCGCTGACGATCAGCGCGCGGGCGATGGCCAGCCGCAGCGCACCGGCCTGGCCGGTGGTGCCGCCGCCACGCAGGTTGGCGATGACGTCGAACGCCTCGGGCTTCTCGGCGGTGACCAGCGGGTCCTTGATGAGCTGCTGGTGCACCTTGCTCGGGAAGTAGGCCTCGAGGTCGCGGCCGTTGCAGGTGATCTTGCCGGTGCCCGGAACGATACGGACCCGGACGATGGCCTCCTTGCGCCGACCCACGGTCTGGATCGGGCGGTCACCACGCGGCGCGCGGGCGACGGGCGCCGGCGCCTCGGTGGCCTCGGGGGCAACCTCGGTCTCGGTGATGTCGGTCATGCTGCTTCCTTCGCCCGCGCTCACTGCGCGATCTGCTTGATCTCGAACGGCACCGGCTGCTGGGCCAGGTGCGGGTGCTCGGCACCGGCGTAGACCTTCAGCTTCTTGATCAGCTGACGGCCGAGCTTGTTGTGCGGGAGCATCCCCTTCACAGCCAGCTCGATGGCCCGCTCGGGGCGCTTGGTCAGCAGCTCGTCGTAGCCAACCTGCTTCAGACCACCCGGGTAACCCGAGTGGCGGTAAGCGACCTTGGTCTGGCGCTTGTTGCCGGTCAGCGCGACCTTGCCCGCGTTCACGATGACGACGAAGTCGCCCGTGTCGACGTGCGGCGCGAAAGTCGGCTTGTGCTTACCACGCAGCAACGTGGCGGCGTGGGTGGCCAGGCGGCCCAGCACGACATCAGAGGCGTCGATGACGTGCCACTGACGCTCGATCTCACCCGGCTTCGGGCTGTACGTACGCACAGGTCTACCTTGTCTCGTCGTCGGTCTGGGGTCGCGCGCCGAGGTGACCAGAGCTAGCAGGCCGGACCAGCGCGCACGAACGACCAAGCGTACCTGATAGGGCACGCCTCTGGATGTCGTACAACAGCAGGCAACGATACCCGGCGCCCCATCGGCAGGTCAAAACGGGGGTGGTCCGCCGCGTAAGGGCGCGGCGACCGTGACCCGGCTCACACCCCAGCGAGGCGCTGGAACGACCCCGGACGACGGTAGACGACCCAGGTCACCGCGAAGCACAGCGCGTACCAACCAATGAACGCCAGGTAGGCGGCGTCCGCGTTGCCGGAGCTGAGGAACGACTGGCGGAAGGCGATGTTGACCAACACTCCGCCGGACGCGCCGATCGCGCCGGCGATCCCGATCAACGCGCCGGTCATGCGTCGCGCCCACCGTGCGGCGGCCTCCGGGTCGCGCGTGCCGTTGGCGACGGCCTCCGCCGCCCGGGCCCGGAAGATCGCCGGGATCATCTTGTACGTGGAGCCGTTGCCGATCCCGGAGAAGACGAAGAGCGCCAGGAACCCGGTCAGGTAGAGCCCGAACGAGCGCTCGCGCGCCGCGTACAGCACCGTCGCGGCGCCGATCGCCATCGCCACGAAGTTCCAGAAGGTCACTCGGGCCCCGCCGAGCCGGTCGGCGAAGTGCCCGCCCACCGGGCGGATCAGCGAGCCGATCAGCGGTCCGAGGAAGGTCAGCCAGGCAGCGTCGACGGGGGTGGGGAACCGGTCGGCGAACTGGAGCTGGAGCACCTGGCCGAAGGCGAAACCGAACCCGATGAACGAGCCGAAGGTGCCGATGTAGAGCAGCGACATGAACCAGGTGTGCGGATCGCGGGCCGCCTCGCGCAGCGCTCCCGGCTCGTTGCGCGCCCCGGGCACGGTGTCCAGCCAGCGGGCCGCCGCCAGCGCGGCGAGCACGATCAGCGGCAGGTAGACCGCGGGGACGAGCCGGGGGTACGCGGCGCCGGCGGTGGCGAGCACCGCCAGCCCGACCAGTTGCACGGCCGGTACGCCCAGGTTGCCACCACCCGCGTTGAGCCCGAGGGCGCGGCCCTTGAGGTGCTGGGGGTAGAAGAGGTTGATGTTCGCCATCGAGGAGGCGAAGTTGCCGCCGCCGACGCCGGTGAGGCACGCGAGCACCATGAGGGTGGAGTAGGACACCCCGGGTTCCAGCAGGATCGTCATCGGCACCGTCGGGAGCAGCAGCAGGAGCGCGCTGATCATCGTCCAGCGTCGCCCGCCGAAGCGGGCCACCGCCAGGGTGTACGGCAGCCGCAGCACCGCGCCCAGAGCGGCCGGCACGGCGGTGAGCAGGAACTTTCCGGCCGGGTCGATGCCGTACGCGGGGCCGAGGAAGAGCACGGTCACCGACCAGAGACTCCACACCGAGAAGCCGACGTGCTCGGCGAAGATGGACACCCAGAGGTTGCGGCGGGCGATCGGAGCGCCCGTCGTACGCCAGAAGTCGGGGTCCTCGGGCCGCCAGTCGTCCAACGGGCGTCGACGCCCGAGGACGGCAGGTGGGTCGGCGGTGACTGCGGTGCTGGTGAGCGTGCTCACGGCGGCTCCTCCTCGTCGATCTGACGAGGAAAAACGCTAGGAAGGCGGAGTTACCTGGCAGTGCCTGTCGTGGGTCGGGCCGGAAACGCCTGCCGCACCACGGGCCGGGGGCGTTGGTGAGGTCCCTCGATTCAGAGCTGTTGGAGGATGCGCAGCGCGCGACCGACCCGGAGCATCGTGTCGGTGTCGGCGACGTCCACGCACTCGGTGAACCACTTCTTCATGGGCGAGGAGATCCGGTCGGGCATCACCACGTACGCGCCCATCGGCACGGCCAGGGGCGAGTCGCGCAGCAGCGACTCCTCGACCACCTCGACGACGATCACGATGGGTACGTCGGTGGAGTTGTAGACGTCCGAGCTGATCACCAGGCCGAGGCGTTCCCGGGCGCCCTCGATGCGCCAGACCTCACCCCTACGCAGCACGCGGCGGTTCACCCGAGAAGAGGTCGTTGACCATGCCCACCTCGCGGGCGTCGGCGAGGGCGGCGGACTCCAGGTCGAGGCCGGCGCGCCCCACGGCGGCGGCGTGCGCGGTGAAGACCTCGCGCAGCGCCTTCTCCCGGGCGGCCTGGTCCATCCACGCCGAGAGGGACAGCCCTTCGCGCTTGGCGAAGCGTCGGGCCTCCTCGATCGTCTCGTCCGTGAACGACAGCGTCACCTTGGCAGTCATGCCGGTGAGACTACCCATCGGTATGACCGCCAGTCATCCACGCGTGGGCCGGCTCGCTCCCCGGTGTTCAAACGTGCATATCGTCAGCGGCCCGTCCACCGAACACCGCGAAACGCCACTCCTTGAAGTAGCAGTCGACGTCGACCAGACCGGCCTCGTCGAGCCATCGGCACTGGTCGGCGACGGTCGCCGGACGGTCGTAGCGCATCCGCTCCCGGGAGGCGGCGATCTCCTGCGGCGACGACCCCAGCTCGGTGATACGCGCCGTCCACACCTCGTCGTAGCGCCGGTCCAGCGCCGGGGTCGGACCCGCGACCTGCTCGGCGTTGACGAACACCCCACCGGGCGTCAGGGCGGCTGCGGCCCGCCGGTAGAGCGCCCGCTTGCCGTCGTCGTCCAGGTGGTGGATGGCGAGCGCGCTGACCACCGCGTCGTACCGACCGGGGGGCAGCTCGTCGGACAGGTCCGCCCGGACGGTCCGGTGCGGCACCGACCGCGCCGACAGCTCGTCGGTGGCGCGGGCCAGCATCGCCGGCGCGGCGTCCACAAGGGTCAGCCGGACCCCGGGCACCGCCGCGGCCAGCAGGAGCGAGAGCAGCCCGGTGCCCGCGCCCAGATCCAACACCTCGGGGGTACGACCAGCCGCCAGCGCGGCGCGCAGCGGTGGCGTGGCCACCTCGACGGCGGTGCCGTAGAAGCTGTCGAAGCAGGGCACCAGCCGCCGTCGCGCCTCGTCGTAGGTGCCGGCCACCGCGTCGAAAACGTCCACCACACTCATCGCGCACTCCCATTTAGTGAGACGATTTTCCCACATTATAAGCGCCGATGGGTCGACGCCGCCGACCCCGGACACGCGACAGCCCCCGGCGAGCCGGGGGCCGTCGTGCTGTAGCCGTTCAGGCCGGGTCGTGTGCCTTCGCCATTCCGACGAACGCCCGCCAAGCCGCGGGTCCGAAGACCAACACCGGCCCCGCCGGGTCCTTGGAGTCCCGCACACCGACGATGCCGGGCAGGTTGTCCGCAACCTCGACGCAGTCGCCGCCATTGCCGCTGCTGCGGGTGCTCTTGCGCCACTGCGCACCGGTCAGTTCCATGTCTTCGCCATCTCCGTGAGTAGGTCGACGGATTGCCAGTGGGACAACGCCTCACCGCGCACGTTCTCCCACGCGGCCAGCATCGCCGCGATGTCTTCGGCACCGGTAACGACCTGCCCCTGAAGCTGATTGTCGAGGTAGCCGGCAATCCGATGCTCGGGCCCCACAGCGATCACGAAGGGACCGTTCAGGCCAGCGTACGCGCCGACGGTAGAGGGGACGATGTGCACACGGACGTGCGGGGCCTCGCACGCGGTGACGAGGGCCCGTACCTGCTCACGCATGGTGGCGCGTCCACCGACTGGCCGCCGCAACACGGCTTCGTCGACAACGGCGGTGAAGTGTGGCGGGTCTTCACGGGTCAGGATGCTCTGCCGGGCGAGCCGTGAGGCCAGGTGTCGCTCGACGTCACTGCGGGCGATGACGTCGGCTCCGGCGAGCACGGCGCGGGCATATGCCTCGGTCTGGAGCAGGCCGGGGAGAACTGTCGACTGAAACGACCGCAGCGAGATCGCCTCGCGCTCAATCTCTTGCCATGGTCGGAACCAAATTGGCTCGCGGCGTCTTGAAGTGTCCGGCCAGATGTCCCCTATGGGCCGTCGGAGCGCACTCGCCGCCGCTGTCCGGTGTCGGGGATGAGGAATGTGGTCGTGGTTCAGCCAGCGCGCGACCGTCTTCCGATCGACCCCGACCAGCCCTGCCAGGGACTCAATGGAATGCCCCGTCTCTGCTAGCGCGGCGCGTAGCGCATCGTTCACGACTTCCCTCACCGGATGCGCGGAATGTCTCGTGACCATATCGCTACGGGCTGTTCTTGTCCCATCACCGCCCGCAAGGTGAGACCAGGCGGCGCGGCCGGTAGGGACCCGAACCCGGCGGGCGCGTTCGCATCGGGAGTCGCCCTGGCCTGTTCAGATCTTGGACAGTTACCGTCCTCAGGGGACGATAACTGTCCAAGATCTGAACGGGTAGGCATTGCGGGGCGGCCCCTTTCCACCGTGATGATCAGGGGGAGAGCACCGTGCCGGACAGGCCGCCGGATCAGAGACCCACACCGCGGAAGCCGCACGCGGGCGACGTCCTGCACCTGACGCGTGCCGCGAGTGTGCAGTTCCTGCGCCCGATCTTCGTCAGCGTGATACGCGTGCGCGACTGGCCGACGTACCACGGGTGGCTGTGGATCGACGCTTACCAGCTGGCCCGGAATGGCGACGCGGTCGCGCGTCGGTCCCTGTTCGTGATGCCCGGGGGCCTGATCTGGGTGGACACGTCCGCTCCGGCGGCCCGGCACTCGACCGCCCGCACTCCCGTCAGGCGCGGTCCGGTGCGTGTTCGATGACCCTCCGACCTCGCCCGCACCATTCGATCGCCCTGGCGTTCTACCTGGCAGCGAACCTGCACGACGCGCTTGACGACCTGTACGCCCTGGGCCTCCGTCCTGACCTGGGGGCACTTCACGCCCGGTTTCCGGGCTGGCTGTCGCTGTCCCGCCGACCGAACCGCGCCGACCTGGACGGGTGATTGTCGGTCACCGCCGGCACCTACCCGTCACGCCCGTTGCTTTGGTGCGGTGTGAGGCCCACTTGACAGGACCGAAACAGAAGGGACCCGGACTGGAAACTGCCCGGCGGCACGCTTTGCCGACATGACAGACGGTGCACGGCCGGCAACTCGACCGGGGCGGACGCTCCGGGAGGTGGCGACGCACTGCCCGTACTGCGCCCTCCAGTGCGGCATGACCCTGCGCGAGGACGACGCCGGGGTGAGCGTGCTTCCCCGCCAGTTCCCCACCAACCGGGGTGGGCTGTGCCAGAAGGGTTGGACCTCCGCCGAACTGCTCGACCACCCGGACCGGCTGACCACCCCGCTCGTACGTGACCCGGCCAGCGGCGAGCTGCGCCCGGCGACGTGGGACGCCGCGCTGGACCGGGTCGCCACCGGCGTACGCGCCATCCAGGACAGCTCCGGTCGGGACGCGGTCGCCGTCTTCGGCGGCGGCGGGCTGACCAACGAGAAGGCGTACGCGCTGGGGAAGTTCGCCCGCATCGCGCTGCGTACCCGCAACATCGACTACAACGGACGGTTCTGCATGTCCTCGGCGGCCGCCGCCGGGATGCGCGCCTTCGGCATCGACCGGGGGCTTCCGTTCCCCCTGGCCGACCTGGGCCGGGCCGACACGCTGCTGCTGGTCGGCGCCAACCCGGCGGAGACCATGCCGCCGCTGGTGCGTTGGCTCACCGAGCAACGCCAGGGCGGCGGGAAGCTCATCGTCGTCGACCCCCGCGTCACCGCCACCGCCCGCCAGGCCGACCTGCACCTGCAACCGCTGCCCGGCACCGACCTCGCGGTGGCGAACGCGCTGCTGCACATCGCGCTCACCGAGGGCTGGGTCGATCAGGCGTACGTGGCCGAGCGCACCACCGGCTTCGACGCGGTCCGCCGCAGCGTCGCCGCCTGGTGGCCGGCCCGCGCGGAACAGCTCTCCGGGGTGCCGGTGGCCGATCTCGAGGCGACCGCCCGCGCGCTGGGCACCGGTGGCCGGGTGATCATCCTGACCGCGCGGGGAGCCGAGCAGCACGCCAAGGGCGTCGACACCGTCACCGCGTACGTCAACCTGGCCCTCGCCCTGGGCCTGCCGGGCCGCCCCGGCTCCGGGTACGGCTGCCTCACCGGCCAGGGCAACGGTCAGGGCGGGCGGGAGCACGGACAGAAGGCCGACCAGCTGCCCGGCTATCGCAAGATCGACGATCCGGCGGCCCGGGAGCACGTCGCGGGCGTCTGGGGCGTACGGGCCGACGAGCTGCCCGGCCCCGGCGTGCCGGCGTACCAGCTACTCGACTCGCTCGGCACCGCCGACGGTCCCCGGGCGCTGCTGGTGTTCGGCTCGAACCCGGTGGTCTCCGCTCCCCGGGCCGCGCGGATCGAGGGCCGGCTGCGCGACCTCGACCTGCTGGTCGTCGCCGACCTGTTGCTCTCCGAGACGGCAGCGCTGGCCGACGTGGTGCTGCCCACCGCGCAGTGGGCCGAGGAGGACGGCACGATGACCAACCTGGAGGGGCGGGTGCTGCGTCGGCGCGCGCTGCGCCCACCGCCGCCGGACGTCCGCACCGACCTGGCCATCCTCGCCGACCTGGCCGCGAGGCTGGCAGCCGCCGAAGCACCCGGCGCAGAACCGGCCGGCACCGCACCAACAAGCACCGCACCGGCCGGCACCGCACCGGCCGGCACCGCACCGGCCGCCGCGCGACCGGAAGCCGTTGCGGCGGCCCGGTTTCCGGCCGACCCGGGCACCGTCTTCGCCGAGCTGCGCCGCGCCTCCGCCGGTGGGGCCGCCGACTACGCCGGCATCAGTTGGCAACGGATCGACGCCCACGACGGCGTCTACTGGCCCTGCCCGACGGAGGAAGGTCCGGACACACCACGGCTCTTCGCCGACCGGTTCGCCACGCCGGACGGCCGGGCCCGGTTCCACGCCGTCGATCACCGGCCCGCCGCCGAGGAGGTGTGCGCCACGTACCCGCTGCACTTCACCACCGGGCGGGTGCTGGCCCAGTACCAGTCCGGCACGCAGACCCGCCGCGTGCCGGCGCTGCGTCGCGCCGCGGCCGAGGCGTTCGTCGAGCTGCACCCCGACCTGGCCGCCCGCCTGGGCATCGACGACGGCGACCCGGTGCGGGTCACGTCCCGCCGTGGTGAGCTACGTGCCCCGGCCCGGCTCAGCGCGGGTATCCGGCCGGACACGGTCTTCGCGCCGTTTCACTGGCCGGGCGCCGGGCGGGCCAACTCGGTGACCAACGACGCGGTGGACCCGATCTCCGGGATGCCCGAATTCAAGATCTGCGCGGTCCGGGTGGAGAAGGCATGACCGCCCGGGTGGTGATCGTCGGTAACGGCATGGCCGGTGCCCGGCTCGCGGCCGAGCTGCACGCCCGCGGGGACGAGCGCAAGGTCACCGTCCTCGGGGCGGAACCGCACCGCGCGTACAACCGGATCATGCTGTCCACCCTGCTGGCGGGCCGCATCGACGAACCGGACGTGGAGCTGACCGAGGCCGCCGGGCACGGCATCGACCTGCGCTCCGGCGTCACGGTCGCCGCGGTGGACGCCGCGGCCCGTGAGGTCCGTACCGCCGACGGTGAGCGGATCGGCTACGACCACCTGGTGCTGGCCACCGGCGCGCGGGCGGTGGTGCCGCCCCTGCCCGGCCTCGACCCGGCCGACCTGCCCCGGCGGGTCGTCCCCTTCCGCACCCTGGACGACTGCCGCCGCATCCTGGCCGTGGCGCGCGACGCACGCAGCGCGATCGTGCTCGGCGGCGGGCTGCTCGGGTTGGAGGCCGCCCGGGGCCTGGCCACGCGCGGACTGGCCACCACCGTGGTGCACCCGACCAACCACCTCATGGAACGGCAGCTCGATCCGGCGGCCGGCACGGTGCTGGCCGGCACGCTCGCCGGGCTCGGCGTCGCGATCCAGCTCGGGGTGCCCGCCACCGCAGTGGCGGCGGACGACAGCGGCGTCCGACTCGACCTGGCCGACGGCCGGTCGCTGCACGCCGACCTGCTGGTGCTCTCCTGCGGGGTACGCCCGGACGTCGCCCTCGCGCAGGCCGCCGGGCTGAACGTGCGCCGTGGCGTGGTGGTGGACGACCGGCTGCGCACCAGCGACCGGTCCATCTCGGCGCTCGGCGACTGCGCCGAGCACGACGGGACGCTCACCGGACTGGTCGCGCCCGCATGGGCCCAGGCCCGGGTGCTCGCCGACGTGTTGACCGGCACCGACCCGCTGGCCCGGTACCGGCCCCGCCCGGTGGTGACCCGGCTCAAGGCGTCCGGGATCGACCTGGCCGCGATGGGCGAGGCGGTCGGCGGCGCGCCGGGCGAGGAGCTGACGTTCACCGACCCGACCCGGGGCACGTACGCCCGGCTGCGCATCCGGGACGAGCGGTTGATCGGCGCGATCCTGCTCGGCGACAACCCGGCGATCGGCACGGTGATCCAACTGTTCGACCGGGGCCACCCGGTACCGGCCGACCGGCGGGCCCTGCTCCTCGGCCGGGCGCTCGGCGGGGCCGTCTCGACGCCGAGCGCGTCACCGGCGCTGATGCCGGATGCGGCCGTCGTCTGCCAGTGCAACACCGTGACCAAGGGCGCGCTGGTGCGCTGCTGGCGCTCCGGCGCGCGGACGGTCGACGCGGTGGTGGCGGGCACCCGGGCCGGCACGGGATGCGGCGGATGCCGCGACGCGGTCGGCGGCATCGTCGACTGGCTGTCCGAAGCGGAATCGGTGGAGGTGACGCGATGAGCGGCGCAGACCTGGTCGTCGTCGGCAACGGCATGGTGGGGCAGCGCTTCGTCGACGCGCTGCGCGCCCGCGACCCGCAGGGTCACTGGCGGGTGACGGTCCTGGCCGAGGAGAGGCGTCCGGCGTACGACCGGGTGCGTCTCTCGGCGTACTTCGACGGGGTGAGCGAAGAGGAACTGAACGTGCACACCCCGGACGACGGGGTGCGGCTGCGCCTCGGTGAGCCGGCCACCGCCATCGACCGAAACCGGCGGGTGGTGCGCACCGCCGAGGGCGAGTACCACTACGACGCGCTGGTGCTGGCCACCGGTTCGTACCCGTTCGTGCCGCCGGTGCCCGGGGCCGACCTGCCCGGCGTCTTCGTCTACCGGACGCTCGACGACCTGGCGGCGATCCGGGCGTACGCCGCCGGCCGGCGGGTCGGCGCGGTGATCGGCGGCGGGCTGCTCGGGCTGGAGGCGGCGAACGCCCTGCGCCTGCTCGGCCTGAGCACCGACGTGATCGAGTTCGCGCCTCGGCTGATGCCGGTGCAGGTGGACCAGGCCGGTGGCGCGATGCTGCGCCGCTACGTCCAGGACCTTGGGGTGCGTACCCATCTTGGGGTCGCCACCACGGCGATCCGCGCGGGGGCCGACGGCGCGGTGACCGCGTTGGAGCTGTCCGACGGCCGGGTGGTCGACGCCGAACTGGTCGTGGTGGCCGCCGGTATCCGGCCTCGCGACGAGCTGGCGCGGGCCGCCGGCCTGCCGATGGGTCCGCGCGGTGGGGTGCTGGTCGACGAGACCTGCCGCACCGCCGACGAGCGGGTGTGGGCCGTCGGCGAGTGCGCGGCGGTCGACGGCATCTGCCACGGTCTGGTGGCCCCGGGCTACGCGACGGCCGAGGTGGTCGCCGACCGGCTGGTCGGCGGCGCGGCGACGTTCCCGGGCGCGGACACCGCCACGAAGCTGAAGCTGCTCGGGGTGGACGTGGCGTCGTTCGGCGACGCGCACGGCACCACCGAGGGCTGCCTGGACGTCACGTTCACCGACCCGGCCACCCGGGTGTATGCCAAGCTGGTCCTCTCCGACGACGCGCGCACCCTGCTCGGTGGGGTGCTGGTGGGCGACGCCAGCGCGTACCCGACGCTGCGGGCCAGCGTGGGTGGTCCGCTGCCGGCCGCACCGCTGGCTCTGCTCGCTCCGGATGGTGGCGGCGCGGACGCCGGGACGCTGCCCGAAAGCGCGCAGGTCTGCTCCTGCAACGCGGTGACCCGTGGCGACGTGGACGCCGCCATCGCCGGTGGCTGCTCGGACGTGCCGTCGTTGAAGGCGTGCACCAGGGCCGGCACGAGCTGCGGCTCCTGCGTGCCGATGCTCAAGCAGCTCCTGGACGCGGCCGGGGTGGCCCAGTCCACGGCGCTGTGCGAACACTTCGACGTGAGCCGCCGCGAGCTGTTCGAGATCGTGCGCGTACGCGGCATCCGCACCTTCTCCCGGCTGGTCGCCGAGCACGGCCGGGGACGCGGCTGCGACATCTGCAAGCCCGTGGTGGCCTCGATCCTCGCCTCGCTGGGCAACGGGCACGTGCTGGACGGCGAGCAGGCGTCGTTGCAGGACACCAACGACCACTTCCTGGCCAACCTGCAACGTGACGGCAGCTACTCGGTGGTGCCCCGCATCCCCGGCGGTGAGATCACCCCGGAGAAGCTGATCGTGATCGGCGAGGTGGCCCGGGACTTCCAGCTCTACACGAAGATCACCGGCGGGCAGCGGATCGACCTGTTCGGGGCGCGGGTGGAGCAGCTACCGCAGATCTGGCGGCGCCTGGTCGATGCCGGCTTCGAATCCGGGCACGCGTACGGCAAGGCGCTGCGCACGGTGAAGTCCTGCGTCGGCGAGACCTGGTGCCGCTACGGCGTACAGGACTCGGTGGGGTTGGCCGTGGCGCTGGAGCTGCGCTACCGCGGGCTGCGCGCACCGCACAAGCTCAAGTCGGCGGTCTCCGGCTGCGCCCGCGAGTGCGCCGAGGCCCGCAGCAAGGACTTCGGCATCATCGCCACCGAGACGGGTTGGAACCTCTACGTCGGCGGCAACGGCGGCTTCCGGCCCCGGCACGCCGACCTGTTCGCCACTGATTTGTCCACCGACGAACTGGTCACCCTCATCGACCGCTTCCTCATCTACTACATCCGCACCGCCGACCGGCTGCAACGCACGGCCGGCTGGATCGAGGCCATGGACGGCGGGCTGGACCACCTGCGGGCCGTGATCGTGGACGACTCGCTGGGCATCTGCGCCGACCTCGACGCGGCCATGGCTCGGCACGTGGCGTCGTACTCGGACGAGTGGCGCGACGTGCTGGACGACCCGGAGCGGTTGCGCCGCTACACCTCCTTCGTCAACGCCCCCGACGTGCCCGACCCGTCGATCACCTTCGCCGTGGAGCGCGGCCAGCCGGTGCCGGCGCGCGGCGACACCCCATCCGGCGGCCACGGCCGTCGTCCCGTCACGCTCGGCCTTCCGGAGGTACGGCGATGAGCATCACGATGACCACCATGACCACCCTCGGCTGGACGGCGGTCTGCCCCCTCGACCGGCTGGAACCGGAGCGGGGTGTCGCCGCCCTGGTCGACGGTGTGCAGGTGGCTCTCTTCCACACCGTGGACGGGCTGTTCGCGATCGACAACCGTGACCCGGTGACCGGCGCGTACGTGCTGTCCCGGGGCATCGTGGGCAGCCGTGGCGGCGTGCCGACGGTCGCGTCGCCGCTGCACAAGCAGGTGTACGACCTGCGCACCGGCGAGTGCCTCGACCTGCCCGGGGTGACGGTGGCCCGGCACGACACGCGCTGCCATGACGGGGTCGTCGAAGTGCGGTTGCGACGGGAGGGCTGATGCGGGAAGAACTGGCCGGCTTCACCATCGGGGTGACCGCCGACCGGCGGCGCGACGAGTTGGCCGCGCTGCTCGAACGCCGGGGCGCACGTGTGGTGCTCGCCCCGGCGCTGCGGATCGTGCCGCTGTCCGACGACAGCGAACTGCGCGAAGCGACCCGCGCCTGCCTCGACCAGCCACCCGACATCCTGATGGCCAACACCGGCATCGGGATGCGCGGGTGGCTGGAGGCGGCCGAGGGCTGGGGGCTGGCCGAGCCGCTGCGTTCGGTGCTCGCCAGCTCGTACGTCGTCGCCCGGGGTCCGAAGGCGCGCGGCGCGATCCGGGCGGCCGGCCTGCACGACCAGTGGTCACCGGCGTCGGAGAGCTGCGACGAGGTGGTCGACCACCTGCGTCGACGGGGGGTGGCCGGGCAGGTGATCGCCATGCAGCTGCACGGTGAGCGCCAGCCCGAGTGCACCCTCGCGCTGGAGGCGGCCGGCGCCACGGTGATCGAGGTGCCGGTCTACCGCTGGGCGCCACCGACGGACCCGGCGCCGCTGCACCGGCTGATCGACCTGATCGCCGGCCGGCTGGTGGACGCGGTGACGTTCACCTCCGCGCCGGCGGTCGAGGCGCTGCTGCGGGCCGCCGGCGACCGTACCGACGCGGTGGTGTCCGCGTTCCGCACCGACGTGCTGGCCAGCTGCGTCGGCGCGGTGACCGCCGAGCCGCTGCTCCGGCTCGGGGTGCCGGTGAGCGCGCCCGGCCGCGCCCGGCTGGGCGCCCTGGTCCGCACCATCGTCGACGAGCTGCCCCGGCGGACCGTGACGTTCAAGGCCGGCGGCCACCTGCTCACGTTGCGCGGGCACGCCGCGGTGATCGACGGCGAGTTGCGGCCCCTCGCCCCCGCGCCGATGGCGGTACTGCGGGCGCTAGCGCAGTCCCCGGGCCGGGTGCTGTCGCGTACCGCCCTGCTGCGGACCCTGCCGCGGGGCGCCGACGAGCACGCCGTGGAGATGGCGGTGGCCCGGCTGCGTGCCGGTCTGCACGCGCCCCGGGTGGTGCAGACCGTGGTGAAGCGCGGCTACCGGCTCCGGGTCGACTGAAACGCGCCACGGCCGGCTGTCGCCAGCCGGCCGTGACCCGTACGGTTCAGCCGACCGGCGTGGGGAAGCCCCGGCCGTGCTCGGCCTGGAGGCGGAGCATGGCGTGCTCGACGACCGTCACCAGCACCTGCTTGACCGAATCCCGCTGCCGGGCGTCGGTCATCACCAGCGGCACCTGCGGCGAGATGGCCAGCGCCTCGCGGATTTCCTCCACCTCGTACTGGGGAGCGCCGTCGAAGTTGTTCAGCGCCACCACGTACGGCAGGTTCCGGTTCTCGAAGTAGTCCAGCGGGGCGAACGCGTCCGTGATCCGGCGGGTGTCCACCAGCACGGCGGCGCCCACCGCCCCTCGGATGATCTCGTCCCACATGAACCAGAAGCGGGTCTGACCCGGCGTACCGAACAGGTACAGGATCAGGTCCTGGGCCATGGTGATACGGCCGAAGTCCATGGCGACCGTGGTGGTCTCCTTGCCGGGCACCTTGGACGGGTCGTCGATGCCGACGCCGGCAGCGGTCATCACCGCCTCGGTCGTCAACGGCGTGATCTCGGAGATCGAGCCGACCAGGGTCGTCTTGCCGACGCCGAAACCGCCCGCGACAACGATCTTCGCGGAGACGATTCCCCGGCTCGGCTGCCGCCCCCCAGCGGGGTCATAGCCTGCGAAGTCCACTTAGCACCCTTCCAAGCAGTTCCATCCGCTCCTCGAACCCCTCGGCGGGAGCAGCAGTGTGTAACGTCAGCAGGCTCTCGGCCACCATGTCGGCGACCAGCACCCGGGCGACGCCCAGCGGCATCCGGGTGTACGCGGCGATCTCCGCCAGCGACTGTGCACGGCCTTCGCAGACCGTGGCGATTCGGTGCTTGTCGTGCCCCGCGAAACGGGACTCGGCAACCTGGGTGGGAGAGGAGGTGAGGACCGCCTCGAGAGCGATGTCCTGCCGGGGTTCGGTACGACCACGGGTGACCGCGTACGGACGCACCAACGCGCCCCGCGGGTCAACACGTCGTTGGTCCATCCCCGATCACCTCCTCGTCTCCCGTGGAGCCGGTACACGCCGCCTCCCCCTCCCTGCTCCGGCGCGCGGTCCGCGTGCCGGACTGTGGCACTAGGAGCGCACCGCGTCCCGGGGCAGCGGCACCAGCGCGGCGCCCACCCGTTCCACCAGCAGCGCCATCTCGTAGCCCACCTGGCCCACGTCGCAGCTCCGCGCGGCCAGCACGGCCATCGACGAGCCGTCGCTGATCGACATGAGGAACAGGTAACCGCTGTCCATCTCGATGACGGTCTGCAACACACCGCCGGCGCTGAACATCCGGGCCGCGCCCTCGGTCAGGCTCACCACGCCGGAGGTGATCGCGGCGAGCTGATCTGCCCGGTCCGCCGGCAGGTCCCGGGAGGACGCGAGCAGCAGCCCGTCGGCGGACACCGCCACCACGTGGGCGATACCGGCCACGCTGTCGGCGAAGTTGGTGAGCAGCCAACCCATGTCCTGCATGGCAGCTGGCCTGTTCATCGGCTCTCCTTGGTCGAGGTGCTGTTCAGGTCCGTACCAGCCGACCTACCGCGTTGCACGCCACGGTGGTAGGCCGACAACAGGCCGCGTACTTCGTCGGGCGTCCGCCGGCTGCGGTCCCGGCCAGCCTTCGGTTCGATACCACCCGGCACGAGCTGCGCCTGTGGCACCCGCTTCGGCAGACCCGAGCGGGTGGTGCCGGCGGGGGCCGGCTCGGCGGCCCGACTGGCCAGCGTCCACCCCTCGTCGGCCGCCGTCCGCCAGGCGTCCGGGTCCGGGGCCGGCGGCGCGGCGGCCGGCGCGGGAGCCGCCGGAGTGGGAGGCGCCGGCGCGGCCGGCGCGGGAGCCTGCGGTGGGGCGTAGGACGGTGGCGGCGTCGGTGCCGAAGCGGTACGACCGCCGGTCTTCGCGGTGCCGAATCCATCCATGCTTCCCACGCTCTGTGCTCCGGTGCCCTCGGAACTGCCCGGGGTCCGGGTGGGCAGCGGCGGTCGGGCCGGCGTGGTCGCGGCGCTCGACGGAGCACCGTTGGTCACCCGCGTGCCGGCGTCGGCAGCTGGGGGCGGCCCGTCGAACTGCGGCCGGGTGAAGATGGCGGTGGCGTCGTCGCCGTGCGACCGGAACCAGACCGCCTCCATCTCCCGGAAGATCGGCGCTTCGGCGGGGAACTCCGGCCGGGTGCTGACCGGTGCGGGCGGCGTCGGCGACGCGACCGGCGCGGGGGGCTGCACGGGCGGGAGCGGCGTCGCGGGCGGCGCCGGCGGGGCGACCGCTCCCGGCCCGGCGACCGGCCCGACCGGCAGCAGCGGCGCGCTCCGGGCGGCCGTGGTGTCGGCCGCCGCGCCCCGCCGGGGCAGCGCGTCGATGGTCGGGTACGCCACGGTGGGGCTGCCCGCCGAGGTGCCGTTGCCGTTGCCGTTGCCGTACGACGGTTGCGCGGGCGGCGCCGGAGTGGCCGGCGCTGCCGGTGCGGCGGCGGGGGGCGCCGTCGGACGTGCCCCGGGGTAGCCACCGGCCTGCACGGCCGCAGTGGTGTCCCGCGCGTCCAGTGGGGACTGCCACTGCGCCGGCGCCGGGGCGTTGCTCCGCCACTGGTCCGGCAGCGTCGCCGCCGCAGTGGTCGCGCCGGCGTACGACTCGGCGTGGTTGACCGGGGTGAGCGGCGTCTGCTCGACGGCCATCGGCTGACGCGAACGGGTGAGCGCCTGCTCGCGTCCCCGGCTGCTGGGCAGGATCACGGTGGCGGCGGGCAGCGTCACCTGGGCGACCGTGCCGCCCTCGACGTTGCGGCGCAGCTCCACCCGGATGCCGTAGCGGGACGCGAGCCGGCTCACCACGGCCAGACCCATCAGCCGGAACGCGGCGACGTCCACGCTCGGCGGGGCGGCCAGTCGACGGTTGAGCGAGTCGAGTTGCTCGTCGGTGAGGCCGAGGCCGCGGTCCTCGATCTGAATCAGCACGTAGTCGCGGATGCGGCGACCGTCGGCGACGACCGTCGTGTTCGGCGGCGAGAACCGGGTGGCGTTGTCGAGCAGTTCGGCGACGAGGCGTACGACGTCGTTGACCGCGTGCGCGGCCACCGAGATGTCGGTGTCGACGGTGCCGAACTCGATGCGGTTGTACAGCTCGACCTCGGACTGGGCGGCGCGCAGCACGTCGACGACGAGCGCGTCTTCGCGGCGCGGTACGGCCGAGTCGGCGCCGGCCAGGACCAGCAGGTTCTCGTCGTTGCGGCGCATTCGGGTGGCCAGGTGGTCCAACTCGAAGAGCTGAGCCAGCCGCTTCGGGTCCTCCTCGCCACGCTCGATCGCGTCCAGCTCGCCGATCATCCGGTCGACCAGGGTCTGACTACGGCGGGCCAGGTTGAGGAACATCGCCGAGACGCTGGTGCGCAGCGCGGCCTGTTCGGCCGCGACCCGTACCGCCTCCCGGTGGACGACGTTGAAGGCCGACGCCACCTGGCCGACCTCGTCGCGGTTGTTGAGCTGGATCGGGTCCCGCACCTGGCGGACGATCTCGTCCACGCCGCCGTCACCGACGCTGCCCATGTTCTGGAGCCGCTGCACGGCGTCGGGCAGGTCGTGGTTGGCCACCGCGAGGGCACCCTCGCGCAGGCGACGCAGCGAGTCGTTCAGCGACCGGGCCAGCACCACGGCCAGCGACACGGCGATGATCAGGGTGAGCAGCACCAGGATCGACTCGACCACGGCCTGCCGGATGACATCCGAACGCGCGTCGTCGGCCTGGGCGAGCAGCCGGTCCTGCAGTTGGATCTCGGCCCACCGCATCAGGTCGTTGACCGCGCCGATGGCCGCGGTGGCGTCCTGCGCGCTCACCAGCGGGCGCTGCCCGACGGACCGGCTGATGTCGGTGGCGACCCGGTCAGAGAGGCCGACGGCGTCACCGGAGACGGTGCTGTCGACCAGGGCCCGCTGCACGGGGTCGGCGGCGAGCGAGAAGGAGACCAGCGCCTCCTGCTGGCTGGTCAGCGTGGCCACGAAGGAGGAGAACTGTTCCGGGTCGAGCTGGCCGGCGGTCAGCGCGGTGAAGGCGACCGCCTCCTCCTCGGCGACGGACGCCTTGGCGCGGGCGAAGGCGGCGACCGCACGGCGGCTGTCCGCCAGGCTCTCGTCGCCGGGCAGCTGGGCCAGCCCGTCGCCGTAGCTGATCAGGTCGGTGAGGATGACGCCGTAGCGCAGCACCGCCTCGGCGACCGCCATCTGTCGGCGGTCCAGCACCTCCTGGCGGGTGCCGTCCAGGGTGGCCAGGTGGTCGTCGATCGCCGTCAGCCGGTCCCGCACCGCCGCCGGCACCTCGCCGATCCGGTCACGCTCGGCGCGATACTCGTCCACCCGCTGCTGCGTCTGGCGTACCCGCAGGTTGTACGCGTCGGCCGGCTGCTGTGGGGTGGCCAGGTAGGCGGCCGCCGCCATCCGCTCGGCCTGCAGATCCTGGGTCAGCGCGCTGACGTCGATGGCGAGCGCGGTGAGCGACCGGGCCCGGGTCGCGTCGTAGGCGCCCTCGCCGATCGAGATGAGTCGGACGGTGGCGAGCGCGATCACGGCGGCCACCGGAACGACCAGGATCAGCGCCAGTTTGGACCGGATCCGGGCGTCCCGCAGCCTCGGCAGGCGCCGGCGCGTACGTCCGGTGTCGCCGCCGATCGCGGGCAGGGTCGTCGGTCCGGTGCTCACGACATCGCCTCCGTCGTTTCTTCCCCGCCTGACCCGCCTAGCCATGCCGGGAGCGGAGGGGACCACGCGCGGCACGGCCGCGATTTCATCAGAGAAGATCGTGTTTGGGAAGCCGCAGTGAGGTAGGAAACGGTCGGACGGCGCGGAACCCTTGATCCGGTCAACTGATACCTTCATTTCCGCAAGCCCCTGATCAGGGCATGTAACTCCAGAGTGGTCACGCGTGTATGCAAAGTGAGGTTTTGCAAACATTGCGTTACCCCAGCATGTGGGATGGCCGTCCCGAAAATGCAACCGGGGTCCGCGCTTGACCACAGCGCCGGCCATTGGCAAGGTTTTGCAGGCTTCGCGCACACACCGTACGGCAGAGGAGATCCCGTCCTCCACTGAGGACGGATTAGCGGCGGTGACCGGGCAGCGCCCGCGCCCGCACCTGGAGGACTGAGTTGAGCCCCATCCGCTCCGCGACCATCGCGGCGCTCGCATCGGCCCTCGTGGCCACCACGCTCACCGGCTGCCAGTTCGGCGAAGCGGAGCAGGACACGAGTCCGATCGTGATCGCCGCCGACCTTGAGCTGTCCGGTGCCGCCGCACCAATGGGCCGGGCATACCAGCGCGCGCTGGAACTCAAGCGAGACCAGTTGAACTCCTCCGGAGCACTGAACGGCCGGAAGATCGACCTTAGGATCAAGGACAACCGTTCCGACGCTGCCGAGTCACTGCGCAACATCGCGGACTTCAGCAGCGATTCCCGGGTCAGCGCGATCGTCATGGGCGGTTGTAGCGAATGCGCGGTCGGCGCGGTCGGCGTCATCAACGAGAAGCGGATTCCCACCATTGCGCTGGCCGCTTCCGGGGCGATCTCGAGCCCGGTCGCCGACCGGCGCTACGTGTTCAAGCTGGGCCCGAACGCGGCCGACAGCGCCTCCGCGCTCACCACCGAACTGCGTCGCAAGAACGTCCGCAAGGTCGCCCTGCTCGCCAGCAACGACGACTACGGCCGCGAGGGCGTCCTCGCGCTGCGCCGGGAACTTGGCAAGACCACCATCAAGGTGGCTGGCGAGGAGTCGGTGAAGACCACCGACACCGAGGTCGGCCAGCAGGTCGGCAAGCTGGTCAAGCTCAAGCCCGACGCGCTGGTCGTCTGGACCCCGCCGGAGCAGGCCACGCTCGCCGCGACCAGCGCCCAGCAGGCCGCGTTCCGCGGGTCGCTCTTCTTCGACGCGGGCGCGGCCGGCGACCTCTTCCTCGGCGCGGCGGCCCGGGCCACCGAGAAGGCCACCATGGTCTTCACCCAGACCATGGTCATCGACGACGTGATCGCCACCACGCCGGCGAAGGCGGCCCGGCGGCAGTGGTTCCAGGACTACACGGCCCGCTTCGGGGGCTACAACGGCTCGTCCTCCTTCGCCGCCGACGCGATCCAGCTGATCGCCGACGCCGAACTGCGGGCCGGCGGCCCGGCGGGGAAGGTCGACCGGGACGGTATCCGCGACGTGTTGGAGACGTCCCAGATCGACGGCCTCTCCGGCCCGATCCGCATGACGCCCGACAACCACTCCGGCCTCATGCCGCAGGCGCTCACCACGCTGGTCGCCCGCAACGGCCGTTGGCGGTTGGCGGGGTAGCTCGGGTTGGGGGTGCTGGCCTACCGCAGGCCAGGACAGCGGCGGGACGCGAGACGGCCGATTCACCGGCCATCGCTGGCAATCTTGGACAGTTACCGTCACCTGGCGACGGTAACTGTCCAAGATCTCGCAAGCCGCAAGCCGCTGGCCCGGCTTACGGCGCGCGCACCGGACAGACCACCGCGCGAACCACCGCACTGACCGCCGGGAAGACTTCGTAGGCAATCGCCGCCGTCAGCGGCTGCTGGTGGTTTCCCGTACCCAGGGCAGCGCGATCCGCTCGACGAGCACCAGCGCGGAGTAGAGCAGGATGCTGACCAGCGCCACCAGCAGGATCGCTGCCCAGGCGGTCGCGTAGTCGCCGACGCCGGCGTACTGGAGGATGACGTAACCCAGACCCTTCTCACCGGCCTGGAACTCGCCGATCACGGCGCCGATCGCCGCCAGCGGCATGGCCACCTTGAGTCCCACGAAGATCTGCGGCAGCGCCGCCGGGAACCGCACCTTGCGGAACGCCTGCCAACGCGAGGCGTTCCACGAACGGACCAGCTCGGCCAGGTCGGCCGGCGTGGTGGTCAACCCCGTCGCGGTGGACAGCACGATGGGAAAGAAGCAGAGCAGGAACACCATGGTCAGGATTGGCTTCTGACCCCAGCCCAACGCCACCACAAGCAGTGGACCCAGGGTGATCTTCGGCACGGCGTTCACCGCGACGAGCAGGGGGGTAAACATCCGCTCCACCGCTCGGGAGCTGGCCAGGGAGAGTCCGATCAGGACCCCGGCGGCGGCCGACAGGGCGAAGCCGATGAGGATCTCCAGCAGGGTCGCCCAGGTGTGCTCCAACATCTGGGCGGGCTTGTCGACGAACGCGCTGAACACACCTCCGGGCGGGGGCAGGGCGGCCGGCGGGATCAACTCCAGCCGGGCCACCAGCCACCACACGGCCAGGGCGACCACGAGACCGGCCGCGGGCAGCAGCGTCGCCCCGGTGCCCGCGCGCAGGCCGGCGCCCCGACCCGCCCGACGCGCCTGGCGGCCGACGCCCGGGGGTGGGGGCACCGTCACCGCCGGCTCGGCTGAGCGGACGTCGGTCATCTTGTCCTCCTCGTTGTCCGCCGGCCCGTTCGAGCCGACAAGATTCGCCGGCCTTTGCGAGCCGACAAGATTCGCCGGCCTTTGCGGGCCGACAAGATTCGCCGGCCCCGAAGGACCGACAAGCGACGGGGGTACGCCCCACCGGAGACCGGTGGAACGTACCCCCTGGTGACGACCGGACGATCAGGCCTTCGGCGCGAGGCTGAAGTCGATGATCTGCTCGGGGGTGATGTTCTGCTTGAGCGCGCCCGCGCCCTGCAGGATCGCGATGCTCTTCGCCACCCGGCCGCTGTCCAGCGTGCCGATCGCGGTGCCGGAGTTGCCGGAGCGCACGTACGCGGCCATCAGGTCCAGCTCGGCGGCGGCGGCCACCGGGTTGGCGGCGTCGACGTTCTTCTTCAGGATCTCGCCGGCCTCCTTGGAGTTCGCCAGGCTGTACTCAAGGCCCTTGAGCAGCGCCGCGGTGAACTTCTTCACCATCTCGGGCTTCTCCTTGGCGATCTTGCTGGAGGTGATCAGCACGTTGCCGTAGAGGTCCTGCATCACGTTGCTGTACGGCAGCATGACGGCCTTCTTCTTGGACACCGCCTCGATCGTCGGCTGGCCGACGACGAACTGGCCGATGCCGTCCACCGAGCCGGAGGCGAGCGTGCCGATCAGCGCCTGCGCCTCACCGTTGACCCAGGTCACCTTGCTGGCGTCCACACCGGCGAGCCGGGCGTACGTCGGGAACAGGTTGCGCACCACGGAGCCGGGGGTGTCGGCGAGCTTCTTGCCCTCGAGGTCCTTGGGCGAGTTGATGTTCTTGCCCTCGACGGTGGCGATGCCGGCCATCGTGCGCTGCTGGATCGCGGCCACGGCGGTGAAGTCCTTCGCCTGGCCGTTGCCGAGCTGGAGCAGACCACCGGTGAGGTCGATCGGCCCGAAGTCCGCCTGACCGCCGACGACCGTCTGGATCACGCCGCCGGTGCCCTGGCCGGCCTTGATCTCGACGTCGAAGCCGGCCTCCTTGAAGAAGCCCTTGTCCTTCGCCACCCAGGCGTAGGAGTCACGGCCGAAGTTGCCGAAGGAGGTGAGGTAGGTCACCTTCTCCAGCGCACCGTCTTTGCCGCCCTTGGCGTCGTCGGACGAGTCCGACCCGCTGCTGCAGGCGGAGACGAGGGCGAGGGCGGTGGCCAGCGCGGCCGTAGCGACCGTACGGGTCAGCCTTCTCATCAGTAGCACCATGTCCTTTCCGACCGGGGCCGGAGGCCACCGGAGGGGGTTGTCGCGGCGGCACCGGCGGGAGGGGCAAGCCGGGCACCGCCATCGTGAGGGGACTCTTCGCGGGCACAGCGTACGAGAAACCCACAGTTGCGACGCCAGGCGTATCGGGTTGCGGATCGGAAACAACCTGACGACGACCCCGGACGGTGCGACATGTCAACAGGACGGCTAGCCTTTGTCGGATTCCTGACCGTCCACTCAGCGGAGGTCCGCCGCAGATGATCCGACTGTCCGGGGTGTCGCGTACCTTCGAGGGCCGGTCCGGCCAGGTCGAAGCCCTACGCGGCATCGACCTCGACGTCGCCGAGGGCGAGTTCGTCGCCATCCTCGGGCGCTCGGGCTGCGGCAAGTCCACCCTGCTGCGGCTGATCGCCGGGCTGCTCCCGCTGACCTCCGGCGAGATCACCGTTGCCGGTACGCCCATCACCCGACCCCGCCGCGACATCGCCATGCTGTTCCAGAAGCCGGCGCTGCTGCCCTGGCGCAGCGTGCTGGACAACGTCCTGCTGCCCGTGGAGATCTTCGGCTGGAGTCGCGCCAAGTACCGCGAACGGGCCCGGGAACTGCTCGACGTGGCCGGCCTGGCCGGATTCGAGAAGCGGCTGCCGCACGAACTCTCCGGCGGCATGCAGCAACGGGTGTCGCTGTGCCGGTCGCTGATCGGCGAACCCCGGGTGATGCTGATGGACGAGCCGTTCTCCGCGCTCGACGCGCTCACCCGCGAGGAGCTCTCCGGCGAACTCCAGCGCGTGCACATGGAGAACAAGCCCAGCATCGTCTTCGTCACCCACTCGATCGACGAGGCGGTGCTGCTCGCCGACCGGGTGATCGTGCTGAGCCCCCGCCCCGGCCGGATCCGCAAGGTGGTCGAGGTGGCCATTCCCCGTCCACGCACCCTGGGCCGCAACGCCCACCTCGCCGACGTCGCCCGGGTCAGCGCCGACCTGCACGAACTGTTGATGGAACGCGACCAGCCGGCCACGGCCGGCGCGGAGGGACGATGACCATGCGGGTGTCGGTGTTCACCGAGCCGCACCGGGGTGCCGACTACGACACCCAGCTCCGGTTCGCCCGACTGGCCGAGGCCGGTGGCTTCGAGGGATTTCTGCGGGCCGACCACTACCAGTCGATGGGCGACGACCCCGGCCTGCCCGGCCCGACGGACGCCTGGCTGACCCTGGCCGCGCTGGCCCGGGAGACCGAACGGATCCGGCTCGGCACGCTGGTGACGTCGGCCACCTTCCGGCTGCCCGGCCCCCTCGCCGTGCTGGTCGCGCAGGTCGACCAGATGAGCGGCGGCCGGGTCGACCTCGGCATCGGCGCCGGCTGGTACCAGCGCGAGCACACCTCGTACGGCATCCCGTTCCCGGCCGTCGGGGAGCGCTTCGACCGGCTGGCCGAGCAGCTCGAGGTGATCACCGGGCTGTGGTCCACCCCGCTGGGTGAGACGTACAGCTTCACCGGTGACCACTACCGGCTGGTGGACGCGCCCGCGCTACCCAAACCGGCGCAGGTCCCCGGCCCGCCGATCATCGTGGGCGGACGCGGCCCCAAGCGCACCCCCGAGCTGGCCGCCCGGTACGCCGACGAGTTCAACATGCCGTTCAAGTCCGTGGCCGAGACCGCCGAGGCGTACGACCGCGTACGGGAGGCGTGCGACCGCACGGGTCGGGCCGAGACCGGGCGAGCGCCGCTGGTGCTCTCCGCCGGCATCGTGGTGGCCATCGGGCGTACCGACGCGGAGGCCGCCCGACGGGCCGCGCCCCTGCACGAGAAGAGCGCACTGCCGCCGGAGGACCCGGTGGTCGGCTCGCCGGCACAGCTGGTGCAGCGGATCGGCGAGTTCGCCGAGATCGGCGCGGGCCGGGTGCACCTGCGCCTCACCGACCTCGACGACCTCGACCACCTCGAGCTGATCGCCGCCGAGGTGCTCCCCCAACTGGACGGTGGACGATGACCGATGTGATCGACGGCACCGAACTCGGGCCCGTGGGCCAGGAGATCGTGTACGAGAACGACCGGGTCCGGGTCTGGCACATCCGACTCGAGCCGGGTGAGCGCCAGCCCCTGCACCGGCACGACCACCCCTACCTGGTGGTGGCGATCCAGGGCGCGAAGAACGTCGTGCAGACGATCGACGGGACCCGGATCGACGCCGACGAGCCCACCGGCGGTGTCGTGTACCGCGACCCCGGCGCGGTACACATGCTCACCAATGTCGGGGACACGACATACCTGGCCCGGCTGGTCGAACTCAAGTAGACCCGCCGATCGCCACCGGCGCGTCGCGCGGCGCGCCGGTGGCGATGGGGTGTACCAGGTGCGTAACGTGCCGCACATGGCCTATCGGACCTGGGGCAGACTGCTGCTCACGGCGCTCGGGGTGAGCGTGCTGGCCGGAGCCGGCCAGCTCGGCGTCGCGTACGGCTTCGGCATCGTCCGGCTCACCGGCGCCTTCACCGGCTCGACGGTAAACCAGTGGCCGGCCCAGCTCGTCTGGGTGGGCTGGTTCGCCGCGAACGCCGCCGTGGCCGGCGCCGTCCTGACCGGACGGCTGGCCCGCCGGGACGTCCCACCGGCCAGCACCGGCCGCCACCTGGCCATCGGGGGTGCCGCCGCGCTCGGCGCGACCGCCGTCGCCCCGCTCTGCATGCAGCCCGCCCGAGCCGCTGAGTTGATCTCGGTGGACCCGGTCTGGGCGGTCGGCATCTGCGCCATCCTCGGCGCGGTCATCGGCGCGGGCGCGGCAATCGCCGTACTGCTCCGGCCGGAGCTGGGCTGGAACATGGCGGCCGTGGCCGGGACGGTCTGGCTGCTGGCGCTGGTCTCCGTCCTGCCATCGCTCGGTACGGCCGGCCCGCTGCCCACGGTCCGGCTCGGCGTCCTCGAACCGAACTGGCTCGACGACACGGCCGCGCAGCGCCTGGCGCTGCTCGTGCTGCCCCTGGTGGCGCTGCTCGCGGGTGCGGCGACCGCCGGGCTGGCCCGGTGGCGCGGCCAGCTCCCGCTGATCAGCGCGGCGACCGGGGTGGCGGGTCCGGTGCTGGTGGCGTTCGCCTACCTGACCGCCGGCCCCGGCGACGCCGTCGACCGCTACCAGACGACCCCGTACTACGGCGCGCTGATCGCCGTCCTCGCCGGCGCCCTCGGGGCCGCGGCCGCCGCCCTGCTGCGGTGGCCCGTCGGCGCCCGCGCCGCCGATCCCGAGGCGATCGCGCCCACCGACATCCTGCGTCCGTTGCCGGCCGGCCCGACGCTGCCGGGTGACGAGCCGTCGACGTCGACGGATCCGGCCGAGGACCACCCCGGGTCCGCCGGTGGTCAGCTGGTCGGGAGGGCTGCGGGTGCGCGTGCCGGTGACGACACCGCCGGTGTACGCACCGTCCCCGCCCACTGGGACTGGCCGTCGGCCTCGACGACCGGCCAGCAGGGCCCGGTCCCCGCCGACGCGACGCGCCCGGGCGAGGTCCCTCGACCCGTCGGCCCCCGCCAGCGGGCCGAGGCCGCCGTTCCGGCAGCGGACGCCGCGGCCCCGGACGCGTTCGCCACCGGCGCGCGGCACGACGGCACACCGGCCCGCGCCTCCTGGCTGACCGACCCGACCGGTGAGTTCACCGCCGGGCGGCAGCCGTCGAGCCGCGACGAGGACGCGACCAGCGGTGCCGTCGACCCGGCCCGGCCCGCTGCGGAGTCCACCACGCCCGCGACCGCCGCCGTCAGCCCGACGCCCGACACGGTCGGCGACAGCGCGACAGGCGGCAAGGCGACCGCCCGCAACAAGCCAGGCAGCAATACGGCCAGCCGCACCGAGCCGGGCAGCGAAACGGCCGGCCGCACCGAGCCGGGCAGCGACCGCACCATGATCAGCGCCGCCGGAGCCCCGCTCACTACCGATGCTCCGCCCACCACGGAGGCCCCGCCCACCACGGAGGCCCCGCTCGTCACGGAGGCCCCGCTCGCCACGGACGGCTCCGGCGAGACCGGCACTCCGGCCGCCGGCACCAGCGGCACTCCGGCCACCGGCAGCGCGGGCACCGGCAGCGCGGGCACCGGCAGCGCACGCACGCGGGCCACGGGCAGCGCCGACACGCCGGCCACAGGCGGCGCGGACACGCCGGCCACGCGCAGCGCCGGCACTCCGGCCGCGGGCACCACCGGCACGCGGGCCACGGGCAGCGCCGGAACGCAGAGCGCGGGCAGCGGCGAGCCGGCCGCAGCCAACGCCGGCACGCCGAGCGCTGATCGGCAGGTCGCGGACGTGACCGGCACGCCGAGCACGGGTCCGCAGGTCGTCGACGTGGCCGGCACGCCGAGCACCGAGAGCGCGGGCGACCGCGCCGCCGACGTGACCGCGCCCAAGCCGCGTCGCCCGCGCAAGCCGAAGTCCGTGCCGGCCACCACCTCGGCGACCGTGAGCGACGACGGCACGGCAGCAGCCGCCGGGACGAACACCGGTGCGCCGGCCACCGCCGAAACGCCGCCCACCGGGGCGAGCACCGAGGGGACGACCGGCGGACGCGCCAAGCGGACGACCCGCGCCGGCAAGGACGCCGACGTGACACGCGCCGACCAGCCGCTCGGCCAGGACGCGCCGCGCCCCTCCCACCTGGGTGACAGCGCCGAGCCGGGCGAAGCGGCGCGGACCACTCAAGCGGAACCCCGGGGCCTACCCGCCGAGCCGGCCGAAGGCTCCGGGCCGGTCGAGGAGTCCGGGGCGGGCCGCCGCACCGGACAGGCGACGACCGAGGGTGGCGTCGGCGCTTCGCTGTTCGGCGAGACCACTGCCGGCGACGCGGGGGCCGACCGGTGGACGCCGGCAGCACCGGCCTGGTCGGCCACCCCGTCCTGGACCACGGCATCGACCGACCCGGAGCCGTCCGCGGCGGATGCGCCCGCGAACACCGAGCAGTCGACCGACTGGACGCCCCGCTTCCGCCACCGGGCACCCCTGCCCGACCTGAGCCGCGTGCCCACCTGGGACGCCTTCAACACCAACCGCCGCGCCAGGCCATCGGATCAGAGCACCGGTACGCCTGGGCAGGGCGGGTCGCCCACTCCTGCCCCGGACACGACCGGGCGGGCCGTCAGCACGCCGGGCCAGGCCCACGGCACGACCGGCCAGGCCGACCAGGCGAGCGCGATGGCCGCCCTGGCGAGGTCCATCGTGCCGCCGTCGATCACTCCGGTCGTACCGGAGCAGGGTGACGCGTCGACCGCCGACGGTGCCGAGCCGGGAAAGGACTCCGCGCGGACGTCCACGGACGACGGGCGACAGTCCTCCCGGCGGGGGCGGCTCGGCGGCCTGTTCCGGCGTAACCGGGTGCGGGCCGACGAGGAGAGCCGGCCCGCGCCCGATGCGGCGGAGCCGCTGCCCGCGCAGGACGAGGAGTTCGTCGACTGGGTCGCCGGCCTGAGCAAGCCGGTCACCGACAACGAGCCCGAGCAGGAGAGCGGCCGTCGCTCGCTGCGCTCCACCGGCCGCCACCACCGCGAATGACCGCCCACGCCGGGGCGGTCGAAGGAGCCGCTCGGTCAGGCGAGCGGTAGGTAGACCCTCCCGCCGCCGGACACGAACTCCTCCGACTTGTCCTTCATACCGCGGGCGGCGTACTCCTTCAGCTCCTGGGTGATCTTCATGGAGCAGAACTTCGGGCCGCACATCGAACAGAAGTGGGCGGTCTTCGCGGGCTCGGCCGGCAGCGTCGCGTCGTGGTACGAGCGCGCGGTCTCCGGGTCCAGCGAGAGGTTGAACTGGTCCTCCCAGCGGAACTCGAACCGCGCCTTCGACAGCGCGTCGTCCCACGCCTGCGCTCCGGGGTGCCCCTTGGCCAGGTCGGCAGCATGAGCGGCGATCTTGTACGCGATCACGCCGGCCTTCACGTCGTCGCGGTCCGGCAGGCCGAGGTGTTCCTTCGGGGTGACGTAGCAGAGCATCGCGGTCCCGAACATGCCGATCATCGCCGCGCCGATCGCCGAGGTGATGTGGTCGTACGCGGGCGCGATGTCGGTGGTCAGCGGCCCGAGCGTGTAGAACGGGGCTTCGTGGCACCACTCCTGCTGGAGGTCCACGTTCTCCTTGATCTTGTGCATGGGCACGTGACCCGGGCCCTCGATCATCACCTGCACGTCGTGCTCCCAGGCGATCTTCGTCAGCTCGCCGAGGGTACGCAGCTCGGCGAACTGCGCCTCGTCGTTGGCGTCCGCGATCGAACCGGGCCGCAGCCCGTCACCGAGCGAGAACGTCACGTCGTAACGCGCGAGGATCGCGCACAGCTCCGCGAAGTTGGTGTAGAGGAAGTTCTCCTCGTGGTGGGCCAGGCACCAGGCCGCCATGATCGAGCCGCCGCGCGACACGATCCCGGTGACCCGGTCCACGGCCAGCGGCACGTACGGCAGCAGCACCCCGGCGTGCACCGTCATGTAGTCGACGCCCTGCTCGGCCTGCTCGACGACGGTCTCCCGGAACACCTCCCAGCTCAACTTCACCGGGTCGCCGCCGACCTTCTCCAGCGCCTGGTAGATCGGCACCGTCCCGATCGGCACCGGCGAGTTCCGGACGATCGCCTCGCGGGTCTCGTGGATCCGCTTGCCGGTGGACAGGTCCATCACGGTGTCCGCACCCCAGCGGGTCGCCCAGGTGAGCTTCTCCACCTCCTCGGCCACCGACGAGCTGACCGCCGAGGTGCCGATGTTGGCGTTCACCTTGACCAGGAACGCCTTGCCGATGATCGCCGGCTCGCACTCCGGGTGGTTCACGTTCAGCGGCAGCACCGCCCGACCGGCGGCGATCTCGGCCCGGACCAGCTCCGGGTCGACGTTCTCCCGGATGGCCACGAACTCCATCTCCGGCGTCACCACACCGGCCCGCGCGTACGCGAGCTGCGTGGGCCGGCGACCGTCCGCGCCGGCCAGCGGTGTGCCCGCGCCCCGCACCGGGGCCACGTCACCGCGCTCGGCGATCCACGGACCACGCAGCGCCGGCAACCCCACCGCCGGGTCCGACCCCGGGCCGGACGTGTCGTAGAGCCGTACCGGCGGATGGTCACCGGTCAGCGTCACCTCCGCGAACGGCACCCGCACATCCGGCCGCGACCCCTCGACGTACACCTTGCCTCGTGCGTGCATGACAGCCTCCCTGATGATCAAGCGGACCAGCCGAAGTGGTTCAGCGGTCCACGTCCCGCGCCCAGCTCCCAGCTCCGAGCGCCGGTCAGCGCGCGGAACACGTACTCCTTGGCGGCCTGCACCGCCGCCGGCACCGGATCACCCAGCGCCAGCCGCACCGCGATGGCCGCCGAGAACGAACAGCCGGTGCCGTGGGTGTGCCGGGTGTCCACCCGGGGACCACGCAGCAGGGTGGTGACGCCGTCGCCGTGCAGCACGTCGACCGCCTCGTCCCCACCGACGTCGCCGCCGGTGACCACCACGTACTCCGGGCCGCCGGCCGCGAGGGCCTCGGCGGCCACGACCATCCCCGCCACGTCGTCCACGCCGCGTCCGGTGATGGCCGCGGCCTCCGCGCAGTTCGGCGTCGCCACCCGGGCGTACGGGAGCAGCCGCTCCACCGCGCCCACCACGCCCAGCCGGTGGCCACTCGTGGCGACCAGCACCGGATCGACGACGAGCTGGGGCAGCCGGCCGTCCCGGGCGGCCTGGGCCACCACGTCGGCGACGGCCGGGGTGCCGAGCATCCCCGTCTTGACCGCGCCCACGGTGAAGTCGGCGAGCACGCTGTCCAACTGCTCCGCGACCGTGCGCGGCGGCAACGGCAGGACGGCGTCGACACCCCGGGTGTTCTGCGCGGTGACCGCTGTGAGGACACTCGTGCCGTACGCGCCGAGCGCCGCGAAGACCTTGAGGTCCGCCTGGATGCCCGCGCCGCCGCCGGAGTCTGAGCCGGCGATTGTCAGGGTGGTTCTGGGGGTCATCTTTCCTCTGTGGTTGCGGTTGAGGGCTGCGGCCGACCATGCCCACTCCGGGCGGTCAGGCTTGATCCCTGCGTGGGCACGGTCGGCCGCAGCCCTGACCGGGGGACCTCCGTGCGCTGGTGCCGGCTTTTTACAAGCTTCTGGGTGACCGCCTCGGCGAAGGCGCTCATTAGCTGGTGGGCTGTTTCTGTGGGGTCCTTTGCTCGCATCAGTGCGCCGAGCACGGCTACTCCTGCGGCTCCTGCTTGCACGCAGGCGGATACCTGTTCGGGTGTCTCCACTCCCCCTAGGGCGAGGGCGGGTACCGGGCTGACGTCGATCAGCTTGCGTAGGCCCGTTGCTTCCAGGGAAGGGCCGTAGCCGGGTTTGGTGCTGGTGGGCCAGATTGGGGAGAGGGTGGCGTAGTGCTCGGTGGTCAGGCGGTTCAGTTCGGTTCCGTTGTGGCAGGAGCGGCCGACCAGGCGGTGCGGTGGCGGCGGGTACGGGCCGGCGGCGGGCAGGTGCACGGCGTCGCCGCCCAGCGGGTCGGGACCGGCCACGATGAGCGTCCCGCCGACGTCGGCGAGGATCGCCCGCAGGTCGGCGGCGAGGGCGGCGCGTTCGGCGCGGGGCAGGTCCTTCTCCCGCAGCACCACCCAGCGAACTCCCCCGGCGACCGCCGCCGCCACGATCCCCGCGAGCCCACCGGATGCCACCGAACGATCCGTGAGCAGGACGACCCCCGACGGTGCCGGCCCCGTCACAGGTCCGGTCTTCCCTCGTCGGGGGTGGACGCGAGGGCGTGGAAGCGCCGGGCGATCCGGCCCGCACCCGCCGCGAGACGGCCGGCCTCGACGGCGTACCGCATCGCCGTGGCCATCGCCACCGGGTCGGCGGCCCGGGTGACCGCGCTGGCCAGCAGGACGGCGTCGCAGCCCAGCTCCATGGCGAGCGCCGCGTCGGAGGCGGTGCCGATGCCGGCGTCGAGGATCACCGGCACGTCCACGCTCTGCCGGATCAACCGGATGTGGTGCGGGTTGCCGATGCCGAGTCCCGAGCCGATCGGCGCCCCGGCAGGCATCACCGCGGCGCAGCCCACGTCGGCGAGGCGGCGGGCGAGCACCGGGTCGTCACTGGTGTACGGCAGTACCGTGAAACCGTCGGCGACGAGTTCCTCGGCGGCGCGGAGCAGCTCCACCCCGTCGGGCAGCAGCGTCCGCTCGTCGCCGATGACCTCCAGCTTCACCCAGTCGGTGTCGAACGCGTCGCGCGCCAGCCGGGCCACCTTCGCCGCCTCGGTCGCGGTGTGGCAGCCGGCCGTGTTCGGCAGCAGCCGTACGCCGCACCGGTCCAGCAGGTCCAGCAGCCCGCCGCCGGTGCCCGGCGCGGTGTCCACCCGGCGCAGCGCGAGCGTGACCAGTTCCGTGCCGGACGCCCGGATCGCCTGCTCCAGCACGTGCAGGTTCGCGGCCCCGCCGGTGCCGAGGATCAACCGCGAGCCGAACGTCTCCCCGCCCAGTTCGAACGCCACGCCGCTCACCCGCCCTGCGCGGCGGTGAGCACCTCGACGCGGTCGCCGTCGCGCAGCTCCGTGGCCGGCCAGCCGGTCCGGGGCACCACCTCGCCGTTGACCGCGACCGCGACGCCCCGCTGGTGCGGCACGACGTCGCGGACCAGGTCGGCCACCGACGCGCCGCCGGGCACGGTACGCCCGGCTCCGTTCACCGTCAGCTCCATCACTCCTCCTCGAAACTGCTGCTCGGGCCGGCGAACCGGGCGGCGTCGAAGCCGGTGAGCAGCGGGTCGGGCGTCCCGGTGAGCACCAGGTCGGCGATCGCCTCGGCGGTGACCGGGGTGAGGACGATGCCGTGCCGGTGGTGCCCGGTGGCGGCCAGCACGTCCGGCCGGCCGGGCAGCGGCCCGAGGATCGGGGCGTTGTCCGGGGTACCGGGCCGCAGGCCGGCGACGGCCTCCACCAGGTCGTACTCGGTCAGTTCGGGCAGCAGGTCGATCCCGGCGCGCAGCAGTCGTTGCACCGCGCCGGCGGTGACGGTGGTGTCCGACCGCTCCTCGACGGTCGCGCCGAGCACCACCTCGCCGTCGGCGCGGGGCACCAGGTAGACGTGCTCGCCGTCGGCGTACCCCCGGATCACGTGCCGGAAGCCCGGCGCGACGCCGCCGGGCGCGCGCAGCCGGAGGATCTGGCCCTTCACCGGCCGCACGGGCAGGCCGGTGAGGGCGGCGGCGCCGCAACCGGCCGCGACCACGGTGACCCCGGCGTCCACGTCGGACAGCCGACGGACCGGCCGCGGCACGAGCGTCGCGCCGGCCCGCTGCGCGGCCGTGGCCAGCGCCGGCACCAACAGCCGGGGGTCGACCTGATGGTCGGTGGGCGCGAGCGCGCCGCCGCGCACCCGGGGGGCGAGCGCCGGTTCGCGGTCGCGCAGCTCGCTGGGGCGCAGCGGCGTCACCGGCAGGTCCAGACCCTGTTGGTACGCCCACAGCCGGCGTGCCTCGGCCAGGTCGTCGCCGGTCAGTCCGACCATCAGGGTGCCCTCGGTCCGGTAGCCGATCGGCGTGCCGCTGGCCTCGGTCAGCTCGGCGGCGAACCCGGGCCACCGCGCGGCGGAGGCGACCAGCAGCTCGGTCAGTCGCCGTTCCCCGAAGTACGCCTCGGCGACCGGGGAGAGCATCCCGGCGGCGACGGCCGACGCCCCGGAGCCGGGCGTCGGGTCGTGCACCTCGACGCGCAGCCCACGGGTGGCACAGCGCCACGCGACCGCCAGCCCGACCGGGCCCGCGCCCACCACCGCCACGTCGGCGCGGGTCACACCAGCGCCCGCAGCAGCTCGGTGGTCGCCCGCCCGGGGTCGGCGGCCGAGGAGACCGCCCCGACCACGGCCACCCCGTACGCCCCGGCGGCGCGCAGCGCCGGCACCCGGTCGGCGGTCACTCCCCCGATCGCGATGACCGGCACGTCGACGGCGTCGACGACGTCGCGTACCCCGACGGACCCGATGGGGTCGGGCAGACCGGCCTTGGTGCTGGTGGCGTGGCACGGGCCGACGCCGAGGTAGGTGGCCCCGGCGACGACGGCCGCGACCGCGGATCGCGGCTCGCGGGCGGTGGCGCCCAGCACGCCGGTGGGGCCGAGCACGTGCCGGGCCGCGGCGACCGGCAGGTCGTCGGCGCCGACGTGTCCACCGGCGGCGCCGACCGCCAGCGCCACGTGCAGCCGGTCGTTGACCAGGCACGTCGCCCCGTACGGCGCGCACAGCGCCAGCACCCGCTCAGCCAGGTCGTACGCCTCGCGGTCGGTGGCGGAGTCCTCGACCCGGACCTGCACGACGAGGTCGGCGCGGGCCGCCGCGAGGGCGGCCCGGACCACGGTGAGGGGGTCGCGCCCGGGTCGGGTGTCGGTGATCAGATGCAGTCGTCCAAGGGACGGCACGGCAACGCTCCTCCCTGCGCCGGCATTACCCGGATCAGGTTCGACGGTCGGGGGCTGTCAGCCCCCCTCTCAGCCCGGTACACCGGGCTCCCGTGGGTTACTTGCCTGTCACCGTACGACAGTTCGACCCTCGCTGCCAAGGGCGGGCCATCGGCCCTACGGCACGCATCGATCGGGGTACTTTCTCCGGTCCTGTTCGGAATGTCGCCCGCCGTTGCAGAACCGTTACCCGCCGGCATCTTGCCGGACATCGATGCAGCAGAACTAATTTGTTCAGCGAGTCGACAAAATGCCGGCGTGGACGCCCTGGCACGGCGTCCCCACCGGCTCCATCTGGGACGGTCTTCGGCGAGCCGGCCCCGCGAGCCCTGTCCACCGCGACATTGGAGGCGGCGTGTCCCGTTCTCGTCGTGCCCGTGTACCACTCACCGCTACCCTGTTGTCCCTAGCACTGACGTCGACGGCCCTTCTCGGGTCCCCGGCGCAGGCAGCTCCGACCGGAGCGCAGATCCCCGCGCGAGACGTGCCTGTCGCGGCTCCGCTCACCCAGTCGGTGCCGAAGGCACCGAAGGCCGCAGCGGCCGACCCCTACTCCGTCCTGGTCTTCTCGAAGACCGCCGGCTTCCGCCACGACTCCATCCCCACCGGCATCGCCGCCATCCAGCAACTCGGCGCGGCGAACGGCTTCACGGTGGACACCACAGAGGACGGTGCCGCGTTCAGCGACACCAACCTCGCCAAGTACAAGGCCGTGATCTGGCTCTCCACCACCGGCGACGTGCTCAACGCCGACCAGCAGGCGGCCTTCGAGCGGTACGTGAAGGCCGGCGGCGGTTACGTCGGCATCCACGCCGCCTCGGACACCGAGTACAGCTGGGCCTGGTACGGCGACCTGGTCGGCGCGTACTTCGCCAACCACCCGCAGAACCAGCAGGCCACGGTCAAGGTGGAGGACCACGCCCACCCGTCCACCGCCGAACTGCCGGACCGCTGGTCCCGGTTCGACGAGTGGTACAACTTCCAGACCAACCCGCGGCCGGACGTGCACGTGCTGGCCAGCCTGGACGAGAAGAGCTACACCCCGGGCGCCGGCGCGATGGGCGCCGACCACCCGACGGCGTGGTGCCAGGACTTCGACGGTGGCCGCTCCTGGTACACCGGCGGCGGGCACACCCGTGAGTCGTACGCCGAGCCCGAGTTCCTCAAGCACCTGCTCGGCGGCATCCAGACGGCGGCCGGCGTGGTCGACGCCGACTGCGGCGCGTCGAAGACCTCCAACTTCGAGAAGGTCACGCTGGACAGCAACACCAGCAACCCGATGGAGCTGGACATCGCCCCCGACGGGCGGGTCTTCTACATCGAGCGCGACGGTCGGGTGCAGATCATCAAGCCGGACACCGGCAACACCGTCACCGCCGTCGACCTGGACGTCTTCACCGGCAACGAGGACGGCCTGATCGGCATCCGGCTCGACCCGGACTTCGCCACCAACAAGTGGGTGTACCTGTACTACGCCCCGAACGACAACGTGTCGCGCAACCTGCTGTCCCGGTTCACCGTGACCGGCGACACCATCGACCTGGCGAGCGAGAAGCAGGTGCTACGGGTCGACACCCAGCGCAACACCTGCTGCCACGCGGGCGGCAGCATGACCTTCGACAGCGCCGGCAACCTCTACCTGGCCACCGGTGACAACACCAACCCGTTCGAGTCGAACGCGTACGCGCCGCTCGACGAGCGGCCGGGTCGCCAGGACTACGACTCGCAGCGCACGTCGGCCAACACGAACGACCTGCGCGGCAAGGTGCTCCGGATCCACCCGGAGGACGACGGCACGTACACCGTCCCGTCGGGCAACCTCTTCCCGGCAGGCACCGCGAAGACCCGTCCCGAGATCTACGCGATGGGCTTCCGCAACCCGTTCCGGATCGGCACCGACCCGAAGACCGACACGCTGTACGTCGGTGACTACGGGCCGGACGCCAACTCGAACAACCCGGACCGGGGCCCGCGCGGTCTCGTCGAGTGGAACGTCGTGACCCCCGGCAACTACGGCTGGCCGTACTGCACGGGCACGAACGAGGCGTACAACGACTACACGTTCCCGTCCGGCCCGAGCGGTCCGAAGTTCGACTGCGCCGCGCCGGTGAACAACTCGCCGAACAACACCGGTCTGACCAGCCTCCCGCCGGTCGTCCCGGCCACCGTCGACTACGGCTACGCCGGTGACGCGCGGTACCCGGAGATCGGTGGCGGTGGGGCTCCGATGGGCGGCCCGGCCTACCGGTACGACGCCAACCTCAACTCGACCCGCAAGTGGCCGGCCTACTACGACGGCAAGGCGCTGCTGGGCGAGTGGAACCAGAACAAGATGTACACGATGCAGATGACCCCCGACGGCAAGTCGTTGGTGGACATCAACCAGTTGCTCCCGGGCATGTCGATGATCCGGCCGATGGACTTCGAGTTCGGTCCGGACGGCGCGCTGTACCTGATCGAGTGGGGCAGCGGCTTCGGCGGCAACAACGACAACTCCGGGGTCTACCGGATCGACTACACCGCCGGTGACCGTGCGCCGATCGCGGCGGCGGCCGCCAACCCGACCTCGGGTCCGGCACCGTTGACGGTGGAGTTCTCCAGCGCCGGCTCCCGGGACCCGGACGGTGGCACGCTCACCTACGCCTGGGCGTTCGGCGACGGGCAGACCTCCACCGAGGCCAACCCGACGCACACGTACGCGACGGCGGGCAACTACACCGCCCAGCTCACCGTGACCAACCCGAAGGGCCGCACGGCGGTGGCCAACGTGCCGGTCACCGTGGGCAACACGGCGCCGACGGTGACCATCGAGTTCCCGCCGGACGGTGGCTTCTTCAACTGGGGTGACCAGGTCCGCTACACGGTCAAGGTGACCGACCCCGAGGACGGGCAGATCGACTGCTCCAAGGTCAACCTCCAGGTGCTGCTCGGTCACGACGAGCACGCCCACCCGCTGGAGCAGCACACCGGCTGCACCGGCACGGTCCAGACGTCGCTCGCCTCCGGGCACGGCGCCGAGGCGAACGTGTTCGCGGTCTTCGAGGCCACCTACACCGACAAGGGCGGCGCGGGCGGTTCCGGCGCGCTCACCGGCCGGCAGATCGAGATCCTGCAGCCCAAGCAGAAGCAGGCCGAGTACTTTACGGCCACCGGGCGGGTTGCGGGCAGCACCGGCGGCGGAGACGCCGGCGTGCAGCGCGAGGCCGCGACCGACACCGCGGGTGGCGGCCAGAGCATCGCGTTCATCGAGGACGGCGACTGGTGGTCGGTCGTCCCGGCGAACCTGACCAACATCACCGAAATCCGGTTCCGGGCCGCCTCGGCCGCCGCTGGCGGTCGGATCGAGGTCCACGCCGGTGCGGTCGACGGACCGGTCGTGGCCACGGCCACCGTTCCGGCGACCGGCGGGTGGCAGACGTACACCGACGTGAGCGCGCCGGTGACCGGTGCCGCGAGCGGCGGGCTGTACTTCGTGGCCCGCGACCCGAACGGCGGAACCGGTTCGCTGTTCAACGTCAACTGGATGGACTTCGTCGGTCGGGGCGTCACCGAGAACGGGCCGCCGGTGGTCACCGCCACCGCGACCCCGGGCAGCGGCACCGCGCCGCTCACCGTCGCGTTCGACGGCACGGCCACCGACGCCGAGGGCGACACCCCGCTGACGTACGCCTGGGACTTCGGTGACGGCGGCACGGCGTCCACCCTGGACGCCAGCCACACGTACACCAGCGTCGGCTCCTTCACGGCCACCCTCACGGTGACCGACAGCAAGGGCGCCAAGTCG
This sequence comes from Micromonospora sp. WMMD736, assembly GCF_049179015.1. Taxonomy (NCBI): domain Bacteria; kingdom Bacillati; phylum Actinomycetota; class Actinomycetes; order Micromonosporales; family Micromonosporaceae; genus Micromonospora; species Micromonospora sp. WMMD736. The sequence continues at coordinate 3,640,711 of NZ_JBMHMI010000001.1, forward strand.
TACGCCACGGTGCCGGTGCGCGTCAACGCTCCGGACACGTCCTGCCTCGGGGCGCGTTCGGACGACTTCAACGGCAACACGCTGGACAAGAGCCGGTGGACCACGGTGGTCCGGGAGAACCAGCTCTACTCGCTCAGCGGTGGCGCGCTGAAGCTGCCCACCGCGGTGGGTGACCTCTACGGCGCCCGCAACGACGCCACCAACCTGGTGCTCCAGCCGGCGCCGACCGGCGCCTGGGCGATGACCACCAAGGTCACGCTTGGAGTGACGGCCAACTACCAGCAGGCTGGTCTGCTGGTGTACGGCGACGACGACAACTACGCCAAGGTGGACCTGCTCTACAACGGCAGCCGTCGCGTGGAGTTCATCCGGGAGACGGCCGGGACTCCGCGCAACGAGTCCGCGGACGCCGCCAACGCACCGGCGGGTGACACCGTGTACCTGCGGGTCACCAGCGACGGGACGAACCTGACCGCCTCCTTCTCGGGCGACGGGCAGACGTTCACCCCGGTCGGTCGTTCGGCCGCGCTCGCCGGCATCACCAACCCGCGGATCGGGGTCTTCGCGCTCAACGGAGGCACCGAGGCGCCCGTGGTGGACGCCGCGTTCGACTCGTTCGTGGTCACGCCGGACGCTCCGGCCGGCCCGGTCGAGCCGTCGGACGAGTTCACCGGCACCACGCTGGACAAGTGCCGGTGGGACGCCATCCTGCGGGAGGACCCGAACGGCTACCGGGTGACCGACGGCGCGCTGCGGATCGACGTGCCGAACGGTGACATCTACGGCACCGACAACACCGGGCCGAAGAACTTCATCCTCCAGACCGCGCCCTCGGGCGACTGGACCCTGGAGACGAAGGTCGACGGCAGCCTGCTGAACGAGCAGTACCAGCAGGCCGGCCTGATCGTCATGGCCGACGACGACAACTACCTGAAGTTCGACTTCATCGCGGACAACCAGGCCGGCCAGGCGGTCACCCGGCGGATCGAGTTCCGCAGCGAGGTCGGCGGAACGGTGCAGAACCCGCAGCCGGAGGCGACCAGCCTCACCTCGGCGGTGTGGCACCTGCGTCTGGCCCGGGTGGGCGACACCTTCACCGCGTCGTACTCGGCCGACGGGACGACGTGGACCGCGTTGGAGGCGCTGACCAACAGCGCGGTGGGCGCGACCCCGAAGGTGGGTCTGTTCACCCTCGGCGCCAACCAGACGGCGTCGAAGACGGCCGCGTTCGACTACTTCCGGTTGAGCACGAAGGTGGCCGACGAGAAGGCGCCGGTCACCACGGCGACGGTGTCCGGCACCCCCACCGACGGGTGGTACACCGGGCCGGTGACGGTCACCCTGGCCGCCGCCGACGAGGCCGGTGGCAGCGGGCTCGCCAGCACCGAGTACCAGCTGGACGGGGCCACCGCCTGGACGGCGTACACCGCGCCGGTGGCGATCAGCGGTGACGGCGAGCACGAGCTGCGGTTCCGCTCGACCGACAAGGCCGGCAACGTGGAGTCGACGAAGACCGTCGCAGTCAAGATCGACGCCACCGCACCGGTGACCACGGCGACGTTCGCTCCGGCGAACGACGAGGGCTGGCACAACGGGACCATCCCGGTGGTGCTCGCCTCGACCGACGCGGGTTCCGGGGTCAAGACGGTCGAGTGGTCGCTGGACGGTGGCGCGTGGACGCCGTACACGGAGCCGGTCGAGGTGACCGGTGACGGGCAGCACGAGTTGCTGTACCGGGCCACCGACAAGGCGGGCAACGTCGAGACGCTCAAGTCGGCGATCCTGAAGATCGACGGCAGCAAGCCGACGCTGCTGGTCTCCGGTATCGCCGACGGCCAGCTCTACGGCGACAGCCAGGACGTCCGGGTGTCCTGGCAGGCTGTGGACCCGACCTCGGGCATCGCGTCCGTGGTCGGCCAGCTCGACGGCAAGACGTACGCCAGCGGCACCCTGCAGGCCATGTACGAGCTGTCGCTCGGCCTGCACGAGCTGACCGTCACCGCGACCGACAAGGCCGGCAACAAGACGACCTCGAACGTCCGGTTCTTCGTCACCACCTCGTTCCGCGACATGCAGTTCCTGCTGGACCGGTTCAAGGCGACGGGGCGGTTGTCGGCCAAGGCGCACAAGCAGTTGACCGCCAAGCTCGACGCGGCCCGCCAGGCCGAGGCGGCCGGCAACGACAACAAGGCGGTCAAGCAGCTGACCCAGTTCCGGGACCTCGCCACCGACGCCACCCTGGTGGCCGAGGCCGAGATCCGGGACACCCTCACCCGGGACGCCGACGCGATGATCGTGCGGCTCGGCGGGACGGCCAGCAAGGCCGGCGTCAAGGCCAATGACGGCGAGCCCATCAAGGGCACGGGACGGCTCGGTGGCGACGCCACCCGGCTGGCACCCGGTCGCCAGCTCTGATCCGACCGAGGCCCCTTCCCGACGCTCCGGCGTCGGGGAGGGGCCTCCCTCATCAGGCCGTGTGTCAAAGCCCCTGGCCGGCCTGCGGCGGGCCCAGACGACGGCCGGCCGCGTTGGAGCTTCGTCCGGATACAACACCGGTATCCGGACGAATCTCCGCCTTGCCGGACCGCCGCCTGGACTCCGCCTCGGCTCGACCGAGGACTTTGACACACGGCCTAGGAAGGAGACGTCCGTGACGCGTATCCGCACGGCGGTCGCCGCCGTCCTCGTCGGGCTGGCCCTGACGCTTGTCGCCGCCGCCCCGGCCGCCGCACGGGCCGACAAGTTGAAGCTGGTGGTGGCCGGTGACGGTGCCGTCGGGGTGACGATCCAGGCCACCTACGCCGACGGCCGCCGGCTCGACCAGGTGGTGCGGTTGACCCTCACCGCCATCGGCCCGGACAAGCAGCAGGTGGGTCCGGTGCAACTGGAGCCGGCACCGGAGGGGCAGGGCTTCTACAGCAGTGGTCCGGTGCTCTCCCCCGGCACCTGGCAGGTGACGGTGAACGCCCCGGCGCCGTACGGCACCAAGACCACCGCGACCGTGCAGGCGCAGGTGGCCCAGAGCCAGCCGCCGCCCACCCCGGTCGCGCTCAACAAGCCGACAGGTGGATCGGGTGCGGCCCGGTGGTGGCCGTTCGCGGCGGCCGGGCTGGTGCTCGTCGCCGCCGCGATGGGGGTGGCCATGCTCTTCGGCCGCCGCCGCTCCGACTGACCGGCACCGACGACGAAGGGCCGGGTCGCAAGCGTTGCGACCCGGCCCTTCGTGTTCCGGCTCAGAGGAGTTCGCGCAGGGCGGTCAGGTCCTCGTCGGTGGGCTCCCAGGTGCCGGCGGCGGCGTTTGCGTGTACCTGCTCGGCGCTGGTGGCGCCGGCGATCACCGAGGTCACTGCGGGCTGGGCGGCCAGGCCACCGATCGCCACCTGGAGCATGCTCAGACCCCGCTCGTTCGCGTACGCCTCGATGGCCTCGATGGTGTCCCAGTCGGCCGCCGCGAGCCGGTCGGCGTACCGGCCGCCGCCGGAGAGCCGGCTGCCGGCCGGGGGCTGCTCGCTGCGCTTGTACTTGCCGGTGAGCAAGCCGTTGGCGAGCGGGAAGAACGGCAGCATGCCGAGGCCGAAGCGCTCACACGCCGGGATCACCTCGGTCTCGACGGAGCGCTCCAGCAGGCTGTAGTGGTTCTGCGCGCTGATGAAGCGGGCCCGGCCGTTGGACGAGGCGACCCAGTCCGCGTCGGCGATCTGCCAGCCGGCAAAGTTGGAGTTGCCCAGGTAGCGCACCTTGCCGTCGCGGACCAGGTCGTCCAGGGCGGCGAGGGTCTCGTCGATCGGCGTACCCGGGTCGGGCTCGTGCATCTGGTAGAGGTCGATGTGGTCGGTGCCGAGCCGGCGCAGCGACGCCTCGACCGCGCGGGCGATGTAGCGGCGCGCGCCACGGGCCCCGAAGTCCGGCCCGTTGAGGCCGTGCATGTCCATGCCGAACTTGGTGGCCACCACCACGTCGTCGCGGCGGCCCTTGAGCGCCTGCCCGAGCAGCTCCTCCGAGCCACCCTGCGGCTCGCCGTAGATGTCGGCGGTGTCGAACAGGTTGATCCCGGCGTCCAGGGCGGCGTCGACGACCGCCCGGGTGCCGTCGAGGTCCAGCTTGCGGCCGAAGTTGTTGCAGCCGATTCCGACGACGGACACCACGAGCCCGGAGTCGCCCAGCCGGCGATAGGTCATCTCAGTCACGAGATCCACCCTATGCCGGCCGGACGCACGCCCGCCCGGTGACCGATCAGCCCACGTCCCAGACCGGCTCCGGGGTCTCCACCACCTCGTTGTCGCCCTGGAACAGCACGAACCGGTCGAAGGAGCGGGTGAACCACCGGTCGTGCGTGACGGCCACCACCGTCCCCTCGAACGCGTTCAGACCCGCTTCCAGGGCCTCGGCGCTGGCCAGGTCGAGGTTGTCGGTGGGCTCGTCGAGCAGCAGCAGGGTCGCCCCGGACAGCTCCAGCAGCAGCACCAGGAACCGGGCCTGCTGCCCGCCGGAGAGGGTGCCGAAGCGCTGGTCACCCTGCCCGGCCAGCTCGTACCGACTGAGCACCCCCATCGCCGCGTGCCGGTCCATCCCCTGGCGGTGCTCGTCGCCCCGCCACAGGATCTCGACGAGCGTCTTACCCATCAGCTCCGGCCGGTCGTGCGTCTGGGAGAAGTGCCCGGGGCGGACCCGCGCGCCGAGCCGGGCCACGCCGTCGTGCGAAACCGGTGCGAGCGCGCCCGCGCCGTCGACCGGCCCGTTGGCCGGGTCGGGGTCGGTGCCACCGCGCGCCAGCAGCCGCAGGAAGTGCGACTTGCCGGTGCCGTTGGCGCCGAGGACCGCCACCCGGTCGCCGTACCAGATCTCCAGGTCGAAGGGGAAGGTCAGGCCGTCCAGCTCGAGCTGGTCGCAGACGACCGCGCGCTTGCCGGTCCGCCCGCCGGTCAGCCGCATCCGGATGTCCTGGTCCTTGGGGGGTACGGGCGGAGGCCCGGCCTCCTCGAACTTGCGCAGCCGGGTCTGCGCGGCCTGGTACCGCGAGGCCAACCCGTCGTTGTACGCGGCCTTCTGCTTGTACATCAGCATCAGCTCGCGCAGCTTCTGGTGCTCCTCGTCCCAGCGTCGGCGCAGTTCGTCGAGGCGCGCGTGCCGGGCCACCCGGGCCTCGTGCCAGCTCGCGAACCCACCCGGGTGCACCCAGGCGCTGCCGCCCTCGACGGCGACCACCCGGTCGGCGCTCTGCGCCAGCAGCTCACGGTCGTGCGAGACGTAGAGCACCGACTTCGTCGACTCGCGCAGTCGCGCCTCCAGCCAGCGCTTGCCGGGCACGTCGAGGAAGTTGTCCGGCTCGTCGAGCAGCAGCACCTCGTCCGGGCCGCGCAGCAGCAGCTCCAGGGCGAACCGCTTCTGCTGCCCGCCGGAGAGCGTACGCACCGGTCGGTCCCGTACGGCGTCCCACGGCTGGTCGAGCACGATGGTGGCGACAGTGTCGAAGAGCACCTCGGCGTCGTACCCGCCGGCTTCGCCCCAGGCGCCGAGCGCGTCCGCGTACGCCAGCTGCGCCTTGCCCGCGGCGGTGCTGAACTTGCCGTGGGCCTCGGCCGCCCGCATGGCCGCTTCGGTCTCGCCGAGCCGGCGGCCGGCGTCGCGCAGCGCCGGAGGGGCCAGCGACAGGGCCAGGTCGCCGAGCGTCGTCTCGTCGCCGATCATGCCGATGAACTGCCGCATCACGCCCAGCCCACCGGCCCGCGCGATGCCGCCCGCGCGTACCGGAAGGTCACCGGCGACCATCCTCAGCAGCGTCGTCTTGCCCGCGCCGTTCGGCCCGACCAGGGCGACCTTGGCACCCTCACCGACCCGGAACGACACGTCGGCGAAGAGTTCCCGACCGTCGGGCAGGGTGTGCCCGACCGCTGCCACGTCCACGTATCCCACGCCGGGATCCTGCCCCAACCGGGGCCGGTAGGGACATCCAATTACCGGGTGACCCGCAGCACCCGGAAGCCCTTCTGGCTGGCGTGCCGCTGCACCTGCCAGCCCTGTTCGACGAGCCAGCGTTGCAGCGAGTCGCCGCCCAGGTGCCGGGCGACGACCAGCCAGCCGACGCCGTCCGGGGCGAGCCGGGGCAGCCAGCGCCGCAGCAGCTCGTGCAGCTCGTCCTTGCCGATCCGGATGGGCGGGTTGGACCAGAGCTGGGCGAACGTCACCTCCGCCGGTACGTCGTCCGGCGCGCTCACCCGGACCCGGTCACCGGCGCCGATGCGCGCCGCGTTGGCGGCGGTGAGGTCGCGGGCGCGGGCGTTGACGTCGACGGCCCAGACGGTGCTCGTCGGCGCGAGGTCGGCCAGGACGCACGCGATGGGCCCGAACCCGCAGCCGAGGTCGAGCAGGTCACCTGTGGTGTCGGCGGCGGGCAGGTCGGCCTTGCGCAGGAGCACGGCGGTGCCGGGATCGAGGCGGCTGGCGGAGAAGACCCCGCCGGCCGAGGCGAGTCGGTAGTCGCGGTCGGCGACGGAGAACTCGACCTCGCGCGCCGGTGCGTCGCTGGCGGGCTGCGCGGTGAAGTAGTGGTCGCCGGTCACGTCGGCAATTCTCGCACCGGCCCGGCCGACTCACGACACTGCCCACACCCACATTTCCCCGATATTACCCCCTAAAGGGACAATAACTCCTACTCTGGGCGACATGGTGTATCGGTACGAGTCCGAAGAGGACGCATTCGAGGACCCCGAGCCCGGGTCCGACCTGGACGTGCTCGGCGCCGGTCCCCCTCCACCGGCCGGCCCCTCGCCGTCGCGCTTCCCCGCGCCGTCGCTGCCCCGACCCAACCAGCTGGTGCTGCCGTCGAACCAGCCGCCGTCGGCACCCCGCGTGACCCCGCCGATGGCGGCTCCCCGCAGCCGGGTCTACACCTCGGCTCAGCCGGTGGAGCCGTCCGCACGACGCGGCGGTGGGCGGCTCTGGCAGGTGGTGATCGGCGGCGCGGCCGTCCTCGTCCTGCTCGCGCTCTGCGGCCTCGGCGCCGCCGCACTGCTGCTGGATCGCGACGCGACGCCACAGCCCACCCCGACGTACCAGCCGAACGCCGCGCCGTCCGCCACCGCCCAACAGCAGGATCTCGACTCGCGGGACACCGACCAGGCGCCACTGACCGCGAAGGAACTCTTCCCCAACAAGGAGCTGAAGCTCGCCGACGGCCAGCCCGCCTACCAGGTGCTCAAGACCCAGTCCAGCGGCAGTTGCGCCGTCGCCGCCACGGACGAGGTCGCGGACCTGCTGGTCCGGCTCGGCTGCAACCAGGTCGTCCGGGCGACCCTGCGGAGCCCTGGCGGCGAGCACCTGGTCACCACCGGCCTGTTCAACCTGACCGACCGGGCCAACGCCGAGCGGGCCCGGGACCGGATCCGGCAGATCCTCGACGAACGGCAGGGCCGGTTCCGGGGGCTCACCGCCGGCGACGACACCGATGCGCTGACCAGCGCCCCGGCCCGGGTGGGTTGGCAGGTCCGCGGCCACTACCTGGCGTACGCCCTGGTGGTCCGCTCCGACGGCGCCGCGGTCAAGTCCGGCGACACCAAGGTCCGGGACGTCCTGTTCGACATGATCGAGGCGCACCTCAGCCGGGGCGTCCTGCAACGGCGGGCCGACCTCGGCACGGCCGGGCAGCCCACGGGGGCGTCCACCGAGGGCAGCGGCAGCCAGAGCGGCAGCGAGGACGGCAACTGACCCGCGCCCGCGTCCGACGGGTGTGCCGCCGAACAGGTGGCACACCCGTCGTCGTCCGTGCCGGGGTCCGTCAGCCCTCGACCGGCACGCGCAACCGGCGCGTCAGATCGGCACGGCGCGCGTAGTCCGCCGGATCGTCCGGGTAGCCGACCGCGACGAGGGTCAGCCCGTGCGCCGGCGCCACCGTCACCTCGCTGGACCGGTCCTTGTGGGTCAGCAGGCTGCCCGGCCACCGCACCGGCCGACGGCCGTCCCCGGCGGCGAGCATCGCCCCCACCAGGCTGCGCACCATCGCCTGACAGAACGCGTCCGCCTGCACGGTCGCCACCAGGATGCCGTCCGGGTCCCGCCGCCAGTCCAGCCGGGTCACCTCGCGCAGCGTCGTCGCGTTCTCCTTGCGTCGGCAGTACGCGGCGAAGTCGTGCTCCCCCACCAGGCCCTCGGCCGCGGCGTTCAGGGCCGCCAGGTCCAGCGCCCGCGGCCAGGCCAGCACCTCGTGCCGGCGCAGCGGCTCCGCGCCGTACGGGGCGTCGGTCACCCGGTACTCGTAGCGCCGGAAGGTGGCCGAGAAACGGGCGTCGAAGTCGGCGGGTACCTCGGTCATCGCCCGTACCCGCACGTCGGTGGGGAGCAGCCGGGCCAGCCGGCGCAGCAGCCGCCCCTCGTGCTCCCGCCACACCTCGACGGGTAGGTCCAGGTGACAGACCTGCCCGGAGGCGTGCACCCCCGCGTCGGTCCGGCCCGCGACGGTCAGGCCGGTCGCCGTACCCGCGCCCAGGACCAGGTCCAGGGTCTCGACGAGCACCCCGGCGACGGTCCGCCGCGTCGGCTGCGGCGCCCACCCGGAGAAACCCGCGCCGTCGTACGAGACGTCCAGCCGCAGCCGGATCCGCTCGTCCACCTCGTACCTCCTGTTACGGGTCGGGCCCGACACCCCGAAAGGGGTGCCGGGCCCGCACTGATGCCCGAAGGTCAGGCCTTGTTCTCCTCGGTGGCGAGGTCGCTGTCCTCGCGCGCCTCGGCGGTGTCGCCGGAGGCCGACACCGGCGCCTCGGAGTCCTGGTCGGCGTCGGTCGACTTCGGAGCGTCCTCGGCCGGGGCGAGCGCCTCGACCTTGTCCTGCTGCGCGGCCTTGCGGGCGGCGGTCTTCTTGTTCGCCTTCGGCTCGGCGACCTGAAGCTCCTCCACCAGCTCGATGATCGCCATCGGAGCGGCGTCACCCTTGCGCGGACCGGTCTTCACGATCCGGGTGTAACCGCCGGGGCGGTTCGCGTACCGGGGCGCGATCTGGTCGAACAGGGCGTAGACCACGTCCTTGTCCTTGACGACGCCCAGCACCCGACGCCGCGAGGCGAGGTCGCCGCGCTTGGCCTTGGTGATGAGCTGCTCGGCCAGCGGACGCAGCCGCCGGGCCTTCGTCTCGGTGGTCTGGATCTTGCCGTGCTGGAACAGCGCGGTGGCCAGGTTGGCCAGCATCAGCCGCTCGTGCGAGGGGCTGCCGCCGAGGCGGGGGCCCTTGGTGGGCGTGGGCATTTTTGGTGCTCCTCAGTTGTGGCGGCAGCGCGGACTAGAGCTGCTCGGTCTCGCGGTAGTCGTCGGTGTCGTAGTCGGCCTCGCCGAAGGTGTCCACGACGTGCGCCGGGTCGAAGTTCGGAGCCGAGTCCTTCAGCCCGAGACCCATCCCGGCGAGCTTCATCTTGACCTCGTCGATCGACTTCTGACCGAAGTTGCGGATGTCGAGGAGGTCGGCCTCGGTACGCCCGATGAGCTCACCAACGGAGTTGATGCCCTCGCGCTTGAGGCAGTTGTAGGAGCGGACGGTGAGGTCCAGCTCCTCGATCGGCAGAGCGAGGTCCGCCGCCAGCTGGGCGTCCTGCGGGGACGGCCCGATGTCGATGCCCTCAGCCGTCTCGTCCAGCTCACGGGCCAGACCGAACAGCTCCACCAGCGTCGAGCCGGCGGAGGCCAGCGCGGTACGCGGGCCCATCGACGGCTTGGTCTCGACGTCGATGATCAGCCGGTCGAAGTCGGTGCGCTGCTCGACACGGGTCGCCTCGACGCGGTAGGTCACCTTCAGCACCGGCGAGTAGATCGAGTCGACCGGGATGCGGCCGATCTCGGCGCCGGACTGCTTGTTCTGCGCCGCCGTCACGTAGCCCCGGCCCCGCTCGACGGTCAGCTCCATGTCGAGCCGGCCCTTGCCGTTCAGGGTGGCGAGCTTCAGGTCCGGGTTGTGCACCGAGACGCCGGCCGGGGGCTGGATGTCGCCCGCCGTCACGTCGCCCGGGCCCTGCTTGCGCAGGTACATGCTGACCGGCTCGTCGTGCTCGGAGCTGACGCACAGCTCCTTGATGTTCATGACGAGCTCGACCACGTCCTCCTTGACACCGGGGATCGTGGTGAACTCGTGCAGCACGCCGTCGATCTTGATCGAGGTGACCGCCGCACCCGGGATCGACGACAGCAGCGTGCGCCGCAGCGAGTTACCCAGGGTGTAGCCGAAGCCCGGCTCGAGCGGCTCGATGGCGAACCGCGACCGGGTCTCGTTGATCGACTCCTCGGAGAGGGAGGGTCGCTGGCTGATGAGCATCTTGTCTCTTCTCTTCCGGGACGCCCGCTATTTGACGTCCACGACACAAACTGTTCCGGTGGCCCGCCCGTGCCGGGCGGGCCACCGCAACGAGCCCGACTACTTGGAGTAGAGCTCGACGATCAGCTGCTCCTGGACCTGCGTGTCGATGACCTGCCGGGCCGGGAGGGAGTGCACGAGCACCTTCATCTGGCTCGGGATGGCCTCGAGCCACGCCGGAACCGTCTTCGAGCCGGCCTGGGCCTGCGCGACGATGAACGGGGTGAGCTCCTTGCTCTTGCCCCGAACCTCGATGATGTCGTGCTCCTTGACGCGGTACGACGGGATGTCGACCTTCTTGCCGTTCACCGTGAAGTGACCGTGCTTGACCAGCTGGCGGGCCATGTCCCGCGAGTGGGCGAAGCCGGCCCGGTAGACGACGTTGTCGAGCCGCGACTCGAGGATCTGCAGGAGGACCTCACCGGTCTTGGCCTGCTTGCCGACGGCTTCCTCGTAGTAGCCACGGAACTGCTTCTCCAGCACGCCGTACACGCGGCGGGCCTTCTGCTTCTCGCGGAGCTGGAGCAGGTACTCCGTCTCCTTGGTGCGGCCGCGGCCGTGCTGCCCGGGCGGGAACGGCCGGGACTCGAACGGGCACTTCGGACCATCGCACTTGCTGCCCTTGAGGAACAGCTTCATCTTCTCCCGCCGGCAACGGCGGCAGTCAGCACCGGTGTAACGAGCCATCTCTCTCTACCTCTCAGACCCGGCGACGCTTCGGCGGACGGCATCCGTTGTGCGGCTGCGGGGTGACGTCGGAGATCTGCCCGACCTCGAGGCCCACGGCCTGCAGCGAACGGATGGCGGTCTCCCGGCCGGAGCCGGGGCCCTTGACGAACACGTCGACCTTGCGCATGCCGTGCTCCATGGCGCGACGCGCGGCAGCCTCGGCGGCCAGCTGCGCGGCGAACGGAGTCGACTTGCGGGAGCCCTTGAAGCCCACCTGGCCGGCGGAGGCCCAGGAGATGACCGCACCGGTCGGGTCCGTGATGGACACGATGGTGTTGTTGAACGTGCTCTTGATGTGCGCCTGCCCGTGGGCGACGTTCTTCCGTTCCTTGCGCCGGACCTTCTTGACAGCGGCTCCGGCACGAGCCTTCGGTGGCATAAGTCTGTGCGCTCCTATTACTTCTTGCCGGGCTTCTTCTTGCCGGCGACGGTCCGCTTCGGGCCCTTGCGGGTCCGCGCGTTGGTCTTGGTCCGCTGGCCACGCACGGGCAGGCCCCGGCGGTGCCGGATGCCGGCGTAGCAGCCGATCTCAACCTTGCGGCGGATGTCAGCGGCGACCTCGCGGCGCAGGTCACCTTCAACCTTGTAGTTGCCCTCGATGTGGTCGCGGAGCTGCACGAGCTCCTCGTCCGTGAGGTCCCGAGCGCGCTTGTCCGGCGAGATGCCGGTAGCGGCGAGCGTCTCCAGGGCGCGGGTACGGCCGACCCCGAAGATGTAGGTGAGCGCGATCTCCATCCGCTTCTCGCGGGGGAGATCCACGCCGACTAGACGTGCCATGTGCGGGCGTACTCCTCGTGATGTGTGGCGGAGGTGTGGACCCGTCCCACCCCGCTACCGGCCGTCCCGTCCTTCCGACGCCATCAGCGCCGGCGACCGGGATCGGTCGCTGCCCAAGCGGGCCCCGGCCTCCGACCGGGGGTCAGCCACGAAAGGAGTACGCCTCGCGTACCGCTCGCGGCTGGGACGAGCATGTGTGATGTGTGTGTCGCTGAGGAACTGCCCTGGACCAACACCACCCGGCCGTGTTCGGCCGGACGGGCTGAGTCAGCCCTGGCGCTGCTTGTGGCGCGGGTCGGTGCAGATCACCATGACCCGGCCGTGCCGGCGGATAACCCGGCACTTGTTGCAGATCCTCTTGACGCTCGGCTTGACCTTCACGGTTGCCTTACTTCCCATCTGGCCCGGCAACGCGCCATCGCGCGAGACCGGACGTCGAAGACGGACACGGGACTTCCCGGCCGCCGTCAGGACTACTTGTAGCGGTAGACGATGCGCCCGCGGGTCAGGTCGTACGGCGAAAGTTCGACGACGACCCGGTCCTCCGGCAGGATACGGATGTAGTGCTGCCGCATCTTGCCGCTGATGTGAGCCAACACCTTGTGGCCGTTCGCGAGCTCCACCCGGAACATGGCGTTCGGCAGGGGCTCGATGACCCGACCCTCGATCTCAATGGCTCCGTCTTTTTTCGGCATGTCCTCCGCTGTCCTGACGTCGATTGCTCCGGGCGACCCACAACGTCTTACACGGAAATCTGACCAGAATCAGAAGACCGCGCCAGCCGCGGCTCCAGCTCCCACCGAAGCGCAGGGTGGGCATGCCGGAGTGGACGCTGTGCGCCGATCTGAAAGTGTACGCCCGCCTGCCGCCCGCCGCCAAACCACCCACCCACCCCGACCCGCCGCACCAACTCCAACCCCCCTCCGCCCCCCCTCCGGACCCCCTCCGAACCCGTTGATCATGAAGTTATCGCCCTCGATCACGGCGTGTCGCGACAACAACTTCATGATCGACGTGGTGGTCGGGGGTGGGGTGGGTGGGGTGGGGTGGGGTGGGTGGGTGGGGTGGGTGGGCTAGGTGGGTGGGGTGGGGTGTTGGGAGTTGTCCGGTTCGGTGGGGCCTAGTTCGCGGCGGCGTTCGCGCTTGGCCCGCTTGCGTTGCCGGCGGCGTTCCCGCTCGAGTGCCTGGCGTCGGGGCTCTCCCCCGCTGAGGCCCGCGACGGTACGCACCACCAACACCGCACCCCACGGCCCGGCCACCCAGATCGGCCAGAAGTAGAGCAGTTCCGCGCTGAGCAGGGACGTCACCGCCCAGATGGTCACCACGATGGCGACCACCCGCAGGTACGGCAGCCAGACCCCAGCCATCCACCGGGCGGTCGACCCGTCCATCCCAACGGCACTCGGCCCGCCCGCGGAGGCGACCGGCATCTCGGCGGCCGGCTCCGGCACCAAGGCCGAGCGCTGCGCGGGCGTCACCGGAGGCAGATCGGTCAGCAGCTGGTCCAACTCGCCGTACGTGCGCGCGGCATACGCCCGCTGCAACCGCTCGTCGTACTCGTGCAGATCCAGACGGCCCTCGTTGAGCGCCACCCGCAACCGTTCGGCCACCGCTTCCCGGTCCGCGTCCGCCGCTCGCATCCCGTCGCGCCCGTCCATGCCGGCAAGCATGCCACCGCCCCGCCAATCCGTCCGCCCGGACGCCCCGCCCTTGATCGACTCGACGTCAGGGCAGTCGGGTGTCCAAGACCGTGGGACAAAGCGACCTTCCGGAACCCGAGTCGATCAACCGCCACGACCCGGCCCGCCCAACCGACCGGCTCGGCGGGACCGTCAGGGGGTGGTGGAGGCGGCCGGCTGGCGGGCCGTCACGAGGTCACCGAGTCGGGCCCGGCCCCCGTCGAAGGCGGTGAGCACCCAGACGCCGTCCGGCAGGAGCGCCATCGAGTGCTCGACGTGCGCCGCGATCGACCCGTCCCGGGTGACGACCGTCCAGCCGTCGGCCAGCTCGACCGTACGCGGTGAGGCCATGGTGATCATCGGCTCGATCGCCAGCGCCATGCCCGGCACCAGACGCGGGCCCTTGCCCGGCCGGCCGTGGTTGAGCACGTGCGGGTCCTGGTGCATCTCGGTACCGATACCGTGCCCGCCGTACCCGTCGACGATGCCGTACCGGCCGCCTTTGCGGACCGCGGTCTCCACGGCGTGCGAGATGTCGGTGAGCCGGCCCTTGCCGCTGGCCGCACCACGGGCAGCGGCGGCGATACCGGCCCACATGGCGTCCTCGGCCACCTCGGCCATCTTCAGCAGCGCCGGATCGACCTCGCCGACCCCGACGGTGATCGCCGAGTCGCCGTGCCAGCCGTTCAACACCGCACCGCAGTCGATCGAGATGAGATCGCCCTCGGCGAGCACCTGGTTCGGCGACGGGATGGCGTGCACGATCTGCTCGTTCACCGAGGAGCAGATCGACGCCGGGAAGCCGTGGTACCCCTTGAACGACGGGACCGCCCCCGCCTCACGGATCGTCGACTCCGCGATGGCGTCCAGATCGGCGGTGCTGACGCCGGGCGCCACGGCCTCGCGCATCCGGCGGAGCGCCTCGGCGACCACGAGCCCGGCCGCGCGCATCTTCTCGATCTGGTCAGGGGTCTTCAGCTGGATGTCCAGCTGGGGACGACGCATGGAGCGGTTACCTTTCGTTGCCGAAACAGCGGGGCACGTCTCGCGTACCCCGCTGTTCGCACTCTATCCGCCGCGGCGCGGCGAGGCCTCAGCCGCCGTACGACCGCAGCGCGTCGATGGCCCGGGTCGTGACGTCCTCCACCGGCCCGGTGGCGTCGATCCCCACGAGCTTGCCCTGGGCGCCGTAGTAGTCGACCAGGGGGGCGGTCTTCTCGCTGTACTCCCGCAGGCGGGTGGCGATGGTCTCCGGCTTGTCGTCGTCGCGCTGGAACAGCTCGGCGCCGCACCGGTCACAGATGCCCGGACGGGTGGTGGCGTCGAACTCGACGTGCCAGATCTTGCCGCAGCCCCGGCAGGTACGCCGGCCGGAGAGCCGCCGGATCACCTCGTCGTCGTCGACCACCAGCTCCAGGACCAGGTCCAGAGCGGTACCCAGGTCGGCGAGGAGCTTGTCCAGGGCGGCTGCCTGCGGAGTGGTGCGCGGGAAGCCGTCGAGGAGGAAGCCCTCGCTGGCGTCGGGCTCGGCGAGCCGATCCCGGACCATGTTGATGGTGACCTCGTCCGGAACCAGCTCGCCCGCGTCCATGTAGCGCTTCGCCTCGACACCGAGAGGCGTGCCCTGGGTGACGTTCGACCGGAAGATGTCCCCGGTCGAGATCTTGGGCACCGAGAGGTGGGCGGCGATGAACTCGGCCTGCGTGCCTTTGCCCGCGCCCGGCGGGCCAACCAGAACGAGTCTCATCTACCGCAGGAACCCTTCGTAGTTCCGCTGCATGAGTTGGCTCTCGATCTGCTTCACGGTCTCCAGACCGACGCCGACCATGATGAGCACAGCGGTGCCACCGAACGGGAAGTTCTGGTACTGCTGGTCGTCCAGCCAGATGAAGAAGAAGTTCGGCAGGATCGAGATGATGCCCAGGTAGAGCGCGCCCGGCAGGGTGATCCGGCTGAGGATGAAGTCCAGGTAGTCGGCGGTCGGCTTGCCCGGGCGGATGCCCGGCACGAAACCGCCGTACTTCTTCATGTTGTCCGCGACCTCGGTCGGGTTGAACGTGATCGACACGTAGAAGTACGTGAAGAAGATGATCAACAGGAAGTAGACCGTGATGTAGATCGGGCTGCTCGGGTTGACCAGGTTGTTCTGGATCCAGGCCTGAACCTTGCCCGGGTCGTTCTGGTCGAAGAACTGGAGAGCCAGCTGCGGCAGGTAGAGCAGCGACGAACCGAAGATCACCGGGATCACACCCGCCTGGTTGACCTTCAGCGGAATGTAGGTCGAGGTGCCGCCGTACATCCGCCGGCCGATCATCCGCTTGGCGTACTGCACCGGAATCCGGCGCTGCGCCTGCTCGATGAAGGTGACCGCGGTGATGACCACCAGGACCAGCGCGATGACCAGGGCGAACTTGTCCCAGCCCTGGCTGGTCTTGATCTGCCAGCCCTCGCTGGGCAGGCGGGCCGCGATCGAGGTGAAGATCAGGACGGACATGCCGTTGCCGACGCCGCGGTCAGTGATCAGCTCGCCGAGCCACATGACCATGCCGGTACCGGCGGTCATCGTGATCACCAGGATGGACAGCGTCAGCCAGTCCGGGATGCCGGTGCCCTCGGGGATGATCGGGAACTGGTCGCAGCGGTTCTGGAACAGCTGGCCGGAGCGGGCCAGGGCCACGAACGCCGATGCCTGCAGGACACCCAGACCCAGGGTCAGGTAGCGGGTGTACTGCGTGATCTTCGCCTGGCCGGCCTGGCCCTCCTTGCGGAGCTGCTCAAGGCGCGGGATCACGACGGTCAGCAGCTGCAGGATGATCGACGCCGTGATGTAGGGCATGATGCCCAGCGCGAAGACCGAGAGCTGGAGCAGCGCTCCGCCGGAGAAGAGGTTGAGCAGATTCAGCGGGCCCGTCGTGTCGCCCGAGATGGAGTCGAGGCACTTCTGCACGTTGCCGTACGAGACGCCGGGGCTGGGCAGCGTGGCACCCAGCCGGTAGACCGCGATGATGCCTACTGTGAACAGCAGCTTCTTGCGCAGGTCAGGCGTACGGAACGCACTGAGAAAGGCGGACAGCAACTTCTTCCTCCTGCGCGAGGCGGGCCGCCGGTGATCCCTGGCGGGTCGGGGTGCATCCCGGGCGAGTGCCCGGAATCCATGGCTGGGATGGGACTCTAACAGCCCTGTCCCGTGCCGGGCAGGTGTGCCCGGCTACATAAACCGATTCCGATATTACCGGGCGCTCAGGCCCCAGGCAGACCTAGGCGCCCGCCAGTTGCTCGCAACTGGACGGGCGCCGAGGTCGTACGCCTTACAGCTCGGTGACGGAGCCACCGGCGGCGGCGATCTTCTCCTTGGCCGACGCGCTGAACGCGTGCGCCGACACCTGGAGCGCCACCCCGCCGAGATCCCCGGTGCCGAGGATCTTGACCGGCTGACCCTTGCGGACCGCGCCGGCCTCGACCAGCTCGAGCGGGCCGATCTGGCCGCCGTTCGGGAACAGCTCGGCGAGCCGGTCCAGGTTGACCACCTGGAAGACCACCTTGAACCTGTTCTTGAAGCCCTTCATCTTCGGCAGGCGCATGTGGATGGGCATCTGCCCACCCTCGAACGCCGCCGAGATGTTCTTGCGGGCCTTGGAGCCCTTGGTACCGCGACCGGCGGTCTTGCCCTTGGAACCCTCACCGCGACCCACACGGGTCTTCGCGGTCTTGGAACCGGGCGCCGGGCGCAGGTGGTGCACCTTGATCGTCATTACTCGACCTCCTCGACCTTCACGAGGTGGTTGACCGTGAAGATCATGCCGCGGATCTCGGGCCGGTCCTCCTTGACCACCACGTCGTTGATCCGCTTGAGACCGAGCGAACGCAGCGAGTCACGCTGGTTCTGCTTGGTCCCGATACCGGACCGGAGCTGGGTGACCTTCAGGCGTGCCATCAGGACGCCACCCCCGCCCGCGACGCCAGCATGGCGGCCGGCGCGACGTCCTCCACCGGCAGACCACGACGCGCCGCGACCTGCTCGGGGGACTCGAGCCCCTTCAGGGCCGCCACGGTGGCGTGCACGATGTTGATCGGGTTCGACGAGCCGAGGCTCTTGGAGAGCACGTCGTGGATACCGGCGCACTCCAGCACGGCACGCACCGGACCACCGGCGATGACACCCGTACCGGCCGAGGCCGGCTTGAGCAGCACGACTCCGGCCGCGTCCTCACCCGTCACCGGGTGCGGAATCGACTGACCGATCCGCGGGACCTTGAAGAAGTGCTTCTTGGCCTCCTCGACACCCTTGGCGATAGCCGCGGGCACCTCCTTGGCCTTTCCGTAGCCCACGCCGACCGTGCCGTCGCCGTCGCCCACGATCACCAGGGCGGTGAAGCTGAAGCGACGACCACCCTTCACGACCTTGGCGACGCGGTTGATCGCGACGACCCGCTCAAGGTGCGGGGTCTTCTCGACGGGCGCGTTTCCGCGGCCGCCCTCACGGCGGTTGTCGCGGCGACCACCCTCGTTGCCACCGGACCCGCCGCCACGGCGCTGTTGACCTGGCATCAGCAGCCTTCCTTATCTCTCGTGACGGGGTTGTTAGAACTCGAGCCCGGCTTCGCGGGCGGCGTCGGCAAGCGCGGCGACCCGCCCCGCGTACCGGTTGCCACCGCGGTCGAAGACGACCTTGGAAACGCCAGCGGCCTTGGCCCGCTCGGCGAGCAGCGCGCCCACCTTGCCGGCGAGGGCGCTCTTGTCGCCCTCCGTACCGCGCAGCGAGGCGTCCAGGGTCGACGCCGACGCCAGGGTGTGGCCCTTGGTGTCGTCGACGATCTGGGCGACGATGTGCCGCAGCGAACGGGTGACGACCAGGCGCGGACGCTCGGCCGTACCGCTGACGTTCTTGCGGACGCGGAAGTGCCGACGCGCACGCCCAACGGCGCGCTTGGCGGCGACGCCGCGGCGGCGCTTGAGCAGCGTGGCGCTCACTTCTTACCTGCCTTTCCGGCCTTGCGGCGGATGACCTCGCCCTGGTACTTCACGCCCTTGCCCTTGTAGGGCTCCGGCGGACGGATCTTCCGGATGTTGGCGGCGACCTCACCGACCTGCTGCTTGTCGATGCCGGCCACGTGGAACAGGGTCGGCCGCTCCACCGTGAAGGTGATGCCCGCCGGGGCGGGAACGACCACCGGGTGCGAGAACCCGAGCGCGAACTCAAGGTCCGAACCCTTGGCGGTGACCCGGTAACCCGTGCCGGCGATCTCCAGGCTCTTACGGTAGCCCTCGGTCACACCGACGATCATGTTGGCGACCAGGGTACGGCTCAGGCCGTGCAGCTCCTTGGCCTTGCGCTCGTCGTTCGGACGGCTGACGTTCAGCTGCCCGTCCTCCGCGCGCTCGATCTTGATCGGCTCGGCGATCGTGTGCTGGAGCTCGCCCTTCGGGCCCTTGACCTTGACGGTCTGCCCGTCGATCGTGATGTCGACGCCGGCTGGTACCGGGATCGACTTACGTCCAATTCGCGACATTTCTACCAGTCTCCCGTTACCAGACGAAGGCGAGGACTTCCCCGCCAACACTCCGCTTGCGGGCCTGCCGGTCGGTCAGCAGCCCCTGGGACGTCGAAATGATCGCCACGCCCAGCCCACCGAGCACCCGCGGGAGCCCGTCCGACTTGGCGTACACCCGGAGACCGGGCTTGGACACGCGCTTGATGCCGGCCAGGCTCCGCTCGCGGTTCTGGCCGTACTTGAGCTCGACGACCAGTCGCTTGCCGACGGCGCCCTCCTCGGGCTCCTCGACCGACCAGGTGGCGATGTAACCCTCGGCCTTCAGGACCTCGGCGATGTTCGCCTTGATCTTGGAGTAGGGCATCTTCACCTGATCGTGGTACGCCTGGTTGGCGTTACGCAGACGCGTGAGCATGTCTGCGATCGGGTCGGTCATCGTCATGGATTTCGTCAGCCTTTCTCGCCGGGGTTCCCGGGGCACCAGCCCCGGGCCTACGGCGAAGAGCAATACCTAATCGGTGCAGGAGTTCCCGGCCGGAGCCGGGACGCGGTCGCCCTTACCAGGAAGCCTTGGACACACCCGGCAGCTCACCGCGGTGGGCCATCTCCCGGATGCAGACCCGGCAGAGCCCGAACTTGCGGTAGACCGCCTTCGGACGCCCGCACCGCTGGCAGCGGGTGTACGCGCGAACCGAGAACTTCGGCTTCGCGGCCGCCTTGAGGATCAGCGCCTTCTTGGCCATCTCAGTTCTCCTTGAACGGGAAGCCCAGGAGCTTGAGCAGCGCCCGGCCCTCGTCGTCGGTCGTAGCGGTGGTGACCACCGTGATGTCCATGCCCCGCTGACGATCGATCTTGTCCTGGTCGATCTCGTGGAACACCGACTGCTCGGTCAGACCGAACGTGTAGTTGCCGTGCCCGTCCAGCTTGCGCCCGTCCAGACCGCGGAAGTCGCGGATACGCGGCAGCGCGATGGAGAGCAGCCGGTCCAGGAACTCCCACATGCGGTCGCCGCGGAGGGTCACCTTCGCGCCGATCGGCATGCCCTCGCGGAGCTTGAACTGCGCGATGGACTTGGTCGCCCGTCGCACCTGCGGCTTCTGGCCGGTGATCGTGGCGAGGTCGCGGACCGCGCCGTCGATCAGCTTGGCGTCGCGAGCGGCCTCGCCGACACCCATGTTGACGACGATCTTGACCAGCCGCGGCACCTGCATGGGGTTGCCGTAGCTGTGCTGCTCACGCAACTGGGCCACGATCTCGTTGCGGTACCGCTCCTTGAGGCGCGGCATGGTCTTTTCGGTAGCCGTGGTCATCACAGGTCCTTACCGGTGCTACGCGCGATGCGGACCTTCTGGCCGTTGTCGTCGATCCGGTAACCGACGCGGGTCGGCTTGCCGTCGGAGTCCAGGACCTGCACGTTCGAGACGTGGATCGGGGCCTCCTGGGTGACGATGCCGCCGGTCTTGGCGCCACGCTGGGTGGTGCTGATGCGGGTGTGCTTCTTGACCCGGTTCACGCCCTCGACCAGGACCTTGTCCTGCCGCGGGTAGGCCGCGATGACCTTGCCCTTGGCGCCCTTGTCCTTGCCGGCGATGACGACGACCGTGTCGCCCTTCTTGACCTTCACGGTCACAACACCTCCGGCGCGAGGGAAATGATCTTCATGAACCGCTTGTCCCGCAGCTCCCGGCCCACCGGGCCGAAGATACGGGTACCACGCGGGTCCCCACCGTCCTTGATGATGACGGCGGCGTTCTCGTCGAAGCGGATGTACGAGCCGTCCGGCCGCCGCTTCTCCTTGGCCGTGCGAACGACGACCGCCTTGACGACGTCGCCCTTCTTCACACCGGCACCCGGGATCGCGTCCTTGACCGTGGCCACGATGACGTCGCCGATGCTCGCGTAGCGCCGACCGGAGCCACCGAGAACCCGGATGCACAGGATCTCCCGAGCACCCGTGTTGTCGGCGACGCGCAGTCGCGACTCCTGCTGAATCACGTCTATCTCCTATGTCTGCCGGTTCTCCGGCCGCCGAAGCGGCCGGAGCCTGGCGGAACCTACGCCCGACGCAACGCCGGGCGAGCTCGAGCCTTCGCTACTTGGCCTTTTCCAGGATCTCCACGAGCCGCCAGCGCTTGGTGGCGCTCAGCGGCCGGGTCTCCATGATCAGGACCCGGTCGCCGGTGCCGGCGCTGTTCTGCTCGTCGTGCACCTTCAGCTTGCTGGTACGACGCATGATCTTGCCGTACAGCGCGTGCCGAACCCGGTCCTCGACCTCGACCACGACGGTCTTGTCCATCTTGTCACTGACCACCAGGCCCTCGCGGACCTTGCGGCGCGCGCGGGTGGCGTCAGCGGTGGTGTTCTCGGTCATGATGCAGTCACCTCAGTCGGCGCGGCCGAGAGCCCCAGCTCGCGCTCGCGCATGATCGTGTAGATCCGGGCGATCTCCCGACGGATGACCTGCAGCCGCCGGTTGTTGTCCAGCTGCCCGGTTGCGGCCTGCACGCGGAGGTTGAACAGCTCCGCCTTGGCCTCCCGCAGCTTCGTGACCAGCTCCTCCTCGGAGAGCTCACGCAGCTCGGTCGCCTTAACGCCCGCTGCCATCAGGATTCACCCACTTCGCGCGTAACAATGCGGCACTTCATCGGGAGCTTGTGGATCGCGCGACGCATGGCCTCACGCGCGATCTGCTCGTTGGGGAAGGACATCTCGAAGAGAACCCGTCCCGGCTTGACGTTGGCGACCCACCACTCCGGCGAACCCTTACCGGAACCCATCCGGGTCTCGGCAGGCTTCTTGGTGAGGGCCTGGTCCGGGAAGATCGTGATCCAGACCTTGCCGCCACGCTTGATGTGACGGGTCATCGCGATACGCGCCGACTCGATCTGGCGGTTGGTCACGTACGCCGGCTCGAGAGCCTGGATCCCGAACTCGCCGAACACCACCCGGTTACCACCCTTGGACGCGCCGTGGCGGTCCGGGTGGTGCGGCTTGCGGAAGCCCTTCGGGGGCTTGCGCGGCATCAGCATCTGTCAGCCCTCCTGCTGCGTTTCTGCCGGAGCAGCAGTGGCGGCGACAGCAGCGCTGTCGACCGGCTCGCCGCTCGGCGTCTCGGCCTGCTGCGCGATGGTGGTCGCAGCAGCCCGACCGGCCTCGGTGCCACCAGCCGTGGTGCCGGACGAACCCGACCGGCCACGGCGCGGACGCTCGGGACGGTCGCCACGCTCACCACGACGCGGGCGGGACGGACCGGCCTCGGCCGGAGCCTCCCGGCCCGGGACGGCGTCGCCCTTGTAGATCCAGACCTTCACGCCGATCCGACCGAACGTGGTACGGGCCTCGAAGAAGCCGTACTCGATGTTGGCCCGCAGCGTGTGCAGCGGAACCCGGCCCTCACGGTAGAACTCGGTCCGGCTCATCTCGGCGCCGCCGAGGCGGCCCGAAACCTGAACCCGGATGCCCTTGCAGACCGGGTTCTTCATGGCCGACTGCATGGCCTTGCGCATCGCCCGACGGAAGCTGACCCGGCTGGACAGCTGCTCGGCCACGCCCTGCGCGACGAGCTGAGCGTCCGACTCGGGGTTCTTCACCTCGATGATGTTCAGCTGGACCTGCTTGCCGGTGAGCTTCTCCAGCTCGCCGCGGATCCGGTCGGCCTCCGCACCCTTACGGCCGATGACGATGCCCGGCCGGGCGGTGTGGATGTCGACGCGGACGCGGTCGCGGGTGCGCTCGATGTCGACCTTGGAGATCCCGGCACGCTCGAGGCCCTTGGACATCATGCGGCGGATCTTGACGTCCTCGCCGATGTAGTCCTTGTAGAGCTTGTCCGCGAACCAACGGGACTTCCAGTCGGTCGAGATGCCGAGCCGGAACCCAGTGGGGTGAACCTTCTGACCCATTACTCGGCGTCCTCCGTCTTGCTCTGCGCTTCGGCCGGTGCGGCCTGCGTGGCCGGGGCGGCCTTCTTCGCCGCGGCCTTCCTCGGCGCTGCCGGCGCGACCGCCTCGACCGCCACGGTGATGTGGCAGGTCCGCTTGCGGATCCGGTACGCCCGACCCTGCGCCCGCGGCTGGAACCGCTTCATCGTCGGGCCCTCGTCCACGAACGCCTCGCTGACGAGCAGCGCGTCGGGGTCCAGCCGCTCGTTGTTCTCCGCGTTGGCGATCGCGCTAGCGAGCACCTTGTACACCTGCTCGCTCGCAGCCTGCGGCGCGAACTGCAGCACCGTGAGCGCCTCCTTCGCGGGCAGGCCGCGGACGAGGTTGACCACCCGGCGCGCCTTCATCGGCGAGATGCGCACGTGCCGCGCAACCGCCCGCGCGCCCGGAAGCACCGGAGCGTCGCCCTTTCCTGGCATCGCTGTAACCCCTTGTTCCCTCTATCCGTATGCCTGGCGGCGTCAGCGCCGACGGCTCTTCCGGTCGTCCTTCTCGTGACCCTTGAAGGTGCGGGTCAGCGCGAACTCGCCGAGCTTGTGCCCGACCATCGCCTCGGTCACGAACACCGGGACGTGCTTGCGTCCGTCGTGCACGGCGATCGTGTGCCCCAGCATCTCGGGGATGATCGTCGAGCGCCGCGACCAGGTCTTGATCACGTTCTTGGAGCCCTTGTCGTTCTGAACTTCCACCTTCTTGAGCAGGTGGTCGTCGACGAACGGGCCCTTCTTCAGGCTGCGAGGCATGTCTTATCTCCCTCAGCCGCGCTTACGCGTGGCGTAGCGGCGGCGGACAATCAGCTTGTCGCTCGCCTGGCCCTTACGGCGGGTGCGGCCCTCGGGCTTACCCTGCGGGTTGACCGGGTGGCGACCACCGGAGGTCTTACCCTCACCACCACCATGCGGGTGGTCGACCGGGTTCATGGCGACACCACGGACGGTCGGGCGCTTGCCCTTCCACCGCATACGGCCGGCCTTACCCCAGTTGATGTTCGACTGGTCGGCGTTGCCGATCTCGCCGATGCTGGCGCGGCAGCGCACGTCCACCCGCCGGATTTCGCCGGACGGCATACGCAGGGTCGCGTACACGCCCTCGCGGCCGAGCAGCTGGATGCCGACGCCGGCGGAGCGGGCGAGCTTGGCCCCGCCACCCGGACGCAGCTCCACGTTGTGGATCGTGGTACCGACCGGGATGTTGCGCAGCGGCAGGTTGTTACCCGGCTTGATGTCGGCGCCCGGACCGGACTCGACGCGGTCGCCCTGCTTCAGGTCCTTCGGCGCGATGATGTACCGCTTCTCGCCGTCGGCGTAGTGCAGCAGCGCGATGCGCGCGGTGCGGTTCGGGTCGTACTCGATGTGAGCGACCTTCGCCGGCACGCCGTCCTTGTCGACCCGCTTGAAGTCGATCAGACGGTACTGGCGCTTGTGACCGCCGCCGTGGTGCCGCGTGGTGATCCGGCCGTGGGCGTTACGCCCGCCCTTCTTCGGCAGCGGAGCCAGCAGGGACTTCTCCGGCGTGGACCGGGTGATCTCGGCGAAGTCGGCGACGCTGGAGCCACGACGGCCCGGCGTCGTCGGCTTGTACTTACGGATAGCCATTGTCTACACCCCTCAGCTGACCGGGCCGCCGAAGGCCTCGATACGGTCACCGTCAGCCAGCTTCACGATCGCCCGCTTGGTCGCCTTGCGCTGACCGAAGCCGGTCTTGGTGCGCTTGCGCTTGCCCTGGCGGTTGAGCGTGTTGACCGTCAGGACGCGGACGTCGAAGATCTGCTGGATAGCGATCTTGATCTCGGTCTTGTTCGCGTCCGGGTGCACCAGGAAGGTGTACCAGTTCCGGTTCAGCTCGCTGTAGCTCTTCTCCGAGACGACCGGCGCCACGATGATGTCGCGCGGGTCGGCGATCGTGCTCACTTGCCACCCTCCTCGGTGGTCTCGGCGGGCACGCCCAGGAACTCGTCCAGGGCGTCCTTGGTGAAGACCACGTCGTCGGCCACCAGCACGTCGTACGTGTTCAGCTGGCCGGACTCGATCAGGTGCACCCGCGGCTCGTTGCGCAGCGACACCCAGTTCAGCTCGTCGGTGCTGCTCAGCACGACGAGGACCCGACGGGCCTCGGTGAGCTTGGCCAGCGTGGCCAGAGCAGCCTTGGTCGACGGCTTCTCGCCCGAGACGAACGCCTCGACGACGTGCACCTGCCCGGCGCGGGCCCGGTCGGAGAGGGCACCCCGCAGCGCGGCGGCCTTCATCTTCTTCGGGGTCCGCTGGCTGTAGTCGCGCGGCACGGGACCGTGCACCACGCCACCGCCGGCGAACTGCGGCGCGCGGATCGAGCCCTGCCGGGCGCGACCGGTGCCCTTCTGCTTGTACGGCTTCTTGCCGCCACCGGCGACCTCGCCGCGGGTCTTGGCCTTGTGCGTGCCCTGTCGGGCCGCCGCGAGCTGGGCCACCACGACCTGGTGCATCAGCGCGACGTTGGCCTGCACGTCGAAGATGTCCGCCGGCAGCTCTACCGAGCCGCTGGTGGTGCCTTCGACGGTGCGCACGTCAACGGTGGTCACTTGGCCGCACCGCCCTTCTTAACCTTGCTCTTGGCCGCGGTACGGACCAGAACGAGCGCGCCCTTGGGACCAGGAATGGCACCCCGGACGAGCAGCAGGTTGTTCTCGGTGTCGACCGCCTGGACGGTGAGGTTCTGCACGGTGTAGCGCACGCCACCCATGCGGCCGGCCATCCGGGTGCCCTTGAAGACACGACCCGGGGTGGCGCAGGCGCCGATGGAGCCGGGCGAGCGGTGCTTGCGCTCGACACCGTGGCTGGCGCGCAGACCGTGGAAGCCGTGCCGCTTCATCGGGCCGGCGTAGCCCTTGCCCTTGGTCTTGCCGGTGACGTCGATCGTGACGCCCGCCGGGAACTCCTCGACCGTGACCTCCTGGCCGAGCGAGTACTCCGACGCGTCCGTGGTGCGCAGCTCGACGATGTGCCGGCGCGGCGCCACGTCCGCCTTCGCGTAGTGCCCGCTGACCGGCTTCTTCACCTTGCGCGGGTCGATCGTGCCGTACGCCAGCTGGACCGCGGAGTAACCGTCCTTCTCGGCGCTACGAACCTGGCTGATGACGCACGGGCCGGCCTCGACCACGGTCACGGGAACAACCTTGTTGTTGTCCCAGACCTGGGTCATGCCGAGCTTGGCGCCCAGGATCCCCTTGACTTGCCTGTCCATTTGTCCGGTCCCTACAGCTTGATCTCGATGTCGACGCCAGCCGGCAGGTCGAGGCGCATGAGCGAGTCGACCGTCTTCGGGGTCGGGTCGATGATGTCGATCAGCCGCTTGTGCGTGCGCATCTCGAAGTGCTCGCGCGAGTCCTTGTACTTGTGCGGCGAGCGGATAACGCAGAAACGGTTGATCTCCGTGGGCAGCGGCACCGGGCCCGCGACCTGCGCCCCGGTACGCGTCACCGTCTCGACGATCTTCCGAGCCGAGGAGTCGACGACCTCGTGGTCATAGGCCTTGAGCCGGATGCGGATCTTCTGTCCCGCCATGGTGGCTTCTGTTCCTTCTCTCGATGCCGCTGTGTTGCGGGCGCCTGTACCGGCTGGTACAGGCCCACTTCGCCGACCCCCGCGGTCGGGCGTGTCGCGCCCTCGGGCCAGGCTCCGCCCCGTGGTTCCGGAGTGGTGCTGACCGCGCGGTGGGTCAAGGCGCCGATCGCACTACCGCGACCTGGACGCCGTGCGAGGGTGGTTGGCGACTGGGCCGCCAACCACCCTACGCTCGACTGTCTCGCCACCCGGAGGTTCAGCGAAAGCCGAACACAGGCGACGAACTGTCGTTACGCAACCTGACTAGTATGCCGCACGACCGGCGGCGGGTCTAATCGGGGTTACCTAGCTCACTTGATGATCTTGGTGACGAACCCGGCGCCGACGGTGCGGCCACCCTCGCGGATCGCGAACTTGAGGTTCTCCTCCATGGCGATGGGCTGGATCAGCTTCACCGACATGGTGGTGTTGTCACCCGGCATGACCATCTCGGTGCCCTCGGGGAGGGTGACGACACCGGTGACGTCCGTGGTCCGGAAGTAGAACTGCGGACGGTAGTTCTGGAAGAACGGGGTGTGCCGGCCGCCCTCCTCCTTGGAGAGGATGTAGACCGTCGCCTCGAACTCCGTGTGCGGGGTCGTGGTGCCCGGCTTGACGACCACCATGCCGCGCTCGACGTCCTCGCGCTTGATGCCGCGCAGCAGCAGACCGACGTTCTCGCCCGCGCGGGCCTCGTCGAGCAGCTTGCGGAACATCTCGATACCGGTGCAGACCGTCTTCTGCGACTTCTCGCGGATACCGACGATCTCCACCTCCTCGTTCGGCTTGAGGATGCCGCGCTCGGCGCGACCGGTGACGACGGTGCCACGACCGGTGATCGTGAAGACGTCCTCGATCGGCATGAGGAACGGCTTCTCGGTCTCGCGCTCCGGCTGCGGGATCGCGGTGTCGACCGCGGTCATCAGGTCCAGCAGCTTGCCGGTCCACTCGGGGTCACCCTCGAGGGCCTTCAGCGCCGAGACCCGGACGACCGGCAGGTCGTCACCCGGGTACTCCTGCGAGGAGAGCAGCTCACGGACCTCGAGCTCGACGAGCTCCAGGAGCTCCTCGTCGTCGACCATGTCGCTCTTGTTGAGCGCCACGACGATGTACGGCACGCCAACCTGACGCGCGAGCAGCACGTGCTCACGGGTCTGCGGCATCGGGCCGTCGGTCGCCGCGACCACCAGGATCGCGCCGTCCATCTGCGCGGCACCGGTGATCATGTTCTTGATGTAGTCCGCGTGGCCGGGGCAGTCCACGTGCGCGTAGTGCCGCGCCTCGGTCTGGTACTCGACGTGCGCGATCGAGATCGTGATGCCGCGGGCCTTCTCCTCCGGCGCCTTGTCGATCTCGTCGAACGGCGTGTACGGGTTCAGGTCCGGGTACTGGTCGTGCAGGACCTTGGTGATGGCCGCCGTCAGCGTCGTCTTACCGTGGTCGATGTGACCAATGGTGCCGATGTTGACGTGCGGCTTAGTCCGCTCGAACTTCGCCTTCGCCACTGGTGTCCTCCTGTGGACTTCTTGGTTCGTACGCCCGGCGCGCCGGTCGGCGCTTAGGACTCTGTCGACAGCCTTTCCGGCCTGGCGGCCGGAGAGCTTTTGTGGGTTCTGCGGCGATGAAGCCTACAGGCCCGGTCTCACGCGATCCGATCGTGGTGGCCGCGGGCGGGTGAACCCACCCGCGACCGACCACGAATCACCTGCTCGGGGCAGTTACTCGCCCGTCGCCTTCGCGATGATCTCCTTCGCGACGCTCTGCGGAACCTCGGCGTAGGAGTCGAACTGCATGCTGTAGCTAGCCCGGCCCTGGGTCTTCGACCGCAGGTCGCCGACGTAGCCGAACATCTCCGACAACGGCACCAGAGCCCTCACGATGCGGGCGCCGCTGCGCTCCTCCATCGCCTGGATGATGCCGCGGCGGGAGTTGAGGTCGCCGATGACGTCACCCATGTTCTCCTCAGGAGTGGTGACCTCAACGGCCATCATCGGCTCGAGCAGCGCGGGGTCGGCCTTGCGGGCCGCCTCCTTCATCACCATCGAGCCGGCGATCTTGAATGCCATTTCCGAGGAGTCGACCTCGTGGTACTGGCCGTCCAGCAGCGTCAGCTTCACACCGACGAGCGGGAAGCCCGCCAGGATGCCGTACTGCATGGCGTCCTGGGCACCGGCGTCGACCGACGGGATGAACTCCCGCGGGATACGACCACCGGTGACGGCGTTGGCGAACTCGTAGGTCGGCGAGTCGTTGTCCAGCGGCAGCGGCTCGACGCTCACGATGACGCGGGCGTACTGGCCGGAACCACCGGTCTGCTTCTTGTGGGTGTACTCGATCTTCTCCACCTTGCGGCGGATCGTCTCGCGGTACGCCACCTGCGGCTTACCGATGTTCGCCTCGACGTTGAACTCGCGGCGCATCCGGTCGACCAGGATGTCCAGGTGCAGCTCGCCCATGCCGGCGATGACCGTCTGACCGGTCTCCTCGTCCAGCTTGACGCGGAAGGTCGGGTCCTCCTCGGCCAGCCGCTGGATGGCGGTGCTGAGCTTCTCCTGGTCGGCCTTGGTCTTCGGCTCGATGGCGACCTCGATGACCGGCTCCGGGAAGGTCATCGACTCCAGGATGACCGGGTTCGCCGGGTCGCACAGCGTGTCACCGGTGGTGGTCTG
Source organism: Micromonospora sp. WMMD736 (assembly GCF_049179015.1). Lineage (NCBI taxonomy): Bacteria > Bacillati > Actinomycetota > Actinomycetes > Micromonosporales > Micromonosporaceae > Micromonospora > Micromonospora sp. WMMD736. Next base: position 3,669,910 of record NZ_JBMHMI010000001.1, read on the forward strand.
CTTGAGACCCTGCACCGCGATGATGTCGCCAGCCTGGGCCGAGCTGCGCTCTTCCCGCTTGTTGGCGTGCATCTGGTAGATCTTGCCGATCCGCTCCTTGCGGTCCTTGGTGGAGTTGACCACCTGGGTACCGGTCTCGACCACGCCGGAGTAGACCCGGACGTAGGTCAGCTTGCCAAGGTGCTTGTCGGTCTGGATCTTGAACGCCAGGCCGGAGAAGGGCTCGGACTTCGACGGCTTACGCAGCATCGGCGTCTCGCCGTCGGTGGCCGTGCCCTCGATCGCCGGAACGTCCAGCGGCGACGGCAGGAAGTCGACCACGGCGTCGAGCATGGGCTGGACGCCCTTGTTCTTGAACGCCGAGCCGCACAGCACCGGGTTGGCCTTGCCGGCGATGGTGGCACGCCGGATGGCGGCCTTGATCTCCTCGACGGAGACCTCCTCGCCCTCCAGGTACTTCTCCATCACCGAGTCGTCGACGTCGGCGAGGGTCTCCATCAGCTTCTCGCGCCACTCGGCCGCGGAGTCGGCCAGCTCGGCCGGGATCTCCTCGATCGCGTAGTCCTCACCCTTCTGGGTCTCCCCGCGCCAGGTGAGGGCGCGCATGCCGATCAGGTCGACGACACCGATGTGGTCGCCCTCGAGGCCGATCGGGATCTGGAGCACCAGCGGGGTGGCGTTCAGCCGGTCGATCATCATCTGCACGCAGCGGAAGAAGTCGGCGCCGGTCCGGTCGAGCTTGTTGACGAAGCACATGCGCGGGACGTTGTACTTGTCGGCCTGCCGCCAGACGTTCTCCGTCTGCGGCTCCACGCCGGCGACACCGTCGTAAACCGCGACCGCACCATCCAGCACACGCAGCGACCGCTCGACCTCGACCGTGAAGTCGACGTGGCCAGGCGTGTCGATGATCTGGATCGTGTGGCCCTTCCACTCACACTTGGTGGCAGCGGAGGTGATGGTGATACCACGCTCCTGCTCCTGCTCCATCCAGTCCATGACGGCGGCGCCCTCGTGGACCTCACCGATCTTGTACGTGATGCCGGTGTAGAACAGGATTCGCTCGGTGGTCGTGGTCTTACCGGCATCGATGTGCGCCATGATGCCGATGTTGCGTACGTTGGCGAGCGCGTCTGCGGCGGCCACTTCAATCCCTACTTATCGTCGTCTCGACTCAACTGGTGGCGGTTCCGGCGCCCGGTGGGCGCCGGAACCTCAGGTGTTACCAGCGGTAGTGCGCGAAGGCCTTGTTGGACTCGGCCATCTTGTGCGTGTCCTCGCGCCGCTTGACGGCGGCACCGAGGCCGTTGCTCGCGTCCAGCAGCTCGTTCATCAGCCGCTCGACCATGGTCTTCTCGCGCCGGGCGCGGGAGTACGTGACCAGCCAGCGCAGGCCCAGCGTGGTCGCCCGGGTGGGGCGGACCTCGACCGGCACCTGGTAGGTGGCGCCACCGACACGGCGGCTGCGCACCTCGAGGGTCGGCTTGACGTTGTCCATCGCCCGCTTGAGGGTGACGACCGGGTCGGTGCCGGACTTCTCGCGGCAGCCCTCGAGGGCCGCGTACACGATCGACTCGGCGAGCTGGCGCTTGCCGCGCAGCAGGATCTTGTTCACCAGCTGGGTGACCAGCGGCGAGTTGTACACCGGGTCAGCGACCAGCGGCCGCCGCGGAGCGGGTCCCTTACGCGGCATGTCAGCTCTTCTCCTTCTTCGCGCCGTAACGGCTGCGCGCCTGCTTGCGGTTGCGGACACCCTGGGTGTCCAGCGAGCCGCGGACGATCTTGTAACGCACGCCGGGGAGGTCCTTCACACGACCGCCACGCACGAGCACGATCGAGTGCTCCTGCAGGTTGTGGCCGACACCCGGGATGTACGCGGTTACCTCGATCTGGCTGCTGAGCTTGACACGAGCGACCTTGCGCAGCGCCGAGTTCGGCTTCTTCGGGGTGGTGGTGTACACGCGGGTGCACACGCCGCGCCGCTGGGGAGACCCCTTGAGCGCAGGGGTCTTGGTCTTGGTCGTCTTGGCCTGACGGCCCTTTCGGACCAGCTGCTGAATGGTGGGCACCGGGTTTCTCCGCTCCCTTCGGCCGCTGTTCGCGGCCGCGCCGTCTGCTCGTTAGCCAGCCTGGTGACCGGCTCTCCTACATTCCGACCAGGGTCACCTTGCGGAGGCCCCGGCACCCGCGGTCGGGCGTGTCGCCCAGCTCACGGTCCCGGTGCGGACGCTGTCGCGGGCGTACCGGGTTTCTGTCCCCGGCACGCGGATCGCCCCGCTCCGGATCTTGGCTTGTCGTGCTCGCCGTCCGGGACTCCGGAACCAGCGCACGCACGAGTTGCCCGGGCATGCCCGGGCACAAGGGGAAAGAGTACCTACCACAGCCGCCCAGGTCAAAACGGAATGGGTCGGCGGGCGTCTCACCCTCGCCGGCCGGATCGCGTCCCGCCTCGGCACCCGCGATGGGCACCTACGAACACAAGTGTACCGGCTTCCCCGCCGAAGCACCCGTCGGCCCCGGGCAGGCCCCGGAAACCCCGGGTACCACCCGTGTGCCACCGGGCCCGTTCCGGCAACCGTGTCACGTCAGACTGATCAGCAAACCCAGCCCCAGACCCAACAGGCTCAACAGGGCACCCGCCGCGCCGCAGCTGACGCCGGCCACCGCGAGCCCTCGACCGGTGAACCGCACCGCCGACGGCGCGGCCGGCCGACGGATCTGTCGCTGGCCCAGTAGGCCGGTGACGACCGCCGCGGACCCCGCCAGCACCCCCAGCACCGTGAAGGCGCCCGAGACCCACACTCCCCCACGGGTCCCGAAGGCCACGCCGACGCAGATCACCAGCAGCGAGACCAGGATCGACGCGATGCCGGCCACCAGCGACCCGGTCGCGAGCCCAGCGGTCACCGGCGGCACGTCCAGGTGCACCACCCCGAACGGGGTCCCGGGCACGGCTTCCACCCGCTTCGGCGGCCTCCGTTGGTCATCGGTGGGTGGCGGCACCGGCCGGGCGACGGCCGTACCCCAGGCGGGAAAGTGCCCCGGCGACGGCGGTCCCCACGCGCCCGGTCCGGACGAGGGCTGCCCCCAGCCGGGCGGTCCCGACGCCGGGTGGCCCCAACCGGGCGGCGCGGACGGCGGTTGCCCCCACCCGGGAGGAGCGGCGGGCCCCGACGGCGGCTGGGCCCAGCCGTACGGCACCGGAGTGCCGGAGGCCGGATGGGGTTGCTGGTAACCGGGCGGAAAGACCCCGCCCCACTCGGCCGTGGGCGGACCCCACGCGGGCGAGGGCGCCGGGCCCCAGCCCGCCGGTGACGGCGCACCCGCATCGGACGCGCCGGCCGTTGGCGCCGGCTGCCCCGCCTGGGGTTGCGCCCACTCACTCCGCGCCGCGGGTGTCGGCCCGAGGTGCGAGACCGGCGCGCTCGACGCGGTGGCATCGGTGTCCGGGGTCGAGGCGGGTGACCCGAAACCCGGCATCGGGCCGGAGGAAACATCCGTGGCTGGCTCCGCGGGAGCCGCGGGCGCTGCGGCGGCCACCCCGGGAGCCGGCGACCCGGGAGCCGCGTCCGGAGGCGGCGTGGGTGGAGTCGCGCCCGGAGCCGGCGCGTCAGGATGCCCGGCTGGTTCGTCCGCCGGGGGCCGCGCCGGTTCCGTCACGAAGTCCTCCTGTCGACAGGGCCGCCAGCGCGCGCGGCGGACACCGGTCAGGCTACCGCCGGAGGCGGCGCCGTCCGCGCCGGGCGCGGTCGCCGGATGCTTGCTTCAGTCCATGTTCGAGGGGTAGTCGTGGCCGAACGGCGTGCCCGCCAGCCGGACCACGCCGATCACCACGACGACGACCACACTGACTGCGACCAGCGTCAGGCCGGCCCAGGCCATCCGCTCCCCTCGCCGCAGCCAGACGCTTCCGGTCAGGAAACCCCCCGAGGCGTACGCCTCCCGGCGGGCCTGCCGGGCCAACTGGAGCGCCACCGTCGCCGGCACCACCCCGCCGATGAACAGCCCGGTCAGCATGCCGAGCAATCCCAGCGCGAAGACCGCCCGCGCCTTGGTGGCACGGGCCGGATCCGGGTCGAGCGGGTGGCGCAGGCCCGAAGAGGCGATGGACACCGGCCCGGATGCGGTCGTCATGCCTCCATCATGCCCAACCCGGTCCGCTCACAGGGCGGTCCGGGAACGACGAGGCCCCCGGCGGATGCCGGGGGCCTCGTCGTTGTCTGGTGCTTAGCGGTACGACCCGAAGTCGAAGTCGTCCAGCGGCACAGCCTGCCCACTGGCCGGCCCGAACCCGTAGTCGGTCTCCGGGTAACCGGTCATCGAGTAGACCTTGGCCTTGGCCTCCTCGGTCGGCTCGACCCGGACGTTGCGGTACTTGCTGATGCCCGTACCGGCCGGGATGAGCTTACCGATGATCACGTTCTCCTTGAGGCCGACCAGCGAGTCGCTACGCGAGTTGATCGCAGCGTCGGTCAGCACCCGCGTGGTCTCCTGGAAGGAGGCCGCGGAGAGCCAGGAGTCGGTGGCCAGCGAGGCCTTGGTGATACCCATCAGCACCGGACGGCCGGCGGCGGGCTCGCCACCCTCCGACACGAGTCGGCGGTTCTCCGACTCGAACAGCGCCCGGTCGACCAGCACGCCCGGCAGGAACTCGGTCGAGCCGGAGTCGATGACCGTCACCCGCTTGAGCATCTGGCGGATGATGATCTCGATGTGCTTGTCGTGGATGAGCACACCCTGCGAGCGGTAGACCTCCTGGACCTCACTGGTCAGGTGGACCTGGACCGCCCGCGGACCCATGATCCGCAGAAGCTCGTGCGGGTCGATGGTGCCCTCGGTCAGCTTCTCGCCGACCGCGACGTGGCCGCCGTCGTGGGTCCGGAGCTTGACGCGCTTCGAGATCTTGTCGTACACGATCTCGTCGCTGCCGTCGTCCGGCACCACGATGATCTTCCGCGAGCGCTCGCCGTCCTCGATACGGATCCGGCCGGGGGTGTCGGCGATGGGCGCCTTACCCTTCGGGACCCGGGCCTCGAAGATTTCCTGCACACGCGGCAGACCCTGGGTGATGTCCTCACCCGCGACACCACCGGTGTGGAAGGTACGCATCGTCAGCTGCGTACCCGGCTCACCGATGGACTGGGCGGCGATGATGCCGACGGCCTCACCGATGTCGACCGACTTGCCGGTCGGCAGCGAACGGCCGTAGCAGGCCGCGCAGACGCCCAGCTTCGACTCGCAGGTGAGCACGCTGCGCACCCGGACGGTCTCCACGCCAGCGGCGACGATCTTGTCGACCCCGATGGAGTTGATGTCCTGGCCGCGCTCGGCCACCACGGTGCCGTCCGGCCCCTTGATGTCGTCGGCCAGGGTCCGGGCGTGCACGCTGGTCTCGGCGTGGGTGTGGACGACGAGCTTGCCGTCCAGACGCTCGCCGATCTGCATCGGGATCGCCCGGTCGGTGCCGCAGTCCTCCTCGCGGATGATGACGTCCTGGGAGACGTCCACCAGACGACGGGTCAGGTAACCCGAGTCGGCGGTCCGCAGCGCGGTGTCGGCGAGACCCTTACGGGCACCGTGCGTGGAGATGAAGTACTCCAGCACGGACAGACCCTCCCGGTAGCTGGCCTTGATCGGCCGCGGGATGATCTCGCCCTTCGGGTTGGCCACCAGACCACGGATCGCCGCGATCTGCCGGAGCTGGAGCAGGTTACCGCGGGCACCCGAGTTGATCATCTTCCACAGTGGGTTTTCCTGCGGCAGCGCGGTGTCCATCTCCTTGGCGACCTCGTTGGTCGCCTTGGTCCAGATCTCGATGAGTTCGCCGCGACGCTCCTCGGCGGTCATCAGACCACGCTGGTACTGCTTGTCGATCCGGTCGGCTTCCTTCTCGTACTTCGCCAGGATCTCCGCCTTGCGCGGCGGGGCGATGACGTCCTCCATGCCGATCGTCACGCCGGACCAGGTGGCCCAGTGGAAGCCGGCCTCCTTGAGCCCGTCCAGGGTGGCCGCGAGAGCCACCTTGGGGAAGCGCTCGGCGAGGTCGTTGACGATCGCGGAGAGCTGACCCTTGCGGATCTCGTAGTTCACGAAGCGGTAGCCCTGCGGCAGCGTCTCGTTGAACAGCACCCGGCCGAGGGTGGTCTCCACGGTCAGCGGCTCGCCCTCGACCCAGCCCTCCGGAGCGGTCCACGCCTCGGCGCCGGCGCCGTTGTCGACACCGATCACGTCCCGCAGGCGGATCTTCACCGGAGCCTGCAGGTGCAGCTCGCCGTTGTCGAACGCCATCCGCGCCTCGGCGTCCGAGCTGAACGCCCGGCCCTCGCCCTTCTCACCGGCGGTGAGGTGGGTGAGGTGGTACAGGCCGATGACCATGTCCTGGGTGGGCATGGTGACCGGCTTGCCGTCGGCCGGCTTGAGGATGTTGTTCGACGACAGCATCAGGATCCGCGCCTCGGCCTGGGCCTCGGCGGACAGCGGCACGTGCACCGCCATCTGGTCACCGTCGAAGTCGGCGTTGAACGCGGTGCAGACCAGCGGGTGGATCTGGATGGCCTTGCCCTCGACCAGCTGCGGCTCGAACGCCTGGATGCCCAGACGGTGCAGGGTCGGCGCCCGGTTGAGCAGCACCGGGTGCTCGCCGATGACCTCTTCCAGCACGTCCCACACGACCGGGCGCTGACGCTCGACCATCCGCTTGGCGGACTTGATGTTCTGCGCGTGGTTGAGGTCGACCAGCCGCTTCATGACGAACGGCTTGAACAGCTCCAGGGCCATCTGCTTGGGCAGACCGCACTGGTGCAGCTTGAGCTTCGGGCCGACGACGATGACCGAACGGCCGGAGTAGTCGACGCGCTTGCCCAGCAGGTTCTGGCGGAACCGGCCCTGCTTGCCCTTGAGCATGTCGGACAGCGACTTGAGCGGGCGGTTACCCGGCCCGGTCACCGGCCGGCCACGACGGCCGTTGTCGAACAGCGCGTCGACGGCCTCCTGGAGCATCCGCTTCTCGTTGTTGACGATGATCTCGGGGGCGCCGAGGTCGATCAGCCGCTTGAGGCGGTTGTTCCGGTTGATCACGCGGCGGTACAGGTCGTTGAGGTCCGAGGTCGCGAACCGGCCACCGTCGAGCTGCACCATCGGACGCAGGTCCGGCGGGATGACCGGGACGCAGTCCAGCACCATGCCGAGCGGCGAGTTACGGGTGTTCAGGAACGCCGCGACGACCTTGAGCCGCTTGAGCGCCCGGATCTTCCGCTGGCCCTTGCCGGACCGGATGGTCTCGCGCAGGCTCTCGGCCTCGGCGTCGAGGTCCATGTTCTGGACCAGCGCCTTGATGGCCTCCGCGCCCATCGAGCCGGTGAAGTACTCACCGAACCGGTCGCGCAGCTCGCGGTAGAGCAGCTCGTCGGTGACCAGCTGCTTCGGCTCCAGCTTACGGAAGGTGTCCAGCACCTCGTCCAGGCGGTCGATCTCGCGCTGGGCCCGGTCGCGGATCTGGCGCATCTCGCGCTCTCCGCCCTCCTTGACCTTGCGCCGGACGTCCGCCTTGGCACCCTCGGCCTCCAGCTCGGCCAGGTCGGCCTCGAGCTTGGCGGCCCGCTTCTCGATCTCCGAGTCGCGGCTGTTCTCGGACTGCCGCTTCTCGGCCAGGATCTCGTTCTCGATCGTCGAGAGGTCACGGTGACGCGACTCCGCGTCCACGCTCGTCACGACGTACGAGGCGAAGTAGATGATCTTCTCGAGGTCCTTGGGGGCGAGGTCCAGCAGGTAGCCCAGCCGGCTCGGAACGCCCTTGAAGTACCAGATGTGGGTCACCGGAGCGGCGAGCTCGATGTGCCCCATCCGCTCACGACGGACCTTGGAGCGGGTCACCTCGACGCCGCAGCGCTCGCAGATGATGCCCTTGAACCGGACGCGCTTGTACTTACCGCAGTAGCACTCCCAGTCCCGCTGCGGACCGAAGATCTTCTCGCAGAAGAGCCCGTCCTTCTCCGGCTTCAGGGTGCGGTAGTTGATGGTCTCAGGCTTCTTGACCTCGCCGTGCGACCACTGACGGATGTCGTCGGCCGTGGCGAGACCAATGCGCAGCTCGTCGAAGAAGTTGACGTCGAGCACTATGTCCCCTATGTCGTCGTCTTTACAGCTAGATCACGGGCGGGGGTCGGGGGCCCGGAGGCCCCCGACCCGCGCCACTTACACCTCTTCGACCGAGCTCGGCTCGCGCCGGGACAGGTCGATGCCCAGCTCCTCCGCGGCCCGGAACACCTCGTCGTCGGTCTCGCGCATCTCCAGGGCCACACCGTCGCTGGACAGCACCTCGACGTTGAGGCACAGCGACTGCAGCTCCTTGAGCAGCACCTTGAACGACTCCGGAATGCCCGGCTCCGGGATGTTCTCGCCCTTGACGATGGCCTCGTAGACCTTCACCCGGCCGAGCACGTCGTCGGACTTGATCGTGAGCAGCTCCTGCAGGGCGTACGCGGCGCCGTACGCCTGCATCGCCCAGCACTCCATCTCACCGAAGCGCTGACCACCGAACTGCGCCTTACCACCCAGCGGCTGCTGCGTGATCATCGAGTACGGACCGGTCGACCGAGCGTGGATCTTGTCGTCGACCAGGTGGTTGAGCTTCAGGATGTAGACGTAGCCGACCGCGATCGGGTCCGGCAGAGGCTCGCCGGAGCGACCGTCGAACAGCTGCGCCTTACCCGTGCGGCCGATCAGCTGCTTGCCGTCCCGGTTGGGCAGGGTCGACTCGAGCAGACCGGAGATCTCCTCCTCGCGGGCACCGTCGAAGACCGGAGTGGCCACGTTGGTGTCCGGCTCGGACTCGTGCGCGTCGATCGAGCGGAGCTGGCGCTTCCACTCGGCGTCGTCGCCGTCCACACTCCAGCCGGTCTTGGCCACCCACCCGAGGTGGGTCTCCAGGACCTGGCCGATGTTCATCCGGGACGGCACACCCAGCGGGTTGAGCACGATGTCGACCGGGGTGCCGTCCTCCAGGAACGGCATGTCCTCGATCGGCAGGATCTTCGAGATGACGCCCTTGTTGCCGTGCCGGCCGGCGAGCTTGTCACCGTCCTGGATCTTGCGCTTCTGGGCGACGTAGACCCGGACCAGCTCGTTGACGCCCGGCGGCAGCTCGTCGCCGTCCTCGCGGGAGAACGTGCGCACACCGATGACCGTGCCGGTCTCGCCGTGCGGCACCTTCAGCGAGGTGTCCCGAACCTCACGCGCCTTCTCACCGAAGATCGCGCGGAGCAGCCGCTCCTCCGGGGTCAGCTCGGTCTCACCCTTGGGCGTGACCTTGCCGACCAGGATGTCGCCGGGGACGACCTCGGCGCCGATCCGAATGATGCCGCGCTCGTCGAGGTCGGCGAGCATTTCCTCGCTGACGTTCGGGATGTCGCGGGTGATCTCCTCCGGGCCGAGCTTGGTGTCCCGGGCGTCGACCTCGTGCTCCTCGATGTGGATCGAGGTGAGCACGTCCTGCTGCACGAGGCGCTGCGACAGGATGATCGCGTCCTCGTAGTTGTGCCCCTCCCAGGTCATGAAGGCCACGAGCAGGTTGCGCCCGAGTGCCATCTCGCCCTCGTCGGTGCACGGACCGTCGGCGATGACCTGACCGGCCTCGACGCGGTCGCCCTCGAAGACCACCGGCTTCTGGTTGACGCAGGAGCCGGCGTTCGAGCGGCGGAACTTGTGCAGCAGGTACGTCCGGCGGTGACCGTCGTCCTGGTGGATGGTGACGTAGTCGGCGCAGAGATCCTCGATCACACCGCCGACCTCGGCGACCACCACGTCGCCCGCGTCGACCGCGGCCCGGTACTCCATGCCGGTACCCACGAGCGGCGCCTCGGCCTTGACCAGCGGCACCGCCTGGCGCTGCATGTTCGCGCCCATCAGTGCCCGGTTGGCGTCGTCGTGCTCGAGGAACGGGATCATGGCGGTCGCGACCGAGGTCATCTGCCGCGGCGAGACGTCCATGTAGTCGACGGCGCCTGGCGCCACGTCCTCGGTCTCGCCGCCCTTACGACGGACGAGGACCCGGTCCTCGGCGAACGTCCCGTCGGCCCGCAGCGGCGCGTTGGCCTGCGCCTTGACGAACCGGTCCTCCTCGTCCGCGGTCAGGTAGTCGATCTGGTCGGTGACCCGACCCTCGACGACCTTCCGGTACGGCGTCTCGATGAAGCCGAACGGGTTGACCCGGGCGAAGGTGGACAGGGCGCCGATCAGGCCGATGTTCGGGCCTTCCGGCGTCTCGATCGGGCACATCCGGCCGTAGTGGGACGGGTGCACGTCGCGGACCTCGAAGCCGGCCCGCTCCCGGGACAGACCACCCGGGCCGAGCGCGCTCAGCCGACGCCGGTGGGTCAGGCCCGCCAGCGGGTTGGTCTGGTCCATGAACTGGGACAGCTGCGACGTACCGAAGAACTCCTTGATCGCCGCCACCACCGGGCGGATGTTGATCAGGGTCTGCGGCGTGATCGCCTCGACGTCCTGCGTGGTCATCCGCTCGCGGACGACCCGCTCCATGCGGGAGAGGCCGACCCGAACCTGGTTCTGGATCAGCTCACCCACGGTACGCAGGCGCCGGTTGCCGAAGTGGTCGATGTCGTCGGCCTCGTAGCCCTCCTCACCGGCGTGCAGCCGGCACAGGTATTCCACGGTGGCGACGATGTCGTCCTCGGTCAGCGTGCCGGTGGTGATCGGCACGTCCACTTCGAGCTTCTTGTTGAACTTGTAGCGCCCGACCTTGGCGACGTCGTACCTCTTCGGGTTGAAGAAGAGGTTGTCGAGCAGGGTCTGGGCGTTCTCGCGCGTCGGCGGCTCGCCAGGGCGCAGCTTGCGGTAGATGTCTAGCAGGGCCTCATCCTGGCCGGCGATGTGGTCCTTCTCGAGCGTGGTCATCATCAGCTCGGACCAGCCGAACCGCTCACGGATCCGCTCGGCCGACCATCCGATGGCCTTGAGCAGGACCGTGACGGCCTGCCGGCGCTTGCGGTCGATGCGTACGCCGACCGTGTCGCGCTTGTCGATGTCGAACTCCAGCCAGGCACCCCGGCTCGGGATGACCTTGACGCTGGAGAGGTCGCGGTCGGAGGTCTTGTCCGGCTGCTTGTCGAAGTAGACGCCCGGGGACCGGACGAGCTGGCTGACCACGACGCGCTCGGTGCCGTTGATGACGAAGGTGCCCTTGGGCGTCATCATCGGGAAGTCACCCATGAACACCGTCTGGCTCTTGATCTCGCCAGTGGTGTTGTTGGTGAACTCCGCGGTCACGAAGAGCGGAGCGCAGTAGGTCAGGTCCTTCTCCTTGCACTCCTCGATCGAGGCCTTGACCTCGTCGAAGCGCGGCGCCGAGAAGGAGAGCGACATGGTGCCGGAGAAGTCCTCAATGGGACTGATCTCTTCAAGGATCTCCGCGAGACCCGAGCGTGCGTGCGGGTCGTCCGCCGACCGGCCCTGCCAAGCCTCGTTGCCGACGAGCCAGTCGAAGGACTCGTTCTGGATGGCAAGGAGGTTGGGGACCTCGAGGTGTTCGGTGATCCTGCCGAATGAAACTCGGCGGGGAGCGAATGCGCTCGACGTACGACTGGTCTTCGCAGGGCGGGAAGCTGCCAAGATGCGTCCTTCCGAGGACCGGTGCTGCAGAACGGCTGGTACGCGTGCACTCCAATGACCCCGCCAGAATTATCCGTAAACGGACATTTCCGAGCAGGGGTCAAGTCGGAAGGCAGCGCAAACTAGCAGTGTAGCCGAGAGGCTAACCGCTGTCCAGCCCACCCCGCAGGTCGTTTGCGGAACGCGCCTCGGCCCCCGTTCACCGGGGTCTGCCGGGCCGCTCAGAACGCAACTCCCCACTGGGCCGCTCGGGTGACCGCGACCGATGGTGCCGTCGCTGTCATTACCCACATCGTGGCCGTCGCAAGCGCGGTGTCTTGCTGGTGTCAGCGTGCCTGGCAGGCCGGGGCCGCGTCAAGGGCCGGTATCCGGGTCGTCGGTTCTTTCCCACCCGAGGAGGATCCGGTCGTTCGTGCGGATGACCCGGCAACAACCATCGGCGCCCAGCTCAGAACGGTTGTCGTCCGGTCCACGAAACACGGCGGGCAGTGATCCGTGTCGGATCACCGCCCGCCGCGACGCGACCGTGTCCCAGCTCACCGAGCCGGGTACGCGCAGGTGGAGCTCAGGTCACTTGAGGGTGACCTTGGCGCCCTCACCCTCGAGCTTGGCCTTCGCCTTCTCGGCGGTCTCCTTGTTGACCTTCTCCAGGATGGCCTTCGGCGCGGACTCGACCGCGTCCTTGGCCTCCTTGAGGCCCAGGCCGGTCAGCTCACGCACGACCTTGATGACCTGGATCTTCTTGCCACCGTCAGCCTCGAGGACGACGTCGAACTCGTCCTTCTCCTCCTCGGCCGGAGCGGCGGCGGCACCACCGGCACCACCGGCGGCGGCAACCGCGACCGGAGCGGCGGCGGTGACCTCGAAGGTCTCCTCGAACTGCTTCACGAACTCGGAGAGCTCGATCAGCGTCATCTCCTTGAACGCGTCGAGCAGCTCGTCGGTGCTGAGCTTCGCCATGTCTGGCGTCCTTTCCTGAATCTGTTAAGTAAGAACTGGTGCGCCGGGAGGGCCTCAGGCCGCCTCGGCGCCCTCCTGCTCGCGCTTCTTGTCCGCCAGGGCGGCCGCCGCGCGGGCGGCCTTGGAGAGCGGAGCCTGGAACAGGGCCGCGGCCTTGCTCAGGTTGCCCTTCATCGCGCCGGCCAGCTTGGCCAGCAGCACCTCGCGGGACTCCAGGTCGGCGAGCTTCGTGACCTCGGCCGCGGAAATGGCCTTGCCCTCGAAGACACCGCCCTTGATGACGAGCTTCGGGTTGGCCTTCGCGAAGTCGCGAAGCCCCTTCGCCGCCTCGACGACGTCGCCCGAAACGAAAGTCAGCGCGGTAGGACCGGTGAACAGCTCGTCGAGGCCGGTGATGCCCGCGTCCGTCGCGGCACGCTTCGCCAGCGTGTTCTTCGCGACCGTGTAGCTGGTCTCGGCACCGAGCGAGCGCCGCAGCTGGGTGAGCTGGGAAACCGTCAGACCGCGGTACTCGGTCAGCACGGTGGCGCCCGCGCTGCGGAAGCTCTCGGTCAGCTCAGCGACGGCCGTGGCCTTGTCGGCTCGGATCGGCTTGTCCGCCATGTCCCTCCTCTCTCGTTACTCGAGGCTGGTCCCCGACACGGCCGAAGCCGAAAGCGGGGGCGGAGGCAGCACGACAACGAAAAGCCCCGGCGCAGGGCGCACGGGGCGAGGGCCGGCGGGAAGTCACGGTCGGCGGACCATGCTCACTGCCGAGTTACGCTTGCCGCCCTACGCGGGTCGCCCGTCGTCGCGGGACCTTCGACCGTGCCGGAGCACGGTGACCAGCGGTCTCTGGGTGGTTCTTATCCGCAATAACACGGATGAGGTCGAGAGTACGCGCCCATACGACCAGCGCCAAATCGCCCCCGGTGACCCGGGTCACGCCGCCGGCCCGCTCAGCCCTGGACCCGGCGCCGCCAGAGGTAGCCGGCGGTGACCACCACGCTCCACGCCAGGGCCCAGGCCGTGAGCCCGAGCAGGGTCAGCGCGGCGGCGTCACCCGCGGTCGTCCGGGCGGTGGCCATGATCGGCGGTACCAGCCAGGGCGCGATCGACCCACGCAGGCCGAGCGCCACCGCGCCGACCCCGCCGAGGGCCAACACCGCGACGCCGTACGCGGCACCGCCCACCGACGCCCGGCTGGCAAACGCGCCAAGAGCAACCGCAGCGGGTACGGCCAGCAGGTGCGCCCACAGCCCCAGCGCGATACCGACGGGCACCGAGCGGTCCCCCGGCTCGACCGGCCCGGTGACGCCACCCACCAGCCACGGAAAGAGCAGTGCGACGGCCACCGCGACCAGCGCCGCCACGCCGGCCGCCAGGAGACCGGCGAGACGCTCCCGGGCCACCCCGACGGTTACCTGGGCCAGCCGGCGCTGCACGTCCGGCTCGATGTCCAGCAGGATCTTGGTCTGCCAGGCGAGCACCGGGAAGAGCACCACGGCCGAGACGCCGTACGCCTCCGCCGGCTGGGACCGGCCGCCACCGTAGAGCGTGCCGAGCACGACGAGGCCCGCGAGCAGCGGCGCCAGCGCCCGTCCGGTACGCAGGAGACCCGCCAGCCGCATCCACACCAGCGCGTTCACCGGCCCTCCCCCGTGCCGGGCTCGACCATCTCGTCGGCCGCTCCGGGCCGCGCCGTCGAGGCCGACGGGGTCGGCAGCGCCGTGGAGGCCGATGGGGTGGACGGGTGCGCCTGGGGTGGGGCGGTGGAGGCGTCGGCGCGTACCCGAAGAATCTGGTGGCCCTCGGCCCGCAGGCGGGCGACGGTGCCGGCGACGCGCGCGGCCGGCACCGCGACCTCGACCACGGCGATGGCCTCCTCGTCGGCGGGCGCGGTCTCCTCGGTCAGCACGCCGGCGGCCACCGACCAGCGGCGGGCGGCCGGCAACCGGACCGTCTCCCCCCGGTGGTCGCTGACCAGGACCATGCCACCGTCGGCCAGCACCTCGTCGATCAGCTCGGGAACCAGCTCACGGGTCGCGGCGTCCAGGCCCTCCCACGGCTCGTCGAGTACGAGCAGGCCCGGCGTCCGCAGCATGGCCTGGGCGAGACCGACCTTCTGCGCGGTGCCCTTGGACAACTCCGGGAGCCGCACCGCGCGGAACGGGTCCAGCCCGAGCCGCCGCGTCCAGGTCGCCACCGCCTCGTCGGCCGCTGTGCGCCCCAGCCCGGCCGCGCGGGCCATGCCGGTCAGATAGCGGGACACGGTGAAGGGCTGGTCGGCCGGGAAGCGCTCCGGCACCCAACCCACCCGGGCCGGCCGGTCGACGACCCGCCCCTGGCCCGGCCGCAACACCCCGGCGGCCACCTGGAGCAGGGTGGACTTGCCCACCCCGTTGCGGCCCAGGACGACCGCCACCTCACCCGGACCGATCCGCGCGTCCACGTCACGCAGCACCCACGGGCCCCGCCGGTGGTACCGCAACCAGACGTTCTCCAGCCGCATGCGGTCGAGCTTGCCACACCCGGAACGCGCCGGGGCGCCGCCACGATCGTGGCGGCGCCCCGGTGGAGCGATGAGTCGGCTCAGGCGTCGGCCGAGTCCTCGGTCAGGTTCTTCACCAGGTTCGGGTCGACCGGAACGCCCGGGCCCATCGTGGTGGTGAGGATGACCTTGCGGAGGTACTTGCCCTTCGCCGCGGACGGCTTGGCCCGCAGCACCTCGTCGAGCACCGCGGCGTAATTGTCCACCAGCTGGCTCTCCGAGAAGGAGGCCTTGCCGATGATCAGGTGCAGGTTCGAGTGCTTGTCCACCCGGAAGGTGATCTTGCCGCCCTTGATGTCCTGCACCGCCTTGGTGACGTCCATGGTCACCGTGCCGGTCTTCGGGTTCGGCATGAGACCGCGCGGGCCCAGGATCCGCGCGATCCGGCCGATCTTGGCCATCTGGTCCGGCGTGGCGATCGCCGCGTCGAAGTCGAGCCAACCACCCTGGATGCGGGCGACCAGCTCGTCGGTGCCCACCTCGTCCGCACCCGCCGCAGCGGCCTCCTCGGCCTTCGCGCCGCTGGCGAAGACGATCACGCGGGCGGTCTTACCGGTGCCGTGCGGCAGGTTGACCACACCGCGGACCATCTGGTCCGCCTTGCGGGGGTCGACGCCGAGGCGCATGGCGACCTCGACCGTGGCGTCGAACTTGACGTTGGTGGTCTCCTTGGCCAGCTTCACGGCCTCGGCGGGGGTGTAGAGCTTCGACCGGTCGATGACGTCGGCGGCCTTGCGGTAGCTCTTGCTGCGCTGCATTGCTGATTACTCCTGTGGTCTCTGGCGGGCCGCTCGGCGCGAGCCCTCCCACGATCGGGTCGTCGGCGGGGAGCCGACGTCAGTCGTTGACGGTGATGCCCATCGACCGGGCGGTGCCGGCGATGATCTTCTCGGCCTGGTCCACGTCGTTGGCGTTGAGGTCGGCCATCTTCTTCTCGGCGATCTCACGGAGCTGGCTGCGGCTGACCGAGCCGACCTTCGTCGCCTGCGGAACGCCCGAACCCTTCTGGATACCGGCGGCCTTGAGCAGGAGCCGGGCGGCGGGCGGGGTCTTCAGCACGAAGGTGAAGGACCGGTCCTCGTACACGCTGATCTCGGCGGGGACGATGTCGCCCCGCTGGGACTCGGTCTGCGCGTTGTAGGACTTGCAGAACTCCATGATGTTCACGCCGTGCTGACCGAGCGCGGGGCCGACCGGCGGCGCCGGCGTGGCCTGGCCCGCCGGCAGCTGAAGCGTGAACGTCTTGACGAGCTTCTTCTTCGGAGGCATGTCACTTCCTGGGGCTTGGAGCTGGGAAAATGCGGCCGTCGCCGCCGCGGCGGGGCGCGCACGGTCAGCGCGATGCGACAGCGGCGACGTTCAAGAATAGCGCAGGCCGCAGCCCGCTCGTCCGCCGAGGTCGAGCGGGAGGGCGTACGCCGACGTCGGCGGCGGGCTGGGCCCGCCGCCGACGACCATCAGATCTTGGCGACCTGGTTGAAGTTGAGCTCCACCGGGGTCTCCCGGCCGAAGATCGACACCAGCACCTTGAGCTTCTGCTGGTCGGCGTTGATCTCACTGATCGTGGCCGGCAGCGAGGCGAACGCGCCGTCGGTGACGGTGACGGAGTCGCCGACCTCGAAGTCGAGGACCTTGATCTCCGGCTTCACCTTCTTCTGCTCGGTCTCGACGGCCGGCGCCAGCCACTTCAGCACCTCGTCGAGCGACAGCGGCGCGGGCCGGTCGGCCCGGTCGGTCGCACCGACGAAGCCGGTCACACCCGGGGTGTTGCGGACACACGAGTAGGACTCGGCGGTCAGCTCCATCCGGACCAGGATGTAACCGGGGAAGACCTTGGCCTGGACCTGCGAACGCTTACCGTTCTTGACCTCGACCTCTTCCCGGGTCGGCACCTCGACCTGGTAGATGAAGTCCTCCATGTCGAGGCTCGTGATCCGCGTCTCGAGGTTGGTCTTCACCTTGTTCTCGTAACCGGCGTACGAGTGCACCACGTACCAGTCACCCGGCGCGTAACGCAGCTTCTGCCGCAGCTCGGCGACCGGGTCGTAGTCCTCGTCCGGCGCAGGCTCGGTGGTGGGGAACTCCGGCTCGCTGGCGGCCTCAACCGACTCGTCACCAGCCGCCGTCGCGACCGTGGACTGCTCGTCCACTTCTCCGGCGGTCTCGTCGTACTCAGGCACGCTCGCTCACTTCCGTCACTATCGGCTGGAGACAGCCGGTCAGTCCGAGTTGCCGAAGACGAACAACACGGCCTTGGCGAAGCCGTAGTCCAGCAGACCCACGATCGTCAGCATCACCGCGACGAACGTGACCACCACGGCGGTGTACGTCAGCAACTCCTTGCGGGTCGGCCAGATGACCTTACGCAGTTCGGCAACGACCTCGCGGAAAAACCGGGCGATGCGGCCGAACACGCCCACCCGACCGGTTTCCGACCTCGTGGTCGGCCGGCTGTCCGCCGATTCCGCCCGAGCGCGGGCCCGCGTCGCGGTGCCGCCCCGGGAAACCGGCTCGTCCGCGCCGGTGGCATCGTCGTCGGCTACGTCGTCGACGATCTCGTCGTCGAGACGATCGTCGCCGGCGTCCTCGCCGCGCCGCTTGTTGTCGGCCACTTCGCCCTCCGTCGCGGAATCTCGGGTCGCACGCCGGGCGGCGTACGCGGCGCTGGTCACGCCGGCCGGACCCAACCGTCCCGCGACGGGCCGCGGCCGGTGGTCCGACCGGGAGCCCCGATTGCCTCGGAACCACCCCGCCGGTGCCACCACCACGGGCCGGACGCCGCCTTGTCGGCGGCGCGACCCACGGGAACGGTCAGGCCTGAGGCGCAGGGGTGACAGGACTTGAACCTGCAGCCTGCGGTTTTGGAGACCGCTGCTCTGCCAATTGAGCTACACCCCTGTGCGGCAACACTCGCCCCACGCGGTCACAGACGACCGTGCAGGGGTCACTTGCCCCACGGCGGACCAGTGTACGGGTAGGCGCCCGACTTTCCCAACCGGTCTCCCCGCCACGCGTGGCGAAGCCGATTCCGCGCGCCGCGCGCCCCCGGTTCAGCGTGCCGTGCCGCCCGGGATCTGCGCCTATCCGGCCTCGGTTCAGCGTGCCGTACGGATCACCGCGCGGGCCTGCGACAGCACCTTGTCGCCCAGGCAGGTCGCGGTCACCTCGAGCCGGGTGAGGCCGTCCTCGGTCACCTCACGGACCCGCGCGGTCACCTCGATCTCGGTCCCCTGGTCGTCGTCGGGGACCACCACCGGCCGGGTGAACCGTACGCCGTACTCGACCACCGCGTCGGGCGCGCCGGCCCACTCGGTGACCGCCCGGCCGACCAGCGCCATCGTGAACATGCCGTGCGCGATGACCCCGGGCAGGCCCACCTTGGTGGCGACCCGGTCGCTCCAGTGGATCGGGTTGAAGTCACCCGAGGCGCCGGCGTAGCGGATCAGGTCCGCCCGGGTCACCCGGAACGTCTTGGTTGGCAGTTCCATCTCAGGCCTCTCCACGGATGACGTACCGGGCCCAGACGGCGACCACCGGCTCCCCGGCGACGGTGCTCACGTCCGTGCGGGTGGTGAGGAGGCCGTGCCCGCCCCGGTTGCTGACCTCTTCGATGGTGTTGACGCAGACCAGCTCGTCGCCCGCGACCACCGGCCGGGTGTACGCGAACCGCTGGTCGCCGTGGACGAGGCGGCTGTAGTCGACGCCCAGGTCCGGGTCCTCGATGATCTGACGGGTCGCGGCCATGGTGACGATCACCGGGAAGGTCGGCGGAGCGACCACGTCCGGGTGGCCCAGGGCCTGCGCCGCGGCCGGGTCGTGGTGAGCCGCGTCCGTGGCGCCGATGGCCGTGGCGAACTCACGGATCTTTTCTCGGCCCACCTGGTACGGGGCGGTCGGCGGATACGTGCGGCCGACGAAGGAAGGGTCCAGGGACATGCCGCGAACCTACACGGAAAGCACAACCGCCGATCTGGTTGGCAGGCTGCGGCAACGCCGCGCCCGACCGGTCAGATCGGCGGTTGGAAAGGCTTCGACGACGGCCGACGGGTGCCGGCCGGCGGTCAGCGGGTCTCGCGGTGAACCGTGTGCCGGCCGTCGCGCGGGCAGAACTTCTTCAGCTCGATGCGGTCGGGGTCGTTCCGGCGGTTCTTGCGCGTGATGTAGTTGCGCTCCTTGCACTCCACACACGCCAAAGTGATCTTCGGCCGGACATCGGTAGCCTTCGCCACGGCGGAGTGCCTTCCTCGCTAACGGAAACAACTACGACGCGTCAGCCTAGACGCTGACTGCGCGGACATGCAAAGTGGGCGCCAGTGGCGCCCATCTCAACGACCACCGGGAACCAGCCCGGAAGACGAGAGTAGCGGTGGCCGGACTTGAACCGGCGACACAGCGATTATGAGCCGCTTGCTCTGCCATCTGAGCTACACCGCCGCGGTGGGTCCAGCTGAACCCTCGAGCCCCCTTACGGAATCGAACCGTAGACCTTCTCCTTACCATGGAGACGCTCTGCCGACTGAGCTAAGGGGGCCTGCGCGATCTCCCCGTGGGGCGCGCAGAAGTAGAATACACGGCAGGGGTCGGCAGGTGAAATCGGATCCCCAGCGGCCGCGTATGACCAGCTCAGGGCACCACACGCAGGCGCGGAAGCTCGCCGCCGGAGATCGTCTCCGGGTCCACCTGAGCGCCGAACCAGGCAGCCAGTCGCTCGTACGGCAGCGGCCGACTGAACAGGAATCCCTGACCGATCTCGCACCCGATGTCCTGAAGAAGCTCCAGGGTCAGTTCGCTCTCCACCCCCTCGGCGACCACGGCCAGGCCGAACTGCTGCGAGAGTGTCACCACCGCGTTGACGATCGCGAGGTCTCCCGGGTCGGTGGCCATGCCCTGGACGAAGGAGCGGTCCACCTTCACCTCGTGCACCGGCAACCGGCGCAGGTGGGCCAGCGACGAGTCACCGGTGCCGAAGTCGTCCACCGACAGCCGGACGCCGAGGTCGCGGAGGCGACGCAGCGTCGGGATGGGCCGGTCCGTACCGTCCAGCACGCCCGACTCGGTGATCTCCAGGGTGAGGCGCTGCGCCGGCACCCCGTACTCGGTCAGCAGCTCCTGCACCCGGTCCGGGAAGTGCTGGTCGGTGAGCGTGCGGGCGGCGAGGTTCACCGCGATGGGCAGCGGCTGGTCGGCCTCGGCCCAGTCCCGGCTGCGCCGCAGCCCCTCGCGGAGCACCACCTCGGTGAGCCGACTCAACTGGCCGGTGTGCGCGGCCACCGCCACGAAGTCCTCGGGAGCGACGGTGCCGTGCGTCGGATGCTCCCAGCGGGCCAGACACTCGACACCGACCAGACGCCGGTCCCGCAAGGTCACCTTCGGCTGGAAGTAGACCTCCAGCTCGCCCTGGTCCAACGCCTGGCGCAGGTCACCGGCGAGACCCAGGCGGCGCAACGACCGGGACTCCAGACCCGGGTTGAACAACTGCACGCTGCCCGGCACCGACTTGGCGACGTTCGCCGCCAGGTCGACCCGGAGCAGCAGGGTCGCGGCATCGCTGCCATGATCCGGGTGTACGGCCACCCCGACGGCGGTGTTCACGTCGAGGGTGAGCGCGTCGAAGACCATCTCGTCGCGGATCTGGTCGCGCAACTGTTCGGCCAGTTCGAGTGCCGCCTCGGCGCTCTCCAACCGGAGGGTCACCAGGAACTCGTCGCCGCCCGCACGACCGACCAGAGCCGACGACGGCGCGCTCGCCCGCAGCCGGTTGGCGACCTCGACCAGCACCTTGTCCCCGGCGGCGTGACCGAGGGACTCGTTGACCTGCTGCAACCCGTCGACGTCGAACAGCAGCAACGCCACCACCTCGTCGGGCGCACCGATCTTGACCGACTCGTCCAGGGCGGCGGTGATGCGCCGTCGGTTGGGCAGCCGCGTCAGGGTGTCGTGGTACGCGTCGTGCCGCAGGCGGTCGACAAGTCGCGAATTCTCGAGCGCCACCGCGGCGTGCGCGGCCACCGTCTCGAAGACCGCGATGTCCGCTGAGCTGAAGTTGTTGCCGTCGCCGAGCCGGTTGGCCACCTCGAGGGTCCCGATGACGACCTCACCCGACCGCAGCGGCACCACCACCGCGTCCTTGATCCGGCGCTCGGCCAGCTCCGCGCGGAACTCACCGTCGGTCGTCACCCCACGGCCCACCGCGACGGTACGCCCAGTCTCCAGGACCCGTTCGCGGATCATCGCCGGGGTGAGCGCCAGGTCGAGCAGGCCCGGGTCGTCCACCCGCGCGGTCAGCAGGGTCTCGGGGTGCCTCCCCTGGGCCGGCAGCCACAACGTCGCGTACTCCACCTGCATCAACGCCCGGACCCGGCCGAGCAGAGCGTCGGCGAGCGTGCCGCTGTGCCCGCTACCCACTACGGCGCGGGTCAGGTCGTACAGGTCGGTGAGGGTGCGGTGCTGGCGGAAGAACTGAGCGTAAGCCCGGTAGACCAGGGCAAGGCCGGCACCGAGGGCTGCCAGGAGGAGCAGCGACCACCACGTGCTACGGACCAGAATCAGCACGATCAGGCCGACCGCCACGTTGATCGCCGCGGTGAGCACCGCCGGCGTGGCGGTCCGCAACGTCCCGCGCCCGGTCTGCCAGCCGTGCAGCAACGTGTGTACGGCCGCCACGCTGGCGTAGCTGATCAGGATCACCATGCTCACGGCGGCGAAGATGCTGACCCAGGTGCTCGGACCGACGCCCTCCATGGGCGGGAACGCCTGGAGGACCAGGACAGCCAGCGACGTTCCCGCGGCGGCGCGCGCGACGTTGAACCACACCTTCGGCGCCGAGAACCGTTGCCTGGTGTGGGTGATCAGGGAGCTCAACGTGTAGATGACCACCACCGTCAGCGGCGGCAGAAAGTAGAGCGCGAGGACCATCGGCAGCTCGGTGAGCGTGACGCCGATCGTCTGCCGCCGGACCACCAGGCTGAGCAGCGGCAACCCCGCCACGATCATGATGACGAGAAGGAGCATCGCCTCGGGCCAGTCGCCGAAGGGCTCCTTCGCGATCAACCCGGTGGCGGTGGCACAGACGACCGCGATCAGCGCGAGGGGCGCGGTGATGATCCACGCGTCCTCGGACGACCTGCGCCGGGGTTGACCATGACCGCTCATGGCGCTCCTTCGGATTGACGCCGAGCGGTCACGATACCGTCACTACGTCGATGGTGCCTTCCACCAGGACGGCCAAACTGGATGACCAGCCCGAGGCAATCGCCTCACTGCCAGACGATGTCGGCTGCCTGCGCCGTCGGCACGGACTTGTCGGCGGTTTGCACGGTCTGCCAAACGATGTCGCCAGCCTGAGCGCCGCCCCCTGAGCTGCTGCCGAGATCAACACTGACGATGCCGCTCACAAGTGCGGCGAGGGTGAAAAGTGAGCCAAGCAGCCGGCCCAACCTAAGACCAGACATGATTGCTCCTGTCGGAAAATGTCGTGGGGGTGGTGGAGGTTCCACGATCGTGCCACAGTGCGGGCAGCCAGAGAAGTGGTGGGCAGCCCGTTGGGCCCCACCGTCTGTAACTTCCCGCCGTTCGGCCCACCAGCCCCACCGCACCGGAGCAGATCACAGCCGTGCAGGGCAGGTCAGCGCTTCACACAGCGTCGAATACGACCTTCACCACAAATTCGGCGCTGTCGCGGCAGAGCACCAGATCCGACATCTTGGTCACTGTGAGTGACGCCTCCAGGAGGTGCGTTCGCGTCGTGCGTTCGGCGTCCAGCCATCGACCACCATACCGGGTCTTCGCCAATAGACCAGTCCCCGGACCGGATTCCCTCCTGGCGGCCAGGAGCACCGCCGAGCCCGCCGAGCGACGCATTTGCACAGCTCAACCGGGGCAGGAAGCCTCAGTTAGGGGTCCTACACGTCCGGAAGAACGGGCGTGGGAAGTCGCGGGGCTCCTCGAACGCCGCTCGCGCCTCCACAGGCCATGGCCCCGCCGTGCCCACGCCCCCGATGTTCAGGCCGCTTCCCACGCGTCGTTCGCGCAGCCGACCTCGAAGCTCCACCAGCCCGCCGCCTCGCCGTGTTGCAGGGTCGCCTTGATGGCCGAGAAATCGGCTGTCGCTGGCACCGTCACGGCGACGAGCGGAAGTTCCGTGCTGAACGCCTCGCCGCCGAGGCCGAAGCCCGCCAGGCGGTCGTAGACAGCTTGCGCGTTTGACCCGAGAGGGCCACGGGGCTTCGGTAGGACCCTCACCGTGCAGTTTCCCGATGCCTCGACCCGTCCAGTCGCCCAGCGAACTCCCTGCGGATCCACGGTGAAGCGCACCACGTCTCCCTCGGCAACGCCGTCCTGAAGGAACGGCGCATTGCATATGCGAGCCGTGTCCGGGCCCGCCGCGACACCCCACAAGCCCTCGGTGTCGTAAGGAAGCCAGCCCTCCCGCGGCACGAACCTGAACCAGATCTTGATGAGGTGCTCTCCGGCAGGTGCGTCGCGGTCCGGTGCGGGTGAGGACATGCCCGCATCATTCCCGGGAGGGTGGGGAGCCCACCACACCAGCCCGGCGAGCCGATAGTTCTGAAGGCAGCGCCAGCTTGGCAGCGCCTCGGATCAGTCGTCCCTGGGCATCGGCCACACGTCCCGGGAGTCGTTGAAGGCCCCTCCCGGAGGTTGCTCGACCGTCAGGGACTTCACAGCGCGCGGCAGAGAAGTAACCCCACGCCTCAACGACCGCCACAGCCACGCAGCCACGTGCACGAGGGCTAAGAGCGCAGCGGAGCCCAGCGCCAACAGCAGCACGAGGCCGACCATTCCTGTCATCACCCGAAAATTCTGACCAGTCGCCGATCTTGTGGTTCATGGCGTCGTCGCCGCAGTCGATGCAGCTGGCCCAGACGCGGAAGCAGGACGACGGCGGCGCGGCCCAGGCGCCCGGCACATCGGTCGGCGGGACGCCGGCCTTCAGCCAGAGCGAGGCTGCCGCGTGCCGCAGGCCGTAGGGCCAGCAAGCGGGGCTTCGGTCACCGCTGCACGACGCTAAGTTATGTGATCTGTCGTGTGTGGAGCGAGGTCGAACGTGAGCGATCGTGACAAGCCATCCCGGAACAGCCTCCGTCAGCACCTCGGCAGAGGAGAGTGGGCCGGCATCGGCGCGGTCGTCGGGCTTCTCAGCGCTCTCGTGGCCCTGCTTGCATGGCTCTTTCCCGTCAAGGATGACCAGGGAGCCGCGTCGCCACCCACGCCATCCACCGCGCCTTCCAACAGCCTGAGCTCCTCCCCCACGCAAAGCACGAACACGGGCCCACCAACTCCCTCTGGGAGCCTGGGCAACGGCGATACGTCGCCCCCTTCAACGGAGGCGCCGACACGAGAAGTAGTGCACAGCAGCGGGAGCCCTCGCTTCCAGACCCTCGACGAGTACGGCTCCGATGATCCGCAGGGCAACAGATACTGGGATGTCGACGACAACCACCGGCATTTCGGGACGACCAACGGCACAGATCTCGTGCTCAACGAAAGCTCCCTTGGTGGAGCCAACGGAACCGTCTTCGCTTCATCGCCAAGCGGGAAAGCAACATTTCAGGAATGCGCACAAGTCGACAACGCTGCGTGGTCATCGCTGGCCACGGCGCCGCAGCTCCAAGCCGGTTCCTCCTTCTGCCTACGCACCAGCGAGGGCCGTCACGGCAAGCTGGTGGTATCGAAGTTGAGCATGTGCGAGAAATTCCTCAAGGACGATGAAGACCGCGAGCGCTTCGCGGGCAGCATATGCGTGTTGGAAGTCAGCTTTCTCGTCTGGGAGTAATGCCGGGCCAACATGGGCGCTCTGGTCAGCACCCTGAGCGGACTACCCTCGGCCTGGCCCACCGACGGCCGACCATGTGCCACACGCGCTCACCCGCCGTGGAGCAACCCACCGGGACCTTAAATTTCTAGCACGCGGTTTTTTATTGGGCGATGGTGCCACGCCGCCCGCGCGGACACTTAGAGCAGCGAGGAAGGCCGACAGACCTAGCAGCCAAACGTGCGGGCCGTGCCCCGAAGTTCCGGGCACCGCGAGCCCAGTAGCAATCCCTGCGGCTCCGGTCAGCAGAGGCGGCGTCAACCAGACGAGACACCGACGAAGATCCGGCACGTGGCCAGCGGCCGAGACTACTCGACTCCCCGGCACGGGGGTGACCGGGACCTGCCTTCTGTCTACCGACCGCGCCCATCATCTGCGACAGCAGCCCCTACGTCTGACGCGCCTCAAACGAACCGACGCGGAAGTCAGGTCGGCCGCCCAACGCCCACGGTCATCGGCAGAACAGCAGATCCGCCACTTAGCGTCCGCGAGGCCCACCCCTGCGCTCTTGCCCAAGCCTAGAATGGCGGTTCGTCATCAAAGGTCGGTGAGGCCGACGGCGACGGGGGCGTATTCGCCCACGGGTCGTCAAAAGCCGCGCCCTTGATTGGGAGTGAATTAGCCCAATCATCAAAAGGGCCGGTGGTTGTTCTGGTGACTAGCATGGCGACGTCGTCGTCCGTCAGGCGGCCCTCCTCCGCAAGTCTTTCGACACACCTTCGGAGAGACATGAAATCCTCAAGAGACGCGCCCCGTGTCCGGCTGACCTGGACGTCCCGCTGAATGCGCTTCACAGCCTCCAAGATCTGCGCGAGTCCCTGCTCCTCGGGATTAGCCGATGTTCGCAGATCCTGTAGCTCGATCGCGAAGGACATAGGCGTCTCGATCGGCTCGCCCTTGTGAATGCTCTCGATCGCCCGCGTGAGGGCCGCCTTTGCGTCCTCCACGCTATCGAGATCTCTATGATCGACATGGATCGTTCGTAGGCCCGCGACGTCGAATGGCAGCCGCTGAGCGGAATCGATCAGCTGGATGAAGGGCTTCCGCAGCACGTGGCGCACCGCCAACTCGTAGTAGACGTTGGGGTTGGCATCCGTAAGGTCGGCGATCACAAGCGGATCGTTTGCGATCCGGGTCAAAATGTGACTGGTAATCAGCCCGCCTTGATCCATCTCATCGCCTCGGACGGCGACGTAGCCATGCCTGCCCAGCACCGGACGGATCAGGTACTTCATGATCTGGTTGCTGCGACGTCGAGTCTCTGAACCGGCGGGCCCAATGGGCGCGATGACAAAGCAGGGCTTCGCCGGAACGTTGGCAGCCACCCCATCCGGCGGTGTTGGCTCGCTCACGTCGTGCCCCCTACGTGCCCGATCAAGGGCGTCTCGTGGACATCGGTAGTTGCTGCCTTGCAAAGCAGGCCAGACCCCTGACCCGCAAAATGCGGGTCAGGGGTCTGACGCTCCCTGGTGGCGGGTAGAGGATTCGAACCTCTGTAGCTTTCGCGACGGATTTACAGAGCGCTACCCTCGCGGCCCTGAACTGGTCAGATGGACTCCCTCGCCCTGCTCGCGACACAGATACGACGCGCCTTTAGCAAGTAGGCAGGTGCAACCCGTCCGGCGGACGCCCGTCCGGCCATTGGCCGAACTTCGGCGGCACGTCCAACTGCGCCCCCTCGAAGGACACGTCTCCGCCCTTGAACGTCGCCCCGATAAAGGACACCTCCCCGCCGCTGAACGTCGCCTTGAGGAAGCGCACCCGGCCCCCGCTGAACGTCGCCCCCTGGAAGGGCACCTTCCCGCCGCTGAACGTGGCCCTGCGGAAGGACACCTGCCCGCCAGTGAACGTCGCCCCGACGAAGGGCACCTCCCCGCCGCTGAACGTCGCCCCCTCGAAGGACAGCCGCGCGCCGCTGAACGTCGCCCCGGCGAAGATCACCTCCCCGTCGCTGAACGTCGCTCTGTGGAAGGGCATCTCACCCCCGCTGAACGTCGCCCCGAGGAAGAACACCTTCCCGCCGCTGAACGTCGCCCTGTGGAAGAACACCTCCCCGCCGCTGAACGTCGCCCCGAGGAAGGACACCTGCCCGCCGCTGAACGTCGCCCCGAGGAAGGACACCTGCCCGCCGCTGAACGTCGCCCCCTCGAAGAGCACGTGCCCGCCGCTGAACGTCGCCCCGTCGAAGGACACCCGTCCGTCGGTGAACGTCGTTCCTATGAAGGACACCCGCCCGCCGCTGAACGTCGCGGCCGACAGGTCACCACCGTCGAGAACTGCGCCGGTGAAGTCAAAGTCGAAGCCGCGCCAGGACGCTGCATCCCCCTCGGAAAGACGTAGATGCCTGCCGATGAGCCGGATGACGGTATGACGCACCTCCCGCTCCTCGCGAACAATCCGAGCACTCTCCGCAGCCGCCACCGATGCTTTGTCGTCCGCCTCAGTCGGCGCTTCGCTCGGGGGCTCTGGAGGCGGCATGCGGAGATAGGCGCAGAGGACGTCGATGCAGGTCTGCCGGCCGTCTCGCCAGTCGTCTGCGAGCCCGGCCATGGCGTAGGCTCCAGCTAACCGCACTGCCGCTTTGTCCGACCCGAGCTGTTCGGACGCCTTGGCGAATCGCTCGTTGAACAGCCGGATGCCGTTACGATCGGTTTCGATCTTGGCTCGGCCCTCGGCCGCTTCTGCGCGGAGGTCAGCAGCATGCGCCAACCCATGGGCGAACTCGGCCAGCTCGTTTGCGTGCTCAGCGACGCGCTGCCGTCGGTACGCCACTACTAGAGCCGCGACGCCCCCGACGCCTGCCACCACAGAAAAAACTAGCTTCAGAAGGTCAAACAGCGTGCCCGCCGTGACGGTGCTGTCCCGACGGAGGCCCGGCCACCCGGCGTACCAGAGCGCTCCAGCAACCAGGGCTCCGACCACCAGCACCGCAGCGGCGATGACCACCGCCATTGACCGGCGGATGCTCCAGAGCCGAAGCTCCGGCACGGGACTATCCGCTGGCGGGACTGGTGGCACCCCGACGCTGGTGCTCGCCCCTGACAGGGGTTGAACGTTGCGCTCCACAGTCCCCCTTCCTAGTGAATCCAGACAACTACGTTCAGCTCTAGTACGTCGAGCGCGCCTAAACCGCTACAGCGACAACCACGGTTGTCAGTCAAGGGCCGAGCTGCCGCAGCCCGAGGTGTACCAGCCTCCTAGGCGTTGGGTGCAGCCGAGGTTGTAGCGGCAGCCAGAAGGCTCCGGGCGCCGCCAGAAGTACGGCCGCACCACTCCGCGCCCTGTCGCCAAATGGCTTCGATGCCCAAGGACTCGATGAGGTCCACCAGCGCCTCGCCCACCGGTTCGGAGAACAGCGCCACCAGGGACGGGTCGCTGCGTCCGTTCTCGCGGTAGCAGAAGTGCCGGTAGGAGAAGAGCTGCCCGATCGCGTCTCGGACTGCATGCTCCGCGTTCGCGCCTACCGTCTTCACCTCGACCAGCCAGTGGTTGCCCTGGCCCGTGACGGTGAGGTCGCAGGGGTGAGCATTGTTTGCCGGAACGAGCCCGGCGGCCCTAGCTTGCTTGGCGAAGTCGTTCAGCAGCGCCTCATGACGTGGCATACGGTCCTGGAGATACGCCTTCATCCGCGCGTGGTACTCCGCGGGCGTCTTAGGACGGAACGCCGGCGGCTTGGGCTTGAACCTGGGCTTGGCCTTGCCCGAGCCGGCCGTGGTCTTGATCAGGCCCTGTTCGGTCGTCCGAATCTCGTTCTTGATCTCGACACACGACGCGTACAGCGCCAGGAAGCGATTGAGGTCAGCTTGCAACGCATCCTCGTCCGGGAGCTGCGCCGGGTCGTACTGGATCGCGGCCACGTTGCCCTCCTCGTAGCCGCACGGCAGAAAGCGGTTCCGCGGCGCCCCGAGCTCGATCACCTCTGTCAGGCCGACCAAGGCTTCCTCGCTGAGGTATTTACGCATCAGCGCCGTCTCGGCCCGAAGCTCGGCCAGAGCGGCCCGATCCTGGGCCACACCCGTTAGACCGGCCTCTCCGGCGTTCCGCTGATGCTGCGTCGCGCCTTGGTTCATGCTCAGGTAGACCCGCGAGAGATCCTGCCGGTACAGGTAGACGACGTAGAGCCCTTCCTGCGCGGTCGTGGTCACATTGCTGTCGAGGACCGCGATCCACGGCACCACGGGCAAGCTCTGACCGGCGCCGCTGGTGAGCACCCTCATGCCCGACGGTACGAGCGCTTTCAACTCACGCCGGACCGCCTGTAGGTGCTGCTGCGCAGGCTGGTCCCTCCCCTGCGAGTGCACGTAGGCCTTCAGTTGAACACCGCGGAGCGCTTCCCCCAGATCCATGAACCCGGATCTTAGGGAGGACGTGCGTCACTACGGCTCAGGCGGCCGCCTGCGGTTCGGGGACTAACGGGTGATTGATCCGCCACTGGGGCAACGGCCGGAACATCCGTGCCGGGCAAGGCCGCGTCGTTGGGGCGTCAGCGATAGGTTTTCAAGACCGAAGCGCGTAGGCCGCCGACCTGCGGTGCAGCGCTTCCACGACTACTCCCTGCCGCCCACTTGCCGCCGGACGCTTGAACGCCGGCTGCATCACCAATTGAGCCGCCGGGGCCGCTTCGTGCTCGGCTACCTCGGCCTGCTACTCGCGCCCGCGACACTCACCTGCTCTAGGTGCTGCTCAGCGGCTCGGGCTCGATCCTGTTCCCGGTCAGCCTCGTGCTCATCAACGTACGCACCCGAGCCCAGGGCGGCACCGTAGCGATGAGCGACTTCGCCAAAGGAGTCGCGTAGGCGCTCGGCGCGCTCGGTCCTGGTCGGGCTGGCGGCGAAACTCGCGACGCCACTGCACGGCGTTTCCGCTTCAGGAGCGACGAGGGCTGGCGATATCCTGAAGGGCTTCGTCCCTGCTATCTTAGCGAGTCTCACGTGGAAGCTCTGTCGATTGAGAAGTACGTTCTCCTCGGGAACGACATCCGGTTGATGCTCGGCGTCCAAGAAGGCGTCCACTTGTACGCTCCGAAGACGCTTGAATATTGCATGAAGCGTTTCGTTGAATCCTGCAAAGCCCAACGTCTGCACGTGACACTACGGGTGTTCGAGCGACAGTTCGAAGCGATTTTGAATTTGTGGCAGGAGCACCACGCTAATCTTGAAGGTGACGAGAAAGTCGCCTGCAAACTCAGCGCGGACGAAGCCATCCTAATAAGGCAGGCCGCCCACATAGTTCAATCGACCTTGGTGGCGGAAGCGCAAGGAATCTATGCATATGTCACCAAAGACAAGCGGTTTAACGTCGACAAGCTTCTTAATGACGTAGAATCAATAATGGCGCCTGGCGTCTTCGACAAGCTCCCAGAGGTTGCGAAATATGATCTCGGCGAGGCGGGGCGCTGCATCGCATTTGAAACTCCCACGGCCGCCGCCTTCCACCTTATGAGGGGTACCGAGGACACCCTTCGTTGGTTTTACTGCTCAATAGTTAAACGAGGTAGATTAGATCAGAAGCAGATGGTCTGGGGCGCTATAGTCAACCACCTCAGGAAGCGCCACGATGCCCCGCCGGCGATTCTGTTAAATAACCTGGACAACCTGCGCACAGGATTTCGGAACCCGACGCAGCATCCCGACAAGATTTACGATATCGAAGAAGTGCAAGATTTGTTTGCGCTCAGCCTTGATGTAATTAATCGAATGGTTAAGTACATCCATCCGGAAATTCCTCACACGAGGAAGCCCGCAGATTGATCCGGCAATACTTACTAGGGAAGGGCAGGAGTTTCAGCTCGGCGGCTCTGGGGCCCTGTGCGGGAATCAAAAGACAATTATTCGCGCGCTGCCCCCGTAATCACTCCGGGCAGTTCGGCGAGAGGCAGTAGGTATAGCCATGCACCCTGGTCGAGAACCGGCCAGCGCAGCGAAACAGTACCACCGTTGAACAACGCTTCGTCCAGGGTGACACGAGCCGAGCGCCCAAACCAAGCCCCATCGAAAACTACCGCACCTCCTTCGAGCTTGGTTTCAGTGAAGACAACAGACCCAGAGTCGAAGGAGGCGGCATCGAAGAGAACTATGCCGTTGCTGACGATGGCGTCGGCGAACCCGACTCGACCACGAAAAGTCGCGCGAGAGAAGCTAACTTCACAACCCGAAAAGGCCGCCCGCCGAAAACTTACCTCTCCATCGAGCCTCACATCGTCGAAGCTAACTTCTCCACCAGCGAATTGAGCCCCTTCAAACGAAACATACCCGGCCAACACGGAACCTGCGAAGGACGTGAGCCCTTCCAGAAATTTTGCATTTTCGAACGAGAATCTTCCTCCGATCTGGATAACTCCCGCGAAGTCGGCCCCGTCAAAAACGGCCCCATCGAAGTTGAAGTTGTGCCCGCGCCATGACCGCAGCTCTATTGTTGGGTCAGTAGACGTTAGGTGATCCCTGACTAGGCCAATGATGGTGCGCCTTACCTCCCTCTCCTCGATGGCGTCGCGCGCCTCCTGCCTGCTCATCCGCCTTTGCTGGCCCTTGCTAGAATTTTCCTCACTTTGCGGGGGCGGCGGGGTATAAGGCATACGAAAGTAAGCACAAAGAACATCTATGCATGTTTGTCTGCCTTCTTGCCAGTCGTCTGCAAGACCGGCCATGGCATAGACGCCAGCCAGCCGGACGGCTGGCTTCTCCGAACCTATCTGCTCCGACGCTTTAGCGAACCGCTCATTGAAGAGGCGAACGCCATTGCGCTCTGTCTCCGTCATCGCTCTCTTGTCGGCCGCCTCAGCAAGGGCTGTGGTCACTTCGGCACGCAGGTCAGCAGCGTGCGCCAACTGATGTGCGAATTCAGCAAGAAGATTTGCGTGCTCAGAGACTCTCTGGCGACGATAAGCAACCACCAGAGCGGCAACACCGCCAATACCCGCCACAACGGCAAGCACGAGCTTAAGAAGCTCAAACAGCGTCGATGTCGTGACACTTGCGTCCCTCTTGACGCTGGGCCAGCCAGCGAACCAGAGCGCGCCGGCAAACATGGCCCCAACCATCATGAGGGCAGCAACAACAACCAGAACGATCGACCGGCGGATACTCCACAACCGGAGTACTGGCACTCTGCTGCCAACAGCGGTGGCGGGGCCAACCTTGGTACCGAGATCAGGAACCGTCGACGGTTGCGCGGGGGGCAGCTCCACTCCCAACCTCCTACCGCATCCCGTCCAACTCGGCATCTAGCAAGGCAGACGCCAGAGCACCCATACTGGTGATCACCACATCCGCGCCGGCAGCCCGGAACGCCTCCACCTTGAGTGGGCGGTTCGCGTAGGCAACGACGGTGGTCCCGGCGGCTTGCGCTCCCTGGATGTCCGAGAGGGAGTCACCAACCAGCACGCACCGCGCCGGCAACTGATTGAGCGCACGGGCGGCTTGCAGGATCGGTTCCGGGTTGGGCTTCATCCGGCCTGGGTCGGCGTAGGCTCGACCCACTACCGACGATACGTAGCCGGCGAGCCGGTGCGCTGCCAGGTAGGCGGTTACGGCACCCGGTGAATTGTTGCTAACCACCGCCACCGGGATCCCTGCTTGCCCGGCAGCCACAATGACCTCGCGGGCGTATGGCGTTGGCTCGGCAGCGTCGACGGCCCGGCGCTCGGCCGCGCAGAGCGCATCCTCCACCGCCCGCGTGATGCCTTGATCGCCGGTCGCGCTGGCGCGGCGCAGAACCTCAAGCGGATCAGGCTCGCTGGCGAGGTCCGGCGGCACGTCGACCCCGCTCTGTCGCAGCACGTCAACCAGCTCGGCGGCAACCTGCGGCGCAGGGTAACCGGCGAAAATGCTGCAAACCGGCCCGTCGAAATCGAGCAACACCGCGCCGACCTCGCCTAGCAGTCGACCGAGGTCGGCGCTCATCCGTCGTACCGGTAAGCGATGGTCGACCACACCGAGTCGAACCACTGGCGAGACGCCTCCACGAACTGAGTCCCGTGCGAGGCGTCGTCGTCGGTCACCGCGTAGTGGAACAGCGGGACGTCCTTGCCCATGAGGTCGTAGATCGCCATCGGCTCACCCTTAATCGATACGGTGCGCTCAACCACCGGATAGAAGCCGTAGAAGACCTCTTCGCCGTTCAGGACGTAGAGCTTGAACAGCGGAGACGCCCGATGCAGTCGCACCTCAACGGTGGCCGACCGGATCAGCCCGAGGTCGCCCAGCTCGGCGACCTGATCAATGATTCCGTCTGCGGCCCGGCGGGTGATCCGCTCCGCGCGTTCGCGTACTGCTGGGTCGTCTGCTTGCGTCTCGGCCCGCGACGGCAGCGCCATCGGCACAGCCATGTCGGAGATCAGGACCCGCACCGCGATCGTCTCCGGCGCAAGTCGGCCGACGCGCACCTTGTCGAGTGCTTCGGCGAGCGCGTCGCGCAGCGTCTCGCCGGAAAAGCCGGCGAAGTCGATGGTGACGTGGGGTCGGTCGAATGAGGCTTCGATGTGCGGTCGCAGCTCAACCGCCCGCTGTGTCTGGGCGCGAACAAACGCGCCGCTGCCCTGCCGGGACACAATCAGCCGTTCTGCCCGGAGCAGGTCCAAGGCTCGCTTGACCGTCTCTCGCGCCACGCCGTAGCGGGTGGCTAGCTCGGGCTGAGACGGCAGCTTGTCACCGGGCGCGAGCCGACGCGTGAGGATGGCCGCCCGCAGCTTGTTCGCGATCTGCTGCGAGGCCTGTTTGGGGTCGTCGGGGTCTAGCTCGCCGAGGAAGTCAAGGTTCTCGCTCACCCGCTCACGGTAGCGCTGACTAGCCAAGTTAGGAAAGTTCGTCGCACTCTCTTGACCTGACTAGCCAAGCCGGCCTACGTTCATCTCGTCGCACCTGGCTAGCCAGGCACGACAAGCCGATCGGAAGCCGGGGAAGGCAACGCTTTGCGCTGCGCGCTCACGGGCCGGTCGTGTGGTCGTTCATTAAGAACTTCACAGCAGAAGCGCCGCGTAGATCCGTCTGCGGCATCCCTGCCTTGAGCCACACGGTGGCCGACCCCGGTGTCTTCCCGGGCGAGCGGGGCGAGCGGGCCGGGTCTGGCGCGCGGTTGCTTCTGCCCCCTGATTCCTGTTCGCCCCGGGGTGCGGCCGGTCTGGTCGCACCCCGGGGGGTTTGCCCCACTTCATCGACTCCACCGGAGGTTTCCCCGTGCGTACGCACCTTGCCCCCGTCACCGCCGAACCGACCGCCGCCGACCTGGCGGCGATCGATGCGGAGTGGCCGCTGATCGAAGCCGAGTTGGACGTCCTGGACGCCGAAATCACGCTGATCTACGCCGACGACCACGGCGGCCCCACCTCGCTGGACTGGCGTCGGTTGCGCCGGGCCGAGGCCCGTGTCACCCGCGCCGCCGCCGACTCCGCCGCCCGGACCGACCCGCGCCGCGCGGCCTGATGTCCCGCGTCCGCGCCGCCTTTCACGACCCGGACGGAGCGCGGTACGGCATCCCTACCTACTGGTGGAAGGGCGCCCCGCCCGGCTACGCCACCCGCCGTCAACTGACCGCCGCCGGCCTGCGCCCCGGTGGTCAACCCGTCGCCGCTCAGATCCTGTGGCGCGGCGTCGGCGGCACCCGCGCCGCCTACCTCTACCGCCTTGACCTGGCCGCGCCGAAGCGCACCGCGACCCCCGCGCAGCGCGCCGCGATCGGCAAGGCACTCACCGCCCGCCGCACCTGCCCGACCTGCCACACGGTTCGGCCGTACTTCATCCCGCGCTCGCTGGGCGAATGCCTCGCGTGCGCCTTCCCCCAGGAGGACGCAGCATGACCGCCCCCACCATCAACGGCACCCGCTACCCCCAACCGATCGAAGACCTGCTTCCGGCGGCCCGCGCGCTGCCCCTGTCGGACGGGGAGTCGTTCCCGTCGCGCAACCGGCTCATGCGCGAGTTCCGCATCGGCGCACCGAAGGCCGGCGAACTACTGACGCTGCTCAAGACCACGCCCGCCGCGCCGCCGGCCGACACCACCGACCCGGCCACCCCGGACCCGGCACCCGCACCGGCCACACCCGAGCCCGCGCCGCCGGTCGTACCGGACCCGCTGCCCGCGCCGGAGATCACGCCGCCCGAGCCGGTCGAGCAGGTCGCGCCGGTCAGTCACCCGGACACGCCCGCGCCGGCCCGCTCGGTGGTGGTGTGGCCGGTGGTGCTGCTGGCCCTGCCGGCGTTCGTCGCGATCTGGTCCGGGTGGGTTGGCCTCGGCGGACTCACCGGGTTCGGCATCGTGCACCCGCTGCCGGGCATCTGGGACAGCTTCTCCATCAACTCCGCGATCACGCTCCCGATTGGGGTGGAGACGTACGGCGCGTACGCCCTGTACGTATGGCTGTCGGGCCGGGTGCCGGACCGGGCGCGGACGTTCGCCAAGTGGTCCGCCCTCGGCTCCCTCGCCATCGGCGCGCTCGGTCAGGTCGCCTACCACCTGTTGGAAGCCGCCGGAGTCACCTCAGCCCCGTGGTGGATCACTACCGCCGTCGCGTGCCTCCCGGTCGCAGTACTCGGCATGGGCGCCGCACTCGCACACCTCGTTCGCACGCACAACTAGCGCCGCCCGGCGGCGCGGCCCCTGGCTCGCAACCTGCGCCGCGCCGCCGGTCCCCCCATCGGCCTCACGACCTCAGGAGAGGCACCCATGATCCCCCGACGCGCACCCAACCCGCACTCCCGCACGGTCCTGCTCCCGTGCGGCAAGCACACCGCCACCTTGTGGGGCAACGCGCAACCGCCCACGACCTGCGACGACTGCCCCCCGACCGGTCGCGGTCGCTGACCGCCCCCGCCGTCACCGGCTCATCACCCGGTGGCGCGCGGAGGCCGCCAGACCCGCTGACGGCACAGCGAGAGGACCCGACCAATGGCGATCTGCCCGCACCCCGCCTTCTACACCACCTACATCGACGGCGTGAAGTACATGGTCTGCACCCACTGCGGCCAGATGTGGGAGATCTGACCGGCCCTGCCCCACGCAGCACCGCCCGGCGGCGCGGCCTCACGGCCTCGACAACCCGGCCGCGCCGCCGGCCCTCACCCCTCACAGCCCGTTCCGGACCTCGGGAGAGTCCAACATGCTCGCAGACCCGACCAGCGCGCACGCTGGCGCGTTCGCCGCCGTGTTCGCCACCCTCTACGTCGCCCACCAGATCGCCGACCACTGGGTACAGACCCAATGGCAGGCAGACACCAAGGGCCAACCCGGTTGGCTCGGCCGCCTCGCCTGCGCCGCCCACGTCGGCACCTACACCCTGACCGCCGCCGTCACGCTGGCCGCGATGCTGCTGGCAACCGGCCTGCGCCTCGACCCGTGGGGCGTCGCGGTCGGGCTGACCGTCTCGGCGGTGTCGCACTACATCGCCGACCGGCGCACCCCGTTGCGCCGCATCGCCGACGTGCTCGGCGCGGGCCGCCTCTACGTCCTCGGCATCCCTCGCCCGGACCACGACGACAATCCCTCGCTTGGGACCGGCGCGTACGCGCTGGATCAGTCCTGGCACATCGGGTTCCTGTTCGTCGCCGCGCTGTTCTGCGCGGTCTGACCACCCCCGCCCCCACCGGCCTGATCTCCGGTGGGGTGCGGAGGTTGCCAGACCCGCTGGCAGCCACGGCAAGGAGGAAATCCTCGTGGCGATGTCGTCCTGCACCACCTGCGGCAAGAGCTTCCGGTCCGTCTCCGTCGACAGCACCGGCACCCTCGCGATCTGCACCGCCGGTCACTACAACTTTGACGCCGGTAGCCGCTCCGACGGCGGATCGATCACGACCGGGAAGGTCAAGGTCAAGGGTCAGTCCGCGATCGGCAACGGCGCGACCGCGATTGGCCGCAAGGGCAAGAAGGGCCGCTGATGCCGGCCCGCTGCCCCGACTGCGGCTGTATGCACGCCTACTCCGGCGGCGTCCCGGGACGCGGGTGCCT
The DNA here is from genome assembly GCF_049179015.1 of Micromonospora sp. WMMD736. Classification (NCBI taxonomy): domain Bacteria; kingdom Bacillati; phylum Actinomycetota; class Actinomycetes; order Micromonosporales; family Micromonosporaceae; genus Micromonospora; species Micromonospora sp. WMMD736. The sequence goes on from NZ_JBMHMI010000001.1 coordinate 3,706,794, forward strand.
GTCCTGCGGGTGCGCGTGCTCCCCGGTCAACGGCGGTAAGACGTGCCGCTGCTGCGGCGCGACCGACAGCTAACCCCCTGCCCGGCGGCGCGGCCTCACGGCCTCGACAACCCGGCCGCGCCGCCGGCCCTCAACCCCCGACCCTCACGGATCAGATGGAGGAACACCCATCATGACGTCCCCCCACGAAGATGACCGATTCGACTGGCAGGCCGCCGAAAACGACCTGACCAACCCGGCCGCCGCCGGCCCGGATGCCGAGGTGGTCGACCTGGACGACGCCCGCGCCCGCCGGGCACGCCCGGCCGCCGACGCCACGCACTTCGACCTGCCCCTCGATGAGACGCCGCAGCGCGGCGGGATGCTGGTCGACCCGCCGGCTACCGCGCCGAACGGCCGGCGGCCGATCATCCCGGCGGGGTGGTCGGGGTGGCAGAACATCAAGCACAGCGTGCGGCAGGCCGCCGAGCTGGCCGGCTACCGCGCCGGTTTCCACGCGGTCCGCTCGCCGTGGTACGCCACGCAGGCCGCGTTCTGGGCCACGGTCGGCGCGTTCCGCCTGACGGGTCGGCAACTGCGGTGGTGGTGGGTCACCGAGCAGACCGGGCTGCGGCAGGCCGCCGCCGACGCGAACGACCCGGCGATGTGGCACAAGCTGCACCGGGAGGTCAAGGCCACCCGCGCCTGGCGGGGTGTCGTCCTGCTGGCCGAGGCGGTCACGCTGGCGGTGGCCGCGCCGCTCGCGTGGGCGACCGCGCCGTGGTGGGCGCTGACCGCCGGTGCCGGCCTGGCCGTGGCCTACCTCGCGCACGTCGGGCGACCGGATGACCGGCCGATCATCACCCCGGCGACCGTCGCGGGGCGGTTCCGGCGAGTCAACCCGGACATCATCCTGCGCGCCTACTACGCCGCCGGCCTCGGCAACCCGGACAAGCCGCACCAGCGGGTGGAGTTCGGTTCCACGATGGCCCGTGACCCCTCCGGTACCGGCTCTCAGGTGTCGATCGATCTGCCGTACGGCAAGACCTTTGACGACGCGGTGAAGGCCCGCGGTTCGATCGCCTCGGGGTTGGACGTCGCGGTGTCGCAGGTGTTCATCACCCGCGATCCGTCCTCGCACCGCCGGCACACGCTGTGGGTCGCCGACCGTGACCCGCTCGCCCAAGGTGCGGGCCGGACGCCGCTGCTGCGGTGCAAGCCGACAGACATTTGGCAGCCGGCCCCGTTCGGGCTGGATGAGCGCGGCAACAAGGTGAGCGTCGACCTGATGTGGAACAGCGTCTTGATCGGCGCGCAGCCTCGGCAGGGCAAGACGTTCGCCGCCCGCTCCCTGGCCCTCTACGCGGCGCTGGACCCGTACGTGAAGCTGACCGTCCTCGACGGTGGCGGTAAGCCCGACTGGCGTAAGTTCGCGCTGGTCGCCGACCGGTACGCGTTCGGCCTCGCGATGACCCGCGACGGCGATCCGGCGGAAATCGTCCTCGACGCGTTGCGGGAGATCAAGGCCGACGTGCAAGACCGCTACGAGCGGCTGTCGCGGCTGCCCGTGGACGTCTGCCCGGAAGGCAAGCTGACCCGCGAGATCGCCCGCGACCCGAAGTACAACATGCCGGTGCGGGCGGTGTTCCTGGACGAGTTCCAGGAGTACTTCGATCTCGGCGACATCTCCAAGGAGATCGCGTCTCTGCTGGTGTACCTGGTGAAGGTCGCCCCGGCCGCCGGGGTGATGTTCGTTGATGCCACGCAGCGGCCCTCCGGGGTCGGCGGTGGTCAGGTGGCTACGCAGTTCATCAGCTTCCGGGACAACCACCAGGTGCGGTTCTCGCTGCGTACCGGGTCGTGGAACGTCTCGGACCTGGTGTTGGGGGCGGGGGCGAACTCCGAGGGTTACGACTCGTCGACGCTGCTGCCGTCCTACAAGGGCGTCGGCATCCTGCGCGGCGCGTCGGACGCCACCCCCACCGTGCGGACGTACCTCGCCGACGCCGACGACGCGGAGAAGATCCTGATCGCCGCGCGGAAGCTGCGCGAGGCCGCCGGCACCCTGTCCGGCATGGCGGCCGGGGAGGACGTCGCACGGGAGATCCGCGATGTGCTCGCCGACGTTCGCAGCGTGATCGAGCGCGGCGAGACCGGCGCGCAGTGGGAAGAGATCGCGGCCCGCCTCGCTGCCCGGCTGCCCGAGGCGTACGCGGACGTGACCGCCGAATCGATCTCCGCTCAGGTCCGCTCGTTCGGTGTACGCAGCGTAGATGTCAAGCGCTCCGGCAAGGCCCTCAAGGGAGCCAAGGCCGACGACATCGACGCCGCGATCACCCGCCGCAAGGCCGCCTAGTAGGTCGCGGCTCGCCCGCGACCGGTCGCGTTCGCGCGACTCGACCCGCGACCGGCCTGGTCAGGACAGACATTGGCCGGTCGCGGGTCGCCCTGACCCCACCTCGCGCCGGAAAACCGCCTCGGGAGGCCCCACCGTGCCCACCCACGCCGCGACCGCAACCCAGACCGGCAGCGCTGCCGGCATGATCATCCTGATTCTCGCCATCGTCACACTCGGTTACCTCGCCGCGTGCATGATCAGGCCGTTTCGGCGCTGCCGGCGCTGCCACGGCATCGGCCGACGCCGGACCCTGATCCTGCGCGTCGGGCGCATCTGCCGCCGCTGCGACGGCAACGGAGAGCACCTACGCGCCGGCCGTGTCGCCATCAACTACCTGCGCGCGCTACACGACAAAGGCATCCCCCGATGAACCGCCGCGCCCGCGACGGACACACCGACTGGTGCGGCAAGGACCACCGCTGCGGCCTCGGCGAACACCGATCTGAAGAGATCGTGGTTGACGTCGCCGGCCTCTCCCGCGCCGTCCTCGTACGCGTACGCACCGCCGCCGGGCGCGAACACGCCGAGGTGCGCGTCAGGGTCGCGCTCGCGCCGTCCGACCTGGCCGCGCGGCGGCAACTGGTCGGGTTGCTCGGCGACCTGCGGCACGCGGTAACCCGGGCCGCGATCAGCGCCCGGCCGCGACCCGGGCGGGCGGCGCGGTGACCGGCGGGCGGTGCGGCCACTGGATCGGCCCCGCCGGCCGCTACTGCCACGCCCCGGACCACCTGCGCCCGTACCTGCAAGGGCTGCGCTGCCCCGCCCACACCCCGGCCGCGCTGGTCGGGCGGCCCGAGCCCTCATCGACTCCACTGCACCCGTTCATCAGCAATGAAGGGAGGCGCGCTGTGCCGACCACCGACCTGCTCACCGCCGCGCTCGCCCATGCGGCGCGCGGCTGGCACGTCTTCCCGCTGCGGCCCGACGACAAGCGGCCTGCGTTCCCCGACCACACCGCCGACGACTGCACCGGGCGCGACCCGCGCTGCCGCGCCGCCGGCCATCACCTCGGGTGGGAGCCGCGCGCCACCTGCGACGCGGACCGCATCCGCCGCGCCTGGACGCACCGCCCCTACGGGATCGGCCTGGCCTGCGGCCCGTCCCGCCTCGTGGTGGTCGACCTCGACAACCCGAAGGACGACGCCACCGGGCCGACCGGCCTCGACACCCTCGCCGACCTGGCCGCCGCGCACGCCGCCGTCATCGAACCGACGTACACGGTGACCACCGGGCGCGGCGGCACGCACCTCTACTACCGCCACCCGGACGAGGGGCCGGACCTGCGCAATACGGCCGGCGCGCTCGGGCCGCTGGTCGACACCCGTGCGCACGGCGGCTACGTGGTGGCCGCCGGGTCGACGGTGGCGGGTCGGCCGTATCGGGTCGACCTGGATATCGACCCCGCGCCGCTGCCCGGGTGGCTGGCCGCCCGGTTGGCCCCGGCGCCGCTGCCGCCGCAGCGGCCGGTGGTGGTGTCCCTGCCGACCGACCGCAGCGGCGCGTACGTGCGGGCCGCGATCAGCCGGGAAGTCGACCGGGTGACCACCGCAGCGGCCGGGGAGCGTAACCGCTGTCTCTACGTCGCGGGTGTCGCGCTGGGCCAGTTGGTGGCGGGCGGCGCGCTCGCCGAGGACGACGCGCAGAGCGTGCTGGAACAGGCCGGCGTGACGGCCGGGTTGAGCGTCGCCGAGGCGTACCGGACCGTCCGATCCGGCCTCGCTGCCGGTGCCCGCCGACCCCGGACGGTGGCCGCATGACCGGCCGTGGCGACAACCGCAGTTGTCACCGCGCGCCCCAGCTCCACCCCGCAGCCGCACACGTCGCCGACCACGCCGCCGCGCTGGCCGCCGCTCGAACGCCATCGGACCTCCTCGCCGCGCTGGCCGCGATGGAGGCCGCCTGCCGGGAAGCCCGCGAGTGGGTCGCGGTGGACCTGGTACTCAACGACGGGTGGTCGTATGCCGAGGTAGGCCGGGCGACGGGCACCACCCGGCAGGCGGCCAGCAAGGCATACGCCGACCCGGTGAACGCCCGGATGCGCCGCACCGTGATGGGCCGCGACGACGCGGTGGTCATCGTGCCGTGCGGCACCGCGAAACTCGACCGGCCCGCACCTGCCGGGCGCATGTACACGGGCAGCTATCACCGCGCGTGCCGCCGCGCCGCCGACCGCCTCGGCGGGCGGTTGGTCATCCTGTCCGCCCGCTACGGGCTACTCACCCCAGACACCGTGATCGAGCCCTACGACCTGCGGATGGGCCAACCCGGCGCGGTCACCGTGGCGACCCTGTACGCGCAAGCACGCCGCCTCGGCCTCGACACAGCCGGCACCGTGACCGTGCTCGCCGGCCGCGACTACGCCGACCCCGTAACGGCGGTGTGGCCGCATGCCCGCCGCCCCCTGGACGGCACGCGCGGGATGCCCGAACAGATGGCCGTGCTCGCCGAGCTGGCGCGCGCGACGACAACCCCGGTTGTCACCGACCCCCGTTTCACCGCACCGATACCGGAAGGACGTGCCGCATGACGCCAGCCCGCCTTCACCTCGTCACCGACGATCCGGACGCCACCGACGCACCACCGGCCAGCGGCGGCCCGTTGTGGGATGTTCCAGTGCCCTTGACCGGGCCGAGCAGCGCGCCGCCGCCGTTCCCGGTCGACGTGTTCCCGCGCTGGTTGGGCGACATGGTGACCGGCGTTGCCCGGTTCACCCAGACCGATCCGGCGATGGCCGGCACCCTTGCCGTCGCCGTGCTGTCCGCGTGCGCGGGTGGCCGCCTGGAAGTCGAGCCGGTCGGCGGGTGGCGCGAGCCGGTCAACGTGTTCGCCGCCGTCATCGCCGGCCCCGGCGAGCGGAAGTCACCCGTGCATCGGGCGATGACCGCGCCGCTGTTCGCCGCGCAATCGACGCTCGGTGAGGCCATGCGACCCCGGATCGCCGAGGCCGCCGCGCTGCGGGACATCGCCGACCGGCACGCCGAACAAGCCAAAGCCGCAGCGGCCAAGGCCAGCGACCCGGGCAAGCGCGACGAGGCCGCCGCCGAGGCGGTAGCCGCCGCCATCGCGGCCGAGGCAATCACCGTTCCCGGCCTGCCCCGCCTGATCGTCGACGACGCCACCCCGGAAGCCCTCATCGGGCTGATGGCCGCCAACGGCGGACGCATGGCGATCATCAGCGATGAAGGCGGGATCTTCGACACCCTCGCCGGCCGCTACTCCGGCGCACCCAACCTTGACCCCTACCTCAAAGGCCACGCCGGGCAGCCGATGAGCAACGAACGGCAGACCCGCGAGGGCGCCTCGGTCGACAAACCCGCGCTGACCGTGTGCGTGATGGCACAACCGACCGTGCTGCGCAAGTTCGGCGGCAACGCCGACCTGGCCGGGCGCGGCCTGCCGGCCCGGTTCCTGTTCGCCCTGCCCCGATCCCTCGCCGGGTATCGGCTGGTCGACACGGAGCCGGTGCCCGAGCAGGTGACCGCCGGCTACCGGCACCGGGTGCACGACCTGGCCGCCACCCTCGCCGAATGGGAAGACCCCGCCGTCGTCACCCTCACCCCCGAGGCCGGACGGGTGCGCCTCGCCGCCGCTCAGGAGGTGGAGACGCAGCTACGCCCCGGCGGCACCTTGCACGACATGCGCGAATGGGGCAACAAACTCTCCGGCGCAACGCTGCGCCTAGCCGGCCTGCTGCACGTCGCACACCACCCCGCCGACGCGTGGCGACGCCCCATCGACGCCGACCGCATGACCGACGCCGTGACACTGGCCGAGTTCTTCGCCGCGCACTACCGGGCCGCGCTCAGCACCATCGGCAGCGACACCGCCATGGAGAACGCCCGGTACGTGCTCGGAGTGCTCACCACCAAGGGCATGACCACGTTCACCCGCCGGGAGGCACACCGGCGGGTAGCCCGCCGGCTGCCGAAGTCCGACGAGGTAACCGCCGTACTCAACGAGCTGATCGCGCTCGGATGGGTCCGCAACGGGCCGGACGGCCGCTACGAGCTGCACCCCCGCGCCATCGGAGACGACCCCGGAAGCGCTGACACGCTGACAACTGCGACGACGGACGGCGTTTCCGCAGCTCAGAGCACCCACGAAGGTGTCAACGGTCCGTGCTGACAGGCGCTGACAGGTGCTGACAGCGCCGCCGACACCCCGCCCGGTGTCAGCGCTGTCAGCGCCTGTCAGCGCACCCCGCTGACAGCTTCACACCCCCGTTGGCCTGCGGATACGTCGCCAGTAGGTGCTGCTGTCAGCGTGTCAGCGCTTCCCGGCCTCCCACCACCACCGGCCGGCATCAACCGGCGGTCCGACGTCCCCCGAAAGGACCCGCTGAGAGCCACGGAGAGCACTAGGCCCTATGCCTCACACCAGGACGCCCCGCATCTTGGCTCTACGGCGCTCTCAGCGAGCCGCCCTACGCCCTTCTGCCGCGATGCCTAGCCGACCCCTCCACACGCGACCCGTATCGACCGGAAGGCGCTCACCGTTCGAATCAGGCTGCACGGCACACCCACTGAAACAGCCGCGACGCTCGCCGCCATCGCCCGAGTGCTGCACATCCAGCAGGTCAGCCGGCCCTACCCCGACCGCCGATCCCCGCTGTTCCAGCGCATCCACCTCCACGCCACCCCGAGGGAGGACACCCGACCATGACCACCGCCCGCCGCACCCCGACCGGAAACCTACTCACCCTCGCCGAAGTCCTAGACGAACTACGCGTACCCCGCTCGACCTTCTTCCGCTGGAAGGCCACCGGCCGCGCCCCCCGAACGATCAAGTACCCGAACGGAAGCCTGTACGTCCGCCGCCGCGACCTGGACAACTGGCTCAACGACCACGAAGAGGCAGCATGAACAACACCTACGACGTACGTGTACACGGCATCCTCAAGAACCAACTCAGCAAGGGTTACTCCTACGTGGTCCGCTGGAAGGTGGCGAGCCGTCCGTTCAGGAAGACGTTCGCCACCCGCGCCCTGGCCGAGAGCTTCCGGTCAAAGCTGGTGGTGTCTCAGCGGGAAGGCGTCGCGTTCGACAAGGCCAGCGGCCTACCTGAGCCCATGGCCCGCGCTCTCAGCGCCCGTTCGTGGTACGAGCACGCAACGACCTACGTCGACATGAAGTGGCCCCGCGCGTCGGCGAAGCACCGCAAGGGCATCGCCGAGACGTTGGCCACGGTCACACCAGCACTGCTGGCGACTGACCGGGGTGTGCCCAGCGACAAGGCGCTACGGGCCGCGCTCTACGGGTGGGTGTTCAACAAGGCTCGCCGCGACGCGGGTGACCCGCCCGCTCACCTGGTCGCCGCCGTGCGCTGGCTTAGGGCCAACACCGTTGATCTGACGGCACTCACCGACGCTGCCTTGGTGCGGAAGGCGCTCGACACGCTCGCCTTGCGGATGGATGGTGCGCCCGCAGCGGCAAGCACGATCGCCCGTAAGCGTGCAGTCTTCTCCGGCGCTCTCAAGTACGCCGTTGAGCTGCGGCTACTCGACGCCCACCCGATGTCCCTGGTGAGCTGGACCGCGCCGAAGACAGCCGATGAGGTCGACCGGGGAGCGGTGGTCAACCCCGATCAGGCGCGTGCCCTGCTAGCCGAGGTGGGGCGCAGCGTGCCCGAACTGGAAGCGTTCTTCGGGTGCATGTACTACGCCGCCCTACGCCCCGAGGAGGTACTCCACGTGCGCGAAGACGAGTACGAGCGACCCGCCCAGCCTGACGGGTGGGGAGTACTGCACCTGACCGGCTCGACGGTGGCCGTGGGCCGGGACTGGGGCGATAGCCACGACACGGCCGAGGAACGAGGGTTGAAGCACCGGGCGAAGGCCTCCACACGGGATGTGCCGGTTCCACCGCCACTCGTGCGGCTGCTCGACCACCACATCGAGGAGTACCCGCCCGGATCGAACGGGAAGCTGTTCGTCACCCGGCGCGGCCCCGGGGGCCGGTACGTGCCCACTGCTGGCCGGCCCATTCCGAACAACACCTACGGGAAGGCGTGGCGCGACGCACGGGCAAAGGTGCTCACCCCGGCACAGCAGCGCTCTCCGCTAGCTCGGCGACCGTACGACCTGCGGCACGCGGCAGTGTCGCTCTGGCTCAACGCCGGAGTGCCGGCTACCCAGGTCGCCGAGTGGGCCGGGCACAGTGTGCACGTTCTCATGCGGGTATACGCGAAGTGCATTTATGGTCAAGAAGAAGCTGCAAAGAAGAGGATTGAAGCGGCGTTAAAATCCTAGCCCCGCGCTTCATGCAAGGCTGCTATTAGAAGGTCATCGACGGGGACCTGAATGTCGCCAATCCTGAGTTCGAACTCCCCCTTGATGTGCCCCTCGGCGCTAGTCGAGGTGGCGGACCACTCCACTCGAAAGTTCGTCCCCGGCTCCGCGGACGCCATAACGGCGATTGCAGGAAGCCTTACGGCCCTACCAGGCCGAACCGTAACAGATGGATAAGTGACCGTGGTCACCTCGGTCTCCCGCTCTATCTCGACCCGTTCCTTATGCTCAACTGGAAACGATTGAGGGGGGATGACTGGCCGAATCATGTCCGAGGGGAGGGAAGTATGCAACCACGACAACTTGCCGTAGGGCACTGGCCGCTCGGGCAGGCGGTGACGCGCCGGGGGCTGGTCTACGGCTCGCAGGCGAAGCCGTCCCTCCACGCGGAGCACAACCTGCACCTTCTCGTAGGTTTTCTCTTTCGCTGTCGATAGAGCGATATCGAAAGTACCCATCCCCTGCTGAACATACTGTCTGATCACGCCAAGCGCGAGCACGTTATTGCAGTCGCGAACATGGCTTTCAACCTCACGCCTGTACTGATCCACTGTCCGAGATTCGCCACCGCCCAGGCCATGCAGCAACAACGGCAGAGTGAGCCTCAAATGCCTATTGGCTACAACACGTGTTCGCGCTTCGTCGGCAGTTAACTCATGACCCTTTTTGGCCTTCTCCTCAATCCGCTCCAACTCTGCAAGAGGAATGTCATCGACATCAGCTTCTCGGTAAACATCAGGCGCAGACTCTTCGCGCCACTTATCAATAGAGGCAAGACATACGTTCCTTTCCTCGGCACACCACGCATCGATGGCGGGAAGGACGTGCATGCTCGGCAGGGGATCGGGCTGGCTTCTAACGCTCAGCTCAAGATTCAGCCGAGCATCGTGGCGTTCCTGATGTTGCTTAAGGGCCGATCCGCCGAAACCAACAACGCCCAGGAGGAAACCCACCACTGCGCACACGACCAGGGCGGGGCCCGACAGCAGTCGGGCCATCATCGGTACGACGACCAGCAGGCCGGTAGCTAGGGCGCCGGCGATGTAGGTCACCCACCTCGGCAGCCATGCGATCAATCTCTGCACGCGCGCAGCGTAGCCTTGGCCTGCCACTAGGTCGCCTTCGTGACGCCGACACGTATACGACACGCCCAGCGGGATTGAGCGGGCTAGAGCGGGACTGAGTGAGACTCACAGAAGAGGCCCCTGACCGGCGTTCGCGCTGGTCAGGGGCCTCTTCGTGCACCTGGTGGCGGGTAGAGGATTCGAACCTCTGTAGCTTTCGCGACGGATTTACAGTCCGCTCCCATTGGCCGCTCGGGCAACCCGCCAGGGCACCCCACCGCGTCGCAACGCGGCGGCGGAAGCAAGGATAGCGGCTCACCCCGGGACCGGTGCAACCGGGTACCGTCAGGGGGTCGTGCCGCTGGTCGGCGGCCGACTGCAGGCCCCAGACCGCCGGACAGCAGGAGCAGAAGCATGCCAGCGAACCCGTCTTTCGACATCGTGAGCAAGGTCGACCGCCAGGAGGTCGACAACGCCCTCCGGCAGGCGGAGAAGGAGCTCTCGACGCGGTTCGACTTCCGCGGCACGGGCGCGGAGATCTCCTGGTCGGGTGAGGAGGCGATCGGCCTTCAGGCGGAGACCGAGGAGCGGGTCCGCGCCGCGCTGGACGTCTTCAAGGAGAAGTTGGTCAAGCGGAACATCTCGTTGAAGTCGTTGGACGCGGGTGAGGCGCGCCCGTCCGGCAAGGTCTTCAAGATCGACTGCAAGGTGATCCAGGGCATCGAGGCGGACAAGGCCAAGGCGATCAGCAAGAAGATCCGCGACGAGGGCCCGAAGGGCGTTCAGGCACAGATCCAGGGCGACCAGCTGCGCGTCACCGGTAAGAAGCGGGACGACCTCCAGGCGGTCATCTCGCTGCTCAAGGGGGAGGACTTCGGCGTCGCCCTCCAGTTCACGAACTACCGGTAAGACTTGATCACGTCCGCCGGTGCCATCGTGGATCACGTGTTGTGATCTCGGTGGAGGTCGTCGCCAACGGTCGTCCTTGGTTGCTGCTGTTCAGCGCCCGGCGGCCAGGCGACGGCCCCGGTGCGCCCGACCGCCTCCTCGGCGCCCAGGTTGGTCCACCTATGTTCGACCGGTGGAATACGGAACCTTCGCTCCTGTTGGCCTGGCCGCCTGCGCAGGATGCAGTTGCCTCTTCCTCCTCGCCGTCGTAGGGCTGCTCGCCGCCTGGTGGAAGCCAAAGGACTGAAGCGGGGGTGCACCGACGTGCAGCGGCTCCGCTACGGTCGCATCGTGGATCCTCGATCTCGACGAGCGGACACCGGACGGATACTCGGCACGCTGTCGCTCGTCGTTGGCTTTCTGACCTCGCTACTCACCCTGTCAGCGGGCTACGACGGCATGGCACCGCACTTCGTCGCGTTCCTGCTCGTGCTGACCGGCATCGGTCTACGGATCGAGGCGGCGATCACGGACCGGAAACCGTAGCCTTCACCGGGGCCGGCTGGAGGTCGGACCTCAGCGGTCGACGCGGTACCAGTGGACCGTTTCACCGGGGATCGGCGTCAGCCGGACGCGGTCGCCACCCGGGTCGTCGAGGATCCGTACGCCGTCGCCGAGCAGAACCGGCGCGAAGAAGATCAGGATCTCGTCGAGCAGGCCGGCTCGCAGGCACTGCTTGGCGACGTCCGCGCCGAGCACGTTGACGTACTTGTCGCCGGCCGCCTCCTTGGCCTGCGCGACGGCGCGGTGCAGGTCGTCGGCGAAGGTGACGCCTGCGGGCGGGTCGGCGGGTGGGCGGTGGGTCAGGACGATCACCGGCCCGTGGTACTGGCCGCCGAAGGCGCCTTCGCTGTCGGTGCCACGGTTCGGGTCGTCGCCACCGAAGGTGCGGTTGCCGGCGAGGATCGCGCCGACGTTGGCCAGCAGACGGTCGGCGGTCGGATTGTCGCCGGTGAGGTGCTCGGTCAGCCAGGACATGTCACCGCCGGGGCCGGCGATGTAGCCGTCGAGCGACGCGGTCGCCGAGTAGAGCAGCTGGGCCATGGTCCCCCTCTCGTCGACGACCAGTCTGGCGCACCCCACCGACATCGCCGGAAAACGTGGGAGGAGGTCAGATCGGGACGGCCTCGTCGGCGCGTACCGCCTGGTTTTCCGCTCGGGCGATGGGCCCGGCGGGCAGCGCGGCGACCGCGGCCCCGACGGCCACCGCCGCGCCCGCGAAGACGAAGGCCCACGGCACGCCGCCCGCGTGGTCCACGATCAGGCCGGCCACCGCGCCGCCGGCGGCGCTCGCCGCCACGGCCACCGTGACCACCCAGGTGTACGCCTCGTTCAGCATGCCCGCCGGGGCGATCCGGCCGACCAGGGTGTTCTCCAGGGTCAGCGCCGGAGCGATGGTGGCTCCACCGACGACCAGGGCGACGCCCAGCGCCAGCGGCGTGGGCATGACCGCGAACACCACGAACGTGCCGGCCAGCGCGGCGAGCAGCAGGGCGAACTGGCGGGTCATGTTCGGCGAGGGCCGGCGGACGCCGAACCAGAAGCCGCCGATTGCGCTGCCGACCCCCCAGACCGCCAGCAGCAGCCCGGCGAGGCTCTCCGGGTCGTCGGTGGTGGCGTTGCCGGCGTACGCGGGGACGATCACACCGGCGGCACCGAACGCGATGCCCAGTCCGGCGACGCAGAGCAGCAGGGCTCCGAAGCCGGCGACCCGCAGCGGGCCGAGCCCGCGGGCGTGGTGTTCGCGGGGGTGGGGACGCCAGGCGCGCATCACCCGGCCGAGGGCGACGGCGACGGTGCCGACCAGGGTGACGACCGCCGCACCGATCAGCGCGGCCGCCGCGTCGGCGACCAGGACGAACCCGGCCACGAGCAGCGGGCCGAGCACGAACACGATCTCGAACAGCGAGGTCTCCGCCGCGAGGGCGGTGTTGCGCAGGGCGTACCGGCCGGAGGCGGGGCTGGTCAGGTCGTTCCAGGCGCCGCGGATGGCGGCGGTCAGCGGCGGGTACGTCGCGCCCGCGACACCGGCCGTCAGGTAGATGGCGGCGAGGGCGTCGTCGCCGGAGCGGCTGGCCAGCAGCAGCCCGGTGAGCGCCAACGGGTGGGCCACGGCGGTGACCAGCAGCACCGGGCTCGGACCGACCCGGTCGGCTATCCGACCGGCGATCGGGCTGAGCGCGGCACCGGCGACGGCGTAGATGCCGCCCGCGATGGCGGCCAGGGAGTAGCGCCCGGTCACCTGCTCGACCACCAGCAGCAGCGCCAGCGGCGTCATGCCGATGCCGAGCCGCCCGATGATGCCGGTGACCAGCAGGATCGGCGCACCGGGGATCCGCCAGACAGCCAGGTACTGGCGCAGTGCGGCCACGAGGTGTACCTCCGCTGAGACAGGTAACGGGTAAAAGCCCTGTCGACCCTAACGCCCGAGGTCAGGCCGTGGATGGTCGATCCGCTCACAGCAGCGCGGAGGCCGGGACTGACCGAGCGGTCACAAAGGGGGTAGGTTGCTGATCGAATTGGGTCCATACGCCGGCACCGCACGATGAGGCAGGAGGTCCGATGTCCGGGACTACCACCGCACCTCTGCGAGTCGAGATCTATTCGCTGTACGGCGACGCCAAGCCCAGTGAGGCCGCCTCGCCCAGCCTGCGCGGCTCCCTGCCCGCCCGGGCCGTCCAACAGTGCCCGCCGGTCGCCGCCGCCTCGGGATTCGGCTGGTACGTCTACCCGCCAACCGACTTCGCGCTGCGCTGGGACGGGCAGGACACCGAGTGGACCCTGCTGGCGGAGAACGAGCCGGCCCACTGGCGTTCGCTCGCCGGCGGTTACGACGGCAAACTGCCGGACGCGGCCGGCCAGTTGCGGGCGGCGCCCGAGCAGTTCCACGGTGACCTGGACATCTTCGACAGGTACGGCGCGAGCATCCCGTTCCTCGATGCCGACCCGCGCGCCGCCAACACGGTCGAGCTGGTCACCGGCGTGGTGGCGCGTACGTCACCGGGCTGGTGCCTCATCGCCCGGGGCGTGCCGAACTGGCCGGCCCAGCGCGGCGTGCAGCTCTACGAGGGCGTGGTCGAGACCGACTGGTACACCTCGCTGCTGCCCACCATCCTGCGGCTCACCGAGGCGGGGCAGGTGGTGCGCTTCTACCGGAACATCCCGCTCATGTGCCTGCAACCGGTGCACCGGTCGACACTGGAAGCCTTCCGGCAGGCCGAACTGGTCACCGGGGAGGGCCTGCCGGCGTGGCCGGAGGACGTCTGGTCGGACTTCGTGGCGCTGCGCCGCCGCCGCCAGGACCCGGAGATCCGCAGCAGCTACCGCCGGGAACAGGCCCGCCGGGTCCGGGAGAACGCCGCCTACCAGCCGATCGGGGTAGTGGAAGCCGACCAGCCGACCTGATGCCCGACACCGACGCACAGCTCACACCGTCGCCCGGCTACCGGGCGCTGTTCCGGCATCCGGTCGCCTCCCGGCTGGTGATCGCCCGGGGCATCTCGGAGCTGGGTGACTTCGTGGGCCTGGCCGCGCTGCTGCTGCTCGCGTACGACCAGACGAACTCCGTCCTCGGCCCGGCCGCGGTCTACGCCGCGCGTACCCTGCCGGCCCTGCTGGTCGCCACGGTCTTCAGCGGCTGGCTGGACGTGCCGGCCCGCCGTACCCTGCTGGTCTGGCTGTCCGTGGTCGGCGCCGCGCTGATCGCCGTGCCCGCGGCGGTCCCCGAGCCGCTGCCGGCGATCGTGGCGGCGGGCCTGCTGGGCGCGGTGCGGGCCGCGTACGCGAGCGTCAACGTCGCCGTCGTCGCCGAGGCGGTGGACGCCCCGCTGCGGCTGCCGCTCTTCGGCCTCAGCGCCTTCGCCAACCAGGCGGGCCAGGTGGTCGGCCTGCTCGCGGGGGCCAGTCTGACGGTGGCCCTCGGTTCCCGGGTGGCGCTGCTGATCGACCTGGGGTCGTTCCTGGTCGCCGCTGTCGTCCTGGCCGGACTGCCGAAGCGCCCCCACCGGGTACGCGGGCCGCGTCCACCGGCGACCGCGGGCGTGCGCATCATCGCCCGCCATCCGGTGCTGCGGCGCGTCGCACTGCTCACCCTGGGCACGGTGCTGTCCGGCGCGCTGCCGGAGACCCTCGCCCCGGATCTGGCCGGCGGGGCCTGGCGGCCCGCCGTGCTGGCGGCGTCGGCGCTGGGTGGTGCGATCTTCGTGCTGGTGGTGGGCCGGTCCCGCTGGATGGGCCGGCTCACCGGTCAGGTGACCGTCGCCGCGGCGCTGGCCGGTGCGCTGGTGCTGACCGGCGTCCTGGTCGCCGTCGACGCGCCGCTGGGGGCGCTGACGGTCGGCAACGCCCTGATCGGCGCGGGTGGTTGTTGGTTGATCGGGGCGCAGGCCACGTTCGCCCGGTTGGCCCCGCCGGAACGGATGGGGCAGGTCGAGGCGACGATCGTCGCGGCGAACATCGTCACCTCGGGGGTCGGTATCTTCCTGCTGGGTGGGGTGGCCGCCGTGGTCTCGCCCGCCGCGTCGTACCTCACGGCGGGCGTCGTCCTGCTCGCCGTCGTGCTGCTGACCCGTCCGGACCGGCTGACCACACCGGAGTGACCGGGAAACGACTCCACCCGCGTCCAGGCGCGGACGCGGGTGGAGTACGGGGTTCGGCGGGTCAGCGCTGGAACTGGACCGGCCCCGAGTTGGCGGCCATCCGCTCCAGCCGGGCGACCCGGTCCTCCATCTTCGGGTGGGTGGAGAAGAGCGCGGCCACCGCGCCACCGGCGAACGGGTTGGCGATCATCAGGTGGGCGCTGCTGGTCAGCGTGCCCTGGGCGGGCAGCGGGCGTCGCCGGGCCACGGCGTCGATCTTGCGCAGGGCGCTGGCCAGGGCCAGCGGGTCCCGGCTCAGCTCGGCGCCCGACTGGTCGGCCTGGAACTCGCGGCTGCGGCTGATCGCCAACTGGATCACGGTGGCCGCGATCGGGCCGAGGATCAGGGTCAGCAGCAGGACGGCCGGGTTCGGCGAGTCCTCGTCGTCCCCGCCGCCCAGCGGGATGAACCAGGCGATGTTCGCCAGGAACGTGATGATGCCGGCCAGACCGGCCGCGACGCTGGAGATCAGGATGTCCCGGTTGTAGACGTGGGACAGCTCGTGCCCGATCACGCCGCGCAGCTCCCGGTAGTCCAGGATCTCGGTGATGCCCTGGGTCACGCAGACCGCCGCGTGCTGCGGGTTACGCCCCGTCGCGAACGCGTTGGGCTGCGCGGTCGGGCTCACGTACAGACGGGGCATCGGCTGCCGGGCCTCAGCCGCCAGTTCGCGCACCATCCGGTAGAGCTCGGGGAACTGTGCCTCGCTGACCGGTTGCGCCCGCATCGAGCGCAGCGCGATCTTGTCGGAGTAGAAGTAGGAAATGCCGTTCATGACCAGTGAGATGAGGACGGCGATGACCAGGCCGCCACTGCCGCCGAACCCGTAGCCCACCGCGAGGATCAGCGCGGTGAGCAGGCCGAGCAGCGCGGCGGTCTTCAGACGGTTGTGGTGCACGATCTCTCCTTCGGTGCGCGGATCGCCTCGACCCGCTGACCGGTACAACAACCCGATACCCGTCAACCATCCATCGGAACGCTGAGAGTTGACTGAGACCCGCTCAGCGGGCGGCGAGGTCCAGCACCAGCTGCGGGGCGACGCCGAGCACCACGGCGGCCACCGTGGTCACCGCCAGCACCACGGCCACCACACCCACCAGGGGTACGGCCACCGCGCCGTCCCCGGCCGGCGCGGGCGTCGGCGTCCACAGGCCGGCGGTCACCCGCAGGTAGTAGGCGAGCCCGAGCACCGCGTTCAGCGCCACCACCAGCGCCAACCAGGCCGCGCCGCCGTCCAGTAGTGACCGGACCACCGTCACCTTCGCGAACAGACCGGCCAGGCCCGGCGGCAGTCCCGCCAGACCCACCAGCGCGAGGCCCAGGGCAGCGCCGCGCCACGGGTGCCGGCGCGCGGCCCCGCGCAGGTCGGCCAGCGTGCCGCCGTCCGCCCCCACCGGGCGCAGCGCGGTGACCCCGGCGAACGCCGCCAGCTCCAGCACCACGAAGAACACCGCGTACGCCACGGCGGCGGCGTACACGGCCGATCGCGCCTCGCCCGTGCGTCCGGCGGCCAACGCCAGCGCACCCAGCGGGGCGAGGATGTAACCGGCCTGCGCGACCGAGGACCAGGCGAGCAGCCGGACGGTACGCCGCTGACGCAGCGCCACCAGGTTGCCGACGGTCATCGTGAGGACCGCCAGCAGGGCGAGCACCGGACCGGTCCGGTCCGCCGGCAGCGCCCGCTGCACCACGGCCAGCACCGCCACCAGGCCGCCCAGCTTCGACGCCGTCGACAGGTACGCGGCCACCGGCAGCGGGGCGCCGTCGTAGGTCGCCGGCGCCCAGGCGTGGAACGGCACCGCCGCCACCTTGAAGGCCAGCCCGAGCAGCAGCAGCGTCACGGCGGCGGTGGTCAGCGGCAGGTCCCGCAGCTCCGGCCGATCGGCCAGCAGCGCGCCCACCCGATCGAGGTGCAGCCCGCCGGTCACCGCGTACAGCAGCGCCGCGCCGAGCAGCGTCAGCGTGGTGGCCACCACGCTGACCACGAAGAACGTCACCGCCGCCTCGGCGCTGGCCAGGCTGCCCCGGCGCAGACCCACCAGCACGTACAGCGGCAGGGTCAGCGTCTCCAACGCCACGATCAGGGTGATCAGGTCGCCGGCCGCGCCGAGCACCACGCCGCCGGTCATCGAGCAGGCGAGCAGGAAGGCGTACTCCCCCACCGGCGACCGGCCGGCCCGCAACGCCGGTACCGACAGCCCGAGCACGCCCAGGGTGAGCAGGGCCACCACCGCGCCGACCAGGGCCGCCCGGCCACCGAAGATCCATGAGCAGTCCACGCCGGCGCAGAACGTCCGCCGCTCGCCGCCCGCACCGACCAGCGCCGAAGTGACGGCGGTGCCGAGCGCCCCCAGCGCGGCCACCGCGACCGTGGCGCGCGGCCGCGCCAGCACCAGGTCGACCACCAGCACGAGTACGGCGGTGCCGGCGGCCAGGTACGCCGGCAGCAGCGCGACGCTGTCCACGCTCTGCACGACGCTCATCGGTCCGCTCCCGGTCGCCGCGCGCTTCTCGTGCTCACCTGTGGATCACCTCGACGAGGGCGTCGACGGGCGCCTCGGCGACGCCGAGGACCAGCGCCGGAACCAGGCCGATCGCCAGCGCGAGCAGCACCAGCGGCGCCCACGCGGTCACCTCCGCGCCGGCCAGTCCCGCGCCGACACCGCCCACCGCGGTGCTCGGCCGGCCGTGGGTGACCTGGCGCAACAACCGCAGGAAGTACGCGGCCGTGAGCGCGCCACCGACCGCCGCCAGCACCCCGAGGGTCAGCCACAGCGGGCCGCCCACTCCGATCGCCGCGACCACCGCGAACGCCTCCCCCCAGAAGCCGGCCAACCCGGGCAGGCCCAGCGACGCGACGGCCGCGAACGCCAGCAGACCGGCGAGGCGGGGCGCGGTCTCCCGCAGCCCGGACAGGTCGGCGAGCACACCCGTACCGGTGCGGTCCTTCACGGCCCCGGCCAGGAAGAACAGCAGGCCGGTGACGACGCCGTGCGCCACGTTGCCGATCAGGGCCGCCTGGATGCCGGTGGCGGTCAGCGTGGCGACGCCCAGCAGGACGAAGCCCATGTGCCCCACGCTTGAGTACGCGATGAGCCGCTTCACCTCGACCTGCGCCAGGCAGACCAGCGAGCCGACCAGGATCGCGGCGACCGCCAGCACGCCGAGCACCGGGGCGGCCCAGCGGGCGCCCTCCGGGGCGACCCCCACGGCGACCCGGATCAGCCCGTACGTGCCCATCTTGAGCAGCACCCCCGCCAGCACCACGCTGCCCACCGTCGGGGCCTGCGTGTGCGCGTCGGGCAGCCACGAGTGCAGCGGCCAGAGTGGACTCTTCACCGCGAACGCGAGCGCCAGCAGCGTGAACGCGGCCAACTGGGTGCTCCGGGACAGTCCGGCCCCGCCGGTCAGGGCCACGATGTCGGCGGTGCCCGCGGCCGCGACCACGACGTACACGCCGACCAGCAGCAGCACCGAACCCACGAGCGTGTAGAGCACGAACTTGCGGCCCGCCCGACGCCGGTCCGCGCCGCCCCAGCCCGCGATGATCGCGTACATCGGCAGCAGGACGACCTCGAAGAAGAGGAAGAACAGCACCAGGTCCAGGGCGAGGAACGTGCCGAGGATGCCCACCTCGACGACCAGCAGCAGCGCCACCAGCGCCCGGCCGCTGCCGCCGTCGGGCACCCGCCACTGCGTGTACCCGCAGCAGAGCAGCGTGAGCAGCGCCGTCAACACCACCAGCGGCCAGGAGATGCCGTCGACACCGAGGTGGAATCGCAGCTCCAGGCCGGACGCCCAGGGCAGGTCCAGCTCGTGCCAGGGGCGCACCGCGGGCGTACCGGCCGACCAGGTGAACCAGCCCCGCCCACCGGACACCAACGCCACGGCGGCCAGCAGGGTCAGCGCCGCCGCGACCGTGCCGACGATCCGCGCCACCCGGTCCCGGGGTGTCGCCGCCACCGCGACCGCGCCCAGCGCCGGCAGCGCCAGCACGGCGACGAGCAACACCTGTCCCACCGTCATGACATCGCCCCCAGCACGGCGGCCGCCAGGCCGATCAGCAGCGCGCCGGCCAGCACACCGGCGGCGGCCCGGGGCAGCGCCGCCCGGTGCAACGCGGCCAACCCGGCCCCCAGGCCCGTGGCGGCCCGGCCGCTGCCCTCCACGACCCCGTCCACCACCACCTCGTCGCCGGTACGCGCGAGTCGGGCCAGCGCCCGGACGGGGCGTACGACAAGGGTGTGCTGGACGTCGTCGAGCCGGAACGCGCGGGCGAAGACCGGCCGCAGCGGACCCAGCGCGGTCGCCGGATCGGCGGCAGTGTCCCGACGCCAGCGCGCCCACACCAGCCCCGCGCCCACCAGCAGCAGCGCCAGCGGCAGCAGCAGCCCCGGCCCGAGGTGCACCAGGCCGTCCTCCGCGCCCGCGACCGGCACCGTGGCGAACCGCAGCCGGTCGGCGAACGCGCCGACGAACCCGGCCAGGCCCAGCAGCGCGGCCGGCACGGCCAGCAGCAGCACCGGCCAGCGCAGCACCGCCGACGGGTCGTGCGGGCGCACCAGCGGCAGCCGGGTCTCGCCGAAGAAGGCCCGCAGCAGCAGCCGACCCGCGTACCAGGCGGTGATCGCCACGCCGAGCAGTCCGGCCAGCCAGACCAGCCAGCCCACCCACGACGGCGCGGGACCGGTGCCCTCCAGCGCCGCCGACTCGGCGACGGTCAGCACACCGTCCTTGCTCCAGAAGCCGGACAGCGGCGGCACCCCGGCGAGCGCGCCGAGACCGATCACCGTGCACCAGAACGTCACCGGCATGCTCCGGCGCAGCCCACCCATCTCCGACATCAGCGTGGTGCCCACCGCGTGGATCACCGCACCGGCGGCCAGGAACAGCAACGCCTTGAACGCGGCGTGGGTGAGCAGGTGGAACAGCGCCGCCGACGGCGAGCCGACCGCCAGCGCGCCGGTCATGTAACCCAGTTGGCTGACGGTCGACCAGGCCAGCACCCGCTTGATGTCGTCCTGCGCGGTGGCGGCGAGCGCCCCGAGCAGCAGGGTGATCGCGGCGAGCACCCCGAGCACCGTCAACGTCACCGGCGCGGCCGTGAACAGCGGGTAAAGCCGGGTCACCGCGTACACCCCGGCGGCGACCATCGTCGCGGCATGGATCAGCGCGGAGATCGGCGTCGGGCCGGCCATCGCGTCCGGCAGCCAGGTGTGCAGCGGGAACTGCGCGCTCTTGCCGGCCACCCCGGCGAGCAGCAGCAGGCCGGCGGCGGTCAGGGTCGTGGTGGAGTGGTCGTGCGCGAGCACGTCGGAGATCCGGAAGCTGCCCGTCGAGACACCCAGCAGCGCGATGCCGAGCAGGAACCCGACGTCCCCGACCCGCGTCACCAGGAAGGCCTTCATGGCGGCGGCCGGTGCGCCCGCGAGCCGGCGGTCGTGGGCGATCAACAGGTACGAGCAGAGGCCCATCACCTCCCACCCCACCAGCAGCATGATCAGGTCACCGGCGACCACCACCAGCAGCATCGCCGCGGTGAAGAGACTGATCTGGGCGGCGTACGGCGGGTAGCGGTGGTCGACGTCGACGTCGTCGTGGGGACCGCGCCGCAGGTAGCCGATCGAGTAGACCTGCACGGCCAGCGCCACCGCGGCGACCGCCACGGCGACCAGCGCGGCCGCGCCGTCCAGGCGTATCCCGAGGGTCACCGCCAGCCCGCCGAAGTCGACCCAGGTCGTCGACGTCTCCGTCGGCCCGTCGACGGTCAGCAGCAGCGCGACGGCCAGCGCCAGGGCACCAGCCGCGCCGGTGACGCCGAGCGCGACGGCAGCCTGCCGGGCCCGGCCACCGCCGGTCGTGTCGCCATGACGTGGGGCCGGCGACAGCAGCAGCCCGGCCAGGCCGGCGAGCAGCGGTACGGCGGGCAGCGCCGCCCCGAGCAGCCCGGTCACCGGCCGGCCTCCACGTCCAGGACGGCCGGCTCGCGCCCGTCGACGGTCTGCGCCGGTTCGGTCAACGCCACGTCGTCCACCGCCACCGTGGACCGCAGGCGGTAGAGCTGGAGCACGATCGCCAAGCCCACACCGATCTCGGCGGCGGCGAGCACGATGACGAAGAGCGCGAACACCTGCCCGGAGTGCGGCAGCACCGCGCGGACCGTGGTGTCCGCGGTGACCAGGATCAGGTTCACCGCGTTGAGCATCAACTCGACCGACATCAGCACCAGCACGGCGTTACGTCGACGCAGCACGCCGTACCCGCCGAGGCCGAACAGCAGCGCGGCGGTGACGTACGGGATGACCGGCCTCACCGACGCCCCCCGGCGGCCAGTTCGTCGGCCGGCGCGGGCACGTCCTCGGTACGGCGGCCGATGTCGGGGCGGGACAGCACCACCGCGCCGACCAGGGCGGACAGCAACAGGACGGAGAGCACCTCGAACGGCAGCACCCAGGAGGCGAAGATCTGCTCCCCCAACCGCTCGGCCGTGCCCGCGTCGGGCAGCGTGACGGTGCTCCACCGGTACGCGTCGACCAAGAGCACGCTCAGCCCCAGTCCGGCGCCGCCACCGATCAGCGCGGCGGGCCAGCCGGGCCGGTCCAGGTCGTCGGACGCCCCGATCGGGGCCCGCGTCAGCATCACCGCGAACAGCAGCAGCACCACCACCGCGCCCACATAGATCAGCACCTGGACCCAGGCGACCAACTCCGCGCCGAGCACCAGATAGTCGCCGGCCAGCGCGCCCAGACACACCACCAGGTAGAGCCCCGCCCGGACCAGGTGCTTGGTGGTCACCACCAGCGCACCGGCACCGACCGCCACCGCGCCCAACGCGAGCAGCAGCAGATCCGCGCCGGTCACCGGGCCGCCCCCACGGCTCGGGCGGTCACGACGCCGGGCTCTCGTCGCCGGGGCGTACCGCCGGTGCGATCGACCGCGCGGCCTTGCGCGCGGCGGCGGTCTCCTCCTTGGCCGGCTCGCCGTTGGGATCGTGCGCGGGCGGCGGCGGAACCGTCGCCATCCACTGACCCAGGTGGTCCTTGTCGTGCAGCAGATCCTTGATGTCGTACTCGGCGTACTCGAACTCGGGCGACCAGTAGAGCGCGTCGAACGGGCAGACCTCGATGCAGATGCCGCAGTACATGCAGAGCGAGAAGTCGATGTCGAACCGGTCGAGCACATTGCGCTGGCGGGGGCGGGCGGCGCCGGGCACCGCCACCTCCTCCTTGTGTGAGTCGATGTAGATGCACCAGTCCGGGCACTCGCGGGCGCAGAGCATGCAGACCGTGCAGTTCTCCTCGGACAGCGCGATCACCCCACGCGAGCGCGGCGGCAGCTCGGGGGCGACGTCCGGGTACTGCTGGGTGGTCGAGCGGCTGGCCATCGTCTTGAGGGTGACCGCCAGCCCCTTCACCAGGCCGGCCCCGGGCAGGCCGCGCTCGCTGGCGCCGCCGGCCGGATCGCCATGCTCGCTGGAAACGGTCATGTGGACCATCCTGCCCTGTGGCCCCGGCGCGCGCGACCACCACCCACAGGTCGGCGGCGGTACCGTGGTCGCGGGGAGAACGACGCACCGGAAAGGACCCGTCGATGACCGCCGCGCTGCACGACGACGTTCCGCCGCCGGGCGAGTGGACGACCGACGCCTTGGACGCCCTACCCGACGACGGCCGCCCACGCCCCGAACTCCTGGACGGAAACCTGCTCATGTCGCCCTCCCCCAAGCGACTCCACCAGTCCATCGCGCTCCTGCTGGGCTCGGCCATGCTGGAGAGCTGCCCGAGCGACCTCGACGTGACGCAGGGTGTCGAGGTACGCATTTCGCGAAAGCGCTCCTTCATCCCCGATCTGCTGGTCACCTACCTCGACGCCGCGCAGCGGAATCCGTCGCACTATTTGCCGGATCAAGTTCTTCTGGTGGTTGAGATCGTTTCAGAGGGATCCCGCAGCATCGATCGTGTGCTCAAACCGGCCCTCTACGCCGAGGCGGACATCCCATACTTCTGGCGGATAGAAACCGAGGCGGGCATCGTCGTGCACAGCTACAAACTCGACGCCATGAAGCAGGTCTACGTCGAGCAGGACCGGCTCACCGACGGGATCCTCGTGCCGGAGCCGTGGGAGATAGACATTCCGCTGGAGCGGATCACGCCGCGGAGCCGCTGAGACCGCCGGCCGGCGGCACCATCTCGACGCCGAGCTGCTGGAGGAGCTGGAGCAGCTCGTTGCAGCTCCACACCTCGATGATCCGGCCGACGGTGTCGAAGCGCAGGAACGTCGCCCCGGAGTAGCTGACCACCTGGCCGGTCGGCGGCACCGGCCCGAACTGCCCGGCGTGCGTACCGGCGGCCCGCCAGTGCACGGCCACCCGCTCACCGGCGGCCACCACGTCGACGATCTTGTAGCGGAGGTCCGGGAAGGCCATCCGGCGCTCGCGGTGCCAGGCCAGCGTCGCCTCCGGGCCCGTCCCACCGAGCCCCGGACACTCCTCGGCGATCAGCTCGTACGCCGACTCGTCGCGACGCGCGTTCCACACGTCGGCGATGAGACGCCGGGCCGCCGCCTCCACATCCGTCATGACGGCAGGGTAGCCGGCCGGCTAACGGCGAGCGGGGACCACAGGTGTTTGGCACGCCCTTTGCTCTGCTTCAACGGAGGCAACACTTCTGGCTGCCAACTATCGCCTTGGGTGAAGCAGAGCAAAGGGCGTGGGGGCGGTGGGGCCACCCGGCGAGCGGACGGACGGCCGGCCCGAAGCTCGACGGCCCGAAGCTCGACGTCAGGCCCGCGGGCAAGGTTCGCTCGTGCCGCGCCGGACCACCGTGAATCGGCGAGGATGGGCGGTGAGGGCAACCGGAGCGCGAAGGGCGGACGACGTGGCGCAGACAGGCGGGAAGTACGTCGAGCCGGGTGGCGAGTTCACCCGGGATCAGCGGTACATCGCCACGCGGATCACCGCGGACGGGCGGGACGGCTACCCGGTGGAGCCCGGCCGGTACCGGTTGGCGGTCAGTCGAGCCTGCCCGTGGGCCAACCGCCTCATCATCGTGCGGCGGCTGCTCGGCCTGGAGGACGCCATCTCGATGGCGATCGCCGGCCCGACGCACGACGCGCGCAGCTGGACCTTCGACCTCGACCCGGGTGGGCGCGACCCGGTGCTCGGCATCGAACGCCTCCAGGAGGCGTTCTTCGCGCGCTTCCCCGACTACGACCGGGGCATCACCGTGCCGGCGATGGTGGACGTGCCCACCGGGCAGGTGGTGACCAACGACTACGCGCAGATGAGCCTGGACCTGTCCACCGAATGGACCCCGTACCACCGCGAGGGCGCCCCGCAGCTCTACCCCGAACACCTGCGCGAGCAGATCGACGAGGTCAACCAGGTGGTGTTCCGCGACGTCAACAACGGCGTGTACCGGTGCGGGTTCGCCGGCAGCCAGGAGGCGTACGACAAGGCGTACCACCGACTGTTCGACCGGCTGGACTGGTTGACCGAGCGGCTGACCAACCAGCGGTACCTGGTCGGCGACACCATCACCGAAGCCGACGTACGGCTGTTCACCACGCTGGCCCGTTTCGACCCCGTCTACCACGGACACTTCAAGTGCAACCGGCAGAAGCTCAGCGAGATGCCGGTGCTGTGGGCGTACGCCCGGGACCTGTTCCAGACTCCCGGGTTCGGCGACACCATCGACTTCGACCACATCAAGCGGCACTACTACCAGGTGCACCGCGACATCAACCCGACGGGAATCGTGCCGCTCGGCCCGGACCTGTCCAACTGGCTCACCCCGCACGGCCGGGAGGAACTCGGCGGCCGCCCCTTCGGCGACGGCACCCCACCCCCACCCCCGGCCGAACCGGTAGACCCCCAACACACCCCGCTACCCTGACCCACCAACCCACCAACCCACCCACCCACGCCCAGCCCCACCCGCGCCCGCGCCCGCGCCCGCGCCCGCGCCCGCGATCTTGCACTTTCTGTCGTCGATCTGCGCGGAATGCCCCTTGTGTCGCCGCAGTAAGTGCAAGATCGCGGACGACCACGGCACAGCCTTGTCGATCACGGAGTTATGGTGCCGGGTTTGGGGGACTCAGGGGTGCTTTGGCCCCACCACAAGTCCATGATCGACGTGGCGAGGGGAGGGCGGGGCGGGGGAGGCGGGGCGGGGCGGCGGCGCGAGGGCCCGGGGGGGCGGGGGCGGGTTATAGGGCTATGCGGACTGCTGCGGTCAGGACCAGTTGGGCCAGGGAGGCCGGGACCAGGACCAGCCAGCAGAGGCGTTGGAGTTGGTCCTCGCGCAGGCGGGGGTAGGAGACCCGGAGCCAGATGATCACGAAGGCCACGGCGGCGATCTTGAGCAGTGTCCAGAGCCAGCCGAGCTGATCGTCGGCGAACGGTCCCTGCCAGCCGCCCAGGAACAGCACGGTGGTGAGCGCGGCGATCACCACGATGCCGACGTACTCGGCGAGCAGGAAGAACGCGAACCGCAGACCCGTGTACTCGGTCATGTAGCCGAAGACCAGCTCCGAGTCGGCCACCGGCATGTCGAACGGCGGCCGGCGGATCTCGGCCAGACCCGCGACGAAGAAGATGATCATCGCGGGCGCCTGCCAGAGCAGCCACCAGGGCTGCCACGCCGCGACGATGCCGGACAGGCTGAGCGTGCCCGCCGCCATCGCCACCGAGGCGGCGGCCAACACCAGCGGCAGCTCGTAGCCGAGGAGCTGGGCGGCCCCGCGCAACCCGCCGAGCAAGCTGTACTTGTTGGCCGACGCCCACGCCGACATCAACACCGCCACCACACCGATGCCGACGACGGCCAGCACGAAGAACAGGCCGATGTCCAACGGTTGCCCGACCAGGTCGTTCGGGCCGAGCGGAATGACCAGCAGCACCAGCAGATAGGGCACCAGCGCCACCGCGGGGGCCAACCGGAACACCGCCCGGTCCGCCTCGCGCGGGGTGATGTCCTCCTTCTGCACGAACTTCACACCGTCCGCCACGAGCTGCGCCCAGCCGTGGAAGCCGCCCGCGTACATCGGACCGAGCCGGCCCTGCATGTGCGCCATCACCTTGTGTTCGGCCTGCCCGACCAGCAACGGCAGGGTGAGGAACGCGACCACCACGCCGCCGATCCGGAGCACCAGCTCCACCCAGAGCGGCATCAGCGCGTACCCCCGTCGTCGTCGCTGTCGTCGCCCGCCGCCGGGTCCGCGACCGGCTGCGGCCGCGCGGCCCCCGCCGGGCCGTCGGTAGCGCCGGCAGCCCGGGGAGTACGCGCCGGACGGGCCCCCGGAGCGGGCCGCGCCGGACGGTCACCGGCCGGGCGGGCCGGGGTGCCGCCGCGCGGCCCCTCCCCCACGCCACCCGCACCGGCCGGGGTGGGCGTCGTCCCCCACTCGCCCGGGGCGGGCACACCCGGCGGGCGGATCGGTCGACGGCCGCCGCCGGCCTCCGATTCACCCGGTTCCTTCGCTCCCGGCCAGGGCTTGGCCACCCGGGAGGCGAGCACGAACTCCTTGCGTAGTGGATTGCCCTCGAACTCCGGCGGCAGCAGCAGCGGTCGCAGCTCACCGTGCCCGGCGAAGTCGACGCCGAACATCTCGTGGGTTTCCCGCTCGTGCCAGGCGGCACCGGGGAAGATGTCCACCACCGAGGCCACCGAGGGCGCGTCGCGGGGCACCCGGGTGCGCAGCAGCACGCCGTGCCGCAGCCGCGTCGACCAGAGGTGCGCGACCACGTCGAAGCCCTCGGCCAACTCGTCGACCGCCGACAGCCAGTCGAAGAAGTCGCAGGCCAGCTCGGTGTCGTCGCGGGCGGCGCGGACAGCGGCCGACCAACTCGCCGCAGGTACGTCGACGGTGGCCCGGGCGAACCGCTGCCCGCCGGAGACCGACGCGGTCGCCTCGACCGGCGCGAGCAGCGCGACCAGCCGAGCGCCGACCTCTTCTGACGTCATGCCGCTGATCCTAGGGTCTGTTTCACCAGGGGCGTCGAGCCGAGGCGGAGTCCAGGGGGCGATCCGGCAGGGCGCGGCGGGCGACCAGTGCTCCCGGAACAGACCCCGGCCGCGGGGTACCGACCCGGGCCTCGGGTGCGTGACCGACCACCGGTGATCTGGCGGCTTTACCGGCGGTTGTCCCGCCCACGGGGAAAGATGAGGGCGTGCGCGCTGTGACGGTGGAACCCGGGCAAGCCAACTCGCTGAGCCTCGTCGAGGATCAGCCGGAGCCGGCGTCCGGGGAGGGCGCCGTCCTGGTCGAGGCGCTGGCCGTGGGCATCTGCGGCACCGACCACGAGATCATCGCCGGTGACTACGGCGAGGCGCCGCCGGGCGCGGACCGGCTGGTGATCGGGCACGAGTCGCTGGGCCGGGTGCTCGAGGACCCGACCGGCACCGTGCAACCCGGCGACCTGGTGGCCGGTATCGTCCGGCATCCCGACCCGGTGCCCTGCCCCAACTGCGCCGTCGGCGAGTGGGACATGTGCCGCAACGGGCTGTACACCGAGCACGGCATCAAGGCGCTGCCCGGTTTCGCCCGGGACCGTTGGCGGATCGAGCCGCAGTTCGCGGTCAAGCTCGATCCGGCGCTGGGCCAGGTCGGCGTGCTGTTGGAGCCGACCAGCGTGGTGGCCAAGGCGTGGGACCACATCGAACGGATCGGGCATCGGGCCGAGTGGCAGCCACAGACCGTCCTGGTGACCGGGGCCGGGCCGATCGGGCTGCTGGCGGCGCTGCTCGGCGCCCAGCGCGGGCTGACCGTGCACGTGCTGGACCGGGCCACCGACGGGCCGAAGCCGGAGCTGGTCGCCGGGCTGGGCGCGACCTACCACACGGTGCCGGTCACCGACCTGCCCTTCGAGCCGGACGTGGTGATCGAGTGCACCGGCGCTCCCACGGTGGTCCTGGACGTCATGTGCAAGGCCGCGCCCAACGGGATCGTCTGCCTGGCCGGGGTGTCCAGCGGCGGCCGCAGCATCGACTTCGACGCCGGGGCGCTGAACCGGGCGCTGGTGCTGGAGAACAACGTGGTGTTCGGCTCGGTGAACGCCAACCGGCGGCACTGGAACATGGCAGCTCAGGCGCTCTCGCGCGCCGACCAGGTGTGGCTCTCCTCCCTGATCACCCGGCGGGTGCCGGTGAACAGGTACGCCGACGCGTACACCCCCGGGCCGGACGACATCAAGGTGGTCCTGGAGTTCGCCTCGTAGACGGTCAGATCCCCGGTAGCCGGCCGTTGCGGAACAGGTCCACGAAGAGCTGGTGATCCTGCCGGGCGCGCACCCCGTACGCGTGCGCGAAGTCCACCAGGTGGGTGACGAACCCCGGCTCGTCGGCGTCCACGGCCGTGACGATCGCCTCCTCGGTGGAGTAGTCCACGAGGTCGTGGCTGGACTCGTCGTCGGCGACCGAGTGCATCCGGGCCACCGCCCGGCCGAGGTCGGCCAGCACCCCGGTCAGCTCGTCCGGCTCGTTGACGTCGGACCAGTCCAGATCGGCGGCGTACGGGGAGACCTCGGCGACCAGTTGACCCGCCCCGTCCAGCTCGGTGTAGCCCAGCCACGGGTCGGCGTGCGCCTGCAACGCGCGCTGCGACTCGGCGGTCCGGTGACCCTGGTGCCGGAAGTAGCCGGCCACCGACTCGTCGATGCTGTAGCGGGCCACCGCCGGCACCTGCGCCTGCTTCATGTAGATCACCACGTCGTTCTCCAGCGCCTGGGTGTGCCCCTCGAGCAGCAGGTTGTACGACGGCAGCCCCGCCGAGCCGATGCCCACGCCCTTGCGCAGCACCACGTCCTTGATCCGGGCGGCCCCCGGACGCAGCCGGGCGGTGGCGGCGGGCAGCGTGCCCAGGTACTCCTCGAAGGCGGCGAGCACCCTGCTCCGGGTCGTCGCGTCGACCTCGAAGATGCCGTCGCCGACGGAGAACCGCCGCTCGTAGTTGTCGACGGTGGTCTGTGCGGCGAGCAGGTCGACCCTCGTGTTGAGGCGGGCCTGCTGGAGCACCCGGCGCAGTACCCCGTCGGCGTTGTCCAGGGTGATCGATCCGATGGCGTCGTCCCCACCGGCGGCGATCGCCCGCAACTCGGTCAGGTAGGCGCGGGCGAAGCCGGTGACCAGCTCGCCGATGACCGTGTCGGAGAGGGCCTTGCTGTAGCCGAGCAGCGCCACGCTGGCCACGAACCGCCGCAGGTCCCAGGTGAACGGCCCGACGTACGCCTCGTCGAAGTCGTTGACGTTGAACACCAGCTGCCCGGAGGCGTTCATGTACGTGCCGAAGTTCTCCGCGTGCAGGTCGCCGTGGATCCACACCCGGCCGGTCCGCTCGTCGAGGAACCGGTCGTCGGCGAAGTCGCCCCGCTGGTCGGCGTAGAACAGCGCGGCGCTGCCCCGGTAGAAGGCGAACGGCGACGCGGCCATCTTGCGGAACTTGCGGCGGAAGGCCGCCGGGTCGACCGCCATCGACGCACCGAACTCCGCGCTGAGCACGTCGATGATGTGGTCCGAGCGCTGGTCCCCTGAGCTGCTCATGGTCCGCACGCTAGCGGGCCGGGTCCAGCCCTCGGGGTCAACTCGCGGTGGGTGGGCGTACGGGTGGGGCCGTGAGGGAGTCGACCGAGCGCGGGGCGCTGGCCTCGGCCGGCGCGGCGAGCAGGTCCCGCTGCGGCACGCCGCCGATCCCGGACTGCTCGGCCGCGATCTTCTCCTGTAGGCGCAGGATGCCGTGCAGCAGCGCCTCCGGGCGGGGCGGGCAGCCGGGCACGTAGACGTCGACCGGGATGAGCTGGTCGACGCCCTTGGTGACCGAGTACGAGTCCCAGTAGGGGCCGCCGCAGTTGGAGCACGCGCCGAACGAGATGACGTACTTCGGCTCGGGCATCTGGTCGTAGAGCCGCTTGATGGCCGGGGCCATCTTGTCGGTCACCGTGCCGGAGACGACCATGAGATCGGCCTGTCGGGGACCGTGGGCGAACGGGATCACGCCGAGTCGGATGAAGTCGTGCCGGCCCATGCTGGTGGCGATGAACTCGATCGCGCAGCAGGCCAGGCCGAAATTGAACACCCAGAGCGAGTAGCGGCGCCCCCAGTTCAGCACGAACCGGATCGGCTCACCGAGCACTGCCGGTAGCTGCACGGACGTCCCCTCTCCTCACCTCACAGTGAATCACAGCCGGCTGTCACGGACCGGACAGGCAACCCCACCGGCTTCGAGCGCAACCGGCGGGCACGGCCGAGTGTGTGACCGGTGCTGGCGAACACGCCGCCTGCGGCCACCACGGGGAGGACGAGTGCTTGTGACAGGAGAAGTACGGGTGGGCGGGCCGCCCCCCGACCCGCCGGGAAGCCCTCTCCCCGCGACCGCCGAACTGGTCTTCGACGACTTCTACCACGCCCACTTCCGATCGCTGGTGGTGCAGCTCACCGCGTACACGGGTGATCGTGGGCAGGCGCAGGACCTGGTCCAGGAGGCGTTCTGCCGGGCGTACGCCCACTGGGGTCGGCTCGCCCGGTACGACGACCCGCTGGCCTGGGTACGCCGGGTCGCCTGGAACCTCGGCCACAACCGCTGGCGACGGCTGCGGACCGCGCAGGCCTGGCTGCTGCGGCAACGGGAGACACACGTCGCCGAACCGAGCCCGGACCGCGTCGCCCTCGACACCGCGTTGGCCAAGTTGCCACCCAAACAACGCCGGGCCGTCGTGCTGCACTACCTCGCCGACCTGACGGTCGCCGAGATCGCCGCCCAGGAACGGGTCGCGGAGGGGACCGTCAAGTCCTGGCTGCACCGGGGACGGGCGGCCCTCGCGACGCACCTGCGCGACACCACCGAGGAGGTGCGAGATGTCTGAGCAGGAGATCCTCGACCTCGCCGAAGAATTCGCCCACTACCGCCGTACCGTGCTGGCGGAGGTCGAGGTGCCCGGGCCCGCCGCCGTGCGGCGGACCGCACGGCTACGCGGCCGTCGCCGGCTGGGCACCTACACCGCGACGGCGCTCGCGCTGTTCGGCGGAGCCGCCGTCGGGTACGCGGCGATGAACGGCCCCGATCGCGAGCCGGGCCCGGTCGACCCCACGCCGACCATCTCCGCCTCGCCCACGCCGAGCAGCTCGGCGAGCCCGGCCCCCAGCCCGTCCGTGACGAGCGGCAGCCCGACCGCCACCCCACCGGGCGGGAAGATCAGCCGAGCCCAACTGCTGGGCGCGTCGGTGACCCTGCCGGCGTGGCGCGCCGGCTCGGGCTGCGCCACCTCGGGCATCCGGCTCAGCGGGAACGACCGCGAGGGGGCCAACTGGCTGCTGGCGTTCGACCAGGGGGACGTCGACGGGGACGGCGTCCAGGAGGCGGTGGCCCTGGTGCAGTGCGTGCGCGGCAGTGGCGGGCCCATGCAGGTGGTCGCCTTCGACCGCGACCAGCAGGGCAGGATCGTCACGCTGGGCCGGGTGGTCGCGACGAGCAACGACGAGCCGCAGTGGCTGTTCGCCCTCGACGTGGTGGACGACGGCACGGTACGGGTGCAGGTCGGCGACATCGCGCCCGGTGGTGGCTGGCCCGCTGAGTGGTCACAGCGACAGTGGCGGGGCTACCGCTTCAAGGGCGGGTCCTTCGCGCAGGTCTCCGGCCCGACGAGCTTCGGGCCGAACCCGCACGACGTCAACCTCGTCGTCAGCGCCACGAACCTGGTGCTGACCGACGCGCCCGACGGCTCCCGCACCGGCACGATCACCGTGCGCGTCCGCAACGGGGGCAACGAACCCGCCGCCTACGTGGCCCTGCGGCTCGGCCTGCCGGAGGCGGTCCGTCCGGACGGCGCCGGCTGGGCGGCCTGCCGCGACGACCCGGCGAAGACTGGGTCGCCGGTGACCTGCGACCTGAACCAGCTCGGGGCCGGCAAGGAGGTCCGGCTCACGCTGGGCTTCCGGGTCGCCTCGGGCGTCACGGTCGGCACCGGGAAGGCAGACGTGGACGCCCGCCCGATGAACGCGAGCTTCGACTTCGTGGAGGAGGTCTACGACCCCGACAACACGGTGGTGATCACCTACCGGTGAGGTCACGTCCGGTGCCCCACCCCGAACGGGGGTGGGGCACCGGCGTTCACTCGCCCGAACCCCAGTCGGGGCGTTGCAGGAGCCCGACGAACTCGACCAGCAGCCTCTCGCGCAGCGCCGGCGGGGCGGCGTCGAGCAGCGTGTTCACGACCGCCATCCGGTCCGGCAGCGGACCGGTGGTGTCGCCGCCACCGCCCAGGCCCAGCCCGGCGGCCAGTCCAGCCACCACATCCGGCGTCAGGGCCTCGGGGGTGAGAGCGCCGAGCAGGGACGCCAGCTCGGCGGGCAACCGCACCGGGCCGCTCGCGAGGGCCGCCGTCACCGCGGCAACCAGATCCGGGCCGAACTCGGCCACCCGGGGTGCGACCGAGGCGGTCACCGTGAGATGCACACTGGCCGGCAGATCGGCGTACGACAGCTGGGGCTGGGTGTGCCAGCCACGGGCGGTCAACTCGTCGACCAGGACGAAGAGGTCGGGGCCGCCCTCGGTGGCGGTGAAGCAGACCACCGTGGACTCCGGCTCGGCCATCAGCCGTAGCCCGTCGACGGCGCGGACCGCGTCGGCCAGGGCCGCGACCGCGTCCCGGGTGGTGGCGGCCAACCGCAGGTAGCCGGCGTCGCCGAGGTGTCGCAGGGTGGCGTACGCGGCGGCGATCGGTCCGCCCGAGCGGGTCGAGGCGATCACCGGGTTGATCATCGTGTAGCCGGGCCAGTCGGCGTACGCGAAGTACTGCGGCGCGCGTCCGGCGGCGTCCCGGTGCAGCAGCACCGACACGCCCTTCGGCGCGTACGCGTACTTGTGCAGGTCGACCGAGATGGACGTGACGCCGGGGACGGTGAAGTCGAACGCCGGCACCGGCTCGCCGAGGCGACGCAGGTACGGCAGGGCCCAACCGCCGAAGCAGGCGTCGACGTGGCAGCGCACTCCGGCCTCGGCGGCGACGGCGGCGATCTCGGCGACCGGATCCACCACCCCGTGCGCGTACGAGGGCGCGGAGCAGGCGACCAGTACCGTGTCCGGTCCGATCGCGGCGGCCATCGCGGCGGGTTCGGGCCGCAGTGTGTCCGGCGGGACCGGCACCACGTCCAGCGCCACCCGCAGGTAGTGCGCCGCCTTGGCGAACGCGGCGTGCGCCGTCGACGGCACGACGATCCGGGGCTCGGCGATCTCCGGGCGGGCGTCCCGGGCCGCCTTGACGGCGAGGATCAGCGACTCGGTGCCGCCGCTGGTGACGCTGCCGACCACGTCCGGCGCGGTGGTGCCCGGGCCGCCACCGAGCACCCGGCCGGCCGCGCCGACGAGCGCGTTCTCCATGGCCAGCAGGGATGGGAACGCGGTCGGGTCGAGCCCGTTGACGTGGGCGCTCGCGGAGTGGGCGGCGGCGGCGAGGTCATCGAGCCCCGGCACCGCCGGGTCGTAGACGTAGGCGAACAGCCGCCCGCCGTGGGTGGGCCGGTCCGCCGCGCGCAGCCGCCGCACCTCGTCGAGCACCTGTTCGGCGCCGACCCCGTCCCGGGACAGCGCGCCGGCGGCAACCCTGCTCTCGTCGATCATGGAGTTGTGGTGCCCTTCTCGTGACGGTCAACGGCTTTCGTCCCCCACCACGACTCCCTGATCGACCCGGGGATCGACCCCGGGGGTGGGGGTGGGGAGGGTGTAGTGGCGAAGCAGGAGGATGGGGGGAGCGATCAGGAGAGCCGGGATCAGGGTGAAGCCGAGCAGGACGCCGAGCCTCGCCGTGTCGGACTGGACGGCGGCCGTTCCGGTGTCGGAGGAGACGTAGCCGGACACTTGCAGCACGAGCCCGTAGATGCCGGGGCCGAGCGCCAGGCCCAAGGTCTCCCCGGCGGTCCACAGGCCGGTGAACACGCCCGCCTGCCGTCGACCGGTGCGTGCCGTCTCGTACGCGATGCAGTCGGGGAGCATGGCCAGCGCGAACACCTGTTGCCCGGCGTAACCGACGCCGAGCACCGCGACCACCAGGTAGACCACGACCGGCGGCAGCACCGGGGCGGCGACCAGGGCGAACGCCCCGGCGGCGAGGATCAGTCCGGCGACGACCAGGGCGGCTCGCTTGCCCAGCCGCGCGCCGACCCGGGCCCAGAGCGGCATCACCAGCAGGGCCGGCCCGACGAAACAGGCGAAGAGCAGCGTCGGCCCGTTCCGGTCGTCGCGCAGGATCTGCCCCGCGAAGTAGTTGACCCCGGCGAGGATGGTCGCCACCCCCACGGACTGCACCACGAAGCAGATCAGCAACGCCCGGAACGGTCGGTTGGCCCCGGCCACGGCGAGCTGCGCACGCAGTGACGGTTCGCTGACGCCGACCGCACCAGCGGGTGCGGACCGGGTGCCGAGGAACGCGCCGAGCGCGCCGACGGCGATGAGCGCCGCCACGAACAGGCCCATCCAGCGGTGCCCGGGTACCCCGTCGCCGCCGGCCGTCACCACCAGCGGAGCGACCGCGCCGGAGATCAGGATGGCCAGCGCCAGCAGGGCGATCCGCCAGGTCATCAGCCGGGTGCGTTCGGTGTGGTCGTCGGTCATCTCGGCGGGCATCGCCATGTACGGGACCTGGAAGAAGGCGAACGCGGTGGCCGTGGCCAGGAAGGCGAGCGCCACGTACGTGGCGGCGGCCGGCCCGTTGTCGAACGGCGCCGCGAAGATGGCCGCGAAGAGCACGGCGAGCGCGAGACCGGCCACGAGCAGGTACGGGCGGCGTGCGCCCCAGCGTGACCGGGTGCGATCGGAGATCCGGCCGGCGACCGGGTTCACCAGCACGTCCCACGCTTTCGGCAGCAGCACCAGGAGGGCGGCCACCCCGGCGGCGACGCCGAGCGTGTCGGTCAGGTAGGGCAGCAACAGCAGGCCGGGCACGGTGCCGAACGCGCCGGTGGCCAGCGAGCCGAGCGCGTATCCGACGTGCACCGGGCGGGGCAGCCGACCGGTGGCGGGCAGGCCGGCAGCACCCGGCGGCTGGTTCATGGGGCCGAATGTTACTCACGTTATGGCGGGGGTCACATCCCCTCTCCGGGCGACCAACCGGCCGCCGCGATGTCCACCCCCGCGCCGCGCAACGGCACCCCTTCGGCCCGCAGTCGGGCCCTCGCCTCGCGCTCGTGCCCCGGTGGCAGCCGGCCGCCCGCGGTCACCACCCGATGCCAGGGCACCGAGCCACCGTGCCGGGCCATGATGGCACCCACCAGTCGCGCCGAGGAGCGACCCGAGCGTTCGGCCAGCGCGTCGGCGACCGCGCCGTACGACATCACCCGACCCTCCGGAATCCGCTCCACCAGGTCCAGCACCGCCTCGACGTACTCGTCAGGAGTCACAATCGGCCACCATATGGGAACGCCACCGGAACGCGCGGGCGTGACCACGCAGAATGGGCGGGTGCGCGACGCAGTCATGGCCGCTCGGCGGATCGTCGTCAAGATCGGTTCCTCCTCGTTGACCACCGCGACCGGCGGGCTGGCCGACGAGCGGGTCGACGCGCTCGTCGACACCCTGGGCCGACTCGGCGCCGAGGGACGCGAGGTCGTGCTGGTCTCCTCCGGCGCGATCGCCGCCGGCCTCGCCCCGCTCGGCCTGACCCGCCGTCCGCGCGACCTGGCCACCCAGCAGGCCGCCGCCAGCGTCGGCCAGGGCCTGCTGATCGGCAGGTACGCGACCAGCTTCGCCCGGCACGGTCGCACCGTCGGGCAGGTGCTGCTCACCGTCGACGACGTGACCCGACGGGCGCACTACCGCAACGCGTACCGCACCCTGCGCAAACTGCTCGACCTGCGGGCCGTGCCGATCGTCAACGAGAACGACACGGTCGCCACCGAGGAGATCCGGTTCGGCGACAACGACCGGCTGGCCGCCCTGGTGGCCGCCCTGGTGCACGCCGACCTGCTGGTGCTCCTCTCCGACGTGGACGCGCTCTGGACCGGCGACCCGAGCCGTCCACAGTCGGTACGGATCGCCGAGGTGCGCGGCGAGGAGGACCTCGCCGGCATCACCATCGGCGGCGCCGGCCGGTCCGGCGTCGGCACCGGCGGCATGGTGACAAAGGTCGAGGCGGCCAGGATCGCCACCGGCTTCGGCATCCCCGTGGTGCTCACCTCCGCCGACCTGGCCGCGCCGGCGCTGACCGGCGAACCGGTCGGCACGCTGTTCCACCCGCAGCGGCAACGGCCGACCGCCCGGCTGTTCTGGCTGGCCCACGCCACCTCGCCCCGGGGCCGCCTGCACCTGGACCCGGGCGCGGTGGCCGCCGTCGTGGGGCGGCGCAAGTCGCTGCTGCCGGCCGGCATCACCGCCGTGGACGGCACCTTCACCGCTGGCGACCCCGTGGACCTGGTCGACACGGCCGGCGCACCGGTCGCCCGTGGCCTGGTGAACTACGACGCGGTGGAGCTGCCTGGGCTGCTCGGCCGCTCCACCTCCGAACTCGCCGCGGCGCTCGGCCCGGCGTACGAACGGGAGGTCGTCCACCGCGACGACCTCGTACTGCTGTGAGGAGTACTGGCATGAGCGAGCGTCAGCGAGCGAATCATCAACGCAGGGCGTCGGTGCCTCATGCCCACACGCACCGAAGCGGAGTGACGGCATGAGCGTCGCCGAACAGGCGCGACGGGCGCGGGACGCCGCCGCCGAGTTGGCCGTGGCCACCCGTACCGTCAAGGACGCCGCGCTGGTCGCGATGGCCGACGCGCTGGTGGCGCGTACCCCGGAGGTCCTCGCCGCGAACGAGGCGGACCTGGCGGCCGGGCGCGAGGCCGGGCTGAGCGCGGCCGTGCTGGACCGGCTCGCCCTCGACGAGGGCCGGGTGGCCGGCATCGCCGGGGCGCTGCGCGAGATGGCCGCGCTGCCCGACCCGGTCGGCGAGGTGGTCCGTGGGTCGACCCTGCCCAACGGCCTGGAGCTGCGGCAGATCCGGGTGCCGTTCGGGGTGGTCGGCATCATCTATGAGGCGCGACCCAACGTGACGGTGGACGCGGCCGGCATCTGCCTCAAGTCCGGCAACGCAACGCTGCTGCGCGGGTCGTCGTCGGCCGCGCACTCGAACGCCGCGCTGGTCGCGGTGCTGCGCGACGCGGTCGCCGAGGCCGGTCTGCCGGCCGACGCGGTGCAGCTGCTCGACGCCAGCTCCCGCGACTCGGTCAAGGAGCTGATGCGTGCCCGCGGGTTGGTCGACGTGCTCATCCCGCGCGGTGGCGCGTCGCTGATCCGCACCGTGGTCGAGGAGTCGACGGTGCCGGTGATCGAGACCGGGGTGGGCAACTGCCACGTCTACGTCGACGCCGCCGCCGACCTGGCCAAGGCCGTCGCGGTGACGTTGAACGCCAAGACGCAGCGCCTGTCCACCTGCAACACCGCCGAGTCGCTGCTGGTCCACGCGGACGTCGCCGACGCGTTCCTGCCGCCGATGCTGGCCGCGTTCGCCGAGGCCGGGGTGACCGTGCACGGCTCCCCCGAGGTGGCCGCCCACTCGGCCGCCGTGGTCCCGGCCACCGAGGAGGACTACGGCACGGAATACCTGTCGGCGGACATCTCGGTGGCGGTGGTCGACTCGCTGGACGCGGCGGTCGCGCACATCCGCCGCTTCGGCACCGGGCACACCGAGGCGATCATCACCGACTCGACGACCGCCGCCCGCGAGTTCGTCGCCCGGGTGGACGCGGCGGCGGTGATGGTGAACGCGTCGACCCGGTTCACCGACGGTGGCGAGTTCGGCTTCGGCGCGGAGATCGGCATCTCCACGCAGAAGCTGCACGCCCGGGGGCCGATGGGCCTACCCGAGCTGACCAGCACCAAGTACGTCGTCACCGGCGACGGGCACGTGCGCTAGCCGGCCGGGCGGCAGGCCCGGATCGCGGACAGCGTGGAGTGCACGTCGAACTGGTGGCCGTCGTCGCTCTCCCACCCACCGTCGCTGCGCTGGGTCTCGGCGAGCCGCCGCAGGGCGCGCACCATGACCCAGTCGTGGGAGTCGATGCCGACCCGGCGCAGCGTGGCCGCCAGCCACGCCACGTCGCCCGCCGACATGGTGGCCATCCGTTCGGCGAGCACCACCTGGATCCGCGCCGACTCCTGGAACATGTCCTGGCGGTGCAGGACGGCCGCGCTCAGCCAGCCGGCGGCGAGGAACGACGGCCAACTCCCGTCCGGGCGCAGCCGGGCGACGATCGACTGGGCCGCGGCCTGCACCACACCGGCGTACGCCCCACCGACCCGGTGATCGAGCGGACCCGAGGCGCGGGCGTCCAGACCGGCGACGGTGAGCCAGAAGCCGGCGTTTGCGGTGAGGAAGAGTTTGGCCTCGGGGTCACCGGGTCGGGCCCACTCGGGTGCCGAGCCGGCCAGGGAGAGGTCCTCGTCCCAGCCACCGTCGGGCTGCTGCCGGGACGCCAACCAGTCCAGCGCCCGGCGGGCGGCGGGACGACCAAGCGCGCCGAGGTCGTCCAGCTCGCTGAGGCGGAAACAGGTGGCGTCGACCGAGGCGACCTCACCGCCCCAGGTCGCCGGCCAGCCACCGTCGGGCGACTGGCCGACCTCGGCCGCGTCCAACAGCTCGGGCGCGGCGGGCGTGCCGTTGCGCAGCCAGGAGAGGCGGGCGCGTTCCACCGCGTCCCCGTGCGCCACGACGAACCCGATCGCGGCTTCCAAGTCGACCACGGCGGAGACGCTACCTGCGCAGACGCGATCCCGCCTCGGGGAATCGGCCAGCTGGAGATGGCTGCGTCGCTTCGGTTGGAGCTATCCGCGTCGATCGACGCGCGCCGGGTCGGAGCCGGGACGACAGGGCCGCCCCGGCTCCACCGGTCAGTACGCGGGCAGCGACGGGTCGATCTGCTTGATCCAGGAGAGCACGCCGCCCTGCACGTGCACGGCGTCACGGAACCCGGCCGACTTCAGCGCGGCGAGCGCCTCGGCGGAGCGGACGCCGGACTTGCAGTGCAGCACGATCTGCTTGTCCTGCGGGAGCTTGGCGAGGGCCTCGCCGGAGATGATGTCGCCCTTGGGGATCAGGGTGGCACCCGGGATCCGCACGATCTCGTACTCGGCCGGCTCCCGCACGTCGACGAGGAAGATGTCCTTGCCGGCGTCCTGCCACTCCTTGAGCTCCAGCGCGGTGATGGTCGAGTCGAGCGTCGCCTCCTGGGCCTCAACCGAGACCGCGCCGCAGAAGTCCTCGTAGTCTTCCAGCAGGTCGGTGACGCTCGGGTTCTCGCCGCAGAGCACGCAGTTCGGGTCCTTCCGGACCTTGATCTTGCGGTACTCCATCTCCAGGGCGTCGTAGACCATGAGCCGGCCCACCAGCGGCTCGCCGATGCCGGTGAGCAGCTTGATCGCCTCGTTCACCTGGATCGACCC
Source organism: Micromonospora sp. WMMD736 (assembly GCF_049179015.1). Taxonomy (NCBI): domain Bacteria; kingdom Bacillati; phylum Actinomycetota; class Actinomycetes; order Micromonosporales; family Micromonosporaceae; genus Micromonospora; species Micromonospora sp. WMMD736. The sequence goes on from NZ_JBMHMI010000001.1 coordinate 3,746,520, forward strand.
GATCGACGCGCAGAGCACGCCGAGCACGCCACCCTCGGCGCAGGAGGGGACCATGCCGGGCGGCGGCGGCTCCGGGTAGAGGCAGCGGTAGCAGGGCCCGTGCTCGGCCCAGAACACCGACGCCTGCCCGTCGAACCGGTAGATCGAACCCCAGACGTACGGCTTGCCGAGCAGCACCGCCGCGTCGTTGACCATGTAGCGGGTGGCGAAGTTGTCGGTGCCGTCGACGATCAGGTCGTACTGGGCGAAGATCTCGCGGACGTTCTCCCGGTCCAACGCGGTGTTGTGGATCTCCACGTTGACCAGCGGGTTGATCTCGCGGATCGACGCGGCGGCGGACTCGGCCTTGGACCGGCCGACGTCGGACACGCCGTGGATGACCTGGCGCTGGAGGTTGGACTCGTCGACGGTGTCGAAGTCGATGATGCCGAGGGTGCCGACCCCCGCCGCGGCGAGGTACAGCAGGGCGGGTGAGCCGAGGCCACCGGCGCCGACACAGAGCACCCGGGCGTTCTTCAGCCGCTTCTGCCCGGCCACCCCGACGTCCGGGATGATCAGGTGGCGCGAGTAGCGGCGGATCTCGTCAACGGTCAGCTCGGCGGCGGGCTCGACGAGCGGGGGCAACGACACGGTGGACTCCCCGGGATCGGCGGTGTGAACCGCGCCATTGTTGCTCGCCGGGGCCCCGCTCGGCCATGAGGGAGGACACGTGGTCCGCCATGCGGGAGCGGGAATAACTCAGGGGACGACGTCACCGGCGTAGCGACGGCCGTCGAGGTAGGGCCAGGCGTTGGCCACGCAGCCCTGCAGCCCGTACGTCTGCTGCTGCATCACCGGGGCGGGCTCGCCCGGGCCGGGGCACGCCTCGTGCTCCGCGCCGAGTTCGTGGCCGACCTCGTGGTTGATCACGTAGGTGCGGTACGTCTGCAGCGGTGCGCCGTAGTCGGGCACCGCCTCCTGCCAGCGGGCCAGGTTGATGATGACCCGGCCGGGCAGCCGGCAGGACGTGTAGCGCTCGGTGGACAGGCCGCCCTCGGCGCACATCCGCTCCGACGTGACCGGGGTGGCTAGGTAGATGGTGAAGTCGGCGGCCCGCGCGTCGGCCACCCGCTGCACGCGCAGCTCGCCGGAGGCGATCCAGCTACGCGGGTCGGCCAGCACCTCGTCCACCCGTGCCGCGAACGCGTCGACGTCCTGGCCGCTGTCGCGCTCGACCACGACGCGGTACCGGCGTAGCGGTCCGTCCTCGCCGTGCACCGCGGTTTCCCCGTCGGCGGCGGCGAACCGTCCCGCGCCGACCGACGGATAGTCGCTGGGTGCCGGATGGGCCGCCCCGCCGCCCACGCCCATGCCGCCCGGCGTCGGGGTGGGCGGCGCGTCGACCGGCGGTTCACCCCCGCGCGCCACGGTCACGCCGACGGCGGTGGCGAGGACGAGCACACCGAGCAGCAGACTGCGGCGTCGGCGTCGGCGCATCCGCACGAGACTGGGACGCGCGCCCTCGTCCGCCGACCCTGCCGAGGGGTCGGACGGCTCGGGCGGGCCGTAAGGGGACGACGGCGTCATGACGCCAAGCCTGCCAGATTATTCGGGCAATTCTCCGCTTTTGCCGTCTATTACCGCAATACGGCTAAGTGGTCGGCTCAGAGTGCCGGCCCGGCGTAGCGCCGACCGTCGACGTACGGCCACGGATTGGCCCGGCACCCGTTGAGGAAGAGGGTCTGCTGCATCATCACCGGCGCCGGACGCCCCGCCCCCGGGCAGCGCTCGTGATGGTGCCCGAGCTGGTGACCGACCTCGTGGTTGACCACGTACGTCCGGTACACCGACAGCGGCACGCGCGCCGAGACGTAGTGCGGCACCGACAACCGCCACCGGTCCAGGTTGACGATCACCTGACCCGGCGCGCGGCAGGAGGTGTACGGCCGCCCGTCGACCCGGATGTCCACCCCACCCGCAGCGCACATCCGGCCCGCCGTACGGGCCGTCGCCAGATAGACGGTGAAGTCCCGGGGAGCATCCCCGGGCACCTGCTGCAACCGCAGCCGACCGCTGTCGACCCAGCTACCCGGCCCGGTGAGCGCCACCTGGACGGCCTGCGCGAACGCGGCCGCGTCCTCGTTGCTGCCCGACTCGACCGCTACCCGGTAACGACGCAGCTCACCCGCGCGGCCCAGGACCGGCCCGGAGCGGTCGTCGTGGTCGAACCGCCCGGACCCCGCGCTCGGGACCGCACCGGGCATCCGCAGCAGCGGCGGCGCGCTCGGCGACGCCGCCACCCGCGCGCTCGGCGACGAACTCGGCGACGCCGAGGGCGGCCCTGCCACCAGCGGCGCAGCGGCCTCGTCGGCGGTCAGCCGGTCGGACGGCTCGTGCCGCTCCTCGGCGACCACGGTCACCGCCGCGCCGATCGCCAGCACCACCGCGACCAACTGGGCGATCAGGGCGAAGCGTCGGTGGCGGGGAGCGGATCTGAACATCCGGGTCAGCCTGCCAGATCGGACCGCCGGGCGGCGTCCCCCTTTTCGGTGAGCAGACCCACCACCGCGCGGGCGACCAGGCGGGGCACCTCCAACTGCGCCACGTGACCGACGCCGTCGAGCATCAACAGGCGGCTGTCTGGGATGACCCGGGCGGTCTGCGGCGCCACCCGGACGTCGACCAGCCGATCCTGCCGACCCCCCACCACGAGCGTCGGCGCACGGACCGCCCCGGCGAGCCGCCACAGCGAGCCCGACCCTGGCAGGTACGCCCGCAGGAAGCTGGAGACCAGACCCCGGAACGTCCGGACGTACGCGGCCGCGTAGTGCGCCGCCTCGTACCGCACCCGGATCTCCTCCAACGCCTCGGCCCGGCGCTGATCGCAGATCCGGCTGAGGTCGGCGACGCACGCCTCCAGCACCTGCTCGGCCATCACCTCGGGCGCGAGCTGGGTGAGATGCCGGGCAACCAGCCGCTCGCCCCCCGGAATGGCCAGCACCGGCAGCATCCTGCCCTGCAACGACCGCCGGAAGTCCAGGAAAGGCAGCGCCGGAGAGATCAGGGTGAGGGTGCGGACCAGGTCCGGCCGCAGCCCCGCCACCTGGACCGAGACCGCGCCACCCAGCGAGTTGCCGAACAGGTGGACCGGTCCCCGCCCGGAGTGCTCGATCCACCGGATGACCAGGTCGGCGAAGGCCGGGATCGTGTAGCGCCGGCCCGGCTCGCTGCGGCCGAACCCGGGCAGGTCGATGGCCTGGCTGTCCAACCGGTCGCTGAGCAGCCCGGCCAGGTCCGTCCAGTTCTGCGACGAGCCGCCCAGCCCGTGCACGAACAGCGCCGGCTCCGCGTCCGCCGTCGTCGCGGGGGTGTCCCGAACGTACGTGACCTGGCCGTCGAGGCGGACCTCCCGACCCGGCCACGGTGGCGGCACACCGGCGTCGGGAAGGAGATGGTCCGGCCAGAGGGTGGCACGCTTCATGCCTCCAGTCTGCCTCGCACCGAACCGGCACTTAGGGCCTGTTTTATAAGGGCGGTCGAGCCGAGGCGGAGTCCGGGCGGCGATCCGGCAAGGCGCGGTGGCGTCCGGGCCCGCCGCAGGCCGGCCAGTTCTTATGAAACAGGCCCTTAGGACAGCAGCGCCTCCAGCCGACGGTTGACCGCCGCGAGCGTGGCTCGAACCACCGCCTGCCGCGGATCGCCGGCCACCAGTGCCGAGCCGGCGAGCTGCTCGACCCAGCCGTCGCAGACCAGCAGCACCACCACGGTGGCCACCTCGCAGTTGCCGAACGGCACCACCGCCGCGTGTTCGACGAAGCAGCGGCCACGCTCGGCGTTCTCGGTCCCGCGCAGCAACTCGTCGACGGCCGCGGCGGCAGCCACCGCGCAGAGCCGCAGCACGTAACCGTCCACCGCCGGTCCGGTCGCGTACCCGGCGGCGGTGCCGTCGCCGGCCAGCAGCCGTACCTCCACGTTGGCGTCCAGGCCGAAGGTGCTGACCTGCACGTGGTCGATGACCACGCGTGGCCCCGGCGCACCGCCCGTGTCCAGCGGTCGCGACGGCGCCGACTCCGTCGTGGTCACCTGGCCACCGGAGTACGACGTACCGACCGTCGCCGGGCTGCCGGTGGCTCCGCCGGCGGGCACACCCGAGACCGAGCCGGGCTCCTCGACCGTGGCGCGGCCCCGGTGCGGGGCGCCCGTCCGCCGCCGGAGCGCGGCGTCCGGGCTGGTCCGCTGCTCGGCAGCCGCCGGGCCGCCCTCGGCGACACGCGCTTCCGCACCGTTGTTGCGTGGCTCGGCCGGACGGGCCTCGGCGGATCGCGCGTTCGCAGGTTTCGCGCCACCCGACCGGGGCTCGGCGGATCGCGGCTCGGTGGCGCGGCGGCGGACCGGTGCGGGCGGCGTGGTCGGCAGGCCGGGCACGTTCTGCGGGGCGGCGGCGAGGCCCATCCGTTCCTGGAGCAGCCGGGCGACCTGTCGGCTCACCTCGGCGGGATCCGCGCCGTCGGCCAGGTCCAGCCGAAGGCTGTGCGCGCCCGCCGGGGTACGACGCAGCGCCGCGTCCCGGACGCCGGCCACCTCCCGGACGGCGTCCAGGATGGCGTTGACGTCGAATCCCTCGGGACGCTCCCGCAACGGAGCGGGCTCGTCGTCACGGCGCAGGTGGGTGGCGATGCGCGCGAGTTCGGGGGTTTCGGCGGGTGGTTCCACAGCTGGCGGCTCCGGCACAACGGGCACGTCCGGTTGCGCAGGGACGCGCTGCGGCAGTACCGCCGGCGTGTCGGGCCGTCGACCGCTGGCGGCGGCGTCGGCCGGCGACGCCGGTTCCGGGGCGGATCGGCGGGCCGCGTAGGAAGGGGCGGATGCGGATGACGGCCGGTCGTGTCGCCCCGGCCCGGTGGCCGAGGCCGGACCGGTTGCCGTCGAGCCGGTGGAGGCCGGCCCGACGGTCGACGGCTCGGGTGGCTCGGGGCTCGGCGGCCGGAGCCGGAACGGCGCGGTTGGCCGGACCGGCTTGCCCGGCTCCTCCGCGTCGCTCCCGCGAGCAGCGCTCGCCGGCCGGCTGACCGGCCAGGACGGGCGATCGGACGGCGAGGCCGCCGGGATGCGCCCCTCGGACCAGTCCGGTCGCTCGGCGGCCGCGCTCGCCGCAGGCGTCGACGAGCTCGCCGCCCACGACGGGCGATCGGCCGCAGGCGTCGACGAGCTCGCCGCCCACGACGGGCGATCGGCCGCCGCGCTCGCCGCAGGCGTCGACGAGCTTGCTGCCCATGACGGACGCTCGGCCGGCGGGCGGACGGGCGTCGTCGCTGACGGCGTGCTCTGCGACGGCGCATCCACCACCGCCGCCGGTGGACCGGCGGGCGCCGGCGGCGGATCGACCGGCGCCGACGGTTCCACCGGCGGGGGGCCGGCCCAGGTTGGGCGCGCAGGCGTGCCCTCGGAGGCCTCAGCAGCGGGCCGGGACGGGCGTGCCGCCCCGAGGCTGGTCGGAGCCGGATCCGACTCGCCGGCCCAGGAGGGACGCGGCGGCGGAAGGGCCGATGCCGGAGCGGCCCAGGACGGGCGGTCAGCAGCCGGCGGACCACTGGTCGGCTCCGCCTGACCGGCGCTGGTCGGCACGGAACCCCCGGCCCAGGACGGACGTTCCACCGCCGGCGGACCACTGGTCGGCACGGAACCGCCAGCCCAGGACGGACGCTCGTCACGCGCCGACGCGGCGGACGTCGGCGTCCCGGGTCCGCTGGTCGGGGTGAGGTCTGCGCGGGGCGGCGGGTCGGTCGGCGCGTTGCTCGATCCCGGCACGCCCCAGGACGGACGGTCCGCAGCGGCCGGCTCGGACGCCGGCCCGCCGGCCCAGGACGGGCGTTCGGCCGGCTCGGAGCGGGAGGCCTCCGGCGGCACGCTGGTCGTGGCCGGACGTTCGCCGGCCCAGGACGGGCGCGAGGGCCGGCCGCGATCGGTTGCCCCCTGCGCCTCGGTGGCGATGTCGTACGCGCGGGGAGGCTCGGCGGCGAGTGGCTCGTACGGACGAGTCTGCTCGGCCCGCACCGGCTCGTACGGCACGCTGGGCTCGGCGACCCAACCCGGCCCCGACTCGTCCCGCGTGGGTCGGTCGGACGGTTCGTCGTCCTGCCGGGACCAGGGTGGCGCCCACCCGCTGCCCCAGCTCGGGCGGTTCCAGCTGGGCCCGGACCAGTCCGGCTCGATGGCGGAGGACTCGCCCACGCGGCGGGTGTCGGCGACGGGGCGTTCCGGCTCGGAATCGTCGCCGTGTCCCGACTCGGCCGACGCCTCCGGTGCGAGCGCATCCCGCCGGGCGCGCGACCGGGCCTCCCGGTCGTCGACCGTCGAGCGGTCGCCGGTCGGCGCGTGGAGTCCGGGTGGCACCTCGAAGCCCGAGGCCGCCGTGCCGACCGGCGGCACCTGGATGGGTGCGGTGCCGGGCACACCGGGTTCGGCCCAGCGGGCACCACGCGGCGTGGTGGGGTCGGCGGTCAGGTGCCGGGCACGGCCGCTCTCGGCCTCGCCTGACCCCTGGTCGGCGGGCGGCGCGGGGCGCTGGGCGGGCACCACCAGGCGGCCGGTGCCCAGGTCGGGCCGGTCTTCGACGATCCGCCCCGGTGGCGCGCTCACCGGTGTCTGACGACCGGACGCATCCGCGCCGTTGATCATGGCGTCCCCGTGCGGGGCGCCGTCGACCACGCCGTCACCGTCAGCGTCTGCCTGGTGGACGCCATTCGTGTGGTGGCCGTTGACCCGGGCCGGCCGCTCGGCGGCACCGGTCAACCCGGGCAGCGGCGCGGGCAGGTCCCCGTGCCTCGTGGAGGTGGTGCGCCAGCCGGACGCCGGGTCGGGCTGCCATCGTGGCGCCTGCTCCCCGGCCGCTTCGCTCTCGCCGGACGGTGACCACCCGCCCGTCGAGGGCGCCCACCCGTTGCCGGAACGACCCGGGTCGTCGTGCTGACCCGCTCCGTCACCGTGCTCTCCCGGGGTGGCGGCTCCGGGTTGCCCTGTTTCACTCACCGCGCGCTCCTTGGTCGCCCTCGCTGAGGCTACCGTGTGGGGAGAGTGGCGATAAGTTACAGCGGCGGGCCAATTCCACGACGGGGTCGGGGGCCGCCCCGGTCTGGGGGGAAAATGGCGGCTCGTACGAAGAACTCGGAGGATCCCATGACGGCTGTGGGGAACGGCGCACAGACCGCTGGCAGGCCCACCCGCCTGCCCCGCTCCGCGCGCCGTAAGCAGCTGCTCGCGGCGGCCCAGGAGGTGTTCGTCGCGCAGGGCTACCACGCTGCGGCGATGGACGACATCGCCGAGCGGGCCGGGGTCTCCAAGCCGGTGCTCTACCAACACTTCCCCGGCAAGATGGACCTCTACCTGGCGCTCTTGGACACCCACTGCGACGCCATCGTCGCTCAGGTGCACGAGGCGATGCGGGGCACCAGCGACAACAAGGAACGGGTCAGCGCGTCGGTCCGCGCCTACTTCGACTTCGTCGATCACGAGAGCGAGGCGTTCCGGCTCGTCTACGAATCGGACCTGCGCAACGACCCGGCGGTGCGGCAGCGGGTCGAGCGGGTCGAGCAGGGCTGCATCGCGGCGATCACCGACACCATCATCTCCGACACGGGCGTGAGCCGGTCACACGCCGAGTTGCTGGCCTCCGGGCTGGTCGGCGCGGCGGAGTCGGCCGCGCAGTTCTGGCTGGCCGGCGGCCGGCAGGTGCCGAAGGCGGAGGCCGAGGCACTGGTCGCGGCGCTGTCCTGGCGGGGCATCGCGAGCTTCCCGCTGCAAGGTGAGTCAGCCTGACCGCTGCCCCCGTGATCGGATAGCCTTCGCAGGGCGGTTATCGCCCAGTTGAGGAGGCACAGTGGAGGTCAAGATCGGCGTGCAGTACGCGCCGCGCGAGCTGGTTCTGGACAGCGCGCAGTCGCCGGCCGAGATCGAGCAGATCGTGACCGACGCCTTCGCCGGCAACGGCGGCACGCTCTCCCTGACCGACGAGAAGGGCCGGCGGGTCATCGTTCCGGTCGAGAAGGTCGCCTACGTCGAGATCGCTGAGGCGTCCCCCCGAGCGGTCGGTTTCACCGTCCGCTGACCGGTCCGGCCGTCGCGGCAGGTCGGCGTCGCGCCACCTGCCGCGGGCCGGTACCGCGTGACCCCGTTCAGTTGTTCAGTCCGACGGCGGCCATTCGCGTGGTGTGCGCGGCGGTGAGCCGCGCGAAGAGTTCCGGCACGTCCATCCGCTCGGCCTGCGTGATCAGCGCGGTCAGCGTGGCGCGTTCGGCGGCGACGCGGCCGGCCTGGGACAGCGCCTCGCCGACCAGCCGCCGGGCCCACATGGAGAGCCGGCCGGCCACCCGTGGGTCGTCGGCGACCGCCAGCCGGATCTCGGCGGCGGCGAATTCCGCGTACCGGGAGTCGTGCAGCACGTCGAGCACCAGCGTCCGGTCGGGTCCGTCCAGCGCGTCGCCGATCTCCCGGATGAAGTCGTCGGTGATGGCGTCGCCCACGTACGCCTTGGTGACGACCTCGGCCCAGTCCCGCGGCTCGGTGGAGTCGTGGTACGCCTGTAGCGGTCGCACGTAGGGTGCCATCGCCTCCTCCGGCGGCACACCGAGCGCGGCGAGCCGGTCGGCGAGCCGGCGGTAGTTGTCGATCTCGGCCGCGGCCATCTGGTTCAGCGCGACGCGGCGGCGCAGGTCCGGGGCGAGCCGCGCGTCGATGGCCATGCGTTCGAAGGCGAGCAGTTCGCCGAAGGCGACCAGGCCCAGCAGATCGGGGACGGCGGAACCGGCGGTGGACACGAGCGCAGGCTATCGCGTGTGAGGCAGCTCACATTCGGTCGCCCCGCGTGGCGGCTGGCCGACCGGGAATCGGGACGTGCGCTTGCCTGTTCGGGTAGCATAGAGCAGTTGCCGTGGGCGCCGATCTGATCGAAGTCCAGCCCGCGGTGCGCGTGCGGCCCGGTCCGGCTCGGCAGTCTGCCCCCGACCGTGTGGCCCGCGTCATACCGACCGCGCCCTGAGGACATGACGGGGCGCACCCACGAGAGGGCACCCCCACATCCAGATGAGCGAGCTGACTCAAGATCTGATGGACGGCCAGGAACTGGCCCCCACCGCCCCGGTCCGACCGGAGGCACCCACCTTCGCCGCACTCGGCGCCCGCGACGAGACCGTCGAGTCGCTGGCCGCGGCCGGCATCACCCGCGCGTTCGCCATCCAGGAGTACGCGATCCCGATCGCGCTGCGCGGCGTCGACCTCATCGGTCAGGCGCCCACCGGCACCGGCAAGACCCTCGGCTTCGGCGTGCCACTGCTGGAGCGGGTCTTCGCGCCGAACGAGGGTGGCGACGGCGTCCCCCAGGCGCTCGTCGTCGTCCCGACCCGCGAGCTGGGCATCCAGGTCGCCAAGGACCTGGCCGCCGCCGGCCGTACGCGCGGTGTCCGGGTGCTGCCGATCTACGGCGGCGTGGCGTACGAACCGCAGATCGACGCGCTGCGCAAGGGCGTCGAGATCCTGGTCGGCACGCCCGGCCGACTGATGGACCTGCAGAAGCAGAAGCACCTCCGCCTCGACCGGGTGCGCGCGCTCGTCCTGGACGAGGCCGACCGCATGCTCGACCTGGGCTTCCTCGACGACGTCGAGAAGATCCTGGCGATGCTTCCGGAAGACCGGCAGACGATGCTCTTCTCGGCGACCATGCCGGACCCGATCGTCACGCTGTCCCGGCGCTTCCTGCGCCAGCCGATGACGATCCACGCCGGGCACACCGCCGAGACCGGGCCGTCGCCGCAGACCCAGCAACTGGTCTACCGCACCCACTCGATGAACAAGCTCGAGGTGGTGGCGCGCATTCTCCAGGCCGAGGGTCGTGGGCTGACCATGATCTTCACCCGTACCAAGCGGGCCGCCGACCGGGTCGCCGAGGATCTCGACTTCCGCGGGTTCGCGGTCGCCGCCGTCCACGGCGACCTCGGCCAGGGCGCCCGCGAGCGGGCTCTGCGGGCCTTCCGCGCCGGCAAGATCGACATCCTGGTCGCCACCGACGTCGCGGCCCGGGGCCTGGACGTCACCGGCGTCACCCACGTGATCAACTACGACTGCCCGGAAGACCAGGACACCTACACCCACCGCATCGGCCGTACCGGCCGGGCCGGGGCGACCGGCGTCGCGGTGACCTTCGTCGACTGGGACGACATGCCGCGCTGGCGCATCATCGACAAGACCCTAGGTCTGGAGATGCCCGAGCCGCCGGAGACGTACCACACCTCCCCGCACCTCTACACCGACCTGCACATCTCCACCGAGGTCAGCGGCACGCTGCCCACCGCCGAGCGGACCCGCGCCGGGCTGGCCGCCGAGATCGAGGAAGACCTCGGCGGCACCACCCGCTCGCGCCGGGGCGACGGCGGTGGCCGGGGTGGTCGACGCGGTGAAGGTCGTGGCGAGCGCCGCGGCCGGGGCGATGGCCGCCGCGACCGGGGCGACGCCGACACGCCGGCCGCCGAGACGTCCACGGACGCCACCGGCGACGAGGCCACCCGCACCCCGCGCCGCCGGCGTCGCCGCCGGGCCGGCGAGACGGTGTCCGGTGAGCCGACCGCCGTGATCACCGCAGACGCCTCGCCGGCCGAGCCGGCCGACGCCGAGGGCGAGCCGTCGAAGCCGCGCCGCCGCCGACGCCGTCGTGGTGGCGGTTCCGGCGGGGGTACGCCGGCCGAGGCGACCGCGGACTGACCCAGCGAGTTACATCCGACATCCCCCGCACCGCCTCGCGCGGTGCGGGGGATGTTCCCTTCTTCCCACCCCACCTGCCAAAGATGGAACGATGCCGCAACCACTTGACGCCGCCCTGACCGAGGTTCGGGCGCTGCTGCTCGACCCCGCGCTGACCCGGGCGGTCGCCGCCGGACGCCGTCGCGGCCGTCGCCCCACGGTCGAGCGGGCCGAACTGCGGCCGGTGACGCTCAAGGCCGGGCCCCGGCTTCAGGTCACCACCTCCGACGGCGTACGCCCGTACACCCGTAATGTCGCTCCCGGTCCCGAGGCCGACGCGGCGGTCGACGAGCTCCTGGCCGAGCCCTTCGGCAACTGGCACGTGGAGACCGCCGACGCGACCCTCCAACTCCGGGTGACCAAGTCCGGCGAGGCGCAGGTACACCGCGCGGCGACGACCCGACCGGCGACGAAGCCGGGTGGGAACGACCGGGCGAAGGAGTACCTGCTCGACCCCGGAGACCCGATCTTCGCCGAGATCGGCGGCTCGGCGGCGAAACGCCGCCAGGTCGACGCGTTCCTGCGGGCGCTGGCCGCGACCCTGCCCGACGACCTGACCGGTCCGCTGCGGGTGGTCGACCTCGGCTGCGGCAACGCCTACCTGACCTTCGCCGCCTACCGCTACCTGACGGGTCGAGGGCTCGACGTCGAGCTGGTCGGCGTGGACGTGCGGGAGGACCAGCGTCGGCGTAACACCGAGCTGGCGCAGCGACTGGGCTGGGCCGACAGGGTCAGCTTCGTCGCCGGCACGATCGCCGAGGCCGTCGTCGAACCCGCCCCGGACCTGGTGCTGGCACTGCACGCCTGCGACACCGCCACCGACGAGGCGCTGGCCCGCGCGGTGCGCTGGCAGGCCCGCTGGGTACTCGCCGCGCCCTGCTGTCACCACGACCTGGCCAAGCAGCTACGCGCGCAGCCCACCCCCGCGCCGTACGAGTTGCTGACCCGGCAGGGCATCCTGCGCGAGCGCTTCGCCGACGTGCTCACCGACGCGCTGCGCGCCGGCCTGCTGCGGACGCACGGTTACCGGGCCGAGGTGGTGGAGTTCGTCGACTCCCAACACACCCCCCGCAACCTGCTGATCCGCGCCCGTCACACCGGTGTCGCCGACCCCCGGCACGCGGAGTACCGCGAACTGGTCGACCAGTGGCAGGTCACGCCCCGGCTGGAGGTCCTGCTGGCCGACGATGCGGGGGCCGGCGACCAACCCGGCCAGCCCTCACGGAACAGGCCCTAGCGTCGGCGGTCGGCGTTGCTGCCCCGGTCCCGGCTTCCGGGCCGGTCGAAGACCGACACCCGGTCCCCGCCGTTACGCGTCGCGCGGTCGTCGTCGACCGGGCTGCTCGGGAAGGGCACGACCTTTCCCGAGCTTTCGGCGTTGCCGGCGGCCGTGAACGCGTTCCAGGAGATGTCGACGAGCAGCTTCTTCGTCTCGGCGTGCCGGACGGCCGCGTTCTGCTGTAGCGCCATCCGGGTGCCCAGCACCACGGCGACCAGCGTGGTGGTGATCGCGCCGGTGGCGGCCAGCACCTGGGCACCGGTCGCCGCGTCGGTGCGGAGCACCAGGATCAGCAGCCAGGTCCAGAACCCGGCGGCGAAGACGCCGGCCTTGACGACGAAGAAGAGGCTCACCGCACCGGGCTGGTACGGCTGCGGACGGCGCGATTCGGCCATGGTGCTCCTCGGCGGTGGTCCGGGCGAACACGGCAGGCGCGTGTGCGCCGTGCCGGGACGGGCACCGAGCTTAGTAGAAGAACGATGATGATCGCTCGGTGGCCGTCTGGATACTGCCCGAGGTTGAGTCTCATCCATGGGACAGTTTGTGCGGTCAGTCAGTGGTTTCCGATCCTCGGCGTACTACGCTCGAAGGCGCATCTTCCCAGTGCTCGGCCGGGAGGGAAAGACATACCGGATGGGTTCCGCAGACGTAACACCGCAGATGGCGTTCGCCCGCTTCGTCCGGCGGGCCATCGACGACGCCCGCGAAGAGCGCGGCTGGACCGTGACCGATCTCGCCGCGCACACGGGCGTGGGCCGCTCGACCGTGTTCCGTTGGCTCGCCGGCGACTGGCAGGACTATCCGGAACTGGCCAAGGTACGCGGCTTCTGCGCCGCGCTGGATCTGCCGGTGGCGGCCGCGTTCCGGGCGCTCGGACTGCCCGACGCGGGCCCGACGCCGCGACGGCGTAGTGACGACGGCCCGGTCGACTCCGACGTCCGCGCCATCCTGGACCGGCTGGCCGACCCCGCCGTGCCCGCCGAGGAGAAGCACCACATCCGCGACCTCCTCCGCTACCTGGCCCGCCGCCCCACCCGCCGAGCCGGCTAACAACCCCCACCCCCTCCCCCCTCCCACGGCCCGGCCCGGCCCGGCCCCCCATCTCCGCGTTGATCATGAGGTTATTGCCACGACACGCCGACGCGAGCGGCAATAACTTCATGATCAACGCAGTGCGGGCGGGGCGGGGCGGGGCGGGGCGGGGCCGGGGTGGGCGGGGTTAGGGGATGGTCAGGGTCAGTTCGGCGGTGTGGACCTTGGCGGCTACCTGGAAGTCCAGGTAGAGGCGGTAACGGCCGGGGTTGGGGATGGTCAGCCAGAACTTGACCTGGCCGTCGACCAAGTCCGGTTCGGGATGTACGTGCAGGTAACCGAGGTCGCCTTCGCGCAGTGCCACCAGGTGCCCGTACGCGCCGAGGTAGCGCTCCAGCGCCGCGCCACCGCTCGGGCCGTTGATCCGGAAGGTCAGCGGCACCGTCACCCCGGCCTGCGGACTGCCCTGGTAGCCGACCGTGAACCCGTCCACCGTCGTCGAGGTCACCGGCGCGGGCAGCGGACGCGGCTGGTACGCGCCCGGCACGACCAGGTCCACGCCGAGGGTCACCGCGCTCTGGCCGCCGTTGTCGGCGACCACGGTGAAGTCCGCGTACGCCCGCCAGACACCGGGCTGCGGGAGGGTCATCGGCACCGACCAGGTGCCGTCCGGCGTCATGGTCGGGTGCAGGTGCTGGTAGCCGGTCAGGTCCCGGCGGACCACGATGACGTGCATCGGCTTGTCGTGCACGACGGCGAAGCGGGTGACCGGTCGACGTTGCGCGTCACGTACCTGGAAGCGCAGTTGCTCCGGGCGGCCGGCCGGGAACTCGGTGCCCAGTGGCACCAGCGTGTATCCGCCCGAGCTGACCGACAGACCGCCGGGCTCGGTGGCCGGGCCCTGGTCGGTGCCCGCGACCGAGCCGTGGTCGTGGGGCGCGGTGCCCGCCGGGTGGGTGTGGTCGGGGGTCAGCGCCGCACCGCCGATCGGGCCGCCGCTGGCACTGGTGCCGCCGTTCAGGCGACCAAGGCCGAAGCCGAGCAGGACGGCGAGCACCAGACCGCCCACCACCAACGCCATCCGGACCGTGCTCCGGTCGGGCGCACCCGCAACATCCACGGCCGCGGCGACCGGCCCGTCGGACGAGGGCACGGCAGCCCGGTCCGGCGCGGCGGCGCTGCGGTCCGGCGCGGTCGCGCCAGCTCCTACCGGGGGGACGGCGCTTGCGCCCGACGACGCCGCGCCAGCCCGCTCCGGAGAAACCTCGCTTGCGTCCGACGACGCCGCGCCGGCCTGGGCCGAGGCGACCGGGCTCCCGTCCGACACGACCGTGCCCGCCTGGTCAGGCACCGCCGGAGTCCCGCTCATCCCGCCACCGTACCGTCGTGTCCGGCCGGTTCCGGCCGACGCCGGGACAGCGTGGCGGCCGTCGCAATCCGCCCGGCCCGGGAACTTTCCGCCCGCCGCCGTCGACCGGCGCTCATGGACGACTCAGCCGGCCACGGCGAGCGCGAGCGGGAGCACGTCGGGAGCGCCGGCCCGCCGGAGTTCCCGGGTCACCATCGCCATCGTCCAGCCCGAGTCGACCAGGTCGTCGACGAGCAGCACCGGCCCGTCCAGCGCGGCCAGCGCGTCGGCCAGCTCGGGCGGCACGGAGAAGGCGTCGTGCAGTGCGCGTACCCGCTGGGCGCTGTTGCCGCGCGGCCCGCCGGGGCCGTCCGGGCCGGTCGCGGTGACCGCGCCGAGCAGCGGCAGCCGGCCCACGGCGGCGATCCGCTCGGCCAGCGAGCCGACCAGCCGGGGACGACGTCGGGAGGAGACGGCGACCACCGCCACCGGGCGGCGGGGCCACGGGTCGTCGCCGTGCGCCCAGGCCTTCAGCACCTCCACCACCGCGCCGGCCACGTCGTCGGGCACCGGAGCGTCGGACGCCTCCGGCCCGACCACGTCCCGCAGCCGACCGCCCCACCCCAGGTCGGAGAGGCGGCCGACCGCGCGGCCGGGCAGCGCCTGGTCCGCCGGGGCGATCCGGCCCTTGAGGGGTACGCCGACCGCCTCCAACCCGGTGGGCCAGAGCTTCTTGGGGGCGATCTCGACACCCGGGCGGCCCAGGAACGTCTGTGCGGCGGCGAGCGCGGACGTCGAGGTGTCCGCGGCGAACAGTGGGCCGGCGCACCTGTCGCACCGGCCGCAGTCGGTCGCCCCGGTGTCGTCCAGGCGCTCCCGTAGGTATCGCATCCGGCAGTCGCCCGTCGACGCGTACTCCCGCATGGCCTCCTGCTCGACGGTGCGCGCCTGGGCGACGCGGCGCAACCGGGCCTCGTCGTAGACCCAGGGCTCGCCCGTGGCGAGCCAGCCACCGCGCACCCGGCGGACGGCGCCGTCCACGTCGAGCACCTTGAGCATCAGCTCCAGGCGGGCCCGGCGCAGGTCGACGAGCGGTTCGAGGGCCTGGGTGGAGAGCGGCCGGTCGGTGTGCAGGGCGGCCAGCACCGCACGGACCTGCTGCTCCGGCGGGAACGCCAGCGAGGCGAAGTAACGCCAGATGGCGGCGTCCTCGACGCCGGGCAGCAGCAGCACCTCGGCGTGTTCGACGGCGCGGCCGGCGCGGCCGACCTGTTGGTAGTACGCGATCGGCGACGGCGGCGCGCCGAGGTGGACGACGAAGCCCAGGTCGGGTTTGTCGAACCCCATGCCGAGCGCGCTGGTGGCGACCAACGCCTTGATCTTGTTGTCGAGCAGGTCCTGTTCGGCGGCGCGTCGGTCGGCGTCGTCGGCCTGGCCGGTGTACGACGCGACCGGATAGCCCCGCGAGCGCAGGAACTCGGTGGTCTCCCCCGCCGCCGCGACGGTCAGCGTGTAGACGATGCCGGAGCCGGGCAGCTCGTCCAGGTGGTCGGCGAGCCAGGCCAGTCGGTGCGCGGGGCTGG
The DNA here is from genome assembly GCF_049179015.1 of Micromonospora sp. WMMD736. Lineage (NCBI taxonomy): Bacteria > Bacillati > Actinomycetota > Actinomycetes > Micromonosporales > Micromonosporaceae > Micromonospora > Micromonospora sp. WMMD736. Next base: position 3,762,529 of record NZ_JBMHMI010000001.1, read on the forward strand.
GCAGGTCGAGCACGCCGAGCCGCAGCGACTCACGGTCGAGCGTGCCGCGCAGGACGAGTGCGTCGCCCAACTGCTCGGCGACGTCCTGGGTGACGCGTGCGTTGGCGGTGGCGGTGGTGGCCAGCACGGGCGTGCGCTCGGGCAGTTCGGCGAGGAAGGTCCGCAGCCGCCGGTAGTCCGGCCGGAAGTCGTGCCCCCAGTCGGAAACGCAGTGCGCCTCGTCGACCACCAGCAGACCGGTCGTCGCGGCGAGCTTCGGCAGCACGCCGTCGCGGAAGTCCGGGTTGTTGAGTCGTTCCGGGCTGATCAGGAGGACGTCCACCGCCCCGGCCTGGATCTCGGCGGTGATCTCGTCCCACTCGTCGAGGTTGGCCGAGTTGATGGTGCGCGCCCGGATGCCGGCGCGGGCCGCCGCCTCCACCTGGTTGCGCATGAGAGCCAGCAGCGGCGACACGATGACGGTCGGCCCGTGCTCGCCGCCCTCCTCGCGGGCGCGGAGCAGCGCGGTGGCCACGAAGTAGACCGCCGACTTGCCCCAACCGGTGCGCTGCACGCACAGCACCCGACGCCGGTCGACGACCAACGCCTCGATGGCCCGCCACTGGTCCTCGCGCAGCCGGGCGTGCTCACCGGCCAGCCGACGCAGCACCGCCTCGGCCCGCTCCCGTACCGCCACCCGCTCGTCGCCCATCCGGCATTTCTACCAGCGCGGTCCGTCAGAACCCCGGCCCGCGCGGGAGGTTCCGGTCACGATCCGCCTGTGCGCGCCTCGTTGGGCCGGGACGCCGGGGGCAGGAAGAGCAACAGGTCGCGAAGGGGCTCGGTCGCGCTGGGAGGCAGCAGGCAGCGCGACGCGAACTCTTCCATCGAGGCGTACGGGCCACGCAGCCAGCGGTCCACCACGATCTGCCGGCCCTGCTCGGCCGTCAGGCCGGGTAGGGCCGTGAGCACCTGCTCCGGGACCGCGTTGACGTCGACCAGGCCGCCGTCGTCGAAGGTGCCGGGCAGGTCGGGTCGGCCGAGTCCCAACTCGGTACGGGCTGCCGGGTAGTGATAGAGCAGGTAGCGGGCGTGCTCCCGGCGGATGCGCCGCTCCTCGTCGGCACGACCCCGGGCGCTGTCCGGTCGTCCGGTGATCGCCGCCCAGAGTCCACGGCTGAGCAGCACCACGTGCGCCGCCCCGGCGAGCCAGGTGATGAGGGCGAGGCCGAGGAAGGTCACCGCCTGCGGTCCGGGTACCTCGGCGTCCGGACTCTCGACGTCGAGCATGACCACCTCGACGACGACCAGCGCCAGGTAGACGAGACCGGCGACCGCGAGACGCCAGCTCCGCCGCCAGCCCGCGTAGGCCAGGATCACCAGCCAGGTCAGGCAACCGAACGAGAGCAGGACGAGCACCGTCCCGAGGATCGTGACCGTCCTGCTCGCCCAACGCGGCGTCTCCCGCCGAGCGGGCTTCGTGGGGGCCGCCGGAGGTGGCAGCGGCAGGAGCGCGGGGGGAGGCGGCCCGGAAACGGCGGCTGGCGATGCCGGTACCAGGGGACCGACGGGCGCGACCACCGACGGTGCCGGTCCGGGCATCGTCACCGCTGGCGGCACCCGCGGTTCGGGCACCGTGGCAGCCGGTCGCGGTGCCTGCGGTCCGGCACTGCGCGGCGCCGCCGGTGCGGCAACGGGCTGCGGTGCCGGTTCGACGATGCGCTGCGGTGCCGGGGTGGCGACGGGCTGCGGTGCCGTCAGGGTCGGGTCGGAGCGCAGGATGCGCCGGTGCAGTTCCTGCAACGCCTCGCCCGGCTCGATGCCGTACTCCTCGCGGAGCAGGTCGCCGAACTCCCGGTAGGCGGCGAGCGCCTCCGCCTGCCGCCCGCTGCGGTAGAGCGCGAGCACGAGTTGGTATCGCAGCCGTTCCCGGACGGGGAACTCGGCCACCAACTCCACCAGCTCACCGACCGTCTCGCGGTGCCGCCCGAGGTCCAGCGTCAACTCGGACCGGGTCTCCAACGCCACGGCCCGTAACTCCACCAGCCGCTGCCGGGCCGCCTCGAAGATCGGCCCGGCGAAGCCGGTGAACGGCTCCCCCTGCCACAGGTCCAGGGCGGCGGCCAGTTCGGCCAGTGCCTCGTCCGTACGCCCGCCCGTGTGTCGCTGACGGGCGGCCTGCACGCCCCGTTCGAAGCGGACCGCGTCCACCGCCTCGGGGTCCACCCGCAGCGAATAGCCGGCGTCGGTCAGGCTGAGCACCTGTCCCGGCGTACGGGGAGACCGGTCCGGTTCCAGCACCCGGCGCAGCCCGGCCACGTACTTCTGCACGACGTTGGGACCGTTCGCGGGCGGATCCTCCGGCCAGACCGCGTCGACGATCTGCCCGGTGGACACCGGGCGGCCGGTGGCGAGCAGCAGTACGGCGAGCACCGCCCGCTGCTTGGCCGGACCGAGGTCGATCTCCCGGTCGGCGTACCAGGCCCGCTGAGGCCCGAGAATCTCGAAACGCAGTTGGCCTGACATGCGCGTTCTCGCTCCTGACACCCCCGGGACCGCCGGACGGCAGTGCCCGGCAGCCGGACGGCAGCATATCGGCAGCCGAACCGCCGTGCCGGCCGGCAGCATTCTCGTCGGCAGAAGCCACGCAGCGAGAAAGAGACATGTGATGACACAGGCAACGGGCACCGCCGGCACCATTCGACGGACGGTCGGTACGGTCGCCGCCGTGCTGGCCGCGACCACCCTGCTCGCGGGTTGCGGGACGCAGAGCGAACCCACCTCGGCGCCACAGAGCAGCCCGTCCGCCAGCCCGAAGGACGCGCTCCTGGCCGCCGTCCCGGATGGCAAAGAGGGGGCGTTCCGGTTCAGTGGCAAGGACGCCTCGAGCACGATCGACGGCCGGATCGACCCGGCGGCGAACGCGTTCGAACTCAACATGGTCATGCCGCCGGACGACGGCGTCGTGGTGAAGATGTCGTTCCTGGTGATCAAGGACCAGAACTGGGTGAAGGCGAAGTTCAGCGGCCGCCCCGGCCTGCCGAAGTTCCCGGACAAGTGGATGAAGCTGGACCGCACGAAGCTGACCGACGCCGCGAGCATCCCGACGTACGACGGTGTGGACCAGGGCAACGCGGGTCCGCTGATCCAGGCGGCCACCGAGGTCGAGGAGAAGAGCCCCGGCCAGTACGTCGGCTTCATCGACGTGAGCGCCGGGGAGGCGGCGAAGGCGCTGGAGGACGGCGAGGCGGCGGCCCTCGGCGAGGCGGGCAAGAAGGTGCCGTTCACGGCCGTGGTCGGCGCGGACAAGCACCTGGCGTCGTTGACGCTGAAGATGCCGGCCGCCGGCAAGACCAAGGCGTACGACTACGTCGTCAAGTACGCCGACTACGGCAGCGCGCCGAAGATCACCGCGCCGACCGGCGCCGCCGCCGTGAAGGCCCCGGCCATGGCGTACGACCTCCTGAACGGCTGATCCACGACAGGCGGCGGCCGCACGGGGGGCCGCCCCCACCCTCCCCTCACCGCAGGTTGATCAAGAGGTTCGCGTCAGGATTCGGCCGAATTCTGACGCGAACCTCTTGGTCAACACGGGTGGGGTCAGCGGCCGAGGACTGAGCCACCGTTGACGCCGAGGACCTGGCCGGTGACGTAGCCGGCGGCCGGGCTGGCGAGGTAGCGGACCGCCTCGGCGATGTCGTCGGGCAGCCCGGCCCGCTTGACGAGCGTCGCCGCGACCCGCGTGGCGTGCCCCTCCGGGGTCATCCGGTCGCCGAAGAACTCGGTCTCGGCCACGTAGCCCGGGCTCACCACGTTGACCGTGATCTGTTCCGGGCCGAGCTGCGCCGCCAGGTCGTACGCCCAACCGTGCAGGGCCGCCTTGCCCGCCGAGTACGGGCCACCGCCACCCCGCTGGGCGGAGATCGAGCTGACCATGATCACCCGGCCGCCGGGCCGCCGCAGGAGGGGCCGGAGCGCCTCGGTCAACAGCACTGCGGTGAGCACGTTGGCGTCCAGGTTGGCCCGCCAGTACGCGGCGGTCCCGGCCAGCGTGTCGGTCTCCCCCGCCAGGTAGCCGCCGGCGTTGTTGACCACCACGTCGACCGGCCGACCGTCGACCGCGGCCAGGACCCGATCGAGCTGCTCCGGGTCGGTCAGGTCCGCGGTCACCGGGGTGACGGCACCCGTCCGTCCACATTCGACGCCGATGCGCTCGGCCGCCGCCGCCAACACGTCCGCCCGCCGCCCGACGACGAGAACGTCGTACCCGTCCCGCACGAGCGCGGAAGCAACGGCAGCCCCGATCCCGGTTCCACCCCCGCTGACCACCGCAAGCCGCGATTCCATCTACCTACCTCCCCAGCCGAGAACCCCGTCGATCATGAAGTTATCGCCATCCGGCACGGCGTGTCGTGACGATAACTCCATGATCACCGGGGATCAGCGGCGGAGGGTTCGGGTCAGGTGAGCGAGGCGGGGGGCCAGGCTGGTCAGGCCGCCGGGGAAGAAGTAGACCGCCAGGATGAAGACCGTGCCGAGGACGAACAGGGGCTGGCTGAGCGGACGGCTCAGGACCGCCGGCAGGTTGTCCACCGCGTCGCTGGTGCCGAAGGCGGTGAGCCGGTGGTCCAGGTACATGTAGAGGACACCGCCGAGCACCGGCCCCCACCGGGTGCCCGGTCCACCGAGCACCACCATGACGAGCAGTGACAGGGTCAGCTCCGAGGACGTGATGTGCGGCGACGCGCCGCCGACGATCAGCACGTAGACCACCCCGCCGGCCGACGCCAGACCGCCGGCAAGGGTGAACGCCACCAGCTTGTAGCGGTACGGGTCCAGCCCGAGGACACCGATCCGCCGCTCGTCGTCACGCAGCCCGGCGAGCACCCGACCGGTCGGGGACGCGCTGACCCGGTGCACCACGAAGACCACCAGGGTCAGGTACGCGAGCGCCAGCCAGTACAGGTTGACCGTGTTGGTCACCCCGACCAGTCCGGCCGGCAGCCCGGACACGTCCAGCGGCAGGCCCTCCTCACCGCCGGTGAGCCCGCCGAAGTCCCGGGCCACCAGGATCGCCCCGACCTGGGCGAAGGCCAACGTGACCATGGCGAACGCGATGCCCACGGTCCGCAGCGCCACCGCGCCGAGCAGCGCGGCGAGGATCGTGCCGCCGGTGATCGTCAGCAGCGCCGCCTGCCACAGCGGCAGTCCGGCCCGGGTGACGAGGATGTCGGTGCCGTACACGCCGGCCGCGAAGTAGAGCGCGTGCCCGAACGAGAGCATCCCGGTCCGGCCGAAGAGCAGGTCGTACCCGGCGGCCAGCCCGCCGAAGATCAGGCAGATGGCGAGTAGTTGCAGGGTGCCCGGCGAGTTGACCGGCCCTTCGAAGATCCCCGGCAGGGGGATCGTCGAGTACGGCAGGATCGCCAGCACGACGAGCGCGACGAGCGGCAGGAACGGGCGGACCCGGTGGGCACGGCCGGGTTTCGACACGGTGGGCGTCGGCGTCGGTGTTGCCTGAAGAAGCGTCATGCCGTTGCCACCTTTCCGGCGATGCCCTGCGGGCGCAGCAGCAGCACCACGGCCAGCAGCCCGACCACGCAGATGTCGCCGAGCCCGGACGTGCCGTAGTAGTTGACGAACTGCTGCACCAGCCCGACCACGACCGCCGCGTACGCGGAGCCGACCACCGAGCCCATCCCGCCGATCACCACCACGATGAACGCGAAGATCAGCAGTGAGCCGCCCTGACCGGGTGAGACGGTGCCGAAGTAGACCCCGCCCAGTGCTCCGGCGAGCGCCGCAGCCGCCCCGCCGATCGCGAAGACCAGGGTGAACGCCTTGCGGACGTCGATGCCGAGCGCGGTCACCATCTCCCGGTTCTCCACCCCGGCCCGGATCACCAGGCCGTACCGGGTCCAACGCAGGAACGCCAGGATCGCGCCGAGCACCAGCACCGCCGCGACGATCAGCAGCAGGCCGCCGTTGGGCACCTGCGCGCCGAGGATCCCGGTCACCTGCCGGGTCCAGTCCGGGCGCGGGAACGGTCGGGCGTCCGCGCCCCAGGTGGCCTGGAGCAGCGCCACCCCGGCCAGCGACAGGCCGACGGTGACCAGCACCTGCTCGATGGTGCGGGAGTAGAGCGGCCTGATCAGCACCAGCTCGACCAGGATCGCCACCAGCGTGCCGGCGGCCACCCCGAACGCGACCGCGAGCACGAAGCCGAACCCGTCCGGGCCGGCGCCCGGCAGGTTGCCCGCCGCCCACCAGGTGCCGTACGCGCCGACGCCGAGGAACAGCCCGTGCGCGAAGTTGAGCACGTCGGCCAGGCCGAAGACCAGCGACAGGCCGGACGCCACCAGGAAGTACAGCGCCGCCAGGCCCAGCCCGGTCAACGCCAACAGGATCACGGTGCTCACGCCTTCACCTCCGCGCCGACACCCAGCAGCGACTTCGTCAGCGCGGTCTCCAGCAGCAGGTCCTGCGCGTCGCCGGTCCAGGCGACCCGGCCGGCGGAGAGCACCACGGCGTCGCGGGCGAGTCGGCGGACGACGGCCAGGTTCTGCTCGACCAGCAGCACCGGCACCGACTCCGCGACCCGCTCCAGCACCTCGGCCACCTCGGCCACCACCTTCGGCGCCAACCCCTTGGTCGGCTCGTCGACCAGCAACAGCCGGTTGTCGTTGAGCAGCACCCGCCCGATCGCGAGCATCTGCTGCTGCCCGCCGGAGAGCGAGCCCGCCCGTTGGCGTCCGCGCCGGTCCAGCTCCGGGAAGAGCGCAAAGACCTTGTCGTACGCCGGGGTGGTGCCACGCCGTTCGGCGAGCCGCAGGTTCTCGGCGACGGTGAGGCCGGCGAACACGCACCGGTCCTCCGGTACGTAGCCGAGCCCACCACGGACCAGCCGGTGGGTGGGCCGGGCCAGCAGGCTCTGCGCGCCCATCCGGATGGTGCCGCGGGCCTCCCCGGCGGGCGGGGTGAGGCCGACGATCGCGCGCAGCGTGGTGGTCTTGCCGACGCCGTTGCGCCCGAGCAGGACGGTCACGCCGGTCGGTGCGACCGTGAAGGACACGCCCTGGAGGATGTGCAGCCCGGAGATCCGGACCGACAGGTCCTCCACGGTGAGGATCGGGTCCATCAGAGCGCCTCCCCGAGGTACGCCTCTTGCACGGTGGGGTTGGCCATCACCGTCTCCGGGGTGTCGCAGGCCAACAGCGCGCCGTGGTGCATGACGGCGATCCGGTCGGCCAGCTCCAGGATGACGTCCATGTGGTGCTCGACCATCAGCACCGAGCGGCCGCTGTCGCCGGTCAACGACTTGATGACCGTCACCAGCTCGGGCACGTCCTCGGCGCTGACCCCGGCCATCGGCTCGTCGAGCAGCATCACCCGGGGTTCACCGGCGAGCAGCAGGGCGATCTCCAACTTGCGTTTCTCGCCGTGGGCCAGGGTGCCGGCGAGCGCCGTACCCCGGTGGGCGAGGCCGACCCGGTCGAGCGCCGCGTCGGCGGCGGCGGCGACCTGCCGGTCGGCCGTCGCCCGCCGCCACAGCGCCATCGAGCCCCCGCGGTGGGCCTGCACGGCGAGCCGGACGTTCTCCCGCACGCTGAGCGAGCCGAAGACCGAGGACGCCTGGAAGGTACGGCCCAGACCGAGGCGGGCCCGCCGGTGCGGCGGGAGCGCTCCGATGTCCTGCCCGTCCAGGGTGATCCGGCCCTCCGTGGCCCGGCGCAGGCCGGTGATCAGGTTGAACAGTGAGGTCTTGCCGGCGCCGTTCGGCCCGATCACGCCCAGGAACTCTCCCGGCGCCAGGTCGAGGTAGACGCTGTCGACGATGGCGACCTCACCGATCCGCCAGGTCAGACCGCGGGTGGCGAGCATTTCTCAGCCCTTCATGGCCACGGCCGGTGGCGCGGTCTCGTCGCCGGTGAGGCTCTTCTGAGCGGTGGCCGTGAAGTCGGTGCCGCTGCCGGTCAGCTTGGCCTGGAACATCGGCTGGAGCAGCGCGTGGTCGGCGGCGCGGATGGTCATCTTGCCCTTGACACCGTCGAAGCTCCAGTCCTCCAGGGCCTTGACCATCTTGTCGACGTCGTCGCCGCCCTCCTGCACGGCCCGCACCACCATCTGGGCGGCGGCGAAGCCGTCCGGGTGGAACAGGTCGATGGTGTTCACCTTGGCCTTGAGCGCCTTGCTGGCCTCGGTGTCGGACGCGCCGTCGAAGTAGTGCGACAGGAAGGAGATCTTCGCGCCGGCCGCCCCGAAGGTGGGCCAGGAGGCGCGGATGTCCAGGCCGGTGACGACCGTGGTGGACGACAGGACGCCCTGCTGGTCGAGGGTCTGCCACATGGCCGGGGCGGTGGTGCCGGCCCAGGCGACGAAGAGCAGGTCCGGCTTGGCGGCCTTGATCTGGCTGGCGAACGGCGTGAACTCGGTGGCGCTGGCCGGTGCCCGCACGCTGCTCACGGTGGCGCCCGCGCCGCCGATGACGGTCTTGACGGCGGCCTCGTTGGCGTCGCCGAACGCGCCGTCCTGGGCGAAGACGACGACCTTCTTGCCGGTCGGGTCGCCGATGAAGGACTTGGCCGTCACCACGTCCTGGTAGGACTGCCGACCGGACCGGAACGTGTACTTGTTCGCCCCGGTCACCGCGTCGGTTGCGGCCGGGCCGGAGATGAAGAGAACCTTGTTCTGCGCCGCGATCGGCGCGACCTGCAACGCCACCCCGGACGCCGTCGAGCCGGCAATGATCTTCGTGCCCTTGCCGATCAGGTCCTTCGCGGCGGAGACCGCCTTGGCCGGGTCACCGGCGTCGTCGACCTCGGTCAACTCGATCTTCCGGTCACCGACCTTGCCGGTGCCCTTGGTAGCGAAGTCGAGCCCCGCCTTGAACCCCTCGATGTACTGCTTTCCATAGCTGGCCAGGGCTCCCGACTGGGAGTACACCAGGCCGACCTTGACCGGGGCGGCACTGTCGCCGCCGCCGGTGGCGGTGTCCTGCGGGCTACCGCAGGCCGTGGCGGCCAGCGCCGCGGCCATCATCGTGGCGGCGGAGAGGAACGCCCGCCGCGTGTGCCGGACCGTCATCGCGACTCCAGGTGAGGACAGGATGCTTGGTTGTCGGCTCACGCTAGAAGTGACGTCACCCACGGGCTATGTGGCGGAAACACACAAGTAACGCGAGGGGGGTGGCCCGGGGTTACAACGGGCCGCACTACCACCCTCGACCCGGACCTCCCGATGGCCCGAAGCGCCACCGACGGATCGACAGGTGTGTCGCCCCGAGCCATCCGCCGTCAGCCGCACGGCCCGGCGTGGTCCGCCGGGCGCGGGCACCGCCGCCGGCCGCCGAGCAGGTGGTCACAGAAGACCCGATGTCGTACGCACTGAGCGTCCTCCTCCGACACCGTCGTCTCGGCCCGGTCCACGTCGGCGAGGAAGCCCAGCGCGCGCGTTATCGCCCGCGCGAAACGCAACGCCGCCGGCAGATCAGCCGCCACCACCGGCAGGTGCACCACGAAGCGTTCCCTCGTCATGCTCACCCTCGATCAGTCGACCTGGAGGGCGGCCCGGCGCGCGGGTAGGGGACGCGCACCGGACCGCCCGGCCCCACGCCCGCAGCTCTCGACAGCGGCGGTACGAACGCGGAGCCAACCAGTGGCCCGAACTCCGAGGGGTTTGCCGAACCAACCGGAGCCGGACACCCAGCAACCTACCCCAAATACTTGTGTAGGTCGACGGTTCGCAGCAGCGACATTGCAGCTTGTTGCAGATATTGGTGTAGGCCGGCATGATCGAGGAGCCGAACCAACCGGAGTCCTCACCATGCCCACAGCAGAAGCGCCCTACCGGCGCATCGCCAACGAGATCGCCGCGAAGATCAAGAGCGGCGAGCTGAAGCCGGGCGACAAGCTGCCCTCCACTCGGGAACTCGCCGAGAGCTACGCCGTGCACATGAACACCGCGTCGCGAGCGCTCTCACTGCTGCATGACCGTGAGCTGATCACCGGCCAGCCCGGGCGTGGCACCTACGTAGCCAAGCACCCCGGCCGCTGACCGCCGAACTGTCAGATCGAGGACATTCACCACCACCGCAACCACGATCCGTTTGTCATCACCCCTGGTGAAGGGTCCGCCGACTCTGAAGGTTCGTTATAGCCCTAGCACTAGGACGACACCCAGAGCCACTCTCCGCTACCTTCACATCACCACTGGTGACGCGAGTCAGGAGACGCGGTGTCGGCCAATGACGAATTCTTCCGTTCCCGGAAAGCCGCAGCAGTGCTCAAGCACGGCATCCTGAAGCGCTATCCGGTCGTCTTCGCTTCGAAGACCGGCCAGGCGAAACCAGTCGTCTTCCTCGATGGCTACGCGGGACGAGGCGAGTATGAGGAGGAAGGCGAGGAAGGATCGCCGCTGCTGCTGTCCAGGTGCGCCGACACGGTCCAAGGCTTTCGGAACGTCTTGCTCTTCTTCGTCGAGAAGGACCCTTCCCACTTTGCGAACCTGCAACGGGTCCTGGAGCAGCGGGGTGGCTCAACGAGGCGCATCCTCCGGCAGGGCGACGTGGCAGACCATCTACCGGAGGTTCTATCGATTGCTCGTCAGGCTTCCCTCTTTGCCTTCCTCGACCCCTTTGGCCTGGCACTCGATTTCGGACTCGTACGCTCAGGGCTTCTCGGTCGGCCCCCTTCGCCACCGACGGAGGTTCTCCTTCACTTCAGCATCTCGGCCATCGCGAGGATGGGACGAGCGGTCCAGGTAGCGCGGTCCCGGGACGGCAAGTTGCCCCCTGCGGAACAGAAGACGGCCGACCACCTCACAAGATTTCTCGGTGATGACTCGTGGCAAGAACACTTTGCCCGGGTCAACGGGGACGGGGACGGGGAGACCGCGACTGAGATGGCCCTCAAAGTGGGCGCAGAGTACGAGAAGCGCTTGACCACAGGAACGGCCTACAGCGCAATCACGATGCCGGTCCGACCGCGCCCGGAACTCTCGCCGAAGTATGTCCTGATGCTGTTCACAAGACACACCGAAGGCGCTTGGCACTTCGCCGACGCCGTGGGGCAAGCCGGCGTGGACTTAGAGGAAGCCCGCTACGAAAGCCAGATGGGCCAGGAGACCCTCTTCGGGTCACTGCCGTTCGATCGTCCAGCACATGTGAACGGCGCGTTGCCGCGCGTCGCAGGAGTTGTTGAGCAGAACATCGTTCGACTGCTTGCGGAGTCGAACCCGGTCCAGCTGGCGGAGCGGGTGCCCGAGGTATACCGGGGCGTCCTTGGCCAGGCGTGGACGCGTCATGCGCGGCACGCGGTCAAGTCCTTGCACCGTCAGGGTCTGATTGACCACACCGGCGTCGGAGAATTCTGGAAGGACCCCATTCGACGGCTTTGAGATGGCGCACGACGGGGGTCGATCATCTGCGACTATGCGGCGGCGGGCAGGCGGGGTGTGGGCATCTCGTCCCACGTCCGACCGTCGAGGTGCCGGCCGCCAACCTTCGGCGTACGTCCGCCCCACTGCTTGAAGAAAAAGGCGGTGCCAGCAGAGGCGCACTGATCCCGGAGGTCACGCACCCACGCCGGGTCCATCGGGCGGCAGCCCTGCCCCGACTCGCCCCCCGCGATAAGCCAGTCGATGCCGTCGAGGTCAAGGTCGACCAGTGGCCCCAGCAGCGGCTCGGCTGAGATGAAACGTACCGCAGCCGGCACCTCGCGGAGCTGGGCGACCCGTTCCCGCTGAGCGTGATCCTCGACGCTCACGCCCATCCAGACGTTCGCCGGCCAGTCGATCTGATGGGCAACCTTCGCCAGCCTGGAGGCGCGCTTGGTGAGCACCTGGAAGGTGTGTCTGGGGGTCTCGCGCATCACAGCGAAGACCTGCTGCACGTAGGTGAGTGGAACCCGGGCGTGGAACAGATCCGACATGGAGTTGACGAAAACGGTCCGTGGATCACGCCAGCGGCGTGGAATATCAAGCGCATCGGGGTGCAGGGCTACGCCGAACCCGGGGCCGGAAGTGCGCGGGTCCCCGTCGGTCTGATACTTGGCCGAGCGCATGGCTTTCAAGCGCTTGGCGAGAGTCATCGCATAGCAGTTGTCGCAGCCTGACGAGATGCGGTCACAACCCGTGGTGGGATTCCAGGTTGCTTCCGTCCACTCGATGGCGCTTTTGTCCGCCATGCACCGCTCCTTCCGCTCGACGGGACAATACTGTCGAACAACCGTACGCATGGGAAGGGTTGCGCGGCGTGTTGGCCCATGAGGTTCTCCATCCCTACTCGTCGAAGACTCCCGAACCATGACAGCTTGTCTGACCGCCGTGCCGACTGAGCAAGCGAAGATCCGCACAACTTCCCTGTTGTTGCTGTCTCAGCGCAGGCGGAAGCAGCAACAACAGGGAAGTTGCTGCCTCATATCACCGGAGACGCCGCTGGCCCGGCGTCCGGGTGGCGGACGACGGGCCAGCGGGTGGGCCGGGCGTGATCGGCCCGGTGGTCGACCCGGCGCGGGTCGACGGCCGGGTCGAGGTTCGGTGGGCGGGGTCAGTGCCCAGCGGAGGTCAGCGGCCGGCGCGGGCGGCGACTGCGGTGTCCGGGTGGTCGCTGAAGACGCCGTCCAGACCGAGGTCGAAGAAGAGTTCGTACTCGGCCGTGATGTCGCCGCGCGCGTTCGGGTCGGTGCCGATGCGGAAGTCCACGGGGAGGAACTGGTTCTCCGCGCGGAACGTCCAGGAGTGCACGAGCAGCCGCTCGCGGTGCGCGTCGCGGACCACGTTCGTCGGGGCGAGCAGGTTACCGGCGGCGTCGCGCGGCACGATCAGGTTCTTGTTCGCGCCGATGCCGTCGGCGTACCCGGCGATCCACTTCAGGCCGGCGGCCGTGGCGAGGTCCTGGTAGGTGCGGGTGTCACCGGCGGCGGTGAAGTCGTACGGGCGACCGGTGGCGTCGAGGAGCTGGATCAGCTCCACGTCGGTGAGTCGGCTCAGCCGGCGCAGGTTGGCCGTCTCGAACGACTGGATGAAGACCGGCGAGTTCTTCCGGTCCAGCTTGTTGCGCCGCAGCACCGCGAGCAGCGGCTCCTCCAGCGGCTTGCCGATGGACGTGAAGTAGCTCGGGTGCTTGGTCTCCGGGTAGATGCCGATGGTGCGGCCCCGTGCCCGCCCCTCGGTCCGGGCCAGGTCGATGACCTCCTGGAGGGTGGGCACCTCGAAGCGGCCGTCGAAGGCGGTGTTCGCGACGCGTACCTGCGGCAGTCGCTCCTTTGCCCGCAGCGTCTTCAGCTCGGCGAGGGTGAAGTCCTCGGTGAACCAGCCGGTCACCGTGACGCCGTCGATGGTCTTCGTCGCCTTGCGGGCCGCGAACTCGGAGTGGGCCGCGACGTCGGTGGTGCCGGAGATCTCGTTCTCGTGCCGGGCCACCAGCACACCGTCGGAGGTGGACACCAGGTCCGGCTCGATGTAGTCGGCGCCCATCCGGATCGCCAGCCGGTACGCCTCAAGGGTGTGCTCCGGCCGGTAACCGCTGGCCCCGCGGTGACCGATGACGATCGGCCGGTCGGTGGTCCGGGCGCGGTCCGCGTCCGGCGAAGGGCCGGCCGCGGCCACGGTGGGCACGGCCACGGCGGCGGCGAGCAGCGCGCCGGCCACACCGAGGGTCGAGAGGGTACGTCGCAACGCCGTCTCCTGTCGTCGAGGGGGTCGCAGACAGCAGACCGGGTGCGATTGGCCGGGAGTTGGTCGATGTCTGGCCGGCAGGTGAATCTCCGGAATGGGCGTTCCGACTCCAGCGACCGTACGGAAAAGGAAGATTGTCTGGTGCGTCGGTTACTCCGCAACCCCGTGCGGCTTGTGCCGCTGGGGTTCCTGGTGCCGATCCTGCTCGGCGCCGGGCTGCTGATGACGCGCTGGTCGACCGTCCAGCACCAGCGGCCGCCGCTGGTCACGGCGTTGTTCACCGCCACCTCGGCGGTCTCCGTCACCGGGATGGCGGTCACCGACACCCCCAACTACTGGTCCGGCTGGGGCCTGCTGGTGATCACCCTGCTCACCCAGCTCGGCGGTCTCGGCATCCTCACCGTCGCGGCGCTTGTCATCCTCGTGGTCTCCCGCCAGCTCGGCCTGCGTAACCGGCTGCTGGTGCAGGCCGAGACGGCGGAGTTCGGCGTTGCCGACGTGACCCGGCTGCTGAGCCGGATCGCGGTGACGGTCTTCGCCTGCGAGGCGGTGATGACGGCGCTCGTCGCCGGCCGCCTCTGGTGGGCGTACGACTACCCGCCCGGCCGGGCCCTCTGGTCCGGTGTCTTCCACGCCGTCCAGGCGTTCAACAACGGTGGGTTCGCGCTCTACTCGGACGGCCTGCTGGCCTTCGACCGCGACCCCTGGGTGTCGCTGCCGTTGGCGTTCGGCGCCATCGTCGGCGGTCTCGGGTTCCCCGCCCTGTTCGAGGCGGTGCGCGAGTGGCGCAGGCCGGCGGGGTGGGCGGTCGCGACCAAGCTGACCATCTGGGGCAGCGTGGCGCTGCTGCTGCTCGGCTTCGTCGGCCTGCTCGCCGCCGAGTGGACCAACGACAGCACCATTGGCCCGTACGACGCCGCCGGAAAGACGCTCGCGTCGTTCACGCAGATCGCGCTGAGCCGGACCGGCGGGTTCAGTGTGCTGAACATCGGCGATCTCCAGGAGGAGAGCTATCCGCTGCTGATCGTGTTGATGTTCATCGGTGGCGGGAGCGCCAGCACGGCCGGCGGCATCAAGGTGTCCACGTTCTTCCTGCTGGCGTTCACCATCTGGGCGGAGCTGCGCGGAGAGCCCGACGTGACGGTCGGGCACCGTCGGGTGGCCACCGCCAGCCAACGGCAGGCCGTCACCGTCGCTCTGCTGAGCGTCGCGCTGGTCACGGCCGGGACGATGCTCCTGCTGCTGCTCACCGAGGGCGTGCGGTTCGTCGCGGTGCTGTTCGAGGTCACGTCCGCGTTCAGCACCACCGGGCTGACCATCGGCCTGGCCGGCGACCTTCCGAGCAGTGGTCAGGTGGTGCTGACGGTGTTGATGTTCATCGGTCGGGTCGGGCCGCTCACCCTCGGGTCGGCGATCGCCCTGAACACCCGCCGCAGGCTCTACCGCTATCCCCAGGAACAGCCGATTGTCGGCTAACGACGAGGAGGCCGAGGTGTCGACGAGACGAGCGGACGGCGGTGGCGTCGTCGTGATCGGGCTGGGCCGGTTCGGCTGCCACCTGGCCGGGTCACTCGCCCGGATGGGCCGCGAGGTGCTGGCCGTCGATCGCAATCCGGACCAGGTGCAGCGCTTCTCGGCCCAGCTCGACCGGGTGGTGCAGGCGGACGCCACCGAGGAGGGCGCGTTGCGGCAACTCGGCGTCGCAAGCTTCGGTCGGGCGGTGGTGGCCATCGGTGCGTCGGTCGAGGCGAGCGTGCTCACCGTGCTGGCGCTGGTCGAGCTGGGTCTGCCGCAGATCTGGGCCCGTGCCACGTCGCAGAAGCACGCCAAGATCCTGTCGTCGGTGGGCGCGCACCACGTGATCTTTCCGGAGGCGGAGACCGGTGACCGGGTGGCGCACCTGATCGTCAGTCGGCTGCTCGACTTCATCGAGTTCGACGACGACTTCGCGATCGCCACCGTCCGGGTTCCGCCGTCCCTGGTCGGTCGTACGCTGCACGACCTGCGTCCGCACGAGCGCGACGGGGTCCGGGTGATCGGCGCGAAGGTGCCGGGCGAGCGTTTCCGGTACGCCTCGGACGACACGGCGCTCGTGGACGGCGGAGTGCTGGTCGTGGAGGGCGGGATCGACCAGGTGCAGCGGTTCGCGGGGCGGCGCTGACAGGTCACTTCGGGTGGTGCGCGTGCCCCTCAGGCGCTTTCACCCTTTTCCCGGACCACCCGGCCCCTTGCCCTTGTTCGGCTTCGGCGCCTTCTCGGGTGCCTTCGGCGGCGTGGGCGCCTTGGGGGCGACCTTGGTGGTGGTCTTCGTCGTCTTCTTCGGTGCGGCCTTGGTCGGGGCGACCTTGACGGCCGGGGCGGTGGACGGGGTCGACCCGGCCACCCCGGAGACGCGTACCCCGCAGGTCGCGTCGCCGAGTCGGAACTCCACCGGCAGCGGGTTCGCCCCGGTGTACGTGCCGGCCAGGGTCAGCTTCTCGGCCGCGCCGGGCGCCAGCGTCTTCGCCTGCGCCGCCGGGCGGATCTGCACCGCCCCGCCCTGCTGCTGCGCCGGGGCGGGTTCGGCCTTGGTCACCTTCTGCTGGCCGGGGAACGTGAAGCTCATCGTCCAGTCGCTCAGCGCCCGGTCGCCGGTGTTGGTCAGGGTCAGCTCGGCCGTGAAGTCCTTGCCGGAGTCGGTGCGCAGCGCGTACGCCACCTCGCAGGGCGCCTTCTCCGGCAGACCCATCCGCGCCTCCGTGGTGGGCCGGTCCTGGCCGCTGGCCGGGCTGCGGGAGGTGAGCCCCCACATCGCCCCGGTGACCGCGATCAACCCGACGGCGGCCACCCCCGCCTCCACCCGCCGTCGCCGGTTCGCCTGCCGGATGCGGCCACGCCGGGTCCGCGACAGCGGAAGGGCGTCCGTCTCCGCCGACCAGGGCAGGATCGTGGTGCCGGCATTGGCCAGCGCGGCCGCGTCCAGCGGACCGCCCGCCGGAGAGACCGGTACCGCCGCCAGCATGCCGGCCGCCTCGGCGAGGGTCCGGGCCAGCTCGGCGGTGGTCGGCCGGTCGGCGGGGCGCTTGGCGAGGCAGCGCCGCACCAGGTCGGTCACCTCGTCGGGCAGCCCCGGCACCGGGGGCATCGGCTCCGGGTCGCTGTACATGTGCGCCCGCAGCATCTGGGTGGTCGTGGTCGCCTCCCACGGCAACCGACCGGTGAGCATCCGGTAGAGCAGCAGCCCTACGGCGTATACATCGGTGGCCGGGGACACCTGGCCGTTGTCCAGCCGCTCCGGCGCGAGGTACGCGGGCGTGCCCAGCAACGCGCCGTCCGGCCCCTTCTCGCTCTCCCCCACCAGCGCGGAGATCCCGAAGTCGACGACCTTCACCCCGGTCGAGGTGAGCATCACGTTGCCCGGGGTGACGTCGCGGTGCACGACCCCGCGGCTGTGCGCGGTGGCCAGCGCCGAGCTGACCTCCGCGCCGATCGTCACCGCCTCGCGCCACGGCAGCCGTACCTCGCGGCCGAGCCGGGTCGCCAGTGAACCGCCGTCGACCAGTTCCATCACGACGTACGGCACGGTCAGGCCGACCTGGTGGGACTCGCCGTAGTCGTACACGTTGGTGATGTTGGGATGGCAGAGCCGCGCGGCGGCCTGCGCCTCGACGCGGATGCGGTGCCGGAAGGCCCGGTCGGTGGCCAGCCGTGACGCCAGCACCTTCACCGCGACCTGGCGGCCCAGCACCTCGTCGTAACCGCGCCAGACCACTGACATGCCACCCGCGCCGAGCTGCTCGACGAGCCGATACCGCTCGTCGAGGAGTTGCGCGCTATTACGGTCCCCACCGCCCATGGTGGCCGTTGTTGCCCACCACGGGCCGGGCTACACCTGAAGGATCGGAATCGGTCAGGAATATCACCCGATCAGGCGGTCGCCAGCAGTTGGTCCACCGGGGCGTAGTCGTCGGTCAGCACCATCGCCGTACCGACGAAATCGGTGAGGTCCGCGCCGGAGAGCAGGCTGACGGTCGCGTCGACCACGTCGAGGCGGGCGCGGATGGCGGCCAGCGGCAGCGGCGCGTCGGACGCGACGATGAGGAAGTTGCTGCCCCGCTGCTCGGCGAGCGCCTCCGGCGGGGCGATCAGCGCGACGTTCGTGAACTCGGCGGCGACCGTCGCCAGCTCGGCGCGGATGAACCGCAGCGGCGGGTAGTCGATGACGTTCTGCACGTACACCCCGCCGGGTCGGGTCACCCGCCGGATCTCGGCGGCCATCTCCCGGGTCGCCAGGTGCCAGGGCACCACCAGGTGGCCGAACGCGTCGCCGACGATCAGGTCGCGGCTGTCCGCCGGCTCACCGGCGACCAGCATCCGGGCGTCACCCACCACCGCCCGCAGCCCTTGACCCGGGCGTACGCCGAGTTCCCGTTCGCCCAGCTCGACCAGCCCACCGTCGATCTCGAACACCAGGTTGTCGGTGCCCGGCCGGGTGGCGGTCAGGTACGTCGGCACGGTGAAGCCGCCGCCGCCCAGGTGCAGGGCGTCCAGCCGCTGCCCGGCCGGGGTGGCCACGTCGGCGACCGCGCCGATCCACTTCGTGTACGCGTACTCCAGGTGTCTCGGGTCGGCCAGGTCGACGTACGAGTGGTGAGCCGAGTTGAGCAGCAGCGTCCGGCCGCTCGGCCGGTTCGGGTCGGTGACGACACGGGCGCAGTGGTACGCGGTCTCGATGTCACACGGGTTCGGCGCGATGGTGCTCAGCCCCGCCCCGAGCAGGCCGAGGACGGCCAGCGCCGCTCGGGTCCGAGCCGGACCGGGCAGGTCGGTGCGCGCCTGCCGGCGCAGATACCAGCCGAGACCGAGCCCGACCAGGCCGAGAGAGATCGCCAGCGCCAGCAGGATGACCGTGCTGGGCAGCGCGGCGACCAGCACGAAGCCGGTGAGCAGGGTGGCGGTGATGCCGCCCAGGGTGCCGATGCTGGACAGTCGGCCGACCACCTGACCGGTCCGGCGCAGGTCGGCGAGCTGGAGCTTCACCACCAGCGGAGTGACCGCCGCCAGCAGCGCCGCCGGCACGAACACGGCGAGCGCCACCAACAGCAGGATGGCGCTGGCCGCCCCGCCGCGGAGCACCTCGCCGGCGTAGCGCACCACCGGCAGGGTGATCGCGGTGGCGATCCCGGCCAGCACCAGAGCGGGCGCCAGCAGGCCGCGCGGGTCGCGCCGGTCGGCCAGCCAGCCACCGGACCACGCGCCGTACGCGATGGCGGCGAGCGCGATGCCGATGACCGAGCTGGTCACCTGAAGGGTCACCCCGACGTACGGGCCGACCAGGCGCAGCGCGACCGTCTCCAGCACCAGTACGGCGCCGCTGGAGAAGAAGACCAGGAAGGCGGCCAGACCGTTGGGCAGCGCCCGGCCGGTGACCGGCACGGGCGAAGCTTCGGGAGCCGCTACGTCGGACGATGGAGAGCTCATCGTCGCGATGGTACGCAGCGAAGCTGCCGCTCCGGGTCAGTACATCGAGAGATGAACATGGTTTGTGTGCGAGGCGGCGGGGCTGCCGCTGCCGCTGTAGGCACGCCACCCGGTGCCGGGATGCCAGATCTGCCGGTACCAGATCACGTAGAGCACACCCAGCCGCTCGGCGTTGCGGACGTGCCAGGCGGCCAGGCTGTCCCCGTACGCCTTGTCGCCGCCGGTGGCGTTCTTGTCCTCGAAGCCGTTCGTGGCGGCCGAGAAGTCGCACGCCCGACCCTTCGGATGCTCGCCGCCGCCACCGCTGCGCTTGCAGGAGACGTGCCGCTTGTAGCCGGCCGCCTGGGTCTCCTTCAGGGCGTGCAGGGTGCGCGGAGTGATGCACCCCGAGGTGGTCGGGTCCTTCACGGAGCAGGACTCTGACGGCCAGGACCCGTCGGAGTTGCGCGGCGCCGGCTTCGCCGAGGTGGAGCTGCCGCCGCTGAAGCCGTTGCTGCCGCCCGAGCTGACCTCGGCCAGCGCCGCCTCGGCCTCCTTCTTCTTCTTGGCCATGACGGCGAGCTGCTTCTGCTGCTCACGGACCTCGGCGTCGATGGCGATCTTGGCCTGCTGGGCCTGCTGCCGGGCCTCGGTGAGATCGCGCAACCGCTTGCTGTCCCGCTGGGCCATCAGGTCCAGGTCGGCCGCCCGTTGCAGGAACGCCTGCGGCGTCGCGGTGTTGAGCAGCATCGCCGTGGGGGTGAGCCGGCCGGCCCGGTACGACTGCGCGGCCACCTCGCCGACCTGGGCAGTCAACCCGACCAGCCGAACCTCGACGGTCTTCAGCTCGCCGTTCAACGCCGTCTGCCGCCGCTTGGAGTTGTCCAGCTTGGCCTTGGCCTCGATGTGGCCCTTGGCGGTCAGCTCCAGCGCGTCCCGCAGCTTCTTGGTGCCGCCCTCGTCCGGCTCCGCGGACGCGGGCACACCTGGAGCGAGCACCAGCGCCAGGGCGGCGAGCAGCGGAAGCAGCACGCGGCGAACGCGCGGCTGACTGAGCCTGGTCCTGGGCACGAAAGCGTCCTTCCGTCGACCGCCGGCCCCCGGGTGACACGCTGCGCGGCGGCGTCCCCGCCGGCGCCGGGCGGCGGCCTGCTGGCGGAGACCGCCGGTCACGATACCGGAACGCGCGCCGGTGACCAGTCCCCTGACTCCCCCGCCGGCCCCGGTGTCGACGCAGCGTGCCAGCGCCGTAGCGGGCCGCACCCGAGAGCCTCGGTTCAGGAGCTGAGCAGCGCCTCGTGGACCTCGTCCCAGATCTGTTCGTTGGCCGCGACGAGCAGCCCGCGACCCTCGTCGGCCGGGTGGTAGTCGACGCCGTCGAACCGACGGGCCACGCCACCCGCCGCGCGCACCAGCAGGGTGCCCGGCGCATGGTCCCACGGCAGGGTGCGCCAGAAGAGGGCGAACTGCTGCTCGCCGGTGAGGATGTCCAGGTACTCCCGGCCGGCGCAGTGCTGGCCGGGCAGCAGTTCGCCGAGCCGGCGACCACCGGCACGGACCCGGTCGCGGGCCTCCGGCGGCAGGAACCGGGTCATCGCCACGCCGCGGATGTCACCCACGGACGGCACGACGTCGGCGGTGCCGACCGGCTGACCGTTGAGCAGGGTGCCCTCGTCGGCGCGGCCGACGGCGAGCGTCTCCGCCAGCGGATCGAGGATCCAGCCCGCCTGCGGCTGCCCGTCGGTCAGCAGGGCGACCATCAGGGCGAACGGACGACGCCCGGCGGCGAAGTTGGCGGTGCCGTCGACCGGGTCGACCAGCCACACGTCCCCGGCGTCGCGCAGGTGGCCCAGCAGCCCCGGATCGTCGGCGACGCCCTCCTCGCCCACCACCAGCGAACCCGGCCGGAGCCGACGCAGCCCAGCGGAGATCAACTCCTCGGCACGACGATCGGCGACGGTGACCACCTCGCCGGGCGCCTTCTCCGACACGTCGTCGTCGTCGAGCTTGCGGAACAGCGGCAGCACGACCTGGTCCGCGGCCTCGCGCAGGAGGTCGCCGACATCGTCGAGCAGGGTGTCAGCCACGCGGCGGCAACTTGACCACGCTGACGAAGAACTCGTCGATCTGCCGGACCACCGAGATGAAGCGCTCGAAGTCGACCGGCTTGGTCACGTAGGCGTTGGCGTGCAGCTGGTAGCTGCGCAGGATGTCCTCGTCAGCCTGGGAGGTGGTGAGGACGACCACCGGGATCCGGCGCAGCTCCTCGTCCTTCTTGATCTCTTCCAGCACCTCCCGGCCGTCACGGCGGGGCAGGTTGAGGTCGAGCAGGATCAGGTCGGGCGCCACCGCGTCCGCGTACGGGCCCTCCCGCCGCAGGTAGGCCAGCGCCTCGGCCCCGTCGGAGACGACGGTCAGCCGGTTGCGCAGCTTGTGCTCCTCGAACGCCTCCTGGGTCATCAGCACGTCACCCGGGTCGTCCTCGACGAGCAGGACCTCGATCGGGCTCTTGCCGTCCGCCGGCGCGGTCATCCCACCGTCTCCCTCATGTCACCCGTTCTACCGCCTTGCGGCGGTCCGTCGGCCTGGTCCGGCTGGTCCGCCCCGGCGGAGTGCTCCGGCGGCGCGGGAGAAGCCTCGTCCGCGGGCGTGGCGTCGTCCGCCGGGGCCTCCTGCGACTCCTCACCCGGTTCGCTGGCGGCAGCCGCCTCCACGTCCTCGGGACGCGCCGGAAGCGTGAACCGGATGGCGGTGCCCTCCGGCACGTCGGTGTCCACCCACACCCGACCGCCGTGATATTCCACGATCTTCTTGACGATCGCCAACCCGATGCCCGTGCCCGGGTACGCGTCCTTCGAGTGCAGCCGCTGGAAGATCACGAAGATCTTGTCGGCGAACTCCGGCTCGATACCGATGCCGTTGTCCTGGCAGCTGATCTCCCACTCGGCCCCGACCAGCCGAGCCGAGATCTGCACCTTCGGTGGCACGTCCGGACGACGGAACTTGATCGAGTTGCTGACCAGGTTGGCCAGCAGGTTCGTGAGCAGCGGCTCCTCGCCACGGATCACCGGCAGGTCGGTCCAGGTCAGCTCCGCGTCGGCGTACTGCCGGGCGGCCTCGGTCTGGCCGGCCACGTCGCCCATCACCTTGTTGAGGTCGACGTCCACGAAGCCGGTGGTGAGCCGGCCGATCCGGGAGAACGCGAGCAGGTCGTTGATCAGGCGCTGCATCCGCTGCGCGCCGTCCACCGCGAAGGCGATGTACTGGTCGGCCCGCTCGTCGAGCTGCCCCGCGTAGCGGCGTTGGAGCAACTGGCAGAAGCTCGCCACCTTGCGCAGCGGCTCCTGCAGGTCGTGGGACGCCACGTACGCGAACTGCTCCAGGTCACGGTTGGACCGGGTCAGCTCCTCGGCCTGCTTCTGGAGCTGGCTGTTGACCCACTCGATGCGTTCCCGGGCCTCCCGCACCTCGGCCAGGTCGGAGGCGATCTTCTGACGCATCGCGTCCACGTCCCCGGCCAGCCCGACGAACTCCGGTGGGCCGTGAGTGGTGACGCGGTGCTGGTAGTCGCCCTCGGCGACCTCGCGGACCTGGTCGGCGAGCCCGGTCAGTGGCCGGACCACCATCCGGTCCAGCGAGAGCAGCAGCAGCGCGCCGGCCACGACCACCACCAGTGCCGCGATGATCAGCAGGACGACGAGGACGTTGCTGCTGCTGCGGACATTCGCAGCGGCCTGCTCCCGGGCGTCCAGGATCTCCTGCTGGAGGTCGCCGACCGCCGACCGGACCTCATCGAACCGCTGCCGGGCCTGTTCGGTGACCAACGCCTGACCGGCCCGGGTGCCCTCCCGCTCCGTCGTCGTGATCACCGGTTGGGCGACGGTCTCCCGCCACTGCGCCGACCGCTCCTCGACGATCCGCAGCTCCTGACCGATCTGCGGATAGTCGTCCAGCAGGGTCCGCATCGCGGCGACGGTGGCCTTCTCCTGCTCAAGACCCGCGTCGTACGGAGCCAGGTCGGCCGGGTCACCGCTGACCGCGTACCCGCGAACCGCCGTCTCCTGGTCGAGCACCGCGTTGAGCAGTTCCTGCGACTGCACCCGCAGCGGCCCGGTCTGGTTCAGGATGGCGTCGATCTGGGTGCGGTTACGGGCGGCGATGGCCGCCTCCGCGACGGCCAGACCGATCAGCAACACACCCACGACCGTGAGCAGCGCGATGACCCGGCGGCGCAGACTCCAGCCGCCGATCACCGGCTTCACCGGCCACCACCGCGGCTGACCAGCAGCATCGCCACGTCGTCGGCGAGCGGACCCCCGTTGATCTGCTCGGCCCGGCCCACCAACCAGGCGGGCAGCTCGGGCAGCGACACCTCCCGGTTAGCGGGCTCGTCGAGCAGCCCACTCAGGCCCGGCACGTCGAGCCGTTCGTTGCCCGTGCCCACCCGTCCCTCGATCAGGCCGTCGGTGTACATCAGCAGGGACCAGTCATCGGTGTCGAACTCCAGGTCGAAGGCGATCGGCCGGCGGGGTCGTACGCCCAGCAGCAGGCCGCCGGGGGCGGGCACCGGGACGACCCGGCCGCCGGAGAGCAGCAGGGGCGGCGGATGCCCGGCGAGTCGGACGGTAGCCCGGTTGGCGTCCAGGTCGAGTCGGGTGGTGGCCACCGTCGCGAAGATCTCCTGAAGGCGGCGCTCACTCATCAGCACCTGCTCCAGGGCGGGCAGCACCTCGTCGTCCGGCACTCCGGCGAGCACGAGGGCCCGCCAGGCCACCCGCAGTTCCACACCGAGCGCGGCCTCGTCCACCCCGTGCCCGCAGACGTCCCCGACGATCAGGTCGAGCCGGTCCGGACGGGTCTGCACCACGTCGAAGAAGTCTCCGCCGATCAGCGCGGCGTGCCGACCCGGCCGGTAGAACGTGTGCACCGCCACCTGGTCGGTCGTCATCAGCGGCTGCGGCAGCAGGCCGCGTTCGAGGCGGGCCGACTCGGCCTGGCGTAGCTCGACCTCGCGCAGCCGGCGGGCGTTCTCGTCCGCGCGCTTACGTTCGACCGCGTAGCGCAGCGCCCGGGTCAGCAGCACCCCGTCGACCTGACCCTTGACCAGGTAGTCCTGCGCGCCCTCGGCGACCGCCACGATGCCCAGGTGCTCGTCCGAGCGGCCGGTCAGGACGCAGACGGCGGCACCGCTGGACATCTCCAGCACCTGGCGCAGCCCGTCCAGCCCCTGGGCGTCCGGCAGGCCCAGGTCGAGCAGGACGCAGTCGACCCCGGTGATGCGCTGCCGCGCCTCGCTGAGGCTGGTGGCGACCACCAGATCGATCATCGAGTTCGTCTCGGCGAGCAGCTCACCGACCAGGAAGGCGTCGCCCTCGTCGTCCTCCACCAGCAGCACCCGCAGCCGCTCGCCGGGCGGCAGGTTGCCGTGCCGCGCCAGCCCGCCGTGCGGGTACGGCACGACAGGGGAGCCGGCCAGGCCGCCTCCCCGGTGCGGCCGGGTCACCGCCGCGAGACGCGGGAGTTCGCTGGTGATGTCGGGCTCCTTCCGAGTGCCCTGCTGATCCTGTATTAGACAACGGTCGCACACAACACGATGGCCGCGGCACGGGGCGTGGATGGGCAGGATCACTGCCGGTCGGCCCCACTACCTTCGAGGAGTTCGGATGGGCGCACCCCCCACCGCCGTTACCGCGGACGTACCGCGCAAGCCACCTCCGGGCGTACCCCCTGCCGACCGCGCGCTGACCCGACCGCGACGGCGCCTTGCGGCCGCCGCGGCGGCGCTGGTCGCGCTGGCGGCCGTCGGCGCCGGCAGCCTGCTCGACCTGCGGACCCCGGCGCCACGGCCGGCGGACGCGCCGGCCGGCGAGTTCAGCGCCGCCCGGGCCTACGCGGACGTCCAGGTGATCGCGGCCCGGTCGCACGTCGCCGGGAGCCCCGCCAACGAGCAGGTTCGTGCGCATGTCGAGCAGAAGCTGCGCGGGCTGGGCTTGGAGACGCAGGTGCAGGACACCGTCGCGCCGGAGGCCGGCCAGCTCAGCGGGGCGGCCGGCGGAGCGACCTTCGCCCGGGTCCGCAACGTGGTGGCCCGGCTACCCGGGACGGATCCGACGGGCCGGGTGTTCCTGGTGGCCCACTACGACTCGGTGCAGACCGGACCGGGTGGCAACGACGACGCGGCCGGCACCTCCGCCATCCTCGAGGTGGCCCGTGCGCTGTCCACCGGCCCCCGGCCCCGCAACGACGTCGTCTTCGTGCTGACCGACGCCGAGGAGGCGTGCCTCTGCGGCGCGGCGGCGTTCGCCGCGAGCCACCCGCTCGCCGCCGACGGCGGTGTGGTGCTCAACCTGGAGGCGCGCGGTTCCACCGGTCCGGTGATCATGTTCGAGACCTCGAAGAACAACGCGAAGCTGGTGGACGTCTTCGGCCGGGCCGCCCCCCACCCGGTGGGCACCTCGTTCGCGGTGGAGATCTATCGGGCGCTGCCCAACGACACCGACTTCACCGCCTTCCTCGACCAGAAGTTCGTCGGGTTGAACTCGGCGTACATCGACGGCGGCGCGATCTACCACACGCCGCTGGACGTTCCGGCAGCGATGGACCGGGGCAGCCTCCAGCAGCACGGGGACAACGCGCTGGGGCTGGCCCGGGAGTTCGGCGCGGTCGACCTGACCGACCTGCGCTCCGGGCACGACGCCACCTACTTCCCGCTGCCGGGCGGGTTGGCCCGCTACCCGGGCTGGCTCGCCCTGCCGCTGGCCCTGCTCGCGGTGCTCGCGGTGGCGGCTCTGGGGTGGCTGACCCGCCGCAGCGGACGGGCCGGCACGGGCCGCCTGTTCGCCGGCTTCGGCCTCGCCCTCGTGCCGATCGTGGCCGCGCCGGTCGCCGCCCAACTGCTCTGGTTGGCGATCACCACGATCCGGCCGGGCTACGCGGAGCTGCTCGACCCGTACCGCCCGGTCTGGTACCGGATGGCCGTGTTGGCGCTCGCCGCCGCCATCCTGTTCAGCTGGTACGCGCTGACCCGCCGTTGGATCGGCCCGGCCGCGCTGGCCGTCGGCGGCCTGGCCTGGCTGGCGCTGCTCGGGGTGCTGCTCGCCGTGGCGGTACCCGGCGGGGCGTACCTGACCACCCTGCCGGCGTTGGCCGGCGCCCTCGGCGGCCTGGTCGCGCTCCGTACCCGGCAGACCGGGCCGTGGCCGGTGGTGGCGGTGACCGCCGCCGCCGCGGTCGGCGTGCTGATCCTCCTGCCGACGGTGGTGTTGCTCTTCCCCGCGCTGGGGATGGCGATGGGCGGGGTGGCCGCGCTGGTCGCGGTGCTGCTCGGCCTGACCGCGCTGCCGGTGGTCGACCTGCTGCACCCGCAGGCCGGCGGGCAGCGCGGCCTGCAGGCGCTGCGGGCCCGGCGACGCGCGGCGCTGCCGGCCGGTGCCGCCGCCGTGGCGGCGGTGGTGCTCGCCGGGGTCGGGCTGGCCGTGGACCGTTTCGACGCCGCCCACCCCGCGCCCACCCACCTGATGTACGCCATGGACGCCGGCACCGGGCAGGCCCGCTGGCTGAGCCACGAGACCGACCCGCAGCCGTGGACGGACGGCTACGTGGACGGGGTGGTCAGCGTGGCGGACGACTTCCCCGGCCTCGGCGACGGTGACCTGCGGGTCGGCCCGGCCCAGGCGGCCAGCCTGCCGGCGCCGAAGCTCGACGTGCTGGCCGACACCAGCGCCGGCGGTGAACGCACCCTGCGGCTGCGCCTCACCCCACAGCGGGCGGTCCGCCTCGCCACCCTGCACGTGGACACGACGACCGCCACCGTGCTGCGCGCCGAGGTAGGCGGGCGGGCGGCGCCGGTGCAGCCGCGCGCGGGCAGGTGGGGGTTCGGTCTGGTCTTCCACGCCCCGCCGCCGGAGGGCGTCGAGGTCACGCTGACGCTGCGACCGATCGCCGCACAGGTGGCGCTGCGGGCGATGGACGCCAGCGACGGGCTGGACGCGCTGCCCGGCTTCCGGCCCCGGCCGCCGGCCGTCGGCGTCGTCGGGTCGCACAGCTCGGAGATGCTGGCCGTCGCCCGCACCTACCCGGTCTGAGAACGACGAATCGGTGGCCCGGCGGCCGATGTGTGCCGCCGGGCCACCGATTCGTGAATCGGGTTTCCGTCCCTCGACCGGGACCACGAAATCGGGCGCGGACGTGCAAGATGCCATCCATGCGCCGGCTCGTCATCATTCTCGCCCTGCTGACCGCCGTGGTCCCGGGAGCCGCCGCCTGCGCCTCGAAACCGCGCCCGGTGTGGGGCTCCTACCAGGCCGAGGTGACCGGCGTGACGCCCGGCCCGGGCCCCCAGGCGGTCACCGTGCACGTCAAGGCGCTCGCCGGCCGCGACGGCTGCTCGCGCAATGTCCGGGTCGGCTACCACCAGGAGGAGAACGGCGTCATCTTCGCCAACATCGAGCAGGAATCGGCCGAGGCGGCCACGGTCGGCGCCTGCCCGACGTTCGCGCCGGCCGAGGTGACCCTCACGTCGGCGGAGCCGATCGGCGACCGCCTGCTGACGCTCAACCAGAAGACGTGGGCGCTGAAGAACGGCGCGTACAGCCTTTGTGACAAGAACCTTGGCTGCAAGCCACCGGAGGACCGCTGCGACCCGACCTGGACGCGTGCGGCCGTACAGGGGATGGACGTGTCCCGCCATTCGCCTGGCCATGTCGAAGCCTGCGACGGACGTTGGCTGGTCATGACGGTGGCCGATGACCCGACCGCGTGCGGCGTCGAGCCGCGCCCCGGGTGCGAGGTGAACACCGCCGTACGGCGCTACTTCCTGCGTAACGAGCCGGCCGGATGGTCGACCGTCACCCGGACCACGTCGGGCGGGTGCGGTGCGATCCTCAAGGCGGCTCCGGCCTTCCCCCGCAAGCTCTGCGCCAACCTGAAACCGACGGGGCGGTTCGTCACCGCAGGCCCACCGCTGCCGACCGGCCAGCCCGGCGGCTGATCAGACGGCGATCTTGAAGCAGACCGCGAACAATCCGGTCGCCGGGGCCACATCCGCCCGCTATGGTCCGCGGCATGCGGCTAGAGAAGATCACCCCGGAGAACTACGAGGCGGCTCTCGAAGTGTCGGTGCGCCCCGATCAGGAGGATCTGGTCGAGCCGGTGGTCAAGTCCCTGGCCGAGGCGTACGTCTTCCCCGATCACGCCTGGCCGAGGCTGATCTACGACGGCGACCGGCTGGTCGGCTTTCTCATGGCCTTCCTCGCCATACCGTGGGGCGACAATCCCGATGACCTGCGCTCCGGCCTCTGGCGGCTGAACATCGCAGCCGACGCACAGGGGAGCGGTTACGGCCGGTTCGCCGCAGAGGCCGTCTGCGCCGAGATCCGCGCCAGAGGCGGCACCCGGGCATACGTCACCTGGGAGTCCCGGGCAGGAGGGCCCGAGAAGTTCTACCTGAAATTGGGCTTCCGGCCGACAGGCGAGCAAAGCGGCGGACAGATAGTCGGCGTCCTGGACCTCTGACGATGCGTCATGGTCGTCCGGTCTGTCTGGTCACTACTTCCAGCGGAAGTGGACGAAGAGGCGGCCGAAGTTCTTCGAGTCCTTCTCGACCCGGTGGTAGAGCTGCTTGACGTCCTTCTGGTCGAGGAACCGCAGCACACGCTTCTTGAGCTGCCCCGAACCCTTGCCCGGGATGATCTCGACGAGGGTGGCCTTCTTCGCCACCGCCTCGTCCATGATCCCGCGCAGCGCGCGGTCGATGTCGTGGCCCTTGTTGAAGATGTCGTGCAGGTCCAGCTTGAGCTTCATGCCGCAGCCCCCGGCCGGTCAGGTCCCATGTCCGCCATCCTAGGCACGCCGCTTCGGCAGGCCCCGCGCGACGACGAAGGGGCGGCCCCGTGGGACCGCCCCTTCGTACACCGCCTGCTCTGCGCTCAGCGCGTGCCGCCCACGCGGGTCTCCACCCGCTGCAAGGCGATCCGGTAGTCGTCGTTGGCCGCGTACATCGCCGCGGCGATCCGCAGGTGCCGCAGCGCGTCGGTGTGCCGGTTCAGCCGCTCCAACGTCCGGCCCAGCACGTGGTGCGCGTAGTGGTCGCTCGGGTCCCGGTCGACCAGTTCCCGCAACTGCTCCTCGGCCCGGTTGAGCTGGGCCGACTGGAAGTACGCCCGGGCCAGCAGCTGCCGGACGGCGGCGTTGCCGGGCTCGGCGTCCACGATCGGCTCCAGCAGTCGGGCCGCTCCGCTCGGGTCACCGGCTTCGAAGAACATGGTCGCCCGCCGGTAGTCCGCCAGAAGATCCATCTGCCCACCTCCTCGGGTCGCGCCGTCACCTGTTCCGACGCTGGCACAACACTCGGCGTTTGGCGACTGTTCCCCGGGTCGAAATAGGGTCAGGTACGCGCGTCGCGACGCCCGGCGGACAGTTCCCAGGCCCGGACGCCGCCGACGATGCCGGCCGTGTTCGGCACCACCACCACGTCGTCGCCCATGCGGGCGAGCTGCTCCGGTCGGATCAGCCGGGAGTTGCCCCCACCCAGGTAGAGCCGGTCCCACCGGAACACCGGACGCAGCCCGTCCACCACCTGCCGGATGCGACGGGACCAGAAGGCGTCGCCGAGCCGCCGCCGCTCCGGCTCACCCACGTACGTGTCGTAGGTGGTGCCCCAGCGCACCGGCGCGTGCGACAGCTCCAGGTGCGGCGCGAGGACGCCGCCGTCGAAGAGGGCGCTGCCCAACCCCGTCCCCAACGTCAACACCAGTTCACAGCCGGTGCCGGCCACCACACCCGCCCCGTGCACCTCGGCGTCGTTGAGCACCAGCGCCGGCACTCCGAACGCGTCGGCCAGCGCGCCCCGCGCGTCCCAGCCGGACCACTCGGCCAGCAGGTCCGGGTCGACCCGGGACCGGGGTCCGCTGCGGGTGACGTAGTGCGGGGTGGCCACCACGACGCCGTGCCGGATCATCCCGGGGACGCCGACGGTCAGCCGGTCGGCCGTGGGCAGTCGCCCACCGAGGTCCAGCAGGGTCCGCACGAACAGGGCGGGCGGCAACGGGTACGGGGTCGGCACCCGCAGCGGTCGGGCGCGCATCGTGCCGGCCTCGTCGAGCACCGACGCCTTGATGCCGCCGCCACCGCAGTCGATCGCCAGTGTGGTCACCACGTCATGGAGTCTGCCCGCTCGCGGCCGGTCTCATGCGGGCGGCCCGATAGGCTGCCGTCCTGATGAGCGCCACGATGATCGTCAAGGACCTGGCCGCCGGGCACGGCGACCGCGCACTCTTCGCCGGCTTGGACCTGGTGGTCGCCCCGGGCGACGTTGTCGGCCTGGTCGGGCCGAACGGGGCCGGCAAGTCGACGCTGCTGCGTACCCTCGCCGGGTTGTTGCCGGTCGAGGCCGGCACCGTGCGACTCAGCCCGCCGACCGCGAGCGTCGGGCACCTGCCGCAGGAGCCGGAGCGGCGGCCGGGCGAGACGGTACGGGAGTTCCTGGCCCGCCGGACCGGGGTGACCGGCGCGCAGGCGGCGCTGGACGCGGCGACCGAGGCGCTGACGGCCGGGTCGGCGGGCGCCGACGACGCGTACGGTGACGCGCTGGAGCGCTGGCTCGCCCTGGGCGGCGCGGACCTCGACGAGCGGGCCGACCAGGTGAGCGCCGATCTGGGGCTCACGGTCGACCTGGACCACCCGATGACCGGGCTCTCCGGCGGCCAGGCGGCCCGGGCGGGGTTGGCGTCGCTGCTGCTCAGCCGGTACGACGTCTTCCTGCTCGACGAGCCGACCAACGACCTGGACCTGGCCGGGTTGGAGCGGCTGGAGGAGTTCGTCACCGGGCTGCGGGCCGGCACGGTGCTGGTCAGCCACGACCGGGAGTTCCTGACCCGCACGGTGACCCGGGTGCTGGAGCTGGACCTGCCGCAGCAGCAGGTCAACCACTACGGCGGCGGTTACGCGGCCTACCTGGAGGAGCGCGAGGTGGCGCGGCGGCACGCCCGTGCCGACTTCGAGGAGTACGCCGAGACGAAGGCCGGTCTGGAGGCGCGGGCCCGGACCCAGCGCGGCTGGATGGAGAAGGGCGTGAAGAACGCCCGCCGCAAGGCCACCGACAACGACAAGATCGGCCGCAAGTTCCGCAGCGAGGCCACCGAGAAGCAGGCCGCCAAGGCGAAGCAGACCGAGCGGCTGATCGAACGACTCGAGGTGGTCGAGGAGCCCCGCAAGGAGTGGGAGCTGCGGATGGAGATCGCCGCCGCGCCCCGCGCCGGCGCCGTCGTGGCCACGCTGCGCAACGCGGTGGTACGCCGGGGAGGCTTCACGCTCGGGCCGGTCGACCTCCAGATCGACTGGGCGGACCGGGTGGCGGTGACCGGGGCGAACGGCTCCGGCAAGTCCACCCTGCTGGCCGCGCTGCTGGGGCGGCTGCCGGTGGACGAGGGGACCGCCTCGCTCGGGCCGGGCGTGGTGGTCGGTGAGGTGGATCAGGCCCGCGGGTTGTTCCTCGGCGACGCGCCGCTGATCGACGCGTTCCACGCCGCCGTACCGCACATGTCGCCAGCGGACGCGCGGACCCTGCTGGCCAAGTTCGGCCTGCGCGCGGCACACGTTCCCCGACCGGCGGCGACCCTCTCGCCCGGCGAGCGCACCCGGGCGGCGCTGGCCCTGCTCCAGGGGCGTGGGGTCAACCTGCTCGTACTGGACGAGCCCACCAACCACCTAGACCTACCCGCCATCGAACAGCTCGAATCGGCGCTGGCCAGCTACCCGGGAACGCTGCTGCTGGTCACGCACGACCGGCGGATGCTGGCCGCCGTCGAGACCAACCGACGGCTGCGGGTCGACGCCGGGCGGATCGCCGAGGATTGATGCGGGCCCGCGGACCGGCGCGGGGTGAGAATGACGCCATGCTCAAGTGGGAGTACGCCCTGCTGGTCCGCCGCCGCCAGGCGGCGACCAACGACCTCGGCTGGGAGGTCGTCTTCGTCTGGTACGGCCCGGACGGCTCGATGGTCGACGTGACGCCGTACGGCGACACGTCGCTGGCCCACCTCAACCGGGCCGGCGACCAGGGCTGGGAGCTGGTCGCGATGAGCGAGGACCCGTCGCTGCCCGGCAACCACGAACTGCACCGCTACCACCTCAAGCGGCCGAAGCCCGCCGCTCCACCGCCCCGCCAGCGGATGCGGGGAGGTCGCCGGACCCTGTCGGGCTGACCTTCGACGGCGCTGAACCGGAGCGCGGGCCCTGGGCCGGAGCGCGGGCCGTGGGCCGGCGGGCGGCACTCCGTTGAGCGTGATGCCTGTGTGTCATCTTGATGCCACAGAGGCATCACGCTCAACGGACCAGGTGCCTCGGGACGGCCCGACAGGCCCGCCCGCGCGGTCGCGCGACGGCGAAGAGGGGAATACCGGGCGCGTAGCCGGGTAACGCGCGGCGGGAGGTGGCCCGAATGGTCGCTTTGGCACAGACTCCGCCCTCGGCCGACCGGCTGCGGTTGATCGACGAATTTCTCGCGCAGGCGTGGGCGGACCAGGTCCGGCACGACGACCGGCTCCGGGGCCTGGCCGTCGAGGTGCGGTTCGACCGTGGGGTCGCCCACCTCAGCGGAGAGGTCGCCGAGCCCGCCGACCTCCGGCTGGTACGGGACACGGTCGGGCGGCTGGCCGGCGTCTACGGCGTCTGGTGCAAGGTCGGCGTCGGCGGGCGGGCGCCCGTGGTGGTGGACCTCGGCTGTGGCCCGACCAAGCAGTGGTCGGGCAACCTCGGGCTGGACATCTATCCCGCGCCGGGGGTGGACGCGGTGGCGGACCTCTCCGGCTCGCTGCCGCTGGCCGACAACTCGGTGGACGTGCTGTTCGCGGTGCACATCCTGGAGCACCTGATCGACTTCCTGCCCCTGGTGGACGAGTGTCACCGGGTGCTGCGCCCCGGCGGCGTCCTGCACGTCATGAGCCCGTGGTGGGGGCACGTCAACGCGGTGGCCGACCCGACGCACGTCCGGCTGATGGACGTCCAGACCTTCAAGGGGATCTGCCAGCTCCGGCCGCCGGGCACCCCGCGCTGGTACCCGCTGCACGCCGGGTGCGACGGCGCATCGATCTTCGCCGACCTGACGCCCCTCCCCGCCGATGCCGAGCCCGCTTCGAACTCCCACCTGGCCCGCTTCTTCGACTAGGGTCCGGTGGATTCGCGCAGCTCCAGGCGGTACGGGGCCTTGAGCGCGCGGGCGGGGGCGGCGCGGTCGCCGTCGAGGCGGCTGGCGAGAAGTTCGACGGCCAGCCGGGCGATCCGCTCCTTGTCGGGGGCGACGGTGCTCAGCGTGGGGACCGAGAAACGTCCGTCCTCGATGTCGTCGAAGCCGACCACCGCCACGTCCTCGGGCACACGCAGACCCGCCTCGTACAGGGCCCGCAGGGCGCCCAGGGCGAGCGTGTCGTTGAAGCAGAACACGGCGTCGGGGCGTACTCCCGTGGTGAGCAGGCCGCGCATCGCGGCCGCGCCGTCGGCGCGGTGCCAGGCCGTCGCGGACGCCACGAGGGCTTCGTCGTAGGCCAGGCCGGCGGCGCGCAGCGCCTCGGTGTAGCCGGCCAGGCGGAGGCGGGCGCTGGCACCCTCGTCGGTGCGCTGCGCGCCGATCGCCGCGATGCGGCGGCGGCCGAGCCGGATCAGGTGGTCGGTGATCTCCCGGGCGGCGGTGACGTTGTCGATCACCACGCGATCGGCGGGACCGTGGTCGACGCGCTCGCCGAGCAGCACCATCGGGGTGCCGTCGAGGCTGGCCAGATCCTCCGCCGTGAGCGCCAGCGGGCTGAAGATGAGCCCGTCGATCAGGTGGTCGGTGATGCCGGAGGCGACGACCCGCTCCTGCTCACGCCGGCCGCCGGTCTGGTCGATGAGCACGGTCCAGCCGTACTCGGCGGCGGCGGTGACGACGTGGCGGGCGAGTTCGGCGAAGTACGGGATGTCCAGTTCCGGCACCGCCAGGGCGATCACCCCGGTACGGCCCTTGCGCAGGTGACGGGCCGAGAGGTTGGGTCGGTAGTTCAGCTCGGCGATGGCCTCCTCGACACGGGCCCGGGTGTCCGGACGTACGTGCACGTAACCGTTCACCACGTTGGAGACGGTCTTCACCGAGACTCCGGCCCGCTCGGCCACGTCCTTGAGCCTGTGCCGCACCCCGCAACCTCCCGCTGTGACCCAGCGCACCATACCTGATCTACAACGTTGCAGAAGCGTCCTGCGCACAGCTGGGCCCCCACGTGGCGGGGGCCCAGCTGTGTGCGGGCGGTCAGGCGCTCGGCTCGCGCTGCTCCGGCACGGCCGGTTCGTGGCGGGCGAGGCGGTTACGTCGATAGCCGTAACCGAAGTAGATGATCGCGCCGAGCAGCATCCAGGCCAGGAACCGCAGCCAGGTCTCCACGGACAGATTGAGCATCAGGTAGAAGCAGGCGACCGCCGAGACGATCGGCAGCACCGGCGAGAACGGCACCCGGAACGGACGGTCGAGGTCCGGACGCTTGCGGCGCAGGATCGGTACCGCGATGGAGACCAGCACGAACGCGCAGAGCGCGCCGATGCTGACCAGGTCGGCCAGGGCGGAGAGCGGGAGGAAGCCGGCCAGCAGCGCGACGGCCACCGTCATGATCGCCGAGATCCGGTACGGGGTGCCCCAGCGCGGGTGCACGGCCGCGATCGAGGGCGGGATCAGCCCGTCCCGGGCGATGGCGAAGCCGATCCGGCCCATCGCCACCAGGTCGACCAGGATGACGCTGGTCAGGCCGGCGACCGCCGCGATGGAGACCAGCACGGCCGCCCAGCCCGCGCCGACCGACTCGAAGGCCGAGGCGATCGGAGCGCCCCGGTCGATCTCGGTGTACGGCACCATGCCGACGACCACCAGCGAGACGCCGATGTAGAGCACGGTGGAGATCAGCAGCGTACCGAGCAGGCCCAGGGTGAGGTCCCGCTTGGGCTTACGGGTCTCCTCGCCCAGGTTGGCGACGGCCTCGAAGCCGGTGTACGCGAAGAAGACCACCGCGGCGGCGCTGAGCACCCCGACGAAGCCGAAGACCGACGGCTCCAACCCGAACAGCGCCTGCGTCACCGGCTGCTTGATGCCGTCGTCGCCGCTGCCGGCGGGCTCGGCCGGCGGGATGAACGGGGTGAGGTTGGCGGCCTTGACGAAGAACAGGCCGGCGACCACCACGAAGACGCAGATGGCGACCTTGACCAGCACCAACAGGTTGGTGATCCGGGCGGACTCCCGGATGCCGACGATCGCCACGATGCCGAGGATCAGCACGATGGCGATGGCGCCGACGTTGACGACGCTGCCCTCCTCGCCGAACCACCGGGTCGGCAGGTCGAGCAGTTCGGCCAGGTAGCCGGACCAGCCGCGGGCTACCACCGCCGCGCCGAGCGCGAACTCCAGGAGTAGGTCCCAGCCGATGATCCAGGCGACGATCTCGCCCATGGTGGCGTACGCGTAGGTGTAGGCGCTGCCGGCGGTCGGCACGCTGGAGGCCAACTCGGCGTAGCAGAGGGCGGCGAGCAGGGCCACCACGCCGGCGATCCCGAACGAGATCACCACACCCGGCCCGGCGCTGTCGCGGGCCTCGATGCCGGTGAGCGTGAAGATGCCGGTGCCGATCACGATGCCGATGCCGAAGCCGGTGAGGTCGAGGGCGCCGAGTCGCCGCTTGAGTCCGACTCCGCCGTCACTGCCGTCCGCCTCGCCCTGGGCTATGACGTCCTTGATCGGTTTGGTTCGCAGCACGGACATGCGCTCACCCCTTCACACCGTGCGACCACCACCGTGGCGGCCGGTGACCGGCGTTGCTACCCAGCGGGACGAATGGTCAACCACGAACACTTGCGGCGGCGACGCGATTGTGAAAATTTCCTTCTGTACGCAGATAGGAAGCGGTGAATCTTGCCGTATCCGGACTGCACCGGGAGCCCCAACGAAGGGACATACCGCATGAAAGCACTCCGCCTCACCGCCGCCGGCCTGACCGCGATACTGCTCGGC
Source organism: Micromonospora sp. WMMD736 (assembly GCF_049179015.1). NCBI lineage: Bacteria > Bacillati > Actinomycetota > Actinomycetes > Micromonosporales > Micromonosporaceae > Micromonospora > Micromonospora sp. WMMD736. The sequence goes on from NZ_JBMHMI010000001.1 coordinate 3,798,641, forward strand.
TCACTCGCCGCCACCCCCGCGAACGCCACCACCCCCTCCGCCACCGCCTGCGTCACCAACCCGGCCACCCCCAAGCGGCAGTTCCGGGCCATGTGGATCTCGTCGGTGGTCAACATCGACTGGCCCAGCAAGGCCTCCCAGACCAGCCCGGACCGGATCGCCGCCCAGCAGGCCGAGTACCGTGACCTGCTCGACCTCGCCGAGCGACTGCACCACAACGCGGTCGTCGTGCAGGTCCGCCCCACCGCCGACGCGCTCTGGCCCTCGGCGTACGAGCCGTGGTCGGAGTACCTGACCGGGGTGCGCGGCCAGGACCCCGGCTGGGATCCGCTGGCCTTCCTCGTGGACGAGTCGCACCGGCGGAACCTCGAATTCCACGCCTGGTTCAACCCGTACCGCGTCTCCATGCCGGCCCCCGGCGGCGCCGGAGCCGACGTCGGCCAGCTCGCCCCCGGACACCCGGCACGGCAGCACCCGGACTGGACCTTCGCCTACCCGCCGGCCGGCGTCGCCGGCAGCCGGCTCTACTACAACCCCGGCATCCCCGAGGTCCGCGAGTTCGTCCAGACCGCGATGATGGACGCGGTCCAGCGGTACGACATCGACGGCGTCCACTTCGACGACTACTTCTACCCCTACCCCAGCGGCACCTACCAGGTGCCCGACGATGCCACCTTCGCGGCGCACAACCGGGGCTTCACCGACCGGGCCGAGTGGCGGCGGGACAACATCAACCTGCTGATCCAGGAGATGAACGGCAAGATCAAGGCGGCGAAGCCATGGGTCAAGTTCGGGGTCAGCCCGTTCGGCATCTGGCGCAACGCCAGCGCCGACCCGCTCGGCTCGGACACCACCGGCAGCCAGTCGTACGACATCATCTCCGCCGACACCCGGAAGTGGATCAAGCAGGAGTGGATCGACTACGTCGTGCCGCAGCTCTACTGGTACATCGGCCAGTACCCGGCGGCCGACTACGCGCGACTCGTGCCGTGGTGGGCCGAGACGGTACGCGGCACCCGGGTGCAGCTCTACATCGGCCAGGCCGACTACAAGAGCGGCGACCCCGCGTACGGGCCGTACTGGCAGAACCCGCGTGAGCTGTCCGACCACCTGACGCTCAACCGGTCGTACCCCGAGGTACAGGGCAACGTACACTTCTCGGCCGTCCAGGTACGCGCCAACCGGCTCGGCGCTACCGACAGCTACGCGGCCGAGCACTACTCGCGCCCGGCCCTCGTACCGGCCATGCCGCACCTGCCGGCGAAGCCGCTGCTCCCGCCGGTCGTCACCCGGGTCGGGCGGGACGCCGACGGGGTCCGGCTGACCTGGCGTCAGCCGGCCGACGGCAAGGGCCCCCTGGGCACGGCCACCTCGTACGCGATCTACCGGTTCGACGGGACCACGCTGCCCGGGCAGTGCGCCACCGCGGACGCCACACACCTGGTCGACACCGTCCGGGCCACCTCGGGCGGCGCGCAGTCCTGGGTGGACACGTCGGCCGAACCCGGCCGCCGTTACACCTACCGGCTGACCGCGCTGGACCGGACGGCGAACGAGAGCCCGGCCAGCCCGCCGGCCTTCCTGCTGCGCTGATCAGGTCCGCCGGATGCCCCGGGCGCACGGAGCGTCCGGGGCATTCGTCTGTTTCGACGCATGTCACCGATAGTTGGCCGGGCGCATACCGACAGGCTGATCAGTTGATCGACACTTGTCGACATCCGGTGACCCGCCGGTAACTTCCGTCCCACCGCACACCCCGCGGAGGTAAGCCGTGCCCCGTCGTATCGCCACCCTGTTCACCTCGGGCGCGCTCGCGCTGCTCGCCACCCTCGCCATCGCCTCCCCCGCCGCCGCCGTCACCCCCGCCCAGAAGCTGTCCGTGCTGTCGAGCTGGACCCAGACCAGCGCGTCCAGCTACAACTCCTGGAACAGCGCCCGCCTCAACCGGGCCCCCTGGGCCGAGTACAACTTCGTCTGGTCCACCGACTACTGCTCGTCCAGCCCCGACAACCCGCTCGGCTTCACCTTCAACCTGGGCTGCTACCGGCACGACTTCGGCTACCGGAACTACAAGGCGGTCGGCCAGTTCTCCGCCAACAAGGCCCGCCTCGACAACGCCTTCTACGCGGACCTGAAGCGGGTCTGCGCCACGTACAACGCGGTCGTCCGCCCGGCCTGCTACAGCCTGGCCTGGACGTACTACCAGGCGGTCCACGTCTTCGGCTCGGTAGCCGCCGTTCAACAGGCCGACATCGACCGCGCCGCCCGAATGAAGGCCCAGGCCGAATCCCAAGCCCGCACCCGCGCCTGACCCCCTACCCCTACCCCTACCCCTTTAGCGGTGATCATGGAGTTATTGCCCGGCCCACCGGCGTGTCGTGGCAATAACTTCATGATCGACCCGGGGGGCCGGGTTAGGCGTGTTCGGTTTTCGTGGCGGGGTGTTGGGGTGGGGTGGGGTGGGTGGGGTGGGTGGGGTGGGAGGGGTGGGAGGGGTGGGTGGGGTGGGTGGGGTGGGAGAGGTCCGTGCTGAAGCGGGTCGAGTCCGCCGCCAGGTCCGGGTGTTCCACGTCGAGGGCGAGCGCAACCGCCTCGTCCAGGCTCAACTCGGCGCCCTCCGAGTACGCGTCGTCGAACGCCACGTCGCCCATCATCGCCCGCAGCTCGGCCTGCTGGTCGGCCCAGTAACCGCCGTAGATGCCGGGTGTCGCCCGCATGGTCGTCCGGGTGGCCTGCGCCGCGCCGAACAGCCGCGCGGCGGTCGTCCGGTCCCCGCCGAGCGCACACCGAACCGCGATCGCGTTGAGCGTGTCGCAGGCCCGGCCGTGGTAGCCGTGCCCCATCCGCGAGCGCAGCGCCACCAGCAGGTGCTCGTGCGCGGCGATGACGTCGCCCCGGGCCAGCGCGACCATCCCGAGGAGCATGTCCACCGAACGCCGACCGCGTTCGACCGGGCGGGCGGCCTCGACCGGACGCGCCGCGCCCAGCAGGTCCGCCGCCTCCGCCAGCGCGCCCCGCCGCCAGAGCAGCTCGGCCAGGCTGAACACCGCGAACAGCGCCTCGCCCACCACGTCCTGCCCGTGCGCCCAGTCGATGACCTCCCGGCAGACCCGCTCGGCCTCGAAGAACTGACCCATGTCCACGAGCGGCGCGGCCCGGCCGGCGAGCACCCGGGCCAGCAGACCGGCGTCACCGGCCTGCCGGGCGGCGGCCTCCGCCCGCTGCGAGTAGCGCAACTCCTCCGCGAACTCCCCGTCGGCACCGGCGTGCAGCGAGTGCATGTGGTACGCCGCCGCCAGCTCCGCGTCCGGGATCCGCTCACCCGTCTCGGCGATCCGTCCGTACAGCCGGAACAGCCAGAGACGACCCTCCCGCGCCAGCCCGCGCTCGCGCCACCACTGGTCCAGCCCACTCGTCAGGCGCAGACCGGCGCGGGCGTTGCCCCCGGTGGCACACCAGCGCAGCGCGGCCCGCAGCTCGTCGGCCAGCGGATCGAGGGTGTAGAGCGACAGCGTCACGGGCCGCCCGTCCGGGCCGAGGTGGGCCCGTTCCAGAGCGTGCGCCGACCACGCCACGTGCCGGTCGCGGGCGGCCTGCTCCTCGCCCGCCTCGGCCAGCCGTCGGGCCGCGTACGCCCGGATCGGGTCGAGCATCCGGTACGAGCTGCCGGCGGCACGCGGCTCGGCCAACACCATCGACTTGTCCACCAGCACCGACAGCGGATCCAGCGGGTCGTCGCCCAGCAGCCACTCCACCGTCGGCAGGTCCACCGGCCCGGCGAAGACGGCCATCCAGCGCAACAGCCGCGCGGCCCGCGGCCCCAGCGTCCGGTACGACCAGGTCACGGTGGCCTGCATGGTCAGGTGCCGTTCGGTGGCCGACCGCTGCACGGCCCGGCTCGCTGCGGTGGGCGGCGGCGTACCGATCGCGGCGGCCACCAGGTCCACGGTGTCCTGTTGGTTGCCGGACCAGCCCCGCTCCACCGGCGGCGGCTCCGGGTCCTCCCGGCCGGCGTCCAGCGTGCCGAGAACGTCGTCCAGCCGCTCGGCGAGCTGACCGACGGAGAGCACCCGCAGCCGGGCGGCCGCCAGCTCGATGGCGAGTGGCAGCCCGTCCAACCGCTGCACCACCCGGCGCAGGTCGGCCGATTCGGCCGGGTCCGGCTGCCGGCCGCCACGGGCCGCAGCGGTACGGTCCAGCAGCAGCGCGACCGCGTCGCTCTCCGCGCCGTCGGCGCGTGGGTCGACCGAGAGCGGCGGTATCCGCCACACCACCTCGCCGGGCAGGCTGAACGACTCGCGGCTGGTCGCCAGCACCCGCACGCCGCCCCCGCCGGAGAGCAGCCGCGAGATGACCTCGCCGCAGGCGGCGGGTTGCGTGTCGCAGGTGTCGAGCACGACGAGCATCCGGCGGGCCGCCGCGTACTCGACGAGCGTGTCCAGCATCGGGCGGCCCGGCTCGGGCCGCAGCCCGAGTACCGCGGCGATCGCGAACGCCACCAACCCCGGGTCGGTCACCGCGGCGATGTCGACGAACCAGACCCCGTCGGGGTACGCCTCGACCACGCCACCGGCCAGCTCCACGGCGAGTCGGGTCTTCCCCGCGCCGCCCGCGCCCAGCACCGTGACCAACCGGTGCCGCTCGACCAGCCCACTCAACTCGGCGCGCTCGACCTGCCGCCCGACGAACGACGTCACCTGGGTCGGCAGGTTGTGCGCCACCGCCTCGGCGGTACGCGGGCGGGGGAACTGCCGTTCCAGCCCGGGAGCGACCAGTTGGAACAGTCGCTCCCGGTCGTCGAAGCCACGCAGCCGGTGCAGGCCCAGGTCCAGCAGGGTGGCGCCCGGTGGCAGCGGGTCGGCCCGACGGGCCGTGGACGCCGAACAGAGCACCTGACCGCCGTGCGCCGCCGCGGCCACCCGGGCGGCCCGGTGCACCTCGGGGCTGGCGTACTCCCCGTCGCGGGGCTCGGCGTAGCCGGTGTGCAGACCCATCCGTACCCGGGGAGCGGCCTCCTCGGTCGGCCAGTCGTGGTTCGCCAGGGCCCGCTGGGCGGTCAGGCAGGCCGTCAACGCCGCGGCCGCGTCGTCGAAGGCCAGGAAGAACGAATCGCCTTCGGTCAACAGTTCGGCACCACCGGTGGCGGCCAGCGTGCGGCGCAGCAACCGTCGATGCTCGGCGAGCACCGGGCGGTAGTCCGCGCCGAGCAACTGGGCCAGCCGGGTCGAGCCCTCGATGTCGGTGAACACGAAGGTCACCCAACCCCTCGGGAGCTGGATCCGTGGCGACATGCGTGGAACCTCCGCCCGTGACGTCGGGTTCATGCTGCCTGAGTCCGAGCGGTCACGCATCGTGAGAACGGCCGGGCACGTGCCGCCTCAAGGTGCCACTCGAACCCGGTCCCGGCAAGGCCGGTTCACGAGTCTGCCGCCGAAACCGCCGCCGGGTCAGCAGCCGCAGGCGCCACCGCAGCAGCCGCCACCACCGGACGCCTGGGCGGCGCCGGTGCCGCGACCGGTGACCGACACCGCCGAGAGCAACTTGACCGTGTCGGCATGGCCCTGCGGGCAGGTGGCCGGCGCTCCGGCCTCCGCCATCGGACGGTTGACCTCGAAGGTGTCGCCGCAGGCGCGGCATCGGAACTCGTACCGGGGCATGCGACCAAGAGTACGTGGACCTGACGCCCGTCGGGACATGAGTGATACTCGACGAGTGGTGGACGGGGAAGACAAGACGCGTGTGCAACCGCTTCGACCGGCCGCGCCGCTGGACGGGCCCCTGGCGGAGTCGGGTGCCGCGCCGGATCCGACGCCTCCGGCCGTGCCTCGCCCCCGCCGGCCGTGGCTGAGCGGCGGCACGACCGACGCGAAGACCACACCCCCGGCCTCGGCGGACGCCGCTCCCCCCTCGACAGTCGACGCTCCGGCCGCTGACCAGCGCGAGGACGCCGCCACCGACGACATCGCCGGGACGGCCGTCCCCACCGCCGATGCCGTCGGTACGGACACCGCCGTCGCGGACCGGGCCGAGCCGAGCACCGAAAGCCCTCCGCGCGCCGACGGCGACGGCGACGACCCGGCGAAGGCCGGCGCCACGACCGCCGACCCGGCGAAGACCGACACCACCGACGCCGACATGGCGACCGCCAGCACCACGACCGCCGACCCGGCGAAGTCCGGCGACGCGAAGACCGGCGACGCCAAGACCGGCGACGCCAAGACCGGCGACGCCAAGACCGGCGACGCCAAGACCGGCGACGGGACGGTCGCGGCCGGCGCCACCGACCTGACGGCGACCAAGGTGGACGGCGTCGCTGCCGTACCGACGGTCACGCCCGGTCGGCGACGGCGCGTGCCGTTCGCGCACGCCGTCCGGCTGCCACCGCCGCGCCAGGCCGCGGTCACCGCCGCCCGGGCGACCCGGGAGTGGTCCCGCCGACCCAGCGGCCGGCTCACCGTCCCCGGGGTGTTCCTGCTGGCCCTGGTCGCGGCGACCGCCGCAGCGGGAGCTTTGCTCGTGCCGGCGACCATCGGCGGGTCGAAGCCGGTGGCCGTCGACGCCTCGGCAGAGCCGACCGTGGCCGTGCCGCCGGCGCTGCCCCTCGAGCCACGGCCGACCGGCCCGCTGCCCACCGGGGCGGTGCCGACGGGTGCGGTGCCGACCGGGGTGTTCCCCACCGGCGTCGTGCCGACCGGGCCGGCCGTCGCTCCCACGTTCGGCGGTCGTCCGTCGGACGCCCTGGCCGGTTGGGCACAGCAGGTCGGGGCCAAGGTCGGCATCCCACCGACCGCCATGCAGGCGTACGGATACGCGGAGCTGATGCTCGCCCAGACCAACCGTAGCTGCGCCTTGAGCTGGACGACGTTGGCCGCGATCGGTCAGGTCGAGTCCGGGCACGGCTCGGCCAACGGCGCGCGGTTGGGCGCCGACGGCAAGGCGCTGCCAAAGATCATCGGACTGCCGCTGGACGGCAAGGGCGACCGGATGCGGATCATCGACACCGACCGCGGCGTGCTCGACGATGACAAGGTCTACGACCGGGCGATCGGGCCCATGCAGTTCATCCCGACGACCTGGCAGGAGATCGGGGCCGACGGCGACGGGGACGGGGTCAAGGACCCGCACGACCTGGACGACGCGGCGCTGGCGGCCGGCAACTACCTCTGCAAGGGTGGCCGCAACCTCAGCATCCCCGGCGACTGGTGGAACGCGATCCTGTCGTACAACGACGTACGGCGGTACGCCAAGGCCGTCTACGACACCGCTGACCGGTACGGACGGGTCAGCCGGACGATGTGATCGTCCACGTACATTGGAGGGCCGGACACTTCCCCCGGGCAGCCGTTAGCGGCAAGCTAGACGGGTGATGGTGCGCGAGTGGGACCCCAGGACCGCGTCCTCCGCCGAGATCGCGTCGCTGTTGACCACGTTGAACGCGGTACTCGCGGCCGATCTGCCCCAGGACCCGCCGTGGCGGGAGACCTCACTGCGGGAATACCTGGCCGAGGTGATGCCCGGTGAGCGGCGCATCTCCTGGCTGGCCCAGGCCGAACCGACCGATCCCGGCGCGGTCGGTGCCGTTCTCGGGCAGGTCCATGTGCTGCTGCTCGGTGACATCGGGGTGATCGAGGTGCTGGTCCACCCCTCCGCCCGACGCGGCGGCCTCGGTCGTGACCTGGTCCTGCGCGCGGCCCGGCGGGTCTACCAGGAGGGCTTCCGGTCGATCGGCGTCGAGGTGGTCGGCGACACGCCGGCGGTGGCCTTCTACGAGTCGCTCGGCTTCACCCGGGAGTACGTGGAGACGCGCAGCGTGCTCGACCTGACCTCGGTGGACTGGGCCGAGTTGACCGAGATGTCCACCGGCATCGGTGCGGGCTACCACCTGGAGTTCTACCCGGGCGGGCCACCGGACGACCTGATCGAGTCGTACGCGCGGGCCAAGGCCGAGGTGCGCGACGTCGAGGACGGCGAGCTACGTCCCAGCTCCTACGACCCGGAGCGCCTGCGGGACAGCCTGGACACCCTGCACCGGCGCGGCATGAAGCCGTACATCGTGCTGGCCCGGCACGAGCAGAGCGGTGAGGTGGCCGGCCTGACCGAGGTCGTGGTGCCCGCGCAGCACCCGACCCGCGCCGACCAGTACGACACGATCGTCGCGCAGGACCACCGGGGTTACGGCATCGACCGGGCGATCAAGGCGCGGATGCTGCTGGAGCTGCGCTCCGCCGAGCCGGAGCTGGTCGAGGTGCAGACCTGGAACGCGCAGGCCAACGAGGCGATGCTCAAGGTCAACGCGGAGCTGGGTTACCGGCCCGACCGGGACTGGTGCGAGTACAGCGTCGACGTCGCTGAGCTGGTGCACCGCCTCGATCCACCGCGCTGAGGAATTCACGAAAGTGTCCACTGGGGGATGGACGGTGGACAGTGGGGCACCTTAACGTGCGTTGACCCCGTCCACCCATCGTGGAGGCCCTATGCGCCCGCGCCGCACGACAGCCGCGCTCGCGATCGCCACCGCCGCAGTGACCGTCACGGCTCTCGGCGTCACACCCACCGCGGCCAGCGCCGCGCCCACCGACCTCTTCATCTCCGAGTACGTCGAAGGCTCGTCGAACAACAAGGCGATCGAGCTGTTCAACGGCACCGGCGCTCCCGTCGACCTCACCGCTGGTGGCTACCAGCTCCAGCTCTACTTCAACGGTTCCACGACGGCGACCACGATCGCGCTGACCGGGACGGTCGCCGCCGGGGACGCCTTCGTGTTCGCCAGCGCCTCGGCCGGGGCGGCGATCCTCGCCCAGGCGGACCAGACCACCGGGGCGAGCCTGTTCAACGGTGACGACGCGATCGTGTTGCGGCGGGGCACGGTCGTGCTCGACTCGATTGGGCAGGTGGGCGTCGACCCGGGCACCGAGTGGGGCACGGGCACGACCAGCACGGCGGACAACACGCTGCGTCGGCTGCCCTCGGTGACGGTGGGCGACACCGATCCGTCAGACGCGTTCGACCCCGCCGCCCAGTGGGCCGGCTTCCCGGTCGACACCTTCGACGGGCTCGGCGCGCACAGCGTGGACGGCGGTGGGCCGGTCGACGTCCCGGCGACGGTGACCTGCGGCGGCCCACTGGTCACCGGATCGGGCACGGCAGCGAGCCGGGAGGTCACCGCGACCGACCCGGACGATCGGATCGTCGACCTGGCGGTGACCGGGGTCAGCCCGACGCCGGCCAGCGGCTCGATCACCCGTACCGCGTTCACCCCCGCCGACGTGGTGGGCGGCACGGCCCGCGCCACGGTCGGCGCGAGCGCCGACCTCACCGCCGGGGCGTACACCGTCACCGTGACCGCGACCGATGCGGGCGGTGGCACCGCGAGCTGCGCGCTGGTCGTGCAGGTGACCAGGGAGCTGACCGTCGGGGAGGTGCAGGGCCCTACCACCGACGCCGAGTCCGGCCCCGCCGACCGGTCGCCGCTCGCACCGGCGAGCGGCAACGGCACGAGCAGCACGATGTACGACGTCCGTGGCGTGATCACCCAGCGGACGCTGGCCCGTACGTCGGCCGGGGCGGAGCAGAACGGCTTCTTCCTGCAGAGCCGCAGCGGCGACACCGACGGCGACCCGACCAGCTCCGACGGCATCTTCGTCTTCATGGGCACGTTCACCTCGCTGGTCGGCGGCTACGTGCCGACGGTCGGTGACGAGGTCGTGCTGCGGGCGCGGGTCTCGGAGTACTACAACTTCACCCAGCTCTCCGGCGCCTCGCTGGTCCGTCGGATCGCCACCGGCCTGGACGTGGACACGGCGGTCGCGGTGACCGACGCGGTGCCGCCGGTCGAGGTGATCGAGGCGCAGCGTTGGTGGGAGCGGCACGAGGGCGTCCGGCTGCGGGTGCGCGCGGGCAGCGGCGCGGTGAGCGGCCGCGACGTCTTCTCGTCCACGGCCGACGCGGAGCTGTGGGTCGTCGACCGGGACGATCCGCTGCTGGACCGTGCCGACCCGTACGCCCGGCGGGTCTTCCGGGACTCGCACCCGCTGGACAATGACCCGACCCGGCGCTTCGACGACGGCAACGGGCAGCGTGTGCTGCTCGGCAGCATGGGCGTGAAGGCGACCGCCGGTGACAGCACCGCGCTGCTCCCGCCGGCGCACACCTTCGACACGCTGCGCGCCGACGCGGTGGGCGGCGTCTACTACTCGTTCGAGAAGTACGGCGTGCAGGTCGAGCGGGCCGAGTTCGACGCCGGGGCCGACCCGTCGAAGAACAACCCGCCGAAGCCCGCCGACCGCTCCCAGGAGGTCGCGGTGGCGACCTACAACGTGGAGAACCTGTACGACTACCGCGACGACCCGTTCGACGGCTGCGACTTCACCGGCAACGCCGGCTGCACCGGTGTCACCCCGCCGTTCGACTACGTGCCGAGCAGCGAGGCCGACTACCGCCAGCACCTGGCATCGCTCGCCGACCAGATCGTCGAGGATCTGCACGCACCCGATCTGATCCTGGTGCAGGAGGCCGAGGACCAGGACATCTGCACGGTCTCCGGAACGGCGCTGGCCTGCGGCGACACCAACGACGCCGACGGCGCTCCGGACAGCATCCAGGAGTTGGCGCTCGCGGTGGCGGCGGCCGGCGGTCCGGCGTACGCGGCTGCCTACGACCGGACCGGCGCGGACGCCCGCGGCATCACCGCCGCGTTCCTGTACCGCACCGACCGGCTGTCCCTGGCGTCCGCGACGGCGAGCGATCCGCTGCTGGGCGCGACGCCGACCGTGCAGTACCGCGCCGCCGGCCTGCCGGGCAACGCCGACGTGCAGAACCCCAAGGCGCTCAACGCGGTGTTGCCGTCCGACGTGGACACGTCGACCGGCAAGGACGGGAACAACGTCTTCACCCGGGCACCCCAGTTGGGCAAGTTCAGCGTGGCCGCGGCACCGGGCTCGACCGAGCGGTTCACCCTGTACGCGTTGAGCAACCACTACTCGTCCGGTCCGGACAGTCGGATCGGGCAGCGGCGGGAGCAGGCGGCGTACGGAGCGGCGATCGTCACCGCGATCGAGGCGGCCGACCGGAACGCCCGGGTGGTGTACGGCGGTGACCTGAACGTCTTCCCCCGGCCGGACGATCCCCTCGCCACCGCCGCCCAGCCCACACCGTCGGACCAGCTCGCTCCGCTGTACGAGGCGGGCCTGCACAACCTGTGGGACAACCTGGTGGCGGACGTGCCGGCCTCGGCGTACTCGTACAGCTTCGAGGGTCAGGCGCAGACGCTCGACCACCTGTTCGTCAACGACGCGCTCTACGGGGACCTGGTGCAGGTGCGGGCGGCGCACATCAACGCCGACTGGCCGGCGGAGTTCACCGGTGACGGCTCGCGGGGTTCCAGCGACCACGACCCGCAGGTGGCGAGGTTCCGCTCGCGGGCGGCGTTGACCGTGGCCGACACGACGGTGGTCGAGGGTGACCAGGGCACCCGGCAGATGGTGTTCACCGCCACCGTCTCCCGGCCGCTGTCGCAGCCCGTGCTGCTGTGTGCCGCGACCGTCGGTCTCACGGCGCAGGCGGGCTCGGACTTCGACGCGTACGCCGGCTGCAAGGTGCTGGCCGCCGGCGACACCTCGCTGACCTTCCCGGTCAGCGTGCGGGGTGACCGGCGACGCGAGTCGGACGAGAAGTTGACCCTGCTGGTGGCCGGCGTGCCCGGCCTACGGCTGGCCGATCCGCTCGCCACCGGAACGATCACCAACGACGACTGAACCAGGGCGCTGACGGCCCACCGTCCGGTTTTCCCGGAGGGTGGGCCGTTCGCGGTCTCAGTAGTATTCGTCGATGATCGGCGGCGGTGGCACGTGCCGATGCTGCGCGACCCGCACCTCCCACTGGCTGCGGCGGCGCCGCGCCGCACGGTCCGCGGAGCTGCGGTGGTAGGTCTCCGGTGGCCGCGCCAGCCCGTAGATGTCCCCCCACCACTCCCCCGGCTCGGGATCGAGGATCGTGTCGAGGTGCGAAGGATAGCGCCGACCCGCACCGTCGTGGACGTCTTCCCGGTCGGCCATCGGCTGGACGATCCGTCCTTCCTGATCCACCACGACCAGGTAGAGGCCGCCCGCGCCGAGCAGGCGTTCCAGTACAGCAAGGCTCGGTGTCAGGCTGCCCGCCTCGACCCGCCCCACCGTCGACGGTGACACCCTGGCGAAGCGGGCGAGCCGAAGTTGGCTCAGCCCGACGATCCGACGTGCGCGGCGAACCAGACCGGCGATGGGAAACCGACCGACGGTAGGGCCAGGGGGAAGAGGAGGTTCGAGCGCCGACGTCATCTCACCACCATCGCCCGTGTCGGCACCCGGCTCAATCCCTGTGGATAAACCTGTGGACAACTGAGGACCGGGCTGGCGCCGGGCCAGCGCCGGGCCGGGGCAGCCGGGGCAGCCGGGACAGCCGGGACAGCCGGGCATGGTTGACCGCCTTTGCTCTGCTTCAACGGACGCAACAGTTGAAACCCAAAAGTGTTGCGTCCGTTGAAGCAGAGCAAAGGGCGCGTGAAGGGGTACCGGACCTCCTCGGGCCGGTTGTCAGGATGGGTCGCTCAGGGCCCGGGCGAGGTCAGAGGTCGCAGAGGCGGCGGCCGGAGCCGATGTCGTCAAGCGCCGCGTGCAGGTCGCGGATGCGCCGCTCGGCCTCGGCGGTCAGCCGATCGTGCAGGCTCTGCCAGTCGGCCGGCTGCGGGTCGGGGGGCAGCGCCGCGAGCAGGTCGCGGATCTCGTTGACGGTCAGGCCGACGCGCTGGGCCACCCGCGCCACCCTGATCCGACACGCCGCGTCGACGTCGAAGCGCCGCTGGTTGCCGCTGGTACGGGCAGCCGTGATCAGGCCCTGCCGCTCGTAGAACCGTACGGCGGAGCCGCTGACCCCGCTCTCCCGGGCCACCTCGCCGACCGTCAACGTGCCCATCGCCAGTCCCCCGCCGCCATTGACTTCACCATTACTTCAAGTCCTAGCGTCCGAGGCATGACCATGCAAGAGGACACCGCACCGACCGTCGCCGTGCTCGTCGGGAGCGTCCGGCAACCCCGGTTGGGCCGCTCGGTCGCCGACTGGTTCGTCGCGCACGGGAGCCGCCGCAACGACCTGGACCTGGACCTAGTCGACCTCGCCGAGGTGGCGCTGCCGTTCGCCGACACCCCTCCCGGCGGTAACTCGACCAGCCCGATCAGCGCCCGGTTGGCCGCCGCCGACGCGTTCGTGGTGGTGACGCCCGAATACAACCACAGCTTCCCGGCCGCCCTGAAGAACGCCATCGACTGGCACTACCGGGAGTGGGCCCGCAAGCCGGTGGCCTTCGTGTCGTACGGCGCCAGCTCCGGCGGGATCCGCGCGGTGGAGCAGCTCCGGCTGGTCTTCGCCGAGGTGCAGGCCGCCACGACCCGCTCCGGGGTGGTGCTCCGGGCGCCCTGGGAACGGCTCGACGTCGACGGGCGGCTGGTCGACGACGAGCCGCTCCGGCAGGCGGCCGACGCCATGCTGAGCGAGTTGGCCTGGTGGGCCGAGGCGCTGCGTACCGCCCGCCGGATTCGGCCATGAGCAGCCGACATGGACACGTCCGCGCGACGGCTCGGCTGGTACCTGACCCTGGGTGGTCTCCTCGCGGTGATCGACACCACGGTCACCGTGGTGGCCCTGCCGAGGTTGGTCGACGACCTCGACACCGACCTCGCCACGATCGGCTGGGTCACCAGCGGGTACGCGCTCGCCCTGGTCGCGGTGATGCCCACCGCGGCCTGGGCGATCGGCCGCTTCGGTGCCCGCCGCACCTACCTTGCCGCGCTGCTGCTGTTCACCATCGGCTCCGTGTTGGCCGGGGCCGCCTGGAGCGTCGGGTCGCTGATCGCGTTCCGGGTCCTCCAGGGGCTGGGTGGCGGACTACTCAACCCGGTCGGGATGGCCGTCGCGCTCGCCGCCGTACCGCCGGGGCGGCGCGGACGGATGATGAGCCTGCTCGGCCTTCCGGTGCTGGTCGGGCCGCTCATCGGACCGGTGCTGGGTGGGCTGCTGCTCGATCACGCGTCCTGGCGGTGGATCTTCTGGATCAACCTGCCGGTGGGGCTGGTGGCGATGCTGCTCGGACGCTCGGTGCTGCCGGTCGCCGACGCGCGACGACCACCGGTCCGGCTGGACGTCGTCGGGCTGCTGCTGCTCTGCCCCGGCCTGGCGCTGGCGGTGTACGGCCTCAGCGTCACCGGTGAGCGGGGCGGCGTCGTCACCGCACCCGTACTGCTGCCGTTCGCGCTCGGCGTCCTGCTCGTGGTCATCTTCGCCGTACGGGCCGGCCGGATCCGGCAGCCGCTGCTGCGTCTGGCCGTGCTGCGCGCGCCGGGAATGACCCCCGGCGCCGCAACGGTGGCCCTCTTCGCCGCCGGATACTTCGGCTCGTTCCTGATCATCCCGGCCTACGTGCAGGTGGTACGTGGCGACTCGGCCACCCTGGCCGGCATGATCGGCATCCCGCAGGCGCTGACCACCGGGCTCACGCTCCAGGTCGCGACCCGGCTCGTCGATCGCGTCTCGGCGCGGCGGGTGGTCGGGCTGGGCATCTGCACCGCCGTGGCCGGCACGGTGGTCCGGGTGCTGGTGCTCGACGCCGACACGTCGTACCCGTTGCTGGCCGCGCTGGGGGCGGTCATCGGCCTGGGCATGGGTGCGACGCTGATGCCGACGATGACGGCGGCCAGCCGGTCCCTTCCGCCCGACGACCTACCGTCCGGCTCTACGCTGCTCACCACGGTGTCACACACCTCGGTCGCGGCCGGCACGGCGCTGATCGCCGCCGTCCTGTCCTTCCTCACGGACCGGGTGGCCCCGAGCCTGGGTGGCGGGGGCATCACGGCGGCCGGAAGGCTCGACCCGGCCGGACGCCTCGACCTTGCGCCGGAACTGGCGATGGCCACCCGGCTCACGCTGGCGGTCTCGGCCGTGCTGCTGGCGCTCGCCTGGCTGACCAGCCGGCGACTTCCGACCACCGTCGCCGGTGCCGACGAGGCGGTCGGCCCGGGCGGAGCCGGGGAATCGCTCAGTAACGCTGGCGGAGCAGACCGGCGGCCTCGACCGCCCAGTAGGTGAGGATGATCTGCGCGCCGGCCCGCTTGATCGAGGTGAGGGTCTCCATCATCACCCGCTCCCGGTCGATCCACCCGTTCGCGGCGGCGGCCTCGACCATCGCGTACTCGCCGGAGACCTGGTAGGCGGCGACCGGGACGTCCACCGCGGCCCGGACCGCCGACACCACGTCGAGGTACGGCAGCGCCGGCTTGACCATCACCATGTCGGCGCCCTCGGCGACGTCGAGCGCCACCTCGCGCAGCGACTCGCGCAGGTTCGCCGGGTCCTGCTGGTAGCTGCGCCGGTCGCCCTCCAACGCCGACTCCACGGCGTCGCGGAACGGGCCGAAGAACGCGGAGGCGTACTTCACGGCGTACGCCAGCACGGACACGTCCTGGTGTCCAGCGGCGTCGAGCGCCCGGCGTACCACGCCGACCTGGCCGTCCATCATCCCGGACGGCCCGACCACGTGGACCCCGGCGGCGGCCTGGGCCACCGCCATCTCGGCGTAGGCGGCCAGGGTGGCGTCGTTGTCGACGTCGCCGTCGGGGGCGAGCACTCCGCAGTGCCCGTGCGAGGTGAACTCGTCGAGGCACAGGTCACTCATCACGACCGTGCTGTCGCCCACCTCGGAGACCACGTCGCGGATGGCGACGTTCAGGATGCCGTCCGGGTCGATGCCGCCGGACCCGGTGGGGTCACGCCGTGCGGGGACCCCGAAGAGCATGATCCCGCCGACGCCGGCCTGCACGGCCTCGGCGGCTGCCTTGCGCAGCGAGTCCCGGGAGTGCTGGAGCACCCCCGGGAGCGACGCGATGGCCCGTGGCTCGGTCAACCCTTCCTTGACGAACATCGGCACGACCAGCTCGGCCGGGTCGACCCGGGTCTCGGACACCAGTCGGCGGATCGCGGGGGTGCGGCGCAGACGGCGGGGCCGGATCTCGGGGTACGACATGGAAGGGTCCTCCTCGAACGACGACTACCGGAAGCGCAGAGCGGTCGGCCCCTGCACCTTCGAGCCGCGGCGCTGCTTGGCCGGCATGGCGGCCAGCTTCTCGCGCAACTCGACGGCGTAGGCGGCGAGCGCCTCCACCAGGTCGGGCACCGAGGCGTGCGGCGGCTGGACGTCGACCCGCAGGCCGAACTCCGTCGCGGTCTCCGCCGTCTTGGGCCCGATCACGGCAACAACCGTGCGCGCGTGCGGCTTCCCGGCGATACCGACGAGGTTCCGCACGGTCGACGAAGACGTGAAGAGCACCGCGTCGAAGCCACCCGACTTGATCGCGTCCCGGATCTCGGCCGGCGGCGGCGCGGCCCGCACCGTCCGGTACGCGGTCACGTCGTCGACCTCCCAGCCGCGCTCGGTGAGCCCGGCGGCGAGCGTCTCGGTGGCGATGTCGGCGCGCGGCAGCAGCACCCGACCGACCGGGTCGAGGATCTCGTCGTGCGGCGAGAACTCGGCCAGCAGCCCCTCGGAGGACTGCTCCCCGGCGGGGATCAGCTCCGGCTGGATACCGAACGCGCGCACCGCGTCGGCGGTCGCCTCGCCGATACAGGCGATCTTGACGCCGCCGAAGTGCCGAGCGTCCAGGCCGTGCTCGGCGAACTTCTCCCAGACCGCGCGGACCGCGTTCACCGAGGTGAAGATCACCCAGGCGTACCGGCCGTCGACCAGGCCCTTGACCGCCCGCTCCATCTGCGCCGGGGTACGCGGCGGCTCGACCGCGATGGTCGGCACCTCGCACGGGATCGCCCCGTACGCGCGCAACCGGGCGCTCATCACGCCGGCCTGCTCCTTGGTGCGGGGAACCAGCACCTTCCAGCCGTACAGCGGGCGGTTCTCCCACCAGCTCAGCTTGTCCCGCTGGCCCACCCCGACGCCGACGGTGAGCACCACCCGGCCGGTGAAGCCGAGCGCGGCGGCCACGAAGCTGTCCACGGTCGACGTGGTCGTGTACTGGGTCTCGCCGGTGCCGTCGCCGGTCACCGCGACACCGGTGCTGCCGTCGACCCCGGCGGCCAGCAGACCGTCCCGGACGGCGGCGAGGTCACCGGCGTCCACCGCCAGCGCGAGCGAACCCCGGCCGACGGCGGCGGCCAGCGCCTCGAAGTCCAGCGCGCTGACGTCCTCGACGTCGGCGGCGGTACGCACACCCGGCAACGGAACGCCCGCGTAGGTGGCCACACCCTCGGCCTGACCCACGCCGGGTACCACCTCGAAGTGGGCGGCGGTACGGGCGACGGCCTGCACCTCCTTGACCACCGAGTCGTGGCCGAACGGGTCGCCGGCGACCAGGTGCACCGCGTTCAGCCCGGACCGGGCCGCGGAGATCAGCACCTTCGCCACGTCCCCCGGGGCGCCTTCGGCCGGGGTGAACTCGGCGTCGTCCCTGGCCTCGGCGCGGACGGCGGCGAGCAGCGACTCCGGGACTCCCCGGTCGTAGATCACCTGGTCGGCGTCGACCAGGGCGTCGTGCGCCCGGCGGGTCAGCAGACCTGGGTCGCCGGGGCCCGCCCCGACGAACGCGATACGGCCGACGGGCTTACGGGTGCGGGTCATTCTGTGCTCCCAAATTGCTGGGTCCCCGGGCCGGTGTGTCCTTCGTGGCCGAGGATCGAGTCGGCGCCGAGTTCGAGGAGTTCGGCGGCGAGTGCCTTACCGATCTCCGCCGCGTCGGCGGGCGTTCCGGTGCGGGACAGCCGGAGGTCACGAGTGCCGTCCGGACTGATCACCGCCCCGCGCAGGTAGATCTCATCACCGGTCTCGCCTTCGGCGAGCTCGGCGTAGGCGGCCACGGGTGCGCTGCACCCGGCCTCCAGGGTGGCCAGCAGCGCGCGCTCCGCGATGACCGCGGCGCGCGACGGTGCGTGGTCGAGCGTTCCGAGCAGCTCGACCAGGTCCTGGTCGTCGACCCGGCACTCCACGGCCAGCGCGCCCTGGGCGGGCGCGGGCAGCATCAGCATCGGGTCCAGCGTCTCGGTGATCACGTCGGTCCGGCCGATCCGGGCCAGCCCGGCCCGGGCCAGCACGACGGCGTCGAGGTCGGCATCGGGACCGAGCACCCGCGCCAGGCGGGTGTCGATGTTGCCGCGGATCGGAGTGACCTCCAGTTGCAGGCCGAGGGCGTGCAACTGGGCGATCCGGCGCAGCGCGCCGGTGCCCACGGTGGTGCCGGGCGGCAGCTCGGCGAGCGTCCGGCCACCGCGGGCGACCAGCGCGTCGCGCGGGTCCTGTCGGGGCGGTACCGCCGCGATGTGCAGCCCGCCCGCGCCGGCCGTGGGCAGGTCCTTGTACGAGTGCACCGCGAAGTCGATCGTCCCGGCGGTCAGCGCGTCGCGCAGCGCGGAGACGAAAACGCCGACGCCGAGCCGGTGCACCGGCGCGCTGGAGCGGTCACCGGCGGTGACCACCTCGACCAGCTCGACCGGGCGGCCGGTGGCGGCGGTCACCGCCTCGGCGACGTGGCCGGACTGGGCCATGGCCAGGGTGCTGCCCCGAGTGCCAAGGCGCAGGGGGGCGGTCATCGCGCACCTCCGGTGGGCGGGACGGGATCGGTGGCGTCCGAGCCGGGCGCCGGGTCGCTGTCGGCGGGCGGCAGGCCGAGGTCGGGGCTCAGCACGTCGGGGACGGTGTCCACCGGCGAGGTCTGCGGCACCTGAAGGTCGAACAGCTCACGCAGCAGGGCGGCGTACTGGTCGCCACCGGGCTCGGCGGCGAGTTGGCGGACCTTGACGGTGGGCTGGTGCAGCAGCCGCTGCACCACCCGGTGCACCGTACGGGCCACCTCGGCGCGCAGGTCGTCGCCGAGGTCGGGACGGCGCTGGGCCAGGCGACGCAGCTCGGTGGCGACGACGTCGTCGGCGCGACCCCGCAGCGCCGCCACGGTGGGCGCCACGTCGGCACCGCGCAGCCAGGTGAGGAAGCCCTCCACCTCGCCGGTCACGATTCCTTCGACGGCGGCGGCGTCGGCCGCGACCGGACCGTCGGCGAGCAGCGCCGCCATCCGGTCGATGTCGATCACCTCGACGCCGGTCAGGGCGGCGACGCCCTCCTCCACGTCACGCGGGACGGCGAGGTCGAGCAGGACCAACGGACCCCGGGCCGGATCGCGCTCGGCGAGCGCCGCCTCGACGACCGTCCGGGTGAGGACCGGTTCGGTGGACGCGGTGGCGGCGACTACGATGTCCACTGTGGAGAGCGTGGCGGCCAGCTCGGTCATCGGCGCGGCGCCCGCACCGTACGACTCGGCGAGCCGGACGGCCCGGTCGATGCCCCGGTTGGTGACCGTGAGCGGCCCGGCGCCCAGCCGGGACAGCGTGGCCACCCCGAGCGAGCCCATCGCACCGGCCCCGATCACCAGGGCCGGGCGGCCGGCAAGGTCACCGTCGAGGTACCCGGCCGCCAACTCCAGCGCGGCGGTGACGACGCTCTGGCCGGCCCGGTCGATGCCGGTCTCGGCGTGGGCCCGCTTGCCGACGCGCAGCGCCTGCTGCATCAGCTCGTGCAGCAGCCGGCCGGCCGAGTCGGCGCCGGTGGCCCAGTGGTACGCGT
This sequence comes from Micromonospora sp. WMMD736, assembly GCF_049179015.1. Classification (NCBI taxonomy): domain Bacteria; kingdom Bacillati; phylum Actinomycetota; class Actinomycetes; order Micromonosporales; family Micromonosporaceae; genus Micromonospora; species Micromonospora sp. WMMD736. The sequence goes on from NZ_JBMHMI010000001.1 coordinate 3,818,286, forward strand.
CGCGCAACTGGCCGAGGATCTGCGCCTCGCCCACGACCATGGAGTCCAGCCCGGTGGCGACCCGGAAGACGTGGTCCACGGCGGCGGTGTCGTAGTGGACGTACAGGTGGTTGGCGAGCGCCGCCGGGGTGCTGCCGGCCTGCTCGCCCAGGACGGCGCAGATGTCGCCGAGCCCACCGTGGAAACCAGACACGGCGGCGTACACCTCCACCCGGTTGCAGGTGGAGACGAGCACCGCCTCACTCACGTACGGCTGAGCGACCAGGCGGTCCAGGGTGCGGGTGAGGTCGGCGGGGGGCACGGCCAGCTGCTCCAGCGTGGCAACCGGGGCGGTCCGGTAGGACGCGCCGACGACGAGCAGTTTCACGTGCCGATCGCCTCCTGGGTGTCGGTGGCCGCGAGACCGCCGGGCAGGGCGGTGAGAGCGGACCCGCCGGTGGCGGGCAGCGCGGTCAGCGACGCCTTACGGTGCTCGTGGAAGGACAGAATCTGCAGCTCGATGGCGAGGTCGACCTTGCGTACGTCGACCCCCTCCGGAACAGAGAGTACGCAGGGCGCGAAGTTGAGGATGCTCGTCACGCCGACCGCGACCAGCTGATCGGCGACCCGCTGGGCGGCCGGTGCCGGGGTGGCGATCACGCCGATCGCGATGGACTCCTGGGCGGCGACCGCCGGCAGGTCGTCGACATGGCGTACCACCAGCCCGTTGATCTCCTCGCCGACCCGGGAGGGATCGGCGTCGAGCAGTGCGGCGATCCGGAAACCCCGGCTGGCGAACCCGTCGTAGCCGGCCAGAGCGTGACCGAGATTACCCACGCCGACCAGGGCGACAGCGCGACGCTGTGTGAGCCCGAGCACGTACTCGATCTGCTCTATCAGCAGCGCCACGTCGTAGCCGACGCCCCGGGTGCCGTACGAGCCGAGGTGGGAGAGGTCCTTGCGGAGCTTGGCGGAGTTGACTCCGGCGGCCGCCGACAGACCCTCACTGGAGATCGTTTCGTGGCCGGCGTCGGCGAGGTTGTGCAGCGCGCGCAGGTATTCCGGGAGCCGTGCGACGGTCGCCTCGGGAAGGTCCGGAAGCGCCGGTACGGCACCGGCGCGGCCGGGCGCACCTGGCTGACGGTGCTGACTCATGAGACTCCGTGCGGTGCGATCCTCGGCCAACTCCGCTGGTCGGCCGCTTATGGACTCCCGCTGGCGACCGTGGTTGCCGGCTGTGCTAGCAGGGCGCGTCGGAACTACAGAGTAGGCGCTTGTGAAGACGTGCACAAATCGCGATCTTGCCGCTCCAGCACGCGACCCCACCCGCCCCTCCATTCCACAAGATCGATTGAGCGCTCACCGCCCGCGCGATTATTGCTCAATCCCGACTTCTCTGACCAATCCCGCGCCGCCCCGCTCCCGCCCAGCCCAGACCCCCTCCCGCCGCCACGCCACCCCGCCCCCAACCCCGCGACGCTTCTATAGGTGGGCCGGTTCCGGGAGGCTGGCATCGGTAGGGTTCGACGTCGGTGATCGACGAGTGACTCATGCAAGATCTGGCCGCCGTCAGAGGGTGTGCCGTGGAGTGCGACTTGTCCTCGTGGGTTACCGGCGTCGGCCCGGCCCACCTTGCTGGCCTGATCAGAAGCCTGTCCGCGACTGGTATCGCGTGACTCATCACAGATATGCCGCCGGGTGATCGTCTCCCGGGCCGACGCCGTCCGAACGTCGTCCCGTGCAAGGGAGAAGCGTCCGTGTCTTGCATCCTGACAGATCGCCTGGCCGACCGTGTCGACGCGGTTATCGGTGTGGATACCCATACCGATACGCACACCGCTGTGGTCAGCACCCCGGTCGGGACCGTGTTGGCCGAGATCACCGTGCCGGCCACCGCCGACGGTGCCGCTGTTCTGCTGGCCTGGGCCCGGCAGCAGACGAGCGTGCTGGGAACGGGCCGGCGGGCCTGGGCCCTGGACGGTGCCCGCTGTCACGGTGTCGGCCTGCTACGGGTCCTGCGTGCCGCGGGTGAAGATGTCCTGGAAGCACCCAAACCCGCGACCGGCCGCCGCCGGCGAGGCGGCAAGTCCGACGCGCTGGACGCCGTGCACGCCGCTCGTGCCGTGCTGGCCGCCGATCACGTCGCCGTGCCCCGCATCGACGGCGACCGGGAATCCCTGCGCCTGCTGCACGTCTGCCGCCGCCACTACAGCGACACCCGTACCGCCACCATCAACCTGTTCAAATCGGTGATCCTCACCGCCGACGACGACCTACGCACCCAACTACGTGGCCTGAGCACCCTGCGGCAGGTCCAGCACGCCACCACCCTCACCAACGACAACAGCGGCGACCACCTACGCCGCAGTCAACTAGCAGCCCTCGCCGAGCAGATCCTGACCCTCGACCGGCTCCTGAAAGCCAACCTCACCGAGATCCGCACCCTGGTCGACAAACTCTGCCCGACCCTGCTCGACCAACCCGGCATCGGCCCCGTCACCGCCGCGATCACCCTGACCGCCTGGTCACACCCCGGCCGGTTCCGCAGCGAAGCCGCATTCGCCTCACTCGCCGGCGTCAGCCCCGTCCCCGCCAGCTCCGGCCGCACCGTCCGCCACCGCCTCAACCGAGGCGGCGACCGCACCCTCAACGCCGCCCTGCACACCATCGCCAAAGCCCGACAACGCTGCCACCAACCCACCAAGGACTACGTCAACCGCCGCACCACCCAAGGCCACACCCCAGCCGAGATCACCCGCAGCCTCAAACGCTACATAGCCCGCCAAATCTGGCGCATCCTCGAAGCCACCGCTTGACAGCAACCCTCACAGATCTTGCACTTTCTGTCGCCGCATACCCCCGCGCACTACACAAATCGCCAACAGAAGCTGCAAGATCGGCGCAGGGAGGGAGGGGCTCGCGGGGGCGGGTGCGGGGGGCTTGGGTGGGGGCAGCACTACCGGGGAGAGACCGGGCTTCGGGATGGGGGGCGGGTCGTCGGCTGCCTAGCCTTTGAGCCATGACCGCCCTTGCCGCCACCAGCGATCGGCAGCCGCTGGCCCGGAGCATCCCCCGCCAACTCTTCGTCGACTCCGGGTACGTGCTGCTCAGCCTGCCCCTGGCAGTGGCCAGCTTCGTCGTCCTCATCGCCGGCCTCTCGGCGGGCCTCGGCCTGATGGTCACCGTGATCGGCCTGCCGATCCTCAGCGGCACCCTGTACGCCGCCCGCGGGCTGGCCGACGTCGAGCGGCTGCGGCTGCCCGCCGTGCTCCGGCAGCCCCGGATCCGACCGCATTACCGGCTGCCGGAGGCGGGCGCGAGCGCCTGGCGGCGGATCTTCCTGCCGATGCGCGACGCGCAGTCCTGGCTCGACCTGGCGCACGGAATCCTGCGGTTGATCGTGGCGCTGGCCACCTTCGTGGTGACCGTCGTCTGGTGGGGCGTCGCGCTCGCCGGCTCGCTCTACTGGGCGTTCGACTGGGCCCTGCCCCGCCCCTCCGACGGCGACCAGGACCTGGCGCAACTCCTCGGCCTGGGTGACTCGACCACCGCCCGGATCGGGCTGAACACCGCGGTCGGCGTGTTCTTCCTGATCACCCTGCCGATCGTGGTGCGGGGCTGCGCGCTGCTCCAGGCCAGCTTCGCCCGGGCTCTGCTGACCGGGGTGGCCGAGATGCGGGACCGGATCACCGTGCTGGAGGAGCAGAAGCGGGCGGCGGTGTCCGCCGAGGCGTCCGCGCTGCGCCGACTGGAGCGCGACATCCACGACGGCCCGCAGCAGCGCCTGGTCCGGCTCGCGATGGACCTGAACCGGGCCCGGATGCAGCTCGCCTCCGACCCGGAGGAGGCCGGCCGGACCATCGACGAGGCGGTCACCCAGACCCGGGAGACGCTTGCCGAGTTGCGGGCGCTGTCGCGCGGCATCGCCCCACCGATCCTGGTCGACCGGGGTCTGCCCAGCGCGCTCGCCGCGCTCGCCGGCCGTGGGCTCATCCCCATCGAGCTCCAGGTCGACCAGCAGTTGGGCACGCGGGACGGCCGACTCGACCCGGCGGTGGAGAACACCGCGTACTTCGTGGTGGCCGAGGCGCTCACCAACATCGCCAAGCACAGCCGGGCCACCGAGGCCACGGTCGCCGTGGCCCGCCAGGGCAACCACCTCGAGGTACGGGTGGGCGACGACGGGCAGGGTGGCGCGCACCTGGCCAAGGGGCACGGGCTGGCCGGTATCGCCGACCGGGTGCGGGCGGCCGGCGGTGAGCTGGCCGTGGTCAGCCCGAACGGCGGGCCCACCGAGATCCGCGCCGAACTGCCGCTGTGAACCACCCGGGAAGCGCCTCGGCGTGGTAGACACCACACCCATGCGCATCGTGATCGCCGACGACGCCGTCCTGCTCCGGGAGGGTCTGGTACGACTGCTGACCGAGAGCGGGCACCAGGTGGTGGCCGCCGTCGGGGACGGCGACGCGCTCGTCGAGGCGGTGGTCGAGCACCGGCCCGACGTGTCGATCGTCGACGTCCGGATGCCCCCGACCCACACCGACGAGGGGTTGCGGGCGGCGGTGCAGGCCCGCCAACTGGTGCCGCGTACGCCGATCCTGGTGCTCTCCCAGTACGTCGAGGTGTCGTACGCCGACGATCTGCTCGCCACCACCGGCGGCGCCGGCGGCGGCGGGATCGGCTATCTGCTCAAGGACCGGGTGGCGGCGATCGACGAGTTCCTGGACGCGCTGCGCCGGGTGGCGGCCGGCGGGACGGTGCTCGACCCGGAGGTGGTCGGCCAGCTCTTCGCCCGACGCCGCCGCGACGACCCGCTGCGCGAGTTGACCCCGCGCGAGCGGGAGGTGCTCGCGCTGATGGCCGAGGGTCGGTCGAACACAGCCATCGCCCGCGCCCTGGTGGTGAGCGACGGCGCGGTGGAGAAGCACGTCCGCAACATCTTCACCAAGCTCACCCTCCCGCCGGACACCGAGCAGCATCGGCGGGTGCTGGCCGTCCTCACCTACCTGCGGAACTGACCACCCGGGCGGCCAGGGCCACCGCGTCGGTGAGGGTGTCGGCCACCGGGTGACCGGAGTCGCGCAGCCGGGCCGGGTCGGTGAACCCGCCGGTGTAGAGCACCGCACGACCGCCGACGGCGAGAGCCGCGTCCGCGTCGTCGATCGAGTCACCGATGAGTACGACCGCGCTGCCGTCCACGTCCAGCTCGGCCAGGTGCCGCCGGAGCGACTCGGCCTTGCGGTCGCCGCCGACCGTGGCCCGCAGTCCGTCGACGCGGGTGAAGTGGCCGGTCAGCCCGTACGTGTGCACCGTGGGCACCAGCTCCTCGTGGAACCACATGGAGAGCAGGCTCTGGCTGCCGTCCCAGGCGGCCATCGCGGTCCGCGCGTCGGCGGCCAGCTCGCAGGTGGTCAGCCCGTCGCGGTACGCGTCGTGGAAGATCCGGTCCAGCCGACCGAACGCCTCGTCGTCCACGGCCTGCCCGAGCACCTCGGCGTAGTAGTCGGCGATCGGCCGGCGGAAGCGTGTCCGGTGCTCGTCGGCGGTTACCGTCGGCCCGCCCACGCTGGCGAACGCGGCGTTGGTGGCGGCCACCACCAGGCTGAGGTCGTTGAGCAGGGTGCCGTTCCAGTCCCAGACCAGGTGGGGGTGCGCGGAGGTCATCCGAGCACCCTAGGCCCTCAGAGCTGTGGGGTGGTCAGGTCCCGCAGCAGCCGATCCTCCTCCACCCGCCAGTAACCGTGCTCCTTGCCGTCGAGCATCACCACCGGCAGCCGGTCCCCGTACTCCCGTTCCAGCTCCTCGTCGCCGGTGACGTCCCACTCGACCCACTTGTCACCGGTGACCGCCACCACCCGGTCGAGCGCGGCCTTGGCGTCGTCGCACAGATGGCAGCCGGGTCGGGTGATCAGGGCGAGCCGGGCGTCAGTGGCCATCGGGTACCTCCGTGCGGGCGTCGTCGGCGGATGCGGGCGCACCGGCCGGGGTCGCCGACCGGAGCTGGGTCTTTCGTACCTTGCCGATCGCCGAGTGGGGCAGTGCGTCGACGAACTCGACGGCGGTCGGGCACTTGAACCGGGCCAGGTTCCGTGCGCAGTGTGCGAGCAACTCCTCGCCGCTGACCGGCAGCCCCGGCGCCGGCACCACGTACGCCCGCACAGTCTCGCCGGTTCGCGGGTGCGGCACACCCAGTACCGCCGACTCGGCCACCCCGGGATGCCCGGCGAGCACCAACTCGACCTCGTGCGGATAGACGTTGAAGCCGTTGACCAGGATCAGGTCGCCGAGTCGGTCCACCAGGTGCAGGTCGCCGTCGGAGTCGGCGTACGCGATGTCGCCGGTACCCCACCAGCCGTGGGCGTCCGGACCGTCGCGGCCGTCCGGCCAGTAGCCGTCGAAGAGGTTGGGGCCGCGGACGACGATCTGCCCCGGGTCGGTGCCCGGGCCGGCGTCGGAGATGTCCAGCTCGTCCGTGTCGTCGTCGGGGACGGCCTGGCCGTCGCGCCACAGGTCGACCGAGTCCGGCCCGACCAGGCGCAGCTGGACGCCGGGCAGCGGCCGGCCGATCGAGCCGGCCTTGGCCACGTTGCCGACCAGGGTGGAGGTGAGCACCGGCGCGGTCTCGGTGAGGCCGTAGCCGACGTGCACCGGGTGGCCGGTCGCCGCGGTGAAGCGCGCCGCGACGGCGGGTTCCAGGGGCGCAGCGCCGCACACCGCGACCCGTACCGAGGAGGTCGCCGCGCGGACCGCGTCGGCGTCCGCCCAGGCCAGGAACATCGACGGTACGCCGACCAGCACGCTGACCCGGTGCCGGGCGATCTCGGCGAGCGCCGCCGTCGGGTCGGGATCGTCGAGCAGCACGCCGGTGGCGCCATGGTGGACGACGGCGCCGAGCCCCGCGTTGAGCCCGTACGCATGGAACAGCGGCAGGGCCAGCAGCACCGTGTCGTCCGGGCCGACGACCGGCGGCTCGATGGCGTCGACCTGCTCCTGGTTGGCCAGCAGCGCGCGGTGGGAGAGCATCGCGCCCTTCGGTCGGCCGGCGGTGCCGGACGTGTAGAGCAGCACGGCGAGGTCGTCCCCGCCGCGGCGGGGCCGGGGGTGCGGCCCGGGCTGCGGGGCGGTCGGCGGGGTGTCGTGCACGGCGGTGAGCGCGGGCAGGTCGGCGGCGACCTCGGCGACCAGGGCGCGGACCCGTTCCGTGCCGATCAGCAACGACGCACCCGAGTCGGCCAGCACGTGTCGCAGCTCCGGGGCGGTGAATCCGGGGTTGACCGGCACCACGACCAGCCCCGCCCGCAGCGCCCCGAGCCACCCGAGAATGAAGTCGGGGGTGTTGGGCAGCGCGATCGCCACCCGGGGCGGTGTGTCGGCCGGCTCGGTGGCCGCAACGGCGGAAGCCAGGCCGTACGCGGCGGCGGTCACGGCGGCGTCCAGTTCGGACCAGCTCACCCGCTGGTCCCGCCAGTGCAGCGCGGGCCGGTCGCCGTGGTCGAGAGCCGCCCGGCGGACGCGGTCGGCGAGGTTCGGCGGCGAGGCCGGCGGGAAGTCCTGCACGGTCATCGAGTCTGGCACAGCGGCGGTCGACCGGCCACGCCCGACAGGGCCCCGGTGACGGCCGCAGAGCGTCCCGTCAACGGGACGCCCACCGTGTCACCGACGCACCGATCGAGTCCGGCTGATGGGACGTGCGACGCGCCCGGCCGACGGTTCGGCCGAGCCGGAGCGGCGGGTGGCGACGACCGCTCACCTGATCGGCCTATGTGCCGTCCGACCTGGGGATCCATCCTGGAACAACCGGCCGGCCGAAAGTCAAACGCACACGACGGACAACCGGTCCGCCACCGGTGCGACACAGCGGGAAATACTTCCGCCCTGTGTAACGGACTTGCCACGCGCGGGTGACGTTGGCCCTATTATCACTCGGGTCGGCTCACCCCATTTGCCGTGAGTCGACACCCCTCAGCCCGAGGAGGCCCCCGTGCCTGTGAGCGCATTGGACCAGCACCTCAAGGGGAACTGCCGCCCGTCGGCACACCCCGGAACAGTCCTGCCCGACCGGCTGCCCGGCCGGTCCGCACCGACGACCCGCAAACCGGCCCGTCCGGCCATCCAGGGGACGGGGGCGGCGCGATGACCACCTTCGGATACGCGGAACGCCCCGTCGGCCTGACCGGCCAGACGCCCCGCTCGCAGGTCAACGAGCGGCCGGCAACCCGCGCGCCGCTGGGCGACCCGCACGCCGCGCTGCGTGGCGAGAGCCCTGCGCAGCGCACCCGTAATCGCCCGCACACCAACGAGCCTCCGCCGAGACCGGCGGTCCCCGGTGGCAACGCGATGCCGACCGGCGGTCGGGTCGCCGCGCCGGCCCGACCGACCATGCCGTCGCAGGGCCGCCGGGCCGGCGACGCCCCGGCTGCGGCCGCCGACCCGGCGGCGGGCGAGACGGCGGTGATCCCGGCGGTACCGGCCGCCACGCCGACCACGCCGACCGGCTTCCCCAGCCGTCCGGACCCGTCCGACCCGGCCACCGAGGTCTGGACGCTGGTCGAGCGGGCGCAGGCCGGCGAGTCCGAGGCGTTCGGTCTCATCTACGACAGGTACGTGGACACCGTCTTCCGGTTCGTCTACTTCCGGGTCGGCAACCGACAACTCGCAGAGGACCTGACGTCGGACACGTTCCTGCGCGCCCTCAAGCGGATCGGGAGCTTCACCTGGCAGGGCCGCGATCTCGGCGCCTGGCTGGTGACGATCGCCCGCAACCTGGTCGCCGACCACTTCAAGTCGGGCCGGTACCGGCTGGAGGTCACCACGGGCGACGTGCTCGACGCCGACCGCGAGGATCGCGGCCCGGAGGGCAGCCCGGAAGCGGCGGTGGTCGAACACATCACCAACGTCGCCCTGCTCACCGCCGTCAAACAGCTCAACCCGGAGCAACAGGAGTGCATCGTGCTCCGGTTCCTGCAGGGCTTCTCGGTGGCCGAGACGGCCCGTGCCATGGGCAAGAACGAGGGTGCCATCAAGGCCTTGCAATACCGGGCCGTCCGTGCGCTGGCACGACTGCTGCCCGACGGCTTCCAACCGTGATCCGCTAGCGGTCCCGAGCGGCGTCGATCACTGTCTGCGCAGCTCAGGACAGGTTTCACTCGGTGACGCCGATCACTTTCTGTGATTTCCGCCCCGCCCGGCCCGTAACCCGTGCCCGGTCCGCCGCGTTTCTCCGGGTGCGACCGGTGGATGTCCCGGCAGGGCCGGGGCACCGAGGTCCGCCCGGCAGGCCGGACGGCACCTCACCTCCGTGGTGTCACAAACGCCGCCCGGTCGCCGTAAACCACGGCGGCCGACCGGCCGTGACCAGCGAGAGGAGGTGCCTGCGGTGGACAACGACCTCTTCTCCCGCCGGCGTGCCGAGCGCTTCGCGCAACTTCTCGACGAGGCCAACGGCGGCCGGCGGCACCACGTGCGGTCCCGGGTGGACAGCCAGTTGGCGCCGCTCGTCGCGGTGGGCCAGCGGATCAGCGCCGATCCTCCGACCGTCGAGGTGGATCCCGACTTCCGCACCGGCCTGCGGGCGATGCTGCTCGCCACCGCCGAGCGTGAGGGAATCGGCACGACCCCGGCGACCGCCGAGCCGGCCGCCCCGCGTGCCGCCACCACGAGCCGTGGCTCGTTGCTGCCGGCGGTCACCGCCCGGCGGGCCCGTGCCCGGGGAGCGATCCTGGTCGGTATCGCGGCCGGCGCCATCGCCGTCTCCGGCATCTCCGCCGCCAGCGAGAACGCCGTTCCCGGCGACGCGCTGTACGGCATGAAGCGGTCCACCGAGCGAGCACAACTCGCCCTGGCCAGCTCGGACATCAGCCGTGGCCAGCTCTTCCTGGACTTCGCCCGGACCCGGCTCGGCGAGGCGGCCGAGCTGCGCGGCGACCGCGTCGGCTACAGCGCCGTCCTCGACGACATGGACGCCGACACCCGACAGGGCGTCCGCCTGCTCACCGCCGCCGCCGTGCAGCGGGCCGAGCCGGCCAGCCTCGACGCCGTCAACACGTTCGTCGCCAGCCAGCGACGGGCGGTAGGCAACCTGCTCGACGGTGCCGGCCGGGCCGACCGGGAACGGACCCGGCGGTCGCTGGCCCTGCTGGACAGCATCCGGGAGCGATCGGACGCGGTACGCGCCGCCATCGCGTGCGGCCTGCCGGCCCCGACCGGCAGCGACACGCTCGGCCCCACCCCGACCACCTGCCCCGGGGCGCGCTGACCCGCACGGAGAAACCGGCCGCTGAATCCGCACGGCGAAACCGGCCGCTGAACCCGCACGGCGAGCCTGGGCCCGCTGAACCGCACCGCGAGATCGCTCGACCGACCGGTCGCGGCACGGTTCCCTGTGCCCGGCCGGTCGACCGTGCGCTCCGGATACCCTCGCTGGAGGCATCGTCGTAGCTGCCGAAGGAGGAGAAGTCGCGTGGCGCGCAGCCGCAGGGTGACGGTCAGCACCAACGTCCAGGGACACACCGCCGGTTGGGCGGAGACCGACCTGGCGTCGGTCACCCCGCCCGCACCGGACCCGACCGCCGCCGCCTTCTTCGACGTCGACAACACGATGATGCAGGGCGCGTCGATCTACTGGTTCGCGCGAGGGCTCGCCGCCCGGAACTACTTCACCACCGTCGACCTGGCCCGCTTCGCCTGGCAACAGCTCCGGTTCCGGTTGCTGGCCCGGGAACACGCGGGCGACATGTCCCAGGCGAAGGAGGCCGCGCTCGCCTTCGTCGAAGGGTGGCGGGTCGACGACGTGGAACGCCTCTCGGAGGAGATCTTCGACGAGCTGATGGCTCCCCGGATCTGGGCCGGCACCCGCCAGCTCGCCCAACGTCACCTGGACGCCGGGCAGCGCGTGTGGCTGGTCAGCGCCGCCCCCGTCGAGATCGGTCGGGTGATCGCCGCCCGACTCGGCCTGACCGGTGCGATCGGTACGGTGGCCGAGGTGCGGGCCGGGGCGTACACCGGTCGGTTGGTGGGCGACCTCATGCACGGGCCGGCGAAGGCCGAGGCGGTGACCCAGCTCGCCGCCGTGGAAGGACTGGACCTGACCCGCTGCGCGGCGTACAGCGACTCGGCCAACGACCTGCCGCTGCTCTCCGCGGTGGGCCGGGCGGTGGCGGTCAACCCGGACGGCACGCTGCTGCGGCAGGCCCGCCGACGCGGCTGGGAGGTACGCGACTTCCGTACCGGCCGTCGCGCCGTCAAGATCGCCGTACCGTCGACGGCGGCGGCCGGGCTCGTCGCCGGCGCGGTCACCGCCGGCCTGGCCCTGCAGCGTCGCCGCCGCGCCGACTGAGGGTCAGGGACCGAACGGATCGGGTCGCCGTTCCAGCAGCGTGTGCAGGGTCTGCTGGATGGTCTCCCGTACCTGGTCGGCAAGGTTGAAGACGACCAGCGGGTCGTCCGCCGAGTCGGTCAGGTGGGCGGTGGGGATCGGCGGGCAGAACTCGATCAGCCACTTGCTGGGCAGCGGCACCATGCCCAGCGGCCCGAGCCACGGGAAGGTCGGCGTCACCGGAAAATACGGAAGCTTGAGCAGTCGCGCGAGGGGTTTGATGTCGGCGAGCATCGGATAGATTTCCTCGCCGCCGACGATGGCGACCGGGACGATCGGGGTGCCGGTCCGCAGCGCCGCCGAGACGAAGCCGCCCCGACCGAAGCGTTGCAGCTTGTACCGCTCGGCGTAGAGCTTGCCGATGCCCTTGAACCCCTCGGGGAACACGCCGACCAGGTCGCCACCGCCGAGTAGCCGCTCGGCGTCCGGGTTGCAGGCCACCGTGCCGCCGGTCTTACGGGCGATCTCCGACACCACCGGCATCCGGAACACCAGGTCGGCACCGAGTAGGCGCAGGTAGCGATGGGCCGGGTGCTTGTCGTGCAGGGCCGCCGACAGGATCAACGCGTCCAGCGCCACGGTGCCCGAGTGGTTGCCGACCACCAGGGCCGGCCCGTCGACGGGTACGTGCTCCACCCCGCTGACCTCGGTACGGAACCAGTCCCGGTAGAGCAGCCGCAGCAACGGGTGGAAGACGGCGTCGGTCAACTCCGGATCGAAGCCGAACTCGTCGACCTCGTAGTCCCCGGCCAACCGTCGACGCAGGAACGCCAGGCCGTTGGCGACCCGGCGGTCCCACTGGTCCCCGGGCCGGTCCGCCACCGCGGGCGCGGTACCACCGCCGGACGTCGAACCGCTCGTCGGCTCGTCGACGGCCGTGGCGTCGACCTCGTCGGCGGCCGTGGCCGCCGGGCCGTCGGTCGGCATGTCGACCTCGTCACCGGGTGTCGCGGCGGGCGCGAGCCGGGCCCCCGGGCGATGGCCGTTGCGCCGCGCCGGCTCCGCGTCCGGCACCGGCGGAACCGGCGGTACGTCGAACCGCCCGATCCCCTGCGGGTCCTGCCCCGGCCCGGTCACGACGTGCGCTCCCGCACCGCGGCCCGGACCTGCCGGATGCCGTCCAGCACCAACTGCTCGGCGGCGGCCAACTGACCCCGGCTGAGCACCGCCCTACCGTGGTGGGCGCGGATGAAGTCCTCGAACGCCTCGGCGGTGGAGCGCGGCGTGAAGCCGTACTCCTGCTCGAGGCGCGTGGTGTCGACGACCCGGCCGTGCACGAAGAGGTCGACCTGGTCGAGGCCGTAGCGGCCGACCCCCATGGTGCGGGCCAGCGCCGCCGCGCCGGACAGGCCCGGCTCGAACACCGGCACGGCCACCCGGCCGGCCCGCCGGATCGCCTGGGACAGCGACAGCACCCCCGGCCCGGCGACGTTGTAGGTGCCCGGATGGTCCTCCACGATCGACCGGTGCAGCACCTCCAACGCGTCGTCGAAGTGCAGGAACTGCAACCGGGGATCGCGGCCGAAGACGGTCGGCACGAACGGCTGCGCGAAGTAGCGCGTCAGGGTGGTGTCGGCGGTCGAACCGATGAACGGGGCGAAGCGCAACACCGTCGCGGTCACGTCGGCCCGACGGCGGCGGAAACCCCGGACGTACCCCTCGACGTCGAGGATGTCGCGGCCGAACCCGCCGCGCGGCACCTCGCGCGGCTCGGTCTCCTCGGTGAACACCGCCGGATCGCGGAACGACACCCCGTACGCGGCGGTCGACGACCGGACCACGAGCTTGCGCAGGCGGGGTGCCCGCTGGCAGGCGGCGAGGAGCTGCATGGTGCCGATGACGTTCTGGTCCTTCATGGCCGACCGGCCACCGTGCTGCCGGTCGGGAGAGCTGACCAACGCGAGGTGGACCACCGCGTCCACGTCCAGGTCGGCGAGGAGTCCACCGAGGGAACCCGGGTCGACACGGATCCGCTCGACCCGATCCAACAGATCGGTGAACTCGGCGGCCGGCTCCGGCGCGTCCACGCCGATGACCCGCTCGATGCGCGGATCGGCGGCGAGTCGGGCGGCCACGTGAGCGCCCAGGTAACGACCCACCCCGGTCACGACGACGACCCCCGGAGCACCTGGGGTGCTACCGGGGGTCATCTGACGCACCTACGCCGACAGGCGGGATCGAGCCGGGACGACCACGGCCTGATCACCTGAGCCTCCGGAGGTCGACAGTTTGGCAAGCGACGCTGGTGCCGGGCTGAGCCCGGCGCCGGTCACTTGCCGAGACGGCGACGCTGGACGCGGGTCTTGCGCAGCAGCTTGCGGTGCTTCTTCTTAGCCATGCGCTTACGGCGCTTCTTGACCACCGAGCCCATACGACAGCCTTTCGATACAACGTGCGGGGCGGACCGGATGACACCACGCAGGTGACGACGGAGACCGCATGCGGACAACGGACCGGACCAGTCTGGGCGGCGGGGCGCACCGGCGGGGTCTCGGTCGCGCTCCAGGGTAGCCGCAGAGCGTCAGCAGGACCAACGCGCCCCCGTCAATGACGCCTACGGGGCGCTCGATCGGCCGTGCGGTGGCTCAGGCGGTTTCCTGAAACGCGCCCCGCAGGTATTCGTGCACCGCGTGCTCGGGCACCCGGAACGACCGGCCCACCCGGACCGCGGTCAGCTCACCGCTGTGCACGAGGCGATAGACCGTCATCTTCGACACCCGCATGACCGTCGCCACCTCCGCGACGGTCAGGAACTTGACCTCCGACAGCCGTCCGTCGGACTGCGACCCGGCCATGGCTCACCGACCCATCCCATGCCCGGCGCGGGCCAACCCGACGGATGCTCCGGGCCGGGCGGCGACGCGCGTGTTACCAGTACGGTAGCGGGGCGGCTGTGACCGGCGCGATCCCTTCGTACAACTGATCATGTTTCGGTGGTCGGTTCACCCGATCCGGCCCGCCGTTATCTCCCCTGCCGCGTCCGTCGTCCGGTTGCTCACTCGGCGCGCAGCGCCACCACGGGGTCGAGCCGGCCGGCGCGCTGCGCGGGGACGACGCCGAAGACGATCCCCACCGCCGCCGAGACGCCGAAGGCCAGCGCCAACGACCACCACGTGATCGCCGCCGGGATCGGCGACAACGCGTCCACCAGCAGGGCGGTTCCCACGCCCAGCGCCATCCCGGTCAGCCCGCCGATGGTGGTGAGCAGCACCGCCTCCAGCAGGAACTGCACGCCGATGTCGCGGGGGCGTGCGCCGACGGCCTTGCGCAGCCCGATCTCCCGGGTCCGTTCGCGGACGCTGACCAGCATGATGTTGGAGACGCCGACGCCGCCGACGAGCAGCGAGATGCCCGCGATGGCAGCGAGCACCCCGGTGAGTACGCCGAGGATGTCACCGAGCACCCCGAGGATCTGCTGCTGCGTGACCGCGCTGAACTCGGTGTCCGGGTGCCGGCGGTTCAGCTCGGCGACGATGCGTTCGCCCAGCTCGTCGATCCGTTCCCGGTCGGGCGCCTTGACCGCGATGCCGTCCACCCGCTGGGTGCCCCAGAGGCGCTGGGCGGCGGTCACCGGTACGTGCACCTCGTCGTCCCGGTCGACGCCGAGGCTCTGCCCGAGGGGCGCGAACACGCCGATCACCCGGAACCGTACGCCGGCGAGGGTGACCTGCTGGCCCAGCGGATCGCGGTCGGGAAACAACGCGCGGGCCACCGAGTCGCCGAGGACCGCCACCCGCCGGCTGGTGTCCACGTCCGTACCGGTGAGGTAGCGGCCCCGGGCCAGCGAGCGGGTGAACACCGTCGGCGTGGTCTCCAGCACGCCCTGCACGGTGGTGAAGTCCGAGCGCGCGCCGGCCCGCGCGGTCGCCCCCGAGGCGACGGTGACCGCCACCCGCTGCGGATCGCCGACGACGCGGGAGACCGCATCCGCGTCCTTGAGCGTCAACGGCGAGACCACCGGCGCGTTGCCCACCTCGATCTTGCCGGGGACCACCAGCAGCAGGTTGGAGCCGAGCCCTTCGACCTGCTGCTCGACCTTCTGCTTGGTGCCGGTGCCGATGGCGACCAGCAGCACCACCGACGCGACACCGATGATCACGCCGAGCATGGTGAGCGAACTGCGCAGCCGGTTGGCGCGCAACGCGTCCAGCGCGACCCGCCACGCCTCGGCGACCCTCACGCCGGACCGTCCCCAGGCTCGCGCGCCTCGGCCCGCGCGGGGTCGCGCGGAAGGCGTCCGGTGGCTCCGGCGGCGCCACCGGAGCCACCGGACGGGTGCCCCGGGCCGTTTCCGGACACGGACCGGGGCTCCGCGCTGGGAGCGGGCACCAGTGTCTCAGGTCGACCGTGGTCGACGGACGGCGGTCGATCATGAAGGTCGCCGGCGCTGTCCGCCACCACCACACCGTCGCGCATGGCGATCCGGCGCGCGGCCCGCGCCGCCACCTCCTGGTCGTGGGTGACCATCACCAACGCCACCCCGGACTCCGCGTTCAACCGCTCCAACAGCTCCAGGACCGCCGCGCCGGTCACACTGTCCAGGTTGCCGGTCGGTTCATCGGCCAGCAGCACCGTCGGCTCGGTGACCAGCGCGCGGGCGATGGCGACCCGCTGCTGCTCGCCACCGGACATCTGGTTGGGCCGGTGGTCGAGCCGGTGCCCGAGACCGACCCGGCCCAGCATCGCCGCCGCCCGCTCCCGGCGCTGCCGGGCCGACACCCCCCGGTAGACCAGCGGCAACGCGACGTTCTCCACCGCCGACGTACGCGGGAGCAGGTGGAACGCCTGGAAGACGAAGCCGATCGTCTCGTTGCGCAGGGTGGCCATCTCCGGCGGGGAGAGGGCGTTGACGTCCCGTCCGCCGATCACCAGTCGACCACCGGTCGGCCGGTCCAGACCGCCCAGCAGATGCATGAGTGTGGACTTCCCGGAGCCGGACGGCCCGACCAGCGCCACGTAGTCCCCGGACCGCACGGTCAACGAGACCCCGCGCAGCGCCTCGACCGACACCCCGTCGAGCTGGTACGTGCGCGACACGTCCACCGCCTCGATGGCCGGTGGGGTGCCGGTCACCGCACCTCCTGGCCGTCGCGTACCTGGTCGGTGCCGCGTACCACGATCCGGTCGCCGGCCTGGACGCCGTTGAGGATCTGCACCAGGTCGGACCCCTGGACGCCCACGGTCACCGGTGCACGGTCGGCCTTTCCGTCGCGGACCACCCAGACGGCGTCCCGGCCGTCGGCGGAGAAGACCGCCGAGGCGGGGACGGTCACCGCGTCGGCCGCCTCGCGTACGCGCAGGTGCACGATCGCGTTCATGCCCGGGCGGGGCGCGGGGGCGGGCTCGTCCTCGGCCAGCTTCCCTGCGCCCAGCGCGAGGCGTACCCGGTAGGTCACACCGCCCTGCGCCGAGCTGGTGGGGAGCACGTCGACCGAGCGGACGGTGGCGTCGTAGCTGGCACCGCCGACCGCGTCCAATTCGACGGTGGCGGTCACGCCGGGCTTGACCAGCAGCACGTCGGTCTCGTCCACGTCGGCGAGCAGTCCGAGCTGCCCGGTGTCCACGATGGTCAACACGGGCGTGCCGGCGGTGACCTGACCGCCGACCACGACGGCGTCGTCGACCCCGGCCGGCGGGCCGGCCTGCGCGGGAGACAGGGCCGACGGGGCGAGCCCGGCCCCACCGGCCTGTTCCAGCAGCCCGGCCAGGCCGCCGCTCGCGCCCCCGCCGGCCCGGGTGCCGCCCGGCTGCACCACCCCGGCGATGGGGGCGCGCAGGGTCAACGCGTCGACGGTCGCCTTCGCCAGGTCGTACGCCTGCTGGGCCTGTAGCCGTTGCGCCGCGGACAGCGAGCCGACGGCGGAGTTCAACCCGCTGATCCCCCGCTGCACCGCCCGGACGGCGTCATCGGCGCTGCGCGCGGCTGCGGCGTACTGCCGCTGGGCGGACGTCACCTGGGCCAGCAGCGCGTCCCGCAACTGCTGGTCGGCGATCTTCTCGGCGGCCTTGCGGGCGGCGTCGAACGCCTCGTCGGCGGCCTTGTCGGTGCCCCGGCGGCTGCTGGTCAGGTTGCCGGTGGAGACGCCCCGACCGGCGCGCTTCGCCGCGTCCAGCGCCTCCTTCGCCTGGCGCAGCCGCGCCTGGGCCGACGGGGACGCGACCACCGCGAGCACCTGGCCGCGCTTCACCCGCTGTCCGGGCTGGACCCGCAGGCTGGCCAGGGTGCCGTCGGCGGGCGAGGTGAGGCTGGCGGCGGCGCGGGCCGTCACCGTCGCCGGAGCGTCGATCACCTCGCTGACCGGGTTACGGGCGGCCGAGGCGAGCGCGACCGGCGGTTGGTCGTCACCGCAGGAGGCGGCGGTGGTGGTGGTGAGGACGGCGACGGCGGTCAGGGCGATGAGCAGGCGGGGCCGCGTGGCGCTTGCGGGCCTCGGCAGGTCGGGGCGGCGCACCCATCGATGGTACGGCGCACCGTCACGTCGACCGTGTCCCACCCGACGTGCCGAAGACGCACCCGCCCGACGATGGCACGGGCGTACGAGAGCTTGGTCCGGCGCGGTGCGAAGAGCACGGGTTCGACAAGATCGGTCATCGACACTTGGTGAATTTGACCATGTATCCCGCGTCGGGATCGCCTTCGTAGCCGTAGAGGCCGGGCACGCCCTGCTCGTCGCGCCGGGCCTTGAGCTCACTCGACGCAGGCTCCAGGAATGACCCGAGGGCGCGGATCACCAGCTCCAGACGCGGCGTCGCGGAGGAGGTGTCGAACGTCCAGACACCGTGGCCGGTGGTCGGAAACTCACCTCCGAAGTCCCTCTTGAGAGCAGATTCTTCGGTGTACTCACCGGCGTCGTACAGCACCGAGAAGTAGTCCCGGGAGATGTGGGCCAATCCGAATTCGCCAGAGGCGTTCAGCGTCAGTTGATCGTGTTGAGCAGAGCACCAGACACCGGGCACCTCCTCAGCCGTCACCGGTGTCGGTTCTGGTGAACCACAGGCGTTCAGAACGGCCCCGGCGGCCAACACCGCCACCGACATGAGTACGGCACGACCCCGTCGCTGAGCCACGGCAGACATCACGTCCTCGAACTGGTAGAAGGTGGGCGAGCCGCGGTCCGTGATGGTCACGCGGCGGTGGCGCGGATGTACGCCACGCACTCGTCGTGCAACGTCGACCAGTCCTCACCGAACGCCTCGTCGGCGGCGGCGGCAGGCGTCCTGCGGTCGTGCACCACGGCCTTGAAGAAGGTCAACAGCCGCTCCGGCCCGAACCGGTCGACCAGGTGGCGGACGGCGAGGTAGCCGACGCCGTAGCTGCCCCCGACCCGGTCGGCCGGCGCGTCGTCGGTGGGCGTGACGCCCTCCAGCCGGCCGTCCCAACCGCCCCGGACCAGTTTGCGCACCTCGGCGAGCCCCTCGTACCGGTCGACCGGTCGACCTCCGGAACCCGAGAACTCGGCCAGCCCTTCGACCAGCCACCAGGTCGTCTTGCCCGGATATCCGCGCTCGGGCAGCGAGGCGGCGTGGGTCAGCTCGTGCCGGAGCAGTTCGTCGGCGCCGCTGGCGGGCAGCCCTTCGGCGTTGAGCACCACCTCGTGGTGGCCCCCGCCGACCGTCACCGCGTAACCGCCCGTCCACTGTGGCCGCCCGCCGCCGTACCAACGCTGCCACTCCGTACGGCCGGCGTAGAAGACCCGGTAGCGGTCCGGGGGCGAACCCGCCACGACGTACGTGTCGGCGACCTTGGCCGCCGCCTCGGCCTGGGTCAGCAGGGCGGGCAGCTTGCCGCGCAGCGCGGGTGTGGTGGCGACGATGGTCCGCGCGCCGACCGCCACGACCAGGGTGCTGATCTCCCACGGCCGGGTGCCGGTCTCGGCGGACTTGGACTCCTCGACGGCCACCAGTCGGGGCTGTTCGCCGTTCTCCCGCCAACGGGTGCCGATCAGCACCGGGCTCGGTCGGCAGTCGGCCGCGACGAAGCAGTACTGGAAGCGCACCAGCAGCCGCCACTCCCCCGGTCTGCCGACGACCGGCGTGGGCAGACCGCTCGGCTCGGCCCGCCAGACGGTCACCTTGAGGGCCCGCAGGGCGGCGAAGCGGCGACGCAGGTCGGCGTGCGCGGCCGGGTCGGCGATGGCGAGGAAGGCGGTGCGGTCGCCGCCGAGCAGCGCCGTGGACTGCTGCCGGAGCTGCGCGGTCATCCGGTCGGACAACCCTCTCGCGACGGCGGTGGCCGGGTCGTCGGTGGCGGCCACTCCGGCCCGGCTGAGCGTGGCTCGGCCGCCGGCCTCCCGGATGACCCCGACCACCAGCGCCGCCGGAAGGCCGCAGCCGAGCAGCAGGACGACAACGACGAGTACGGTCCACAGCGGCCAGAGCCGCCGCGGTGCTGGCTGCTGCACCCCGTCAGTCACCCGCCGAAGGGTACGACCAATCGGCGAATCGGGCGAGGCCGACCCGGCCCGATCGGGTCGGTCAGGCCCCGCGAGCCGGCCACGAGCGGAACGCGGTGTCCAGCCCGGCGACCAACTGGTGGTACGACCGGTCGACCTCGCGTGGCAGACCGAAGCCACCGGCCGCCTCCAGGGCGACGAAACCGTGCAGGGCGCTGCGCAGGGCGCGGGTGGCGTCCACCGCGTCGTCGCCGGTGAGTCCGTAGCCACGCAGCACCGCGAAGATGGCGCCCACCGCGCGTTCGCCCGCCTCGACGTGCTCCGGGTCGGACGGCTCGGGCACCCGCTGGGTGGTCGGGTAGCGCCCGGGGTGCCGGCGGGCGTACGCCCGGTAGGCGTCGGCCATCGCGCGCAGGGCGTCGCCGCCGGCCCGCCCGGTGGCGGCCGTGGTCAGTTCGGTGGCCAGTTCGGCGGTGGCGAGCGCGGAGAGCTTCTGGTCGAGCGCGTCCGCTCCGCGGATGTGCTTGTAGAGGCTGGGCAGCGCGACACCGAGTCGGCTGGCGAGCGCGGCGAGGGTGAGCTGTTCGTAACCGACCTCGTCGGCGAGGCGGGCGGCCTCGCGCACCACGGCCTGCTGGTTGAGCCCGGCCCTAGGCACCGCCACGCACCTGGCTATCAGTCATAGCCTGCAAGCTAACGCTGCTAGCCAGGTGCGTCAAGCGATCGTCACTTCTTGGAGATCAGAGCGCGGCCGAAGAAGACCATGTTCGCCGGGCGCTCGGCGAGCCGACGCATCAGGTAGCCGTACCACTCGTCGCCGTACGGGACGTACGTGCGCACCGTGTAGCCCTCGCCCGCCAGCCGGGCCTGCTCCTCGGGGCGGATGCCGTAGAGCATCTGGAACTCGAAACGCTCCGGACCCCGGTCGAACCAGCGGGCCCGGTCCTCGCCGATCGAGATCATCCGCGGGTCGTGCGTCGCCAGCATCGGGTACCCGTCGCCGGACATCAGGATGTTCATGCAGCGGACGTAGGACTTGTCCACCTCGCGGGCCGACTGGTAGGCCACCGACTCCGGCTCCTTGTAGGCGCCCTTGCAGAGCCGCACCCGCGACCCGGCCGAGGACAGCTCCCGGCAGTCCGACTCGGTCCGCCGCAGGTACGCCTGGAGCACCGCGCCGGTCGACGGGAAGTCCTTGCGCAGCTTCGCCAGCACCTCCAGCGTCGAGTCGGTGGTGGTGTGGTCCTCCATGTCCAGCGTGACCGTGGTGCCCGCCTGGTCGGCGGCGGCGCAGATCGCCCGCGCGTTGTCGTACGCCAACTGCTCGTCGAACATCTGGCCGAGCGCGGAGAGCTTCACGCTCACCTCGGCGGCCGGCGTGAGCCCGGCCCCGGAGAGCATCGACAGCAGCCGCAGGTATTCGTCCCGGGTGGCCGTGGCCTGCTCGGGGGTGACGGTGTCCTCGCCCAGGTGGTCGAGGGTGACGGCCAGACCGTCGTCGACGAGCCCGCGGGTCGCGCGCAACGCGTCGTCGGTGGCGGCGCCGGCGACGAACCGGCGGACGACGTCCCGGGTGTACGGGGCGGTCGCGACGAGCCGCTCGACCTGGGATGACCGGGAGGCGGCGAGGATGACGGAACGGAGCATGGCCCGAGCGTATCGCCCCTGCCAGCAGCCCCGCCCGGCGGCGGCGGGGGCTGCGGCGCTGGCGTCGATCGGCTACAACGATGCCGTGAACCAAAGCCCCCGCCGCCGGCTCCGGTCGGCCTCCGTGCAACTCGGCGCGCTCACCGCTCTCGCGCTCGCCCTCTCCGGCTGCAACATGACCTCCGACGACGACGATGACGACTGTGCCCTCGGACCGATCGGTGGCGGCGACACGGTCGCGCTGGGGATGCGGGTGGCCGCCCCCACCACGGAGCGGACCAGCGGCGAGCCGACGACCGCCGCGCTGCCCGAGCGCGGCGGGTTCGGCACCCACCTCGCCTCCTGCGGCGGCTGACGTGCGTCGCGAGGCCGTGACACCCCGACCCGACTGGGACGCCACCATCCGGGCCCAGGGCCTGGTCTACGTCGACACCGAACTGCCCGACGGCGGAATCATGTCGTACTGGGACGAGACCGCCGCGTACGCCTTCGACCTGGACGAGGTGCTGCGGCTGGAGGAGGCCACCGAGGAGCTGCACCGGATGTCGGTGGCCGCCGCGGAGTACGTGGTGGCCCAGCGCCGGTACGCCGAGTTCGGCATCCCGGAGTGGGCCGCGGAGGCGGTGGCCCGGTCCCTGCGCGAGGCGCCACCCACCCTCTACGGGCGCTTCGACCTGGCGTACGACGGCACCTGGCCGCCGAAGATGCTGGAATACAACGCGGACACCCCGACGGCGCTGGTCGAGGCGAGCATCATCCAGTGGTACTGGCTGGAGCACACCCGCCCCGACCTGGACCAGTGGAACAGCCTGCACGAGCGGCTGGTCGGCGCCTGGGCCAAGATCGGCGCCGGACTGCACGCTCCCCGGGTGCACGTGCTCTGGTCGAACGAGGAGGAGTCGGGCGAGGACCACATGACCGCCGGCTACCTCGCCGAGACCGCCCGGCAGGCCGGCCTGGACGTCGAGCTGCAACCCATCCAGGAGATCGGCTGGGACGGCCGGCGCTTCGTCGACGCCGCCGACCAGCCGGTGACCACCTGCTTCAAGCTCTACCCGTGGGAGTGGATGCTCGCCGAGCCGTACGGGCCGCCCGCGCTGGCCCCGGGCACCCCGACCACCTGGATCGAGCCGGCCTGGAAGCTACTGCTGTCCAACAAGGCGCTGCTCGCGATCCTCTGGGAGCTGTACCCCGGTCACGAGTACCTGCTCCCGGCGTACCTCGACTCGCCGCGCGGCATGTCCGAGTACGTCGCCAAGCCGCTGCTCGGCCGCGAGGGCGGCTCGGTACGCATCGTCACCGCCAGCGAGGAGATCACCAACCCGGGGATCTACGGTGACGAGGGCTGGTGCTACCAGGAGTTCCGGGCGCTGCCGCAGTTCGACGGCAACCGGACGGTGTTGGGTAGCTGGATCGTGGACGGCGAGTCGGCCGGGCTGGGTGTCCGCGAGAGCGCGAGTTTGATCACCGACGGCTACGCGCGGTTCCTACCGCACTACATCGACGCGCCGCGCACCCCGTGAGTCGTCTACCGTTGGGGTGTGAACTTCGACGCGTACGCCCGGACCGGCGTTGACCTGGTCAACGCCCGCCTGGACGACCTCGACGACCTGCGGGCCCTGTTCCCCGACGACAACGCCTGGATGCGCGACGAGGTCGCCGACCGGGACGTCGCCATCTTCCGGCGGGCTCAGAAGCGGTTGCGCGACGTCTTCGAGTACGGCACCTCGGGGCGCGACGCCCAGGCGGTGGCCGAGCTGAACACGCTGTTGGAGGCGTTCCCGGTCCAGCCGCGCATCTCCGGGCACGACTCCAGCGACTGGCACATGCACGTGACCAGCCGGGGCGCCTCGGTCAGCGCCGAATACCTGGCCGGCGCGGTGTGGGGGCTCTCGGTGTGGCTCTGCGAGTACGGCAGCGCCCGCTTCGGGGTCTGCGCCGACGAGCGGTGCGGCAACGTCTACCTGGACACGTCGTCCAACTGCTGCCGGCGGTTCTGCTCCGAGCGCTGCGCCACCCGCTCGCACGTGGCGGCACACCGGGCCCGCAAGCGTGCCGCCGTCGGCGAGCAACCGACGGTCGCCCCGCAGCCGACCTCGACCACCGAGTCGCTGACCCCGGTCAGCTGACCCGCCGGGTCAGACGTCGACCGGCGACGGCGCAGTGAGGTGCTCGCGGGCGTACTCGAGCGCGGTCCGCAGGTCCGCCTCGCGCACGGCGCGGCTCTTCGCGCCCCGGGTCGCCACCTCGACGGCCACCGCGCCGGTGAAGCCGCGGCCGGCCAGCGAGGAGAGCAGTTCCCCGCAGGGTTGGGTGCCGCGCCCGGGCACCAGGTGCTCGTCACGACCCTCGCCGGTGCCGTCGCCCAGGTGCACGTGGGCGAGCCCCGCGCCCATCCGGTCGGCCATCGCGAGGGGGTCACTGTGCGAGGCCGCGCAGTGGGAAAGATCGAGGGTGTACGACGGGTAGCCGGTGTCGGTGGGATCCCATCCGGGGACGTACGGGACGAACTGCCGCCGGGCCATGCGCACCGGGTACATGTTCTCCACCCCGAAGCGGAGCCCGGAGAAGCGCTCCTCGACCCTGGCGAGCCCTTCGGCGAACCCACGTGCGTAGTCGCGCTGCCAGGTGAACGGCGGGTGCACCACCACGGTCGGCGCACCGAGCGTCTCGGCCAACTCGGCGGCCTTGCGCAGCCGCTGCCACGGGTCCGGGCTCCACACCCGCTGCGTCACCAGCAGGCAGGGCGCGTGCACCGAGAGCACCGGAACGCCGTAGTGCGCCGACAGGCCGCGCAACGCCCCCGCGTCCTGGCTGACCACGTCGGTCCAGACCATCACCTCGACGCCGTCGTAGCCGAGCGCCGCGGCCAGTTGAAACGCCGCCGCGGTCGGCTCGGGGAAGACCGACGAGCTGGACAGGAGTACGGGTACTCGGGACGTCACACCAGCCAGCGTAGCCCGGCTGTCACGGGGTCATCCGGACGAGCACCGGCAAACCCGGTCGGCGGACAGGGGCGGTCACATCGGTTCGAGTTGATCCAGCCGCCGGAGGATGACCCCCTCCCGCAGGGCCCACGGGCAGATGTCCATGGCATCCAGGTCGAGCCGGCGCATCACCGCCTCGGCGACCACCGCGCCCGCCAACAGTTGGTGGGCCCGGCCCGCGCCGACACCCTCCAACTCCATCAACTGCGCGGGCGTCATGTGCCGGATGAAGCCGATGATCTGCCGCAGGCCAGCACGGGTCAGGCTGCGCCGGGCCCAGAGGCCCGCGCCGGACGGTGCCGCGCCGGCCAGTCGCGCCAGGGTGCGGAACGTCTTCGAGGTGGCCGCCACCCGGTCCCAGCCCACCTCGGTCATCCGGTCGACGACCTTGTCCAGCCGGCTGTCGACGTACTCCCGTAGCTTCTCGACCGCCTCGGCGGACGACGGCGTGGTGCTGGCCGGATCGACCCGCAGTTGCTCGCGGGTGAGACGCCCGGCGCCGAGCGGAAGCGAGAGCGCGACATCCGGGTCCTCGTCGATGCCGGCGGCGATCTCCAGCGAGCCGCCGCCGATGTCGAGCACCAGCAGACGCCCCGCCGACCAGCCGAACCAGCGCCGCACCGCCAGGAACGTCATCCGCGCCTCGTCCGCGCCGGAGAGCACCTCCAGGCGTACGCCGGTCTCGTCACGGACCCGGGCGAGCACGTCGGCGGCGTTGGTGGCGTCACGGACCGCGGAGGTGGCGAACGCGATCAGGTCGTCGGCCTCCAGTCCGGTGGCCGCCGCGCGGGCCATACCGACCGCCTTGACCAGGCTGTCCGCACCCACCTCGGTCAACGCCCCGTCCGGGCCGATCTGTTCGGCGAGACGCAGGACGACCTTCTCCGAGTGGGCCGGCCAGGGGTGCGCGCCGTGATGCGCGTCGACCACCAGCAGGTGCACCGTGTTGGATCCGACGTCGAGGACACCCAGTCGCATGGTGAAGACCCTAGGTGCAACACGTTCGTGCGGCTCGTCGGCCCGCGGACGGCACCACGCGTACGCTGGTCCGGGTGACGATGGAGCTCCGCGTGCTGGTGGACGACCCGGGCGACCCGCGCAGCCGTGAGGTACCGCTGGACTTTCCCCGGGAGTGGATCGAGTTCGCCGACCCGGCGGACGAGAACCACCTGATCCGGGCCGACCTGACCTGGCTGCTCTCCCGCTGGACGTGCATCTTCGGCCAGGGCTGCCACGGCATCATCGCCGGCCGGGCCGCCGACGGCTGCTGCTCGCACGGGGCGTTCTTCACCGACTCGGACGACGAGAAGCGGGTCCGCCGGGCCGTCAAGCTGCTCACCCCGTCGACCTGGCAGCACTTCCAGCGCGGGTTCAAGAACTGGACCGACGAGGACACCATCGACGGCAAGAACCCCGCGCGCCGCACCGCCACCCAGGGCGCCGACGGTCCGTGCGTCTTCCTCAACGACGCCGACTTCGTCGGTGGGGGTGGCTGCGCGCTGCACGCCCAGGCGCTGCGCGACGGTGTGCACCCGCTCGAGTACAAGCCGGACGTCTGCTGGCAGCTGCCCATCCGGCGGGACCAGGACTGGGTGAAGCGTCCGGACAACACCAAGGTGTTGGTGTCCACGCTGTCCGAGTTCGACCGGCGGGGCTGGGGCGCCGGTGGGCACGACCTCGACTGGTGGTGCACCTCGTCGACGGACGCGCACGTCGGGGCCGAGCCGATGTACCTGTCGTACGGCCCGGAGCTGACCGCGCTGATCGGCGCCGCCGCGTACGAGCGCCTGGCTGAGCTGTGCGCGGCCCGGGTACGGCAGGGCCTGGTCGCCCCCCACCCCGCCGACGATCTCTAGCCGATCTTGGTAGCAGTGTTGCTACCATATGCGTATGGCAATGACCCTCCGGCTGGACGACGAACGCGAACGGCGACTCCGCCTCGTCGCGGACGAGGAGGACCGATCCATGCACGCCGTCGTGGTCACCGCCATCGACGACTACCTGGCGCGACGGAACGCCAAGGAGTTCGGCGACCTAGCCGACGAGATCATCGAACGACACGCCACCCTGCTCGCGCGCCTCGCCGAGTGATGGCAGAGGTCCGATACCCCACGCTCGCCGACGTGGCCGGCATCGCCCGCAAGCTCGGTGTGGGGATCAGGGACGCCGGCCTCGTGGAGTCGGCGGTCGCTCGGCCGAGAACGAGCGTCTTCGGCGAAGACGCCTATCCCGATCTCTGGACCAAAGCGGCGGCGCTGCTGCACTCACTGGCGAACAACCACCCGTTCCTGGACGGCAACAAACGGATCAGCTGGATCGTGACTGTCGCCTGCCTGGTGCAGAACCGTGCCGTCAGCATCGACCAGCTCGACGAGACCGATCAGGACGTCGCGTACGACCTGGTCATCGCCGTCGCGGAGAGCCGCCTGACGGAAGTCTCCGAAATCGCCGCCGCCCTGCGCAAGCTGTTCTGAGCACTCGGGATCAGTCGACTGCGGCGTCGACCAGGGTGCGGGCGCCCTGCCGGGCCGCCTCGGCGATCGCCGGATCGCCGTCCAGCACCCCGCTGGCGAGCCCGCCGTCGAGCAGCAGGGTGAGCTGCCGGGCAAGCAGCTCGGGGTCGGCCGCGCCGGCCTTGCGGGCCAGCTCGGTCACCCAGGCCCGGACGACGGTCTTGTGCTCGACCGTCCGGGCGTGCACGGGGGCCCCGGCGGGCGACTCGGCGGCCGTGTTGATGAATGCGCAACCGTGGTAGCCGTCCCGGCGACAGGCGCCGACGAGGGCGTCGAACATCCCGACGAGTTGGTCGCGCGGCTCGTCGCCGGCATCGCTGGCCGCCGCCCGTAACGCGCCGAACCAGGCCTGGTCGACCCGGTCCAGGTACGCCAGCACGAGGTCGTCCTTGCGGGGGAAGTGCTTGTAGAGCGTCGCCTTGGCCACGCCCGACTCGGCGATGACCGTGTCCACCCCCACGCCGCGTGGCCCGTGCGCGTAGAAGAGCCGGAACGCGGTGTCCAGGATCCGGTCCCGGGCCGACCCGGCCGGCGTGCGCTGCGCGGACATCGGCACTCCCTCGTCGTTGCTGGTGGCGCGCACGATTTTACAGACAGCTCCGTCTACGGACAGCTCCGTCTGCTGCCGCTCCGTCTTCTGCCACTCGTCGGTCCGCCGCAGGGGCTGACGGTGTCCTCGCCTCCTGTCGAGCTGCCCCGGATATGGGGCTGAACCAATGGGGCTGCGCCAGCGGAGCTGCGCAACCGGGGCTGCGCCGACGGAACTGAGCCAACGGAACTGAGCCAACGGAGCTGAGCCATCGGAGCTGAGCCACCAAGGGTTCGGGCGAGCGACCACGCGCCACCCGCGCACGCCCGCCCGCGGCGCCCCACTTCTGGGGCAGCTCGACACGGGGCGAAGGACGGGCGCCATGCCGCGCCGCGACCGCGACCGCAACCGCGACCGAACCTCCGCCCCATTTCTGGGGCAGCTCGACACGGGGCGAGCGATAGGCACCCTGCCGCGCCGCACCGCAGCCCAACCCCCGCCGCCCCATATCCGGGGCAGCTCGACACGGGCGAGGGACAGGTTCGATGCCGCCGTCCGTGAGGGACAGCAGTAGACAGACCTGTCTGTTAGCCTACGATCAATCGGCGCGAAACCACCCGCGCCCGAGTGGAGGATCGATCGACATGCGCATCGCAGTTCTCGGCACCGGCTCGGTGGGGCAGGCCATCGCGGCCCGTACGGCGGAGCTGGGCCACCAGGTCACCATCGGCACCCGGGACGTCGCGGCCACCCGGGCCGGCGCGTACGCCGCCTGGGCCGCCGAGCACCCCGAGGTCGGTCTGGAGACGATGGCCGTGGCGGCGGCCGACGCAGAGCTGGTCGTCAACGCCACCAGTGGCACCGGGTCCCTGCCGGCGCTCACCGCGGCCGGCGCGGCGAACCTGGCCGGCAAGGTCCTGCTCGACATCGCCAACCCGCTCGACTTCGGCGCGGGCTTCCCGCCCAGCCTGACGGTGGACGACACCGACTCCCTGGCCGAGCGGATCCAACGGGAGTTCCCGCAGGTCAAGGTCGTCAAGTCACTCAACACGCTCACCGCGGAGCTGATGGTGCGCCCGCGCCAACTCGCTGACGGCGACCACAGCGTCTTCGTCTCCGGCGACGACGCGGAGGCGAAACGGGTCGTCACCGACCTGCTCGTCAGCTTCGGGCACACCGACGTGATCGACCTCGGTGACCTCTCCACCGCCCGGGGCGTCGAGCTGCTGATGCCCCTCTGGCTGCGGCTCTACGGCCGCCTCGACACCGCCATCTTCAACGTCAAGGTCGTCCGCTGAGCGGACGCCGGCAGCCCGAAGGGGGTCCACGCCGGGCGTGGACCCCCTTCGGATCGGTCGATCACGGCTCGAACTTGTAGCCCAGACCCCGCACGGTGACGATGAAACGGGGCGCCGACGGCTCCGGCTCGATCTTGGAACGCAGCCGCTTGACGTGCACGTCCAGCGTCTTGGTGTCGCCCACGTAGTCGGCACCCCAGACCCGGTCGATGAGCTGGCCACGGGTCAACACCCGGCCGGCGTTGCGCAGCAGCAGCTCCAGCAGCTCGAACTCCTTGAGCGGCAGCTGCACGGCCCCGCCCTCGACCGTCACGACGTGCCGCTCGATGTCCATCCGCACCGGGCCGGCGGCCAGCGTCGGCGCGCCCGCCTCGGCGACCTCCGGGCTCTGCCGCCGCAGCACCGCCCGGATGCGGGCGACCAGTTCCCGGGGGGAGTACGGCTTCGTGACGTAGTCGTCGGCACCGATCTCCAGGCCGACCACCTTGTCGATCTCGCTGTCCCGCGCGGTGACCATGATGATCGGCACGGCCGAGCGCTGCCGGAGCTGCCGGCACACCTCGGTCCCCGACATCTCGGGCAACATCAGGTCGAGCAGCACGATGTCGGCGCCGGTCCGGTCGAACTCGGTGAGGGCGTCGGTTCCGGTCGCGGCGACCGAAACCTCGAAGCCCTCCTTACGGAGCATGTACGACAGGGCGTCGGAGAACGACTCCTCGTCCTCGACCACCAGAACGCGGCTCAACGGGGATTTCCTTTCCATTGCTGTCAGACCTGCCGTAGCTCGGCCGGACCGGCCTCGATCCCAGCCGGCGGCAGTGTCGCCAGAAGGTCGTCCGGTGGGCTGGCGGGCAACCGGAGGGTGAACGTCGATCCACCACCAAGAGTGCTCGACACCTCCACCCGACCGCCATGGTTGCTCGCGATGTGTTTCACGATGGCCAGGCCGAGGCCGGTGCCACCGGTGGCGCGTGACCGGGCCTGGTCGGCCCGGTAGAACCGCTCGAAGATCCGGTCCACGTCCGTCGGGGCGATGCCGATGCCCTGGTCGGCGACCGCGATCTCGACGTGCTCGTCGTCACCGCGCAGGGTGACCCGAACCGTCGTGTCCTCGCCCGAGTAGTTGATGGCGTTCTCGACCAGGTTCGCCACGGCCGTCGCGAGCTGACTGTCGCTGCCGTAGGCGGTGAGGCCACGCACGCCCTCGACCGTCACCTCGACGCCCCGGGCGGCGGCCGTGGTCCGGGTGCGGTCGACCACCTCGGCGATCACCCAGTCCAGCGCGACCGGCTCCGGCGGCGGCTGCGGCTCGGCGCCCTGGAGTCGGGTCAGCTCCAGCAATTCCTGCACCAGCCGCCCCAGCCGGGTGGACTCGTGCTGGATCCGTTCGGCGAACCGACGGGCGGCGACCAGGTCCTCGGACAGGTCGGGCGTCGTGGCGTCGGCCGGCTCGGTGGCGTCCAGCAGCGCCTCGGCGAGCAGTTGCAGCGCCCCGATCGGGGTCTTCAGCTCGTGGCTGACGTTCGCCACGAAATCGCGCCGGACCCGGGTCAGCCGGTGTGACTCGGTCACGTCGACGGCCTCGACGGCGATGAAGCCGTTCCCGAGACCCATGGCCCGTAGGTGCACGCCCAGCGGGTTCTCGCCCGCGCTGTCGCGGCCACGCGGCAGATCCAGCTCTATCTCGCGCCGCACCCCGGTGCGCCGCACCTGACCCGCGAGGGTACGGATCAACGGATGCGCGGCGATCGAACCCGGTGTGCTGCCGGTGCGCAGGAGCCCCATGGCGCGGGCGGCCGGGTTGATCAGCACCGGCTCGTCGTCGTCGTCGAGTACCACGACACCGGCCCGGAGCGAGTCGATCGTCCGACGGCCGAGCCCGGCCTGCTGCTCGTCGGCTATCGCGGGCCTCCCCCTGCTCCAGCGGGGCAGCAGGAGACCGACGACCACTCCGGTCGCCAACGCCACGGCCACCACGACCGCCACTGCCCACTCCACCCGGCGATCGTAGGGTCATTGTTAACCTGGCTACCGCACAGAACGGGACGAACCACCCTCACTTCCGGAAGTGTTCACCCCCACGTCTGGCGTCGTTCACCCTGGTTCATCCGGGGTCCGTCCACGCGCCCTACCGTTGGCGTCGCACCTGCTCAACCCCTGCGCCGACACCCGTCGGCGGCGACCGACCACAGGACGTGATGATGCGCGACGAGTTCCGGGCCGACCTTCAGATCGTCAGCCAACTGCTGGTGGACATGGCGGAGGGCATCCGCGCCGCCATGCGCCAGGCCACCCGGGCCCTGCTCACCGCCGACCGGCAGGCCGCCGAGACGGTCATCGAGCGGGACGCCGAGATCGACGACCTCTACCGGCACGTCGAAGAGCGGGTGTGTGACCTGCTCGCCCGACAGGCGCCGGTCGCCTCCGACCTCCGGGCGATGATCACCGCGCTGCACGTGGCGGCCGATCTGGAGCGGATGGGCGACCTCGCCGAGCACGTGGCGAAGACCGCGCTGCGTCGGCACCCCTCCCCGGCCGTTCCGGCCGAACTGCGGACGGTCTTCACCGAGATGTCCGACATCGCCGACCGGATGGCCGCGAAGATCGGTTCCGTGCTGGCAAAGCCCGACGTCGACCTCGCCGCCGAACTGGACCGCGACGACGACGCCATGGACGAGCTGCACAAGAGCCTGTTCGCGGTGCTGCTCGGCGACGACTGGCCGTACGGGGTGGAGACCGCGATCGACGCCACCCTGCTGGGCCGCTTCTACGAGCGCTTCGCCGACCACGCGGTGAACGCCGGCGAGCACGTGATCTATCTGATCACCGGCGAGAACAACCCGACCGGCAACTGATCAGGCATACGCGGAAGGGGCCCCGCCGACGCGGGGCCCCTTCCGCGTCGTTCAGCGGCCCTGGTTGGCGACCGCGGCGGCGGCTTCCTTCGCTGCCGTCGGGTCGAGATAGGTGCCGCCCAGGGTGAGCGGACGCAGCTGCGGGTCGAGGTCGTAGCGCAGCGGAATGCCGGTCGGGATGTTGAGCTTGGCGATCGCCTCGTCGGAGATCTGGTCGAGGTGCTTCACCAGGGCGCGCAGCGAGTTGCCGTGCGCGGCCACCAGCACCGTACGGCCGGCCAGGATGTCGGGCACGATCGAGTCGTACCAGTACGGAAGCATCCGCTCGACGACGTCCTTGAGGCACTCGGTACGCGGCATCAGCTCGGTCGGCAGCAGCGCGTACCGCGGGTCACCCACCTGCGACCACTCGTCGTCGTCCGCGATGGGCGGCGGCGGGGTGTCGTACGAGCGCCGCCAGAGCATGAACTGCTCCTCGCCGTACTCGTCAAGGGTCTGCTTCTTGTTCTTGCCCTGTAGGGCGCCGTAGTGGCGCTCGTTGAGCCGCCACGACCGGCGCACGGCGATCCAGTGCCGGTCGGCGGCGCTGAGCGCCAGCTCGGCGGTGCGGATCGCCCGGCGCATCACGCTGGTGTGGACGACGTCCGGCAGCAGGCTGTGCTCGCGCAGCAGCTCGCCGCCGCGCCGTGCCTCGCCCTCGCCCTTCTCGGTCAGGTCGACGTCCACCCAGCCGGTGAAGAGGTTCTTGGCGTTCCAGTCACTCTCGCCGTGCCGCAGCAGGACCAGCGTCCCGACGGTGGGCCCCTCGCTCGCAGTCATGCGGATCATCCTGCCTCAACCCGGTTGCGGACACGCGGGCACCCGTGGTGACGACCACCACGTGAAAAAGCGGGTGACCTGCGATTCCGACCGGCACTAGGGTCGTAAGGCGCGGTAGTCAGATCGGTCATTACTTGTAAGCGGGGGCACGACGTGCGGACGATGCGGGGCTGGTTCCGGGACACCACCGGCGGACTGCCGAGGACCTTCTGGTACCTGTGGTCCGGCACCTTGATCAACCGGCTCGGGTCGTTCGTGCTCGTGTTCCTCGCCATCTACCTGACCCAGGAACGTGGCTTCTCCCCGTCCCAGGCCGGCCTGGTGCTCGGCCTCTGGGGCGTCGGCGGCGCGGTCGGCACCACGGCGGGCGGGGCCCTGGCGGACCGGTGGGGTCGCCGGCCGACGCTGCTCACCGCGCACGTGGGCGCGGCGACCATGATGCTCGCCCTCGGGCTGGCCCGGGACCTCTGGGCGGTCGCGCTGGGCGCCCTGCTGCTCGGCATGTTCGCCGAGGCCGCCCGCCCGGCGTTCGGGGCCATGATGATCGACGTGGTGCCGGCGAGGGACCGACTGCGCGCCTTTTCGCTCAACTACTGGGCCATCAACCTCGGCTTCGCCTGCGCCGCCATCCTCGCCGGCCTCGCCGCGCAGGCCGACTACCTGCTGCTGTTCGTGGTCGACGCCGGCACCATGCTGATCACCGCCCTGATCATCTTCGTCCGGGTGCCGGAGACGCGACACGGCGGCGGGTTCACCGTCGCGGCGACCACCGCCCCGCGCGGCGCCCTGCGCACGATCCTCACCGACCGGGTCTTTCTCGGCTTCGTGACGCTGAACCTGTTCGCCGCACTGGTCTTCCTCCAGCACATCTCGATGCTGCCGATCGCCATGGGCGACTCCGGCCTGAGCCCGGCCACCTACGGGTCGGTGATCGCGCTCAACGGCCTGCTCATCGTCGTCGGCCAGCTCTTCGTGCCCCGGCTGATCCGGGGGCGCAACCGCTCGCAGGTGCTCGCCGTCGCCGCCGTGGTGATGGGCGTCGGGTTCGGGCTGACCGCGTTCGCAGGCAGCGCCTGGTTCTACGGGCTGACCGTGTTGATCTGGACGGTCGGCGAGATGCTGAACTCGCCGTCGAACTCCACGCTGATCGCCGAGCTCTCCCCGGCCGAACTACGCGGTCGCTACCAGGGCGTGTTCGGCCTCTCCTGGCAGATCGCCGGTGCCAGCGCGCCGATCCTGGGCGGACTGGTGCGTGAACACGTCGGCAACGCGGCGCTGTGGCTCGGCTGCGCCCTGATCGGCATGCTGACGGCGGTGGCCCACCTGGCATCCGGCCCCGCCCGGGAGCGCCGGGCCGCCGCGCTGCGGCACGCCGCCGAGGTCGCGGCGCCGGTGAGCGCGCGTGCTCCGCAGGCCGCCGAGGCCACGGCCTGAGTCCGGTACGACCACCGCGCGGAGGCCCGACTACCGTTCCGAGGAAACGGTTAAGAAACTGAACTGTCGGGAGGTCGCATGCACGCCCTGCGGCGCTGGTGGCACGACACCGCAGGCGGGCTACCCGGCACGTTCTGGTACCTGTGGGCCGGTCTGCTGATCAACCGCGCGGGCGCGTTCGCCATGCTCTTCCTGTCGCTCTATCTCACCGACGCCCGGGGGGCGACCGAGGCGCTGGCCGGCGTCGTCGTCGGCGCGTACGGGGCCGGCGGGGCGGTCGGCGTGCTGTTCGGTGGCGTGCTGGCCGACCGGTGGGGTCGCCGGTCGACCCTGCTCGCCGCCCACCTGGCCACCGCCGCCCTGATGGTGGCGCTGGCCTTCAGCCGGCCGCTGCCACTGATCGCGGCGTTCGCCGCGCTGGTCGGCGTCGCGCACTCGATGCCCGGCCCGGCGTTCGTGGCGGCGATCGTGGACGTGGTGCCCGCCGACCGGCGCTCGCGCGCGTTCAACCTGGAATTCTGGGCGTTGAACCTCGGGATGGCGGTCGCCTCGCTGCTCGCCGGGCTGGTGGCCGAGGCAAGCTTCACCGCGCTGTTCCTGGTCGACGCGGGCGCCACGCTGACCGCCGCCGCCGTCATCGGCTGGAAGGTTCCGGAGACCCTGCGACGGTCCGCTCCCCCGCCACCGGCCCGGCAGCCGACCGCCGTCCGACCTCGCCGACCCGGACTGCTCACCGTACTTAGCGACCGGATCTTCCTGGTCTTCGTCGGGCTCACCTTCGTGCTGGCCGTCCTCACCCTGCAGACCTCGACGATCATGCCGCTGGCGATGCGCGCGGACGGCCTCGGCCCATCGGCGTACGGCGTGGTCGTGGCACTCGGCGGCGCGCTGATCGTGCTGGGGCAACTGTTCGTGCCCCGCCTGATCGACCGACGCCGCAAGGCCGTCGTACTGGCCGCCTCCACCGCCCTGCTTGCGGTCGGCTTCGGAGTGCTCGCGGTCGCCGACCACCTGGCCGTCTACCTGGGCGCGGCGGTCGTCTGGACGATCGGCTCGATGCTCGCCGCCCCGCCCAACGCCCAGATCAACGCGGATCTCGCGCCGCCCGACCTACGCGCGCGCTACCAGTCGGTCTTCTACCTGACGTTCCCCGCCGCGGCCTTCGTCGCCCCCATGCTGGGCGGGGTGAGCCTGCAGTACCTCGGCGACCGGCACTGGCTGATCGTGGGCGGGTTGGGCGTGCTGGCCGCCGTCGGCCACCTGCTGGCCGGGCCGTCCCGTGAGCGGCACGTCGACGCGCTGCGCCGGGCCGCCGAGCGGGAGCCGGCAGACCGGATCCCGACAGGCTGACCGTACGACGGCAAAGCGCCCACCATGTCCCGAAGGTCATTGGTGGGCGCTCGCCGGTGTGGGGCCGGCGGCGGCGGGCAACACTCACCCCCGTAAGCATCGCCCGCTCGCGCCGCCGGTCCAAACAGGTGGGCACCGTCCCCCAACGGTTGGTCCACCCGTCCCCTCGCACCTCGCCTGGTGCGCGGATCTGATCGATCCGCCGCTCCCCCGAACGTTTCCAAGCGTGGTGCGGCGCAATAAAGCTAGTTCGGCCGGATTCTGGATTCAACTCAAACGGCTGTCTCGCCGGTCACAACTGACGAGTATCCCCAGCTCGGGCCTCGGTCTCTGGCAACAGCCGGTTACCCGTCGAGCATTCCCGCAAACACCTCACCCGTCCTCACGATCGGGTGACTCGGTCCGGAAGAAGTTGCTCGGCCGACCGTCGCGCATCTGCTCCTGGTAGATCAAATTGAGCCGGCGCAGATCGAATGTGTGGAACCACTCATCCCAGGTGATCTCCCGAATCCGGCTGCTTTCCCGGTATCCGGGAATGTTGAAGGTCAGCACACCGGCTCGACCCTCCCGCTCGGTACCCGCGATGGTCGCCGGCTTCGCGCCCCGCGCCCGCGCCCAGCGCTGGATCACCTCGTGATTCGCGGTGATCAGACTCCGGCCCGGCCGCTCCGGCCGATCGGCGATCGACGCGATCACCTGCGAGCTGCGGACCGACCGTCCGCTGCCCCGACCGGTCCGGATCCCACCGGCCGCCGTGCCCGTCGACCGGCTCGCCGTGGCCCGCTTCGCGGGAGACGCGCTCTTGGCGGTCGCCGTGTTCTTGGCGGTCGCCGTGCTCTTGGCGGTCGCGCGCTTCGCGGGAGCCGTGCGCTTGGCCGCCGGCCGGGCCGGCGCCTTCTTCGCGGGCGCCTTGCGCGCCGGAGCGGTACGGGCCGTCGTCCGCGCGGTCGCCGAGGGCCGGCGGGCCGCCGTCGATTTCGCCGCCGTGGTCTTCTTCGCGGTGGCCGACTTACGGGCCGCCGTCGACGTCCGTGCGGTCGTCGTCCTCTTCGCAGCCGTCGTCTTCCGCGCCGGGGCGCTCTTCGCGGCGGCCGTCTTCTTCGCGGCGGCTCGCTTCGCCGGGGCGCTCTTGTTCGCGGGCGCGGCCTTCGCACGACTCGGCACCGCCCGCGCCGCCGACTTCTTCGTCGCGGCGGCCCGACCCGCCGACGCCCTGCTGCCGGATGCCCGGCCGGCCGGCCCGGTGCTGCGCCGACCTGCGCCACCGGCGTCCGAGCGCAGCGAGCGCACCAACTGCTTCACCAGGTCGGGCTTGCGCATCGCGGAGATACCGGAGACCCCGCGCTTGCGCAGTTGCCCGCGGATGTCGTCCACCCGCATCTGCGAGATCGCCGACTCCGAGACCCCCGGGGTACCCGGAGTCTGGTTGCCGGCCTGTCGTCTGGTCCGGGTCGCAGTCCCGCCGCGACCTGAGCTGTTCCGCTGAGCCATGGGACGCTCCGCTCCTCGACACTCCGTCCTCGGCGCGCGGGGGTCCCTGTGCCGCACCGCGCGCCGCGGCATACCCCGCAGGAGCGTCCCGAACCCTCCGTGCGTCGCATCCCGCGGTGATGCCGCATCCCCGGTGGGGACGGGGACGGAAGGGACCAAGAGCCGCCCTCCCCCACACCCCACACGTCCTTTGCTCTGCTTCAACCCAGGCGACACTCGGAGCCCTCAAGTGTTGCCTCGGTTGAAGCAGAGCAAAGGGGGCGACGCAGCACCTTGGTCCCGCAGCCCCGCCCGGTCGATCCCGCAACCGGGCGCGCGTCACAGGGCGCGCGGACCCGCGCGCCCCGGTTGCGGTTTCAGGCGGGGTCGGGAGTCGGGGCTGGGGTGGAGGGTTCGAAGAGGTGGGCGAAGGCGGCCAGGTTGGCGGTCGACTCGCCGCGCTTGACGCGCCACTCGTACTCGCGCCGGATCGAGCTGCCGAAGCCGATCTCCAGCATGGTGTCGAAGGACTCGTCCGAATAGGTGAGCACCGAACCGAGCAGCCGATCCAGTTCGTCGGCGTCCACGCCGGCCGGATTCACCCGGCCGGTCAGGTAGACGTCGCCGACCGCGTCGATGGAGAAGGACACGCCGTACATCCGGGCGTTGCGCTGCAACAGCCACGCCCACAGCTCCTCGCGGCGCTCGTCGGGCTGGCGCATCACGAACGCCTCGATCCGCAGCGCGTGCTCGCCGACGATCAGGTTGCAGACCGTCTTGAGCTTGTGGGTGCCCGGCAGGGTCACCGCGTACGAGCCGGGACTGGTCGACTCCCAGGCCAGGTCACGGTCGGCGCAGACCGACTCGATCAGGGTCGCAAGATCGCTCTTCGGGCTCACCGGACCCACTCTACGACCGACCCGGCGCCCGCACCCGGTGGCGAGCGCCCGGGTCACCAGGAGCAGGACAGCGCCGGGTCGCAGGCCAGATCGGCGGCGAGCCGGGCCCGACGCGCGGCGATCGCCTCGCCGTACACGTCGAGCAGACCCGACACGGTACGGTCCCAGGAGAAGTGCCGGGCGTGCTGCGCCGCGCCCCGGGACAGCGTGGCCCGCAGGGCGCTGTCCGGCAGCAGGCGACTCAGCGCGCGGGCCCAGTCCACCGGGTCGTGCCCGTCGATCAGTACCCCGCTCACGTGGTCCCGCACGGCGGTCACCAGGCCCCCGACGGCGGCGGCCAGCACCGGCGTACCGCAGGCCTGGGCTTCCAGTGCGACCAGCCCGAAGGATTCGTTGTGCGACGGCACCGCGACCAGGTCGGCGGCCCGGTACAGGGCCGGCAGGTCGTCGCCGGTGCGCGGCGGCAGGAACACGACCCGGTCGGTGACCCCGAGCGTGGCGGCCAGCTCGATGAGGGCGGTCGGCCGGTCCAGGCCGCTGCCGCTGGGCCCGCCGCAGATCACCACGGTCACCTCGTCCGCCAGGGCGGGGTCCCGCTCGCGCAGCGCGGCGACGGCGCGGATCAGCACGTCCGGTGCCTTGAGTGGTTGGATCCGACCGACGAAGGCCACCACGTACCCGTCGACCGGCAGCCCCAGCCGGCGGCGGGCGGCACGGGCGGCCAGGTGGCGGTCGCCCGGTGCGGGGCGGAACCGGGTCAGGTCGACGCCCGGCTGCACGACCGTGACCTGGGCGGGGTCGGCGTCGTACCGCTCGACGAGGTCGCGGGCCTCAACCCGGGTGTTGGCGACCAGCTGGTCCGCCTCGGCGACCACCTGCTCCTCGCCGATCACCCGGGCCTTCGGCTCCGGTCGGTCGTCGGCCGCGAGCTGGGCGTTCTTGACCTTCGCGAGGGTGTGCGCGGTGTGCACGAGCGGCACGCCCCAGCGCTCCTTGGCCAGCCAGCCGACCTGGCCGGAGAGCCAGTAGTGGGAGTGGATGAGGTCGTAGTGCCCGGGCGGCCGGGACGCCTCGGCACGCAGCACCCCGGCGGTGAAGGCGCAGAGCTGGCCGGGCAGCTCCTCCTTGGTCAACCCTTCGAGCGGGCCGGACATGATGTGTCGAACCTGCACGCCAGGGGCCATCTCGACAACCGGGGGAAGGTCGCTCGAAGTGGCCCGGGTGAAGATCTCCACCTCGACGTCGGCCTCGGCGAGCCGCCGGGCGACTTCCAGGATGTACACGTTCATCCCCCCGGCATCGCCCGTTCCGGGCTGGTGCAGGGGGGATGTGTGGACGGAGAGGGTGGCGATGCGGCGGGGTCGGGGCCACGGTCGGGCACCTCGCTGACGACCGACACCGGTGTGCAGTTCCGCCACGTCCGCTCCTTCTGTCACGGTTAATGCCGTCACGCACGATCGGCGCTTCTCGGTCAACCTGTACGCCGGGTGTCATCTTCCCCATCGGGCTACGGAAATGCCTCAGCGCGGCCGCCCGGCGTGACGGACCTCATCACCGACACCCTCCGGCGCAGCCCGACGCCCGCTCGGGATCGACGGTGCGGCGCGGGTGACAATGACCCGATGACCTCTGTCGCCATCGTCACCGGAGCGTCCAGCGGAATCGGCGCGGCCACCGCCCGCAGGCTCGCCGCCGAGGGCTTCCACGTACTCGCCGCCGCCCGCCGCGCCGACCGTCTCGCCGACCTCGTCGCCGAGATCACCGCCGCTGGCGGGCAGGCAACCGCAGTGACCTGCGACGTCACCTCGGACGAGTCGGTGGCCGGGCTCGCCGAGGCCGCCGCCCGGGCGCCCGGGCCGGTCACCCTGCTGGTCAACAACGCGGGCGGCGCGCGCGGCCTGGACCCGGTGGAGTCCGGCTCGCTCGACGACTGGCAGTGGATGTACGACGTGAACGTGCTCGGCACGCTGCGGGTGACCCAGGCGCTGCTGCCGGCGCTGGAGGCGTCCGGCTCGGGGACCATCGTGGTGGTCTCCTCCACGGCCGGGCTGACCGTGTACGAGGGTGGTGGCGGTTACACGGCGGCCAAGCACGCGCAGACGGCCATCGCCGGCACGCTCCGGCTGGAGCTGTGCGGCCGGCCGCTGCGGGTGATCGAGATCGACCCGGGGATGGTGCAGACCGAGGAGTTCGGGCTGGTCCGCTTCGACGGGGATGCCGAGCGGGCCGCCGCCGTCTACGCCGGGGTGCCCGGACCGCTGGTGGCCGAGGACGTGGCCGACTGCATCGCCTGGTGCGCCACCCGCCCCGAGCACGTGAACGTCGACCGGTTGGTGGTCCGGCCGCGGGCGCAGGCCGCACAGCACAAGGTGCACCGGGTCTCCTGAGTCGGAGACAGGACCCATGAGCCAGGTGCCACCACGCCGGCCCCTCGGGGTGGTCACCCGCGGCACGACCAACCCGAACCGGCTCCGCCGGGTGGACAACTGGATCGTGGCGACGTGCGGTGACCGGCTGCGGGCCGCGGCCGATCCGCTGGTGGTGGACCTGGGTTTCGGCGCCACGCCGGTCACCGCCGTGGAGCTGCGGGCCCGACTGGCGGCGGGGGTCCGTCGGGACGTACGCCTGGTCGGGCTGGAGATCGACCCGGCGCGGGTGGCAGCCGCGACGCCGGCCGCCGACCCGCCGGGCCTGACCTTCGCCCGGGGTGGCTTCGAGCTGGCCGGGCTCCGGCCGGCGCTGGTCCGCGCGTTCAACGTCCTGCGACAGTACGACGAGAGCGACGTGCACGAGGCCTGGCGCACGATGACCGCCGCGCTCTCCCCGGGCGGGGTGCTCGTGGAGGGCACCTGTGACGAGCTGGGCCGGCTGGCGACCTGGCTGCTCCTCGACGCGGACGGCCCCCGGACGTTGACCCTGGCCGCGAAGCTCACCACGCTGGGCAGCCCCGCCGAGCTGGCCGAGCGGTTACCCAAGGCGCTGATCCACCGCAACGTCCCGGGCGAGGCGATCCACGACCTGATCGGGGCGTTGGAGGACGCCTGGCGGACGGCCGCCCCGTACGCCCCGTTCGGCCCCCGCCAACGCTGGGTGCGCGCGGTGACCCACCTGAGGGCCGAGGGCTGGCCCGTCCTGTCCACTCCGAAGCGCTGGCGTCAGGGCGAACTGACCCTCCCCTGGCCCCTTGCGGGTTAGAGGGCGCAGTTGATCAGGACTGGTTCGGGGTGCAGGGTCACGCCGAAGCGGTCGTGCACCTCGTCGCGGATGGTGTTGGCCAGCCTGAGCAGGTCGCTGGTGCTGGCGGTGCCGCTGCGGTTGGTCAGGGCGAGGGTGTGCTTGCCGGAGATGGCCACGCCACCGGGGCCGGGATGGCCCTTGGCGAAGCCCGCCTTGTCGATCAGCCAGGCCGCGCTCACCTTGACCGAGCCGTCGCGTCCGGGCCAGGCCGGCGGCTCGCCCAGCTCGGCGGCGCGTTCGCGGAGCAGCTCGTACGTCGCCTGGTCAAGGACCGGGTTGGTGAAGAAGGAGCCGACCGAGCGGGTGTCCGGGTCGGCGGCGTCCAACACCATGCCCTT
The DNA here is from genome assembly GCF_049179015.1 of Micromonospora sp. WMMD736. NCBI lineage: Bacteria > Bacillati > Actinomycetota > Actinomycetes > Micromonosporales > Micromonosporaceae > Micromonospora > Micromonospora sp. WMMD736. The sequence continues at coordinate 3,859,408 of NZ_JBMHMI010000001.1, forward strand.
GCCGGCGCGCAGTCGCAGCACCGCCGCGCGCGCGTCGGCCAGCGGCACCTGGTCGCCCGCCTCGACGCCGAGCGCCCGGGCCAGTTCGGCGTACCGCACCGGGCCGGACAGCGGCGAGCGGGCGAGCCGGAAGTCGACCGAGAGCACGATCCAGCGATCCTGGTACTTGAAGATGCTTCCCCGGTAGGCGAACCCGCACTCGGCGGCGGGGACGAGCTGACGGGTGCCGTCGAGGCGGTCGTACACCTCGACTCCGGTGATCGTCTCGGCGACCTCCTGGCCGTACGCGCCGACGTTCTGGATCGGGGTGGCGCCGGTCGAGCCGGGGATGCCGGAGAGGCACTCCAGGCCGGCCCAGCCGTTACGGACCGTGGTGGCGACCAGGTCGTCCCACGGCTCGCCAGCCTCGACACGGACGGTGACCGACTCGGCGTCCTGGGCCAGTACCCGCAGGCCACCCGAGCGCACCAGCACGACCGTCCCGGGGAAGCCGTCGTCGCCGATCACCACGTTGCTGCCGCCGGCCAGGACGAGGATCGGCTGGTCCGTGCGCCGGACCACCTGGATGATCTCGTCGGCGTTGGTCGCGGCCACGATCCGCCCGGCGGGCCCGCCCATCCGTAGCGTGGTGTAGCCAGCCAGTGGACCCGGAATGGCACGATCGGCTTCGGTTGTCGGCTGGGCGTAGGCGTCTGACACGTCTTTCACCTTAGGCTGATGGGCAGCCGTGGCACCCACTGGTGGCCCGGCACCCCCGGGAGGATGGCGATGAGCAGAGTGCAGGGCAGCAAGGATTTCTGGATTGGGGCACTCCGGGCCGAGGGTCCGGCGTTCGCCGCGGCGGTTGCCGAGGCACCGCCGGAGACACCCGTGCTGTCCTGTCCCGGCTGGACGGTCAATGATCTCACTCTGCACCTCGCAGGCATCTACCACTGGGTTTATTCGTTTGCCGGGTCGGGGAGCACGGAGGCCCCGCCCCGCCGGGACGCGTCCGCGGTGCCGTCCGGCGTGAGCGCGCTCCAGCTCTGGCAGCAGGGGTACGACCAGCTGATGACCCTGTTCGACGGGCTCGACCCGGAGGCGCCGGCGTGGAACTGGGCCCCGCAGCCGAAGAAGGCGGGTTTCTGGCCCCGCCGGATGGCGCACGAGACGGCGGTGCACCGCTGGGACGCCCAGCTCGCCATCGCGGCCGGTGAGCCGGTCGAGGCGAAGCTGGCCGCCGACGGGGTGAGCGAGGTGTTGGACACCTGGCTGCCGGCCGGCCGGCGGCAGGTGAAGGGCGACTGGCGCGGGGTGGTCCAACTCGCGGCGACCGACGCGGATCAGGAGTGGTATCTGCGGCTGCGCGGCGAGGGGGTGGCGCTGCTCGACACGGCGACCATCTTCGACCACGACGACCACCACGCCCGCGTGCAGGTCAGTGGCACCGCGAGCGACCTGCTGCTGGCGCTCTGGGGCCGGGTCAGCTTCGAGACGCTCGACGTCACGGGCGACCGCGCGCTGCTGGACGGTCTGCGCACCGGCTGATCTCGCGCCACCGCTTGGACGCGAGGGCGTCACTCCGACCGGGGTGACGCCCTCGTCGTGTATCGATGGACAGATTCGTGAGAGCGCTCTCTTGACAGGCTGAGGGGACAGCCACCACCCTGACGTGAGAGCGCTCTCTTGGCTTTCTGCCACCACCTCATCACCCTGAGAGAGGTCCATACGATGGCTGTCCTTCCGCGCCGCCGCCTCGCCGCGGTGGCCCTCGCCGCAACCACCGCCCTGCTCGTCACCGCCGGCTGCGGCGGCGGTGACGACGCCGACGCGGGCGGGCCGATCACGCTGACCGTCGACGTCTTCGGCCAGTTCGGCTACGACCAGCTCTACCAGGAGTACATGGCCGCGCACCCCGACGTGAAGATCGTCGAACGGGGCACCGGCAGCAACCTCGACGAGTACTCACCGAAGCTGACCCAGTGGCTCGCCGCCGGCCGGGGCGCCGGCGACATCGTGGCCATCGAGGAGGGCCTGCTGGTCGAGTACAAGGCGAACCCGAACAACTTCGTCAACCTGCTGGACCACGGCGCCGCCGACCTCAAGGGCAACTTCCTGGAGTGGAAGTGGAACGCCGGCCTGACCGCCGACGGCAAGCAGCTCATCGGCCTCGGCACCGACGTCGGCGGCATCGCCATCTGCTACCGCAAGGACCTCTTCGAAAAGGCCGGTCTGCCCACCGAACGGGACGCGGTGTCCAAGCTCTGGCCCACCTGGCCGGACTACATCGCCACCGGGGAGAAGTTCGTCGCCGCCAAGACCGGGGCGTCCTTCCTCGACGCGGCCACCAACACCTTCAACACGATCCTGCTCCAGAACGCCGGCAACACCACCGGCTACAGCTACTACGACACCAGCGGCAACGTCGTGGTCGACAGCAACCCGGCGGTACGACAGGCCTGGGACACCACGATGGACATCATCGACTCGGGCCTGTCCGGCAAGTACGGCTCCTGGTCCGAGGAGTGGGTGTCCGCCTTCAAGCAGAGCAAGTTCGCCACCATCGCCTGCCCCGCGTGGATGACCGGGGTCATCGAGGGCAACGCCGGCCCGGCGGCCAAGGGCAAGTGGGACATCGCCCGGGTACCGGGCAACGGCGGCAACTGGGGTGGGTCGCACCTCGCCGTGCCGAAGCAGAGCAAGCACCAGGCCGAGGCCATCGAGCTGGCGAAGTTCCTGACCAGCGCCAAGGGCCAGATCGGCGCGTTCAAGGCCAAGGGCCCGCTGCCGTCGTCGCCGCAGGCGCTCGACGACCCGGCGATCGCTCAGTCGACGAACGCGTACTTCTCCGACGCGCCCGTCGGAATGATCTTCGGCACCGGCGCGAAGAGCCTGAAGCCGGTCTACATGGGCCCCAAGAACCAGGCCGTGCGTACCGAGGTGGAGAACGCCGTACGCACCGTGGAGCTGGGCCAGCGCAGCCCCGCGCAGGGCTGGACGGACGCGGTGACCAACGCCAAGAAGGCCGCCGCCAAGTAGCCCGAGCCAGCGTGCGGGCGGGCTCCGGGAGCCGGGGCGCCGCCCGCACGACGGAAAGGAGTTTCCGGGCATGACCGTCCAGCTCGACGCCCGCCCACCGGTCGCACCGACGACCAGACCCCGCCGACCATCGTCGGGGCGGCTCAGCCACCTCGACACCCGCTACTCGCCGTACCTCTACATCGCCCCGTTCTTCCTGCTCTTCGCGGTGTTCGGGGTCTACCCGCTGGCGTACACCTTCTGGGTCTCGCTGCACGACTGGGACCTGCTCGGCACCGACCACCCGTTCGTGGGCGCGGAGAACTACACCCGGTTGCTCGCCGACGTGGACTTCTGGCACGCGCTGGTCAACACGCTCGGCATCTTCGTCATCTCCACCGTGCCGCAGTTGCTTGCCGCGCTCTGGTTGGCCAACCTGCTGAACCGGGGCCTGCGCGGGCGCACGGGCTGGCGGATGGCGGTGCTCGTCCCCAACGTCACCTCCACGGCCGCCGTGGCGATCGTCTTCGGGGTGCTCTTCGGCCGCGACTTCGGCATGGTCAACTGGCTGCTCGACCTGGTCGGAATCGACGCCATCGAGTGGAAGTCCAACCGGATCGCCTCCTGGGTCGCGATCTCCGCGATGGTCGACTGGCGGTGGACCGGTTACAACGCGCTGATCCTGCTGGCCGCGATGCAGGCCATCCCCCGGGACCTCTACGAGGCGGCGGCGATCGACGGCGCCAGCCGGGCCCGCCAGTTCTGGTCGGTCACCGTGCCGCTGCTCAAACCGACGATCATCTTCTGCACCATCATCGCCACCATCGGCGGCCTCCAGCTCTTCACCGAGCCCCGGATGTTCCACTCCGGCACCAACCCGATCCGGGGCGGACCGCTGCGCGAGTCGCAGACCCTGACCATGTACATGTTCGAGAACGCCTTCGCGCCGCACTACAACTTCGGCTACGGCTCGGCGGTGGCGTGGCTGCTCTTCGCGCTCATCGCACTCGTCGCGGCCGTCAACGTGCTGGTCCTGCGCCGCCTCGGCGGCACAGCCGGCACTGGCAGGAAGGGATCCCGATGAGCCGGCTCTGGCGGGCCAGCCCGCTCACCTACTTCGCCCTGGTCGCCGCCGCCGTCCTGTCCATCTTCCCGATCTGGTGGATGTTCGTCGTCGCCAGCCGTACCAGCGACGCCATGGGCCAACTGCCGCCCCCGATCACGCCGGGCAACAACCTGGGTGCGAACATCGCCCGGCTGTTCGACAACACCGACGCGTACTTCCTGACCGGCCTGATCAACTCGGTGATCGTGGCGACCACGGTCACCGTCTCGGTGGTGTTGTTCTCCAGCCTGGCCGGGTTCGCCTTCGCGAAGCTGCGCTTCCGGGGCCGCAACGCGCTGCTGTTGGTGATCATCGCGACCATGATGGTGCCGACGCAGCTCGGGGTGATCCCGCTCTACCTGCTCATGACCAAGTTGCAGTGGAACGATCGGCTGCCCGCGGTCATCGTCCCCGTGCTGGTCACCGGGTTCGGGGTGTTCATGATGCGGCAGTACGCCGGCCAGGCCATCAGCGACGAGCTGATCGAGGCCGCCCGGATGGACGGCTGCGGCACCGCGCGCATCTGGTGGCACGTCGTGCTGCCGGCGCTGCGCCCGGCCGCCGCCGTGCTCGGTCTGCTCACGTTCATGACCACCTGGAACGACTTCCTGTGGCCGTACGCTGTGTTGAACGACCCGGCCAATCCGACCGTTCAGCTCTCCCTGCGGGCGCTGTCCGACGGGTACTACCAGGACATGTCACAGGTGTTCACCGGCACGGCCATCGCGACGCTGCCCCTGTTGCTGGTCTTCGTGCTGTTCGGTCGCCAGATCATCGGCGGGATCATGGAAGGTGCGGTCAAGGCGTGAACGAGATCCGATTTCCCGAACACTTCCTCTGGGGGGCGGCCACCGCCGCGTACCAGATCGAGGGCGCGGCCCGCGACGACGGTCGCGGTCCGTCCATCTGGGACACCTTCTGCCGTACGCCGGGAAAGGTCTACCAGGGCCACACCGGCGACGTCGCCTGCGACCACTACCACCGGTACGCCGACGACGTGGCGTTGATGGCCGAGCTGGGCCTTCAGGCGTACCGTTTCTCGGTCGCCTGGCCCCGGATCCAGCCCGACGGCAGCGGCCCGGTCAACCCGCGCGGGCTGGACTTCTACGACCGGCTCACCGACACGCTGCTGGCCCGGGGCATCGACCCGATCGTCACCCTCTACCACTGGGACCTGCCGCAGAGCCTCCAGGACCGGGGCGGCTGGACCAACCGGGAGACCGCCGAGCACTTCGCCACGTACGCCACCGCCGTCCACGCCCGCCTCGGCGACCGGATCGACACCTGGACCACCCTCAACGAGCCGTGGTGCTCGGCCTACCTCGGCTACGGCAACGGAGTGCACGCCCCGGGTGAGCGGGACGGGGCGGCCGCCTTCACCGCCGTACACCATCTGCTGTTGGCGCACGGCCTGGCCGCGCGGGCGCTGCGCGCGGCCGGCGCGCGCAGCGTCGGCATCACCATCAACCCGGCAGATGTACGACCGGCGGACCCGCAGAGCGCGGCCGACGCGGCCACCGTCCGGCTGGTCGACGGCCTGCACAACCGGATCTTCCTGGACCCGCTGCTGACCGGCGGCTACCCCGACGACGTCCGCGAGCACGTGGCGCGCATCGTCGAGCCGACGTTCATCCACGACGGCGACGAAAAGCTCATCGCCGCCCCCATCGACCTGCTCGGGCTCAACTACTACGCGCCCACCTACGTGGCGGGTCGGCCGGACGGCGACGGTAACGGCGCGTACCCGGGGACCGCGGGCGCCGTGCACTTCCTGCCGCCGAGCGGACCGCTCACCGACATGGGCTGGATGATCGAGCCCGCCGGACTGACGCGGCTGCTGGAACGGATCGCCGCCGACTACCCGGGGGTGCCGCTGCTGATCACCGAGAACGGCGCGGCGTTCGGAGACAAGGCGGGTGCCGAGTCGTCCGAGGGGCTGGGACAGGTGATCGACAACGACCGGATCGCCTACCTCGACGGGCACCTGCGGGCCGCCCACGAGGCGATCTCCCGGGGCGTTGATCTGCGCGGGTATCTCGTATGGTCATTGTTGGACAACTTCGAGTGGGCGGAGGGTTACCGCAAGCGGTTCGGGATCGTGCACGTCGACTACCTGACCCAGCGGCGCACACCGAAGGCCAGCGCCCGGTGGTACCAGGAGGTGATCTCCCGGAACGGGCTGTGACGAGCGGGGGACAGTCACGATGACGACGGCGCACCGGCCGACGTTGGAGGCGGTGGCGGCACGGGCCGGGGTGTCCAGGGCCACCGTGTCCCGGGTGGTCAACGGCTCCACCACCGTCGCGGAGCCGATCCGGGAGGCTGTCAAGCGGGCGGTCGCCGAGTTGGGGTACGTGCCCAACCTCGCCGCCCGCAGCCTCGTCACCCAGCGCACCGACTCGATCGCCCTGGTCATGCCGGAGGCCGCCACCCGGGTCTTCTCCGACGACCAGGTCTTCCCCGGCATCATCCGGGGCGTCAGCCAGGAGTTGGAGGCCGCCGACAAGCAGTTGGTGCTGATGCTGGCCGGCTCACCGGCCGGGCACCAGCGAGTCGAGCGGTACACCACCGGCCGGCACGTCGACGGGGTGCTCTTCGCCTCGCTGCACGGCGCCGACCCGCTGCCCGGCACGCTGGCCCGCCTCGGCATCCCGGTGGTGGTCAGCGGCCGGCCGCTCGGCGACGTACCCGTGCCGTACGTGGACGTCGACCACGTCGGCGGGGTCACCGCCGCCGTCCGGCACATGATCGACAGCGGTCGGCGGCGGATCGCCACCATCGCCGGCCCGCAGGACATGGTGGCCGGCATCGAACGGCTGAACGGCTACCGGGAGGCGGTCGCCGCCGCCGGGCTCCCCGAACTGGTCGCCGTCGGTGACTTCACCCGGGAGTCCGGCGCGGCGGCGATGCACCAGCTCCTCAGCGAACACCCCGACCTGGACGGGGTCTTCGCCGCCTCCGACCTGATGGCGCACGCCGCCCTGCGGACGCTGCGCGAGGCCGGCCGGCGGGTGCCCGAGGACGTGGCGGTGGTCGGCTTCGACGACATCGAGACCGCCGCGTACACCGAACCGCCGCTGACCACCGTCCGCCAGCCGATCGTGGAACTCGGCCGACGGATGACCCGCCAACTGCTCCGGCTGGCGGCCGGCGAGGCGATCGAACCGGCAATCATGCTGGACACCGAGCTGATCATCCGCGCGTCGGCGTGACCCGTTGCAAGATCCGTTTCTCGAGATCCGCGCAACTTCGGTGTTGTTGCTGCTTCCCGGCGTCGGGAGCCAGCAACAACCCTGAACTTGCTGCCTGCCCGTTAATGCGTCGCTGCGGCGGGCGATCGTCGTTAGCCTCGCCGGCATGCCGGATCCTGTCGCGCTGCTGCACGTGCCCGCTCTCTCCGACGTCGCCGAGTACGCGTACGCGGCCAGCGTCGAACCGCCCGCCCGGCTGGTGTTCACGGCCGGCGCGTGCCCGCTCGACGCCGAGGGTCGTACCGTCGCGCCGGGCGACCACGCCGCGCAGGCCCGGCAGGTGATGGCGAACCTGGAGACCGCCCTCGGCGCGGCCGGTGCGCGGCTCACCGACGTCGTCAAGACCACCGTGTACGTCGCATCGCCGCAACAGGCCGACCTGGTGACCGTCTGGGAGGTGGTCCGGGACTTCTTCGGCGACCACGACCCGCCCAGCACCCTGCTCGGGGTGGCCGTGCTCGGCTACGACGACCAGCTCGTCGAGGTCGAGGCCGTCGCCGCCGTACGGACGGGGGCCTGACATGCGCATCCGCGAAGCCCGACCGGACGACGCCGCCGCCGTGGTGGCGCTGCGGGCGATCGTCCATCCGTACCTGGTGCGCGGGGTCGAGTCGACCCGCAAGATGATCGCCGAACCACCACACGGTGGCTGGGCCGCGTTCGTGGCCGAGGTCGACGGCCAGGTGGTCGGTTGGACGTCCGCCGAACCCAACACCTCGACCTCGATGGAAGGCTTCGGCGACGTCAGCACGCTGCACGTACACCCCGACCACCGTCGCCGAGGCATCGGGACCGCGCTGCTGACCGCCGCGACCGACCACCTCCGCCCGCTCGGGGTGCGCCGCGTCCGCACCATGGCCACGGCGGACTCGCTGCCCTTCGCCAGCCGGCACGGCTTCACGCCCAGCCGCGAGGTGCGCTACTCCGCGCTGGACCTGACCCCACCGCCCGCGCTGCCGGAACCGCCGCCGGGCGTACGGCTGCGGCCGATCGCCGAGCTGGACCCGCACCTGCTCTATGCGGCGGACGTCGCCTCGGCCGTCGACGAACCCGGTGACGTGCCCGTCGACGCGGTCACCTTCGAGAGCTGGCGGTACGACGTGTGGGACAACGTCGGACTGGACAAGTTCGCCAGCACCGCCGCCGAGGTCGACGGCGACGTGGGCGCGTTCAGCCTCGTCAAGCGGGACGGCGACCGGATGTGGTCGGACTACACCTGCTCCGTCCCGGCGTACCGGGGTCGAGGACTGGCCCGACTGGCCAAGACGGCGGCGCTGGACCGGGCCGCCGCCGACGGCGTACGGATCGCGTACACCTCGAACGACGAGTCGAACGCGCCGATGCTGGCGATCAACGCCCGGCTGGGCTACCGACCGGTGACGACCCTGTGGGCGTGTCTGGCCGACCTGACCTGATCAGTCAGCTTGATTGCGTGGGCGCGTCCATTCCAGGAACCGCGCCACGTACACCGCCGGGTCGGGTCGCGGCCCAGCTTGAGCGCGTCAGCGCACGCCTCGCGCGCGAGCGTGGTCAACATCAGCAGTATCCCGACCGGGTCGCCGTGCCAACGGGACAGCAGTGACAGCCGCGCGGCCGAACACGGCCAGTGCGCGCCGCAGCGGGTACAGCGCCAGTGCGGCAGGCCGGCGTTGTGCGCACGCGGACGCGGGCTCATTCGGCGCACCCGTTGACTAACTGCACGCCTTCGCGCCGCACGTAGACCCCCCGCCGGGCGACCGCGTCGCCGCGCGCGCCCAACTCGTACGTGTCCCACTCCAGCTCGCGGATGACCCGCACGGTGATCGGGCGAAGGAACTGCACGCTCGCGGTCGCCGACAGGCGTAGCAGGTCGCCGGCCCGGAACGTCGGTCCTGGTGGTGTGGGCATGGTTCCCCCTCCGGTGGGCCAGGAGGGGCCGCCCCCGCCATCGAGCGGCTGCGGCGTCTGCCCTGGGGCTCGATGTGGAGGACATTTGGCCGGACGTTTTGAAGCGCCGTGAGCCGGCGTGGCTGCGGCCGTCTGTAATCCCCGGCCTGCTACAGACACCGGAGTACGCATCGCTAGTCCTCAGTAGTGGCTTGCTGGACGCGGACGAGGTTGCGGGTTACGTGGAGACGCGGCCCCGCCGACAGGCCGCGGTCCTCAACCGGCGCAAGCCTCCGCTCTTCATCGCGGTTATCGACGAATGCGCGCTACTCCGGGGGGAGCCCGACGTCATGCATCCCCAGCTGGACCACCTGATCGAAATGGCGCAGCGGCCCACCACCTTCCTTCATGTGTTGCCGCTCGACGCGTGCATGCCGGGCAGGCCGGGCCGTTCGTCATTGCGACCACTGAGGATGGCGACGTGGGGGACCTCGACGACCAGGCATCCGGCCGGCTGACCAACGAGACGGCCCCGCTCTTGGCCATCTGGGATACGCTGCGATCACTGGCCCTCCCACGCCGCCACACCATCGACTTCTTGTAGGCACGAACATGGCTGACCTGACCGGCGCCGAGTGGCGTACCAGCACCCGAAGCAGCTCCAACGGTGGCGATTGTGTCGAGGTCGCCGACAACCTGCCGGGCGTCGTCCTCGTCCGGGACACCAAGGACCGCGATGGCGGCACGCTCCGCTTCAACCCTCACACCTGGCAGGGCATCGTCGACATGGTGAAGACCGTCGCCCTCTGAGCCGCCGCATCGACAAAGACCCTCGGGCAAGCCCGGGGGTCTTTCGCTATGCGTGCCCGACAGCGATGGCGAACCGTGATCGCGCCGAAACGACGAGATCTTGGACAGTTACCGTCCTGAGCGAACGGTAACTGTCCAAGATCTGCGGCGAACCCGGCGAGCCCGGCGGACCGGCGGGACCGGCGGCGCCGGTAGCGCCGCGCGAGCCCGCCGCACATCGAATCCTTGATCACTCGATGGTGAGCAGTTCTCAGGAGCGATTTTCAACTTGTCAGCATCAAGTGATCAAGTGAGAGTCGCCCAGGGCCTACGCCGCGTCGAAGACCTCGCGGGCCGTGGCGTGGGTGTCCGCGCCGAAGAGCACCAGGCGGGCCTCCGTGACCGACGCGGGCGTGGCCGCGCGCAGCACCGTCAACGCCTGGCGGACCGCGTCGTCAACCGGCCAGCCGTAGATGCCGGCGGAGATCAGCGGAAACGCCACCGTGGACGCGCCCAGCTCGTCGGCGACCCGCAGGCTGTTGGCGTAGCAGTCGCGCAGCAGCTCCGACCGGTCCTCGCCGGCCGAGAAGACCGGGCCGACCGTGTGAATGACCCAGCGCGCCGGCAGGTTCCCGGCGGTCGTCGCCACCGCCTGCCCGGTGGGGAGCCCTCTGCCGTACTTCGACGCGCGCAGCGCCCGGCACTCGGCCAGGATGGCGGGGCCGCCGCGTCGGTGGATTGCGCCGTCCACTCCACCGCCGCCGAGCAGGGACGAGTTCGCGGCGTTCACGATGGCGTCGACCCGCTGTTCGGTGATGTCGCCCTCGATCAGGGTGATCTCCACGTCAGCTCTCCTCGATCGACTGGCCCAACGAGCGGCGGGCCAGCAGGGTGGCCCCGGCGACGGCGGCCGGCATGACCAGCACCGCGCCGAGGGGGATGAGGAAGCACAGGAAGACCGCCACTCCGAAGCCGAGCGCCATGGGCCGGTCCGCCTTGAGGATCGTCCGGCGCTGCGGCAGCCGCATGCCGCGCCGGTAGAAGGGTGCTCCGACCAGCTCGACGGCGAGGAACCAGCCACCCACCGCCGCCCCGATCACCGGTACGACCGTCTGGCCCACCACCGGGATGAACCCGGCGGCGAAGAGGGGGATGCCGACGAGCGCGGTGAGGGCCACCAGGCGTACGGAGTCGGCGGTGCTGCGGCGCAGCGATGACCAGAACGGCACGTCCACGGCGTCCGGGGTGCCGCCGAGCCGCTCCTCCACCTCCTCGGAGATCTTCTCGTAGAACGGATCGCCGATGACCAGGGTGACCGCCGTGAAGCTGATCACCGCGAGCAACCCGCCGATCCCCAGGAAGGCCAGTCCGGCGACCACCCGGACGAGGCTGCGACCGGTGCTCGACCAGTCGTCGGCGAACGGGGTGACCAGGGCGGCGAGGTCGTCCACGAAGTAGACGAGGGTGGCGTACGCGGCCACGAAGAGCGCGCCGGAGATCAGCGCCGGCACGATGCCGAGCAGCATCAGCTTCGGGCTGCGCACGTAGAGGCCCAGCCCGCGCAGGAGCAGCCGTACCCCGAGAAGGAAACGTCCGACGGCCCCGGTCACCGGGCTGGCGATTCTGCTGGCGTCCACGATCGAGCAGCCTAACGACCGGTGATCGAATCCGCCGGACGGCGAGCGGCACCAGGCAGGATGGTCGGGTGCGCGCCTCCCGACTGATCTCGTTGCTGCTGCTGTTGCAGGCGCGTGGCTCGATGACGGCCGGGGAGCTGGCGCGCGAGCTGGAGGTCTCCGAGCGGACCGTCTACCGGGACGTGTTGGCGCTCTCCGCCGCCGGGGTGCCGGTGTACGCGGACCGAGGTCGGGCCGGCGGGTACCGGCTGCTCGGCGGCTACCGGACCCGGCTGACCGGACTGACCCGCGACGAGGCGGAGGCGCTTTTCCTGGCCGGCCTGCCCGGCCCGGCCGGCGACCTGGGTCTGGCCGACACGGTCGCCAGCGCCGAGTTGAAGGTGCTCGCCGCGCTGCCGCCGGCCCTGCGCGACGCGCCCGTCCGCACCGGCCAGCGCTTCCACCTGGACGTGCCGGGGTGGTTCCAGGAGACACCGCCGCCGCCCTGGCTCACCGAGCTGGCGCGGGCGGTCTGGGGCGATCGCGTGGTAAGGCTGCGCTACCGACGGAGCGAGAACGAGGTGACCCGGCACCTTCAGCCGTACGGGCTCGTGCTCAAGAACGCGACCTGGTACCTGGTCGGTCGGGTCGGCGACGACATGCGCACCTACCGGGTGGACCGGGTGAGCGGCGTCGAGGTGGGCGAGGAGCAGTTCGCCCGCGACGCGGGCTTCGACCTGGCCGGCTACTGGCGCGAGCAGGCCGGGTCGTTCCTGCGGACCATACTGCGGGCCGAGGTCACCGTCCGGCTGAGCCCCGCCGGCCTGCGCCGGCTCCGGCACGTGGTCGACGCCCCCGAGGTGTACGACGAGGTCGTCACCACCCTCGGCGAACCGGACGGGCAGGGCTGGGTGGTGGCGCGACTGCCCGTGGAGACGGTCGACGTCGCGTACGCCCAACTGCTGGCGCTGGGTCCGGAGGTGGAGGCGCTCGACCCGCCGGAGCTGCGCGGACGCCTGGCGGACGCCGCGCGCCGGGCCGCCGCGCGCTACGACGACCCGGCGGTGCCGTGACGCCGGTCAGCGGCCCGTCACGTCGGCGGGCACAGCGTTGACCGGTCAGCGGTACCCGGTGACGTCGGCCGGCTTGCCGGCGTCGACGACCTCACTGATGTAGCGGAACGCCTCCGGCTGGCTGCCGTCGACGTCGGTGAAGCCGTACACCTTGGACAGCGTGCCCGCGTCGACGGACTGGCCGCTCCAGCGGGCCTTGTCCTCGTCGGCGGCGAGCGCGGCCACCGCACGGCCCACGAAGGCGGGCGTCTCGGAGATCAGGAAGTGCGGGTCGGTGGCGGCGCCGTCGCGCCAGGTCTCCTCGGTCACGCCGAAGTGCTCCAGCATCGCCTCGGAGCGGATCCAGCCGGGGGTCAGCGCGACGGCCGTGCCGCCGTGTGGCTTCAGCTCGTGCGCCTGGCTGAAGGCGAGCCGGTTGACCGAGGTCTTGGCCAGGTCGTAGAAGACCGAGAGGCGGTAGTTCTCGTCGTTGTACGCCTTGGTGCCGTCGCCGATCTCGACGACCAGGCCACCGGGTTTGCGGATCAGCAACGGCAGCGCGAAGTGGCTGGTGATGATATGCGTGTCGATGGCCAGCCGCAGGGTGCGAAAACCCTTGTCGAGCGGCTGCTCCCAGACCGGCTTCTCCCAGGTGACGAGCGGGTCGCCGCCCCAGATGTCATTCACCAGCACGTCCAGGCCGCCCTGCTCGGCGTCGATCCGGGCGACCAGGTCACGTACCTGCTCCGGCACCAGATGGTCGACCTGCACGGCCATGCCGGTGCCGCCGGCTGCGGTGACCAGTTCGGCGGTCTCCTCGATGGTCTCCGGCCGGTCCATCTCCGAGCGGCCGGCGCGGCTGCTGCGACCGGTGGCGTAGACGGTGGCGCCGGCCGCGCCCAACTGGACGGCGATCTGTCGCCCGGCGCCCCGCGTGGCACCGGCGACGAGCGCGACCTTCCCTACGAGCGGTTGTGTCATGCCTGCGAGGCTGCCAGCGATACCTGACAGCCGACGTCCGAATTCGTCAATCCACCAGCCGGACGCGGACCCGGCGGTTGGCCCGACCCTTGCTCTCCACCTTGACCACCTGCACCTTGCCGATCTGGGCGGTGGACGCGACGTGGGTGCCGCCGTCCGCCTGGACGTCCAGACCGACGATGTCGACGATCCGCACCTCCTGCTCGTCCGGCGGGATCAGGTTCGACTGGGTGCGGATGATGTCCGGCAGGGCCAACGCCTCGGTACGCGGCAGCACCCGCGTGGCGACCGAGCGGTCGGCGGCCACCTCGGCGTTGACCAGCTCCTCGATGCGGCTCTTGAAGTCCGGCGGCACCTCGGGCAAGTTGAAGTCCATCCGGGCCTCGCCCGGTTCCATGTTGCCGCCGGTGACCAGCGCGCCGAAGTCGCGGAACACCACGCCGCAGAGCACGTGCAACCCCGAATGGGTACGCATCAGACGGGTGCGGCGCTCGTCCTCCACCGCTCCGACGACCTCGGTGCCGGCCGGCGGCAGCGGGTCACCCTCGGCGGGGATCAGGTACGGGTCGTCGCCCTTGCGTGTGCCGACGATCCGGGTCTGCACGCCCTGCCAGAGCAGCACGCCGTGGTCCGGCGGTTGGCCGCCGCCGCCCGGGTAGAACGCCGAGCGGTCGAGCACGATGCCCTGCTCCGGGTCGGCGTGCAGGACCGTGCAGGTCCACTCGCGCAGGGTCGGGTCGGCGAGATCCAGCCGGTGCGTCCGGCCATGCTGTGTGACGCCCATGACAGGGCACGTTACTCGTTGAGGAAGCCGGAGATGCGCCCCCGCAGGTCGGCGCGTTCCGACCAGAGGAACCCGGGGCGGTCGTACACGTGCAGGGTGGCCCGGGGCAGCGCGGCGGCGAGCTGCTCGGCGACCTCGACCGGGTGCAGGTCGTCGCCCACGCACCCGATCACCAGGGCCGGCGCGGTGACCGCCGACAGCACTGCGGCATCGTCCAGCGGCACCTGCCCCGCCAGGGTGGCCAGGCCCTCGTCCAGGCCGTCGCGGAGCAACTGGTCGAGCCGCTGCCGCAGGTACGCCCAGCCGGCCGGCGTGTTGCGGACCGCCGCCGGCAGCTCCAGCGAGACGACGTCCGCTACGGCACCCGCGTCCCCGCTGGCCACGGCATCCACCAGGGCGCCGACGCGTTCCCAGGCGACCGGAGCACGCGGCTGGTCGAGCGCCGCCGGCAGGAAGAACACCAACTTCTCGAAGCGCTCCGGACTCTCGGCCAGCAGGCGGCAGAGCGCCCCCGCGCCGAGGCTCGCCCCGAACGCCCGGCTGGCGCCGCCGAGGTCGGCGATCGCCCGCAGATCACGGGCGAGGTCGAGGTAGGTCCACGAGCCGGGCGGGGCGTCCGAACGGCCGTGCCCCCGGAACTGGAAGAACAGCCGACGACCGGCCACCCCGCTGCCGAACGGTCGCGTGGTGGCGATCCCGTTGCCCAGCCCGTGCGCGAACACGGTGACCGGGTCACCGACGCCGGTGACCAGGCGTTCCAGCTGCACGCCGTGCGGCGTGGCGACCAACTCGGTCTCCGGGTCGGGGATGGCGGGTCGACCGGTACGCGGCCCACCCGGGCCGGGACCGAAGGTGCGGGGGCCGCTGTCCGGTGGCGGAGGCCAGCGGAAACCTCTCACCAGAACCCTTTGCCGTTGCCGTCACTGAGGTCGCGCAGGCCGACCCGGACGTCGAGCAGGTAGATGAGCGCGGCGGCGATGCCGATCAGTCCGAAGAGGCTGATCGGACCGCGGCTCAGCAGGATCAACACGAGACAGACCGCGAGGATCGCGATCCAGCCGCCCTTGGGCAGCGTGCCGATGGCGGCGAAAGCGTCGGAGCGCTGCGTGATGGCATGCACCAGCGCGACACCCTGAATGATCAACGCGAAGACGAGCAGAATCAGCTCGATCACGTAACGGACTTCGAACGCGAAGATCGGCGCGGCGGTGGCCATGCCGGCAAGTTTATGTCGGCGACCCCGACTACGTCCGTCAAGGACGCCGTCGGGATCGCCGATCGGTTCGAACTACTCGGCCGCCGGACGGGTCCGCTTGGTGGCCCGGGGCAGCTTGGCCGACGGGGTCTCGGCCGGCTTCGCGGCCTTCGCGCGGGTGGCCTTCTTGACCGTGGCCGGCTTGGCCTCGGCGATCTCGGCGACCTCAGCCGGGCTCGGCACCTCCGCCGGGGCGGGCGTCGCGGCCTGGGTCGTCGTGGCGGCCTGGGTCGTGGTGGCGGCCTCGGTCGTCGTGGTGGCGGCCTCGGTCGTCGTCGTGGTCGTCGCCTCGGTGGCCTCGATGTCCGCGTTGACCGTCTCGGCGGCCTCCAGCACGCCGGCGCCGACGACCCGCTCACCGCGGGCCACCAACGCGCCGTACGCGGCGAACGCCCGCTCCTGGGCCGCCTGGGCCGCGGTGACCACCACCGCCGCGTTACGCGTGGCGGCGGCGCGCAGCTTCTCGATGTCGGCGACCTCGCGCAGCTTGGCCAGGTCGGCCGACTCGCGCAGCTTGGCCAGGTCCAGCTCGGCCTGTGCGCGGTCGCGCAGGGTGCCGGCGGTCTCGTTGGCCGTACGCAGCGTCTCGGTGGCCTTCTGGCGCAGCTCGAAGCCGGTCAGCACCGCCCGGCCGCCCAGGTCGGCGACGACCCGGGTGCCGTGCACGCCGACGACCGCGGGCAGCTTGCGAAGCTGCTCGATGGCCAACTCGGCCGCACCGGCGGCGGCGTAGATGGGAGCGGGGATGCGATTGGTCTTCGGCTCGGTCATGACGTCTCCTCCTCGGCCGTCTCGACGGCCTTCTTCTTCTCGGGGGTGCTGCTCGGGACGTTCTTGTCGGGCGTGCCGCTCGGGGCGTTCTTGTCGGGCGTGCCGCTCGGGGCGGGTGCGGGGCCTGCCTCGGTCACGGCGACCGACTCGAGCACGGCCTCGGTCGGGGTGCCGCCCGCGGTGGTGGGGCCGGTCGCGGCCAGGTTGGCCACATCGGCCGGGTCGTCGGCGACATCGGTCGGGGTGGTCGCCCCGGCTGCGGCCTGGGCCTCGGACAGCCGGGCGTTCTCCCGGCGGAAGGTCTCGTAGATCTGGCTGAGCGACTGCTTCTGGGCCATCGTCAGGTCGGGGTCCACCGCGATGGCGGCGAGCACGCCGTGGCCTTCCTTGTCGTCGAGCAGCCCGGCTCGCAGGTACATCGCCGGCGTCGACACCCGCAGCGCGCTGGCCAGTTGCTGGAGCACCTCGGCACTGGGCTTGCGCAGACCGCGCTCGATCTGGCTCAGGTACGGGTTGCTGACCCCCGCCTGCTCGGCGAGCTGGCGCAGCGAGATCTTGGCGTTGCGGCGCAGATCGCGGATGAACCCGCCGACGTCGGGGAGGTCCTTTGGTGTCGCCATGATGCCGACGCTAACCAGATCCGCTAACTCCTGCAAGCAAAACGCTAGCCAGAGTTAGCAAGGTCTCAGCGTCCCGTTTGCGCGCCGCCCCGCCCGGTCCGTACGGTCGGGTCGTGCACAAGATCACAGTCAATGGAGCAGTTCTCGCGTACGACGAGGTCGGCAGCGGTTCACCCGTCGTGCTGCTGCACGCTGGCATCGCGGACCGGCGCATGTGGCGGGGCGTCGTACCCGCGCTCGCCGCCCGGCACCGGGTGATCGTCCCGGACCTGCGCGGGTACGGCGACTCGGAGCTGCCGCCAACGCCGTTCGCACACCACGACGACGTGGCCGGCCTGCTGGACGCCCTGGAGCTGCCGCAGGCCGCCCTGGTCGGCTGCTCCTTCGGCGGGGCGGTCGCCGTCGACACCGCCCTGGCCCATCCGGACCGGGTGAGCGCACTCGCCCTCTTCGACACTGCGGTCTCCGGCAACGAGTGGTCCGACGAGGCCAACGACCTCTGGGACGAGTTGGTCGGCGAGGTCGACCCGGACGACTTCGTGGCGGGCGCGGCCGGCGAGGTGCGCTTCTGGGTGGTCGGTCCGGCCCGTCAGCCGGCCGACGTCGACCCCGAACTGCTGGCGTTCGCGCGAGAGATGGACCAGCGTGCCCTGGCCGCCGAGCTGGCGCTCGGCGCGGTCGAGGTGGGAGAGCTGACGCCACCGGCGATCGGCCGCCTCGGCGAGCTGAAGATGCCCGTCCTGGTCACCGCCGGCGCGGCGGACGTGCCGGACATCCGCCGGCTCGCCGACCGCATCGCCGCCGAGGCCCCCAACGCGGTACGCCTGCCCGACGTGCCGGACGCCGCGCACCTGCTCCCGCTGGAGCGCCCGGAGCCGACCACCACCGCCCTCCTGAACTTCCTGCGCTGAGCAACCCCCACCCGACGCCCCGACACTCGCCATCCGACAGCGCTCGGTGGCCGACGCCCGCCACCCGACGGCCGACGCCCGACGGCCGACGCCCGACGGCCGACGCCCGGCACTGGCGCTCGGCGGCCGACACTGGCGCTCGCGCTGGCGCTCGGCGGCCGACACTGGCGCTCGCGCTGGCGCTCGGCGGCCGGGGCTGACGCTGGCGCTCGGCGGCCGGGGCTGACGCTGGCGCTCGGCGCTCGGCGCTGGCGCTCGGCGCTCGGCGCTCGGCGCTGGCGCTCGGCGCTCGGCGCTGGCGCTCGGCGCTCGGCGCTGGCGCTCGGCGCTCGGCGCTGGCGCTCGGCGCTCGGCGCTGGCGCTCGGATGAGCGTGATGCCTCAGAGGCATATTTATGACTCTGAGGCATCACGCTCACTGACAGGACCCGACGAGCTTCCCGGCCCGAACACCGCCGAGGCCGCCGTGACCGCGACATCGCCCGTTGATCATGGAGTTATTGCCATCCGCATCGGCGTGTCGTGGCAATAACTTCATGATCAACGGCGGGGACGGCGGGCGGGCGGCCGGCGGGGACGGCGCGCGGCAGGCGGGGGCGGCGGGCGGCCGGCGGGGACGGCGCGCGGCGGGCGGGGGCGGGGGGCGGCGGGGGGGGGCGGGGGGCGGGGGCGGCAGCGTGGGCGTGCGGGCGGCCTTGGTTACCAGAGGGGGCGGATCGCTCCTACCGGGACGCCGCCGCCGAAGAGGGGTATCTCGGCGTACTCGGTCAGCACGGGGGCGTCCACGCCTAGTCGCCGCAGCGCCGAGACCAGCACGGGCATCCGCGCCCGGTCGGCCCCGTCGTCGATCTTCAGGGCCACCGCGCCGACGCCCGGCAGTCCGACCGCGAACACACCCTCGGCGCCGATCTTGGCCAGTAGACCCGGGACACCGCGCATCAGCCGGGTGTCGTCGGCCTGGGTGCCGCCCACGATCTCCGGGTGGGCACGCATCGCGTCGGCCACCCGGCGGGGTGCCGAGCCGGGCTCGGCATCGACAAGCCGGAGGTACGCCCCGGCCAGGCCGGTCAGCGACACCGCGAGCACCGGTGCGCCGCAGCCGTCCACACCCACCGCCGCCACCGGCTCACCGGTGAACTCCTCGACGGTCGCCCGCAACCGCTGCTGCAACGGGTGCTCCGGCCGCCAGTAGCCGTCCCGGGGCCACCCGGCGGCCTCGCAGGTCAGCAGCATCCCACTGTGCTTGCCGGAGCAGTTCATCTGCACCCGGGTCGGCCCGCCGCCGGCGCGCAGCACCGCCTCCCGGGCCGCCACGCCCGCCGGCAGGTCGGGCGGGCAGTGCAACGCGGCGGCGTCCAACCCGGCACGGTCGAGCAGCGCGTCGACCTGGGCCAGGTGGAAGTCCTCCCCCGCGTGGCTCGCCGAGACCAACGCCAGGTCGGCCGGGTCGGTCAGCGGCAGGCCGGCGCGGAGCATCCCGATCGTCTGCATCGGCTTGCTGGCCGAACGCGGGAAGATCGGCGCGGTCACGTCCCCGGCGGCGGCCAGCGGCGCCCCGGTCGCGTCCAGCACCACCACCGAGCCGCGGTGTCCACCCTCCACGAACCCGGACCGGACCACCTCGGCGAGCGGCACGCCGCCCTCGTACGTCTTTCCCACGTGCTGGACGGTACCCAGGAGATCGGATCGCCCGTCGGCGGGGTGACCAGGTCGTCAACCGCCCGGGTGACAGGGGCGCGGGAAGCCGGTGGCCTTACAGCCCGAGCAGCGCGCGGGCCTCGGTGGTGGTCAACGGCGGCCGCTGGGCGAGCTGGGCGAAGCCGACCGCGCGCGCGACCAACTGCATGTTGGACTCGACCGGCCGGCCCTTGGCGTACGTCACCGTGTCCTCCATGCCGACCCGCAGGTGCCCACCAGTCGAGAGCGAGGCCAGCAGCACCGGAATCGTGCTGCGGCCGATGCCGGTGGCCGAGAACGTGGTGCCCTCGGGCAGGTCCCGCAGCATCCGGTGCGCGGCGACGAGTGTCTCGGTGGTGCCCGGCATCCCGCCCGGCACCCCCATGACGAAGTCGACGTGCACGTGCCCGCCCGCCGGCAGCCCGTACTTGCCGAGCAGCCGCTGCAACGCGGACAGGTGGCCGAGGTCGAAGATCTCGTACTCCGGCACGATCCCCCGCTCCTGCATGCGGGTGTGCAGGTCGACGATGAACTCCCAGCGGTTGAGGAAGACGTCGTCGCCGAAGTTGACCGTGCCCATCGTGCAGGAGGCCATGTCGGGACGTGCGTCGAGCACGGCGAGCCGGGACGCCTCCGGGTCGGTCACCGCGCCGCCGGAGGAGAGCTGCACGATCAGGTCGGTGCTCTCCCGCAGCGCAGCCACCGTCTCGGCCAGGCGGGCCGGGTCGAGGGTCGGCCGGGCCTCGTCGTCACGGATGTGGACGTGGATCACGGCGGCGCCGAGCGCCTCGCACTCCTTGGCGGTGCGCAACAGCTCGTCGAGGGTCACCGGCAGCGCCGGCACCTCCGCCTTGGCCGACTCCGCGCCCGTCGGGGCCACCGTGATCAACGTCCCTGTCGTCATGCCGGCGATCCTAGACGTGCCGGTCAGGACGGGTCGATCGCCGCCGCGGTCTCGCCGATCATGAGGGCGGCGTCGTCCGGAACGTTCCGCTTCAGGACGGCGAGGGCGACCTGACCCAGCTCGTGGTGCAGCACGGCGGTGCCCACGAAACCCACCGCCCGACCGTCGAGGGTCACCGGCGTACCGGCCGTCGGCGGCTGGTCGGTGGTCACCCCGTCGAGGTGCAACAGCACGAGGCGGCGCGGCGGCCGACCCAGGTTGTGCACCCGGGCGACCGTCTCCTGACCCCGGTAGCAGCCCTTGTCCAGGTGCACGGCCGGGCCGATCAGGTCCACCTCGGCCGGGATCGTCCGGTGGTCGGTGTCCACCCCCACCCGGGGCTGCCGGGCGGCCACCCGGATCGCCTCGTACGCCCAGAGGCCGGCGACCGGCACGCCCGCGCCGCGCAGCTCCGCGACCACCTGCTCCATGGCCGACCGGGGCACCAGCAGGTCCACCCCGAGCAGACCACGTCGCGCCCAGCCGCCGATCGGCAGCGGACGGACGTCGTACCGGATGCCCGCCCGGGGCGGCACGGCCCCGGCGGCGAACTTCGGACCCGGCACCGGGAGCAGGTCCGGTGCGGCCAGCCCGGTCACGCCGAGCGTCCCGACGGCCTCCGCCGCCGCCGGACCGACAAGCGACAGCAGCGCCCGTTCGGCGGTGGCGTCTCGAGGGTCGACCTTGCTGAAGAACCGCATCTTCTCCAGGTACGCCAGCAGACCGTCGGTCATTCCGGGCTCGGTGTCCAGCCAGGTGGTCTCACCGTCCTCGGCGACCAGGGCGTGCTGCTCGACGTGCCCGTGCGGGGAGAGCACCAGCAGTTCGGTGCCCTCACCGGCGGACAGCGTCGACAGGTGCTGCGAGGTGATCGTGTGCAGCCAGCCGGCACGCTCCTCGCCGGGCACCGCGACGATCCCCCGGTGGGAGCGGTCGACCAGACCGACCTCCGTGTCCAGCACGCGTTGCTCGCGCAGCGGATCGCCGTAGTGCGCGGCCACCGGCCGCACGCCCGCGGCGACGTGCGCCGGGTCCGGCTGGTCGCGGCTGGCCTCGTCGATGCTCTCGACGGCCACCGCGCCCGCGATGTCGATCATGTGTGGTCCCCGTTCTCGCACCGGCCGCAGACGCCGAAGAGTGACACGTGCCCGATGTCCACCCGGAAACCGCGCTGCGCGACCAACTGGTCGGCGAGCGGACGGAGCAGCTCCGGATCGATCTCGTCGATCGCGCCGCACTCCCGGCAGACCAGGTGGACGTGTTGGTGCTCACCCGCCGCGTGGTAGGTCGGTGATCCGTGCGACAGATGGGTGTGCGTCACCAGGCCGAGCCGTTCCAGCAGCTCCAGCGTGCGGTAGATGGTGGTGATGTTGACCCCGGCGGCGACCTCCCGCACGGCGGCGTGCACCCGCTCCGGGGTGGCGTGGCCCAGATCGAGCACTGCCTGGAGCACGAGCTGCCGTTGGGCCGTCAACCGCAGTCCACGGGCCCGGAGCATTTCCGCGAGGGAGGATTCGGACACCGTCCGATCATAGTTCGGCGATCGCGCCGGCCCCCCGCGCGCGGCGTCCGCCGCTACGCTCGACGGTCATGGTGACGTCGTCCGCCGGCACTGTCCCGGCCAACCCGAGCAGCCGGATCGCCGTGCTGGGACGGGGCGTGATCCCGGCGGACGAACCCGTGCTGCGCGGCGACGACCTGGGCGTCCTGCGCGGCGACGGGCTCTTCGAGTCGATGCACCTGCGCCAGGGACGACCGTGGCTCCGCGACGAGCACCTGGCCCGGCTGACCGCGGCGGCGGCAGCCGTCGACCTGGACCTGCCGCCGATCGACGCGCTGACCGACCTGCTCGACTCCGTGCTCGTGGGCTGGCCGGCAGAGGTGGAGGGCGCGCTGCGGCTGGTGTGCACCCGGGGCTCGGAGGCCGGCGGTCCGCCGACCGTCTACGCCACGCTGGCCGCGGTGCCGGCATCGTCCCTGGCGGCGCGACGGAACGGGATAACCGCGGCCATCCTGCCGCTGGGGGTGCCCGCCGACGCGCGTACCGGGCTGGACTGGCTGCCGGCGGGCATCAAATCCACCTCGTACGGGGCCAACAGCGCCGCCCGCCGGTGGGCGCTTCGGGCCGGGGTGGACGACGTGCTCTGGGTCTCGTCCGACGGGTACGCCCTGGAGGGGCCGACCGCCAACGTGGTGTGGCTCACCGGCGAGACGATCTGCACGGTGCCTGCCGCCACCACCGGCATCCTGCCCGGCACGACCGTCGCCTGGCTGCTCGCCCACGCGCACGAGCTGGGCCTGGACGGTGCCGAACGGATGGTGACGCCAGCGGAGCTGCACGCCGCCGACGGGCTCTGGTTCAGCTCCTCGGTACGCGGCCTCGCCGAGGTCCGGGCGCTGGACGGGGTACGCCGGGCCCCCTGCCCGCGTACCCCCGCCCTGCACGAACTGCTGGGTTTCCCCGTCGATTAGCCGCCGACCCGGACGAGCCGCGCCGACAGGTGCGGGCTGAGCGGGTGACCCATCGCGGCCATCTCCTGGGCGTAGAGCAGCGCGCCCTCGACGATGCCGAAGAGGCGGTGCCCCCCGGTGACCTCCTTGGCGGTCGCCGTCCGCACCACCGCGTCGGTGGCGAACTCGACCTGGGTGCCGGTGCGCTTGCCGAGGTGCAGCTCCATCACGCCGGTGGGAGTCGTCAGCAGGGCCTCCAGCTCGTCGGTGGCCCGGCCGTCCACCAGCACCGGTCGCCACCAGCCGACCTCACGCCCGGCCGGGCGGACGGGCCGGCTCTGCTCGTCGAGGATCCAGGCCCGCGACTCGTAGTGCAGGAACGGCCGGCCGTCGTGGCTGATCTTGATTTCCTGCGCGTAGTCGAAGTCCTCGATCGTGGGGAAGCCGCCCTTGCCCCGGCCACGCCACAGACCGATGTACGGCAGCAGGCCGTCCAGCGCCGGGTGCAGCTTCGGCCCGACGCGCAGGTCGTAGCTCTCCTCGTACGGATACTCCTCGACCGGCGGCGCGTTCAGCCACGGCGGTTGCAGCGGATTCTCGTCGCTCACTGTGCGCTCACCAACGTCCCCTTGAAATCCTCACCGCAAGGTAGACCAGGCCGCCGGCGAGTGCGCCCAGGCCGGCGACCAGCAGGCTGACGAACCCGATCTCGGTAACCATCCCGACCATCCTATGCTGGGCCTCATGGCCCGCTCTCTCGTCGTCAAGGTCACCGCCGGGGCGGACGCCCCGGAGCGGTGCGCGCAGGCGTTCACGGTCGCCGCCACGGCGGTCGCGGCCGGCGTGGACGTCTCGCTCTGGCTGACCGGGGAGTCGACCTGGTTCGCGCTGCCCGGCCGCGCCCAGGAGTTCGAGCTGCCGCACTCCGCGCCGCTGGCCGAACTGCTGCACGTCGTCCTGACCAGCGGCCAGGTGACCGCCTGCACCCAGTGCGCGGCCCGGCGCGAGATCGGCCCGGAGGACGTACTGCCCGGTGTGCGGATCGCGGGCGCCGCGGTCTTCGTCGAAGAGGCGATGACCGAGGGCGCGCAGGCGCTCGTCTACTGACCCCCGACTCAGTCGGCTGCCAGAGTTCGAATACCGACCCGGCAACCCGGGGCGCTGCCTACGATTCGAGGGTGACCGAGGCGACCCAGCGGTTCTTCGAATCCCTGCCGGCGCGGGCACGGACGGTCCTGCGCGGCCTGGTGGCCGGAACCCTCCAGATCGACCTCGGCACCGACCACCAGACCGAGCACTGGCTGGTCCGGATGCGGCCGGGAGAGGCGCGGGTCACCCGCGAGCGAGGTCCGGCGGATGCCATCTGGTACAGCAGCTCGGCCCTGTTCGACAGGTTGGTCGTCGGCGAAGCCCAGGCGCTCGCCGCCGTGCTGCGCAACGAGAGCACCTTCAGCGGTGACGTGAAGCTCTTCCTGGCCTTCCGCCGCTTCTTTCCGGACCCACCGGGCACCAGGGACCCGCGCGAGGTCGCCCGCGAGGCAGTCGGGCGGCGTCCGTGAAGGACCTCGTCAGCATCCTGGACGGCAACACCTTCCTGGTCACTGATCGTCGGGGGGACATCGAGCCGTCCTTCGACTTCCCGACCGGGCTGTTTTCGTTCGACACCCGCTTCCTGTCGAGCTGGGTGCTCACCCTCGACGGGCAGCGGTTGCACGCCCTCTCCGTGGACGACAGCGAGTCGTACCGGACCACGTTCTTTCTCGCGCCCGGCGAACCCACCCACTACCTGGACGCCAAGGCGTCGGTGATCCGCAGTCGGGAGATCGGTAGTGGCTTCGACGAGGAGCTGACCGTCCTGAACCACTCCGGCGAGGAGGCCGAGTTCAGCATCCGGGTCGAGATGGGCAGCGACTTCGCCGACCTGTTCGAGATCAAACACGCCCAGCAGAAGGTGGGCCGCACGACGATCGAGGAGGCCGACGGCGCGCTGCGCCTGACGTACCGGCGGGACGCCTTCCACCGGGAGACGCTGATCCGCTCCTCGGCGCCGGCACAGGTCGACCCCGCCGGGATGACGTTCCGGGCCCGGATCGACAGCAACGGCGAGTGGACGACCAGGCTGCACATCTCCACCACCGTCTTCGGTGCGCGGGGCGAGGACATCCGCACGACCCTGCCGTACGCGGGTGGTCGCGGTGGGGATGCCATCCGCGCCGAGCACCGGGAGCTGATCGACCGGGCGCCGACGCTCGGCTGCGACTGCCAGCCGTTGGCCGGGGCGTACCGGCGCAGCCTCAACGACCTGGCCGCGCTGCGCTACGAGTCGATCGCCCTGGGCGTACGACTGATCGCCGCCGGACTGCCGTGGTTCATGACCCTCTTCGGTCGGGACAGCATCATCACCTCGTTGCAGGTGCTGCCGTTCCTGCCGGAGCTGATCCCGCCGACCGTGCAGATGCTGGGCGGTCTCCAGGGGCACCGGGTGGACGACTTCCGGGACGAGGAGCCCGGCAAGATCCTGCACGAACTGCGGTACGGCGAGACCGCCGGCTTCGAGGAGCAACCCCACTCGCCGTACTACGGTTCGGCCGACTCGACGCCGCTGTTCGTCATCCTGGTCGACGAGTACGAGCGCTGGACCGGCGACACCGCGCTGGTCCGACGGTTGGAGCCGCAGGTCCGCGCGGCGTTGGACTGGATCGACAGCTACGGCGACCTGCTCGGCACCGGCTACCTCTGGTACCGCACCCGCAACCCGGAGACCGGCCTGCAGAACCAGTGCTGGAAGGACTCCTGGGACGGCATCTCGTACGCCGACGGCCGGCTGCCCGGCTTCCCCCGGGCCACCTGCGAGTTGCAGGGCTACGCGTACGACGCGAAGGTCCGCGCCGCCCGGCTGGCCCGCGAGGTCTGGAACGATCCGGCGTACGCCGACCGGCTGGAACGGGAGGCCGCGGAGCTCAAGCAGCGGTTCAACCGCGACTTCTGGATCGCCGACCGCGAGTACTACGCGCTCGCCCTGGACGCCGACGGTCAGCAGGTCGACGCGCTGACGTCGAACATCGGGCACCTGCTGTGGAGCGGGATCGTGGACGAGCCCCGGGCCGGCAAGGTGGTCGAACACCTGCTCGGGCCGCGGCTCTTCTCCGGCTGGGGGGTGCGGACCCTGGCCGAGGGCGAGGGGCGGTACAACCCCATCGGGTACCACGTGGGCACCGTCTGGCCGTTCGACAACTCGATCATCGCGTGGGGGTTGGCCCGGTACGGCTACCGGGAGGAGGCCGGGGTGATCTGCGACGCCATGCTGGCCGCGTCCACGTACTTCGGCGGGCGGCTGCCGGAGGCGTTCGCCGGCTACGCCCGCAGCCGCACCGGCTACCCGGTGGAGTACCCGACCGCGTGCAGCCCGCAGGCCTGGTCGAGCGGCACACCGATGTTGTTGCTACGCGTGATGCTCGGCCTGGAACCGCAGGGCGAACACCTGATCATCGATCCGGCCGTGCCGCCGGGCATGGGCCGCGTGGAACTGCTGGACATCCCCGGTCGCTGGGGCCTCATCGACGCGCTGGGACGCAGCCGCGAGGCGGACGGTCGGGGAACGGACGGCTGACCCGCCTACTCAGCCGGGACAGCCCACGGTGGCGGCCACCCGTGCGGCGTCCGGGCCGAGTTCGGCGAGCACGGTGACGTCACCCGCGCGGTACGCGTACACCGGCGGGTTGTCCAGCAGTGGCGCGTCGCCGGCCAGCGCGGCGAGGGCGCTGGTCCCGCTCGGGCCGGGACCGGCGGCGGACCGTGCGGTACGGGCCAGCGTGCCGTCCGGGCACGGCGCGGTGACCAGGTCCGGCGCACTGCCGGTCGGCCGGCCCAGCGCGGTCAGGGCGGCCGTGAGCGCCGCCGCCTCCGGGCCGACGGCGGTGGCCGGCGACGGGTCGTAACCGGCACCCGGCGGCCGGCAGCCCGTGTCGACGGTCAACCGCAGCCGGCCGTCCCCGGTCGACCGTCCGGCGACGGCGACGAACTCCCCGGCGTCGGCGCGTAGTTCCGGACCGTCCAGGCCGGGACCGACCCCGGCCCGCCAGCTCGCGGGGAGCCGGTCGGCGATGCCGGTCAGCACGGCCCGTTCGGTGCCGGCGGGCGCCACCACGGCGACCTCGCGACGCAGCCTCGCGCCGTCGACGAGCGGGGTGACGCGGCAGCCCGGGCTGACCCGCGCCGGTCCCAGCTCCAGCAGCCCGCCCGGGCCGGCGGCCCGGGCCAGCTCGCCGACCGCCCGCTCGACCACCGGTGCGGCCTCGGCCAGGGTGCGCTGCTCCCGCACCGTCGGCGGGTCGTCGCGCACCGACATCCAGGTGAGACCGGCCAGTAGGAGGGCCCACAGCACGGTCGCGACCAGCAGCCAGCGCCGCCCACGCCGAACGGGTGCCGGCGGGACGGGATCGCTCGACGAGGGCCAACCCGTCTGGACAGCACCGCTCACCCGGCCATGGTGTCACGGGCTGTCCTGCGCATTCGAAAGGCCGTGGTCGACGACCCGACAGCCCGCCTCCCCGTCGGAATAACGCCAGGTCAGCGGCCGATCGTTAGGCATTGAGCACCGTCCGAGCAGGTCCCGAACCAAGCGGGACCCCATGTGGGGAGGAACAGTGCTCCAACCACCACCGAATGCGAGATCCGTCCTCTGGCGAGCGGCCGTGGCGTGCGGCGCGGCCCTGCTGGCCCTCACCGCCCAACCCGCGGTCGCCGCCCGACCCGCGCCCACGCCCGCCCGCGTCGACCAAGGGCTGCTCCGCCAACTGGGCACGACGGGCACCCGCAGTTTCCTCGTCTACCTGCGCAGCACCGCGCCGGTGGCGCGGACCGCCAGGCTGCGTGACCCGGACGACCGGGCCCGCGAGGTGCACCGACTGCTCACCACGACCGCCACGCGCACCCAGAAGGGTCTGCTGGCGCTGCTCACGACCCGCAAGGCCGCACACACCTCGTACTGGATCGCCAACACGGTACGCGTCACCGGGAACCGCGCGCTGCTCGACGAGATCGCCAAGCGGCCCGAGGTGGCGAGGATCGAACCCAGCCGCAGCTATCCCCTGTTGCGACCCACCCCGGCCACCGGCAGCCACGCGAACGCGAACGGCCCGGAGTGGGGGCTCACCAACATCAATGCCCCGCAGGTGTGGAGCGAACTCGGCGACCGGGGCGACGGCGTGGTCGTCGCCACGATCGACAGCGGCGCCCAGTACGACCACCCGGCGCTGGTCGGGGCGTACCGCGGCAACCACGGCGGCGGCGTCTTCGACCACAACCACAACTGGTACGACCCTGCCGGCGTGTGCCCGAGCGCCGCGCCCTGCGACAACGCCGGCCACGGCACGCACACCATGGGCACGATGGTCGGCGACGACGGTGCCGGCAACCAGGTCGGCGTCGCTCCCGGCGCGACGTGGATCGCCGCGAAGGGCTGCGAGACCGACTCCTGCACCGACGCCTCGCTGCTCGCGGCCGGCCAGTGGGTGCTGGCCCCGACCGACCTCAACGGGCAGAACCCCCGCCCCGACCTGCGCCCCGACGTGGTCAACAACTCCTGGGGCGGCGCCGGTGGCGACCCCTGGTTCGAACAGACCATCGCGGCCTGGCGCGCGGCCGGCATCTTCGGGGTCTTCTCCGCCGGCAACGACGGTCCGGCCTGCGGCAGCGCCGGCTCACCCGGAGACAACGCCAACGCGTACGCCGTCGGTTCGTACGACGTACAGAACACCATCTCCGACTTCTCCGGGCGGGGCGCCGGCACCGACGCGCGGTCGTACAAGCCGAACGTGGCGGCGCCCGGCAGCAACGTCCGGTCCAGCGTCCCCGGCGACTCCTACGCCGCGTTCGACGGCACCTCGATGGCCGCGCCGCACGTCTCCGGCACGGTGGCGCTGCTCTGGTCGGCCGCACCGACTCTCCGGGGCGACATCGCCGGCACCGAGGAGCTGTTGGACCGGACCGCCCGCGACGTCGACGCCACCGCCTGCGGGGGCACCGCCGCCGACAACAACGTCTTCGGCGAAGGTCGACTGGACGCGTACGCGGCGGTGCGGGCCGCGCCGCGCGGCCCCGTCGGACAGATCACCGGCACGGTCCGAACGGCGGGCGGCGACCCGATCGCCGACGCGACCGTCGGCGACGGCACCCGCAGCGTCACCACCGGCGCGGACGGCCGGTACGCGCTCACCGTGCCGGCCGGCGCGGCGACGGTCACCGTCAGCGCCTACGGGTACGCCGGACAGAGCGCCACCGTCACCGTCACCGAGGGCGGAGCCGTCACCCGGGACTTCGCCCTGTCGGCCAACCCGACGGTCACCGTGGCCGGCCGGGTCATCGACGGATCGGGGCACGGCTGGCCGCTCTACGCCCGGATCGAGGTCGCCGGGCGTCCCGGTGGACCGGTGTTCACCGACCCGGCCACCGGCCGGTACTCGTTCACCGTGCCGGGCAACACCTCGTACCGGCTCACCGTCACCGTTCGCTACCCCGGCTACCGTACGGTCACCCGGGACGTGGTCACCGGCGGCGACCCGGTGACGGCCGACATCGCCGTACCGGTCGAGACCGGATGCACGGCGGCCGGCTACACCGCCAGCTTCGGCGCACCCCTGCTGACCGAGAGCTTCGACAGCGCGGCGACGCCGGACGGCTGGTCGGTACGGAACCGCACCGACGACGGCGGCTGGACCTTCACCGACGCGGGCGAGCGGGGCAACCTCACCGGCGGCGACGGTGCCTTCGCCATCGCCGACAGCGACCGTCTCGGCTCCGGCCGGACCCAGGACACCGACCTGGTGACCCCGAGCGTCGACCTGACCGGCACACCGGCACCCGTGCTGCGCTTCCACAGCGACTGGCGGGCGGTCGGCGTGAGCGACACCGCCGACGTGGACGTCTCCACCGACGGCGGTGCCACCTGGACCACCGTCTGGCACCAGACCACCAGCCGGCGCGGACCCGTCGTCGAGGAGGTGCCACTCGACCCGGCGGCCGGAGCCGCCACGGTACGGGTCCGGTTCCGCTTCCACGGCAGCTTCGCCTGGTGGTGGCAGGTTGACGACGTGCAGGTGGTCAACCGCGACTGCGTACCCGCCCCGGGCGGGCTGGTGTTCGGGGTGACCACCGACCGGAACACCGACACCCCGCTCGACGGGGTCAGCGTGGTCAGCGCCGACCGCCCGCAGGACCGGGGCAGGTCGACGTCGACGCCGGACGACCCGAACATGCCGGACGGCTTCTACTGGCTGTTCTCCGGTCTGACCGGGGCACACCGGTTCACGGCCAGTCGGACGCCGTACCAGTTGGCCGCCACCACAACGACGGTGCCGGCCGACGGTGTCCGTCGGCTGGACGTCGCGCTGGCCGCCGGTCGGCTCACCGTCACACCGACGACCGTCCCGTCGTCCCAGCCGTACGGCAGCACCCGGACCGCGAAGCTGACGGTACGCAACACCGGCAGCGCGCCGGCCGCCGTCAACCTGGTGGAGCGCAACGGGCGGTTCGACGCGCTGACCCGAGCCGGCGCACCCCTGCGGGAACTGCGGGTCAAGGGGATCAGCAAGGCCCGCACGGGCACCACGTACGGCGCGTCCGGGACCGGGACCGAGACCGAGCCCCGGACGCAGGAGGCCTGGACCGGTGTCGCCAGCCTTCCGGCCGCCGTCTACGACAACGCGGCGGCCACCCTCGACGGCAGGGTCTACTCCGTCGGCGGCGGCGGTGGCAGCGGCCTGGAGCGCAAGGCCTGGCGCTACGACCCCGACACGGACACCTGGGCGGCGCTGCCCGACATGCCGAACGCCCGGGCCAAGCCGGTCGCGGCGGCCGTCGGCGGCAAGCTGTACGTCCTCGGTGGTTGGGGCGCTGACGACAACACCGTCGCCGCCGTGGACGTGTTTGACCCGGCCACCGACACGTGGAGCACGCTGGCCGGACCGGGCAACCCGTTCGGAGTGGCAGCTGCCGGCGGGGCGGTCACCGGCGGGAAGATCTACCTGGTCGGCGGCTGCCAGGACAACGACTGCACCGAATCGGACCGGCTCGTCGTCCTCGACCCGGCCACCGGCACGTTCCACACCGGCGCGGCGTACCCGCACCCGGTGGCCTGGCTCTCCTGCGGCGGGATCGGCAACGCGGTCTACTGCGCCGGTGGCACCGGCGACGCCGACTACACGGACGCCTACCGGTACGACCCGGTGGCCGACGCGTGGCATCCCCTGCCGGACCTACCGGTCGACCTCTGGGGCGCCCAGTACGCGGCGGCCGGTGACCTCCTGGTCCTGGCCGGTGGGGTCACCGCGGCGTCCACCACGGTGACCAACCGGACCATCGCGTACGACCCGGTGGCGGGCAGTTGGCGCGACCTGCCCAACGTCCAGTTCGGTCGGTACCGGGGCGCCGCCGCCTGCGGCGCGTACAAGATCGGTGGTTCGCCGTCCCCCTTCGTCGGCTCCCCCGAAGCCGAACGGCTCGGTGGCCTGGAGCTATGCGCCGGGGAGGCGGACCTACCCTGGCTGACCACCAAGCCGGGCACGTTCACCCTCGCGCCGGGGGCCTCCCGCACGGTCACCGTCAAGATGCGCGCCACGGCCGCCGCCGGGGTGGCCCAGCCGGGCACCTACTCCGGCGAGCTGGGTATCGCGTCCGACACGCCGTACCGGGTCGCGGCGGTGCCCCTGCGAATGACCGTCTCGCCACCGGCGAGCTGGGGCCGGATCCAGGGCACCGTCACCGGGGTCACCTGCGCCGGAGTCACCGTCGGGGTCGCGGCTACGGTCCGGGTGAACCGGGTGGGCACGACGACCGGCTGGACCCTGACCGCCGACCCGCAGGGCCGGTACGTCTGGTGGCTGCCCAAGGGCCGCTACGAGGTGATCGTCGCCAGGGACGGGTGGACACCGCAGACCCACCGCATCCGCGTCCGAGCCCGTGTCGTCGAGACCGTCGACGTCGTCCTCGACCCGGTCTCGTCCTGCACGAGAGCCACCGGCATCTGACCACGCACGGGTGACCGGCGGCTACACGGCCGTCGGTCACCCTGCAGCTGTCGACTAACCGACACCGACACGTCCGCAAAGCCACTGCCATCGATGAACGGTGAGTAGTGGACTAGTGACGCGAGGGCCCACGATGTGGTCCACGTCGTCGGAGGGAGGCAGTAGGGTGACGCCAACAGCGACGTCGTCGACGGCGAGAGGACCAGCAATGGGCACCGCCATCGTCAAGACCCCGCAGGAGCTGCGCGAGTGGCGAGAGCGACTCCTGGAACGCGTCCACATGAGCAAGGAGACGCTGTACGACCTGGGGCGCAACTTCGAACTTCGAGCCGACGAACGCAGCGTCTACGAGATGGTCCGTTCCATCGACTACCTGCTCGGCGATGACGACTGACGGCCCCGCCGTCTCTCCCGACCTCATTGCCAGAGCCAGCGCCTTCGCCGACGACATCACCGCCCGAGTGCACCGGGTGGTCAGAACGGAGAAGAGCCTGTCGGCACTGCTGATGCCCGGCCGAAACGGCGGCCGGGTCATGGTGGGCATCGTCGAGGGAGACGATTTCGGCACCTTTCCCCTGTACATCGACAACCGGCACCGGCTCGATCTGCTGGTCAAGTTCAACTGCTGCATGGATTCGAGTGGCAAGCATCTGGCCACGGATTCGTCCTGGCTCCATGTCACCTTGAAGGGCGACAAGGCACCACTGTTCCGCTATGAGTACGTCCGAGAGAGCCAGAGCGGGGTGCCCTGCGCACACCTGCACGTGCACGGCCACCGCGACGAGTTCGCCTTCGCAATGCAGGACGGGGCACGAGGACGTCCCAAGGCACGCAAACGCCGGCACGAAGTGCCACGGCTGGCGAAGTTCCACTTCCCGCTCGGCGGACACCGCTTCCGGCCCTGCGTCGAGGACGTCCTCCAAGCCGTCGTGGAGGAATTCTGCGTCGACACCGTCGACGGATGGCGAGACGCGGTGGATGAGGGCCGCGAGGAGTGGCGTCGGCTACAACTGCTCGCCGCGGTACGCGACGCGCCCGGTGTCGCGGCGCAAGCACTACACGAGCTGGATTACAAGATCATGGCGCCCGAATCCGTACCAGCCGACAACCACGGTCGGATGCGTGCCTACTGACCGCCTGACGACGACCGGGGCCGGCCACCCTGCTGGGTGACCGGCCCCGGTCGATCAGAGCGGTGGGTCAGGCGACGGTGACGGACACCTCGTTGATGCCCCGGCCGGCGGTGACGGCGGTGTCGCCGTTGCCGTGCCGGGACAGCGCCCGCAGCGTCCAGGAGCCCGGCGCGGCGAAGAACCGGAACTGGCCGGCGGCCGAGGTGACCACCTCGGCGGTGAACTCGCCGGTCGAGTCGAGCAGCCGGACGTACGCGCCCGGCACGACCTCGTCCGCCGCTGAGCGGACGACGCCGGTGATGACGGTCTCCTTCTCGAGGTCCAGGCTGGCCGGCAGGGGCGCGGCCTGGTCAGGCGCGGCGCAGCCGGCGGCGGTGGGAGCGGTGGGAGCGGTCATCGTCAGGCCTCCCCTGGCTCGTCGCCGAGCGCGACCGGCACACCGACCAGCGAGCCGTACTCGGTCCAGGAGCCGTCGTAGTTCTTCACGTTGCGGTGACCGAGCAGCTCCTGCAGCACGAACCAGGTGTGCGAGGAGCGCTCGCCGATCCGGCAGTACGCGATGGTCTCCTTGCTGTCGTCCAGCCCCGCGTCGCCGTAGATCTTGCGCAGCTCGTCGTCGGACCGGAAGGTGCCGTCCTCGTTGGCCGCCTTGGACCACGGGACGCTGATCGCGGTCGGGATGTGACCGGCCCGCTGCGCCTGCTCCTGGGGCAGGTGGGCGGGGGCCAGCAGCCGGCCGGCGAACTCGTCGGGGCTGCGCACGTCGACCAGGTTCTTGGTGCCGATCGCGGCGACGACCTCGTCGCGGAAGGCCCGGATGGAGGTGTCCGGCTCGCTCGCGACGTACTGGGTCGCCGGGCGGGTCGTCGTCTCGGTGACGAGCGGCCGGGCGTCCAGCTCCCACTTCTTGCGACCGCCGTCGAGGAGCTTGACGTCGCGGTGGCCGTAGAGCTTGAAGTACCAGTAGGCGTACGCCGCGAACCAGTTGTTGTTGCCGCCGTAGAGGATCACGGTGTCGTCGTTGCTGATGCCCCGCTCGGACAGCAGCGCCTCGAACTGGGCCTTGTTGACGAAGTCCCGGCGGACCGGGTCCTGGAGGTCGGTCTTCCAGTCGACCTTGATGGCGCCGGCGATGTGGCCGGTCTCGTAGGCCGAGGTGTCTTCGTCGACCTCGACGAAGACGACGCCCGGGGCGTCGAGGTTCTTCTCGGCCCACTCGGCCGAGACGAGTGCGGTGTCGCGACTCATCGATTCACTCCCTGGTGAGGATGGATGGTGAGCCAACGCGCGAATATCGATGGGTTGAACTGTCGCACCGCGCGCGGGACCCAGCGGAAGGACGGGATCACGGGTTCGTGCGACGGCGCCGCTGCCGGGCGTTCGGTGGGATCACCGGAAAGGGTCGAGGACCCTGCGTGCCGGTGGCCGCCGTCAGGCGGCCGAAGACAGCCCCGCCGTCAGATGACAGGGCGACACAGGCAGGTGGCCACGCGGCACAGGTCGACCGCGCGCCGTTTGGTGAGGTGGGTCCCCATGGTCAGGCAGCCTACCAGCGATCCGGAGGGCTGCCACCGTGCCGACCACCATCCGGGAATCGTCAGGCTGCCGGGCCACTGTGGTGTCCCAGTGGCCCGGACTGTTGACGCGCCAGTCAGCTGACGGAGTTGATCGGTACGTTCTTCGCGTCGGCGGTGACCGCCAGCCCTTCGGGCAGCGGCTGGACCTTCCGGACCGCGAGTTGGAACGGCAGGTCGGGCAGCGGCACGTCGATGGAGATGCTCTTGGCGTAGTTGCTGAGGAGTGTGCGGGCCAGCGGCAGGTTCGGCAGCCCGGCGGCGTCGAGGTCGTTGAAGCGCAGGGCGACCGCGCCGTTCTTGGCGACGGTGACGTCGGCGGTGCCGGCTACCGTGAACTTCGTGCCGAGGATGTCGACCGGGGCGCTGACCGCCAGCTTGCCGCCCTGCTCGCCGAGGGTGAGGCCGGGTCGCTTCAGCAGCGCGGCGAGGCTCTCGTAGCTGATCGTGCCGGTGCCGTCGACCGTGTCGGCCACGACGTCGCCTTGCCCGGTCCGCAGCGTGTCCAGCGACGCCCGCACGTTGCGGGCGTCGACGTCCAGCACCGGCAGCCGTACGGCGTCACCCTCGACCGAGGCCTGCACGTCCCGCAGCGAGATGGAGATCCGCTCGTACCGCCCGTCGAGCACCTGGGTGAGGAACGGCATCCCACCGACCTCGACGTCGGGCGGCGCGGACTGCGCGCCCTGGTTGCTGATCTCCTGGCTGACCCGTTCGGCGATGAGCCGCTCGGCCACCCCGACCGCCACCCGGTCGGCGACCACCAGCAGGCCCGCCACCACGAGGAGCAGGACGACCAGGCCGATGAGCAGCTTGCGTCCGCGCCGTCGGGGCCGGGCCTGCTGGTCGTCGTCGACCGGATACTCCTGGGCCACGCCGCCTCCTGTCTCCGCCCGCCGCGACACGGCGGGTCGTCCGAACCGGTGCCGCAGCGCGGCGCACCCGTAGGTACCCGAGCGGCACCGACCTCAACCGTGGGCTCAGAGGAAGAGCATGCACATGGCGTACGCGGCAGGCGCAGCCAGGGCGAACCCGCCGAGGGGCCCCTGCATGTGCCGGGCGACCCACATGGTGGGCGGCTCGCCGGCCATCAGGCGGCCCGCCTCCGCGTACCCCACCGCGAGGTCGGTGAGGACGGCGGTGACGGCCGCGACCAGGCCGATCACCGCGGCCCTGGTCGGGGTGAAGGGTGTCACCAGATAGCCGCCGAGCAGTGCGCTGACCAGCGTGCCCACCATCGCGCCGCCGACGACGCCGGCCGCGCCCCGGGGCACCTGCGGGGCCAGCCGGGGCCACGGCAGTACCGCGTCGGTGAGCCGGGCGACGGTGAGCGCGACGCCGCTCGCGGTCAGGCAGACGGTGATCGCCTGGGTGCCGGCGGGGATGCGGCTGAGCACGATCAGGGTGCCGAAGGCCACGACACCGACCACGATGAGCAGCGTGGCGCCGAGGGAGTCGGTGACCCGGACCCGGTCGACCCGGCGGACCAGTTGGCCGAGCACGGCGGCGAGGAAGCCGCCGACGGCCAGGTAGCCGAGCGGTGCCAGGCCGGCGATGTCACTCCGGACGGCGGCGACGTCGGCGGCTGCGGCTACGGCCGCGCTCACCCCGCCGACCAGCAGCAACGCCGGTGGGCGCATGGCCATCGTCCAGGCGAGCACGAACAGCAGTTGGACGCCGAAGACGATGACGGCGAACGGCAGTCGGTGGCCCGGGCCCGACGTCTGCGCGCCGAGCACCAGTCCCACGCCGAGCAGGGCGGCGAAGCCGGCGATGGTCAGCGCCAGCGGGCGGTGCACCTCGACCGGGGGGACGACCTCATCCTCCGGCTCGTCGGTCTCCTCCTCGGTACGACGGGCCGGCTCTCCGGCACGGCGGGCCCGGCGCGGTCCACGTTCACGGCGCTCGCCGTCGGCGACGGCCGGTCCGGTGCGCGGCGCGGGCGGGTGGCCACGGGTCGGAGCGCCGGGACCTGGACGGGGTCCGTCGGTCCACGAGTCGCGGCCGGCATCGGGCGAGGTGGAGGGAAACACGCCCCGATCGTGCCAGATCGACCGCCCGGTGCAGTGGTCGCGGGTTTCAGCAACGTTAAAACCTGTGCCACGATCAGGGGCAAGCTAGACAAACGGGAAATGGCCTGACGGTGCAGCCGAGGCGATCGGTTACGCTCAACGCGTTACCCGCCCGTCAGCGACGCCGGGACCACGCAATTTCTCAGCGCACTCCCTCACGAGTGTGTCTGGTCGCGTGCGGCGATGCGCCGCCGGGACGGAGGTGATCGTGGAGATCCTGCTGTTGGTGACCGCGCGCGCGGGCGAACCGTCGGCTGTGTTGCCGGCTCTCGACCTGCTGCCGCACTCGGTGCGTACCGCGCCGCGCGACGTCCGCACCCTGGTTGCCGGGCCCAGCCCCGACGCGGTGCTCGTGGACGCCCGGTCGGAGTTGAGCGAGGCCCGGGCGACCTGCCGGATGCTGCACGCCACCGGGCTCGGGGTGCCGCTGGTCGCGGTGGTCACCGAGGCCGGCCTGATCGCGCTCAACGCGGACTGGGGCGTCGACGACGTCATCCTCGCCTCGGCCGGCCCCGCCGAGGTCGAAGCCCGGCTGCGGCTCGCGGTCGGGCGGCTGAGCAACGCGACCGCCGGTGCCGGCGGCTCGATCCGGGCCGGGGAACTCACCATCGACCCGGACACGTACGCGGCGAAGCTCAAGGGCCGCCCGCTCGACCTCACCTACAAGGAGTTCGAGCTGCTGAAGTTCCTGGCCCAGCACCCGGGCCGGGTGTTCACCCGCGACCAGCTGCTGCGCGAGGTCTGGGGGTACGACTACTTCGGCGGCACCCGGACGGTGGACGTGCACGTCCGACGCCTGCGCGCCAAGCTCGGCTCGGAGTACGAGTCGATGATCGGCACGGTCCGCCAGGTGGGTTACAAGTTCGTCGTGCCCCCGTCGCGTTCCCTGCCCGAGGCGGAGCACGCGCCACTGCCCGTCTAGCTATGCCCGATTCCCCATATGCCCCTTTTGCGCAGCTTGGCGGTCATATCCTGACTGCCGGGTTTGCTGCAAAAGGGGGTAGGGGTGCGCGCAGGTGACACGGGGGCGACGGGCCGGCGGCTCCGGCCGACCGGGGGCAAGCCGTGACGCGGGTCAACTCGACCGCACGCGCGGCAGGGATCGTGACAGTGGTGGTGGCGGCGCTGCTCGGCTCCGCGTACGTGCTGGGCCGCAGCCTCGTCCCGGACCAGACCCGGCAGCACGCCACGGGCGTCACCACCGACGCCAACGGGCCCCACTACGCCGACCAGCCTCCCGAACAGCCGTCGACCGAACACCCGAGCACCAGTCAGAGCGCCGCCGGACCGGCTGAGGCCAGCCAGGAGGGCACCGGTCAGGACACCGGGGGCGACAAGCTGTTCGGCGCCCACACGGACACCGGCACCGCCCGACTCGCGCTGACGTTCGACGACGGGCCGGACCCGCGCTACACCCCGCAGGTCCTCGCCCTGCTGCGCGAGTACGACGTCAAGGCCACGTTCTGCGTGGTGGGCGAGAACGCCCAGGACCACCCCGACCTGATCCAGGCGATCGTGGCGGACGGCCACACGCTCTGCAACCACTCCTGGCACCACGACGTCTCGCTGGGCAACCGGTCCGCCGACCAGATCCGTGCCGACCTGATCCGCACCAACGAGGCCATCCGGTCAGCGGTGCCGGATGCCCCGATCGTCTGGTACCGCCAACCCGGCGGTGCCTGGACCTACCCGGTGGTATCGGTGTCCCGGCAACTCGGCATGACCCCGCTGCACTGGTCGGTCGACCCGTCGGACTGGCAGACGCCCGGCGCCAACAAGATCGCCACAACGGTGCTGACGCAGGCGCAGCCCGGCGCGGTCGTCCTCATGCACGACGCCGGCGGTGACCGGCAGGGCACGGTCGACGCGCTGCGCCGGATCCTGCCCGACCTCACCGCGCGGTACGAGCTGGAGGCGCTGCCCACCGACCCCACGTGACCTGAGCACGCCACGTCGGGCGACCGTCGGGGACGCGCCGGAGGCAACGGTTACGGTGACGGGATGAGCAGCGCGGAACCGACCAGCGACCAGGTCACCCGGACCGACCGACTGTCCCCCACGGAGATCGCCGGCGTACTGGCCCTGGCCCGTACGGCGGGCGACACCGACGGCGCGGACCCGCTGGACGAGCACACCCTGCTCCGCCTGCGCGACCCGGACGCTCCGGCCGTACACCTGCTCGCCCGCGCCGACGACGGCACACTGACCGGGTACGCGCACCTGGACACCACCGACCCGGTAAGCGGGATCGGTGTCGAATTGGTGGTGCACCCGGCGTACCGGCGGCGTGGCACCGGTCGGGCGCTGGCCCGGGGGGTGCTGGCCTCGGCGACCGGGCCGCTGCGGGCGTGGGCGCACGGCGACCACCCGTCGGCGGCGGCGCTCGCCGTGGACCTGGGTTTCGCCCGGGCGCGGGTGCTCTGGCAGCTCCGCCGGCCGTTGGCGGCTCCACTGGGCGAGCCGCGCCTGCCCGACGGGGTGGCGCTGCGCGCGTTCCGGCCGGGGGCGGACGACACGGCGTGGCTGGCCCTGAACGCGCGGGCCTTCGCCGAGCACCCCGAGCAGGGTCGGTGGACCCCGGACGACCTGCGGGTCCGCCTCGCCGAGCCGTGGTTCGACCCGGCCGGCTTCCTGCTCGCCGAGGAGACCTCGACCGGTCGCCTGCTCGGCTTCCACTGGACGAAGGTGCACGAGCGGCCCGGCTCCGCCCGGATCGGTGAGGTGTACGTGCTCGGGGTGGAGCCCACTGCGCACGGCGGCGGCCTGGGCCGGGCGCTGACCACGGCAGGGCTCGCCTACCTGCGGGACAGGCGGGGCCTGGACCGGGTGATGCTCTACGTCGACGACTCGAACACCGGTGCCGTCGCGCTGTACGAGCGGGTGGGCTTCGCCCGGTGGTCCGCGCACATCAACTACCACCTCGGC
The DNA here is from genome assembly GCF_049179015.1 of Micromonospora sp. WMMD736. Taxonomy (NCBI): domain Bacteria; kingdom Bacillati; phylum Actinomycetota; class Actinomycetes; order Micromonosporales; family Micromonosporaceae; genus Micromonospora; species Micromonospora sp. WMMD736. Next base: position 3,899,206 of record NZ_JBMHMI010000001.1, read on the forward strand.
TGAACAGCAACGGGCACTGAAGTGCCCCGGTTCACTTAACGGACAACTCACCCTCAGCGAGCGGTCACCTCAGGGGCCGTACCTGTTCACCTCGCGTTCATTTGCGACCGGCGAACCGGCTACCTGGCACTTCTAACTTTCGTGTCAGCCGGTCAGTGCCGGTCCTCGGGCCCCGGGATCGGGGCGCCAAGTCAGACGCGAAGGGAAACCCCTCAGGTGAAGCTCCAGCGGTACGGCACTATTGCCTGCCTCGCTCTTGCCGCGACGCTCGGCCTCAGTGCATGCGGCTCGGACAACAACGAGCCCACTTCCGGCGCCAGCGCCTCGGGCTCCGCCGCCGCGGTCGACTGCGGTACCGGCACGGTCAACGCCCAGGGCTCGTCGGCCCAGAAGAACGCCATGGCCGAGTGGATCAAGGCGTACCAGCAGAAGTGTGCTGGCACGACCATCAACTACGAGGCTTCCGGCTCGGGCGCCGGCATCCAGGCGTTCATCGCCGGGACCGCCGACTTCGCGGGCTCCGACTCGGCGCTCAAGCCGGAGGAGCAGCCGCAGGCCGACGCCAAGTGCGCCGGCGGCAAGGCCATCCACCTGCCGATGGTCATCGGCCCGGTGGCCGTCGCCTACAACGTCAGCGGCGTGGACAACCTCCAGCTCAAGCCGGCCACCCTGGCGAAGATCTTCGCCGGCAAGGTGACCAAGTGGGACGACGCGGCCATCAAGGCCGACAACCCGGGCGCGACCCTCCCGGCGACCACCATCCAGACCGTCCACCGCTCGGACGAGTCGGGCACCACCGACAACTTCACCAAGTTCCTCTCGAAGACCGCCGAGAGCGACTGGACCTTCAGCAACGCCAAGGCGTGGAAGGCCCCGGGTGGCACCGGCGCCAAGGGCTCGGACGGCGTGGCCAGCCGGGTCAAGGGCGCCGACGGCTCCATCGGCTACATGGAGTGGTCGTTCGCCGAGAACGCCGGCCTGAAGATGTCGAAGATCGGTAACGGCAACGGCGAGTTCGCGGCGCTGACCGCCGAGGCGGCTGGCAAGACCATCGCGGGCGCGGCCGTCGAGGGCCAGGGCGACGACCTCAAGCTGAAGATCGACTACAACACCAAGGAGGCCGGGGCCTACCCGATCGTCCTGGCGACGTACGAGATCGTCTGCAGCAAGGGCCTCGCCGCCGACAAGCTGAAGCTGGTCAAGGGTCTGCTGGGCTACGCCGCCAGCGCCGAGGGCCAGAACTCCCTGACCGACCTCGGCTACGCCCCGCTGCCGGAGACGGTCCGCACCAAGGTCGAGACCGCGGTCAAGAACCTCTCCTGACCCGAACCCACCACCTCCGCAACCGAATCGAGCGAGCAGATGGGTGAAACCCCTCACCGCTCGGCCGACGCCGGCACCGGCGGGACGCGCGTGACCGAGAGTCACGAGTGGCCCGCCGGTGCCTCGGCGCGTGTGGCCGAGGCACCAGTCAGCACCCGTTCCCCGGGCGGCGCCGGGCTGGGCGGCGGCGGCGCGCTGCCGCGCAGCCGCAAGTTCGGCGCCGAGCGGGCCTTCCGTGGCCTCACACTGGCCGCCGGCACCGCCGTTCTGGTCATCATCGCCGCCATCGCGATCTTCCTGGTCGCCAAGGCGGTGCCGGCCCTGCGCGCCAACACCGAGAACTTCTGGACCTACGAGGGCTGGTCCCCCAACGAGACCCAACCGAAGTTCGGCATCGGCGCGCTCGCCTTCGGCACTGTGCTCAGCTCCGCCCTCGCGCTGCTCATCGCGGTGCCGGTGGCGCTGGGCATCGCGCTCTACCTCTCGCACTACGCACCCCGGCGGCTGGGCACCACGCTCGGCTTCCTGGTCGATCTGCTGGCCGCCGTGCCGAGCGTGGTCTTCGGCCTCTGGGGGCGGGACGTCTTCAGCAACCCGGTCCGGGACTTCTCGGTCTGGCTGAACGAGCACTTCAGCTGGATCCCGCTCTTCGGCGGGGACGGCCCGTTCGGCGCGTCCGTCATGTTGGGCGCCCTGGTGCTGGCGATCATGGTGCTGCCGATCATCACCTCGCTCTCCCGTGAGGTGTTCCTCCAGACGCCGACCGCCAACGAGGAGGCCGCCCTCGCCCTGGGCGCCACCCGCTGGGAGATGCTCCGCACCGCGGTCCTCCCCTACGGCCGCCCCGGCATCATCGCCGCGGTGATGCTCGGCCTCGGCCGGGCGCTCGGCGAGACCATCGCGCTGGCGCTGACCCTCGGCATCACCTTCAACATCTCGTTCAACCTGATCCAGAACGGCGGCAACACCATCGCCGCCAACATCGCCAACGCGTTCGGCGAGGCGAACGAGACCGGTCGGGGCGCGCTCATCGCCTCCGGACTGGTGCTCTTCACCATCACGCTGATCGTCAACATCACGGCGCGGGCGATCATCTACCGCCGCCGGGAGTTCACGGAGTCGGCCGCATGACCACAACCGTCACCTCCCACCGCACCCGGCCGCCGGCCCAGCCCGCCTCGCTGCGGGCCAGGCGGCTGCCCTGGTACGCCGCACCGGCCATCGCCGTGGCGGCCCTCGCGCTCTCCGCCGTGATCGTCTACGGCGCCGGCATCGGCGGCCCGGTCCTCGTCGTCGTTCTCGGCGCGATCCTCTACCTGGCCGGGCTCTTCGCCGCGGCCAACGTGGTCGAGGGCCGTCGGTCCGCCCGCAACCGCACCTGGAGCGCGCTGATCCACTCCGCGTTCGTGCTCGCGGTGCTGCCGCTCGTCTCGGTCGTCTGGACGCTCGTCAGCAAGGGCACCGAGCGGTTCGACGGCAACTTCTTCCAGACCTCGATGAACAACATCGGGGCCCGGGACGCCAACGGTGGCGCGTACCACGCGATCGTCGGCACGCTGGAGCAGGTCGGCATCGCCACCCTGATCACCGTCCCGCTCGGCATCCTCTGCGCCATCTACATCGTCGAGTACGGGCGGGGCCGGTTCGCCTTCGCGATCCGCTTCTTCGTGGACGTCATGACGGGCATCCCGTCGATCGTCTCCGGCCTCTTCGTGCTGGCGTTCTGGGTGCTGATCGTGTCGCCGTGGTTCAACGACGGCCGGCCCAGCTTCTCCGGCTTCGCCGCCGCGCTCGCCCTGAGCGTGCTCATGCTCCCGACCATCGTGCGGTCCACCGAGGAGATGCTCCGCCTCGTCCCGCCGCCGCTGCGCGAGGGCGCGTACGCGCTCGGCGTACCCAAGTGGAAGACCATCCTGCGGGTGGTCCTGCCGACGGCGCTGCCCGGCATCGTCACCGGCGTCATGCTCGCGATCGCCCGCGCGGCCGGCGAGACCGCGCCGGTGCTGCTGGTCGCCGGCGGTGGCGCCGCGATCAACACCAACCCCTTCGAGAACAACCAGTCGTCGCTGTCCCTCTTCGTCTACCAGCAGGCCGGCGACGCGTCGAAGTACGCGCCGGCACGGGCGTGGACCGCGGCACTCACCCTGGTCGCCCTCGTGCTCATCCTGACGATCGCGGCGAAGTTGCTGGCCCGTCGCAACCGGCTCAGCCGATGAACCCCGGAGGTACCACCATGGCCAAGCGCGTCGAAGCCTCGAACGTCACCGCCTACTACGGCGGTTTCAAGGCGATCGAGAACATCAACCTGACCGTCGAGCCGAAGACGGTCACCGCCCTGATCGGCCCGTCCGGTTGCGGCAAGTCCACCTTCCTGCGGTCGATCAACCGGATGCACGAGGTGCTGCCGGGCGCCCGCGTCGAGGGCAGCCTGACCGTCGACGACCAGGACATCTACGACCGGGACGTGGACGTCACCGCGGTCCGGCGCATGATCGGCATGGTCTTCCAGCGGCCGAACCCGTTCCCCACCATGAGCATCTTCGAGAACGTGGTGGCCGGGCTGAAGCTCAACGGCGTCCGCAAGAAGTCGATCCTGGACGAGGCCGCCGAGAAGGCGCTGCGCTCGGCGAACCTGTGGGACGAGGTCAAGGACCGCCTCGGCAAGCCCGGCGCGGGCCTCTCCGGCGGTCAGCAGCAGCGGCTCTGCATCGCCCGGACCATCGCGGTCGAGCCGCAGGTCGTCCTGATGGACGAGCCCTGCTCGGCCCTGGACCCGATCTCCACGCTGGCCATCGAGGACCTGATGTTCCAGCTCAAGGACAAGTTCACGATCATCATCGTGACGCACAACATGCAGCAGGCCGCCCGTGTGTCGGACCGGACCGCCTTCTTCTCGATCGAGAAGACCGGCGACCCGGGCCGCCTCATCGAGTACGACAACACGCAGAAGATCTTCAGCAACCCGAGCGTGAAGAAGACCGAGGACTACATCACCGGCCGCTTCGGCTGAGCCGACCACGCCCGACCGTCGGCGCCCCGCCCTCAGGCGTGGGCGCCGACGCCGTTCCCGAGGGCGTCTCTGCCCGATCGCGTCCAAGATCGCGCTGGAACATGGATGTAGTGGCCGCCTGCGCACAACGAGGCCACTACATCAGGGATCGAGCGCGATCTTGCGCGGACGCGGCGGCGCAGCGGGCGCGGGCGAAGCCGTGTGGCGCAGCGGGCGCGGGCGAAGCCGTGTGGCGGTCGTAGGTGGACGCGGGGCGCGATCAGGCGAGGACGAAGCGCGGCTCGCCGTTCGGGGGGGTGTCCAGGCGCGGGGTGATCGGGGTGGCGGCGTCCCGGTCAGCTGCGGCCTGCGCCACCGCGGCCAGGTCACCGGCCGCTGCCACCTCAGCGAGGGTGACCAGGGTCGGTGGCAGCATGGTCAGCTCGCCCGCCTCGGCGCGGGCCAGCGCGTCCGCCGGCGGAATCCACAGGGTGTGGTCGGCCTCGCCGGAGACGTCGCGGGTCCGCTGTCCTGCCGGCAGCAGGGCCACGAAGAAGTACGTGTCGAAGCGGCGCGGCTCGAACTCCGGAGTGATCCACCGGCTCCACGGCAGCAGCAGGTCCGACCGGAGCGTGAGTCGACGATCGGCGAGCAGGGCGGCAAAGCCCAGCCGACGCCCTTCCAGGTCCTGCCGGGCCGCCTCCCAGCCGTCGTCGCTGACATCACCCACCACCGTCGCCGGGTCGGGTCCGGCGAGCAGCACGCCCGCCTCCTCGAAGACCTCCCGAGCGGCGGCGCAGACGATCGCCTGGGCGGCGTCCGGTGCCACCCCGAGCCGGCCCGCCCACTGGGTCGGCGTCGGGCCGGCCCACCCGAGGTGTGCCTCCGAGTCGGAGCGGTCGACACCGCCGCCCGGGAAGGCATACATCCCGCCGAAGGTCATCGCCGCGACGCGGCGGATGACGTACACCTCGAAGTCGGTGTCGGTCGGACGCAGCAGCAACACCGTGGCCGCGACCCGCGGCACCGCCGGGGTGCCGCCCTCGGCCTGGAACCGGCGGGCGTGCTCGACCAGGGCGGCCGGTGCGGGGAACCCGTCGCTGTCGATCGTCATGCCCGCGAGCCTAGTTGCCGCAGGTGGCGCTACCGGGCGCGCGCCCAGCCCACGAAGCGCCGGTACTCGCCCAGCAGGCCCGAGCTTCACGGCTGAGCAGGGCCAACGAGCGCTTCATCACGCGCACTTGCTGTTCGCGATTCGACCGTGTCACTTTGCCGGAAGGGGATCAGCGACTGGTTGAGGGTGGGCTGGTGGAGACAGAGACGGTTCGTGAAACTGGGTCCGGCTGGGGGATCGCCTGGTTTCTCTGGAACGGGCCGATCAGCCTGGCAGTGCTCTCACTGACGATCGCGGCCCTTACCCTGGTTGACCAGTTCTCAACGGGCGACGCGATCGATATCGCCGGACTCTTCGGCGCGGTCGCACTCACTGTGCCGTGCTATGGCTCCGCAGCGTGGATGGCCAGCTCAGGATTGATCGCGGCGATCTCGGCAACCGGGCTGCGTAACCGGATCCTGGCACGGTTGCTGCTCACGATCTTGCCTGCGCTGTTCGCCATCCTGTCGGATGGCGTCCGCTGGGTGGCGTTCTTCGTCTGCTCCGGCCTGGGCCTGGCATTCTGCCTCCGCCTGCCGAACACTCCCGCCCTCCGTGGCGCGCCCACCAACGCGTCTGCGGCTGGTTAGCACCCCGGACTCTTCGCCACCCAATCACCGCGATCTGGCCGGCAGCGAGCCGTTCAGCTGGCTCGGTTAGCGTTCGGGCATGACTCGTTGGGGCATCCTGGCCACCGGCCACATCGCCAGCCGTTTCGCCGAAGACCTCCGGCTGGTGCCGGACGCCGAACTGGTCGCGGTCGGCTCCCGCTCCGCCGACAGCGCGCGGCGGTTCGCGGACACGTACGGCGCGCAGCGGGCGTACGGCTCCTGGGTGGAGCTGGCCGCCGACCCCGAGGTCGACGTGATCTACGTGGCCACTCCGCACGCCGCGCACCACGAGGCGGCGCTGACCTGCCTGACCGCCGGCCGCGCGGTGCTGTTGGAGAAGCCGTTCACCCTCGACCTGACCACCAGCACCGAGCTGGTGGACACCGCCCGCGCCGCCGGGGTCTTCCTCATGGAGGCCATGTGGATGCGGACCAACCCGATCATCCAGCGGGTGGTCCAGCTCGTCGCGGACGGCGCCATCGGCACGGTACGCAACGTGCGGGCCGACTTCGGGGTGGCCGGACCGTTCCCGCCGGAGCACCGGATGCGCAACCCGAAGCTCGGCGGGGGCGCGCTGCTCGACCTGGGGATCTACCCGATCAGCCTGGCGCACCTGCTGCTGGGCGTGCCGCAGCACATCCGTTCCTGGGCGCACCTGGGCCCGGAGGGCACCGACGAGAACACCGGCATCCTCCTTGGGTACGACAGCGGGGCGGTGGCCACGCTGAGCTGCGGCATGATCGGGGCGAGCACGTTGGCCGCCTCGATCACCGGCAGCACCGGCCGCATCGACCTGCCGGAGCCGTTCTTCCGGCCGGCCTCGCTGACCCTGTACCGGGACGGTGCCGAGCCCGAGACGATCACCGCCGAGGAGGCCGGCAACGGCTACCAGTACGAGGCGATCGAGGTGCAGCGCTGCCTGGCCGCCGGGCTGACCGAGAGCCCGGTGGTGCCGCACGCCACGACCCTGGAGGTGATGGCGCTGCTGGACACGGTCCGCGAGCAGATCGGCGTGCGCTACGAGTGATGCGCGAAACGGCCCCCGGACATTCGGGGGCCGTTCCGTGCACCGGAACCGGTCAGCCGAACAGCGGCCGGACCAGCAGGTAGGTGACACAGGCGATCAGCGCGGCCGCCGGGAACGTGATGACCCAGGCGATCACGATGTTGCCGGCGACGTTCCACCGAACAGCCGAGAGTCGCTTGGTCGCGCCCACGCCCATGATCGCCGAGGTGATCGTGTGGGTGGTGGAGATCGGGGCCTTGAGCACCAGGGCGTTGAAGTAGAGCACCGCGCTGGCCACCGTCTCGGCGGCGAAGCCCTCCGGCGGCCCGAGGTCGATGATCTTACGACCGAGGGTACGGATGATCCGCCAACCACCGGCGTACGTGCCGAGGGCCAGCATGGTGGCCGAGGTCCAGAAGACCCAGCCCGGGATGTGCGTCTTGCTCTCCTGGAAGCCGCCGGTGTAGAGCGCCAGGACCACGATGCCCATCGTCTTGGCGGCGTCCTGCATGCCGTGACCGACGGACATGGCGGCCGCGGACACGGTCTGCGCGTGGCGGAAACCCCGGTTGAGCTTGCCCGGCTGCCCCTTGCGGAACAGCCAGAGGATCGCCAGCATCAGCAGGTAACCGAGGGTGAGGCCGACGATCGGCGAGAGCACCATCGGCAGGATGATCTTCTCGCCGATGTTGCCCCACTGCACGATGCCGCCGGTGGACAGCAGGGTCGCGCCGACCAGGCCGCCGAAGAGCGCGTGCGAGGACGACGACGGCAGGCCGAAGTACCAGGTGATCAGGTTCCAGGCGATGGCCCCGAGCACCCCGGCGAAGACCACCCCGAGGCTGCTCACGCCCGTGGGGAGGGTGACCAGGCCGTCGCCGACGGTCTTGGCGACCCCGGCGCCGAAGTGGGCGCCGATGAAGTTGCCGACCGCGGCGAGGCCGAGGGCGATCCGGGGGGTCAGCGCGCGGGTCGAGACGCTTGTCGCGATCGCGTTGGCGGCGTCGTGGAAGCCGTTGGTGTAGTCGAACGCCAGGGCCACCGCGATCACCGCCAGTACGGCGATGAGTTCGGGAGTCACCGGTTCAGGACTCCTTGACCGCGATGGTCTCGACGGTGTTGGCCACGTGCTCGAAGGCGTCGCAGGCGGCTTCCAGCTCGTCGGCGACCTCCTTCATCTTCAGCACCGTCAACGCGTCGTACTCGCCGGAGAAGAGTCGGACGAGGAGCTGCCGGTTGATCCGGTCGCCCTCGTTCTCCAGCCGGTTGCACTCGATCCAGTAGTCCTCGAGGTCCTTCATCGACTGGAGCCTGGGCATCGCCTCGGCCGTCAGCTTGGCCTGCTGGTCGAGCACGTTGACCATCTCGTGCAGCTCGCGGGGCAGCGCCGGCAGCTCGGTCAGCCCGTACAGGTAGAGCAGGTCGCCGACCGCCTCCAGGTGGTCCATCACGTCGTCGAGCAGCGAGCCGAGCCGGTAGATGTCCTCCCGGTCGAACGGCGTGATGAAGGTCGAGTTGATCTTCTTGTAGAGGTCGTGCGTGATCTGGTCGCTGTCGTGCTCGACCTCGGTCAGCCGCTCGCTGACCGACTGCACGTCGACGCCGGGCAGGGCCAGTTCGTTCAGCAGCGTGGTGCCCCGGACCAGGTTCTGCGCGGCCCTGGTGAAGAGCTCGTAGAAGGCGCCCTCGGTGGGGCGGAAGGAAAACTTCACAGCACAGACCTCGTCGCGTCGGTGGAAGGGTGGCGGCGTCCGTGGGCGTCCGCTCGGTGAATGCTAGGAAACGCCGGAACCGCGAATTCGCCGGCCCACCCCTGGTCGGACCACATTCACCGGCCGTTCACCTAGTGTTCACCTCCGGCGTCCCAACCGTCCCCGCTCCCCCAGCGGCCAACCGATCGCGCTCGTGCGCCACGTCGAAATCCGCAGGCGGATACCCCAGACGCAGCGTGTCGAACGTCTCCCGGAGCAGATGGGCCACCGCCCAGTCCCGGTACCACTTGCGGTCCGCCGGCACCACGAACCACGGCGCGGCGTCCGTGCCGCACCGGCTCAGAGCCTCGGCGTACGCGGCCTGGTAGTCGTCCCAGTGCGACCGGGAGTCGACGTCCGACGGGTTGTACTTCCAGTGCTTACGCGGGTCCGTGAGCCGTTCCAGCAGCCGCTCGCCCTGCTCGGCGTACGAGATGTGCAGCATCACCTTGATCAGGGTCACCCCATCGTCGGTCAGCTCCCGCTCGAAGGAGTTGATCTCGTCGTAGCGGGCCCGCCAGATCGCCTCCGGCACCAGCGCGCCGACCCGGGCGATCAGCACGTCCTCGTAGTGCGACCGGTTGAACATGCCCACGTACCCGGCCGGCGGCAGCTCCCGGCGGATCCGCCAGAGGAAGTCGTGTCGCAATTCCTCCTCGGTCGGCGGCCCGAACGAGCGGATGTGCAGGCCCAGCGGGTTCATCGCGCCCGCCACCCGCTTGATCGTGCCGTCCTTGCCGCCGCAGTCCATGGCCTGGAGCACCAGCAGCACCCGCCGCGCCGGGTGCGTCGACCCGGCCTTCGCCATGGCGAACAGCATCTCCTGCTGACGGCCCAACTCCTCGCCGATCAGTTCCACCTGCGCCCGGGCCCAGCTCTTGCGGCGTTCGCCCATCTCCTCGGCGGCCGGCAGGCCGGGCGTGGACCGGGGATCGATCGCGGCGAGATCAACCGGCGCGGTGACCCGCAACAGGTCCCGCACGGACCCACCCTGCGGCGCCACGATCTGGCCGTCCTGCTCTTGCCGGGGTTCGCTCATCCGAGGATCATCGCCCACCCGCGCGCCATCCGCCCGGCGAGGCGCGACGCCGGCTCAGACCACCAGGGCCAACCACTTGCGGTACGAGGTGGCGAACGGCTCCGTGCCGTCGCCGAGCGCGCCGTACAACCACCGGGCCGCCGCCTCGGCCTCGACCACCACGTCGTCCGGGTAGCCGAAGCGGGCCCGGTGCTCGGCGAACTCGTCCTCGTCCAGCAACTCCACCAGGCCGGTAGCACGCCGACGGACCACGTCCAGGTCGAGATCGATCAGATGGACGGTGTCGTCGGACTCCCAACGGGCCGGGGTGGCGATGTCGCAGTAGACCTCGCTGGTGCGCGGCGGGGGGTTGAACATGCACGTCCACCACGCGTGGTGCGGCACCAGCAGGACGAAGGGGATCTTCTCCACCGACGGCCGGCCGTGGTAGACCGACTCGGTGCCGAACGGAACGCCGAGCCAGACGCCGAGATCGTCCTCGGTGAGACGGCGGGCCGGGTAGTCGCGGTGCGCGCTGCCGTCGTACTTGCGGTAGATCACTCGGACTACGTCGCTCGGCATGATTCGCACCCTAACCGATAGCGCCCACACGTCGTAGTGCCGCCGTAACCGGACGGCACCGGCCAGCGAGGTCGACGGATGGGTATCCGCCACGCGGGCGGATGGGCGCGGGCGGTGTCGGCGGCGGCGGGTACCGTCGCACGGTGACTCCGCCCCGCACCGCCACCGGTTCCGCCACCCCCTCGGCCCGTGGCGCGGGCCGGCGGCGGGGCGCCCGTCCCAGCGGCACGGAGCTGCTCGCGGCGGCGGTCGGCGCGGTCCCCGGTGGCACGGCACGCCCCGGCCAGCAGCAGATGACCACCGCCATCGAGGAGTGCGTGACCAGCGGCGAGCACCTGCTCGTGCAGGCGGGCACCGGCACCGGAAAGTCCCTGGCCTACCTCGCGCCCGCCCTCACCGTGGACGGTCCGGTGGTGGTCTCCACGGCCACGCTGGCGTTGCAGTCCCAACTCGTCGACCACGACCTGCCCCGACTGGCCGACGCGGTCGAGCCGCTGCTCGGTCGCCGGCCCACGTTCGCGGTGCTCAAGGGTCGCCACCACTATCTCTGCCTGGCCCGACTGGACAACTCCACGGCCGACGAACCGGAGGACACCCTCTTCGACGCCCCGGCCGCCCGCCCCGGCGGCGGCACGAAGTGGCTCGGCGAGGCCGGCCGGATCGGCAAGCAGATCGAGCGCCTGCGTGACTGGGCCGAGAAGACCGACACCGGCGACCGCGACGAGCTGGACCCGGGCGTCGACGACCAGGCGTGGCGACTGGTCTCCATGCCGTCGCGGGAGTGCGTCGGCGCGACCCGCTGCCCGTTCGGGGCGGAGTGCTTCGCCGAGGCGTCCCGGGCCCGCGCCCGCGAGGCCGACATCGTGGTGACAAACCACAGCCTCCTCGCGGTGGACATGCTGGCCGACCGGCACATCGTCCCGCCGCACAAGCTGCTGATCGTCGACGAGGCGCACGAGCTGGCCGACCGGGTCTCCTCCGCCGCCCAGGCCGAGCTGGTGCCGGAGATGATCGACCGGTCCACCAAACGTGCCCGCACGCTGCTCCGGCCGGAGACGGCCGACGCGCTCACCGCCGCCGGTGACGCCCTCGCCGTCGGGCTGGCCGAGGCGCCGGCCGGTCGCCTCACCGCCGGTCTGCCGACACCGCTGCGCGAGGCGTGCACCCTGCTCGACTCGGCCACCCGCGCCGCCCTGGACGCCATCGGCGACATCAAGTCCGACGACCCCGACCCGGTCCGTAAGCAGCAGGCCAAGGCCGCGATGGACGACCTCTCCACCACCGCCCAGCGGCTCCTCGAAGAGGCCGACCACGACGTGGCCTGGGTGGAGAAGAACGACAGCGGCAACCGGCGGGCCCTCGTGGTCGCGCCACTGTCGGTCGCCGGCACCCTCGCCGCCCACCTGTACGACGAACGCACCGTGGTCGCCACCTCGGCAACCCTGGCGCTCGGTGGCCGGTTCGACACCGTGGCCCGCGCCCTCGGCCTGGACGCGCCACCGGTCCCCGCATCGCCGGCCGCCGCCTCGCTGGCCGCCCGCACGGGCGCGGGCCGCCCGGCCGCCGAGACACCGGGTCGCCGGCTGGCCGACGCCGCCACCGTCCCGGCCACCGAGGGCCCGGGCTGGCGGTCGCTCGACGTGGGCTCGCCGTTCGACTACGCACGACAGGGCATCCTGTACGTCGCCGCGCACCTGCCCCGGCCCAGCGTGTCCGGGCTGCCCGACGCCGCCGGTGCGGAGCTGCTCGGGCTCGTCGAGGCGCTCGGTGGTCGTACCCTCGGGCTCTTCTCCTCCCGACGGGCCGCGACGCAGGCGGCGGAGCTGCTGCGCGCGCGGACCGACCTGCCGGTGTTGTTGCAGGGCGAGGAGGCGCTGCCGCTGCTGGTCCGCCGGTTCCGTGAGGAGCGGTCGAGCTGCCTCTTCGGAGTGATGTCGCTCTGGCAGGGGGTGGACGTGCCCGGCGACGCCTGCCAGCTCGTGGTCATCGACCGGCTGCCCTTCCCCCGGCCCGACGAGCCGCTGGCGGCGGCCCGCGCGGCCGCCGTGGACGCGGGCGGCGGCTCCGGCTTCGCGGCGGTCAGCGTGCCGATCGCCGCGGTACGGCTGGCGCAGGGCGTGGGCCGGCTGATCCGGGCCACCGGCGACAAGGGGGTCGTCGCGGTGCTCGACTCGCGCCTGGAAACGGCCCGGGGCTACGGCCCGTTCCTACGCCGGTCCCTCCCCCCGTTCTGGTACACGACCCGCCCCGAGGTAGCCCGAGGCGCCCTGGAACGCCTAGCCAAGACCTAACCCACCCCAGCACCCCCGCGCCCGCGCCCGCGCCCGCGCCGATCTTGCAGTTTCGGTTGCCGACTTGGGCGGTTCGGCACCATTTGTCGCCACCGAAAGTGCAAGATCGCGGGATCAGGAGCGGGGGCGGGGGCCGGGGGCCGGGGTGGGGGTGGGAGGGTCAGGGGGCTTGGGAGGCTACTACCACGGCGTCGGGTGGGGTGTCGGGGACCGTGCGGGCGGCCAGTCGGCGTACCGCGGTGTTCAGCACCGCGATCAGTGGCACGGAGACCAACGCGCCGGTGATGCCCGCGAGCACCACGCCGGCCGCGATCCCGATGATCACCGCGAGCGGGTGGATGGCCACCGCCCGACCCATGATGAGGGGCTGGAGCACGTGCCCCTCGACCTGCTGCACACCGATCACCGCGCCCAGGATGATCAGCGCCGTGACCGGGCCGCTGTCGACGAGTGCCACCAACACGGCGACACCGCCGGAGAGCGCCGCGCCGACGATCGGGATGAACGCGCCGAGGAACACCAGGGCGGCCAGCGGGAAGGCGAACGGCACGTCGAAGATGACCAGGAAGATGCCGATGCCGACGGCGTCGATGAAGGCCACGAGCACGGTCGCGCGGACGTACGCGACGAGGGTCTGCCAGGCGGCCCGCCCGGCGTCGTCGACCTTCCAGCGGGCGGCCACCGGCAGCAGCCGGACGAGGAACCGCCAGATCCGGTTGCCGTCACGCAGGAAGAAGAACGTCGCGAACAGCACCAGCAGCGTGCCGGTCAGCACCTCCGCCAGCGTCGCCGCGGTGCTCAGCGCGCCGCTGGTGAACTTCGAGGTGTTGTCGTTGATCCAGCCCTGCGCCTCGTCGATGTAGCGGTCGAGCTGCGTGTCGGACAGGTGCAACGGACCCGTCTTCAGCCAGTTCTGAATCTGCCGCACGCCCTGCGACGACTTTTCGCTCAGCTCCGGCACACCCTGGATGAACTCGTTGACCACCAGGGTCAGCGTGCCGATGACGGCCGCCAGGCCGCCGACCAGCACCACGGCCGTCGCCATCGAACGGGGCAGCCGGGCCCGCAGCAGCCACCCCACGGCCGGGGCGAGCAGGGCCGAGAGCAGCAACGCGATGGCCAACGGGATGATCACGATCCGGACCGTGCCGACGATCCGGAGCAACGCCCAGGCCACCACGCCGATCACGATCAACCGCCAGCACCAGGCGGCGGCGATCCGCAGGCCGTGTGGCACGTCGGCGTCGTCCCGGCTGGACGTCGAGGTGTGCAGGTCCACCGGCGGCTCCGCGCCGACGACCGTGGCCTTCGCCGGGGCGGCGGGACCGGGGACGGCCGGCGAGGCGATTCCAGGCGACTCCGGGGCGTCGCTCGGCGTCTCCTGGGCGGCGCGAACCGACTGCTGTCCTGACTGGTAGGCGCGGCGCAGCCGCCCGCGTACCCGCTCGAAGCGGCTCAAGCGCACCTCCTGGCGAAAGAATCGTCCGCCCACGGCGACAGGTCGGACAGCATACGTCCGTTCCCGACACGGTAGGGCAGTTCCGCCACACAATGCCCGCACGACCATGGGCGTAACCACCGGCGGCCGGTCACCTGCGACACGGTAGCGTCTGCCCCGTGACCGCCGACCAGGATCTCGACTCCGGCCTGCCGATCCGCCTGCTGCACGACCGCGTGCTGGTGCGGATGGAGGGCAGCGAGGGCGAGCGTCGTTCCACCGCTGGCATCGTCATCCCGGCGACCGCAGCGGTCGGCAAGCGCCTCGCGTGGGCCACCGCCGTGGGTGTGGGGCCGAACGTCCGCGCCATCGTCTCCGGCGACCGGGTGCTCTTCGACCCCGACGACCGCTCCGAGGTCGAGTTGCACGGCCGCGGGTACGTGCTGCTGCGCGAGCGCGACGTGCACGCCGTCGCCGCCGAACGGGTGGAGAACGACTCCACCGGCCTCTACCTGTAGACCTCCCCGGGCCCGGCCGCGCCGTTTGTCGGACCGTACGACGGGAAGCCAGCCGGCGACCGTGGCCCTGGGGAGGGACGATGCCGGTATTCGTAAAGAAACTGCTGACCTGGGGCAGCGTCGCTTTTCTGATCTACTTCATGGCGTTCCGGCCGGACGGCGCGGCGCAGATGTTCAAGGCGATCGGCGCGGCGTTGGTCGCCATGGCCCAAGGACTCGGCGACTTCCTCACCACCCTGATGACCTGACCCCGTCGGCCGCGCCGGTAACGCCCGCCGCGCTCAGGCGTTACCGGGCGGCCACGGCGCGGCGGGGCGCAGACCCTGCCAGCCGGCCGGCGGATAGCCGACCGAGGGCGGCGGCGCGAGCACCACCGGGATGGGCACCACCGGCTCGTCGGGCGCGGACACCGATCGCTGCGTGCCGTCGGGAAAGCGCAGGTGGTACTGGCTGCCGTCCCAGACACCGGCCGGGGCCTGCGGGTCACGGCCCACGAAGTACGACCGGTACGCGGTGATCGCCTCCAGGAGCTGCCGCTCCTCGACGGCGGTCCGGTCCCGGTCGGCCGGCTTACGGTCCAGACCACGCAGCGACCCGTCGCGCAGCAGGGCCAGCCGGGTCGCCGCGAGCTGGTAACCGCGCATCGCCCGCACCCCGGCATCGCCCGCGACCCGCCGTGCCCAGGTCCGGGCGGCGTGCCGACGACCCAGGCTGCTGAGGGCGGCCACCTCGGGCGGGCTCAACCAGCCGGCGCGTACGTAGTCCGGCAGCGTCCGCTCGGTGAGCCGCCCCTCCCAGGCGCGCAGCCACACGGCCAGCCCGACGGTGCCGAAGAAGACCGGCACCATCAGGCCCAGGAAGCCGTACAGCATGATCACCGCCTCGCCGGTGGCCTGGGTGAGCGTGGGCAGCAGGTTCCACGTGCCGTGCAGCATCATCGCGAGCAGCAGGCCGGCGATCGGGGCCAGCACCCGCACCCGCCGGTCGGCGCTCCGGGAGGCCACGCCGAGCCCCAGACCGGTCATCGAGGTGAAGAGGGGATGGGCGAACCCGAACAGCAGGATCCGCACGATGAAGATGGCGATCACCTGCTGGGTGCCGGTCGCCGGGCCGTACCGGTCGGCGCCGGCCGCGTAGCCGTACCCGCCCAGGTAGAGGATGTTCTCCACCATGGCGAAACCGACCGCGGAGAGCCCGCAGTAGACCAGGCCGTCGGTGATCCCGGACCACTCCCGCCGCCGGAACAGCAGCAGCAGGATCGGGCCGAGCGCCTTGGTCAACTCCTCGATGAACGGCGCCACCAGCACGGCGGTGAGCGCCTCCGGCAGCCCCCAGTCGGCGAACCGCCCGGCGGCGAACTCGTTCACGTTCAGCGAGGCGGCGGTGGAGACGAACGCACCCCAGGCGAAGCAGAAGATCAGGTATTTCAGGGGTTCCGGTTCGTACCGGTCGAGCCAGAGGAAGCAGGCGACCAGCACCGGCACCGGCAGGATCGCGGCGCCCACCCCGATGAGCAGCGCGTTGAGCCCCAGCGACTGACCGAGCGTGATGACCATGAAGACCGCGCACGCGGCGATGAGCAGCACCACCGCGGCCAGCACCACGAACCGCAGCCAGCCGAAGCGGCGCGGCGGGATCCCGGGTGACCCGCCGACGGGCGGGGCCGCCGGCGGGTGCGGCGGCGACGGCAGGGGGGCACCGGGCGGGGTGTCGGCCATGCGGTCAGCGTAGCCATCCCCCGCCGGCTGGTCCGGCCGCATCCACAGCCGCTATGCTGCCCGCAGGTCACGAGCGCCAGCGTCAAGCCCCGGCTTGCTGGCCGGCAACCCTCGTCGAGTTCGCGGTGGGGTGCCCCGGGTGATGACCGGGCCCAGCCCGATCGGCGTGCTGGGCAAGCGCGGACCCCGTCCCGACAGCACACCCGGGGTCCCTGACCCCGGAGGTTCCGGCGTGTCCGTCACCCTCGTACCCTCGCTGCCCAGCCTGCCCGCCGTCGCGTCGCCGCGGTCGGCGGCGCTCGACGTGCTGGGCGTACCCGGCGAGATCAACCTCGACTACGCGGCCACCGCGCCGTGCGCGCGGGCCGCGGCCGACGCGGTCACCGAACTGCTGCCCTGGTACGCCAGCGTGCACCGGGGCGCCGGAGCGCTGTCGCGGCGCTGCACGCTGGCGTACGAGCGGGCCCGGCAGACGATCGGGGACTTCTTCGGCGCGAGCGCGGACGATCACGTGGTCTTCACCCGCAACACCACGGACGCGCTCAACCTACTGGCCCGCTCGTTGCCGGTCGGCACGACGGTGGTGACCTTCGCCGGTGAGCACCACGCGAACCTGCTGCCCTGGCCGCGCGGCTCGGTACGCCTGCCGGTGCCCGCCAACCCGGCCGGGGCGGTACGCGCTCTCGCCGCCGCACTGACCGAACTGCGCCGCGACAGCAACCCCGCGCTGCCGGTGCTGGTCGCGGTGACCGGGGCGAGCAACGTGACCGGTGAGCTGTGGCCGGTCGCCGAGCTGGCCCGGGTGGCCCACCGGCACGGCGCCCGGATCGTCCTCGACGCGGCGCAGCTCGCCCCGCACGCCCCGGTCGACAAGCACGCGCTCGACGTGGACTACCTGGCCGTCTCGGGCCACAAGCTGTACGCCCCGTTCGGCGCGGGTGTGCTCGTCGGCCGGGCGGACTGGCTGGACGCCGCCCCGCCCTACCTGGCCGGCGGCGGGGCGACCAGCCACGTCGGGCCGGCCACCCACGACGTGACCTGGGCGACCGGCCCGGCCCGACACGAGGGCGGCACCCCCAACCTGCTCGGCGCGGTGGCGTTGGCGGCGGTGTGCGCGGCGTTGACCGACGCCGACCGGGTCGCGCTCGCTGCCCGCGAGGAGGCGTTGCTGGCCCGGCTACGCGCCGGACTCGCGGCCCTGCCGCACGTGGTGGAGTTGCGGACCTTCGGTCCGGACGCGCCCCGGGTCGGCATCGTGTCGTTCGTGGTCGCCGGTCAGGACTCGGCCACGGTGGCCGCCCGGCTCGCCGCCGAGCACCACATCGGCGTACGGGACGGGTTGTTCTGCGCCCACCCGCTGGCCCGGCGGCTGCTCGACGAGGCCGCCACGCGTACCGGCCGGAAGGACCTTCCGCCGACCGCGCTGCGTGCCAGCATCGGTCTGGGCAGCACCGCCGCCCAGGTCGACCGGCTGCTCACGGCGCTCGCCGGGTTGGCCTGAGCCCCGCGTTCAGCCGACCGGCGGGGCGGTGGGTGGCTTCGGCGCGTCGCCCGGCTCGGCGGGTTCACCCACCGGCCGCTCCTGGTCCCCGAAGGAGGTGCGGATGCAGCGGTTCGCCTCCTCCTGTTCGATGCCGGAGGCCACCAGCAGGTCGCTGGCCGTGGTACGGATCTGGGCGACCACGACGCTGCCGGAGAAGCCGACGCCGGCCCCGTACGCGCGGCCGGCCTCGCTGACGGCCCGCAGCGACCGCTCCCGCGCCTTCTGTGGCTCCTCCCCCGCCGCGAACTCGTGTTTGAGCAGCCGGACCGACTCGGCGAGGTGGCCGATCGCGTCCGGCATGGTGTCGGGCACCGGCTCGTCGTCCTCGATCAGGGTGACGGACCGGCGGATCAGCGTGCCGGAGTTGCGCATCGCGCGGTCGATCGGGTCGGCGGCCTCCGCGTAGTGGACGAGTTCGTCGCGGCGGTGCCAACGGGCCGGTGACAGGGTGGCCGTCTCCTTCGCGCCCTCGATCGCCTCGGTCAGGGTGGCCAGCTCGTTCTTGTTGTCCCGCAGCCGTTCCAGCGCCCGCTGGATGGTGGCGCGGTCCCGGCCGCGTAACCCGTCGGCGGTGGCGTCGAGCTGCGCCGCGAGCAGGTCCAACGCGGGCCGGGCGGCCCGGTTGATCACCCGGAGCGGGTTCAGCGGCAGCAGCACCGCCGTGACCAGCAACGCGACGCCGCCGCCCAGGAACGCGTCGACGAAGCGGGGGATCTCCAGGTTCTGGGTGGACGGGCTCAGCGTCACGATCAGCACCGCCGTGGCCGCCGCCTGGATGACGATGGCCACGCTGGCCCCGGCGAAGATGGTGAGCAGGATCGCCACCGTGACCACCAGCCCGAGCTGCCAGGCGCCGGTGCCGAGGAAGTAGATCAGCAGATCGCCGACGGCCACCCCGACGCCCACCCCGACGATCAGCTCCACGGTCCGGCGGAACCGCTGGCCCACCGAGGCGGCCAGGGTGCCGACCGCGGAGATCGGCGCGAAGACCGGTTGCGGGTTGCCGAGCACCTTGTGGGAGACGAGGTACGCCAGGCCGGCCGCCAAGCCGGCCTGGACCGCCAGCCCACCGGCCATCCGCACCCGGTGCAGCCGGTCGTGCAGGGTGGCCCGGCCGCGGTGCTTGAGCTGCTCGGTGGCCTCGGCGATGCGCGCCCCGTCGACGTCCACCAGTCCGTCGCGCAGTGGCGCACGCCGCACCACCGGAGGTCTCTTGTCCCGGGCCGCCGCCATGGGCGCGACTACCCGTGGCAGACCCGCTGAATCCTCCCGCAGGCGTTCGGTGTGCGCGGATGCGGCAGACTCGGGCGGTGGCCGATCTGCTGGAGCGGTGGCGGGCGGCGGCGCACGGCGCCGGCGCACGACCGGACGAGCACGCGACCGTGACCGGTGAGCGGCTGCTCGCCCGCTGGCGGGAGCCGCACCGGCACTACCACACCGTCACCCACCTGACCGCCGTACTCGACGTGGTGGACCGCCATGCCGGGCTGGCCGAGCGGCCCGACCTGGTCCGGTTGGCGGCCTGGTGCCACGACGCGGTCTACGACCCCCGGGCCGCCGGTGAAGCCAACGAACGGGACAGCGCGGAACTGGCCGGGAACCTGCTCACCGGGCTCGGGGTGCCGGAGCCCGCGGTGACCGAGGTCCGCCGACTGGTCCTGCTCACGGCCGGGCACCGGGTGTCGGCGGAGGACTCCGACGGCGCGCTGCTCTGCGACGCCGACCTCGCCGTGCTGGCGGCCCCGCCGGCCGTCTACGACCGCTACGCGGCGGCCGTCCGACGGGAGTACGCGCACGTGCCCGACCCGGCCTTCCGCAGCGGCCGGGCCGGCGTCCTCACCGGGCTGCTGGAGCTGCCCGCGCTGTTCCGGCTGCCGCCGCTGGCGCAGCGGTGGGAGGTGCCGGCCCGCGACAATCTCCGTCGTGAGCTGGCCACTCTCACCGGGTCGGCGAATCGTTGAGGTGCTTCGGGCGGCGCAGACCGGCGTCGCGCAGCAGCCGGACCAGTTCCCGGCTCGGCACCACCCGCGCGCCGAGCCACACCGCCGCCGCGAAGCGATCGGCCGGGATGTCGTAGTGGTCCCGGTCGAAGCCGCGTCGGGGTGCGCCCAACGTCTCGGCGAAGGCGTGCAACTCGGCGTAGGAGACGTCGCTGATCAGGTGCGACCAGAGCCGACCGCGCCACGGCCAGGCAGGCCGGTCCAGGTAGAGCATGTCGCCAAAGCTAACCCGCGTTGATGACCGCTGACACACGGCTTAGCCTCGGCGGCATGGCCCCCACCGGACTCCTCGACGACCTGCGCGCCGCCCTGGGCGAGAACGCCGTGCTCACCGACCCGGACCTGCTGCGCGTGCACCAGCGCGACGAGGCCGACCTCTGCGCTGCCGGCGTACCCCTCGTGGTGACCCGTCCCCGGACGACCGAGCAGGTGGTCGCGGTGGTCCGGGCGGCGGCCCGGCACGGCGTACCGGTCGTGCCGCAGGGCGCGCGGACCGGGCTGGCCGGCGCGGCGAACGCGGTGGACGGTTCGGTGGTGCTCAGCACCGTCGCGATGGACGAGATCCGGGAGATCGACCCGGTGAGCCGGATCGCGGTAGTCCAGCCGGGCGTGGTCAACGCCGCGCTGGCGCAGGCGGTCGCCAAGCAGGGACTCTGGTACCCGCCGGATCCCGGCTCCTGGGAGTCGTCGACGATCGGCGGCAACGTGGCCACCAATGCGGGCGGCATGTGCTGCGTGAAGTACGGCGTGACCACCGAGTACGTGCTGGGCCTGGAGGTGGTGCTCGCCTCCGGTGAGGTGCTGCGCACCGGCCGGCGTACCGCGAAGGGGGTGGCGGGCTACGACCTGACGCGGCTCTTCGTCGGCTCGGAGGGCACCCTCGGCGTGATCACCGAGGTGACGGTGGCGCTGCGGCCCGCACCGGCCGACTCGTTGACCCTGGTGGCGGTCTTCGGATCCACCGCGGCGGCGGGTGCGGCGGTGGCCCAGATCGCCGCGCGGGGCCTCACCCCCAGCCTGTTGGAGTTGCTGGACCAGACCCACCTGCGGGCGATCGAGGCGTACCGGCCGATGGGTCTGCGGACCGACGCCCAGGCCCTGCTGCTGGCCGCCGCCGACACCGGTGACCGGGCGGCCGACGACCTGGCCGCCGTGGCGCAGGTGTGCGAGACGGCCGGCGCCGAGGAGGTCTACGCGGCCACCGACGCGCTGGAGGCGGCGGCGTTGTTGCAGGCCCGCCGGCTGGCCCATCCGGCGATGGAGAAGTTCGCGGCCGACACCCACCCCGGTGGAAGCGGCGGCCTGGTTATCGACGACGTCGCGGTGCCGCGCGGTGCGCTCGCCGCGCTGCTCGACGGGGTAGCCCGGATCGCGGCGGAGTGCGAGGTGCCGATCGGCGTGGTGGGGCACGCCGGGGACGGCAACATGCATCCGAACATCGTCGTCGACCGGGCCGACCCGGCGAGCGTGGAGCGAGGTCGGCGGGCGTTCGACGAGATCATGCGCCTCGGCCTGGACCTGGGCGGCACCTGCACCGGTGAGCACGGCGTGGGCCTGCTCAAGCGGGACTGGTTGGCGCGGGAGATCGGCCCGGTCGGCGTCCGGGTGCACCAGGCGATCAAGTCGGCGCTGGACCCGGCCGGCCTGCTCAACCCCGGCAAGGTGCTCTGACGGGCTGCCCTCAGCCCTTGACCTCGGCGGGCGTGGCCTGGGTGAGCAGCAGCAGGATCTCGCCGGCCACCGGCGGACGTTCCTCACCCGGACAGTCCTGCGAGGAGATCAGCCCGGACGAGGTGAGCAGGCTCGACGTCAGCGCGTCGATGCAGGTGGTGCGGTACCGCCGGGCCTGGTCGGTCTCCTCGGCGAGCCGGGGGTCGGCGAGCAGCACCTGGAGCCGCTCGGTCTGCTCCGGGGCCAGCCGGCCCCGGGAGGTGACCCCGTCGCCGGCACAGTCGAGGCACTGCCACGAGCCGTCCCGCTCGACGCTCAGGGTGCGCAGCGGTGCGTCGGCTCCGAGGCGTTGGAGCAGACTCACCTGCCCCTTGGCGACCGTCGTGGGGATCTCGGGGGTCGGTTGGCCGGCTGCCGCGCCGGCCGGCGGAGGGGCGGCCGGCGTCTCGGCGTCGTCGCGACCGAGCAGCGAGCACCCGGCCAGGGCACCGACGAGCACCACGGCGAGAGCGGGGGCGAGCAGACGGGGATGCGCGCGGTACGGCACGGCGGAAACCTACCCCACCGTAGGTAGCGTTCGAAACCACCATCCGGGCCGCTATAGCTAGTTACCCATCGGTAGCGTTACATACCGGTCATCTCGCCGTGGGTCGCAGCTCCGCCTGATCGTCGCCGCCCCGGTCCGCGGCGTACCCGCGCGCGTCCGGCACGCCGAGTCGGGCGGCGTCCGCCCCGACGTCGTCCGGCATGAGCTGGGACTGGCGCTCCGCCTCGACCCGCGCACGGTAGTGCTCGACCTCACCGGCCCGGGTGGCCGCGTCCCACCCCAGCACCGAGCCCATCAACTCGGCCGCGTGTTCCGCCGACTCCAGGCCACGGTGACTCGTCTCGAACGAGATCCGGGTACGCCGCGTCAACACGTCCTCCAGGTGCAGCGCCCCCTCGGCCCGCGCCGCGTAGGCGACCTCGGCCGCCAGGTACTCCGGGGCGCCGGCCAGCGGCGACCCGAGCAGCGGGTCGGCGTCGACCAGCGCCAGCACGTCGAGGGTGAGGTTGCCGTACCGCTCCAGCAGGTGCTCCACCACGCCCACCGGAACGCCGTGCCGCCGGGCCAGGTCGGCCCGGTCCCGCCAGAGCGCCGCGTACCCGTCCGCGCCCAGCAGCGGCAGGTCGGCCGTCCGCGACGCCCGACCACCCCCCAACCGGCGTACGGCCCGGTCGACCACGTCGGACGCCATCACCCGGTACGTCGTGTACTTGCCACCGGCCACCAGCAGCAGCCCGAGCATCGGCTCGAACACCGCGTGTTCCCGGGACAGCTTCGAGGTGGAGTCGGCCTCCCCGGCCAGCAGCGGGCGCAGCCCGGCGTAGACGCCCTCGATGTCGGCGGTGGTCAGCGGCCGGTCCAACACGGTGTTGACCTGCTGCAACAGGTAGTCGATGTCGCGTGCCGAAGCCGCCGGGTGGGACCGGTCCAGCTGCCAGTCGGTGTCGGTCGTACCGATGATCCAGTGCCCGCCCCACGGGATCACGAAGAGCACCGACGTCGCCGTACGCAGGATGAGCCCCGTCTCCCCGGTGATCGCCGAGCGGGGCACCACCAGGTGCACCCCCTTCGAGGCACGCACCCGGATGCCGGGCCGCAGGCCCACGTCGTTGAGCATCCGGGACATGTCATCGCTCCACACGCCGGTGGCCGCGATGACGGTGCGGGCCTGCACCTCGAACTCCGCGTCCGGCGAGCCGGGCGGTGCCTCCAGGTCGCGGACCCAGACGCCGGTGACCTCCCGCGCCTGACGGATCAACCCGACGGCACGCGCGCTGCTCACCACCGTGGCGCCGAGGCTGGCGGCGGTGCGGGCCAGGGTGACGACCAGTCGGGCGTCGTCGACCTGCCCGTCGTAGTAGCGGATCGCACCCGCCAGGGCGTCGGCGCGCAGGCTCGGGAAGATCCGCCGGGCGCTCTCCCGGGTGAGGTGCCGGTGCAGCGGCATGCCCCGACCGCCGCCGAAGAGACCGGCGAAGGCGTCGTACGCGGCCACGCCCGCGCCGTAGTACGAACGGCGGAAGACGCGCGCCGGCAGGTCGCGCAGACCCCGGCCGGCGGGCAGCGGCACGAGGAACGGCACCGGGCGGACCAGGTGCGGCGCGAGCCGGGTCGCCAGCAGACCGCGCTCGGTCAGCGCCTCGTGGACCAGGTGGAACTCCAACTGCTCCAGGTACCGCAGCCCACCGTGGATCAGCTTGCTGGATCGGCTCGACGTGCCCGAGGCGAGGTCGCGCGCCTCGACCAGGGCCACCTTCAGGCCCCGGGACGCCGCGTCCAGGGCGGCGCCGGCACCGGTCACCCCGCCCCCGATGACAAGTACGTCGAAGCGTTCGGCGCGGAGTCGGCGCAGGTCTGCCGCACGACGGATCGGCGAGAGCTGCCCGGCGACGGACCGGGAGACATTGGGATCACGCACTCATCCACGGTAACCGCCGCCCGAGCCGGTCGACATGCGCCGCCCGCCCGCCTCGCCCTCGTTCCCGCCGGCCAGCCGCAGATCTTGGACAGTTCCCGTCAACGGATGACGGAAAGTGTCCAAGATCTGCGCAGGCCCATCGGTCTCCCCCGACACCTGGTCGTAGGGTTTTCGGATGCATGGTGAGCCTGGGCATTTCGGAGTCGGCGGCCGCAGCTCCCCGTGGCCGGTGGTCGCGGCCGTGGTGGTCGGCTGCTGGACCGTCGCGGTCACGGTCGCCGCCCAGACCGGTGGCTGGCTCACCGATCAGGTGCTGCTCAGCTTCGGACGGGACCGGGTCGGCTGGCTGTGGCCGGCGCTTGCCCTGGTCACCGTCGTCTTGGTGGGCACGCCCGCCCTGCTGCTGGCCGCCCTGCCACGATCGGCGACGGTCCGGGCCACCGGGCGGGTCTGGTCGATCGCTGCGCTCACCGTCGGGGTGCTCACGCTGCTGCGCGCCGTGCCGCCCGTGCACCACGAGGCGTACCTCGCCGCGCTGGCCGCCACGGCGCTCGTCGCCGCGCTCGTCGTAGGCCGGTCGACGGGCTGGCGGTCGTACCCGGGGCCGGCTGGCCCGCCCGCGCACCCGGCACCCGACGACGCAGGCGACGTCGCACGAACCGACGCCATGCCGGCCACCGGCACGCGGACCGACACCACGCCGACCGACGCCGGGCGATCCGACTCCGACCCCGCGCGGGCCGACGCCGGGCGGACGGCGGCCACCGGTAAGGCCGAGCCGGCGTGGCGCGGCGCGGTGCCGCTGCTCGCGGTCGCCGCCGGGCTGGCCCTGTTGCTGCCGTGGGCCTGGCTGGGCGCGCTCGGCGGTCTGCTGGAGACCGTCCTCGCGGTCCTGGCGGCCGCCTCGCTGGGCGTGCTGGCCGCCACGCTGCTGGACGCCGGCCTCTGGTCCCGGTTCGCGGTCGGCCGGCCACCCCGGCCGGCCCGCCTGGTGCTGGTCGGTGGCCTCGTCGCCGGGGTGGCGCTGCTGCTGCTCGCGGCCGGGACCGGCCAGTCCGGCGCGCAGTTGCCCGCCCTGCTGACGCTGCCGCCGACCGGCTTCGTGCTCGCCGCGCTCTGGGCGGCGACCTGGCGGCCGACCGCCGGGAGGCCGGTCGCGGCCTCGCGTCCCGGCGTCGACCCGGCCGATCCGGTCCGCGCCGGCCGGGCCGCGACCGGCTGGCTGGTGGGTCTGGCCGCGCTCGGGCCGCTGGCGTTCACCGACCCCGAGGAGATCACCCTGCTGCTGGTCGGGACCCGGGACGTGCCGTTCTGGGTGGCGGCCGCCGCCGGCGTCGGCCTCGCCGTCGCGGTCGTCCTCGCCATCGGGTACGGAGTGCTGCTGGCCCGCCCAACGGCACGTACCCCGGGTCGCCGGGTCGCCGCGCTGGCGGCAGCGGTCCTGCTGGTTACGCTCGGCGTGGTCGACGTCGGGCCCGGTCAGCCGGGCCTGTACGGCGAGCGGCTGCTGGTGGTGCTGCGTGAACAGGCCGACCTGAGCGGCATCCCGGCCGGGGTTCCGGGACAGTCCGGGCGGGACGCCCGGGCGACGGAGGTCTACCGGCGGCTGGTGGCGACCGCCGACCGTACGCAGGCCGACCTACGCCGCACGGCGAAGCGGCTACGACTCGACCCGGTGCCGTACTACCTGGTCAACGCGGTCGAGGTGGATGGTGGTCCGGCCGTGCGCGCCTGGCTCGCCCGTCGGCCCGAGGTGGCCCGGGTGCTGGTCAGCCAGCGACTGCGGCCACTGCCCGCCGCGGCGGGGCAGAGCCGGGGCACCGCGCCGGCACCGACCGGTCCGGAGTGGAACATCCGCCAACTCGGCGCGGATCGGGTCTGGTCCGAACTCGGGGTGACCGGCGCCGGGATCGTCGTCGGCAGCTCCGACTCCGGCGTGGACGGTGCCCATCCGGCGCTGCGGTCCGGGTTCCGGGGCGGCGACGACTCCTGGTACGACCCGTGGGACGGCACCCGGGCACCGAACGACCAGGGCGGGCACGGCACCCACACGGTCGGCAGCGCGGTCGGGCGCAACGGCATCGGCGTGGCCCCGAACGCGCAGTGGGTGGGCTGCGTCAACCTGGATCGCAACCTGGGCAGCCCGGGGCACTACCTGGACTGCCTCCAGTTCATGCTGGCGCCCTTCCCCGCTGGCGGCGACCCGTTCACCGACGGTCGGCCCGAGCGCGCACCCCAGGTGCTGACCAACTCGTGGGGCTGCCCGACGATCGAGGGCTGCGACCGGGACGCGTTGCTGCCGGCGGCCACTGCGCTGGACGCCGCCGGGATCTTCGTGGTCGTCGCCGCCGGCAACACCGGTCCGTGGTGCGCGTCGATCGACGATCCGCCCGCGCCGTACGCGAGCGTGCTGAGCGTGGGCGCGGTGGACGCGCAGCGGCGGGTGGCGGAGTTCTCCTCACGCGGACCCGTGCCGGGCGGCGTGGGCAAGCCGGACGTGCTGGCCCCCGGGGTGGGCGTGGTGTCGGCCATGCCCGGCGGCGGGTACGCGGCGCTGGACGGCACGTCGATGGCGACCCCGCAGGTGGCCGGAGTGGTCGCGCTCATGTGGTCGGCGAACCCGGCCCTGGTCGGGGATCTGGCCCGGACCCGGCAGATCCTGCGGGACACCGCCACGCCGGCCGAGCCGACGTACCGCTCACGCAATCCCAGCGACGCCTGCGGCAGCCCGGCGAACGTCACCGGCGCCGGTCAGGTCGACGCGTACGCCGCCGTCCGCGCCGCGCGGGGGTGAGCAGGGCGGGAAGGCGGCGGGTGATCTAGGGTCGGCACCCATGGACGCCGAGATCACCCTCACCGAGCTGTCCCTCGACCGTGCGCCCGCCGTGGCGCGGCTCTGCGCGCGGGCACTCGACCTGCCCGAGGACGCCGCGGAGGCGGACGCCATCGTGGACGTGCTCTGGCCCCGGGCCGCCGTCGACCGGCCGGTGATCGCGCTGGGGGCGTACCGGGCGGGCGAGTTGGTCGGGGTGCTGCTCTGCTCGGTGTCGCCGGCCGAGCCCGGCATCGGGCACGTGGACCTGGTCGCCGTACTGCCGCAGCAGCGTCGCCGGGGCGTGGGTCGCGCGCTGCTCACCAGGGCCGAGCAGGCACTCGCCGGGCACGGCGTGACCGAGGTGCTGCTGGCCGGGAACCCGCCGTACTACGCCTGGCCGGGCATCGACGTGCGGTACACGCCGGCCGTGTGCGCGGCCCTGGCGCTCGGCTACCAACAGGACCGGACCGCCTGGAACATGACGGCGGACCTGTCGTACGACGAGTCCCCGGCGCTGCGGTCGACGGAGGCCGGCGAGCGCCGGCTGGCCGGGCAGGGCGTCACGGTACGGCGGGCCGAGCCTGCGGACCTGCCGGCGTTGACCGCGTTCGCCCGGTCCACCTTCGGCGGCACCTGGGACGGTGAGCTGGTCGGATCGGTGGGCCGCGAGGGCGCCGGTTGCCACCTGGCGGAGCGGGACGGCGAGGTGCTGGGCTTCGCCGCCTACGGGTCGTCCCGGCCGAGTTGGTTCGGGCCAATGGGTACGGCCCCGGCCGCCGAGGGCTCGGGCATCGGCGGGGTGCTGCTGCGACGCTGCCTGCGGGACCAGCGTGCGGCAGGGCTGGACCGGGCGGAGATCGGCTGGGTGGGGCCGGTGCCGTTCTACGCGGGCAGCGCGGGTGCGCGGATCGAGCGGGTCTTCTTCCTGTACCGGCGACGCCTCACGGTCTAATAGCGGTCAAATGGGACATTGATCCATTCGTCCGCGTCGCGCATCGACGCCCCCTACCGTTTCGGTAGAGGAGGCAGCCATGACCACGGATGACGACCAGACCGAGGACGGCCCGCCGATCACCTGGAAACCGGCCGACGAACTGCCCGGCCAACTGCCGTTCGACCGGTTGGACTACGGCGACGCCGAACAGCTGGCCGAGATGAGCACCGACGGTCGACCGGCGACCGAGGAACCGCAGGAGATGGTGGACGCGCCGATCCAGTTGCTGCCGCCGTACGACCGGGCGCAGAAGCGCCGTAACCAGCGCCCACTGCCCACCTGACGACGAACGGGGCGGACCGCGTCAGCGGCCCACCCCGTTCGGTGTGTCGGAACTGGACTCAGAAGTCCATGTCCCCGCCACCCGGGCCAGCCGGGGCAGCCGGGGTCTTCTCCGGCTTGTCCGCGACGACGGCCTCGGTGGTGAGGAACAGCGCGGCGATCGACGACGCGTTCTGCAGCGCCGAACGGGTCACCTTGGCCGGGTCGATGATGCCCGCGGCCAGCAGGTCGACGTACTCGCCGTTGGCGGCGTTGAGGCCGTGACCCGCTTCGAGGTTACGGACCTTCTCCACCACGACGCCGCCCTCGAGACCGGCGTTGACGGCGATCTGCCGCAGCGGGGCGTCCAGCGCGACCTTGACGATGTTGGCACCGGTCGCCTCGTCGCCGACCAGGTCCAGCTTGTCGAAGGCGGTCTTGCCGGCCTGCACCAGCGCGACGCCACCACCGGGGACGATGCCCTCCTCGACGGCCGCCTTCGCGTTGCGAACGGCGTCCTCGATGCGGTGCTTGCGCTCCTTCAGCTCGACCTCGGTGGCCGCGCCGACCTTGATGACCGCAACGCCACCGGCCAGCTTGGCCAGCCGCTCCTGCAGCTTCTCGCGGTCGTAGTCGGAGTCGCTCTTGTCGATCTCGGCCCGGATCTGGTTGACCCGGCCCTGGATCTGCTCGGCGTCACCGGCACCGTCGACGATGGTGGTCTCGTCCTTGGTCACGACGACCTTGCGGGCGCGGCCCAGCATGTCGACGCTGACGGCGTCGAGCTTGAGGCCGACCTCCTCGCTGATGACCTGGCCACCGGTGAGGATGGCGATGTCGCCCAGCATGGCCTTGCGGCGGTCACCGAAGCCCGGCGCCTTGACGGCGACCGACTTGAAGGTGCCCCGGACCTTGTTGACGACGAGGGTGGCCAGAGCCTCGCCCTCGATGTCCTCGGCGATGATCAGCAGCGGCTTGCCGCCCTGCATGACCTTCTCCAGGATCGGGAGCAGGTCCTTCACCGACGAGATCTTGCTGTTGACGATCAGGATGTACGGGTCGTCGAAGACGGCCTCCATACGCTCCGGGTCGGTCATGAAGTAGGCCGAGATGTAGCCCTTGTCGAAGCGCATACCCTCGGTGAGCTCCAGCTCCAGCCCGAAGGTGTTGCTCTCCTCGACGGTGATGACGCCTTCCTTGCCGACCTTGTCCATCGCCTCGGCGATGATCTCGCCGACGCTGGTGTCACCAGCGGAGATGGAGGCGGTGGAGGCGATCTGCTCCTTGGTCTCGACGTCCTTGGCGAGCTTGGACAGCCCCTCCGAGACGCTCGCGACCGCAGCCTCGATGCCCCGCTTCAGGGCCATCGGGTTGGCACCGGCAGCCACGTTGCGCAGGCCCTCGCGAACCAGGGCCTGGGCCAGGACGGTCGCCGTCGTCGTGCCGTCACCGGCGACGTCGTCGGTCTTCTTGGCGACCTCCTTGACCAGCTCGGCGCCGATCTTCTCGTACGGGTCCTCGAGCTCGATCTCCTTGGCGATGCTCACACCATCGTTGGTGATGGTGGGGGCACCCCACTTCTTCTCGAGCACGACGTTGCGGCCCTTGGGGCCGAGGGTCACCTTCACGGCGTCGGCGAGCTGGTTCATGCCCCGCTCGAGGCCGCGGCGCGCCTCTTCGTCGAACGCGATCATCTTGGCCATACGGCGTTGTCCTCCTGGACACTCACGGGCCACCCGAGATGTGTGCCCCGGATGGGCCGCCTGGTGTACGCACCTTGGGACGTCGCCACCTGGCGACGACGACGTCCTTCGGCCGGGCCGGATAGCCCGCGACGACCGGCCATGTGCTGCCCCGGCGTCTCCACACCGGCGCAACCAGGCCCCACCGTCCCGACCATTGGCACTCACGGTATGCGAGTGCCAATGACTTGTTTAGCACTCTCACCTGCCGAGTGCAAGCACGATGAGCCCGGTCAGCCGAGTTCGGCGGCCAGTGTGGCCCCGTTCACGGGCCCCTCATGAGCACGTTGCTCGGCGTACGTGATCAGCAGACCGACCAACTGGACGAGATGGGCCGGCAGGGCCAACACCGCCGTGACGCCGATGACCGCCACCACCCCGACCGCCGCGCCCGGGGACGCGAACGGGTCCTCGCCGAACGCGACGGTGCCGGCCGACTCCAGCAGGCTGGGCACCACGGTTCCGATGATCACCGCCGCGCCCACCAGGGCCACCCGGCCGAGCAGCATCCCGAGCCGGTCGTGGAACATCCGGAACGACCGGCCGATCGGGTTGTCCCGCTCGAAAAGGTAGACCGGGCCGGCCATGCTCAACGCGAACGCCAGGTAGATGCCCGGCAGCACGCAGAAGCAGGCTCCGATCCCGATGAGCAGACTGACCGCCAGCGTCCAGCCCCACAGGCCGAGGGCCCGGCGCAGCCCGTACCGCAGCGCCTCGTCGAGGCGGGCGGGCCGACCGGTGGCCTGCTGGGTGATCACCCAACTGCCTGCGGCCCAGCCCAGCGCCTGCACCAGACCGATCAGCAGGCTGCCGCCGATCAGCACGCCGACGAGGGTCAACAGGCCGGTGGCGAAGTTGTCCGGCAACCCGGTCGACGGGTCCGTCTCGGCCTGCGCCTCCCAGCCGGGCGACGGGTCCAGACCGAACGAGATGACCGACAGCACCGCCGCCGGCAGGACCTGCGTAAGCAGCATGATCGGCACCAACTGCCGCCAGCTTCGGCCCAGCACGCCCCAGAACCGGTCGAACCAGCCGCCGATGCCGGCGCCGGGCGGAGTGACCAGGGCGTCGTTCGGGTCGAGGCCGTAACCCGGCGGGTACCAGCCGACCGGCGCTCCCGGATACCACGGCTGCCCGCCGTAGGGGCCGCCCCCGGGCGGGTAGCCGCCGACAGGAGGCGCGGTCCAGCCCTGCGGTGGCGGGCCGGCCGGGACCCAGGCACCGCGCGCGGGGTCCCAGACGGGCGGCAACCCACCAGCCGGCATCCCAGCGGCCCCGGCAGGCGGCAGCCCTGCGCCGGACACGGGCGGCGTACCCGGGACGGGTGACCCGCCGGACCCTTCGGCGGACGGGCCCGGCTCACCCGACCCGGAGGGCGTGGCGGGTGGCGGCCATTGGTCGGTCATGAACCCTCCTCAGCATCGGCTGGAACGGTTCACGATCTTCCCGGGCCGGCGTCCGCGCCGCAGCCCCGACTCGCCAGCCGATCAGGTGAACCGGCGGCGAGCAGATCGGGATCGGTCAGCCGATGACGCGGACGTGCTCCGCCTGCGGGCCCTTCTGACCCTGGGCGATCTCGAACTCGACCCGCTGACCGTCGTCGAGCGCCTTGTAACCGTCCATCTCGATCGCGGAGAAGTGGACGAACACGTCCTGACCGCCGTCGACGGCGATGAAGCCGTAACCCTTCTCGGCGTTGAACCACTTCACGGAACCCTGTGCCACGGTGCACTTCCCTCACGTCGCGCGGCGTTGCCTGCCCGGACGTCCGGCACGGCCGGACACCCGCGAACCACCCCTTCAGCAATCGACGGCGACCGCTGAAAGAGGTGATCGAAATCGCACGCTACACGAGGAGTGACGGGAGCGCACGACCACAAACCGGGCATAATTCGTGGCAATCCGAGGGTCCGTCGGATTCACGACGATGGTTGTGTTCGAGGCGGATGGCGGAGTTCCGGCCGCACCGGGCGCGGGCGCGGGGGGCTGTGGTAGGCATGCGGACATGACTACCGTCCCGGGCGCCGCGGCCCTGCGGCAGGCGCGGATCCACCGCGTACGACCGCAGGACGCCGCCCGGATGCGGGCGCTGCGCCTGGAGATGCTCGCCGACGCGCCGTTGGCCTTCCTGGAGACCCTGGCGGACGCCGCGGCCCGCCCACACAACGAGTTCGCCGCCCGGGTGGCGTTCACCTCGACCGGCCCGCACAACGCGCAGTTCGTCGCGGATCCGGGCGGCCGGCTCGTCGGGCACGCCGGTGGAACGGTCGCCCCGAACGAGCCGGGCCTCACCGTGATCTACGCCGTGTACGTCACGCCGGCCTGGCGGGGCAGCGGGCTGCTCGGCGAGCTGATCGACGGGGTGGCCGCCTGGTCACGGGAGTGCGGCCGGCCGGAGCTGCTGCTGGAGGTGGTGGTCGGCAACGACCGCGCCTACCGGGCCTACCAACGGTTGGGCTTCAAGGACACGGGCGTACGGGTCCCCCACCCCACGATCCCCGCCCTCACCGAACTCCAGATGCGCCGAACCGCGTAAACAGACAACCCTTCCCAGGGCAAGACCCCGGTGATGTCTTAAGAGCCGGACGATAAGCGATAACCGTGCCCGGCGAAGGGTTTCCGGGGCAGCCCGACCCGCGCAGGGATCAAGCCTGACCGCCCGGAGCGGGTCGGGCTGCCCCGGAAACCCCAACCGCAACCAACGATCAGGCAGGCCGCCGAGACTGCACGATCCGGAACCGGTTAGCCACGTAAGCCCCGTCGGTCAGCGCCGAGTTGGCCGCCGCGTTCGCGCCAGTGCCGTGGAAGTCGGAGAAGGCCGCCGACTGGTTCACGAAGACACCGCCGGTGAGGTTGGCGGACAGGTGCACCCCGACCTCGACCGCGACCGCCTCGACGGCGTCGAGCACCGCCTCGTCGGTCGAGTAGACCGCGGCGGTCAGCGCGCCCTTCTCGCCGACGGTCCGGCGCATCAGCTCCAGGCTGTGCGCGGTGGAGTCGGTCGCGATGGCGAACGAGATCGGCCCGAACCACTCCCGGCCGTACGTCTGGGCGTCGTCCACGGTCAGCTTCACGATCGTCGGGGTACGCACCACCGCGTCGGCGTACGACGGGTGGGCCACGGTCCGCGACTCCAGCACCGGCTCGCCGACCTTGGTCACCTCGGCCAGCCGCTCCAGCACCCCGTCGTTCACGATCGCGCCGGTCAGCTCGACACCCCGGGCCGGGTCGGCGGTCAGCTTGCCGATCGCCGCCGCGATCCCGCCGGCCACCTCGTCGAAGCTCTTGTGCCCCTGGTCGGTCTCGATGCCGCCGGCCGGGATGAGGATGTTCTGCGAGGTGGTGCACATCTGCCCGCTGTAGAGGGTCAGCGTGAACCCGAGGTTGCGGCACATGCCGGCGAAGTCGTCGGTGGAGTCGATGACGACCGTGTTGAGGCCGGCCTTCTCGGTGTAGACCGACGCCTGCCGGGCGTGCGTCTCCAGCCAGTCGCCGTACTCGGTGGAGCCGGTGAAGTCGACGATCTTGACGGCCCGGTGCAGGGCCAGGTCGCTGGCGAGCTTCTCACCGGGAGCCTCGGCCGCCAGCAGGATCAGGTTCGGGTCGTAGCCGGCCTCGGCCAGCACCTCCCGGGCGTACCGCACGGTGATCGCCAGCGGCAGCACCGCGCGCGGGTGCGGCTTCACGATCACCGGGTTGCCGGTGACAAGCGAGGCGAACAGACCGGGGTACGAGTTCCAGGTCGGGAAGGTGTTGCAGCCGATGACCAGCGCCACGCCACGCGGGACCACGTGGAACGTCTTGGTCATCCGCAGCGGGTCGCCCTTGCCGGCGGCCTTCTCCCAGCCGGCTGTGCCCGGGTGCCGGGTCATCTCGGCGTACGCGTACGCCAGCGCCTCCAGCGCCCGGTCGAGCGCGTGCGCGCCACCGGCCTGGAAGGCCATCACGAACGCCTGCCCGCTGGTGAACTGCACCGCGTTGGCCAGTTCGAAGATGTGCTTGTGCAGCCGGTCGAGGATCTCCAGGCAGACGCCCACCCGGGCCTGTGGGCCGGCATCGCGCCAGGCCGGCAGCGCGGCGGACGCGGCGGCGACCAGCTCGTCCGTGCCGGCGTGCGGGTACCGCACCGCCAGGTCGACACCGAACGGGCTCGCCTCGGTGGCGATCCGCTCGCCAGCGCCGGGCTGGTCAAGCGGAAAGTCGGCACCGAGGTACGCCTCGAAGGCGGCCTTGCCGTCGGCGGCGGCGGTCTCGCCGTACACGCGAGGGCTGGGGGACTCGGGATAGGCGGACCAGTAGCCCCGCTCCGTGATCGCGGTCAGCGCACGGTTGAGGGTGTCGGCGTGCCTGTCGTACAGGGGATGCGGGGTCTCCGTCATGCCCGCCATCATGCAACAACCAGGCTCGTGAGCAGTAGGGCCGGTACCGGCCGGCGATTGATCCGGCGCGGGACGGGTAACCGCCGCTCTCGGGCCAGGGAGGGACGGCGGCGTGGGCATCACCGAGATCCGGGTGCACGGCGTCGCCGACAAGGGTCCGGAGGCGATCCTCGATCGGCCGGTGGTGATGCGGGTCGCGGGGGACGACGACGCCCGGACCTTTTCGCTCGTCCTGCTGCTGCCGTTCATGCTCAGCAACATCGTGATCTGGATGCTCCCGGTCGTCGGCCGTTCGGGTACCGCCGGCCGGGCGGTCTGTCGACTGTTGGCGGCGTCGTTGACCGCCATGTACGTCCTCTCGACGGTGGGCGTCGCGATCGACCTGATCGCCTGGCAGTGCGCGGCGTACCCACGCTGCCTCCAGGACCGCCGGGAGATCTCCTGGCTGGGCGGCGTGACCCCAGGTCTGCGGCTGGCCATCCTCGCCATCCTGCCGCTCCTGGCGATCGCCCTGATCTGGCGGCTCGGGGCGCGCACCTGGCAACTCCCCGAGGACAGCGCGACGGTGCCGCAGGGGGTGGGCGCGGACCGTCTGGACACGGCGGCGTTCTGGGACAACCGCGCACTCCTGCGGCGGCTACGGTCGGTGCACGTCGCCGTGGCGCTCGGCACGCTGGACGCGGCGCTGCTGCTGCCGCTGTCCCGCCACGACGCCGCCCTGACCGGTTATGTGTTGCTCGGCCTCGACGCGGCCCTGCTCGCCGGGACCGCCGTGCTGCTCTGCCGACCGGCCATCGAGCGGCACGGCGGGCCGGGTGCTGCTGCTGCTGGCGCTGGGGGTGCTGGTGCTCAGCCGCCACCCGCCGACCGAGCGGACCTTCGTCGCCCGCCTCGGCGCGCCGGTGCTGGCGTCGGTGGCGATCGGGTTGGCCGTGGCTTTCTCCTCCGCCGTCACCTACGCGGTCGCCGAGTACCTGGACCGTGGCTCCAGCCCCACCC
Organism: Micromonospora sp. WMMD736; assembly: GCF_049179015.1. Lineage (NCBI taxonomy): Bacteria > Bacillati > Actinomycetota > Actinomycetes > Micromonosporales > Micromonosporaceae > Micromonospora > Micromonospora sp. WMMD736. The sequence goes on from NZ_JBMHMI010000001.1 coordinate 3,934,473, forward strand.
CGGCCCGACCATTGCCTCCGGGCGCGCCGCCGCTGTCCCCACCGGTCGCGTACCGCTGGGCGGCGCTGGGTTTCTCGGTGGCGCTCGTCGTGGTGTGGGGGGTGGCGGTGATCGGGGCGCGAACCCGACAGGCCCGCTACCGCAGGCAGGCAGAGGAACTGGTCCACCGGGAGTTTCCGGAGGCGTCCCGGGTGCCGCGGGAGCGAGTCGAGGCGGTGCGGGACGCGGTCGTCAAGGCGCGCCTGGCGGACCGGCTCGGTCCACTCCTGCCGATCGCGTACGCGGTGTTGGCGTTGCTCACCCTCGGCGCGGCCGGGCTCTCCCTGGTGCACCAGGGGCCGGGGGCGCTCGCGCTGCGGCTGGGCGGGCAGACGCTCGCCCGGCCGGTGATCTTCGTGACCGACCTCGGTGGGGCACTGACCGGCGTGTTCGCCCTGGTGTTGGCGGTAGCCGGACTGTTCGCCTATCGGTCAGCCGGCGTCCGGTCGGTCGGGGTGCTCTGGGACCTGGCGACGTTTTGGCCACGTGGAGCGCACCCGCTCGCGCCGCCCTGCTACGCGGAGCGGGCGGTGCCGGAGCTGACCCGCCGGATCGGGCAACTCGTCGCGGGCTGTGACCAGGTGGTCCTGTCCGGGCAGAGTCACGGCAGCGTGCTGGCCTTGGCCGCGGTGCTCCAGTTGCCGGCGACCTGCCAACGGCGGGTCGCGCTGCTGACCTACGCGAGCCCGCTGGGCACGCTGTACCGGCGGTTCTTTCCGGGATACGTGAACGACTCGGTGCTGTACGAGGCGGGAGAACGGATCGACTGGCGGTGGATCAACCTCTGGCGCTACACCGACCCGATCGGTGGGTGGATCTTCGCCGGGGATCCGGTGGCTCGGCCCGGCCATCCCACTGCGCGGGTGGGCGGCCGGGCCACGGAGGTGGACCGCCGGGTGCGCGATCCGGCCGGGTTGACTGTCGCGCCGACCGACACCGTGCCGCCACCGGTGCGCAAACACCACTTCACCTCGGACCAGGATCTACACAGCGCGGTCAGCGAGCTGACCCGTCGGCTGGAAGCGGGTGAGCCGCCGGGCGTCAGAGGGTGAGCTGCCAGTTGTCCCAGGCGTCCACCGGGCGGAACCCGAGCTCCTCGTTGATCGCCACCATGTGGCTGTTGCTGGCCGCGTTCCAGGTGTCGATGACGCGTACGGCGGGTTCGTGGGTGAGCAGGTGGTGCAGGTTCTCCGCCTTGGCGATGAGGCCCAGCCGGCGACCACGGTGGGCCGGGTCGACGAGGGTGATCTGCTGGTACGCGTGCCAGTCGGTGGAGGCACCCACGTCGAGCAGGGTCCAGGCGACCAGCCGGCCGGACGCCTCGTGTCGCATGGCGAGGTGGTAGCGCCGCCGACCCCGGGCGTCCAGGGCGCGCTCGTTGCCCCGGATGCGCTCGGCGTCGACCTGCTCCGGTTCCCACTGCACGTCGCCCATGGGCGCGTCCATCAACAGCCGGCCGTCCAGGTAGGCGACGTCCGCCACGTACTGCGCCGGGGTGGCACCCTGCCAGGAGACGGACCGGTAGCCCTCGGCGCGGGGCTGGGCCTCGGCCAGGGCCGCCCGCAGCGCGAGCCGGTCGATCCGCTCGATCTCCAGGCGGCGACGCACCTCGACCAGCGCGGACTGCGCGCCCATCGCGGTGGCGAACGCCGCGCCCGCCACCGGTCGCGTCGGGCCGCCGGGTAGCGCGGCGACGGCCATGGCGACGACCCGCTTGCGGTCGTGTTGACGCAGCAGGCGTACCCCGTACTCGTGCAGGGCCCGGCCGACGCCCCGGCGGCGCAGGTCCGGGCGGACCGTCAGCTCGGCGGTGGCGTTGTCGGTGTTGTCGAGCTGCGGCAGGTCGAGCTGGAGGTAGCCGGCGGGCACCCCGTCCAGCCGGGCCAGCGCCCAGAGGGATCGGGTGCCGGGCATCGGGGTGTGGAAGAGGGCGTCGAAGCGTTGCCGGCAGGACGGCGGGAAGTCGGGCAGGTCGGCCTCGGTGGCCGCCGCGCCGATCCGGTACGCCTCGTCGACCGCTGCCCGGTCGGCGCCGTCGAACGGCACGATCGTGATGCTCATGCGGGCGAGCCTGGCAGGAGCAAAAGCGACAGGGCCAGCGATTATTCGCTGGCCCTGTCGAACGTGGTCGGGAGGGACACTCGCACAACGCCTCCGGCGTTGGGTCGCAAGAACTTCAAAAGTCTTCGGCGAAATGCCCTCCCGCACGGAGCATCTTGCGCCGTCCGGTTCCTGCCGTCAAGTCCTGGGCGGCGGGTTTTCCACACTCACAGCGAAAATCCAGTCACCCGGTGGATTCAGCCGAGCAGACCGGCGTCCCGGGCGGCACGCAAGGACGGCTTGATCTGGTGGGTCGGGCCGACCTGGGCGGCCACCGCGTCGATCGTCTTCAGACCTTCGCCGGTGTTGAAGATGACCGTCTCCGCCGTCGGGTCGAGCCGGCCGGACTCGACCAGCTTGCGCAGCACCGCCGCCGTGACGCCGCCCGCCGTCTCGGCGAACACCCCGGTGGTACGGGCCAGGTCGCGGATGCCGGCGCGGATCTCGTCGTCGTCGGCGTACTCCATCCACCCGCCGGTGCGGCGCACCGCTTCCAGGGCGTAGAGGCCGGCGGCCGGGTCGCCGATGTTGAGCGACTTGGCGATGCCGGTGGGCTTGACCGGGGTGATCGTGTCGGTGTCGGCGTGCAGCGCGGCGGCGATCGGGTTGCAGCCGGCCGACTGCGCCCCGAAGACCTTCCAGCCGCCCGCCGGGGCCTCGACCAGGCCGATCTCGACCAGCTCGGAGAAGGCCTTGTCAATCTTGGTGAGCAGTTCTCCGCTGGCCATCGGGATGACCACCTGGGCGGGGATCCGCCAGCCGAGCTGCTCGGCCACCTCGTACCCGAGGGTCTTGGAGCCTTCCGCGTAGTACGGCCGGACGTTCACGTTGACGAACGCCGTGTCCTCGAACTCGTCGGTCTCCACCAGTTCGCCGCAGAGCCGGTTGACGTCGTCGTACGACCCGTCGATGGCGACCAGCTCGCCGCCGTACACGGCGGTGGTGATGATTTTGCCCTGCTCCAGGTCGCTGGGGATGAAGACGATCGAGGGCACACCGGCGCGGGCGGCGTGCGCGGCCACCGAGTTGGCCAGGTTGCCGGTGGAGGCGCAGGCGAACCGGCTGAACCCGAGCGCCTTCGCGGCGGTCAGCGCCACCGAGACGACCCGGTCCTTGAACGAGTGGGTCGGGTTGGCGCTGTCGTCCTTGACCCAGAGCGGCGCGGTTATGCCCAGCTCGGCGGCGAGGTGCGGGGCCGCCACCAGCGGGGTCAGGCCCGGGTCGAGGGTGACCCGGGTGGTCGGGTCCTGGCCGGCGGGCAGCAGTGCGGCGTACCGCCAGATGTTGTCCGGGCCGGCCTCGATCTGCTCGCGGGTGACCGTGGCGAGGGCCGCGGTGTCGTAGTCGACCTCCAGCGGACCGAAACACTCGTAGCAGGCGTGCTGGGCGGCGAGCGGGTAGCGGGCCGAACAGGCGCGGCAGACGAGGGCGCGGGCGGGGCTGGCGGAGGTGTCGATGCCGGAGGCGGCGAGCGTCGACGTCATGTCGAGAGTCCTCTCATCTTTCCCCGCATCGCACGGTGCGGCGGGGACGGAATTGGCACCTGCCCCGCCGGTCGCTCAGCGGTGAGCGCGCGGGGTGGTTGCCGGGGCGTCGTCGGGCCGTATCCCTCAGCCCCTCTGGATGAGGTATGCAGTTGTGCCGTCGAGTCTAGGCAACGTTGCCCGGCGCCTCCACCGGGCATCCCAGCCAGTGGGTCAGCGGGCGGCCACCGCCACCGGGTCGACCACCGCGACGGGATCGGTGACCGCCGTCGGCCGAGGCGACGACGAGGGCCGGGGGCGGGTACGCGCGGCGAGGTTCGCGGCGACCAGGGCGGCGATGGTGATTGCCGCGCCGACCAGTTCGATCCCCTCCGGCCGGTAGCCACGGGCGATCTGCACGACGAACGTGGTCACCGGGACGAGGTTCATGAACAGGGCGGCGTTTGCCGCGCCCAGCCGCTGCACGCCGGTGTTCCAGGCCAGCACCGCGACGACGGCGGCGACGAGCACGGCGTACGCCACTTGTGGGGTGACCGCCACGAGGTCGGCGGCGGCCGGCGCGTGCTGCCACCCGACGGCGTCGGCGCCGATGCTCGCGGCCAGCATGGCGGCCGTGCCGGCGAGCGCGGTCAGGGTGGTGAAGCGCAGCGGTGACCAGGTGCCGAACCGGGTCGCGCCGTGGGTGTAGATAGCCCAGCCGAGCACCGCCCCGATCATCATGAGGCCGCCGAGACCGAACTGACCGAGCCCGGCCAGGCTCCCGCGGGTGATCACCAGGCCGACGCCGAGGAGCGCCACCAGGGAGAGGGCCAGCAGGGCGGGCTTCGGCCGTACGCCGTCCCGGGCCCACCGGACCAGCTGGGTGATGATCGGGGTGGTCGCCACGAACAGGGAGATCTGCTGCGGGGCGGCGTGCTCCAGCGCCAGGTTGGTGAGCAGGTTGAAGCCGGCGAAGCCGACCACGCCGAGCACCACCACCTCGACTCCCCGACCGCCGAGCCGCAGCGCGGCCGAGCCCTCCCGGATCAGCAGGATGCCGACCAGGATGACGGCGGCGAACAGGTAGCGGGCGGTGGTCAGGTTGAGCGGGTCGACCCTCGCGAGCGCGGTGGCCAGGATCGGGAACATCGCACCCCAGGCGAGCGCGGCGAGCAGTGGGTAGGCGGCGGCGCGGGATCGCATCGTCAGCTCCAATGTTCGAGTATCTTCGAACCAACGACACCGACCATAGGGTGTTGTTCGATCGTTGTCGAACAAGGGTTAGACTGGTCACATGGAGCCGCACGAACCCGACCTGACCGCCGTACCGGTAACCGCCGTACTGGCCGCGCTCGCCGACGACGTGCGGTTGCAGATCGTCCGGGCGCTCGCCGAGGGCGGCGAGGCGGCCTGCGGCAGCTTCGACTTCGGCGTCTCCAAGGCGACCCGCAGCCACCACCTGAAGGTGCTGCGCGAGGCCGGCCTGACCCGCACCCGGGCCGCCGGCACGAGCCGCCTGGTCCGACTGCGCCGCGACGAGGTTGACGCGCGCTACCCGGGCCTGCTGGACGCGGTCCTCGCCCCCCGCCCGCCGGCCTGACGGCCGACACGCACGCGTCGCCGGAGCCGACACGCCATGGCTCCGGCGACGCGCGTCACGGGTGCGGTCAGGCGTTCACCGGGCTGGGCTCGGCCATCGCCGGCGCAGACTCGTCGGCGCGACGCTTGAAGAGCAGCGAGTCGAGCGCCCACGGGCCCGAGCCCAGCGTCGCGACCAGCAGGAACGACCAGCAGAAGAGGGCTGCCAGCTCACCGCCGTTGCGCAGCGGCAGCAGGTCGTCCGGCTGGTGCACGACGAAGTAGGCGTACGCCATCGAGCCGGACGCGAGCAGCGCGGCGGGCCGGGTGAAGAGCCCGGCCAGCACCAGCGCGCCGCAGATGAGCTGGATCAGGGCGGCCCACCAGCCCGGCCAGGTGCCGAGCGGGATGGCCTTGCCGGTCATCGGGTTGCCGCCGAACAACCCGAAGACCGAGGAGAGTCCGTGCAGCGTGAACAGCAGGCCGATCACGATGCGGAACAGGGACAGGGTCGGCCCGCCGAGCCGAGAGACGTTCATGGAGACCTCCATCGAAGGGAACAGATCTCTTCCATGGTGGGGCCTCAAGCCATCGATGTTAATAAATTCCTTGCTAGTGGGAAAATCCCCGTCGGTAGCACCCAGGGCGCAGTGCGGGATCTACAGCTTTGCCCTAATTTGATCCACACGCGGCAGTAGCTCTCGCGCACTGGGAGCGCTCCCGAGTCCTCAACGTACCGGCTGGCGTGGTGCCCGTACACCCTGTCGAGCTGCCCCGAATATGGGGCAAGCGTCCGCCTCCGATGCGACGACTCGGTCGAGGTGGGCACCTGACGTACCGACCGCCGTCGGGCCGACCTGCGCCCGGTCCACCCGTTATGACTTGCCGGGATCCAGCTCCTTGACGAAGACTCCGCGCCCCGGTGCGCCGACAACGACACCCCGGTCACGCAGGAGCGCAACGGCACGCGCTGCAGTCGAGAACGACACCGAGTAGAGGTCGGCGAGCTGCGTGTAGGAGGGCAGCTTGGCACCCGGCTCATACTCGCCGGCCTTGATACGAGCGGCGACGTCCGCAGCGATGTCGACATAGCTCAGTGGGATCGCGGGCATGGGCGGTCCTCCCGGGTTGGCAATCCCATCTGATCACGACACGCGATCCACCCTCAAGAACATGGTTGACCTATGTCACTAGGTGAAATAGCGTGAGGATGAGCCTCCCGGGTTGGCACCAGGGCTGGTTCATCACTCCGGGAAGCCCCGGACCCACGCCGGGGCAGCGCACAGGGCGGCTCGAATGTCCCCCATTCGAGCTGGTTGTCGCGCTGCCCCGGCACCCCACAACCGAGAGGAGGCCCACCGTGACCGTGACCGAGGCGAGCGCCGCCTGGGAGGTCGAGCAGGTGACCGGCGAGCTGCGCGAGACGTACCTCGCGGTGGCCGCCGCGACCGTCCTGTTGGAGCGGACCAGCGCCGGCTGCGCCCATCCGGCGATCCGGCACGCGCGGCGTCGCGGAGACGACGCGCTCGACCTGGCCGCTGATGCCGAACGGCAACTCAGCGACGGCGTGAGCCGGCTGCGCACGGCAGCCGGCCAGCCCAGCATCGGAGACCTGGTCGAGGTACTGGACACCGCCCGCGAGCAGTTCGGTGCCGCCGCCGCGCGGGTCGGTCAGCTTCCGGCCCGGATCAGCGCAGCTCGGCAGCAGCTCGCCGATGCCGGTCAGCCCGACCTGGCCGCCGAGACGGCGAGTGGGCAGTGGTCCCGGGCCGCCGAGCAGCTCGACCTGATGGCCGAGAGCCTGACGGCGGCAGTGGAGGCGCTCACGTCGTACACCGAAGGGTTGTCCGGGTCGACCGCGTAAGCCCAAGCCGGAGGGAGCAGCATGACGGAGTACGAGGTTCCAGCACGCTGGATCGTGCACCTACCGACCACCCTGACCAGCATCGACGGCGCACGGGCGCTGGCCGAGGCGCTGCGCGACTCGCTCGGGCACGTCACCGCGATCGACTTCGGTGAGACGACGCTGAGCGAGGAGGACCGCCAGTTCGTGCGTACCCGCGTCTGGTGCGACCACCGACTACCCGGCGGCGCGCGCTGTGCCCTGCCCATCGACCATGGTGGCGGGTTGTGCGACTCACGGCCGGACACATCCCCGATGCGGACGCCGGCCGGAGGCAGAGCTGCCCCATATCTGGGGCAGCTCGACAGCGTCTGAACAGGGGACGGCAGGTCGAACCCAGAGCGAACGACGACCGCCCGGGCAGCGGCGGACCACGGCCGTCGGCGAGGATCGAGGAATGATCTTTCGCAACGTCAGCGGGCGACGGGTCGGCGTGGCAGCCGCTCTGCTGGTCACGCTCAGCGCGTGTGTGCCGCGCGATCACGCGGGGCAGGGCGGCGACCCGACCGGCCCGCCGCCGAAACCGTCGAGCCCCGCCCCGTCGGCGAGCGCCGAGCCCGTACCCACGTGCCCGGCGTCCGGCGTCCGGATCCGCTCGACCGGTGGGGACGCCGCGATGGGGCTGCGCGCCCTCGGCCTGGAGCTGGTCAACTGCGGCGACCGCCCCTACCGGCTCGACGGCTACCCGACGGTGTGGGTCCTCGACGAGCGGCGCAAGCCGATCATCCTGAGCGTGGTGAACGGGGCGCAGGGCATCACGTCGGGCTTCGACCAGCCGCCGCAGCCGATCACGCTGCAAGAAGGCGAACGGGCCGTCGCCACCGTCCTGTGGCGCAACCTGGTCACCGACTCGACGGTGGTGGCCACCGACGGGGCGTACCTGTCGGTGGCGCCCGCCGCTGGTCAGCCGGCCGAGGAGGTCGACCCGCACGGCCCGGTCGACGTGGGCAACACCGGGCGGATCGGCGTCAGCGCCTGGCGGACGCCTACGACGTGATGTCCTTGCGGGTGAAGCGCCAGAACGCCAATCCCCAGAACAGCGTCGCGTAGCTGATCGCCGAGATGGTGCCGCGTACCACGTCGTCGGTCTGCACCGGCGTGGACAGCAACCCGAGCCAGGCGGTGCTGAAGTGGGTGGGCAGGAAGTCCCGCAGCACGCCCAGTGCGGTGATCTGGTCCAGGATGCTGGACAGGATCCACAGCAGAACCGCGCCGCCGACCGCGCCGAGCGCGGCGTCCGTCGTCACCGACAGCAGGAACGCCAGGCCGGCCACCACCAGGAGTACGACCGCCAGGTAGCCGAGCACCGCCAGCAACCGCAGCAGCCCCTCGCCCGGCTCCAGCTCGGCGGCAACCGTGCTGCGCAGCGGCGACCAGCCGTAGCGCAGGGTGCCCGCGAGCAGGGCGGTACCGGCCAACAACGCCAGGGCCAGCCCCGAGTACGCGAGCGCGACCACCAGCTTCACCGTCAACAGCCGCGCCCGGGGCACCGGGATGGCCAGCAGATAGCGCAGGCTCCCCCAGCTCGCCTCGCTCGCCACCGTGTCGCCGCAGAACAGCGCGACGACCACCACCAGCAGGAACGACGCCGACACGAAGATGGAGAAGAGGGTGAAGTTGAGCCCTCCCGAGGTGGCCAGGTCGACGAGGCTGGCGAACTCGTTGTTGCCGTTGTCGTCGTCGCCGCCGGAGTTGAACTGGAAGGCGATCAGGATGATCAGCGGCAGCAGCACCATGAACCCGAGCGCGAGCTGGGTCCGCCGCCGGGACGCCTGCCGGCGGAACTCCGCCGCGAAGGGCATGGTGGCCGACGGCCGGTAGCCCCGGGCCTCGCCCGCGTCGACAACTGACATCACCGGTCACCGCTTCCCCGAGAGTTCTCGCCCACCAGGGCGAGGAACGCGTCTTCCAGGCGTCGCCGGGGCACCACCCGGTCCACCCCGATGCCGGCGCGCACCAGCTCGGCCACCACCTCGCTGCGGGCCGTGCCGTTGGTGTCCACCACCAACTGCCCGTCGCTCTCCGGCAGCACCCGTACGCCGTGCAGCCGGTCCAGCACGGCGCGCGCCGCCGCCGGATCGGTGACGTCGAACAGCACGCTCGGCGACTCGCCCACGATCTCCTGGACCGGTCCGGAGGCGACGATCCGGCCCTTGTTCACCACCACCGCGTGCGTGCAGGTCTGCTCCACCTCGGCCAGCAGGTGACTGGAGACCAGCACCGCCCGGCCGTCGGTGGCGTACCGCTGGAGCACCCGGCGCATCTCGGCGATCTGCGGCGGGTCGAGCCCGTCGGTCGGCTCGTCCAGCACCAGCAGCTCGGGCAGGCCGAGCATGGCCTGGGCGATGGCGAGCCGCTGCCGCATGCCGTGGCTGTAGTTCTTGATCTTCCGGTGCACCGAGTCGCCCAGCCCGGCGATCTCCAACGCCTCGTCGAAGTGCGCGTCCTCGGCCGGTCGTCCGGTGGCCCGCCAGTACGCCCGCAGGTTCGCCAGGCCGGAGAGGTGTGGCAGGAATCCCGGCCCCTCCACCAGCGCGCCGATCCGGGACAGCACCGGCGAGCCGGGCACCAGCCGACGACCGAACACGTAGATCTCGCCGGCGGTCGGCTGGGTCAGTCCCATCAGCACCCGCAGGGTGGTGGTCTTGCCCGCGCCGTTGGGCCCCAGCAGGCCCACCACCTGGCCCGGGTGTACCTCGAAGTCCACGTTCGACACGGCCACGAAGCCGTCCGCGTACTCCTTGCGCAGCGCGCGCACGGCCAGCGGCGTGTCCGCGTACTCCGGATGCACCGAGCGGTCCTGGCGGCGGTGCCGGCGGCGGACCACGGCGACGACCACGACGAGCCCGATCAGGATGGCGGCGAGCAGCCCGGCGAGCACCCAGCGCCAGACGGTCGCCGCGGTGGGGATCGGCTCGCCGTCGACCGTGGGCAGGCTGACCGCGCCGTCCGCGGCCACCGTGTAGACGGTGGGCGCGGCGGGCGTGGTGTACGCCTGGTCGGAGCTGGCGACCACCAGGCGCAGCCGGTGTCCCGCCTCGATCCGGCGGACGATCCCGGGCAGGGTCACGGTGACCGGGCGGGCGTCCTGCACCCGCTGCGGCAGGCCGGTGAGGCGGATGGGTGCGACCAGCCCGTTCGGCAGGGTCGCCGCGCCGTCCTTGTCGACGTCGTAGAGCTTGACGAAGAGCACCGCCTCCCCGGTCGGCGAGGCGGCCCGCACGGTCACGGTGGGCGCGCCGGCCACGTCGACCGCCTCGGTCAGCGGCGCCGACTCGAAGCGCGCGTGCTGGCCGGGCACGTCGCCGGCCACCCCGTCGAGCAGCGAGGCGAGGCCACCGGCGAACGGGACCGAGGAGATGGCGGCCGGGTTGCCGCTCGGCGGGTTCGCGATCGGCTGCGCCGGGCCGACGACCGCCACCTCCCGACGGGCGTTGCCGGCCAGGCCCGGGTAGTCGGCGCGGCGGAAACCGGTGGCGACCAGGCCCCGGTCGAGCGCGTCGAACCCGGCGATCCGGGACCAGGTGAAGTCGTCGCCGGGCGCGTCGCCCTCGCCCTTGACGTAGTGGTCGAGCCACTGGACGGTCAGGAACTTCACGCGGTCGGAGTCCGAGCGCGGTCCAGTGCCACCGTCGTGTCCGCCGGTGAACCAGGCGACCCGCACCGGGGTGCCGGCGGCGGCGATGCCGCGCGCGTTCGCGTCCGCCTCGCCGAGCGGAAAGAGCGTGTCCGCCTCGCCCTGCACCAGCAGGGTCGGCGCCTTGATCCGGTCCAGCACGGCGGCCGGGCTGGACCGGCGCAGCAGGTCGACGGCCGCCTGGTCGGCCCGGCCCGTGGTGGCGATCCGCAGGTACGCGGCGCAGACGTCGGCCGCGAACCGCCCGCAGGACGGGTCGGCGGCGCCGGCCGGCAGGCCACCGGGCGCGGTTCCGGGGCCCGCGCCCGGCCCGGGGCTCGGTGGGCCGGCGGACGCTGGCGCTCCCTCGGGCTGGGCGGCGGTCGTGCCGGAGAGCCCGGCCGGGCCGCTGCCCACGTTGCCGCCGCCGCCGAAGAAGAGGCCGGCCCACCCCTTCTTGAACACGCCCTCGGTCGGCGCCGCGCCGGTGCTCTCCGGCAGGAACGCGCGGGACAGGTCGTTCCAGGTGATCATGGGGACGATCGCGTCCACCCGACGGTCCTGGGCGGCCAGCAGCAGCGCCAGGCCGCCGCCGTACGAGCCGCCGACCACTCCGACCTTCGGGTCGCCGGGTGCGTCGGTCCGCACCTCGGGCCGGGCGGCCAGCCAGTCCAGCAGCCGCTGGGCGTCGCGCACCTCGTAGTCCGGGTTGTCCAGGTGGATCTCGCCGCCGCTGCGGCCGAAGCCCCGCGCCGTCCAGGTCAGCACCGCGTAGCCGCGTCCGGCGAACTCCTCGGCATCCGAGCGCACCGACTCCTTCGTGCCGCCGAAGCCGTGCGCCAGCAGGACCGCGGGCACCTTCCGACCGGACGACGCGCCGGGCGGAAGGTAGAAGGTGGTGTCCAGGTCCACGGGCACGTCGCCGGACGGTCCGGAGCGGACGGTGAGCATCGCGCTCCGGGTGCGGACGTCCGATCCCTGTGGCCACACCGCCCAGCCGACGGCGACCGCCACCAGCACGACGACCACCGCCGCGGCGATCACACGGCGGCGGGTGGGCAGGGCACGCCGGACCCACGCGGCCGGCGACGGTGATCTCATGCGGCACACGCTACGGCGCGCAGCCTGAGCGTTGGCTGAGATCCGCCGTACGTCCGTCCGGTTGCCCCGATCGGTGATCCGGCCCGGTGCGTCCGAGCAGCCGGCATGGCGGGCCAGTGAGTTGAGTTCGGATCCCGTGAATTCCGATCTTTCGCGGATATCACCCTCGATGCCTTCATGTCACACCAGCGAATGGGACAGAGCGTGCCCGGAACCCTGACGAACGGTGACATCACTCGAACTGACGCAAACCTGACTCGTCGCAACCGACCGGCTTGCCTGGGGTTCGGTTAGTTTTCCGGTCCGGTGGACGGGACTTGTCGGCGAACCCGACACCGCGCCGATCCCCCGCCCGACGCCGGAGGAGACACACCATGACAGTCCCCGCGCCGCGGGCCCGTCGACGAACGTCCATGCTCGGCCGTTCGCTGCCGTTGCTGCTCATCGTCGCGCTGCTCGCGCCGGTCGGCATGCTCTTCACGTCGACCTGGCGACACACCGACGACGATCGGAGCCTGGCCGACCGGGAACGACTCGGCGTGGAGTACCTCCGCGCGCTGGCCCCGGTCACCGAGACACTGGTGGAGGCCCAGACCACCGCCGTCGCCGGCCGTCCCGTCCCCGGCGAGCCCCTGACCCGCGCTGTCGAACAGGCCGCCGCGGTCGACGCCCGCATCGGCGGGGAACTCCGCACGCAGGAACGGTGGGCCGGGTTGCGGGCCAAGCTGGAGGCGCTGCGTGACCGCAGCCCCGCCGACCCGGAGGCCGCCTTCACCGCGTACGGCGAGGTCACCGACCTGCTGCTCGCCCTGCACCACAAGGTCCGGGAGAGCTCCGGGCTGGGTCGTGACCCGGGCGCCGACTCCTTCTTCCTCCAGGACAGCGCCGGCCAGGAGCTGCCCGAGGCGGTGGTGGCCGCCGGCCGGCTCGCCGACCTGGGTGTGCTCGCCAGCCGACGACCGGCCGCCGAACGGCCCCGGAGCCTGATGGAGCTGGCCGGCCTGCGGGTGGCCGCCCTGTCGCCCGCGACCGACGTGGTCGACAACCTGCGCTCCGCCGTGGACAACTCGGAGAGCACCGACCTGGGCGCCAACGTGCTGACCCCCCTCGACGCCTACCAGCGGTCGGTGGAGGCGTTGGCCCTCTACTCGACGCCCAGCGCCTCCGGAACGGTGGACCAGGGCCAACTGGCCGCCACCGCGCTCAACTCGCGCAACGCCGCCCGGCAGCTTCAGCCCGTCATCCTCGGCGAGCTGGACACCTTGCTCACCGAACGGATCGACGGGTTGGCCCGGGACCGGTGGCTGGCCGTCGGGGCGGCCACGGTGGCCGCGCTGGTGCTGATCTGGCTCGCCGGGCTGCTGATCGCCGCCGACCGGCGGACACGTCGGCGGGCCGCCACACCGGAAGCCACGACCTCGGCCACCCCGCCGCCCGGCGACCGCTGGCAGCCACCGGCCGCGACCGACATCCGACCGCTGCAACCGGTGGGCGCGGCCCACGAGCCGGTGGCCGAGCAGTGGGGGCCGTTCGATGCTGCTCGCTAGGCTCCGGATCCGCGGGAAGCTCGCGCTGCTCGTGGTCATTCCCCTGCTGAGCATGGTCGGTCTCGCGGTGCCCGTGGTGCTCGACCGGGTGGCCGCCGCCCAGCGTGCCGCCGACATCACCGACCAGGTACGGCTCGCCAGTCGGGTCGGCAGCCTCGTCCAGGACCTCCAACAGGAGCGCATCCTGTCGATCGGTTACCTCCTCGGCCAGGTCGACCGCTCACAGGTGATCCGCAAGGCGGCCGACGTGGACGACCGGGTGGCCGACCTGCGGGCCGACGGCGGCGACGCGCTGACCGAGCAGGTCGACCACGCGCTAGGTGGCGTGTCCCGGCTCGGCGACCTGCGCCGGGGGGTGCTGGCCCGGACCGCGAACCCCGGCCAGGTGATGGACGCCTTCGGGCCGGTCAACCGGGAGCTGATCGGATCGCTCCGGCTGGTCTTCAGTGTGGACACCGAGACGTTGCCCGGCCGCCAGGTGCTCGCCCTGGACGGGCTGCTCCGCGCCGACGAGGGCATCGGCGCCTGCGCCACCCTGAGCATCCTGGTCAAGGCGATCGGCACTCCGGACACCACCGCCGGCTACGTGGCGTGCATCGCCGCTCTCCAGGTCGACAACGCGCGCTTCCGCAGCCTGATCACCCCCGAACAGCTCAAGGTGGCCCAGCTCAACGACGCCGCCGTGGCCGCGCGTACCAGCCCCGACTTCCTGATCACCAGCGCCCGGGACCCGGCCGGGGCGGTCCGCGACGTGCCGTTGGAGGCGCTGTTCCCGGCCGTCCGCACGATGATCCGGCTCGGCCAGTTCGTCGAGAAGAAGATCGTCGCCGACGTTCTCGCCGAGGTGAAGGCCGACCAGCAGCGCGCGCTGACCGCCGCCTACCTGGTGGCTGGCGCGGCGGCGCTGATCCTGGCGCTGGTGGTGCTGCTCAGCGCGGCGGTGGCGCGTACGGTGGCCCGACCGCTGACCCAGCTCACCCGATCCGCCGACCGGGTCGCCCGGGTCGCGGAGGCAGAGCTGGTCCGGGTCACCGACGACGAGGCGGAGAGCGCCCAGTCCGTCCGGTTGGAGCCGGTGGTCATCTCCTCCAGCGACGAGATCGGTGACCTGGCCCGGGCGTTCGACCGGGTGCAGAACACCGCCGCCCAGTTGGTCGAGCGGCAGATCGCCGGCCGGCGCAACGTGGCGCAGATGTTCGGGCACGTCGGGCGGCGTACCCAGAACCTGGTGAGCCGGCAGCTCGCGCTGATCGACCGGCTGGAACAGCAGGAGGCCGACGCGGGCCGGTTGGAGCACCTGTACCGGCTCGACCACATCTCCAGCCGGCTGCGCCGCAACGCCGGCAGCCTCGTCGTGCTCTCCGGCTCGGCCGGCGCCGACGCGCACACCGCGCCCGTTCCACTTGCCGACGTGGTCCGGTTGGCGCTCGGTGAGATCGAGGACTACACCCGCGTCGACGTGCAGGTGCCGGCCGGTGTCGCCGCCGCGCCGGCCGTCATCGGCGACCTCGTCCTGGCACTGGCCGAGCTGATGGAGAACGCGACGGTCTTCTCCCCGCCGCACACCCGGGTCGTGGTGACCGGCGAGGCGTCCGGGCCGGGCGCCCGGATCACCGTGGTGGACCACGGCATCGGCATGAGCGAGCAGCGGCTCGCCGAGGAGAACGCCCGGCTCACCCGCCGGGAACGTCTCGACCTCGCGCCGACCGAGGTGCTCGGCCTCTTCGTGGTGGGACGGCTGGCCCGCCGGCACGGCTGGGAGGTGCGTCTCGCCGCCACCGTTGGCGGCGGCGTGACCGCCCAGGTGGAGATTCCCCAGGCGTCACTGGTGCTGCGCCGCGCCGACCGGGCCGGGGCGACGGTCGCCCGGGCCGCCGTACCGGACCGGGGACGACGGCTTGCTCTCGACCCCGCCCGGGGCGGCCGTGCCCGAGGCGCCGCTGCCGCGCCCGCCACCGCCGCACCGGCCGTCGCCGCAGCCGCCGCTGTGACACCAACCGGTCTCGACACGGACCTGCTCAGCCGGGCCACCCGCAGCCTCGAATCCGGTGAGTCCTGGGACGCCTTCGGCGCTCGGGAGGCGGCGGACGCCGCCGCGACCGCCCGTACCACCCCGCAACCCGCCGCCGCGCAGAGCGCCACCACGGCGGGGACGTCCACCGTCCCCCGGATCCGGCAGCGGGTGCCCGGCGCCAGCCTCGCCGCAGCCGCCGCACCCACCCGGCCGGTCGACGCCACCAGCGCCGATCCGGACGCGGCCCGCGCGCTGGTCGAGGCGTTCCAGTCCGGCGTACGCCGGGCCGAGTCGAGCGCCCCGCCCGCCGACGGCCCCGGCGGGAACTGGTCGATGCGGACGGTCACCGACCCATCCGCCAGCACGGGGCCCACGGTGACGGATTCCGGCGCTACCGTCGACCTGCCCACCACCCCGGGCGGCTTCGGCCCGACCGTGGCGGACACCGGCGGCACCAACCGGGGCCGTCCCCGGCTGAGCCGGCGCGTGCCCGGCGCGAACCTGACGGTCTCACCGCCCAACCAACCAGCCAGCCCGCAGCTCGGCGACCCGGCCGAGGTGCGCAGCCTCATCACCGAGTTCGAGGCGGGCGTCGCCCGCGCTCTCCGCGAAGTCAGCCCAGATCGTCGGAACGAAGAAGGATCATCACGGTGACCAGCCCCTTCCTGCACGACAACGTCGACCACCAGACCCCACCGGCCACCGCCGGGGACCTCAGCCCCGAGGCCCGCACGTTCAACTGGTTGCTGGACTCCTTCACCTCCAGCACCGCCGGGGTGTTGGAGGCGATCGCGGTCTCCTCGGACGGGCTGCTGATGGCCATGTCGGCCATCAAGGACCGCTCCAACGCGGAGCGCCTGGCCGCCGTCGTCTCCGGCATGACCAGCCTCGCCGGGGGCGCGGCCAGCTGGTACGCGCTCGGCGGCCTCAACCGCGTGATCGTCGACATGGCCGACGGATACCTGTTGATCAGCGCCATCAGCAGCGGTTCCGTGTTGGGTGTCGTCGCCGACCGCTCGGCTAACCTGGGCACCGTCGCGTACGAGATGACGCTCTTCGCCGGCCGGGCCGGCGGTGCGCTCACCCCGCGCCTGATCGCCGAGCTGAAGAACGCCGTTCAGCAGTGACTCCCGACGTCGCCGGCGACGATCCGGACCCGGAGCCCGGGGTACGGATCCGCCCCTACCTGCGCACGCCGCCCCCGGCTGGGGGCGGCACGCCGGCGGCACCGGAGCCGGCACCGGACGACGGCGGCCCGGCCGGGCTACGGCCGTTCGTGCTCACCGCCGGCCGGGTGGCCGGCGCCGACCCGGCGATCGGACTCGAGACGCAGGTGACCCGCTCCGACGTCGGCCGGTGGACGGGCACACCGGTCAGCCTGCTGGCGCCGGAGCTTCAGGCGATCATCGCGCTCTGCGCCGAACCGATCTCGGTGGCCGAAATCTCCGCCCGGGCCCGGCTGCAGTTCGGCGTGACCCGGGTGCTGGTCGGCGACCTGCGGGCCGCCGGGCACCTGGACGTGCACGTCACCGACGCCAACGACGCCTACGACCCCGACCTCATCCTGCGAGTGATTGATGGACTTCGTGCGATCTCCTGAATGGCCGGTCGTCCCGATCGGGGGTCTCGCCGGCAACAGCGCCACCGCCCGCTACGGCGCGGCTCCGGGCACTCCTGGAGCGTCCGGGCGGGCCAGCGCGCCGTCGCCGACCGGGCCGCCGCCGCCACCGCCGTACCGGCCGCCGGCCGACACGGGACCGACCGGGCGTCCGTCGGCCGCGCCGCCCGTACCGGTCAAGATCCTCGTCGCGGGTGGGTTCGGGGTGGGCAAGACCACCACGGTCGGCGCGATCTCCGAGATCGCGCCGCTGACCACCGAGGCCGAGATGACCAGCGCCGGCATCGGCGTGGACGACCCGGGCATCCGGTCGACCAAGACCACCACCACGGTGGCGATGGACTTCGGTTGTGTGACCATCGACCGCAGCCTGAAGCTCTACCTGTTCGGCACCCCGGGGCAGTCCCGCTTCGGCTTCATGTGGGACGACCTCGCCCGGGGCGCGCTCGGCGCGCTCGTGGTCGTCGACAGCGCCCGACTTGACGACTGCTTCCCGGCGATCGACTTCTTCGAGCGGGCCGGGTTGCCGTTCGTGGTGGGGGTCAACGCGTTCGACGGGCGACTGGCGCTGGAACTCGGCGAGATCCGCTGGGCGCTGGCCATCGGCGACCACGTACCCCTGGTGCAGTTCGACGCCCGGGACCGGCTTTCGGTGCGGGACGCCCTGCTGGTCGTCCTGGACCGCGCGTTGGACCGGGCCACCCGGGACAGGAAGGCCTGAGCGACCGGCTCCGGCCGTGGCGGAAGGGGTGATCTGGTGAGGGGCGACCTGGACGAGACGCTGGCCCGGCTGGCCCGGCGCGAGGAGGCGCGGCGTCGGCGGGCCGACGACCGTGCCGACACCACGCCACCGCCGGGACCGACCGCCGCGCCGGGCGGCACCACGCCGGCCCGCAACGCCGGGCCGGCCCGGCACGCCGAACGGGACGACCCTGCCGACACCGCCGGGTGGGGGCCGGTCGAGGAGGTGACCGAGGCGGTACGCCAGGTCGTCGGCGCGTACCCCGGGCTGGCGGTGACCGTCCGGGTGGAGCACGCCGGTCGGACGTACCCGCTGCGGGTCTCCTGGGACGGCCCGGACGTGACGGTCGGCCCGGAGCCGGCGACGACCCCGGTGGAACCCCCGCCGTCCTGGCCGCTCTCCGGGCGGACGGTGCCGGCATGGGCGCCCGGACCGGACGGGCTGACGCCGGACCCGGCGGCCCGCCTGGCGGAGTTGATCCGACGCGACCCGTCGCTGCTGGACGAGTTGGATCCGCGGCGCTGAACGGCGGGACCGGCTGACGGGTACTACGGTCGGGCGGTGGCCCCACCCGACCTGACCCTGACGGCGAGCCTGCGACCGGCCGCGCTGGACGCCCGGCGGGGCATCGTGCGGCTGCACCCGGAGGCGCTGACCGCGCTGGGCCTGCGCCCGGGCGACCCCGTACGGCTGGCGGGCCGCCGGGAGACCGCCGGGATCGTGGCGGCGGCCGGGGCCGGCGCGAGCAGCGCCCTGCTCTACGCCGACGATCTCACCCTCGGCAACCTGGGCGTGCGGGACGGCGCGTCCGTGCGCGTCTCGCCGCTGCCGCTGACCCCGGCGGCCCGGGTCACCCTGACCGGGCCGGTGGAGGTGATCGCGGCGGTCAGCCCGGAGATGCTCCGGCTCGCCCTGCTCGGCAAGGTGGTCACCGTCGGCGACGACGTGTCGCTGCTGCCGCAGGACGTCCTGCCGGACGCGTCGACACGCGGACTCGTCGAGGCGGCCCGGCGCAGCCTCGCCACCAGCGTCGGCTTCGCCTGGACGAGCACCCTGCTCACCGTGGTCGCCGTCGAGGAGTCCCCCGGGTCGCTGGTCACCATGGACACGGTGGTCGCCTGGCAGCACGGGCCGGCCACCCACGGCGCACCGCCAACGGCCGGGCGGCCCGGGACGGTCGACGCCGTCGCCGAGACGGACGCGCCCGACGTGGACGAGCTGCCGGGGCTGCGCGCCCAGGCCGAGGAGTTGACCGAACTCCTCGACCTCGGCTTCCACCACCGGGAGGTGCTGGGCCGCCTCGGCACCACCATCTCGCTGGGCGTGCTGCTCTCCGGGCCGGCCGGCTCCGGGAAGTCGGCGCTGGTCCGGGCGGTCGCGGCCCGGGTGGGTGCCCGCGTACACCCGCTGTGGGCGCCCGAGGTGGTCGCGCTGGCCGACCAGGCCGCCGCCGACCGGCTGCGCGCCGCCGCGACGGCGGCCCGGGCCGGCGGGCCGGCGGTGCTGCTGGTCACCGACGTGGAGGCACTGGCCCCGGCGGACGAGCCCGGCCCGCTGGCCACGGTGTTCCGGCAGGTGCTCGCGGAGGTCGTCCGGGCGGGGGTCGCCGTGGTCTGCACCAGCAGCCGGCCGGAGGCCGTCGACGTGGCGCTGCGCGCGCCGGACCTGCTGTCGCTGCGGATCAGCGTGCCGCTGCCCGATGCGGCGCTGCGCCGCGAACAGCTCACCGTGCTGACCCGGCAGGTTCCGCTCGCCGACGACGTGCGGCTGGACGAGGTGGCCGGACGTACCCCCGGGTTCGTCGCGGCGGACCTGGCGGCGCTGGTCCGGGAGGCCGGGGTACGCGCGGCGCTGCGGCAGAAGTCCGCGTCGACGCCCACGGTGTCGATGGCCGACTTCACCGCCGCCCTGGAGGTGGTCCGGCCGACGACGATGGCCGCTTCGACGCTGGAGTTGGCGTCGGTGACGCTCGACGACGTCGGTGGCCTGGACGAGGTCAAGCAGACGTTGACCGAGTCGGTGCTCTGGCCGTTGACCTACCCGGACACCTTCGCCCGCCTGGGCGTACAGCCACCGCGCGGCGTGCTGCTCTACGGACCGCCCGGCTGCGGCAAGACGTACCTGGTCACCGCGCTCGCGGGCTCGGGCCGGGCGAACGTGCTCTCGGTGAAGGGCGCGGAACTGCTCTCGAAGTGGGTGGGCGAGAGCGAACGCGCCGTCCGCGAGCTGTTCCGCCGGGCCCGGGAGGCCGCACCGACACTGATCTTCCTGGACGAGGTCGACGCGTTGGCTCCGGTACGCGGGCAGGCCACCGACGGCGGCACCACGGATCGGGTGGTCGCCGCCCTGCTCACCGAGCTGGACGGGGTGGAGGCGCTGCGCAACGTGGTGGTCGTCGGTGCCACGAACCGGCCGGACCTGGTCGACCCGGCGCTGCTGCGGCCCGGTCGGCTGGGGCGGCTGGTCTACGTGCCGCCACCGGACGGTCCGGCGCGCGCGGAGATCCTGCGGGCCGCGTCCCGGAACGTGCCGCTGGCGTCCGACGTGGACCTGGCCGCCCTCGGCGCGGAACTGACCGGCTTCTCGGCCGCGGACTGCGCCGCGGTGATCCGGGAGGCGGCGCTCGCCGCGATGCGGGAGTCCCTGGCCGCGGCAACCGTCACCGCCGCGCACGTCGCCACCGCCCGCGAGCGTGTCCGCCCGTCGCTGGACCCGGCCCAGGTCGCCTGGCTGGCCGGGTACGCCGCCGAGCGGGACTGAGCGCCGGGTCCAACCTTTTGCCGTATGCGCTGCGTTACCAGGGCGACACATTGCTTCAGTGGAGTGATCCACTCGACGACAGGCGGTGACCCTCTTGCGCAGGCTGCTCTCTCTTCTCGCCGTCCCGCTGGTCGCGGCGGCCACACTCGCCACGGTCGGCTCGCCCACGTACGCCCACCCGGGCAGGTCGTTCCCGTCCCGGATCGCCCTACCCGACGGGTACGCCCCCGAAGGACTGACGATCGGCCGGGGCACCACCGTCTACGTCGGGTCGGTCGGCAACGGGGCCGTCTGGCGGGGCGATCTCCGCACCGGACGCGGCTCGGTGTTCATCGCGGGCGCTCCGGGGCAGCAGAAGGCCGGTCTCAAGCTCGACCCGCAGGGTCGGCTGTGGACCGCCGACTTCTCCGCCGGCACGGCGAGCGTCTACGACGGTGCGACCGGCGGACAACTGGCCCGCTACCGGTTCACCGACGAGCCGGGCAGCATCGTCAACGACCTCGTGGTCACCCGGCACGCCGTCTACCTCACCGACTCGGCCCGCCCGGTGCTGTACGTCGTACCGCTGCTTCCGGGTGGTCGGCTGCCCGCTGCCACCGCTGCCCGGGTGCTGCCGCTCACCGGCCCGGCCGCCACGCCCGACGCGTTCAACAACGGGATCGTGGCGCTGCCCGACGGGGACCTGCTGGTCGCCCAGATGTTGACCGGCCGGCTGGTACGCGTCGACCCGCGCACCGGCGCCAGCCGGGTCGTCGATCTCGGCGGCTACTCGGTGGACCGGGCCGACGGGCTGGTGCTGCGCGGTCGCACCCTCTACGTGATCCGGAACCTGAGCAACGTCGTCGCGGTCGTCGAGCTGAACGCCGACCGGACCGCCGGAGTGGTCCGGCGGGAGATCACCGGCCCCACGCTGCGGTCGCCGGCCACCGGGGACCTGCTCGGTTCGGCGCTCTACGTGGTGAACGGCCGGTTCGACGTCGAGCCCGGCCCGACCGTCGACTACGACGTCGTACGACTTCCGGCCTGATCGGACGGTCGGCGGCGGCACCGGGGGGGTCGCCGCCGACCGTCAGAGCGCCGGCGGCGTCGAATCCAGGCTGATTTCGGCGTGCACCTTGCCGTTGTCCTCGCGCAGTTTCGCACCGCATTTCTCGAGGATGGCGAGCGCGCCGGCATTGTCGGGCGTGGTATCCGCGACGACGGCACGCATTCCGGCGCGGGCGGCGACGTTGAGCAGCTCACGCAGGGCGGCCGCGCCGATGCCCTGGCCCCGCGCCGAGAGACCGAGCCACATGCCGGTCTCGACCGTGCCCGGCTCGTCACAGCGGGTCATCCGGATCATGCCCACCACCTCGCCGCCGACGAGGATCGCGTACATCTGGGAGCCGGTCGGGCCGTCCAGGCCGGCGAAGCTGGCCCGGTGGAACTCGCGGAACGCCTCCCGGCGGGCGAGCGACCAGCCGGCGGGGGCCTCCACCGGAGGCATCACCTCACCCGGCTCGGCCTCGGCAGCCGCTACGGAGAGCAACGGCTCCAGATTCCGCTCGTCCACCGGCTCCAGCCGGACCGCACTCGCCACGTGCCGCAGTCTGCCGGCCCCATCGGCCGAAGTCCACCCCATTGAGCAGCGGATGGCGGTCCGGCCACGGGTACCGGCCGGTCGGGCGGTTCGCGTGTTTCTCCTCACGCTCCGTCGTCATTTGGCCTATGGGTCGAACTCGCAGAACACCACCGAGGCGTCATCGGTCGACTTGTGCCGACGGAGCCGGTCGGGATGATCCCGCTCGGCGTCCCGCACCCGGCCGAGCAGCGCGCCGGGACCTTCGGCGCTCAGCAGGTCCAGCAGTCCGGCCCAGTCGGTCAACCCGAACTGCTCGACCGCGCTGGACGCGCCGTCACTGAGCAGCGCCGCCCGGCGCAGGGCCGCCGGACCGCGCCGGGACGCCGTCCCGGTCACCGCGTGAAAGGCCGCGTCCGGGTCGGCCGCCGCGACCCAGTACCCGTGCGTACGGTTCATCCGCTCCCGCTGGACGCCCACCGCGTGCCGGAAGCGCGCCACCGGGTCCGACGTGCCCGTCGGCACGGTGGCGAGGGTCTGCCGCAGCTCGGCCATCGCCGTGTCCAGCCGGTCGTCGGTCACCACACTGACCTGGCCGTCCACATCGAGCACCAGCGGGCTGTCGCAGAGCACCAGGTAGTCGACCTGGTCGCCGCAGTCGCGCAACAGGCAGACGGTGCTGGACGGGGTACCGGGGTGGTCGAGGTCGCACTGCCCGCCGTGGTCCGCGCGGACGGCGAGGATGGCCGCGGCCAGGTTGCTGGTCAGGCGGGCCGCCGGGCGGGCCGCCTCCGCCACCGCGAGCCGGGCGGCGAGGTGGCGGACGTACCACTCCGGGCCGTGGACGCAGCCCGTGTCGAAGCCGTCCGGCACGGTGGCGCCGTCCAGCACACCGACCAGCGGACCGAACTGGAAGACCACGTCCTCGTTGACCGGGCGGCCCGGGGCCGGCGCGGACGCGGAACACACCCGCATCATCGGCACGGCCCACTCGGGTCGGCACCCCTCATCGCCCACTCCCTCGGTCGTCCGACGGCAGCCCCGCTTACCCGTCGATCCTGGCCACATTCCTGCGCCGCCCGGTATCGCGGCAACCCGGGCTCGTCGGGCGGCCACCGGCGGCAGCGTGCCAGCGGCCGGGGGTCAGCGGCGGCGGTTGCGGGCCCGCGACGAGCGCAGCCGGCGGAGCCGGCCGATCAGCACGGGGTCGGCGGCGAGCGCCGCAGGATTGTCGAGCAGGCCGTTGAGCAGCTGGTAGTACCGGGTCGAGGAGACGCCGAAGGTGTCCCGTACGGCCTGCTCCTTGGCGCCGGCGTGCCGCCACCACTGCTGCTCGAAGGCGAGAATCGCCTGTTCGCGTGCGGTCAGGCCCGCCGCCGGGGTGGGGGGAGCGTCGGCCGGCACCGCCGCGTCGTCCAGCTCGCCGTCGTCGGTGCTCTCGACCGGCGGCGCGGGTCGCGGGGTCGGCACAGTGGGCGTGCCACCGGCGGCCGCCTCGGCCGGACGAGCGTCGGTGGACGGCTCGGGGGCGGCCGGGGTGGCGTCGGCGGGCATGGCGTTCAGCCTAGTCAGGGCGGGCCATGGTCGCAGCAGCCGACGCGGCCGGCCCCGCCCGTCGGGACAGCCGACGGTGGGAGCCGGCCGCGTCGGGCCGTCGACGTGTCGGTCAGGAGATGTCGCGGCGACGCATCGCCCAGATCGCCGCGCCGAGGATCACCACGAGCCCGACCGAGAAGATGACGGAGGACTGCTGCCAGGTGATGTCCATCGTCTCCGGTTTGCACTCGCCGTAGTAGGTCGCGTTGCAGGACTGCCAGTTCTCCAACTTGACCGTCTTCGTCATCCAGGCCAGCGCGTAGGTGGGCAGCAGCCAGGCCTCGGCGAACTTGACGTTCGCCATCGACAGCAGGATGCCGAGGCCGAACTGGCCGACCACCATGAGCGCCACCACACCACCGAGGGCCATCGCGGTGTGCCGACCCAGCGAGGCCAGCGCGAAGCCGATGGTGGTGATGACCACCACCAGCGCCACGCCGCGCAGCCCGGTCAGGGCGAACGACTGCCACGCCCCCGAGGTCATCTTCTCGGTGCTGCCCCGGAAGCTGGCGACGGCCCAGAAGCCGGCGAACCAGAGCACCGCGGCGGGCAGCGTCACCGCCAGGATGCCGGTGAGCAGCGCGGCCAGCTTGGTGAGCAGTACGGTGAGCCGCTTCGGCCGCCAGAGCAGCAGGTTCATCATCCCGCCGGTGCTCCACTCGGCCCCGACGAAGGACGCGCCGATCACGAACCCGACCAGGGCGAGGATCGCCGCGAACGGGACCAGTGTCTCGTCGAACGTCTTGCGGAAGTTGAACGTCGAGGGCAGGAACCACTCCGCCTCGATCTGCTCGCGCGCCGGAGGCGTGATCACGGAGCAGTCGTCCGGGTAGCGGCCGTCGTTCGACGCGCCGGTCCGCTTGGCCTCCTCGCAGTTGACCCGCTCCTGCTCGCTCCAGCGGACCTGCTCCTGGTACTGCTGGTCGGCCTGCCGCTCGGCCTTGGCGAGCTGGCTGGCGTCGATCTTCTGGTTGGTGAAGAAGACACCGACGACCACAGCGGCCAGCACCAGCACGCCGAGCAGCGTCATGTAGCGGGTGAAGCGCCGCTTGGCCAGCCGGCGCAGCTCCGTCCGATAGAGGCTCACGCGCCCCACCCTCCCGCGGCGGTGCCGGGCTGACCCGTCCCACCGACCTTCGTGGACTCGTCGACCTGCCGGTGCTGGCCGGGGACCGGTGCGGTGGCGGTCAGTTCGAGGAAGACACTCTCCAGGTCGACCGCGATCGGGGCCAACTCGCTGACGTACAGGTTCTGCTCGGCGAGCAGCCGGGTCACCGACGCCGGCTTGTCGACACCGGCCAGCATGAGGTGGTCGGGGTGCCCGGTGACCCGGATGCCGGCCCGGGTGAGGGCCTCGGTGGCCGCCGGCAGGTCGCTGACTGCCTCCAGGCGTACCCGGACCGCGCCGGACGAGTGCTGCGCGAGCACCTCGTCGACCGGGCCGAAGGCGACCCGTCGACCGAGCGAGATGATGGTGACGGAGTCGCAGATGAGCTGGATCTCGCCGAGGATGTGGCTGGACAGCACCACGGTCATCCCGGATTCGGCGAGCGTGCGCATCAGCGTGCGCATCTCCCGGATGCCGCCCGGGTCCAGGCCGTTGGCCGGCTCGTCGAGGATGAGCAGCTGCGGGTTCTTCAGCAGGGCGGACGCCACGGCGAGCCGCTGCTTCATGCCCAGCGAGTACGTCTTGACCCGCTCGCCGGCACGGTCGCGCAGCCCGACCAGCTCCAGCACCTCGTCGACGCGGGTGGTGGGCACCTCGCCCGCACCGGCCAGCAGGGAGAGCGTGTCCCGTGCGGTGAAGTGCGGGAAGAACTGCGGGCTCTCGACGATCGCGCCGACCTGACCGGCGACGGTGGGCAGCGCGGCGGGCACCTCGTGCCCGAGCAGCGTCATCCGTCCGCCGTCGGGCCGGATCAGGCCGAGAAGCGTACGCAGCGTGGTGGTCTTGCCGGACCCGTTGGGGCCCAGGAAGCCATGCACCTGCCCCGCGTCGACCCGCATGTCGAAGCCGTCGAGCGCGTTGCGGGTGCCGCGTCGACGACTCTTGTACGTCTTACGTAGACCTTCGATCTCCAGGACAGCTGGCAAGCTGCACCTCCCCCGATGGTGGGCGTGACAGCCGACACCATACGCGGTATGCAGCGGTGCGCAATACGCGGTATGCAATGACACGCCGATCGATGCGTTTCATCGACGGAGCGTGACGGTTCAGGCGCAGACCACCTGCACGCCGGCCGCCCGGAAGGCGTCCACCACCTCGGGCGCGGCCCCGGAGTCGGTCACCAGCGTCTCGACCCGCTCGACCGGGCAGATCCGGGCGAAGGCGTGACCGCCCAACTTGGAGGAGTCCGCGATGATCACGACCCGCTTGGCGCGGGCGACCATCAGGTTGTTCATGGCCGCCTCCCCCTCGTGGTGGGCGGCGGCACCGAGCTGCGGGTCGATGGCGTCCACGCCGAGCAGGGCGACGTCCAGGGTGACCTCCCGCAGCAACGCGCCGCCGAGCGGCCCGACCAACTCGAACGACTTCGGGCGCACCACCCCGCCGGCCACGACCACCTTCATCCGGGACCGCACGAGCAGCTCGTTGGCGATGTTCAGCGCGTTGGTCACGACGGTGAGCTGGGCACCCTCGGCACTGGTGTTGAGGTCCGGCCGAACGGCCAGCGCCCGGGCAACCTCCGTGCTCGTGGTGCCACCGTTGAGGCCGACCACGGTGCCGGGCGTGACGAGCGCCGCGGCGGCGGCGCCGATCCGCTGCTTCTCGGCCGAGTGCTTGGCCGTCTTGTAACGCAGCGGCAGGTCGTACGAGACACCGTTGGCGACCGCGCCACCGCGGGTTCTGGTGATCATCTGCTGCTGGGCGAGCTGGTCGAAGTCACGCCGGATGGTCGCCTGGGAGACGTCCAGCCGCTCGGCGGCCGCCTCGACGCTGACCCGACCGTTGTCGGTGAGCATCTCCAGCAGGGCGTTCCATCTGGCGTACCGGTCCACCTCGGGGGCCCTCCCAGTAACTGCACGGTCGGTGATTGATTGCGTGCACACTAGTGCGCGAAACTGGGCTGGCGCAAAAGGCTGGCCTGCGCGATCGGCCGGTCGGTTGCCACGACCACCCCGGTTCGCGCAGAATAACGCGCGAAATGCGGCCCTTACGAGCCGTATTGCGCAGACAGGTCGGCCCTGCGAGGAGTTACCCATGGCGTACGTGGACGCGGAGATCGCGAGCCAACCCGACTGTTGGCGGGAGGCCGCGTCGCTGTCCGACGCCGTACGCGACGACCTTCCGCGCCCCGGCGAACGGGTCGCCGTCGTCGGTTGCGGTACGTCGTGGTTCATGGCCATGGCGTACGCCGCCCGCCGCGAGCAGGCCGGCCAGGGCGAGACCGACGCGTTCCAGGCGTCCGAGTTTCCCGCCGGCCGCCACTACGACCGGCTCATCGCGATCACCCGCTCCGGTACGACGACCGAGGTACTGGAACTGCTCGCCGCGCTGCGCGGACGTACGCCCACCACCGTCATCGTCGGTGATCCGGCGGCACCCGCCGCCGAGCTGGCCACCGCCGCGGTGACGATGGCCTTCGCCGACGAGCGGTCGGTGATGCAGACCCGTTTCGCGACGACCGCGCTGGCCCTGCTCCGGACGAACCTCGGCGACCCGATGACCGCGCTCGCCGCCGACGCCGAGGTGGCGGTGCGTTCCCCGCTGCCGATCGACCCGGCCACCATCGAGCAGGCCACCTTCCTCGGTCGCGGCTGGACGGTCGGTCTCGCCCAGGAGGCCGCGCTCAAGTGCCGGGAGGCGGCCACCTTCTGGGCCGAGGCGTACCCGGCGATGGACTACCGGCACGGTCCCATCTCGGTCGCCGCGCCGGGCCGGCTGGTCTGGGCGTTCGGCGAGTTGCCCGACGGGCTGCCCGAGGACGTCGCCGCCACCGGCGCCGCCTTCGTACACAGCCGCACACACGGTTGGCGCACGGTGCTCGGGAGCTGGTCGGCCGGTCGTACCCCGGTCGACCCGATGGCCGACCTGATCCTGGCCCAGCGGTTCGCGGTCGCCCTGGCGACCAGCCGTGGCCTCGACCCGGACGCGCCCCGACACCTGTCCCGGTCAGTGGTACTGGCGTGAGCGACCGGGTGGTCGTCGCCCTGGACGTCGGCGGCACCGGCATGAAGTGCGCCCTGGTCCGGCCGGACGGCGTCGTCGTACACGCCGAACGACACCCCACCGAGGCCGCGCGCGGACCGGCCGCCGTGGTCGACACCATCCTCGGCATCGCCGAAGGGCTGGCCGCCAAGGCCCGCGCCGACGGCCTCACCCCGGTCGCCACCGGCATCGCGGTCCCGGGGGTGGTCGACGAGGCGCGCGGGGTCGCGGTCTGGTCGGCGAACGTGGGCTTCCGGGACGTACCGCTGCGGGACCTGGCGGTGCGACGGCTCGGGCTGCCCACCGCGCTCGGCCACGACGTGCGCGTCGGTGGTCTCGCCGAGGCCCGGCTCGGGGCCGGACGCGGCGCCGACCACGTGCTCTTCGTGGCGATCGGCACCGGCATCGCCGCCGCGCACGTCGTCGACGGCGTGGCCGCCGTCGGGGCGCACGGCGCGGCCGGCGAGATCGGCCACATCATGGTCAGACCCGACGGTCCGCGTTGCGGCTGCGGGCGGCCCGGCTGCCTGGAGGCGGTCGCGTCGGCGTCCGCGATCGGCCGGCGCTACGCGGAGCTGGCCGACGGCCGGCCCGACACTCCCGTGACGGCTGCGGCGGTGGCCGAACGGGCGGCGGCCGGCGAACCGCTCGCCGCCCAGGTGTGGCGGTCGGCCGTCGAGGCGCTCGCCGACGGCCTGGCCACCGGGCAGGCCCTGTTCGACGTGACGACGATCGTGCTCGGCGGCGGTCTCGCCCAGGCGGGCGACCTGCTGCTCGTCCCCCTCCGGGCGGCCCTGCACGAGCGGATGACCTTCCACCGTGAGCCGCAGCTCGTCGCGGCCGCCCTCGGCGACGAGGCCGGCTGCCTGGGGGCGGCCCTGCTCGCGCTGGACACCCTGACCGCCGACCGTGCTTGACCAACAGGAGGAACGATGACCGAACGGGTGAACGGCCGAGTGGTGACCCCGACCGGTGTCATCCGGCAGGGCTGCGTCGAGTGGGACGGTGAACGGATCACCGCGGTGGCCGAGTATCCGTCGGTCCGCGACGGGCACTGGATCCTGCCGGGCTTCGTCGACATGCACACGCACGGCGGTGGTGGACACACCTTCACCACAGGAGACGCCGACCAGGCCCGCGCGGCGGCCGCCTTCCACCTCGGACACGGCACCACCACGCTGCTGGCCAGTCTGGTCAGCGCGCCCTTCGCGGTGATGCGCTCGGCCACCGAGGCGTTCGCGCCGCTGGTGGACGAGGGTGTGCTGGCGGGGGTCCACTTCGAGGGCCCCTACCTCTCCGCCGCCCGCTGCGGCGCGCAGAACCCCGAGTACCTGCGGGACCCTTCCACGGACGAGCTGGCCGAGCTGATCGAGCTGGGCCGCGGCGCGGTCCGGATGGTCACCCTCGCCCCGGAGCGCGACGGCGCGCTGGAGGCGATCAAGCTGCTCACCGCGCAGCGCGTGGTGGCCGCCGTGGGTCACACCGACGCCACCTTCGAGCAGACCCGGGCCGCGATCGCCGCCGGGGCGAGCGTGGGTACCCACCTGTTCAACGGCATGCGTCCGGTGCACCACCGCGAACCGGGCCCGGTGGTGGCCCTGCTCGACGCGTCCACCGTGGTCTGCGAACTGGTCGCCGACGGGGTGCACCTGCACGACGGCATGCTTGCCTTCACCGCGACGACCGCCGGCCCCGACCGGGCCGCGCTGATCACCGACGCGATGGCCGCCGCCGGAATGGCCGACGGTGCGTACGAGTTGGGTGGTCAGGACGTCACGGTCACCGACGGCGTGGCCCGGCTCGCCCGCGACGGCGCGATCGCCGGCAGCACGCTGACCATGGACGCGGCACTGCGGCACGCCGTGCACGCCGGCATCCCGATGGCCGACGCCGCCCGGATGGCGGCGACCACCCCGGCCCGCGCGATCGGCCTGGGCGACCGGGTCGGCGCCCTCCAGGCGGGCCTGCGCGCCGACCTGGTCGTGCTCGACGACGACCTCAACGTGGTACGGGTGCTGCGCAGCGGTTCCTGGGTGGAGTGACGCGGGCTGCTACCGGTCGGTCGCCTGCCCCGCGGATCTCGCCTCGGGCAGGCGGCTGCCCTACCTGCCGGACAAGCCCGCCTGCCAGACAGCCTGTCGAGCTGCCCCGGATATGGGGCACACAGGCACCAGCAGCCAACTCGGCCCAGCACATCCCGCCCCGCCCCAGCACTTCCCGCCCCAGCCCGCACCATCCCGCCCCTGCCGCGCCATCCCGCCCCAGCCCGCACCATCCCGCCACAGCCGCGCCACCCCGCCCCACATCTGGGGCAGCTCGACAGGGCATTAGGAGAGACCTCGGTACCTCTCGCGGCGCAGCCAGGGCAGGAGGAAGGCGGTACCTCTCGCGGCGCAGCCACCGGGCGGGACGTCAGCCCCTGGGCACCCGCCCGTCAGCCGAGGGCGGGGACGTCGACGCCGAGGACCGCCTGCTCGTCGGGGCGGTGCACCAGCACGTCGGTCAGGTACGACTGGACCGCGTGGCGCATCCCCACGTCCCGGCCGGCCTGCTCGGAGAGCAGCCACTTGTGCTCGATGATCTGCGCGAACAGCTCCTGCGGCTCCAGCTTGCGCCGCAGGTGGGTGGGCACGGCCCGGACCACCGGCTCGAAGACCTCGGTGAGCCAGCGGTGCGCAGCCTGCTGCTCGTCGATCAGGTCGCTCTCGGCGCGGTAGGCGTCCAGGTCGTTGAGCAGCTTGCGGGCCTGGTTTTCCTCGGCGTCCAGGCCGGTCAGCCGCAGCAGCCGTCGCGTGTGGTAGCCGGCGTCGACGACCTTCGGCCGGACCAGGTAACGCCCGTCCGCGGCGCTCGACATGGCCACCTCGGCCACGTCGAACCCCAGGTCGTTGAGGCGACGGATCCGTCCCTCGATGTCGTGCCGCGCCTGTCGCTCGATCGCCTGCTCGTAGGTGATCTCGTGCCACAGCCGTTCGTACCGCTGCACGACCTCCTCGCAGACCACCTCCGGGTCGATGGACTCGTGCAGCAGGCCGGCGGCCTGGAGGTCCAGCGCCTCCCCGAAGATGTTCACCCGGGCGATCTCCAGGTCCTCACCGCGCTGACCGTTGGAGAGCGAGTTGTGCAACGCGCCGGTCTCCGCGTCCACCAGGTAGGCGGCGAACGCGCCCGCGTCCCGGCGGAACAGCGTGTTCGACAGCGAGCAGTCGCCCCAGAAGAAGCCGGTCAGGTGCATCCGCACGATCAGGGCGGCGAGCGCGTCGAGCAGCCGGCTCATCGTCTCCGGCCGCAGGGTGTGCGAGAAGAGCGCCCGGTACGGCAGCGAGAACTGGAGGTGCCGGGTGATCAGCACCGATTCCAGGGGCTCCCCGTCGTCGGTCTGCCGGTCGGCGACGACCGCCACCGCCTCGACCGAGGGGAAGTCGATCCGCTCCAGGGCCCGGAGCAGGTCGTACTCGCGCTCGGCGATCCGCTCGCGGGTCTCCTTGAAGGCGTACACGTAGTCGCCCAACCGGACGAACCGGACGATGTGTCGGGAGATGCCCTGCGGCAGAGCCACCAGATGTTGGGCAGGCCACTCTTCCAGCGGAGTCGACCAGGGCAGGTCGAGCAGCGCCGGGTCGACGAGGGCAGACGTGATCCGCACGGGGACAAGCATGACGGGTCATCCCCCGCATCCGCCGCACATCGTGGTTGGGCCCACAGCGCCGCACAGCCCGGCCGCGCGCCGGGCCGGTAGCGTGGTCGCGTGCTCAAACCCACGGGTGTACGACGTGACCTGCGGCTTCGGCCCGTCCGCCCGGCCGGCTGGTGGTTCGACGTCCTGCTGCTGGCCGCTTTCGGGGCGGTGACTCTGGCGCTGGCCAACGGGGCGCTGCTCGGGCTGGACCTCGCGGTCCGGGAGTGGGCCTACGCCCACCACCCGGCGCCGATCTACTGGACGGCGCGGGTGTTGAACTTCCTCGGGCAGGGCGGCTGGCTTCTGATGCCGGTCGCGGGGGCGCTCGGCCTGGCCGTCGCGTGGCGCTCCCGCACGGTGCGGCCACTGCTGCTGCTGGCGGCGGCGTTCGTGCTGCTCTACCTGACGGTCGGCCCACTCAAGATCGTGACCGATCGGGCAGCGCCCAGCTCGGACCTGCCGCCGGGCGAGTCCGTCCGGATCTTCAACGACCTGCCGCCCACCGAGTACGACCTCTCCTACCCGTCGGGGCACGTCGCCAACGCAATCGTCTGGTACGGGGTGATAGCCGTGCTGCTGACCGCGCTGACTGCCGGGCGACTGCACCCGAGCGTCTACCGCCTGATCCGTTTCGCACCGCCGGCGATCCTGCTGGTCACCACGACATACCTGAACTTCCACTGGCTCACCGACGGCGTCGCGGCACTGCTGGTCGGCCTGTTCCTGGACCGGCTGCTGCACCGGGTGCCCTGGGACGACCTGCCGCTACCCGGCCGGTTACGTGAGTGGGACCGGCCGTTCACGTCGTACCCCTAGGGTTTCGTCCGTGGATCAACTGGCGCGGCGCCTCGGCGTACCCGATGCGGTCCTCATCGGTCTGGGCTCGATGCTCGGCGCGGGCGTCTTCGTGGTCTTCGGTCCGGCTGCGGCGGCGGCCGGCGGCACCGGCCTGCTGCCCGCGCTGGTGCTCGCCGGTTTCATCGCCTTCTGCAACGCGACCAGTTCGGCGCGGCTGGCGGCCCGTTACCCGGAGTCCGGCGGCACCTACGTCTACGGCCGGGAACGCCTCGGGCCGTTCGCCGGGTTCGTGGCCGGTTGGGGGTTCGTCGTCGGCAAGACGGCGAGCTGCGCGGCGATGGCGCTGACCATCGGGGCGTACCTGTGGCCGGGGCAGACCCGGCTGGTCGCCGTCGCCGCGGTCCTCGCGGTGACCGCCGTCAACCTGCGCGGCATCGGTAAGACGGCCACCGCCACGAAGGCTCTGGTCGCGCTGGTGCTCGCCGTGCTGACCCTTGTCGCGGTCGTCGGCCTGCTGGGCGGGCCGGTGCACCTGGACCGGCTGACCGATGCCGGCGGCTCCGCGCGGGGTGTGCTCACGGCCGCCGGGCTGCTGTTCTTCGCCTTCGCCGGGTACGCGCGGATCGCCACGCTGGGCGAGGAGGTGCGCGACCCGGAGCGGACCATCCCCCGGGCGGTGCCGCTGGCGCTCGGGGCGGTGCTGGCGATCTACCTGGTGCTGGCCGTGATCACGCTCGGCGTGCTGGGCGCCGACCGGCTGGCCGGGTCCGCAGCGCCCCTGGTCGACGTGGTGACCGCCGCCGGGCTCCCCGGCCTGGCCTGGGTGGTCCGCGCCGGGGCGACCATCGCCGTCGTCGGCGTGCTGCTCTCCCTGGTCGCCGGGGTCGGCCGGACCACGCTCGCGATGGCCCGCCGACGCGACCTGCCCGGCGCGCTGGCCGCCGTGCACCCCGTACGCCGGGTGCCGCACCGCGCCGAGTTGGCCGTCGCCGCCGTGGTGATCGTGGTGGTGCTGTTCGGCGACGTCCGGCAGGCGATCGGCTTCTCCAGCTGCACGGTGCTGGTCTACTACGCGATCACGAACGCGGCGGCGCTCACGTTGGGCCGCGACCCGGACCGGCGGACGCCGGTCCGGGTGCTCGCCGCGCTGGGGCTGGTCGGCTGCCTGCTGCTGGCGGTCAACCTGCCGCTCGGCAGTGTCGTCGCCGGGTTCGGCGTGCTCGCCGTCGGCATCGCCTGGTACGCGCTACGGGCGGGCCACCGGTGGCCCGGTCAGCGGCTCAAGCGCCGGTAACGACGTACCGCCAGCGGGGCGAAGATCGCGATCAGGAGCACCGGCCACAGCACCGCCAACAGCAGGGCGTGCTCCGCCGGCCACGAGTCGCCACCCAGTCCCGGGTTGCCGAACAGTTCACGCGTCGCCGCGACGGTGGCCGACAACGGGTTCCACTCCGAGATCGTCCCGATGACCGGCGGCATCAGCTCGGGTGACACGAAGACGTTGGAGATGGCGCTGAGCGGAAACGCGGCCGGGAAGACGATCACGCCGACCGTGTCCGGGTTACGGACCAGCAGCGCCAGATAGATCCCGGCCCAGGTGATCGCGACGCGCAGCAGGAGCAGGAGCCCGACGGCGAGCAGGGCCTTGCCGACGCCCTGCCGCCACTGCCACCCGACGAGCAGGCCACAGACCAGCAGGGTGGACATCTCCAGCAGCGCGCGGAGCAGGTCGGCCGCACTGCGACCGGTCATCAGGGCGGACCGGGCCATCGGCATCGACCGGAACCGGTCGACGACACCTCGACTGAGGTCCAGTGCCACGCCGGTCGCGGTCGCGCCGAGGCCGTACAGCATCGTCATCACGAAGACACCGGGCAGCAGGAACTCGCGGTAGTTGCCGCCGCCGGCCACCTGCATACCGCTGCCGAACACGTACCCGAAGACCAGCACGAACATGATCGGCAGCGAGAAGTAGAGGATCAGCTCCTCCGGCGCGCGAATCACGTGGATCATGTTCCGCCTGGTCATCGTCCAACCGTCGACCACCGCTGCCGTCATGCCAGGTCCGCCTCTCGTCCCACGCCGACGGGCTCGCGAGCCTCGTCGGGCCGGTGCCCGGTCAGGTACAGGAACGCCTCGTCCAGCGTCGCGCGCCGCAGACCGATGTCCTCGACCGCGATCCCTCCTTCGTCCAACGCGCGCACCACGTCGACCAGCCCGGCGACCCGGTCGGCCACCGGGACGCTGAGTCGACGGATCTCCGGGTCGACCTCGGGTTCAGCGCCGCAGATCGACGCGACGACGCGGGCCGCCCGGGTGAGGGTGCCGGCGTCGCGGACCACCACCTCGACCCGGTCGCCGCCGGTCATCGTCTTCAGCTCGTCCGGCGAACCCTCGGCCACCACCCGCCCGGCGTCGATCACCGAGACGCGGTCGGCGAGCTGATCGGCCTCCTCCAGGTACTGCGTGGTGAGCAGCACCGTGGTCCCGTCCGCGACCAGGGTGCGAACCAGGTCCCACACCTGGTTGCGGCTGCGCGGGTCCAGGCCGGTCGTGGGTTCGTCGAGGAAGAGCACCCGCGGGGTACGGATCAGACTGGCGGCGAGGTCCAGCCGTCGGCGCATCCCGCCCGAGTACTCACCGGCGGAGCGACCCGCCGCGTCCGGTAGCCCGAACCGTTCCAGCAGCTCGTCGGCGCGTTGCCGGGCCGCGCGGCGGCCGAGCCGGAAGAGCCGGCCGAACAACTCCAGGTTCTGCCGGCCGCTCAGGGTCTCGTCGACCGCCGCGTACTGCCCGGTCAGCCCGATCCGGGCACGCACCTCGTCCGGCTGGCGCAGCACGTCGTACCCGGCCACGCTGGCCCGGCCGGTGTCGAAACGCAGCAGCGTGGCAAGGATCCGTACCGCCGTCGTCTTGCCCGCGCCGTTCGGGCCGAGCAGCCCGTACACCGTGCCGGTCGGGACGGCCAGGTCGAACGAGTCCAGCGCCCGGGTCGGGCCGTACCGCTTGCCCAGCCCTTCGGCGACCACTTCGAATGTCGTCATGCCCCCACGGTGCGGTGGTCCGCTGACGGGTCACGCACGGTCCGCTGACGGCGGCGCACCGGGCCCCGCCTTCTCCGCCTCGGTGATCTGTTGCAGCACGAACGTGATCTCCGCCCGGGTGGCTTCGCCGACGTACCAGCCGGTGAGGCCGCCGGTCGACGCCGCCTCGCAGAACCGCCGCGCCTCGACCAGATCGCCGCTCAGCCGTGCCGCCTGGGCGAGGCCTAGCCGGGCGGCGGCGACGAACTCCGGTGCGCCGCTGCGTTGCGCGAGGAGCAGGGCGGCGGCGAAGTCGTCGCGGGCCGCAGCGAGGTCACCGGCGCGCAGCCTGATCTCGCCCCGGGTCCGCAGCATGTCGGCCTGGTCGACCACCGATTCGAGTTCTTCGGCCAACGTCATGGCCTGGTCCATGGAGGTGGCCGCCGCTGCCGGATCGTCACGCCGGGCGGCGAGTTCGCCGAGCGCGCCCAGAGTGATCATGGATCCCCAGCGGTCCCCGGCCTGCCGGAAACCGTCGAGCGCGATCTCCAGGTCCGTCTCGGCCTGGTCCCACCTACCACTGAACATCTGCGCCGAGCCGCTCCCCATCGCGCCCAGCGCGTTGATCCACTCGTCCGGGCCGACGAGCCGTCGCAACTCCCGCATCAGCTCCTCGACGTGCTCGGATCCACCGGACGGCGGTCCGGCCGAGATTCCCGACAGGTACAGCAGGAAGGGTTGGCGTGGCGGCCGGTCGAGACTGGGGATGACGGACCGCTGCGTACCCAGCGAGTCGAGCGGGCCGAACCCGCCGAGCGAGGCGTTGTAGACGCAGAGCGCGTACTCCTCGCGCAGCCCCGGAGGTGCTTCGGTGCCGAGTAGTCCGAGGACGTCCGCGGCCAGCCGGGCCCCTTCCCCGCGCATGCCCCGCAGCCACCAGTAGAACGACAGGGCCGCGACCATGCCGGCCGCGTCGGCCGCGTCACCGGCCGCGGTGGCACGGCGCAGCGCGGCGTGGAGATTGTCCCGTTCGGCGTCGAGCCGTCGCAGCCAGTGCAGCTGCTCCGGGCGTCGAAGGTGGTCGCTGGCGGTCCAGGCGAACTCCAGGAAGTACGCGGTGTGCGCACGACGCAGGTCGTCGGCCTCACCCGCTTCGGCGAGACGCTCGGCGCAGAAGGCACGGACCGTCTCCAACATCCGGTACCGACCACCGGCCAGCTCCACGAAGGACTTGTCGACCAGGCTCGTCAGCGCCGCCACGAAGTCCCCGCCCGGCAGGTCGCAGACCCGCTCGGCGGCTTCCAGCGTCGTACCGCCGGCGAAGACGGTCAGTCGCCGGGCCAATTGGCGTTCGGCTTCGTCGAGCAGGTCCCAACTCCACTCCACCACGGCCCGGAGGGTGCGGTGGCGCGGCGACGCGGCCCGGCTGCCCATCGACAACAACCGGAACCGGTCGTCGAGGCGGGCGGCCACCTCGGTGACGGGCAACGCGCGCACCCGCGCGGCGGCCAGCTCGATCGCCAACGGCAGGCCGTCGAGGGTGCGGCAGATCCGCAGTACCGTGGCGAGGTTGGCCGGCGTGACGGTGAAGTCGGGTGCGACGTCCTCGGCCCGCTGGGCGAAGAGACGGACGGCGGCGTAGTCGTGGACGTCCGGCTCCGGCGTGCCGACCGGCGGCAGGGTGAGCCCGGACAGCGGGCACAAGGCCTCGCCGGCCAACCCGAGCGGCTCACGGCTCGTGGCCAGGACACGCAGCGCCGGGCACGCGCCCAGCAACCGGGCGGCCAGCCGGGCGGTGTCGGCGATGACGTGCTCGCAGTTGTCGAGGACCACCAGCAATCGACGCTCGGCGAGCGCCTCGACCAGCCGGTCGGTGGGTTGCCGACCCGGTTCGGCCGGGGCGCGCAGGCCGGCGTCGCGCAGGCCGAGCGCGGTCAACACCGCCTGCGGTACGTCGGAACCGTCGGTCAACCCGGCCAGCTCGACGAAGCGGACCTCCCCGTCCAGGCGGCCAGCTGCCTCGATCGCCAACCGGGTCTTGCCCGCTCCCCCGGGACCGATGAGGGTGACCAGCCGGCGCTCGCCGAGCAGAGCGCCGACGCGGGTGAGTTCCTCGTCCCGCCCGACGAACGTGGTGAGCTGGCTCGGCAGCGTCTTCCGGGTCGACCCGCCCTCCGCACCCCGCAGCACCGCGAGGTGGATCGCGGCCAGCTCGGCCGACGGGTCGGTGCCCAGTTGGTCGGCCAGCGTCCGCCGGGCGTCCTCGAACTCGGCCAGCGCCTCCGCCGGCCGGCCCAGTGCGGACAGGGCACGCATGAGTTGCCCCCGTGACCGCTCCCGCAGCGGATGCCCGACGACGAACTCCCGCAGCTCGGCGACCAGCGCGGCGGACGCACCCAACGCCAGGTCCGCGTCGACCCGGTCTTCGATCGCGGCCAACCGCAGCTCGTCCAGCCGGGCCGCCTGCGCGGGTGCGCCCGGCACGTCGGCCAGGGCGGGGCCACGCCACAGCTCCGACGCCTCCCGCAACACGGTCGCCGCTCGGGGCCAGTCACCACGGGCGAGCGCGCGCCGCCCGGCCTCGGCCAGTCGCTCGAACCGGTACGCGTCGACATCTTCGCGATCCACGGCGAGCCGGTAACCGGCCGGGTGGAACTCGACGAGGTTCTCCTCGGCGGGCAGCGCCTGACGTAGGCGCGACACCTGGGACTGGAGCGCGTTGGCGGCACCTCGGGGCGGGTTGTCGCCGTACAGGCCGTCGATCAGCCGGTCGGCGGGGACGACGTGTCCCGCGTCGAGCAGAAGGAGCGTCAGCAGTGCGCGCAGACGGGGGCCGCCCACGGGTATCTCGCGCCCGTCGGCCAGCAGCACCCGGGTCGACCCCAGGATGCGGAAACGCATGGCATGGATTGTCGCGCAGCACCTGTCTGCGCCTACGGCCCGATCTGCCGACTGCGCCGTTCGACAGGGTCAGCCGCTGAGCGCGCGGCGGAGATCCTTCATCAGAAGCAGCAGATGCATGGGGTCGGTGGGACTGACCTCGAACTTTGCCAACCGCTGGTAGAAGTCACGGGCGGCGTCTGTCTCGCAGTGGATGAGCACCGCGCGCACGCCGATGACCTCGCCGGCGGCGGCGATTCGCCGCAGGGCGTCGACCACCAACGCCCGACCGAGCCCGACGCCCTGGGCGCTGCGGTCGACCCCGAGCCTGGTCAGGATCACCACCGGCTGGTGATAGCGCCCGGCGCCCTGTTGCAGCCGCGGCGAGGCGTCTGCCGGGGCGACGCTACCGGCAGCCAGGGCGTAATAGCCGACCACTCGCTGATCCGGGTGCTCGTTGTCCCGCACCACGTACACCCGCGACAAACCCGCCCGGTGGGCTTGCAGGGCGTGGTCGACAAGCCACGTCGACTGCGCACGGGATCCGCAGTCGAATCCGTTCACCACGCACCCCGCCGACAGCGGCTCGACCGTCGAGAAGCGGGAACTCACCGAAACACACCGTCGTTCGGCGGGTCGAGCACCGTCGGGCCGGTCAACAGTTCGCGCAGCCCAGCGACGTCCTGCGCCGGCCCTTGCAACGCCTCGTCGAAGACCTGCCAGGCTTCCTCGTCCAGCAGGAATGCCCGCCGGTCAGCTAACACGTCGGCCGCCGCTTCGGTCGCCGCCTTCAACACGAACGTCGACACGCTGTCCCCGGCGGCTTCACTCGCCGCCTCCAACAACGCCTTCTGCTGCTCGTCTATCCGTAGATGCAGCCGCTCCGCCTTCGCACTCACCGGACGATTGTACGCACAACGTACGCCAGGCTGCGACAACTAGGCCTTCGAAGGCGGACGATCAGCCCGACCGCGTCGCCCGGGGCTCAGGTTCGTCCCGGGGACGGGGGTGGTCCGCCGATCCGCTGGTCCACAGGTCGGTGCCCGTGCCCTGGGTCGGCGGCGCGGCCCCGACTGTCGGCGAGCGGGAGGGTGACACCGGGTGGGCCGCGCCGGGGGCGGCGGCCGCTATCTCCTGATCGCTCGGCCCGGCCGGAGCGGTCTGCTCGGCAGGGGCGGGCGACCCCGCGGATCGGGCGGCACCCGGTGCGGCGGGCACGGGTCGGGGCACCGATCCGACCTGGCCGGTCGGCGTCGGCGTCCGGCCGGGAAGGGGCGGTGCGCACTGGCGGGTCAGCCAGTCCAGGCCGCGTCGGCGGGCGACAACCGTCAGCCGGTCGCCCGCGAAGATCACCTGGCGGGGGTCGAGGTCCTTCCACCAGATCGTCTTCGCCGCGCCGGCCGGGGTCCGGGCGATCAGCCGGACCTGCCCGTCCCGGTTGACGGTGTCCAGCGGACGACCGTCCAGCTCGGAGCCGGCGGCGACCG
The DNA here is from genome assembly GCF_049179015.1 of Micromonospora sp. WMMD736. Lineage (NCBI taxonomy): Bacteria > Bacillati > Actinomycetota > Actinomycetes > Micromonosporales > Micromonosporaceae > Micromonospora > Micromonospora sp. WMMD736. The sequence goes on from NZ_JBMHMI010000001.1 coordinate 3,974,125, forward strand.
GCACCTCGGCGACCGGCAGCGCGTGCCGGTCGACCGGGATGGTGGTGATGACCGCGCGTTCGGTGAGCGCGCCGGTGAAGGCCGGCGCGGCCAGGTAGGAGACCGATCGGGACACCCCGAGCGCGAAGGTCTCCTCGACCCGTTCGGCGAAGTCACCGTCGAAGAGCCGCAGCACCACCCGCAGGTCGTCGCGCAGGTCACGGGCGGCCAACGCCGCCTCCAGGTTGGCGACGTCGTCGGTGGACGCCACCACCAGCGCCTGACAGTTCGCCACGGACGCGGCGGCCAGGGTCTCGGGCAGCGCGGCGTCGCCGACGACCAGCGGCACCTCCAACTGGCGGGCCAGGGTCGCGCCACGCGGCGCCGGGTCCTTGTCGATCGCCACGACCTCGACGTCGTACTCGCGGAGTTGGGCCATCACCCGCGTGCCGACGTTGCCGAGGCCGATCACCACGACGTGCCCGGAGCGGGCCGGTTGCAGCAGACCGGTGTGCAGGGCGAGACGGGCGTTGACGATGCCGTCCACGACCACGGCGGTGATCAACGGGATCAGCGCGAGCCCGGCCAGGTTGAGCACCACCTGCATGACCTGGGCGTCGGCGGCCTTGTCGGTGTCCGGATCGGCGCCGCTGAGCGTGGTGACCAGCGTCAGGTAGAGCGCCTCCAACGGCGAGACGTTCTCGGCGCGGGAGATCAGCGCGCCCAGCACCGCGATCACGGCCAGCACCAGCATCACCGCGATGCCGATCTTGCGGGTGGCGAAGCCGCGTACGGCACGCACCAGCACCGCGACCGGACGGCGTCGGCGTCTGGCCCGGACCAGCCGGCGCGCGGCGACCTCGGTGCCCGGCGGCTGACCGGTCGCCTCGGCGAGCACCAGATCGGCGCCGGCCTGCTCGGCGGGCAGCAACTCCATCCCCTGCCGCCCGTCGGGGCGGGCCAGCGCGCACACCACGTCCTGCGTCCGGACGTCGACGCGCCGCGCCACCCGCAACGTCTTGTCCCGGTGTTGGAAGGAGCTGGGGTCGACCTCGCCCAGCGCGGCGGCCACGAACGCCGGGGCGGCCATCTCGGCGTCGGAGAGCACCTCGACGGGCGCCTTGATCAGCTTGCGGACGCCGTCGGCGAGGGTGCCGTTGAACATGCGCAGCACCTGCCGGACGCGCTGGTCGACGGCCTGCGCGCAGAGCGCCGCGTGCAGGTTGCCCACGTCGTCCTGGTGCAGCAGGGCCAGTCCGGTCGCCCCGGCTAGACCGGCGGCCTCGAAGGTCGCCACGTCCAGGCGTTCCGAGCGGATCACGCGGACGCCGCGCAGGCTCGCCACGTCGGGACCGGTGCTGCGGTAGCGCTCCGGCACCACGACGGTCACCCGTGCGTCACCCGCGGGAAGGTCGGATTCGAGCAGCGCGCGGGCCACGTAGTAGGCGAGGGCGTCCCGGCCGCAGATCACGTAGTGCGGACGCGGGTCGCCGGCGGAGCGAAGCCGCCAGTTCCACTCGACCGCCCGTCGCGCCCGGTCCCGCCACGGCTCCGCCATGCCCGGATCGTAACCAGGACGATCACCCTGGGCGAGCCCATCCGGATCGTCCCCACCGCAGGCATGCCGACCCGGGCCGTGGGTAGAGCAGGGCCATGCAGACCTTCCTCCCGTACCCGGACTTTCTGGCCAGCGCCCGCGTGCTGGATCAGAAGCGGCTGGGCAAGCAGCGGGTGGAGGCCATCCAGGTGTTGCGCGGGCTCACCTGGCCGGGGTACGGGTGGCGCAACCACCCGGCCGTGAAGATGTGGGCCGGGTACGAGGAGGCGCTGACCCGGTACGGGCTGGACATGTGCGCGGTCTGGACCGAGCCGGGCCGCGCGGACACCTGCGCCGCCACGCTGACCGTCGACCTCGCCGCCGCCTGCGGGGGCGGTGTCGTACGGACCCAGGACGAGCTGGCCCGCGCCGGCGACCTGCCGCCCTGGCTGGGCCGCGACGACCTGCACCTGAGCCACCGCTCCTCCCTGTTGCGCAAGGACCCGACGCACTACGGCCCGATCTTCGGCGCTGGGACGCCGGACGACCTGGAGTACGTCTGGCCCGCCTCCGACCGGGCGCGGCGCTGCCTGCCGTAGCAGACTGGCGGCAGACGAGGGAGGTGCCGCGTGGCGCTGTCGCGTGTGGTGGGTCGGCTCATCGGCGTACACCAGCATGAGGTGGACCCGGGCGGTGGTGGCGCCGACCGCGTGCCGCGACCGGTCGCGGCGGTCGTGGTGGGCGGTGGCATCGCTGGCATGTCGGCGGCGGTGGTGCTCGCCGAGCGCGGCGTGGACGTGACCGTGCTGGAGGCGGCGCCGACCATCGGTGGACGGCTGGGCGCCTGGCCGGAGGTCCTGCCCGACGGGGAGCAGCAGAACGAGCACGGCTTCCACGCGTTCTTCCGGCAGTACTACAACTGGCGGTCCATCCTCCGTCGGGTCGAGCCGGACCTGGGCTTCCTCAAACCGATCCCGGGCTATCCGATCCTGAGCGCGAAGTGGCCGACCGAGGAGTTCGGCAGGCTGCCTCCCGCGCCTCCGGCGAACCTGTTGGCGCTGCTGCTGCGCAGTCCCAGCCTGCGCCTGGCTGACCTGCGGTCGATGGACCGGGACGCGGCGTTGCCGCTGCTCACCTACGATCCGGTCCGCACCTACGCCGACCTGGACGACACCACGGCCGACGAGCTGTTGGCGTCGCTGCGGCTGCCGGACCGGGCGCGGGCGATGCTGTTCGAGGTCTTCTCCCACTCGTTCTTCAACCACGAGGCGGAGATGTCGGCGGCCGAGATGGTCGCCCAGTTCCACTTCTACCTGCTGGGCAATCCGGAGGGGTTGGCCTTCGACTGCCCGGACGAGGACTACGCGACGGCGATCTGGCAGCCGTTGACCCGGCACGTGGAGAAGCACGGCGGTCGGGTGCTCACCCGCTCGGGCGCGACGGGGGTGCACCGCGACGGCGACGGCTGGCGGGTGACGACCACCGACGGCGGCGACCACCGGGCGGCCCACGTGGTGCTGGCCGTGGACCCGCCCGCGCTCGCCGCGCTGGTGGCGGCCTCCCCCGACCTGGTCGCGCGGGCACCGGAGCTGGCGGAGCGGATGCCCCGCTTCGGCAGGCCCGGCCCGCCCTACGCGGTGGCGCGGTACTGGTGCGACGGCGACGTGGCCGCCGACCGGGCGGTGTTCAGCGGGGTGTCCCGGCAGCCCACCCTGGACTCGGTGACGCTGTACCACCGGTTGGAGAACGAGTCGCGGCGCTGGGCGCGCAGCGTCGGCGGTTCGGTCGTCGAGTTGCACGCGTACGCCTGCGAGCCCGGCGTGCCGGCCGAGGAGTTGGCCGAGCGGATGCGCCGCGAGCTGGTGGCGCTCTGGCCGGAGGCAGCTGACCTGCGGGTCCGGGAACTGCGCGCCCGGGTGGAGGCGCAGGCCCCGGCCTTCACGCCGGGCAGTCGTGCCTGGCGTCCGGGGGTCCGCACCGAGGCCGCCGGTGTCTACCTGGCGGGTGACGGGATCGCGACGGACTTCCCGAGCGCCCTGATGGAACGCTCCGCGGCCACCGGGATCCTCGCGGCGAACCACATCCTGCGGACGCAGGGCGTCGCGACCGAGCCGGTGCGCTCGGTCCGCCCGCGTGGGCTGCTGGCCGGGCGGGCCACCCCAAACAGACAAAAAGCGACATAACCGACGGTACGCTGCCGTACGCTCGGTTGATCATCTCCTCGATCGACCGGGCGGGAGGGCAGCGGCGATGTCACCACTGCACCGCGCCGGCGCAGCGGACGTACGACCGGCCGAGGAGGCCGTCCGGGACGACGCGTACCCGCTGATCCGCGACGAGCGCGCCTGCGTCGTCACCGCCCTGCGGCTGGGCTGGTGGATGGCGGACGCCTACCACCACGGGCAGCACGCCGAGCCGGGGCCGACCACGCCGGTCCACCCGCCGGCCAAGCTCTCCAACCTGACCGAGATGTCACTCCCCCGCCGGATGCGGATGTACCTCGACGGCGTCGACGTCGCGCTGGCCCAGATCTCGGCGCTCACCCGGCACACCGGGTCGCTGCCCGACACGTCCGCCGCCCGCACGCGGCTACCCGACCTGGACCGCCTGCCCGACCTGGACCGCCTGTCCGATCTGGACCGGTCGGACACGGTCGACACCGAACCGCTGCTGCTCGCCCTCGACGACCTCAACGTGGACGTGCTGCGCTGGGCGATGGCCACCAACCTCCGGGTCGGGCTCGCCTACCGGCTGGGCCGGTCCCTGGCCGACACGGTCCGGCCCGGCGACGCCGCCCAACTCCTGCGCCGCTTCGACGGCCGACAGATCCAGATCAGCCGGTGGTTGGACGAGTTGGCCAGCGTGCTGCCGCCGTACTCGGCCGCGGTGGTGCGCCGCTCGCTGGCCGCCTGGGCGGTGGCCGTGGAACGGGCCGGGCGCGGTGACCCGACCGAACCGGAGCCCGCCGAGTTGAGCCGCGAGCTGCGCAACCAGGGCGACCTGTGGCGCGGCGTCCTCACCGGCGGGCTGCACCCGCGTGACCTGCTCGACGAGGAGGACTACGCGGTGGTGGCCCGGAACCTGATCATCCGGGACCGGCGGCTGGTGGCCCAGGCCGCCCGGGGCATCTTCTGGCCGGTGCTGGTGCCACTGCTGATGGTGCTCTTCGCGCTTGTCGGCCTGAGCGCGGCAGCGGCCGCCGGTTCACCGACCGCGCGAGCCGCCGTGGCCCTCCTCGGTCTGGGCGCCGGGCTGGCCGCCATCTGGCGCTCCGTCTCGGGACCGGCGTTGGCGGTCGCGGGCGAGGTCAACCGACCGCTGCTGGACAGCGAACTCACCGTACGGATGGCACTGCGGCTGGACCGGCCACTGACGACCGCCCGCCGCACGGTGGGCAGCACTCCCCGCACCCGCCGTCAGCGTGCTCCCGAGGAGCCGGGCGGCCGATCGAAATACGTTGCCCCTCTCTCCCGTGCGGACCTACCGTGATCACGCAAGGTCAACCACCACCGCGGGAGCAGCTCATGACGATGTCGCACGCCACCACCGTGCCGTCGTCGCCGCTGTCCGGCGATGGTTGTCTGCTGCTCGTCGGCCACGGTTGGCCTGCGGAACACCCCCGGGCGGGCCGGCCCGACTGACGCGTACCCGTACACGTCGAGCCGCCCGTCCGGTACGCCGGACCGGGCGGCTCTTCGCTGTCCGTCGCCACTGTCGAAAGGAGTCCCGGTGGACGCCGTCCTCGTCGTCAACGCCGACCTCGGCCCGTTGCACCGGGTCACCCTCCAACACGCCGTCCGGATGCTCTGCCGACGGGTGGCCGAGATCCACGAGGCGGAGCCCGATCGGGTGATCGGCGTCTTTCCGCTGCCCCGGGTGGTGCGGCTGGTCCGCTACGTGGTCACCCGGTGGCGGTTCAACTCCGGACCGGCCTGGTCGCGGGCCGGGGTGCTGCGCCGCGACGACCGCTGCTGCGCGTACTGCGGTGGCCCGGCGTCGACCATCGACCACATCCTGCCGCGTTCCCGGGGTGGCCGGAACACGTGGCGAAACACCACCGCCGCCTGCTACGGCTGCAACCAGCGCAAGGGTGACCGGACCCCGGCGGAGGCGGGCATGCCGCTGTGCCGCGAGCCGGTCAACCCCGGCTGGTCGGCGCTCGCCGGGCGGTGACCGACCGGCCGGCGGGAACGGGGGGCCGCGTCCGGGTACGCCCCGGCGCGGCACCCGTCGGCCCCGGTCAGGCGGGCCGCTCGGTGACCTTCGGCTTCGGCCGCCCGGCGGCACAGTGGACCCGGATCTCACTGCTGTGCTCGGGTGCGGTCAACTCGACCGTGACCTGCTTGGCCGGCCCCGCGTCGTACGGCGCCACCTGGTAACCGGCGGCCGGGGTGACCGTGAGCAGTTCGGCCGATCCGCCGACACAGCGGACGCTGGCCGTGCCGCCCTGGGCGCGCACCGTCACCCCCGTGGGTTCGGCGGTCGGGGACCCGGCCGTGGGCGCGGCCGTCGGCGCGAGGGTCGGCGGCGGCTGACCCGGGGCCGACGGACGACCCGGGCCGGAACCGGGACCGGGGCGGGGAGCGGCCGACGTGGCCCCGGCCGACGGTTCGGCGGGCGGGCGCACAGTGGACGGCTCGGGCTGGGCGACGGTCTCCGGCATACCCACCGTGGTGGTGCCACCCGTCCCGATTCCGGTTCGCGGGTTCGTCTCGTCGTCTCGCCGGGTGCCGTAGTCGCCGAGCGATCCGGCCACCGCCAGCGCCGCGATCACCGCGCCGCCGACCACCAACGCCACCCGTCGGCGACGCCAGGACGGTCGCCGGGGTACGCCGGAAGCAGGTGGAGCCGTACGACGCGGGGCCGACGCGCCGTCCCCCACGTCGGGGACCTTGCCCGCTGCGGCCTTACGCTCCGAGGCCGCACCCGCGGTTTCGCCCGCCCCGGCCTCAGCCGCTCCGGTCGCACCCGCTGCGGCCGCACCCGCTTCCGCCTCCGCCGCCCGGCCCGCACCAGCCTCCACCGGGCGGGCAGCGGGCGAGCCGGCGGCGGCCGCCCGGTCGGCGGCGGCCGACCCGGCAGCGGCGGTTGCGTCGGCCAGCCCAGAGACGACCGTGAGCAGGATGCGGGCCACCTCGGCTGCCGGGGGCCGGTCGTCGGGGTTGCGGGCCAGACACCAGTGGTAGAGCCGGTGGACCTCGGCGGGCACCCGGTCGATCTCGGGTAGCGGGTCCGGATCGACGTGCACGTGGGCGCGGAGCATCCCGGTCTGCGTCTCGGCGGCCCACGGCAGCCGACCGGTGAGCGTCCGGTGCAGGAGCAGGCCGAGCGCGTACACGTCGGAGGCCGGCAGGACCTCGCCGGCCGCCAGTCGCTCGGGGGCGAGGTACGCGGGCGTGCCGAGCAGCTTGCCGTCGAAGTCGATCTCGGAGTCACCGGCGGCCGCCGCGATACCGAAGTCGAGCACCTTCGCGCCGGTGGGAGTGAGCATCACGTTGCCCGGCTTCACGTCCCGGTGCACCAACCCCTGGGCGTGCGCTGCCGAGATGGCCGACGCCACCTCGGCACAGACCCGCAGCGCGGCGCGTGGTGGCAACGGCCCGGCGACCAGCCGTCTTTCGAGCGTGTCGCCGTTGAGCAGTTCCAGCACGACGAACGGCACCTGGACACCGTCGAGACGCGACTCGCCGAAGTCGTAGACATTGGTGACGTGCGGGTGCGACAACCGGGCCGCCGCCTTGGCCTCGGCCCGGATCCGCTGCCGGGCGTTCGGGTCCGAGGCGACGAGCACCTTCACCGCCACGTCCCGTTCGAGCACCTCGTCGTACGCCCGGTAGACCGCCGACATGCCACCGCTGCCGAGACGCTCCAGGAGCCGGTAGCGGCCCGCGAGCAACTGATCACGCTGCACGACCGACAGACTGCCGTACGACTCAGGATCAGCACCACCCGGGATCGAGGTTTCGCAATGGGTGGAACCCCACCCGAGGCGTGGCCGACCCGGTTCGCGGGGTCCCCAGATACCCGGACACGTCCTTTGCTCTGCTTCAACGGAGGCGACACTCACGGTCCATCGCTGTTGCCTCCGCTGAAGCAAAGCAAAGGGAGGAAAGGTGGTGGATGCTACCGGGCCGAGCCGGCACCGGTATCCAGCAGTTAGATCGACTCGGGTTCCAGGAAATCGGCGTGTCCCAGCGCACGGGACACCGCGCTTTCCTGGAAGCCGAGTGGATCAAGGAAGCCGAGAGGGACGAGCGTCAGCGCTCGGTCGGCGCCCGCCAGGCAAAGCGGGGAGCCCGGCGCTCGGCCATGGCGGCCACGCCCTCGCGGGCCTCGCCGCTGTCCGCGACCTTCCGGTGCCACCAGGCGATCCGGGCCGGTCCGGCGCGGTCGTCGACGATCTCCTTGGCGGCGGTGACGCTCAGCGGTGACCGCTTGGCGATCGTCGCGGTGAGGTCGTCCACCCGCCCGGCGAGGCGGTCGCCCGGCAGCACCTCGTCGACCAGGCCGATCCGCAGGGCCCGTTCGGCGTCGATCAGCTCGGCGGTGAAGAGCAGGTGCTTCGCCGCCGATGGGCCGACCAGCCGGGCCAGCCGGCGGGTCGTCGGCGCCGGGTAGACCAGCCCGAGCCGGGCCGGAGGTACGCCGAACCGGGCATCGTCCGACGCTATCCGCAGGTCACAGGCGACCGCGAGCTGCGCGCCGCCCCCGACGCAGGCACCCCGGATCGCGGCGATCGTCGGCTTGGCGAAGCCTGCCAGCCGCTCCTCGGCGGCGACCGCGATGCTGGTGTCACCGGCGTCCAGCAACTCGGCGAGATCACCCAGGTCCGCGCCCGCACAGAAGGCGTCGCCCGCGCCGGTGAGCACCAGAGCCCGTACGTCGGGGTCGGGTTCCAGCCGGTCGAGCAGTTCGGGGAGCTGCCGCCACATGGCGGCCGTCATCGCGTTCCGGCGGGCCGGGTTGTGGATCACGACGGTCGCCACCGGTCCGGCCACCGCGACGGTCAACTCCGCGTCCGACACGCAAACCCCTCCCCACGCCATCCGAGGCGACCCAAGATTGCCAGAACGGCCCGGACGCGAACCCGGCGACCACCGTCGCGGTGGCCGCCGGGTCCGGGGTGTCGGTCAGGTCAGGAGACGTTGACCGCCGTGTCGTCGACCACGAAGGACGTCTGGAGCGAGGAGTCCTCGGTGCCGGTGAACTTCAGGGTGACGGTCTGGCCGGCGTACCCGGCCAGGGAGAAGGACTTCTGACTGTAGCCGGAGGCCTTGTTCAGGTTGGAGTAGGTCGCCAGCGTGGCCAGCACCGTCCCGCCCGAGTTGAGCACCTGCACGGAGAGCTTGTCGTACGCCGTGCTGCTGGTGGTCTCGGCCGAGTCGATGTGCAGCCAGAAGCTCAGCGTGTACGAGGAGCAGCCCGCCGGCAGGGCCACCGACTGGGCGAGCGTGTCGGTGTGGGTGCTGCCGTACCCGTCCAGCCAGGCCTTGTACGACCCACCGTGGGCCGCCTGACCGCTGGAGCTGGTGATCACCCCGGAGCTGGCCGTCCAGCCGGTCGAGCCGGACTCGAAGCCCGGGTTGGCCAGCTTCTGGCCCGGCGAGGTGCAGCCGCCGCCGGAGCCGTTCACGGTCAACGTGTAGGTGGCGGTGCGGGTGACCGAACCGGCACCGCTCACGGTGACCGAGTAGGTGCCGGGTGGGGTGCTCGCGGAGGTGCTGATGGTGAGGGTGGACGAGCCGCCCGAGGTCACCGAGGCGGGGCTGAACGCGGCGCTCGCGCCGCTGGGCAGGCCGGACGCGGAGAACGTCACGGTCTGCGCCGAGCCGCTCGTGGTGGCGGTCGACACGGTGGTGGAGACCGCGCTGCCCGGGTTCACCGAGCCTGCGGTCGGCGACAGCGACACGGAGAAGTCGTTGCCGGTGGAGCAGGTCGCGTCGTTGCCGGCCACGTTGACCGCCGTCCAGGCGGCCTGCACGGCCTTGTACTCGGCCGAGCAGCTGCCGTACAGGTCGGTGGCCGCCCGCAGGCTGTAGGCCCGGGCCGTGTTCGCCGGGTTGCTGGTGTTGACGTACGACGTGTTGGAGGTGAAGTACACGTCCAGGGCCCGGTACCAGATCTTCTCCGCCTTGGCCCGGCCGATGCCGGTCACCGCCGGGGCGGAGCCGCAGACCGGCGAGGTGCCGTACGACGTCGCGCCGGTGCCCTCGGCGAGGTTGAAGAAGAAGTGGTTGCCGACGCCGGAGGAGTAGTGCACGTCCTTGTTCTTCGTGCTGGTGGACCAGCAGGAGTCGGACGCGCCGTCCAGCGACGGGTTGTACATGTAGCGCAGCGGCGTACCGTTGCCATTGATGTTGATCTTCTCACCGACCTGGTAGTCACCCGGGTCGCTCGGGGCGGCGGCGTAGAACTCCACCATGTTGCCGAAGATGTCGCTGGTGGACTCGTTGAGGCCACCGGACTCACCGGAGTAGACCAGGCCGGCCAGCGCCTCGGTGACGCCGTGGCTCATCTCGTGCCCGGCCACGTCCAGCGCGACCAGCGGGCGGGAGTTGCCCGACCCGTCGCCGTAGGTCATCTGGGCACCGTCCCAGAAGGCGTTGACGTAGTTGTTGCCGTAGTGGACCCGGCTCGGCACGCCCTGGCCGTTGCCGAAGATCCCGTTGCGGCCGTGGACGTTCTTGAAGTAGTCGAACGTCTTGGCGGCGCCGAAGTGGGCGTCCACGGCGGCGGACTGCCGGCTGGAGGTGGTGCCGGTGCCCCACGCGTTGTCCGCGTCGGTGAACGTGGTGCAGGACGACGTGCCGTTGTTCATGTCGCAGGTACGGCCGTTGCCGCGCACCGGGTCGATCATCTGGTACGTGCTGCCGGAGAGCGTCGTGTCGATGCTCACCGAGCCGGTGTAGAGGCCCTGGCCGCTGCCGGTGACCGATTCGATCTCGTCGTACGACCCGATGGTCGCGCCGGAGGTGGCGTCGGTGACGACGTGCAGCCGTGACGGCGTCTGCCCGTCCGGCTGCCAGCCGCTGACCACGGTCTCCCAGGCCAGTCGACCCTTGCCCGAGCTGGCGTCGACGAACAGTTCCGGTGCGCCCACGGTCTCGGCCTTGCCGGTGAATCCGGCGCGGGCCGTCTTCTTCGCCGCGTCGGCGCTGACCTTGGCCGTGGTGAGGAGGGTCAGCGGTGCGGCGAGTCCGACCGAACTGCCGGCGTAGGTGCCGTTCGGCGCGGTGTGGATGACGAAGTCACCGCCGTACACCCGCAGGCCCTGGTAGGTGCGGGTGTAGCGGGTGTGCGCCGCGCCGGAGGCGTCCACCCGGGTGCTCTGCACCTGGTAGGACTCGGCGCTGGAACCCTGGACCGCGCCGGGGTTCGTTCGCAGGACGGTCGCCGCTCGGGCCGCGGCGGAGGCGTCCGGCGCGGGAGCGGGAGGTGCGGCGGCGTGCGCCGCGGTGGCGACGCAGGTCAACAGGCCGCTGGTGAGCAGCGCTGCGCTGACGGCCGCGAGGGGTCGTTTCACGTGCCCTCCTGGAAGGAGAAAGGGTGTGACGGGGGTAGTCACGCATGTAGATATAGCGATGCGTTGACGAAAAGAGAAGCCTTGGACCGCTCCCAGACATTGAGACTGGCCGAACGGATGAGGGCCTTGACAAGGGAACCAACGCACGCATCGGCACGTCCGACGGATATGAGACCCGCCTCCACGACCGGCGTCACGATCGCGCTCCTGGCCGTCCTCCTGGCCGGCTGCACCGGCACCGACCGGGCCGCCACCCCCACCGACCTGCCACCGATCGCCAGCACACCCGCGGCGCCGGACCTCTCGAACATCCCCGCGCCGAGCGGCCTCGCGCCGAGCGGTGCCGTCCCGGGCGGCCCGGCCCCGAGCGTTGCCGTCCCGAACGGCCCGGAAGCGGACGACCGGGCCCGGATCGCGCTGTTCCGCTCCGGTGGTTTCGCCGGGCGCGGCGACGCCATCACCGTCGAGCCGGACGGCCGGTGGACCGTGGTGGACCGGGCCGGCGGCCGTCGTACCGGTAAGCTCGACACCGCCGACCTGGGTCGGCTGCGCGGACTGGCCGCCGACCCACGGCTGAGCGCCGAGGCCCGTCGCACGGCCACCACGTCGAGCTGCGCCGACGCCTTCAGCTACCGCCTCACCGTCGGAAGCGTCGAGACCGGGTACGTCGACTGCCCCGCCGATCCCGCACCGCCGCCCGCCACCAGGGCACTTGTCGAGCTGCTGCTGAAGGTCACCGCCTGACGGCGAGTCACACCAGGTAGTCCGGGGGAAGACCGGTGCCGCGCAGCTCGACCGGCAGGTGCGCCACGTCGTTGACGGCGATCAGGTTCGGTGGCCCGGCCGGGCCGTACCGGATGACGGTCAACCCCGTGTTGTGGTGGTTCGAACCCAGCCACCGCCGCTCCGGCGCGTCGAGGGCGTGCCGGACCAGCCAGGCGATCAGGAAGGTGTGCGTCACCACCAGCTCGCGTACCGGCTCGCCCACGGCCGCGTCGTCGACCTCCGCCGGCCCGGTGAAGTGCCGCACGGCCTCCGCCGTCACGCGCGGCCCGTCGGCCCGCTCGGCCGCCGAGAATCCGGTCAGGAACTCGGCGTACGCCGACGGCAGGCCGGCCGGGTCGGTGTCGTGCGGGAGGTGGTCCCCGGCCAGCTCGGTGGCGTACACCGGAACCCCGGGCAGTGCCGCGGCGACCACCTCGGCCGTCTGCGCGGCCCGGCGCAGCGGCCCGTGGTGGACGGCCGCGAACGACCGACCGCGCAGGCGCTCGCCGAGCAGGGCCGCCTGCCGCCGGCCGCGCTCGGACAGGCCGGTGTCCGGCTCGGTCGAGCCTGTGTCGGCGTGCCCGGTGAGGTCCTGCTCGCCGTGTCGGGTCAGGTACAGCAGCCGCGTTCGCATGCCGTACACCCCAACACACCGGAAGGCGCGGTGCTGGCCCGCGCCCTCCGGCTTCTTGATCTTGTGACTACGCCTTGGGGAACATCTGGCCGATCCGGATCTTGTTGCCGAACGGGTCCCGGATGCCGAAGTCGATCCCGTACGGGCGCTCGGTCGGCTCGTCGGTGATCTCGACACCCTTCGCCACCAGCTCCTCGTGGGTCTTGCGGGCGTCGTCGGTGGTCATGAAGAGGTACCCGCCCAGGGCACCCTTGGTGAGCAGCTCCCGCACCTGCTCGGCCGTCGCCGGGTCCAACGCCGGCGGGCCGGGCTTCTCCAACAGGATCTCGCGCTCCGGGTCGCCGGGCAGGTTGACCGTCAGCCAGCGCATGAAGCCGAGATCCTGATCGGTGTTGACCTCCATGCCGAGCTTGTTCACGTAGAAGTCGAGCGCCTCGTCCTGGTCGAGGACGAAGATCTGGGAGCGGCTGATCGCGTTCATCGTCATGCCACGACCGTAAAGGGTGGCCCTGACCTGCTGCTTATCCAAAACTGCTGGGTCGCGTCCAGGCCTTGGTGAAGCAGGACGGCACGTTGCCGGCAGCGACGCGGCGACGCCGGAACTCCGAGGGCGACTCCCCCACGATCTGCCGGAAGGTCCGACTGAACGTGCCCAGACTCCCGAACCCGACCGCGTAGCAGATGTCCGTCACGTCCCGGTGGGTCTCCACCAGCAGCGTCATGGCCCGCTCCACCCGGCGGCGTTGCAGGTAGCGGTGCGGCGTCTCACCGAAGGTCGCCCGGAACGTCCGGATGAAGTGCGCCTCGGAGACGTGCGCGATCCGGGCCAGCGCCGGGATGTCCAGCGGCTCGGCGTACGCCCGGTCCATCGCGTCACGGGCCCGCAGCATCGCCCGGTTGGACTCCTCCACGGCCCGGCTCACCGCGGACCCCCGGGCGGCAGGACCGGCGTCTGCGTCACGTCCTGATCGCGCAGCTTGGCGTAGACGACCTCGGACGTGAACCCGCCGATGAACCCGATCGCCAGCACGAAGAAGACCAACCTCCGCGCCGCGTCACCATCGAGCAGATCCGGGTTGGTGCTGAGCTGCGCCGCCACGAACAGCAGGAACGCGATGACACCGGCGGCCGACCCCAACGCCGCCGCCCGCAGCCAGTTGCCGCTGCCGTCGTACGCGTTGCGCACGATCGCGCCCCACACCGACGCGACCATCGGCGCGGCCACCAGGACCGCCACGTTCTGCCAACCACCGGTCGGCGCGGCGTACGCCAACGGGATCGTCGCCACGGCGAGCAGCAGTAGGACCAGCGCGGTCACCAGACCCGCCACCGTACGCCGACCGGCAGCACCCGCAGCGCGTTCCTCGTCCGCGCGGCGCCGCACCTGGGCGCGGAGCGCGGTGACGATCAAGCCGGCCGTACCCGGCCGCCAGGGTCGGGCCAGCACCGCCACCTCCTCCTCGGTGGCGACGCCACGCTCGTTGGTCAGTCGCTGCCACGTCTTCTCCGCGCCACCGCCGAACGCCGCGACCGCAGCGACCGGAATACGACGGGACAGACCGATGAGCCCGGCGATGAACGTGGAGCGCCCACCACCCACCAGCAGCAGCGCGTCGACCGTCAGCAGCGACCGGTAGAAGCTGACCTCCCAGTCGTCCGTCGACTCGGGCACGACACTGAACACCTCCGGATGCCGCTGCGCCTGGTCGAAGTCCACGTCCTGCTGGTACCGGCCACGGACCAGGATCGACCCGGGCGTCGCCCGGCCGGAATCCACGTAACCGCGCACCACGTGCCGTTCCAGGAAGTCGGGATCGTTCGAGTACACGACGATGCGGCAACCCTGCCTCGCCAGCTCCGCACCCAACTCGGCCGCCGCGTCGGGCACGGCCTCCGGATCGCGTACGGGCGGCGAGTAGGAGCGGCTGACCTGGGCGCTGCCGGCGATCGCGACGAGCGGGCTCATGCGACTCCTCGACGTCGGTGATACCCGAACTATAGGAGTGGCCGCCCATCGACTGCCCGTACCGGCCGCGCAGCCAGGGTGCGCCGGAGATCCTGAGCCCCCGGCCGCGATCGAACCGGCGACTAGGTTGCCGATCGTGCACGGGTTCAGCGTGGTAGCGGTGGACCAACGCGGTCACGTTCTTCCTCACCGCCGCGACGGTCAGCTGAGACGACGGCCCAGAATCGAACGCCTGCCCGGGCTCGCGCAAACTCGTCCAGCTTCGCCCGTCGCGCACTCGGCCTGAACGGAATATCGTTGTTGTGGCGCGGCCCGGAGTGCGAGTCATGGACGCCTGCAAGGCACCGGCGGAAAGTAGGTTTCGCCGGTCAGACGAGGCATCGTCTGAGTACCGGGATTACATCCCTCCGGGCCGAACCCCCGCCGAAACCGCCAGCCGCCGGATCACCCGCCTCAGCCGTGACCGGCACAATGACAGCCGTGACGATCGACCAACCCGGGGACATCAACCCAGGGGATATCTACGAGGACTGCTCCTTTCACCCCGTCCTATGCACCCACAACGACGGCGAAGTGCTCATGGGCATCTCCCTGATCGACGCCACCACACCACGAACGTGCGATCTCAAACACTGCGGCGTCATCAAGCTCTCCCTCGACGACGTCAACGCCGCACCCGCCGACTGGCCGGCGTACCTGGTACGACGAACCGCAGAGTTCGGAGCCGAATACGACAAGGCGGCTACCTGACCCTCCGTCGGCAAGAGCCCAGACCTGGAGCGGGTTCAGGCCACCGATTACAACGCGGCCTACCAGCAGCTCTGCTTGGACGTGCTACCGGAGTACACCGAGTCGGACCACGCCGCGTTCCTTCGCGAGCAGCGACAGTTCGTGTCGTTCTCCCTCGGCGAGCCGACGATGTCCACCGGCATCGACGGCACCTACCTGACCTTCCCGGTCACCCTGGCCTACCCCGACGAAACGACCGGCGTCGTGCGGCTGGCGGTGGGCCTGGAGACGGGCGGCCCCAAGGTGTGTGATCGCTACGATTGGCGGGGGTGACCGACCGCGCCGGGCGCGGACGGCTGCGGAAACCTGTCGATCGCCGCGCTCCCGGTCCTGCGATCCGGGAAAGCGCCTTCTGGATATGGAGCCCCCGGCCGGGATCGAACCGGCGACATCTCGCTTACAAGGCGAGTGCTCTGGCCAGCTGAGCTACAGGGGCGCGTGTGTCGACGCCAGCATAGCGACTGACGTCCGGATATCCCGCTCGCGAGTGCTCCCGAGCACGGGAAACGTCAGCAACCTGACGCCCGACGCTCCGCCGCGACGTCGATTGATGCCTGCCCGTGCCCGACTGCCCGTAATGCGTAGGCAGTGGGTCACTTCCGAGGGTCCCTCGCCTTGGCAGCGCGAGCAAAGCCAATTACGGTGCAGTGACACGGACGACGAGCCGGCCGCCCCCGCGACCGACCGCCGTCCGCTGACCGGCACGGGCTCGTGCCGGTCGCTCCTTCACTCGGATCGTCCGGCACGTTCCTGCCGGTGAAAGGAAGCGCACCACCATGGCTACGGTCACCTATTCCAAGGCGTCCCGGATCTACCCGGGCACCGAGCGTCCCGCCGTCAACGAGCTGAACCTCGAGATCGGCGACGGTGAGTTCCTGGTCCTCGTCGGCCCGTCGGGTTGCGGCAAGTCCACCAGCCTGCGGATGCTCGCCGGCCTGGAGGACGTCGACGCCGGCTCCATCTACATCGACCAGCGTGACGTCACCCACCTGCCGCCGAAGGCCCGCGACATCGCGATGGTCTTCCAGAACTACGCCCTCTACCCGCACATGACGGTGTACGAGAACATGGCGTTCGCCCTGAAGCTGCGTAAGACCTCCAAGTCGGAGATCGACCGGCGGGTCAAGGAGGCGGCCGGGCTGCTCCAGCTCGAGGAGTTCCTCAGCCGCAAGCCGAAGGCGCTCTCCGGTGGTCAGCGTCAGCGTGTGGCCATGGGCCGGGCGATCGTCCGCGAGCCGCAGGTCTTCCTCATGGACGAGCCGCTGTCGAACCTCGACGCCAAGCTCCGTGTGCAGACCCGTACGCAGATCGCGTCGCTCCAGGCCAAGCTGGGCGTCACCACCGTGTACGTGACGCACGACCAGGTCGAGGCCATGACGATGGGTCACCGGGTCGCCGTGCTGCTCGACGGTGTGCTCCAGCAGGTCGACACCCCGCGGGCGCTCTACGACACCCCGGCGAACGTGTTCGTCGCCGGCTTCATGGGCTCTCCCGCCATGAACATCAAGACCGTCCCGCTGCACGAGCAGGGCGCCGAGTTCGCCGAGCTGCGTATCCCGCTGACCCGCGAGCAGGTCGAGGCGGCCCGCGCCGAGGGTGGCAACGGCAAGGTCACCGTCGGCTTCCGTCCGGAGGACTGCGACCTGGTCAGCCCGACCGAGGGTGGCATGCCGGTCGTCGTCGAGCTGGTCGAGGACCTCGGCTCGGACGCGAACGTGTACGGCCACGCCGCCCTGGGTGGCAACTCGGAGCGCTTCGTCGTCCGTACCGACCGCCGCAGCATGCCGAACATGGGCGACACCGTGTTCGTCAAGCCGCGCGCCGGCCGTAGCCACGTCTTCCACGCCGCCACGGGCAGCCGGATCTGACGTAACGCACCACCGGAAAGGGGCGGTCCGCTGCGGCGGGCCGCCCCTTTCGTCGTACTCCTGAGGGGTTGTCATCCCCGGGAGCCAGCGCGAGCGTGGCTCCCCGGGGTGACGCGGCGGGGTGTTGCGCGCGCCTAGCGTTCGCGGCACACCGAGCCCGAGGAGACGCCGTGTCCGCCACCGCCACCGCGCACCGCAACCAGATCGCCCGCCGGGCCGGCCGCAGCCTCGCCTACTGCGCGACGCTGGTGCCGGTCGCCCTGTTCACGCTGGCCACCACCCCGGTGGGTGGGGCCGACGCCGCCGCCGCACGCTGGCGGGGCCTGCGCACCGGCCTGCTCGCCGCACCCCCGACGCCCGTGCCCGGCCGGCGACCCGGCACGCTCGCGGTGCTCGGTCACGCGCTGCTCAGCCTGCTGCTCGGCCTCGTGGCGCTGCTACCCATCGGCGTCGAGGTGCTGATGGTGCTACGCGGCGTCCTGTACGGGGTGGTCGATCCCGGCCCGTACGACCATTCCTGGGGTGGTCCGAGCCGGGCCGGCGCCTGGCTGGCGCACTTCCTCGTCGGCCTGCCGATGGCAGCCGCCGGGCTGGCCGCGTTGATCGGCATCGCCGCCGTGCACCAACGACTGACCCGACGCCTCGACGGGGAGCGGGGTCCGGCCTGGCTGCTGCCGACCACGCTGCTGATGGCGGTGGCCGGGGCGGTGTTCTTCGTCGCCTGGCTCCACCAGATCTGACGGCGAGGCCCCCTACCGCCAGGTGCGTAGGGGGCCTCGTCGACGTCGTTACAGCTCGACCGAGCGGCGGCGGGCGACCTCGGCCAGGGTGACCGCGGCGGCCACGCTCGCGTTGAGCGACTCGACCTCGGAGATCATCGGGATGCTGACGGTCAGGTCGCAGGTCTCCCCGACCAGCCGGGAAAGCCCGCGCCCCTCGGAGCCGACGACCACCACCAGCGGGCCGACGGCGGCCTCCAGGTCGTACAGGTCGGTGTCGCCGTCGGCGTCCAGGCCGACCACCATGAAGCCGGCGTCCCGGCACGCCTTCAGCGACCGGGTCAGGTTGGTGACCTGGGCCACCGGCACCCGCGCGGCCGCGCCGGCGCTGGTCCGCCAGGCGGTCGCGGTGATCCCGGCAGCACGCCGCTCGGGTACGAAGACACCCTGCGCGCCGAACGCGGCGGCCGAACGGATCACCGCGCCCAGGTTGCGCGGGTCGGTGACCCCGTCCAGCGCGACCAGCAGCGGGGCCTGCTGCTCCAGCGACGCGGCGACCATGTCCTCGAAGGGCTGGTACGCGAACGGCGGCACCTGCAACCCGACACCCTGGTGGAGTACCCCGCCGGTCATCCGGTCCAGCTCGGCGCGGCTGATCTCCAGGTTGGCGATGCCCCGGTCGGCGGCGGTCCGGATGATCTCCTTGATCCGCTCATCCATGTCGATGCCCTGGGCGGTGTAGAGCGCCGTCGCCGGCACCTGGGCGCGCAGCGCCTCCAGCACCGGGTTGCGCCCGACCAGCAGCTCCGGGGATTCCTTCGACGGGTTGGACTTGCGGCCCGGCGCGACCCGGGGGCCGCTCCGGCCGGTGGGCTTGCCACCCCGTCCGGTGGTGGGGCCCCGCCCGCCCGGTACGCCCCGACCGCCACCCTTGCCCCAGGTGGTGTCCTTGGTGCCGGGCTGGCCGATCTTCGGGGCGCGCCCCTCCTCGGCCGCCGCGCGGCGCTCCTTGTCCTGCTTCCAGGCGGTGCGCTGCGGCAGCTTCTCGGTGCCCGAGTAACCCTTGTGCCAGGGTCGCTCGTCGGCGGGCAGGGTGCGCCCCCGACCGGCCAGCGAGTCCTTGTTCTTGCCGCCGGAGCCCTTGGGGGCGGTCGCCTTCGACGTCAGTCGCCGGCCACGGCGCTGCGAGTTGCCGGGCATCAGTCCTGCTCTCCAATAGTCCAACGGGGGCCCTGGGGGGTGTCCTCGACCACCACGCCGGCCAGCTTGAGCTGGTCACGTACCGCGTCGGCGGCAGCCCAGTCCTTGCGGCCCCGGGCCTGCGCGCGCTGCTCCAGGGCCAGCGCGATCAGGGAGTCCACCACGGCACGCAAATCGTCCGAGCGATCGCCGCCGGTCCACGCCTCGTCGAGGGGGTCGATGCCGAGGATATCCAGCATCGCGCGTACGACGGCCAGGGTGGTGCGGACGGTCACATCGTCGCCCGCGCTCAGCGCGGTGTTGCCGTCCCGGAGGTGCTGTTGCAGCACGGCCAGGGCGGCGGACGTGTTGAGGTCGTCGTCCATCGCCGCGACGAACCCGGCCGGCAGCTCGCCGAGCTGACCGACGCCCACCCGCTCGACGGCCCGCTGCACGAAACCCTCGATCCGGCGGTACGCGGTGGCGGCCTCGCGCAGCGAGTCCTCCGAGTAGTCGATCACCGAGCGGTAGTGCGCGGCGGCGTAGTAGTACCGCAGCTCGACCGGCCGCACCCCGAGCGAGTCGACGTACGCGAGGCCCAGCGCGTTCCCCGCCGACTTGCCCATCTTGGCCCCGCCGATGTTGAGCAGGCCGTGGTGCACCCAGTAACGGGCGAACGGCAGCCCGGCCGCCTGGGACTGGGCGATCTCGTTCTCGTGGTGCGGGAACGTCAGGTCCAGACCACCGCCGTGGATGTCGAACTCGGGGCCCAGGTAGCGCCAGCACATCGCCGAGCACTCGATGTGCCAGCCCGGACGCCCCAGCCCCCACGGTGACGGCCAGTACGCGTCCGCCGGCTCGTCCGGCTTGGCGCCCTTCCAGAGGGCGAAGTCGCGCGGATCGCGCTTACCCCGGTCCGGCGCGTCGCCAGCCGGCTGCATCGCGTCCGGCGACTGACCCGACAGCGACCCGTACGCCGGCCACGACGCCACATCGAAGTAGACGTCACCGGAGCCGTCGGTGGCCGGGTACGCGTGCCCGTCCGCGATCAGCTTGGTGATCAGCTCGTGCATCTCCGGGATGTGCCCGGTGGCGCGCGGCTCGTAGGTGGGCGACAGCACGTTCAACGCCCGGTACGACTCGGCAAGGATCAACTCGTTGGCGTACGCGATCGACCAGAACGGCCGACCCTGCTCACCCGCCTTGACGAGGATCTTGTCGTCGATGTCGGTCAGGTTACGGATGAACGTGACCTCGTAGCCGGCAGCCAGCAACCAGCGGCGCAGCACGTCGTAGTTGACGCCGGAGCGAAGGTGACCGATGTGCGGCGGCGCCTGGAGAGTGAGACCACACAGGTAGACCCCCACCTTGCCGGCTTCCCGCGGGACGAAGTCCCGCACCGATCGGGTGGCGGTGTCATACAGGCGTAGCGTCACCGTACAAGGGTAGCCGTCCGCGCCTGTCGGGGTCCGCCGGTGCCGGGTCGTACGCTGCGTGCTGTGGATGCGACGGCAGGGTCCAACCGGACCGGGGAGACGTCCCAGACGCTCGACCGGGGTCTACGGCTTTTGCATCTGGTCGCCGATACGCCGGCGGGGCTGACCGTCAGCGAGGCGGCGCACCAACTCGGCGTCGGCCGGGCCGCCGTCTACCGGCTGGTCGGCCCGCTGACCGGGCACGGCATGCTGCGCCGGGGCGGCGATGGCCGACTCCGGATCGGCGCGGGCGTGCTGCACCTGGCCCGCCGCGCACAGCCGCTGCTCGCCGAGGGAGCGATGCCGGCGCTGCGTCGCCTCGCCGAACAGGCCGGCGCGACCGCCCACCTGACCGTGGTGGACGGCGGTGAGGGTGTCGCCCTGGCGGTGGTCGAGCCGAGTTGGACGTCGTTCCACGTCGCGTACCGGACCGGGGCGCGACACCCTTTGGACCGGGGCGCGGCGGGTCGGGCCATCCTGGCCGGCCGGAGCGGCGCGGCCGACCCGGTGAGCAGCAGTGGCGAGTTGGAGTCCGGGGCGTACGGGGTGGCCGCGCCGGTGCTCGGCGTACCGGGCCTGGAGGCCAGCGTCGGCGTGGTAGCGCTCGCCCCGCTGGACGTCGCCCTGGTGGGCCCTCAGGTGCAGGCTGCCGCGACGGCGGTGGCGGCGACCCTCCGCTGACCGCGCGGCTCGCTTGATCCACTCGGGTTCCTGGAAGTCGGGCTGTCCGGGTCGCCGCGAAGCCCCGACTTCCAGGATCTCGCCCGCCATACCAAGATCGACGGCGGCGTTCGCAGTTGTCCACAGGCACCGGCGAGGCCCTCGGCGAGGTTGTCCACAGGGGTTTCGGGCGGGTGGCGACGGGCAGCACGCTGCTCGGCATGCCACCACGTCCGTACCGACCCGACGCCCTGACCTGGCAGGTCTTCCGCGGCTCCGACGTCGTCCGCGATCGCCTGCTCACCGAGCACCAGCTACGCAGCAGCGCCTGGGTGCGACTTCGCCACGACATCTACGCCGACGCCAGGCTGGACAGGGACCACGCCCTGGCCTGCCGCGCCGCCGTCCTGCGGTTGCCGCCCGGGGTGGTCGTCGGTGGTCCGTCGGCCGCCTTCCTGCACGGCGTCGAGCACGCCGCCGCCTTCACCGACGACGTGCACATCGTCGCGCCCCGACCGTTGCGGGTCGGCGCGCAACGCGGCCTCCGGGTGCACGTCCACATCGCGTCCGAGCACGCCGCCGCCAGCCCGCGCATCGACGAGTCGTCGTCTGAACGGACGGCCGCCCATCCGCCGACGAGCGGTCCCTCGAAAGCGAGATGCCCGACCGGCGCGACCCGCCCACCGGGACCGGACCGCTCGACGCGCAGCCCGCTGCCCCGCTCGGGCCCCGCGCGGTCCGCCTGGGAGACGGCGGTCTGGCTCGACCCGGTCCGCGCGCTCGCCATCATCGACACGATGCTCGGGCGGGGCCTGACCGATGGCGTCGCGTTGGCCGAGGAGGCTGCCCGCAACACGGACCGACCCGGGAGTCGCCGGGCAGGTTGGCTCTTCGAGCTGGCCGACGGTCGGGCTCAGTCTCCGCCGGAGTCCCACTTACGGGCGCGGTTGGTGCTGGGCGGCCTGCCACGCCCCGTCGTCCAACATCCGGTGCGGCTATCCAACGGCATGGTCCTGCACCCCGACCTGGCGTGGCCCGCCTACCGGGTGGCGGTGGAGTACGACGGGCACTGGCACTCCGACATCGACCAGCTGCACCGTGACCGACGACGACTCAACCTGCTCGTGGGCGCGGGTTGGATGGTGCTCCACGTGACCAGTCGACGGATGCACGCCGAGTTCCCGGCGGTGCTGCGCGAAGTGCGCGCCGCCCTGAACGCCCGTGGCTGGCGACGAGCGGTCGGATGATCCACTCGGGTTCCCGGAAGCCGGGGTGTCCGGGGCACCGCGACACCCCGCTTTCCAAGAAACCGAGTCGATCATGCAACCGCCGCAGGTGCGCGTGCGGCAGGGCCCGGCCGACGGGTGTCGACCGGGCCCTGCGGACGGTGCGTTACGGGCGGGCGTTGAGCTTGAGCGGGGTCTTCACCGCCGCGTACGCGTCGACGATCCCGTACCCGTAGAAGCCGTTGAAGTTGAGCCCACCGGCGCAGTACGCGTCGTAGGTCGCGTCACGGCCCTCGTTGCGGTACTGCTGGAGGCGCGGCTCCGGGCAGGCGTGCTCGGCCGCCGTGCGGTAGAGGTGCTGCTCCACCTGGTCCGGGGACATGCCGAAGCCACCCCGCCCCTGCGGCTTGCCGTACCGGCTGACGATCAGCGCGGCCACACCGGCGGCGTGCGGCGACGCCATCGAGGTGCCCTGGAGGTAGGTGTAGTAGCCGCACTCACCGTTGCGCTTGCACTGCTTGAAGACGGACTCCTCGAAGCCGGCGACGATGTTGCCGTCGGCGTCGACCGAGCCCTCCTCCTGGAGCACGTGCTTCGGGTAGGACGACAGGATCATGTTGGCGTCGGTGCGGAAGGTGTCCGTGCCGAAGCCGTCGCGGAACCAGCCGCCCGGCGCGGCGACCGAGATCTGCTCGGTGCCGTAGTTGGAGAAGTCGGACTTCTTGCCGGACGGGCCGATCGACGACACACCGATCACGTGTGGGCCCTCGGTGGGCAGGTCCCAGCAGCTGTTGTTGTCGATCGGGCGCGGGTACGGGTCGGCGCCGTAGTCCGGGCTGGACGTGTCGGTACGCGGCGCGCCCAGGTCCTCGTTGTTGTTGCCGAGTGCGCCGACCAGGGTGACGCCCTTGTTGTGGGCGAAGACCAGCGCCCGCTTCATGGCCTTGATGATGGCCCGCTGCTCGGCCTGCGCCTCCGGCGAGTCGGCCGGGTTCGCGGTGCAGTTGTAGAGCCACGGGTCGACGTAGAACGACATGTTGACCACGTCGATCCCGTTGCGTCCGGCGTAGACCAGGGCGTTGACGACAGGGTCGAGGAAGAAGTAGCCGGAGTCCTGGCCGCCCTTGAGCTCGACCAGCGACACGTTCGGGGCGACACCGGAGAGGCCGAAGCCGTTGGCGGCGGCGCCGATGGTGCCGGCCACGTGGGTGCCGTGCCCGCCGTCGTCGGTGCCGACCGGGTCGAGGCAGCTCGGCACCTCGCAGGGGCCGTCCACGTCGGTCAGGTCGGGAGCGAAGTTGCGCGACAACGCCCAGTTGAAGTTGGGCGCGATGTCCGGGTTGCTGGCGTCGACGCCGGTGTCCAGCACGCCGACGGTCACCCGACGGTCACCGGGCTCGACCTTGCGGGCCTTGTCGGCCCGGATCATCTCCAGGCCCCAGAGCTTGTCGTCGAGCGGGTCCATCTTGGCCCCGCGCCGGGCGGCAGCGCCGGCAGCGGCCTTAGTGGCGGCCGTCAGGTGCTCCTGCTCGACCCGGTCCAGCTTCGGCTTGCGGCCGATGGCCTTCTGCTCGGCGGCGCCGATCAGGGTCGGCGCAGCGGCGGCCCGGGCCGCGAAGTCGGCCCGGTCACTGGTGACCTGGAACATGCCGACCTCGTCGGACGAGGACACCACGGTGCCGCCGGCGGCCCGGATGGCGGCGACCGCCGTCTCGGCGGCGACCCCGTCCTCGGCGACCACCGTGAAGGTGCGGGACGTGCTCGGCGCGGCGCTGGCCGGTACACCCAGGCTCGCGGCCGTAAGTGCCAGTACCGCCGCGGTCGCGACGGCACCGACGGTGAAGCGCTTGCTCACCACATCGAATCCTCTCGTTGAGGGACGTGGCGTCATCACACAACACCCGACGGGTTTCCGCCAGGTGAACGTCCGTTATGCCGGTGAATCTCTCCTTCGGCCGCCCAGGTCGACGCACAGGTCGATCCGGTCGGACGATGCCGCTGGCAGATCCGACAGGACCACCGGCAGTTCGGCCAGGGTGGCCACCTCCGCGTCGGGGACGAGACCGGCCGGTCGGGGCAGCCCGCGCCGGTTCAGCCACACCGAGCGCAGGCCGGACCGCCGGGGCGCCACCACGTCGTGCTCCCACGAGTCGCCGACGTACACGATCTGCTCGGCGGGCACCCCGGCAACCTCGACCACCGCCGCGTAGAACTCCGGGGCGGGCTTCTTGGGCAGGCCGTTCTCGTGCGCGTACACCTCGAAGGCGAACTCGCCGGCGAGCCCGCAGCGTTCGGCGCGGCTGTTGCCGTTCGTGGCGAAGCCCAGGGTGTACCGGCGACGCAGCGCCACCAGTGCCGGCGGGACGTCCGGGAACGGCCGGGTGAGGGCGAACCGGCGGGCGAAGAAGAGGTCGGCGATCTCGTCGAGGTGGTCGTCGAGGCCGGCGCGGCCCAGCGACCGGGCCAGCGCGGCACGGCGGATCTCCATGACCGGGGCGGCGCTCAGCTCACCGAAGACCGCTCCCCAGTCGGACTCCAACTCGGCGAGCGTCACGTCGGCCGCGCGGGGTGTGCGACGCCGCATCTCGTCGAGGACGGCCGCCAGCCCGCCGGTCACCGCGGGCCGCAGGTCGAGCAGGGTCTCGTCGGCGTCGAACACCACAGTGGTCAGCACGGCGACCACTGTCTCACCGAGCGGCGACCGCACGGCACGGTGCGGGCACCGAGCGGCGACCTCACCGGGCGCCGGCCGCCAGCGCGGGCTCGGGCGCGGCCGGCGCGGGCCCGCCGCGCAGCTCGTCGAGGCGTACCAGGGCGACCCCGGCGACGATCAACAGGCCGCCGAGGAGTTGCCAGGCGGTCGGAAGTTCGTCGAGGAACAGCCAGGCGATGAGTACGGCGAACAGCACCTCGGTCAGCCCGACGAACGACGACAGTCGGGGACCGAGGATCCGGTTGCCGGCGATACCGGCCAGGTACGCGATCACGGCGGCGACGAGGGTGAGCCCGACGATGGGCAGCAGCCAGGTGGTGCGGTGTCCGGCGAAGGTGACCTCGCCGAACGTGGCGCGCAGCGGCAGCAGCCCGGTCAGCCCGACGAGCAGCAGCACGGCCGCGCCGACGGCCATCCCGCCGCTGGCCATCGCGACCGAGGGCAGGCGGGGGTCGACCCGGCCGGCGAGTACGAAGTAGCCGGCCAGGCCGAACGCGGCACCCAGCCCCCAGAGCACGCCGACCGGGTCGAAGGCGGCGTTACCGGTGAGGTCCAAGACGAACACCAGTCCGCAGAGCGCGGCGGCGGAGCCGGCCACGGTGAGCCGCCGGGGGCGTTGGCCGTGCCGCAGCCACATCCAGCCGACGACGAGGATGATGCCCAGGTATTCCAGCAGGAGCGCGATGCCGACCGGCAGGTAGCGCACGGCGTTGAAGAAGCACACCTGCGCGAGGGCCACCCCGAGCAGCCCGAACATCAGGACCGCGGAGCGGTTGTCGCGCAGCACGTGCCACCTGCCGCGCAGCGCCAGCAGAGCGGGGATCGCGAGCACCAGGGCGGCCACCCCGACCCGGGCGATGACCGCGGCCTCGGCCGACCACCCGGCCTCGATGAGCGAGCGCGCGAAGGTGCCCGAGGTCGCGAACGTGACGGCGGAGAGCAGCGCCAGCGCGGCGCCGACGGCGGGTCGTTGCGGCATCTCGCGCTCCTCGCTGCGACACGGTGTCATGGGCAAACTACCCTTGTGCCCATGACGCTAGGTGGCCATCGTGACAGGAGTCAAGTTGCTGTTCGCTCATGACACCGAATGCTCGTTGATCGCCGTCACCGCGCTGGTCAACACCGGAGGCCGCGACGGCGAGCTGCTACCCGACGTCGCCGCGCTGGACGCGTTCTTCACCCGGCACGCCTACAGCGGGCGGCACGAGCACACCGACGCCGAACTGCGCGCCGTACGACAGTTGCGCCCCCGCCTGCGCCGCATCTGGGACGCCGAACCGCCCGAGGTCGTCGACATCATCAACGGCCTGCTCCGCGAACACCGGGCGCTACCGCAGCTCATCGAGCACGACGACGAGCCGTACCACCTGCACGCCGTGCCCCGCGACGCGCCGCTGGCCACCCGCATGGCGGTGGAGGCGGCCATGGCGATCGCCGACCTGGTCCGGACGGGCGAGCTGAGCCGGCTGCGCATCTGCGCCCACCCGGACTGCGACAACGTCGTCGTCGACCTGTCCCGCAACCGGTCGCGACGGTTCTGCGAGGCCGGCTGCGGCAACCGCGCCGCCGTGACCGCCTACCGGGCGCGCAAGGCCGCCGGCCGGTCCTGAGCGACGTCCGCGGCCCGCAGCTCGTACTCCACCTCGCCGTGCTCGGTCCCCGGGATCGGGTCGTCGAAGTCCAGGTGGAACGTGCGCACGTACCGCAATCCGGCCTTCTCCATCACCCGCCGGGACCGCTCGTTGACCGCCATCGTCTGCGCCCACACCCGACGCACGCCCACGACGTCGAGCGCGTAGCGGACCAGCGCCCGGGACCCCTCCGTCGCCAGGCCGCGCCCCCACGCCGCGCGGCGCAGCCGGTAGCCCAACTCGGCCTCCGTGCCGTCCTCCGACGGGTCGAGCGCGAACCACCCCAGGAAATCACCGGACGCCCGGTCGAGCGCCGCCCACCGCCCCAGGCCGGGATGCCGCTCGTACTGCGCCAGCAGCCTCGGCAACTGCTCGTCCCGCACGGTGGCGCGCGGCGTGCCGACCCCGCCGGTGAGGAACCGCATCACCTCGGGATCGCCGTCCAACTCGACGAACGCGTCCACGTCGGCCATCGTCAACCGGCGCATCCGCAGCCGCTCGGTCGACACGCTCTCGCCATCCCACACGCCCGCATCATCCCGCCGGCCCGCACCGACCGTCGAGCCGATTACCCGCAAGATCCGCTTACCCGCAAGATCCGCGCAGGAAACCCCGCGACCACCGTCGCGGGCAGGAGGGTCGCGTCAGCGCGGGGGCGCGACCACGAAGAGCCGCCAGGAGTACGCGTCGACCACCAGCACGGGTCCGTCCGGGTCCTTACTGTCCCGCACCCCGACCACGCCCCCCAGATTCGTAGCCACTTCGACGCACCAGTTGTCCTGGTTGCTGCGGCTGCTCTTGCGCCACCGCGCGTCGGTCAGCTCCACGACTCGGCCACCTCGCTCATGAACTCGATGGACGCCTGCGGGGGCAGGGCTTCGCCCAGGGTAGCCTCCCAGACCCGCTGCAACCGCAGCAGATCCTTTGGCTGATCCAGCTCCTGGCCGCGGACCTGGCACTCCAGGTAGGCCACTTCCGTGCCGTCGGGCAGGGTCGCGAGCGCGAACTGCCCACCGAGCCCCGGATACTCCTCGGCGGAACGCGGCACGATGTGCAGCCGGACCCGCGGGTGCCCGGTGGCGATGCTCGCCAGGTGCAGGGCTTGGTCGCGCATCGCCTTCCGCCCGCCGACCCGTCGCCGCAGCACCGCTTCGTCCAGCACCACCACCATCTGCGGCGCGCTCTCACTGCGCAGCACATCCTGGCGGCTCATCCGGTCGGCCAGCCGTCGATCCACCTCGTCGGAGTCGAGCAGGTTGCCCGCCTCGAATACTGCCCGCGCGTAGGCCTCCGTCTGGAAGAGCCCCGGCACGTAGCAGGGTTCGTACCACCGGACAGTGCGCGCCTGCGCGAAGATCGTCTGCCAGCCGCGCAGCCAGGGTTGCGCCCGGTCCAGGCTGACCAGTTCGGTGGACATGCGGCTGAAGAGGCCGCCGGTGTCCAGGGCCCGGTCGACGAGTTCGAGGTACTTGGCGGTGGGCGGCTGCTGGCCCAGCTCGACCGCGCTCACCATCGACGGCGAGTAGTTGACCGCCTTGGCCAGCTCGTCCTGGCTCCAGCCGCGGCGGGCCCGCGCCCGGCGTAGCTCCGCGACCAGGAACGCCGCCGCCGTCATCTGCCCATCGGCCATGCCCGACCACTCTCCAACCCGCCGGCGATCAACTCCAGACGGCCAACAGAGCCGGCACCGCCCCGGAACAGGGCAGCCCCGACAGGTCGGCCGAACCCTTCCGACCGTAGTCGTCCGATCACCAGACTGTGAAGTGCGACGCCGTTCCCCGTCCCCCGGGTCAGCGGCATCGCCCGGGACCGCCCGAACCCCCGTGCCGGGCGGTCCCACCCCCCACCAATCACGCCGCGTTCTTCGAGATCTTGGACAGTTTCCGTTAGCTGCTAACGGAAACTGTCCAAGATCTCGGCGATGGGGGCGGGCGCGGGGTGATGTCACAGACGAGTCAGCTCGAAAGGACTCCCACACCATGTCCCGGACCGTTCCGCACGACCGCACGACCGCATCCCGTCGACCGCACCTGCCGTTGCGGCCGTTGTGGCTCTGCCGGGTCTGTGCCGCGCCGTGGCCATGCCCGGTGGCCCGGCTCGCCCTCCGCCAGGAGTACGCGCACGACCGGATCGCGCTGAGCATCTACCTGTGCACGGTCCTGCACGACGCGGCGGCCGACCTGTACCGACTCAACCCGCACGACGGGCCGGACCCGGCGGCGCTCTACGTCCGCTTCCTCGGCTGGGCGGCACTGCCCGGGCCCTGACGCTTGTCGACGGCGGCCCTGCCGTCGACGGGAGCGTCTAGCGCATGGCGAGCCGTTCCAGCAGGGCGGCGCTGCGCGCCAGCAAGGCCCGCTCCTCAGCCGTGAGTTCCGCCTCGATGGCCTGGGCGAGCCAACCGGCTCTGCGGCTGCGCTCCGCTTCCAGGGCGGCCCGACCCGCGTCCGACAGCTCGACGAGCGACTTGCGGCCGTCCGTGGGGTGCGCCCGTCGCGTGATCAGCTTCTGCTCCATGAGCAGACCCACCGCCCGCGCCATCGACTGGGGGCGTACGCGCTGGTCGGCGGCGAGGTCGCTGGTGGTCATGGCGCCGTCGCGGTCCAGCGCGCCCAGCACGGCGATCTGACCCAGCGGAATGCGGTCCTCGTGCTTGACGCGCCGGGTGAGCTTGCCCATCGCGGTGCGTAGTTCGGCGGCGATGGCGGCGGCTTCCGAGGTGGGCACAGGGCACTTTACCCCGTTCGTCGGCGCTACTGGGCAGCTGACCTGCGCAGCAATGCTGTTCAGCGGGGCTGTTCAGCATAACTGATCAGCATTGCTGTAGGGTTTGCCGCTGTCGGGCTCCGCGCCAGCGTTGTCGCAGCTGGGGCCACGGCAGGCGAAAACGAAAGGGACTCCCATGTCCGCACCGGCAGCCGTAACCGTCACCACCACCATCGAGACCGTCACCGCCCGCCGCATCATCGACAGCCGGGGCAACCCCACGGTCGAGGTCGACGTCACGGTGGCGGACGGATCTCTCGGCCGGGCCGCCGTCCCCTCCGGCGCCTCCACCGGGGCCCGGGAGGCCGTGGAGCTGCGCGACGGAGACCTGACGCGGTGGCACGGCAAGGGCGTCGACCGCGCGGTGGCCAACGTCAACGGGGAGATCGCGGCGGCGGTGCGCGGCAGGGACGCGGCAGACCAGGCAGGTCTGGACGCCGCCCTGATCGCCCTCGACGGCACCGCCACGAAGTCCCGGCTCGGCGCCAACGCGATTCTCGGCGTCTCCCTCGCCGTCGCCAAGGCCGCTGCGGCAGCCCACCGTCAGCCCCTCTACCGCTACCTGGGCGGCGCCGACGCCCATCTCCTGCCGCTGCCGATGATGAACATCGTCAACGGCGGCGCCCACGCCGACAACCCGCTCGACTTCCAGGAGTTCATGATCGTGCCCGTGGGCGCGGACACCTTCGCCGAAGCCGTCCGCATGGGCAGCGAGGTCTTCCACACCCTGCGCCGTGACCTGCTGGCCGCCGGGCACTCCACGGGCGTGGGCGACGAGGGTGGCTTCGCGCCCGAGCTGCGCACCGCCGAAGAGGCGCTCGACTTCGTGCTGACTGCCGTCGAGGGCGCCGGCTACCGCCCCGGCACGGACATCGGCCTCGTCATGGACCCGGCGTCATCCGAGTTCTACCGCCACGGCGTGTACGACTACACGGGCGAGGGAGTACGCCGCACGCCCGCCGAGCACGCCGACTATCTCGCCAGGCTCATCGACGCCTACCCGGTCGTCTCCATCGAGGACCCGATGGCCGAGAACGACCTGGACGGCTGGCGCGAGCTGACCGCCCGTGTCGGTGACCGCTGCCAGCTCACCGGTGACGACGTGTTCTGCACCAACGAGACGCTGCTGAGCGAGGGCATCCGCACCGGCGTCGGCAACTCGGTCCTGGTCAAGGTCAATCAGATCGGCACCCTGACCGAGGCGCTGGCCACGGTGGCCACGGCCCAGCGGGCGGGTTGGACAGTCGTCATGTCGCACCGCTCCGGCGAGACGGAGGACACCACGATCGCGGATCTGGCCGTGGCCACCGGCTGCGGCCAGATCAAGACCGGCTCGCTCTCCCGCTCCGACCGGACGGCGAAGTACAACCAGCTGATCCGGATCGAAAAGGAGCTGGGTGAATCGGCGCGCTTCGCGGGGCGCTCCGCGCTGCGCCGGGCGTGAGCGGCACGCGGCGCGGCTCAGGGGTGGGTCATCCGGAGCAGGTCCAGAGTCTCGTCGAGCTGGGTCTCGGTGAGCTTGCCGGAGTCGACGTGACCCCGGGAGATGACGACCTCCCGGATGGACGCCTGCTTCGCCAGCGCCTCCTTGGCGATGGAAGCGGCCTCGTCGTACCCGAGGTAGCGGTTCAGCGGGGTGACGATCGACGGTGAGCCCTCGGCGTACGCCAGGCAGACCTCGGCGTCCGCGACCAGGCCGGCCACCAGGCGGTCGGCGAACAGCCGACTCGCGGCGGCCAGCAGCCGGATCGACTCCAGCAGGTTGCGGCCCATCACCGGGAGCATGACGTTCAGCTCGAAGTCGCCCTGCGAGCCGGCGAACCCGACGGTCGCGTCGTTGCCGATGACCTGGGCGCAGACCTGCCGCATCGCCTCGGCGACCACCGGGTTGACCTTGCCCGGCATGATCGACGAGCCGGGCTGAAGGTCGGGGATGCGCAGCTCCCGCAGGCCGGCCCGGGGGCCGGAGCCCATCCAGCGGATGTCGTTCGCGACCTTGTAGAGGCCCACCGCGATGGTCCGGAGCTGCCCGGAGGTCTCCACGAGGGCGTCGCGGGCGCCCTGCGCCTCGAAGTGGTTACGGGCCTCCGACAGCGGCAGCCCGGTCGACTCGCGCAGCTTGCCGATCACGGCGGCGGCGAAGCCGAGCGGCGTGTTGATCCCGGTGCCCACGGCGGTGCCGCCCAGGGGCAGTTCGGCGAGCCGGGGCAGCGAGCCCTGCAACCGCTCGATGCCGTACCGGACCTGGGCGGCGTACCCGCCGAACTCCTGCCCGAGGGTGACCGGCGTGGCGTCCATCAGGTGCGTACGCCCCGCCTTCACCACCGTCTCGAACTCGGCCGCCTTGCCCTCCAGCGCCTCGGCGAGGTGGGTCAGCGACGGCAGCAGGTCCTCCGCGATGAACTGGGTGGCCGCCAGGTGGATCGAGGACGGGAACACGTCGTTGCTGGACTGGGAGGCGTTGACGTGGTCGTTCGGGTGCACCGGCGAGCCCAGCTCCCGGCTCGCCAGGGTCGCGATCACCTCGTTGGCGTTCATGTTGGACGACGTCCCCGACCCGGTCTGGAAGACGTCGACGGGAAACTGGTCGTCGTACCCACCGTCGGCGACGTGCGCGGCGGCAGCGGCTATCGCAGCGGCCACGTTGGCGTCGATCACGCCAAGCTCGCCGTTCACCTCGGCCGCCGCGCCCTTGATCTGGGCCAGGGCCTTGATCTGGGCGGGTTCGATGCCGCGTCCGGAGATCGGAAAGTTCTGCACCGCGCGCTGGGTCTGCGCCCGCCACAGCGCCTCGGCGGGCACCTCCACCTCGCCCATCGAGTCGCGTTCGATCCGGTAACCGGTCGCCTCTGGAGTCGTCACGCGTACCATCCTGCCGCGCTCACGGCCGAACCGCAGATGATCCGTCAGCCCAACTCGGCCAGCAGCCGCTCCACCTCGTGCTGCTCCGGCGAGTCGATCTGGCGGAACAGGGACAGGGCCCGGGACCAGTGCGACCGGGCCGCGGCCGGGTCGGTGTCCCGTAGGCAGCGGGCGATACCGTCCAACGCCCCGGCCTGTTCGTGCCGGGCGTCCATCCGGATTGCGTCGGCGAGCACCCGCCGGTGCAGGTCCAGTGCGCTGGCGACGTCGCCCTGGTCGAGGAGCGCACGGGCCAGCAGGTTGCGCGACAGGCTGGCGCCGATGCGGTCGCCGGACCTCGTCACGGCGGCGAGCGCCTCCCGGTGCAGCATCGCGGCTGCCTCCGGCCGGCCCAGGATCCGTTCGATGGTGCCGAGTTCGTTGAGGACCTCGCCCTCACCGAAGCGATTGCCCTCCCGACGCTTGAACTGCAACGCAAGCCGAAGGAACCGGCGTGCACCCGGGTAGTCGCCGAGTCGGGCCCGCACCGCGCCCAGGTGACCGAGGGCGTTGAACACGTTGTTCATGTCCCCGATCTCACGGGCCAGGTGCAACTGTCGCCGCGAAACCTCCCGTGACTCCGGGTAGCGACCCCATGCCAACAGCAACAGCGCCTGGTTGTTGAGGATCGCGATGACCTCCACCGGCTGATCACCGGCGGAAACGAGCGCCAGAGCCGCACTGGCATGAGTCATCGCGGAAGCCAGTTGCCAGTTGGCTCCGTACGCCACGGTCAGGTTCCGCCGGACCGTCGTCTCACCACGCCGGTCGCCGAGCCGCTGACGCAACCGGAGCGCGAGCTCCATCAACTCGATGGCCTCCGGAAGCCTTCCCAGCCTGAAGTACCCGGAGGCGAGATAGTTCTGCACGGTGGCCATCGCCCCCGCGTCACCGAGCTGCTCGGCGGCGCGCAGGGCCACCGTGTGCGTGTCCACCAACTCGTCCAGGTGGCCCTGCATGAACAGGTAGAACCAGGACGTGCGGGCCAGCTGCCAGCACCGTTCGAGATGCCCCTCGGTGGCGGCCAGCCGCACCAGTGCCGGCAGTGCGGCCCGATTGGCGTCGAACCAACCGATGCCATCCGAAGCTGATGCTCGCACCAGATCAGCTCGGGGAGGGGGCGGCAGCACCAGGGCGGACCGGCTGGCCACCGGCTCCATCCGGCTCGCGATGGCGTGGCCCACATGCAGGTGATGATCAAGGATCCGCACCAGGACGGCTTTCCGTTGTGCTGCGGTCTCACCCGTTTCCAGCAACTGCCGGGCGTACTCGCGCATCAGGTCGTGGAAGCGGAAACGGCCGGGTTCCGGCTCGTTGACGAGGTGCGCGTCGACGAGACCGTCCAGCACGTCCTGGGCGGCCGGCAGCGGCAGGTCCACGACCGCCGCCGCCAGCCGATCGTCGAAGACCACTCCGGGGTGCAGCGCCAGCAGCCGGAACATCCGCTGCTGTTCGAGGTCGAGCTGTGCGTACGACAGGGCGAAGGCCTGCCCGACGGAGCGTTCGCCGGCCGCCAGCTCGGTCAGTGCGTCGCGTCCGGTGCCGAGCCGGTCGGCCAGGTCGCGGACCCGCCACCGGGGCCGGTGGGCGAGCCGGGCCCCGGCCAGTCGGATCGCCAGGGGCAGGTACCCGCAGCGGCCGGTGACCTCGGCCGCCGCCTCCGGCTCCGCGGCGACCCGCTCGACGCCCGCCACCCGGCCGAGCAACTCCACGGCCTCGTCGGGGTCCAACACGGCCAGCGACGACGGCTTGCCACCGTCCAGGCCGACCAGCCGGCGGCGGCTCGTGATCAGGGTGAGGGTGTCCCGGCCGTTGGGCAGTAGTGGGGAGACCTGGGCTGCGCTGGCGGCGTTGTCGAGCACCACGATCGCCCGCCGTCCGGACAGCTCACTGCGCCAGAGGGCCGCGCGTTCGTCGATGTCGGCCGGGATGCGGTCGCCACGGACACCGAGCTGGCGCAGCAGTGCGGCCAGGGCAGTGGTGGGCGACACCGGTTCACGTTCGCTGTGCCCGTGCAGGTCGATGAAGAGGTGCGCGTCGGGGTAGCGGTCCGCGAGCGCGTTGGCGACGTGCACGGCCAGCGTGGTCTTCCCGCTGCCTGCCATGCCGTCGACGAGCTGGATCCGGGCGTCGTCCTCCTCGATCTCCTTCACCAGCCGGGCGACCGTCTCCTGCCGTCCGGTGAAATCGCTGATGGCCCGGGGTAGCGCTCGGACCTGAGTGAAGGACCGCTCCTGCGGGCCGGTCAGCGCCAGGTCTCCGGCGAGTATTCGCTGGTGCAGCTCGTGCAATGCGGCGCCGGGCTCGATGCCCAGCTCGTCGGCGTGAATCCGCCGACCCTCCCGGTAGACGGCGAGTGCGTCAGCCTGCCGGCCCACCGCGGACAGGGCGAGCATCAGCTGGCCACGTAACCGCTCGCGCAACGGATGCCGGTCGACGCTCTCGCTCAGTTCGTCGAGCAGATCGGCGGCCTGTCCGAGGCGCAACTCGACCTCGACGCACTCCTCCAGCACGGTGAGGCGTTGCTCGTCCAGCGTCTGCGCGCGCCGACGGACGCTGCGGCTGGGTATGCCACTGAGGGCCGTTCCCCGCCAGAGCGCCAGCGCGGCGCGGTAACGCTCACGCGCCTCACTCGGCCTGCCGGCGGCGACGGCGGACCGGGCCTCCTCCACCGCCCGAGCGAAGACCTCGGCGTCGAGATCGGTCGGCGGAATGCGCACGCCGTACCCGACCGGGTCGGTCACGATGATGTCGGGCGACAGTCCCAGGTCGACGAACCGGCGCCGCAGCCGCGACACACACGTCTGTAACTGGGCACGGGCGGTGGCCGGCGGGTTCTCCTCCCAGACCGCGTCGACCAGCTCGTCGATCGGCACCAGCCGGCCGGCCCGCAGCAGCAGCATCGCGAGCACGACCCGGTCCCGACCGGCGGTGACGGTGGACTCGCCACCGCCGACGCGCAGCGGGCCCAGGATTCCGAACCGCATCTGCTCCCCCGTGTTCACGGCCCAACATCCAGCAGCGTAGTCCGGCGGTCACAGGTCGACGCGGTCCGGTGATAGTGATCTGAGAGTGGATCGAGTGGGGTGCACCGCAGACTTGTTCCAGGTTGGCGGTGACGACATCCGACGGGGGCGGTGCGACCGTCCCACCCCCCAGCGGGCGGGCGTACCGATGTCGGTGGAGGTGCTACCGACGGGCGAGGCGCCAGGCGAAAGCCTGGCGCCTCGTCGCGTCACCGACCGATCAGCGAAGGTCCGCGAGCAGTCGCTCCACCTCGTGCTGGTCGGGCACGTCGACCTGGCGGTACAGGGACAGCGCCCGGGTCAGGTGTGCGCGGGCCGCCACCGGGTCGGTCGTCAGCAGGCACCGGCCGATGCCCTCCAACGCCCGGCTCTGCTCGTAGCGGGCGCCCAACCGGGTCGCGTCGGCGAGCACCCGGCGGTACAGGTCGAGGGCACTCGTCACATCGCCCTGGGCCAGGATGGCCCGGGCCAGGAGGTTCCGCGAGCCGCACTGGGCGACCCGGTCGCCCACGTCGGTCATCGCGACGAGCGCCGCACGGTGCAGGTCGGCGGCCCGCTCCGGACGACCGGCCTCGCGTTCCATCATTCCGATCTCGTTCAACACCTCGCCCTCACCGAACCGGGCACCCGCCTGCCGTTTCAGGCGCAGTGCGGCCCGCAGCAGGCGGCCGGCCGGCCCCACGTCACCCATCCGGTGCCGGGCCATTCCGAGGTGCCCGAGGGCGTTGGCGATGCGGCGCGGATCGCCGATCTCGCGGGCGACGATCAGGTGCTTACGGGCCGTGGACACCGCCTCGTCGAGCCGACCCCACAGCAGCAGGCTCATCGACAGGTTGTTGAGTTCGTTCGCCAGCGCGTCGTTGTCAGGCATCCGGGTCGCCATCGCCCGGGAAGCCTCGTAGGCATCCCGGGCCCGCTGGAACTCGAAGTTGGCGGCGTACGAGGTACCCAGGTTGACGAGGGTGTTGCGGATTTCGCGACGCAGGTCGAGCCGGCGGAAGATGTCGAGCGACACCTCCGTCACCCGGATCGCCTCGGGAAAGTCACCCAGCCGATAGTGGGCGGAGGCGAGATAGTTGAGCAGCGTCGCCATCGCCTTCTCGTCACCCACCGCCTCTGCGGCGCGCAGTCCGATGGAATGCGTCTCGATCAGCTCGTCGAGGCGGCCGCTCTCGAACTGGGCGTACCAGCACGCCCTGGTCAACTGCCAGCAGTAGTGCAGGAACCCCTCCGTCTCGGCGAGGCGGACCAGGGCGGGCCACAGGGCCACGTTCTCGTCGACCCAGGCTCCGCCCTGCTCGGCGACGCTCGCGACCAGATCGGCGCGGCGCGGCTCGGCCACCACGAGCTGCGGACGAGAGGCGGAAAGTTCCCGCTTGCGGGCGATCGCGATGGCGACCTGCAGGTGATGATCGAGGAGACGCTCGACGCCGTCGCGGCGCTCCGCCGCCCGGTCCGGGTCGGCTGTCAGGGTCCGCGCGTACTCGCGGACCAGGTCGTGCAACCGGTACCGACCAGGCTGCACCTCCTCCACCAGGTGCGCGTCGACCAGCTCGTCCAGCAGGTCCTGCGCGCCGGGAAGGGGCAGCTCGGCGAGGGCGGCGACGACCGAGGTGTCGAACCGCACCCCCGGGTGCAGGCCCAGCAGCCGGAACGCACGCTGCGCCGACGGCGACACCTGGGCGTACGACAGGGCGAAGGCCCGGCCGACGGACCGGTCGCCCGCCTCGAACTCGGCCAACGGATCGGGTCGGCTCGTCAGACGCTCCGCGAGGTCGGCGATGCGCCAGCGGGGCCGATGGGCCAGGCGAGCGCCGGCCAGCCGGATCGCGAGCGGCAGGTGGCCGCAGCGCCGCACCATCTCGACTGCCGCCTCCGGCTCGGCGGCGACCCGGTCGGGGCCGACCACGTGCCCGAGCAGTTCGATCGCCTCGTCCCGGTCGAGCACCGGCAGGGAGAAGGGCCGTCCCTCGTCCACGCCGACCAGCCGGCGACGGCTGGTGACCAGGACCAGGCAGTGCGAGCCGTTGGGTAGCAGCGGTGTCACCTGGCCAGCCGTGGCGGCGTTGTCCAGCACCAGCAGGGCCCGCCGACCGGCCAGCTCCGTGCGCCAGAGCGCCAACCGGTCGTCCTCGGTCGTCGGCACCCGGTCGGCGGGGACACCGAGCTGCCGCAGCAGCGTCGCCACCGCCGCCGACGGCGTCAACGGGGTGCGCTCGCTGTGCCCGTGCAGGTCGATGTAGAGCTGGGCGTCCGGATAGCTCTCCGCGAGGACGGTCGCGACGTGCACCGCCAGCGTGGTCTTGCCGCTGCCGGCCATGCCGTCGATGAGCTGGATCCGCGCGCCGGCCTCCACGTCCTTCACCAGGCGCGCGAGCGTCTGCTGCCGGCCGGTGAAGTCGCCGATCGCGCGGGGCAGCGAGCGCACCGGGGCCGCCGACCGGACCTCCCGGCCGGCCAGGGCCAGGTCACCGGCGAGCACCCGCTGGTGCAACTCCTGCAAGGCGCTGCCCGGTTCGAGACCCAGCTCGTCGGCGTAGAACCGACGGCCCTCCCGGTAGACCGCCAGCGCGTCGGCCTGCCGACCCACCGCCGACAGCGCGAGCATCAGTTGCCCCCGCAGCCGATCCCGCGAGGGGTACACGTCGACGCTCTCGGTCAACTCCTCGATCAGCTCGGCGGCCTGCCCGAGGCGCAGCTCGACGTCGACGCACTCCTCCAGCACCGTGAGGCGCTGTTCGTCGAGCGTCTGCGCCCGACGACGGACACTACGGCTGGCGATACCGGCCAGCGCCGGGCCCCGCCACAGGGCCAGGGCCGCCCGGAAGTGCGTACGGGCATCCACCAGACGACCGGCCGCGCCCGCCGCCCGAGCCACCTCCACCCCCCGGGCGAACAGGTTCGCGTCCAGGTCGGCGGGATCGATGCGTACGCCGTAGCCGGCAGGATCGGTGACGATGGTCCCCGCGGTGAACCCCAGCTCGGTGAGGCGACGCCGCAGCCGCGACACGCACGTCTGCAACTGGGCACGGGCGGTGGCCGGCGGATTCTCCTCCCACACCGCGTCGACCAGCTCGTCGACCGGCACCAACCGACCGGCACGCAGCAGCAGCATCGCGAGCACGACCCGGTCCCGACCTGCCGTGACGGTGGACCCACCACCGACACGCAGAGGCCCCAGGATCCCGAACCGCATCTACTCCCCCGCGTCGATCAGACACCAACCAGCAGAGTAGTCCGACGGTCACCGGACGGAGGGGTCAGCGGCGGCCGATGGTGAGTACCGGCTTGGTGACCTCGGCGAAGAAGTCGTTGCCCTTGTCGTCGACCACGATGAAGGCGGGGAAGTCCTCCACCTCGATCTTCCAGACCGCCTCCATGCCCAGCTCGGGGTATTCGAGCACCTCGACGTGCTTGATGCAGTCCTGGGCGAGGCGGGCCGCCGGGCCGCCGATCGAGCCGAGGTAGAAGCCGCCGTACTGCTGGCAGGAGCGGGTCACCTGACCCGACCGGTTGCCCTTGGCCAGCATCACCTGCGAGCCACCGGCGGCCTGGAACTTCTCCACGTACGCGTCCATCCGGCCGGCCGTGGTCGGGCCGAACGAGCCCGACGCGTACCCCTCGGGAGTCTTCGCCGGGCCGGCGTAGTAGACGGCGTGGTCGCGCAGGTACTGCGGCATCGGCTCACCGGCGTCCAGCCGCTCGGCGATCTTGGCGTGGGCGATGTCCCGGGCCACGACGAGCGGGCCGGACAACGACAGGCGGGTCTTCACCGGGTACTTGGACAACTCGGCGCGGATCTCGTCCATCGGCCGGTTGAGGTCGACCCGGACGACCATCTCGGCGTCGAGCGCATCGTCGGTGACCTCGGGCAGGAAGCGCGCCGGGTCGGTTTCGAGGCGCTCCAGCCACACGCCCGACGGGGTGATCTTGGCGACCGCCTGCCGGTCCGCCGAGCAGGAGACGGCGATCGCCACCGGACACGAGGCACCGTGCCGGGGCAGCCGCACCACCCGTACGTCGTGGCAGAAGTAGCGCCCGCCGAACTGCGCCCCGATGCCGAAGTTGCGGGTCAGCTCCAGCACCTGCGCCTCCAGCTCCAGGTCGCGGAAGCCGTGCGCGCTCATCGAGCCCTGCGTCGGAAGGGCGTCCAGGTACTTCGCGGAGGCGTACTTCGCGGTCTTCAACGCGTACTCGGCGGAGGTGCCGCCGATGACGATCGCCAGGTGGTACGGCGGGCAGGCGGAGGTGCCGATCAGCCGCAGCTTCTCCTCCAGGAACTGCATCATCCGCGTCGGGTTCAGCAGCGCCTTGGTCTCCTGGTAGAGGTACGACTTGTTGGCCGAGCCGCCGCCCTTGGCCATGAAGAGGAACTTGTACGCGTCCGGGTGCCCGTCCGGGTCCTCGGCGTACAACTCCACCTGGGCCGGCAGGTTGCTGCCGGTGTTCCGCTCGTCCCACATGGTCAGCGGGGCGAGCTGGGAGTAGCGCAGGTTGAGCCGGGTGTACGCCTGGTAGACGCCCCGGGAGATGGCCTCGGCGTCCGCGCCGTCGGTCAGCACGTGCCGGCCACGCTTGCCCATCACGATCGCCGTGCCGGTGTCCTGGCACATCGGCAGCACCCCACCGGCCGCGATGTTGGCGTTGCGCAGCAGGTCCAGCGCCACGAACCGGTCGTTCGGCGACGCGGCCGGGTCGTCGATGATCGCCCGGAGCTGCGCCAGGTGCGCGGGGCGCAGGAAGTGCGCGATGTCGTGCATCGCCTCGGCGGTCAGCGCGGTCAGCGCGGCCGGCTCCACGGTGAGGAAACGACGACCCCCCGGGCCGTGTACGACGTCCACGCCCTCGTCGGTGACCAGGCGATATTCCGTCTGGTCGGGGCCGGTCGGCAGCAGGGGGGCGTACGAGAATGCGGCGGCACTGCTCATGAGCGGCAAGCCTAGGGCAGACCGGTCGATCATTCCCACCCGCCGGGCTGGGTCTGGGACGCCGCTCTCATCCGCCGAGGTCGACAGCGCTCAGCGCGCCGGAATCCCACCCGCTCAGCCGTCCTTGCCGCCGTCCGGTTCGGTGCACAGCTCACCCTTGGGCCCGCAGTCGCCGTTGCCGTCGCCCGACCCGGGGCGGGTGCCGCCCGGGCCGGGGTTGCCACCGTCGCCGGGCTGCGGGACGGGAGCGCCGGACGTGCCGCCGAAACGGACGTACCCGATCTCCCGACCCTCACCGATGATCATGCCCTGCGGGCCGACGGCGAGGGCGTTCGCCGAGGTACGCAGCACGGCCAGCTCCCGCCCGGTGCGCGGGTCGAGGGCGACAAGCCGCGACGGCTTCTCGTCGGCGAGCACCGCCGCGTACGGGGTGAGCGCCGCGCCCGCCTTGGCGCTGGCCTGCCTGGTCCAGCGCACCTTGTCGACGCCGAGTTCACGGGACACCACCGAACGCT
This sequence comes from Micromonospora sp. WMMD736, assembly GCF_049179015.1. Taxonomy (NCBI): domain Bacteria; kingdom Bacillati; phylum Actinomycetota; class Actinomycetes; order Micromonosporales; family Micromonosporaceae; genus Micromonospora; species Micromonospora sp. WMMD736. The sequence goes on from NZ_JBMHMI010000001.1 coordinate 4,014,925, forward strand.
TGTCGGCGGAGCGGAACACCGCGTAGCGGTCGTCGACGGCGACGAGCTTGGTGCTCGACTCGCCCACCCAGAGCAGCCGTCCGTCGTACCCGTCGATGACCGCCTCGCGGCCGTCCGGGCCCACGCCGATCAGCACGTTCCGCGCGCCCTGCGGGTCCTCGCGCTGGACGCAGCCGGCGGTGTCGGCGGTGCGCAGGTTGACCCCGGCCCGCTGCCACGCCTCCTGACCGGTCGCCGGGTCCCGCGCCGAGATGGCGAAGTAGCAGGTGCCGTCCTGGGAGCGGGCGGCGATCCGAAGCATCCGGCCGCCCACCACCGACAGCCGCTCGTCCCGGCCGGGCTCGACGTTCTGCAACACCCGGCCCGTGGCGGTGTCCACGACGTGCACCCGGCCGTCGACCGGGAAGCCGAGCAGCGGAGGCGCCGCCTCGGGCCCGGCCACCCCGTCGTCGATGCGGGTGGCGGTGAGCCGGCGGGTGCCGCGCAGGCCGGGGTTGTCGGCGAGCAGGCCGCTGTGCACCCCGGGCAGGAAGGCCGTCCACAGTGGCGTGGTGCCGCGCGGGTCCCACGCGCTCAGCGTGCAGTCGGTGGCGTCCGTGCAGCGGGCGTCGAGCAGCAGGTTCCGGTACGTCCACACGGCCACGGCGTCCTCGTCGCGCCGCCGGGTCGCCCCGGTGGTCGGGTCGAGCAGCTCGTACCCCTTGACCAGGAGCTTGCCCACGGCGACGACCGGGTCGCGGTCGCCGCCCGCGACCGCCGACCAGTCCGCCTTGCGTTCCCAGAGCTGGGCGCCGGTGGCCAGGCTGCGGGCCTCCACCCGGGTGCGCTGCTCGACCACGACGGTGTCGCCGGCGATGGTCACGCTGCGCGGGGTGCCACCGACCCGCTGCTGCCAGACCACGTCCGGCTCGGAGATGGGTTCGCTGCGGTCCACCCAGTCCCAGATGCCGGGGAACGGATTCCAGACGCCGGTGGCGGCGAGTGCGACGACCACGGCGAGGCCGGCCAGCAGCCCGACGCGCACGCTCCCCTTCGCCACCCGCACACCGTAGCCACGATCACGGATCTTCCGTACGCCCGCGCCGCCGTGTCGCCGCGCTTTCTGCGCCGGAAGGTGTTACGGCACTGCGGATCAGTGGCAGGGTGCGGTAGGGGATCTGCTCCGCCAGCGCGATGATCGTCGACGCGCGGGTGATGCCGGCGAACGAGACGATCTGGTCGATGACCCGTTGCAGGTCCGTGTTGGAGCGGGCCACGATGCGGCAGAGCAGGTCGCTGGAGCCGGTGATGGTGTGCGCTTCCAACACCTCGGGGATCGCCGCGAGGTGGTCGGTGACCGGGTCGTGGCCCTGCCGTTGGCTGATCTCCAGCGTGACGAAGCTGGTCACCCCGAAGCCGATCGCGCCCGGCGAGATCTCCGGACCGAAGCCCCGGATGACACCCCGCTCGACAAGCTTGTCCAGCCGTGCCTGCACGGTGCCCCGGGCCACGCCGAGCCGCCGGGAGCACTCCAGCACCCCGATCCGCGGCTCCTCGGCGAGCAGTTCGACCAAGCGGACATCGAGCGCGTCGAGCTGTACACCCTGCTCACCTCTCACGGGTTCAGACCATACCGAATGCGCAACCTGACCAGCATTTACGTCGACAGTTGCCCACTCGATGCCCGCACCGCGATCCTTCGGTCAAGAACCGGCCCACGAGGCCGGCCGGTACGCGAGGGAGGCCACCATGACCCAGGCGATCGACCGACCCCAGTCGACCGAGGACGTCGACATCGACCGGCTCGTCGGCGCTGTCGACCACGACATCAGCCACGACCCGTTCCCCGTCCGTGGGCTCGACCACGTGCACTTCCTGGTCGGCAACGCCAAGCAGGCCGCGCACTACTACTCCACCGCGTTCGGCATGACCTGTGTGGCGTACCGGGGCCCGGAGCAGGGTTACCGCGACCACGCCCAGTACGTGCTGACCAGCGGCTCGGCCCGGTTCGTGCTGACCGGCGCGGTGCGCCCGGACGCCGACGGCGCGGAGCACGTGGCGAAGCACAGCGACGGCATCAGCGACATCGCCCTCGAGGTGCCGAACGTCGACGCCGCGTACGCGCACGCGGTCGGCCAGGGCGCCACCGGCGTCGTCGAGCCGCACGACGTGACCGACGAGCACGGCACCGTCCGGATGGCCTCCATCGCCGCGTACGGCGACACCCGGCACACCCTCGTCGACCGGTCCCGCTACACCGGCCCGTTCCTGCCCGGCTTCGTGGCCCGCGGCCCGATCGTCGACCGGCAGCCGATGATCGACGCCGGCATCCAGCCGAAGCGGTTCTTCCAGGCCGTCGACCACGTGGTCGGCAACGTGGAGCTGGGCCGCATGGACGAGTGGGTGGAGTTCTACAAGCGGGTGATGGGCTTCTCCAACATGGCGGAGTTCGTCGGCGACGACATCGCCACCGACTACTCGGCGCTGATGAGCAAGGTCGTCGCGAACGGCACCCGCAAGGTGAAGTTCCCGCTCAACGAGCCGGCCATCGCCCGCAAGAAGTCGCAGATCGACGAGTACCTGGAGTTCTACCAGGGTCCGGGCGCGCAGCACATCGCCGTCGCCACCAACGACATCGTGGCCAGCGTCGACGCGATGCGCGCCGCCGGTGTCGAGTTCCTGGACACGCCCGACTCGTACTACGACGACCCGGAGCTGCGGGAGCGGATCGGCAACGTGCGGGTGCCGATCGAGCAGCTCAAGGAGCGCAAGATCCTGGTCGACCGGGACGAGGACGGCTATCTGCTCCAGATCTTCACCAAGCCGGTGCAGGACCGCCCGACCGTCTTCTTCGAGCTGATCGAGCGGCACGGCTCGCTGGGCTTCGGCAAGGGCAACTTCAAGGCCCTCTTCCAGGCCATCGAGCGGGAGCAGGAAGCGCGCGGCAACCTGTAACACTGTCGAACGTGACGCAGCCTCCGTCGTACCCGACGCCGCCGGTCGGTGGGCCTCCGCCCGCCGCCGGCGGCGTCGCGCCATCGCCCGGCCCACACCCCCAGGGGTACGGGGTGCCGCCGCACCATGCCCCGCCGGGGTACGCCGTGCCGCCGCAGTACGCCCCGCCCGGCTACCCCCCGCCGCACTGGCCGGCCGCCCCGCCCGCGCTCAGCCCAACCGGGCAGCCGCTGGCCAGCTTCGGTGACCGGCTGCTGGCCTGGCTCATCGACACGGCACTGGCGACCGTCGTGTCGATGGTGCTGTTCATGCCGGTCTTCCTGGTCCTGTGGTGGCGGATGTTCCGCGAGATGACCCGGACCAACCCGGACGGCACGCTCGTGGAGCCCGACCCGGCCACCTTCCTCACCGACTTCTTCCTGCCGCTGCTGCTGTTCGAGATCGGCATCTTCGTCGTGCTGCTCGGGCTCTACTGGCTCTACCACGTGGAATACCTCAAGCGGGGCGGCCAGACGCTCGGCAAGAAGATCATGAAGTTGCGCGTGGTGCCGCTCGATCCGAACCGCACGTTGGACCGGCGAATGGCCGGCCGTCGTTGGCTCGTGCAGTACCTGGCGAGCTCGCTGGTCCCCGGCCTGAGCTACGTCGACGGGTTCTGGCAGCTCTGGGACAAGCCCTGGCAGCAGTGCCTCCACGACAAGTTCGCCGCGACGGTCGTCGTTAAGGTTGCCTCGTGAGCGAGCGAACCAGCAGGTACGGCAGCGGAGCGTCGGCGTGAGCGTGGAGCCCGGCTGGTACGTCGACCCCGCCGACCAGGAGACCCGTCGCTACTGGGACGGCGAGGGTTGGCTGGGCGCGCCCATTCCCGTCGACGCGACCCCGCCCGACGGACCGCCCCCGCCCGAGCCGCCACCCGTGCCGGTCGCCCCGGCCGCACCGGCCGGCTCCCCCGCGGCGGAGACCGCGCCGGGCTGGCCGCCGCACCCCGGCCAGCCCGCGCAACCGGGACACGGTCCGGGCCCAGGCTGGGGCCCGCCCACCGGCCCGCCCCCGGGCTGGGGCCCGCAGGGCGGTCCCGCCGGTTGGGGCCCGCAGGGCGCCCAGCCCGGTTACGACCCGCAGGCCGCCCCGCCCGGTTGGGGTCCGCCGGGCCTGCCTCCCGGCTGGGCCCCCGGCTGGCCCGGCCGGCCGCCGGAGCCTCGCCCGCACGGGCTCAGGCTGGCCGGTTACGGCCGACGGCTCGTCGCCCGACTGATCGACATCGCCTTGGTCCTCGCGCTGAACGTGCTCGTGAACGGCTGGTTCGTGTGGCGGTGGCTGCAAGAGCTGACGCCGTACTGGCGGGAGGCGTTCCGGCGCGGCATGGAGGGCAACACCTCCAGCGAGGGACTGCCGCCGATCGGCGAGCAAGCCGGGCTGCTCCAGCTGGCGATCCTGGCGATCGCCACCGCGCTGTGGCTGGCGTACGAGGTGCCCGCCATGGCCGCCAACGGACAGACCATCGGCAAGCGGGTGATGCGGATCCGCGCCGTCCCCATCGAGGCCGACCAGCCGTTGGGCTTCGGCCGGGCGCTGCGCCGATGGACGACGCTGGGCATGCCCACCCTGCTCTGGCCCTGCTTCGGCATCGGCCTGCTGATCCAGCTCATCGACTCCGTGTCCCCGCTCGTCGACCACCCGCTGCGCCGGGCGCTGCACGACCGGCGCGCGCTGACGCTGGTCGTCGAGGTCCCCGCCACCACCGGTCCCCCCGCCACCGACGATCACCCTCAGCCCTCGGGAGACACCCCATGACCGACTCCGGACGCCACCAGCCGACCGTCCGACTGACGCGCGTCGACCTGGACGCGCTGCCCAGCTACGTGCCCGGACGCAGCCCCGCCGACCTGGCCCGCGAGCTGGGTCTGCCGGAGGCCATCAAGCTCGCCAGCAACGAGGTGCCGTACGGGCCGCTGCCGGGCGTGGTCGAGGCGGTCACCGAGGCGGTCAGCGGCTCGCACCGGTACCCGGACATGGGCGTGGTCGCGCTGCGCGACGCGTTGGCCCAGCGGTACGGCGTAGACGCGGACCGGATCGCCACCGGCTGTGGGTCGGTGGCGCTCGCCGAGCACCTGGTGCGGGCCACCTGCCTCCCCGGTGACGAGGTGCTGTACGCGTGGCGGTCGTTCGAGGCGTACCCGATCATCGCGGCGACCAGCGGCGCGACGAGCGTGCGGGTCGCCAACGACGCCGGGCACGGGCACGACCTGGCGGCCATGGCGGCGGCGGTGACCGACCGGACCCGGATGATCCTGGTCTGCAACCCGAACAACCCCACCGGTACGGCCGTCCGCCGGGCCGAGCTGGACCGGTTCCTCGACGCGGTGCCGGACGACGTGCTGGTGGTCATCGACGAGGCGTACCGGGAGTTCGTCACCGACCCCGAGGTGCCGGACGGCCTGGACTACCTCGGCCGGCCGAACGTGGCGGTGCTGCGCACGCTGTCCAAGGCGTGGGGCCTCGCGGGGCTGCGGATCGGCTGGCTGGTCGCGCAGCCCGCGGTGGCGGCGGCGGTCCGCAAGGTGGTGACGCCGTTCTCGACGAGCACGGCCGCCCAGGCCGGCGCGCTCGCGGCGCTGGCCCAGGCCGACGAGGTGGAGCGCCGGTGCGCGCTCGTCGTCGCCGAGCGGGAGCGGGTCACCGAGGCGCTGCGCAAGTTCGTGCCCGACGTGCCGACCAGCCAGGCGAACTTCGTCTGGCTGCCGCTCGGCGAGCAGGCCCTGGCGTTCGGCAAGGCGTGCGAGGCCCGTGGGGTGATCGTGCGGCCGTTCGCCGGGGACGGCGTCCGGGTCACCATCGGCACCCCGGCGGAGAACGACGCGTTCCTGGCGGCCGCGGAGGCGGCGCTGACCTGACCGTCGGCCCGGTTCGCCCCCAACGGGCGAACCGGGTGGACGGCAGTTGGCTCGGCGGGCTCGGGCGGCGAACTCAGCCGGCGGCGGGCAGTGGCGTCTGCCGGCGGCGGCGCACCACGAGCAGCAGGCCGGCGAGGAGCAGCAGGCCGACGACGAGCGAACCGCCGACGAACATCGACAGGTCGTCGAGGCCGAAGGTGCTGGCCGGCTCGCCCGGGTCCGGGAAGGTGATCGTGGCGCTCGCGGTCTCCTTGACCAGTCCGCTGGTCAGGGTGAGGTCCGCACGCCACGGGCCGTTGGGCAGCTTCGGGGGTAGGGCGACGGTGACCGACCCGGACTGCGCCGGGCCCAGCGTGGTCCCGTCGACGACGTCGAACGGGCCGGCGCGGACACCCGCCGGCCCCTCGGCCAACGAGAGTGTGCCGGTCAGGTCCAACGCCCGACCGCCGGTGTTGCGCACCGCCACGGCCAGGGTGGCCTGCCCTTCGGCGCTCCGACCGGCGGTGAAGTCGCCGATGGCGAAGCTGGACGGCGGCTCCCCGCCCGCGCCGACATCGAGGTAGACCCGGATGCCCACCCGGTGCACCTGGGTGACGTTGCCGCCGTCCTTGGGCGCCGAGGTGACCGCGGCCCAGATCACCGCGTACCGCTCGCCGGCCGACGCCTCCTTCGGCACCCGGATCGTAGCGGTCAGGTCCGACTCGTCGCCCGGCCCGAGGGTGACGGTGGAACGGTCCAGCGACGTCCAGGAGGTCAGCTCGTTGGCGCTGCGGCCCTCGCCGAACCGGAACTGTCCGCCGTCGACGGTCGCGGAGGCCGGATACAGCTCCAGGCGGTACCGGGTGTCGGAGCGGTTGACCACCCGGACCTGACGGCTGATCGTGCTGCCGGGGGCGAGGTGGTCGATGATGTAGGTGTGGGCGCGCGGGTCCGCTCGCCGGTCGACGGGTGCTTCCAGCAGCTGGATGCCGATCCTGTCCCGCTCCGGATCGGGCGCGGCTGCCCCGGCGTGTGCCGGGGCAGCCGGTGTGGCGGCGAGCAGCGCGGCCAGCGCCGCCGCCAGACGACGCCCGAACCGGTCAGGCCACCGAATGTGTCACCGTCCCGGTGTAGGTGCCGACGATGGCCGACGCGGGGATGTTCACGTTCAGCGTCGGCGACCAGGCGACGCTGTTGGTGCCGGTGCCGCCGGTGTGGGTGAAGGCGACGAGCGGGTTGACGGTGTCCAGCGGCTGGGCGTTGGCCGAGGTCAGCTGGCCGGGGGTGAAGGTTCCGTTGCCCTGCTGCTCCGCGCCGGGGCCGGACCAGTAGTCGACCTGACTGGCCAGGATCCGCTCGCTGGGGCTGCCGCCGCCGGTCTCGAAGTGGGTCGAGGTCACGGTGGCCGTCCAGGACGCGTCGGGAGCGCCGCGCTGGTCGGTGACCCGCACGGTGCCGATCGGGCCGCTGAGGACCGTGCCGGGCAGGCCGCTGCCGAGGCTTGCCGTCTCGGGAGCGGTGATGTCGAGGCCGGCGCCGACCACGTTGAACGTGACGACGGTGCTGTCGTTGGGCGCGGCGACCGCGGGGGTGGCCAGCGCCAGGCCCGCCCCGACGGCTACGGCGGCGCAGGCCGCCATACGAAGAGAGCGCATAGACTTCCTCACTTCCAGTTCGGTAACGCCGGTAGGCGGCGGCCACATCAGCCACATGTCTATTTTATGGGCTTATGTCGGGGTTGTGCTTTTTCGGGCTTTGTGTACCTCTTACGCGACCGAATGCACGATCGTCGCCTCGTACGTGCCGGCCACCAGCGACGGATCCAGCGCCACCGTGAGGCTCGGATTCCACGTCACCTCGTTCGGTCCGCTGCCCCCGGTCCACCGTGCGGCGATCTGTGGAGCGCCCAGGGACGCACCCGACTGCGGCAGGAACGTTCCGGTGCCGATGGTCTGCACCGCAGGACCCGAGGCGTACGTCACCGAGGCGCCCGACACCACTCCACCGCGGCCACTCGTGAAGCTGGTGATCGAGACCGTCGCCGTCCAACTGCCGGACTGCGCGCCGCGATCGTCGGTGACCATGACCGCGCCGAGCTCCCCGTTGGCCGTCGGGGTGCCCACCCGAACAGTGGGCAGGGCCGCCGTCTCCGGCGCGCTGATCGAGAGGCCGGAACCCGCCGCGGGACTGACCACGACGGTGACCCGTCCCGTGGCCCGACCGTCGTCCGGGTCGCGGACCGTGTACTCGAAGGTGTCCTCGCCGGCGAAGCCCGCTCCCGCCGTGTACGTGCAGCGCACGGTGTCGCACACGAAGCTGCCGCGGCCCGTCCCGCCGGTCGCCGGCACGACGGAGAGCGGGTCGCCGTCCACGTCGGTGTCGTTGGTCAGCACGTTCACCGCGACCGGCGCCGTGCCCGCGGTGGTCGCACGGTCGGCCACCGCCACCGGCGGGTCGTTGACGGCGGCGACGGTGATCGTCCCGGCCGCCGAGGCGGACCGCCCGGACGGGTCGGAGACGGTGTAGTTGAAGCCCACCGACCCGCTGACGTTCGGTGCCGGGACGTAGGTGCAGGCACCGGACGGCGTGCAGGTCAGTGTCCCCTGCGCGGGAGACGTCGACGTGACGGTGAAGGTGACCTCGTCCCCGTCCGGCTCCACCACGTAGTCGCGCAGGCTGAAGGTGAGCACGGTGTCCTCGGCCGTGCCGACCTGGACCGCCTGCGCCTGCGGGCTGTCGTTGATGTCGGTCCGGGTGGGATCCCCGACCCCGGCCGCCGACGGGTCGTCGGTGAGATCCGTGTAGATGGTGCTCGACGTCGGTGACCCGTAGCTGATGCTCGCCTGGTTGGCCACTGTCACACCGGGTGCCGGCGAGTCCACGACCCGGGCGCGGAAGCGCACCGTGCTCACCGCGCCCGTGACCAACGTGCCGCCGGCCGCCGCCGTCGCGCCGGTACCGAGGTTGGCGACCACCCGGTTGCCGGCCAGGACGTAGCCGCCCTGGTCGTCACCGGCGGCGTCGGTACGACTGACGCCGTTGACGCTCAACGATCCCGGCACGTACGTGGTGGCCGGCGGGATGGCGTCGGTGAGCTGGACCGTGGTGGCGTTCTCGTTGCCGCTGGACGTGACCGAGACCGTGTACTCGAGCTGGTCGCCGGGCTCGACGCGGCTTCCGCCGCCCACCCGGCCGACCGTCTTCGTGGCGATGACGTCCGGTTCCAGGATGTCGATCGCGGTGAAGAGCGCCATCGGCTCGTACGACTCACCACCGGTGCTGAACGCCACGGTGGCGGAGGTCTGCGCGTTGCCGATCGACCCGGCCGGCGCGGCCAGGTAGTCGATGTCGAAGCCGAGCTGGTTGACGTAGTTCGGGTTCTTCGCCGTCACCCGGGAGCCGAGCCGGGTGATCGAGCTGTTGAAGAAGTTCGTCGCCGGGTTCAGCGCGTCGTTCAATGCCACCCCGTTGAACGAGATGCCGTCTCCGGTCAGCCCGGCGTCCCCCTCCGAGGCGATCGCCCCGATGCGCGCCGTCACCGCCCCCGAGCTGGGGGTACGGAAGCCGGAGATGGTGGTGGTCACCCGGGAGTCGGCAGCGGCGGAACTGATCTCGGCGTACCCGTCGAAGACCGCGAGGTTGCGCAGCGGCTGGGTGGGGTCGCGGATCGCCGCCACCAGGGCCCACCCACCACGCGCGTTGGCGCCCAACGCGGTGGTCAGGCCGCCGACCGTGTAGCTACCGCTCGCGGTGACGAGCGAGGTCACCTCGGCGAACGCCGAGTACGCGACGCCACCGTTGGTGGCCACCTTGCCGGTGTTGACCTGGCCTTGCAGGGTCGTGTAGAGCTGACCGGGCGGCGCGAGCCGGATGCTCGGGCGTCCGGGATCGCCGCTCGCGGCACTGCCCATCCACCAGAGGCCGGCCCACAGCACGGTGGCTCCGGTCGGCACGGTGAGGGTGGCGCTGCTGGAGTTGGCCGTCGCGGCGACACTGTCCACGTCCACGTAGCGGGCGGTGAAGTCGTTGTTGTTCGCGGTGGTGCCGGTCTGGGCGGTGGCGCACGGGCCGGCGGGCGTCGAGCAGGTCACCAGGGTGTTGCCGGCGAACACCACGTCCCCGCGCTCACTCTCCTGGAAGCGTGGGCTGAAGCTGCGGACCAGCGCCGCCTGGGCCGGTTGGGCGGGCAGGACCACGAGACCGCCGAGCAACACGAACAGGGCGGCGGCGATGGCCACCGTTCGTCGTAGAAACCGCATTGAGGCCCAGCCCTTCAGTCTGCTGTCCGCCGTCTAGCAGTCTGAAGGACGTATGGTGCTGTTTGTCCGCTATTTAGCTAATTGACCGATCGCCGCCGACGCAGCAGCCACCCACCTACCACGAGCGTCGCGCCCGCCACGACCAGCAGAAGAGGCCACGACCCCACCCCGGTCCGCGGCAGTTCGCCGCCGTGCTTCGGCGGCTGCGGCTGGGCGGTCCGGGTGGGAGCCGGCTGGGCCGACGGGGTGGGCGGCTGCGTGGGAGGAGCCGTGGTTGGCGCGGGACGCACCTCGAAGGTGACACCGGTGCCGGCACTCGGCGCCACCGCCGCCCGAGCCGTGAGCTGACCGACGGCGCCCGGGGCAACGGGCGCGAGGAGCACCGTCGCCAGGGCGGCGAGCGCGACCAGACCCAGCCGGCCGGCGACCAGCACGGCGGGAAGTCGTCGGTGCGACATGGCGGTAACCCCCGAGTCACGCAGAGTGATATTGAGGGGACGATACCGCTGAACGTGAATCCGAGCCGTGATTACCGGCTCCGCACCTCAGCCCGCCGCCAGGATCACCGGTTCGGACGACAGGAAGTACCGCTGATCATCGGCATCGGGCGCGACCGGCCGCCGGAGCCGCTCCAGCGCCAGGTAGCCGTCCACAGCGAACACCGCACCCGGCTCCCAACCGGTACCGTCCGAGCCGACGTTCATTGGGAAGCGGGACAGCTGCGCGCCGGTCACCGGGTTCAGCGTCACCAGATCGTTCTCCTGAGTGAGCAGGTACACCCGGCCGGGCTGCCCGGCGAGCACCCGGGCCCCCGGACCCAGACCACCGATCCGCCACAGGTCGGCGTCGGAACGCGTCGAACGGCCCACCGCCGTCCCGTCGCGCACGGTCACCGCCACCTCGTCGACCACGGCCACGCCGGCCGGGTCCAGGGACGGTGCGGCAACGGGAGCACCCACGCCCACCAGCCACCCCCGACCACCCGCGTCGCCAGGTCCGGCGGTGCGCAGGCCGGCACAGTCCGATCGTCCGCTACGGCAACCCAGCGGAGTCACCACCAACCCGTCCGGAGACTCGTCCGGTCGCCAGCGCTCCCGCACCACGCCGGTGGCGCCGTCGCGGAACTCGACAGTGGCCGGCCCCGCGCAGGTGTCCAGCCCGACCAGCTGGCCGGTCACCGTGGTGCCCACGTCACCGCGGCAGGGACCGGGCAGCGCGACCCGCCACAGTTCCCGGCCGTCCGTCAGCTCGACGGCGCGCGCCTCCCGGTCGCCCGTCACCACGAGCGCCATCCGTCCGTCGCGCAAACCAACGCGGTAGAGCCCCGGCGGGTTCCAGACGACGGCCGCCCAGGTACGTCGGTTCACCGCGCCGGGCTCGGCCGGACCCTCGGCGCGCCACCGCACCCGACCGGTGGCCGCGTCGAGGGCGACGAGCTGACCGTCGGACCAGCGACTGACGACGGTACGACCGCTGGCCACCACCCCGGTCAACTCCGCCGGCCAACGCCGGTACGACCAGAACGGCGTGGTCCGGTAGCGGCCGTCGACCGGCCGGTCCGCGTAGACCTGGCGGTGGGCGGCGTACACCCGCAGCCTCCCGTCCACGATCAACGGGGCGACCGGCAGACGGCCGATCACACCGGGCACAGGTTGGGGCGCTGCCGGATAGTCCGCACGGGCCGGCGTACTCACCTCGGCCGGCGCGAGCACCCGATGGACGACGACCGCGACGGCCGCCACGGCGAGTAGCACCGCCACCGCCAGCACGAGCCGTCGCCGGCCCCTCGGGAACCCCATGCCGCACCTCCGCCCGGCACCCTACCCAGCGCAGTGGGTCGGAGCCCGGTCAGGTTGTACGGGTCAAGCTCCTGGCACGCGCGCTCAGGCCGCTTCGAGCGAGTTGGCTGCGCCGGCCGCGACGGCCAGGTCGGCGAGGTCACGCCGGAGCGCCACCTCGACCGCCCGGGCGGCGAGGCCACCCAGCAGCAGGGCCACCACCCGACCGTACGGATCGGTCGGCACCGCCTCCTGGGTGACGGTGACCGCCGTACACGGGCGGCGACGTCGTCGGGCCGGACGCAGACGCCAGGTGATCCGGTAATCCGCGCCAGCACCGGAGGAGCAGAGCACCAGCCGCTGCGGCGCGACCGCCTCCACCACCAGGAACTCCTCGGTGAGAGTGCCGCCGCCCGGCTGGGCGCGCTCCGCACGCCACGCGGTGCCCGGGCCGAACGGGCCCGGGGTCAGCACCTCGACCGGGCCGGCCCCGGTCAGTCGGGCGGCGCGGCCGGACAGGTCGGTCAACAGGCACCAGACATCGACGGCGTGCGCCTCGATGAAACCGGTAACCGCGACCGTCGACATGTCACCCTCCCGTGCCACCGACGGTACGCGCGGTGCGGGCCGGACGAGGCCCCCGGACGGAATTTCCACCACCCGGAGGCCACGTTGTCCGTTTCGGCGGTGCGACACCGCTCAGTGGTCGAAGCGACCAGACCTGATCGCGCCGACGAACGCTGTCCATCCCGGCGGGCTGACAGCCAGTGTGGGGCCGCTCTGGTCCTTGGAGTCGCGGACCGCGACCAGGCCGATCACGTCGACCAGGTTGTCCGCCACCTCCACGCACAGCCCCTGATCGTTGGACCGGCTGCTGGTGCGCCAGAGCGCTCCGGTGAGATCGTGCATCGTTGTTACCTCCGTGTACGTCGGGACGCCCCACCACTTCCGCAAGGAGTGGCGGGGCGACGGATCCGCGTGATCAACGGGGTAACCGGGGGGTGGTTATCGCACAGACGGTGCGACCAAGAGTCTCGTCGATGGGACGGCCGGGAGGCGGACGCCTCAGCGGGCCGGCTGGACCGTTCCGGTGACCTCGCCCAGGGCGATGGTGGTGCCGTCCGGCCCGGGCGCGGTGGCGGTGATGGTGACGGTGTCGCCGTCGGCGAGGAAGGTACGGCTCTCGGCGCCGACCTTCGCCGGCTCGGCACCGCCCCAGGTCAGTTCCAGGAACGAGCCGACCTGGGAGCGCTCCGGGCCGGAGACGGTGCCCGAGGCGTACAGGTCGCCGGTGCGCAGGGACGCGCCGTTGACGGTCAGGTGCGCCAACTGCTGGGCCGGCGTCCAGTACATGCCGGCGAACGGCGGCTCGCTGACCCGTTCGCCGTTCCACTCGACCGCCAGCCGCAGGTCGAGCCCCAGGTGCGGCACGTCGCGCAGGTAGTCGACGACCGGCGGGTCCTGGTCCGGAGCCGGCACGAAGGCGTCGGCCAAGGCTTCCAGCGGGGTCACCCAGGCCGAGACCGAGGTGGCGAAGGACTTGCCGAGGAACGGGCCGAGCGGCTGATACTCCCACGCCTGGATGTCGCGGGCCGACCAGTCGTTGACCAGCACCACCCCGAAGACGTGATCGGCGAAGTCGTCCACCGGGACCCGGTCGCCCAGCGCGCTGGGCACGCCCACCACGAAGCCGACCTCGGCCTCGATGTCGAGGCGTACCGACGGGCCGGTCACCGGACCATCGGCGGACGCCCGCTGCCCGACGGGCCGGACCACCGGCGTGCCGGAGACCACCACGGTCCCGGCGCGGCCGTGGTAGCCGATCGGCAGGTGCTTCCAGTTGGGCAGCAGCGGCGGCTGGCCCGGCCGGAAGATCTGCCCGACGTTCGACGCGTGGTGCTCCGAGGAGTAGAAGTCGACGTAGTCGGCCACCTCGAACGGCAGCAGCAACTCCACGTCGGCCAGGGGCACCAGCAGCGGCTCGACCGCCGGCCGGTGCGCCGGGTCGGTGAGCAGCTCCACGATCCGCTGGCGGACCGCCGTCCACTGCGGGCGCCCGAGCGCCATGAAGTCGTTGAGGGTGGGCCGGCCCAGCGCGCCCGCGGCGAGCACCAGTCCGGCGGCCTCCGCCCCGGCCAGGTCGAACACCCACGAGGCGACGCGCACCCCGATCCGCGGCTCGTCCCCGCCCGAGGAGAACACCCCGTACGGCAGGTTCGTCACGCCGTACGGCGAACCGTCAACGCCGCTCACCCAGGTCATCCGTCGTAGCCCCCGTTCACCAGCCCCAGCCGGATCAGATCGGTAAGTGGTTCCAGGATGCTGCACGAGCCGAAGCCGACCCAGAGCGGGCGCGGCGCGTCCAGCCGTCCGTCGACGCGTTCGAGCAGCGGACGTGGATCGAGGGCGGCCAGCAACTCGGCGACCACCCGCACGCTCTCCCCGTCGGCGGCGGCGAGCGTCGCGGCCAGCACGTTGGCGTAACCGTGGTGGGTGAACCCGGTCTCCGGGTCGAGGTGCCGCACCGCCTGGTGCAGTCCGGCGGTGAGCTTGAACGGCAGGTCGCGGTCGCGGCAGGCGCAGAGCACCGCCGCCAGCTCGGCCGGGGTGGGGAACAGCTCTGCGGCGAGGCCGCCGGTGCGGAACTTGGCGGCGATCGGCACGCCGTCGGCCCGGGCGGCGGCGAGCGCGTCCAGCGCGCCCATCAGGCCGAAGGTCAGCGGCAGCTCGGCGTAGACGGCCTCGACGCCCGGGAGGGTCCCGGTCAGCCGCAGCAGGTCGGCGAGGCCGGGCAGCGGGTCCTCGCCCCGCTTGGCGACGGCCACCTCGACCTGGCGGGCCGTGACGCCGTCCGGCGGCAGGAACGAGAGCGCGAACGGCAGCTGGGTGATCCCGGTGTCACCGATCATCCCGATCACGAAGCCCTCGGCCGGGTCGACGAGACGATTCAGGTCGCCCGACGCCACGGTCGAGGCGGGGACGAGCAGCGGGCCGACCAGGTCCGCGTACCAGCCGGCGCGGTGCTGACGGTGTGCCTTCAGAGCGTCGAGCAGCGTGGCGCTGCCCGGAGGGAAGACGGCGGCGTCGTCCACCAGGCCGTCGAGGAGCGCGGGCACCTGCGTTGACACGGAACAAGAATCTACGGGACGCTACAAGGAACGGACAACAGCGTCCGATTATCGGACGCCCTCGGCCGGGTGAACGGGATATATCGGGAGGCGAGATGCCGTACTACCGCAGCGTCGGCGAGGTTCCGCGCAAGCGCCACACCCAGTTCCGCCAGCCCGACGGCACCCTCTACGCCGAGGAGCTGATGGGGCAGGAGGGTTTCTCCTCCGACTCGTCCCTGCTCTACCACCGGCACGCGCCCACCGCGATCCTCGCCGCCGACGAGTTCACCCCGCCCACGTTCACCCGGACGCCGAACCTGCCGCTCAAGCCCCGCCACCTGCGCACCCACAAGCTCGACGCCGGCGCCGCCGACCCGGTCCTCGGCCGGCAGTACCTGCTCGCCAACGATGACGTCCGCATCGGGTACGTCCTGGCCGACCGGCCCTCCCCGCTGTTCCGCGACGCCACCGGCGACCACTGCCTGTACGTCGAGGCCGGCACCCTGCGGGTCGAGTCGCCGTTCGGGGCCCTGGACGCGGTCGCCGGTGACTACGTCGTCATCCCCACCTCGACCATCCACCGACTGGTACCCACCGGCGACCAGCCGGTACGACTGCTCACCGTCGAGGCGTCCGGGCACATCGGCCCGCCCAAGCGCTACCTCTCCGTACGCGGGCAGTTCCTGGAGCACTCCCCGTACTGCGAGCGCGACGTCCGCGGCCCCGACACGCCGCTGCTCGTCGACGGCGCGGAGGTCGAGGTGCTGGTCCGGCACCGACGCGGTTGGACCCGCCACGTCTACGCGAACCACCCGTTCGACGTGGTCGGCTGGGACGGGCACCTCTACCCGTGGGCGTTCTCCATCCACGACTTCGAGCCGATCACCGGCCGGATCCACCAGCCCCCGCCGGTGCACCAGACCTTCCAGGGGCCCAACTTCGTCATCTGCTCCTTCGTGCCCCGCAAGGTCGACTACCACCCGCAGTCGATCCCGGTGCCGTACAACCACCACAACGTCGACTCCGACGAGATGCTCTTCTACACCGGCGGCAACTACGAGGCCCGGCGCGGCTCCGGCATCGAGCAGGGCTCGATCTCGCTGCACCCGTCCGGATTCACCCACGGCCCCCAGCCGGGCGCCGCCGAACGCTCCATCGGCGCGGACTACTTCGACGAGCTGGCCGTCATGGTCGACACCTTCCGCCCCCTCGACCTCTGCGACGCGGCCCGCGCCTGCGAAGACGAGGGGTACGCCTGGACGTGGGCGCGTTCCGTCTAGTCGCCCTTGGGGTTTTCGCCGGAGCCCACCCGCTCTGGGCGGTCAGGCTTGATCCCGACGCGGGCGGGCTCCGGCGAAAACCCTGACCTAGGCGCGCTGGGTGACGCTTGTTGATCTTCTGGGTTGCGCCGTGGGTTGGGTTGCCGGAGGTTGGGTCAGCGGGTGGTTGTTCTGGTGAAGGCGGCGAACTCGGCTGTCGCCGTGGCGGCGATGGCGAGCACCAGCGGCCACGGCGAGCCGACCATGGCGTACACGAGTAGCAGCAGCGGCGCGGCCGCCACGGCGTAGATGGCCAGGGCCATCGTCCGGTCGGCGTGCAGCATGGTCGGCAGGACGGTCCGGGTGAACCCCGGAAGCCGGGCCACGAGCTGCCACACCACGACGCCGCCGATCAAAGCGGCGAGCACCGCCACGACCCGGGAGAGCCCGTCGTTCGTCGACGCCACGAACGCGACCACCACCGCGGCGACCAGCGACCAGCCCGCGCCGTAGAGCACCAGTCGGTGCACGCCGTGCGCGAGGGTCCGCGGCGAGTCGATCCGGCTGGGGCCGAGCGCCACCGTCTCGGCCACCTGCTCCAGCGCCGTCGACCAGCGGCGCTGCTCCAGGCGCAGAACGCCGACGTCGTGCCCGACCTCGGTGAGGCGGGGGTCGAGCCGCAGCGCCTCCCGGTAGGCCCGCTCGGCCAGGTCGAACAGCTCCAGCCGGGCCGCGACCAGGGCGAGCACCAGGTGCGCCTGCGGCTCCTGGGGGGCCAGCTCGACCCCACGCCAGGCCGCGTTCAGCGCCGGCTGGCCGTTGCGCGCGTCGGCCAGGATCGCCGCAGCGCTGCGCTGGGCGTACGCGTCGGCCGGCCCGAGCGCCAACAGCTGGTCGGCGATGGCGGCCGCCTCGGCGTACCGCCCCAGGTCGGCCAGCGCCATCGCCCGCACCACGAGCGCCGGAGGGGCGTCCGGTGCGGCGGCCACGGCCGAGTCGGCGGCGGTGAGTGCCTCGACCGGTCGGTCGGCGGCGAGATGCACCCGGGCCAGCATGGTGAGGGCGTCCGCGTCGGCGGGCTTCAGCGCGAGCCCTTCGGTCAACTCGCCGGCCGCCTCGTCGTGGCGGCCCAGCTCGGCGAGGAGCTGGGCGCGTTCGAGGTAGCCGTCGGCGGCGTACCGGTCGGGGGCGGGATCGGTGGACATCGCGGCGATCCTAGGCGGCCGGGGAGTCGTACACCAGAGCCACGGCGATGCCCGTCAGACCTTCCTCACGGCCGGCGAAGCCGAGCCCGTCGGTGGTCGCGGCGGAGACGGTCACGGGGGCGCCGACGGCCTCGGAGAGCACCTGCTGAGCCTCCTCCCGACGGCGACCGATCTTGGGTCGATTGCCGATGACCTGCACGGACACGTTGCCGATCGCCAGGCCGGCGGCCCGGACCCGGCGGGCCGTCTCGGCCAGCAGCGCCACGCCGGAGGCCCCGGCCCACTCGGGCTGGTCCACGCCGAACGCGGAGCCGAGATCACCGAGACCGGCGGCGGAGAGCAGCGCGTTGCAGGCGGCGTGGGCGGCGACGTCGGCATCCGAGTGGCCGGCGAGACCGTCCTGGTCGGGCCAGAGCAGGCCGGCAACCCAGCAGGGTCGGCCAGGCTCGAACGCGTGCACGTCGGTGCCGATGGCCACCCGAGGAACGATCATGATCCGAGGTTACGCGTCACCACGGACGGATCGCGCCCCACTCCACGCTCAAGTGGTCTTGACATCCGATTGCCCCGGGGGTACCTTCGGGCCGAACGCCCCAGGTTGCCTCTGCCTATCGCATGCTCCTGGGGCTCTAATCTTTTCCGGGACACGTCGTTCAGCCACCGCTCGCGGGCGTGATTCTCCCTATCATTTGACGAATGGCGCAGCACCCCTTCCTGCAGACCATGCCCCAGTGGGTCTCCCCCAGCCGCTTCGGCTCCTACCTCGACGCGGCCGGCGGTGACCACAGCAAAGCATGCGAGCTCTACGAGTGGAATGTCGCGTTGTCCGCCGCATCCTTCGAGGCGTTCCATTACGTCGAAGTCGTCGTGCGAAATGCCATCGATACGGCGATGCAGAGGCACTTCAACGAGGCCGAGCGCGGGATTCCCTGGTTCCTGTTGCCGATCAGCGCCACCAAGGCCGTCCAGGACAGCATCGACCAGAGCGTTCTGCAGGTCCGCAACCGGTTGCGCAGCGAGAACAGCAGCAAGGAGAAGCGCGATCAGGTCATCGCCGGCCTGAGCTTCGGGTTCTGGGTCAACCTGCTGGGTCCCAAGCACGAGCAGCTGTGGCGAGAAGCCATCCACAAGGCGTTTCCACACTCCTCCGGCAAGCGGAACGACGTCGTGGCCGCCCTGGAAAGGTTGCGCGTCTTTCGCAACCGCCTGGCTCACCACGACTCGCTACTCGCAGCCGACGTACCATTCCGCCTCACGCAGATGATCGATGTGCTGGGTTGGGCCGACCCCGACGCGGCCAACTGGCTTGCGAACAACGAGCGGGTCACCCACGTACACGCGGCCCGACCATTACCACGACAGGACACCGTCGTGGTGCCGGCTCGGGATGCCTGGGGGCTCTACGAGTCCGTACGCGCCTATGTGTGCCAGGCTGGCCGCGCCTTTCAGCCGGTGGAATACCTGGCCTTCTACTCCCAGCAGCAGATTCACCCGGAAGTACCGAAAATCTTGTTCCGCGTCGACAATGTCGATTGGTCCGCCGGAGAGATCAACCGGCTACGCGCCACAGGGCAGGCGCGCGACGCACGAGTCGCCGACATCATCGAAGCCAGCCGAAAGCTCGGCTGGACCGACGGGCGTTATCAGGTCTTCGGTTTGACCGAGCCTGGGATGCAAGGCCACCTCACCCTGCGACAGCCGGTTCCCCACCTAGCGAGGGGCAGGGGCAGCGCCTTCACGCAGGGCCAGCGTTATGTCGTGCGCGACAGACTCCGACGGGCCACCACGACGACTGATATCTGAGCCACGGCGTGACGCGTCAGCCGCCGGCGGCGAGCAGGTGCTCCGCCAGGGCCAGGTCGAACGGGCGGGTGATCTTCAGCGCGTACTCCGAACCGGGCACACAGGCCACCGCCACGCCCTGCTTCTCGACCAGGCCGGCGTCGTCGGTGAGTGGATCACCCGCGGCGGCGTGCGCGGCGGCCAGCACGGACCGGCGGAAGCCCTGCGGGGTCTGCACCGCGCGCAGGGCGGATCGGTCGACGGTTCCCAGCACCACCTCGTCGGCGTCGACCTCCTTGATCGTGTCGACGACCGGCAGGACCGGGATCACCGCCGCCTGGCCGCCCCGGACCGCGGCGGCAACCGACTCGACCAACTCGGGTGGGGTCAGCGCGCGGGCGGCGTCGTGCACCAGGACGATCGTCGGGCCGGCCGGCACGGCCGCGAGCGCGGCGGCGACGGAGGCCTGTCGTTCGGCGCCACCGGCTACCACGGTCACCGGCGCGACCGGTGCCAGCAGCGCACGGACGCCCGTCACCTCGGCCGCGGGCGCGGCCACCACGATCGTGTGGACCGACGCCGCAGCGGCGAGCCGGCGCACGGCGTGCACCAGCAGCGGTTCTCCGGCGAGCAGGCGCAGCGCCTTGGGTCGGCCGGGACCGAGGCGTACGCCAGCACCGGCCGCAGGCACGAGGACCGCGACGTCACCGCGCGGGTTGAGCTGCGCGGTCACGTCGCGGTCCTCGGTGGTTTCTTCGCTACGAAGTGGGTACGACGATGCTGTGCGGACTAGGCCTCGGTGAGGACCTTGTCGAGCAGCGTCTCCGCCTCGTCCTTGGTGCTCTTCTCAGCCAGCGCGACCTCGCCGACGAGAATGTCGCGGGCCTTGGCCAGCATCCGCTTCTCGCCTGCGGACAGGCCCCGCTCCCGCTCCCGACGCCACAGGTCACGCACGACCTCGGCGACTTTGAGCGGATTGCCGGAGGCCAGCTTTTCCAGGTTGGCCTTGTAACGCCGCGACCAGTTGGTCGGCTCCTCGGTGTGCGGAGCCCGGAGAACGTCGAAGACCTTACCGAGGCCCTCTTCGCCGACCACCTCACGAACGCCCACGATCTCGGCGTTCTCAGCCGGCACCCGGACCGTCAGGTCACCCTGCGCGACCCTCAGGACGAGATATTGCTTAGGCTCGCCCTTGATGACCCGAGTCTCGATTGCCTCGATGAGTGCGGCCCCGTGGTGGGGGTAAACAACGGTCTCGCCGACACTGAAAACCATAGGTTCGAAACCCCTTTCGCTGTGTCTAGGGTAACACGCTCAGGCAACGATGTCTCACCGATGTCCTGACCGTTGGCGCAGCTCAGGGGCCCTGTGAGAGGTCTTTCTTCAGCTTGACAGGCGGTCAAACCGATGGTTCAAACACGCTCCGTGACGATCGGATGACTTCCCGATACGAGTGAACGAAACGTCGAGATCAAGGGCTATGCGCTCCTCCCATGGTATCCCGGCGTGCGAGACCGCGCCCAGATGTAGCGGGACGTGCCCCCGGTGCGGGACCCTGGAGTCCGAGCCACACTCCGCTCTCGAGACGCTTCCTGGGGGGTCCGATGGGCAAGCCGGACGCAGAGGGCCACGGTCCATCCGACGGCCTGCCCGACCTACCACCCGAGTGGGGCCGCATCGTCGTCCCCGACGACGCCTCCGCCCTCGCCAGCGAGGCCGCCCAGGTGCGCCGTGAGCTACGCCGGGCCGCCGGCCGGCAACCCGCACGCCGGGTGCTCGCCCTGCCGCTGCTCGTCCTGCTGGTGGCGGTGCTCACCACTCTGACCGGCCTGCTCGCCGTGACCTGGCCCCGCGCAGGCCGGGGCACCGACCGGCCCACTCCGGCGCCCTCACCGCCACCGGTGTCCCTGACCGGCCAGGCGCTGCCCGCGCTGGACCTCGTCGACGCCGAGCAGGCGCCCGTGCCGCTCCGCGGCCTGCTGCCCGCCATGATCATCCTCGTGGACGACTGCGGCTGCCCCGACGTCGTCGTCGAAGCCGCGACGGCAGCACCCGTCGGCGTCACGGTGGTCACCGTCACCGAAGGCAGAGCCGTCACGACCGCACCACCCGTCGACGGCGTCCGTGCGCTGGCCGACCCCGCTGGCGGTCTGCGCTCGTTCCTGGGCCCGGGCGCCGCCAACGCGCTGCTGGTCGACCGAGCCGGCGTGGTGACCCGGGTGCTGCCCGCTGTCGGGCCGGTCGACGCGTACCAGGACGACCTGACCGCCCTGGCCCGCTGAGCGGACAGCCCCTACGACGGGGGCAGCGCGACGAGCTGCGCCTCGACGTCGATCGGCCGGTCGCCGACGGCCGACAGCGACACCCGGAACGGGCCGCCGCCGGGCAACACCCGGGCGGAGGCGAGCGTGCCGTCGCAGTCGATGCGCGGCGGGCCGGCGATCTCGGCCCCGGTGCTCGTCACCGCCAGCGTGCCCGGTCGGGTGCACCGGTACTGGAGCAGGAAGCGGGAGCCGTCGTCGGACGCCTGCCGGGTCCGCGCCTCGCCGGGCGTCAGCTCCCGCTGCTCGCGCCAGATCGTGCTGCGGAACGAGGGCAGATCGCTCCCGGGAACGAGAACCCCCACGTCGGCATCGAGGTCGGCGACCTCGCCGGTCTCCGGGTCGACAACGACCCG
The DNA here is from genome assembly GCF_049179015.1 of Micromonospora sp. WMMD736. NCBI lineage: Bacteria > Bacillati > Actinomycetota > Actinomycetes > Micromonosporales > Micromonosporaceae > Micromonospora > Micromonospora sp. WMMD736. The sequence continues at coordinate 4,036,802 of NZ_JBMHMI010000001.1, forward strand.
CCGATCGCTGCGCACCTCGACGGCCTCGCCCGTCTCCGCATCGATCCGCACCGTCACCCGCGCCTCGGGCTCGACACGGGCCAGGACGCGATCCATTTCGGTGCTGACGCTGGGCGTGCTGGCGGGTGGACGCACCGGCCCGGCCACCGGGGCGGGTGCGGCGGCACGCCACCACCAGCCGCCGACCGCCAGCGCGCCCAGGGCCATACCGACCAGCACCGCCGACCGCAGCCGGTCGTCCCCCGCCGCACTCATACGGGGAGCGTACCGGCCGGGTCGTCCTCGTTCACTCCTGTCGATCCAGCAGGACGGCGTACAGGGTGAGACCCGGACCGAACGCCAGCATGACCACCCGTCGGGGCGGCGGCGTCGAACGAGCGAGCCGGTCCAGAATCAGCAGCACCGTCGGCGACGAGCAGTTGCCGTGCTCGTCGAGCGTCGCCCGGGACGCGGCCAACGCCTCCGGCGGCAGGGCCAACTCCCGCTCGACCACGTTGAGGATCCGCGGCCCGCCCGGGTGCACGGCCCAACCGTCCACCTCGGAGATGGTGCCGCCATGCCGGGCCAACAGGTCGTCGACCAGGCCGCGCACGTGCCGGGAGAGGACCTGCGGGACCTTCGACGACAACCCCATCCGGAAGCCCGCGTCGGTGACGTCCCAGGTCATGTGGTCGGCCGTCGAGGTGTCGGTCACCGAGGCGACCTCGCGCAACGCGTACCCCCGGCCGCCAGGCACCACCACGGCGGCGACGGCGGCGTCCGAGAAGAGCGCGTGCGAGATGATCTGCTGAGTGTCCACCCGGGCCGTGGACGGCTGGATGTGCAGGCTGGTCAGCTCCGCGCAGAGCAGCAGCGCCGGCCGGCCCCGGGCGGTGACGAAGTCACTCGCCGCGCCCAGCCCGGGTAGCGCCGCGTAGCAGCCCATGTGGCCGACGAACATGCGCTGCGTGTCCGCCGCCATGCCCAGGTCACGGGCGAGCAGGATGTCCAGCCCCGGAGTGGCGTACCCGGTGCAGGAGCAGACGATGAACAGGCCGACGTCGCCGGCGTCCAGGCCGGCGGCGGTCAACGCACGCCCCACCGCCTCCTTGCCCAGCGGCAGCGCCTCCACCTGGTAGCGACGCATGCGGCGCTCGGTCGGCCAGTCCGAGACGTCCTCGAGCAACGGGTTGACCGCGGCCTGCCGCCGGGTCACCCCCGAGTTCGCGAAGATCCGTTCGGCCAACGCCCGGGTGCTGCCGGTGAAGTGCCGGGAGAAGAAGCCCTCCCACAGCTCGTCCTGCGAAGCGGACGGCGGCTGCGCTGTCCCGAGCCCCGCGATCACTGGTACGGACACGATCCCCACCTCTCGTCAAACGCGCTCCTCCCCCTGGCCGTCCCACCGGCCACCTCGGCCGGCCTCTTACCTTTCCCGCGACACCCGCTCACCAACGCGGTGCCGATCCGTCGCGGTCCGGATCCCCGCCCAGCGCGGCGATGCCCAGCCAGTCGGCGCAGACGTCCGACGTGGCCGGGTGCAGCGAGCCGCAGCGGGCATCCCGGTAGAGCCGCTCCAACGGATGGCCACGCCGGGTCGCCGACGTGCCCGCCGCCTCCAGCATCGACGCCGCCACCTCGGCGGCCGTGGTCCCGGCCAGCAGCTTCGCCCGCCACACCCAGCGGTTGGTCTCCGCGTCACCCGGCTCGTCGTCCACCCGGCGGGCCGCCTCCGCCACCGCCAGCTCGGCAGCGGCCGTCGCCGCGTCCGCCCGACCCAGCCGCGAGCGCACCGCCGGCAGGCCGGCCAGGTTGCGGGCGTTGAGGTGCTCGGCCGCCGCGTCGATGGCCGCCCGCGCCACCCCCACGTAGACGGCCGCGTAGCTGGCCACCAGCCAGTGCGGCATGAGCTGGGCGATCACGAGGGCCAACCCCTCCACCCCACCGAGCAGCCGGTCGCCCGGCACGGTGACGTCCAGGTGCAGGTCGTGCGACGAGGTGGCCCGCATGCCGAGGGCGTCCCAGGTCGGCTCGACGCTCAGACCGGCACCGGCCGGCACCAGGAACTGCGACACCGTCGACTGGTCGGTGGCGCTGCGCGCGGCCACCAGGTAGCCGTCGGCGTGCCCCGCCCCGGAGCAGAAGGTCTTGCTGCCCTTGAGGTGCCAACCGCCGTCGGTCGGCTCGTAGACCGTGCTCAACTGCGAGAGGCGGGCACCGGTGCCCCGCTCGCTCATCGCCACGCCGTACCAGGCGCCCTGGGCGGCGGCGGTGAGCAGCCGGTCCCGGGCGGCCAGCGCCTCGTCCGACACGCCCAGAGCCTCGGCCAGCTCCTCGGTGACCGCACCCAGCGCGCCGGTCACCGAGGCGTGCATGTTGAACACCAGCGCCGTCGCGCCGTTGCCCCGGGCCAGCTCGGTGGCGACCGCGGTGTACTCCGCGAAACTCGCCCCCAGGCCACCGAGCGCGCGCGGGACCATCAACCCGAAGAGACCGGCCTCCCGCAGGTCACGGAAGTCCTCGGCCGGGAAGGAGCCGTCCCGGTCGTGCTGAGCCGCCCGCGCGGCGAACCGTGGCGTCAACCTGCGGGCCGCCTCAAGCGCGTGCACCGTCATATCGCTCCCTCCTCGGCGTCCCATACCCCGCCACGAGCCGACTATCCTCTGCGGACCCCCTGGCCCTGGTACAGCACGGCCGTGGACCGGGTCGGCACGATGCGCGGCGCGCGGCCGGTCGACGGCGCACCCGGCGTCCGTGCCGCGCGGGCCCGCCGCACCAGCCAGGCGAGCAGCCCTCCGACCTGCGGTCGGATCCCGCGTAGGCGCAGCTCGACACCGTGCCGGGCGCACTCGGCCACCAACGTCCGGGCGTCCACGAACAACCGTGGATCGTGGATGCCGCGCGGCACCGTCGGCAGCCGCTCGGCGATCCGCACCGCGACCAGTCGGGCCAGCGCCGTGTCGTTGAGCGTGTCCAGCACCAGCAGCCCACCGGGGCGCAGCAGCCGGCACGCCTCGGCCACCGCACGCGGCCAGTCCGGCACATGTTCCAGCAGCTCACCGGCGGAGACCACGTCGGCGCAGCCGTCGGGCAGCGGCACCGCCGTCGCATCGCCCTGCACGACGCGCACGCCGTGCCCGGCGGCCTGGACCAGCGCCGAACGGGTCAGGTCCACCCCGACGTGCCGGTAGCCCTTGCCGACCAGGTGCGGCGCGAGCAGACCGGCGCCGCAGCCCAGATCGACCAGGACCGCGCCCGGACCCCTCGCCGGCGGTACGAGCGCCGCGCGGGCCTCGGCCAGCCAGTGCAGCATCGCGAAGGCGCCATCCGGCCGCCACCACTCGCCCGCCAGGTCGTCGTACTGGCGCGGGTCGTTGCGCGGCAGCACCCGCTGAGCGGTCGACGCCACGTCTCGCATGGCTCCGAGCGTGGCACGACTGCTCGGTAACGACCAGACTTCCCTTATGTCGTCGAGGGTGTTAGGGCTGGTCAGGGCGAGCCATCCGGAACCTGCCGCCGCAGTGACCACAGTGTCCGGACTGCTGGCCTGGGGAGTGGGGCACCGGCTGACCGGAATCGTCTCCGTGGTGCTCGCCGTCCTCGCCAGCCAACTCGCGGTCGGCTGGACCAACGACGCGTTGGACGCCGAGCGGGACGCCACGGTGGGGCGTACCGACAAGCCGGTCGCCGCCGGCGCGGTGGGCCGGCGCGTCACGGCCTGGGCCGCGGTGGTGGCCGCGCTGGCCTGCCCGCTGCTGGCGCTGACCACGAACCCCCGGGCGGCCCTCTGGCTCACGGTCGCCCTGGTCTCCGCGCTGCTCTACGACTGGCCGCTCAAGGCCACCGTCTTCTCGGTCGTGCCGTACGCCGTCTCCTTCGGCGCGCTGCCCGGCTTCGTCGTGCTGGCCCTGCCCGGCGAACCGCCCCCACCGCTCTGGCTGCTGACGGCGGCGGCCTGCCTCGGGGCCGGCGCGCACTTCGCCAACGTGCTGCCCGACCTCGCCGACGACGCCCGCACCGGCGTACGCGGCCTGCCGCACCGCCTCGGCGCGGCGGGCAGCCGGGTGGCGGCGGCGGGGCTGCTCCTCGCCGCGACCGCCGTCCTGGTCCTGGGACCGCCCGGGCCGCCGTCGATCCTCGGGCTCGCGGCGGTCGGCACGGCCGCGGCCGTGCCGCCACTGAGCTGGTACGCCGGGCGCTCGGCGGCCCAAGCCGGCCGGCGGCCGGTGGCTGCCTTCCGAGCGGTGATGCTGGTGGCCCTCATCGACGTCGCGCTGCTGGTGGCGAGCGGTCGGGTGGTGTGAGGGCACCCCGGAGGGTGGCATTGCCGGGTCCCCGTGCGGGCCTCGATCAGCTCCAACTACCCTGGAGCGCGGTCTGCGCGGGTATGGCCACCTCCCCCGGCGTGCGCCCGGGTGGGGATCGTAACGAGGAGGACCGACGTGACGCGCTCGATCAACCGATCCCGGCGGGCGGCCCTGCTGCTGTCCGGGATCGCGGCGGCCACCAGCCTGCTCGCGTCCGGCTGCGGCGCTGGCCAGATCGCCGAGACGGCTCTGAAGGAGCCGTCGGTCCAGGGCGTCAACCTCACGACCCCCAACGGCGCCTACTCGGTGCGCGGCCTGCTGGTGGTCTACCCCGGCACCGAGGGTTACCAGGCCGGCCAGGACGCCCTGCTCAACGCGGTGATCTACAACGACTCGAAGAGCACCGTGACGGTCACCGTCACCACCCAGAGCGCCCGCGAGGTGCTGATCTCGGGTGGCTCGGCCAGCCCGACGCCGTCCGCCGCGGAGTCGGCTTCCGCCACCCCGTCGGGCTCGGCGAGCCCATCGGGTTCGGCTAGCCCGTCGACCCGTGAGTCCGGCTCGGCCAGTCCGTCCGCGACCCCGTCCGAGAGCGGCTCGTCGTCGGCGACCCCGTCCGCCCCGGAGTCGGCGCGGGCATCGGGCTCCGCCAGCCCCGCCGCGCCGGGTCAGCCCGCTCGCATCGAGCTGGCTCCGCTGAGCTACCTCCAGCTCAACTCGGAGGCCACCTCGCAGCTTCGGCTCGTCGGCCTGACCGAGGCGCTGCGTTCCGGCCAGAACGTCATGGTGACCTTCGACTTCGGCAACGGCAACACCGTCACCGGTCCCGCGCCGATCGCGGTGCCGCTCACACCGGCGGCCCCCGCCTCGCCGATCATCGAGCGCGAGGGCGGCTACGAGGGCAACGAGGGCGGCACCACCCACGAGTGACCGCGATCATCGAGCACCGGACACCCCGGCGTGGGAACCACCACGCCGGGGTGTTTTCGTCGTACGAGGGGGCTAGCGTCCTGATGTGACCACCTCCCGATCGACCTCCGGCCGTGGCGGCGCGGCCGGTGCGCCCCGCGCCCGGTCCGCCACCCGCGAGCCGCGCCCGGCGTACGAGTGCGACGCCTGCGGGCACCAGCCGCCCAAGTGGGTGGGTCGCTGCCCGGAGTGCGGCGAGTGGGGTTCGGTGGTGGAGTCGACGGTGACCGGGCCGACCGTCTCCGGTCGGGTGGTCAGCTCGCGGATGCCGACCGAGCCCGCCCGACCGATCGCCACCATCAGCGCGGCTCCGGCCCGTGCCCGGCCGACCGGGGTGAGCGAGCTGGACCGGGTGCTCGGTGGCGGCCTGGTGCCCGGGGCGGTCGTGCTGCTCGCCGGCGAGCCCGGCGTGGGCAAGTCGACCCTTCTGCTCGACGTGGCGCAGCAGTGGGCGCTGGGCGCCGGCAGCCCGTCGCTGGTGGTCAGCGGGGAAGAGTCGGTCAGTCAGGTCCGGCTGCGCGCCGAGCGGATGGGCACCCTGCACGACCAGCTCTACCTGGCGGCCGAGAGCGACCTGGCGTCGGTGCTCGGGCACCTCGACGCGGTCAAACCGGGCCTGCTGGTGCTCGACTCGGTGCAGACCATCTCGACCACCGGCACCGAGGGTGTGCCGGGTGGCGTGACCCAGGTCCGCGCGGTCACCGCCGCGCTGGTCTCGGTCGCCAAGGAGCGGGGCATCGCGACCGTGCTGGTCGGGCACGTCACCAAGGACGGCCAGGTGGCCGGCCCCCGCGTGCTGGAGCACCTGGTCGACGTGGTGCTGCACTTCGAGGGCGACAAGCACTCCTCGCTACGGCTCGTGCGCGGCGTCAAGAACCGGTTCGGGGCAGCCGACGAGGTGGGCTGCTTCGAGATGCACGAGGGCGGCATCAGCAGCCTGGCCGACCCGTCCGGGCTGTTCCTCACCCGCTACTCCGAACCAGTGCCCGGCACCTGTGTGACCGTGGCCATGGAGGGGCGGCGGGCGCTCGTCACGGAGGTACAGGCGCTGATCGGCGCAACGGTGGCCGGCTCTCCCCGCCGTACCGTCTCGGGCCTCGACTCGGCCCGCCTGGCCATGGTGCTCGCGGTCCTGCAACGGCGTACCGAGCGGTTGACCCTGCACGACCGGGAGGTGTTCGCGGCCACCGTCGGCGGCATCCGGGTGGTGGAGCCGGCGGCCGACCTGGCCGTCGCGCTGGCGGTCGCCTCGGGTGGGCTCAACCTGGCGATCGCGCCGCACCTCGTGGCGATCGGCGAGGTGGGGTTGACCGGCGAGGTGCGCCGGGTCGGTGCGGTGCCGCGCCGGCTCGCCGAGGCCGCCCGCCTGGGGTTCAGGGTGGCGCTGGTTCCGCCGGGTTGTGGCCCCGCCAGCACCGGCGCGGGCCCCGAACAGATGCGGGTGACCGAGGTCACTGACGTGCGCTCCGCCCTGCACCATGCGGCCCGCGCGTCCGCCGAGTGACTCAGCGTGCCGACGCCAACGGCGATAACGGACAGCATCGCCGCAAGTGGAAACGGTTCGAAGGGCGGCATCGTGACACATCACAGTAACCACGACAGCACCCACCGCACGGCAGTCCGTAGACTGTGCCCGTGCCGATCGACCGCGATACCACCAAGCCTGCCGGAGCGCCGCCCCAGGCCCGCACCGGCAACGTGGGCTCGCCGGCCCGCCCGATCAGCGTGAGCGTGACCGCCGCTGCCGGGGGCGCCGGCGATCCGCTGCGGGCAAATCTCGCCCTCATGGCGCCCGGCACCGCGCTGCGCGACGGGTTGGAGCGCATCCTGCGGGGTCGCACCGGCGCGCTCATCGTGCTCGGCTACGACAAGGTCGTCGAGGGCCTCTGCACCGGCGGCTTTCCGCTGGACGTCGAGTTCTCCGCGACCCGGGTCCGCGAGCTGTGCAAGATGGACGGCGCCGTGGTGCTGTCCAGTGACGGCACCCGCATCGTCCGGGCCGCCGTGCACCTGATGCCCGACCCGTCCATCCCGACGGAGGAGTCCGGCACCCGGCACCGCACCGCCGAGCGGGTCGCCCGGCAGACCGGCTACCCGGTGATCTCGGTGAGCCAGTCGATGCGGATCATCAGCCTCTACGTCAACGGTCAGCGGCACGTCCTCGACGACTCGGCCGCGATCCTCTCCCGGGCCAACCAGGCGCTGGCCACTCTCGAGCGCTACAAGCTGCGGTTGGACGAGGTCTCCGGCACGCTCTCCGCGCTCGAGATCGAAGACCTGGTCACGGTGCGGGACGCGGTGGCGGTGGTGCAGCGGCTGGAGATGGTCCGCCGGATCGCCGACGAGATCGCCGGTTACGTCGTCGAGCTGGGCACCGACGGTCGACTGCTCGCTCTTCAACTCGACGAGCTGATGGCCGGCGTCGACGCCGACCGCACGCTCGTCATCCGGGACTACCTGCCCGTCGGCCGTAAGTCCCGCACCCTGGACGAGGCGCTGGTGGAGCTGGATCTGCTGGGCGCCACCGAGCTGATCGACCTGGTGTCGGTCGCCAAGGCGATCGGCTACCCGTCCGCATCTGACGCGCTGGATGCCGCTGTCAGCCCGCGCGGCTTCCGGCTGCTGGCCAAGGTTCCGCGCCTGCCGGTGGCCGTGGTCGACCGCCTGGTGCTGCACTTCGGCAGCCTCCAGCGACTGCTGGGCGCGACCGTGGAGGACCTGCAGGCCGTCGAGGGCGTGGGCGACGCCCGTGCCCGGGGCGTCCGCGAGGGCCTGTCCCGGCTCGCGGAGGCATCCATCCTCGAGCGGTACGTCTGATCCGCCGCCGATCCGGCTGGCCGGAGTGCCGACTCAGCCGGTGATCGTGAGCTTTGCGGGCTCGCTGTACTTGGTGCCGACCCGGGCGAACACCTGGTACGTCCCCGCTGGCGCGAACGGCCCCGCGGCCAGTCCCACGCCGTCGCACCGGCTGGTGTCCCGCCCGTTCCAGCCCACCTGGTAAGAGCGCTCGAACCCGGGTGTGAACGACTGCACCTCGGAACCCCGGGCCTTGCCGCAGGTGTCGGACGACCACACCTTCTCGGCACCGGCCTTGACGAAGATCTCCTGCAGGTCGGCGCCGACGTTACGGCTGCACGTACGGTCCGACGTGTTCTTGATCTTCAGTTGCAGGTCGACCACCGCACCGCGCTGTGCCGAACTGGGGCGCACCACCGACGTCACGCTGATCTCCGCGTCGGTGCAGATGCCCTCGTCGGCCGACCCGGCGGCCGAGTCGGGCGGCAGGTCGTTGGTGGTGGCCCCGGAGCCGGGATCCGTGCCGTTCGCGTTCGTGGCATTCGGATCCGCGGACCGCTCCGTGGCACTCGGTGCCGGCGACCCGGACCCCGACGGAGCCCCCGACTGCGGGGTCAGCACCGGCCCCACCGCCCCCGGGCTCGACGTCGGAGTCGAGGTCGAGCCGGCCCGTGGGTGACCGCCGGAGCGATCCGAGCCGGTGCAGGAGTAGAGCAGGACAATCAGGAAAAGAAGCCCCGCTCCGAATACGACGGCGCGACGCCGCCAGTACACGGCGGGTGGCAGGGGGCCGACCGTCAGACGCATGATGCCCCCCACCGTAGTCGCGCCGCACCCACCGGCGGGTCACGACGCGCCGGAGCGTCAGCGGGGCAGCGCGTCGAACGTCCACTGAGGACCGACGGCCGCCCGCTCAGAGATAGACCTTGCGCTGGTAGACCGCGTGCGCGCCGGCCACCCGGTCCAGAAAGAGCAGACCCTCGCAGTGGTCGATCTCATGCTGTAGAGCCCGCGCCTCGAAGCCGTCCGTCACCAGTCGGACCGCGGCCCCCGTGCCCGGCAGGTCACCCTCCACGACGAGCCGACTCGCCCGCTTCACATCGCCGGTCAGGTCCGGCACGGACATGCAGCCCTCCCGACCCGGCTTCCATCGGGTCGCCTCGACCACCCGGGCGTTGCAGAGCACGAAGGTGCCGTGCACGGTGACCGCCTTCGGGTGGCCGGTCACGTCCACGGCGAAGACCCGGGCGCCCACTCCGACCTGCGGCGCCGCCAGGCCCACGCAGCCCGGCGAGACCCGCATCGTGGCGACCAGGTCGGCGGCCAACCGAACGATCTCCTCGGCGGTGGGATCGACGTCGCCTCCGGCGCGGCTCAGCACCGGGTGCGGGGCCGACACGACAGCCCGCACCTCACCCGCCACCGCCAGCGACTCCGGCGTCCAATCCCCCAGACCGGCGTACGCCCCGCCCCGCCCGTCGCTCACAGCAGATCCGGGTCTGCCGGCCGGAGGGTGACCTCGACCCCCACCTCGGCGGCCGTCCGGTGCAGCCGTTCGGTCAGCGCCTCGACGACCCCCGCCGGCAGCTCGACCTCGGCCAACACCACGTAGAGGGAACCGGCCAGTCGGGTGCTCAGGTCGGTGACGTTGCCACCGGCGTCCACCAGCACCCGGGTCATCGCCGCCACGATGCCCATCCGATCCGATCCGTGCACCGCCAGCACGTACGGCTCACCGGCCGGCGCCACCGCACCGTCCGGCGTCACCGCGCGTACGGTCGCCAGAAGTTGCCCCTCGGCCGCCAGCGGCGCCAACGCCGCCTCCACCTCGGCGGCGGCCGGGCCGGTGCAGATGAGGGTCATCGCGAAATGCCCCCGCAACCGGGTCATCGTGCTGTCGGTGAGGTTCGCGCCCAGCCGGGCCAGCACCTCGGCGACGTCGGCCACGATGCCCGGCCGGTCCCGGCCGATGACGGTGATCGCGAGCTCGTTCATCCGCGCATTCTGCCCGATCCGCCCACCAGCACGGTGACACCCGGCCCGGGCCGCCCAACCAGCGGGACCGCACCGCGTGACATCATCGACGATGCCATGACTCAACCCGATTTCGCCGCACTGGTCAGCCGTTGGTTCCAGCAGCACGCCCGTGACCTGCCGTGGCGGGACCCCGACGTGACCCCGTGGGCCATCCTGGTCAGTGAGGTCATGCTCCAGCAGACGCCGGTGGTCCGGGTGGTGCCGGCCTGGCACGCCTGGCTGGCCCGCTGGCCCGACCCGGCGGCGTTGGCGGCGGACACCCCGGCCGAGGCGATCCGCATGTGGGGGCGGCTCGGCTATCCGCGTCGCGCGGTCCGGCTGCGGGAGTGCGCAGTGGCCATCGTGGACCGGCACGGCGGCCAGGTGCCCGACCGGCTGGAACAGCTGCTGGCGCTGCCCGGCGTGGGCACCTACACGGCACGCGCGGTCGCGGCGTTCGCCTTCGGGCAGCGCCACCCGGTGGTCGACACCAACGTCCGACGGGTGGTCTGTCGCGCCGTGGCCGGTGAGCCGGACGCCGGCCCGGTCACCCGCCCGGCCGACCTGGTCGCCACCGAGGAGCTGCTGCCCTTGGAGCCGGCCGCCGCCGCGCTGGCCAGCGCCGCCTTCATGGAGCTCGGCGCCGTGCTCTGCACGGCCCGCGCACCGCGCTGCACGGCCTGCCCGGTCGAGTCGGTCTGTGCCTGGCGGGCCTCCGGGCAGGAGCCACCGACCGGCCCCACCCGCCGCCCCCAGCGGTACGCGGGCACCGACCGGCAGGTACGCGGGCTGCTTCTCGGGGTGCTCCGGGAGAGCACCGGGCCGGTCCCGCACCAGCGCCTCGACCAGGTGTGGACCGACGACGTGCAGCGCGCCCGCGCGTTGGCCGGCCTGGTGCAGGACGGGCTGGTGGAGCCGGTCGGTGCCGATCAGTTCCGGCTCACCGGCGACGGCCCGTCGATCCCCACCGCCGACCTGGCCACCTGACCCGCCACACCCCACGCTCGGCCGTCAGATCACGCTCGATCCTGGATGTAGTGGTGTCGGCCCCGCCGGATGCCACTACATCCAGGATGCTGCGCGATTTTGCCAGCGCTCCGGGCCGGCCCACCGCGCAACATCGGGGAAACTGCTGCCTCCGAACACCGGGAGGCAGCAGTTTCCCCGAACCTGCGTGACAGGGCCGGCGGATTCGACGTCGCGGGCCGCCCAGCGAGCCCTGTGTGCGGGCACCACCTTGCGGGCCGCCCAGGCGAGCCGGGTGCGCGCACGACGTCGCGGGCCGCACAGGCGGCCCATGGGCACACACGACGTCGCGGGCCGCCCAGGCACGCCGTGCGCCACACGACGTCGCGGGCCGCCCAGGCGGGCTGTGCGCGCACCGCGCCGCGGGCGGCGCCGGGTGGCGGGTGCCCGTTGGAGGGGCGTGCAGAAAGAGGCGGGGCCCCGGTGGCTTGCGCCGCCGGGGCCCCGCCCCTGGTTACTGCTGGTCGTGCTACTCGTCGGCGCCCGCTGCGGCGGTGCCGGCGGCGGTGCCACCGAGGTCAGCCGGAACGGCGTCCGGAACCTCGACCGGCTTCTCCGCGCCCCGGAAGACGAGCTTGGACTTGTCGATGTCGTTCGGGTCGCCCTCGCAGTCCACCACGACGATCTGACCGGGGGTCAGCTCGTTGAACAGGATCCGCTCGGAGAGGTTGTCCTCGATGTCGCGCTGGATCGTGCGACGAAGCGGACGGGCACCGAGCACCGGGTCGAAGCCCTTGGCCGCCAGGTACTTCTTGGCGTTGTCGGTCAGCTCCAGACCCATGTCCTTGTTGCGCAGCTGCGTCTCGATCCGCTGGATCATGATGTCCACGATCGAGAGGATCTCGTTCTGGCGCAGCTGGTGGAAGACGATGGTGTCGTCGATCCGGTTGAGGAACTCAGGCCGGAAGTGCTGCTTGAGCTCGTCGTTGACCTTCTGCTTCATCCGGTCGTAGTTGGACTCGGAGTCCTCCGAGGCCTGGAAGCCCAGCGACACCGCCTTGGCGACGTCGCGGGTGCCCAGGTTGGTGGTCAGGATGATGACCGTGTTCTTGAAGTCCACGATCCGGCCCTGACCGTCGGTGAGCCGACCGTCCTCCAGGATCTGCAGGAGCGTGTTGAACACGTCCGGGTGGGCCTTCTCGATCTCGTCGAAGAGGACCACCGAGAACGGGCGACGACGCACCTTCTCGGTCAGCTGCCCGCCCTCGTCGTAACCGACGTAGCCGGGAGGGGCACCCACGAGGCGGGACACCGTGTACCGGTCGTGGAACTCGGACATGTCCAGCTGGATGAGGGCGTCCTCGCTGCCGAAGAGGAACTCGGCGAGCGCCTTGGACAGCTCGGTCTTACCCACACCGGACGGGCCGGCGAAGATGAACGAGCCGGACGGGCGCTTCGGGTCCTTCAGGCCGGCCCGGGTACGCCGGATCGCCTTCGAGACCGCCTTGACCGCGTCCTCCTGGCCGATGACGCGCTTGTGCAGCTCGTCCTCCATGCGCAGCAGGCGCGAGGTCTCCTCCTCGGTCAGCTTGTAGACCGGGATACCGGTCCAGTTGCCGAGCACCTCGGCGATCTGCTCGTCGTCGACCTCGCTGACGACGTCCAGGTCACCGGCCTTCCACTCCTTCTCCCGCTGCGCCTTCTGACCGAGGAGCTGCTTCTCCTTGTCGCGCAGCTGGGCGGCGCGCTCGAAGTCCTGCGCGTCGATCGCGGACTCCTTGTCGCGGCGCACCTGGGCGATGCGCTCGTCGAAGTCACGCAGGTCTGGCGGCGCGGTCATCCGGCGGATGCGCATCCGGGCACCGGCCTCGTCGATCAGGTCGATCGCCTTGTCCGGCAGGAAGCGGTCCGAGATATACCGGTCGGCAAGCGTCGCGGCGGCCACGAGAGCGGCGTCGGTGATGCTGACGCGGTGGTGCGCCTCGTAACGGTCCCGCAGGCCCTTGAGGATCTCGATGGTGTGCGCCAGCGACGGCTCACCCACCTGGATCGGCTGGAACCGGCGCTCGAGAGCGGCGTCCTTCTCCAGGTGCTTGCGGTATTCGTCGAGCGTGGTGGCGCCGATGGTCTGCAGCTCACCACGGGCCAGCATCGGCTTGAGGATGCTCGCGGCGTCGATCGCGCCCTCGGCGGCACCCGCACCCACCAGGGTGTGGATCTCGTCGATGAACAGGATGATGTCGCCGCGGGTGCGGATCTCCTTGAGCACCTTCTTGAGGCGCTCCTCGAAGTCACCGCGGTAGCGGGAACCGGCCACGAGCGCACCCAGGTCGAGCGTGTAGAGCTGCTTGTCCTTGAGCGTCTCGGGCACCTCGCCCTTGATGATCTTCTGGGAGAGGCCCTCCACCACGGCGGTCTTACCGACGCCGGGCTCACCGATCAGGACCGGGTTGTTCTTGGTACGGCGGGAGAGCACCTGCATGACCCGCTCGATTTCCTTCTCGCGCCCGATGACCGGGTCGAGCTTGCCCTCGCGGGCGGCCTGGGTCAGGTTGCGGCCGAACTGGTCCAGCACGAGGCTGGTCGACGGCGCGGCCTCACCCGGCGCGGCACCCGCCGCGGCGGGCTCCTTGCCCTGGTAGCCGGAGAGCAGCTGGATCACCTGCTGGCGGACCCGGTTGAGGTCGGCGCCGAGCTTGACCAGCACCTGGGCGGCGACGCCCTCGCCCTCACGGATCAGCCCGAGCAGGATGTGCTCGGTGCCGATGTAGTTGTGGCCGAGCTGCAGCGCCTCGCGCAGCGACAGCTCCAGCACCTTCTTGGCCCGCGGCGTGAACGGGATGTGCCCGCTCGGCGCCTGCTGACCCTGGCCGATGATCTCCTCGACCTGCTGGCGGACGCCCTCCAGGGAGATGCCGAGGCTCTCCAGAGCCTTGGCGGCGACGCCCTCACCCTCGTGGATGAGGCCCAGCAGGATGTGTTCCGTACCGATGTAGTTGTGGTTGAGCATCCGGGCCTCTTCTTGGGCCAGGACGACAACCCGTCGCGCTCGGTCGGTGAACCGCTCGAACATGCCCTCGTGCTCCTCACGTGCCGTGCGCCTTGATGGTCAAGATCTTGGCGGGGCCGGTGCACGAACGTCCGGGACGGGCGTCCGTGCCTCCTTACTCTATCGTCGCTGACCGACTCAGCTGAGGTCGTGTCTCTCCGGTCCGGGTCGGTTCCACGTCGTTTTGCACAACCGTCCGCGCTCAGGAGGTGTTCCGGTACCCCTGTCGCTACGCGTAGAGCGAAATCCGGTCGACCACGGAGAAGCCCTCAGCCGCCTCCGGAGAGGCCCAGAGAGGCCCGGCGAGGTCCAGCGGGGGTTCCGGACGGCCATCCACAGGTTGTGGAAAACTTCTCCACCGCCTGTGGACAACGTCGCCCGCCGCGCCCGGCATTCCCGCCCGCGACCCGACCCCCGCATCCGGCCCGACGGGGTGGAAAGACGGCGACGCCGGCCCGGAGAATGCTCCGGCCCGGCGTCGGTGTCGCCCCGCGGTGGTCGTCGCCACCGCTGCGCTGAACGAGATCAGCGCTTGGCGTGGAACTCGTCGACGATCTCCTGCGGAATACGACCGCGGTCCGAGATGTCCTTGCCGGCCTTCTTGGCCCAGTCCCGGATCGCCTTGTTCTGCTCCCGGTCGGCGGTGGCGCCACCACGACCGCGGGCGGCCCGCCCACCGATCACCACGCCACCGCGACCCACCTTGGTGCCGGCTCCGACGTACGGCGCGAATACGTCGCGCAATTTCGCGGCGTTGGCACCGGACAGGTCGATCTCGTACTGAACGCCGTCGAGCGCGAACTTGACGGTCTCGTCCGCGTCCCCGCCGTCCAGGTCATCGACCAGCTTGTGAATGATCTGCTTGGCCACGTCCCACATTCCTTTCGAGCAGGGCGCTCCTGCTAACGAGAGCACAATAACCCCCGTGCTGCTCGCCCCGTCAATAGGATGCCGTTACGACTCGCTCGGAGTCGGCGGACGACTACTCCGGGCGGACCAACGGGAAGAGGATCGTTTCCCGAATTCCGAGGCCGGTCAGGGCCATCAACAGGCGGTCGATTCCCATTCCCATACCCCCGGCGGGCGGCATTCCGTACTCCATGGCCCGGAGAAAGTCCTCGTCGAGACGCATCGCCTCGTCGTCGCCCCGGGCCCCGAGCTGCGCCTGCGCGACCAGTCGTTCCCGCTGCACCACGGGGTCGATCAGCTCGGAGTACCCGGTGCCCAGCTCGAAACCGAGAACGTAGAGGTCCCACTTCTCGGCGAGCCCCGGCTCGCTGCGGTGCGCCCGGGTGAGCGGGCTGGTCTCCTCCGGGTAGTCCCGCACGAAGGTGGGCGCCTGGAGGCTGGGCACGACCAGTTCCTCGAACAACTCCTCGGCCAGCTTGCCCGGACCCCACTTCGGATCCACGGCCAATCCCACCTTGTCCGCGTACTCGACCAGCCGGGAGCGTTCGGTACGGACCGTGACCTCCTCGCCGAGCGCCTCGGAAAGGACCCCGAACAGGGGTACCGATCGCCACTCGCCGCCCAGGTCGAACTCCCGCCCGTCGGCGTGGGTCACCACCGTCGAGCCGCTCACCGCGATCGCCGCCTGTTGCACGAGATTACGGGTCAACTCACCGATCGTGTCGTAGTCCCCGTACGCCTGGTACGTCTCCAGCATCGCGAACTCCGGCGAGTGCGAAGAGTCGACACCCTCATTACGGAAGTTACGGTTGATCTCGAAGACGCGGTCCACCCCACCCACGACGGCGCGCTTCAAAAACAGTTCCGGAGCGATTCGCAGATACAGATCGGTGCTCAACGCATTGCTGTGGGTCACGAACGGTCGGGCGGTCGCGCCACCATGCAGGAGTTGCAGCATCGGAGTTTCCACCTCGATGAAACCCTGACCGTGCAGTGAATCGCGCAGGCTGCGTACCGTCGCCGCGCGGGTACGGACCATCTGCCGGGCCTGCGGGCGGACGATCAGGTCCACGTAGCGCTGCCGGACCCGCGCCTCCTCGGAGAGCGGCTTGTGTGCCACCGGCAACGGCCGCAGCGCCTTGGCGGTCATCTCCCACCGCTGCGCCAGCACCGACAGCTCACCCCGGCGGCTGGTGATCACCTCGCCGGTCACGCCGACGTGGTCACCCAGGTCGACGAGGCGCTTCCAGGCCTCCAGCCGCTCCGCGCCGACCCGGTCGAGGGAGAGCATGGCCTGCAGCTCGGTGCCGTCGCCGTCCCGCAGGATCGCGAAGCAGAGCTTTCCCGTGTTGCGTACGAAGATCACCCGGCCGGTGACCGAGACCTCGTCGCCGGTGGCGGTGTCGGTGGGCAGCTCGGCGTAGCGGGTCCGGATCTCGGCCAGCGTGGTGGTGCGCGGGAAACCGACCGGGTAGGGCTCGACGCCCTCGGCGAGCATCCGGTCCCGCTTCTCCCGGCGGACCTTCATCTGCTCGGGAAGGTCGTCGGCGGGGTCCACTGGCACGGCGTTCTGCTCGCTCACGGCACGCTTCCTCGTCACGGGAGATTCAGGGGTCAGGCCCGAGCGTACTCAAGCGCTCCGGTGACCGTTACCGGATACTGCCCGTCATGGTCGATCACACTCACGCCCTCTCCTTCGGTGCCGCAGCGAGCGATTACGACCGGTTCCGACCGACGTATCCCATCGAGGCGCTCCGGTGGGCACTCGACGGCCTGGGCGACGGTGGACAGGTTGTCGACCTGGGCGCCGGCACCGGCATCCTGACGCGCGCCGTGCAGGCGCTGGGCTTTGACGTCGTACCCGTGGAGCCTGATCCGGGGATGCGGACGCAACTCGCGGTCTCCACGCCGGGCACGACGGCGCTGGCGGGCAGCGCGGAGGCCGTGCCGCTGCCCGACGCCGTGGCGGACGCGGTGCTGGTCGGGACGGCCTACCACTGGTTCGACCGGGAGCCCGCGCACGCCGAGATCGCCCGGGTGCTGCGCCCCGGTGGCATCTTCGCCCCCATCTGGAACATCCGGGACGACAGCGTCGAATGGGTGGCAGAGTTGGGCAGGATCGCCCACCTCGACGACAAGTCGGCCGAACTGGTCAAGAACAACACCGACTTCGGTCCCGGGTTCACGGCCGTCGAGGCGCGCGAGTTCGGGCACCGCACCGTCCTCACCCCGGACGAGGTGCTGGGCATGATCCGCACCCGTTCGTACTGGCTCACCGCGACGACCGACGATCAGCGGCGGGTCGAACGCGAGCTGGCCGACCTGCTGGACACCCACCCCGCCCTGGCCGGCCGGGAAACCGTCGAGCTGCCGTACCGGACGTTGGTCCTGCGCGCCCGACGCCGCTGACCCGGTCAGAGGTTGCGCTCGTAGACCATCCGTAGGCCGATCAGCGTGATCATCGGCTCGTGGTGGGTGATGCTGCGGCACTCGTTCATCACCAGCGAGGCGAGGCCGCCGGTGGCGATCACCGCCCGCACCTCGCCCAGCTCCTCGGTCATCCGCTCGACGATCCGGTCCACCTGCCCGGCGAAGCCGAAGTACAGGCCGGACTGGAGGCACTCCACGGTGTTCTTGCCGATCACCGATCGGGGCTTGGTGGCCTCGACCTTGCGCAGCTGTGCGGCGCGGGCCGCGAGGGCGTCGAAGGAGATCTCGATGCCCGGGGCGAACGCCCCACCGAGGAACTCGCCACGACCGCTGATCACGTCGAAGTTGGTGGTGGTGCCGAAGTCCACGACGATCGACGGCCCGCCGTAGAGGGTGTACGCGGCCAGGGTGTTCACCACCCGGTCGGCGCCCACCTCCTTCGGGTTGTCGATCGCCAACTGCACCCCGGTGCGCACTCCCGGCTCGACGATGACACTCGGCAGGTCGGCGTAGTAGCGGCCGAGCATGGTGCGCAGCGAGCGCAGCGCGGCGGGCACCGTGGAGCAGGCGGCCACCCCGGTGATCTCGACGTTGTCCCCGGCGAGCAGGCCCCGGAACATCAGACCCAGCTCGTCCGCCGTCGAACGGGCATCGGTCTTGATCCGCCAGGAGTGCACCAGCTTGTCGCCCTCGAAGGTCGCCAGCACGGTGTTGGTGTTTCCGATGTCGATGCAGAGCAGCACGTTCGAAGCCTAGACAACTACTTCGTGCGCAGGTCCAGCGCGATGTCCAGGATCGGCGACGAGTGTGTCAACGCGCCCACCGAGAGGAAGTCCACGCCGGTGGCCGCGTAGCGGGCCGCCACCTCCAGGGTCAGCCCGCCGGTGGCCTCCAGCTCCGCCCGGTCGCCCACCGCGGCCACCGCCCCGGCCAGCACCTCCGGAGTCATGTTGTCGCAGAGCAGGAAGTCCGCGCCGGCCTCCACCGCCTCCACCGCCTCGGCGACGGTGGTCACCTCGACCTGCACCGGCACCTCCGGGAACGACTCCCGGACCCGCCGGTACGCCGCCGTGATCCCCCCGGCCGCCAACTTGTGGTTGTCCTTGATCATGGCCACGTCGTAGAGGCCCATCCGCTTGTTGGTGCCACCGCCGGCCCGCACCGCGTACTTCTCCAACGCCCGCAGGCCCGGCGTCGTCTTGCGGGTGTCCAGCACCATGGCCTTCGTGCCGGCCAGCGCGTCCGCCCAGGCCCGGGTGTGGGTGGCCACGCCGGACATCCGGCAGAGCAGGTTCAGCGCCGTCCGCTCGGCCGTGAGCAGCAGCCGGGTCGGGCCCGCCACCGTCGCCAGCACGTCGCCGCGGGCCACCCGCTCACCGTCGCGGGCCGACACCGACACCTCGACGGTACGACCGAAGCCCGTCACCTCGCCCACCAGCTCGAACACGGCGGCGGCCACGGCCAGACCGGCCACCACCCCGTCCGCGCGGGCCACCAGGTCGGCGGTGTCGGTCTGCTCGGCCGGAATGGTCGCCACGCTGGTGACGTCCAGGAAATCCGGCCCCAGATCCTCGACCAGCGCCGTCTCGACCACCCGTCGTACCTGCTCCGGGTCCAGTCCGGCCGCCCGCAGCGCCGTCCGCGTCGACTCGATCATGAATTTGCCTCCCACTGCTGCGTCACCGCGCCCTGCGCCCCGACCGACCCGACGAGATGGCCCTGCCACCGCTCGTCGGCCGTCGGGAAGTCCTCCCGCCAGTGGCACCCCCGCGTCTCGGCGCGCGCGTACGCCGCCGCGACGAGCGTCGACGCCACCGTGAGCAGGTTCGTCGCCTCCCAGTCGGCGGTCCGGGGACGGCCCCGCGCCGCGCCCAGCTCGGTCAGCGTCGCCGCCGTCCCGGCCAGCGTCGCGGCCGAGCGCAGCACCCCGGCGCCCCGGGTCATCGCCCGCTGCAACGTCGACGTCGCCTCGGCCGGCACCACCCAGCCGGTACCGCCGCGCCACGCGCCGACGTCCGCCGGCTGCGCCTGCTCGGGCAGGCCGGCCGCGATGTCGTCGGCGATCCGCCGGGAGAACACCAGCCCTTCCAGCAGCGAGTTGCTGGCCAACCGGTTCGCGCCGTGCACGCCCGTGCAGGCGACCTCGCCGCAGGCGTACAAACCGGGGATCGACGTACGGCCGCGCAGGTCGGTACGGACGCCGCCGGAGGCGTAGTGGGCGGCCGGGGCGACCGGGATGAGGTCGGTGGCCGGGTCCACGCCGATCGCCAGGCAGGACGCCACGATGGTCGGGAAACGCGCGGCCAGGAAATCGCCGCCCAGGTGCCGGGCGTCGAGGAACACGTGGTCCGCGCCGCTGGCCAGCAGCACCCGGTGGATGCCCTTGGCCACCACGTCCCGGGGGGCCAGCTCGGCCAGCTCGTGCTGGCCCACCATGAACCGCTTGCCATCGGTGTCCACCAGGTACGCGCCCTCGCCGCGCAGCGCCTCGCTCACCAGCGGCTGCTGGGCGTGGCCCGCGCCGGGCACCCCGACACCGGAGGGGGTGATCAGCGCAGTCGGATGGAACTGGACGAACTCGACATCGGTGACCGCCGCGCCGGCCCGCAGCGCCAACGCCACCCCGTCGCCCGTGGAGACCGCCGGGTTGGTGGTGGCCGCGAAGACCTGCCCCATCCCGCCGGTGGCCAGCACCACCGCCCGGGCGAGCAATGCGCCCACGCCGTCCTCGCTGCCCTCACCGAGCACGTGCAGGGTGATCCCGCAGGCCGGGCCGAGGCCGTCCGGGCCGTCGCCGGGCGCGCGCAGCAGATCCAGCACGAGGGCGTGCTCGACCAACCGGATCCACGGGTCGCGTTGCACCGCGGCGTGCAGGGCCCGCTGCACCTCCGCGCCCGTCGCGTCGCCGCCCGCGTGCACGATCCGGTCCGCCCGGTGCCCACCCTCGCGGGTCAGCATCAGCGAGCCGTCCGGATGGCGGTCGAACTCCGCGCCGATCCGCATCAGCTCCCGCAGCCGGGTCGGGCCCTCCTCGACGAGCACCCGCACCGCCGCCGGATCGCAGAGCCCCACCCCGGCGATCTCGGTGTCCCGCGCGTGCGCCGCCGGAGTGTCCGCCGGGTCGAGCACGGCGGCGATGCCGCCCTGCGCCCACCGGGTCGAGCCGTCGTCGATGTTGACCTTCGTGACGACCGTGACGTGCAGGCCCGCCTCCCGCAGGTGCAGCGCGGCGGTCAGTCCTGCCACCCCGGACCCCACCACGATCACGTCCGTGGTCTCCACCCAGCCGGGCTCGGGCGCGGCCAGCAGTCTGGGCAGGGCCGGCAGGTCGACGGTCGGAAGGTCCATCCCACCAGTCAACCCGAACGATCCTCGGCCGGGGCGGCGGGGGCTCAACGAGTGGTTTGGGCTACCCCGTCCGGCTGCTCACTTCGTCCGCACCGGCAGGCCGGCCGGGCCCGCGCCCTTCAACGACGCGGTGACCGTACGGTCGCTCAACCACAGGTAACAGCGGACCCCCCGGTCACCGACCCGCCAGCGTCCCGCGCCGGGCGGGCGTACCACCACGCCGCTGCGGAACCGCAGGTCGGAGTCGTCCGGCACGCCCACGTAACGCCCGAGCAGGCTGCGGCAGCCGTCGTAGAGGGGTGCCCAGTCGGCGTTCTTGGCCGGGTACGGCTTGTCCGGCGCGCGCCACACCCCGACGAACTCGGCGTCGTGGCGGCCGGCGCACTCCACCGGGACCAGCGTCTGCACGTCCCGGCCCGCCCCGCCACGGGTCTGCTGACAGCCCAACCGCAGCCCGCTGGGACCCTTCAACGCGTTCCGCAGGCTGCCCGAGCGGACCACCACCGTGGCCGCCGTCTCGACCGTGTTCAGTTCGGTCACGTCGCACCGGTACCAGCGGGCGCCGGCCGTCCAACCCGGCCCGGATGGCAGCGCCACCGACAACCGCAGACGCCCGGCCCGCCAGTCGTCACCCACGTACGCGGAGGCCCGGGTGTCGCACTCGGCGAACGCGCCGCGCAACTCCACCGAGCCGGTGGCCGGCGCGGCGGGCCGTTCGGCGGGGAAGGCCCCCACGTGCACGGTCTCCACCCGGTGCGGGCCGGCGCAGTCGATCGGCTGGTAGGCGGCCAGCGTGACCACCTCGACGAAGTCGGCGGCCTGGCACACCCCGGCCTCGGGCGTGAAGGCCGTGGCCGGCGGCAGCGCCGCCCAGTCGTCGGTCAGGTCGCCGTCGAGGCCACCCGAGGTGGCACAGCCCACCAGCAACACTGCCGTGACGGCAGTGGCGAACAGGGTCGTCATGGCACGGCGCATCGCGGCCTCCCCCAGCCACCTACCGGCTTCCGCCAGCGTGCCCAGGGTAACCGGAAATGACCTTCCGGTGACAGACCGGAATCGCCGCGCGCGAGATCAGACTCCGGACACCGCGAGCGGGTTGGGTACCGGGTCACCGGCCGTGCCCGGCGCCGCCGTCGCCGGATCGGCCCCCAGCTCGACCACCCGGTTGTCGGCGTCCACGTGCACCACCCGCGGCCGGTACGACCGGGCCTCGGCGTCGTCCATCTGCGCGTACGAGATGAGGATGACCAGGTCACCGGGGTGGACGAGGTGCGCGGCGGCACCGTTGATGCCGATCACGCCGCTGCCCCGCGCACCCGGGATGACGTACGTCTCCAGTCGTGCGCCGTTCGTGATGTCCACGATCGCGACCTGCTCACCGGGCAGCAGGTCGGCGGCGTCGAGCAGGTCCTCGTCCACCGTCACCGAACCGACGTAGTGCAGGTCGGCCTGGGTCACCGTGGCTCGGTGGATCTTCGACTTGAGCATGGTCCGCAGCATCGGACTGGCCTTTCGGAAAGGGTGGTGGGGGTACGGCCGGGGTCAGGGACGAGGGGCGAGCTGGATCGCCGCGTTGTCGATCAACCGGGTGGTGCCCACCCAGGCGGCGATCACCAGGCGGGCCGGTCCGGACACCGGCCCCGGCTCCAGCTCGGGATCGGTGAGCACCAGGTAGTCGAGCTGGGCCCCGGGCGTACCGGCGCCGAACGCGGCGTGCGCGGCGGAGAGCACCTCGCCCGCGTTCCGGCCGTCGTCGGCGGCTCGGGCCCCCGCCCGCAGCGCGGCGGAGAGGCTGAGCGCCGCCGCACGCTCGGGCTCGCTCAGGTAGCGGTTGCGGCTGGACAGCGCCAGCCCGTCCGGCTCCCGGACCGTCGGTACGCCGATCACCTCGACCGGGACGTCCAGGTCCCGGGTCATCCGCCGGACCAGGGTGAGCTGCTGGTAGTCCTTCTCGCCGAAGAACGCCAGGTGGGGGCGGGTGAGCTGGAGCAGCTTCAGGACCACCGTGAGGACGCCGTGGAAGAAGCCGGGACGGCTGGCGCCCTCCAGCTCCGCGCCGAGCGGCCCCGGGTCCAGGCGCACCCGGGGCTGGCCGTCCGGATACATGTCCGCCACCGACGGGGCGAAGACCAGGTCGGCACCGGCCCGTCGGCACACCTCCAGGTCGGCGTCGAGCGTGCGCGGATAGCGGTCGAAGTCCTCGTTCGGCCCGAACTGCAACGGGTTCACGAAGATCGTCACCAGCACGTGGTCGGCCTGTTCCCGGGCCGCGCGCAGCAGGGTCTCGTGCCCCTCGTGCAGCGCGCCCATGGTCATCACCACCCCGACGGTGCCCTTCAACGCGCCCCGGGCCTCGTCCAACTCGGCACGGGTGTGCACCACCTGGGTCATGCCGCCACCTCCCGATCCGTCCCGGCGAGCACGCCGAGCAGCGACTGCGCGTCCACCGGCCGGAGCCGTCCGGCGGCGATCGCCCGGTCGGCCGTACGCCGGGCCAGCGCCAGGTAGGCGGGGACCGACTCGGGCGCGGTGGCGGCCAACCGGGCCAGGTGCCGCTCGACCGTGCCCGCGTCGCCCCGGGACACCGGCCCGGTCAGCGCGTCGTCGCCGAGGCGTAGCGCGTTCTCCAGGGCGGCCCGCAGCAGCGGGGCGAGCACCTTCTCCGGACGGGCCACCCCGGCGTCCCGCAGCCGGTCGGTCGCCTCGTTCACCAGGGTCACCAGATGGTTCGCGCCGTGCGCGAGCGCGGCGTGGTACAGCGGGCGGTCCGCCTCGGCCACCCACTCGGGTACGCCGCCCAGGTCGGTGACGAGCCGGGCGGCCAGCGGACGCAGGTCGGCTGGGGCCGTGACGCCGTACGAGATGCCGTCGAGGCGGGCCAGGTCGTCCGGCGTACCGGTGAAGGTCATGGCGGGGTGCAGGGCCAACGGTCGGGCCCCGAGCGCGGCGACCGGCGCCAGCACGGCCAGACCGTGCGCGCCGGAGGTGTGCGCGACCACCTGACCCGGGTGCAGGGCGCCCCGCTGGGCGAGATCGGTGACCACCTCGGCCAGCGCGTCGTCCGGCACGGCGATCAGCAGCAGGTCGGCGGCGGCGCGGGCGACGGAGGTGACCGGGCGGCGGGGTACGTCGGGCAGCAACAGGGCGAGACGGGCGCGACTGGCCCCGGAGTCACCGGCGACGGCGGCCACCTGGTGCCCAGCGGCGGCGAGCGCCGCGCCCAGCACGGCCCCTACTCGGCCCGCGCCGACGACACCGATGGTGAGCGGACGGGAGGTGGCGCGGGCGTCGGTGGTGGCGCGATCCCACGATCCGGCAGGCCCGTGGGGGGCGGCCGGACGCGGGCGCAGCGGTGCGCTCATGACGACGATCCAGTCCTCGAGAAGGGGTACCGGTCGATCGCAAGTATGCGCCCGGCTCGCCGAACCGGGACAAGCATGTGTGAAAACCTTCACCACCGACCGAGCACCGGCCCCGGAGATCTACTGATCCGGGCCCGCGGATGACGTAATCGCGCGCAGTTCGGCGGCCACCTCGGCGATCAGGTCGCTGAGCGGGGCGTCGCTGCCGGGCGCGATCCAGCGGGCGTACGCGACCCGGAAGACCATGGCACCCGACTCGGTGGCCATGGTGGCCGTGGTCTCGGTGAAACCCTTGGCGCGAAGGGCAGCGGTGAGCGCGGCCACCAGCGAATCCGTCTTGCGCAGTTCGCGCTCCCGCAGCTCCGGACTGCTCTCGATGATGGCCTGTCGGGCCCGGACGAGGTCCAGGCGGTCGGCGAAGACCTCCTCGGCCACCCGGCCGAAGGCCGCCACCACCGCGTCGAACGGGCCGGCGTCCAGCTCTGCCACCGCCTTGACCAGCACCTCTTCCAGGTGCCCGCTGCCGCTGAACAGGGCTTCGCGTTTGTCGCCGAAGAGTCGGTAGAAGGTGCGCTTGTCGAGACCGGCCCGCTCGGCGATGTCGGCGACGGTGGTCTGGTCGAAGCCACGCTCCCCGAACAGCTCGAAGGCGGCCGCCTCCAGGCGGCCACGCGCGTCGGGTTGCCAGCGAGCCATGCCACCGATGGTATCCGATGTCACATTGCGACATTGCCACGCTCAGCGATGTCGCGCAGTGACATCGGGCGCGGTACGGTGATGTCGCAAGGTGACATCGGCACTCACGAAGGACACCCCCATGCGCGTATTCGTCACCGGCGCCTCCGGCCACCTCGGCTCGGCAGTCGTGCCGGAACTGCTCTCCGCCGGGCACGACGTCGTCGGCCTGGCCCGCTCGGACGCCTCCGCCGCCGCCATCGAGAAGCTCGGTGGCGAGGCCCGCCGGGGCGACCTGTCCGACCTCGACCTGCTCCGCGACGAGGCGGCCGCATCCGACGGAGTGATCCACCTGGCGTTCCGCCACGACCTCATGCTCAACGGCGACCTCGCCGGCGCGGCCTCGGTCGACCTGGACGCCCTCACCGCACTCGCCGACGGCCTGGCGGACTCCGGCAAGCCCCTGGTCGGCACGGGTGGCACCGCCATGCTGGTCATGGGCGGCATCGTCGGTCGCCCCGGCACCGAACGGGACACCTTCCCGGGCGGCGGCTACCGGATCGACGCGGAGAACTTCGTGGTCGGCCTCGCCTCCCGTGGAGTGCGCTCCTGCGTCGTCCGACTCGCGCCGACGGTGCACAGCTCACTCGACCGGTACGGCTTCATCGCCGCCATCATCGCGAGCGCCCGACGGCACGGGTACGCCGCGTACGTCGGCGACGGGGCCAACCGGTGGCCGGCCGTACACACGCTGGACGCGGCCGTGCTGTACCGACTCGCCCTGGAGAAGGCGCCGGCCGGCGCACGCCTGCACGGCGCCGCCGACGAAGGAGTCTCCTTCCGGCAACTCGCCGAGACGATCGGCCGCAACCTCGACATCCCGGTCCGGAGCATCGGCACCGACGAGGCGGGCGAGTACTTCGGCTTCCTCGAACGATTCGCGCAGATGGACAACCCGACCTCGTCCGCCGTCACCCGCGACCTGCTGGGCTGGACCCCGACCCACCCCGGCCTGATCGCCGACCTCGACGAGGGGCACTACTTCCGGAACTGAATCCCCGAGGCGCGCGACCGGGGATCGGAAGCCGGCACCGGACCGGTGGCCGTAGGGTCGGCACGGTGACGCCCTCCGCACTCCGCACGAGCTGATGCCGATCCCGTGGCGGGACGCGATGAGTCAGGCCCTCTACGGTCCGGACGGCTTCTTCGTGGCCGGCACCGGCCCGGCCGACCACTTCCGGACCAGCGTGCACGCCTCCCCCGCCTTCGCCGCCGCGCTGCTGCGCCTTGTCGCCGAGGTGGACGCCGCCCTCGGCCATCCACCACGGCTCGACGTGGTCGACATCGGGGCTGGGCGGGGGGAGCTGCTGACGTCCTTGGCAGTTGCGGTCCGGGTTTCCGGGGAGCCTGCCGACTCCGTCGGGCTTGCGCTCGGGGTTTCCGAGGAGCCCGCCCACTCCGGGCGGTCAGGCTTGATCCCTGCGTGGTCGGGCTCCCCGGAAACCCTGACTCCTGCGGCCGCCGTCCGTCGGTCACCCGACGAGCCGTCGTCGGTCGCCCGACGTCCGTCACTCGCGGATCGAGTCCGCTTCACCGCAGTGGAGTACGCCGAACGGCCGGAGAACCTGCCCCAGGACATCCACTGGACGTCGGAGATTCCCGACGGGATCACGGGTGTGCTGCTGGCGACCGAGTGGTTGGACAACGTGCCGTTGGACGTGGCGGTGCACACCAGCGACGGTTGGCGCTATCTACTGGTCGAACCCTCGACCGGTGTGGAGACGGTTGGTGAGCCGGTCGACGCTGCCGACCTCGAATGGCTGACCACCTGGTGGCCCGGTCCCGCGAGCCCTCGGAGTGCGGACCGTGCCGGTCCCGGTGGTCCGACCTCGCCGGATGCGACGAGCGCAAGCGGGTCGGGTCTCCGGGCAGCCCGGCCGGCGCAGGGATCAAGCCTGACCGCCCGGAGCCGGCCGGGCTGCCCGGAGACCCCCCACCGCGACCAACCGACCCCCTACAGCGATCAGCGCGCAGAGATCGGAAGGCCGAGGGACGACGCCTGGGCCAACGCCGTGCGGAAGATCAGCCGAGGGTTGGCGGTGGCGGTCGACTACGGGCACCTGCGCGAGGGGCGGCCGGTGGACGGGACGTTGACCGGTTACCGGGGTGGGCGGCAGGTGCCTCCGGTGCCGGACGGGTCGAGCGATGTCACCGCGCACGTCGCCATGGACTCGGTCGCCTCCGCCGGCGCAGCGGTCGCCCGGTGCCCGTACTCCCTGAGCTTGCAGGCCGAGGCGCTGCGGGCGCTCGGGGCCGACGGCCGCCGCCCGCCGCTCAGCCTGGCCGGTACCGACCCGGCCGGCTACGTGCGGGCGCTGGCTGCGGCGTCGGCGGTGGCCGAGCTGACCGATCCGGCCGGGCTCGGCGGGCACTGGTGGCTGCGCCAACCGGTCGGCATCGGGCTACCGCCGGCCGTGGCACGATGACGGGCATGAGCACCGATGCCGGGGACCTCCGCGAACTGACCGTCGGCACCGGGGCCGGGCTGGTCGCCGGCAGCGGCGGTCAGCAACTCGGCACCGACATGGTGCTCAACATCGGCCCGCAGCATCCGTCGACGCACGGCGTGCTGCGGCTCAAGCTCGTGCTCGACGGCGAACGGGTGGTCGCCTGCGAACCGATCGTCGGCTACATGCACCGCGGCGCGGAGAAGCTCTTCGAGGTACGCGACTACCGGCAGATCATCGTGCTGGCCAACCGGCACGACTGGCTGTCGGCGTTCTCCAACGAGCTGGGCGTGGTGCTCGCCGTGGAACGCCTGATGGGCATGGAGGTGCCCGAGCGGGCGACCTGGCTGCGGATGGCCCTCGCGGAGCTGAACCGGGTGCTCAACCACCTGATGTTCCTCGGCTCGTACCCGTTGGAGATCGGCGCGATCACACCGGTCTTCTACGCGTTCCGGGAACGGGAGACCATCCAGGCGGTGATGGAGGAGGTCTCCGGGGGCCGGATCCACTACATGTTCAACCGGGTGGGCGGCCTCAAGGAGGAGGTGCCGTACGGCTGGACGGGACGGGCCCGCGCGGCTATCGGCGAGGTCCGTCGGCGGCTGCCCGACCTGGACCACCTGATCCGGCGCAACGAGATCTTCCTGGCCCGTACCGTCGGGGTGGGCGTGCTGTCCGCCGCCGACGCGGCCGCGTTCGGCGCGTCCGGTCCGGTGGCCCGCGCCTCCGGTCTCGACCTGGACCTGCGCCGCGACGACCCCTACCTGGCGTACGAGGAGCTGGACGTCCCGGTGGTCACCCGGACCGCCGGGGACTGCCACGCCCGCTTCGAGGTGCTGCTCGACCAGGTGTACGCCTCGCTGGACCTCGCCGAGCAGTGCCTCGACCGGGTGGACCGGCTCACCGGGCCCATCAACACCCGGCTGCCGAAGGTGCTCAAGGCGCCGGAGGGGCACACCTACGCCTGGACGGAGAACCCGCTCGGCATCAACGGCTACTACCTGGTGTCGCGGGGTGAGAAGACGCCCTGGCGGTTGAAGTTGCGCACCGCGTCGTACGCGAACGTGCAGGCGCTGGCGACCCTGCTGCCCGGCTGCCTCGTACCGGACCTGATCGCCATCCTCGGCTCGATGTTCTTCGTGGTCGGCGACATCGACAAGTGAGTGGGCTCAGCGCCAGCGGTCGGTGACCGGGGCGCCGCCGGCGCGGGGCGCGTCGTCCTGCGGCGGGTAGCCGTACCGTTCCTCGACCCGGCGGCGGCCACCCCGCTCGGGGGCGGGTTCCGGCTCGTGGCCGCGTTGCCGCGGCGGACGCCACTCGTCCGGTACCGGCACGCCACCGACCGGCAACGCCGGCCGCCGCTCGTCCTGCCGGCGCGGATCCTCCTGCCAGCGTGGGTCCTCGTGGCGGCGCGGCTCCTCGTGGCGGCGTGGGTCCTCGTGGCGGCGCGGCTCCTCGTGGCGGCGTGGGTCCTCGTGGCGGCGCGGTTCCTCGTGGCGGACGGACGCCCAGCGGTCCGCCATCCGGTACTCGGTGCCGGTGGCGTCGGCGTGCACCTCGGCCCGGCGTTCCCCGACGTGCAGCTCACGGCCGTTGTCGTCGTCGCGGACAGCCGCCCACCGGTCGCCGGCCCGCAGCTGGGACCAGTACTCGCCGGTGTCGTCCGCGCGCAGGGCGGGACCGGGCTGCGGGGCACCGGCCCGCTCCGGCTCGACCTGCTCCGACGAGCCACGGCGCTGCGCCCGACCGTCCCACTCGTCGGCCGGTGCGTACGCGTCGCGCTGGTCGGTCCACTCCGGCTCGTCGCCGCGAGCCGTCCAGCGGGGCCCCTCGTCGCCACGCTCGGCCCCGCCCCATCCCGAACCGTCGCGGGAGCCCGCCTCCCCCCGCGGGGTGTGCTGCGGACCCCAGGACCGCTCGCGATCGTCGTCGGCGTACGCGGACCGGGGCTCCTGCGCGTCGTCCCAGGAACGGGCACGCCCCTGGGCGTCGCCGCCCCGGGTCCACTCCTGGGCCGGCGGGGTCCACTGGCCGGCGTACCCCGCGCCGTAGCGCCCACCCGACTCGGCGGGACCGCCGTCGACGACGGTGTGCCGGGTCGTGACGTGCACGGTCTCGGTGTGCCGGACCACGCCGACCGGCCGGTGCGGCGACTCCGGACGGTCGCGCTCACGCGGGCGGTCGTACTCGCGCGGCGGGTTGTACTCCCGCGCCCGGTCGTGCTCCGGTGGGCGCCCAGCGGCGCCGTACACGCTGCCGGCGGTGGACGCGGGAGCGTCCGCGGCGCGGTGGCGGTACGCCGATTCGTCGTCGGCACGGTCGTCGCGCCCCCACCGACCGGCCGCCTCGTCCGGTGCCGGCATCCGCACCCGAGGGGCGTCCTCGTCCGTGGCCGGCCCCGGAACCCGACCGGCGGCCTCGCCCGGAGCCGGTACCCGCACCCGGGCGGCCGGGATGTCTCCGGGGACCGGCACCCGGCTGCGGGCGGGTGGGCTGTCGTCCACCGGCTCGCCGGCCGGCACGCGGGCCCGGCTGGCTGCCGCCGGCTCGGCCGCCGGGGCGCCGCCAGCGAGGGCCGCACCGGTGGCGTCGAGGCGGCGACGGATGGCGGCGATCCCCTCCTGGGCGCGCTGCGCCTGGTCGAGCGCCTGGTTGCCGCGCTGCGCGGCGGCCACGATCTCAGCGCGCAACTCCCGACGCAACTCCTCGATCTCGTCCAGCAGCTCGTCGGCCCGCGCCGAACCGCCGTCCCCGTCCGGGCGCAGCGCGATGGAGAGACCGATCAGCACCACCGCCACGATGGCGAGCACCGCCGCGAGACGCAGTGGACCGTTACCGTCGGCCACCAGGAGGATCAACGCCGCGACGGGCGCCAGCGCCACGCCGCCCCAGAAGAGCACGGTCAGCAGGAGCGGTTGACGCCGGGCGTCGGAGGTGACCGGGGCTGGCATGGAAGTGCAGCCTACCGACGATCCGCACCGGAGGGAACGGGTCCGGCGGACGCACGGACGCCCCCGCCCGCAGGGGCGAGGGCGTCCGTGACACGCCGTAGTGGAGCGTCAGCTCATGGCGAACGCGCTGTCCGAGGAGAAGACCAGACCCACACTGATCTTGCCCTCACGCAGACCGTTCTTGGTCAGCGGTCCGCCCTGGTCCAGCGAGGAGAACGAGCCCACCGACAGACCGTAGGTCTTCTCCAGGCCCGGCTTGCAGAACGGCCGCTGCTGGCACTCCGGCGGGCCACCCAGCACGGTGGCGCTGCCGGAGCACTTCGCGGCCAGCTCGGAAAGGGTC
The DNA here is from genome assembly GCF_049179015.1 of Micromonospora sp. WMMD736. Lineage (NCBI taxonomy): Bacteria > Bacillati > Actinomycetota > Actinomycetes > Micromonosporales > Micromonosporaceae > Micromonospora > Micromonospora sp. WMMD736. The sequence goes on from NZ_JBMHMI010000001.1 coordinate 4,067,406, forward strand.
CGTACGCCGTACTTGTCGGCGAACTCCTGGGTCACCGCGAAGGCGTTCTGGTCCTGCGCGGCGGCCGGGGCGCCGAAGGTGATGCCCACCTTGTCGCCCTCGGCCTTGAGCGCCGTCACCGTGGTGTTGATGTCCGGCGAGGAGACGGGCGGGGGGTTCTGGCCGTTGGCCTTGGTGTTCAGGAACTCGGCCATCGTCGACGCGTACTCCGGGACGACCTGGACCTCGCCCTTCTCCAGCGCCGGCTCGTACAGCTCCCGGTTGCCGATCTGCTGCACCTTGACCTGGTAGCCGGCGGCGGTGAGCGCGATGCGGTACAGCTCGCCCAGGATCTGGCTCTCGGTGAAGTTGGCGGCGCCCACCACGATCTCGCCGCCCGGGCCCTTGGCGATGCCCGCGGTGAGGTTGTTGGCGCTGGCGAACTCCTCGGCCGCGACCTTGGTGGTCTTGCGGTCGACGTCGACGGCCTTGTTGAGCTGGATCAGCTTCGGCGTGTCGAGCGCCGCGGAGACCTTGTCCAGCGCGGCGATCAGCTGTGGGTTCGCCACCTTGCTGTTGACCGCCGGAATGACGTTGTCGGAGTTCTGGAGCTTCTTGTCGTCGGTCAGCGCGATGAGCTGCTTGCCGGCGACCGGTGCGCACCCGGCGCCGGAGGCGCTGGTCTGGGGAGCGTCGGTGCCGGACGAGCCGGCGTCGCCACACCCGGTGAGAAGTGCTGCCCCGGCCACGACGCCGACGGCGCCGATCGCGAGACGTGTACGTGCGCGCATGTGCCGCCCGCCTTCCGTGTCCCGGCGCGACCCGTCCCGGGCCGGCCGCGTGTCCGACGGGCGATCCTGGATGTCGGTCGCCCGCAATTCCCACCCAACATGGTCCACGGCCGACCGACAACTCGGGATGGGCTTCGTCACCGCATCGTCACCGACCGGCCCGCCGCTGGTCGCCGGTTCGGCGTCCACTCACCCGGACGGACCACGCCCGGTGACGGGTCAGGCCCGGCCGGTGGCGTCGGCGGGTCGCGGACGGCCCGCACGCTGCCGGCCCCGGCGCAACGGACGCGGGGTGACCACGCGTTCGACGATCCCGAGCAGCAGCTCGGCCAGCAACGCCAGCCCGGCCACCAGCACACCGCCGGCCACGATCTGCCCACCGCCGACGGCGATGCTCAGACCGAACCCGGTGCGGATGATCTCGCCGAGCCCGCCGCCGTTGACGAACGAGGCCAGCGCGGCGGTGGCGATGACCTGCACGGCCGCGGTCCGGAAACCGGCGGCCAGGTACGGCACCGCCAACGGCAGCTCCACCCGCCGCAGCAACTGCCCGCCGGACAGGCCCATCCCCCGGGCCGCGTCGCGCGTCTCCGGGTCGACCTGCCGTACGCCGGTGTAGGCGTTGGCCAGCAGCGGCGGTACGGCGAAGACGGCGAGCGCCACCACCACCGGCGTACGCCCGAAACCGAGGAACGTCAGCGGCAGGATGGTCAGCAGCGCCAGGGTGGGGATGGCCAGCGTGGCGTTGGACACCAGCACCACCAGGCCGCCGCCCCGACCGGCGTGCCCGAGCCAGAGCCCGACCGGCCAGGCCACCAGGCAGCCGAGCGCCACCGCCAGGGCGGAGATCGTCAGGTGCTCGCCGAGGCGATCCAGGATGCCGCCGGGGTTGGTCCAGTTCAGCGGGTCGTTGAGCCAGAGCACCCCCTGCTGCAGGGGGTTCGCGGCGCCACTCATCGGACGCCCCGGGCGGCCCAGGGGGTGACCAGCCGGCCCACGAGGACCAGCAGCAGGTCCAGCAGCACCGCCAGCGCCACGCAGAGCAGCGTTCCGGTCATGATCTCGGCCTTGTAGAGGTTGTTCTGGAAGCCCGCGAAGATCAGTTGCCCGAGGCCGCCGTGCCCGACCAGCACCCCGACCGTGACCAGCGCGACGGTCGACACGGTGGCCAGTCGCAGCCCGGTCAGGATGCCGGGGATGGCCAGCGGAAGGTCGATCCGGAACAACCGCCGCCACCGGCCGTAGCCCATGCCCTCGGCGGCCTCGCCGACCTCCGGCGGCACCTGGTTGAGCCCCGCCACCACGTTGCGGACGATCAGCAGCAACGCGTACAGGACCAGCCCGACCAGTACGGTGGTGGCGCCCGTCCCCAGGTACGGCGCGATGAAGGCGAACAACGCCAACGACGGGATGGTGTAGATCACTCCGGTGACGCCGAGGATCGGGCCGGCCAACGGGCGGACCCAGTACGCGAGCACGGACAACGGCAGGGCGATGAGCGCCGCGATCAGCACCGCGCGTCCGGTGAGGGAGGCGTGTTCGCGCACGGCGGCGAGGATCGTGTCAGAGTTGTCCCGCACGTACTGCCAGGAAAACCAGGGGTTACCCGGGTCGGCCCGGTAGCTCAGGCGGAAGGACATACGTGGACGTTACCCCGGAGGCCTCCGGCGCGACCGAATCCCCTCGTGCGGCGTCGATCTCCCTACAGGGCATCCAGAAGCGCTACCCGAACGGCACCGAGGCCGTCCGAGGGCTGAGCCTGGACGTCAGGGCCGGTGAGTTGGTGGTGCTGATCGGCCCGTCCGGCTGCGGCAAGTCGACCGTGCTGCGCATGATCAACCGGCTGATCGAGCCGACGGCCGGCCGGATCATGCTCGGCGACGAGGACGTCACGGACGCCGACCCGGTGCGGCTACGCCGCCGGATCGGGTACGTGATCCAGAACGTCGGTCTCTTCCCGCACCAGACGATCCGGGCGAACGTGGCCACCGTCCCGAGCCTGCTCCGCTGGTCCCGCCAGCGGACCCGCGCCCGGGTCGACGAACTGCTCGACCTGGTGGGCCTGGACCCGAGCCAGTTCGGCAGCCGCTATCCGCACGAACTGTCGGGCGGTCAGCGGCAACGGGTCGGCGTGGCCCGCGCGCTCGCCGCCGACCCGGTGGTGCTGCTGATGGACGAGCCGTTCTCGGCCGTGGACCCGATCGTCCGGGCGCGCCTACAGGAGGAGTTCCTCCGCCTCCAGGCCGAGGTGCGCAAGACGATCGTGCTGGTCACCCACGACCTCGACGAGGCCGTCCGACTCGGCGACCGGATCGCGGTGCTCTCCGAGGGCGGGCACCTCGAGCAGTACGACACGCCGGCCGCGCTGCTCGGCACCCCCGCCACCGCGTTCGTCCGTGAGTTCGTCGGCGCCGACCGGGGCATCCGCCGGTTGGCGGTCACCCCGCTCGACCGGGAGTCCCTGGAGCCCGTCCCCGGCGACGCCCCCGCCGACCTGCCCACCGTGGGGCTCGACGGCACGGCGTACGACGCCCTGGCGGCACTCCTGACCTCGGGACAGGACCGGCTCCTGGTGACCGACGACGGCCGGCCGGTGGGCGCGCTCAGCCGCCAGCGCCTGCTCGGCCTGGGTCGCTAGCAGCCGGGGATCGCTAGGCTCGGCCGCCGAGGCTCGCGGTGCCGATGATCCAGCCGGTGAGGAAGCCGTAGCCGGCGCCGGTGCTCGCGTCCTGCAACGCCTTCAGCAGCGACGGGTCCGGGCCGAGCAGCGCCGCCAGCACGGCGGCGAGCCCGCCGGCCAGCACGTACGCGGCCCAGCCGGAGAAGAACTGGCTGACCGGCCCGGGTACCCGGGCCACCTGCGCGGCGGGCAGCAGGTAGAGCAGCGCCACGGCGAGGAGCACCAGCGCGACGGCCCGCAAGTCGGCGGCGAACAGACCACCGGCCTGCCCGTCCGCGTCCAGTCGCCAGGCCGGCCAGGCGAGCAGGCGCAGGTAGAAGCCGCCCGCCGAGTCCGGGTCGGTGAGCGTCGCGGCGGCCCAACCGGTGTACGCCGGGCTGCCACAGATGCCGACCAGCAGCAGTACGGCGAGCGCGCCGGTGCCGGCGGCCGTCCCGTAGCCGCTGACCGGGCCCGTACGGACGAATCCCATGATCCGCCCAGGGCCCCTGCCAGCGGACCGGGCGGACCTGGGCTGCGTCGGGCGGCTCAGTGCTTCATCAGGTAGTCGATGAAGGCGGCCCGCAGCAGCGGGGCCGACTCCTCGTAGCCGTGCCCGGTCAACTCCCGCCACAACGCGTTCGCCTCGTCGATGGTCGGCCCGATCGAGTTGGGCGCGCCGTCCAGCACCGTTGCCTCGTCCGCGTTCGGCAGGTGTCGCAGCACCGACCAGTAGAAGCCCACGTCGCGGCGCTCCCGGGCCAGGGCGAACGCCCGCTCCCGCAGCTCCTCCGTGGACAGCGCGTCGAGTTCCTCGAACGAGGTTCCGCCGGGGGCGGCGGCTGGTGTGTCGGTCATGCGGCGAGCCTAACGGTCGGAATCACCGCCGGCTCGGCGGACGCCGGACGGCTCACCGGTCGCCGGCATCCCAGCGCCGCGGGCCGTCCTCCCAGCGGGGATCCCGCCACGGGTCGGCCGGTTCCGGCGCGGGCGGCGTCGGCAGCGTCGGCGGCCAGTTGCCGGCCGACTGGGGCCGGGGCACGCTCCAGCCCGAGCTGATCGTGCCGTCGCCGAGCGGCTCGGGCTTCTCCACCACACCCGGTCGGGGCCGCCCGAACGTCTCGACCAGTCGGGTTGCCAACAGCCCGACACCGAGCGCCACCCCGCCCACCGCCCAGCGGCTCACCGACCAGTCACGCTCCGGTGCGTACGCCTCGAAGACGGTGACCAGGCCGACCGCCAGCACCGTGCCGAACACGCCGCCGCGCCGGCCGTACGCGCTGGTGCCGCCGAGCAGGGACACGCCGATGGCGAGCACGGTCCAGTCCAACCCCGAGGTGGGTGTGACAACGCCGGGAGGGTTGGCGGCGAGCAGGATCCCGGCGAGCGCGGCCAGCACGGTGGAGCCGACGAGCGCCAGCGCGGTGACCACGGCGGCCAGCGCGCCCCGGCGCCGGGCCGGATCGGCGACCGGCCGGTACCGGCCCACCAGACGGCGGATCGCGCGGATCGCGCCGAACAGACCACCGAGGACCGCGACGGCCGCGAACCCGGCGAAGAGGTAGCCGGCCGCACGCCTCGGGTCGTAGTCCCCCTGCACCAGCACCGGCGCAGACCGGCGTTCGATGTACACCACCACGCCGGCGGCGCCGGCCAGGCTCGCCGCCCACGCGGGCACCTGCAACGCCACCACGGCGAGCGCCAGCACCAGGCCACCCACCGCGGCGACCACGACGGCCGACCCCACGGACGTGGCCAGGCCCCGGTCGCCCTGCTCCGCGTAGTGCAGCGCGGCGGCGACCGCCACCGGCCCGATGGCCAGGTTGGGGGCGGCGGTGCGCAGACTCAGCCCGGCGGCGAGAGCGAGCAGCCCCAGGCCGACCGCGTCGACCAGCAACGTGCGCAGATCGGTGCCGCGCAGCGCGTCCGGATCGGCCCGCCAGAGCAGCCAGCCCAGGGCAGCCAGGCCGGCCAACAGCAGGAACTCCCAGAACACGTGCACGCCGACGCGGTCGCGGCCCGGCTCGCCGTGGGTGGGATCGTCGAAGACGTTCTCCAGGACGGCGGCGGGAACCGCAGGCGTGGGGTCGACCGACCGCTCCCGGCCCGTGTCTTCGTACCCCATGGCACCGCCTCCCCAGTGGCCGGCCGCTTCCGTCCCGGCACCGGACGGACCGGGGCGGCCGTTGCTCTCCGATCGGAGGCACCGTACCCGCGGTGGGAGCCGGACGTAACCCCCTGCTCAGCGCTGGCCGGGGCGGCTCTCGCGCTGGTCCTGCTCGTGCTCGTCGTCCGGACGCTCCGGGACGCGGCAGGAACGTTCCAACCACAGCGCGGCGCCCACCAGCGCCAGCGACGCCAGCAACCCGCCCCCGGCGGCCGGCCGGTCCTCGGTGGCGGCGCGGGTGGTTTCCACGAAGAGCCACCCACTGAGCCCCGCGTAGAAGCCGGCGAAGATGGACCCGGCCAGCGCCGACGCCTTGGCCAGCACCACGAACCGGGCGACCAGCAGCGGGTTGACCGGATCCCGACCGGGCTTGCGGTCGATGCGGCCGCGCGTGTTGACGGCCGCGTACGCCTCCAGCACCGCGAGCGCGGCCAGCGTCACCACCGGCAGCCACGGCAGGCGAGGGATGCCGCTGTAGTAGAACGCGCTGATCAGCAGCCAGGCCAACGCCGCCGCAGCCAGGGCCGCCACGACCAGCGTCGAGATCCGGGTCGGGCCCATCCGCGACCCGTCGGGGCCCGGCGGTGGGGACTTCGCCTGGCTCATGCCGGCCGGCTCCACTGGGTCATGTCGTCGACTCTAACGTCAGTTCCGGCCGGGGACGCAGTTCCAGCGCGTCGTCGGCGGCCGGACCGGAGGTGAGCAGGTCGGTCAGCCAGCCATGGCCGGGCAGTCGCCCGTACGGTTGGATGTCGATCCACGGCCGCAGCACGAAGGCGCGCAGGTGCGCGCGGGGGTGCGGCAGGGTCAGCTCCTCGTCGTCGCTGAGCAGCGGCTCGTCGTCGTCGCCCCACACCGCGATCACGTCCACGTCGAGGGTGCGCGGCCCGAACCGCCGCTGCGGGTCACGGACCCGACCGGCCGCGCGCTCCGCGTCGTGGGCCCGCGCCAGCCAGTCGCGCGGGGTCGCGCTCCCGTCCTGGGCGAGCACCACGGCATTGAGGTACGCGGGCTGGTCGGCGTCCCCCCACGGTGGAGCCTCGTACACCCCGGAGACCACCAGCACGGAGTCACCAAGCGTCGCGATGGCCGTCCGGAGGTGGTCCAGGCGATCACCGAGGTTGCTGCCGAGCGACAGCACGGCCCGGGTCATCGGGTACGCGTCCGCGTCATCGTCACGGCCACGTCGGTGAACGTGTGCGGCACCGGCGCCTCCGGCTTGTGCACGGTGACCGTCGCGGTGACGACCCGCTCGTCGGCCAGGCAGACCGCGAGCAGCCGGTCGGCCAGGGTCTCGATCAGGTTGACCGGTTCTCCGGTCACCACCGCCACCAGCCGCTCGGCCAGTTCGCCGTAGTGGACCGTGGCGGTGACGTCGTCGCTGGCGGCGGCCGGGCCGAGGTCCAGTTCGAGGACCGCGTCGACCACGAAATCCTGCCCCTGCTCCCGCTCGAAGTCGTACACCCCGTGCCGGCCGTGGGCGCGCAGGCCGGTCAGCTGGATGCGGTCACTCATCGGATCGCCTCTTCCCGGTCGACGGGCGTGCCATCGGGGCGGACGGGCGTGAGGCGCGGCCTACCGGTGGCGGTCCAGACGGCGAGCGCGTCCGCGGTGGCCCGCACGTCGTGCACGCGTACGCCCCAGGCACCGGCCGCGACGGCCAGCACGCTCGTGGCCACGGTGGCGGCCTCACGTTGGGCGGTTGGTCGCGGTGTGCCGTCGGCGGCGGCGAGCAGGCGACCGAGGTAGGACTTACGGCTGGCGCCGAAGAGCAGCGGGTATCCGAGGTGCAGCAGCTCCGGTAGGCGCGCGCTGAGTTCCCAGTTGTGGGCGGCCGTCTTGGCGAACCCGAGGCCGGGGTCGACGACGATGCGGTCGGCGGCCACCCCGGCGGCCAGCGCCGCGTCGACGCGTTGGCCGAGTTCCGCGCGTACGTCGGTCACCACGTCCGTGTAGCTGGCCAGGTCACGCATCTGCCGGGAGTGGCCACGCCAGTGCATGAGGACCCAGGGGCAGCCGGCGTCCCGCACGACGCGGGCCATGTCCGGGTCGGCCAGTCCGCCGGAGACGTCGTTGACCACCACGGCACCGGCGTCCAGCGCCGCCTCGGCCACCCGTGCGCGGCTGGTGTCGATGCTGACCGGCACCCCGGCGGCGCTCAGCTCGCGGATGACCGGCAGTACGCGTTCGGCCTCGGTGGCCGCGTCGACCCGGTCGGCGCCGGGGCGGGTCGACTCGCCGCCGATGTCGACCAGGTCCGCCCCGTCCTCGCGCAGACGGACGCCGTGTCCGACGGCCGCGTCGAGGTCGGCGTACCGTCCGCCGTCGGAGAAGGAGTCCGGCGTGACGTTGAGGACGCCCATCACCACCGGGCCCGGAGCCCGTACCAGATCGGTCACGACTAGACGGTACCGGTCGTGACGACAGGGCTGGGCGACCCGGGTCTACCATCGCTGACGTGCGCATTGGAACAGGTGTACGATCGGTCGTCCGGGCAGTAACGGGCAGCCCCTTCGCGGCTTGTCGCAATCCGGGGCGGCCCGTACGCTTTGGAATTGGCCAGCATGGAGATGGCGAAGCCTGGAGGGAGGGCCGAAGCGGGGAAAAACCGCCCAAAGCTCGCCACCCTCCGTGGTGAGTAACGAACACAGGGTCGAAATCGCTGCGCCCTGTCAGCAGATTTCCCGCCAGGCTTGCCTACTGCACCGCCGCGGCTCCGCCGGCCGCGATATGGGGAGGTTCCAGTGATCGCCTTCGAGCTCATGGAGACGGCGTCTTCCGGCGTCGCCCACGCGCTCTCCACCCTGGCGTCGGCTCCGCTCGCCGAGCCGGCACCGAAGGGGATCGACACCAACGGTGTGGTCACCTTCTTCGCCAGCAAGATCGCGCCGATCCTGCTCGCGGTCCTGGGCGTCATCTTCATCGGTCGCGCCAGCCGGGGTGAGATTTCCAAGGTCCTGACGAGTTCGGCGATCGCCATCGTCGGGCTGGCCTTCATCGCCGGCGCGGCAACACTCTTCTTCGTCGGCGATTACCTGATCGACCTGATCTTCGAATAGGCGCGGTCACCAGATGCGGCTGCGCACCGACGACGACATCTACCGGGCCCGCCTGGTCTACCTCGGGCCGCCCGGCTACACCCTTCCGGTCCACCTGCCCTACGCCCAGTACGGGCTCTTCATCCTGCTCGTCCCCCTCTACATGTTCATCCACTGGCTGTTCACGTTGACGGTCGACCTCTTCCCGGCCTGGGAGATCGCGCTCGCCATCGTGACCACGTCGTTCATCTTCCGGCACGTCGATCCGGACCGGCCGGCGCGGGTGGTCATCCGCACCGCGCTGACCGACTGGCGACGCACCCGGGAGCCGGCGGTCGAGCAGCGCGATCCGCGCCTGGTCGGCAGCCGGATCAGGATCCGGGAGGAGCTGGCATGACCGGGGGTACGTCGATCGGTCTGTTTCACGCGGGTGAGGCGGTCGCATGAGTCGCTCTTCCACGCCGGGTTCCCCGGCCGGCCGCCCGGCCGCGCCGGCCAGTCACCGTGCGCAGTCGTTCGACTACCCCGAGACCGAGGATGAGGTCGCGCTCGATCCCGCGCTGGTGACCTCGCCCGGCCACGGCGCGGTCGGCGTGTTCCAGGCGCCCCGGCCGGTCACCCGCCGAACGCCTCCCGCCGAGCCGAGCACGGTCTCGGCCGGCGACAACGCCGACATCGACTCGCCCTTCCTCGACCTGTTCGGTGGCACGCGGCCCGCCGGCCCCCGGGCGGTGACCGCGGCGCCCGCCAGCCGGCGCCAGCCGGCGATCCCGCAGCAACCACCGACACCAGCCCGGCCGGCTCCCGAACTCGAGCCACCGTGGACACCGGACGACCCCTCCAGCGTCGGCCACCGGGCCGACACCCGTCCGACCGCCGAGCCCCGGTTGCCGCACCAGACGGGCGACCGACGGCCGATGCCGCAGCCCGCGGCCGAGGTCGAGGTCGAGCAGACTGCCACGGCCGCGCCAGCACCCGCGCCGACGTCCACCGGCCCGGCAAGCCGGGCGTCCAGCGCCACGTCGGCCGGGCAGACGGCGGCGCCGGTGCAGCGTCCGAGCGCCCCGGCCGAGCAGCCGACCGCACCGGTCGACCGGCCGGCCCTGGAACGCGGGCCGCACCGGCCCACCCGGGCGGAGCGACCCACCGGCGCCGGCAAAGAGGTCAGCACCCCCCGCCAGCGAGGCGCGAACCGTCAGGACCGGCCCATCAAGCCGGTACGGGTCCGCGCCCCGAAAATCAAGTTCGGTGACCGAGACCCGTCGGTCGAGCTGGCCATCACCGAGATCGCCGGTCACCTGACCTTCACGCCGAACACGGTGACCGCCTGGTACTGGCTGCCCGAGGTGCGCTGGGCCTTCCGCCCCGACGCCGAACGCGAGGCGCTGTTGGCGGCGATCTCCGAGCAGTACGCGGGCCTCGCCGGCTTCCGACTGCACCTGCGCCGGACCACCCGGCCGTTCCCGGCCGACGAGTGGGCCCGGACCATCGACACCCACACCGCCGCGCCGCTGCCCGACGTCCCTGGCACGACCGGCTGGGCGGACCATCTGGTCGCCGCGCAACGGCACCTGATGGCGGTCAACCACGCCGAGGGGCAGACCTACCTGGGCGTCACCTTCGCCCGGCGTTCCCTCGGCGACTCCATGACCGAACGGTTGCTGCGCACCTTCGGCCGGGGCACCGCGGAGGGTGAACGCCGCAAGCTGGGTCGCACCGTCGAGCAGTTCGACGAGGTGCTCGGCGCGTTCGGCATGCGCGGCCGACGGGTCACCGCGCAGGAGCTGGAATGGCTGCTCTACCGCTCGGTCGCGCTGTGCATGGCGCCCCCGGGTCGGCTCTCGCCGGTGACCGACGGGCACTGGGAACGCGGTGACCTGCTCGCTCTGACCGAACAGGTCGAGCGCTACCGCACCCCGTACGGATCGACGGTCAAACTGGTCAACCGGATGACCGGCGAGGAACGACACGTGGCCGTACTCGCCGTCGGCCGGATGGAACCGCTGGAGATCCCGGAACGACACGAGCCGTGGCTGCACTTCCACGAACGACTGCCCTGGCCCATGGAGATCTCCACCCGGGTCGACATCCTCGGCTCCGGCGACTCGTTCCGTAACCTCGAGCACCGACTGCGCATGATCCGCTCCCAGCAGCTCGACTACGCCGAGCACGGCATCGACGCTCCCCCGGAGCTGGAACGCCTCGCCAAGCGGGCGCTGGTGATCGGCGACGAGATGACCACCGGCCTGCCCGTCGACTCGGCGCGCGCACACGGCTGGCACCGCATCGCGGTCGGCGGCCGGACCAGGGAGGAGTGCCTGGAGCGGGCCCGCCGGCTCATCCAGCTCTACTCCCGGGAGCTGCGCATCTCGCTGCAGCACCCGAAGAACCAGGACTGGCTCGCCCGCGAGTTCATCCCCGGCGAACCGATCGCCAACACCGGCTACGTCCGCCGCATGCCCGTGCCGCTGCTCGCCGCCGCGCTCCCCCAGGCCGCCTCCACCGTCGGCGACCGCCGAGGCGACCTGATCGGGCGTACCGCCGGCACCTGCCGCCGCCCCGTCTTCCTCGACCTGCACTTCCCCATGGAGGTACGCGAACGCTCCGGGCTCGCGGTGTTCGTGGCCGAGCCGGGCGGTGGCAAGTCCACCCTGCTCGGCGCGCTGGGCTACCTCGCCGCCCGACGGGGCGTACAGGTGACGCTCCTCGACCCGTCCGGGCCGCTGGCCCGGCTCTGCGCCATGCCCGAACTGCGCCCGTACTCCCGGGTGTTGAACCTGACCGGCTCCGAGCACGGCACCCTGGCGCCCTACTCGCTCATCCCCACGCCCCTGCGCAGCGAGTTCGCCAGCGGAGCCGCCGGCGACCGTGAGTTCGAGATCGCCGTCTCCAACGCGCGGGCCGAACGCCGCATGCTGGTCCAGGACATCTGCATGATGCTCGTGCCGCCACAGGTGGCCCGGGAGGCGTCGACCGCCACCCTGTTCCGGCACGCCGTCCGGCAGGTCCCCGCCGAGGAGACGTCCACCCTGGACGACGTGGTGAGCTGCCTCGGGCGGCTCGACGACGACGCCGGCAAGGAGCTGGCGAACCTTCTCCTGGACACCGCCGAGATGCCGCTCGCCATGCTGTTCTTCGGCCGGCCACCCGAAGGGCTGCTCGGGGCCGACGCGGCGCTCACCGTGATCACCATGGCGGGGCTCCGGTTGCCCGACCTCAAGATCGAACGCGAGTACTGGTCGGCCGAGGAGGCCCTTGCCCTGCCGATGCTGCACACCGCGCACCGGCTCGCCGTCCGCCGCTGCTACGGCGGGTCGATGTCGTCCCGCAAACTCGTCGGCCTCGACGAGGCGCACTTCATGGAGGGCTGGCGGTCCGGGCGGTCGTTCCTGGTCCGGCTCGCCCGCGACTCCCGGAAGTGGAACCTCGCCGCGCTGGTCGCCTCGCAGAACCCCCGCGACATCCTCGGCCTCGACGTGCAGAACCTGGTCTCCACCGTCTTCGTCGGCCGGATCGCCGAAGACGCCGAGATCGCCTCCGAGGCGCTACGCCTGCTGCGGGTGCCGGTCAACGACGGGTACGAGGCCACCCTGGCCTCGCTCTCCGCCGCCGACAGCAACTCGGCCTCCCGCCTCGGCTTCCGGGAGTTCGTGATGCGCGACGTCGACGGCCGGGTGCAGAAGGTCCGGGTCGACGTCTCGTACGTCGACGGCCTGCTGGACCACCTCGACACGACGCCCGCCGCGATCGCCGCGGCGGCCGGAGTCCTACCGAGCATCTCCCTGCCCGATCTGGAGGCGTGACATGGCTGGGGCCCGGGTTCGGATCGCGTCGTTCCTGCTCGCGCTCGGCGTCCTGGCGGGGGCCACCCTCAGTTGGCCGCTGCTCGGCGCGGAAGCGGCCGCAGCCGCCCCACCCGTCACCCAGGCCCGGGCCGACCTCTGCACCACCGCCGAGTGGCAGGCCGACTTCCGGGCCTGCGTGGGAAAGCTCCAGGAGGTCAGCGAGGACGAGGTCAAGTGCCGCAACGCCCCGACCCCGGGCACACCCGACTCCGGCCTCGCCGGCTGGTTCGCGGGCCGTCCGGACTCCGCCAAGGAACCTGGGCCAAAAGGCCTCTACAGCGACTACGGCTATGCCGGATACAGCTATCCGACGTACGACATTCCGGGCGGCTGCGCGTCATCAGTACTGCACCCCGACTACAAGTTCACCACTACGGTGGCCAACGGCGAGTTTATGGCTGCCACCGCGATCGTCGGCGCTTCCAACGCGTTGCGCGAGCGCGCCTGGGATCCCCGGTCCATGTGGGGCTGGGCGGACCCGCTGGTAGAGAAGGCCACGAAGGCCGTCTACGAGAAGGTGTTCAGCGTCTTCGGGATCGTCACGCTGTGCGTGGTGGGGCTCTACCTGCTCTGGCGCTCCCGCCAGTCGGACATGAGCAACGCGATGACCACGGCGGGCTGGGCCCTCCTCGTGATGGTCGCGGTCACCGCGCTGGCCGCCTGGCCGGTCAAGTCGGCAAACATCGCCGACGGCACGCTGGTCACCTCCCTGGGAGTGGTGCATGACGCCGTGGGCCCAGCCGCCAGAGACACTCCGCCCGAGCGATGTGCGCTTCCCAACCCCGATGCTTGTGTCGATAAGCGCCCACCAGCGGTGAGGGCCAGCGATACCGCCACTGAGGCGATGCTGTATCGGAACTGGCTACGGGGCGTCCTCGGGTCGGCCGACAGCGAGACGGCTCGCAAGTACGGGCCGGCGCTGTACGACGCCAAGGCGCTGTCGTGGGACGAGGTGGAGAAGCTGCGCGCCAACCCGGCCACCCGGGAGGCGACGATCAAGGCGAAGCAGCAGCAGTGGGCGCGGGTGGCCCAGCAGATCCAGACCGAGGACCCGGAGGCGTACGAGTACCTCCAGGGCGTCCGGGACATGGACCGGGTCGGGGCGGGGTTCATCGCGGTGCTGGCCTCGGTGCTGTTCGCCATGTTCGACCTGACGGCGTCGCTTCTGGTCCTGCTGGGCTTCCTCATCTTCAGATGGGCGGTGATCGCGGCGCCCATCCTGGGTACCGTCGGGCTGCTCCGACCGGCCAGCGCCGGTCTGCGACGGCTGGCGAACGCCGTCGTCGCCGCGATCTTCAACATCGCGATCTTCGGCACCGGTGCCGCCATCTACCTGTTCGCGGTCGATCTGATCATGAGCACGCCCACACTCCCCGGATGGCTCCAGGTGGTACTGGTGTGGTTGTGCGGAGTGGTCGGTTGGCTACTGCTGCGGCCGTATCGGCGGATCACCCAGCTCGGCGGGAAGGACAGCAGCGAGGCGGTCAGCTCGGCCGGTTCCTGGCACCGCCGCTTCTTCCGTGACATGCGAGTCGCGGCGCGACTCGACGTCGTGGAGCCGGGGGGCACGGTGGAGCCGGTGGGCGGGCGCCGCCGGTCACCGGACGCCGAGCAGACCCGGTTGCGCCCGGAGGCACGCCGGGAAGACGCGGCCCCGACGCCGACGCCCGCCCCGACAGGGAGCCGACGCGCCGACGACGTTCGACCGGATGGGCACGAGCGCGCCGACGAGGCGCCGTCCGAGGAGACGGGCGGCCGAAAGCGTCCCGTGCCGCCGCAGCCTCGTCGCCGCCAGCCGGCGACGTGGACCGAGCCGGACGTCCCGGCAGAGAATCCGTCATTCGTGGTCTACCGGCCGGGTTCCACCGAACGTGCGCCGGATCGCACCGGACCGCGGGTGCGTTCCGAGGCTCGGTGACAGCGATGCGACGGGCCCTGGAGTTCCTCGTCACCCGGGCACTGCGATCCCGGCTGGGGGTGGCCGCGCTGATCGCGGTCCTCATCTTCGGAGTCATCGGAACGGCACGCCTGGTGTCCGGTCCGGCCGACCCGACGGACGGGCTGAGCAACCGACCGGACCGGCCGATCACCACGGTCGACCCGACGGCTGGTGACGATGGTCTGATCGCCAGCGAGGCACCCCCCTCGCCGGTCACTCCACCCGGTGCCCGTTCACCCGAGCAGATCGCGGACCGGTTCGCCTCGGCCTGGGTCGGCCGGCCCGGCATGACAGCCGACCAGTGGCAGGCCGGGCTGCGGCCGATGTCGACGTCGGCGCTGACCGAGAAGATGGCCGGCGCCGAGCCCGGCGGGGTGCCGGCCGAGGAGGTGACCGGCCCGCCGACGGTGCGGTCGCGCACCGAGACGTTCTGCGAGGTGCTGCTACCGCTCGACAGCGGCCGTCTCCGGCTGGAGTTGGTGATGGCGGACAAGAGTTGGCTGGTCGACGTGGTCGACTGGGAGCGACAGTGACCGCCGGCCGAGCAGGCCGCGCTCTTCGTCGGCCGATCCGAGCCGGCGTGATCGCCTCCGTGCTCACCGGCGTACTGCTCCTGCTCTGCTGCACCGGAGGGACGGCCGCATTCTTCCTCAGTGGGCTCGGGGGCGACGCGGAGAACGGGGACGCCCTGGCCGGCTGGGGCTGCGGACCGGTGCGTCCCGTCGACATCACCGGAGAGCTGCCCCGGTTCAGCGAGTACGGCGACGCGCAGGTCCGCAACGCGGCGATCGTCATCAAGGTCGGTCAGGACATGGGAGTTCCCTCGCGTGGTTGGGTGATCGCCCTCGCCACGGCGATGCAGGAGTCCGCCCTACGTAACCTGGCCAACAGTGGCGTGCCCGAGTCGCTGTCGCTGCCGCACGAGGGTGTCGGTGCCGACCACGACTCGTTGGGCCTCTTTCAGCAGCGTCCGGGTTGGGGCTCGATCGCCGAGCGGATGACACCCTCGTACACGGCCCGGAAGTTCTACGAGAAACTCGTCAAGGTGCGCAGCTGGCAGCGCCGGCCGCTGACCGTCGTGGCGCAGCAGGTCCAGGTGAGCGCCTATCCGGACGCGTATGCCAAGCACGAGGAGTTGGCCAGCAAGATCGTGGACGCACTCGCCGGTGGTGCGGCCCGCACCGTTCAGATCAACGGCAAGGCGGTGTGCGACGCGGCCGAGCGCGGCGAGATCGCCGCCTCCGGCTGGACGGCACCGATCTCCGGCGACGTCGGCTCCGGCTTCCGCACCGCCGATCGGCCCAGCCACAACGGTGTCGACATCGGAGCGGCGAAGGGCACCGAGATCCGCGCCGCAGCCGCCGGCCGCGTGCTTGTCGCCCGCTGCGACCCGGACAACAAAGGACGCCGGAGCTGCGACGTGGACGGGTATCCGGGCAAGGGTGGTTGCGGCTGGTTCGTCGACATCCTGCACGCGGGCGGCTACATCACCCGTTACTGCCACATGGTGGTCCAGCCCCGGGTCTCGCCGGACCAGATCGTCCCGGCCGGCCAGGTGATCGGGCAGGTCGGCAGCAGCGGCAATTCCTCCGGGCCGCACCTGCACTTCGAGGTGCACCTGCGCAGCGACCGGTCCAGCCGGGGCGCGATCGACCCGATCCCCTTCATGCGCGAGCGGGGCGCTCCGCTGCGCGCTGCGGAGTGAGGCCTTCTCTGGCATGACCGGACCACTGCCGGACCCGTTCGCCGACCAACCCGACTGGGCGCCCCGACCACCCCGCCCCCTGACCATCGTGCCCGCCACCGGGCGTGTGGAGTTGCGCGGGCAGCGGGTGCTCGTGGGACTGCCCGGACTGGGCTGGCGCGGAGACCTGCGCGCGGACGACCGGGTCGTACAGGGTGCCCGGACCTACGTGCCGGTCATCCCGGAACACGAGTGGTACCGGGCCGAGACCGACCAGGTCGAGGTGTTCGCGCCGCTGGTGCCGGTGGAGCGGGTGTGGGTGGAGACGGTCGGAGAACGACCCACATCGGAGGGCGTACGGGACACCGGCATCCGGTTGGTCTCGTTGGACGGCCCCTCCCATCGCGCCCCCACCCCGGTGTTCGAAGCGGATGCGGTCACCGGACGCCGGGTGGTGCACGTCGAGGACGGACGCGAGCACCGGGACATGCGGGCGGTGACCGAGACCTACTCGGGAGCAGAGGGTGACATCTGCGTGCGCATCACACCCGAGGTGGAGTGGTACCGCTGGGCCTGGCGCGGCCAGTCACCGACCACTCTGGAGGTACCGGTCCATCTGCTGTGGATCGAGTAATCAAGCAACAGATCTACCGCCGCACACGCGCCACCCGTCCGCCAACTGAGTGTTGAACTGCCAGGCCTGTCGATCACTCTGCCTGATGCCATCTACCAATGCGGAGATGATTAAGGTGACTTGCACATCTGCCGCATTGTCACCCTGCTTCTGAAGACCAAGGCTGCCCCAACTGACCGAAATGGTGACTCCAAATCGCTGCTCACGAGCGACGAGATCTGTTCGTAGCGAGCGAACTGAATCCAGTTGCGTTGAACCTTCGCAGGTATATAAATCGGCCCGAGCATCGTTGCGGTCCACGAGGAAGGCGCGCAGGTAGTTGTCGACGACCACGTCGGGGGCGCTGCGGTCCGGGGCAGCGGCGCGGTTGTACAACACGAAACCTGTCACCACCCCACCGAGCATGAGCAGCGCGAGCACCCCACCGACAACGATGAGCACGGTGCGCAGCCGGCGGCGCCGTGGCTGTGGTGCCGGCGTTGGCGGGGCCGGCGGCAGCTGTTCGGACGGTGTCCGCTGGGCCGGTACGCGGGAGACCTGGGAACCGGCGGGGGGCTGCACTGATTCCACCTCCTGACGTTAACGGCTGGACGGCCCGGAGCCAATGCCTCAGATCCAGCGGATCGTGACGGACCCCTCCCCACCGGTGACATCCGCGACAACACCGGCGCACCGCCGCAGTACCTCCCGTAGGTGGGGCGCTGGCTGGGATACCGTCACTGCTCGGGGAGGGGTTGCCGACCTCGGGTGAGGGGGTGGACACGGTGGCCGGTCCGAAGGCACGCACGAACCGCGCTGCGGCGCTGCACCGCCGGGCTGCCGCTGTCGTCACCGCCGCCGCCGGGATCCTCGACGAGGTGCGGCCGGCCCCTGCGGACCAGCGCCGCCAGTACGAGTTGGCCGAGCGGCTTCAGGTGGTTGCCGCGCGGCTGGCCCCGGGCTGGTCGGGGGCCGCTCTGGATTCACTCGACGCGGGTTCTCCGGCGGGTGACGGCCCACCACCGTTCGTGCGGGTCGGCACGGCGGCGCCGTTGGACGACGCCCGGTTTCCCGCTCTGGTGCCACTGGTCGGTACGGGCCATCTGAGTGTGGATGTCGACGGCCGGGAGCCTCGGGTGGCGGGGCTGCTCCGGGCCATGGTGCTGCGGCTGCTGGGCGCCGCGCCCGCGGGTGCGCTGCTGGTACGCGCGGTGGACGCCACGGGTGCCGTGCTGACGCCGTTCGCTGCGCTGGCCGATGCCGGGCTGTTGCCCCCGCCGGCGGTCGACGTGGCGGGCCTGCGCGCGGTGTTGACGGAGGCGGAGCAGTGGGTTTCGCCGGGGGCGAGCGGTCGGCGTCGTCACGACCGTACGCTGCTGCTGGTGGTCGCCGCGCTGCCGGAGTTGACCGGCCCGACCGACCTGGCGCGGATCGAGGCGCTGGCCGAGCAGGGGCCGGCGGCGGGGCTGCACCTGGTGGTGGCGGGGTGGCCGCCACCCGGCCCGTACGCGTCCCGGGCGCCGTTGCCACGGGCCACCTCGCTGGTGTTGCGCAACGCGTACGCGCTGCTCGGCGATCCGCCCGGCGCATCGTTCGCGAGCCCCGGGGCGGAGGCGCCGGGTGGGATGAACTCGCCGGTCTTCGTGGAGACGGACCCACCGGCGGATCTCGTCGAGGCGGTCTGTCGGCGGCTCGCCGCGCAGGTGGAGGCGGGCTCCCGGTTGGCGTTGGCGGATCTGTTGCCGGAGACGGGCGACAGCCTGTGGACGGCGGATTCCTCGGACAGCCTCACCACGATGGTGGGTGACGCGGGCGGTCGGCCGGTGCCGCTGGGTTTCACCGAGCTGACGCCGCACTGGCTGGTGAGTGGCCGGTCCGGCGCGGGTCGTGCCGCGTTCCTGACCACCGCCCTGCTGGGACTGGTCGCCCGGTACGGTCCGGACGACCTGGCGCTCTACCTGGCGGACCTGGGCGACGGCGAGTCGTTCGTGGAGTTTCTGCAGACCGAGCGGGACCGCTCCTGGGTTCCGCAGGTGCGGGCGGCGGCCATGGCGGCCGACCGGGAGTACGTCCGGGACCTGTTCGACCAGTTGACGGCCGAGGTGCAGCGCCGCGCGGAGGCGGCGGAGCGGGCCGGCGGACAGCGCTTCGCGGAGCTGCGCCAGCACCGTCCGCTGCCGCGCATCGTCTGTGTGGTGGACAATGTGCCGCTGCTCTTCGCCGAACGGGATCGGCTGGCCGTCGAGCTGGCCGCGCGGGTGGACGGGCTGGCCCGGTCCGGTCGGGCGTACGGCGTGCACCTGGTGCTGGCCGGCGCGGGTGAGCTGGGGTTGAGTGCCCGCACGGACGCCGGGCACCGGGATTCGGTGCTTGGGCAGTTCCCGGTGCGGGTGGCGTTGCCGGGCGGCGGCCCGGTGTTGGAGCCGACGAACGATTCGGCCGCCGGCCTGCCGGTGGGCAGTGCGGTGGTGAACACCGCCGGAGGGTTGGGCGGCCCACGTGGTGCGATCCGTGGTCACGAGCGGTTGATCCGCCACCCCGATCCGCTCGACGATCCGGCGGTGGTCGAACGGCTGCGGCACGAGCTGTGGGCGGCCCGGCCGTCGGATGCGGTGCCGCCCGTGGTGTTCGCCGGGTACGCGCGTCCGCTGCTGGGCAACGATCCGCGTCACCGGGCGGCCCTGGCGGGGCAGGCAGGCGGCCCGGCTGCCCTGCTGGGCCGTGCCGTGGACGTGGCCCGGACGACGGTCGCCGTTCCGTTGGGCCCGGCACCCGGACGTAACCTCGCGGTGCTGGGCTCGGGCGCGGCGGCGGGCGGTCTGCTGGCGACGGCGGCCCGGAGCACGGCGGCCCATCATGCGCCGGGCACTGCCCGGTTCGTGGTGGCCGTGCCCGACCAGGGGGCTCGCCCGCTGGCGGAGGCGTTGACCGCCGAGTTGGCCGCCCGCCATCCGGCCCGACTGGTGGACCTGCCGACGCTGTTGCAGGACGCCGACGACGGGCTGCCGACGTACCTGGTGGTCTTCGGGTTGGATCGCCCCGGGCCCCGGGATCTGCCGGCGGATCGGCTGCGGGCGCTGCTGCGGGACGGGCCACCGGCGGGCCGGCACCTGCTGGGTTGGTGGCGGGCGGTACCGCCGTTCGCAGCGCTGCTGGAGCCGGACGGCGAGGTCGACAAACTGGCTGCCGTCGTGGCGCTGGACGTGCCGGCCGCGCAGCTCGCTGCGGTGTTCGGCAGGCCGGTCCAGTGGCGGGCGCACCCGGACCGGGCGGCGCTGTGGGACGGTCCCGACGAGCGGGCGACGATCCTGGTGCCGTTCGCGGACGAGACGGACCGAGCGGACGAGACGGAACGAGCCGACGAGACGGACCGAGCGGACGAGACGGGCCGAGCGGACAAGACGGGCCGAGTGGACGAGATCAACCGAGCCGACGAGACGGACCGAACCGGCGATGCGGGGTGAGGCGGCGATGCGTACCCGAGGTGCCGAGGTGACGGCGACGGCGACCGGTCCGGGCCCGCAGCGGATCGCCGGTCGGGACGCCGACACGGCCCCTGTCGACGCCTGGGCCGAGTACCTGGCGGCGGCCCGTCAGCTCGACGCGGTTCGTCGCAGCGCGGCGACCGCCGCGGGTGAACAGGCCCGCTCGGCGGAGGCCGCCCGGGAGGAGCTGACGGTGGTGCGCGCCGGGCTGGCGAGCCAGCAGGATCGGTTGCGGGAGCGGGGCGTACCGCCGATCTCGCTGGTGCCGTCGCCCCCGGAGCTGACGGAGGCCGCCCGGTCGATGGCCGGCGGCCCGGCCGCCGTCCTGGCGGCGCTGCGGACCGCGCGGGGTCGGGCCGAGGCGGCGGACGCGGCGTTGGCCGCACGCCACGGCCTCCGACCGACCTCCTGGCCCGCGCGGGCCCGCAACCTCCTGGTGTACGGGCCGCTGGCGCTGCTGGCGCCGCTGATCCAGATCATCGTGTACGCGACGACCGGGTCGGGCCCGGCCAGCGTGACGGCCCTGGTCTGCGGGCTGCCGATGCCGGCGGCCGCCTTCGTGGTCGGCTGGGTGTGTGTCGGCCGGGTGTTCCGTGCCGCCCCGGACGACCAGGTCGACCGCACGGTGCGCTTCGGCGTGCTGGTCTGCCTGGTGCCGGCGGTGCTGGTCACGACCGGCCTGCTGCTGGCTCTGCTGGCCGGCTGACCCGCCGAGGGCGGGCACGGCCAGGTCGAGCGGTGGGTCAGCGGGGAATGATCAGGGCCATCGCCTCGGCCCGCGACTTCGAGTCCGTCTGCAGGATGCCGCGCACCGCCGAGGTGATGGTCTTCGCGCCGGACTTCTGGATCCCGCGCATCGCCATGCACATGTGCTCGCATTCCAGCACGACCACGACGCCGCGCGGGGCCAGCTTGTCCATCAGCAGGTCGGCCACCTGCGAGGTGAGCCGCTCCTGCACCTGAGGTCGGCGGGCGAACACCTCGACGAGGCGGGCCAGCTTGGACAGGCCGGTGATCCGCCCGTCCGGGCCGGGGATGTAGCCGATGTGCGCGCTGCCCCGGAACGGCAGCAGGTGGTGCTCGCAGAGGCTCATCACGTCGATGTCGCGGACGATCACCAGCTCTTCGTGGTTGGCCTCGAAGGTGGTGCTGAGCACCTGCGCGGGGTCGACGCGCAGACCGGCGAAGAGTTCGGCGTACGCGCGGGCGACCCGGGCCGGGGTCTGTTGGAGGCCGTCCCGGTCCGGGTCCTCGCCGACCGCGATCAGGATCTCGCGGACGGCTCTCTCGATCCGGCCGAGGTCGACGGCGTCCTCGACGGGACGGCCGGTCAGCTTGCCGCTGATCAACCGGGCGGCGACGTAGTCCAACTCGTCGTCCCCGTCGGGTTCGGTCGCGGAAACGGCCAGCTCCCGGTGGGGGGAGCTGGCCGTCGGGTCGTTGCTCAGTGCGTACCGTCCGAGTTGTTGCTGGACGGCGACGACCCGCCGCCGACGGACGCCTGCGCGCCGTCGGCCTGGGCCTGCGCCTTGAGCTTGTCCTTCTCCGCAGGGGTGAGCACGGGCGGCTCGGTGGACGGCTGACGCTTGCCGAACCCGTTGTACGGGGCGAGCGGCGGGCGCTTGACCACCCGGGAGCAGATCCGCGCCATGTCGGCCGTGGAGAGGGTCTCCTTCTCCATCAGCTCGAGCACGATGTTGTCCAGGACGTCCCGGTACTCGACCAGGATCTCCCATGCCTCGTCGTGCGCGAGCTCGATCAGGGCGCGCATCTCGCCGTCGATCTCGGCGGCCACCGAGTCCGAGTAGTCCCGCTCGTGGCCCATGTTGCGGCCGAGGAACGGCTCGTCCCCGCTGGTGCCGTACTTGATCGCGCCGAGCTTGGAGCTCATGCCGTACTGGGTGATCATCGCGCGGGCCAGCTGGGTGGCCTTCTCGATGTCGTTGCCGGCACCGGTGGTCGGCTCGTGGAAGACCAGTTCCTCGGCGGCCCGGCCGCCCAGCGCGTACGCCAGGGTGTCGATCATCTCGGCGCGGGTCTGGGTGTACTTGTCCTCGGTCGGCAGCACCAGGGTGTGGCCCAGCGAGCGGCCACGGGACAGGATCGTCACCTTGTGCACCGGCGCGGCGTGCGGCAGCGCCCAGGCGACCAGCGCGTGCCCACCCTCGTGATACGCGGTGATCTTCTTCTCCTGGTCGCTCATCACCCGGGTCCGGCGCTGCGGACCGGCGATCACGCGGTCGATCGACTCCTCCAGGGAGTCGTTGGTGATCGCCCGCTGGTCCTTGCGGGCGGTGAGCAGTGCCGACTCGTTGATGACGTTGGCCAGGTCGGCGCCACTGAAGCCGGGGGTACGCCGGGCCACCGAGTCGAGGTCGACGTCCGGCGTGAACGGCTTGCCCTTGGCGTGCACCCGCAGGATGGCCTTGCGGCCCTCCATGTCGGGGGCGTCCACCGGGATCTGGCGGTCGAACCGGCCCGGGCGCAGCAGCGCCGGGTCGAGGATGTCCGGCCGGTTGGTGGCGGCGATCAGGATGACGCCGCCCTTGGTGTCGAAGCCGTCCATCTCGACGAGCAGCTGGTTGAGCGTCTGCTCGCGCTCGTCGTGGCCGCCGCCCATGCCGGCGCCACGGTGCCGCCCGACGGCGTCGATCTCGTCGACGAAGACGATCGCCGGAGCGTTGGTCTTGGCCTGCTCGAACAGGTCGCGGACCCGGCTCGCGCCGACACCGACGAACATCTCCACGAAGTCCGAGCCGGAGATGGAGTAGAAGGGCACTCCAGCCTCACCGGCGACCGCGCGGGCCAGCAGCGTCTTACCGGTTCCGGGCGGGCCGAAGAGCAGCACGCCCTTCGGGATCTTGGCACCGAGAGCCTGGTACTTGGCGGGGTTCTGCAGGAAGTCCTTGATCTCGTGCAGTTCCTCGACGGCCTCCTCGGCACCCGCGACGTCCGCGAAGGTCGTCTTCGGGGTGTCCTTGGTGATCATCTTCGCCTTGGACTTGCCGAAGTTGAGCACCCGGGAGCCGCCGCCCTGCATCTGCGACATGAAGAACAGCAGCAGGAGCACGAGCAGCGCGATCGGCAGCAGGTTGACCAGCAGGCTCACCCAGATGCTGTCCGAGGAGACCTTGGCGTCGGCCGGGCCGGTGACCCGGTTGGCCGCCTTGGCGGCCAGCACCTCGTTCCAGATCTCGTCGCCCACCTGGTACGGGAACTGGGCTTCGATCCGGTCGGTGGTGGTCTCACCGAACTTGGTCTTGTTCTTCAGGTCGAGCTGGAGCGTCTGCTCCTTGTCCTGGAAGATGACCTTGTTGATCTGTGCGGTGTGGAGCTGGTCGAGCGCAACGGAAGTGTCCACGCGGTGGTAGCTGGGACCAGCGGTGAACAGCTGACTGAGCACAACGGCGCCGAGGATGACCAGGATGATCCAGACCACCGGTCGGCGGAAGAAACGCGTACGTTCCATACTGTTGTCGAGCGCCGGAGCGCCCGCATCCTCCTGATCGACGTCCTGACCGTCTGATGGTGTCGCCGCGGTGAGCGGCGGCCGGAGCCGCCGTGCGGGCCGGCCTCGACCCCGCGGCGCCGAAACTGCCGCGCCGCGGTCATTCGACGGTACACCGTGTACGCGAGGAGTGAGCTTGCGAGCCCCGCAGTCGTACACAATCACAGCCGTGTACGCGAGGAGTGAGCGTGCGAGCCCCGCAGTCGTGCACCATCGAATCGGGTCCGGGAAGGAACCGGCGTGGCGGGGAGTCCGGCCCGGCCACCCGAACGCCCGGTCACGCGGTCGAGGGGTCGGACGCGGAGGTACCTCCACGCCACCGGGGTCCACCGTAACCGCAAGAGCTGAGAGCCCGCTGAACGTCGGCTTGACGAACGCCGATACGAATCGTCCTCATCCGGGCCGGCGGCGGGCCGGCGGCCGGGCTCAGGAGCGGGCGTAGACCTCGGGCTTGAGCACCCCGACGTAGGGCAGCTCCCGGTAGCGCTCGCCGAAGTCGAGGCCGTAGCCGACCACGAACTCGGTGGGGATGTCGAAGCCGACGTACTTCACCGGCACCGGCACCTTGACCGCCTCCGGCTTACGGAAGAGGGCGACCACCTCGACGCTCGCCGCCGAGCGCGACTCCAGGTAGCGCAGCAGCCAGGAGAGCGTCAGCCCGGAGTCGACGATGTCCTCGACGACCACGACGTGCCGACCGGCGATGTCGCGGTCGAGGTCCTTGAGGATGCGGACCACGCCGGAGGAGGTCGTGCCCTGGCCGTACGAGGAGATGGCCATGAAGTCGAGTTCGGCCGGGGGGCCGTTACGACCCAGAGCCCGGGCGAAGTCCGCCATGAACATCACCGCGCCCTTGAGCACGCAGACCAGCAGCAGTCCGTCGCCCACGTGGGCGTAGTCGGCGGAGACCTGCTTGGCCAGTTCCGCTGTCTTCTCGCGGATCTGCGCCTCGGAGATGATCACGTGGTCGATGTCGGCGTCGTACCAGGAGCCGTCAGCCATGACTCCTAGCCTGCCGTACGTCGGATGGCCTCCGTCGGCGGGGCCGCACCTTTCGGCACGGTCCCGCCCAGGATTTTTGCCGCAAACGGCGCTAAAGGCATCAGCTGGTACGGGACCGCCAGCGGCGGCCCTCCTCGCTGGGCTTCCAGTCGGCCGAGTCGTGGCTGTCCACGGTGAGGTTCGCCGCGGAGGCGGCGACGAGGAGGACGAGGAACAGGAGGAAGAACAGGAACTCCATGGCGGCGCTCACTTTCGCATGATTGCTGTCGGTTTCGCCGCCGGTGCGCACCGGACTGAGACCAGTCTGCGCCGCCGCGCACCGCCCGCCCAGTGGCAGAGATGCCACTGGGCATCGATTTACTGCCACCTGGCGGGTTACCCTCGTCACATGCTCCGATCCATCGCCGTCCTCGCCCTGGACCAGGTCGCTCCCTTCGAGCTCGGGGTGCTCGCGGAGGTCTTCGGCACCGACCGGACGGCCGACGGCTTCCCCGCGTACCGCTTCGACGTGTGCAGTCCCGACGGCGCTGCCGTACGCACCTCCGCCGGCTTCCACCTCACACCGAACGCCGACCTGGCCCCGCTCGAGGAGGCCGACCTGGTGGCCGTTCCGGCACACGGCCAGGGCACCGTCGTACCCGACTGTGTGCTCGACGCCCTGCGCCGTGCCGACGCGCGCGGAGCCCACCTCATCAGCGTCTGCTCCGGCGCGTTCCTGCTCGGCGAGGCCGGACTCCTCGACGACCGGGAGTGCACCACCCACTGGCGGTACGTGGACGAGCTGCAACGCCGGCATCCCCGCGCCCGGGTGCGCTGCAACTCCCTGTACGTCCAGGACGGTCGGCTGCTCACCAGCGCCGGAACCGCGGCCGGCATCGACGCCTGCCTGCACCTGGTCCGCCAGGTGCACGGCTCGGCCACCGCGACCCGACTGGCCCGGCGGATGGTGGTTCCGCCGCACCGCGACGGCGGCCAGTCGCAGTACGTCGAGGCGCCGATCCCGAAGGCCCCCGAGGCGCCCACCCTCGAACCGGTGCTGGAGTGGCTGATGGGGCACCTGGACCGGACGATCACGGTGGAGGAGTTGGCCGCCCGCGCCGGCATGGCCGCGCGGACGTTCGCCCGGCGGTTCCGTGCCGAGACCGGCACCACCCCGCACGACTGGCTCACCAACCAGCGGGTGCTCCTCGCCCGACGCCTGCTCGAGGAGACGCCGCTGAGCGTGGAGGCGGTCGCCGACCAGGCCGGTTTCGGTGACGCCGCGGCGCTGCGCCACCACTTCAGCCGCCGGGTCGGGGCCACCCCGCACAGCTACCGGACCACCTTCCGGGACCGGACCGACGGCGCGGCGGCCCTCAGCCCGAGCTGAGGACCGTCAGTCGGTCGCCGCGACGGAGTACGCGAATGCCTCCGGGCAGGTCGGTCGGACCCTGCCCGTGCCAGCCGCTGACCAGGGCGTCCAGCGCGTCCACGTGCCGGTGCGACAGCGCGCCCCCGACCGCGCCCAGCTCCCGGGCCCAGGCGTGCAGCACCCGAGAGCGTACGGCGGCGGTCAGGCCGGCCAGCTCCGCCACCGCGAGCCCACCGGCGGGATGCCGGGCCGCCACCAGCGCCGCCGCCGCGATCCCGTCCAGGGCGTCGTTGTCCGCCGCCACCAGCCGGGCGGTACGCGCCAGGTTGTCCACCACCCCCGGCCCGAGCGCCCGCACCAACGCCGGCAGCACGTCGGCCCGCACCCGCGAGCGGGCGTACGAAGGATCGGTGTTGTGCGGGTCCTGCCAGGGGCTGAGCCCGAGGACGGCGCAGGCGGCACGGGTCTGCTCCCGGCCGATCCCGAGCAGCGGACGCAGCAGCGGCACCCCGGCCAACTCCCGCCGATCGGGCATCCCGGCCAGCCCGCGTGGGCCGGCACCCCGGGCGAGCGCGAGCAGCACCGTCTCCGCCTGGTCGTCGCGCGTATGGCCGGTGAGCACCGCGACCGCCTCGTGCTGCCGAGCAGCCTCGGCCAACGCCTCGTAGCGGGCCTCGCGGGCCGCCGCCTCCGGCCCGCCCGGACGCCCGCCCACGGCCACCCGCACCGCCACGACCGGCGTCAACCCGGCCTCCCGGGCCCAGGCGGCCACCGCCTCCGCGCGCCGCGCCGAACCGTCCTGCAGGCCGTGGTCGACGGTCACCAGGCCGGCGGGAAGACCCAGCCGGGGTGCCACGAACACGGTCGCCGCGGCCAGGGCCAGCGAGTCGGCCCCACCGGAGCAGGCGACCAGCACCGGCCCGTCGGTCGGCAGGTGGGTCAGCGCGCGACGGACGGCCACCCGGATCGCGGCCACCGGTGGGGCGAGCGCGGCCACCGGCGGCCGGTCAGCCGGCGGACGGGACGGTGCCGGCCGGGCCGTGCACGCGTGCCACCCAGGCGTCCGGGTCGCCCAGCTCCGACAGCCGGGGCAGGGTGAGCGGTGAGTTGAAGATCTGGTTGAAGCCGTCCATGCCGACGCGCTCGACCACGCCGTGCACGAACTTGCGCCCCTCGGCGTACTGGCGCATCTTGACCTCCACCCCGAGCAGCCGGCGGATCGCCTTCTCCAACGGGTTGCCCGCCTCGCGACGACGGTTGAACGAGGCCCGGATCCGCTCCACGCTCGGGATCACCTGCGGGCCGACGCCGTCCATCACGAACTCGGCGTGCCCCTCCAACAGGGTCATCAGCGCGGTGAGGCGGTCGAGGACGGCCCGCTGCGCCGGGGTCTGCACGATGTCCAGCACGCTCGTCCGGCTCTCCGGGTCGCGGACCGCCTCGGACAGCGTCGCGACACCGCGCCGCAGCCGCTCGACGAGATGTTCGCCGCCGCTGGAGGACGCGTCGACGAACGCCTGGACCTCGCCGAGGAAGTAGGCCCGCATCCAGGGCACGGCGGTGAACTGGGTGCGGTGGGTGACCTCGTGCAGGCAGACCCACAGCCGGAAGTCCCGGGAGTCGGCTTCGAGCTTGCGCTCCACCTCGACGATGTTCGGCGCCACCAGGAGCAGCTGCCCCGGGTCGGCCGAGAAGACCTCGTACTGGCCGAGGACCCGGCCGGACAGGTAGGCCAGGACGGTGCCGGCCTGCACCCCGGTCAACCGCGACCCGATCGCCTCGGTGAGCGCGCCGGGCTGTTTGTCGCCGGACAGCCGGCTGACCAGTGGGGTGATCACCTCGCGCAGCCCGGCGATGTTGGTGGCCGCCCAGTCCCGTCGGTCGACCACCCGCACCGGCGGGTGCGCCACCTGCGCCCGCAGGCCGGTGTAGTCGGCCACGTGCCCGGCCGCCTCGTCGGTCAGCCGACGCAGGTCGCCGACCACGTCGGTGGCCTCGGCGTACGACACCCGGGGGCCCGACTTGCTCAACGCCCCCGCGGTGGCGGCGGCCAGATCCCAGTCCACGAACTGCGCCATGAACCCACCGTACCCGCGTCGCGACACCCCGGCCCGGCCTCGCGTCGGCGATCGACGCCGATCGCGGCCCCGCGCGCCGACCCGGACCGGGCCGAGAAACTGGTCAGCGGCAGCCGCACCCGGCCAGTGCGGAAGCGATGCGGTCCAGCGCCGGTTGGGCGGTGTCCGTCCCGCCGGGCACCCGGTCGGTGAGCACCGCGAACGTGAGCAGTCGGCCGTCGGCCGTGGTGACCAGGCCCGCGATGGCGTGCACCCCGGTCAGGGTGCCGGTCTTCGCGCGGACGGCGCCGGCACCGGCAGCGGTACCCGGGGCCCCCCGGTAGCGCTCGCCCAGCGTGCCGGACCAGCCGCCCACCGGCAGGCCCCCGAAGACGCCGGCCAGTTCCGGATGGTCCGGACTCGCGGCCAGCCGGATCAGGTCGGTGAGCAGGGACGGGCTGATCCGGTTGTTGCGCGACAGCCCACTGCCGTCGGAGAGGGTGATCTCCTCGGCGGGCAGGCCCAGCTCCGCCACCTCGGCGTCCATCGCGGCGGCGCCGCCGTCGAACGACGCCTTCTGGTTGCGCGCCAGGGCCACCTGGCGGGCCAGCGCCTCGGCCAGCAGGTTGTCGCTCTCGCTGATCATGATGTCGACCAGCCGGATCAGCGGTGGCGACTGCACCACGCCCAACTCCGTACCGGCTGGCGGGGTGCCACCGGCGGCGGTCGCCAGTGCCGGGGCCTTACCCCGCTTGACGGCGCTGGTCGCAACGCCCAGCAGCCGGGCGAACGACCGACCGGCGGCCAGGTCGGGCTCGGAGACCCGCTCGGCTCCTCCGGGCTCGGCGCCCGGGTCCTTGCGCGCCCCGTCGGTCATCAGCGCGGTCACCGCGCCGCCGTACCCGCCGGTCGGGATGTCGTCGTCCCAGCCGGGGCCGTACAGCGGGCCGGAGTAGACCGTGCCGTCGACGGTGACGCTGGTCGGGGCGGTGCCGCCGAGGGCGGTACGCACCTGCGCGGCCAGGTCGTCCAGGCGTGCCGCGCCGGGGTAGTAGCCCTTCTTGTTCACCGCGAGCGTGGGGTCACCGCCACCGATGATCACCACCTCGCCCGGCTTGGTGCCGGCCACCGCCCGGGTCGGGATGCGGAATCCGGGGCCACGGGCGGCCAGCACGGTCACCGCGGTCGCCAGTTTGGTCACCGAGGCGGGCACCGTTCCGTCGTCCGCACCCTTGCCGTACAGCGTCTTTCCGGTGGTCACGTCGGCCACCGAGACGTTCACCCGGTCGCCCAGGGCGGGTACGTCGACCAACGGGTCGAGCGCGGCCCGTACCGCGTCGGCGCTGGGCAGCGGAGCGTTCGGATCGGGTCCGTTCAGCACGTCCGACGGGTCGGGTTCAGCGCTGGCGCCGGCGGCGGTCGGCGCGGACGCCCCGTCGTCGCCCAGCCAGCCGGCGACCGGGCCGGGACGGGTCACCACGACACCCACTCCGGCCAGCACCAGCAGCACCACGACGGCGAGCACGGTCACCAGTCGCCCGCGACGGCGTGGCGTGGCCGGCGGTTCGACGTCGGCCGTCGAGGGCAGCGCGGAGATCGGCGGGCCCAGCGGCGGTTCGCCGTACGGAGTGCCGACAGCCGGCCGCTCGCCGGGCATCGGGCCACCCCAGGTCGGGCCGCTGGGGGCGGGTCGGACCGACGCGCGGCCCGGGGGGTGCGCGCCGCCCGCCGGGCGGTCCGGGCCGACGACCGGGAAGCGACCGTTGTTCGGTCCTGCCGGGGCCGCGCCGGACGGACGCCACGGCAGGGGTGGTGGCCGCTCGGGAACCGATTCGTCCGGCCGGGGGAAGTGTGCGTCCGGGACCGGGACCCTTCCGGTCGCCCCACCGGGGCCGGATCGCCCGGTACCGCCTACGACGCCCCTGTCCGGACGGTAGTGTGAATCTTCCCTCCCCACGACCCCCTCCTCCCCCAACGAAAATCGGCTTGGGTGACACTACTTCGGTCCGAAGACTATGCGGCGGCCGGAGTCGGCGGGTGGGCATTCACCTGTCCGGAGGGCCGCCAGTGGTTCCGTTAGCCAGCGTGGGCAGACGAGGGAGCGTGCAGATGGATTTCGACGTGACGGTTGAGATCCCCAAAGGTCACCGCAACAAGTACGAGGTGGACCACAAGACCGGCCGGATCCGGCTGGACCGCACCCTGTTCACGTCCACCCAGTACCCGGCCGACTACGGCTTCATCGAGGACACGCTGGGCGAGGACGGCGACCCGCTGGACGCGCTCGTGCTGGTCCCCGAGCCGACCTTCCCGGGCTGCCTCATCCGCTGCCGGACCATCGGCATGTTCCGGATGACGGACGAGAAGGGCGGCGACGACAAGGTCCTCTGCGTGCCCTACGAGGATCCGCGCCAGGAGCACCTGCGCGACATCCACCACCTAGGCGAGTTCGACCGCCTGGAGATCCAGCACTTCTTCGAGGTGTACAAGGACCTGGAGCCCGGCAAGTCGGTCGAGGGCGCGACCTGGGTCGGCCGCACCGAGGCCGAGGCCGAGATCCGCGCCTCCTACCAGCGGGCGCGCGACGCCGAGGCGCGTGGCGAGTCCTCGCACTGACGTACGACCTCCGGCCGGGCCCGGGGGTTGCTCACCCGAGCAGCCCCCGGGCCTTGTCGTACAGGTCGAGCACCGCGCAGGCGACCGGCACCACGGCGACCACCAGGGCCGTGTCGGTGAGATCCGCCACCCTTGCGAGGTACGGCGAGACCGGCCGTCGCGCGTACCCGGCACCCGCGGCCACGGTCACCAGACCCACCGCCGTCCCGCCGAGGACCAGCGCCAGGCGGCCGGTGTCGTCGGCCCGGTCGACCAGCACCGCGCCCAGTACCGCGTAGCCGGCGAGCCCGGCGAGCACCGTCGGGACCCGGTGCCGTAGCGCCACGAACAGCCGGGACCGCAGCAGCAGCACGGCCGAGACCACCGCCACCAGCGCCGGTCCGGCCGTACCACCGGCCGCCCCGAGTACGACGGCGGCCCCGACGGCCAGCACCGCGTGCCCGAGCAGCATCCCGGTGAGCATCTCCTCGGTGCGGGTGACCGCCGCCTGCACCCGGCCGGAGTCCGGTAGGTCCCTGGGCCGTTCCGGCTCGGCGGTGGGTGGGGTGGCCGGCAGGGTGATCGGCGGCAGCGGCAGCTTGCCGAGCCGGATGGCCAGCAGCGGGATCGCCCCGACGGCGAAGACCAGTGCGCTGAGGAGCACCGCCGCCGTGCCGGCGGGGGTCAGCGGCAGCGCGCCGAGGGCCGCGCCGGCACCGAGCAGGCCGATCGTGACGCCGGCCACGAAGATCCGCTGTCGGCTCGCCACCCCGAGCAGCCCGAGCAGCGCCACGAGCAGTAGCGCCACCGAGCCGGCCAGCAGTTCGGCCGCGCCGACCCAGCGCACCGGCACGAGCGGGCCGACCGGGTCACCCGAGCCGACGGCGAGGGCGCCGGCCACGAAGGCGTACGGGAGCGCGTACCCGCCGAGCGTCGCGCCGGCCGCACCGTCGCCGTTGGCGCGGCTGGCGATCGTGCCGGCCACGGTGAGCAGCAGTGCCACCACGGCCGCCGCGACCCAGCCGCTGCTCGACGTCGGGCCGCTGGCGAGCAGGGCGAGCAACCCCACGGCGAGCGGTACGGCGGCACCGGCCAGACCGGCGACCCGGGTGGCGGTGGGCGACCAGGCTCCGCCACGTCGACGGGCGCCGTCGGCGATCGCCTCCACGACGTCGTCGTACTCCAGCTCGGGCCAGTGGGCGCGGGCCGGCACCAGGTGCAGCACCTCGCCGTCGCGGACACCCTGCGGCAGCAGCGCCTGCGCGGTCGCCAGCAGCGCGCCGTCGGTGCGGCGCAGCACCCAGCCGCCGTGCCGTTCCCCGTCGTCGGCCAGTCCCTCCCCGGCGTGCCGGAGCACGTCGGGCAGCAGCTCGGCCAGGGGGACCTGCTCCGGCAGTGCGACGTCCACCCGCCGCTGGGGGGCGCTGATGGTGACGCGTGCCAGTCCGGTTGTCATCGACCGGTCTCCATATCGAACGGCATCGGAGGCTGCGGGGACGACAGGACTTTACCTACCATGAGCCAGGCTCGGGTTACCCAGCGCAGTCAGGAGGCCGAGTGTCCACCGTCGTCATCAAGCGCCCACCGCGTCGGCCGGCACCGGAGATCCCCGTCGGCGAGCTGCCCGTCGAGGCGCCACCGGAGATCCCGGCGGTGGCCGGCGGCCGGTGGCAGCAGGCGCTGATGATCCTGCCGATGCTGGGCGGCACGGTGGCGATGGCGATGATGTTCGGGCGGGGTGGCGGCGCGTACTCGTACGTCGTGGGCGGCATGTTCGGGCTCTCGTCGCTCGCGATGCTCGTCACCACGTGGGGCAGCGCCTCCGGCACCCCGAAGAAGTCCGAGATGATGGCGGCCCGCCGCGAGTACCTGCGCCACCTGGCGACACTGCGCCGTCGGGTCCGGCAGACCGCCGGACAACAGCGCGCGGGCCTCTACTACCGACACCCCGACCCGGCCCGGCTGTGGTCGACCGTGGACAGTCGCCGGCTCTGGGAACGCCGCCCCGGCGACCCGGACTTCGCGGTGGTACGCGTCGCCGTCGGTCCGCAGACGCTGGCCACCCCGCTGGTGCCGCCGGTCACCCGGCCGCTCGAGGAGCTGGAGCCGATGACAGCCGGCGCGCTGCGCCGGTTCCTCGACGCGTACTCGGTGGTGCCGGAGCTGCCGGTGGCCCTGTCCCTGCGCAGCTTCGCCCGGGTGCACGTGCGCAGCGCCGCCGGCAGCGGCCCGACCACCGGCGGACCGCGCACGCCGACCGGTGACCCGGCGGCGCGGGCCCTGGCCCGAGCCGTGCTGATCCAGCTGGCCGTGTTCCACGCGCCCGACGAGCTGCTGATCGCGGTCTGCGCCGGCCCCGAACGCCGCGCCGCCTGGGAGTGGGTGAAGTGGCTCCCGCACGCGCACCACCCCGGGCAGACAGACGCGCTCGGACCCGCCCGGCTGGTGACCTCGTCGGGCGCGGAGCTGGAACGGCTGCTCGCCGACGTGGTGGCCAGCCGCTCCCGGTTCAGCCCGGCCGGTCCGGCCACCGACGGCCCGCACGTGGTGGTGATCCTCGACGGCGGCGACCTGACCGAGGCCACCGACCTGACCGGCGACGGCGGCATCGACGCGGTCACCGTGCTGGACCTGGACACGCCACCGCCGCGCCTGCTCGACCGGTACGCGCTGCTGCTCGAGCTGCGCGGCCGGCGGCTGCACTCGTGGTCGGTGGACGGGCACGCCGAGGTGGGCAGCGCCGACCACCTCGACCTCGCCGACGCCGAGGCCGTCGCCCGGCGACTGGCGCCACTGCGGCTGGCCGGCACGGCCCGCGGCCCGGACGCCCCGCTGGAGGTCGAGCTGGGCCTACCGGAGCTGCTCGGCCTCGGCGACCCGGAGAGCTTCACCGCCGAGCAGGGTTGGACGCCGCGTTCGCCCCGGGACCGACTGCGGGTGCCGATCGGGGTGGGCGTCGACGGTGGCGCCATCGAACTGGACCTCAAGGAGTCCGCCCAGGACGGGATGGGCCCGCACGGTCTGCTCATCGGGGCCACCGGGTCGGGCAAGTCCGAGCTGCTCCGCACGCTCGTGCTGGGGCTGGCCGCGACGCACAGTTCCGAGCAGCTCAACTTCGTCCTGGTCGACTTCAAGGGCGGCGCCACCTTCGCGCCGTTCGACCGGCTGCCGCACACCGCCGCGGTGATCACCAACCTGGCCGACGCGTTGCCGCTGGTGGACCGGATGGTCGACGCGATCAACGGGGAGCTGGTCCGCCGGCAGGAGTTGCTGCGCCGCGCCGGCAACTTCGCCAGCGTGCGCGACTACGAGCGGGCCCGCGCGGCCGGCAGCCCGCTCGCCCCACTGCCGTCGTTGCTGCTGATCTGCGACGAGTTCTCTGAGCTGCTCTCCGCCAAGCCCGACTTCATCGATCTGTTCGTGCAGATCGGTCGGCTGGGTCGGTCGCTCGGAGTGCACCTGCTGCTCGCCAGCCAGCGCCTGGAGGAGGGTCGGCTGCGCGGGCTGGACACGCACCTGTCGTACCGCATCGGCTTGCGCACCTTCTCCGCGCTGGAGTCCCGCACGGTGCTCGGCGTGCCGGACGCCCACGAGCTGCCCCGCTCGCCGGGCCACGGCTACCTGCGCGCCGGCACCGATCCGCTGGCCCGGTTCAAGGCGGCGTACGTCTCCGGCACCGTACGTCGCCGGACCGCCACGGCCGGCGGCACGGGCGACGGCGAGGCCCGCCTGCTCACGTTCACCACCCACGCCGTGCCGCTGCCCGAGCCGGCGACACCGGCCCTGCCCATGGTGGCCGAGGACGAGCCCGGCCGGGAGACCCTGCTCGACCTGCTTGTCGACCGGCTCGTCGGGCAGGGCCCGCCCGCGCACCAGGTGTGGCTCGCGCCGCTCGGTGACCCGCCGGCCCTGGACGAGCTGGTCGGCACGGTCGAGGTGGACCCGGCGCGCGGGCTCACCGTGGCCAACCCCGAGCTGCACGGGGCGCTGAGCGTGCCGGTGGCCGTGGTGGACCGGCCGTTGGAGCAGCGCCGGGACCTGCTCTGGCTGGCCCTGGACGGTGCGGCCGGGCACGTGGCGGTGGTCGGCGCTCCACAGAGCGGCAAGTCCACGGCGCTGCGAACGCTGATCTGCGCGTTGGCGCTCACCCACACCCCGGCCGAGGCGCAGGTCTACTGTCTCGACTTCGGCGGTGGGGGCCTCACCGCGCTGCGTGACCTGCCGCACGTGGGCGGGGTGACCGGTCGGGCCGACCCGACCGCCGTACGACGCACCGTCGGCGAACTGACCACCCTCCTGGCCGACCGGGAGCGCCGCTTCGCCGAGTTGGGCGTGGAGTCGACGGCCGCGTACCGGCAACGTCGGGCCGCCACGGCGACGACCGGTCAGCCGGATGCCGACCCGTTCGGCGACGTCTTCCTGGTGGTGGACGGATGGAGCACGCTGCGCAGCGAGTACGACGACCTCGAACCGCTGGTCACCGACCTGGCGACCCGTGGTCTGTCGTACGGGCTCCACGTGGTGGCCACGGCCCTGCGCTGGCTGGACTTCCGCCCGGCGATCCGGGACCTGTTCGGCTCCCGGCTGGAGCTGCGCCTCGGCGACCCGGCCGACTCGCTGGTCGCCCGGCGGGCCGCGGCGAACGTGCCGGAGCGTCCCGGCCGGGGGGTGACGGCCCAGAGCCTCCACTTCCTGACCGCGCTCCCGCGACTGGCGGGCCCGAGCGGTGGCACCGCCGAGCTGGTCGAGCGGATCACCGACAGCTGGTCCGGGCCGGTGGCGCCTCCGGTCCGACTTCTCCCGCCGGTGCTGCCGTACGCCGATCTGGATCTCACCGCCACCACCGGACTGCGGCTGCCGATCGGTGTCGCCGAGGCCGACCTGCGGCCGGCGCAGCTCGACTTCGCGGCCGAGCCGCACTTCGTGGTCTTCGGGGACGCCGAGTGCGGCAAGTCGTCGTTCCTGCGGGCGCTGGCCGCGTCGATCACCGCGCGGTTCACGCCGGAGGAGGCCCGGGTCATCCTGGTGGACTACCGGCGCAGCCTGCTCGGTGCCATCGAGACGCCGCACCTGATCGGCTACGGCACCGCGGCCGCGCACACTGCGGACCTGGTCGAGTCGGCCGCCGGCTACCTTCAGCGGCGGGCGCCCGGGCCGGAGGTCACCCCGCAGCAGTTACGTGACCGCTCGTGGTGGTCGGGGCCGGAACTGTTCGTGCTGGTCGACGACTACGACCTGGTGGCGACCGGGCCGGCGAACCCGTTGCGGGCCCTGGAGGAGCATCTGCCGCACGCCCGCGACGTCGGCCTGCACCTGGTGCTGGCCCGCCGTTCCGGCGGCGCGGGCCGCGCCCAGTACGAGCCGATCGTGCAGCGGCTGCGGGAGCTGTCCACCGCCGGACTGGTGATGGCGGGCAGCCCGGAGGAGGGCGCGCTCGTCGGGTCGGTACGCCCCGGGCCGCTGCCGCCGGGCCGTGGTCGGTTGGTCACCCGGCGGGAGGGCGTACGCCTCGTCCAGCTGGCACATTTGCCGCCACCGTGACCTGTCTTCGCGGTTCCCCCCGTGACGCGTGGGGAAACCGGTAATCTCCGATCGTCATGGTTCCGTCGGGATGAATGGCAGTGGATGTGACTGGGGTTCGGCACAGCGCTCCGGCAGTGGCCCGGCGGGCCGGTCGGGCGCTGCTCGGCGTGGCGGCGCTGGCTGCTGTCGCGGTGCCGAGCGCCGCTCCCGTCGCCGCGCCGAGCGGCGGTGGACAACTCGCCGGCGCGCCGGCCGCGTTCGCCCCCGGCGACAGCGTCTCCCGCACCGACCAGGTGCGTGACGAGCAGTGGCAGCTCGACGAACTGCGGGCCGACACGGCCTGGCGCACCTCGACCGGCCGGGGCGTGACCGTCGCCGTGGTCGACTCCGGTGTGGACCCCAACCATCCCGACCTGTCCGGTCAGGTGCTGCCCGGGCTCGACCTGGTCGGACCGGCCGGCGGCGCCGGCCCGGATCCGGTGGGCCACGGCACCACGGTCGCCGGCCTGATCGCCGGGCGCAACGACGACAAGCGGGGCGTGGTCGGCCTGGCACCGGATGCCCGGATCCTTCCGGTACGCGTGCTGGACGAACGCAACAAGTACGACGACGCCCTGATCGTCGCCAAGGGCGTCCGGTGGGCGGTCGACCACGGCGCCCGGGTGATCAACCTGTCGCTGGGCGGCAGCGGCGACAGCCCGGCTCTGGCCGCGGCTCTGGACTACGCGTTCGCCCGCGACGTGGTGGTGGTGGCCTGCACCGGCAACCTGGCCACGTCGACCGACTCCAAGCCCTGGTACCCGGCTCGCGAGCCGGGCGTCGTCGCGGTAGCCGGGTTGGAGCGCAACAGCGACAACCTGTGGTCCGGGTCGATCACCGGTCGGGCGACCGTGCTCACCGCTCCGGCCAGCGGCCTGGTCGGCGCACGTCCGACCGACGGGTACTGGCGGGTGCAGGGCACCAGCTTCGCCGCGCCGCTGGTGGCCGCCACCGCCGCGCTGGTCCGGTCACGCTACCCGGACATGCCCGCCGGCCAGGTGGTCAACCGGCTCCTGGTCACCGCCCGGGACATCGGCCCGACCGGCCGGGACGACCGATTCGGGTACGGGGTGGTCGACCCGGTGGCCGCGCTCACGGCGGATGTTCCGCCCGTCGCCGCCAACCCGCTGGACGATCAGACCTCGCCCGGCGTGGTCGGCTTCGGTCCGGCCCCCGGTTCGGGCGACGACGAGACGGTGAGCGGCGCCGGTAGCGACCCGCTCGGTTTCACCGCTCCCCGGCAGCAGACGGGGTGGACGGCACGACCGGCGGGCGTGCCGGCCGAATCCGCGCCGGAGCGACTGTGGACAGGCGCGGTGCTCTTCGCCGCTCTGGTCACGGGCGCGGCGCTGATGGTGCGCCGGTTCCGCCAGCGCGCGCGCTGAACGACGCACGGGACAGGCCTGATTGCCCGGCGGGTGGGGTAGAACCGACCGCATGAGTACGTCCGCCACCCGTACCCTCGACACCGGCCGACCACCGTCCTGGCGGCGACGTCGCCTCGACCCGGACCACTCGTTGGGGCTGCGACTGACCCTGGCCTCGACAGCGGCGTTCCTGGTGCTGGTGCCGTTCGCCCTGCTCGCGCTGCTGGTGCTCGGAGCGTGGGCGCCGCTGCACCGGCTGGACACGACGATCACCGACGCGCTGCACGAGCACGCGGTGGACCACCCGGCCTGGGTCGTGCTGATGCGGGTGTGGAGCGAGGTGTTCGCGCCGATGCCGCTGCGGGTCGTCGTGCTGCTGGTGGTGATCTGGCTGGTGCGTCGCCAGGCCCGCCGGCTGGCCCTCTGGGCGACCACCACCATGGTCGTCGGCGGATTGCTGGGACCGCTGCTCAAGCTGCTCGTGGGCCGGGACCGGCCGGAACTGCTCGACCCGGTGGCGCGGGCCGCCGGCTACTCGTTCCCGTCCGGGCACGCGCTGAACGCCACCCTGGCCGCCGGCGTGCTGCTGCTGGTGTTCCTGCCGTACGTCCGGCGCGGACCCTCGCGGGTCGCGCTCTGGGTCGCCGCGGTGCTGATCACGCTGGTCACCGGGCTGAGCAGGGTGGTGCTCGGCGTGCACTTCACCAGCGACGTGGTGGGCGGTTGGCTGCTGGGCGTGGCGGTGGTGGCGGCGACCACCGCCGCGTTCACCAGTTGGCGGGCGCACACCGGTCTGCGACCGGTCCGACCGGTCCGCGAAGGTGTCGCGCCCGAGGTCGAGCGGCGGCCCGACGCGACCTGAGGCGTGACGACGACGTCGACGGGGTACTGGCCGGCTCATGTCCGACACCGTGGTCCAGATTCTCCGGCGGGTGCTGTTGCCGGTGTCCCTCCTGTTCGGCGTCATGGTGCTGCTCGGGGTACTGGTCACCCGGGTGTTCGCCCATACCTGGCCGTTCAC
This sequence comes from Micromonospora sp. WMMD736, assembly GCF_049179015.1. Classification (NCBI taxonomy): domain Bacteria; kingdom Bacillati; phylum Actinomycetota; class Actinomycetes; order Micromonosporales; family Micromonosporaceae; genus Micromonospora; species Micromonospora sp. WMMD736. The sequence goes on from NZ_JBMHMI010000001.1 coordinate 4,106,069, forward strand.
CGTCGAGGACGCGGTCAACCGGGAGTTCGCCGGTGACCGCACCGCCGGCTGGAACGACGTCTCGCTGGTGTTCAGCACGTTGGCCAGCACCCAGATGATCGTCGTGGTCACCGTGCTGGTGGCGTTGGCGCTGCGACTCTGGTTGAAGCGCTGGCGGGAGCCTCTGTTCCTGTGCGCGGCGGTGACCGCCCAGGCGCTGGTGTTCCTGTTCACCACGATGGTGATCGACCGGCAGCGGCCGGCGGTGGAGCACATGGACACGTCGCCGCCCACGTCGAGTTTTCCGTCCGGGCACACCTCGGCCGCGGTGGCCCTCTACGTCGCATCGCGGTGCTGATGGCACTGCGGGCGCGCAGCACCGGCGCGAAGGTCGCCTGGTGGACGCTGCTGCTGGTGCCGGTGGGCGTGGCGTTGACCCGGATGTACCGGGGGATGCACCACCCGAGCGACGTGGCGGCGTCCTTCCTCAACGGCGGCACCTGCGTCGCGATCATGGCGCGGGCGGTCCTGGACCGGGGACTGCGCTGGGGACGCACGAAGCTGCCGGTCGCGGCCACGGCCCGGACCTGATCCGGTACGGGGCTCAGGTGCACTCGCCGGTGGCGACGGCCCGGTTGCGTTCGGCACCGGCCAACGCCACCGGCCGGGCCTCGGCGGCGGTCACCGCGAAGCCGGTGTTGGGGTCGTCGGCCGCCGCCGCGAAGATGACGCCGAGCACCAGGCCGTTGGCCGACAGTAGCGGACCCCCGGAGTTACCGCTGCGCACCAGCGCCCGGATCGTGTAGATCTCCCGAGTGACGTCACCGGACGAGTAGATGTCCGGCCCCTTGATCCGGTCGACGTCCCGGACCCGGGCCGACTGCGCGTTGTACGGGCCGTCGAGCGGGAAGCCGAGCACGATGGCGTCCGAGCCACTGCCCGCGTTGCCGGCGGCGAACCGCAGCGACGGGCCGGGGAGCCCCGGCACCAGCAGCACGGCCAGGTCCCGGTTGGGGTCATAGACCACCACCTGGCCGTCGTACCGCTCGCCGCCCAGCTCCACGGCCACCGTACGGGTACCGGCCACCACGTGGGCGTTGGTCATGACCCGGTCGTCGGCGTACACGAAGCCGGAGCCCTCGATGCGGCGCGAGCAGCTCGGCGCGGAACCGAGCACCTTGACCACCGAACGCTGACCGTTGACCACCACCTGCGAGCCGGCCAGCGCCGGGTCGGGCGGCTCGACCTGCCGGGCCCGGGTGGGCGCGAGGCCACCGAAGACGTCCGGGAAACCGTCGGTGTCGACGGTGTCCTCCAAGGCGGTCGAGAGCCGGTGCGCCTCCTCCGGCAGGATCCCGTTCACCACGCTGATCAACGCGCTGTTGCGTACCGAGGCGGCGAGCCAGGGCACCGACGACGACCCGAGCGGTACGGCGACCAGCCAGGCCAGCAGGAGCACCGCGAACAGGGAGACGAAGGCACCACCGATGTCGTCGACCCGCCGGCCCACGTCGCTGGTGATCGTCTTGCGCAGGTGCGACCCGAGCCAGCCGGCGAGCGCCTGCCCGATCACCGCCAAACCGAAGATCGCCACCAGGGAGATCAGCACCCGGGTGCCGGCGTCGACGAACTGTCGGGCGAACAGCGGCCCGAGTTGCAGGCCGAGCAGGAGACCCAGGAAGAAGCCGGACAGCGAGGTGACGCCGATGACAAAACCCTGGCGGTATCCGCTGATCGCGAACACGAGCATGAGCAGCAGCAGGACGAGATCCACGACGGACACGCCTCCAGCGTACGGGCACCGCGCCCAGCGGATGACCATCGCTTGCGGAAGGTGACCGCGCCGTCAGCGCAGGGCGGTCTCGTCGACCTCGTCGGTGCCGGCCGAGGGAGCGGGGGTGGCGCCCGTGGGCGGCAGGTCGACGAGCCGGCCGGGCGACCACGGGCGGGACCAGCCGCCCATCTCCAGCAGGGCCGCCAGCACCCCGGCGGTGAAGCCCCAGACGAGCATGCCGCGCGACGAGAACGCCGGACCGACCCAGCCGCTGGGGTGGCGGACCCGCAGCCGGTTGGCCGGGTCGACAAGTTCGCGGATCGGCAGGCGTGCCACGTGGGCCACCTCGGCGGGCTCCCGGGGGTGCACCGGATGCGGGTCGTGCCACCAGGCCAGCACCGGGGTGACCACGAAGTCGCTGACCGGGATCCACAGCTTCGGCAGCTCGGCCAGGACGGTCACGCTGGCCGGGTCGAGGCCGACCTCCTCGTTGGCCTCGCGGAGCGCGGTAGCGCGGGCGTCGGCGTCCTCCGGATCGGCCGCCCCACCGGGAAAGGCCGGCTGACCGGCGTGGTTACGCAGGGTGGCGGCCCGTTGCAGGATCAGCACGTCCGGCCCGGTGTCGGGCTGCTCGCCGAGCAGTACCAGCACGGCGCTCTCCCGGCCACCCTCGGCGGGGGTGCTGAGCCGGGTGAAGTCCTCGACGCGGGCCGTGCCCAGCCGGCTCAGCAGCGGGTCGATCCAGCCGGGAGGTCGACGGGTCACGCCGGCACCGCCACGCCCAGGTGCTCGCGGACCAGCGTGCCGAGCTGGGCGTCGTCGAGGGCCCCGGTGGCGTCGATGTGCCGGATCCGGCCCGCCGCGTCGACGAAGAGGGTCAGCGGGAAGGCGTTGCGCCGCAGCTCCCGTTGCAGCGCGTCCCCCTGGTCGACGAGGACCGGAAACCGTACGCCGAAGTCCTCGCCGATGGCCTGGGCACCGCCGCGGCTGTCGCGGGTGTTGACCCCGACCACCTGGAGCCGACCGGAGGTCCGCTCGCTGAGCCGTTGGAAGGCCGGTAGTTCCTTGCGGCACGGCCCGCACCAGGAGGCCCACACGTTGATCACGGCTGGCCCGGCCACGTCCCGCAGCGCGACCGGCGCGCCGCCGGTGAAGCAGGGCAGGGTCAACGCGGGCAGCTCCTGCCCACCGGCAGCGGCAGCGGTCGCGCCCGCGTCGGGCGTGGCGGAGACAGCCCCGGGGCTGGGCGTCGGTGCCGTGCCCAAGGCGGCGCAGTCCCTGAAGGGCGACGGTCGCTCGGCGGCGGCCGGCTTCGGTGCGGGGTCGTCGGCCGGGCTGTCGGTGCAACCGCCGACGAACAGCGTCAGCGGCACGGCGAACAGGGCGAGCCGCCGGGTGACGGCACTCAGGCGGTTCACGGCACCTCCGCGGCGACCGCCTGCGGCGGCACCAGCTCCGGGTCGACCCCGGCCGCCACGGCCAGGTCACGCGCCCGGGGGCCCTTGAGCAGCTTGGCGGCTGCGGCCGGCTCGGTCGGTCCGGTGCCGTACGAGGGGCAGAGCTTCGCGAGCGTGCACGCTCCACAGGCCGGTTTGCGGGCATGGCAGACCCGTCGGCCGTGGAAGATGATCCGGTGCGACAGCATCGTCCAGTCGCGCTTGGGATACAGCGCGCCGATCGCGTGCTCGATCTTGACCGGGTCGGTCTCGGTGGTCAGCCGCCACCGGTGCACCAGCCGCTGGAAGTGCGTGTCGACGGTGATACCGGGCACGTCGAAGGCGTTGCCGAGGATGACGTTCGCGGTCTTACGGCCGATCCCGGGGAGCGTCACCAGGTCGGCGAGCCGGCCGGGAACCTGGCCGTCGTACCTGTCGACGAGGGCCTGCCCGAGTTTGAGCAGCGAGTCCGTCTTGTTGCGGTAGAAGCCGGTGGGCCGGATCAGCTCCTCCATCTCGCCCCGGTCGGCACCCGCGTACGCGGCGGCGTCCGGGTAGCGGGCGAAGAGCTTCGGGGTGACCTCGTTGACCTTCTTGTCGGTGCACTGGGCGGACAGGATGGTGGCGACGGACAGCTCCAGCGCGTTGGAGTGGTCCAGCTCGCAGTGCGCGTCGGGGTGCGTCTCGGTCAGCACCCGGCCGATCTTGCGAGCGCGGCGGGTGCGCCCGAGGTCGGTCTCGCTGGCGCCGGGAGGGCTACTGGTCACGACGGTCAGCCTACGTCGCACCCCGGACCTTCCTCGTGGGTCAACCGCCGGTCGGCGCGGTGATCCTGCCCTGACCGTCGAACCGGGCCCCGGCCTTGGGGAAGTCGGTGCGGCTCAGCTCGGTGACGAGACCCAGGCCCCGGTCGTCCGGATCCATCGTCGGCTTGCCGGTCGAGTTCATGTACGTCGAGGTGAACGAGCCGCCGCCCCAGCTCCCGTCGGGCTTGAGCGACACCTTCAGCACACCGCCCCAGCCCAACCGGCCGGCGTTGCTCAACGAGTTGCCGCCGCCCGCGAAGTTGCCCAGGCTGTACGCGATCAGCCGCCCCTTGTAGAACTCCATGCCCCGCAGCACGTGCGGCCCGTGCCCGACGATCAGGTCCGCGCCCGCGTCGATCATGGCGTGGGAGAACTTGACCGGATCGCCCCGGTTCTCGCCCAGGAACAACTCGGTGCCCGGCTTCACCCGGGTCTTGTCCGCTCCCTCGCCACCCATGTGCACCTGCACCACGACCAGATCGGCCAGGGTGGCCGCCTTCGCGATCACCGTCTTGGCCTTGGCGATGTCGACCAGGCTGTTGGACCAGACGTACGAGGAGAAGCCGGCGATCGCGACCTTGACGCCCTTGACGTCGACCACGGTGATCTCGCCCGGCGCGCCGGTGTGCTCCAGGTCGTACTTCTTGAGCGCCTTCTGCGTGTTCTGGTAGCCCTTCGGCCCGTAGTCGTAGCCGTGGTTGTTGGCCTGGTTGAGCACCCGGAAGCCGGCGTCGCGCAGGTGCGCCGCGTACTCGGGCGGGGCGCGGAACTGGAAGCAGCGGGTGGAGTTGGCCCCGCACTTGCCGGTGCCGGTGTCCACCGTCAGCGGCTCCTCCAGGTTGCCCATGACCAGGTCGGCCTTGAGTGCCCCGGCGACCGAGTCGAAGAAGCCCTTCCCACCGGCGGCCGGCAGGCGGCTCGGCGCGTTGCCCATGATGATGTCGCCGGTCGCGGAGAGCGAGATGGTGTCGCCCCCGCCGGAGGCCGTCGCGTCGCCGCTGGCCTTCGGGCCGGCCGTGTTCAGTGGCGCGCCCGTGCCACCACCACCGGCGCCGGGCTGCCACACCGGGGCCTTGCCGCTGTCGGCGCAGCCGGCGACGAGCAGGGCGGCCAGCAGCGCCGCGAGACCGACGGCGACGCGGCGGAACGGGCGGGACGCGGAAGGGGCGGCAGCGTACATTGCCCGCGACCCTACCGACGCCGCAACGCGCCGACGAGGGCCGATCGGTCGGAAGTTCAGCCGGTCAGGCGGTCTGACCAGGGCACGACCGGTCGTTCGCCACCCGCGCGCACGGCGGAATGGACGGCTCGGGCCAACGGGGCACCCCACGTCGAGCGTGGCCCGCCGTACGCGGCCTCCGGCCCGTCGACCGGGCAGAGCACGGTGACCGCGTCGGTGGGGGTGCCCGTCCCCGGCAGTCCCAGCTCCCCGATCGCCTGGGTCTTCGCCTCGGTGGCGGTGGCGACGGCGTTGACGAGCGCCGAATCGGCGAGCCGGGCCGGCACGTACACCACGATGTTGACCGTGCCCACCCGCTGGGTGAGCCCTCCCGCGGCCGGCGCGGCGGCGGGCACCGGCGTGCCGAGCCCGACGGTCGCCCACGCCCGCACCCCGGTGTCCGTCCGGGCCACCACCTCGGTCACGTCCACGCCGGTCAGCAGACCCACCCCGGGCCCGTCCAGGGCCAGGTCCGCGGCGAGCGCGGCCAGGTGGGCGGCGGGGTCGTCCCGGTCGTACGACATGGGCACGGTCGCGTTCAGCACCCACCGGCGTACGCCCACGCCACCACCGAGAGGGCCGCTGCTGGCCGCCCGCAGGGGCCCGTCGGTCCGCCAGACGAGCAGCGGTACGTTTCGCCCGCCCTCGACGCGGCTGGTCAGAATCGGGTCCCTCAGCACGTCGGGCAGGTTACGCCCACCGATCAAGATTCCAGGGGCGACCTCTGATTCGTGCTCACGTGCGCCTAGACTTGGCGGCGCGCGAGGGGATCAGCGGACGGCGGCCCCGGCCGACGGACGGCACGCGCAACCGGAGGTGCGCAATGGACGAGGTACTGGCCCGCAGCGGGATCTTCCAGGGTGTCGACCCGGAAGCTGCCGAGGCGCTCGCCAAGGAGATGGAGACGATCGAGGTCCGCAAGGGCGAGGTCGTCTTCAATGAGGGCGAGCCCGGTGACAGCCTCTACATCCTGCTGTCCGGGAAGATCAAGGTCGGCCGCCGGGCGGCGGACGGCCGGCAGAACCTGATCGCGGTGATGGGCCCGTCGGACATGGTCGGCGAGCTGTCGCTCTTCGACCCGGGTCCGCGTACGGCGACCGCCACCGCGGTGACCGACACCCGACTCGTACGGCTGCGCAAGCAGGCGCTGCGTCCGTGGCTCAACAACCGCCCGGAGATCGCCGAGCAGCTGCTCCGGGTGCTCGCCCGGCGGCTGCGCCGGACCAACGACTCGCTCGCCGACCTGATCTTCACGGACGTGCCGGGCCGGGTGGCGAAGAACCTGCTCCAGATGGCCGGCCGCTTCGGCACCCGCGACGGCGGCGTCCTGCGGGTGACCCACGACCTCACCCAGGAGGAGATCGCCCAGCTCGTCGGCGCCTCCCGGGAGACGGTCAACAAGGCGCTGGCCGACTTCGCCTCGCGCGGCTGGCTGCGGCTGGACGGCAAGAGCATCATCATCCTGGACCCGGAGCGTCTGGCCCGCCGCGCCCGCGTCTGAGACATCGGTACGTCCCCGCCTTCCGGCATCGCCGGCAAGGCGGGGACGTCTTCGTCTGCCCGTTTGTCTGCCCAGCGCAGAATCGCTGGTTCGGGACGGCTGGCCGGGTGAAGTGTGGGGCCATGCCGAACCGGGTCGCCGTGCTCTCCGACATCCATGGCGTACTGCCCGCGCTGGAGGCGGTGCTGGCCGAGCCGGACGTCGCCGCCGCCGACCTCATCGTGCTTACCGGCGACATCGCGGCCGGTCCACAGCCGGTCGAGGTGCTGGACGTGCTCGCCGACCTCGGTGACCGGGCCTGCTGGGTGGGCGGCAACTGCGAACGTGAGCTGGTCGAGGCCCGCGCGGGCCGACCCGCCTCGATCGAGGTGTCGAACTGGGCCGCCGGCCAGCTCCGGGACGATCAGGTCGCCCGGCTGGCCGCGCTGCCCGCGACCGTGACACTGGAGATCGACGGCCTGGGCCAGACACTGTTCTGCCACGCGACGCCCCGCGACGACGAGGAGATGGTGCTCGTCGATTCGCGGCTGGCACGCTGGGCGGAGGTGTTCGCCGGCCTGCCGGCCGAGGTCTCCACGGTCGTCTGCGGCCACACCCACATGCCCTTCACCCGGCTGGTCGACCGACGGCTGGTCGTCAACCCGGGCAGCGTCGGCATGCCGTACGGGGGCACGGGCGCGTGGTGGGCCCTGCTCGGGCCGGGCGTCCAGCTACGTCGTACCGCCTTCGACGTGGACGCGGCCTGCGCCCGGGTGGCGGCGGAGTCGACCTTCCCCGACGCCGCGGCCTGGGCCGACGAGTACCTACGCTCCCGGCACAGCGACACCGACGCGCTCGCCGTGTTCGGCCCCGGCGACGGCCGCTGAACCGCACAGATACGCCCGACGCGAACACGTTCGACCCGCCAGCCCGCGCCCCGGGCACGGCCGAGCGATGGTGGCGAGCAGGACGGCGGAGTAGGTGGTCGGTTCCTGTCGAGCTGCCCCGGATCTGGGGCAGGCGATTCGAGAGACGACTCGCCGCCCCATTCCTGGGGCAGCTCGACAGGGCCTGAGTAGAGCGGGTGGGGCGACCCGGCAAAGCCCGCGAACACCGGGTGGGAGCGGCCCGACAGATCCCCGCGAACACCGGGTGGGACGACCCCGGTCCAGTGCGCGCCGTCTTGGAGCCATAAAAAGTCAGTCTTGACTGTTTGTTTCTCAGGCCACAGGCTGTTCGCATGCCTCCCGCATCGACGCGCGTCCCCCAACAGGAGCGCAGTCGCGCCACCCGGGCCCGCCTGCTGGAGGCCACCGTCGACTGCCTCATCGAGCACGGCTGGTCCGGCACCACGACCACCGTGGTGGCCGCCCGGGCCGGCGTCTCGCGGGGTGCCCAGCTGCACCACTACCCCACGAAGGCCGCACTGGTCACGGCCGCCGTGGCCCACCTGGCCGAACGCCGGGCCGAGGAGCTGCGCACCGAGGCCGAGGCGCTGCCGGCCGGCCCGCAGCGGCTGGACCGGGTGATCGACCTGCTCGGGGTGGCCTTCACCGGGCCGCTCTTCGTCGCCGCGCTCGAACTGTGGGTGGCCGCCCGCACCGACCGCGAGCTTCGCGACGCCCTGGTGCCGTTGGAGGCGACGGTCGGCCGGGAGATGCACCGGCTCACCGTCTCGCTGCTCGGGGTCGACGAGCGCCGACCCGGCGTCCGCGAGGCGGTGCAGGCCACCCTCGACCTGATGCGCGGGCTCGGGGTGGCCAACCTGCTCAGCGACGACTCGGCCCGTCGTACCGCCCTGCTCGTCACCTGGAAACGTCAGCTCGCCACCCTGCTCACGCCCTGACCCGGCCGCCGGGGCGCGCACCGATCGGAGGCACCATGGTCGACCTCAGTAACCTGCTCGCGGATCTGACCGACGAGTGCGCCGACCTGGACGCGCTGGTCGCGCCGCTCTCCGTGGCCGACTGGGCCCGCCCGACCCCGGCCGCAGGCTGGACCATCGCGCACCAGATCGCCCACCTGGCCTGGACCGACCACGTGGCGCTGCTGGCCGCCACCGACGCCGAGGCGTTCTACGCGACGGTGACCGGAGCGCCGGACGTGACCCGGCTGGTGGACGCCGGGGTCGACGAGTTCCTGGCACCCCCCGCCGACCTGCTGGCCCGCTGGCGGGCCGGCCGGGCCGCGCTCGTCGACGCACTGGCCGCCGTTCCGGCCGGCGAGAAACTGCCCTGGTACGGCACCCGGATGTCGGCCAGCTCGATGGCGACCGCCCGGATGATGGAGACGTGGGCGCACGGTGCGGACGTGGCCGACGCCCTCGATGTCGTCCGGCCGGCCACCGACCGCCTCCGCCACGTGGCGCACCTCGGTGTGCGTACCCTCGGGCACGGGTTCATCGCCCACGGCCGTGCCGCACCGGCGTCGCCGGTCCGGGTCGAGCTGGCCGCGCCCGGCGGCGACACCTGGGTCTGGGGGCCGGCGGACGCCGTCGACCGGGTGAGCGGCCCGGCCCTGGACTTCTGTCTCCTGGTCACCCAGCGCCGGCATCGGGCGGATCTCGCCCTGCGGCCCACCGGCCCGGTCGCCGACGAATGGCTCGACGTGGCCCAGGCATTCGCCGGACCGCCGGGCGACGGCCGGACGCCGGCCAGCGGAGACGGGGTACGCCCATGATCCGTATCGGGAACGCCTCCGGCTTCTACGGTGACCGGTTCACCGCCTGGCGGGAGATGCTCGACGGCGGCGAGTTGGACGTGCTGACCGGTGACTACCTGGCCGAGTTGACCATGCTGATCCTCGGTCGGGACCGACTGCGCGACCCCGACCTCGGCTACGCGAAGACGTTCCTGCGCCAGGCGGAGACGTGCCTCGGCACGGCCCTCGACCGGGGGGTACGGCTCGTGACGAACGCCGGCGGGCTGAACCCGGCCGGCCTGGCCGCCGCCATCGAGGCGCTCGCCGGCCGACTGGGCCTGCCGGCGAAGGTCGGGTACGTCGAGGGCGACGTGCTCCCACGGGCCGACGCGCTCACCGCGAACGCGTACCTGGGCGCGTTCGGGATCGCCGCGTGCCTCGACGCCGGGGCCGACGTGGTCGTGACCGGTCGGGTCACCGACGCGTCGCTGGTGGTGGGCCCGGCCATCGCCCGGTACGGGTGGCGCCACGACGACCTCGACGAGCTGGCCGGAGCGACCGTCGCGGGGCACCTCGTCGAGTGCGGCGCACAGGTCACCGGCGGCAACTTCAGCTTCTTCACCGAACTGCCCGACGGCGGGCACCGGCCCGGCTTCCCGATCGCCGAGGTGCACCCCGACGGCTCCGCCGTACTCACCAAACATCCGGGCACCGGTGGCGCGGTCACCGTGGAGACCGTTACCGCCCAACTGTTGTACGAGGTCGGCGGCCCGGCGTACCTGGGGCCGGACGTGGTCACCCGGCTGGACACGGTGACCCTGCACCCCGACGGACCGGACCGGGTGCGCGTCACCGGCGTGCGGGGCACCCTGCCGCCGCCCACGCTCAAGGTGGGCGTCAACAACCTCGGCGGCTTCCGGAACTCGATGACGTTCGTCCTGTGCGGCCTCGACATCGAGGCGAAGGCGGCCCTGGTGCGCGGGCAGATCGAGGAGGCGGTGGGCACGGACGGGCTGGAGTTCACCCTCGCCCGTACCGATCACCCGGACGCCGTCGACACCGAGGCGGCCAGCGCCCTTCTGCACGTACACCTGCGGGACAGCGACCGGACGCGGGCCGGGCGGGCCTTCTCGGCCGCCGCCGTGGAGCTGGCGCTGGCCTCGTACCCGGGCTGCACGCTGACCACCCTGCCGGGCGACGCCACCCCGTACGGCGTCTTCACCGCCGACACCCTGCCGCAGGACGAGGTCGCGCAGGTGGCGGTCCTGCCCGGTGGCGAGCGGGTGCCGATCGCCCCACCGGTCCGCACGGCCCCGATCCGCCCGGACGAAACGGCGTCGGGTGGCGACGCGGCGGTCACCGGCACGACTCGGCGCGGAGCGCTCGGTGAGCTGGTCGGCGCGCGCTCGGGCGACAAGGGCGGCGACGCCAACCTCGGCGTCTGGGCGCGCTCCGATGCCGGGTACGCGTGGCTGCGCGGCTGGCTGACCGTCGAGCGGCTGGCCGAGCTGCTGCCGGAGACGGCGGCGCTGACCGTCCGGCGCTACGAGCTGCCGAACCTGCGCGCGGTGAACTTCGTTATCGAGGGCCTGCTCGGGGCCGGGGTCGCCGCGTCCACCCGGTTCGATCCGCAGGCCAAGGCGCTGGGCGAGCTGCTCCGCGCACGGATCGTCGACCTGCCGGCGGTGGTTGCCCGATGAGCATCGTGGACACCCCGGAGCGTCGACAGCTCCGCGAGTTGACCCGGGCGTTCGTCACCCGGGAGGTGCTGCCGCACCTGGACGACTGGGAGCGGGCCGGCGAGGTCCCCCGGGCCCTGCACGCCACGGCCGCGAAGCTGGGCCTGCTCGGTATCGGCTTTCCCGAGTCGGTCGGCGGCAGCGGCGGCGACCTGCTCGACTCGATCATCGTGACCGAGGAGCTGATCCGTGCGGGCGGGTCGTCCGGGCTGGTCGCGGCCCTGTTCACGCACGGCATTGCGCTGCCGCACATGGTCGCCGCCGCCGGTGCCCGTACCGGTGGATCGCTGGGCGGTCGACTCACCGGCGTCCCGTCCCCGGGTGACGACGGCCTGATCGAGCGGTACGTCCGACCCACCCTGGCCGGCACGATGATCGGCGCCCTGGCCATCACCGAGCCGGACGGTGGTTCGGACGTCGCCGGCATCCGCACGACCGCCATCCGGGACGGCGACCACTACGTGGTAAACGGTTCGAAGACCTACATCACCAGCGGTCACCGGGCCGACTTCGTGACCACCGCGGTGTGCACCGACTTCCCCGGCAGCGGCGCGCTGACCCTGCTCGTGATCGACAAGGATTCGCCCGGGTTCACCGTGGGACGCCGGTTGGAGAAGTTGGGCTGGCACTGCTCGGACACCGCCGAGCTGTCCTTCGTGGACGTGCGGGTGCCGGTGACCAACCGGATCGGCGCCGAGAACACCGGCTTCCTGGCGATCATGCAGCACTTCGCGGCGGAGCGACTCTCGCTGGCGACCCAGGCGTACGCGACCGCGCAACGCTGTGTGGAACTGGCCGTGCGCTGGTGCCGGGACCGGCAGACCTTCGGGCGTCCGCTGGTCGGCCGGCAGGTCGTCCGGCACCGGTTGGCCGAGATGCACACTCGGGCCGAGGCGGCCCGGTCGTACGTGCACGAGGTGGCCGCCCGGGTAGCGGCGGGCGAGCCGGTGGTGACCGAGGTGGCGATGGCGAAGAACGTGGCGGTGGCCGCCTGCGACCACGTCGTCGACCAGGCGCTGCAACTGCACGGTGGCTTCGGTTACCTGCGTGACGCCGAGGTGGAGCGGCACTACCGCGACGCGCGGATCCTCGGCATCGGCGGCGGCACCACCGAGATCATGAACGAGATCATCGCGAAGGGCATGGGCCTATGACCGTCTTGGACAGCGCGATCGACCCGACCGCGCCCGGGTACGCGGCGAACCGGTCGGCCCTGCTGGAGCGGCTGGCCGAGTTGGACGCCGCGCTCGACCAGGCGCGGGCGGGCGGCGGCGAGAAGTACGTCTCGCGGCACCACGCGCGCGGCAAGCTGCTGCCCCGGGAGCGGATCGAGTTGCTGGTCGACGCCGACAGCCCGTTCCTCGAACTGTCGCCGGTCGCCGCCTACGGCACGGACTTCCCGGTGGGGGCCAGCGTGGTCACCGGCATCGGGGTCGTCGAGGGCGTGGAGTGCCTGATCGTCGCCAACGACCCGACGGTACGCGGCGGCGCGGTCAACCCGTGGTCCCTGGCCAAGACCCGGCGGGCCGGCGAGATCGCTCTCGCCAATCGGCTGCCCATGGTCAATCTGGTCGAGTCGGCCGGGGCGGACCTGCCCACCCAGGCGGAGATCTTCATCCCCGGCGGCCGGGTGTTCCGGGACCTGACCCGCCTCTCGGCCGCGGGCATCCCCACGGTCAGCGTGGTCTTCGGCAACGCGACGGCCGGCGGCGCGTACGTGCCGGGGATGTCCGATCACGTGATCATGATTCGGGACCGGTCGCAGGTCTACCTGGCCGGGCCGCCGCTGGTGAAGATGGCGACCGGCGAGGTCACCGACGACGAGTCGCTGGGTGGCGCGGCGATGCACGCCGGGACGTCCGGGTTGGCCGACTACCTGGCCGAGGACGAGCGCGACGGCATCCGCCTGGCCCGCCAGTGCGTACGCCGGCTGAACTGGCGCAAGCGGGGTCCCGCGCCACGGACGGCGGTGCCGCAGCCACCGAAGTACGACCCGGAGGAGCTGCTGGGCGTCGTCAGCTCCGATCTGAAGGTGCCGTTCGACCCGCGTGAGGTGCTGGCCCGGATCCTGGACGGCAGTGACTTCGACGAGTTCAAGCCGGCGTACGGGGACTCACTGGTCACCGGCTGGGGCGAGCTGCACGGTTATCCGGTGGGTGTGCTGGCCAACGCGCGAGGGGTGCTGTTCAGCGCGGAGGCGCAGAAGGCGGCCCAGTTCATCCAGCTCGCCAACGCCTCCGACACCCCGTTGATCTTCCTACAGAACACCACCGGCTACATGGTCGGCACCGAGTACGAGCAGCGCGGGATCATCAAGCACGGCGCCCTGATGATCAATGCCGTGTCCAACTCGACGGTGCCGCACCTCACGGTGAACCTCGGTGCCTCGTACGGGGCCGGCAACTACGGCATGTGCGGTCGGGCGTACGAGCCGAGGTTCCTGTTCACCTGGCCGAACGCCAAGTCGGCGGTGATGGGCCCGGCACAGCTTGCCGGCGTGCTGTCGATCGTGGCCCGGCAGGCTGCCGCCGCCCGTGGACGGGACTACGACGAGGAGTCCGACGCGGCGATGCGGATGATGGTCGAGCAGCAGATCGAGTCGCAGTCGGGCGCGCTGTTCCTCTCCGGCCGGCTCTACGACGACGGGGTGATCGACCCTCGGGACACCCGTACCGTCCTCGGCCTCTGCCTGTCGGCGATCCACAACGGACCGGTGCAGGGCGCCGACGGCTTCGGCGTCTTCCGGATGTAGAGAGGGTCGCCAAATGATCACCAGACTGCTCGTGGCCAACCGGGGCGAGATCGCCCGCCGGGTCTTCGCCAGTTGCCGGGCGATGGGCGTGCAGACCGTCGCCGTGCACTCGGACGCGGACGCCGACGCGCCCTTCGTCGCCGAGGCCGACCAGGCGGTGCGGCTGCCCGGAAACACGCCGGCCGAGACGTACCTGCGGGTGGATCTCATCCTGGACGCGGCCCGGCGCAGCGGCGCGGACGCCGTCCACCCGGGTTACGGGTTCCTCGCCGAGAGCGCCGATTTCGCGGCGGCGGTGACCGACGCGGGCCTGACCTGGGTCGGCCCGCCGGCCAAGGTGATCGCCGCGATGGGTGACAAGCTGGCGGCGAAGGCGTTGCTCGCCGAGGCGGGCGTGCCGATGCTGCCGAGTTGGACCGACCCCGACCAGGTCACCGACTTCCCGGTGCTGGTGAAGGCGTCCGCCGGTGGCGGTGGCCGGGGCATGCGGATCGTCCGGGACGCCGCCGAGCTGGCCGAGGCCGTCGCCTCCGCGCGCCGCGAGGCGGCTTCGGCGTTCGGTGACGGCACGGTCTTCATCGAGCGGTACGTCGAGCGCGGTCGGCACGTCGAGGTGCAGATCCTCGGCGACACCCACGGCACCGTGCAGGTGCTCGGCGTGCGGGAGTGCTCGATCCAGCGCCGGCACCAGAAGATCATCGAAGAGGCGCCCGGTCTCGTGCCGACCGACGTGCGGGAGCGGCTGCACGAGGCGGCCGAGGCCGCCGGGCGGGCTGTCGACTACGTGGGCGCGGGCACCGTCGAGTTCCTGCTGACCCCCGACGGGGCGGTCCACTTCCTGGAGATGAACACCCGACTCCAGGTGGAGCACCCGGTCACCGAACTGACCACCCCGGACGGGTTGGACCTGGTCCGGATGCAGATGCGGGTGGCCGAGGGCGAGCCGCTGCCCGCGCAGCACCACGCCCCCACCCGTGGCCACGCCATCGAGGTGCGACTCTGCGCCGAGGAGCCGGCGCAGGGTTGGCGGCCCGCCACCGGTACCCTGCACCGCTTCCACCTGCCGGGTGTCGACCGTGAGTTCGGTCCGATCCAGCCGGCGGGCCTGCGACTCGACTCCGGCGTGGCGGCGGGCTCGGTGGTGGGCGTGCACTACGACTCGCTGCTCGCCAAGGTGATCGCCCTGGCGCCGACCCGGTCCGAGGCCATCCGCGCGCTCGCGGGCGGGCTGGCGCGGGCCGAGCTGCACGGCGTCGCCACCAACCGGGACCTGCTGGTGCGGGTGCTGCGCAGCCCGGAGTTCGCGGCCGGCGAGATCGACACCGGCTTCCTCGACCGGCACCCGGAGGTCTTCGCGCCGCTGCTCCCCGCCGACCAGCTCCCGGTCACTGCGCTCGCCGCCGCGTTGGCCGGCGCCGCACGCCGCCGATCGACCGCGCCGGTCCTCGCCGTTCTCCCCTCCGGCTGGCGCAACGTGCCGGCCGTCGGACAGGTCAGCCGCTTCACCGGTCCGGACGGCGAGGTCGAGGTCCGCTACCGGTTCGACCGCACCGGCGGGCTCGCCGAGTGGTCCGTCGAACGCGACACCGACGAGGGCGTCGCGGATCCGTCCACCGTCGAGCTGGTCGAGGCAACACCCGACCGGGTGGTGCTCGACGTCGACGGGGTACGGCGGTCGTACCGCGTACACCGGGTGGGGTCGGAGGTCTTCGTGGACGGCCCGGACGGGGCGGCGAGCCTGGTGGAGTTGCCGCGTCTGCCCCTGCCGACCGCGGAGCTGGCCGCCGGGTCGCTGCTCGCGCCACTGCCCGGCGCGGTGACCCGGGTGCACGTCGAGGTCGGCCAGCGCGTCGCGGCCGGCGACCTCCTGCTCACCCTCGAAGCGATGAAGCTGGAACATCCCGTGCTCGCCCCGACCGACGGCGTGGTCGCCGAGCTACCGGTGCCCGCCGGTGGTCAGGTGCGCACGGGCGTCGTGCTGGCCGTTATCGGAAAGGACCACTGATGACCTTCGACCTCACCTCCGAACAGGACCAGTTGCGCGACGCGGTACGGGCGCTCGGCCGCCGGTACGGGCACGGCTACTTCGTCGAGAAGGCGAAGGCCGGGGAACACACCACCGAGCTGTGGGCCGAGGCGGGCCGGCTCGGCTACCTGGGGGTCAACATCCCCACCGAGTACGGCGGCGGGGGCGGCGGCATCACCGAGTTGGCCATCGTCTGTGAGGAGTTGGCGGCGGCCGGCTGCCCGCTGCTGCTGTTGGTGGTGTCTCCCGCCATCGCGGCCACCGTGATCGCCCGGCACGGCACCGAGGAGCAGCGCAAACGGCACCTGCCCGGTCTCGCCGACGGGTCGGCGAAGATCGTCTTCGCGATCACCGAGCCGGAGGCGGGTTCCAACTTCCACCGACTCGGCACGGTGGCCCGCTGCGACGGCGAGGACTGGGTGCTCAACGGCCGCAAGTGCTACATCTCCGGGGTCGACGAGGCCGGTCACGTGCTCGTCGTAGCGCGGACCGAGGACTCCTCCACCGGAAAGCTGAAGCCCGCGCTCTTCATCGTGCCGACCGACGCGACCGGGCTCACCCGGTCCAAGCTGGACATGGAGATCGTCTCCCCGGAGAACCAGTTCCTGCTCTACCTGGACGACGTGCGGGTGCCCGCCGACGCGCTGGTCGGCGAGTCCCTCGACGCCGGGCTACCGGCGCTGTTCAGCGGGCTCAACCCGGAGCGGATCACGGTGGCGGCGATGGGCGCCGGCACCGGCCGGTACGCCATCGAGCGCGCCAGCGAGTACACCGCCACCCGCAAGGTCTGGGGTGGCCGGAGCATCGGCTCGCACCAGGGGGTGTCGCATCCGCTGGCGCACGCGGCCGTCCAGGTCGAGCTGGCCCGGCTGATGATCCAGAAGGCGGCCACGCTCTACGACGCCGGTCGCGACCTGGAGGCCGGGGTGGCCGGCAACATGGCCAAGTACGCGGCCGGCGAGGCCGCCGCGCTCGCCGTGGACACCGCCGTGCAGGCCCTCGGCGGGGCCGGCATGACCACCGAGTACGGGGTGGCGACGCTGTTGGGCGCGGTACGGGCCGGCCGGATCGCCCCGGTGAGCCGGGAGATGATCCTCAACTTCGTCGCCCAGCACGTCCTGGGCCAGGAGAAGTCCTACTGAGTGGTGTCGCGGGGTCCGCCGGGCGCGCGGCAGGCGGCGTCGATGCGGTGTACCGGGCGGACGCGGCGGCCCAGCCCTTCCAGCAGCGAGTCCTCGACGTGGAAGTCGTGGATGCGCAGCCGGTGCCGGGGGAGCTCCTCCTCGCTCGGGCAGAGCACCTGCGCCCGGACGAGGCCGACGGGCACGTACCGGACCCCACCCCGTTCCTGCAGGATCACCATGTTGACGTCGTCGGTGGTCACCACGTGCCCGCGTACGTCCTCGGTCGGGCCGTTCTCGGCGCCCACCGTGGTGACGGTGAGCGGCAGCACCGGTGTGCTGATCACCGGCAGCGCGGCCCAGACCAGCATGACCAGCACCGCCACCTCGGTCACCGACGCGAGCGGACGGATGACCAGGCCGGGCAGCGGCCCGGCGATGAACAGCGCCAGCACCGGCGGGACCACCAGCAGCGCGAGCACCAGCAGCTCGCCCTCCGCAGCGGCGGCGCGCAGCGTGGGCACCATCAGCCATCCGTACCCGGCGAACAGCGCCACGATCGCCAGCACCCGGGGTACGACCCATTCGTGCAACCGTTCCGGCCGGAGCTGGAATGCGGCCGCGAACGCCGGCAGCAGCAGCGGCAGGTAGAGCAGCGGCCAGGTGAGCAGGGCGAGCAGGAAGCTGGCCAGCACGAACCAGGCCGGGGTGAGGTCCGCCCAGCGGGCGAAGAGTGGGCGACGTCGGGTGCCGGGCGGCAGGCGCTCCACGCTCACCGCCAGCACCGCGCCGAGCGCGAAGACGGCGACCAGTCCGGTGGAGAGCAGTCGGGCCGCGGTGGTCAGGAAACCCGCGAGCAGGTTGACCGTCCCGACGTTGGCGACCAGCAACAGCGTGGTCTGTAGCTCGCCGCCCGCCTCCACGCCGAGCCGGAGCACCGAGAAGATCGCCGGTACGCCCACGACGGCGGTCCAGAACGACTGGCTGGCCCGCGCCCGCCGCTCCGCCGGGTCCCACCGCACCGGCACGGCGTCGGCGGCCTGCTCCGTCTCGACGGCGGATGCGGCGCGCGGAACATCGTCGACGCCCCGATCGAGGTGATCCGTCGGTACGGACGCGCGTGGCGTCGGCACCGGGCCGTCGGCGCCCGCGTCACCCGTCGCCGTCCGCGCCGCGCTCACCGCCGGGGCGCCTTGTCGTCGAAGTCGACGAGCTTCGGTACCTCCAGCGGTTGCGGCTGACGCTTCTCGGCCTTCAGCCACGGACCCAGGGTCCGGTTGTACGCGGTCTGCCAGGGGCTCGCCTCCCCGTCGCGGCCCTGCTCATAGCTCTTCTGAAGGAAGAACGCGACCAGGTCACGCAGCGCCGGGTCGCCGATCGGCACGCCGATGCCCAACAGCTCGCTCGTACCGAAGGGCAGGTCGACGATCTCGAACTCCTTCGGGTACGTGGCGAGGAAGCCCGCGAGGATCGTCTCGTCCGAGCTGACCGCGTCGTACCGGCCGGCCCGAATGCCGTCCACGCAGTCCCAGACGTCCTTCACCACCAACGCCTTGACCTGCCGCTTCTCCAGCTCGGCCTCGGTGGTGGAGCCGCCGCTGGTGCAGATCTTGTACTTCGGGTTCCGCAGGTCCTCGATGGTGCGGATCTCGTCCTTGAGCCGGACCGGCACCAGCACCTCCTGGGTGGTGACGAAGTACGGCCCCGCGAAGCTGACCAGCTTCTTGCGTTCCTCCGTCATCGAGAAGCTGGACACCACCAGGTCGACTGTGCCGCCCTGCAGGTACGGAATCCGATCCTCGGTGGCCACCGACACGAACTCCAACTGCTGCTCGCCCTGGTAGCCGAGGGAGGCGGCGATGTACCGGCCGATCTCGACGTCGAAGCCGATGTGCTGGCCGTTACGAAGGTCGCCCATCAGCGGCTCGTTGGTGGCGACGCCGATACGCAGCTTGGACTGGCCGTAGATGTGCGACTCGCGCATCTTCTCCTGCACGGACTGCAGGTCGGGCTCCTTGCGGCTGTCGCAGCCGGCGGCTGCGGCCAGGGTGAGGGTCAGGGCGACCGCCAGGGTCGTCGCGACCGAGCGGAGCCGGGACCGGGTACTGGGGACGTTCATGGGCGACCTCGCTGACGGACCAGCCTGCGGAACACCGAGAGTAGCGAGACGAGTCCACTGCGTACGCGTGCCGTTCGGTCGGGTTGCCCCAACCGTTCGATCGACGCCGATCGGCGTGGCGGATCGCCCCAGCGGTTGACAGCGCGCCGGGTCACGACATGCTGGAAGGGTGAAGCGACTCTCCAGGATCGATGCGCGGATGGTGGCGGCAGTCGCGGCACCGGGCGCCCTCGCGCTGCTGGTCCTGCTGGTCGTCCTCCGTCGGCAGGACCTTGTCGGGGTCGCTCTCGCGCTGTTGTGCGTGCTGCTGGCGACGGTTGCCACGGTCGCCGTGTCGGCCGCCCGCCAGCGTGACGAACCGGAGCCGGCCGAGCAGCCGCACCCCACCGGCCCACCGGACCTGATGCCGTATGGCATCGACGCGGACACCCTCGACGCGCTCGACAGTCGGGACGCGTTGCGTGCGGTGCGTGACCGGGGACGTACGCGCGGCGGGTTCAGCGACCGGTGAGAGTGGGGGCGGTCAGCGCGTCGACGCCCCGGCCGGCCAGACAGCGGTAGACCCGGTCGATGTTGCCGTCGACGGGCGGCAACACCTCCAGGTGCCAGCCGGCCGGTTCGGCGATCTCGGTGGTCAGCTGGAACGTCGTGGCGCTGCACACCTGTCGTACCTGCTCGGCGGCGACCACCGCGTCGTGATCCGCGCCGATCAGCGGCACCGGCAGGATGCCCTCGGCGTACGCCTCCCAGGTGTGCCGGCCGTCGCAGGGGACCCGGGCCGCCTCCGCACGTTCGCCGCGGATGCGTACCGGGCCGAAGCACTCCAACTCGGCCAGACAGCGGGCACCGCTGGGCAGTACGGTCGGCGCGCCGGCACAACCGGGCAGTGGTCCCGTTGCCGGGGCCGCGACCCGGGTCACCGAGGGGGACGGGCTGGGCGGCCCGCCGCTGCTGGCCACCCAGGCGCCGGTGGTGGCCGAGGCGGCGAGCGCCAGCACGCCGGCACCCCCGAGGAACCAGCGCCGCCGCCAGCGCCGACCACCGGGCACGCCGGAGCGGGTGTCCTCGACCGGTGGACGGGGGCCGGGCTGGCCCGTGCCGTACAGGCCGGACCTTGGCGACCCACCGCCGATCGAGGCGCCGCCGCCGGTGGGGGCACCGCTCACCGGGGCGGCCGGCCCACCGAACGGCAGGGTGGTGAGCAGGTCGTGCAGTTCCAGGGCGGACGGCCGCTCGCCCGGATCGTTGGCCATGCCGAGCCGCAGCACGTCGATCAACTCGTCCGGTACGCCGGGCAGGGCGGGAATCGGCTGGTTGAACATCTCCAGCACGGTCACCAGACTGGGGTTGCGCTCAGACTGCCAGCGCGGCGGTCGGCCGTGCATCACCGCGTAGAGGGTGGCGCAGAGCGCGTACACGTCGACGGCCGGCGATGGCGGGCTGTGGCTGAACATCTCCGGTGGCGCGTACGCCGGGGTGAGCACCTCCAGGGTGACCGAGGCGTCCCGGGCCTCGGCCAGTACGGCCAGCCCGAAGTCGGCCAGCACCGCCGAGTTGAAGTGCGAGTAGAGGATGTTCGCGGGCTTGACGTCCCGGTGCAGCACCCCGGCGCCGTGCGAGTGGGCCAACGCGTCTGCGATCTTGATGCCGAGGTCGCGGGCCTCCACCGGACCGAGCGGCGAGGTGCGCATCCGCTCGGCGTACGACCCGTCGCAGAGTTCCATGATCAGGTAAGGGTGCTGGTCGACGGTGACGCCGACGTCGAAGAGGTCCACGACGTGCGGGTGCGACGACATCCGTCCGGCCGCCCGCGCTTCGCGCAGGAAGCGGGCCTGGTCGCGTTCGCTGTCCAGCGTGCGGTTCTCGACCTTGACGGCGACCTCGCGGTCGACGGAGATCTGGGTGGCTTGGTAGACGGTGGCGTAACCACCTCGGGCAAAGACCCGCAAATCAGTCAGACCGGGCACGATCGGCACCGGTAGGCCGCCGTTCCGAGTGTCGGTCACCGCTCGAAAATACCCAACCCTGTCGGCGGCTCAGCGCGCCGCGTCCGCCGAAGCGGCCGGCGCTGGGACGGCGGCGACGGACGGCGTGCCCCGGCGGGCGTCCACCCGCAGGCCGACCGCGGTGGCCACCGCACCGAGCCCCTCCCACGCGGCCACGCCGAAGAACCTGTCGGGAGCGATGTCGGCCAGCACGGCGATGGTGAACACGGTGAAGGTGACCAACCGGAACACCACCGTGAAGCGGTAGAACGACCGCCACTCGGTGACCGTCGCGAGCAGGTAGTAGACGCCCATGTTGAACGCCGCCATCGAGGACGCCAACAGGAAGGTGCCGGTGTAGTCGCCGGGAGAACGCGTCGCCGGCACCTCGAACCCGAGCATGCGCAACTGCGCCTCCGGCCAGAGCAGACCGACGGCGCCCATCACGAGCGCCAGGACGCCGAAGACCGCGATGGTCCAGCCGGCGACGGAACGCGGCAGCTTCATGATGGGCCTCCCCCAGGCACGGCGACGGTCACCACTGTGGACCACCGCGCGGTGGTGACACGCTACGCCGCCCCCCGGGACAACCACATCCCCCCACTGCGTCGATCATGAAGTTATTGCCACCGATATCGGCGTGTCGGCGCAATAACTTCATGATCAACGGGCAGGAGCGGGGTGGGACCCCGCGGGGGCCAGGCGTTTCTGGAGGGCTTTGGCGGCCGCTCGTTCGCTGCGTTGTTCCGTCGCGTACGCCAGGCGGACCGCCTCGTCGGCGCAGGACCGGGCCTCGGCCGGATGGCCGCAGGCCGCCAACGCCTCGGCCAGCACGCTCGCCGCGATCACCTGACTGCGTACGTCCTCGGCGGGTGCGGCGACCGCCCGCCGGGCCCAGTCCAGCGCCTGTTCCCGCTGGCCGTGGGCGAGCAGCGCCGACGCGTACCGGGCCATGGTCTGACGGCGGGACAGCAGCAGGGAGGGCGTGGTGGCGGCGGCCGTCGCCACGGGGGCGAGCAGCCCCACCGCGGTCGCCGGATCGCCGGCCGCCAGTCGGGCGGTGGCCAGCAGCACCCGGGGCGCGACCTGCGCCGGCGCCTGCGGATTGTGCGGCTCGACGGCCGTCAACACCGCCCGGGCAGCCCGCTCGGCGGTCTCGTGGTCGCCCATGTCCAGCGCCACGAAGCCACGCAACGTGCCGGCCATCCCGGTGAGCAGCGGGTGCGAGGTCTGTTCGGCGTACACCAGGGCGTCGGTGAGCAGGTCGGCAGCGTGTTCCGGCTCGCCCAGCCCGCGCGCCACGACGGCCCGGACCACCAGCGCGAACCCGCGCCCCCAGTCGTCGGAGGCGGCGGCGAACTCGCGGTACGCCCGGCGGGCCTCCCGGTCCGCCTCGGCCAGGTCACCCAGCTCCGCGGTGGCGAACGCCACGACCGCACGCAGCGTGCCCACCGCCCACGCCTCGCCCACCCGCTCGCCGAAGGGCAGGAAGACCTGCGCCAGGCGGCACGCCTCCCGCAGCCGACCAGCGAGCAGCCGGGCGAACGCGGTGGTACCCCGCAGCCACGCCCGACCGTACGGGTCCTTGAGTTCGGCGAAGAGCCGTGCGGCCCGACCGAGCACCGCGTCGGTGCCGGCGAAGTCACCCCGGGTGGTGGTCACCCACGCCAGGTTCTGTAGCGACCAGGCCTGCCCGCGCCGATCCTGCGCGGCGAGGCTGACCTGGTACGCGGCGGCCAACCGGCTGCTCGCCTGGCTCAGCCGACCGGCCACGAAGTCACCCATGCCGAGCCGGCGCATGGCGGACGCGCGCAGCGTGGGCAGCCCTTCGGCGGTGGCCACCTGCAACGCCTCCTGCCAGGCGGCCTCCGCCCGGCCCTGGTCACCGAGGGTCTGCTGGGCCTGCCCGGCGAGCAGCAGGGCGCTGGCCCGGGTGGCGTCGTCCCCCGCGTTCGCGGCGATCTTCTCGGCGAAGGCGAGCGCGTCCACGACCCGACCGATCTGCAACAGCGCGCGGGCGTGCACCACCCGGTCGGTCGCCGGCACCCCGTCGCGGGCCAGTTCGCTGGCGCGTTCGGCGTACTCGACGGCGAGTGCGGGCTCCCCGGCGGAGAGCGACCGGCGGGCGGCCCGGCCGAGTGCGGCGATCCCGAGCGGGACCACGGCGCGGGCCGGCGCGTCCGGTCGCAGTTTCACCGCGTCGGCGAGCGTGGCCGCCCGCTGCACGTGTGCGGCGACGAAGTCGTCCCGGGCCTCCTCGGAGAAGCCGCCCGCCGTGACACTCTCGGCCGGCGCGGCCCAGCGGGCCAGCGCGGCATGCCGCTCGGCCAACTCCGCCTTGCTGACCCCGGCGTACGCGGCCTCCCGCATGAGCGGGGTGGCGAACGCGTACCCGGAGCGGGTGCGGTGCAGCATGCGACGTTGCAGCAGCTCCTCGACGGCCCGGTCGAACTCGACGGCGACCACCGCCGACGGTCTCCCGTCCCGGCCGGCCCGCTGCTCGCGGAGCGCTTCCAGCGCACCCGTCGGCACGGTGTCGCCGACGACGGCGGCGTCGCGCAGCACGGAACGGGCGTCCGGGGGCAGCGCGTCGATCCGGGCGGCGAGGACGGCCGCGAGGTCCCGGGAGAGCAGCCGGCTGCCCAGCGAGCCGGGCACCAACCGCCAGCCGGACGAGTCCTGGTCCCGGGTGCCGGCGGCGGTGGTCAGCGCGCCGCGCTCGATCAGCAGGGTGACCAACTCGGCCAGGTAGAACGGGTTGCCCTGGGCGGTGGCGAGCAGCCGGTCGGCGTCGGCCGGCGGCAGCTTCCCGCCGCCGAGATAGCTGGTGAGCAGGCGGGCCGCGTCGGCGCCCCGCAGCGGCGGCAGGGAGTGCACCTCGGCGTCCGCGACACGGGTCAACGCACCGGCGGTACGGACCAGTTCGGGGCGGCCGAGCAGCAGGACGAGCACCGGTCCGGTGAGTCGGGAGAGGGTCGACCCGAGCGCGCTGATCGTCTCGGCGGTCGCGTCGTGCAGGTCGTCCACCACGATCACCAGCGGCGCTTCCGAGGCCAGCCCACTCAGCAGGTCGGCCACGGCGTTCGGCACCGCCTCGGCGTCGGCGGCGGCCGTGCCCGCAGCACCCCACTCGCCGTTGTCGGTGCCGGCGTGCGCGGGCAGTTCGGCGTACCCGAGCAGGGCGAGCAGCTGGTCGTTGGCGATCGGGGCCGTCTCACCCGAGCGGGCGAGCCGCTGGGCGAGTCGACGTAGCCGCTCCTCGACTGCCGGCCGAGTCAGCGCGGTGGCCGCGTCGGTGGGGAGACCGACGGCGGCACGGACCAGGTCGGCCAGGGGCGCGAGCCGACGCCGCTCACCGAAGGCGGCGCAGCGCACCGACAGCACCCGCGCGCCGGTGTGCGCCGCGTACCGGCCGGCGCCCACGTCGTACCCGGCCGCGAGGCGTTCGACCTCGGCGGCGAACCGGGACTTGCCGATGCCCGCCTCGGCGGTCATCAGCAGCACCCGCGGGTCACCCTGGTCGATCACCTCGGCGAGCCGGCCGGCGACCCGCCCGATCTCGGTCTCCCGGCCCACGTAGGGCGCCTCGTCACCGAGACCCGAGCGGGTGCCCGGCGCGTCCAGCAGGCCCAGCAGCTCGTACGCCTCGACCGGCTCCCGCTTGCCCTTGAGTCGCAGCGGGCGCAGCGCCCGCCAGGAGGCGACGTGCCGGGTGGCGGCGGCGGTGCGCGCGCCGGCGTAGACCGCACCGACGGCGGCGGCGTCGGCCAGCCGGGCGGCGGTGTTCACCGTGTCGCCGATGACCGTGTACTCGATGGCGGCCTGGATGCCCGCGATGACGTCGCCGGTGTTCAGGCCGACCCGCAGACCGAGCGGCGCGCCACCGCCCCGCTCGTCGTCGAGCACCCGGCGCACCGCCCGCTGCATCGACAGGGCGGCCCGCACGGCCCGTTCGGCGTCGTCCTCGTGCGCCACCGGGGCACCGAAGACCGCCATGATCCCGTCGCCGGTCAGCTTGTCGACGTGCCCGCCGAAGGTCTTGACCGCACCGGCCAGGGCGGCGAGCACGCGGTCGGTGACCGCGCCGACGCGCTCCGGGTCGAGGTCCTCCGACCAGGAGGTGAATTCCGAAAGGTCACCGAAGAGAACGGTGACGACCCGGCGCTCGGCCGCCGGCAACGTGGCGGCCGCCGGGAGCGCGGCACCGCAGTTGTGGCAGAACCGTGCGCCGGGGACGGCGACGGTTCCGCACACCGGGCAGGTCACATGTGCTCCAACCCACTGACCCCCGGCGCAGATTCCCCGGTGTCGACGCCCAGATACTCCAACTGGGCACGGACCGACCATTCCGCCGCCCACCAGAGCGAGCGGTCCACGTCCGCGTAGACCGCCGCGACCACGTCGGCGGGCGTCCGGGCGCCCGCGTCGACCGCCGACCGGACCTGGTCGAGCCGGGCCCGCCGGTGGGCGAGGTAGAACTCGGCGGCGGCGGCGCAGTCGGCCAGCGCCGGGCCGTGGCCCGGCAGCGCCGCGATCCCGGTGTACGCGGACAGCAGCTCAAGGCTGTTCAGGTAGTCGCCGAGGTGCCCGTCCGGGTGGGCGACCACGGTGGTGCCCCGACCCAGGATGGTGTCACCGGTGAGCACCACCCGCTCGTCGCCGCACTCGACGAGGAAGCAGACGGAGTCGGCGGTGTGGCCCGGGGTGTTCAGCAGGCGGATGTCGAGGGTCTCGTCGAGCGTCGTCTCGACGCTCAGTGGCGTACCGCCGATGGTGTGCGCCGGGTCGGCGGCGAGGACCGGCGCACCGACCAGCTCACGCAGCCGGGCGGCGCCCTCGGTGTGGTCGGCGTGGCCGTGGGTGATGAGGATCAGGCCGATCGGGCCGTGCTCCGCGATCCGCTTCAGGTGCCCCTCGTCGGCCGGCCCCGGGTCGACCACGACGGCGTGCTCGGCGTCGGGCGCGCGCAGCACCCAGGTGTTGGTGCCGTCGAGGGTCATCGGCCCCGGGTTGGGCGCACGCAGCAGCGAAACCCACGCCGGCAGTTCGCCGGCAAGTGCCGCCACGGCCCCCGTCACGTGCCCGCTCATGGCTGCGATCGTACGACCCCGCCCGCCACTCCCCGCGATCTTGCACTTCCTGCTGTTGCTTCGTACCTGTTCACGGCATTCGCCGGAGCAGAAAGTGCAAGATCGCGGTGGGGTCAGGCGACCTCGACGATCAGTTCGATCTCCACCGGGGCGTCCAGGGGGAGTTCCGCCACGCCTACCGCGCTTCGTGCGTGGCGGCCGGCCTCGCCGAAGACGGTGCCGAACAGGTCGGAGGCGCCGTTGACCACGGCGGGCTGGCCGACGAAACCGGGGGCCGAAGCCACGAAACCGGTCACCTTGACCACCTTGACCACGTTCTCCAGGCCGACCAGCGAGTCGACCGCCGCGAGCGCGTTGAGCGCGCACCGCTGGGCGAGATCCTTGGCCTGCTCGGCCGAGATCCCGGCGCCGACCTTGCCGGTCGCCAGGAGCTTGCCCTCGGCGACGGGCAGCTGGCCGGAGACGTACACGTGCTGCCCGGACTGCACCGCCGGCACGTAGCTGGCCACCGGCGGCACCACGTCGGGCAGTTCGAAGCCCAGCTCGGCGAGCTTCGCGTGGGGACCGTTGCTCATCGGGTCACCTCGTCGTCCGCGACCGCGGGACGTCGCCGTGCCGAAGTCCCGGCGCTCACGCCTTGGGCCGCTTCAGGTACGCCACCAGCTGATCCGGGTTCGGGCCGGGGACCACGGCGACGAGTTCCCACCCGTCCTCACCCCAGTTGTCGAGGATCTGCTTGGTCGCGTGGACCAGCAGAGGGACCGTGGAGTATTCCCACTTCTGCATCGCTGGAGGGCTCCCTCGTGGTGCGGACTTCGTCGAGGCACAGCCTACGGTCCGCTGGCCGGGCGAGGCGCGGGACGTTGCTCCGGCGTGGCCGGCACCTCGCCGCAGGGCCCCTCGTGGCCGTACCCCTGCGGGCAGCGCGAGCGGTCCGGCAGCAACAGGTCGCAGAAGACCCGGTGCCGGTTGTTCTGGTCATCGGCGTTCGAGACGGTCGTCTCGCCCGCGTCCAGCTCCGGCAGGAAGCCCAACGACACCGCGACCCGCCCGGCCAGCGCGGTCGCCGACGCCAGGTCGGGTACCCGGATCGGCAGGTGGATGACGAAACCCGGCTCCTCGTCGTCCCGCAACCGCTCGACCGGCCGGTTCGACGCCCGGGCGTTCTCCGGCGGCTCCGAAACCCGACGGTACGACCGCTCGTTGATGGGCAGGTTGCCGACCAGCCCGCCGGCCACCTCAGCCGCGGACCCGAGCCGCCGTTGCCGGTCGTTCGTCGGGAACTGGATGCGAGGGATGTTGTCCGCGTCGCGCATGAACTGCCTCCGGTCGTACCTCTCGGATCACGCTTACGGTCGGGTTCAACCAACCGTTCCGGTCCCCCGCACCGGGACGAAGGTAGGTCCACGGGGGCGGTCCCGCCAACAGGACGCGCACGATCAGTCACCCTGAGTCACATATGTGACAGACCGGGGGCAGGAATCCCGACTGCGTCGGATGTCACCATCCGCTTCTCCGGGTCGAGAAGTGACGTACGGCGCGGTAGGGGCGACACCGAACCGGCGGTCGGCCGCTACCCTCTCGGTCGGACGGTCGCGCAGCGCCCGGCCGCCCGCTCGATCTCGCTCGGCGCCCGGGATGGCGGCCGGGCGCCGCACCCCCGGGGGAACGAGATGACCCAACCGCCCAGCGGCGACCAGGCCGGACCGCGCGCTCTTCCGCCGGCCCACCCGGACCCCGCCGGCCCGCCCGAGGTAGCGGCCAGCCCCGGGCAGTCCGACCCGACGACCGCCGCTGCGGAGTCCGGCTCGCCGACCACACCGGGCCAGCCGGTCATCCCGGCCCAGCCCGGTCCGTCGCCGCAGCCCGGCCAGCCCACCGGGGCCAGCCAGCCGACGCTCCCCGCGCAGAGCACCGGGTCCGGCCAAACCGCCCCCGGTGGGCAGCTCGCCCT
Source organism: Micromonospora sp. WMMD736 (assembly GCF_049179015.1). NCBI lineage: Bacteria > Bacillati > Actinomycetota > Actinomycetes > Micromonosporales > Micromonosporaceae > Micromonospora > Micromonospora sp. WMMD736. The sequence goes on from NZ_JBMHMI010000001.1 coordinate 4,134,189, forward strand.
CCCCGCCCAGCCCGTCTCCGGGCAGCCCGTCTCTCCTGCTCAGCTCGGGGCAGGGACGTTTCCCGCGCAGCCCGGAGCGGCGGCAACGCCCGCTCCGCCCGGTGGCGTCCCGCAGAGCGGGGGCCCGGCTGACACGTCGGCGTTGCCCGTCTCCCCGGGCGCGATTCCGCCGCCGCCACCCGGCTACCCGCCGTACGCCGGCGCCGCCGAGCCGAAGAAGAAGCGCGGGCTGCTGATCGCGGCCATCGCGCTGGCCGTGATCATGGTGCTCTGCGTGGGCGGTGGCGTCGTGACGTTCCTGACCCTGCGTAACGCCGAGTCCGGCGAGGGCGCGAAGGAGCCGGCGGTCGCCGTCGACGAGTTCCTCACCGCCGTCTACAAGGATCGGGACGCCGGCAAGGCCGCCGAGCACGTCTGCGCAGCCTCGCGCGACGACAAGAAGATCGCCGCCAAGGTGGCCGAGGTGGAGAAGTACGCCGCCACGTACCAGAACCCCCGGTTCAAGTGGACCACCCCGAAGGTCGACAACCAGACCGGCGACCGGGCCACCGTCTCCACCCGGATCACCATGACCACGGCCGACGAGAAGGTGGCCGACCAGGACCTGCGCTTCACCGTGGTGCAGAAGACGGGTTGGTGGGTCTGCGAGGTCGCGTGACCCGTCACCCTGGATAGGCTCGACAGGTGCGTGCACCTGAGCGGCCGTCCGACCCGGCCGGTAGCGGATGGTCGGCCCGCCTCCACGTCGTGACCGGCAAGGGCGGCACCGGCAAGACCAGCGTGGCGGCGGCGCTGGCCCTGGCGCTGGCCGCCGGTGGCCGGCGCACCCTGCTGGTGGAGGTCGAGGGCCGACAGGGCATCGCCCAACTCTTCGGCCTCGACCCGCTGCCGTACGAGGAGCGACACCTCGCCGACGCGCCGGACGGCGGCGAGGTGCGCGCGCTCGCGGTGGACGCCGAGGAGGCCCTGCTCGAATACCTCGACATGTTCTACAAGCTGGGCGCGGCGGGGCGGGCGCTGCGCAAGCTGGGGGCCATCGACTTCGCCACCACCATCGCCCCGGGCCTGCGGGACGTGCTGCTCACCGGCAAGGTGAAGGAGGCCACCACCCGCACCTCGGGGCAGCGGCGCGCGTACGACGCCGTGGTGCTGGACGCGCCGCCCACCGGCCGGATCGGTCGTTTCCTCAACGTGACGGCCGAGACGGCCCGGCTCGCCAAGGTCGGCCCGATCAAGACCCAGAGCGAGGGGGTCTCCGCGCTGCTGCGCTCCCCGATGACCGCCGTGCACGTGGTCACCCTCCTGGAGGAGATGCCGGTGCAGGAGACGGTCGACGCCATCGCCGACCTGACCTCCCTCGGCTTCGGCATCGGGAAGGTGATCGTCAACGGCGCCCGGCCGTCGCTGCCGGCCGGCCCGGCGGTCACCGCGGCGGACCTGCGGCGGGGTCTGGTCGCCGCTGGGCTGCCGGCCGATCAGGACATCGTGGCCGGATTGCACGATGAGGCGCGGGACCAGCTCATCCGGCGCGAACTGGAGGATTCCCTCCGCGCCGACCTGGTGGAGTTGGGGCTGCCGATGGTCGAGCTGCCGTTGCTGCCGGACGGGGTGGACCGCAACGGCCTCGCGACCCTGGCCCAGGCCCTCGTCCACGCCGATTGACTCACACCTGAGCTCAGCACGGGCGCATGGACCGACGCGGCCCGATACGCTCGATTGGTGCCTTCCGAAGACGCGGCGCCGCAGCTGGACGTCGACCAGATCCTCGCCGACCCGGGCGTGCGGATCGTCGTGTGCTGCGGTGCCGGCGGAGTGGGAAAGACGACCACGGCCGCCGCTCTGGCGCTGCGGGCCGCCGAGCAGCACGGCCGCCGCACGGTGGTGCTCACCATCGACCCGGCCCGCCGGCTCGCTCAGTCGCTGGGCCTGACCGAGCTGGACAACACGCCCCGGCAGGTCAAGGGCATCGACGTCGAGGCCAGCGGCGGTGAGCTGCACGCCATGATGCTGGACATGAAGCGCACCTTCGACGACGTGGTGCTGCAGCACACCGACCCGACGAAGGCCGCGGAGATCTTCGCGAACCCGTTCTACCAGGCCATGAGCTCGACCTTCGCCGGCACGCAGGAATACATGGCGATGGAGAAGCTGGGCCAGCTGCATGCCCGGGGCGAGTGGGACCTGATCGTGGTCGACACACCACCGTCCCGCTCGGCACTCGATTTCCTGGACGCGCCGGCCCGGCTCTCCCGTTTCCTCGACGGCCGGATGCTGCGCCTGCTCCTGGCCCCGGCGCGCAGCGGCGGCCGGAGCATGTTCAGCCTGGTCACGGCCTCGTTCGGGATGTTCTCGAAGGTGGTGCAGAAGGTGCTCGGCGCGCAGCTGCTCACCGACCTGTCCGGCTTCGTGGCCGCACTGGATTCGATGTTCGGTGGTTTCCGGCAGCGGGCCGAGCAGACGTACCGCATCCTCCAGGCACGGGAGACGGCCTTCGTGCTGGTCGCGACGCCGGAGCCGGACGCGGTCCGGGAGGCCGCCTACTTCGCGGGTCGGCTGCGCGAGGAGAAGATGCCGCTGGCCGGCCTGGTGCTCAACCGGGTGCACCGTCCGGTGGTTCCGGAGCTGGACGCCGAGCGGAGTCGCGTCGCCGCGGAGCGGCTGGCCGAGCTGGGTGGGCACGAGGGCACCGCCGACGTGCTGCGGGCGCACGCGGCGCTGGCGCGTCAGGCGGTACGCGAGCAGCAGGTCGCCGCCCGGTTCACCGAGGCGTTCCCGGCGGTGCCGGCGGTGTCGGTGACGGCGCAGCCCGCCGACGTGCACGACGTCGACGGGCTACGGACGATCGGCGCGGCGATCAGCCGGTCGTGAGCGGCGTCAGGTTGCCGCGGTGACCAGGATCTTGTCCTTGCCGGTCTTGTCCTTGCTGTTCTTCTTCATCGCTGCCTCGAACATCTTGCGCCAGCTCGTCACCTGGGGGTGACGACGCAGCAACGCTCGGCGTTCCCGTTCGGTCATACCGCCCCACACACCGAACTCGATCCGGTTGTCCAGCGCGTCGGCCAGGCACTCGTACCGAACTGGGCAGCTCCGGCAGATCCGCTTGGCCACGTTCTGTTCGGCGCCCTGTACGAACAACGCGTCTGGGTCCCCGTTCTGACACGCCGCCAGCGACGGCCAGTCAGTGATCATGCCCATGTGTACTCGTCCCCCCTTGCAGTACCTACCGACCTCGTCGCACGGCAGCCGGCAATTCCCCCCGATCGCCCGGCTCGCCTTCCCCAAGGCGGCGCGGACGACATGTGGCGCTGTCGCCGCCATCATCATGCTCTGTAGTCGACCGATTACGCAACGTTGTCGGCGAAATCCATCATTCCGGACACTCCCGGCTTCCCGGGCGCTAGACCGCCGGTTACCCCACCGAGGTCCACGAAAACGCTGCGCCGCCTCCACCGAACGGAGGAGACTCACGCCGATCACACGCAACCTCGTACCGGGGGTCATGCGTTTAGCACAACGAGGGCAGCGCGCGCAGGAAATGGGGAAAGACGCCCAGGCGCCCCTCGTTCCCTACTCGCGTACCATGCCGAGGTGACCTGGATGCGGAAACGTGACCACAATGTGCTGACCAACGCCGCATCGCTGCTCATATGTGGCCTGTTGGCCGGCGTGGTGGTCGCTGCGGCGGCCTTCCCCGCGGTGGCGATGTCCGGACTGGCCGCGAAGGCGGGCGCCGAGACATTCGGCAACCTGCCCACGGAACTGACGGTGGCCCGCGCGCCGCAGATCAGCTACCTGTTGGCGTCGGACGGTAAGACGCCGCTCGCGACCATGTACGACGAGAACCGCCGCGACGTGAAGTACGGCGACATCTCGCCATTCATGATCAAGGCCATCATCGCGGCCGAGGACCACGACTTCTACAAGCACAACGGCGTCGACATCAACGGTGTCGCCCGCGCGTTCGTCAACAACCAGAACGAGGGCGCCGGCCGCCAGGGCGCCTCGACGCTGACCATGCAGTACGTCCGGCTGGCCATCGCCTACTCGGCCACCCACCCGGCCGACGTGGTCGCGGCGACCGAGGACACCAGCGCCCGCAAGCTCCGCGAGATGCGCCTCGCCCTGCAGGTCGACAAGGAGTTCTCCAAGGACGAGATCCTGACCCGCTACCTCAACCTCGCCTCGTTCGGCAATGGCGCGTACGGCATCTACGCGGCCAGCCAGGTCTACTTCGGCAAGCCGCCGAGCAAGCTGAAGATCGAGGAAGCGGCGCTGCTGGCCGGCATGGTCAAGGCCCCGACGACGAACGACCCGACCACCAAGAGCGGTTACCCGCTGGCGCTGGACCGTCGTAACTACGTCATCCAGAACATGGTCGACACCAAGGCGATCACCCAGCAGGAGGCCGACGCCGCCAAGGCGGTCAAGCTGAAGGTGCAGGACAAGCGCACCCCGAACGGCTGCGTCGCGACCAACGTCAACGAGTGGGGCTTCTTCTGCGACTACTTCTACCGCTGGTGGATGCAGCAGCCGACGTTCGGCTCGACGTCGTACGACCGTGAGCGGCGGCTCAAGAGCGGCGGTTACACCGTCGTCACGTCGATCGACGTCCAGGCACAGCGGGGCGCCGACAAGGCGGTCCGCAAGGCCAAGAGCGTGAACAGCAAGGAAGCCGCGATGGTCGCCGTGGTCGAGCCGGGCACCGGCCGGGTGCGGGCGCTGGCGGTGAACCGGCAGTTCAAGCTGGACGACCCGAAGAACCCGAAGAACAAGCTCTCCAGCGATCCGGCGAAGAGCAAGCGGGGCATCAAGGGCAACTACCCGGCGACGGTGAACCCGCTGCTCACCGGCGGCGACGGCATCGCCGGCTACCAGGCGGGCTCGACCTTCAAGATCTTCACGATCGTGGCCGCCCTGGAGAAGGGCATCCCGCTCAGCTACTCGATGAACGCCCCGCAGCAGTTCAAGTCGGAGTACATCATCGACAGCAGCAGTCCCGCGGCCTGCCCCGGCACCCACTTCTACTGCCCGACCAACTCCGGCAAGAAGGCCGGCGGCGTGCAGAACATGTGGACCGCGTTCGCCCAGTCGGTCAACACCTACTTCGTGCCGCTGCAGCAGCAGGTCGGCGCGGAGAACGTGGTCGACGTGGCCAAGCGGGCCGGCATCCAGTTCCGGGCCAGCAAGGACGCGGACTTCGCCTCCACCAAGGAATCGGCCCACCAGTGGGGCGCCTTCACCCTGGGCGTCTCCGCCACCACGCCGCTGGACCTGGCCAACGCGTACGCGACTCTCGCGGCGGACGGCAAGTACTGTGAGCCGATCCCGGTGCAGGAGATCCGCGACCCGGAGGGCAAGAAGCTGGACATCGCCAACCCGCGCTGCGAGAAGCGGTTCAGCACCGAGGTGGCCCGCGCCGCCGTCGACGCCGCCCGCTGCCCGGTCGGCGACAACTCCACGACCAGCAAGTGCGGCAGCAGCCGTACGGCCGGCCCGGTGAAGGGCATCGTCGACGCGCCGGTGGCCGGAAAGTCCGGCACCACCGACTCGGAGAAGACCGCCGCCCTGGTCGCGATGACCAAGCAGTACGCGGTGGCCGGCATCATGGCCGACCCGGACTGGCCGCAGACGAACGTCAAGATGAAGCACGCTGAGAAGGACGGCATCAACCCGCCGGTGTACGAGACGCTGCGTGACGCCATGAAGGGCAAGGACCGCGTCAACTTCACCCCGCCGGGCCAGAAGATCTCCGAGGGTGACCAGCGCAGCATCCCCGACGTGAAGTGTCAGCCGGTGGACACCGCGAAGTCCCGGATCAAGGGCGCGGGCTTCGAGCCGGTCGTCTCCGAGGCGAAGGTGGCGTCCAGCTGCCCGGCGGGCACCGCCGCCGGCACCAGCCCGGACGGGCGCACCATCAAGGGCGGTGTGGTCACCATCCAGGTCAGCACCGGTGCCGGCGGTGGTACGCCGCCGGACAGCAACAAGCCGGGGCAGCCCGGCAACCCGCCCGGCCGACCCGGTAACCGTCCGGGCGGCTGAGGCAGCGACGACACACGCGAACGGGCGGGCACCCTCTCGGGGGTGCCCGCCCGTTCCGTTGTGTCGAACCGGAGCCGCGTGGATGGGTCAGAGGCCGAGCTGTCGCCGTACCTCGGCGGCCACCCGACCCCCCTCGGCCTGGCCGGCCACCGCGGCCTGGGCCGCCTTCATGGCCGGGCCCATCTGGGCCTTCCCGGTGAAGCCGCCCGCGGCGAGCGCCCCCGCGACCAGGTCGGTCAGCTCGGCATCCGAGAGCTGCTTGGGCAGGTAGCGGTCCAGCACCTCGCCCTCGGCGGTCTCCTTGGCGGCCTGCTCGTCGCGGCCCGCGTCGGCGAAGGCGGTGGCCGCCTCCCGACGCTTCTTGGCCTCCTTGGTCAACACCGCGAGCACCTCGTCGTCGGTGAGCTCGCGCTTGGCCTTGCCGGCCACCTCGGCGGTGCCGACGGCGGCCAGGGCCATCCGCAGCGTGGAGGTGGTCAGCTCGTCGCGCGCCTTGAGCGCGGAACGCATGTCGGCGGTGAGGCGGTCCTTCAGCGTGCTCATGGACGGTCAAACTACCCTGAACGCCATGCGAAAGCGCACACTATTCCGCCTCGCCGCCGGAACCGCAGCGGTCGGAGCGACCACCCTCGCGTACGCGTCGCTCGTCGAACGCAACCTGTTCACCCTGCGGCGGTACGACGTGCCGATGCTGCCGGCCGACGCGGAGCCGCTACGCGTGCTGCACCTGTCGGATCTGCACATGATGCCCAACCAGGCCCGCAAACAGCGCTGGGTGGCGTCGCTGGCCGCCCTGGATCCCGACCTGGTGGTGGTGACCGGCGACAACATGGCGCACCCCGGGGCGGTCCCGGGCGTGCTGCGGGCGCTACAACCGCTGCTGGACTTCCCGGGCGCGTTCGTGTTCGGCTCCAACGACTACACCGGGCCGGTGCTGAAGAACCCGTTCAGCTACTTCCTGCCGGACCGGGAGTACACCGAGGGCGTCGAACTGCCCTACGAGGAGCTGCGCCAGGTCTTCACCGGCGCCGGCTGGGCGGACCTGAACAACGCCCGGACCAGCCTCAAGGCCGGCGGCCGGGAGCTGGACCTCGTCGGCGTCGACGACCCCCACATCGACCGGGACGACTACCCGTCCGTGTCGGGCCGGGTGGCGTCCTCCGCCGACCTGTCCATCGCCGTGACGCACTCCCCCGAGCCTCGGGTGCTCGACCAGATGGCCGCCGACGGCTTCGGCCTCCTGCTGGCCGGGCACACCCACGGGGGGCAGGTCTGCGTCCCGGGCTACGGGGCGCTGGTGACCAACTGCGGCCTGCCCCGCTCGATGGCGCGCGGCCTGCACCGGTGGCCGGGCTCGGACTCGTGGTTGCACGTCTCCGCCGGCCTCGGTACCCACCCGACGGCCCCGGTCCGCTTCGCCTGCCCACCCGAGGCGAGCATCCTGACGCTCATCCCCCGCTAGGCGTGATCGACCCGGCGCCCGCTCGCGCCCGCTCGGGCGGCGCTCGCGGGCGCGCTCCAAGATCCGCGCAGTATCGGGGATGTTGCTGCTTCGGACGGCCGGGAGGCAGCAACATCGCGGAAGTTGTGCGGATCTTGGAGCGCCCGCGAGCGCGGTTTGGCCGGATCGGGCGGCGGGGGGTACCGAGTTTGACCATCGGGGCGGGTGGGCTACTATTTGTCGGCACGCCTCGGGGTGTGGCGCAGCTTGGTAGCGCGCTTCGTTCGGGACGAAGAGGTCGTCGGTTCGAATCCGGCCACCCCGACCAGAGGTAAGAGGGCACATCCGATCGATCGGATGTGCCCTCTTCGCTTTCCTGGCACGCCCCTCCGGAAGATCATCAATCCGTTCGGGCGGCTCCCCGCCGGCCCGAACGGGGGTTGTCGTCCGTCGGCCGCCTGCGGTTCGATGCGCCTGATCATCCGTTCAGCGGAACGGATGGCACACGGGGAGGAAAATTCCACAGTGCTCAGATCAAGGCCAACCCGTGCCCTCGTCGGCGCACTCACACTGGCGATGGCGGTCGGCGGGCTGACCCTCATCGCCACCGAGAGCGCCGCCGTCGCGGCACCGCACTACGACGATCCGCCGTCGGTGCAGGTCGGGTGGACCGACTCGGCGACGCCGAAGAAGGCGTACCCGGCGGACGACAACACGAACGTCCCGATCGGCACCTGGCAGGACGCCGCAGGCAAGAGCCACACCTCACGGGTGTACGCCACCTTCGATCTCTCGGCCTACGAGGGCAAGAAGATCTACGGCGGCAAGGTGTTCGTCGAGGAGCGGACCGTCGCCGACTGCAGCAAGCGCGCGGTGGAGATCTGGCGGACGAAGCCGGTCACCGCGTCGCCGACCTGGAACCGGGCACCCGAACCACTCGCCAAGCTCGGCGAGGTCCTCACCCCGGTGCAGTTCTGCCCGGGAGCGAGCATCACGTTCGACGTGGGCGCGGCCGTGCAGGACGCGGTCGCACACCGCCAGCGGTACATCACGTTCGAGGTCCGGGTGCCCGAGCAGTACGAGAGTGACGCGTCCTACGGCCGAGGGCTGCACCCGTACCGCCACGTCGATCTGAGCGTCCAGTTCAACTCGGTCCCGCAGATCGACAAAGCTCACCTGTACAACGGCGGGCTTCCCTGCACCCAGCTCGCGCCGTACCCGCGCATCGGCGGGTTCGCCAAGATCCTGGAGGCGGTCGGCACCGACGCCGACGAGTACGACGTGCGTGGGGTGAAGACCGAGGTCGCCATCTGGCCGAAGCCCGACCCGGACGCCCGTCAGGTGTTCACCGGTGAGCACGGTCTCTCCGGCCGGGCCAACAAGGTCACCCTGCCCGACACCTTCCTGGTGGACGGCAAGACGTACGTCTGGCAGGCCCGGGTCACCGACGGCGCCGACTACTCGCCCTGGTCGCAGAAGTGCTTCTTCACGTACGACCGCACCAGCCCTGGCAAGCCCACCGTCACCTCCGCCAACTACCCGTCGGACACCACCGGCGAGTGGGGGCCGCCGGGCGTGCCGGGGATCTTCACCTTCTCCGGCAACGGCAACAAGGACGTCGCCGGTTTCGAGTACTCCTGGAACAGCCTCGGCGTCCACGGCTGCTCGGCAAGCGGCGACTACGGTCAATGGGAGTGCCACGACCCGCTCGACCTGCCCGGATCGGTGCGGGTGAACACCCCGGGCGGCTCGGCGACCGTGACGCTCAACCCGCCCCGTTCCGGGCCGCAGCGCCTGAGCGTCCGTTCGGTTGACCTCGCGGGCAACGTCTCCGACACCGTGACGTACAGCACTCTGGTAGCGCCGAGTGAGCCGGCGGTGCGGGTGGAGAGCGGTGCTCCCGAGTGGGGCCAGGAGGTGGTGTTGAAGTTCGTCCCGGCACCCGGAGTCACCGGCGTCCGCGAGTACGAGATCACCCTCGACGGAAGGGATCCGGAGGTGCGGCCCGCCCAGGAGGACGGGACCGGCTACTTCAGCTTCTTCGCCACCAGGACGGACGGACACAACGTCACGGTCCGCAGCCACAGCGACAACGGGTTCGTCTCGGCGGCGGGCCAGTGGTCGGTGTACTTCGATCCCGGCCCCGGGGTGAAGTCCGACGTCTACCACCCGACCGATGGTTCGGCCGTCGGCGGGGTGGGGATCGAGGGCACCTTCACCTTTTCCCCGCCGCCGGGCTGGACGGACACCAGGGCGTACCAGTACAGCTTCAACGGCACCGAGCCGACCGAAGTGGCGGCCGACGCGAACGGCCGCGCCACGATCAGCTGGACGCCGACCACCAGTGGGTTCCAGGATCTGACCGTCTACGCCGTCCGCGCCGACGGCACGCTCAGCGACTACCCCAACTGGTACTGGTTCGACGTTGCGGACTCCGCCTCCTGACCTGTTGGACCCGGGGGCGGCCACAGACGGGTGTGGCCGCCCCCTTTTCGTCAGTCGTGCCGTTCGGTGCGTTCGATCTCGGCGAACGCGACGGACAGGTAGCCGTCCAACGGCGCACCCGTCACCGCCAGCAGGTCGGCCATGAGCAGCGGAGCGTGCCGGGCCAGGGCGGACGCGTCCGGGGGCGCGTCGTCACCCTCGGGGTCGTACACGCCCAGCGCGCCGGCCAACAGGACGAGCACCACGTGCGGGTCGACATCCGACCGCCAGCGCATCGCGTCCTGCACGCAGCGCGCCAGTACCTGCCGGATGTCGTCACCGTCCAACCCGTCCGGGTGGCCCTCCTCCAGCAGGAGCCGGACCACCGTCCCGAGCACCAGACCGGACCGCTCGTCAGCCGCCAGGTCGGCGACCGCGTCGTCGTACGCCTCATCGTCACGGGCCTGGGCGGCGGCGACGGCTGCCGTGGCGGTCACCGCGATGGCGCGGGCGGAAGCAGGTAGGTGTCGCCAGGTGCCGGTCATCGGGCCAGCATCGCAGACCGGGCCGACACCGGCTGCCGTCGTGGCGTTGGTCACCGCGAACCCGAGCTTCGTCCAAAACGGTTCGCCTGACGTCACACCCACCGCACAGAATGCCGGACATGCTGCGCCGTGCCCTACCCCGCCGTTCGGAAGCCCGCCGGATCCTCGTCGGCACCCTGCTGTCGGCGATCGGGCGCGGCCTGACGTTGCCGTTCCTGTTCATCTACCTGACGGACGTACGCGGACTCACCGATGCCCGGGCCGGGCTCGTGATCGGCTGGTACGGCGCGGTCACCCTGGCCCTGTCGCCGCTGGGCGGGACGCTGATCGACCGGTTCGGCGCACGTCGGATCGTCCTGCCGTGCCTGCTGATCGAGGCGGTCGGCACCGGCTCGCTGGCGCTTGTCGACTCGGCCGGGTCGGCCCTGCTGGTGATGACCGTCATCGCCGTCGGCAGCTCGGCGATCTGGTCCGGGCAGAACACGATCCTCGCCTCGCTGACCGACGACGGCGAACGGCAACGCGTCTTCGGGCTGAACTTCGCCCTGCTCAACCTGGGTATCGGCATCGGCGGCATGACGTCCGGCGCGATCGTCGACACCGCCCGTCCCGGCACCTTCCAGACGATCTACCTGCTGGACGCGGTGACCTACCTGCTGCCGGCGATCATCCTGCTCACCCTGCCCGGGGTGGGTCACCGGCTCGGCAGCCGGCGGGGCGTCGACGAACCCTCGCCCGGCGGTTACCTCACAGTGCTCCGCGACCGCCCCTTCCGACGGCTGGTGATCTTCGGCCTCATCCTCACCACCTGCGGATACGCACAGATCGAGGTGGGCTTCGCCGCGTACGCGGTGCGGGTCGCCGAGGTGCACACCCGGGTAGTGGCGTGGGCGCTCGCCGCCAACACCGTGATGATCGTGCTCGCCCAACTGGTGGTGATCCGCCGGATGGACGGACGCAGCCGTACCCGGGCCCTGGCCGTGGTGGGCGCCGTGTTCGCCACCGCCTGGCTGGTGCTCGGCGCGGCTGGCCTGATCAGCGGTACGAACGCCCTGCTGGCCGCGGTGTGCGTGGTGGCCTGCTCGGCGATCTTCGGCTTCGGCGAGACGATGCTGTCACCGGTCATGCCCGCGTTGACCAACGCGCTGGCCACCGACGAGCTACGCGGCCGCTACAACGCGATGAGTTCGATGATCTTCGGAATCAGCGGTGTCATCGGTCCGGTGACCGCCGGCCCGCTGATCGGTGCCGCTGACGGGAAGGTCTGGGTGGCGACGGTGGTCGGCGGCTGCCTGGTCGCCTCCCTGGTCGCGCTCTCGCTGCGCCGACTGCTCAGCGCCGACCAGGACGGCCGGACCACGCTGATCCCCACCTCCCTCGACCCGACCCCCACCCCCGCCTGACTCCCCGGCACCCGAGGCGCCCGACCCGACACCCAACACGCGCCACCGGCGCGGCATAGACACCCTGCTGCGCCGCGACGTGGCCGACACGCAGCACCCCCGCACCCCGCACCCCGCACCCCGCACCCCGCACCCAAGATCCGCGCAAGTTCACCGATATTGCTGTCTCCAGCGCGCGGGAGGCAGCAACATCCCCGATGTTGTGCGGATCTTGCTTGCGGATCTACCGATTCCCGCGCGATCGCGCTCGATCCTGGATCGAGTGGCATCGGCACGCCCCTGAGGCCACTACTTCCAGGTAGCAGCGTGATCAGGTGACCGACAGGAGCAGGCGAGGCGGGAACAGGGCGAGGCGGCTGCGGGAACGGGTCGGGCCCCGGAGCAGGCGCTCCGGGGCCCGACGTCGCGGGGTCGGCCGTCAGGCGGCGGGGACCTCGGCGGTGGTGCGGATGCGGTCCAGCGCCGGCGCGGAGACCGGCGACTGCGCGGTCAGGTACGCCACGAACGCGTCCAGGTCGATCAGGCCGGTGACCTGGTTGGTGCCGGCGGTGAGGGCGCTGAAGCCGTCACCGCCGCCGGCCAGGAAGTTGTTCACCGTCACCCGGTAGGTGGCGGCCGGGTCGACGGCGGTGCCGCCGATGGTGAGGCTGCCCCGGACCACGCGGGTGCCGACGCACGGGTCGGCCGTGGTGCCGGTGGTGCCGGCCGGGTCGACCACGTAGCCGACGGTCGACGACGGGTACAGCGTCCGGCCGGTGACGAACTGCTGCTCCAGTACGCAGTAGAGCTGCGCCCCGGTCAGGTCGAGGGTCACCAGGTTGTTGGCGAACGGCTGCACCGTGAACGCCTCCTCGTAGGTGACCGGGCCGGCGTTGAGGTCGGCCCGGACACCACCGGGGTTCATGAAGGCGGCGACCGCGTTCTGTTCGTCGTCGGTGGCGGCGAGCTGCGCGTCGGCGACCAGGTTGCCCAGCGGGGATTCGCCCAGGGTCGTACCGAAGAGGGTTTCCTGGGTCTTGGTGATGGCCTCGGTGGTCACGCCGACCTGGCGGTCGGCGACCGGGCCGAGCACGGTCTTGTACCGGTCGATCAGGGCCGTCTGCTTCGGGTCCTTGGCGACGTCCCGGGTGACGACGACGTTGTTCGCGGCGGCGGAGATCACGTCACCACTGCGCCGGTCGATCTTGAGGTCGATGTCGGTGACGAGGCGGCCGAAGGAGCTGGCGCTGGTGACCAGCTTGCCGTTGATGTTGCAGTTGTACGCCTGGTGGGTGTGACCGCTGACCACCACGTCGATCGACGGGTCCATCCGGTTGGCGATGTCCACGATGGGCCCGGTCATGCCGACGCAGTCGTTGATGCCACCGGTAGCCGCCTGGGTGCCCCCCTCGTGCAGGAGCACGACGATGGCCTGTACGCCCTTGCGACGCAGCTCGCGGGCGTACCGGTTGGCGGTCTCCGCCTCGTCGGTGAAGGTGAGACCGGCGACGCCCTGCTGGCTGACGATCTGCGGGGTGCCCTCCAGGGTCATCCCGATGAAGCCGACCTTGACGCCCTGCACCTTGTGGATCGCGTACGGAGCCATCAGCGGCTTGCCGGTCGCCGTCTTGAAGGCGTTGGCGGAGAGGTACTTGAAGCCGGCGCCCCGGTAGGGGGTGCCGTCGGCGCAGCCGTCCACCGGGTGGCAGCCGCCGTTCTGGATGCGCAGCAGCTCGGCGGCGCCCTCGTCGAACTCGTGGTTGCCGACGCTGGCGTAGTCCAGACCGGCCATGCTCAGCGCCTCGATGGTCGGCTCGTCGTGGAACGCGGCGGAGAGCAGCGGTGACGCGCCGATCAGGTCGCCGGCGGCGACGGTGATGGTGTTCTTCTTCTTCGCGGCCGCGCGCAGCTCGGCCAGGTGGGTCGCAAGGTATTCGACGCCGCCCGCGCTCTGCCCGGCGATGGTGCCGCTGGAGCCGCTCGGCGGTTCGAGGTTGCCGTGGAAGTCGTTGAGGGCCAGCAGGGTGACGTCGACCGGCTTCGGTCGCGCGTCGGCCTGCTCTCCGGTGGTGGCGACCGCGCCGAGCGCTGCCACCGCGAGCGCGGTCAGGCCGACAGCGGCCCGACGCATCCCGGGAATGGACATGAAACTCCTCGTGAGAATCGGCGCGTACGGTGCGGCCGGTGGGTCGGACGGCCGCCTGTCGACGCCGTCGGAAGGATCGATCACGCTTGACGGCGGTTGGGCCGTCGCCCGCCCGGCCAGCCTCTCATCCGGACGCTCACCCGTCGAGCCGGGCAGCATCGCAGAGCTGCGAGTACACCGATTGGTCCAGCGACGGTCACCAGCCAGCTCGATCGACACCACGACTGACGCCGCCGGCCGGTCGACCGGCGGCGTCCGCCCGCTCGGTGTTCCGGCCCTTTCCAGTGTGGATGTGGACGCTCGTCCCGGGGCGGCGAGGCGGACGTCGCCGCCCCGCAGCGTCCAGGACTTCAGAGGAGCGCGTCGCGGACCAGTGTCGTGACGGCGTGGGGCGGCCATCCGCCCGCGACTCCGGGGCGCTGCGCCAGGTAGTCGACGATCCGCTCGGCCGGCCAGCCGTGCGACTCGCGCAGCCCACGGGCGATCATGGCCAGGTAGGCGGGTGCGGGTGGCCGGTTTGGCACGGCGGACGCCGGCCCCGGCGCGGTGAAGGTGAGCATCGGAATGCCGGCACGCCGACCGGGGCACACCAGGGTCTCGTAGCGCCCCGGACCGAGCGTCGCCCGCCCGTGGGCGACGGCCGCGTCGATGGCCGCGCCCGTCGCCGGGAGCAGTTCGGCGGTGTCGCCCGGCGGGCGGTACATCTCCTGGGCGGCGATGTCGGTGAACTGGTCGATGGTCACCAGGTAGGCCCGCGCGGCGGCCTCGCCCGGCAGCCCCGGGTCGTAGAACGCCATGCCGCCGGTCCACGCGCCGGACTCGCCGGCGAAGTAGATCCCACCGGGCATCCACACGGGAGCCGACCGGCGCGGTGGGCGGGTGTCGCGGCAACCCGGGTACGTCCGTCGGCCGCCGGGTGGACAGCCGCCGCCGATGTACCAGGCCAGCCGGGCCGCGTGCATGTTCGACCCGTACGCGACGTACCAGACGGGCACGACGTCAGAAGCCGCAGGTCTGGCCGGCCGAGTGGCTGACCTGCACCGAGTGGGTCACGCAGCCGTCCGGCTCGATCCGGTGCAGCAGGAAGGTGGTCGGCTCGGCGACCCAACCGATCACCTCGTCCGTGGCCATGGTGAGGGTGCTCTGCTTCCAGGTGCTGGGCGCCACGGTGAGCACGGTGCCCGCGTACCCCGTGGTGACCGTGCGGTGCAGGTGCCCGGCGGCGACCCGCACGACGTGCCGGTGCCGGCCGATCACCTCGGCCAGCGCGGGCCCGTCGGCGAGCCGGATGGCGTCGGCCGCGGGGATGCCGACCGCGACCGGCGGGTGGTGCAGGCAGAGGATGGCGGGTACCTCCGGACGGCCCGCGAGGACCCCGTCGAGCCAGCTGAGCTGCTCCTCGCCGAGTTGGCCGGCGTCGCTGCCCGGGACGAGGGAGTCGAGCACGACGATCGTCGCCGCCTCGTGGTCGACGTGGTAGTAGGCGGAGAAGCCGCCCCCGAGCCAGGGCGTGCCGCCGAACGCGTCGAGCAGCGACTCGCGGTCGTCGTGGTTGCCGGTGGTCAGGTAGATCGGCAGTGGGAACCGCCCGATCAGCTCGCGCAGCGCCGCGTACTCGTCCGGTCGGCCGTGGTCGGCCAGGTCGCCGGTGATGACCACGCAGTCCGGTCGCGGGCGCAGGGCGAGCACCCGGCCGAGCGCCCGGTGCAGCCCGGCGGCCGGCTCGGCGGCGAGCAGCCCGGTGGTCAGGTGCGGGTCGCTGATGTGCGCGATGAGCATGGGCTTGCCTCCATGGCGTCGGTGATCCCACGCTATCGCCCGGCACCCTTTCCCACAGGCCCGTCCACAGCCTGTGGATAGCACATGTGTACGAAGATGGAAGACCGTCTGCGGAACGTGAGTACGCTTGCTCCAGCCCCTCCCCTACCTGGAACGACGTGCGAGTGGATCATCAGCGAGTCATCCGTGACGTCACCGTCCGCCTGTCGATGGCGTCCAGCGTGCCGGAAGCCTGTCGGTGGACGGTCAGCGCACTGTCCCAGCACACTCCGGCCACCATCTCGGTGTTGCTCGAGGCCCACGACCGGCTGCGCTGTGTGGCGGCGACCGGCGCGTGGCAGGTCTTCGCGACCGTACCGGCGCGCACCGGGATCGTCGGCCGGGTGTACGCCACCGGCACCGCCGCCGTGGTCCCGGACGTCACCGTCGACCCGGACTACCTACCGGTACGCGCCGACGTCACGACCGAGCTGTGCGTTCCGGTACGCGATCCGGGCGGCCGGGTGATCGGCGTACTCGACCTGCAATGGAGTGACCCGGTCGACCTGCGGCCCTGGCGGGAGACCGCGCAGCGGCTGGCGGCCCGGCTCGGCGCGCGGATCTCCGCGCTGGGCGGCCCGCCGTCCGAGAGCCGCAGCGAGAAGCTGCTCCGGCACGCCGCGGCACTGTCCGCCGCCCCCACCGAGGCGGCGGTGATCAGCGCGGCGACCGAGGCCGCTCGGGAGGTGTCCACCCTCTCCACCGCGGTGTTGGTGATCGGCGGTCAGCTCGGCCCGTCCCCGGCGACGCCGGGTGACCTGGAGACCCTGATCCGTGCCGAGCTGGCCGGCGCGGGCCCCGCCGCCCTGGCGAGGATGATCGACCGGGCACACCGGTACGGCGCCGGATACACGCTGGGCGAGTCCGGACATCCCCCGACCGAGGACTATCGACCGCTGACCCGGGCGGGGGTACGCACGCTCGTCGCCGTGCCGTTCGGGCCGACGGACGCCGACGGCGTGCTGCTGGTCGCCGACGGCCGCGCCCTGCACCCGGACCCCACCACGGTCAGCCTCATGGAGCTGCTGGCCGGGCAGGCGTGGACCAGCCTGGACCGGCTGCGTACGCTCGCCCGACTGCGGGAGCAGGCCAGCTCGGACCCGCTCACCGGGCTGCGGCACACCGGCCCGTTCGGGCAGCGGATCGCGGCGGCCACCCCGGGGCGTACGGCCCTGCTGGCGATCGACGTGGACGGCTTCAAGACGGTCAACGACACGTACGGGCACCAGGCCGGCGACCAGGTGCTGGTCGGGTTGGCGCGGGCGCTGGAGGGCGCGCTGCGGCACGGCGACGAGCTGTACCGGATCGGCGGTGACGAGTTCGTCGCGGTGATCGAGGTGAGTCGCCCGGAGGAGGCGGTCCGGATCGCCGAACGGCTGGCCGAGGCGGCCCGCCGTACCGGCCGCACGATCAGCGTGGGCGTCGCGCTACCGCGGCCGGGCGAAACCCCCGACCGCACCCTCAAGCGAGCCGACCAGGCCCTCTACGCGGTCAAACGCCAAGGCCGAGACGGAGTCCACCTCTCCGCCGCCTAACCCGCCCCACCCGCGCCCTTGGACCGCGTCGATCTTGCACTTTCGGACGTCGTTTTGTCGCCTTCACACCTTATGTGGCGACAGAAAGTGCAAGATCGACGCGGCGAGGAGGCGGCGGGGTTAGGGGGTGCGGAGTTCCTTTGCCAGGAGTTCGGCGATCTGGGCGGTGTTGAGGGCTGCGCCCTTGCGGAGGTTGTCGCCGGTGACGAAGAAGTCGAGGGCGCGGGGGTCGTCCAGGGCGCGGCGGATCCGGCCGACCCAGGACGGGTCGGTGCCGACCGCGTCGATCGGCATCGGGAACTCGCCTGCTGCGGGGTCGTCGACCACGATCACGCCCGGCGCGTTACGCAGTGCCTCGCGGGCGCCCTCGGCGTCGACCTCGGTGGCGAAGACGGCGTGTACGGCCACCGAGTGGGCGGTGACCACCGGCACCCGGACGCAGGTGGCGCTGACCTTGAGGTCGGGCAGGCCGAGGATCTTCCGCGACTCGTTGCGGATCTTCATTTCCTCCGACGACCAGCCGACGTCGGCCGACGAGCCCGCCCACGGCACCACGTTGAGCGCCAGCGGCGCCGGGAACGGGCCGAGGTCGTCGCCGACCGCCTGGCGGACGTCGCCGGTGCGCGAGCCGAGCGCCCGATCGCCGGCGACCTTGGCGAGCTGGTCGTGCAGGATGTCCACGCCGGCCTGGCCGGCCCCGGAGACCGCCTGGTAGGAGGCGAGCACCAGCTCCCGCAGGCCGTACTCGCGGTGCAGCGGCGCGACCGCGATGATCATCGCGAGGGTGGTGCAGTTGGCGTTGGCGATGATGCCCCGGGGTCGGTTGCGGACCTGTTCGGGGTTGATCTCCGGAACGACCAGCGGGACGTCCCGGTCCATCCGGAAGGCGCCGGAGTTGTCGACGGCGATCGCGCCCCGCGCGACGGCGATCGGCGCCCACTCGGCGGAGACCTCGTCCGGCACGTCGAACATGGCCACGTCGACCCCGGCGAACGCCTCCGGGGTCAGCGCCTGGACGACGATCTCCTCGCCCCGGCAGCGCACCCGTTTGCCGACCGACCGCTCGGAGGCGATGAGCCGGATCTCGCCCCAGACGTTGCGACGCCCGGTGAGCAGCTCGCACATCACGGTGCCGACGGCACCTGTCGCTCCGACCACGGCGAGGGTGGGCAGCGCCGTCATCGGCGCTACCTACCCGTCCCGGCGTAGACCACGGCTTCGGTGTCGCCACCCAGCTCGAACTGGTCGTGGATGGCGCGGACGGCGGCGTCGAGGTCGGTGTCCCGGCAGACCACGGAGACCCGGATCTCGGAGGTGGAGATCATCTCGATGTTGACCCCGGCGGCACCGAGCGCGGCGAAGAAACCGGCGGCCACGCCGGGGTGCGAGCGCATGCCGGCGCCGATCAGCGAGACCTTGCCGACGTGGTCGTCGTAGAGCAGGCCCTTGAACTTGACCGGCTCCTGGATCTTGCTGAGCGCGGCCATCGCGGTCGGGCCGTCGGCCTTGGGCAGGGTGAACGAGATGTCCGTGCGGCCGGTGCCCTCGGTGGAGACGTTCTGCACGATCATGTCGATGTTGATCTCGGCGCCGGCGACGGTGTCGAAGATCCGCGCGGCGGCACCCGGCTCGTCGGGTACGCCGACGATCGTGATCTTGGCCTCGCTGCGGTCGTGCGCGACCCCGGTGATCAGTGCCTGCTCCATGGAAAGGTCCTCCATCGATCCGGTGACCATCGTGCCGGTGTTGGTCGAGTATGACGAACGGACGTGGATCGGCAACCCCGCCCGGCGGGCGTATTCCACGCTACGCAGGTGCAGCACCTTCGCGCCGCACGCGGCCAGCTCCAACATCTCCTCGTAGGTGATGTCCCTTATGTGCCGGGCGTTGGGCACGATCCGCGGGTCGGCGGTGAAGATGCCGTCCACGTCGGTGTAGATCTCGCAGACGTCGGCGTGCAGGGCGGCGGCGAGCGCCACGGCGGTGGTGTCCGAACCGCCCCGGCCCAGCGTGGTGACGTCCTTGGTGTCCTGCGAGACGCCCTGGAAGCCGGCCACGATGACCACCGAGCCCTCGTCGAGCGCGCCCTTGAGCCGCCCCGGGGTGACGTCGATGATCCGGGCACGGCCGTGCACCGAGGTGGTGATGACGCCGGCCTGCGAGCCGGTGAACGAGCGGGCCTCGTACCCCAGGTTGTGGATGGCCATGGCCAGCAGGGCCATGGAGATCCGCTCCCCGGCGGTGAGCAGCATGTCCAGCTCGCGGCCCGGCGGCAGCGGGCTGACCTGGTTGGCCAGGTCGAGCAGCTCGTCGGTGGTGTCACCCATCGCGGAGACCACCACCACCACGTCGTCGCCGGCCTTGCGGGCGGCGACGATGCGCTCCGCCACCCGCTTGATCCGCTCGGCGTTGGCGACGGAGGACCCGCCGTACTTCTGCACCACGAGTGCCACGACGGTGCACTCCCTCCCAGCGACCCTGAGCGTGCCGACGCCGCCGGAACCGGGGCCGGCGGCGCGTGTCAAACCCCTTGAGGGTATCCGGCGGGTCACGGCGACGGGTCGGGTGATCCCACCATCCGGCCCGCGCGGCCGTCCGGCCGACGCGCTTGGCCAGGTCCGCGAGGGGCCAGGGGTACGCGGACAAACTCCCCCGACACGCCGGGAGGCGGCCGCTGTGCGCCGTTGCCCGCAGGTGCCCCGCACCCACCAGAATGGGCCGGTGCCCGTCCTCTCCCGCCCGGCCGGCCGCGTGCTCGGACCGCTCGTGCTCGCCCTGCCGGTAGCCCTGGTCGCCTGCGACAGCGCCCAGCCCCCGCCCCCGCCGCCGGCCGATCCCGGGCCGGTTCAGGTGGACGGCACCCGTGACGAGTTGGCCGCCCTGGCCGCCGCCGCGCAGGATCGCCACCTGGTGGCGCAGTACGTGTTCAGCCGCAGTGGTCAGCCCGACCGAACCATCGTGTTCACCAGCGCGAACGACGGCAGTTGGCGGGTCGACGTGCCGGGTGGGGCGCTCGGCGGCACGGCCGACGTCTCGCTGGCCGCCACCTCCGACGGGCTGTTCCAGTGCGCCCTGCCCTCGACGGGCCACCCGGAGCCGGCGCGCTGCGTACGCCTCGGCGACCGCGACGACGCCATCCCGCGCCGGCTGGACCCGCGGATCCAGCATCCGCTCACCGACTGGTTGGACGTGCTGACGGACCGGCGCGCGCCGCTCGCGGTGGCCGAGGCCGCCACGCCGAAGGGCCTCGCCGGCACCTGCTACTCGGTGGAGTCCACCTCCGCCTCGCTCAACGCGCCGTTGGACGTCGGCATCTACTGCTACGACCCGGACGGCACGCCGACCGGTGTCCGGACCGACTCCGGAACGCTGCGGCTGGCGGCACCGCCGGGCGCGGCGCCCGCCGCCGTGCAGTTGGCCGGGCCGGTGGTGGATGCGGAACCGCTGGACACGGCGGCTCCGCCGACTCCGGACCCGGCACTCAGCCCGAGCGCGGGAACGTCCTGATCTTCGTACCGTTACGGGTGCTCTTGCCCACATCTCCGCCGCCCACTTTCAATCACTAATCGCCCATACGGGACGATTACCGCCATGGCTGACCTGACTCCGCTGCTCGCCTTCCGCTGGAGCCCCAGGGCCTTCGACCCGAGCGCCACCCTGTCGCCGCCGGAGGCGGCGTCGCTGCTGGAGGCCGCGCGGTGGGCGCCGTCGACGGACAACGGGCAGCCCTGGCGGTTCGCCCTCGGGCACCGGGACGACGAGAACTTCAAGCGCATCCTGATCAACCTCCCGGACGGCGACCAGTGCTGGGCCCGGCACGCCGCGACGCTTGTCGTCGGCGCGCACACCGGCGGCGACGCCGAGCGGGCCGCGTACGACCTCGGTCAGGCGATCGCCCATCTGACCCTCCAGGCCACCGCACTCGGCCTGCACGTGCGCCAGCTCACCCGGTTCGACCGGGCCGGCCTGGCCACCGAACTCGACCTGCCCGGCGGCATCCGACCGCTGGTGGTCGCCGCGGTCGGGCGACTCGGCGACCCGTTCGCCCTGCCGGCCGAGCTGCGCGCCAGCGAGACCGGCCTACGGCACCGCCGCCCGGTCGCCGAGCTGTTGCTCGCCTGAGAACTCAGCCGCCCCGACTGGCGCTCAGCAGCACCGCCGCCGCGTCGGTGTTGCGGTAGAGGACGTGCCGACCCTGTCGAGCGCGGTCGACCAGGCCGGCGGCGTGCAGCGCGGTCAGGTGCGCCGAGACGTTCCCGGCCGACATCCCGGTGCGTCGGGCCAGATCGGTGGTGGTGGTCGCGGTGTCGAGCAGGTACAGCAGCGCCGCCCGGCCGGAGCCGACCACCCGGGCCAACGGGTCGCCGGGTGGTGGCGCGGCCGTCTCCCAGAGCGTCCCGACCGCCCGGACCGGGTACGCGGCGGCCGGCAGCGAGTCCTCCAGCAGGTTCCACAGCACCCGCCGGTGGCTGAAGACCGTCGGGTTCAGCGCCAACCCACGGTCCCGCAGGTCGAAGTCCCGCTCGAACGGGTCGTCGCTGACCACCCGGTCGCCGAGCCAGCGCAGGCTCGGGTGGAGCTGCTCGAAGAACCGCCCGGCGCCGTTCTCGGCGAGCTGGGCGGCGCGGTACGCCACGTCGGCGTCGAGCAACGCCCGCATCCGTGGCCAGTCCGGGGCGATCGCCTCGTCGTACCAGACCCGCATCGCGTCGACGAGCTGCGGCAACAGCCCACGGGGGTCGGCGAGCAGCGCGCGCCCGAACGGGCTCAGTGGCCGACGCGCGGTGGTCGACAGCAGATCCTGGACGACCACGGCCGACGGCGTCGCCGCGATCTGGTCGAGCTGGTCGACCATCTCCACGTTCGGCCGGGCCGCCGGGGTGATGAAGTCGGGCAGCGGGCAACCCCGCCAGGTCAGCTCCACCAGCGGTCGGACCCGCTCGGCAACCTCGGGACGACGCAACGTCACCCGGGCGCGGTCGATCCAGGGCAGGTGCACCGCGTGGTGGACCGGGCTCGCCAGCGCCCACATGCTCATGACCGTCTCGTTGGCCGGCGACACGGCGAGCCGCACGCCCGCCACGTCAGCGAGGCTGAAACGCAACTCGGACACAAGCACCCCCGTAAGCAGGATTCGGTCCAGCCTAAAAGGCTCGACCGCGCTCGTGGGGGCACGGTTCACTCCCCTGCCATGGGGGCCAGAGAGAGCATTCGTACCGCTGTCGCGAACGTCGTACCGCCGGCCGGCCTGACCCGCGCGCTGGCCGTGCAGGCCATGGTCTACGCCGTCGGCAGCGGCCTGTTCCACGCCGGCAGCGCCGTCTTCTTCACCCGGGCGCTGGGGCTCAGCGCCGCCCAGGTCGGGCTGGGCCTGTCCATCGCGGCGGGGGTATCACTGCTGGGCACCGTGCCGCTGGGCGGGCTGACCGACCGGTACGGGCCACAGCGGGTGTGGGTGGTGGGGCTGGTGCTGGACGGGGCGCTCTTCGCGTCTTACCCGTTCGTGGGCGGCTTCGCGGGCTTCCTCGCCGTGGTGGTGGCGTTGGCGGCGGTGGACGCGTCGACGGGTGTGGCGCGGCAGGTCTACTCGATCAACGCGCTACCCCCGGCCGAACGGGTCACCGCACTGGCGTACCAGCGCTCGTCACTGAACGTGGGCTTCGGGCTGGGCGCGGTCATCAGCGGAGTGGTGCTGGCGGTGGACACGATCGGGGCGTACCGCGCGATGGTGTGGTTCATCGCGGCGGTGATCCTGGTGACGGCGCTGTTCGTGCGGCGACTGCCCCGGCTGCCGCAGGTGACGAGGGCGGCGGAGCCGATGAGCCGGCTCGCCGTGCTGCGGGACCGTCCGTTCATGGTGGTGGCCCTGCTGTCCGGGCTGCTCACCGCGCACGGGGTGCTCTACCTGACGGTCCTGCCGCTCTGGATCCTCACCCACACCGATGCCCCGAAGACGGTGATCGCCGCCCTGGTGCTGCTCAACACGGTCCTGATCGTGCTGCTCCAGGTACGCGTCAGCCGAGGCGCGGACACCGCCTCGGGCGCGGCGCGGGCCTCCCTGCGTGGCGGCCTGCTGATCGCCCTGGCCTGTCTGGTCCTGCCGATCTCCGGGCTCACCCGGGGCCCACTCACCGTCGTGGTGCTGGTGGCCGCCGCGACGCTGCTGGTCCTGGCCGAGCTGATCCAGTCGGCGGGCGCCTGGGGGTTCACCGCCACCCTTCCGCCGGACGAGCAGCGCGGCGCGTACGTCGGGGCGCTACGGCTCGGTGAGCAGGTGCAGTACCTGATCGCCCCGGCCGGGTTGACCGCGCTCGGGGTGAGCACCGGCGGCTGGGGTTGGTTACCGACGGCAGCGATCTTCGTGCTGCTCGCGGCGGCGATCGTGCCCGCCGTGGCCTGGACCGAACGGACGCCGAGGCTGGGTTCCCAGGCCCCGGAGCCGACCATGACATCGATCCCATAGTCCGGACCAGCCTTTGCACCCACCGTTCCATCACGTAGGGTGACCTGGTCATGTGGCAGGCGCTTCTTCTCCTTAGCCGCCGCGACGAGGCCTGACCGGCCGGCACCTCGTCGCGGAGTCGCATCGCGCCGTCCAGCACATCTGAGTTTCCTCTCGGCACCGCCGCGCATCGTCGCCCGGCAATCCGCCGACACCTTCCGATCTGCTGACGCCACATGTTCCCAGGGAGCACTCCGAGATGGCTCAACCTGTCACCGACGCCGAATCCGATCCGATCGCCCGGCAACGCCCGAGCCGGATGCCGTACCACCGCTACCAGCCGTACCAGGAGCAGTTCCGGGTCGACCTGCCGGACCGCACCTGGCCCACCCGCACCGTCGAGGCCGCGCCGCGCTGGTGCGCGGTGGACCTGCGCGACGGCAACCAGGCCCTGATCGACCCGATGTCCCCCGAGCGCAAGCGCCGGATGTTCCAGCTGCTGGTGCAGATGGGCTACAAGGAGATCGAGGTCGGCTTCCCGTCGGCCAGCCAGACCGACTTCGACTTCGTCCGGCAGCTCATCGAGCAGGACATGATCCCGGACGACGTCACCATCCAGGTGCTGACGCAGTGCCGGGAGCACCTGATCGACCGGACCTTCGAGTCGCTGCGCGGCGCGAAGCGGGCGATCGTGCACTTCTACAACTCGACCTCGACGCTCCAGCGTCGGGTGGTCTTCGGTCTGGACCGCGACGGCATCGCCGACATCGCCACCACGGGCGCGCGGCTCTGCCAGAAGTACGCGGAGATCCACACCCCGGACACCGAGATCTTCTACGAGTACTCGCCGGAGTCGTACACGGGCACCGAGCTGGAGTACGCGCTGGAGGTGTGCAGCAAGGTCATCGACGTGATCGACCCGACGCCCGACCGCCCGCTGATCATCAACCTGCCGGCCACCGTCGAGATGGCCACCCCGAACGTGTACGCGGACTCGATCGAGTGGATGCACCGGCACCTGCCGCGCCGCGACAGCGTGGTGCTGAGCCTGCACCCGCACAACGACCGGGGCACCGGCGTGGCCGCCGCCGAGCTGGGCCTGCTGGCGGGCGCGGACCGCATCGAGGGCTGCCTGTTCGGCAACGGTGAGCGCACCGGAAACGTCGACCTGGTGACGCTGGGGCTCAACATCTTCTCCCAGGGCATCGACCCGATGATCGACTTCTCGAACATCGACGAGATCCGCCGGGCCGTCGAGTACTGCAACCAACTGCCGGTGCACGAGCGCCACCCGTACGCGGGCGACCTGGTCTACACCGCCTTCTCCGGCTCCCACCAGGACGCGATCAAGAAGGGCTTCGACGCCCTGGCCGCCGATGCGAAGGCGGCCGGCGTACCGGTCGACGAGCACACCTGGGCCGTTCCGTACCTGCCGATTGACCCGAAGGACCTGGGCCGCACCTACGAGGCGGTCATCCGGGTCAACTCGCAGTCCGGCAAGGGCGGCGTCGCGTACATCATGAAGAGCGAGCACCAGCTCGACCTGCCGCGCCGGCTCCAGATCGAGTTCTCCGGCGTCGTACAGCAGGTCACCGACCACGACGGCGGCGAGGTCGACCCGGCAGCCATGTGGGAGATCTTCGCGACGCACTACCTGCTCGACCACCAGCCGGACCCGGTGGTCCGGTTGGCCGGCTACACGATCGGCACCGCCGACGGCAAGGTCGAGATCGAGGCCCAGGTGGGCGTGGGCGGCGAGCAGCGGTCCCTCGCCGCGGTCGGCAACGGTCCCATCGACGCGTACGTCAACGCGCTCCAGGCGGTCGGCGTGGGCGTCCGGGTGCTCGACTACCACGAGCACGCGCTGTCCTCCGGCGGTGACGCGCAGGCCGCCGCGTACGTGGAGTGCGAGGTGGACGGTCGGACGGTCTGGGGTGTCGGCACCGACGCCAACATCGTGACGGCCTCGATCAAGGCGGTCACCAGCGCCGTCAACCGCGCCCGTCGCTGACGCCCGGGTCACGCTCCCGAAGGGCGGTTCTCCTTCGGGGGCGTGGCGGCGGGCATCGAGTGGCAGGGCTGCGACGGCGGTGCCTCGCGGGGTGGCCGGTGCACCAGCACGAGGGCCAGCACCGCGCCGGCCAGCAGCAGCCCCGCGCACCAGGCCAGCGCCCCCCGGAACGCGTCGGTGAGCTCGGTCTTCAGCTCGTAGCCGCCGCCGGACAGCCCCACCAGCAGCGGCAGCGCGGCCACCGCGAGCAGGCTGCCGGCCCGGGACGCGGCGTTGTTGAAGCCGCTGGCGACCCCGGAGAACCGGTCCTGCACGGCCGCGAGCACCGACGCGGTCAGCGGCGCCACCACCAGGGTCAGTCCGAGGCCGAAGAGCAGCACTCCGGGCAGCACGTCGGTCCAGTAGGACGCGCCGGGGCCGACGCCGCGCAGCAGCAGCAGGCCGACGGCGGCGATCACCGGCCCCACGGCCAGCGGCAGTCGGGGGCCGATCCGCGCCGACATCGCACCGGCCCGGGCCGAGCCGACGAGCAGCAGCACCGTCATCGGCAGCAGCGCGATCCCGGTGCGGAACGCGGACCACTCGACGACGTTCTGCAGGTAGACGGCGAAGAAGAAGGTGAACCCGCCCAGCGCCGCGTAGACCACCACGGTGAAGATGTTCAGGACGGAGAAGAGCCGGCTGCTGAACAGCCCGGTGGGCAGCATCGCGGTGTCCCCGCGCCGCCGTTCGAGCAGCACGAAGGCCACCGTCGCCACCACACCGACCAGCGCGGCGATCAGCACCGGCGCCGAGGCGAAGCCCCGCGCGGGAGCGTCGATCAGGGCGTACGTGATACCGGCGAGCGCCAGTGCGCCGAGCACCGCCCCGGCCACGTCGAAGCGGCGACGCGTACGGCCCGGCCCGTGGGTGCGGGAGGCGTTCTCGTCGCGGCTCTCCGGCACCCAGCGCAGCGCGGCCAGCACGACCAGTACGGCGATCGGCAGGTTGAGGAAGAAGATCCACCGCCAGGAGAGCGCGTCGATCAGCCAGCCGCCGATGAACGGCCCCAACGCCGTGGACACTCCGGACAGTCCGGCCCACGCGCCGATCGCCCGGCCCCGGTCGTCGGGGTGGAAGCTGGCCTGGAGCACCGAGAGCGAGCCGGGCGTGAGGAGCGCTCCGCCCGCGCCCTGCACGACACGGGCCGCGATGAGCGAGCCGGTGCCCTGGGCCAGCCCGCACAGCACCGACGCGGCGGTGAACCAGAGCACCCCGATGAGGAACACCCGCCGCCGGCCGAAGCGGTCTCCGAGCGACCCGCCGAGCAGGACGAACGCCGCGAGCGTCAACAGGTACCCGTTGATGGTCCACTGGAGATCGGCGACGTTGGCCCCGAGGTCCTGACCGAGCTTCGGCAGCGCCACGTTGACGACCGTGGTGTCCAGGAAGACCATGCCCGAGGCGAGCACCGCGGCGAGCAGGGTTCCCCTGCCGGCGGCGGTGCCCATCCGCAGTGCGGGCGGCGGTGAGGTGGTCATCCCACCAATCTTGCTTGCACATTGTGGGAGACGCCACGAAACGCCGAAACCGTGCCCGGGTACTGTGCGCAAGCGCCGGGAGCCCGCAAGCTGGAGAGGTGTCGTCTGTGCGTACCAGATCAGGATCGCGTGCGTCGATGGCCGCGCTCGTCGCGGCGCTGGCGCTCGTCATGGCCGGCTGCGTTCCGCCCGAGGAGGCGGGGACCACGCCGACGCCGGGTGGCGGCGGCGGTAACGCCGTCGAGCAGTTGGGCCAGTTGACCGTCGCCACCGCTGGCTCGATGAAGGGCTACAGCCGGGAGCGCTTCCCGCACTGGCGGGACACCGGCAAGAACTGCGACGTGCGGGACACCATCCTGCAACGCGACGGTAAGGACGTGAAGCTCTCCGGCTGCAACGTGGTCGGTGGTCGCTGGGAGAGCGTGTACGACGGCCGCAGCGCGACCGACCCCTCCGACGTGGACATCGACCACACGGTGCCGTTGGCCAACGCGTGGCGCTCGGGCGCCGACGAGTGGGACAACGCCAAGCGCGGTGACTTCGCCAACGACACGACACGTCCACAGCTCATCGCGGTTTCCGCGTCCTCCAATCGGGCAAAGGGTGACCAGGATCCGTCCCAGTGGAAGCCGGCGAACCGGTCGTACTGGTGCCAGTACGCCAAGGACTGGGTGACGGTGAAGCACTACTGGAAGCTGACGGTGACCAGTGCCGAGAAATCCGCGCTGACCGACATGCTGGAGGGCTGTTGATGAGCGAGGAACCGGCGACAGACGCCAAGGCGGACGCGGAAACGGCCCCGTCCGCCGCCGGGATGACCGCCGACGGCACCGGCGACACACCGGCCGCCGTGCCGGGCGCCGGCATGGTCGCGGACTCGACCGGCGCGAGTGCGCCGCAGAGTCGTACCGCCGACATCGTGCCCGGCCCGGGTGGGGTGATGACCGACGAGGTCGGCGTCGTCACGGGTGACCTGACCCTGCGCACCGAGTACGCGGACGGCAAGGTCACGCTGCGGGTGCAGTACAAGGACGCGGACGAGTGGTACGCGGTGACCGGCGGATCGGCCGCGCTGGCCGATCCGGCGGGGCTGGACGCGGTGCACAGCGTCGCCGTCGGACTGCTGAACCGCCCGGAGGGCTGACAACCCCGTACGTGGTCGGGGGCCGTCCGTGGCGGACGGCCCCCGACCACATCACGGGGTGGGGATCAGCTCGCCCGGCGGGTCGACCGGGCCGGTGCCGTCGGTCGGGCGGACCAACTCGACCTCGACCTCGTGCGGCCGGATCCGACCTTCGGCGATGTCCTCGGCGAAGTGGCAGGCCACCCGGTGTCCGCCGACGACGTCGCGCAGCTCCGGCCGCTCGCTCGCACAGCGGGTCGGCTGGGCCCAGGGGCACCGGGTGTGGAACCGGCAGCCCGACGGCGGGTTGCTGGGCGACGGCAGGTCGCCGGCGAGCAGGATGCGCTCGCGGCGGTCCTCGACGACCGGGTCGGGCACCGGCACCGCGGACATCAGCGCCTTGGTGTACGGGTGCATCGGCTCGCGGTACAGGTCGTCGCTGGACGCCTCCTCGACCAGACCGCCGAGGTACATCACGCCCACCGTGTCGGCGATGTGCCGGACCACCGCCAGGTCGTGCGCGATGATCAGGTACGTCAGACCGCGCTCGTTCTGGAGGTCCTCCAGCAGGTTGAGCACCTGGGCCTGGATCGACACGTCGAGCGCGGAGACCGGCTCGTCGGCGACGATCAGGTCCGGGTTGAGCACCAGCGCCCGGGCGATGCCGATCCGCTGGCGCTGACCGCCGGAGAACTCGTGCGGGTACTTGCTGAGGGCGGACGCGGGCAGGCCGACCGCCTCCAGCGTCTCGCGCAGTCGCCGGCTGGTCTCGGCCTTGTCGCCGGCCAGCCCGTGCGCCTTCAGGCCCTCCACCAGCAGCGACTCCACCGACTGGCGCGGGTCGAGGCTGGAGAGCGGGTCCTGGAAGATCATCTGCATCCGGCGGCGGGCCTGCCGCATCGCCTCGCCCTTGAGCGCGCGCACGTCGGTGCCGTCGAACACGATCTCACCGTCGGTGGGCTCGACGAGCCGCAGCAGGCCGCGGCCCAGTGTCGACTTGCCGCAGCCGGACTCGCCGACCAGCCCGTACGTCTCGCCCTTGCGGATGCTCAGCGACACACCGTCGACCGCGTAGACGTACCCGACGGTCCGGTCGAAGAGCAGGCCACTCTTGATCGGGAAGTGGACCTTGACGTCGCGCAGCTCGATCAGCGCGGTGGTCTCGTCGGTCATCGGACCGCCACCTCCTCGGAGACGGGGTTGTTGCAGCGGAGGTCGCCGCCGGTGGCGGTGGGTTCGAGGGGTGGGGGTCCGTCCAGGCACGCGTCCACGACGTTGTCGCAGCGCGGCGCGAACGCGCACCCCTCGGACCACGGGATGTTGTCGGCGACCGACCCGCGGATCGCGTGCAGCCGCTCGCCGCGCGGGGAGTCCAGCCGCGGCACCGAATTGAGCAGCCCGTGGGTGTACGGGTGCCGAGCCTGCGCGAACAGCTCGTGCCGCCGCGCCCGCTCGATCACCTTGCCGCCGTAGAGCACGTTCACCGTGTCGCAGAGTCCGGCGACCACACCCAGGTCGTGGGTGATCATGATCAGCGCCGTGCCGGTCTCGTCGACCAACTGCTTGAGCAGGGTGAGGATCTGCGCCTGGATGGTCACGTCGAGCGCGGTCGTCGGCTCGTCGGCGATCAGCAGCCGGGGCTTGCAGGCCAGCGCGATGGCGATCAGCGCGCGCTGGCGCATACCGCCGGAGATCTGGTGCGGGTACTCGCTGAGTCGCCGCTGCGGGTCGGGGATGCCGACCGCGTCGAGCAGGTCCCGTGCCTCCCGCAGCGCCTGCTTGCGGTCCCGGCCCTGGTGGCGTTCCAGCACCTCGGCCACCTGCACACCGATCGGGATGACCGGGTTCAACGACGACAGCGGGTCCTGGAAGATCATGCCGATCTCCCGGCCGCGCCGGTCACGCATGTCGCCCGGGCGCAGCTTCAGCAGGTCGGCGCCGTCGAACAGCACCTCGCCGCTGACCTTGTTGCCGCGCTTGGGCAGCAGACCCATGATGGCGAGGCTGGTCACGCTCTTGCCGCAGCCGGACTCGCCGACCAGGCCAACGGTCTGACCGGGTTCCACCGTGAAGCTGACGTTGTCGACGGCGGTGAACGGCCGCTCGCCCCGCCGCTGGAACACGACGCTCAGGTCACGCACGTCGAGCAGGCTCATCGGGTCACTTCCTCACTGCTGTGGTTCATCGCTCGCGATGCGCACACGACGGTCACCGCCGGTTCTTCGGGTCGATGGCCTCGCGCATCGCCTCACCGAACAGGGTGAAGCCGAGCGCGACCACGATGATCGCGAGCGCCGGGTAGTAGGCCAGTTCCGGGCGTACCTCGAAGTAGCGGACGCCGGCGTCGCCGAGCATCGCGCCCCACTCGGCCCGGTCCCGATCGGGGTCACCGAGGCCGAGGAACGAGAGCGACGCGGCCTCGATGATCGCGACGGAGAGCGTCAGCGTCGCCTGCACGATCACCGCGGTCATGGCGTTGGGCAGCATGTGCCGCAGCACGATGCTGCGCTGCTTGACGCCCAGCGCTCGCGCGGCCAGCACGTGGTCGCTCTCCCGCTGGGCGAGCATCGAGCCGCGCAGCAGCCGGGCGAAGATGGGCACGTTGACGATGGCCACCGCCATGATGACCGTCCACTGGCTCGACTTACTGGCCAGGGCGACCAGGGTGATCGCCAGCAGCAGGGCGGGCAGGGCCAACATCACGTCGGTGATCCGCATGAGGATGTTGTCCACCCAACCGCCGACTGCGCCGGCGATCGCGCCGAACAGCACGCCGATGGCGAGCCCGATGAGGGTGGCGAGGACGCCGACGAAGAGTGTCTGCCGGCTGCCGTAGACCAGGCGGGACAGCAGGTCCCGGCCCAATTCGTCGGAGCCGAGCGGGAAGCCGTCCATGGGTCCGGCGATGTTGTTGGGCGTGAGGAGGTCGGTCAGCTCGTCGAAGCGCCGCACCGGGTCGTGCGGGGCGATCAGCGGGGCGAAGATCGCCACCAGCACGAAGAGCACGATGATGGCGGCACCCACGATCGCTGCCGGGTTGCGGCGCAGCCGACGGAATGCGTCGCGGAACAGGCTCACGCCGCCGGGGGCGGCGGTGGCCTGGGCCAGCTCGTCCAGGCGAGCCTTCTTACGGTCACCGAGGCGGCTGCGGCCCGCGCCGGTCGCCTGCTCGTCCCCTGTGCGCGGAGCCGGGGTGCCGGCCTGCGTGGTTGGTTCGGTCATCGCACACGCACCCTCGGGTCGATGAAGGCGTAGGAGAGGTCCACCAGCAGATTGACCACCACGAAGACCAGTGCGGACAGCAGGATCAGCGCCTGGAGGATCGGGTAGTCGCGGCTGCCCGTGATCGAGTCGGTGATCAGCGTGCCGAGGCCACCCCAGTTGTAGACCTTCTCGGTGAGGACCGCGCCGGACAGGAGCGCGCCGGTCTGGAGACCGATGGTGGTGACCACCGGCAGGAGCGCGTTGCGCAGGATGTGCCGGCCCCGGACGGTGCGCTGCCGCAGGCCCTTGGCCTCGGCGGTGCGGACGTAGTCCTCGTTGAGCACGTCCAGCACGCTGGCCCGGGTCATCCGGACGATGACCGCCAGCGGGATCGTGGCGAGCGTGACCGCCGGCAGGACGAGGTGCCAGAGCGCGTCGGCGGTGGCGTCGAACTCCCGGGTGAGCAGGCTGTCCAGGACGAAGAAGCCGGTGATGTTGGTGTTGTCCAACCCGATGCTGACCCGGCCGGACGGCGGGAACCAGTGGATGTTCTGGGTGAAGACGTCCTTGAGCAGGTAGCCCAGGAAGAAGATCGGGATCGAGATGCCGAGCAGCGTGCCCACCACCGTCAGGTGGTCGAGGAGCCGGCCACGCCAGCGGGCGGCGAGATAGCCGAGCGGAACGCCCAGCCCGACCGCGATGAGCATCGCCGCGAGGGCGAGCTCCACGGTGGCCGGGAAGGCCCGGCCGATGACCTCGGTGACCGGGTCACCGGTACGGATCGAGTTGCCGAAGTCGCCGGTGAGGATCCGCTGCATGAACTTGCCGTACTGCACGAGGATCGGCTGGTCGTAACCGAGCGCCTTGGTCAGCAGAGCACGGGTCTCGGGGGTCGCCCGTTCACCGAGCAGCGCGTCGACCGGGCCACCGGGCAGGTTCCGCAACCAGACGAAGATCAGCGCTGACAGGGCTATCAGCGTCACCACCAGCTGTAGCAGGCGGCGGACTATCACTCGCAACATCTCTCACACACCAGAGTCTCGATGGTCGCGGAATCGGCCCGGGCGGAGGGAAAACCCCCAACCCGGGCCGATTCCGCCTACGGCGTCAGCCGATTGGCGTCACTTCTTGAGGCTGACGGTGTTGAACCGCTCGTCAGTCAGCGGGCTGGCCTTCAGGCCCTCGACGTCCTTGGTGACGACGATCGCCGGCGGCGCGTGCCAGACCGGCACGGCCGGCAGCCACTTGGCGGCGATGTCCCGGTTGACCTGCTCCCAGGCGGCCTTCTTGCCGGCGTCGTCGACGGTGCCGTCGGCCTTGGCGATCGCGTCGAACATCTCGGTCATGCCCTGGTCGCCGAACTCGGCCTTGCCCCGGCCGAAGAACGTGCCGACGAAGTTGCCCGGGTCGTTGTAGTCACCGGTCCAGCCGAGGATGTGCAGGTCGTGCTTACCGAAGGTCTGCACGTCGTCCTTGAAGCCGCCGTTCCACGGGCGAGGCACACCATTGACCTTGATGCCGACGGCCTGGAGGTCGTTGGCGAGGATGGTGAAGATCTCCTGCGGGTTCGGCATGTACGGCCGGGAGACGTCCGGCGGGTAGTAGAAGTTCAGCGTCAGACCCTCGGCGCCGGCCTCCTTGAGGAGCTGCTTGGCCTTGTCCGGGTTGTACTCGTACTTCTGCACGTCCGGGGCGTAGCCGAGCACGGTGTCCGGCATGAACTCGTCGGCGACCTTGGCGCCGGTCGGGCCCTTGGTCTGCGCGAGCTGCTGGCGGTTGAGCGCGTAGGCGATCGCCTGCCGCACCCGCAGGTCCTTCAGCTTCGGGTTCTTCTGGTTGAGGCCCAGGTAGAGGATGTTGAACGCCGGGCGGGCCACGACCTGGAAGCCCTCGTCGCCGAGCGCCTTGGTGTCGGCCGGGGCCGGGAAGTCGATGCCGTGGACGGTACCGGCGCGCAGTTCCTGCTTGCGGGTGTTCTCGTCCTTGATGATCTTGATGATCATCTTGTCGACCTTGGCCTTGTCCCCGAAGTAGTCCGGGTTCCGGTTGAGGGTGATCTCACCCTTGGTCTTGTCCCAGCCACCGAAGGTGAACGGGCCGGTGCCGACCGGGTGCTCGTTGGCGAACGCGCTGTACTCGAACGAGTCGCCGTTCTGCTTCACCGTGTTGGCGTCGTACTTCTTCAGCGCCTCGGGGCTCGCGATCGAGAGCGAGGTCAGCGCGAAGGCGCCGGGGAAGGCACCCTTGTACTTCTTGAGCGAGAGGACGGCGGTGCCGTCGTCCTTGGCCTCGCACTTGTCGTAGATCGACTCGCCGGCGCCCTCGGCCTCGTTCTTCGCGAAGCCGCCGAAGACGTCCATGTAATAGATCATGTTCGCCTGGGCCGCGGCGCCCTGCATGTTGTACCAGCGGTCGAAGTTGTAGCAGACCGCCGCCGCGTTGAAGGGGGTGCCGTCGTGGAACTTCACGCCCTGCCGCAGCTTGAAGGTCCAGACCTTGCCGGTCGGGTCGTGCTCCCAGCTCTCGGCCAGACCACCGGTCAGCTCGGCCGTGCCCGGCTTGTGGCTCACCAGGGTGTCGAACATCTGCCGGACCGGCCGGAACGACTCACCGTCGTCGTTGAAGATCGGATCGAAGTTCTTCGGGTCACCGGCACCCGCGAAGATGAAGGTGCCGCCAGTCTTGGCCTCGCCACTGTCGCTACCGCGCTCGCTCTCCGCGCAGCCGGCCGCGCCGACCGCCAGAGCGGCAACGGCCGCGATGGCCACAGCCGATTTGAGCCTTCTCGCCTGCATCTCTCACCTCTGTCATGCGCATGACCACGCCGAGCTGTGGCTCGGTCCGTGTGCGGGAGGCTATGACATGTAACACCGGCAGCGGAACGGCCGTACGGCAATCGCTACCAAGCCGACACCTTGCGCAGACGTCTGACAGTCGACGACACGGCGAATACATCGAGCGACACATGGATCGTGTTGCTCTGGGGCACGACGCAGTCGCCGCCGGCCACCGGATTCGCAGGCCACGAAGGGTATCCGGAGGCGTCGATCAGGGTGCGGGGGTGGGGCAGGCCGCCAGCCGCTCGACGTCCGAACCTGCCCGGGCCGTGCCCAGGTCGTGGAACGTCACGCGATGGCAGGCGTTCACGTGGCTCACTCCGAACACCACGCCGAAAGGGGCAGAACCGTACACGGTCAGCACCAGGTCAGGCACCCGGCGGACCTCCCGCACCTCGACCTGGGCGCCCTCCGCGACCGCCGCCAACCGTTCGTCGGTCGGCGTCGGGTCGCCGATGGCGACCACCGCAGCGGCGTACGCCTGGGCGTTCCGGGTCACCGCGGCTTCGGCCTCGGCCTCCTGGGCGCTGGTGTCCGCGGCCGCTCGCCGGCTTGCCACCTCGATCGCCACGAAAAAACCGGCGAAGGCCAGCGCCACCACGGCCACCAGCACCGCCGGGGCCCAGGACCGCCCGTCCGAACGCCGCATCGCCACCCGCCACCTCCCCGGGTACGCCAGTGGGCCCGCGCTCGTCGCGCGGACCCACTCAGTTGTAACCCACGAGTGACGATCTGTGGGGAGGGAGTCAGACAGCCCGGCGGCCCTCGAAGGCACGGCCAAGGGTGATCTCGTCGGCGTACTCGAGGTCGCCGCCGACCGGCAGACCGCTGGCCAGCCGGGTCACCGCGATCCCCATCGGTTTCACCATCAGCGCCAGGTAGGTGGCGGTCGCCTCGCCCTCGGTGTTGGGGTCGGTGGCGAGGATCAGCTCCCGTACCGCGCCGCCGCTCAACCGGGTCAACAGCTCCCGGATGCGCAGATTGTCCGGACCGATCCCTTCGAGCGGATTGATCGCTCCACCGAGCACGTGGTAGCGGCCCCGGAACTCACCGGTCCGCTCGATGGCTACGACGTCCTTCGGCTCCTCCACCACGCACAGCACCTCGTCGGTGCGGCGCGGGTCGCGGCAGATCCGGCACTGCTCGGACTCGGCCACGTTGTAACAGGTCGTGCAGAAACGCACCAGCTCCTTGACCTTGCGCAGCGCGCCGGCCAGCCGGTTGACGTCGGCCGGGTCGGCCGAGAGGACGTGGAACGCGATCCGCTGGGCGCTCTTCGGGCCCACGCCCGGCAGTCGCCCCAGCTCGTCGATCAGATCCTGGATGGCGCCTTCGTACATCTGCCGGCTCAGAAACCGGGCAGGCCGAGGCCGCCCATGCCACCGGCGACCGGGCCCATCTTGCGCTCGGTCAACTCACGCGCCGCCTCGGCGGCGTTGTGCACGGCCGCCACCACCAGGTCTTCCAGCGTCTCCACGTCGTCCGGGTCGACGGCCTTCGGGTCGATCTTGATGGCCTTGAGCTCGCCGGCGCCGGACACGGTCGCGGTGACCAGTCCACCGCCGGCCGTGCCGGTCAGCTCGGCCTCGGCCAGCTCGGCCTGAGCGGCGGCGATCTGCTGCTGCATCTTCTGCGCCTGCTTCAGCATCTGCTGCATGTTCGGCTGTCCACCTGGGCGCACGGATGGCTCCTTCTCGCACTCGTCTGCTCGGCCGCCGACCAGCCTAGCCGCTGGGGCCGACGTCGCCGTGCCCGGTGCGTCCGCCCACGCCGGGCGTCGGAGGTACGGCTACCACTACCGCGAACCGGCAGTCTGGCGGTAGTGCGCCGGGCGCCCCCGCACTGGTCTGCTCGTGGGTATGAACCTCACCCGCAGTCAACGCGCCGCCGCGCTGTGCTGGGCGGTGGCCGCACCGGTCTTCCTGGTGGCCAGTCTGGTCACCGGCCTGCGTTGGCGCGAGCCGACCTACAGTTGGGCCACCCACAACATCAGCGACCTCGGCAACGCCCACTGCGGGATCTGGGACACCACCCGACCCCGATTCGTCTGCTCGCCCTGGCATCCGCTGATGAACGCCGCGATGCTGGCCACCGCCGTCCTGCTCGCCACCGGACTGCTGCTGACCTGGCGGCTCCTCGGCCGGGGCGGCGTGGTGCGCTCGGCACAGATCCTGCTGCTACTGGCGACCGGCGGGTACGCCCTGGTCGCCCTGTATCCCGCCGACATCGACGAGAACCGGCACGTCCTCGGCGCCTTCCTGATCATGGGCGTGGGCAACGTCGGCCTGCTGCTCGCCGGCTTCGCGCCCGACTCCACGGTGCTCGGCCGGTGGCGACGCATCTCCCTCGCCGCCGGGCTCACCGCGCTGGCCGGGACCGTCCTGTTCGTCGCCCAACAGGGCACCGGCATCGGGGTGGGCGGCATGGAACGCGTCGCCGTACTGCCCTTCCCCCTGTGGGCCTGCTGCCTCGGCGTCCTGCTGGGCGAAGCGCCCGCTACCGCGCGTCCACCTCGTCGATCTTCTCAGCGCCGAAGGTCTCCCGCAGCAGCCGTACCGCCTGCTCCTCGCTCGACTCCCGGGCCGTCTTCTCGTCGATGACCTCGTCCAACGGCTCGTCGCCCGGATCGAACCCCTCGTAGGTGGGCTTCGCCGCCGGGGCCGCGCCGCCCGGCCGTCCGCCGCGCACCGGTCCGTCGTAGTCCGGGTCGTAGGGAGGTTCGCCCGCCCATTCCGCGTCCGCGGTGGGCCGGCCCGCCGATGGGGTACGCGCACCGCGCCCCGCCGCCGCCGCGCGAGCCGCGGCGATGGCGCTGCTCACCGGGGCGCCACCGTTCGAGGTGACGCCGTTCGCGGGGCCGCCGTTCGCGGGGCCGCCGTTCGCGGGGCCGCCGTTCGGGGTGACACCGTTCGCGTGGGTGCCGTTCGCGGCCGGGCCGCCGCCGCTCGTTCCACCGTCGTTGCGGGCGGACGCGGAACCCGGGTCCGGTCCGGCCGGGACACCGCCGGGGCGGGCGGCCTCCGGCCACTCGTCGTCGTCCGTCGCCTCGGCAGCGCCGCCACCGGGGCGGGCCGCCTCCGGCCAGTCCTCCTCCGAGCTGGCGACGGTGGTCGAGGTCGGCGCGACCGGTGGGCTAGGAGCGGGAGCCGCAGTCGGCGCGACGGCCGGACGGGGTGCTGCGGGCGGCGCGCTCGTCGGGCCGGGAGCGGCTGCCGCAGTAGGCGCGACGCTCGGGCCGGGTTCGACGGGCGGTGCGCTCGTCGGACTGGCGGCGGCCGCGTTCGGTGTGGCGGGGCGGGCCGGTGCGGTCGACTGGGAGCGTGGCGGGCCGGACAACGACGTGCCACCCCGTTCGCCGGCCACCTCGCAGCGGATCTGCCAGCGCCCGCCCAACTCCTCGTAGAGCGCGTCGGTGAGCACCGCCGCGTGGTCGGCCATCATCTTGGCCAGCACGGAGGACTTCACGGTCAACACCAGCATGTCGCCGTCGAGTTCGCGGACCACCGCGTCGCGCATCAGGGCGGCGATCCGCTTGTTGGTCCGGTTGACCTTGCCGACCACGTCGGGCCAGACCCGACGTACCGCGACCGCGTCCAGCGCCGGGGCCGGCGTGCCCGGTCGGGGCGGTGCGGGCGTAGCCGGATCGGGCAGGACGGCCGACGGCGGCACCGCCCGACGCGGGGCCGGCGAGCCGGTACCCGGTCCGGCGGGCGAGACGGGGACGGCCCGGTCAGCGGGCGTCACGCCGGGCGACGCCGGAATCGGGGAGTCCGCCGCCGAGGGCGCGTACCCCCCTCGGCTGCCCGGATCGGTAGCGGCCGAGGCGGCAGCACCGACAGCGGCAGCACCGGCAGCGCCGGCAGCGGCAGCGCGGGCTGCACCCAGGGCGGCGGCGCGGGCGGCACCCGAGCCGGCAGCGGTCGCGGCGGTGGTACCCCCAGCGCCCGCGGTCTGCGGGGACGCCGTCGGGTCGACGTCCCACGGCGGTGCGGAGGTCGGGGCGGCGGCGGGTGTGGGGCTTGCGGCAGCCGGTACGGGGGGAGCCGACTGTGGGCGTACCCCTGGGGTCGTGGCGGGCGCGAAGCCGGCGGCGGCCGGCGGCGCGTCGGTGCCGGCGAGGGTGAGCCGGCGTTCCATGCGTTCGAGGCGCTGGAGCAGGCCGCTGGTGGAGTCGTCCACGCCGGGCAGCAGCATCCGGGCGCAGATCAGCTCCAGCAGCAGCCGGGGCGCGGTGGTGCCGCGCATCTCGACCAGGCCGTCGTGGACGATGTCGGCGCAGCGCGAGAGCGTGGCCGAGCCGAGTTGCGAAGCCTGGGCGGCCATCCGCTCGATCTGGTCGCCCGGGCCGTCGATGAGACCCTTCGCGGCGGCGTCCGGCACCTGCTGGATCACGATCAGGTCGCGGAGCCGCTCCAGCAGGTCGGAGGCGAACCGGCGCATGTCGTGCCCGGCCTCGGCGACCCGGTCGACGGTGGCGTACGCGGCCGCGCCGTCCCCGGCGGCCAACGCGTCGCACATCTCGTCGATCAACGCGGAGTCGGTGACCCCGAGCAGGGAGACGGCCCGGGCGTAGCTGACGCCCTCCGGGCCGGCGCCCGCGATGAGCTGGTCGAGCACGGAGAGGCTGTCCCGCATGCTGCCGCCACCGGCGCGCACCACCAGCGGAAAGACCGCCGGCTCGACGGCGACGCCCTCGGCCTGGGTGAGCTGCTCCAGGTACGGCCGAACCACCTTCGGTGGGAAGAGCCGGAACGGGTAGTGGTGGGTCCGCGAGCGGATCGTGCCGAGGACCTTCTCCGGCTCGGTGGTGGCGAAGATGAACTTGACGTACTCCGGGGGCTCCTCGACCAGCTTGAGCAGGGCGTTGAAGCCCTGGGTCGAGACCATGTGCGCCTCGTCGATGATGTAGATCTTGAAGCGGCTGTTGGCCGGCGCGAAGAAGGCGCGCTCCCGCAACTCGCGGGCGTCGTCGACACCACCGTGGCTGGCCGCGTCGATCTCGATCACGTCGATGGAGCCGGTGCCGTCGGCGGCCAGCGAGCGGCAGGACGCACACTTGCCGCACGGTTCGGGAGTGGGGCCCTGCTCACAGTTGAGCGAGCGGGCCATGATCCGGGCGCTGGTGGTCTTGCCGCAGCCGCGTGGGCCGGAGAAGAGGTAGGCGTGGTTGAGCCGGCCGCTGCGCAGCGCCTGCGACAACGGCTCGGTGACGTGCTCCTGCCCGATGACCTCGGCGAAGGTACGTGGCCGGTACTTGCGGTACAGCGCCAGCGTCACTCGTCCCGCCTCCTCTCGACCGAGCCATTCTGCGCCGGTCGGGCGCGGGTGACCACCCACCCCGCCGGCCAGCTCGGCCTCGCGCCTTGATCGACTCGGCTTCCTGGAAATCGGGGTGTCCGCATGCCCGGGATGCCCCGACATCACGGATGTCGAGTGGATCAAGGCCCCGGAGACAGAAAGGCCTCCCGTGCACCCGGCAGAGCTCGCTTATCCTTGCTGCCTTCCGGCCCTGGGGAGGTTCACGAGATACCGCCGCACGGGAGGTGACGCCAACCCTACCCGACGGCTCGTCGATCTTCAGGGGGTGGTGGGGTGTCCCCGTTCACGGCGGCCTGTATCCTGGCTCGCGGAGGATTCGCCTAGAGGCCTAGGGCGCACGCTTGGAAAGCGTGTTGGGTTTACACCCTCACGAGTTCGAATCTCGTATCCTCCGCTCGCGGAGCATGATCGACGCCCGGCAGACCGATAACAGGTCGGCCGGGCGTCGTCGTTGTGGTCTCATCGATGCCGTGGCTGACTCGACCTGGCAGTG
The DNA here is from genome assembly GCF_049179015.1 of Micromonospora sp. WMMD736. NCBI lineage: Bacteria > Bacillati > Actinomycetota > Actinomycetes > Micromonosporales > Micromonosporaceae > Micromonospora > Micromonospora sp. WMMD736. The sequence continues at coordinate 4,174,468 of NZ_JBMHMI010000001.1, forward strand.
GGACGAGACCTTGTACGCGGGCAGCGCCCGGCACTACAGCATCGGCCGGTGGCCGTATCCACCCGCGATCGCCGAGGCCGTCGGCACCGCGCTCGACCTGGACGGCACCGGCCGACTCCTGGACGTGGGCTGCGGCCCCGGGTTCGTTGACGCTGCTGCTCGCGCCTGAGTTCGAGACGGCGGTCGGGGTGGACGCCGACCGGGACATGCTCACCGAGGCGCAGCGGCGGGCCAGCGACGTCGGAGTCACCAACGTCGAGTGGCGGCACCTACGCGCCGAGGAACTGCCGGCCGACCTGGGTACGTTCCGGGTGGTCACGTTCGCGCAGTCGTACCACTGGATGGATCGACCGCTGGTGGCCCGGCGGGTCCGCGACATGCTCGCGCCCGACGGGGCCTGGGTCCACGTCAGCGCGAACACCACCCAGGGCGTGGCTGGCGACGACCCGCTGCCGTATCCCCGGCCGCCCTGGTCGCGGATCGACGAGCTGGTCGCAAGCTATCTGGGACCGATCCGCCGGGCCGGTCAGGGCTCGCTGCCCAGCGGCACGCCCAGCGGCGAGGGGGAGATCATGCTCGCGGCGGGCTTCTCCGGCCCCACCCGACTGACCGTCGAGCAGGGGATGATCGTGGAACGGTCGGTGGACGAGGTGACGTCGGCGGTGTTCTCGCTGTCCAGTTCGGCGCCGCACCTCTTCGGAGAGCGGCTACCCGCCTTCGAGGCGGACCTGCGCGATCTCTTGACGACGACGGCGCGGGACGGCCTGTTCGCCGAGCGCCGGCGCGACGTGGGCATCGTGATCTGGCGACCCTGACGATCGCCTCGACCGGCGCGGACCACTCAGCCCTCCGGGACGGGCCCGGACCCCCCAACCGCGGCCTAGAACCCCTCATCCTCGGGCGCGGGCCCAGGAGAGGAAGCGGTCGGTGAGTCGGGCCGGGTCCACGTCCCGGAGGTGTTCGCTGGCCTCGGTCAGGAGCGTCGCCAGGTAGACGGTCAACGCCACCCGATCGCCCCGGTACTCGCCGAGTAATCGGAGCTTCGCCGCCGAGCAGGGCCAGGCGATGCCGCACGCCTGACATCGCCAGGTGGGTCGGGTCGGCAGGTGGTTCCGGTGGCGACCGCGCGGCATGGGCGAGCCTCCTCTCCTGGTGGAAGGGGGTCACCCCGCCTCCGCGTCGGGGTGACCCCGCGAGTGACGCCGACCGCCGGGCTGCTGCGCCTCCACCGGCCACGCCGTCTTCTGTGGACCACAGTGCGGCGCGTCATCGGGCAGATACAGGGCGTAGCTATATGGTTTTCAGATATTCGAGACATCCGATGGAGGGGCCGTGAACGACGCGTTGCGGGTGGCGCTCAACGACACCGGGCACACCACCGAATCCCTCGCCGAGACCGTCGGCGTCGACCCGAAGACCGTTGCGCGCTGGTTGACCGAGGGTCGCATCCCGCATCCTCGGCACCGCCTGGCGGCAGCAGAAGCCCTCCAGAAGGACGTGTCGGACATCTGGCCGGACACTGCGAGACGTCGTGACCCCATTTGGTTTCGTCCCTGGCAGGAAATCGAGCGCGAGGCGATGTCGCTGCGCTGGTACGAGTCGACCGTTCTGCCGGGACTTATTCAGACCGAGGCGTACGCCCGCGCGGTCCTCGGCGGCGCGGGCCTGATCCCCCGCAGCGAGATCGAGCGGCACCTCAGCGTCCGGCTCAACCGGCAGGGCGTGCTCAAGCGGGACGACCCGCCGCAGTTCACGGCTGTCGTCGACGAGGCGATCCTGCGCCGGCCGGTGGGCGGCCGGGCGACCATGCGCGAGCAGATGTTGGCCCTCGTCGCAGCCTGCGCCGAGCCACACATCCGGGTGCACGTGGTGCCGGCGACGGTCGGCGCGTACGCCGGGCTGAACGGGCCGTTCGTGATCGCGCACAGCCACGACCATCGGGTCGCCGGTTATCTGGACAACCAACTCCAGGGACAAGTGGCTAGCGACCCGGACGACATCGCGGCCATGATGGCGGCATGGGAGAACGTGCGCGGCGAGGCGCTGTCGCACTCGCAGTCGGTCGAGCTGATGACGGAAGTGGCGGAATCATGGAGTTGAACGGCGCGCGGTGGCGCAAGAGCACCCGCAGCAGCGGCAACGGCGGCGCCTGTGTCGAGGTCGCCGACAACCTGCCCGGCGTGGTCGGCGTACGGGATTCCAAGGATCCGACCGGCCCGGCGCTCGCCTTCACGCCGACGGCCTGGCGCGCGTTCGTCGCCCACCTCGCCGACCGAGCCTGACTCCCCCGACCACGCAGCGCCGGGTCGCTGGGTCTCGGAGCGCCGCGTACCGTGCCAGGCACGAGCGGCGGTCGGGACCGTCGTACACATGTTCTATCCACAGGTTGTGGACGGCGGAGGGTGGAATGGCGTACCAGCTCAGCGCGGTGGTCGCGGACGCGGATCTACTCCGCGAGCACACCGCCGAGCTGGACCACGCCGTCCTCGGCGAGCTGCGCCAGGACTTCGCGCTACTGCCGGTCACCCCGCAGTTGGTGGGGGAGCTGACCGGGTCGCTACCGGACTACGCGGCGGACGACCGCAGCGCCGACCAGCCGTTCGACCTCGTTTTGTCGCCGCCGCTGGTCGAGCTGCTGGCCGTGTGGTCGCGTACCGGACCGGTGGCGTACCTGGAGGCGGAGTTCGGCGGCGGCGTCGGCCACCAGTCGGCGGCGGTGTGGCTCGGCGGGGAACTGTCCTGGGGTCCGCGTTTCGACGATGCCCTGGAAGCCCCACGCGAGGAGTGGCCGATCAACGCGGCGCTCAGCCGCCTCGGCGTGGAGCGGGGTTCGTGGATCGATCCGTTCGCCGAGCTGGGGTTGCATCTGGAACGGAACACCGCTGGGTGGTTGGCGCACGGGCGGCGTCGACTCAGCGCCGACCACTGGGACGACCTGATCGAACAATGGGAAAACCAGTAATCCGCCAGCGGGCAGCAACCTGAACGGCTCCGGTCCGTTGGGGACTGGGGGATTCCATGAAATTGCGACAATTTGCTTTTATTGCCATGCTGCTGACTGCTGCCTCGATCGCGGGCAGCGGTCCGCCGTCCGCCGGACCGATGCCGGCGAACCGGCCTGCCGGCAACGTCGAGATCGTCGACCTGAACGGCCTGCGCGGCATCGAGTTCGGCGACACCGAGACCGAGCTGAGCCGCCGGGGCGTCCTGCGTACCGACCTGGACGCCTGCGGACCGGTCCTCGCCGGCCACGACACCACCAGCCCCGTCTTCGTCGAGGACAAATTGGTGCTGCTCTGGGTCGGCGACCCGATGCGGACACCGGAGGGCATAACGGCCGGCTCACCGGTCGAGGAGGTCTGGGACCGCTACCCGTCGGTCACCCGGCTACCCGCTCCACAGGGGACACACCGGCTCGACGGGCTGCTCGCCCGCAGCGGCGACCGCGCGTACCTGTTCCTGCACGACGGGCGCACGGTCCAGAAAACCATCGCCGGGTACGCCGAGTGGGCGCGCCGCCTCTTCGACGAGGGCGCCGGCCCCTGCTGACCGGCTTTCCCGGTCGAGACGGCAAGCTGATTGTCCGGGATGGATCGCCGTGAAAGTATCCCGTCGCCCGCGCAGATCGCGCGACAGAAACGGGGGAAGACATCGTGCGTCCATCCGCGCTCAGTCCACTGTGGAAACATCTGTCCAGATGGGCCGCGGTAGCGGCCCTGAGCCTCACGGGTACGGGCCTGCTGGCCGGTCCCGCCACCGCCGCCCCGACGGCTGAGCCGTCGCCGCGACCGGCGCTGACCACCGAGCAACCGTCCACCGCGACCACGCCCCCGAAGTCGACGACCACGACTCCGGCCTCGGGCCGCGCCACCTCGGACACGAAGTCCGTCGTCGGCCTCGCCGCCGCCTGCGGCGGCGACCTCCCGACGGGCACGGTCAAGAACTGCGCGTCGATCACCGGGGCCGCACAGCACAACTGGACGGTCACCTCGACGGTCGACCAGGACACCCTGCTCGTCCGACTCCGCGAGGTCTCCGGTGACGGAGTCAGCGCACAGGTCAAGGGCAGCGACGGCGGCACCCTCTGCTACGTCAGCTCGTACCTCAACGAGTGCAAGCTCGGCGCGGCCGGCACCTACACGATCACGGTGAAGCTCTACTACGGAACCGGCAAGGGCGCCTACTCGCTGTCGGCGGAGTCGACGCGGACCCCGTCCGCCTGCGTCAACCTGCCCGCCGGCTTCTTCTCCTTCGCCTCCGCCGGGCGCAGCGGCACCCTGCCCGCCGGCCTCGCCGCCCGCTGCTTCACCTTCACGCAGCCCACCGGCGCGGTCCTGCATCTCGCCGACCCGGGCGGCGCCGGGGACGTCCGGGGCAACATCCTGGACGCCCAGTTCCAGCCGATCTGCCCCGTGGGGGACACGACGGAGTGCACCCTCCGCGAGCCGGGACCGTACCGGCTCTTCCTACAGGAGATGTACGGCAACAAGACCACCTACACCCTGAAGATGCCCCGGATCTCGCAGTCGGCCGGCTGCCCGGCCCTGCCCCTGAGCACGTTCGGCGACCCGGGCACGGCGGTCGGGACCGGAACCGTGGAGCCGTACCAGGGAATCGGCTGTCAGTCGGTGCGCGTCAACAACCCGGGTCGGCTGATCATCCGGATGGACCAGTACGCGAACCAGTACCTCGACTGGCGGCTGTACGACCCCGCCGGACAGGTGGTGTGCACGGAGTACGACTCCTGGCGGTCCTGTGCGGTGCCGACGACCGGCGCGTACACGCTCCTGGCGCAGAACTGGAACTGGGAGCCGGTCACCTATCGGGTGGCGGCAACGCGCCTCGACCGCGCCGCAGGTTGTGCCGCCTCCACCGGGCTCAACTGGGACCAGGCGGCTCTGACGGTGCACCAGACCTCGCCGGTCCAGACCAATTGCCAACCGTTCCACGGCGAAGCCGGCGAGCGGATCATGGTCTACCGGTCCCCGGACCAGTACAACGACGTCTTCTCCTCGATCGTCGACACCCAGGGTGCCGTGCTCTGTACCGACTGGTCGGAGCAGGACGGGTGCGTACTGCCCGCCACGGGGACCTACCGCGTCGTCTCCTACCTGGGGACCTGGCCCGCCGACGCCACGGACCTCACCTACAAGGTCCAGGTCCGTCGTCTCTCCGACGCGGTGGGCTGCCCGACCATCACCCCGGGCACGTACAACTCGACGCCGAGCGGTGGCCTCGGTGGCATCCGCTGCCGGACCCTGGACCTTCCCAGCGCCGGCGCGTACCGGGTCACGGCGGTGGACGACGAGAACTACCGGGCGTACGCCACCGTCTACGACTCCGCCGGACTCAAGGTCTGCAACGGAACCCGGTGCGAGGTCCCTGCGGCGGGTAGGTACACGATGGTCCTCAACGGGGGCGTCAGCACCTCGGTGATCGACAACGACTTCCAGTATGCCGTCGCGTTGCTGCCGTGGAAGCCGTCGGACTGCACGCCCGTGTCGGACACCGGCTGGCAGGACGCCCCGCACCGGGGCAGCTTCACCGCCGCTGGGCAGCACAACTGCCTCCAGTTGCCCAGCCCGTCGGGGGCCCACGTCGCCGAGTTGGTGGCCGGAGACACGAACTCACCGGAGATCAGCTTGGTGAACGCCGCCGGCGATCAGGTGTGTGACTACTCCTCGCTGCGTCAGTACAGCTGCGAGCTGACCGGCGAGGCGCCCTTCTCCGTACTGCTCACCGCGGACGAGGGGGAACCGATCTCCTCGTACGCCCTGGCCTTCGCGCGGACCGACGGGCCGCCGGCCTGCCCGGTCCTACCGGCGGACACGGCGGGTGCCACGGCAACCACCGGGGCCGACCACTTCGCGGCCTGTTACACCGTCCCGGCCGATCAGCACGCCAGCCGGGAGAGCTTCACCTGGACGCGTACCGCCGGCTCGGGTGACGCCCGCCTGTCGGTCTTCGACAGCCAGGGCATCCGATACTGCGGCCCGACCAGCCCGGCCGTCGAGCGGACCGTCACCTGCACCCTGCCCGCCGGTCCGGTCACGGTGATCCTGGAGACGGATGCCGTCGACGCCTCGTACCGGTTGACCCACCGGGACGGCAACGCCCCAACCGCGTGACACGAGGCGGGCCGGCCCTCCACTGATCGGAGGGCCGGCCCGCCTGCTCCTTCTCGGGCGGTGCGCGCTCAGGCTGAGTCGTGGACGTGCGCGGGCGGCCGCGCGCCGGACACGGCGGCGAACCCACCGAGCGCGATCTCAGCGGTCTGCCGCAGCTCCTCGCGAGGAACCCCTGCGGCGGCGTGGATCGCCTGCCCCTCGGTGACGCTCATGACGAATCGGGCGAGCGCGGCCGGGTCGACGCCGGCCGGCAGGTCACCCTCGGAGACGGCACGGGCGAACCGGTCGGCGAGGGCCCGCTCACCGGCCAGCCGGCTGGCGGCGAGAAACTCCGCGACGCCCCCGTTCTCGCTGGAGCAGGCGGTGCCGCCCTGGATCGAGAGGCAGCCGGCCGGGCGGTCGGGCCGGGTGACGGCGAGCACGTTCTCCCGCAGGAGAGTGGCGACGACCTCGTACGCGGTGGTCTGGGCGATTGCGTGCCGCGCGTACCCCATGTCCTGTTCGGCGTACCGGGCCACGGCCTTGCGGAACAGCTCCTCCTTGCTGCCGAAGGCGGCATAGAGGCTCGGCTTGTTGATGCCCATCGCCGCGGTGAGGTCGGTCATCGAGGCGCCCTCGTACCCCTGACGCCAGAACACCTCAAGCGCGCGCTCCAGCGCCTCGTCGACGTCGAACCCGCGGGGGCGCCCTCGTACCGGCACGGTCCACCACCTCCGGCACCCATCCTAGCCACGGTTGAACCGATCGGTACAGAAATTTGTCGCGCGGCTCAGGGGTTGCTACGGTCGGATCAGTACCGCTCGGTACACAATTTGCGAAGGAGACCGATCGTGGGACAGCTCGACGGCAAGACCGCCCTCGTCACCGGGGGCACCACCGGCATCGGCCTGGCCGCCGCCCGCCGCTTCGCGGCCGAAGGCGCTTACGTCTTCGTCACCGGTCGCCGCGAGGGCCCGCTGGACGAAGCGGTGAGCAGCATCGGCGCCAACGCGACAGGCATCGTCAGCGATTCCGGGAAGCTCGACGACCTGGACCGGGTGATGCGGGCCATCGAGGAGCGCGGCGCGGGGCTCGACGTGCTGTTCGCCAACGCCGGCGGCGGCGAGTTCCGGACGCTCGACGCGATCACGGTCGAGCACGTGGCCAACACCTTCGACACCAACATCTACGGCACCATCTTCACCGTGCAGAAGGCCCTGCCCCTGCTCAACGAGGGTGCCTCGGTCGTGCTGACCGGCTCGACGTCGGCCGTCAGCGGCATCCCGGCGTTCAGCGTCTACGCCGCCTCCAAGGCCGCCATCCGCTCGTTCGGCCGCAGCTGGGCCGCCGAGCTGATGGACCGCAAGATCCGGGTCAACACCCTGGTGCCCGGCTCCACCGAGACTCCCGGGCTCGCCGGCCTGGCTCCCAGCGCCGCGGAGTCACCCGCCCTGCTCAAGAGCATCGCGTCCACCGTGCCGATGGGCCGACTGGCCCACCCCGACGAGATCGCGAACGCGGTGCTCTTCCTCGCCTCGGACCAGAGCAGCTTCATGACCGGCAGCGAGTTGTTCGTCGACGGCGGCGAGACGCAGCTCTGACGCGGAAACGCCCGGTGCGATCCTCACGGATCGACCGGGCGTCCTCGCTTGCTACGAGCGGTGGCGGCGGGATTTGAACCCGCGGAGGGCGTAAACCCTCACACGCTTTCGAGGCGTGCTCCTTAGGCCACTCGGACACGCCACCGCCGACGAGGGTACAGGACCGCCGGTTCGGACGCCGAACCGGTATCGCCCGAGCCGGCCTGGCAGGATCTTTGCCATGAGTACGCACATCGGCGCGAAGCCGGGCGAGATCGCCGAGCGGGTCCTGATGCCGGGCGACCCCCTGCGGGCCAAGTGGATCGCGGAGACCTACCTCGAGGGCGCGACCTGCTACTCGACGGTCCGGGGCATGCTGGGCTTCACCGGCCGCTGGAACGGCGTCGAGGTCTCCGTCCAGGGCTCCGGCATGGGCATGCCGTCCGCCTCCATCTACGCCCACGAGCTGATCAACGAGTACGGCGTGAAGACGCTGATCCGGGTCGGCTCCTGCGGCGCCCTCAGCACCGACCTGCAACTGCGTGACGTGGTCGCGGCGATCGGGTCGTCCACCGACTCCAACATGAACCGGATGCGCTTCGACGGTCTGATCGACTACGCCCCGGTTGCCGACTTCGGCCTGCTGCGTACCTCGGTCGAGGTGGCCGAGCGGCGCGGCATCGCGATGCACGTCGGACCGATCCTGGCGGCGGACGCCTTCTACACCGACCGGCCGGACCTCTACGACACGCTCGCCGACTACGGCGTGCTGGCGGTCGAGATGGAGTCGGCGGCGCTCTACACGATCGCGGCCCGGTTCAAGGCTCGGGCACTGACCGTGCTGACCGTCAGCGACCACATCAAGACCGGCGAGAAGACCACGTCCGAGGAGCGGGAGCAGACCTTCAGCCAGATGGTGGAGATCGCGCTCGACACGATCATCGCCTGACCTCCCGGGGCAGCACACCGCGAAGAGCGTGATGACTCACAGGCATCTTGATGCCTCACAGTCATCACGCTCTTTCGCCTTATCCCGGCTTACGCCGCGCCGCACCATGCCGCGCCGCACCGCGCCGCACCGCGCCACGCGGCGCCGGGCCACGCCACGCCGGGCCACGCCACGCCGGGCCACGCCACGCCGGGCCACGCCACGCCGGGCCACGCCACGCCTGCCCGGGACAGGCCGCCCCAAGACGGGCCACGCCGCGCCGGCCTGCCGGCCCGGTCAGACGGCGGTGAGCGCCTCCGTCGGGGAGAGCCGGGCGGCGCGGACCGCCGGGTAGAGGCCGGCGAAGCCGCCGATGACCAGGGTCGCGCCCACCCCGCCGAGCATCGCCCACGCCGGCACCACGGTCGGCCAGTCCTGGGACAGCGCGTACCCACTGGTGACCAGGATGCCCAGTAGCACTCCACCGACCCCGCCGAGCGCGGAGAGCAGCAGCGATTCGGCGAGGAACTGGGTGCGTACCTGACCCCGGGTGGCCCCCAGCGACCGGCGCAGGCCGATCTCGGCCCGGCGTTCCAGCACCGAGATGACCATCGTGTTGGCCACGCCGACGCCACCGACGAGCAGGGCGACCGCGCCCAGGCCGAGCAGCAGCCCGGTGAAGGCGGCGTCGGTCGCCTCGGCGGCGGCCAGCGCGTCCGAGGGCCGGGACACCTCCACCTCGTTGGGCGCCTCCGGGTTGGCGGTCGCACCGAGCACCGACCGGACGGTCTCGACCTGTGACTCCTCGGCCCGGGTGTAGACGGTGCTCGGGTGCCCGTCGAAGCCCAGGTAGTCCGTCGCCGCCGACCAGCCGACCAGCGCCGACGTGTCCAGCTCCGGGGCGAGCGGCACGGGAGCGAGGACACCGATCACGGTGAACCACCGCCCGCCCAACCACACCTGCACCTGCGGGTCCGCCTCGGCGACACCCAGCCGACCAGCGGCGGTCGAGCCGAGGACCACCGCCGGGTAGCGGGCGGTGGCCTCGTTGAGCCACGTTCCGCTGGTCACCTGCGCCCCGACGGTGCCCAGCAGGTCCAGCCGGGCCGCTCGGGTGCCGATCCCACCCGTCTCGGCGGCCGGTATCCGGTCCGAGCGGTAGACCTTGGCGTCGGCGACCTGCCCGGTCGCGGACACCTCGGTCACCGGACCGATTCGGCCGATCATGGTCACCGACTCCTCGGGAAGCTGGGCATCCGCGCCGAAGAGGGTGTTGCCCGGCTCCACGGTGAGCAGGTTGGTACCGAGCGCGTCGAGCGCCCGGTCCAGTTCGGCCCGGGACGACGACGAGATGCCGACCACCGCGATCATCGCGGCGATGCCGATCGCGATGCCCAGCGCCGACAGGAACGCCCGCAGCGGTCGGGTCCGTAGGCCCACGCCACCGACGCGCAGGACGTCCCCGGGGCCCAGCCGGGCCGGAGTGAGCACCGCCATCAGCCGACCCCGCCCGTCGCGAGGACCGAGTCGTGCCGCACCGCGCCGTCCCGCATCCGTACCTGCCGGGGCAGGCTGTCGGCGATCTCCCGATCATGGGTGATCACCACGACGGTGGTGCCGGCCCGGTGCAGCTCGTGCAGCAGGTCCAGCACTCCCGCACCGGACGTCGAGTCGAGGTTGCCGGTCGGCTCGTCGGCGAGCAGCACGGCCGGCTCACCCACCACCGCCCGGGCCACGGCCACCCGCTGCCGCTCCCCGCCGGAGAGTTCGTGCGGCCGGTGCCCGAGCCGGTGGCCCAGGCCGACCCGGACCAGCGCGGCCTCCGCGCGGTCGCGCCGCCTCCGCAGGGGTACGCCGGAGTAGAGCAACCCGTCGGCCACGTTGTCCACCACCGGTACGCCGGGGGCCAGGTGGAACTGCTGGAAGACGAAGCCGATCCGGGTGGCCCGCAGCGCGGACAGTTCCCGGTCGGTGAGCGTCGCCGCGTCGTACCCGTCGATGCGGACGCGGCCCGAGGAGGGCCGGTCGAGGGTGCCGATGAGGTGCAGCATCGTCGACTTCCCCGACCCGGACGGGCCGACGATCGCCACCAGCTCGCCGGAGCCGATCCGCAACGACACGTCGTCCAACGCGACGACCCCGCCGGGGTACCGCTTGCTGACCCGGTCCAGCACGATCACGTCGTCGGTCACGCCGGCACCACCACCGTCGTTCCCTCGGCGATCCCCGCACCGGTGACCTCCACCCGCCCGTCGGCGAACAGGCCGGTGGTCACCGCCACGATCCGGCGGGCGTCGCCGTCGACGACCTCGACGCCGTAGCCGCCCTCGGCGAGGGCCAACAGCGCCGCCACCGGCACGGTGAGCACGTCCGCGCGTTCCGAGGCGGTGAAGGTGACGTCGACGCTGGCCTGGTCGAAGCCGGCGAGGGCTTTCGGGTCGGCCACGGCGACGGTCACCTCGATCTTCGTCTCCGCCTCCGACGACTGGCCGTTGGCACCGGCGGCACCGGTCTGGATGACCGTCTCGACCGTGCTGACGGTGCCGTTCACCGCCCGACCGTCCGGCAGCTTCACCCTGACCTTCGCGCCGCGCTTGGCCAGCCGCTGGTCGTCCACGTCCAACTCGACGGTGACCACCCGGCTGGTGCCGGTGTAGGTGAGCACCGCCTGACCGGGCTGGGTGACCGCGCCGACGTCGACCTGGTGGCTCTCCACCCGCACCTCACCGTCGGCGTACACGACGCGTCCGGGCTCGACCCGGCCCGTCTCCGCCAGGCCGAGGTCGTCCTGCCATTCGCTGACGGCATCGGCGGTCGCCCCCGTGTACTCGTCGTCGACCGTGAAACCGTCGTAGCCGAGCGCCGCGAGGTTCCGCTCGAACTGCGCGACGTCGGCGCCCTCCACCCCGGGCGCGAGCGTCCGGTACGCGGGCAGCCCGCCGTAGAGGAGCACCACCTCCGCGTTGTCGACCAGGTAGAGCGCCTTGCCCCGGCGTACCGTCGACCCGGTCGCCGGCAGTCCGGTGACCGTGCCGCTCAGCCTCGCCGTGGCGGTACGCGTCGTGCCGTACCCCAGTTCGCCATCGGCGGTCTCGGAGTCGGCGAGGGTCTGCCGGGTGATGGCGGCGGTGGCCGCCGGGGGGCCGGCCTGGGCCGCGTCCCTGCCGGTCCCGCCGCCGAAGCCGACCGCGGCGACCACGCCCACGGCCGCGACCAGCAGCACGATTCCACCGACGAGGGCGGCCCGTAGGCGGGCGCGTCGAGCGGTGCCGGTCACCGGCCACCGCCGAACTGCGGCGCGTACTGCCGGCACTTCTCCATCGCGGCACGCAGCGCCGGGTCACCGATGTCGAGCCCGTTGTCGCCCTTGGTGATCTGGATCCGCCCGTCGGCGTCCGGGTCCGGGAAGTTCGGCACGCCGTTCTCGCGCATGCACTTCGCCATGGCGCGCATCTGTTCGGCCTGCTCCGGGTTGAGCTGCGGACCCTGCCCGCCGTTGGGCAGGTTGTCGCGGCACTTCTCCATGGCCGCCTCGACCTTCTGCGGGTCGGCGTCCTCGCCGAACCGGAACATCGGCTTGCCGCCCGCCTCCGGGTCGGGCATGTCCACCCCGTTCTCCCGCATGCACCGGGCGAACGCGAGTCGCCGTTCCGAGTCGCCCGCCGGGGTGGCGCTCGCCGTGACGCCGCCCTTCGCCCCGCCAGCGGTCGCGACCCCGCCGCCGTCGTCCGCCGGGCCGCACCCGGCCAGTGCCAGCACGAGCAGGGCGGGGATCGCGAGTATCTGTCGCCGCATGGTGTCCGCCTCCGTTTCCTCCTCCGGCGCGCACCGCCGGACGTTGCCGCCCAGTTCACGGCAGCGGACGTATCCGGGGCGTAACCGTGCACGGTTATGCCGCCGTTACCCGCGGGCGGGGACCATGGACGGGTGAGAGTGCTGGTGGTCGAGGACGAGAACGTGCTGGCGGACGCCATCGCCGAGTGGCTGCGCCGCGAGTCGTTCGCGGTCGACGTGGCGTACGACGGGGACGCCGCGCTGGAGCGGCTCGGCGTCAACGAGTACGCCGTGGTGGTCCTGGACCGGGACCTGCCGGTGGTGCACGGCGACGACGTGTGCCGGGCGATCGTGGACGCGGGCGGGGAGACCCGGGTGTTGATGCTGACCGCTGCCGCTGCGGTACGGGAGCGCGTGGCGGGCCTGGCGATCGGCGCGGACGACTACCTCACCAAGCCGTTCGCCCTGGTGGAGTTGTCGGCGCGGGTGCACGCGTTGACCCGGCGCGCCCGGCCGGCCGCACCGCCGACGTTGCGCCGGGCCGGGATCCAGCTCGACCCGGCCCGGCACGAGGTACGCCGCGACGACCGGCACGTCGCGCTGTCCCGCAAGGAGTTCGCGGTGCTGGCCGAGTTGCTGCGCGCCGACGGCGCGGTGGTCTCCGCCGAGGACCTGCTGGAACGCGCGTGGGACGAGCACATCGACCCGTTCACCAACGTGGTCCGGGTGACCATGGTGAAGCTGCGCCGCAAGCTCGGCGACCCACCGGTGATCGAGACGGTGCCGGGCGCGGGGTACCGGATCCGATGAAACGGCTGACGATCCGGGGCCGCCTCACCCTCATCTACGGTGGGCTCTTCCTGCTGGCCGGCGTGGTCCTACTCGCCGTCACGTACGTGCTGGTCGACCAACGGATGGCCCAGCCGTTCGGGGTGAGCCTGCGGGACCTGCCCAAGGCCAGCCCTGTCACGCCCAGCGGGCAGAACGTCGACACCCTGCGCGCCTTGATACAGGAGGTGCAGGACGAGGCGAAGCGCAACGCGCTGGAGTCACTGCTCACCCAGGGCGGGATCGCGCTGATCGTGGTGTCGGCGGCGGCGATCGCGTTCGGCTGGTTGGTCGCTGGTCGGGCGTTGCAGCCGCTACAGCAGATCACCGGCACCGCCCGGCGGATCGCCGGGGCGGACACCGCCGGTCGCGGGCTGCACGAGCGGATCGCGCTCGCCGGTCCCCGCGACGAGGTACGCGAACTCGCCGACACCTTCGACGAGATGCTGGAACGGTTGGACCGTTCCTTCGACGGGCAGCGCCGGTTCGTGGCGAACGCCTCGCACGAGCTGCGTACGCCGTTGGCGTTGAACCGCGCGCTGGTGGAGTTGGCGGTGACCCGGCCGGACGCGCCGGAGGAGACCCGGCGGTTGGGCGAGTCGCTGCTGGCGGTCAACGAGCGGCACGAACGGCTCATCGACGGGTTGCTGACCCTCGCCGACTCGGAGAACGAGCTGACCGAGCGTACGGCGGTCGACCTGGCGGAGGTCTGCGCGCACGTCATCGACCAGGCCGGCAAGCAGGCGCCCGACCTGCCCGTACACCGGTCGCTCGCGCCGGCCCCGACGAACGGCGACCCGGTGCTGTTGGAGCGGCTGACGTTCAACCTGGTGGAGAACGCGTTGCGGCACAACCTGGCCGCCGACGGATGGGTCGAGGTGCGCACCGCCGTGGTCGACGGGCGGCCCACCCTCACGGTGACCAACACCGGCCCGCTGATCGCCGGCTACGACGTCGAGACGATGTTCCAGCCGTTCCGTCGGCTGTCCCGCGAGCGGGTGGCCGGTACGCGCGGTTTCGGGTTGGGTCTGTCGATCGTCCGCGCGGTGGCCCGGGCCCACGGCGGCACCGCCGAGGCGCACCCCCGCCCGGGCGGTGGCCTGGTCGTCACGGTCACCCTGCCGGCGGCCTGAGCCGCAGCCGCAGAAGGGGCAGCCTCAGCGGAAGAAGGCGCGCAGCACGGCGGCGGTCTCGGCTTCCAGCACACCGCCGTACACCTCGGGACGGTGGTTGAGCCGGCGGTCGCGCAGCACGTCCCAGAGCGAGCCGGCCGCACCGGTCTTGGGCTCCCACGCGCCGAAGACGACGGTGGAGACCCGGGCCAGCACCAGCGCTCCCGCGCACATGGTGCACGGCTCCAGCGTCACCACGAGCGTGCAGCCGTCCAGCCGCCACTCGCCGGTCCGTTCGGCGCCCCGACGCAGGGCCAGCACCTCGGCGTGGGCGGTGGGGTCGCCGGTCAGTTCCCGCTCGTTGCGCCCGATCGCCAACTCGCCGCCGTCCGGTCCGTAGAGCACCGCGCCCACGGGGATGTCGTCGACGCCACCGCCGGGAACAGCCGGGTCGGTGACGGCCACCTCCAGGGCTCGGCGCATCCACAGCTCGTGCCGCTGCCGTCGCCCGACCCCACCGGGGTCGGCCAGGCCCTCGTGTGCGCCCGGTCCGGCTCGGCCCACCGCGCCGGGCGTCGGCTGACCCGGCCGGATCAACTCCAGTGCGGGGTCGGTGGCGTCGGCCGGCTCAGACCTCACGCAACTCCTCGACCTCGTCGGCGCAGCCGAGCACCTCGCAGATCTCGGCGGTGACGTCCGCCGGCAACATCCCCTCGTGGCCGCAGAGCGTCAGCAGCTTCTGCGCGGAGATGCCCAGGTTGGCGAGCAGATCGGCGTCGCCCACCGGATCGGCCTCCGGGTCGACGGCGGGCTGCTCGCTCTCCTCGTCGCCGCTGGCAGCGGGGCGCGGCTCGTCGTCGCCGTCGAGCCCGGTCACCGACGTCTTCAGGTCACCGACCAGCAGTTGACCCAGCTGGGACTCCTCGGCGTACGCCGAGTCCGAGCCGAAGACCCGCAGGTCCTCGCCCTCGTCGAGACGCAGGATCACCAGGTACGCGTCGTCGGCCTCGACGAAGAGCAGCGAGGTGTCGGCTTCCTGGTCGACGTCGCGCAGCCGGTCGGCGACCTCGTCGACGTCGGCGACACCCCGCAGGTTGACCTCGGCGGCGGTCCAGCCACTGTCATCACGCACCACGGCCGCAGCGAAGTACGACACGGTTCCCCCAAAAGCCCTCGGCACAGCGCCGACTCGTCAAGGGTGCACGTTAGCCGGTCGGGTCGGCAGGCGACCGGTCAACGCCCCGAGACGCCGGCCAAACCTGACAAAGTCGGGATCAGCCAGCTACCCGACGGCGGGTGGCGATGAGTTGGCGTAGACGCTCGGTGCGCTGTCGCTGCGGCCGGCTGCGTTGGCGTACCGCCCGTGCGCCCGCCAACTCGGCGAGCAACTGGAGGCGGCGGCGGTTGCGATCCGGGTCCTGCCGCGGGGTGGTCCAGGCCATAGTGCCGAGAGTGCCGAGTCTCGTCGGCCACGTCAAGACGGCGTTCGCTACGCAGCCGACCGGGCACGCGGCGCAGTCGTCCACGCCGTGATCCGGGCCGGTTTGGTCTCGCTCACCACAGCGGCCAGTCACCGCTGGTGGCCCAGCGCACGGCCACCACGGCGGCGGCGATGCTCCAGCCGCCGGCGGTCACGATGGCCACTCCGGTGGCCACTCCACGATCGCCGTAGCGCACCAGCACCAGGGCGGTCGCCCAGGCGAGCAGCCCGGCCACCACCGTCCACCACGCATAACTGATCACGTCGGTGCCGAGGAGCCCGAACAGCAGCAGCCAGGCGGCGGCCGCACCGCCGCCGGAGGCGACACCACCGCCGGTCACCGGGTGCGGTTCGCGGTAGGTCGGCCTGGTCGGTGGTCCGGCCGGAAAGAGCCCCGACGGGGTACGCGACACCGGCCGCGTCACACCCGGGTTCGGGTCGGGTTGGGCGATGCTCACCGGCTGCCCTCCCTCACGCGCGTCGCTCGTCCCCACGGTACCGGTCTGTCAGGATGACCGAATGCCCTCGCCGACGATCGGTCGCCGCGTGCGTCCGGCGTACCCGATCCTGTTGCTGCTCGCCCCGATGCTGGCCGCCGGCTGCGCGACGACCCGGCCCGGGGTGCCGCCGGACGGCGTCGCCGCGCCGTCGTCGTCGGCGGTCTGGGCGACCGGTGAGCAGCCGGGGGCCCCGACGGTCGCGCCGACCACGACCCGCCCGGCCAGCCCGACGCCGTCGTCGGCCAAGCCGTCGCCGAGCGCGCCCCGCGCCGGGGTCCGGCATGTCTTTCCGGTACGCGCCGACAACGTGGACTACCACCCGACGCACGGGGCGTACCCCGCGACGGACCTCTTCGCGAACTGCGGTGAGCCGTTCGTGGCGGTGACCGATGGCAAGGTGCTGGAGGTGAGTCGCGTCGACAGGTACTCCAAGAGCGGGCCGCAGGGCCCGGACAACGGCGGGCTGTCGGTGTCGCTGCTCGGTGACGACGGGGTGCGCTACTACGGCTCGCACCTGAGCGTCGTCTCGTCCGGCGTCGAGGCGGGGGTCCGGGTGCGTGCCGGGCAGCAGCTCGGCAAGGTGGGTCGGACCGGCAACGCGAACAACGTCTGTCACGTGCACTTCGGAATCTCGCCGCCGTGCACGGGTAAGGACGGGTGGTGGATCCGGCGCGGGGTGCTCTGGCCGGCGCGCTATCTGGACTCGTGGCGGCGCGGCGGCAATCGCGAACCGGCCGCCGAGGTGACCGCGTGGCAGCGTCGACACGGCTGCCCGAAGGCTCCCTGACATGGCCGCCCGGGATCCCATCGCCGACCTGCGCCGGATCGCGTTCCTGTTGGAGCGGGCGAACGAGGCCACCTACCGGGTGCGGGCGTTCCGTTCGGCGGCCACGGCGCTGGCCGGCCTGCCGGCGGGCGAGGTGGCCGAACGGGCCGGCAACGGCACCCTCACCGAGCTGGCCGGCGTCGGCGACGTGACGGCTCGCTGCGTGGCGGAGTCCCTGGCCGGTGAGGAGCCGGTCTATCTGCGCCGGCTGGTGGCGACCGAGGGCAGCGACCTGGATGCCGAGGCCACGGCGCTGCGCGCCGCCCTGAGGGGCGACTGCCACACCCACTCGGACTGGTCCGACGGCGGCTCACCCATCGAGGAGATGGCGCTGGCCGCGGTCGAGTTGGGTCACGAGTACCTGGTGTTGACCGACCACTCGCCGCGACTGACCGTGGCCCGGGGGCTGACCGCGGCGCGGCTGCGCCGTCAGCTCGACCACGTGGCGCAGCTCAACGCGGCGCTGCCGGAGGGTTTCCGGATCCTCACCGGCATCGAGGTGGACATCCTCGCCGACGGGTCGCTCGACCAGGACGAGGAGTTGCTGGCCCGACTCGACGTGGTTGTCGGCTCGGTGCACAGCGGCCTGAAGGACGAGCGGTCGAAGATGACCCGGCGCATGGTGCGGGCGGTCGCCAACCCGAACCTGGACATCCTCGGCCACGTCACCGGCCGGATGGTGTCGTCCCGGCCACCGGGGGTGACCGGCCCGGGTGACAAGGGGCACCGGGCCCGGACCCGCCCGGAGAGCGACTTCGACGCGGACGCCGTCTTCGCCGCCTGCGCGGAGCACGACACCGCCGTCGAGATCAACTCCCGGCCGGAGCGGCAGGACCCGCCGAAGCGGCTGATCCGTCGCGCCCTGGAAGCGGGCTGTCGCTTCGCGATCGACACGGACGCGCACGCGCCCGGCCAGCTCGACTGGCAGCGGTTCGGCTGCGAGCGGGCCGCGCGTTGCGGCGTCCCGGCCGACCGGGTGATCAACACCTGGTCGGCCGAGCAGCTGGTCGAGTGGACTCGGGACCGGACCTGACCGGTGGCCCGGTCCCGCACCCTGCGACCGGGTCCGAGCGGTGGCCCGGCGCGGGTCAACGCCGGACGGGCTCGGCGGCGGGCGCCGCGGGCGCACCCACGCCGACGACCGGTCGGGGCCTCCGACGGCCGAACACGCCCTGCGCCACCGCGACGCCCAGCAGCACGATGAGCGCGCCGACCGGCTGGTGCCAGTTGAGCCGCTCGTCGAGCACCACGGCGCCGATCAGCACCGCGAAGATCGGAACCAGGTACGTGACGGTGGACGCGGTGCTCGCGCCGGCCAGCCGGATGTTGCGCATGTTGATGACGAAGGCGAGCCCGGTGCCGAGCGCGCCGAGGGCCAGGACGCTCGCCACGACCTTCGCCGACAGCTCGGTGGGCAGCGGCGGCGGGCCCGCGACGAACGGGGTGACGATGGCGAGCTGCACGGCGGCGAGCAGCAGCTGCGCCGTGGACAGGGACAGCCCGGAGTGCGTGCTGCCGGCGACGAACCGCTTCTGGTACGGGATGGCGACGCCGTAGCAGGCGGCCGCGCCGAAGCACATCAGCTGCCCGACGAAGTGCGCCCCGCCGATGCCCTCCCAGACCCCGAGCACGACGAGTACGCCGACGAAGCCCAGCCCGAGGCCGATCGCCCGGCGTACGGTCAACCGCTCGGTCCGGAACACCAGCACCGCGAGCGGCAGCACGATCAACGGCGTCGTCGCGTTCCAGATGCCGGCGAGCATCGACTCGACACGTTGCTCGCCGTAACCGAAGAGGGTGAACGGCACGGCCACGCCGAACGCGGCGATGACGGCCAGGTGCGCCCACACCCGGGGCTCGCGGGGTAGCCGGTCGCGGAGCACCGCGAGGACGACCAGCAGGGTCAGCGCGCCGGCGCCGACGCGGTAGAGGGTCAGCTGTAGTGGGTGCAGCTCGGCCACGCCGACCTTGATGAACAGGAAGCTGGAGCCCCAGATCGCGGCGAGGGCGAAGAAGCCCGGCAACCAGGTGCGCAGCGGGGCCCTGTCAGGAGCGATGTCGGTGTTCACCCCTGACACTCTGCCGTAGGGGTACGACGAAGTCGTCCGACTTTCCGCTGCTTGGACACGACAATTGACATCGACATCCGGGCCGGGTGGTCACGTAGTGTCGCAGCGTGGGACGAATTGATGAAATCGCCAACCGCTACGTGGACAAGTGGGCGCAGTTGAGCCCGACCGGCGCGACCTACGTCGGCATCGCCGGCTACGACAACAAGCTCGACGACCTCTCACCGGACGGATACCGGGCGCGCGCCGACCTGACCCGCGAGGCGCTCACCGAGCTGGAGACGTCCGAGCCGGACACCGAGGCGGAGCGCACCGCCAAGGAAGCCATGCAGGAGAGACTCGGTCTGGATGTGGCCCGTTACGAGGCCGGCGAGACGACGAGCGAAGTCAGCGTGATCACCAGCGGTCTGCACGAGATCCGCATGGTGTTCGACCTGATGCCGATGGCGACGGCCGACGAGCAGGCCAACATCGCCACCCGGCTCAACGGCCTCGCCGGGGCGCTGGAGGGCTACAAGACCACGCTCCGTGAGGCGCTCGCCAACGGGCAGGTCAGCTCGAAGGTGCAGCTCGTCGAGGTGGCCAAGCAGTGCGACATCTGGACCGACCCGGCCGGGGACAACTTCTACCACGCTCTGGTCGAGCGGCTGGGCGCGGACGGCACGCTCGGTGCCGAGCTGCGCAGGGGTGCGGCGGCGGCCACCGCGGCGACCGCCGAGTTCGGCCAGTTCCTGCGGGCCGAACTGGCTCCGCACGGGCGCGACAAGCAGGCCGCCGGCCGGGAGCGCTACGAGCTCGCCTCGCAGTACTTCCTCGGCGCGAAGATCGACCTGGACGAGACGTACGCCTGGGGTTTCGCGGAGCTGGCCCGCCTGGAGGCGGAGATGCGGGTCGTGGCCGGGCGTATCGCGGGTTCGGGCGCGACGGTCGACGAGGCCGTGGCGCGGCTCGACGCCGACCCGGCGCGCACGATCCAGGGCAAGGAGGCGTTCCGCGACTGGATGCAGGCGCTCGCTGACAAGGCCATCGCCGAGTTGCATGGCACCCACTTCGACATCCCGGAGCAGGTTCGCCGGATCGAGTGCTGCCTCGCGCCCACCAGCGACGGGGCCATCTACTACACCGGACCGAGCGAGGACTTCTCGCGCCCGGGTCGGATGTGGTGGGCGGTGCCGCAGGGCATCACCGACTTCTCCACCTGGCGTGAGGTGACGACGGTCTACCACGAGGGCGTGCCGGGGCATCACCTTCAGGTGGCCCAGACCGCCGTCCGGGCCGACCTGCTCAACCGCTGGCAGCGGCTGCTCTGCTGGGTCTCGGGGCACGGTGAGGGCTGGGCGCTCTACGCCGAGCGGCTGATGGACGAGCTGGGCTACCTCCAGGACCCGGGCGACAAGCTGGGCATGCTCGACGGCCAGGCGATGCGCGCCGCGCGGGTGATCGTCGACATCGGCATGCACCTGGAGCTGGAGATCCCGAGGGACAACCCGTTCGGCTTCCACCCGGGCGAGCGGTGGACGCCCGAGCTGGGTTGGGAGTTCATGCGGGCGCACTGCCGGGTGCCGGACGAGAACCTGCGCTTCGAGCTGAACCGCTACCTGGGCTGGCCGGGCCAGGCGCCGTCGTACAAGGTGGGTGAGCGGATCTGGTTGCAGGCTCGCGAGGACGCGATGGCTCGTAAGGGCGCCGACTTCGACCTGCGGGAGTTCCACCGGCAGGCGTTGGATCTGGGCGCGCTGGGCCTCGACCCGCTGCGCAAGGCGCTGGCCCGACTCTGACCGGAACAGGTCGGGGCGCTATTCGGCCCGTGGGACGGCGTCCGGGTCCGGACGTCGTCCCACGGGCGATCACTGCAGCGACTGCGTGAGGCTGGGGCGGCCCGTCAACGTGTCACAGGAGATGAAGGCCAGGTCGATCTGCGGGTCGGTGAAGGTGAGCGGCAGCGGCGAGGTGACCGGGATGCCGTCGGGGAAGGGCAGGTCCGGAGTCAGGGTGACCTTGATGCCCAGGAACCGGCCGACGAACCGGGTCGCGTAGAAGGTCACGTCACCGTCGATCGTCAGCTGGTCGGTCTCGGTCAGCAGCGAGCCGCCCGACGGCCCCGCCACCAGCAACGCGAAGTCGCTGGTCACCGCCCTGCTCATGGTGAACTTCAGCGCCCGCATCTCGCCCTTGGCGGTGCGCAACGGCTCAACCCCGCGAAACCGCAGGTTCGTCATCTCCACCTTGGAGCCGGTGAGTTTCGCCGGGGTGGCGGCGACCTTGGGCATGTCCGGGTCCGCCGCCAGTTTCGGCAGTGGCTTGCCGGGCTCGACGGGCGCCGACTTGGTCGGCTTCGGGCTGGCACACGGAGCGTCGGGGGCGCGGGTGGGGGTCGCCGTCCGGGTGGAGTCGGGTGTGGCGCTACGCGTGGGGTCGGCGCTCGGGGTGGCCGACGCGGCGCCGCTGGTGGGCTCGACCGTGGCGGCGGCCCGGTCCGAGGAATCCGTCTTGTCGTCGTCGCCGCCGGTGAACAGGTCACCGATCCCGTCGACGATGCTGCTGATCAGATTTCCGTCCGACTTCTCCGTCGTGGCGCTGGGGCTCGGACTCGGGCTCGCGCTGGGCGGGGAGGTGGGCGGCGTGGTGGGCCGGGCCGACGATGTCGGGGTTGGGCAGGAGGGGGCGGCCGCTCGCACCGGCGACGCCCCGTCGACCGTCGTCAGACCGGCACTGGCGAGGCTCATCAGCAGCAACGTCACCACGTACGTCTTCGGGTCGTGGGCCATCGTCGACCGGGTCTGCGACGTTCCCGGCTCCCCGACGGGCGGTAACTCGGCGGTGTCGCGCGCGTCCGTCTGCTGGTTCGGCGCCGGCTCGCGCAGCACTCCGCGCGGCTGCGGGAGGATGTCGGTGAGCGGCCCGGTGACCTCGTCCTGGACTTCCCGCGCCGGCAGTAGCTCGTCGACGAGCGGCGCTTCGTCGGCCGCGTCGCCCTCCTCGGCCTGCTCGTCGTCCGGCTCCCCGGCGGCAGGGGGCGCCGCCGCGGGCTTCTTGACGGGCACCCAGGCGAAGCCGAGCGCGCTACCGACCATGCCCAGCAACATGCCGATGAAGAACCCGCCGAGGTTGACTCCGATCAGCGAGTAGACCGCGGTCACCGCGCCGACGATGGCGTAGAAGATCCGCTGCGCGGGGCTGAGCCACATCAACAGGCCGCAGGTGACCAGGATGGTGGGGATCAACCAGGACAGGAAACCGGTCGGTCCCATCTGCAGGGTCAGTCCGGCCAGGCTGACCTTGGTGGTGCCGAGGATCTCCACTCCGGCCAGGATGGTGAAGAGGCCGCCCCAGAATGGCCGGGACCGCCGCCAGCGGCGGAAATCGCGCCAGGCCCGACCGACACGGCCGGGCTGTGCGCGATGAGTGGCGGTCGACACGTACGTCCTCCTGGGGTGAAAGGGGTGGGCAGGACCGAGGCTCGCGAGGGGCGCCCCTCGCGAGCCTCGGTGGCGTCAGCTCAGAAGCATTCCTTCGCCTCAGCGCCGACGTTGACCTTCAACTTCAGGCCGGTGAGCGTGAAGGTGCCGGCGGTGGTGTAGCGGGCAACCTGCTCGAGGTCCTTGATGTTCACGTGGGTGGCGTCCTGACCGAACGAGCCGGCCGGAGCGGGTCCGAGGTCACTGGCATCCTTACCGATGTTGATGTCGGTGAACTCGGCGTCACCGTCCAGCGACTCCATCGCGATCAGCAGGTTCTTGGCCACCGCCTCCTTGCCGGGGGCGTCACCGGCGTTGATGGTCAGCACGATCTTGGGCAGACCGGGCACGGACGCGTCAACGGACTGGCACAGCTTGGTCAGGTGAGCCTCGCCGATCTCCGACATCGCCACCGGGACGATCTTGCCGTCCTTGGTGGTCACCACACCGCCGTACTGCTTGAAGCCCTTCCCGTCGAGCTCAGAGGCGGAGATCTTGAACGGCTTGCCGGCGACGGTGATGTTGGCGGCGATGGCGCCGTTGGCCATACCGAAGACGATGCCGCCGGCGGCGACCGCAGCGGGAACCATCATGGCGGCGAAGCGACGCCAGCGGGTGCCGCCGTGGGCCTGACGGGTTTCCGAATCCTTCACGGGTCCTCCTCGAACCGGGGGTCACCGATCGCCACAGCGACTCGGGACTGGGGAAAGCGCGTGGCCGCTGCGGCCCGCTCCCGGGGGATGGTCGGCGGATCGCGCAGGGTGCGGATTGGATGCTCTCGCGAAGCGACGTACCTCACAAGGGCCCTGCTACTGGCCGGTAACCCACGCTCGCCACCACGATCCCCGGCCGTCACCGTGAGTCAGGTGAGCGTTGACTCGCTCCCCCTACAAACCATCGAAATTGGGGCGAGTGATTCCAGAATCTTCACCAGCAGTAGTTGCTGCACAGCATTGTTACATTTACGTAACGCCGGGCTGAAAAGCCGCTGAAGGTGATGTTGGGTTCATCCATACGGCTGAGCTGTCTCAGCGCGTTCCGGCCAGCCAGTCGTTCAGCAGCCGGTGATCTATCGAGTCCACCCGGCCGAGCCGGCGACCTGCCGCAACCCGCGCCCGCAACTCGTCCCGGGTGAACCAGCGCGCCTCCAGCAACTCCTCGCCGTCCACGCGTACCTCTTCGGACGTCGCCGTGGCCCGGAAACCCACCATCAACCCGGCGGGGAACGGCCACGCCTGCGACCCCTGGTACCTCACGTCGGCAACGGTGATCCCGGCCTCCTCGGCCATCTCCCGGCGGACCGCGTCCTCCAGGCTCTCGCCCACCTCCACGAAGCCCGCAAGCGTCGAGTAGGAGTCCTCGGCCGCACCCGCGTGCCGGGCCAGCAGGCAACGCCCGGCCGAGCCGGGCGCCTCGACCAGCACGATGATCGCCGGTTCGATGCGGGGGAACAGCAACCGCCCACACTCCGCGCCGGAACAGGTCCGCACGTGGCCACCGCCACCGGCGACGGCCACCGCGCCGCACGCGCCGCAGTGCCGCTGCTGCCGGTGCCAGTGCAGCAACCCCCGCGCGTACGCCTGGGTCGCCGCGCCCGCCGGGTCGAGTCGCCCGACCAGCGCCCGTACGTCGACGGCCCGCGCCGCCCCCGCCATCTCGACCGCAGCGGTCTCAGCGAGCGCGGACAGGTCCACGGCGAACACCGCGACGTTCCCGTCGAGGCCCAGGAACACGGTCTCCGCGGCGGCCGACCGGACGAGCGACGCGCGGTCGGCCGTCAGCCGGACCGGACCGTCTCCATCGACGAGACAACGGTCCCGCCACAGGGGTAACACCACCGTCGCCGGGTCGGCGAGCAACGCGTCCAGCCGGGCCTGGTCGGTCCGTAACGCGCCGGCCCGGTCCAACCAACCGCCGCCGTACGCCAACACCCGCTCCGCAGCGTCCACCACGCCACCGTCCCACGCCCGTCCCCCGGCGCGGGCACCGCCCCCACGCCCCCGCGACACACCGGACGACACGCGGTGACAGCACCGGACGGGCACAGCCCACGTGGACGGTCGGGCATTGGTTACCGTGGTGTCCTCCGGGAGGGGGAACCTCCCGCGGCACCTGGCGATCGAGGTTGCAGTGACGCTGTACGGCGACAAACATCCACCCGTCGACGACCGGCCCACCGTGCAGGTTACGGCGGTCACCTGGCCGGACGACGAGCCGGACGTCGCCACACCAGCAGCGGCAACGGCCACGGCCTCGGGCGAGCCGGACAACGGCGGCCGCCGTCCACGCCGCGTACGGATGCTGCTCGGCGCGGGCATCACCGGCGGCGTCCTCGCCGCCGTCGCGGGTGCCGGCGCCTGGGCGTACGCCGGTGACGTGCCCCGGGGCACCAGCGTGCTCGGCACCGAGCTGGGCGGTCGGAGCCGCGACGCGGCCGACCGGGAGTTGCGGGCAGAGCTGGAACGGCGGGCCGCAGCCCTCGCCGCGCCCCTGCGGATCACGGTGGGCGAGCGCACCGCCGAGATCAATCCGGCCGACGTGGGACTGGCGGTCGACGTGGCGGCCACGGTTGCGGCAGCGGCCGAAGCCCAAGCGCACCCGGTCAGTCGGCTGGTCGGTTCCCGTACCGTCGAACCGGTCGTCACCGTCGACGCGGCCCGCCTGGACGCGGCCCTGCGCGCGGCGCTCGGCGGCCAGATCCGCCCCATGACGATGCCGGCCATCTCCTATCAGGGCACCACACCCAAGGTCGTACGCCCCAAGCCCGGCCTCGCCTTCGACCAGCAGCGCTCGGTCGACGCCGTCCGGGTCGGCTGGCTGGCCGGCACGCCGGTCACCGTGCCCCTGGTGGAGAGCCAGCCGGCGACCACCACCGAGGAGGTGGACCGGCTGGTAGCCGAACTCGCCAAACCGGCCGTGGCCGCGCCGGTCACCCTGCGCACCGACCGGGGTTCGGTGCAGGTGCCACCGGCGGTCATCGCGAGGAGCCTGCGGTTCACCGCCGACAAGGCCGGCAAGCTCACTCCGGCGGTGGACGTCAAACGACTGCGGGCAGCCCTCGGCGACAAGCTGAACGCGATAGAGGTGCCGCCGAAGGACGCCACGATGACCATCGCCGGCGGCCGTCCCACGGTCACCGACGGGCGTGCCGGGCAGCAGCTCGATGCCGCTGCGCTGAACCGTGACCTGTTGGCGGTGCTGCCGAAGTCCGACGGGCGCGAGGTGACCGGAGAGCTGAAGGAGACGCCGCCGGAGCTGACGACGGAGAAGCTGGGGGGTCTGGGCATCAAGGAACGGGTGTCCACCTTCACCACCCGCTTCACCGGCGGGATGGCGTCGCCGCGCAGCCAGAACATCGCCACCATCGCCAGGAAGGTGGACGGCACGGTCGTGCTGCCGGGCAAGACGTTCTCCCTCAACGGGCACACCGGCGAGCGGGGTTACGCGCAGGGCTACCAGGACGCGCCGGTCATCCTGGACGGCAAGCTGGTGCCCGGTGTCGGGGGTGGCACGTCGCAGTTCACGACGACCCTGTTCAACGCCGCCTACTACGCCGGCCTCCAGGACGTGGAGCACAAACCCCACTCGTACTGGTTCGACAGGTACCCGGCCGTCATCGAGTCGACCATCTTCTGGCCGAACCTGGACATGAAGTTCCGCAACAACACCGAGTACGGCCTGCTCATCGACACGTCGTACACGTCGAGCTCGGTGACCGTCTCCATCTGGAGCACGAAGATCTACGACAGCGTCGAGACGGAGTACGGCCCACGCCGCAACATCACCACGCCGAAGCTGATCCACCTCGAGCCCGGCCCGAAGTGCATTCCCAGCAACGGCATCAACGGTTTCACCCAGGACGCCTTCCGGGTCATCAAGAAGGGCGGCGTGGTGGTCAAGCGGGAGAAGTTCAGCTGGCGCTACGACGCCGAGCCGCGCTACGTCTGCGGCCCGAAGCCCTCCTGAGCCCGCCCGTCGGTGTCGTCGGCAGACGGTCTCGGCGTCATCCGCTGCTCCTGTACGCGGACCTCGGCGCGGTAGCGCGTCGCGGCCGGATGCCACATCTCCTCGAACGGCCCCATGACCTCGCCACCCACACCGCGGCGACGACCACGCACGCCGAGCCACCACAGCGCGGCCAACACGGCAGCCACGCAACAGCCAAAGACGAGAAGAATCAGCAGGTCCCCCACGGGCCCGACCCTAAGCCCCGACCTCGCCCCGCCTCCACCCACCCGCACGACCCGCCGCGCCTCGCCGCCTCTCCGCCTCGCCGCCTCGCCGCCTCGCCGCGGTGATCATGAAGTTATTGCCACCGCCATCGGCGTGTCACGGCAATAACTTCATGATCACCGCGCAGATCACGCAGTGCGAGGCGCGCGGACCCGGGCATGGGACCGGCGGGGGCCGAAGGGCCCGCGGGGTTCGGGCCGGAATGCAGAAAAGGCCACCCCCATCGGGGGTGGCCTTAACTGGAAGATTGTCCGGCGGTGTCCTACTCTCCCACACCCTCACGAGTGCAGTACCATCGGCGCTGGAGGGCTTAGCTTCCGGGTTCGGAATGTAACCGGGCGTTTCCCCTCCGCCATGACCGCCGTAACTCTATGAACATATCAACCAACCCGGCACAACACTCACGGGTGGGTGTTTGTTCAGAGTTGCACAGTGGACGCGTAGCAGCTTAGTAGTCAAGTCCTCGGCCTATTAGTACCGGTCAACTGAACCCGTTACCGGGCTTACATTTCCGGCCTATCAACCCAGTCGTCTAGCTGGGGGCCTTACCCCACAAAGTGGGTGGGATACCTCATCTTGAAGCAGGCTTCCCGCTTAGATGCTTTCAGCGGTTATCCCTTCCGAACGTAGCTAACCAGCCGTGCCCCTGGCGGGACAACTGGCACACCAGAGGTTCGTCCGTCCCGGTCCTCTCGTACTAGGGACAGCCCTTCTCAAGTATCCTACGCGCACGGCGGATAGGGACCGAACTGTCTCACGACGTTCTAAACCCAGCTCGCGTACCGCTTTAATGGGCGAACAGCCCAACCCTTGGGACCTGCTACAGCCCCAGGATGCGACGAGCCGACATCGAGGTGCCAAACCATCCCGTCGATATGGACTCTTGGGGAAGATCAGCCTGTTATCCCCGGGGTACCTTTTATCCGTTGAGCGACACCGCTTCCACTCGCAAGTGCCGGATCACTAGTCCCGACTTTCGTCCCTGCTCGACCTGTCAGTCTCACAGTCAAGCTCCCTTGTGTACTTGCACTCAACACCTGATTGCCAACCAGGCTGAGGGAACCTTTGGGCGCCTCCGTTACCCTTTAGGAGGCAACCGCCCCAGTTAAACTACCCACCAGACACTGTCCCTGAACCGGATAACGGTCCGAAGTTAGATACCCAAATCAACCAGAGTGGTATTTCAAGATTGCCTCCACCCATACTGGCGTATGAGCTTCACCGGCTCCCACCTATCCTACACAAGCTAACTCAAGTACCAATGTCAAGCTATAGTAAAGGTCCCGGGGTCTTTCCGTCCTGCCGCGCGTAACGAGCATCTTTACTCGTACTGCAATTTCGCCGGGCCTGTGGTTGAGACAGTGGGGAAGTCGTTACGCCATTCGTGCAGGTCGGAACTTACCCGACAAGGAATTTCGCTACCTTAGGATGGTTATAGTTACCACCGCCGTTTACTGGCGCTTAAGTTCTCCGCTTCGCCCCGAAGAGCTAACAGGTCCCCTTAACGTTCCAGCACCGGGCAGGCGTCAGTCCATATACATCGAATTACTTCTTCGCATGGACCTGTGTTTTTAGTAAACAGTCGCTTCCCCCTGCTCTCTGCGGCCATACAACGCTCCACCCGCGCGGGGCTTCACGTCTCCGGCCCCCCTTCTCCCTAAGTTACGGGGGCAATTTGCCGAGTTCCTTAACCACAGTTCGCCCGATCGCCTCGGTATTCTCTACCTGACCACCTGTGTCGGTTTGGGGTACGGGCCGCTAAGAACTCGCTAGAGGCTTTTCTCGGCAGCATAGGATCACTGACTTCACCTGAATCGGCTCGGCATCACGTCTCAGCCCTCATGCGTCGCGGATTTGCCTACGACACGGCCTACACGCTTACCCCGGCACAACCACCGGCCGGGCTCAGCTACCTTCCTGCGTCACCCCATCGCTTGACTACTACCCGCCAGGTTCCCACGCTCCCCAACATCCGTCCGAAGACATCAGCCAGTTCGGGTGGTTAGCACAACGAGGTTCATCAGGGACGCTCTTTCGCGGGTACGGGAATATCAACCCGTTGTCCATCGACTACGCCTCTCGGCCTCGCCTTAGGTCCCGACTCACCCAGGGCGGATTAGCCTGGCCCTGGAACCCTTGGTCATCCGGCGGAAGGGTTTCTCACCCTTCTTTCGCTACTCATGCCTGCATTCTCACTCGTGCCGCGTCCACAACTGGGTCACCCCGCTGCTTCACCCCCGGCACGACGCTCCCCTACCCATCCACACACCTGCACGCACCATCAAGGGCACGCGGGGTAAAAATGTGAATGCCACAGCTTCGGCGGTGTGCTTGAGCCCCGCTACATTGTCGGCGCGGAACCACTTGACCAGTGAGCTATTACGCACTCTTTAAAGGGTGGCTGCTTCTAAGCCAACCTCCTGGTTGTCTATGCGACCCCACATCCTTTTCCACTTAGCACACGCTTAGGGGCCTTAGCTGGTGATCTGGGCTGTTTCCCTCTCGACTACGAAGCTTATCCCCCGCAGTCTCACTGCCGCGCTCTCACTTACCGGCATTCGGAGTTTGGCTGATTTCGGTAAGCTTGTGGGCCCCCTAGACCATCCAGTGCTCTACCTCCGGCAAGAAACACGCGACGCTGCACCTAAATGCATTTCGGGGAGAACCAGCTATCACGGAGTTTGATTGGCCTTTCACCCCTAACCACAGGTCATCCCCCAACTTTTCAACGTTGGTGGGTTCGGCCCTCCACGCGGTCTTACCCGCGCTTCAGCCTGCCCATGGCTAGATCACTCCGCTTCGGGTCTAGAGCATGCGACTAAAAACGCCCTATTCAGACTCGCTTTCGCTACGGCTCCCCCACACGGGTTAACCTCGCCACATGCCACTAACTCGCAGGCTCATTCTTCAAAAGGCACGCCGTCACCCCGCAAGGCTCCGACGGATTGTAGGCGAACGGTTTCAGGTACTATTTCACTCCCCTCCCGGGGTACTTTTCACCATTCCCTCACGGTACTCGTCCGCTATCGGTCACCAGGAAGTATTTAGGCTTACCAGGTGGTCCTGGCAGATTCACGGCAGATTTCAGGGGTCCGCCGCTACTCGGGAACACCCACAGAAGACCAGCAACTTTCACCTACCGGACTATCACCGCCTACGGTTGGCTTTTCCACACCATTCGGCTAGCCACTGGCTTTGTAACTTCTCGAGTGCGTGTCAGCACACTCAGCAGGGTCCCACAACCCCGACCACGCAACCCCTGACAGGTATCACACGCAGCCGGTTTAGCCTCAATCCGCTTTCGCTCGCCACTACTCACGGAATCACTATTTGTTTTCTCTTCCTACGGGTACTGAGATGTTTCACTTCCCCGCGTTCCCTCCACACACCCTATGTGTTCAGGTGTGGGTGACACCACATGACTGGTGCCAGGTTTCCCCATTCGGACACCCTGGGATCACAGCTCGGTTGACAGCTCCCCCAGGCCTATCGCGGCCTCCCACGTCCTTCATCGGCTCCTGGTGCCAAGGCATCCACCGTTCGCCCTTGACAACTTGACCACAAAGATGCTCGCGTCCACTGTGCAATTCTCAACAAACAACCAACCCACAACCCACAAGCCCCACACCAAACCCGGA